>NZ_CP008884.1:0-4827500 GCF_000725385.1 Dyella japonica A8 | reverse complement strand
ATTCCAGCACTTCTCTTAAGTGCGATGTGGGGACGGAGAAAGTTAGGTCTACCGGGCGTTGGTTGTCCCGGGGAAAGGCGGTAGGCATGAGGGTTAGGCAAATCCGGCCCTCTTTATGCCGAGCACCGAGACGAGTCCTATTGGACGAAGTGACTGATACTACGCTTCCAGGAAAAGCCACTAAGCTTCAGCTTAAGAGAAACCGTACCGTAAACCGACACTGGTAGGCAGGGTGAGAATCCCAAGGCGCTTGAGAGAACTCGGGTGAAGGAACTAGGCAAAATGGCACCGTAACTTCGGGAGAAGGTGCGCCCTCCGACGTGGTCACGTGCGTGACTGAGCGTTAGAGGGTCGCAGTAACCTGGCCGCTGCGACTGTTTATCAAAAACACAGCACTCTGCAAACACGAAAGTGGACGTATAGGGTGTGACGCCTGCCCGGTGCTGGAAGGTTAATTGATGGGGTCAGCCGCAAGGCGAAGCTCTTGATCGAAGCCCCAGTAAACGGCGGCCGTAACTATAACGGTCCTAAGGTAGCGAAATTCCTTGTCGGGTAAGTTCCGACCTGCACGAATGGCGTAACGACAGCGGCGCTGTCTCCACCCGAGACTCAGTGAAATTGAAATCGCTGTGAAGATGCAGCGTTCCCGCGGCAAGACGGAAAGACCCCGTGAACCTTTACTACAGCTTCACACTGAACGTTGAGTTCTTCTGTGTAGGATAGGTGGGAGGCTATGAAACCGAGACGCTAGTTTCGGTGGAGCCATCCTTGAAATACCACCCTGAAGTGCTTGACGTTCTAACCTAGGTCCGTAATCCGGATCAGGGACCGTGTGTGGTGGGTAGTTTGACTGGGGCGGTCTCCTCCCAAAGAGTAACGGAGGAGCACGAAGGTACGCTCAGCGCGGTCGGACATCGCGCACTGTGTGCAAAGGCATAAGCGTGCTTGACTGCGAGATCGACGGATCAAGCAGGTACGAAAGTAGGTCTTAGTGATCCGGTGGTTCTGTATGGAAGGGCCATCGCTCAACGGATAAAAGGTACTCCGGGGATAACAGGCTGATACCGCCCAAGAGTTCATATCGACGGCGGTGTTTGGCACCTCGATGTCGGCTCATCACATCCTGGGGCTGTAGCCGGTCCCAAGGGTATGGCTGTTCGCCATTTAAAGTGGTACGCGAGCTGGGTTCAGAACGTCGTGAGACAGTTCGGTCCCTATCTGTCGTGGGCGTTGGAGATTTGAGAGGGGCTGCTCCTAGTACGAGAGGACCGGAGTGGACGTTCCGCTGGTGTTCGGGTTGTCATGCCCATGGCATTGCCCGGTAGCTACGAACGGAAGCGATAACCGCTGAAAGCATCTAAGCGGGAAGCGCGCCTCAAGATGAGATCTCCCGAGACTTCGAGTCTCCTTAAGGCACCATCAAGACTAGGTGGTTGATAGGCACGGTGTGGAAGTGCAGCAATGCATTGAGCTTACGTGTACTAATGAGCCGTGAGGCTTGACCATATAACCCCAAGACGCTTCGCTAGAGACAACTCGTCTCAACGAATCATCTCGATCGGTTCACCCAAATCGCTTGTCACTCGTTTACACCCTCTGCGGAACTGGCGCTCTAAGCGCTGTTCCCACCCTTTCCCTGGCGGCTATAGCGCTGTGGTCCCACCCGATCCCATCCCGAACTCGGAAGTGAAACGCAGCTGCGCCGATGGTAGTGTGAATCCTCATGCAAGAGTAGGTCACCGCCAGGGGCTTTATCCCTCAAACGCCTTCCCATCCGGGAAGGCGTTTGTCTTTGCGCGTTCCGAAAATCGGCGCGCGTTTGGACGTCCAAACCAGAGCGCGCGGCGGGTTGCTAATCGCCGGCAGCGCGTACAGCCCACTTCAGCATGAATGGCCGCGAGCAACGCGATATTCATGTGCGCAAGAATTTGCGATCATCCGTAGTCCAATTCCGACAACGTGATGCGTATGACGACTCCTCAAAAGAGCCGCCTTGGTCCACTTCCTTATCTGATTTTCTCTTCCCGCTGGTTGCAGCTGCCGCTGTACCTGGGCCTCATCGTTGCCCAGGCCATCTATGTCGTGCAGTTCGTGCGCGAACTCTGGCATCTCGTCGACGCGACCTTGTTTGGCCACCTGCCTGCGGGCACAGCCGACAGCGCGGAAACGACCATCATGTTGACCGTGCTGGGCCTGATAGACGTGGTGATGATCTCCAACCTGTTGGTCATGGTGATCGTCGGCGGCTATGAAACCTTCGTGTCGCGCCTGAAGCTGGATGGTCATCCGGACCAGCCGGAATGGTTGTCGCACGTGAACGCGACGGTGCTCAAGGTGAAGCTCGCCATGGCCATCATCGGCATTTCGTCGATCCACCTGCTCGCCACCTTCATCAAGGCGGCGTCCCTCGACGCCGAAACCATCAAATGGCAGGTGCTGTTGCACCTCGCGTTCGTCGTGTCGGCGCTCGCCCTGGCCTTCATCGATCGCATCATGCAGCCCGGCGACAAGACCGCTGCGCACTGAGTACATCGTCGGCCCCGTGCATCCGGGGCCGATGTTGCTACGCTTGGCGCGTCATCCGGGTGCATGCGGGAGCGAGCGGGCGTGAAACAGCGTTACATCCTGGCCCTTGATCAGGGAACGACGAGCTCCCGGGCGATCCTGTTCGATCACTCCGGCTCGGTCGTCGGCACGGCGCAGCGCG
Organism: Dyella japonica A8; assembly: GCF_000725385.1. Lineage (NCBI taxonomy): Bacteria > Pseudomonadati > Pseudomonadota > Gammaproteobacteria > Lysobacterales > Rhodanobacteraceae > Dyella > Dyella japonica. The sequence continues at coordinate 4,824,793 of NZ_CP008884.1, read as the reverse complement.
AGTTCGCGCAGATCTTCCCCCAACCGGGCTGGGTCGAGCACAACCCGCGCGAGATCCTCACTAGCGTGCTGGTGACAGTCACCGAGCTGCTCGCCAATACGCAGGTGGAGCTCGCGGAAATCGCAGCCATCGGTATGACCAACCAGCGTGAAACCACCGTGGTGTGGGATCGCGCCACCGGCCAGCCGATCCACAACGCGATTGTCTGGCAGTCCCGCCAGAGCATGGAGATCTGCGAACGCCTGCGGCAGGGTGGTTACGACGCGCTGGTGCGCGAACGCACCGGGCTGCTGATCGACGCCTATTTCTCGGCCACCAAGCTGCGCTGGATTCTCGATCACGTCGACGGTGCGCAAGCCCGCGCGGAGCGTGGCGAGCTGTTGTTCGGCACGATCGATAGCTGGCTGATCTGGAACCTGAGTGGCGGGAGCGCGCACGTGACGGACGTGAGCAACGCCGCGCGCACCTTGCTCTACGACATTCATCGACGCAAGTGGGATGACGACCTGCTTGCCATGCTCGACATTCCACGGGCGATGCTCCCGGTCGTGCGCTCCAACAGCGAAATCTACGCCCACACGGCACCCGCGCAGTTCTTCGGCGCGAGCGTGCCGATTGCCGGCGTCGCGGGTGATCAGCAGGCTGCATTGTTCGGGCAAGCCTGCTTCAGTCGGGGCATGGCCAAAAACACCTACGGCACCGGCTGCTTCATGCTGATGAACACCGGCGAGCAGGCGGTTCCGTCCCGGCATGGATTGCTGACGACCATCGCCTGGCAGCTGGGTGATCGTGTGGACTACGCCCTGGAGGGCAGCATCTTTGTCGCTGGATCCGTGATCCAATGGCTGCGCGACGGCCTGCGGATGCTGGGCAAGGCGTCGGACTCGCAGGCCTACGCGGAGCGCGTTGCCTCCAGCGAGGGCGTCTACATGGTGCCGGCATTTGTCGGCCTGGGCGCACCCTACTGGCGCAGTGACGTGCGGGGCGCGGTCTTTGGCCTGAGTCGCGGCACGAACAAGGAGCATTTCGTGCGGGCGGCACTCGAATCAATGGCCTATCAGTCGCGCGATGTGCTCACGGCAATGGAGGCCGACGCAGGCATCGCGTTGAAAGAACTGCGCGCCGACGGCGGCGCCATCGCCAACGACTTCATGGCGCAGTTTCAGAGCGACATGCTCGGCGTTCCCGTGCTGCGCCCGCGGGTGCAGGAAACCACCGCGCTCGGTGCCGCCTACCTGGCGGGCTTGGCGGTGGGTTTCTGGGAGAGTTGCGAGGAAATCGCCGCGTTGTGGCAGGTGGACCGGCGATTCACCCCGATCATGCAGGAAACCGAACGCAGCCAGCTCTATCGAGGCTGGCAGGACGCCGTCCAGGCCACCATGGGTTTTCGCGTCGGCTGAAATGAACAAGGCCTCCGTGAAGGAGGCCTTGTCGTGTCGGTCAGGCCCGACGAATTGCCGTATGGACGGCTATCTTCAGTCGATCGAGTAGCCGAACTGTTCTTTGAATTCCGCCGAGAACTGCGCGTAGTCGAAGTACTGGTTCTGCGTGCCCGGGTGCTCCACTTTCAGCGCACCCATCAGCGATGCCATGCGACCGACGGTCGGCCAATCCTTGCCCTTCATGATGCCGAAGATCAGGCCGGCGCGGTAAGCGTCGCCGCAACCGGTCGGATCCACCACCTGGCGTTCGCGTGCCGCCGGGATTTCATGCATCGTACCTTCGGTGTGGATCTGCGAACCGCGCGGGCCCAGCGTGACGATGTAGGCCTTCACGCGCGAGGCGATTTCCTGCGCGGTCCAGCCCGTGCGCTGCTGCAGCAGCTGCGACTCATAGTCGTTGACGATGACGTAGGTGGACTTCTCGATCATCGAGCGGAACTCGGCGCCGTCGAACAACGGCATCGCCTGGCCCGGGTCGAAGATGAAGGGCACGCCGCGCGCCGCGAACTCGTCGACGTGCTGCAGCATCGCATCACGGCTGTCCGGCGCCACGATGGCGAAGCTGATCTCCGGAATGTCGCGCACGTGATTGGTGTGCGCACTGAGCATGGCGCCCGGATGGAAGGCCGTGATCTGGTTGTTGTCCAGGTCGGTGGTGATGAAGCACTGCGGCGTGAACTGGTCATCGAACACGCGCACGTAGTCCAGGCGAATGCCGCACTTCTGCATGTGGGCCTGGTAGGGGCCAAAATCCTGGCCCACCGTGGCCACCGGCAGCGGATCGCCGCCGAGCAGCTTGAGGTTGTAGGCAATGTTGCCGGCGCAGCCACCGAATTCGCGACGCATGCGGGGCACCAGGAACGACACGTTCAGGATATGGACCTGGTCCGGAAGGATGTGGTTCTTGAACTGGTCCTGGAACACCATGATGGTGTCGTAGGCGAGCGATCCGCAGATGACGGCAGACATGGTGCGAGGAAATTCCCTGGCAGATGGGTGGCAGTCCGGGCAGCGCTTGCGCCAGCCTGGCTCAAAGTTCCAGATCATACCGGCAACCGATCTCGATCGCGACTTTCTTGCGATCCCGGCCGCTGCGGCGCGGCGCACAAAACCCGGCTATCACAGCGTAATTAAAGGCTTTCTTAACGAGATTGGCCTTGCGGTCCGGGAACTTGCTGACTAGACTGGCGCGCTTACTTTTTAGCCAGAGCCGGCGCGCGGCGGACCCATGTTCAAGAAGTTTCGCGGATTTTTCTCCAACGACATTTCGATCGACCTCGGCACGGCCAACACGCTCATTTATGTGCGGGGCCAGGGCATCGTCCTGAACGAACCGTCGGTGGTGGCCATTCGCCAGGACCGTGGTCCGGGCGGCCCGCGTGCCGTGGCCGCGGTTGGCAGCGACGCCAAGAAGATGCTGGGTCGCACGCCGGGCAATATCGCCACGGTGCGCCCGATGAAGGACGGCGTGATCGCCAACTTCTCGATGACCGAGGCGATGCTGCAGCACTTCATCAAGCAGGTGCACAAGTCGCGCATGCTGCGCCCGAGCCCGCGCGTGCTGGTTTGCGTGCCCTGCGGCTCCACCCAGGTGGAGCGCCGCGCCATCAAGGAATCGGCCGAAGGCGCCGGTGCCCGCGACGTGTTCCTGATCGAAGAGCCCATGGCCGCCGCCATCGGCGCCGGCATCCCGGTGCATGAGGCGCGCGGCTCGATGGTGCTGGATATCGGTGGCGGCACGTCCGAAGTGGCCGTGATCTCGCTGAACGGCATCGTCTACTCGCAGTCCGTGCGCGTGGGTGGCGACCGTTTCGACGAAGCCATCATCAACTACGTGCGCCGCAACCACGGCACCCTGATCGGCGAATCCACGGCCGAGCGCATCAAGCTGGAAATCGGCTGTGCGTTCCCGCAGACGGACGTGAAGGAGATCGAGATCTCCGGCCGCAACCTCGCCGAGGGCGTGCCGCGCATGTTCACCATCAACTCCAACGAGGTGCTGGAAGCGCTGCACGAGCCGCTGTCGGGCATCGTGGCTGCGGTGAAGTCCGCCCTCGAGCAGACCCCGCCGGAACTGTGCTCCGACGTCGCCGAGCGCGGCATCGTGCTCACCGGCGGCGGCGCGCTGCTGCGCGACCTGGATCGCCTCATTTCCGAGGAAACCGGCCTGCATGTGCAGGTGGCCGACGAGCCCCTGACCTGCGTGGCCCGTGGCGGTGGCAAGGCGCTGGAGCTGATCGACCAGCACGGCAGCGATTTCTTCGCTCCGGAATAAACCTAGCGACAGGGGTGGGTTAAGCGATGGCGCTTGCGCGCGAGGAATCCTCGCCCCTGTTTGCCGGCACGGTCGCCGGTACGCTCAGGCTCATTATCTATCTTGCGCTAGCCATGGTGCTGATGGTGCTCGACCATCGCAACGGCTGGATCTGGCGCCTGCGCTACACCACGTCGGTGCTGGTCGAGCCCGTGTACCGGCTCGCCAGCTTGCCGGCCACCGGCATGCGCACCCTCAGCGTGGCCTTTTCCGATCGCAAGATGCTTACCGAGCAGAACCAGCGCCTGCGCGAGGATCTGTTGCTGGCCAACGCCAAGCTCAACCGCATGGCAGCCGTGGCCGAGCAGAACGAGCGCCTGAAGCAGCTGCTCGACACCCAGCACAGCCTTGATCTCAACGTGCAGCTGGCCCGCGTCATCGATGTGGACCTGGGCACGTCCAACCGTCGCCTGCTGGTCAATCTGGGTTCGCACGATGGCGTCAAGCTGGGGCAGGTCGTGATCGATGCCCACGGCGTGATGGGCCAGGTGGTGCAGGTGATGCCCCGTACGTCCCTGGTGATGCTGGTGACCGACCCCGACCACGCCATTCCGGTGGTGATCGAGCGCACCGGCTTCCGCACGGTGGCCTATGGCACGCGCGAGGGTGACCTGCTGAGCCTGCCCAATATCTCCATGGCCGCCGATGTTCATCCCGGCGACAAGTTGCTGACCTCGGGCCTTGGCGGGCGCTTCCCGACGGGCTTTCCCGTGGGCGAGATCCAGAGCGTGGAACCGGCGGGGTCGGGCATGTTCCTGGAAGGGCGCGCGCGCCCTGCGGCTGACCTGGATCGCAGCGACAACGTACTCATCATTCACGATCTGGCCGAGCCAGTGGGGCCGCCCGAGCCGGCCGTGCCGGCGGGTCCGCCCGCTGACCTGGCCCCCGCGCCGGCCTCCGCGGGCAGCGCCGCGCCGCCGGCGAGCCCGGCGGCGGCCACCGGCACGGCCGCAGCCGCCACGAACCCGGCGGTGCAGCCATGAGCAAACCTCGCGTCAGTCTGCTGTGGTTCGTGGGCACGCTGGTGTTCGCCGTGCTGTCCATGCTGATTCCGCTGCCGGCACCGCTGCAGCCCTTCAAGCCCTACTGGCCGGCCCTGTTCCTGCTGTATTGGTCGCTGGAATCGGGTGACCGCGTCACCCTGGGCCTGGCTTTCGTCGTGGGCCTGTGCGCGGACCTGCTGGACGGCGTGCTGCTCGGCGAACAGGCCATGCGCCTGTGCGCGATGGTGTTCATCGTCCTGCGTTTCCGTTCGCGCCTGCGTTTCTTCCCGATGTGGCAGCAGACGCTGGCCGTGCTGGCCCTGTTGTTGAATGACCGCGTGCTGCTGCTGATTGTGCGCACGTTCGCGGGCGATGCGTTGCCGTCGGCGACGTGGTGGATCTCGCCGTTCGTCGGCGCCGCGCTTTGGCCGTTCCTGTTCCTGCTCATGGACGACCTGCGCATGCGCCTGCGCATCCAGTAACGCCATGGCACTGCGGCGACGCGCCATCAAGGATGCCCGCGGCGAAGCCACGCTGTTCCGCGTGCGCGCCTTCGTGGGCTTTGCGCTGATCCTTATCGGCCTGGGCGTGCTGGTGGCGCGTTACCAGTACCTGCAGGTGCGGCGCCACGACGAGTTCGCCCTGCGCTCCGAGAACAACCGCATGAAGCCGCGCGCCATTCCGCCCGCGCGCGGCCTCATCTACGACCGCAACGGCGTGTTGCTGGCCGACAACGTGCCGGCGTTCCGTCTGGAAGTGGTGCCCGAGCAGGTGAAGGACATGCAGGGCATGCTGTCCTCCCTCCGCGAGGTCGTGCCGCTGGACGACGGCGACCTCGAGGCCTTCAGGAAGCAGCTCAAGCAGAACCGCCGTTTCGACAGCGTGCCGCTGAAGCTGCACCTCACCGAGGATGAGATCGACCGGTTCGCCATCAACCGCTGGCGTTTCCCGGGCGTGGACGTGGTGCCCTATCTCACCCGCCGTTACCCGTACGGCCCCCTGTTCGCGCACGTGGTGGGCTATGTGGGGCGCATCGATGCGGACGACATGAACCGCCTCGACCAGGATCGCTACAAGGGCACCAGCCACGTCGGTCGCAGCGGTCTGGAGCGCTCGTACGAGGACATGCTGCACGGCGAGCCCGGCTACGAGCTGGTCGAAGTGAATGCCGACGGCCGCGTGCAGCGCGTGCTGGAAACCCATGCGCCCACGCCGGGCAAGAACCTCTACCTGAGCATCGACATGCGGGTGCAGAAGGCGGCCACCGATGCCTTCCAGGGGCGGCCGGGCTCCGCGGTGGCCATCGATCCGCGCAATGGCCAGGTGCTGGCCATGGCCAGCGTGCCGAGCTTCGACCCCAACCTGTTCGTCAACGGCATCAGCAAGGCGGACTACACGGGCTACATGACGGCCGAGGACAAGCCGTTGCTCAACCGCGCGCTGAAGAGCGCGTATCCGCCGGGTTCGACGGTGAAGCCGTTCCTCGCGCTGGGTGGTCTGGAACTGGGCATCCGCCGTCCGGAGGACACCGTGCTGTCGACGGGCGAATTCTGTATCCCGGGCCAGCAGCGCTGCTATCGCGACGACGTGCGTGGCGGCAACGGCACGGTGAACATGGTGCGAGCCATCCAGCTCTCCACCAATACGTACTTTTACAAGCTCGCGCTCGACATGGGCATCGACCGGCTGGCCAACTGGATGGGTAGCCTGGGCTTCGGCAAGAAGACGGGGATCGACCTGCTGGGTGAGGCCGAAGGCATTCTGCCGTCGCCGGAGTGGAAGGCCACGCGCAGCAAATACCCCTGGTTCAAGGGCGAAACCGTGATCGCCGGCATCGGCCAGGGTTACTGGAACGTCACCGCGCTGCAGCTCGCCCATGCCACGGCCACCTTTGCCGGCCACGGCACGCCGTATGCGCCACGGCTGGTAATGGCCACCTCCGCCGTGAAGGAGCGCCCGGTGCCATTGCCCAACACGCCCGCCGGGCCTTCGCTGATCCGCAAGCCGCATGATTGGGATGTGGTGAATCAGGGCATGCTAGCCGTGGTCAATGAGGTGGGCGGTACGGCCAAGGGGCAGTTCACCGGCTTTCCGTACCTTGTGGCGGGCAAGAGCGGTACCGCGGAGCGTTTCTCCCGGCGTAGCAACGAATACGACACCAACAAGAACACCGCCTATCTGGCCGCGCGCCACCGCGCATGGTTCATCGGTTACACGCCTGCAGAGGCCCCCCGCATCGCCGTTGTCGCCATGCTGGAATCGGGTGCGTGGGGCGCGTCGGACGCCGGCCCCATCGTGCGCAAGGTGATGGAAGCATGGCTAGCCTCGACCGGCGGTCCCGTGCCGCCGAAGAACCCGGAAGGCGAGCCGGCGGCTCCCTCCAGCGCGCCGGACGTGCCCGAAGACACGCCCGTCGTCTCGCCAGCGGACATGTCCACCATGCCAACAGTCCCGGCCGACAGCGCCAGCGCCGCACCGCCCGAGGATGGAGGCAACCCATGATCGACGAGCTCCAGGCGCGCCTGATGCAACTGCTGCGCCGCATGGCGAAGCGGCCGCGCATCGATATCCCGCTGGCCCTCGGCCTGATGGTCCTCGCCGGTGTGGGGCTGATGACGCTCTACAGCGCCAGCGGCGGCAACATGGCCATGATCGGCGGGCAGGCCGCGCGCTTTGCGATGGGCGGCGTGCTCGTGCTGCTCATTTCGCGCATTCCGCCGCAGACCCTGCGCACCTGGACGCCGTGGCTTTACGCGGCCAGCATTTTCCTCCTGCTGGTGGTGGCGGCCATCGGCGAGGTCCGCAGCGGCTCCAAGCGCTGGCTGAACCTGGGCGTCATGTCGTTCCAGCCGTCGGAGCTGCTCAAGCTCACCATGCCGATGATGGTGGCGTGGTACCTGCATCCGCGCCAATTGCCGCCGAGCTGGAAGGACATCATCGCGGTAGGCATCCTCATCGGCATCCCGGCCGGCCTCATCGCGGAACAGCCTGACCTGGGCACGGCCTTGCTGGTATCGGCGGCAGGCGCCTTCGCGCTGTTCCTGTCCGGCATGCGCTGGTGGAAGATCGGCAGCCTGTTGGCCGCCGTGGGCGCCATGATCCCGGTGGCCTGGCATTTCCTGCACGAATACCAGCGCAATCGCGTGCGCACCTTGCTGGATCCGGAATCCGACCCGCTGGGCAATGGCTGGCACATCATCCAGTCGCAGATCGCCGTGGGTTCCGGTGGCCTGTTCGGCAAGGGCTGGCAGCACGGCACGCAGTCGCGCCTGGATTTCCTGCCCGAGCACACCACCGACTTCATCTTCGCCGTGTTTTCCGAAGAGTTCGGGTTGGTCGGCGTGATCGGCGTGATGCTGCTCTATGCCTTCATCATCGGCCGCTGTCTGTGGATCGCCATGGAAGCGCGCGATACCTATTCGCGCCTGCTGGCCGGCGCCATCGGCATGAGCTTCTTCGTCTACGTGTTCGTCAACGGCGGCATGGTGGCGGGCATGTTGCCGGTGGTAGGCGTGCCGATGCCGTTGATCAGCTATGGCGGCACGTCGGCGGTGTCGCTGCTGACTGGCTTCGGCGTGCTGATGTCGATCTACGCGAACCGCAAAATCCACAAATAGCCGCGGCGCCAGCCGCATGCCGGGTGCCGGGCCGGCATGCCTGAAATCTCCGGCAAACCAAGTGTTTTCCGCTGTCAGCATGCTAGGCTAGCCGCGTAGCCGTTTTCGACAGTGAAGTCATTCATGCCCTCGATTCCCGCGTCGCTCCCGACTCGTCGCCTCGTCGCCTCGCTGGGCCTTCTTTTCGCCACGGCATGCATGCCGGCCCTCGCAGAAACCCATCCCGGACAAGATCAGCTGGTCAGCGAAGTGGCCCGCGACACGGGCAAGAGCACGACGTCGTTGAACGCCCTGCTGGATGGTGCGAAGAAGCAGCAGAGCATCCTGGACGCGATCAGCCGCCCGGCCGAGGCGAAGCCCTGGAAGGACTATCGCCCGATCTTCATCACGCCCCAGCGCATCAACGATGGCATCGCGTTCTATCGTGAGCATCGCGCGCTGCTGGAAAGCATCGGCAAGCAATACGGCGTGGCGCCCGAGTACATCGTGGCGATCGTCGGCGTGGAAACCTCGTACGGCAAGATCACCGGCAAGTACAAGGTGCTCGACGCGCTGGTGACGCTGGGCCTTTACTACCCGCCGCGCGCCACCTTCTTCCGCGACCAGCTCAAGACGCTGCTGGAACTGCCCGACAACCACCTTGCCGGCCCGGTCGACACGCTCACCGGCTCATATGCCGGTGCGCAGGGCTGGGGCCAGTTCATGCCGTCCAGCATTCGTGACTTCGGCGTGGATGCCGATGGTGACGGCCGCATCGACCTGAAGAACTCCCTGCCTGACATCTTCGCCAGCGTCGCCAACTACTTCGCCAAGCACGGCTGGCAGACCGGTGGCCCCGTGGCCGCGCCGGCGCGCGCCGATGGTGCCCCCAGGCCCATTTCCGTCAAGGACTCCAAACCGCAATGGCCGGTCGAGCAGCTCGAAGCGTGGGGCTACGCGCCCGTGCAGTCGCTCAACCCCGCCCAGCCCAGCAGCCTGCAGTCGCTGCAGGGCGCCGATGGCATGGAATACTGGTTCACCTTCCAGAATTTCTACGTGATCACCACCTACAACCGCAGTCCGCTGTATGCGCTGGCCGTGCACCAGCTGGCGCAGGCGATCGCGCAAGGGGTCAACGGGATGGATGCCACGCAATGAGGTGGCGGCTCGCGCTGCCACTCCTGCTGATGGCGCTGCTGGCCGGTTGCAGCGGCGGCAAGACCCGTCCCTCCGCGCCGGGCTCGGCGGCGGGGGCGGGCTCGTCCTCTCGCGGCACCAAATGGTCCGGCACCAACGGCGGCGCCTCGTCGCGCGGTGGGGTCAACGACGACATCAGCCGGCCGCAGAGCAGCCGCTATCGCGACGACGCGGACAGCGTGCCCGAAGGTCCGCCGCCCGAAGTCATCGCCAAGCTGCCCGAGCCCGTACCGAAGGTGGAGCCGCGCGCGCTGTACGGCAACAAGTCGCCCTATACCGTGCTGGGCCAGACCTACAACGTACTGGCTTCGCCCAACGGCTATGTGGAGCGCGGCATCGCCTCGTTCTACGGCAACAAATTCCACGGGTACAAGACCTCGAGTCTCGAGGACTACGACATGTACCAGTTCAGCGCTGCGCACAAGACGCTGCCCATTCCCAGCTATGCGCGCGTGACCAATCTGGAAAACGGCAAGAGCGTGATCGTGCGCATCAACGATCGCGGCCCGTTCCATGAAAACCGCGTCATCGACCTGTCCTACGCCGCGGCCGTGCGCATCGGCGTGTGGCCCAAGGGCACCGGGCTGGTGGAAGTGCGCGCCATCGATCCTTCGCAGCCGCTGACCGCGCAAACCCTGCCGCCGCCACCGCCGCCGCCCAAACCTGCCAGCCCAGGGCCCGGCATTTACCTGCAAGTGGGTGCATTCTCTGACGCCACCAACGCCGAGCGGGTGGCACAGCAATTGCGCGCCGCCAATTTTGCGCCGGTACAGGTGGTGGATGCCCAAATCAACGGCCGCAGTATTCGGCGCGTGCGCGTGGGGCCGCTCGCAGGCGTGGACCAGGCCGACGATGTCACCTCGCGCATCGAGAATATGGGGCTGCCCAGGCCGCAGGTCGCGGTAGACTGACGCATTGATTGAAACGTGCGGCGCCCCGGCGCCGCGATAGCCATTGGACCGAACCGAACGATGAACCTGATCCGCCGTACCCTTTCCTCGCTTGCCATCGCCGCCCTGGTCGTCGGCACGGCCGTTGCCCAGCAGACCCCGCCCAAGCCTGTTCCGGTGCCGCGTCCGGTCGCGCCCGAGGCGCCGGTGCCGCCGCCGCCGGACGTGGACGGCAAGGCCTGGGTGCTGATGGACTACGCCACCGGCCAGGTGCTGGCGTCGAAGGAGCCCGACCTGCGCGTCGAGCCGGCATCCATCACCAAGATCATGACCGACTACGTGGTCTCGGCCGAGGTGGCCAACGGCAAGGTCCACATGACTGATCCGGTGACCATCAGCGAGAACGCGTGGCGCAGCGGCGGCGCAGGCACCGACGGCTCCACCAGCTTCCTCAAGCTCAACAGCCAGGTGCCGCTGAAGGACCTGCTGTACGGCCTGATCATCCAGTCCGGCAACGATGCCGCCATCGCGCTGGCCGAACACACCGCCGGTTCGGAGCAGGCCTTTGCTGGCCTGATGAACGGTTATGCCAAGCAGCTGGGCATGACCAATACGAATTTCCAGAATGCATCGGGCTACCCGATCGCCAACCACTACAGCACGGCGCGCGACATCGCCATTCTCTCGCGTGCGCTGATCCACGACTTCCCCGAGGACTATGCGATCTCGGCGATCAAGGACTTCGAGTGGAACGGCATCAAGCAGCACAACCGCAACCTGCTGCTGTGGCGTGACCCGACCGTCGACGGCATCAAGACCGGCCACACCGCTGCGGCGGGTTTCTGCCTGGCCGCCTCGGCCAAGCAGGGCGATGCGCGCATGATCGCCATCGTGATGGGCTCGACCAACGAGAAGACCCGTGCCGATGCCGCGATGGCGTTGATGAGCTACGGTTTCCGCTTCTATGAGACGCACAAGCTGTATGACGGCGACAAGCCGCTGGCAACGCCGAAGCTGTGGAAGGGTCAGTCCAACCAGCTGCCGCTGGGCGTGGCCGACAACGTGCTGGTCACCGTCAAGCGCGGCGACTATGACAAGCTGAAGGCCACGCTGGACGTTCCCGCCACCCTGGTCGCCCCCTTCACCAAGGGTCAACAGGTGGGCACGCTGCGCGTCACGCTGGACGGCCAGCCGGTGCAGAACGTGCCGCTGATCGCGCTTGCCGATGCACCGCAGGCCGGTTTCTTCGGCCGCCTGTGGGACAGCATCATGCTGTGGTTCCACAGCGACAAGAAGCCCGACGAGACCAAGTAACGGAGGTGCACTGATGCGTGATATCGACACCATCGAAGCCCAGCAGGAAGGCCAGGGCTTCCAGTTCCCCGGTGAGTTTGAAATCACCGCCATGGGCAATGCCAATGCGGACCTGAAGGCGCGCGTGCCGCAGATCCTGGAAGGCATCGGTCTGCACGTGCTGCATGAGACGGTCAAGCACCGCGACTCGCGCGAGGGCAACTTCATCTCGGTGACGGTGAGCTTCCGCGCCGAGACCCGCGAGCAGTACGACCAGGCGCACACCTCGCTGCGCGCCGATCCGGATATCCGTTACACGCTGTAAGCCACCCCGGGGCGCCCAGCCGCCCCGGCATCCGGCGGGCCGACCGTGCCCGCCGGGCACCGCGATGACTTCCAGCCCTTGCAAGGGCGGTCTCACGGCCGCAGATAATCAGCTCTATCCCCAGGTCAGCCCCCATGTCCTTGCCGCTCAAAGTCCGTCGTCTCGGTCGCCAGCCTTACGAGGCGACCTGGGAGGCGATGAGCCAGTTCACCAACAACCGGGGGCCCGACACGCCCGACGAGCTCTGGCTGCTCGAGCATGACCCCGTGTTCACCCTCGGCCAGGCCGGCAAGGACGAACACGTGCTGGCGCCCGGCGATATCCCGGTGATCCATGTGGACCGCGGCGGTCAGGTGACCTATCACGGCCCCGGCCAGATCGTGGCGTACCCGATGATCGACCTGCGCCGGGTCGGCGTGGGCGTGCGCGAGCTGGTCCACAAGATCGAGCAGGCCATCATCGACACCCTCGGCCACTGGAACATCGGCGCCGACCGCCTGGAGGGCGCCCCGGGCGTCTACGTGGCGGGCGCCAAGGTGGCGGCGCTGGGCCTGCGCGTCCGGCGCGGCTGCAGCTTCCATGGCCTGGCCTTCAACGTGAACATGGATCTTGAGCCCTATCACCGCATCAATCCTTGTGGCTACAAGGGTTTGGCGGTCACGCAGGTGCTAGACTTGGGCGGTCCGTCGCGCCTGTCGGACGTCGAGGACGCCCTGGTGGAGGAGTTCTGCCACCAGTTCGGGTTCGTCGCTGAGGCCGCGCCCCCCATCCTTCCTGAACTACCCGCTCGCGTAGCGGTCTGAGTTTGCCTACATGAGCGAAACCTCCACTTCCAAGGCCATCCCGATCAGCGTCGTCGCCGGAGCTCCCGTCGAGAAGCAATTGGGCAACGACAAGATCGGGCTCAATCGCGCCGGCTTCGAAACGAACGTACCCACGCTGCGCAAGCCGAGCTGGATCCGCGTGCGCCTGCCGCAGGGCAACGCCGTGCAACAGCTGAAGTCGCGCCTGCGCGAGAACTCGCTGGTCACGGTGTGCGAGGAAGCCTCGTGCCCGAACATCCACGAGTGCTTCAGCAAGGGCACCGCCACCTTCATGATTTTGGGTGAGGTCTGCACCCGCCGCTGCTCGTTCTGCGACGTGGCGCATGGCCGCCCGGCCGCGCCCGATCCGCTGGAACCGGCGCGCCTGGCCGAGACCATCCGCGACATGCGCCTGAAGTACGTGGTGATCACCTCGGTGGACCGCGACGACCTGCGCGACGGCGGTGCCGAGCATTTCGCCGCGTGCATCCGCGCGACGCGTCATGCGGCACCGAACATCAAGATCGAGATCCTCACGCCCGACTTCCGCGGCAAGGGCCGCATGGAGCGCGCGCTGGAAGTGCTCAAGGACTTCCCGCCGGACGTGTTCAACCACAACCTGGAAACCGTGCCGCACCTCTACCGCGAAGTGCGGCCGGGCGCGGACTACCAGTGGTCGCTGGACCTGCTCAAGCGCTTCAAGGCGCAGCATCCGGACGTGCCGACCAAGTCCGGCATCATGCTGGGCCTGGGCGAGACGATGGAGCAGGTGCTCGAGACCATGCGCGACCTGCGCGCGCATGACGTGGACATGATCACCATCGGCCAGTACTTGCAGCCTACGCCGCACCACCATCCGGTGATCCGCTACTGGACGCCGGAAGAATTTGAATCCCTGCGCGAAGCCGGCGAGGCGATGGGCTTCCATCACGTCGCCTCCGGTCCGCTGGTGCGTTCGTCCTACCACGCTGACCTGCAGGCTCACGCCGCGGGTGTCACCGAGCACGCCTGAGAGCTCACAGAGAACCTATGAAACTGCGCCCCTCGCTCGCCCTGCTGTTTGCTCTTGCCGTTACCGGTGCCGGTGCGTACGCGCAGTCCGCCGCCGATCTCGATACCACGGCGCCGCGCAAGTTCTCCACGCTGCCGCTCAAGCCCACCACGACGCAGGCACAGGCGGCACAGCTGTCCGCACGCTTCCTCACGCGCTTCCACTACGACGCGAAGCCGCTTGACGATGCGATGTCGCAAAAGATCTACAAGGCCTACCTGGAAAGCCTGGACGGCGAGAAGGTGTTCTTCACTCAGGCCGACCTGGCCAAGTTCGCGCCGCTGAAGACGCAGATGGACGATGCCATCTGGAACCAGGATCTGTCCGGTCCGTTCTCGATGTTCAACCTGTACGTCACGCGCGCCGTCGAGCGCATGAACTATGCGCGCGGCCTGCTGAAGCAGGGCTTCGACTTCAACACCAACGAAAGCTACAACTACGACCGCAAGAAGGTCGACTGGCCCAAGGACCAGGCCGAGCTCGACACCCTGTGGCGCCAGCGCACCATGAACGACTGGCTGCGCCTGAAGCTTGCCGGCAAGGCTGACGACGAGATCCGCAAGACCCTCGATAAGCGCTACGCCGGCTATATCGACCGCGTGAAGCAGCTCGACGGCGAGGATGCGTTCCAGTCCTTCATGAACGCCTATGCCGAGTCCACCGACCCGCACACCGATTACCTCGGCCCCCGCGCGGCGGAAAACTTCGACATCTCCATGAAGCTCTCGCTGGAAGGCATCGGCGCGGTGCTGCAGGCGCGCGACGAATACACCGCCATCCGCGAGATCGTGCCCGCCGGCCCGGCCGCCAAGTCCGGCAAGGTGCACGTGGGCGACCGCATCGTCGCCATCGGCGAGGGCACCAGCGGCCCGATGACCGACGTCATCGGCTGGCGCCTGGATGACGTGGTCAAGCACATCCGCGGCAAGAAGGACACCACGGTCCGCCTGGAAATCCTCCCGGCCGACGCTGGCGTGGACGGCAAGCACGAACTCATCAGCCTGGTTCGCCAGAAGGTGAGCATCGAGGAGCAGGCGGCCAAGAAGAAAGTCATCGAGATCAAGGACGCTGGCGTCACGCGCAAGATCGGCGTGATCGACCTGCCGAGCTTCTACTCCGACTTCGGTGCGCGCCGCGAAGGCGACAAGGACTTCAAGAGCGCCACCCGCGACGTCGCCAAGCTGCTTGGCGAGCTCAAGGCCGAAGGCGTGGAAGGCGTGGTGATGGACCTGCGCAACAACGGCGGCGGCTCGCTGGCTGAAGCCAATGAACTCACCGGCCTGTTCATCGACCAGGGTCCGGTGGTGCAGGTGCGCGATGCGCGCGGCGAAGTGCAGGTGCAGGGCGACGATGATCCGGGCATGTCCTGGAGCGGTCCGATGGCCGTGCTGGTCAACCGTGGCTCGGCCTCGGCTTCGGAAATCTTCGCGGCGGCCATCCAGGATTACGGCCGCGGCCTGATCATCGGCCAGCCGACCTTCGGCAAGGGCACCGTGCAGAACCTGGTCGACCTGGACCGCTTCACCCGCAACAACAGCGAGAAGCCGCAGTTCGGCGAGCTGAAGATGACCATCCAGGAATTCTTCCGCATCAACGGCGGCTCCACCCAGCTGAAGGGCGTGACGCCGGACATCCAGTTCCCCAAGAACGGTGACGAGAAGGACTTCGGCGAGTCGACCTACGACAACGCGCTGCCGTGGACGCAGATCGCGCCGGCTGACTACAAGCCGGTGGCGGACCTGAAGGCCTACCTCGGCCAGTTGACCACCAAGCACGACGCCCGCACGGCCAAGTCGCCGGCGTGGAAGCTGATGCTCGACGAGCTGGCGCAGTACCGGAAGATGCGCGACAAGACCACCATCTCGCTCAACTTCGCCCAGCGCGAAACCGAGCGCAAGGACCTGGATGCCATCCAGGCCGATTTCCGCGCCCGCCACAAGGCCATCGACGGCAACACCGACACGGATGATGCCGACACGCTGGACGACGGCCTCAACGCCAACGAGCGCAGCCTCAAGAGCGAGCTGAAGCAGGAGAAGGACGCCAAGAAGGCGGCCGACCCGCAGCTGGACGAAACCGCGCACATCCTGTTCGACGCGGTGGGCCTGATCAAGAGCGACGCCAAGCTGGCGGCGGAAGTACTGCCGTACGGCGGCAAGTTCTCCAACATCAGCGCCACCACCGCCGCGGCGACACCGGAAAAGCCGCAGCCGCAGGTGCCGGCAGCGCACTGATCGCACCAGCTTCGATCGACGAAAAAGGCGGCCCACGGGCCGCCTTTTTCATTCAAGGACCAAGGGCTTTCTGTGGGAGCGCACCCTGTGCGCGACAGCCTACGGAGCGGCGATGCCGTCGCTGCGTGGTCGCGCACAAGTGCGCTCCTACCAACATCGGTAGCCCCTGTAGGAGCGCACTTGTGCGCGACCGCGGGGTGACAACATCACCGCTCCGTCGGCTTGTCGCGCACAGGGTGCGCTCCCACAGAGGGGCGGGTGGTGATTACTTCCCCGCCTTCGCCTTCTTCTCCGCCTGTTCTTTCTTCCACTGTTGGTACTCGGCAAAATGCGGCATCTCGCGCAGCACCTTGCTGTGCGGATCGACGATCACCAGCGTGCCGGCCGGCGCCGGAATCGACGTGTCCCCGCCATTCATTGGCACGACGACGAGCTGGTCGCCCACCTGTACCTCCACCGGCATCGGGAACGGCTTGTCGTGCGGCACCCGCCAATGCAGGTGCAGCGTGTTGCCCTCGTGCTGCGTTTCCAGCGTCGGCAGCGCCGCTTCGCGCAGGTACACGTCGAAGAACCAGTCGAGCTTGCGACCGCTTACCTGGTTCACGATGTCGATGTAGTCCTTCGTGGTGGCGTAGTGGGGCGCGAAGTTGCCCGGCTTCGGGTCCGGGCGGCCATACACCAGCCGGCGCACGCTTTCGAAAAAGGCCTGGTCGCCGATCATCTGCCGCAGCGTGTGCAGCATCAGCGAGCCCTTGTAGTAGATGTCGTTGCCCGGCCCGTGCTCAGCGTTGTACACGTCATCCTCGTACAGGCTTTGCCCCTTCACGATGGGGAAGGCGTTCTTCACCATGCTGCGTTCGTTCTGCAGCATCGAGAAATACGGCATGTCGCCATAGAGGTACTGGCCGTACAACGGCTGCATGTAGGTGCCGAAAGCCTCGTGGATCCACATGTCGTCCCAGTCGGCATTGGTCACCTGGTTGCCGAACCACTCGTGCGAAAACTCGTGCTGCAGCAGCCAGTCGAAGTTGTACTCGCTGCGCGGGTAACCGTTGCCGTAGGCGTTGATGGTCTGGTGCTCCATGCCCAGGTGCGGCGTTTCCACCACGCCCATCTTCTCGTCGCCGAAGGGGTAGGGGCCGATCTGCTGCTCGAAGAAATCGAGCATGCGCGGGAATTCGCCGAACAGCTGCTTGGCCTGCGCCTCATGGCCGCGCAGGTACCACATCTGCATCGGAATCGTGTTGCCGTAGCGGCTGTGGTAATTCCCCTTCAGCACGTCGAACGGGCCGATGTTGATCGAGATGGCGTAGGTGGTCGGGTGCTTCGCGCGCCAGTGATACGTATGCGTGTCACCGTGTTCCTTGATCTCCACCAGCGTGCCGTTGCCCGGCGCGGCGAGCGACTTCGGCACGGTGATGTAGGTGTCGACCAGGTCAGGCTTGCCCTGCGGGTGATCGATACACGGCCAGAACAGGTCGCAGCCTTCGCCTTCCACCGCCGTGGCGATCCAGGGTTGCCCGTCGCTGGCGTGGCTCCACACGAAGCCGCCGTCCCAGGGCGCCTTCTTCGCTACATGCGGCTTGCCACCGTAGCGGATGTCCACCACGGCCTTGCCACCTTTCGCCAGCGGCTTGGGAAGGGCGATGCGTAGGCGGCCCTCCGGGTTGCTCCACTGGCCCTGCGTCAGTGCCTTGCCGTCAACGGTCAGTTGGGCGATGGCCAGGTGCGGATCCAGATCCAGCAGCAGGACGTCGGTGGTCTCGCGGGCGGTGAAGGTCAGTCGCGCCTCGGCATCCAGTGTCTGCTGTGCCGGGTCGACACTGAAATGCAGCTCCGCATGATCGAAGTTCACGCGCTGCTGCTCCGCCGGGAGCTGCCCGCCGGAGCGTTGCGTCTGTTCGGTCAGCGGCGGCTGTTCCGGCGCGGGCTTGGCGTCATCGGCATGGGCGAGGGAGGCAAGCGCGGCGCACAACGCGAACGAGAGCAGGCGTGGTGAAGGCATCGGTGGGTCTCTGGCTGGATCAAACCGGCAGGATGACACCACGCATCGGATGCCGTCATCGCCGGAAGTCATGGTTTTGTCCCCATGCGCCGGGCGCGCAGTTGTAGCGCAGGCCAGGCAGCGCGCATGCTTGGGGCAGGCCGTTCGCGCGTCGTCGCCGGAGACTGCCCATGGATACCTTGCAAAATCTCGCGCTGGCCGGTGGCCTGTCCTGGGCCAGCGGCTTTCGCCTTTACGCCACGGTCTTCATCGCCGGTCTGCTCGGCCGGCTGGGCTACGTGCACCTGCCGGACGGCCTGCAGCTACTGACCGATACCTGGGTACTGGTCACCGCAGGCGTGCTGTCGCTGGGCGAGTTCCTTGCCGACAAGGTGCCCGCCTTCGACAGCGTGTGGGATGCCGTGCACACCTTCATCCGCGTGCCCGCGGGCGCCCTGCTTGCGTGGGGCGTGTTTCGCGACGCGGGCGCGGGCACGCAACTGGCCGCGGCCCTGCTGGGCGGCACGCTGGCTTCAGGCACGCATCTGGCCAAGACCGGGGGAAGGGCGTTGATCAACACCTCGCCCGAGCCCTTCAGCAACTGGGGCGCAAGCCTTGGCGAAGACATCTCCTGGTTGGGTGGCATGTACCTCATGTGGCAACACCCGGCCGTGTTCCTCGTGCTGCTGGGGATCTTCGTGCTGTTCCTGCTGTGGCTGGTGCCGAAGATCCTGCGCGGCCTGCGCACGCTGGCGCGGAAGTTGCGCGGGGCGAGGCCGGAGTCGTCGGGCGCCTGAGCACCCGCACAGCGCTCAGCTGGCGACAACCCTGTGGGAGCGCACCCTGTGCGCGACCGCGGCGTCGATGGCGCCTCTGGTACACGCTGTTCGCGAGAGTGGATATGGAGCCTCTCCGCCGCTCCATGGACGTACAACCACGCGCCCCGTCGCGCACAGGGTGCGCTCCCACATAAAAACTCGCACGTCTTAGAAAGAAAGGGCGGCCCGTGGGCCGCCCTTTCTTTCCAGACCGTATCGCCCATTAACCCTTGTAGCGCTGCTGCAGGAACGCAAAGAACGCACGCAAACCCAATGCCTCGCCACCGCGCGGGTGGGCGGGGCGGTCGGCGTCGTTCCAGGCATAGGTATCCAGATGCAGCCACGGCGTGGTCTCGGGCACAAAACGCTCCAGGTACAGCGCGGCAGTGATCGCACCGGCATGGCGGGACGCACCGGAGTTGGCCATGTCGGCCAGATACGATTCCAGCATCTTGCGGTACGGGCGCCACAGCGGCAGGCGCCACAGCGGATCGTTCACCGTGCGGCCGGCAGCGATCACGCGGTCGGCGGCCTCGTCGTTGTTGGCGAACAGCGCCGGCAAGTCCGGGCCCAGCGCGATGCGCGCCGCGCCGGTGAGCGTGGCGAAATCAATGATGAGCTCCGGCTTCTGCTCGCTCGCGTAAGCCAGTGCATCGCACAACACCAGGCGGCCTTCGGCATCGGTGTTGTCCACTTCCACGGTGATGCCCGGGCGCGTGGTGATGACTTCACCGGGGCGCATCGCCGCGCCCGACACCGCGTTCTCCACGGCGGGAATCAGCAGCTGCAGGCGCACCGGCAGCTTCGCCTGCATGATCAGGCCGGCCAGCGCGATGGCATGCGCCGCGCCGCCCATGTCCTTCTTCATCCAGCGCATGCCGTCGGCCGGCTTCAGGTCCAGGCCGCCGGTGTCGAAGCACACGCCCTTGCCGACCACGGCGATCTTGGGATCGCTGTTCTTGCCCCAGGTCAGTTCGACCAGGCGCGGCGAGCGATGGCTGGCGCGGCCCACGGCGTGGATGGTGGGGAAGTTGGCGTCGAGCAGTTCGTCGCCCACCCATTCGCGCACCTTCGCCTTGTGCGTCTTGCCCAGCTGCTTCACTGCGTCGGCGAGATGCTTGGGGCCCATGTCTTCGGTGGGCGTGTTGACCAGGTCGCGCACCAGCGTGGTGGCGTCCACCAGCGGCTGCAGCGTGGCAAGGTCAGCCGCCGCCACGGCGAGCTTGGCCGGCGCGCGGCGCGCCTTGCGATAGCGGGTGAACTCATAAGCGCCCAGCGCCCAGCCCAGCGCCGCCTGCAGCTTATCCTTCAGCACGCCCTCGTCGGCAAGGTGATAGGTGCCTTCCGGCAGCGTGCGCGCCAGCGTGCCGAGCGCACTCAGTGCGTCGCCGGCATCGACACCGGCCAGCACGCGCACCAGCTTGCCGTTCTCGTCGGGGAGCAGGGCGAAGCTGCCCGGCACGGCTTCAAAGCCGGAGGCAGCCAGCCACTGCCGCTGGGCGGCGGTGAGGCGGCGTTTGCTGGCGGCGAGGTGCTGTGCGTCGGTGGTCTCGATGGCGATGCTGTGGCGATCGCTGGACTTGCGTTCAATCAGGACGGACATGGAATTCCTTGCGCGGCACCGGCAGGGCCGCGTTGGCAGCGAGGTGATGCGCAATCATGCGCGCTTTTGGGGCGAGGGGCGAGAGTAGGGTTCCTTCGGTGTATCGGATCTCGCGCAACCTGGGGCTCCCTCTCCCCGAAGGGGAGAGGGTTGGGGTGAGGGGCGGGTGCTCGCCTCGATGTTTCATTCTTTAGCCGTCACCCCTGCGAAGGCAGGGGTCCAGTGACTTTGCGCTCGGCTATCGCGCAAAGATGATCGGCTTCTTCGGGCCTTCCCGCGGCCGTGCCGCTTACGACGCAAAGCTAGTCCCGTGGGACGCAGCGGGCGTTTCGATCGTCTGCCCACGCTCGAGTCACTTTTCTTTTGCTGGCCCAAAAGATCCCACGGGGACTAGCTTCGCGTCGAAAGTAACCCAAAGAAAATGGCCTCCAAAGCTCCAGTAGCGTCGTGTTGGATACGAGCCTTGGAGCTTGAGGTAACCGGCACCCGGCGATATCTCTATTGGCCGGTACGGCTACACCGCAACGCGCCGGTGCGCTGAGGAGTTCTGCATTCCGCGAGGATAGGCCCGAACGGCTGAGGAATCGTGGGGTTTGGCAACCTTCGCCGCTACACAGCGGGTACTCCGTTGCACTTCGCAACGCGCCCTCGCCAAGAGGGCTTAAGGCGGATGGTTATCGCGATCGCAGAGGCAGCCTTAGCCTCAGCCCTGCGCTTCCAACCAATCCGCCAACGCTCCCATGTCACGCAGATCCAGATCCGGCGCCGCACCCAGCGCCCCCGGCCACGGATGCCCCGCGCGGTTGATCCACGCCGTGCGCAGTCCGGCATCGCGCGCGCCCACCACATCCAGTTCCGGATCGTCCCCCACGTGGAGGATCTCTGCCGGCGCAAGGCCCAGCCGCTCGGCGGCGGCGGTGAAGATGCGCGCATCGGGCTTGGCCACGCCGGTGTCACGCGCGCATACGTGGTGCGCGAAGTGTTCGCGGATGCCGATGCGGTCCAGGTCGGCGTTGCCGTTGGTCAGGCTCACGACCGGCCAGCGTCCGGCGATGCGCCGCAGGGCGGGCAGGCTGTCGGGAAACAGGTCGACGCTGTTGCGCGCCGAGAAATAGATTTCCCACAGGGTTTCCAGCGGTATCGCATCGATGCCGCAGGTGGTGAACGCCCGCCGCATGGTCAGGTGGCGTTGCGCGGTGAAATCGTGGGCAAGGTCGGTCCGCTCGGCGGCCACCTCGGCGCGCAGGGCGCGCATGGCCGGGATGGGCCATGCGCGCGCTACGTCGGGATAGTGCTGGCGCAGGTACGCGTCGACGTCGCGGTCTGCACGTTCCAGGGCCGGCAGCACCGGCCACAGGGTGTCGTCCAGGTCGAGCGTCAGGGCGCGGATGCGCACGCGGGCAATCAGTTGCCGCTGACCTTGAGCACCTGGTCGAGCTTCACGCTGTCGCCGCTGAGGTGGTTCCATTCCTTCAGCTGGGCCACCGTCACCGAGTACTTCTTGGCGATGCCGCCGAGCGTGTCGCCCTTGGACACGGTGTAGGTCTGGCCGGCGGCGGCGCTGGCAGCGGCCGGTGCGGCAGCAGCAGCAGCAGCGGGCTCCGCAGCGGCAGGCGCGTTCGGCATGGTCGGGCGCTGGGCTTCCGTCAGCACCGGATCGGCAACCACGTCGGCCTTGACGCCGGCTTCAGCCAGCAGCTTCTCGCGGCGGGCCTTGTCGTTCTCGGCAAGCTGGCGCGCCTCCACGTACGGCACCAGATGGTGCGCACGGGCCAGACCCTTCACCTGGTCGGTCAGCAGGAAGTCCATGAAGCCGGAAATCTGCGCGGCCTTCGGGCTTTCCTTGTTGGTCACCAGGAACAGCGGGGTGTACAGCTGGTAGCTGCCGTTGGAGACGGTCGACAGGCTCGGGGCCACGCCCTCGATGCTGATCATGCGCACCTTGGCGTTGTTGGCCACGCCGGAGAGGGTGGTCACGCCCAGCGCGTTCGGATCCAGCGTCACGGCCTCTTCCAGCTTCGCCGTGTTCACGTACAGGCGCGGCGCGGCCACCGGCTGGTTGCCACGGCCGAACACCAGGCGGCGCAGACTGTATTCCACGCCATCACCCGGGCTGGCGACGGCGTACAGGTCGATCGGCGCGTCCTTGCCGCCGACATCGCGCCAGTTGGTGATCTTGCCCAGGTAGATGTCGTGCAGCTGCTTCACGGTCAGGTTCGGCACGCTGTTGGACGGATGCGTGACCATCACCAGCGCGTCGAACGCCACCGGCGTGAAGAGCAGGTTGCTCTCTGCGTCACCGTAGCTGCTGCGTGCGCTGCCGGCGATATCGGCCATGCCGTGCTCCACGGCATCCAGGCCGGAGGCCGTGTTGAACGGCTGCACGTCGATGCGGCCCTTGCCGCTCTTCTCATAAGCCTTGGCCACGTCCTCCACCACGCCGCGTGCCGTGGCGTAGTCGCCGCGCCACACCAGCGCCGGGACCGCGGGGGTAGCGGGTTTCTTGGTGGTCGACTTGGAGGTTTTGCCGGCGGCGAGCGCGCCGGTGGCAGCGCAGGTGGAAAGCAGCGCAACGATGATCAGGCGGGAAAGACGTTGTGACATGGCGGTGGAGCACCCCGAGTAATGATGATGGCGTTCGCGAGCCGCCTTGAGAAACGAGCGCGCGTGCAGGTGTAACCCGGCTATTTCATCGGGGTACCGGCCAATCCGCAAGCGTATTCCTGCGGTGGAAGCGCTGAAAAACGCGACGCGGGCCACGCATCGCCGGTCACGTTCATCCGCCGTTAGCGCAACTCGCGCCGGGAGGTGAGCGTCGCAGCTTGTGGTGCGACGTATGAAGGGTGCAGTGAGTACGTTGCTGCCGGTCTTGGCGCGGTGCAGCGAAAGGCTGAAGCAAAGGCACTGGATCCCTGCTTTCGCAGGGATGACGGTAAGGGGTAGGGGTGCCTTCACCAGCATGAAGTTCAGTCGCGCCGACTAGCCCAAAGCCCTGCAACCTCCCTCTACGTCATCCCTGCGAAGGCAGGGATCCAGCGCCTTTGCTTTTCCATTGCCTCACGACGTGGTTCACCACTCCGGCAAGCCAGGGCGTTGAACCAGCCCCCTCAGCGAACCTCCACGTACCGCACCCCATCATCACTCGACACCACCAACACCAACTGGCGCGGCTTCACCCCGCTCAGCTGCTGCAGCGTGCGCAGGTCTGGGATGCGCAGGTTGCCAATGCCGATCACGATGTCGTTAGCCTGCAGGCCCGCCTGCGCGGCGCGGCTGCCCTGGCGCACCTCGCCCACGCTCACGCCACGAATACCCTGGCTGCGCAGGTTCTGCGACAGCTCGCTGAAGGTCACGCCGGTCAGTCGCGGATCCAGCTTGGCGCCGTCCACCGTGGCCAGCTTCTCCGGCACCAGCCTGGCGCTGACCTCGCGCGTGGCGCCGTTGCGCTGCACGGTCAGCTTCACCGTGCTGCCCAGCGGCATCAGGCCCTCGGCGTTGCGCAGGTCCTGCGCGTTGCGCACCGGCTTGCCGTCGATGGCGGTGATCACGTCACCCATCTGGATGTCGGCGCTGTCGGCGGCGGAGCCCGAGGTCACGCGCGTCACCACCGCGCCGTTGTTGTCCTTCAGCGCCAGCACCTTGGCAATGCGCGGGGTGATGTCCTGCGTCTCGATGCCCAGGTTGCCCCGGTTCACCTTGCCGTGCGCGATCAGCTGCTGCATCACCTCGTTACTGAGGTTGGTGGGAATGGCAAAGCCGATGCCCACGTTCCCGCCCGACGGCGACAGGATCATGGTGTTGATGCCCACCAGCTCGCCGCGCAGGTTCACCAGCGCGCCGCCGGAGTTGCCCGGGTTGATCGAGGCATCGGTCTGGATGAAATTCTGGAAACCCGTACCGCCCAGGCCCGAGCGGCTCAGCGCCGACACGATGCCCGAGGTCACCGTCTGGCCCAGGCCGAACGGATCGCCCACGGCCACCACGAAGTCGCCCACGCGCAGCTTGCTGGAGTCCGCCATCGGCAGCGCCTGCAGGTTGCTCCCCTGGATCTGCACCACCGCCACGTCGGTATCCGGGTCGGTGCCCACCAGCTTGCCCTTGAAGTCGCGGCCGTCCTGCAGCGTCACCGTGATGTCGTCCGCGCCGCCCACCACATGGTTGTTGGTGAGGATGTAACCCTTGGCCGCATCCACGATCACGCCCGAGCCCAGGCTTTGCTCCACGCGCGAACGCGGCGAACCCTGCAGGCCGAAGAACTGGCGGAACACCGGGTCGTCGAAGAACGGATCGCGCACCTGCACCCGCGTCTTGGTGGAGATGTTCACCACCGCCGGCGTCACCTTTTCCAGCATCGGCGCCAGCGACGGCAGCGGTTGCCCGTCCACGGTGGGGGGCAGCGCGGCGTGGCTGGCCAAAGGTGTCGCGGCAGCCAATACGAGGGCGGCAGCAGCCAACCGGTGGACGAAACGGGCAGACATGGAAGCTCCTTTTTCACGAGTGGAATCAACGCTCGTTCGACTCACCGCGACGTCGACGGTTCCATCGATCGGGCGCTGACGAAATCACTTTACATCGGGCAAGGGCAGGGGTAACTTTCTCTTCCGTTCGCGACCACAACATCTTGTGTGACAAGGCGGGGAGTTCACCCAAGAGCTGGTGTCACGGGGCACTCCCGGGGGGAGAGGGTCAACGGGTCGGGCAGGGAACGCGGGCATCGGGCAAAAGCGCGGGCTTAGGTTTCAGCGCGATCCGGTGCGAGCGGTTTAGCCGAACAGAACAACCAACACGGGGCCGTGAGGCCACACCGAGAGGTCAGGAAGCCGATGAGCACCATGCGTGCATCCGCCGTAAATCGCGACAGCGCCGCCATTCCGCTGCAGCCAGCGTCCTACGACATCTGGGACAAGAAGTACCGCCTGAAAGCCAAGTCAGGCGCGCCGGTGGACGGCAGCGTCGACGAAACCTACCAGCGCGTCGCCCGCGCCCTGTCCGACGTGGAAGCCACGCCGGAACTCCGCGAACACTGGTTCGAGCGCTTCCTGTGGGCGCTGCGCCGTGGCGCCATTCCCGCCGGCCGCATCACCTCCAACGCCGGCGCGCTGGAACACAAGCCCGCCACGTCCACCATCAACTGCACCGTGTCCGGCACCATCCGCGACTCCATGGACGACATCCTGGAGAAGGTGCACGAGGCGGGCCTTACGCTGAAGGCCGGCTGCGGCATCGGCTACGAGTTCTCCACGCTGCGTCCGCGCGGCGCGTACGTGTCCGGCGCCGGTGCCTACACCAGCGGCCCGCTGTCCTTCATGGATATCTACGACAAGATGTGCTTCACCGTGTCGTCCGCCGGCGGTCGCCGCGGCGCGCAGATGGGCACGTTCGACGTCAGCCATCCCGACGTGAAGGAATTCATCCGCGCCAAGCGCGAAGACGGCCGCCTGCGCCAGTTCAACCTGTCCCTGCTCATCACCGACGGCTTCATGCAGGCCGTGGAGCACGACCAGGACTGGCCCATGGTGTTCCCCGTGCACGTCAAGGAACAGGACGAGATCGACCTTGCCGACCCCGCCAAGGTCGTGTGGCGCGAGTGGCCCACCCACGAGAACTACGTGGAGCGCGAAGACGGCCTGGTGGCCTGCAAGATCTACGGCCACATTCGCGCGCGCCACCTGTGGGACATGATCATGGTGTCCACCTATGACTTCGCCGAGCCGGGTTTCATCCTGATCGACAAGGTCAACGAGATGAACAACAACTGGTGGTGCGAGCATATCCGCGCCACCAACCCCTGCGGCGAGCAGCCCCTGCCGCCCTACGGCTCGTGCCTGCTCGGCTCGATCAACCTGACCACCTTCGTGCGCGACCCCTTCGGCCCCAAGGCCCGCTTCGACTGGGACGAATACCGCGAAGTGGTCAAGGTGTTCACCCGCATGCTGGACAACGTGGTGGAGATCAACGGCCTGCCGCTGGAGCAGCAGCGCAACGAGATCCTCTCCAAGCGCCGTCACGGCATGGGCTTCCTGGGCTTGGGCAGCACCATCACCATGCTCAAGATGCGCTACGGCTCCGCCGAGTCCGTCAGCTTCACCGAGGACGTCTCGCGTGAAATGGCCGTGGCCGGTTGGGAAGTGGCCCTGGACCTGGCCAAGGAAAAGGGCGTGGCCCCCGTGCTGGCCCGCGACTACACCGTCACCGGCGACATGCTGCGCAAGCGCCCCGAAATGGCCGCCGACGGCTACAAGGTAGGCGACGCCATCCCCGGCCGCGTGCTCCACGCCAAATACAGCCGCTACATGCAGCGCGTGGCCAGCGTGGCCCCCAACCTGGTGGAACAGCTCGCCGAAACCGGCGCGCGCTTCACCCACCACAGCTCGATCGCCCCGACCGGCACCATCTCCCTGTCCCTGGCCAACAACGCCAGCAACGGTATCGAGCCCAGCTTCGCCCACCACTACTCGCGCAACGTGATCCGCGAGGGCCGCAAAACCAAGGAAAAGGTCGAGGTCTACAGCTACGAGCTGCTGGCCTACCGCGCCCTGATCAACGCCGCCGCCATGCCCTTCTCGGACGACCCCAAGTCCAAGCTGCCCGACTACTTCGTGGCCGCCGACGACATCTCGCCCAAGGAGCACGTGGACATCCAGGCCGCCTCGCAGCTGTGGGTCGACTCGTCCATCTCCAAGACGGCGAACGTCCCCACCGACTACCCCTACGAAGACTTCAAGGACATCTACTTCTACGCCTATAAACAGGGTTTGAAGGGATGCACCACGTTCCGCTTCAACCCGGCTGCTTTCCAGGGCGTGCTCGTCAAAGAGGCCGACTTGGAGAACACCCTCTACCGCTTCGAATTGGAGGACGGTAGTGTTGTGGAACTGAAAGGCAACGAAGAAGTGGAATACGACGGCGAAATGCACACCGCCGCCAATTTGTTCGATGCCTTGAAGGAAGGGTATTACGGAAAGTTCTAAACTACGTACCGGTTGCCTGGTAACAGGCACCGACCCACTGCCAAGAGCAATACCGAATACCCGGTGGCAAGGCACTCAACACAAGTTCCAGAATCCACGTCGGAGGGGAATACCCGCATGTCTATCGATACCGAGTTTGAAGTGAAAGAAGAAGCCGTGACGGTCGTCGACGCGCCGGTCGAGGTGCCCGTGGTCGAAGTGGCCGCGGCCGCCAAGCCCAAGAAGGCTCGCGCCAAGAAGAAGGTGGCTGCGGCCAAGAAGGCAGCTCCGGCCAAGAAGACCGCCAAGAAAGCGGTCAAGAAGGCTGCTGCCAAGAAGACCGCCAAGAAGGCCGCCAAGAAGACGGTGAAGAAGGCTGCCGCCAAGAAGACCGTGAAGAAGGCGGTCAAGAAGGCTGCCGCCAAGAAGGTCGCCAAGAAGGCGGTGAAGAAAGCCGCTGCCAAGAAGGTCGCCAAGAAGGCGGTGAAGAAGACCGCCGCCAAGAAGGCCGCCAAGAAGGCAGTGCGCAAGACCGCTGCCAAGAAGGCTGTTCGTAAGGTCAGCAGCAAGAAGACGGCCAAAAAGGCCGTGAAGAAGACGGTCAAGAAGGCCGCCGGTAAAAAGACCGCCGCCAAGGCGGTCAAGAGGTCCACTGCCAGCAAGAAGGCGAGCGTGAAGAAGGCCGTCCGCAAGGTCGCCAAGAAGACCGCACGCCGTAAGTAAGTAGCACCCGATCCGGCCCGGCGTGCCAACGCCGGGCCGGACCGTTCCGGAGCTGCCATGCAGACCGGACCGTCCAGCGTTCCCTCATTCCGTAGCTCGTCATTCCTGCGCAGGCAGGAATCCAGTGACTTCAACGCCCCGGAATGCGAGCCCGCTCCACGACACCAGTCAGCCAGTCATCCCAAGCCGCAGCGCGCCGCCAATCCCGTCAAAAGAAGCACACACCATGGCGATCAAGATCGAAAAGAAGATCAAGGGCTACAACGTCGTCAAGCCCGAGGACAAGGCCGCGTCCGCCGCTGCACCCGCCGCCGCCCCGGCCGCTTCCAAAGAAGCGCCCAAGGCCGAAGTCATCCAGATGCACGAGAGCCTGGAGCGCCCCGAAACGCTCGTCGGCTCCACCTACAAGATCAAGTCGCCCCTGTTCGAACACGCGTTGTACGTCACCGTCAACGACATCGTGCTCAACGTCGGCACCCAGTACGAACAGCGCCGCCCCTTCGAGATCTTCATCAACTCGAAGAACATGGACCACTTCCAGTGGATCGTGGCGCTCACCCGCATCATCTCCGCCGTGTTCCGCAAGGGCGGCGACGTCACCTTCCTGGTGGAAGAGATGAAGGCCGTCTTCGACCCCCGCGGCGGCTACTTCAAAGCCGGCGGCATCTACATGCCCAGCATCGTCGCCGAGATCGGCGCGGTGATCGAGCAGCACATGAAGACCATCGGCCTTATCCACGACCCGGAAATGGACGAGTCCACCCGTAAGCTCATCGCCGAAAAGCGCGCGGCTTATGAAGCGGCTGCCAACGGCAAGAGCCCCGCGCCGGCTGCTACCGCTGAAGCCAAGGCCGAACCCACCAACGCCAACGGCTTCCCGCCCGGCGCCACCCTCTGCGCCAAGTGCAATACGCAGGCGCTGGTGCTGATGGATGGATGCCAGACTTGTTTGAATTGTGGGTATAGCAAGTGCGGTTAAAGATGGGCGCTCTGAATCCAACTGATGTTTTTACGCCCCGCGCCGCGAGCGTGAATCCAAAAACCTATATATCTAGACCGGATCTCGAAAAGGGACTTCGCCGTAGCCTCGACGTGCCAAAGCACGTGGTGATTCATGGCGAAAGTGGTTCTGGCAAATCTTGGCTATATAAGAAAGTTCTAGGAGAGCTCAGTTACCATATTGAGATCGCAAATATGGGGCTTTGCGCGACAGCCGGCTCTATAGCCGAAGTTCTTCTCCAAACCATTTGTCGTGAATCCATGGCGGAGAGAACTACATTACGCGAGCTTGGTGGTGGCGTTCCTGGATTTGTTTCGGGGAGCGTCAAATCGCAAGATAAATCTGTCTACAGCGTGGACCCGTTTCATTCTGCACTTGAGTCTATTTCGACTCGTGCGCAGAACAAGCCGGCTTGCTTGGTGTTTGACAATTTAGAGCAGGTGCTTCAAAGCGAAAGCTTGATAAGGGAGCTTGCCGGGCTCTTGCTGCTCGTTGACGATGAGCGTTATGCACGGCATCAGGTCAAAATATTGCTTGTAGGAACTTCAAATGAAGTTCGTAAGTTAATTAGTGGTTCAAGCTTTTCTGGAACCATTGCAAACAGATTGACTGAGATTCCTGAGGTCGCTCGCCTAGACGAGGCTCAGGCGCGGGAATTGGTGCACACCGGCTTCATTGAATTATTGAAGTTCGAGTATTCTCCCGATGGATTGGCTTATGCGGATCGATTTTGGCGGCAAATTAGTTATCATTCGGACAGAATTCCGCAGTTTATGCATGAGCTGTGCCTTCACATAGCTTGGGCAGTAGAAGATAGAAATGGTGAGATCTCCGCGGCTGCTTTTGTGGAAGGAACTAAGGACTGGGTAAAGGCCTCTCTGGTCAAGGATATTGCAAGAATCGAGCCCAATCTAAATGCAAAGGCCACAAAAATTGGCCGACGCAACCAGATTCTTTATTGCCTTGGCGCGTGCCATAAATATGATTTTGGTCGCGCAGATATTGAGGATATCCTTGGGAAAGAGTTTCCCAAGAGTTCAGGTGGCAGGATTCTTAACGTGGCTCAGATTTTGTCTGATCTTGCAGGTGGAGAGCATCCTGTCATCACTAGGAGTCCTAAAAGTAATTTTTATCGTTTCCTGGATCCGAAGTTTAGAATTGTCGTGCGATGGCTTTTAATTAAGAACTCTTCTACAGAAGAAATTGTTCTTAACGATTTCGATAATGCGATTAGCTTGTGGTCTAAAACGGTGTAAATGGATTGGTTTGGAGTTAAGAAGCCGAAGTGAATACTTCGGCTTTTTTGTGACCGAAACAGGGGCGGCGTGGAAGCTAACGGGGCCATCTCACTCTGCCTCTTTTTTTGCGTGTGGACGATGGCGAAGCCAGTGAGATCTAGGAATACGCGATCTCCGTGCAAGGCTGGCGTCGTTTGACGGGAGGTGCTTTCCGCTTCCTCAGATTGGTATCCTCTTTCTAGGGAGGATCAACGGATGGCCTTTGATTTGAGCCAAGTGGGATCAAAGCTCGCCGGCCAGGTGAAAATGCCCAAGACTATTCTTGGGTTCCTGACAGCCGTGCTCGCAATAGTCCTTTTCTTTACCTACAAAGTTCTAATGGCGTTACTGTCGTCGCCTGTTGGTGCCTGGCTCGTTGCGTATGTCCTTGGGTTTGCCGCCCTCATCATCTTGGGAACGGTCATCTATGTCTGCGTGCAGGCCGCACGGCGCCCCGAAACCCTAATGGTGGGTGAGCTGGATGCAAAGGGTTTTGTAGACCTTTCGAATCATAGGCTTCGACTGGGCGACAGTGCATCAGGCGACGAAGCGGTGTCGTACCTCTCGGCGCAGCGGCCGCGGAGAAAGCGGTCGACGAGCGGGAAGGTCACGCCTAAATTGACCTTGGACTCCACGGGAGAGCCCGGTGAGTAAGTTCTGCATGATTACCGTTGACCGGGCAACGCCAGCGACGCTCGACCGCATCCATGGGACGATCAAGGAACAAGGTGGCGCTTGGTGGCATCACTTCGCGTCCACGTGGATCGTTCAAGGCAAGAGTTCGTCCGCATGGCGGGACCTTGTGAAGGATCAGATTAAAGCGTCGGGCGAGGGTAGTACGGCCGCAGTTTTGGTTGTGGACCTTCCTGTGAACAAGGGCAACAGGGGCTGGGCATTCTCCGGTGTCAAATCGGAAAAGCGAGCTAGCTGGCTTAAGTCCACCTATGGGCCCAACTCTAAGGATTGATTACAAAAATGGGGTCAGCGTACTTTTCTATAAACGAAAACAGGGGTCAGAGTGGACCATCTGGACCATTCCCGATTTCTCGGACGGGTTAATTAAGACACCGGGCGACTGCATTCATAGTCGTCCGGTGATCGATATCCCGGGCTGCCATGTAGCCGTTGGCGGTTATAAAACACTTCGTAAAAAAGGGGCCAGAGTGCTTTTTTCTTGGAAGAATGCACTCTGACCCCTCTTTGCCCTAGACGTTAAAGGGAGCGGAAGTAGTTAAGTCGCTCTAACTACCTCCGACCCCACGACTACCAGTGCGACCACCCACTTTCGCCGTTCTGCTGTGGGCTGGTCGCCACGGTGTTCACACCGTCTGGGCCAGCTGTCTGGACTTACGCAAGTAAATGACCTGCGCCGTGATGCCGGCGATGAGGAGCACCAGCAGCGCGGCCATCGCGCCGAGAAGCATCGGTGACTTCGGGTCCGTCACCAGCGGGTGACCGTCCGGGACACGACGCAGGGTTTCGGACACGGCCGGCAACATGAGCAAGAATGAGGTCAGCGTCAGGCTGATGGTCTCGATGTATCGCTTAGCCCCTTGCCGCCAGGGCAGCCGTTCGACGCCATAACCCACCAGCAGTAGCGCGAGTGTGGCGCCCGCAATGACGTAACTGACGGGCTGGTGTGCAATGAGGGCGATGGTGGCCGCGCCGATCAGCATCGACACAAGATAGACGGTGCCGGCGGTTGAGCGAGGCACGATTCGACCGGAGCGACCGAACATATAGGCGGCGGCCGGAATGGCCGGGAGGCTGCCGAGGGTGTGTATCCATCCGGGCGGCGAGATTCCAAACATGGGCTTCTCCTCAAAGTGTTGGGGGGAGGGTGAACAGGTTCCCGTGCCATGGGCCCAGGATTTTTTGACGCTCTTACCTGTTCGCTGCTCGCGCCATGTTGGTTACTTCGTTGGTTAGCTAAGAGATGCCATGCGCCAACGGGTGCAGATGGGTGCGCTGTCATGGCGCAGCCGACGAGGTGGCATTCGGACAGGCCCACGAGTCATAAGGGATGGGATGCGTTTGGATGTACTCCCTTGTTTGCGGTTCCAGCACGTCGAAG
This sequence comes from Dyella japonica A8, assembly GCF_000725385.1. Lineage (NCBI taxonomy): Bacteria > Pseudomonadati > Pseudomonadota > Gammaproteobacteria > Lysobacterales > Rhodanobacteraceae > Dyella > Dyella japonica. Next base: position 4,792,236 of record NZ_CP008884.1, on the reverse strand, counting down.
GAATAGGCGTAGCTGTCGTGAATAAGTCCTGGCCCCTTAGGTTCAATCTGTGCACGCGTGCACAGCACCTCCACCGGCTTGGTAGAGACCCCCATGACCCACACCTTGATCCATCCGCCCGGCGCTAGTCCGATGCTCAAGTACCTCGGATAGTCAACGCCTGGGCCCTGTCCTCCTTCGGGCGGCTTGGTCAGCATCAATCGGCGCGCATCCTCCGGAATGGCAATAATGGCCCGGTAGGTCTGCGGCTTCACCAGCGATTGCCAGCGCACGTAGATGCGCTGAGGCAAACCTAGATTTTCGATGTAGCGTCCCTTCCCGATAGGAATGTGGTCACCCCAGCCCTTCGGATCAGCCAGGTACGCCAATGCCACGGTTCCGCTCATGGCGCCCCGAAAGATGCGCTTCTGCGCATCTTCGATATCGGCTGTTTCCAGCCACACTTCCATCTTTGCTGGTGCTTGGAAACCCAGATACCAACTGTCATACGGCAAGCCATTGCCCTGACGGCTCTGCGCTTGGGCACAGCCCATGAGCAGCAGGCAGAGCCATGCGCTGAGCCATGCTTTAGTGATCTTCATTGGGAAGCACGACGCGGCGACCGGAGGGATCGGGACGGTTGACGTAGAGCAGTTCCTCGGTCCTGCCACGTTGGTAGCGGAAGCCATGCCAATGGGAGGGCTGATGCAGATGGGCGGGCTGTCATGGCGCGGCCGACGACGTGGCATTTGGACATGCCCACGAGTCATAGGGGATGGGGTGTGTCTGAAGGTAGTCCTTCACTTCTCGGTTCAATGTGACATACCTCCCTTCGTACTGCCCAAGATCAGGCCCCTTAGGTTCAATCTGCGCGCGCGTGCACAGCACTTCCACCGGCTCAGTCGAGGCCCCCATGACCCATACCTTGATCCATCCGCCGGGCGCGAGTCCGATGCTCAGAAAATTTTGGTAATCGAACCGGCCTGCTTTCAATACAGATGGTGCTTGGTGCAGCATCTGCTGCCTCACCGTTTCGGGGATGACGATGATGGCCCGATAGGTCTGCGGCTCCACCAGCGATTGCCAGCGCACATAGATGCGCTGAGGTAACCCAAAAGAACGGATGTCGCGACCTGCTCCTATGGACGGTTCACCCCAACCATCCGGGGCAGCCCGGTATGCCAATGCCACCGTACCGCTCATGGCGCCACGAAAGATGCGCTTCTGCGCATCTTCAACATCTGCCGTTTCCAGCCACACCTCCATCTTCGCTGGCGCCACAAATCCGAGATACCAACTGTCGTATGGCAAGCCATTGCTTTGACGGCTCTTCGCTTGAGCGCAGCCAAGCAGCAACACACAAAGCAACAACTTCAGCCACTTAATGATCTTCATTGGGAAGCACGACGCGGCGACCAGAGGGATCGGGACGATCGAAGTAGAGCAGTTCCTCGGCGCTGCCCCGTTGGTAGCGAAAGAGATTCCAGTGGGCCGACTGGTGCAGGTATTTGCGTGCAAGCATCGCTTCCTCGTCCAGACTTAGCGACTGCCGATCGATGAGTTTGGCGGCAATGGAGAGCAGCTCGTTGGGCAGCGTCAACGCTGGAACATCATCAGGGGATTGACTCCAAGGCACGCCGGCCTCTTGTGCCAACTTGTGCATCACCCGCAGCGGAATCAGCTGATAACGCCAATCGATGGGCCGGTCCAGCCGCAGCGTGGCGTAGGCCACCCACTGGCGAAGATTGCGTACGCTGCCGCGTGCTGGCGGCGCTTCCTCCCACTGCTGCCAAGCGTCCACCGTCACGGCTCGCTCGTCGATGTGGCCCAGACGATCAAGCCAGCCTTGGCGCTGGGCATGGGCCTCCCGCCAGGCGCGGCTTTGCTCCGGTGGCGGTGCGTAGAGGTTGCCCCCGTGCTCTTGCACCGGTTCGATGCTGCGGATGGGCTTGACCAGCATCAGCGGCCCTTCGTGGTCGGTGTGGTAGCTGCCGCCGATATCGGAATGCGCGCCGGGCAAGGCGATTTCCCAGTGCTGTGGCCACACGGTGGTGGACATGAAGTTGGCGCGATGTTCGTTGCGCGCCACCAGATGCACTACCTGGCGCGCGCATCCGGCGGGCAGCGCGACCTTGAGCGGGCCGTTGCGGCCACCACGCACGTTCAGGCCATCGGCCATGCTGGCTCGCGACACCACGGTGTCGAACAGGCCGACGAAGCCCACGCGCAGATCGCGTGTGGTATTGAAGCTGCTGCTTAGACGCGCTCCGCTGGCTTGCAACGGTTGCACCAACGGACTGCTTTGCTTGCGGTTGATTTCGTGCACGAAATGGCGGGCGGCGGCCGCTCCACGACTGAAGCCGAACGCATCGAACTCGATGGCCTCGATAGCAACGTTAATGTTCTTGCGTGAAAATGCGTCAATTCGCTGCGGAATCGCTTGAGTGAGAGTTTCTTCGACTCGCTTCAACATGCCGGTATCACCGGTACCAAAGGCTAGCCCTAGCGTGCTGTCCGGCTGGCCGGTGGTAGTGCCGATGCCATCGACGTAGATGCGCAGGAAATACTCCGTATCCTCGTCGCCAATCGATTCGCGCGTGCTGTCCCTATACAACTGATACAACCGCCACACATTGGTATAGCCATTGTCATAGCTGCTGTCCGGCTGGGTCATGTACGGCTGGCAATGCTGGGCAATGGCTTGTTGCTCTTGCGCATCCTGCCCCAGCGCGTCGGCGGAAGACGCGCGGCACTGGTCGAACATCTGGGTATTGCCGGCGTTGTTGCTGGTGCCGTCGAAGAACACGCCGATGCGCAGCACGCAGCGGCGTTCGGTGGAGGTGTTCTGGTCGCGGATGGCGGGTGGCGCTGGCTTTGCCGATGGCGAAGGCGCTACTGCTGTGCCGAGGGCTGTCGCCGCACTCGCGGCGGTAAAGTTCTCGCCTCGCGGATGGCTGTAAGCCATATTGTCTGCCGTTGCGATAACGTGGTTCTTTTTACAGGGACAGGCCACCCAATCCCCATCGAGAACGGTGGGGCGGCCGTTATCCTTCCTGCGTTCTGCGGTGGCGATGATCGGCCATGTGCCCGGACAATTGCCGCAGGTAGCGTGATCGCCAAGGACGGCCATTCGCCGATTGCCGTTGAACGTCGTGGACAAGGTTGCAATAACCACGCCGCGCGTCGTCGTCGGGTCGCCGTGCAAGCCATACCTGCTGGTCATGTCGCTTCTCCTTATGCGGCGATTCCAGGCGGCCGCCGTACAGAGAAGTTGAAATGGGGCAACTCGCCGTAACAATCGGGCCATGCCTGCCATGGACGTAAGTAAAAGCCATCAGGCAGTTGCAGGTCTTTTCGCTACCTCGGGAAAACGAAAACAGGGGTAATAGCGAGTGAAGACAACGGTCAGCGCGCACTTTTCAAAACGTCGACTCTGAGCCCTGTCTTGGCTGTTTTGGTATTTGACGCGACCGCGGCCTGATGGCGAGAAGAAACGCGCGGCTCAGCGTGCACTCCCACGACCAAGACGCAGGATGACCCGCCCTTCGGCGGTTGAGCGGCGCCTGTTGCCCTTGCCCCTTGGTGGGGCACGCGGAAATGACAGTGAGGCCATGACAGGGCAGCCGACCGCCCCGCCTGTCCAGGGCAAGCGAGCGCCCTAGCCAAACCCTACACGCGACCAAGCCGTACACCCGATGTGTTCGCCCCGGCCTCTGCACTAACGTGTCAGATACCGCGCGCGGGCGTCTTCGGACGGGGTTGCGGGCGGTCACGGCAGACATGCCGTGAGTCGCGGGCCGCCGGTGCTGGAACACCGACGACCCGCTAACCATCACCAACTACACGAGAGTTGATCATGGCTACCAACGATCATAAGGCACGCACGTGCCCTTCCGTTCCATCAGGGCAACGCCCCCGCGTCTCGCCCACCGCCGGGCCTCCGGCAGCCTGCCTGAGCACCACATCGCTGCGGCTTTCCACGTTGGACGACGTGGCGCTGGCGCTTTATGCGCTGGCACGCTTGCGCCAGGAAGACGAGCGGTATCGCCACGCGGTCCGGCATCCCGGTTTGCCGTCGCTGGCGCCGTTGCCGCCGCTTCTCCGGCAGGGCGTGGCGGTGGCCATGCAGTGCCTGGAGCAGTACGCCCGGCAACTCGGCGAAAGGCGAACGCTGAGCGCGTAAGCGCGTTCTGAGTGATCGTGCCCTGTGGCGTGCCGTTTTGTTCCTTGTCGGCACGCCACACCCGGGCGATCACGCACGCCCCGTTTAGGTTCACCCCTACATGGATCCCTTCATCCGGATCCATCGGCCCCGTGCACCCCGAAGAAAGCCCCCATGCCCCGCATCCTGATGCCTCCCTTGGTCCCGTTGCACCCCCAGATGCAACTGGACAACACCGCGCCCCTGCGCGACCCCGGCGTGGTCCTGCGCGACGACTACCTGCGCCCCCTTGCCTGGAGCACCCGCGACCTGGCGCAGTCTAGCGGCGTCCCCGCATGGCTGTTACGCCGCATCATGAAGGGAGCTCCCCTTCATGCCGAGGAAGCCTTTCGCCTCGGCGTCGCCTTGCGCACCAGTCCGTTCTACTGGCTGGCGCTGCAAGCCCGCTACGATCTTTGGCGCTTCGAGTGTGAGTTGGCGCAAGACTAGGCGGGTATGCACCAAGCGCAGCAACTGGCCGACTTGTTAAGAGTCAGGATAAGCATGCCCAGAAGATTGTTTTGAGTGGATGGAAAAAGACCGCGTAAAGCAGCCGAAATTGGGCCAGCAAAACTGCGGTCAGAGTGCGCTTTCTGGACGTATGAGGGGCTCGTCTATACATCCACTCTTTCGGCGAATTCAGCGCGGAGGTGGTGTAGCCAGCTCCGGTGTATTTTTTTCCATGATCTTCATGGCTTCGCGATTGCGCCTTTCCCAGTCGCGAAGTTCCGCGTCGGTCATGGGGGGATCGGCTTTATAGACTTTGGGGGCTGGTTGAACGGTGGCTTTCATAGCCGGCGGTACGGCAACGGGTGGGCTCAAGGGTTTAGTTGGCGTCGCAGGTTCTGTGATGCGAGTGTCCCCAACGTACGGTGGCGCCGGGTTCGAAACCCTTGAGGAATGTTGCGGCTGAGTGGGTAGCGCGAACGCGACCAGTAAGCAGGCCGCGGCACTTCCCGCGAAAAGCAGTGGATTGTCCAGAGCCCCATCGGGTGCATTTTTCGCTTGTATGTCCATGACCGTAGCAAGCAGCGCATGGCCATCAATCAGCTCAATGGGTTTGTTGCGCGCAAAGGCGATGGCCTCAGGCGTGTAGCCGCCGAGTGCAACGATTTTCACTGCGTCGGCATCTTCGTGGACCATGACGCCGTACATTTCGCGCACCACCGGCACGCCCACCCGCTGTGATCGCCATTGCTTGCACTGCACGATGGATTTTCGGCCGCCTTTGCGTAGCACCACATCTTTACCGCCGTCTGCGCCACCCAAACCGGTTTCTTCCACGGCGTAGCCCTGACGCCGAAAGGCTTCGCCAACCAGCAGCTCAAATGCCTGCCAGTCCATGTCGCGAAGGCTGTCCATGCCGGTCTGGGCGCCGAGCAGTTGCCGGCGTCGGCGTCGTTTGAGAAAGGAAAGCAGTGCTGCCACGCAGCAGGCAATCAGGAAGAACCAGGCGAAAGGCGAGTAGATGCCAGTCGTGGTGGCTTTGGCGAAGCCGGAAAGGAACAAGTTATTGCTTGAACCCCATATCCAGCCGATGCCGTACTGGATGCCGATAAACGCTATGAAACCTGACGCGATGCCCAGTGGCCATGGCAGGGATGCCACGATGTCAATGCCGCTTTCCTTGCGCTTCGCCATAACTCCCCCTGAGCCGCGACGGTCCTTGCTGCTTCGAGCATAACGGCTCACACAAGGAGCCGAAAGTCCGCGCGAGAACGGGTAGCGGGCGCTTCCTGGAGGGCGTCTCTGCAGTCGCCTGGTTGCGGCTATCGGATATGGACCCCACAAAAGGAAATGGGCGGCCTGCGCGGCCGCCCATCTGTCCACCCAGCCGTGATCAGTGGGCTGGTGGTGCTCCGCCAGCAGGGCGGTCGCTCGCTCCGGGGAGTTGTGCGTATCTCTCGGGAGCAGGGTCAGATTAAGCGAGCGATTGTTGGATCCTCATCAGGAGGATCTTTAGAAGTCGTAAAAATTGGCGGGCGGCGAAAAAAACCACGAAAAAGATCGGCGCTTGGTTCGGCATAGGTGTGCCCGGTCCTCCGTCCCGGCTCCTTTCCTGTGCCTGGGGTTCTTCGGCTCCGCTCCTTGTTCACACCGCCGCCGCTTCAGTGGGCGCATGGTTGGCCATCAGAACCATCTCGGCGCTGAAGGGGAACCGCATGGTACGGACAAAAGCGCACGTCCAGGTGACCGTTTCCAAGAACGGCCCGTATCTGGTCGTTGGCGATATCCCGCTCGCGAAGCAAACCGTGGTCGCCGATGCCCAGGGTGGTTCGGAGGAGTGGAGGGAAGGTCCGCCCATCGAACACAAGCCCACCTACGCGCTATGCCGCTGCGGCCAGTCGCAGACGAAACCGTTTTGCGATGGCTCGCACCAGAAGGTGGGCTTTGACGGCACGGAAACGGCGAGCCGGGAGCCGTATCTGGACCAGGCGCAGGTGATGAACGGGCCCACGCACGCGCTGACGGATGTGGAAAACCTCTGCGCCTTCGCCCGGTTCTGTGATCCCAACGGGCAGGTCTGGAGCCAGGTCGGGGGAACCGACGACCCGCCGGTGCGCGCCAACTTCATCCGCCAGGTCAACCAGTGCCCGTCCGGACGCCTGGTGGCCTGGGACCGGGCCACAGGGGCGCCGGTGGAAACGCCGCTGCCGGTTTCCATTGGCCTCGTCGAGGACCCGGTGGAGGCGTGTAGCGGGCCGTTGTGGCTGCGCGGCGGTATCCCGGTGGTCTCGTCAGACGGATTCACCTACGAGGTGCGCAACCGCGTCACGCTCTGCCGATGCGGACAGTCGAAGAACAAGCCCTTCTGCGATGGCACGCATGCGGCGATTCATTTCAGGGACTGAGGGGCGGCGGTGTTCACTCGATCGGGCTGCGCCCCCGGATGGCGTATTCCCGCGATCAGGGCCTATCCTGAGCGACCTCGCGCTCTGTAGCTTCCATGATCACCACCATGCTGTTTCCTTATGCTGCTCTTCTTGCTTCGCTGGAGCAGTCCGACGACGCCACGTTGGCAGGTGTGGAGGCTGACGCCTCCCTGATCCCCCTGCTGAAGGCCTACAAAGCAACGCTGCAAGCCGCCTTCGACACCACGCTGGCGGCGGATGAGTTGCGCAAATTCCAGAAGTACGCCAAGCCCGGCAAGCCCTCCGCGCATATCGTGCAGTTGCGGCAGAAGCAGGCGGCGGCGCGGCAGGCGACGAGTATTGCGCGGCAGTCGTTGATCAAGGCGGCAGCGGCGTTTGTTCGTGAGGCCGGCATCGATGTGCCGGAGCGGATGCCGCTGGATGAGTTCATCATCGGGTGGATCACCCGCCATGTGCCGAAGGATGCGGCAACGTCAGGCTGACGCGATGACGGCAGGCGCGCGGTGTCCTTGCGGACTGGCAAGAGAGAACGCAGTCAGTGTGCTTTTCGCGCGCTGGCAGCTATGAACCCCTGCGCCACCATCCACGCATGGAACTCATCGATCCACCGGTCACTGGTGGTGCCTTGCTGCGTCATGCCGAAGCCGTGGCCACCCGCGCTATAGATATGCGCTTCGGGCTTGTTGCCGGCGGCAAGCAGCGCGGCGTAGTACCGGGCCACATCATCCCGCGCCACCGGATCGTCCTGCGCCCACGCCATGAACACCGGTGGCAGTTTGGCGGGAACGCTGGGCATGCGGCCGAACGGTGCGCCGTAGATGAGTGCGGCGAAGTCGGGGCGGGCGCTGGCGTCGTGCTGAAGCAGCACCTCGCTCGCCAGCATGCCGCCGGCGGAGAAGCCGACGATACCGACCTTGTCGGGTGACACATGCCATTCGGCGGCATGTTGGCGGATCAGCTTGATCGCCTGGATGCCATCGGCGATGCCGTACTGGCCGGCTGCATCCATATCCATGTTGGGCGGAATGCCGGGCTGGCGCTTCTCCATGGTGCGGTACTTGAGCACGAAGGCGGCAATGCCCCGGGCCTGCAGCCAGCGCGCGACGTCGTTGCCTTCCCGGTCGATGGCCAGCGCCACGAAGGCGCCACCGGGTGCGATGACCACGGCGGTGCCCGTGGCCGTGCCGGGCTCGGGCAGGTAGGCGGTGAGGGTGGGTTCGACGACGTTGATGATCACCGTGCCGACGGGCGTGTTCTTCTCCACCTGTTCCTTCTGCGTCCAATGCTCGGAGCCGGGCGCCACGCCGGGCCATAGCTTCACGGTTTGCGCGTGGCTGACGAGGGGTGCCAGCAGCATCAGCGCGAGGGCAGGGAGTCGCCACATGAGGTTGCTCTCCGGGCATGCGGTTCCAGCTCGCCCGGATGATGCGCCGCGAGCATCCGGGATGGCGCCACAAAAGCCCCCGGACGAGCCGGGGCAGGTGGCGGTCATTGTTTCCGGTGCGCGTGTTCGCGGCGTGATCCCCCTTTCGGCCATTGGCGCCTTCGGGGCGACCTGTTATGGGTAGATGCCTATTCCCAACCCATTCGGCGTTGGAACACGGAGCGTCCCATGCGACTTGTGCTTGGCTTTCTCGTTCTTCTGTGGACGGCAACGGCAGCGCCGCGCGCGCAGGCCGCTACCGATTTTCAGCGCCTCTACGTCTTTGGCGACAGCTTCTCGGACATGGGTGCGGGTTACCTGGTCAGCAACGGGCCCACAGCCGTGGGCTATCTGGCCACACGAATGAACCTGCCGTTCACGCATTCAAGGGACAAGAACGCCAACAGCGAGAGCATCGATTTCGCCGTGGCAGGCGGAGCCACGGGCGATGACCCTGGCAAGCTGGCGAAGGGCTACCTGCTGGAAGTGGGCATGATCCGCCAGGTGCAGGACTTTGCCGCGCGCGTGCGGAACAAGTCGATCACGTTCGATCCGGACCGGACGCTGTTCTTCATCGCGGGCGGGGCCAACGACGACAACGTGCCGCTCGACGTCAGCGTGGGAAATATCACCCGGCAGATCGAGATGCTGACATCCCTGGGGGCGCGCCATATTGAACTGGCCCTGCTGCCCACCAGGATGCCGGACTTCGCCGAAGAGGGGCGACGGTTGAATCCCGCCTATGAAAAGCTGGTGCCGGCCTTGCGCGCGAAGCTCGGGATCGACCTGCGCTTCAGCCATTGGGGTGACTATTTCGACGAGGTGTTCACCCATCCCGAGGCCTACGGCATCACCAACACCAAAGACCCGTGTGCCTACACCGAGATATTCGGCGGGAAGGGCGGCCCGACCTGTACCGACCCCGGGAAGCATTTCTATTACTACAGCGAACACCCGTCGACGGAAGTCAGCAAGCTGGTGGGGGATAAGTTGTACGAGGAGATCAACGCCCGTCGTTGATGGCGCCAGGGCAGGAGTTGGGCGTTTCCTGTCGAGCATGGCTCGGGGCTACCCGCCGACTCCGGAGTCTTTTGGTTCTTCAAGTGGCGTGTGAAAGCACACGCCACTTCCCCGTGGCGCGGACCTGGCCCACTACGTGCGCGTGATGGATGCACCGCCATCCACCAGCGATGCGGTGCCGGTGACAAACGCAGCGTCGTCGGAGGCGAAATAGAGCACCGAACGGGCCAGCTCTTCCGGTGTGGCGACGCGCTTGAGCGCATGCAACTGGGTGACGAACGCCTGTGATTCGGCGGTGTTGTTCATATCGCGGTACATGTCCGTGTCCACGGCGCCGGGCAGGATGGCATTCACGCGGACACCCTGCGGGCCAAACTCCGCCGCCAGCGCCTGGGTAAGGCCAATCAACCCCGCCTTGCTTGCCGCATAGGCCGCCACGCCGGGAAATGCGAAGGAATAGCCCACGAAGGTGGAGGTGAAGATCACCGAGCCGCCGCCGTTCTGGGTCATTTGCGCAATCTGGTGTTTGGCGCCCAGGAACGAGCCGGTGAGGTTGATGGCCAGCGTATCGTTCCAGCCGGCTTCGCTGACCCCGGTGCTGGCGCCGGCTTCACCCAGCGTGCCGGCATTGTTGAAGGCGATATCCAACCGTCCAAAGCGGGCAACGGCCAGGTCGACCAGGGCCTTGGCGTAACTTTCCGAACGAACATCGCCGGCCAGGGCGACGGCAACGCCGCCGGCCGCCTCGATCTCTTGGACCAGGGACTGAAGCTCGGCCTCGCGGCGCGCGCCAAGTACCAGCTGGGCGCCTTCGGCGGCAAACAGCTTCGCGGTGGCCCGGCCAATGCCGGCGCTGGCGCCGGTGACGAGCGCTACTTTTCCATTGAGACGTGACATGGGGGTTTCTCCAACAGGTTGATGAGTGACGCCGGTGGCGTCGTTGGAGAAAGCTTGTGCCCGCCGCCCTGCGATGACGTACGGCGGGCGCGATGGGAACGTTCGGTTTCTTCGAACGAGTGAAGTCAGGGCCCTTGGGGGCGGTCGGGTGCCCGCCGCCCTCTGTGGGAGCGCACCCTGTGCGCGACCGCGGCGTCCGAGCACCCTCTGTGCCGATAGGCCCTGCCGCGTACAGGGTGCGCTCCCACCGTGTGGCGGGTCGTCCCCATGCCCCCGGGGTAAGTCATGGCCGAGTCTGCGCGCACATGCTCATGCCCCCTTCCTGCGGCCTATTCCGGTCATGCGCAACAGCGTGTCATCCCGCTGCACCACATGGTGGTAAATCGCCGCGACCGCATGTGCGATGGCGAGCCAGAGCAACCCATTGCCCGCCGTCTCGTGCATGTCTTCGATGCGATGGGCCAGCGCCGCATCCGGCGCGATGGTGACCGGCAGCGACAGGCCGGCGAAGCTCCACGGCTTGCCTGCGCAGAACATCATGGTCACCCCCAGCAAGGGCACCGCCAGGGTAAGCACGTAAAGCGCCAGATGCATCAGATGGGCCGCGTGCATCTGCCAGCGCGGCGGCGGTGGCGTAATGGAAGGCACCGCATGCCGCACACGCACGGCCAGGCGCACCAGCATCATCAGCAGCACGCTGAGGCCAAACTGGGTGTGAGCCCATTTCACCAGTGCGCGTTCCGACGAGCCCTTGGGCAGCCAGCCCTTGATCTCGATGGAGATCAGGGCCAGTGCCACCAGGGCGGCAATCACCCAGTGCAGGAAGCGTAGTGACGGTGCGTAACGTGACGTGATCATGGCGATGCCGCTGTGAGGGTGGAGACGTCCCATGGGGTGTCGCATCACCCCGGCCGAGGCGGATGCAACAACCCCACCATGCCTTTTCAGGGGGAATGGGCAAGCGGCACGGCGACGCATACGCTTGCGTATTCACAGGCGGGGCAGCGCGTCAGTTGCCCTTGACGCATCGCGCTCCGGATGGCTGCCATGCGCGGGTGCTGCTTCACGCGCCATGAACGGGCGCGGGCGGATATCTGGCGTCACGTTTTCGTGCACTATGCGGCCTGTTGTCTTTCGCGCCGGCCGTGCCCGGCCCGATCCACGCCAAGAGGTCATCGCGATGAGCCAGAAGTGGGACGTCAACGATCGTTCCCGGCGCCGCTTCCTGCAGACGGCAGGGTGGCTGGGTTCGATAGGGGCGCTGGGTGGCGCGAGCGCGTTCGCCGCGGAGCCGGCGACGACGCGGCTGCCGTTCGCCAACGGTGAGCGCGAACTGACCCGCGCTTTTCCCCAGAAGGGCGAGATGCTGCTGTTGCGCACTCGTCCGCCCATGCTGGAAACGCCGTTCGACGTGTTCGACCAGGGCGTGTTCACGCCGAACAACCGCTTCTTCGTGCGCTGGCATCTCGCCGAGATCCCCACGAACATCGATGCGGAAGCCTTCCGCTTGAACGTGCATGGGCAGGTGGAGAAGCCGCTCACGCTCAGCCTGAAGCAGTTGATGAGCGAGTTCGAAACGGTGGAGATCGCCGCGGTGAACCAGTGCTCGGGCAATTCGCGCGGGCTGTTCAACCCGCGCGTCGCCGGTGGCCAGTGGGCCAATGGCGCGATGGGCTGCGCGAAATGGACCGGCGTGCGGCTGAAGGACATTCTGGACAAGGCCGGCGTTCGTTCCGGTGCGGCGCAGGTGCGTTTCAAGGGGCTGGATCGCGGCACGCTGCCGGCCACGCCGGATTTTCTCAAGTCACTGGACGTGGACCACGCGCGAGATGGCGAGGTGATGGTGGCCTGGGGCATGAACGGCGAGCAGTTGCCACTGCTCAATGGTTTTCCGCTGCGCCTGGTCGTGCCCGGCTGGTACTCCACCTACTGGGTGAAGATGCTCGACGACATCGAGGTACTGGATGCGGCAGACACCAATTTCTGGATGGCCAAGGCCTACCTGATTCCCGATACGCCGCATGCGTCCGTCATGCCGGGCCAGAAAGGTTTCAAGAGTGTGCCGATCAACCGCATGGTGCCGCGTTCGTTCATCACCAACCTGCGCGAAGGCGACAAGGTGCTTGCCGGCCACGCCACGCCAGTGCGCGGCATCGCCTTCGGTGGTGATGCGGGCATCGCGAAGGTGATGTGGTCCAGCGATGGTGGAGCGCGCTGGGAAGGGGCGACGCTGGAACAAGACCACGGCAAATACGCCTTCCGCCGCTGGCATGCCCAGTACACGCCCAAGGCCAAAGGCGAGAACACGCTGATGGTCAAGGCGATCAACACCAACGGCGTCGAACAGCCCGCAGAAGCTAACTGGAATCCCAGCGGCTTCATGCGCAACGTCATCGAATCGGTCAAGGTGCAGGTCGGCTGACATGAACATCAGGCATGCAATCGCTTTGTCGATGGCCGTAGGCGTGGGTGCGTTGCACCCGGCAGGCGCCCAGACGGTTCGTCCCGCTCCCATCGCCATCCACTCGGTGTCGGTGGATCTTCCGGTCAGCCACACCTCGTTTCCGCCAGGGCCCGGTTCGGAACTCACCGGCAAATGCCTTATCTGCCATTCCGCCGGCATGGTGCTGAAGCAGCCCGCGCTGACGCAGGAGGAGTGGACGGCCGAGATCACCAAGATGCGCAAGGTCTATGGCGCGCCTATCGATGACAGCGATGTAGCGCCTCTCAGCGCTTACTTCACCAAGGTGAGCGCGGATCAGCAGGGCAAGTGATCGTGGCCCGGATGCAGCGGTATCCGGGCGGCGGATCAGGTGCGCGCATGCAGTCCAAGCGCGGCCTTGCGCACGGCCGTCGCAATGTCGGTGCTCATGGCAGGGTCTTTCACCGCGCGTGCCAGTGTGACGCTACCCACCAGTAGCGCGAGCAGGCTGATGGCTTCCTCGCGCTTCGCCTTGGGCGTGCCCTCCAGGCCGCCGGCCACCGCGTCGATGATGCCGCGCAGTTCGGTTTCGAAGGCTGCACGGGTGTCGTCATCGGCGCGTGCCACCTCGCCGGAGAGGCTTTGCAGGGTGCAGCTGTCGGCCAGCTCGCAGGTGCGGCGGTCGCCGAGATAGAAGTCGATGAACTCCTTGTGCCAGCGCGCGCCGCGCTGGGCGCGCATGGTTTCCACAGCGTCCTTCAGTTCCGCCAGGCCTTCGACCACGGCTTCGCGGAAGGCATCCGCCTTGGATTTGAAGTGGGCGTAGAACGCGCCGGAAGTGACAGCGGCATCTTTCGCCAGGCCGTCCACGCCGGAGGCCCCAAAGCCCCGGCTGCGGAAGCCGCGGCTGGCGCTCCGCAGGATTTTTGCCTTGCTCTCTTCCTTCTGACCGGGCCGGTGGGCCATATGACACCTCCACATAACGATCACTATTTGGTGCTTGACGGCATAACGATCGTTATGAAACGATCGTGGCATCACGACCGTTATATGGCGGCCGTGACGCATGAACAAGAGCTCTGATTCGATCCCCTCGTGAATCCAAGGAGTTGTTGCTATGCCTATCTCAGTCCAGGTAACCAAGGGCCTGCTCACCGCCAAGGGTGAGCGCGATGTGTTGCCACGCGTCGCCGAGGCGCTGCTGCGCGTCCACGGCCTCGCCGACAATGCCTTCATGGCGCCCAATGTGATCGGCCACCTGCTGGTGAGCCCTGAATCGGAAAGCTACGTCGGCGGCGGGTTCCACTCGCTGGCCGTGATCGAGGTGAAGGTGCCCACCGTGACCTTCCCCACGGCCGAGGTCAAACAGGCCTTCATTGGCGAGGTCACCGACATCATCGATACGCTCAAGGCCGGCGCGCATCCGCGCGAGCGGACCTTCGTCAACGTCACCTATGCGGTGGACGGTGCCTGGGGCATCGGCGGCAAGGCGTATACGAACGAAGAACTCGGCGCGGCCATCCAGGCGGCGGCCTGAGCGTGATGCGGGGCGGGCGAGTCGACGGCCCGCCCCTGCGTCGCCGGTCTGCGCCACGCGGGAAACGCCCGGCGCGCGGGCAGGGCGTGGAACTGGGGCGCAAGGCAAACCCTTTCGCTCCCGCGTGACACGTCCGACAATGCGACGGCCACGTCCGTGGCGCTTCTTCTTCCGGTGATGCACGCATGGCGCCTTCCGATTACGACCACGACGCCGACCATGGCTTCGATGATGACGACGACTCGTTGGATGCCTACGTCTGGCAGCTCTTCCTGCTCATCAACCCTGGCGACGACGATGCGGCCTTCCAGCAGTTCGCCGCTTATCGCGAGGCGGTGGGTGGTACGCCCGACGACGAGGTCGACGTGGCAGAGGTGGTGGGCCAGGTGGCTGACTGGCGTTCGGCATTCCATGTGGAGGCCGGCGATACGCGGACGTTGGTGCAGGCCATCGACGAACTGTCGGCGCGCTGGAATCTGGCGATCGATTGGGACGGCGATACGGATGAGGATGAGTTCCACGCCGATATCGATACCGCCGACCTGCTCACCACGGCCTATGACAACCTGGCGCCGCATGGGTACACCTTGTGGCTGCTCGACACGGACGATGACAGTGTCGCCGGCTGGATGACGCTTTCGCGGAATGTCGAACCGATGCGTGAACTGGCGACGGAGCTGGGTATCCACCTGCATCGCGGGAACGAGATGGGCTGAGGGGATGCCAGGCGGTTGCAGCGCGCTCCGCTGCAACGGCGCTGAATATGTTCTTTAACATAATTTGCCGATGCCTATCCTTGGCCTGAGCCAGTGCACGGATCCGGCGATCCGCGCCACCATGGCTTCCCCAACAAGCGCATGTCGGAGCGAATCATGAAGAACTTCCTGGCGGTGTTCATCGGTACCGAGGCGGCGATCAAGGCGTCCGGCTGGGCGGACCTGAGCGAAGCGCAGAGCAAGGAACGCGAGCGTGCGGGCATCGAGGCCTGGGGCCGTTGGGTGATGAGCCACCAGGACGTCATCGTCGATACCGGCACGCCGTTGGGAAAGACCTTGCGCGTGTCCAGGGACGGCGTCGAGAAGATCAAGAATCAGCTCACTGCCTACACCATTGTGCGGGCCGAATCGCACGAGGCCGCAGCGAAGTTGTTCGAAGGCCACCCGCACTTCACGATCTTCCCGGGGGATTCGGTCGAAGTCATGGAATGCCTGGCGATACCGCAATAACGCGGCACTCAGCAGAACGACGCCACAGGCAACATGCGCAGCACGTTCCCTGTGGCATACAGGCCCAGTCCGAATATCGCGTGAGTCACCAGGCTGTGCATGCGCACCATGGCCGGGCGCGGCGTGCGGCTGGCCGCGATCCCGGCCCCGAGCGCCGGTTGCATGATGAAAAATGGCGCCACCACGCTACCGATGCCCACCAGCTCTGCCGGACCGATCGTGGGTTCGCAGAACCAGTGGCTGCCAAACATGGCTGGCAGCAGGGCGGCGAAGGTGATGCCGATCAGGTAGTGGGTCATCCAGCCGAGCGTTCGTTCGCCCGCGACAGGCGGTGTCGCGGCGATGGGCCGATGGAAAAACCGGCCGCGGAAGAGGTGGCCGACCCAGCGGCCGACCATCGCAAAGTCGAGCGCGGGGACGCCCAGCCACCGCTCGCGAAGTATCGACCAAAGGTCCACCACGACGGTGGCGCCGATGCCGGTGAGCACGGTGGGCCATAGCGCGGGCAGGATGTCAGTCACGCGCGCTCCCCCTTAGGGAGGGGCCGTGCGCGGATCACCCAGCATGCCGCCGTGTAGCGAACCTCATCGCCCTGCACGTAAGAATCGAATGCGGGGCGCACCGCGTCGATGACCTTCGCACGCGTGGCTTCGTCTGCCTGTTGCAACGCCAGACCCACGGGGCCGAGGCGGCAGAAGACGTCGGCCAGGTCCCGCGCGGGAAGCGTGCACTCGACGTCGACGGGCTGAATGTCGATATCGTGCCAGCCACTGTCCCGAAGGATCAGGCCGACCTGGTCCTTGTTCGCAAAGGCGAACTGGCCCGGCGCGCCAGGCTGGCGTGGCGGCAAATCGAGCATCGGCGCGACTGCGCGCTCGGCGGTCGTCATGAATGGGTTCTCCGCCGCGCCTCGCCAAGCGATGACGTTGAGCAGACCGCTTGGGCGCGAAGCACGCCGCAAGTTGGCGAAGGCGTCGATGGGGCGCTCAAAGAACATCACACCAAAGCGAGACACGATCATGTCGACGCCGTGCGGCTCGAACGCACAAGTCTGCGCATCGGCCTGGATAAATGTCGCGGCCACGCTTTCGCGCTCGGCGCGCGCACGTGCCGCTGTGACCATGGGTTGAGCGATGTCGATGCCGGTGCATTGGCCTTCGGAGCCGACCAGACGGGCTATGGCGAGCGTGGTGCTGCCCGTGCCACAACCTACGTCGAGCACGCGGCGTGGCGATTCATGGCGCACGGCATCCAGCAGTCGTTGCTGCAAGGGCAGGAACATCCCGTCCAGGATCGGTTGCAGGTCGACCCAGGCGTTGCCGGCGTGGCCGTTCCAGAGCGTCGACTGTGTCGGTATCGCGGGAGATGGAAAAGACATGACTACCTCGCTTGCCAGCGTGTAGAGGGCAGGGGCTAAACTCTGCCACTTCAAGTCAGCTTGAGGTCAAGCGCATGAAGCTGCTGGATATCGGGCAGGTGGTGCAACAATCCGGCGTACCCGCGTCGACCCTGCGTTACTACGAAGAGAAGGGGCTTATCACCTCCTGCGGCCGGCATGGCTTGCGGCGCCTGTTCGATGCCGCCGTGCTGGAACGCCTGGCGTTGATCGCGCTCGGTCGCGCAGCGGGCTTCTCCCTCGACGAGATAGGTCGCACCTTTGCCGGCGACGGCAGACCACGGATCGACCGCCGGCTGCTCGCCGCCAAGGCGGACGAACTGGACAGGACCATCAGGCAGCTGTCGTCGCTGCGTGATGGCTTGCGTCATGCGGCAGCCTGTCCTGCCCCCAGCCACATGGAATGCCCCAAGTTCCGTCGCCTTCTGCGCGCCGCGGCGGCGAAAAGCGCGCAGACCCAGGTGAAGAAGCCGTCGCGGCTGAAGACGCGTTGAACCCACGATACCCCTACGCCAAGTGGTCATCCCAGCGTCACGGAGACGGCGCAGATTGATGAGCACGTCGCACGCACCATCATTCAGAGAAGGCGAGGACCATGAGTATCTTCGGGACCATCATCAACAAGCTTTTCGGCAAGGCAAACGCCACGGCAACGGCAGATACAGCGACCGCCGGCAGCGCTACACCGACGGTTGTCGCACCGTCAGATGCCACCAATGATGCGGCGCCGGCCGCACCGCCGACCGTTGCTCCGCTGTCGGGCGTCGACGTAGCCGTGGTGATGGATCGTTTCGTCAGCGAAAGCGGTCAAACGCTCGACTGGCGCGTATCCATCGTCGACATGATGAAGGCACTGGGCATGGACAGCAGCCTGGATCATCGCAAGCAGCTGGCCGGTGAGCTCGGCTATACCGGCGACACGAACGATTCCGCGAGCATGAACATCTGGCTGCACAAGGAAGTGATGAAGGCGCTTGCGGCCAATGGTGGCACCCTGCCGGCCAATCTTGCGGCCTGATCGACAGGCGCGGCGTTAACGAAGGTTGGCCAGGTGTCGCCAGCCTTCGTGCGCTGCTCCATCCAGCGTGTGCAATGGTGCGCCACGCTCAGCGCGCGGGCAAGGTTGCGTCATGACTGACGAAAACCAGCACTTGCAAGCCGCGTCACGCGTGGCTACTCTGCGCCTCCCGTCAACCCAGCCTAAAGGAGGAAAAGAACAATGATTGTTGCAGCAGCCTCTGCCGGGTCGTCGCGCTTCTGATCGTCCTGCCAGCCTTCCGCTGGCGCGCTTCCACTCCCTCGCTTCGCACCCCGGCAACTCGTTCGGCCCCCATTCGCGTGGCCGTCGTTTTCCTCGTTACCTGGGTGTTTCCATGTCTTCTGAGACGTTTTCGCTGCACCAGCTCGGCTGGCAGCCTGAGTACGCACAACATTTGACGCTGGCCGATTTCGAAGCCGGGTACCCCGCGCGTGTCATGGCGTTGCATCGCCATGCGCTGCTGGTGATGTGCTCGCGCGGCGTGGTTTCGGTGGTGTTGCCGCACCAGCTGATCGATACCGACGAAGGTATCGCTGTCGGCGACTGGGTGTTGGTCGAGCACGAAGCCGATCGCGTGCTGCGCCTGCTGGATCGGCAATCGGTGCTGGTCCGCATCGCCGCTGGCGGTGACCATCAACGCCAGTCCATCGCGGCCAATCTCGACGTGTTGTTCGTGGTGTCGTCGTGCAATGACGATTTCAACGCCTCGCGCCTGGAGCGATACCTCGCGCTTGCGCTCGACGCGGGCGTGACGCCGGTGATCGTGCTGACCAAGGCCGACAGCGGTCATGACGTGGCGGCCTATGTCGCCAGCGCGGAACAACTGATGCCGGGCGTGCCGGTGGTTGCGGTGAATGCGCTGGATGGTGCATCGGTGTCGCAACTGGAACCGTGGCTGGCATCCGGTCGGACCGTGGCGTTCGTCGGCTCGTCTGGCGTGGGCAAGTCCACGCTCGCCAATCGCATCACCGGCGAGGCAACGCAGCGCACCTCAGGCATCCGCGAGGCCGACGCGCGCGGGCGTCACACGACCACCGCGCGCGAAATGTTCCCGACACCGTCCGGCGCCTGGGTTATCGATACGCCCGGCATGCGCGAGTTGCGACTGGCAGCCGCTAAGCCGGAGTTGGGCGCGGTGTTCGGCGACATCGAAGCGCTCGCAGCGGCGTGCCGCTTTCGTGACTGCCAGCATGATGGCGACGTGGGCTGCGCAGTGGAGGCAGCCTTGCTGGCTGGCGTGCTGGACACGCGGCGCCTTGCGAACTATCACAAGCTGCGGCGTGAGGCGCTACGTGTGCAGCAGGCGCGACATGAGCAGCGTGAGCACAGTCGTCAGTTCAACGCGATGGCGAAGCAGGCGATGCGTGCAAAGCGGGAAAGGTTGGGGCGGTGAGGTGCCGCCCTGCGATCAGCGCCGCAAAGGCTCTTGTGGGAGTGCACCCTGTGCGCGACCGGGATCGGAGCGGTGCAGTTGGAATGCCCGTCGCGCACAGGGTGCGCTCCCACAGGGCTGCGACAGGCCCTTACTTCCAGTCGAGATCCGTCACTACCGGAAAGTGATCGGACGGGTAGCGTCCATCCTGCTGCGTCGTCACCGTGGCGAAACGCGTCGGCACAAAGCCACGCTCGAAGATGAAATCGATGCGCTGCGTGGGGATGCCGGTGAAGTCGTGGAAGGTTTTTTCGGGGCCTTCCACCTTCGGCGCCACCGCGCGGGTATCGGTCAGGGCCTTGGCGAACAGCGCATACGTCGGGCTGCTCGCGTCGGCGTTCAGGTCACCGGTGAGGATGAAAGGCGCGTTGGTGGGCAGCTTCGCGAACCGGCCGAGGATTTCCTTCGCGCCCTTGACGCGCGCGGGCTCGTCTTCTTCCCGGTAGGGCAGGTGGGTGTTGTAGTAGTAGAACGTTCGGCCGTTGGCTTTGTCTTCGAACAGCGCCCAGGTGACCATGCGCGGATACGGATGGCCCCACGTGATGCTGCCCGGCTGGTCGGGCGTGTCGGACAGCCAGAAATTGCCCGAATCCTTCAGCACCAGTTTGTCCTTGCGATAGAACACGCCCATGTGTTCGTCACCGTGACCGCCGCGACGGTCAATGCCGAACCAGGTGTACTGCGGCAGTTTGGCCACGATGTAGTCGCCTTGTTCCTGGTGCAGCTCCTGCGTTCCCATCACGTCGGGGTGTTGTTCGCGGATGGTGCGCACCATCAGGTCACGCCGGGCTTCCCAGCGGTTGGGGCCATCCGCGGCGACCGGTACGCGGACATTGAAGCTCATCACGCGCAGCTGTTCTGCCGCGACCGGCAGGCTGGCGATGGTGAGTGCAACGGAGAGCAGGGCAGTGAGCCAATGACGGAAGTTGGACACGGGTCGGGCTCCGGAAGAGGTGGCGGAAAGACCGTACCACGCGGCTGCGTGATCGCGGAGCTACCGGCGTGGCGTGGTGCTGAACGCGTATAGTGCACGGGGCACCCGTACCACCATTTACTTCGCCGAAGACCGCACCCGATGCCCCAACGCGTTGCCACCTGCAGTTGCCGCCAGCTCATGCTCCGTACCACGGAGGAACCGTTGCGCGTGTCCATCTGCCATTGCCATGCCTGCCAGCGCCGCACCGGCAGCGTGTTCGGCGTGCAGGCGCGATTCCGCGCCGAGGCGGTGGTGATTCGGGGGCGCTCTACCGCCTATGTGCGCAAGGGCGATACGGGTGGCTCCGGGACATTCCATTTCTGCCCGGTGTGCGGGGCCACCGTGTACTACGAGCTCGATTCGATGGAAGGCCTGATCGGCGTGCCGGTGGGGGCGTTCTCCCAGCCGGCGTTCCCTGCACCCACCATCTCGGTGTTCGAGGAGTGCATGCACCCGTGGGTGAGATTGCCGGACGATGTCGAGCACATGGAATGACAGCGCCGTACAACTTGTCGTGACGCTGACGTCGTCACCCGGTAGGCCTTTTTCCCTGAAAAACCGCTGACTGCGTCACGCGGGACGCAAGAAATTACCTGTCAAGGAAGCCTGTCCAGCGCCGATACCTCCCACACGGGGAGTTCTGTCGGGAAGTGGGCACCATGCGTTTCACCATTCGTTTGAAGATCATCGCGAGCATGGGCCTGGCCCTGTCGGTCGCCGTGCTCATCGGTCTTGTCGGCCTGTATGGCGTGCGCAGCACGTATACGCTGGTCGACGACATGTACCGCAATAACGTGCAGGCGATGGCCGCCATCAGCGAAGCTCGCGGCGCCATCATCGAGGATCGCCTCGCACTCAACCGCTCCATCATCGATCCCACGCGGCGCGATGCGGTGAAGCGGATCAATGCAGGCCACGAACGGCTGATCACCGCATGGAAGCGCTACTACCCGGGCATGATTTCCGCTGCCGACGAGCGCACGGTCGCGACGGCCTTCGACGAACTCATGAAGACCGCCGGTCCCGACATCAGCCACGAAGCCGAGCTGCTGGATGCGGGCAGGGGCGAGGAAGCGCGCCAGTTCCACATCAACAAGGCCGCCGATGAAATGGGCAAGGCCACGGCAGCGATCGACCAGTTGATGGTGATCAACGAAAAGCAGGCGGCACAATCTGCGCAGGATGCGGCGGCGAGCTTCCAACGCACCTGGCAGCTGGCGCTTGGCGTACTGGTGATCGCCATCATGGTGCTCATCGGCGTGGCCGTGGCGCTGATCCGCGCGGTGACGCGTCCGCTCGACCAGGCGCGAGCGCTGGCCAGCGCGATCCAGCAGGGCAAGCTCAACAACGCCACCGTCGTCACCGGCAACGACGAATTCAGCGACACGCTGCGCTCGCTCGATGACATGGACCGCCAGCTCGCCGGCATCGTGACGCAGGTGCGCGACGTGGCCGAGCAGGTGACGTCCGCCGCGCGCGACCTGTCGCAGGGCAATGACGATCTCTCGCAACGCACGCAGGAGCAGGCCAGTTCGCTGGAGGAAACCGCCGCGTCGATGGAAGAACTGTCGAGCACGGTGAGGCAGAACGCGGAAGGCGCGGACCAGGCGCGCGAAATGGCGTTGCGCATGCGCAAACGTGCCGAGGAAGGCCGCGACATCGCCGGGTCGGCGGTGGGCGCGATGGAGGCGATCACGCAGGCGAGCAAGGAAGTGGGCGAGATCGTGGTGTTGATCGACGAGATCGCCTTCCAGACCAACCTGCTCGCGCTCAATGCGGCCGTGGAAGCGGCGCGTGCCGGCGAACAGGGGCGCGGTTTCGCGGTGGTGGCCACCGAAGTGCGCAACCTTGCCCAGCGCAGCGGTGCGGCAGCGAAGAACATCAAGACGCTGATCCTGGACACCACCGACAAGGTGAGCGAGGGCGCGGCGCTGGTCCAGCGCACCGGCACCGTGCTCAACGACATCGCCGGTGACGTGCGCGAGGTGAGCACCATCATCGAGGTGATCGCGGCGGCGTCCGAGGAGCAGTCCGCGGGCATCGGACAGGTCAACAACGCCGTGACCACGCTCGACGAGGTGACGCAGCAGAACGCCGCGCTGGTGGAAGAGGCCAGTGCTGCCAGCCGCAATACGCTGGACCTGTCGCAGGTTCTGATGAACCAGGTGGCCTACTTCACCCTGCAGGGCCAGGCCGCCCACGATGTGGCCGTGGTCCAGGCGGCCCCGGCCAGCGCAAGCGCCAGGCCGCCGGCGATGGCGACGCCGCGGCCCGCGGTGCGTCATCGCGCGGCACCAGCCCCGGCGCTGGCTACGGCCGATGACATGTGGACTGAGTTCTAGATTCCGTCGATCCGGCACACCGGGATTCAACGCATGGGGCGCTCGCGCGTTTCATGCGTGTTCCATGTCAGGAAGAAGTCGCGGAGGGACGCATGAAAAATCGGGAATTTGATCGCTGGGCCAGGGTTCGCGGGCAGGGCATGCTCAGGTATGTGCTGTTTCGTGGATTGCTGTGCTACGGCCTGCCCATGTTTCTGCTGATGACCTATGTGATCCCGCATCCGCGTCTCACGACCATGGAGTCGGTCGTCCTTTGGTGGTTGCTTGCTGGCGCGGGCTACGGGGTCGGCATGTGGCTGGTGCAGGAGCGCCGCTTCCGCAAGGTGGTTGGGCGTGCCTGAGTTGCGCCACTCCATCCCGGCTACTCCATGTTCATGCGGTGTTTTGGCTTTTGGGCGCATGGTTCAAATTCTGCGGCCAGTCACGATGGTGCTGCAGGGTTTGTGCGCCTGCGTCCTGCGATTGGACGTCCAAATGGTGGCTTGAACGTATTGGCGTCGTGCCGGCGCCTGCGATGCATACTCCCTCTGCGAAAGCGCTTGCCGCCTGCGGCAGCCCGCGCTTGCGCACCGCTAACGAGAGGAGAAACCCCATGGCAAGTACCAGCTCTCGCATCGGTCGCGGCGTGGTCGGATTGTTCGTGGTCGCGCTTTGCGGCTGCACCGGCTACGTCAAGAAGAGCGATTTCGATGCCGCCATCGCGGAGCTGCGCAGCAACGATCAGAAGCAGCAGCAAGAGATCGATGCGATCACGCAGGAGATGCACCAGAAGTTCGCGCAGTACGACACGCAGATCACGGCCATGCAGGGCCGCATCAACGTAGACACCATTGCGCATTTCGATACCAACCAGACCACGTTGCGCGACGAGGACAAACAACGCCTGGACGATTTCGCCAAGGTGATGCGCGACCACCATGCCGCGGCGGTGGTCACTGCCGAAGGCTTCGCCGATCCCTCCGGCTCGGCCGCCTACAACCAGCGCCTGGCGCTGAAGCGGGCGCAGGCCGTGCGCGATTACCTCGTGCAGAACGGCGGCCTCAACGCCGACCAGGTGAGGGCTGTGGGCTATGGCAAGGTGAAGAACCGCCAGGTGGTGAAGGGCGCGACGGGCGACCAGGGCATGCCCAATCGCCGCGTATCGTTGGTGACCGATTTCGCGGGCAGTTCCTGAGCGACATCGCAGGCCCCTTGAATGAAGAAGGCCGCCCCAGGGCGGCCTTCTTCGTCATGACGCGTCACCTTGCCGGGTTGATGCCAACGATGGCCACCAGGCAGCGTCCGGCACGGGCGCGAGCCTGCGTTCGCGCCGACGCTCCAGCCGGCGTAGGGCGGCATGCAGCATCAGGCCGGCGGCGATGATCGCCATCCACCCCGCCGGTGGCCACCACAGGTTGCCGGCGCGCAGCAGCAACAGGCTCACCAGCGGAATCGACAGCAGCGTCAGCAAAGCCAGCATGCGCGTGCGGCGCAGGCCGGGCAGGCCGTAAACCGCTAGCGGCAGCGCGAGCAGGAGCGAGCCGAACAACAACTGCGCGGGCAAATTCAACGGAGTGATCAGGCGCCCGCCGTGCAGCGATTCCAGGATGTTGGCCTGATATTCCACGCCCGGCATGGGACTGTTGGCGCCGGACGCGGCGGTCGCCAACTGGTCGCCCAGCCCTGCCGCGGTGGCGCCGATCAATACCCAGCGCCCCTTGAGCAGGGCGCCGGGCACGCGTCCGCGCAGCACGTCGACGTAGGACACCTGGTTGAATGCGCCCGCGGCGTTGGCGAAACGGATCAGCACGTAGTCGTCGCGAATCCACTCATAGGGCGACCTCGCCGTGCCTTCGGGCTGGCGAAGGCCAGGCAACGGGTGCAGCGGCGACGGCGTGCCCATGTCGTAGAGGGCGAGCGCGAGGGCCGGCCATTGCGGCTGCCCGAGCCCCGCCTTCAGGTAGACGCCACGCGTGATGCCATCGGGATCCTTGGATGCATCGACATGGCCCAGGGCGGCCGCGCTGCGTGCAATCGCCGGCGTGGGCAGCACTTCTTCCAGCACGCCGCCGAGTTCGGCGGCCTCCGCGAATACCGGCATCACCACGTGGCCGTTGTCGTGGATGGCCTCGGCGTAGACGCGGTCGTTGTCGGGATGGCCCACGTCCGCTTCTGCCATGGTCACGTCCATGCCGATACCGCGCACGCCTGCTTCGGTGAGCCGCCGCACGAGCTCCGCATGCACGGAGCGCGGCCACGGCCAGTTGCCGATGCTGGCAAGGCTTTGCGGATCGATGGCGATGATCACCACCTGGTCGCTGGTGGAATACGACCAGTGGCGCATGTGCATGTCGTAGAACGCATTGTCCAGCGGCTGCATGACGCCGCTGGCAAGCAGCAGCACGGCCGCCGCGAAGCCCACCACCCAGGCGAGGGCGCGTTTGAGTAGGGGCAACGCGATGATCACAGGCGCCAGGACCTCCGCGAGGGACGCGTCAGAGGATCAGGTACAGCAACACCACCCCACCACCGGCGGTGAGCCAGCGGCATGCCGAGCAGGGTACACGCGTGCGCTGCACCGCGCCCCAGGGGCCGGTGTAGCCGTCCGTGTCGATGGTCTGCACGCGGGCGTACCACTTGCCGTGGGCAAGCTTGCGCAGGCTGATCTCCGGCTTGTCCACCGTCTCGTCCACGGCCACGTCGGAGAAGTCGGCCTTGCGTGCCAGTTGGACGTGGTAGTGCTGCCCCGGCGTGCCTTCCGGCCAGCTCAGCACGAAATCGCCATGCTGGTGCTGGGGTGCGCCCGGCTCCGGTGCGGGCGGTTCGGGTACCAGGTCGAAGGGCATGGCGCTGGTGTAGGGGCCGAGTTTGCCGTCCTTGTCGCGGCTGGCGATGCGCCAGACGTAGTGGCCATACGGCAGAGCCTGCGGCGCGCGCACGTCGCTGCCACGCACCTTGTCGTTGCTGGCCAGCAGTTGGCCGAAGTCCGCACTGCCCGAAAGCTGCCAGGCGTAGCTTTCGGCCTCGACGCTTTCGGTCCAGCGGAACTCGGGGCGCGTGCCGCGCACCTTGGCGTTCGGCTGCGGCTCGATGATCAGCGGCGGCTGCGGATGCGCGGCGATGGTGAAGGCGCAGGTGGTGTCCAGGCCCTCCATGCGCTCGCCATCGATGCCGCGCACGCGGAAGGCGTGCGGGCCGTCCGGCAGCGCTGGCAAGGTGGCCTGCGTGCCGTCGACCACGGTGTCGAGCACCAGGGCTTCGAAACGATCGGTGGGCGCAACCTGCACGCGGTAGTGCGCGGCGCGGTCCAGCGGTTTCCACTGGATCTGCGCGGGCGACTGGGTGAGCGGCTGCGCCGGGCAGTCGATGGACGGCGCGGGCAGCAGCGCCTGGGGCTGGCCCGGTTTGGCGCCGGCAGCGGTGGCTACGCCGCGGCCACCGTTCACCATGACGTGGCGGGCGTCGTTGCCCACGTCGACATGGCCGCCGACCACTTCGGTGCGGGCGCTGCCGTCGCTATCGTCGGCGGCCACGCGGAAGTGCGTGCCGCGCACGCTGGAAATGGTGTTGGGCGTGGATACGGTGAAGCGCGCCGCGCTGCCGCTGAGCGGTGTCACATCGCTGTTCACGCGTCCGCGCTTGAGGCGCATGCGGGTGTCGACCATGCCGGTGCGCCCGTAGGCGCTCAGGCGATCCAGCACCAGGGCGCTGTTGGCCTGCAGCAGCACGCGCGAACCGTCGGCGAGCTGGAGGGTGAGGCTGGTGTCGGCCGCCGTATCCAGTTCGGTGCCGTAGCCCACCGACATGCCGGTGGTGACGGGAATGGCCGGCGCGTTGCCGGTCGGCTGTGCCGTGGCGTTGCCCAGCACGGCGATCACGGTGGCCGGCGCAGGGCCCTGGCGCAGCCAGCCGACCGGGAACTGCATGGTCGAACCCGGCGGCAGGTGCAGCGGGTCGGCGACCTGGTTGTAGTCCTGCAGCTTTTGCCAGGACACATCCGGTTTGAGGTAGCGCGCGGCCAGATCCCAGAGGTTGTCGCCCGGGCGTACGCGGTAATGCCAGTCGGCGGGGGCGGCAAGCGCGTGGGGAATGTAAGCGGTGACAGCCAACAGCACGGTGATGCATAGCCAGCGCCATGGCTGGCGTGGCCCGAAGGTCCGGTGTGACATAAAGCCTCGATAGTCCTGGTGCACCCCCGTGCTGCCGTCACTCCCTTCCGCATCGCCGGCCGGGTTTCCGTTTTCCCGAAGCGACGCAGCGACTTGCAGCGCGGCTATTGTCGTGGACGGGTCGGCAAAATGCCAAGACCGTCACATAGGCGTTCAGGGGCGATCCGGCATCGCCAGCCGCCGGGCCAGCCGGTCGGAGAACCCGGCGACGCCGGTCAGGGCGCTCCCGCTGTCCGGGCCATGCAGGGCCTCGTAAAGGCGTTCCCCTTCCTGGGCCAGGGCCACGTCGCCCAGCAAGGGCAGGACGCCCAGTAGGCGATGCAGGGACTGGCGGGCGGCGGTCAGGTCGTGCCGGGCCGCGTGTTGCCCCAGGTCGTGCAGGTCGCGCTCGGTTTCCTGCGCCAGCAGGTCGCGCAGGTCGTGCTGCGGGGGAGGGGCATCGCGGGTCGGCAGGGTTGTGGGGTCCAGCCACTGGGCGAGCTTGCGGCTGAGCGTGGCCAGCTGCAGCGGCTTGCTGAGTACGTCGTCCATGCCCGCGTCTTTCGCGCGCGCTGTTTCGCTGCTCAGCGCGCTGGCCGTCATCGCCAGGATGGGCAGCCGGTGCGACGCGCCGGCATCCGCCTCGTGGGCGCGCCATGCACGGGCCAGCTCATGGCCGCTCATGCGTGGCATGTTGCAGTCGGTCAGCAGCAGGGCATAGCCACCGTCGGTCAGCATCTCAAGGGCGTCGTGGCCGTTGTCCACGACCTCGCTGGCGAGGCCCAGCAGGGCGAGCTGGCGGGCGATCAGGCGCTGGCTGACGGGATGGTCCTCGACCACCAGCACGCGCCCGCGCAGCGCGGGTACGTTGCCGGCGGAAGGGTGGTCGCGCCAGTGGCGGGGTTCTTCCAGTTCCAGTGCGTGCAGGCAGGCGCTGATCACGGCTCGCCAGGTCAGCGGCTGCGCGCCCAGCCAGGTGACGTCGGCATCGGTTGGCGTCGGCTCGTCGGCGACGACGACCACGCGTGCGTGGATCTGGTGGGCGCTTTCATCATCGGCCGCGTCGATGAAGAGCAGGCTGGCCGCCATCCCGGCACGCAGCGGTGTCGTCGGCTCGATGCGCTCGACGCTCATGCCCGCGGCACGCAGGTACTGTTCCAGCGCGCTGGCGGTCGGGGCGGATGCCAGCCGCACGACGGCGTGCCGGCCGTGCAGGCTGGCGGGCGCGTCGGTGGCGCGCTCCGCCACGGGCAGCCGCAACTGCACAGTGACGGTCGTGCCCACGCCTTCCTCGCTGCGCAGCTCGATGTTGCCATCCAT
Source organism: Dyella japonica A8 (assembly GCF_000725385.1). Lineage (NCBI taxonomy): Bacteria > Pseudomonadati > Pseudomonadota > Gammaproteobacteria > Lysobacterales > Rhodanobacteraceae > Dyella > Dyella japonica. The sequence goes on along the minus strand of NZ_CP008884.1, from coordinate 4,764,026 downwards.
CAGTTGCACGAGCTGTTGGCAGATGGCCAGTCCGAGCCCGGTGCCGCCGTAGCGGCGGCTGGTCCAGGTTTCGGCCTGGGCGAACGGCTTGAACAGGGTGTCCTGCTTGTCCTTCGCGATACCGATGCCGGTATCGGTGACGCTCAGCGCGAGATGCTGTTGCGCGCCGTTGTCGCCCAGCACGTTCAGCGTGGCGCTGACACTGCCGCGATCGGTGAACTTGATGGCGTTGTTGAGCAGGTTGATCAAAATCTGCCGCAGGCGCTGGCCGTCACCACGAAGCTGGCCTGCCACCGCCGCATCCGTGGCAAGGCGAAGATCCAGCCCCTTCGCGCGTGCCGCCACCGCCATCGTGGCGACCGCGCCATCCAGCCACTGGCGTGCATCGAACGGTGCCGCGTCGAGCCGCAGGTCGCCTGCCTCGAGCTTGGAGAAATCCAGGATGTCGTTGAGGATCTGCAGCAACGCGCTGGCGGATTCGTCTACCGCGCGCAGCAGCTCGCGCTGTTCACCGTTCACCGGTGTGCGGCCCAGCAATTCCAGCATGCCGATGACGCCGTTCATGGGCGTGCGGATCTCATGGCTCATGGCGGCAAGGAAATCCGCCTTCGCCTTGGAGGCGCGTTCGGCGACGTCGCGGGCGATGCGCAGCGCTTCGCTGCGCAGGTTCTGCTCAGTGGTGTCGATGAAATAACCCATCAGGCCCAGGCTGCCGTCCGCCATGCGGCGGCTGGCGAAGGTGGCGTGCACCCAGCGCAGGCCATCGAGGCCGAACGCGCGGAAGTCCACCGCGCGCGTGGCCGCTGAGTCGTCGCCGGGTGACAGCAGGGGCGACAACGCCGGCCAGTCGTCAGGGTGGATGCGCTCGCGCAAGGCATCGAGCCGGAAGGCATCGTCGGGATCGCGCAGCTCGCCCGCGTCGATGTTGAATAGCGCACGTGCATCGCCCGCCAGGAACGCGACCTGCGCGGCGCCCGGCGAGGCGATGCGCATTGCGATCACCACTACTGGCATGCGCTGCGCCATGTCACCCAGGCGTTGCTCGGTCTGCCGCGCGGCCTGTTCGGCGTCGCGGAATTCGCTGACGTCCAGCAGCGTGCTGGCGTAGCCGCGCGCCTGCCCGCGCTCGTCGCGCAGAGCGTGTATCCACAGCTGCGACGCGTGCGTTTCGCCATCGGGTGTGACGATGTCCAGGTCGTGCCGCAGCGTTTCGCCTTGCAGCACCTGGTCTTTGCGCGCGATGAACACCGTGCTGCGGATCGGATCGGCGACGGCCTCGTTGCGCGCGGCCACCGCACGCCCGGGCGGGTTGGCGGCGACTGCCTGTCCGTCTATCCCATGCAGCATGACGGGGAACGGCAGCGCATCGAGCGTGGCTTGCTGGAGCGCCTGTTGCGCCTGCAACTGCGCCTTCAGCTGCCGGTTTCGCCGTACCTGCGCCTGCAGCAGCCACGTCAGCACAAAGGCCAGCACGGCCGTTGCCATCAGCAGGATGGTGACGACCACGGCGACCGGCGAAAGCGCGGTGGCCTCGTTGCTGAACCAGGGCATGGCCAGCACGCCCAGGGCTGGAGCATGGCGGCATGGCTTGGCGGTGGCAGGCCCTGGATCCGGGCTGGAACGAACGACGGTAAGCATCGCGCTGGCCCGGTCGGCAGGAAAATCCATGCGGCTGAATGGTTGGGCGTTCATGCTACCTTTGAAGCAGGGCAGCCACAAACGGCAGTCATCATCAAGCCGGACATTGCATCAAAGATCGTCAGGTATGTGCTGTTTGCAGTGGAAGGATATGTAGGAGCGAAGGGTGCGGGTCATAATCGCCGATGATCATCCGGTCGTCCTGATCGGGCTGAAGACCTCGCTTCGCGACTACGGCAACGGGCTGGAGGTCGTCGGCGAGGCACGCAATGGCCAGGAGCTGTTGGAGCGGCTGGCGCGAACCCCCTGCGACCTGCTGATCACCGACTTTTCCATGCCAGCGGACATCGAAGGCTACGACGGCCTGTCCCTGCTGCAGCGCGTGCGCGAACTCCATCCGGGGCTGCCCATCCTGGTGCTCACCATGCTGCGCAATCCGGCGCTGGTGCAGAACATGGTGGGCATGGGCGTGCGTGGCGTGGTGGACAAGATGGCGATGGCCAAGGAGCTGATGCTGGCCATCGACATGATCCGTGCGGGGCGAAGCTACCTCAGCGAGCGCATGCGGCGGCAGATCGAAGGCATGTACCCGACCGGTGGCGAGCCCGTCATGTCGCGTCGCGAGGTCGAGGTGATCCGTTTCCTTGCGCAGGGGCTTACCGTGTCGGAAATCGCTCGACGGCTGGAACGCAGCGTGAAGACCATCAGCCAGCAGAAGCGCGATGCCATGCGCAAGCTGAATCTCGAGAGCGATAAGCAGCTGTACGACTACGCCCGGTCCATTGGCTTGCTCTAAGCGGCTGATCAGAATCCAGCTCCAGCTCCAGCTCCAGCTCCAGCTCCAGCATCCAGCTCCCAGCTCCCCTCACCGTCATTCCCGCGAAAGCGGGAATCCAGTGCCTTTTTCCCGTGGTGCCCAAAGGCTCAAGGCACTGGATTCCCGCTTTCGCGGGAATGACGGTGAGGAAATTTGAGAGGCGAGGGTGATCGTGAACAGATGCCATACCCAGGGCCCTTGTCCCGCGCAAAATGACCCGAGTAGGAATGTTCTGATTCCGCCCGCGCGTCGCACATCGTCCAATGCCCCCCACGAACATGGGGTTTACCGCTCGCCGCGCGACGCGATTCCCATGGGGGTTTCCCGCATGTCATGGATGACATGTGTCGGTGAGTACGCCGGCGACAAACCGCGCCACCCCTGATCGGTTTGTCGGGATCTTAGGTAAGGGCCGCCCGTTGTCCACGGCCTGCATTCACTGGAATGCAGGCCGTGGCCCGGCAGCCTCTGCGCCCTTGCGGAACGTCGCGAGGGCCGCGCTGCGCGCGCCACGAGGCGCCGCGTACAGTCCATGTCACGGGAGAGGTCGATCTATGGCGGAACACAGTCTGCTGGTGTGGCTCATCATCGGCGCGCTGGCCGGTTGGTTTGCGGGCCTGATGGTGAAGGGCAGCGGCTATGGCCTGTTCATCGACATTCTCATCGGCGTACTCGGCGCCTGCCTTGGCGGGTGGGCTGCCCACGTCGCTGGCTTCGCCGTGGGTGGCGGTTTCGTCATCTCCCTGGTGGTGGCGACGCTGGGCGCGGTGGTGTTGCTGGTGATGCTGCGCATGCTCAAGCAGTGGATGCACTGACGTCTTCGCCGTGCACCGGCCGTGAGGGATAAGCCGACAGTGGCGCTGCGCCGCCAGAGCGTCTTCGTGCCACGCGAACCCGGCGAGGTGTTCGCGCTGGTGGACGACGTGGCGTCGATGCATCGATGGCTGGATCGCTGCATCCGGGTGCAGAAGTACCACGGTGGCGAGAACGCCGTGGGCGACGCCCTGCGCTGCGTTTACCAGGGCGTGACACGCCATGGCGTGCTGACCGGCGCCATCGTCGCGCGCGAGCCCCGGCGCAGCCTTGCCTGTGAATATGCGGGCCGCTTCATCCACGTGGCGCTCGATTTTTCCCTGTCGCCGCGTGGCGAAGGAACCTACCTCACGCACACGGTGCAGGTCACGCCCACCAGTTGGCTCGCGCGATGGTCGCTGCCGCTGATCCGTCGCCTGCTGGATCGCCATGTGGCCGGGACCGTGCACGCACTGCGACGCTGCCTGCTGGCCGCGCCGGAGGATTTGGTGGTCATGTCCCCTCGGTAGGACTTTTCTGATTCCCGCCTGACGTCTCCTTGAGCAAGATCTTCCCTGGGCAATCAGCAGGGCGCCTCCCGGCTCACCGCGCGTCCCCAGTCTTCACACCACGGTGTTCCTGTCGCGCCTCCGCGCCTGCCCGTCGTCCCCCGCATGGACGCTCCGCCGGAGCGTGGCCGTGCTTCGGGTGGACCCGCTGGAGAAGTGAGATGGTCAAGCGAAGTTTCAAATGGCAGACCCGCTGGTCCCGCGGCTCACGCAGGGCGGCTGCCCTGATGCGTTCGCGCAGGCACGCCATTCGTGCGCAGGCGAAGCGTCGCCATGGGCCGCAGCCGGTGTACATCGGCGCCCCTTCCCTCAAACTGCGCGCGGAGCGTGGCCAGGGATCCGCGCCGGAACATTTCGACGCCAGCATGTTGATCGGTCCGCTGGCCGCCTCGTTGCAGGCCTTGTACGACGCCGTGCCCGTGGCCCTGGGCGTGATTGATCGCGATGGCTGCTATGTGGGCGCCAATGGGGCTTACGCGGCGGTGCTTGGACTGACGCCGGCAGACATCATCGGGCGCCGGGTCGGCGAGTATCTGCCCGGTGCGGAGGAGCAGCTGCGCAGGGACATCGCCAGCTTCGATGCAGGCTTCGACGTGACGGAGCGCGAGGTGGCCTGCCATGGCCGGTATTTCCTCGTCGCCCTGCAGGCCGTGCGCGGCGAGGATGGCGGCGTGCTCGGCGTCACTTCCGCGCTCGTCGACATCACGGTGCGCAAACGCATGGAGGAGGCCTCCGAGCAGGCGCGCCGCCACTGGCAATTCCACGCCAGCCATGACCATCTCACCGGACTGGCCAATCGTCGCCGCCTGGACGATGCCATCGCGGCGGAAGCGACGCGGTGCATGCGCAACGGCGCGGCCCTGTCGCTGCTGATGATGGATGTCGACTGCTTCAAGTCCTACAACGACCACGTGGGCCATCAGCGCGGCGACGAATGCCTGCGCGCCATCGCGACGCGGCTGCGGGGCTGCATCCGCCGTCAGGGCGACCTGGTCGGCCGCTATGGTGGCGAGGAGTTCATCGCCATCCTGCCGGATACCGATGCAGCCGGCGCACAGGTCGTGGCCGGGCACATCCTGCAGGCAATACGCGAGCTCGCCATCTGGCATCCGGGCAGCCCGTACCAGCGCGTGACGATGAGCATCGGCGTGGCGAGCCTGGAGGATCTTCCGCCGTCCCGCCTGGGCAGTCGCGAAGCCCTGCTGCATTGCGCGGATCGCGCGCTGTACGCGGCGAAGGCGGCGGGACGTAATACCGTCTGCGTGTATCCAGCGATGCCCTGAACGACAAAGGCCGCCCGAGGGCGGCCTTTGTGCGGTCGATGGCGCGCGGTGATCAGCGCTTCATCGAGTTGAAGAACTCGTCGTTGGACTTGGTGTTCTTCATCTTGTCGAGCATGAACTCCATCGCGGCCAGCTCGTCCATCGGATGCAGCAGCTTGCGCAGGATCCAGATCTTGGAGAGCAGGTCCGGCTCGATCAGCAGATCCTCGCGGCGGGTGCCGGAGCGGTTGATGTCGATGGCCGGGTACACACGCTTCTCGGCGATGCGGCGGGACAGGTGCACTTCCATGTTGCCGGTGCCCTTGAACTCTTCGTAGATCACCTCGTCCATCTTGCTGCCGGTGTCGGTCAGCGCGGTGGCGATGATGGTCAGGCTGCCGCCTTCTTCCACGTTACGCGCGGCGCCGAAGAAGCGCTTGGGGCGCTGCAGGGCGTTGGCGTCCACACCACCGGTGAGCACCTTGCCGGAGCTGGGCACCACGGTGTTGTAGGCACGGGCCAGGCGCGTGATGGAGTCCAGCAGGATCACCACGTCCTTCTTGTGCTCGACCAGGCGCTTGGCGCGCTCGATCACCATTTCGGCCACCTGCACGTGGCGCACGGCCGGCTCGTCGAAGGTCGAGGAGATCACTTCCGCACGCACCGTGCGGGCGATTTCCGTCACTTCTTCCGGGCGCTCATCGATCAGCAGCATGATCAGATGGACGTCCGGATGGTTGTACTGGATGGCCTGCGCGATGTTCTGCAGCATCATCGTCTTACCGGATTTCGGCTGGGAGACGATGAGGCCACGCTGGCCGCGGCCGATCGGCGCGACGAGGTCAAGGATGCGGCCGGTGATGTCTTCGGTCGAACCATTGCCGCGCTCGAGCTTGAACGCCTTGCGCGGGAACAGCGGCGTCAGGTTCTCGAACAGCATCTTGTTCTTCGACGCCTCCGGCGGATCGCCGTTGATGTCGTCGACCTTGAGCATCGCGAAGTAACGCTCGCCTTCCTTCGGATGGCGCACGCGTCCGGTGATGTAGTCGCCGGTACGCAGGTTGAAGCGGCGGATCTGGCTGGGCGACACGTAGATGTCGTCCGGGCCGGCCAGGTAGGACTCATCCGCCGAGCGCAGGAAGCCGAAGCCGTCCTGCAGGATTTCCAGCACGCCCTCCGCCCAGATGCCGCCGCCGGAGCGGGCGTGCGCCTTGAGGATGGAGAAGATCACGTCCTGCTTGCGCGCGCGCGCCACGCCTTCCTGGATGCCGAGCGATTCGGCGAACTCCACCAGCTGGATCGCATTTTTGCGCTTGAGCTCGGTGAGGTTGATCAGGCGGTCGCTGCTGCCGGCATCGGCGTAGTCGTCGTCCACCGGCAGGCCATTGTTGTTGCGCGGGTGCTGCGGATTGTTGCCGCCACCGCCACCGCCGCCCTGGCCACGCTGCTGGTTGCGCTCGTGACGACGGCGGCGACCACGACCGTCACGGTCATTGCGGTCGTTGCGGTTGTTGAAATTCGGGTTGCCACCGTTCTGCTGGCCGCCCTGCTGCTGGCCACCCTCACGGGCTTCCTGCGGCTGGCGCTGGCCACCGTCGTTCTGCGGCGCCGATTCGGCGGCCGGGGCAGGGGCAGGCTCGGCCGGTGCGGCGCGCTCGATCGGCGGCAGCGGCGGCATGTCGAGCTGCGGCTGCTTGTCGGCCTTTTCGGCAGCAGCCGCGGCAGCTGCAGCGGATTTGCGCGGCGCGCGCGTGCGGGTTTCAGCCACAGGCTTGGCTTCGGCGCCCTTGGCGTCGTTGGTTTCTTTGCTTTCGATATCAGACACGGGCAAACCTCTGCGGGGCGCCGTTGAAAAAGGAGGGAAGGTTGCGTTGCGCGGACGGCGCGGGGGACAGGACTGTCCCAGCGGACGCATGAAATCTAGCACCGGGTCCGCGGCGGCGTAAAGCGCCGCGGCCGGCAAAATTCAGAAAAGTTTTTCCGGAGCGGAAATTTCTGAGACGGCCTTAGATGGCCTTGTCGATCATCTGGGTCAGCGCGCCCTTGCTGACGGCGCCGATCTGGGTGGCCTCGACCTTGCCGTTCTTGAACACCATCAGGGTCGGGATGCCGCGCACGCCATAGTTGCGGGGCGTCTTCTGGTTGTGGTCGATGTTGATCTTCGCGATGCGCAGCTTGCCCTGGTACTGCTGGGCCAGCTCATCGAGGATCGGGGCGATGGCCTTGCACGGGCCGCACCACTCCGCCCAGAAGTCCAGCAGGACAGGGGTATCGGAATTGAGCACTTCCTGCTCAAAGGCGTCATCGCTCACATGGGTAATCAGGTCGCTCACCGGGGTCTCCGAAGGTAAGGCGGGTAAGGGTTTCACGACCGCGCGCCCAGCATCGGCTACACTGGGGCGCCCATGAAGCGCGGGGTCGTACCGGAAGGAAGTCTTTTGGCCGTTGCGGCAGGCCTCCATTCCAACGTAACTCGGGGCACGATTCAAGCGATTCAAGGGAGGCTGTAGGCGCATTCTGCATATTGAATGCGCCGGTCTCCTACAGGTGGCCAGGGATGGTTCCGTTGACATAGGTGAAAGGGTTTTCCTTGATTGTCAGTGGCTTAGCCATTGCAGTCCTTTGACCTATGCCAGCGGAGCCGTCGCACGCCGCCGCTCCCGCCGGCCCAGCCAAGGACACGTGCCGCGGGCATGCGCGATCCGATCCGGATCCCGCCTGCCGCCACGTCCCGGCCGCGCCGACCATCCACCCGTTCCTTGTTTGCGTCTCACCGGCAAGGAGCCAGGCGGCCGCCCCTGGGGCGCTGTCTGCACCAAGACACCCAATAGCAATGTCTCAGACTGTTCTCACTGATACTTTTTTCACCAACTTCGACCTCCATCCGCTGCTCCAGAAAGGCCTCGACGAGGCGGGTTTCACCCGCTGCACGCCGATCCAGGCGCTGACCCTGCCGGTCGCGCTGACGGGTCGCGACGTCGCCGGCCAGGCACAGACGGGCACGGGCAAGACCTGCGCCTTCCTGGTGGCGATGATGAATCGCCTGCTGACCACGCCGGCCGTAGCCGAGCGCAAGGACAGCGACCCGCGCGCCCTGGTCATTGCGCCGACCCGCGAGCTGGCCATCCAGATCGAGAAGGACGCCAAGTCCATCGGCCGCCACACCGGCCTGCGCACGGCGCTTATCTATGGCGGCGTGGACTATGACAAGCAGCGCCAGCAGCTCAAGGACGGCTGCGACATCATCATCGCCACGCCGGGCCGCCTGCTCGACTACTACAAACAGCACGTGTTCGGCTTCGAAGGCGTGGAAGTGATGGTGATCGACGAGGCGGACCGCATGTTCGACCTTGGCTTCATCAAGGACGTGCGCTTCATCTTCCGCCGCCTGCCGACGCGTGAGCAGCGCCAGGTGCTGCTGTTCTCCGCCACGCTCAGCCACCGCGTGCTGGAGCTGGCCTACGAGCACATGCACAACGCCGAGAAGCTGGAAGTGGAGACGGACAACGTCACCGCTGACCGCGTGCGCCAGGTCGTCTACTTCCCGGCCAAGGAAGAGAAGATGCCGCTGCTGCTCAACCTGCTTGAGCGCACCACGCCCACGCGCAGCATCATCTTCGTCAACACCAAGGCCGCCGCGGAAAAGATCACCGACCGCCTGAAGCGCCAGGGTTACCGCGTGGGTGCACTGTCGGGCGATGTGCCGCAGCTCAAGCGCCAGAAGCTCTTGCAGCGCTTCCAGGAAGGCCAGCTGGACATCCTGGTGTGCACTGACGTTGCCGCGCGCGGCCTGCACATCCCGGCGGTCAGCCACGTGTTCAACTACGACCTGCCGCAGGATGCCGAAGACTACGTGCACCGCATCGGCCGTACCGCGCGCCTCGGCGCGGAGGGCGACGCGATCAGCTTCGCCTGCGACCTGTATGCGATGAGCCTGCCGGATATCGAAACCTATATTGGCCAGCGCATCCCGGTGGCCAATATCGAGGCCGACATGCTGGTGATGCCCAAGCCGCGCGAGCAGGACGCCCAGTACATGGCCGACGTTGCCGCCGACAGCGCGGCCTTTGGCGACAAGGTCGAGCAGCGCGAGAAAGACGGCTCGCCGCGCAAGGGTTCGCGCAGCGGCGGTGGCCGCGGTGGCGATCGTCCGCGCAGCGATAAGCCGCGTGAGCCGCGGAAGCCGCGTGCCGACGCTCCCGCTGAGGGTGCGGAAGCCCCGGTGAAAACCGAGGCTGCCCCGGTCCCCGCACCGGGCGAGTCGGCCGATGGCGTGGAGCGCAAGCGCCGCCGCCGTCGTGGTGGCCGCAACCGTCGCCGCGAAGGCGGCGAGGCACCGGCCGCCCAAGGCGCTGGCAGCAACACCGCGAACGAGGGTCAGCGCGAGCCGCGCGGTGAGCGTCGTCCGCCGCGTGAGCGTGGCAACGGCGACAACAACCATGCCCGTCCCTCGCGCCACGTGGCCATCACCTCGACCAAGCCGGCCGAACAGCCGGCGCCGGAGAAGCTCGGCTTCTTCCGTCGCGTGAGCCGCTTCTTCTTCGGGCACTGATGCTCGGGGAATGGAGCGCCACGGCGCGCTCTTGATCGTCGTCCCGGCGCAAGCCGGGACCCAGCGCCCCGGTCCAGTGAAAAGGCGATGAGATCCATCGCCTGACTGAAGGCTGACGCCACTGGATGACCAGCTTCGCTGTTGAGAAGCTCTTCCGGCCTGCGACGCAAAGCTAGTCCCCGCGGGGCGCCGGAATGACGGCTTCGATGAGGCGCGTTCGGGCGCTGCTTCTCCGAGCATGGAGCGCCACGGCCCGCTCTTGATCGTCGTCCCGGCGCAGGCCGGGACCCAGCGCCCCGGTCCAGTGAAAAGGCGATGAGATCCATCGCCTCACTGAAGGCTGACGCTACTGGATTCCGGCCTGCGCCGGAATGACGGCTTCGATGAGGCGCGTTCGGGCGCTGCTTCTCCGAGCATGGAGCGCCACAGCACGCTCTTGATCGTCGTCCCGGCGCAGGCCGGGACCCAGCGCCCCGGTCCAGTGAAAAGGCGATGAGATCCATCGCCCGACTGAAGGTTGACGCCACTGGCTTCCGGCCTTCGACGCAAAGCTAGTCCCCGTGGGGCGCCGGAATGACGGCTTCGATGAAGCGAGCTGCTCCCGGGCTGAATCCTCCCCAGCATGGCGACATAAACCAACTGACCTTCACGCGTGCATCCCTTATCCTTCCGTCATCCAGGATCGGGGACACGCGGTGATCCGCTTCGACCAAGTCAGCAAACGCTATGAAGGTGGCCACGAGGCCCTGTCGCAACTCTCTTTCGAGGTGGCAGCAGGTGAGATGGCCTTCGTCACCGGCCACTCCGGTGCCGGCAAGAGCACGCTGCTCAAACTGCTGGGCCTGATCGAGCGACCCTCGCACGGCGTCGTCACGCTGGAGGGGCAGAACCTCGCCAAGGTGGGGCGCGCCGGTATTCCCAAGTTGCGCCGCCGCGTCGGCATGGTGTTCCAGGACCATCGCCTGCTGATGGATCGCACCGTGTTCGCCAACGTCGAGTTGCCGCTGATGATCGGCGGCATGGCGCCCCATGAACGCAGCAAGCGTGTGCGCGCGGCGCTGGAGAAGGTGGGCCTGCTTTCCTACGAGCGCCAGCTCCCGGCCACGTTGTCCGCCGGTGAGCAGCAGCGCGTGGGCATCGCCCGCGCCATTGTCGCCAAGCCGATGCTGCTGATCGCCGACGAACCCACCGGCAACCTCGACCCCACGCTCGCCGTGGAGATCATGGGCTTGTTCGCCGAATTCCAGGGCGTGGGCACCACCGTGCTGATCGCCAGCCACGACCTGCCGTTGATCAAGAAGATGAAGAAGCGCGTGATCGTGCTCGACCACGGCCGCCTCGTCGCCGACGTGGCCGCACAGGAGGTGCTATGAGCACGCAGCCTGAATTCCCGATGGAAAGCCCGCTGCTTTCCGACCAGTCGCGCGGTATCCGCACCAAGGCGCGCCCCGTGGCGAGCTGGCGCGAGCATCACGGCTGGAGCGCCATGGCCAGCCTGCGCCGCCTGATGTCGCGACCGGTGGGCACCCTGCTTACCGTCGCCGTCATGGCCATCGCGCTGGCCTTGCCGCTGACCTTCTATCTGGTGCTGGGCAACCTGCAGAAGATGGGTGACGCGCTGGGCCAGAACCAGACCATCAGCGTGTTCATGCAGCCGGGGCAGGGCGTGTCCTCGGCGGACATGATGGCCAAGAAGCTGCGCGAACGCAGTGAGGTCGCGGACGTCAAGGTGAAGTCCCCCGACCAGGGCATGGACGAGCTGGCGAAGATGCAGGGTTTCTCCGGTGCGCTGCACACGCTGGACGCCAATCCGCTGCCGTTCGTGCTGGAAGTGCAGCCCCGTCCGGGCGCGAGCGCCGACAGCGTCGATCATCTCGTGGCCGACATGCGCGGCATGCAGGGCGTGGACCAGGTGCAGGATGGCGGAACCTGGCGGCAGCGCCTGGAAGCCATGCTGGGCGTGGGCCAGCGCATCGTGATGATTCTGGCTGCGCTGCTGGCGGTGGCCGTGCTGCTGGTCGTGGGCAATACGGTGCGTGTGGATATCGCCAGCCGTACCGAGGAAATCGGCGTGCTCATGCTGGTGGGCGCCAGCCGCGCCTTCGTGCGCCGTCCGTATCTTTATGCCGGCATCTGGTACGGCTTGCTCAGCGGCGTGCTGGCGGTCGGCTTTGCCGTGCTGGTCGAACTGGCGCTGGCCGAACCGGTGCAGCGGCTGGGACAGGTTTACGCAGGCAAGCTGCAGGTGGACGCCTTGCCCCTGTGGTTGCTCGGTGCCGTGCCGGTGGCAGCGGCCGTGCTCGGCTGGCTGGGCGCCCGGCTGGTCAGTGCGTGGCAGCTGCGCAAAGCCGTCTGAAGCGTGCGCGGGCTCACGCCCGGCGCAACAAGGTCATGCAAGGTTTGCGCGCATGGTGCAGCATGCCGGCGCGAGGTAGCCCGGCGCCCGGAGGGGGCGTCGGCAAGGTGTCGGCAGGGAGCGTCGGCCAACACGTGGGTGATCGGGGATGAGTGGAAGTTTCAGCAGTCGAGCAGTAGGAACGGCGCCCAGGGTGCTGGTGGTGGATGGCTCCAAGGTGGTGCGCCAGCTGATCGCCCGCGTGTTGAAGAGCGAGTTGCCGGACAGTGACGTGGTGGGCGCCGGCAGCGGCGCGGAAGCCAAGGAACTGATGGACGGCGGCGCCTTCGACTTCATCACCATTGCCTTGCGCCTGCCCGACATGGATGGGCTGGAGCTTGCGCGCCACGTGCGTGAATCCGCCGCCCAGGCCTACGTGCCCATCGTGGTGGTATCGGGCGACGTGGATGGCCGCCTGCACAGCCGCACGCTGGGTGAGCACGTCACCGACTATTTCGACAAGTCGCTGGGTTTCCAGGCGTTGGCGGAGTTCATCCGCGGCTACGTCAAGCCCGCCGATTCCGCGCAGGGCGAAGTGCTCTATGTGGAAGACAGCCGCGTGGTGGCGCTGGCGACCCGCCGCATCCTGGAAAAACACGGCCTCACCGTGCACCACGTGGTCAGCGTGGAGGACGCGCTGGTCCTGCTCGACAAGGCGAAGGACGCCTCCAGGGTCGGCGCGGACATCGTGCTCACCGACGTTAGCCTGAAGGGCGAGCTCACCGGCGGCGACCTGCTGGAACGCATCCGGCGCGAATACGGTTATGGCAAGGGCCGGTTGCCGGTGCTGGTGATGACCGGCGACGAGAACCCGGCTAACCAGGCCGCGCTGCTGCGCGCCGGTGCCAACGACCTGGTCGAGAAACCCATCGAGGAAAAACTGCTGATGACCAAGCTGCTGTTCCAGCTGCGCGTTTCCCAGCACCTGCGCGAGCGGGGCGAGGCGGCGTGACCGAGGATCGGATCAAGCTGGAGCCTTCGTGGAAGGCCCGCATCGGTGACTACCTGGCCCGACCCGACATGAAGTCCCTGTCGGACTTCCTCCGCAACGAAAAGCATGCCGGCAAGGTGATCTACCCGCCGGGCCCGGAGATCTTCGCCGCTTTCGATCACACCCCGTTCGACGCCGTGCGGGTGGTGATCCTGGGGCAGGACCCGTACCACGGCCCGAATCAGGCCCATGGGCTGTGCTTCTCGGTGCGGCCGGGCGTGCAGACGCCGCCGTCGCTGCAGAACATCTTCAAGGAAATTCACCGGGACCTGGGCTACAAGGCCCCCGACCACGGCTGCCTGACCCCCTGGGCAGACCGGGGCGTGCTGCTGCTCAACGCCACGCTCACCGTCCAGCAGGGCATGGCCGGCTCCCATCAGGGCAAGGGCTGGGAAGGGTTTACCGATGCCGCCATCGATGCCCTCAACCGGGAGCGGGAGGGGCTGGTGTTCATGCTCTGGGGTTCCTATGCCCAGAAAAAGGGCCAGCTGATCGATGGCCGCCGGCATTGCATTTTGCGGTCCGTGCACCCATCTCCTTTGTCAGCGCACCGCGGTTTCATCGGCTGCGGGCACTTCTCGGCGGCTAACCAATACCTGGAGAGCCGAGGGGTGGCACCGGTGGACTGGTCCCTGCCCATGCGCTCGGAACTCGCCTGAAACCGGCCTTTCACGGCCGCTGAACCGACAGGGCGGCATAGTGGCACCTCCCCTGGGGTGCCTCGCTGGACAGTTGCCCCAAATTCCTGTACTATTCAGTTCATCAAAGGTCCCGGAACCTTTCGGGGCCTTTAGCACTCTCACTACCCGAGTGCTAAGCTGATCCCCTATTCAGGAGGTTCCAACATGTCTCAAGCTTTGGTGACCGCCAACCTGCCGGTGCCGAGTGTCGTCGGCAGTCTGGATGCCTATATCTCGGCGGTCCATCGGATTCCGGTGCTCAGCCAGGACGAGGAGCAGACGCTGTCGCGTCGCTACAACGAAAAAGAAGACCTGGAGTCGGCCCGCAAGCTGGTGATGTCCCACCTGCGCTTCGTGGTGCACGTGGCTCGCGGCTACAGCGGCTACGGCCTGCAGATGGCCGACCTGATCCAGGAAGGCAACATTGGCCTGATGAAGGCCGTCAAGCGTTTCAACCCCGATCAGGGCGTGCGCCTGGTGAGCTTCGCCGTGCACTGGATCCGTGCCGAAATGCACGAGTTCATCCTGCGCAACTGGCGCATCGTGAAGGTCGCCACGACCAAGGCGCAGCGCAAGCTGTTCTTCAACCTGCGCAAGAGCAAGAAGCGCCTGGGCTGGATGAACGCCGAGGAAGTGCGCATGGTCGCCCAGGATCTGGGCGTGCCGGAAGCGACCGTTCGCGAGATGGAATCGCGCCTGTCGGGCCGTGACATCGGCTTCGAAGCCCCGGCGGATGCCGAGGACGATGCCAAGCCGGCGCCGGAAGCGTTCCTGATCGACGAAGGCGCGGACCCGTACGACAACGTGGCCGATGCCGACCAGGCCGACAACCAGCTCGACACGCTGTCCACGGCGCTGCGGAACCTGGACGAGCGCTCGCGCGACATCATCCAGCGCCGCTGGCTCAACGAAGAAAAGGCCACGCTGCAGGATCTTGCGGACGAATACGGCGTCTCCGCCGAGCGCATCCGCCAGGTCGAGGCCAACGCGATGAAGAAGATGCGCGGCCTTTTCGCCGCCTGATCTTCGACGTCAGCGTAAGATGACAAACGGCCCCCATCGGGGCCGTTTGGCTTTGCGGGGACATGGCTGACTCCGCGCTCCCGCCACTGGATCCACGGTGTTATGGCTGCCATGCCCCAAGTGCTGGTCATCGAAGACGACGAAACCACCGCGCGCGAGATCGTCGCGGAACTCAGTGCGCACGGCATGCAGGCCGACTGGGTTGCGAACGGTCGCGACGGCCTGGCGCATGCCACGCAGCGCGAGTACGACCTGATTACACTCGATCGCATGCTGCCAGGCATGGACGGCATCGACGTGGTGGCCGAGCTGCGCCGCGCGGGACGCGACACGCCGGTGCTGATGATCAGCGCGCTGAGCGATGTCGACGAGCGCGTGCGTGGATTGCGCGCCGGTGGCGATGACTACCTCACCAAGCCTTTCGCGCCGGATGAAATGTCCGCACGCGCCGAAGTGCTGTTACGCCGACGCCAGCCGCAGGCCGTGGTGCAGCGCCTTCGCGTGGCCGATCTTGAGCTGGACCTGGTGAGCCACGTGGCCTATCGCGGCGGCCAGCCGCTGACGCTGTTGCCCACCGAATATCGCCTGCTCGAATTCCTGATGCGCAATTCCGGACAGGTGCTCACCCGCACGATGATCTTCGAGACGGTGTGGGGCTTCCATTTCGACCCGGGCACCAATGTGATCGATGTGCACATCGCGCGCTTGCGGCGGAAGATCGACGGCGCCGGGCAGCCGGCGTTGATCCACACGGTGCGTGGCACCGGCTACATGATCGCGGCCGCCAACGAAGCCGCCACGGTGGTGTCATGAACGGACGTCCAAACAGCTGGCACTCGACCACCTCGCGGCTGATCCTGATCTACGGATCGCTGTTCGTCGTGTGGGGCGCGGTGCTCGTCGGGGTGATCCAGTGGGAAACCACGCGTTACCTCAATACGGTCATCGACCAGATGTTGCAGCAGCGCATGCACTACATCGCCTCCACCGAGCCGTCCCGGCTGGCGACGACGGTGGATGCCGCGGCGGCGATCGACCCGCACGGCATCATGTCGGTGGGGCTGTTCGACAAGGATCACCAGCCGGTAGCGGGCAATATCGACCATCTGCCGGCCTCGCTGCTGCGTGACGGCCAGGTGCATTTGCTGAGACACGGCTTGCCACGACCCGACCGCGATGCGGAGCGCGTGCGCGCGCGCGGCCTGGCGACCACGCTGCCCAACGGCGACATCCTCGTCATCGCCAAGGACATCAGCACCATCGATGGCATCGGCGCGATCATCCGTCGTGCGCTGCTGTGGGGGCTTTCGCTCACCATCATCCCCGGCCTGCTCGGCGGCTTCCTGTTGCGTCGCGGCCCGGAAAAACGCATCCGCGAGCTGCAGGCGGCGACCGATCCCATCCGCCAGGGCGACCTGTCCAAGCGCTTGCCGGTGAGCCGGCGCGGCGATGAACTCGACCAGCTGGCCGGCATCGTCAACACGATGCTGGGCGAAATCGAGCGCCTGATGAATGAAGTGAAGGGCGTATGCGACAACATCGCGCACGACCTGCGCACGCCGCTGACGCGCCTGCGCGCACGGCTCTATCGCACGCAGCAGCAGCTGGACGGCGAGCCGGAAGCCGCGCTGGTGGAGTCGTGCATCGTCGATATCGACGAAGTGCTGACGCGCTTCCGCGCGCTGTTGCGCGTGTCGGAGCTGGAGGATCGCCACCGCGCGGCCTGCTTCGACGAAGTGGACGTGGGGCAGGTGCTGCGCCAGGTGCACGAGTTCTATGCACCGGTGGCGGAGGATCGCGGTCAGGCGTTCGAGCTGGATATCCAGCCACTTACTCCCGTGCGTGCCGATGCGCACCTGTTGTTCGAGGCGCTAGCCAATCTTGTCGGCAACGCGATCAAGTTCACGCCGTCGGGCGGCAAGGTGAGCCTGCGCGCCAGTATGGACAAGCGCGGCCCGCGCGTGGACGTGATCGACAGCGGCCCGGGCATTCCCGCCGACGAGCGGGACGCGGTGACGCGGCGTTTCTATCGCGGCGACAATAGCCGCACCACGGGCGGTTCGGGCCTGGGCCTGAGCATCGTCAGCGCCATCGTGCGCCTGCACGGCTATGCGCTCGATATCGGCGACACCGGCAGCAGCGGGGCGCGCCTCACCTTGTACTGCTACACGCTGGGGCCGGACGACAAGGTGGGCACCTGCCTGTCGCGCTCTGTGCCAGAGGTCACGCCGATGACGGTGTGACGTGCGCAGAGGAGCCTGCGCCTCGGGCTCGCGCGACGTCTTACACCCCTCATCATCCCTAATCCCACACCGGCATTCCGGCGAGGATTGGAATGATGGTGAGGGGTAGCGGGGCATGAAGTCGGGAGCACGTCAGGCATGCACCACATGAAGATTTCTTCATCCGTGCCCGTACCGCGCTTTCATTAAACAACATGAAATTATCTTCATCCGCTGGCCCCTCCTTGCGCCAGCGGGCCCGTGCGAAAATTTGTGGCGACGCATCATTTCGCGCACGGAAATCCCCCGCATGCTTGGCATCGTCCGGATCGCGCTTACGCGGCCCTATACGTTTGTTGTACTCGCGCTGACCATTCTCATCTTTGGTGTGATGTCGGCCGTACGCACGCCCACCGACATTTTCCCGGAGATCAACATTCCGGTGATTGCGGTGGCCTGGCAATTCACCGGCATGACGCCCGACCAGATGGCCGGACGCATGAACACCCCGTTCGAGCGCGTGCTCACCACGACCGTCAACGACATCGAGCACATCGAGTCGGAGTCGCTCAATGGCATGGGCATCACCAAGATCTACTTCCAGCCGGGCGTGAACATCGCCACCGCGAACGCGCAGGTGACGGCGGTGGCGCAGACCTTGCTCAAGCAGATGCCGCCCGGCGCGACGCCGCCATTGATCGTCAACTACAACGCGTCGACGGTGCCGATCCTGCAGCTGGCACTGTCGGGCAAGGGCCTGTCCGAGCAGCAGCTGGGCGACCTTGGCCTCAACCAGTTGCGCCCGCAGCTGGTGACGGTGCCGGGTGCGGCCATCCCTTACCCGTTCGGCGGCAAGACGCGCCAGATCCAGCTGGACGTGGACCCCGAGGCTTTGCAGGCGCGCGGCCTGTCCACGCAGGACATCGCCAATGCCCTGGCCAACCAGCAGCAGATCAGCCCGATCGGCACGCAGAAGATCGGCAAGTACGAATACGTGATGGAGCTGAACAACGCGGCCACGCACGTGCAGGAACTGGAAGACCTGCCGGTCAAGCAGGTCAATGGCACGACGATCTACGTGCGCGACGTGGCCCATGTGCGTGACGGCAACCCGCCGCAGACCAATATCGTGCATGTCGATGGCGTGCGTTCCACGCTGCTGTCGATCCTGAAGAACGGTTCGACCTCCACGCTGGCCATCGTGGCCGGTGCGCGCGACAAGGTCGCGCAGATGAAGGACGCGTTGCCCGACAATCTGACGGTAACGCCGATCGGTGACCAGTCGCTGTTCGTACGCGCGTCGATCGACGGCGTGGTGCGCGAGGGCATCATCGCCGCCGCGCTCACCAGCCTGATGATCCTGTTGTTCCTGGGCAGCTGGCGCTCCACGCTGATCATCACCACGTCGATTCCACTCGCCGTGCTGGGCTCGGTGTTCACGCTGTCGGCCATCGGCCAGACGCTCAACATCATGACCCTGGGTGGTCTGGCGCTGGCGGTGGGCATCCTGGTGGACGAAGCCACGGTGACCATCGAGAACATCAACTGGCACCTGGAGCAGGGCAAGGACGTCATCACGGCGATCGTGGACGGTTCGGCGCAGATCATCGTGCCGGCATTCGTGTCGCTGTGCTGCATCTGCATCGTGTTCGTGCCGATGTTCTTCCTGCCGGGCGTGGCGCGCTACCTGTTCGTGCCGATGGCGGAAGCGGTGATCTTCGCCATGATCTTCTCCTTCATCCTGTCGCGCACGCTCGTGCTGACGATGGCGAAGTATCTGCTGCACGAACACCCACCGACCGTGGATGAGCACGGCCAGCATCTGCCCCTGCCGCCGCCGACCTCGGCCCTGGGCCGGTTCCAGCGCGGTTTTGTGGATCGCTTTGAAACCTTCCGCGCCGGCTACAGCGGCTTGCTCAACCTGGCGTTGCAGCACCGCAAGGTGTTCGTGACGGGGTTCCTGTGCTTCGTGGTGCTTTCGTTTGCCTTGATTCCGGGCCTGGGTCGCAACTTCTTCCCGGACGTGGATGGCGGCCAGATCCTCGTGCACGTGCGTGCGCCAGTCGGTACCCGCGTGGAGGTGACGGCGGCGGAATTCGCGGACATCCAGAAGGCGATTCGCCAGGTCATTCCGCCGAACGACATCGAGGCCATGGTCGACAACATCGGCCAGTACGCCAGCTCGATCAATACGATCTACAACAACACCGGCGAAATCGGCGAACAGGATGGCGACATCCAGATTTCGCTGAAGGAAGGCCACCGCCCGAGTGCGGAATACGTGAAGATCCTGCGTGAGAAGCTGCCGCGACAGTTCCCCGGTTCGACGTTCTCGTTCCCGCCAGCGGACATCGTCAGCCAGATCCTCAACTTTGGTTCACCGGCACCGATCGACCTGCAGATTCGCGGTTTCCATCTGGACAAGAACTTCGCGTACGCGAACGAACTGCTCAACAAGATCCGCCAGATCCCGGGCGTGGCGGACGCACGCATCCAGCAGTCGCAGGCCCAGCCGACGTTCCGCATCGACGTGGACCGCACGCGCGCCCAATTGCTCGGGCTGACGGAGGCGGATGTCACCAGTAGCCTGGTGGCGGACCTGTCGGGTACGTCGCAGGTCGCGCCGACCTTCTGGCTCAATCCCGACAACAACGTGACGTATCCCATCTCGGCCCAGGTGCCGCAGTACCAGCTCGATTCGCTGGCGCAACTGAGCAACTTGCCGATCACCGCCAAGAGCGGCGGCAATCCGCAGGTGCTGGGCGCGCTCGCCGACATCACGCGTACGCATCGCAACACCATCGTCAGCCAGTACAACATCCAGTCGATGGTGGAGATCTTCGCGACCACCCAGGGGCGTGACCTTGGCGCCGTGGCCGGCGACATCCGGCAGGTGCTCAGCGACACCGAGAAAGACAAGCCCAAGGGCGCGAACATCGCGCTGCTCGGCCAGGTGCAGACCATGCACGATGCCTACTCAGGCTTGCTGTTCGGCCTGCTGGGCTCGGGCGTGCTGGTGTACCTGCTCATCGTGGTGAACTTCCAGTCGTGGACCGATCCGTTCGTGATCATCACGGCCCTTCCCGCCGCGCTCGCCGGTATCGTGTGGATGCTCTTCGTCACGCACACCACGCTGTCGGTGCCGGCGTTGACGGGCGCGATCATGTGCATGGGCGTGGCCACGGCCAACTCGGTGCTGGTGGTGAGCTTCTGCCGCGAGCGCCTGGCCGTGCACGGCGATGCCGTGCTGGCGGCGCGCGAAGCGGGCTTCGTGCGCTTCCGCCCGGTGTTGATGACCGCCCTGGCCATGATCATCGGCATGGTGCCGATGGCGCTTGGCCTGGGCGATGGCGGCGAGCAGAACGCGCCGCTGGGTCGCGCGGTGATCGGTGGCCTGCTGTTCGCCACCACGGCCACGCTGATCTTTGTTCCCGTCGTCTTCTCCATTGTCCATGCGCGTTACAAGCGCACGGTTGATTCCGATTCGGCTGACCATGCCGGAGTACCTGCCCATGTCTGAGCACCTGCATACACTCCCTGAGTCCACGCCCTCGCCGCGCCGGCTTCGCCTGGCCGCCGTGATCGGCGCCGTCCTTTGTGGTTCGATCGTGGTGATCGGCGTTGCCTCCCGCCTGTCCGACGCGCGCAACTTGCGCCAGTGGACCGACGAGCAGGCCATCCCCACCGTGGTGATCTCCGAGCCGGAATCGGCCAACGGATCCTCGCCGCTGGAACTGCCGGCACAGATGGACGCGTTCACCAACGCGCCGATCTACGCCCGTACCAGCGGCTACCTGAAGTCCTGGGACAAGGACATCGGTGCGCCGGTGAAGGCCGGCGACGTGCTCGGCATCATCGACACGCCCGACCTCGACCAGCAGCTGCTGCAGGCCCAGGCGGACCTCGCCACGGCCAAGGCCAATGCTGCCTTGGCCGCCACCACCGCCAAGCGCTGGCAGGTGCTGCGCCAGACCGATCCCGATTCGGTGTCGCAGCAGTCGGTGGATCAGTACAACGGTGATCTCGCTGCCAAACAGGCACAGACCAGCGCCGCGCAGGCCAACGTCGAGCGGCTGAAGGCACTCAAGTCGTATGCCAGGCTGGTGGCGCCGTTCGATGGCCGCGTGACCGCACGCAATACCGACGTCGGTGCGTTGATCACGGCAGACAGCAGCGGCACCGGCACACCGCTGTTCACCGTGTCCGACACCAGCAAGCTGCGCGTGTATGTCCGCGTGCCGCAGGTATACGCCCCCGCCATCCATCGCAACGACGAAGCCACGCTTACCGTGCCTGAGTATCCGGGCAAGTCGTTTACCGCGAAGGTCGAAGCCGATGCGCGTTCGATCACGCCGACCTCCGGTACGACCTTGGTGCAGCTGCTGGTCGACAATCCGGACGGCAAGCTGCTACCGAGCAGCTATGCGAGCGTGAAGTTCAAGATCGGTTCGGGCGCGCTGGGCCTGCGCGTGCCGGCCGAGGCGCTGATCTTCGACGACAAGGGCCTGCACGTGGCCACGCTGGATGCGAACGATCATGTGCACTTCAAGCCGGTGACCATTCGCCGCGATTACGGCAAGACCATTGAAGTGGGTTCGGGCCTGGCGCCGAACGATCGGGTGGTGATCAACCCGCCGGACGGCCTCGCCAACGGCGACGAAGTGCGCATCGCGAAGAACCCGCAGGCGGGCAAGCCCCATGACAAAGCCTAAGCATCTGGCGGCGGTCATCGCGGCGGCGCTCCTGCTGGGCGCATGCTCGATGGCGCCGACGTACAAGGCGCCAGAGGCGCCGGTCGCCGGGCAATTCCAGCCGGCCGGTCCCTGGACGACGGCACAGCCGGCCGACCAGTTGCCGCGCGAAGGCTGGTGGAAGCTGTACGGCGACGAGCGCCTGAATGGCCTTGAGCAGCAGCTGATCGACCACAACGCCGATCTCGCCGTGGCGCTGGCGAGCTACCGGCAGTCACGCGACGTACTGGCGCAAGTGCGCGCCGACCTGTTTCCGCAGGTGTCGGCAGGGGCGGGCGCGACCCGTAACCGGGTATCGCTCAATTCGCCGCTGCACGGTGCAAGCGCGCCCGAGTACTACGACCTGTACTCGGCCTCGGCGCAGGCATCGTACGAAGTGGACCTGTGGGGCCGCGTGCGCGACAACGTGGCGGCCGGTCGCGCGGAAATGCAGGCATCGGCCGCTGACCTGGCATCGACGCGCCTGAGCCTGGAAGCAACCCTGGCCGATACCTACCTGCAGCTCGTTGGCGCGGACCGGCAGGTCGACCTGTTGCAGAAAACCGTCGATGCCTACCAGCGTGCGCTGCAGCTCACCACGACCCTGCATGCGGGTGGAGCGGTGTCCGGCCTGGACGTGGATCGCGCGCAGACGCAGCTGTCGTCTGCCAAATCGCAACTCTCGCAGACCAAGGCGCAGCGCGAAGTGTTGCAGCACGCGATCGCCGTGCTGGTCGGGCAGTCTGCTTCAACGTTCACCATCGATGCGAAGACCGATCTTCCGACCCTGCCGGTGATCCCGGTAGGTGTGCCTTCAACCTTGCTGCAGCGTCGGCCTGACATCGCTGCCGCCGAGCGGCGCACCGCGGAGGCGAACGCGCAGATCGGCGTTGCGCGCGCGGCATTCTTCCCTTCGCTGACGCTGAGCGCGGGTGGTGGCTACCAGAGCGGTGCCTGGGGCAACCTGCTTACCGCTCCGAGTGCGGTGTGGGCGCTGGGCCCGAATCTGTTGCTGGATGTGTTCGATGGCGGACGTCGTCGCGCCAAGGTGGCGCAGGCGCACGCGGCGTTCGACCAGGCCAGCGCGCAGTATCGCGGCACGGTGCTCACGGCGTTCCAGCAGGTGGAAGACAACCAGTCGTTGATCAACAACTACGGCAATGCGCTGGTGGACCAGAAGGATGCGACGGCCGCGGCCGATCGCTCGCTCAGGCTTTCCACCGCGCTGTACAAGCAAGGTGCTGACAGTTACCTCGACGTGGTGACGGCGCAGGTGGATTCGCTCAATGCGAACCTGAGTCTGCTGTCGCTGCAGACGAATCAGCTGCGGGCGAGTGTGCAGTTGGTGCGTGCGTTGGGTGGTGGGTGGCAGGTGGATGATGTTTCGGTGTCGCATCTGGCGGAGGATGCGAAGGCGCGTGGGTTGAAGTGAGGCGTTGATCTGGCCTCGCCTTTTCATCAGAGCCGTCATCCCGGCGCAGGATGGCCTCAAAAGAGCCGTCATCCCGGCGCAGGCCGGGATCCAGTTTCTGTCGTGGTCGGTCGTCGCTTCAGGCCTTCCCGCGATCGGGCCGCCTACGCAGCGGGCGTTTCGACCTTCTGCCGAAGGCCGAGTCACTTTTCTTTTGCTGGCCCAAAAGAAAAGTAACCCAAAGAAAATGGCCTAAAGAGCCAGAGCTGGCAGCATTCTGTGGGGATAAGCCCGAACGCCTGAGGGAAGTCGTTGCTTGGCCACCTCCGCCTCTACACAGCAGGTACTTCCAAGCGCTTCGCAACGCGCCCTGGCGATGAGGACTTAAAGCGGCGCCTCGCTGCGCTTCGGCGTCGACGGAACCCGCACGGTCGCCCGCTTTTCTCTTTTCTGTGGGAGCGCACCCTGTGCGCGACAACCTAACGGAGCGGTGACCACGAGACGCCGCGGTCGCGCACAGGGTGCGCTCCCACAAGGGACTCGCCTCTTTGGATGCTTCGCCAACGGCTCGGGTTCTTGCTTCGGCTTTTGGCTTTGGCTTTGGCTTTTGACCTACCGGGTCCCCGTATGACGCGGCGGGCGGGTGGAGATCAAGCCCCGCAGGGGTGCCAGGGAGGGATCCCTGGCACTTTTCGTCGGGGCAGGAGCCCCGTCGAAAAGCCCGGAACCCGTCCGCGCACCTGGAGGGCGAAGCCCGGAAGGCGCGTCATCCGGGGGGCCCTTTCTTTGGGTTACTTTCGACGCGAAGCTAGTCCCCGTGGGATCTTTACTCCGGGCATCCTGCCCTCCGCCCTTCGGGCCGGCTTCGCCGTTCGCATGCGCTCCTGCGCATGCGTGGGCAAGCAAAGAAAAGTGACCCGCCCTCCGGCAGGAGGGCGGAAGCCCGCGGCAGGCGAGCCAGGTCGCGGAATCGCTAGAACCAAGCCGTGTTGCCTAAGGCGACGACCGACCACGACAGAAACTGGATGACCAGCCATGCGGCTGTTGAAAAGCGCTTCCGGCCCTTGCCCCCTTTTTGGGGTGCGCCGGGATGACGGCTGAAGGACGAGGCGGTGAGGCAAGGTGGCAGCCCTCACCTCAACCCTTTCCCCTCTCCCCAAAACCGCGGCCATGGATGGCTGCCCCGGCATGCCTCAAGGGAAGCAAGAGCCACCACAAGCCAGCCAGCTCGCATCAGCCCAACCACGACGCGATAGAAAAAGGGCCGGCTAACGCCGGCCCCTCTAACCCTTTACAACTTCTCCGTCAGCAGCTTCTCCAGCTTCCGCTGGTCCACCGCAAACTTGCGGATGCCATCGGCCAACTTGTCCGTCGCCATGGCGTCTTCGTTATGGCCCCAGCGGAATTCCGCCTCGGTGATCGGCCTGGGCTTGGCCTTGGTGGCGTCGGTGTCATTCAACGCGCGCGGCAGCGGCGAAGCGTCCTGGTCGAGCTTTTCGAGCAGGTCCGGGCTGATGGTGAGGCGATCGCAGCCGGCAAGGGCCTGGATCTGGCCGATGTTGCGGAAGCTGGCGCCCATCACCACGGTCGGGAAGCCGTGTTCCTTGTACCAGGCGTAGATGCGGCGCACCGACTTCACGCCCGGGTCTTCTTCCGGCGCGTAGCTCTTGGTGCCGGTGTTGGCGACATACCAGTCCATGATGCGGCCGACGAACGGCGAGATCAGGAACACGCCGGCCTCGGCGCACGCCACGGCCTGTTCGAAGGAGAACAGCAGGGTGAGGTTGCAGTTGATGCCGCGCTTCTCCAGCTGTTCCGCCGCGCGGATGCCTTCCCAGGTGGAGGCCAGCTTGATCAGGATGCGGTCGCGCGTCACGCCGGCGTCGGCGTAAAGCTGCACCAGGCGCTCGGCCTTGGCGATGGAGGCGTTGATGTCGAAGGACAGGCGCGCGTCCACTTCGGTGGACACGCGGCCCGGCACGAGTTCGACGATCTTGCGGCCCACGGCCACGGCGAGGTGGTCGCTGGCGTCCACCAGCTGTTGCTCGCGCGAGTTGCTCCTGCCCTTGGCCCACGCCACGGACTCCTCGATCACCGGTGCGAACGACGGATTCTCAATGGCCTTGAGCAGCAGCGACGGGTTGGTGGTGGCATCCACCGGGCGCCAGCGGGCGATGGCGTCGATGTCGCCGGTGTCGGCGACAACGGTGGTGTATTGGCGCAGCTGTTCGAGTTGGGAAGACACGGCGTTGTCCGATATGGAAAGCCGTAATTGTCCACCCTAGGCGTCCCGGGGCAAAGTCGTTTGTGCGTCGCTCCGTTCATCGATACCAGTGACGATGCGGGCGTGGCGCTGGTAGGTCCAGTACGCCCAGGCCCAGTCCAGCATCACCACCATGCGGTTGCGGAAGCCGATCAGGAAGGCGATGTGGACGATCAGCCAGACCCACCAGGCGAGAATGCCGGATAGCTTCAGACGTCCAAACTGCGCGACGGCGGCCATGCGGCCGATGGTGGCGAGCGCGCCGTCGTCCCTGTAAGCAAAGGGTTTGATGTCCGTCTGCCCGCGCCAGCGTGCCTTGAGCAGCGCGGCCACGTAGCGTCCCATCTGCTTGGCGGCGGGTGCGACGCCGGGAACCGGTTTGCCATTGGCCTGGGTGACGGCGGCGAGGTCGCCGATGACAAAGACGTCCGGGTGTCCGGGCAGGCTGAGATCGGGTTCCACCAGCACGCGGCCCGCGCGATCCACGGGAGCACCGAGCTTGCGGCCCAGGGGCGAGGCGGCGACGCCCGCCGCCCACAGCACGGTGCGTGCGGCGTAGGGCGTGCCGGCCAGCATCACGCCGTCTGCGTCGATGGCGGTCACGGCCGTGTCCAGGCGCACCTGCACGCCAAGCTTTTCAAGCTGCCGGTGCGCCTTGTCCGAAAGGTCCGGGTCGAGTGCGGGCAGCAGTCGCGGCCCTGCTTCCACCAGCAGGACATTGGCGCGGCGCGGGTCGGCGCGGCGGAATTCGCGCGGAAGAGTATGGCGAGCGATTTCCGCCACGGTGCCGGCCAGCTCCACGCCGGTGGCACCGCCGCCGACGATGACGAAGTTGAGCCAGGCCTGGCGTTGCGCCGGGTCTTCCTCGCGCTCGGCTCGCTCGAAGGCGACGAGCACGCGCCGGCGGATGGCGAACGCGTCTTCCAGGGTTTTCAGGCCTGGCGCATGGTTTTCCCATTCATCGTGGCCGAAGTACGCGTGCGTGGCGCCGGTGGCCACCACCAGCGCGTCGTAGGGCATGTCGCCGCGCGCCAGTTTCACCACCTTGTGGTCAAGGTCGACATCCCGCGCTTCGTCCATCAACACGGTGACGTTGGCGTGCTTGCGCAGGATCTGCCGCAGCGGTGCGGCGATGGACGGCGCGGAAAGTCCCGCCGTGGCCACCTGGTACAGCAGGGGCTGGAAGAGATGGTGGTTGCGCCGGTCGATCAGGGTGATGCGCGCCTTCGTGTCCGCCAGGTCGTGCGCCACGGCGAGGCCGCCGAAGCCGCCGCCGAGGATGACGACATGGGGACGGGTGTCTGACGATGCGTTGCCTTCCATGTGATGCCTCTTGCGAAGTTAAGAGAATCATCGGAGGTCTCGCGTCGTCCCGGCTCAGTAGAGGTCGATGGGATCGACGTCGAGCGACCATCGCACGCGACGCGCCGAGGGCAGCGTCGACAGCGATGGGTACCAAGGTCTCAGCGCGCTGTGCAGCGCGCTGCGTGTTTCCGCTTCGATCAGCAGCTGGCCGCGATGGCGCCCCGCGCGCAACGGCATGGGCGCGGGCATCGGGCCGGCGAGCTGCAAGGGTGCGCCACCCAGCGCATGCGCGGCGTCAGCAAGGAAGGCGTCGACGTGCTCGCGCTGGTGCGCGTCGGCACGCAGCAACACCTGATGGCCGAACGGCGGCAGCTGCACGCTGCGCCGTTCTTCCAGCAGCGTGGCGGCGGAGGGGCCATAACCCTGGGCCAGCAACTGGCGCAGCAGCGGATGCTCGGGATGGTGGGTCTGCAGCAGCACGCGGCCGGGCTTCTTCGCGCGGCCGGCGCGGCCGGCCACTTGCACGACCAGTTGGGCGAGCCGCTCGCTCGCGCGGAAATCCACGCTGTGCAGCCCTTCGTCGACGCCCACGATGGCGACCAGCGTGAGATTCGGCAGGTCATGGCCCTTCGCCAGCATCTGCGTGCCGATCAGGATGGCAGGGCGATCCTCGTGCAGGCCTTCCAGCAATTGCTCGAAGGCGTCGCGGCGACGCGTGGTTTCACGGTCGATGCGCAATACGG
This sequence comes from Dyella japonica A8, assembly GCF_000725385.1. Lineage (NCBI taxonomy): Bacteria > Pseudomonadati > Pseudomonadota > Gammaproteobacteria > Lysobacterales > Rhodanobacteraceae > Dyella > Dyella japonica. Next base: position 4,736,633 of record NZ_CP008884.1, on the reverse strand, counting down.
GCACATCGGGGAAGTGCACGGTGAGCGCTTCTTCCAGCCGCTCGGTGCCTTGCCCCTGCGGTTTCAGTTCCGGGGAGAAGCAGGACGGGCATTGTCCCGGCATGCGCGTGGTGTAGTCGCAGTGATGACAGACCAGGGCGCGGCGTCCGGCGTGCAAGGTCATCGGGTGTTCGCAACGCGGACACTCCGCGTGCCAGCCGCAGCTGTAGCACAGCAGCACGGGCGCGTAGCCGCGGCGGTTGCGGAATACCAGCGCCTGTTCGCCGCGTACCACGGTGTCGCCGACGGCGGCGAGCAGGGCGGGCGAGAGGCCGTGTTCAAGGCGTTGGGCACGCATGTCCACGATCTGCACCTGCGGCGGGCGGATCGCGCCGGGCCGCGCGCGCAGGTGCAGGGCGCGATAGCGGCCGGCCTGCACGTTCGCCAGCGACTCCAGCGACGGCGTGGCCGAGCCGAGCACCACCGGCACGTCGAGCGCGCGTCCGCGCAGGATGGCGAGGTCGCGCGCGTGGTAGCGGAAGCCCTCCTGCTGCTTGTAGGCGCTGTCGTGCTCCTCGTCCACCACGATCAGGCCGGCCTGCGGCAGCGGGGTGAAGATGGCCGAGCGCGTGCCAAGGATGACTTTCGCCTCGCCGGACCGCGCGCGCAGCCAGGCGCGTGCGCGGTCGCCTTCGGCCAGGTTGGAATGCAGTACCTGCACGGCGACACCGAGGCGCTCGCGCAGGCGGCGCACGGTTTGCGGCGCCAGGCCGATCTCGGGCACCAGCAGTAGGGCTTGCTTGCCCTGGGCGATGACTTTCTCGATCAGCGCGAGATAGACCTCGGTCTTGCCGCTGCCGGTGACGCCGTCGAGGAGGAAGGGCTGGAAACGGCCAAGCCCTTCGCCGATCACCTCCACGGCCTGCCGTTGCTCATCGCTCAGGGCGGGCGCGGCGGTGACCGGTGCCGGCTCGGCGGTGTGGGCGCGCGTGCGTTCGATCAGGCCGGCCTCGTCGAGCCGTCGCGCCGCGTCGCGCCAGCCGGGCAGCATCTCGTGCAGCAAGTCGGCGGTCTGGGCGCCGCGCGCCAGCGCTTCGAGCAAGGCGCGGCTGCCCCCGCGCCGGCTGCCGGCGTCCAGCGCGCTGCGCCCCGCGGCCGTCAGCGCCCAGGCTTCTTCGTGCAGGTCGGGGAGCGGGCGGTCTTCGCGCAGGGCCAGGGGCAGGGCGTTGGCGTAGGCCTCGCCCGGGGCGCCCAGCCAGTAGTCGGCGGCGCGGGCGAGGGTGGCCATCAGTTCGGCGTCGAGCAGGGGGGCGTCATCCAATACGCGGAGCACGCGCTTGAGTCGGGCGTTGCCGACGGCCGATTCCACCCCGGCCTCCACCACTACGCCCACCGCCTTCTTGCCCTTGCCGAACGGCACCAGCACCCGGCTGCCCGCGACCGCTTCGCCCGTGGCCGGCGGCAGGTAGTCGAACAGGGTTGGCAGGGGTACCGGCAGGGCAACGCGAAGGACAGCGGGCATGAATACCTCTCGGCCATGCAGTGTAACCGGGCCGTTGCACCGGGCGGAATTCCAGCCGGGTGAAACGCATCGACCGGCCGATGGGCGGATTGGCGACGGCTTGCGGGGGCTTGCTGCCCCGTCATCTAGAAAGGGCAGCTAAGTGACTATCGGCAGGGGGCTTTTCCCGTTATCCACAGCCTCTGTGGATAAGTCTGTGGATGGGACGTTGAGGGAGGCCCCCAGGGCGCATGAAAACGGCCTTCCGTACTCGCTGTTCAAGTTTTAGCCAGCATATAAAATTCAATAAATACAGCATCTTGCATTTATCGATTGGCCGTGGTTCATGCAACTGCCATAGGCACGGGACTTGCCTTGACAGCCGTGTGACGCTGTGCAAAACCCCGCTCGAAAGCACTTTTGGGGTACCGCCAAACCGCGCGGCTGCGCGGTTTGTGTGTGATTTGTGTCACAGATAAATCGCAAGTTCTGCGATCAGTTCGTCATGCCCAGCACGGCGGCGAAAGCGAATGCGACGGCGGCCATGATGGAGTAGCACCAGCCGATAAACAGGTATTTCACCGTGGTCATGAACCGGCCCTGCCGGTAGACACGCTTCTGCATGAGGAACAGGTAGGCGAGGGACCAGATCACCAGCGCCCAGCCGAGCAGCCGCAAGGGCAGGCCAAGCCAGGCGGCGTGGGGTACGGCCCAGCCGTACAACCCATAGAGCAGCATGCCCAGCAGCAGGGACAGGAACAGGAAGGCGTGGCTGTGCAGCGCCACGATCAGGTGCTCCATATAGAGCCGGCGCTTGAAGAGGTAGGTGAACTTCAACAGCAAGGCGAACAGCGGCATCAGCACGAACAGGGTCTGCGGCAGCGCATGGAACACGGAGCCGATCACGCGCTCTTCCGCCACCTTGGCGCGATCACCGCCAGTGCGCATCTCCTGCACGTTGGCCACGAATCGCGCCCTCGAGCGGTCCAAGCTCTGGTTGATGGCGGCGGGCAGCCACGGGATGTTGATCGTCATCGAGGTCATGTCGTCGTCCATCAGGACTTCGGGCATGGGCGGCGCGTGAAGCTCGACCAGCCGATGGTTGGCATGGTCGCGCTCGGCGGTGATCAGCTGGTTGTAGCGTTTCCCCTTCTGATCGCCTTGTCCCTTGGACTTCTCGATGTCCTGGCGCATTTGTTCGAAATGCGCGTGCACCGCCTCCGCCGTGTTGTCCTGGCCGAAAGCGCCCGTGCCGGCGCTGGACTCGTTGCCAAAGTGCAGCGGGTCGTAGTTGCCCACCGCCAGATGGCACGCGAAGAACGCCAGCAGGGCCAGCACGAACATCAGGCGGAATGGCGCCACATAACGCTGGCGGCGGCCGGCGAAGTATTCCAGGGTGAGGAAGCCGGGCTTGAGGAACAGTGGCGGCAGGGTGTGGATCACGCGGCCGTCCACGTGCAGCACCATGTCCAGCGTGTCCTCCACCATGTGGTGCATGGGACGCAGCACGGTGTGGATGGACTGGCCGCACTCATGGCAGAACTCTCCCTGCATGGGCGCGCTGCAGTTGGCGCAGTGCACACCCTCGAACGACACGATGTCCTTCTTCATGCCCCCTCCCCGGGAATAATCAGCCGACGATCTTGGCACAAGCGGGTTTCGCTGACAGCTGCCGTGGTCTTTTGTCTGCCATGCGTGCAGGCAAGGCTGGCGACAGGAGTGGGTTAGACTGTCCGTCCAGGAGTCCCCATATGCTGTCTTTCCGCCCCGATCGCGCCAGGGTGGCGCACGAGGTCGGCGCCACGGTGCGCCTTGCCCTTCCCCTGATCGCCGCGCAGCTTGCCGCGGTGGGTCCCAACTTCGTCGATGCCGTGCTTGCGGGGCATCTGAGCGCGCACGTGCAGGCCGCCGTCACCACGGCGGTGAGCATCTGGGCACTCGCGCTGGTCTGCGGCCTGGGCATGATGATGGCGGTGCCGCCGTCGGTGGCGCAGCTCGATGGCGCTGGCCGTCGCCATGAAGTGGGTGCGGTGTTCGTGCAGGCACTGTGGCTGGCCTGGGGCATGGGCATCGTGCTGTGGTTCCTGGTGCGCCACGCGACGCCATTGCTCGACTGGATCGGCGTGGTGCCGACCTTGCGCACCGACGTCATGCACTTCCTGCACGCCATCAGCTGGGCGGCGCCGGCGATGACCAGCTACTTCGCCATCCGTGGCCTGTCCGAAGGCCTGTCGCTGACGCGCCCGTCGATGTATTTCGGTTTTGGCGGCCTGCTGGTGCTGGCACCGCTGGGCTATGTGCTGATGTACGGCAAGTTCGGTCTGCCGGCGCTGGGCTCGCTGGGCAGTGGCATCGCCACCGCCACGGTGCTGTGGCTGGAGATGCTGGCCTTCCTGTGGTTCGTGATCAAACACCCGGCCTACAGCGAGGCGAACCTGCGCGGCGGGCTGGCCTGGCCCCAGCCCCGGATGATCTTCGAGCTGCTGAAGGTCGGCGGCCCGATGTCGATCACGTTGCTGGCCGAAGGCGGGCTGTTCGTGGCCGTGGCGCTGGCCATCGCGACGCTGGGCGAAACGGTGGTGGCGAGCCACCAGGTGGCGCTGAGCGTGGCGACCATCGCCTTCATGATTCCGCTGGGCCTGTCGATGGCGATCACCGTGCGCGTCGGCAACGCGGTCGGCCGTGGCGACGGGCGGGGCGTGCGTTACGCCGGCCTGTGCGGCGTCGGGCTGGCCTTGTGCATCCAGGCGGTCTCATCGACGGTGATGTTGACCCTGCCGCATGTGCTGGCGCGTGCCTACACGCACGATGCCGGGGTGATCGCGCTGGCCGCGCAGCTGATGGTGCTGGCGGGGCTGTTCCAGTTCTCCGACGGTATCCAGGTGACCTCCAACGGTGCGCTGCGCGGCCTCAAGGACACCCGCGTGCCGATGGTGATCACCCTGTTCGCCTATTGGGGCGTGGGCATGCCGGTGGGCTGGTGGCTGGCGTTCCGGCACGACATGGGCGCGCGCGGCATGTGGATCGGCCTGATCGCCGGCCTGACCATGGCGGCCATCCTGTTGTTCACGCGCTTTTGTCGCAACGCCTTCCGGGAACGCTGGCAGCGTCCCGGTTGAGCTGCCGGGTACCCCGCGCCCGACCCCTGCAGGGCGTTGGGCGGCGGGCGGCGCCATGTGCCGCTTGCCCTACATGACCTTCGTCCCGCGAACAGCTACGCTGTCGCCGACCTCTTGAGGAACCAAGCAATGGCGGAGCCCCGTTCCAACGGTTTTTGGGCCTTTCTCTGCGTCCTCGGGCGCGGCATCAACATCGTCAGGCTGACCATCCTCAACCTGATCTTCTTCGCCTTCCTGTTCGTGTTCCTGCTGGTGCTGATTGTCGGCTTTGCCGGCACCCGCGCCGACCACGCCATCCAGAGCGACAGCGTGCTGGTCATCAAGCCCAAGGGCGACCTGGTCGAGCAGTACAGCATCGATCCGATGCAGCGCGCGCTGGCCAGCCTGTCGGGCAACCCGCCCAAGCAGATCCAGCTGCGCGACCTGGTCGGCGCCATCGACGCGGCCGCCAAGGACGCGCGCATCACCCGCATCCTGCTCGAACCCGGCGAACTGCAGGGCGGCGGCTTCGCCGCGCTGCGCGAAGTGGGCGCGGCGCTCGATCGTTTCCGCGCCGCCGGCAAGCCGGTTGTCGTGTGGGCGCCAAGCCTGGACCAGGGCCAGTACTACCTCGCCGCGCATGCGGATCGCGTGCTGGTCGATCCGCAGGGCGGCGTGATGATCACCGGCCTGGCCAACTACCGCCTGTTCTACAAGGATCTGCTCGACAAGCTGGGCGTGGACGTCCACCTGTTCCGCGTCGGGCAGTTCAAGAGCGCCGCCGAGCCATACATCCTCGACCACGCCTCGCCCGAGGCGAAGGAAGCCGACAGTTTCTGGATGGGTGGCCTGTGGGACAGCTACATCAACGAAGTGGCCAAGCTGCGCAAGCTCGATCCCGCCACGCTGCGTTCGGACATCGACACGCTGCCGGAGAAGATCGCCACCGCCAAGGGTGACCTCGGCCAGCTTTCGCTGGAACAGCATCTGGTGGACGGCGTCGCCACGCCGGCCGAACTGGACGCCATGATGCGCAAGGAAGGCGTGCCCGCCGGCAAGAAGGGCGAGGGCTTCCGCCAGGTGTCGCTCCAGCGCTATGCCGGTACGTTGAGCGAGGATGTGTCGACCTCGCCGGGCGTATCCGTGGTGGTGGCCGAAGGCGAGATCACCGGCGGCAAGCAGCCGCAGGGTTCGGTGGGCGGCGATTCCACCGCGGCGCTGATTCGTGCGGCGCGCGAAGACAAGCGCACCAAGGCGCTGGTGCTGCGCGTGAACTCGCCGGGTGGCGAAGTCTATGCCGCCGAGCAGATCCGTCGCGAAGTGGCGTTGACGCGCGAGGCGGGCATTCCGGTCGTGGTATCGATGGGCAACGTCGCGGCCAGCGGCGGCTACTGGATCTCGATGAATGCCGACCGCATCTACGCCGAGCCCAACACCATCACCGGCTCCATCGGCATCTTCGGCATGGTGATGACCGTGCCGGGCACGCTGGACAAGCTGGGCGTGAAGAGCGACGGCGTCGGCACCAGCCCGCTGGCTGGCGCGTTCGACATCACCCGTCCGCTCGATCCCAAGGTGGGCACCGTCATCCAGGCGACCATCGAAAAGGGTTATCGCGATTTCGTCGGCCAGGTGGCCAAGGCACGCGGCAAGCCGTACGACGCCATCGACACCATTGCGCAGGGCCGTGTGTGGACCGGGTCGCAGGCGCATGAACGCGGTCTGGTCGACCAGCTCGGTGGCCTCGGTGAAGCCGTGGCCGACGCCGCCCAGCGCGCGAAGCTGGGCAAGGACGCGCCGGTGCGGTACGTGGAAGAGCCGATGGGCGGATTCGAGCAGTTCCTGATCAGCCTCAACGAGAACGCCATGGTGCAAGTGGCCGAGTCGTATGGCGTGCACTTGCCCTCGTGGGTCGCGCACATCGACACGATGGCGCCGGAGCTGAAGCTGCTGCGCACCGCGCAGGCCGGACGGCCGAACGTCTACGCGTACTGCTTCTGTTCGCCGCGCTGAACCCTTCGCGCAACGGATGAACAAAGGCCCTGGTTTCCGCCGGGGCCTTTGTTTTTCACGATGGCCTATGCGATGGCCGCGCTGAAATAATCACCGTGGCGCTCCACGCACACGGGCATGCCGAAGGTCGCGGAGAGCAGGGGGCCGGTCAGCACATCGGGCTTGGCGCCTTGCCGCAGCAGGCGTCCATCACGCAACAGCACAACCTGCTGGATCTCGGGAAGAATCTCCTCCACGTGATGCGTCACCAGCAGCAAGGTGGTGCCGTGTCGCGCAAGGCCGCGCAGGTTTTCCAGGAAGCGGCGACGGCTGGCCATGTCCAGCCCGGCGCAAGGCTCGTCGAGCAGCAACGCACGCGGCCGGTGTACCAGGGCGCGTGCAATGAGCACGCGCCTCGCCTCGCCGGTGGAAAGGCTGGCCATGCTGCGTCCGAGCAGGTGCGTGGCACCGGCCTGTTCGAGCGCTTCGGCCGCGCGCTCGCGCATGGCTGGCGTCACACGATGATCCAGACCCAACCGCTGCGCGGCAAAGAAACTCGACAACACAGCTTCGGCAACCTCCAGCGTCGCATCGCTGGTGCAGTCGTGCTGCAGCGAGGGCGACACGATGCCCAATAACCCGCGCAGATCGGAGACATGCCAGCGATCGCGCCCGAACACGCGCATCGCGGTGCGGCCATGCCCCGGTGCGAGCGGATAATGCTCACGCGTGATCAGGCGCACCAGCGTGGATTTGCCCGCGCCATTGGCCCCGAGGATGGCGGTGTGCTGGCCGGCATCGATGCGCAGGCTGAAACGATCGAGGATCAGGCGGTCGCCCCGCATGACGCTGGCATCGTCGATGTCCAGCAGCGGGGCGCTGGCGAGTGCATCTTGATGGACGTTCATGCCGGACAAGATGCACGTCCGGACGTCCATTTGCCAAGTCCCGCGGCGCCGGGCGATTTACTGCTGCGTCGCCTCGAGCTGCTGTTGCTGCTTCTTGGCCTGTTCTTCGCTTGCCTTCTGCACATCAGCGGCGCGCTGCTTGTCCTTTTCCATGCTGTCCCACGGCGTGGCGACGCGCGAGGTGCTGGCAGCGGCCGGCGTGGACTCGGGGGCAGGGGGCTTGCCGGAGCAGGCCGTCAGGGTGAGCAGGCAAAGCAGGGGAACAAGCCGTTTCATGGTGGACCTCGCCGGTGGATGGAAGCCATGCTACTTCGCGCATGGTAGCCGGTGGCGCTTGGCGTGGAACGTGGACAGGTTCTAAGCTCAACGCATGAACGCACGCATCGACGCCTGGCAGTTGCAGGGACACACCGCCTTGATCACCGGTGCCAGCAAGGGCATCGGCTACGCCACCGCCCGCGAACTGGCCGGGCTCGGCGCCAACCTGCTCCTGGTGGCCCGCGACGGCGATTACCTGGAGCAGGTGCGCGTGGAGTTGCTGGATGACTTCCCCGGCATCGAAGTGCTCGCCTTCGATGCGGACCTGGGTGAACAGGAAGATCGCCTTGCCGTGTTCGACTGGGTGGCCGATCTCGGTGCACCGCTTTCGCTGTTGGTGAACAACGCTGGCGGCAACCGTCCGGCGCCGACGCTGGCGTATCGCGAGGAGGAATACCGCGCGATTTTCGAGCAGAACCTGTTTTCGGCTTTCGAGATGTGCCGCCTGGCGCACCCGCAACTCGTGCAGCACGCCAACGCGGCCATCGTGAACGTGGGTTCGGTATCGGGCGTGACGCATGTGCGCACGGGGTCGCCCTATGGCATGACCAAGGCCGCTTTGCATCAGCTTACGCGCAATCTTGCCGTGGAATGGGCGGCGGATGGCATCCGCGTCAATGCGGTGGCGCCCTGGTATATCCGCACGCAACGCTCGGAACCGGCGTTGGCCAACGATGAGTACCTGGATGAGGTGCTCGACCGCACGCCGTTGCGGCGGATTGGCGAGCCGGAGGAGGTGGCGGCGGCGATTGCGTTTCTCTGCCTGCCGGCGGCGAGTTATGTGACGGGGCAGGTGTTGGCGGTGGATGGCGGGTTTTTGAATTACGGGTTTTGAGTGGTGCGTGATGCGCGTTGCTGGTGTGGGTGGGAGTGGTTTTGGGTTTGCGCGTTTGGCGTCGTTTTTCCCGCGGGGCGTGCGGGTGGCGGATCTGGATAGCCGTCGCTTGGAGTGGCATGGGGAAGTTGAGGTGTGGGGCCAATCTCGCCTCCTTCCTCCTACCCGTCGTCCCGGCGCATCTAGCAAAAGAGCAAAGGCCGGAGTGCCCCCTCGGCGTTTCATTCTTTAGCCGTCATCCCGGCGTACCCCGAAAAGGGGGCAAGGGCTGGAGGCGCTTTTCAACAGCCGTATGGCTGGTCATCCAGTGACTTTGCTCTTGGCCTCCGGTTGCCGTGATTCCGCGACCTGGCCGCTTACGCAGCGGGCGTTTCGACCTTCTGCCGAAGGCCGAGTCACTTTTCTTTTGCTGGCCCAAAAGAAAAGTAACCCAAAGAAAATGGCCTGAAGAGCTGGCAGCATGTCGATGGGATAAGCCCGAACGCGTGAGACAGGTCGTTGCTTGGCGACCTTCGCCTCTACACAGCGGATACTTCCAAGCGCTTCGCAACGCGCCTTGGCGATGAGGACTTAAAGCGGCGCCCTGCTTCGCTTCGGCGTTGATGGAACCCGTACGATCGCCCGCTTTTCTCTTTTCTGTGGGAGCGCACCCTGTGCGCGACAACCTAACGGAGCGGCGACTACGAGACGCCGCTGTCGCGCACAGGGTGCGCTCCCACAAGGGACTCGCCTCTTTGGAAGCTTCGCCAACGGCTCGGCTTCTTGCTTCGGCTTTTAGCTTTTAGCTTTTAGCTTTTAGCTTTGGCTTTTGCCTTTGGCTTTTGGCTTTTGACCTACCGGGTCCCCGCATGACGCGGCGGGCCGGTGGAGATTAGGCCCCGCAGGGGTGCCAGGGATGGATCCCTGGCACTTTTCGTCGGGGCAGGATGCCCCGTCGAAAAGCCCGGAACCCGACCGCGAACCTTCCGGGCAACGCCCGGAAGGCGCGTCATCCGGGGGGGGCCTTTCTTTTGGTTACTTTTCTTTGGGCAAGCAAAGAAAAGTGACCCGGCCTCCGGCAGGAGGTCGGAAGCCCGCGGCAGGCGAGCCAGGTCGCGGAATCGTCCGAGGCGACGACCGACCACGACAGAAATTGGATGACCAGCCATGCGGCTGTTGAAAGGCGCTTCCGGCCCTTGCCCCCTTTTCGGGGTACGCCGGGATGACGGCTAAAGAACGAAGCAATGAGGCCAGTCTGCTCCACTCACACCAACCCTCTCCTTGCTCCCCATCACCTCTTTTGCCGTGCACGGCTGAAAGCGTCGGAGGAGCAAAAGCAAGCGAGCCACATCACGCCAAAGCGGCCACTGCATCACTCGATACAAAGCCCGCGACATCCACGTTTTCCACAGCACATGTGGATTCCACCGTGACAACCCTGTGGATAGACCACGCAAGTCCCCGCCACTACAAACCTTTCATCATCATGCGCAATGTCTCGGCACCCTTGCCGCGTTTTCCACAGCACATGTGGAATGCCATGGGGCAAGCCTGTGGACAGATCGCGCAAGTTCGCGTCAGTACGAGAGTTTCACCATCGTGCGCAGATTTTCGACAACACCTCGCGCGGATGACGCAAGGTGTTTTCCACAGCACATGTGGAATGCCATGGGGCAAGCCTGTGGACAGATCGCGCAAGTGCACGCCAGTACGAGAGTTTCATCATCGTGCGCAGACTTTCGACAACACCTCACGCGGACAGCGCAAGGTGTTTTCCACAGCACATGTGGAATGCCATGGGGCAAGCCTGTGGACAGATCGCGCAAGTGCGCGTCAGTACGAGAGTTTCACCATCGTGCGCAGACTTTCGACAACACCTCACGCGGACAGCGCGAGGTGTTTTCCACAGCACATGTGGAATGCCATGGGGCAAGCCTGTGGACAGATCGCGCAAGTGCGCGCCAGTACGAGAGTTTCATCATCGTGCGCAGACTTTCGACAGCACCTCATGCGGACGACGCAAGGTGTTTTCCACAGCACATGTGGAATGCCGTGGGGCAAGCCTGTGGACAGATCGCGCAAGTGCATGCCAGTACGAGAGTTTCATCATCGTGCGCAGACTTTCGACAACACCTCGCGCGGACAGCGCGAGGTGTTGTCCACAGCGACTGGGGAAACCCTGGTGGCAAGCCTGTGGACAACCGGCGATGCGCCTTGCGTAGCGCGCACTTGCATGACATTGCGCAAGATTTGAGCAGCCCGCTCTCAACAGTTGCGCAGTTGTGCGCGCAAGGTCTGCTCGCGCTGCTCCAGGGGAGGCTGGTCACTCTTGAAGGCGCGGCGCAGTTTTTCCTCGTTGTCGTCGAAGGCGTCGCGCAGCGCGCGGCAGGTTTCGGCACGCGTCAGTTCGCGGCATTGATCCTGCACCCATACATAGTGGTTGGCGACGAGGCCGGGTGTTATGCGTCCGCGATTGAGCTCGGGCGCCGAGGCGCCCGCGGCGCCGGGGCCTCCGTACACCTGTGAGAGCGGCAGCTGCGTGGCGCCAAGGATGCCGTAGGGAACCTGGTAGGGCTGGGGTTCGCCGTTGTCGCTGGTGTAGGTCTTGCCATCGGTGGCGCGCACGCAGGCGTACATCACAGGCAGTGGGGCGGATGGCTGGGGAGCCGGAGCCGGTGGCGCGGCGGTTTCGAATACGGGGCTGTTCGAGGTGTCTGGCGGAGGTGTCGCGATGGGCTGGGTATCATCCAGGTGCAGCATCTGCTGACGCTGGGCTCCTCCGCAGGGTTTGTCCTGGAAGGACACCTTGCCGCTCGCATCCGTGCACTGGTAGGCCGTGCCTGCCACGGCGGGCGAGCCCAGCAGGGCGAGCGCGACAAGCAAAGACAGGCGGATCATGCGAACCCTCCTGATGGCTCCTGCTCTCAGAACTCGGCCACGTGCTCCTCGGCGGCAAAGCCGAGCGTCACCGCGCCCTCGCCCACGTTGACCATGCCGGTGATGCTCATCGGCGCTTCCAGCAGCTCTACGCCGCACTCCTCGCAGGCGGCGCGCAGGCGGTCGTAGCCGGGCAGTTGGGGCAGGTCGGCGAGGTCGCCGCCGTAGCTCACGCAGACCGCCGGCACCAGCAGGCCGGCGCGGACGCGCTGTGCCGTGTAGTTGAACAGCGTCTCCGCGCCGTGTTCGAAACCGCGCACCTTGCCGACCGGCCCGGTTTCACCGCGATAGCCGCGCAACAGAGGCTTGATGTCCAGCGCCGAACCGAGCATCGCGCTGACCAGGCCCACGCTGCGATCACCTTTTTTCTTGGCGCGGGCGCGCAGGTAGTACAGGTCGCGCGGCAGCATGTAGCCGTAGGAGTTGTTGGCGATATAGGAAAGGCGTTCGCGGATGGCGGCCGGCTGCTCGCCCGCAGCGATCAGGCGTGCGGCTTCGACGACGGCCGGTCCAGAGCCGGCGAACAGGGTGCGCGTGTCGATCACGCGCATCAGGAACGGGCCGCTCAGGTTGTGCTTTTCGCGTGCTTCGCGGTAGTGCTTGAGCACGGCGAAGCTGGCCTTGTTCACATGCTCGTTGATCGCGCTGCGTGTGGCGGTGATGGTGAGGCAGAACACGCAGTCGTGCTCCAGCACCAGCTTTCCGAGGAACAGCTGCTGCACGTCCTCGACGGAACAGGGGATGGTCTCCGCCGAATGGCTGCGGCTGCCGAGCTTGCGGTCCAGGAAGCGGTGCAGCTCGACCTGGTTGCGGTTGTCCATGAACACTTCATCATCGACCTGGATGGTGATGGGCATCACCGCGATGTTGTGTTCTTGCAGGAATGCCTGCGGCAGATCGCAGGCCGCATCGATGGCTAGACCCATCCGCATGTTTGTGACTCCCCAGTGACAAGCATGGGCAACATAACACGCACCCCCGCATGTGCGGACCCCGACTGTTGGGTCATGTTGCCCCGGGCTTTTCGCACCACGGGGCGAGGCCGGCGGGTCAGCGCAGCGCGAGGTAGGCGTCGGGGTCGAAAGTGTCCACCTGCACGACCGCGTTGCGCGCCTCGTCGGCCTCACTGAGCGCGTCGTACTCGTCCTGCGTGATGATGCCTGCGGCCAGGGCATGCCGGCTCAGTTCGTCACCCAGGGCGCGATCCAGTTGGCCGGCGCGGATGGCGTCGCGCAGTTTCGTTTCCACCGGCAGCGCACGCACGGCCTTGTCCAGCGCGGCCTCCAGCTGGCCCAACCCGGGCTCTTGCGGGCCGGGGACGTGGATGTCTTCGGTGAGATGGATGCGGGCTTCGCGATCTTCCAGGATGGCCCGCGCGGCGCGTTGCCCCAACCGGTCCGATGGCGGACGGAAGCGGGCACCCAGCGGAAACACCAGCCATCGTGCCAGGCCGGCGGCAAGGCCCGACGGCAGGTTGTCCAGTACGCCGCGCAACGCTTCCTGCGTGCGATACAGCGCCAATGCCACGCCCCAGCGGGCGAGGTCGAAGTTGGAGGCGAGCTTGGGTTCGTCGTGATAGCGCTTGAGCGTTGCCGCGGCGAGGTACTGCCAGGCCAGTGCGTCAGCGAGGCGGCCGGAGATCTTCTCGCGGCGCTTCAGCGAGCCGCCCAGCGTGGCCATGCAGGTGTCGGAAATGAAGGCGAAGGCGGAAGCAAAACGCGTCAGGTGTTGGTAATACCGCGCCAGCTCGCTGTCGGGCGCCCTGGCCAGACGCGAGCCGGTGAGTGCCAGCAGCAGCGCGCGCATGCCGCGGGTGAACACGAAGTTGATATAGCCGAAGGTGCAGGTGTCGAGGGCGTCCCGGTCTTTCAGTGCGATGGCGTCGATCAGTTTCTCCACCCACGGGTGGCAGCGGATGGCGCCCTGGCCATAGATGATCATCGAGCGCGTGAGGATGTTCGCGCCCTCCACCGTGATGCCGATGGGCACCGAGACCCACATATGCGACAGCGCGTTGCGCGGCCCGCGCTGGATGGCGGCGCCGGCACGGATATCCATGGCGTCGCTGACCACTTCGCGCATGGCGTCGGTAAGGTAGGCCTTGGCGATCGAACCGAGCACGGCCGGCTTCTCGCCCGCGTCGAGCGCGCCGCAGGTGAGCGTGCGCGTCGCGGTCATCAGGTAGGTCAGGCCGGCGATGCGCGCCAGCGGTTCCTCGATACCTTCGAAACGGCCGATGGGCGTATCGAACTGTTCGCGCACCGTGGCGTAGGCACCGCAGATGCGCGTGGCCATCTGCGCGGCACCCACGGCGAGCGCGGGCAACGAGATGGAGCGTCCCGCCGCAAGGCTTTCCATCAACATGCGCCAGCCATGCCCCGCTTCGGCCAGGCCGCCAATGATGGCGTCGAGGGGTACGAATACATCGTGTCCCTCGATGGGGCCGTTGGCGAACGGCACGCCCATGGGGTCGTGGTGCTTGCCGATGACGACGCCGGGGAGGTCGCGGGCAATCAGCGCGCAGGTGATGCCGCGGTCGATCGGGCCGCCGAGCAGGCCGTTGGGATCCTTCAGGCGGAAGGCCAGGCCGATCAAGGTGGCGACTGGGGCGAGCGTGATGTAGCGCTTGTTCCAGTTCAGGCGCAGGCCGATCACGTCCTCGCCCTGCCATCGGCCCCATTCGACGATGCCTTCCGATTGCGTGGCCGCGGCATCGGAACCGGCCTCCGGCCCGGTGAGCGCGAAGCAGGGGATCTCGCGACCGTCGGCCAGGCGGGGCAGGTAGTGGCGCTTCTGCTCCTCGGTGCCGTAATGCAGCAGCAGTTCGCCCGGGCCCAGCGAGTTGGGCACCATCACGGTAACGGCCGCGGCCACCGAGCGGGTGGCGATGCGCGTGACCACGCGCGAGTGGCCGATCTCGGACATGCCCAAGCCGCCGTAGGTTTCTGGCAGCACCATGCCGAAGAAACGCTCGCGCTTGATGAAGTCCCATACCTCCGGCGGCAGGTCGCGCTGCTGCTGTATCTGCCAGTCGTCGAGCATGGCGCACAACCGGGTAACCGGGCCGTCCATGAAGGCCTGTTCGCGTGCGCTCAGCGGTTTGCATTCAAAGCGGAGCAGCGACTCCCAGTCGGGGGTGCCGGAAAAGATCTGCGCATCCCACCACACCGTGCCTGCCTCGAGCGCGATGCGTTCGGTTTCGCCGAGCCGCGGCATGACCCGGGACAGCACCGGCAACAGGGATCGGGCGAACAGGGCCCGGCGCAGGGGGACGAAACCAGTTGCCAGTGCAACCAATGCGCTCGCAAATAGCAGTCCATATAAAAGGAGTGGCGAGTCGACGCCGCACGTCATCCAGGTGAGGAACAGCACGGCCAGCCCCAGTACCCACGCCAGCCAGCCGCGTCCCGCGAAGGCGAAACCGAGGAAGACGGTCAGGGCGACGATCCATCCGGTCAGCAGCATGGCGTACTCCTTGGGCGGAGAACCCATCGTGGGAGGGCGTGGTTCAAGAAAATGACAACGAACCGTCGAGCCCGGGCCCGTCACACGCTAAGATGCCCCGACTGATCTGGCATCGTGCCGGCGTGGCGTCGCCGGTAATGCGCAACGGAAGCCCTGTTGCGCCGACCTTATGGGGTCTCAATGAAGGACAAGCAGGAGATCGTCTCCAACTGGCTGCCGCGCTATACCGGCACGCCTGTGGAGCAGTTCGGCCAGCACATTCTGCTGACCAATTTCGGGCACTACGTGGAACTCTTTGCCGAATGGCATGGCGTGGAAGTGCAGGGGCGCGACCGCCCGATGCCCAACGCCACCGCCGATGGCATCACCCTCATCAATTTCGGCATGGGCAGCCCCAACGCGGCCACCGTGATGGATCTGCTCAGCGCCATCCACCCCAAGGCAGCCCTGTTCCTGGGCAAGTGCGGCGGCCTGAAGAAGAAAAACGCCATCGGCGACCTGGTCCTGCCCATCGCGGCCATCCGCGGCGAGGGCACGTCCAACGACTATCTGCCGCCGGAGGTGCCCGCGCTGCCGGCCTTCCAGTTGCAGCGCGGTGTGTCCACCATGATCCGCGACCTGGGCTACGACTACTGGACCGGTACGGTTTACACCACCAACCGCCGCGTCTGGGAGCACGACGAAACGTTCAAGGAATACCTGCGGCGCACCCGCTGCATGGCGATCGACATGGAGACCGCGACCATCTTCGCGGCAGGCTTTGCTAACAAAATTCCGTGTGGAGCGCTGTTGCTGGTGTCCGATCAGCCGATGATTCCGGAGGGCGTTAAGACGGAATTAAGCGACCGCACCGTGACCGCGCAATTTGTTGAACGCCACATACGCATTGGTATCGAAGCCCTCAAATTGGTGCGGCGCAAGGGGCGCAGCGTCAAGCACCTGCGTTTCGAGGACGACGGAAGCTCTGATTGATTTCCACGGAAATCAGCGGCCTGGTGTGGCATGAAAAGCCGCATCAGGCCGTTTTCACTATGGTTTCACCGCATTGCAACGATCGTCGATGCACCGCAGCGGACGCGGGCGCATCAGAGGGGCTCTTATTCCGACCAGGCAAATTCGCAAATTAATGCGATAACTGTCGCGACAAGGCAAATTCTTGCCGTATAGATTTTATTGACTATCTGTAAGTAAAGCGTGATAAATGCCCAGCGCTGTGGGCCGCCCACCGAGGGGGTCTGCACCTACGAAGTTTGGGTCACTAGGGCGCGGGTTTGAGGCGGGGAAATCTTTCAAACCCAGTCAATATAAATAACGGGAGGGTGTTCTCATGAAGTTCGGGGAAAATAAACTGTGCACGTCGGTGCGCCTGGCACTGTCGCTGGGTATGCTCGCAGCGAGCGCCTACGGCACTGCAGCTTTCGCGCAGGACGCGCAGTCCAATACCACGCCGCCGCCGGATCAGGCTAAGAGCAAAACGCTCGAGACCGTGACCGTGACCGGTTCGCTGATTCGCCGCGTGGACGTCGAGACGGCCAGCCCGGTCGTGACCATTGACCGCGCCGCCATCCAGGCGACCGGCAAGCAGACCCTCGGCGACCTCGTCCAGCAGCTGCCGGCGATGACCGGTGGCAACGTCAACCCGCAGACCAACAACGGTGGCGGTAGCGGTAACTCCTCCATCAACCTGCGCGGTCTGGGTTCCCGCCGTACGTTGATCCTGATCGACGGCCAGCGCCTGCTCAGCAAGGATCCGAACGCGATCCCGGCTGATGCCATCGAGCGCATCGAAGTGCTGCCGACCGGTGCGTCGGCCACCTACGGTTCGGACGCCATCGGCGGCGTCGTGAACTTCATCCTGCGCAAGAACTACCAGGGTGCGACCTTCACCGCCAACGTCGGCACGTCCGACCGCAACGACGGTGACCAGAGCGGCTATACGTTCACCTTCGGCCAGACGTCCGACAAGGGCAGCATCATGGCCGGCATCAACTACAACAAGCAGGACGGCGTTCTGTCGTCGCATCGCGACTTCTCGAAGAACGCGCTGAGCTTGTCCGGCACCTCGGTCTCGGTGGGCGGTTCGTCCAGCACGCCGTACGGCCACATCCAGCTGCCGTCCGCCATGCGCAGCCTGTTCCCCGGCGGTTGCGGCCCCTCGGGCTATGTGACCCTCAACCCGGGTGGCAACAGCCAGGTCGTCTCGCCGGCGAACTACCACTGCTACGGCAACGCCGACAAGTACAACTACGCGTCGGTCAACCTGATCATGACCCCGCAGGAACGCACCGGCGGCTTCGTCAACGGTGACTACCACCTGGGCGATCACGTCACGGCCTACATGGAAGCGGTGTACGAGAAGACCTCGTCCAACTTCCAGCTCGCTCCGGCGGTCTACGGCACCGGTACCGGCGTCGTGGTGGCCAGCGACAACGCGTTCAACCCGTTTGGCGCCACCTTCCAGACCCCGCAGGTCCCGACCGATCGCAAGTTCGGTTCGCGCCTGGTG
The DNA here is from genome assembly GCF_000725385.1 of Dyella japonica A8. Classification (NCBI taxonomy): domain Bacteria; kingdom Pseudomonadati; phylum Pseudomonadota; class Gammaproteobacteria; order Lysobacterales; family Rhodanobacteraceae; genus Dyella; species Dyella japonica. The sequence continues at coordinate 4,719,115 of NZ_CP008884.1, read as the reverse complement.
ACCGCTGGCTTCCGTGACACCTTCTCGGGCCGTTACAGCACCCAGATCAACACCGGCTTCAAGGGTGACTTCACGGTCTTCGACAAGAACTGGAACTGGGACGTCGGCTTCAACTACGGCCACGAGAGCCAGACCATCACGACCACCGGTCTGGCCGACCAGAACAAGCTGTACACCGGTTCGTCCACGCTCAACGCCAACGGCACGGCAACATGCCCGGCTGGCGTCGATCCGGTGGCCTGCCAGTTCAACCCGTTCGACATCCACTCCGCTGGCAGCGTCGCGGCCCTGAAGGCTGCTTCCACCGCCGCGCCGTCGAACCTCTACACCATCCAGAGGACCTGGCACGCGGGCCTGAGTGGCGAGCTGTTCAGCCTGCCGGCCGGTGCCGTGCAGCTGGCCGTTGGCTTCGAAGACCGCAAGGACTACGAGCACTCCGTCCCGTCGCCGCAGCTGGTGATCGACCCGACCACGGGTAGCTGCCAGCTGGGCAGCGAGTGCATCAGCGCGGTGCAGGGCGGTTACACCACCAAGGATCTGTACGCGGAAGCGTTCATCCCCGTCCTCGCCGGCCTGCCGGGCGTGCAGTCGCTGAACCTGACCATCGGTGACCGCTACTCGCGCATCGAAGGCTTCGGCAGCACGAACAACTTCAAGTTCGCGCTGGAATACAAGCCGTTCGACGACCTGCTGATCCGTGGCACCATGGAAGACGTCTTCCGTGCCCCGTCGCTGACCGAGCTGTACTCGTCCGGTTCCGACGCTCCGCTGATCCACACCGACCCGTGTACCGGTTACAAGGGTGCGCCGGCCGGTTCGCCGCTGGCTCTGGCCTGCGTGAACGTGCCGACCGATGGTTCGTTCCAGAACATCAACATCGTGGACCGTACCCAGGCCGGTACGATCATCCAGGGTGCTCGCGTGGCGAACGTGCCGATCAAGCCGGAACACGGCAAGTCGTATGACTTCGGCGCGGTCTACAGCCCGTCCTACCTGCCGGGCTTCTCGACCACGATCGACTTCTGGCGCGTGAACCTCAACGACACCATCACCACGGTGGGTCTGCAGAGCCTGCTGAACGTCTGCGCCGCCGGTGCCACGCAGTACTGCTCGTTCATCCAGCGTGACGCCACCGGCCAGATCTCGCCGACCACGATCGAGCCGTTCGCGAACCTGGGCTCGCTCAACACCGCCGGTATCGACTGGTCCGCCAACTACAAGCTGCCGAAGTTCAGCGTCGGCGGGATGGACATTGGCCAGTTCAACGTCGGTGTCAACGCAACCTACCTGAAGTACTACAACCAGGATACGGCGCCGGGCGTGTACGCCGCAGACGTCTATCATGACGCTGGTCACTTCCTGCCGTACGGTTCGGGCGCTTCGGCGGCCTGCCCGGATAACTCCGGTATCTGCTTGTTCCCGCGCTGGCGCGCCCAGGGCTTCGTGAACTGGCAGGCCGGTGGCTGGAGTGCCGAGTGGCGCATGCGCTACATCGGTCGCTTCCAGAACGGTGGTCCGGCCGGTTCGTCGATGGACAGCTACCCGGATGGCAATTCGGGCACGGTCCTGAAGTACGGCTCGACCGTCTACAACGATCTGTCGATCGGCTACAACCTGGCCATGATCAACACTCGTCTGGACTTCGGCGTGAACAACATCTTCGACAAGCAGCCGCCGCTGCTGTATGCGAACAACACACTCAATGCCAACACCGACCCGAGCGACTTCGACCTGATGGGCCGCTACTACTGGGCTCGCGTGACGGTCAAGTTCTAAGTCGAAGGTATAAGGCGTTAACCTTGGGGCCGCGTGATCATCACGCGGCCCTTTTTTCTGACGGTATGTCCCCAGTGCAAACCCAACAGATCGTCGCCGCCATCCAGGCGGGCGACCTCGGCCGTGCGGAACAACTGAGCCGCACCGCGCTCGATGCATCGCCCAGCGATGAAAACCTTCTGCTTCTGCTGGCGATCAGCCTGCATATGCAGGGACGCCCGCAGGACGCCGCACCGGTCTATGCGGAGCTGACCCGCGTGCAACCCCTCAGCAGTGAATACTGGAACAACTACGCAACGGCGCTGGTGGGTTCCGGTGATCTGAAGGCTGCCGCGGACGCCTATGCCAAAGCGCTCGACCTTGATCCCGCAAACGCCACCGCCAGGAGCCAGCTTGGCGCGACGCTGATTCAGATGCACGAGTATCTGGCGGCACGCGACCTGTTGCTCGACGCGGTGGAGAAGCAACCCGAATCCCTGCGCGCGCGCGTGGAAGCGGCGCGCGCCTGCTGTCGTTGCCAGGATTACGAGGGAGCCACGGACCTGTTGCGTCACTGGCGCCTGAGCGTGCCGGTCAACGACGATGCGCTGCAACTGGAACTGGCCGAAGTACTGACCCAGAACAACGAGATACCGGGCGCCACCGAACTCCTTGAAGACTTGTTGGCACGCCACCCGGATCATCATGAGGCGCGCGTGCAGCTGGCGCATCTCTACGAACGGCGCAATCGCCTGGATGCTGCTCATGCGGTTCTCGCACCGGTGATGCAGGCCGGCTCCGGCAGCTCCGAACTCCAGCGCATCCGAGGGCTCCACGTCGAAGCCACGCTTGCCATGCGCGGTAAGGATGCAGCGGCGGCGCGCGACCTGCTGGTGCAGGCGGGGCCGGAGTCCGACACCGATTACAACCACTATTTCCAGCTCGCCTCGGCCTACGACAAGCTGGGCGACACCAGCGAAGCGATGGATGCCCTGCGCGTGGCGCACGAGCGGGAAGCGGACGAGCGCCGTTACGACTCGCCGGAGTTCTACGCGCCCGGCGCGCCCGCCATGCCGATGGATGCGCCGCGCGTCTCGGCGGAGCAGTTCGCGCGCTGGCCGAAGTACATCGCGCCGGAGATGCGTGATTCACCGGTCTTCGTGGTGGGTTTCCCGCGTTCGGGAACGACCCTGCTCGAGCAGATGCTGGATGCGCATCCCGCGCTGCAGTCCATGGACGAAAACCCATTCTTCAATCGCCTGGCGGGTATCCTGGGCCAGCACGACCGACGCATCCTGGATGACCTCAGCGTCCTGCGGCAGTTCGATTGCGACGAGCTGCGCAAGCGCTACAACACGATGGTGGGCGAGCGCATCGAGCGGAACTGGGATCTGCGGCTGGTCGACAAGAATCCGTTGAACATGCTCTGGCTGCCGATGATGGTCAGGCTGTTTCCCGAGTCGAAGTTCATCCTGGCCGTGCGCCATCCCTGCGATGTGATCCTCAGCTGCTACATGCAGAACTTCCGTGCCAGCACCCTCGCGGCGGCGTGCAGCACGCTGGAGCGTCTGGCGCGTGCCTACGCGGAAACCATGCAGCGTTGGCTGGACGATGTGCAGGTTTTCAAGCCGTCCGTGATGGTGTCGCGCTATGAAGACCTGGTCGATGATTTTCCCGCGCAGGTGTCGCGCATTGCCGCGTTCCTCGAACTCGACGATGTCGCGCCCATGCTGCAGTTCGACCGGCATGCGCGCGGCAAGGCGTATATCGCCACACCCAGTTACTCGCAGGTGATCGAGCCGGTGAACCGCCGTGGCGTGGGGCGCTGGCAGCGGTATCGCGAGTACTTCGAACCGGTGCTGCCGGTGCTCGAACCGATGTTGCGGCACTGGGGCTACGCAGGCTCCTGAACCGCAGTGGCTTAGGAGCGGGGCAGGGCAAGCAGCTCGGGAAGATAAGGGGCGTAGTTCTGCCAGCGTCCCGCCGAGCTCGTATATACCGCCTGCCGCGCCTGCCAGGCGCTGGCGGTGGCAATGCTTTCCTGCGCTGCCTGTCGGGCGGGCGCTGGCGGCGCTGTGATACCCAGCCATTGCGCCATGGCATCCAGCGTTTCCTCGGGGGCGCCGACGAACTGCTCGTAGGAGATGCTCAGGAACGATGCCGGGTAGCGCTTGCGCCAGTGTGCCGCGAGGCGCCGGCAGTCGCCGATGACGGCGGCGATGTCACCCATGTCGTAGGCGTAATCGTGGGCCGGGTCGTGGAACGATTGCGACCATAGCGACAAGGCCGTGTCGCGCGCATCGCGCTCGCAGTGGATGAACCGTGCGTTCGGCCACAGGGCCATGGCCAGGTCCACGCGAAGCAGGTTCAGCGGTTGCTTGTCGATGTACCAGCGCGCGCTGCCATCGTCCTGCCGCAGCTGGCGCTCGTACTGGGCCGCGGCTTCCTCCCGTTGCCGGCGCGATGGCGAGGCCGACGAGAGCCGCTGCTCCCAGAACTCCAGCCAGCCCAGCTCGCCACGGTTTTTCACGTCCGGATAGCGGGCCAGATGTTGCGCCAGCAGCGTGGTGCCCGAGCGGGGGGCGCCGACGATGAAGACGGGCGTCCAGTCCTGTGGATGCGGCAGCGTCACTGCATGCGCGGGTGCGGCGAGGCGTGCCTCGATGCTCCGCTTCCACCGCTTGCGCGACCAGTTGGCGGCAGCGTGGGCCATGGCATTGGCGTGCCGCAGGTAATCCGCCGCCGTCGCGAAGTCGCCCAGGTCGTCGTGCGCCTTGCCCAGCGCGAACAGGATGCCGCGCCGTGTGTCGTCGCGAAGGCCCTGGCGCTCCAGCGTGGCATGGAAGAAAGCGAAATCGGGATGCCCTGCACTGGCGTAGCGCTGCAGCCCGGCCAGTCCCAGGGGGATGTTCCAGTCCACGGCATCCGGTGTCTGCGCCAGCGCGCGCATGTAATGCGCGCGCGTCTGCTCGAAGCGCCCCAGCTGGATGCCCAGCATGCCGGCATAAGCGTGCAGGCGCGGATCATCCGCGCCACCGTCGATGGCCCTCTCGCAGATGGCGAGCGCATCACCCTGGCGACCATAGTCGTCAAGCATCTCCACCGCGCGGATCACCGTGTCGACATCATGCATGGCATGTTCGAACACCGTGCGCAGCGTGCTGCCGACGGCCGCGAGACGCCCCTGCTCGCGCAGCAGCGAAGCGAGCAGGAAGGCTGTGCCGTCATCCCCGGGGTGTGTCTGCAGCCTGGCACTCAGCAGGGCTTCTGCGCGCTTGACCTGTCCCGTCTGCCAGAGCAGCCCCGCAAGTCCGAGAAGGATGTCGGCCGAATCGGGAAACCGCACCGCTGCTGCCTCGAACACGGCGAGCGCGCCGGCAACATCGCCGTGCAAGGCGAGGGTGCGTCCCTGCACCAGCCATTCGGCCTGCGGCGAGGAGGTTAGCGCAGTCAGAAGGGCAGGCACATTCCCCGGGGGCGTTGTGCCAAGTGTCATTCGCTGAAGGCCGGTAAGCCCAGCGCCGCGCGCAGCGGGTTGAGCAGCGCACCGTAGCGATGCGAGCGAGCCGTGTCTTTGCGCATGGGCTGGCGTACCTGGGTGGCGCTGGGCGAGCGCACCACGCGCCGGTTCTCGTGGAAGTTCAGGCAGGCTTCTTCGAACGGCAAGCCGCAGAACGCCAGCAACTCGCGGATCTGCGTTTCCGGGTCGGTCACCATGGCTTCGTAACTGTGCTCGCGGACGTGGCCCGGATGCAGCGCCGCACCGCGCGACACGCTGCGGTCGAAGTCGCGCCAGAAGCTGGCCAGGTCGTCAAAGCTGCGGCTGTATCCGTTGGCCGCATCCAGCGGTTGGCGATAGCAGGAGAAGCAGGTCTCCAGTGGATCGCGCCGCACGGCAATGACACGCGCGCCGGGGAGCATGGCGCGGATGGCGCCGATGTAGATCCAGTTGTTGGGCAGCTTGTCGGTAAACACCGGACGTTCGCGGCGCCAGTGCGCGGTGCGGTCGAGATAACGCTGGCCCAGCCGCTGCCAGTCTTCTGGCGTGGCCTCGCGCGCCCACTGTGGAATGGGCTTGCCGCCCAGTCGCTGCGTTTCCTCCGCAAGCACGCGCGGCAGGTCCGGCAATTCGCCCGCGCCCTCCACGGAAGAGTGCGAGGCGAGAATCTGTTCGACCAGCGTGGAGCCCGAACGCGGCAGGCTGGTGATGAAGATGACCTCGCTGCCCAGCGCGGCCTTGCTGCCGGCAGGTGGTGGATCGAATGCATCGGCGACCGACGCAACGCCGGTGGAGAAGAGCGGCGCATCCCAGGCCTGGTAGCGGCGTGCGGTGGCGTTGGCGCGCGCCAGTGCATCGAGCGAACGGGCGTATTGACCCTCGTCGTCGAAAGCCCGGGCGAGGGCGAAGCCGATCGCTATGCGGTCGTTCTCGGTGGCATCGGGACGTTCCAGCGCGGCCTGCATCTGCGCCACGTCTTGGGCATCGAAACGCTGCGTGCGCAGGTCGGCCAAGCCCCACCAGGCCAGGCCGAAGCTGGGGCGCAGCGCAATGATGCGGCGATATTCCGCCGCCGCTTCATCCACATGGCCGCGCGTACGCAGCAGGTTTGCCAGCAGCGCGCGTGCGGCGACGTGGCCGGGCTCCCGTTTCAGCGCCTGCTGCAGCGCCTCGGTGGCCTCTTCGTTGCGCACCGACTTGGTAAGCATGACGCCGAGGTTGTACCAGGCCATGGCCAGCCCGGGTTCGAGTTCGCAAGTGCGGCTCAGGGCGCCGATGGCTCCTTCATAGTCGCCCGCTGCGCCGAGCAGGGAGCCCAGCGTATTGTGGTAAAGCGCGTCCTGCGGACGCTGCGCCAGAGCCCGCCGCATCAGTTGCACGGCGTCGTTGTGCCGACCGCGCAGGCTGTGGATGCCGGCCTTCATGCGCAACACTTCGGGATGATCGGGGTAGGCCGCGAGCACGCGCTCCAGCTGGCGGTCGGCTTCGTCGGCGCGCCCGGCATCGAGTGCCTGGGCGGCGGTCATCACTTGTTGGGTGGCCGATGGCCCTAACCCTTGCAGTCGCGAATTCATCAATGGCCCGATCCAGGAAGTGACTTCCGCGGCGTCGCTTCCCGCTGGTGAAAAAAGCGCGTGCGGCCCGTCAAAACGCGTCTATTATGCCCACATGCGCCGTGGTGGGGACCCCGGCGTTCCATGAAAAGCATGATGTAGCAAGCGGTGGGAGCAACGATGAATACCGGGGTGGGAGTGGCAGCGTCGGCGCTGCGGGAAATGGCGCTCAACGGACTGAAGCAGGGCGATGCGGCGCTGGCGGAGCAATACTTCGCGCGCCTGCTCGAGCAGGTGCCCGATGATGCCGAGGCTCTGCAGTTCGTGGCCGCCCGCCATGTGTCCAGGGGCGATGCGAACCGGGCACTGGCCATGCTGCAGGCGGCGGTGAAGGCGCGCCCGGATCATCCCGACCTGTGGCACCAGCTGGGCGTGGTGCAGTCGATGACGGGTGACCTGCAGGGGGCGGCCGAAAGCCTGCGATGCTGCCTGGACCTTGCGCCGCACATGTTCGTCGCGCGCCTGCGCCTGGGCATGGCGCTGGAGCAACTGGGGGATACCCATCACGCCCTGCTGGCGTACTTCGGCGCGGTCAATTCGGCGCAGGCCGAGGGGCGCTGGATGAGTGACGCCACCACCGCGCCGGGACTGCGGCAGCCGGTGCAGCACGCCATGCGTTTCATCGACGCCGGTCGCCGGCGCACCTTCGATGCCGTGCTGGAACCGCTGCGCGAGCGCTACGGCCGGGCATCCCTGGCGCGCGTGGAGGAATGCCTGGCCATCTATCTGGGCGAGCGCCCGGCCAGCCTGCCCGATCCGCGACAAAAGCCCAAGTTCCTGTATTTCCCGGGCGTGCCGAGCCAGGCGTACTACGGCAGGGAGCGCTTCCCCTGGCAGGCGGCACTCGAGGACGCCACCGACATCATTCGCGAGGAACTGCGTGACGTGCTCGCGGAGAACCAGCCGCTGGAGCCGTTCCTGGGCAATCAGACCGTCGAGGAACTCAGCGGCCACCTCAGCGCTTCCGGGGTGCAGCCGGCGGCATGGGACGCGTATTTCTTCTACCGCCACGGCGATCGCTTCGACGATCACCACCGGCGTTGCCCACGCACCTCGGCCGTGCTGGAGCGCATCCCGCTGGTGCGCATCCGCGACCATGCGCCGGAAACCCTGTTCTCGGTGCTGCGTCCGGGTACCCACATCCTGCCGCATCGCGGCGTCACCAATACGCGCCTGGTCACGCACCTGCCGTTGATCGTGCCGCCTGACTGCGCGATCAATGTCGGCGGCGAGTTGCACGAGTGGCAGGAAGGCCGCTGTGTCACCTTCGACGACACCTTCGAGCACGAGGCCTGGAACCGCAGCGACAGGACGCGCGTGGTGGTGATCCTGGATAGCTGGAACCCCGACCTCACCGAGGTGGAGCGCCTGGCGGTGACCGATCTGGTCGAGACCATCGGCGATTTCAACCGCGCCAGCGAAGTTTCGGTGCCCGGGAGCTGAGCCGGGCGTGGCTCAGCCGACGCCGGCCACCTGCATGCCGTAGGCCTTGCGCGAGCGGGATGCGGGCAGCGTGCGAATGGCGTGGCATTGCGCGCGCAGCTCATCGTAGGAGGCGAGACGGCCGAGCAGCCAGCGCTGCAGCTTGGGTCCGAACAGGCTGTCGACCTTGCGGTCGGTCTCGCGCACCTGGCCCTCGATGGCGGAGACCTTCCAGGGTTCGTCCTTCAGGTTCGCGATGGACTGGTGGCTGGCGCTCTCCAGCGGCGCTTCCGGCGGTAGTTCGAGGAAGGCGCACAGGCGCGCCCACTCGGTGTCCGGCTGGCGCACCAAGTCTTCCAGAAAGATGAAGTGATGATGGGGCCGGCCGACATGCTGGGCATGGATGTCCATGGCACGGTTCCAGCGGCGTGCCCAGTGCACGGTGCCGCCGCCGAAGGCATCGTCGTTTTCGAAGCGCAGGTAGACGTCGGCCAGCGACGCGAGCACATCCATGCCCCGGCGCACGACGTGGACAAAGCGGGCATCCGGCGCCAGCGCTTCGATTTCAGGAATGTAGAGCAGGTGATTGGGGGTTTTTTCCAGCCACATCACCCGTCCCGCGGCGATGGCGGAATGATCCAGCAACTGCAGGAACCGCCGGGACAGCGTGTGCCAGTGATACACGGCGGGAAGCGATGGCCGCGACCCGGCCAGCTGAAGCTGCAGGGCGGCAAAGGTCTGGCGCATGTCGCGGCGGGTCAAGCCCAGCGCCTGGCGCCAGCGGCGCCGGCGCGGCTGCACGCCGGCATCGCCCCAGCGCCAGGCCAGGTCCCCGTGCAATTGCTCGAAAAAGGCGGTTTCCGGCAGCGTATAGATCGCAGGGTGTCGCGCCAGCAAAGCCTGGACGATGGTGGTCCCGGAGCGTGGGCAACCCACGACAAAGGTTCGCTGCATGGTGCTGTCTCCCTGTGCAATGGCCGCGGCGGCATGGCCAGTGGGGGTGTATAACGCGTGAATTTGCGCTTCGTTGACCAAAAATACAGCTTCGCGTAAGGAAATGGCGAATGGGGTGTCACGTTTTGCCTCGCGGGCCCCGTGAATTCGCCCGGAAACCTGTCATCCTCTGCTGCCCAGCCTGGACAAGCCCATGCGCGCACTCACTTTTGACCGCTTTGGCACCGCCGACGTGCTGCGCTGGACCGAACGCCCCGATCCGATACCCCGGCCGGACCAGGTCCTGGTGCGAATGAAGAGCGTTGGGCTCAACTTCGCCGACGTTTACCGCCGTAACGGCAATTACCACCTCAGTGGCGAGGCTCCCTGGGTGCTCGGGTACGAAGGGGCGGGCGTGGTGGAGGTGGGTGACTCGCGCTTCCCTGCCGGCACCCGGGTCGGCTTCGCCGACATGGCCCATGCCAATGCGGAGCTGGTGGCGGTGGATCGCGACCGCCTGATCCCGCTGCCCGACGACATCGAATTCGACACGGCCGCGGCGGTGCTGCTGCAGGGACTGACGGCGCAGTACCTGGTCACCGACAGTTTCGTGGTGCGCCCGGGCGATGTCGCCGTGGTGCATGCCGCAGCGGGCGGCGTTGGCCTGCTGCTGGTGCAGATGCTCAAGTCACTAGGCGCGGTGGTGCTGGGCATCGCCTCCAGTGAGGTCAAGCGGGACGCCGTGATCGGCGCGGGCGCCGACGCCGCGGTGGGCTACGACGAGTGGGTGGACGCGGCACGCGTACTGACCGGCGGCCATGGCGCGAACGTCGTCTACGACTCGGTCGGACGCACCTTGGCGGACAGCCTGGCGGCAGCGCGCATCGGTGGCACCGTGGTGTTCTATGGCATGGCGGCCGGTGACCCGGCACCGGTCGATCCACGTCTGTTGATGGATCGCTCGCTGACCTTGACCGGTGGCGACCTGTGGAACGTGCTGACCGGCCCGGCGGTGCGCCGCGAACGCGCGGCGGCGCTGTTCGAGCAGATCCGCCAGGGCGTGCTCACGCCGCGCATCGCCGCGCGCTTCCCGCTGCGTGACGGTGCCCAGGCGCACGCCTACCTGGAAAGCCGCGYCTGCCATCGGCAAGGTGCTGCTGACGCTGTAATTGGCTTTGCAGCCTGTTCCCGGTCTCCTTCAAGCCCCCAAAAATTTCCTCACCGTCATTCCCGCGAACCCCGAAAAGGGGGCGAGAGCGGGAATCCAGCGTCTTTATTCAGTTGTGCTCAAAGCTTAAAGGCACTGGATTCCCGCTCTCGCCCCCTTTTCGGGGTTCGCGGGAATGACGGTCGGAGGGGCAGGGCAAGATTTTGAATAGGCTCAGGGATCGTGGGCCGGCGCTTAGGGGCGGTCAGCGTCCTCGCCCTCTTCCACCGGCAGCACGCGGTGGAACACGCCGTAGTCGATGTGGCTGACGCCTTGCTCGTCGTCGCTCACCAGGTCGATGTACCGATGGTTCCASCGCCACTCGCGCCAGCTCCACTGGTGGCGCGCGAGCATGGATTGCGAGGTGGTTTCGTCGATGCCCTCGATGCTCAGCATCAGCGTGGCCTCGAGGGTCTGCAGTGAATCCTCGTCCATGCCGTACAGCGGGCTGTTTTCGTCGATGACGTGCATCAGGCTCCAGCTCAGCATGAACACCGGGTGGCGGTCGCGGAGCAGGCAGACGTCGTGGATGCGGCGTAGGCGAAAACCTTCCGGCGAGGTCTCGCGCACCAGCAGGTGCAGTTTCGCGGAGGCTTCCACGATCGCGTTCTGGCGCGCGTTCGCCACGCGGATCATCAGCGTGGGCTTGCCGTGCACAAGGCGGATCACGGGATGGTCGGCGAACATGATCTTGGCGCGCGGACGCGAGAAGCGGGCGAACACCAGGCCCGTGACCAGCGCGATGCTCAGCATGCCGATGAAGATCTCCGCCGTGGCGACGAGATGCCCGTACACCGTCTGCGGATGCATGTCGCCGTAGCCGACTGTCGCCAGCGTTTCGACGCTGAAGAAGAATGCACCGGCGAAGTTGGCGGGAAACTGGTTGGCGATGGCGTGGTCGCCCAGCTGGTACAGCACGCCGAACAAGCCGTTGACCGCCAGGAATACCGCTGCGGCCAGCCCGAAGAAGGTGGGCCAGCGGATGGTGAGCGCGAAGTGGTAGATGTCGTCCCAGACGCGTTGCGTCAGTCCTTCACTGACGAACGGCCTTCCGCCGATCTGGATGATGCGGGGACGATTGAGCCACTGGCGAAACCACGCGGACATGAGCGCTACCGGTCGGGGAAGGGCGCGTCGATTCTATCGCGGTGAGCTTGCTTCAAGCGCTGCTTCTGGCCTGCAGATCGCGCCATGTCAGGTACAGGCGCAGGTCGAATTCCTGCTGGTGGTAGTCCGGCTGCATGTACTCGCACAGCTGGTAGAACGCCTTGTTGTGCTCGGCTTCCTTCAGGTGCGCGAGTTCGTGCACCACGATCATCTGCAGGAACTCCGGCGGCGTGTCGCGGAACAGGGACGCGATGCGGATTTCCTTGCGCGCCTTCAGGCGGCCGCCATGCACATGCGAAATGGCCGTGTGCAGGCCCAGCGCCTTGCTGATCACGTCGAGCTTGCTGTCGTACCACACACGGTCGATGCCGGGCGCGTTGCGCAGGTGCTCCTGGCGCAACGCGTTGGTATAGGCATAGAGCGCCTTGTCGCTCTGGATCTCGTGGCGGCCGGGATGGCGCTTCTGCAGATAGTCGCCCAGCTCGTCGCGGTCGATCAGCTGGCGCACCTTGTCGAGCAGGGCCGGTGGATAGCCGCCCAGGTACTTCAGCGCGGTCATGCGGCGGGCGGTTCTTCGTCGTCGAAGCCGGTGTAGTTTTCCGGGAACACTGGGGTGCCGTCTTCTTCCAGCGACTCGATGGCAGCCAGTGCCTTGCCGGCGGCGGCCTCGGCCAGCGCCTGGTCGCGGAAGCTGCGGTTTTCGCAGACCGCGAAGTACACCGGGAAGCCATGGCGCCCGCGCGGCGTGACCACGATGCAGGCGCTGTAGCGCGATCCCTCGGCTACTGCCGTGGCACGGACCGCGTAGTGGTCAAAAAGGCGTTCGGTCATGTCGGCAGTCCGCGATGGGGATGCCCATTTTAGAGCCTGTTTACGATCTCCGCTTGGCCGACCGGCTGTGCCACCATGCGCGCCATGTCTGTCCCCGTTCCCCGGCTTGTCCTCGATACCAATGTCGCGCTCGACTTGTTCGTGTTCCGCGACCCCGCCTGCGCGCGCCTGATGGATGCGCTGCAGCGAGGCGTGGCCACGGCCGTGGTGGACGAGCCGTGCCGTGCGGAATGGCTGGCGGTGCTGACGTACCCGGCCTTTGGGCTTACGGCACCGGCACGCGCCGAGGCGGCCACGGCGTTCGATCGCTGGGTGACGCTGCTTTCAGGCCAGGCCTTGGCGTTGCATCCCGGGGTGAAGCTTCCGCGTTGCGCCGATCCGGACGACCAGAAGTTCCTGGAGCTGGCGCTTGCCGCCGGGGCGCAGACCCTGCTCAGCAAGGACAAGGCGTTGCTCCAGCTGGCCCGCCGGACGGCTCGCGAGGGCTGGTTCCGCATCCTGTGTCCTTCGGCATGGGAACCACCCCCGCCGTAAGCGTACGATTCACAACCGATTGATCGCGTCTTAGCGATGCTCGAACAGCTCACAATCCAAGGTGGAGTCCGGCGATGAAGATCATGCAGAACGTAGCGGGTGCGGCAGTGTTGGTGGCCTTGGTGGCGCTGACCGGCTGCGGCGTGACCAACGACCACGACAAGGTCACCAAGGACGTGGTGTCCAACCGCCAGTTCCTCTACCAGACGCCGGGCGATGGCAACGCCACGCTGCAGGTGGTGCGCGCCAACGGCTACTTCGGCGGCGGCTGCTCCAGCCAGGTGGTCATCGACGACAAGTTCGCCGCGCAGCTGGAAACCGGCGAGCAGGCGACGTTCTACGTGCCGAGCGGCGCACACACCGTGTCGCTGCGCAATTCCGGCGCATGCCACAAGGTGAGCAGCGATGCACACGTGGACACCAACCTGGCCGCGGGCGAAAGCGCGGTGGTGCAGGTCAACAAGTGGGGCTCGTCGCTGTCGCTGGCCAAGCGCTGAGCGGCAGGCAAGCACCGGCAAGTGAGGATGTCATGCTCGAATCCACCCTCATCCATTGCCCCTATTGCGGCGAAGCCATCGAGATACTCATCGATGGCTCTGCCGGCGACCAGCAGTACATCGAAGATTGCCAGGTCTGCTGCCGTCCCATCGATATCCGCGTAAGCATCGACGAAGACGGCGAGCCCAGCGTCAGCGTGGCGTCCGAAAACGACGGTTGATCAGTCGAGCGCGGACGATTCGATCACGTCCACGCCCATGTTCTCGAAGCGCAGGCGCGTGGGAATGTCGGTGTCCGGCGAGACCGGGCGCGTGAGGTCCCACAGCACATGCGTGCGATAGCCCAGCTCCACCGCGTCCTGCGCGGTCCACAGCACGCAGACATCGCGCGCCAACCCGCACACATACACCTCGTCCACGCCCTGGTCGCGCAGCCACTCGTCCAGCGGCGTGGCAGGACGCTTGCCGTGGGGCCCGTGGTTTTCGCGAAAGCCGCTGTAGGAGTCCACGCGGGGGTCGTCACCCTTGCGGATCACGGTATCCAGGTGGGTCCAGTCGATGGATGGGTGTAGCTCCGCGCCGGGCGTGTCCTGTACGCAATGCGGCGGCCACAGCGTCTGCGCGTGGCCGTATAGCGGAATGCGGTCGAAGGGTTCGCGGCCCGGATGGGAGGAGGCGAACGAGACATGGTCGGCCGGGTGCCAGTCCTGCGTGGCGACGACGTGCTTGAAGAGGTCGCGCCTCAGCAGTTGGTCGATGCCGGGCACGATGGCGTCACCCTCATGGCAGGCCAGCGCGCCGCCGGGCATGAAATCCGGTTGCACGTCGACGAGGATGAGGGCAGCACGGCTGCTGACGGGGTGGTTCATGGTCAAAAGCGGGTCTCGCAAAAGGTTGCGCCTGGCAGTCTAGTTGGCCGGACGGAATCGTGGTGTGACGCGCTCGACGGGCCCCCGGCTGCCGATGCGCGGCGTTCAGGGTCTGCCATCCGGTGTAGACCAAGGTTGGTGCCCGATGGGGCCGCCGTCGCGGGCATAATGAGCCTGGGCAACCGACGGGAAACAGGGGCATGTTCTTCGATCAATCCTGGATGGGCTACGGCTTCGAGGGTGCGCTGGAGGCCGGCGCGATCGCGCTCGTCCTCGGCCTGGTCGTCTTCACCCTGTTGCACTTGTACGGACGTTCCCAGGGCTGGAGTCCGGCGCTGGAGATCGGTTGGGCGACGGTGATCGGCATGGTGCTGGCGGGCGGAAGCGACCTGTGGAATCTGTTCTACTTCAACTACGGGCGCGTGCAGTCGCTGCAACTGCTGCGCGTGCGCCTTGCCGAAGTACACGACCCGGACAACCTCGGCGGACGTGTAGTGGCCGAGTTCATTGGGGTGTGCGTTGGCGTTTACGTCGGCTGGTGGCTGGCAGGGCGCCGTCGCCAACGCCCGTCTCAGCGCCCGTCCCAGCAATAGCGGGTACCGGCGTTGCCATGACGCCGGTGCCATGCTGCAGCAAGTCTTTTCCCTCCCCTCGTTGTACCGATGAATACTCACGTTGAACCGCGCGAGCGCGACACGCCGCTGACTCTGCGCATCGTCCAGATCGTCCTCTTCACCTTCCTCGCCTATCTGGTGATCGGCATGCAATTGGCGGTGCTGCCGCCGTTCGTGCACGACGATCTTGGCTTTGGCGCCGTGCTCGCCGGGCTGGTGATCAGCACGCAGTACGTGGCCACCTTGCTCAGCCGTGGGTTCGCCGGACGGACGTCCGATACCGCCGGCCCCAAGCGTGCCGCGCTCATCGGCCTGGTGGCATGCGCTGGCAGTGGCCTGCTGATGATCGCTGCCGCGATGGTGCGCGGCTGGCCGCTGGCGTCGGTGGGCGTGATGCTGGTGGCGCGGCTGGCGCTGGGTATGGGCGAGAGTTGCGTGGCGACGGGTTGCATCATGTGGGGCATCGGGCGCGTCGGCGCCGAGCACACCGCCAAGGTGATTTCGTGGAACGGCATCGCCACCTATGGCGCGCTCGCGGTCGGTGCGCCCTTGGGTGTCCTCCTCACGGGGGCGCTCGGTTTCGCGAGCATCGGCGTGGCCAGCCTGGTGTTGATGGTGCTGGGCCTGTGGCTGGCGTGGCGTCGTCCCGCCGCGCGCGTGGAGGCGGGGGAGCGCATGCCGATGCACCACGTGTTCGGTCGCGTGGCGCCTTATGGCATGGGACTCGCGCTGGGTTCGGTGGGTTTTGGTGTCATCGCCACGTTCATTACGCTGTACTACGCCAGCGAGGGCTGGGCAGGCGCCGCGCCAACGCTCAGTGTGTTCGGCGTGTGCTTCGTCGGCGTGCGTCTGGTGCTGGGCTGGACCATCGCGCATTTCGGCGGCTACCGCACGGCGTTGGTCTCCCTGCTGATCGAAGGCGTGGGGCTGGTCGTGCTGGCCACCGCCGGTCATGCCGGCGTGGCGATGCTAGGCGCCGCGCTGTGCGGCATCGGTTTCTCGCTGGTGTTTCCCGCGCTGGGCGTGGTGGCGGTGGAGCGCGTGAGCACGAGCAATCGCGGGGCGGCGCTGGCGGCGTATTCGGTATTTATCGACGTGGCGCTTGGCGTCACCGGCCCGCTGGGCGGATGGATCGCTTCCGGTGGACGCTATGGGCCGATGTTCGTGGTGGCGGCGTCGATGGCGCTGGCGGCGGCTGTGTTGACGACTTGTCTGTATCTGGTCTACGGCAACAAGACCACCGGTTAATAGGCCTGACTGTGGGAGCGCACCTTGTGCGCGACCGCGACATCCACCGTGCTTCGGTGGGCGGTTGTCGCGCACAGGGTGCGCTCCCACAGGTAAGCGACAGGCATCACAGCACCGGATCGAACAGCCGCGCGACATGCATCGCCAGTCGCCGCAGGTACGGCGCTTTCTCGTATTCCGCCTCGGTCACTTCGTGCGCATGCGCGAAATCGTTGTCGAGCATCGCCTCCACCTGGGCGGCGAAGGCGCGATCCACGTTCAGCGCACTGATCTCGAAATTCAGGCGGAACGAGCGATTGTCGAGATTCATGCTGCCGACCGACGCGGTGTCGTCGTCCACCAGCAGCACCTTCTCGTGGATGAAGCCCGGCTGGTAGCGGAATACGCGGATACCGGCGCGCACGGCGTCGTGCGCGTACAGGCTGGAGGCGAGGAAGACGGTGTGATGGTCCGGTCGTGAGGGAATGAGCACGCGCACGTCGACGCCGCGGAACACGGCAAGCCGCAGCGCCGCCATCACCGCCAGGTCCGGCACGAAGTAGGGCGTGGTGATCCACAGCCGATGCCGTGCCGCGTGGATCAGCGCGACGAAAAACAGCGAGCAGGTTTCCTGACGATCCGCCGGTCCCGTGGCGGCGATCAGCGTATGCGCCGTGCCTCGGGCGGGGGCTGGCTTGAGTAAGGGCGGCAGGACGCCCGTGACCCAATGCCAGTCCTCCGCAAAGCTGCGTTGCAGGTCGGCTACCGCGGGGCCTTCGATCTCGAGGTGCGTATCCCGCCAAGGCGCCAGCGGCGGCTTGAGTCCCAGATATTCGTCGCCCACGTTGAGGCCGCCGACGAAACCGCGCTTGCCGTCCACCACGACGATTTTGCGGTGGTTGCGGAAGTTGAGCTGGAAGCGGTTGCTGCGGCGTTGCGTGGCGAACGGATGGATGTTCACGCCCGCCTGGCGCAGGGTATCCACATAGGCGTGGGGCAGGGCGTGGCTGCCGATGCCGTCGTACAGCACGCAGACGTCCACGCCAGTGCGTACGCGATCGATCAGCGCCTGCTGCATGCGCCGGCCGAGCATGTCGTCGTGGAAGATGAAGAACTGCACCAGCACGCACTGCCGAGCTTCACCGATGGCGGCCAGCATGGCATCGAAGGTGGCGTCACCGTCCACCAGCAGGCGCAGGCGCTGCCCTTCGTGGAAGCGTGCCCCCAGCATGCGTGCGATTTCGCCGTAGCGCTCGCTGACCACCGGCGGGCTGGCATCGGCGAGATGTTCGGCATAGAGCGCCTGGATCTGGCCGCGGCGCGCACGATGCAGGTCGATGTAGCCGTGGAAGCGGCTGCGCCCGAGGTAGAGATAAGGCACCAACGTGACGTAGGGCAGGAACACCAGCCCGAGTGCCCACGCAAACGCCCCCTGGGGCGTGCGCGTATTCATCACCGCGTGCATGGCAGCCAGCACGCCGGCGACGTGCAGGACGATCACCACAACGCCGATGGCCGTGGTCAGCATGCGATGCGGCCGATGGCCGGGGCGCGGCGGGGGTGTAGCGGGTCGTGCATGGTGTTCTCCACGTGGTCAGCGCATCGCGGCGCGCACGGTATCGAGCACATCCTGTTCGCGGGCCTGCAGTTCCTGCTGCAGATGATCCACGAATAGCCGGATGCGCGCAGGCAGGTAGGCGCGGCTGGGGTAGATCGCGTAGAGGTGGGCGTCCGGCAGGATCACGTCGTTCTTCAGTGGCACCAGCCGGCCGGCGCGCACGTCCTTGGCGATGTCCCAGGCGGATTTGAAGGCAATGCCGTGCCCGGCCACCGCCAGCGTGCGCATCAGGTCGCCGTTGTCGCAAGTCATCGCGGCGTCCACGCGCAAAGAGCGCGGGCCGTCGGGCGTCTGCACGATCCAGGGCAGCACGCCGTGTCCTGGCCGGTGCAGCATCAGGCAGCGATGCTGCTGCAAGTCGTCGGCGCTGCGCGGATGGCCGTGGCGATCCAGGTAGGCCGGGGAGGCGCATAGCACGCGGAAGTTGTTGGCCAGCCGGCGCGACACCAGCCGCGAATCGGCCATGGTGCCGCCGCGCACGGCCACGTCCACGCCGGCTTCGAACAGGTCGAGCAAGGCGTCCGAATTGGTCACCCGCAGGTGCAGCTGCGGATGCTGGTCCGCGAAGTTCGCCGCCATCGGGCCGATGTACTGGCGGCCCATGTCCACCGAGGCGGAGATGTGCAGCTGGCCGCGTACTTCCAGCTGGCGCAGCCCGACCGCCGAATTGGCGTCGTCCACGTCGGCGATGATGGCCTGGCAGCGCTCAAAGTAGATGGTGCCTTCGTCGGTGAGCACGAGGCGGCGGGAGCTGCGCTGGAGCAGGCGGACGCCCAACGCGGTTTCCAGCCGGGTCAGCCGCTTGCTGGCGGCCGCGGGCGACAGGCCCAGCTCCCGCCCGGCCGCCGACAGGCTGCCCTCGGTGACGGCGCGTACGAACAAGCGCATGTCTTC
The DNA here is from genome assembly GCF_000725385.1 of Dyella japonica A8. Lineage (NCBI taxonomy): Bacteria > Pseudomonadati > Pseudomonadota > Gammaproteobacteria > Lysobacterales > Rhodanobacteraceae > Dyella > Dyella japonica. The sequence goes on along the minus strand of NZ_CP008884.1, from coordinate 4,700,495 downwards.
GAAATCGACCATCGTCCAGACGCTCCGACGCGCACCGGAAAGCCCGTCCCGGTTCCCGGCATCTTTAACTTTCAGGAAAAGATGCCTCTCTAGTTTGCGCAATTCCCGCAAGGGACGACAAGGCGCAAAGTGGCGCCCGTTTCCATCTGGGACCGTCCCATGAATGCCCCCTTTTCCGCTGAAGGCCCCCGCATCGGCGCGGCTGGCCAGTCCCGGCTGGCCCTGCTGGCGCTGTCTGTCGCGGCCTTCGCCATTGGCACCACGGAGTTCGTCATCATGGGCCTGCTGCCCGAGGTGGCGTCGGACCTGCATGTCAGCATCCCGTCCGCCGGCCTGCTGGTGTCGGGCTATGCGCTGGGGGTAGCTGCTGGTGCGCCGCTGCTGGCGGCGCTGACGGCCCGCATGGAACGGCGCAACGCGCTGCTGTTGCTGCTGGGCCTGTTCATCCTGGGCAACACCCTCTGCGCGGTGGCGCCCAACTATGGCGTGTTGATGGTGGCGCGCGTGGTCGCGGCGTTCTGTCATGGCTCGTTCTTCGGCATCGGCGCCGTGGTGGCGTCGCACGTGGTGCCGCGCGGGCAGGCCGCCCGCGCCATCGCGCTGATGTTCACCGGTCTGACCCTGGCCAATGTGCTGGGCGTGCCGTTCGGCACCTTCCTCGGTCAATGGGCCGGTTGGCGCTCCACCTTCGCCGCGGTCACCGGGCTGGGGCTGGTGGCAGCCATTGCTGTGTGGCGTCTGGTGCCGGCCCTGCCGGACTTGCCGTCACCCCACATGAAACGCGAGCTGGGTGTGCTGCGCCAGCCGCAGGTGTTGCTGGCGCTGCTGATGACCGTGCTGGGTTTCGGCGGTGTGTTCACCGTGTTCACCTACATCGCGCCGATCCTGCAGCAGGCCTCGCATGTGAGCGTGGGCGCCACGGGCTGGGTGCTGATTCTGTTCGGCGTGGGCACCACGGTCGGCAACATGCTGGGCGGCCGCCTGGCGGACTGGCGCCTGATGCCCTCGCTGATGGGTGTGCTGGCTGTGCTCGTGCTGATCATGCTGGTGTTCGCATGGAGCATGCACAACACCATCGCCGCCGTCGTTACCGTGTTCGTGTGGGGCGTGGCGGCGTTCGCCACGGTGCCGCCGCTGCAGATGCGTGTGGTGCAGCAGGCCAGCGAAGGTCCGCATCTCGCCTCGACGCTCAACATCGCCGCGTTCAATCTCGGCAACGCCATCGGTGCCTTCATCGGCGGCGCAATGATCGACATGCATCTCGGCCTGTCGTCGGTGAGTATCGCCGGCGCGGTCGTCGCCCTGTTTGGCCTGCTGGTGACGGCGATCAGCGCCGCGCTTGAACGCCGCCGCGTCACCCGCCTGGTGACCTGCGCCGCCAGTGCCTGATCCATCACACACCCCATCGAACGAAGGAACGTCATGACAACGCAAACCAAGGTCGCGCTGGTAGTCGGCGCGCAGGGCGTGATCGGCCGCAACCTGATCGATCACCTGGCGGCGAAGGAAGACTGGCAGGTGATCGGGCTTTCGCGTCGCGCTGGCGTGGATCAGGGACGTGTCCGCCATATCGCGGTGGACCTGCTCGACGCCGGCGACACGCGACGCAAGCTGGCTCCGCTCACCAGTGTGACGCATGTGTTCTACACCGCCTACCAGGATCGCCCCGGCTGGGCGGAGCTGGTACCGCCGAACATGGCCATGCTGGTGAACGTGGTCGATGCGATCGAACCGGTGGCGAGCAAGCTGGAACACATCAGCCTGATGCAGGGCTACAAGGTCTACGGCGGCCATCTCGGTCCATTCAAGACGCCGGCGCGCGAATCCGATGCGGCCTTCATGCCGCCCGAGTTCATGCACGACCAGCAACGCTTCCTCGAGGCACGCCAGCAGGGCAAGGCCTGGAGCTGGTCGGCGATTCGCCCTGCAGTGGTCGGCGGGTTCGCGCTGGGCAACCCCATGAACCTTGCGTTGGCCATCGCCGTGTATGCGTCGGTCAGCAAGGAACTGGGCCTGCCGCTGCGGTTCCCCGGCAAGCCGGGGGCATGGGACCGCCTGCTGGAAATGACCGACGCCGGCCTGCTCGCGCGTGCTACCGAGTGGGCTGCCACGGAACCGCGCTGCGCCAACCAGGCCTTCAACATCACCAATGGCGATCTGTTCCGCTGGAGCGAGATGTGGCCTTTCATCGCGGATTATTTCGGGCTGGCGCTGGCACCACCCCTGCCGTTGTCGCTGGCCACGGTGATGGCGGACAAGGAGCCGCTGTGGGACGCCATGCGCGAGCGCCACGGCTTGGCCCCGCATGCCTGGTCCGAGGTATCGTCCTGGCGCTTCGCGGATTTCGTGTTTTCGTGGGACTACGACATGTTCGGCGACGGCTCCAAGGCGCGCCGCTTCGGTTTCCACGAGCACGTCGAGACCAAGGCGATGTTCACGCGACTGTTTGATGACTTTCGCCGGCGCAAAATCATTCCGTGAGTTTTCGCTAGCCTTTGGAAACTCGTCATTCCCGCGTAAGCGGGAATCCAGTGCCTTGGCCTTTCGTGGCCTGAAAGTCGCTGGATTCCCGCTTGCGCGGGAATGACGAGCAAAGGTGTGGCCATCTTGAAGTCCCCTATCCATCCGCGAGGAAAACCGTATGAAAGCCGTTGCCTACCGGCAGATCCTGCCCATCACCGATGCGCAAAGCCTTGTCGACGTGGAGCTGCCGCAGCCGGCGCCCCAGGGGCGCGACCTGTTGGTGCGAGTGGAGGCCGTCTCGGTCAACCCGGTGGATACCAAGATTCGCCAGCGCGCCAACCCCGAAGGCAGCGACAAGGTGCTGGGTTGGGATGCGGCCGGCACGGTGGTGGCCGTGGGCGCCGATGTCACCTTGTTCAAGCCTGGCGATGACGTTTACTACGCCGGTGCCATCGATCGCCCCGGCAGCAACGCCCAGTTCCAGCTGGTGGACGAACGACTGGTGGGGCGCAAGCCTTCCACGCTCGACTTCGCGCAGGCCGCGGCCATGCCGCTGACCACCATCACCGCCTGGGAAATGTTGTTCGATCGTCTCGGCGTGCCGCGCGGCAGCACGCCGCGCAGCGGGGTGATTCTGGTCGTCGGCGGTGCCGGCGGCGTGGGCTCGATGGCGATCCAGCTGGTACGCAAGCTGACTAACTTCACCGTCATCGGCACAGCGTCGCGGGAAGACACGCAGGCCTGGGTGACGGCGATGGGCGCGCATCACGTCGTCAATCATCACGGTGACCTGGTGGCTGCGGTGAAATCCGTGGCGCCTCAAGGCGTGGATTACGTGCTCAGCCTTACGCATACCGAGCAGCATTTCCCTGCGCTGGTCGAGCTGCTCAAGCCACAAGGCAAGCTTGCATTGATTGATGATCCCGCCACGTTGCCGGACATCCGCCTGCTCAAGCCGAAGAGCCTCTCGCTGCACTGGGAGTTCATGTACACGCGTTCGCTGTTCCACACCGAAGACATGCAGGCGCAGCACCTGCTGCTCAACGAAGCGGCGGATCTGGTCGATGCGGGCGTATTGCGCACGACGTTGCGCGAAAACCTGGGAACCATCAACGCTGCGAACCTGCGTCGCGCCCACGCGCAGGTCGAGAGCGCAAGCACGATCGGCAAGGTGGTGCTGAGCGGTTGGTGAGTCGCGGGTCCATGCGAAAAGGGAGCGCCATGCGCTCCCTTTTCCTTTACGCGTCCCGCACCAGGCGGTCGGCGAGATGGCGTGCCTGCTGCCGGATCTCGGGAATCGCGGTGGATTCCCACAGCACACCGCGCAGCAGGGTGCCGATGGCGTAGAAGCGCGGCCACGCATGGTCGCCATGCATGACGCGGCCTTCCTTGGTGGCGGTGACGCCCAGGCCCAGGGGATCGGCGGTGACATGCCCGTTGGTGGACAGCTGGCGGATCAGCGGATGCATCGTGCGACGCACATCCGTATTCAGGCCCACCGTCTGGATCACCAGGTCGGCATCCATGGTTTCCATGCCCCGGCCATGCGGCAGGCGGATATCCAGATGCAGCTTGTCGCCCGTCACGTCCACCGCCTGCAGGCGGCCGCGCTGGCGGTGCAGCCGGCCGGCACTTTCCAGTGCCTTCATGGCCGCCATCACCTGCGGCGGCATGCGATGGCGCACGCGCTCCCAGGCCCAGCGCGCATGGCGCAGAAAGCGCGAGCGTTCCGCGTCAGGCAACAAGGCCCATAGCGAGGGCGTATGCGGGCGCAGGCTGTCGATCACCGTGCGCCAGTCGGCGCTTTGCGCGACGGACTCGCGCAGCAGGCGGATCCAGCTGCGGATGTACGGCTCGTCACGCATCGATTCGACCAGCTCGCTGCTGTCGTCGGCCGGTGCGGAGGCCTGGTGCAGGTGCGGTTCCGGCAGCAAGCCATGACGCGAAATGGCTTCGAACGTGGCGTTGGGCCAAAGTGCGGAGAGTTCCAGCAACACATCAACCGCGGTAAGGCCCAGCCCGATCAGCACGACCTTGAGCGGACGGGTGTCCGGCTTGGCGTGGGCCAGGAACCCCCACGGCTCGGTGACGTAGCGGCCGCTCTCGATCGCCGCGTCGGCGACGCCGGTCAGCGGCTGCGGTGGCAACGAGCCGATGGCCAGTACGGCGGCATCCACACGCGCATTCTCTTCGCCGTGGATGACAGTGACGCCATCACTCTCGGGCACGAGCGCATCCACCGTGAACGGCAGTACGCGCACGTCATGACCCGCCGCCCTTGCGCGTTCGAGCGCACGTTCCACTTCCGCTTCCAGATAGTCGCCGTAGAGACGGCGCGGCAGGAAGTCGGTACCGGCGATGGTGCTGTCGCCGCGCTGGGCGAAATCCAGGAATCCGTGCGGGCGTGCGGCAAACATGCTCATCGACGCCGCGCGGACGTTCAGCAGGTGCTTGTCCGAGCGCGTGCCATAGGCGACGCCACGCGGCGAATTGCCGCCGCCGGTGTACCAGTCCAGATGCAACGGCTGTGGCAGCTGGCGTTCCAGCAGTTCACTGAGCAGCGCTGCCGCTGCTGCGCCGCCGCCGATGATGGCGACCCTTCGATACATGCCATTCCCTTAAAAAAGCGTTTCTACGTGGGCGTGGATCAGGCGTACAGGCGGCCGGCAATGGCGCTGCGCTGCGGGCTCTTGGTCCACTGACCGGCTTGGCCGGCTTCTTGGTATGTGAAGTACTGTGCCAGATCGCCACCGTAGACGTGAAGCGTCAGCGCGGTTTCAGCTCGGGAAAGGTTGCGGCAGCGATGCGCGTGGCGGTCGTCGGCATCGAACCAGGTGACGTCGCCGGGGCCCAGCCAGTCGCGGCCCGTCAGGCGCAGGTTCTTCCCGTTTTCGCCGCGATCCCACGATTCCACTTCGAGCGCACCGTGCAGTGCCAGCTCCAGGCCCCATAGGCCGTCGTGATCGTGGATGGGCGTGCCGTAGTTGGCCGGCCACGCCATCACCAGCACGCTGATGTCCGGCTTGTTGCGCTGTGCCACCAGCCAGCGTTCGAAACCCTTTTCGCGCGTGCGCAGGTCGGCGAGGTCGTCGGCCAGCGCGTGCTTGTTCTGGTATACCGCGCGGCTCAGTTCCCTTGCCATCGTGGCAAGGTCAGGGTGTTCGCCCACGCCATAGTCAAACGCAATCTCACGCAGCGCCTTGAGGTGTTGCATGTGTTTGGCCATGCGATGTTACTCGACAGAAACCGGCGCGCAGTGGACCATTTGCCTCGTTAAAGTCCTGTAACACACGCTGATTGCAAACGCGCGGGATGGCATGACTTTCGCGACATGCGCAGCGTTCCGCAAAAGCGCACGATGACACTCGAGAGGGCCTTGAAAACCGTATGGGGTGCCTCAAAACGTCGATGCGCATGGTCGCCGACGATGAGCCGAAAGGAGAAGCGTCATGATTGCGATGAGCGTGCTCTTGATGGTGGTACTGGGACTCTGGCTTGGGGCCGTCACGATCGGCCTGGTGTTCAAGCTTGTCTTCAGTCTGGTTGGCGGTCTCTTCAGCCTGATCGGCGCCTTGCTCGGCCTATTCCTCGGCGGCGTCGCGCTGCTGGTCGCGGTGCCCATCGTGGCGCTTGCCCTGTTGCCCGCGTACCTGCCGGTGATCGTCGTGGCGGCGGTGATATGGGCCATTGTGCGCGTAGCGCGCGGCCCCGCGCACACGGCGACCGCCAACGCCCATTGAGAACTTCGATTGCCGTGGAATGGCCCGACCTGCCGCTGGATGCAGGCCGGGCCTTCCCTCACCGATGGATGGTGGCTACAGCTCGCTCAGGTTGAACGTCACCGGCACGCGTGCCCATGCACGCGCGGGATGGCCATTCACTGTGGCCGGCTCGAACTTCCAGCCCTTCAGTACCTGGTCTTGCGCGCTGCGGTCGAGCAGGGTGGAGCCGCTGCTCTTCTCGATGCTGACCTCCTGCGGGATGCCCGCCTCGTCGACCAGTACCTTCAGGATCACCTGGCCCTGCATGTGGGCATGCAACGCCTGCGCCGGGTATTTGAGCGGCGTCGCGCGATAGGCCAGCGTCGCTTCCACCGCCGCCCCCGTGTCGATCGTCGGCGGTGCCAGCGTTGGTGTTGCCGGCGGCGCGGCCACCGTGCCGTCATCCGATGTTGCAAGTACGGGCGCGGGTACGGGTTCCGGATGGGGCACGGCCGGCGCATGCGTGGGCGCTTTCTGTAAGGGTGGCCTCTTCAGGTCGATGATCGGCGGTGGCGGCACTTCTTTCTTCGGCGTGATCCAGCTGATCGGTATCGCGGTGACGCGTTGCACCTGCTGTACCAGTTGCGGGGCCATCGGCCGCATGACGGCGATGAGCGCAGCCAGGTTCAGGGCGATGGCGGCACTCATGGCAGCGACGCGAACGCTGTCGGGATGGGCGTGACGGGGTACAGCCAGGCTTGCGGACGACATGGGCGACCTCCTGACGTATCGATGTTGGGTTGTCGCACCCGACACGCTGCGGGGAGGCAGTGGGGATCGCGCGGGCGCGATTTCACCGTAGGCCTACTTATGGGACTTGCACAAGTAGCCGTATAGAGGGCTATTCTGGGCGGTGCACCCTGACTGGCCTGGAAACGGTTTTTTCAGTGCGCCACCAGCATTGGCACGTCGCCATGCATGAACAGGTGGCGGGTGGTTCCACCCAGCACCATCTGCGCCAGGCGCGAGCGGCTCCAGGCACCCATCACGATCAGGTCGGCGCCCTGCGCATGCGCGGCATCCAGCACGGCGGGTCCGGCCGCGTGGCTGGGGCCGGCGTCCAGCGTATCGATGCGGGCGTGGATGCCATGACGCTGCAGCCAGTCGGCCAGCCCGGGCGGGGGCAGCACCGGCAACATGTCCGCATTCATTTCGCTGCCGTCGAGCACGCGCACGTCGTCGGCCTTCTGCAGCAGCGGCACGGCGGCGGCCAGGGCAAGCGCGGATTCGCGGCTGCCGTTCCAGGCCACCAGCACGCTGGCGCCCAGGGTTGGCACGGGCGCGGTGTCCGGCACCACCAGCACCGGCCGGCCGCTGGCGAACACGCAGCGCGATACCGAGCCGAAGCCGACCGGGGCGTCGCTGCGCTTCTGGCTGCGCTCCATTACCAGCATGTCGTAGCCCGACGCTGCCTGGCTCACGGCCTGCACGGTGTCGCCCTGGGTGACCCGCCAACGCCCCGCCAGCGAGCGTGCGGCCAGCGTCTCCCGCCAATGGCCGTCGCGCGTCTGCGCTTCGGCGACCCGGCGCTGGGTTTCTTCCAACTGCACGGGCACGGCCTCGGGCAGGCTGAAGGCGGTGGCGGGGAGGTCGGCGACGTACAGCGCGTCGAGCCGTGCGTGGAGGCGTTGCGCCAGGGCCATGGCGGCGCGGGGGGCGGCGGCGCCCAGGTCCAGATGATCCAGATGCAAGAGTAGGTCGATCGCTGACATGGCGCTTCTCCCGATTCCCGGTCCGCCCCCAGCATAGAACCTGCCGTCGGTGACGGTGTAGCGGGCGTCGTCTCGGGCTTCAAAAAAAAGCCCCGCACAGGATGGCGGGGCGGCAAGGCCGGGCGTCGGGGGAGAGAGAGGGGACGCCCGGTTGTGCCATTTTTCCCCGGTGCGGCTTGTTCTGGCGTACAGCCCGGGTGAAAGAGGTATTCACGCCTCAGACGGTGCGTGCTTGCCAGAATCCTTGACGCGCCGTGCGATGGCGGTGCGGCTTGCATGGGAGGCGTGTGATGGGCGCGACAAAGTTTGCGGCGGCCTTGGTGTTGGCGTTCGCCGGCGGGATGGCATCGGTCCCGGCGCGTGCCGGCGACCTGGAGTGCAAGATGAATTTCCGTCTCTCGGGCTGGTCGGTGTTCTATCAGACGGCCACCGGCAGCGGCACCGTCCATTGCAGCAACGGGCAGAGCATGGGCGTGCACATCCGCGTCAAGGGCGGTGGCCTGACCTTCGGCAAGAGCCAGATCGACGACGGCGTCGGCAAGTTCTCCGGCATCAGCAGCATCAGCGAGATCAAGGGCCACTACGCCGACGCGGGCGTGCATGCAGGGGCCTCCAAATCCGCCGGTGCGCGCGTGATGACCAAGGGCAACGTCTCCCTGGCGCTCAGCGGCACGGGCAAGGGCTGGGACATCGGTGTGGCGTTCGGCGCCTTCATCATCGAGTGACGGTGGTGCGGCGGTCCTTCGCTGGCGGCATGGGTTGATCCACGACGGGGCTGCGCGGCGTTTCATACGCGGCGTGGCCTTGCAATCACCCGTGGGGCCGCTAAGGTGACGGAGCCGTACCCTTCGGTACGTTCCGTCCAAGGACTTTCCCCATGTCTGCCACCTCCGGCACGGCGCTCCCCCGCTATGCCTTCGGCGACGAGCTCGCCAGCAGCGTCATCCACGGCATCGGCATCCTGCTGAGCATTGCCGGCCTCGCCACGCTGGTGGCGTTCGCGGCGCTCTACGGCGACGCGCGCGCCGTGGTGGCGAGCGCGGTGTTCGGTTCCACGCTGATCCTCTGTTACACGGCTTCCACGCTGTACCACTCCATTCCCGGCGTGATGGCCAAGCGCGTGCTGCGCACGCTGGACCACATCGCCATCTTCCTGTTGATCGCGGGCACCTATACGCCCTTCACCCTGATTGCCTTGCCGGGTGCCTGGGGCTGGAGCCTGTTCGGTACGGTGTGGGCGCTGGCCGTGATGGGCAGCGCGCTCGAGCTCGGCCTGCTGAAGAAGTACCGCAAGCTCGCCGTGCTGATGTACGTGGGCATGGGCTGGGTGGGAGTGATCGCCTTCAAGCCCCTGCTCGCACACCTGCAGACCGGCGGCATGGTGCTGCTGCTGGCAGGCGGGGTGGCCTACACGCTGGGCGTGCCGTTCTATCTGTGGCGCAAGCTGCCGTACCACCATGCGGTGTGGCACTTCTTCGTGCTGGCGGGCAGCGTGCTGCACTACCTGGCCGTGCTGTTCTACGTGTTGCCCGACGCGCCGGCGTGAAACCGGACATCCAGGCCATGCGCAGTGAGCTGGAGGACGCCGCCACACATCTGGGGCGGCCACACGACCTTCGGTTCAAGGCCATGTTCGGCGGCCTGATGGCCTGGTTCGGCGAGAAGCCGTGCGCATGGCTGGGTTCGCACGGGCTGGCGCTGCGCCTGGCCGAGGCGGACCAGCCCGCCCTGCTGGCGGAGCCGGGCGCCGCGCGATTCCGTCATCGCCCGGACGAACCGCCCAGCCGCGACTACATCCTCGTGCCGCCCGCGCTTCGTCGCGATACCGCCCGCTTTGCGGAATGGCTGGAACGCAGTGGCAATGTACCCGCCCCGCAAAAAAAGAGGCCGCGCCCGAAAGCGCGGCCCCGTTCCGAATAGCCTGAGTATGTCGTCATTCCAGCTTTCGCTGGGATGACGAGCCAGTCGAGGTACCCGCTACTTCTTCTTCTGCGACGGAATGAACTGCGTGCGCACCGCTTCGGCCAGCTGTTCCGGCGGCAACAGGCCCTGGCCGATCACAAAGTCGTTGAAGGCCTGGCGGTTGAAGTCCTTGCCCAGCGCCAGCTCGGCGTTCAGTCGCGTCTGCTGCAGGCGCATGTATCCGTAGAAATACGCAGTGGCCTGGCCGGGGCTGTTGAAGGTGTAGCGGTCCAGTTCCTGCTGGGTCATGGCTTCGGACAGGCCCACGTCGTTGCGCAGCACGTCGTGTGCCCGCTCCTTGGTGATCAGGCCCAGGTTGAGCATCGGATCGAGGTAGGCGCGCGCGGCACGCTGCAGGCGGGCCTGCAGGGCGATGAACTGGCCGGCCGGCGGTTCGTACGGCAGCATTTCCGACTCGGCGTACAGCGCCCAGCCTTCCACGTTCACGCTGTTGAAGGCGAACAGGCTGCGCGCCAGCGACACGCCGCGCTCCACCATCGCCGCGAACTGCAGCTCATGGCCGGGGCGGCCTTCGTGCGCGGTCAGCGTCCACGCGGCGGCCTTATACGTGAAGTCGTCATACGAATCGGACTTGCCGCCGCTGGGGTTGCCCATGGTGAGCACGAAGGTGCCCTGCTCGCCGTGGTTGTTGATGAACGGGGGCGGGTCCATGTGCGGTGCCGGTACGGCGGCGGTTTCCGCTTCCGAGGCCAGGCGCATCTGCATCTTGCGCTGGGGCAGGGTGATGATGTGCTCGCGGCGGATGATGTCTTCGATATGGCCGATGATCTCGTGGTACCAGGGCACCACGTCATCCTTGCCCAGCTGCTGCTTCTTCAGCGCCTTGAGCACGTCGCGGTAATCGGTGGCCTGGATGTTTTCATCCTTCGCCACCACCGGCGCGATCATCTGCATCATCGAACGCAGCTCGGTGAACTCGAACTGGGCTTCCTTGATCAGCTGCTCCGGCGGAATATCGATGCCGACCTGCTTGAGGTTGTACGCATACAGCGGCTCCGGCAGGCGGAAGTCCGCACGCGCGCGCGGCACGATGGTGGAGCGCACCCAGCCGTCGTAGTCCTTGAGCTGGCTGTCCAGCGCGTCGAGCGCGGCCTTGCCCTCGGCATCGTCCAGCTTGTACTTAGCGAACAGCTGGCGGATGCCCTGCGCATAACGCTGCGTGTTGCTGAGCTTCTGCTCCACTTCGTTCTTGTACGGGCCGATCAGGTCCTTCTCGCCGATGCGTGCCTGGGTCTGCGCCTTGGCCAGATCGGTGATCGGCGTGCAGCCAGGCGCTTTGCCGACATAGCAGGCCAGGCGCTTCACCGCTGACGGGCGGCGCTTGGCGTCCACGTCGTCCTTCAGCAGCGCGAACTCGCCCTGGAAGATCAGCTGGCCCACGTCCTGGTACGGCAGCATGTACTTGTGGGTGAGGTCGATGCCTTCGATCTGCTGGTCCGCGGCCTTGATCATGATCTGCAGATCCTGGCGGACGTTGGCGTCCTTCTCGCCGGCCAGCATGTTTTCGAGCTTCGCCTTCGCATCGACCAGCGCGGCGCGCGAACGCGCGTCGACATCGGGCTTGAGGTCGGCGACCTTGTCGTCGTATCCGGGAACGCCGATCTGCGAGGCGAATTCGGGACTGAACTTCGCCATCACATCGAGCAGCACCTTCGCGTCGTCGTTGCTGCGATCGATCCAGGTGGGCGACTTGGTATCCGCATGGGCGGAACCGATGGCGGCCAGCGATACCGCCAGCGCCAGGGCAAGACGTTTGGACATGAGGGCTCCCCGAAGATGAAGTGCCCCGAGCCTATAGGGCGCGGTGGCGGCCAGCCATGTGCCGAAGGTCGCGCCGGTGGGGAGGCCCCTTAGCCAAACAGCATGGCAAAACCGAACAGGCCGACCATCACGAAGGAGATCACCAGCTTGACCAGGGTGCCGAACAACAGGCCCAGCCAGGTGGCCACGCCCACGTGGGCCGAGCGCAGCACGCTGGTGCCCGAGGCCAGTTCACCCAGCAGGGCGCCCGCGAACGGCCCGATGATGAGGCCGGCCAGGCCGAAGAACATGCCCACCACCGTGCCCAGGCCCGCGCCCGACATGGCCAGCTTGCTGGCCCCGACCCGTTTGGCGCCCAGCGAGGCGGACACGAAGTCCATCAGCACGCCGATGGTGCCCAGTGCGCCGATGATCACCAGCCACCACACGCCGAGGTGCCGGTACTGGTCCAACGCTGCCACCAGCCAGATGCCGCCGAAGATCATCGGGATGCCCGGCAGCGCGGGCAGGATGTTGCCGGCAATGCCGCCGATGATCAGCAGGGCGGCCAGCACGTAAAGCGCAATCTCCAGCATCAGTGGCTGTCCTCGTGGTCCGACGGTGCAGCATATCGGCATGGCCATGCGCCGTGCAGCGCCCGCATCGGCGACAATGGCGGTGCGAACCCCTGGCTGACGTTCCCGTGGATACCTCTGGCGACATGCTCCTGAAGGCCGATGAACTCGGCCGCATCGAAATAACCGAGCGCGATGGCGTGCGCGTGATCCGCCGCGACATCGTGGCGGCCCGCTGGTGGGCGCGCGCCTTTGCGCGGCGCGCCGCAGCGCGCGAGGCGCGGGCGCTGGCCAGGCTCGATGGTATCGACGGCGTGCCCGCGCTGTTGCGCTGGGACGGGCGCGAGCTTTTGCGCAGCTATATCGCCGGCGCGCCCATGCAGCAGGCCCAGCCGCGCGACCGCGCGTATTACCGCGAGGCCTTGCGCCTGCTGGCACGCCTGCATCGCCGCGGCATCGTGCACAACGATCTGGCCAAGGAGCCGAACTGGCTGGTGCGCGCCGATGGCCGGCCGGCGCTGGTGGATTTCCAGATCGCCTGGACGCGCGGCAAGCGCGGCGCCTTGTTCCGTCTGCTGGCACGCGAAGACCTGCGCCACCTGCTCAAGCACAAGCGCACGTATTGCCCGGAAGCGCTGAGCGCACGGCAGCGGGACATCCTCAATACACCCGCGCCGCATTCGCGGCTGTGGCGTGCCACTGGCAAGCGCCTCTACAAGCTGATCGCGCGCCGCGTGTTCGGCTACTGGGACAACGAAGGGCAGGGGCGTATCCGCGACTGAGCCCTCGTTACTCCTCCCCTGTGGGAGCGCACCCTGTGCGCGACAAGCCTACGAAGCAGAACCGACACGGTGAGGCAGTCGCGCACAGGGTGCGCTCCCACAAAAGGGGATTCCGCGCCCGCACTTTTTTGTAGGAGCGCACTAGTGCGCGACAAGCCGACGAAGCATTGCGACTGTGATGCCGCGGTAGCACACAAGTGCGCTCCTACAGAGGAGCGTCGGCGCCGAAGCGTTCGAGCAGGAACTCGATCATGCTGCGCAACTTCGCCGTGGGCCGGCGATCCTGCGCATAGAGCAAATGCATCGGCGTGGACGGCGGCGCCCATGGTGGCAGCACGGCCATCAGCCTTCCTTCGGCCAGATCCTCCGCCAGCAGCACCTCCGGCTGGAGCACGATGCCGGCGCCGTGCAGCGCCGCCACGCGCAAGGCGTCACCGTGATCCACGGAAAGACGCCCCTGCACCGGCACATCGCATTCCTCGCCGTTGGGGCCGAGTAGCCGCCACTGGTCGCGACGCCGCCAGTTGGTCAGGCCAAGGCAGATGTGCTTCGAGAGCTCCTCCGGGCGCGAGGGCGTGCCATGCCGCGCCAGGTACTGGGGCGATGCCGCCAGCAGCATGCGATAGGGCTGCAGCGGCCGCGCGACCAGTTGCGGGTCGTCCACCGCGCCGATGCGGATGCCCAGCTCATACCCTTCGCTGACCAGGTCATACACGCGGTTGTCCAGCGACAGCTCGACGCTCACGTCCGGGTAGCGTTGCAGGTATTCGGTGATGGCCGGCGTCAGCCGCCGGCTGCCGAAGCTCATGGGGGCGGTGATGCGAAGCCGTCCTCGCGGCGTGGCCTGTAGTTCATGCGCGCTGCGCTCGGCCAGTTCCACGTCGGCCAGCACCAGCTTGCAGCGCTCGTAGTAAAGCTTGCCAACCTCGGTGAGCTGCTGGCGGCGCGTGGTGCGGTGGAGCAGCCGGGCGCCCAGCCGTTCTTCAATGGCGCGGATGTGCTTGCCGGCCATGGTGGGGGAGACGCCACTCGCCTCGGCGGCGGCGGCAAAGCTGCCGGTGTCCACCACCCGCACGAACATCGCCATGCTCGCCAGCGTATCCACGATTCGAAACCTTCGGTTCGGAATGGGTCGAATGATGGCACGTTTATCGGGGCGCGGGCGTAGTGGAGACTGGGACGAGTCGGCCCATGCCGGGCCGCCACCTTCGAGGTTCCATCCATGCGAATTCTGCTCATCGGCGCCAGCGGCACCGTCGGCCAGGCGGTTGCCGGGGCGCTGGCGCCCCACCACGAACTCATCCGCGCCAGCCGGCACTCCGGCGACGTGCAGGTCGACCTGACCGATATGGCGAGCGTCGAGCGGATGTATCGCGAGGTGGGGCAGGTCGACGCCGTGGTCACCGCGGCGGGCCATGTGCATTTCGGCGACCTGGTCAGCACCACGCCGGAGCAGTTCCTGTCCGGCCTCATGGACAAGTTGATGGGGCAGGTGAATGCCGTGATGGCGGGCATTCCCCATGTCCGCGACGGTGGTTCGTTCACGCTCACCAGCGGCATCACGGCGATGGAGCCGATCCGGCAAGGCACCAATGCCACCACGGTGAACGCGGCCATCGAAGGCTTCGTGCGCTCCGCGGCCACGGAACTGCCGCGCGGCCTGCGCATCAATGCGGTGAGCGCCACCTTGCTTACCGAGGCACTCGATGCCTTTGGCCCGTATTTCCCGGGCTTTGAAGCCGTGCCCGGCGAGCGCGTGGGGCAGGTGTACCGGCGCAGCGTGGAAGGTGTGTGCACGGGGCGCACGTACACCATCTGGCAGTAATTCCAGCGCTGCAAGGAACTGTGGGAGCGCACCCTGTGCGCGACAGCGGCGTTACGTCGTACCTCGACGCCAGGCCCGTCGCGCACAGGGTGCGCTCCCACAAAATGCTCTGCTGCTTACTTCTCGACGAACGCCCGTTCGATCACGTAATCGCCCGGTTCGCGCGTACGCGGCGACACCTGGAAACCGCGCGTGTCGAGCAAGGCGCAGGTGTCGTCCAGCATCGAGGGGCTGCCGCACAGCATCACGCGATCCGTCGCCGGGTCCAGCGGCGGCAGGCCGATGGCCTTGCTCATCGCGCCATCGACGATGTTGTCGGTGATGCGGCCCTGGTTGCGAAACGCCTCGCGCGTCACCGTGGGGTAGTAGATGAGCTTCTCGCGCACCAGTTCGCCCAGGTATTCGTGCTGCGGCAGCTCGCTCTCCAGGTAGTCCTGGTACGCCAGGTCGTTGACGTTGCGCACGCCGTGCGCGATCACGATTTTCTCGTAGCGCTCGTAGGTCTCCGGGTCGCGCACCAGGCTCATGAACGGCGCCAGCCCCGTGCCCGTGCCGAGCAGGTACAGGTGCTTGCCGGGCTTGAGGTCGTTGAGCACCAGGGTGCCGGTGGGCTTGCGGCTGACGATCAGCGGGTCGCCGGGCTTGAGGTGCTGCAGGCGCGAGGTGAGCGGGCCGTTGGCTACCTTGATGCTGAAGAACTCCAGGTGTTCTTCGTAGTTCGCGCTGGCGATCGAATACGCACGCATCAGCGGGCGGCCATCCACTTCCAGGCCGATCATCACGAACTGCCCGCTGTCGAAACGGAAGCCCGGATCACGCGTGGTGCGGAAGCTGAAGAGACTGTCGTTCCAGTGGTGCACGTCGATCACGTGCTCCGTCGCCAATGCCACCATTGCCGGTTACCGTCCTGAGGGAATCTGGGGATGCTGCGGGCAGGGGACCGGTGGTGCCGGTACCGGACTCGTGTGGGGATGGCGGAATCCGCTGCGCCTGACGAGTGCTGCCTTGGGGGTGCAGCGAGCCCCTTCATTATGCCATCGGCGGGCCGGCCATTCATGCATGGAAGCCCCCTTGCGCCGGCCCAGGCAGGCTGCTGCGTCATCCTGCCGCGAAAAGGGCAGCATCCAGCCCGGAAAAACGGCATGGCAGGCCAGCCGTTACAATGGCGCCCATGTCAGCCCCCTCCCACGCCCCGCGGCAGCCGATCCAGAACGACGACTGGCGCCTCACCGTCGCGCCCATGATGGACTGGACGGACCGTCATTGCCGGTATTTCCATCGGCTGCTGTCGCCGCATGCGCGCCTGTACACCGAGATGGTGACCAGCGCCGCGCTGGTGCGCGGCAAGCAGCTGCGCCTGCTGGAACACAGCCAGCAGGAACACCCGGTGGCCTTGCAGCTGGGCGGGAGCGAGCCGCAGGAACTGGCCATTGCCGCGCGTTACGGCGCGGACGCCGGCTACGACGAGATCAACCTCAACGTGGGCTGCCCTTCGGACCGCGTGCAGTCCGGCCGCTTCGGCGCCTGCCTGATGCGCGAGCCCGCACTGGTAGGCGATTGCGTGAAGGCCATGCGCGACGCGGTGGACGTGCCGGTGACGGTGAAGTGCCGCATCGGCGTGGACGACCAGGACGACTACGCCGACCTGCAGCACTTCACCGAAACCATGCTCGCGGCCGGTGTCGAGGTGCTGGTGGTGCACGCCCGCAAGGCGTGGCTGCAGGGCCTGAGCCCCAAGGAAAACCGCGAGATCCCGCCGCTGGACTACGAGCGTGTGTATCGCCTGAAGCGCGAGTTTCCAGAACTCGTGGTGGTGATCAACGGCGGCATCACCACGGTCGAGCAGGTGCAGGCCCACCTGGCCCAGGTAGACGGCGTGATGCTGGGCCGAGCGGCCTACCACGACCCCTACGTCCTGGCCCGGGTGGAAGCGGCGCTCTATGGCGAGCCCCTGCCTGGCCGCGACGACGTGCTCCTGCACATGCGCCCCTACATCGAGGCCGAGCTGGCCCGGGGCACGGCGCTGAAGCACATCAGCCGTCACCTGCTGGGCTTGTACCAGGGCGAGCCGGGGGCCCGCGGGTTCCGCCGCCAGCTGAGTGAAGGTGCGCACCTGCCAGGGGCCGGCTGGGGCCTGATCGAACAGGCCATGACGCCATCCCGGGTTGCCGCGTGACCGTTCAGCTTAATCCGGTCAATATTCAGCTCCGAGTCCATAGTCTGAACGACGATGGATGTCGCCCCCCGCAGGTACCCCGGGTTTGTTTAACGAAATGAAAACAATCCTGCGCCCCCTCGTCTGGCTGCTGGCCTGCTCGGCAGGCGCCAGCGCCTGGGCGGCGCAGTCCAGCGAGCCGGCCATGTCGCTGGAGCAGGCCGTCGCCCAGGTACAGCACGAAACCGGCGGCAAGGTGTTGTCCGCCAGCACCGTGCGTCGGGGCCGCAGTTCGTTCGAACATCGCGTCAAGGTGCTCACGCCCACCGGGCACGTACGCGTGGTGACCGTAACCACGGAGGCCAGCAAGGCGCCGGCTTCCGACGATTCGACCAAGAACCCGTCCAGTGACGGTGGAAGCAACAAGGAGAAACACTGATGCGCATTCTTTTGGTTGAGGACGAGGCTCCGCTGCGCGAGACCCTCGCCGCACGCCTGAAGCGCGATGGTTTTGCCGTCGATGCGGCCCAGGACGGCGAAGAAGGCATGTACCTCGGGCGCGAAGTACCTTTCGATCTGGCCATCATCGACCTTGGCCTGCCCAAGATGTCGGGCATGGACCTGATCAAGTCGCTACGCGAGGCCGGCCAGCGCTATCCCATCCTGATCCTCACCGCCCGCGGCGGCTGGCAGGACAAGGTGGAAGGCCTCAAGCACGGCGCCGACGACTACCTCGTCAAGCCGTTCCACGTCGAAGAGCTGCTGGCACGCATCAATGCGCTGGTGCGCCGTGCCAGCGGGTGGTCCAAGCCGGTGCTGGCCTGTGGCCCGATCAAGCTGGACACCACTGCGCAGACGGTGACCGTGGAAGGCAAGCCGGTCGACCTGACCAGCTACGAATACAAGGTGCTCGAATACCTGATGCTGCATGCCGGCGAACTGGTCTCCAAGGCCGACCTCACCGAGCACATCTACCAGCAGGATTTCGATCGCGATTCCAACGTGCTGGAGGTCTTCATCGGTCGCCTGCGCAGGAAGCTCGACCCGGAAGGCAACCTCAAGCCCATCGAGACGGTACGTGGACGCGGATACCGCTTTGCCATCCCTCGCAGCGAAGCCGAAGACGAGTGATCCGTCCCCGCCGCGCCGCCCGTTTTCACTGGCGGCGCGCGCGGCATTGGCGACGGGCTTCGTGCTGGCCGCGTTCCTCGGCGTGGTCGGTCTTACGATCATGCGCACGCAGGCCGACAGTTCGCGCAAGGAACTGCAGGATCGTCTGCAGAATTTCGTCGTGGCCTATATCGCCGGGACCGAAGTTGGTCGCGCCGGCAAGGTGCTGATGCCCGATACGCAGCCTGACCCGAGTTTCCTGCGGCCGGGCTCGGGCCTGTACGCCATGGTCATCGGTGATGGCGGCTTCAAGTGGCAGTCGCCCTCGGCCATGCTGCGCGACTTCGATTTCATGCGCCCGCTGCAGCCCGGCGTGGGGCAATTCGTCGGCCCCATCGACACGCGCATGGGGCGCCTCTATTACTACGTCTATGGCGTGGCGCTGGACACGTCCGAAAGGAAATCGGTGCACCTCACCTTCATGGTGGCGCAGACCGAGGACCAGCTGGAAGGCAGCAACGCCGTGGCCCGGCGCAGCGTGGTGTTCTGGCTCGCCTCGCTGGGCGTGATGCTCATCCTGCTGCAGCTCTTGTTGCTGCGCTGGAGCCTGACGCCACTGCGCAAGGTGGCCAACGAAATGTCGCGCGTGGAGCGCGGCGAGCGCGAACACCTGGGTGACCAGTACCCGCAGGAACTCACCGGCCTCACCGAACGCATCAACGCCTTTATCGCCAGCGAGCGCGAGCAGCGCGTGCGTACGCGCAATACGCTGGCCGATCTCGCGCACAGCCTGAAGACGCCGCTGGCAGTGATCCGCTCCAGCCTGGAAAGCACAGGCGCGGGGTCGGGCGTGCGCGAGCCGGTGCTGGAGCAGGTGCGCAAGATGGACGAGCTGGTGGCCTACCAGCTCGCACGCGCGGCCACCTCCGGCCGGCAGACGTTTGCCACTACCGCCATTCCCATCGCGGGGCACGCGGAAGATCTGGTGCAGAGCCTGGAGAAGGTCTACGCCGCCAAGAACGTGCTGTGTGAGTTCGACATCGACGACAACGCCGCGTTCTATGGCGAGCAGGGCGATTTGCTCGAGCTGATGGGCAATCTGCTGGAGAACGCGTTCAAGTGGGCGCGCCATCAGGTGTTGCTGGTGGTGAAGATGCGTCCCGTGGCCGGCCGGCAGCGTCCAGGCTTGTGGTTGAGCGTGGAGGACGACGGCCCGGGCATCGACGAGGACAAGATCGAGAGCGTGCTGCAGCGTGGCGTGCGTGGCGATGAGCGCGTGCAGGGGCACGGCATCGGCTTGTCGATCGTGCAGGACATCATTCGCGCGTACGGCGGCGAGCTGGTGGTGGACCGGTCGCCGGAGTTCAATGGGGCGCGGTTTAGTGTGAAGTTGCCGCCGGGTTGATGGTTGGCGGTGTTGCCGCTGCGCTTTTTTGCTTGGGGCGTCTTCTGGCGCGCGCCTGGAAGGGGCGCGACAGCAGCTTCAAAGCGCTCCAGCTCTACTCCATCTACCCTCGAGGCACGCGGGAAGCCGCCATGGTTGGCTGCGGCTTTGCGGGAGTGTTGGGGGAGTGGCTGGTGTTCGCCCCGCCGCTTCATAAGAGCCGTCATCCCGGCGCCCCACAGGGACTAGCTTCGCGTCGCAGGCCGGGATCCAGCATCAGCAGCGGCTAGTCGTCGCGAAACGCGTAGATCACCAGTAGAGCGATTTCAACGAGCTAGCCTCGCGGCGTCATACGAGCCGTCATCCCGGCGTGGGCCGGGATCCAGTAGCAGCAGCGGTTAGTCGTCGCGAAACGCGTAGAACACCTGCAGAGCGATTTTAACGAGCTAGCCTCATGACGTCATAAGAGCCGTCATCCCTGCGAAGGCAGGAGGCGCTTTTCAACAGCCGAAGGGCTGGTCATCCAGTGACTTTGCTCTTTAGATTTTGGCCTGTGGTTGCCGTGATCCCGCGATCTGGCCGCTTACGACGCAAAGCTAGTCCCTGTGGGACGCAGCGGGCGTTTCGACCTTCTGCCGATGACGCGAAGCTAGTCCCGTGGGAAGGCCGAGTCACTTTTCTTTTGCTGGCCCACGCATGCGCAGGAGCGCATGCGAACGGCGAAGCCGGCCCGAAGGGCGTAGGGCAGGATGCCCGGAGTCAAAGATCCCACGGGGACTAGCTTCGCGTCGAAAGTAACCCAAAGAAAATGGCCTCAAGAGCTGGCAGTTGTGCTGGATACAAGCCTTGAAAGGTGAGGCATCCGGATCGTCACGATCGCTCTATTGAACGGCGTGGCTATATCGCAACACACCCTGGCCTAGAGGACTTAAAGCGGAGCGTGGCTACGCTTCCTTCTGTGCTACCGGGGACGTTCAGTGCACGCCACTTTTCTCTTCACATCAGGAGCGAGGCTGGGGTGGGGTAATCTATCCAAGGTAAGTATTTGGCCGTCTAAACATCCACCAAGCCACATCACCCCTCTGCCGGCGAAACCCCATAATACGCCTGCAACAACTCCGCCACCGCCGCATCCGCCCGACGCAGCACGCCAGGCTGCGACCAGTGCAGCTCGCTCACCACGGCAAAGAATTCATCGGGACTTTCCGACGCATACGGATCGATCAACGTATCGCGACCACGCGCCACGTCGTTGGAAAGCAAATCAAACGCGCGCTGGAACGCCACGATCCACTGCCGGCGCGGTATGTGCGGCGGCAGTGGCGGCACGCCATCAGGCGGGCCGTCGAGCATGTCGAGTTTGTGGGCGATTTCGTGAATGACCACGTTGAAGCCATCCCACGGCTGCGCAAGGTCAAGCTGCACATCGGCAAGCGACAGCACCAGCGGGCCATGCTCCCAGGCTTCGCCGATCAGCACGTCGTCGCCTTCGGTCACCACGCCGCTGCGGTCGTCGTGGTGGCTGCGCTTCACTTTGAATTCGCCGGGATACACCAGGATGTCGCGCCAACCGCGCAGGGCGCTGGGGCCTTGCTTCAGCACGGGCAGGCAGGCCTGCATGGCGATCAGGGTGCACAAGTCGTCGGTGAGCGCGGCGTCGGCCAGGGCATGGAAGCGTTTGCGTGCGAGGAACACGCCGGACAGCCGGCGCAGTTCACGTTGCCGGTGATGGTCCAGGCGTTGCGCGAGCGGGCAGGCGTCCAGCGCCCTGCGCCAAGGTTCGTCGGCAAGCGGAGGTGGTGTCAGGTAGGCGCGGAGGCGCCGCCACCAGGCAGCGGACACGGGCTGTGGACGTTACTGGATGGAACCCGGCAGCAGCGATTGCCAGCCGATGCGGTTCTGGCGGCTGCTGCGCGGTGCGCGAGCCGGCGTCGTGGTGGGGCAGTTGTCGTTGGAAGACGACGAGGACGAGGAGGGCGCCGTGTTCGCTTCGCGCGACAGGCCCAGTGCATCGCCGCCGCTGCCCGCGCCGTCGTGGCTGGAGCTGCCTTCCACCGTGCGCTGCATCGAGCTCATATCCTGGCTGTCCGCGTCCATGGCCGATGCAGCACCCACGCTGCCGACGCACAGAACACAGCCAAGCAAGATCTTCCCGACGCCCATGGCGGCTCAACCCCTTGATCCGCAATCCAAGATCCCGATGCTGGCAGAAAAAGGGGGGCGATACCAGTGCCCTGTTCCAGCCGTATGACGCTGGGGCGAGTCCCAGAAGTCATGCGACTTCCCGCCCGCGCCACCCTGTGGGGCGCCACGCCGGCAGGCTAGAATCGGCGGATGCCACGTTCTATCTCACTGTTTCCCATTTCCAGCGGGCGCCGCCGTCGCGGCCCGGCGCTCCGGGACGTCGCGTAATGCAGGCGCAGGAGCTGCTGGTGGCGCTGGCGGATGGCGGCATGGTGTCGGGCGCCCAGCTGGCCGAGCGTGCGGGGGTGACCCGCGCCGCCATCTGGAAGCAGATCGAAGCCCTGCGGGCCCGCGGCATGCCGGTGGAGTCGCGTGGCACGGCCGGTTATTGCCTGCCCTGGCCGGTGCAACTGCTGGATGACGCGGCCCTGCGCGCGGTACTCCCCGCAGGCGTGCGCTCGCGCCTCGGCACGCTGGAACTGCACTGGGAAATCGACTCAACCTCCAGTGAGATCCAGCGCCGCCAGGCCGATCTGCCCGACCTGAGCATGGTGCTGGCGGAAACCCAGACCGCCGGGCGCGGCCGTCGCGGCCGCCGCTGGCTGTCGCCGCCGGGCCTCAATGTCTACTTGTCGTGCCTCAAGCGTTTCGACGCGGGTTTTGGTGCGCTCTCCGGCCTGTCGCTGGCGGTGGGCGTGATGGTGATGCGCACGCTGTCCACGCTGGGCATCGAGGGTGCGGGCCTGAAGTGGCCCAACGACGTGCTGAGTGCGGACGGCAAGCTCGCCGGCATCCTCGTCGAGTTGGGCGGGGAATATCAGGGACCGTGCGCGGCGGTCATCGGCGTGGGCCTCAACGTGCGGCTCACCGAAGCCCTGCACGAGCAGGCGGGCCAGCCAGTGAACGACCTGACCACGCTGGCGGGCGAGGCGCCGGACCGCAACCGCGTCGCCGCTGCCCTGGTCGCCGCGCTGGCGGAAGGCCTGGATCAGTTTGAACGCGAAGGCTTCGCCGCCTTCGTGGACGATTACGCACGCCACGATCTGCTGCGCGGCAAGCCGCTGCGCGTGCAGGGCGCCACCAGCGTGCTCGAAGGCATCGGCGCCGGCGTGGATGAGCGCGGCGCCCTGCTGCTGACGACGGACGACGGTGTGCACCGCATCGACAGCGCCGACGTCACGGTGCGCCGCGCATGAGGCTGCTGCTCGATCTTGGCAATACGCGCCTGAAATGGGCCCTGCGCGACGGTGCGCAGTGGCATGCGCAGGGCGCCGTGGCATGGAACGAGGATGTGGTACTCGCGCTGCACGACGCGTGGCGCCATCTGCCCACGCCGGAAGCCGTGTTCGGCGCCTCCGTTGTGGATGGCGCGCGCGAAACGCAGATCGCCGCCGTGGTCTGCACCCGTTTCAACCACGCCACCACCTGGCTGCACACACCCGCCGAGGCCTGTGGCGTGCGCAATGCCTATCCCGAACCGGGTCGCTTGGGCGTGGATCGTTTCCTCGGCATGGTCGCCGCCCGCGCCGAAGGGCTGGCTCCCTGCGTGCTGGCCGGCGTCGGCACCGCGCTGACACTGGATGCACTGGACGCCGAGGGACGCCACCTCGGCGGCTTGATCGCACCCGGCCCGCAACTCATGCAGCAGTCGCTGCTGGGTGCGACGGCGCGCGTGCTGGTCGACCGCCCCGGTCAGGTGCTGGAAGCCGCCGACAACACCCCCGATGCCGTCGTCTCCGGTTGCTGGCAAGCCGCCGCCGCACTGGTCGAGCGCTTCGCGGCGCACATGGCCGGGCCGTTGGGCGGGGTGCCGCAACTTATCCTGGGCGGTGGCGACGCCGAGTCGCTGGCGCCGTTGATCGCCATGCCATCACGACTCAGCCAGGACAGCGTGCTGCGCGGATTGTCCGTGTGGTCCGACGCACATTCCCCTATCGAACAGGCTCTCTAGAATGCCTGCTCTCCCGCCGATTGCCTGACGGATCACCGATGTTCCTGCGCCTGTTGTTCGTCCTGCTGATCGCACTCAATATCGCGGTAGGCGCATGGCTGTTGCTGGGCCAGGACGACGTGCACGGCCGCAGTGCTACCGACCCCGGCGTACCCGAACTGCACCTGCTGAGCGAACGTCCGGCGCCGCCTTCCTCCGCCCCGGCGCCCACGTCGTCGGGCTCCAGCGCGGCCTCGGCATCCACCGCCGCCGCCGCGCCCGTAGCCCAGGCACCCACGCCAGCGCCGTCGCCGCCACCTGCGCGGCCGAACACCTACACCTGCATGGCGCTGGGTCCCTTCGCCACCCAGGTGGACATGCGCAACGCCCGCGTCGCGCTTGCCAATCAGGCCGCGCGCATGCGCTCGCGCCAGGAACAGACCACCCAGACCACCGGCTGGTGGGTCTACCTGCCCGGCGGCGGCAGCCGCGACAAGGCGCTGGAACTCGGCCGCCGCCTCGCCGCCGCCAACGTGGGCGATTACTTCGTGGTCAGCTCCGGCGACCAGCCCAACACCGTGTCGCTGGGCCTGTTCAAAGACCCGGCCAACGCCCGCCGTCGCCGCGAACAGGTCATCGCCGCCGGCTTCCCCGCGCAAATGACCGAACGCACCGAAACCGTGCCCGAGTACTGGCTGGACGTCGTCATCGCCGACAACGGCCACGCCGACTGGCGCAGCCGCGTCAAGGGCGTCGGCTCCCACAGCACCGGCTGCTTCTGAGCCCCTTTGGCGCTGGGCCGCGCCGGCCTGCTAGACTTGCCACCCTTCGCCGGTATAGCTCAGTTGGTAGAGCAACTGATTTGTAATCAGTAGGTCGCGGGTTCGACTCCTGCTGCCGGCACCAAGAATCTCTGGCCAGCACCATCACTTACGTGCGGCACTCGGGCCCAGGCCCAACTTCTCTTTCCTCTTGGCTCAGGTTTGGGCCTGCAGGCGACGAAGAACAAAAAGCCCGGCCAAAAGCCGGGCTTTTGCTGTTTGGATCTACTCATCCTTCTCCCTCCATTGGAGGTCAGGCGGGTCGATCGCGACCTGGTCACCACTTCCAGCGTGCAGAGAGGTGAGGGGCGGTGGCGGCGGTGGTACTTGCGCAGGGCAGGGCCCGCCGGCAGGCTGGGCAGGTCCGCGGTTGGTCCAGAGCGGACATGATCGCCGTGGCCTCGAGGGAGGCCTGGCCAGGGGATGGGGAATGGAAACGACGAACAGCGACCCGCAGCGGGAACGCCGCCGCCTGCGCGCGGCATTGGAAAGCATGAAGCGCAAACGTGGCCTGGCGGCCGGCGGCTTTGTCGCGGCCCTGGGGCTGTTGACCATGGCGAACTACTACACGGAGTTTCCGGATGCCGTGCGCTGGGTGATGCGCCTGGCGGCGCCCTTCGTGTTCCTGCCGTGCGCGCTGCCTTTCCTGCGCTCGCCATGCCCTCAATGCCATGGTCGCTATCACTCGATGGCGAGCCTGCTGCAGCACCCCGATCGCGCACCACCCTGCAAATCGTGCGGCTTCAGCATCGACAAGCACGTGTCCAGATACTGACGCCGAACATCGACGGGTAACAGATGGCCGGGAGGAGCGCAGCGACATTCCGGGGTGACCCACAAACGAGGCGGGGACAATGGGGCGCGTGAGCACTAGCACGCCCCCTTGTGCTCCCAGTACATGGCTGGCAAGTCAAAGGAGAGTGTCTTGCATAGAGCGATATTCGTGGCGATGGCGGTGTTTTGCTCTGGCCTGTATGCGGCGGATGCACCTGGTCCGGTGACGTTCAACACCTACACCTATGATGTGCATGGTGGGACCGTGTTCGACATCGAGAACGAGCTGCACGACAAGAGTCCGCTCGTTGTGCATGGCCGTCATATGCACGGCAAGACACATTGGGAGATCCACTATCACTATCACTGGAAAATGGATGGAGACCAATGCGTACTCGACGAGTTTGACGCAACGTTGAACGTCGATACGTTTCTGCCGCAGTGGGTTCGCCCGCAGCATCCCAACCCGATGCTGGCGCATGATTGGGATCGCTACATTGCCGCACTGCGGATGCACGAGCGCGGTCATGCTGAAGTGGGTGAAGATGCTCGAGAGGTATTGGTGACGCGAGCGAAAGCCATGGGGCCTGCACCAACTTGCGATGTTATAAAAAAACAGGTCATTGATCTTGTCGCCGAGGTTGTCGATGCGCATCGCAAGGTGGACGCCATGTATGACGACAAGACAGATCACGGCAGAACGCAAGGAGCGCATTTCCCCTGAGGAAATTCACTTGAGGAAACTGGGTCAGGTTCACTTCCGGCTGGAAAGTGAGCCTGACCCCTCAGTTCTCATGCCGCGTCCGCAACACGCGCTTAGGGCTTCGCTCCCGCAGTGGGCGCCGGATCCATAGAGGCGTGATCCACGGCGTAAACCCAATGCCCGTTTACGCGTCGCGTGACTTCGCTATAGCGCCCGGTTTCCGTTTTGGCAGCACCGCCTGCCTTGGGTGTGTAGGTGATCGAGTAGGTGCCCCACGCGACAGCATCTGTGCCTACAGTCTTCTCACCCAGGCGCTTGAGCTCGATATTCGTCACCTTGTTGTCGGCGTAGAACTTCGCGTAACTGTCGCGGATGGCCTTGGTGCCGGTCGCCATCGTTCCTCCCGGTGGCCAGAGCACTGCGTCGGCGGCGTAGCAGGCGACGGTGGCATCCGCGTCACCGGCAAGAAAGGCCTTGTGCCAGCAGGCATCCGCCTGATCCGGGCCGGATTCGGCGGCGAGGCTAGGGAGCGCAAAGACACACAGCAACATGGCTGTGGCGATATGCAGTTGGCGATGCATCATCGGATCCTCCGCGTTAGGTGTTCTATGGGGTGTCGCGGGTTCGTACCCGGCGACTTCAACCATAGGCGACCCCTTGGGAGGGCTTGTCCATAACGCGTTCGTTCTATGCCACGATGGACCAGGCGCTTGAGGTGGTTAAAGGTGCGGGCCATTTCCTCGGAAGTGTCCCGAACCATTCTTCTGTTCTTGTTTTGACGGGGACGTATCAGGAATGGAACAAGGCAAAGGTGCCATCGAGTCCGGACTGCGCCGTATCCGCATCAGGCGTTGGGTGTCGTATGGTCTGTTCGTTGGCTGGCTGCCCTGTGGCATCGCAGTGTCGAAAGTGACCAGTTCCGGCAAGATCGACATGACGCTGGCGTTGGTTTACATGGTCGCGATCTTGATTTCCGGGGTGATGGTTGGTTTCAGCATCTGCCCCCGATGCAAGCAGTATTTCTTCATGGGCACCTACACGAACACCTTTTCCGCGAAATGCATGAACTGCGGACTGCCGCTCTCGGGGGAGTGAGTGCCGTGAAAAGGAATTCAGACGGAATTGAAATGGGGCGGGGTGCTTTTCGTTGTTCGCTAGTTCTCGATCAGGCGACTCGAAAAGCACTCACACCCCTTCTCTCCTGAAACGAAGTCTCATGGTCCTTTTGCCAGCGCGGCCGACACGATGGCGCTGCGAAGTTCGGTCTGCGTCAGGGCATCGATCGGGGACTGACGGATGGCAACGGCCTTCATCGACTGGGGTTTCAGCATCAGGTGACGCTGAGCCTCCCAGTTCCTCGCCAGGCGTTGCGCCTGGGCGACTTCGGCTGGCGTCGACCCGACGAACCCCACGATCACATAACCATTCATGTCGACGGTGTAGGTTTCAACGGCGGCGTTGGCCTGCCCGATGCAGGCGATGCCGAGGGCGACAACCATGGAAATCATAGTGCGCTTCATGGGATGGCCTCCTGATGTTTGCGGATGCCTGTGCCGGAAGCTTGAGTTTAGGCGCGCGCCGCGCCGAAAACCTGAGGAATCCGCGCGGAAACCCTGAAGGATTCGCGACGATTTGCCATGCAGAACGGAAAACAGGGTTCAGCGCAAACCTGTCGGTTGCGGGCTAGAACGGCGACACGAGCTTGGGCACGCGCACGCCTTGCCACTGCTGCTCCTCAAGCTGCTGTCGCAGGGCGGCGGCAACCCGTTCCTTCTGGCCGGGAACGTCCGCGCCCCACACTTCGATCGCGGTTCGGGTGACTTCGTATTCCTTGCAGCTGGGGCAATGGACGGGTTTGAAACCGCCCCGGCTCTGGCTGGCTGCAACGGCGGCATCGCCACAGATAAAGCACTCGATCTGCTCATTCATAAACGGTCCTCGGCGACGTTTTGAAGCAGCGATGGCAGCACGGCGGAGGCTACGCAGGGTGCCGGTCCCGGCGCAAGGGTGTGCGCAAAACGGGAGGGGCGGCAGGCTGGGGCGGGCGGATCGGCCTGCGCGATGGGCGGGAGCAGGCCGCGTGGCCGACGCTAGCTTGTCGCGGGCCGATAGACCCACTGTGTGGCGTGCTGGATCCGGCTTGGCACACCTGACCCATACGCAACACAGCAAGGGACGAAAGGAAGAGGTTCGAGGGCGTCGGCTCCACCCGGCGCCTTGGCCTGTTCGGAGTTGTACCGCTATTTGGATCGTGATAAATCCCCCGACGGACTGGAGGCTTCCTTGAGTCGCCAGGGCAATCCAGGGACTGTCTCTGGGGAGGAGCGCGATGGGTGTGCTGGGCTGGATCCGCGATCAACTCATGGGCTTTTTCGGCCTGGGGCCGCTGCTGCAGATGTTCGCCACGGGCGACTACCGGGCGCTTGCCACGGTGGATGGTTTCGGCGACCTGATCGCTCCGGTCATCCCGCTGCTGCTGGTGTTCGAGTTGATGCGCGGTCTGCTCAGGCACCGGACCCGGCGCGTGGACTATCAGGTGCCACTGTTGGTGTGGGTGCTCAATCGTTTCATCGGTACGTTCCTCACGGTGGCCGTGGTCGGTTTCTGCATCGGCCAGTTCAACCGTTTCGCGCCTTTCCAGGCCGGGCTCACCTGGTATGGGTTGCTATACGGGTACGTGGCGTGGGAGTTCGCGCACTTCGTCTACCACTTCCTGGCGCACAAGGTACGCCTGCTGTGGTGCCTGCATTCGACGCACCATGCGCCGGTGGCGATGAACCTGTCGGTCAACTACGCGCACATCTTTCTTGAAGGCATGTATGCCGACGTCGTCCGCACCAGCATCTGCATGCTGCTGGGCGTGAGCCCGCCCCTGCTGGTGCTGATCGTGATCATCGACAGCTTCTGGGGGCAGCTCATCCACCTGGGTGAAAACGTGCTGCCGGAGGGAAAGCTTGGTGTCCTGCATCGCGTGCTGCTGACGCCTTCGCACCACCGCGTTCACCACGCACGCAACGTGCTCTACATGGACACCAATTTCTGCAACCTGCTGCCCATCTGGGACCGCGTCTTCGGCACCTACATGGAAGCGCGTGCGGATATCCGCATCGAGTACGGCATCACGCGGCCGGTGAAGCCGTACAGCGTGCTCGATGCGTACCTTGGCGAGTTCTGGTTGCTGGGGCGGGACGTATGGCATGCGCCCGGCCTGAGCAACAAGCTGCTCTACCTGGTGATGCCGCCAGGCTGGAGCCACGACGGCAACCATCACACCGCCAAGGTAGCCAAACAGGCGCTGCAGGCGGAGCAGGGTGTCGACCTTTGAGGGCTGGAAGCAGCGCAGCGGGAATCCGGGGACGAAACCATGGGTTGCCGGATCGGCGGGCCCAGCCTTTCGCGGGAATGACGGGGCATTGGCCGGGACGAAAAGCGGGAATCTTGGGTCTTTTTGACGTTACTATGGGCGGTGGCCGGCTTGCCGGCGTACCCTTTATTTCCTGATATTCAAGGTGTTGGCGGTGTTTCAGCGTTTTTCGCCAGGCCGGATGACAACGTCCCGCAGGTTTCTGGCCGTCCTGCTCGCCGGGATGCTGCTGGCGAGCGCGGGTGCCGCCTCGGCCGCGGATACACCGATCGACGCCGCACAGTTGCTGGAGCGCCAGCAGGCTGGCCAGGCGCCGCTGGTGCTGGACGTGCGCCACGCCGACGAATACGCCGACGGCCATATCGCCGGTGCGCTCAATATCCCGGTGGAACAGCTCGCCAGCCGTGCGGGCGTGCTTGGCGTGCCGCGCGACAGCGAAATCGTGGTGTATTGCGTCTCCGGCAAGCGCGCGGCCAAGGCCCAGCAGACGCTCACCTCCCTCGGCTATACCCACGTGCGGCTGCTGGATGGCAGCCTCAATACGTGGCGGCAGCGTCAACTGCCTCTGGCACACTAAGGCGCTTCGCATTCCCGTTTTTCACACTGCAGGTTTTCATGGTCAACAAGGCAATTTCCCTGATCGGCGTTCCCACCGACATCGGTGCGGGGCATCGCGGCGCTTCCATGGGGCCGGAAGCATTGCGCGTGGCCAACCTGGCCGCACGGCTCACCCGGCGCGGGCTGGACGTGGTGGATCGCGGCAACCTGCAGGGGCCGCTCAACCCGTGGCAGCCGCCGGTGAACGGTTACCGTCACCTGCCGGAAGTGGTGGCCTGGAACCAGGCCGTGCACGAGGCGATCTACGCCGAACTGGCTGACGGCCGCCTGCCCATCATGCTGGGCGGTGACCATTGCCTGGCCATCGGTTCCATCAGCGCGGTGGCGCGCCATTGCCGCGATACCGGCAAGACGCTGCGCGTGCTGTGGCTGGACGCGCACGCTGACTTCAACACCGCCGAGGCGACGCCCTCGGGCAATATCCACGGCATGCCGGTGGCCTGCCTGTGCGGCAACGGCCCGCAGGAGCTGATCAGCATGGGCGGCCACGTGCCGGCCACCACGGCGGACGTGTTCCGCCAGATCGGTATCCGTTCGGTGGACGAGGGCGAAAAGCGCCTGGTGCGCGAGTCGCAGGTGAGCATCTTCGACATGCGCCACATCGACGAAGTGGGCATGAAGCGCACGATGGAAGAAGCGCTGTCGGGCATCGACGAGAATACGCACCTGCACGTGAGCTTCGACGTGGATTTCCTCGACCCAACCATCGCGCCGGGCGTGGGCACCACGGTGCGTGGCGGCCCGAACTACCGCGAGGCGCAGCTGTGCATGGAGATGATCGCGGACTCCGGCCGCGTCGGCTCGCTGGACATCGTGGAGCTCAATCCCGCGTTCGACAAGAAGAACCAGACCGCACGCCTGGCGGTGGATCTGGTGGAGTCGCTGTTCGGCAAGTCCACGCTGATCCGCTGAACCCGGCCCGATTGCATCAACACTCAATAACGATACGAAGAAACGAGACCATGAAGACCCGCGTACTTACCGGCATCACCACCACCGGCACGCCGCACCTGGGCAACTACGTCGGCGCCATCCGCCCGGCGGTAGCCGCGAGCAGGCGCGACGACGTCGACGCGTTCTACTTCATGGCCGACTACCACGCGCTGATCAAGAGTGACGACCCGGCGCGCATCGAGCGTTCACGGCTGGAAATCGCCGCGACGTGGCTGGCTGCCGGTCTGGACCCGAACAAGGTCACCTTTTATCGCCAGTCCGACATTCCGGAAATTCCGGAGCTGACCTGGTTCCTCACCTGCGTCACCGCCAAGGGCCTGCTCAACCGCGCGCATGCGTACAAAGCGTCGGTGGACAAGAACACCGAGGCGGGCGAGGACCCGGATGCGGGCGTCACCGCCGGCCTGTACATGTACCCGGTGCTGATGGCCGCCGACATCCTCGTGTTCAACGCGAACAAGGTGCCGGTGGGGCGTGACCAGATCCAGCACATCGAAATGGCGCGCGACATCGCGCAGCGTTTCAACCATATCTACGGTCGTGGGCACGATTTCTTCGTGCTGCCGGAAGTGGTGATCGAGGAACAGGTAGCCACGCTGCCGGGCCTGGATGGACGCAAGATGTCCAAGAGCTACGACAACACCATTCCGTTGTTCGCGGGCGGGCAGAAGCATCTGCGCGATTCCATCATGCGCATCGTCACCGACTCGCGCCTGCCTGGCGAAGCGAAGGACCCGGACAGCTCCTCGCTGTTCACCATCTTCCGCGCGTTCGCCAGCGAGGCCGAATCCACCGCGTTTCGGCAGGCGCTGGTCGATGGCCTGGGCTGGGGCGAGGCGAAGCAAGTGTTGTTCGAGCGGCTGGAAGTGGAAATCGCGCCGATGCGCGAAAGCTACGACGCGCTGATGGCACGTCCGGCGGTGATCGAGGAGATCCTGCAGGAAGGCGCCAAGAAGGCGCGCGCCATCGCCGTGCCCAAGGTCGCCGAGCTACGCGATGCCATTGGCCTGCGGTCGGGCACGATGGTGGCCTCGCCGGCGAATGCGTCCAAGGCTGCCGCGCCGAAGGGCGGCAAAGCGCCGCGCTTCGCCAGCTTCCGCGATACCGATGGTAGTTTCCGTTTTCGCCTGTTCTCGTCGGAAGGCGAGGAGCTGCTGCTGTCGCGCTCGTTCGCCGACCCCAAGGCGGCGGGCGTGATGCAGAAGCGCATCAAGGAGCTGGGCAGCGTCTCTGCCGTGCTGCAGGTGCAGCCGCAGGCGCTGGTGCTGGAGATCGACGGCGAGCAGGTTGGCGCCACGCCCGCTTATGACGGCGAGCAGGCGCGCGACGAAGCACTGCTGCGCCTGCGCGGTGCGCTCGACCAGCTCGCTGCACAGGAATAAGAAGCCTTGGGGCTTGTTGGGGAGTGAACTGACGCATGCGTTATCTGGCCATCCTGCTGCTTGCGCCTTGGCTGCTGATCCTGGGCTGGGCGTTCTGGTCCTATCCCAAGAGCCTGCCGCGCACGCGCATGCGCCGCAGCTTCGACGTGGCTGCGCTGTTGCTCGCCGCGTTCGCCGCTGTGGAATGTGCCAGCCGCGCGTTCGATACCGCCACGGTGCCGGCGGTAGGCCAATATGGCCCGGCCAGTGGCGCGATCTGGCAGCAGGTGCTGCCGGCCCTGTATGGCTACGGCGCGTGCGTCGTGGTGTTGGTGCTGGCGCTGATCGTGCGTCAGCTGGTGTGGCGTCCGCACGCGCGTTGAAGGCAGAAACAACCATGCAAGACACGGAACTCCAGCGTTACCTCCTGCGCCTGTTCGAACGCCACGACGTCGAACTGGAGCCGGATGAAGAGTGGCTGATGACGGACGGTGATTTCCCCGCCGTGCGCGCAAGCTGGTTCGAGGGCGCGGCCGGTGAGCCGGGGCGGCTGGATGTCGACGTGGTGATCAGCGAAGACCGTCACATCGAAGAAAGCTTTGCCGGCATCGGCGGCGGCGAAACGGGTTGCCTCGATGCACTGAAGGCCTTCGAGCACGGCGTGTTCCACGTGCTGCTGGCGGCGTGCTGGTACGTCACCGACGACCGGCGCATGGATCTGCATGGCTGGGATTTCGGCATCCGCACCTGGGACGTGTTCGTGGGGCCCTGGTTGTCCAGCAAGGACGGCATCGGGCCGCCCGCCGAACTGATCCCGGTGCTGCGCGCTGCCCTGCAGAATGAGGCGCTGAGCCCGGAGTTGCACTGGGTGCGGCTGTTCTATCGTGTTGGCGACGATGGGGCCGTGAGTGCCGAGGCCTTGCTCGACAACGCACCCTGGCCGGCGGGTGACCGCCTGCTGACCTCGCTGCCCTGGCCGGCCGGCGAGCAGGGTTACAGCGTGCGTGGGTTTATTGCGCTGGATATCCGGGATTACTGATCGTTTGACGATCCCGCACTTCTGTGGGAGCGCACCCTGTGCGCGACAGCCTCACGGAGCGGAACCGACATGGCGCTGCCGTCGCGCACAGGGTGCGCTCCCACAGGGATGGGCGGCGCCGTGTGGATGGCGAGCCTTCTGTAGGAGCGCACTTGTGCGCGGCAGGCCTGGCAAGTGCAAACGACATCACGCCGTGGTCGCGCACAAGTGCGCTCCTGCTAGGGCGTGTCGTTTTCCGGGGCTGGGTCGGTATAGCGCTGGCGATACGCCGCCAGCATGGCCTGCCTCGACGGGAAGTACAGGATGCCCGTGCGCTCCGGCGGCAATCCCGCGCGCGTCATGCGCTTGATCAGCTGTGCGGTGCGCCCGGCGATCACCAATGGAATGCCTTGCTTGTCCAGCGCGCGACGCAATTCGTCGATGGCAAGGAAACCGGTAATGTCGTTCTTGGTCATCGAGATGGCATCGATGACGACCCAATGTGGGTGTTGCTCGCGCGCCAACCGTTCGACGCGACGCCGGAAATAGTCGGCGTTGAAGAAGGTAAGCGGCGACTCGAAGCGATAGATCAACAGGCCCGCAATGGCATGCGCCTCGGGGTAGTGGGCGAGTTCGTAGAAGCCAGCCTGCCCGTCGATCTGGCCAAACTGCTGCTCGGCGGGTCGCGCCACCTGCGAGAGAAAATAGAGCAGCGCCATGGCTACGGCGAGCAGGATGCCGGACATCACGCCAAACAGCACCACGCCCGCCACCGTGGCCAGGGCGATCAGGTGTTCGCTGCGACTGAAATGGCGCAGTTCGCGCAGGCCGCCCAGGTCGATCAGGCTCAGTGCCGCGGCGATCAGGATGGTGCTCAAGGCGGCGATGGGCAGCATGGCGAGCACGTTGTTGAACAGAGTCATCACCAGCAGGATGGCCAGCGCGCCAATGATGGAGACGGGCCCGCTCTTGCCACTGGCCGCATCGTTCACCGCCGTACGCGAGCTGGACCCGCTGACGGCGAAACCCTGGCAGGCGGCACTGGCCAGATGCGACAGGCCCAGCGCGAGGAACTCCTGGTTGCCATCGACCTGGTAGCCGTTCTTCGACGCGAAACTGCGCGCCGTCAGCATGCCGCTGCTGAAGGTGACGAGCACCAGCGCCCCGGCCGCCGGAAACAGCGTGCCGAACAGTTCGTGCGGCAGCGAAGGAGCCACCCACGTTGGCAGGCCGGCGGGCAGGGCGCCGACCACCGCGACGCCTTTCGTGCCCAGGCTGAGTAGCCACGTGGCGATGACGGCACCCGCGAGCGCGATCAATGCCGAGGGGCCGCGCGGCCAGACGGCCTTGACCGCGAAGAACAGCACGAAGGTTCCGGCAGAGAGCAAGGCGGTGGGCCAGTGCGTGCGCGGCAGTTGCGCGATCAGCGACAGCGCCTGGCTGATGGTGTCCTTGCCCTGCAGGGCGATGCCGAGCACCTTGCCGGACTGGCCCACGAGGATGGTGATGGCGACGCCGTTGAGCAGGCCGACCAGGATGGGGCGCGACAGGAAGTCCGCGAGAAAACCCAGCCGGAACCGGCTGGCGATGACGCATAGCACGCCGGTGATCAGGGTGAGCGACATGGCATAGGCCTGGTAGGACTCGCTGCCGGGTGCGGCCAACGGCATCAGCGTGGCGCCGAGCATGGCGCAGGTGGCGGCGTCGGGGCCCACGATCAATTGCCGCGACGAGCCGAACAACGCATACACGATCATCGGCAGCACCGTGCTGTATAGGCCGACGACCGGGCTGAAGCCGGCGAGCTGCGCGTAGGCAATGCTGATGGGCAAAGCCACCGCCGCCACCGACAGGCCTGCCTGCACATCCGCATGCAGCCATTCGCGGCGATAGTGCAGCAACTGGTCCAGTCCCGGCATGTGGCGTCGCAGAAAGGCGCTCATGGATGCGCGTCGATCAATCCCAGCGGTTGAGGTGTGGGCCGAAACGCTCGCGTTGCTGGCGCACCACGCAGAAGCGATGACCGCTGGGTGCCTGCATCACCCACCAGCGACCGCGCACGAAGGCCACACGCGTGGCGCCCAGCTTTTCCAGTCGCGCGACTTCGGCGTCCAGGTTGTCTGTCTCGATATCCAGATGCACGCGGCTATCGTGGTCTACACGCTGCAACAGGATGATCGGTTCGTCGTCAGCGGTGGCAAGTTCGGCATATTGGCCGTCGCCATCCTGATCGAGCGTGACGATGGGCTTGCCCAGCGCTTGGCTCCAGAAAGTGGCCGCTTGCGAGAGGTCGTTCGTCTTGCAGTCGAGCACGAGGGTGCACAGGCGGCTGTGGTGCATGGCGGTGTCCGGCGATGGGCCTGGGCCGATCCTATAGCGGCGACGGGTGCATGCATCGTCAACGCAGGGCACCTGTGTCAGATCGCGTGCTTGCGGCCAAATGCCAGGGCGGGCGTGACGGTGGTGCGTGATAGCTTGCCCGCGCTTAAGACAGTTCGCACCCGGGATGGAGCACGCATGAGCGACACGTTCGACGATCTGCAGACGAGTTATGGCCGCTGCCTGCAGCAGGGGAAATTCATTGCCCGCTTCTACGAGATTTTCATGGCCAGCCATCCGGAGGTGCCGGCGCTGTTCAAGGACACCGACTTCAGCAAGCAGCACATCGCGTTGCGTCGCGGCATCAGTGCGGCCATTGCGCATGCGGGCGGCAGCACGCTGACCAAGCGCACGATGGAGCAGGTGGCGTGCGCCCACAGTCGCGGCGGCCATGCACCGGTGCCGCCGGCGTTGTATCCGTATTGGACGGAGGCGTTGCTGGTGGCCATCCGCGAGCACGATCCGGCGTACGACCTGGCGTTGGAGCAGAGGTGGCGGAAGGCGTTGGAGCACACGATGAGGCATTTTGTGCAGAGGTATTGAGGGCAGGCTTTAGCTCCCTGGGCAGTGTTGGCGTTCTTCCGCCGCCATTTTCCGTCACCGCCAGCTCCCCCCTCACCGTCATTCCGGCGAAAGCCGGAATCCAGCGACTTTACGTTGCCGCGAAAGAGCTAAAAGGCACTGGATTCCGGCTTTCGCCGGAATGACGGTGAGGGGGATGGAACGGTTAGGAAGCCTTAAGCGGTGCGTTTCTAAGCGGGGCAACAAAAAAAGCCCCGGCATGCCGGGGCTTTTTCCATTCAACGCATCAACACTCAGTTCGGCATCGCCAAATCATCCAGCAGCGCCTTGAGGAAGCGCGCAGCCTCGCCGCCGGTGGCGGCACGATGGTCGAACGTCAGCGAGATCGGCATGCGGCGATGCACTTCGATGCCGCCCATCACCGCCACCACGTCGTGACTCAGCTTGCCCGCGCCGATGATGGCGACGCACGGCGGCACCACGACCGGCGTGGCGTAGCGACCGGCGAACATGCCGAAGTTGGACAGGCTGATGGTGTAGCCCGAGAGCTCCGACGCCGGGATGGAACGATCTTCCACCGACGTACGCAGGCGCTTGATGGCCGAACGGATGCCGGCGCCGTCGAGCACGTCGGCATTACGCAGGGCCGGCACGAACAGGCCTTCCTCGGTATCGACAGCAATGCCGATGTCCACGTGCTGGTGCAGCGTGCGGGTGAGGTTCTTGCCGTCGAACCAGGCGTTGAGCGCCGGCACGGCCTTGCACGCGGCCACGATGGCGCGGATCAGGCGGGCGGTGATGTCCTGCTTGCCGATCCAGGCGTGCAGGTCGGCGTCGTCCACCAGGGTGGTCGGCACCACGTTGGCGTGGGCCTCGGCCATCACGCGGGCCATATTGCGGCGAACGCCCTTGAGCTGCTCCGGCTGGCCGGTGACGGCCACGCTCGGCGGGGCGGTACGCACCGGCTTGCCAGCGAGCGACACCGGCGTGCGGCTCGGGGCCGGACCGGGCTCCGGCAGTTCCGGTGCCAGGTGACGGCCGGCCGAGGCGGGCACGCTGCGGGCCGGGGCGGCGCCCAGTGCGGCGGTGCCGTTGGCGGCAGCGTTCTTCACGTCGGCCAGGGTGACCACGCCGTCGGCGCCGGTCGGCTTGACGCGGGTCAGGTCGACCTTGAGCTTCTTGGCGAGCGCACGCACGGCCGGCACGGCCTTCACGCCGCCGACGCTGCTGGCTTGTTCGACGTGCACGGTGTTGCCGCTGATCATGGCGCCGACCACGGTGCCTTCGTCTTCACGATCGGCTTTGCCTTCGCTTTCGATCTCGCCGCCTTCATCGGAGGCGACCACCTTGTGGTCCGGGGCCGGGCTGCCGGCGCCCTTCTTCGGGCCATGGTGATGGCCGGTGGATTCGGCCTCGGCACGCTGCTTGGCGTTCGGGTCCGGCTCGAACTCGGCCAGCGCAGCGCCGGTTTCGATGATGTCGCCAGCGGCGCCGTGCAGCTTGGTGACCTTGCCGGTGTACGGCGACGGCACGTCGACGACGGCCTTGGCGGTTTCCATCGACACCAGCGGGGCGTCGAGCTTGATGGTGTCGCCTTCCTTCACGTGCCACTCGACGATGGTGGCGTCGGGGAGGCCTTCGCCGAGGTCGGGCAGGTAGAAAGTCTTGATGTTGGCCATGAGTTTGATTCCGTGGTCAGGCGGAGAATTTCATTTTCCGTCATCCCTGCGAAAGCAGGGATCCAGTGCCTTTGATAGTCGCTGGGTCCCTGCTTTCACAGGGACGACGATCGAATAGATATTAGCTGTTGGCCAACGTGCGCTTGGCGGCTTCCACCACGCGCTCGGTGCTCGGCAGGTACTTCATTTCCAGGCGGAACAGCGGAATGTGCGTGTCGAAGCCGGTCACGCGCTCGACCGGTGCCAGCAGGTCGTACAGGCATTCCTCGGCGATGCGCGCGGCGATTTCCGCGCCGAAGCCGGCGGTCTTCGGGGCTTCGTGCACGATCACGCAGCGGCCGGTCTTCTGCACCGATTCGGCGATGGTGTCGAAGTCGAGCGGGGTCAGCGTGGCCACGTCGATCACTTCGGCACTGATGCCTTCGGCAGCGAGTTCGTC
Organism: Dyella japonica A8; assembly: GCF_000725385.1. NCBI lineage: Bacteria > Pseudomonadati > Pseudomonadota > Gammaproteobacteria > Lysobacterales > Rhodanobacteraceae > Dyella > Dyella japonica. The sequence goes on along the minus strand of NZ_CP008884.1, from coordinate 4,662,259 downwards.
GGCGGCTTCCAGCGCTTCCTTCACCTGGGCGCCCCAGGTGACGATGGTGACGTCGGTGCCGTCGCGCAGCACGAAGCACACGTCCAGCGGCAGCGCTTCGCCGTCATCGGGCACTTCTTCCTTGTACTGGCGGTAGATGCGCTTGGGCTCGAAGAACATCACCGGATCCGGATCGCGGATGGCGGCGAGCAGCAGGCCGTAGGCACGTGCGGGCGACGACGGCATGACCACGCGCAGGCCCGGGATGTTGGTGAACAGGTGTTCGTTCGCTTCGGAGTGATGCTCCGGCGCACGGATGCCACCGCCCCACGGCGCACGCCACACGGCCGGCACGGTGATGCGGCCGCGCGTGCGGTTGCGCAGGCGGGCGGCGTGGCAGGCGATCTGCTCCATCATCGGGTAGATGAAGCCTTCGAACTGCGCTTCGGCCACCGGCTTCATACCCTGGGCGGCAAGGCCCACGGTGACGCCGGCAATGGTGGTTTCGTCCAGCGGCGTGTCGAGCACGCGCAGTTCGCCGAACTTTTCCTGCAGACCCTGGGTGGCGCGGAACACGCCGCCGTTGACGCCCACGTCTTCGCCCAGCACCACGACGCTTTCGTCGTGCGCCATTTCATACGCGAGAGCCTGGGTAACGGCTTCGATAAGAGTGATCTGTGCCATGGCTTAGTGGGCCTTCTTGTCGAGCTGGAGTGCAAGATCGCGCTGCTTGGCGAGATCGGCGGGGACTTCGGCGAAGGTGTAGTCGAACATCGCCGTGACCGGCTGGGTCTTGGTCTCGAGGTAAGCGTTCACCTCGTTGTCCATCCACTCGTCGCACTCGTTCTTCCAGGCTTCTTCCTTGGCGTCGTCCCACACGCCCTTGGCCACCAGCCAGTTGCGCAGGCGCTTCATCGGCTCCTTCGCCCAGGCGTCCTTCACTTCCTGCTCGCCGCGGTAGCGGCGCGCGTCGTCGGCGGTGGTGTGGTCGGACAGGCGATAGGTCACCAGTTCGAGCACGCTGCCGCCTTCGCCGTTGCGGGCGCGGTCCAGCGCATCACCCATGGCCTTGCGCACGGCGATGATGTCGTTGCCGTCCACCTGGATGCAGTACAGGCCTGCGGCGATGCCCTTCTGCGCCAGCGTCGGCGCGCCGGACTGGATCTTGCGCGGTACCGAAATGGCCCACTGGTTGTTGACGATCACGGCGACCAGCGGCAGGTTCTGCGCGCCGGCGATGTTGATGGCGCCGTAGAAGTCGCCCTTGGACGAACCACCGTCGCCGATGGTGCACACGGCTACGCGCTTTTCGTTGCGGATCTTGAAGGCCAGCGCGCTGCCTGCGGCGTGCAGGCACTGCGTGGCGATCGGCACCGACCAGGCGAAGTCGTGGCGGGCCGGTTCCTTCTGGTAGTCGTTGCCGCGCTCGTCGCCGCCCCAGTACATGTACACCTCGCGCGGCTGCACGCCGCGGTAGAGCTGCGCACCGTATTCGCGATAGCTGGGAGCGAAGACGTCTTCCGGCTTCATGGCGCTGCCAATGCCGACGTGGGCGGCTTCGTGGCCCAGGCAGCTGGCGTAGGTGCCGAGCTTGCCGGTGCGCTGCAGGGCGACCGACTTTGCGTCGAACACGCGGGTCGACAGCATGAGCTTGTACAGCTCGACCATGTGGTTGAGGTCATTGGCGAATTCAGGCAGGTCATCACGGACCTGCTTGCCCTCAGCATCGAGATACTGGAGGTATTCGATTTCGAACTTGGCGGCGATGGACACGACTCGCTCCCGGAGTGAGTAATGGTGGGGATTTGGAGTGCCGGGACGTCGGCGGCCCATCCAGTGGGGCCAGCAGCGGACGTAAAGCCCTGAGCAAGACAGAAATTGTTACAGGGCGCCATGTTGCGCCGCAAGGCACGGTGCAGCATGCGCGCTCGTACGGGGTTGGGCCGTACACGGGTTACCATGCGGGCTTTTCCGCACCCCGGACCGACATGACCGAGAACCAGCGCGACCTTGAGGCCGGTATCGAGCTCGACCTTAACGGGCGGCTTACGTATGGCGGCTATCTGAAGCTGGACCAGTTGCTCACGGCCCAGCAGCCGCTGAGCGACCCGCCGCACCACGATGAAATGCTTTTCATCGTGCAGCACCAGGTGGCGGAGCTGTGGATGAAACTGATCATCCATGAGCTGAAATCGGCCGTGGCGCACCTGCGCCGCGATGAGATCGATCCATGCCTGAAGATCCTGGCTCGCGTGAAGCAGGTGCAGCGTCAGCTGTTCGAGCAGTGGGCGGTGCTGGAAACGCTGACCCCGTCCGAATACCTGGAGTTCCGCGGCGTGCTGGGCACCTCCTCGGGCTTTCAGTCGCTGCAGTACCGGCAGATCGAGTTCCTGCTGGGCAACAAGAACGCCCAGATGCTGCAGGTGTTTGCGCACGATCCTGCGGCGCAGGCCACGCTGCGCGAGGTGCTGGAAGCGCCCAGCCTGTACGACGAATTCCTGGGCTACCTCGCGCGCCGCGGGCACGACGTGCCGGCCGAACTCATCCAGCGTGACTGGTCGCAGCCTTACCAGCGGCATGCGGGTCTGCTGCCTGTGCTCAAGCGCATTTACGAGAACCGTTTGACGTATTGGCCCGAGTACCACATGTGCGAGCAGTTGGTGGATGTGGAGGGGAGTTTCCAGATGTGGCGTTTCCGCCATATGAAAACGGTGGAACGGATCATCGGGCACCGGCGCGGCACGGGTGGTTCCTCGGGCGTGGCGTTTCTCAAGAAGGCGCTGGATCTGGAGTTTTTCCCGGAATTGCTGGATGTGCGGACGGAGCTGGGTGCTTAAGTCCCTGACCTTCAACGATTGGAATCCGTTTCACGAACCCGATCTGACGGTTATCCCTCACCGTCATTCCCGCGAAAGCGGGAATCCAGCGCCTTCGCCTTGGCGCGAAAGTCACTGGATCCCCGCTTTCGCGGGGATGACGGTGAGGTGGGTGTTGGGCGTGTTCGCGAACGGGTTCTTACAAAAATTCCTGCCGGCGCACCTTGCGCCGTTTGTTGACAAAAACTAAGGGGCACGCATGACCAACACCGCCGAGACCGCACCCGCGGCCGCGCCTGATTTCCCGCAGATGCTCGGGCACCCGCGTCCCCTGTGGATGCTGTTCATGACCGAATTCTGGGAGCGCTTCGCGTTCTACAGCGTGAGCTGGGCGCTGGCGCTGTACATCGTGGCGCACTTCTTCCACGGCGATCCGGCGGGTGAGGCCTGGGCCAGCAAGATCTACGGCGCCTATACCGCGCTGATCTACGCCACCAGCATCTTCGGCGGCTTCGTGGCCGACAAGGTGATCGGTTACCAGCGCTCGATCCTGATCGGCGCGCTGGTGATGGCGGTGGGTCTGTTCGTGGTCATGTTGCCGGGCAAGGAGCTGTTCCTGTTCGGCCTGGCCATGGTCGTGGTGGGCAATGGCCTGTTCAAGCCGAACATTTCCTCGATGGTTGGCCAGCTCTATGGCCCCAAGGATGAGCGCCGCGACCGCGGCTTCACCCTGTTCTACATGGGCATCAACGGCGGTGCGTTGCTGGCGCCGCTGCTGACGGGCTGGCTTGCCGGCTACTTCAGTGATACGCCGACGCAGGAAAACTATCGCGTGGTGTTCGGCGCGGCCGGTGTCGGCATGGCGCTGAGCCTGTTCTGGTTCTGGTTCGGCCGTCGTGGCCTGAAGAACGTGGGGCGTCCCGCACCGGAAGCCGCCAGCCGCCTACGCGTGGTGTGGGTGCTTGTGGGTGTGGCGGTGGCGGTGCCGCTGGTCTACCTGCTGCTGGCCTTTATCGGTGCGAGCGGCCTGCAGTGGCTGCTGAGCCTGCTGTTCGTCGGCGTGGCGGCGATGCTGGTGGTGGAGGCGGTGCGGCACGACCGCGTGCAGCTCGATCGGGTGATCGCGATGCTGATCATCTTCGCCTTCAACATCCTGTTCTGGATGATGTATTTCCAGCTTGGCACGTCGTTCAACTTCCTCGCGGCGAACATGGTGGACCGCGAGATGTTGGGCGGCTGGATGTTCCCGGTGGGCTGGTTCCAGTCGGTGAGCCCGGTGGCGATCATCGTGCTGGCGCCGCTGGTGACGCAGGTGTGGTCGCTGCTGGCGCGGCGCCACAGGGAGCCGTCGATCCCGCGCAAGTTCGGCCTGGGCCTGGTCTTCAACGGGCTGGGCTTCACCGCGCTGATGTACGCGCTGACCTATTCGGTGAACAGCCACGGGCTGATCCCGTTCTGGCCGCTCACGGCCTGCTACGTGTTGCAGACCATCGGCGAGCTGTGCCTGTCGCCGATCGGCCTGTCGATGGTGACCAAGCTGGCGCCGCCGCGCCTGGTGGGCGTGGCGATGGGCGGCTGGTTCCTGTCCATGGCGGTCGGTGGCAACCTGTCGGGCCTGCTGGCGGGACGGATCAGCGGCGAGAGCGGCATGACGGCGGCGTCTGCGTTGTCCGGCTTCACCTTCAGTTTCTGGCTGTTGGCGGGTGCGGGCGTTTTGTTGCTGTTGATCTCGCCGCTGATCAACCGGCTGATGCACGGGGTGCGTTGAGCGCCGTGCTCGTTGCTCCCTCTCCCCGCCGGAAAGGGTTGGGGGGAGGGGCACCCTTGCCTCGTCTTTTCCAGTCGCCATCCCCGCGTACCCCGCAAAAGGGGCAAGGGCCGGAAGCGCTTCACAACAGCCGAAGGCTGGTCGCCCAGGGCCTTGGCTTTCGGTCGTCGCCTTGCGGTGCCGTGGTTCGCCTGGGAGGGGTTCTCTGGCCCGTCCGCCACCTGGCTCGCCCGCCGTGTCATACGGGGACCCCTTCAAAGCCAGATCCAGGTCCCAGTCCAAAGCCGGAATCCGGCCCATTGGTAGGACCTTTGCGACTTGCTATGGTGCGTTGCATTTGACGGGCCCGGCAGTCGCCGGTTACATGTTCGAGTTCGCAAGAATTTTCGACAGGCACGCGAGTGCCGCACTGGCCTTCATGGGGATTGCATGAGCGAGACCAACACCGCCACCGCACCGACGGCGCCCGATTTCCCGACGACCATGGGGCATCCGCGCCCGCTGTGGATGCTGTTCATGACGGAGTTCTGGGAGCGCTTTGCGTTCTACGGTATCCGCTGGGCCTTGGTGCTCTACATCGTGTCGCAGTTCTTTGGCGGCGATGCTGCGGGCGAGGCACCGGCGGGACGCACCTACGGCGCCTACCTGGCGCTTGTGTATGCCGCAGCCATTTTCGGCGGCTACATCGCGGACCGCGTGCTGGGCTACCAGCGCTCCATCCTGGTCGGTGCGGTGGTGATGTCGGCGGGCCTGTTTGCCATCGCCATTCCCGAAAAGCACATCTTCGAGCTGGGCCTGGCCACCATCATCGTCGGCAACGGCCTGTTCAAGCCGAATATTTCCACCATGGTGGGCAAGCTCTACGGCGTGGGTGACGGCCGTCGTGACAGCGGGTTCACCATCTTCTACATGGGCATCAATCTCGGCGCCATGGTGTCGCCGGTGCTGACCGAGTGGCTCGCCAAGGCGGTGTTCGGCAGCAATGCCATGCCCAGCTACAAGTACGTGTTCATCGCCTCGGGCGTGGGCATGCTGATCAGCCTGTTCTGGTTCTGGGTCGGCCGCCGCGGCCTGAAGGACATCGGCCGTCCGCCGGCCGGTGGCGAAAGCCGCATGCGCGTGGTCTACGTGCTGCTGGGCATGCTGCTGGGCATTCCGTTGGTCTATCTGCTGCTGGCGGCTGGTGCAGGCATCCTGCAGTGGGTGCTTTCCATCCTGTTCCTGGCGCTGGCGGTGCTGTTGCTGGTGGAGGGCATCCGCGAGGGCAAGGTGCAGCGTGACCGCGTGATCGCCATGCTGATCATCTTCGCGTTCAATGTGCTGTTCTGGATGTTCTTCGAACAGGCCGGCAGCTCGTTCACCTTCCTGGCGGACAAGATCGTCAATCGCCAGCTGGGCAGCTTCGAATTCCCCACGGCGTGGTTCCAGTCGGTCAACTCCATCGCCATCATTGCGCTGGCGCCGGTGATTGCGTGGATCTGGGTGGCCATGAAGAACCGCAACCCGTCCATCCCACGCAAGTTCGGCCTGGGCCTGATCTTCAATGGCCTGGCGTTCCTGCTGCTGATGTTTGCGCTGTCCAGCCTGGTCGACGGTCAGGGCAAGATCCCGTTCTGGACGCTTTTCATGGTGTATGTGATCCAGTCGGTGGGCGAGCTGTGCCTGTCGCCGATCGGTCTGTCGATGGTGACCAAGCTGGCGCCGCTGCGCCTGGTCGGCTTCGGCATGGGCGGCTGGTTCCTTTCGACGGGCATCGGCAACAACCTGTCGGGCATCTTTGCCGGCCACGTCAGCGGCGAGAGCGGCATGACGGTGCATTCCGCCCTGAACGGCTACACCTTCGGCTTCTGGTCGCTGCTGGGCGCGGGGGCGCTGCTTTTCATCATCGCGCCGCTGATCAACCGGCTGATGCACGGGGTGAAGTAACACGGGGTGAAATAAAGAGACCCCACCCACCCGTCATTCCCGCTTTCGCGGGAATGACGGGCAAAAGGGTGCAACGGCGGCTGGCGCTTACTTCGGCTCCATCGCCTGCAGCTTGTCCAGGATGCGCACCAGCCACGTGCGCTCCTCTTCATCCAGCCGGGACAAGAGGTTGCGCTCGTGCTCGCGGGCCATGGGTGCCACCACCTCGTGGATGGCCCAGCCGGCCTCGCTCAGGCCCAGTACCGAGCGGCGCTTGTCGCCGTCGTGGGTGGCGCGGGTCACCCAACCGGTTTCCACCAGCTTGGCCAGGGCGCGGCTCACGGCCACCTTGTCCATCAGGGTGCGCTCGGCCACTTCACGGGCCGACAGGCCTTCGAAACGGGCCAGCACGGCCATCACGCGCCACTCCGTCATGCTCAGGTCAAACCGACGCTGATAATCGTCCGCAATGGCCTGGCTGACCGCGTTGGAGAGGATCGATAGCCGGTAAGGCAGGAAGTTTTCCAGCTCCAGCGGGGCATGGTCGGGATGGTGTTCTTCGGCCACTGCTGCATCGCCTCTTGCAAATGGTTTCATATGTAACTATAACGCGAGGATTATGACGATAGTCGCACGCTAGGACGGTCCTGGCGTAGGCCTTCGAGCACCGATCCATCAGGAGAGCCCCATGAGCGCGCAGCCCAATCTTGGCATGCAGGTCACCACCTTCGAAAACCCCATGGGCATCAACGGATTCGAGTTCGTCGAATTCGCCGCCCCGGCGGGCCGCGGCCACGAGCTGCATACCCTGTTCAAGAACATGGGCTTCAGCGCGGTGCTCAAGCACAAGTCGCGCCCGATCACGGTATATCGCCAGGGTGGCGTGAACCTGCTGGTCAACGAAGACCCCGATTCCTTCGCCGCTGAATTCGCCCAGGCCCATGGCCCGTGCGCGGCGGGCTTCGCCATCCGCTTCCAGAAGCCGGCGAAGGAGGTCTATGACGTCGTACTCGGCAACGGCGGCGAGGCGATGAGTGAAAAGGCCAAGGCTACCCGTGCGGTGAGCGCGCCGGTGGTGAAGGGCATCGGCGACTGCATGCTGTACCTGATCGACCGTTACGGCGACCACGGCAACATCTATGACGGCGACTACGAGCCGATCGCCGGCGCCGAGCAGAACCCGAAGGGTTTCGGCCTCACCTTCATCGACCACCTCACGCACAACCTCTACTTCGGCAACATGCAGAAGTGGTCCGATTACTACGAGCGCCTGTTCAACTTCCGCGAGATCCGCTACTTCGACATCAAGGGCGCGAAGACCGGCCTGGTGTCCAAGGCCATGACCGCGCCGGACGGCATCGTGCGCATTCCGCTCAACGAATCGAGCGATCCGAAGTCGCAGATCAACGAGTACCTCGATGCGTACCACGGCGAGGGCATTCAGCACATCGCGATGTTCACCGACAACATCTACGACACGGTGGAAGCGATGCGTGCCAAGGGCGTGGAGTTCCTCGACACGCCGGACACGTACTTCGACGTGATCGACCTGCGCATTCCCAACCACGGCGAGGACGTGCCGCGCCTGGCCAAGAACAAGATCCTGATCGACGCCGACCCGGAAACCAAGCAGCGCAAGCTGCTGCAGATCTTCACGCAGAACAACATCGGCCCGATCTTCTTCGAGATCATCCAGCGCAAGGGCAACGAGGGCTTCGGCGAAGGTAACTTCCAGGCGCTGTTCGAATCCATCGAACGCGACCAGATGAAGCGCGGCTTCCTGTAAACCGCAAGAAGGCCGCCTATGGCAGGCGGCCTTTCCCTGGCGGTCAGTGCCAGGAGCCGCCGTTGTGCAGCATGGCGACGAACACGGCACCGTAGAGGATCATCAGCAGCACCCACAAGGCGATGCCAATGATCATCATGACGCCCTGGATCACAAAAAAACTGCGTAGCTTGGACAACGCCTCCTTCATCGCGGCGGCGTCGCCGCTGAACTGGGCGCGTTCGAGCGCACCGGCAGACTGCATGAGCAGGACGCCGATCCAGATCGGCAGCCAGGCGACCAGGATGCCGACGAGGGTGATGGCGTAAAGGGCACCCACGACGATGAACACGACGCCCAGGAATTTCATCCACCCCTTGCCTGAGGCGAGGGGCTGGATCAGGTCCTGGATCGAGTGGTTGGCCGGTGCGTTGCTGAGCGAGGAGTACGAGTCGGACATGCGGATTCCTTGTGATGTTGTTGCAATAGACGAACAACGCCTCTTCCATTGAGTGAGGCGGCCAACGGTTGTAAGGCAAGAGTAATAGGATCGCGTGGGTCGTTACGACCCCGCACTCGGGCAGATCGCGGAGCTTCCATGTCAGCCAGCAAGCAGCAGTACCAGACCGGTTTCGCCAACGAATTCGCTACCGAGGCCCTGCCCGGCGTGCTGCCTGAGGGGCAGAACTCGCCACAGGCCGCGCCGCTTGGCCTCTACGCCGAGCAGATCTCCGGCACGGCCTTTACCGCGCCGCGCCACAGCAACCGGCGCAGCTGGCTGTACCGCATCCGTCCGGCCGCCATGCACCACCCATTCGAGGCGATGCCGGAAGGCCGCTTCCACAACCGCTTCAATGAAGTGCCGGCCAACCCCAACCAGTTGCGCTGGAGCCCGTTTCCCCTGCCCAGCGAGCCCACCGATTTCATCGATGGCCTGTTCACCGTGGCCGGCAACGGCAGCGCGGCGGACCAGACCGGTGTGGGCATCCACGTCTATGCGGCCAATCGTTCAATGCAGGGCCGCTTCTTCTACAACGCCGACGGCGAGCTGCTGATCGTGCCGCAGCAAGGGCGCCTGAAGCTGACGACCGAAATGGGCGTGATCGAGCTGGAGCCGCTGGAGATCGCCGTGATCCCGCGTGGCGTCCGTTTCCGCGTGGAGCTGCTGGACGACACCGCGCGCGGCTATATCGCCGAGAACTTCGGCGCGCTGTTGCGCCTGCCGGACCTCGGCCCCATCGGCAGCAACGGCCTGGCCAACCCGCGCGACTTCCTCACGCCGGTGGCGGCCTACGAAGACGTGGAAGGCAAGTTCGAGCTGGTCGCCAAGTACCAGGGCAGCCTGTGGCGCGCCGCCATCAACCACTCGCCGCTGGACGTGGTGGGCTGGCACGGCAACTACGCGCCGTACAAGTACGATCTGCGCCGCTTCAACACCATCGGCTCGATCAGCTTCGACCATCCCGACCCGAGCATCTTCCTGGTGCTGCACTCGGCCAGCGATACCGAAGGCGTGAGCAACATGGACTTCGTGATCTTCCCGCCGCGCTGGCTGGTGGCGCAGAACACGTTCCGCCCGCCGTGGTTCCATCGCAACATCGCCAGCGAATTCATGGGGCTGATCACCGGCGAGTACGACGCCAAGGCCGAAGGCTTCTCGCCGGGCGGCGCCTCGCTGCACAACTGCATGAGCGGCCATGGCCCGGATGCTGCGACGTATGAGAAGGCCTCGACGCGCGACCTGTCGCAGCCGGACGTGATCACTGGCACGATGGCCTTCATGTTCGAGACGCGCCGGGTGATCCATCCGACCAAGCAGGCGCTGGCGCTGCCGGAGCTGCAGGGCGACTACTACGAGTGCTGGCAGGGCATCCACAAGCATTTCACCGGCAAATAAGCGCCGGACCACCGCAATCACCAAGAACGACTGGGCCGCGCCACGACGCGGCCACCGGAGCAAAGCATGAAACTGGGTTCATTGAAGGAAGGCGGTCGCGACGGCACCCTCATCGTCGTCAACCGCGCGCTGACGCAGGCGGTCAAGGCCACCGGCATCGCGTCGACGCTGCAGGCAGCGCTGGACGATTGGTCGAGTACGGCGCCGCGCCTCAACGCGCTGTATGAAGAACTGAACGCCGGCACCGCCAAGGGTGCGTTCGCGCTCGACATGCATGCGCTTGCTTCGCCGCTGCCGCGTGCCTATGAATTCGTCGACGGCAGCGCCTACCTGCCGCACGTCGAGCGCGTGCGCCGCGCCCGTGGCGCCGAGGTGCCCGAGTCCTTCTACGTCGATCCGCTGATGTACCAGGCGGTCAGCGCCGGCTTCCTTGGCCCGCGCGATCCGGTAGTGGTGCCGAGCGAGGACTACGGCATCGACCTGGAAGCCGAAGTGGTGGTGATCACCGACGACGTGCCGATGGCGGTGACGCCGGCGCAGGCCGTGGGGCACATCCAGCTGATCGGCCTGGTCAACGACGTGTCGCTGCGTGGCCTGATTCCCGCCGAGCTCGCCAAGGGCTTCGGCTTCCTGCAGTCCAAGCCGCGCTCCGCGCTGTCGCCGGTGTTCGTGACGCCGGACGAACTCGGCGACGTGTGGCAGGACGAGAAGCTGCACCTGCCGATGCGCACCTGGCTCAACGGCCAGTGGTTCGGCGAGGCCGAGTGCGGCGTGGACATGCAGTTCAACTTCGCGCAGCTGGTGGCGCACGCGGCGAAGACGCGTCCGCTCACGGCAGGCACCATCGTCGGCTCCGGCACCATCGCCAACGAAGACACCAGCAAGGGTGCGTCGTGCCTGGCCGAACAGCGCACGGTGGAAACCCTGCGCGACGGCAAGCCGACCACGCCGTTCCTGACGTTCGGCGACAGCCTGCGCATCGACGTGACGGATGCCTCGGGCGCGTCCATCTTCGGGTCCATCGAGCAGACCATCGCGCCGCTGAAGCGGTAAGCGAGGCGACCGCGGATCCGCGGGCATCCTTCCGTGATGCGCCGCGGATCCGTACGAATTGTCGCATCGGCCTGACGGGCGTCAGGCCTCACGTTCGGCGGCGCGGCGATACTGCCGCGCATGCGCACGAACACCATCGTTCCGGAATTCGATCCAGCCCTCATCGCTCGTTACGATGTGCCCGGGCCCCGCTACACGAGCTATCCGACCGCGCCCCAGTTCCATGCGGGCTTTGACGAGGCGGCGTTCCGCGCCCAGGTCATGGCCTCCAACGAAGCCGCATCGCCCCGGCCGCTGTCGCTTTATGTGCATGTGCCATTCTGCTTCAGCCCGTGCTTCTACTGTGGCTGCACACGCGTCATCACGCGTGACGTCACCCGGGCCGATCATTACCTCGACGTGCTGCTGCGCGAAATCGCGCTGACTGGCGCGCTGTTCAACCGGGATCGCCCGGTGCTGCAGCTCCATCTCGGCGGTGGCACGCCGAACTTCCTGGACGCACCGCGCATGGCCAGGCTGGTCGCCGCCCTGGAAAACAGCTTCGCCTACCGTCGCGGCGGCGTGCGCGAGTACGGTATCGAGATCGACCCGCGTTACGCGGACAGCCGCTACGTGCGCGACCTGGCGGCGCTGGGCTTCAACCGCCTGTCGGTGGGCATCCAGGACTTCGACCCCGAGGTGCAGGTCGCGGTCAACCGCATCCAGAGCGTGGTGCAGACGCGCGAGGTGATCGAGGGCGCGCGGGATGCGGGCTACGGGTCGGTCAGCGTGGACCTGATCTATGGCCTGCCGCGCCAGACGCTCGACGGCTTCCGGCGCACGCTGGACGAAGTGATCGCGCTGGGGCCCGATCGCGTGGCGGTGTATGGCTACGCCCATCTGCCGCATCTGTTCAAGGCGCAGCAGCAGATCGTCGACAGCGAACTGCCGGACGCCTCCACGCGCCTGGCGCTGTTTGGCGAAGCCTTCCGGACGCTGTGCGGGGCAGGGTATGTGTATGTGGGCATGGATCATTTCGCGCGTGCGGGCGACGAGCTGGTCCGCGCGCAGCGGGCGGGCACGCTGCAACGCAATTTCCAGGGCTATTCCACGCATGGCGACTGTGACATCGTCGGCCTCGGCGTGAGTTCGATCAGCCGGGTTGGCAACAGCTACAGCCAGAATGCGCGCGATCTTGTCGGCTACGAAGCCGCCCTGGCCGCGGGGCGCCTGCCGGTGAGCCGTGGCATCCGCCTCACCAATGACGACGTGCTGCGGCGCGCGGTGATCGGCGAGCTGATGTGTCACGGCGAGATTGATATGCATGGCTTCGGCCTGAGGCATGGCTTCCGCTTCGATGACATCTTTGCTTCCGAACTCGAGCGCCTGACGCCGTGTGTCGAGGACGGCCTCGTCACGTTCGACGCGCATGTCATCCGCGTCACCCCGCGGGGCCGGCTGTTGCTGCGCAATGTGGCGATGTGTTTCGACGCTTATCTGGGCAGCTCACTGGACACACCGCGCTACTCGCGCACCATATGACGTCACCCGTGCATGAACGCCACGAGTCCCTCTGAGTCCCAGTCCATAAGCACGCCCTCCGCCTGCCTGCCGGATGACGGCGACGACGTGCGCTTCTGCAGCGCATGCGCCTTCTCCGACGCCTGTCTTTCCGTCGGGTATGGCAAGCCCGAGCTCTCCCAGCTGCACTGTCTGGTGGAACACGTGGGGCCCGTGCGGGCAGGTGCCTATGCGTTTCGCATGGGCGATCCGTTTCGTGCCATCTATGCCGTGCGATCGGGCATGGTGAAGACCCTGGTGATCGATGCGGACGGCCGCGAGCAGGTGCTCGGCTTTCATCTGCCCGGCGAGGTGGTCGGCCTCAACGGCATCTACCCGGATCGCTTTCCCTGTGATGCGGTGGCACTGGAGTCGACCCAGTTCTGCCGGTTCTCCTTTCCTGCCATGAGTGCGCTGGCCACGCGCCTGCCGGCCTTGCAGCAGCACCTGTTCCGCCTGCTCAGCAAGGAGCTGGGCGCCACGGCGCAACTGGCGGCGGACCTGTCGGCGGACGAACGCGTCGCCGCCTTCCTGCTCGATCTTGGCGACCGTTACGCCTCCCGTGGATTTTCGGGTTCGCAATTTCGCCTGAGCATGCCGCGGGGCGACATCGCCAACTATCTGCGGTTGGCGCCGGAAACCGTCAGCCGGGTACTGGGTCGCCTGCGCAGCCAGGGTGCCATCGATATCGATGGCCGCATGGTTGCGTTGCGCGATCGCGCTGCGTTGCACGCGCTGGCAAAGGGCGCCATGTCCGACGGATCGTGGCGCATTGACGCAGCGGGCGCCTGTCGTCACCGGAACTGACTTCGGTCAAACCCGAAACAAAAGCGTTCCCTACGCTGGCGTGGCAACTACAGGGAGAGTTACATGTCACGCCTGATACCCATCCTGCTTTTGTCGGCGAGCCTGCTGCCCGCCCATCTCATGGCCACTGGCGCCAAAGGTGCTGCCACGGCACCGGCCGCGAGCACCGCCACGCCCGGGGATTTTGGTCCACCCCAGGGCCAGCCCATCCGCGCCGTGCTTGGCATTCCGCCGAACGTGCCACCGCCGATCCATCGCAACACGCCCGCCAAGGTCATCGTGGAGCTGGAGGTGGTGGAGAAGGACATGCCGATCTCCGAGGGCGTGACCTACACCTACTGGACGTTCGGCGGCACCGTGCCCGGCAGCTTTATCCGCGTGCGGCAGGGCGACACGGTGGAGTTCCACCTGAAGAACGCGCCTGACAACAAGATGCCGCACAACATCGACCTGCACGGTGTCACCGGCCCGGGTGGCGGCGCGGCATCCAGTTTTACGGCGCCGGGGCATGAATCGCAGTTCACCTTCAAGGCGCTCAACGCGGGCCTCTACGTCTATCACTGCGCCACGGCGCCGGTGGGCATGCACGTGGCCAACGGCATGTACGGCCTGATCCTGATCGAGCCGCCGGAGGGCTTGGCGAAGGTGGACCACGAGTACTACGTGATGCAGGGCGATTTCTACACCACAGGCAAGTACCGCGAGAAAGGCCACCAGCCGTTCGACATGGATGCGGCCATCGCCGAGCGTCCGACCTATGTGCTGTTCAACGGACGCGAGGGCGCGCTGACCGGCGACCATGCCCTGAATGCCAAGGTCGGCGAAACGGTTCGACTGTTCGTGGGCAACGGCGGTCCGAACCTGGTGTCGAGTTTCCACGTCATCGGCGAGATCTTCGACAAGGTGTACTACGAGGGCGGCACGCACGCGCAGGAAAACGTGCAGACCACGCTGATTCCCGCCGGTGGCGCGATGATGGCCGAGTTCCGCGTGGACGTGCCGGGCACCTACGTGCTGGTGGATCACTCCATCTTCCGCGCGTTCAACAAGGGCGCGCTTGGCATGCTCAAGGTCGACGGGCCGGAGAACAAGGCGATTTATTCCGGCAAGGAAGTGGACTCGGTCTACCTAGGCGATCGCGCCGGCGACAACCTGCATGCCGTCACCGTGGCGGCCAAGGCCAATGCAAGCGGCACCCTGAGCAAGGAAGACCAGATCAAGGCGGGCCAGCAGTTGTTCGTCGGCACCTGCTCGGTCTGCCACCAGGGCAGCGGTGAGGGCATGCCCGGCGTCTTTCCGCCGCTGGCCAAGTCCGACTATCTGGCCAAGCTGGCGAAGGAAAAGCTGATTTCCATACCCCTGCATGGGCTGACCGGTGCAGTTACCGTCAACGGCAAGGACTACAACTCGGTGATGCCCCCCATGTCGCAGCTCACGGATGACGAGGTGGCCAACATACTCACCTACGTGCTCAACAGCTGGGGCAACCCTGGCGGGCAGGTGAGCAAGGAGGAGGTGGGCAAGGTGCGCGCCCAGCCGGCTGGCGGTGGGGACGGTCACTGAGGCCTTCGCCATGCGCGGTGCGGCTCTCCTTGCCGGCATGCTTTGCTGCCTCGGCGCAGTGGCAGCGGACTATGTGCCGCTGCCCGGGGCGGTGTTCAACAGCGTCCTGCCGGCGGACGGCCAAAGCGCACCGGCAAGCATTGCGCCATTCGCCATGCGGGTGGAGCCGGTGACGAATGCCGAGTACCTGGCCTTCGTGCAGGTGCATCCGGAGTGGCGCAAGGGCAGCGCTCCCACGGTGCTGGCGGACGGTGCTTATCTCTCGCACTGGGAGGGTGCGTCGACCTTGGGCCCGAAGGCGGGGCCCGGTCAACCCGTAACACAGGTGAGCTGGTTCGCCGCCCGTGCCTACTGCGAGAGTGAACAGGCCCGCCTGCCCACCTGGTACGAATGGGAATACGCCGCAGCCGCCGATGCCCATCGTGCGGATGCCCGCGCCGATCCGGCGTGGCGCGAACGCGTGCTCGCCTGGTATGGACGCCCATCCACGGTATCGCTGGCAAGCGTCGGCGGCGAAGCGAACGTCTACGGCGTGCGTGACCTGCATGGGCTTGTATGGGAATGGGTGGACGACTTCAATGCCCTGCTGGTGAGCGCGGACAGCCGTGACCAGAACAGCGCGGACACGATGAAGTTCTGTGGCGCCGGCGCACTCACCATGCAGCAGAAGGAAAACTACGCGACGCTGATGCGGGTGGCGATGCTGTCCGCACTGAAGGCGTCGGATACCACGCGGAACATGGGTTTCCGTTGTGTCCGCCCACGTTGAGGAATGATCATGAAACGGCTGCTTTTCTTGCTCCTCCTGTTCCTTGTGACGGGAATCGCCTGGGGCGGCACGGCGCTTCCGGGCGACTCGGTCTACCAGTTCCAGGCCGGGCTGGTCGATCAGGATGGGCATGACTGGCGATGGGCGGACCGACGCGGGCACGTGCAGATCGTCTCGATGTTCTATACCTCATGCACGATGGTCTGCCCGATGATCGTCGACACCATGAAGCTCACGGCGCAGGCCGTGGATGCGAAGGAGCGGCCCAGGCTCGATCTGCTGCTGGTGAGTTTCGACCCGGCCAGGGATACGCCAGGCGTGCTGCATGACTATGCTGCGCGCCGCAAGCTGCCGACGCCGCCGTGGACGTTCGCACGGGCCAGCCGTGACACCGACACCCGGCAGATCGCGGCACTGCTTGGCCTGCAGTATCGCCAGTTGCCGGATGGAGATTTCAATCATTCCAGCGAACTGGTGCTGCTGGATGCGGAGGGGCGCGTGGTGGCCCGGACCAGCGAGATCGGCCGCGTGGACCCCGGCTTTGTCGCGGCCGTGAACCGGGCGCTTGGCGTTCCGTAGCCGGGCGCATGCCTGCGCCACGAGGCCGCTCGACGTGGCGTCTTCGTGCTTTTGGGGGGGACAGATTGTCACAAGGAACGCGCGCACCCCCGCGCGATTGATGGTGATCAGGATGGCACGGGCGACATCTGCCGAGACTGCGACCAGGGGTATCGCAGCCATTCGACAGGAGTCGTCCATGAAGTGCATCGGGTTTTTCCAACGCTGCTTCGCCATGAGTGCGTGGCTGGGGATGTCCGCCGCCGCGTTTGCCCAGTCGGGCGATCCGCCGGATAGCGGGGTGCAACTGGAATGGAACGCGCGACTGCGTCATGAGCAGGTGGATGCCGCGGCCTATGCACCGCATGCCTATGCCGACACCTTGCGGCTGCGCCTCGGCATACGCAGCCAGGTGGGTCATGGCTGGAGCTATGGCATCGAGGGAGCCGGCACGGCCAGCGCGGAGGATCACTACAACAGCGGAGCCAACGGGCAGGTGAGGTATCCATCCATCACCGACCCCAGTGGTGCCGAACTCAATCAGGCCTGGCTGGCTTGGCAGGGCGGGACGCTCGGCGCCAAGGTCGGGCGGCAGGAAGTGGTGTTGGACAACCAGCGCTGGGTTGGCAACGTCGCCTGGCGCCAGTTCGAGCAAACCTTCGACGCCGTGGCCTTGAGCTGGAAGCCTTCGGCAGCATGGTGGTTGCAATACGACTGGCTCGAACGGGTGAACCGCGTAGCCGGTCCGGAGGCACTCAATCCGCTGGCGCGTCATCGCGACTTGAACACGCATCTTCTGCACGCGGCCTGGAGCCAGGGGCGGCAGCAGGTGACGGGCTATGGCTACCTGCACAAGGACAAGGACGTCGCTACGGCTTCCACGGCGACGTACGGTGTCCGGTGGACCGGCAAGACACCCGCCGATGGCGGCTTCGGCTGGAGCGTGGAAGGCGCGCACCAGGTCGGCTATGCCAACAATCCCCTGTCGTTTGCCCACGATTACTGGCTGGTGGAGCCCTCATGGACGCAGTGGGGCGTCACCGGCAAGCTGGGGTGGGAGTTTCTTGGCGGCGATGGCCGCACGGCGCTGCAAACCCCGCTGGCCAGCCTGCACGCATTCAATGGCTGGGATGATCAGTTCGCGGTAACGCCAGCGGGCGGCCTGCAGGACTACTACCTGACCCTCAACGGTCCGTTGGGGCGTACCGGCGCGGGGCGCAGGTTCGCCTGGACGGTGGCCTATCACGAGTTCCACGCGGACCGAGGGAACGCACGCTATGGCAGCGAATGGGATGCCTCGCTGAGCTACACCGTGATGCCGGGCCTGCAGGCCTTGCTGAAGGCGGCGGATTATCGCGCCGACCGGTTCGGCCACGACGACACCAAGCTCTGGCTGCAATTGGAGTGGATCGGCAAGCAATCGCTATAAGTCATGGCGCGGACGCGACGGCCATCGTGTTGGCAGGGCCTCTCATGGTCTACTTAAGGACCCCATCCAACGAGGTGTCCCATGTCCCAAGTCACGCTGAAAGGCAATCCGGTCCAGGTCGACGGCCATTTCCCTGCCAAGGGCGAAGCGGCCCCCGCGTTCGCGCTGGTCGGCAAGGACCTGGCCGACGTCACGCTCGCCAGCTTCGATGGCAAGCGCAAGGTGCTGAATATTTTCCCAAGCATCGATACGCCGACCTGCGCCACCTCGGTGCGCCGCTTCAACGAGAAGGCGAGTCAGCTCGACAACGCCGTGGTGCTGTGCATTTCCGCCGACCTGCCGTTCGCGCAGGCGCGCTTCTGCGGCGCCGAGGGGCTGAGCAACGTCGTCACGCTTTCCACGCTGCGCGGCCACGATTTCCTGAAGAACTATGGCGTGGCGATCGCCTCGGGCCCGCTGTCGGGCCTGGCCGCGCGTGCGGTGGTGGTGCTGGATGCCCAGAACAAGGTCGTGCATAGCGAGATGGTGGGTGAGATCGCCCACGAGCCGAACTACGACGCGGCGCTGGCTGCGCTGGGCTGAGCCTGGCGAATCTGCGTGAAAAAGGCCGGGATCTTCCCGGCCTTTTTTCATGCATCGCGGGAGTGAGCGTTCAGGGTGCCAGCGTCAGCGTGCCCTTCATCAGCGCGGCATGGCCCGGGAAGGTGCAGAAATAGGCATAGGTTTCGCCTGCCTTGAGCTTGGTCACCGGGAAGGTGACGCTGTCGGACTCGCCGCCGCCGATGAGCTTGGTGTGGGCGATGACGCGCGTGTCATTGGGCTTGATGTAGTTCTGGTCCGCGCCGGCTTTCATGCCGTCCGCGATGATGGCCGGCTCGTCGGCCGCCGTGCCCAGCACCCAGTTGTGGCCCATGGAGGCCTTGGGCAGCTTGCCCGTGTGCTTCAGCGTCACCGTGAACTGCTTGCAGGTCTTGGGCACGGTGATGCTTTTCTGGTCGTACTGCATGGCGTCGTTGCCATCGATGGTGGCGGCGCAATCGGCGGCCCACAGGGGCGTGGCGGACAGGCCGAGCAGGGCGAGGGCCAGGACTTGGCGGATCATCGGGTATCTCCGGAGCGGGGTGGGAAAGCCCGAACGATTGCGCCGTGCCCCCGCTGGCGCGCTGACCTGGATCAGATCGGCGACTCCACATGCGCCGATGCGACCGTGTGCCGCGCAGGGGGGGGGCGGAAAAACAAAAGCCGGGCAGTGCCCGGCTTTTGTCGTTACATCAGTAGCGAGTGGCTTACTTGGCCGCCATCATCGCGACAGTCATGTCGAGCATGCGGTTGGAGAAGCCCCACTCGTTGTCGTACCACGACAGCACCTTCACCAGCGTGCCTTCCATGACGCGCGTCTGCGTGGCGTCATAGGTGGACGAGGCCGGGTTGTGGTTGAAGTCGATCGACACCAGCGGCTGGGTGTTGACGGCCAGGATGCCCTTCAGCGGGCCGTTGGCGGCTTCGCTGATGATCTGGTCGATCTCTTCCTTGGTGGTCGGACGTGCGGCGTCGAACACAAGGTCCACGACCGACACGTTGATGGTCGGCACGCGCATGGCGAAACCGTCCAGCTTGCCGTTGAGTTCCGGCAGCACCAGGCCCACCGCGGCGGCGGCGCCGGTCTTGGTCGGGATCTGCGAGTGCGTGGCCGAGCGGGCGCGACGCAGGTCGGAGTGGTAGACGTCCGTCAGCACCTGGTCGTTGGTGTAGGCGTGGATGGTCGTCATCAGGCCGCGCTGGATGCCGATCTTCTCGTGCAGCACCTTGGCCAGCGGAGCGAGGCAGTTGGTGGTGCAGGAGGCGTTGGAGATCACTTCCAGCTTGGAGGTGAGCTTGTCGTCGTTGACGCCGATGACGAAGGTGCCGTCCACGTCCTTGTCGCCCGGGGCGGAGATGATCACCTTCTTGGCGCCGGCGGCGATGTGCGCGCTGGCCTTGGCCTTGGAGGTGAACAGGCCGGTGCATTCCAGCACCACGTCGACGCCCAGGGCGCCCCACGGCAGCTTCGACGGATCGCGCTCGGCGCAGACCTTGATGCGGTCGCCGTTGACGATCAGATCGCCGCCGTCCACGGACACGGTGCCCGGGAACTTGCCGTGCGCGGTGTCGTACTGAGTCAGGTGCGCATTGGTCTCGGCATTGCCGAGGTCATTGATCGCAACGATCTGGATCTCGTTGGTGCGACCGGCTTCGTACAGCGCGCGCAGAATGTTGCGGCCAATGCGACCGTAACCGTTGATGGCGACCTTAATTGCCATGGGACAGCGTCCTCCGGTGAGATGACGAAAATAGCGGCTGTGGGACCGCCGTAAAACCGTCATTTTAGCCTGAACCGGCCCTTGGCTCCCATCCGGTTGTTAATCACCCGGATAGGGCTGTTCAGCGGGCGCCGGAAGCGTTTGAATCGACTTTTCTTTCGGGCGCCCCGGCCCACCAGGAGATTGGCATGAGCGAGACAGAACAGAGCTTCGGGATCACCCTTGAGCAGGTGGCGGACTACGAGTTCCGCGTACGCTTCGACGACACCCCGATTCCCGACCTCATCACGGACGAAACCTTGCCGCTGGGCCACAACGCGGGGCCCAATCCCTCGCGGATGATGGCCACGGCCGTGGCCAACTGCCTCGCTGCCAGCCTGCTGTTTGCCCTGCGCAAGTACAAGAACGCGCCCGGCACGATGGGCGCGAAGGCGAAGCTCACGCTGACCCGCAACGAGCATGGCCGGCTGCGCATCACCCATATCGGCGTGGACCTGCAGCTGGCCGACAAGGCCGAAACGCTGGAACATCTCGACCGCGTGCTCGCCCAGTTCGAGGACTTCTGCATCGTCACGCAGAGCGTGCGCCAGGGCATCAAGGTGGATGTGAGCGTGCACGACGGGGAAGGCACGGCCTTGCCTGTACCCGGCGAGGGTTGATCCCACGCTTGCGAGAACCTGTCATGGGGCTGTGGCAGACTGGTCCGCTTTCCCGGACAAGAACCACCGCCCCATGTCATTCCTGCGCCGAACCGCCGTTGCCGCCGCTGTCCTCAGTGTTGTCCTGGCACCCGCCGCCCATGCCTGGGGCCCGCTTGGCCACAGCATCGTCGCGGACCTGGCGCAGCGCCACCTGAGCCCGGCGGCGGAAGCGCAGGTGGAGCGCCTGCTGGCGCCGGAACACACCAAGGCGCTGGCCGACATCGCCAGCTGGCCGGACGAGATCCGCAACGATCCGGCCAAGGATGCGCTGTGGAAGCAGACGCGCGCCTTGCACTATGTCGACTTCACCTCCGGCGACTGCAACTACGTGCCGCCGCGCGACTGCAAGGATGGACAGTGCGTGGTCGAAGGCATCGACCATTACGTGAAAGTCCTGGGCGACAAGAGCCAGCCCGATGCAGCGCGACTCGAAGCGCTGAAGTTCGTCGTCCATTTCATCGGCGACGAACACCAGCCGCTGCACGGCGGCTCCCGCGACGACAAGGGTGGCAACGCCTATCAGGTGCAGTTCCAGGACAAGGGCACCAACCTGCACAGTGTGTGGGATTCGGGCCTGCTCAAGACCCGCGGGCTGGACTACAAGGCCTATGCGGACCAGCTCGAGGCACGCGGCACGGTGACCTTACCCGCGCCGATTCCCCCGTTCGACAACGCCTACGCCCAGTGGGCCGAAGAGTCGTGCGCGATCTCGCGCGACATCTACCCGGATGGCCACAAGATCGACCAGGCCTATGTGGACAAGGAGCTGCCAGTGGCCGAACTGCGCCTGCGCGAGGCGGGACGCCGCCTCGCGGAGGTATTGAACATCACGCTCGCCAACGGTTGAGGCCTCCCCGCGGCGCGCACGTGATCAGTGTGCGCCGCTGTCGCTGATCGCCGCCGTGCGGGTCGCCGTGTCGCTGCCGGGGCCGATATGGCGCGCCAGGAAGTCCAGCAATTTCTGGTACGCCGCTTCTTGATGGGCGGGAACGAAGAAGCCGTGGCCCTCGAGTGGTTCGACCAGTGTCTCGTAGTGCTTGCCGTCCTTGTCCAGCGCGCGGGTGAACTCCTGGAAGTTCTTGTACGGCACGCGGCGATCGTCTTGGCCGTGAATCAGCAGCACATCGGCCTTGATCCGGTCGGCGCCGCCAAGCGGTGAGCGGTGCAGCAGATCGTCGCGGTCCGTGCCCAGCACGAGGTTGAGATAGGACGTGCCCATGTCGCTGCGTTGCGTGTCGCTGCTGTCCATCTGCACCCGCAGGTCATACACGCCCGCATAGCCCACGGCGCACTTGTACAGGTCGGGCTCGCGCACCGCGCCTTCCAGCGCAGCGTAGCCACCATAGCTGGCGCCGTAGATGCAGATGCGCTGTGCATCGGCATAGCCCTGATGAATGGCCCACTGGGTGGCGTCCGTCAGGTCGTCCTGCATGCCGAGGCCCCATTGGCGGTAGCCCATCTGCTGGAACTGGCCACCGTAACCACCCGAGCCGCGGTAGTTCACTTGCAGCACGGCATAGCCGCGGCTGGCCAGCATTTGTACTTCGTTGTTGAAACCCCATTCGTCGTGAATGCCGTGTGGGCCACCGTGGGGAAGTACAACCAGCGGATAAGGCTTGGGCCCGGCGGGCAGCGTCAGGAAGCCGTGCAGGTTCACGCCATCGCGTGCGGTCATGTCGACGGGATCCATCGGGCGCATCTTGCCGGTGTCGACCCAGGGGCGGGCGTGCACGAGCAGTTTGGCATTGCGCGTGTTCAGATCGAACAGATAGTAATCGCCGGGGTTCCGGTCGCTGCGCACGAAAACTACCGCGCGCTTGCCGTCGCGCGTGAAGTCGATCAGCTGGCTGAACTGGCCAGGGAAATTCTTTGCGATCGCCTGGCTCAACAGCGCTTCGTCGCTGTCGCTGCTGAAGTAGTGCAGCCCCGGTTTCCCGTCCTCGGTTTCCACGGCGTAGTAGTCCATCTTGTCGGCCGTCAGCAGCAATCTGCCCGGATCGGCGAACTCGCCCTGGTAAAGGCGGGTGCGTTGCCGGCTTTCCATGTCCATCAGCTCGATCGCATCGGGATGTCCTGCCTGCGATACGCGGACATAGAGCTTGCTGTTGTCCCGGTTGAAGCCGATGGGCCACACGTCGACGTGCGATGTCGATGTCTCGTTTGCCAGTTCCCATGGCGCATGGTTGTCCTTGCGCAGCCACAGGGTGGGGTGGGTGAATTTGTTTTCGGCCATGGCGACGCGCACTTGGCCGGCGTGGTCGGCAAGCAGTTCTGCGTTACGCGCGGGCGAGGTGCCGACCTGGACCGTCTTGCCATTGCGAACGTTGAGCCGATCGATCTCGGTTACGTTGCCGCCGCTGAAGGCGGTGTAGTCGTTGACCGCGATAAGGATCTCGTCCTGATTGACGTATCGGTGGCTGATGGGCGTTGCCCCGGCACGTCGGCCCTCGGACTTGATCAGCGAACCCTTGGCGCCGGCGCGCCAGCCGAACAGTTCGATCTGGTGGGTTCCGTCCGGGTCGATGGCAAACAGCTCCCCGGTAAGTACGGGCGTGTCCTCCCCGTTCATTCGCACGGCAAGGGTAGCGATCAGGCGGTCGTCGTCGGTCCAGAAATAGCCGTGGATGAGTGCTTCCCGGCCAGAGGGAATCGCCTTGAGCAGACGAGCCGTCTGGCCGTCGAGGATGGCAAGCACGTTTTCGTGCGGGTCGTCGGGCTTGGGCACGATGGCGGCGATGTACTTGCCGTCCGGCGACAGGGATACCTGCGAAAAGTCCGTCGGCCGGACGAAATCGCTGATCGGCGGCGAGCCGGACTGAGGTGAGGACGCGGGCGCCTGCTTTTCGGCGGCCGTGGTGGCGATGGGCAGGGACGAACACAGGACGACCGACGCGACGGCGAAGGCCGCGCTGAAACGACGTGACATAGATTTCCCCTTTCCTTGGATATGGATCCCCCGATCCATGGTCGCGATGCTACCGGTTTGATCGCGGAGTGACATCGACCGGGCCATGCTGGCCTGGGCCGCGACGCATCAACGCGTGTCTCGCATCGAAAATTGATGCATTGCGACAAGCTTCTGCAGCGCGCCTGGGCAGGTCCATGAAGGCGTCGGGTGCGAACATTTTGGCCAACGCGACGAGGCCTGCGAGTGGCTTCGTTTTCGAGGGCATACAACACCAGTGAATCCGTCCGGCATGGCTGGCAAAACAGACCAGTGATGTGTCACGAACGTTGATAACTTGGTCGAGCTGCCATACCAGTGCTGCAGGTGGTCCGCATGCCAGAAGCAGTCCACTTTCACGCCTGCGCCGGCCCGCGAAAAGACGTCCAAAACCCTCTGGCGCGATCCGTCAGTTCTGCTAGTTTGAAATAATGACTATCGACAATCCGCTGCGCCGCACAAAAATCGTTGCCACCCTCGGTCCCGCCACCGACGCGCCTGGCATGCTCGAAAAAATCATTGCCGAAGGCGTGGACGTGGTTCGCCTGAACCTCTCCCACGGCCAGCCGGATGATCACCGCGCCCGCGCCGTGGCCGTGCGCGACGTCGCGACGAAGCTTGGGCGCGAGGTCGGTATCCTCGCCGACCTGCAGGGTCCGAAGATCCGCGTCGAGCGTTTCGCCAACGGCCCGATCGAGCTGAAGGTGGGCGACAGCTTCGTGCTGGACTGCACCCCTGGTGCGCCGCTGGGCGACAACACCCGCGTGGGCGTGAGCTACTACGACCTGCCCAAGGACGTGTCGGCCGGCGACGTGCTGTTGCTGGACGATGGTCTCGTCGCCCTCACCGTCGAAGAGGTGGTGGGCCAGGAAATCCGCTGCACGGTGCTGATTGGCGGCAAGCTGTCCGATCGCAAGGGGCTCAATCGCCAGGGCGGTGGCCTCTCCGTGTCCGCGCTGTCGGACAAGGACAAGGCGGACATCAAGCTGGCGGCCGAGATCGGCTGCGACTTCCTCGCCGTGTCGTTCGTGCGTTCGGCCGCCGACATGAACGAGGCGCGCCGCCTGCTCGAAGAAGCCGGCGGCAAGGCGTCGCTGGTGGCCAAGATCGAGCGCGCGGACGCGATTCCGGTGCTCGGCGAAATCATTGATGCGTCCGATGTGGTGATGGTGGCGCGCGGCGACCTGGGCGTGGAAATCGGCGACGCCGAGCTGCCGGGCCTGCAGAAAAAGATCATTCGCGAATCCGTACAGCGCAATCGCGCCGTCATCACCGCCACGCAGATGCTGCAGTCGATGGTGCGCTCGCCCATCCCGACCCGCGCTGAGGTGATGGACGTGGCCAACGCCGTGATCGACGGCACCGACGCGGTCATGCTGTCGGAGGAATCCGCCGCTGGCGCCCATCCGGACAAGGCCGTGGCCGCGCTGCGCCGCATCTGCCTGGGCGCCGAGCGCCAGTTCGAACCGAAGGAAGACCCCGCCACGCAGGGCCACCATCTTGACCGCACCGACCAGGCCATCGCGCTGGCCGCCATGCTGCTGGCCAGCCAGCTGGGCGTGCGCGCCATCGTGGCCTTGACCGAGTCGGGCGCCACGGCGCAGTGGCTGTCGCGTTATCGCAGCGCGGTGCCGATCTATGCGCTTTCGCCGTTCGACGACGCCCGTCGCCGCATGTCCATCCTCCGCGATGTGACCGCCGTGAAGTTCGCCCACGTGTCGCAGACCACCGCCGGTTCCGCGCGCGACGCCGTGCGCCAGCTCTTCATTGAAGGGAAGCTGGTCGAAGGCGATCGCGTGGTGCTTACCCATGGCGACCATATCGGCCAGGGTGGCGGCACCAATACGCTCAAGCTGCTCTCGGTCGGGGCCGCGGGTGTCGTGGAGTGCCTGCGGGACCTCTGAGCAAGTCGCGTTGAGCCGCCATCGTCCGCCGATCCGGTGTGGGCCGGGTCGGCGGGCGATGGCGCTCCGTCGTGCGGCGCTTTCGGGCACGGATCGATGCTTCACGCCCGCATCGCCGGGCGCGAGGTACGGCTAGAATCGCCGCACCGTCCCCGATCAGGTACAGGAGGTTTTCCATGAACACGAAGTCACGTCGCATAACCCAGGCGCTGGCGCTGGCATTGGCCATGACGGGCGCGGCGCCCCTGCTGGCGCAGTCCCGTGAGCGCATGGTCGGGCCGGAGCAGATCCAGTCTTACTGGATCATGCTCAACACCAAGGTGGATGCGGATATTCCCAACAGCGGCCGCAACATGGACAAGCCCGGCTGCGTGGCCGTCAGCTACATGATCGGCTCGGACGGCATCCCCCAGAACGTCACCGTGCGCAAGGTGGTGCCGCAGAGCGACCTGGACGCCGTGGCCAAGAGCGTGGTGAGCAACTTCCGCTATGGCCCGGCGCTGAAGAACGGGACGCACGAGCCGGTCAACACCTATTTCATCGTGCCGTTCAACCTGCCGGCCGACCCGGCGCAGCGGCAGTCCATCATCAACGCCTGCAAGCTGCCGGGCTACGAGCAGGCCTGAGGCGCCGCCAGGCCTTCTGCCAGGCCGTTCAGGGACGCTCCGGACCCTGGGCGGCCGCTTGGCCTATAATCGCGGCTTTTCAGCCTCCGCCCTTTCCGGGGCGGCATCACCTTGTGCGGCCCACACCGCCTAAGTATCCGGAGTTGTCATGAGCATCGAAGATCTCGAAAGCGTTGCCCTCGCTATGGTCGCGCCCGGCAAGGGCATCATCGCCATCGATGAGTCGACCAACACCATCAAGAAGCGTTTCGAGGCCGTCGGCATCGACAACACCGAAGAGAACCGTCGCGCCTACCGTGAGCTGCTGCTCACCACGCCGGGCCTGAACGAGCACATCTCCGGCGCGATCCTGTATGACGAAACCATCCGTCAGTCGACCAAGGACGGCGTGCCGTTCACGACGCTGATGAAGAAGAACGGCATCATCCCGGGCATCAAGGTCGACAAGGGCCCCGTGCCGCTGGCCGGCTTCCCGGGCGACGTGGTGACCGAAGGCCTCGACGGCCTGCGCGAGCGTCTCGCCGAGTACGTGAAGCTGGGTGCCCAGTTCGCCAAGTGGCGCGCCGTGATCAACATTTCCGAGGACAACCCGTCCTCCACCGCCATCGAGGCCAACTGCCACGCGCTGGCCCGCTACGCCGCCCTGTGCCAGGAAGCCGGCTTGGTGCCGATGGTCGAGCCGGAAGTGATCATGGACGGCGACCACAGCATCGAAGTCAGCTACGAAGTGCATGAAGCCGTGCTGCGTAGCCTGTTCAACGCGCTGTACGAGCAGAACGTGATGCTGGAAGGCACCATCCTGAAGGTCAGCATGGTCATCCCGGGCAAGGAAGCGGACGAGCAGGCCGAGGTCGAGGAAGTCGCCGAAGCCACCGTGCGCGTGCTCAAGACCACCGTGCCGGCCACGCTTCCGGGCATCGTGTTCCTCTCCGGCGGCCAGACCGACGAGCAGTCCACCGCCCACCTCAACGCCATGAACCGCATGGGCCCGCACCCGTGGCCGCTGTCGTTCTCCTACGGCCGCGCCATGCAGCAGGCCGCGCTGAAGCTGTGGGCCAAGGACATGAAGGCGAACTACGCCGACGCCCAGAAGACCGTCTTCGCTCGCGCGAAGGACAACGGTCTCGCCGCGCTCGGCCAGTGGAACGCCAAGTAAGCGATACGCAGCTTTTCATCGCTGCAAAGAAAACGGGCGCCTCGCGGCGCCCGTTTTTGTTTCATGCCAACCGTTGGATCAGAAGCGGTATTCCGCGCTGACGCTGTACAGGTTGGTCGGCAGGTGGATGTTCTTGTCGCTCTGGCTGCCGTCGTAGTAGTCCCAGTTCAGACCCACGCTGATGTTCTTGTTGATGTTGTAGCCCGCGCCCAGACCAGCGTAGTAGCGGGTGCTGTTGAAGTTGACGTTCTGCGGGTTGGTCTTGTCGTCGGTCAGGCCCGAGCCCTTGGCGAAGAAAGCGCCGCCGCGGACTTCACCGTACCAGTTCGGGCTGAAGCTGTAGCGCAGGTTCAGGCCGGCGGTGGCGCCCTGCAGCTTGGACTGGCCGTTGTTGCCGTTGTAGTTGGCGTAATTCTGGGTGTACTGGCCACGTGCGTCGGCACGGCCCAGGTAGACATAACCCACTTCCGCGCCCACCGAGGTATCCGGGTTGATCGCGAAGCGGTAACCACCCTTCACGCCACCGGCGAAGCTGCCGTTGTCGTAGGGGCCCTTCTGCACCTGGCCGTAGCCGGCGTTGGCGCCGACGTACCAGCCCTGCTGGGCGTTGCCGGCATCCTGGGCGAAAGCGGCGGGAACGGCGGCGAAACCAGCGGTAGCCAGGGCGAGAGCAAGAATGGTGTTCTTCATGGGGTACTCCTCTTTGTCTTATTGGGCCAGTCCGCGGCGCCGGGGGTTCGGTGTGGCGCGGCTGGGCACCTCGTGCCGACGGTGCTGTTCCTTAGATGGGAGGAGGGGATGGAAGTTTCAATACCGGTTAGTACATTATTAAGGTTGAGTTAATTGTTGTGGCCAATCAAGGGCAGCGTCTCATCGGCGACAGGACATCGCGGGATCGGCGACAATACCGGTTTTTATGGCCGCCCCTGCCGGAGACCCCCTTAGATGACGACCCGTCGCGAACTCGCCAACGCCGTGCGCGCCCTTGCCATGGACGCCGTACAGCAGGCCAATTCCGGCCACCCGGGCATGCCCATGGGCATGGCGGACATCGCCGAGGTGCTGTGGAATGACTTCCTCCAGCACAACCCGACCAACCCGAAGTGGTTCAACCGCGACCGTTTTGTGCTCTCCAACGGCCACGGCTCGATGCTGCAGTACGCACTGCTGCACCTGACCGGCTATGACCTGCCGATGGAACAGCTCAAGCGTTTCCGCCAGCTGCACTCCAAGACCGCCGGCCATCCGGAAGCCAGCGAAACCCCGGGCGTGGAAACCACCACCGGCCCGCTGGGTCAGGGTCTGGCCAATGCCGTTGGCTTCGCGCTGGCAGAGAAGGTGCTGGCGGACCACTTCAACCGTCCGGGCTACGAGATCGTCAACCACCATACCTATGTGTTCCTGGGTGATGGCTGCCTGATGGAAGGTATCTCGCACGAAGTCGCTTCGCTCGCCGGCACGTGGAAGCTCGGCAAGCTGGTCGCTATCTACGACGACAACGGCATCTCCATCGACGGCGAAGTGCACGGCTGGTTCACCGACAACACGCCGGAACGTTTCGAGGCCTATGGCTGGAACGTGATCCGCGGCGTGGACGGCCATGACGCCGACGCCATCAAGAAGGCCATCAGCGCGGCTACCAGCCAGTCTGACAAGCCCACGCTGATCTGCGCGCGCACCATCATCGGCTTCGGCTCCCCGCACAAGCAGGGCAAGGAAGAAAGCCACGGCGCCGCGCTGGGCAAGGACGAAGTGGCCGCCACGCGCGACGCGCTGGACTGGCGCCACCCGGCGTTCGAGATCCCGGCCGAGATCTATGCCGGTTGGGACCACAAGAAGGCAGGCGCCGAGCGCGAGCAGAAGTGGCACGATACCGTCGCCAAGTATTCGGCGGCCTTCCCGGAACTGGCGGCCGAGTTCACCCGTCGCGTGTCCGGTGAACTGCCGTCCGACTGGGCCGAGAAGTCGCAGGCCTTCGTCGACAAGATGCAGGCGGACGCCCCGGACGTCGCCTCGCGCAAGGCCTCGCAGATGACCATCGAGGCTTTCGCGCCGCTGCTGCCGGAATTGATCGGCGGCTCGGCTGACCTGGCCGGCTCCAACCTCACCAAGTGGAAGGGCAGCGTCGACGCTGGCAACGGCCGCGACGCCAAGGGCAACTACCTCTATTACGGTGTGCGCGAGTTCGGCATGAGCGCCATCGCCAACGGCCTGGCGCTGCACGGCGGCTTCATTCCGTACGACGCCACGTTCCTGGTGTTCTCTGACTATGCGCGCAACGCCGTGCGCATGAGCGCGCTGATCCCGGCCCATGTAATCCACGTGTACACGCACGACTCGATCGGCCTGGGTGAAGACGGCCCGACCCATCAGCCGGTGGAACACCTCGCCTCGCTGCGCTACATCCCGAACAACCAGGTGTGGCGCCCGTGCGACGCGGCGGAATCGGCGATGTCGTGGAAGCTCGCCATCGAGCGCAAGGGCAACCCGGCCTGCCTGGTGTTCTCGCGCCAGAACCTCAAGCCGCAGCAGCGCACCGCGCAGCAGGTGGCTGACATCGCGCGTGGCGCCTACGTGCTATCCGATCCGCAGGACACCAAGTTCAAGGCCATCCTGATCGCCACCGGTTCGGAAGTGGAACTGGCGATGGAAGCCGCCCGCACGCTGGCGCAGCAGAACGTGCCGGTGCGCGTGGTGTCCATGCCGTGCACGGAAGTGTTCGATGCGCAGCCGCTGGAGTATCGTGAAGCGATCCTGCCGGGCTGGTGCCGCGCCCGCGTGGCGGTGGAGGCGGCTTCGTCCGACTTCTGGCGCAAGTACGTGGGCCTGGACGGCGACGTGGTCGGCATGACCACCTTCGGTGCCTCGGCACCGGCGCCGCAGTTGTTCGAGCACTTCGGTTTCACCGTGGCCCACGTGGTCGACGCCGTGAAGCGCGTGATCGGCTAAGCCATCACGAAGCCCGATGAGAAAAAGCCGCGGCATGCCGCGGCTTTTTCTTTGCGTACTGTTTCAAGTGGCAGGCGACGCCGATGGCCGTCGGCGCTAGGCTTGTGGCTTTGGACCACAGGCCTGACCCATGACGACCCATGCCCCTTTGCGCCGCGATCATGTGCGACAGATGGCCGCCTACAACCGGTGGATGAATGACAAGGTCTATGCCGCGGCGGCGAGCCTGCCGGCTACGGAAGTCATGGCGGATCGCGGTGCGTTCTTCAGTTCGATTCACGGGACGCTGAGCCACATTGCCGTGGCGGACATGATCTGGTTGCAGCGCTTTGCGGGACACCCTGCGGGCTATGTAGCGCTCGATCCCGTGCGGGGCCTGCCGATCCAGCGTGATCTGAGTGCGCGGCCGTTTGGTGATCTTGCCGCGCTGACCGAACACCGGCGTTTTCTCGACGGCGTGATCGAAGCCTGGGCAGACGCGGTATCAGAAGAAGACCTGGATCAGGTGCTGGCGTACGCGAATACTCGTGGGGAGGCGTTCCGCAAGCCGTATTTCTTCCTCGTCATGCATTTCTTCAATCACCAGACCCATCATCGCGGGCAGGTGACGACGTTGTTGGCGCAGGCGGGTGTGGATGTTGGGGCGACGGATCTGTCGGCATTGATCGCTGAAGCCTGATCTCGCGAGGCAACACGATTTCTGTGGGAGCGCACCCTGTGCGCGACGGCAGGGCCACGCCGACACCACATCGCGAGGCTGTCGCGCACAGGGTGCGCTCCCACAGGTGATGAGGTCAGGCGGCGAGCAGTTCGGCCAGATGTCCCGGATCACGCGCCAACGCATGCGCCCCGGCCTTTTCCAGCTCGGCGCGACTGCCGAAGCCCCACAGCACGCCGATGCCCCGCACGCGATTGGCGACAGCGCCGTCGATGTCGAAATGACGGTCGCCGATCATCACCGCCTGCTGCGGCTCGGCGCCGAAGTCTTCGAGCGCGGCGGCGATCATGGTTGCTTTCTCGCTGTGCGCGCTGGACGGGTGGGGACCGTACAGACGGCTGAACGCGGGGCCAAAGGGCAGGTGCTCGATGATCGGCCGCGCGTGTCGCTCCGGCTTGCTGGTGACCACGGCCAAGGTGTGGCCGGCCGCCTGCAGGCGGCCGATCATCGCCTCGATGCCCGGGTACACCGAGTGCTCCTGCCAGCCGATGGCATGGAAACGCTCGTGGTAGTGCTCCACGGCCAGCTCGATGCGGTCGTGGTCGTGATCCAGCAGCGGCGCGAAGCTGTGGCGCAGCGGCGGGCCGATCCAGTGGCGCAGCTCGGCCGGGTGTTCCACGCCCAGCTGCGTCAGTGCATGCCGGACGCAGCCCAGGATGCCGATCTCCGAATCGATCAGCGTGCCATCGAGGTCGAACAGGCAGAGCATTACTTGCCCGCGCGCGCCTTGAGGGCGGCCACGGCCGGCAGTTCCTTGCCTTCGAGGAATTCGAGGAAGGCGCCGCCGCCGGTGGAGATGTACGAGACGTTCTTCTCGATGCCGTACTTGTCCACCGCTGCGAGCGTGTCGCCACCACCGGCGATAGAGAAGGCCGGCGACTCGGCCACCGCGCGTGCCAGCGTCTCGGTGCCTTGGCCGAAGGCGTCGAATTCGAACACGCCCACCGGACCGTTCCACACGACGGTGCCGGCCTTGGCGATCATCTCGGCGTAGCGGCGCGCGGTCTCGGGGCCGATGTCCAGGATCATCTCGCCTTCCTTCACCTGATCTACCGGCTTCACGGTGGCGGGGGCGTGGGCGGAGAACTCCGGTGCGACGACCACGTCGACCGGCACCGGCACGTCGGCGTTGCGGCGCTTGGCGTCGGCCATGACCTTCTTGGCGGCCTGGATGAGGTCCGGCTCATACAGCGAGTTGCCGACCGGGTAACCCATGGCGGCGATGAAAGTGTTGGCGATGCCGCCGCCGACGATCAGCTGGTCCACCTTGCCGATCAGGTTCTCAAGCAGGGTGAGCTTGGTCGACACCTTGGAGCCGGCGACGATGGCCAGCAGCGGGCGGGCAGGGTGCTCCAGCGCCTTGCCCAGCGCGTCCAGTTCGGCCGATAGCAGCGGACCGGCGGCGGCGATCGGGGCGAACTTGATGACGCCGTGGGTGGAGGCCTGGGCGCGGTGCGCCGTGCCGAAGGCGTCCATGACGAACACGTCGCACAGGGCGGCGTATTTCTTCGACAGGGCTTCGTCGTCCTTGCCTTCGCCGACGTTCATGCGGCAGTTCTCGAGCACCACCACCTCGCCCTCGGCAACCTCGACACCGTCGAGGTAGTCGGCTACCAGGCGCACCGGCTGGCCCAGCTTGTCACCCAGCCACTTGGCGACCGGCGCCAGCGAGGATTCGGCGTCGAACTGGCCTTCCTTCGGGCGGCCCAGGTGCGACAGCACCATCACCTTGGCGCCGGCGTCGCGGGCGGCCTTGATGGTCGGCAGGGCGGCTTCCAGGCGCTGGGTGGAGGTGATGTGGCCGTTATCGATCGGCACGTTCAGGTCTTCGCGGATAAGCACGCGCTTGCCGCGCAGATCAAGATCGCTCATGCGGGTAACGGACACGGCGGAACTCCTAGCTGGGATTCGGGATGCGGACGCCCTGAGGCGCGAACCGCCTATTGTCCTGCCCGTTTCGCGGTGATGCAAACCGCATGACAGGTATCCTAGGCGCCCGGCATGTCGTCGAGAGGACAAGGGTATGGGGCAGGATCTGGTGTTGTACGGCTATTGGCGTTCCAGTGCGGCCTATCGGGTGCGCATCGCCCTGAACCTGAAGGGGCTGCCGTACGAGTCCAAGGCGGTACACCTGGTCAATCAGGGCGGCGAGCAGCACCTGCCGGACTTCCAGGCTCTCAACCCGCAGGAGCTGGTGCCCTGCCTGATCGACGACGGGCGGGTGTTCACCCAGTCCATGGCGATCATGGAGTACCTGGATGAAACCCATCCAGCGCCGCCGCTGCTCCCGGCCGATCCGGCCGGCAGGGCGCGGGTACGCGCGTTGTCGCAGGTGGTCGCCTGTGACGTGCATCCGCTCGGCAACCTGCGCGTGCTCCAGCACCTGACGTCGCAGTTCGGGGCGGATGACGCCGCCAAAGGCGTGTGGTCACGCCATTGGATCGGCCTGGGCCTGCAGTCGCTGGAAGCGATGCTGGCGGGCAATGTCGCCACGGGCCGGTTCTGTCACGGCGATGCGCCCAGCATGGCGGACGCCTGCCTGGTGCCGCAGGTCTACAACGCGGTGCGCTGGAAGTTGCCGATGGAGGACTTCCCGACCATCTGCCGCATCGTGGATGCCTGCCAGTCGCTGGAAGCTTTCCAGCGGGCCGTGCCGGAAGCGCAGCCGGATGCGCCTGCCACTCAGGGCTGACGGTGTGGCGCGGGGCGGCGATGCACGCCCCGCCGCCTGACGGCGGGCTTCAGAAGCCCAGACCGTAGGGGTCGTTGCCGACCAGCTCGGTGCTTTCCGGGTTGCCGCTGTCGGACAGGCGGATCTTGAGCGCCAGGCCATCGCGGGAGTCCGCCTTGTTGAGCGCTTCGTCCAGCTCGATGCGGCCTTCCTTGTACAGGCGGTACAGCGACTGGTCGAAGGTCTGCATGCCTTCCTGCAGGCTGCGGTCCATGGCTTCCTTGACGTCGTGCACCTGGCCGCGGCGGATCATGTCGCGGATCAGCGGCGTGTTGAGCAGCACTTCCGTCGCCGGCAGGCGGCGGCCGTCCTTGCCCACCACCAGGCGCTGGCTGATCACCGCGCGCAGGTTGAGCGCGAGGTTCATCAGCACGTTCTTGTGCGCCGATTCCGGGAAGAAGTTGAGGATGCGCTCCAGCGTCTGGTCGGCGTTGTTCGAGTGCAGGGTGGCAAGGCAGAGATGGCCGGTTTCGGAGAACGAAATGGCCGCTTCCATGGTGTCGGTGTCGCGGATTTCGCCGATCATGATCACGTCCGGCGCTTCGCGCATCGCGTTGCGCAGGGCCTCGTGATAGCTGTGCGTATCCAGGCCGACTTCGCGCTGGTTGACGATCGACCGCTTGTGGCGGTGCAGGTACTCGATCGGGTCCTCGATGGTGAGGATGTGGCCCGAGGAGTTCTGGTTGCGGTGGTCGAGCATCGCGGCCAGGGTGGTCGACTTGCCCGAACCGGTGGCGCCGACCACCAGAATCAGGCCGCGCGGCTCCATGATCAGCTCACGGAAGATGCTCGGCAGCTGCAGCTGGTCGATGCTGGGGATCTCGCTCTTGATGGCACGGATGACCATGCCCACTTCGCCGCGCTGCTTGAACACGTTGATGCGGAAACGGCCGGCTTCCTTCACCGCCAGCGCCATGTTCAGTTCCAGGTCGCGCTCGAACTGGGGAACCTGGCCTTCGTCCATCAGCGAGTAAGCGATTTTCTTCACCATGCCGCTGGGAAGGCCGGTATTGCCCAGCGGGTAAAGCTTGCCCTCGACCTTAATGTTCACAGGGGCGCCCGTCGTCAGGAACATATCCGACGCGCCCTTGTCAACCATTAGCTTGAGGAAATAACCGATATCCACTCGAATCCCCTGTTCGTACGCATTGCTAAAAGCGATTATGCCCGCCCACAATACGCTGCGACACTCCGAGAGGACTGAGTGATGGTGCACATCTTTTCCCCGTCGACAGGGCAACTTAAGGTTGCCAGGCTGGCGGTTTCGACCCTGACGCTGGCCATGACGCTGGCGCTTGCCGGCTGCGCCTCCACGCCGCCGCCGGACGGGGCCATGAATCAGGCGCAAATGCAGCTGCAGGCGGCACGGGACGTCGACGCCTCCGCGTACGACCCGATTGACCTGGGCAACGCCCAGAGCAAGTTCCAGCAGGCCCAGAACGCCATGGCCAAGCGTGATTACGACGTGGCGGCCCAGCTGGCGGACGAATCCCGTGCCGACGCCGAGCTGGCGCGTGCCAAGTCCCGGCTGGCTGCCGCCCGCGCCCAGATCCAGAGCAAGACCTCGACCAACCAGCAGCTGCGCGACCAGATCGAGCAGTCGCTGTCCGAGCAGCAACAGCAGAACCAGAGCCAGGCCGCCGGCCTGCCGCCACAGCAGCAGACCCAGGACATGCCGGCCCCGACCAGCTCGCAGCTGGGCGAACCGATCCAGCAGGGCCAGGGCTTCCAGACCTACCCGCAGAACCCCAACCCCGACCAGCCGGCTCCTCCGTCGAGCACTGACCAAGGAGGCCACCTGTGAAATCCCTGACCTTCCGTCTGTCGACGGTGCTGGTGGCGCTTGCCGCCGCAGGCGCCGCCCATGCGTCCAAGGAAGACATGGACGTGGCTCGCCTCAACAGCAGCCTCAGCCAGCTTTCCAGCGACCCGGCCCTTGGCATGTACGCGCAGGCCGAGCAGGCGCGCGCGCATGACGCGGTGAACCAGCTCGCCCAGGCCCGTTCGCGCGACCGCACCCACGCCCTGTACATCGCCGAGCGCCGCGTGGACCTGGCCCGTGCCACCGCCCAGCTGCAGGACGCCCAGCAGCAGATCGCCAAGCTGGACCGCGAACACGACCAGATCCAGCTCGACGGCAGCCGCCGCGAGACGGAAATGGCTCGCCGCGAGCTGGAACGCCAACGCATGCAGTACCAGGCCGCGCAGGAAGAGTCTGCCCGCCAGATGGCCGCCGGCGCCGAAGCCACCGCCCAGGCGCAGGCCCAGGCAGAGCAGGCCAAGAAGCTCGCCGCGGCCCAGGCCAAGGTGGCCAACGCCGCCAAGAAGCAGGCTGACCTGGCCGCCCAGGCTGCCCGCGCGATGCGCCAGCAGATGCAGGGTGACAGCTCGTCGAGCAGCAAGGACCAGGGCAAGTAATCGCCCTTCCGAGGGTCGATGCCGAGAGGCCGACGGGGCTGCCGTCGGCCTTTTGTCTGTCTGCCCCGGCATGAGACGGCGTGGCCTGCCGCCCGGTCCATGCAGATTTCGTCGTGCAAAGGTGGGTGCCGCGCAAAATACTGTTCTGGCAGTATTTTTTCGGAAAGTTCCGTAACGCCGGAACCCGGTTATGACGCTTGCATGACTCCGGGACGGGGAGTAGGGTCAACTTCCCAAGGGGCATATCGCACCTTGGGTCACCGACCTGGATCATGCGCCTATCCCTCTCCCTCATTCGCTCTCCATGGACCGCTCAAGCGGCATGGATCGGGGGTGCTTGCGCCTGATCCAACGTCAGCAGGCGCCTTGCCGGGCACCTGCCGTTCTCTCCAGAGGAGGTTCGATCATGTTTGAAAACCAGCAGCGTGATGATGTCGAAGCTTTGATGAAGGCCGACGCTGAGTTTCGTCGGCTCTACCAGCACCATCAGGAGCTCGACAGCAAGGTGCACGACGCCGAGATCGGCGTCCTTCCCATCGACGACATGACGTTATCGGGCATGAAGAAGGAGAAACTCCACGCGAAGGAGCGACTCCAGCGCATGTGGGACACCCGAGCGCACCACATCAACTGAATCTGCGACGTTTTCGCATGAACGCGGCCCCGGCGCCTCACGGCTCCGGGGCCGCGTCGTTCATGGCTCCGCCGCAAGGGTGTCGTGCTGCTCGGGTATCATCGGCGTTCCAAGCGGCCGCCACCAAGCGGCCGGCGCCTATTGCAAGGAGTTCCCATGTCGGTCCACCAGAGTGTCCTCGAACTGATCGGACGTACCCCGATGGTACGCGCGCAGCGCCTGGACGTTGGACCGTGCGAGCTGTTCCTGAAGCTGGAAAGTGCCAACCCCGGTGGTTCCGTCAAGGACCGCATCGGCCTGTCGATGATTGAGGGCGCCGAGAAAGCCGGCAAGATCCGCCCGGGTGACACCCTGGTCGAAGGCACCGCCGGTAATACCGGCCTGGGCCTGGCCCTGGTGGCGCAGCAGAAGGGTTACCGCCTGATCCTGGTGGTGCCGGACAAGATGAGCCGCGAGAAAATCTTCAACCTCAAGGCCATGGGCGCCGAAGTGGTGCTCACCCGCTCGGACGTGGCCAAGGGCCACCCGGAGTACTACCAGGACATGGCCGAGCGCATTGCGCGCGAAACCCCGGGGGCGTACTTCATCAACCAGTTCGGCAACCCCGACAACCCGGCGGCGCATATCGCCACCACCGGTCCGGAGATCCTTGAGCAGCTCGACGGCAAGGTAGACGCCATCGTGGTGGGCTGCGGTTCGTCGGGCACGCTCAGCGGCCTGTCCAAGTTCTTTGCCGAGCACTCGCCCAACACCGAATTCGTGCTGGCCGATCCGGTCGGTTCGATCCTGGCGCAGTACATCAACGAGGGCACCCTCTCGACCAAATCGGGCAGCTGGATGGTCGAGGGCATCGGTGAGGATTTCCTGCCGACCATCAGCGATTTCACGCGCGTGAAAAAGGCCTACGCGATTCCCGACAAGGAAAGCTTCCTGGCCGCGCGCGAGCTGCTGGCGAAGGAGGGCATTCTCGGTGGTTCTTCCACCGGCACGCTGCTGGCCGCTGCGCTGCGCTACTGCCGCGAGCAGACCAGCCCCAAGCGCGTCGTGACCCTGGTGTGCGACACGGGCAACAAGTACCTGTCGAAGATGTACAACGACTACTGGATGCTCGACAACGGCTTCATCGATCGCGAACAGCACGGCGACCTGCGTGACCTGTTGCTGCGCCCCTTCGCCCAGCGTGACACCGTGGTGGTGGGGCCGAACGAATTGCTCATGACGGCCTATACGCGCATGAAGCTGTACGACGTCTCGCAGTTGCCGGTCATGGATGGCAGCCGCCTGGTGGGCATCCTCGATGAATCGGACGTGTTGATGCACGTGCACGCGGACGAAACCAAGTTCCGCGACGCGGTGTCCACCGCCATGATCACCAACCTGCAGATGCTGGACGTGCGTTCGCCTATCGAATCCCTGCTGCCCGTGTTCGAGCGTGGGCATGTGGCCATCGTGGTGGACGGCGAACAGTTCCTGGGCCTGATCACGCGTATCGATCTGCTGAACTATCTACGTCGCAAGGTGCATTGAAGCCCGGGTGACGGGGCGTTCAGCATGGACGGTGGACCATCGGCCACTCGGCCGCTGGTCTTGAAAGTTTGCTGAAATCGGTTGCGGACAAAGTCGCTGTTTCGCGACCGACCCCCAGGCCGCGCCCGTTCTAAGGAGTGACAACTCATGTGTGGAATCGTTGCCGCCGCCGCCCAGCGTGACGTGGCTCCCTTGCTCATCGCGGGCCTGAAGGCCCTCGAATATCGCGGTTACGACTCAGCCGGCCTCGCCGTGCTGAACGGCGGCGAGATCCGTCGCGTGCGAGCCAAGGGCAAGGTGCGCGAGATGGAAGGCCTGTACAGGGCCGACCCATTCCCGGGCGGCACCGGCATCGCGCACACGCGCTGGGCCACCCATGGCGTGCCCAACACGGCCAACGCGCATCCGCATGTGCAGGGTGGCGTGGCGCTGGTGCACAACGGCATCATCGAAAACTACGCCACGTTGCGCGGTGAGCTGGA
Source organism: Dyella japonica A8 (assembly GCF_000725385.1). NCBI lineage: Bacteria > Pseudomonadati > Pseudomonadota > Gammaproteobacteria > Lysobacterales > Rhodanobacteraceae > Dyella > Dyella japonica. The sequence goes on along the minus strand of NZ_CP008884.1, from coordinate 4,623,321 downwards.
AGCGCGTGGCCATGTCTTTACGTCGGAGACCGACACCGAGGTCATGGCGGCATTGATCAGCGAACGCATGGTTTCGGGCAAGTCGCTGCTGGATGCCGTGTCGTCCGTGGTGCATGAGCTGGAAGGCGCCTATGCGATCGCCGTGGTGAGCGACAGCGAGCCCGGCCGCGTCGTCGGCGCACGTCGCGGTGCGCCCCTGCTGGTGGGCGTGGGCATTGGCGAGAACTTCCTGGGTTCCGATGCCCAGGCGCTGATCCAGGTCACCAACAAGATCATCTACCTGGAAGAGCACGACGTCGTGGAGATCACCCGCGACCAAGTGCAGGTGTATGGCCACGATGGCAAGCCGGTCGAGCGCGCAGTGCATGAAAGCGAACTCTCCAAGGACGCCGTCGAGCGTGGCGAATACCGCCACTACATGCAGAAGGAAATCTTCGAGCAGCCGCGCGCCGTCGCCGATACGCTGGAGGCTCGCATCAGCCCGAACGGCGTGTTGCCCAACATCTTCGGGGTGGGCGGCGACGAACTGTTGGCCAAGGTGAAAGGCCTGCACATCATCGCCTGTGGCACCAGTTATCACGCCGGCCTTGTCGCCAAGTACTGGATTGAGGAATACGCCCGTCTACCGGTGAATGTGGAGGTGGCGAGCGAATACCGCTATCGCGAGGCCGTGGTGCCGGACGGCACCTTGTTCGTGGCCATTTCCCAGTCCGGCGAAACGGCGGACACGCTGGCGGCGATGCGCGAGTCGCGTCGTCGCGGCTATCTCGGCACGCTGGCGATCTGTAACGTGCCCGAATCGTCGGTGGTGCGCGAAGCGGACCTCAAGCTGATGACGCGCGCGGGCCCTGAGATCGGCGTGGCCTCCACCAAGGCATTCACCACGCAGCTCGCGGCGCTGGGCCTGCTGACGCTGCAACTCGCGCACCAGCGCGGCCTGGATGGGGCGCGTTATGCCGACCTGACCGCACAACTCCTGCACATGCCTTCGATGATCGAGAAGGCGCTGGAACTGGAGCCGCGGATCATCGAGCTTTCCGAGCGCCTGATCCATCGCCAGCACGCGCTGTTCCTCGGGCGCGGCGCGCAGCATCCAGTGGCGATGGAGGGGGCACTCAAGCTGAAAGAGATCTCCTATATCCACGCCGAGGCCTATGCGGCGGGCGAACTCAAGCACGGCCCGCTGGCGCTGGTGGATGAGGACATGCCGGTGATCGCGGTGGCACCCAATGGCCCCCTGCTCGACAAGCTCAAATCCAACCTGCAGGAAGTGCGCGCCCGCGGTGGCGAGCTGCTGGTGTTTGCCGATGGCGAGGCGAGCATGGATGGCAATGCATCGCGAGGCGTGATCCTGCGCATGGATGGCGGGGGCGATTTCATCGCACCCGCCGTGTTCACCGTGCCGATGCAGTTGCTTGCCTACCACGTGGCCGTGTTGCGCGGCACCGACGTGGACCAGCCACGCAACCTGGCAAAGTCGGTGACGGTTGAGTGAATGACTCAGGCTGCGGCGCAAGCACTGTAGGCATGTCGTGCCGGTTCATGTGAATCGGCCTCGTTGACATCTCTTGAATGGCGGATCTGTAGTCGGTCGTGAACGTCGCAATGGCGATAGACTGGCGCTCCCGAATGAAATCGGACACGCCGATGAAGTGCTTCAAGGCTTATGACATCCGTGGCCGCGTGCCCGATGAACTCAATGATGACGTTGCGTATCGGCTAGGGCGTGCTTTTGCCCAAACCGTGAATGATGGCGTCGTGGTGGTGGGGTTCGACGTGCGTCGGGACAGCCCGTCCTTTGCACAGGCCATCATTCGTGGCCTGAACGATGAGGGTCGTGACGCGATCGACATCGGGCTGTGCGGCACGGAAGAAGTCTATTTTCAGGTGTTTAGCCGTGGAGTCGCGGGCGGCATCATGGTGACTGCCAGCCACAATCCCATCGACTACAACGGCATGAAGCTGGTTCGGGATGGAGCACGCCCCATCAGTGGCGATACTGGCCTGCGCGACATCGAGCGTCTCGTTGAGGCAAACGCGTTCGGACCAGTGGCCGCGAAGCGTGGGGGCGTTACACACGATCATGACAAGTCGGCTTACATCGAACATCTTCTTGGATACATCGATCCACGAGCCATGCGCCCGCTCAAAGTGGTCGTCAATGCAGGCAACGGTGGTGCGGGTGTCGTGATTGACCTGCTTGCGGCGCACCTGCCGTTGCAATTTGTTCGCATCCATCACGAGCCTGATGGAAGTTTTCCCCATGGCATCCCAAATCCTCTGCTTCCCGAAAACCGCGCGGCTACCGCGGAGGCGGTGCGCCGACACGGCGCGGATTTGGGTGTCGCTTGGGATGGCGACTTCGATCGCTGCTTTCTGTTTGATGCACAAGGGGAGTTCATCGAGGGCTATTACATCGTCGGCTTGCTCGCCGCGCAGATGCTGCAAAGGCATCCCGGCGCGAAGGTCATCCACGATCCGCGGCTCACCTGGAACACGATTGAGATGGTCAGGCAGGCTGGCGGAATTCCCGTCGAAAGCAAGACAGGACACGCGTTTATCAAGGAGCGTATGCGCGCCGAGGATGCGATCTACGGCGGCGAGATGAGCGCTCATCATTATTTTCGAGAGTTCGCCTATTGCGATTCCGGCATGATCCCATGGCTGTTGATTGCCGAACGTGTGTCCGGCGGTACCAGCTTGGCGGATATGCTGGCCGAGCGCATGGCAGCCTATCCGTGCAGTGGCGAAATCAACTTCGTAGTCGACGATGCGCCAGCAACTGTGGCGTCCGTGCTGGATTATTACGCCGCGCAACATCCCCTGGTCGAACGCGTTGATGGTATCAGCGCTGACTTCGGTCGCTGGCGCTTCAATCTACGCTCGTCTAACACGGAGCCGCTGTTACGGCTCAACGTCGAGTCCCGAGGCGATGTTGAGCTAATGAGCGCAAAGACGCTGGAGCTCTCCTCCCTCATTCAGAAATGAGAAAGGCCCCCTCGGGGGCCTTTCTCATTGGGATGCCTCAAGCTTCAGGTCCGGCCGTAGGCGTCGTCGAAGCGTACGATATCGTCTTCGCCAAGATAGCTTCCGGATTGAACCTCGATCAGCTCGACCGGTACCTTCCCAGGGTTGCGCAGACGATGTTTGCTGCCCAATGGAAGGTAGGTACTCTGATTTTCAGCGAGCAAGAAAACTTTGTCGTCACAGGTCACTTCAGCCACGCCCTTGACCACGATCCAGTGCTCCGCGCGATGGTGATGCATCTGCAGGCTTAGCGAGGCGCCGGGTTTCACCACTATGCGCTTGACCTGGAAGCGATCACCGCGCTCCAGGGAGTCGTATGTTCCCCAGGGGCGGTGCACCACACGATGAAGATCGTGCTCCGTACGGCCGGCATCCTTCAATTTTTCGACGACCCGCTTAACCTCTTGCGAGGCATTGCGATGTGCAACCAGGGTGGCATCGGGCGTGGTGACCACCACGACGTCTTTCAGGCCGATCGTGGCCACCATGTGACGGTCATGCGAACGGACCAGGCTGCCCCTGGTGTCCAGGGCAATCACATCCCCCTCGACGTGATTGCCATTGGCATCCTTTTCGGCAGCGAGCCACAGTGCATCCCATGATCCGATATCCGACCATTGGCAGGCCACGGGTACGACGGCAGCTCGCGACGTCTTCTCCATGACCGCATAATCGATGGAGTCGCTGGGAGCTGAAGCAAAGGTTTTCGCTTCCAGTCGAATGAAATCGAGATCGATGTTGGCGTTCTCGAACGCGGCGCGCGCGGCGGCAAGCATGGCAGGCGCATGCTTGCCGAGTTCGTCGATGTAGCTGGCAGCGCGAAACATGAACATGCCCGAGTTCCAGTCGTACTCGCCGCTGGACACATAGCGTTCCGCAACCTCGAGCTGCGGCTTCTCGACGAATTGTTCGACCTGGAAAGCCCCCCCCCCAAGGGCCTTGCCACGGCGGATGTAGCCGAAGCCTGTCTCCGGACGATCCGGGCGGATGCCGAACGTCACCAGCCAGCCCTGCTCTGCCAGCGGCTGTGCCTTCGCCACCGCCGCGGAGAAGGAGGCTGCATCGCCAACCAGATGGTCTGCGGGAAGGACTAATACGATGGCCTCGGGATCTTTGGTCAATGCCTGCAGCGCACCGACTGCAATCGCCGGTGCCGTGTTGCGTGCGACCGGTTCGAGCAGGATGCTGGTATTACTGATCTGCAGCGCCTGCAATTGCTCGGCAGCGAGGAAGCGATGGTCATCGCTTGCGACCACGACTGGAGAAGTGGCTCCTGCAAGGTTGAGCGCGCGTTGTACCGTCTGCTGAAACAGCGTTTCGCTACCCGCAAGCGACAGGAATTGCTTGGGTAGGTTCCTGCGCGAGATCGGCCACAGTCGTGTGCCGCTGCCTCCGCTGAGAATCAAAGGAATCAGCATGATTTTTCCGTCGAAGAGGGGAGGGTCATGGTGTCGAGCACCTGTTCCAGTCCGATTTTCCAATCGGGAAGGGGTATGCCGAAATGGCTGTGAAACCCTTGGTTGTCCAGTACCGAGTAGGCGGGGCGTCTAGCGCGCGTGGGGAAGTCGGACGTGCCGATGGCGCGTACAAGAGGGCGCTTGGAAAGCAGGCCGCGATCAACGGCACCGGCGAAGACGGCCTCGGCAAATCCATGCCAGCTTGTCTTGCCGCTTGCCACAAGATGATGGGTGCCTTCCAGGGCGGATCGCGTTTCTACTGATGCATGGAGCCAGCGATCCAGCGCGGCCAGCGTGCCGGCTACGATAAGGTTCGTGCTGGTCGGTGCCCCGATCTGATCGACAACGACGGACAATTCATCTCGTTCCGCACCAAGTCTTAGCATCGTGCGCAGAAAGTTTTGGCCGTGGGCGGCATATACCCAGGCGGTGCGGAAGTTGAAATGTGCGGCGCCACTGGCAGCCAGAGCGAGTTCGCCCGCCAATTTGCTGCGGCCGTAAGCGCCAAGCGGATCGGTTTGTGCGCCAACGCCATATGGCGTACGGGCTTCGCCATTGAACACGTAGTCAGTCGAGTAGTGCACAACGAGGGCATTGTGCACACGAGCCCACTGGCCCAGCTCGGCGACGGCCTCGCCATTGATTCGAAGCGCGAGGTTTTCTTCTTCCTCGGCGCGATCGACAGCGGTATAGGCGGCGGTATTGATCACCACGTCGGGGTGCAACTGGTGCAGTACGGCCCGAAGACTGGAGGTGTCCGACAGATCGGCGACGTAGCCGTCCCCGCCCTCGGTTAGCTGACCATCGCGGCTGGCGGCGAACAGCTCGCCGCGTTCCGACAGTCCGCCCTGTTTAATGAAGCAACGACCCAGCTGGCCATTGGCGCCGAGCAGAAGGATCCTCACTGGGTCCACCTTGGCAGGCGAGGAGACGGGACGTCCCGCAACAAAGGGGCCTTTTGGTCCTTCTCCGACAACAGGGGATTCCTCACTGGCCAATCAATGCCAAGGTCGGAGTCGTTCCAGCGCACGCCGGCGTCGGCCGACGGGTCATACAGCGCGGTGCATTGGTAGGTGAAAATCGCGAACTCGCTCAGCACGCAGAAGCCGTGGGCGAATCCCTCGGGTATCCAGAAATGTCGATGGTTTTCCCCGGAAAGCATCACTCCTGTCCATTGGCCGAAGGTAGGCGAGCCTTGACGGATATCTACCGCGACGTCATAGACCTCGCCTTGCAAAACGCTCACCAACTTGCCCTGCGGGCTGGGCCATTGATAGTGGAGACCACGCAACACACCCTTGCTGGAGCGCGACACATTTGCCTGGACGAAGTTGGCGTCGATTCCGGCGTCGCGGAATGCCGCTTGGTTGTAGCTTTCATAGAAGAAGCCGCGGCCATCGCCAAAAACCCTGGGCTCAAGTACCAGCGCCCCCTGTAGAGGCGTTTCCTGGATCTTCATGGGGCGATGCCTTGTTCAGTCAGTGCATAGAGGTATTGCCCATAGCCAGTCTTGGAAAGCTCCGACGCCAGTCGACGCAGTTGTTCCGAATCAATCCAGCCATTGAGGTAGGCAATTTCTTCAGGGCAGCACACTTTGAGTCCCTGGCGGTGTTCAATGGTCTGTACGTAGTTTCCAGCTTCGATCAGCGATTCGTGGGTGCCGGTGTCAAGCCAGGCAAAGCCGCGACCAAGTCGCTCCAGGTGCAGCGAGGCGTCCTTCAGGTAGCATCGGTTCAGATCGGTAATTTCCAGCTCGCCGCGCGCCGATGGGCGCAGCTGCAAGGCGAAATCACAGGCGCGTTCGTCGTAGAAATATAAACCCGTGACTGCGTACTGTGATTTCGGTCGCTCCGGTTTCTCTTCCAGGCCAACGACCCGGCCCTGTGCATCGAACTCGGCAACGCCATAGCGCTGCGGGTCGCTTACTCGATAGCCGAATATGGTGGCGCCGGCCGATTGCTGAACAGCACGCTTGAGGTGTGCAGTTAGCCCGACGCCGTAGAAAATATTGTCGCCCAGTACGAGGCAGCTTCGGCGGCCGGCGACGAAGCTGCGACCGATGATGAAAGCCTCGGCCAAGCCGTTAGGCGACGGCTGCACTTCGTATTGGATGTTGATGCCCCATTGAGAGCCATCGCCGAGCAAGCGCTGGAACAACGCCTGCTCATGCGGCGTATTGATCACCAATATGTCGCGGATACCCGCCAGCATCAGCGTAGCGAGCGGGTAGTAAATCATCGGTTTGTCATAAACCGGCAGAAGCTGTTTGCTGATTGCGCGGGTGATGGGGTGCAACCTTGTGCCCGATCCACCGGCAAGAATGATTCCTCTTGTGCTCACAGGCCCAATCGCTCCATTCGATAACTGCCGTTGAGTACGCGTGTTGTCCAGGCTTGATTGGACAAGTACCAGGCAATCGTTTGACGAATACCTTGTTCAAAGGTGAGCGAAGGGCGCCATCCCAGCTCGCGATGAATCTTGTCGGCATTGACGGCGTAACGACGGTCGTGACCGGGACGATCCTTGACGAAGGTAATGAGAGACTTGCGAGGTGCCTGGTTGGCCAGCGGTTGCCGTTCGTCAAGGACGGCGCAGATGGTTTCCACCACCGCGATGTTTGGCCGCTCGGCATTGCCGCCTACGTTGTATGTCTCCCCGACTCGTCCAGCTTCCAATACACGGCGAATTGCCTCGCAATGGTCGCCGACGTAGAGCCAGTCGCGAATGTTCATTCCGTCGCCGTAGACCGGGAGGGGTTCCCCGGACAACGCCTTTTGTATGACCAGCGGGATGAGCTTTTCCGGAAACTGGTATGGCCCATAGTTGTTGGAGCAGTTCGTGGTTAGCGTAGGCAAGCCGTAGGTATGATGAAATGCCCGAACCAGATGGTCAGAGGCTGCCTTGGACGCCGAATACGGCGAATTGGGTGCGTAAGGAGTCTGCTCGCTGAAGTGTCCCTCAGCACCGAGCGAACCGTAGACCTCGTCGGTGGAGACGTGGAGGAAGCGGAAGCGTTCGCGCGCTGCATTATCGAGCGCAAGCCAGTAATCGCGGGAGCACTCGAGCAGGGCAAGGGTGCCCACCACATTGGTCTCGATGAACGCCGCCGGGCCATCGATGGACCGATCGACATGTGATTCGGCTGCAAAATTGACGATGGCGTCGGGTTTGTGCTCATCGAGGATACGGGTCACGCAGGCGCGGTCGCCAATGCTGCCCTGCACAAATATATGATTGTGGCTATTTTTGACGGCATCCAGGGTGCCCAGGTTGCCCGCGTAGGTCAGAAGATCGAGGTTCACGATCTTCAACCCGTCGGCAATTGCCTTCAGCACGAAGTTCGCTCCGATGAAGCCCGCGCCGCCGGTCACCAGTAAAGTTGTCATTAGGGGGTCTTGGTCGAGAGTCTATTTGGCATTGTGCCATGAGGTGCAGGGGGTGCGGCCCCATGTTTTTACCGCATAACGGAGTGTGTTAAGACAAGGCTGCGGGCTACCGGTATCATTAGGGGATTGCCCAAATGGACACGGTCCACCCCATGAGCCCCAAAAAGATATCCAGCGCCAAGCAAAAACAAGCCGTGGAACTTGGCTTGGGGACCCGGGCTATTCATGCAGGACAGCATCCGGACCCGACCACGGGGGCAATCATGACCCCCATTTACGCGACTTCCACCTACGTTCAGGAAAGTCCAGGTAAGCACAAGGGGTACGAGTATTCTCGAACGCAAAACCCCACGCGCATGGCGTATGAGCGTTGCGTGGCAGATCTGGAGGGCGGCGTCGCCGGTTTTGCTTTCGGGTCGGGCTTGGGTGCCGCCGCCACGGTATTGGACATGCTTGACTCCGGCAGCCATGTGATCGCGATGGATGACCTGTACGGCGGCAGCTATCGCTTGTTCGAGCGTGTGCGCCGACGTTCGGCGGGCCTGGATTTCAGTTTTGTCGATCTGAACGACACCGCAGCGCTCAAGGCAGCATTGAAACCTAATACGCGGATGATCTGGGCAGAAACGCCTACCAATCCGATGCTCAAGCTCGTGGATCTGGCAAAGGTTTCGCAGTTTGCCAAGAAGCACGGATTGATCCTGGTGGTCGACAATACTTTCTGCTCACCCATGCTGCAGCGTCCGTTGGAGTTCGGTGCGGATCTGGTGCTGCATTCCGCCACCAAGTACCTCAATGGTCATTCGGATATGGTTGGCGGCATTGTTGTGGCCGGCAGCAAGGAAATGGCCGAACAGATGGCATTTCTTCAGAATTCCGTCGGTGCCATCGCCGGTCCGTTCGATTCGTTCTTGGCCATGCGTGGCCTCAAGACGCTTCATCTGCGCATGAAGGCTCATTGTGAGAGTGCCATGCACTTGGCAAAGTGGCTTGAAGGCCACTCCGCCATCGATCGCGTGATTTATCCTGGGCTAAAGAGCCATCCGCAGCATGCGCTGGCTAAGCGCCAGATGCAGGGGTTTGGCGGCATTATCTCTATCGAGGTCAAGGGCGGGCTCAAGAGCGCGCGCCGCATGCTCGAGCGATGCGAGCTGTTTGCACTTGCCGAATCTCTTGGTGGCGTAGAAAGCCTCATAGAGCATCCTGCCATCATGACCCATGCTTCAGTACCACCGGCCAATCGCAAGCGCTTGGGCATCAGCGATGGTTTGGTTCGCCTGTCGGTGGGCGTTGAGGACGTCGTGGACCTTCAGGGTGAGCTTCAGCGCTCCCTGGCTGCATAGGACTAGCACGTGGGTCATACGAATTCGGTGCAACTGCAAAACACGGCTGCTGGGTCGTTTGCTGCGGCCTGGTCAGATTTTAATGCGGCCATCAAGCGTCATGAGGTCTGGGCTGCCCTGGCTTGGCAGGATATTCGCCAGAAATACAAACGATCCGTACTGGGTCCGTTTTGGATCACCTTGACCATGCTGGTCACCATTTCGGGCATGGGGCCTTTGTATGGATCCCTGTTCAAGATGGACATCCGGGATTTCATTCCCTACCTGGCGCTGGGCATCATCACCTGGGGATTGCTGTCGAGCTTGATTCTCGAAGGGTGCGTAACATTTCTGGGTTCGGACAGCCTTATCCGGTCTGTTCGCCTACCCATGGGCACGTATGTGTTCAGAATGATTTATCGGAACGTGCTTACCTTCGCGCACAATCTGGCGGCTTATATCCCCGTCATATTGTTCTTCGGCATTACTCCGCAATGGCGCTGGTTGGCCGCTATCCCTGGCGTGTTGATCATAATTCTCACTGCCATACCCCTTAGCTTCATCCTGGGTATCTTTTGCGCTCGATTCCGCGATATGCAGCAGATTATCGGGAGCATTGTGCAGCTGGTGTTTTTCATGACACCCATTTTCTGGAAGCCTGACCTGCTGAGGGAGCACGCCTACCTGGCGAACTTCAATCCTCTTTACCTGTTCATTGAAACCATTCGCGGCCCCATTTATGGGTACATTCCCGGCGTGAACACTTATCTTGGCGTTTGCGGCGTTATGATCCTGCTGTACGTCCTGGCGATTCCTTTGTTCGTCAAGTACCGCCAGCGAATTGCTTTCTGGGTGTGACCGTGGCGCACATTATTCTGGATCAATGCGGCCTTTCCCTGCCTGTGTACGGGGTGGGCAATCAATCCTTCAAGCAACTTGCCTTGTCCGCCGTGACCGGTGGAAAGATTGCGTCCACTAGTCGTCACATCATGGTGGTGGAGGCTTTGCGGGGCGTGTCGCTGGATATTCAGCCCGGTGATCGCGTTGGCCTGATCGGGCACAACGGTTCGGGCAAGACAACCCTGCTGCGCATGCTGGCTGGCATTTATCCGCCAACGGCCGGTTCGCTGTCGGTCGAGGGGAATGTCACCAGCCTGATAGACGTCACGCTGGGTATGGATTTCGAGTCGACCGGCTACGAGAACATCTACATCCGCGGGTTGATCCTTGGTCTGAAGAAGAGCCAGATCGCTCAACTCATGCCGGAGATCGTAGAGTTTTCGGGGCTTGGCGAGTACATGCATATGCCCGTCCGCACCTACTCGAGCGGTATGGTGTTGCGCTTGGCGTTTTCCATTGTCACTTCCGTGCAGCCTGACATCCTGCTGATGGATGAGTGGCTCAGTGTGGGTGACGCCGAGTTTGTATCGAGGGCGGAGGCTCGTCTAAAGCGCCTCGTCGACAATGCAAGCATCCTCGTGCTGGCCTCGCACAGTCCGAAAATCGTGGCCGATCTGTGCAATGTGCGCGTTACTCTCGAGCACGGGAGCGTTGTCGGTGTCGAGCGATCGTAAGGTTCCTCTTCGTCAGTCTGGGGGAGGGCAGCAGGGACGATGATCCGCAGTGTCACTGCCGTTGTCACTTTTCATCGAGAGGGCGAGTACGCCAGGACTGCGCTTGCGTCCATTGAACGTTGCAGAGCGTATGCGGAGAAGCGCGGCCTGTCTGTCAACTTCGCCATGACGCTGGATAACGGGGATGCCACCACTGAGGAGGCCATCGTCTCTCACGGCGGGCTGCGCGACGACGATCGATTGTTTCACATTGATCTGCGTGACTTGTCCCTAAGTCGCAACTACGCCATTGCTCACTCCGCCAGCGATGTGGTCGCCACGTTCGATGGCGACGATCTGTTTTCCGAGAATTGGCTGTACGAGGCGGTATCGGCCATCAAACAGCACGGTCCAGCAACCATCGTGCACCCCGAGCTTATAGTCGCCTTTGGTGGCTGGACCGCCTATTGGTACCAGATGAACCAGTCCGATCCCCGGTTCCGGCCTGAGTCACTGCTGTCCATCAACCACTGGAATGCTTGCTCCGCGGCGCGCCGTGAGGTCTTCGAGCGCTGTCCGTACGTGTGCGCCAGGGTGGGGGAGTCAGGTTTCGGCTTCGAGGACTGGCACTGGAACTGTGAGACAATCGCGGCCGGCTACGTTCATCGCGTCGCCCCCAGGACACTAAGGGCCGAGCGCAGGAAGCTTTCCGGCTCGCTCAATGTGGGACATCAGGACGCAGGCGCCGTCATCCGGCGTACGGCTATGTTCGACCGGGTACCCTGATGTACAAGGCATTTCGCGCCATTTACCGGGGATTTGACCGCACAATATTGCGGAGACTGCCGTCGCGGATGGAATGGTGGTTCAGTGCGATCATCTTTAACGGTGCCAAGCTGATATTAGGTTCGCGCTTGAAGGCGCGGACGGTCGGAGAATTCGTTGCGGGGGCGCACTCCGTACGATTGGGGGGGCGCCTGCCCGCCTGGGCCCAGGCCGAACTCCAGTCACTGGCTGGTCTTGAAGGGGATCTCCTGCCCTTGGGTAGGGGGGGGCAGGCCGTTGGGGAGTACATCATCCCCTGGGACTCGGTCCTGGCCGGAAAGGCCTATTTCCGGCTGCTAAAGCAAGCGAGCGGGACATTCGATGCGATATTATTGATCGGATCGAGCTTTTCGGAGGCAGCGCTCAAGTGTTTTGCAGCCAACGATAAGCGTCGCTTGTTGATTCTGGATCTGGATGGTGTCGTCGCCCCCGTTGGGGAGGCTCACTGCTCCGTTGCGGTGCTTCCCAGGCGAAACCTCGCAGAGGATGAGTGCGTCGCCGTGGTGACCCGGCTTTTGATCCAGATGGCACCTGCCGAAATTCTGTTTACCGGGCATCCGGTGGCGGATACATGCTTCCGCAAGCATGGCAAGGCGCTGCAGCAAGCCAGTTTACTCGTCAGATTGTCCCCCGAAGGTCGCCGCTATTTTGATGTAGAAGGGGCAGGCCCTCAGGAACAAGCACCCGATGGCATTTTTCGGGACAGATGAGCTATCTTTTAAAGCTGAATTAATTCTGAATTAGGACGAGCGCACCCGTGCCCAAAAAGAAGATTGCCATTGCCGGAGCCGGCTTTTCTGGCGCAGTCATCACGCATCAATTGAGCCAGGCGGGTTACGAGATCGACGTGTTCGACACTCGAGGCCACGTGGCGGGCAATTGCCATACCGAGCGCGACGCCGACACGGGTGTCATGGTTCATGTGTATGGGCCGCATATTTTTCACACCAGCAATGAAGAGGTGTGGCGTTACGTCAATGAATTCGACGAATTCATGCCGTACATCAATCGTGTGAAGGCCAATGTCGGCGGAAAGATTTATTCCATGCCGATCAATCTGCACACAATCAACCAGTTCTTCGGCAAGGCGCTCTCGCCCAAGGAGGCGGCTGCATTCGTCACCACGCTGGCAGACGAAAGCATCGCTGATCCCCAGACGTTTGAAGAGCAGGCCCTTCGCTTTGTCGGTCGCGATCTGTACGAGGCCTTCTTCCGCGGTTACACCCGCAAGCAGTGGGGTATGGATCCGACTGAGCTCCCCGCAAGCATCCTCAAGCGCTTGCCGTTGCGCTTCAACTATGACGACAACTATTACAACAGTCGGCATCAAGGTATTCCAAAGAACGGATATACCCATATCGTCGAGAAAATGCTCGACATGCCGGGCGTCAAGTTGCATTTGAGCACCCCATTCACGCGTGAAATGGTGCCGAGCTACGATCATGTGTTCTATAGCGGCCCGATCGACAAATGGTTCGATTTTGCCGATGGGCGTTTAGCCTATCGCACCCTTGACTTTGAAGCCCACACCGACAACGGCGATTTCCAGGGCAATGCCGTCATCAACTATTGCGACGAATCGGTGCCGTGGACGCGTATCTCTGAGCACAAGCATTTTGCTCCCTGGGAGTCCCACGAAAAGACGGTGATATTCCGGGAGCGCAGCCGTGTTTGTGGTGAGGACGATATTCCGTACTACCCGATCCGTCTGGTTGCCGAAATGAAGCAGCTAGCCAGCTACGTTGACCTGGCGCGCCAGGAGCAGTCGGTAACGTTTGTTGGTCGTCTGGGCACGTATCGTTACCTCGACATGCACGTGACGATTGCCGAGGCGCTGGACGTGTCGCGCCGTTTCCTTGCCGACCCGGATGGGATGCCCGCGTTCAACGTGGACATGTGAGGCTAAGCCTTGCCAATGGGCTGGTACATATCATTGGCTAGTTTGAATGGATCGAATGGATGTGCCCGGAAGCGCGCTGCGGCGCGCTCCCGGTGGCTGTGGAAGTAAACAGAGGGAGAGGGGGTCCTTTCCTGGGTTCAACGCCTGTCGCAGCGGCTTGATTGCGCGCGGCGGGCCTGGTCCAGCGTGCGACCCCTGTTGATAGCCATGATGAAGAGAAGTCGATAGATGACCGCCAAGCGCGTATATACCAACGCTGCGTATGACAAGGGGCTGGCCGCAGGCTCTGTGAGCATCATAGTTCCGGTCTACAACACCGAAGCTTATGTGCTGGCTACGCTGAAGTCGCTGGAAGCAGAGCACGCTGATCGCCACGAGATCATCGTGGTGCACGACGGGGGGAGCGACAACAGCCTCGCCATCGTGTCCGAGTGGGCCAAGGAGACGCAGAGTCCTGCGCTGATTCTCGATCAGCCCAACGCGGGGCTTTCCGCTGCGCGGACGTCGGGCATGGAGCACGCGCGTGGCGAGTTCATCGCGTTTCTTGACAGCGACGACCTGGCGACTCCTGGCATCTACTCGCGCATGACCTTGGCGGCCATCGACAACCGCTGCGACGTCGTGTTGTGTCGTGGTGCCGTTCTGGACGACACGACCTCGCGTCTCACACCGTTCTATGACGATTGGCTGTGGGAAGAGATTGCCGGCAATCGGGTTTTTGTGCAGAGCAGCCTGCGCAGCGAGCCGCGCTTGTTGCGCCTGGAGCCCAACGCCAATATGCGCGTCATTCGGCGTAGTTTCTTTGATGCCGCGGGAGTGAGCTTCGAGCCCGGCTTGCTGTTTGAGGACCTGCCGCCCCACGTGCTCGAGATGGCTGCGGCCAGCCGCGTTGGCTTGCTGAACACTACGGGCTACATCTACCGTGTAAACCGACCCGGCAAGATCACTGATGAGCGTAGTCGTCGCCGATTCGACATGATTCGCAGCGCGGGTCTGGCGATTGACGCTGGGCTCAGTTGCAAACTTGATCCGCAGGCGGGCGGCGCCCTGCTCAGTATGCTTGTGCGCATGCTGTTTTGGTGTGCGGAGAATGTCGTACTGAGTCAGCGCAAGGAGTTTTTTGCACTGGCGGCTGAAGTGCTGCAGCGCGTGCCCAAGGAATGGGGGATGGCGCATCGGCAGATGTTCGGCGCGCAGCGTGACCGCATACACGTGGTCTGCTTCATGGATGGTCTGGTCGACGCACTGATGCTGTTCAGTCTCGGGAGTCGCCCGGATATCTCAGATCTGCTGAAGATCTATCAGTCGCAGACTGATGATATTGGCAAGCACGTCTTGCGGCGTATGGCCAAGACTGCTGCGGCGCGGTTTATCCGTCGTCAGCGCCCGCTCGTGACCGAGAGAATCGCATGATCAAGTACCCTGAAATTTCCATTCTCTCCAAGCAGATTTCGGCGTTGATCGATCGTCAGATGATCGAAGATGACGTCTGGCGTATGGAAAATGCCTGGTACGGCAGCCGCGTTTTTCCTGAGCGGCCGCAGGGCGTATGCGTTTACATCGGTGCGCGCTCCGGATTGGAGGTGCTGCTGCAGCTGGAATATCTGCCGGGCTCGACCATCGATGTGGTGGAGCTCGATGCTCGTTTGCATGAGGCCCTGCTCGTCACCGTACGCAATGACTCGCGTGTACGGGTTCATGCGTCCCTGGAAGCGTTGTTCGAGGCGTTGCCCGAGGGTAGCATCGTCGATCATATGCGCCTGGAGGCTCACTACCTGAGCATGGCCGAGGCGCTGGTGGAGCGCTATCGCATCATTGCCTTGACCACCGAGCTCCATGGCACCATGCAGGTGAGCGACGGCGCGCGCAGGTTGCGTGGGCGCGTAGAGTATCTGTACCTGGCCCATCCTTTGGGCGGTGGCCGCGGTTTTGACAAGGGAGCGCCCGAGTTTGACGTATCGGTGATCGTTCCGGCCTACGGCGTCGAGAAAGAACTGGCTCAATGTATCGAGAGTCTTGCTCAGCAAACCGCTGAGCGACTTGAGATCATTGTCGTGGACGACGGCTCGCCGGATCGCAGCGGGGAGATTGCCGACGACTTCGCGCGGCGCTACCCGGGGCGCGTGTTCGTGATCCACCAGAAGAACGGCGGTTGCGCCGCAGCGCGTAGCGCGGGTCTGGCGGCGGCACGTGGCGAGTACGTGGGCTTCGTTGATGGCGACGACTGGGTCGACCTGAACATGTACCGCCACCTGCACGATATCGCCATCAATCACGGTGCCGAGATCGCGCAATGCGGCTTCCAGCTGCATTACTCCACCGGAGAGGTGGAGAGCGGTAACGACATCTACGCAGGCTCGGGCCCCTATGGACGACAGGGTGTGATCAGCAACGCGGTCTCCATTCTGACCGTTCAGCCCACGATCTGGCGTCGTATCTACTCGCGTCAGTTCCTGAGCGCCAACCGCATCGATTTCCCGGCGCACATCAAGCGTTTCGACGACCTGCCGTTCCAGTTCGAAGCGTTGAGCAACGTCAAATCGATCGTTACCACCGCTGAACAGTACTACTACTACCGCCAGGGGCGAGTTGGCCAGGACATCATGGCCAAGGACAAGCGCCTGTACGTGCATTTTGAGATTTTCGATTATCTCAAGCCGCGTATCTGTGACCACGCCAAGATGGACGTCATCTTCAAACTCCTCGAAGTGGAATTGAATTCCCACAACTGGAGCCTGGGGCGCATCGAGCCGCAATATAAAGAGGAGTACCACAAACTTGCGGTGGACTCGCTACGTCGTGGCTATGAAATGCTTGGTCCGAAGCGTATCCGGCGCATTGCAAAGGGACTCGGTCCGGTTCCTTTGGCGCTGGTTGAGGCGTCGCTCAAACCTTGAGGTGATGCAGCGGATTTTGCGCTTGGCAAGTCGTGAAATCCGCTACAGCTTTACGACAGCTTTTGGGGTAAAGTGAGTTCATAAGACTGTCACAAAGATGCGCGCGGGTCGGCCCTCTTTGTCGCAGCATGGACGGTGGAGTCGCCGCGCCATGAACTAGAACTCACCTCTCCTGAAGGAGCAGGAACCCTGGGGGATGCGGGAGTGCATCCAGCTTGGTGTCCTGTTATTCGATAAGTGCATGCAAAACCTTGGCTCTGAGAACGCCCACCTGTTCCGGACAGTATTTAAGTACGGCTCCACGATGTATGGGCTCTACGGCGACATGGTGTTGGGGGTGGACGGTTTGGTCCGTTACTACTCCCACCCGAACGAGCGCCGATACGAGTTATGCGACGACCGACTGCTCTTTTTCAACGAAGTCGATGAGGTCACGGCGGAGTTGACGCGGGTTGGGGAGGGACAGGTCTTTTTGTCGGGGGGGCTTCAGCGTGTATTCCTGTTGCCCACTCTGGTGCTGGATGAGCACCCGGCGCCGCTGCCTGATTATCCGCCCATGCTGATTAATTCCATTCCCAAGTCGGGTACCTATCTCGTCGAGGGGGTGCTTCGTCATTTGGGCGTGGCGCCTATTGGGCTTCACCTGGGGAGCTACATCTACGACGATAATCGGGGCATCGAGGAGGCTGACGTACATCGGGCTCCGCAGTCCCGCCGTCATTCGCTGCCAGCCGGTGCTTTGGCCGCATTGATGGGGCGAGGTGAGTGTGTTGTTGGCCATATTGAAGACAGCTTTCAGTTGGCCGCCATCGACAAGTTAGGCGTCGCCAAGTTGAATTGCATCCGCGATTTGCGCGATGTGCTGATTTCGCTTTATCGGTTCAAGCTGAGCACTGTAGACCCCCTGGATGTCGAGGACCGACTCTGGCGCGCACTCCCCGAATCAGGCCGATTCCTTGGCTTTTTGCTGCACTTTGCTGATCGTGATGTGAAGCACGTTCAGGAAGTTGCTCGGGCCATTGCCGCCGATGTTGGCGTTCGGCTGAAATTTGAAGAGCTCCTGACCGGGCAATTGACGGAAGATACGAGCGCAGCTCTCGCTGCCATTGATGGAGAACTCGCCACAGCGTTCTCGACAAAACTGCCGCTCGTGCTGGGGATGCCAACTTCAACATTGTCCGATAGACCTAGCTCCCACGAGGAGCACTGGTCCGCGGCGGTGCAGGACTTCTTTGAAGAGTCAGGCTTGGCAGAGGCCAATCGTATGCTCGGTTACTAACTTTTCTCAGAACCGCTGGCAGAATCCCGTAGTGATTCAAATTCAGCATTCCTGCGACGGATGAAAATCCGGTGCCCGGCGGCTTGTTGAAAGTCGAGACGTTGGATCCCCTCCCGCAGGGCAGAGGCACAGTTATGGGTTCCGGTGCTCGCGGCAGATCTGCCAGGTACTCTCAGTGCTCGGTCCTTGGGCGTCTCGCGTGATGTGCTGAGATAGCGTGGACACGTGGCAAGATTGAGTAGTGGCCTACGGCTCTGAGGGGCGGGCTCACGCTGTCCGATGACTGATACGTTGGCAACTCAGGTCAGGCGGCATGTGAGTTACCGTGCTCGCCCTGATACCGAACCCCAAAGGTGGCGGCGATAGTCGTTCTATCACGGGCTGGGCGGCCCGTTTCCTCTGCGTGTCGCGTTTTGCCGTCTTGACTTGCTAGCTGATGAGAGGCGGAAAGCGCCAGGTTGCCTGTGTTGGCCGCACGCCATGTCGGTCAAAGGCTCAGGGACACGGAACCTTGGAGTATGTCGCGTTCACGGCTAGGCAAGTGTACTTGCGCGGCTCATGGCAGGCCTGTTCCAGGGCGAATGCATCGCCAGCTTGCATTTGCCGTTGTCAGGCGGAATAAATGACCTTGGCCAGCGCCGACCGCCCGGCTATGCGGCATAAGGCATCGTAAGCCATTGGTTAAGTATGATATTTGGCGTGGTCGCAGCGTCTGCCGTTCCTGATGAGTGCTGGACTATCGAGAATATGGGCCAGCATGGCCCGACCCAGGTTCGCCACCTCATTGTCTCGATCGCCATTGCTTTAGATGATCGAAGGCAGATCCCGTGCGCAAGGGCCGCGGTTATCGCGGGGCGGGCGCTCAGCCCAGCCTCGAAAAAAAAGCGCCTGGCCCCTTATCATAGGGGGCTTAAGGGGTGCGATTTCGCTCGGGCATAGATCCAGGGCGACGAAGCTTCAATTCGAAGCGCGCTAACGAACGGCAAGGGAAATTCAATTCGATATGAGCACAGATCGCGTAGCAGTACTCGGCGCTGGTCCCATGGGGCTGGGTGTCGCTTACCAGTTAGTCAAGGATGGTCGCAAACCTGTGATCTTCGAGGCCGATGACCGTGTTGGTGGTATGGCTGCATCGTTTGATTTCAATGGCCTAAGCATTGAGCGTTACTATCACTTTCACGCTACGTCTGATGACGCCTTCTTCCAGGTTCTAAAGGAACTCGGCCTTGAGGATCGTATGCACTGGCGCGAAACCAAGATGGGGTACTTCCATAACGGACGCGTCCAACCCTGGGGAAATCCCATCGCATTGCTGAAATTCAAAGGCCTTAGCCTGCCAGCAAAGATTCGATATGGCATTCATGCGTTTTTGTGTACGCGTCGGAATGACTGGAAGCCCCTGGACAAGATCGAGGCCAGTGGCTGGATCCGGCGCTGGGTTGGCGAAGAGGCATGGGAGCTCTTGTGGCGTCGGCTTTTTGAATACAAGTTCTACGACTATTCCAACAATTTGTCGGCGGCTTGGATCTGGAGCCGCATTCGCCGGATTGGCAGGTCACGTTACGACCTATTCCGCGAGAAGCTAGGTTATCTGGATGGCGGCTCGGACACCTTGCTTGTTGCCATGCGCGACTACATCGAGCGAAATGGGGGCGAGTTCCATCTGAGCTCACCCGTTCAGAAGGTGCTGATGGAGGAGGGCAAGGTCACAGGTGTTGAAGTGGCTGGGCAACATCTCGCGTTCGATAAGGTGATCAGCACTGTTCCACTGCCTTACGTGCCGCGCTTGATGCCTGATCTGCCTGAAAGTTTACTGCAGGCCTATCAGAGCGTTAAGAATGTAGCGGTCGTCTGCGTCATAGCAAAGCTGAAGAAGCCTGTAACCAACAATTTCTGGTTGAATACAAACGATCCGGAAATGGATATCCCTGGAATTGTCGAGTACACCAACCTTCGTCCGTTGGATTGTCACGTCGTATACGTGCCTTTCTATATGCCCGGTGAGCATCCGACATACCAGGATGCGGACTCGGTGTTCATCGACAAGGTCCGGCGATATCTGCAGAAGATAAACGCCGATCTTGAGGATGATGACTTCATTGATGTCCGCGCAAGTCGGTACCGGTTTGCACAACCTGTTTGCGAACCAGGATTCCTTGACCGACTTCCGCCAGTGAAGTTGCCCATTGATGGCCTGCTGGTTGCGGATACCTCCTACTATTACCCCGAGGACCGCGGGATTTCCGAGAGCATTGGTTTGGCGCGCTCAATGGCGAAAATGATTTGAGCGACAAGACCCTTTTGGCGGCAGGGCGGGGGGTCTTAAGCCGATCTGCAAGCAGCCTCTTGTGCCATGAGTGGGTGTTTTCTGCGGTTGCTTGGGTGGATGACTTGGAATGAGTATGCAAAAACGGGAAAACGTGGTCCCTTCGTTCACGCCATTGATCAAGCAGTTCGCTGCGTTTGTCTTTGTCAGCTCAATCTCCGCCGTATGTTCGCTGATTGTGCGGTATGTGGCGAACCTGGTCATGCCGTACGAGGTGGCTGTCGGCCTCGCGCAGGTGGCCGGGGTGATTATCGCTTTTACTCTAAATAGGCGCTTTGTATTTTCTGGCGAGCAGGTTCTTACTTACGCCAGAATTTGGCGTTTTACCTTGGTAAATGTGGTGTCGCTTGCAATTGCGGTTACCGTAAGCTCGCTTGCTTTCCGAATTGTCCTGCCGAATTTGGGTGTGAGCTTCCATCCGGACGTCCTTGCGCAGCTGGTCGGACTGGCTGCATGCGCGCTACCGAGCTTTCTTGGTCATAAATATTTTTCTTTCAGGGCAGCCGGTGTTCGTTGAGCGCCAGCCAGGGGACGGTGTCAGGCTATGAACATGGGTTGGAGTTTTGCATACGGATTGCGGCGGTTTCTCGTTCTATTGATCGAGGCCGGTCTTGCGACTGCTTTCGTGTTCGCTGTTTGCGAACACTACAAGCCGCACTTCTTCTTTGTTGACGAAAGTTCGAGGCAGTACGGACCGATATTCCAGTACATCGGTCATCAACTGCTCAACGGCAAGTGGCCCTCCCTGACCATCGATATGTGGCAAGGAGGATTTCTCTTTGGCGAGAACCAGTATGGATTGCTAAACCCCGTCACCATGCTGGGGGCCGTGTTGTCAGCACTCTGTCCGACCGCGCGGATAGGGTTGTTCGCCATTGATGCGTACTACACCGTACTCTTGTGGTTTGGTGGCTGGCTGCTTGCAGGGAACTTTGAACTTCCGCGAGCCTACAGGCGGATATTTGCCTTTCTGCTGATCAGCAACAACTTTGTCGTCTATTGGTTCACATCCAATTGGACCGCGGGGCTGATCGGGCAAACATGGGTTGTATGGGTCGCCTTCTGCCTGACGTTGCAAGTGGTCCGGGCTCCGGCACTCATCCTGGGTGCCTTTTCCGCCTTCGCGGCCATTAACAGCGGCTGGCCGCATGCCATCGTAGCAACGTTTATTTTAGCGGGCGGCGTGGGTGCCGTTGCGCTTTGGACGCGTGACTGGCGTCGTGTGGCCTATGTGGGTCTGATCATGTTGTCAGCTCTCATCGCGTCTTTGCCCTCGATACTGGTGACGCGTGACTTGCTATCCATCTCATCAAGGGGTAGCGGCTTTTACAACAACTGGCTCCTGGTGCCGGTGTTGTCGGATATTCTGAATCTGGGATCCCCGACTTTGCTGCCCCACCTCAAGGGGTTCCACGACAAGAACGTTTCGCTGCCGATTTTCTTCATTGCTTGGTTCGGCTGGGCGCCTCTTCTCCTGGTAAAGCCCAACTGGCGAGTTTTTCTCAAGCCTCGTTTGCTCGGCTTGCTTGTGGGCGCAGCGGTCTTGTTGTTCCTGTCCTTGGGGCCTGAGCAAATCGGACCTCTGCGCTGGCCATTCCGGTTTGTTCCTTATTTCCAGTTTCTGGCGCTACTGTTCATCCTTGTGCTTTACCGCGAGTCCCGTGAACGTGAAATTGGGGTCGGCGTAGCGGTCACCCTTGCATTGCTTTTTGTCGTGCCACAGGTCATGTCGATCCAGTTTCAGCCGGAGAACATGAAGAATGCTGTAAGTGGAACATTGTTGCTGTTGGTCGCAGGCCTTTCGGTGGCGTATGTTTCAAAGATCAATGCGAGATTGGTGGCACATTTTGTGTTGCTGTGGTCGGGCATTTTCTTTGTATTTACGCATGCTATTTACCCGGCCAACGACATCGTTACGGACGCTCCGGACTTATGGCATGACCCGGCAGTTGACCGGCGCGAAACCATCGATGACATCGAGGTGAGCGGAAAGTTTTCGGATCCCATCGAGTATGTGTTTGCATCAGCCAATTCAACGGCTGGAGATCATCTGATCAATGGATATTTACGCCTTTCGTCCGGACAGCGATTCGTAAACGGTTACTCGCCGGCGAATCACGCCCGACTGCAGGAACTCTTTTGTCTGGATTTCGCCGGGGCCGTATGCGACAGGTCTCCCATGGCACTGTTCGAGGCTGAGCCGCAGTCGGGGAGGAAATTCGTAGACCTGATGCGGATCCGAGCCATCGTTGTTCCATCCCGGGAAGCAGGTCATGCGCCCGAAGGGTGGCAGGCAGAAACAATGGGAGATCAGTTCGCGCGCTGGGTTCGCAAAGATCCAACGACGTTTCCGCCTGGAACGATTTCTTTCACGGGAAGCGCGATTACTGGCGTAATGGAGCCTGCCAATGTGGGCGTTGAAGCCACGAAAGAGATCGTGAATATCAGTGTGTCCCAAGACAGGGCGCCGGCCGGGCCACTGGCCAGGTCACTAATCTTTGCGCGCCTCTGGTGGCCCGGTTATGTGGCAAGGATTGACGGGAAGAAGGTCTCCGTTTCGCCACACGACGGACTTCTGGTGCGGGTTGACGTTCCGGATGGAATCTCAGGTTCCGCGCGTCTCGTGCTTACCTTCGAACCACTAAAGGGTCGGCGTTGGGCGCTCTTGCCGCTGGGCATGATTGTGCTGTTGACCGGCTCCTTGTTGTTTCGGAGGATCGGCCGCCGACCATCGGACGAGCGGTCTGCTGGTCAGTCCGGGGCAGTGTGACGGACAGCAAGAGCCCTCGGATTTACCGAGGGCTCAGGGCGCCGTGCGCCTGCCACAAGGCATCGCCAGCAAAATCTCGCAACGTATCAGCCATGACATTCCCGCAGAGGCGGGAATGCGAAGCCTCTCGGCCCTTTGAAAGCGAGGGGCTGCTGGCCCGTCTTGGCGGGGCGATCTACCACGCGGCTTTAAGCGCGCCCCGGGACCAAAAAACCGCCAGCAACAGGTTCCCGGGAACGCGCCGGTTTCGCGTCGCTAGACGACGGAACACTGATCCTGGGCGATCATCCGCCTATAGCCTGATACGGCGGAAGACCGTTTCAGGAATGTGTCGAATCACCAACATGATAAGGCGCCAGAAGCCGGGTAAATAGACGACGGCCTTCTTTGTGTCGATGGCTCGAACAATTCCTTTTGCGACAGCGTCTGGCTTGGCCCAAAGCGGTCCCTTCTTGAACTCGCTTGTCATTGGAGTGTCGACGAATCCAGGCTTGATGTTCAGGATGGTGATGCCTTTGGACTTAAGCCTTTGCCCCATGCCGCTCAAGAAGGTGCTCACCGCAGATTTCGCGGCGCCGTAGAGATAGTTGCTGGCCCGGCCGCGATCGCCCGCAACGGACGAGATGACGGCTATGGTGCCGCTCCCCTTAGCCTCGAAGGTATTTCCGAGCTGCGTGAGCAGTGCAATCGTCGAACTCGCATTTATCCAGAACTCTGCAAGAGCGGTGTCAACGGATGCCTCGCAGGCCTCTTGCTTGGGTAAGGTGCCATGAGCGATCAGTGCAACATCGATGGATGACAAGAAGGCCTTCGCCTGTTCAAGTGCCCCGGCTTGGCTTGCCACATCACCTACATCCAACACGCAGCTGCCAACGGCTGATGCACCGCGGACGCTTAGATCTGCGGTAAGGTCGGCGAGCTTGTGGGAGTTTCGTGCGACGAGGAACAGTCGTGCGCCGCGATTTGCATAAATCCGGGCGGTAGCCTCCGCGATGGCAGAGTTTGCGCCGATGATAAGAACATTTAGCATGCGTGGTCCGTAACTCTGCGCCAAAGGCTGGAAGAGAACTTGGGGTCGATGAAGCCGCTGAATGCCTCCCAGTTCGTGTAGTACCGCTGGAAATGGTCGGCCGACATTCGAGCGTCCTTTGCCGGATAGACGCGGCCTCCCGATTCCGCAACAACGTTGTCCAATTGCTGCAGCAGTTGAAGCGTCGAGCTTCCGTGATTGGGAAAATCAAGCGCGAGCGTGGTTCCCGTACGTGGAAACGACATCATCCCCAGTGATTGCTGTTGCCCAAACTGCTTGAGTACCGCCAAAAAAGACCCGGATCCCGATTTGGAGATCAGCTCCATCAGGCGGTGAATCGATTGCTCTGCGTCCTCTGGTGGAACGACGCATTGATACTGCAGGAATCCGCGCGGTCCATAAATCCGATTCCAGTTTCCAATCGCGTCAAGCGGATAGAAGAATGGGTCATAGTGCGCTACGGCTCGGGCAAGTTGCTGCCTTTGCTTGTGATAGTAGGCGAAATTGAATGCGCGAAGGCTCAGATTGTTTATCAGCGAGACCGGTGGCGTGAATGGTACGTTCTTACGCTGAATGTCAGCCGGTGGACGTCTTTCTGGTTGTGCTGGGCCGTGGTTGGCGCGACTGAAGAGGCCGCGGCCGAGTGCCTTGCCGCGCGCCGCGCAATCGATCCATGCGACCGTGTATTCATGATTTGCTTCGGAGTCAGCGGACAATGCAAAGAACTCCGGCAGCCCTCCAAATCGGACGACTTCACTATTCAGCCAGGGGCTTGCTATCCGGCGCAGTTGAAGCTTCACCCTGGTGATTAGGCCGGTGAGCCCCAGGCCGCCAATCGTTGCCGCAAACCAGTCTGTGTTCTCCGTACGACTGCACCATCGGAGTGTTTCGTCGGTGCGACGCAATTCGAATCCGTGGATGTGGTGCCCAAAAGTTCCAGATCGGTGGTGGTTTTTGCCGTGGACGTCGTTGGCAATGGCCCCGCCGACGGTAACGAATTTGGTGCCAGGTGTGACAGGCAGGAACCAGCCTTGCGGTACGGCGAGGCTTAAAATTTCTGACAGGAGCACGCCTGATTCGCATTCGATGACGCCTGTGGCTGCATCAAATTGCAGATACCTGTCCAGTCCTCGAGCAAGCAAGAGTGCGCCGCCGTCGTTGAGGCAGCTATCGCCGTAACTCCTGCCGTTGCCCCGTGGCAAGAGATGTCCGTCAAAACGGGGAATGGGCGCATGCCGGTCGTGCAGCCCAATCAGGTGCTGCGTCGCTTTTGGGTAAAGCCCCCAGGACGGTGCTTGAGTCTTCATCAGATCGATATGGCGACAATCGCGGCGGCAATGACCAGCAAAATCCGGCTCACCTTGTCCTTCAGTGCGAACACGACCGGGTCGTCATGCATTACACCCCGATGGGCAATGGCCCAGGTCCGGCTAATCCAATAAAGCAGCAGGGGACATAGCAGCCAGAGATAGTGAGGGTGTCGATAAAGCATGCTGCTCGCGGTGCTTTCAACGTACTGCGCCAACACCAGCACGGCGAGGTAGCCGCTCGCGCTGCCGAGCGACTGTATGAGGGGAATGTCATCGACGTCATAGCCGCGACCTTTCGCCGTTACTTTTCCCGCCTTCTGCGCACCCAAGAGCTCCGTAAAGCGCTTGACCATGGCCAAGCTGAGGAAGATGAACATTGAAAACGCCATGAGCCAGAACGAATGCTTGCCCTGAATTGCGGCGGTGCCGGCAAGGATCCTTGTCGTGTAAAGCATCGCCAACACGATCACGTCAAGCATGACAACGCGCTTGAGGTGAAGCGAGTAAAGCGTGGTCAGTACGTAATAGGCGGCGAGCGTCAGTACGAACTTGACATCCAGAAGTGAGGCGAGAGCAAAGCCGCAAACAAGCAGAAGAGCCGCCACCACCGGGCCCGCGGCAAGTGGTAGCTTGCCCGCGGCAAATGGACGACTGCGTTTCCTGTGATGATGTCGATCCGCTGTCAGGTCGAGTAGATCATTGGTCAGATAGACGCTGGACGCACAGAGACCAAAGCACAGAAAGGAAAGAACTGTGCCGGCTACGGCTGCCAGATCAAAGATGCGATGCGCGGCCAGGAGTGGTAGGAAAACCAGGACGTTTTTGACCCATTGATGGACACGCAGCGCTTTTAGCCATGTGCGCAAAGTTGCCTTGTGCGCTGGAAATCGCTGTTTGACCTGCGCCACACGACTGGCCGCGGAGGAGAGGTGGGCGCTCGCTTCAACCACGATGGCTCCGTGGGCGCGTTGCCACACGGCCAAATCAACATCGGCGTTTCCGACATAGTCAAAACCATGCTCGCCAAAACGTTCGACGAGGGCATCGGCCTTGTTGCGACCGGACAGATTCCTCTTCCCGTCGCTGGCCATGACATCGTCGAAAACTCCAACGTGCTTGGCTACTGGGATCGCAAGCCTGGCATCCGATGCCGTGCACAGGATCAAGGGCCGCTTCGACTGCTGCGATCTGAGCCAGGCGAGCAATTCCTGATTGTATGGGAGCGCGGATGGGTCTAGTTCGACGCGCCGGGCAATCTGCTCCTTCAGATGAGCTTTTCCCTTAAGCAACCAAACCAGCATGCCAAAGAGCATCCATGGCTGCTTGCCCAGCAAAAGTAACGCTGACTCCACGAGCAGGTCGGAATGGATCAGGCTGCCATCCAGGTCGACGCACAACGGCATGGTGTGCTGATCGCACACAAAAGAGTTTGTATCCGGCAATGAATTCATTCTGCCCCTCCCTGCATGCTCCGAATAGGGCCTCGGAACCGCGGATGCGATTTACAATCGTGTATTTCTGGGTGAAGAACGCGCTTAAAGGCGGGTACCCAGAGGATTGGCAGATTTTAGGTTTTTTCTTACGCGTGCGGCAATGCAATGACCTGGCGGGTACTAGTGGTGCGTGACGGTCGCGACTCGATGGCGACTCTGTGTCATAAATTCGTTGCAATAGCGGTGTGGGCTATTGAGTTTGCCTTCGCTTGGTGTCTACGTCTGGTGCACCCGGGCACCTTGGCACGGCGTTTGGGGGCCCTGGCATGGCTTTGAGCCAGGACGATTCGAGGCAAATGGCAGAGCTTTTAGCCGCAGGAGCTCAAGAGTACACGGAGCGACCTTGGTGGTCGCCCCGTGCGGGTCGCCTTAAAGCGATTGCTCCAGCTCCGGGATGATCTTGAACAGATCCCCCACCAGGCCGATATCGGCGATCTCGAAGATCGGCGCCTCGCCGTCCTTGTTGATCGCCACGATGGTGCCTGCGTCCTTGATGCCCGTCAGGTGCTGGATGGCGCCGGAAATGCCGATGGCCATGTAGAGCTCAGGCGCGATGATCTTGCCGGTCTGGCCGACCTGTAGGTCGCTCGGCACGTAGCCGGCGTCCACCGCGGCACGCGAGGCGCCCACGGCAGCGCCGATCTTGTCGGCGAACTTGTAGATGATCTCGAAGTTTTCCTTCGAACCCACGCCGCGGCCGCCGGAGACGACCTTGCCGGCGCTCTGCAGGTCCGGACGATCGCTCTTGCCCGACTGCAGCTCGACGAAGCGGGTATGCGAGGGCAGGGTGGCGTCAACGCTGAGCGCTTCTACCGGGGCGTTGTTGGCGCCGCTGACGGCAGCGGCCCACGAGGCCGTGCGAATGGTGGCGACCACCGTGCTGCCGGCATCGGCTTCCACGGTGATGATGGCGTTGCCGGCGTAGATCGGGCGCTTGAAAGTGTGGCTGCCTTCCACGCTCATCACGTCACTGACCTGGGCCACGCCCAGTAGGGCGGCGACGCGCGGCAGCACGTCCTTGCCGAACGTGGTGGACGGCGCGAACACATGGCTGTAGCCAGCGGCGGCCTTCGCGATCTGCGGGGCCAGCACGGCGGCGAGCGGATGGGCGTTCTCGGCTCGGGCGACGGTAAGCACGCGGCTCACGCCTTCGATCTTGGCCGCTTCGGTGGCAATGGCGTCGACGCTGTCGGCCAGCACCAGCACGTCGATGGCTTCTGGCTTGACGGCCGCGGCGGCGCTCACGGCGCGCGCGGTGGAGGAATTCAGCTTGCCGTTCAGGTGCTCGGCGATGACGAGGATCTTGCTCATGGGTGTTCCCTCAAACGTGGGACAGGGAGGCTTTTATTGAAAAGTCCGGCCATGGATGGCCGGTGTTTGATCAGGGATGATCACAACAGCCCTTTCTGCTTCAGCGCCGCGACCAGTTCGGCCGCATCCTTCACCATCACGCCCTTGCTGCGCTTGGCCGGCGCGGCGTAGTGCGTGGTCTTGAGGTGGTCATTGGCTTCCACGCCCATCGAAGTGAATTCGATGGTGTCGATGGGCTTGGACTTGGCCTTCATGATGTCCGGCAGCTTGATGAAGCGCGGCTCGTTCAGGCGCAGGTCGGTGGTGATGACGGCAGGCAGTTCCGCTTCGATCACTTCCAGGCCGGCGTCGACTTCACGGGTCACCGTGGCCTTGCCGTTGGCGATCTCGACTTTGCTGGCGAAGGTGGCCTGTGGGCGGTCCCACAGGGCGGCCAGCATCTGGCCGGTCTGGTTGGCGTCGTCGTCGATGGCCTGCTTGCCCAGAATGACCAGGCCCGGCTGTTCCTTCTCGATCAGCTTCTGGAATACGCGGGCGGCGGTCAGCGGCTGCATGGCATCGCTGGTCACCACGTGGATGGCGCGGTTGGCACCCATGGCCAGGCCGTTGCGCAGGTGCGCGGTGAGGTCGGCCGGGCCGATGCCCACGACGACCACTTCCTCGGCGAGACCCTTCTCGCGCAGGCGCAGCGCTTCTTCCAGCGCGATGTCGTCGAAGGGGTTGGCGGACAGCTTCACGCCGTCCGTCACCACGCCCGTACCGTCGGGCTTCACCTGAATGCGGACGTTGTAGTCCACGACGCGCTTGTAGCCGACCAGAATTTTCATCAGCGGTTTTCCTCGGGTGGCAGGCGCGGAAGGGGGGCGCCTGTACGATGGGTCAATCCGTTATTCTAACCGGATCTCATAATCCATGCGGGCGCGAATGGTTGCCGCCCGCTTTCTCCGGGGCAGCCATTGGAGGGCCCATGAAAATCCTTATTTGCGGCGGGGCCGGCTACATCGGCTCGCATATGGTGCGTTACCTGGCGGCCCAAGGGCACCAGTCTGTGGTGCTGGACAACCTTTCCACCGGGCACCGTCAGGCCGTTTCCCCGGACATCCTGGAAGTGGCTGATCTGCTGGAACCGAGCTCATTGACGGGCGTGTTCGCCCGGCATCGCTTCGATGGCGTGATCCATTTCTGCGCACGGTCCCTGGTTGGGGAATCGGTTTCGCAGCCTTACGCCTATTACGAGAACAACGTGGCGGGTACGTTGAATCTCCTTCGTGCCATGCATGAGGCGAAGGTGGACCGCATCGTGTTCTCCTCTACCGCCGCCGTCTTCGGCAATCCGCAGGCGCCGTTGATCGACGAGGACCACCCCACGCAGCCGATTAACCCCTACGGCGCGAGCAAGCTGATGGTCGAACGCATTCTGGCCGATGCTGCGGGCGCATACGGTTTGCGTTCGACAGCGCTGCGTTATTTCAATGCCGCCGGCGCGGACCCTGCCGGTGGAATTGGCGAGTCGCACCAGCCTGAGACCCATCTGATTCCAAACGTGTTGCGCGCCGCGCTTGGCCAGGGCAATGGCCTGAGGGTGTTCGGCAACGATTATTCAACGCGCGATGGCACGTGCGTCCGAGACTACGTCCACGTCAACGATCTCGCCTCGGCACACCTGCTGGCGTTGGAATACATGCAAGCCAACGAAGGTGCGCACCGCTTCAACCTGGGCAATGGCCAGGGCTTTACCGTGCTTGAGGTTATCGAGGCGGCAAGGCGCGTAACGGGGCGGTCGATCGATTTTGCACAGGATGCCCGCCGGCAGGGGGATCCGGCTGTGCTGGTCGCGTCCAGTGACAAGGCGAGGCGGGTGCTCGGCTGGCGGCCGCGTTTCGTGGACATCGGCGAAATCATCGAGACGGCCTGGCGCTGGCACCAGTCGCCCGCCTACTGAGCTTGCTCTAGCCGCTCCGTTGCGCATAGGGGTACGGGGCGGCTCCTTCCCCGGCCTCGGGCAGGCCGCACACCCGTGCGGCACTCTGTGTTGTCATGCCGATGCTTGTTGCTGACTGCGTGAAGATGCGTTCCACGGCGTGCGCCATGGTGCCATCGACTTGCCCGGATTCGTCCTCGAATTCCCATAGGTCCAGGTGTGCGTCCAATAGGGGGCGCAATGCTTCCAAGCGTGCCCAGAACATGGTGCCTGCAATGAACTGATCACTATCGACGGATGGTGCGGCTATGCCGAGGCGGCTACTCAGGTAGTACACGTTGGCCTCGTTCGCGCCCCAGAAATAGTGGAGTGGTTGCAGATGCCCTTCAGCCGCCACCAGCCCCAGGTCGGCATGTTGTTCGAACGCTTCGAGTATCCGCTCGGCACGCGCCGGCGATAGCAATTTTTCCACCAGCTCACGCCGCCACTGGTCACCATCGTTTCGGTGGGTTGAGCGTTTGGTGTGAAGCTTGAGTACGACCTGTGCTCCCTCATCTAGCAGGCGATTGGCGACATGGAGGAATGGCAGGACGTCACGGCCGCGATTCTCGAACACCTCGATCTGTGGATCGAGGCCGAGCCTGGCTACGCAGTCGCGAACCTGTTTCTCGCGTTCGGGCGCCGTTGTGATGACCGTGCGCCAGGTAATGCCGCTGCGATCCAGGTCCTGGAGCATTTCCTCGAGTACGTCGACATACCATGCATGAATGACGGCGCATGGCCTTGTATCGGCCACGACAACGGGAGCTAGCGCGGACCGGGTGGCCTCAAGCCAGGCGTGTCCCAGGCGGTTGTCAGGCTCC
Organism: Dyella japonica A8; assembly: GCF_000725385.1. Lineage (NCBI taxonomy): Bacteria > Pseudomonadati > Pseudomonadota > Gammaproteobacteria > Lysobacterales > Rhodanobacteraceae > Dyella > Dyella japonica. The sequence continues at coordinate 4,592,651 of NZ_CP008884.1, read as the reverse complement.
AGCACTGCACCTTCAGCCCATTCGTTCCATGCGTTGATGAACACCAAGGGCATCCTGGGCATTCGGCGGCATGCGGTTTTGACGGCCTGCTGTAGCCAGTCGCGGTAGCCCCTGGGTGAGGCGTGCAGATAAACCCGGCCACGGCCGCTTCGGCGGGGCTCGTTGTCCCAACCCGCATTGACGCCGGGATAGAGTGGATAGGTCGGGTCGCTGGCGGTAGTGGCCTGCTTTGCAAGCATTCGCCAATCAAAGATGTCGCCGCGGTAGTCTGGATTAATAAGCCGTTGTTTTGATGTCACCGGCGTCAGCGACGTATTGTTGGGAGGGAACTCCACTGCCGCATCGAAGCCGATATCGCGCGGGTCGACACGGTCAAAGCTTTGTACGTAGGCCAGATGGAGCTCACCGATACCCTGGGCACGGCACCACTCGCGCCACCGCTGCGCGGTTGCCCTCGGGTCGGGAAGCAGGCTGGGGCGATAGACCAGTAGCATCGGCTTTCCGTCTACGCGCAGGTAGCGTGGGTCGCGCAGGTAACGCGACACGTATTCAATGAACGCAATGTCGTCTTCGGCGCTGTGCTTCTGACCGATCAGGATGTCCTCAGCGCGGCCGTCCCAGCGGCGTGACCAGTTTTCATTGGCCCAGCACAGGCAGATGGGCAGGCTGAGCGAGGCGTCGTCCAGCCAGGCCTGTAGTGGTGCTTCCAACAGCGTTTTGCCGGCGAACCAGTAGAAGTAGGTGCAAAAGGCACCGACACCATATTCGCTCGCCAGCTGCATCTGGCTGCGCATGACCTCGGCATGGCGCAGATCGTAGAACCCAAGCGCGCCTGGCAGCCGCGGCTGGACGTGGCCTTCAAACTGCGGCAGCGCGCGTGTGACATTGGCCCACTCGGTAAAGCCTCTACCCCACCACGAGTCATTTTCCGGAATGGGGTGGAACTGTGGGAGATAAAACGCGACGAGCCTGGCCGGCAAGGCTGCAGGCAAGGCTTTGCTGCGATACGGCACGTAGCCGATGGCCCGCCCGCCCGCGTGGCGCAGGGGTCTGTGCATCCGGCCTGTTCCCACGGGCAGCTGGCCCTGGGGGCCTTGTGGAACCAGGGATCCGTGTCGGTCCAGGAAGCGCTGGCGCCACTTGTCCCGCGTTGCTGTGGGCATGGGGGTTAGCCGAAAGCCTGCGCGCAGCAATCGAAACAAGCAGCGACGGCCAAGATCGGTGACGTTCATGTGGGTCTTCGCGGTAACGTTGGTGGTCCGATGACCGGGGGTACCTGGTCAATCTAACGCCAGGCGGAGGGCATGGGCGGCGGCCTCCCGTGAGAAGTGCTGGCGCACATTCTCCAACCCTCGCTGGGACAGTCGGCCCCACAGTACCTCGTCAAGCAGCAACCGATCCACGGCGTCGACGAAATCCGCCGCGTTGTTGGCAATCAAGGCGTCCTCGCCATCCGTTAGGCGCATGCCTTCGGCTGCGATGCTCGTGGCGATGACGGGTACTCCGTAGCTCATCGCCATGTTGATCTTGCCTTTCACGCCGGCGCCGAAGCGCAATGGGGCCAGCGATGCCATCGAGGTCTCCAGCCATGGGGCGAGATCTGGGACTCTGCCATGCAGTTCCAAGCCTGGTGTGGTCAGCTCCTGGCGCAGGGCATCGGTGACGTCGCCAAGAACGTGGATGCACATCTGCGGATGTCGTTCTCGAAGCCTGGGCAGGATATCCTGGGACATCCACCTCATTGCGTCCGCATTGGGCGGGTGGCCATGCCCGCCAATGAAGACCAGATCCTTGCGCTGCGCCCATCCGGTTTTGCAACCATGGATCTCGTGGATATTGGACAGCAAGATGACCCTGGCTTGCGGAGTTGCCTGTGCCAGCAGCGCCTTCTCGTGTGAACTCACCACGAAGGTGACGTCGCTTTGTTCGATCAGCGCCAGCTCACTCTTGCGCGACGCCTGCGCCTGGCGTGCCATCGAGGCATTGCCGCTGAGTTCGGCAGCGCGCTGCTCGCGCAGGAAGTGCAGGTCCACCGTATCGAACAGCAGGCGTGCCTTTGGCGCCAGCTTGCGCACCAATGCCGCGTACTGGCCGGCCACGGTGTGGCGGCAGAGCATCACGGCGTGGAGTTCATGCCCGTGCGCGCGCAACCAGTGGGGCAGGTCGGACACCCAGGGCTTGCACAGCACCTCAGTACCGATGGCACCCAGCGCGCGGATTTCATCGTCGCTGGCGCGACCGTCATCCGGAAGGAACGATACGGACCATCCCTGCTCGTCGAGCAGGCGAAGCATGGCGCTCAAGCGTAGCGACCCAGAGTCGCGGGTGGGTTCGGGCGTCATACTGTCGACGACGAGGATGCGCCCGCGCCGAGACCAGCGCATCGCGCGCATCAGCGACGTACCCTCCGGCGGCTGCGCGCGCAGTGCTTCTGCCCACTTGGCAACGAAGGTGGCCTGGTTCGTAACCTGATGACGCTTCATGCCCGCATGCAGGTCGGTGCCGGCGCTGATGCCTTCGCAGTGGATGATGGTGCTGGAGGGCTCGTAATAGACCTTCAGGCCACGTTTCCGCACCGCGAAAGCCAGGTCGGTGTCTTCGTAGTAGGCCGGCGCGTAGCGTTGGTCGAAGCCGCCGATGCGTTCGAATACCTCTCGACGGATCATCAGCGAGGCGCCGCTGACGTAGTCGGTTTCCCGGCGATAGCGCCATGCGGGTGCATCGCGCTGCTCGAAGCGCCCGGTGGTCCAGCAGGTGCCATCGGCGAAGACCAGTCCACCGGCTTCCTGCAGCCTTCCATCGGGGTAGACCAAACGGCTGCCGGCGATGCCGCAGTCTTCGCGATCGGCGAAGCAGCCCAGCAGGCCATCGAGCCAATGGGCCATGACCTGCGTGTCGTTGTTGAGGAACAGCAGGAATTCACCGCGCGCGGCGACGGCGCCTACATTGCAGCTGCCGACGAAGCCTAGGTTGCGTTCGTTCTTCAGCAGACGCAGGCCGTGGATCTGTCCCAGGCGTTCGGCGGAGTCGTCAGGGGACGCATCGTCGACCACGATGACTTCGAACGATGCCTTGGGCGCATGTCGTGCGATCGAGCGCAGGCAGGCCAGCGTGTAAGCGAGCTTGCCGTGGATAGGAATGACGACCGACACCAGCGGTTGGTCGTTGGTGGGCAGGGCGAACGGCTCGAACGGCAGGTCGAGCGGCTCGACATGCAGGGAGTCGTCGAACGCCGGCCGGCGTTCGAACTCCTGCTGCACGCGTGCGAGCGTGCCGCGCCAGCCACGCAAGGCGACGCTGCCGCGAAACCGCTGCAGCGCGTAGTTGAGGCGTTTAAGGCGCCAGGTGAGTCGGGAGGACAGCGCTATGCCCTCGGGTCAGAGATTCTGGTAGTTCGGACCCGAACCGCCTTCCGGCGTGACCCAGTTGATGATCTGGTAGGGATCCTTGATGTCGCAGGTCTTGCAGTGCACGCAGTTGGCGGCGTTGATCTGCAGGCGCTTGCCCGCCTCGTCATCGACGATCTCGTAAACACCGGCCGGACAGAAGCGCGTGCACGGGTTGCCGTATTCCACGCTGCACTTGGTCACGCACACGTCGGTATCGGAGACGTGCAGGTGGATGGGCTGGTCTTCGTCGTGCTCGGTGGCGGCGAAGTAGACGCCGGCCAGGCGATCGCGCGGCGGCAGTTCGCGGGGTTGTACGTAGTCGCGCTTGGGCTCCTCCTGCTCGCCCAGCTTGTGCAGGGACGACCAGTCGGCCTTGTTCTTCAGCGTCCACGGCGAGGCGCCGCCCAGCACGGTTTCCCAGGCCGCGTTCAACATGCCGAACCACAGGCCCTTCTTGAAGCCGGGCTTGATGTTGCGCACCTTCTTGAGCTCGGCCATCACGTCCGAGGCGCGCAGCTTGGCATCGAAACCCGCGGGGTTGAGGTCGTTGGCCACCAGGTGCTCGGCCGCCAGCATGCCGCTCTTGATCGCCTGGTGCGTGCCCTTGATCTTGGGCACGTTGAGCAGGCCGGCGGTGTCGCCGATGAGCAGCGCACCCGGCATCTCTACCGTCGGCAGGGACTGGTAGCCGCCCGTGACGATGGCGCGTGCGCCGGCCGAGAGGATGCTGCCGCCCTCGAGCAGCGACTTCACCGACGGGTGGTTCTTCCACTGCTGGAAGGCCTCCCACGGCTGGTAGTTGGGATCGCTGTAGTCCAGGCCGCTGACGTAGCCCAGCGCGATGCGGTCCTTGTCCAGGTGATAGAGGAAGCTGCCGCCGTAGGTATGGCTGTCGGCCGGCCAGCCGAAGCTGTGCACGATCTTGCCCGGCTGCACGCGTCCGGCAGGCACCTGCCACAGCTCCTTGATGCCGATGGAGTAGCCCTGCGGGTCGCTGTCCTTGTCCAGCTTGAAGCGCTTGATCAGCTGCTTGGTCAGGCTGCCGCGCGCGCCTTCGGCCAGCACGGTGACCTTGGCCTTGATGTCGATGCCCTGCGTGTAGCCCGGCTTGTGCGAGCCGTCCTTTGCCACGCCCATGTCGCCGATGCGCACGCCGGCGACGGAGCCGTCGTCATTATAGATGTTGTCGGCCGCGGCGAAGCCAGGGAACACGTCCACGCCCAGCGCCTCCGCCTGTGGCGCCAGCCATGCGCACAGGGCGCCCAGCGACACGATGACGTTGCCGTGGTTGTTCATGCCCGGGGGCACCGGCAGCTTGCGGGCGCCGGTCTTGCTGAGCAGCCAGAATTCGTCCTCGGTGGCCGGCACGCAGATCGGCGGCGGATTGTCGCGCCAACCCGGCAGCAGGGCATCCAGTGGCTGCGGTTCGATCACCGCGCCGGACAGGATCTGGGCACCGATGGTGGACGCCTTTTCGATGACGCACACGCTCGTTTCCGGCTTCAGTTGCTTGAGGCGGATGGCGAACGCCAGCCCGGAGGGGCCTGCGCCAACGACGACAACGTCGTATTCCATGATTTCGCGGTCGCTCATGGCGGACTCCGGAAGGCTAGTGCGGCACGATACCGTTCCATGACGTATGGAGCGGACAAACCGGCATTGTCCGGGTTCGGGCCACCGGGGGCAACGGTGGCCAGATCCTTGCAAAGCCTTCATCGGCAGTAGCCATAATCCCCTCACAGCGACACAGGGAAGAAAGCATGACTGTGCAACCAGCGATCAGCGAACGTGACCTTCGCCGGGCCACCATGTGCCAGTTGCTGCACTGGCTGGCGGTGGAGCGCGTGCAGCCACAGGCCCTGGCTGAGACGTATCTGGAAGCGATCGAGCGCCTCAATCCGTCCTTGAATGCCTATGTCAGCCTCAGCTCAGCGATGCTGCAGGAGCAGGCGCTGGCCGCCCAGCACCGGCGCCGCGACGGCGTGATCGGCCGGCTTGATGGCATTCCCATTGCCCTCAAGGACAACTTCGACGTGGCCGGCTGGCCCACCAGCGCGGGGCTGGCCGGACGCCGTGAGCCGGTGGTGGAGGATGCCCACGTGGTGGCGCGCCTGCGCGCCTCCGGGGCGGTGCTGGTCGGCAAGACCAATATGGACGAGGGGGCGCTGGGCGCGGTCACCGACAATCCGCATTTCGGTGCAACGCACAATCCGCATCGCCATGGCTACACCGCTGGCGGATCGTCCGGCGGCGCGGCGGCCGCGGTGGCGGCTGGGCTGGCGGCGGCGGCGGTGGGATCGGACAGCCTTGGGTCCGTCCGCATTCCTGCGAGCTACTGCGGCGTCTACGCGCTCAAGCCGACGCATGGCGAAATCTCCGCGCGCGGCATGGTGCCCGCGGCGCGTCGGCTCGATACCGTCGGCCTGCTCGCACGCAGCGCGGACGACCTGACGGTGTTGCTGCAGGTGTTGGCCGGTTATGACGCCGACGATGCGCGCTCGCGTCGCCGGCGCGTGGCGCTGTCGCCGCCGGACTGGGAACCGGGTCGCCTGCGGGCCGGGTTCCTTCCCAACCTGGCGGCTGTCGGCGTGCACCGGGACGTCGTGGACGTGTTCCAGGCCGCGCTGGACAAATGGCCGCGTGAACTGGGTGAGCGCCGCACCGTGGACTTCGACGACTGGGATTTCGCCCGCACGCGTCGTGCCGGCCTGCTGCTGATGGAGGCGGAGATGCTGGGCACGTTCGCCGCCGACCTGGCCGACACCGGGCATCGGGCGTCCGAGCATTTCCGCCGCCTGTTGAGTTATGCCGCCGGCAAGAGTGCGGCCGACTATGCCGCCGCCGATCGCGTGCTCGACGCCGCCACGCTGAAGATGCGCCGACTGTTCGCGCAGATCGACGTGCTGGTGATGCCCACCACGCCACAGGGCGCGTTTCCGCTGGATGGCCCGGTGCCCGATTCACAGGCCGACCTGACCAGCTTCGCCAGCCTGGCCGGTTGCCCGGCGGTGAATATTCCCATGGGCTATCTGCCGGATGGTATGCCGATTGGCCTGCAACTGGTGGGGGCGCGCGGATCGGATCTGCGCCTGCTCGAACTCGCCTCGGTGTGTGCGGCGACGCTCGACGTGGAGCCGGCATTCCCGGCCATCAGCTGACCTAGCGGGGCAGGTGCGGTGGGTTTGTTCGATCAGGCGACATCGGGTGGCTGGGAGTCGTTGCCGTTGCCGGGAGGCGAGCTTTCGTGGTGGCCGGCCTGGCTGGCTGGCGACGAAGCCGATGCCTTGCTGGCCGATGCCCAGGCAGCGATTCCGTGGGAAGTCCATCGCATCCGTATCTTCGGCAAGGAAGTGGACTCGCCTCGCCTGAGCTGTTGGATCGGCGACGAGGACGCCACCTACGTCTATTCGCGCACGCGCTTTGAACCGCACCCGTGGACGCCGGCACTGGCTTTACTGCGTGATCGCGTCGCCCAGGCGTGCGGAGCGCGCTTCAACAGCGTGCTCGCCAATCTCTACCGCAACGGCCGGGATTCGATGGGTTGGCACAGTGACAACGAGCCCGAACTCGGACCGCGGCCCGTTATCGCGTCGTTGAGCCTTGGTGCCGTGCGACGGTTCCGCCTCAAGTCCCGCGAGGGCGGCGACATGCTGGGCATCGAACTGGGGCACGGCAGCCTGCTGCGCATGGCGGGCGACACCCAGCGACTTTACGTGCACGACCTGCCCAGAACGAGTGCAGCCGTGGGGCCGCGACTCAACCTGACCTTCCGTTGGGTGGATGCCTCGCTGCGCTAGCGACTCAGTGGGTGCGCGAATCAGGGCGGTCCAGCGGCTGCTGCAGCGTCCAGTTCACCATCTGCGAGGCGAGCGCATCGGTGGCTTGCCCGAAGGCCGTGACGACCTGCGTCACCGCCGTGCCGCCCACTGGCTGGGTGATGTCGAAGCGGCGGCTGGCCACGATGCGCAGCCCATTGGTCTGCACCAGCCGCGCATCGAAGCGGATCACCACCACGGGCTGGCCGTTCTCGTAAACGGACTGGAAGGCGCGCAGGTCACCAGACAGGAAGTAGTCTGCCTGCAGGCTGGTTTCATCGCTGCTGAGGCCGGGGATGCGCCCATTGTCGCGGAAGGCATCGACCAGGCGGTTGCGCAGCAGCGTCGTGGCTGAGTCACTCCAGCGCGCACCTTTGTACACGCTCATCGTGTCGCCCTGAGGCAGCACGGTGATGCGCGCGCTGTCGATCATGCGCTCCGCGTGCGGCGTGTCGACGCGCAGCGACCAGGTGACGGGGGCGCCGATGTCATGCGGCAGCGGTGTGGCGGGCAGACGGTAGATCTGCTGCGGCTCCGACTTGGGCAGCACCGAGCAGGCCGTCAGCAGGGCGATCGCCGTCCCGGCGAAAAGATGGGCGAGCAACCTCATGGCTCAAACTCCTTGTTGCGTTCGCGACCAAGCAGGAAGCCGGCCGGGTTGTCGTCGAAGCGGCGCGAGATGCCGCGCAGCGAGCCGGCGGCATCGCGCAGTTCGCGCACGGCCGGGCCCAGTTCGCTGAAGCCTTGCAAACCGCCGTTGATGGCGGCGCGATTGTCGCTGAGCAGGCGGTCGATTTCGGCCGAGGAATGTTCCAGCGACGCCATGGTCTTGCGCGCGCTGTCCAGTGTCTCCCGACCCTGGTTGTCGAGCAGCCCATTGGCGTTGCGAACGAGCTGGTTGGTCTGCGCCAGTGTCTCGTTCGCCTGCTTGCTGGCCTGCGCCAGTTGCTGCAGCAGCTGGCGGATGTCGTCACGCTGTGCGGCGACGGCGCCGGTAGCCTGGTCCAGATGCTCCAGCGTGCGGCTGATGCGTTCGGTGTTCTCCGGTGACAGCAGCATGTTGGCGCGCGCGACGACTTCATTGATGTTGGTCACCAGATCCTCGCCGTTGGCCAGGATGCGGCTCAGCGGCGAAGGGTCTGCCACGATCACCGGTGGCTGGCCGTCGCGTGATTCCAGCGCCGGACTGTTCGGTGAGCCACCACTGAGCTGGATGATCGACAGGCCCGTCACGCCGGTCATCGTGAGCTTGGCATGGGTGTCCTGTTTCACCGGCGTATCGCCACCCACGCGGATGCGCGCCAGCACCTTGCGGGGGTCCTGGGGATCGAGCTTGAGCTGGGTGACGTCGCCCACCTTGATGCCGTTGTATTGCACGGCACTGCCCTGCGAAAGGCCAACCACGGCCTCGTTGAACACCACCTGGTAATCGGCGAACTGGCGGTCCGAACTGGACTTGGCCAGCCACAGCGCAAACATCAGCGCGGCGGCCACCACGATCACCGTGAACAGGCCTATGAGTACGTGATGGGCACGCGTTTCCATATCACTTCACCTCGGGGGAATGCTCGCGCTCGTGCGCTTCTTCGGCGGCGCGGCCGCGCGGGCCGTGGAAGTAGGCTTGCACCCATGGATCGGGGTATTGGGCCACTTCGTCGAGCGGACCCACCACCAGCACCTTCTTCTGCGACAGTACCGCCACGCGGTCGCAGATCGTGTACAGCGTGTCCAGGTCGTGCGTGACCAGGAAAACCGTCAGGCCCAGCGCGTCGCGCAGGGTCAGGATCAGCTGGTCGAACGCGGCGGCGCTGATCGGGTCCAGGCCGGCGGTGGGTTCGTCCAGGAAGAGGATTTCGGGGTCCAGCGCCAGCGCACGCGCGAGTGCCGCGCGCTTCACCATGCCGCCGGACAGCTCGGAGGGATACTTTGTCTCGGCACCCGCGGGCAGGCCGGCGAGCGCCAGCTTCACGCCACCCAGTTGCTGTGCCTCCGGGCGTGTGAGGCTGGCGTGTTCGATCAGCGGCATCGCCACGTTCTCCACGATATTGAGCGAGGAGAACAACGCACCGTTCTGGAACAGCACGCCGAAGCGACGTTCCACACGGGAGCGCTGTTCGGGCGGCAGGCTCAGCAGGTCCTGCCCGAACACATGCACCTGACCCGAGGTGGGGCGGCGCAATCCGACGATGCTGCGCAGGAGCACCGACTTGCCGGTGCCCGAACCACCGACGACGCCGAGGATCTCGCCGCGGCGGACGTCCAGGTCCAGGTGCTCATGCACGGTCTGCGTACCGAAGCGGTTCACCAGGTCGCGGACCTGGATCACGTCATCGATCGGCTGCGGTTTCGCGACGGCGTTCACCAACCCATCTCCATATAGAAGAGTGCGGCCACGGCATCGAGCAGGATCACCACGAAGATCGACTGCACCACGCTGGAGGTGGTGTGCTCACCCACGGACTCCGCGCTGCCACTCACCTTGAAGCCTTCAAGACAGCCGATGACCGCGATCAGGAAGGCGAATACCGGCGCCTTGGCAATGCCGACCAGAAAATGCCGCACACCAATATCCGACTTGACCAGGTTCACGAACATCACCGGCGGGATGTCGAGCACCAGCGCGCAGACCAGGCCGCCGCCGATCAGGCCGGCGATCATGGCAAGAAAGGTGAGCATGGGCAGCGACGCCAGCATGGCCAGCACGCGGGGCAGCACCAGCAGCTCCATCGGATCGAGCCCCAGCGCACGGATGGCGTCGATTTCCTCGTTAGCCTTCATCGAGCCGATCTGCGCGGTAAACGCGCTGGCGGTGCGGCCGGCCATCAGGATGGCGGTGAGCAGCACGCCGAATTCGCGCAGGAACGAGAACGCCACCAGGTCCACCGTATAAATGGTGGCGCCGAAGTCGGCCAGCACGGTGGAGCCAAGAAAGGCCACTACCGCGCCCACCATGAAGGTCAGCAGCGCCACGATGGGCACCGCATCCAGGCCGGTCTGTTCGATATGCGACACCAGCGAGGTGATGCGCCAGCGGCGCGGATGCCCGATCGTGCGCGCGAGGGTCTGCAGGGTCAGGCCGACGAAGCCGAGCAGGCGGACCTGCTGGTGCCAGACGTTTTCCATCGCCGCACCGATGCGTGCGAGCACCTCGGTGGCGGTGTTGTGCCGGCGCGCGGTCCGTGGTTCGACATAGCCGGCCATCGCCTTGCCGACGGTCTGCAGCAGCGCCCGCTGGGCGGCCGGCAGGGTGGGGTCGTCGGTGGCCAGATCCCCCAGCCGGGCGGCGCCAAGCAGGCCGGCCAGCAAGGCGGCGCCGGCGGTGTCCAGGGCGCCCAGCGCACTCAGGTCGATGGGAGTATGGGTGTCCAGCCGGCTCTTCAGTCCATCGACCGTGCGTTCCAGCGCTGCGTAATGGGCCAGCGTCCAGTCGCCAGCCACACGCAGGCGGGGAGGCGTGGCCGTGGCATCGAGCTGTGCGCTTCCTGTCGCCATCGATGTACTCATGGGGCGCGATCTTAGTGGAGTGTCGCGTAGGACAGGTGACGAAATGATGGTGAGGTCATCGCCAGTGCACCTGAAGCGTTTCCTTACGCCGAGTGGCCTGCTGCGCTGTCCTGCCTGCCATTTTCCGCTAAATTGCCCTATCGACCGTGTGCCCGGGTGCGACCGGGACTCCAGGAATCAGTGACGCCACGCATGTCTTCCATGTCCTATCTGGACGCCCTCGAAGCCGAGAGCATCCACATTTTTCGCGAAACGGCGGCTGCCTTCGAGCGCCCCGTGATGCTTTATTCCATTGGCAAGGACTCCTCGGTCCTGCTGCATTTGTTGCGCAAGGCGTTCTATCCGGCCCGCCCGCCGATGCCGCTGCTACACGTGGACACCACCTGGAAGTTCCGCGAAATGATCGCCTTCCGCGATGAGGTAGCGGCGGCGGGCGACGTGGAAGTGCTGGTGCATATCAATGAGGAAGGCGTGCGCCAGGGCATCTCGCCGCTCACCCATGGTTCGGCGGTACACACGGACGTGATGAAGACGGTGGCCCTCAAGCAGGCGCTGGACCACTATCGTTTCGATGCTGCCATCGGTGGCGCTCGACGCGACGAGGAGAAATCCCGCGCCAAGGAGCGCGTGTTCTCCTTCCGCAATGCCCAGCACCGTTGGGATCCGAAACAGCAGCGACCGGAGCTTTGGCACACCTACAACACCCAGATCCACCAGGGTGAAAGCGTGCGCGTGTTCCCCCTGTCCAACTGGACCGAGATGGACGTCTGGCATTACATCCAGCGCGAGCGGATTCCGGTGGTGCCGCTGTACTTCGCCAAGCCGCGCCCGGTGGTCGCGCGTGACGGCGCGCTCCTCATGGTGGATGACGATCGCTTCACCCTGCGCGAGGGCGAGAAGGTCGAGATGCGCAGCGTGCGGTTCCGCACCCTGGGCTGCTATCCGCTCACCGGTGCGGTGGAATCGACGGCCGCCACGCTCGACCAGATCATCGATGAGATGGCCGCCTCCCGCAGCTCGGAGCGCCAGGGCCGGGTGATCGACAACGACGGCAGCGCATCGATGGAGCGCAAGAAGCAGGAGGGGTATTTCTGATGGCCATCATCGACCCCGCCGGGAACATCGCCCCGGATACCGGCCTGCTGCGCTTCATCACCTGCGGCAGCGTCGACGACGGCAAGAGCACCTTGCTCGGCCGCCTGCTTTATGACGCCGGCATCGTACCGGACGACCAGCTCGCCGCGCTGGCGCGCGACAGCCGCAAGCTGCACGGCGACGGTCCCGAGGCGCTGGATTTCGCCCTGCTTACCGATGGTCTCGATGCCGAGCGCCAGCAGGGCATCACCATCGATGTGGCCTACCGCTATTTCCACACGCCGCGCCGCAACTTCATCGTGGCGGACTGCCCCGGCCACGAGCAGTACACCCGCAACATGGCCACCGGCGCATCCACCGCCCAGCTGGCCGTGGTGTTGGTGGATGCGCGCAAGGGCCTGCTGCCGCAAACGCGCCGCCACAGTTATATCTGCGCCCTGATGGGGATCCGCCAGGTGGTGCTGGCGGTGAACAAGATGGACCTGGTGGATTGCCGCGAGGACATCTACGCGGCCATCACCCATGAGTACCGCGCGCTCGCCGCGCAGCTGGGCATCACCACCGTGCACTGCCTGCCGGTGATTGCGCCCGGTGGCGACAACATCGGCAAGCCGTCGACGCGGATGCCCTGGTACCAGGGCCCCACCTTGCTGGCACTGCTGGAGTCAGCCGATACGGCGGTGACGCAGGCGGAAGACTTCCGCATGCCGGTGCAATGGGTGAACCGCCCCGATGCCTCTTTCCGCGGTTACGCCGGCACCGTGAGCGGCGGCCGCGTGGCCGTCGGCGCGGAGATCGTGGTGCAGCCGGCCATGCGCCGTGCCCGCATCGAGCGCATCGTCACGGCCGACGGCGACCTGCCGGAAGCCGTTGCCGGCCAGGCCGTGACCTTGACGCTAGACCGCGAGATCGACGCCAGCCGTGGCGACGTGATCGCCGACGCGGCCCGCCCCGCGCCGGTGGCCGACCAGTTCGCCGCCCATATCCTGTGGATGGGTGACGAATCACTGCTGCCCAACCGTGCCTACTGGCTGAAGATCGGTTCGCGCACGGTCAACGCGCGCATCACCTCGATCAAGCACAAGGTGGACGTGAACACGCAGGCCGAGCTGGCCGCCCGTCGCCTCGACCTCAACGAGGTCGGCTACTGCAACATCGACCTGGACCATGCCATCGCGTTCGAGTCGTATAAGAACAACCACGCCCTCGGCGGATTCATCCTGATCGACCGCACCACCCATGCCACCGTCGGCTGCGGCATGCTGGACTTCGCGCTGCGCCGTGCCGCCAACGTGCATTGGCAGCATACCGACCTGAACAAGGAGGCGCGCAGCGTCAGCAAGGGCCAGTCGGCGCGCTGCCTGTGGTTCACCGGGCTTTCCGGCGCGGGCAAGTCGACCATCGCCAACCTGGTCGAGCGTCGCCTGCACTCGCTCGGCTACCACACCTATATGCTGGACGGCGACAACCTGCGCCATGGCCTGAACAAGGACCTGGGCTTCACGGCCGAGGCACGCGTAGAGAACGTCCGCCGTGTCGCCGAGGTGGCACACCTGATGGTCGATGCCGGCCTGATCGTGCTGGTGTGCGTCATTTCGCCGTTCCAGAGCGAACGCCAGTTTGCGCGCGGCCTGTTCGATGAGGGCGAGTTCCTCGAGGTGTTCGTCGACACCACGCTGGATGAGTGCGAGCGTCGCGATCCCAAGGGGCTCTACCGCAAGGCCCGTGCCGGCGAGATCGTCAACTTCACCGGCATCGATTCGCCTTACGAGGTGCCTGCGGATGCCGAACTGCATCTGCGTACCGTCGGGCTGCGCCCCGAGCAGCTTGCCGAGCAGGTGGTCGAGCAGCTGCTTGCCGGCCTTGGGCACTCGACCCGGTCCTGACCGGTTTCCTTCCGCCCGTGTGGTGGCCACCGTCATTCCGATCACGGTCGGGATGCCGGTGGCGAGCGGCGCATGCGTTTGCATGTTGCGGTGCACGACGCGCGACCGATACGCCAACGCACGGTAAGTGCCTGGCACGCTTGGCTTGGAATGTATCCGTGGCCCCGGCGATAATGTTTCTTTCCCCAGGGCACGACTGCGATGACCGAGAAGACCGTACTCAACGATACCCACCGGGCGCTTGGCGCGCGCATGGTCGACTTCGGCGGCTGGGACATGCCGATCAACTACGGCTCGCAGATCGAGGAACACCACGTCGTGCGCCGCGATGCGGGCATGTTCGACGTCTCGCACATGACGGTGATCGACCTCCACGGCGCCCGCACGCGCGAGTTCCTCCGCCACCTGCTGGCCAACAGCGTCGACAAGCTCAAGGTGCACGGCAAGGCCTTGTACTCCTGCATGCTCAACGAGCAGGGCGGCGTGATCGACGACCTGATCGTCTACTTCCTGGGCGAGGAGTTCTTCCGCCTGGTGGTGAATGCCGCCACCCGTGCGAAGGACCTGGAGTGGATCGAAAAGCAGGCCAAGGCCTTCGGTGTCGAGGTCAAGGAGCGGCCGGACTTCGCCATGATCGCGGTGCAGGGGCCCAACGCCCGTGCCAAGGTCATTGGCCTGCTGGCCGAGGTGGACCACGAGCGCATCGGCAAGCTCGGCAAGTTCGCCGCCGCTGCGGCGCAGGGCCCGCACGGCATGCCGCTGTTCGTCGCCCGCACCGGTTACACGGGTGAGGACGGCTTTGAAATCATCGTGCCGCAGGAGCACGCCGTGGCCCTGTGGCAGGCACTGGCCGCTGCGGGCGTGGCGCCCGCCGGCCTGGGCGCGCGTGACACGCTGCGCCTGGAGGCGGGCATGAACCTGTACGGCCAGGACATGGATGACGCGGTGTCGCCGTGGGAGGCCAACCTTGGCTGGACCATCACCCTGGACGAAGGCCGCGACTTCATCGGCCGCAAGGTGCTGGAGGCGCAGAAGGCCGCCGGCGTGAAGCGCGTGATGGTCGGCCTGGTGCTCGACGAGAAGGGCGTGCTGCGCCACGGCCAGCCGGTGCTCACCGCCAACGGCGTGGGTGAAATCCTCTCCGGCAGCTTTGCCCCGACGCTCAACAAGGCGGTGGCGTTCGCGCGCATTCCCGCCGGCGAGCCGGGTGACGTGCGCGTGGACATCCGCGGCAAGGAAGTGCCGGTGCGCGTGGTGAAGTACCCCTTCGTGCGCGACGGCAAGCCCTGCGAAGGCATCTGACATTTACCTGGCGGCGACGCGGGCGTGGCCCGTGTTGCCAACCGGGTGGAGCGGCTAGAATTGCCACTCCACCCCGATCCCACATCAACGATTGGACCCGATCATGAGCGAGATTCCCGGCGATCTGAAATTCCTCAAGTCCCACGAGTGGGCCCGCGTCGAAGACGACGGCCTGGTGCGCGTGGGTATCTCCGACCACGCCCAGGGCCAGCTCGGCGACCTGGTGTACGTCGAACTTCCCGAGATCGGCGCCAGCGTCCAGGCCGGTCACGGCGTGGCCGTGGTCGAGTCGGTCAAGGCCGCCTCGGACATCTACAGCCCGGTCTCCGGCGAGATCGTCGCGGTCAACGAAAACCTCAACGACAAGCCCGAAACCATCAACGAAGATGCTTTCGGCGAAGGCTGGATCTTCCTGGTCCGCGCCAGCGATCGTGGCGAGCTCAACGAACTGCTCGACGCCGATGCCTACGCCGAGCTGGTCGAGAACGAAGACCACTAGGTCCAGGCTTCGATGCTTCACCCGACGCCGGCCGCTTGAAGCGGCCGGCGTCTTTTTTGGGTAGACGTCCAGGCGTTTTTCCCTGCGGGTGATCTGATCCGGATATGCGGCGGGTGATGTTTTTCCGCGCTGCAGTTCTCGCCGTCCATGCCGATAGATGTCCGGGACGGCATGTTCGGGAATCTGGTGGCGGAGTCACCCAACACCCCTCTTCGATGCCTTCGACGTCCTCCGGGGCGGTCCGGAACGGCCATCCGGACGGTCTCCCCGAAAAATAATTTCAGTCGACTTTTGTTCATCCAGAGAGGTGCCCCGGAGGCCCGCCCGGCCGGCATGCGATGTGTCTCGGCGGGTGAGACAGCCATGTTGCGCCGCACATGGCTTGGTAAAGACAAAATGCCTTGTTTTAAGCGGTTTTATTGAAATAAAGGTAATGGAATTGGCATTTATATCTGGATGTATGGACGTCCAAATAAAAATGCCTGTAAACCCCGCAAGGCCTTGTCTGGCGGGGGTTTTGACCCTCCTGGGGGTGGGTGAAACGGATTGATTTCATGGTTAAAATCAATTGACAGTTGAAATCTTCAGGAATAGCTTTCGCATCGGAACACGGAGAACGGGTGCCATGGCAACATCGAAATTCATCAAGCCTTATATCGAGCATGGAGAAAAGGCCGGCGCAGTACGCAAGATCACGGTCTCGATTCCACTGCACGTACTGAGGCCCTTGTCTGACGAACGCACCCGTCGTCAGGTGAACAATCTTCGGCACGCCACCAACAGCGATTTGCTGGTGGAGGCGTTCCTGCACGCTTTTACTGGGCAACCACTGCCAACTGATGAGGAGCTGAGACGAACTATGGCCACTGCCAAGAAAGCCGCTGCAAAGAAGCCCGCCGCCAAGAAGGCGACCAAGAAGGCCGCCGTGAAGCGCGCGGTCAAGAAGACCGCCGTGAAGCGCGCGGTCAAGAAGGCCGCCGTGAAGCGTGCGGTCAAGAAGGCCGCCGTGAAGCGCGCGGTCAAGAAGGCTGTCAAGAAGGCTGTTGTGAAGCGCGCGGTCAAGAAGGCCGTCGCTAAGAAGGTTGTGAAGAAGGCTGCTACCAAGCGCGTCGCCAAGAAGGCTGCCGCCGCCAAGGTTGTGAAGGCCGTCAAGGCTGCAAAGGCCCCCAAGGCTGCCAAGGCTGCCAAGGCCCCCAAGGCCAAGAAGTAAGCTTTACTCTTAATAATAAGTAAGAACGACTTTTCTCCCCGCGGTGCCCAGCGTGGGGAGAGTCCTTCGAAAGAGCGACTCGTCCCGGCCCTTGCCGGGACGCTTCGTTTCTGGCGCCAGAAAACCTGGCCTAGCCCGATGGCCGCGCAGCGGCCTCCGCCGAAGCGGGCGAGGGCGGCGCGATGTGCGTTCCATCGCCGACACGACGATTGATTTGCCGTAGTGCGGCATTACGGTTACCTTTCACACATCCGCGCCGCGGCGGGCCTGGGGAGGCCGGCCGCTCCTGGATTTACAGGGGGAAAAAGCGCGGGTATCTGATGCCACTCGGTGAGAGATCATGGATACCCGATTCAAATATCGCGCGCGTCGCCACGCGCGTGGGGCCATTCGGCCCGCAGCTATTGCCATCGTCGGCGTCGTGGGGGCCTTTGCCGTCGCGTCCTGGCTTTTCATCATCAAACCGCACATGGATATGGTCTCGGCCGATATCGGCGCCCATCCGTCGACGCCGGTAAGGGCCAGCAGTACCGAAGCGCCGCCGGCACCGGTCAACGTGGCCGCCATGAGCATGAACCAGCTGCTCGCCGAGGCCCGCAAGGCGGTGAACGAGCAGCGCCTGCTTTCGCCTGCGGGCAACAATGCCTTCGAGTTCTACCTGAAGGTGCTGGAGAAGCAGCCGGGCAACCAGGTGGCCACCGACGCATTGCGCGAAACCTTCCCGGTGGGCGCGAGCGTGGCCGAGCAGGCGATCAACCAGCGTGACTTCAACGAAGCCCAGCGGCAGATCGACCTGTTGGCGAAGGCCGACCCGGCCAACTACACGCTGACCATCCTGCGCTCCAAGCTCGATGCCCAGCGCAAGCTGCAGGATCGCGAGCAGCAGCTGGCGTCGGACAAGGAAAAACAGCAGCAGCTGGCGGCGCAGAAGGCAGCCACGGACAAGGCGGATGCCGATCGCCTCGCGGCCGAGGCACAGCAGAAGGCCCAGGCTGACCGTGCGGCACAGGCACGCGTGGCCCAGCAGCAACAGGCAACCGAAGCCCGTCAGCAGCAGTCGGCATCGGCCTCGGCCAACGGCGGCAACGCAGCAGGCGCGAATGCGAGTGGCACGCACCCGGCGGTGCTGTTGCGCAACGTGCCGCCGCGCTATCCAACCACGGCGGTTCGCGCGAACCAGGAAGGCTGGGTGGAAGTGACCTTCACCATTACGCCGGAAGGCTCAGTCGATGACGTGAAGGTGGTGGATGCCGAGCCACGCCATGTGTTCGACCATGCCGCGACCGAAGCGGTGAGCCGCTGGAAGTTCCAGCCGGCGACCCAGGACGGCACGCCGGTGGCCTCGCAGGACAAGCGCCGCATCGTGTTCAAGCTCAACTGACGGTTGACCTGCCGCCCGGGCGGCAGGTCCATGCAATGCAAAAGCGCCGCAGGAAGCCCTGCGGCGCTTTTTTCATTCGTGGTGCTCAGTTGGTGCCGTTGCTCGCGGTGGCGGCGCTCTTGCTCTTCCGGTGGGTCTTGCCTTTGGCGGTATGGGCGGCCGTTGCAGGCGCGTTGCTCTCGATGCCGGCCCAGTCGACGTGAGGGAGCCCGAGCAGGCTGTCGAACACCATCGGCAACAGGCCGGCGGGCAGGGGATCGGCCGAGTTCCACATCATCACCATGCCCACGCGGTACTTCGGCAGGAAGCCGATCATGGTGCGATAGCCCTCGACGGCGCCGGCGTGGAAGATCAGCGTTTCGCCTTCGTAGTCGAACACCCGCCAGCCCAGTGCGTAGGAGGCATCCTCGAGGCGGGCGCGGCGCCAGGGGGCCGAGTGCATCTCGATGGGCGTGGACACCTCCGGCGCATGCAGCGTGGCGAGCAGCGCGGGTGAGAGCACGTCAGGGCGGCCACCCATTTGCGCGATCAGCCACTGTTCCATGTCCTTCAGGCTTGCGTTGACGCCCGCCGCCGGGGCGACGCGGTAATACGCTTCCTTGGGTTCGAAGGGCGTCCAGCCGTTGCCGCTTGGGCGATGGGGGCGTGCCCAGCTCTTGCTGGCCTCCAGGCCTTCGCGACCGTAGCTGGCCGTCTTCATGCCGAGCGGGAAGAAGATGTTCTTGTCGACCTGGCGGGTGAAGAAGTCGCCGGTCTGGGCATAGACCACGTCGCCGATCAGGCTGAAGGCGATGTTCTGGTAGCCGTAGCACTGGCCCACGTTGCAGGTCAGCGTGACCTCGTCCAGCCGGCGCGCCAGTTCTTCATACGACACGTTCTCTTCGAGCATGTTGTCGTAGGTGTTCTTGGGCAGGCCCAGGCGCTGGCCAAGGATGTCGCGCACGGTGGCGTGCTCGGCGGCGCTGTCGTTCTTGAGCCTGAAGAAGGGCAGCACCGCGACGAGCTTGGTATCCCAGGAGAGCTTGCCGTCGTTCACCAGTACGCCCGTCAGCGCCGTGGCGAAGGCCTTGGACAGCGACGCGAGACGGAACACGGTCTCCGGTGTCACCGGCTCACGCGTGGCCGCATCGGCGTAACCGATGGTGCCTTCGAACACGACCTTGTTGTCCGCCACCACGGCGGTGGCCAGGCCGGCCACGGCGTTGCGCTGGTCGAGGCGATCCAGCCATTGCTGGTAGGCCGCCAGGGTGTCCTTCATGCGCTCGGCGGGTACGCCTTGCGCGGCCGGCGCAGCGTTGCTCTCGCCCGCCTGCGCCGCCGCGCGAGCCATGGGCGAGGTGCTGGCAAGTCCCAGCGTCGCGGCGATGAGCAATGGAAGCGTGCGAAACGTCATGCTGTTCTGAGGTCGGGGCGCCGTGGCGACGCCGGGTCGAGATACAGCTCGGAAGAGAGCCGGGCCTTGGGTCGCACCAGCCGGATCCATCCATGACGACCACCCGAGGGTACCGCAGGGGCGCGCGAAAATCCGCTGTCCGGACGGCGGATGCCCCCTATTCCCCGGGCGGACGCGTGCCAGGCCTGGTTTCGTTCAGGATGAGCGCACTCGCGCGTTCAGCCATCATGATGACCGGCGCATTGGTATTGCCGCTGGGCAGGCTGGGCATGACCGATGCGTCCACCACCCTCAGGTTCTCCAGCCCGCGCACGCGCAGCTCGCTGTCCAGCGGGGCGCGCGCGTCCTTGCCCATGCGACACGTGCCTGAGGGGTGGTAGATGGTTTCCGCCTTGCGTCGGATGAACTGGGCGTACTCCGCGTCGGTGGTGATGGCCTGTTCCGGGAGGACCGGCTTTCCGCGGAAGCGCGCGAAGGCGGGCTGCGAAAGAATCTCGCGGGAGAGCCGCGCCGCTTCGATCATGCACCGCAGGTCGTGCCCTTCCGCATCGCTCAGGTAGTTGGCATGGATGGCGATGGGCTGCGCGGGATGGGCCGAGCGCAGGCGAAGCCTGCCCCGGCTGCGTGGATGCAAGTAGCACGCGTGCACGGTGTATCCGTAGCCGGGCAGGCGGTGGCGGCCGTGGTCATCCAGCAACGCCGGCACGAAATGGAACTGCAGGTTGCAGCGCTCGTCCGTGGCCAGCCGGCTGCGCACGAAGCCGCCGGCCTCCGCGACGTTCGACGTGCCTGGCCCTTCACGATGCCGCAGGAAGCGCAGGCCAGCGGCTAGTTCGTTGAGGTGGTCGTAGGTGATTTTCTGCGTGCTGCCGTCCAGCGTGCAGATGTCTAGATGGTCCTGCAGGTTGGCGCCGATCTCTGACTGATCGACATGCACCGTGATGCCATGCTCGCGCAGATGATCCGCCGGCCCCACGCCGGACAGCATCAGCACCTGCGGGGTATTCACCGCGCCACCGGCAAGGATGACCTCGCCCGCCTCGATGACGGCCTTGCTGCCGTGCAGCTGCACGCCCACCGCGCGGCCGCGCTCCAGCACCACGCGCGCGACCATCGCCCCGGTGCGCACCTCGAGGTTGGCGCGACCCCGCGCGGGCCGTAGGTAGGCCGTGGCGGTGGAGCAGCGCATGCCGTCGCGCTGGGTCACCTGATAAAGCCCGAAACCGCCCTGGTCCGGGCCATTGAAGTCGTCGTTACGCGCATAGCCCGCGCTGACCGCGCTGTCGATGAAAACCTCCGACAGCGGGTTGTGATAGCGAAGATCGCTCACTCCCAGCAGGCCGCCGCTGCCGTGCAGCGCGCTGGCGCCGCGCGTGTTGTCCTCGCTGTGGAGGAACCAGGGGCGCACCTGCGCCCATGACCACCGGTCGTCGCCGGTGGCTTCGGCCCAGCGGTCGTAGTCGCCGGGCACGCCGCGGATGTAGCACATGGCGTTGATTGAGCTGGAACCGCCCAGCGTCTTGCCGCGCGGCCACCACAAGGTGCGGCCCTGCAGCTGCGGCTCCGGTTCGGTGCGGTAGTTCCAGTTGAGTCTGCGGATACTGGCCAGCCGCGCGATCCCGGCAGGCATGTGGATCAACGGATGCCAGTCGGACGGCCCGGCCTCGAGCAGCAGAACACGTCTGGTGCCGTCGGCGCTGAGCCGGTTGGCCAAGACGCAGCCGGCCGAACCTGCGCCGACGATGATGTAGTCGTAGTTCACTGCGCCCCTGCCGTTGGTCGTCACAGCGGCATGCTAGTCTGTATCGGACCCACGCTGGAAACGCCGGTGAATACCCCCCGACCTGCTGCAGCGAACGAAGGCCGTACTTCGATTCTCGCGACGGTGGCCTTTTTTTCGTCTTGATGGCCTACTACATCGTTCGAGCCCTGCGCGAAGAACTTGTCGGTGCAGTCGGTTCCCGGGAACTCCCCCTGTTCTACGGCATTACCTTCGGTGTGATGCTGCTGCTGACCCCGGTGTTCGGTGCTCTGGTGGCACGTTTCTCGCGCAAACGCCTGATCGGCTACAGCTACAGCTTCTTCGTCGCGTGCATGGTCGCCTTCGTGCCGGCCTTCGTGATGCAGGATCGCATTGGCGCGCGCTTGCTGGGCTCGGTTTTCTACGTATGGCTGAGCGTATTCAACCTGTTCGTGGTGTCTCTCTTCTGGAGCCTCATGGCGGACATTTTCCAGAGCGTGCAGGCTCGCCGCGTGTTTCCCACCATCGCGCTGGGCGGCATGGCCGGTGCCATCTGCGGGCCGGGGCTGGGAAAGCTGATGCTGGGAGTGATGGGCACGCCGCCGTTGCTCATCGTGTCGGCGATGGCGCTGACGGTTGCGCTGGGGTTGTTGCTCATCCTCTCCACCAGCCACGACTATCGTGCTCCAGGAGGGCAGGACGAGGCTATCGGCGGATCGCTATGGGCGGGCATCAAGGAGCTGTGGACGCGGCCATTCCTGCGCTACATGGCCGTGCTGATGGTGCTTGGTGACGGTATCGGTACGCTCGCCTATGCGCTGATGGCCGATTACACCAACGTCCATTTTCCTGATCGCGAGGCGCGTACCAATTTCTATTACAACCTGGACCTGGCGACCAATACCCTGGGGGTGCTGCTGCAGCTGACGGTGACGCGCTGGCTGCTGGTACGAAAAGGCGCCGGGTGGGCGCTGGTGACGGCCTCGCTGGTCAACCTGGTGTTGCTGCTGCTGGTGGCGCTGCTGGGTGTCGGCAAGATCGTCCTGTTCGGCATCGCTACCGCGCCCATGCTGGCGGTGATGATGGTGGGGTCGCGCGGTTTTGCCTATGGCATGACCAAGCCCGCCACCGACGCGCTGTATACCCGCGTGCCTCGCGAGACGCGCTACAAGGGCAAGAACTTCGTGGAGACGGCCATTTGGCGCTTCGGCGACCTGGTCGTGACGAGTGGCGTGAGGCTGCTGGGGGGACTGGGCGTTGCCGCCACTGGCATGGCCGCCATTGGCGCGGGCGTTTCGGTGCTTGCCACGTGGGTTTCTGCGCGCGCAGCCCACTCGCCCGACCTCCTGCCCGAGGCGCAGGCCGATGAAAGGCAAGCATCAGGACAGCCCGATGCCGCCGGTGTCTGAGCGCTGTTGGCTCAGCTGGTGATGTAACGCTGCAGCTGCTCGATCTGCTCCGCCTGGGCGTCGATCACTTCCTTCACCAGGTCGCCGATCGAAATGACGCCGACCACACGATCGCCGCTGACCACGGGCAGATGGCGGATCCGGCTGTCGGTGCACAGGCGCATGCAGTCGAACACGTCGGTGTCCGGCCCC
Source organism: Dyella japonica A8 (assembly GCF_000725385.1). Classification (NCBI taxonomy): domain Bacteria; kingdom Pseudomonadati; phylum Pseudomonadota; class Gammaproteobacteria; order Lysobacterales; family Rhodanobacteraceae; genus Dyella; species Dyella japonica. Next base: position 4,569,835 of record NZ_CP008884.1, on the reverse strand, counting down.
ACGGTGAGCGCCGGGCTGCTCATGATCTCCGAGACCGCGGTCTGCGCGGAGGAGCGGCCCTGCAGGATCACCTTCCGGGCGTAGTCACGCTCGGAGACGATGCCAACCAACCGTTCGCCACGCATCACCAGCAGCGCGCCAACGCGGCGCTCCGCCATGTGCTTGATCGCTTCAAGTACGGGCGCGTCCGGTGCGATGCTGAAGATGTCGGTGCCCTTGCCTTCCAGCAAATGCTTGACCTGTCGCATGCTTGAACCTCCCAGGAGGCCGCCATTGGGCCGCATGGGAAGAGTCTAGCGCTGCCGCGTGGACGCGGTGTTGGCCCGGCGTGAAGCGCGAGCCGCTGGCCCTTCAGGATCGTGCGCGGGGCGGGCGTTTTTCTTCGATGAAGTAGAGCGGTCGCTGCTTGCTCTCGGCATAGTTGCGGCCCAGGTATTCGCCGATCACACCCAGGGCCAGCATCTGCACACCGCCCATGAACAGGATCACCACCATCAGCGACGGGTAGCCGTGCACCTGGTCGCCGAGCAGCAGGGCCTTGCCGAACACCCAGATGCCATAGACGAAGGCCAGCACCGACGCCATCACGCCGACCCAGGTGGCGAGCCGCAGCGGTGCGGTGGAGAACGAAGTGAAGCCTTCGATGGCCAGTTGCAGCAGGCGCCAGTAGTTCCACTTGGTGGTGCCAGCCTGGCGCGGCTCGCGCAGGTAGTAGACGGCCGTCTGTCGATAGCCGATCCAGGTGAACAGGCCCTTCATGAAGCGCTGGCGCTCGCGCAGCTGGCGCAGGGCATCCAGGGCACGGCGAGTGAGCAGGCGGAAGTCGCCGGTATCGCGGGGCACGCGGGTGTCCGACACGCGCTCCATGCTGCGATAGAACAGGGCGGAGGTGAACTTCTTGAACCCGGTCTCACCCTCGCGCGCGGTGCGCGTGGCGTAGACGACATCGAAACCCTCGTGCCAGCGTTCGACCAGCGAGGGGATCAGCTCCGGTGGATCCTGCAGGTCCGCGTCGATCACCACGGCCGCATCGGCATCGACATGGTCCAGGCCGGCGGTAAGGGCGGCCTCCTTGCCGAAGTTGCGCGAGAGCTTGAGCCCGCCGGTGCGGCCGTCGCGCGCCGCCAGTTCCTCGATCAACTGCCAGGTTGTGTCGCTGCTGCCGTCGTCGATGTAGAGCACATCGCAGTCCAGCGGAAGCTCGTCCAGCACGCGGCCCAGTCGGGCGTGGAAGACCTCCAGCACGGCAGCTTCGTTGTAGGCGGGCACGACGACGGTAAGGCGTGGCATGGTGGAGGCAAGAGATCCTGGACGGTCGGCGAATGCTAGTGCACGTGCGCCCCGGCGGCGAGCATCAACGGTGACGCGGGTCACGCGACGGGGCCCTGCTCTGCAGATAGGCCGGGCCGCCGAGCTGCGCCATCTGTTGCTGGATCCAGTTCGCACGGCTTTGCACATAGGCCGTGGGGCGATCGGCGTGGAAGCGCCGGGGGCTGGGTAGCACCGCGGCCAGCCGTGCCGCCTGGGCCGCGCTGAGCCGCGCCGGCGGCACGTGGAAAAACGCATCGCTGGCCGCGCCCACGCCGTAGACGCCGTCGCCCAGCTCCGCGATGTTCATGTACACCTCAAGGATGCGCTGCTTGGGCCAGGTCAGCTCGATCAGCACCGTGAAATACGCCTCCAGTCCCTTGCGGACGAAGCTGCGCCCGTTCCACAGGAACAGGTTCTTGGCGGTCTGCTGGCTGATGGTGCTGGCGCCGCGCAGCCGCCGACCCTCGTCGGCGGCATCGACCGCGTCCTGGATGGAGTCGAAATCGAAACCGTGGTGGAACGGGAATTTTTGGTCCTCGCCGGCAACCATCGCCAGCGGCACATACGGTGGCACCTGGCTCCAGGGCACCCAGCGGTGCTGCAGGTGGAAATCTTTCTCGCCGTGAATGAGCGCGCCTGCCTGGCGCTCCATCATCACGGCCGACGTCCACGGCGGCACAAAGCGCAGCACCAGCACGACCAGCCAGCTGAGCGCCAGCCAGGCCATGACAACCAGTACGAAGGAGCGGAGCAGGCGGGCGGCGAGCGGGCGTCGTGAAGTCATAGCAGCGCAAGGGCGGAATTGGCGGCAGTATAGGGGCGCCGCTCCCCATGCGCCGTGGGTCGTTGTGACCGCATGCGGGCGCCCCCATTTAGGGCAATTGCTCTTGAGAGGTTTTTTCCGTGGAAACCGTGCTTGTCGAAGATGTGCTGCATCGCTTCATGCTCGAGCGCGCCGGCGTGCGCGGCGTGCTCGTTCGTCTTGGTCCGGCCTGGCGTGAAGTCGCTGGCCGCTCCGCTTATCCCGGCCTGCTGCGCTCCGTGCTCGGCCAGACCCTGGCCGCCAGCGCGCTGCTGACAGGCAACATCAAGCTGCAAGGCGCGCTGTCGGTGGAGCTGAAGACCAGCGGGCCGCTGCGCCTGCTGTTCGCTGAATGCACCGACCAGGGCCGCCTGCGTGGCCTGGCCCGCTGGACCGATCCGCTGCCGACCACGCTGGATCTGGCGGCGCTGCCGGATGCCATCATGGCGATCACCATCGGCAACGCCGAGCGCGGCCAGCGCTACCAGGGCCTGGTCGACCTGCAGCATCCGGATCTCGCTTCGGCGCTGGAAAACTACTTTGCCCAGTCTGAGCAGCTGCCGGCGCGCATCGTGCTGGCGGCCGACGGCGAGCATGCCGTGGGACTAATGCTGCAGAAGCTGCCGGGCGAGGGCGGCCATGACGCCGTGGAGGACGAGGATGCCTGGACACGCATCCAGCACCTCACCGCGACGCTGGGCCAGGAGGAACTCCTTTCCACGCCGCCGGAGCAGCTGCTCTATCGCCTCTACCACGAGGAGTCGGTGCGCCTGTTCGAGCCGCGTCCGCTGGCCTTCGGCTGCAGCTGCACGCGCGAGCGCGTCGAGGCGGTGCTGCGCTCGCTGGGGCGTGACGAAGTGGAAGCGGCGCTGGAAGCGCGCGAAGGCGAGATCGAGGTGATCTGCGAGTTCTGCGCGCAGCGCTACACCTTTGATCGCGTCGATGCCGAGCACCTGCTCAGCGTCAGCCCGACCGCCAGCGCGCCGCATACGGCGCAGTAAGCGTCGAGTCGCGAAACCAAAAAAACGGCGCCCTACAGGCGCCGTTTTTTGGTTCGTCATTCCCGCGAAGGTCGGAATCCAGTGGCTGCCGCGTAGGGTTGTCGCGACATGGTCGGCGCCCGTGGCGTCAAGGCGACAACCGATTCTTGCCGTTACTGGATTCCGGCCCTTGCCCCCTTTTCGGGGTACGCCGGAATGACGAGTAGGGAGCTGGGCTACTCAAGGCAGCGCGAAATGATGTTCGCGCTGCAGCCACACCTCAGCCATCTTGGGCGTGGCGAACAGAAAACCCTGCCCATAGCGGCAGCCAATGCGCTGCAGGGCCTCGCGCTGCTCCTCGTCCTCGATGCCCTCGGCGATGACCTGCATCTGCAACGAGTTGGCCAGCGCCTGGATGGCGCGCACCACGGCAGCGCCATGACCACCCTCGCGCGGCAGCTCGACGATGAAAGAGCGGTCGATCTTCAGCGTCTCGATGGGGTACTGGTGCAGGTAGCTCAGCGACGAGTAGCCGGTGCCGAAATCGTCCAGCGCGATGCTCACGCCATGGCTGCGCAGGTTGTCGAGCATGCGCTTCACCTGCGTGGCGTTCTCCAGCAGGGCGCGCTCGGTCACCTCGATGCGCAGGCAGCGCGGCGGCACGTGGTGCGACTCGATGAGGTCGAGCAGGCGTTTGTCCAGGTCCAGCGAGCGGAAGTGGCGGCCTGACACATTGATGCTGACGAAGCCATCGCTGCCGGCCAGGGCTTCGGCCTGGGCGCAGACCTGGTCGAAAATCTGCCAGTCGATGCTTTCCGCACAGCCGCTCTCCTCGGCCACCGCGAGGAAATCGCCTGGGGTAAGCAGGCCGCGATCCGGATGGCGCCAGCGCAGCAGCGCTTCGTAACCCACGGTGCGACCGGTCTGCAACGCCACGATGGGCTGGTAGAACGGCACGAATTCGTTGCGACTCAGCGCACGGCGCAGGTCGCCTTCCATTTCCAGCAGGGACAGGGCTTCGCGGCGCAGGCGGTCGTCGAACACCGCCGCGCGGTGGCGGCCCTCGTCCTTGGCGCGATACATGGCCGCGTCAGCGTCGCGCAGCAGCTCTTCCGGCCGCTGGTAGTGCGGGCTGGGCAGGGCAATGCCGATCGAGGCGGAGGTGAAGATCTCTTTCGCGCCCAGGCGGAAGGGCGTCTGCAGCTCGTCGATGATGCGCTCGGCGATGAGCATGGCCATCTTCGGGTCTGTGATGCCTTCGGCCAGCACCGCGAATTCATCGCCGCCCAGGCGCGCCACCACGTCCCGGGTCTTGAGGCAGGCGCGGATGCGCCCGCCGACCTGGAACAACAGATCGTCGCCCACCAGGTGGCCGACGGAGTCGTTGATGACCTTGAAGCGATCCAGGTCGATGAACAACACCGCAAACAGTTCCTGCGTATCGCTGTGATAACGCTGCAGTGCCTGCTCCAGGCGTTGCAGCAACAGGGTGCGGTTGGGCAGGCCGGTCAACGAATCGTGCAGGGTTTCGTATTTGAGGCGGCGCTCCACGCGCTCGCGTTCGGCGATCTGTTCGCGCAGGTCGCGGTTGGCCAGCGCCAGTGCGCGGGTGCGTTCGGTGACGCGGCGCTCCAGGCTCGCATAGGCCTGTTTCAGCGATTCGGTGGTGTGCTTGCGCTGCAAGGCGTTGGCCACGTGGTAGCCGACGAAGGTCAGCAATTCCTGGTCGCGGACATCGTAGGTGTGTTCCGGCGAGTAGCTTTGCACCGCCAACACGCCCATGGCGCGGTCGCCCCAGACCAGCGGCACGCCCAGCCAACAAAGCGAGCGGGAGCCGCGATGAGTAATCTCGCCCATCTGCTGCAGCCGGTCGAATTCCGCCGGGTCGGCCAGCAGCGGCTTGGCGTGGCGCAGCACGTACTCGGTCACGCCGCGGCCGTGCGCGCGCGGAAGGCGCACGGTGTCGAACTCGTCGACGGAGTAGGGGAAGCTGAGCGTCTTCTGCTCTTCGTCCAGCAGCGCAATGTAGAAGTTGCGCGCATACAGCAGGCCGCCGATGACGCGGTGCACGGCGGCATAGAAGTTGTCGATGCCTTCGGAGGCGTTGGCCAACTCGGCGATGCGGAACAGCGCGGCCTGCAGGCGTTCGCCGCGCTGGCGCTGCAGCACCTGCTGGCGCAGCACGCGGTTGGCTTCGCGCAATGCCGCGGTACGGCTGGATACGCGGCGCTCAAGTTCCTCATGCGCCTCGCGTCGTTCCAGTGCGGTCTGCACGTGCTTGGCGACGTAACTGAGCAGCTCGCGGTCGTGCTCGCTGTAGTGGGTGTCCTCGCGATAGCTCTGCATCACGATGCCGCCCACGACACGGCCGTCGCGCAACAGGGGAACGCCCAGCCAGTGCTCGCACACCGGGCCGAGCAGCACGAAGCGCCCCTTGAACTGCTCGGTCAGCTCGGCCACCGAACCCATGATCGCCTGCCCGCTCTGCAAGAGGTTCCAGGTCAGGCTGTAACGCATGTCCTGCAGCAGCACCGCCTCGTCGGGCGAGGGCGGCTCTTTGTCCATCGTGTCGACGTAGTACGGGAAGCGCACCGTATCCGTGGGGGCATCGTAGAGCGCGATGTAGAAGTTCTCTGCGTACATCAGGCTGCCGAGAATGGCGTGCAGCGAGTGCATCATCTCGGTCATGTTGTGCTCGGCGCCCGCCTGGTCGGCGATGGCGTAGAGCGCGCGCTGCAACCGCTCGGCCAGAGCAAGGCGGGAAATGGCCTCGTAAAGGCGCGAGGTCTCGGCGAGCTGGCGCAGGCGGCAGGCGACCAGCCGGCCGATCCATGAGAGGTTTTCTCTCATGGGGTCTGAGATCGTGCCGGTGGGCAGGGCCAGTACCAGCGAGCGCAGCCCCTGGGGGTCTTCGGCCAGATCCAGCTGGGTCAGCTCCGCGCTGGGCGGTTCCGTATCGCCCAGCAGGCGCCAGTGCAGGCGGCCGTCCACGCCCAGGTCGCGCAACATGGCCTCACAGATTTCCGCCACGCTGGCCGCATCGGCCGCGCGGAACAGGCGCTCCACCGCGGCATGCATGGCAACGACGGCGCTGTCGGCCGGGCAGGCGGTCATATGGCTGGAAAGGACCGGGGTCATCAGGCGCAGGACGAATCCGTACGTTGTCGACAGGAGAGGACTATATATCGCCTCCATTCAGCTTTGTCGCTGACCCGATGAACCGGGAACCTATTCGGCGCCCTGATGTCAAAAATTTGTGATGCGGGTCTTTTGGGCATGTGTCACAAAGCCGGATTTTGGGTGTTAGCAAAAAGTAAAATGTGGTATCGTTAGGCCTAACTCGTCTCTGGGAGGGGGCGAATTCGTTCCGGTCCAATGGTACCGCGGGGGTATTCGCGTACATGCGTCGTCTGTTCTTTTCATTGCCACTGTTGCTCATGCCGTTCGTCGCGGCAGGGCAGACTGCGGCCAATGATTCGTACAGCGCCGCCGGGCGCCTGCTCTCGCAGGCACCGGACCAGACCTCCCAGGCCGGCGCGAGCAATGGCGTGCCGCTGTGGCGTGGCGCCGATGGCCGCTGGCTGGCGCTGCAGTCCAGCAGCCAGTCGCTGACATCCGCGCAGCGCGCGGATGCACCGCTGCAGTTCCGCGCGCTGGACTCCGCCACGGTGCAGTCCTCCGATATCAAGTACGGCATCGCTCCCAATGTGCAGGCGCACCTGGGTGTGAGCGAACACAGCTGGGCGAACAACCAGGCGCCGCGCATCGTGGGCAGCGAAGTGGGTGCCACGTACAGCGACGGTCGCTACTCGGTGGGCCTGAGCCTTGGCACGGACAACGTCCAGGGCGCCGCCACGCTGCCGCGCCTTCTGCCGGGTGCGATGCCAGGCGTGAACGGCCTGTCCGGTTTCGACAGCAGCACGCAGGTGAATGCGCGTGGCCGCGTGGCGCTGGACAGCAAGAGCGGTATCGACCTCGGCGCGAGCGTTGGCCGCGTGCGCCTGCTTCCTGGCAACCTGCTGGGCGTCAATTCGCTCGACCAGAAGGCCGTGAGCTTCGGCGTTGACCGTGGTCCGCTGAGTGGCAGCATCGTCGGCCGCACCATGGCACCGGAAGCAGGCATCCCGGGGGCGGGCTACGCGGATCGTCGCTGGAACAGCATCGATCTTGGCGTGACCTGGCGTCTGCCGTGGCAGGGTGAGCTGAGCATCGGCGCGCAGAACCTGTGGTCGTCGGGCAACGGCGTGAATACGCCCGCCGGTCCCGAGCCTGACCAGTCGCGCACGCCATACGTGCAGTACCACCAGGATCTCTGACTTTCGCCGTCGGTCGCTGACCGGACAGGCAAAGAAAAACGCCGGGCATCGCCCGGCGTTTTCGTTGGTGCACCGGATGGCGGTCAATCCTGCCGGCGGATACGCAGGTCCCCGCTGAACGTCTCGATGTTCATCTTGCCCGCCCCACTGCCAGCGGTCGTCCTCAGCTCGCTGCCGGGGCCGTGGTCACCCTTCTTCACGGCGCCGAAGTCGCTGCGCAGGTCGCCGCTGAAGGTGCTGGCCTTGATGATGGCGGAGAGGTTGGATGGCACCTGCACCTGCACGTCACCGCTCATGCTGTCGACGTCGAAGGTACCGTTGGAAGCCAGGCCGCCTCCAAGCTGCACGTCACCGGAGACAGTGCTCAGGTTGAGCTTGTGCCACGGGCCGCCGCTGACCCGGATGCGTCCGGAGACGGTCTGCAGGTCCGCCTCGGCGCCAACGTTGGGGGCCAGGATGTCGCCGCTGACCGTCTGCAGCGATACCTTCTCCGCGCTGCCGGCGAGCTCAATGCTGCCGCTGACGGCATTCGCGTCGATGTTCGGCGAGCGTGCGTTGATGCGCGCCTTGCCACTGACCGCGTTGACCTTGATGGTGCCGCCGTCGATGCCATCGATGTTCATCGGCGCGCTGACCACGTCGATGTCCAGCGAAGCGCCGCGGGGCACACGGACATCCAGCGTGGTGGCACCCATCGACGTATCGCTGCCGAAGTTGAGCCAACCGGATTTGCCCTGCGATTCGACCTTGATGGTCATGCTGCCGTTGCTGCCTTCGATGGCGAGCGGCTTGGCGCCATCGCCGAGGCGGCCGGTGACCTGCACCTGGTTGCGATCCCAGGCGCTCACGGTGACTTCGCCCTTGATGTTGCTGATGCTAACGCGGGCGTTGGGCAAGGCCTCGTGGCTGAGGTTGATGGGCGTATCGGCCAGGGCCTGGCCGATCGACAGGCTGAGCAGGAGTGGAATGAAGCGTGCGGTTTTCATGGTGAAGGCTCCGCTGGACTCAACCAGCCTGGTGTTCCATCTGTCGCAGTTGTGCCTGTTGCTTTTGCGTACGGTTCAACAGTCGTTGCAGCGCCGGTGAGTGCGGTGCCTGCTCGATCGCCTGCCGCAGCTCCATGTTGGCGGCATCGAGTTCCACGGCCGCGCCGGCAAGGCGCGGATCGTTCGGGCGCCAGCGTCCCGCCTCCGGTATCACCGTGGCGCTGGCGTTGGCCAGCGTGCGGTCGCGCAGGTGCACGGCCAGGCTGCCGGCGAACAGGGACAACCCGACAAAGCTTGCTGCGATCAGCCAGTTCTGCGGCTGCCGCGCGGCTCGCCGGGGTGCAGGCGTCTTGGTTGTCGCCTCGGCGGCATCCAGCGCGGCATCGATGCCGGACCACAGGTCGCGGCGTGGCGCGACCGGTTCGCGCAGGGCGCGTGTCTGGCGGAGCCATTCAAATTCGTTCATGAGCGTTCTCCCAATACTTTCCGCAGCAGGCCACGGGCGCGATGCAGCTGCGCCTTGGACGAACCCACTGCCATGCCGAGTTCGGCACCGATTTCCTCGTGTCGCCAGCCTTCCACGTCGTGCAGTACCAGCACGGCGCGTGCCCGCGGCGGCAGCTTGCCGATGGCGCGTTCCAGTTCGTCGCGCTCGGCAGCACAGAAGGGCGTTTCGCCGCGGTCGGGGAGGTCGTCCTCATCCATCATGGTGACGGGGTCGGAGCCGCGCGAGCGGATGTCCATCAGGGCGACATTCACTGCCAGGCGATAAAGCCATGTGCCAAAGGCGCTGTCGCCACGAAAGCCGGACAGCTTCTGCCAGGCACGCACGAAGGCTTCCTGCGTGAGGTCTTCGGCCCGGGCGTGGTCATAACCGGCCAGGCGGAACACGGCGCCGTAGACGCGATCCACATGGGCGCGATACAGGCGTTGAAACGCCAGGCGATCGCCGGCCGCCGCCGCGTGGACGTCGTCCATGTCGTTGGGATCCGCGGCGGGCGCTGGCGGCGGCATCGTGGGTCCGGTGGCGGGGCAGGCTGCGATCATCTTGCCAGCTTGGATGCGCCACCGCGCGGCAAGGTTTAGAGGGGAATCGCAGAAAACCCCGCCGGTCCGACGGACCGGCGGGGCGAGGCGGGCGTCAGGAGGCGACGGCCGCGCGCGGCGTCACCGCCGCATCGTTCAGCGCCTTGGCGACGCGTTGCTGTTCGGCGTGCAGTTCGTTCGGCATGCGGCTGCCGAAGCTGTCGAGGTACTCGCCGATGGCAGCCAGTTCGGTGCTCCAGCCGGCGTTGTCGACATGGAGCAGGGCATCGACCGTGGCGCGGTCCAGGCCGAGGTCGTCGAGCTTGAGCTCATTGGCCTTGGGCAGGGTGCCGATGGGCGTTTGGTCGCCCTCGACGCGGCCTTCCACGCGATCGATCATCCACTGCAGCACGCGCAGGTTGTCGCCGAAGCCCGGCCACATGAAGCGGCCGTCGTCGCCCTTGCGGAACCAATTGACGTGGAAGATCTTCGGCAGTTTCGCGCCCGGCTTGTCGAAGGACAGCCAGTGGCGGAAGTAGTCGCCGTAGTGGTAACCGGCGAACGGCTTCATGGCCATGGAGTCGCGGCGCAGTACGCCGACCGCACCGGTGGCGGCAGCGGTGGTTTCCGAACCCATGGCGGCGCCGACGAGCACGCCGTGCTTCCAGTCCTTCGCTTCGAACACCAGCGGGATCAGCGACGGACGGCGGCCGCCGAACACGATGGCGCTGACCGGCACGCCCTGCGCGTCTTCCGCGCGCGGCGACCAGGTCGGGCACTGCTTCGCGCTCACGGTGAAGCGTGAATTGGGGTGCGCGGCCGGACCATTGGCCGGATCGTACGGACGACCCTGCCAGTCGGTGACCGGGGTGCCCGGCAGGCCTTCCCACCAAGGCTGATTGTCGGCGGTGACGGCGACATTGGTGAAGATGGTGTCGCGCGCGATGGTCGACAGCGCATTCGGGTTGGTGGCATCGCTGGTGCCCGGCGCCACGCCGAAATAGCCGGCTTCCGGGTTGATGGCGTACAGACGGCCATCCGCGCCAGGGCGCATCCAGCAGATGTCGTCACCCACGGTCCACACCTTCCAGCCGTCCTTGCGGTAGCCCTCCGGCGGAATGAGCATGGCGAGGTTGGTCTTGCCGCAGGCCGACGGGAATGCCGCGGCAACGTAATGCGTTTCGCCCTGCGGATTCTCGATGCCGACGATGAGCATGTGCTCGGCCAGCCAGCCTTCGGACTTCGCCTGGTAGCTGGCGATGCGCAGCGCGTGGCACTTCTTGCCGAGCAGTGCGTTGCCGCCGTAGCCGGAGCCGTACGACTTGATGGTCAGCTCCTCGGGGAAATGCATGATGAAGCGGCGTTCCGGATCGAGCTCGCCGGTGGAGTGCAGGCCCTTCACGAAGGTGCCTTCGCGCTCGATGCGTGCCTGCGCGGCAGCGCCCATGCGCGTCATCGTGCGCATGTTCGCCACGACGTACGGGCTGTCGGTGATCTCCACGCCGCAACGGGCCAGCGGCGAGTCGATGGGGCCCATGCAGTACGGAATGACGTACATGGTGCGGCCTTCCATGCAGCCGTCGAACAGGGCGTCGATCTTGGCGTGCGCGTCGGGCGGGGCCATCCAGTGATTGTTCGGGCCGGCGTCGTCCTGCTCCTTGGTGCAGACGAAGGTGAGGTGTTCGACGCGGGCCACGTCAGAGGGGCTCGACCGGTGCAGGTAGCAGCCCGGATGGGTCTGCTGGTTGAGCTCGATCAGGTCGCCGGTCTGCAGCATGTGCTGCACCAGCTGCTGGTACTCGGCATCAGAACCGTCGCACCAATGGATCTTCGCGGGGCGGGTCAGCGCCGCGACTTCATCCACCCAGCGCTGCAGCGCTTCCAGCTTGCTCGACATCGTTTCCTCGCTCTGGTCTTGAGGCAAAAAAGAGTAGAAACGGTAACTTACGAACACTGGCATGACAAGTGAGGATGCAGCAAAAAGCAACTGGGCGCACCCCAAAACCGTTGCCGGACTGGACAGTTACAGATGTAACAGCAGACCACTTTGGTAGGTGGACTGCCAGTGGCTTGCGGGCATGAAAAATCGCCTGGCGCGATTTTTGACATCGCGTTAGCGGTGACCCGAAGGGTGGCCGCCATGGATGGTGGCCATAAAAAAACGCCGCCCGAAGGCGGCGTTCCCCTGGACTTCCCCGTACCCGGGATCAGGCCGGCGTGAGCGTGCGGATCATGTGCTCCACGTAGGCGTCAAACTCATCATGGCTGATGCGCGGCAGGCCCAGCGTGAAATTGAGCTGCAGGAAGCCCACATAGGCGGCATAGGTCAGGCGGGCGCGATTGAGCGCCTCGTCCGGCGCCAGTCCGGCCTCGCGATAGATATTGGTAAGGAACTCCATGCGCCGTTGCGATACACGGGCCATCACCGGCACCACCTGCGGGTGGTCCAGCGCCTTCAGCAGCGCCGCATAGACACGGTGCGGCGCCAGCTCGTGCGCGACGCGGCGGAACAGCTCCGGCAGGCGTGCGCGCGGATCGGGCATGGCCTCGATCTGGCTGATGACTTCTTTCTCGCCGTACTGCTCCCAGCGTTCCAGTGCCGCCTGCAGCAGGGCCTCCCGGGTGCGGAAGTGCCAATAGAAGCTTCCCTTGGTGACGCCGAGCTGGCGGGCGAGCGCCTCGACGGCGAGTGCGCCGACACCCTGTTCGGCAATCAGTCGGAGGGCGGCGTCTTCCCAGTCCTCGGCGGAGAGGCGGGTGCGTTCGGGTTTAGCGCTTGCATTCATACCCGTATGGTAGCCCCTGGCGGCGGCTTTGCAATTGGCGTCATGGCAAGTGATTGAATCGACGCGGCCCCATTGTCGCGGCGCGTATTGACGTGGCGGTTTGCCGCAATCCATACTCATGCGTATGGTAACGACACCCGCCTCCGAGAAAGTCACCACTTCTGTCGCCGCCGTCGACGGCCTGGCGCTGGCCGTCGAAGTCCGCCGGCCGTCAGGTCACCCGGCGTTGTTGTTCGCGCATGGTTTCGGCCAGACCCGCGGCGCGTGGCGCGGCACCGCCAAGGCTTTGGCCGCCGAGGGTTTTCGCTGCATCACGTTCGATGCGCGCGGCCACGGCGAGAGTGGCCATGCCGAGGGTGGCGACTACCACATGGAGCAGTTCATCGGCGATCTGCGCCAGCTGGCCCACGCGGAACTGCACAAGCCGGTGCTGGTCGGCGCGTCGATGGGCGGGCTGCTGGGGCTGGTGATCGCCGGTGAGATCGACCCCTCCGCCTTCCGTGCGCTGGTGCTGGTGGATATCACCCCGCGTTGGGAGACCAAGGGCGTGGAACGCATCCTCGCCTTCATGCAGGCCCATCCGGATGGTTTCGAAAACTACGGGCAGGCGGCAGAAGAAATCGCGAAGTACCTGCCGCATCGCGCCGAGCGCAAGACAGAAGACCAATTGCGACCACTGCTGCGCGAAGGCGCCGATGGCCGCCTGCGCTGGCATTGGGATCCGGCCCTGCTCAATGGTCTGGTGAGCGAGAGCGAACGCTACCAGCCGCGCCTGATGGCGGCGGCGGCAAAAGTGCGCGTGCCTGTGCTGTTGTTGTCCGGTGGCCGCAGTGACGTGGTGTCACGCGAGACGGTCGACGAATTCCTGCAGTTGGTGCCGCACGCCGAACATGTGGAATTGCCCCGCGCCACGCACATGGTGGCGGGCGATGCCAACGATGCCTTCACCCGCGAGATCGCACGTTTCGTGGGCCGGCTTTCCCCAACGGACCGCAGCGATGCGATGCCGGCCTGATCTTATGAAATCCGCTCCGATGAAATCCCTGTTCCACCCCGACGTCATTCGTAACGAGGTGTTGTGATGTCCGTGATACTGACCCTGCTGGCGGCGCTCATCGCTACCGGCGCCTGTGCCTACCACCGCACCAGCCTGCGGACCTGGGCGATCGCCACGGTGATCACCACCGTCGTCGTCGGCCTGCTCGCGGGCGCGCCGTGGACGACATTCATCCTGCTGGTGATCGAACTGGCCATCGCCGTGCCGCTGCTGATGGACGGCTTCCGCCGCAAGCAGATCAGCGCACCGTTGCTGAAGATGTTCGCCAAGGTGACGCCGAAGCTGTCCGAAACCGAGCAGACCGCGCTGGAAGCGGGCACCGTCGGTTTCGAGGGCGAACTGTTCTCCGGCAAGCCGGACTGGCATGAGCTGCTCAAGCAGCCCAAGCCGGAACTGAGTGTGGAGGAGCAGGCCTACCTCGACGGTCCCGTGGAAGAACTCTGCGGCATGATCGACGACTGGCAGATCACGCACGAGCTGGCCGACCTGCCGCCGGAAGTCTGGGCTTTCATCAAGAAGCACAAGTTCTTCGGCATGATCATTCCCAAGCAGTACGGCGGCCTGGGCTTCTCCGCGCTGGCGCATTCGGCCGTGCTGCAGAAGCTGGCGACCATGTCGGCGACGGTGGCTTCCACCGTGGCCGTGCCCAACTCGCTGGGCCCGGCAGAACTGCTGCTGCATTACGGCAGCGACGAGCAGAAAAACCACTACCTGCCGCGCCTGGCCGTGGGCGAGGAAATTCCCTGTTTCGCGCTCACCGGCCCGTATGCCGGCTCCGATGCCACCTCCATCACCGACTACGGTGTGGTGTGCAAGCAGGTGGTCGATGGCGTCGAAACGCTGGGCATGAAGCTCACCTTCGACAAGCGCTACATCACGCTGGCGCCGATCGCCACGGTGGTCGGATTGGCTTTCCGCCTGTACGACCCCGAGAAGCTGCTGGGCGACAAGGAAGACCTCGGCATCACGCTGGCGCTGCTGCCGCGCTCGACGCCGGGCCTGGAAATCGGTCGCCGCCATTTCCCGCTGAACATCCCGTTCCAGAACGGCCCGCTGCACGGCAAGGACGTGTTCGTGCCGATGTCGGTGCTGATTGGCGGCCCGCACATGGCCGGCCATGGCTGGCGCATGCTGGTGGAATGCCTCTCCGTCGGCCGCGCGATCTCGCTGCCGTCCAATGCCACGGGCGGTGTGCGCGCTGCGGTTGCGGCGACCGGTGCGTATGCACGCATGCGCAAGCAGTTCGGTCTTTCCATCGCCCGCTTCGAAGGTGTGGAAGAAGCGCTGGCCCGCATCGGCGGCCTGACCTATGCCACGGCGGCGCTCTCGCGCGCTACTGCCGCCGCAGTGGATCGCGGCGAGAAGCCCGCAGTGCCCTCGGCCATCGCCAAATACCATGCCACGGAATGGGGCCGCACCATCGCCGGTGACGCGCTGGACGTGCACGGCGGCAAGGGCGTGCAGCTGGGCCCGAAGAACTACGCCGGCCGCGCCTGGCAGGGCGTGCCCATCGCCATTACGGTGGAAGGCGCCAACATCATGACGCGCAGCCTGATGATCTTCGGGCAGGGCGCCATCCGCTGCCATCCTTACGTGCTGAAGGAAATGCAGGCGCTGTCGATCCCGGAATACGGCGATCGTTTGAAGGCCTTCGATCGCGCGCTGTTCGGACACATCGGCTTCGGTATCTCCAACGCCGTGCGTTCGTTCGCGATGGGCATCACCGGTTCGCGCATCGGCGACACCGCGGGTGATGCCTACGTGCGCCGCTACTACCGCAAGCTCAACCGTTACTCCGCCGCGCTCGCGCTGTGCGCCGATACCTTCATGGGCGTGCTGGGCGGCAAGCTGAAGTTCAAGGAAAAGCTCTCCGCGCGCCTGGGCGACGTGCTTAGCTACCTGTACATCGCCAGCGCCATGCTCAAGCGCTATGAAGACACCGGCCGTCCGGAAGCGGATCGCCCGCTGCTGGCCTGGGCCTTCCACGAGTGCATGTGGCGCATCCAGACCGCGCTTGACGGCGCCATCCGCAACTTCCCGGTGCGGCCGGTCTCCTGGCTGCTGCGCGCGCTGGTGTTCCCGTTCGGTCGCCGCGAAGTGCCGCCGTCAGACCGCCTGGGCCGCCGCATCGCCGCCATCATCACGGCGCCGGGCGAAGCGCGTGACCGCCTCACCGAGTGGGTGTACCTCACGCCGACCGCGAACAACACCATCGGCCGCATGAACGCGCTGCTGCCGGACGTGATCGCGGCCGAGCCGGTGGAGCGCAAGTTCGGCAAGGCGCAGAAGGCCGGCCAGTTCAAGTCGCACGACTACGTGGGCCAGCTGACAGAAGCCATGCAGGCCGGCGTGATCAATGCCGCCGAGTTCGAACTGCTCAAGCGCGTGCGCGAAGGCGTGTTCGAGTTCATCTCGGTGGACGATTTCGATCCATCCGAGCTGCGTGCCGCGGTCACCCGTGCCGACCACAAGAAAAAGCTGGCCGACGCGGCATAAAAGGAGGAAAGGCATGGACGGCGAAACCCTGATCTATCTGTGTGGTGCACATAGCTTGGGTTTCGCCGTCTTCCACCTGGCGTTCTGGAAACTGTTCGACTGGCCGCAATCGCTGCGCCAGACCAACCCGGCCACGCGCGCGGTGACGCAGATTCTCAATCTGCGACTGATCTACGTGTTCCTCGGCGTGGCGGTGCTGTGCTTCTGGCTCCCCAACGAATTGCTGACCACTCGGCTGGGCCATGGGCTGCTGTTGGGTATGGCGTTGTTCTGGGTTGGGCGCACCATCGAACAGTTCGTGTTCCTGCGCTACAACCATTGGCTTGTTCATGGGCTGACGGTGTTGTTCGTGGTGGGCTCCGTGCTGTTTGCCATGCCGCTGGTGGGGCGGGCAGCGACATGATCGGTGGTAGCGAAACCCCTGGCCGGCCGTGCCAAAGAAGAGGCATACGATGAATCCAGCGCTTGCGCTCTACCGTCGCCTGACGCCGCTGCCGCTTGGCCGTTGGCTGTATGGCCGCCTGATCTGTTTCAAGGCGCCTTACTTCGCCACCATAGCGCCACGCTTCCAGGCACTGGAACCCGGCCGGTGTGAAGTGGCGATCCGCGATCGCCGCCGCGTGCATAACCATATCGGCACCGTGCACGCGATTGCACTTTGCAACGCTGCCGAACTCACGGCCGGCATGATGACCGACGTGACGATTCCCTCGAGCATGCGCTGGATTCCCAAGGGCATGACGGTGGAGTACCTGGCCAAGGCCAAGGGCACATTGGTGGCGCAGGCGACGCCCGAAGCTCCGGCGGTGGAAGCGTCCAGCGGTTACGCGTGGCCGGTGTTGGTGACAGTGCGTAACGAAGCAGGCGAGGATGTTTTCCGGGCCCGCATCGATATGTGGGTATCGCCGCGCAAGGCGGCCTGAGCGGTCCTGGCGCCCACACACGTTCTCCGAGCAACCCATTCCCCTCACCGTCATTCCGGCCTGCGCCGGAATGACGGTGAGGAAATACCAACGTTCCAGCGAGATCGTGAGCAGGCGCATGGAGCCTGTGCGGAATCTCCAGTCCCGTCACTCCTCACCGAGATCTTGATCAGGTCTCAGGTCGCCACTACGCAACGATTCTTCCCGCCTTCCTTCGCCTGGTAGAGCGCGCGGTCGGCGGCCTGGATCAGCGCCTCGTCGTTCTGGTGCGCGCCCTGCCACAGGGCCAGGCCAATGCTGGCGCTGACCCGGGCTTCGAACGGCCCACTGCTGCCTTCCAGCGGATACGGCTCCGCCAGCTTGGAGCACACCTGCTCGCAGCGGCGCAGGAGCAAGGTTTCGTCGCCGATGTCTTCCAGGATGAGCGCGAACTCGTCGCCACCCAGCCGCGCCACGGTGTCGGCGGCGCGCACCTCGTCGCCCAGGCGCAGCGCAATGGCCTTCAGCAAGGCATCGCCAGCCGGATGGCCGTGGTTGTCGTTCACACCCTTGAAGCCGTCGATATCCAGCAGGGCCAGCGCGAAGCCGGGGCCGTGCCGCGGCACGCGCTGCATGGCGGTGACCAGACGGTCATGGAAGAGCACGCGATTGGGCAGGCCGGTGAGCATGTCGTGGGTGGCCTGGTGGCGAATGCGTTCCTCGATGCGCAGTCGCTCGGCGATCTCCACGTTGAGCTGCATGTTGCGCTCTTCCAGTTCGGCCAGCGTCGCCTTCAATTCGGCGCGCGCGCGGTACAGTTCCAGGAAGACGCGCACCTTGGACTGCAGGATCATGTCGTTGATCGGCTTCTCGATGTAGTCGACCGCGCCGAAGTGGTAGCCGCGCACGCGGTTGATGTCATCGGCATAGGCCGCGGTGACGAAGATGATCGGCGTGTCGCGCAGGCGTTCGTCCTCGCCGATCAGGAAAGCCACCTCGAATCCGTCCATGTCGGGCATGTTGACGTCGAGCAGGATCAGCGCGAACTCGTGGTCCAGGCACAGCGCCAGCGCGGCATTGCCGCTGCTGGCCTCGTAGATCGCCGCGCCGCTGTTGGCGAGCAGATGCCGCATAGCGACCAGGTTGGCGGCCGTGTCGTCGACGACAAGAATCTTGGGGGTAGGCAGGGTCATGGCAGGCAAAGACGATTGAGCAGCGGCGCGATGTCCGCGAGGGGAAGGCAATAGTCGGCGCCGGCGCGTTCGAGCGCGGCGGCCGGCATGGCGGGGGATTCGGCGTCCAGCGGCTCCTGCACGATGGCGATGCCGCCGCATTGCCGGACACGAAGCAGGCCGTTAGCGCCGTCGCTGTTGGCGCCGGTGAGTACGACGCCGATCAGTGCGTCGCGCCAGGCTTCGGCGGCCGATTCGAACAGCACGTCGATGGACGGCCGGGCAAAACTCACCCGTTGATCCACGGATAGCGCAAAGCGCCGGTTGGTCTCGACCAGCAGGTGATAGCCGCTGGGTGCCACGTGGATGACGCCACCCTGCATGGGTGACCGCTCGCGCGCCTCCTCCACCGGAAGCGCGGCATGTTTGGCGAGCAGTTCGCAGAGCAGGTCGACCGTCGCCGAGCCCGTATGGCAACACACCGCAATGGACTGCGGCAGGCCAGGGTCGAGGTGGGCGAACAGCGACTCCAGCGCGGTCAGTCCGCCGGCCGAACAACCGATCACGATGGCTTGCGGCACGGTCATCTCATTCCTTGCCCGTACCGCGCGGACCCAGGCGGTAAATGCGGCGGGCTGCGTCCACGGGCGTGAAGTCGCTGGCCGATGGCGCGAAGTCCAGGCTCTCGCGCGTGCCGAGGCAAAGAAAGCCACCGCGCACCAGGCTGTCGCGGAACAGTGCCAGGGTGCGATCCTGCAGCGGGTCGGAAAAATAGATGAGCACGTTGCGACACAGCACCAGGTGCGCTTCGCAGAACACTTCGTCGGTCACCAGATTATGGTTGGCGAAGATCACGTTGCGACGCAGACGCTGGTCGAGCTTGATGAGTTCGTAGCGTGCGCTGTAGTAGTCGGCCAGCGTGTGCTTGCCGCCGGCGGCGAGATAGTTGCGCGACCACAGTTGCGCCTCGCGCGCCGGATAGATGCCTTCCTGCGCGTGCCGCAGCGCACTCTCGTTGAAGTCCGTGGCGTAGATCTGCGTGCGGTCGTAGAGCCCAGCTTCCTCCAGCAGGATGGCCAGCGAGTAGACCTCCTGCCCGTGGGCGCAGCCAGCCTGCCAGATGTTGATCTGGGGATAGGAGGCGAGCACGGGCAAGACCTGCTCGCGCAGGGCGAGGAACACATCCGGGTCGCGGAACATCTCGGAGACCGGCACCGACAGGCCTTCCAGTGCCACGGGCAGGAAATCCGGCTGGTGCAACAGGCGGGTGGTGAGTTCACTCACCGTGGCCGCTTCCTGCGCGTGGGCCAGCTGCAGCACGCGCCGCTTCAGCGAGGCCGGCGCGTACTGGGTGAAGTCATAGCCGTAGCGAAGTTTGAGTGCCCGGATGAACAGCTCGATTTCGATGTCGTCGAGCGAGGTGTCGGGCGTCTTCGCGTTGTCGGCCAGTTCGTTCATCGGTGCAGCCACACATGCATCATCGACGACAGCTTGTCGATGTCGATGGGCTTGGACAGGTAATCGTTCGCGCCTGCCTCAAGGCACTTCTCGCGGTCGCCGCGCATGGCCTTGGCGGTGAGCGCGATGATCGGCAGCTTCGCCAGTTGCGGCTGGGCGCGAATGGCGCGAATGGTGTCGTACCCATCCATCACCGGCATCATCACGTCCATGAGCACGAGTTCGACGTCATGGCCGTCGGCGAGGACCTTGAGCGCCTTCTGTCCATCCTGCGCCATGGTGACGTGGATGCCCCAGCCACGCAGCACCTTGGACAGTGCGAACAGGTTACGCATGTCGTCGTCGACCAGCAGCACGTTGCGATCGTGTAGCGCGCTCGCGTCGTGTGTCGACGGTGTGGCGGGCGACATGGGCGTCGTGGTCGCGGCGCCGGCGCCGTTGCCGGCACGATGCGTGCGGCCGTCCTGGATGCTGTGCAGGAACAGGCTCACCTCGTCGAGCAGGCGCTCGGGCGAGCGCGCGCCCTTGATGACGATGCTGTCGGTGTACTGGCGCAGCTTGAGGCTTTCCTCGCGGCTCAGTTCCCGGCCGGAGTAGACCACCACCGGCGGAATCCGGCCTCCCGCGGAAAGCTGCTCGAGGAACTCGATGCCCGACATGCCAGGCAGGCCCAGGTCGAGCACGATGCAGTCGTAGTTGGCGCCGGCCATGCGCTCCAGCGCCTCTTC
The DNA here is from genome assembly GCF_000725385.1 of Dyella japonica A8. Taxonomy (NCBI): domain Bacteria; kingdom Pseudomonadati; phylum Pseudomonadota; class Gammaproteobacteria; order Lysobacterales; family Rhodanobacteraceae; genus Dyella; species Dyella japonica. The sequence continues at coordinate 4,549,815 of NZ_CP008884.1, read as the reverse complement.
GGCGCTGCCAGCCTCGTCGATGGTGACGTCGTCGTTGCGCAGCAGCGTGCGCATGGCGGCGCGCGAGTCGGCGTCGTCGTCGACGATCAGCAGGTGGCGCATATGGCCTTCGGCGAAGTGCAGCAGGCGGTCGAAGGCTTCGCCGATGGCCTCCCGGCTCACCGGTTTGGTAAGGAAACCCACCGCGCCGAGCTCGCGGCCACGATTGGCCTCGTCCACCGCCGAAATGAAATGCACGGGGACGTGACGCGTGGCCGGGCTGTCCTTCAGACGCTCGATCACCGTCCAGCCATCCATGCCCGGTAGCATCACGTCGAGCAGGATGCCGGTCGGGCGATAGTGCGTCGCCAGCTGCAGGCCCGATTCGCCATCCGCCGCGGCGAGCACGCGATAGCCCTTGCGGCGGACCATGTCGGCGAGGATGCGCGCGAACACCGGGTCATCCTCGATGATGAGGATCACCGTATCGCTGGGGTCGATGCTGTCGCGATCATCCTCGATGGTCTCCGGCAGCAGCGCCGATGTCACGGCAGGGCGAGGCGGCACCGTGACCGCGGCCGCCTGCGTGGCCGCGGCACCGGCGACCTGTCCGGCGGGGCCGGCCAGTGGCAGCAGGATGGTGAAGGTGCTGCCGTGGCCGGCGTCACTGTGCAGCAGGATGTCGCCGCCCAGCAGTTCGGCGATGCGCTTGGAAATGGTCAGGCCCAGCCCGGTGCCGCCGTACTGGCGGCTGGTGCTGGCGTCGACCTGCTCAAAGGCCTGGAAGATCTTCTGCATCTTCTCCGGCGGAATGCCGATGCCGGTGTCGCTGACGGCAATGGCGACCAGGTCCTTGCCTTGCAGCGAGGGCGGCAGGGCGAGGGCGGCGGAGGGACGTTCAAAGCGAACGGTCACCGAGCCCTGGTGGGTGAACTTGAAGGCATTGCCGATGAGGTTGTTGGCGATCTGCTCGAGCTTGGCGCCGTCGGTGCGCAGCGTTGCCGGCAGGTCCGGGCCGATTCGCACCGTGAAGCCGAGCTTCTTCTCGTGCGCTACGTGGTTGAACGTGCGCATGAGCGTGCGCTCGAGGTCGGCCAGCGGGAGATCGTCGAGCACCACGTCCATCTTGCCGGCCTCTACCTTGGACAGGTCGAGGATGTCGTTGATCAGGCGCAGCAGGTTGGTGCCGGAGTCGTGGATGATGCGTGCCGACTCCACCTGTTCCTCGTCGAGATTGCCTTCGCGGTTGTCCGAGAGGCTGCGCGAAAGGATCAGCAAACTGTTGAGCGGCGTGCGCAGCTCATGCGACATGTTGGCGAGGAACTCGGACTTGTACTGGCTGGCACGGGCCAGTTCCTCGGCCTTCTCCTGCGTTTCCTGCTGCAGCGTCTCCAGCGTGCGTTTCTGCTGGTTCAGCGTGTCGGTCTTCTGGCGCAGCTCTTCGTTGGACGCCTGCAGCTCTTCGGTCTGCACGCGCAGCTCTTCTTCCGAAGCGAGCAGCCGCTGCGACTGCTCCTGCAACTCGTGGGTCTTGGCGTTGAGTTCCTCGTTGGACGCCTGCAGGTCGTGCTGCTGGCGCCGCAGGGTTTCCTCGGAAATGCGTAGCTCGTCGGCCTGCTCGCTGGTGCGCTTGAGCAGGTCCTGCGTGCGGATGGCGCGACCGAGGTTCTCCAGCGACAGCGCGGCGATCGGCAGCAGCTCGTCGAGCAGGCGTTGCTGCGGGGCGGTGAAGTGCTGGAAGCTCGCCAGCTCCAGCACGCCGAGTAGCTTGTCGCGCAGGATCAACGGCAGCACGGTGATGGCGCGTGGCGGGGCTTCGCCCGTGCCGGAATGGATGCGCACGTAGTCGTCCGGCACGTCCTGCAAGGTGATGGGCTTCTGCTCCAGCGCGCACTGGCCCACGAGGCCCTCGCCTAGCGCATATTCCGTACTCAGGTGGCGACGCTGCTGGTAGCCGTAGCTGCCTTGCAGGCGCAGTCGTTGCTGTTCCTCGTCGAGGCGATAGAGCACGCCGACGCCGCAATCGAGCAGCGGCACCAGTGAGCTGGTCAGTTGCTGGGCGAACTCCCGCTCGGTCGCCACTTTCTGCAGATCGCTGGCGATGTAGGAGACCTGCGTCTTCACCCAGGTCTGAGCGGCCGTCTCGATCGCCATCTGCTTGAACACCTGCAGGGCGCGGGCGATTTCGCCGATCTCGTCGCGACGCTCGATCTGGCGGATTTCCACGGTGTGGTCGTGGTTGGACAGGCGCGTCATCAGGTCGGTCATACGGCGGATCGGCCGGGTGATGAGGCGGTAGGTCATGTAGACCACCGAGGCGCCGAGCAGAAGGCTCAGCAGCATGGTGACCCAGATGGCCGCACGCACTTCGGCCACGTCGCGGTTCTGCGTTCCCTCACGTTGCTTGAGCAGGCCGAGCTCCGTGTCGTCCATGTCGTCGAGGACGGCGAGGATGTCCTTGACCCCGACGGTGAGGTGCTTCATGTAGTCGCTCTGGACGCGCACCTGTTCGATCGCCGCCTGGCCCGGGTCGATGGCATGGATGGCCTGCATCGGCTCCACGCCGTTGCGCAGTGCCTCCTGCTGCCACTGGTTCACCATCGCCGACACGCGGTCGATGCGGATCTGCTGCACCGGGTTGTCGCTGGTCAGGCTGCGCAGCTCGGCGATGTCCTTGGCCAGGTCGGCGTTGGCCTGCCGGTGGTTCGCCAGCTCGCCATCGCGCGGGTCGAGCAGGTAGCTGCGCACGGCGATCTGGCTCGCCTGCAGGTGCTCGAAGACGTCGTCGATCTTGGCGCGCACGTCATAGGTGTGCCTTGACCAGCGCGCGCTGACGTCCTGCCGCGCCAGCGACTGCAACGTGACGACGCTGCATATCACGAACAGCAGCACCAGCGTGCCGATGGCAATGAGGATCTTCAGCTGCATCGGCTGGTGCGCCAGCCAGGAATAGCGGTTCTTCTGAGCTGCCATGCGTCTTCACAAGTTTTGGACCGGGCATGGCTGCCCGGTCGGGGCGGTTCCCGTCAGGGTATCCGCACTTTTGTGAAGGCGGTAGCTGATGTCACGAGTTCGTGACGGCCTTTCGCTGCCAGGCCGGCGGGATGATGGTGCCGCGGCGCAGCGCCACGATGAGCAGCAGGGCCGAGCAGGCCGAGCAAAGGATCAGGGCCACCACCGAGGCTTCCGCGCCAAACACGCCGCCGCTCAGCCAATCCGGGCCGCTGCGGCTGGAGATCAGCCAGCCACGGGCTTGCGTGCCCGACACCGGGACGCCGTATACAGTGCCTTGCATGACGTTCCAGGCAGCGTGCAGACCAACGCACGGCCATAGCGATCGCGTCACGTGGTACAGGAGGGCCAACAGCACGCCTGCCTCAATGGCAATGGCCAGCGAACTCCACAACGTGGCGCCCGGGTTGAAGATGTGGGCGGCACCGAAGAACAAGGCCGAGATGGCGAGTGCCCACCAGGTGCCCAGGCCTTCCTCGACGGCGCGGAACAATACGCCACGCGTGATGATCTCTTCGCCGATACCGGCGCCCAGGCCGGGAATCAGGATCCCCGGCAACCAATCCACCGACGGGTTGTTGGCGCCAATGATGTGGTAGCTGCCGGCCAGCCACAGCACGAGCACCACAGCACTGATCAGCAGCGCGCCGACCAGCAGGCCGGCAAGGCCAAGCGTGGGGATATCCCGGGCGGCCAGCTCGCGCATCGGGCGACGCTCGATGCCTTTCACCAGCATGGTGTAGGCCAGCACGGCGGGAATCAGCTGCATGGCCAGGATGCCCATGGTGCGCGGCACGGGCGGTACGCCATGGCCAACGATACCCATGGCGCCAACAGCGGCGGCGACCAGTTTGAACAGCACAAAGTAGAGTGCCGCGAAGAACACGATGCGGCCGAAGGGAGAAAACACTACCCAGCGCTGCCAGGGCGTAGCGGTCGCAGGTGTGGTGAAAGCGATCGGACTGGCAGGCATGCGTGGGGGTTCCCATGGAAGAGCGGCAAGGCTAACAGCGCTGCCATGGCCGCCACACCTGCCGACCGTCATTCCTGAACTTGCGCGGGAATGACGGTCACATGAGCAGGCCTTAGAGGTCCAGCGAGGTCGCGTGCTCGCGCGTGGCGGAGAAGCGCACGGCCGGCGACCGTTCCTGTGCCAGCTGCAGGTTCACGCGCGAAGGGGCGAGATACACCAGTTCGCCCGCCGCATCGATGGCGAGGTTGTTGGCATTCTTCTCGCGGAATTCCTCGAGCTTCTTCGCGTCGTCGCAGTGGATCCAGCGCGCCGTGGACACGGTGACCGGCTCGAAGGTGGCATCCACGCCGTATTCGTCCTTCAGGCGATAGGCGACCACGTCGAACTGCAGCACGCCCACGGCGCCAAGGATCAGGTCGTTGCTCATCAGCGGACGGAAGAACTGCGTGGCGCCTTCTTCCGACAACTGGGCCAGGCCCTTCTGCAGCGCCTTCATCTTCAGCGGGTCGCGCAGGCGCGCGCGGCGGAACAGCTCCGGCGCGAAGTTGGGGATGCCGGTGAAGCTCACCATCTCGCCTTCGGTGAAGGTGTCGCCGATGCCGATGGTGCCGTGGTTGTGCAGGCCGATCACATCGCCGGGATAGGCGTTCTCGACGATTTCACGGTCGCTCGCCATGAAGGTGAGCGCGTTGGCGATGCGCACGTCCTTGCCGGTGCGCGTCTGCATCATCTTCATGCCGGCGCTGTAGGTGCCCGAGCAGACGCGCATGAAGGCGATGCGGTCGCGGTGCGCCGGGTCCATGTTCGCCTGGATCTTGAACACGAAGCCGGTGAGTGCGCCTTCTTCCGGTTTCACGTCGCGCGACAGCGTGGCGCGCGAGCGCGGCGAGGGCGCATGCTCGACGAAGAAGTCCAGCAGCAGCTGCACACCGAAGTTGTTCACCGCCGAGCCGAAGAACACTGGCGTGAGCTTGCCGGCGAGGTACTGCTCCACGTCGAACGGATGGGAGGCGCCTTGCACGAGCTCCAGCTCGTCGCGCAGTTCCGCCAGCGCTTCGGCGCCGATGGCCGCCTCCAGGCCGGGTGCATCCAGGCCCTTGAAGATGGTGGAGTCCTGCCGCGTGAAGTTCTTGCCCTGCTCGAACACGTGCACTTCGTCGAGCAGCAGGTGGTACACGCCCTTCAGGCGCTTGCCCATGCCGATGGGCCAGGTGAGCGGCGCGCAGGCGATGCCCAGCACCGACTCCACCTCGTCCAGCAGTTCGATCGGCGAGCGGCCTTCGCGGTCGAGCTTGTTGATGAAGGTCATGATGGGCGTGTCGCGCAGGCGGCACACCTCCATCAGCTTGATGGTTCGTTCCTCCACGCCCTTGGCGCAGTCGATCACCATCAGCGCCGAGTCCACGGCGGTGAGCACGCGGTAGGTGTCTTCCGAGAAGTCCGCGTGGCCTGGGGTGTCGAGCAGGTTGACGATGCGGCCCTCGTAGGGGAACTGCATCACCGACGAGGTCACCGAGATGCCGCGCTCCTTTTCCAGCGCCATCCAGTCGGACGTGGCGTGGCGGGCGGCCTTGCGGCCCTTCACCGAGCCGGCCATCTGGATGGCGCCACCGAACAGCAGCAGCTTTTCGGTGAGCGTGGTCTTGCCCGCGTCAGGGTGGCTGACGATGGCGAAGGTGCGACGGCGGCGGGTTTCGGTGAGATGCGGGGACATGAGGGTATCTGGGCTCGCGAACCCGCCATTGTACCAAGGGTCAGGGAGGGGTGCCGGGGCGGCAGGGTTTACTGTGGGAGCGCACCCTGTGCGCGACGGCCCCGGTAACCATTCGGCAGCATGAGTCGCGCACAGGGTGCGCTCCCACAAGGGGCTAGTCTCACAGAGGCTTACTGCCGGCTGGCCCGCTTCTCGCGCAGGGCCAGCCGCCGCGCCTGGCTCTCCGGCGGCCAGTACTCATCCAGCGAATAGAACGCCTCCACCGCCGGCACGCCCGCGGGAATCACCACCCAGGGCTGCTTGCTGGCGGTGTAGATGTGGATGTCCGGGCTGACCCGGAACGGCTCGTCCATGGTACCTACCCGGATGAAAGCCACGGCATCGCCGCCACCGCCATAGTGGCTCCACAGGGCAATCCGGCAGGTCGGGCAGCGGAAGATCTTCTGGCCCTTGCCGCTTTCCGAGGGCGTCATGATCACCTCGGACATGCCGGCGAGCAGGGTCAGGCGCTCCGTCTCGATCATCGCGTTGAGCGCGAAGGCCGTGCCCGTTTCGCGCTGGCACCAGCGGCAATGGCAGCAGTGCACGAACAGTGGCGGCCCATCGAAGCGGTAACGGATCTGGCCGCAATCGCAGCCACCTTCCATCACGGTATCGCCGGTCATCATGGACAGCCCCTCCGCAGAGTGGTCGTGACGCTCAGTCGCGGGTCAACAGATCCTCGTAGAACGCGCCGTAAGGCTCGGTCGGATGGGCGATCTGGATCTCCAGGATCCACAGGCCGCTGGACGGGCGGTCGCCGTACTCGCCCAGGTCGCCGGCCTTGTGCACCGAGTGGGGAAAGTCGCTGACCCGATGACCCTTGATCTCGTGGTTGAGACGCCAGCCCATGGCCTCGGCCTGTTGCTCGGCAAACGCGTAGAGCGCTTCGCCGGTGAGGCCTCGGCTACGCCACGCCTCGGCGGTGGCGCGGAACAGTTCGCGCGCGGCATCGGCGCAGGCCTGCTTTTCCGGGGCATGGCCGATCACGAAGGTGTCGCCCACGTCGCCTTCATGGCCTTCGAACACCAGTCCGAGGTCGATGAAGTAGATGTCGTTCTCGCCAAGCCGCACCGGCTCGGAGCGCTCGCGGTAGGTCTTGGTGGTGTTCGCGCCGATGCGGATGATCACTGGGTGCCACAGCCGCTCCATGCCCAGCGCGCGGAACACCTCGGCCGCTTCGGCCTTGGCTTCTTCCTCGGTAATGCCGGGACGCATGCGCTCGCGGATGCCGCGCAGGGCGGCCCAGGTGCGCTCGCGCGCATGCAGCATCTGGTGCGGGTCGAAGCGGCTACCTACCGCTTCCTGGGGAATGGAGGTCATGCGGGTTGGCGGTCCAGGGGGAGGCGAAAAGCATGGCACAGCCCCGTGCCTGGCGCAGGTACCAATGGCCGTGCGAAAGGCTCAGGCGAGCAGGACCAGTGCGATGGCGAGCAGGGCGGGCAGGCCCTGGATCCACAGGACCTTGCGTGTCGCCGTGAGGCCGCCAAACACGCCCGCCACCAGCACGCAACCGAGGAAGAACAGGGTCACCGCACGGCCGCCGTCGCCCAGCCACAGGCCCCAGAACAGGCCGGCGGCGAGAAAGCCGTTGTACAGCCCCTGGTTGGCCGCCAGCACCTTGGACTGCTCGGCGAACTCCTTGGTCAGCCCGAAGGCGCGCCGGCCCGACGAACGGGTCCACAGGAACATCTCCAGCACCAGGAACCAGACATGCAACAGGGCGACGAGGGCGACGACGAGGTGGGCGGCGAGGGACATCGGCATCCGGAGGCGGCTGGGCAGGTGGCGCAGTGTTGCAGCCCGCACGGGGCGCCGCCACCCCGGGGCTACGGACAAGCAGCGCGGGCTACGTGAATAGCGTTGACAGGCCCTAACACTTCCGACCAATGGCTGTGGCCATGGGCCCGGCGTAGGTTGGCATGGCTGGGCCAGAGGAAGGGCGCCCACAGGACAGTGACGTTCCCAGGGGACATGGGCATCGCCCGGTCATTTCAACCGCTGGGGAGTCATGCCATGAACAAGTCACTGTCCGCAGGCCTCTGCCTGCTGTTGCTGTTTCCGCTGGGCGCGATGGCCGACGGGCCGTTCGACGGCACCTGGAAGATCGACATGAGCAAGATGCAGATGCCCAAGAAGCCCGATGTGCTCGTGCTCAAGGACGGCATGTATGCGTGCAAGACCTGCGTGCCGGCGGTGAACATCAAGGCCGACGGGCAGGATCATGCCGTTGCCGGCCATCCCTACCTGGACACCGTCGCAGTGGAAGTGGTGGACGCGCACACCATCAAGGAAACCGACAAGAAGGGTGGCAAGGTGGTGGCCACGTCCACTACCACGGTGGCGTCCGACGGCAAGACGGCGCGCTTCGAGTTCAGCGACAGCAGCGACACCAATGGCGCGCCGGTCACCGGTACTGGCGAGTTGAAGCAGGTGGCCGCGGGTCCGGCCGGTTCGCATGCCATCTCCGGTTCGTGGATCACGGCCAGCATCGCCAACCTGTCCGACAACGCCACCGAGATCACCTTCAAGCAAGAGGGCGGGGCGCTCACCATGACCACGCCCACGGGGCAGTCCTACACCGCGAAGCTCGACGGCACCGAGGCGCCCTACAAGGGGGATCCCGGCATCAGTACCGTCACCGTGAAGCAGAGCGGCAAGACCTCGATGGTGGAAACCGACAAGCGCGACGGCAAGGTGGTTGGCGTGATCACCTCCATCGTATCCGCCGACGGCAAGACCATGAACGTGGTGTTCGACGACAAGCTGCGCAATCGCACGATGTCGTTCGTGGCTCAGAAGCAGTGACGGCAAGGGCCGTGCCCGGCGCGGATCCAGCCCGGGCGCGGCCTGCGGCACGGTTGCACGAGTAACTGTCCATTTGAACGTCTAATATGCCGATGGCTAGGTGCATAGACGTTTAGACGTCTATTGACATGACTTTCCTTCGCCGTTAGATTCCCCCCTACTCATCGAGACCGGCGGAGGGACAGGCCCTTTGAAGCCGGGGCAACCTGCGGAATAGTTCCGCGACGGTGCCAATTCCTGCGGTAGCGCCGAAGGGCGCACGCCGCGAGATGAGGGCAGAACCGCACCGCCGCGCCCCCGTGCCGGCCGTGCCTTGCCCGCCTCTCCGGTCCGCAGGTCGATGCCGACCGGAGAAGAGCCAGATGTCCAGCCAGCCGCAACCCGTTCCGACCGTCGCGCCCGCCTCCATCGCGGCCATCGGCGGCATGCGGCCGGACCTCACCACCCAGCGTTGCACCCGTCGCCTCGTCGTCACGCCCAAGTACGGCAGCGCGCCGTGCGAGGTGGAAGTGAGCTACCTGTGGTGCGGCGCGCCCGATGCCCCCACGGTGATCGTGCAGGGCGGCATCTCCGCCACCCGCGACGTGGTGGCGCTGGACGGCGAGGCCGCCCCGGGCTGGTGGCAGGCCCAGGTGGGCAGTGGCCAGCCGCTGGATCTGGACCGCTACCGCGTGCTCTCGATCGACTGGATCACTCCGGCCGACCTCACCGGCGTGCAGGCCGTGTCCAGCGAGGACCAGGCCGATGCGCTCGCCGCACTGGTGGAGGCGCTGGGCATCAATCGCGTGCACGCCTTCATTGGCTCGTCCTACGGCGCGATGGTGGCGCTGGCCTTTGCGGCCCGTCACCCCTATGCCCTGGGCCGGCTGGTACTGCTGGCCGGCGCGCATCGCCCGCATCCGCTGGCCACGGCGCAGCGCTCCGTGCAGCGTGGCATCGTGCGGCTGGGGCTGGAAAGCGGCCAGGCCGACCAGGCGCTGGCGCTGGCCCGCCAGCTCGCCATGACCACCTATCGCGGCAGCGAGGAATTCGCCAAGCGCTTCACCGCGGCGCCGGAATTCCGCGACGGCCGCTTCCACTTCCCGGTCGAGGATTACCTCGAACACGCCGGTCGCCGCTTCGTCGAGCGCTTCGACGTGGAACGCTTCCTCGCGCTGTCCGAATCCATCGACCTGCACGACGTGACGCCCGAGCAGGTCGCCGCGCCCGCCACGCTGATCGGCTTCCCGTCCGATCGCCTGGTGCCGCTGGCCGACCTGTGCGAGCTGCAGCGTCGCCTGCATGGCCCGGCCACGCTGGAAGTGGTCGAGTCGCCTTATGGCCACGACGCCTTCCTCAAAGAAACCGACCGCCTCGCGCCCCTGCTGCGCGACGCGCTGGCCGGTTGTTGACCCCTCATTTCAAAGACGCGATACGCACGGAGATTCACCATGAGCGATACCACCGTCCCCTGTACCAAGCCGGGCCTGAACACCCGGGCCGTGCGCGCCGGCATCGAATCGGACACCCAGCACGGCGCCGTGGTGCCGCCGCTGCACCTGTCCACCAACTACGCCTTCGAAGGTTTCGGCAAGAAGCGCGCCTATGACTACTCGCGCAGCGGCAACCCCACGCGCGACCTGCTGGGCGACGCGCTGGCCGAACTGGAGCAGGGCGTGGGCGCGGTGGTGACGGCCAGCGGCATGGCGGCGGTGGCGTTGGCGTTGGAGCTGGTGCCGGCGGGCTCGCTGGTGTTGGCGGCGCACGACTGCTACGGCGGTACCTGGCGCCTGCTCGATGCGTGGGCCAAGAAGGGCCGCTTCCAGGTGAAGTTCGTCGACCTGACCAACAGCCACTCGCTGGCCGAAGGCCTCGCGCTGAAGCCTTCGCTGGTGTGGGTGGAAACCCCGTCCAACCCGTTGCTGCGCATCACCGACGTGCGCCACGTGGCACAGGCCGCGCATGCCGTGGGTGCGCTGGTGGTGGTCGACAACACCTTCCTCTCGCCGGCCCTGCAGCAGCCGCTCGCGCTGGGCGCGGACGTGGTGGTGCATTCCACCACCAAGTACATCAACGGCCACAGCGACGTGGTGGGCGGTGCCGTGGTGGCGCGCGACCAGGCCGTAGCCGACCAGCTCAAGTGGTGGGGCAACTGCAACGGCCTCACCGGTGCACCGTTCGACAGCTTCCTCACCCTGCGTGGCCTGCGCACGCTCAACGTGCGCCTGCGTCAGCATCAGGAAAACGCCGCGCGCATCGTCGAGCGCCTGGATGGCCATGCGGCGGTTCGCAAGGTGTATTACCCGGGCCTGGAAAGCCATGTCGGCCATGCGCTGGCCGCACGCCAGCAACAGGGCTTCGGCGCCATGCTGAGCTTCGAGCTGGAAGGCGACGCGGAGCAGGTGGCGGCCTTCGTGGATGGCGTCCGTTATTTCTCGCTGGCCGAATCGCTAGGCGGCGTGGAGAGCCTGGTCGCCCATCCCGCTTCGATGACGCATGCCTCCATGGCGCCGGAAGCCCGTCGTGCGGCGGGTATCGCCGATACCCTGCTGCGCCTCTCGGTGGGCATCGAGGATGGCGACGACCTGCTGCGCGACATCGATGCCGCGCTGGCGCGTGCGGAGGCCTCGATCCATGCCAAACGCCGGGTGAGCGCATGAGCGCGGTGCTGGCGAAGGAAGCCGCAGGCGCGTCGAAACCACAGGCATCGTCCTCCATTGCCGCCGTGTTGCTCGGCACCGGCGTGGTGGGTGGTGCCTTCCTCAAGCTGCTCAATACGCCAGCGGCGTCGTCGATCCGGCTGGTGGGCGCGGCCAATTCACGCCGTCAGCAGACGCAGGCCGAACAACTGGCTGACCGCTCGCTGCGCGAGAAGCTCAAGAGCCACGGCGATGTACGCAACGATGCCGCCTTGCTTGGTGCGCTCGATGCCAACGATGCCACGGTGAAAGTGATCATCGATGCCACTGCCAGCACTGCGCTGGCCCAGTGTCATGCGGACTGGCTGGCGCGTGGCTATCACGTGGTCACCGCCAACAAGTCGCTGGCGGGCGGTGACCTGCCCGGCTGGCGAGCCCTGCAGGCGGCGCTGGCGAATGGCGGTCGCTACGGCGATTCGGCGACGGTGGGTGCGGGACTTCCGGTGATCTCCACGCTGCGCCGGCTGCGTCATTGCGGTGATGCGCTGCTGACGCTGGAAGGCGTGTTCTCCGGATCGCTCTCCTACCTGTTCAACCAATACGACGGCAGCCAGCCGTTCTCCGCGCTGCTGCGCCGTGCGCGCGAACTGGGTTACACCGAGCCGGATCCGCGCAGCGATCTGTCCGGCGAGGACGTGGCGCGCAAGCTGCTCATCCTGGCCCGTTGTGCCGGCTTTGCGCTGCGCCCTGACGAAGTGGAAGTGGAGAGCCTGGTGCCGGCAAGCCTGCGCGGTGTCGATGTCGAAACCTTCCTCGCGCGCCTGGAGGAACTCGACGAACCGCTCGCCACACGGTATGCCGAAGCGAAGGCACGCGGTGGCGCCTTGCGCTTCCTCGCCCGCCTCAACCAGCGTGGCCGCGCACGCGTGGGTCTGGTCGAAGTGCCGGCCAACCATCCGGCTACGCGCCTGTACGGCACCGACAACCAGTTTGCGTTGAGCACCACGCGGTACAACACCCAGCCGCTGGTGATCCAGGGGCCGGGTGCGGGGCCGGAGGTGACGGCGCAGGCCTTGCTGGGGGATGTGCTGGCGCTGGCGTAAGCTCGCGTTGCGGTCGAGTGCCCCGCGCTTTGGCTCGTCATTCCGGCGCAGGCCGGAATCCAGTAGAAGCAAAGCATGGTTTTCGCCACACAACCGAACGCTCTCGCTACTGGATTCCGGCCTGCGCCGGAATGACGATAGGGAAGGTTGGGCTTTGATCGTCAAGTTTAGCGTGCTCAATGGCAGGCACCACAGAAAGAAAAACGCGCGGCTCATCACCGCGCGTTTTTCATTTCACCGATGGTGCGTGCCGCTCAATCGTGCACGTGCGGATTCGCCTCGGCCTCTTCCACCGACGGCGTGCGCCAACCGGACTTCACGCCCCACACGTAGAACACCAGGCCGATCACGGCGACGACGGCAAGGTCGGTGCCGTAGGTGAGATAGCCCTGGCCACCGAACTCCGCGCTGCCCAGCCACGACACTAGCGCCAGCGTCGGCAGGTAGAAGATCAGCCACCACGCGCCCTTCATCTGGCGGCCAAAGTCGTGCCAGTTCGCCTTGAACTGGTAGAACAGGTACACGGGCAGCGCCACCACCATCAAGATGATGATCTTGCCGGTCAGCGGCCAGCGTGCCCAATAGAGGAGTTCGGTCGCCATGATGAAGGCGACACCAGCGAGGATCGGCAGGCCCGCGATGCGCAGCGGGCGGTGCAGGTTCGGTGCGGTGCGGCGCAGCGTCATCGCGCTCACCGGGCCGGTCAGGTAGGAAATGATGGTCGCCACCGAGATCACCGCTGCCAGCGTGCCCCAGCCGCGGAAGAAGAACAGGAACAGGAACGACACCGCCAGGTTGAACCACATTGCCGGGCGCGGCACGCCCCACTTGGGGTGGATGCGGCCGAGAAGCTTCGGCATGGTGCCGTTGCGCTCCATGCCGTAGATCATGCGCGCGGTGGTGGCCGTGTAGGTCATGCCGGTGCCGCTGGGGCTGATGAAGGCGTCCACATACAGCAGCATCGCCAGCCAGTGCAGGTTGACGATGATGGCCAGCTCGGCAAACGGCGAGCGGAAATCGATGCCGTGCCAGCCAGCCTTGGCCAGCATTTCCGGCGGCACTGCGCCGATATAGGCCACCTGCAGGATGATGTAGACCACCGTTGCCAGCAGAATGGAGCCGACCACTGCGAAGGGTATGCTCTTGCCCGGGTTGCGTGCCTCGCCGGCCAGATTCACCGGGCTCTGGAAACCGTTGAAGGAGAACACGATGCCCGCCGTCGCCACGGCGGTCAGTACAGCGGCGAAGTCGATGGCATGCGCATCACCGTGCACGCCCACGGAGAAGTTCTCACTGTGGAAGCCACTGGCGATCAAGGCCAGGCCCGTCGCTGCCGGCACCACCAGCTTGAAGGTGGTGATGAGCGTGTTGGAGCGGGCGAACAACTTCACGCTCCAGAAGTTGAGCAGGAAATAGATGATGACCAGCACCGCCGCGATAAGCAGGCCGGCGGTTGAAAGTTCACCGTGACCGTCGGGCATGTGCATGTACAGGTCTTGGGCCCACTGCCACGGCCACGACGCCATGTACTGCACCGAGGCTTCGGCTTCCACCGGAATCACCGAGACGATGGCGATCCAGTTGGCCCATGCGCCGATAAAGCCCACCAGCGAGCCGTGCGAATAGTGGCTGTAGCGCACCATGCCGCCGGATTCGGGAAACATCGAGCCCAGCTCGGCGTAGGTAAGGGCGATGGTCATGATGATGGCCGCGCCCAGCACCCAGGCCCAGATGGCGCCCGGACCGGCCAGCCCCGCCGCTTTCCAGGCGCCGAACAGCCAGCCGGAGCCGATGATCGAGCCCAGGCCGGTGAGCATGAGGGCGAACGGGCCGACGTCGCGTCGGATGGAGGAATGAGACATGCAGGTCCCCAGGTCAGTGGATCGACGGGCCGCCCCCTGGGCGACACAAGTAGCAGCCGCCTTCCCGGGCGACACAAGGGGGCGATGATGACAGACCGGTCCCGCGCCTGTCAGCCCGTCAGGAGTCACGGATAGTGGCGCAGCGCAGCACTCAGGTCATTGAATCGGCGGATGAAACGAGGCTCAGGCCACGGTTTTTTCGCCTCTGGCGGGTGGCAAATTGGCGGAGCCCGGGTGGAAGGCTAGTATCGGGTTCTCTCCGCAAGGCAGGGCACACCATGACTCGTGCGACGTTGCTGGTGGCGATGGCGGCGGTGGCCGCGTTCTCGATGCCCACGATGGCGATATCCGGCGATGCCGCGCGCGAAGCGTTGCAGAAGCGTGCCGCGGCCGGCGACACGCAGGCACAGGTCGCCCTGGGCCGTGCGCTGCAGGATGACGGTGTGCCGGCCGACAAGGCCGCGGGCACCGAGTGGTACCGCAAGGCCGCGATGGCCGGCAGCGCGGAAGGCGCCTGGATGCTGGGCTCGGCCACCATGGCGGGAGTGGGCACAGCGCGTGACGTGCCTGCGGCCATCGCATGGATGCGCAAAAGCGTGGGCATCGACCAGAACGCGGATCACATGGCCGTGCTGGCCGTCGCGCTGTTGGCCACCGGCGGCGCGCAGAAGGAAGCCCTGCAATGGGCGCAGAAGGCCGCGGACAAGGGTTCGCCCAAGGGCATGGAGGTGCTGGCGATGGCACGCCTGTCCGGCGAGATGGGTTTGCCGAAGGACGCCGCGCTTGCCGAGAAGCTGCTGACGGCGGCGGCACAGAAAGGCGACGGCGATGCGCAGTTGTCGCTCGGCCAGTTCTACATCACCGGCGTGTTCGGCCGGCGTGACGCGGTCGCCGGCGTGCGCTGGCTACAGGCCGCCGCGGATGCCGGCAGCGCGAAAGCCGCCGGCACCCTGGGTTATTTCCTCATCACCGGCCGGGAAGGCGTGCCGGTGGATGCGGCGCGTGGTGTCGCACTGGCGCGCAAGGCCATGGCCGGTAACGAGATGCTCGGCCATTACGCGATGGGCGTGGCCTATGTGACCGGAGCCGGCATCGCGGAGAACCCGGCGGAAGGCTGGTATCAGATCTCGCTGGCGCAGCGCATGGACAGCCAGCAGCAGCTGAAAACCGCGGGCGACTATCTGGCGAAGGCGGCGGCGAAGCTGTCATCGGCGCAACTCACCGAGCTGAAGGTGCGCGTGGATGCCGATGCGCCAAAGGTAGCCACCGCGCCGGCGGGTTCGTGAGCGACGGCCGCCGCGCTCTTGTGGGAGCGCACCCTGTGCGCGACAGCCAACGGAGCGGCGAAGCGATGAAGTGGTTCGCAAAGGCCGCTCACTGAGTGACCTTGCGAGTCCGCGGTCGCGCACAAGGTGCGCTCCCACAGCGCGGCGGCAGGGCCACTTCATCGATGTCGTGCCCAGGCTACGGCGCCCGGATTTGCCTCAGCACTCGATAACGTTCACCGCCAAACCACCGCGCGAGGTTTCCTTGTACTTGTCCTTCATGTCGCGGCCGGTGTCGCGCATGGTGGCGATCACCTTGTCCAGCGACACGCGGTGCTTGCCGTCGCTCTTGAGCGCCATGCGGCTGGCGTTGATCGCCTTCACCGAGGCCATGGCGTTGCGTTCGATGCAGGGAATCTGCACGAGGCCGCCGATGGGGTCGCAGGTCAGGCCCAGGTTGTGCTCCATGCCGATCTCGGCGGCGTTCTCCACCTGCAGCACGTTGCCGCCCAGCGCGGCAGCAAGGCCGCCGGCCGCCATGGAGCAGGCCACGCCGACCTCGCCCTGGCAGCCGACTTCGGCGCCGGAGATCGAGGCGTTTTCCTTGTAGAGGATGCCGATGGCGCCCGCGGTGAGCAGGAAGTCGACGATGCCGTTCTCGTCGGCCTTCGGGATGAAGCGGTGGTAGTAGTGCAGCACCGCGGGCACGATGCCGGCCGCGCCGTTGGTCGGTGCGGTGACCACGCGGCCGCCTGCGGCGTTCTCTTCGTTCACCGCGAGGGCGTAGAGGTTCACCCAGTCAAGGATGGTCAGCGGATCCTTCAACGATGCTTCCGGCTGCGAGCGCAGATCCTCGGCCATCTGCGGTGCGCGGCGCGCGACCTTCAGGCCGCCCGGCAGCACGCCCGGCGAACGCAGGCCGCGGTTCACGCAGTCCTGCATGGCCTTCCAGATGGTGAGCAGGCCGGCGCGCGTTTCCGCCTCGGGGCGCCATACCTTCTCGTTCTCCATCATCAGCTGGGCGATGGTGAGCTTGTTCTTCTCGCACAGCTCCAGCATCTGGTCGCCGGTGGAGAACGGGTAGGGCTGTTCGGTGGTGTCGGCGACGATGCGGTCTTCCGCCGCCTCGTCGTGGTTCACCACGAAGCCGCCGCCTACTGAGTAGTAGTCGCGCGTGGCCAGCTCGTGGCCTTCCGCGTCATAGGCGGAGAAGCGCATGCCGTTGGTGTGGAACGGCAGCTTCTGGCGCTTGTTGAACACCAGGTCGCGCTTTTCGTCGAACTCGATCTCGTGCTTGCCCAGCACGCGCAGGCGATGCGTGGTGCGGATGCGATGCAGCGCGTCGGGGATGTGATCCGGATCGACCGTATCGGGGTGTGCGCCTTCAAAGCCCAGCAGCACCGCCTTGTCGGTGCCGTGGCCGCGGCCGGTCATGGCCAGCGAGCCATACAGCTCGGCACGCACGCGTACCACGCGGTCGAGCACGCCTTTCTCTTCCAGCCAGCGCTCGGCGAAGCGGGCGGCGGCACGCATCGGGCCAACGGTGTGCGAGGAGGACGGACCAATGCCGATCTTGAACAGGTCGAAAACGCTGACAGCCATGGAAGCACGCGGAGTGGGCGGGGAGAACCGCCTATTCTACGCGCGCTGCCGGGTCTTCGTTGACGCGGCGCAGCGACGGGTTCGGTGCGCGGGCGTATGGAGCGCGACATCTTGCAGCTTTTGCCCGTCATTCCCGCGCAGGCGGGAATCCAGGGCCTTTTTGCGACGTGGCTAAAGTCACTGGATCCCCGCCTGCGCGGGGATGACGAGTTAGGTAGGGTGCCTCAAAATGCGTACCGCACGTTCAACATGACACTGCGTGGCGCCGAGTAGAACCCCTGCGCCCAGTACAGGCTGGTGATGTACTTGCGGTCGGTCACGTTGTCGATGTTGACGGTGGTGCCCCAGTGCTGGCCAAAGTCGTAGCCGGCCATCAGCCCGAGCACGGCGTACGAACCCTGCCTGGTGAAGATCTCGCTGCCGTCCAGCGCCACGGCCTGCTGGTCGCGGTAGATGCGGTCCTGCCAGCGCAGCGTGCCGCCGACCTTGAAGCCGGGCAGGGCGTCGAAGCGGTAGCTGGTGGTGAGGCGGAACATGCGGCGCGGCACGTAGGTGCGCACGTTGTGGCCGTCTGGATCGGTAATGCCCAGCTGCGTGTAACCACCGCTGATCTGCCACTGGTCGGTGAGCTGGCCGCTTACGTCGAACTCGTAACCCTTGGAGACGGCGTTGATGCCCGTGTAGTAGTCCTGGTTGGTCGCCATGTTGTGGCCGGCGTATTCGGCGAGGCCATCCTGGCGCGAGCGGAACAAGGCGAACGAGGCATTGAGGCGGCCGTCGTACCATTCGCCCTTCACGCCGGCTTCCAGATTGGCGCCGGTGACCGGGTCGAGCACCTTATGGTTGTCGTCGGTCTGCGTCTGCGGGTTGAACAGCCTGGCGTAGCTCACGTAGGCCGAGTAGTTCTTGGCGAAGTCATACACCAGGCCGACGAACGGCGTGGTCTCGGTTTTCCCATAGTTGCTGGGCACGCCGTAGTTTTCGCCGTACTGCTCGATGTGCACCAGGCTGGCGCCGGTGATCAAGGTGACTGGATCGGCCAGGCTCCAGCGCGCGGTGCCATAGAGCGTCTTGCGCTTGATGTGGAAATCGCCATGGCCATACGAGGCATCGAACGGCGGTTCCGGATAGTTGCCCGTCCATTCGGTCAGCGGCGGCAGCGGTGTGCCGATGCCTTCGCCGTAGCTGGACAGCTGGCGCACATCGTCCTTCGCCCAATTCGCGCCCAGCACCAGCTCATGCCTGCGGCCGGCAAGTTCGAACGGGCCGGTGGCGTAAAGGTCGGCGACGTACTGTTTTTCGTTGCTGGTATACGCCGACGGGTAGGCGTACAGGCCCAGGCCCGTTTGCGCATCCGGCGTGCCGTACACGTAGAACAGGTTGCTGTCCTCGGCGATGCGGCGATAGTTCAGCGAGGCCTTGAGGCTCCAGTCGTTGCCCAGTTGCCGGGTGAGTTCGACGAACGTGCGCGTATCGGCGATGTTCCAGCGCGACCAGTCGGCGGACGTGCTGGTGTCGCGGCCGTAGTCGGTGGGCGTGCCGTCGGTGTTGTAGAGCGGCAGCGCGCCCCACATGCCGCCGTGGGTCTTGTTCTTCTGATAGGTGACGCCGGCGGTGAGCAGGGTGCTGCTGCCCAGATCCGCGTCCACGATGCCGGAGAGCACCTGCTTGCGCAGGTTGTAGCGGTCCAGATAACTGTCGGTGTCCTGGTCGGCGGCGATGAAGCGGCCACGCACGCTGCGCGACGCGTTGAGCGGGCCGGACAGGTCCACATCCAGCCGACGGTTGTCCCAGCTTCCCACGGTGAGGCCGATATCGCCCTGGAAATCCGCCGTCGGGCGCTTGCGCACGAAGTTGATGGTGGCGGACGGATTGCCGGTGAACGAGAGCAGGCCATTGGCGCCGCGCAACACTTCGATGCGCTGGTACACGGCCGTGTCGAGGTCGCCTTCCTGCTGGCCGTTGGCGAACGGCAGGCCCACGCCGTCGACGAGGAAGTTGGTGACGTCGAAGCCGCGCGCGCTGTAGTAGGTGCGGTCGGTTTCCACGCGCTCCACGTTCACGCCGGTGGTGGTGTCCAGCACCGCGTTGATGTTGGTGAGGTTGAAGTCCTTCATCTGCTGGTCGGTGACCACGCTCACCGACTGCGGCGTCTGGCGCAGGGTCAGCGGCAGGCGGGTGGCGCCGGCCGGCGTGCGGGTGGTGTACGAATCGCCGTCGCCCGTCACGGTGGCGGTGCTTTGCACGCCTTCCAGGTTTTTCACCTTGGTGGCGTCAGGCGCATCCGGGACATCCTCGGCATGCAGCAGGGGCGCGGTCAGTGTCAGTGACAGCGCCAAAGCGAGGGTGCGGTACGAAAACGGGCGTCGCGCAAGCGAGGGCATCGGATAGCCTTGGATGTCTTGTCGGTATCGGGGGGAGAAGGCCGGGGCGGTATGGCGTCCGGCGGGCCCGCTGGGCCTCAGGTTTGTAAATGATAGTTATTATCATTTGAATTTACCAGTCTCCACCCGGGACGAGATGCCGCAACGGGCCGATGCATGGTGTTTCGAAGGCCGGGGCGGGTGTCGCTCGATGTGGCTGCACGGTATCTTCCGGCCCCTATGCCGATGCGATACGTGCTCTATCAGCGGGACTACTGCCACCTGTGCGACCAGGCGCTGGCCGTGATGGCCGAGGCGCGCGCGCCGGATTTCGACAGCCAGTGGGTGGACGACGACGAGGCGCTGGAAGCGCGCTATGGCGCGCGGGTGCCGGTGCTGCGTGACAGCGAGGACGGTCGGGAGATGGACTGGCCGTTCAGTGCGAACGATGTGCGGGTGTTCGTGAACTTGTAAAGCTGTGGGAGCGCACCCTGTGCGCGATGACATGGAGGTCGCGCACAGGGTGCGCTCCCACAAGGTTTTTCGAACCGGGCTTACTTGGCGCCAAGCACCAGGTGCGCGTTGATCTTCACCTCGTTGGCGATCACCGAGGTGTCGGCGTAATCGCCGCCGCCTACGCCGAAATCCAGGCGCTTCACCGCGCCGGTGATGTCCATGGTCGCGCCCGTACCGGCCGGCTTGAACACCACGTTGAGGCTGACCGGCTTGGTCACGCCGCGCAGCGTGAGGTTGCCGTCGGCGATCACCTGCGCGCCGTTCTGGCGGAAGCCGGTGGTCACGAAGTGCGCCTTGGGAAACTTGGCAACGTTGAAGAAATCCGAGCCGGGCAGGGCGCCGTCACGGTCCTTGTCGCCGGTCTTCACGCTGCCCAGGTCCACCTCCACGTCGAACTTCGAGCCGGCGACCTTGGCCGGGTCGTAGCTGATGGCGGCGGTCCACTGGCCAAAGCTGCCGTCGAACGACTGGCCCTGGAAGCTGCTGCTGAAACCGAGCTTGCTGCCGGCAGGCTGCACGGTGTAGTCGGCGGCGCTGGCCAGGCCCGGCAGGGCCAGCGCGAGCAGCAGGGGTGCGAAGCGAAGTGCGGAACGGATCATGGGCGTTCTCCTTGAGGATTCTGGCGCAGGCGTGCGAAGGGGAGCATGCGCCGCAGGGTGTTGTCGCGATCGATCAGGTGATGCTTGAGCGCGCCGCCGATATGCAGCACCAGCAGCAGCACCAGGAACCAGAACAGGTATTCGTGCACTTCGTGCCAGAGGTGGCGCGCATCGGGATTGGCGGCGGTGAGCGCGGGCAGGTTGAACATCTTGAAGAACTGCAGCGGCTTGCCGACGATGGAGTTGAACCACCAGCCGCTCAGCGGCAGCAGCGCCACCAAGGCGTAAAGCGTGATGTGCACGGCGTGCGCGGCAAGGTGCTGCCAGCGCGGCGCGGGCTCGTCCTTGGGCTGGCGGTTGAAGAAACGCCACAGCACGCGCAGCAGGAACAGTGCCAGCACGGTCAGGCCGATCGACTTGTGCAGCGCCAGCCAGTTGATCTTCTGCATCGGGTTGCCGGCCAGATCCATGCACAGCCCGAAGATGCCGTTGCCGATGATCAGCAGGGCAATGGTCCAGTGGAAGAACTTGGCGACCGATCCCCATTGACGGTCGGTGTTGCGAAAACTCATGGCGATTCCTTGTTGTTGCGGGTGGTGTCTTCCTGGATGGCTTCCAGCTCCAGCCACACACTCACGCCGTGGCCAACGGCGTTGGGCGTGGCGGTGATGCCGTAGTCGTCGCGCTGGAGCATCAGCGTGCCGGAGAAACCGGCGACGGTGTGCATGCCGTAAATGGTCGTGCCAAGCCGATTGAAGGTGAACGGGATGTCCACCGCGCGGGTCACGCCGCGCAGGGTGAGGTTGCCGTGCACGATGCCGTGGGTGTCGTCCTTGCGCTCCACCGACGTACTGGTGAAGTGCGCATAGCGGGCCTTTTCAACGTCGAGATAGGCCGGCTTCAACACGGCCGCGCTCCATGCGGCGTCGCCCATGTCCAGGCTGGCCAGGTCGATATCCAGCTCGGTGGCGGACTGGCTCCAGTCGTCCTGATCGAAGCGCAGCCACCCTTTGGCGATATGCAGCCGTCCGAACGGGCGCGAAAACCCGTTGTGGTCGATGCTGAAAAGGATCTGGCTGTGCGTCGTGTCGTACCGGTACGCGACTGGCGCAGCCGACACGGCCGCCAGTGGCGCCAGGGCGCACGAGAGGGCGAGCAGCAGGCGGCTTGGAAGGCGTGACCATGGCATGGTGGGAGTCTGGACGATCCCTACGGGTGATGCCAGACGCTGTCCCCGAACGGATTGTTTCCCAAGGGGCAACGTCAGGACGGCGCGCACGGCAAGTCTGCCGAAAGCCATGTTCGTTCCGGCACGGTGGGTCTGGCATCATCGGACGATTCTGGGGGAAGTGCATGTTGCCGTCCTTGCTGTTCAGCCTTGTCCTGTCCCTGGGTGCGCCCGCGTCGGCGGCCGCATCCATACCGGCGGCCGTGCAGCAGGCGCCGGTGGCTTCCCCAAAGCACGCGTCGGACAACGAAGCACTGGCCACCCCGCAGTTCCGTCGCTACGGCACGGGCGAGGGCCTGCCGAGCAGCAGTGTCTATACCGTGGTCCAGGCGCCCGACGGCACCATGTGGTTCGGCACCAAGAGCGGCATCGCGCAGTACGACGGCGTTGGCTTCCATGCCTTCCGTCATGTGGCGGGCGATCCGAACTCGCTGTTCAACAACGGCATCTCGGTGCTGATGTTCGATCACGATGGTCATCTGTGGGCCGGGGGGCTGGAGGCGAGCCTCAACCGCTACGACCCGGCCACGGGCGCATTCCGCCACTGGAGCCACGACCCGGCCGACCCGGCGAGCCTGAGCAGCGACAAGGTCTGGTCCATCGCCCAGACCGGCGACGGTACCCTCTGGGTCGGCACCGCCGATGGCCTGGACCGCATGCATCCCGACGGGCGTGGTTTCGACCATGTGCTGGTGACCGGCCACACGCCCGATGCCCTGGGGCCGGTAGGCGCGCTGTTCGTGGATGCCCGTGGCCAGCTCTGGGTCGGCGCCGACAACGGCGTGTTCCGGCGCGCGGCGGACGGAACGTTTCATCCCATCCTGATCCGGTCCACGGACAAGCCGTTCGATGCCTGGCGCATCGAGGGCGACGGCGACGAAATCCGCGTGTCGTCCCCGCATGGCCTGTTCATCGTCGGCAGCGACGACCGGGCGCGGCAGGTAGGTATTGACGAGCTGCCCACGACCAACATTTTCAGCAGCGTGCGCGACCGGACGGGCCGCATGTGGATCGGCACGCAGCGCGGCCTGTTCCTGAAGGACAGTCACGACGCCGCCATCCAGGCCATTACCGACCAGCCCGTGCTCAACGGCAACCTGCCCGGTACTTGGGTCTGGCAGGTCCAGCTGGACAGCGAAGGCGGCCTGTGGATTGCGCTGTTCGACGGCGGCGTGGGCTACCTGGCGCCGGGTTGGGACAGCGTCAGCCGCTTCACGCATATCCCCGACGATGACAACAGCCTGCGCGATTCGGTGGCCTACGCCGTGGCGCGCGGCCGCAATGGCGCCATCTGGGTGGGCGAGCGTGACGGTCGCGTCGACCGGCTCTGGCCAGGCACCGGCAAGGTGGATCACATGATCTCTGGCCTGCGCGGCGACGTACTCGCGCTGACCGAAGACGTGCCCGGACGCCTGTGGATCACCGTGCGCGGCGAACTCTACCGCTATGCGAACGGCAAGCTGGACGCCGTCAACGGCGCCCAGTACGGCATGAAGCATCCGCTCGAGGTGGAGCTGGGGCCGGACGGCAAGCTCTACGCGCGTACCTTCGGCGAAGGCCTGTACCGGGTGGACCAGGACACGCTCACGGTGTCCCCGGTGTCGGTGCAACCGGCGCAGGAGAGGGCGCGCTGGGGCAGCCAGCTCACCCTCATGAACGGCACGTTCTGGTACGCCAGCGACGGCGGCCTGCTGCGCCTGGATCGCAGCAACGACCACTTCGAACCCGTGCCGGGCGTGGACGATAGCCAGCCCGTGGATGCGTTTGATTTCACCGGCGACGGCATGTGGATCGCACGCCCCGACGGGCTGGAGCATTACCGCTACACGGACACCGGGCTGGCGCTGGACCGAAAGATCAATGCCGGCCAGGGCTGGCCGTCCATCAACGTGGTGGATCTTGCCGTCGACCAGCACCAGCGCGTGTGGATCTTCGGTCGCGATGGCCTGTGGCGCTTCGATGCCGCTACCGGGCAATTTCGCGAAATGGGCCTGCAAGATGGCGTGAGCAACGGCGAGTTCCTGCGCGGTTTCGCACGCATGCCGGACGGCATGATCTATTCGCCGACCCTGGGCGGCGTGCTGGGCTTCAACCCCAACCGGGCCTCGGCGCGGGCGGAGCCGCCGCGCGTGGCAATCACGCGCATCCGCGTGCGCCGTGGTGTCGTCGTGCGCGATCTTCCGGTGCCCTCCAGCGGCGCGCTGTCCATCGACTGGAACGACTCGGGCCTGATCGTGGATTCGCGCGTGTTCTCGTACGTGGATCCCGCCGCCAATCGCTATCGCTTCCGCCTTGCCGGCCTGGACAACGCCTGGGTCGACGCGGGCAACCACGGCGAGCGCGACCTTACCGGCCTGCCGCACGGTGATTACACGCTGGACGTCATGGCGACAGGGGCGGACGGCGCGTGGGCGCAGCTGCCGCGCCCGCTGCATATCCACGTGGAGGCACCGCCGTGGACGCAATGGTGGGCGTGGTGCGTGTACGTGGTGATGGTGGTCCTGCTGGCCTGGCTCGCGTTGCAGGCCTGGCGCCGTCGCCTCGCCGCGCGCCAGCAGATTCTGCTGGCCGAACAGCGCAGCGACCTCGCCGAGCAGGCGAGTGCGGCCAAGACGCAGTTCCTCGCGACGCTCAGCCACGAAATCCGCACGCCGATGACCGGCGTCATGGGCATGGCCGAATTGCTGCTGAGCACGCCGCTCAGCCGCACGCAGCGCGATTACGCCGAGGCCATGCAGCGCTCGGGCGGCATGCTGCTCAAGCTCGTCAACGACGCCCTGGACCTTGCCCGCATCGAGGCGGGCAAGCTTGATCTTGAGGTCGCGCCGTTCGATCCGCGCGCGTTGATCGACGACATCGTGCACCTGGAGCAGGGGCAGGCGCGCGCCAAGGGTCTGCGTTTCGAGCTGGATCTGCCGCGCGACCTGCCACCGCGCATGATCGGCGACGCGTTGCGCATCAGGCAGGTGTTGCTCAATCTTGCCAACAATGCCTTGAAGTTCACCGAACGCGGTGGCGTGACCCTGCGCGTGCGCCGCGTCGACGAGGGCCTGCGCTTCAGCATCATCGACACCGGCCCGGGCATTCCCGAAGCGAGCCAGACCCGCCTGTTCCAGCGCTTCGAGCAGGTCACGGGACCGCAGCGTCGCGCGGGCAGCGGGCTGGGCCTGGCCATCTGCCGCGAACTGGTGGCGATGATGGGCGGCAGCATCGAGCTGGAATCGAAGGTGGCCTTCGGCAGTACGTTCCATGTACGCCTGCCGCTGCCGGTGGCGCAGGAGCCGGTCACCACCGCGGTGTCGGGCAATGAAGCGGTGGACGTGCCGCCGCTGCGCGTACTGCTGGTGGAGGACGACACCATCGTCGCCGCTGTTATCCGTGGCTTGCTGGAGCGCGCGGGCCACGACGTGTGCTACGTCGGCAACGGCCTCTCCGCGCTCGCCGAGCTGGCCCAGTCGGCGTGTGATGTGATCCTGCTCGACCTGGACCTGCCGGGCATCGACGGCTTCCAGATCGCACGGCTGATCCGTCAGCGCGAAGAACCCGGCAAGCGCATTCCCATCGTGGCGCTCACGGCACGCTCCGGTGGCGATGAAGAGTTGCGCGCGCGTGAAGCAGGCATGGACGGTTTCCTGCGCAAGCCGCTGACCGGCGAGCAACTGCGGGAGGCGATCCATGCACAGGTGGTGGCGGCGCGGGAGCCGGTCGACGGCTGAGGCCCTGCTCCCACCCGGAAGCAGGTTGGGGATTACATGTCGTGCTTGGTCACGTCGAAGCCGCGACGCTTGTACTCAGTCCAGCGCGTGCGCGAACCCTCGCGTTCCGCGGGGTCGGCGGCAACCACTTCCAGCACGCGGTCGTAGCGGCCGGGGGCGCACTCCTCGCGCAGGTTGATCAGCATCGGGCGATCGGGCGTTTCAACGCCGGGCGGGACGATCAGCACGGCGGTCACATGGTCATCGTCGTCACCGGCAAGCTGGTGCGTGATGAAGCCGTCCTCATCGAAATCCCACAGCAGTTCGTCGATGGCCTCGGCCTGCGCGAAATCGCGTGCCAGTACCAGCGTGGGCTGCTGCGCGGCGAACGCGCGCTTGGCCAGCTCGCACACCAGCAGCAGCGGCTGCTCGCGGAAGCGCGGCTTGTCGATCAGATAGAAGTCGGCGCGAGGCATGGCGGAAGCTTCCCTAGTTCGTCATTCCGGCGCAGGCCGGAATGACGGTGTGAGCGTGACGCGATGCGTGGTGGATTACGCAGCGCGATCCATCAGCCACTGCACCAACAGCGACACCGGGCGACCGGTGGCGAGGCCCTTGCGGCCCTCGTCCCAGGCCGTACCCGCGATGTCCAGGTGCGCCCAGCGCTGGCCTTCGGTGAAGCGCGCCAGGAAGCAGCCGGCAGTGATGGCGCCCGCGTTCTTGCCGCCGATGTTGGCGACGTCGGCGAAGCCCGATTCCAGCTGCACCTGGTAGTCGTCCCACAGCGGCAGGCGCCATGCGCGATCCAGTGTGTTCTCACCGGCAGCGATCAGCTCGGCGGCAAGGTCGTCGTGTTTGCTCATCAGGCCGCTGGCATGCTTGCCCAGCGCGATCACGCAGGCGCCGGTGAGCGTGGCGGCGTCGATCAGCACCTTCGGCTGGAACGTCTGCGCGGTGTAGGTGAGCGCGTCGCACAGGATCAGGCGGCCTTCGGCGTCGGTGTTGAGCACTTCGATGGTCAGGCCCGACAGGCTGGTAAGCACGTCGCTGGGGCGGTAGCTGTCACCATCGGGCATGTTTTCCACAGCCGGCACCACGCACACCAGGTTCACCGGCAGGCCCAGCTTCACGGCGGCCACGAAGCTGCCGATCACGCCGGCGGCGCCGCCCATGTCGAACTTCATTTCTTCCATGCCCGGGCCGGGCTTGAGGCTGATGCCGCCGGTGTCGAAGGTGATGCCCTTGCCGACGAAGGCATACGGCTTGTCGCCTTCCGCGCCGCCCTTGTATTCGAGCACCACGAGCTTGGGCTTGTTGGCCGAGCCGCGACCCACGGCGAGCAGCGAGCCGAAGCCCAGTTCGCCCATCTTCTCGTGGTCGAGCACGGTGCAGCTCACCTTGTCGTGCTGCGCGGCGAACTGCTCGGCCTGCGAGGCGATGTAGGCGGGGTTGCAGATGTTCGGCGGCAGATTGGCCAGTTCGCGTGCGACCCGCACGCCTTCGGCAATGGCGATGGCTTGCGCCAGGCCTGCCTGCGCGTCGTCGCCGCCGGCGAAGGCAAGCGCCGTCAGCTCCGGCTGCGCGGACTTCTCGCGCGGCTTGAAGGTGGCGGTGTAACGGTAGGCGGCGTAGTCGGCGGCCAGGGCGGCGGTGCGCACGCGCCAGGCGGCGTCGTGGCCCGGCACGTCCACCTCGGTCAGGTAGGACACGGCGCCGTCGATCGGCAGGCGACCCAGGGCGCGCGCGGCTTCGATGTTCACCTTCTGGTAGCGTGCACCGTCGAACGTCTTCTGCGTTCCCAGGCCCACCACCAGCACGCGCTTGGCCGCCACGCCCTCGGGCGCGAACAGCATGGCCGTGGTGCCGGCCTTGCCGTTGATGTCCCCGCTCTCCACCTGGCGCTTGATGGCGCCGTGCGCGGCGGTGTCCACGCGGGCGGCGGCACTGGTGAGCAGGCCGTTCTCGTAGACGCCGACGACCACGCAAGGGGTTTCGACGGATTCGGGAGCGGCGGAGCCAAGGCTGAACTGGAGAGTCATGGAGATGTCCTGCAGAAAGGTCCGGAAAGGCCCGGACAGGCTAGACTTGGGGTTTGCCGCACCCAGGGTTGGGGCGGCGCCAAGCCCTTCATCTTATCGCATGTCGAGAAACAGTCCCCAAGAACGGGCCGCCAGCCCGTACACTTCACTGCTGTTTCCCCTCCCGCGCCCCCGCGCGGGTAGTTCCGTGCGTGAGGACCGGTTCTGAGCATCCTCGATCGTTATTTCCTGCGTGAGCTGGCGCAAACCATCGCCGCGACCGCCATCGTGCTGCTGGCCATCATGGCCGGCACCTCGTTCGCGCGCGTGCTGCAGCAGGTGGCCAACGGCAGTTTCCCGGCCAGCGTGATGTTCCAGGTGCTGGGCCTGAACATGCTCGATGGCCTGACCACGCTGCTGCCGCTGTCGGCCTTCCTGGGCGTGCTCCAGGGCCTGGGCCGCATGTACCGCGAAAGCGAAATGCACGTGCTCGCCTCGTCCGGCATGGGCGCGAAGGGCCTGCTGCGCCCGATGAGCATCCTGGCGGCGGTCGTGGCGCTGCTGGTGGGCGCGGTGTCACTGTGGCTGGGCCCCTGGGCGGCGCGTACGTCCGACCAGCTGGTGGCCGCGGCCAACCGTTCGGTGATCGCGGCGGGCCTGGATGCAGGCCGTTTCACGCCGCTGCCGGGCAAGGGCGGCATCATCTTCGTGGACGAGCTGAGCCGCGACGGCAGCATGCTGGGCAACACCTTCATCGCCACCGAGCGCACCGGCCGCGACAATGTTCCGCACATCAAGCTGGTGACGGGCAAGCATGGCCAGCTCTATCAGGAAACCGATGGCAGCGGCCGCTTCCTGGCATTGCACGACGGCTACCAGTACGACATCCCGCTGGGCGCGGACAACTGGCGCAAGATGAAGTACGAACGCAATGACGCCTCGCTGGACAACATCCAGTCGGACACGGACGAAGAAGATCCCGCGCATTCGATGACGCTTGGCCAACTGCTGCGTACCGACAACCCGGACACGCGCGCCGAGTTCGCCTGGCGCACCATTGCGCCGGCGATGACGCTGGTGTTGCTGGCGCTTGCCTTGCCGCTGTCCCGCCAGAGCCCGCGAGAGCCGCGCTTCGGCCGACTGTTCCTGGCCATCCTCACGTTCTACTTCTACTACCTGCTGCTGGCGATCTGCCGTGGCCAGATCATCAAGGGCCACTGGCACCACTCGTTCCCGATGTGGGCCGTGACCGTGATCGTGTTCGGCGTTGCTGCGCGCATGTTCCAGAACCAGTACGGGCCGCGCAAAGTGCGCAAGGCGGGTGCGTGATGGCCTCGTTGCGCATTCGCCGCGTCGACTGGTTGGTCGGCACCACGGTGCTGGGCTCGCTGCTCACCGTATGGCTGGTCATCACCGGCCTCGATGCGGTGTTCCAGTTCCTGCGCCAGCTCGGCAACGTGGGCAAGAACGGCTACACCGTGACCAGCGCCGTGGTCTATGTGCTGGTCACGTTCCCGCGCCGCCTGTACGAAATGTTCGGCAACGCGGCGTTGATCGGCGGCTTGCTGGGCCTGGGCGGTCTGGCTGCCACCAACGAGCTCACCGCGTTGCGTGCCTGCGGCCTGTCCAAGCTGCGCATTGCCGCGTCGGCGGTGGGCGTGGTGGCGATCCTGGTGGTTGCCGTGGTGATCCTCGGCGAAACCGCGGCCCCCTGGGGCGACCAGCAGGCGCAGGCCATGCAGTTGCGCCTGAAGTCCAACAACGTGGGCCTCGGCGGTGCGTCCGGCCTGTGGGCGCGTGATGGCGATCGCGTCATCAACGCCAAGGGCTGGGTGGCCAAGCGCACCGCCACGCACAGCACCGTGCAGCTGCTCGACGTGCGCGTGTTCACGCTGACGCCGGATGGCCAGGTGACGCGCTTCGACTGGGCGCAAACCGCCGAGCACGACGGCCGCCAGTGGGTCATGAGCAAGGTGCGCAGCACCACCCTCGACGAGGGCGGCACGCATTCCACCACGGTGGCGAGCCAGACGTGGGATTCCAGGCTCAATCCGCAGGTGCTGGAACAGTCGGTGATCCAGCCGCAGTACCTGCCCATGCGCGACCTGCGCCGCAACATCAACTACCTGGAGCAGAACGGGCAGAACCCGGGCGTCTATGCCTCCGCGTTCTGGACGCGCGCGCTGTATCCGGTGAACGTGCTGGTGCTGGTGCTGCTGGCCATGCCGTTCTCGTTCGGCACGCTGCGTTCGGGCGGCCTGGGCAAGCGCATGTTCATCGGCATGCTGCTGGCCATCGGCTGGTACTTCCTGCAGAAGGCGATGGTGAACTTCGGCACCGTCTACGGTGTGCCGCCGCTGGTGGCCAACCTGCTGCCTGCGGTGATCCTGGCCGTGATCGCGTGGGTGTACTTCCGCAAGCACGGATAAGTCGCCGCCGCGTTGCATGCGGCGGCGAATGGCGTGTTGCCCGGCAAGCGAAGTAAGACAATTGCCGTGGTATGGCGACCATCGTGTGTAGTTAGATTCGCCCTGCCTTATGGCAGGTGCCGCTACGTGCCGGGTTGGAGCGCGCATCGGTCAACGACCGTCCCGCGTGGTGGCGGTGGTTTCCTGCCGGGCCTGGATCAATGGAGTTGGCCCATATCGCGGCAACATGCGCGATGCGCATGCACAGCCTTCGGGGAACAGGATGATAAAGATTACGGATCACACGGGCCGCAAGCATTTCGTCTCGATTGCGATCATCAGCGATATCCGCGAAGTCGCGGAAACCGCGGGCGGCAATGGCATACGCGCGCACGTCCGCCTGACCGATGGCCGGGAGATTCATTCGCGCGATGAAGCGGCGCAGTTGGCCCGGGCGGTCAACACCAGGAAGGAGCGCGTACGGCAGGGCGGCGGGCCCTCCGTGTCATCCCTGGCCACTTTCTGACGGCGCGTCCTGCGCCGATGCATCCGCCGCGAACTGGCCTTCCTGGGCCAATCGCGCGAACAGGCCGTCCTGTTCGATCAGTTCGCCGTAACGACCCTGTTCCACCAGCCGGCCCTGATCAAGCACCAGGATCAGGTCGGCGTTGCGGACCGTGGACAGCCGATGCGCAATGACGAACGTGGTGCGGCCGACGGTGAGCCGGTCCAGTGCACGCTGGATGCGCGCCTCGGTGGCGTTGTCCAATGCGCTGGTGGCTTCGTCCAGGATCAGGATGGGCGCGTCTTTCAGCATGGCGCGGGCAATCGCCAGGCGCTGGCGTTCGCCACCTGACAACGAACGGCCGCGTTCGGCTACCAGCGTTTCCAGTCCCTCGGGCTTGCGTGCGATGAACGTCGCCGCCTCGGCCGCCGCCACCGCGGCATCGATCTGCCCGGGATCCGCATCGGGGTTGCCCACGCGCAGGTTGTCCAGGATGGAGCGATAGAACATGCCCGCATCCTGGAATACCACGCCGATGTTTCTGCGCAGCGATTCCAGCGTGACGTCGCGCACGTCGTGGCCGTCCACCGTGACGCGCCCCGCGCTGGGGTCATAAGCGCGGTACAGCAGGCTGAGCGCCGTGCTCTTGCCCGCGCCCGTGGGGCCGACCAGGGCGATAGTGCTGCCTGGCGGCGCGCGGAAGCTCAGGTCGTGAAGCGCCGGTTGCACCGGGTCGTAGCCGAAACTCACCTGCTCGAATACCACCTCGCCGCGCACGCGGGGCAGAGCGATGGCGCCGGGGCGGTCGTCGATTTCCGATTGGCGGTCGAGCACGGTAAAGAAATCGCGCAGCGACTGCGACTGGAAGAACAGGTTCGACAAGAAAGTGGCGAATTGCTCCAGCCGTCCGATCAGCAGCATGGAAAAGCCGACAAAGCTCACAATGCCGCCCACGCTGATTTCGCCGCGCGAATGCAGTGCGGCGCCTACCGCGAAGATCGCCACAATGGTGAGCGTGCTCGCCGCCCGGTTGAGCACCGAGAGAATCGCCCAGCCGCGCAGCACGGGATACTGCGCGTTCAGCGTGCGCGTCATCAGTTCATGCAGCGCGCGCGACTCGGCCGCCAGGCGCGTGAAGCTCTGCACCACCGTGACATTGCCGAACACGTCGCCGGCGCGCGTGGCGATCTCGTGATGCAGCTCCTCCACCTCGCCCTGCGCCTTGTGCGTGCGTTGCACGGCGATGGCATTGAAGATGGAAAAGCACAGCAGCAGCGCGATCATCAGCAGCGCCAGCTTCCAGTTGAGCCACAACGCCACCGGCACCATCACGAAGATCGACAGCAGTGTGGCCAGGTGTTCGCGGAAAAAGCTCAGCCACAGGTTGAACAGGTTGCTCACGCCCACGTTCATGATGCGCGACAGCCGGCCCGTGTGATATTCGCCATGGAATGACATGGGCATCGATGCGGCGTGCTCAAAGAACAGCGCAATGGCGGCTAGGCGTCGCCGGTGCGCCAGACGATCTGCATGTAGCGACACCCAGACGTTCGCCAGCACCCCCGCGAAACCCACGCCGGCCCACAAGCCGATCAGGCGTGGCGCATCGCCCGCGTGCGTGCTGCCCAGGGCATCCACCACGCGGCCGAACAGCACCGGTTCGAGGAAGAACACGCCGGCCAGCGCCAGGTTGGCCAGTGCCAGTGTGATGGCCAGCTTCCGCTCCGGCGCCAGCAATCCGATGACGCGGAGGTAGAGACGCAGGAACGACATGACGTAGCCCCGATCGGCGCGCGTCCCCGCCTCATGCAGGGACTACGCGGCAAGGCTAGCCCATCGCCACGGGCGGCGTCAGCGGGCCTTGCCCGTCGGGTCATGAGCGATCAAGCTTCCGGCCTGTTGCTCTTATCGGAATACCGTCGTGGAACTGATCGACCTGCGCAGCGATACCGTCACCCGTCCCACGCCGGCCATGCGAGCGGCCATGTTCGACGCCGCGGTAGGCGACGATGTCTACGGCGAAGATCCCACCGTCAATGCATTGCAGGCGCGTCTTGCTGCCGACCTCGGCTTCGAGGCGGGGCTGTTCGTGCCGACGGGCACGCAATCAAACCTGGTGGCGCTGATGTCGCATTGCGAACGCGGCGACGAATACCTGGTCGGCGCGGATGCGCACACCTACAAGTTCGAGGGTGGCGGCGCCGCCGTGCTCGGCTCCATCCAGCCGCAACCGATCCCTCATGATGCGGATGGCAGCCTGCCACTGGACAAGGTGGCTGCGGCGATCAAGCCGGTGGACCCGCACTTCGCCCGCACACGCCTGCTGGCGCTGGAAAACACCTGGCACGGCCGCGTACTGCCGATGGATTACCTGAAGGCCGCGCAGGATTTCGCGCGCGAACGCGGACTGGGGCTGCACCTGGACGGCGCGCGCCTGTTCAACGCCGCTGTCGCCTGCGGCGTGCCTGCGCGTGAGATCACCAAGCACTTCGACAGCGTGTCGGTGTGCCTGTCCAAGGGGCTCGGTGCGCCAGTGGGTTCGGTACTGGTGGGCTCGTCGGCGCTGATCGAAAAGGCGCGTCGCTGGAAGAAGGTCGCCGGTGGCGGCTGGCGGCAGGCCGGCATGCTCGCGGCAGCGGCGCAGCATGCGCTGGACCACCATGTCGATCGCCTGGCGGAGGATCATGCCCGTGCGGCGACACTGGCCGCGGGGCTGGCTGATGTTCCCGGCGTGACGTTGCTCGGCCAGCACACGAATATGGTGTTCATTGACGTGCCGGCGGATCGCCTGCGGGAATTGGACGTCCATCTGCGGGAAGCGGGTATTCGCATCAGCATCGGGTATTTGCCGACGTTGCGGTTGGTGACGCATTTGGATGTGGATGATGAGGGCGTGGCGCGGACGGTGGCGGCGTTTCGGCGGTTTTTTGTGGGGTGAGTTTGGCGTTGTTTGAGGTGGCTGTTGCGCCGCAGATCTTCTCCCTTGCCCCTTTGGGGAGTGGGTTGGGGTGAGGGGGCAACCTGGCCTCGCCGTTTGGTAAGAACCGGCATTCCCGCGGAAGCGGGAGGCGCTTTTCAACTGCCGGAGGGCTGGTCATCCAGTGACTTTGCTCTGGGCCTACGGTGTTAGCGATACGGCGACCTGGCCGCCTACGCGGCGGGCGTTCCGACCTCCTGCCGGAGGCCGGGTCACTTTTCTTTGCTTGCCCAAAGAAAAGTAACCAAAAGAAAAGGCACCCCGGATGAGGCGCCTTCCGGGCCTGCGGCCCTCCAGGTACGCGGTCGGATTCCGGGCTTTTCGACGGGGCATCCTGCCCCGACGAAAAGTGCCTGGCGTCCTGCCAGGCACCCCTGCGGGGCCTGATCTCCACCCGCCCGCCGCCTCATACGGGGACCCGGTAGGTCAAAAGCCAAAAGCCCAAGCTAAAAGCTAAAAGCCGAAGCAAGAACCCGAGCCGTTGGCGGAGCATTCAAAGAGGCGAGTCCCCTGTGGGAGCGCACCCTGTGCGCGACAGCGGCGTCTCGTAGTCACCGCTCCGTTAGGTTGTCGCGCACAGGGTGCGCTCCCACAGAAAAGCGGGCGGCCGTGTGTGTCCCGTCTGCGCCGAAACGAAGCGAGGCTCCGCTTTAAGTCCTTATCGCCAGGGCGCGTTGCGAAGCGCTTGGATGTACCCGCTGTGTAGAGGCGAAGGTTGCCAAGCAGCGACTTGCCTCACGCGTTCGGGCTTTTCCCCACAAAATGCTGCCAGCTCTTCAGGCCATTTTCTTTGGGTTACTTTTCTTTTGGGCCAGCAAAAGAAAAGTGACTCGGCCTTCGGCAGAAGGTCGAAACGCCCGCTGCGTAAGCGGCCAGGTCGTGGGGTCACGGCAACTGGAGGCCGAGAGCAAAGTCACTGGATCCCTGCCTTCGCAGGGATGACGGCTAAAGAATGAAGTGGTGAGGCGAGCCCGCGAACTTTTCCCCGTTTGGGGCTCACTCCAACCCTCTCGTTGCTCCTCAGAGCCGCAGCCATCCATGACTGCTCCCCGCATGCCCCGCAGGGAGAAAGGGCGCAAACTCACCCGTTGGCGCGAGCCCAATCAACCGCGCCTAACGCAACCAAGGCAGCAGCCAACAGGCCCCCGCCGCTCACGCCACCGGCGCTTCGAACTTGCGAATGAACTCCCGCACCTGCGGGTAAACCGTCTGCCGCCAGCGGCGGCCGCTGAAGATGCCGTAGTGACCCGCGCCTTCCACCACCAAATGCGCGCGACGGTCGGTGGCGATGCCGCTGCACAGGTCATGCGCCGCTTCGGTCTGGCCGATGCCAGAGATATCGTCCAGTTCGCCTTCGACGGTAAACAGAGCCGTGGTCTTGATGGCCGAGGGCTTCACGCGTTCGCCGGACACGTCCCATAGGCCGCGCGGCAGCAGGAACTGCTGGAAGACGGTGGAGATGGTGTCGAGGTAGTACTCGGCTGGCATGTCGAGCACGGCGTTGTATTCGTCGTAGAACTTGCGGTGTGCTTCGGCGTCGTCCTGGTCGCCGCGCAGCAGGTTTTCGTAGAAATCCCAGTGCGAGTTGAGGTGGCGGCCCGGGTTCATCGCGATGAAGCCGGCGTGCTGCAGGAAGCCCGGGTACACCTCGCGGCCACTGCCCGGGTAGTTCGGCGGCACGGTGTGGATCACGTTGCCGCGGAACCAGCTGAGCGGGCGGTTGGTGGCGAGGTTGTTCACGCCGGTGGGGTTGCTGCGCGGTTCGATCGGGCCACCCATCATGGTCATGCTGAGCGGGGTTTTCTCGCCGCGCGCGGCCATCAGCGAGACGGCGGCCAGCACCGGCACGGTGGGCTGGCACACGGAAATCACGTGCAGCTTCTCGGCGCCGATGTGGCCGATGAATTCCTCGATATAGGCCACGTAGTCATCGAGATGGAACGCACCTTCACTGGCCGGCACCATGCGCGCGTCGACCCAGTCGGTGATGTACACCTTATGGTCCTGCAGCAGGGTGCGCACGGTGTCGCGCAGCAGCGTGGCGTGATGGCCGGACAGCGGTGCCACGACCAGCACGGTCGGCTCGCTCTTCAGGCGCTCGATGGTGTCCGGATCGTCGCTGAAACGCTTGAAGCGCTTGAGCTGGCAGAACGGCTTGTCCAGCACCACGCGCTCGATCACGGCGATGTCCTGCCCGTGCGAGGTGACCTGGGTCAGGCCGAAGGCGGGCTTCTCGTATTCCTTGCCCAGACGGTGCAGCAGCTCATAGCCGGCGGCCAGGCGCTGGGCGCCGGGCAGGTGGGACATGGGGCTGGTGACGTCGCTCAGCATCTTGGCGCTGGCTTCGGCGTAGTGGCTCATGGGGCCGAGGAAGGCGCGCTGCCATTCGTGGATCTGATAGAGCATGAGGGCGAACCGGGCGGGTCAGAGAGTTGCATCTTACCCGGTTTGGCGGCCTCGTGCTGCAGTGCCGCATCGTCTCATGCTTGGTGAATCAGTCGCTTACGTGCGACGACAAAGCAGCAGCACTTCATCGACGCCCGGGTTGTCGGGCAGGCCAGGCTGCCAGCGCAGCGGCTTCTGCAGGCGCAGGCCCAGCGGCATGATCACCCGGTTGTACCACCACATCGCCCGTTCTCGCTGGTGCGACAGATACCACTGGCCCAGGTTGAGCAGCGTGGTGGAGGTGGGCTGCATGCCGTAGACGGCGCTTTGCTCGACGGTCCACCCGTGGGCGGCCAGCCATTCCACGATGTGCGCCGGTTCGTAGCGGCGGTAGTGGCCGACGAACTCGTCGAAGGCCGTCCAGGCCGATTCGTGGAGCGGTACGGACAACATCAGGCGGGCTTGCGGTGCCGCCACGCGCGTCAGCTCCTGCAACGCGCCTTCGTCGTCGCGCACGTGTTCGAGGATGTCCAGCGCACAGACCAGGTCGAAGCTGGCGTCGGGACAGGGCAGGGCGCTGATGCTGGCGCGCATGGCGCTGGCGCCATGTCCGCGCAGGGCCTGCAGCGCGGCCTGGCTGATATCGATGAAATACGTGCCATCCAGCGGCAGCCGTGGGCGCAGGCCCGGGGCGATCTCCAGCCGGCGCGGCAAGGCCATGGCCAGGTCGCGCACCATCGGCCAGGTGTTGAAGCGGGCGGGATCCACCAGTCGCGCGCCCGACCACAGGCCGTCGTAGAACGACTGATTGGTGCGCTTCAGCTCTGCCTCGGAAGGGCGGGGGATGGCAAGGGTCGGCATGCGTCAAGTGTTGTCAGAAAACACCTGACCTGAAAGTGAAAATTACGCCATTCTTCGTAGTTCAGTGCCTGCAACGAGGTCGTGCAACGCACGTTTTCGCGAATCCGCCGCGGCGACGCCAAACCATGCGATCCACGCGATGAGCATTGCCCACGCCGCGCCGCGCGGGCCCATCCATGTCGCCAGGCCGAGCAGCAGCATCGGGGCGGCCGCCACCGCAAGACGGATGACCGCCTGCAGGGGCGTGATGCGCTGGCCGTCGGCATTCGTCACGCGGATCCGCCAGGGACGCATGCCCAGCGTTTGCCCTCCGCGCAGCCACGAGGCGAGGAAATAGGCCGACACCACTACTGCCTGCAGCGGCTGGTACCACCACGCGATGTGCGCGTGGCCGTCGGTGGTGACCACCGTACCGCCAGTGACGCGCTGGCAGACATAGCCCACCACCATCACGATGGCCACCACCGCGAGCAGGTCGTAGACCAGGGCGGCCAGGCGGCGCCACAGCGGGCAATACACATCGGTAGCGGCAGTAGAGCTCATCGACCAGGCAGCCTCGGAAACAGGGAGCGCTTGCACGAGGCGAGGCGGGCGGCGAGCATCGCGTCCATGCAGCAGGAAGAACCCAGTATCGCCGAAGCCGACCGCCGCAGCATCGATGCCTTCATCGAGCGCGTGTGGTCCGAAGATGGCCTGTCCGATCGCACGCTCGACGCCTACCGGCGGGATCTCGAAGGTCTCGCCCGCTGGCTGGGCACGCAGGGGCAGAGCCTGCGCAGCGCGCAGCGGCAGCATTTGTCCGCCTATCACGGCAGCCAGCCGGTGGCGGTACGTTCGCTGGCGCGCCGGCAGTCAGCGTTCCGCCGCTACTACGCGCATGTCGCGCGCACGGAAGCGGGCTTCGAAGATCCCACCCTGCTGATCGAGCGCCCCAAGACGCCGCGCAGCCTGCCCAAGGCCCTGGCCGAGCGGGAGATCGAGCGCCTGCTGGACGCCCCGGACGTCGACACCACGCTGGGCCTGCGCGACCGCGCGATGCTGGAGCTGATGTATGCCTCGGGCCTGCGCGTATCCGAACTGGTCGAGTTGCCGTTGGCCTCGCTCAACCTGCGCCAGGGCGTGGTGCGCGTCACCGGCAAGGGCGGCAAGGACCGGCTCGTGCCCATCGGCGAAGTGGCGGCCGAGCGCATCGAGGCTTATCTGGCCGCCGCGCGTCCCGTGCTGACGCGCGGCCGCCAGCCGGCGGCACTGTTCCTGAGCAAGCGTGGCGAGGGCATGACGCGGCAGATGTTCTGGACCCTGGTGAAGCGCTACGCGATGGGCGTGGGCATTGTGTCCAAGCGCATATCGCCGCACGTGCTGCGGCATTCCTTCGCCACCCATCTGCTCAACCATGGCGCCGACCTGCGCGCCTTGCAGATGCTGCTGGGCCACAGCGCGCTCAGCACCACGCAGATCTACACCCTGGTGGCGAAGGAAGGACTCAAGCGGCTGCACGCCCAGCACCATCCCCGGGGGTGACCGGGAACCTGGCTCCCGTCGTCTGCCGGCCAGCGCCATCAGAACACCGGGAACAGGCCCCATGGTGTGCCAAACGGCCCGCATACGCGTTCATGTGCTTGTGCGAGAATGGCTTTTCCCCCGCGCCCTCGGTGGCGTGGCATGTCGATGAGGTTTGCGATGTTCAAGAAATGGTTGCTGGCGCTGTGCGTCGGCGGGTTGACCCTCAACGCCTGCGCCGCGCCCGATGGCGCTGCCGCCGGGCCGGAGGCCACGGTGCGCAAGGCGCTGCTTTCGCTGGTGCCCAATGCGGAGATCAATTCGATCCGGCCGGCGCCGATGCAGGGTTTCTACCAGGTCATCGCCTCGGGCCATCTGGTCTACGTCTCCACGGATGGCAAGTACATGCTCAATGGCGACCTGATCGACCTCGCCAAGAAGAAGAACATCACCGACGACGGCTGGTCGGACTACCGCAAGGCCGAGCTGGCCAAGGTGCCGGCGGCCGACCGCATCGTGTTCGCCCCGGCCAACCCGCGCTACCGCGTCACCGTGTTCACGGACGTCAATTGCGCCTACTGCCGCCAGCTGCACTCCCATATCGATGACTTCAACAAGGCTGGCATCGCCGTGGAGTACGTCGCCTGGCCGCGCGAAGGCGTGACCAACGAAGCCGGCAAGACCACGCCGACCTACAACGAGATGGTGGCCGTATGGTGCGCCAGCGACCGCAAGGCCGCTTTCACCGCCGCCAAGCAGGGCAAGACACCCAAGTCCACGAACTGCCCGAACCCGGTCAAGGACGAGTTCGACCTCGGCGTGAAGCTGGGCGTGACCGGCACGCCGACCATCATCGGCGAAGACGGCAGCATGCTGGGCGGCTACGTCACCCCTGACGAGCTGCTGCGCGCACTCAAGACTGGCGGCTGATGTCGTGTCGTGGAGGCGCCAGGAGGCGCCTCCACGCATTCATTGTCAATGAAAACAAGATATTGATGGATTTTGACGGCCTCGTGCAAGCCGTCGTCGCCTGACGCGACATGATGCTGCGTCGCGGCAGTCTTGATCCGCCTTGGGGTACAATAGGCGTTTTCGCCTACCTCCCGTTCCCCGCATGATCGCACTCGACGGGCAGAGCGCCCTCTCGCCTTTTCGTCTCGAACGTCTGAACGCACGCCTGGAGGCCATTCATCGTGGCACCCGGGTGCAGGCGTCGTGGTTCGTCTACTTCATCGATGCCGACCGCACGCCGGAGGGCGAGCAGCATCGTCGCCTGCTGGAAGTGCTGGAAGCCAAGGACGGTACGCCGGAGGCCGCCTCGCTGTGGGTGGTCCCGCGCCTGGGCACCATCTCGCCCTGGTCCAGCAAGGCCACCGACATCCTGCATGGCGCCGGCTTCGACGTGCGCCGCGTGGAGCGCGGCGTCGCCTGGCAGGTCGCCGGGTTGCCCGCCGCGGGCAGCGAGCAGTACGACGCCGTGCTGGCGGTGCTGCATGACGCGATGACGCAGTCGGTACTCACCAGCCTGGACCAGGCCAAGGGCCTGTTCCTGGGTGGGCAGGCCGGCCCGCTGGTGCATATCGCCCTGGGCCATGACGCCAAGGGCGCACTGGACAAGGCCAACAAGGAACTGGGCCTCGCCCTGGCCGACGACGAGATCGAATACCTCGTCGCCCGCTATGCCGAGCTGGGCCGCGCCCCGACCGACGCCGAACTCTTCATGTTCGCGCAGGCCAACTCCGAGCACTGCCGCCACAAGGTGTTCAACGCCAGCTGGACGCTGGACGGCGAGGCTCAGGACAAGAGCCTGTTCGGCATGATCAAGAACACCCACCAGCACTCGCCGGCCTACACGCTGTCCGCCTATAAGGACAATGCGGCGGTGATCGAGGGTTACGAAGGCAAGCGCTTCTTCCCCGATCGCGACGGCGTGTGGCGCGCCCACCCGGAGCGCATCGAATATGCGATCAAGGTGGAAACGCACAACCACCCGACCGCCATCGCCCCGTGGCCGGGTGCCGCGACCGGCGCCGGCGGCGAGATCCGCGATGAAGGCGCGACCGGCCGTGGCGCCAAGCCCAAGGCTGGCCTCACTGGTTTCTCGGTGTCCGACCTGCGCATCCCGGGCCTGCCGCGCCCGTGGGAAGTGGATCGCCCGCTGCCGCCGCACATGGCCACCGCGTTCGAGATCATGCGCGACGGCCCGCTGGGTGCCGCGGCGTTCAACAACGAATTCGGCCGTCCGGCGCTGGGTGGCTATTTCCGCACCTACGAGCACGAAACCGGTGAAGCCGGCGTGCGCCGCGGTTACGACAAGCCCATCATGATCGCCGGCGGTCTCGCCAATATCCGCGCGGACCACGTGCAGAAGCGCGACGTGCAGCCGGGCAACAAGGTGATCGTGCTGGGCGGCCCGTCCATGCTGATCGGCCTGGGCGGCGGCGCCGCCTCGTCGGTGGCCTCGGGCACGTCCAGCAAGGAGCTGGATTTCGCCTCCGTGCAGCGTGACAACGCCGAGATGGAGCGCCGTGCGCAGCAGGTCATCGACAGCTGCTGGGCGCGTGGCGACAAGAACCCGATCGTCAGCGTGCACGACGTGGGTGCGGGCGGTCTGTCCAACGCCATTCCCGAGCTGCTCAACGACGCTGGCGTGGGCGGTCGCATCGACCTTTCCCGCGTGCCGTGCGATGACCCCTCGCTGTCGCCGATGCAGATCTGGAGCAACGAATCGCAGGAGCGCTACGTGCTCGCGATCGGCGCCGAGGATCTCGCCGAGTTCGAGGAATACTGCAAGCGCGAGCGTTGCCCGTACGCCGTGGTCGGCGATGCCACCGCCGAGCGCCGTCTGGTGGTGCACGACCCGGTCACCGATACGCTGGTGATCGATCTGCCCATGGACGTGCTGTTCGGCAAGCCGCCGCGCATGCATCGCGACGCCAAGCGCCTGAAGCCGCGCGTTGACCTGGTGCCCGACCTTACCGGCATCAGCATGGACGAAGCGCTGATGCGCGTGCTGCGCCTGCCCACCGTGGGCAGC
This sequence comes from Dyella japonica A8, assembly GCF_000725385.1. NCBI lineage: Bacteria > Pseudomonadati > Pseudomonadota > Gammaproteobacteria > Lysobacterales > Rhodanobacteraceae > Dyella > Dyella japonica. The sequence goes on along the minus strand of NZ_CP008884.1, from coordinate 4,508,748 downwards.
AAGAGCTTCCTCATCACCATCGGTGACCGCACCGTCGGCGGCCTGAACGCGCGCGACCCCATGGTCGGCCCGTGGCAGGTGCCGGTGGCCGATTGCGCCGTCACCATCACCGACTTCGACAGCTACACCGGCGAAGCCATGGCCATGGCCGAACGCTCGCCGGTCGCGCTGCTCAGCAGCCCGGATGCCGCGCGCCTGGCCGTGGGCGAAGCCATCACCAACCTGGCCGCCGCGCCGATCGCTTCGCTGGGCGAAGTGCGCCTGTCCGCGAACTGGCAGGCCGCGGTGAATTTTCCGGGTGAGGACGCCGCGCTGTTCGATGCCGTGAAGGCCGTGGGCATGGAACTGTGCCCGGAGCTGGGCATCTCCATCCCGGTGGGCAAGGACTCGCTGTCCATGCAGACCGTGTGGAAGGATGGCGACACCACGCAGCGCACCGTCTCGCCGGTGTCGCTGGTCATCACCGGCTTCGCCCGCGTCACCGACGTGCGCCGCACGCTCACGCCGCAGCTGCGCCTCGATCGCGGTGATTCCGAACTGTGGCTGCTCGACCTTGGCGCCTGCCGCGACCGCCTTGGCGGTTCCGCGCTGACCCAGGTGTTCAACCGCGGTGGCGGCGTGCCGCCGGATCTCGACGACGCCAAGCGCCTGAAGTCGTTTTTCGACCTCGTGCAGGAAGCCAATGCCGGCGGCCTGCTGCTGGCCTATCACGACCGTTCCGACGGCGGCGCCATCGTGACGCTGCTGGAAATGGCCTTCGCCGGCCATTGCGGCCTGGAAATCCATCTGGATGGCTGGGCGGAAGCAACGCTGCGCGCGCTGTTCAACGAAGAGCTCGGCGCCATCGTGCAGGTGGCCGCGGCCAACCGCGAAGCCTTCGAGGCGCTGCTGGTGAAGCATGGCCTGACCAGCATGGCGTACCGCATCGGTCGTCCCAAGGAAAAGCTGGGCATCAAGCTGTTCCAGAACGGCGATACGTTGTTCAAGTGGAACTGGCGCACGCTGTTCGAGGCATGGAACGAAACCAGCCACGCCATGCAGCGCCTGCGCGACAACCCGACCACCGCCGACGCGGAGAACGAGTGGCGCCTGGACGATGCCGATCCGGGCATCAGCCCCAAGCTCACCTTCGACCCGCACGAAGACCTGGCCGCACCGTATATCGCCAAGGGCGCGAAGCCTCGCGTGGCGGTGCTGCGCGAGCAGGGCGTCAACGGGCAGGTGGAAATGGCGGCGGCGTTCACTCGCGCCGGCTTCGAGGCCGTGGACGTCCATATGTCCGACCTCGCCAGTGGCCGTATCAAGCTGGCCGACTTCCGCGGCTTCGCGGCGTGCGGTGGCTTCTCCTACGGTGACGTGCTTGGCGCGGGTCGTGGCTGGGCCACGTCCATCCTCTACAACGACTACCTGCGCGCGGAATTCAGCACGTTCTTCGCCGACCCGCTGCGCTTCGCACTTGGCGTGTGCAACGGCTGCCAGATGATGAGCCAGCTCAAGGACATCATTCCTGGCGCGTCGCACTGGCCGAAGTTCCTGCGCAACGCCTCGGAGCAGTACGAAGCGCGCGTGGCCACGCTGGAAGTGCTCGATTCGCCCAGCCTCTTCTTCAAGGGCATGGCCGGTTCGCGCATTCCGGTGGCCGTGGCCCACGGCGAAGGCCGCGTGAGCTTCCCGTACAGCTGCAGCCCGTCGAAGGCGGGTGCCGCGCTGCGCTACGCGGACAACCGCGGCAAGCCCACCGAGGACTACCCGCTGAACCCCAACGGCTCGCCGGGCGGCCTCACCGGCTTCACCGCCGCCGATGGCCGCGTGACGATCATGATGCCGCACCCGGAACGCGTGTTCCGCAGCGTGCAGATGAGCTGGCATCCGGAAAAGTGGGGCGAGGATTCGCCGTGGATGCGCATGTTCCGCAACGCACGGATGTGGTGCGGCTGATGCGGCCTGGCCACGCGGGCGCGAGCGTCTAGCGTGGCTGCCTTCGCGCATTGGCTTGCGCGGATGGTGCCGGCGGCGGCGTGGACCTGCGTGGTTGCGCTGCTGCCCTGGTGGGTGGGTTTGCCGTTGGTGTTGCTGTCGGTGGTCGGCGCGGTGCGGTTCGACCGGCGCATCGTCCACTATGCGGAGTTGTGCCGGCGTGCCTTGCGCTGGGGGCTGCCGGGCCTGTTGTTCGCGGTGCAGCGCGCACTGGGAGGCGACCTGATGGCCTGGGGCGCTGCCTTGCTCGGTGCATTGGCCGGTTTTTCGCTGGTGGTGCTGATGGAGTCGCTGCTCGATCATCGCGTCCGGCGTAGCCCGGCGGCAGCGGCAACACCGGAATGGCGCGAGCTGGCGATGGCTCCCATCGGGCCACCCGCGCATATCATCGAACTGGCGCGGGCGGAGTGGCACGAGGCCACCGCTGCATTCGAAAGTGCGGCCGGTCCCGCGCGATTCGAGCCGACCGGTGAAGGGCGTGGACGTTACGTGTTCGCGTGCGGGCCCGTGATCGAGAAAACCAGCTCGCGCTATTGCGCCAGCCCGCAGGGGCGATGGTTCGTCGCGAATCTGCCCGGCGGTCGCGGTGAAATACTGTGGGACAGACAAAGCGGCCGTACCCATCGCATGATGGGATGGCAGCTCAGCGGCTGGGAAGGCGAGCAGCCATGGCTGGCGCGGTGCAGTGACGGCGTGCCGGTGCCCTTGCACGAAGCGCTGGGGCAGGGGCGACGCTAGGGAAGCTCTGATCTATTCCCCGTACCCGGCATGACGTCCAGAAGGCCCACAGGGTGTGCCGCGTGGCGCAGGGCAGACTGGCCGTCTGTTCAAGCCGCGCGGCACACCCTGCGGGCCTTCTGGACGTCACCCCAGCATTTAAATTCAAAGGGTTGGGGCCGCACGGTAGGCGCGCAACGCGCCGTCCCGCCGTTTCGACAGACGGCCAGTCTGCCTTCACCGCCGGGACGGCGCGTTGCGTGCCTACCGTGCGGTGACGGGTACGGGGAATAGATCAGAGCTTCCCTAGGTAACATCACCATCCTCGGGACGTTCTGGACAACGCATACTTGTGGCTGTGAATACCGACGCAACTTCTTCCTTGTCCTCCGTGTTGCCGCTCAGCGTGATCGTGGTGGCGGCCGACAGTGGCCCGAGCCTGCGCGACTGCGTGCGCCGGGTGCTGGCGTGCGATGTGCCGCTGGAAATGATCCTGGTCGATAACGCCTCGTCCGACGGTATTCCGCAGGCCATCGCACGCGCGCACGAAAGCGACGCACGCCTGCATGTGATCTACAACCACGCCAACCTCGGGTTCGGGCCGGCGATGAATCGCGGCGCGGCGAAGTCGCGTGGCAAGTCGCTGCTGATCCTCAATCCCGATTGCCTGATCGATAACGCCACGCTGCAGCGCCTGTTGGGCCTGCTCGCAGCCAACCCGCGTGCCGGCGTGATCGGCGCGGTGGTGTGCGACGAGGACGGCACGCCCGATCCGGCGTCGTATCGCCGCGATCCGCTGATGCGCCGCGCGTTGAATACGCTGTTCAAGCGCCCTGGCGAAGGCATCAACATCGAAGGGCCCATGCCGGACCAACTGGTCGAGGCGGAGGCCGTATCCGGCGCCCTGATGCTGATGCCGCGTCGCGTGTTCGATTACCTTGCTGGTTTCGACGAAGAGTACTTCCTGCATTGCGAAGACCTGGACCTGTGCCGCCGCGTGCGCGACGCGGGTTATCGGGTCATGCTGGCGGGCGACGTGCACGTGCTGCACGGCAAGGGTTCCTCGAGCCGGCATCGCCCGGTGTTCGTCAGCCGGCACAAGCATCGCGGCATGTGGCGTTGGTTCCGCAAGTTCGATCCCGATGCGCGCAAGCCCTGGATTGCCGTGGCGGTGTGGCTGGGCATCTGGTCGCATTTCCTGCTGCAGATCCCCGGCCAGCTCTGGCGGCTGATGGCGCGCAAGCGCCCGAAGGACGCTGCATGAGCAAGCCGGCGTCGCGCGCATCGTCGCTGGCCACCTTGGGCCTTGTCGCTGTCACTGCCGTCTGGGGCTCCACCTTCTTCCTGATCAAGGATCTGGTGGGGCGCATGGCGGTGGCCGATTTCCTCGCGGTGCGCTTCCTCATCGCCGCGCTGGCGATGGCCGTGCTGTTCCATCGCCCGCTATTGCGCCTGAGCCGTCGCGAGTGGTGGCAGGGCACCGCTCTGGGCGCCATCTACGGCGTGGCGCAGTTGCTGCAGACGTCCGGGCTTGAGCACACCTCGGCGAGCATCAGCGGCTTCGTCACCGGCATGTACGTGGTGGTCACCCCATTGCTCGGCACGGTGCTGTTGCGCCAGCGTTTGCCGCCGGTGACATGGATTGCCGTGCTGCTGGCGGTGGGCGGCCTTGGCCTGCTGGCGCTGCACGGCTTCAGCATCGGCTATGGCGTGTGGCTTACGCTGGCGTCGGCGGCACTGTATGGCCTGCATATCGTGGGGCTGGGGTCGTGGTCGCGTCCCGGCAGCGCGTTTGCGCTCTCGACCGTGCAGATGATGGTGATCGCGGTGATCTGCCTGCTGGCGACCTTGCCGACCGGCCCGTCGCTGCCGCCCGACCTGGGTGCCTGGGCCGCCGTCGTCTACATGGCGCTGGTGGCCGGTGCCGGCGCGATGCTGGTGCAGACCTGGGCGCAGGCCCATCTGTCGCCCACGCGAGCCGCCATCGTGATGACGCTGGAACCGGTATTCGCGGCAGGTTTCGCGGTCACCTTCGGTCATGACGAGTTGACCTGGCGCATGTTGGCAGGCGGTGCGCTGGTGATGGCGGCGATGTACCTTGTGGAGCTGGCGCCCCGCAGTGGCGCGGTGCAGGCGGAAGGCTTGCACCACGAGGTGTAGAGCGACGCGATGTGTCCTGTGGGAGCGCACCCTGTGCGCGACAAGCCTACGACGAGGAAACGACGAATCTCCGCGGTCGCGCACAGGGTGCGCTCCCACAGAAGATGGATCAACTCTTGGGCTTGTGCGGATGCGGTTGCATCGCAAGGCGCACCAGATACACCACGATGGCGATGTTGGCCACCAGCGCGCCGAGCTTGAGCCAGGCGAACTTGTGCACGGTCTCGTACAGCTCCAGCGGGATCAGCGAACCCGTGGCGATCACCGTGAACCATTCCGCCCAGTGCTTGCGCAGCCACAGGCCGGTACCTTCGGTGGCGAAGATGGCCGCGTAGGCCAGCGCCACCAGGCCGATGGCGACGAACTTGCTCGGCCCCAGCGACTGCAGCAGTTCCACCAGCCGCCAGCGCAGGCCGTTGCTGTCGGTCAGCGACAGGTGCTCCAGCCAATGCACCAGCTTTTCGAAGTTCTGCTGGCGATCCAGATGGAAGGCGAACGCCGCCACCAGGATCAGGCACACCGTCTTCACCGCCTTGTAGATGGCAATGATGCGCAGGCCCAGGCTGTGCTGGGCTTCGATTTCCGAAGAGGGCTGCAGGTGCGGGTGGTGGTGTTCGGTCATCGGGAGTCGTGGGGTGACGAGCGGCCATGATCGCCGCGGGAAGATGAAGCCTGGGGAACCTAAAGCCTAAGGCATGCGGCCTGGTTCAGAAACAACAAGGGCCATGTCCGCCCCGGACGTGGCCCTCTGCGGTTTCCATTCGGGACTGTTTTGAGTCGCCGACACGGCCCACACGCGTGAATTCGCCTCAGCATCCCGGGCCCCCTCACCGTCATCCCCGCGAAAGCGGGGATCCAGTGCCTTTAAGTCGTGGGGGAAACCGGAAGTCACTGGATCCCCGCTTTCGCGGGGATGACGGTGAGGGATGCTGACGCCGTGAGACCTTGCCTGCGACCCTCAGCAGCAGCGCCCGCCGGTGCCCTTGTAGCGGGCGATCTGCCGCTCCCTGAAGAACTCCTTGTAGCTGGGCACCGGGCGCTCCGGGTGGTGCTCGCGCAGGTGCTTCACGTACACGTCGTAATCAGGGACGCCGCAGCAGAGGCGGGCGGTCTGCACCGCCCATTTCCTGATCGCCTGCAGCCTGGCTTTCATGGTCGTGGCCTCAACGGGTGGGTGCCGTGCCCAGCGCCACGTACGGTTCTTCGTGTGCGGTGGGGTGGTTGATCTTCCAGGCTTTCATGATGGCGGCGATGGCAAAGCCCGCCATGCTCAGCACCAGCAGCATGAAGATGCCGGTCAGCGCCGCATCGACGTAGTTGTTGGTGACGATGCGCTGCATCTCTTCCACCGTCTTGGCCGGTGCCAGCAGCTTGCCGTCCGCGGCGGCCTGGGCGTACTTCTGCGCGGCGGCGGTGAAGCTGATCGGGCCGCTGAGCTTCTCCCAGCCTGCGGTAAGCGTGCATACGCACAGCCAGATCGCCGGGATGCCCGGCACCAGCACGTAGCGCTCGCGCTTGAGCTTCACCGTCACCACCGTCGCCAGCATCAGCGCCACGGCCGCCAACATCTGGTTGGCGATGCCGAACAAGGGCCACAGGGTGTTGATGCCGCCCAGCGGATCGACCGCGCCCTGGTACAGGAAGTAACCCCACAGGCCCACGCAGATCGCGGTGGCCAGCAGGTTACCCGTCCAGGATTCGGTGTGTTGCAGCGGTTTGTAGATGAGGCCCGCGATCTCCTGGATCATGAAGCGGCCCACGCGCGTACCCGCATCCACTGTGGTCAGGATGAACAAGGCTTCGAACAGGATGGCGTAGTGATACCAGAACGCCATCATGCCCTCGCCGGGGATGATGCGGTGAAGCAGCTGGGCCATGCCGACCGCCAGCGTCGGCGCACCGCCGGCACGGCTGAGGATGCTCTTCTCGCCGATGTCCCTGGCGGTGTTGAGCAGTTCATCCGGCGTCACCACGAAGCCCCATTCGCTGATGGTCGTGGCCGCCTGCTGCGCGGTGGTGCCGATCAGTGCGCCCGGCGAGTTCATCGCGAAGTACACGCCCGGGTGCAGCGACGCCGCGGCGACCAGCGCCATGATGGCGACGAAGGCCTCCATCAACATGCCGCCGTAGCCGATCATGCGTGCCTCGCCCTCACTGGCGATCAGCTTGGGCGTGGTGCCCGAGGCGATGATCGAATGCCAGCCGGACACGGCGCCGCAGGCGATGGTGATGAACAGGAACGGGAACAGGTTGCCCTGGAACACCGGACCGGTGCCGTCGATGAACTTGGTCACCGCCGCCATCTGCAGCGTCGGCGCGGCCAGGAAAATCGCCAGCGCGAGCAGCAGGATGGTGCCGATCTTCAGGAAGGTGCTGAGGTAATCGCGCGGTGCCAGCAGCAGCCACACCGGCAGCACCGAGGCGCAGAAGCCATAGGCGATCAGCAGCCATGCCAGCGACTTCGCATCGAAATCGAACACCGTGGACCAAGTCGGCGAGGCGGCGATATACGAGCCGAACCAGATCGATGCCAGCAGCAGGGCCACGCCGATGATCGACACCTCGAGGATCTTGCCCGGCCGCAGCCAGCGCAGGTAGATGCCCATCAGCAGCGCGATCGGGATGGTGGCGGCCACCGTGAACGTACCCCAGGGGCTGTGCGTGAGCGCCTTGACCACCACCAGCGCCAGCACGGCCAGCACGATCATCATCAGCACCAGCACGCCGACCATGGCGACCACGCCGGCCACCGGGCCCAGCTCATCGCGCAGCATGTTGCCGAGCGAGCGGCCGTCGCGGCGCACCGACAGGCCGAGGATCATGAAGTCTTGCACCGCGCCGGCGAACACCACACCGAACAGGATCCACAAGGTGCCGGGCAGGTAGCCCATCTGTGCCGCGAGCACAGGGCCGACCAGCGGGCCGGCACCGGCGATGGCGGCAAAGTGGTGGCCGAACACCACCCACTTGTCGGTGGGCACGTAGTCCAGGCCGTCGTTGCGCAATACCGCTGGCGTGGCCCGGCTCGGGTCCATGCGCAGCACCTTGTCGTTGACGAACTTGCCGTAGAAGCGATAGCCGATCACGAACACCGAGATGGCGGCGGCGACCAGCCAGATGGCGTTGATAGGTTCACCACGGCGCAGCGCGACCACGCCCAGACACCAGGCGCCCACGATGGCGATGGCGGCCCACAGGATCTTTCCCGCGGGACTTGGTTTGACGACGACCGTAGACATTCGCGTTGGCTCCTGGAAGGTCAGTCGCAAGGGTCGTCCCCGTGGCGCCGGGGGTCAACGCCATTATGCGGCCGCGCGCATTAGCCATTGGTCGAATGTGCGTTGCCTGGCGTTCGTGCCGCAGTGCAGCGTGGGTCCAGGCGCGTGGCGTCCGTCGGATCCAGGTGGCCGAGGGCCACCCCGCGGCCGCTGATGGAATCATCACGTCGCTTAACCGCTGGCGTGCCGGCGTTGCTGGTATAAGTCGCGTCATCCGCCGGGCCCGCTTGCGGGCGACCCCAGCCCCGGGGCCGGCGCCTGCTTCCGACGAGGTTTGCATGATCCGCGAAATCCTGAAGATGGGCGATCCGCGCCTGCTGCGCGTGGCGCCGCCGGTACCCGATGCGATGATCGGCAGCGCCGAGCTCGATACGCTGATCGCCGATATGTTCGACACCATGCATGACGCCGGTGGCGTCGGCCTGGCTGCGCCGCAGATTGGCGTGGACCTTCAGCTGGTGATCTTTGGCTTCGATCAATCCGAGCGTTACCCGGACGCGCCAGCCGTGCCGCGCACCATCCTGCTCAATCCGGTGATCACGCCGCTGTCGCAGGACATGGAGGAGGGCTGGGAGGGGTGCTTGTCGGTGCCGGGCCTGCGGGGGGCGGTGAACCGGTACACGCTGATCCGCTATCAGGGTGTGGACCCAAAGGGTGCACAGATTGACCGCACGGCGGAGGGGTTTCATGCGCGGGTGGTGCAGCATGAGTGCGATCACCTGATCGGGCGGTTGTACCCGTCGCGGATCACTGACTTCAGCAAGTTTGGGTATACCGAGGTGTTGTTTCCGGGGATGGATCCGGGGGCGGATGAGTGATGGGTTTTTTCCCTGTCCCCTTGAGGGATGGGTGAGGGGTAAAAGCTCGCCTCACCGCTGCCTTCTTTAGCCGTCATCCCAGCGTAGGCTGGGATCCAGTGACTTTGCTCTTGCCCTTCGGTCTCGTGCGTTCCCACGACCTGGCCGCTTACGCAGCGGGCGTTTCGATCGTCTGCCGACGCTCGAGTCACTTTTCTTTTGCTGGCCCAAAAGAAAAGTAACCCAAAGAAAATGGCCTTAGGAGCTGGCGGCATTTCGCAGGGAAAAGCTCGAACGCTTGAGGCGGTTTGTTGCTTGGCAACCTTCGCCTCTACACAGCGGGTACTTCCAAGCGCTTCGCAACGCGCCGGAGCGATGAGGACTTAAAGCAGCGCCTCGCTGCGCTTTGGCGTGGTCGGAACCCTCACGGTCGCCCGCTTTTCTGTGGGAGCGCACCCTGTGCGCGACAACCTAACGGAGCGGTGACTACGAGACGCCCCAGTCGCGCACAGGGTGCGCTCCCACAGGGGACTCGCCTCTTTGGATGCTCCGCCAACGGCTCGGGTTCTTGCTTCGGCTTTTGGCTTTTGGCTCTGGTCTTGGTTTTGGCTCTTGATCTTCCGGAACCCGCCCGCGTACCCGGAGGGCGTCAGCCCAGAAGGCGCGTCACCCGGGGGGCCTTCTCTTTGGTTACTTTCTGACGCGAAGCTAATCCCTGTGGGACTTGGGCAAGCAAGAGAAAGTGACCCGGATCGCGGCAGGCGAGCCAGATCGCCATAACGTGTAACCAAATACCGAAACTCTGCCCATCAGCCCAGCCCCTTCCCTGAGCGACGAGGGAGCAAACATAAGTACCCCCAGGCGAGAAAGCGCCGAAGGAAAACGTCAACCCGTTGCCATTCCTCACGAATCCGGCAACCCTACGCGCTGGCCCGCCGCCCGGCGGGCCCGATCTATCCGTGCCGCCCCGGCGGCCACAGGGGAGCAATCACATGACGGGACAACTCTCGTGAGCGGCAATCTTTCCCAAACCGAATCGCGCAAAGAGCTGACCGTCCGCGGTCTTATCCTCGGCGTCATCATCACGGTGGTGTTCACCGCTGCCAATGTGTTCTTCGGCCTCAAGGCCGGCCTCACCTTCGCCACCTCGATTCCGGCGGCGGTGATTTCCATGGCCCTGCTGCGCGGGTTCAAGAACTCCACCATTCAGGAAAACAACATCGTCCAGACCATCGCGTCGGCGGCGGGCACCTTGTCCTCGATCATCTTCGTGCTGCCCGGCATGATCATGATCGGCTGGTGGGCGAACTTCCCGTTCTGGACGTCCTTCGCGATCTGCGCGCTGGGCGGCACCCTGGGCGTGATGTATTCCATCCCGCTGCGCCGCGCGTTGGTGACGGATACCGACCTGCCGTACCCGGAAGGCCTGGCCTGTGCCGAGGTGCTGAAGGTCGGCAGTGGTGACGATGCGGACGCCGACAGCGTGGAAGAGGGTCGCGCCGGCCTGCTCGCCGTGCTGTGGGGTTCCATCGTTTCGGCGGTGTTCGCCGTGGTGGTCGCCACGCAGGTGTTCGCGTCGGACTTCGTGCGCAACTTCCGCGTGAACGACAAGGGCGCGGTCAGCGGTTTCGACTTCAACCTCTCGTTCGCCCTGTTCGCCATCGGCCACCTGGTCGGCCTGTCGGTGGGCATCGCCATGCTCATCGGCGCGGTCATCGGCTGGGGCTGGGGCGTGCCGCATTACTCGGTGCTGGGCGACATGTCCGCCTCGGTGGATGCCCTGGCCAATGCCACCTGGAGCCACAAGGTGCGCTTCGTCGGTGCCGGCGCCATCGGTGTCTCGGCCATCTGGACGCTGGCCAAGCTGGTGAAGCCGGTGGTCAGCGGCCTCACTTCCGCCATGGCGGCCTCGCGCGTGCGCAAGGCCGGCAAGGCCGACTCGCTGCCGCGTACCGAGCGTGATATCCCGATCGGCATCGTGGGCCTGATCACGCTGGCCTGCTTCCTGCCGATCGGCTGGCTGCTGGGCTATTTCGGTTCGATCAGCGGCCTGGGCGACCACGTGGCCGTGCTTGCCATCGGTGGCGTGGCTTTCGTGGTGCTGATGGGCTTCTTCGTGTCCACCGTGTGCGGCTACATGGCGGGCCTGATCGGTTCGTCCAACAGCCCGCTGTCGGGCGTGGGCATCCTGGTGGTCATTGCGGCCGCGCTGCTGCTGGTGGCGTTCGTGAAGCCGCACGTGGGGCCGGAGGAAGGCAAGGCGCTGGTGGCGTTCGCGCTGTTCATCACCTCGGTGGTGTTCACCGTGGCGGCCATCGCCAACAACAACCTGCAGGATCTGAAGACCGGTCAGCTTGTGGACGCCACGCCGTGGCGCCAGCAGGTGGCGCTGGTGATCGGCGTGGTCGCCGGCGCGGCGGTGATTCCGCCGGTGCTGGACCTGCTCAACAAGGCCTATGGTTTCGTGGGCGTGGCCGGCGCGGGTGCGCATGCGCTGCCCGCGCCTCAGGCGGGCCTGATTTCCGCGCTGGCGCAGGGCGTGATCACCAACAACATCGACTGGAGCCTGATCATCACGGGCATCTGGATCGCCGTGGGCATCATCGTGGTCGACGAGATCCTCGCGCGCACCACCAAGCGCATGCGCGTGCCGCCGCTCGCGGTGGGCCTGGGCATCTACCTGCCGACGGTCAGCACGCTGATGGTGGTGGTGGGTTCGGTGGTCGGCTGGTACTTCGACCGTCGCGCGGATCGCTCGGCCAAGCCGGAATCCACCAAGCAGCTCGGCGTGCTGCTGGCTTCCGGCCTGATCGTCGGCGAGAGCGTGATCGGCGTGGTCATTGCCTTCATCGTCGGTTTCTCCGGCAAGGCCGCGCCGTTGGCGCTGGTCGGCGAGAGTTTCGGCGATTACGCCCAGTGGATCGGCGGCATCGCCTTCGCGGCCATCGTATTCATCATGTACCGCTGGGTGGCGCGGATGGCCAACGGCCTGGGCAACAAGCCCTGAGGCACCCCGGTCGCGCCCTACCTGAAGGGGGCGCGACCAAATGTCATGCCCGCATGCGACGATCGAACAGGAGGGCACGTTGACCGGCTATCCTAGGCGGTCGCAGCGACAGCGTTGCGCGACGGTCATGTGGAGGCGGTAAACGCGTGGTGGAGCAGACAGGGGCGGAGGCCCCGATTTCCGGTGAGATGCTTGCCCGCCCTGGCCTGATGGCCCGGTTGCGCAGGCTTGCCGGTCCGCTGCTTTCGGTGGCCATGCTGTGCCTGGCGCTGTGGGCGCTGCGCCATCTTGCCAGCGAAGTGAGCTACCGCGAGGTGGCCCGTTACGTCCACGGGCTGGAGAACTACCGCCTCGCGCTGGCCGTGCTGCTCACGGCCGGCAGCTACGGCGTGATGATCCTGTACGACTGGTTCGGGCTGAAATACATCGGCAAGCACCTGCCGGGTGCGCAGGTCAGCCTGATTTCCTTTATCAGCTACGCCTTCAGCAATGCGCTGGGCATGGCGCTACTGATCTCCGGCTCCATCCGCTATCGCTTCTATATCCAGGCCGGCCTGTCCACGGCGGAAGTGGCGAAGGTGGTGGTCTACACCACGCTCAGCTTCTGGCTGGGCCTGAGCGCGCTCACCGGCTTTACCTTGCTGCTGGTGCCCGTGCCGCCGTCGTTGCCGCTGGCGAGCCTGCGGCTTCCTGTCGCCATCGTGCTCACGCTGATCCCGTTGCTGTGGATCGCCGGCAGTCGCCTGCTTGGCCGCCCCTTGCGCATCTGGCGCTGGCGCCTGAGCCTGCCGGGCACCCTGGTCGCCACGCGTCAGGTGCTGGTGGGCGCAGTGGACTGGGGCCTGGCGGCCTACGTGCTGTACCTGTTGATGCCCAACCAGGTGGACACGGGCTTCGGCCACTTTCTCGCCATTTTCGTGCTGGCGCAGATCGCCGGCCTGATCAGCCATGTGCCCGGTGGCCTGGGCGTGTTCGAGGCGGTGATGCTGGCGGGCTTCGGCGCGGAAGGAAATCAGGGCCTGGAAGCGCCCATCCTCGGCGCGCTGGCGGCTTACCGCCTGATCTACTACTTCCTGCCGCTGTTTGCCGCGACGGTCGTGGTGCTGTGGCGCGAGGCACGCGGCCTGCGCCAGAAGGCCTTGCTGGCGCCGTGGTTCACCGGCTTGCTGCCGCCGTTCTTTGCCGGCCTGACGATGGTGTCGGGCGCGGTGCTGCTGTTCTCGGGCGCTACCTCGGCGCTGCCCGCGCGCATGGCCATCCTGCGCGACGTGCTGCCGCTGGCCGTGCTGGAAGTGTCCCACTTCCTGTCCAGCGTGGTCGGCATGATGCTGCTGATCCTGGCGCGTGGCCTGCAGCGACGCCTCGACGCGGCCTATGTGCTCACGCTGGTGCTGCTGGTGCTGGGTGCGGTGCTGTCGCTGCTCAAGGGCATCGATTACGAAGAAGCCACGCTGCTGTCACTGCTCGCCCTCGCGCTGGCGCCGGCGCACAAGTTGTTCTACCGGCGTGCGTCGATGTTCACCGCGAGCTTCTCGTGGGGTTGGATCATCGCCATCGTCGCCGTGCTGGTCTGTGCCGGCTGGCTGGTCGGCTTCAGCTACAAGCACGTCGAATACAGCAACAACCTGTGGTGGGAGTTCAGCTTCTACCACGGCGGTGCGCCGCGCGCGCTGCGCGCACTGGTGGGTGCGGCGGCCGTGGGCCTGTTGTTCGCGCTGGCCAACCTGATCCGCCCGGCCCGCCCGGACCTGCACCTTCCGAACGAGGACGACCTGCAGCGCGCGCTGCCCCTGATCAAGGGCTATACCTCCGCGCAGGGACACCTTGCCCTGACGGGCGACAAGACGCTGCTGTTCGATGCCGACAATCGCGCCTTCATCATGTACGACGTGGAAGGCCGCAGCTGGGTGGCGATGGGCGACCCGGTGGGCGAGGACGAAGATGCGCGCCGCGAACTGGTGTGGACTTTCCGCGACCAGTGCGAGCGAGCCGGCGGCTGGCCACTGTTCTACCAGGTCCGCCCGGAAGACCTGGACCTGTACCTGGAAGTGGGCATGAACTTCCTGAAGATCGGCGAGGAGGCCCGCGTGGACCTCACCGGCTTCAACCTCGACGGCAAGTCCAAGAAGGTGCTGCGCAACACCATCAACAAGCTCACCCGCGACGGCATGCGCATGGAGATCGTGCCGGCCGAGGCGGTGACCGCGTTGATGCCGCAGCTGAAGAAGATTTCCGACGCGTGGATGCGCGACAAGGGCGTGCGCGAGAAGGGCTTCTCGCTGGGCACCTTCGACCCGCGTTACCTGGAACGCACGCCGATGGCGCTGGTGTGGCAGGGCGAGGACCTAGTGGCCTTCGCCAACCTGTTCCTCTGCGGCAATAAGGAAGAGGCTTCGCTGGACCTGATGCGGCACCTGCCCGACGGTACCGCGGGCGTCATGGACTTCCTCTTCATCAGCCTAATGCAGTGGTCCAAGCAGGAGGGCTACCGCTGGTTCAATCTGGGCATGGCACCGTTCTCCGGCCTGCAGAACCGGCGCAGTGCGCCGCTGTGGAGTCGCCTGGGCGCCATGTTGTTCGGTCGTGGCGAGCGCTTCTACAACTTCCGCGGGTTGCGCAAGTACAAAGACAAATTCGATCCCGTATGGGAACCTCGTTACCTCGCGGTGCCCAACGGCATCGCGCTTCCGCTGGTGTTCGCCAATGTGGCGAGCCTCATCTCGGGTGGTCTGTCAGGCATGGTGCGCCGTTGAAACGATTCTGGAAGGTGGTGGGCCTGGTACTGGTGTTTGCTGCATGCGTGGGCCTGCTGGCCTGGCATCCGTGGCATCACGCCAGCATGGATGAATCGCTGGTGCAGGTGCCGGCGCAACCCGGTGTCACGCCGCTGGAAGGGCGCGGGGACGTGGTCGCCATCTTCTATTCCGGCGACGGCGGCTGGCGCGACCTGGACCAGTCCCTGGGCAAGATCATCGCCTCGCACGGTATTCCCGTGGAAGGCATCAGCCTGCTGCAGTACTACTGGCGCGAGAAGGGCCCGGACGATTCGGCCGCCGACCTGGATGCGCTGATCACGCGCACCCTGGCCCAGAACGGCAAGAAGCGCGTCTGGCTGATCGGCTTCTCGTTCGGCGCGGACGTGATCCCCACCATTGTGGGCAAGCTCAGCCCCGAAGGGCGCGCGCGCGTCGCGCAGATCGTCCTGCTCTCGCCGAGCAAGGACGCGAATTTCGAGATCGAAATGGAAGGCTATATCTCCGCGCGCGAGGGCAAGTGGAAAACCTGGACGCAGGATTTCTTCCAGTGGGTCAACCCGGTCAGGCACTACGATGCGATGCCGCCGCTGGTCGCGCTGGACAACCATCCACCGGTGGTCTGCTACTACGGCGTGCAGGACAAGGACGACACCATCTGCGCCGATCCCAAGCTGCCGCCGTGGATCAAGGTCTATGAAAAGACCGGCGACCATCACTTCGACTACAACTACGAAGGGCTGGCGCAGCAGATGATCCACGACCTGCCTGCCGCCACACCTTAATCGGAATACCCGGTGCGGGGCCGGCCCCCGGCAAGGGCAGGCGCGATGCGTGTCCTTGCCCTGCTGGCAGTTCATGGCGGCAGCGGCACCGACTGCACGTCGAACGGCACGTGGCGCGGTATGCCGGCGTCGTCCCCCTTGTGTGCAAACAGCAGGCTGTACTTCGATTCGATGTAGTACACGCGGCCATTCGCGATCACCCCGGATGACGGATCGTTGAGCCCCGCCACCAGCGTGACCAGCGAGGTGGCGCGGTGGCCGGCCAGCGTGGCCAGCGAGATCTCCCCGCCGTAGGGGCCGTTGTGGCCGAATGCGTTGCTTTCGAAGATCACCAGCCGGTCCGGTCCCGCCGAACGGATGGCGTCCGCATTCTTCAGCGTGCGCGGCATGTCGATACGGGCGACGTCACCGGCGCTGCCGTCGGACTTCATGTCGATGCGCAACAGGTAGGACGCAGCGGTCACCGTGCTCACGTATACATGCTTGCCGTCGATGGCGATGCCGTTGAGCTTGAAGCCCTCGGGGCCGGCTGCGAAGGCCGGATCCTGCTTCCAGATTTCCAGCGCCGCATCGCCGTCGCGCCAGCGGAACACGCGCGGCTGGAACGAGTCGGTGACGTAGAGGTTGCCTTGCTCGTCCTGCGCGAGGTCGTTGCAGTAACCCTTGTCGGGCAGCGCGTAGCTGGCGCGCGGCGCGCCGGTCGCCAGATCGTAGCTCTTGAGTGCGCTGGGTTGCGTGGGCACGGTGGTGAAGCCGAAGGTGCCGGAGCAGATCCACAGCAGGCCACGGCGGGCATCCACCAGCACGCCCTGTCCGTTGGAAAGGCCGTTGGCGCCGGGCGTTACCAGCACGTCCGGCTGGTCGGCACCGGGCCTGATCCGGGCCACCGCGCCTTGCCGCCAGCTGCCGACGTAGAACGAGCCGTCCGGGCCCACGGCGATGCTTTCCGGGTACCAGTCCGCCGGCAACGGGCGCGTGGACAACGGTGCATCGCCCGCGTGGCTTGCGGCGGCGAAAGCGCAGGCGCACGCCAGGGCCAGATGGCGCAGCAGCGGTGGCATGTTCATGGTGGTTCTCCCTGTGTCGATGGGCAGGGATTGTTGGCGGCGGCTTCTGGTTTATAAATGCGCATCCGGTTCCTTCACTCTGCAGCAGGGCTTTCGAATGGATCGACTGACCAGCATGGAAGTGTTCGTCCGCGTGGTGGAGAAGGGCAGTTTTGCCGCGGCCGCCGAGGCGTCCGGCCTGTCGACCACCATGGTCGCCAACCATGTGCGCGCACTGGAGCAGCAGCTCGGCGCGCAATTGCTCGAGCGCACCACGCGACGCCATCACATCACCGAGATCGGCGTGGCCTATCTGGAGCGCTGTCGCGACGTGCTCAACAGCGTGCAGGCGGCGGACCGGGTGGCTGAGGCCCTGCGCGCGGAGCCGCAAGGCACGTTGCGCGTCACCGCGCCGGTGACCTGGGGCGCGCATCGCCTGATGCCGGTGGTGGGCGCCTACATGGCGAAGTACCCCAGCGTGCAGGTGGAGTTGAGCCTCAACGACCGCGTGGTCGATCTGCATGAAGAGGGCTTTGACGTGGCGTTCCGTTCGGGGCCGCTACTGGACGATGCACTGGTGGCGCGCCCGCTGGCCCCGGCACACATGTTCGTTGTCGCCAGCCCTGCCTACCTGCAGGCCCATGGCGTACCGGAGGAGCCGGATGACCTGGCGGGTCACGCCTGTCTCGGCTTCATGGCCTGGGGGCGCCATCACCACTGGCGTTTCACCAAGGGAGAGCGTCGGGTGGAGATCCCCGTGCAGGGCCCGCTGGTATGCAACAACGGACAGGCCCTGTTGAGTGCGGCGCTGTGCGGCGTTGGCGTGGTGGCGCAGGCGGATGTGCTGCTGTCGCCATCGATCGAGGCGGGCCTGCTGGTCCGCCTGTTGCCGGACTGGGAGTTACCCGCGCGGCATGTGCATGTCGTGCGTCGGCGCGAGACACGGCCAACGGCGAAATTGCGTACCTTCGTTGACTTCGCGCTGCAGAGGCTGGGCTGATGGGCGCCATGCCGAACGACGTGGGCTTGCGCCGCAATGCGGGCATCGACCTGCTGCGCGGTCTTTCCATCCTGCTCGTGGTGCTGCACCACATCGGTTTGCGCATCAAGCTGCGCAAGACAGAGCTGGTGAGCCTGTTTCCGGAAAAGCTGCTGAATGCGCTGAACTTCAACGGTTACGAGGCGGTGTTCATTTTCTTCGTCATCTCCGGTTTCCTGATTACCAGCAACGCGCTGCGGCGCAGCGGGTCGTTGGCGAACATCGATCTGCGCACGTTCTACGCGCGACGGTTCTCGCGCATCGCACCTTGTCTCGTGCTGCTGGTGTTGGTGCTCAGCGTGCTTCACCTGCTCGGCGTACAGGATTACGTCGTCCAGCGCGAAGGACAGTCGTTGCCGCGCGCCATTGTCGCGGCGCTGGGTTTCCACTTGAACTGGTATGAAGGCATGACCGGCTACCTGCCGGGCGGTTGGGACGTGCTGTGGTCGCTGTCGATCGAGGAAGTGTTTTACCTGGGTTTCCCCATCGTCTGCCTGCTGACGCGCCGCACCTGGGTGCTGGCGCCGATGCTGCTCGTGCTGGCAGTGTCCTTGCCATGGACGCGTGCCGCGCTGGCAGACAATGAGATCTGGCAGGAGAAGGCCTATCTGCCCGGCATGGCGGCGATTGCCACGGGTGTGCTCGGCGCGCTGTTGGCACAGCGCTGGCGAACGGTGCTGCCGCATGTGGCATCCGCGCTGGGCGTGGCGGGAGCCGTCGGACTCTATCTGGTGATGTTCGAAGGCAAGTTGCTGTGGCAGATGATGCACAACGGCTACATGCTGCTGCTCACCGGCTCGGCGTTGTGCCTAGTACTGGCCAGTGCGTGGGCGCCCGTGGGGCGCACGCCGTGGCGTGGGCTGGACTGGCTGCGCTCATGGGGGCGCCTGAGTTACGAGATCTACCTGACCCACATGTTCGTGGTGTTTGGCATCGTGCGTGTGTATCGAGCCATGGGAAGCGACATCGCGCACGGCTATCTGTGGTATCTGCCGGCACTACCGCTGTGCTGGATGCTGGGTCGTGCGGTGGAGCGTTGTATCTCGCTGCCGGCGGAGCAGCGTCTGCGTGCACGCATGCTGCCCGTGCCTGCCGTCTCCGCGGTGCCGGCCTGATGGATGATTAGATCTCCATCAGGTCGCGGCCGACGATCAGGCGGCCCTTGAAGTGCGGCGCGACGGCATCGCGCCACGTTTCCTCCGGCACCGGTGGATTGCCTCCCGGCACGAAATGGTTGAGCACCAGCGTCTTCACGCCGGCGTCGGTGGCGATGCGAGCGACCTGTTCCGTGGTGGTGTGACTCGCCAGCAGATGTTCGCGCAGGCGCGTGGCATTCGGTTCGGTGGCGATCAGCTTGTCGAGTGCGGGGAGGTACATCACCTCATGGACCAGCACGTCCGCACCGCGGGCGAGGGCGACAAGGTTATCCGATGGACGGGTGTCGCCCGAGAACACGATGCTGCGGTCCGGGCAGTCGAAGCGATAGGCGAAGGCTGGCGCCACCGGCGGATGCTGCACCAGCGCGGCAGTGACCTTTACGCGTGCATCCTGCGTGACCAGCCCGGGGCCGGTGAGTTCGTGCGGCCGGATCAGCGGCGCCAGTGGCGGGCGGCCTTCGTCGGCGATGCGGGTACGGATGTCATAGTCGTTCATCGCGAGGAACAGCCGCGTCATCTCGGCCAGCGGCGGTGGCCCCCAGGTATTCACCGGCGAGTGCAGTGGTCCGGACCATGCCAGCCACAGCAGATTGCCGTAGTCCGCGTTGTGGTCGGAGTGCTGATGGGTGATGAAGACGTGGCGGATCGAACCAAGATCCAGCCCGGCCTGCACCATCTGACGCGCCACGCCGTTGCCGCAATCGATCACATAGGTCACGCCGTCCACCACGATGGCGTTGGCAGGGGCGGCACGATCCGCCTTGGGCGTGGGGCCACCGGCCGTGCCCAGCAGGATCAGGCGGGAGCGGCGCGACGTGTCGGCACGAACGCGCCATGGCGAAAGCGCACCCGCCGCGATGGCAAGCCCGGCGGCCTGCAGCAGGCGGCGACGTGTGACATGAGGCGCGGGAGGCAGCGGCATGGCCATATGGCTCTCCATGAGGAGCCGCCAGTATGGCAAGCCTGATGCGCGGGATTAACCCATCGTCCCGGCGCGCGCCGGGACGGCCACGTGAAAATCAACGACAGGCGTTGATGGTGTCGCGCAGTTCGATGGCGGCCTTGCGCGCGGCCTGGGCGAAATCTTCGCCGTTGCCGGCGTAGAGGATGGCGCGCGAGGAGCTGATCATCAGGCCAGTGCCGTTGGCGGAGCGGCCATGCCGCAACACCGCTTCCACGTCACCGCCCTGGGCGCCGATGCC
Organism: Dyella japonica A8; assembly: GCF_000725385.1. NCBI lineage: Bacteria > Pseudomonadati > Pseudomonadota > Gammaproteobacteria > Lysobacterales > Rhodanobacteraceae > Dyella > Dyella japonica. The sequence goes on along the minus strand of NZ_CP008884.1, from coordinate 4,488,830 downwards.
GGGCACCAGCAGCGGCATGTCGCCCACCACGGCGCGCACCTTGCCCAGTTCCTCCGGCCAGGTGGCGCCGGTGACGAGCGCGCAATTGCCGTTGGCGTTCCAGTCGCGTGCAATGGTTTCGGCTACGCGCAGGTACAGCGGCTGGCCGCCGCAATCAAGCGCCTGGAAATCCGCGCCGCCCGGGTTGGACGTACGGCACAGCAGGATCACGCCCTTGTCCGCGCGATCCAGAAACGGTTGGGCGGAGTCGCGGCCCATGTACGGGTTCAGCGTCACCGCATCGGCCTTGAAGCGGTCGAACGCTTCGCTGACGTAATGCTGCGCCGTGCTGCCGATGTCGCCGCGCTTGGCGTCGAGGATCACCGGCACCGCCGGATGCTTCTCGTGGATGTGCGCAATCAGCCGTTCGAGTGCATCTTCCGCGCGCAGCGCGGCGAAGTGCGCGATCTGCGGCTTGTAGGCACACACGACGTCGGCCGTGGCGTCGACGATGTCTCGGCAGAATTCGAACACCGCGTCCGGGCGCCCCTTGAGGTGCGCGGGGAATTTCGCGGGTTCGGGGTCGAGGCCGACGCAGACGAGGGAGTCATGGTCAGCCCATGCCTGTTGCAGGGATTGCATGAAGTGCATCGGGTTCACCTACAGAGGAGTGAGTGGAGAGAAGCCGAGGAGTGGGAGAGAGCCGTTGCCGCACTCTCGTTCCTCACTCCTCTTTACTCATTTCTCGCTCTTAACTTACGCCAGCTTCTTGTACTTCACGCGATGCGGCTTGGCCGCTTCGTCGCCGAGACGACGCTTCTTGTCCGCCTCGTACTCGTTGTAGTTGCCCGGGAAGAACTCCACGTGCGAGTCGCCTTCGAACGCGATGATGTGCGTGGCGATGCGGTCCAGGAACCAGCGGTCATGCGAGATGACCACAGCGCAGCCCGGGAATTCGAGCAGTGCATCTTCCAATGCACGCAGGGTTTCCACGTCCAGGTCGTTCGACGGTTCGTCGAGCAGCAGCACGTTGCCGCCCTGCAGCAGGGTCTTGGCCATGTGCAGGCGGCCGCGTTCACCGCCGGACAGCTGGCCGACGATCTTCTGCTGGTCGGTGCCCTTGAAGTTGAAGCGGCCGATGTAGGCGCGCGACTGGATCTCGAAGTTGCCGATGGTGAGGATGTCCGAACCGCCGGACACTTCCTGCCACACGTTGTTCTTCGGATCGAGCGCGTCGCGCGACTGGTCCACGTAGGCGAGCTTGACCGTGTGGCCCAGCTTCACCTCGCCGGAGTCCGGCTGTTCCTTGCCCATGATCATCTTCATGAACGTGGATTTGCCGGCGCCGTTCGGGCCGATCACGCCGACGATGGCGCCCGGCGGAATCTTGAACGACAGGTCTTCGATCAGCACGCGGTCGCCGAACGCCTTGTTGACGTTCTTGAACTCGATCACTTCCTGGCCCAGGCGCTCGCCCGGCGGAATGAAGATTTCATTGGTTTCGTTGCGGCGCTGGTACTCGACCGAGTTCAGCTCTTCGAAGCGGTTCAAGCGCGCCTTGCCCTTGGACTGACGGCCCTTGGCGGCCGAGCGCACCCACTCCAGTTCCTTTTCGATGGCCTTCTGGCGCGACTTTTCCTGCGAGGCTTCCTGCTTGAGGCGGGCGTCCTTCTGCTCCAGCCACTCGGTGTAGTTGCCCTTCCAGGGAATACCGCGGCCGCGGTCGAGTTCGAGGATCCACTCGGCGGCGTTGTCGAGGAAGTAGCGGTCATGGGTGACGGCCACCACGGTGCCCGGGTAGTTCTGCAGGAACTGCTCCAGCCAATCCACGGATTCTGCGTCCAGATGGTTGGTGGGCTCGTCCAGCAGCAGCATGTCCGGCTTGGACAGCAGCAGGCGGCACAGCGCCACGCGGCGCTTCTCACCACCGGACAGCGGGCCGATCTTGGCGTCCCACGGCGGCAGGCGCAGCGCGTCGGCGGCCACTTCCAGCTGACGCTCCAGCGCGTGGGCGTCGTTCACCGCCAGCACGTTTTCCAGTTCCTGCTGCTCGGCGGCCAGCTTGTCGAAATCGGCGCCTTCTTCGGCGTAGGCGGCGTAGACCTCTTCCAGACGCTTCTGGGCGTCCAGAATGACCGACACGCCTTCTTCGACCGACTCGCGCACGGTCTTTTCCGGATCCAGCTGCGGTTCCTGCGCCAGGTAACCGACCTTGATGCCCGGCTGCGGACGGGCTTCACCCTGGAAGTCCTTGTCCACGCCGGCCATGATGCGCAGCACCGTGGACTTGCCCGCACCGTTCACACCCAGCAGGCCGATCTTGGCGCCGGGGAAGAAGCTCAGCGAGATGTCCTTGATGATGTGGCGCTTCGGGGGAACGATCTTGCTGACCCCGTTCATGGTGTAGATGTACTGCATGGAGCCTCCGGCGAGGTGCACGGCGCTGGCCGGAAGGGCAGGCGGTGCGATTCAGAGTGGGTGTAAACCACTCATTATAGCGGGTTTAGGGGGCGCTCCGGTGACGGTGCCCCCCATGCGGTGGCCGCACCTGTGGGAGCGCACCCTGTGCGCGACAAACCGGCGGAGCGGTGACCACGGAACGCTGCGGTCGCGCACAGGGTGCGCTCCTACAAGGGGAGGAGTGGCCTTGGCCTGGCCGCATCGAACAGGGCACTCACCGTGCGGGTGTGCAGCGAGGCCGCATCGAAGCCCTCGGGCAGCATCCCGGCGATTTCCAGCATGACGGCCCCGTGCAGGGAGGCCCAGATCTGGTGACCGAGAATGGGCGCATCCGCCTCCACCGTGCCCTCGGCGTTCATCACCTCGACATGCGCGGCGACGGTGCGCCACATACGTTCGTGGGCTTGCCGATAGGCCGGGTCGTCCCGCCGCGTCTCCGGGTATTCGAACATCAGCCGGTAGGTGGCGGTGTTCTGGCGGGCAAAGGCGATATAGGCGTCGCGCACGGCGCGGCTGCGGGTGCGCCCGTCGCCGGCCGTTTCCAGCGCGTTTTCCAGCGCCTCGGAAAAGCGGTTCAGGCCGCGGGTGCGCACGGCGGTGACGATCTCTTCCTTGTTGTCGAAGTAGCGGTAGGGCGTCATGGTGCCCACGCCCAACTCGCCGGCCAGGCGTCGCATGGTGACGGCGCCGGGGCCTTCCTCCACGTACAGCCGGGCTGCCGCTTCGCACAGGCGCTCGCGGAAGGCTTCGGTTTCCTGTTCGCTCAGCGCGCGTGGCACGTCAGCGGTCCTTTACGTCCAGCGTCTTGCGGAAAAAAGCCAACGCATCGGCATTGATCTGCTCGTGCGCCTTGGCGCGGTCGACCCCGGCAGGGTCGGCGCACAGCGGCGCGATGTCCTTCCTGAGCTCATCCGAGCAGGGCGGCAGGAACACCCAGTGGTCGGCATGGGGAATGTCCTTCACCGCGTACAGCGTCTTGAGCAGGGGCGCGATGTGCTTCGCATTGGCCTCCGGCGGCAGCACGTGGTCGTTCTGGCCGTAGTAGAGGAAGACCGGGATGCGCACGTTGTCGAAGCTGTTTTCGTCGAACAGCAGGCTGAGCGGCGCCATGGCGAAGGCGGCCTTCACGCGCGGGTCGGCGGTATCGCCGTAGCGGCCCAGCTGGCCCTGCATCGCGGCGAGGGCCTGCGCGATGGTTTCGCCCTGCCTGGCGGCATCGGCTTCGGCTTCGGCGCGGTGGCCGCACACATCCTTGTCCTGCGGGTAGTGATCGCAGAAATCGACGAAGCGGACGAAGCGCGGCCTGGCACCGGCGAGCATCAGGGCGGTATAGCCCCCGGCAGAGAAGCCCGCGACGCCGATGCGGGCGGGGTCGACCAGGTCCTTCCAGTGCGGGTCGTTCAGCACGGTGGTAATGGCCGCCTTCACTTGTACCGGGCGCCCGGCCAGCACCTCGATCTTGCCGACCTTGCTGGTGTCGCCGAAATAGTCGCCGAGCTGGTTGAGCGTGGCCACGACAAACCCGTGGCTGGCCAGGTACGCGGCCAGATCGTGGTGGCCCAGATTGCTGCCCCCGTTGCCATGGGAAATCACCACCAGCGGCTTGGCGCCGGGGATGGCGGGTGCGTCCGGGGTCGCCGCGACGTGGTAGGGCCCCATGGCCGTGGTGCCGTGTACCGGCAGGGGGGAGGGGTAGAACACATAGCCCTGAGTCGACGTGCCGCTGACCGGGTCGGTGATCCGGATGGCAGCGATGCCTACGCCCGTGGTGCCGGACGCGTGGGCGGCCAGCGGCAAGATCAGCACGAGGAGCAGGGCAAACCGGCAGAGCAGGGACAGGGACAGCGGGCGCGCCTTGGCGCGCAGCGGCATGGTCGGCATGGCGGAATTTCCGTGGCCTGGGTTGCGTGCAGTGTACGGTACAGTGTACGAAATATCCTGAGGAGCGCCCCCGAGGTGGCCGCTTTAGCACATCACAGCTACAATTTCCCGTTCTAACCCTGCAGCCACCCCAACGAGGTCAGGATGTTCCCGAAGCACGACACGATCGCCGGTTACGACAATGAACTGGCCCAGGCCATGGCCGACGAAGCCCGCCGTCAGGAAGACCACGTCGAGCTGATCGCTTCGGAGAACTACGCCAGCCCCCGCGTGATGGAAGCCCAGGGCAGCGTACTCACCAACAAGTACGCCGAAGGCTATCCGGGCAAGCGTTACTACGGCGGCTGCGAATACGTGGACATCGCCGAGCAACTGGCCATCGATCGTCTGAAGCAGCTGTTCGGCGCCAACTACGCCAACGTGCAGCCGCATTCGGGTTCGCAGGCCAACCAGGCCGTGTACCTGGCGCTGCTGAATCCCGGCGACACCATCCTCGGTATGAGCCTGGCCCACGGCGGCCACCTCACGCACGGCGCCAAGGTCAACGTCTCGGGCAAGCTGTTCAACGCCGTGCAGTACGGCGTGAACGAGCAGGGCCTGGTGGACTACGACGAAGTCGAGCGCCTCGCCCTCGAGCACAAGCCGAAGATGATCGTGGCCGGTTTCAGCGCCTACTCGCAGGTGATGGACTGGGCGCGCTTCCGCGCCATCGCCGACAAGGTCGGCGCCTACCTGTTCGTGGACATGGCCCACGTCGCCGGCCTGATCGCCGCCGGCGTGTACCCGAGCCCGCTGCCGCACGCGCACGTCGTCACCTCCACCACGCACAAGACCCTGCGCGGCCCGCGCGGCGGCATCATCGTGGCCAAGGACGCCGGCGAAGAGATCGAGAAGAAGCTGCAGTCCATCGTGTTCCCCGGCATCCAGGGCGGCCCGCTGATGCACGTCATCGCCGCCAAGGCGGTGGCCTTCAAGGAAGCGCTGGAGCCGGCGTTCAAGACCTACCAGGAACAGGTGGTCAAGAACGCCAAGGCCATGGCCAAGACCTTCATCGAGCGCGGCTACAAGATCGTCTCCGGCGACACCGAAAACCACCTGATGCTGGTCGACCTGATCGGCCGCGACGTCACCGGCAAGGACGCGGAAGAAGCGCTGGGCAAGGCCCACATCACCGTCAACAAGAACGCCGTGCCGAACGACCCCCGCAAGCCCTTCGTCACCTCGGGCCTGCGCGTGGGCACGCCGGCCGTCACCACCCGCGGCTACCAGGAAGCGGACGTGGTCGAGCTGACCGGCTGGATCTGCGACGTGCTCGACGCGCCGAAGGATGACGCCGTCATCGCCAAGGTGCGCGAAAAGGTCACGGCGCAGTGCCACAAGTTCCCGGTGTATGGCTGAGCAGCCGGGAATCGGGAATAGGGAGTCGGGAATAGTGAAAACCCGATTCTCGAAGCGTGTGGTGCTTTTGCTATTCCCTATTTCCCATTCTCCATTTCCGACGCACTGATGCATTGTCCTTTCTGCCAGCACGAAGACACTCGCGTGATCGATTCACGCCTTGCCGAAGACGGCGCCACCGTGCGTCGTCGTCGCGAGTGTCCGAAGTGCGGCGAACGCTTCAACACGTTCGAAACAGCCGAGCTCAAGCTGCCTTCCATCGTGAAGAGCGGCGAACGCCGCGAGCCGTTCGACGAGCACAAACTGCGCGTCAGCTTCGAGCGCGCGCTGCAGAAGCGCCCGGTGCCCACCGATTCGGTGGACACCGCCGTGCGCGAGATCGTCAACGACCTGCGTCGCTGCGGTGAGCGCGAAGTGCCCTCCCGCCAGATCGGCGAACTGGTGATGCGCGAGCTGAAGAAGCTCGACCAGGTGGCGTATGTGCGCTTCGCTTCCGTGTACCGGAAGTTCGAGGATGTGCAGGCGTTTCGCGAGGAGATCGAGAAGTTGGAGCGCGACCTGCCGGAGCTTGAGGCGCTGCAGTTGTCGTTGTTGGGCGAGAGTGTGGCGCGGCGCAAGAAGTCCTGAGCGCGCGCTTTGCTCCTTCTCTCCGATGGGGTGCAGGGGCAGCCATGAATGGCTGCGGCGTTGATGGGCGGGCTCGCCTTATCGCCTCGTTACTTTAGCCGTCATCCCGGCGCCCCACAGGGACTAGCTTCGCGTCGAAAGTAACCCAAAGAAAGGGCCCCCCGGATGACGCGCCTTCCGGGCGTTGCCCGGAAGGTTCGCGGTCGGGTTCCGGGCTTTTCGACGGGGCATCCTGCCCCGACGAAAAGTGCCAGGGATCCCTCCCAGGCACCCCTGCGGGGCCTGATCTCCACCCGCCCGCCGCGTCATACGGGGACCTGGGAGATCAAAAGCCAAAAGCCAAAGCCAAAAGCCGAGCCCTCGGCGGGGCACCCAAAGAGGCGAGTCCCCTGTGGGAGCGCACCCTGTGCGCGACAGCGGCGTCTCGTGGTCACCGCTCCGTTAGGTTGTCGCGCACAGGGTGCGCTCCCACAGAAAAGAGAAAAGCGGGCGGGCGTGTGGGTCCATCAGGGCCGAAGCGAAGAGAGGGGCTGCTTTAAGTCCTCATCGCCATGGCGCGTTGCGAAGCGCTTGGAGGTACCCGCTGTGTAGAGGCGAAGGTAGCTAAGCAACGACCTGCCTCACGCGCTCGGGCTTATCCCATCGAAATGCTGCCAGCTCTGGCTCTTCAAGCCATTTTCTTTGGGTTACTTTTCTTTTGGGCCAGCAAAAGAAAAGTGACTCGAGCGTCGGCAGACGATCGAAACGCCCGCTGCGTAAGCGGCCCGGTCGCGGGAACGCACGAGGCGACAACCAAACGTGGCCGAAACTGGATCCCGGCCTACGCCGGGATGACGGCTCTTATGAGGCCGGGAGGCTAAACTGACCCCATTCATCGCCCCCTAAAGCGCCAAGCCATGTCCCCAACATTCACCGCCACCGACCACGCCCACATGGCCCACGCCCTGCGCCTGGCGGAACGCGGCCTCTACACCACGCACCCCAATCCTCGCGTCGGCTGCGTGATCGCCCATGGCGAAGACATCGTTGGCACCGGCTACCACCAGCGCGCCGGTGAGCCTCACGCCGAGGTCTACGCGCTGCGGGAGGCCGGCGACAAGGCAAGAGGTGCGACGGCCTACGTCACCCTTGAACCCTGCGCCCACCACGGCCGCACGCCTCCGTGCGCCGATGCGCTGATCGCCGCGGGTGTGTCGCGAGTGGTGATCGCGTCGGAAGATCCGTTCCCGCAGGTGGCTGGCCGTGGCATCGGCAAATTGCGCGACGCCGGCATCACTGTGGAAACCGGCCTGATGCGCGAGGCTGCGCGCGAACTGAACATCGGTTTCTTCAGCCGCATCGAGCGCGGCCGCCCCTGGGTGCGCGTGAAGCTGGCGATGAGCCTGGACGGACGCACCGCGCTCGCCAATGGTGAGTCGAAATGGATTACCGGCGAAACCGCGCGTGCCGACGTGCAGCGCTGGCGCGCGCGCAGTTCCGCGATCCTCACCGGATCCGGCACGGTGCTGGCGGACAACCCGCGACTCACCGTGCGGCTGCCCGGAGACGAAGCATTCACGCCGCCGTGGCGCGTCGTGCTCGACAACCGGCTGCGTACACCATCGGACAGCCACGTGCTCGACGGCACCATGCCGACGCTGGTCTTGCACAACGAGCAGTACGCGCCGGTCGATCCACGCTTCCAGGCGGTGGAGCTGGCCGTCGTGGCGGAGGAGGGCGGCGCCATGGATATCCGTGCCGTCATGGACGAGCTCGCGCGGCGCCAGATCAGCGAGGTCCACGTGGAGGCCGGCCCCAGTTTGTGCGGCGCGTTGTTCGCGGCCGGGCTGGTCGACGAACTGCTGCTGTACGTGGCGCCGGTGCTGCTGGGCGACAGTGCACGGCCTTTGCTTGGCCTGCCGGTTCTGGCCGACATGGCGTCGCGCTGGAAGCTACGCACCATCGATCGGCGCATACTGGGCGAAGACCTTCGGCTGCAACTGCGGCCGATCCCGTGAGCGCGTCCTCGAACCCGATAGCCCACTCGACCATGACGAACACCACCCCGCCACGCCATGCCCTGAGCGAAGAAGAACGCCGCTTCTTCCGCGAGCAGGGTTACCTGATCCGCAAGATCCTCGATGACGCGAGCGTGGCGCGTTATGTCGCCGCCGTGGAAGACGCGCGGCGTGAGCGTGGCGAAACGCAGCAGCGCATGAGCAACCTGCAGTTCCTGCAGCCCGGCAAGGCGATCCGCGGCGTCCAGGACATCATCTGCAACGAAGACATCCTCGCTGTGTGCCGCGACCTGCTGGGCGAGGGCATCATCATCGATGGCGCGTCGCTGTTCTATGGCGACGCGGGCGTGGATTACCGGCAGGGCTGGCACCGCGACGTGCTGCAGGTGCCGGACGAGCAGATCGATACGCGCTGGTTCAGCGACGACTACCACTACAACTACGTGCAGATGAACATGCCGCTCACGGTGGACGGCTGCCTGTGGATCGTGCCCGGCAGTCATCGTCGCCAGCTCGATGAGGAAGAGCGCGCGATCTTCGGCAGCTCCGAGAAGATCGCCCCGGTGGACGCGCCGGAGTTGACGGCGGGCAAGCAGATTGTAGTGCAGCCGGGCGAGGCGGTGTTCTACAACAATTACGCCGTGCATCGCGGCTGGGGCGGCGTGCTCAAGGATCGCCGCATCACCATCCACCTGGGCTTTCACTCAACGCAGCATGCGCCGACGCTGCACTTCGGCGTGCTCGACCATACCGAATACAGCCTGGATTACCTTTCCTCGCTCGAGCCTTGCGTGCGCGATGCCCTGCGTGCGCACCTGGTCGAGCGTGCGCGTCACCCGGAAGTGAACGTGTTCCACGCCTATCACCAGCAGTTCCTCAAGCAGGAGTTCAAGACGACATGACGACGGCAGCGATACGCTGGGGCATCATCGGTTGCGGCAACGTGACCGAGGTGAAGAGCGGCCCGGGTTTCAGCAAGACGCCCAACTCCGCCCTGGTCGCGGTGATGCGCCGCGATGGCGCCAAGGCGCGCGACTACGCCGAGCGCCATGGCGTGCCGCGCTGGTACGACGATGCAGCCAAGCTGATCGCCGACCCGGAGGTCAACGCCGTGTACGTCGCCACGCCGCCATCGACGCACAAGCAGTACGCGTTGATGAGCATTGCCGCGGGCAAACCGGTCTACGTGGAAAAGCCCATGGCGATGGACCATGCCGAATGCGAGGCGATCATCCATGCCGGCAAGCAGGCGAATGTGCCGGTGTTCGTGGCGTACTACCGCCGCAGCCTGCCGCGCTTTCAGAAGGTGCGCGAGCTGATCTACGGCCAGCAGGCCATCGGCAAGCCGCGCATGGTCAACACGGTGTTGTACGAACCGCACCACCCGCGCTACCACGACGCGGCGAACCTGCCGTGGCACGTGGTGCCGGAGATCTCGGGCGGTGGTGTGTTCATGGATATCGGTTGCCACACGCTCGACATTCTCGACTGGCTGTTCGGGCCCATCGTTTCCGTGGAAGGCAACGCCAGCAATCAGCTGGGCGCCTATGGCGTGGAAGATGGCGTGGCGATGTCGTTCGCCTTCGGCAACGGCATGCTCGGCACCGGTATCTGGAACTTCGACAGCTTCAAGCACCACGATCAGGTCGAAGTGATCGGCGACAAGGGTCGCATCACCTTCGCTACCTTTGGCGACGGTCCGATCCATGTGGAGAACGTCGATGGCTCGCACGAGTACCGCGTGGCCAATCCCTTGCATATCCAGCAGCCGTTGATCGAAACCATCGTGGCCGAACTGACCGGGAAGAAGGGCGCCTGCCCGTCGACGGCAGACAGCGGTGCGCGCACCAGCTGGGTGATGGATCAGGTGCTGCGCGAGTACCGGCGCGGAACCGCGCAGGCCATTGGCGCATGAGGCAGGCCCGCGCTTCCCGCCGGGAAGCGCGGGCGGATCGTCACTTCGTGAAGTCGATGGCGATCTTGCCGAAGTGTTTACCCGAGGCCATCAGGTCGAAGGCTTTGCCCAGTTCCTCAAAGCCGAAGACCCGATCGATCACGGGCTCCAGTCGGCTGTATCCCACGGCCGCCACCATGCGCTCGTGCTGTTCCAGCGGAGCCACCGAAATACCCTGAAGGCGGATGCGGCTGAGCAGGGCCTGCGTGAGCGTGATGGTCGCTTCGTTGCCGCCCATGAAGCCCACCAGGCCAATGAAGCCGTGCATGGCCACGGCTTCCATCGACTGCGGCAGCGTCGCCGCGCCCACGGTTTCGATGACAGCATCGACGCCGCGGCCGCCGGTGGCTTCCCGCACGAGCGGACTCCATTGCGGATGCCTGACGTAGTTGATGCCGACGTCCGCGCCCAGCGCCTTCGCCCGCTCCAGTTTCTCGTCGCTCGACGACAGCACGATCACGCGTGCGCCGCGCAGCTTGGCGAACTGCAGGGCGAACAGCGCCACCCCGCCGGTGCCGAGCACCAGCACGGATTGCCCGCTGGTGACCTTGGCCAGCTCCAGCGCCTGCCACGCGGTCAGCGCGGCAATGGGCAGGGTGGCGGCCTGCAGTGCGCTCAGGTGGGCCGGCGCCGGGGCCAGCGCGTAGGCGTCGAAACAAGCCATGTCGCGCATGACGCCGTCGTCCGGGCCGCCTGGTTCCGTACCCACCCATTCCGGCCGGATGGCGCCGGCGATCCAGCGTGATTTGTAGAGGGTGGTGACGCGGTCGCCCGGCTTGAAGCGGCTAACGCCATCACCCACGGCGACCACCGTGCCCGCGCCATCGGAGACGGGGACGATGGGCAGCTTCACCGCCCGATACAGGTTGCCCTGCGCCATCAGCAGGTCGCGATAGTTCAGCGAAGCCGCTTCCAGTTTCACCAGCACTTCGCCCGGGCCGGGCTGGGGCGTGGGCAGTTCGATGCGGCGCAGGTGTTCCAGGCCGAAGGCAGGCAATTCATAGGCACGCATGACGGGACTCCTTGGTGGGAATGGCGTCATGGTCGGGCGATGCGGGGTGGATGATAATCTGCGCAAATGGCACATCATTTGTTCGGTTTATGAATAAATCATTCGAACTGACGCCAACACGGGTGCGCGAGCTGCGGGCCTTCGCCCTTTCCGCGCGCCTGCTGAACTTCTCCCTCGCCGCCCGCGAAGCCGGGTGCACGCCCTCCGTACTCAGCCGGCGCATTGCGTCGCTGGAAGAGGCTGTCGGCACCCGGTTGTTCATGCGCACCACGCGCCGCGTGACGCTCACCGCACGTGGCGAGGAGCTGCTGGCGCACTGCGAGCGGCTGGAACAGGTCATGGCCGACCTTGCCCTCGACCTGCGCCCGCGCGACGGCGAACCGCAGGGGCGGATATGCCTGCATCTGCCGCGAACCTACGGCCGCGAACGCGTCGCGCCGCTGGTGGCGCGTTTCATGGCGCGCCATCCGCAGATCCGCATCGACGCGACTTACGACGACACCTACGTCGACCTGGTGGCGGGGCAGGTCGACCTGGCCGTTCGCGTGGGACGGCTGGCGGACGCCCAGGTGGTGGCCCGGCGGGTGGGAACCATGCGCCGCTACCTCTGCGCGTCACCGGCCTATCTGAAGGGAGCGCCGCCCCTCGACGACCCCGCCGACCTCAAGCACCACCGCTGTGTCGCCTTCAGCGGGCTGCGCACCGGCACGCTCTGGCAGCTCCAGCAGCAACGCCGTCGACGCTCCGTGCGCGTCGAACCGGTGATGCGCAGCAACGACGTGCAGGCCGTGCGGGATGCCTTGCTGGCCGGGGTCGGCATCGGCGTCATGGGCGACTACATGGGCGATGCGCTGGTGGCGCAGAAACGACTGGTGGAAGTGCTGTCGCCATGGCAGTTCAGCGAATCGCCCATCCACCTCGTATGGCTCCCCGGCGCCGACCGCGTGCCCGCGGTGCGCCTGCTGATCGACTTCCTGGTGCAGGCCATGACGGCCCATTGAATGCAACGCGTTGTTCGCCACCGTGGACAAACGGGAGGGCGGCTCACACAAGGGTTGGTGTAGAATCGCCCGGCCGGTTCGCCGGCAAACCACAAACGACGTCTTCAGGGCGGGGTGAGATTCCCCACCGGCGGTAGGCCCTTCGGGGCGAGCCCGCGAGCGCTTCCAGATCATCGGAAGGTCAGCAGATCCGGTCCGATGCCGGAGCCGACGGTTGGCAGCCAGCGATGGCTTCCAGAAAGTCCGGATGAGAGAAGACGGTACGGCGCATGCCTTCGCGGGCGCGCGCCTGCCTGACGCCTTGGGGCGTTTTTCGCCTGTTTTTCAACGCGGGAAACGTTTCATGTCCAAGCATCGTTCCAGTTTTTCCGCCGCCTCCGTCCGGGAGGTGCGCTGATGTTCACCGGCATCATCCAGAGCGTGGGCCGCATCGCGCGGCTCGAACCGCGTGGCGGCGATGTGCGCCTGTACGTGGATACCGCTGACCTCGATCTTTCCGACGTGCAGCTGGGCGACAGCATCGCCGTGTCTGGCGTGTGCCTGACTGCCGTGACGCTGGAGCCGCGAGGCTTCAGCGCGGATGTCTCCAACGAAACCTTGTCGCTCACCACGCTGGGCAAGCACAAGGCCGGCGACCCGGTGAACCTGGAGAAAGCGCTGCGCCTCGCCGACCGCCTGGGCGGCCATCTGGTGTCCGGCCATGTGGATGGCGTGGGCAAGGTGGTGTCGATCACGCCGGACGGCCGTTCGCTGCGCTGGGTATTCGAAGTGCCTGCCGCGCTGTCGCGCTATATCGCGGCCAAGGGCTCCATCTGCATCGATGGCACCAGCCTCACCGTGAACGAGGTGAATGGCCACCGCTTCGGCGTCAACCTGATTCCCCACACGGTGGAACACACGGCGTTCCATGCGCGTCGCGCGGGCGATGCGGTGAACATCGAGGTGGACGTGGTGGCGCGTTACATCGAACGGCTGATCGCCGGTGGCGAGGCGCCGAGGCTGGATGAGGCGTTCCTCAAGCAGCACGGATTTGCCTGACCACTCCCTACGAAGCGTCATTCCGGCGCAGGCCGGAATCCAGTTGAGTCTAGGCCTGGTTGTCGCGATGAATCCGGTCAAAGGCAATGGGCCTTCGTAAGACCTCGGACTCACCGCGACTGGATTCCGGCCTGCGCCGGAATGACGAGCAAAAGGCCCGCAAGTGCGGGACACCAGCATTCCATTGGAACTTGCCATGAGCTTCAACACCATCCCCGAAATCCTCGAAGACATCCGCGCCGGCCGCATGGTCGTGATCCTCGACGACGAGGACCGCGAGAACGAAGGCGACCTCATCATGGCGGCGCAGATGGTGCGCCCGGAGGACATCAACTTCATGGTGCGCGAGGCGCGCGGCCTGGTGTGCCTCACGCTGACCGAACAGCGCACGCGCCAGCTGGGCCTCAAGCCCATGGTGGTGGACAACACCTCGCCGTACCAGACCAACTTCACCGTTTCCATCGAGGCGGCCGAAGGTGTCACCACGGGCATCTCCGCGCACGATCGCGCGCGCACCATCCAGGTGGCGGTGAAGTCCGATGCGAAGCCGCAGGACCTGTCGCAGCCGGGCCATATCTTCCCGCTCACCGCGCAGCCGGGCGGCGTGCTCACGCGCGCCGGCCACACGGAAGCGGGCTGTGACCTCGCCGCGCTGGCCGGGCTGGAACCCTCGGCGGTGCTGATCGAGATCCTGCACGAAGACGGCTCCATGGCGCGTCGCCCCGAGCTGGAAGTGTTCGCGAAGAAGCATGGCCTGAAGATCGGCACCATTGCCGATCTGATCCGCTACCGCCTGGAAACGGAGAAGACGGTACAGCGCGTGTACGAAGGCGATGTCGATACCGAATTCGGCCCGTTCCGCCTCGTGGCGTATCGCGATGCCATCCGCCACGGCCTGCACTTCGCGCTGACGCGCGGCGAAGTGGGCGGCGGCGAGCCGGTGCTGACGCGCGTGCACGTGCGCAATACCTTGTCCGATGTGCTGCATCTGCATCGCGACGATCTCGGCCTCACGGTGACCTCAGCCCTGCGCCGCATCGCCGACGAAGGCCGTGGTGCGCTGCTGGTTCTCTCCGGCGAAGACACCGCCGATGCGCTGCTGCGCCGGCTCAACCGTCAGCCCGCGGTGCAGGCGCCGGAAGAAGCGCAGCAGCAGGAGTGGCGCCAGCTGGGCCTGGGCGCGCAGATTCTTGCCGACCTCGGCATTCACCAGCTGCGCGTGCTGGGCACGCCGCGCAAGATGGTGGGCCTGGGTGGTTTCGGGCTGGAAGTGACCGAGTACGTGTAATCGCGGGTCGCCGACCTTGTGGGAGCGCACCCTGTGCGCGACCGCGGAGCCGCGTCGGCACCGCTCCGTTGGCTTGTCGCGCACAGGGTGCGCTCCCACAGAGGGTTGGCCGCAGCCCGCCACTCCCTCGCCATATCGCAGGCAACATACTCTGGGCTTTGAGCCAAAAACCTACGCCATGACCTCTCCCATCATCCGCCTCATCGCCCCCTCGGGCTACCCGCATGACCACGACGCCATGACGCGCGGCGTCGCGCGCCTGCGCGCGGCCGGTTGCACGGTGGACGGCACGGCGGTGCTGGATCGCGTGGAGCATCGCTTTGCCGGCAGCGACGAGGCCAGGGTCGCGGACATCAACGCACTGGCCACGGCAACCACGTTGCCGGATATCGCCCTCTCGGTCAGGGGTGGCTACGGCGCCACCCGCCTGCTGGAGCACATCCAGTACGACGCCCTGCGCGAGCGCCTGGCCGGCACGAACACCCTGCTGGTCGGGCACAGCGACTTCACGGCCATCCAGATGGCGCTCCATGTGAAGTGCGGGCTGGTCACGTTCGGCGGCCCCATGCTCGGCCCCGACTTCGGTGCGCCGGAGCTGAACGGCCTGATGTGGGAACACTTCTGGCACGCCGTGGGCGAGCCGGAAGCCGCCGCGGCCTGGGCCACGCCCGGTGATGCCCGGCTGGACCTGGAAGGCCCGCTATGGGGCGGCAACCTCGCCATGCTGTGCAGCCTGCTGGGGACACCGTATTTCCCGGCCATCGACGGCGGCATCCTGTTCGTGGAAGACGTGGGCGAGCCCCCGTTCCGCATCGAGCGCCTGCTGTACCAATTGCACCTTTCCGGTGTACTGGACCGGCAGAAGGCGCTGGTGCTGGGCCATTTCACCCACTGCCGCCCGCACAGCTACGACAACGGCTATGACACCGAAGCGGCCTTCGCGCAGATCGCCCGGGTGGCGCGGATACCCATCGTCCACGGCCTGCCCTTTGGCCACGAGGCGGACAAGTTCACCCTGCCGTTCGGCGTGCCGGCCCGCCTGCAGGTAGCGGACGGGCAGGCCAGCCTGACTTTCCGGGGCCACCCGACCCTGGCCGGGGCGGTGTCCCGGCCCATTCCGGGCACGTTCCCGCAAATTCCGTAAAATAGACGGCCCTCCGGGCCCAGACCCCAGGAAACGCATATCCATGAAG
Organism: Dyella japonica A8; assembly: GCF_000725385.1. Classification (NCBI taxonomy): domain Bacteria; kingdom Pseudomonadati; phylum Pseudomonadota; class Gammaproteobacteria; order Lysobacterales; family Rhodanobacteraceae; genus Dyella; species Dyella japonica. Next base: position 4,473,002 of record NZ_CP008884.1, on the reverse strand, counting down.
ACCATCGAAGGCGATTTCGCCACGCCCAAAGGCCGTTTTGCCATCGTTGCCGGCCGTTTCAACGGCTTCGTCGTCGAGCCCCTGGTGGCCGGCGCGCGCGACACCCTGGTACGCCACGGTGTGAAGGACGATTCGATCGAACTGATCCGCGTGCCGGGCGCGTGGGAAATCGCGCTGGCCGCCCACAAGGTCGCCAACTCCGGCAAGTACGCGGCCGTGATCGCGCTGGGCGCGGTGATCCGCGGCTCCACCCCGCATTTCGACTACGTGGCCGGTGAATGCGCCAAGGGCCTGGCCCAGGCCGCCTATGCCTCCGGCGTGCCGGTAGCGTTCGGCGTGCTGACCACCGACAACATTGAACAGGCCATCGAGCGTTCCGGCACCAAGGCCGGCAACAAGGGCGCGGATGCTGCACTGGCCGCGCTCGAGATGGTCAACCTCTACGGGAAGCTGTAATGAGCCAGGGCATCGACCTCGCCGCCCGTTCGCGCGCCCGTCGCCGCGCGTTGCAGGCTATCTACGCATGGCAGATCGGCGGCAGCCGCATGAATGCCGTGATCGACCAGTTCCGTCATGAGCAGGACATGGAAGTGGCCGACCTCGAGTACTTCGAGGATCTGCTGCACGGCGTGGAGCGCCACGTCGAGGTCATCGATGAGGCCCTGAAGCCCTATGTGGACCGCGAGGTCGGCCAGATCGACCCGATCGAGCGCGCCGCGCTGCGCCTGGCCACCTATGAGCTGAAGTACCGGCCGGACGTGCCCTACCGCGTGATCATCAACGAGGCCATCGAGGTCACCAAGCGCTTTGGCGCGGACCACGGCCACAGCTACGTCAACGGCGTGCTGGACAAGCTGGCTGCCGCGTTGCGTTCCACGGAAAAGCGCGGTTGATGGACGGGGCCACGGCAGGTTCGTCCGTGGTTCCCGTGATCGAAACGGAGCGCCTGCGCCTGCGTGCGCACCGCGCCGCCGATCACGCCGAGCGCGTCGCCATCTGGTCCGACCCCGAGGTGACGCGCTTCATCGGCGGTCGTCCGCTGAGCGGGGAAGAGGTGTGGCGACGCTTCTTGCAATACATGGGCCTGTGGAGCGTGCTCGGCTACGGCTACTGGGCGGTCGAAGAGATATCCAGTGGTCGCTACATCGGCGACATCGGCTTCGCTGACTTCAGGCGCGACATGGAGCCGTCACTGCACGGCATGCTGGAGTTCGGCTGGGTGCTGGCGCCGCACGCACACGGCAAAGGCTACGCGAGCGAGGCGGTGGCAGCCGCCGTGGCCTGGGGCGCACAGCACTTTGGCGACCGGCGCGCCGTATGCATCATCTCGCCCGAGAACCTGCCTTCCATCCGCGTGGCCGAGAAGGCCGGCTTCAAGCGTTGGCAGGACACCACGTATCACGGCAGCCCGACCATCGTCTTCAGCCGATAAGTCCTGCCATTCCGACGAGGAAGCTCGCCATGGAATTCCGACTGATCGACCGTATCCGCGAGCGCACTGCCCAGGGCCGCGAAGACGTGCGCCTTGGCATTGGCGATGACGCTGCCGTGGTTGCGCCGCCGGTGGGGCAGGAGATCGCCATTGCCGTGGACACTATGGTCGAGGGTGTCCACTTTCCCGTGGGCACGGCGGCTGCCGACATCGGCTGGAAGTCGCTGGCGGTGAATCTTTCCGACCTGGCCGCAATGGGGGCGAGCCCCGCGTGGGCGCTGCTGGCGCTGACCTTGCCGCCGCAGCCCGCCGAATCACTGAAGCAGTTCATCGACGGCTATGCGGAAGGCTTCGCGCAGCTGGCCCAGCCGCATCGCCTCGCGCTGATCGGCGGCGATACCACGCGCGGCGCGTTGACCATCAGCGTGGCGGTGCACGGCTTCGTTCCACCAGGCAAGGCCCTTACGCGCGCCGGCGCCCGTGCGGGCGATGTGGTGTTGGTGACCGGCACCCTGGGCGATGCCGCGGGTGGCCTGCAGCTGCTGCAGCGGGGCGCACGCGTGGACGAGGGTGACGGGCGCGCGGCCTACCTGATCGAACGTCTGCACCGTCCCACGCCGCGCCTTGCCGCCGGCCTGGCCTTGCGCGAGCGCGCCAGCGCCTGCATCGACGTATCCGACGGCCTGCTTGCCGACCTCGGTCACATCTGCGAGGAAAGCGGCCTGGGTGCGGAAGTCGACGCGGAACTCTTGCCGCGCTCCCCCATGTTGATGGCGAGCTTCGACGAACTGGCCGTGCGCGATTTCGCGCTGGCGGGTGGCGACGACTACGAGCTGTGTTTCACGGTGCCGTCTGCAATGGTTGTGGATGTGCAAACCGATCTCGCCCGCCTGGGCTGCGGCGCGACGCGCATCGGCCGCATGGTTGAAGGCGCGGGCGTGCGTGTGCGCGACGCGCAGGGGCAATGGCTCGAAACCACACGGCATGGCTGGGATCATTTCGCATGAGCGACAAAAAGGTACTCACCCCTGAGCAACGTCGCCTGCTGCTCGCCACGCCGGCGGGGTGGATGGCCTGTGGCTTTGGTTCCGGTCTTGCGCCGGTGGCGCAGGGGACGTTCGGTTCGCTGGCGGCGGTGGTGCCGTGGCTGTTCCTGCGGCTGTTGCCGATGCAGCTTTATGTATTCGCGATCGTGGTGGCGTTTGCGGTGGGGGTGTGGGCGTGTGGCGTGGCCGGGCGCGCGGTGGGCGTGGACGATCACCGCAGCATTGTCTGGGATGAGTTCGTCGGGCTGTGGATTGCGCTGATTCCGGCGGTGTCGGCGGATTGGTGGTCCGTGATCATCGGGTTTGCGTTGTTCCGGTTGTTTGATGTGTGGAAGCCTTGGCCGATTCGCACGCTGGATCGACGGCTCAAGGGTGGGGTGGGGGTGATGGTGGACGATGTGGTGGCGGGGGTGTTTGCGGCGGTGGTGCTCGCGGTGGTGTTGAACGCGTTGAACTGATTTTTTGCGCTTTTGTTCAGGCCGCAGCCGCGGCTTGCACAGGTGCAGCGCATGGTGGGGGGATCGCTATGCGCGAAATTCCGGGGGGTCTTCTTCCTCTCTCCTCAGGGAAAGGGTTGGGGTGAGGAGACAACCTGGCCGCCTCGTTTCCTAAGCACCGTCATCCCGGCGCAGGCCGGGATCCAGAGCCTCGGTGTTTGGTTGTCGCCTCAGGCGTTACCGCGATCTGGCCGCTTACGCAGCGGGCGTTTCGACCTTCTGCCGAAGGCCGAGTCACTTTCTTTTGCTGGCCCAAAAGAAAAGTAACCCAAAGAAAATGGCCTTGAGAGCCAGAGCTGGCAGCATGTCGTCGGAATAAGCCCGAACGGCTGAGAGTCGTTGCTACTTGTCAACCTCCGCCGCTACACAGCGGGTACTTCCAAGCGCCTCGCAACGCGCCATGGCCAAGAGGACTTAAAGCGCAACGCCGCTCCGCATTCTCTTGCTTCGCTGCCAACTGACCGGCTTTCCAGGGCAACCACGAAAGCCCACAACACATTGCCCCGATATCGCCATGAATCGGGCGAAGTTCACCCCGCGCACCGCGATATATTCCGCCGTCGCGGCCATCATTCGACGCATCCGCATCGAAGCCGCGGGGGAACAACCTAAGGAAGGGGAGCAAGCGTGAGCCGATTGCCGGGTCTGGACGTGCTGCGTGCCGTCGCCATCGTGTGGGTGATGGTTTTTCATTCGTACTTTATTGGCGGCTGGGGGCATTTCGGGGGGATCGAGAAGAACGGGTGGATGGGGGTGGACCTGTTCTTCGTGCTCAGCGGCTTCCTGATCGGGGCGCAGGTGCTCAAGCCGCTGGCGGAGGGCGGGAGGTTTTCGTTCGGGGAGTTTTACCAGCGCCGGGCGTTCCGCATCCTGCCGGCGTACCTGGTGATGGTGGCGGCGTACTTCATTTGGCCATCCATCCGCGAGCAGGGGGAGCTGCAGCCGCTGTGGCAGTTCCTGACCTTCACGGTGAATCTGTTCATCGATGCCAGGGACCACCTGGCGTTCTCGCACGTCTGGTCGTTGTGCGTGGAGGAGCATTTCTACCTGGTTTTCCCGCTACTGGCATGGTGGCTCGCGCGGCATTCCTCCGTGCGCCGGTTCGCAGTGGTATGCACCGGCATCGTGCTGGCGGGCATGCTGGTGCGCGGTGCGCTGTGGCTGCACGACCTGGCCCCGGCGGCGGGCATTGACCAAAATTCCTATGGAAAAGCGTTCCTTGAGCGCATTTACTATCCCACGTGGTCCCGTCTGGACGGCCTTTTGATGGGCGTGATGCTGGCTGCTGCCAGGGTCTACCGGCCTGTCGTCTGGTCCCGATGGGGGCGACATGCCAACGGCTTTCTGCTCGCAGGGGTGGCGGTAGTCGGCGGTGCGATCTGGCTGTTCCGCGATCGGACCGGCTTCATTCCCACGGTGGTGGGCTATCCGTTGCTGTCCTTCGGCCTTGGGCTGGTGGTGTTCGCCGGCGCCCAGACGTCGGGTGTGCTCGCGCGGTGGCGCGTGCCCGGCGCGGGGTGGCTGGCGGCGGTGTCGTACAGCTTGTACCTGTCACACAAGGCGGTGTTCCATGTCGTGGAATCCGTCGCGGGGGCGGGGCTGGATGGCCACGGGGTACTGACTTTCGCAGGGTATGCGTCGGCGGTGCTGGCGGTGGGGGCGTTGCTCCACTACGGAGTGGAGCGACCGTTCCTCACGCTGCGGGAACGTGTGGTGCATCAGGCGTCGGCATCGGCGCAACCATCCGGTCTCACCGCCGGAGCCGGCACGGAGGCTGCCTGATGCGGGTTTAAGGGGAACTCACTCCAAGGGGAGGGTGTTATGAGCAAGCTCATGCGCATCGTTTGTCTGGTACTGCTGTTGGCCATCGTGCCCTGTTCCGTGTTCGCCGCCACGGCCGCACCGGTGGGGCCATGCCGGATGATTGATCCATCCACCTGCGCGGACGCCAACCAGTTGGTGCGCGCGAGCGGATTCGTGACGGCACTGGGGCATTTCGCCGGCGACAGCAAGGTCAACTATTTCCGCGGCAGCCGCTCGGTCAGCGAGCAGGCGTTGGCGGCGCTGGGCGGCTCCTCGCCGGCGGTGCAGGCGCTGGCGGACAACCATTACCTGTTCACGGCCTGCCCGACGCGTGAGTGCGGCGGCAGTGCGGCGGCGATCATCGTCAATGAATACGGCCAGATCGAGGCGCTGGGTTTTTCCAGCTACCACTGCGACACGGCCTGCGATGACTTCCGCCACCTCGATTTCTACGTCCGCAAGGACGGCGACAACGCGCCGCTGATTGCCGCACTGAAGGCCTGGAGCACCGGTGACGCACTCAAGAGCACCATGTGGCGCCCGGAGGCCGACCAGGGCCTGGACAAGCGAACGGACGTCCATACGCTGCCGTAAGGCGCCAGGCACCTGCGCGACGGCCGTCCATCCGGGCGGCTGTCGTGGCGGCGCTAGGCGCTGATGCGCAACGCCACGTACGGCAGGATGAACAGCAGCCACGTGGCGATCTTGTACCAGGCCATGCCGGCATAGTGGATGGCGTCGAAGGTTTCCCCGCTCAGCCGGAACCAACGCCGGTGCCACGCATACATGCGGTCGTGGAAGCCCAGGAAGAGCGAGAACCACACGACCACCAGCAGCAGGTTGAGCAGAGCGCTCCAGCCGAGCACGCTGCGCAGGAGTGCGATGGTCATCATGGCTGGCTTCCTCCCGGTGACTTATGCCTTGAGCACGATGCGGTAGCGCGCGTTGCCGTCGGCCAGGTGTTTGAGCGCGGCGTTCACGTCGGACATGGGGAACATCTCCACCTGTGGGCGAATGTCGTGGCGCGTCGCGAAATCCAGTAGCGTGGCGATGTCTTCGGGAGCGCCGGTGGGTGAGCTGGAGATCTCGCGCTCAGCCCCCATCAGCGAGAAGATCGGCACCGGTATGGGCTCGACCACCGCGCCCACGACATGCATGCGCCCGCGTGGCGCGAGGGTGTTGATCATCGCGCCCCAGTCCAGCGGCACGTTGACCGTCACCAGCAGCAAATCGAGCGAACGCGCGAGGCCGCCGATGGCCTTCGGGTCGCGGCTGGACACCACGTGGTGCGCACCGAAGGCACGTGCTTCGTCTGCCTTGGCGGCGGTGGAGGTAAAGGCGGTGATCTCACAGCCCCAGGCTCGCGCGAGCTTGATCGCCATGTGGCCCAGGCCACCGATGCCGACCACGCCCACGCGGGCGGTGGGGCTGATGCCGTAGGCAAGGAAGGGCTTGAGCACCGTGATGCCGCCGCACAGCAAGGGGCCGGCGCTGGGCAGGTCAATGCCCTCGGGCAGGGGAATGGCCCAGGCCCAGTGCGCGCGCAGCTTGTCGGCGAAACCGCCATGGCGGCCGCCGATGGTGGCCTCCAGTTCGCGGCACAGGTTCTGGTGACCGGACAGGCACTGCCTGCAGTGCATGCAGCTGGCCGAACTCCAGCCGATGCCCACGCGCTGGCCGATGCTCAGACCCTTGGCCTGCGGGCCAAGCGCGCTCACGCGTCCAATCACCTCGTGCCCGGGAACGAACGGATAGCGCGACATGCCCCATTCGTTGTTGATCATCGACAGGTCGGAGTGGCAGATGCCGCAGTAATCCACGGCCACCTCCACCTGCTCCGGTCCGAGCGGGCCCAGGTCGAATTCCGAAAGCACCAGCGGTTTGCCCGCCTGCTGGACGGCCCAACCCTTCATCATCGACATGGGGTGCTGCTCCGCTGCGAATGACCGGCATGCGCCAAAAAATCCAGTCTAGGGCGGGCAGCGTCGGCGCCGCGTGTAAACCGCGGCGATGGACGAACCACGCATGCTCTTGGCATGCTGGCGAGTCACCATCCATCGGAGCGCCCCCATGCAATACCGACGTCTTGGCAAATCCGGCCTGCAACTGTCCGCGCTGTCGTTCGGCGCCTGGGTCACGTTCGGCACGCAGGTGGGGCGTTCGCTGGCGCGCGACCTGCTGGCCATGGCGCACGACCACGGCATCAACTTCTTCGACAACGCCGAGACCTACAACAACGGCGTGGCCGAGACGCTGATGGGCGACGTGCTGGCCGACCTGCGTTTTCCGCGCGACAGCTACTGCGTGTCGAGCAAGGTGTATTTCGGCGCCGTGGACAACCCGCTGCCCACGCAACGCGGCCTGTCGCGCAAGCACGTGATCGAAGCCTGCCATCAGGCCCTGCAGCGCCTGCGCGTGGAACACCTGGACCTCTACTTTTGCCATCGCCCTGATCCGGATACGCCGATCGTCGAGACGGTGGCCGCGATGGATACGCTGGTACGCCAGGGCAAGGTGCTCTACTGGGGCACCAGTGAATGGCCGGCCGAGGCCATCGTGGAAGCCCATCGCGTGGCGAAGGAACATCATATGTACGCGCCGACGATGGAGCAGCCGCAGTACAACCTGCTGCATCGCGAGCGCGTGGAGCAGGAGTACGCGCCGCTGTATGACGCCTACGGCATGGGCACCACCATCTGGTCGCCGCTGGCCTCCGGCTTGCTGAGCGGCAAGTACAACCAGGGCGTGCCATCGGAGTCGCGGCTGGCCCAGCCGGGTTACGAGTGGCTGCGCGAGGCGGTGCTGGAGAACGATGCCTCGCGCCTGGACAAGGTGCGCCGGCTGGCCCCCATCGCGGCGGAGCTTGGCGTGTCGATGGCGCAACTTGCCATCGCCTGGTGCCTGGTCAATCCGCATGTGTCGACGGTGATGCTGGGCGCGAGCAAGCTCGAGCAGCTGGAGCAGAACCTGGGCGCTCTCGCGTTGTTGCCGAAGCTCGATGCCGAGGTGCTGAAGCGTATCGGGCAGGCGGTGGCCTGAAGCGTGATGCCACGTTGTAGGAGCGCACTTGTGCGCGACAGCCAACGAAGCGGCGACAATGTTGTGGTTGGCATTGATGCTGAGTGCAATCGCACGCCGAGGCTCTGCGGTCGCGCACAAGTGCGCTCCTACAAGGGGAGCCATGGTGTTTGGCTCCACAGCCCCAAACTCGCCAGATTTTGCCCTGGTCTTGCCTGACGATTGCTCGCTGTCGCCCAGTGGCGCTGGCATGCTGCCGCGACTCTTCACAAGGAATGCCGCCGCATGAAGCCCCTACGTCACGTGTTGTCCGCCTGTCTTGCCCTGGTCGCAGCCGCATCGGCCCACGCCGGCGACCACCCGGACTGGACGCAATCGCACAAGCCCTTCCACATCTACGGCGACACCTATTACGTCGGCACGCAGGGGCTCAGCGCGATCCTCATCGGTTCGTCGCAGGGACTGGTGCTGATCGACGGCACGCTGCCGCAGAACGCCGCGCAGGTGGAAGCCAACATCAAGGCGCTGGGCTTCCAGTTGCACGACGTGAAGCTGATCCTCAACACGCACGCGCATTTCGATCATGCTGGCGCCATCGCCGCGATCGCACGCGACAGCGGCGCACGTGTCGCGGCCAGCGAAGCAGGTGCGAAGGAGATGATGCTGGGTGGTCACGATCCGGAGGATCCCCAGTTTGGCGAAGCGAGCGAGTACCCGCGCGTGGCCCACGTCGACACCATTCCGGATGGCGGGGTTGCGCGTGTCGGCAACGTCGAAGTGACGGCGCATTACACGCCCGGCCACACGCCTGGCAGCACCACCTGGACCTGGCAATCGTGCGAAGCCGGCCGCTGCTTGCACATGGCCTACGCCGACAGCCTGAGCGCTTTGACCGCCGACGGCTCCGATTATCGCTACAGCGATCCGGCGTATCCGGAGCGGGTCGAGAATTACAGGCATGGTATCGCCGTGATAGCCGCCTTGCCCTGCGACATCCTGATGACGCCGCATCCCGGCGCGAGCGATTTGCTCGAGCGCGTCGCGCGCCGGGACGCGGCAGGCAAGCCTGATCCGTTGATCGACGCCGGTGCCTGTCGCGCCTATGCCGCCGAAGGTACCCGGATGCTCGACGCGAAGCTGGCCAAGGAGCGGGCAGGGCAGAAGGCCGCACCGTAAATCAGGTGGTTGACACTCAAATGAGAATTATTATCATCTGAGTGTCGCCACTCTCCTGCGGAGCTTCACCATGACCACGACGGTTCTGTCCCTCCCTGCGGGCGCCGACGCCCTGGCCCGCCCGTTCCGCCTGCTCAGCCTCAAACCCAGGGCTGCCGGCCCCGCCGTCGACGCACCGGTGCGGCGCGTCTCCAGCCTGTCGCTGCTGCAAGGCGAGCGCGAGCTGGTGATCCAGCACCAGGGCAGCGAGTACCACCTGCGGCTCACCCGCAACGACAAGCTCATCCTCACCAAGTAAGGGTTGCGTCGGCCCGTGCGCGAAGTACGGGCCGACGGCGGTGACACCGTCCCCCCGAGGGAGCTTCATGGGCATGGATGCCTTTCTTCTCCCGGCGCGCGCGCCGGGTTCATTCCCCAGGCCTATCGCCACGCGCTTCTTGCCGAACGCCAGCCGGGTCGCCTCCTGACTAGGAGCACGATGATGTTTGGCTGGCTAGCACACGCCTTCGCCGCCGTCCGGCCCTGCGCCGACACCACCGCATGGACCATCAGCCGGAGCGCCGTCCCGATCTCGGGCGCGGAGCTTGCCGCGCGCTTGCCACTGCTGGGAGGCGTGTTGTACCTGCCCGCCGCCTGCGCACCGGTTCGCACGATGCCGGATCCCGTGTCCGGCTGGCTGGTGGAGCGGGAAGATCTCGCCGCCTTGCTGCACACCACGGAACTGCGGGCATCGAGCATGATCGGCGCCGATGGTCCGCGCGAATGGATGGATTGCCTCGACGCTGCCGGCACGTTCTGCGCCCGGCTGCACCTGTTGCCCGATACGGACTATCTCGCGTGGGATGCGCTGCTCTCGGGCGGTGCGCTGCTGCCCGCCGCGCCGGTGTGCCCGGGCGAGGTGGCCTGCAAGGCCACGATCGCCGAGCTGGTGTGTTTTCAGACGCGGCGGCTGGCCTCCCTCGACGTGCTTGGCGCCGCGCCACTGGGACAACTTTCGCCGCTGGGGCGGGGGATCGCGCGCGACGTGGCGCGGGCGGCGGCGGTGGAACTGGCGCCCGCGCTGGACTAGGGGCCACTGGAGGGGGCGGCGTCCGCGGACGCTTGTCCGCCTGTCCGTGATGGTGTCCGCGGACAACTGTCCGGCCGCGCCGACTGTTTCCAACTTGCTGATTTATAGCGGATAAATCGGCAAGTCCAGCTTGGCACGCGGATTGCTCAATAGGGTCAGGGGCCGCCATTGTCCGCGGCCAGGGACCCATCGATGATTCGCGATACCTCCGCACAAGACCGTCTGGTCGAGGTCAAACCCAATCGCAAGCGCCGGGCCGTGCTGATCGGCATCGGCGCCGCCGTGCTGGCGCTGCTTGCCATGTTCGGCCCGCGCATTGGGCGCCTGTTCTCGGCCGAAGCTTCCGTGAGTAGCTCGCGCCTGGCCTTCGCCACGGTGGAGCGCGGCCCCTTCGTCCGCGACATTGCCGCCGAAGGCAAGGTGGTGGCGGCGGTCAGCCCGACGCTCTACGCCGTCTACGGCGGCGCCGTGACGATGAAGGTGCACGCGGGCGACGCGGTGAAGAAGGGCCAGGTGCTCGCCGTCGTCGACAGCCCCGAGCTGACCAACAAGCTGGCGCAGGAACAGAGCGCCGCCGATGCGATGCAGGTGGACTACCTGCGCGCGCAGATCGACGCGCGCAAGACGCGCGGTGAACTGCAGAAGGCCTACGACAACGCCAACATCGACGAGCAGGGCGCGCAACGCGATCTCGCCCGCTACCAGAAGGCGTTCTCGCAGGGCGCCGTGCCCAGCATGGACGTGGACAAGGCCAAGGACACGCTCGAGAAGATGCGCATTACGCTCGAGCATGCCAAGTCCGACCTGGCCACCAACACCGACAGCCTCAACTTCGAGATCCAGTCCAAGAAACTCGCGCACGATCGCCAGCTGCTGCTGGTGAAGGACCTGCAGCGCCAGGTGGACGACCTCAACGTGAAGTCGCCCGTCGACGGCCAGGTCGGCCAGTTGTTCATCGCTGAGCGCGCCACCGTGGCCAAGGACGCCCAGCTGCTCAGCGTGATCGATCTCTCCGCGCTCGAAGTGGAAATGAAGGTGCCGGAAAGCTTCGCCCGCGACCTCGGCATCGGCATGACCGGCGAGATCAGCGGCAACGGCAGCACGTGGAAGGGCCTGGTCAGCGCCATCTCGCCGGAAGTGGTGAATGGCGAAGTGGCTGCCCGCCTGCGCTTCGATGGCGCCACGCCCAAGCAGCTGCGCCAGAACCAGCGCCTGTCCGTGCGCATCCTGCTCGACAAGCGCGACAACGTGCTCACCGTGCAGCGCGGCTCCTTCGTGGACGAATCGGGCGGCAGCTATGCCTACCTCGTGCACGACGGCGTGGCGGAGAAGCACCCCATCCGCGTCGGCGCCAGCAGCATCGACAAGGTGGAGATCCTCGATGGCCTGAAGGAAGGCGACAACATCGTGATCTCCGGTACCGACAGCTTCAAGGGCGCCCAGCGCGTCGCCATCAGCAACTGATCACCACCACGCCATACCCATCAAACACCACTAAAGAGTGAAGGACACAACCATGCTCAAGATGACCCATCTGTCCAAGGTCTACCGCACCGAAGTGGTGGAGACCTATGCGCTGCGCGACTTCAACATCAACGTGAACGAAGGCGAGTTCGTGGCCGTCACCGGTCCGTCCGGCTCGGGCAAGACCACCTTCCTCACCATCGCCGGCCTGCTGGAGACCTTCACCGGCGGCCAGTACCACCTCGACGGCGTGGAGGTGAGCAACCTCAACGACAACGAGCGCTCGAAGATCCGCAACGAGAAGATCGGCTTCATCTTCCAGGCGTTCAACCTGATCCCCGACCTCAACGTGTTCGACAACGTCGAAGTGCCGCTGCGCTATCGCGGCATGAAGGCGCCCGAGCGCAAGCAGCGCATCATGGATGCGCTGGAGCGCGTGGGCCTGGCCTCGCGCGCCAAGCACTATCCGGCGGAGCTCTCCGGCGGCCAGCAGCAGCGCGTCGCCATTGCCCGCGCGCTGGCCGGCTCGCCGCGCCTGCTGCTGGCGGACGAACCCACCGGCAACCTGGACACGCAGATGGCCCGTGGCGTGATGGAGCTGCTGGAAGAGATCCATCGCGAGGGAGCTACCATCGTCATGGTGACGCACGATCCGGAGCTGGCCGCTCGCGCCCAGCGCAACGTGCACATCATCGACGGCCAGGTGGTGGATCTGGCGGAAGACCCGCGCTTCCACCACGCCGTGCATGCCGCCCGCGCCAACTCGCCGGCCTGACCGCCTGCCATCGATACCTCCCGCCGCGTGGCGGGAGGCGGCTATCGCCACGGGGATCACCATGTTCGCCTACTACCTTCAGCTTGGATTGCGCAGTCTCAGGAAGAACCCGCTATTGACCCTGCTGATGGTGCTGGCGATCGGCTGTGGCGTGGCCGCGTCGATGACCACCTACTCGGTGTTCCGCGCGACCTCCAACAACCCCATCCCACAGAAGTCCTCGCAGCTCTACGTGCCGCAGATCGACAACTGGGGGCCGGATGTCGGCCCGGACGCCAAGGGCGAGCCGCCCAATGCGATGACCTATACCGATGCCGTCAACCTGATGCGCGACAAGCGGGCGAAGCGGCAGACGGCGTTGTATCCGACGCAGATGTCCATCGTGCCGACGGACGCCTCCATGCTGCCGTTCCGCGAAACCAGCTACGGCTGGTACGCGGATGCGTTCGGCATGTTCGACGTGCCCTTCCTGTACGGCCACGCGTGGTCGGCCAGCGAGGACGATGCGCATGCCGCCGTGGCAGTGATCGGCAAGGCGCTCAACGACAAGCTGTTCAACGGCAGGAACAGCGTCGGCCAGAACGTCAACCTCAACGGCCGCGATTACCGCATTGTCGGCGTGGCCGACCGGTGGAATCCCGAGCCGGTCTTCTACGACGTCATCAATACCAACGGTTTCGATGACCCGATCCAGGTGTTCATCCCGTTCACGCGCGCGGTGGAGTTGCAGACGCCGACCAACGGCAACAACAACTGCAGCCACGATCCGGGCAAGGGCTGGGATTCGTGGATTCACTCGGAATGCGTGTGGGTGGGCTTCTGGGTGGAACTGCCGACCCGGTCCGAGGCCGATGCCTACCACCAGTACCTCAACGGCTATTCGGCCGAGCAGCAGCGCTCCGGTCGCTTCCGCTGGGCGCCGAACACGCGCCTGCGCAACGTCACCGAGTGGCTTGAGTACCAGAAGGTGGTGCCGCAGGAAGCGAAGGTTTCGCTGCTGGTGTCGCTGGGCTTCCTGCTGATCTGCCTGGTGAACACGGTGGGCCTGCTGCTGGCGAAGTTCATGCGCCGCTCCTCGGAGATCGGCGTGCGCCGTGCACTGGGCGCAACCCGCAAGGAGATCTACATCCAGTTCCTGATCGAAGCGGCGGCCATTGGTCTGGCCGGCGGCGTGCTGGGACTTCTGCTGACCGGCATTGGCGTGATGGGCGTGTCGCTGGTATTCGAGCCGGACATCGCCAAGCTCGCCACGCTGGACGTATCGCTGGTGCTGCTGACCATGCTAGTCGCGATCCTGGCGACCGTGCTGGCGGCCTTCTATCCCACGTGGCGTGCCGCGCAGGTACAGCCAGCGTGGCAGCTGAAATCCAATTGAGGCGACGATCATGATGCATATCAAGCCCATTCTCGCCGCTCTCCGACGCCACAAGGCCGGCACCATCCTGATCGCGATGCAGATTGCGCTGACGCTGGCCATCGTCTGCAACGCGCTCTTCATCATCAGCCAGCGACTGGAGCGCGTTCACCGTCCGACCGGCCTGGTGGAAGGCGACCTCATGGCCATCCAGAGCCGCTTCGTCGGCGTGGACGAGGCGAAAGCCGGGCCGCTCATCAAGGCGGACCTCGCGGCGCTGCGGCAGTTGCCCGGCGTGCAGGATGCCATCGCCATCAACTCCTACCCGCTGCGTGGCGGTGGCTGGTCGACCGGCGTGCGCACCGATGTGGACGCGAAGGATTCCAAGGGGCACACCACGCAGTACTTCGCTGACGAGCACACCCTTCCGACGATGGGGCTGCGATTGGTTGAAGGCCGCAATTTCCGCTCCGACGAGATCATCGAGGCCGATCCGCAGGGCGTGCCCGATCCCGCCGTGGTCATCGTGAGCAAGGCGCTCGCCGACCAGATGTATCCGGATGGTCACGCGCTGAGCAAGCCCATCTACATCGGCGACACCAAGAAGCCAGCCACCATCATCGGCATCGTGGAGCGCCTGGGCGTGCCCTGGAATGCGTCGTGGTCCGACAAGTTTTACGAGAACTCGCTGATCCAGCCCGTGCAGATGACGGGTGCGGCCACCAACTACCTGATCCGCGCCAAGCCCGGCCAGTTGGCCGACGTACTGAAGGCGGCGCCGGCGATGCTGATCAAGACGAACCGGATGCGCGTGATTTCGAGCGAGCGCGGCGTCCGCAGTTTTGCACAGGTGCGCGAGGAGGCCTACAAAGGCGATCGTGGCATGGCCCTCCTGATGGGCGTGGTGTGCCTGGTGCTGTTGGCCATCACGGCGGCGGGCATCGTGGGCCTCACCAGCTTCTGGGTCGGCCAACGTCGCAAGCAGATCGGCGTGCGGCGTGCGCTGGGCGCGACCAAGGGCGACATCCTCAACTATTTCCTTACGGAGAATCTGTTGATCGGCGTGGCCGGCGTCGTGATCGGCGCGCTGCTCGCCATTGGCATGAACCTGTGGCTGGTGACGCAGTTCGAGATGGCACGCCTGTCGCTGACCTATGTGCTGGCGGGTGTCATCGCGCTGTTGCTGTTGGGACAGGGTGCGGTGTTGGCGCCGGCCATGCGCGCTTCACGCGTGTCACCGGTGGAAGCCACGCGCTCCGTGTGAGGCGTGGTGCGGTAACAGGTGGTTGGAAAAACGTTTCAGGTGGAATGAGAGAGTCATGAGCAGCATGTTTATCCACAACTTGCGACTGGGCGCGGCAAGCCTCCGGCGCAACGTCCTGCTGACGGCATTGATGGTCATGTCGATCGGCTTCGGCGTTGCGGCGTCGATGGTGACGTTTGCCGTGTTCCGTGCGGTATCGGGGGATCCGATACCGCAGAAGTCGTCGACGTTGTTCGTGCCGCTGATCGACAATCGCGGGCCGGAGTACAACCGCCATGGCGAGCCGCCCTCGGCGCTCACCTACACCGACGCTATGGCCTTGATGCGCGCGCACAAGGCGGCACGGCAGACCATGCTGTTCCCGGTTGGCCTGTCCGTGATGCCGGACGACCCGCACCACATGCCGTTCAAGGCCGAGGGCTACGCCACCTACAGTGACTTCTTCACGATGTTCGACGTGCCGTTCCAGTACGGCAGCGGCTGGGGCAGTGCGCAGGACGACGCGCGCGAGGCAGTCATCGTGATCAGTCGCGCGCTCAACCAGAAGCTGTTTGGCGGCGCCAACAGCGTGGGGCGCGAGATCACGCTGGACGACCGCCATTACCGCATCGTGGGCGTCACCGACAACTGGGATCCCAAGCCGCGCTTCTTCGATATTTTTGACGACAAGCTGTTTGCCGATCCTTCGCAGCTCTATATCCCCTTCACCTACGCGGTCGCGCAGCACATCGACACCTACGGCAACAACAATTGCGGCAGCGTCGGCAAACGCGGCGACAGCTGGGACAGCTGGCTGCAGGGCGAATGCGTGTGGATCAGCCCCTGGGTGGAACTGCAGGATGCCGCGCAAGTGCTGGCCTATCGCCAGTTTCTTGATGGCTATGCGCGCGAACAGCGCGACGCCGGCCGCTTCAACTGGGCGCCGAACAATCGCCTGCGCGATGTGCGTGAGTGGCTCGACTACCAGCATGCGGTGCCGCCCGAGAGTCGAATCTCGCTGACGCTGTCGCTCGGCTTCCTGGTGATCTGCCTGGTCAACACCGTTGGCCTTCTGCTGGCGAAATTCATGCGTCGCGCACCGGAGATCGGCGTGCGGCGGGCGCTCGGTGCATCGCGGGCGGACATCTATCGCCAATTCCTGGCGGAAGCGGCGATGGTCGGCCTGGCTGGCGGCGTGCTTGGACTGGCGCTGACGGCCACGGGCATGCTTGGCCTGGGCCTGGTGTTCCAGCCGCAGATCGCGCGCCTTGCCCAGCTTGATGCGTCGCTGGTGCTGCTGACCATGCTGGTGGCGATCTCCGCCACGGTGATCGCGGCGTTCTATCCCACCTGGCGTGCGGCGCAAGTGCAGCCCGCCTGGCAACTCAAGTCCAACTGAGGAGGGGAGAAGAACATGCAGATCAAGCCGATTCTCTCCGCGCTGCGCCGCCACAAGGCGGGCACCTTCCTCATCGCCATGCAGATTGCCTTGACCCTGGCAATCGTCTGCAATGCGCTGTTCATCATCCATCAGCGCGTCGCGCATCTGTCCGAGCCGACGGGGATCGACGAGCCCAACCTTTTCGTGATCAAGAGCGAATGGGTGGGGGCGCCCGGCACGGAACGCGTCGACGCCATGATCCGCGAGGATCTGCAGGTGCTGCGCCAGCTCCCCGGCGTGCAGGACGTGACGCCGAGCAACTCCTATCCGCTGCGCGGCGGCGGCTGGGACGACGCCATCCGGCTCAAGCCCGACCAGACACAGGACTCGTCGGGAGCCACCATCTACTTCGCCGACGAGCATTTCATCGATACGCTGGGGCTGAAGCTGGTCGCGGGGCGCAACTTCCGCGCGGATGAAATCGGCCACATGGACATGCGCTACAAGCTCGCGCCGCCGATGGTGATCGTGACCAAGGCGCTGGCCGACAAGCTCTTTCCCGCTGGCGACGCGGTCGGCAAGACCATCTACCTGGTCGGTGGGCCGGCCACCATCGTGGGCGAGGTCGAGTTGTTGCAGGCCCAGAGCGTCTCGCAGTGGGCCTCTGCCTTCGCCTACCGGTCGGTGATCATTCCCGAGCGTTTGGCCATCTCACTGGGTTCGTTCTACATCGTGCGCACCCGTCCGGGGCAGCTGGACACGGCCATGCGTGCGGCGGGCAAGGCGCTGTTCGCGCACAACCCCCGTCGCGTGATCAACGAGGACGACGGCATTCTGAGTTTCAGCGAGGTGCGGTCGCGTGCGTATGAAAGCGATCGCGGCATGGCCATCCTGATGGGCGTGATCAGCGTCGTGCTGCTGGCGGTCACCGCCGCGGGCATCGTGGGCCTCACCAGCTTCTGGGTGGGCCAGCGTCGCCGCCAGATCGGCGTGCGTCGCGCGCTCGGTGCCACGCGGCGGGACATCCTGCATTACTTCATGACCGAGAACCTGCTGATCAGCGGTGCGGGCGTGGTGCTGGGCGTGGTGCTTGCCTTGGTGATGAACCTCTGGATGGTCACCCACTTCGAGATGCACCGCCTGTCGCTGGCGTATCTGGTCGGGGGTGTGGTGATTCTTCTGTTGCTGGGGCAGGGCGCGGTGCTCGCGCCGGCGTTGCGCGCATCGCGCGTGCCGCCGGTGGAAGCTACGCGCTCCGTGTAGACGGACGGGAATGTTGAGATAGGGGACGACGATGTTCACTTACTACCTGGACTTGGCGCTGCGCAGCCTCGGGCGCAACAAGATCCTCACCACGCTGATGGTGCTGGCCATTGCGCTCGGCATCGGGGCCAGCATGACCACGCTGACCGTGTTGCATGTGCTGTCCGGCGATCCGTTGCCGGGCGCCAGCGGCACGCTGTTCTATCCAAGGATCGACCCGCGCGACCAGGACAGCTACGAGGAGGGCAAGGATCCGCCTTACCAGGTGACCTGGATCGACGGCATGAACATGCTGCACGCCAAGCGCGCCGACCGGCAGGCCCTGATGACCGGCGGCTCGGTGCCGGTGCAGCCGGCACAGGCGAACCTCGATCCGTTCTACAGCGATGCGCGTTACACTTCGAGCGACTTCTTCCCGATGTTCCGCGTGCCCTTCCTCTACGGTCGGCCCTGGAGTGCGGAGGAGGACGACGGCAAGGCGCGCGTGGTGGTGATTTCGCGCAAGCTCAACGAGAAACTGTTCGGCGGCAAGGACAGCACCGGCCAGATCCTGCGGATGAAGGACACCGCCTTCCGCGTGGTCGGCGTGCTGGACGAGTGGCGGCCCAATCCGCACTTCTACGACGTGGACACGGGCAAGTACGCCGCGTCGGAAGACGTGTTCGTGCCGCTTACCACCTCGCATGACATCCGCCTGGAACACGACGGTTCCACCGACTGCTGGGGCACCGGTGGCGACGAGGAGCATGCGGAAACGCAGCCCTGCGTGTGGCTGCAGTTCTGGGTGCAGCTGGACAGCGCGGCCAAGGTCGCCGCGTACAAGGAGTACCTGGTCCACTACTCGGAAGAGCAGCGGGCGCTGGGACGCTTCGTGCGCCCGGTCAACGTGCGCCTGCCGGGGCTCATGGAATGGCTGGACATCAACAAGGTGGTACCGGGCGACGTGCGCCTGCAGACCTGGCTGGCGTTCGGCTTCCTGCTGGTCTGCCTGGTCAACACGGTGGGCCTGATGCTGGCGAAGTTCCTGCGCCGCGCGGGCGAGCTGGGCGTGCGTCGCGCGCTCGGCGCCTCCAAGCGCGAGGTGTTCATGCAGCTGTTGATCGAGTCCGGCGTCATCGGCCTGGCCGGTGGCCTGTGCGGTTTGCTGCTGGCCTTCATCGGCCTGTGGCTGGTGCGGCGCCAGCCGTCGGACTATGCCTCGCTGGCGCACCTGGACATGGCGATGCTGTTGACGACGTTCGTGCTGGCCATCGGTTCCACCTTGCTGGCCGGCTTGTTGCCCGCGTGGCGCGCGTGCCAGATCACTCCGGCATTGCAACTGAAGAGTCAGTGAGGACGCAGACATGGATATTCTTCCCATCCTTTCCACCTTGCGTCGCCACAAGATCACCGCGTTGCTGGTGATCATCGAGATCGCGCTGACCTGCGCCATCGTGTGCAATGCCGTGTTCATCATCAGTCAGCGGCTGGATCGCATGAGCATGGACAGCGGGGTGGACGAGCACCGCCTGCTGCACATCCAGCTGGCCGACATCGGCGACACCAAGGACAAGAAATCGCGCACCTTGACCGACCTCGCCGCGTTGCAGCAGATCCCCGGTGTGGCCGAGGTGGCCTCGGTGATGCAGGTGCCGTTCGGCAATTCGTCCTCGAATTCCGGCATCAAGCTCGACCCGAAGCAGAAGCTCTCCACGCTCAATGCGACCATGTATTCCGGCGAGAACCTGGTGCCTGCACTCGGCCTGCAGCTGGTCGCCGGCCGGGATCTGCGACCCGACGACTTCAAGGATTTCGATGACGTGGTGCGCGGCGCCGCCGCCAAGGACGCCAAGTCCCTGCCACAGGTGATCGTCATCACGCAGAACATGGCCCAGCGGTTGTGGCCCGGCCAGCAGGCGCTGGGCAAGCAGATCTACCTGATGGATTACCCCATGACCGTGGTGGGCGTGGTCAAGGAACTGATACGTCCGTCCATCTGGGACGATTCGGCCAAGAGCTACAGCATGATCTTCCCCATGCGCATGGCGCGCGGGGAATATGTCGTCCGCACCAAGACGCCGGAAGACCGCGAGCGCGTGCTCGCCGCCGCGCTGGCCAAGCTCAAGGAGATCAACCCGCATCGCGTGGTGCTGAAGAAGCACACCTTCGACGACATGCGGCACGACTTCTTCCAGAACGACCGCGCCATGGCGGGCCTGCTGATTGGCGTGTGCGTGGCGCTGCTGATCGTCACGGCGCTGGGCATCGTCGGCCTGGGCAGCTTCTGGGTCGCGCAGCGGCGCCGGCAGATCGGCGTGCGCCGTGCGCTGGGCGCCACGCGCACGAACATCCTGCGCTACTTCCAGACGGAGAACTTCCTGCTGGCGACCATCGGCATCGTCGTGGGCATGGTGCTGGCCTACGGCATCAACCTGCTGCTGATGGTGCACTACGAACTGCCACGCTTGCCCGGCATCTACTTCCCGGTGGGTGCGGTGCTGCTGTGGATCATCGGGCAACTGGCGGTGCTGGGCCCGGCCATGCGTGCCGCGGCGGTACCGCCGGTGGTGGCGACACGTTCGGTTTGAGCGACAAGGGGACAGGGATATGTTCGGTTACTACCTCGATCTTGCCTTCCACAGCCTGCGTCGGAACCAGGTGCTCACGGCGCTGATGGTGCTTGCCATCGCCGTGGGTATCGGCGCCAGCATGACCACGCTGACGGTGGTGCACCTGCTGTCGGGTGATCCGTTGCCGGGACGCAGCCAGGCCATCTTCTATCCGCAGGTCGATGCGGATCCAAAGGGCAAGGACGCCAACGAGCCGCTGGATATGCTGGATTACCGCACGGCCGTGGACCTGTGGAGCGCCCGGCGCGCCGACCGGCAGGCGCTGGTGGTGCAAAGCCAGGTACGGCTGAACACGGCGGAAGCGGGCAAGCCTCCCGTGATGACGACGATGCTGTCGGCCACCACGGACTTCTTCAGCATGTTCAACGTGCCGTTCCGCTACGGCGGTCCGTGGAGTGAGCAGGACGACGCGGCTCGCGCCCGCGTGGTCGTCATCACCGACGATCTCAACCAGAAGCTGTTCAACGGCGAGAACAGCGTGGGACGCACCCTGCGCCTGCGCGACAGCGACGTGCGCATCGTCGGCGTGCTCAAGCCCTGGCGACCGTCGCCGCAGTTCTATGCGGTGCGCGGTGGCCGCTTCGCCGGTGGCGATACCAGCGACTTCTACACCCGGCCGGAGGATGTCATCACGCCGTTCTTTACCGGCCTGGAGGTCAACGACGGCAACTTCCTGCAGTTCACCTGCTGGCAGATGCCTGAGCGACCGGGCCATCTGCAGAACGCTCCCTGCGTGTGGGTGGCACTGTGGGCGCAGCTCAACGATGCGGCGAAGGTGGCGGCGTATCGCCGCTATGTCGCCGACTACGCGGCGCAGCAGCAGGCGGCGGGCCGCTTCACGCATGCGGGCAATACGCGGTTGCGTGACCTGATGGGATGGCTGGACTACAACGGCGTGCTCCCCAGCAACGTGCGCCTGCAGGCCTGGCTGGCGGTGGCCTTCCTCGGCATTTGCCTGGTCAACATGGTGGGCCTGCTGCTGGCGAAGTTCCTGCGCCGCAGCGGGGAAATCGGCTTGCGGCGCGCACTGGGCGCCAGCCGCGCGGCCGTATTCACGCAGTACATGGTGGAGTCGGGCTTGATCGGCCTGATTGGCGGCGCGTTCGGCTGGCTGCTCACCCTGGCGGGGTTGTGGTTCATCCGGCAGCAGCCCGTGGCTTATGCCGACCTGGCGCGCCTGGACGTGCCCATGTTCATGCTGACCTTCCTCGCCGCGATTGGCGCGAGCCTGTTGGCGGGAATGCTCCCGGCGGTGCGCGCATGCCGCGTGGTGCCGGCATGGCAACTGAAGACTCTGTGAGGCCGACCATGACGCATTTCGCTCCCATCCTTGCCGCTTTGCGCCGCCATCGTCTCGCCACCGCGTTGATCGCGCTGGAAATCGCGCTTGCCTGTGCGGTGTTGTGCAACGCCTGTTTCCTCATCGTGGGGCAGTTGCGGATGCTTCATGTGGAAAGCGGCGTGGACGAATCCTCGCTGGCCCTGATCAGCCTCGGCTGCGATGGATGCAAGGGCACGGACCTCAACGCACGGGTCACCACTGCGTTGCGTGCCGTGCCTGGCGTGCAGTCGGTGGCGGTGGTCAATGCCGTGCCGTTTGCGGACCACGCCGGCTACGCCGGCGTTACCCTTGACCACGAGCACTACATCGCCGTGCCGCACTTCTACTCCGGCGGCCCCGGTGCCGTGGAAGCACTGGGCCTGCAGCGTGTGGCAGGGCATGCGTTCCAGCCGGAGGATTTCCAGGTGGCTGAAAACTGGCTGCCGAAGAACACGTCTGTCTGGGTCACGCGTGCGTTCGCCGAGCGCCTCTGGCCGGGACAGGATCCGCTGGGCAAGGAGTTCTGGTCGGACACATACCACTTCCGCGTGATCGGCGTGATGGCACACCTGGCGCCGCCCGATCCGGGCGGTGGGCATGGCGACAGCGCGGGTGAGTGGTCGGTGTTCGCCCCGGTGACTCCCGGTGACTCGCTGCACGGCGTCTACGTCTTGCGCGCCAGCCCCGCCGAGCTGCCGCGTGTGTTGCGCGAGGCACGCGACGCGGCACAGAAGGCCGCGCCGGAGGCGGTGCTCAATCTCCCGCAGAGCCGCACCGTGCCGGAGCTGCGCGCGGACTATTTCCGCCAGACCCGCATCATGGTCGGCATGCTGGCTGGCGTCATCGTGGCGCTGTTGCTGGTGACGGCGCTGGGCATCGTGGGGCTGGCCAGCTTCTGGGTGCAGCAGCGTCGCAAGCAGATCGGCATCCGCCGCGCCATTGGCGCGACGCGCAGCGACATCCTGCGTTACTTCCAGGCGGAGAACTTCCTGATCGTCACTGCCGGCATCGTGGTCGGCGTGGTGCTGACGTTCGGGCTCAACCTGGTGCTGATGAAGTTCTATGAAGTGCCGCGCCTTCCCGTGTATTACCTGCCGGTGGGCGCGCTGGCGCTGTGGGGGCTGGGGCAACTGGCGGTGCTGGCGCCGGCCATGCGCGCGGCGAGCGTGCCGCCGGTGGTGGCGACGCGGTCGGTCTGACCGTGTGAGGGGACGCGGCGTGGCCGGTACGGGCCGGTCATGCCTCTGGGGACGTAACGCGCGGCGCATGTGCCGCGACGGTTACGGAAAAATCACGCAACAGGGAAGGAACGCATGCGTTACAACCTGATGTTGGCCTGGCATGGATTGAGGCGGTTTCCACGCAGCACGGTGCTGGCGGTGCTTACCGTGGCGATGGGGTTGGCGGCGACGATGACGACGCTGGCCTTGCTGCACCAGCTGACGGCGGACCCGCTGCCTGGGCGCAGCAGCCACCTGTATCTGGCCTGGGTCGACACGGTGCATGCCAAGCCCCAGCAGAACCAGTCGCTCAATGAGATCACGGTAGAGAACTATCACCGCATCAAGCTGGGTGATGCACGGGAGTTGTTGCACGACCACCGGGCCGCCTGGCAGGCGGCCATGGCCAGCGTGTTCACGGAACTGACCGGCGATGGCGAGCAGCCGCGGCACGCACGCGACTACGTGCTGGCGACCACCGGTGAGTTCATGCCCCTGCTGGGCGTGTCCTTGCGCAGCGGTCGCGGATGGACGCCGGCAGAGGACGCCGCACACACGCCCTTGGTGGTGATCGACAGCGAGATGGCGCAGCACTTGTACGGCACGACCGATGTGCTGGGGCGCGATCTCAAGCTGGGGCATGGCGTGTTCCGCATCATCGGCGTGAGTGTTCCCTTCAGGCCGCAGCCGCACTTCTACGAGCTGGCGGCATTCGGCTTTGGCGACCGGCGGCGTGACGAAGCCTTCGTGCCGCTGAGTGCGTTGCTGGACGCAGGCGTCGACCTGGCGGGCAGTGACGGTTGCGACGAAGACGCGCCCAAGCAGAAAACCCTGTTCGGTACCGACGCCATTCACTGCGCATCGCTGAGCTACTGGGTCGATCTGCCGGATCGTCGGCAGGCGGCTGATTTCCTTGCCTACCTGCAACACTACGCGGAAAACCAGACATCGCTGGCCGGTTACGGCAAACCGGCGCACGCCGAGCTGACCGGTGTCGGGACGTGGTTGAGCAAACAAAACGTGGTGCCTGACAACGTGCGTTTGAACGCGTGGCTGGCGGGATCATTCCTGCTGCTGTGCATGGCCAACGTGGCGGGCTTGCTTGCCGCGCGTTTCCTGCGGCGTGGTGCGGAGATTGGTGTGCGCCGCGCACTCGGCGCACCGCGCCGTGCCATCTTCCAGCAGCATGTGTTCGAGGCGTCGATGATCTGCCTGATCGGCGGCGCGCTGGCCTTGCCGCTGACACTGTTCGGCCTTTGGACGCTGCGCTTGCAAGACAGCGGTTTCACCGATCTGGCGCGGCTCGATCCGGCGATGTTCGCGGCGTTGTTCCTGTTGGCGCTGGTGGTCGGGGTGGTCACCGGGTGGCTGCCAGCGTGGCGCGCGTCGCGTGTCGAACCGGGCCTGCAGGTCAAGAGCGCATAAGGGAGGCGCCATGTCACTTTCGATCATGCTCAAGGTACTGCGTCGCCACGCGTTGATGCCGACGCTGGTGCTGCTGCAGGTGGCGCTGGCCTGCGCCATTCTGTGCAATGTGTTGTTTCTCGTCTGGCAGCGCGTGCAGCCCATGGTGGCGCCCAGCGGTCTGGCGGAGAACGAACTGGTGCTGGTCGACCAGATTGCCTCGCGCGTGCGGCCTTGGACGGGTGCCGAGGTGCGCGCCGGCCAGCTGGCGCTGAGCCGCACGCCCGGCATCCGGTCCGCATCGGCGGCGCTAGGCTTGCCCATGATCAGCATGATGATGATCGACTACACCTTGCAGTCGCCCCGTGGCGTCAAGGTCGGCGTGAATGGCTATTTCGGCGAAGGGCTGGTGACATCGCTGGGCCTGCAGCTGATCGCCGGGCGGGATTTCCTGCCGGCCGAGTATCGGGACTTCGGCGTCAACCAATCGTCCTCCGCGGTGCCGGGCACCGCGTCGCCCGAGCCCATCATCATCACCCAGTCGCTGGCCAGGCAGCTGTTCGGCGATCAGCCGGCAGTGGGGCAGATGCTGAAGGTGCCCGACGAACCCGACGGACATGGCTACCAGGTGATCGGCGTGGTGCGCCACCTGATGCGCAACCAGCTCTCGCTGGCAACGGACGGCCGCGCGGACAACACGTTGCTGGCGGCCAAGCGCATTGGCGACACGGCCATGGTGGGCTACGCCGTGCGCATCGATCCGGCCATGCGCGAGGTGGCCATGCGGGGCATCCGCGACACCATCAAGCGTGAATTCGGGCCGCTGATGGCCGAAGACATTCAGGCCAAGATCGACACCTACGCCGAACGCCGCCACGAAGCCCTCACCAGCGCACGCGCCGCCCTGTGGCTGTTCGCCGGCGTCACGCTCGCGGTGATCGTGGTGACGGCCATCGGCATCATGGGCCTCACCGGCTTCTGGGTGCAGCGACGCACGCGACAGATCGGCATTCAGCGGGCACTGGGCGCGCGCCGTGGGCAGGTAATGCGGTACTTCATGGTGGAAAACCTGCTGATCGCCGGCGCCGGTGTCATGGTGGGCATGGCCCTGGCGTATGTCGCCAACGGCGTGCTCATGCACTATTACGAGCTGCCGCGCCTGCCGTGGAACTACATGCCGATCGGTGGCGTGGTGGTGCTCCTGCTTGGCCAGCTGGCCGTGCTGGCGCCGGCCAGGCGGGCGGCCGAGGTGCCCCCGGTGGTGGCGACCCGGTCGATCTAGGGTGGCGGTGGTGTTTGCCAAGAGCCTGTTCAATTTCTTGCGGGAACACCCATTTCCCTCACCGTCATTCCCGCGAAAGCGGGAATCCAGTGCCTGTTCGTAGCCTATAAAGTCACTGGATCCCCGCTTTCGCGGGGATGACGAGCAAAAAGAAGCCGCTTTTCTGAGACGCCCAGAAGATCTTGAACAGGTTCTTGGAGCTTCTCTGGGTTTCGCGTAGCTGAACCACTCGCCCGTGCGGTTCGGCACGGGCAGGCCGGCGCCGGGTGTGCAGAATAGGCGAATCTCAACCCGAGGATGTACCCATGAAGATCGGACCGCGAATGTTGTTGGCGGGTGTGGTGATGTCGGCGGCGTGCCTCGCCACGGCGCAGGCCGCCACGACCACGGATGTACCTACCCGCGTGAAGGCGCTCAACGCCCTGCTCGCCGAGCAGTGGCAGCACACGCTGGAAACGCAGCCGGAGTTCGCCACGATCCTGGGCGACCTTCGCTACAACGATCGCTGGGCCGACGCCTCGCCGGCCTATGCCGAGCGCGAGTACGCCGCAGACAAGGCCTTCCTGCAGCGCTTCAAGGCCATCGACACCACCGGCTTCTCGGAAGAGGACAAGCTCAACCAGGAGCTGATGGTGCGTCGCCTCTCCGATGCGCTGAAGGCGCACGAGCTGAAGATCGACGAGATGCCGCTGGAACAGATGACCGGCGTGCACTTGCAGCTGGCCGGTTTCATCAGCTCCATCCCGTTCGACAACACCAAGGAATACGACGACTACCTCGCTCGCCTGAAGTCGGTGCCGGCGCTGTTCGACCAGGCCACCGAAACCGCGCGCCTGGGCATGAAGAACGGCATGATGCCGCCGAAGTACGTGCTGGAAAAAGTGGTCACGCAGATCGACAGCATCGGCAAGCCGGCCGGCATGGACAGCCTGTTCGCCGAGCCGCTGAAGCACTTCCCCAAGACGGTGTCCGCCGCCGACCAGAAGCGCCTGCATGACGCCATCCTCGCCGCCATCGACCAGCAGGTGCGTCCGGCCTACGCCAAGCTCGGCACGTTCGTGAAGAACGACTACGCCCCGCATGGCCGCAGCGAGCCGGGCGTATGGCAGCTGCCCAACGGCGAGGCCATCTATGCCTTCCAGGTGGAGCAGATGACCACCACCAAGGAAAGCCCCGAGCGCATCCACGAGATCGGCCTGTCCGAAGTGAAGCGCATCGAAGGCGAGATGACCGAGATCGCCAAGCAGCAGGGCTTCAAGGATCTGGCCAGCTTCCGCGAGTCGCTCAAGACCAACCCGAAGGTGCACGCCACCTCGCGCGAGGACATCCTCAACCGCTATCGCACTTACCTGGCCGGCATGCAGCCGGAACTGCCGAAGCTGTTCGGCCTGCTGCCCAAGACCAAGGTGGAAGTGATGCCGGTGGAAGCCTTCCGCGAGAAGGAAGCGGCCGGCGCCGAGTACCGCCAGGGCACGCCGGACGGATCGCGTCCGGGCCAGATCTTCGTCAACACCGGCGATTACCAGAACCGCAACGTGCTGAGCATCGAGTCGACGGCCTATCACGAAGGCATCCCGGGCCATCACATGCAGATCTCCATCGCGCAGACGCTGCAGGGCCTGCCGCCGTTCCGTCAGCAGGCGGGCTACAACGCCTACATCGAAGGCTGGGCACTGTACGCCGAGCAGTTGGGCAAGGAGCTGGGCTTCTACAAGGATCCGCTCTCGTACTACGGCCATCTCTCCGATGAGCTGCTGCGCGCCGACCGCCTCGTGCTCGACACCGGCGTGCACTACAAGCATTGGAGCCGCCAGCAGATGGTCGACTTCTTCCACGCGCATTCCAGCGAGGACGAGCCGAGCGTGCAGGCCGAGACCGACCGCTACGTCACCTGGCCGGGCCAGGCGCTGGCTTACAAGATGGGTCAGCTGAAGATCCTGGCGCTGCGTGCGCACGCCAAGAAGGAACTGGGCGACAAGTTCGACATCCGCGCCTTCCACGACGAGATCCTCAACGGTGGTGCGCTGCCGCTGGACGTGCTGGAAGCCCGCGTCGATGCCTGGATCGCTGCCGTGAAGGCGGGCAAGGCACCGGCGCATCCGGCCGCTGCTTGATCCACCGCGCGCGCCGTCCATGACGGCGCGCGCTTTTTCAGGGAGTGATGACGTGCGACGAACACTGAAGCACCTGCTGCTGGCAGCGGGCCTGCTGTTGCCGGCCAGTCATGCACTGGCGTCCGATTGGTCATCCTGGGAATCAAGTGACGCCTTGCATTGGGGCAGGGGGGGACAGTCATTAGATCTGACGACGGACAAGGCCGGTGGCGTCAGGGTGGTGCAAGAAATGCCCGTGAATCTCTGGGGCCTCGCAGAGGGTGACCTTATCCTGCAAGCAGACGGCAAGCCCGTGGCCGCCGTGGCTGACTTCCTCGTCACGTTGCGGGATCACGGCATCTCGCCCATGCCCCTGAAGGTGCGTCGCCGTGGAACGGAGCAGGCCGTGCTGCTGGCTCCCCAGGCATGCGCCGAGCTGCTCGAACCGCTACCCCCTCCCATAAGAAGCGACTGAACTGTCAATCGCGACGAATCGGCGAAATGATGGCAACCTTTTGGCGTGGAGCTGCATCCACGTCTACATGTGCAAGCGACGAATGCGAACCGTACTGATCATTGACGACAACCCGGCCGTGGGCGAGGCGCTTTCCCTTGCGCTCTCCCTGCATGAGATTCGCCCGCTGACCGCGCTGACGCCCGAACAGGGCCTGGCCATGCTCGAAACCGAGCGGGTGGACGTGGTGATCCAGGACATGAATTTCACCGCCGACACCACCTCGGGCGAGGAGGGCATCGCGCTGTTCCGCGATATCCGCCTGCGCCATACCGATCTGCCGGTGATCCTGCTCACCGCTTGGACGCATCTGGAAACCGCAGTGGAGCTGGTGAAGGCCGGCGCCGCCGACTATCTCGCCAAGCCGTGGGACGACAACAAGCTGTTGGCCACGGTGGAGAACCTGCTGGAGCTTTCGGAATCGACGCGCGAAGTCACCCGCGCCCGCAACGAGCGTCGCAAGCGCCGCGAAGACCTGCAGCGTCGCTACGACCTCAACGGCATTGTGTTCGCCTCCGAGGCGATGGCGCGCACGCTGGACCTGGCCTGCCAGGTCGCACGCTCTGACGTACCCGTGCTCATCACCGGCCCCAATGGCGCCGGCAAGGAGCGCATCGCCGCCATCGTGCACGCCAACTCGGGCGTGAAGCGCGGCCCCTTCGTCGCCGTGAACTGCGGCGCGCTGCCGGGCGAGCTGATCGAGGCCGAGTTGTTCGGTGCCGATGCGGGCGCCTACACCGGCGCCAACAAGGCGCGCGAAGGCCGTTTCGAACTGGCCGACGGCGGCACGCTGTTCCTCGACGAGATCGGCAACCTGCCGCTGTCGGGCCAGGTGAAGCTGCTGCGCGTGCTGGAAACCGGCCAATTCGAGCGGCTGGGTTCCGGACGCACGCGCAGCGTGAAGGTGCGCGTGCTGAGCGCGACCAATGCCGACCTGAAGGCGATGATCCGCGCGGGCACCTTCCGCGAGGATCTTTACTATCGCCTCAACGTGATCGAAGTGAACCTGCCACCGCTGTCCGAGCGCGTGGACGACATTCTGCCGCTGGCCGATTTCTTCCTCGACGGCCGCGCCGAACTCACCGACGCCGCGCGCGATGCCCTGCTGGCGTATGCCTGGCCAGGCAATGTGCGCGAGCTGAAGAACGCGATCGAGCGCGCGGCCTTGCTGGCGGGCGACGGGCGCATTGCGCCCGAGCAGCTCAACCTGCCGCAGGTGGCCGCCGCTGGCGCGCGCAATCTGGACGAACCCAGCCGGGAATCGGTTGAAGCCGCACTGGAAAAGGCGGGTGGCGTCGTGAGCCGCGCCGCGCAATCACTCGGCCTGTCGCGGCAGGCGTTGTATCGGCGCATGGAGCGTTACGGCCTGGCCCAGGCCTGAAACCGGCCCGTTTCTTGTAGGAGCGCACCCTGTGCGCGACTGCACGATGTCAGGCAAGTCGCGCACAGGGTGCGCTCCCACAAGGTGAGGCAGGGAGCGTTGCCCCCGCCATGAATGCCGAGGATGATGTCCGGAGGGTCGATGGAGTTCGTCATGCGCTATCGCTACCTGCTTCTGGTCATCGCCTTGCTCGGCGCCAGCGCGGCGGCGCAGGGCATCGCCCCGCCGTCATCGAGCGACCGCTGGGGCAAGCTGTCGCCTGCGCCATCGGGCACGGCGACGACCGGTTACAAGGACACGCTGAGCACGGCGGCTAGCCAGGCCCAGCGCTTTAATTTCAGCGAGGGGCCCGTGAAGGACAAGGCACCGGCGGACCAGACGCCGATCCGCGTAATCATCAACAACGGCCGCGGGCCGCACGTCAATTGCGTGCCGATGGGTCCGGGTGGCGCGTGTCACTGATGGCGGCGCTGCACAGGGGAGAGGTTTGATGCGACTGGGCTTGCGTTCGCTCGAGTCGCGCATGGTGATGCTGCTGGGCTTTGCCGGCGTATCGGGTGCGCTCATCTATGCCGGCGTGTCCCAGTGGCCGCTGCCACAGATCCTGGTGTGGATGCGGCAAGAAGGCATCGATCTGGGAACACCGGCGCATTTCGGTTTCTATGGCGGCATCCTCGTGTCGATGGCCTTCCTGCTGCCGCTTTCGCTGTGGCTGGGCCATCGCGTGATGTCGCCGGTCACCCGGCTGCTGCGCGCGCTTGAGGGCGCCGTGGCCAGCTATCGCGACGGCGACTTCAGCTTCTCCATCGCCGCGACGCGTCGCGACGAACTGGGCGAGTTGATCCGCATGCACAACGCACTGGGCCAGACGCTGCGCGAGCAGCGCCAGAACCTCACCCAGCGCGAACTGCTGCTCGATACGGTGGTGCAGAACACGCCGGTGGCATTGGTGCTCACCGATGCGAGCGGCCGCGTGACCTACGCCAACATCGCGGCGCGCCACCTGTTCAACGACGGGCGTACGCTGCACGGCCTGAACTTCGCCGAGCTGATCAGCGACAGCCCCGAGGCCTTGCGCCGCGCCGTGGAAGGCGGCGAGGACGCGCTGCTGACGGTGGAGATGGACGGCGGCGAGGAAACCTTCCACCTGTCGCAACGCAATTTCCGCCTGCAGGGGCGGCCGCATCGCCTGCAACTGTTCCGGCGCATGACGCGCGAACTGTCGCGGCAGGAAGTGGCAACGTGGAAGCGCGTGATACGCGTGATCAGCCACGAGCTCAACAATTCGCTGGCGCCGATTTCCTCACTCGCGCACTCCGGCGCCGAACTGGCGCGCCGTGGCGACACCGCGCGGTTGCCGGGCGTGTTCGCCACCATTGGCGAACGCGCACGTCATCTGCACGGCTTCATCGCCGGCTACGCCAGCTTCGCCAAGTTGCCGGCGCCGCAGCCCTCGTCCATCGACTGGAAGCCGTTCCTGGAGAACCTGTCGCTGCATTGCAAGTTCCAGTTGCGCGGTTCCCTGCCGGAGCAGCCGGGCTGGTTCGATGCGGCGCAGATCGAGCAGGTGCTGATCAACCTGGTGAAGAACGCGCACGAGTCGGGCGGCGCCGAAGACGAGGTATCGATCTCGCTGACCGTGGTCAGCCGCGACGTGCGCATTGAAGTAGCCGACCGCGGCCCCGGCATGAGTGAAACCGTGCTGGCGCAGGCCCTGCTGCCGTTCTATTCCACCAAGCGTTCGGGCACGGGCCTTGGCCTGGCCCTGGCGCGCGAGATCGCGGAAGCCCATGGTGGCCGCATCGCGCTCGCCAACCGGGAAGAGGGCGGCCTGCGGGTCAGCCTGCTGTTGCCGCTGGGGCCGCGCGCCGACCGCTAGTCCCGTCGTCCACGGGCTCGCCTATACTCGGTCCAACCTTCATGGATCGGGGATCAGGCAATGGGACAGCTGTTTGCATTGGTGGTGATCGTGGTCGCGATCATCGTGCTCGCCAAGCTGGTGCGCATCGTGCCGCAGGGCTTCGAATGGACCGTGGAGCGCTTCGGGCGCTATACACGCACACTCACGCCGGGCCTGCATTTCCTGATGCCCTTCATCTACGGCATTGGCCGCAAGATGAACATGATGGAGCAGGTGCTCGACGTGCCTTCGCAGGACGTCATCACCAAGGACAACGCCGTGGTGCGCGTCGATGGCGTGGTGTTCTACCAAGTGCTGGATGCCGCCAAGGCCGCCTATGAAGTGGCCAATCTGGAACAGGCCGCACTGGCCCTGGTGATGACCAATATCCGCACCGTGCTCGGTTCGATGGACCTGGACGAATCGCTCAGCCAGCGCGATGCCATCAATGCCAAGCTGCTCACCGTGGTGGATGAAGCCACCCATCCGTGGGGCGTCAAGGTCAACCGCATCGAGATCAAGGACATCGCGCCGCCGCGCGACCTCGTCGATTCCATGGCCCGCCAGATGAAGGCCGAGCGCGAGAAGCGCGCCAACATCCTGGAGGCCGAAGGCCTGCGCCAGGCCGCCGTGCTGAAGGCGGACGGCGAGAAGCAGTCCGCCATCCTGGCCGCCGAGGGCAAGAAGGAAGCGGCCTTCCGCGAGGCCGAGGCGCGCATCCGCCTTGCCGAGGCGGAAGCCGAAGCGACCAAGATGGTGTCCGAGGCCATCGCCAACGGCAACGTCAACGCGTTGAATTACTTCGTCGCCAACAAGTACGTCGAAGCGCTGAAGGAGATGGCGCATTCACCGAATCAGAAGACCCTGCTGCTGCCGGTGGAGGCGACCGGCATCCTCGGTTCGCTGGCCGGCATCGCCGAGCTGGCCAAGGATTCGCTGAGCCAGCAGCAGGCGACGAACACCGGCCGCCGTACGCCGCCGGCGATGAGCTGAGCGACGACGATGGAACAGATCGCGCTGCATTACCTGTGGTGGATCCTCGCGCTGGTGTTGATTGCCATCGAGGTGATCCTGCCCGGCTATTTCATGCTGTGGATAGGCATTGCCGCCGGCGTCACCGGACTGGTGGTGCTGGTTGCGCCGGGCATGTCGATGCTGGCGCAGGCGCTGGTGTTCGCGGTGCTGGCGTTCTTGTCGTGCGCGGCCTATTGGTACGTGTTGCGTCCGCGCCTGATGCGGGATGAGCCGGGAGATGCGCTACTCAACCGGCGTGGCGAGCAGAAGATCGGGCAGCGGTATGTGCTGGCCGAGGCGATTGTTCATGGGCGCGGCAAGGCGAAGGTGGGCGATAGCCTCTGGTTGGTGCGTGGACCGGATTTGCCTGTGGGGAGCACGGTTGAGGTGGTCGGGGTGGATGGGACGACGCTGGTGGTGAGGGCGGTGGAGTAGTTCCTGCTCCCTCTACGCGGCCGGGCGCGCGGGGCCAGCCTTGGGTGGCTGCGGTTTTGAGGGACGGGAGAGGGGGGGTGAGGGGGCAAGCTAGCCCCGCCGCCTCGTTCTTTAGCCGTCATCCCGGCGCACCCCGAAAAGGGGGCAAGGGCCGGAGGCGCTTTTCAACAACCGCATGGCTGGTCATCCCGTTTCTGTCGTGGTCGGCCGTCGCCTCAGGCGCTCCCGCGATCTGGCTCGCCTGCCGCGGGCTTCCGAACTGCTGCCGCAGTCCGGGTCACTTTTCTTTGCTTGCCCAAAGAAAAGTAACCCAAAGAAAGGGCCCCCCGGA
Source organism: Dyella japonica A8 (assembly GCF_000725385.1). Taxonomy (NCBI): domain Bacteria; kingdom Pseudomonadati; phylum Pseudomonadota; class Gammaproteobacteria; order Lysobacterales; family Rhodanobacteraceae; genus Dyella; species Dyella japonica. The sequence goes on along the minus strand of NZ_CP008884.1, from coordinate 4,439,977 downwards.
TGACGCGCCTTCCGGGCCTATGGCCCTCCAGGTTCGCGGTCGGGTTGCGGGGTTTGTCGACAGGGCATCCTGCCCTGACGCCAAACTGGCCGGCATCCTTGCCGGCCACCCTTCGGGCTATTCCTCCCCCCGCCCGCCGCGTCATACGGGGACCCGGGAGATCAAGAGCTAAGAGCCAAAAGCCAAAAGCCAAAAGCCAAAAGCCAAAGCGAGAGCTCGAGGCGTCAGCGGAGCACTCCAAGATGACGGATCCCTTGTGGGAGCGCACCCTGTGCGCGACTGGGGCGTCTCGTAGTCACCGCTCCGTTAGGTTGTCGCGCACAGGGTGCGCTCCCACAGAAAAGCGGGCGGTCGCCCGCGTCCTGGCCACACCGAAACGAAGCGATGTGCCGTTTTAAGTCCTCATCGCCATGGCGCGTTGCGAAACGCTTGGAGGTACCCGCTGTGTAGAGGCGGAGGTAGTTAAGCAACGACCTGCCTCACGCGTTCGGGCTTATCCCAGCAGAATGCTGCCAGCTCTGGCTCTTCAGGCCATTTTCTTTGGGTTACTTTTCTTTTGGGCCAGCAAAAGAAAAGTGACTCGGCCTTCGGCAGAAGGTCGAAACGCCCGCTGCGTAAGCGGCCCGCTCGCGGGAACGCCTGAGGCGACGACTGACCACGACAGAAACTGGATGACCAGCCTACGGCTGTTGTGAAGCGCCTCCGGCCTGCGCCGGGATGACGGTGTCTTTGAAACAGCGAGGCTAGATTGATCCCTCCCCCGCCCCTCAAAACCGCGACCGTCCAAGGCCGCTCCCCGCGTGCCCCGAAGGGGAGACACCGCGCACGTTTCGCGACTGCCCCATGTCCACCCCACGGTTGGCCAAAGGATGTACAACCGGCAACACAAGCATCATTCAGATAGAACCCCTGAACTCATCCCCCTGACATAGCCGTCCAAATCAGTTTTACTACGGCCATGCCCAAGGCCACACCCTTCACACACATCCCATCGCACGCGGCCATCGTCGCGCGGACGGCCACGCGATGAACCCACCCATTGTCCTCACGCCACTGGCGATGGCGCCGCTCAACACCCGCATCGCGTTCCTGCTGGAACTGGCGCGCCGCCTGCACCAGTACGGCACGGCCGCGCCGCGCCTGGAAGGCGCGATCGGTGGGGCCGCGCAGCGCCTGGGGCTGGTGGCGGATGTGTGGTCCAGCCCCACGGCCATCATCATCTCGTTCACCGACCTCACCCAGGGCGAGGACGAGGTGGCACAGGTCACGCAGGTGATGCGCCTGGCGCCGGGGGACGTGAACCTCGCGCGCCTGAGCGATGCGGATGCCATCGCCGACAAGGTCATTGCCGGCGATATCGATCTGCGCGAAGGGTTTCGCCAGTTGCGCGAGCTGGGGCGTCCGGATACGCGCCGTGCACAGGCGGGAGTGATCGCGAGCTATGGGCTGGCGGCGGCGAGCGTGGTGGCCCTGCTGCTGCATAGCTCGTGGGCGGATCTCGTCACGGCGGCGCTGATCGGCCTCATCATCGGCACGATCACGGTGCTTTCGGCCACGCGCCCTCGGCTCGCGGTGGCCAGCGAGGCGATCAGTGCGCTGGTGGCCACCACCATTGCCATTGTGGTCAGCCAGTTCGTGGTGCCGCTGGCGATCAAGTCGGTGATCCTGGCGGGGCTGATCGTGCTCATGCCCGGCATGGCCCTCACCACGGCGGTGCGCGAGATCTCCAGCCAGCATCTGGTGGCCGGTGTGGCGCGCATGGGCGGTGCCATCGCCACGTTGATCAAGCTCACCTTCGGCACGGTGGCTGCCACCACGCTCTGCACGGCATTCGGTGTCGAAGGGCGCGACTATGCGCTGCCGCCGTTGCCGTCGTGGACGGACTATCCCGCGCTGATCGTCGGCGCCTTTGCCTTCGCCATCTCCTTCCGGGCGGCGCGGCGCGACTGGCTGGTGGTGATGGCCGCCGTGGTGGTGGGGTATCTCTCGACCCGTTGGGGCGGCGCCCTCGCGGGGAAGCTGCCGGCGGCGCCGTTCGGCGTGTTCCTGGGTGGCTTGATGCTGAGCAGCCTCGCCAACCTGTATGCGCGCTTCGTGCATCGGCCGGGGGCCATCATCCGGGAGCCGGGCATCATCCTGCTGGTGCCCGGCAGCACGGGCTTCCGCAGCGTGTCGTACCTGCTTGAGCGCGACACCACGCTGGGCATGGACAGCACCTTGCTGCTGGTCACCCTGTTGATTGCGCTGGTGGCGGGCTTGCTGTTTGGCGACCTGCTCATCGCACCACGACGCTCGCTGTAGAACACCGGCAACGCGTGCAAAAAAAACCGGCCCTTGGGCCGGTTTTTTCTTTTGCGGAGTGGGCGATCAGATCGCCAGATCCTTTTCTTTCTTGCCGGCCTTCAGCGCATCGTTGAACCAGCGCGGGCGCTTGCCGCGACCGGACCACACCTGCTCTGGATTGGCGGGGTTGCGATATTTCGGGGCCACCGTGCCGCCGCTGCGGCGCGGCTTGGCACCACGGGCGCCGCCAAAAATGTCTTCGAACGAATAACCCTCAGCCTTGATCAGTGCGTGGATTTTCTCGCGCAGCTTGGAAACCTTTTCCTTGCGCAATTCATTCTGGCGCGCCTGCGCCTTGCTGATCAGGTCGTTGAGCTGATTATGGTTGAGATTCTTGATATCCACTGCCATGCGTAACTCCCGGGGTGGGTGTGGCTGCTTGAACGGGTGCTGCGGCTTAGGGCAGTACCTCTTATGAATTATCGATTTTTACCCATTCAATGCGCTGTTGCAAAGCCTGTCATGCGATTTTTGACAAAAAGCGATTTGTTTCACCGGTTTTCAATAATGACACGCATGGCTGACGCAAGCCCATGGGGTTTTGCGAGCAGGGTAATGACCCCGGATACATGACAATTAATCGCTGGCGCCCCATTCGCTTGCGAATGCCAAAAGCAAAACGGGCAATGGATGCGATGGGCCGGATAATGAAGCCGAAAATGTCAGCGCCGGACAAAACAAAAACGGCCGCTTTCGCGGCCGTTTTCTTCCCGGGCGGGCCTGGCCTCAGCCAAGCAAGGCGAACAGCTCGTCCTGGGTCACGGCGCGGGCTTCGGCCTCATGGCGTGCGCGGTATTCCAGCGTGCCAGCGGCAAGGCCGCGTTCGCTGACCACCACGCGATGCGGAATGCCGATCAGCTCCATGTCCGCAAACATGGCGCCGGGGCGCAGGCCGCGATCGTCCAGCACAGCTTCGATGCCGCGGGCCTGCAGCGTCCGGTAGAGCGACTCGGCGGCCTGGGCGATCTCCGGAGCGTTCTTGGGGTTGATCACGCACACGGCCACGCGCCAGGGAGCCATCGGTTCGGGCCAGATGATGCCGGCTTCGTCGTGGCGCTGTTCGATGGCGGCGGCCACGATGCGGCTGACGCCGATGCCATAGCAGCCCATCATCATCACCTGGGCCTTGCCGTTCTCGTCGAGCACGGTGGCCTTGAGCGCCTCGGCGTACTTGTTGCCGAGCTGGAACACGTGGCCCACTTCGATGCCACGCGCGATCTGCAGGGTGCCCTTGCCATCCGGCGAGGGATCGCCGGCAACGACCTTGCGGATGTCTTCCACGCGGGTGACGCGGGCATCGCGGCCCCAGTTGGCGCCGGTGTAATGGGTGCCGTCCTGGTTGCCGCCGCAGACAAAGTCGGCCAGCACAGCCGCGTCACGGTCGACGATCACGGGGATCTCGGCGGGCAGGCCGGCCGGACCGATGAAGCCCGGGCGGGCACCGGTGACCGCGAGGATCTCTTCTTCGGTAGCCAGCACGGACTCGCCCGGCATGCCGGCCAGCTTGCCGGCCTTCACTTCGTTCACTTCGTGGTCGCCGCGCACGCACAGGGCCACCAGGCCCTCGTTGCCGCGGACCAGGATGGTCTTCACGCACTGCTGCGGCGTGACCTTGAGGAAGGCAGCGACGTCGTCGATGGTCTTCTGGGTGGGCGTGTCCACGCGCGTCAGCGCGGCGGTGGGGGCGGGGCGCGTGGCGGTGGGTGCCAGCGCCTCGGCCTTTTCGATATTGGCGGCGTAGTCGGAGCCGTCGGAGAAGATCAGCGCGTCCTCGCCCGAATCGGCCAGCACCTGGAACTCGTGGCTGGCGTTGCCGCCGATGGCGCCGGTGTCGGCCTGTACGGCGCGGAACTTCAGGCCCAGGCGGGTGAAGATGCGCGTATACGCCTGGTACATGGCGTCATAGGTCTGCTGCAGCGATTCGGGCGAGAGATGAAAGGAGTAGGCGTCCTTCATCAGGAACTCGCGCGCGCGCATCACGCCGAAGCGCGGGCGGATCTCGTCGCGGAACTTGGTCTGGATCTGGTAGAAGTTCACCGGCAGCTGCTTGTAGCTCTTCAGCTCGTTGCGCGCGTAGTCGGTGATCACTTCCTCGGCCGTGGGGGCGTAGCAGAAGTCCTGTTCCTTGCGGTCCTTGATCTTCAGCAGCTGCGGGCCGAACTTGGCCCAGCGCCCGCTTTCCTCCCACAGCTCCTTGGGCTGGATGGTCGGCATCAGCAGCTCCACCGCACCGGCGCGGTCCATCTCTTCGCGCACGACGCCTTCCACCTTGCGCAGCACGCGCAGGCCCAGCGGCGACCAGGTGTACAGGCCGGAGGCGAGCTTGCGGATCATGCCGGTACGCAGCATCAGGCGATGGCTGGCGATTTCGGCGTCGGCAGGAACTTCCTTGACGGTGGCCAGGTGGAATTGGCTGAGGCGCATGCGAACGGGTCCGACGGGGAAAGAGGCCGAGTATAGCGGCCTGCGGCGCCGGACTCCGCCGCCTGCGCCGGGTTTCCGGCACAGGCGGGAGCCAGGTACGTCAGCTGCCCGAGCAGTACTGCTGGTACTGGGCCTGGTTGGTGGCCTGCTGTTGCTTGCGCTGGTCGGCGTTCATGACCTTCTGCTGGCCGCCTTCCTGCAGTACCACGGGGCCGGCGCTATTGAGCGTTTCCATGTTGGATTTGAGGGTTGCGCACAACTTGGCGCGGTTCTCGGGGGTGTCCGCCACCGGCAGCTGGGATGCGGCAGGCTTGGGACGGCTTTCCGTGGTGGTTCCCGTGCTGCTGGCCGGGGCGGGCGCGGCTAGCGGCTCCACCGCACCATTTGTGCTGATCTTGCTGTACTGGGTGCCCTGCGGCGGCGGGGCGTCGGAGTAATGCACGGTACCGCTGGCGTCCTTCCACTTGTAAGCCTGGGCGGCGACCAGGGGCGCGACCAGCAGCAGCGCAGTGGCGATCAGAAGGCGACGCATGAGGGACTCCGGAGCGTTGGACAAGGGTGTGTTGGTTAAGCCGTGCAAGCTCGTGCGGAGGGGCGTTCCCGGGTCGGTCCGGGAAGCCGGCGAGGTAGGCGCGCCCCCCCTGAGAGGCCGTAGCATCCTTGCACCGCCTCCGGCCGGACTCAAGCGGAGGATGGTTTACACTGCGCGTATTCCGTCACGGATTGATTCATGACCGAGAGCAAGCCCGTCAGCCCTCCGCGCCACCGGGGCATTTACCTGCTGCCCAACCTGATTACGACCGGTGCGATGTTCGCCGGGTTCTATGCGATCGTGGCGAGCATCGGCGGGGATTTCAGCGCGGCTGCCATCGCCGTGTTCGTGGCGGCACTGCTGGACGGCATGGACGGTCGCGTGGCCCGCCTGACCAACACGCAGAGCGAGTTCGGCGTGCAGTACGACTCGCTGTCGGACCTGATCAGCTTCGGCCTGGCGCCGGCGCTGGTGATGTACACCTGGTCGCTGTCGACGTTGAAGGACTTCGGCCCCACCTGGGGCAAGGTCGGCTGGGCCGCCGCCTTCATCTATGCCGCCTGCGCGGCGCTGCGCCTGGCGCGCTTCAACACCCAGGTCGGCGTGATCGACAAGCGCTACTTCCAGGGGCTGGCCAGCCCGGCGGCCGCCGCGGTGTGCATGTCCTTCGTGTGGAGCATGGACAAGTTCGGCGTGCTGGGCACCGAAGTGTGCTTTATCACCCCCGTGATCGCAGTGGTGGTGGGCCTGCTGATGGTGAGCCGCTTCCGCTACTACAGCTTCAAGTCGCTGCCGATGGGGGATCGCGTGCCGTTCCTGTGGGTGCTGATCGGCGTGCTGGTGCTGGTGCCGTTCTTCATCGATCCGCCGCGCGTGCTGTTCGCCGTGTTCAGCCTGTACCTGCTGTCCGGCCCGGTGATGACCCTATGGGGCCGTGCCACGCACCGCCGACGCCGGGGAGTGGCCTGATGGCGAACGCCCACGCCACGCTGCCGCATCGCGAGCGCGTGCTGCGCGCGCTGGGCGTGACGCCGTGGGTGCGTCGCGCCGTGGCGCAGGAGGCACCCGTGGCCGAAGCGCCCGTCGTGGGGACCGCGCCGGCTGTGGTGGCGGGGGAGTGCGTCGTCGTGCTGCCTGCGGGCTGCTCGCCGCGGGAACTGGACCTGATCGGCCGGGCTCTGCTGACCTGCGGACCGGCCGTGGCCCGTGCCCCGCGCATCGAAGTCGCCCAAGGCCAGCTGCCGGCCGCGCCGGAGGCCCGTGCCTATCTGGTCTTCGGCGAAGCCCAGGCGCATGCGCTGGGGCGCGAGCTGCCAGCCGCCACGCTCAGCCGGGCCCATATCGTGCTGGCCGACGAACCGTCGGGCGTGCTGACCTCGGGCGCCGGCAAGCGTAGGCTGTGGAACGCGCTGCGCAGCCTGCGCCGCGCGCTGGCTTCGTCTGCGGAGTAACCCACGCATGGTTGCCGTGGCCCGTCCTCACGCCGAAATCCGCGCCATGCGGCGCGACGATGTGCCTATCGTGGCGGCGATGGAAGCGGCTTCCTACGACTTTCCCTGGACCGCGGGCATCTTCAGCGACTGCCTGAAAGCCGGACACCCGAGCTGGGTGATGTGGGTGGAGGGCGTCATCGCCGGCTACGGCGTGCTCTCGGTGGCGGCGGGCGAGGCGCATATCCTCAATGTTTGCGTAGGTCCGGACCACCGTGGCCTCGGGCTGGGACGGTTCCTGTTCCGTCGCCTGCTGGACATCGCGCGCTGGAATGGCGCGGGCCGCGTCTTCCTCGAAGTCCGCCCGTCCAACCCGGTGGCACAAAGCCTGTACCGCTCGATCGGCTTCGAGGAGATCGGGCGGCGGCCGAAGTATTACCCGGCGAAGGAAGGCCGTGAGGATGCCATCGTCATGGCGTTGGACTTGAGCCCGGCCTGAGCTAGTGTGGGTTTACCGGGGAGACGGCCAGGTCGCCCCTTGGAAAGGAACGGAAGCCGATGGATCTTGGAAGTGCCTGGACATCGCTGATGGACGAAGGCTATGCGGTGATTCGCGGTGCCGTCGACGCGAAGGTGTGCGATGACATCAATCAGCGTATTGCGAACTTCAAACAGCGCAACGCAAAGGCCGTGGCGCGCAATCTCGACGAACACGGACGCCTCTACCGTGTCGTCAACCTGCATCTTGCGGTGGACGCCATCACGCAGTTGCTCGTGCGCAACGCCGCCATCGGTGTCTGCGACCGCTTCTTTGGCGAACCGACTTCGCTGTACACCACGCTGTATTACGAACGGGGTTCGGAGCAGTCGCTGCACCGGGATACCCCCATGTTCTGCACGACTCCGTCCGAGCGCTATCTGGGCGTGTGGGTGGCACTGGATGACGTCAGCGACGACAACGGCCCGTTACGGGTGGTGCCGCGCAGCCATCTCTTGCCGCCGATCGATTTAGCGCGCATGCGGCGCGATGTCTTTGGCGACGGCTCCATCGCTCCGCTCAGTCCCGAGGGGTGGAACGCCTACCAGGAGGAAGTGCAGCGGCAGTGCAATGAGGCCAACCTGGCGTTTTTGCCGATGCATGCGCAGCGTGGCGATGTCATCGTCTGGCACCCGCAACTTTTCCACGGCGGCGCGCCGCACCTGTCGCCCCGTACGCGCCGCAGCGTGGTGATGCATGTCACGCCCAAGGGTGTGCCCGTCGGGCATATGGATGTGTTCTTCGACCCCGCCAAGGCGGTCAGCAGGGCCAAATGGGGGTACTACCAGCGGGGCGATCGCCATGTTGCCAAGTTCAAGCGCGTGGACTTTGGCCATGAGTACGGATATCGCACCTGGCGCTTGCGTAGAGCCTGAGACGAACCGCGGGTGATGGAAGGGCGCCTGCTGGGCGCCCTTCCTTTTGCCCTTAGCCCAGCTTCTGCGCCTGCTCGCGCAGCGCGGTGAGCTGCGTACCCCAATCGGTGATGCGCTGGCGTTCCTGTGCCACCACTTCCGCGGGTGCATTGGCGACGAAGTTGGCGTTGCCCAGCTTGCCTTCGCACTTCTTGATCTCGCCCTCGATGCGGGCGATTTCCTTGCCGAGGCGGGCCTTCTCCGCGCCCAGGTCGATCAGGCCCGCGAGCGGAATCAGCACACGCATCGCACCCACCACGGCGGCCGCTGCGGCCGGCTCGTCCGCGCCGGATTCGATCCACTGCGGTGCGTCGACGCGCGCAAGGAAGCTGATCTGTGCGGCGAACTTGGCGGCGCGTGCGCGATCCGTCGCGTCGCCATCGGCGAGCAGGAGCGGGATGGTCTTGCCCGGGGCGATGTTCATTTCTGCGCGGATACGGCGGATGCCGCTCAGCACGTTCTTGAACCACTCGACTTCGGCGGTGGCAGCCTCGTCGCCGGTGATCTCGTCGGCGCGCGGCCACGGACGCTCCAGCAGATACTTCGCCTGCAGGCCGAGCTTCGGCGCCACCGAGTGCCAGATCTCCTCGGTGATGAACGGCACGATGGGGTGCAGCGCACGAAGGATGGTTTCCAGCACCACCACCAGCGTGTGGCGCGTGGAAGCGGCGGCCACGGCATCCTCGCCGTTGAGCGCGGGCTTGGACAGCTCCAGGAACCAGTCGCAGAACTCGTTCCAGGTGAACTCGTAGAGCTCCTGCGCCAGCAGGTCGAAGCGGTAGCTGGCGAAGTGCTGTTCCACGTCGGTCAGCGTCTGCTTCAGGCGCGTGAGGATCCAGCGCTCCGCTTCCGTCACCGGGCCATTGGCCGGCGCGGCGAGTTCGCCTTCCGGCAGGTTCATCAGCACGAAGCGCGCGGCGTTCCACAGCTTGTTGCAGAACGCCTTGTAGCCTTCGGCGCGCTTGATGTCGAAGTTGATGGTGCGGCTGTAGCTGGCCAGCGCGGCGAAGGTAAAGCGCAGCGCGTCGGTGCCGATGGCGGGGATGCCGGTCGGATAGTCCTTGCGGATGCGCTTTTCCACCTTCTCGCGCACCTGCGGGATCAGCAGCGACTTGGTCGACTTGGCGACCAGCGGCTCCAGCTCGATGCCGTCGATCAAGTCAAGCGGATCAAGCGTGTTGCCTTTGGACTTGGACATCTTCTGGCCTTCCGCATCACGCACGATGGCGTTGATGTAGACATGGCGGAACGGCACGCGACCCGTGAAGTACTTGGTCGCCATCACCATGCGGGCGACCCAGAAGAAGATGATGTCGAAACCGGTGACCAGCACGGCGCTGGGCAGGAAGATGTTGTCGGTTGCCCAATCGGCCACGACCTTGCCGTGCTCGTCCTTCACCGGGCCGTCCATCGGCCAGCCCAGGGTGGAGAACGGCCACAGCGCGGAGCTGAACCAGGTGTCGAGCACGTCGTTGTCCTGGCGCAGCGCGCCAACCGGCGCGACGGTGGCATGCGCGCGCGCATCCGCCTCGTCTTCGCCCACGAAGATGTTGCCGGCGTCGTCGTACCACGCCGGAATGCGGTGGCCCCACCACAGCTGGCGGCTGATGCACCAGTCCTGGATGTTCTCCAGCCACTGCGTGTAGGTGGTGCTCCAGTTCTCCGGCACGAACTTGATGTCGCCGCCGCGCACGGCGTCGAGCGCCGGCTCGGTGATGGCCTTGCGGCCGCCCGGACGTCCATCGGCCTGCACGTCGGTGGTGAGGTCGAGGAACCACTGGTCGGTGAGCATTGGCTCGATCACCGCATCCGAACGCTGGCTCACCGGCACCTGCAGCTTGTGCGGCTTGGTTTCCACCAGCAGGCCGGCGGCCTCCAGGTCGGCAAGCACGGCGCGACGTGCTTCGTAGCGGTCCATGCCGCGGTATTTTTCCGGCGCGTTGCTGTTCACCTTCGCGTCGAGCGTGAAGATGTTGATCGGCGCCAGGCCATGGCGCTGGCCGATGGCGTAGTCGTTGAAGTCATGCGCGGGCGTGATTTTGACGAAGCCGGTGCCGAACTCGCGATCGACGTAGTCGTCGGCGATGACGGGAATCTCGCGGCCCGTCAGCGGCAGGTGCAGCATCTGGCCGATCAGGCGCGCGTGGCGCTCGTCTTCCGGATGCACGGCCACGGCTACGTCGCCCAGCATGGTTTCCGGGCGCGTGGTGGCGACGACGACGCTGTCCTTGCCGTCGGCGGTGTAGTAGCGGATCGACCACAGGTGGCCGTCGCGCTCGACGTTGTTCACTTCAAGATCCGAGACCGCGGTGCCCAGCGCCGGATCCCAGTTCACCAGGCGGTTGCCGCGGTAGATCAGGCCCGCGCGGTACCAGTCCACGAACACCTTGCGCACGGCCTCGGACAGGCCGGGGTCCATGGTGAAGCGTTCGCGCGACCAGTCGGCGGCCACGCCGAGGCGGCGCATCTGGTTGGTGATGGTGGAGCCGGATTCTTCCTTCCACTGCCACACGCGCTCGATGAAGGCCTCGCGACCCAGGTCGTGGCGCGTCTTGTCCTCCACCGCGAGCTGGTTCTCCACGATCTTCTGCGTGGCGATGCCGGCATGGTCCGTGCCTACCTGCCACAGCGTGTTCATGCCGCGCATGCGCTGGTAGCGGATCAGCATGTCCATCACGGTCTGCTGGAACGCATGGCCCATGTGCAGGGTGCCGGTGACGTTCGGCGGCGGCAGCAGGATGCAGTACGGCTCGCCCTGGCCGGTCGGCTTGAAGTCGCCGCTGGCTTCCCAGGCGGCATACCACTTCGATTCGATCTGGCCGGGCTCGAAACTCTTGTCCATCAGGGGCTCGCGTTTGCGCGCCGGGGCGGGCGCGTGGGGATTGACGGTAAAGGGTCGATTGTACGGGTGGGGGCGCTGGGGTGCCATTTCTGGCTGGCAGCCGGCCTTGCGTCGCCGCTTTTCCTCCCTCTCCCTCCGGGGAGAGGGCTGGGGCGAGGGGCGGGTGCTCGCCCCGGTGTTTCATTCTTTAGCCGTCATCCCGGCGCAGGCCGGGATCCAGTTTCAGCTGTGATCGGCTATCGCCTCGTGCGATCCCGCGATCTGGCCGCTTACGCAGCGGGCGTTCCGACCTCCTGCCGGAGGCCGGGTCACTTTCTCTTGCTTGCCCAAGAGAAAGTAACCAAAGAGAAGGGCACCCCCATCGCGGCGCTGTCCGGCTACGCCGGCCAGTCCGTGAGGGTCGGCCGGGCTTTTCGACGGGGCTCCTGCCCCGACGAAAAGTGCCGGGCGTTCTGCCCGGCACCCCTGCGGGGCCTGATCGTCCGCCCCTCACCGCCGCTCAAGGGGGCCCGAAGGTCAAAAGCTCGAAGGCGAAGGCTCGTACAGCTTCGCTGCACATCGCTCCTGGGGGAGCCGTCGCGGCTTAGCCGCGCAACTGCCGCCCGTACGCGTGAACCTCATCCACCAGCACCTTCACATGCTCGGGATTCACTTCCGGCGTAATGCCATGCCCCAGGTTGAACACGTGGCCGGGGTGGTCGCCGTAGCTGTCCAGCACGCGGCGTACCTCGCGGCGGATCACGTCCGGGTCGGCCAGCAGGATGGCCGGGTCCAGGTTGCCCTGCAGCGCCACACGGCCGGCCACGGCCTGGCGGGCGTCAGCGAGATCGATGGTCCAGTCCACGCCCAGCGCGGCGCAGCCCGTGTCGGCCATGGCGGAAAGGTGCCGGCCGGCGCCCTTGGAGAACAGGATCACCGGCAGCTCGCGGCTGGCCGGGTGGGCTTTCAGTGCCTCGACCACCTGGGCCATGTGGCGCAGCGAAAACTCGCGAAACGGCGCGGGGCCGAGCAAGCCGCCCCAGGTGTCGAACACCATCAGCGCCTGCGCGCCGGCCTCGGCCTGGGCGATCAGGTAGGCGGCGACCGCCTGGGCCAGGGTGTCGAGCAAGCGGTGGGCAAGGGTGGGCTCGCTCCAGCACATGGCCTTGAGGCGGGCGAAGTCGCGTGAGCCCTGGCCTTCCACCATGTAGCAGGCCAGCGTCCACGGGCTGCCAGAGAAACCGATCAGCGGCACGCGGCCGTGCAGCTCCTGGCGGATCAGGCGCACCGCGTCCATCACGTAGCGCAGCTCGCCGTCCATGTCCGGCACGGCCAGCTTCTCGATGTCGGCCTTCGTCCGCACCGGATGCGCGAACTGCGGGCCTTCGCCATGGGCAAAGCTCAGGCCCAGGCCCATGGCGTCGGGAATGGTGAGGATGTCGGAGAACAGGATGGCCGCGTCCAGCTCAAAGCGTTCCAGCGGCTGCAGCGTGACCTCGCAGGCCAGCTCCGGACTTTGCGCCAAGGCCATGAAGCTGCCGGCGCGGGCGCGGGTGGCACGGTATTCCGGCAGGTAGCGGCCGGCCTGGCGCATGACCCATACGGGCGTGGTATCCGTGGGCTCCCGGCGCAGCGCGCGCAGGAAGCGGTCGTTCTTCAACGCTTCAGTCATTTCAGGATCCGTAGGGGCCGTCCTGGCCCTGGCTGAACATCACGCGGAAGCCGCGCTTGATCTGCGCATCGCGTGCCTTTTCGAACGCGGCGAGCGCGTCGTCGCGCTCCAGGAACTGCTCGCGCTTGAGTGTGGCCTTGCCGCCCTGCACGCCGGATTCGCGATACAGCGTCCAGCCGCCCAGCAGATCCTGCTCCAGCACGATCTGGACGTAGCGCGGCGCTTCGGTGGTCGCGGTCACGGCTTGCAGGTAAAGGCGCATGGAGTCCGTTTCGAAGAGGAGGGCAGTGGGCCGCAGAACCCGCATTCTAGAAGGCTTGGGGCCTGAGGGGCGAGTGCGGCGATGCGTCGCTGGTCTCGGCGCGTCGCCAATATCCGATGGAGCGGCAACGACGTGGCGCAGCTGTCGCGCACAGGGTGCGCTCCCACACGTGGGCGTTCTGGTGCTTTTGGGTGGGAGCGCACCCTGTGCGCGACGCCTACGAAGCAGGCATCGTCAGCGAACCGCCGCCTCCAACACCGCCATCACCTGCGCCTCATCCACCCCGCCAACAATCTCCGCGCGGCCAATACCCCGCCACAGGATCAACCGCAGCGTCCCCGCGAGGTTCTTCTTGTCCAGCCGCATCAGCGCCAGCAATTGCGCCGGATCCATGCCCGCCGGAATCGCCGTTGGCAAACCCACCGCATCGAGCAGCCGATGCAGGCGTGCCGTATCGGCCGCTTCGCTCATGCCCAGGCGCTCCGACAACTGGGCAGCGAGCAACATGCCTACCGCCACGCCCTCGCCGTGCAACAACACCTTGTACTTGCCCGCCGTTTCCAGCGCATGGCCGAACGTATGCCCCAGGTTGAGCAGGGCGCGCTCGCCCTGTTCGGTTTCGTCGCGCGCCACCACGCCGGCCTTGTATTGCACTTTGCGGGCGATGGCCTCGATCAGCGGGCCGGTCTGGCGTGCATTCAGTGCGGCCGCATGCGCTTCCAGCCACGCGAAGAACGCGGGATCGCCAATGGCGGCGCCTTTCACCACCTCGGCGAGGCCGGCGCGGTACTCGCGCTCGGGCAGGGTGGCGAGGGTGTCGGTATCGGCGATCACCGCGCGCGGCTGGTGGAAGGCGCCCACGAGGTTCTTGCCGGCGGGCAGGTTCACACCGGTCTTGCCGCCCACCGAGGAATCCACCATCGATAGCAGCGTGGTCGGCATCTGGATGAAATCGATGCCGCGCATCCAGCAGGCCGCGCTGAAGCCGGCGAGGTCGCCCACCACGCCGCCGCCCAGTGCGACCACGCAGGCATCGCGCGTGGCGCCCAGTTGCGCCAGCGCGTCCAATGCAAGGCCGACGTTTGCGAAGGTCTTGTGCGCCTCGCCGTCGTCGATCAGGAACGACGACCAAGTCAGGCCGTCCAGCCCTTCCGCGACGCGGTCCAGGTAGAGCGGCGCGACCGTGGTGTTGCTGATCACCAGTGCATGCCGGCCGCGCAGCGCGGCGCGCCAACGGGCGTGGTCGTTGAGCAGGCCGGGCCCGATCCAGACGGGATAGCTGCGATCGCCCAGGGCGACGTCGATGGTGCGGGGCGTGGATGTCATGCTGCGTGCTGCCGTTGCCAATGTTGGTCGATCAGGAGAATGCTGCGTTCGCTGGCGGCGTGGACGGTTTCGTGCTCGCCGGGAATCGCCAAGTCCGCGACTTCCTCGTAGAGCGGCGTGCGTTGCTGCGCCATGGCGGCGAGTCGTTCGGCGCGGTCCACGCCGGCCAGCAGCGGGCGCTGGCGATCCTGCGCCAGGCGCTCCAACTGTTGTTCCAGCGTGGCCTGCAGCCACAGCACGTAGCCGCGCTCGCTGAGCAAGCGGCGGTTGGCGGGGTCGAGCACCGCGCCAGCGCCGGTGGCCATCACCACGCCGCGGCGTGCGCTGTACTCGGCCAGCAGGGTGCTTTCACGCTGGCGGAAGCCGGTTTCGCCCTCGATCTCGAACACGGCGCTGACCGGCACGCCACAGGCCCGCTCGATCTCCTGGTCGAGATCGACGAAGCTCAGCCCATAATGATCCGCCAGGCGACGGCCGATGGTCGTCTTGCCGGCGCCGGTGGGGCCGACGATAAACAGGTTGCACGATGGATTCATGGGTGAATGCTAACAGGCGCGAAAGCGCGCGGTTGGGCCGTCTGGCGGGAGACCTGCCATGAGCGTGCGGGTACTCATCGCCGGCGCGGGCGACGTCGGACTGCGCGTGGCGCAGCGGTTGCGGGCGCGCGGCGACGAGGTATGGGCGCTGCGACGCGGCGTGGCCGCGCCGGGGCAAGACGGTATCCACGGCATCCGCGGCGACCTGACCAAGCCCGAATCGCTGCGCAATTTGCCGGACGGCATCAGTCACGTCGTCTACCTGCCTACGCCCGATGCGCGGGACGAGGCGCTGTATCGCGCCGTGTTCGTCGATGGCTTGCGGCATCTGCTGGACGCACTCGATCGTGCGAGTTTGCAACGGCTGGTGTTCGTTTCCTCCAGCGCCGTCTATGGCGAGCACGGCGATGCATGGGTCGACGAGGACACACCGGCCGATCCGCCCGGCTTCAATGGCCGCGTGCTGCTGGATGCCGAGCGCTACGCGCATGAGCACGCACCATCGGTCGCGCTGCGGCTGGCGGGACTCTATGGTCCCGGCCGGCTGCAACTGATCGAAAGACTGCGCGCGGGCGTGGCGCGTGTGCCGCGTGATCCGCCGCACTGGGCGAACCGTATCCACGTGGACGACGCGGCCGCGGCCATCGTGCACCTGCTGTTCCTGCGCGATCCCTTGCCACTTTATCTCGGCGTCGACAACACACCGCTGCCGCTCGACGTGCTCTACGATGAGCTTGCGCGACGCGTGGACGCACCGACACCGGGTGATGGCGCGGCGCCGCCGGGCGTGGGAAGCAAGCGGTTGAGCAACGCGCGGCTGCGCGCCAGTGGTTTCGTGCCGCAGTGGCCGGATGCACGCGACGGTTACGCCGCGCTGCTGGAAGGCGACTGAGTCACCTTCCGCGCATGTTGCAGGCAAGCGGCGCGCAGCGGCGTTCCTTTCAACTCCACGCAACCCGGGAGACGGTTCCATGCCCAACGCCATTTCGCTTCACATGGTCACCACCGGCAATGAGTTGCCGGGTCACCGCATCGTGCGCCCCATGGGCATCGTGCGCGGCATCACCGTGCGTTCGCGCAGCGTGGTGGGCAACCTGGGCGCGGCCTTGCAGACGCTGGTGGGCGGCAACATCACCATCTACACGGAGCTATGCGAGAAGGCGCGCGAGGAAGCTTTTGAGCTGATGCTTCGGCATGCGGCGGAGCGTGGGGCCAATGCTGTCATTGGAATGCGCTACGACGCGAACGACGTCGCCGAAGGCGTGACCGAAGTGCTGGCCTACGGCACGGCAGTGCAGGTGGAGCCCACGACCTAGGAGCCCGTCACAGCCTACATTCTTGCCACTCGTCATTCCGGCGCAGGCCGGAATCCAGTAGCGGTTACATCCGGTTTTCGCAAGGCAATATCCAGAATATGGCCGACTATCGCGACCACCTCGCTTAGTCGCCACTGGATGACCAGCCATTCGGCTGTTGAAAAGCGCTTCCGGCCTGCGCCGGAATGACGGTGAGGACGATTGATGTCCAGGGCGAGGCCTTAAACAGGTTCTAAGCGTCAACTGTGGTTGACGGCGATGACATGACGCTCATCGTCGTACTCCACCGTGGTGTCGGCCAACGCGGGCAGGGTGGCGAGCGCATGGCGGCTCAGGCGTTCGTAGTGGGCAAGGAAGCGCACCATGGCCTCGGCGTCCATGGCCAGCGGTGCGTGGCGGGCCAGCAGTTCTTCTTCCTGCTCGCTGCGCCACTGGCGCACGATGCCCCAGTTCGGCGCCTGCAGCACGATCAGGGCGTCCAGCTTGCGCCACAGCGGCTGGTAGCTGCGCAGCTGCTTGTTGACCCAGTGGCGCCAGGTGCCTTCCGGATCTTCGTCGCGCTCCAGCGCGTTCACCGGTTCCTCCAGCGCGGCCAGCAACTGCGGGCGCAGGCCCAGCGCCCAGCCTTCCAGAATCACCAGCCGGGGTGGCCGGGTCACCTTGGACCACTTCGATGGCGCCAAGCGCGTGTCGCGCCCCTTGTCGAAGCGGGGGTGTTCCACCGGCAACTTGTCAGACGCCTGCGGCAACGCGGCCAGCACCGACATGAGCAGCTCGATTTCGTGCGTGCCCGGCACGCCGCGGGTGCGCAGCAGGGGATGGATCTGGTGAGCAAGGACTTCACGTTCGCTTCGCGAATAATAGAAGTCGTCCAGCGACAGCACTTCGGTTGGCCAGCCACGGGCCTCGGCCTGGGTCTTCATCTCCCGCGCCAGGGTGCTCTTGCCGCTGCCCTGCAGGCCGGATAGGCCCAGCAGGTAGGGGCGCCGGGCGCGGGCGATGCGGCCGGCATACTGGTCGAGCAAATGCCCGGCCAGGGTCGAATTCTGCGTGCTAGCATCTGGAGACATTTCGCCATGATGGCGCGCTCCGGCCACGATTCAAGACCCCCATGCTGAAACGAGAAATACTTGACACATTTGTGCAACTGCTTGACGAGGCCGGCCAGGCGGGAGAGCCCGAGCCGACCGCGATGAGCCTGGCCACCGTCGATGCCGCCGGCCGCGTGAGCTCACGCATCGTGCTGCTCAAGGGCGCCGACGAGCGCGGCTTCCGTTTCTATACAAACTACGAAAGCGACAAGGGCAGCCAGGTCGAGGCACACCCGCAAGTGGCGCTGTGCTTCCACTGGAAGCAGTTGCGCGACGCGGTGCAGGTGCGCGTGGAAGGTCTGGCGCGCAAGTTGCTGCCCGAAGAGTCCGATGCGTACTTCGCCTCGCGTCCGCGCGCCAGCCAGCTGGGGGCCTGGGCGTCGCTGCAATCGCAGACCTTGCCCGACCGCGAGACGTTCGAGCAGCGCTACGCCCGCTACGAACACGAATTCGAAGGCCGCGACGTACCTCGCCCGCCGCACTGGGGCGGCTACGTGGTGGAACCTGACATGGTGGAGTTCTGGTACGGCGCCGAATACCGGTTGCACGAACGCGTGCGCTGGAGCCGTCATGGCCAGACCTGGACGAGCCGCCTGCTTTACCCCTGAGTCGATCCCCTAGCCATTCGGAGGCCCTTCGCATGCGAGCCACGCCCGCCGATCACGTCGCCCAGAATGGCTTTGTCGTGCACACGCGCGGCCGCGGTTTCACCGAGATCACCGACAAGGTGGGTGAGGTCGTGGCCGCCAGCGGCGTGCACACCGGCATGGTCAACATCTTCAGCCTGCACACCAGTTGCTCGTTGCTGATCAGCGAGAACGCCGACCCGACCGTGCGCGACGACCTGGAGCGCTGGTTCGCGCGCGCCGTGCCCGATGGCGACACTATTTTCCGCCACGACGAAGAAGGCCCGGACGACATGCCGGCCCACGTGCGCGCCATCCTCACCGGCGTGAGCCTGGTGGTGCCGGTGCATTCGGGCAAGGTGCAGCTGGGCACGTGGCAGGGCATCTATCTATGGGAACACCGGCTCGATCCGCACCAGCGCAAGATCACGGTGACCGTGTTGGGACATTGAACGCGTGACTGATATTCGCAACAACGCCGACCACTACCCGCAGCGCATCGTCTGCCTTACCGAAGAACCCACCGAAGTGCTGTATGCACTCGGCGAGGAGCACCGCATCGTCGGCATCTCCGGCTTCACCGTGCGCCCGCCGCGGGCACGCAAGGAAAAGCCGAAGGTGTCGGCGTTCACCAGCGCGAAGATCGACGAGATCCTCAAGCTGCAGCCGGATTTCGTGATCGGCTTTTCCGACATCCAGGCGGATATCGCGCGCGAGTTGATCAAGGCGGGCGTGGAAGTGTGGATCAGCAATCACCGCAGCGTGGATGGCATCCTCGCTTACATCCGACGACTGGGCGCGATGGTGGGTGCGGCGGAGAAGGCGGAAGCCTATGCACAGAAAGCCGAGCAACAGATCGCGCGCATCGAAGCGGCGGCTGCGCAGTTCAAGCGGCGGCCCAAGGTGTATTTCGAGGAGTGGGACGAACCCCTGATCACGGGCATCCAGTGGGTGGCGGAGCTGATCCGCATCGCTGGCGGTGAAGACGTGTTTCCACGGATGTCAGGGGAGTCACTCGCCAAGCACCGCATTCTTGCCGACGCGGGCGAGGTGGTGGATGCCGCGCCGGACATCATTCTTGGCTCATGGTGCGGAAAGCGGTTTCGGCCGGAGCGGGTGGCGGCGCGCGAGGGGTGGGATGCGATTCCTGCCGTGCGGGACGGGGAGCTTTACGAGATCAAGTCGCCGATCATTTTGCAGCCGGGGCCGGCGGCGTTGTTTGATGGGTTGGAGGCGATGCATGGGATTTTTGCTGCCTGGGATAGGGGGCAGCGGGGCTGATTTTTTTGTCGCGTTGCTGATGTGGTGTGGGGCTGCGAGCTTTTTCTCGCTCTTCCTGCTGGGGAGCGCGGGAGCCACCATGGATGGTTGCGGGCTTTGAGGAGCGGGGGAGGGGCAATCTCGCCTCACCGTTTCACAGACACCGTCATCCCAGCGAAGGCTGGGATCCAGTGACTTTGGGCTCGGTTGTCGCGATATGGCGACCTGGCTCGCCTGCGGCGGGCTTCCGCCCTCCTGCCGGAGGCCGGGTTACTTTCTCTTGCTTGCCCAAGAGAAAGTAACCAAAGAGAAGGGCGCCCCGCTTGGCGCTGGCCGGTAAAGCCGGCCAGTCCGTGAGGGGCGGCCGGGCTTTTCGACAGGGCGTCCTGCCCTGTCGAAAAGGGATCGGCGTCCCTGCCGATCCCCCTTCGGGCCTGATCGTCCACCCCTCACCGCCGCACAGGGACCCAAAGGTCAAAAGCCAAAGCGCAGAGCGCACGGCTCGTGCCGCTGCGCGGCACCTCGCGGCGTGTCGAATGACGGTGTGTTCGACGTGGCGGGACCGTCCTTGTAGGAGCGCACCCTGTGCGCGACCGCAACGTTTGGTGATCATCGCTCCGTCAGGCTGTCGCGCACAGGGTGCGCTCCTACAAGGCTGCCTCAGGGTTCAGCCCAGTCCTCTCTAGGGAGAGAGGACGAGCGATAAGTGATGTTCAACGTGAACGACCTAAGGGCACGGAAGGAGGCGCCGCGCAGCGGCACGACGCTCCGCCTTAAGCCCTCTGCGCTGCGGCGCGTTGCGAAGCGCTCTGAGGTACCCGCTGTGTAGCGGCGAAGGTCGCCAAGCACCAACGTTCCTCGAGCGTTCGGGCTTATCCCCGCGCAATGCTGCCAGCTCTGAAGGCCATTTCTTTGGGTTACTTTTCTTTGGGCCAGCAAAGAAAAGTGACTCGAGCGTCGGCAGACGATCGAAACGCCCGCTGCGTAAGCGGCCCGGTCGCGGGAGAGCCCGAGGCGACGACCGACCACTACAGAAACTGGACCCCTGCCTCCGCAGGGGTGACGGCTAAAGAATGAAGCGGTGAGGCGAGCACCCACTCCTCACCCCAACCCTCTCCTTACTCCTTAAAACCGCAGCCATCCATGGTGACTACCCCGTGCCTCAAAGGGGGGGAGGACACGTCCCAAACCACCCGCGCCCAACCACCCACCGACCAAGCGCCGAGGACACAGATCAATTCAGCAGACGAAGCACTGAATCAACGCCTCGCCCACCAACGGAGCCAGAGCGAAAACTCAATTCGGCCGCTGATCCGCAAACGCGTAAACGTGATCCGCCCACTGCGTCGCCTCAAGATAAATCGCCGCCATGCGACGAATCACCTGTGGTTGCACTTCGCCACCGCGCAAGTTGCCCGCCTCCCAAGCGCGGATCTGATCCAGCAGCGGCGCGAACGGACCCTTGTTCTCCAGCAACGCACTGCTGATCTCACGTGCCAGCGGCAAATGCCACAGCACGAAATCCATCGGTGCTTCCATCATCGCATCAAGCAATGAGAACAGACCGGCAGTGAACGCCATTTCGCGTTGCTCACCGGGCATACCCTGCGCAAGTTTTTCGGCCATATGCGCGCGGATCAGCGCGGCGCGCAGCAATTCCGGCGGGCGATCGCCGGTGCCGCTCAGCGCCATGGTGTAGATCCAGTTACGCAGGCGCGCGGCACCGAAGAAGATGGCCGCCTGCTGCACCGACTTGAGCTGGCGCGGCAGCGCGAAATAGGCGGAGTTCACGCAGCCCAGCAGCTTGTAGCTGAGGATGGCGTCGTCGCGCACGATCTGGCCCAGCTCCACCGGGCCGGGATTGCCTTCCTGCAGGGCCTTCATCAGGCGCAGCAGACTCAGGCGGCTGGCGGCCAGCACGGGCACGGCGACCGGTTCGGGCTTGAGCAGGAACTGGCCCTGGATCGCCTGCAGCGGCAGCGATTCGCAGCGATGGTAGGTGTCGTGGTCGTCCACGTGGCCGGCGACCACGTGGGTGCCGCGGGCATGCAGGTATTCGCTGCGCGAACGCAGGGTCGCGGGGTCGAGCTTGCTGGCGTCTAGTCGCACGAACTGCACGATCTTCAGCAGCGGCTCGACGGCGGGATTGAATTCGAGTGTGGTGTCACCGGCATCGAGCATCAACGGGCAGCCGCGCTGCGCCATGCGGGATAGGCGTTCCACCAGGGCGGGATCGGCCGCAGCCTCGGGCTTCAGCAGCACGCCGAAACGCGGCTGGTGCTGCAGCACGTCGGTCTCCTCCATCAGGAGGTCGTGCGTGAGCCGGAGGAAGGTGCGGTTACCGCGCACGAGGCGGGCGAGGGCGCCGTCGGTGATGGTGGCGAGCGCGCGGCGCATCAGCGCGGCTTCGTCCTCCGCATGGTCCTGGAACACGATCTCGTACGCGAAGAGTTCGCGCTTGCTGTCCAGCATGGGCAGACGGATGACCGGCAGCGCTTGTTCGCTGGCGGCGGAGGCGTCTTGGGCGGGGGAGATGGCCGCGGCTTCGCTCATGATCGATCGACGTGTTGACGAGGGTTGGGTGGGACGGCAACTGCCGCCGACAAACACATGCAGGTGAAGCGATGCCGCAGCTGCGTCTTGTTGCTTATGCCTCGGCCAGCGTCTGCGAGCGCAGGCTCATGCGCAGATCTCCCGCGCGGCCGTACACGCTTGCTTCGGCTTCGTTGCCGGTCAGCACCGCCAGCGCCTTGCGCACCTGCTGCAGACGGATACCCACGAGGGTGCCGTTGCGCTGGTTGAGCTGCTCGCAGGCGCGCAGCGATTGCAGAATTTCCTGCCACTTCGGGGCCAGCTCGCGACTGGCCTCCGGTGCTCCCTGGCTGAGCTGTACGCGTTCGCTGTCGAGCTGTTCCAGTCGCAGCATCAGTTCGTGCTTGCTGGAACCCGCCTGATTAAGCGCGTTGACGTCAGCCGATTCCAGGGCGTTGCGCTCGGTGTTGAGCGTGTCCATCAAGTCACCCACTGCCAGCCGCATCTCCTCGACCGCGGCCGTCAGGGCATGGTCCAGTTCGGCTTGCAGGGAAGGTTTCATGACTTGCCGTTCATCTGGTTTTCGAGCGCCATCATGCGATCGGCGATGCGGCCGGCGTCGACCTTGTACGTGCCGTTGGCCAGCGCCTGGCGGATCTGCTCGACTTTCTTCGTGTCCATGGTGGCACCGCTGTTGGTGCGGGCTGCTTCCTGCAGTGCGCGGGCGGAGTCGGTCAGCTGCACGCGGTCATTTGCACCCGTGCTGCCGGCGGCGGCGTCGCTCGACGTCGTGCTGGAGGGGCCCTGCGTGGCGCTGCTGCCCTGGCCCGTGGGGGGCTGGGGAAGCTTGGGCAAGCCGTTGTTGGATATGGTGGTGTTCATGGGTCCGTTCTCTTGGATATCTGGCCCTGTTGCTGACAGGATCGGCCGGCTGGCCGCAAACTTTAATGGGTCGAGCGCGACGCGGGTCACGGAAGCGCCAGCACCTCGCCTGGCGCCATCACCATGGCGTCGATCACCTTGCCGGAACTGCCGTTGCGCACCCTCAGGCGCGAACCGCTGTCCCCGCTGCCCAGGGCGACACCGCTCGCGCGCACCTCGATGCCGTTGAGGCGGGATACCAGCTGTACCTGATCGCCGGCTTTCACGGCGCTGCGCCCGCCCAGGGCGGCCGGGGTGACCACGCTGCCCATGCCCAGGGCGCGCGACAGGGTACGGCCTTCCAGGTCCGCCATGTCGCTGACGTAGCCATAGCCCAGCTTGGCAATGTCGCGTTCCTCGCGGCGCACGTCGTCCGGACGTACGCCATCGCCACGCTGCAGGGGGCGTACTAATACCAGCACTTCGCGAAAAACCTGAAGCTGTACGGGTACATGCAGGGTCCAGCCGTCCGGGCCGGGGCAGCGCACCAGCACGGTCATGCGCGGCATGATGCGGGCGCCGGTCTGCAGGCCGGCATTGAGCGGTGCGAGACAGGGGGCGAGCTGCAGGGTACGTGTATCCAGTTCCGCCGCCTGTGCCACCACCCGGTTGCCCGGGGTTGCGTACTGGCCGCGCAGCCACTGTTCGGCGGCCGCGCGCGCCGCCTGGGCCGGTTCCACGGCGTGGGCGGGTAGCACCAGGGTGGCGAGCAGCAGGGAGGCCAGTACGCGCCGGATCACAGGTCGGCCAGCAGCGCGTTGAGCTGGCTGAGCAGGGTTTCGCGCTCGCTTTCCAACTGCTGCAGCAACTGGCCGGCCTGGTCGAGCTGGCCGTCGCACAGCAGGGTGGCGAAGTTGCTGCCCTGTTCGCGCAGGCGCGTGCCGGAGGCGGTCAGCGCGCTGGCGGCCGGGTTGGCGTCGCGGTTGGCGGTCAGTCGATCCAGCGTGCGGGCCAGCGCCTGCGTGTCGAACCAGCGACGATCGAGCGCGGCCGGTTCCTGCAGGGCCAGTTCCATCGCCTGGCGCAGGCCTTGCGCGGCTTCGCGCACGGTCAGGCTCAGGCTGGCCGGGTCCTGGCCGCTCTCGGTTTCCAGCCAGTCCAGCGCAAGGCGATGGCCGAGCAGGGCGCCGCGGCTCAGTGCCTCGGACTGACGCGTGGCTTCGGCGGAGCGGCGATGCCACACGCCCAGCGCGGCCTGCGCCGCCACGGCGCGGGCGTGCTGGGCATCCTGATTCTTGTGCATGGTGCCGACGCGCTCGCCGATCTGGCGCAGCGCTTCACCGCTGTCGCGCAGCGAGGCTTCGGTCTGGCCGAGGCCGCCCTGCGCGCGGTCGAGGCGGGACAGGCCCTGCTGCACGTCACCATCGAGCTGCTGCGAGAACTCGCCGATGGAACCGGTGACCGCTTCGATCTCGTCGGTGGCCTGGCTGGTCTTCTCGGCCAGTTGCTTCACCTCGTCCGCCACTACGGCAAAGCCGCGACCGGCCTCGCCGGCACGAGCCGCTTCGATGGCAGCGTTGAGCGCAACCAGGTTGGTCTGGTGGGCGATCTCCTGCACCACGCCGGTGAGCTTGCGGATCTGTGCCACCTGTTCGGCCAGCTTGCTCTGGTTGCGGTTCATGGCGGACAGGGCGGTGCGCAACAGGCGTAGCTGGCCGTCCAGCTCGCTCACGCTGCGCTCGCTGCTTTCGCCAGTCTGACGCGCGTAGTCCAGGCCGGTGGCGATCTGCTGCAGCGATGTCGAGATTCCGGCACTGCCGTCCGTCAAGCGGCCGACGTCGTCGCGGCTTTCCTGCGCCGACTGGTGCATGGAGGCCTGCTCCCGCACCAGTTGCTGCGAGGCGCCGAGCACCAGGCCCAGCTGCTCCATCGTCTGCATGGCAACGGCCGCCGGCGGGCGCGTGGTGAACACGGCCGCCAGCAACGGCGCCAGCGCCTGCGCTGCGCGCGGATGGCGTGCCGACAGTTGGGCGACCTGCGCCTGGTCACCCGCCGCGGCAGCGCGGGCGAGGTCGGCGAGATGCTGGCTCCAGATCAGACTCATGGGTGGATCATTCCTTCCTATAAGGGTCGCCACCGGCATCGGCGGCTGAGGTCGGAACTTGAGAAGCAAGCGACGTGCCACGCCCGGTTCGTCCCCCTCAAGCCGGCGGCACCCCGGCCGATACGCGTGGAGAAACGGCGGCTGGGCCGCGGCGAGGAAAGCGCATGACGGCGTGGATGGACAAGGTGGAGCAGCAGACCAAGCTGGCGGGGCACAACCGCGTGGCCATGCTGTTGTTCCGGATGGGCGATGACCAGTTGTTCGGCATCAATGTCTTCAAGGTAAGGGAGGTCATGCGCCGCCCACCCATGGAACGCATGCCGGACGCCCACCCGCTGATCGCCGGCAGCTGCGACTACCGCGGCACCACCATCCCCGTCATCGACCTGGCCGTGGCGCTGGGTTACGCCTCGCTGCGCGAGGTGGCCTCCGCCCACCTGATGGTCACCGAGTTCAGCCGCAGCGTGCAGGGCTTCCTCGTGGCCGAACCGCAGCGCCTGGTGCATTGTGCCGGCGAATCGCTGGCCGCCCCGGCCCCGGCACTGGGCTTTGGTGGCCGCGTGAACGCGGTAACGCGTGTGGACGGTGCGCTGGTGGCGGTGGTGGACGTGGAACACGTGCTGGCCTCACTCAACGCGACCACCACGGAACTGTCGGCGCCGATGCAGCGCATCGCCCGCGTCCATGACCTGCAGCCCCGGCGCGTGATGGTGGTGGACGACTCCCTGGTCGCCCGCAACCAGCTGGTGAACCTGTTCCGCCAGATGGATATGGAGTGCGTGATCGCGACGGACGGTCGCGAAGCGCTGGAGCGTCTGGAGGCGATCGCGGCGTCGCCGGGCGAGGAACGGGTGACGCTGGTGGTGTCTGACATCGAGATGCCGCGCATGGATGGTTATGCGCTGACGCGGGCGATCCGCGAGACGCCGGCGCTGCGCTCGCTGAAAGTGGTGCTGCATAGCTCGATCAGCGGCATTTTCAATGAGGCGATGGTGCGGGAGGTGAATGCGGATCGCTTCGTGGCGAAGTTCCAGCCGGATGTGTTGGCGCAGGCGGTGCTGGATTTGATGCCGGAGGGGTTGGCGGAGTTTTGAGCGCTGCGCTTTTCTTCCTCGCCATTGGGGGACGCGGGGAGGGGTGTTGGATGGCTGCAGTATTAAGCAGTATTAAGCAGCGAGAAGAGGGTTTGGGGGCAACCTAGCCTCACCGCTTCGTTCTTCAGTCGTCATCCCGGCGCACCCCGAAAAGGGGGCAAGGGCCGGGGGCGCTTTTCAACAGCCGCATGGCTGGGCATCCCGTTTCGGTAGGGGTCGGTCGTCGCCTCGGACGTTTCCGCGACCTGGCCCGCCTGCCGCGGGCTTCCGAACTGCTGCCGCAGTCCGGGTCACTTTTCTTTGCTTGCCCAAAGAAAAGTAACCAAAAGAAAGGGCCCCCCGGATGACGCGCCTTCCGGGCCTATGGCCCTCCAGGTTCGCGGTCGGGTTGCGGGGTTTGTCGACAGGGCATCCTGCCCTGACGACAAACTGGCCGGCATCCTTGCCGGCCACCCTTCGGGCTATTCCTCCACCCGCCCGCCGCGTCATACGGGGACCCGGGAGATCAAGAGCTAAGAGCCAAAAGCCAAAAGCCAAAAGCCAAAAGCCAAAGCGAGAGCTCGAGGCGTCAGCGGAGCACTCCAAGATGGCGGATACCTTGTGGGAGCGCACCCTGTGCGCGACTGGGGCGTCTCGTAGTCACCGCTCCGTTAGGTTGTCGCGCACAGGGTGCGCTCCCACAGAAAAGAGAAAAGCGGGCGGGCGTGCGGGTCCATCAGGGCCGAAGCGAAGCGAGGGGCTGCTTTAAGTCCTCATCGCCATGGCGCGTTGCGAAGCGCTTGGCACTACCCGCTGTGTAGAGGCGAAGGTAGCTAAGCAACGATCTGCCTCACGCGTTCGGGCTTATCCCAGCAGAATGCTGCCAGCTCTGGCTCTTCAGGCCATTTTCTTTGGGTTACTTTCGACGCGAAGCTAGTCCCCGTGGGATCTTTTGGGCCAGCAAAAAGAAAAGTGACTCGGCCTTCGGCAGAAGGTCGAAACGCCCGCTGCGTAAGCGGCCCGATCGCGGGATCGCACGATGCGACGACCGACCACGACAGAAACTGGATGACCAGCCTTCGGCTGTTGTGAAGCGCCTCCGGCCTGCGCCGGGATGACGGTTCTTTTGAAACCTTGAGGCGAGCACCCATCCGTCACCTCTGCACATACTCTCTCTCTGCCCCAGCCCTGCGGCCATCCATAGCTGCTCTCCGCGCACCCCTATGAGGAGACGGGCCAAGCCCTCGGCACCGTCACGACAAGCCATCCCCGGGCCCTGACAAACCCCCCGTCAGGAACCCGCTACACCCCGCGTCGACTTTCCGACATCCCCACCCAATCCCCTCACGCGCCACCCCCACAAAACCGGACAAACCCAGCAACCACGCGGCCTCCCAGCCGCCCCGCAAACCGTGGCACGCAAATTGCTCAAACCCATCCCGCGGCCCCTGCCGCAGGAGTGAGCGATGAGTTCCATCAACGACAACCTGTTCGGTCTCCACACCCAGGCACTGGACCTGTGGCAGAAGCGCAGTGAGGTGCTGGCGAGCAATCTCGCCAATGCCGACACCCCGGGTTACCTCGCGCGCGACGTCGATTTCAAGCAGGCATTGGCCAGCGCCAGCGGCACCAGCAGCGCGTTGCCGATGACGATCACGCAGCAGGGCCAGATCGATCCGCAGGCACAGTCCGCGCAGAAGCTGGCATATCGCACGCCCACGCAGCCGTCGATGGACGGCAACACCGTGGATACCCAGGTCGAGCAGGCCAACTTCGCCGCCAATGGCGTGCATTACCAGGCCAGTCTTTCCTTCATCACCGCGCAGATCCACATGCTGCGCACGGCCATCACCGGAGGCCAGGGCTGATGTCACTGTTCAAGATTTTCGATGTCGCGGGCTCGGGCATGGCAGCACAGTCGCTGCGGCTCAACACCGTAGCCAGCAACCTTGCCAACGCCGACAGCGTGTCCAGCACGCCGGAGGGGGCGTATCGCGCCAAGGAACCGTTGTTCTCCGCCGTGCAGAAGGCCGTTGGCGGTGCGAAAACCGCCGAGGCGGACAGCGCCGTCGGCGTGCAGGTGAAGGGCGTGACCGAAAGCCAGGCCGACGTGCAGGCGCGCTATGAGCCTGGCAACCCGATGGCGGACGGGACGGGCTACGTCTACGGCAGCAACGTCAATCCCATCGACGAGCTGGTGAACATGATCACCGCATCGCGTTCGTACCAGAACAATGTCGAGGCGATGAACACCACCAAGCAGCTGATGGTCAAGACCCTCGACCTCGGCAAGTAAGCCGGGAGGAAACCCACGTGTCCACGATTCCCAGCACTACCAATACCGGCAGCACCGGCGCGACCAGCACCTCGAGCGCGAACTCGTCGCTGTCGAGCAGTATGTCGCAGGCCGACTTCCTCAAGTTGATGACGGCCCAGCTGAAGGCGCAGGACCCGACCAATCCGGTCGACAACTCGCAGTTCGTTTCGCAGATGGCGCAGTTCAGCCAGCTCTCGGCGACGCAGCAGCTGGATACCGACCTGCAGTCGCTCGCAACCAGCGTCAACACGTCGATGCAGACCTCGCAGGTGCTCAGTTCATCGAACCTGGTGAATCGCCAGGTGCTGGTGCCGGGCAGCTCCACCACCTATGACGGCAGCGACGCGGTGAAGGGCGCGGTGAACGTGACCAGCGCCACCAGCGTCAACGTGCAGGTGGTGGACGGCAACGGCAACGTGATCCGCAATATTCCGCTGGGCGCGCAGAACGCGGGCCTCGCGCAGTTCAGCTGGGACGGCAAGGACGACAACGGCAATGCCGTGGCCGCCGGCACGTACACCCTCAAGGCGGCCAGTGGCAGCACCGCGCTCAGTACCTATGTCGCCGGCACGGTGACGGGCGTGGGCTATGGCGGCAGTTCGCTGGGCACGTACCTGCAGGTTTCGGGCGTGGGCGGCGTGCCGCTCAGCCAGGTGGCACAGATTCTCTGACGCTTCGCGCGTCCACTCCAAAGAGGAATAGAACATGGCACTCAATACGGCGCTCAGCGGCATCAACGCGGCCCAGTCCGATCTCAACGTCATCTCCAACAACATCGCCAACGCCAACACCACCGGCTTCAAGGGTTCGCGCGCGGAGTTCGCGGACATCTACGCGGTGACCGGCCTGAACATCAACTCCACCGCGGTGGGCAGCGGCGTGCGCCTGCAGGAAGTGGCCCAGCAGTTCAACCAGGGCGACATCCAGACCACCAACAACAGCCTTGACCTGGCCATCAGCGGCAACGGCTTCTTCGTGGTGAACAACGGCAGCGGCGTGCAGTACACGCGCGCCGGTGATTTCCAGAAGAACCCGAACGGCTACATCACCACGCCCGATGGCGCGCATCTGCAGATGTACCCGGCCAATGGTGCCGGTGGTTTCGACAGCAGCACGCTGACCGATTTCAACTGGGTCACCGCGCAGAGCAACGCCACGGCCACCTCGACCATCACCATGACGTCGAACCTGCCGGCGAGCGCCAGCGTGCCGGCCAATGCCTTCAGTACCACCGATTCCACCAGCTACAACGCCGCCGCGCCGGTGACCGTGTACGACTCGCAGGGCGGTTCGCACCAGGCGACGATCTACTACGTGAAGACCGGCACCAACACCTGGAACGCCAACCTCTACGTGGACGGCCAGAGCGCGGGTACGCAACCGCTGACCTTTGACGCTACCGGCAAGCTGGCCACGCCGAGCAACGGCAAGCTGGCCTTCAACAGCGTGAACCTGGCCAACGGTTCCTCGCCGATGACGCTGTCGCTCAACGTGGCCAACACCACGCAGTACGGCACGGACTATTCCGCCGGCACTATCCAGCAGAACGGCTTCGAGGCCGGCACGCTGTCGAGCATCGACATCGACAGCAAGGGCGTGATCACCGCCTATTACTCCAACAACCAGAGCACGCAGATCGGCCAGGTGGCGATTGCCAACTTCGCCAACGTGCAGGGCCTGCGCCAGCTGGGCAACACCACCTGGGCAGCCAGCACGGATTCCGGCCCGGCGGTGATGGGCACGGCGAGCGTGGGGCAGTTCGGCACCATCCAGTCGGGTGCGCTGGAAAGCTCCAACACCGCCGACACCACCGCGCAGCTGGTGAACATGATCCAGGCGCAGCGCGACTACCAGGCCAATGCCCAGGTGCTGTCGACCGACAACACGCTGGCTTCGGCGCTGTTCAACGCTGTTTCCCGTTAATCACCCGCGATAGCGAAGGGCAGCCATGGATCGTTCCGTCTACGTCGCGATGACCGGGGCCACGCAGATCATGCGTGCCCAGGAAGCGGTGAGCCACAACCTGGCCAACACGTCCACGGTCGGCTTCAAGAGCGAGCTCTCCGCCTTCCAGAGCGTGCCGGTGCTGGGCGAAGGCCAGCCGGCGCGCATCAATGCGGTGACGCACGGCATCGGCCAGAGCAGCGCGCAGGGTTCGCCGGTCAACACCGGGCGCGCGCTGGATATCTCCGTGCGCGGCGATGGTTTCATCGCCGTGCAGGCGCCGGACGGCTCGGAAGCCTATACGCGCGCCGGCGATCTTCAGCTCACCGCCGATGGTGCGTTGACCGATGCGAAGGGCAACCCGGTGATGGGTGGTTCCGGCCCCATCACCATTCCGCCGGCCACGGACATCAGCGTCGGCTCTGACGGCACCATCTCCACGGTGCCGCAGGGGCAGGGCGCCAACTCCATTTCGCAGATCGATCGCATCAAGCTGGTCAAGCCCGACATCACGCAGATGTCGCAGGGTTCCGATGGCCTGATGCACATGAACGACGGCAGCACGGCGGCGATCGACGACAACGTCACCATCGCCTCGGGTGAACTGGAAGGCAGCAACGTCAATCCATCGGCGGAGCTGGTGAAGATGATCGCGCTCTCGCGCCAGTACGACATGCAGGTGAAGTCCATCAAGACCTCTGAGGACAACGCCGATGCCAGCCTCAAGCTGATGCAGGCCAATTAAGTGCGGCTGATGAAACGACCAGGAACCCCGAAGGTTTTGATCGTCATTCCCGCGAAGGCGGGAATCCAGTGCCTTAGACCTCAACGAGCTTGAAGACACTGGATTCCCGCCTTCGCGGGAATGACGAGCTTGAAGTGTGACGGGATGTTGTTAGCGGCTCTCAGCCTTTTTCAGGAGTAACCGATGTTCTCTTCCCTCTGGATCGCCAAGACCGGCCTTGACGCGCAGCAGACGCGCATGGACGTGATCTCCAACAACCTGGCCAACGCCAACACCACGGCGTTCAAGAGCTCGCGCGCCTCGTTCCAGGACCTGATGTACCAGAACAAGGGGCAGCCGGGTGGGCAGACCACCGAGCAGACCGTGTCGCCCTCGGGCCTGATGCTGGGCACCGGTGTGCGCGTGGTGGCCAACGAGAAGCTGTTCACCGAAGGCAGCGTCACGCAGACCGGCAACTCGCTGGACGTGGCCATCCAGGGGCGTGGCTTCCTGCAGGTGAGCATGCCCGACGGCACCGTGGCCTATACGCGCGACGGCTCCCTGCATACCGATCCCAACGGCCAGCTGGTGACCTCGGACGGCTACCCGCTGGAGCCGGCCATCACCGTGCCGCCGAACGTGCAGAGCCTGACCATCGGTACCGACGGCACCGTGTCGGCGACGACCAATTCGTCGGCTACGCCGCAGACGCTGGGCACGCTGCAACTGGCGGACTTCATCAACCCCGCCGGCCTCCAGCCGATGGGCCAGAACCTTTATCAGGAAACCGCCTCCAGCGGTGCGCCGCAAACCGGCCAGCCCGCACTCAACGGCATGGGGTCGCTGCTGCAGGGTTCGCTCGAATCCTCCAACGTCAACGTGGTGGCCGAGATGGTCAACATGATCGAGACGCAGCGCACCTACGAGATGAATTCCAAGGCGATCAGCAGCACCGACCAGATGCTGCAAGACTTGACCGACAAGATGTGAGAACCGCCATGTCGTCCTTCCGTTCCCTTCCTCGCATCGGCGTCGTGCTGGCTCTGGCCATGCTGTCGGGCTGCGGCATGCAGCCGACGCACGACGATCACCAGTGGGCGGCCACCATGCCGGCGGAGCAGAGCGCTGCGCCGCCGACCGACGGCTCGATCTACCACGCCGACCAGGGCATGGAGCTGTTCAACGACGCGCGTGCGCACCGTGTGGGCGACATCCTCACCATCACGCTGGTGGAAAGCACGCAGGCGTCCAAGAAGGCCACCACCAACACGAGCAAGAAGGACGCAAGCACCATCTCCTCGCCGACCATTCTTGGTCATGCGCTCAAGGTCGGCGGCAAGACGGCGGACAGCAGCCTCAATGCCAACCGCGCGTTCGACGGCAGCGGCGACAGCAGCCAAAGCAACCAGCTCTCCGGATCGATCACGGTGACGGTGGCGCAGCGTCTTTCCAACGGCAACCTGATGGTGCGTGGCGAGAAGATGGTCACCATCAACCAGGGGCAGGAACAGATCCGTATCGCCGGCATCGTGCGTCCGCAGGACATCCTGCAGGACAACAGCGTGCCGTCCACGCGCGTGGCCGACGCGCAGATCGGTTACACCGGCAAGGGTGCACTGGCCGATGCGAATACGCAGGGCTGGCTGTCGCGCTTCTTCAGCTCGAAGTGGATGCCGTACTGATGAACATCCGTCGCCATGTCACCCATGCCGCGCTGGTCCGCACGCGCGAGCGCGTGGCCCATGCCCTGAGCGCCGCGGCCATCGTGCTGTGCGCGTGTTTCTCGGTGAACCAGCCCGCGCACGCGGACAAGATCCGCGACCTGGTGCAGGTCGGTGGCGTGCGCAGCAACCAGCTGATCGGTTACGGCCTGGTGGTGGGCCTGGACGGTAGCGGTGACCAGACCACGCAGGCACCGTTCACCACGCAAAGTCTGGAAAACATGCTGGTGCAGTTCGGCATCACGGTACCGGCCAATGTGCGGCCACAGCTGAAGAACGCGGCGGCGGTCACGGTGACCGCGCAGTTGCCGCCGTTCGCCAAGCCCGGCCAGGTCATCGACGTCACCGTGGCCTCCATCGGCAACGCCAAGAGCATCCGTGGCGGCGAGCTGCTGATGACCCCGCTGCGCGGTGCGGACGGCAACGTCTATGCCATGGCGCAGGGCAGCGTGGTGGTGGGCGGCATCACCGCGTCGGGCAAGAGCGGCTCCAGCGTGCAGGTGAACATTTCCGCGAGCGGCCGCATTCCCAACGGTGCGTCAGTCGAACGCGCGGTGGTCTCGTCGTTTTCCAACGGCGGCGACCTGGTGCTCAACCTCAACACGGCGGACTTCACCACGGCCACGCGCATCGCCGAGGCGGTGAATCGCACCTATGGCGCGGGCACGGCC
The DNA here is from genome assembly GCF_000725385.1 of Dyella japonica A8. NCBI lineage: Bacteria > Pseudomonadati > Pseudomonadota > Gammaproteobacteria > Lysobacterales > Rhodanobacteraceae > Dyella > Dyella japonica. The sequence continues at coordinate 4,406,939 of NZ_CP008884.1, read as the reverse complement.
AATGCGATGGACGGCGGCTCGGTGAGCGTGCGCGGCCCGCAGGATCCCAGCCAGCGGGTGGCGTGGATGGGCGCTATCCAGAATATCGACGTGACGCCGGGCGACGCGCCAGCGCGCGTGGTGGTCAACTCCCGTACCGGCACCGTGGTGATCGGCGCGGACGTGCGCGTGACGCCGGCCGCCGTGGCGCACGGTTCCATCCAGGTGACCATTTCCGAGAACCCGCAGGTATCCCAGCCCGGGCCCTTCAGCAAGGGTGGCCAGACGGTGGTGGTGCCGCAGAGTGACGTGCAGGTCAGCGAAGACGGCGCCCATATGTTCAAGTTCGGCCCGGGCACCAACCTCGACACCATCGTGCGCGCGGTGAACCAGGTGGGCGCCTCGCCGACCGACCTCATTTCCATCCTGCAGGCGCTCAAGCAGGCCGGCGCGCTCCATGCGGAGCTGGTGGTGATCTGATGGCTATCCCGGGGGACGCCGCCAAAAGCCTGAACACCTGGACCGACCTGTCCGGGTTTTCGGCACTGCGCCAAACCGCGCAGAGCGATGCCAAGGCGGCGTTGCCGGCGGTGGCCAAGCAGTTCGAGTCGATCTTCACGCAGATGATGCTGAAGTCGATGCGCGATGCCAGCAGCGGCGACGGCCTGATGGACAGCGACGCCGGCAACCAGTGGCGCGACATGTTCGACCAGCAGCTGTCCGTGCAGTTGTCGCAGGGCGGCCATGGCATCGGCATCGCGCAGATGCTGGTGAAGCAACTCGGTGGTGCGCTGGGCGGCTCGTCGGACGGCGCCACCGGCGCCAGTGCCAACGCCGCCAGCGGCGATGGCTGGCAGCAGCGGCTCCATTCGGTGGCCAGCGCGGTGACATCCACGGGCGAGAAGGTGCTCAAGCTCCTGCCCAAGGATGCCGAGGAATTCGTCAGGCAGCTGGCCCCCTACGCCCAGCAGGCCGCCCAGAAGCTGGGCGTGTCCGTGCGCGCCGTACTGGCGCAGGCGGCGCTGGAAACGCAGTGGGGCAAGCACCTGCCCACGCATTCCAATGGCAACACCAGCAACAACCTGTTCGGCATGAAGGCCGGCAGCAGCTGGGACGGCGACAAGGTGAGCGTGAAGACCCTGGAATTCGAAGGTGGCGTGCCGGTGCAGAAGCACGCGCAGTTCCGCTCTTATGACAACCCGGGCCAGTCGTTCAACGACTACGCCCAGCTCATTTCCGACAACCCGCGTTACGCCAGGGCACTGAACCATGGCGAGGACGTGGTCGGCTTCGCCAAGGGCCTGGTCAGCGGCGGCTATGCCACCGACCCGGCCTATGCCCAGAAGATCATCGCGATCGCCAACAGCCCCCAGATGCGTGACGCACTCGACGCTATCAGGGAGGGCGCCCTCAAGAATGTGGGCAGCCAGCCGAATCCCTCCGAGTGAAACGTCCCGGAATGACCCATGTCTAATCTCCTCAGCATCGGCGCCTCAGGGCTCAATGCCGCACAGGTGGCGCTGACCACCGTCGGCAACAACATCAGCAACGTCAACACGACGGGCTATAGCCGGCAGACGGTGGTGCAGACCGAGGCGATCTCGCAGAGCGGCGGCGGGCTCACCATCGGCAGCGGCGTCGACGTGCAGTCGGTGCAGCGTGCCTACAGCGACTTCCTGACCTCGGCGCTGTGGACCGCCAACTCGGGGATGCAGCGAGCCACCTCGACCAACAACCTGGCGACCACGCTGAACAGCGCGCTCAGTGCCAGCGGCAACCTGCAGGGCGCGCTGGACAGCTTCTACGGCGGTTTCAGCACGGTGGCGAACACGCCCGGCGTGGCGTCCAGCCGCCAGTCGCTATTGGGCAGCGCGGGCCAGATGGTCACGGTGTTCAATACGCTGAGTCAGCAGTTCACCGCGCAGCTGAGCCAGGTGAACGCGCAGATCAGCACCACGGTGAACAGCATCAACACCGTGGCGAGCAACCTGGCGAGCATCAACAGTAAGATCCATGCGGCCGGCAACAGCGTACCCAACGACCTGCTGGACCAGCGCGACAACCTGGTGCAGACGCTGTCGGGCTACATGGGCGTTTCCGCCTTTGTGCAGAGCGACAACACCATCAGCGTGTACGGCTCCAGCGGACAGGCGCTGGTGAGCGGCGACAAGTCGTTCGCCCTGCAGACCGCCCCCAACCAGTACGATGCCTCGCGCACCGAGGTGGTCGACAGCACCGGCACCGTGGTCAGCGGCAAGCTGAGCGGCGGCACGCTGGGCGCGTTGCTCGACTACCGCAGCAACGTGCTGGACAGCGTGCAGAACCAGCTCGGCCAGGCCGCCGTGGCGCTGTCCACCAGCGTCAACACCCAGCAGGCCAAGGGCCTGGACCTCAACGGCAAACAGGGCGGCCCGATGTTCAGCGTGCCCGCGCCGACGGTGCTGACCAGCAACCTCAACAAGGGCAGTGCGAGCGTCTCGGCCAGCATCAGCAATGTGTCCCAGCTCACCGGCTCCGACTACACGCTGAGTTACGACGGCAGCAAGTGGAACCTGGCGACCACTTCCGGGCAGAACGTGCCGATGACGGCCAACCCGGATGGCACCTATTCCGCCGATGGCATGACGTTGTCGCTTTCGGGCACGGCGCAGGCGGGCGACAGCTTTCAGATCCAGCCCACGCGCCAGGCCGCCAGCGGCCTCACGCTGGTGATGACCGATCCCAACGGCATCGCTGCTGCCGCGGCACTGAGCGCCACCGCGGCCACCAGCAATACCGGTACCGGCAGCATCAGCGCCGTGACGGTGACCGACCCCACCAACGCAGCCTTGCTCAGCGGCGCTACCGTCAGCTTCCCGTCGGCCAACAGTTACCAGGTGACGAATAACGCGGGCACCGTACTGGCCAGCGGCAGTTATGCGGCGGGGCAGACCATCAGCGCCAATGGCTGGAGCGTGACGCCTTCGGGCACACCGGCCGCGAACGACAAGTTCACCATCGGCGCGAACAGCAATGGCCTCAACGACACCAGCAACGCACTGGCGCTGGCGGGGCTGGCCGATACCAAGATCCTGAATGGCGGCACGCAGTCGGTGATCGACTCCTACGGCACGCTCACCACCAGCATCGGCACGGTGGGCAGCCAGGCAGCAAGCAACCTCACCACGCAAACCAGCCTGTACAACCAGGCCATGTCCGCGCAGCAGAGCGTGTCGGGCGTGAACCTCGATGAAGAGGCGGCCAGCATGGTCAAGTACCAGCAAGCTTACCAGGCCTCCGCGCAGGTGATCTCCACCGCGCAGACGATTTTCAGCAGTTTGATCACCGCGCTGCACGGGTAAAGAGCCATGCGTCTCTCAACGAGTTGGATGTACCAGCAATCGCTCAACACCATGATCAGCCAGCAGACGGCGCTGGCGGCGACCCAGAACGAGGTGTCCACGGGCAACCGCATCAATGTCGCCTCGGACGATCCGGCGGGCGCGGGACAGGTGGTCAGCCTTAACCACGTCATTGCGGCGAACACGCAGTATTCGGACACCATCAACTCGGCGACCACGCGGCTGAACACCGAAGCCAGCACGCTCAGCTCGGTGAACAGCGTGCTCGACACCGCGCGCACGCTGGCGCTGCAGGCGGTGAACGGCACGCTGTCCGACAGCGACCGCAAGAGCATCGCCAGCCAGCTCAGCCAGATCCACGACCAGCTCGTGCAACTGGCCAATACCACCGACAGCAACGGCAACGCGCTGTTCGCCGGTACCAGCACCACCAAGGCACCGTTCCTGGTGGGCGCCAATGGTGCGGTCACCTATGGCGGCAACGATGGGCAGCAGCGCTCGGCCGTGGGCTCGGGCCTGCAGGTGGCGACCAGCGATCCGGGCTCGGGCCTGTTCATGAATATCCCCACCGGCAACGGTTCGTTCGTGGCCAGTGCCGGCGGTGCCAATACCGGCACGCTGGTGGTGGGCAGCAACAGCGTCACCGACTTTGCCGCGTGGAACAGCGGCAAGGCTGCCAGTGGTGGCGGCTACACCATCACGTTCGGTGCCGGCGGTACCTGGACGGCCGCCGATGCGAAGGGTAACCCGGTGCTCGACAGCAGCGGCAACCCGGTCGGCGGCACCTATAGCGACGGCGGCTCGATCAGCTTCAACGGCATGACCATCTCGATGAGTGGCACGCCTGCGGCGGGCGATACGGTGTCGGTGGGCACGGGCGGGCAGCAGGACATCTTCAGCACGTTGAACAACATGATCAGCGCGCTGCAAGGCGGTGGCAGCGACACGCAGCTCACCAATGTGATGAGCCGCCAGATCGAATCCATCGACCAGGCGCAGTCGTCGATCAGTTCAGTGCAGGTGTCCATCGGCGGGCGGTTGAACACGGTGCAGCAGCAACAAAGTGTGTATCAGGATCTCAACGTGACCTATCAGTCCGCGCTGTCGGATGTGCAGGGCGCCGATGCGTACACCGCGATCAGCAAGCTGTCGTTGCAGCAGACGGCGCTGCAGGCATCGCAGCAGATGTTTGCGCAGGTGAAGTCGATGAGCCTGTTCAATTATCTGAAGTAATGGTGCGTGATCCAGCGCTCGTCATTCCGGCGCAGGCCGGAATCCAGTAGCCGAAGCTGTCGGTTATCGCGAAGACCGACCGTGGTCGCTACTGGATTCCGGCCTGCGCCGGAATGACGAGCAAAAAAAGCCGCCCGGGAGAGGGCAGGGGTGATGGGACGGGTAAGGGGCGTTGTTTTCGGCCACCGGCAAGCAAGGGCTCAAGTAATCCCTTGACGGGCCGAAAAACTCACTGAGGCGGATGGCATCCCACGCACGGAGCCTGGTCGCCGGCACGAACAACGCCAATCCAAACCGGTCACCGGTTACGTAGGAGAAATCCAATGTCTCTCGTTATCAACACCAACATTTCGTCGCTGAATGCGCAGAACAACCTGACCAAGTCGCAGAGCGCGCTCGCTACCGCCACGCAGCGTCTGTCGTCGGGCATGAAGATCAACAGCGCGGCCGACAACGCCGCCGGCTTCGCGATCTCCCAGCGCTACACCACGCAGATCGGCGGCCTCGGCCAGGCCAGCTCCAACGCCTCGGACGCCATCAACCTGGCGCAGACCGCCGGTTCGGCCCTGGACCAGGTCACCGCCAACCTGCAGGCCATCCGCGACCTGGCCGTGCAGTCGGCCAACGGCACCTACACCTCGGCCGACCGTTCGTCGATCGACCAGGAAGTGCAGCAGCGCCTGGCTGAAATCACCCGTATCGCCAACCAGACCACGTTCAACGGTTCGAACGTGCTAGACGGCTCGATGAAGACCAAGAGCTTCCAGATCGGCGCCAACGTCGGTCAGACCATCTCGGTCAGCCTGGGCACCAGCGTCAAGGCCAGCGCCATGGGCCAGGTGTCCGAAGTGTCCTCGGGCAACATCGGTACGATCACGCTGAAGGCAGGCGACCTCAGCGTCGGTGCCGGCGCCGTTGCCGCGGGTACCTACACGGCCACCTCGCTGGCCGCGGCGATGCAGACCGCTGGCGGCGCCGGCGTGACGGCGACCGTTGGCGCCAACGGCGAAATCAACCTCGCCAACACCAGCGCCTCGGTGGTGAACATCACCGGCAACATGGCCTCCACGCTCGGCTTGCCCGCCTCCCTGGCCGCTACCACCGGTACGGGTACCACCACCGGCGTGGCTGCCAACGTCAACAAGCTGTCGCCGAACCTGGCGACCGAGAACTTCAGCATCAACGGCACCACCATCGACCTGAGCAGCGCCAAGACCCTGCAGGACGTGTCCGATGCCGTTAACGCCGCTGGCATCACGGGCGTCAGCGCTGCAGTGAACGGTGCGGGCAATGGCCTCAACTTCTACTCCAGCGGTGCGCTGAAGATCGGCGACACCAACGGTGCTGCAGGCGCAATCGCCGGCATCATCACCGGTGCCGCCACCGACGTGAACAACGTCGCCGGTCCGACCACGCCGTACGTCCAGGGCACGGCTGCCACCTCCGGTGGCTCGCTGGCCACCGGCAACGTGCAGTCGGTCGATTCGGCCAATGACCTGATCTCCCGCGTCGACGTGGCGCTGAAGACGGTCAGCGACTTCGCGGCCCAGCTGGGTGCGGTGCAGAACCGCTTCCAGTCCACCATCTCCACGGTGGCCGCGCAGACGACCAACCTGCAGGCGTCGCAGTCGACCATCCGCGACGCGGACTTCGCGGCCGAGACGGCGAACCTCAGCAAGGCGAACGTGCTCCAGCAGGCGGGTATCTCGGTGTTGGCCCAGGCCAACTCCAACCCGCAGCAGGTGCTCAAGCTGTTGCAGTAACGGATACAGGCCAGGACGCGACTCTCCCGGGTCGCGTCCACCTGGGCCGGATTTACCGCCGGGCGGGCTGCCCCTCGCAGACCGCCCGGTGTTTCGGGAGCTTCCGGCAAAGCCTTCGCGCGCGAGGGTTTTGCCGGGGGCTCGAAACCTCCCGCCACGGCGGGAACCACTTCGGGAAACTGACAAGGCAGCGCGATGACCACCACCACCAGCAGCACCAGCGGCAGCAGCCTGAGTTCCCTGCTCAGCCAACTGGGTACGAGCACCGGCTCGGGCAGCAGCACGTCAGGCAGCTCCAGCAGCAGCTCCGCCAGCGGCACGTCGTCGGGCAGCAGCTCGGGCAGCGCCACCATCAGCTCGCTGGGCATCGGCTCGGGCCTGGACGTGAATTCCATCGTCACCGCGCTGGTGAATGCCCGCAAGGCGGCCTCGCAGCAGCAGATCACCACCCGCACCACGCAGACCAACAACCTGCTCACCGGCCTGTCGTCGCTGAACTCGGCGCTGGGCGGTATCCAGACCGCGCTGGCCACGCTGACCTCGGTCAACACCTTCAGCAGCTACAACGCCACGCTCACCCCGCAGGGTTCGAGCAGTAGCATCGGCAGCGCGAGCACCTTGTCGAGCGCGCACGCCGGCACGTACACCATTGCCGTGAGCCAGCTGGCCACCGCGCAGAAGCGCGCCAGCAGTGCCGTGGCCTCGGGCACGGCGGTGGGGCAGGGTACGCTGACCATTACGGTGGGTTCCAACACCATGAACGTGGCGGTCTCCGCCACCAACACGCTGTCGGATATCGCCACCGCGATCAACGGTTCCAGCTCCAATCCGGGCGTGACCGCCACCATCGTCAACGGCGTCAACGGCCAGCAGCTGATGCTGAGCTCGAGCAAGACGGGGGTGGCCAACGGCTTCACCATCTCCGCCAACGCCACCAGCAGCGCCGGCCTGACCAGCCTGGCCAGCACGCTGAACACGGCGGGCAGCAACGAGGCGCAGGACGCCAAGCTCACCGTCGACGGCATCGCGGTGACCAGCGCCACCAATACCGTCACCGGCATGATGGACGGCGTCACGCTCAACCTCACCGGCACCGGCACCAACACGCTGACGGTGGCGCAGGACAACACGGCGGCGACCAATGCCATCCAGGGCCTGGTCGACGCCTACAACAGCTACGTCAGCACGACGTCGTCGCTGTCGAGCTACGACCAGAGCAGCGGTACGGCGGGCGTGCTGCTGGGCGACACCACGCTCTCCTCGGTGCAGCGCGGCATCGCTTCCGTGCTCAGCAACTCGGTCAAGGGCAACAGCATCGGCACGCTGGCGAACCTGGGCATCACGCGCAATGCCGACGGTACGCTGGCCCTGGACAGCGGCAAGCTCGCCACAGCGTTCCAGAACAACCCGGCGGCGGTGAAGGATCTCTTCGTCGGCACCAACGGCTACGGGACCAAGCTCAACACCACGCTTAACGCGTACACGTCCAGCGGCGGCGTCATCAGCGCGCGCATGGACAGCCTGAACAACACGCTGACGCAGCTGAGCCAGCAGCAGACCGCGCTGAACAACCGCATGGCCACGTACCAGACGCAGCTGCAGCAGCAGTACACGGCGCTGGACACGCTGATGTCCACGCTCAACAGCACCAGCAGCTACCTGACGACCCAGCTGGCGGCGCTGAACAACTCGAACAGCTCGAAGAACTGAACGCGGGGAAGCGATCATGACCTACGGCTACATGCGCAACGCCAGTGCGCTCTACCAGGACACCAGTGCGCGCGGCAGTGTGGAAGGCGCCGACCGTCACCAGCTGACCGCCATGCTGTTCGACGGGGTGATCGACCGCGTCAACCAGGCGCGTGGCGCGATCCGCCGCGGCGACGTGCCGGCCAAGGGCACGCACTTCGCCCGGGCGCACGCCATCATCGGCGAACTGCGTGGCAGCCTGGACCATGACCAGGGCGGCCAACTCGCCGGCCGGCTGGATGCGCTGTACGACTACGTCAGCCGCCGCATGCTGCACGCCCAGCTCAACAACGACGAGCGCGCCATTGACGAGGTGGTGGACCTGCTCACGCCGGTGCGCGACGCCTGGCGCCAGATCCGCGACGAATTCCTGGCGACGCAGCAGCGCGCCCCCAGCGCGGCCGCCTGAACATGGCCGAGAGCATGCACGCCGCCCTGTTGGCACTGAGCGAGCGCATGCTCGCCGCCGCCCACGCGGGCGACTGGGATGCCGTGGCATTACTTGAGGCGGAGCGCGGCCAGGGGATCACCTCACTCTCCATCGCTGAACCCGGCGTGCTTGCGCTGTTCAGGACGCTGCTGGCGCATACCGAAGAAGTCCGCGAGCTGGCCCGTTGCCAGCGCGAGCGCCTCGGGGCGGATCTGGGAGAGCACCAGCACCGCCATCGCGCGCTGAGCGCCTACCTCGTCGCCGGCGCTGAGTGAGCGCGGCGGCACAGGCCTGGGTGCGCGCATAATCCCGCACGGCCGCCGTTCGCGGTCCAGCGACGAGGGCATCATGCAAGACGCTTCCTGGCAGGCATTTTCAGAACGGGTCACCTATGAGGATGGCCTTCACGTCAGCTGTGCCGACCTGTCCGCGCCGCTCGGCGAGCTGCAGCGGGCAGCCATGCGCGACCGCAATCTCAGCGTGCTCGGCACCCTGGCCGTGTTCAACGAACGCCGCATCGAAGCGCCGGACGAGGAGAGCCCGGTCGCGCAGGACATGCAGCGGCTCGACAGCAAGCTGAACGTGCTGATGGCCATGCTGGACCAGTTGCTCCAGCGCGGCGCCGATCTTCCGCCCCGCGTCCACGTCAGTTTCAACGCCATCGGCGCGGTGTTGCCCCGGGCGCTCTGGCCTGCCGGGCAGGCGCAGGGCCTGGTGCGGCTGCACTTCGACGGCTGCCTGGCCCTGCCGCTGGAGTTGGCCGCCCGTCGCGTGCAAGAGTGTGATATTGATCACGTTTTCGTTGCATTCGAAACGATGGATGAGGCCACATGTGACGCGATTGAGCGACTCGTGTTCCGTCACCACCGACGTAAAGTGGCAGAGCGCCGATCCACGGCCTCCTGAATGGCGAACCCGTTTCACATATCAAATGTGATCGATATCACGCTACGAAAAGCCGACACGAAAGTTCTTTGACGCAGATCTCGAACAGGTGTCGTACAGGGTCACCTTCCCGGATATTGCCTGCCGGGGGTTTTCTCCAGTGGAAACAGGTATCTGTGACGTACCTTTGAGTGGTCCGGCGATCGTGTTCAGCCAAGGTGACGCTCACCGGCAGGCCATGTGAAGACGCCCTGTCGGAAAACCGTGACTGGCTGGCCTCCTTCTTGCTCATTACCTCGCGCGGACGGCGACGGATTGTCGTCACGCGCGAAGGTGCAATCCAGGGGGTCACCAATGAAGCAGCACGCACGAGAGCAGCACATGGGCAAGTTCGACGTACTGGTGATCGAATCCGATCATCGCAGGGCGGAGTCGGTCGTTTCGGCGCTGGAATTTCTCGGCTATCGCCCGCAGCGCGGCGAAGAGTGCGAGAGGGTGGACGAAGCGACGCATGCATGGCGTGCCGTTTATGTGGGCAATGTGCGGGATGAGGCCGAAGCCGAACGACAGTTCGCCCGGCTTGGTATGGCTGCCAATGATGCGAGGGTGTTGATGGCGTCCGATTCGGAGTGGCTGTCCCGCTTGGGCATGGATGGCGTGGCGTCCGCGAGCCGCGTCGGCATCATCGAATTTCCGCTGCGCTACGAGCAGCTCTCGGACATGCTGCGCAACCCGCAGAGCCCGGCGATGCGTCGCCCAGAACTGCGCCTGGTGGGCAGCTCCGGTCCGATGGCGCGCGTCAACGCGCTGGTTCGCCAGGTGGCGCCGTTCGATTCCAGCGTGCTGGTGCTGGGCGAATCGGGCACCGGCAAGGAAATGGTGGCGCGCAGCATCCACGAGTGCTCGTCGCGCCGCGACAAGCCCTTTGTGGCGATCAACTGCGGCGCCATCCCGGCCGAACTGCTGGAAAGCGAACTGTTCGGCCACGAGAAGGGCGCCTTCACCGGTGCCATCAGCACCCGCAAGGGCCGTTTCGAACTGGCCGAGGGCGGCACGCTGTTCCTCGATGAAATCGGCGACATGAGCCTGCCCATGCAGGTGAAGCTGTTGCGCGTGCTGCAGGAGCGCGTGTTCGAGCGCGTGGGCAGCAACCGCACGCAGCGTTGCGACGTCCGCATCATCGCCGCGACGCACCGCAACCTTGAAGAAGCCATCGCCCACGGCCAGTTCCGCGAAGACCTGTTCTATCGCCTCAGCGTGTTCCCGCTGGAGATGCCGGCGCTGCGCGAGCACCTGGACGACCTGCCGGAGCTGGTGGAGGAATTCAACCACCGCCTTTCCCGCCGTGGCCTGGCCAGCGTGCGTTTCAGCGCCGGTGCGCTGAACGCGCTGCACAACTATGCGTGGCCGGGCAACGTGCGCGAGCTCTACAACCTGGTCGAACGCCTGGCCATCCTCTATCCGCACGCCGAAGTGCGCGTGAACGACCTGCCGGAGAAATATCGCGGCCAGCAGATCGTCGAAGAAGTGCGCGGCGCGGCGCTGCTGTCCCTGATGACGGGTCATGCCGCGGTGATGACCGAGCCGATGGCGGTGTCCAGCGAGTCGCTGATGATGCTGCCTGAAGGCGGCCTCGACCTGAAGGATCACCTGGCCGACATCGAGGTGGGTCTGATCCGTCAAGCGCTTGACGTCACCGGTGGCGTCGTCGCGCATGCGGCGAAATTGCTGCGCATGCAGCGCACGACGCTGGTGGAAAAGCTGCGCAAGTACGGGTTGCAGCCGAGCCTGCAGGCGTAAAGGGTCTAACGGGCCAGCAGGCGTAAGAAATACGTCGCCTCTCCCTCACCGTCATTCCGGCGAAGGCCGGAATCCAGTGCCTTTACTTTGGTGATGGCGCAAAGCGATCCACAAGGCGAAGAGCAAAGGCACTGGATTCCGGCCTTCGCCGGAATGACGGTGAGGGAAATTACCGTGGCGTTGTTGGTGCGATGAAGCTGGCACGGGTTGTGCAATACCACCCCCAATTACTCGTCACGCGTTGGAATTCCGTCATGAGCCAAATCGACGTCAACAGCCTGCTGTCGCAGATGCGCCAGCTCTCCCTGCAGACCAAGCCGGTGGAGCAGTCCTTCACGGCGGCCGCGCCGGGGCAGATGGATTTTTCCAGCCTGCTGAAGAAGTCGATCTCTTCCGTGGCCGACGCGCAGATGGATGCCGGCAAGCAGGCGGCGAGTTTCGAGCGCGGTGACGACGGTGCCGATCTCGCGCGCACCATGGTGGCCATCAACAAGGCCGACCTGTCGTTGAACACGTTGACCCAGGTGAGGAACAAGCTGGTCGACGCGTACAACAACATCATGAACATGCCGGTCTGACCGGCTTTTGACCACGACGTCACTGCGTCCACTGAGCAAGAGCAGTCTTCATGGCCGATAACGCCCTAGCGACCACCGACGAAAAGCCCGGTTCTCGCCTGGATCTCAAGCAGCTCGCGCGCACGCCAGCTTCGCGGCAATTGCTGCTGCTGGTGGGTGTAGCCGCGGCCGTGGCCCTTGGCGTCGCCGTGGTGTTGTGGTCACGCGGCCCCAATTACGGCCTGCTGTATGCCGGCCTGGAACAGAAGGATGCCGCCGCCGTCACGCAGGCGCTGCAGGCATCGAACACGCCTTACACGCTGGGCGCGGACGGCAGCTCCATCATGGTGCCCGCGTCCGACCTGGCGGCGATTCGCCTCAAGCTCGCCTCGCAGGGCCTGCCGCAGGGCAGCGTAGCGACCGCGGCCGCGCCCGGTGGCGATTCGCCATTCGGCATGAGCGACCTCGCCGAGCGCACGCGTTACCAGCAGATGCTGGAAACCGACCTGGGCAACACCATTGCCGGCCTACAGTCGGTGCGCGCCGCGCGTGTGCACCTGGCCTTGCCCAAGCCGTCGGCCTTCATCCGCGACAACAAGGAAGCCAGCGCCTCGGTGCTGGTGACGCTGTATCCCGGGCGCCAGCTCGATGCGAGCCAGGTGGCGGCGATCGTGCATCTGGTCGCGTCCAGCGTGCCCAATCTCGATCCCAAGCAAGTCTCGGTGGTCGACCAGCAGGGCCAACTGCTCACCACCACCGATCCGGGCAGTGCCAGCGCCGTGGGCGACTCGCGCCTGCGCCTGGCCACCCGCATCGAGAACACCTATGCGCAGCGCATCGAAGAATTGCTGACGCCGCTGGTCGGCCCCGGCAAGGTGCGTGCGCAGGTCTACGCCGATCTCGACTTCAGCGAAACCGAGAAGGCGACGGAAACCTTCGGCCACGACCATCCGGCGCTGCGCAGCGAACAGACCAACAGCGAACAGCATGTGGGCGAAGCCAATGACGCCGGCGTGCCGGGCGCGTTGAGCAATCAGCCGCCGAACACCGTGGCGCAGCCGACCGCGGCCAAGCCCAATGCAGGCAAAGGCGCAAAGACAGCGGCAACGGCGCAGAGCAGTGGCCCCAGCGATACCACCAGCAGCGCCACGCGCAATTACGAGCTGGACCGCACCATCAGTCATGTCAGCGATCCCGCCGGGCGGCTCGCGCGGCTCACCGTGGCGGTGGTGCTGGACAACAAGAGCGTGGCCGGCGACAAGGGCGCGCCCAAGAGCGTGCCGTTCACGCCGCAGGAGCTGGAACACCTCACCACGCTGACGCGCAACGCCGTGGGCTACAACGAAGCCCGTGGCGACAGTGTCAGTGTGATCAACCAGCCGTTCCACCAGGATCCGAACGCCAACCTCGAGGCGCCCTCGCAACCGTTCTGGGAGCGCCCGGGCATGCTCGACCTGATCAAGCAGGCCGCCGGCATCCTGGTGGCGCTGCTGGTGGCTTTCGGCCTGCTGCGCCCGTTGCTGCGCGGACTGTCGCGCGCCCCGATACCCGGGCGCGAGCTGGCCGTCGCCGGGGCGGGTGGCCCCGGCGCGCCCACCATCTCGGTGCGCGTGGACGACAAGGACGATATGGACGAACCGGTTCGCCTCGGCGGCGTGCCGCCCCAGCTGGCCTATGAGCAGCGCATCGGCATCGCGCGCCGCATGGTCAGTGAGAACCCCAAGCAAGTGGCGCAGGTGGTCAAGAGTTGGGTGGGCGAGGATGGCGGCTGATCTGACATCGCAGGGCATCCCTGGCGGACGAAACGAATCATGAAGGCAGACACGCAAATCAACGGCGCGCAGCGCGCGGCCATCCTGCTGCTCACCCTGGGCGAGCAGGATGCGGCCGAAGTGCTCAAGCACCTCAGTGCACGCGACGTGCAGGCAGTGGGCACGGCCATGGCCAGCCTCACCAATGTCACGCGCGAGCAGGTCGAGGTCGTGCTCGAGCGCCTCAACGAGGACATGGGCCGCCATACCTCGCTGGGCGTCGGCACCGAGGAATACATCCGCAAGATCCTGGTCAACGCGCTGGGCGAGAACAAGGCGGGCGGCCTGATCGACCGCATCCTGCTCGGCCGCAGCAGCAAGGGCCTGGAATCGCTGAAGTGGATGGAAAGCCGCGCCATTGCCGAGATGATCGGCCAGGAACACCCGCAGATCATCGCGCTGGTGCTGGCGCACCTCGAGCCGGACCAGGCGGCCGAAGTCATCGGCTACCTGCCGCCGCGCACGCGCAGCGATGCGGTGATGCGCATCGCCACGCTCGACGGCGTGCAGCCGCACGCGCTGAACGAGCTGGACGAAATCATGGAGCGCCAGTTCGCCGGCGGCAACACCAAGAAGCTCAAGTCCGCCAGCGTCGGCGGCCTGAAGGCGGCGGCCAATATCCTCAACGCGATGGAAACCAGCCGCGAGAACGAACTGATGGCGGCCATCCGCACCCACGATTCGGGCCTCAGCGGACGCATCGAGGAACTGATGTTCGTGTTCGAAGACCTGGGCGACCTGGACGACCGCAGCATGCAGACGCTGCTGCGCGAAGTGCCGACGGCGCGCCTGGTCACCGCGCTGAAGGGCGCCGAGCCCGGCGTGCGCGAGAAGATTTTTGCCAATATGTCCAAGCGCGCCGCCGACATGCTGCGAGACGACCTGGAAGTGTCCGGCCCCGTGCGCCTCAGCGAAGTCGACGCGGCGCAGAAGGAAGTGCTCGGCATCGCGCGCAAGCTGGCCGATTCGGGCGCGATCAACCTCTCAGGCTCGGGTGACGAGCTGGTCGCATGAGCGCCGTGATGAACCGGGACAACCTCCTCGCTTTCGAACGCTGGCTGCCGCCCGAAGTGGGTGAGCCGGTCGCAGCCGAGCCGGTGGCTGCCGAACCGGTGCAGCAGCCGACCGTGCGTGAACTGGAGGCACTGGAACAGCAGGCGCGCGAGGAAGGCTATGCCGCGGGGCTCGAGCAGGGCCTGGCGGAAGCCCGTGCCCTGCTGCAGGAGCGCGCACAGCGCCTGGACGATTTGCTGGCATCCGCAGCCCGTCCCCTGCGCAGCATGGACGACATGGTGGAGCTCGAACTGACGCGCCTGGCCATGACCGTGGCGCGCCAGGTGCTGGCGCACGAGCTGCGCACCGCGCCGGACCTGGTGGTGGAAGCCGTGCGCCAGGCCGCGTTGGCGCTGCCTTCGGCGTCAGGCAACCTGCGTGTACGGCTGCACCCGGATGATCTTGCCTTGCTGCGCTCCCTCGACATGGTGGAGTCGCACTGGCAGCTGCTGCCCGACAACAGCCTGCAGCGTGGCGATTGCATGCTCGAAAGCGAGCGTTCGCGCCTCGATGCGCGCATCGAAACCCGCCTTGCCGCTGTCGTCGATGCCGTGCTCGGCGCCGAAGCCGAGGAAACCGACGAGGATGCCGACGAGGTACGCGGATGAACGCGCAGCGGGATCCCTCGCGCAGCGCGTTGTGGCAGGAACGTCTTGCCCGCCGGCGCCAGCGCGCGCTGGGAACGCGCACGCTCACCGTGGAAGGCCGCCTGCGCCGCGTGGTCGGCCTCACCCTGGAAGCGGAAGGATGTGAGGCGCCACTGGGTGCGCGCTGCATGGTCACCACCGCCGATGGCAGCGAGCTGGATACCGAAGTGGTCGGCTTTGCCGATGAACGCCTGCTATTGATGCCAGTGACCGAGATGCACGGCGTGCTGCCCAATGCACGCGTGCGTCCCTGCGCGCATACGGGCGGGCTGCCGGTAGGGCTGGCCTTGCTGGGGCGCGTGGTCGGTGCCGATGGCGTGCCGCTGGATGGCCTCGGGCCGCTCGACGTCGACGAACACGCGCTGCTCAAGAACGAACCGATCAACCCGATGGCGCGCAAGCCCATCGACACGCCGCTGGATACTGGCGTGCGTGCGATCAATTCACTGCTCACCGTGGGGCGCGGCCAGCGTCTGGGCCTGTTCGCCGGCTCCGGCGTGGGCAAGTCGACCCTGCTCGGCATGATGACGCGCTACACCGACGCCGACGTGGTGGTGGTGGGCCTGATCGGCGAGCGCGGTCGCGAAGTGAAGGAATTCGTCGAACACACACTGGGGCCAGAAGGTCGCGCCCGCGCGGTGATCGTTGCCGCACCCGCCGACGCGCCGCCGCTTAAGCGCCTGCGTGGTGCGCAGTACGCCACGGCGATCGCCGAGTGGTTCCGCGATCGGGGTCAACGCGTACTGCTGCTGATGGACTCGATCACGCGCTATGCTCAGGCGCAGCGCGAGATCGCGCTCGCCATCGGCGAACCGCCGGCCACCAAGGGATATCCGCCGTCCGTGTTCGCCATGCTGCCTGCGCTGGTCGAACGCGCCGGCAACGATGCGGAAGGGCGGGGCTCCATCACCGCGTTCTACACCGTGCTCACCGAGGGCGACGACTACCGCCACGATCCCATCGCGGACGCGTCACGCGCCATTCTGGACGGTCATATCGTGCTCTCGCGCGACCTTGCCGAGGCGGGCCACTATCCCGCCATCGACGTCGAAGCCTCGATCAGCCGCGTCATGCCCGCCGTGGTGCAGCGCGAACACCTGCGCGCCGCGCAACGCTTCCGCCAGGTCTATTCGGCGTACCGCCAGCAGCGCGACCTGATTGCCGTGGGTGCCTACCAGAAGGGTTCCGATCCGCAGGTGGACCACGCCATTGCCATGTGGCCGAGGCTGCGCGACTTCCTGCAGCAGGAGGTGGATGCGCCGACCACGCTGGCCGATGCCATCGGTTCGCTTGAAACGCTGACCGCCGGAGGTACGCCGTGAAGTCCCGCGCGAACCGCCTGCAGCCCGCCGCCGACCTGGCGCACGAACGACAGGAAGCGGCCATGCAACGTCTGGCCGAGCAGCAGCAGAAGCTCGCCAAAGCCGAGCAGCAGCTGGAAGAGCTGCAGAAGTACCGTGCCGAGTACGCCCAGACGCAGGGCGGCGTGAGCGTGAGCGCACTGCTCAACCGTCGCCAGTTCGTCGAGCGCATCGACCAGGTCATCGCCCAGCAGGTCAACGAAGTGACCCGCCAGCGCCGCAACCTGGACGGTGTACGCCACCAGTGGCGCGAAGCCCACGCCCGCGAACAGGCGCTCGGCAGCGTGATCGACCGGTATCGCGAGCAGGAGCGCAAGAGCGAGGAGCGTCGCGAGCAAGCCGAGATCGACGAGCGCATGCAATACCGCCGCCCGACCAGGGGTTTGCCGTGACCCCGTCCAAGACCGCCTCCCCGGAGATCGCTCCATGACGCCTTCCACCGCCCTGATGGCGAACCTGGCACCGGCCCCGAGCGCGCCCGCCAGCGCGCCAGCCAGCGATGCGAGCCAGGCATCGTCGAATGCCGCGAGCAACACGTTCAGCACGCCGCTGCAACAGGCGCATCAGCAACTGGCGCGACAGAGCGAGCCGGCGCGCCCCGCATCGCCAAAGCCGGCGTCGGCGTTGTCGTCATCCTCTTCCTCTTCCTCTTCCTCTTCCTCTTCTTCGCAGGTGCAGGCCAGCGGCAAGTCGAACCATGACAAGGTCGACGACACGGCAGCGGCCGCCGCATCAGGTGCCGCCGCCGCGATGCTGGCCTTGCTCGGCCAGAGCGTGCCGGCATCGGCTTCCGCGTCCACGGTTTCCACGAGCGACGGCGATGCTTCCACAGGCGCCACCGACGCAGTGAGCGGTGCCGGCACGTCGGCCGCCGCGACCTTGCCGGCTTCCGCGACGATCTCGCTGCTTGGCGCGATGCAGGGCGCGGCCCCGGCCAAGGCCGGCGATGCGAACGAGTTCACCAAGGCCATGGATGGCATCAAAGACAAGAGCCTGTTCTTGCTGGGGCAGAACGCGGATGACGGCGATGACGCCGCAGGCCAGGCCACGACGGATACAGGCGCAGCCGCAAAAGGCGATGCGTTGGCCAGCGCCCTGCAGGCGCTGACGACCTCGTCGCCATCAAGCCAGAAGGACAGCAGCGATCCGCTCGAGGCGCTGAAAAACCTCACCGCCGCGGCCATGCCGGCACAGGCGCAACCCAACATCGCCACGACGCCCGCGCCGCATGTGCTGACCATGCAGTCAACGGTTGGCACACCGGCGTTTGGCCAGGAACTGAGCCAGCAGGTGACGTGGCTTGGGGGCCAGGATGTGAAGGAGGCACGCATCCGTCTGCACCCGGAAGATCTCGGCGAGCTGGACGTGAAGGTGAGCGTGAAGCAGGACCACGTGGACGTGGCCTTCATCGCGCAGCATCCGCAGGCGGTGCACGCCGTGCAGCAGACCTTGAGTCAGCTCGACGCCATGCTCGCGCACCATGGTCTGTCGCTGGGGCAGGCACAGGTGGGGCAGGGGAATTCGGGGCAGGGCTCGTCCGCGCAGCCGGGCGGTTCTTCGGGGACTTCGTCGGGTGGCGAGAGTGGATTGGCGGAAGGTTTGGGTGAGGTGGTTTCCGCGGTGTCGCCCATTGGGAAGGTGGTGGGGTTGGTGGATATGTTTGCCTGATTTTTTTCTCTCTCTTCCTTGGGTAGGCGGGAGAGGCCGTGGACGGTTGCGGCTTGAAGGAGCAAGGGGAGGCTGAGGCATCGCCACTTTCATGGTGGTGACGGGCCCATCTAGCCTCACGTTTTCATAAGAGCCGTCATCCCGGCGCACCCCGAAAAGGGGGCAAGCGCCAGAGGCGCTTTTCAACAGCCGCATGGCTGGTTATCCAGTTTCTGTAGTGGCGGGTCGTCGCCTCATGCGCTCCCGCGACCTGGCCGCCTACGCGGCGGGCGTTCCGACCTCCTGCCGGAGGCCGGGTCACTTTTCTTTGCTTGCCCAAAGAAAAGTAACCCAAAGAAAGGGCCCCCCGGATGACGCGCCTTCCGGGCGTTGCCCGGAAGGTTCGCGGCCGGGTTGCGGGGTTTGTCGACAGGGCATCCTGCCCTGACGACAAACTGGCCGGCATCCTTGCCGGCCACCCTTCGGGCTATTCCTCCACCCGCCCGCCGCGTCATACGGGGACCCGGGAGATCAAGAGCCAGAGCCAAGAGCCAAGAGCCAAGAGCCAAGAGCCAAGAGCCAAGAGCCAAGAGCCAAGAGCCAAAAGCCAAAGCGAGAGCTCGAGGCGTCAGCGGAGCACTCCAAGATGGCGGATACCTTGTGGGAGCGCACCCTGTGCGCGACTGGGGCGTGTCGTAGTCACCGCTCCGTTAGGTTGTCGCGCACAGGGTGCGCTCCCACAGAAAAGAGAAAAGCGGGCGGGCGTGCGGGTTCATCGGGGCAGAAGCGAAGCGAGGCGCCGCTTTAAGTCCTCATCGCCATGGCGCGTTGCGAAACGCTTGGAGGTACCCGCTGTGTAGAGGCGGAGGTTGCCATGCAGCAACGTTCCTCGACCGTTCGGGTTTATCCCATCGGAATGCTGCCAGTTCTGGCTCTCTAGGCCATTTTCTTTGGGTTACTTTTCTTTTGGGCCAGCAAAAGAAAAGTGACTCGGCCTTCGGCAGAAGGTCGAAACGCCCGCGGCGTAAGCGGCCAGATCGCGGGATCGCACGAGTCGACGACCGACCACTACCGAAACTGGATCCCGGCCTGCGCCGGGATGACGGGTAGGAAGGGTGCGGCAAGAGTGTCCCCTCACTCCAATCCTTGCCTTGCCTCGCCTCGCCTCGCCTTGCGTCGTCGCGCCGCGGCCCGCTAAACCATCGCGATCCACAGCCACTTCCCCGCGTACCCCAGCAGGCAAAGCGGCGCCCCGCGAGCGCGAGCAAGGCAATCCGCCTACAGGCCCCCAACGCGAGAAAGCCAGTTCGCCCCCAGGCGAAACCACCCAAACCCCGCCCCGCGCGACAACCTTCCGACAGCCGCCATCCCCCCGTCGCGCCCACTCTCCGACACGCGTCAAGAAAGCGCCGCCACCTCCTGCCGATCCACCGCAAACCCCGTCACACCAAGGCTTCCCAAGGATGGCACGCCGCTTGCTATCAAAGGGCATGCGCCACCCCGTAGCGAGTGGCAGACGTCTGGTAATCGATAGGGAACCACATTCGCATGGCTCAGAACGAGCAAGCAGAAACCACGGCCGGGACGCCCAAGAAGGGTTCCAACAAGGTCGTGATCATCATGGGCGTGGCGATGGTCGCCATGGCCGGCGTGTCCGGCTACCTGGTGATGAACGCGCGCAGCGCACATGGCGGTGCCCCAGAAGAACCGAAGGTGGTGATGTCCAAGCAGGAGCAGTACCTGACGATGGACCCGCCGTTCGTCGTCAACTTCAAGGACGACCAGTCGATGCGCTTTCTGCAGGTCGGCGTGAGTCTGATGTCGCATGACGCCGCCGCGCTGGCCGCCGCCAAGGACGCCGATCCGGTGATCCGCAACGCGCTGGTCATGCTGTTCAGCAGCCAGGACTACACCATCCTCAGCGACGCCGCCGGCAAGCAGAAGTTGCAGGCGCAGGCGCTGGATGCCGTGCGCAAGATTCTCGAGAAGCGCCTGGGTCGCCCGGGCGTGGAAGCGTTGTACTTCACCAGCTTCGTGATGCAGTAACGGAATCGCGGCGATGAGCGACCTGCTTTCACAGGAAGAAATCGATGCCCTGCTCGACGGCGTGGAAGGTGGCGCGGTCGAGACGGGTAACGACGAACCCTTGCCGCCCGATGCGGTCATTTCGTATGACTTCACTCAGCAGGACCGCATCGTGCGCGGTCGCCTGCCGACGCTGGAAATGGTCAACGACCGCTTCGCCCGCTTCTTCCGCACCGCCGTCTTCGGCGTGCTGCGCAAGACCTGCGAGGTGTCGGTGCTCGGCGTGAAGATGCTCAAGTTCGCCGAGTACGTGCATGGCCTGGCCGTGCCGAGCAACCTGAACCTGGTACGCATCAAGCCGCTGCGCGGCACGGCGCTGGTGGTGATGGAGCCGCGCCTGGTGTTCACCGTGATCGACAATTTCTTCGGTGGCGACGGCCGTTTCCACGCACGCATCGAAGGTCGCGACTTCACGCCCACCGAGAATCGCGTCATCCAGATCATGCTGGCCGAGCTGTTCACCTCGATGGTGGAAGCCTGGGCGCCGGTGCTGCCACTCAACTTCGAATACCTCAATTCCGAGATCAACCCGCAGTTCGCCAACATTGTCAGCCCCACCGAAACGGTGGTGGTGTCGAAGTTCCACATCGAACTCGATGGCGGCGGCGGCGAAGTGCACCTGACCCTGCCGTACGCCATGGTCGAGCCGATCCGCACGCTGCTCGATGCCGGCGTGCAGAGCGACCGCGTGGATCGCGATCACCGCTGGGCCGAAACCCTGCAGGACGAAGTGCTGGACGCCGAAGTGGAGCTGAGCTCGCTGCTGCTCGAAACGCGCCTGAGCATCGGCGACTTCCTGCAGCTTCGTCCCGGCGATGTCATTCCCATCCAACTGCCGGAGTTCAGCACCGTCTTCGCCGAAGACGTGCCGGTATTCCGTGGCCGCTACGGCCAGAACAACGGCCGCACGGCCGTCCGCTTCCATGCCCCGACGGGTCGCCGCGAAATGCGCCTGTCGACTGAACCCGCCCTGGAGATCGACCCCGCATGATTCCGACCAATGACGCCGTCAGCGCGACCCAGCGCGTCGAATTCGACCAGCTCAGCGCCCCCATGGGCGAAGGTGCCGACGTCAACCTCGACATGATCCTCGACGTACCGGTCACGCTCGCCATGGAAGTGGGCCGTACGCGTATCAGCATTCGCAACCTGCTGCAGCTCAACCAGGGCTCGGTGGTGGAACTGGACCGTTCGGCCGGTGAACCGCTCGACGTGTTCGTCAATGGCACGCTGGTGGCGCATGGCGAAGTGGTGGTGATCAACGAACGTTTCGGCATCCGCCTGACCGACGTGATCAGCCCGGCCGAACGCGTGCGCAAGCTGCGGTGAGTTTGATGATGCTGGCCCTTGCCCTTCCGGTCGCCGCCGCGCCCGAGATCAATGTCGGTGGCGAACTGGTGCGCGTGCTGCTGAGCCTGATCGGCATCATCGCGCTGATCTTCGCTGCCGGCTGGCTCAGCCGCCGGCTGCAGGCCCGTGCGACGCCGGGCGGGCGCCGCATGCGCTGCGTGGAATCCATGGCGGTGGGCGCGCGCGATCGGCTGATGCTGGTCGACGCGGACGGCAAGCGCCTGTTGATCGGCGTGGGGCAGGGTGGCATGCGCACGCTGCACGTCTACGAAGGCGCGGCACCTGCGCCGGACGCCGCGCCGCAACCGCCGATCGCGCCGTTCGGCGACGTGCTGGCCCGCTGGAAGCGCAAGTGATGAAGTCACTCCGTTGGATCTTCCTGGCACTGCTCCTGATGTGCCCGATGCTGCTGTGGGCCGCGCCGGCGATGCCACAGATGCCCTCGATGCCGCAGATGCCGGGTTCCGGGTCGGGCATCCCCGTGCTGACCGTGCAGAACGCACCGGGTGGCGCGCAGAACTGGACGTTGTCGCTGCAGCTGCTGGCGCTGATGACGGTGCTCACGCTGCTGCCGGCCGTGCTGCTGATGATGACCTCGTTCACGCGCATCATGATCGTGTTGGGCTTCCTGCGGCAGGCGTTGGGGACGCAATCCACGCCGTCGAATCAGATCCTGCTGGGCCTGTCGTTGTTCCTCACCTTGTTCGTGATGTCACCGGTGCTCAACCGCGCCTACACGGAAGGCGTGAAGCCCTATATGGATGGCCAGATGTCCGCCGAGCTGGCCGTGCCCGCCGCCGCCGCGCCGTTCAAGCACTTCATGCTGGACCAGACGCGCGACGCCGACCTGCAGTTGTTCACGCACCTGGCCAATGAAAAGCCCTATGCCAGCAAGGACGACGTGCCGTTTCGCGTCGCCATGCCGGCCTTCGTCACCAGTGAGCTGAAGACCGCGTTCCAGATGGGCTTCCTGCTGTTCATCCCGTTCCTGATCATCGACCTGGTGGTGGCGAGCGTGTTGATGTCGATGGGCATGATGATGGTGTCGCCCACCATCATCTCGTTGCCGTTCAAGATCATGTTGTTTGTGCTGGTGGATGGGTGGACGTTGTTGCTGGGGACGTTGGCGGGGAGTTTTTATACATGAGCGCCGGGCTGTTTCTTCACCGCTCGTTGCCCCTCACCGTCATCCCTGCGAAAGCAGGGATCCAGTGCCTCTCGCTCTTCCCCCGCCTCACCGCTGAAAGTCGCTGGATCCCTGCTTTCGCAGGGATGACGGGTAGGAAGGGGGGCTGCAAGACCGCGTCTGAGGGCACGCCATGACCCCTGAATCCGTCATCGAGTTCGGCCAGCACGCGCTCTATGTGGCCATGATGGTCGCCGCGCCGCTGCTGCTCACCGCGTTGGCGGTGGGCCTGATCATCGGCGTGGTGCAGGCGGCCACGCAGATCAACGAAATGACGCTGAGCTTCATTCCGAAAGTCATCGCCATGGCAGCCGTGGCGCTGATCGCTGGCCCGTGGATGCTGCGCACGCTGGTGCAGTTCACGCGCCAGCTGATCGAGAGTTTGCCCGGGGCGGTGAAATGACCACGGTGCCGTTCGCCGAGTTGCAGGGGCTGGTGGGTTCGATGTTGTGGGCGATGGCCCGCGTCGGCGGACTGTTCATGACCGCTCCCGTGTTCGGCGATGCCGTGGTGCCGCGCCGCATCCGTCTCGGCGTGATGATGTTGCTCGCCATGGTGCTGGCTCCGCTGGCACCGACCACCATCGACCTGATGTCTGCCGATGGCATCTCCACCATGGTCAGCCAGGCACTGCTGGGCGCGACGATCGGCTTTGTGCTGAAGCTGGCGTTTGAAGCGGTGTCCTTCGGTGGCCAGCTCGTTGGCCAGAGCATGAGCCTGGGTTTTGCGGAAACGGTGGACCCGCGCGGCGGTGGCAGTTCGCCGGTGCTGAGCCAGTTCTACCTGCTGATGGTGACGCTGCTGTTTCTGGCCATGAATGGGCACCTGCAGCTCATCTCGCTGCTGGCCGACAGTTTCCGCGTCCTGCCGCCGGGCCAGCCGGTGATCGGCACCAACGGTCTGTACGCCGTGGTGGCCTTCGCCACGCACCTGTTCGGCGGTGCGGTGCGCGTCGCCTTGCCGGCCATGACCTCGTTGCTGATGGTGAACATTGGCTTTGCCGCGATCAGTCGCGCGGCGCCGTCGATGAATCTGTTCGCGGTGGGCTTTCCCATCACGGTCACCCTGGGTTTCATTGCGCTGTGGTTGTCGATGCACAGCGTGCCGGGTGCGTTCGAGTCGCTGCAGACCAGCGCCTGGACGCTGATGCACGAACTGGCGGGCGGTTGAGGAGCCTGCCATGTCGGAACATGACGAACAGGAACGCACCGAACAACCTTCAGAAAAACGCCTGCGCGAAGCGCGCGAAAAGGGCGATGTTCCCCGCTCACGCGACCTGTCTGGCGCCGTGGTGGTGCTGGCCGGCGTGGCCGCCCTGATGAGCGGCGGCGAAGGTTCGATGCTGCATGTGCGCCGCATCTACAGCCTTGGCCTGAGTTACGGGCGCGACGCCTTGTTCAGCGACCAACTGCCGGGCCGCGTGCTGTCCATGGCCATGCACGAGGCGTTCGCGCTGTTCGCGCCGGTGGCCTTGGCCACGGTGCTCGCCGCGCTGGCCGCGCCCGTATTGCTGGGCGGCCTTAATTTCAGCGCCGAGGCGTTGCAGCCGAAGTTCGAGCGGCTCGATCCCATCGCCGGCCTGGGCCGCATCTTCGCCATGCGCGGCCTGGTGGAGCTGGGCAAGTCGCTGCTGAAGCTGCTGCTGATCGGCGGTGTGCTGCTGATGGTGCTCAAGGGCTGGCAGAACGACCTGATGTCCACCGGTCGCGGCGAAGTCGGCGCGGGCACGGTGAAGGCCATGAGCCTGCTCGGCCATGGCGCGCTGCTGTTCGGCTCCATCCTTGCGTTGATCGGCGGCGCGGATGCGCTGTACCAGAAGTTCGACCACACCAAGCGCCTGCGCATGACGCGCCAGGAACTGAAGGATGAGGCGAAGGAGAGCGACGGCAACCCCGAGCTCAAGGCGCGCGTTCGCCAGATGCAGTTCCAGATGGCGCGCAGGCGCATGATGCAGGAGCTGCCCAAGGCGGACGTGCTGGTGACCAACCCCACGCACTTCGCCGTGGCCTTGCGCTATGACGAAGGCCGCATGGGCGCACCGCGTGTGATCGCCAAGGGCATGGACGAACTGGCCATGCAGATCCGCCTGGTCGCCTCCAGTCATCGTATTCCCGTGGTGGAAGCGCCGCCGTTGGCACGCGCTTTGTATGCCACCACCCAGCTCGATCGCGAGATTCCTTCGACGCTCTACGTCGCCGTGGCGCAGGTGCTCGCGTACGTGTTCCAGCTCAAGCAGGCGGTGTCGCGCGGCGAGCCGCCGCCGACGGCGCCGCAACCCGATGTCGATCCGGACCTGATGGGTCCCTACAAGTTCTGACGGAAACACCATGGCCAACGCTACTGCCCTCGGCAATCTGAAGTCCCTTGGCCGCCGCGGACTCGGCGCGCCGGTGATCATGCTCGCCGCGCTGGCGATGATGATGCTGCCGCTGCCGCCTTTCATCCTCGACATGCTCTTCAGCTTCAACATCGCGCTGTCGCTGGTGATCCTGCTGGCGGTGATCTACGTGATGCGCCCGCTGGAATTCGCCGCGTTCCCCACCGTGGTGCTGATGGCGACCCTGCTGCGACTGGCGCTGAACATCGCCTCCACCCGCGTGGTGCTGCTGCACGGCCATGACGGTCCCGGCGCGGCCGGCAAGGTGATCGAGGCCTTCGGCGAGTTCGTCATCGGCGGCAACTTCGCCGTGGGCCTGGTGGTGTTCGCCATCCTCACCATCATCAACTTCGTAGTGGTGACCAAGGGCGCCACGCGCGTGTCCGAAGTGACGGCGCGCTTCACCCTGGATGCCATGCCCGGCAAGCAGATGGCCATCGATGCCGACCTCAACGCCGGCCTGCTCAACCAGGAACAGGCACGCGAGCGTCGCCAGGAAGTGCGCGAGGAAGCGGACTTCTACGGCTCGATGGACGGTGCCTCCAAGTTCGTGCGTGGCGACGCCACGGCGGGCATCCTGATCCTGATCATCAATATCGTCGGCGGCTTCTTCGTCGGCATCCTGCAGCACGGCCTTTCCGCCGGCGAGGCAGCCAAGACGTACACGCTGCTCACCATCGGTGATGGCCTGGTCGCGCAGGTGCCGTCGCTGATGCTGTCCATTGCCACTGCCGTGATCGTTACGCGCGTGTCCAAGTCCACCGACATGGGCAAGCAGCTGGTAGGCCAGCTGTTCGGCCAGCCGCGCGCACTGGCCGTGGCCGGCGTGGTGCTGGGCGTGATGGGCCTGATCCCGGGCATGCCGAACATCGCCTTCCTGCTGTTGGGCGGCACCTGCGGCGGCGCCGCGTGGCTGATGATCAAGCGCGAGCGTGAGGCGCAGGAACGCGTAGCCAAGGCCGCCGCCGACGTGCCGCCGCCGGCCGCCCCCCCGACGGAGCGCCTGGAGCTGGGCTGGGAAGACGTCGCCAGCGTTGATCCACTGGGGCTGGAAGTGGGTTATCGACTCATTCCGCTGGTGGACACGCACCAGGGCGGCGAGCTGATGGGCCGCATCAAGTCGGTGCGCCGCAAGCTGTCGCAGGAGATGGGCTTCCTGGTGCCGGCGGTGCATATCCGAGACAACCTGGACCTGGGCCCGAACACCTATCGCGTGACCCTGATGGGCGTGCCGATGGGCGAGGCCGAGGTGCACAACGATCGCCTGCTGGCGATCAACCCCGGCCGCGTGCAGGACGGCCTGCAGGGCATTCCCACGCGCGATCCGGCGTTTGGCCTGGAGGCCCTGTGGATCGAGCCGGGCCAGCGCGAGACCGCGCAGAGCCTGGGCTACACCGTGGTCGACCCGGCCACCGTCATCGCCACGCACCTTTCGCACATCCTGCAGAGCCACGCGCACGAGCTGCTCAGCCACCAGGACGTGCAGCAGTTGCTGGACCGCCTGGCCCAGACCGCGCCGAAACTGGTGGAAGATCTGGTGCCCAAGCGTCTGTCGCTGGGTGTGGTGGTCAAGGTCATGCAGAACCTGCTGGCCGAGCGGGTGCCGATCCGCAACATGCGCTCCATCGTCGAATCCTTGGCGGAACACGCCGGCCAGAGTCAGGATCCCGGCGCGCTCACGGCCGCCGTGCGCGTGGCGCTGGGGCGCCAGATCGTGCAGGAGATCTCGGGGCTGGGCACGGAGATCCCGGTCATCACGCTGGCGCCGGAACTGGAGCAGATCCTCATGGGATCGCTCGCCAATGGCGGCGTGGCGGGCGCCGCGGTGGAACCGGGCCTGGCAGACCGCCTGCAGCAGGGTGTCGCCGACGCCGCCCGCAAGCAGGAAATGAGCGGCGAACCGGCGGTTTTGCTGGTCGCGCCGCAGCTCCGTCCGTGGCTCGCGCGCTTCACCCGTCATGTGGCACAGAACCTGCACGTACTGGCCTACAACGAAGTGCCGGACAACCGCCGAGTGCGTTTGGTGCAGGCGCTGGGCCGTTAAACGAACAGACGAGCGAAGGAATGAGGGATGCGTAGCGAAGGCGCAACAAGCCGGCTTTCGGGGGCTGCGGCGAACGGCATGCAAGGCATGGCCGTGCGTTCGGGCCACGCACTGCTCGCCACCGTGTCGCGGAGCCACAAGGCATGAAGATCAAGCGTTTCGTGGCCCCTGACATGCGCCAGGCCATGCGTGCGGTGCGCGAGGACCAGGGGCCGGATGCGGTCATCCTGTCCACCCGCCGGATGGATGACGGCATCGAGATCATCGCCGCTGTCGATTTCGACGAAGCCCTGGTTCGCGAAGCGGCACGCCACGGCGCCCCGCTGGAAGTGGAAAACCGCGCCGTCGCTCCCGCGCCGGCTGTCGAGATGAAGACGGTTGCCGCGCGACGTTCCGACGTCACGCCGCCGCCGCTGCCGACGGCCAGCCGTCGCGACGACGAAGGCGTGACGGTGTCGCTCTCGCGCCGCGCCATGCCGCCCCGCGTGGAACCGGTGGCCGAAGCGTCCGTGGTCCGGACCGTGGAAGCCCCGGTCACCCCGGCCAGCCGGGCCGTCGAGCCAAAGCCCGCGATGACCGAAGCGGCGCACGCGGGCGATGCCGCCGACGTGCCGGCCTCGATCCACCCGCTGCTCGAACGCGCCCTGCAGGACACCGCACGTGTCCGCGCCGAACTGGGCAGCCTGCGCGACCTGCTGGAGACGCAGCTGTCGAGCCTGATCTGGAACGACATGGAGCGCCGCCAGCCGATGCGTGCCCGCATCCTGCGCGAGATGACCCGCCTGGGTATCGAGCCGGACGTCGCGCGCCAGCTGGTGGGCGAGCTTCCCGTCGAAATCAACGCCGAACAGGCGCGTTACCTGCCGCTGGGCGTGTTGAGCCGCAGCCTGTCGATCAGCCCGCGCGACCAATCCGAGCGTCGCGGCGTCACCGCGTTGGTCGGTTCCACCGGCGTGGGCAAGACCACCACCATCGCCAAGCTCGCCGCGCGCGCGGTGATGCGCCATGGCGCATCGCAGGTCGCGCTGGTGAGCACCGACCATTACCGCATCGGCGCGGCGGCGCAGCTGGAACACTATGGCCGCCTGCTCGGCGTGCGCGTATATCCCGCCTACGACGCCGACAGCCTGCGCCACGTACTGGAGCTGCTGCGCGGCCATCACACCGTGCTGGTGGATACCGCCGGCCTCGCCGGTGGCGATCCGCGCCTGGCGGAACAACTGGACGTGCTGCGCAACGGTGGCGACCTGCGCGCCTGCCTGGTGCTGGCGGCGAACGCGCACGCCTCCTCGCTGGACGAGGCCGTGCGCGCCTACCTGCCGGTGCAGCCGCACGCCTGCATCCTCACCAAACTCGACGAGGCCCCCAGCCTCGGCGGCGCGCTGTCGGTGCTGATCCGTCACCGTCTCGCGCTCGATTACATCACCGACGGCCAGCGCGTGCCGGAGGACATCGCCACCGCCGATGCGCGGGTGCTGGTGTGCCGTGCCGCGCAGGTGCTCAAGGGCAACACGGCGGCGGATGACATGGTCATGGCGGATCGTTTCGGACTAGCGGTGGCAAGCGCATGAGCGGTGTTTTCGCAATGAACCAGGCGATGGGGTTGGAGAGCATGTTGCGTGCGCTGACCGAACGACATAGCCGGCAGGCGCCGGTGCAGGACCAGGCCTATGGACTGAGCGGGGTGGCGCCGCGCAAGCGTTGCCGCGCCATCGCGGTCGCCGGTGGCAAGGGCGGCGTGGGCAAGACCACCGTATCGGTGAACCTGGGCATGGCGCTCGCCAGGGAAGGGCGCCAGGTGATCCTGCTCGACGCGGACATGAGCCTGGCCAACATTGACGTGCTGCTGGGCCTGACGCCCACGCGCCACATTGGCCACCTGCTGGACGGCAGCTGCACCATCGACGAGCTGCTGATGCCCGCGCCGCACGGCCTGAAGGTCGTGCCGGCCGGCTCGGGCACGCGCCGGCTTGCCCAGCTCGGTGCCGGCGAGCACGCGGCGGTGATCCGTGCCTTCGACGATCTGATCACGCCGCCGGACTACCTGGTGGTGGATACGGCCGCCGGGTTGTCCGACAACGTGGCGATGTTCGCCGCGGCGGCGGACGACGTGGTGGTGGTGGTGTGCGACGAGCCGGCCTCGCTGACCGATGCCTACGCCTTGCTCAAGGTGCTGAGCCGCGATTTCGGCGTGCGCCGCTTCCGCATGGTGGCGAACATGGTGCGCAACCTGGGCGAGGCCAAGCAGTTGCACCAGAAGCTCGCACGGGTGTGCGACCGCTTCCTGGACGTGGCGCTGGAATTCATGGGGCATGTCCCGCACGACGAACGGCTCAAGCAGGCCATCCGCCGCCAGAGCGCGGTGGTGGATCTGTGGCCGTCGAGCCGTTCGGGGCAGGCATTCAAGCAATTGGCGGGTGCGGTCGATACATGGGGTGAACCCGAGCGACTGGGCCTGGACCGCATCGCCTTTTTCAGCAGGCAGGCCGCAGTAGCGACGGGGTGGTGACATGAGCGTGGCTTCCGAATATCTGCAGCTGCAGCGGCAGAGTGCCGACGAACTGGTTCGCCAGCACGCGCCCCTGGTACGCAGGATCGCCTATCACCTGATGGGTCGCCTGCCGCCCAGCGTGGACGTCAGCGACCTGATTCAGGCCGGCATGATCGGTTTGCTGGAGGCTGCCCGCAATTTCACCACCGGCAAGAACGCGAGCTTCGAGACGTTTGCGGGTATCCGCATCCGTGGCGCGATGCTCGATGAATTGCGGCGCACCGACTGGACCCCACGGTCGGTGCATCGAAAAGTGCGCGAAATGGCGGAGGTCGTTCGTCAGATTGAAATCGAAACCGGTGCGGATGCCGATGACGCCGAAGTGATGCGGCGACTGGGCATGGGTGCCGAGGAATATCACCAGGTGCTGGCGGATGCCGCGAGCGCGCGCCTGCTCAGCCTCTCCGCGCCGGACGACGCGGACGGTGGCGCGGCGTTCGACGTGGTCGACGGCGACAGCCTCAGCCCGGCCGACAGCGTCGAGCACGAAGGCATGCGCGAGGCGCTGGTGGAGGCCATCGGCAGTCTGCCGGAACGCGAGCAGCTGGTGATGTCCCTGTATTACGAGGAAGAGCTGAACCTCAAGGAGATTGGCGCGGTGCTCGGTGTGACGGAGTCGCGCGTGTGCCAGATCCACGGCCAGGCCATCGTGCGCTTGCGTGCGCGCATGAGCGGTTGGCATGAGGGGCAGGCCGAGAGGTCAGCGAAACAACGCAAGGGAACGAAAGGCATGTAACACGGGCGCGATCGCCGGAGCGGAAGAGACGGGCTCTCGGTTCTCGCAGCGCGGCGGCCATCGGGTTGGCGCCCAGTACAAGCAGTCGTTTCAGCAACCACATCTAGCCAAGTGACGCGCAGCGGAGAAAGCGTTTGGACAAGAATATGAAGATCCTCGTGGTGGACGACTTTTCCACCATGCGGCGCATCGTTCGCAACCTGCTGGTCGAGCTCGGTTTCAGCAATACGCTGATCCAGGAAGCCGACGACGGCGAGAACGCGCTGACCATGTTGCGCAACAACGCCTTCGACATGGTCGTGACCGACTGGAACATGCCCAACATGACGGGCATCGACCTGTTGCGCGCCATCCGCGCCGAGCCTTCGCTCAAGGGCATGCCGGTGCTCATGGTCACCGCGGAAAACAACCGCGACCAGATCATCGCCGCCGCGCAGGCGGGCGTGAACGGTTACATCGTCAAGCCGTTCACCGCCGTCACCCTGCAGGAAAAACTCAGCAAGATCTTCGAACGCCTGGCCGCCAGCGGAGCCAACGCATGAACGCACAAGTCTCCCTGCTAGCCGGCGAATCGATGCCGCAGGAACTGCACGATCTTCTCAACAGCACCGACGGTGCTGCCTTCGAACAGGCGCTCGACGTGCTGGTACGCCAGCGCGAGCAGCGCCTGTTCCGCGCCCTGGGCCTGCTGGCCCGCGACCTGCACGATGCCGTGCGCCGCCTGGGCGGCGACCTCGCGCAGGAAGGCGTGCCGGGCAGCGTCGCCGACGCGCGCAAGCACCTGCAGGACGTGCTGGAAATGAGCTCGCAGGCCGCGCACCGCACGCTCGACTTCGCCGAGCGCATGCGCCCGCAGGCCGAGACGCTGGCCGCCAACGCCAGCGCGGTGATCGAGGGCACGAGCGAAGGCGACGTTGCCCACGTGCTGGCCACGCAGGCGCAGTCGTTCGCCAACGAATACCGCGAAGGCATGGCCGATTTCGTGGTGGCGCAGTCGTGGCAGGACCTGTCCGGCCAGCGCATCAAGAAAGTCGTGAACTTCATCGGCAGCGTGGAGAACTCGCTGCTGGAACTGGTGAGCCTGACCGGCGCGCTGGCAACGGGTGAAGCCGCCGCGGGCCCGGTGAAGGTGACCAGCCAGGACGAGGCGGATCGCCTGCTGAGCGAATTCGGTTTCTAAGAGCCTGGTCATGATCTCGGTATGGCGGCTACTTCCTCACCGTCATCCCCGCGAAAGCGGGGATCCAGTGACTTTGGCATGGCGTGAAAGTCACTGGATGACCAGCCATCCGGCTGTTGATGAAGCGCCTCCCGCTTTCGCTGGAATGACGGTGAAGCAATGCCGGGTTCATGAACAAGCACCAAGGACACACGCCTGATGGATCCCACGCTGGACAGCGAGCTGCGCAACGATTTCCTGGTGGAA
Organism: Dyella japonica A8; assembly: GCF_000725385.1. Lineage (NCBI taxonomy): Bacteria > Pseudomonadati > Pseudomonadota > Gammaproteobacteria > Lysobacterales > Rhodanobacteraceae > Dyella > Dyella japonica. The sequence continues at coordinate 4,374,928 of NZ_CP008884.1, read as the reverse complement.
GCCGGGGAGCTGGTGCAGCGCCTGGGTGAACAGTTGATCGGGCTGGAAGGCTCGCCGCGCGACGCCGAGCTGCTGAACGCCGTGTTCCGCGCGTTCCACACGGTGAAGGGCGGCGCAGGGTTTCTGGCCATCGAGCCGATGGTGCAGTTGTGCCATCACGCCGAGGACCTGCTCAACGTGGCGCGCAACGGGCAGCTGCTGCTCGATGCCGCGCGCATGGACGCACTGCTCGAAGCGCTGGATCTGCTCAACGACATGATGGCCGCGCTGGCCGGTGGCCAGCCGATGGCGATGCCGCCGCAGGCGCTGCTGCAGCGCTTGATGCCCGGTGCGGCGGCTCCCAAGCCGGTGCCCAAGCCCGTCGCTCCGCCGGTGGCGCCGCCGCCCAGTGACGGCACCATTGACGATTCGGAATTCGAGGCCCTGCTGGACAGCCTGTATGGCACCGGTGGCGCACCGGGCGCACCGGCGGCGGAATCGTCCTCGGGCAGCATCACCGACGACGAATTCGAGGCCTTGCTGGACAATCTGCACGGCAAGGGCGGCATGCCCGGTGCGGTGGAAGCGCCGGCGGCGGCCACCACGGCCGGCACGATTTCCGACGACGAATTCGAGTCGCTGCTCGACAATCTCCATGGCAAGGGTGGCGTGCCGGGCACGCAGGCATCCGCACCGGTGGCCGCTCCCGCGCCGGCGCCCGCTGCTTCGGCAAAGGCCGCAGCCCCTGCGCCGGAAAACACCGTGCGCGTGGACACCGCGCGCCTCGATGCACTCGTGCACCGCGCCGGTGAACTGGTGCTGGTGCGCAATCGCCTGCTGAGCCTCGCGGCCAAGAACGGCGACGAAACGCTCGAACTGGCCGCCACGGAACTGGATCGCGTCGCCGACGCCCTGCAGAACGCCGTACTCGGCATGCGCATGCAGCCGGTCGGCCGCTTGTTCCAGCGTTTTCCGCGCATCGTTCGCGACCTGTCGCGCCAGCTCGGCAAGGACGTGGAATTGGTGCAGGAAGGCGAGGGCACTGATCTCGACCGCAGCCTGGTCGAGGCGCTTGCCGACCCCATGGTGCACCTGATCCGCAATGCGCTCGACCACGGCCTGGAAATGCCGGAAGAACGCGAGCGCGCCGGCAAGCCGCGCAAGGGCAAGGTGACGCTGGGTGCGAGTCAGCGCGGCGAGCGCATCGTTATCACCGTGTCCGACGACGGGCGCGGCATGAATCCCGAGGTCCTGCGCCGCAAGGCGGTGGAGAAAGGATTGATGGACGAGGCGCAGGCCTCGCGCCTTACCGAGAACGAATGCTACGAAATCATCTTCCGCCCCGGCTTCAGCACGGCGGCCACCGTCTCCGACATCTCCGGTCGTGGCGTGGGCATGGACGTGGTGAAGACGCGCGTGGTGGAACTGGGCGGCACGCTTTCCGTGCGCTCACAGCTGGGCAAGGGCAGCACGCTGGAATTGGCCGTGCCGCTGACGCTGGCGATCCAGCGCGTGCTGATGGTGCGCGTGGGAGCGCGCCTGCTCGCGCTGCCGCTGAGCAACGTGGACGAGGTGTTCGAGCTGGCGCCGGGCCAGCAGCAACAGCTCGACGGCCGCGCCGTGGCCTCGCATCGCGGTCGCGCGCTGGCGCTGGCAGACCTTGGCGGCTGGGTCGGCGTGGAAGGCCCGTCGGGCCGTCACGTGGTGGTGCTGCACATCGGCCACATGCGCCTGGGTTGCCTGGTGCACGAGGTGATCGGCCGCGAAGACGTGATGGTGAAACCGCTCGGTCCCCTGTTCGAAGGCGTGCCCGCCGTGGCGGGTGCGACGGTTACCGGCGACGGCCGTCTGGCGCTGGTGATGGATCTGGCCGGTTTGTCCGGCGCAGACGGTCAACTCCTCCCCACTCTGCGTGTGAATAGCTGACCATGGACCTGGTAAGTCTCATCGGCACGATCCTGGCGTTCATCGTCATCATCGTCGGCACCGTCCTCAAGGGTTCCAGCGTGGAAGCGCTGTGGAACCCGGCCGCGTTCGTCATTGTGTTCCTGGGCACCATCGCCGCGTTGCTGGTGCAGAACTCCGGCAAGGTGCTCAAGCACGCCATGTCGATGTTCCCGCTGGTGTACAAGCCGCCGCAGCATCAGCCATCGGACCTGATCAGCCGCATCGTGGGCTGGAGCGAGATTTCGCGCCGCCAGGGCCTGCTGGGCCTGGAACCGCAGATCGATTCGGAAAGCGACACGTTCGTGCGCAAGGGCCTGCAACTGCTGGTCGACGGCAGCGAGCCGGAGGCCATCCGCGGCGTGCTGGAAGTGGAAGTGGGCGCGCGCGAGCATCACGACCTGGCCGGTGCGAAGGTATTCGAGAACGCCGGCATCTTCTCGCCGACCATGGGCATCATCGGCGCGGTGATGGGCCTGATGGCGGTGATGCAGAACCTGGCCGACCCGAGCAAGCTCGGCCACGGCATCGCCGCCGCGTTCGTGGCCACCATCTACGGCGTGGCGCTGGCCAACCTGCTGATGCTGCCGATGTCGGCCCGCTTGAAGGCGCTGATCCACAAGCAGACGCAGATGCGCGAAATCCTGATCGAAGGCCTGGTCGCGATCGCCGAAGGCGCCAACCCGCGCCAGATCGAAGCCAAGCTTCAAGGCTACCTGGCGTAACCGGGCGCAGCATCGTGGCCAGGAAGAAAAAACATCACGAGGACCACGTCAACCACGAGGCATGGGCGATCCCCTATGCCGACCTGATGACGCTGCTGCTGGCCTTCTTCGTGGTGATGTACGCGGTCTCCGTGGTGAACGAGGGCAAGTACCGCGTGATGTCCAACTCCATCATCGAGGCGTTCAACGGCTCCAGCCACGTGATCGCCGCGATGCCGCAGACGCGTGCGCAGCCGCACAACGTCGATCCGGCCATTGCGTCACCGCAGTCCCGGCCGGGCGCTGCCACCACCCCGGTGAGCGTGCCGATTCCAGCGCGCCCGCAACTGGTGCGTGTCGCGGATTCGCGCTCGGGCTCGGAGTCACAGGAGAAGCGCAACTTGGAATCGATCCGCGACCAGGTGCAGCGCGCGTTGCAGCCCCTGATCGACAAGCAGATGGTGATCGTGCGCAAGACCACGTCGTGGCTGGAGATCGAGCTGCGCACCGACATCCTGTTCGCCAGCGGCGCGGCCAGGCTCTCGCCCGAGGCGAACGACATCCTCGACAACATGGCGTCCATCCTCAAGCCGTTTCCCAATGCGGTGCGCATCGAGGGCTATACGGATGACCGTCCCATCAATACCGCGCTGTATCCGTCCAACTGGGAGCTGTCCGCCGCGCGCGCCGCGAGCGTGGCGCGACTGTTCTCCGAGCAGGGTGTGGATCCGTCGCGGCTGGGCATCATGGGCTGGGGCGAGTACCGGCCCAGTGCCGACAACACCACGGCGGACGGTCGTAACCACAATCGCCGCGTGTTGATCGTGGTGTTGAGCGAAGAGGACGCGCCCAAGCGCTTCCTCAACGACCTTCAGAACGGCCAGCTGACGGCGGACGATCGCGGTGCGCCCGCGCCGTCCGTGTCGGCAGCGCCCGCAGCGCCCGCTGCCGTGGTCGCGGTGGCACCGGCAGCCGGCAAGTCCGCACCGATCGTGGAAGTGGTGGCGCCCAAGCCGGTGGAAGACGCGCCGGTGAACAAGGTCATCCTCGCCAGACCCGTGCGCACCGCGCAACAGGACGGCGATGCGCGGCCGGATCTTGCGCCGCAGGTTTCCCTGCCCGATGTCGCCGCCGGTGCCATCAGCGTCGGCGGCGCGCGCGTGAGCTCGCCCGAGCATGGCCCGTGAATTGCATATTCGTCGTACCGGTCGCCAAGACCAGAGCAGGGGAGAGCGTGTCATGACCCAGGGACACAACACCGAGGACTGGCTGTCCTTCCGCATCGGCGGGCAGTGGTATGCCGCGCCGCTGACGCAGGTGAGCGAAGTACTGCGCGACGGCGAGCTCACGCCCGTGCCGGGTGCGGCCGCTGACCTGCTGGGCATTCGCCATCTGCGCGGACGCATCGTGCCGGTACTGGACGGGCGGCGTCGCCTCGGACTCGACGAGGAAGGGCGGGTGGACCCGTTCCAGGTGCGCCTGGTGATGCTCTCGCACGGTCCGCACCTGGTGGGCATCCGCGTGGATGCCATTGGCGACCTGTTGTCGGCCAAGGCGGCCGACGTTGCGCCACCGCTGCCCGGCGGCGCGGCGCGCGAGGATGACCCCGTGCAGGGCGTACTGCCCTCGCCGAACGGCTTCGTGGCCTTGCTCGACGTTCGTCGGCTGTGCCGCCTGCCGCTGGAGCACGAGGCGGCCTGATCCATCCGTCACCGGTCGAGGCTATCCTTGCGGCACCCCCGGGGCCATCCGTCTGCCCCGCCCGTGCCGCGATGGATAGGAGCCGCCCATGTCGTCGCAAGCCCCCGCATCGCCTGCCGCCTCGGCCAGCCAGCGCGCGGTCGTCATCGTCGCCGCGGCCTGCGTGCTGGCACTGCTGTACTTCGGGCGGGAGGTGCTGGTGCCGATCGTCCTGGCGGTGTTTCTCAGCCTGTTGGTGGCGCCGTGGGTGCGCCTGTCCCGTCGCGTCGGTTTGGGCCACGGCGCGTCAGTGCTGATCGCCGTACTGGCGCTGGTGGTCGTGGTCTCCGGCCTGGCCACCATGATCGGCACCCAGGTGGTGCACGTGGCGCGCAGCCTGCCGCAGTACGAAGTGACCATCCGCACCAAGGTGAAATCGCTGCGCGAGGAGACGCTGGGGCGGCTGGATTTCCTCCAGGGCGAACTGGGCAAGGTGATCGACGGCGGTGGGCAGGGCGCCGCGCCGGCACCCGCCGGCACGGCCGCACCGGCCTTCGTGGCGCCGCCCTACCTCACCAACGCGCCGGCCGAAGCCAAGCCAGCGCAGGCACCGGGCAAGACATCCTCTCCGCCACTGGCGTTGCTGACGCGCGTGTTGTCCACCGCGTGGGTGCCGCTGGAAACCGCGGGCATCGTGCTGGTGGTGCTGATCTTCGTGTTGCTGGAGCACGAGTCCCTGCGCGATCGCTTCATCCGGCTGGCGGGTGGCACCGACCTGCGCGCCACCACGGCGGCGATCAACGACGCGGGCGAACGCCTGTCGCGCTTCTTCATCTCCACCTTCTCGGTGAACTTCAGTGTCGGCGTGGCGATCTGGCTGGGCCTCACCGTGATCGGTGTGCCCAGCGCGCCGCTATGGGGCGCCCTCACGGCAGCCCTGCGTTTCGTGCCTTACATCGGCGTGTGGCTGGTGGCGGCCCTGGTGAGCCTGTTCGCGGCGGCGGTGGCGCCGGGCTGGTCGTTGCTGGCGATGACGATCGTGCTCTACCTGTTCGTGGAGATCGTGGTGTCGCAGCTGATCGAGCCCTTTCTCTACGGGCACACCACCGGCCTGTCGCCGCTGGCGGTGGTGGTGGCGGCGATCTTCTGGAGCTGGCTGTGGGGGCCGGTGGGCCTGCTCATGTCCACGCCGCTGACCCTTTGCCTGGTGGTGGCCGGCCGGCACGTGAAGGCGCTGGACCTGCTCAACGTGCTGCTTGGCGACGCGCCCGCGCTGACCATGCCGCAGCGCGTGTACCAGCGCGCGTTGTCGGGCGATGCGAACGAGATCCTCAGCGAGGCGCGCGACTTCCTGAAGCGCAAGAGCTTTGCCGCCTATTGCGATGCGGTGTTGCTGCCGGCGTTGCAACTGGCGCGCGTTGATCTTGGGGCCGGTGCGATCAGTACGGTGCAGCAGACCTCGGTGAAACGCACCATCGTGACCGTGGTGGAAGCGCTGGACAGCCACGAGAGCAAGTGGACGCGCTGGCGCCGGCGTGCCTCCGTGCTGGAGGACGCGAGCATCGGCCGCAGCCTGCGCCTGCATCGCGAGGAGGCTTACGGTCGCTGGCAGGGGCCGCTTGCCGTTCCGGCCGGCTCGGTGGTGTTGTGCCTGGGGCTGGGCTCGGTTGCCAACGATCTGTCCGCCGAGCTGCTCACGCGCATCCTGCGTGACCTGCACATCGATGCACGCCATCTTTCCATCGATGATTTCACTGCCTTCGACGCGGAGCCGCATCCGGATGCGACGCCCAATGCGGTGTCGATGGTCTATGTGGTGAGTGCCAACCCCGCCGCCGAGCAGGGCGCTTTCGACGATGCAGTGGCTATGGTGCGTGCCCGCATTCCGGGCGCGTGCATCGTCGGCGTGCTGTTCCCCGAACCGTTGGCGACGGTCGAGACCGCGCTACCCGCCAACGCGGACGTCAATGAAGTGGTGAGGTCGCTGGAGCAGGCCGCGCAACAAGCCATTGCGCGCATTCCCGAGAGCGGTGCCGCTGTGGCCTAAGCCCCGGACGACGGCATCACGCCGTCGACATCGTGGGTCGCCGTAGTGCATCGGCGCACTGCGCGGGGCAGGCGGAAATCGTAAGCAGGCCCCAAGGGTATCGGCGCGTCGCCGGTTCCTTTTCATGGCATGAAACTGCCGCGAGGTTTCCGTATTTATACGTAATCCACATAGGTGGATTTTCGCTTGTTCGCCATCGCACAGACGGCCACGCTGACTGTGTAGTCGGGGTTACCTGACGCAAGCATCTGGCGTTTCCTGTCATTGCCAATGGCGATCATTGTATGAAGCGACTTCTCTCGGGTTTCCTTGTCCTGGCCATTCTCGGCAGCCTTCCGGCGCACGCGACAGAAGGCGGTGTCGGACGTTCGATTACCGGCCTGCAGGCCGCTTCGTACTCCGGGCTGGTACCGCCTGCGTCCGGGTGGAACTGGCAGCTGGGCTATGCGTACTACAAGGGTGACATCAGCGGTTCGAAGGAAGTCCCGCTGACCGGTGGTGGTTCGTCGCTGGGCATCAGGGCGGAGTTCCAGCTCTTCTCGGCGGTGGGCATGTATATCTGGAACACCAAGCCGTCATCGTGGAATTTCGCCTCGATGGTCGACCTGCCGTTCGCCTACGTGGGGGCGACCGCGGACCTGGACCTGGGGCAGTTCCATCGCAGCGTGCACGACAGCACGACCGGCCTGTACGACATGACGTTCGTGCCCATCATCGCCAGCCACCATTTCAGCCAGACGCAGCACCTGTCGCTGGCGCTGTACATCGAGGCCCCGACGGGCAGCTACACCAAGGGGCGGCTGGCCAATGCCAGCCTCAATACCTGGGTGTTCACCCCCACCGTGGGCTACACGCAGTTGTTCAGCCAAGGCTCGCTGGAATGGAGCACGACGGCCGGTGTGGATTTCTATACCAAGGACAATGCCACCGACTACCAGAATGGCTCGGTGTTCCATCTCGATTCGCTGTTGGTGCAGCGCTTTCCCACGGGTTGGGGCATTGGGGCCGTGGGTGGATGGATCTATCAGATCGACAAGGACACCGGCCCGCTCGCCGATCGTTTGAATGGCTTCAAGGGACGCGCTGTGTCGCTGGGTCCCATGGTGAACTACCTGAAGAAGTGGCAGGGCGGCCAGGTCGAATTTTCGCTGCGCTGGCTGCACGAGTTCGATGTGAAGAACCGCACGCAGGGCAACCCTGCGATGCTGTCGGCGACGATTTCGCTCTAGCCAGGCCAGGGTGGAGCCCGGTGCGCGCGTCATCGTGGATGACGTGCGCACCGGCTTGGCGAGGCGTTCTGTTCAGAGCAGGAACTTGGGCACGGCCGGCACGATGACGAAGCGATAGTTCCAGCGTGCCCCCGGCATCGACGACTGCTGGATGACGGAGTACTGCACCTCAAAACCGTACTTGATGGGAACGCCCATCAGCTTGGTCGAGTAGTTGATGCCAAGGCCCACCGGAAAGTTGACCTTGTTGCCGCCACCCTGCGCATTCCAGTTGATGGCGATGTTGGGCGACATACCGATGTGCCACTTGCCGGCGTCATCCAGTTTTCGCTGGATGATGTACTGGACATTGGTCATGTTCACGTTGGGGCGGTCTTTCTTGCTGGAGGCGAACGACCACCACTGTTGCGGAAAGACGGCCAAAATCCATTCCGGACCGAGGTAGGCAAGCACGGCGGTGGGGCCGGCCGAGTATTTGCCGGTGCCCAGCACGGCCTCACTCGCGGTGGGCAGCATGACGGTTCCGCCCACGCCCCACACCAGCACGCCGCCATTGCTCAGCTTCTTGGTTTCCGAGGGGGCGACCAGGCCCACATAGGTGATGTCACCCAGGCCCGTGGTGCGGCTGTAGGGGTCGTTGACGATGGACTGCGTGCGAGGGTCCTGCGCGATCTGCTGCGGCGTATCGCCGAACAGGCCGCCGATGTGCTTGTTGACCGGTTCGCTGACGATAGGGAACGAGATGCGGTTGATCAGGTTCCAGTCGTCGCCGAGCTTGACGGGGAAGGTGGGAATGAACTGCGTGCGGTTCACGTCCTTGTAGTCGCCGATCGGTCCGCCTTTGACGCGCGTGTAGTCGTTCTGCAGGGGAAACATGACCAGGTTGGCCACGGGGTTGTTCATCAACTGGCCAATCTGGGCGTCCGTAGGTTTGCAGCCGGCCTTCATCTCGGCCTTCAGGTCGGCATTGATGTCAGCGTAGAAGTGGGCGCATTCGGGAGATGACGCCTGGCTATCGGTCGTGGCCGATGGGCTCGGCGGGGTGGTGCTGTCGGCGGCTTCGGCATGTACTCCGCTGACCAGCAGAGGCAGCAGAGCCAGTGGGGACCACCAGTGCTTCGAAGGTTTCTTTTGATGGGGCATGGCGTTTTCCTTGACTGGTGGGCGCAGCGCCTGGGTCGTGCGCTGCCTGCACCCATCGAGTCTTCTTGTTGGTGTATGGACAAGCGTTCACGGCGAAGCCCCCGACAAGCCGGGATTCATTCGTCGCAAATCAACGTTGCCGATGCGCGCGTCAGCAGTTGCAGTCTGCGTGCGGCAAGCAGCGGGAGCCAAGAGCAATCAACCTACATTGCCGCTCGCTTCGTCTGGTAGCGATGTCGGCTTTCACTGATGCTTGAAATCACGGCACGACAACCGCATGGCCTACGTATCGTTCGGCCTTTTGCCTGGCGTCGAATGGCATGGGTGAAAGCCATGTCCGCGCGCCGCAACGTCACCCATGGATTTTGCGTGGGGCGTGCCGGCGTGGCGCATCGTGGGAAGGCTGACGCGTGGCGTCGTGCCTTAGCGAGCCGATATCAGTGCTCGGCTTCAGCGGCGTCGTAAATGCTGGCCATGACGGCGGCTGCCGCGGCGTAAAGAGTGGCTGGCACGTCCTGGCGCAGGCGCAGCGAGGCCAACAGCGCAGCCATCTGCGGATCCTGATGGAGCGGAATGCCCAGTGCGCGGGCGCGTGCCAGCAGGGTTTCCAGCGACTCGGGCGGTAGGCTGACCGGCGCGGCCGCGGCATCGTTGGGGCCGCCGGTCAGGCGCAGCGTGACGCGCCGACGCGCGGGAGGAAGCGCCTGGCTCATGCGGTGGTCCTCAGCAGGATGGCGCTGTGCGGGCTGCTCGATTGCGGCAGCCCTTGTTGGCAAGTCAGCTGGTCGAGTATCAGGCCGCTCGCCGACAGCGCCTGGCGCAGCGCGCCGAACTGCTGTTCCAGGCGATGCGCCGTGCTGGCGCGTTCGGCCCACAGACGCACCGCGAGGCGCAGTTCGCGCAGTTGCAGTTCGCCCTGGATGGGCCCCAGGGCCGGCAGGTCGATGGCGAAGCCGAAAGTCCACGACGAACCGGCATCGGCGTCGGCGTGTTGTTGCAGCTGGATCTGCAGGATGTCGCGACCTTCCTCGCCCTGCAGCGGGATCTCGATCATCCAGGCGGAGGCGGTGGTCGCTTCGAGCTGTGCCACTTCCACCCGCGCCAGCGCCGCGTGCACTTCGCCATGCAGACGGGTGAGCAGGGCGTCGACGTCGTCTTCCAGCAGGGCCAGCGGCAACAGGGCCCGTGGTTGCGCCTGCAGGCCACGCTGCTGCAGCGGCGGTGGCGTTTCGGTACTGGCCGATGGGGTGGCGCGACGCGATGGCAGGTAGTCGTCGAGCAGGCTGGCCAAGCGAAGCAGGGCGCCTTTCCAGTCTTCCTGGCTCAACCCCGCCATGTCGAGGTGCGGTTGCGCCAATTGCGATTCGAGGAACAGGCCGCTGCGCTTGATGGCTTCTTCCAGGCCTTCGCCGCGGGTGATCTCCGCCGGCGTGCGTACGCCGTGTTCCAGCAGGGCGAGGGCCGGCCGCAGATAGGAGGGCAACTGCCGCAGGGCCGGACGCTGGGCCAACGCATCCAGCGTGGCGAGCAGCGGCGCGTAACCGTTCTGTTGTGGCAGGCGCTCGCGCATGGCCAGCTGGGTGGCCGGCTCGGGCGTCTGTGGTGCGATCACTTCCAGCAGCGGCTGGGCGCCCGTGCTCAGCACACGCACTTGGAACTGCGAGGGCAGCTGGCCGCGCGGGGCTTCCGTCTCCACGGCGAGGGCGCCGATCTGCAGCACCATCATCCCGTCGGGATTGATCCCCAGCGGGCGCGCCGACAGCACGGTACCGATGCGCCAGCTCTCGGCGGCACTGCCGGAGGCGGCGCCGGCCCAGGCGAGGGCTGCGAGGCTGGTGGGTTGAATGATCAATCGATGCTCCTTGCGGGCCGGGCGATGTGCGCGCGCCCGCCCTTGCCCTGTCCTTCGGCCGGCCCCGGGAAAACTTTAGGGCCTTTTTTGCCCCCGCGAACCCACCCGGCCGGGCAAAGAATCGCTAAAGCGGGCAGGGGCATGGCCGATAAACCACCCGTAGACGCTCTCTGGACGGGCGTGGGACCAACGCGATGGGCAGCAAGACGGCGGGTAAGGACAAGGGCGGGGCACGCGTGATCGCGTTGCCGGCCGACTTCCGGCTCGGCAGCGTGGCCGACGTCAAGGCCGAACTGATCGAGGCGTTCGACGCGCCCGCCGCGCAGCTCGACGGCGCCGCCGTGGAGCGCGTGGATACCGCCGCGCTGCAGCTGCTGGTGGCGTTCCGTCGCGAGGCGACGGCGCGTGGCCAGTCGCCCGCGTGGCTGGGAGTGAGCGATGTCATGCGTGATGCGGCCGGCGTGCTCGGCCTCGCACAGGCTCTGGAATTGCCGGCACCGATGCCGGCCTGAAACTGAGGTGGAAGATGGCAAAGATTCTTGCGGTTGACGATTCGGCTTCGATGCGCGGCATGGTGGCCTTCACCCTGCGCAATGCCGGCCACGATGTGAGCGAGGCGGAGAACGGCCAGCTGGCGCTTGATGCGGCCAAGGGCGGCAGCTTCGACCTGGTGCTGGCGGACGTGAACATGCCGGTGATGGACGGCATCAGCATGGTGCGCGAGCTGCGCACGCTGCCGGCCTACAAGGGCGTGCCGATCCTGATGCTGACCACCGAGTCGCACACGGACAAGAAGATGGAAGGCAAGGCCGCCGGCGCCACTGGCTGGCTGGTGAAGCCGTTCGATCCGGAGCAGCTGCTGGCGACGGTCAAGCGCGTGCTGGGCTAAAAGCGCGACATCTTTTTGCTCGTCATCCCTGCGAGGAGCTTCACAACAGCGAAGCTGGTCAAGCAGGGATCCAGTGACTGTCCTCGTGGCGCCGAAAGACGCTGGATCCCTGCCTTCGCAGGGATGACGGTCAAAAGCGACGACGTTCCCCATAGTAGAGATCATCATGAGCAAGGCCGGTCTGGCGCAGTTCCAACAGGTGTTCATCGAGGAGAGTCTGGAAGGGCTCGACACGATGGAGTCGTCGCTGCTCGCGCTGGACGAAGGCGGTGATGCGGAGCTGGTGCACACCATTTTCCGCGCCGCCCATTCGATCAAGGGTGGTGCGGCCACCTTCGGCTTCCCGGAGATGTCCTCGTTCACCCATGAGGCCGAGTCGCTGCTCGACGAAGTGCGTGGCGGCAAGCGCGCCATCGACGGCACCATCATCGAATTGCTGCTGCGGACGGTGGACTGCCTGCGCGGCATGTTCGCCCGCGCGCAGGCCGGCGAGCCGCTCAACGATGCCGTGGCCGAAGGGCTGCGTGCCGAGCTGGCCGCGGCCATGGGCCGTGGCGTTCCTGCCGCGGCCGTGCAGGCGCGACGCAACGCGGACCAGGCCGATGCGTGGACCGTCCGCTTTCGTCCGCACGCCGGCATGCTTGCCGGCGGCAACGAGCCGCTGCGCCTCATCCGCGAACTCGCCGGGCTTGGCGAGCTGCAGGTCACGCCGTCGTTCGACCGCCTGCCGACGTTTGCCGCGCTGGACCCCACCGAGTGTCATCTCGGCTGGACCATCGAACTGAAGGGCCCGGTCAAGCGCGCTGACATCAGCGGCGTGTTCGACTGGGTGGAAGACGAGTGCGACCTTGAGATCGAAGCCAGGCATGTGGTGGCCGACGTCGCGCCCGCACCCGTGGCCGTGCCTGCTCCGGCGGCGCCCGTTGCCGATGCGGGCGCCGCGCGCGCCCAGCGCGAAGCGAGTGCCGAGTCCAGCTCCGTCCGCGTGTCGATCGACAAGATCGATGGACTGATCAACCTGGTGGGCGAGCTGGTGATTACCCAGTCCATGCTCGACACCTTCCGCGAAGGCGACATCGACGCCTCGCGGCTGGCCCTGCTCGAACAGGGCCTGGCCCAGCTGGCGCGCCACACGCGCGAGCTGCAGGAAAGCGTCATGGGCATCCGCATGCTGCCCATCGCTTCCGTGTTCAACCGTTTCCCGCGCATGGTGCGCGACATCAGCCAGAAACTCGGCAAGCAGGTGAAGCTGGAGCTGATCGGCGAACAGACCGAGCTGGACAAGACGGTGCTGGAGAAGATCGGCGACCCGATGGTGCACCTGGTGCGCAACGCCATCGACCACGGCCTGGAAACGCCGGACAAGCGCCGCGCTGCCGGCAAGGGCGATACCGGCACGCTCACCCTGCAGGCTTCGCATCGTGGCGGCAACATCGTGGTGGAAGTCTCCGACGACGGCGCCGGCCTCAACCGCGATGCCATCGTCAACAAGGCGATCCAGCGCGGCATCATCAGCACTGGCGAAGGCATGAGCGATGAGGCCGTGGCGGAACTCATCTTCCAGCCGGGCTTCTCCACCGCCGCGGTCACCACGGATCTGTCCGGACGTGGCGTGGGCATGGACGTGGTGCGCCGTAACGTGTCGGATCTTGGCGGTACGGTCACCATCCGCAGCACGCAGGGCAAGGGCAGCGTGTTCACCATCACCCTGCCGCTGACGCTGGCGATCATCGACGGCCTGACCGCCGCGGTGGGCGAGGAGCGTTACATCGTGCCGCTGGTGTCCATCGTCGAGTCGGTGCAGCTGCGCGCCGAAGCGGTGCGCAGCCTGGCGAACGGTGGCGAGCTGTTCCGCTTCCGTGGCGAATACCTCCCGGTCATCCGGCTGCACGACGCGTTTGGCTGCGAAGGCGCGATTCAGGCGATCGATCAGGGCCTGATGGTGGTCGTCGAAGGCGACGGCACGCGCGTAGGCCTGTTCGTCGACGGCCTGATCGGCCAGCAGCAGGCCGTGGTGAAGTCGCTTGAGGCCAATTACCGGCGCGTGCAGGGCGTCTCCGGCGCCACCATTCTTGCCGATGGCTCGGTGGCGCTGATCGTCGATATTGCCGGGCTGGTCCGTATGCAGGGGCGCCGCAAGGCGGCGTGATTTCACGGCTCCCATAACACTGCCCATTCGTCATCCCTGCGAGGAGCTTCACAACAGCGAAGCTGGTCAAGCAGGGATCCAGTGACTTTCCGCGTGTCGTCCCAAGTCACTGGATGATCAACCGTCTGGCTGTTGAGGAGCGCTTCCCGCTTTTGCGGGAATGACGGCAAAAACCAAGCCACGATCAGATGACCAAGCCGCGACGGGAAGCCGCGGTACGCCGGCCTGCGGCCGGCGTCAGTGCAATGCAGGGAATGAATCCGGGCAATCGCAGAGCCGCCCTTTCATTCTGAAGGTCCCCCATGAAGTCTCCCTTGAAGTTCATCGATCGCCTCAGCCTCGCGGCCAAGGTGTGGATGGTCATTGCGTTTGTGATCGCCGGGTTGGTGACACTCACCGTCATCTCGGCCATCGACAGCCGCCGCCTGCAGATGGAGGCGCGCGTGCACGCGTTGCGCGACCATGTCGCTGCCGCCGTGGCCGTAGCGCAGAGCTTCCACGATCGCGCCCAGGCGGGTGAGTTCAGCGACGAGGAAGCCAAGCGCCGCACCTTCGCCGTGATCCGCGCGATGCGCTGGGGCAATGGCGGGTCCGGCTACGTGTTCGTGTTCGACTCCAACTTTGTCATGCACGTGCACGCCTTCCTGCCCGAGAAGGAAGGGAAGAACGTGATCGACGACAAGGACCCGGATGGCAAGCCGATCTGGCAGATGATTCAGCAGATCGACCGCGCGCAGGGTTCGGGCATCACCGAGTACGTGTGGCCGATGCCGCCGGACAAGAAGATCGTGCCCAAGATCTCCTATAGCGAGTGGTTCAAGCCGTGGGACCTGCACATGGGCACGGGTGCGTATTTCGCCGACATCGACGCCCAGTTCCGCCAGATGCTGGAAGGCAGCCTGCTGCGTGCCTTGCTGGTGGGCCTGCTGGTGATCGGCGTGGTGTGGCAGTCCATGCGCAGCATCCGCCAGAGCATCGGCGGCGAACCGGGGTTCGCGCTCGCCATGGCCGAACGCATTGCTGAGGGCGACCTCGGCGCGGGGGACGACGGCAACACCTTCGCACCGGGCAGCATGCTCGATGCGCTGCAGCGCATGCGCGCGAAGCTGGTGGAAATCGTGCACGGGGTGCAGCAGGGCTCGCAGCGGGTGTCGACGGCGGCGCAGCAGATCTCCCGTGGCAATGACGATCTGTCCCATCGCACGCAGGAGCAGGCGTCGAGCCTGGAGGAAACCGCTGCGTCCATGGAGGAAATGACCTCCATCGTGCGCCAGAGCGCCGACAACGCCAGCCATGCCGACCAGCTTGCCCGCAGCGCACGCGCCCAGGCGGAGCGCGGAGGCGACGTGGCAGGGCGCACCAGCCACGCCATGCGCGAGATCGAAGGCGCGAGCCGCCAGATCACCGACATCGTGCAGCTGATCGACGAGATCGCCTTCCAGACCAACCTGCTGGCGCTCAACGCCGCCGTCGAGGCCGCGCGGGCCGGTGAGCAGGGCCGCGGCTTCGCGGTGGTGGCCGGGGAAGTGCGCCACCTTGCCCAGCGCAGTGCGACCGCGGCGAAGGAGATCAAGGCGCTGATCGGCGACACCGTGGAGAAAGTGCAGGCCGGCTCGGTGCTGGTGGATGAATCGGGCCAGGCGCTGGCCGGCATCGTCGACAGCGTCAAACGCGTGACCGATATCGTGGCCGAGATCGCCGCCGCCGCACAGGAGCAGTCCTCCGGCATCGACCAGGTGAACCGCGCCGTGATGCAGATGGACGAGGCCACCCAGCAGAACGCGGCGCTGGTGGAAGAGGCTGCCGCCGCGGCCCGCGCCATGCAGGAGCAGGCGGACCAGTTGGCGGCGCAGGTGCGGTTTTTCCAGATCGAGGGGAATGCGGTGGCACCCGTCGCGCACGCCCGGGCCAGGCCGACCCCGGCAGTCCGGAACGCGGAGGCTGGGCCTGCCCCCGTCGCTGTCGGAGGTTGGAGCGAGTTCTGATCCGCCGAAACCCTAGGTAGGAGCGCACTTGTGCGCGACCGTCCCGCCGGAGTGGAACGCGGAGGCTGGCCTTCGCGGCTGGTCCCAACAGGCGTGGCGGGCGAGTCGTGAGGTTGCGGTCGCGCACAAGTGCGCTCCTACAAGGGGATGACCCAGCGCCCTGCCGAAAACGTGCATTTCCCTCAAGTTTCCCCGCCCACCGCCGATCCAGACATCGATAGGGGGCCTCTCAACTGGCCCCGACCACGAGGCGAACATGTCCGATAACCCCCGGAGCGAGGCGCTCCAGTCGCAGTACCTCACCGTCAACCTCGCCCACGAGGAATACGGCATCGACATCCTGGCCGTCCGCGAGATCCGTGGCTGGACGCCGGTCACGCGCATTCCGCAGGCGCCGCACTACGTGCTGGGCGTGCTCAATCTGCGCGGCGCGATCGTGCCGGTGATCGACATGCGCCTGCGTTTCGGCCTGGAGCGCGAAGCCTACGGCGCCACCACCGTCACCGTGATCATCACCGTGGCCGGCCGCAATTTCGGCGTGGTGGTCGATGCCGTCTCCGACGTGCTGGACGTGGCGGCGGACGCCGTCCGCCCGGTGCCGGACATGGGCACCACCGTGGATACCGAATACCTCAAGGGGTTGACCTCCGCCGGCGAGCGCATGGTGCTGCTGCTGGACGTGGACAAGCTGTTGCAGCCCCAGGATGCACAGATGCTTGAGGCGGCGCTGCCGGCTGCCTCCGATGTCAAAGCCGTGGCCTGAACGATAGAGCAGGAAGTGGAATCAACATGAAGAAGTTCGCACTGAAAGCCCCCGAACTCTCCGTCCGTAACCGCCTGCGCGCGGTGTTCGGCCTGCTGGGCCTGATGCTGATCGCCGGTGCGGTGATCGGTATCGGCTCCATGCAGCAGCAGAACGACGGCATGGGCAAGATCTATGACGAAGAGATCCTGCCGGCCCAGATGGTCGCCCAGGTCACCGAGCGTCACCTGATGTCCTTCATCCTGCTGGGTGAGTCGGCCACGCTGGTGGGCAAGCCCGACCAGGTCAAGGCCAAGCTGGCCGAATACGAAAAGCTCCGCGTCAGCATGGCGGCGCTGAAGAAGCAGCTTGCCGCCACGCCGATGAGCCCGGCGGTCAAGAAGCTGTACGACGACTGGAAGTCCACCGACGCGGACTACGCCGACGCGCTGTCCTCGATGGTCGACGCGCTGAACCAGGGTGACACCGGCGCGAGCGAACTGCTGGAAATGCAGGTGCGCCCGCTCATGATCCAGCGCGAGGACGCGTTGAGCAAACTGGTCGAGGCACAGCGTGCCGACGCCAAGCAGATCTATGACGCACAGGTCGCGCGTTTCCATCTCGTGCGCACGGTCAGCATCATCGCGCTGCTGCTGGGCCTGATGATCGCCACAGTGATGGCCGTGCTGCTCATGCGCTCCATCCTGAGCACGCTGGGTGTTGCCGTGAAGGTCGCCCACGCCATCGCCGGCGGCAAGCTGGGCCACAAGATCGCCACCACCCGCAAGGACGAACTGGGCGAGTTGCTCGATGCCCTGCGCACGATGGATGAGCGCCTGGGCAGCATCGTCGGCGAAGTGCGTCATGGCGCCGGCTCCGTCAGCTCCGCCGCGCAGCAGATCGCCCGCGGCAACGACGACCTGAGCCAGCGCACGCAGGAACAGGCCTCGAGCCTGGAAGAAACCGCCTCGTCGATGGAGGAGATGACCTCCACCGTGAAGCAGAACGCCGAGAACGCCAGCCACGCCAACCAGCTCGCCAGTGCCACGCGCCGCCAGGCCGAACATGGTGGCGAGGTGGCCTCGCAGGCCAGCGCGGCCATGCGCGAGATCAACGAATCCAGCCGCAAGATCTCCGACATCGTCAGCCTCATCGACGAGATCGCCTTCCAGACCAACCTGCTGGCGCTCAACGCCGCCGTCGAGGCCGCGCGTGCCGGCGAGCAGGGCCGCGGCTTCGCGGTGGTGGCGACGGAAGTGCGCAACCTCGCCCAGCGCAGCGCGGGTGCGGCGAAGGAGATCAAGGGCCTCATCAACGACAGCGCGGAGAAGGTGCGCGCCGGTTCGTCGCTGGTGGACCAGTCGGGCAAGGCGCTGGCCGACATCGTCGACAGCGTGAAGAAGGTCACCGACATCGTGGCCGAGATCGCCGCCGCCTCACAGGAACAGTCCGCCGGCATCGACCAGGTGAACCATGCCGTGCTGCAGATGGACGAAATGACCCAGCAGAACGCCGCGCTGGTGGAAGAGGCCGCCGCCGCTGCCCGCGCCATGCAGGAGCAGGCGGGTGAACTGGCCCGACAGGTCAGCTTCTTCCAGTTGGGCGAAGGCGGTTCCGACGTCGCGACCGAGAAGGCGCGCGGGCAGTCGGTGATGGCCGAAGCCGAAGCGGTGTTCGCCGCCGTGCGCAGCTCGAATGTGCCGGCACCGCGTCCCGCCACCCGCACGGAATCGGCTGACGCCGGTTCCTGGAAGGAGTTCTGAGCATGAGCATGGCTGCCACGATGGACAACAACGTTGGCGTGGCGGCCATGGGCGGCCCGACGCTGGGCAACGCCGAGTTCGAGTTCCTGCGTGCCTTCGTCTACGAGCAATGCGGCATCTCGCTGGGCGAGCACAAGCGCCAGTTGGTGCAGGGCCGCCTGGTGCGTCGCCTGCGTGCGCTGAAGCTGCGGGATTTCCAGGCCTACTGCGACCTGCTGCGGCGTGATCCGCAGCAGGAGCTGGGCGAACTGGCCAGCGCGATCAGCACCAACGTCACCGCGTTCTTCCGCGAGTCGCATCACTTCGACCTGCTGGCGGACGAACTGCTGCCGCGCTGGATCAACGAAAAGAAGAACGGCGGCCGCTTGCGCATCTGGTCCGCCGGCTGCGCCACGGGCGAGGAGCCCTACACGCTCGCCATGGTGCTGGCCGAGGCGCTGGAGAAGCACAACGCCAACGGCCTGGACGCCAAGATCCTGGCGACCGATCTTTCGCCGCAGGCGCTGGAGACCGCGCGCAAGGGCGTGTATGCACTCGAGCGTCTGGAAGGCGTAAGCGTGGAGCGTCGCCGCCGCTGGTTCCTGCGCGGCGAGGGCGACTACGCCGACTACGTCTGCGTCAACCCGCGGCTGCGCGAACTGGTGAGCATCCTGCCGCTGAACCTGTTGCATGACTGGCCGATGCAGGGGCCGTTCGACGCCATCTTCTGCCGCAACGTCGTCATCTATTTCGACAAACCCACCAAGCAGCGGCTGTTCCAGCGCTACGCAGGATTGCTGCCCGAGGGCGGCTATCTGTTCCTTGGCCATTCGGAGTCCATGTACGGACTCAACGACAGTTTTGACCTGATCGGAAGGACGGTCTACCGGAAACGCAGTGCATGAACGTTGCTGTAGCCAATGTTCCCGTGGGGGCAGGGTATGACCCTGCGCGGGTCATCCCGGGATTCGAACATCTGCGCCGGTTCTGGGATCCCGCGCACTCGTGCATGACCGTGAAGGTCCTGCCGGGCGAGTTCTACGTGAGCGCGCAGACCGAGATGATTTCCACCGTGCTCGGCTCCTGCGTGTCCGCTTGCATCTTCGACCGGCTACGCGGCATCGGCGGCATGAACCACTTCATGCTGCCCGAGCCGATCGGCGGCGAGCGCGGCGGCTGGGCGGACACGGTGGGGCGCGCGGCGCGCTACGGTAACGACGCGATGGAGCAGCTGATCAACGCCATCCTCAAGGCGGGCGGGCAGCGCGCGAACCTGGTGGTGAAGGTGTTCGGCGGCGGGCGCGTGCTCGCCACGATGACCGACATCGGCCAGCGCAACATCGCCTTCGTGCGGCGCTATCTGGCGGCCGAGCGGCTGGACGTGGCCGCCGAAGACCTGGGCGACGTGCATCCGCGCCATGTGCAGTTTTTCCCGGCCACCGGCAAGGCGCGCGTGCGCCAGCTGCGCGGCCGTACCGATACGGTGCTGGTGGATGGCGAGCGCCAGTATCTCAAGCGTTTGGCAAACGATCCGATAAAGGGAGAGGTGGAACTGTTTTGATGCCTGAAGCCTGTTCACGATCTCGGTAAGACGGCCATCTCCTCACCGTCATCCCCGCGAACCCCGAAAAGGGGGCGAGAGCGGGGATCCAGTGACTTTCACGCCTTAGCAAAGGCGCTGGATTCCCGCTTGACCAGCTTCGCTGTTGTGAAGCTCCTCGCGGGAATGACGTGAGGGTGGGCCGGGTCGGTGAACAAGCTCTCGTGGCGTTTGAGCAGTTTTCCTCAGCAAGCATCAGGCGCCGGGACGGGCCGGCGGACGTGGGCAGGCGCCCACGCCGCACGACGAAGGCGAGACGAATACGCGATGGAAAGAGTACGTGTCCTGGTGGTCGATGATTCCGCGTTGGTGCGGAAGCTGCTGTCGACCATGCTTTCGTGCGATCCGGCCATCGAGGTGGTGGGCACCGCCGCCGATCCGCTGATTGCGCGCGAAAAGATCAAGCAGCTCAATCCGGACGTGCTCACCCTGGACGTGGAAATGCCGCGCATGGATGGCATCACGTTCCTGGAGAACCTGATGCGCCTGCGCCCGATGCCGGTGGTGATGATTTCATCGCTCACCCAGGAAGGCGCGGAGGTCACGCTGCGCGCGCTGGAACTGGGCGCGGTGGATTTCTTCACCAAGCCAAACAATGACCTCGCGAGCACCTTCGCCGACGGCGCACAGGAGATCTGCGCCAAGGTGAAACTCGCCGCCCTTGCCAGGCCGCGCCAGCGCACGGCCGTGCGCAAGCTGGACGTGCCGCCGCGGCTCACCGCCGACGCGGTGCTGCCGCGCGCGCAGTCGGCCGGCACCCGTGGCGGCATGCCCATCATCGCGATTGGTGCGTCCACCGGCGGCACCGAGGCGATCCGCGTAGTGCTGGAGGCCATGCCGCCGGATGCGCCGCCGATCGTCATCACGCAACACATTCCCGCGGCCTTCAGCGGTCCGTTCGCGGCGCGCATGGATACCTGCTCGGCTATGCGCGTGTGCGAAGCGCGCGACGGCCAGCCGATCCAGCCGGGTCATGCGTACATCGCGCCGGGTGGCGAGCACCTGCTGGTGATGTGGGATGGCGCCAAGTATGTGTGCCGCTTGCACAACGGGCCGCCGGTGAATCGTCACAAGCCGAGCGTGGATGTGCTGTTCCGCTCCATGGCCGCCAGCGTCGGCAAGTCGGCCATCGCCGCCCTGCTCACCGGCATGGGCGACGACGGCGCGCGCGGCCTGCTGGAATTGCAGCAGGGCGGCGCGCGCACGCTGGTGCAGGACGAAGAATCCTCGGTCGTGTGGGGCATGCCCGGTGCCGCCTGGAAGCTCGGCGCCGCCAGCGAAAAGCTCCCGCTCGACCACATCGCCGCGCGCCTGCTGGCGCTGGCGCATCAACCCGTTTCCCGCGCCGCCGTGTCGGCCACCTGATCTGCGGATATCTCTATGGATGCTCTCTACTCCTTCGTGCACAAACGTCCTGCCGCTGGCCTGGCTGCCAGTGCCGTCGCGCTCGTGCTGGCCATGGTGTGGCCGTCGGCCTGGCTGGGTCCGGTGCTGGTGGTGCTGCTGACGGCCGTGTGGATCGTCGAGACGCGCCGCGCCGTGCCGGTCGCGGCACCGGTCATCCAGGCCTCGCTGGAACACCACGCGCCGGTACGCGAAGCGCTGGAAGAGGTGCGCAGCTCGCTGGTCGACGAACTGGGCCACGCCACGCGCGAATTGCACCAGGCGATGGATCTGCTGCGCGATGCGGTCACCGAACTCGGCGGCGGCTTCGACGGCCTGTCGCGCAAGACCGGCCAGCAGCAGTCGCTGCTGCGCCAGATCATCGACGTGCAGGGCGAGGGCGTGTCCGTGCAGGATTTCGCTGCGCGCACCGGTGACCTGCTGGAGCACTTTGTCGACATGGTGGTGCAGATGTCGCGCGAAAGCCTGCGCATCGTCTACCGCATCGACGGCATGGCGAAGGAAATGGACGCCGTGTTCGGCCTGCTGAAGAACGTCAACACCATCGCCGAGGAAACCAACCTGCTGGCGCTCAATGCAGCCATCGAAGCGGCGCGTGCCGGCGAATCCGGCCGTGGTTTCGCGGTGGTCGCGGGCGAGATCCGCAACCTGGCCAGCCATTCCAACCAGTTCAACGAACAGATCGGCAGTCACGTCGAGCGCGCCCGCGCCGCCATGGGCGAGCTGCGCGGCCTGGTTGGCACCATGGCGTCGCAGGACCTCAATGTGGCGCTGTCCGCCAAGGGCGGCATCGACGCCATGATGGCGCACGTGACCGAGAGCGACGCGCGCACCAGCAAGGTGGCCGACCAGGTGGTGGAGATCAACCGCGGTCTGGGCACTGACGTGGCTACCACGGTGCGCTCGCTGCAGTTCGAGGACATCCTCAGTCAGCTGATCAACCAGACGCGCCAGCGCCTGGTGGAACTGCAAGACATCACCACCGAATGCACGCGCGACATCCAAGAACTGGCCTGCAACCCCATCGATGCCGATGCGCTGGCGCAGCGTGCCGAGCGCGTGCGCAACCGCCTGGCGATTCAGCGCGAGAAGGCGCGCCTGCGCTCGCGCGGCCCGGCGCTGCAGAACTCGATGGACGCCGGCGAGATTGAACTCTTTTAAGGAACGCTGCCATGAGCCTGACCGTCCACCACGACCCCGACCTTGACTGCGTGACCCTGCAGGTAGGCGAGCGCTTTGACTTCAGCGTGCACCGCGCCTTCCACGATGCTTGCCTGGAGGGCCGTGCCGCGCGCAGCTACGTCATCGACCTGGGTGAGGTGTCCAGCATGGACAGCTCCGCGCTGGGCATGCTGCTTCTGCTGCGCGAGCACGCGGGTGCCGATCGGGCCGAGATCCGCATCGTCAACGCCGACACCGGCCTGCGCGGCACGCTGCGCGTGGCAGGCTTCGACAAGTTGTTCGTGCTGCACTGAGGCGCATGCCGCCCGCGGCGGATGCCCGCCGGGCGATACGTGCGACTGGCGATGGGGGCTCCGTCCGTCCGGCGATGCGGAACGGACGGGCCGCTTCCTGCCCGGCTTATTTGGCCGTCTTGAGCTCGATCACCAGCGCCTTGGTGGTCAGCGTCCCCATGTTCTTGTTGCTATGGGTGATCGGTTCGCTCCATAGCGCCTCGCCCGCCTTGTGGTCCGTATCGGTGACTTTTCCGTCGGCCGTGGTCGTCTTGGTCTTTCCGCCCGTCACGAAGTACACGACGTTGGCGGGGTGAGAGTGCATGGGTATCGTTTCACCCGGTTTGACGGTTACCTCGATCACCCGCACCTGGTCGTTCTCCAGCAACACCTTGGTGTTGTTGGGCGCTACCTTCACCATGTCCTGTGCATAGGCCGCGCCGCCACACAGGCAGGCGCAGGCCAGCGCGGCACCTGCGATGCCGGATCCCAAGCGATTCACCATGACACATCCTCCGCTGAGCATTGGAAACTGCCGGGCGTTCCCTGCATGGGCGGATGGACTGGGATCCGCCTGGACTCCAGAAAGACGTGTCGCCATGGGCGTGGCCTGCCGATGAGCGACGGTGCGACACATGACGCCATGTGTGTACGCAAGGCTGCGGGGCGGAGGCAGCGGCGCTTGCGCCTGCGATGGAACGCCAGGCGCATGCGCAGGACACGCAGTCTCGCCGGCCCGTTGGACCCTACGCCTGTGCCGCTGGGCTGTCTATCGGGCGGATGGCTACGGACGCCGGCTGCCGGCATCGGTCCGTCGGTGCCCGCAAGGGAGTCGTCAGCAACGGGAGTTGCCGGCCTCCGCCAGCACGCCGTTGTGCTCGTCGGCGGCGCTCACGCCGTTGCGGCCGTCGAATTTGGTGCGGTACATCGCCTGGTCGGCCTGACGCACCAGGTGTTCGAAGCGCGTGCCTTGCCGTGCCGCCGCCACGCCGATGCTGGCGGTAACGGGGATGGTGTGTTCCCCCACGCGTGCGTGCGAGTGGGCCAGGGCATGACGCAGGCGTTCGGCCGTTGCCAGGGCCTGTTCCAGGGTGGCGCCGGGCAGGGCGACGACGAACTCCTCGCCGCCATAGCGGCTGGCGAGGTGGCCCGGCCACTGGATCACCTCGCGCAACTGCTGCGTCACGTGGCGTAGCACGGCGTCGCCGGCATCGTGGCCCCAGCGGTCGTTGATCTGCTTGAAGTAGTCGAGATCGAAGATCAGCAGGGCAAACGGCTGGTCGCGTTCAAGGCAACGCTCCAGCGCCGCGCGGCCTTCCCCGACGATGGCGCTGCGGTTGAGCAGGCCGGTGAGGCCGTCGGTGCGGGCCGCGCGGCGCAGGTCCACCATCAGGCGCTCGGTGATCAGCTGCAGCAGGGCGAAATAAGAGGCCAGCGTGGTGAGGATGCCGATGACATAGGTGGCCGCCACCGGCATGCCCGCGAGCATCAGGTTCTGGCTGGCGCCGGGCGTGAGCGGCATGAAGGCGCGCGCGGCATAGAACAGGCCATTGATGAGCAGCACGATACCGGCGATAAGGCAGCTCTTGCGGATTTCCGGCTCGTGGTAGCGCAGCAGCAGGTAGGCGTAGGCGAGATTGAACGCCATGGCCTGCAGACTGCCGGCCAGCAGGCGCGCGCCAAGGTTGGGCGAGACGTAGGCGAACCAGGCGATGGCGCCGGTGTAGACCAGGGCAAGGCTGCATGGCCAGCGCCAGCGCATCGCCAGGCCGAGATGCTGGGCAATGCCTTTGAGCGCGAGGATATTGCCTGTGACCAGCAAGCCGTTGCCGACGACGATGGAGATGGCGTCCGGGATCTGATTACGCAGCCCGATCAGGGTGATGCCGAAGGTGGTGATCCAGATGCTCGCCACCCAGATGCGCAGCACCTTCTGTGTGTTCAGCACCGCCATCAACGACGTGAAGCCCACTGACGCGGCAATGCCCATCAGCAGGCTGACGATGGTCAGGGTGGGAATGTCTAGGTGCATGGCGCTCCCTGATGCCAGGGCACCCTTCTGGCCATGAGGGCACCCTGGGCCTCCGATGAGGCAGTGACTGAGTCAACCAGCATATCGGACAACATTCCAAAAACTTGAGCCACGTCACACTTTGCTTGATCGGGCCTGCCGTCGGGGCAAAAAAAAGGCCCCGCGAGGGGCCTTCAAGCAACACAAGACAAACGCAGGGCTTGCTGCGCGAAGCTGGCTTACCAGGTGCGCACGTCGGCCACGCCGACGGTGTACTGCTGCATTTCGGGGTCGAAGCGGAACAGGCGTCCGAGGTCGAACTCCACCGACTGGCCCGGGCCGATGTTGGTGGTACCTGCCGGCCAGCCCTTCTTGGCCTGGATGACCTTGCCGGAGCCGTCCTTCGCCTCGATGCTCACCTGCGCGGCAGCGGCTTCGGCGCAATGGTTCACCAGCTGGCCGCTGAGGCTGAGGCGGGCGGCGGCGCCGGCGCCAACGAGCTTCATCTTGAAATCCTGCACCGCGAAATCGGTGGGGGCGCAGGCGGCATGGGCGGCGAGCGGAGCAGCCAGGAACAGGGCGGCGGCGATCAAGGTCTTCTTCATAGAGGGGGTCCGTGATGTGGTCAGGTCGTAAAGGGTCGACATGACACACATCGGCGGTCCCGCCGGAATCTTTAGCCATCGCCGCCGGAACGGTTCAGCCTTGCGCCTTCAGTGTCGCGTGTTCGATGAACCACAGGCCGGCGAACAGCTTGGGATCGATCGAGTAGCCCTCCGCCGCGCGCGCGAACAGCCATTGGCCTGCGGTGGCACGCGGCACCTCGTGGACGATGATGTTTTCCGATTCGTCACCGCCGCCCGGGCCTACTTTCTGAAGATCCCAGGCGCGCACGAAGGCAATCATTTCGGTGCTCATGCCGGAGGAGGACGGCCCCTCGTGCACGAACTCCAGCCGCCCGCAGCGGTAGCCGGTTTCCTCTTCCAGCTCCCGGCCGGCGGCGAGCATGGCGTCTTCGTCGCCGTGTTCGTGCAGGTCGCCGACCAGGCCGGCGGGCATCTCGATGGTGTGCTTGAGGATGGAGACGCGGTACTGCTCCACGAACAGCACCTTGTCCTCCGGCGTGACCGCCAGGATGATCACCGCGCCACCCGGGTTGTTGCGCTCGGCGTATTCCCAGCGCCCGCGCTTGCGCAGGCTCAGCCACTTGCCAGTGCAAAGGGTTTCCACGGGCGCGTTGGCGTCGCTGGGAATACGGGAGTCTGGGTGATTCATCGGCATGACCGCGCGGCGGATTCGGAGTCCCGCATGTTGCCCCGCCCGATGTGTCAGCGACAACCTTCCGGCGGGCTCACTCCACCGTCAGTTCCACCGGTCGCGGCCGGATGCGCACGGCCCAGGCCACGCCCGCGACCAGCAGGCCGACGCCGGTGAGCGTCAAGGTGCCGGGCGGATGACCGCGCAGCACGAAGGCATAGGAGAGTGCCGCCAGCGTCTCGAACACAATCAGCTGCCCGGCGAGCGCTGTCGGCAAGCGCTGGCTCGCCGCATTCCAGCACAGCGAGCCCAGCCACGAGGCGAACAGGCCGATGGCCGCCATGAGGCCGATGAATCGCCAGGGATGTGGCCCGAAAGGCATCGCAAACGGGTTGCCATTGACCTTCATCAGCGACCACAGCAGCCCATAGCCACACAGCGCGAGCGGCAGCATGGCGAGCCCCTGCGCCGTGGCCCAGGTGCGCGGGCTGCGGTCCGGATGGCACCGCAGCCAATCCGCGTTGCGCAGCGGATACCACGTCCAACAAGCCACAGCGCCGGTGGCGAGCAGGGCACCGCGCGCGTAGCGCCAGAGATCCGCGCTGGAGGGTTGATCGAGTGCCGCCAGCTCGGCCCGGTTCACGCAGGCGATACCCAGCGCGATGAAAACGAGCGATGGTGCCAACGACAGCCACGGCAACCGACCGTCACGATGCGCGTCGCGCAGGTTGGCCGTGATGGCGATGACCACCGGCAGCGTGCCGATGATCATCGTCGGCAACGGCGCGCCCGCGAGCTGGATTGCACTGGCGAGGCACAGGTAATAGAGCAGGCCGCCCACGGCGGAGAGCTTGGCGGCCTCGAGCCAGTCCGCGCGGGTGAGCATGCGCAGGGCGCGGCGATCCATCCACCCCAGCGGCAGCGCGATCACGCCGAAGGCGAGATAGCGCCCCACCGACTGCAGCGCCGCCGGGTATTCCGGCAGCAGCAGGGGGCTGACGAACACCAGGCCCCACATGAGGCCGGCGGCGAGTGCGTAGAAGATGCCTGTCCACATAGGGGAAGCGTGGCGGAATGGTGTGACACGGTCTTGTACCAGATTGCGGAAGGTCCGCACGAACCCTGTGGGAGCGCACCCTGTGCGCGACGGCGGCGCCATGTCGATGCCGCTCCGTCAGGCTGTCGCGCACAGGGTGCGCTCCCACAGAAAAGCGCGTGGGCTACAACCGCAACGCCCGCTGATAGCGGGCCGGCGTCACGCCGTAGCGCCGCGCGAACGCCTTGGTCAGATGCGCCTGGTCCGCCAGGCCGACCGCGGCGGCGACCTGTGCCGGCGGTTCGCCGCGAGACAGTTGCCGCTTCGCTTCCGCCAGCCGAAAAGCCATAAGCATTTGCTGTGGCGTGGCGTGATGCTGCGCCTGGAACTGCCGCAGGAAATGGAACGGGCTGAGTCCGGCGATGGCAGCCAGCTCGTCGAGCGTCAGGCGTTGCGAGAGGTGCGCATGCAGGTAATCCACCACCGGCGCGAAGCGCGCGGCGGCCCCATCCATCGTCTTGCGCGGCACCTGTGCGTGGTGGCGGAACAGGCCGAGCAGCTCATGCAGCAGGCTGTCGAACGCCAGCGGCTCACGTGCCTGCCATAGCGCATCGAGCAGCACGGTCACGCGCCGCGCGCTGGGCAGGTCCTCGCGTACCACATCGCTGAACCACCAGCCGGGCTCGCCGGCGACGTCGGCCACCACGGAAGGTTCAATGTAGGCCATGCGGTAATGCCAGCCGCCTGCCGTTTCCGCGCGGCCCGTGTGCAGCTCGTCGGGATTCATCATCACCACCGAATCGGCCGGCGCGAGATGGTCGGCACCGCGATAGCGGAAGCGCTCCACGCCCGATTCGATGGCGCCCAGACCGAAGCCATCGTGTGTATGCGGATCGAAGGCGTGCCGCACGATATGCGCGCGATACAGCTCCACGCCCGGGCGGTGGGCTGCCAGACGGAATTCGGCCGCGTCGCGCTGCGACGGGAACGTGGAAGGGACGCCTTGCATGGCCTCATGCTATCGCGATGGGCGAGCCTCGTCGCGCACAGGGTGCCTCGCCATCCTGTGGGAGCGCACCCTGTGCGCGACACACGTCACCTCAGCGCTTATCCCAGCAGCGCCTTCAACCGTGTCCGCGTCAACGGCCCAAAACGCAGCCGCTCGCACAACGCATCCATGGCTTCCATCTCGCCGCGCTGTCGCCGCAAGGCATCGGCCTCCGGTGGCACCGGTGCATCCAGCGCGATACGGGTCAGGCGGCGATAAAGGCGCGCTGCTTCCGCATGTTCGCGTAGCTTCGCCGCGCAGCTGGCGGCGCCGCGAATGCGCAGGAAGGGCACTTCGTCCACGCGATCGAGCAGTGCGTCCAGACTGCCGAAATGCGCAAGCAGGGCGGCCGCCGTTTTCGCGCCGACGCCGGGCACGCCGGGAATGTTGTCCACGGCGTCGCCGCAGAGCGCCAGGTAATCCGCCACCTGGTGCGGGTGCACGCCGAGCTTCTCGTGCACGCCGGCCGGCCCCCAGCGGAGGTTGCGCGCGTAATCCCACTGCTCGTCGTCTTCGCCCAGCAGCTGGCCGAAATCCTTGTCCGCCGAGACGATCACGCTGCGGAAGCCGTGGCCACGCAGGGTCCACAAGGCGCTGCCGATGAGGTCGTCGGCTTCGTAGGTGTGGTCGATCAGTACTGGCACGCCCAGCGCCAGGGCCACTTCGCGGCACAGCACGAACTGGCGTTCCAGGTCCGGCGGTGGCAGTTCGCGGTTGGCCTTGTAGGCGGGGTAGATGGCGTTGCGGAACGAGGTGGTCAGCGAGGCGTCGAACGCCACGGCCAGGTGTTCGGGCTTCACGCGTTCCAGCAGTTCGCACAGGAAGCGCGTGAAACCGTGCACGGCGTTGACCGGATGGCCGTCGGCATCCTGGAATTCGTCCGGCATGGAGTGCCAGGCGCGGAAGACGTAGAGGCTGCCATCGACCAGATGGACGGCTGGACGGCTCATGGCGTCCATGTGCTGACCACCTCGGCGAGCACCGGTCGCTCGCGATCGGGGACATCGATCTGCGGCGTGCCGATATGTACGTAGCCGATCACCTGCTCGTTGTCCTTCAGGCCGAGGATGGCGGTGGCCTCGCGGTTGTACGCCGCCCAGCCGGTGAGCCACTGCGCACCAAAGCCGAGCGCTCCGGCGCCCAGCAACAGGTTGTAGGCCACGCAGCCGGCGCTCAGTTGCTGCTCGATCACGGGAACCGTGCTCGAGGCATCGATGCGAGCGATCACGGCGATCACCAACGGTGCGAAGTCGTAGCGCGTGCGATCCTTCTCGCGCTTGGCATCGGCCATGTGCGGATTCACGCGCAGCGACAGTTCGGCAAGGCGATGGCCGAAATCGAGCTTGGCCTGGCCCTGCAGCAGGATCAGGCGAAAGGGTTCGAGCTTGCCGTGGTCTGGCACGCGGATGGCGGCTTCCAGCAGCGTTGCCAGCGTGGCGGCATCGGGGCCGGGCTCGCCGAGTTGGCGGGACGGGACCGAGTGGCGCTGTTGCAGCAGGGAAAGTGGGTTGGACATGGGGAGGTCCGGGGGAAAAACGTTGATGCTAAGAGTCGGGGGTGGGGCTGTCCACGGATGGGGGCTTTTAAGGCGCTGGATTCCCGCCTTCGCGGGAATGACGATTGGGGGCAGAGGCCCTTCTGGTGGAAGGCGGGTGCCGACCCTGCTTTGTTCGTCATTCCCGCGAAGGCGGGAATCCAGTGACTTTACTGGCGCCACGAATCAGCCGAGAACACTCCACCCTCAACCCGCCAACCGAAACGACCCGGGCAGCAACGTCTGCACGGTGGTTTCCTGTACCGCACCCGTCAAATTGCCCAGCCACACCGGCATGGTGTCATCGCACAGCTCCGACATCACCTGGCGGCAAGCGCCGCAGGGGCTGATGGGCGAGGGTGTGTCGCCGATCACCGCGATGGCGGCGAAATCGCCGGGGCGGCAGCCGGCGGCTACGGCAGCGAACAGCGCCGTGCGCTCGGCGCAGTTGCACAGGCCGTAGGAGGCGTTCTCCACGTTGCAGCCGGTGAATTGGCGCCCGTCGCGCGTGACCAGCGCAGCGCCGACCAGGAAGCGGGAGTAGGGTGCATAGGCGTTTTCACGCGCCTGGCGCGCGAGGCCCAGCAGGACATCGGGAACAACGACTTCAGTCATCGGGATCTCCATCACGGGATCCCCCCGGCACGGTCGCCCAGGGCGGTTTTGATGCCGGTGGCGGGCCAGTTAACTCCCTTGGGCCGATGACTGCAAGTCGGCGGTGGTTTGTCCCGTGAGCCATGGGCTAGGATTCGGAAACCTTTCCGCAGGGGATGCACGATGCCGATCACCGTGGCTGCATTGCGTGAGACCGCCGATGGCGAGCGCCGCGTGGCGATCACTCCCGAAGTGGCGAAGAAGTTGCGCGGCAAGGATGTCCGCGTGCTGCTGGAGCGCGGCGCGGGCGCGGCGGCGGGTTTTCCCGACGAAACGTATGCCGACGTCGAATTTGCCGACGCGGACAGTGTGCTGGCGCAAGCGGACATCTTTGCCTGCGTGCTCCCGCCCGATGACAGCGTGTGGCCCCGTCTGCGCGAGGGCGCGGTGGTGGTCGGCCAGCTGCGTCCCTATGGTGCCGGCGCGCGCATCGCGGCGATGGGCCAGCGTGGCCTGACGGCATTCGCGCTGGAACTGCTGCCGCGTACCACCCGAGCGCAGGCGATGGACGTGCTCAGTTCGCAGGCGGCGGTGGCCGGCTATCGCGCCATGCTGATCGCGGCCGAGGCGTCGCCGAAATTCTTTCCCATGCTCACCACGGCGGCCGGCACCATTCGCCCGTCGCGCGTACTGGTGATCGGCGCCGGTGTGGCGGGCCTGCAGGCCGTTGCCACGGCACGCCGGCTGGGCGCGCAGACGGAAGGCTATGACGTGCGTCCCGAGACACGCGAGCAGGTGGAATCGCTGGGCGCGAAGTTCATCGAACTGGGCGTGAGCGCGGCGGGCAGCGGCGGTTATGCGCGCGAACTCACCGCCGAGGAGCGGCAGGCGCAGCAGCAGGCGCTGGCCGAACACCTGAAGAACGTCGACGTGGTCGTGACCACCGCCGCCGTGCCCGGGCGCCCCTCACCGAAGATCGTGACGCGCGCGATGGTGGACGGCATGAAGCCGGGCGCGCTCATCGTGGACCTCGCCGCCGAGGGTGGCGGCAATTGCGAGCTGACCCAGCCGGGCCAGCGGGTGGAGCATCGGGGCGTGGTGATCCTGGGCCCGCTCAACCTGCCCGCCGGGGCCCCGCTCCACGCGTCGGAGATGATGGCGCGCAATATCTACAACTTCGTCGAGTTGCTGATTTCTGGTGGAGCGCTGACGCCGGACTTCAACGACGAACTGGTCGCCAAGAGCTGCGTAACGCGCAATGGCGAGGCGCAGTTCCAGGCCTGACGCCGCCAGCGCCTTAGAGTCTGTTCAAAGTCTCGCTGTAGCACCTCGCTTCCCCTCATCGTCATTCCCGCGAACCCCGCAAAAGGGGGCAAGCGCGGGAATCCAGTGACTTTCGGTTTTCGATAGCACTCAAAGGCACTGGATCCCCGCTTTCGCGGGGATGACGGTGAGGAAATCTGGGGTTTGAAGGAGATCGTGAACAGGCTCTTACAAAAAAGCCCTGCGGGTGCAGGGCTTTTTTCAGTGCCGCGGGGGCCTGGGCGGCGGCGGTCCCATCGGTGGGCCCATCGGGCGCTGGCGCATGTCGTGATGCCACTGGCGCAGCAGCTGTTCGCGCTGGTCCGGTGGCAGCTGCTGGAAGCGCTGGAAGGCGGCATGCAGCTGCTCGCGTTCCTGCGGCGGCAGTTCCTGGAAGCGCTTGCTGTTCTCGCGGGCCTGCTCACGCTGTTCGGGCGTCATCTTCTGCCACTGGTCGATGCGCTGGCGGATTTCCTGGCGCTTGTCCGGCGGCAGCGACTTCCACTGTTGGGCGCGCTGCAGCATGCGTGCCTGGCGTTCCGGCGGATACGAGTTCCACTTGTCGGCCAGCGGCGCGAGGATGTCGCGCTCATCGGGCGACAGGCTCTGCCAGGGGCGCGGCTGGGGCGGCGGACCGGGCGGCATGCCCGGGGGCGGGCCGGGCGGGAACGCACCCGGGCCCGGCGGCGGGCCATGCGGCACATCCCCCGGCGGCGGACCCGGGGGAGGGAACTGCTGGGCCATGGCGTTGCTGGCGATGCCGCCGAGTCCGAAGACGAAAAGCAGCGACGCGAAAACACGGCATCGACGCATGGTTACCTGCTCGCCTCGCTGTCGCCGTTCTTGGCCAGCCATCCGTAGAACTCCATGTTCTGGTACAGCGTCGGGTCGGCGGCGGCCGCGTCGGGTGGAAGTTCACCATCGGTGTCCATGGCCTGGACCGCCGTGGGGACGGCCGAGGTCGGTCGCTGCACCGGTGAGGACAGGAACAGGGCGACGAAGGCGATGGCGGCGAAGGCGCCTGCCGGCAGCAGCAGTTGCAGCAGGCGGTGTGCCCACGACTCGCGGGTGCTGGCCAGCGCTACGCGCCGGGCCGCACGCAGGCGCGCGGCCATGGCGGGATCGAGGTGCACCGCTGCCTCGCGATACAGCGCGCGGGCGCGGCGTTCGAGGTGGTTGTCAGGCGCGTTCATCGCCAGTCCTCCAGTTGATCGCGCAGACGTTGCAGCGCGCGCGACAGATGTGTTTTGACACTCCCTTCCGAACATCCCATGGCCTGCGCGGTTTCTGCCACGTCCAGGCCTTCCAGCACGCGCAGCATGAAAGCTTCACGCTGGCGCTGGGGCAGCCGTTTCACGGCCGCTGCCATGTCCGCGTACGACTGGGAGTCGGTCAGCCGTTCCAGCGGCCCGGGGCCGGTGTCGGCGGGTTCCCAGGCGGGCAGGTCGTCGCCGTCTTCGTCCCGGCCACCCAGCCAGCCCACCATGATCGAGCGCACCTTGCGGCGGCGCTGCAGGTCCACGATGCGCCGGCGCAGGATGCCCCAGAACAAGGGCGTCCATTCCTGGGCGGGTTTGTCGCTGTAATGCTTGACGAGCCTGAGCATGGCGTCTTGCACGGCGTCCAGCGCATCCTCGCGGTGGCCCAGGTTCATCTCGGCCATGCGGAAGGCGCGGCGCTCCACCTGCGCCAGGAAAGCGTCCATGGAAGCAGGTGCCGCCCGGACGTCTTCGAGCAGCAGGTCGGCATCTAGGGTGGAGACGACGCTGTTCATGCCGTCATCGTCCGGTTCGTCGGATCGGCCATCCTGAGACTCCATCGGTGCGTCCTTGGATATCAACGTCCGAGGCTCGCGCGCGTTGACCCGCAACCGTATAGTGCGGTTACACCGATGTCCTGGCGGGGAGGGGTCATGATCGATGGTTTCCTGGCGCTCTACATCTTTATGCTGGCCGCTTTCACGGGGTACGAGATCATCGCCCGGGTGCCGGTGATTCTCCATACGCCGTTGATGTCCGGTTCAAATTTCATCCACGGCATTGTGCTGGTCGGCGCCATGATAGCGCTAGGCCACGCCCAGACCCCTTTTGAGGTGGTCATCGGATTCATCGGCGTACTACTGGGTGCCGGCAACGCCGCCGGTGGTTACGTGGTGACCGAGCGGATGCTGGAGATGTTCAAGGCCAGCAAGCCCGCCCCCGGCAAGGAGGCCAAGTAATGGCCTGGCTGTCGGATGTGATCAAGGCCTGTTACTTCCTCGCTGCCCTCCTGTTCATCCTCGGTCTCAAGCGCATGAGTTCCCCGCGGTCTGCCCGGGGCGGCATCGTGTGGGCGGGCGTGGGCATGCTGGTCGCGGTACTGGCCACCTTTGCCCTGCCGGACATGCACAACCGGGGGCTGATCCTGGCGGCGGTGCTGATTGGCGTGTCTGCCGCCTGGTGGTCGGGGCGGCGGGTCGCCATGACGGCGATGCCGCAGATGGTGGCCCTCTACAACGGCATGGGCGGCGGCGCGGCGGCGGCCATCGGCGCGGCGGAGTTGTTCAGCTACGCGGGCAAGTCCGTGACTTTGCTGGATGGCGGGCAGTTCACCGCCAATGGCGCTACCCCGGGTGCGGCGCAGTTGGCGCTGGCCGTGCTGGGTGCGTTGATCGGCTCGGTCAGCTTCTCCGGCTCGCTGATCGCCTTCGCCAAGCTGCAGGGCTGGCTGGACAAGCGTTTCGTATTCCCCGGCCAGCGCGTGGTGAACCTGCTGGTGCTGGCGGGCGCGGTGGTGCTGGGGGCGATGATCGCCAGTGGTCAGCTGACCATGCCGCTGATCGTGGCCTTCTTCGTGCTGGCCCTGCTGTTCGGCCTGATGATGACCCTGCCCATCGGCGGCGCGGACATGCCGGTGGTGATCTCGCTCTATAACGCCTTCACCGGTCTGGCGGTGGCGTTCGAGGGCTTCGTGCTGCAGAACGAGGCGATGATCATTGCCGGTACGGTGGTGGGTGCCGCCGGTACCCTGCTCACGCAGCTGATGGCCAAGGCCATGAACCGCTCGATCGGCAACGTGCTGTTCGGCAGTTTCGGTGCCAGCGGCGCCGAAGCGCAGGCTATCGCGGGCGCCCAGAAGCCGATCGAGGCGAGCGACGCGGCGGTGATGATGGCCTACGCCGAGCGCGTGGTGATCGTGCCCGGCTACGGCATGGCCGTGGCGCAGGCGCAGCACAAGGTGTGGGAGTTCGCCAAGCTGCTGATCGAGCGCGGGGTGAAGGTGAAGTTCGCCATCCACCCGGTGGCGGGGCGCATGCCCGGCCACATGAACGTGCTGCTGGCGGAAGCGGGCGTGCCCTACGACCTGATCGCCGACATGGACGACATCAACCCCGAGTTCCCGCAGACCGACGTGGCCCTGGTGATTGGCGCCAACGACGTGGTGAACCCGCTGGCCAAGACCGACCCGGCCTCGCCCATCTATGGCATGCCCATCCTGGACGTGGCTAATGCCAAGCAGGTGATCGTGGTCAAGCGCGGCAAGGGCACGGGCTTCGCCGGCATCGAAAACGCGCTGTTCTATGCCGACAACGCACGCATGCTCTACGGCGATGGTCAGGCGGCGGCCAGCCAGCTGGTGGCCGAGCTCAAGTCGCTGGACAGCTGACGATCAGCCGCCGGCCCTGGGCTGGCGGCTGTGACGCGAGGCGACGAACGCGGCGATGCCCATGCCGGCGATGAACCAGAGGTCGTCGGAGGGTGTGGCGCTCAATTGGGCGAGCTGCAGCAACATGGGCAGCCCGGCGGTGCGCAGCGAGTCGATCAGGCCCAGGCCCATGAGGCCGGCAATGCGTGCCGCCGCCATCAGCACGTTGACGTAGAGCACGGCGATGAACGTGGCGAACGCGGCGAGAATGGCCGCGTCGGGTTCGATGGGACGCACCCAGTGGCGGATCGCCTTGCCCAGCAGCCAGCCGCCCGGCACCGCTAGCCAGGGCAGGGCGTGCTGGGAGTAAAGCGTGGGAACCATCCACACGGCGCCCGCGGCGAGCCCCAGCATCAGCGCGCTCACCAGCGCGAACAACAGCGAGAAGACGGCCCGGATCTTCATGAATGGTGAGCGGCAAACTGGACGACGGACACGGATCTTCCCGGGCGTAAAATAACCATGATAGCGCGCCGGAGGCCCTGGCTGTCCCGCACCTGAAGCCGTGCTCGAGGGTGGGCAGCCCTTGAGATTGCCCGGTTCCGGCCTGATGTGAACGGGCATGGCCGGTTCGCAACCGGCATAATAGAAAGCTTGGCGTGGCAGCTTGCCTCGCCCATCGACGAGATTCGGCAGGATCGGCATGAGCGGTTTCAGTCTTAGCAGCGAACCTTTCACCCTGGAGCGCGACTGCCAGGCAGTCATGGTGCCCCAAGGCGAGACGGTCAGCCTGCCCGCCGGCCAGATCGGCTACATCACCCAGGCCCTGGGCGGCAGCTTTACGGTCTACGTGGAAGGCAACCTGTTCCGCATCGCCGGCAATGACGCCGACGCGCTGGGCAAGGAGCCGCCGCCGCCGATCGAACTGGCCAGCGATGCCAGCGACGCCGACGTCGAAGCCCTGGTGTGGCAGCAACTGCGCACAGTGTTCGACCCGGAGATTCCGATCAACGTTGTCGAGCTGGGCCTGGTCTACGACGTGAGCATGGAGCATCCCGCGCCCGACCAGCGCAAGGTCTACGTGAAGATGACCCTGACCGCGCCCGGCTGCGGCATGGGCGACATCCTCGTCGACGACGTGCGGACCAAGCTCGAGCTGATCCCCACCGTGACCGAGGCGGACGTGGACCTGGTGTTCGATCCGCCGTGGAACCACTCCATGATGTCGGACGCAGCCAAGCTCGAAACCGGCATGCTGTAAAGCCTTTGCGCGGGCATAGGCCCGTGCATCGCGATCCGGCGCACCTTGAGGCTGCCGAGGGCTGCTTCTCCCGCCTTCGAATTCCGTTCGTCTCCTTCCATCGCGATAGTGCGATGCATGCGCCTGGCCGGTCTGAGAGCGTTTACGCGGGCCTTCCCTGGCTGGCGTCAAGCCGACATTTAGATATAGAAATTTAACTGGCGTTAATGTTTGTGTGCGCCCCGTAAGGGAGTGCGCCGTTGGCGTGCGCAATATCTTTCGTAGGGGGCCAGGCGATTTTCACGCTGATCATATGGT
Source organism: Dyella japonica A8 (assembly GCF_000725385.1). Classification (NCBI taxonomy): domain Bacteria; kingdom Pseudomonadati; phylum Pseudomonadota; class Gammaproteobacteria; order Lysobacterales; family Rhodanobacteraceae; genus Dyella; species Dyella japonica. The sequence continues at coordinate 4,338,421 of NZ_CP008884.1, read as the reverse complement.
CCGATGGTTTCATTCGAATCGATATAACTCGCGCCAATTCGCCGGCTGGACGGTTAAGTCGATTACTGCGACCGACGTCACCACTCTTCATAACATACGGTTTTGATTAGATTCTTTGTGCACTCCTCGTGAGCGTAGGTTTCGCGAAAGTAAGCGCAGAAAAGGACGAAATGGAACCCTGTTTCGTATTTATTTGCTGTTGTTGGAACGTTTAATACGGCCATCCGATTTCATTGACGCTTCGAATTTTCTTGATTAGCGTCAATTAATCCGTGAGCGGGAGGGTTGACGGATGGTCCTTTGGCGGCGTCGCACCTGCATCTGTCGGATGCGCGCCGTTTAGCGAGTCTGCGTCGGGGCATGCCGTTCCATGGAATGGCAGGGGGAAGCAAGCCCAGGCGCCTATCGGATCGCAACACAGTCACAAGACAAGACCCGAGGCCGTGACAACGGCGCATTCCTTTCATGTGGTGCAAGGCACCGCAGCGGGTCTGTTCGTCCTCAAAAAACTCAAGGAGAGAAGAATGGCTGTTCGTATCGATTTGCGGGGAAAGGCACTTCGTAAGGCACTGCTGCCGTTGACGATGTCGTTCGCCATGGCAGGTTCGTTGCACGCCACCACCCATGACGGCTGGGTCGGCGTGCGCACGCAGGCCGCCATGACGCATGCCGTGGCGCCCGCCACGGCACTGACCACGGCGGCAGCCTCCGGCGGCAGCTGGACGCTGAGCATGCACGGCTCGCCGAAGATCGACGCGGCCACCGTGTCGCCGCTGGAAGCCAGCAAGCCCATGCACGTGGCGCTGAGCCTCAACCTGCGCAACGTGAATGAGCTGGAGACCTTCCTGCACGCGGTCAACACGCCGGGCAGCGCGCAGTTCCACCACTTCCTGACCCCGGCGCAGTTCAAGGCGCGCTACGCGCCGACCGATGCCCAGGTGGCGCAGGTCATGGCGCATCTGAGCCAGTCCGGTTTCAGCAACGTCCGCGTATCGCCCAACAACATGCTGGTCGAGGCGGATGGCAACGCGAACACGGTGAACGCGGCGTTCCGCACCAACATGCGCACCTTCCAGTACGGCGGCAAGCAGCGCATCGCCAACGACTCGGCGGTGCAGGTGCCGGCGGCGCTGGGCGGCATCGTGGATTCGGTGCTCGGCCTGCAGAACCTCAACGTGCCGCACACCATGCACCACATCAAGGGGCCGGTGCATGCGGGCGCCAACAGCGTGGGCATCCAGGCGACCGGTACGCAGGCGTCGCACAACCCGCAGGATTTCCCCGCGATCTATGACGTGGGCAGCACGCCGACCGCGTCCAACACCAAGGTCGGCATCATCACCTGGGGTGACCTGACCCAGACCATCACCGACCTCAACACCTTCACCACCAACGCCGGTATGAGCGCGGTGAACACCCAGGTGGTGAAGACCGGCACCAGCGCCTACGCGGACGATCCGAACGGCGACGGCGAATGGAACCTGGACAGCCAGACCATCACCGGCACCTCGGGCGGCGTGAACACGCTGATCTTCTATACCGCGCCGAACTGCGACGCCAACGACAGCTGCCTCACCGACGCCGCCATCACTGCCGCGTACAACCGCGCCGTGACCGACAACGTGGCCAAGGTGATCAACGTGTCGCTGGGCGAAGACGAATCGGCGGCGAACAGCTCCGGTACGCAGGCCGCCGACGACAAGATCTTCGCGCAGGCCGTGGCGCAGGGTCAGACTTTCTCCATCGCCTCGGGCGATGCGGGCGTGTACCAGTGGTCCACCGACTCGACCGGTGCCCCGGGCTACGTCGCCAACTCGGCTGGCACGGTGCAGATCTCGCTGAGCCACTACTCGGTGAGCGAGCCGGCCACCTCGCCGAACGTGGTGGCGGTGGGCGGCACCACGCTGAGCACCAACGGCACGGCCTGGGCGGGTGAAACGGTGTGGAACGAAGGCCTGTCGGCCATCAGCCAGACGGATAGCAACGAGCGCCTGTGGGCGACCGGCGGCGGCGTGAGCCTGTTCGAATCCGCCCCGAGCTGGCAGACGACGGCGCTGGGTTCGTCGGCCACGATGCGCCAGGTGCCTGACCTTGCGTTCGATGCCGCGCAGTCGACCGGCGCGAACATCTACATCCAAGGCACCGCCTATCAGATCGGCGGCACCAGCCTGGCCTCGCCGATCTTCGTCGGTATCTGGGCGCGTATCCTCTCGGCCAACAACAACACGCTGGGCCTGCCGACCCAGAACATGTACGCCCATTTCCCGACCGACGCCTCGCCGCTGCATGACGTCACCTCGGGCAATAACGGCTACAACGGCTACGGCTATGCCGCCAAGGCCGGCTACGACAACTCCACCGGCTGGGGTTCGCTCGACATCGCCAAGTTCAACAGCTACGTGACCCAGTACTGGGGCGGCGGCGGTGGCGGCACCACGGGTGGCACGCCGACGGCGAACTTCAGCTTTGTCACCAACGGCCTGACCGCCACCTTCACCGACAGCTCGACGGATACGGGTGGCAGCATCTCCTCGTACGCGTGGACCTTCGGCGACGGCGGCACCTCGACCTCGGCCAGCCCGAGCCACACCTACGCCGCTGCCGGCACGTACAACGTGACGGAGACGGTGACGGACGGCGTGAGCGCGAAGACCTCGAGCAAGACGTCCTCGGTGACGGTGTCGGGCGGCAGCACGCCGTCGCAGATCATCGTGAACCCGGGCTTCGAGACTGGCGCGGCCACGCCGTGGTCGATGAGCTCCGGCACGCTCTGCAGCAACAGCACCTGCAGTGGCGAGACGGCGCACAGCGGCACCTGGTTCGCCTGGCTGGACGGCTACGGCACCACGCACACCGACACGGTGTCGCAGAAGGTGGCCATCCCCAGCGGTAAGACCTCGGCCAAGCTGACGTTCTACCTGCATGTCGATACCGCCGAGACCAGCACCACCACGGCGTACGACAAGCTGAGCGTGCAGGTGCTCAACAGCAGCGGCACGGTGCTGAAGACGCTGGCGACGTACTCGAACCTCAATGCGGCTTCGGGTTATTCGCTGGCGAGCTTCGACCTCAGCGCGTATATCGGCCAGACGGTGACGCTGAAGTTCACCGGTACGGAAGACGCGTCGCTGCAGACCTCGTTCGTGCTCGACGACGTGAACCTGACGGTGCAGTAAGCGCCATTGCCGTGGCGTAAAAGCGAAGAGCCCGGTCAGCGGTGACCGGGCTCTTTGTGCAACAACACTACAAAGACATCGTCATTCCCGCGAACCCCGCAAAAGGGGGCAAGCGCGGGAATCCAGGGCCTTTAGCTTTTTGTGCTCCGGGCTCGATGGAAAGTCACTGGATTCCCGCGCTTGCCCCCTTTTGCGGGGTTCGCGGGAATGACGAGCCAAAGAAGTTCGCCGGCGCGCCAAGGATCAGCCGTTGCTTTCCTCAAACCGGTTCGCATCGCGGTTCTTGCGCACCTTCGCCGGATCCCACACGCGGCCGTTCATGGTGATGTAGACGCCATCCGGCAACGTCTGCACGGCCGCGACGGCACAGCCGATGTTGAACACCGCGTCCGAGCCCTGGAAGCGCGCGGGGTTCAGTGCACCGGTGAGCACGATCACCTTGCCCTTGATGCTGGCCAGTTCGCGCGCGGTCTCCACCATGGTGTCGGTGCCGTGCGTCACCAGCACGTGGCGGTGCGGCTGCGCCTCGATGGTGGAGCGCACCAGCGCGCGATCCTCATCGCCCATGTGCAGGCTGTCCTTGCGCAGGATCGGGATCACGTCGAACTGGAAGGCCACGCCGAGCTGGCTGAGGATGTCGCCGATCTGCGGCGAACCGATCTTGTAGTCCGACTTGTCGTCGAAATAGATCTTGTCGATGGTGCCGCCGGTGGTGACGATGGTCAGATGCTGCATGGTCGTGGGTCGCCAGGGTGGGGAAAGGGACATTTTAGGGCCTGCGGGCGTTCGGCGCATGTTTTGGGCAGCGGCCACATGGCCGGAGCCCTTCCCTGTGGGAGCGCACCCTGTGCGCGACCGCGGCGTCACAAGGGCCGCTCAGTAGGCGGTATTGGGGCACGCCAGTCGCGCACAGGGTGCGCGCCCACAGGGTGTCGGACGGCTCAATGCGGGCCCAGCAACAGCGCCGTGTCGGTGGGATCGGCGGCGGACAGCCGCGACAGCCCGTGCGCCACGAAGCGCCGCAGCGCCGCGGCGGTGCGCGCGTGACCATGCGGGGCAGACCAGGTGTCGTGACGGGCCAGCAGCGCTGCGGCGGTGCAGCGGGCAAGGGTGAGGGCCAGCCCGCGGGCGCCTGCCTCCAGCGCATCGCGCTGGTTCGCATTGGTTTGCAGGTAGGCGGTAGCCGCATCCAGCGCCTTGTGGATCTCCTGCCGCGCGTGCGCATCGATGCTATCGGCCAGCCACGTTTCGATGGCCGTCCGCAAGGCGCCGAGGTGGTCACCCGCCAGCGCACGCAGGCTGTCCAGCGACAGCACGTTGGTGGTGCCCTCCCAGATCGCATAGACCTGCGCGTCGCGCAGCAGCTGCGGTAGGCCGGTATCTTCGATGTAGCCCGCGCCGCCGAAGCATTCCAGCGCCTCGGAGCACAGCTCCACGGCCATCTTGCCCGTCCACAGCTTGGCCAGTGGCGTGAGCAGGCGCAGCAGGGCGGCTTCGTGGGGTGGCGCGGCGCCTTGCTCCACGCGCCCGAGCAGATGTGCCACTTCGAAAGTGAGGGCGAACGCGCCTTCGAACTCCGCCTGCATGTCGGCCAGCGTCTGCGCGTGCAGCGGCTGGTCGATCAGGCGCTTGCCGAAGGCGTGGCGCCGCGTGGCGTAATCGCGCGCCAGCGACAGCGCGCGCGCCATGCTGGCGGTCGCGCCCACGGCGTTCCACGTGCGCGTGATGTTGAGCATCGGCGCCACCTGGCGCACGCCATTCGACAACTCGCCGAGCGGCCACGCCGGCAGGCCGTCAAGGTGGATTTCCGCCGTGGGCAATTCGTGCGTGCCGAGCTTGTCCTTCAGGCGATCGATGACAAGTTCAGGCTTGCGCCTGTCGCCGTCCATCGTCTCCACGTAGAACAGCGCGAGCGCGCCAGGTCCGGGGCCGGCGCCTTCCGGTCGTGCGAGCGCCAGCGCCATGTCGCCGACCACGGCCGAGCTGAACCACTTGCGGCCGTAAAGACGCCACTGGCCTGATGCATCCTGCCGCGCCACGGTTTCCGTGTTGCCCACGTCGGAGCCGCCCGCGTTCTCCGTCATCCACTGGCCGCTCAGCCAGAACGTCGATGCGTCGCGGCTGAGCAGGTGCGGCAGTGCGCGTTCGATCAATGCCTTGTTGCCCGACGCCTTCAGCGCCGTCGCCGCACCGTCGGTCATCGCCAGTGGGCAGCTGTAGAACTCGCTGGCCACGTGATAGAGGTAGGCGCGCGCGAATTCCTCCAGCCGCGCGTGCTCGTGCGCTTCATGGCCGGCAGCCAGCACGGCGTGCCGGGTGGTGATGTGCGGACCTTCCTGCCAGGCCTCGGTAAGCTCGATGCGGTCGACGCGTCGACCCCAGGCATCCCACTGCGTGAGCACGGGTTTGCGGCGCGTGCTGCGGCACGCGCGTTGCCATGCCATCAGCGCGTAATCGCCGAGGGCTTCCAGGTCGTTTTCGATGGCGGCGAGTCGCGACGGCGGCAGCGCGCGGCGAAGCATGGCACGCAGCAGTGGGTCTTCACGATACGGATGAGCGAGCTGCGGCGGATCTTGCAGGAATCCCATGATCGGCTCTCGACGGATCGGTGTCCTAGAGTATAGGCAGCCCCGGGAAGCCGTGCTTTTCCGCTCGTCATTCCCGCCTGCGCGGGAATGACGGATCGTTCGAGGTTTCTCCCTGGCGTGAGCAATCGCGGCAGTGTCGTGGTCGTATCGGCGGTGATCGATACGGCCACGTTGCCGTCAGTGGGAGCGTGCCTGTTCGCTGTCCAGGTGCGCCATCTGCGCGGCGGCGTAGCGGTCACCGGCGGCAGCGTTCTTCGGCACGGCAGCTTCGATGGTGGCCAGGTCATCGGCAGTCAGCACCACCTCGAACGACCCCAGCGCTTCGGCAAGGCGATCCCGACGACGTGCGCCGACCAGCGGCACGATGTCCTTGCCCTGCGCCGCGACCCATGCAATGGCGAGTTGCGCGACGGACACGTTCTTCTTTGCGGCGATCTGGCGCAGGGCCTCGACCAGCGCGAGGTTGTGATCGACGTTGCCGGCCTGGAAGCGCGGGCTGTGCGCGCGGAAATCGCCGGCGCCCGCGCTGTTCTTGTCCCAGTGTCCGCTGATCAGGCCACGCGACAGCACGCCATAGGCGGTGATGCCGATGCCCAGTTCGCGGCAGGTCGGCAGGATGCTGTCCTCGATGCCGCGGGAGATCAGCGAGTACTCGATCTGCAGGTCGACGATGGGGTGCACCGCGGCGGCGCGGCGGATGGTTTCCGCACCCACCTCGGACAGGCCAATGTGGCGCACGTAGCCGGCCTTCACCAGATCGGCGATAGCGCCGATGGTGTCCTCGACCGGCACGTTGGGGTCGAGGCGCGCGGGGCGATAGACGTCGATGTAGTCGACGCCAAGGCGCTGCAGCGTATAGGCCAGGAAGTTCTTCACCGCGGCGGGACGTGCGTCGTAGCCGAGCCAGTCGCCGGCCGGGCCGCGCAGCGCGCCGAACTTCACGCTGATCAGTGCCTTGTCGCGCGGCACGTTCTTCAGCGCTTCGCCGATGAGCATTTCATTGTGACCCATGCCATAGAAGTCGCCGGTATCGAGCAGGCCGATGCCAGCGTCCAGCGCGGCATGGATGGTGGCGATGCTTTCGGCACGGTCGGACGGCCCATACATGCCCGACATGCCCATGCAGCCCAGGCCAAGGGCGGAAACGCGGGGACCGGTGGCGCCAAGTTGACGGTATTGCATGGTGCGTCTCTCCAGGAGGTGGTGGGGAATCGGAACAGGCAAAGTATGGCGTCGCGTGCGGTGTACGATAATCCGTGTCTATCCGTACGACCTGTGCAGGAATTAGCACAATGGAAGAGCTTGGCCTTGCCGATGTCGAAGCGTTCCTGGCGGTGGCGCGCGCCCGCGGTTTCCGCGGCGCGGCGGCGCAGGCTGGCGTTTCGGCCTCCGCACTCAGCGCGGCGCTGCGGCGGCTGGAGTCGCGCCTGGGCGTGCGTCTACTCAACCGGACCACGCGCAGCGTCACGCTGACCGAAGCCGGACAGCGCCTGCTCGAACGCCTCGGGCCGCTGATCGGCGAGATCGGCAGCGCGCTGGACAGCATCAACGCGTATCGTGACAGTCCGACGGGCACGCTGCGTCTCAATGTGCCGTCCATCGTCGCGCGGCACATTCTTCCGTCCATCGCCTCGCGCTTTCTGAAGACGCATCCGGGTATCACGCTGGACGTGATCACCGACGATGCCTTCGTGGACGTGCTGGCGGCCGGCTGCGATGCCGGCATCCGCTACGAAGAACGCGTGGAGCGCGACATGATCGCGCTGCCGATCGGTCCGCGCGTGCAGCGCTTCGTGGCGGCGGCATCGCCGGCGTACCTGGCGGAGCGCGGGCATCCCACGCGTCCGCAGGAGCTGGTGGACCACGCTTGCATCCGGCATCGTTTTCCCAGTGGCGTCGTGGCTGCGTGGGAGTTCGAGCGACGCGGCAAGACGGTGCGCCTGCGGCCGGAGGGCCCACTGCTGGCTTCCACCGTGGAGATGGAAGTGGAAGCCGCCGTGGCGGGCCTTGGCATCATCCATACCTTTGAGGAATTCCTGCGGCCGCATCTGGCGAGCGGCGCGTTGCTTCCGATACTGGACGACTGGTGCCAGCGCTTTACCGGGCCGCTGCTGTACTACCCCAGCCGCAGCCACATGCCGGCGCCGCTGCGCGCCTTCGTTGATTTCATCAAGGGCGATACTTAGAGCCTGTTCAAAATCGCGCTTGGATGCTCATTTCCCTCGCCGTCATTCCGGCATGCGACGCGAAGCTAGTCCCTGTGGGGCGCCGGAATGACGAGCTTGGGATCTCGCGGGGTTTTGTTAGCGGCTCTTATCCCATGTTGCCCTGAATCGAAGACGCGCAACGAGGGGACGGTGAAGTGCGCCGGACAAACGGATTACGGTTTGCGGAACTTGTAGATGAAGCGATCCGTGTGCCCCTTGATGGCGGCGTCGTAGATGCCCTTGGTGTGATCGTCGGCGGGATTGGCCAGCGCGTCGCTCTCGCCCTCGAACTGGAAGCCGGCCGCCGCCAGTTCGCTCTTCACCGCGGCGGGGTCGATGCGGTGCAGGTCGTCCGTCTTTGAAATGCCCGTGCCGGCCGCAGCGGCGTGGTCGAGCACGATCAGCGTGCCGCCGGGCTTCAGGGCATCGAACAGTTGCTTGTCGAGCCTGGCCATGTCGGGCGAACCCATGAAGGGATCATGCAGGTCGTGGTAGTTTTGCGAGGTCCAGATCACGTCCACCGTTTCGGGAAGTTTGAGTTCGGCGACGGGCTCGACGAGCACGGTGACGTTGGCATAGGCCTCCGTTCCCGCAAAGCTGCGCACGCTCTGTAGCCCCTTCGGCGCCTTCTTGTCCATTTCCGACGGTTGCAACGCATAGACCTTGCCCTTGGGCCCGACCATGCGGCTGAACAGTCGCGTGTAGTAACCCTTGCCGGGCATCAGGTCGACCACGACGTCACCGGGTTTGATGCCAGTGAAGCCGAGCACGGCGGCAGGGTGGCGCTGGTCGTCAAGCGCGCGGTCGTCAGCGGGGCGGTTCTTGTCGGCGATTGCCAGGCCGACGAAACTCGGCAGTGGATGTGTCGGCGCGGCGGGCAAGGTGGCGGCGAAAGTCAGCAGGGCAGAGCCGGCGATCAGGCACAAGCGATTCATGGCGTCACTTCCTCAGTGCACGTAATTGAGTGCGATGGCGGGCGTGATGGACGATGACGTGCGGTTGCCCGATGGAATGACGCGCACGCCCAGCAGCAGGCCGATGTTGGGTGACCAGTTGTATTCCACGGCGGGCGCGAAGCCGATGTAACGGTTCGACTTCGCACCCAGCGCCGTGTCGGGCGGGAACGGATCGTTGTTCGCGTATTCCTGCCCGCTCACGTGCGTGCTGCTGTTGTGGCTGTAGATCACGTCCAGCGCAAGCACCCAGTGGCGGGTAAGGCTGTATTCCGCCGCCGCGTTGGCGAAGACGTTGACGCCGGGGCGCGCATGGCCGCGAAAATTTGCGTCGGTACCGTAGACGCTTACGCCTTCGACGTCGGCGCGCGACGAGAACGATGCAGACACATCAAAGCGCACGCGCAGGATGCGGCCGTTCGGCATCCACACATAGGTCTGCGTATTGAGGCCGATGGTGGTCGTGTACGCGCCACTGCCAAGGCCGTCGGCAGGGCGGTTGCCGAGGTGGTCGTATTTGCCGGTGGGGAAGGTCTCTTGCACGTTGACGGCGACGGTGGGCAGCCAGCTTCCTTCATGGAACTGCCGAAAGCGGTACTGCGCCTGCACCGTGATGTCGCCCACCTGCACGCCGCTGCTGTTGGGCGCGTTGCTGACGCGGTTGTAGCCGAACACCGGAATGATGCCCATGGTGAAGTTGTTGGCCACGCCGTAGTTCATGTAGGTGCGCGAGCCGAAGCTGTCCGAACCGCGGCTGGCGACGTCGTAGAGGTAAGGCTCGAGCAGCACATGCCCTGGCGGCAGCGTCTCGGCGGAGTTGGCCATCATGGGGCCGGTCCACCACGCGTCGTCGCGGGACTGCCGCAGGCCATCGGAGGCCACGTCCTGCCCATAGGCACGCTGGCAGGCGCCCGGCAGGCACAGCAGGAAGGCCAGCCAGAGCACGAACAGGCGGGGGGCGATCAGCGAAGAGGGTGGGTGTCGCTTCATGGTTGCGGGCTCAATCGGACGAGCGCAAGCTAAGCCCGCAAGTGGTTGGCTGAAATAACCACTTTACCGTCTTTTCATATAGCCACTATGGAGCCGCGCCATGCAGCGCATCCCCGCCGGATTCCTGCCGCCCGTCGCCATGGACGCGGGCAGCGACACGCCCATGTACCAGCAGCTGTCGGACTGGTTCCGCCGGGCCATCAGCAGCGGGCAGTTGAGGCCGGGGCAGCGTGTTCCCTCCACCCGCAACCTGGCCAATGAGCTGGGCATCTCCCGCATTCCGGTGTTGAGTGCCTATGAGCAGCTGCAGTCGGAGGGGTTCCTGGAAACCTTCACCGGCGCGGGCACCTGCGTGGCGCGGGCGATTCCCGCCGACATGACGCTGGAACGGAAGAAGCTGGCGCGCCCAGACCCCACCCCGTCACCCGGCGGTTCGCGCCGCACCTCGCGTCGCGCCGCGCTGCTGCGCTCACCCGAGCCGACGTGGCTGGCGAACATGGGAGCGTTCCGCGTGGGCGTGCCGGCGCTGGAAGCCTTCCCTGCCGCGCTGTGGTCCAAGCTGGTGAGCCGCCACGGGCGCCATCTGTCGGCGGAGGCCATGGGTTATGGCGATCCGATGGGCCACCTGCCGCTGCGCGAGGCGATCGCCGATTACCTCGGCGTAGCGCGCGCGGTGCGCTGCGATGCCTCGCAGATCCTCATCACCACCGGTTCCCAGCAGGGACTGCAGATCTGCGCGCACGTGCTGCTGGACGAGGGCGAGCGCGTATGGATGGAAGACCCGGGCTATCCCGGCGCGCACCAGGCCCTGCGCACGGCCGGAGCGGAATTGGTGCCGGTGCCGGTGGACGCGGAAGGCATCGATGTGGCGCATGGCGCGCGCGTGGCGGCGGATGCACGCGCCGTGTACATCTCGCCATCGCACCAGTTCCCGCTGGGCATGGCGATGAGCGCACCACGGCGGATGCAGCTGCTGCGCTGGGCCGCTCGAAACGATGCGTGGATCATCGAGGACGACTACGACAGCGAGTACCGTTTTGGCAGCCGTCCGCTGTCGTCGCTGCAGGGCACCGACACGCAGGAACGCGTGATCTATCTGGGCACATTCAGCAAGGTGATGTTTCCCGCCCTGCGGCTGGGTTATCTGGTCGTGCCCAAAGACCTCGTCCCGGATTTCCACGCGGGACGCGATGCGATCGATACGTTCTCGTCCACGCTTTACCAGTCGGCGATGACGGAGTTCATCCGCGACGGCCATTTCGCCCGACACATCCGCAGCATGCGTACGCTTTACATGGAGCGGCGCGCCGCCGTGCTCGACGCCATCAAGCGTCACCTGGGCGATCGCCTGGAAGTGATCGGCACCGAGGCCGGCATGCAGCTGGCCGGCTTCCTGCCGCAGGACGTGGATGACGTGGCGGTATCGCGCAAGGCGGCCACGGTGGGCGTCTCCGTGCGGCCGCTGACGCCGTGCTACCTGGTGCCGCCGGAACGTGGTGGCCTGCTTCTCGGCTATGGCGGCGCGAGCCAGGCGCAGATCGAGGAAGGTGTGCGCCGGCTTGCCGGGTGTTTCTAGCCCGGACGCCCTTCGGTGGGAGCGCACCCTGTGCGCGACCGCAGCGTCTCGTCGTCACCGCTCCGTTGGCTTGTCGCGCACAGGGTGCGCTCCCACAGAGGGGCGTGACTCAGGCGGGGCGACGACGCTTCACGCCCGCGCCCAGCACGCCAATCAAGGTCAGCGTGAACAGGATCTCCAGCCACGCCAGCCAGCGCTCGCCCGGTGCACTCCAGGCCTCGCTCACGCCATGGCAGAAATAGAACAGGCTGAGGATGCCGACCCACAGGAGGGCGCGCCGCACGTCGCGGATGGCGAACAGCGGCAGCAGCAGCGGCACCACGGTGAGGCACAGCACCAGCCACGAGGGCATGGACTGCGCGGGAAACAGCCAGCCGTGCCAGGTCAGCTGCAGCAGCGTGAGCGCCGCCCATGCCGCCAGCCCGACGCGATAGTTGGCGGTGACGGGCGTGCTCATGCGCTGGTGCCCAGTCGTCGCGCCACGTCGGCAAGCCGGCGACCCAGCGCACGCGCCAGTTCGCGCTCGTGTTCGCTGATCGCGTTGTCGCCCTTGGCGCCCGCGACATGGCTGGCGCCATAGGGCGTGCCACCGGTTTGCGTGGCGGTGAGGGCAGGCTCGGTATACGGCAGGCCCACCAGCAGCATGCCGTGGTGCAGCAGGGGCAGAGCCATGCTGAGCAGGGTGGATTCCTGCCCGCCATGCATCGTGCTGGTGGCGGTGAACACCGCTGCCGGCTTGCCGGCCAGCGCGCCGCTGGCCCACTCCGCGCCGGTGGAATCGAGGAAGTACTTCAGGGGCGCGGCCATATTGCCGAAGCGGGTCGGGCTGCCCAGCGCCAGGCCGGCGCATTCAGCCAGGTCCGCACGCGTCACGTAGGGCGCTCCTTCCTCCGGTTCCGGTGGCTGCGCGACTTCGGTGACGGGGGCCACTGGCGGCACCTGGCGAAGGCGCGCGCGCATGCCGGGCACTTCCTCCACGCCGCGTGCGACCAGTCGCGCAAGCTGGGCAGTGTGGCCGGAGCGGCTGTAGTAGAGGACCAGGATGTCGTGGCTCATGGTTTGGGTATGGCTGTCTGATCGGCTAGTGTAACGGGCGATCAAGTCCCTGTTGCCGCCATGTTCACGCATCCCGCATGCGACGCGGCGCGACCATGGGGGCCTTCGACGTGGAAAGGAGTCACCATGGCCATGGCCTTGCGTTTCGATCGCGACCGCTTGCAGAGCTTCCGCCAGTTCGTCTGGCAGCGGTTCATCGATGACAAGTGTTTCGAAACGGCGGGCGCGTTGTCCTACACCACGCTGGTGTCGCTGGTCCCGCTGATCGTGGCGTCGCTGGCGATCTTCGCCGCCTTTCCGGCCTTCGCCAATGCGCGCGGCATGCTGATCGACTTCGCCTTCCACAACCTGGTGCCCGCGGCGGGCGAGCACGTGCAGGACTATCTCGACCTATTCGCCGCCAACGCGAGCAAGCTCACCGGCATCAGCGTGCTGGTGATGTTCTTCAGCGCGTTGTCGATGATGGTGAGTATCGAGGACCGCATGAACCGCATCTGGCGCGTGCAGCGCCAGCGCGGCTGGGCATCGCGCCTGCTGCTGTACTGGGCCGCGCTCACGCTGGGGCCGGTACTGGTAGTGGGTGGCATTGCGGTGGCGTCGTTCGCGACGGCCTTGCCGATGCTCAACGACGCGGCGAACACGCTCAACCTGAAAGAGCGGCTGGTCGGCGTGCTTCCGTTCGTCGTGACCTTCCTGACGCTGATGCTGATCTACATGGTGGTGCCCAATCGCCGCGTGAACTGGCGCCATGCGGCCATCGGTGCGCTGATGGGGGCGGTACTGTTCGAAATCGCCCGTTGGGGGTTCGCACGCTTCATCCATCAGGCGCACACCTACCAGCAGATCTACGGGGCGATCGCGGCACTGCCGATCTTCCTGCTGTGGATCTACCTGTCGTGGGTCATCGTGATCCTGTGCGCATCGGTGGCCGCCTCGGTCTCCGCGTTCGATTACCTGCCGCCTTCGGACTTCCTGCCGGAAGATGCCGCCCTGCTGGGCCTGCTCGTGGTGCTGGGGCATTTCATCGAAGCGCAGCGGCAGGGGCGCAAGATCAATCCCGATACCGTGCGCGCGGAGGAACCACGCCTGCATCGCGCCTCCATCGTGGATTATTTCGGCGACCTTCAGCGCGCCTGCCTGATTCAGGGCGAAGTCGGCGGCGGCTGGTTGCTGACGCGCAGTCTCGACAGCACCGACCTGATGCGCGTATATGCTCATTGCTCGTACCGGGTGCCGCTGCATCCCGCGGACGAGGCCCGCGAGCACAACCTACGCCTGCCCGCCCCGCTGGTCGCGCTGCTCGACGAAGCCGCGCTGTCGCTTGGCAACATGCTGCACAAGACGCTGGACGCGGCCTATCCGCTGGGCGTGCCGGCATCGAACCACACCAAGGAAACATCGTGATGAAGTTGCGCAAACCGCTCGCCGCCATGGGCTTCATGCTGGCCATGGCCGGCGCGGCGCAAGCCGCCATGCCTGAGCAGCCGTCGATCAGGCTGACCACGCTGGACGGCAAGCCGTACGACCTTGCCGCGCAGCGGGGCAAGTGGGTGATCGTCAACTACTGGGCCACCTGGTGCGTGCCCTGCATCAAGGAGATGCCGGACATCTCGAACTTCGTCGCGGCGCACAAGGACAAGGTGAGCGCCATCGGGCTGGCCTACGACGACAGCGATGTCGCGGACATCAAGGCTTTTCTTGCCAAGCACCCGGTGAGCTACCCCGTGGCGCAGGTCACGCTGGACAAGCCGCTGAAGGATTTCGACGAACCGCGCGGCCTGCCCACGACGTGGCTGATCGGCCCGGATGGCAAGGTCGCCAAGCGTTTCGTGGGCACCGTGAACGAAGCCTCGCTCGGCGAGGCGATCGGCCTGGGCAAGTGACCATGGCAGCCGTGCGCTTCCTCGTCAGCGGCAGGGTGCAGGGCGTGTTCTATCGCGCCAGCGCCCGCGAGCAGGCGCTGGCGCTCGGCCTGACGGGCTACGCGAAGAATCTTGCCGATGGACGGGTGGAAGTGGTGGCCGCCGGCTCACCGATATCCATCGATGCTCTGGAACGCTGGCTCTGGCAGGGACCATCGGCGGCGCGCGTTGACCAAGTGGTGCGCGAAGCCTGCGACATGCCCGACGTCGAAGGTTTCCGCACGCGCTGAGTGATCAGACCACCAAGTGCGCGGGCGCCTGCGGGGGCATGGACGGATCGCCGGCCTGCAGGAAGGGCCGGGGCACCGACAGCACGAATCCCTGCGCGAAGTCGATGCCTAGCCGGTGCACCGCGGCCAGCAACTGGGGCGAGCTGACGCATTCGGCGATGGTCTGCTTGCCGGTGACGTGACCAATGTTGTTGATGGCCTCCACCATCGCCAGATCCATCGGGTCGTCGATCATGTCCTCGACGAAGCTGCCCTCGATCTTCACGAAATCGACGGGCAGGTGCTTGAGATAGGTGAATGAGGACATGCCCGCGCCGAAGTCGTCCAGCGAGAAGCGGCAGCCAAGGGCGCGCATTTCGTGGATGAAGGTGGTCGCGCGCGACAGGCTGGAGATCGCGGCGGTTTCGGTGATCTCGAAGCAGATCGACGACGGCGCAATGGCGAACTCGTTGAACTGCTGGCGCAGGAACACGGACAGGCCGTCCTCGCACAGCGACGTGCCCGAGAGGTTGATGGTGCACAGCGCGGGAATGTCTTCGTCGTTGCGTTCCAGTGCATCGCGCAGCGCGGCGAAGGCGGACTGCACCACCCAGCGGTCGATCGCCGGCATCAGGCCATAGCGCTCAGCCGCGGGGATGAAGGCGCGCGGCGGCACCATCTGGCCGTCTTCGCCCACCATGCGCACCAGCAGCTCCACGTGCGGGCGCTGCATGGGCTGGCGCAGGTCGACGATGTCCTGCGCGTACAGCCGCAAGCGGTTGCTGGCGAGTGCCGCCTGGATACGGCTGACCCAGCACATTTCGGTCTGCCGCACGGCGACTTCGTCGTCATCGAGGTGGTACGTCTGCACGCGGTTGCGGCCCTTCTCCTTGGCCAGGTGGCAGGCGGCGTCGGCGGCGCCCAGGATGTCCTCGCGCGCCAGTCGCTGGTCGGTGTTCAGGCTCACCAGGCCGATGCTCGCGCTGATGGTGAAGCTGCGCTCGCCGAAGGCGAAATGCAGGTCGCCGATGGCGGTGCGCAGGTTTTCCGCGATGGCCAGGGCGGCATCCTGCGCGCAGTTCTCCAGCAGCACGACGAACTCGTCGCCCCCCAGGCGCGCTACCGCGTCCGTCGCGCGCACATGGCCGGTGAACAGCGCGGCGAACTGCCGGAGCAGCTCATCGCCCGCGGCATGGCTGCAGGTGTCGTTGACGAGCTTGAACTGGTCCAGGTCAAGGTAGAGCACCGTGAATGGATGGCCGCTTTTTTCCGCGGAGCCGACCGCGCGTCCCAGCCGCCGCTCGAACTCGCGCCGGTTGATCAGGCCGGTGAGCACGTCGTGGCTGGCCTGGTAGCTCAGTTGCGCGGCGTGTTCGCGATCGCTGCTGACGTCGCGCATGACCAGCACCACGCCATCCATGTTGCCGTTGCGGTCGCGGATCGGCGTGGCGGTCAGGTCGATGGCCGTGGCGGGGCCATCGCGATGCAGGAGCACGAGCTTGTCGCCCTGGCTCCAGTCGGGCTGGCCGCCCAGCACCTGCATGGTGGGATCGTCGATGGGGATGCCGCTGCTTTCCGCCGCGAACTGGCAGATGGCACTTACCGGCATGCCGCGCGCGCGATCGGTGGTCCACTGGGTGAGGCGTTCCGCGCTGGGGTTGAGGTAGTCGATGCAGCCCTTCGCATCCGTGGTGATCACGGCATCGCCGATCGATTGCAAGGTGACTTCGGCGCGCTCCTTCGCCGCGAACAGCATGGCGTCGGCTCGCCGGCGCTCCGTGATCTCGGTGACCGATCCGGCCATGCGCCGCGAGGTGCCGGCGGCGTCGCGCGACGAGGCGCCGCGTGCGTGGAACCAGCGCGCGGAACCATCCCGTTGGAGTATGCGGAATTCCACGTCCAGCGGCGTGTTCCACCACACATGCGTGGTCACCGCGCGCATGACGTAATGACGGTCATCCGGATGCAGGCAATGGAATACGGTCTGGCGGGTGCCGTCGCCGGAGCGGTCGAGCCCGAGCATCTCGCGCAGGCGCGGCGAGAGGTAAACGTGGCCGCTCAGGCGGTCCCAGTCCCACAGGCCGTCGTTGCTGCCCGCCACGGCGAGCTGGAAGCGATCCTCGCTGGCGCGCAATTCGCTGGCCACGCGCGTGCGCTCGTCAAGCAGGCGGCGTGCGCGACGTGAGGCGATCAACACCATCGTCGCGGCGACCAGGCAAAGCCATACGCGCAGCAGGTTCGCCGTTTCCCGCGACGCACTGCCCAACGCATCGGAGAAGGCGTATTCCATCGGCGTCAGGCGCTGGTCGATGGCACGCAGGCGCAGCGTCGTGGCATCCACCCATGCCCTGGGGACATCGCCGCGGCTGATGCGCAGGTGGGCTTCGGCGGCGAGCGCGGCCAGCTCATCGATGGAGTGGTCGGCCTCGACCCATACGTCGATGGCGCGCCGGATGCTGCCGACCCCGTGGAAGTAGCGATACAGGCGGGCCATGCCCGGAACGTCCGACGCATCGATGCCGCCACGCCCGAAGCCCGAAGCGACGATGGCCATGTCCGGTTGCGGACGGTCCAGCTCGATCCGCGCGCGGTGATCGCCCAGGGGCACCGCGATGGCGTCAAGGTAACGGTCGTAATCGGCTTCGGCCTTGCTGGTCAGGTATTGCTCCAGGCTGGCGACGGCAATCTTCTGCGCCTTGGACCAGCGGCTTTCGCCGCCCACGAAGGCACGCGCCGCCGAAAGGATGTCCAGGCTGGCGGCGCACAGCCCGATCATCACGGCGACAACCAGCACGAACGGCATCACGATCTCGGCCGCCCGTTCTTTTTTGACCAGCTCGGCCCCCCGGCCTCTGACTGGCATAGACGCATCCCCGCGCGTGCCTGGAGTTCAGGCCATCGTCTTATCGGCCCGCCGCAGCGAAGCTTAAACGCAATGGATGGGCGTGCAACGCAATTCACAAGGTTTTGACCTTGCCCGCGCGGGGTAGGAGTACACCGCCATGTCGAACCGGAGCAGGGATATTCGTCGTCCGTAGCAGGGGGTCTGCAAGCCCATGACCAAAGAGGCATGACGCATGAACACGCGATTCCAGCGCATCACCCCATTTCTCTGGTTCGATCACCAGGCCGAGGAGGCCGCCCGGTTCTACGTGTCGATCTTTCCCAACTCGCGCGTCCTCGCCACCACGCGCTATGCCTCGGCCAGTGCAGCTGCCTCCGGACAAGCGGAAGGCTCGGTGATGACCGTCGATTTCGAACTCGACGGGCAATCGATGGCGGCGTTGAACGGTGGTCCCGTGTTCCGCTTCAACGAAGCCGTGTCGCTGGTCGTGCACTGCCGCACGCAGGAGGAGATCGATCACTACTGGGAGCGATTGCTGGAAGGCGCGGCGGATCAGACGGGTCAGTGCGGTTGGCTCAAGGACCGCTTCGGCTTGTCATGGCAGGTGGTGCCGGAGGACATGATCCGCTTGCTCACGGGCAGCGATGCCGCCAGCGTGGCGCGCGTACATGCCGCCATCATGGGCATGACGAAGCTCGACCTGCCCGAACTGCGCCGGGCGGCGGCGGGGTGAGGCGCCACATCGCGGGCACGCGGCGCGTGCATGCGTTGCCTTGCGGCGGTGGCTTCAGTCTTCCCAGGTGTCGGGCACCCACTCCGCCTTGCGGGTGACGTGCTCGGTTTTGGGCTTGCCCTTGAGCTTGGGCAGCTTGGTTTCGGGAATGCTTTCGTCGTGGCGCGGTACCTGTTCGAGCAGGTGGCGGATCAGGTTGACCCGCCCGCGCTTCTGGTCGTTGTAGTCCACCACGAACCACGGCGCGCTCGGCCGGTGCGTGCGTTCGATCATCAGGTCGCGCAGATGGCCGATTTCTTCGTACTTGTCGCGCGAGGCCATGTCCACGGGAGAGAGCTTCCAGCGCTTGAGGGGATCCTTGGCGCGATCTTCGAAGCGGTCCTCCTGTTCTTCCTGGTCCACGGCGAGCCAGTACTTGAGCAGGATGATGCCGTCGTCGGTAAGCAGCTTCTCGAAGGCCGGCACGGCCGACATGAAGGCCTTGTACTGCGCCTTGCTGCAAAAGCCCATGGCGGGCTCGATGACTGCGCGGTTGTACCAGCTGCGGTCGAACAGCACGATTTCACCCGCGCTGGGGAGATGATCCACGTATCGCTGGAAATACCATTGCGAGGATTCGGTTTCGCTGGGCTTGCCCAGGGCGGCAATGCGGTAGCCGCGCGTGTCCATCGATTCGGTGATGGCCTTGATGGTGCCACCCTTGCCGGCGGCATCCCTGCCTTCAAAGACCACTACCAGCCGGTGGCCGCTGCGCCGCAGCCAGCGGTGCAGGCCGGCGAGCTCCAGCTGGAGTTCGGCCATGACATGGCGGTACGTCTTTGTCTTCTTGCCCATCGCGCGCCTCCTCGGGATGCCGCCCGCATTGTCCGTGCCGGGGCGCACGATGGAGTGAAGAGGCCACCCGTGCGCTACCCGCGCCGCCATGCGCGAAACCCGTGAAGCGGGCTCGCGGTGTTTAAAGATCCAGATCGACCGGATGGCGCCCGATGCGATAACGGGCGCTCATCGCCTGCATGGCGCGGCGGAAATCGCCGGCAAAACCCTGCATGTCGAACAGGGAACTCTGCGTGCGCTGCTGCGACAGGTGCTGGCGCAGCGTGCGCAGCGCCTCGCGATCGTTGCCCAGCTGCGTCGCCATGGCGATGAACGCCTCGTCGTCCTCGCACACCAGTTCCGGCAGGCCCAGCTGCAGCAGCAGGCTGGTGGCGACGCGCCCGGCGAAGGTGCGGCCGGTGGAGGTCAGCACGGGACAGCCCGCCCACAAGGCATCCGACGCGGTGGTGTGCGCGTTGTACGGCAGCGTGTCCAGGAACAGGTCGGCGTTGACGTAGCGCGAGAGATAGTCGGCGTGGGGCAGGCGTGGCAGGAACACCAGGCGCTCCGGCGCGATGCCGGCGGCGCCCGCGGCGGCGCGCAGGCGGTCGTCGGTGCCATCCTTTCCGCTCAACAGCCACAGCACGCTGTCGGGTACTTGCTGCAGGACGAGCATCAGCCGCGCGAAGGCCGCGGGATTGATCTTGTAGCTGTTGTTGAAGCAGGCGAACACGGTGCCTTGCTCCGGCAGGCCGCATTCGGCCCGCGACGGCGGCTGTGCGACCTCGCGCGTGTTGTCGTTGGGCTGGTAACAGCGCGGCAGACGCACCAGCTTCTCGCTGACATGGGGACGCAGCTCGTCAGGCAGGATCACGGCGTCGGCGACGAGGTAGTCCATCCAGGGCGCGCCCGTACTGCCTGCGTAGGCCAGCCAGTTGACCTGCACGGGAGCGGGGCGCAAGGCGAAGAGGTCGGCGTTGTCGCGTCCGGAATAGCCGTTGAGGTCCACCAGGATCTCGACGCCTGTGTCGTGGATGCGCTGGGCAAGCTGGGCGTGATTGAGCGCGGAGACGTCGTGCATCGTCGTGGCCGCGGCGAGCCGGCGGCGGATCGCCCCGCCATCGTCGGGCGTGGTGGCGAACAGATGCACGTCCAGGTCGTCATAGCCGGCCAGGATCTCGAGCATCGCCACCACCAGCAGGCCGGTCGCGTGCTCGTTGAAACCATCCGCCACGAAACCGATGCGCACCGGGTTGTCCGGCGCCGGCTTGGCGTGCGTGAACGCCAACTGCTTGCGCAGCGGGGCCGTGCTCTTCTCGACCGCTGCGGCGTAGTTCCTGGCGCCCGTGAGTTGCAGCTCGGCGTCCACGTCTTCGGCCAGCAAGGTGAAGGGGCTGATCGTGCCGGCTCCCGTCGCCACGGCGGCCTGTGCGCGCTGGCTCAGTTCATCCAGGTCATGCCAGTCATACAGGCGGCGGCGCAGGAACAGCAGCTGGCTCAGCGCGCGCCCGTCGTTCGGGTCCAGTCGCAGGGCGCGCTCGTAGGCTTCGGCGGCGGCGGCCAGCTGGCCGTCGTCTTCCAGGGCCTGGCCGAGGGCAAATGGATACTGCGGGTTCTGCGGGGAAATGCGTTCGGCGAGCTGCCAGGCCTGGGTGGCTTCGGCGCCTTTGCCTTGGCTCTGCAGGATGCGTCCGCGCAGGGCATAGGCAGCGTCGAAACGCGGATACAGCTGCAGGGCTTCCTCGGTGTGTACCTGGGCCTGGTCCGCGTTGCCCAGCTCTAGTTCGGCCGCAGCAAGGTTCAGGCGCAGGCCGGGATGGGTGGGCGCGCCATGCGTGGCCATCGCATACGACTCGCGCGCATGCTGGAAGCGCGCCGCGGCCATCAGTGCATTGCCGAGCGTCAGCAGGATGGCGGGGTGACCCGGCGACTGCCGCAGGGCCGCGCGCAGGTGCTCGATGGCGCCGTCGGCGTCACCGCCCGCCAGCATGGCGCTGCCGAGGTTGCACTGCACTTCGATGCTTTGCGGGGCCAGCCGCGCGGCGTCCTGCAAGGACGCGAGGGCGTCGGCCGGGCGCTGCACCTGCAACAGGGCGATGCCGTGCAGTCGTGCCAGTTCGGCATCGTCGGGATACTGGCCGCGCGCGTCGCTGGCGGCTCGTTCGGCATCGTCGTAGGCGCCGCGCTCGATCCTTTCAACGATCTGCTGCGCCAGCACCTGGGGAGAGGGGGTAAAGAGGTCAGTCATCCCGCCAAACTAGCGCAGGGCGGCGTGGCTGCCAATCCGCAGGAGTCTTCCGGCCGGCAAAGGTGGGCCTGCAGTGGCTAACAAAACCCCTCAAGACCACACACCGTCATTCCGGCGTCCCCGTGGGGCGCCGGAATGACGAGCCGGGAACGTGGCGGGTTTTGTTGCGGCTCTCAGCCGGCCGTCAGGGCCTTCAGCTCATCCGCCTGGTTTTCGCGGGTAAGCGTATCGACCAGCTCGTCCAGATCGCCCTGCAGCACCTCAGGGAGGCGGTAGAGCGTGAGGTTCACGCGGTGGTCGGTGATGCGGCCTTGCGGGAAGTTGTAGGTGCGGATGCGCTGGCTGCGATCACCCGAGCCCACCTGCAGGCGTCGCGATTCCGCCTGGGCGGCAGCCTGCCGGCTGCGCTCGTCGTCGAGCAGGCGCGCCTTCAGCAGGCTCATGGCGCGGGCGCGGTTCTTGTGCTGGCTGCGCTCGTCCTGGCATTCCACCACGATGCCGGTGGGCAGGTGGGTGATGCGGATGGCCGAGTCGGTCTTGTTGACGTGCTGGCCGCCCGCGCCCGAGGCACGGAACGTGTCGGTCTTGATGTCGGCCGGGCTGATCTCGATGTCGTCGATCTCGTCCATCTCGGGCAGGATTGCCACCGTGGCGGCGGACGTGTGGATGCGTCCCTGCGATTCGGTTTCCGGTACGCGCTGCACGCGATGCGTGCCCGACTCGAACTTGAGGCGCGAGTACGCGCCTTTGCCCTCGATACGCGCCACGACTTCCTTGTAGCCGCCGTGTTCGCCGGGGTTCTCGCTCAGCACTTCCACATGCCAGCGGCGGCGCTCGGCATAGCGTGCGTACATGCGGAACAGGTCGCCGGCGAAGATGGCCGCTTCGTCGCCACCGGTGCCAGCGCGCACTTCGAGGAACAGGTTGGCCTCGTCGCGCGGGTCTTTCGGCAGCAGCAGGATCTGCAGTTCGTCGTCGAGTTCGGCCAGGCGTTGCTCAAGGCGGCCGATGTCGTCCTGCGCCATGTCGCGCAGGTCGGGGTCGTCCAGCATGGCGCGGGTATCGGCCAGTTCGCGCCCGGCCTGGTCGTGTTCGTGCAGCGACTTGGCCACCGGTTCGAGTTGCGCGTACTCGCGCGACAGTTCGCGGAACCGGTTGGCATCGGTCAGCACATCGGGTTGTGCGAGGAGCAGTCCGATTTCTTCGTGGCGTTCGGCGAGGGATTCGAGCTTGCGGCGGATGGAGGGCGTCATGGGCGAGAAACGAGTGGAAAGGTGAGGGAAAGCAGGATGCTTCGTGAGGGCGTTCTCTACGTCGCTCGCTACTCTTCGCTCACTTCTGGCTTCTCCTCGATGCCGTACAGGCGCCCCGCGGCGTGCAGCAGTTCCATGTCGCCGCTCATCGCCGCCTCGCGCAGGCGCGCGCTGGGGTGATGCAACAGCTTGTTGGTAAGGGTGTTGGCGAGGAAGGCCAGGGCCTCGTCCGGCGACTTGCCGCGCGCCAGCATGGCGCGTGCCTTTTCCAGCACTTCGTCGCGGTAGGTTTCCGCGTGCTGGCGCAGGTCCACGGCCGGGTTGCGCAGTGAAAGCGCGCGCCGCCATGCCATGTAACGCTCGACCTGCAGGTCGATGATGGCGTCGGCTTCGCGGGCGGCGGCCTCGCGCGAACGACGGTTGTCGTCGATGACCTGGCGCAGGTCGTCGATGCCATAAAGGAATACGTCGTCCAGCTCGCCGACGGACGGCTCGATGTCGCGCGGCACGGCGATGTCCACCATGAACATCGGCTTGCGGCGACGCGCGGCGATGGCCTTTTCGACCATGGCCTGCGTCACGATGGGCTGGCGCGCCGCCGTGGAGCTGATGACGATGTCCGCTTCGGCCAGATGCTGTGGCAGGTCGTTGAGCGAGATGGCGTAGCCGCCGCAGCGGCTGGCCAGTTCCTGTGCGTTCTCCAGCGTGCGGTTGGCCACAATCAGGCGGCGCACCTGCTTGTCCACCAGGTGGCGCGCGGCCAGCTCGATGGTGTCGCCGGCGCCGATCAGCAGCACGCAGGCCTGGCGCAGGTCGGCAAACACCTGCTCGGCCAGGCGCACGGCGGTGAATGCCACCGACACGGTGTGCGCGCCGATGCGGGTGTCGGTGCGCACGCGCTTGGCCACGGCGAAGGTGTGCTGCAGCAGGCGCTCCATCGGGGCACGCAGCGCCTGGGCGTCGCGCGCCTGCTGGTAGGCGTCCTTCACCTGGCCAAGAATCTGCGGCTCGCCCAGCACCATGGAGTCGAGGCCGGTCGCCACGCGGAACATGTGACGCACGGCTGCTTCTTCGTCATGCCGATACAGGAACTCGTCCAGCTTGCCGACAGTCAGATGATGGTGGCGGCTCAGCCATGCCTGCGGAACGTCTTCGGCTCCTGCCGAGACGCTCACGTAAAGTTCGGTACGGTTGCAGGTGGAGAGGATCATCGCCTCTTCCACGCCGGGCTCGCGGGCGAGATCCTGCAGGGCACGTCCGGTGGACTCCGCATCGAATGCCACTTGTTCGCGCAGGTTGACTGGCGCGGTGAGGTGGTTGAGCCCTAAGGCGATCAGCTTCATGGTTCGATTCGGGGCTGGAGGCATCCGGCGTAAACTAGCGGTTAGCAACGACCGTTCTACAGTGTGGATACGGCCGTGTCACGGACGGATGAGCGGAGAATAGTGTGCTGAGCAGGTGGTCCAAGTTCAAGCAACTGCGGCATTTTGCGGCCGCCGGCATGGTAGCGATGGCACTGGCCGGATGCGCCACCGTCTCGGGTCCGTCGGGACGCTCGTCCGCTACCGACAAGCAGCCGCTGGGCCGGCTGGTGGTCGCCGTACCTGACGAGGACCACGACCTGATGGCCCAGCTGCTGGCTGGTGAGATGGCGCTTTCCCGCACCGATCTCAAGACGGCCTCCCAGGCCTACGGTCGCGCGGCCCAGCTGTCTCCGGACCCCAAGGTCGCCGAACAGGCCGCCGCGCTGGCTATCGCGGTGCGCGATACCCCGGCCGCCGAGGCGGCCATTGCCCGCTGGCAGGCGCTGGGCGCCCGGCCGGCGCCACTCGCCCAGGCCCGCGCCCAGCTGGCGTTGAGCCAGGGCAACACCGAAGAGGCTCGCCGCCAACTGGAGATCCTGGTGGGTACCGGCGACCCGGACGCCTGGCGTCAGTTCGGCCGGGTTCTGGTCGGCAGCCGCGACGCCGCGCAGGCCACCCAGCTGCTGGAGGCCGTCGCCACGCCGCAACGCCTGCCCAATGACCCTCAGGCGTGGCTGGCCATGAGCGAGCTGGGCGACAAGCTGGGCCGTCACGCGTATGCGCTGCAAATCGCGGACGCGGCGGCCAAGCGTTTCGGTACGGCCGAGACGTATGCCTGGCTAGGTCAGATGAAGTACCACGATGGCGATCGGGTCGGCGCCAAGGCCTTGTTCGACAAGGCGCTGGCCAAGGATCCGAAGGACACTCACCTGCGCCTGGCCTATGCAACCTTGCTGGGGCAGGGCGGTGACTACACCACTGCCGCGAAGCTGCTCGACAACGGCCCGCAGGACGCCGACACCTATGCCATGCGCGCCGCGCTGGCCGCCCGCGCCAAGGACACCAAGACGATCAACCGCCTTTACAGCCAGCTGCAGCGCTCGCCGGAAGACGTGCGCCAGAGCAGCGCCTATCTGCTGGGTCAGCTGGCGGAGATGCTGGACAAGAAGGAAGAGGCGCTGAAGTGGTACGACCAGGTCGCCGACGATGACGACCACGCGTTTGACGCGGACCTTCGCAGCGCCATCCTGCTGCAGGACCTCGGCCGCAGCGCCGAGGCGCACGAACAGCTGGCGCAGATGCAGACCGATTATCTCGACCAGCCCGCCATGCTCCGGCGCGCCTATGAGGTGGACGCCGAGCTGTATATGGACGAGGGGCAGTACGCGCAGGCGGAGCGTTCCTTCAGTCGCGCGCTGCAGGTGACGCCGGACGATCCGGCGTTGCTGTACGGCCGCGGTCTTGCCTATGCCGAGGCCGGCCAGACCGATCAGGCGGTCAACGATTTCCGCCATCTGCTCCAGCTCAAGCCTGACGACACCGACGCCACCAATGCGCTGGGCTACACGCTGGCCGATGCCAACCGCGACCTGCCCGAGGCGCAGCGGCTGATCGAGCAGGCCCGCGCCGCGCGGCCGGACGACCCGGCCATCCAGGATTCCTGGGGTTGGCTGCAATACCGGCTGGGCCACCTGGACCAGGCAGAGAAGACCCTGCGGGGCGCATGGATGGCGCACAAGGACGCCGACGTCGGCGTGCACCTGGGCGAAGTGCTGTGGAAACAGGGTCGCCAGCAGGATGCGCGCAACGTGTTCGACGAAGTCCGTAAGATGGACCCGCAAAGCGTCAACCTCCACAACACCCTCAAGCGCCTCAATCCATGAAGCTTCCTATTCGACTCCTCGCGGCAGCCCTGCCGCTGCTGCTGGCCGCCTGTGTCCACAAGGAAGCCGTTCGCCCGCAGCCCAAGGCCGATTACGCCGTGCTGCTCAACGAACAGCGCGCCCGTGAACACCTGCTCCTGAAGACCGACCACTGGGTGCTGCAGGGCAAGATCGGTGTGTCCGGCGAGGTCAACGGCAAGAAAGACGGCGGCAGCGGCACGCTGACCTGGACCCAGAACGGGGAAAGCTACGACTTCGTCGTGCGCGGCCCGGTGGGCAGCAAGAGCTTCAAGCTGACCGTGACGCCGGATGGCGCCCTGTTGGAAGGCCTCGATGGCGGTCCGCAACGCAGCCCGGATGCCGAGTCGCTGGTGCAGAACGCGCTGGGCTGGCGCGTGCCGCTGCGCAACCTGCGCGCCTGGGTGCTGGGCACCCGCGCCGACAGCGGTCCGGCCGAGCTGCAGTTCGGCAACGATGGCTTGCCCTCCCTGCTGACGCAGGATGGCTGGGCCGTGTCCTACCCCGCATGGGATACCTCGCGCGAGCCGGCGGTGCCGTCCAAGGTGTTCGCGAGCGATCCACCGTATTCGGTGCGGTTGTCGATCGAGTCCTGGAGCATCCAGTAACCCTCAGAGTTTCCCCTGTGGGAGCGCACCCTGTGCGCGACGGCGGAAGTGGGGATTTCCGCGCCGTCTGTTTGTCGCGCACAGGGTGCGCTCCCACAGGAAGCCTTGGAATCCCCACCACATGACCTTCCACATCGAACGCGCCCGCCCCGACCAGGTCGACGCCCTGTGCGCCATCGAGCGGGCGGCAGTCGAACTGTTTCGTGGGCACCGCGCCTGGCCGTCCTACCGCGAAGTCTCCGTGCCGCCTGAAGTGCTGCGCGAAGCCATCGCGCGCGGGCTGGTGTGGGTGGCCGTGATCGGTTCGGGCGAACCGGTGGGCTTTGTCTGGCTGGATGCGGAAGAGGGCGGCAACACCATCGGTGTGGCCGAGATGGATGTGCTTCCTTCGCACGGCCAGCGTGGCATTGGCGCGGCCTTGCTGGAGCACGCCTGTGGCTGGGCACGCATGGCCGGCTATCACCGGGTCGATCTGGGCACGCTCGCCGACGTGCCCTGGAACGCCCCGTTCTACGAGAAACACGGCTTCCGGGTCGTCGACAAGAACCGCCCGGAGTTCGCCTTCGCCCTGGAGCGCGACCGCGAGAACGGGTTTCCGGAGGATCTGCGCGTCTTCATGAGCCGGCCGCTGGCGCCTCCTGATCCTGCCGACTGGACGGTGTGGCCCGCCCCGGCCAAGCTGAACCTGTTCCTGCGCATCGTCGGTCGCCGGCCGGACGGCTATCACGAGCTGCAGACCGTGTTCCGCCTGCTTGACTGGGGTGACGAGATCCGCCTGCGCGTCCGGCCGGACGGTGAGATCCATCGCCTGACCGACGTCCCCGGCGTCCCGGCCGACACCGACCTGGTGGTTCGTGCGGCCCGCCTGCTGCAGCCCCACGCACCGGCCGGGGCCGGTGTGGACATCGAGGTGGAAAAACGTGTCCCCATGGGCGGTGGCCTGGGCGGGGGGAGTTCGGATGCGGCGACGGTGCTGGTGGCGCTCAACCGCCTGTGGGGTGCCCGTCTCGACGAGGATGCCCTGGCCGAACTGGGGCGCCAGCTGGGCGCCGACGTGCCCGTGTTCGTGCGCGGGCGCTCCGCCTGGGCCGAGGGAATCGGCGAAAAGCTGACGCCGCTGGCGCTGCCGACCCGCTGGTACGTTGTGCTGGATCCGCATGAACACGTGCCCACCGGGGCGCTTTTTCAAGCGTCTGAATTGACACGAAATGCCCCTCCGGCGACAATTTCATCCTTTGCATCGGGCGAAACGGTCGAGAACGCGTTCGCGCCCGTGGTCCGCGCGCGACACCCGCGTGTGGCCGCGGCGTTGGACTGGCTCGACGGCTTCGGCCGGGCAAGGCTTTCCGGCAGTGGCGCGTGTGTTTTCCTGGAAACGGATTCCGTGGAGCGTGCCGAAGCCATCGCGGAGCGGTGTCCCGCCCCTTTCACGGCCCACGTGGCCAAGGGCGAGGATGTTTCTCCGCTGCATGTCGCCCTGGCGCGCTTTCGCGGCGTCGACAGGGGCGGCGGTTAGGAAAAATCCAGTATTACTGGGGCGTCGCCAAGCTGGTTAAGGCACAGGATTTTGATTCCTGCATGCGAAGGTTCGAATCCTTCCGCCCCAGCCATTTCCACATGGCTCAAACAGGTTCTTCAGAGATGACCCTCGACATGTCCGGCCCGATGCTCTTCACCGGCAATGCTCACCGCGCACTCGCCGAGGACGTCGCTCAACGTCTGGGTGTGCCGCTGGGCAAAGCGCTCGTCAGCACGTTCAGTGACGGCGAAGTGCAGGTGGAGATCGAGGAAAACGTCCGTCGCCAGGAAGTCTTCGTGCTGCAGCCCACGGGCGCGCCGAGCGCGGAGAACCTGTTCGAACTGCTGACGCTGGTGGATGCGCTCAAGCGCGCCTCGGCCGCCAGCGTCACCGCGGTCATCCCGTACTTCGGCTATGCCCGCCAGGATCGTCGCCCGCGCTCGGCGCGCGTGCCGATCACGGCGAAGATGGTCGCCAAGATGATCGGCACCGCGGGTGTGGATCGCGTGCTCACGGTGGACCTGCACGCGGACCAGATCCAGGGCTTCTTCGACATCCCGGTGGACAACGTCTATGCCTCGCCGGTGCTGCTGGCCGACATCTGGCGCAACTACAGCATGGACGACCTGATCGTGGTCAGCCCGGACGTGGGTGGCGTGGTGCGCGCGCGTGCCATGGCCAAGCGCCTGGACGACGCGGATCTGGCCATCATCGACAAGCGTCGTCCGAAGGCGAACGTCGCCACCGTGATGAACATCATCGGTGAAGTCGACGGCAAGACTTGCGTGCTGGTCGACGACATCGTCGACACCGCCGGCACCCTGTGCGCGGCTGCTGCGGCCCTGAAGGAGCGCGGCGCCCGCAAGGTGGTGGCGTACTGCGTGCATCCGGTGCTGTCGGGCGCGGCGCTGAAGAACATCGAAGGCTCCCAGCTCGACCAGCTGGTGGTCACCAACACCTTGCCGCTGCGGCCGGACATCGCCGCGTGCAGCAAGATCCGTCAGCTCTCGGTCGCCGAGCTGCTGGCGGAGACGATCCGCCGCATCGCCTTCGGCGAGTCGGTGAGCTCGTTGTACATCGACTGAGTTTCTTGCGGCGGGCCTCGGCCTGCCGCTGCTTTACGGCTCCTCTGGTCGCGGGGGAGTCGCATGACCGCCGCGAGGCGGTTCACTACTGATAGGCAATACCAACATGGCTACGACTCATGAAATCAAGGCTACGGCCCGTAATGACGAGGGGAAAGGTGCGAGCCGCCGCCTGCGTCATGCCGGCTTCGTGCCTGCCGTTGTCTACGGTGCCGGCCAGGCCCCGCAGAGCATCCAGATCGAACACAACACCATCCTTCTCTCCGCCAAGCACGAGTGGTTCTTCTCCTCGGTGCTCGACCTGAACGTCGACGGTCAGGTGCAGAAGGTGCTGGTGCGTGACTGGCAGAAGCATCCGTACAAGCTGCAGATGCTGCACATGGACTTCCAGCGCGTCGATCCGAACAAGGCCATCCACGTCAACGTGCCGGTGCACTTCCTGAACCAGGAAAAGTCCGCTGCCGCCAAGACCTCGGGCGTGGTGATCTCGCACAACCTGACGGAAGTGGAAGTGTCCTGCCTGCCGAAGGATCTGCCGGAGTTCATCGAACTCGACCTGGCCGACCTGAAGCCGGGCGAGATCGTCCACCTGTCGCAGCTGAAGCTGCCGAAGGGCGTGGAAATCGTCGCGCTGCACCTGGGTGCGGACCACGACATCGCCGTCGTCACCGCCAACACGGTGAAGGAAGAAGTCGAAGCGACCCCGGCCGAGGGCGAAGCCGCTCCGGCTCCGGAAGCTCCCAAGAAGTAAGTCGCAGCGGCCCGTGTTCGTCTGGACACGGGCCGCCACGATCTTATGGCGGGTCTGCGACTCATCGTCGGGCTGGGCAATCCCGGTGCCGAATATCTCCGAACCCGGCACAACGCCGGGTTCTGGTTTGTTGACGCCCTGGCGTCAGGGCAGGGCGAGCGCTTCGGTTTC
This sequence comes from Dyella japonica A8, assembly GCF_000725385.1. Lineage (NCBI taxonomy): Bacteria > Pseudomonadati > Pseudomonadota > Gammaproteobacteria > Lysobacterales > Rhodanobacteraceae > Dyella > Dyella japonica. The sequence goes on along the minus strand of NZ_CP008884.1, from coordinate 4,308,513 downwards.
GACGGCAAGCTGCATGGCGAAACCTGCAAGGTTCGCATCGGCGGCCAGTCGGTGTGGCTGCTCAAGCCCTCCACCTTCATGAACAAGAGCGGCATCGCCGTGGCTTCGGCGCTGCGCTATTACAAGATCGAACCGGACGAGTGCCTGGTGGCGCATGACGAGCTGGATCTGGATGCCGGCACCGTGCGCATGAAGTTCGACGGTGGGCACGGTGGCCAGAACGGTTTGCGCGACATCGTTGCGCACCTCGGTCACGCCAAGTTCCATCGCTTGCGCGTCGGCATTGGTCATCCGGGCCACAAGGACAAGGTCACGTCGTGGGTGCTGGGTCGTCCGTCCGAAAAGGACGAGGACGCCATCATCGACGGCATCGCGCGCGCACTCGACGTGCTGCCGCTGGCCGTGGACGGCCAGTTCGACAAGGCCATGCAACAACTACATACCCCTGGAGCGGGCAAGAAGGTACCGGGCTGATCACCAGCCCCTACTTCGAGCCGTTCCTACGAATACAGCTTTGCGGAGTCCCCATGGGCATCAAATGCGGCATCGTCGGCCTGCCTAACGTCGGCAAGTCCACCCTGTTCAACGCGCTGACCAAGGCGGGCATCGCTGCGGCCAACTTCCCGTTCTGCACCATCGAGCCGAACGTGGGCGTGGTGCCGGTGCCGGATCCGCGCCTCAATGCGCTGTCGGACATCGTCAATCCGCAGAAGGTGATTCCGACCGCGGTCGAGTTTGTCGACATCGCCGGTCTGGTCGCTGGCGCCTCGAAGGGTGAAGGCCTGGGCAACAAGTTCCTGGCGCACATCCGCGAAGTGGATGCCATCACGCATGTGGTGCGCTGCTTCGAGCACACCGACATCATCCACGTGGCCGGCAAGGTCGATCCCATCGCCGATATCGAAACCATCGATACCGAACTCGCGCTGGCTGACCTCGACTCCGTCGAGAAGGCGCTGAACCGCGCCGAGCGCGCTGCCAAGGCCAACGACAAGGAAGCGGTGGCCAAAAAGCCAGTGCTTCAGAAGCTTGCGGCCGGTCTCAATGAAGGCAAGTCCGCGCGCAGCCTGGGCCTGGATGACGAGGAAAAGGCACTCGTGCGTGACCTGTTCCTGCTCACGCTGAAGCCGCTCATGTATATCGCCAACGTGCGCGAAGACGGTTTCGAGAACAATCCGCACCTGGATGCCGTGCGCGCTCGCGCCGTGACCGAGGGCGCTGAGGTGGTGCCGGTGTGCGCCGCCATCGAGGAAGAGCTCTCGCAGCTCGATGACGCCGACCGCGACGAGTTCCTCAAGGACCTGGGCCTGGAAGAGCCGGGCCTGAACCGCGTGATCCGCGCGGGCTACAAGTTGCTCAACCTGCAGACCTACTTCACCGCGGGCGTGAAGGAAGTGCGCGCGTGGACGATCAAGCGCGGCTTCACCGCGCCGCAGGCGGCGGGCGTGATCCACACTGATTTCGAGCGTGGCTTCATCCGTGCGGAAACGGTGGGCTACGACGACTTCATCCAGTACAAGGGCGAAGCTGGCGCGGCGGCGGCGGGGCGCCTGCGCAAGGAAGGCAAGGATTACGTCGTGAAGGATGGCGACGTGCTGCACTTCCTGTTCAACGTGTAATCCAGCAAAGGGCCGCGATGCGGCCCTTTGCTTTTGGGCATCCCGTCGTTCATGCCGGCGCTGTCCACGATCTGGCGCTGGAGTAGCGGACCGCCTCGCTGACGAACACTGGTGCGGAGCGGGTAGGCCTTCCTGGGACGAGCCGCGAAGTGATGCTGCGCCAACCCATGGTTCGGGCCCCGTGCTTTGAGGGCTCAGGCATCGCAGCGGCATAATCCTTGCCGTGCAAGCCCTCACCGTGTTTGTCTGTGCGCGAGCCTGCGTGACCGGATCCTGAGGATGAAGAGCCGCCTGCATATGCGATTGGCCCACGCCGAGGATGCCCGCGCGATCGGCGTCCTCGTGCGACGGGTGACTCGCCGCTGGATCGTGCCTACCCAGCCGGCCGCCGCCGTTGGGCCGATGCTGGCGACCATGACGGCCCGGGCCATCCGGGCCAGGATCGGGGCCGGGCAGCGATTTCATCTGGCCTTCGTCGACGACGTGCTGGTCGGGGTCGCCGCCATCCGCGACGACCGCCATGTGTTCCAGTTGTTCGTCGGGACGCGTTACCAGGGGCAGGGCATTGCCCGGAAACTGTGGGACCGGCTACGCAACGATGCCGTCCGTCGCGCGGGCACCCGCGTGTTCACGCTCAATGCCGCGGAGGGCGCCGTTCCGATCTATCTCCGGTTTGGCTTTGTGTACGACGGCGATCCCGGTCGTCGGCGCGGCCATGTCATTGCTGTTCCCATGATTTATTGCATCGACGATCCATCCGTCGCGCAGCGCAGGCCGCGCCGCATCAGCGCCTCGCGGATCGGCGCAAGGGTTGCGGGCGAGTCCATCAGTACGGCATCCAGGCCTAGGCAGGTGGCTGCGCGGTAGTCGTCCTCGTTGCTGATGCCGATGACGAACAGGCGCTGCGTGGGCTGCTGGCGGAAGCAGCTGACGGTGGCGGGCGTCCATGGCGCGATATCGGTACTGGAGTGCCCCTCGCCGAGGGTGAAGGTTTCCACCACAGCCACCTTGCGCCGCCATTCGAAGGCGGCTGGCGCTTGCGGGTCGGGCGCGGCCCCGCAATGACCCGCCAGCAGCACGTCGAGCAGGCGTTGGCGCGTCGTATCCCGGGCTTCGAACAGGCGAGCCTGCGGATAGCGCGAAAACGCCGCCTGATAGGCGGCGTCGGTGGAATACAGGGTGACACGCGCCCAGGCCTGCTCTTCGGTAAGCACGCGGGCGACTGCGTCAGCCTGCGGCTCGGCAGGCTCGGCCTTCATGTCGAGAATGATGGGCATGCCTGCCGGAATGCTGCGCAAGGCGTCACGCAGGGTGGGGATGCCCACAGGGTGCTGCCGATAGGGGAATTCGCCGTGGGCGTTGCGGAACTGCCAGCCCGCATTGAGGGCAGCCAGTTGTGCGGCACGAACGCCGGCGACCGGCCCGCTTCCGTCGGTCAAGGCCTTGAGGTCCGCTGGCCGATAAAGCACGGGCACGCCATCCGCGCTCAGCTGCACGGTCAGCCACAGAGCGTCCGCACCGTGGGCCAGGGCCAGGCGGATCGCCTCTAGCGTGTTCTCCGGCGCGTCCGCCGTGCCGCCGCGATGGGCGACGATCAGTGGCAGGTGGCCAGGAGGTGCCTCGGGACGCACGCCCCGGCACGCGACCAGGCCCGCGAGGGCCAGCAAGGCGATGGCATATCGGATGAATCGAGGCGTCATGGTGGCGACGACGAAGGCGATAGGGGGATGGTGCGACTTGCTCGTTTTCACGTCAGTGACGATACCGCCCGGATCGTTGAGCGGCTTTCACCCGCCATGGTGAGGGCAAGACGGTGTCCCGGGCGTTGGTGAGCGCGCATAATCCTCTCCCTGTTTCCCTTGAGTCCCGCGCCCATGCCCGGCAAGCAGCACGAAGTGAGTTTCCGTTTCCTGGCCCAGCCGACCGATGTGAACTTTGGCGGCAAGGTGCATGGCGGCATGGTGATGAAGTGGATCGATCAGGCGGGCTACGCCTGCGCCGTGGCCTGGAGTGGCGCGTACTGCGTCACTGCGTCGGTCAGCGGTATCCAGTTCGTGAAGCCCATCCTCATCGGCGACCTGGTCACCGTGCGCGCACGCCTTATCCACACCGGCCGCTCCAGCATGCACATGGCCGTGGACGTGCTGGCCCGCGATCTGCGCAGCGACGAGCATCGCCTGGCGACCAGTTGCGTCATGGTGTTCGTGGCGCTGGATGCACCCGATGGCAAGCCTACGCCAGTGCCCGCGTGGGAGCCTCGCGACGATCGCGAGCGTCAGCTGCAGGAGCAGGCCATGCGCCTCATGAATCTTTCCAAGGAGATGGAGCAGCTGGTCGATGCTCACGTGGCCGAGGGTGTCTGACGGACATCTCTGAGCCTGTGAAAAAAATCGCGGAAAAACGTCATTTTTTCCGCGATAGGTGTTGACAGCCCCCGGCCTGATCCACACAATAGCCGTTCTTTGTTGGAGGGATACCCAAGCGGCCAACGGGGGCAGACTGTAAATCTGCTGGCTTACGCCTTCGGTGGTTCGAATCCACCTCCCTCCACCAGACGATTTCCGCAAAGGCTGATTCAACCAGGCGGGAGTAGTTCAATGGTAGAACCTCAGCCTTCCAAGCTGATGGTGCGGGTTCGATTCCCGTCTCCCGCTCCATTGAAGTCGTCTCAGGTGTTTTTTGTGCTCATGTAGCTCAGTCGGTAGAGCACTTCCTTGGTAAGGAAGAGGTCGCTGGTTCGATTCCAGTCATGAGCACCATCTCACCGCGGTCCGCGGGTATCATTCCACTTTTCTTCAATTCGACTCCATCGGGGTTTTAGACGTATGGCAAAGGGTAAATTCGAACGCACCAAGCCGCACGTCAACGTCGGCACGATTGGTCACGTGGACCACGGCAAGACGACGCTGACGGCTGCGCTGACCAAGGTGGGTGCAGAGCGCTTCGGTGGCGAATTCAAGGCGTATGACGCGATCGACGCGGCGCCGGAAGAAAAGGCCCGTGGTATCACGATCTCGACCGCCCACGTCGAATACGAATCGCCGACCCGCCACTACGCTCACGTGGACTGCCCGGGCCACGCCGACTACGTGAAGAACATGATCACGGGTGCGGCACAGATGGACGGCGCGATCCTGGTGTGCTCGGCCGCTGACGGCCCGATGCCGCAGACCCGCGAACACATCCTGCTGTCGCGTCAGGTGGGCGTGCCCTACATCGTCGTGTTCCTGAACAAGGCCGACATGGTGGACGACGCCGAGCTGCTCGAGCTGGTCGAAATGGAAGTGCGCGAACTGCTCTCCAAGTACGACTTCCCGGGCGACGACACCCCGATCATCAAGGGTTCGGCCAAGCTGGCGCTGGAAGGCGACCAGTCCGAGATCGGCGTGCCGGCGATCATCGCCCTCGTGGACGCCCTGGACACCTACATTCCGGAGCCGCAGCGCGCGATCGACCAGCCGTTCCTGATGCCGGTGGAAGACGTGTTCTCGATCTCGGGCCGCGGCACCGTGGTGACCGGTCGTATCGAGCGCGGCATCATCAAGGTCGGTGACGAAGTCGAAGTGGTCGGCATCCGCCCGACCCAGAAGACCACCGTCACGGGCGTGGAAATGTTCCGCAAGCTGCTGGACCAGGGTCAGGCAGGCGACAACGCCGGTCTGCTGCTGCGCGGCCTGAAGCGTGACGACGTCGAGCGCGGCCAGGTGCTGGCCAAGCCGGGCACGATCACCCCGCACACCGACTTCGAAGCCGAAGTGTACGTGCTGTCGAAGGACGAAGGTGGCCGTCACACCCCGTTCTTCAAGGGCTACCGCCCGCAGTTCTACTTCCGCACGACCGACGTGACCGGCGCGATTGAGCTGCCGGAAGGCGTGGAAATGGTCATGCCGGGCGACAACATCAAGATGGTCGTCACCCTGATCCACCCGATCGCCATGGACCAGGGTCTGCGCTTCGCGATTCGCGAAGGCGGCCGTACCGTCGGCGCCGGCGTGGTGGCCAAGGTCATCAAGTAAGCTGTAGACTGGGAAGTCGCCCGTCTCGCGGGCTGCAAGGATCCAGAGTCGGGCATGGCCCGGCTCTTGGAAAAGGCGCCGAAGGGCGCCACCTTGTGGCGGCAAGGCGAGCGACTTCACCCTTTTTCTGAATACGCCAGTAGCTCAATTGGCAGAGCAGCGGTCTCCAAAACCGCAGGTTGGGGGTTCGAGTCCCTCCTGGCGTGCCATCTTCCCGAGGATCCACGACGGATGGTGGATGGCATGCAGACCGTAACCCGGTCGATGCCTCCTCTCATCCGATCATGTCGCATGAATACGAAGGCAGAACCGACCAAGGGCGCCAACGGCGCCGATATCGCCAAGCTGGTGCTGGCCGTGATCGTGCTGGCTGCCGGCATTTTTGCGTATTCGTGGTTTGGCGCGGACGGCTCGGTCCCGCAGTCGATCCGACTGCTGGGCGTGCTGGCAGCGCTGATCATCTCGCTGGCCATCGGTGCGTTCACCGCACCGGGTCGTCGGGTGCGCGCTTTCCTCGGCGAATCGCAGTTCGAAATGCGCAAGGTGGTCTGGCCCACCCGCGACGAGACGCTCAAGACCACCGGCATCATCATGGTCGTGGTCATCGTGCTCTCGCTGCTGCTGGGCCTGATCGATCTGATCCTGAAGTCGGTCGTGCTCGACTGGCTGCTCAAGCTTGGTACGTGAGGTGATGGCATGAGCAAGCGTTGGTATGTGGTGCACGCCTATTCGGGCTTCGAAAACCAGGTGAAGCGTTCGCTCGACGAGCGGATTCGTCGCGCCGGCATGGAAGAGAAGTTCGGCGAAGTGCTGGTGCCGACCGAAGAGGTCATCGAGATGCGCAGCGGCCAGAAGCGCCGCAGTGAGCGCAAGTTCTTCCCGGGTTACGTTCTCGTGCAGATTGAGACGGATACCGAGGGCAAGGCGCCGCGCATCGACGACGAGTGCTGGCATCTGGTCAAGGAAACCCCGAAGGTCATGGGTTTCATCGGTGGCACGGCCGATCGCCCGCTCCCGATTCGCGATTCCGAGGCCGACGCCATCCTGAGCCGCGTCCGTGAAGGCGTCGAGAAGCCCAAGCCCAAGGTGCTGTTCGAGCCGGGCGAAATGGTTCGCGTCACCGACGGTCCGTTCAATGACTTCAACGGCGTGGTCGAGGAAGTCAATTACGAAAAGAGCCGCCTGCGCGTCGCGGTGCTCATTTTCGGTCGCTCGACCCCGGTCGAGCTGGAGTTTGGGCAGGTCGAAAAGGCCTAGGCCTTTTCGACAAGAGGGTGCGAAGCTTTTCGCTCTGAAGGCCTCTGGCTGGAGCGAAAAATCGGACGTCGCAGCCCACCCTGAGCCCCATGCCGTCAAGCGGCACAGGGCTTGCTTAAAAACTAAGCAGTCTCTATAGTATGCGGTTCACGCTGGGATTTTAGCCCCGGCGTGTCCGTGCTTCTGGGGTTCGCGGGATGGCGAGCCTTCCTCTCTCAGGGAAGACAACACTGCGAGGAGCCGCAAGGCGCTTGAACTCGCGAGGAAAATCCAATGGCAAAGAAAGTAGTTGGTTACATCAAGCTGCAGGTCAAGGCCGGTCAGGCCAACCCGTCGCCGCCGGTCGGTCCGGCCCTGGGTCAGCGCGGCCTGAACATCATGGAATTCTGCAAGGCGTTCAATGCCGCCACGCAGAAGATGGAGCCGGGTCTGCCGATCCCCGTGATCATCACGGCCTACTCCGACCGTAGCTTCACCTTTATCACCAAGACCCCGCCGGCCACTGTCCTGATCAAGAAGGTCACGGGCGTTGCCAAGGGTTCGTCCAAGCCGAACACCGACAAGGTCGGCAAGATCACCCGCAAGCAGCTGGAAGACGTTGCGAAGCAGAAGGAGCCGGATCTCACGGCTGCTGATCTGGACGCCGCGGTGCGCACCATTGCCGGTAGCGCGCGCAGCATGGGTCTGGTGGTGGAGGGCTAAGACATGGCAAAGATCACGAAGCGTATGAAGGCGGCCCAGGCCGCAGTGCAGCCGGGCAAGCTCTATGGCCTGGAAGAAGCCCTGACCATCGTCAAGAACAACGCCAAGGCGAAGTTCGCCGAGTCCGTGGACGTCGCCGTCCGCCTCGGCATCGACGCCAAGAAGTCCGACCAGGGCGTGCGCGGCTCCTCGCTGCTGCCGCACGGCACCGGCAAGACCGTCAAGGTCGCCGTGTTCGTGCCGGCCGGTGAGAAGGCCGAGGCCGCCAAGGCCGCCGGCGCCGACGCCGTCGGTATGGACGACCTGGCCGAGCGCATGCAGGCTGGCGACCTCGACTTCGGTCGCGTGATAGCCACGCCGGACGCGATGCGCGTGGTCGGTAAGCTCGGTCAGCTGCTGGGCCCCCGCGGCCTGATGCCGAACCCGAAGGACGGCTCGGTCACCGCCGACGTCGCCACGGCCGTCAAGAACGCCAAGGCCGGCCAGGTGAAGTTCCGCAACGACAAGGCGGGCATCATCCACGCCACCATCGGCAAGGCCAGCTTCGACGCTGCCCAGCTCGCGGACAACCTGAACGCGCTGGTCAACGACCTGCTGAAGGCCAAGCCGGCGACCGCCAAGGGTCAGTACCTGCAGAAGATCGCGCTGTCGTCCACCATGGGCGTGGGCGTGCCGGTCGAAGTGTCGACCCTGACGGTGTCGACCAAGTAAAAGTTGAAGTCCCGCACCGACTCAGGTCGGTGCGGGCACGTTTTTGAAGGCAGGCCCCGGTGAATAGCCGGAGTCGCCGTCAAAGACCGCAGGCGCGATCAGCGCGCCACGACGACGAGCAGGGAGCTCGTGTTGGCAAGGAACCGCCGTCGTGGAAAGCGGGTTCGCTTAATCGGATTCCCCGCGAATCTGGCCTGCGTAGATGGTGCTGCCCCTTCTGGAATCTTAGATTTTCTAGGATTGCTTTTCTGGAAAGGCCACCACCCGGGATCTCGCGATCCCCGACGTCAGGGAAGGCGTCGCTCAGGACCGCAAGCGGCAGGAGTCGCAAGCGGATTTCAAAGTGGAGGAGTGATATGGCTCTGAATCTCTCTCAGAAGCAAGAAGTAGTCGCCGAACTGGCAGAAGTTGCCGCGAAGGCTCACTCCTTGGTCGCTGTCGAGTACGCGGGCACCACGGTCGAACAGATGACCGCGATGCGCAAGAAGGCCCGTGAAAGCGGTGTGTTCCTGAAGGTTGTCAAGAACACGCTTGCTGCGCGCGCCGTCGGTGGTACCGAGTTCGAGGTCGTCAAGGACGCCCTGACCGGTCCGCTGCTGTACGCGTTCTCGATGGAGGAGCCCGGTGCTGCCGGTCGCCTGATCAAGGAATTCGCGAAGACCAATGACAAGCTGAAGGCTCGTGTCGTCTCCGTGGAAGGCAAGCTGCTGCCCGCCGCCCATGTGGACGTGCTGGCCTCGCTGCCGACCCGCGAAGAGGCGCTGGCCATGCTGGCCCGCGTGCTCGCCGAGCCCGCTGCGATGTTTGCCCGCGCCGTCAAGGCCGTGGCCGACAAGCAGGGTGGTGGCGAAGTCGCCGCGGAAGCCACGGCTGAAGCTTAAGTTCGACGCGTATCTAAAACGAATCAATTTCCAGAGGTAATACAAAATGTCCCTGACTAACGATCAGATCGTTGAAGCCGTTGCCGCCAAGTCGCTCATGGAAGTGATGGAGCTGGTGAAGGCCATCGAAGAGAAGTTTGGCGTGTCCGCCGCTGCCCCGGTCATGATGGCCGCTGGCCCGGCCGCTGCCGGCCCGGCTGCTGAAGAGCAGACCGAGTTCGACGTCATCCTGAAGAGCGCCGGCGACAAGAAGGTCGACGTGATCAAGGCCGTCCGTGCCATCACGGGCCTGGGCCTGAAGGAAGCGAAGGACCTGACCGAAGCCGGTGGCGTCGTGAAGGAAGCTGCTTCGAAGGACGACGCTGCGAAGTTCAAGAAGGACCTCGAAGCTGCAGGCGCCACGGTCGAACTGAAGTAATTGGCGCTCTTGCGCGCCGTCAGTTTGATCTAGCGTCAAAGCAAGCCTGGGGGCGTAAGCCCCCGGGCTTTGCCTGTTGTCGGCAGGGAATGGGGAATAGGGAATTAGGGAGCAGCCCTTGAAGGTGGGTAGCTTTCGATTCTCTATTCCCGATTCTCTATTCCCGACTCCCGATTCATCGAATACACAACCGAGGCGGTACCCACCATGGCCTACTCGTTTACCGAGAAGAAGCGCATCCGCAAGGATTTCGGCAAGCGTCCCCCTGTTTTGGGCGTTCCGAACCTGCTGACCATCCAGACCGATTCCTATCGCGAATTCCTGCAGGAGCACGTGGCTCCCAAGCAGCGTGATGACAAGGGTCTTCACGCCGCGCTGAAGTCGGTGTTCCCGATCGTTAGCTACTCGGGCAATGCTGCGCTCGAGTACGTCGACTATCGCCTGGGCGAGCCCCCGTTTGACGAGCGCGAGTGCCGCAACCGCGGCATGACCTTCGGTGCGCCGCTGCGCGTGACCGTGCGCCTGGTCATCTATGACAAGGACAGCCCGGCGTCCAAGAAGGCCGTGAAGTACGTGAAGGAGCAGGAAGTCTACATGGGCGAAATTCCGCTCATGACCGACACCGGCACCTTCATCATCAACGGCACCGAGCGCGTCATCGTCTCGCAGCTGCATCGTTCGCCGGGCGTGTTCTTCGATCACGACCGCGGCAAGACGCACAGCTCGGGCAAGCTGCTGTTCTCGGCGCGCGTGATTCCTTACCGCGGCTCTTGGCTGGACTTCGAGTTCGACCCGAAGGACGCGCTGTTCACCCGTATCGACCGTCGCCGCAAGCTGCCGGTGACGGTGCTGCTGCGCGCGCTCGGCTACAGCAACGTCGAAATGCTCGACGTGTTCTTCGAGCACAACGTGTTCCACCTGGGCAAGAAGGGTGGCACCACGCTGGAGCTCGTCGCCGAGCGCCTGCGCGGCGAAACGCTGACCTTCGACCTGACCATTGGCGACAAGGTGCTGGTGGAAGCCGGCAAGCGCATCACCGCGCGTCACGTGCGTCAGCTCGCTGCCGAAAACATCACCGCGCTGGAAGTGCCGGACGACTACCCGGTCGGCCGCATCCTGGCCATTGACGTCATCGATCCGAAGACCGGCGAACTGCTGGCCCAGGCCAACGACGAGATCACCGCCGAGCAGCTGGAAAACTTCCGCAAGGCCGGCATCGAAGTCGTGCCGACGCTGTACGTCAACGACCTCGATCGCGGTGCGTACATCTCGCACACCCTACGCATCGACAACACCAAGACGCCGCTCGAGGCGCTGGTGGAAATCTACCGCATGATGCGCCCGGGCGAGCCGCCGACCAAGGACGCCGCGCAGAACCTGTTCTACAACCTGTTCTTCACCTTCGACCGTTACGACCTGTCGGCCGTGGGTCGCATGAAGTTCAACCGTCGCGTGGGCCGCCAGGAGATCGTCGGTCCGGGCGTGCTGTACGACAAGAAGTACTTCCAGGACCGCAAGGAAGAGGAAGCCCAGGAACTGGTGAAGTCGCAGGGCGACCAGTCCGACATCCTCGACGTGCTCAAGGTGCTCATCGACATCAAGAACGGTCATGGCACCGTTGACGATATCGACCACCTGGGCAACCGTCGCGTGCGCTCGGTCGGTGAAATGGCCGAGAACACCTTCCGCATCGGCCTGGTGCGCGTCGAGCGCGCGGTGCGCGAGCGCCTGTCGCTGGCCGAGTCCGAAGGCCTGACCCCGCAGGAACTGATCAACGCCAAGCCGGTCGCGGCGGCGGTGAAGGAGTTCTTCGGTTCGTCGCAGCTCTCGCAGTTCATGGACCAGAACAACCCGCTGTCCGAAGTGACGCACAAGCGTCGCGTCTCGGCACTGGGCCCAGGCGGTCTGACCCGCGAACGCGCCGGCTTCGAAGTGCGCGACGTGCACCCGACCCATTACGGCCGCGTCTGCACCATCGAAACGCCGGAAGGCCCGAACATCGGCCTGATCAACTCGCTCGCCGTGTACGCGCGCACCAACCAGTATGGCTTCCTCGAGACGCCGTACCGCAAGGTCGTGGGCGGCAAGGTGACCGACCAGGTGGATTACCTGTCGGCCATCGAAGAAGGCGACCACGTCATTGCGCAGGCGAACTCGCCGCTCAAGGATGGCGCTTTCATCGAAGACTTCGTGTCCTGCCGTTTCCGCGGCGAGTCCGAGCTGCGTCCGTCCGCCGAAGTCGACTACATGGACGTCTCGCCCATGCAGACGGTGTCGGTCGCTGCCGCACTCGTGCCGTTCCTGGAGCACGATGACGCGAACCGCGCACTCATGGGCGCGAACATGCAGCGTCAGGCCGTGCCGACCCTGCGTTCGCAGACCCCGCTGGTCGGTACCGGTATCGAGCGCGCCGTGGCGCGTGACTCGGGCGTCATCGTCACCGCCAAGCGCGGTGGCGTGATCGACCAGGTCGACGCCGGCCGTATCGTGGTGCGCGTGAACGAAGAAGAAGTCGGCGACAACGATGCCGGCGTCGATATCTACACGCTGACCAAGTACACCCGCTCCAACCAGAACACCAACCTCAACCAGCGTCCGCTGGTGAACGTGGGTGACGTGGTGGCGAAGGGCGACACGCTGGCCGACGGTTCGTCGACCGATCTGGGCGAGCTCGCGCTCGGCCAGAACATGCTGATCGCCTTCATGCCGTGGAACGGCTACAACTTCGAAGACTCGATCCTGCTCTCCGAGCGCGTCGTGCAGGAAGACCGCTACACCTCGATCCACATCGAGGAGCTGTCGTGCATCGCGCGTGACACCAAGCTGGGCGCCGAGGAAATCACCGCCGACATCCCGAACGTGGGTGAGCAGGCGCTGGCTCGCCTCGACGAATCCGGCATCGTGTACATCGGTGCGGAAGTGAAGGCCGGCGACATCATGGTCGGCAAGGTCACGCCCAAGGGCGAGAGCCAGCTGACGCCGGAAGAGAAGCTGCTGCGCGCGATCTTCGGCGAGAAGGCGTCCGACGTGAAGGACAGCTCGCTGCGCGTGCCGCCGGGCATGGACGGCACCGTCATCGACGTGCAGGTCTTCACCCGCGACGGTATCGAGAAGGACAAGCGCGCTCGTCAGATCGAGGAAATGGAAATCAAGCGTATCCGTAAGGACCTTGATGACCAGTTCCGCATCCTCGAAGGCGCGATCTACAACCGTATGCGCACCCAGCTCGTCGGCAAGACCGCGATGAGCGGCCCGGGTGGCCTGAAGCGTGGCGCCGAGATCACCGACGCCTACCTCGACGGCCTCAAGCGCGACGACTGGTTCAAGATCAACGTCAAGGAAGAGGACGTCACGGAATTCCTCGAGCGCGCGGCCGACCAGGTCAAGCGTCACAAGGAAGAGTTCGACAAGCGCTTCAAGGAGAAGCAGGGCAAGATCACCCAGGGTGACGACCTTGCTCCGGGCGTGCTCAAGATGGTCAAGGTGTTCCTGGCCGTGAAGCGTCGCATCCAGCCGGGCGACAAGATGGCCGGTCGCCACGGTAACAAGGGTGTGGTGTCCAACGTGGTGCCGGTGGAGGACATGCCGTTCTCCGAAGACGGTACTTCGGTCGACATCGTGCTGAACCCGCTGGGCGTGCCGTCGCGTATGAACATCGGCCAGATTCTGGAAGTGCACCTTGGCTGGGCCGCAAAGGGCCTGGGCAAGAAGATCCAGAAGATGCTCGAGGCGCAGGCCAAGGTCGCGCAGATCCGCGAGTTCCTCGACCAGGTGTACAACCACCACGTCGCGGGCGCCGTGCAGCATGTCGACCTGAAGTCGCTGACCGACGAGGAAATCCTCGCCCTGGCGAACAACCTGCAGGAAGGCGTGCCGATGGCCACCCCGGTGTTCGACGGTGCCGAGGAAACCGAGATCAAGGCGATGCTCAAGCTCGCCGATCTGCCGGAGTCGGGCCAGACCACGCTGTACGACGGCCGCACCGGCGAGGCGTTCGATCGCCCGGTCACCGTGGGCTACATGCACTACCTGAAGCTGAACCACTTGGTCGACGACAAGATGCACGCGCGTTCGACCGGTCCGTACTCGCTCGTCACGCAGCAGCCGCTGGGTGGTAAGGCGCAGTTCGGTGGCCAGCGCTTCGGTGAAATGGAAGTCTGGGCGCTGGAAGCCTACGGCGCGGCCTACACCCTGCAGGAAATGCTGACGGTGAAGTCCGACGACGTGCAGGGCCGCAACCAGATGTACAAGAACATTGTCGACGGCAACCACGAGATGGCGGCGGGCATGCCGGAATCCTTCAACGTGTTGGTGAAGGAAATCCGCTCGCTCGGTATCGATATTGATCTGGAAGAAGTGAAGTGAGTTGAGGCGGAGACGAGGAGCGAACCATCGTTCCTCGTTCTCCCGGTTCCCGATTCTGCATTGCCTATTCCCGATCTTCGGAGACATCCATGAAAGACTTGCTCAATCTGTTCAACCAGCAGCGCACCGCGCCTGACTTCGATGCGATCAAGATCGCTCTGGCTTCGCCGGAGCTGATCCGCTCGTGGTCGTACGGCGAAGTGAAGAAGCCGGAGACGATCAACTACCGCACCTTCAAGCCCGAGCGTGACGGCCTGTTCTGCGCCGCCATCTTTGGCCCGGTGAAGGACTACGAGTGCCTGTGCGGCAAGTACAAGCGCATGAAGCACCGCGGCGTGGTGTGCGAAAAGTGCGGCACGGAAGTGACGCTGGCCAAGGTGCGCCGCGAGCGCATGGGCCACATCGAACTGGCCTCGCCGACCGCGCACATCTGGTTCCTCAAGTCGCTGCCCTCGCGCATCGGCCTGATGCTGGACATGACCCTGCGTGATATCGAGCGCATTCTGTACTTCGAAGCGTTCGTCGTGATCGATCCGGGTCTGACCGCGCTCGAGCGCGGCCAGCTGCTCAGCGAAGACCAGTACCTGGAAGCCGTGGAAGAGCACGGTGACGAGTTCGACGCCCGCATGGGTGCCGAGGCCGTCTACGAGCTGCTCAAGTCCCTGGATCTTCCGGGCGAAGTCGTGCGCCTGAAGGAAGAAATCGCCTCCACCAACTCCGAGACCAAGCTCAAGCGCCTCACCAAGCGCGTGAAGCTGATCGAGGCGTTCCTGGAGTCGGGCAACCGTCCGGAATGGATGGTGCTGACCGTGCTGCCGGTGCTGCCGCCGGACCTGCGTCCGCTGGTCCCGCTGGACGGTGGCCGTTTCGCCACGTCCGACCTCAATGACCTGTACCGCCGCGTCATCAACCGCAACAACCGCCTGCGTCGCCTGCTCGAACTCAATGCGCCCGACATCATCGTGCGCAACGAAAAGCGCATGCTGCAGGAATCGGTCGATGCGCTGCTCGACAACGGCCGCCGCGGCCGTGCCATCACCGGCACGAACAAGCGCGCGCTGAAGTCGCTGGCCGACATGATCAAGGGCAAGCAGGGCCGCTTCCGCCAGAACCTGCTCGGCAAGCGAGTGGACTACTCCGGTCGTTCGGTGATCGTGGTGGGTCCGACCCTGCGTCTGCACCAGTGCGGTCTGCCGAAGAAGATGGCGCTCGAGCTGTTCAAGCCCTTCATCTTCGCCAAGCTGCAGGCTCGTGGCGAAGCGACCACCATCAAGGCCGCCAAGAAGCTCGTCGAGCGCGAAGAAGGCCAGGTGTGGGACATCCTCGAAGAGGTGATCCGCGAACATCCCGTGATGCTGAACCGTGCACCGACGCTGCACCGTCTCGGCATCCAGGCGTTCGAGCCGAAGCTGATCGAAGGCAAAGCCATCCAGCTGCACCCGCTCGTGTGTACGGCGTTCAACGCCGACTTCGACGGTGACCAGATGGCCGTGCACGTGCCGCTCTCGATCGAGGCGCAGCTCGAAGCGCGCGCCCTGATGATGGCGACCAACAACATCCTGTCGCCGGCCAACGGCGAGCCGATCATCGTGCCGACCCAGGACGTCGTCCTTGGCTTGTACTACATGACCCGCGAGCTGGTGAACGCGAAGGGCAACGGCATGGTGTTCTCGGGCATCGGCGAAGTTCGCCGCGCCTACGACAACCGCGCCGTGCAACTGCACGCCAAGGTCAAGGTCCGCATCAACCAGGTGCAGATCGACGAAGACGGCAACCGCACCGAAACCACCCAGATCGTCGACACGACCGTGGGTCGCGCGCTGCTGCTCGAAATCATGCCGGAAGGCCTGCCGTTCGCGCTGGCCAACACCGAGCTGACCAAGAAGAACATCTCGCGCCTGATCAACCAGTGCTACCGCCGTCTGGGTCTGAAGGACACCGTGATCTTCGGCGATCAGCTGATGTACACCGGTTTCCGCTTCGCGACCCGCGCCGGCATCTCCATCGGCATCGACGACATGATCATCCCGGATCAGAAGAAGCCGATCCTGGAAGAAGCCGAGAAGGAAGTGGTCGAGATCCAGGAGCAGTACCAGTCGGGTCTTGTCACCGCCGGCGAGCGCTACAACAAGGTGGTCGACATCTGGTCGCGCACCAACGAACTCGTCGCCAAGGCGATGATCGACGGTATCGGCACCGAGAAGGTGGTCGATGCCGAAGGCAAGACGGTCAACCAGAAGTCCATGAACTCGCTGTACATCATGGCCGACTCGGGCGCTCGTGGTTCGGTGGCCCAGATTCGTCAGCTGGCCGGTATGCGCGGCCTGATGGCCCGCCCGGACGGCTCGATCATCGAGACGCCCATCAAGGCGAACTTCCGCGAAGGCCTGAACGTTCTGCAGTACTTCAACTCCACCCACGGTGCCCGTAAGGGTCTGGCGGATACGGCGTTGAAGACGGCGAACTCCGGTTACCTCACCCGTCGTCTCGTGGACGTGGCGCAGGACGTGGTCATCACCTTCGGCGATTGCGGTACGGACGAAGGCGTTACCATGCAGCCGATCGTGGAAGGCGGCGACGTGGTCGAGCCGCTGCGCGACCGCGTGCTGGGTCGTGTGGCCCTGGAAGACGTCTACGGCCCGGGTGAAGACAACGAGCCGATCGTTACGCGCGACACGCTGCTGGACGAAGCCCTGGTCGAGAAGCTCGACAAGGCCGGCGTGCAGTCCATCAAGGTCCGTTCGCCCATCACCTGTGCTGCCGACCATGGCGTCTGTGCACTGTGCTACGGCCGTGACCTGGCCCGTGGCCACCTGGTGAACATGGGTGAGGCCGTGGGTGTCGTGGCCGCTCAGTCCATCGGTGAGCCGGGTACCCAGCTGACCATGCGTACGTTCCATATCGGTGGTGCGGCATCCCGTGCTGCTGCCGTGGACAACGTGACGGTGAAGACCACCGGCACGCTGAAGTTCAACAACCTCAAGACCGTGCATCACAACCAGGGTCACCTGGTGGCCGTGTCGCGTTCGGGCGAATTGAGCGTCATCGACGCCAACGGCCGCGAGCGTGAGCGCTACAAGGTGCCGTACGGCGCGACCATCGCGGTCAAGGACGGCGATCCGGTCAAGGCCGGCCAGGCCGTGGCCAACTGGGATCCGCATACCCATCCGATCGTGTCGGAAGTGGCCGGTACCGTGCGCTTCATCGACTTCATCGATGGCGTCACCGTGCAGAGCCAGACCGATGAACTGACCGGCCTGGAGTCGGCGGTGGTGACCGATCCGAAGCGCCGTGGTACGGCCGCCAAGGACCTGCGCCCGATCGTGCGTCTGGAAGACGCCAAGGGTCGCGAGCTGAAGCTGCCGGGCACCGACGTGCCGGCGCAGTACATGCTCCCGGCCGGCGCCATCGTGTCGATCCAGAACGGTGCGCAGGTGGGCGTGGGTGACGTGGTTGCCCGTATCCCGCAGGAAACCTCCAAGACCCGCGACATCACGGGTGGTCTGCCGCGCGTGGCCGACCTGTTCGAAGCCCGCAAGCCGAAGGAACCGGCGATTCTCGCCGAGCGTTCGGGTGTGATCAGCTTCGGCAAGGACACCAAGGGCAAGCAGCGCCTCATCATCAAGGACGTGGACGGCAACGAGCACGAAGAGCTGATTCCCAAGTGGCGTCAGGTCATCGTGTTCGAAGGCGAGCACGTGGAGAAGGGCGAAACCATCGTGGACGGCGAGCCCAGCCCGCACGACATCCTGCGCCTGCTGGGTGTCGAGCCGCTGGCCGCCTACCTGGTCAAGGAAATCCAGGACGTCTACCGTCTGCAGGGCGTGAAGATCAACGACAAGCACATCGAGGCGATCATTCGCCAGATGCTGCGCAAGGTGGAAATCACCGATCCGGGTGAGAGCCACTACCTGCGCGGCGAGCAGGTCGAGCGCGTCCGCATCAACGGCGAGAACGACCGCGCCATCAAGCGTGGCGAGCGTCCGGCGGAATTCCAGTCGGTGCTGCTCGGTATCACCAAGGCCTCGCTGGCTACGGAATCCTTCATCTCGGCGGCATCCTTCCAGGAAACCACCCGAGTATTGACGGAAGCCGCAGTCCGCGGTACGCGTGACACCTTGCGTGGCCTGAAGGAAAATGTTATTGTCGGCCGTCTTATTCCGGCAGGTACGGGTCTGGCGTATCACGCATCGCGTCATCGCCAGGGCGGTCTGACCGCCTCGGAGCTTGAAACTCTCTCTGGCTCCGCTTCGTCGGCTTCCTTCGCAGAAGCCACCACCGGTAGCGACATTGGTGTGGAGTAAGCCCCTCACGGGCTCTACTCGCTGACATACGAAAAGAGGCGCAAGGATGGCGCCTCGTGTTCGGGCCATGGCCGGCAGGGCGTCAGCTTGTCTGTGACAAGCTGCCCATGTTAAATTCCCGCTTCTTGGCAGACCGAGCCGGTTCGGTCTGCCTTTATGTTTCTCAGGAACAGCTTCAGATGACGACAGTCAACCAGTTGGTTCGCAAATCCCGTAGCCCGAAGACCTACAAGAGTGCTTCGCCGGCTTTGCAGAACAGCCCGCAGCGCCGCGGCGTGTGCACGCGCGTCTACACGACCACTCCGAAGAAGCCGAACTCGGCTCTCCGCAAGGTCGCCAAGGTGCGTCTCACCAATGGCTACGAAGTGATCAGCTACATCGGTGGCGAAGGTCACAACCTGCAGGAGCACTCCGTGGTCCTGATCCGTGGCGGCCGCGTCAAGGATCTCCCGGGCGTGCGTTACCACACCGTGCGCGGCAGTCTCGACTGCGCCGGCGTCACCAAGCGCCGTCAGTCGCGCTCCAAGTACGGCGCCAAGCGCCCGAAGTCCTGATCTTTAGGAATTAACTATGTCGCGTAAAGGTTCCCATCCCGCCCGTCTGGTCCTGCCGGACCCCAAGCACGGCAGCCAGCTGATCGCCCGCTTCATCAACATGGTGATGAAGAGCGGCAAGAAGTCGGTCGCCGAAAGCATCGTTTACGGTGCTCTGGCTCACCTGGGCGAAAAGAACGCCGAGCCGGTTCAGCTCGTCGAGAAGGCGCTCAACAACATCGCTCCGGCGGTTGAGGTGAAGTCCCGTCGTGTCGGCGGCGCCACCTACCAGGTGCCGGTCGAAGTCCGTCCGGGTCGCCGTATGGCGCTCGCCATGCGCTGGGCCATCGACTCCGCCCGCAAGCGCGGCGAGACCTCGATGCCGCGCAAGCTGGCAGCCGAGCTGCTCGAGGCTTCGGAAAACCGTGGTGGCGCGATCAAGAAGCGCGAAGAAACCCACCGCATGGCAGAGGCCAACAAGGCCTTCTCGCATTACCGCTGGTAAGCAGTACAGCTAGAACTTTCAGAGGTTAAGACCGTGGCACGCACCACTCCTATCGAGCGCTACCGCAACTTCGGCATCATGGCTCACATCGATGCCGGCAAGACCACCACCACGGAGCGCATCCTGTTCTACACCGGTGTCAGTCACAAGATTGGCGAGGTGCACGACGGTGCAGCGACGATGGACTGGATGGAGCAGGAGCAGGAGCGCGGCATCACCATTACGTCGGCGGCAACGACGGCGTTCTGGAAGGGCATGGACCGCTCCCTGCCCGAGCACCGCTTCAACATCATCGACACCCCAGGTCACGTGGACTTCACCATCGAAGTGGAGCGTTCGCTCCGCGTGCTCGACGGTGCGGTGTTCGTGCTCTGCGCCGTGGGTGGTGTGCAGCCGCAGTCCGAGACCGTCTGGCGTCAGGCCAACAAGTACAAGGTGCCGCGCCTTGCGTTCGTCAACAAGATGGACCGCACTGGCGCGAACTTCTACAAGGTGGTCGACCAGCTGAAGGCTCGCCTGGGTGCCAACCCGGTCCCGATGCAGGTGCCGATCGGCGCCGAGGACAACTTCGAGGGCGTGGTCGACCTGCTCAAGATGAAGTCCATCATCTGGGACATGGAATCCCAGGGCATGAAGTTCGAGTACCAGGACATCCCGGCCAACCTGAAGGACAAGGCTGTTGAAGCCCGTTCGTACATGGTCGAGTCGGCTGCCGAAGCGTCCGAAGAGCTGATGAACAAGTACCTGGAAGAGGGCGACCTTTCCGAGGACGAAATCATCGGCGGTCTGCGCGCGCGCACGCTGTCCAGCGAGATCATCCCGGTCTTCTGCGGCACCGCGTTCAAGAACAAGGGCGTGCAGGCCATGCTCGACGCCGTCGTGCAGCTGCTGCCGTCGCCGATCGACCGTCCGCCCGTGCAGGGCGTGGACGATGACGAGAAGGAAGCCACCCGTTCGGCTGACGACTCGGCTCCGTTCTCGGCGCTCGCGTTCAAGATCATGACCGACCCGTTCGTGGGCTCGCTGACGTTCTTCCGTGTCTACTCGGGCACGCTCAACGCGGGTGACCAGGTGTACAACCCGGTCAAGTCCAAGAAGGAGCGCATCGGCCGCATCCTGCAGATGCACGCCAACGAGCGTCAGGAAATCAAGGAAGTCCGCGCTGGCGATATCGCCGCGGCGGTCGGCCTGAAGGACGTGACGACCGGTGACACGCTGTGCTCGCAGGATCACATCATCACCCTGGAGCGCATGACGTTCCCGGAGCCGGTGATCTCGATGGCGGTCGAGCCGAAGACCAAGTCCGACCAGGAAAAGATGGGTATCGCGCTGGGTCGCCTGGCTGCCGAAGATCCGTCCTTCCGCGTGCGTACGGACGAAGAATCCGGCCAGACCATCATCTCGGGCATGGGCGAGCTGCACCTGGACATCCTCGTGGACCGCATGAAGCGCGAGTTCAACGTGGAAGCCAATGTCGGCAAGCCGCAGGTGGCCTACCGCGAAACGATCCGTACCTCGGACGTCAAGTCGGACTACAAGCACGCCAAGCAGTCGGGCGGTAAGGGTCAGTACGGTCACGTGGTGATCGAGCTGTCGCCGATGACCGAAGAAGAGCGCAAGAGCGATGCCGTTAAGGACGATTTCCTGTTCATCAACGACATCACTGGCGGCGTGATTCCGAAGGAATTCATCCCGTCCGTCGAAAAGGGCCTGCGCGAAACCATCACCAGCGGCCCGCTGGCTGGCTTCCCGGTCGTGAACGTCAAGGTCAAGCTGGTGTTCGGCTCGTACCATGACGTTGACTCGTCGGAAATGGCGTTCAAGCTCGCCGCGTCGATGGCGTTCAAGCAGGGCTTTGCCAAGGCATCGCCGGTGCTGCTCGAGCCGATCATGAAGGTCGAGGTGGTGACGCCGGAAGATTACGTCGGTGACGTCATGGGCGACCTGAGCCGCCGTCGTGGCCTGCTCCAGGGCCAGGACGACACGCCGTCGGGCAAGACCATCAATGCGATGGTTCCGCTGGGCGAGATGTTCGGTTACGCGACGACCATTCGCTCGCTGACCCAGGGTCGCGCCACCTTTACGATGGAGTTCGACCACTACGCTGAAGCGCCGAACAACATCGCTGAGCAGGTCATGAAGAAGGCCTGATAAGGCCTCCTTCCTCCACACTACCGTTCTTTTTAGAGGTTTAAGTCATGGCAAAGGGTAAATTCGAACGCACCAAGCCGCACGTCAACGTCGGCACGATTGGTCACGTGGACCACGGCAAGACGACGCTGACGGCTGCGCTGACCAAGGTGGGTGCAGAGCGCTTCGGTGGCGAATTCAAGGCGTATGACGCGATCGACGCGGCGCCGGAAGAAAAGGCCCGTGGTATCACGATCTCGACCGCCCACGTCGAATACGAATCGCCGACCCGCCACTACGCTCACGTGGACTGCCCGGGCCACGCCGACTACGTGAAGAACATGATCACGGGTGCGGCACAGATGGACGGCGCGATCCTGGTGTGCTCGGCCGCTGACGGCCCGATGCCGCAGACCCGCGAACACATCCTGCTGTCGCGTCAGGTGGGCGTGCCCTACATCGTCGTGTTCCTGAACAAGGCCGACATGGTGGACGACGCCGAGCTGCTCGAGCTGGTCGAAATGGAAGTGCGCGAACTGCTCTCCAAGTACGACTTCCCGGGCGACGACACCCCGATCATCAAGGGTTCGGCCAAGCTGGCGCTGGAAGGCGACCAGTCCGAGATCGGCGTGCCGGCGATCATCGCCCTCGTGGACGCCCTGGACACCTACATTCCGGAGCCGCAGCGCGCGATCGACCAGCCGTTCCTGATGCCGGTGGAAGACGTGTTCTCGATCTCGGGCCGCGGCACCGTGGTGACCGGTCGTATCGAGCGCGGCATCATCAAGGTCGGTGACGAAGTCGAAGTGGTCGGCATCCGCCCGACCCAGAAGACCACCGTCACGGGCGTGGAAATGTTCCGCAAGCTGCTGGACCAGGGTCAGGCAGGCGACAACGCCGGTCTGCTGCTGCGCGGCCTGAAGCGTGACGACGTCGAGCGCGGCCAGGTGCTGGCCAAGCCGGGCACGATCACCCCGCACACCGACTTCGAAGCCGAAGTGTACGTGCTGTCGAAGGACGAAGGTGGCCGTCACACCCCGTTCTTCAAGGGCTACCGCCCGCAGTTCTACTTCCGCACGACCGACGTGACCGGCGCGATTGAGCTGCCGGAAGGCGTGGAAATGGTCATGCCGGGTGACAACATCAAGATGGTCGTCACCCTGATCCACCCGATCGCCATGGACCAGGGCCTGCGCTTCGCGATTCGCGAAGGCGGCCGTACCGTCGGCGCCGGCGTGGTGGCCAAGGTCATCAAGTAAGACCCAAAGGGGCCACCTTAGGGTGGCAGCCTGAAAAAAAGCCGGCCTTTGGGCCGGCTTTTTTTTTGGCAAATTCAGCGGAAAGGCGTGTTTTGGGGCTTTTCTTTGGCGGGAATTCCGGATATAGTCGCGGTCTTGCCTGTCGCCACGCCTTGTGTCTGGTGACCTTACAGCGAAATGAGGCACAGGAAGTGCTTCGAGTTCGCTGGCCTGGATGGCCAACACGCAAGAGAGGGCTTGGACGACAAAGCATGACGCTTTGTTGACCTGGCCATTTCGCGCGTTTTATACTTTTCCGTCTGGGCGGGCCCTTTTTGGGGCCTGCCTAGTCTTTTAAGGTCGTTTTCCAGGGTTTCGGCCCGAGATCACGTCCCGTAGTACCGCAGTAAATGGGTTGTGCGGGTGGGTGAGAAGCCCATCCGGTTCACAGAATTTGTTCTTTCGATAACAGGACACGGTTTATGGCGAACCAAAAGATTCGCATCCGGCTCAAGGCGTTCGATCATCGTCTGATCGACCGTTCGGCCAGCGAAATCGTCGAGACGGCCAAGCGCACTGGCGCTACGGTTCTCGGCCCGATTCCGCTCCCGACCAAGATCGAGCGCTACACCATTCTGGTGTCGCCGCACGTCGACAAAGATGCCCGCGACCAGTACGAGACCCGTACCCACAAGCGTGTGCTCGACATCGTCGACCCCAACGACAAGACCGTGGACGCGCTCATGAAGCTTGATCTCGCCGCTGGCGTTGACGTTCAGATCAAGCTCGGTTGAGCGATAGACAGGATACGAAGATGAGTATCGGACTGGTTGGCCGCAAATGCGGCATGAGCCGACTCTTCACTGAAGACGGACGTTCGATTCCGGTGACCCTGATTGAGGCCACCCCGAATCGCGTCACGCAGCTGAAGACGGAAGATAACGATGGTTACAGCGCTGTGCAGGTCGCAGCCGGCGTCAAGCGCGCCAGCCTGCTGACGCAGCCGCTGAAGGGTCACTACGCCAAGGCGAAGGTTGAGCCGGGTCGTGGTCTGTGGGAGTTCCGCGTGGCTGCCGAAGATCTCGGCAAGTACAGCGTGGGCGCCGAGATCAAGGCCGACGACGTGTTCCAGGTGGGTCAGATCGTTGACGTCGCCGGCGTGTCGAAGGGTAAGGGCTTCCAGGGCACCATCAAGCGCCACAACTTCACCATGGGTGACGCTACCCACGGTAACTCGCTGTCGCATCGTGCGCCGGGTTCTATCGGTCAGCGTCAGACCCCGGGTCGCGTGTTCCCGGGCAAGAAGATGTCGGGCCACATGGGTGCGGTGAACCGCACGCAGCAGGGCCTGGAAGTGGTCAAGGTCGACGCCGAGCGTCATCTGATCGCGGTGAAGGGCGCGGTGCCGGGCGCTACCGGTGGCGACGTCGTCATCCGTCCGACGACCAAGGGCTGAGGAGAGACGCCATGGAAATTAATGTCATTGGCGCCAAGCCGCTCAACGTGTCGGACGAAGTGTTCGGCGGTGAGTTCAAGCAGGCTCTGATCCACCAGGTGGTTGTGGCCTACCAGGCCGGCGGTCGCGCCGGTACCAAGGCCCAGCTGTCGCGTGGCGAGCTGTCGGGTACCACCAAGAAGTTCAAGAAGCAGAAGGGCGGCGGCGCTCGTCACGGCGACTACCGCGCTCCGATCTTCGTGGGCGGTGGTGTCACGTTCGCTGCCAAGCCGCGCAGCTACGAGCAGAAGGTGAACCGCAAGGCTTACCGCGTCGCGCTCCGCTCCATCCTGTCGGAGCTGATCCGCCAGGACCGTCTGAAGGTGGTCGAGAGCTTCGGCATCGACACCCCGAAGACCAAGGCGATGGTCGCGAAGCTGGCCGAGCTGCAGGTTTCCGGTCGTGTGCTGCTGGTGTCGGAAGACGCCAACGAGGCGACCTTCCTGGCCGCACGCAACATCCCGTACATCCACGTCGTTGACGTGCTGGCCCTGAACCCGGTCAGCCTGGTCGGTTCCGACCACATCGTCATGACCGTCGATGCGGTGAAGAAGATCGAGGAGTGGCTGGCATGAGCAACGAACGCATCCTGAATACGCTGCGTGCGCCGCACATCTCGGAAAAGGCAGCTCGCCTGGCCGAGAAGAACCAGTACGTGTTCGTGGTGGCCCCCGAGGCAACCAAGGCCGATGTCCGCGCTGCGGTGGAACAGATGTTCGACGTCAAGGTCGAGCAGGTGAACCTCGTCAACGCCAAGGGCAAGGTCAAGTCCTTCCGTTTCCGCGCTGGCAGCCGCCAGGGCAAGCGCAAGGCCTACGTTCGCCTCGCCGATGGTCAGACCATCGACGTGTCGTCCAAGGCCTGAGCCAGGAGTTGAATTGAGATGGCACTGATCACTCATAAGCCGACCTCCCCGGGCCGTCGCGACGCAGTTAGCGTCCGCACCGAAGGTCTCCATAAGGGCGCGCCGTACGCAGCCCTGACCGAAGCCAAGAACAAGAACGGCGGTCGCAACCATTACGGTCGCATCACTGTTCGCCATCAGGGCGGCGGTCACAAGCAGCGTTACCGCATCATCGACTTCAAGCGCGACAAGGAAGGCATCGCCGCCCGCGTCGAGCGCATCGAGTACGATCCCAACCGCACCGCGCACATCGCGCTGCTGTGCTACGCCGATGGCGAGCGCCGCTACATCATCGCGCCGAAGGGCGTGGCGGTGGGTGACCGTCTGGTGTCGGGTTCCGATGCGCCGATCAAGGCCGGCAACAGCCTGCCGCTGCGCGCGATCCCGGTGGGTTCGACCATTCACTGCATCGAGATGAAGCCGGGCAAGGGCGCGCAGATCGCTCGCTCCGCCGGCGCCTCGGTCCAGCTGGTGGCCCGCGAGTCCGGTTACGCCACGCTGCGTCTTCGTTCCGGCGAAATGCGCCGCGTGCCGGTTGACTGCCGCGCCACCATCGGTGAAGTCGGCAACAGCGAACACAGCCTGAAGAAGCTCGGCAAGGCCGGCGCGAAGCGCTGGCTCGGTATCCGTCCGACCGTCCGCGGCGTTGTGATGAACCCGGTCGACCACCCGCACGGTGGTGGTGAAGGCCGTACCTCCGGTGGCCGTCATCCGGTCAGCCCGTGGGGCACGCCGACCAAGGGTTACAAGACCCGCAACAACAAGCGCACGCAGCAGTTCATCGTGCGTCGCCGCAAGTAATAGGAAACGACTATGCCGCGCTCTCTAAAGAAAGGTCCGTTCGTCGACCTGCACCTCGTAAAGAAGGTGGAAGCCGCCGTTTCCGCCAACAACAAGCGTCCGATCAAGACCTGGTCGCGTCGTTCGATGATCCTCCCGGAGATGGTTGGCCTGACCATCGCCATCCACAACGGCCGTCAGCATGTCCCTGTGCTGGTCAATGAGAACATGGTCGGGCACAAGCTCGGCGAGTTCGCAGTGACCCGTACCTTCAAGGGCCATGGCGGCGACAAGAAGGGCAAGTGATGAGCACTGAAGCCAAAGCGATCCTGCGCAGCGCCCGCATTTCGGCGCAGAAGGCACGCCTGGTGGCTGACCTGGTCCGCGGTATGCCCGTGGGCCGTGCCAGTGACGTGCTCCAGTTCACCAACAAGAAGGCCGCAGCCATTGTTCGCAAGGTGCTGCTGTCGGCCGTCGCCAACGCCGAGAACAACCTCGGCGCTGACGTCGACGAGCTGAAGGTCTCGCGCATCTTCGTGGACGAAGGTCCGGCGATGAAGCGTATGTACGCCCGCGCCAAGGGTCGCGGTTCCCGCATCCTGAAGCGCACGAGCCACATCACTGTGGTCGTTGGCAACTAAGAGGACATCGACGATGGGTCATAAAGTTCATCCCACCGGTATCCGCCTCGGCATTGCCAAGGACTGGAACTCGAAGTGGTACGCCAACAAGGGCGAATACGCTCAGTACCTCGCGGCTGACCTGAAGGTCCGCGAGATGCTGCGCAAGAAGCTGGCCCAGGCCGGCATCTCCAAGATCCTCATCGAGCGTCCGGCCAAGACCGCACGCGTGACGATCCACACCGCCCGTCCGGGCGTGGTGATCGGCAAGAAGGGTGAGGACATCGAGAAGCTGCGCAAGGAAGTCAGCGACCTGATGGGCGTCCCGGCGCACATCAATGTCAGCGAAGTGCGCAAGCCCGAGATCGACGCGCAGCTGGTGGCCGAGTCCATCGCGCAGCAGCTGGAGCGTCGCATCATGTTCCGCCGCGCCATGAAGCGTTCGGTCGGCAACGCGATGCGTCTCGGCGCCCTGGGCATCAAGATCAATGTCTCTGGCCGTCTGAATGGCGCTGAGATTGCTCGTTCCGAATGGGCCCGTGAGGGTCGCGTGCCGCTTCACACGCTGCGCGCCGACATCGACTACGGCACCGCCGAAGCTCATACGACCTACGGCGTCATCGGCATCAAGGTGTGGATCTACAAGGGCGAGATCTTCGATCTGTCCCAGGTCAACCAGGAGTCGAAGGAAGAGCAGTCCCAGCCGCGCCGTGAGGGTGGTGAGGGTCGTCGTGAATCGCGTCGCGAGGGCGGTGAAGGCCGTCGCGAGCGGACGGCGAAGTAAGGAGAGTTGCCATGCTGCAACCCAAGCGAACCAAATACCGTAAGCAGTTCAAGGGCCGCAACGACGGTCTGGCCTTCTCCTCGAACCTCGTCAGCTTTGGCGAGTTCGGCCTGAAGGCCACCACGTTCGGCGCGCTGACCGCGCGTCAGATCGAGGCCGGTCGTCGCTGCATCACCCGCTTCGTGAAGCGTGGTGGCAAGCTGTGGATCCGCGTGTACCCGGACAAGCCCATTACCAAGAAGCCCATCGAAGTCCGAATGGGTGCCGGTAAGGGTGGCGTCGAATACTGGGTCGCCCCGATCCAGCCGGGCCGCATGCTCTATGAAATCGAGGGTATCGACGAGGCAACCGCACGCGAGGCTTTCCGCCTTGCCGCTGCCAAGCTCTCGGTCCAGACCCAATTCGTGACCCGGGCGGTGATGTGATATGGCCATCAAAGATCTGACCAACAAGACGGCCGAAGAGCTGAATAAGCACCTGCTGGACCTGCGCAAGGAGCAGTTCAACCTGCGCATGCAGAAGGGCACCGGCCAGCTCAACCAGCCGCACCAGCTGCGCCGCGTTCGGCGCGACATCGCCCGCACGAAGTTCGTGCTCGGCGGCAAGAAGTAAGGGACGGCCGATATGAGCGACAACCAGAAGCAGACGCGCACCCTCGAGGGCCGCGTCATCAGCAACAAGATGGACAAGACCGTGACGGTCCTGATCGAGCGCCAGGAACAGCATCCGCTGATCGGCAAGATCATCCGCCGCTCCACCAAGCTTCACGCGCAGGACGACCTGGGCGCGAACGAGGGTGACGTGGTCCGCATCGCGGAATGCCGTCCTCTGTCCAAGACCAAGCATCACCGCGTGGTCGAAATCATCACGCGCGCTAACGTCTAAGGGAGGGTGCAGACATGATCCAGATGCAAAGCACGCTTTCCGCGGCCGACAACAGCGGTGCCAAGGAACTGATGTGCATCAAGGTGCTCGGCGGCTCCAAGCGCCGTTACGCCGCGATCGGTGACGTGATCAAGGTCACCGTGAAGGATGCCATTCCCCGCGGCAAGGTGAAGAAGGGTGAGGTGTACAACGCCGTGGTGGTTCGTACCGCCAAGGGCGTGCGCCGTCCCGATGGCTCGCTGATCCGTTTCGACGGCAACGCAGCGGTCCTCCTCAACAACAAGCTCGAGCCGATCGGCACCCGTATCTTCGGGCCGGTCACTCGCGAGCTGCGCAGCGAGAAGTTCATGAAGATCGTCTCCCTCGCGCCCGAAGTGCTCTGAGCGGAGTCCAGACCATGAACCGTATCCGCAAGGGTGATCAGGTCCTCGTGATCACCGGCAAGAACAAGGGTCAGCGCGGCGACGTGCTGCGCGTTGATGGCGACCGCGTGTTCGTCTCCAACGTGAACCTGGTCAAGCGTCACACCAAGCCGAACCCCCAGGCCAACCAGGCTGGCGGCATCGTCGAGCGTGAAGCTTCGATCCATATCTCCAACGTCCAGCTGTTCAACTCCGCCACGGGCAAGGGTGAACGCGTTGGCGCCAAGACGCTCTCTGATGGGCGTAAGGTGCGCGTGTTCAAGTCCAACGGCGAAGTTGTGGACGCGTAAGGAATAAATCATGACGACGCGTCTCGAAACGTTTTACAAAGACCAGGTCATCCAGAAGCTCACCGAGCGTTTTGGTTACCAGAACGTGATGCAGGTTCCCCGCATCACCAAGATCACGCTGAACATGGGCGTGGGCGAAGCGGCGGGCAACAAGAAGGTGCTCGAGAACGCCGTGGCCGACATGGCCAAGATCTCCGGCCAGAAGCCGATCCAGACGAAGGCCCGCGTGTCGGTTGCCTCGTTCAAGATCCGCGACGGCTGGCCGATCGGCTGCAAGGTCACCCTGCGCCGTGCCCAGATGTGGGAATTCCTCGATCGCCTGATCAACATCTCGCTGCCGCGTACGCGCGACTTCCGTGGTGTCTCGGGTCGTGCCTTCGATGGCCGTGGTAACTACAACTTCGGCATCAAGGAACAGATCATCTTCCCGGAAATCGACTTCGACGCCGTCGACGCGATGCGCGGTATGGATATCTCCATCACCACCACCGCCAAGACCGACGAAGAAGCCAAGGCGCTGCTGGAAGCCTTCAGCTTCCCGTTCCGCAACTAAGAGCCGCGAGAGAAATCATGGCAAAGACCTCGATGATCAACCGCGATCTCAAGCGGACCAAGCTCGCCAAGAAGTACGCCGCCAAGCGCGCCGAACTGAAGGCGATCGTGCTGAGCCCCACCGCCTCCTACGAGGAGAAGATGGAAGCCCAGGCCAAGCTGCAGAAGCAGCCGCGTGACGCCAGCCCGGCCCGCCAGCGTACCCGCTGCGCGCTGACCGGTCGTCCGCGCGCCGTGTACCAGAAGTTCGGCCTCGGCCGTAACAAGCTGCGCGAAGCCACCATGCGTGGCGACGTTCCTGGCCTGCGCAAGGCCAGCTGGTAAGACCCCAAACTGGGCGGGGCAGGGCGCAAGCCTTGTCCCGTTCCGATGCGGCGGCAGGCCCCAGGCTTGCCGCCGTTGGCGCGATTACGTGCCGTTATTCGCAAAGTCGGAAAAATGCTGCTATAGTCGTCGGTCTGCGTCCCCGCAGGTCGGCCCTGTGCCGGCATACAACTCAAAACAGATTTCCGGTTTTTCGGATATCGGTGCACTCTGAAGGATGTTTTCATGAGCATGACTGATCCCATCGCCGATCTGTTTACGCGCATCCGCAATGCCCAGCTCACGGGCAAGCAGACCGTAAACATGCCGTCGTCGAAGCTGAAGGTGGCCATCGCCAACCTTCTTAAGAACGAGGGCTATATCCTCGACGCCAAGGCCTCCGTTGCGGAAGGCAAGCCGGTGCTCGAGATCAAGCTCAAGTATTTCGAAGGCCGTCCGGCCATCGAATCCATTACCCGTGTCAGCCGCTCCGGCCTCCGCGTCTACCGCGGCAAGGATGAGCTGCCGAAGGTCCTGGGTGGCCTGGGTATCTCGATCATCTCGACTTCCGCCGGTTTGCTGACCGACGCGCAGGCCCGTGCCAAGGGTCTGGGCGGCGAAGTCATCGGCCAGGTCGCATAAGGAGCCGACGATGTCCCGCGTTGCCAAACAGCCGATTACCCTGCCGAAGGGCGTTGAGATCACCTCGAACGCTGCCGGTATCACCGTCAAGGGCCCGAAGGGCACCCTGGCGACCCATGCCCTGCCGGGCGCATCCGTTTCCGTCGAGAACGGCGTGGCGAACATCGCCGTGGCCGAAGGCGCAGACGACAAGTTCGGTGGCACCCTGCGTGCGCTGCTGGCCAATATGGTCAAGGGCGTTTCCGACGGTTTCGAGCGCAAGCTCGAGCTGGTCGGCGTGGGCTACCGTGCCTCGATGGCCGGCAAGTCGCTGAACATCGCTCTGGGCTTCTCGCATCCGGTCGTGTTCGACGCTCCGGAAGGCATCACCATCGAAACCCCGTCGCAGACCGAAATCCTCATCAAGGGTTCGGACAAGCAGCGCGTGGGTGAAGTGGCTGCCAAGATCCGCGGCTTCCGTCCGCCGGAGCCCTACAAGGGCAAGGGCGTGCGCTACTCTGGCGAGAAGATCACCCTGAAGGAAGCCAAGAAGGCCTAATCGCCTATCCGCTTCCTGGAGAGAACACGATGAACAAGAACGAATCCCGCCTGCGTCGCGCCAAGTCCACCCGCGCCCACATCCGCAAGCTCGCCGTTGCCCGTCTCTCGGTGCATCGCACCGGTCAGCACCTGTACGCACAGGTGTTCGCCGCCGATGGCCAGAGCGTGGTGGCTGCCGCTTCGACGGTGCAGAAGTCGGTTGCTGAAGGCCTGAAGGGCACGAAGAACCTGACCGCTGCCGCCGCTGTCGGCAAGGCCGTGGCTGAGCGCGCGCTGGCTGCCGGTATCGAGTCCGTGGCGTTTGATCGCTCGGGCTTCCGCTACCACGGTCGCATCAAGGCTCTGGCCGATGCGGCTCGCGAAGCTGGCCTGAAGTTCTAAGCCAGTCCGGTTTCAGGTGCCGGTGTGAAGCCGGCACTTGAACCCACTCGAAGTACCTACAACTCCAAGCGGCACAGCCGCAAGCAAAAGTCCCGGTTCGCTGGGCATACGGAAAAAGAACATGTCTTCTACCGATCGCGAAAATTCGGACGGCCTGCTCGAGAAGCTGATTGCCGTCAACCGCGTGGCCAAGACCGTGAAGGGTGGCCGCCAGATGAGCTTCACCGCGCTGACCGTGGTCGGCGACGGCGAAGGTCGCGTGGGCTTCGGCTATGGCAAGGCGCGTGAAGTGCCGGTCGCCATCTCCAAGGCCATGGACCGCGCCCGCCGCAACATGGTGAGCATCGATCTGAACAACGGCACCCTGTGGTACGCCATCAAGGCCAACCACGGCGCAGCCCGCGTGTTCATGCAGCCGGCCTCTGAAGGTACTGGCGTCATCGCCGGCGGTGCCATGCGCGCCGTGCTGGAAGTGGTGGGCGTGAAGAACGTGCTGGCCAAGGCCGTCGGTTCGCGCAACCCGATCAACCTGGTCCGCGCGACCATCAAGGGCCTGCAGGCCGTTGCCTCGCCGAAGCAGATCGCTGCCAAGCGCGGCAAGACCATTGAAGAGGTGCTGGGCAATGGCTAAGAACGAAACCGCCGCCACCGTGCGCGTGCGCCTGGTCAAGGGCCTGCGCGGTGTGCAGAGCCGTCATCGCCTGAGCGTCAAGGCGCTCGGCCTGAACAAGCTCAACGACGTCCGTGAACTGAAGGACAGCCCGCAGGTGCGTGGCCTGATCAACACGGTCTATTACCTCGTGCGGGTTGAGGAGTAATCACCATGCGTCTTAACGACATCAAGCCGGCCGCCGGTGCCCGCAAGACCCGCCTTCGCGTCGGTCGCGGTATCGGTTCGGGCCTGGGCAAGACCGCCGGTCGCGGTCACAAGGGTCAGCACGCTCGCGCGGGCGGCACCCATAAGTACGGCTTCGAAGGCGGTCAGATGCCGCTGCAGCGCCGCCTGCCGAAGGTCGGCTTCCGTTCGCTGAAGAAGGCCGAGAGCCAGGAAGTGTTCCTGTATCAGCTGGCCAGCCTGAAGGCTGACGTGATCGACCCGATCGTCCTGCACCAGGCCGGTCTGATCGACAGCCGCGCCAAGAAGGTCAAGGTCGTCGCCAAGGGCGAGATCGGCCGCGCGGTGAAGCTGTCGGGCGTGCTGGCCACGGCCGGCGCCAAGGCAGCGATCGAAGCTGCCGGCGGCAGCGTGGAGTAATCACGTGGCGGCAGCCCAGGGCACATCGCTCGGATCGCTCGGCAAGCTGACGGAACTGCGTCAGCGCATCTTCTTCGTGATTGGTGCGCTGATCGTCTTCCGTCTTGGTTCCTTCATCCCGGTTCCGGGCGTCAACCCGGAAGCCATGACGAACCTGATCGAGCAGGGCGGCGGCCTGATGAACATGTTCAACATGTTCTCGGGTGGCTCGCTGGCACGCTTCTCGGTGTTCGCGCTCGGCGTCGTGCCCTACATCTCCGCATCCATCGTGGTGCAGATGATGGGCTCGGTTATCCCGAGTCTGCAGGCGCTGCGCAAGGAAGGTGAGGCGGGTCGTCGCAAGATGACCACCTACACCCGCTTCGGCACGGTCGGTCTGGCGGCATTCCAGGCGTTCGGCATCGCGGTGGCCCTGCAGAAGCAGGTGGCATCGGGTGGCGCGCCGGTGGTGTACACGCCGGGCATGGGCTTCATCCTGGCATCGATCGTCGGCCTCACCGCCGGCACGATGTTCCTGATGTGGCTGGGTGAGCAGATCACCGAGCGCGGTATCGGCAACGGTATCTCGCTGTTGATCTTCGCCGGCATCGTGGCCGGTCTGCCGGGTGCGGTGGCGCACACGCTGACCATGGCCAGCAACGGCGAGCTCTCCGTGATCCGGATGATCATGGTGGTCGGCCTGATCCTGGCGGTGACGGCGTTCGTGGTGTTCATGGAGCGCGCCCAGCGGCGCATCACCGTGAACTACGCGCGTCGTTCCGGAGGTCAGCGGGCCTACATGAACCAGACGTCGCACCTGCCGCTGAAGATCAACATGTCGGGCGTGATCCCGCCGATCTTCGCGTCGAGCCTGCTGATGTTCCCGGCCACCGCGGCCACCTGGTTCGGCCAGGGTCACCAGTCCCGCTGGCTGACCGAGCTGACCCAGGCGCTGACCCCGGGTGAGCCGCTGTACGACATCGTCTTCGCGGTGCTGGTGATCACCTTCGCCTTCTTCTATACGGCGATCGTGTTCAACTCCCAGGAGACGGCGGATAACCTCAAGCGCTCCGGCGCCCTGATTCCGGGTATCCGTCCCGGCCGCTCGACGGCCGATTACATCGATAACGTGATGACCCGTCTGACCGGTGTCGGCGCCCTCTACCTGGTGCTGGTCTGTCTGGTTCCCTCGTTTATGCAAAAGGCGTGGCACGTCCCCTTCTACTTCGGCGGCACCTCTCTGCTGATCGTGGTGGTGGTGGTGATGGATTTCACTGCCCAGGTGCAGGCGCACTTGGTCAGTCACCAGTATGAAAGCCTGCTCAAGAAGGCCAACCTCCGCCGCAACTGATGGCTGCTGGGGTGGTGGGAAGTTGGTCTAAGTCGGAGGGCGGCGGCACCCCTGGTGCCGCAGGGCTTTCCTGTTGGGTCGTTTACAGTTAGAATTGCGCGTTTACCGCGCACGAAACGCATCGGAGAAAGTACATCATGGCGCGCATCGCGGGTGTCAATTTGCCGGTCCAGAAGCATGTCTGGGTTGGCCTGCAGAGCATTTACGGGATCGGCCGCAGCCGGGCCAAGAAGGTCTGCGCGGACGCAGGCGTGGTTCCCACCACGCAGATCAAGTCCCTGAGTGAAGGCGAAGTCGAAAAGCTTCGTCACGAAATCGGTAAGTACGTCGTCGAAGGCGATCTGCGTCGCGAGGTGGGTATCGCCATCAAGCGTCTGATGGATCTGGGTTGCTACCGCGGTCTGCGTCATCGCCGTGGCCTGCCGGTGCGCGGCCAGCGCACGCGTACCAATGCACGCACCCGCAAGGGCCCGCGTCGCGCCATCAAGAAGTAACGGATTCCGAACATGGCTAAGCCTGTCAAGACCAAGAAGAAGATCAAGCGCGTTGTCACGGATGCCGTGGCCCACGTGCAGGCCTCCTTCAACAACACCATCGTCACGATCACCGACCGCCAGGGTAACGCCCTGTCGTGGGCGACTGCCGGCGGCGCGGGTTTCCGCGGCTCGCGCAAGTCGACCCCGTTCGCAGCCCAGGTTGCCGCCGAAAAGGCCGGCCGCGCTGCTGGCGACTACGGCGTGAAGACCGTGGAAGTCCGTATCAAGGGCCCGGGTCCGGGTCGTGAGTCGGCCGTGCGTTCGCTGAACGCCCTCGGTTACAAGGTCCTCAACATCATCGACGTCACGCCGATTCCGCATAACGGCTGCCGTCCCCCGAAGAAGCGTCGAGTCTAAGGAGCACACCCATGGCCCGTTATCGTGGAGCTACCTGCAAACTCGCCCGCCGCGAGGGTGCAGATCTGAGTCTGAAGAGCCCGGCGCGCGCGCTGGACTCGAAGTGCAAGCTTGAAAACAAGCCCGGCCAGCATGGCGCCAACAAGCGCATGCGTATGTCGGACTACGCGCTGCAGCTGCGTGAAAAGCAGAAGGTCAAGCGTATCTACGGCGTGCTCGAGCGCCAGTTCAGCAACTACTACGCCAAGGCGTCGACCCTCAAGGGCAACACCGGCGAAAACCTGCTGCGCCTGCTCGAAAGCCGTCTGGACAACGTCGTTTACCGCATGGGCTTCGCGGTCACCCGCGCCCAGGCCCGTCAGCTGGTCGGCCACAAGGCCGTGCTGGTCAACGGCAAGAAGGTGAACATCCCGTCGTACCAGGTTCGCGCTGGTGACGTGGTGGCCCTGACTGAGCGCGCCCGCACCCAGCTGCGCGTGCAGGAAGCGGCGACCGTGTTCGACACCATGGACCTGCGTCCGCAGTGGGTCGAAGTCGACAGCAAGAAGTTCGAAGGTACGTTCAAGTCGATGCCGGACCGTGGCGATCTGCCGACCGACATCAACGAGAGCCTGATCGTCGAGCTCTACTCGAAGTAATCAACCGGAGCCCTGCATGGCAGTTTCGTCAACTAGCGTGCTGCGGCCTCGCGGCCTCAGCGTCGAGCAGCTCGGTGCCAACCGCGCCAAGGTGGTGGTGGAGCCGCTCGAGCGTGGTTTTGGCCACACCCTGGGCAACGCGCTGCGTCGCGTGCTGCTTTCCTCGATCCCTGGCTCTGCCATCGTCGAGGTGGAAATTGATGGCGTGCTGCACGAATACACCACGCTGGAAGGACTGCAGGAGGACGTGATCGAAGTCCTGCTGAACCTCAAGGACGTGGCGATTCGCCAGCACTCGGGTGACGAAGTCACCCTGACCCTGTCCAAGAAGGGCAAGGGCGTGGTCACCGCCGGCGACATCGCCGTCGACCACTCGGTGGAAATCATCAACCCCGAGCATGTGATCTGCCACCTGACCAAGGACATCGCGCTCAACATGCGCCTGAAGGTGCGTCGCGGCGTCGGCTACCAGCCGGCCAGCGCGCGCCAGCATCCGGACGATGAAGCTCGTCCGATCGGTCGCCTGCAGCTCGATGCCTCGTTCGCGCCGGTGCTGCGCGTGGCTTACGAAGTGGACGCTGCCCGTGTGGAACAGCGCACCAACCTCGACAAGCTCGTGCTGGACATCGAAACCAACGGCACCATCGGTGCGGAAGACGCGGTTCGCAAGGCCGCCGAGATCCTCAACGACCAGCTGTCGGTGTTCGGTGACTTCTCGCGTCGCGAGAGCGCTACGGACAAGGCGGAGAAGGGCGGTTTCGACCCGCTGCTGCTCCGTCCGATCGACGACCTGGAGCTCACCGTGCGTTCGGCTAACTGTCTGAAGGCCGAGAGCATCTACTACATCGGCGACCTGGTGCAGAAGACGGAAGTCGAACTGCTCAAGACGCCGAACCTCGGCAAGAAGTCCCTGACCGAAATCAAGGACGTGCTGGGTGGTCGTGGTCTGGCCCTGGGTATGAAGCTCGAAAACTGGCCGCCGCCGGGCCTGTCCCACGGCATGCAGTTGGGCTGATGTTTTCGGCGGTCGTTCGCGGCCGCCTGCTGCACCGACGAACTGGCGAGCGTACCCCGGTGCGCTCGCCAGCTCTGTCAAAAGCGGCCCTCGGGCCGCGCGATGTTTCGGGCGACCGCCTTGGTCGCTTGGTTTTGGCGGTCTGACGAGTGTTGATCCCTCGGATTTTGCAGACGCCTAAAACGGCCAGCCTGGCCGTCTTGCTCAATAAGAGCCCGTACCACGAAGGGCTTCACCAGCGGGTAACCGCGGGAAGTCGGACCTAACCGCCGGCTTTTCATAACAACAGACATAGAGAGTAAATAGCCATGCGCCACCAGAAATCCGGTCGCAAGCTCAACCGCACGAGCAGCCACCGCGAAGCGATGTTCAAGAACATGGCTTCGTCGCTGTTCAAGCACGAGCTGATCCGTACCACCCTGCCGAAGGCCAAGGAACTCCGTCGCGTCGCCGAGCCGCTCATCACGCTCGCCAAGACCGATGGCGTCGCCAACCGTCGTCTCGCCTTCGCTCGCCTGCGCGACAAGGAAGCCGTCGGCAAGCTCTTCATCGAGCTGGGCCCCCGTTACCGCGAGCGTCCCGGCGGTTACCTGCGTATCCTCAAGGCTGGCTTCCGCCCGGGCGACAACGCCCCGATGGCGTACGTCGAGCTGGTCGATCGCCCGAAGACCGACGCCGCCGCCGAGTAATCGGTAGCGACACGTGTTTCGGAAAACCCCGGCAGGGTGACCCGCCGGGGTTTTTCTTTTTCCGGCCGATAACGGCCAACCGGCGACAGGGCCCATGGGCGAACCGTCAGGGCTGACAGGGGACGGGCAAGCGGGTAATGTCCCGTTTTCGCAACGCACCAAAGTCATCCCATGAATCCATTTCGCTGGTCGTATCGCGCTACCTACCTCGCCGGTTTCGTCATTTGCGTGGCGCTGCTGGGCTATGCGCTGTATGCCGAGCACGTGCTCAACATGATTCCGTGCCCGCTGTGCATCTTCCAGCGCATCGCGTTCATGGTGATGGCGGTGTTTTTCCTGATCGGTGGGCTGCACGCGCCGCGTGGCGGAGCGCGCTGGGTATACACGGGTGGCGTGATCCTGGGGGCGCTGGGCGGCATCGCGACGGCGGGCCGTCACCTGTGGCTGCAGACCTTGCCGGCGGACCAGATTCCCGCTTGCGGCCCGAATCTTGGCTACATGATGGATACGTTTCCGTTCGCTAAGGTGCTAAAGATGGTGTTCACTGGCTCTGGCGAGTGCGCCAAGATCGAGCCGGTGTTCGGGTTGCCTATGCCGGCCTGGACCCTCATGTGGTATGTGCTGCTGGTGGTCGCGGCGGTGTATGCCGCCTCGCGCAAGCGCGCCTGAGCGAGGCCGGGTTCCATGTCACAAACCATGTCCATGACACACACGCCGTTGCAAGATACCGAAGGCTGGTCGCCGCGTAGCTGGCAGGGCCGCCAGGCGCTGCAGCAGCCTTTGTACGAGGACGCGTCGGAGCTCAACCGGGCAACCGACCAGCTCGCCACGCTGCCGCCACTGGTGACATCGTGGGAAGTGCTCGCGCTGAAGAAGGCCCTGGCCGAGGCGCAGGATGGGCAGCGTTTCGTGCTGCAGGGGGGCGATTGCGCCGAAAGCTTCGCCGATTGCACCAGTCCCATCATCTCCAACCGGCTCAAGGTGTTGCTGCAGATGAGCCTGGTGCTGGTGCACGGGCTCAAGAAGCCGGTGCTGCGGGTGGGGCGTTTCGCGGGGCAGTACGCCAAGCCACGCTCGACCGATACCGAGACGCGTGACGGCGTGACCCTGCCGAGTTTCCGCGGCGACCTGGTCAACAGTCCAGAATTTACCCTCGAGGCTCGCCGGCCCGACCCGCAGCGCCTGATCCAGGCGCACGCGCATTCGGCGCTGACCATGAATTTCGTGAGGGCGCTGATCGACGGTGGCTTCGCCGACCTGCACCATCCCGAATATTGGGATCTGGCCTGGGTCGAACACTCGCCACTGGCCGCCGAATACCGTCGCATGGTCTCGGGCATTGGCGACTCGCTGCGCTTCATGGAGACGCTCGCAGGCCCCATCACCGGGTTCTCCCGAGTGGATTTCTTCACCTCCCACGAGGCCCTGCTGCTGCATTACGAGCAGGCGCTGACCCGGCAGGTGCCGCGCCACCAGGGCTGGTTCAACCTGTCGACGCATTTCCCGTGGATCGGCATGCGTACGGCCGCGCTGGACGGTGCGCACGTCGAGTATTTCCGCGGCATCCGCAATCCCATTGCGGTGAAGGTGGGTCCGTCGGTGACGCCGGATCAGTTGCTGCCGCTCATCGATGCGTTGAACCCCGAGGAGGAGCCTGGTCGCCTGACCTTGATCCACCGCATGGGCAACGCTGCCATCAGCCGGGCTTTGCCGCCCTTGCTGGAGGCGGTGAAGCGCGAGGGGCGACGGGTGTTGTGGGTGGCCGATCCGATGCACGGCAATACCGAAACGACGTCCAATGGTTACAAGACGCGTCGTTTTGACAATATCCGCGGCGAACTGGACCAGGCCTTCGACATCCACGCGGCCTCGGGCACCCGCCTGGGCGGCGTGCATCTGGAGCTGACCGGCGAGGATGTGACCGAGTGCATGGGCGGCGCCCGCGACCTCAGCGAGGCCGACCTGGATCGGGCGTACAAATCCATGGTCGACCCGAGGCTCAATTACGAGCAGTCGCTGGAGCTGGCCATGCTGATCGTGCGCAAGTCAGCCGGCTCCCTGAAACTCTGAGGGTCAAAAAAATCGCGCGGTTCCCGAAGCCCAGCCTCCGCTGGGCTTTCTTTTTGCATGGCAGTGCAGGGGAGACGGCACGCTGACGCATCGTGGTGCGTGGCGTAGGCTTTTTCCTGCGACAATCGTCGGCATTGCGCTCGTCCAGTCCCATCGCCGTTGGGGCGGATGGACGTGACGAGTCATCCATACAGGGGTTCGGCATTCTCGATGGGCACGGGAACGAAAGGGGAGATGGGCGCGGGAGAGCGCGCAACGTTCCATACCGTGCTACGCCAGCTCGGCGTGGCGCTGGCGTATGCCGCGTGCTACGCGCTCCTGAGGTATTTCTCGGTTTCCCATTGGAACCTCGTGGCCGGCCTGCGCGTGCTGTGCCTGCTGCTGGTGCCTCGTCGCTATTGGCTGGCCATGGCCGTGGGCGAGACGATGCCGCTGGCCTGGCTGGGGTGGTCCTCGCACGTCAGGTTTGGCACGTTGTGGGCAGTATGTGTCGCCGTGCCGCCCATCCTGCTGAGCGCGCCGGTGTATGCCTGGTTCCGGCGGCACGTGGCGGTCTACCGGGACGGGCGGGTGAACGTGACCGCGCTCATGACCGCCGTGCTGGCCGGTGGCGTCATCAGCGCACTGGTCAACACCGGCACTCTGGCGGTACTGACGGTGCCGCCGACGGAGCCCCAGCCGAGCATCACCGTGCATATGTTGCTCGAGTACTTCCTGGGCAGCTATCTGGGTGCGCTCACCGTGGTGCCGCCGGTCTTCGCATGGCTGAGCTGGTCGAGTCTCGCGTCGTCGCGCTATCGCGCCGCGATCAGGCGGGCGGTCGTGGGCGATTGCGTCAAGGGCGTGATTCCGCCGCTGCTACTGTTGATCTGGCTGGCTTCGGCAAGCCATGGCGACGAAGTCATGGAGATTGCCCGCCTGGCGATGTTCCTTCCCGCTGCGTGGCTTACCTTGCGGCGCGGCTGGCAGGGCGCGGCCCTGGGCGGGCTGCTGGCCAGCATCGCGATCGAGCTGACCATGACGGTGGTGCGCGACCCGGCCGTCATCCAGGCCCAGGCGCTGATCGCCTTCGCCGTTTCCAGTTTGATCATGCTGGGCGCGCGTGTCGCGCTGCCTGGCCAGGCGCCGCACGCCGCCGATGCGTCCGCGCGGCCTGATGACCACGACGAGAAGCGGCGCGGCTTCCTGTTGGCCCAGCAGGGCCTGTATCAGGAAGAACTGCGC
Source organism: Dyella japonica A8 (assembly GCF_000725385.1). Classification (NCBI taxonomy): domain Bacteria; kingdom Pseudomonadati; phylum Pseudomonadota; class Gammaproteobacteria; order Lysobacterales; family Rhodanobacteraceae; genus Dyella; species Dyella japonica. Next base: position 4,268,122 of record NZ_CP008884.1, on the reverse strand, counting down.
TTGCGTCACGTGGCCGAATCGCTGGACCGGCTCGGCAAGTCCCTGCGTGATGGCCAGCGCCGCATGATGGACCGCTTGCGGCCGGTGCTGCCGGCGAGCATGGAACAAAGCTATGCCCGTCATCTGGACCTGACCCAGATGGAGATGCAGCGGCTGGCCGATACGCTGCATCCCCGCGCATGGCGCGAGCACGGCCTGGCGGCCACCTTCCAGAACGGTCCGCTGTTGCAGGCAGCATCGCTGGTCGGCGCGGATTACCGCTGCACGCTGACCAGCGACGGCCTCAATCAGTTGGCGCCTGACGTGCACATGATGCTCTACCGGCAGGCCTGCGAAGTGCTGGTCTACATGCTGGCGCGGGAACCGGTGAGGCGCATCCGCGTGCATATCCGTGGCGGATGCACGCACGGGCGGCGCTGGGTGGTGTTGCGTATCAGCGCCGTGCGAACGGCGCCATCCCAGCGTGGCAGACCGGTGCCCGAATGGCGGCAACTGGTGTCGCTGCTGGGCACCACCGGGCAGGGCATGGCCACGGTGCGCGAGCGAGCGCTCATCTACGGCGGCATGGTGCACGAACGAGAGAGCGAAGACCGTCTGGGCGTCACCTTGCTGCTCCATGACGCATTGCGCGTCGATACGCAGCAGGAATCAGCTGTCGATCCCCGGGCTGTATCGGCCTGATCAAGTCGCGGGCTGGGAAGGGTGCGTCGCCTTTCCGGTGGATGCGCCGCGCTGTGCGACAAGATGTCGCCGCCGCCTGCGTATCCCGTTTGACGCTGCTGACGCGACGCGCGTGCCTATAATCGAGGCATCGTTCCGGCGCGCTCCGTACCTCACGCCCGCGCCCTGACGCCAGGCAGGGGAAACATGAAGAGCCTCTCAGCGAAGTGGTCGCAGGTCGGTCGCGCCTTGGGCGTGTGGATGTTGCTGCTGATGATGGCGCAGGTCGGCGCGGCGAGCGCGCAGGATGCGCCGCACCCCGCCATTCCCGACACCTTGCAGCAGCGCATCGCCGCCTGCACGGCCTGCCATGGCGTGCATGGCGAAGGCACGCCGGAAAGCGGTTTCTTCCCGCGCCTTGCCGGCAAGCCCCCCGGTTACCTCGCGCGACAGCTGAAGGATTTCCAGGATGGCCTGCGCAAGTACGGGCCGATGGAATACACCGTGCGCCAGCTCAGCCCGGATTACATGCACGAGATCGCCGACTACTTCGCGGCGCAGGACGTGCCGTACGCGCGCTCGCCGGTGCCGAACGTTTCCGCCGATCTCCGCCAGCGCGGCGAAACACTGGTGATGCATGGCGACCCGTCACGGCAGATTCCTCCCTGCGCGGCCTGCCACGGCAGCCAGCTCACCGGCGTGCAGCCGGATATTCCCGGCCTGGTCGGCCTGCCCTACGACTACATCAGTTCCCAGCTCGGCTCATGGCGGACAAAGACCCGCGCCACGGTAGCGCCCGATTGCATGTCGCAGATCGCCAATCGCCTGAGCGATTCGGACATCACCGCCGTGTCGGCGTGGCTGGCCAGTCGTGAACTGCCGGCTGACATGCACGCGCAGGCGGCTGGCACCGTGACGCCGCCGCTGCATTGCGGCGTGCTGGGCGACAAGGGAGACGGCGCATGAAGCGCATCGCACTCATCGTGGTCGCCCTCGTGCTGATCGCCGGTGGTTGGTGGCTGTTCCGTGGTGAAACGCGGCAGCCGGTAGCGCCATCGGCGAGCAAGGTGGATGCCGCCACGCTCAAGGACCCGGCGCTCATCGCCAAGGGCGAATACCTCGCCATGGCCGGCGATTGCGCCTCGTGCCATACGGCGCAGGGCGGGGCGCGTTATGCGGGCGGCCGCGTGTTGCCCACGCCGTTTGGCAATATCCCGTCGCCCAACATCACGCCGGATCGCGACACCGGCCTGGGCGATTGGAGTTTCGAGGACTTCTGGCAGGCGCTGCACAGCGGTAAAGGGCGGCACGGTGAGTTCCTGTATCCGGTGTTCTCCTATACGTCCTTCACCAAGGTGTCGCATGACGACGCGCTGGCGATGTTCGCGTACCTGCAATCGCTGGCGCCCGTGCATGCCCCCACCCAGGCGTCGTCGCTCGAATTTCCCTACAGCGTGCGCAGCAGCCTGAAGGCCTGGCGTGCGTTGTATTTCAAGGAAGGTGAGTTCCAGCGCGACGCAACGAAGTCGGCGGCGTGGAATCGTGGCGCCTATCTCGTGCAGGGCCTGGGCCATTGCAACGAATGCCACGCGCCGCGCGATTCACTGGGCGGGCAGCAAGGCAACGCCTCGCTGGCCGGTGGGCAGATCCCGGTGCAGAACTGGTACGCGCCGGACCTGAGTACGCAGGCCAATGGCGGCCTGTCCGGCTGGAGCGAACAGGACATCGTCGACCTGCTCAAGACGGGCCAGTCGGCGCGCGGCACCGCCTTTGGCCCCATGGCTGAGGTGGTTGTGCAGAGCACGCAGCACATGCACGACGACGACCTGCGGGCGATGGCCGTCTATCTGCAATCGTTGCCGGCGCGGCCTGCTGCCGTCGCCAGTGCGTCACAGCTCGACACGCGCGCCCTGCTCGCCCAGGGCGCCAAGGTTTACGGCGAGCGCTGCGCGGATTGCCACGGCAAGGACGGCCAAGGCGTGGCGGGCATCTATCCGCCGCTCAGCGGCAATTCCTCGGTCAATGAACCCACCGGCATCAACGCGACGCGCGTGGTGCTGCTCGGCGGTTTCGCGCCAGTGACGCAGGGCAATCCGCGGCCCTACTCGATGCCTCCGTTCGCGCAGCAACTCAATGATGCCGACGTGGCCGCGGTGGTGACCTATATCCGCCAGTCGTGGTCGAACAAGGCCTCGGTGGTGATGGAGCGCGACGTCGTCAAATACCGCCACACGCCGATCGACTGAGCGGCGTTACGCATGCGCCGCCCTGACGGCGGCGGTCGCCGGCAGGCAGCCCGCGCCCTCCAGCGCCGCATGCACCGCCTGGTCCACGGGCGTGTACAGCCCGTCGCCGAGGAAGGCCTTGAGCTTGCTGTCGTCCAGCTGCATGCGTTCACGCCACAGGTAACGCATTTTGCAGAGCTCGCGCATCGTTTCGTTGAATGGCGAAGCGAGTCGCGCGAGCCACCACGGGAAGCGACCAGCCTTGATGGTGTCATCGCCCGTCGCCCGCCGGATGGCGGCAAGCATGGCGTGGCCGTCGAGCCAATGGCCGCCGACATGGAAGCTTTCGAAGTGCGCCAGTTCCGCCTCGCGATCCAGCAGGCGTGCCAGCGCGTCAGCGACGTCCGGCAGATAGGCCCAGCTGTGGCCGAGGGCATAGTCGCCGGGATAGGCGATGCGGGTGACGGGCTTGCCCGGCTGCATCAGTCCCTGCGCGAACCAGTTGCTGCCGGCGCGCGGCCCGAAGAAATCGCCGCAACGGAGCACCAGGACACGGGTGCCAGTTTCCGAGGCGGCCTGCAGGCGGCGCTCCATCTCGGCGCGGATCTCGCCCTTGCGCGTGCACGGGTGCTGCGGCGAATCCTCCCGCAGCAGCGGAAAGGCATCCGGGCCGTAGTTGTAAACCGTGCCGGGCAGCACGATGCGGGCGTTGCTGGCGCGGGCTGCCGCAATGGTGTTGTCCAGCATGGGCAGCACCAGGCGTTCCCAGCCGCGGTAACCCGGCGGATTCACGGCGTGGACGATCACGTCGACGCCGACGGCCGCGGCGAGCACGTCGGCGCTGTTCATCGCGTCGCCGGTCCGCCAGTCGATGTTCTGCGCAGCCTCCGGCGCCTTGCGCACCAGGGCGCGTACCCGCCAGCCGTGCCGCAGCAGGGCGAGGCAGGCTTCCTGGCCAATGCCGCCGTTGGCGCCAATCACCAGAACCGTTCGCTGTGCCTTCATGACGAAAATCCTCGTTGGGAGTGGCATCAGCTTGGGATGCCGGCCACCAAAAGAAAATTGCTCAATGACGAAGATCTGCTATACAAATATGCATGGCAGATATCGAACCCGGTTGGGAGCTCTACCGATCCTTCCTCGCCGTGATGCGGGAGGGCAGCCTGTCTGGCGCCGCACGGTCGCTCGGTATGACCCAGCCCAGCCTGGGCCGGCATATGCGCGAGCTGGAGGCGGCCCTGGCTACCGCCTTGTTCGCCCGTTCGCCGCAAGGGTTGATGCCCACGGAGGTCGCCCGGGAGCTGGTGCCACACGCGCAGGCCATGGCGTCGGCCTCGGCCGCTCTGCAGCGCGCGGCTTCGGCGGGGCGTGGCGAGGTCAGCGGCACCGTCCGCCTGACCGCCAGCGAGATGATTGGCGCCGAAGTGCTGCCGCCCATCCTCACCGAGTTCCGCGAGCGGCATCCGGGCATCGTGGTGGAGCTGGTGTTGTCCAATCAGGCCGCCGACCTGTTGCGGCGCGATGCCGACATCGCCGTCCGCATGGTGCAGCCCACCCAGGAGGCGCTGGTGGCACGGCATGTGGGCCGGGTGGAGTTGGGTCTGTTCGCGCACCGGCGTTATCTGGAATCGCACGGCTACCCGCAGGCGCTCGATGAGCTGGCAGGGCACGCGCTGATCGGTTTCGATACCGAAACGCCCTACATCCGCCGCCTGCGCCCGCAGGGGCTGCCGTACGCGCGCGAGCACTTTGCCTTGCGCACGGACAGTGACCTGGCCGGGTTGGCGGCCATCCGCGCGGGCTTCGGCATCGGCATCGTCCAGGTGAACCTGGCGCGGCGTGATCCCCAACTGGTCCGTCTGTTCCCGGCCGAGGTGTCGCTGCCGCTGGAAACCTGGGTGGTGATGCACGAAGACCTGCGCCCCAGCCTGCGTGTGCGCCGGCTGTTCGATCACTTGGCCGCGGCGCTGGAGGCCTATGCGGGGGGCGGTTGAGCGGGGCTCAGATCAGGGTCACGGCTGACGCACGAACGCCGCCAGCTCCCGCCAGGGGCCGAGATCCCAATGCCCGCGCGCCTGCCCGGAGGGTGAAGGCAGCACAAACAGTTGGGTTTGCCCGAAGCGTTCCGGTTGCAGGCCATAGCCCGCCGCATGCCCCAGCGCTGCCCGGGCGGCTGCCTTGCTGGTGAAGGCCAGTACGCGCGGTGCGTGGCGCTCGATGCGCTCACGCAGCGCGCCGGCATCGAAGGCACCGCGCGGCAGCTCGTCGTCGTTGCCCATGTGGTGCTTGGCCAGGTCGGTGAGGCCGATGCCCAGCGCGGGCAGCAGGGGAAATTCGGCAGGCGCGAACAGCCGAGGGGTCAGTTCCACCGCATGCAGCGTGCGCCAGAACAGGTTGCCCGGATGCGCGTAATAGGCGCCTTCCTCGGCCGAGCGGCGCCCCGCGGCGGTGCCGCAGAACACCAGGGCAAGGCCGGGCTGGAGCAGGTCGGGCAGGATCGGATCGGGCATCGCCCGCAGCATAGCGGGGCCCGCTCATGCCGACCTAATGGAACACTCGCCGGTACACGAAACCTTCTGATTTGCGGGCCAGTTGGCGACGTCACCGGCCGTCGACGAAACGGATACGCGCGCGCATCGACAGTGTGCGCATCCTGCCGCTATAAAGATCGCCCACCCACGGGAGTAGCTGGTGAGCGAAGAAATCCTGATCAACGTGACCCCACGCGAGACGCGCGTCGGCGTGGTCGAGAACGGCATGTTGCAGGAGGTGCACGTGGAGCGGGCCTCCCGTCGCGGCTACGTGGGCAACGTCTACAAGGGGCGCGTGCAACGGGTGATGCCGGGCATGCAGGCGGTGTTCGTGGACATCGGGCTGGAGCGCGCGGCCTTCCTGCACGCTTCGGACATCGTGCGCCCGTCGCTGCCGGCCGCCGCCGAAGGCGTCGAGGTGGGCGCCCATAGCGGCGGCAACGGCCATACCCCGTCCATCAGCGAACTGGTGCACGAAGGCCAGGAGATCGTGGTGCAGGTGGTGAAAGACCCCATCGGCACCAAGGGAGCCAGGCTCTCCACCCATCTGTCGATCCCTTCCCGTTACCTGGTGCTGCTGCCGCACGCGCGCACGCTGGGCATTTCCGCCCGCATCGAGGAAGAGGCCGAGCGGCAGCGTCTGAAAGAGGTGCTGAACTCGCTGATCGGCGAGAACCCGCTGGGCTACATCGTGCGTACCAACGCGGAGGGCCAGACCGCCGAGTCGCTGGCCTTCGACGTCACCTACCTGGGCAAGGTGTGGCGTGTGGTGCAGGAAAACATCGCCAAGGCCAAGGTCGGTGAGCGGGTTTACGAGGAACTCTCGCTGCCGTTGCGCAGTCTGCGCGACATGCTCAACGACGACATTGAGAAAGTGCGGGTGGATTCGCGCGAGACCTTCGAGAAGGTCGTGAAGTTCGTGCACAAGTTCATGCCGCACCTGGACGATCGCGTCGAGCACTATTCGGGCGAGCGCCCGATCTTCGATCTCTACGGTGTGGAAGACGAAATCCAGCGCGCGCTGAAGAAGGAGGTGCCGCTGAAGTCCGGCGGTTACCTCATCGTCGACCAGACCGAGGCGATGACCACCATCGACGTCAACACCGGCGGCTATGTCGGTACACGCAATCTCGAGGAAACCGTTTACCGGACCAACCTCGAAGCCGCGCAGGCGGCGGCGCGCCAACTGCGGCTGCGCAACCTGGGCGGCATCATCATCATCGACTTCATCGACATGACCGACGAGGAACACCGGCGCCAGGTGCTGCGCATGCTCGAAAAGGGCCTGCTGCGCGACCACGCCAAGACCACCGTCTACCCCATGTCGGCGCTGGGCCTGGTGGAGATGACGCGCAAGCGCACCACCGAGAGCCTGGAGCGGCAGTTGTGCGAACCGTGCCCGTCCTGCAGCGGGCGTGGCACTTTGAAGACCGCCGAAACGGTGACCTACGAGATCTTTCGCGAGATCACCCGCGCCGTGCGCCAGTTCAACACCGAGAAGCTGCTGGTGATGGCCAGCCCGAAAGTGGTCGGCCGCATCCTGGAGGAAGAGTCCGTCGCTGTGGCCGAACTGGAAGAGTTCATCTCCAAAAGCATACGCTTTCAGGCTGAGGAGCATTATTCGCAGGAACAGTTCGATGTGGTTCTGTTGTAAGGCGCGATGCCGGCCGCCTGGCGTCGCGGGCCGGCCGTGACCACCCCCTGGTTGAAACGCACGCATTTCTGCGCCCGGGCCCTGGCCTGGGTGGCCGGCGTGGCCGTGATTTCACTGGCCGTGCTGGTGGGCCTTGCCCAGATGCTGCTGCCGTCGCTCGCGCGCCACCCCCAATGGGTCGAGGCGCAGCTGAGCGCGAAGCTGCATCGACCGGTGACGTTCCAGTCGATGGAGGGGCGCTGGCAGCCCTCCGGCCCCTTGTTCGTGATGCGCGGCGTGACCGTCGGCGCGGGTGACGGCGGCGCGGCGCTGCAGATTCCCGAGGCGGAACTCAAGCTCGATCCGGGTGGCTGGCTGCTGCCATCGCGCCACGTGGTGAACCTGCACGCGCGCGGCCTGCAGTTCGACATCAGCCGTGACGCCGATGGCGCCTGGCACGTCAACGGCATCGGCCTGGCCGGCGGCGAGGAACGGCAGAAACCAGGCTTCGGCCAGTTATCCATCGGTCTGTGGTTGAGCGATACGCGGCTGGACATCACCGACAATCGCATCAACCGGCACTTCACCCTGCTGGCCGACCAGCTTCGCCTGAGCCGGCAGGGCAGGCGCATCCGCGTCGGTGCGCTGTTGCGCCGCGAAGGCGCGCCGGGGGAACTGCGTGGCGCCGGCAATTTCAGCGACGATGGCGCGGACGGCAAGCTGTGGATCAGCGGCAACAACCTGGACCTGCACGCCATGTCCACCGGTATCGATCTGGCCGGCTATACGGCCGACAACGGTAGCGGTTCGGTGGAAAGCTGGCTCGACTGGCGCGACGCACGCGTGGTGCGCGGCCTTGCCCGCTTCCATCTGCACGACATCAAGCTGGGCAATCCCGATGGCGCGAGCGCGGGCGCGGACGCCCTCGACGGCCTGGCCGACGTGGTGATCGGCAAGGACGGTTACACCGTGCGCTGGGCCGCCGATGACGGCGGTGCCGCGGTGGCGGTGCTGAAGGGCATGGGCACGGACCAGGCCAGTGTCGAGGTAGCGGCGCGCAACGTGCAGCTGGCGCCGCTGGTGCCCTGGCTGGCGCTCAAGCCGCAGCTGTCGGCGAACCTGGCGCAGTGGGTGGGCACCGGCAAGCCGCGGGGCCAGATCACGCGGGCCTCGCTGGCCTGGAGCCACGCCGAAGGCCTGCGTGCGCTCGACGTAGCGTTCGACAAGGTCGCCATCAATCCCGTGGGCAAGCTGCCGGGCATCGATGGCATTCACGGCGAACTGCGCGGCGATGCCCAGGCCGTGGCGGTGTCACTGCCCGCGCAGGCCACGGTGCTCCGCTTCCCGCATACCTTCCGCGAGCCGTTCGTGATGTCGAAGCTCGGCGGCGACGTAGCGTTCTGGCGGGACGACGAGGCGCTGCACATCGGCACCGATGCCCTGGATTTCGAAGGCGCCGGTTTCGGCGGGCAGGCGCGTGGCGAAGCGGCGTTGCCAAATGCCGGCGGACGTCCATTCCTCGACCTGTATGCCACGCTTTCCCATGCCAGCGTCGACGCGGCCAAGTTGTTCTGGCCGGTCGATTCGATGTCGCCGGCCGCCGTGCAGTGGCTGGACCAGGCGCTGGTCGCCGGCAACGTGGATCACGGCGACGTGCTGGTGCGCGGCGACCTGAAGGACTGGCCGTTCCACGCCAACGAAGGACGTTTCGAGGCGCGTGCCGAAATCAGTGGGCTGGAGCTGGCCTACGGCAAGGACTGGCCGCATGCGCAGAACGTCACCGCCGTCGCCAACTTCATCAATGGCGGCATGTTCGTCGAAACCAGCCAGGGCGAGTCGCTGGGCAACAAGGTCGATCGCGCGGTGGCGATCATTCCCGAACTCGGCCACACGGTGCTCGACCTCAACGTCAACGGCAGCGGCACCGGCGCGAGCATGCTCGATTTCGTGCAGCGCAGCCCCATCGGCATGCACCATGCGGACGTCCTGACCAAACTGAAGCTGGGTGGCACCGGGGCGTTCGATTTCCATCTGTCGCTGCCGGTCGCCGATGCCAGCAATTTCATCCTCGACGGTCGCGCGCGGCTGAAGGACGTGGATTTCAACGCGCCCGAGTGGAACCTGCAGCTCGACAAGCTGACCGGTGCCGCGACGTTCGACAAGGCGGGCTTCCACGCCGGCCCACTCGATACCAGCTTCCGCGGGCAGCCGGCGAAACTCGACCTGGCCATCGCCGGCGCCACCGGCCAGCCCAACACGGTGCTGTCGGCCAAGCTGGCGGGGCGTTTCAGCATGGCCGAGCTGACGCAGGGCTATAAGCAGCTGGACTGGCTCAACCAGGTGGCGACGGGCCGCAGCGATTTCACCGTGGGTTTCAACATCGTCAACACCTCGGGTTCGGCGGCCACCACGCAACAGCTCAGCGTGGATTCCATGCTGGGTGGCATGGCGCTCGATTTTCCGGTGCCGTTGAAGAAGGCCGCGGAAGACACGCTGCCGCTCCACCTGGACATGAACCTGCCCATGCAGGGCAGCGACGTGCAGCTGAGCATGGGGCAGGTCGTGCGCGCCCGCATGCGCCTTCCGCAGAATGACAGCCAGACGCTTGCCGCCACGTTTGCGTTCGGCACCAAGGCACCCGATGCCGTGCCCGACACGGGCATCCGCATCCGCGGCCGGCCAGCCAGGCTGGACGTCACCGGCTGGACGCAATACGCGGCATCGGGCGCCAGCAACAATGGGCCGGGCCTGGAAAGCATCGACGTGACCGCCGACCAGGCGCTGGTGTTTGGCCATCCATTTGCCAACATGCGCCTGCTCGCTTCGTCACAGCCAGACGGGTTGGTGGTGGATGTCGACAGCAGCGGCCTGGCCGGTCGTTTCAACGTGCCACTCGCTGACCTGTCGCGGCGTGGCGTGACGGCGCGACTGCAGCGCCTGTACTGGCCCAAGGACGTGCCTGCCCCCAAGAAGGGCGCCACCCCGGCCGAGACAGCGGCGGCGCAGGGTGGGGCGGCGAGCTCGCCTGCCAATCCGGCGACTCCTGTCGTCAACCCCGCGGCCACCGGCATTACGCCGTCTGCGTTGCCGCCGTTCCATCTGTGGGTGAGCGACTTGCGCTTCGGTGATTCCAAGCTGGGCGATGCGCGGCTGGAAACATGGCCGACCGATCGGGGCATGCATATCGACCAGTTGCGTACCCTGTCCCACGGCGTGCAGATCAATGGCGTGGGCGACTGGAACGGCACGGCCAGCGACAGTCACTCGCACATGCGCATCGATTTCGCCGCCGACAACATGGGCGACATGCTCGGTGCCTTCGGCTATGAGGGTCTGCTCGCCGGCGGCAAGGTGCGTTCGCAGCTCGATGCCACCTGGCCGGGCGCGCCGTCCGCCATGGAGCTGGGCAACATGGACGGCAAGCTGAGCATCAACATCACCGACGGCCGCATGCCTGAGGTGGGCACGCCGGGCGTGGCGCGTTTGTTCGGTCTGGTGTCGGTGCTGGAGCTGCCGCGCCGCTTGTCCTTCGACTTTGGCGATGTGTTCGGCAAGGGGCTGGCGTTCGATGCGATTGCCGGCGACTTCAAGCTGGGCGACGGCAACGCGAACACCGACAACCTTCAGATCCGCAGCCCTGCCGCGGAGATTTCCATCAAGGGGCGCACCGGCGTGCGCGCCAAGGATTACGACCTGCAGGTGCTGGCGATCCCCCATGCCGGCAACAGCCTGCCGGTGGTGGGGGCGTTCGTGGGCGGCCCCATTGGCATCGCGGCAGGCTTCGTCGCGCAGGGCTTGCTGGGCCACGGCATCAACCGTGCTGCCAGCGCGCGCTACAAGGTCACCGGCAGCTGGGACAAGCCAGTGATCACACTGATCGAGAAGAAGGACGTGCCGGTGCCGCCGACGGTGCTGCCGAGCGCTGATCCGTCATTGGCACCCGCACCGGCGAGCAGCGTCGGGCATTGATCTACGGCGTTTGATGTGGGAGCGCACCCTGTGCGCGACAGCGGCGCATCGTCGTCGCCGCTCCGTTGGTTTGTCGCGCACAGGGTGCGCTCCCACAGTGGACTCGCTCAGGCAGCCGGATCGCTCGGCTTGGTGCTTCCACGGAACGGGAACAACTGCTGGCGCACGAAGCCATCCGGCATGTAATCACCTACCACGCCATAGTGTTCCGGGAATTTCTTCGTCGACTTCACCGCCGTGCCGAACAGGTAGTCGAGGAAGGCGTAGTGCGCGGCGTAGTTCTTGTCGATGGCTTCATCGTCGGACGCGTGGTGCCAGTGATGGAAATCCGGTGTCACCACCAGGTATTTCAGCGGTCCCCAAGGCAGGTGCACGTTGGCGTGGTTGAACACCGCCTGGAAGCCCACCACGATGATGTAGGCATTCATCACGCCCTCGCTGAAGCCGAGAATGTAGAGCGGCGCCAGCACGCACACGCGCGTGGCGATCAGCTCCAGCATGTGCTGGCGTGAGCCGGCCAGCCAGTCCATCGTCTTCACCGAATGGTGCACGGCGTGGAAGCGCCACAGGAATGGCACCTCGTGATACGCGCGGTGCGTCCCGTACTGCGCCAGGTCCGCGACCAGGATGCACAGCAGCAGCTGCGGCACGAACGGTATGTGCTTCACGTACTGCTGGAAATCGCTGCTTACCAGCCAGCCGAACAGATGATGCAGCAGGAAGTTCACCACCAGCAGCGCCAGGCCGACGATGAAGTGATTCACCGCGAAGTGCTTGAGGTCGGTCTGCCATTCCTTGCGGAACAGCGTCTGTCCCTTGTAGAGCGGGAACAGTTTCTCGATCACCACGAAGATCAGCGTGGAGCCGAGCAGGTCGAGGATGAACCAGTCCAGCCCGATGTACGGTGTGTGGTCCGGAAAGTTGCCCACCGGTACGCGGGAGCCACCCAGCGCGGTCGCCGCGATCACCAGCAGGAAGGCCACCATGCTGAGCTGGCGGGCGCGTCCAAGGATGATGTTCGCCAGCGACATGCCGCCCGAGATGAGCAGGGCGGCCAGCAGCAACTGGCGCAGCACATCCACCGAGTACTGGTGGCGCAGGTCTGGCGTGGTCAGGTATTGGGGGAAGTGGAAGGCCAGCACGCCCAGCAGGCTCAGGAAGCCCAGCGAGAGGGCGATCACACTGCTGACCGTGCCTTTGCCCGGCTTGAGCTCGCCGTCCTTGTGCAGCAGCTCGCGGGTTTCCTCGATGGGGGCCTTGATGGCGCGGTCGATGACCTTGTGGGCCAGCGGCTGCCGGGGGGTATCGCTCATGGGTGATCCTTCACACGTGCGTCATAAACATGGGCGGCATCCTAACCTTTGGGCGCCAGGTGCTCCACGTCGCGGGCTTTAAACCCCCGGCGGCCGGCCCCAACTTGGTAAAGTCCCCCTTTTCCCGAATACGGCACCGACTTCATGGATTCCCTGATCGCGCAGGCAGAACGGCGCCTGCTGTCGCCGGGCGGCCTGGCCGCCACCGACCTGGACCGCGTTTTCAACCAGCTGATGGGCCCCTCCATCGATGCTGCCGACCTGTATTTCCAGCACTCCCGCAGCGAGTCCTGGATGCTGGAGGAAGGCATCGTCAAGGATGGCAGCCACTCCATCGAGCAGGGCGTGGGCGTGCGCGCGATCAGTGGAGAAAAGACCGGCTTCGCCTATTCCGACGAGATCGTGCTGCCGCAGCTGCTCGAGGCTTCCAGGGCGGCCCGCGCTATCGCGCGTGGCGGCAACGGTGCCGGCAAGCCGCTGGCGCTGAATGGCGGGCGCCAGCTGTATCCGGCCATCGACCCGGTCGAAAGTCTGCCCAACCCTGACAAGATCGCCCTGCTGCGCGAAGTGGACGCCTATGCGCGATCCCGCGATCCGCGCGTCAAGCAGGTCATCGTGAGCCTGTCGTCCATCGTGGACACGGTGCTGGTGGCGGCCTCCGATGGCACGCTGGCGGCGGATGTGCGCCCGCTGGTGCGCGTGAACGTTGCCGTGATCGTCGAGCACAACGGTCGCCGCGAGCAGAGCCACGTGGGCGGCGGCGGTCGCTATGGCTACCGCGAGCTGTTGGAGAACGGCCGCGCCATGGCATACGCCGACGAAGCCGTGCGGCAGGCGCTGGTAAACCTGGAAGCCGTCGACGCACCGGCCGGCAGCATGCCGGTGGTGCTGGGCCCGGGCTGGCCGGGCGTGCTTCTGCACGAAGCCATCGGCCATGGCCTCGAGGGTGACTTCAATCGCAAGGGCAGCTCTGCCTTCGCCGGCCGCATCGGCCAGCGTGTGGCCGCACCGGGCGTCACCGTGGTGGACGACGGCACGTTGCCGGGGCGCCGCGGTTCGCTCAGCGTGGATGATGAAGGCACGCCGACCGAATGCACCACGCTGATCGAGGACGGCATCCTCAAGGGGTACATGCAGGACAAGCTCAACGCCCGCCTGATGGGCATGGCACCCACCGGTAACGGCCGCCGCGAATCCTTCGCCCAGCTGCCCATGCCGCGCATGACCAACACCTACATGCTTGCCGGGCAGCGTGATCCGCAGGAGATCATCCGCTCGGTGAAGAAGGGCCTGTACGCGGTCAACTTCGGCGGCGGCCAGGTGGACATCACCAGCGGCAAGTTCGTGTTCTCCGCCAGCGAGGCCTACCTGATCGAAGACGGCAAGGTCACGCGCCCGGTGAAGGGCGCCACGCTGATCGGCTCCGGTCCGGACGTGCTCACCCGCGTCTCCATGATCGGCAACGACCTGGCGCTCGACGAAGGCGTGGGCGTGTGCGGCAAGGACGGCCAAAGCGTACCGGTGGGCGTGGGCCAGCCGACGCTGAAAGTGGATGCCATGACCGTCGGTGGCACCGCTTCCTGACGCGACGCTGTCAGCTTGAAAACGTGCGCCGCATCGCTGCTTGCGTCGCACGTTCTTTCGATATCGAAAAATCCCGACACGGATAGCGCAATAGCTTTCCGTCAACTTCCTTTCGTGTGTTAGCGTCGACGACGGGGAGTTGGACTTGGTCGAAAGGGGAGCTCGGCCGTCAGAGCCAAGGCAGACCAAGCCCGCGTAGCCTGCGGCCGGCCGCATAGCGCCGGAATGTCATCCACTACGGATCACGCTACGGGAGATCGTTTCATGCAGATGAAGAAGTCGACGCTGTGCCTTGCACTGACTGCTGCATTTGGATTGTTTGCTTCCACGCCGCTACTGGCGGCATCCCCCTGGGCCACGACTGCGACGCATGCCCATGAGCTGGCAGCGACCGCTGCCGTGAAAGACATCGCCGAATCGAGCATGCCGATTCATGTCGAGGTCGTCATGAAGGTGCAGAACGGCGCCGCGCTCGATGAGTTCGTCGCCGCCACGCACAACCCCAAGAGTGCGGCGTTCCGCACCACGTTGCAGCCCGCCGACGCCATCGCCATGTTCTCGCCAAGCAGCACCCAGGTGCAGGCTGTGGTTGATCACCTGGCCAAGGCCGGCTTCACCAACATCCAGGTGTCGGCCAACCGTCTGATGATCTCCGCTGACGGTAATGCGGGCAGCGCGATGAATGCGTTTGCCACCCGCCTGATCCACGCGAACGATGCCGAGGGTCGTGCCGCCTACGCGAACATCGACGATGCCAAGGTGCCGGCTGCGCTGGCCGATTCAGTGTTGTCGATTGTTGGTCTGCAGACCGTGTCGCACGCGCACACCATGATCAAGCCGGTCGCCGGTGGCACCCAGATCGCCTCGGGCACCGTCGGCCACAACCCCACGGAATTCCCGACCATCTACAACGTCGGCAGCACGCCGACCGCGTCGACGGTGACTGTCGGCATCATCAGCGACGGCGACATGACGCAGCCGCTGAAGGACCTGACCTCCTTCACCACCAAAAACGGCCTGCCGGCAGTCAACACGCAGGTGGTCGTGGTGGGCACGCCCGGTACCGATACCAGCGGCACGCCCGAGTGGGATCTCGACAGCCAGGACATCGTTGCCATGTCGGGCGGCGTGGGCAAGCTGATCTTCTACACGGCCAACTCGTTGGGTAACAGCGCGCTTACGGCGGCGTACAACCAGGCCGTGACCGACAACGTGGCCAAGGTCATCAACGTGTCGCTCGGCGAGTGCGAAACCACCGCCCACAACGACGGTTCGATGGCTGCCGACGACCAGATCTTCAAGTTGGGCGTGGCACAGGGGCAGACCTTCTCGGTGTCCACCGGCGACTCCGGTTCGAACGAGTGCGGCAAGTCACCGCGTGGCACCACGCCGAGCTATCCCGCCAGCTCCCCGTACGTGGTTGCGGTGAGCGGCACCACGCTGACCACCAGCTCGACCGGCTGGACGGGCGAGACCCTGTGGAGCAAGGCCGGCGGCAGCCCGAGCACGGTGGAACCGAAGCCGAGCTGGCAGACGCAGGGCGGCGGCACCACGCGCGATGTCGCTGACGTTGCCTACGATGCCGATCCGAACTCCGGTTCAATCATCATCGTGAACGGCTCCAACGCGCAGTACGGCGGCACCAGCCTGGCTGCGCCGCTGTTCGCCGCCACCTGGGCACGCGCACTGGCGGGCAAGCCGACGCTCGGTTTCGCGGCGCCGCACCTCTACACCGTGCCGACCAACAG
Source organism: Dyella japonica A8 (assembly GCF_000725385.1). Lineage (NCBI taxonomy): Bacteria > Pseudomonadati > Pseudomonadota > Gammaproteobacteria > Lysobacterales > Rhodanobacteraceae > Dyella > Dyella japonica. The sequence continues at coordinate 4,252,459 of NZ_CP008884.1, read as the reverse complement.
CTACCACGACATCGTGTCTGGCAGTAACGGTGGCGAGACGGCGACGGTGGGCTGGGACTACGCCAGCGGTTTCGGCAGCATCGTGGTCAGCAATCTCTACAGCAACCTCTGACGCCAGCTTCATGGTGATCGGCAACGGGGCGCCTGGCGCCCCGTTGTCGTTTTGGAGTGGGTATATCCATAGAACGAATGCTCATTTCGCTTTGCGTCGGGCCGGGCGGACAGTGCAGCGTGCGGCCATGTCTGTGGCCGTACGGACGTCCAGATGTCCGTAGACGTATGACTTCCGACGAGTGCAGGGCGATGAGCGACGCTACCCGAGTTCTGCCGGCGCAAGTCCGGCCATCCCATGATGCTGCCACGCGCCCGGTGCGCTGGGGGCTGTTTGCCAACGAAGACTGGTGGTCGGTGTGGATTGGCCTGGCGGTGATCGTCGTGGCCTGGGCATGGTTCGCGCATGGCGGCAGCCTCAAGTGGCTGGCGGTGGCACCGGCCAAGTGGAAGACGCTGGGCGAAGCATGGCAGGGCGTTGCCTCGCACTGGCCAAACTACGTGGCGTTGTTCACCGCCTCTGCCTTGCTGTTCGGCACGGCGCTGGCGGTGCTGGGGCATTCGCTGTCGCGATTCCTGCCCTCGTTCCTGATCCTGTTCGTCACATCGTTGCTGATCTTTCTCGCGGCGACCTGGACGGAAGCATCGCGCTACAACCTGGAAGCGCCGCTGCTCGCACTGGCGCTGGGCCTGCTCGTGTCGAACACGGTGCGCCTGCCCGAGTGGTTCCAGTCGGGATTGCGTGTGGAGTTCTACATCAAGGTGGGCATCGTGCTGCTGGGTGCGACCTTGCCGCTCACCTTGCTGTTCTGGGCAGGTCCGGTGGCGGTGGGGCAGGCGACCATCGTGTCGCTGGCCACGTTCTTCACCATTTTCTTTGCCGGCAAGGCGTTGGGACTCGACCGGCGTTTCGCTGCGGTGCTTGGCGTGGGTGGCGCGGTGTGCGGTGTTTCCGCGGCCATCGCCAGCAGTGGCGCGGTTCGTGCGCGGCGCGAGGACACATCGGTCGCCATCACCCTGGTGGTGGTGTGGGCCATCGTGATGATCTTCGTGCTGCCTTTCGTTTCGCGTGCGCTTGGACTATCCACGGCCGTGGCGGGCGCATGGATCGGTACATCCGAGTTCGCCGATGCGGCGGGTGTCGCCGCCGCGCAGGCTTATGGTGATGCCGCGCGCAACGCGGGCGGTGCGATCGCCGGCGCGCCCGACGCCGCCGTGCAGGCCTTCACCCTGATGAAGGTCGTGGGGCGCGATATCTGGATCGGCATCTGGGCCTTCGTGCTGGCCTGGGTGGCGACCACGCGCTGGAATGCGGCGGAAGACGGCGTTCGGGCGAAAGCCGGCGCGAGGGAAATCTGGGCGCGCTTCCCGAAATTCGTGTTCGGCTTCGTGCTGGCCTCGGCGTTGGTGACATGGATCGCCAGCCACTATTCGCTGGCCGATTATCGCAAGATCGTCACGCCGGGCCTGGTGGCGCCGATCAGCACGCTGCGGACCTGGGCCTTCACCTTCTGCTTCCTCAGCATTGGACTCACCACTCGCTTGCGCTCGCTCACCGCAACGGGCTGGCGCCCGCTGCTGGCGTTCACGGTGGGCGTGATGGTGAACGTGATCGTCGGCTACGTGCTATCGGTGCACGTGTTCGCCGACTACTGGAACGGGTTGGGCGGATGAAGCTGGCCGCCGTGCCCGATGCGCGCTGCGAGCGCTGCCGTTTTTTTCGCGACGATCCGCGCGAAACGGAGCAGCGCGTGCCGGGGCTGATGTCGTTCGGTTCGGCCTATGGGGCGAGCATCGCGGCGAGTGCGTTGTGCGACGTGCACGATAGCTGGGTGTCGCCGGGGGATTCCTGTGGGCGGTTCGAGCCAGTGGAGGGGTGAAGCAGGTCGAGTCGCGCACAGGGTGCGCTCCCACAAGTGGGCGTTCTAACTTTGTGGGAGCGCACCCTGTGCGCGACTCAAGTGCCCTCAGTCTTCGTGCTCTTCCGCACCGTCGATGTCGATATCGACGTCGTCGATGACAGCCTCCGCCGCGCCACCACCCGCTGCCAGATCTTTCAGCAGCTGGTAGATCTCGCGATACGCGCGCGGCGGCTTGTTGCCGTCCTTCTCGATCTTCGCCTGGCGCACCAGCGAACGCAGGTGCTGGCGGTCGACGCTCGGGTACTGTGCAATCAGTTCGCCCATCGCCTTGTCCGGATCGGCGACGAGGCGATCGCGGGTGGCTTCCAGGCGGTGCATGGCCGCGGTTTCCTGGCGCTGGCGATCGCGGTTTTCACCCAGCGCGGCGCGCACGCCGTCGAACACGCTGGTGTCGTGGCGACGCATCACCTTGGCGAGGAACTGCATCTGGCGTTTGCGCGCAATGTGCGCAGTGATGCGGCGGGTGTTGGCGATTTCGCGCTGCACGTCTTCAGGCAGCTCCAGCCGCGCGAGCTTGCTTTGCGGCAGTTCGACCAACTGGATGGCCAGTGCCAGCACGGCCAGTGCATCGCGGCGTTGCTGCGTGCGGGTGGGGCCGTAGTCGTGGTCGGGGTCGTGGGTGTAATTGCGGTTCACAGATCAGGTTCCAGCAGTGGGGCTGCGCTCAGGGTGTCACCACGACGCCATCGAGCAGGTCGGGTTCGGCCTGCTCCAGCGTGAAGCGGGGGATGGGCTCGCCGTCCAGCTCCACGGTCTCGCAGAACATGGCGGCGGGGCGCACCCACAGGCCGTACTCGCCGTAGAGCGCCTGGTAGACCACTACTTCCTCCATCGTCTCGCTATGCCGGGCGGTGCCCAGCACGCGGTAACGCTGACCTTTGTAGTGGCGGTAGATGCCGGCTGTCAGGGACATGGCTTGGCTCCGCGACGCTCTTTGCTTTCGGGGACGCGCCCCCATTTTGGGGAACTGCGCGGTAGGACCGCGTATTCTACCCGTTCCTGGAGTCTGGTTCGTGCCTTCCTGTGGCCCGCGTTTGCCGCCCAAAGCCCTGCGTGAGTGTTCCGTGGCGCAGCGCCTGGCTGGCCGTCAGGTCAAGCCGCGGGGCGCTCACGCAGGGCTTTGGGCGGCAAACCCTTCGGGCCGGGTCTGTTTGCCCGCCAGCCTTCGTCATCTCTCAGTCGTGTATTGACATACACTCCTTCGCTCTTTCTTGACTGGCGCGCAAACAGCTCCCGGCGCGGGTCACAGGAAGGCACGAACCAGACTCTAGTGCAGGATTTCACGCGTGACCCAGCTTAGCCCCACTCAGGACCGCAGCAACGACGAGCTCGACCGCCTCGCCCAACTGGCCGAGGACGTGATTCGCCGGGCCCGCGCCGCCGGCGCCAGCCAGGCGGAGGTCGCGGCCAGCATCGACACAGGGTTGAACGTGAACGTGCGCCTGGGCGAGGTGGAAACAGTGGAGCACACGCGTGACCGTGGCTTCGGGCTGACCGTGTACTTCGGCCAGCGCAAGGGCTCGGCCAGCACGGCCGACCTGCATCCCGATTCCATCCAGGCCACGCTGGACCAGGCCTGCGCCATCGCCCGCTTCACCGAGGAAGACCCGGCGGCTGGCCTGGCCGACGCCGCGCGGATGGCCACCCAGTTCCCCGACCTGGACCTGTGGCATCCGTGGCGCATCGAAACCGACCAGGCCATCGCGCTCGGCAAGCAGATCGAGGACGCCGGCCGCGCGCATGCGGGCATCACCAACTCCGATGGCGCCAGCGTGCAGATGGGCGAGAGCCTGGCCGTCTACGCCAACTCCCACGGCTTCCTGGGCCGCGAGCGTGGCACCCGGCATTCCCTGTCGCTGTCGCTCATCGCAGGCGACGACGAGGGCATGCAGCGCGATTACTGGTATGACAGCGTGCGCTCGGCGGATGACTTCATGAGCGCGCAGGCGCTGGGCGACAAGGCCGCGCAGCGCACGCTCGCCCGCATGGGCGCGCGGAAGCTTTCCACCCGCCAGTGCCCGGTACTGTTCACGCCGGAAGTGGCGCGCGGCCTGATCGGCCACCTGACCAGCGCGGTCAGTGGCGGCGCGCTGTATCGGCGCGCCAGTTTCCTGGTGGACCACGCTGGGCGGCAGATCATGCCCTCGTGGATGAACATCATGGAGCGGCCCTTCATCATGCGCGGGCAGGGCTCGGGTTCGTTCGATGCCGAGGGTGTGGCCACGCGCGACAGTGCGCTGATCGAGAACGGCGTGCTTGCGCGCTACGTGCTAGGCAGCTACTCGGCGCGCAAGCTGGGGCTGGCATCCACCGGCAACGCGGGTGGCATCCACAACCTGGTCGTCGAGCCTGGCCAGGACGATTTCGCCGCCCTGCTCAAGCGCATGGGCTCGGGCCTGGTGGTGACCGAGGTGATGGGGCAGGGCGTCTCCACCGTTACCGGCGACTACTCGCGTGGCGCGGCCGGTTTCTGGGTGGAGAACGGCGAGATTGCCTACCCCGTGGAAGAGATCACCATCGCGGCCAACCTGCGCGATATGTACGCGAATATCGTCGCCGTGGGTTCGGACGTGGACCATCGCTCGCACCTGCTGACCGGTTCGATCCTGCTGGAGCAGATGACCATCGCCGGCGAATGAGCCCGGGTGGGCGGGCACGACCACTGGCACCCGCCAAAACGCGTGGACACTTGCTAGGATCGGGTCGTCAGCCAACGGGCTGACCAAAGCAGAACAGGCTTTTACGACCCAGGAGAAGTGCGCATGAGCGTTCCGCCCGAGTCTGTCGTACCGCCGCCGTCGAGCGAACCGGCCCCGCCGTCGGACCTACCCTCCGCCCAGGAGCGCCAGTGGGCGATGTTCGCTCATCTTTCCTCCTTGCTGGGCCTGCTCATCACCGGCCATTGGCTGGGCTGGGGATGCTTCCTCGGGCCGCTGATCATCTGGTTGGTGAAGAAGGACACGATGCCCTTCGTCAATGACCAGGGCAAGGAGGCGCTGAACTTCAACATCACCGTCGCGATCATCTTCTTCGCCCTGTTCGTGCTCACCCTGATCACGCTGGGGCTGGGCGTGGTGATCGCCATGCCCATCGGGGCCGTGGTCTTCATCGCCTGGCTGGTATTCACCATCATCGCGGCGATCCGCGCGAACGAAGGTCAGCGTTATCGCTACCCGTACACGCTGCGCCTGATCGGCTGACGCCGGCACGCACGGAAAGGCGGCCCTCGCGGCCGCCTTTCCGATCAGTGCAATCCCACGTAGGTGCGCTTGAACGTCACGGGCTGTTCCAGCGTGGGTACCTTCCACGCGCCGACCACGACCATCTGCTGGCCATCGGGCGTCATCGCCCAGGTCTGGTCGAGCTGGCTGCCGTCCGAGTAGCGGATGTTCACGGTCAGCTGGCCGTTCTCCATATGGCCGCGCACCATCGCGGTGCCATTGAGCGACTGCCGCGCCACACCATCCAGCTTGCCGGTGAGCTGGTCGCCATTGTTCAGGCGGATCTGGAATGTCTTGTCGTCCTGCTGCACCAGCAGGACCGCATCGCTCTTCAGCGTGGGCGGCATGGGGTAGGTCGCGGTCGCGATCGGGTCCTTGTCGCTGGCGCCGGCCGGCTTGCTGTCGCTGCTGTTGTCGCCATGGCGGCCATGACCGCCGCCCATGCCGCCACCACGACCCATGCCACCGCCGCCCATACCGCCACCACTCATGCCGCCATGGTGGCCACCCCCGCCGTGGCTCGCGGTAGCCGGGGGCGGGCTGGACGAGGATGCGGCCGGTGTGGGTTGCTGGCTGGCCTGCTCCTTGCGCGCTTCGATGCGCATGGCGTTGGTCAGGGCGTCGGGGCTGTCACTGTTGCGGTCGTCCAGGCGCCATGCCCCGGTGAAATCCGTGGTCTGCGCGGCGCTCGCGGTGCCGGCGAGCAGCAGGGCGGCAAGGGTGCCGGCGAAGGCGCCGCGGTAGCGGGAGAAACGGGGATGCGGCATGGGGCTGGAACCGTGAGGGACGTATGGCCTTCGAACGTTCCAGCACGGCCGCTGTTGACCTGCTGTCAGCGAAACGTAAGCGGCATCCCCGGAGAGCGTGCCCGGCTTATTTCAAACGCGCCGCTGCGAAGCGGGCCAGTTCCGCCAGCAATGAACCACGGCCGCCGAAGGGGGCGATCGCCTCCAGTGCGTCCCTGGTGAGGCCCGCAAGGCGCTCGCGTGACGCTTCCATGCCGATGATTGAGGGGAAGGTGGGCTTGTCCGCCGCGGCGTCCTTGCCGGCCGTCTTGCCGATCACGGCCGATTCTCCCTCGACGTCGAGGATGTCGTCCCGCACCTGAAAGGCCAGGCCGACCGCGTGGGCATAACGGTCGAGCGCGGCAAGCTCGTCCGGGGAGGCATCGGAGGCGAGGCCGCCCAGTTGCACGGCGGCGCGGATCAGCGCGCCGGTCTTGCAGGCGTGCATGAACTCCAGCTCGCCCAGCGTCAGCCGGCGGCCGACGGCGGCCAGGTCCAGCGCCTGCCCGCCGGCCATGCCGTCGGCACCGCAGGCGCGGCCGAGTACGCGCAGCATTTCCACGCAGCGGGCCGGCGACACGCCGGCGTCCACGTCGTGGGCCAGTAGTTCGAAAGCCAGTGCCTGCAGCGCGTCGCCCGCCAGGATCGCCATGGCTTCGCCGAACACGATGTGGCAGGTGGGGCGGCCGCGCCGCATGGCGTCGTCGTCCATGGCGGGCAGGTCGTCATGGACCAGCGAATAGGCGTGGATCAGCTCCACCGCGACAGCGGGGGAGTCCAGGCGCGAACCGGTTTCGCCGAGCGCATGGCCGGCCGCGTAGACCAGCAGGGGGCGCAGGCGCTTGCCGCCGCCAAGCACGGCATAGCGCATCGCCTGGTGGAGTTCCACGGGGGCGGTGTCGGCGGGGGGAAGCGAGCGGACAAGCGCCTCGTCGGCGCGAGCGATCAGCGACTTGAGCTGGGCGCTGAGCTCAGAGCTCGGGTTCGAAAGGTTCGGCTGTGTCTGGGGCATCGGGGTCGAGCAGCATTCGTACACGCAACTCGGCATTTTCCAATGCCTGCTGGCAATGACGATAGAGGCCGATGCCGCGTTCGAAAGAGGACAGGGATTCGTCCAGGCTCAATTCCCCGCCTTCCATACGCGCAACCAACTGCTCGAGTTCGTCCAGCGAGTGTTCGAAATCGGCGGCGGGAGCGACGGGGGCGGATGCAGACTTGGCCATGGCCCGCAAAGCTAGCGCAGGGGCCGTGCGGAATCAATCCGCGAGGGCTGGCACGTCGCGTCCATGTTGCGACCAGCGGGCCGCGATCCCCTGTGGGAGCGCACCCTGTGCGCGACGTGCGCACGGATCACCGAAGCGGCAGGAGGGTTGGGCCGCGGTCGCGCACAGGGTGCGCTCCCACAAGGCGGCGATCTACCAGGCCGGCTGCCAGCGTGGACGGGCCTCCCCCAAGAGCGCCATGCCCTGCGCACTGAACCAGCGGTCACCGACGCCGACGAGCTCCCCCTCCGCAAAGAACAGCGGGCAGGCGCTGCGGCGCCATGGCGGCATGCCGCTCTGCTGGAACAGGTCGCGCAGTTCCCGGGTATGCGGGTCACCGGCGGGGCGCAGGTGTTCGCCGCCCCGGCGCAGGCGCACGATCAGCGGGGTAGCCAGCCGTGCCGGCGGATCGAGCATCAGGCTGCCGCCATCGGGCAGGGCGAGCGGCTCCCCCTGCCAGATCGCCTGCCATTGCGGGTCGATGACCGGCTGGGGCGGCAGCGCCCACAGGCGGCCCTTCCACACGTGCACCTCGGCACCCGGCCAGCGGATGCATGGCAGCTGGCCGTCGCGTGCCACGCACTGTCGTTCGATCTGCTCCCGTTGTGCGGTGGTGGGCGCGGGGAGGCCGCGGGAGTGAAGCCAGTCATCGAGCAGGGGGTGGCGCAGGGCGGGCGACAGCGCGAGCCAGCCGCTGGCCTCCAGGCTGCCATTGGCCGTATCCAGCAGGCGCGCCTGTTCGGCGCGCCACTGATGCGCCAGTGCCTCGCTGGCGGCGCGATGCAGGCTGGCGCTGTGGACGATGGAGTCCACCGCCTGCGGCCAGTGCTGGCCCAGGCGCGGCAGGATGTCGTGGCGGAGGAAATTCCGCGAAAGCCGGGCGTCGTTGTTCGACGGATCATCGATGGTCGGCAATTGGTGTTGTTCGACGTAGCGCCGCAATACGTCGCGGGGCGTGTCAATCAACGGGCGCCACAGCACGCCATCACCCAGCCGACGCGTCTGGCGCATGCCGCCCAGGCCCTCCGGGCCCGCGCCGCGCAGCAGTTTCAGCAGGACCGTCTCGGCCTGGTCGTCGCGGTGATGCGCCAGCAACAGCCGCTCGCCTTTCTGCAACGAGGCGGCGAAGGCGCGATAACGCGCGTCGCGCGCCGCGGCCTCCAACCCATAACCGCGTGCGTGGTCCACGTCCACGCGCAGTACGAGGCAGGCCACCCCCCATTCCTGTGCCAGCTGCCTGCAGTGTTCGGCCCAGGCATGGCTGTCGGGGTGCAGGCGGTGGTCAACGTGCAGCGCGCGCAGGCCCCGCGCATGGGCTTCAGGCAATTGCGCCAGCGCGTGCAGCAGGGCGGTGGAGTCGGGGCCTCCGCTGTAGGCCACGCACAGGGCACCCTGCGGTTGCTCCCGCAGTGCGCGGCTCAAGGTCTCCACCAGCTTAGTCACGGGCGGTGGCTTTCTTGCTCTTGTTGCGCACGTAGATCACTTTCGGGCGACCTTCGCCGGGGCTGCGGCGATCCATCTCGAACAGCGTCGTGGCGGTGATCAGCTCACTGAGCTTGTTGTAGCCGTAGCTGCGCGCGTCAAAGTTGGGACGCTGCTTGGTGACGATGGAACCCACGCCGCTCAGCGTCGCCCAACCGTCGTCGTCCGAGGCCGCGTCCACCGCATTGCGCAGCAGGTTCACCAGGCTGGAATCCTGCTTGAGCTGCGCGGCGGTGCGGGGCTTGAGTGGCTGCTCTTCATCCGGCTTGGCGATCAGGATGTCGGTGTAGATGAATTTGTCGCAGGCCGCAACGAACGGGTCGGGCGTCTTGCGTTCGCCGAAGCCGTAGACGATCAGCCCCGATTCGCGGATGCGCGCTGCCAGCCGCGTGAAGTCGCTGTCGCTGGACACGATGCAGAAACCGTTGAAGCGACCCGAATACAGCAGGTCCATCGCGTCGATGATCATGGCCGAGTCGGTCGCGTTCTTGCCGCTGGTGTAGCCGAACTGCTGGATCGGCTGGATGGACTGCGTCAGCAATTGCTCTTTCCATCCCTTGAGGTGATTGGACGTCCAATCGCCGTAGGCGCGCTTGACGTGCGCCGTACCGTACTTGGCGACTTCCGCGAGCAGCGGCTCGGCAATGGTCGGCTGCGCGTTGTCCGCGTCGATGAGTACGGCGAGCTTGGTGACGTGTTCACTGGCCATGTCGGCCTCCGCAGTGACAGGCGGGCCGATCATAACGCGTTGGCGTGGCAGACCGCGGCAAGGGCAGCCCCGGTGTGTGCCGGGGCTGCGCAGCGGCTTCCTGCCGTGTCAGTCGGTGCCGAATGGCGGCGTGAGCCCGGTGAAGTCGCCAATCACCTTGGCGTCGTAAGGGCCGTTGAGCTGATTGAAGCCGCTGCCCGGCGCATTGATGGTGCCCTGCTGGAACACGATCTTGCCGCCGTGGGTAATTTCAATCACGCGATCGTTGAACTGGTCGCTGATCAGCGTGTTGCCGTTGCGCAGGCGCACCGCGCGCGTGGGCAGCGGTGCCGGGTTGCTGCCCGGAGCGTTGCTGGTGATGTACTGCCATACCGTGTGGTCGCTGCCGTTCACTTCCACGATGCGGTTGTTGTTGGAGTCGGTGATCAGCGTATCGCCGTTGGGCAGGCGGCTGGCGAATGCGGCGCCGCTGACGGTGCCCTGGTCGGTGAAGGTCTTGAGCAGTTGCCCGCGGGTGGTGATCTCGATGACGCGGTTGTTGTTTTCATCGGCGATCAGCACGTGCCCGTTGGTGAGCACCTCTGCGCTGTTGGGATTGCTGAGCTGGTTGGGGCCGTTGCCCGCCACGCCGGTGGTGCCGTATTGCCAGACAATCTGGTGCCCCAGGTTGACCAGGATGATGCGCTGGTTGCCCTGGTCGGTGATCAGCACATGGGGGCCCGCGTGGCCCGGGAAATTGATCAGGAAGATCGAATGCACCGGTGTGTTGAGCTGGTTGGGCCCTGCGCCCGTGACGCCGGCCTGGCCGTACTGCCAGATGATGTTGCCACCCGGCTCAACGATGAAGACGCGGTTGTCGGGGCAGCCATTCATGACGTCGCTGCAACCAGGGAAGCCTGGCGGCGTGCCGGTGCCGGACAACAGGGTGAGTGGACCGAAGCGCTCGGCGTCGTTGACGCCGACGATGCTGTGCGGGCCAGGCACGTCCGAGCCATTGCCGAATTTCCAGAGGACGCGATGCGTTGCCGGGTTGATCTCGACCACCCGGTTGTTGAACTGGTCGGCGATGAGGATGTTTCCTTCGGACTGCGCATGGGCCGGAGGTGAAACCGCCAGGCCTGCCAACGCGATCGCGCTGGCGGCGGCCAGCGCGAGGCGGGACGGTACTGGCCGAAGCTGGAAGAGAGCCATGTTCTGACGCCTCCGTATCGATGCGGAATGGGGAGTCAGAGGGCGTCGCCGGCCCGCAGCTGTCACGTACCCTGCGCAGCAGGGACATCCCTCTGGATCGGTCGCCGCGGGCGGTGGCCCATCAAGCGCATCCCATCGCCGTGATCACCCATGGCGGCGGGCAAGGGTTTCCTGCCTCGCCCAAGGTGAGTGCCCTGAATCAGGCTTTTGGTTTTACCAGGACGGCGGCGTGAGCCGGGGGGGGGGCGGAAGGTGTGCGCAGTCGTCCTGCGCGACGGGGATCCGGTGTGGCGAATCCCCGTGGACCGGGTATTACTCGGTGTGCGCGCCGTAGCTGCGCAGGCGCTTGTAGCGCTGTTCCAGCAGATCCTTCATCGGCATGGCTTCCAGCGCGTCGAGCTGGTTGAGCAGCACGGCCTTCAGGCGCACGGCCATGGAGTGCGGGTTGCGATGGGCGCCGCCCAGCGGCTCGCGCACGACCTTGTCGATCAGGCCCAGCTCCAGCAGGCGCGGCGCGGTGAGGCCCAGCGCCTCGGCGGCGTCCTTGGCCTTCTCGGCGCTCTTCCACAGGATGGAGGCGCAACCTTCGGGCGAAATGACCGAGTAGGTCGAGTACTGCAGCATGACCGTGCGGTCGCCCACGCCGATGGCAAGCGCGCCGCCCGAACCGCCTTCACCGATCACGGTGCAGACGATGGGGGTTTTCAGGTCGGCCATTTCCAGCAGGTTGCGGGCGATGGCTTCGGACTGGCCGCGCTCTTCGGCGCCCACGCCCGGGTAGGCGCCTGGCGTGTCGATGAGCGTGAGCAGCGGAATGCCGAAACGCTCGGCCATCTTCATCAGGCGCAGCGCCTTGCGGTAACCCTCGGGGCGCGGCATGCCGAAATTGCGGCGCACCTTGCCCTTGGTGTCGCGTGCCTTCTGGTGGCCAATGATCATCACCGGGCGACCATTGATGCGGCCCAGGCCGCCGACGATGGCGGCGTCGTCCGCATAGGCGCGGTCGCCGGCCAGTTCATGGAACTCGTCGCAGATCACGCTGATGTAGTCGAGCGTGTACGGACGGCCCGGATGGCGCGACAGCTGCGTGACCTGCCACGGCGTGAGGTTGCGGAAGATCTCGTTGGTCTTCAGCTTCAGCTTCTCGCGCAGGCGGCCGACTTCTTCGTCGATGTTGAACGCCTGCCCGTGGCTGGCGTGGCGAAGCTCTTCAATCTTCGCGTCCAGCTCGGCGATGGGTTGTTCGAAATCGAGGAAGTTGGGATTCATTCGGTGCAGTTCATGACACGGAAGCGCGCCAGTATACCGGTCTGGGGAAAAACGCGGGAACGGGGGCGTATGGGGGTGAGGAAAGGGTGAAGGGGTACTCGCTTTTTGCTCGTCATTCCGGCGTAGGCCGGAATCCAGTGACGATCACGCCCGGCTTTCGCCCAAAGCCCGATGAACTCTTTCGCGAAAGCCGACTACCGTTGCTACTGGATTCCGGCCTGCGCCGGAATGACGGGTAGGGAAGACTGAGGAACGTCAATCACCGCCACACCGCCGGTCGTCTGTCTTCACAATGCGCAGCTTGGCCGTCTCCACCCCGGCACCGTCCAGATGGCCCGCAGCAGCTCCGGAATGACGGGTAGGGCAGACTGAGGAACGTCAGTCGCCGCCGCGCGGCCGGTCGTCCGTCTTCACGATGCGCAGCTTGGCCGCCTCCACCCCCGGAACAGCCCGGATAGCCCGCAGCAGCTCTGGAATCGCATCCACGCGCCACTCCTCACCCAGCTCCAGGTCGGCCTGGGCCACGGCATTGTGGTAGCCGTACAGGACCACGCTGGCGCGTCCGCCGCGGTAGCCGGAGAGTGTGCGACGCAGGTCTTCGATGAACCCCGGATTCACGCCATTCAGTTTTAAACGCAGCAGGCGCGCGAAGCGGCGGCAGCCATCGCCCAGCGTATAGGCGCTGCGGGCGCGCAGGGCGAAGCCGCCACCGGAGAAATCGTCGATGCGCAGGCCACCTTCCACCACCAGCATCTGATCACGCGTGAGCATGGGGGCGATCTGCAGGTAGAGGTCGCCGAAGAAGCTCACCTCGATGACGCCGGTGCCGTCTTCCAGGCGGACGAAGGCGTCGCTGTCACCACGCTTGCGCACGGCGGTGACCATGCCGGCCACCGTCCACGGTGTATCCGGGCCGCGGCGGAAGCGGTTGTCGTCGCCGTCGCTCTTGCGTGGCTTGGGTGGTTGGTAGCGCTCGGCGATCTCGCCTAGCGGACAGGTCGAGAGCTGCGCCAGCTCATCCTTCCACGGGTCGGTCGGATGGCCGGACAGGTAGTGGCCCAGCGTGTCGCGCTCGCCCTGCAGCTTTTGCTCCAGCGGCCAGTCGGTCACGACCGGCAGTTCGACTTCAACCGTGGCGGTCGTCGCACCCATCATGGCGCCGAACATGTCGTTCTGGCCGGACTGCTTGTTTTTCAGGTGCTGGTCCGCCGCCTTCATGGCGTTCGGCAGCTGGGCCATCAGGCTGGCGCGGTTCGGTGCAAGTGCGTCCAGCGAACCGGAAAGAATCAGCGCTTCCAGCACGCGACGATTGAGCTTGGTGGAGTCCACGCGACGGCAGAAGTCGGCGAGATCCTTGTACGCGCCACCGCGCTTGCGCTCGTCGGCAATGGCCTCGCACGCACCCTGGCCCACGCCCTTGATGGCGCCCAGGCCGTAGCGGATTACCTTCGGCTCAACGGCGACGAACATGAACTCGGATGCGTTCACGTCCGGCGGCAGCACCTTCAGGCCGATCGCCTTCGACTCGTCGATGAAGGTCACCGCCTTGTCGGTGTTGTCCATGTCCGACGAAATCGTCGCGGCCATGAACTCGGCGGGGTAGTGCGCCTTCAGCCAGGCGGTGTGGTACGAAACGAGCGCGTAAGCGGCGGCGTGCGACTTGTTGAAGCCGTAGCCCGCGAACTTCTCCATCAAGTCGAAGATCTCATCGGCCTTCTCGCCGGTGAGCCCGTCCTTGGCGGCGCCCTCGCGGAACTTGGCGCGTTCCTTCGCCATTTCCTCGAGTTTCTTCTTGCCCATCGCGCGGCGCAGCAAGTCGGCGCCGCCGAGCGAATAACCGCCCACGATCTGCGCCATCTGCATCACCTGCTCCTGATAGACCATGATGCCGTAGGTCTCTTTCAGGATCGGCTCGACGCGCGGGTCGGGGTACACCACTTCCTCGCGGCCGTGCTTACGGGCGACGAAGCTGGGGATCAGGTCCATCGGGCCGGGGCGGTACAGGGCCACCAGCGCGATGATGTCCTCGAAACGGTCGGGCTTCGCATCCTTGAGCATGCGCTGCATACCCGAGGATTCGAGCTGGAACACGGCGACGGTCTGCGCCTTCTTCAGCAGGTCGTACGCCGCCGGGTCATCGGTGGCAATGGCGGCGATGTTGAGTTCTTCTTCACCATTCACCGCGCGCCGCGCGTTGATGGCCTTGACTGCCCAGTCGATGATGGTCAGCGTGCGCAGGCCGAGGAAGTCGAACTTCACCAGGCCGACGGCTTCTACGTCGTCCTTGTCGTACTGCGTGACGACGCCCGCGCCACCCGGTTCGCAGTACAGCGGCGCGAATTCGGTAAGCGGCTTGGGGCCGATCACCACGCCACCGGCATGCTTGCCGACGCCGCGGGTGATGCTTTCCAGGCTCAGCGCCAGGTCGATCAGCGTGCGCGCTTCTTCGTCCTGGTCGTAGAGATCGCAGAAATCCTTGACGATACGGTCCGGCTCTTTCTTCGCCTTCTCCGAACGACCCAGCGCGCATTGCAGCGTGAGGTCGAGGGGGCGCGCGGGAATGAGCTTGGCGATGCGATCCACCGCGTTGTAGCCCATGCCGAGCACGCGGCCGGAGTCGCGCAGCACGGCCTTCGCCGCCATCGAACCGTAGGTGATGATCTGGCTGACGTGGTCGCGGCCGTATTTGCGCGCGACGTAGTCGATCACCTCGTCGCGGCGATCCATGCAGAAGTCGATGTCGAAGTCGGGCATCGACACGCGTTCGGGATTGAGGAATCGCTCGAACAGCAGGTCGAACTGGATCGGGTCCAGGTCGGTGATCTTCAGCACCCACGCCACCAGCGAGCCCGCACCCGAACCACGGCCGGGGCCCACGGGAATACCGTTCTGCTTACCCCAGTTGATGAAGTCCGCCACGATCAGGAAGTAGCCGGGGAAGCCCATCTTGATGATGACGTCCAGCTCGCGTTCCAGGCGCGTTTCGTATTCCTCGCGCGTGCGGCCAGGCGCGACGCCGGCGAATTCCAGGCGCTCCTTCAGGCCTTCGCGGGAGATTTCGCGGATGTAGCTGGCCAGGTCGTGGCCTTCCGGCACCGGGAAGTCCGGCAGGTAATACGTGCCGAAGCTCAGTTCCAGCGTGCAGCGCTTGGCCAGCTCGATGGTGTTTTCCAGCGCCTCGGGAAGGTCGGCGAACAACGCCTCCATGTCCTCGGGCGACTTCAGGTATTGCTGGTCGCTGTAGTCGCGCGGGCGCTTGGGGTCGGCGAGTACGCGGCCCTGGTTGATGCACACGCGTGCTTCGTGCGATTCGAAGCCTTCCTGCTTCAGGAAGCGCACGTCGTTGCTGGCGATCACCGGCAGCTCAAGCTGCGCGGCCAGGCCGAGCGCGGCGGCGTTCCAGTTCTCTTCGCCCTCGCGACCGGTGCGGGTCAGTTCGAGGTAGAGGCGATCGGCCATCTGCATCGCGAACGGGCGCAGCCGTGCGGCGGCCACATCCACACCCTGGTTGACGGCGATGCGTGCCGCTTCGCTGTCGCGGCCCAGCACCGCGATCAGGCCATTCGTCGCCTCGGGTGTGAGCCACGACGCATCGACCATGGCGCGGCCGCTGTGCTGCCCGTCGCGCCAGGCGCGCGACACCATGCGCGACAGGTTGAGGTAGCCGGCATGGTTCTGGATGAGCAGGGTGAGGCGCCAGGGACGCGGGTCATCCGGCGCGCTGACCCACAGGTCGACGCCGCCGATCGGCTTGATGCCGGCCGCGCTGCAGGCCTTGTAGAACTTCACCAGCGCGAACATGTTGCTGTCGTCGGTCAGCGCGACGGCCGGAATACCCTGGCGCACGCAGGCATCGACCAGTCCCTTGATACGGATGGTCGAGTCGACCAGCGAGTACTCGCTGTGAAGGTGGAGATGAGCGAAGCGGACGGACATGGCGCACGCGCAGGATGGATGTCCAGCCTAACGGTGCAGCCCGGACCGGGCAAGAATTGACATTGCTTCCGGGGCGACTTTTCCGCGTCGGATCAGGAGGATGCCGGATGGTCGGCGGTGGCCGTCGTTGCCCCGGGCGCAGGCTGGGCGATCAATTCGTCCACATCCGCCATGATGGTATCGAGCATGGTTTCGTCGTAACCCGTGTAAACGTGGGCGACGCGCCCGTCCCGCCCGATCATCACCATGAAGGGCAGGCCGTGAACCTCGTAGGGCTTGCCGATACGGCCGTCCGGCGGGTCATAGGTCAGGATGATGTCGAGGTTCTTCCAGCGATTGCCGAGATCCTTGAACTTGTCGTAGTCGTCTTCGTGATTCACGCCGATGACCTGCAGGTCAGCGGTGCCTTTCAGCTTCTGGAGTGCCGCCAGTACCGGGAGCTCTTTGCGGCAGTAACCGCACCACGAGGCCCAGAAGGAAACGATGACGACCTTGCCGCGCAGTTCCGAGACGCGCACGTCGTGACCATGGCGGTCGCGGCCCAGGTCATCGGCGGGGATGGCGCCCGCGTTGGGATGGGCCTGGCACAGGGCCACCGCCCCCAGGGCCAATATGGCCAGCAAGCTTCGAGCGAAGCGTTTCATCGGTCCTCCCTTGGCGGGCCAGCATAACGGAGGTGTGGTGGCCTGCGACGGCCCTGGGGCGGGGCGGACGAATGGCGGTTGCAGGGACGGGCCGGGGCTGGCATGGTCCGGTGCTCTTTATCCACTTGCACGGCAGCCCTGACACTGCCCGGAAAATATCGATGTCATTGATCCGCTCGCTGTTCACCATCAAACCCATCGAGGCGTCGCTCACCGCCAGCGACAACCTGCGGCGCACGCTGGGCCTGAAGGACCTGATCGTCCTGGGCGTGGGGGCGGTGATCGGCGCGGGTATTTTCGTCATCACCGGGCAGGCAGCCGCTGAGCATGCCGGTCCGGCCTTGACCATCTCGTTCGTGCTTGCCGGCCTCGCCGCCGCGCTGGCGGCCCTGAGCTACGCGGAATTCGCCGCCATGCTGCCGGTCTCGGGCAGCGCCTACGTCTACGCCTACGCCACCTTTGGTGAATTGCTGGCTTGGTTCATCGGCTGGAACGTGGTGGCCGAGTACCTGCTGGCGGTCTCCTCGGTGGCCGTTGGCTGGTCCGGATACGGCGTGGGCCTGCTGCACAGCATCGGCGTCGACGTGCCGTCCGTACTGGCGAATGCGCCGCTGGCGTTCAAGGACGGCCACTTCGTGGTCACCGGCGCCTGGATCAACCTGCCCGCGCTGCTGGTGGTGGCGGCCATCACGGCGCTGCTCTACGCGGGGACGCGCCAGTCGACGATGTTCGCCAGCGTGGTGGTGGTGCTGAAGGTGTTGGTGGTGATCCTGTTCGTGGTGTTCGGCCTGCAGTACATCGACACCTCGCTGTGGCATCCGTACGTGCCGGCGAGCCAGGGCGGCGACCATTACGGCTGGAGCGGCGTGTTCCGCGCGGCGACCAGCGTGTTCTATGCCTACATCGGCTTCGATGCGGTGGCGACGGCGGCGCAGGAAACGCGCAATCCGCAACAGAACGTGCCGGCGGGCATCTTGATTTCGCTGGCCATCTGCACGGTGCTCTACATCGTGGTGGCGGCCGTGCTCACCGGACTGGTGCCGTATGCCGAGCTGGCGACCGCCGAGCCGGTGGCCACCGCGCTCGCCGCGCATCCGTCGCTGGCGTGGCTGAAGGTGCTGACGCAGATTGGCGCCGTGGCGGGCCTGACCTCGGTGATCCTGGTGATGCATATGGGGCTGGCGCGCATTCTGTACAGCATGGCCGGGGACGGGCTGTTGCCGCGCACGTTCGGCGCCGTCCACGACCGCTTCAAGACGCCGCACCGCACGACGGTGCTGGTGGGTGTGGTCGGCGGCATTCTCGCCGCGCTGTTCCCGCTGAGCCTGCTGGGCGACCTGCTGTCGATGGGCACCTTGCTCGCGTTCGCCACGGTGTGTATCGGCGTGCTCGTGTTGCGCCGCACGCGTCCGGACCTGCCGCGTGGCTTCCGCGTACCGGCCGCCCCGGTGGTGTGCACGCTGGGCGTCATCGTGTGCCTGTTCCTGCTGGCGCAGATGAACGCCGGCAACTGGATGCTGCTGGCTGGCTGGACCGCGCTGGGCATGCTCATCTACATCGGTTACGGCTACCGTCACAGTCGCCTGCGTTCGCGCGGCTGATCTCCCCGGGTCGCGGCGACGATGGGCTCCCATCGTCGCCGGCGCTCATCACCTGGAGCCTGTTCAAAATCTCGCTGCAGCACCTTGCTTCCCCTCATCGTCATTCCCGCGAAAGCGGGAATCCAGTGACTTTCGGTTTTGGATAGCGCTCAAGGGCGCTGGATCCCCGCTTTCGCGGGGATGACGGTGAGGAAATCTGGAGCTTGAAGGAGATCGTGAGCAGGCTCTTAGGAGATGTGGAAACGCTCGTTGCCTTCAGGACTCTCGATGTAGTGGTCCAGGCCCTGCACCCGCAGGGGATGCAGGTCGTAGTCGACATGCCGGTATTCGGCGTCTGCGATGGCGGCCATCTCGTCGGGGCTGAGCTGCGACGAGGGCGTCACATTCGGACTGATGCCAGGTGTGGCGGGGTCGTTCGGGCGGCGGATCGTGCTCATGGTGGACTCCTGCGGTCGAATGCGCGCTTGGTTGGAGTCTTCATTCCCATGCGGTTGGGGAGGCGCACATGGGGCCTGCATCCCTGCCTGATGGAAGTGCACCGGTCATTGCTGCGATCGGGTGAGGGTGGTCGACCCGGTGGCTTCGCTTCCTATCCCTTCGGATGCAGCGGCGGCCTGAAAGGTTGCCTCGATCGGGGAGGCGGCAGATGGTCGCTGCTCCTTGGAATCGAGCTTAGATTAGCGCTATTGCAGGGCGGTGACGCGGGTCATAGGGCATGGCTGTTGGCGGGCGTATTGGCCCCGCCGTTGCATCCCCGGTGCGACGGTGCGTCGCCTGTTTCAGAACAGTACGCCCTGGTCCACCAGGATCTTCACCGGCGCGAAACTGCGGCGGTGATGCGGGCAGGGGCCCAGACGCTGCAGTGCGGCCAAGTGCGCTGGCGTTCCATAGCCTTTGTGCTCGGCAAACCCATAGCCGGGATGTTCGCGGTCGAGCGCCACCATCCAGCGATCGCGCGTCACTTTCGCGAGAATGGAGGCGGCGCTGATCGCCGGCTCCAGCGCATCACCGCCGATGATGGCCCGGCCCGGGCAGGGCAGGTCGCGCGGCAAGGCGTTGCCGTCGATCCACGCCTCCTGCGCTGCCGGCGACAGGCCGGCCAACGCACGGCACATGCCGGTCATGGTGGCCTGGTAGATGTTGATGCGGTCGATCTCGTCGGACATCACCATCACGATGCTGTACGCCAGCGCTCGTTCGATGATCAGCGGGTAGAGTGCTTCGCGCTTTTGCTCCGTGAGCTTCTTCGAATCGTTGAGCCCCTCGATGGGGCGCGCTGGGTCGAGGATCACCGCCGCGACGGCGACGGGACCACAGAGCGGGCCGCGTCCTGCTTCATCCACGCCAGCGATTAGACGCGCGGCCGTATCGATGGCGGAGCGTCGCCTGGTCTTGGGCTCAGCCATGGCGCGGCGCCTCGATCATCTCGGCGACGGCGCCGGCGGCCAGGTCGCCGGCGTGGCCTTCCAGGTCGCCGCGCAGGGCAAGATGGAGTTGTTCGAACGCAGCCACGATGGCGCCGCGCCGTTCGCTGTCATGGAACAGCGCGAGCGTCGCCTCGGCCAGCTTGTCGACCGTGAAGTCGTCCTGCATGAGCTCGGGAACCAGCACCACGTCGTTACCCATGCCGCTCGCGCGCGCCAGGATGTTCGGCAGCGAATAGACGTCCGTCTTGAGCATGTTCAGCGCTTTCGCGATGCGGTAGCTCACCGGCGAAACGCGGTAACCCACGACCATGGGGCGCTTGGCGAGCATCGCTTCCAGCGTTGCCGTGCCTGAGGCCAGCAACACCACGTCGGCGGCGAGCATGGCCTCGTGTGCATGGCCGTCGATGAGCTGAGGTGCGCCTTCGCCCCCGGCGTCGCCGATGATCTGCTTCAGCGTGGCATGCACGCGCTCGTTCGCTGCAGGGACGATGATGCGAAGACCCGGCAGCAGCGTGGCGACCTTGCGTGCCGCTTCGATGAACGCGCTGCCCAGCTGCTTGATCTCGGAGCCGCGGCTACCCGGCAACACCGCGAGGACGGGCACGTTCTGGGGCAGGCCGAGGAAGTCGCGTGCGCCAGTGCGATCGGACACCAGCGCAAAACGGTCGGCCAGCGGATGGCCGACGAAGCGCGCGTCGATGCCGTGCTTCGCATAAATGGCGGGTTCCATCGGGAACAGGCACAGCACGCGGTTGGCGCTGCGGCCGATCTTCTCGGCGCGCTTTTCACGCCATGCCCAGACCGAAGGGCTCACGTAATGCACGGTACGGATACCGTCCGCGCGCAGGCGCTTTTCGAGGCCGAGATTGAAGTCGGGCGCATCGATGCCGACCACCACGTCGGGTTTCGCGGCGACGAGGCGCGCGATCAGTTCCCTGCGCAACTTCAGCAGGCGCGGCAGGTGGGACACGACCTCCGCGAAGCCGAACAGTGAAAGCTCCCGGATGTCGTACCAGGAATCGAAGCCGACGGCCTGCATGCGCGCGCCGCCGATGCCGATGAAGTGCGCCAGGGGATAACGTCGCCGCAGCGACGTTATCAGGTCGGCCCCAAGCTGGTCCCCGGAATCTTCGCCGGCAATGATGGCGATGGTGGGGGTCAGGGTGGTCGCGTCTGTTGCGGACATGTCGTTACATCAGCCGTCAGAGCCAAGGCGCATGCCTGAATTGTTGAGATGAGCGAAGCTCATCTCAACGCGCCAGCGAGCGCTCGCTGCGGTCGAGGAATTCGAGCATGGCGCGCACGTCGTCGCTGTCATTGGCCTGCACGCTGAGCTGTTCGCGGGCATCGGCCAAGGTCAGGCCGGCCATATACAGCGTGCGGTAGGCGCGCTTGATGGCCGAGATGCGCGTGGTGTCGAAACCGCGGCGCTTCAGGCCTTCGCTGTTGATGCCGCGCGGACGGCCGCGTTGCTCGTTGGCCATGGTCACGAACGGCGGGACGTCCGAGCCCAGCAGGCAGCCCATGCCGATAAAGGCGTGCGCCCCGATCTTGCAGAACTGGTGTGCGCCGGAGAAGCCTGCCATCACCACCCAGTCGCCGATCTCGACGTGGCCGGCGAGTGCCGAGTAGTTGGAAAACACGGTGTTGTTGCCGATCTTGCAGTCGTGCGCGATGTGCACGTAGGCAAGGATCCAGTTGTCGTTGCCGATCTGGGTCACGCCGCCGCCGTCGCCGGTGCCGCGATTGATGGTGACGTACTCGCGGATCTGGTTGCGGTCGCCGATCACCAGCTCGGTGCGCTCGCCCTGGAACTTCTTGTCCTGCGGGTCGCCGCCCAGCGAGGCGAACTGGCTGATGCGGTTGTCGCGGCCGATGCGGGTAGGGCCCTGGATCACCACGTGCGGGCCGATCACGGTGCCCTCGCCGACATGGACGTCAGCGCCGATGACACTGTACGCGCCGATGCTGACGTTATCGCCGATGACGGCCGTGGGATCGATCTGCGCGGTGGGATGGATCATTTGTCGGACCTCGCGGCGCACATCAGCTCGCAGCTGGCCACGACCTTGCCGTCGACGAGGGTGCGCGCCTCGAACAGGCCCATGCTGCGCAGCAGGCGCTTGAGTTCGACTTCAAGGCGCAGCTGGTCACCCGGCACCACCGGCGCGTTGAAGCGCGCGTTGTCCACCTTGGCCAGGTAGAACAGCGGGCTGCCCGTGGTGCCCTTCAGGCGGCTGGAGATCTGCGTGAGCAGGCCGGCGGCCTGGGCCATGGCTTCCACGATCAGCACGCCCGGCATCACCGGATGGCCCGGGAAGTGGCCCTGGAAGAACGGCTCGTTCATGGTCACGTTCTTGATGGCCACGGCGCTCTTGTCGGGTACCAGCTCGATCAGGCGGTCGACCAGCAGGAACGGATAGCGATGCGGCAGCAGCTGCTGGATCGTTTCCACGTTCACGGGCAGGTGGAAAGGCACGGTCAGGTCACTCATTGTTACGGTCCTTCTCCAGCGCCGAAAGCCGGCGCGCGTATTCGTCAAGATGCTTGAACCGGGCTGCGTTGCGCCGCCACTGGCGGTTTTCCTGCAACGGAACGCCCGAGGAATATTCGCCCGGTTCGCGGATGGAGTGCGTGACCAGGCTCTTGGCGGTAATGGTAACCCGGTCGGCCACTTCCAGATGACCCAGCACGCCGGCATTGCCGCCGATCATGCAGTAGCGGCCGATCTTGGCGCTGCCGGCCACGGCGGCGCAGCCGGCCAGGGCGGTGTGCGCACCGATGTAAACGTTGTGGGCGATCTGGATCTGGTTGTCCAGGCGCACGTCTTCCTCGAGCACCGTGTCATCCAGCGCGCCGCGGTCGATGGTGGTATTGGCGCCGATCTCGCAGTCGTCGCCGATCCGCACGCCGCCCAGCTGCGGCAGCTTGATCCAGTGGTCGCGGTCGAAGGCCAGGCCGAAGCCATCCGAGCCGATCACCGCGCCGGGGTGCACCAGCACGCGCTTGCCCAGGGTGACACGGATGACCAGGGTCACGCGTGCCACCAGCCGGCACTGCGCCCCCACGGTGCACTCGGGGCCGATGATGCAATGCGGCCCGAGGATGGCGCCGTCTTCGACCACCGCGCCGTCCTCGATCACGCAACCCGGACCGATGCTGGCGGTTGGTGCCACGCGGGCGCCCGGCGATACCACGGCCGTGGGGTGGATGCCCTGCGGCGAGGCGGGCAGGCGCTCGAACAGCGCCGCGATCTTGGCGTAGGCCACGTAAGGGTCACGGGCCACCAGCGCGGCGACCGGACTGTCGGCGACGTTTTCCTCGCGCATGACCACCACACCCGCCCGGGTGCCGGTCAGTTGCGAGGCGTACTTGCTGTTGGAAAGGAAGCTCAGCTGGCTGGGGCTGGCGCCTGCCAGGGTGCCGACGCCATCGATGACGCGCGAGCCGTCGCCGTGGCACACCAGGCCGAAACGCTCGGCCAGCTCGGATACGGTGGATTGGAAAACGCTCATGTCAGCTCCCTGCAATCGGGCCATTGTAGGTCGCCCCGGCGGAGGCATCAAAAAGGCGCCGGCGGGCGGTGGCCAGGGACAAAAAGAAGGCGCGGCATGGCCGCGCCTTCGGTGTTCGACCGGTGACGGTCAGCTCGTCAGAACTGGCTGCCGAAGGTGAACTGGATGCGCTCCTCGTAGTGACCGTCATCCTGCTGCGTGCGCAGCGGCACGGCAAAGTTGATGATCAGCGGGCCGATCGGCGCCTGCCAGTGCAGCGACAGGCCGGTAGAGACGCGCAGCGTCTTGGCGGTGAAGCTCTGGTAGTCCTGGTAGGCGTTGCCGACGTCCACGAACCACGACACGCGGGCGGTGTTGATGTCCTTGAGGAACGGCAGCGGCAGGTACAGCTCGGCCGTGCCCAGCACCTTGAAGGCGCCACCCAGCGGCTGCGCG
The DNA here is from genome assembly GCF_000725385.1 of Dyella japonica A8. NCBI lineage: Bacteria > Pseudomonadati > Pseudomonadota > Gammaproteobacteria > Lysobacterales > Rhodanobacteraceae > Dyella > Dyella japonica. Next base: position 4,229,009 of record NZ_CP008884.1, on the reverse strand, counting down.
TAGCTGTAGACGCTGCCCGGGCAGGTGCCATTCGGCAGCGGGGTGATCGGCATCTGCTTGCCCGTCACCGGATCGGCCACGGTGCCCACGCAGACACGGGGGCCCAGCGTGTTGTCCTGGAAGCCGCGCACGTCGCGCACGCCGCCGGAGTAGAAGTTCTGCCAGAACGGGAAGGTGATCTTCTCGCCCGCCTGGTAGATGCCGTCGTCGCTGCTGTAGTCGAAGGTCTGGCCGTAGGTCTTGCCGTAGCCCACCTGGCCGTCCACGTAGAGCACGAAGCCCTTGCCGATCGGCCAGTAGTGGTTCGCCTCGCCCATGATCTTGTAGTACTGCACGGTGGAGCCGGGCAGGGCGATGTCGGTGGACAGCGAGATCAGGCCGCCGCGTGTGGGTGCCCAGTAACCGTTGCGGGTGTCGTGGTTCCAGCCCAGCGTGGCATCCCACGTATGGATGGTCTTGTGGCCCAGCGCGTTCTGGTAGTCGACCAGGATCTGCGGCGAGTAGTTGGACGTCTGCACGTTGCCGTACGCGTCGAGGTACTCGTAGGTCAGGTTGATCTTGTTGCTGCTGATGCCCAGGCCGGCGCGGATGTTGTCCGTTTCGGAGATCGGGAAGCTCAGGAAGCTGGAGAACGACTTCAGCGAGCTCTCGTAGTTCACGAAGTCGCTGTTGGTGTCGCCGTAATTGCTCTTGGTGTAGCCGATGTTGTAACCGATACCCACGCCGCTGTCGGTGAGGTACGGGTTGAAGTAGCTGGCATTGACCGAGGTGGAGTAGTCGCTGCGCGACGCGCCCACGGTGAAGCTATCACCGGTGCCGAGGAAGTTGTTCTGCGACACCGACGCGGACAGGATGATGCCCGAGTACTGCGAGTAACCCACGCCGAACATCAGGCTGCCGGCGGACTGTTCTTCCACCTTCACGGTCAGGTCGACCTGGTCCTCGGTGCCCGGCACCAGGGCCTTGTCGATGTTGACGGTCTTGAAGTAGCCCAGGCGCTGCAGGCGGATCTTGGAACGGTCGATCGCCGGCTGCGAGAACCAGCTGCCTTCCAGCTGGCGCATTTCGCGGCGCATCACGTCGTCTTCCGTGCGGGTGTTGCCCTGGAAGATCACGCGGCGCACGTACACGCGCTTGCCCGGCTCGATGTAGAGCGTCAGGTCGACGGTGCGCTTGTCCTTGTCGAGCTTCGGCACTGGCGACACCTTGGCGAAGGCATAACCGATGCTCGCCAGGATGCTCTTGATCGCATTGGTGCTCGCTTCGATCGCCTTGCGATTGAAGGTGTCGCCCTTGTGCACGTACACCAGCTGGTGCAGCGAGTCCTCGGGGAGGATCAGCTCGCCGAGCAGGTGCACGTCGGAGATGGTGTAGATGTCGCCTTCCTTGACGCTGGCGGCGATGTACATCGAGCGCTTGTCCGGCGCGATGGTCACCTGCGTGGAATCGACGCCAAAGTCGGCATAGCCGCGGTCCATGTAGTAGGACTGCAGCTTCTCCAGGTCGCCGGAGAGCTTTTCACGCGAGTACTGGTCATCCTTCGAATACCAGGACATCCAGTTGGACGTGTCCGACTCGAAACCCTTGCGGATTTCCTTGTCGGTGAACGCCTTGTTGCCGACGATGTTGATTTCCTTGATCTTGGCAACCTTGCCTTCGCGGATTTCAATGTCGATGGCGACGCGGTTGCGGTCAAGCTGGGTCACGTGCGGGTCGACCGACACGTTGTACTTGCCGCGGTTGTAGTACTGGCGCACCAGTTCCTGCTGCACGCGGTCGAGCGAGAGGCGGTCGAAGGTCTCGCCTTCGGCCAGGCCGATCTCCTTCAGGCCCTTGCGCAGATCCTCTTCCTTGATGTCCTTGTTGCCGCGCAGGCTGAGCTTGGCGATGGACGGGCGCTCGACGACCTTGATGACCATGATGTCACCTTCGCGGTCGATCTCCACGTCACTGAAGAACTTGGTCTGGTACAGGGCGCGGATCGCGCGCTGGGCACCATCGTTGGTCAGGCGGTCGCCACGGTTGACCGGCAGGTAGTTGAGCACCGTACCGGCGGAGATGCGGCTGAGGCCATCGATACGGATATCGGAAACGACGAACGGCTCGAACGCGAGGGCATTGGCGGAGAGTGAGGCAAGCAGGATCAGGGCGGCGATACGCTTCATCGTCGATTCCGTTGGTTTTATTCCGATGAGACGGCCGGGACCGCCTCGATCAAATACGTGAAGCCAGGACAAGCCCAGCCTGAAAAGGGTGCTTGCATCTTCCCCAGATGCGCCGGGTGAACCACCGCCATGTGTCTGCCGCAGACGCCTGTACGCGCACGCTGCAGATACGCCTGTCCCTCGGACATCGCGCGACTTTTGGAAAAGCCGCCGCGCGTCACGAAGGCAGGAAGCGATGGATGTCGTTGTAGAAAGCCAATCCCATCAACGTGAACAGCATGACCAGGCCGACATACTGACCGGCCATCATGGTGCGTTCGCTCACGGGGCTGCCCTTGACCAACTCAATAAGGTAATACAGCAGCCAACCACCGTCCAAGACGGGAATGGGCATCAGGTTGAGGATCGCAAGACTTAGCGAGACCATCGCCAGGAAGCTGAAGAACCAGCCCACGCCCATGCTGGCCGAGGCGTTGGCGACCTGGGCGATGCCGATGACACCGGACAGGTTCTTCGTCGAAGCCTGTCCGGTCAGCATCTTGCCGATCATGTTGAAGGTGGAGGTGGCGCTGTTCCAGGTCGTTTCCAGCGATGCGCCCGCTGCCTTGAGCGGCCCATAGCGCAAGATGGCCTGTTCGCGGTCGGCGAACTTCACGCCGATCACCCAGGCGGTCGGCTGGCCTTCCAGCGACTCCATGCGGGCCGTCACGGACAGCGGCAGGGTCTTGCCGGCGCGGTCCACCACAATGGCCAGCGTGGGCGACTTGGCGGCTTCCTGCGGCACCTGCCGCTGGAATTCCTCGAAGCTGTCGATGGCCGTGCCGTTGAGGCTCACGATGCGATCACCGCCCTGCATGCCGCCCGTGGACGCCGGCTTGCCGGGCAGCACGGTGGCCACGATGGCCGGTGACGGGGCGAGCTTCAGGCCGAGCTTGTCGAAGTACTGGTCGATGGGCTGCCCGGCCGGCAACTGGTTGAGCGGCAGCACGAGGTGGCGCATGGTTCCGTCGGTGCCGCGCACGTCCATGGGCAACGGTTCGCGACCCAGCAGGCCGTTGGCCACGGCGTCCATGGAGTCGCTCCACGTCGACACGGCATGGCCGTTCACGCTCAGGATGCGGTCACCGGCGTGCACGCCGGCTTCGGCGGCGATGCTCTGCGGCACGGCCGCGATGACCGGCGCGACATCCGGCTTGCCGACCAGGAACATCAGCCAGAAGGCGATGAGGGTGAAGATCAGGTTGAAGCCCGGACCCGCCGCCACGATGGCGATGCGCTGCCAGACCGGCTTGCCGGTGAATTCCTGGCCAGCCAGCGCCGGATCGACCTCACCCTCGCGGGCATCGAGCATCTTCACATAGCCGCCGAGCGGGATCATGGCGACCTGGTATTCGGTGCCGTCCTTGCCCACGCGCTTCCAGATGGCCTTGCCGAAGCCCACGGAGAAACGCAGCACCTTGACGCCGCAGCGCCGTGCTACCCAGTAGTGTCCGAATTCGTGAAAGGTCACCAGCACGCCGAGCGTGACGAGTAACCAAAACACTGAGCCAAATACACTATTCATCGGTAAGAGCTTATCAGGCTTGTCAGCAGGCGTTGCGGAGGATACGGCGGGCGGCCTCGCGGGCCGTCCGGTCGCGTTCATTCAGGGTCTGGACATCGACCACAGCTTGCGCCGGCAGTTCCGTAAGTACGCTCTCGACGAGATCGGCAATGCCGAGGAAGGGCAGCCCGCCCGCCAGGAAGGCGTCGACGGCGACTTCATTGGCCGCATTGAGGATGGCGGTGGCGTCGCCGCCGGCCCGCAGCGCCTGAAAGGCCAGGGCGAGGCAGCGGAACGTGTCCAGATCCGGCTGCTGGAACGCCAGGGGCGCGCAGGCGGCGAGATCCAGCGGGGCCACGCCCGCCTCGATGCGTGCGGGCCAGGCAAGCGCGTAGGCGATCGCCGTGCGCATGTCCGGGTTGCCCAGTTGGGCGAGCACCGAGCCGTCCACATACTCCACCAGCGAGTGCACCAGGCTCTGGGGATGCACCAGCACGTCGATGGCGTCGGGCGCCGCGCCGAACAGGTGGTGCGCCTCGATCACCTCGAGACCCTTGTTCATCAGGGTGGCCGAATCCACCGAAATCTTGCGCCCCATCACCCAGTTGGGGTGTTTGCAGGCCTGTTCCGGCGTGACGCCGGCCAGTTCGGCACGGGTGCGCCCGCGAAACGGGCCGCCGGAAGCGGTCAGGATGAGGCGGCGCACACCGCTGGCCGCCAGGTTGGGGCGTCCACCGGGCAGGCACTGGAAAATGGCGTTGTGTTCGGAATCCACCGGAATGAGTTCGCCGCCGCCGGTGGCGAGTGCCTCCAGCAGCAGGGCGCCCGCCATCACAATGGATTCCTTGTTCGCCAGCAGCAGGCGCTTGCCGGTGCGGGCGGCGGCCAGGGTGGAATCCAGTCCTGCCGCGCCGACGATGGCGGCGACCACGGTGTCGCACAGCGTGCCGGACACCGCCTGCGTGATGGCGTCGTGCCCGCTGGCGATGTCGCAGCGCACGCCTGCGGCGGCCAGGCGGCGGGACAGCTCGCCTTCCAGCGCCGGATCGGCGATGACCGCCAGGTCGGGGCGGAAGCGGGTGCACAGGTCCGCCAGCGCGGCGACGTTGCTGTGTGCCGTCAGTACGGTGGCGCGGAAGCGGTCGGGGTGGCGCGCGATGACGTCGAGCGTGCTGCCGCCAATCGAGCCGGTGGCGCCCAGCACGGCGACCTTGCGAAGGGGCTGGCTCATAGGCCGAGCAGCAACAGGCCGGCGGCGAACACGGGCAGGGCCGCGAACACGCTGTCCAGGCGATCGAGCATGCCACCATGGCCGGGGAACAAGTTGCCGGAATCCTTCACGGCCGCATGGCGCTTCATCAGGCTTTCCAGCAGATCGCCCACGATGGAGGCGATCACGGTGAACACCGAGAGCAGGAGCAGGCCGGCCAGCTTGCCACCCGACACCCCCAGCATGGTGCCGCCCACGCCCGCCACGATGGCACCGGCGACGAAGGCGCCGTAAACACCCGCCCAGGTCTTGCCGGGGCTGATGGTGGGCGCGAGTTTCCGTCGGCCAAACTGGCGACCGCTGAAATAGGCGCCGATGTCGGCGGCCCAGACGATGAAAAGGGCGAGCAGGGTCCACCAGTGGCCGCGCTCGGAGGAGCCGTGGATGGTCACCACCGCGATCCAGGTCGGAACGATCACCAGGAAGCCCGCACCGAGCTTCATCAGGCAGTTTTCACGGGTCGGCGACGCGCCGAAGGCAAAGTGGCGCAACCACTGGCAAACCACGATCCACCAGCTCACGCCGGCGCCGATCAGGACCGGCCACCAGACGCTGTCGCGCACCTGCCAGCACACCACAAACACGAGGGAGGTGAGTGCCAGCAGGCCCGCGCGCGGCAGCGTGTTCTTGAGGCCGGACAGACGAGTCCATTCCCACATGGCCGCCAGGAAGGCGATAGCGACGATCACGGCGAAGACGCGCTCAGGCGCCAGCAGGATCAGCAGGATGACCAGTGGGGCAAGCAGCAGGGCAGTCAGTGTGCGCTGGAGCAGCATCAGTGTCCTTGGCTCAGGCCTTCGTGGCGACTTGTTCGCCGGTCTTGCCGAAGCGGCGTTCGCGGCGTGCGTAATCTTCGATGGCGCTCTTCAGGCAAGCCTCGTCGAAATCGGGCCACAGGGTATCGGTAAAGTGCAGCTCTGCGTAGGCAAGCTGCCACAAAAGGAAGTTGCTGACCCGGCACTCGCCACCGGTCCGGATAAAAAGATCCAGCGGCGGCAGGTCGGCCAGGCACATGAAATGGCCGAGCAGGTTCTCGTCGATCTCGTCGGCGCGCAGCTCGCCGCGCGCCACCGATTCAGCGGCCTTGCGCGCGGCCTGCACGATGTCCCAGCGGCCGCCGTAGCTCACGGCCACGTTGAGGTGCAGCGCATCGTTGCCTGCCGTGCGGGCCATGGCGGCCAGCATGCGTTGGCGCAGGCCGGGCTCGAAACTGGCCAGGTCGCCGACAAAGCGCAGGCGCACGCCGTTGCCGTGCAGCTCGTCCACTTCCTTGTCGAGCGCACGGACGAACAACTCCATCAGCGCGCCGACCTCTTCCTGCGGACGCTGCCAGTTCTCACTGGAAAACGCGAAGAGGGTGAGCACCTTGACGCCCTGGCGCAGGCAGGCCTCGACCACGTTGCGCACGGCTTTGCGGCCGGCGTTGTGGCCGAACGTGCGCGGCCGGTGGCGTAGCTTCGCCCAGCGGCCGTTGCCATCCATCACGATGGCGATGTGGCGCGGCACGCGCGCGTTATCGGCGCTGGTCATGGAGCGGGCGCTGGGAGTGACGGCGCTCAGAGCGCCATCAGCTCCTCTTCCTTGGTCTTGACGACGGCGTCGACGTCCTTGACGAAACGATCGGTAAGCTTCTGGATCTCGTCCTCGGCGCGGCGTTCGTCATCTTCAGTGATCAGCTTTTCCTTGAGCAGATCCTTGACCTGCTGCATGGCGTCGCGACGCACATTGCGGATGGCGATCTTGGCGTCCTCGCCCTCATGCGCCACGTGCTTGGCCAGCTCGCGGCGACGCTCTTCGGTGAGCGGCGGCATGTTGAGGCGAATGGTAGTGCCGGCGGTGTTCGGCGTGATGCCGATGTCCGAGGCCATGATGGCCTTCTCGATCGGAGCGACCAGGGTCTTTTCGAACGGGGTGATGATGATGGAGCGCGAATCGCCCAGCGCGACCGTGGCCACCTGGTTCAGCGGCATGTCCGAGCCGTAGTACGGCACCTTGATGCCGTCGACCAGGGCGGTGCTGGCGCGACCCGTGCGCAGGCGGGTCAGGCTGTGCCTGAGTGAGTCGATGCTCTTGCCCATGCGGGTCTGGGCATCGTTCTTGATGTCGTTAAGCATGGGAAACACCCCTCAAACCGTGCAAGCCGGCGAGTATAGCAGGGGGCTATGGGGCATTGGGGTGGCGCGGCGCGGGCCGTGCGGTGGGGAGGCGCGCAGGGTGGTCAGGGCCTGCGTACGCAGCCTCTCCCCGTGGGGAGAGGCTGCGTGGGACCGTTACTGGTCGCTGACGATAGTGCCGATGTGCTCGCCGCGCATGATGCGCATGAGGTTGCCGGCGACGGTCATGTCGTAGATGCGCAGCGGCATGCCGTGGTCGCGGCACAGGGCGATGGCTGCCGTGTCCATCACGGCGAGCTTGCGCTCGATCACCTGGTCATAGGTGAGCGTGTCGTAGCGCGTGGCGTCGGCATGGCGGGCAGGGTCGGCGGTGTACACGCCGTCGACCTTGGTGGCCTTCAGCAACAGGTCCGCACCCACTTCCACGGCGCGCAGCGCGGCGGCCGAGTCCGTGGTGAAGAACGGGTTGCCGGTGCCGGCGGCGAACAGCGCGATGCGTCCCTTCTCGATGTGGCGAATCGCACGGCGGCGGATGAAGTCTTCGGCCACATCGTGGATCTGGATGGCGCTCATCACGCGGGCGTAGCCGCCGCGGCGCTCGATGGCATCCTGCATGGCCAGTGCGTTCATGACGGTGGCCAGCATGCCCATGTGGTCGCCGGTGACACGGTCCATGCCGGCAGCCGCGAGGCCTGCACCGCGGAAGATGTTGCCGCCGCCGATGACGACGCCGATCTGGATGCCGGCCTTCTGTACTTCGATGATTTCATCGGCCAGTCGGCCGATGACCTTGGGGTCGATGCCGTAATCGGCCTCGCCCATCAGGGCTTCACCGGAGAGTTTGAGCAGGATACGGCGGTACTTAAGAGGTTCGCTCATGGGGTCTCCGGATTGTGTGGGGCAAAACGCGCGCATTGTAACGACAGTGACGCGAGCCGGTAAGGGTTTCGTGCCACTGCGGAACAGGAAAGTTCAGTTCCATCACGGGGTTGGCGATGGGGCTGGACGGAGCTGCCGGGCGCCGGGGCGGGGAGTGGGGCGCCGCTGGCTTCTCATAAAAAAGAAGCCGCGGTTGCCCGCGGCTTCTTTTCAGACTTCAGGGGAAGCGGGGGATTAGCCCTGCATCGCCTTGGCCACTTCGGCCAGATAGTCTTCCTGCACCTTCTCGATGCCTTCGCCCACGGCCAGGCGAACCACGGCCACGACGTCAGCGCCTTCCTTCTTCAGGACGTCGCCCACGGTGGTGTTGGTGTCCAGCACGTACGGCTGGCCGACGAGGGTCACTTCCGAGACGATCTTGTTGATCTTGCCGGAGATGATCTTCTCAAGGATGTCGGCCGGCTTGGCCTTGTCCTTCTCGGTCATCTGGCTCAGCGCGATTTCCTTTTCCTTCGCGACGAACTCGGCCGGGACGTGCTCCGGCTTGATGTGCGGCGGGTTCATGGCGGCCACGTGCATGGCGATGCCCTTGGCCAGCTCTTCCGAGCCGCCCTTGAGCGCCACGATCACGCCGATCTTGCCGCCGTGCGAGTAGGTGGCCAGCGGGCCATCGTTCGCCACGTGGGCCACGCGACGCACTTCGATCTTCTCGCCGATGGTGGCGGTCTGGGCCTTGGCGGCGGACTCGACGTTGTCGGCGCCCGGGAAGGCGGCAGCCTTGGCGGCGTCGATGTCGGTGGCGCCCGAAGCCAGCACAGCCTCAGCGATTTCGTTGGTGAACTGGATGAAGTTCGGCGCCTTGGCGACGAAGTCGGTCTCGCTGTTCACTTCGACCAGCACGGCCTTGCCGTTGGCCTGGGCGGTGGCGATGCGGCCTTCGGCGGCCACACGGTCAGCCTTCTTGTCGGCCTTGGCCAGGCCGGTCTTGCGCAGGTATTCCACAGCGGCTTCGATGTCGCCGTTGTTTTCGACCAGCGCCTTCTTGCAATCCATCATGCCGGCGCCGGAGCGCTCGCGCAGTTCGCTAACCAGTTTTGCGGTAATGGCGGTCATCTGGGTTCCTCAAAAGCTTTGATGCGCCCCGACCCTTGCGGGCCGGGGCAGGGAAGGCTTACTCGCCGTCCGACGACTCGTCGTTGCGGCCGCCGCGGCCACCGCGACCACCGTCACGACGCGGCGCGCCAGCGCCCTTCTTGGCCGGACCGCGGTTGTTGCGGTCGTCACGGCGCGGGGCAGCCTTGCGCTCTTCCTTGGCAACCGGGTTGCCTTCTTCGTCGAGCTCGACGAACTCGTTGGCGTCGCCCTGGGCGGCGGCCGGCGCGGCAGCCTTGCCTTCCAGGATGGCGTCAGCGGCAGCGCGGGCGTACAGCTGGATGGCGCGGATGGCGTCGTCGTTGCCCGGGATGGCGTAGTCCACCAGTTCCGGGTTGTAGTTGGTGTCGACCACGGCGATCACCGGGATGCCGAGCTTCTTGGCTTCCTGCACGGCGATGTCTTCATGACCGATGTCGATGATGAAGAGGGCATCCGGCAGACGGTTCATGTCCTTGATGCCGCCCAGCGAGTTCTCGAGCTTCTCGCGCTCGCGGCGACGGGCCAGCACTTCGTGCTTGACCAGGCGGTCGAACGAGCCGTCGGTCTCGGCGGCTTCCAGTTCCTTCAGGCGGGCCACCGACTGCTTCACGGTGCGGAAGTTGGTCAGCATGCCGCCGAGCCAGCGGGCGGTGACGAACGGCATGCCGGCGCGCGCGGCTTCTTCAGCCAACGGCTCACGGGCCGAACGCTTGGTGCCGACGAACAGCACGGTGCCGCGCTTCTGCGCGATCGCCGAGAGGAAGTTCATCGCGTCGGTGAAGAGCGGCAGCGTCTTCTCGAGGTTGATGATGTGGATCTTGCCGCGGGCGCCAAAGATGTACGGGGCCATCTTCGGGTTCCAGTAACGGGTCTGGTGACCGAAATGCACGCCAGCTTCAAGCATTTGGCGCATGGTGACTTGTGCCATGGGTAAAACTCCGATTGTTGGGCCGCCCTTTGCAGGGGATAGGCCCGGGGGTTGGGACCTCCACGCATCCCCGGCTTCGACCCCGGCAGCCCGCTATCATTGGAAGGGCTGGCCGAGGCACCCCGAAGGCGGTGCCGATGCGTGTGTGGCGTTTAATGTGTCCAATCAAGGACTTGTAGGGGTTGTGCCGCTAGGCGGTTACAATCTCCCTTCGCTTTGCGACGACCGCTGGAGCCCATGACCTGGACACCTGGGGTCAGCAAAACTTCGAAATTGTAGCCGGTGCGCCGGCGGTGCGGCAAGTCGCTGGAAATTCAGCAGGTTTGCCGCCATGTGAGTGGAACTATGGCAGTCACCCTTAAAACACCCGAAGACATCCAGGCCATGCGTGAGGCCGGCAAGCTGGCAGCCGAAGTGCTGGCCATGCTCAAGGAGCACGTGAAGCCCGGCGTGACCACCGAGGACCTTGATCGCCTCGCCTACGAGCACATCGTGAATGTGCAGAAGGCGATTCCGGCGAACGTGGGTTACAACGGCTTTCCCAAGACGCTGTGCACTTCGGTCAACCACGTGATCTGCCACGGCATTCCCACGCCCGGCAAGGTGCTGAAGGACGGCGACATCATCAATCTCGACGTCACCGTCATCAAGGACGGCTGGCACGGCGATACCAGCCGCATGTACTTCGTCGGCACCCCGTCGGTGCTGGCCAAGCGCCTGGTGGACACCACCTATGAGGCGATGATGCACGGCATCCAGGCGGTGCGTCCGGGCGCGACGCTGGGCGATATCGGCGCGGCGATCCAGAAGCACGCTGAGGCTGCGGGCTTCTCCGTGGTGCGCGAGTACTGTGGCCATGGCATCGGCAAGGTCTATCACGACGAGCCGCAGGTGCTGCATTACGGGCGTGCGGGGACGGGCCTGGAGCTGAAGAAGGGCATGACCTTCACGGTGGAGCCGATGGTCAATGCCGGCAAGCCGCAGACCAAGCAGTTACCGGATGGCTGGACGGTGGTGACCAAGGATCATTCGCTGTCGGCGCAGTGGGAGCACACCATTGCGGTGACGGATGATGGGTTTGAGATTTTGACGCCTTGGCCGGATGCGGCATGAGGTGGTGAAGGAGGGCTGCTTCGGCAGCCCTTTTTTTATGCGCGCTCTCTTTTCTGAGGTAGAGGGGGAAGGGGGGGGGCGGGGCAGGGTTTACCTCATGGCCTCAAAAGAGCCGTCATCCCGGTGCAGGATGGCCTCAAAAGAGCCGCCATCCCGGCGCAGGATGGCCTCAAAAGAACCGTCATCCCGGCGCAGGGTGGCCTCAAAAGAACCGTCATCCCGGCGCAGGCCGGGATCCAGTGACTTTGCGTTTGGTCTTCGCCTCGTACGCTTCCGCGATCGGGCCGCTTACGCAGCGGGCGTTTCGATCGTCTGCCGACGCTCGAGTCACTTTTCTTTTGCTGGCCCAAAAGAAAAGTAACCCAAAGAAAATGGCCTTCAGAGCCAGAGCTGGCAGCATGTCGACGGGATAAGCCCGAATGGGTGAGGAACGTTGTTGCCTAGCAACCTCCGCCTCTACACAGCGGGTACCTCCAAGCGCTTCGCAACGCGCCCTAGCGATGAGGACTTAAAGCGGAACGTCGCTGCGCATCCTCCTTGTGCGATGCCTCTTCGCGGTTTACACCACTGCTCCTCTCCCCTTCAGAAACAAAGCCGGGGTGAGGGATGGGGCTCGCGAGGGCGCCGCCCTGCGGGCCAGAAGCAAGGTCTACGTTGATCCCGCTGGCTCGGTTCCATCGAATTTCCGCTGTTCACCCGAAATTTCCACCCGCCAACCACCCTCATTGGTGGCAGACTTGCTGCATCGCCACATGCATCCCCGCTCATGACCGTCGCCCCGATCGTGTTGCCTCCCTTGCCCCGCCTTCCCGTGGCGGTGCCGCGCTCGGGCGTGTCGTCGGAGGCGCGTCGCGCGCTGCGGCAGTTGCTGGGGGACGTGGATCGCGCGCTGGATACGGCGTTCCGCGATGGGGCGGATGCCACGGCGCTGGCGCAGCGGCGCAGCGAATCGGTGCAGCGCATCGTCGTGCATGTATGGACGGCCTGCCTGGGTGACGTGAATGACGCGGCGTTGTTTGCCGTCGGCGGGTTCGGTCGGGGCTTGTTGTTCCCGCATTCGGACGTCGATCTGCTCGCGCTCGTCGGCCCGTCGGAGCCGGCACGCCTGCGTGCGCTGGAGCAATGCTTCGCCACGTTGTGGGATATCGGTTTGAAAGTCGGGCACGCGGTGCGCGATCTCCCGCAGTGCCGTGTGCTGGCCAAGCAGGATGCCACCGTGTTCACCAGCCTGCTCGACGCGCGGCGGCTCGTGGGTGACCCGGCGATGGAGCAGGGGTTGAAGGCCATCGTCGACGACCCGTCGATATGGCCGCCGGCGGAGTATCTTGCGGTGCGGCGGGCCGAGCGCGACGCGCGCCACGCGCGCTACAACGATACGGCGTACAACCTCGAGCCCAATCTCAAGGATGGCCCCGGCGGCCTGCGCACGCTCGATGCGCTGCGCTGGCTGGGGCGGCGCCTGGCACATGCGGATGACTTCGATGAGATGGTTGCCGAAGGTCTGCTCGATCCGGCGGAGAAGGACTCGCTCGAACAATCCGAAGCCACGCTGCGGCGTTACCGGTTCGCATTGCACCTGGAAGCAGGACGTGCGGAGGAGCGCCTGCTGTTCGACTACCAGCGCGCGCTTGCGGCACGACTGGGCTTTGAGGACGAGCACGAGAAGAACCTCGGCGTCGAGCAGTTCATGCAGGGCTATTACCGCGCCGCAAGTCAGGTGGAGCGCCTGGGCGTGCAGATCGCCGAGCGTTTCGAGGAAATGCTGGAGCCGCCTTCCGATCCGCGTGCCGTGGGTGAGGACTTCGTCCGCTACGGCAAGCGGCTGGCGGTGCGCGATCCTGACCTCTTCATGCGCCAACCTGCGGCGCTGGTCGAGGCGTTCATCGCGCGGCTGGGTGAACCCGGCATCACCGGATTCACGGCGGAAACCATGCGTCGCATGCACCAGGCATCGGCGGTGCTGGATCGCACGCTGGGTGACGATCCGGAAGTGCTCGCTGCTTTCTTGCGCCTGCTGCGGCTGGGCGCGCCGGCCGTGGAGGCGTTGTGGCGCATGAATCGCCATGGCCTGCTGGCCGCCATCCTGCCTGCCTTCGGCAAGGTGTTCGGACGCATGCAGTACGATCTTTTCCACGTGTACACGGTGGACGAACACACGCTGCGCGTGCTGCGCAACGTCGCACGCTTCGCCGATGCGGATGCCGCGAGCGATTTTCCCATCGCCTGCAAAATCTGGCCGACCCTGCCCAAGCCGGAGCTGTTGTTGCTGGCCGCGTTGTTCCATGACATCGCCAAAGGCCGCGGCGGAGATCACTCCGTGCTGGGCGAGGAGGATGCGCTCGCTTTCGGTCGCCGCCTCGGCTTGCCGGAGGAAGACACCCAACTGGTCGCGTGGCTGGTGCGCTGGCACCTGCTGATGAGCACGACGGCGCAGCGGCAGGACATCACCGATCCCGATGTGGTGAATCGCTTCGCCGAGACGGTGGGGGCTCCGGAACGGCTGGATTACCTGTACCTGCTCACCATCGCTGACATCATTGGCACCAGTCCCAAGCTGTGGAACGGCTGGAAAGATCGCCTGCTCGCGGACCTCTATACGTCCACGCGGTACGTGCTGCGCAGCGACGACGAACTGCCCTCCGACGCCGATGCGCGCGTGCGCAGCTGCCGCGACCAGGCCCAGGCACTGCTGGAGCAGGAAGGATTCGACGCCGACGCGTGCCAGCGCCTGTGGCGCGGCTTTCCGGAGTCGAGTTTCCTGCGCCATCGCCCGGAGCAGATCGCCTGGCAAACCGCGGCGATCCTGCGGGCCAAGGGCGAGACGCCGCTGGTCGAGGTGCATCCGAAATCGGTACGCGGCACCACCGAACTATTCGTCTATGTGCCGGATCGCGACGGCTTGTTTGCCGCCGTCACGGCGATGCTCGACCGCCTGCATTTCTCGGTGATGGAGGCTCGCATCCTCAGTTCGCCCACGGGCATGGCGCTGGATACGTTCCTGCTGCTGGAATCGGACACACAGCAGCCCGCCACGCCCGAGCGCGCCGAAGAGCTGAAACAGCGTCTGCATCGCGCCCTGTCGCAGCCGGGGCACGTGCACCAGCCGTCGCGCCGGAGCATGTCGCGCCACCTCAAGCACTTCCAGGCGGCGCCCAAGATTGCCTTCAGCACCGTGCACGGCCGTACGCGGCTTGCGCTGGTGTGCAGCGACCGCCCCGGCCTGCTCGCGGCGGTGGCGCAAGGCATGATGGATGCGGGCGTGCGCGTGCACGATGCGCGCATCGCCACCTTTGGCGAGCGCGTGGAGGATTTCTTCCTTATGACCGACCGGCACGACGCACCGCTCAGCGTGGAGCTGCAGGACCGCCTGCTGCATACGCTGCTCGAGCGGCTGGGGCCGGCGAAAGAAAAACGCGCCTGATGCCAGGGGGCCGCGGTGGCCCCATCCGTGCCGGTCGCCGGCCATCGGCTCGCGATGGACGGCTTTTCTTGTCAGAATCCCTTGTCCCCTGCGGCGCCTGGCGCCGCCCCATCGAGTTCAAATTGCCGTGAACGCCATGCAAACCATCGAAACCCTTATCAATGACGCCTTCGAGCGCCGCAACGAACTGACCCAGGCTGAGATCGACACGCATTTGCGTCCCGCCGTGGAGCAGGTGATCGATCTCCTGGAATCGGGCGAGCGCCGCGTCGCCGAGCCGGATGGCAACGGTGGCTGGACGGTCAACCAGTGGATCAAGAAGGCCGTGCTGCTGTATTTCCGCATCAACGGCAACCGCGTGGTGGATGGCGGTGCGGCGCTGGCCTTCGACAAGGTGCCGCTGCGCTTTGCGCATGGCAACGACGTGGAGCTGGAAGGCCTGGGTGCCCGCGTGGTGCCGGGTGCGCTGGTGCGCCGTGGTGCACACGTGGCCAAGGACGCGGTACTGATGCCCAGCTACGTCAACATCGGCGCCTACGTCGGCGCGGGCACCATGGTCGATACGTGGGCCACGGTGGGCTCCTGCGCGCAGATCGGCGCGGGTGTGCATCTCTCTGGCGGCGTGGGCATCGGCGGCGTGCTCGAACCGCTGCAGGCCAACCCGACCATCATCGAGGACAACTGCTTCATCGGCGCGCGCTCCGAAGTGGTCGAAGGCGTCATCGTGGAGAAGGGCAGCGTGATCGGCATGGGCGTGTTCCTGGGCCAGTCCACCCGCATCTATAACCGCGCCACCGGCGAGGTCAGTTACGGCCGCGTGCCCGCGGGCAGCGTGGTGGTCGCAGGCAGCCTGCCGGCGAAGGACGGCTCGCACAGCCTCTATGCCGCCATCATCGTCAAGCAGGTCGACGAAAAGACGCGCAGCAAGACCGGCATCAACGAACTGCTCCGGAGCGCCGAATGAGTGTGACCCTGTATGGCCTCCCTACCTGCGATACCTGCCGCAAGGCACGCAACTGGCTCGATCGTTTCGAGGTGGCCTACAGCTTCGTCGACTACCGTGCCAATCCCGTGCCGGCAACCACGCTGAAAGCCTGGGCACAGCAGCTGGGTGGCTGGGAAAAACTGGTGAACAAATCGTCCACCACCTGGCGCACCCTGCTGCCGCAGCGCAAGAATCCCGGCAGCGATCCGGAGTGGACCCTGTTGCTGAAGGAATACCCGGCGCTGGTGCGTCGCCCCGTCGTCGTGCAGCCGGATGGCGCTGTCAGCGTGGGCTTCACCGACAACGGTTTCAAGAAGCTGTTCGGGAAGTGACATGAGTAAGGTGCGTTCGGCGCGACATTACCGCACCAACCTTCGCATAGAGCGCGACAACGCCGCGCTCTATGACCGGCTGTCCGAACTTGCCGCCGACGAGCGGCTACGCCGTGCCTACCGTCGCATCGCCGATGGCGAACGCGCCAACGCGGCGTTCTGGGAAGGGCGGCTGACGCAGATGGGCGAGTCCGTGCCACCCGCCCGCATCGGTGCTCGCGTCAAGGTGCTCACCTGGTTCGCGCAACGCTTTGGCACCGAGTTCGTGATGCCCACCGTGGTGCGGCTGGAACATGCCGACCATCTGCCGACGCCGGTGGATCGCAGTGGCCACCGCGATCATTTTCTGGAGCCTGCCGCGCCCGCCACGCGCAGCGGCCGCCATCGCACGCAGAGCGGCAACACGCTGCGCGCCGCTGTCCTGGGAGCCAACGACGGCCTGGTGTCCAACGCCAGTCTGGTCATGGGCATGGCCGGTGCTGCCTCTGGCGATCACGCCATCCTGTTGGCGGGCTTCGCCGGGCTGGTGGCGGGTGCCTGTTCCATGGCGCTGGGCGAATGGCTCTCGGTCAACAGCTCGCGCGAGTTCTATCAGGCACAGATCGCGGCACGCGCGGAGCGACTGGCGGTGTCGCCAGAGGATGGTGCCCTGAGTCTTGCCGGCATCTATCGCGACAAGGGCATGGAGCCGAAGACGGCGGATGCGCTGGCGGAGCAGATCGCCGAGCGGCCGCGCACGGCGCTCGACACACTGGTGCGTGAAGATCTGGGCATTGATCCGGAAGAGCTGGGCGGATCCGCCTGGGGCGCCGCGATTTCCTCGTTCTGTCTGTTCGCCCTGGGCGCCCTGTTTCCCGTCGCGCCGTATCTTTTCCTGAAGGGCGGTGCCGCGTTCAGCGGCAGCATCGTATCGGCGATCGCCGGATTGGTGCTGATCGGCATGGGCACCGCGTTGTTCACGGGTCGCAGCATGGCGTTCTCGATCGCACGCCAGCTGGCCATCACAGTGGCTGCCGCCGGCATCACTTACGCCGTTGGGCATGTGCTGGGTATTGCCCTGGCGGGTTAAGGTTCGGCCAGTCGTTGGCCTGACCACCCCTATTTCTGGTTTTGAGGTACGTCATGTCAGTGGTTCTCGACCTCGCTTGTGACCTGATTCGCCGTCGTTCGGTGACACCCGACGATGCGGGTTGCCAGGCCCTGATCGGCCAACGCCTGCAGGCTGCCGGTTTCCGCGTGGAGCACCTGCGCTTCGGTGAGGTCGACAACCTGTGGGCGACGCATGGCGAGGGCGGGCCCCTGCTGGTGTTTCTCGGGCACACCGACGTGGTGCCGTCCGGCCCCGCCGACAGCTGGCGAAGCGATCCGTTCGAGCCGACGATCCGTGATGGATACCTGTATGGCCGCGGTGCGGCGGACATGAAGGGTGGCGTGGCGGCGATGGTGGTGGCGCTGGAGGCCTTCGTGGCGGCCCATCCCGATCATCGCGGCCGCGTGGGCCTGCTGTTGACCAGTGACGAGGAAGGCCCGACCAACCTCGATGGCGTGCGTCGCGTGGCCGAGCATTTCCGCGCCACCGGCGAGCGTATCGACTGGTGCGTGGTGGGTGAGCCCTCGTCGAAAGAGAAGCTGGGCGACCTGATCCGCGTCGGGCGCCGTGGCTCCCTGTCGGGCACCCTGCTGGTGCGCGGCATCCAGGGGCATGTGGCGTATCCGGAGAAGGCGCGCAATCCGATCCACACGTTCGCGCCCGCGCTGGCGGAGCTGGTCGCGGAGCGCTGGGACGAGGGCAACCAGGATTTCCCGCCGACCTCGTTCCAGGTGTCCAACCTCAACGCGGGCACGGGGGCCAACAACGTCATTCCCGGCACGCTCACCGCCTTGATCAATTTCCGCTACAGCACGGCCAGTCGCGCGGAAGATCTGCGCAAGCGCACCGAGGCCATCCTCGACAAGCACGGCGTGGACTGGCAGATCGAGTGGGCGCTGTCGGGCGAGCCGTTCCTCACGCCGCCGGGCGGTGCCGTGCGCGATGCGGTGGTGTCGGTGTGCAGGGAGCTTTGCGGCATCGTGCCGGTGGAGAGCACGGGCGGGGGTACGTCGGACGGTCGTTTCATCGCGCCACTGGGTGCCGACGTGGTCGAACTGGGGCCGGTGAACGCCACCATCCACCAGGTGGATGAATGCGTGTCGGTGGCCGATCTGGAAAAGTTGCCCGCGTTGTACGAAGCCGTGTGCGTACGGCTGTTCGATTGACGGCGGATGTGGCGCGAGCGGGCCGGCAGGCCACGCGCTGAAGGCATCCACGGCCACGCTGCGGCATCGCAGTGGACTCATGCCGGGGTTGTACGGAGCGATGCTGTCGCCGGGGTCATCCCGCTTTCGCCGCAGCCATGAAAAGAGCCGCCCTGGGGCGGCTCTTTTTGTTTACTCACTGGCGGGCAGCAGGGTCAGCGTGTGCCGGTCCGGTCCCGGCAACAAAGGTGTTGGACGTCCATTTACCCAGTCATCCTCGCCCGCGCCATGAAACGGCGACAACGGGTTGTCGCTCTGGCCGCCCGGCATGTGCAGGATGCTTTGCGCCTCGTGGCCGGGCATGGCGTCGAGGCGCTCCGATGCGCCAAAGCCCGGCGAGACGACGCGCGGCATGTTGTGGTCGCCGGGCAGGGGCTCATCCGGCATGTCGAGGAAGCGGCCGATGAAGCCCGGCAGGGCGCGCGACAGCGGATGGCGGATTGCCGTGCGGTTGGTTTCACCCCAGGTGCGTGCGGCGAGGCCGCCGGGTTGCTTGCCGAGGTCATCGGCCACCTCGCGGGCGGCGGCGTTGAGCAGCGCATTCCAGTTGTCGTACTTGGGGTCGAGCAGGTTCACCGGGCGCTCGCGCACCATCATCCACACGGCGGCTTCCGCATCCACCAGGCCGGGCCAGGCAAAGTCATCGTGTTTGGCTTTCACCTGGGCCACGAACGGGGCCAGGACCTTCTCCTTCACCTTGTCGCGGAAGGCACGCACCAGGCGGTAGTCGACGCTTTCGACCGAGGCGCGGCCGATCCACGTGGCCGTGAGCTGGCGCAGTTGCTCCAGTTCCGGATCATGCGTGCCGGCCAGCGTGTCCTGCAGCAGTCGCTGCCAGCGCGTAAGCAGCACCGCGCGGTTGTCCAACTGGATGTCGAGCAGGTTGCCCGGCGTGAAACTGTTGCGGCCACGCAAATCGTCGCGGATCTGTTGCGCGCGCGCGCCCAGGTCGTGGCCGCCATTGCCCAGCAAGTCGAGTTCGGCGCCGTCCACGGTGCGGTTGTTGGCCGTCCACAGGCGGCCATCGGCGGGATCTTCGATGCGCGGATACTGCGAGGCGTCGGCGCAACCCGTCCAGCCGGTATCGGCGGCGGACCAGTCCGCCGGCAGCGACGGGTCGAAACCCTTGCGCAGCGGAATGCAGGTGCCAGTCACCGTCCAGCCGATGTGGCCGGCACTGTCGCCGGCCAGCAGGTTTTGCGGCGGCATGCCCATGTCGTGGGCAAGGTCGAGCGCGGCATGCGCGCTGGCGGCGTGTTCCAACTGCATCACGCCCAGGTTGTAGCCATGCGGGCGGTCGCCAATCCACGCCAGCGCCAGCGGCGTGCCATCCACGTCCTTCGCCATGACCGGCCCCCAGCGCGTGGTTTCCACCTTCAGCGTGTGATCGGGGGCGTCCTTGATGTGGATGACCTCGTCATGCGCCTCGATGCCAGCCCAGCCCTCGGGCACCTTGTAGCGCGAGGCGTCCTGCGGGTCGCGCTGCACGCGTACCCAGTCGCTCCAGTCGCCGTAGCTGTTGGTGAAGCCCCAGGCGACCTGGCCGTTGGAGCCGACCACCAGTGCCGGCGTGCCCGGCAGTGACACACCGTTGGCGTCGCGCTGGCCGCCGGGCGCGGTGGCGTCGGCATAGCGCAGGCGCGCGCGGAACCAGATGTTGGGCACGCGCAGGGTCAGATGCATGTCGTTGGCGACAATGGCGGCACCCGTGTCGGTGAGGCTGCCGGCGACCGCAAAGTTGTTGCTGCCCGGGCGTGCCGCGTCCAGCGCGGGAAGCAGGGCGGCCGTCATCGCGCTCTTGTCGCCGCCGGTTACCGGTGCGCCCTTGCGCAGATCGAACGCGTCGACGCCGGGAATCACCGGCGGGCGCGAGAGATCGCCTTGCAGGGGTGCCTCCCAGTCGGGATCGGGCGACAGCAGGAAATCGGCGACCGGGGCAGGCAGGACATCGCGCAGTTCCGCCATGTGCAGTTCACGCTCGTTGCGGCCATCGCCATTGAGGTCCAGATACATCGCTGCGATGACCAGGAAGGAGTCTTCCGCGCGCCAGGGCTGCGGCGTCGCGTTGAGCAGCAGGTATTCCCACGGCTTCACGTGCAAGTGCGCGAGGCCCGCGTTGACGCCCGCGGCATACAGATCGAGGGTGCGCTTCTGTTCCGGCGGCAGGGCCGCATAGGCGGCCTGCGCCACGCTGCGCAGGCGATGGCGGCGATGGTTGACGTCGGTGTCCAGCGCCTTGGCGCCCACCAGTTCCGACAGCTCGCCCGCAGGCAGGCGGCGCATCAGGTCCATGGCGAAGAAGCGCTCCTGCGCATGCACGTAGCCCATGGCGTAGGTGATGTCGTCGCGACTCTTGCCCTGGAATGTGGTGGTGCCCAGTGCATCGCGCGTGATCGTCACGGCGTCGCCGATGCCTTGCAGTTTCACCTCGCCATCGAGCTGTGCGTGGCTGCCGGCCAGCACATACCAGCCGGCGATGCACAGGCCCAGCACCAGGATCAGCAGGATTCCGACAAGAGTACGAAGCCAGCGAAAACGTCGACGGTCGGTCATGGCGCGATGGGCTTGTTCCGGAAGATGGAAGGGGACCGCCAACAGGCTCGGTCAGGGCGTAGGTTGGGTAAACACCGCGAAAATGCCGGCGTAGGGCTTCACCATGAACGTGGGCGCGCCGGCATAGCCTTCGCCTTCCACGTAGAACTGCGAAATGGTGCCGTCCAGGTACAGCGCATTGCGGCAGCCGAGCTCTTCCTTGAACAGCCGCGCAAACGTATGGAAATTCACCGGTGCCTCGCTGACCGCGAACACGACCTGGTGCGGGGTTTTCGCGCACACGCCGCTGCGCCACTTGAGGCTGTTGGAGTCGTCGATGAACTGGTCGTTGAGCTTGCCATCGATCACCAGCATGGGCCCGGACTGGCTGGCCCATTGCGCGGGCTTTCCGGCGGCCTTGAATGCTGCGCTGGTCTGCACGTCGGCGTGTCCATCGGGATAGATGGCAAACACGCCGTTGGGCAGCAGCGAAAAATTGCCCGAGGCGGGATTGCCGTGCGCAAGGTTCAGCGGCACCGACGTCTTGCCGTTCTCCACGTACAGGCCCAGCGGTGCAAACTGGCGGTCGTAGATGCCGGCGTTGGCGGCGAACAGCATGCGACGGTTGTGTGCCATGCCCCACTGGCGCAGCGCGTTGATGGTGCCGAAAGCCTCGCCGCTGTCCGGGTCTTTCCAGTGCAGGCTCAACGTCTCGCGCTTGAGGTCGATACGGACCACGCGGAAGTTCTGGTTCTCGAACACCTGCTCCTTGCTGGCCACAGGCTGCGCCTGCCGGTCGCAACCGGTCGCCAGCGCGGCGGCCAGCAGCAGCCAGCACGGCAGGAAGCGCGGACGGGACGGCGGGCGGTCTGGAGCGGTGGACATAAGGCGATGGTCGCCGCCCGGGCCGGGCGTGCGCAAGTCCGGAACGACCCATGATTCAAGAAACGAAGAGCGATAGGATGCCAGGCCATCCCCATGGGCAAGGAACTGGCGCATGCACGGTCTGGAAACGGTGGAGATCAAGGCCTTTGTGCCGGCGCGGGATTACGCGCTGAGCCAGGCGTTCTATGGCGACCTGGGCTTCGAGCAGGGCTGGTCCGACCAGGACCTCACCTATTTCAGGCACGGGGATACCAGCTTCCTGCTGCAGAATTTCTATGTCGAGGAACTGGCGGCGAATTTCATGATGCACCTGCTGGTGGCGGACGTGGATGCCTGGTGGGCTCACGTGCAGGCCAGTGGTGTCATCGAACGCTACGGCGTGCGGTCCGTTCCGCCACGGGACCAGCCCTGGCGCATGCGCGATTTCGCATTGACCGACCCGAGCGGCGTGCTGTGGCGCATCGCGCAGAACCTCTGACGCCGGGCCTGACTATACTGGCCACTTTCCCCGCAACCGCAAGCGAACCGATGCCTTACACCCCCATCGTCGCGACCCTCGGCTATGTGCTGTCGCCGGATCGTCGGCAAGTCCTCATGATCCACCGCAACTCGCGGCCCGACGACATGCACCTGGGCAAATACAACGGACTGGGCGGCAAGATGGAGCCCGGCGAAGACATCGCCGCCTGCATGCGCCGCGAGATCCTCGAAGAAGCCGGCATCACCTGTGAGTCCATGTCCCTGCGCGGCACGCTCAACTGGCCCGGCTTCGGTAAGCAGGGCGAAGACTGGCTGGGTTTCATCTTCATCATCGACCGCTACAGCGGCACGCCGCTCACCGCCAACCCCGAAGGCACGCTGGAATGGGTGCCGGTCGATCGCCTGATGGACCTGCCCATGTGGGAGGGCGACCGCCACTTCCTGCCGCTGGTGTTCGATGGCGATCCGCGACCGTTCCACGGCGTGATGCCGTACCAGGATGGCCGCATGCAGTCGTGGGCGTATTCGCGGCTGTGAGCAGCGGGAAGCTCATCCGGATCGTCGCGGCGGTGATCCGGGACGGGCAGGGTAGGGTGCTACTGGTGCGCAAGCGTGGTGCCGCGGTGTGGCAGCAGCCAGGCGGCAAGCGCGACGCGGATGATGGTGACGACCTGCATACGCTTGCGCGCGAATTGCATGAGGAACTGGGCTGTCGCATGCAGCGCGAAGGGGCGCAATGGCTGGGTTGCTTCAGTGCGGCAGCGGCCAATGAGCCGGGGCATGTGGTTGAGGCCGAGGTCTACGAGGTGAAGGCCAAGGGACCGTTCGTCGCGCAGGCGGAGATTGAGGGGATATGTTGGGTGGATCCGTCGGCGTTGGGGGATTTGCCGATAGCGCGGTTGAGTCGGGAGTCGATCTTGCCGCTGCTGGTGGGGGTTGGGTGAGTTGGTTTCTCCTTGGGGTGTGAGGGAGGGGCGGCGTGATGCATCCGAGGTGCTTGGGTCTGCTCCCTGGTCCCTTTGGCGAGGGGCAATGCCACCTCACCGCCTCGTTCTTTAGCCGTCATCCCGGCGCACCCCGAAAAGGGGGCAAGGGCCAGGATCCAGTAACGGTAGTGGTCGGTTGTCGCCTCGGACGTGACCGCGATCTGGCCGCCTACGCGGCGGGCGTTCCGCCCTCCTGCCGGAGGCCGGGTCACTTTTCTTTGCTTGCCCACGCATGCGCAGGAGCGCATGCGAACGGCGAAGCCGGCCCGAAGGGTGGAGGGCAGGATGCCCGGAGTAAAGAAAAGTAACCCAAAGAAAGGGCCCCCCGGATGACGCGCCTTCCGGGCCTTTGGCCCAGAAGGTTCGCGGACGGGTTGCGGGGTTTGTCGACAGGGCATCCTGCCCTGACGCCAAACTGGCTCGCATCCCTGCGAGCCACCCTTCGGGCTATTCCTCCATCCGCCCGCCGCGTCATACGGGGACCCGGGAGATCAAGAGCCAAAACCAAGGCCGGAGCCAGAAGCTAAAAGCTAAAAGCCGAAGCAAGAACCCGCGTTGTTGGCGGAGCCTCCAAAGAGGCGAGCCCCTTGTGGGAGCGCACCTTGTGCGCGACTGGGGCGTCTTGTGATCTCCGCTCCGTTAGGTTGTCGCGCACAGGGTGCGCTCCCACAGAAAAGCGGGCGGCGGCCCGCGTCCCGATTGCGCCAAAGCGAAGCGATGTGCCGCTTTAAGTCCTCATCGCCTTGGCGCGTTGCGAAGCGCTTGGAAGTACCCGTTGTGTAGAGGCGAAGGTTGCTAAGCAACAACCTGCCTCAAGCGTTCGGGCTTATCCCCACGACATGCTGCCAGCTCTGGCTCTCTAGGCCATTTTCTTTGGGTTACTTTTCTTTGACTCCGGGCATCCTGCCCTGCGCCCTTCGGGCCGGCTTCGCCGTTCGCACGTGCTCCTGCACGTGCGTGGGCCAGCAAAAGAAAAGTGACTCGGCCTTCCCACGGGACTAGCTTCGCGTCGTCGGCAGAAGGTCGAAACGCCCGCTGCGCAAGCGGCCCGATCGCGGTATCGCCAACTCCGAAGGCCGAGAGCAAAGTCACTGGATTCCCGCTTTCGCGGGAATGACGGTGCTGATGGAACCGTGAGGCGAGGTTGCCCCTCACCCCAACCCTCTCCTCGCCCCCAACAACCGCAGCCATCCATGGCTACTCCCCGCATGCTCCAGCGGGAAGAGGGGCTGCAGCAACATCAGGCCATGCGCCTCACCGCCACCACCGCATTCAACCCACCAAACGCAAACGAATTGCTGATCGCCGCGTCCACCTTCTTCTCGCGTGCCACATTCGGCACATAGTCGAGATCACAGGCCGGATCCGGCTCCAGGTAATTGATCGTCGGCGGAATGATCCCGTCGTGGATCGCGCCAATGGCCGCCACCAACTCCAGCGCACCACCCGCGCCCAGCGCATGGCCGTGCATGGACTTGGTGGATGAAATCAGCATCTCGCGCGCATGCTCGCCAAACACGCGATGGATGGCGCGCGTCTCGGTGCTGTCATTGGCAACGGTGCCCGTGCCATGCGCATTGACGTAATCCACGTCCTGCGGCGACAGGCCGCCATCACGCAGTGCCATGTTCATCGCCGCCGCCGCGCCGATATCGGATGGAGCGGCGATATCGCCGGCATCCGAACTCATGCCGGTGCCCACCAGCTCGCAGATGATCTCGGCGCCGCGCTTCTGCGCCGACTCCAGCGTTTCGATGACATACATGGCCGCGCCTTCGCCGAGCACCAGGCCGCGGCGGCCCTTGCTGAAGGGGCGGCAGGTATCCGGGGCAAGCACGCGCATGGCTTCCCATGCGCGCAGCGTGCCGAGGGTGATGCAGGCCTCGGTGCCCCCCACCACGGCGGCGTCGACCATGCCGGAGCGGATCATCATCGCGGCCTGCGCGAACGCATGGTTGGACGATGCACAGGCGCTGGCCACCACGAAAGCCGGTCCGGTGATGCCGTGCACCATGCTTACCTGGCTGGCGGGCGCGTTCATCATCATGCGCACGATGCCGAGCGGGTGGAAGCGGCCTTGGTGTTCACCGTACAGGCGTTCGTAGAGATCGTCGCGCGTGGTTTCGCCGCCCGCGCCCGTGCCGATGACCACCGCCGTGCGGGCCCCCGCTTCGCCCTCGAAGCGGATCCCCGACTGGCGGATCGCCTCGTTGGCGGCAATGAGCGCGTACTCGCTGAAAGGATCCAGCAGCGCGCGGCGGGCGTCATCGAAAAAATTGGCGGGGTCGTAATCCACCACCTCCGCCGCGATGCCGCCGTTACGCAGCTGTCCCGGCTGGATGTGATGGATGGGGCCGATCCCGCACCGACCCTCGGTCATCGCCTTCCACACGGAAGGCGCGTCGTGGCCGAGCGCGCAGATGGCGCCCATGCCGGTGATCACGATGCGGCGCATGGATTATTCGCTGGTCTTCTGGGCGAGCTGGCGCTCGATGGCTTCGACGAGCTGGCCGACGGTGCCGTTGTCGAAATCGGTATCTTCGTTGGGCAGGTTGATGTTGAAGTGTTCTTCGATGTCGAAGATCACCTCGATGGCGTCCAGGGAGGCGATACCCAGATCCTTCAGGGTCGACTCCGGCTTGATCGTGTCCAGCTCGATCTTGGCCTGCTTGGCGATGATGTCGAAAGTTTCCTGCTGAACGTTGCTCATGTGTGCTTTCCTGGTTCCCATGGCGTCGGGTCGCGCGGCATCCCCCCGGATGCCGCTTCCCAAGCCTGACGAACCGTCAGGACAAAGTCCAGAACGCCACCTCAAGTGTCAGCGCGTTTCATGCTCCCCCTCACGCCTTTCACCAGTCTTTTCCTAAGGAAAAGGGCGGCTGACCGTGCCTGGCCGGGCGGGCCGTCGTATCCTATGGGCTTATGACCCGTGGGACTGTCGCGTGCGGTACCTCAATCAGCTCGAGCCGGACGCACTGGTCGCCCGGTTCGCGGAACATCCCCCTATTGATTTCAGCGTGATGCAGGTCGCGGGTACCCCGGCCTTCGTGGCGCCGTTCGACCTGTTGACCACGGCCGACGACGACGCACGGAAGAAAGTCACCGGTGCGCCCGGTTACCGCTGGTGGGGGCGCCTGCTGCGCTGGCGTACCGCTTTCGTGGGAACCACGGTGTCGGAGTACGCGCTGTTTCCCCGCGATGCACGCCCGGACGATCTGGCCAAGGCCCTGCGCGACCAGTTGGGTCGGCGTCAGCGCCTGATGATCGTGAAGGACATCCCGCAGGCCTCGCCGCTGTTCGATGCCGCCACGGGCGACTGGTGCCGGCATTTCGCGGATGCCTGCGCATCGGCCGGCTTCGTGCTGCTGGAGGGTCAGGCACTGGCCTACGTGCCGATCGATTTCCAGAGCGAAGACGAATACCTCGCGCGCTTGTCCTCGGGGCGCCGCAAGGATATCCGCCGCAAGCTGCGCAAGCGCGACGACGTAGTGGTGGAGTCGGTGCGTTGCGGTGAGGCCATGTTCAACGACGATGCGGTGATCGACGCCTATTACGCGCTGTACGAGAACGTCTACGCGCAGAGCGAGATCCACTTCGACAAGCTCAGTCGCGACTTCTTTGCGGCGGTGCTGCGCGACACGGCAAATGGCGGCGTAGTGTTCGTGTACCGTCATCAGGGCGATATGATCGGCTGGAACCTCTGCTTCGTGGTGGATGGCAAACTGATCGACAAGTACGTCGGGTTCGCCTATCCGCAGGCACGCGAGCAGAACCTGTATTTCACCAGCTGGTTCCACAACCTGGCCTTTGCGCGTGAACAGGGCCTTACGCACTACGTGGCCGGCTGGACCGATCCGCAGGTCAAGTCGTATCTGGGTGCACAATTCACCCTGACGCGACATGCGATTTACCTGCGCAATCCCTTGTTGAGGGCGGCCGCGCGCAAGCTGGGCAAATTCTTCGAAAGCGACAGCCAATGGGCAGCGAATGAACAGGCGTGAACCGCTGGTCCTGGATTTCGACAACTCGGTCGGGGCGATCCCGGGCGCGACCACGGTTGCGTTGAACGACTGGCAGGAAGCGATCCGCTTCGGCTGCACGCTGCGCACGTTCAATCGCCTGCGCGCGTACCTGGATGAACAGCTGCCGGCGAACTACGGCACGGTGCTGATGGGGTCGGGCGACTACCACCATCTCACCTGGCCGCTGGTGCAGCGCCAGCGCGCGCGCGGGCCGTTCCAGCTGGTGGTGTTCGACAACCATCCGGACAACATGCGCTTTCCGTGGGGCATCCATTGCGGTTCGTGGGTGCGCCGCGTGGCCATGCTGCCGTTCGTGACCCACGTGCACGTGGTCGGCATCACCTCGGGTGACATCGGCGCGAAGCACGCGTGGGAGAACTACCTGAGGCCGCTGCAGGCGGGCAAGCTCACCTACTGGTGCATGGACGTGAACGTGGATTGGGCGGCGAAACTGGGGTTGAGCGATGCCTTCCGCCGCTTCGACGATCCCGATGCGCTTACCTGCGCGTTCGTGAAGCAGCTCAAGCAGGCCCCGCAGCCGACCTATCTGTCGATCGACAAGGACGCCTTCAGCGTCGACACCGCACGCACCAACTGGGACCAGGGGCGGCTCGAAGAGTCGCACGCCATGGCCATCATCGAGGCGCTGCGTGGCCGCATCGTCGCCAGCGACATCAATGGCGAGGTTTCCGCCTACCAGTACCGCACGTGGTGGAAACGCATGTTGAGCGGCATGGATGGGCAGGAGCCGGTGCCGCAGAGCGAACTGGATGCATGGCAGGCGCAGCAGCGGGCGTTCAACACGCGCCTGTTGGCGGCCATTGCAGAAAGCAGCGTGTAAACCAGGGCAACCACCATCGCCCTTGCTGGCCGGCACGCGGTGTGGCGTCGGCCGGGTATTGCAAACGTGTCGAGAGCCGGCTCGTTCCGGCATGGTCCGAAGCGATGCCAACCCATGACCGAGCATTTTCCTGCCAGCCGCCGCGCACTGGTGTATCTCGCGAGCGCCTTCGGCATTACCTGGCTGGCGTGGGGCATCCTGGTGGTGCTGGCGCAACAGCAGGTCGCCCGCTACGGGACATGGCCGTACATGTCGCTGTATGTGCTGGGCGGGCTGGGGCCGACCATCGCTGCATATATCGCTGTATGGCGCACCCGGAGCCAGGCTCCGGTGAGCGAGTTCAACCGCCGCGTGCTGCATTGGCGCGTACGGCCCGTGTGGTATCTGCTGGCGCTGGGCTTGCCGGCGATGCTGGGTTTCGTTGCCATCGGCATCGCGGTGGCGTTGAAGCCGGCGCTAGGCGCGGCGGTGAGCTTCAAGGCGTGGTACCTGTTTCCCCTCTATCTGCTCATGACGATTGTCGGTGGCGGGCTGGAGGAATTCGGCTGGCGTGGCATCACACAGGACGAATGGGCGCGCAGCATCGGCCCCCTGCGCGCGGCCTTGCTGATCGCCCCGGTCTGGGCGCTATGGCACCTGCCACTGTTCTTCCTGCCGGGCGTGGCGCAGTACCACGCCAACTTTGCGTTGTTCCTGGCGGGCGAGTTCGGCATGGCGCTGTTGCTGGGCTGGTTGTACACCCATACGCGGAGCATCTTGCTGTGCGTGCTCATGCACGCGGCATCCAATGCCGTAGTGGTGATGGGGGTGTTCGTGCCCACGGGCATGGGGATGGGCTTGGTCGGGCCGTGCCTGGGGCTGGCCGTGGGCGTGCTGCTGTTCCTGTCGACGGGCAGGCGGCCGGAGAACCACGAGCCGCCCTTGCATTGAGCGCGCGTCAGCCGACGGCGCGTTCCAGTTCGACGCAGATCGACTCGAACGTCGCCTCGTCCAGCCACGGGCTGTTGGTGATGGTGAGCGAACGCGCCGCGAAGCTGCGCGCGTTGGGCAGCGGCATATCGGCGGCGATGTCGCGCAGGTAGCCGTAGTCGGGCAGGGCGTGGATGAACAGGCGGCTGACGCCGACCCCCGTGGTCCACAGGCTTGCCAGCGCCGCATCGCGTCGAGCTTCGTCCGGCAGCGTGAGCAGCAGGAACGGCCACACGCCTTGCTGCCCCGGCGCGTCGTGAAACACAGTGATGCCGGGAATGCGGCGCAGGCGTTCCACGCGGCGCAGCGCCTGCCCGCGGGTGGCATCAAGGAAGGCCGGCAGACGGGGCAGTGCTCGCGCGCCGACGGCCTGGCGCCAGTGGCTCACCGTATGCAGCGGGATATCGGGACCAAAGTCGTCGCCCACCGCGGCGACGGGGTCATTTTCCGCGAGCGCCTTGCGCAGCGGACGTCCATACGCCAGTGAAAGCAGCGACGGGCGATAGGCGAGCGTGTAGCCGACCAGCTCCAGCGCGCGCTGCCAGTCCATCTTTGCATCGGCGCGGATGGTGGCGTCATGGCTGGCGGCAAAGGCGTCGCGCAGCACCGGGTCGCGCGTCAGCAGCAGGCCGCCCTCGAACAGGGTGAGGCCCTTGCCCACGGCAAGGCTGAAGAAGCCGGCATCGCCGAGCAGGCCGACGGTGCGTCCGCCTTGCTTCGCGCCCAGCGCCTGAGCGGCGTCCTCCAGGACGTAGGCGCCTACGCGATGGGCCACGTCCAGCGCCGCATTGACGTCGGCCACGCGCCCGGCCAGGTGTGTGGGCACGATGGCCAGCGTCCGTTGACCGGCCAGCGCGCAAAGCTGCGCGAAGTCCATGTCGAAATGGTCGGGCGCGAGGTCGCACAGGCGCAGCTTGAGTCCGGCGCGATGGATGGCGAGCGCCACCAGTGGGCAGGTCCAGGCGGGAACGATCACTTCATCGCGCTGCGGGCGCAGGCGATGCATGGCGCGCAGTGCCACCACCATGGCCGCCGTGCCGGAGCATTCAAGCTGCAGATGATCCACACCCAGCCATTCGGCGACACGCTCAGCGAACGGCGCGCGGCCGGGCCACAGATCGGTCAGTTGCAGCGGCAGTCCAGCAGTGGGCGGCAGCTCGCGAGACATCGTCAATCGCCCGCTGTGACGCCCAGCGCACCCTTGGCTTCGGTGGGCGCGTCGCCTTCCGGATGTGCACCACTCTCGGCAAAGGCCAAGCAGACGATGCCCGCCACGATGGTCACGGCGCCAAGCACGCGCGCCAAGGTCAGCGGCTCGTGGAACAGCCACACGGAGAACAGCATCACGCTCACCACTTCCAGATGGGTCACCGCGAACGCGGGGCCAATCGGCGCATGCTTGAGCAGGGTCATCCAGGTGAAGAAGTTGCCGATGTAGCCGATCACCGCGATGTAGATCCACGGATGACCGAACACGCGCACGATCCACGCCCAGTTCGCCTCGGGCGGGAAGGCATGGTCGCCGGCGTACTTGAAGCTCAGCTGCACCAGCGTGTCGAACAGCACCAGGATGGTGAAGCCGATGGCGTAGAAGCGAACCAGGTTCTTCGTCATCTCAGCCGCCTCCCGCCAGGCCCACGATGGCCACGCCCGCCGTTACCAGCAGCATGCCGGTCACGCGCAGCGGCGTGAGCTTTTCTTTGAACAGGATGCGCCCGGCAATCATGATCACCACGATGTTGATCGAGCCCAGCAGCACGCCTTCGGACAGATCGACCAGCGACAGGAAGGCGATCCACACCAGGAATTCGGCAACGTAAGAGAGCACGCCGATCCAGATCCATGGGCGCGATGCCATGTACTTCCAGCGTGCCAGGCCGTCACCCGCACGCGGATCGCCGGCCGCCGCCTTGAAAGCGAGCTGGCCGACGGTGTCGAGCGTGACGTTGAGCAACCACAACGCAACCACCAGAGGACTCACAGCGAGTCCTCAGGCCGCAGCGCGGGCGGCAGGTTCGTAGGTAGCGGCGATCTGGCGGAAGAACTCCGCCGAACGGTCGGTCAGCAGGCGACGCTGCCGGTCCACCGTGATCATGTGGTAGCTGTCTTCCAGCCACAGCGTTTCCACTGGACCCGACACCGAACGCTGCACGAGGTAGGCGTTCTCGATGCTGGCGATGTCGTCCTCGGTGGCGTGGGCGATAAAGCAGGGCGCGGTGACGCGGGGCAGGTCGCGCTTCACCACGGCCGCCATGTTGTACATCTCGCCCAGCGACGGCCACGGGTTGCCCGGCAGGCCAGCCGCGGCGCTGTCACCACTCAGCATGGCGCCGCTGATCTGCGCGCGCAGGCGCTCGTCGCGAATGCCGTACGGTTCGCCCTCGTGCACCATGCGGTGCTTGCCGATGCCGAACTTGTGCAGGAACGGCAGCAGGAAGGAGAACTTGCCGATCCACGGAATCGCCCAGCCGTCATAGCGGAAGGTGGCGCCGTACACGCCCACGCCCTTCACCCATTCCGGGTGCTCGGCGGCGAGCTTGAGCGCCAGCACGGCACCCATGGACAGGCCGGCCACGAACAGGTGGTCCACCTCGTGGCGGTACTTCTCCGCCGCGGCTTCCACGCTGGCGTACCAATCCTTCCAGCCGGTGGCCAGCAGGTCGTCGACGTCGCCGCAATGGCCCGCCAACTGCATGCCGTAGACCGAATAGCCGGCGCGGTTGAGCCCCTTGCCGAGGAGACGCATCTCCGTCGGGGTACCCGTCAGGCCATGGATAAGCAGCACACCGCTGCGACCGCCTTCATAGCGGAACTCGACGTTCTGGATCACTGGAGAGCTCCGGTGCAGCAGGCGACAGGGGTGGGACGGCGCGATGCGCGCGGGGGGAAAGGACCGTAAACCATGGGAACAGTGTGAGGGCCCACCCTTTCCAAGAACTTTCGACCTTTTGGGCGCCAAGGTTAGGAAAGGTCTGATAAAAATGCCGGCCCTGTCGGCCCTCACGGGCAGGTCGAACCGGTCGGGCCGCTGCCCCAGCCATCTACGAAGGGTGCGGCGACAGGTTTTCGAATGGCCTCAGCCTGGCTTCCGGCAGGCTCAGTGGCCGAAATGCCCCTTGGTGCCGCTGACGGAAATGCTCATGCCGCCGGTCGGGTGCTCGCAGCTGCCGAACGCCTGGCTAAGCGTGACGCCCGCGCCGCCGTAGCTGCCACTGACGTGGTTGCCCGCCACCACGCCGGTGGTCACGGCGCCATGGACCTGCGGCTGGTTGTAGGTGGCATCGTCACAGGTCACGGCCGGCTGGGCGCTGGTCGCCGCCTGGGTGTCGCCAAGCGCTCCGCTGGTGTCGCCGTAATAGGTGCCGGGCGGATCCTTGGTGTAGGCGCCGGTCTTGGCCCCGGCCGGGGCGGTGGCCTTGGCCTGTGCGTTATTTGCCGGGGCACCGCCGGACGCGGCCTTGCCGGCGTCGGTGGGGGCGGCGGTATTCGCGGCTGCCGTGCTGGCGCTGGAAGCGGGCAGGTTGGCCGGCAGCTTGAGGTTGAGCGGCTGCTCGCTGCTCTGGGCCCAGGCCGTCGCGGCGAGCAGGCTGGCGGCGACGAAAGCGGTGATGCGGACGGTCTTCATGGGAAAAACTCCGGGAGCCTGGGGCTTATAACGCGCCACCGTCGCCGGTGTGCACACGTTGTCTTGGATTGCCCGTCAAGCGGTGAAGTTCCCGCTTTCCTGTGGGAGCGCACCCTGTGCGCGACTTGGCGTTGCGGTAAGCCAGTCGCGCACAGGGTGCGCTCCCACAGGTGGAGTGACCGGCCTTAGCCGGTGGTCTCGATGCGCTCCACCCGGCGCAGGCCCTGCGGCAGCAGGCCGCCTCGGGTGGCTCGGCTGCCGCCGTACTCGACCAGGTTCGACCATTTCAGTGTGAGCTTGCGCTGGCCGGCGTAGAGCGTGACTTCGCCCTTGCCTTCGGTGACCACGGCGATGCCGACCACCTTCACGCCTGCCGTCAGCTTGGCCTTGGGCACGTCGATCAGCTTGTTGCCCTTGCCCTTGTCCAGTTCCGGCAGCTCAGCCACCGAGAACATCAGCAGATGGCCCTCGGTGGTGACCACCACGATGCGGTCGCGCGCCGGGTCGGCGCTGACCTGTGGCGCCAACACCTTGGCGCCGTCACCCAGCGTGATGATCTGCTTGCCGGCCTTGTTGCGGCCGGTGAGCGCCTCGAAGCGGGTCACGAAGCCATAGCCGTGGTCGGTGGCCAGGATCAGACGCGTGTCGTTGTCGCCGGCCGTGAGCGCGTCGAAGCTGGCGCCCGACGGCGGGCTGAAGCGCCCGGTGAGCGGGTCGCCGTTGCCGCGTGCCGACGGCAGCGTGTGCGCGGGCGTGGAGTAGCTGCGGCCGGTGGAGTCGATCACGGCGATCTGCTGCGTGGTGCGCGCCTTCACGGCGGCCAGCAGGCTGTCGCCTTCGCGGTAGTTCAGGCCGTCGGCGTCGACGTCGTGGCCCTTGGCGGCGCGGATCCAGCCCTTCTGGCTCAGCACCACGGTGACTGGCTCGCTGGCGACCAGCGCGCTTTCGTCCAGCGCTTGCGCGGCTTCGCGCTGCACCAGCGGGGAGCGGCGGTCGTCGCCGAACTTCGCGGCGTCAGCGCGCAGTTCTTCCTTGATCAGGCCCTTGAGCTTGGCCGGCGACTTCAGCAGCACGTTGATGCGCGCGCGCTCTTCCTCGAGCTGATCGCGCTCGGCGTTGATCTTCATTTCCTCGAGGCGGGCCAACTGGCGCAGCTTGGTTTCGAGGATGTAGTCGGTCTGCTCTTCGCTGAGGCCGAAACGGGCCATCAGCACCGGCTTGGGCTCGTCCTCGGTGCGGACGATGCGGATCACTTCGTCCAGGTTGAGGTAGGCGATGCGCAAACCTTCCAACAGGTGCAGGCGGCGCTCGACCTTGGCCAGGCGATGGTTGAGGCGGCGCGTCACCGTGTCGGTACGGAAGTGCAGCCACTCAGAGACGATCCGCTTGAGATCCTTCACCTGCGGGCGGCCGTCCAGGCCGATCATGTTGAGATTGATGCGGAAGCTCTTTTCCAGGTCCGTCGTGGCAAAGAGATGCTGCATCACCTCGGCGGCGTCGATGCGGTTGGAGCGCGGCACCACCACCAGGCGGATCGGGTTCTCGTGGTCGGATTCGTCGCGCAGGTCTTCCACCATCGGCAGTTTCTTCGCGCGCATCTGCGCGGCGATCTGCTCGAGGATCTTGGACGGGCTCACCTGGTGCGGCAGCGCGGTGATGACGATGTTGTGCTCGTCCATGTGGTACACGGCGCGCGCACGCACCGAGCCGGTGCCGTTCTGGTACATCGCCAGCAACTCGTTGCGCGGCGTGATGATCTCGGCTTCGGTCGGGTAATCCGGACCCTGGATGTGCTCGCACAGGTCGGCGACGGTGGCGTCGGGGTCATCCAGCAGGCGGATGCACGCGCTCACCACTTCGCGCAGGTTGTGCGGGGGAATGTCGGTGGCCATGCCCACGGCGATGCCCATGGAGCCGTTGAGCAGCACGTGCGGCACGCGCGCCGGCAGCCAGCTGGGTTCTTCCAGCGTGCCGTCGAAGTTCGGCACCCAGTCCACCGTGCCCTGGCCCAACTCGCCCAGCAGCGCCTCGGCGATGGGGCTCAGGCGCGACTCGGTGTAGCGCATCGCGGCGAAGCTCTTGGGGTCGTCCGGCGAGCCGAAGTTGCCCTGGCCGTCGACCAGCGGGTAGCGGTACGAGAACGGCTGGGCCATAAGCACCATCGCCTCGTAGCACGAGGTATCGCCGTGCGGATGGAACTTGCCGATCACGTCACCGATGGTGCGGGCGGACTTCTTCGGCTTGGCGGTCGCGGCCAGGCCCAGCTCGCTCATGGCGTAGACGATGCGACGCTGCACCGGCTTCAGGCCATCGCCTACGAAGGGCAGGGCGCGATCCAGCACCACGTACATCGAGTAATCGAGATAAGCCCGCTCGGCGTACTCCTTGAGCGGGATCTGTTCAAAATTGGCTTGCAAATTCATGGGGTTGCGTCGTTTGCCTGCGCGCGGGCGGCGCGCTTAACCGGGGGATGGTGCCAGAAAGGGGGATCGGGGGGCGAGGGGGCGGCGGTCACGGCCCCTGTGGGAGCGCACCCTGTGCGCGACAGCCGACAGAGCGCTGAGGCCGGGCGGTCGCAGCACGAAAGCCAGCAACAGAGGGTTGCTGCGATTCCGCGGTCGCGCACAGGGTGCGCTCCCACAAGGGAATGGCGCGGCCGGCCTTCAGTTCTGAACGCGCTCGGTCTTCACGCCCAGCTTGCGCAACTGCTCTTGCAGGCTGTCGGGGCCAGCGAGGTGGCCGGCGCCCACGGCGACAAAGCTCACCCCGGGCTGCTGCATGCGCTCGGCGATGGTCTTCGCCCAGGCCCGGTTCCGCTCGACGATCAGGCGCTGGTAGAGCACGGGGCTGTCCTTGCGCAGGTCTTCGTCTTCCATGCGGGCGATGGCGGCGGTGTCGCCGTTGCGCCAGGCGTCGATCAACTCGTGCAGCTTGGCCGGGCCTTCCGCCACTTCCTTGAACGACTGGCGCAGAAAGTCCATCTGCATGGATTCAGGCAGGTCGGCGAGCATCAGGATCTGCTTCTCGGCCGTTTCCAGCCCGTCGACCGGCTTGCCGGCCTGCAGCATGCGCGCCTTGATCAACTTGTCGACGCCCTGGTTGGGGTCCAGCCCGGCCTGCATCAGCGGCGCCATGGTGAGGGTCAGGGCGGCCAGCCAGGGGCGCATGGACTGCAGCGCGGCCATGCCGCCAGGCAGCTTCGCGGTTTCGGCGGCTTTCTCCAGTTGGCCGCGATCTTTTTCGTCGAGCTTGCTCGACAGCGTTTCGCTGAGGTCCAGGCCGTGCTGCATGACCAGGGTTTGTATGGAGGCCGAGTCGTCATCGACGATCTCGATGCTGAGGCGTTGGCTCTCGTCCAGCGCCTTGTCCAGTGCGGGAGACTTCCAGTTCGTGTCCGATGGCAGCAGGTGCACGGTGCCGAACAGGTAAACCGTGGCGTGGTCGTTCCTGGCCACCCAGAGCCCGGGCTGGGCCATCGCCACCGTGGCGAGCAACAGGTTCAGGGCCAGCGCGGCGGCGAATGGTCGAAAGAGCTTCAAGGGGCTTCCCGGATCTGGGCGGACAACGTGGCGTGGCGGGGCAGGGGCCATCGAACCCGCCAAAGTGCGAACTATCCTGCGCAAAGCGCGCTGCTGCAAGCGAAAACCGGTGGAAGTCCGGGGAAATCAGCGAGGGACGCGATAGCCGCCGGGCACGCCGTGAGGGCTCAGCGTCAGTTGCCAGAGCTGGTCACGGCGGCTGCGGAATACCGCTGCCGACACCGCCAGGTAGAAGCGCCACATGCGGCGGAAGCGATCGTCGTAGTTCTTCGACAAGCGCGGCCACGCGGCATCGAAATTGGCCCGCCAGGCTTGCAGTGTCAGGTCGTAGTCCGCGCCGAAGTTGTGCCAGTCCTCCACCACGAACAGGTTCTGCACGGCTTCGGCCACCTGGCTGGCCGCGGGAATCATCGAGTTGGGAAAGATGTATTTCTCGATCCACGGATCCGGCCGGCCGGGCGAGCCATTGCTGCCGATGGAGTGGAGCACGAACAGGCCGTTGTCGCGCAGGCAGCGTCGCGCCACCTCGAAGTACTTGCGGTAGTTGAGCGCGCCCACGTGTTCGAACATGCCGATGGAGAACACGGCATCGAACGGTTCGTCGAGTTCGCGATAGTCCTGCAGGCGAATGTCTACCGGCAGGCCATCGCACAGTTCGCGCGCAAACGCTGCCTGCTGCTGGGACACGGTGATGCCCACGCCTTCCACGCCATAACGTTCGGTAGCGTATTTCAGCGCCGCGCCCCAACCGCAGCCGATGTCCAGTACGCGCTGGCCGGGCCGGAGGCGCAACTTGCGACAGATCAGGTCGAGCTTGGCTTCCTGCGCGTCGTCCAGGTTGTTTGCCTGTGCCCAATAACCGCACGAGTACACCATCCACTTGCCAAGCATGGCCTGGAACAGGTCGTTGCCCAGGTCATAGTGTGCCCGGCCGATCTCGAAGGCGTGCTCGCCGCGCTGCAGGTTGATGAAGCGCGCCTTCAGGTGCGCCAGCAGCGTGTCCAGTGTTTTCAGCTCACCGTCCAGCTGCGCGCCCAGGATGCGGGTGAACATGCCCGAGAGGTCCTCGCTGTCCCACCAGCCGTCCATGTAGCTTTCGCCCAGGCCCAGCGAGCCGTGCGCAAACACGCGCGCGTAAACGCGTTCGTCATGCACGAGCATGTCGGTGGGGCGTGATCCGTCGAGGCGGATGCCGGCATGTTCGAGCAGTGCGGCGGCGCGTGCCTTGAGTGAATCCTGGCTCATGCGTTCCTCGTATGGCATGGCAACGATGAAAGGCAGGGCCTGCGTGGTGCTGCCCTAGCCGGTACCCGGCGGCCTGCCCAGTATCTCGAAGCTTGCGGAAGCGATTGCATACACCGCGTCGACGCCGCTTTCGCGCACCGTCTGGATCAATGCCTGTCCTTGCGCCTCGGTGACCAGGAACTCCACTTTCACGGCAAGGTCGTCCGCCAGCTCGAAAAACTGCTCTTCGCGCAGCACGCCGTGCCGGCCGAAACCGCCAATGGCTCGGAACGCCGAGCCGCCGCCAATGCCGTGGGCGCGCGCGTGTTCAAGCAACCACTCGAACACCAGCATGCCACCGTGGCGGGCCCGGGAGTGGGTATAGAAGCTGAGCAGGACGCCTTGTTGCGGGTTGTTCATGGCCCCTCCTAGCGCAGCACGGCGCGGGTAAGGGCGATGCCGGTGACGGTCATCGCGATGGAGCCAACCAAGTGCAGCGCCAGGTGGCCACCGAACCAAAGATACTGCTGGCGCAACAGCAGCGTGGTCGATTCGGCCGAAAAAGTGGAGAACGTGGTGAGGCCGCCCAGGAAGCCGGTGGCGGCGAACAGGCGCAGTTCGGGCGGCAGGGTCTGGAAGTGGTCAAAGACGCCCAGCACCACGCCCATCAGCAGGCCGCCGACCAGGTTGGCGGCCAGCGTGCCCAGCGGCACGGTGGGGAAGATCGGGTTGAACAGCACGCCCAGTGTCCAGCGCAGCCAGCAACCCAATGCGCCGCCGATGCCGACGGCGAGAAAACCGGTAAAGCCCACGTTGTCGTCTCCCGTACCGAGGAACTTCGGATGGACTTCCCGGAAACAGGCACGCGCCTGCGCCCCGGAAAGCCCGGTGGTGCAGGCATCATCAACCCGAAGGTGGTTCGCCCCGCATGGCTCGGCCGGGGCGGGAGGCATGCCATCTCCCTGTCGGGTACCTCGAAAGCCCGTCACTACCGCTTTCGCGGGTAGGGAGGGCAAAAGCCGGGCTTTCGAGATTCCCTCGGGAGGGGATCGTAGCGGATGATCCGTCGAACGTCATGGATCGATGGCAGGTATCGCGCCGCTATACTCGACGCTCCTCGCCCGCCGTGCCCATGCCCATGACACCCACTCCGCGCCCCGTCCGGCGCAGCCTGCCGTGGCTGCTGGCGGGCCTGTCGATGATCGGTCCGTTCTCGATCGACGCCGTGTTCCCGGCATTCCCGCTGATTGGCGAGCGCTTCGGCGTGGACAGCACCGGGCTGCAGCAGCTGATCAGCATGTACCTGATCACCTACGCGGTGATGAGCCTGTTCCACGGCGCCATCTCCGACGCGATCGGCCGCAAGCCGGTGATCGTGACGGGCATGCTGGTGTATGCATTGGCCTCGGCCGGCGCGGCGATGTCGACCTCCTACGGCATGTTGCTGACCTGCCGCTCGATGCAGGGCGTGTGTGCCGGCGCGGGCCTGGTGGTGGGGCGCGCCATCGTGCGCGACAGCCTGGAGGGCGCGGCGGCGCAGCAGCTGATGTCGCGCGTGATGATGATCTTCAGCGTCGCGCCGGTGATCGCGCCGATCGTTGGCGCGCAGCTGCTGTTCCTCAACGGCTGGCACGGCATCTTCTGGGTGCTGATGGGCTTCACCCTGGTGATCGCGGTGGCCCTGGTGCTGTTCCTGGAGGAAACCCATCCGCCGGCGGCGCGTACGCCGTTCAACGCCTCCACGCTGATCCGCGGTTACGTCAGCTTCGGCAGGGACCGGCCGTTCTGGCCGCTGCTGTTGTCGTGCACGGTGAACTTCGCCGGGCTGTTCCTCTACATCGCCTCCGCGCCGCACATCATCCGCGATCTGCTGCACCTGTCCGCGCAAGGGTTTCCGTGGTTGTTCCTGCCCACCGTGGCGGGCCTGATGATCGGCGCGTGGCTGTCGGGGCGCATGGCCCATCGTCGCAGCGTGACTTACACGGTGAACCTGGGCTACAGCGCGATGCTGCTGGCCTGCGGGCTGCATCTGCTGATCGCGCTGGTGACCTCCGAGCCGGTGTTGCCGTGGTCCATGCTGCCGCTGGTGCTGCATGGCATCGGCATACAGCTGGCCTTCCCCACGCTGACCTTGCTGCTGCTGGACCGGTTCCCGCAGCGCCGTGGCGGCGCCTCGTCGGTGCAGGCGTTCTGCAGCCTGTTGTTGTGCGCGATCGTGGCGGGCGTGCTGTCGCCGCTGTTGTCCGGGCACATGGTCTATCTCGCGTTGGGCGCGAGCCTGCTGACGCTGGTGGGGTGGGTAGCATGGCGCTGGTACCAGCGGCTGACCACGCAACCGCGCGTACCGCACACCGCGATGGCCGAGGTCGAAGTGGAGTGCCAGACCGAGATCACCGAGCCGCGCTGAGGCGCGGCGTGCCAACCTCAAGCGTGGTGTGCCATGCAGGGATAGAGTTAGCGGCCCCTTGGTGTCGCTGACAAAACCCTGCAAGGCGGCAGCCTCCCTGATTCCAAGCGAGCCCTCAATCCCGTCATTCCGGCGCAGGCCGGAATCCAGTTGCCGAGTGCCAGGTTTTCGCGACAACGTCGATCCGCTCTTCGCAAAAAACCAAACGATGCCGCCACTGGATTCCGGCCTGCGCCGGAATGATGGGATTGAGGTGTAGGGGAGCTTTGTTGACCGCCCTCAGCGCTCGTTGACCTGCAGCTTTTCAAGAAGCAGGTTGAGCTTGCCCTTCATGGCGTCTTCCGGGCGCGGCCCGTCCACGCCGTAGAACGCGGTGTAGAGCACTTCCGGCTTGGTGTCGGCGTTGGCCTTGGTGCCGCCCACCGTGCCGATATAGGTCATGTCGTTTTCGCTGTAGGGCACGCCGTCGTCGGGGTGGCTGCGGTTGACGATCTTGCCCCAGCGGTTGCGGAAACCGTCGTCCAGGTCGTCCGATGGTGCCACGTGCCGGCTGACGCTCACGTGCTCGGCGTTCTCGACGTTGGCTTTCACGTCCACCCGGGAGACATCCCACACGGTCTTGCCGTGGTCCTGGAAGTAGGACATGCCGAGCACGAGCTGGCTGTCCGCGTCGATCTTCTGCAGCGAAGGTGTATAGCCAAAGCCCAGGCGTCGCGACTGGTACTTGAAATCATCGCCATAGTTGAAGCGGATGGCGATGTCCGAGAGCACGCTGGGCAGCAGGGCGGTGTTGGCCAGGAATTCCTTCCACTGGGCGAGCGTGCCGCTGTAGGACACGTAGACGTAGTTGGCGAGCTGCTTCATATCTGCCATGTCTTCGTGCTCGCTGCGGTTGTTGGTGACGCGGAGCATCGCCGCATAACCGTCGGGCACCGGCAGCAGGAAGGCCACCACCAGCCCGTTGTCGTACGCCATCGGCCATTCGCGGATCTGCCAGCGGCGCTGGTAGGTGTCGGTGTAATCGCGTTCCAGCGACGGCTTGCCCAGCGAGGTGATGTTGACCTGCTCCGCACCCACGCGGCGCTGCAGCGGAACAGCCTTCAGCGCCAGATCCATGAAGAGCTTCGAATCGTCGTACAACTGCTTGCTGGTGATGTCGTCGGGCTTGCGCAGGTGGAACATCACCTGCTGGCCGACCGCGGCGCGGCTGAGGTAACCGTTGCGCGGCAGCACGGCCTTGCTCTCGTTGGCCCTGGCGATGACCCAGGTGCCGTTGCTGTTGCGATGGAGCAGGGTGGGGAAGGGATCGAGCGTGGAGAAGCTGTGCAGCAGACGGTTGGAGCCGGCGCCGTTGGGGAACATCGTGCCGGCGTTTTCGGCCAGCAGGTCGTGCAGCTTCTGGTCAACGTCCGCGTTGTGGAGCTGCTGGTAGGTCGCGCTGAAATCGGCGAAAGACTTGGGCAGCGGGAACTGCGCCTTGAATGCGCCGGTGTGCCTGTCCTCGATCACGTCCAGCTGATAGCTCTCGCGCGTGTCGATGCTGCCCTGCTTGGCCGGCGCCTTCATCACCAGGTCGATGGGCAGCGCGTAGTTGAGGTTTTCGTCGGGCGACTTCATCACCACCACGCCAATGACCTTGCCGTCCTTGTCCAGCAAGGGGCCGCCGCTGTTGCCGGGCGATGCCGCCGCGGAAAAGCGCATCCATTTCCAGCGGCCGTCCTGCTCTTCCGGCGTCTGCGAGGTGTACAGGCCGTCACGGATCACGACGCCGGTGCCCAGCGCATTGCCCACGGCGTAGACCACCTGGTTCATGTCCGGCTGGGTGTTGATCGCCAGTGGCGCGACCTTGGGCGGGTTCTTCAGCGTGAACTCGACGAAATCCTCGTGCAGCGAGTAGCGGGTGACCTTGTCGATGGCGTAGACGTGGCCGGACGCGTCGCGCACGGCCGGCTCACCCATCAGGCTGTCGATGCCCAGCGAGAGCACGTGGCCAGCGGTCACATAGCGGTTCTCGCCGATCGCGAAGGCGGTGCCGACGGAATAGAACTTGTCCGTGCGCTGCTGGTAGGGCAACTGGTCCAGCGGCAGCGGTTTCTCGTAGGTGAGGGGGTCTTTCTCCGGCTTGGGGATGACCACCTCGAAGGTCGCGGCCTGTACCTGCGGCAGCACGGCAGGGTCCAGGGTCGCCGCATGCAGCGACGGCATGGCCGCCAGCGCCAGGCCGGCCAGCCAGGCAACGGCTGGCCATGCATGCCGGGGGTTCGAAGTGCGCGCTTGCCGAGCAGGGTGTGCCGGCTTGTCCATGTGCTGCCTCGTCAGTTTGTGGGCGCATCGGGTGGCGCCGTCCCTGGGTGCGGAACCCGTTCTTCACTGAGTTTATCCAACGTCCGTGGCGTTGGAGCGGTGTACGCCGGAAGTCATATCGGGCGCTTCGTGGCAGCCGGGCGCAGGTGCGGTGCCGCCGCGGAAAAACGGACGGGGTAAGCTGTCGCACGACCGCCCCGGAGTTGCCCGATGTCCCGCCCGCCCGCCGCCAGTACGGTGCATTTGCCACAAGGATCATGGGCTACCGTGCTGGACGGGCTGTGCGCGCTGTTTCCCCGGATCGGGCGCACGGTATGGGAGGATCGTTTCGCCCGCGCGCGCGTGCTTGACGCCGCCGGGCAGCCGCTGCGTGCCGATGCACCGTACCGTCCCGGGCTGCGCGTGCACTATTTCCGCGAGGTGCCCCGGGAGGATCCCATCCCCTTCCACGAAACCCTGTTGCATGTCGACGCCCACCTCGTGGTCGTGGACAAGCCGCACTTCCTGCCGGTGACCCCGGCGGGCGGCTTCGTGGAGGAAACCGTGCTGGCGCGCCTGGTGCGTACGCTCGGCAACGCCGATCTGGTGCCCTTGCACCGCATCGACCGGCACACCGCCGGACTGGTGATGTTTTCGGCCGACCGCGACAGCCGTGCCGCCTATCAGTCGCTGTTTCGCCAGCAGCGCATTGAAAAGGGCTACGAGGCGTGGGCTGCACCCTTGCCGGCCCAGTCGTTCCCGCTGGTAAGGCGTTCGCGCATCGAGGCCGGCGAGCCTTTTTTCCGCATGCACGAAGTGCCGGGGGAGCCCAACAGC
Organism: Dyella japonica A8; assembly: GCF_000725385.1. Classification (NCBI taxonomy): domain Bacteria; kingdom Pseudomonadati; phylum Pseudomonadota; class Gammaproteobacteria; order Lysobacterales; family Rhodanobacteraceae; genus Dyella; species Dyella japonica. The sequence continues at coordinate 4,186,200 of NZ_CP008884.1, read as the reverse complement.
GAAACGCGCATCGACGTGCTCGAGCGCCATGCCACGCACTGGCGCTATGCCCTGCAGCCGGTGACCGGCAAAAAGCACCAGCTGCGCGTGCACATGGCCGCCCTGGGGGCGCCCATCCTGTACGACCCGTTCTACCCGGACCTGCCCGAGCCACGGCCCGACGACCATGCGCGCCCGCTGCAGCTGCTGGCCCGGCGGTTGTCCTTCATGGACCCCCTCAGTGGCGTGCATCGCGAATTCACCAGCGAACTGGCCTTGCCCGAGCCAGCGTGATGGCGCCTTGGGGCGGGCGTTGACGTTGGTAACATAGGCACCCGTTCAACGATCGCATCGTCCCCATGCCCGCTTCGTTCGCTCCTGCCGTCCATGACGTGGCGCTGGAGGCCCTCTTCGTGCCGTTTGAAACCGGCGCCCTGGCGATGCCCGCCGATGGGCGCGTGCTGTTCCTGCGTGCACGCGACGGTTTCCGGCTGCGCGAGATGGCGGGCAAAGACTGGGTATGCGAACAGGGCTTCAGGCCGTTTGCCGACGCGCTGGAGCGCAGTGGTTTTGACGTGTTGCCGCCGGGAGGCGATGGGCGCTTCCCGCTGGTGCTGGTCTTGCCGCCACGCCAGCGTGACGAGGCGCGGGCCTTGTTCGCGCGTGCGTTGCGCCGGGTCACGGAGGGCGGGGTGGTGCTTGCCGCCGTGCCCAACGCGGAAGGTGCCCGGTCGGCCGAAAGCGACCTGACCCAGCTGGCGGGACCGCTGCACCAGCTGTCCAAGCACAAATGCCGCGTGTTCTGGACGCAACCGGTAGGCGGGCCGGTGGATGCCGGCCTGCTCGCGACGTGGGAGGCGTTCGACACGCCGCGAACGAACGACGCCGGGTATGTCAGCCGTCCGGGCTTGTTCGCCTGGGATCGCGTGGATACCGCCTCGGCCTTGCTGGCGGCGCATCTGCCGGCCGATCTCGCCGGCAGCGTGGCGGACCTGGGCGCCGGCTACGGTTATCTCTCGACCCAGGTGATCGAGCGCTGCCCGGGCGTGTCATCCATCGATCTCTACGAGGCCGAGGCGCGTGCGTTGGAGCCGGCTCGGCAGAATCTGCATCGCGCGCAGCGTGACAGCGGCCGCGATGTCGCCTTTGCCGTGCACTGGCATGACGTGACGCGGGGCTTGCCGCAACGATACGACGTGGTGGTGAGCAATCCGCCTTTTCATCAAGGGCGCGCCGATCTTCCCGAACTCGGGCGCGCTTTCATCGATACCGCCGCCGATGCCTTGCTGCCGCATGGCAGGTTCTGGCTGGTGGCCAATCGTCATCTTCCCTATGAGGCCACGCTGGCCGCACGTTTCAACGAGGTACGCACCGTGGTGATGCAGGACGGCTTCAAGGTGATCGAGGCACGCGGAGTGCGCGCATGAAATTAGTCAAGCTTATCGCCAACCTGGGCTATGGCACCCGCAAGGACGTGGCGCTGATGTTCCGCGAAGGACGCATCACCGATCCCGATGGCGACGTGCTCTATGCCGACGACAAGGTGCCGCACGAGCACATCCGCATCGACGAGGAACCGCTGGACCCGCCCACGGGCATGGTGCTGGTGATGAACAAGCCGCTGGGTGCCACGTGTTCACGCAAGGACATCGGGCGGGTCGTCTACGACTTGTTGCCGCCGCGCTACCGCATGCGCGATCCGGCGCTCTCCACGGTGGGACGGCTGGATCGCGATACGTCGGGCCTGCTGCTTTTCACCGACGACGGAGCGTTGCTGCATCGGATCATCTCGCCGAAGGCGCGCGTGGCGAAGGTCTATGAGGCGGTATTGGCCAGCGACCTGCGTGGCGATGAGGGCGAACTCTTCGGCAGCGGCACGATGATGCTCGAATCCGAAACGACGCCACTGGAGCCTGCGGTACTGGACGTGCTGGCGCCACGCCGTGCGCGTCTGACCTTGACGGAAGGGCGCTACCACCAGGTGAGGCGCATGTTCGCCGCGGTGGGCAATCACGTGGAGGCGCTGACGCGCGTGTCCGTGGGCGCACTGACGCTGGGCGAGCTGCGGCACGGCGAATGGCGCGCGCTTGAAGATCAGGAGATCGCGCGCATCTTTGAAGCACCGGCACGCGCTTGATGCGTACTGGCTGGGCAGGCGTTTTTCAGCCGAACGAGTTCTGCTGACGGCGCGCCAGTTCGTCTTCGCGCCTGGAGTGCGCGCCTGGTTGCCAGGAAACCAGCTGGAATGGGCTGCGATCCTGACGTCGGTGGTTGCGGACGTCACTGTCCCGGTGGTTCAGCATCCCTGCTACCAGTTGCATTCCGCGCTCGATGGCGGAACGTGCATGGAGCATGTGCATGTGTCGGACTCCCGGCCACCCCTGCGTGGCCGTTCGAGGCACATATAAACAGTTTCACGCGTGTTGCACAAATGCCAACAAGGCATGAATTTCGTCGTAAGTTCTTTGAAAGGAATGTGACAGTCTTCACAAAGATGAATCGCGTCCCGTCCGGCGATTCCGCCACCATCCGCCGTGCCTTCGCGGCACGGTGAATGGCCCGCCCTTCCCACCAAGCCAAGCCATGTCATCACTGACTTTCGACAACGCTTTCGTTCGCGAACTGCCGGCCGACACCGGGGAGGGGGCGCATCCCCGCCAGGTGCTGGGGGCCGTGTACTCGCGCGTCCAGCCCACACCCGTGGCCTCGCCGCGGGTCGTGGCATGGTCGCCTGAAATGGCGCAGGCACTGGGCCTGGATGCCGCGGACATGGAGAGCCCTGAGTTTGCGCAGGTGCTCGGGGGCAACGCCCTGCTCGAGGGCATGGAGCCGTTCGCCGCCAACTACGGCGGGCACCAGTTCGGTGTCTGGGCAGACCAACTGGGCGACGGGCGCGCGATTTCGCTGGGCGAGGTGCTGGCCCGCGACGGCGCGCGCTGGGAACTCCAGCTCAAGGGCGCGGGCCGCACGCCTTACTCCCGCGGTGCCGACGGGCGCGCGGTGCTGCGCTCGTCCGTCCGCGAATTCCTGTGCAGCGAAGCGATGCACCATCTTGGCGTGCCCACCACGCGGGCGCTCAGCCTGGTCGTGACCGGCGACCAGGTCGTGCGCGACATGTTCTACGACGGGCATCCGCAGGAAGAGCCGGGCGCCATTGTGTGTCGCGTCGCGCCCTCATTCATCCGCTTCGGCAACTTCGAGCTGCCGGCGGCACGTGGGGATATCCCGCTGCTGAAGCGCCTGGTCGACTTCACCATCGCCCGGGACTTTCCTGCGTTGCAGGGCGAAGGCGAAGCGCTTTACGAACAGTGGTTCAACCAGGTGTGCGAGCGCACGGCACGGATGGTGGCGCACTGGATGCGCGTGGGGTTTGTGCATGGCGTGATGAACACCGACAACATGTCCATCCTGGGGCTCACCATCGACTATGGCCCGTACGGCTGGATCGACCATTTCGACCCGGAATGGACGCCCAATACCACCGACGCCGGCCGTCGACGCTACCGATTCGGCCAGCAACCGAACGTGGCGTGGTGGAACCTTAGCCGCCTGGCCATGGCGATCGCGCCGCTGTTCAGCGGTACGGAGCCATTGCAGGCGGGGCTGGATCGTTACGCGGAGGTCTATGCCCAGGCGGATCGCGACGACATCGCCGCCAAGCTGGGCCTTGCATCGTGCAGGGACGAGGACGTCGAGCGCATGCGCGAACTCCACACCTTGCTGGCCGATGCGGAGGTCGACATGACGCTGTTCTTCCGCGCACTGGCCGACGTGGACCCGGCCCGGCCTTCGCTGGCGCCATTGCACGAATCGTTCTACGACGAGGCGAAGCGCCAGCAGTTCGAGCCTGCCTTCCAGTCATGGCTGGAAAACTATGCCGCCCGTGCGCGGGGCGACGCGCTTTCCGCGGAGCAGCGCCGCGTCCGCATGCGCGCCACCAACCCACGTTACGTCCTGCGCAATTACCTCGCGCAGGAAGCCATCGATCGCGCGATGCAGGGCGACTACGCGGGCATCCACGAACTGCTCGAGGTCATGCGACACCCTTACGATGACCAGCCGGGGAACGAGCGCTTTGCGCGCAAGCGCCCGGCATGGGCCACGCACAAGGCCGGCTGCTCGATGCTTTCCTGCAGTTCCTAGACCGGCTCAGCGCAGGGTATTGGCCAGGAACTGGCGCAGCTGGACGCCGTTCATGGCGCCGGCCTGTCGCGCCACTTCGCGGCCGTTGCGCATCACCAGCAGGGTGGGGATGCTGCGGATACCGAAACGCTGGGCCAGCGCGGGTTGGGCCTCGGTATCCACCTTGGCGAGCCGCAGCTGCGGTTCCAGGCTGGCCGCCGCCTCCGCGAAAACCGGCGCAAAGCCCACGCAGGGGCCGCACCAAGGTGCCCAGAAATCGATCACTACGGGCAGGTCACCGCGTGTCGCCACCGCGTCGAAGTTGTTCGCCGTGAGCGTGACCGGCTTGCCCTCGAACAGCGCGTGCTTGCAACGGCCGCACACCGGATGCTCGCCCAGGCGTTCCTCGGGCACGCGGTTGAGCGCGGAGCAATGCGGGCAGGGAATCGACAGCGTGGTGGACATGGCAGGCCTCGATGACCAAGACTCATTGCGTCGTCAGATGGTGTCCCCGGCGGCAGGAAACAAGGGAGGGTGGCCGTGGTTGGGCGAAGGCATGGACTCAAGGCGGGCCGCTGGATCGCGTTGCTGGCAGGCGTGGCCTGGACCTTGCCCAATAGTCTGCTGGGCGTGCTGGCAGGCCTTGCCTGCGTGCCGTGGGGCGCGCGGCCGGAATGGCGGCGGCGCGACTTGGCGCTGGGGTTCCGTTGCATGCCGCGCATCGGAAGTGGTGGCGCGCTCACATTGGGCAACGTCATCCTCTATTCCTGCGAGCAGTTGGATACGCCGTGTTTCACCTATGCGCATCGCGCCGGCCATCGGCAGGAGCCGTGCATCTCGCTGGCCGACCATGAACGCGCGCACGTGTTCCAGTACATGGTGCTGGGGCCACTGTTTCTGCCGCTCTATGCGGCATGCGGTGGCATCAGCGCGGGCAACCGGTTTGAGCAGGCGGCCGATCGCTATGCGCTCCAGCGTTCGGGATGGTGGCCGTGGCCGGCAACCTGAGCGGAGCGCGCGTCAGTACGTCCTGCCGTGCCAGCGCCGTGGGAGCATGCCTGAGATGTAACCCATCAGGCTGGCGGGCTTGAGCACCAGCCCATACACGAGTGCGTAGCCCAGCAGCCCGAACGGGTTGCGGCGCACGGAGAGCCCCAGCGCGCGGAACATGCGCGACTGTGCCGCGTAGACCATCAGATTGGTGAGCAGCGCCATGGGCATCACGAAGGCCAGCAGCGCACCCGCCAGCCAGTAGGCGCCCGCGCACGCGAGCAGGATGCCGGGCACCAGCGCCACCGCGTAGACCAGGTCGGTGTACGGGAACAGCAGGCTCCACCAGATGAAAAACGTGCTCAGCCGGCGACGGAACAGCAGCGAGCCATGTGCCCTGAAGGCTTCCACCACGCCGCGCGACCAGCGACCGCGCTGCTCGATGAACCGGGGCAGCGAGGCGGGCACGCGGGTGAAGGCGATCGCATCCTCCGCGTAACCCACCCGGTGATGGTCGCGCAGGATCGCCCAGGTCAGCACGGTGTCTTCCCCCACGCACTCGGGCCAGCCGCCGACAACGCGCAGGATGTCGGTGCGATACAGCGAGAACGTGCCCGGCGCGACCAGCGTGCCCTGGCACAGGCTCTGCACGCGCTTGGTCGCCGAGATGCCGTGGAAGTAATCCCACTCCTGCATGCGCGCGACGAGGCTCTGCCGCGAATTGCGCACCAGCACCGTGCCCGCGACGGCGGCGGTATTCGGCGGATCGCTCATGTAGCGCGTCACCAGTTGCCGCAGCGCTTGCGGGTGCAGGTGGGTATCGGCGTCCAGCGTCACGGTAACGGGATAGGACGCGAGCCTCAGTCCCGCATTGAGCGCCCTGGCCTTGCCGCCGGCACTCTTGAGGTCGAGCACTTCCAGCCACGCGTGGGCCGCGCCGCGCAGGCGTGCCAGGGTGGCGTCGGTGGAGCCGTCGTTGATCACCAGAACTTCGAAGGGCGCCGGGTAACGTTGCGCCGCAATGCCCGCCAGGGTGTCGAGGACGGTGTCTTCGGCGTTGTGCACGGCCATCAGGATCGTCACGCCGGGAAAGTCGGCATCGGCGAAGCGCGAGCGCGCGGGTCGGCGGTCAAGCAGCAGCCCCATCGCCAGAAACGCGTTCATGAACGCCGGAAGCACGGCGATACCCAGGACCAGCAGGTGCGCGGCCAGCTGCTTTCCCGGCGTTTCCTGCACGCCGATCCAGCGTCCAGCCACGGCATAGGCGAGCACGGCCCACGCCAGCGCGACGGCGAATGCGAGCACGAACTTCACATGCACCGGCACGTAATGGCGGCGATGCAGCTGGCTGTCGTTGGCGGCAGCCAACGGCAAGCGGACCGTCACGGGGAACAGTCGGCGCCTGGACCAGCCTTGTACGTTGACACCCATGCGAGAGCCTGCTGCTGCAACGGCATGGCGCGTGCCTGCCACGGATCATGCGCCTCGCCCGCGGTCGGCGGTAGGCGCTCGGCATGCCGGGTCGGGCGCCTGCCACGGATAACCTGGCGGCGTCCTGCCGGAAGCCGCTTCCACGGGAAAGAGAGGGGCAAGAGTCATGCCATGCCGCAGGCGCGGCGATATCGCCGCAACGTCAGGGAAAAGCCGCTAATGCGCTCAATGTGATGAGCATGCCAGCCATTCGCGACGACGCGCGCCGGCACAAACCGACGCGCTGTGGCGTCAGCCAGGGGCAGTCGCTCAGGCGCCTTGGTTGCCTTGGTTGCGGTTCGGGTTGCCGGGGGCGGGTCGCGTCTGCGGCTTCTGCCCCGGCGGACGACCATTGCCCTGTCCCGGTGGCGGCCGGTTGCCGCCCTGGTTCGGCGGCGGACGATTGCCCGGGGGCGGTCGGTTGTCACCGGGCGGGCGTGGATTGTGCCCCGGCGGACGCGTTCCCGGGTTGGGCGGCGGACGGTTGTTGGAGGGCGGGCGATGCCCCTGCGGCGGCGGTCGGTTGCCCGGCGGCGGTGGGCGATGTCCGCCGCCCGGCGGTGGCCGGTAACCGGGGGGCGGCGGGCGGTATCCCGGCCGCCAGCCCGGTGGCCGCGGCGGCGGCCGCAACGCATATGGACGGCCATACCAGTAATCGCGGTTCCGGTAGAACGGGCGATTCACGTAGTACGAGCCCCAATAGGCGGCAATCGAGAAGGTGATGATGGGAATGCCGATGCGCGCGCCGTAGTCGGCGACGTAGACCGGCTGGTTCTGGTAGGTGTACTGCACGAAAGTGCCGGCCACCCAGCCGCGCAGGCCCATGGTGATCACATCGCACCAACCCCAGCCCTCCGTGCAGCCCTGGATCGATACGGCGGTGCCGGCGGGCAGCTGGGCGATGGTGGGGTACCCCGCGTCCGGTCCGGCGTAGAGGTCGACGTACGAGGTCACCACGCCATTGAGTCCCTGCGCGAAGACGGCGGGACTCATCCATGCCGATCCGAAGAGCAACAGTACGATCAATACGGCGCGCTTCATGGTGGCTTCTCCCCGGACAACCGTTTGGATGAGACCGCCACCCCCGCGAAGAAGGCGTCAACGGCTGGCGGACGACGGACCCATAGCGAGCAGCGCGCGGCGCGCCGAGTAGCGTCGCCACAGGTAAAGCGGAAAGCCGGCCAGCAGCAACACCGCTCCCCACAGCAGCGGCTCCGCGCCGGCGCCGGCGAGCGCCCAGAGCGAGAACAGCAAGGCGACCGTGGCGATGACCCTGCGCACCCATGTCGAACGACCACCTTCCAGCCGCCACCACGCCAACGTCGTCACCAGGTAGGGCAGCAGATTGGTGGCAGTGGACAACAGGATCACGAAGGTAAACAGCGCCACCAGCGAGCGCGTGAAGTTAGCCGCGATCAGCGCGCTGGTGAGCACGCTGCTGACCAGCAACCCGATCCACGGCGTGCCGTGGCGATCCACGCGGGCGAACCACTTCGGGAACATGCCGTCCTGGGCGGCAGCCATGGTGGTCTGCGCCACCAGCAACACCCAGCCATTGAGCGTGCCAAAGCACGACACCACGGCCACCACCGCCACGCCGATGCCGGCTGCCGTGCCCCAGGCGTGCGTGGCCGCTGCCGCCATGGGGGCAGCGGAAGCGGCGAGCTGATCGCGCGGCAGCATGCCGATGACCACCGTGCACGCCAGCATGGTGGCGATGCCGGCGACCAGCGTGCCGATGATCGTCGCGCGCGGCACCGTGCGCATCGGATCCTTCACCACGCCGGTCGGCACCGTGGCCGTTTCCAGTCCCAGCAGCGCCCACAACGCGAGGGTGGCAGTGGACAGTGCGACGCCGGGTAGTGATTGACCCTCAGGGTTGAACGGATGAAACGAACCCGCGTTCAAGGTGCCCAGCCCGATCAGGCCGAACACCAGCAGCGGGACCAGCTTGAGCAGCGTAGTGACCACCGCGACGCGTCCGGCTTCGCGCACGCCCGAGAGGTTGATGCCCGTGCATATCCACAGCGCGGCCAGTGCACACAGGGCGCTGCGCAATGGCGTGGCCGTCACGGCGGGCAACAACGCACCCAGACTGCCGGTGAACGCCACGGCCAACGCCGCGTTCGCCGACCACGTGCAGATCCAGTAGCTCCACGCGACCAGGAAACCCACCGTATCGCCAAAGGCCCCGCGAGCGTACGCATAAGGCCCGCCATGGTTGGGGATGCTGCGCGCCAGCCAAGCGAATACCTGCGCCAGCGCCAGTGCCCCGCACAGCGTCACCGCCCAGCCGAGCAGGCTGGCGGCACCGAACGGCGCCATCGCGGCGGGCAGCACGAAAATGCCCGAGCCGATGATGTTGCCGATCACCAGCGCGACCAGGGTCCACTGGCCAATCACCTTGGTTGATGTGTTCATGCGGCGGTGAGTGACTCGCGATAGGCGCGGCGCACCATCTCGTGGAAGTGGTGCACGGCGTTCTCCCGCAGCGGATTGAGGCGGCCGGCGTCGTACGATCCGGAGGCGAGGCCGCGCTGCACGTCCTCGCAGATGGTCACATCCTCGTCCTGCACTTCGTCGCTGAATTCGACGTCACGCACGCGGCGGGCCTGCGCTTGCGCGCTGTCGTCGGCGGGGTAGTAGAAGTCGAACTCCACCCGGCAACGGTCCACGCCCAGCGGCAGCACGCGGTTGGTCTGCAGGCGCGAGGGCAGGATGTTGAGCATGGTGTTGGGATGGATGAAGTAGTACAGCGCCTCGCCGCTGCCGTAGAGATCGCCGCCGCTTTCCAGCGGGCTGTACTGGAACGAATACCACTGGGCCGTCTCGGTGATGTAGCTGCGGTAATCCAGCAGGCTGTTGAGGCCCGGATGGATATGCGGCACGTGGTAACCCTCCAGGTAGTTGTCCACGTACACCTTCCAGTTGCAGGCCACCTCGTAGCTGGCGCGGTGATGGAACTGGTAGTGCTCCAGCGAGCGGTCAGGGCCCAGTCGTTCATCGATGCCGGCGACCAGTTCGCGGAAGGGCGGTGCATCGCCGATCGCCACGAACACCAGGCCCTGCCATACCTGCACGCGCACTTCGGGCAGGCGGATGTCCGAGGGATTGAAATCCTGCGTTCGGCCCATCTCGGGCGCGCCGCGCAGCACGCCGTCCAGGCCGTACGTCCACCCGTGGTAACGGCAGCGCAGCGCCTTGGCACCTTTTCCATCGCAGCTGGCGATGGGGCCGGCGCGATGGCGGCACACGTTGTGGAAGGCGCGGATGGTGTTGTCTTCGCCGCGCACCACAATCAGCGGCAGGCCGGCGATCTCCGTCACTACGTGGTCGCCCGTGGCGGCCACCTGCGACTGGTGGCATACCAGCTGCCAGCTGCGCGCAAAGATCGCGCGCGCATCCAGCTGGGGCATGCGCGGATCGGTGTAGAAGCGGGCGGGCAGGGTCAGCGCGAAGTCGAGCGGTTGGGGTGCAAGAACGGTATCGTCAAACAGATCGCGCATGGACACATCACCGGCAGCCAATTTGTCCGACTATTTAACCCCATGGGCACGGCAAGGGAAGGGGGGCTAAGCGGCCACGGAGGCTGAACGGGTACGTGCTCACGCATTTGCGAGCTGCTGCTGCACCTCGTTGATGGAGTTGCGGATGCGCTGGCTGAAAATCGAATCTTCGTGGTGGATCAGCACCAGGCGCTCCGTCGCACGGGTCATCGCGACATAGAGCAGGCGCGCCTCTTCGGCTTCGTTCTTGCCGGGCTTGGGCAGCGAGCCCAGGCCCGGGATGATCACCAGCGGAAATTCCAGGCCCTTGCTGGCCTGCATGGTGATCAGCTTGACCGTGTTGTCCACCACGAACAGCGAACTGGAGCCGTTGCCCTCGGCGAGCTGGCTGGGAATGCCGGCGTGCTGCAGTGCCTCATGCAGCTTTTCGCCCTCCCAGCTGTTGCGGAAGATCACCGCCATGTCCGAGGCGGTGCGTGCGCCGGCGAGTTCGTCGCGCAGGCGCTGGATGATCGCCGGCAACTGATCCTTCTGCTGTTCGACACGGATGAGTTCGGGCAAGGCGCCACGGCGTCCCGAGCTCTGCGGTTCGATCAGGGGAATGCCGTCTTCATCCTCGTCGCGGCCCAGCAACAGTTCGTTGGCGAAGCCGCGCGCCACGGAGAGGATTTCCAGCGTGTTGCGATAGTTGAGCTTGAGGATGGTGGTGCGGCCCTGCGCCTGCACGCCCAGGCTTTTCCAGCTGAGCTTCTTGCGGCTGGCCTGTCCGTAGATGTTCTGCGCGTCGTCGTACAACACCAGCAGCGAGTTGGTGTTGGGATCGATCATCTGCACGATCAGCTTGTACCACTCCGGCTCGAAATCGTGGCCTTCGTCGATCAGCACGGCACCGTACTGGAAGCGCGGGATCTGGCCGCTGTCCACGCCCGCGATCACGGCGGGCGGCAGCTCCTCGGCCACATGCGGACCTTCCTCCGGCAACGGTACGTGGTACGCCGTGAGCATGCTGCGGCACCACTTGTGGAAGTTGTACACCTGCACTTTTTCGCTGAGGCCGCGCTCGCCCATCAACTGCTCGAGTCGTGCCGCGAGCGCCGTGTTGTAGCAGAGCACCAGGATGGGTTTGGACAGCGAGCGCGCCAGTTCCATCGCGCGGAAGCCCAGGATCATGGTTTTGCCGGAGCCGGCCACGCCGTGGATGATGCGATGCTCATCGCCCAGCGAGCGCGCAAGCATTTCCTGTTGCGCATCCATCACCTGGATCAGGTCGGGAATGGCGACCTTGCTCACCTTGCTGCGGCCGCTGGAGGCGAACAGGCCGAACTGGCCTTCACCGGCCTCTACGCGGATCTCCGGGAACAGGTGCCAGCGCACGCGGTCGATCTGGGGCAGGGTAAGCGCCGTAGGGAATACCTGCGGGAACATCGCCCACAGACGTTCCTGGAACGCCTCCGGCTCCACGGAGTCGTACATTTCGTCCTGGCAGATGACGAGATGCGAAGGAATGGCCGATTCCAGCTGACCGGCCTCGAACTGCTTGCGGCTCAGGTTGGCGAGCACCACGCCGTAGCCCAGCGGCATCTGCAGCCTGCCTTCGTAGGCGTGGCCGGGCGGATAGCACAAGGCCGGATCGCGCTGCAGCACCTTGCTGATCTCGTTGGCGCCGTCGCGGGCCTGCATCAGCGGGTTGTGTTCCTTCACGCTGCTGCTGCCGGTGATCAGCGTGAACAGCGTACGGTCTGCCTGCTGGATGGTGCCGGGCTTCCAGTCTTTCACCTCCAGCACCAGCAATCCGCGACGCGGATGGAACACGATGAAGTCGGGGCGACGTTGCTTCGCGCCGATGGCCACGTCGTACCACAGGAGGTAGTCGTCCTCGAGCTTCTGCTCCAGGCGTTCGGAAAAGCGCTTCTCGCCGCTGGTCATCTGCGGCAGGCAACTGTTTCGGGATGGGATGAGCGTCGCCACTGGGAAGCTGCCTCTTGCCGTTCCGTTGGTTTGCGCGGGGCGTTCAGGTCCGGCGACGTTAGCGGATCGGCGGGGCGTGTCAATCTCGTTGGCCGGGCGACTGGGGCAGGGGACGCCCGGCCTTGCGCCGGGGCATCACTTCAGCGCCAGCGTTGCAGTGTTTCCGCGGGTACGCCCACGCGCGCGCTGGCACGGCTTGCGATGCCATCGTGCAATGCCATGCGGAACACCGGCGCCACCGACCAGAGCGCTCTGGCCGCCAGCCTTGACTGCGCGCGCTGGAGCGGGGTGCGTTCCAGCAGGGTATCCGCCCAGGCCGGCAACAGGGCGGCACCGGCCTGCAGGAAGACATCGCGCGACAGCCCCGCCACCGGCACCGGCAGGCGCACGCGATACAGCACGTCCAGCACCTCACGCGAGCGGTCACCGAAACGGAGTTCAGGGCGCACGCGGCGGAAATAGGCGCCGATCTGCGCTTCCGATGCCGGTACGTCACGCGCGCCCAGCGCCTCCGCGATGCGTCGCACCTCGTCGTAGTAGCGATCGGCGGCGCCGGCAGGCAGGGCGATGTGGCTGTAGCGGCGGTAGCCCTGCAGGAAACTATAGGCTTCGGTGACGTGGACCCAGGTGAGCAGATCCGGGTCGTCGGCAGCGTATGGACGTCCATCGTCGCTCACGCCCTTGACCTGCGCGTGGATATGCTTCACGCGTTCGATCAGCATCTGCGCTTGGTCGAGCGGCGCATAGGTGGTGCCGCTGACAAACGATGTGGTGCGACGCAGGCGGCCGATGAGATCGTCGCGGAAGTTGGAGTGGTCCCACACGCCGGCCAGTGCGAGCGGATGCAGGGTCTGCAGCATCAACGCCGCAAGCCCGCCGGCCAACATGCCGGGGAAGTCCGCGTGCACGCGCCAGGTGGCGCTGTCGGGGCCGAACAACCCGGCGTCGCCGGCGGGATGGTCGTAATCGACATGGCCGCCACCGCCGCGCGGGAACGCGCTGAGCACCCAGCGTCGGATGGGTTCGCGGGCGGGGCGGGTCAGGAGGTTCCACGGAGAAGCCATGCGGCGAGTTTAACGTCCGCCGTCTGCCTTGGTTTCAAATGCACCCTTTGCATGCGCGAAAAGCCTGTGTTATTCCTTGTCGCCATGACCTTCCCCACCGCCCGCCAGTATTTTTGGTTTTACGGCTATCCGATGCCGCTGGCGGAGGGTTGGTCGCGATTGTCCTGACGACAAGACACCATTCCCAAAAAGGCCGCCAGCCACCACTGGCGGCCTTTTTTGTGGCCGCGAGTGGAACCCCCCGAGGAGACCACCGTGAACCCTTCCACCGACGATCTACGCATCCGCGCCATCACACCGCTCAGCCCGCCGGCCGAGGTGATGCGCGACTGTGCCGCGAGCGTGCACGCGGCACACACCGTCAGCGCCTCTCGACGCGCCTTGCACCGCATCCTGGCAGGCGATGACGATCGCCTTGCCGTGGTCATCGGCCCGTGCTCGATCCATGACACCCAGGCCGCGCTGGAATACGCCGAACGGCTCGTCGAGCAGCGCCAGCGGTACGCGGGCGAGTTGGAGATCGTGATGCGCGTGTACTTCGAGAAGCCACGCACCACGGTGGGCTGGAAGGGGCTCATCAACGATCCCGACCTCGACGGCAGCTTCCGCATCGACAAGGGCCTGCGCCTGGCGCGCGGCCTGTTGCGCGACATCAACGAGCTGGGCATGCCGGCGGGTTGCGAGTTCCTGGACATGATCACGCCGCAGTACATCGCCGACCTGGTCGCGTGGGGCGCCATCGGCGCGCGCACCACGGAGAGCCAGGTGCATCGCGAGCTGGCATCGGGGCTGTCGTGCCCGGTGGGTTTCAAGAACGGTACCGACGGCAACGTGAAGATCGCGGTGGACGCGGTCAGCGCAGCCTCGCAGCCGCACCATTTCATGGCCGTCACCAAGGACGGCCAGACGGCCATCGCCGCCACCACCGGCAATGAGGACTGCCACCTGATCCTGCGCGGCGGCAAGACGCCGAACTATGACGCGGCAAGCGTTGATGCGGCATGTGTCGCCATCGCCAAGAGTGGGCAGGCGGCGCGCGTGATGATCGATGCCAGCCATGCCAACAGCAACAAGCAGCCGGAGAACCAGTCCCGCGTGATCGACGATATCGCGCTGCAACTGGAGGCCGGCGAACAGCGCATTGTCGGCGTGATGGTGGAAAGCCATCTCGTCGGCGGAAGGCAGGATCTGGTGGAAGGCCAGCCCCTGCGCTACGGGCAGAGCATTACCGACGGTTGCATCGACTGGGACGCATCGGTGGCGGTGCTCGATCGCCTGGCACAGGCCGTGCGCGCCCGTCGTGCGGCGCGCCAGGCGACGCAGCGACCCGTGCGGGTGGCGTCCGGCTGCTGAACGACGGGGCTTGGCGTCGCTGACGGAACGGATCCCGGTGCTTGCCTCCTCGGCGGATGGCGCCGGGATCGACCGCCAGCGCCAGCGTCGCCACTTATCCAGCACGTGCGTGGCCCACGCGGATGACGGGCGTGAATATCGCGTCGACACGGCTGGCGTGTTCAGTCTTCCTGGGATGGCTCAGGCTTGCTCTTTGCCTTGAGCATCCTGCACGCGGACTGGCCAGCGTGGAGCACCCAGTTGATGGCATTGGTGAATATCGCCGTGCCTTCTTTTGGGTCGCCGGGCCAGGCAAGAGCAGCCTTGTTTCCCGTCACCTTCAGCTCTTTGGCGCGGGGCGCGGCGCCGTCTACAAGGCTTGTCGAAAGACTTATGCACGAAATGCGAACGCCGGAGGCGCATGTCTTCACGCGTGATTCGCTGCCACTTGCTTTAATCTCCGCGCCTTGCTCCTCGAGGTGCGTTTCATGTTCGCCGAGATCAATCACAACCCCAGGGCACATCGCTTCGAAACCAAGGTGGACGGTGTGCCCTGCGTGCTGGACTACACGCTTGAAGATGGCGTGATGACCATTACCCACACCATCGTGCCATCGGCCGTGGGCGGGCGGGGCATCGCCTCCAACCTGGTGCGCACGGCGCTGGACACGGCGCGCGTCGAGCATTGGAAGGTGGATCCGGCCTGTTCTTATTCGGAGATCTGGATGAACCGTCATCCGGAATACCAGGATCTGCACGTCTGAACCGGTGCGCCGTGTTGTCGCGGCCCCATGGCCGACAGCCGGCCCCCAGACCCTAGAATGCGCCATGCCCGCTGCCGGGACATGGAGAGATCATTCGTGACGACAAGCTGCCTGAACGCCGTGGGGTCGCCCGCATGAGCGCCACACCCGGCGAAACCCGCCCGCACGCGCGTGGCTTTGTCCCTTTCCGGATCCTGCGTGCCCGCCCGCGCCTGATGATCTCCGGCGCGCTCGCGCTGGTAACGGGCCTGGTGCTCCTGTACGGGCTGGGACTGAAGCCGGCCAAGGCATTGCTGCTGGGCTTTGACCTGGGCGTGGTGGTGTACCTGTGCGCCCTGACCGTGCTGTTTTGCCGCATGACGTCGCTGGAGCTGATGCAGGGCCAAGCGCGCAGGCAGGACACTGGCCGTTGGGGCGTGCTTTGGACGGCACTGATATTGACGGGCTTCGTCTCGCTGGCGCTCACCACGGAAATGGGGGCGGCCAAGGGCGGCGATGCGAGGGCCCTGGTGATTGCCGCCGTCAGCATTGTGCTGTCGTGGTTGTTCCTCAATGTGATGTTCGGCATGCACTACGCGCACGGGTTTTACGGCGACTTCGGCAAGAAGCACGAGGGGCTGGTGTTTCCCGGCACGGACCAGCCGGATTACTGGGACTTCATGTACTTCGCCATTGTGATCGGCATGACCTTTCAGGTGTCCGACGTGCAGATCAGCAGCCGTTATCTGCGCCGCGTTGCGTTGTTGCACGGGGTGATCGCGTTTTTCTTCAACGTGTTCATCATCGCGATTAGCGTGAATATTGCGGCGGGGTTGGCGGGCTGAGCCTGGATTCTTTTTTGGGGTTTTCGTGGGTGTTGGCGTGTCTTGGGAATGGGGGGAGGGCTGGGTAAGCGCGAAGCGCTTGCGACGGGTGTCTGCCTTGCGTCGCAGGATTTCCGTATGGGGGCTTTTGCAATCTAGCCCAATGATCTAGCCCAATCGCGTCATAAGCGCCGTCATCCCGGCGTAGGCCGGGATCCAGTAGCGGTAGTGGTCGGTCGTCGCCTCGTGCGTGACCGCGATCGGGCCGCTTACGCAGCGGGCGTTTCGACCTTCTGCCGAAGGCCGAGTCACTTTTCTTTTGCTGGCCCAAAAGAAAAGTAACCCAAAGAAAATGGCCTTAGGAGCTGGCAGCATTGCGATGGGAAAAGCATGAACGCTTGAGGCAAGTTGTTGCTTGGCCACCTCCGCCTCTACACAGCGGGTACTTCCAAGCGCTTCGTAACGCGCCATGGCGATGAGGACTTAAAGCGGGGCCTCGCGTTGCTTCGGCGCCGATGGGATACGCACGGTCGCCCCGCTTTTCTGTGGGAGCGCACCCTGTGCGCGACAAGCCAATCTGTGGGAGCGCACCCTGTGCGCGACAAGCCAACGGAGCGGTGATCACGAGACGCCTCTGTCGCGCACAGGGTGCGCTCCCACAAGGGACTCGCCTCTTGGGATGCTCCGCCGAGGTCTCGGGCTCTTGCTCTGGCTGTTTTTGCTTTGGCTTTTGACCTTGGCTCTTGATCTCCCGGGTCCCCGCATGACGCGGCAGACGGGGGGCGAAGGGTGGCTCGCAGGGATGAGAGCCAGTTTGGCGTCAGGGCAGGATGCCCTGTCCACAATCCCCGCAACCCGCCCGCGAATCTTCCGAGGGCCTTTCTTTGGGTTACTTTCGACGCGAAGCTAGTCCCCGTGGGATCTCTTGGGCAAGCAAAGAAAAGTGACCCGCCCTCCGGCAGAAGGTCGAAGGCCCGCCGCAGGCGAGCCAGGTCGCCTTATCGCGACAACGGAGCCCAAAGTCACGGGATGACTCGCTGCGCTCGCCCCTTCGGGGCCGCCCTACGGGCGTTCTGCGCGCCTCGCGCTTGTCCTGCCTTCGCAGGAATGACGGCTAAAGAGCACATCGGTGAGGCCAGTTTGACCTCTCGCCCAACTCTCTCCGCGCTTCCATATCGCGTCCGTCCATGTCCACTCCCCGTGTATCCCACCGGGCACGAGAAGCGGAGCTGGGATATTCCGTGCGCTTCAAGCCCGCCCGGAATAGGTCAGAACAAAAATCTCCCGCGACAGCGAATTACCACCATCAATCCCGGAAATTGTCGAACTGCAGCGGCAGCTCCACATCGGCCTTGCGCAGCACTGCCATCGCCAGCTGCAGGTCGTCGCGTTTCTTGCCGGTGACACGCAACTTGTCGCCGTTGATCTGTGCTTCGACCTTGAGCTTGGCGTCCTTCAACGACGCGACCAGCTTCTTGGCGATGGGCTGCTCGATGCCTTGCTTGACGGTGATTTTCTGACGCGAGCCGCCGAGGTTGGTTTCAGCGTCGCCCACTTCCAGCGCGCGGATGTCGATCTTCCGCGAGGTCAGGCGGCCGCGCAGGATGTCCAGCATCTGTTCCAGCTGGAACTCGCTGGGTGCGGACTGGGTGATCACGAACTTGTCCAATTCGAACTTCGCGTCGGAGCCCTTGAAGTCGAAGCGGTTGGCCAGCTCGCGATTGGCCTGGTCCACGGCATTGGTCAGCTCGTGCTTGTCGACTTCGGAAATGACGTCAAAGGAAGGCATGGTGGCGGGTCCGGTACGAAAGGAAAGCCCGAGTTTAAGCGATATGGCCCGTCCTGTCGGATAATGCGCCGCCAACCGGGCAGAGGGCAGGTCATGACGGCGGTGTGCGCGTGAAAGTGGATGTATTGGTCATGGGTGCCGGCGCGGCCGGGCTGATGTGCGCCATCGTGGCCGGGCAGCGCGGACGCAGCGTGCTGGTGGTGGACCATGCCAACAAGGTTGGCAAGAAGATCCTGATGTCGGGGGGCGGGCGGTGCAATTTCACCAACATGGGCGTGACGCCGGCCTGTTACCTGTCCGCCAACCCCCACTTCGCCAAGTCCGCGTTGGCCCGCTATACGCCGTGGGATTTCATTGCCATGGTGGAGAAGCACCGCATCGCTTACCACGAGAAGGAACTCGGGCAGCTGTTCTGCGATGAGTCGTCCAAGCTGATCGTGCGCATGCTGCTGGACGAGTGCGCGCAGGCCGGCGTACGCATTGAAACCTCCTGCGGCGTGCAGCGCGTGCGCAAGACGGAGGAGGGCTTCAGCGTGATCACGGCGCATGGCGAGGTGCATGCGCAGTCGCTGGTGGTCGCCACCGGTGGCCTGTCGATTCCCACGATGGGTGCCACCGGCTTCGGCTACGAACTGGCGCGCCAGTTCGGCCACGCGGTGTTGCCTACGCGCGCGGGGCTGGTGCCGTTGACGCTCAGCGGCAAGCACCAGGAGCGTTACCACGACCTGTCCGGCGTGGCTCTGCCGCAGGTGGATGCACGCGTGGGCAAGCGCTCGTTTCGTGCGGGCATGCTGTTCACCCATCGGGGCATCAGTGGTCCGGCCATCCTGCAGATTTCCTCGTACTGGCAGCCGGGCGATGACCTGCGCATCGACTTGTCGCCCGGGCTCGATCTGGCTGCATGGCTGCAGGAGCAGCGCGTCGCGCGACCTGCGGCGGAACTGAAGAATGTGTTGGGCGATGCGTTGCCGCGGCGACTCGCGCAGCGCCTGTGCGAGCTATGGTTCGAGAGCAAGCCGATGCGCCAGTACCGCGAGGCGGAACTGAAAGGCATCGGCGAGCAGCTGCACGACTGGCCTGTCGTGGCCAGTGGCACGGAGGGCTATCGCACGGCGGAAGTCACGCTTGGCGGTGTCGATACCGATGGCCTTTCGTCCACCACGATGCAATCCAAGCTCGTGCCGGGCCTGTATTTCGTCGGTGAAGTGGTCGACGTCACCGGCTGGCTTGGCGGTTACAACTTCCAGTGGGCATGGGCCTCGGGGCGCGCGGCGGGCGAAGTGGCCTGATTTCGCACGGGCTGAACGTCGTGCGTGATCCACTGGTGCTGTTGTTTTGTCTGGAGACAGTCGCATGAAAGTGGGTTTTATCGGCCTTGGCGCCATGGGCAGCGCGATGGCGAGCAACCTGATCAAGGCCGGTCACGAGGTGACGGTGTGGAATCGCTCGCCGGGTCCGACCGCGCCGCTGGCGTCGTTGGGCGCCAAGGTGGTGAAGAGTGCGGACCGCGCCGCGCAGGGCGAGATGTTGTTCAGCATGCTGGCCAACGACCAGGCCGTTCGCAGCGTTTTCTTTGACGATGGCCTGCTCGATGGCATGGACAAGGGCACCGTGCACATCAACCATGCCACCATTTCGGTGGCGCTGGCAGGCGAGATGGCCGCGGCGCACGCCGCGCGTGGCCTCGATTACGTCGCGGCCCCGGTGTTCGGCCGGCCTGACGTCGCGGCTGCCGGCAAGCTGAATATCCTTGCCGCCGGCAAGCCGCATGTGATCGAGCGGGTGCGCCCGCTGCTCGACGCCATGGGCAGTCGCATCTGGCCGCTGGGTGATGCGCCGGAGCGCGCGAACGTCGTGAAGATCGCGGGCAACTTCATGATCGGGGCCGCCATCGAAAGCATGGCCGAGGCATCGGCATTGACTCGCGCGCATGGCGTGAGCGCGGCAGAGTTCCTCGACGTCATGACCAGCACGCTGTTCGCTGCGCCCGTCTACCAGGGTTACGGCAAGCTGATTGCCGAATCGCGCTATACGCCAGCCGGCTTTGCGCTTCCGCTGGGATACAAGGACGTGGGCCTTGCGCTGGCCGCAGCGGATGCCACGCGCGTACCGTTGCCGCTCGCCGGCCTGCTGCGCGACAGCCTGCTCGAAGCCTTGTCGTCGGGTGAGGAGGACGTGGACTGGTCCATCATGGCGCAGGTGGCTGCGCGGCGTGCACACCTGGATGATCGCGGGCTGTGAGCGAGGCATTCGACGAACGGTGGGAGCGCACCCTGTGCGCGACAGCGGCGTGGAGTCTCGCCGAATCACCGGATTGTTGCGCGGCGACCTCGAAGTCGACGTGCGCTGGCATGCGGCTAGTCGCCTGATGGTTTGAGCGGTGGCGTGAGAGGTCTGTCGCGCACAGGGTGCGCTCCCACAAAGGTGAGGTATGGCCGCGCGTTTCAGCGCGTCTGCCGAAACCTCACCAGCCACCGGTCCAGCTGATTCGCGAAGGCCTGCTTGTCGCGTGCATGGAAGGCCGCGGGGCCACCCGTATCCACGCCGGCCCCGCGCAACTCGTCCATGAAGTTACGCATGGAAAGCCGCTGCGCGATGGTGTCGGGCGTATAGAGCTCGCCGCGCGGATGCACGGCGAGTGCGCCTTTGCCGATCACGGCGGCGGCGAGCGGGATGTCCTGCGTTACCACCAGGTCACCGGCACTGACACGATCGACGATCTCGTTGTCAGCCACGTCGAAACCGCCGGGCACCTGGATGGCGCGCACGAAACGCGAGGGTGGCGTGCGCAGCCATTGGTTGGCGACCAGGGTGACGTGCACCTGCTCACGCTCCGCCGCGCGGAACAGCACTTCCTTGATGGCGGCGGGGCAGGCGTCGGCGTCAACCCAAATTTGCGGCCGGGTGGTCAATCCTGGCCACTCCAGTGCAGGGCGCCGTCGATGATCGTGTTGGTATGGCCACCGATCCAGACGTCCTCGCCATCGATGCGGACGGTGAGGCTGGCGTCATGGCCAATCTCGCGGCCCTGGCTCACCACGTAGCCACGCGCCAGCGGGCCGGCGGGTTCGGCGTGGGCGATATAGGCGGCGATCAGGCCGTTGGCGGCGCCTGAGGCCGGATCCTCCACCAGGCCGACACCCGCCGGGAGCGCGCGCACCACGAGCTGGTAATCCGGGTGCGAGCTGCGCGCGAACACGCACAGGCCCATGCTGTCGGTGGTCTTGGCCAGGGCGCCGATGGCGGCGTGATCGGGTTTCCACTGGCGCAGCGTGGCTTCGTCCGCGCATTCGGCCAGCCACCAGTGGCGGCCGCCGGAGACATAGGCCGGCGGCAGCACGCCAAGCCCGATGCCGGACAGGGCGGCGTCGAGCAGCGGGTGCGCGTCGCGGCCGGTTTTCTCGACCACGGAGCGAGGTGATTTCAAAAGTAACTGTTGCGCGTCGCCGAGCTGTTCCACGCGAATGGGCAAGACGCCTGCGCCGCATTCCTGCCACAACACGCCATCCACCGGCTGGGCCTGGCCACACAGCAGCACGGCATGTGCGCTGCCAATGCTCGGGTGCCCGGCGAACGGAATTTCCTTGTGCGGCGTGAAGATACGCACGCGATAGCTGGCGCCGGGATGGCTGGGCGGCAGCAGGAAGGTGGTTTCGACAAGGTTGGTCCAGCGGGCGAAGGCTTGCATGCGGGCGTCGGTCCAGCCGGTGGCGTCGGTGACGACGCCCAGGTGGTTGCCGCCGCCGGGTGTGGCGGCAAAGACGTCCAGATGCAGGTAACGGATCGACATGGGGAGGTGCCTGGGGCGTGGGGAAACGCGTGAAGCCGCGCATGATAGTCCGGAATGCGGCCCCGCGCTTGGACTTTACGGTGGTTTCCAGAGTCGACAAGTGCGCGCCGCACCGCCAAGATGCGAAACCTTTGCCGTTGCCTTTCACCTGTACGGGATACGCATGATCACCCTGATCATCATCGCCATTACCGCCATCGTGTCTTTCATGGCGTTCAACAACGCCCGCTTGATGAATGATCTGATCCTGTGGCCGCCCGCGATCACGCGCAGCCGCGAGTACCACCGCCTGGTGACCTATGGCGTGGTGCACGCCGATTTCGGCCATCTGCTGTTCAACATGATCACGCTGTTCTTCTTCGGCCGCGTGATGGAAGGTTTCTTCGCGGCGAAGTTGGGCACGATGGGTTTCGCGCTGTTCTACATCGTGGCGCTGGTGGTCTCGATCCTGCCGACCTATCTGAACAACAAGAACAACCCTAATTACCGCAGCCTGGGGGCATCGGGCGCGGTGTCGGCGGTGCTGTTTTCGTACATCCTGCTGGCGCCGTGGGCGCGCATCGTGGTGTTCGTGCTGCCGATGCCGGCGATCATCTACGCTGTGCTTTACGTGGTGTATTCCATCTACATGGATCGTCGCGGGCAGGGCAACGTCAACCACAGCGCGCACCTGTGGGGCGCCGCGTTCGGCGTGGCTTTCACGCTCGTGATACGGCCGGAAGTGTTGTCGCACTTCCTCTCGGAACTCTCGCGACCGAGGTTCTGAGCACGTCGCGCCTATGGAAAAACTGCGGTTTTGCTCACCGTTGATACATCTTTGCGGTGTTACTTCTCGGTTTAGCCTGGCGTGATGGGGCGTCGGGCTATCTCGACAACCGCAGGAGTGAAGACGCATGGCAACGAAGCGCAAGCCGGCCGCGAAGAAATCCGCGGCCAAGAAAACCGCCACCCGCACATCCACTGCCAAGAAAAGCACCGCCCGCAAGCGCGCGACCTCCACCGCCCGCCGCGCTGTCCGCAAGACCGCCACCCGCAAGTCGGCAACCCGCGAGGTAGCTGCCCGCAAATCCACCGCACGCAAGGCGGCGACACGCAAGACGGCCGCGCGCAAGAGCACGGCCCGTAAATCGCCCGCGCGGAAGACGGCGCGCAAGACCGCAGCGAGGAAAACCACCGCTCGCAAGACCACCGCTCGCAAGACCACCGTTCGCAAGACCACCGCCCGCAAGGCGGTCACCAAGCGGGCAGCGCCGCGCAAGGCTGCGGTGAAAAAGACAACAGCCCGGAAGACGGCCCGCAAACGCAGCACCGCCAAGAAAGTGGCCAGGAAGGCGACCGGCAAGGCCGCGGCAAAACACGCCACCGCCGGCAAGACCGCCACCACGACAAGCAAGGCGGCAGGAAAGATGGCCACGAGGAAGGCGTCCGCCGCTCGGCGCAGCCGGGTCACGCCCGCCGCCACCCGACCCCGGCGACCGGTACGCAGGCACCTGACACCGCAGGAGGCCGTGGAGCATATCCAGGCCCTGCTGGAAGCCAAGCAGGAACGCGTACGCCAGGGGCCGACCTGGCCGGGCGCCGACGAACATCCCGTCGGCAACAACGGCAGCCTCGGCACGGGGGCCGGCAACGGCGGCGTTTCCAGCGAAGCCACTTACGGCCACATCCGCCAGCCGCCCGAGCGCAACGGCGGTAACTGAACCCGGCGATCGCCGGGTTCAGGCATGGCCGGCGAGTGAATACCGCCGGCCATGCCGGGAGCATTCAGTGCGTACTTAACGACATGGGTTCAAAGTAAAGCCGTCTTCCCCGAAGGCCTTTTGTCATGAAACGCGTGCTTGCCGGTCTTGCCCTGGCGGTTGCCACCGCGGCGCTATCCGGTTGCTACTACGATCCTGGCTACAGCTATGTGCGTCCGGTCGCCACCGCAGGTGGCGATGCCTACTACGGCACGGGCGTCGTCTATGACGGCTATTACGGCGCACCCGGTTACTACTACCCGAGCTATGGCTACTACGGTTACGGCTGTTGTTACTTGCCGAACGTAAGCATCGGTATTGGCGGTGTCTGGGGTTCGGGCTACTACGGCCGTGGTTACTACCGCGGCGGTTCCTACGGGCACGGTTATTACCGTGGCGGCGGTGGTGGCTACTATCACGGCGGCCATGGCAGCTGGGGCGGCGGCCACGGCGGCTGGAACGGCCACGGCCACTAGAATCAGGGCACAATCGCGGCATGAGGTTGTCTTGCTTCGTGCCGCGAAACCTTCGGATTCCCGGGCCCATCGTCGTATTGACGGTGGGCCTCATGCTTTCTGCCTGCAGTTCGGTCGGCTACTACGCCCATGTCGCCAAGGGGCAGGGCGAGCTGGTCGCGAACCGTCGCGACATCAGCGCCGTGCTGCGTGACCCCTCCACCGACGAGGCCACCCGCAAGCGCCTGGCGCTGTCGCAGGACGCCCGCCGGTTCGCCACCGATCACCTCGGGCTGCCGGACAACCGCAGCTACACCAGCTACGTGAAGCTGGATCGCCCTTATGTGGTGTGGAACGTGTTTGCCACGCCGCGCTTTTCGGTATCGCCGATCCAGCACTGCTTTCCCTTTGCCGGGTGCGTCGCCTATCGGGGGTATTTCTCGAAGGACAAGGCCAACGCCGAAGCGGCACGGCTGAAGGCCGACGGCGACGATACCTATGTGGGCGGCGTGCCGGCCTATTCCACGCTCGGCTGGTTTTCCGATTCCATCCTCAGCAGCATGATGCGCTGGGATGACGATGAGCTCGCCGGTACCATCTTCCACGAGCTCGCGCACCAGTTGGTCTACGTGAAGGACGACAGTGCCTTCAACGAATCCTTCGCCAGCTTCGTGCAGGAGGAAGGCCTGCGCGAATGGCGCCGCTCACGTGGCCTGCCGCCGCAGGACGACCATGACAAGGCCATGGACGATGGCTTCACCTGGCTGGTGATGGACCTGCGCGATCGCCTGAAGACGCTCTATGCCAGCGGGGTGGACGAGCAGGCCATGGCGGCCGGCAAGCAACAGGCCATCGACGACTTCCGCGTGCGCTATGCGCAGTGGCGCGACCTGGACTGGCCCAACGACCATCGCTACGACGCGTGGGTCAACGCGCCGATCAACAATGCGCGGTTGTTGCCGTTCGGCATCTATGACCGCTGGACGCCGGTGTTCCTGGCCTTGTTCCACCATGCGGAAGGGCAGTGGCCGGCGTTCTACGCCAGCGTCCGGCAGTTCGCGCGGCAACCCTACGCGGAGCGGCAGAAATTGCTGCAGCAGTGGCTGGACTCGACGCGCCGGCCCACGGTGGCGCCGCCCTGACGCGGGCCACGCGGAGATCATGAACAGGCTTTTAGGGCTGAGCCTTTCGTCCGGCCATGTGGTGCAGATAGGCGAGCAGGTTGTCCAGGTCCTGGTCCGTCAGCGCCTTGCGGTCGAAACCCGGCATGCGTGCCTGCGGCCAGTGGCGCAGGGATTGCGGATCACGGATATAGGCGCGGAGCAGATCCTCGCGCAGGTATTCGGTGGCACTGTGGGGGATGTTGAGATCCGGCCCGAGTTTGGCGTCGCCCTGGCCGTTGAGGGTGTGGCAGGCAAAACAGGTGTGCTGGAACACCACGAAGCCGCGCTGTACAGGGCTGTCGGTCTTCAGGGCCGGGTCGGGCAGGATGGCGGGGAAGCGCTCGGCGACCGACGGCTGGCGGCGGATGGAAACCAGCTGGAACGGCCATTGCTCCGGACCGATCTTCATGGCTTCCGGCTGGGTCCAGACCACGTAGAACGGGCCGGCATCACCCTTGATCTCCTCCAGGGTCGGCCAGGGATGGGCCGGATCCTCGACCGCCAGCCAAGCCACCGAGCCGTGTGCCTGCACGATCAGCGCGGCGGGAATCTGGGCGGCGAACCCGTCCGAGGCGACGAACTGCAGGGTGTCGTCCGGCGACGCGCCGTCGAGCAGGGCCTTCAGCGGCACGGCCCGGTAGCGCATGGCGCGCTTGAAGGCCACATCCGCCGGAATGGCGACGTCACGGGCATCGGCACGGGCCAGCAACTGCGCCGTCGTATAGGTCTTCTGGCCGTAGCCCACGTCGACGGTGAGCTCGGCCGCGTGAAGGGGCAGGGCGAGCCACAGGACGAGCAGGCCCAGGCGGCGAAGCGGGTGGATCATCGGGGGCGCTCCTTTTCCAGGAATCTAACAATTGTAGGCACGTCCGCCAGCTTGCCAAAAGCTGAACGGAACGGAAGGGGCGCTTGAACTAGGTCCAGCCCGGCCACACTAAGGACTCGTATCGCTGTGATGGCGACAAGAAGTGGCTCAGCACATCGTGCCACTGGGGGGCCGGTCCTTTTCCCCTCTTTGTTATGGACCAGGCCTGACAAAACCTCGGTAGCCCCTCCCCTGGCTACCGGGGTTTTTATTTGCCCGTCGTCCGGCCCCGGCTCGCCGTGGCCGATGCGTGGCGGGATAATCGCCTGGTCCCCCGCGCGCATGAGCGACCGATGATCGTTACCTCCCTGCTCGACACCGATCTGTACAAATTCTCCATGATGCAGGTCGTGCTGCATCACTATCCGGCGGCGCAGGTCGAATACAAGTTCAAATGCCGCAACCCCGGTGTCGATCTGGTGCCCTATATCGCCGAGATCCGCGAGGAGCTGGCGGGGTTGTGCTCGCTGCGCTTCACTCCGGAAGAGCTGGAATACCTGCGTGGCTGGCGTTTCATCAAGAGCGACTTCGTCGATTTCCTCGCGCTGTTCCAGCTCAACGCCAAGTACGTGGAGATCTACCCGGCGCAGGACGGCCCCGGCGAAATCGAGATACGCATACGTGGCCCGTGGTTGCACACCATCCTGTTCGAGGTGCCGTTGCTGGCCATCGTCAACGAGGTGTACTTCCGCAACACGCAGCGCGGCCTTGATTTGTCCGAAGGGCGCCGCCGCTTGCGCGAGAAGATCGCCCTGCTCCGTGACACGGAGGGTTTCCACGACTGCCGCATTGCCGACTATGGCACCCGCCGCCGCTTCTCGCGGGCGTGGCATGAGGAAGTCGCTACCACGCTGCGCGATGGCCTTGGCCGGCAGCTGGCGGGCACCAGCAACGTGTGGTTGGCGTGGAAGCTGGGCCTGACGCCGCTGGGCACGCTGGCGCACGAATACCTGCAGGCGCACCAGGCGCTGGGGCCGCGGCTGCGCGATTCACAGGTGGCGGCACTGGAGACGTGGGCGAGGGAATATCGCGGCGATCTGGGTATCGCGTTGTCCGATGTCTACGGGCTCAGCGCCTTCCTGCGCGACTTCGACATGTACTTCTGCAAGCTGTTCGACGGCACGCGGCATGACTCCGGCGACCCGTTCGCCTGGGGCGAGCGGGTGCTCGCGCATTACCGCGCCAATCGCGTCGATCCGAGCACCAAGGTGCTGGTGTTCAGCGATGGCCTGGACATCCCCAAGGTGATGAGGCTGTACCAGCACTTCCACGGCCGTTGCCAGCTTGCGTTCGGCGTGGGCACCAACCTCACCAACGACGTGGGCCCCGAACCCCTGCAGATCGTCATCAAGATGATCCGCTGCAACGGGCAGCCGGTGGCCAAGATCAGCGACACGCCGGGCAAGAACATGTGCGAGGACAGCGCCTACGTGACCTACCTGCGGCAGGTGTTCGAGATTCCGGCGGATCCTGAGGCGGTGCCTTGCTGAAACAAAATGCATTGTGGGAGCGCACCCTGTGCGCGACACGCCACGCGCCGTTGTACGACGACGCCAGGCCAGTCGCGCACAGGGTGCGCTCCCACAGGGAAAGAACCGCGGGTGTTTAGAACGCCGGCAACACCGCGCCCTGGTACTTCTGCTCGATGAACGCCTTGATCTCAGGACTGGTCAGCGCCTTGGCCAGCTTCTGGATGCGCGGATCGTCCTTGTTGTCGGGACGTGCCACCAGATAGTTCACGTACGGCGAGTCCTTGTCCTCGATCAGCAGCGCGTCCTTGGTCGGGTTGAGGCCGGCGGCGAGGGCGTAGTTGGTGTTGATCAGGGCCAGGTCCACCTCGTCCAGCGTGCGCGGCAGCATGGCCGCCTCCAGCTCGCGGAACTTCAGGTGCTTCGGATTGGCCGTGATGTCCTTCTGCGTGGACAGCTCGTTGGTCGGGTCCTTCAGCGTGATCAGGCCGTGCTTGGCGAGCAGCAGCAGCGCACGGCTGTTGTTGCTGGGGTCGTTGGGCAGGGTGACCGCAGCGCCATCCGGCAGCTGGTCGATGGACTTGAGCTTGCGCGAGTACGCGCCGAACGGCTCGATGTGCACGCCGGTCACGATGGTGAGGTTGGTGCCGCGCTCGCGGTTGAACGCATCGAGGTAGGGCTTGGTCTGAAAGTAGTTGGCGTCGACCGACTTCTCCAGCACCTGCACGTTGGGCTGCACGTAGTCGGCGAATACCTTGATCTCCAGATCCACGCCTTCCTTCGCCAGGATCGGCTTGACCTGCTTGAGGATCTCCGCGTGCGGCACGGCCGTGGCGGCCACCACCAGCTTCTGGCTGCCGGTATCGCCACCACCGTTGGACGACGAAGAACAACCGGCCAGCAGGAGCAGGGCGGAGAGAATGGCTATGAGCTTATGCGTCTTCGTCATATGGGCAAGGCGTCAACTTGTGCGGTGCACCAGAATAGCCGTCCATACCGCCGGATGCAAAAAGGCCCGGCGGGGTGCCGGGCCTTCTGCTTATCTTATTGCCGCGTATACCGCGCCACGATGCGGTCGCCGACCATCTGTAACAGCTGGACCAGCACGATCAGCAAGACGACGGTGACCACCATGTAATCGGACTTGTAGCTCAGGTAGCCGTAGCGATAGGCCAGGTCGCCCAGGCCGCCGGCACCGATGGCGCCGCCCATGGCGGTATAGCCCACCAGGGCGATCGCCGTGACCGTGGTGCCGGCGATCAGGCCGCCGCGTGCTTCGGGCAGCAACACGTGGCGCACGATCTGCCAGGTGGTGGCGCCCATGGCCTGGCTGGCTTCGATGACGCCGCGTTGCACCTCGCGCAGGGCGGTTTCCACCAGGCGTGCGAAGAACGGTGCGGCGCCGATCACCAGCGGCGGAATGGCGCCGCGGATGCCCAGCTTGGTGCCGACCAGCACGTAGGTCACCGGCATCAGCACGATCATCAGGATGATGAAAGGGATCGAACGCAGGACGTTCACCACCAGCGACAGCACGGCGTAAAGCGTCGGCATCGCGCGCAACTGGCCCTTGCCGGTGAGGTACAGCAACACGCCCAGCGGCAGGCCCAGCACCACGGTGAGGGCCAGCGAGCCGCCCAGCATCAGCAGCGTATCGATGCAGGCATGGCCGATCTCGCCCCAGTCGTCAATGTTGGGAAAAAGGCTCTGCAGCAGCGGGGCGCTCATGCGCGGTTCTCCGGCGACAAGGTGAGTTCTTCGATTTCAATGCCCGCGTCGCGCAGGGTGGCCAGTGCGTCGTCCACGCGCTCGCCCTGCATGGCCAGCGTGAGCTGGCCGTAGGGCAGGTCCTTGATGCGGTCGATGCGCCCGGCAAGGATGTTGAAGTCGACATTGGTTTCCCGTGCCACGCGGCCCAGGGCCGGCGTCCACGTGGCTTCGCCGCGGAAGGACAGGCGCAGGATGCGGCCGGGCACGTGCGCGAACGGCATCTGCTCGCCTGCGGCTTCCTCCGGCAACGCCTCATTGACGAAGCGGCGCGTGGTCGCGTGCTGCGGATGCAGGAACACGTCGGCCACCGGCCCGGTTTCCACGATGCGCCCTGCATCGAGCACCGCCACGCGATCGCACACGCGCCGCACGACGTCCATCTCGTGCGTGATCAGCACGATGGTGAGCTTCAGCTCGCGGTTGATCTCCGCCAGCAGGTCCAGCACGGCGGCGGTGGTCTGCGGATCGAGTGCACTGGTGGCCTCGTCGCACAGCAGGATCGAGGGCCGGTTGGCCAGCGCGCGGGCAATGCCTACGCGCTGCTTCTGGCCGCCGGAGAGCTGCGACGGGTACTTGTCCGCGTGCGCGGTCAGGCCCACGCGGGCCAGCAATTCGTCCACGCGCTGGCGGATCGCCGCCTCGTTGCGTTCGCCGGCCAGGCGCAGCGGGAACGCCACGTTCTGCGCCACCGTCTGCGACGACAGCAGGTTGAAATGCTGGAAGATCATGCCGATGCGCTGGCGCTCATGGCGCAGCGCGGCTTCATCCAGCGCGGTCATGTCGGTGTCGCCGATCAGGATGCGTCCGCCGCTGGGGCGCTCGAGCAGGTTGATCAGACGTATAAGCGTCGATTTTCCCGCGCCGGAATGGCCGATGATGCCGAACACCTCGCCATCGGCGATGTCGAGGCTGAAAGTCTGAAGTGCGGGAACGTCCCGGCCGTCGACACGGTAGGACTTGCGCACATCCTGGAATCTGATCACGGGGTACCTTCGGGAGCCGGGGAGGCGCGGGCTTCGGGTCTGTCGCCGGCAGGGCCGGCCGGTGCAAAGCATACGGCACGCGGGCTATCCGTGGGGCTAGACTGGTGCTCTTTCAATGAGGACCGATGCGATGACCTCTGTCTATGACTTCTCCGCGCGCGATATCGACGGCAACGAGCGTTCGCTCGCCGACTACCGCGGCAAGGCGCTGCTGATCGTCAACGTGGCGTCCAAGTGCGGTTTCACCCCCCAATACACCGGGCTGGAGGCGCTGTGGCGCGCCGATCGCGACAAGGGCCTGGTGGTGCTCGGCTTCCCCTGCGACCAGTTTGGCCACCAGGAGCCTGGTGACGAGGCGGAGATCCGCAACTTCTGCTCCACCAGCTATGACGTGACCTTCCCTATGTTCGCCAAGATCGAAGTGAACGGCGCGGGCACGCATCCGCTCTACAAATGGCTCAAGAGCGAAGGCAAGGGCATCCTGGGCAGCGAGGCGATCAAGTGGAACTTCACCAAGTTCCTGGTCGATCGCGATGGCCAGGTGGTGAAGCGTTATGCGCCCAACGACACGCCCGAGAAGATCGCCAAGGATCTGAACGCTCAATTGGCCGGATGAGTGGCCACACCGGGTGAGGCCGCCACGGCCTTGCCCGGGCTGCGCGACCCCGCGAGCAGCTCGGCGATCTGGTCGATGTCCTTCGTGGCGCTTGGTGCGCCGGCGGGTGGATCGTAGTTGTTGAGCATGATGGCGAACGCGAGCGG
The DNA here is from genome assembly GCF_000725385.1 of Dyella japonica A8. NCBI lineage: Bacteria > Pseudomonadati > Pseudomonadota > Gammaproteobacteria > Lysobacterales > Rhodanobacteraceae > Dyella > Dyella japonica. The sequence continues at coordinate 4,155,417 of NZ_CP008884.1, read as the reverse complement.
TTCGCCGTCGCTGGTGGTGACATAACCAGCGAGGCAGTGCACGAAGCTCATGCTGCCGGTCTTGGCATGCACGTTGTTGGCGGCTGGCGTGTTGCGCATGCGCCATTGCAGCGTGCCATCGACGCCAGCGACCGGCAGCGCCTGCATCAATGCCGGCCCGTAGGGCTGGCCGGCGAGGAAGGCGAGCAGGCGCGCCATCGCGTTGGGCGTGGCGAGGTTGCGCCGCGATAACCCCGTGCCTTCTTCGATCATGCTGGCGGTCGGTGCAATACCGATCTGTTCGAGCATCTGGCGCATGGCGCGAATGCCCCAACGTTCGCTGGTGATGAAACCCGTGCTGCCTTCGCGTTGTTCCGTGTCCGCCTGCGCCTTGACGCCTGCGAGCAGCAGCAGGTTCTGCAGATAGAGGTTCTGCGAACGTTTGAGTCCGCGCCCGAGGATCTCGCTGACCGGCGGCGAAAGCACCTCGGCCAGCGTTTGTGGTTGCGCCGGCAGGGCGGTGTCGCGTCGCGGCCAGTGCACGGTGGTCAGCTTGCCGTCGAGCTGGATGCCATGGCGCAGCAGCGCCTGCTGCAGCTGCCTGCCTGCGAACTGGGCGGGGTCGGGCAGGGCAAGCTTGTAGTTCTGCGCTGGGGATTTCGCCGCGATGCTTCCGAACGCGTACAGCATGTTGTCGCCGGGCGCGCGATAGAGATTCACGTCGCTGCGGGCGCGCTGGGCGGTGGTCATCACGTCGTTGGTCACGGCGGGTATGGCATCGGCCGGGTCGAAGCGCAATTGCGCCGCCGCGCCAGCGCCGACGCCGGGCGACACGGTGATCTCCACCTGGTTTTCGCCCACGCTCAGCGCGCTGGTCGGCACGGCGAACCAGCTTTGCAGGTCGGTGGCCTCCCAGCCGCTGCCCATCATGGGGCTGGCGAAGTAGGTGGCATCGGCGACCAGGTCGCCGTGCACGTGACGCAGGCCCTTGGCAGCCAGCTGTTCGGCGAGCTGGTCGGCCCAGTGGAAGGTGGCCGGATCGACGCCCAGCGTCGGATCACCCATGCCGTAGAGAATCAGCGCACCGTCCAGCCGTCCATGGCGGATCTCTCCGCCCGCCAGCACCCGCGTGGGGATGCGGTAATCGGGGCCGAGTTCGCTCAGTGTCACAGCCGCCGTGAAGAGCTTGACGGTGGAGGCCGGCTGGAAAAGCTGGTCGGCATGGTGGCTGTAGACGGTTCGTCCGCTGCTGAGCGAAATCACGGAGATGCCCCAGTCGGCGCCTGCAAAGCGGGGCTGGCCGATCAGGCCATCGATCTGCTCGCCCAGCGACGGTGCGATGGCGGCCGGGCTGGGCGTGGACGCTGCACCGGGGACCTGGCCCGCCGCCGAGGCCATCGCCAGCGCCATGCCAAAAAGCACGGCAGTACAACGGCATAGCAGGCGCTGGGGCAGGATCATGGGCGAAGTATCGCCAATCGCCGCCGGTCCCCGCTAGGCATCGGCGTCGAATGGAGACACATCCGTCGCCGGCATCCTCACAGGGGGTCTGTTAGGCTTATCGCTTCGTGCCGGCTTCTGCCGGCGCTCCTTCCCCAGTCGAGAACATCATGCAGATCGCCAACAACTCCGTCGTTTCCTTCCACTACACCCTGACCGACGACAACGGCCAGGTGCTGGACAGCTCGCAGGGTCGCGAGCCGCTCGTGTACCTGCAGGGTGTTGGCCAGATCGTCCCGGGCCTGGAGAAGGCGATGGAAGGCCGTCAGGTGGGCGACCAGTTCAAGGTCGACGTGGTGCCGGAAGAAGGTTACGGCGTGCACCACGCCGAGCTCGTGCAGGAAGTACCGCGCGAGGCTTTCCAGGGCGTGGAAGACATCCAGCCCGGCATGCAGTTCCAGGGTCGTGGCCCGCAGGGCGTCATCAACGTCACCGTGACCAAGGTCGAGAACGACAAGGTGCACATCGACGGCAACCATCCGCTCGCCGGCCAGACCCTGCACTTCGACGTCGAAGTGACCGACGTGCGCCCGGCCAGCGAGGAAGAGCTCGCCCACGGCCACGTGCACGGTGAAGGCGGCCACCACCACTGATGCAACGCGCGGACGTTGGCGTGACCGCCAGCGTCCGCATGGCACGGCAGGCTACCTGTCGCCGTGCGTAGCGCCGATCAGTACCAGTCGAGCAGCGATACGCCGATGCCGAGGTACGTGGCGTTGTGGTTGTAGTCGATCATGCTCTCGCCATAACCCTTGAACAGTTCCATGTAGCCACGCAGGTTGCCTGCCACCGGGAACGACCAGGTGAATTGCGCTGCGCCGTGGCTCTGGTTGCCGCCGCGCAGCGAGTGGCGCAGCAGCAGGCCGAACTCCTGGCCTTTCCACTCATGAATGATCTGCATGTCGGCGCGCCCCATGTAGTTGCTGATGTCGGGGTTGTTGTCGTCCGTGCCGCCCTCGGGAACGCGCCACCACGGCCGGAACATGATGGTCCAGCTCGGGCGTTCGAGGCCGATGTAGCCCATCACGCGGTTCCAGCTGCGCGACAGCGGATCGGACTGGCCATTGGATTGATGGTTCAGCGCAATGCCCATCAACCGGCCGTTCCAGCCGGCCAGCTCGTAGTTCGTGTTGAACATCAGCATCACTTCCGGCTCGTAGTTGGTCTCGCGGAAGGGACGTGACTCCTGCTTGTTGTACACCTGCCAGCGCGAGGACTGGGTATAGGCCACCCACACGTCGCCCGCATCGCCGAACACGCCCTGCCAGATCTTGGTTTTCAGGCTGAGCTGGAACTTGCTTTCGATGTTGTCCAGGTGCTGCGGTTCGGTAACCGTGTTGAGTGGATTGGGACTGCTGGGCTGCCGGTTCTGGTTGCTGCTGGCAAAGAACGGCAACACCACGATTGGCTTGTAGCCACGCAGGTTGAAGGTACCGAGCTTGCTTTCGGGCGACAGCTCCCAGCGACTGTCCAGCAGGGACAGCGGCTTCACTTCCGGCTCGGCCTGCGCCGTCGTCGTGGATGGATTGGCGGTGGTCGTCCGCGGGGCTTCGTGACCGAACACCTGGGTTACCGGCGTGGTGGATGTCTCCCCAACCGTCGTGTCGCTTTTCTTTTGCGCCGCGGGAAGATTGTCGCGCCCGGTGGCGTGGTCGTAGCAGGCCAGGCGTTGCGAGTCGGTTTCGATGGCGGTGCACGCGCGGATGTCCATCGGCTCCGGATTCTGCGCGTGGGCAGCGAGCGACGGCAGGCCTAGCGTGAGCAGCAAAGCTGCCTGGGAGGTGAGTCGCATGATGTGGCTCCGTCCTGGTCAGTGTTGCCCTGGCAGCACAGGTGGTCGTTCCCCTACCGGTAGCGCCATGCATCGCATGTGACGACGCGGGCCGCCGTTGCCGGCGACCCGCGTTCGTGGTGTTGCATCTTACCGGTTGTGGCTTACCCAGGCTTCGTACTGTGCCTTGGTGATGTGGCCGGTGTGGCCCTTGTCCACATAGCTGAAGTCATTGGCGAGCAGCGGATAGGCCGAGGCCTGCGCTTCGGTGATGTACTTCGATCCGCCCGACAACTGCTCGAAGCTTGGCGCAGGGCCCGACTTGATGGGCGGAACGCTGGAATTGATCGTCACCTGCTGTCCGCCGGCACTGGTCTGGGCCTGCGTGCCACCTTGCGGCGGAGGTGTCGGCGTCTGCGCCGGCATGGTCTGGGTGGGCGGCGGTGGCGGAGCCTGGGTGTTCTGCGTCGGCTGGGGAGGCGGAGGCGTTGGCATGGGTTGATCCTGTGCCAACAGCGAGCCCGCCAGCATCATGGAGCCGGCGGTTACGAGAACGAGTAGGGGAGTGCGGGGTTTCATCATCGTTACTCCATGCCAGAATGCGTGGCTCGTCTGCGGAAGCGCGCGATGGTGCAGTAGTGGAGCGATGGCGCGCTGCAAGTCCTTCGCGCAGAGTTCAAGCTAGCAGAGCACGGCTAAATGCCGGCTCAATACAGGCTCAACAAGGGCATCGTGATCACGTGAAGTCATCGTTACCGTTATCGGTTCCTTCATCTGCGCCATACGCCACATTGAGCCTGGCGCAAGCACAGCGTCTTCACCTGGCAGCGCAGGGCTTGCTCGGCAAGCCCAAGGGGCGCGCGAAAAAAAAGGATGTCGTCGATATCGTTGCACGCATGCGGCTGTTGCAGATCGACAGCATCCATGTCGTTGCACGCAGTCCGTACCTGGTGCTGCATTCGCGACTGGGCGACTACGAACCGCAATGGTTGGAGGACGTCCTGGACAGCGGGCGCCTTGCGGAAAGCTGGGCGCACGAGGCGTGTTTCGTGCCCGCGGCGGATCTTCCGCTGCACCAGGCCTGGCGCAGGCAGCGTGCGATGCATTGGGCATACAAGCATGCCGACCGTATGCACCGCGAGCACCGCGACGGCATGGATGCACTGCTTGCGCGCATACGCGACAACGGTGCGGCGCGCGCGGCGGATTTCGAAAGCGAAACGCGCAGCGCCGGCGGCTGGTGGTCCTGGAAGCCGGAGAAGCGTTGGCTGGAAGCATGGTTCGCGCTGGGCGAATTGATGGTGACGCGTCGCGAACGCTTCCAGCGTGTTTACGACCTGACCGAACGCGTGCTGGAAAAACTCGATCCACCACTGGATCGCGATTTGCTCGGGCTCGATCACGAAGCATTGCGTCGCCGCTTCATCGTCGACAGCGTGCGCGCACTGGGCATCGCGCAGGCACGCTGGATCGCCGATTACTACCGGTTGAAGCCCGCCGTGACGGACAAGGAACTCGCGCCGCTGGTGGCCAGTGGCGAATTGCTGACGGTGCAGGTGGCGGACTGGAGCATGCCGACCTATGTGCATCGCGATCACGCTGCGCTGCTGGCGCAGGCCGCATCAGGCCAGTTGCGCGCCACGCATACCACCTTGCTGTCACCGTTCGACCCGGTGGTGTGGGACCGTGCGCGTGCCCTGGCGTTGTTCGGCTTCGAATACACCATCGAGTGCTATGTGCCCGCACCCAAGCGCCAGTACGGCTACTACGTGCTGCCCATCCTCCACCGGGGGCGGCTGGTGGGTCGCCTCGATGCGAAAGCGCATCGTCGCGAGGGTGTGTTCGAGATCAAGGCGTTGTTTCTCGAGCCGGATGTCGAGGCCACGCCACGGCTGCTGGAAGACCTTGCCGGCGCCATCCGGGCGTCCGCGCAGTGGCACGAAACGCCCAAGGTGAAGCTTGCGCGCAGCCGGCCCGCGTCCGTGGCTGCCGCGCTGCGCACGTTGTTGCGCTGAAACTTAGTGCGAGCCGCCGCTGGCGGGGCTGGCGGGGATGGCCTGTCCACAGGATTTGCCCTGCAGCGTGGCGCGCAGCTGCTTGGCCAGGGCCGTGCAGCGAGCTCCCAGTTGCGGGCGCGTGTTCGGGTCCACCGAGTCCTGCAGCAGGCTGGTGCGCATGTCTTCATAGCGCGACTGGATCTGGTCAGGCGGATACACGCCCGCTGTGGTGTGGCAGGACACATAGCTGGCCAGATAGTCGTCGCAGGCGGGGATGCCGGTGCTGGTGGGCAGCGGCTTGCCACCGGAGGTGGTCACTGTAGCGGTGCGCGCCCTCGGTGCGCTGGTGCCCGTGCCGGTGGTCCGGGCACCGCTGGGCGTGGCCGTTGTCGTGGCGCCATGGGCAGGTGCGGTCGCGCGGGTTTCGGGCTTGTTGGAGCAGCCGGCTAGTATCACGCCGCCTGCGACAAGAGCGAGGAGGGCCAGGCGATGGTGGCGGTGGAACGTCATGGAGCTTCTCCTGCGCAGGTGTTCATGGAAGGGGCGGGCCGTCGGTTCTCATCCGACAAGGGACGGGATGAAATGCGAAGATGGCGTGAAAATCAAACCTGATTTGTAAGGACTGACGGTTATTCATTCAGGTTGGATAGGTATTTGCCTATTCGCCTTATGGCGTTGAAGCAGCTATCATGCGCTTACTGTGTTTGCCGGGGTCACCAGAGTTTTGTGACCCGATGCCGCCTGATCTCGATCTAGCAACATCGCCTCACCCCTAGGGTTTCCTTGCACACCAGTAAGCCGGCCTGCGCATGTCGCGCGGGCTGAGTCTGTTCAATCCTATGGAGTGATTTACATGTCTGATCGTCAGATCGGTACCGTCAAGTGGTTCAACGATGCCAAGGGTTTCGGCTTCATCAGCCGTGACAACGGCCCGGATGTCTTCGTGCATTTCCGCGCGATCCAGGGCAACGGCTTCAAGAGCCTCGTCGAAGGCCAGAAGGTTTCCTTCAAGGTCGTGCAGGGCCAGAAGGGCCTGCAGGCTGACGAAGTGATCCCGCAGTAATAAGCGTTTTCAAACGCTGAAGAAAAAGCCAGGCAGCAATGCCTGGCTTTTTTGTTTTATTCGCAAATGTCGTTGAAATGTGAAAATCAAAATATTGATTAAGGCCATTCACTTGCATTAAAGAAATCCGTTATGCTGGATTCACTGTGGTTGCTCGGTCACGTGCGTGCCCGGTGCGCGACTCGCGAGGGTCCACATCGCTTCACCCCCGATCCTGCATGCCCAGTAAGCCGTCGGCCAAAGGGGAGGCTGACTTGTCTCAGCATCGAGTTGATCGGAGTGAGTCATGTCGGATCGTGAAGTTGGCACAGTCAAATGGTTCAACGACGCCAAGGGCTTTGGCTTCATCAGTCGTGAGAGTGGCCCGGACGTGTTCGTGCATTTCCGCGCAATCAGCGGCTCGGGTTTCCGCAGCCTGAAGGAAGGCCAGAAGGTGAGCTTCAAGGTGGTGCAGGGCCAGAAAGGCCTGCAGGCCGATGAAGTGGCGCCGGCCTGATTTCAAACGGGGAAACCTATTTACTGCAGGAGGAAAAGGCCGGCCCACACCGGCCTTTTCTTTTCGCGGCTTTTTAGTTGCGTGACAGTTCGCTAGCCTGTCAGGACTTTTCCACTGGCATGCGTGCCGAGAATGTCCGCGACTGTTTCCATTCCCGCCACGCCTCCGCCTTGCCACGCATTGCCCGCCGTTGCCGTCGATGGCGCGCGCGCCGAGGTGATGCTGCAACGCCCCGCCGGCCGCGCAACGCAACTGCTTTACTGGGTGCCGGCCTTGGGTGTGGCGGCCAAACACTACCTGCCGCTGGCACAGGCACTGGCCACCCATGGCATCGCGGTGGCGATCCACGAATGGCGCGGCATCGGCTCCAGCAACAAGCGCGCGGGCCGTCGCGAAGACTGGGGTTATCGGGAGCTGCTGGAAGACGACCTGCCGGCCGGCATCGCCGTCGCCCGCGCCGCCGTGCCGCACGCACCGTTGTACCTCGGGGGCCATAGCCTGGGTGCGCAGATCGCATCGCTCTACACGAGCCTGCATCCGGAAGAGGCCGCCGGCCTGCTGGCGGTAGCGAGCGGCGCGCCGTACTGGCGACAGTTTCCGCAAGGCCGCCTGCTGTGGTTCGCCTATGCGCTGGCACCCTGGCTCGCGCGTCTGGTGGGCTATCTTCCGGGGCGAAGGATCGGCTTTGGCGGCAACGAGGCAAGGCGGCTGATCGACGATTGGGCGCGCACCGGCCGCACCGGACGTTACGCTGCCGTAGGCATGGGCATTGATTTCGAAGCTGCACTGGGCCGGCTCGACCTGCCGGTACTCGGGCTGCGGCTGCAGGACGACTGGCTTGTTCCCGAGGCGTCACTGTCATGGTTGCTGGGGAAAGTGCCGCGCGGCACCCACACGCAGCAGGTGGTCACGGCCGCCGAGCTGGACAGCGACAAAGCGGATCATTTCCGCTGGATGAAAACGCCATGGCCCGTTGCGACGCGGATGGCGGCGTGGCTGGAAGCCCAATCTACCCGATGAGGACCTTGAACCTCGAGCGCGCCGCCGGCATGTGTGACGGATATTTTCCTGAGCCGGTCCGATGAAACTCTTCACTCCCTACGCGCAACGCAGTCTTACCCTTCGCAACCGCATCGTCATCGCGCCGATGTGCCAGTACTCGGCCACCGATGGCATCCCCGATGACTGGCATCTGGTGCACCTGGGCAGCCGTGCCGTCGGCGGCGCCGGGCTGGTGATCGCCGAGGCCACCGCGGTGTCGCCGGAAGGCCGTATTTCCCCAGGTGACGTGGGTCTGTGGAGCGAGGCGCACCAGGCCGCGTGGCAGCCGATCACCCGCTTCATCAAGGCCCATGGTGCGGTCGCTGGCGTCCAGCTTGCCCACGCCGGGCGCAAGGCCAGCGCCCAGCGCCCGTGGGAAGGCGGTGGTCCGCTCGCCGCCGATGCCGGCGCCTGGCAGACCGTGGCGCCGTCCGCCGTGCCGTTCGACAAGCACTGGCACGTCCCGCAGGCGCTGGACACGCAGAGCATCGCCACGATCGTCGCCGATTTCCGCGCGGCGGCCGAGCGCGCACTGGCGGCAGGCTTCGAGCTGATCGAGCTGCATGGCGCGCATGGTTACCTGCTGCACCAGTTCCTGTCGCCGCTCAGCAACCAGCGTACCGATGAATACGGCGGCAGCTTCGAGAACCGCACGCGCCTGGTGCGCGAAGTGATCACCGCTGTGCGCGAGGTCTGGCCGGAGCACCTGCCACTGTGGCTGCGCATTTCCGCCACGGACTGGAGCGAGGGTGGCTGGGATATCGAGCAGAGCGTGCAGTTGGCCCATATGGTCAAGCCCATGGGCGTCGACCTGATCGACGTGTCCAGCGGCGGCCTGGTACCGCACGTGAAGATCCCGGTGTCGCCTGGTTACCAGGTGCCGTTCGCGGCGCGTCTGCGCCATGACGCGGGCATCGCCACCGGTGCGGTGGGCCTCATCACTGAATCCACACATGCCGCGCGCATCATCGACGAAGGCGCCGCCGACGTGGTGCTGATCGCACGCGAGAGTCTGCGCGATCCCTATTTCCCGCGCCGTGCCGCGCAGGAGCTTGGCGTCGCCATCACCGCGCCCGTGCAGTACCAGCGTGCCTGGTAACCGAGGAGGAAGAGACACCATGGAACAGCAACCGATATTGATCGAGGGCCGCGTGCACGACCTGGGCGACGGCTTCAACGTGCGCCGCCTGCTGCCTGTGCTGCAGGCACGCCACGTGGGGCCGTTCGTGTTTTTCGACTACATGGGGCCGGTCACTTTCCTCGATGACAAGGGCATGGACGTGCGCCCGCACCCGCACATCGGCCTGGCGACGGTGACGTGGTTGTTCGAGGGCGTGATCCGCCATCGCGACAGCATCGGCAGCATCGCGGACATTCGTCCCGGCGAGGTGAACTGGATGACGGCCGGCCGCGGCATCGTGCATTCCGAGCGCACGCCGCCGGAAGCGCGTGGTGGCGGCCATCGTGCGCATGGCATCCAGGTATGGGTGGCGTTGCCACAGAAGGATGCGGAGGTGGCGCCGGAATTCCATCATCACGGCGCCGATGAGCTGCCCAGGATTTCCCTGCCGGGCGCGGAGCTCGTGCTGATCGCCGGTACCGGCTATGGCAAGGAATCGCCGGTGAAGGTGTTCGCGCCGATGTTCTTCGTCGAGGCGACGCTGGAGGCGGGAGCGTCATTGCCGTGGCCGCAGGAACACGTCGAGCGTGGCGTGTGCGTGGTCGACGGCGAGGTGGAATGGGACGGCGTGACCGTACCGCCCATGCAGGCGGCGGTGCAGGCCGGCCCCGATTCACCACCGCTGCGGGCGCGCAGCAAGAGCCGCGTGATGCTGTTCGGCGGCGCGCCGCTGGATGGCGAACGTCACCTGTGGTGGAACTTCGTTGCCAGCACGCGCGAGCGCATCGAGCAGGCCAAGGCGGACTGGGCGGCGCAGCGCATGGGCAAGGTCATCGGCGACGAGGGAGAGTTCATCCCGCTGCCGGCCTGATACGGAGCATGTTGCGCCCGCGCATGCATTGGCGGGCGCTGCGGATTACCCTCCGGGCGTACCGTCCAGGGTGATCCGCATGTCCCAGTACGCCAGCTTCCGCGAGTTCTATCCGTTCTATCTGGGCGAGCACAGCGACGTGCAGTGCCGGCGCATGCACTTTGTCGGCAGCACGCTGGTGCTGGCGGTGATCGCTACGGCCATCGTCACCGGCAACGCATGGTGGCTGTGGCTGGCGCCCGTAGCGGGTTACGGCTTTGCCTGGATCGGGCACTTCGTGTTCGAGAAGAACCGCCCGGCCACCTTCACCCATCCGCTCTACAGCCTGATGGGGGACTGGGTGATGTACTGGCAGATCCTGCGGGGCAAGGTGAAGATCTGACGGAGCCCTTCCTTGTTGTGGGAGCGCACCCTGTGCGCGACCGCGAGGCTGCGTCGTTTCCGCCTGGTTGGGTCGTCGCGCACAGGGTGCGCTCCCACAGGTGAAGGAAAATCAGCGGTACTGCTGATGGCAGGACTGGCAGGTTTCCCCGATCGGCTTGATCGCCGCCGCCAGCGCGGCGCAATCGGCCGGGGCCGCCTGGATGGCCGCCTGGGTCTTCTCGCGCAGCTTGGCTGCCTCGTCCTTGAACGGTTGATCCACGCCCGGGAAGGCCTCACCTAGGTCCGTCTGGGTCTCCAGCAGGCGGGCGATGTGCTGTTGCGACTGGGCGGCATCGCACTTCTGCGCCTTCACCGCCGCGCTCAGTGCGCCGGCGTGGTGGGCCATGGTCATCATCAGGTGGTGCGAGTACGGCTGGCGCTCCTGCAGGGCATTCATGGCGAACACGGTGCCGACGATACCGATGGCCAGGCCGAGCACGAGCAATAGGGCGGAACGCATGCGCTGGAATCCCTTGCGATGATGGACAAACCCCAAGCATAACGGGCCGCCTGCAGGGGCGGGCCGTTCCCGATAAAATGCCGCCTCTTCAAGACGTTGTCATGGCTCCAGAGATGCAGATCGAAAACGCCGCCACGGTGGAAGAACACGCAGCCCCCGCTGCCGACCAGGTTGGCGCGGCGTTCCCGCGCGAGCGCTTCGCGGGCGTGGAGCGCCTCTATGGCCTGGGCAGCCTGGACCGGCTGATGCAGGCCCATGTCTGCGTGATCGGCATTGGTGGCGTGGGCTCGTGGGCGGCCGAAGCGCTGGCGCGCAGCGGCGTGGGTCACCTCACGCTGATCGACGCGGACGAGATCTGCGTATCCAACACCAATCGCCAGTTGCACGCCCTCGACGGCCAATACGGCAAGTCCAAGGTCAAGGTGATCGAAGATCGCCTGCGCGCGATCAACCCCGCGATCAAGGTGGACGCCATCGAGCGCTTCCTCACCACGTCCACGCTCGATGAACTGCTCGACCGTGGCTACGACGTGGTGCTGGACGCTTGCGACGCCTTCCGCGTGAAGCTGGAAGCCATCGCATGGTGTCGCCGGCGCAAGTTGCCGATGGTGAGCGTGGGCTCCGCAGGCGGTCGCACCGACCCCACCCAGGTCCGTGTGCGCGATCTTTCGCGTACCGAGCACGACGCGATGTTCAGCCTGATTCGCAAAAAGCTCCGGGCTGATTTCAACTTCCCGCGTAATCCGGATCGCTACTTTGGGGTGTCGGCGGTGTATTCGCTGCAGAACGTGCAGTACCCGCAGCCGGACGGCACGGTGTGCGGCACGCGTCCGCCGGTGGCCAATGGTGCGGAAGCGCTGAACCTGGCCTGCGGTGGCGGGCTTGGCGCCGCCACGCATGTCACCGGGGCGTTTGCCTTTGCGGCGGTGGGGAAGGTGATGGAGAAGCTGCTGGGCTAGGGCGCGCGGAACGATCCTCACCTTCGGATTTCCCTCACATCGAGACTTCCCTCACCGTCATCCCCGCGAAAGCGGGGATCCAGCGTCTTTCGCGCTTGCCTCACGCCTCAAAAGGCACTGGATCCCCGCTTTCGCGGGGATGACGGTGAGGTGGGGAGTGGTGGTGAGGGGTATTCGTTCTACAGGCATTGCCGAGCGTGATCCCACGCGTCAGCACGACGACACCTCACCAACCCATGTAATGCCCGCCGTTGATGGAGAGGTTGGCGCCGGTGATCCAAGCAGCTTCCTCGCCCGTCAGGAAAGCCACGGCATGCGCGATTTCCTCGGGCTTGCCCAGGCGGCCGACGGGGATCTGCGCCACGATCTTCTCGCGCACGTCCTCCGGCACGGCCATCACCATGTCGGTGCCCACGTAACCCGGTGACACGGTGTTCACGGTGATGCCGAACTTGGCGTTTTCCTGGGCCAGCGAGATGGTGAAGCCATGCATGCCGGCCTTGGCGGCGGCGTAGTTGGCCTGGCCGTACTGGCCCTTCTGGCCGTTGATCGAACTGATCTGCACGATGCGGCCCCACTTGCGGTTGCGCATGCCTTCGATCACCGGGCGGGTGACGTTGAAACAGGCATTGAGGTTGGTGTTCACCACTTCCATCCACTGCGGATAGGTCATCTTGTGGAAGGTGGTGTCACGGGTGATGCCGGCGTTGTTGACCAGGATCTCCACCGGGCCCAGTCCACCTTCGATGATGCGCACCATGGCCTCGCAGGAATCGGGATCCTTCACGTCGCCCGGCACCAGCATCACTTCGATGCCTTCCTTCGCCATCATCTCTTTCACCGCTTCGGCCTTGGCCTGGTCGCGGTAATTGGTGGCGACCCGATGCCCTTGGCGTGCGAGATAGCGAATGATCGCGGTGCCGATACCACCCGTGCCGCCAGTGACCAAAGCCGTGCGTTGCGTCATGCCTGTTCTCCAAAGATGCCTGTGACAAATCCACCCGGATCGTGTGGCCGGGACGCTGCCATGTCTATCACGCGCCATGTGGCAAAACGTCTACGGAGAGTACGCCGTCTTTAGGTTCCGTTGGTGGTCAGCGAATGAAATGCGGGGCGGGCCTTTCAGGCCGCCGCACGTTCGCTGCAGTGCGGCAGGCGCGCGGGGGAGAAATGGGCGAGGGCATGCGCCAGCAGCGAGGCGGGGTCGCTCGCCCCCGGATGCGCGGGGAGATCGAGGAAGTCCAGCGCGCGGCGCAGGGCCGGCAAAGGGTTCGTCGGGTCCACCGGATGCGCCCGCTCGGACTTGGACAGCTTGCGGCCTTCGCCATCCAGCGCCAGCGGCAGATGCAGGTAGCCGGGCGTGGGCAGGCCAAGGCAGCGCTGCAGAAAGATCTGGCGCGGGGTGGAATCGAGCAGGTCATTGCCGCGCACCACCTGGGTGATGCCCTGGAACGCGTCGTCGACCACGCAGGCCAGCTGGTAGGCGTAATAGCCCTCCACCCGGCGTATCACGAAATCCCCGGCCGCCAGTCGCAGGCTCTGGATCTGCGGGCCCTGCAGGCCATCCACGAAGCCGATCTCTATGTCCGGCACGCGCAGCCGCCAGGCCGGGGCGCGGCCCTCGACCGGCGCGGCGAGGCACTGGCCATCCAGATGCAGCCCACCCGCCAGGTCGTTGCGGCTGCACCAGCAGGGGAAAACGTGGCCCGTCGCCCTGAGCTGCTCGAAGGCGGCATCGTAGGCGGCGATGCGCCGGGACTGGAACAGCGGCGGGGCGTCGGCCAGCAGGCCGAACGCGGGCAGGGCGGCCAGGATGCTTTCCGCCGAGCCAGGCATCTCGCGTGGCGGGTCGATGTCCTCCACGCGCAGCAGCCAGGCCCCACCCGCGTGGCGGGCGCACAGCCAGCTGCCCACGGCGGCCACGAGGGAACCGAAATGCAGGTGGCCGGTCGGAGAAGGGGCAAAGCGTCCGCGGTAACTCATCGCGGCATTTTAAGGGCGGGCCGCCCCCTTTGTCGGAGCGCACGCGTGCGCAACCGGGCGGGGCGCTTGCTGACGCCCCGTTGAAACGCCCATCAGTGACAGGATGTTTCCCGTCTTTCGGCCCTTGAAACCGCAAGATTTCGCCACGATCCTTTGAGGGCGGTGGGGGCTTGCCTCGACATCGCATCCCTTTTCATGACTGCCCGAGAGACAGCCATGCGTCGCATCGCATTGTTCCTGCTTACCAATATCGCCGTACTTTTCCTGCTCAGCATCGTGTGCCATCTGTTTGGCATCGATCAGTGGGCCGCCGCCCGTGGTTACGGCGGCATGGGCAACCTGCTGGCCTACGCTGCCGTGATCGGCATGGGCGGCGCCTTCATCTCGCTGGCCATGTCCAAGTGGACGGCCAAGATGTCCACCGGCGCCCGCGTGATCGAACAGCCGCAGAACGAGGCTGAGCGCTGGCTGGTGGAAACCGTGCGCCGCCATGCGCAGAACGCCGGCATCGGTATGCCCGAGGTGGCGATCTACGACGCGCCGGAAATGAACGCCTTCGCCACCGGCATGACGAGAAACAGCTCGCTGGTGGCCGTAAGCACCGGCCTGCTGCAACAGATGGATCGTGAACAGGTCTCCGCCGTGCTCGGCCACGAGATTGGCCACGTAGCCAACGGCGACATGGTCACGCTGACCCTGGTCCAGGGCGTGCTGAACACGCTGGTGATCGTGGCGGCACGCGTGGTCGGCCGGCTGGTCGACAGCTGGCTGTCCGGCGGCCGTGACCGCGACGGTGGCGGCGGCATCGGCTATTTCGTCTCGGTGATGGTGCTGCAACTGGTGTTCGGCCTGTTCGCTTCGATGATCGTCATGGCCTTTTCGCGCTGGCGCGAGTTCCGCGCGGATGCGGCCGGCGCCAAACTGGCGGGCCGCGGCGCCATGATCTCCGCCCTGCAGCGCCTGCAGGTGCAGCACGGGGAAAGCACGCTGCCGCAGACCATCGCCGCCTTCGGCATCTCCGGCCACATCGCCTCGGGCCTCAAGAACCTGTTCATGAGCCACCCGCCGCTGGAAGAGCGCATCGCCGCCCTGCAGAACGCCGCCGGCAACGCCTGATCTTCACCCGCTCTCCCTGGGGGAGCGGTCATCATGAGGGGCCGACTCGTCGGCCCCTCTGTTTGTGTATCTTTCACGTTTGCCCGATTTCCGACGACTCACCGAACGAGCCTTCCGTATGACGAACGCCGCGCCCGAAACCCGCAAATTCGAAGCCGAAGTCGCCCAGGTCCTCCACCTGGTCACGCATTCGCTGTACTCGCACAAGGAAATCTTCCTGCGCGAGCTGATCTCCAACGCCTCCGACGCCTGCGACAAGCTGCGCTTCGAATCCATTGCCCATCCCGCGCTGCTTGCCGGCGAGGGTGAGCTACAGATCGACGTGAGCTGGGACCCGCAGGCGCGCACCGTCACCGTGCGCGACAACGGCATCGGCATGAGCCGCGACGAAGTGGTGGCCAACATCGGCACCATCGCCAGCTCCGGCACGCGCCGTTTCCTGGAGGCCATGAGCTCCCAGCAGAAGACCGATGCACGCCTGATCGGCCAGTTCGGCGTGGGTTTCTACTCGGCCTTCGTGGTGGCCGACCGCGTCACCGTGCTCAGCCGCCGCGCCGACCTGCCGGCCAGCGAAGGCGTGCGGTGGGAGAGTGATGGCAAAGGCGAATACACCCTGGCGCAGGCCGACCTGCCCGAACGCGGCACGGCGGTGATCCTGCATCTGAAGGCCGATGAGGACGAGTTCCTCAAGGGCTGGGAGCTGCGTTCGCTGATCCGCAAGTATTCCGACCACGTGGCGTTCCCGATCCGCATGCCGAAGGAAGAGGACGGCAAGCCGGGCAACGAGTGGGAAACCGTCAACGATGCGTCCGCGCTGTGGGCCAAGCCGCGCAGCGAGATCTCCGACGAGGACTACCAGAGCTTCTACAAGTCGCTCGGCCACGATTTCAATGACGCGCTGGCGTGGACGCACAACCGCGTCGAAGGCAGCCAGAGCTTCACCACGCTGCTGTACATCCCCGAGCAGCCGCCGTTCGACCTGATGATGGGCGGGCGCGACGAGCGCAAGGGGCTGAAGCTTTACATCAAGCGCGTCTTCATCATGGATGCGGCCGAGGAACTTCTGCCCAACTACCTGCGCTTCGTGCGCGGCGTGGTGGATGCGGACGACCTGCCGCTCAACGTGAGCCGCGAAATCCTCCAGCACAACCGCCAGCTGGAGCGCATCCGCGCCGCCTGCGTGAAGCGGGTGCTCGACCTGCTGGAGAAGCTCTCGCGCGACGAGCCGGAGAAGTACGCCACCTTCTACAAGGCCTTCGGCAACACGCTGAAGGAAGGCATCGGCGAGGATCCCGCCAACCGCGAGCGCATTGCCAAGCTGCTGCGCTTCGCATCCACCAAGGGCGATGGCGCCGCGCAGACCGTGTCGCTGGATGACTACATCAGCCGCATGGCCATGGGCCAGGACACCATCTGGTACATCACCGCCGACAGCTACGCCGCTGCCTTGGGTAGCCCGCAGCTCGAAGCGTTCAAGGCCAAGGGCATCGAAGTACTGCTGATGTTCGACCGCGTCGACGAATGGATGCTCAACAGCCTGCACGAGTACGAAGGCAAGAAGCTCCGCAACGTGGCCAAGGGTGATCTGCCGCTGGACGAGGCGGACAAGAAGCAGCAGGAAGAAGCCAGCAAGGCCGCCGAGCCGTTGGTGCACAAGTTGAAGGAACTGCTGGGCGACCGCGTGGGCGACGTGCGCGTGTCGGCGCGACTCACCGACTCGCCGTCGTGCCTGGCGTTGTCCGACTACGAAATGGCGCCGCACCTGGCACGCCTGCTGCGTGAGGCCGGCCACGACGTGCCGCTGGCCAAGCCAACGCTGGAAGTGAACCCGCAGCATCCGCTGCTCAAGCGCGTGGAGAGTGAGGGTGATGCGGTCAAGGCTGCCGACCTCGCGAACCTGCTGCTGGACCAGGCGGAGATCGCCGCTGGAGCGCAGCTGCCGGACCCGGCAGCGTTCGTGCAGCGTTTGAATCGCTTGATCGTGGGGTAAGGCGGGCGCAGGCCGGAACCCCAAGCTCGTCATTCTGGCGCCCCACAGGGACTAGCTTCGCGTCGCAGGCCGGAATCCAGGTGCGTTGATGTCCAGTTTTCGCGAAGGGTAAACGTAAAGTCGTTCGCGAAAACCCACCACCATCGCTACTGGATTCCGGCCTGCGCCGGAATGACGGCAAGTAGGGTAGTCGTGGCAAGCGCCAAAGCGCCAAAGCGCCAAAGCGCTACCCCATGGCAACCCGGAAACGGCCGCTATACTGCGGCCGTTTGGTTGTCCGGGAAGCCCATGAGCGCGTTGTTGCTGCTGTTTATCTGCCTTTTGCTCGGCGCCCTGGTCGCGCGTTTCGCCAGGCCGCCGGCGGGTATCGTTCATGGCATCAACTGGTGGGTGATCAACGTCGCGTTGCCGGCGCTGGTGCTGGCGCTGGTGCCCAAGGTGACGGTGGATGCGCAGCTGTGGTTTCCCGTGGCGGCGATGTGGCTGGTGTTCTTTGGGGCGTGGCTGGTGTTCGCCGTGCTTGGCAGGGTGCTGGGCTGGTCGCGGGAGCGTGTCGGCGCGCTGGTGCTGGTGTGCGGCTTGGGCAATACCTCATTCATGGGCTATCCCATGATGCAGGCCCTGCATGGCAAGGAAGGCCTGGCGCTTGCCGTGGTCGCCGACCAGATGGGGTGCTTCCCCTTGCTCGCTTCCGCAGGCGTGGCGGTGGCATCGCTGTATGCCGGGCGCACGCCGCAACCGGCCGTGATCGCGCGCCGCATTCTGACGTTTCCGGCGTTCCTGTCGCTCGTGGTCGGTGCTGTGGCCGGCGTGCTCGGTGGCTGGCCGGCCATGCTCGATGAGGTGTTCTCGCCGATCGGCGCCACGCTGACGCCGCTGGCGTTGTTCTCCGTGGGCCTGCAGTTCAAGTTCCACCTGGGGGAGCGGCAGTTGTCGGCACTGCTGGCGGGCCTGGGCTGGAAACTGCTGGTGGCGCCGCTTGCGGCCTGGGGGCTTGGCATGGCGGCGGGCGTGGGGGGGCTCACGCTGACGGTCGGCGTATTGCAGGCAGCCATGGCGCCGATGATTTCCGCGGCCATCCTGGCGGATGAACACAAACTCGAGCCGTCGCTGGCCAATACCGTGCTGGGCGCGGGCATCGTGTTGTCCCTGATCACCATTCCGCTCGGCAACATGCTGCTGGGCGGCTGAGGAGGCCGTGATGGATCTCGCCGCGCATCTGCTGGACCTGGAGACGCAACTGCATCGACAGGACGTGCGCGCCGACGGCATCGCGCTGCGCCGGCTGATCGCCGAGGATTTCTTCGAGTTCGGCGTATCCGGCACCGTGTGGACGCGCGAGGCCGTGATCGAGGCCTTGCGCGGTGAAGCCTTCTCGATGCGAGAGGTGAGCGATTTCCGCCTGACCTTGCTGGCCGACGACGTGGCGCTGGTGACGTATCGCGGGCATCGCGTGGCGACACCGCACCGTCCTTCGTCGGATTCGCTGCGCAGTTCCATCTGGCGGCTGCGCGAGGGCCGATGGCAGATGCAGTTCCACCAGGGCACACCGCTGTTGTAGGAGCGCACTTGTGCGCGACCGCGGACTGCCGGACTACCTCATTCCTTGACTCCCTCATTCCTTGCCGACGAACGGTCCCCCGGCAGCCTTGGGTGGCGTCGCCAGGTCCGGTCGCGCGCAAGTGCGCTCCTACAAAAGAAGCGCGGGCTTGCGCGACAATGGGCCCATGGCATCTCCTGAATCTTCTTCACCGGCTCCGATTCGCGCCGACGTGTGGCTATGGGCCGCGCGGTTCTTCAAGACCCGCAGCCTCGCCAAGCAGGCCATCGACGGCGGCAAGATCGACCTGAACGACGGCTCGTGCAAACCCGCCAAGGCGGTGCACGTGGGCGATGTGTTCCGCATCAGCCGGGGCGAGGAGCGCCTGGAGGTGGAAGTGCTGGCGCTGTCCGACAAGCGCGGCCCGGCCAGCGCGGCGCAGGCGCTTTATCGCGAGAGCGAGGCCAGCATCGCGGCCCGCGATGCGGCGAAGGCCCAGCGCAAGCTTGTGGGCGCCATGGCTCCGCCGGGCCGTCCGGACAAGCAGGCGCGTCGAGAATTGCGACGCCTTAAGGATTTCATGTGAGTCACCCATCTCAGAACGCATAGCGGATCTGGGTGAGCATGTCCTCCATGGAAAGCTGCGCGGGCGCGTGGTTTTCCCGGGATCTTGAAGTGGGAGGACAACAATGACGGGCATGGGATTCCTTAAGCGGCTGCTTACGGGTACGACGCCTGAACAAGCGGACCTGACGTGGCGCAAGACCACGCAGGGTGCGCGCGTACTGGTCGTGGACGATTCCGCGACCATCCGGGCCGTGCTTGGCCGCATGCTGGAAGTGGACGGTTACAACGTGATCCGTGCCGCTGACGGCGAGAGTGCGCTGGAATTGGCGCGTGCGGAGCCTCCGGCCATGATCTTCCTCGACATCGTCCTGCCCGGCATGAATGGCTTTGCCGTGCTGCGGGCACTGCGCCACGACCCGGTCACGCAGCACGTGCCCATCGTGATGATCAGCGGCAACCAGCAGGCCACCGAGCAGTTCTACGTGCAGCGCTTCGGCGCCGACGATTTCATCAGGAAGCCGTTCGGACAGCTGGAAGTGGCCCGCAGCATCGACCGGCTGGTCGGCTTCGGGCGCCTTTCCGCGCGCGAGGCGGCCAACGTGGTGTCGCTGCCGGTATCGGTGCCGGTGGAGACCATCCCATCCATGCTGGCGAATGCGTCGGCCGAGCCGGGCGCGGTCGGCGTTCCGGAACTCGCGGCCTGAGGCCAGGCTTCCCCTGAAAGACCAAGGGCGGCGCCCTGAGGCGCCGCCCTTCATCCTGCCCAGTGGGCTCGCTGGCGATAGCTGGCTCGGAAGCACTGTAGCGCGCGCCCATCTTGGGGTGAATTCGATGGTTCCGATGTCGCTCATAGCGCCCGTCTATGGCGCAGAGCGGACGTTTTCCTGAACGTTGGGCTGGAGCGTTCACGCATGCGCGACTTTGCGTGGCCCACGATGCCGCCACCTTCACCCAGCGGAGACGGCGCCGTGGCAGAAAGCATCCAGGAAGGCGACATGGTCTTCGTGGCCGATGGCGAAGACGGCATCGGCTCGGTGCGCCGGGTTCTGGCCGGCGGCGACGTGCTCGTCGTCTACATCGAGAACGGCGGCGATTTCGAGATACCGCTGGGTGCCGTGCGCGCGGTGCACTCGGGCAAGGTCGTGCTCAACCTGGACCATCTGCCCACGCCGGTGCTGGAAGCCATCGGCTACGCGAGGAAGTCGGAATACCCGCACTAATGTCGCCGCAAGCACCTAAGCAAACGCCTCGCCCGGGAGGACGAGGCGTTTGCGTGTCGGCACGGCGAGGGGTCAGGCCAGCGACTTGAGCCGATAGAGCGCTTCCAGCGCTTCGCGCGGCGTCATCGCATCGGGGTCGATGTCTTCCAGTGCCCGTTCCACCACGGACGGGGCGGCGGCGAACAGGCCCATCTGCGGTGACTCCTCGGTCGGCGCTTTCGTGCCGGCGGCCGAGGCGTGCTGGTACATGCCTCGCTCCAGTTCCGCCAGCGTGCGTCGCGCATCGGCAATCACCGACTTGGGCAAGCCTGCCAGCGCCGCCACCTGCAGGCCAAAGCTGCGGTTGGCCGGGCCTTCCTTCACCGCGTGCATGAAAACCAGCTGCTCGCCATATTCAACGGCGTCGAGATGCACGTTGGCGATGGTGGTGTATTCATTCGCCAGTTCGGTCAACTCGAAGTAGTGCGTGGCGAACAGCGTGTAGGAACGGCTGGCGGCCGCCAGGTGCACGGCAGCGGCGCGTGCGAGCGCCAGGCCGTCGTAGGTGCTGGTGCCACGACCCACTTCGTCCATCAGCACCAGGCTGTGTTCGGTGGCGTTGTGCAGGATGTTCGCCGTCTCGCTCATTTCCACCATGAAGGTGGACTGGCCGCGCGACAGGTCGTCGCCCGCGCCAATGCGGGTGAACACGCGATCGATCGGGCCGATCACCGCGCGCGAGGTCGGCACGTAGCTGCCGATATGCGCGAGCAGCACGATCAGCGCGTTCTGGCGCATGTAGGTCGATTTACCGCCCATGTTCGGACCGGTGATCACCAGCATGCGGCGACCGTCGTCCAGCGTGAGGTCGTTCGGCTCGAACGGCTCGTCGCGCACCTTCTCCACCACGGGGTGGCGACCGCGCTCGATGGCGATGCCGGGCTCGTCGGTGAGTTCGGGCGCGCTCCAGTCCAGCGTGACGGCACGCTCGGTGAGTGTGGCCACCACGTCGAGCTCGGCCATCGCCATCGCGGCGCTCTTGAGCGGTTCGAGCTGTCCGGTAAGCGTGTCGAGCAGCGCTTCGTACAGGGCGCGCTCGCGCATCAGCGAACGTTCCTTGGCCGAGAGCACCTTGTCTTCGAAGGTCTTCAGTTCTTCGGTGATGTAGCGCTCGGCGTTCTTGGTGGTCTGGCGGCGCGTGTAGTGCGTGGGTGCCTTGTCCGCCTGGCCCTTGCTGATCTCGATGTAGTAGCCGTGCACGCGGTTGTAGCCGACCTTGAGCGTGGCGATGCCGCTGGCGGCTTTCTCGCGTTCTTCCAGCTCGACCAGGTACTGGTCGGCGTGGGTGGAAAGGCGGCGCAGCTCGTCGAGTTCGGCATCGTAGCCGTCGGCAATGACGCCGCCGTCGCGCTGGAGCACCGGCGGTTGCGGCACCACGGCGCGGGCGAGCAAGGCGGCGGTGTCGGCGTGGTCGCCGATGCGTTCCACCAGCGCGTGCAGCAACGGGCTGTCGAGCGACGCAATCAGCGCGCGCAGCGACGGCGCAGCGGCCAGGCCGTCGCGCAGCGTGGACAGGTCGCGCGGTCGCGCCGAACGCAGCGCCACGCGCGCCAGGATGCGTTCCAGGTCGCCGATGCCGCGCAGCTGCTCGCGCAGCGGCTCGTGCTGGCGATGGTCGATCAGCGTGCCGATGGCCTGGTGGCGTGCGCGCAGCAGGTCGCGCGAGCGCAGCGGGCGGTTGAGCCAGCGGCGCATCAGGCGTGCGCCCATCGGGGTGACGGTTTCATCCAGCACGCCGAGCAGGGTGTGTTCGGTGCGTCCGCTGGGATGCGTATCCAACTCAAGATTGCGACGGGTGGCGGCGTCCAGCGCGATGGTGTCGCTGGCGCTTTCCACCGACATGCCGGAGATGTGCGGCAGCGCGCTCTTCTGGGTTTCTTCCACGTAGCCCAGCAGGCAGCCCGCCGCGGCAATGGCCAGCGGCAGGCGGTCGACGCCGAAGCCGCCGAGGTCGCGGGTGCCGAAGAAGCGGTTGAGTTCGCGCTTGGCCGCGTCGCCATCGAAGTGCCACGGCGGCCGGCGGCGCAGGCCGGGCAGGGTGCTGACGAACTTGGGCCAGGCCACGTCTTCGCCGACCAGCGTTTCGGCCGGCTGCAGGCGGGCCAGTTCCGAAGCGAGCGCTTCCGCGCTCGGCACTTCGCTGAGCAGGAAACGGCCGCTGGCGAGATCGACCCAGGCCAGGCCGTAAGCGCCGTGCGCGCCCGCGGAAATCGCCATCAGCAGGTTGTCGCGGCGTTCTTCCAGCAGCGCGGCGTCCGTCACCGTGCCTGGCGTGACGATGCGCACCACCTTGCGTTCCACCGGGCCCTTGGACGTGGCCGGATCACCGATCTGCTCGCAGATCGCGACCGATTCGCCCAGGCGCACCAGACGCGCCAGATAGTTTTCGACGGCGTGGTAAGGCACGCCCGCCATGGGGATCGGCTGGCCGGCCGACTGGCCGCGCTGGGTCAGGGTGATGTCCAGCAGTCGCGCGGCCTTGCGCGCGTCGTCGTAGAACAGCTCGTAGAAGTCGCCCATCCGGAAGAACAGCAGCACGTCCGGGTGCTCGGCCTTGGCGCCGAGGTACTGGCGCATGAGTGGGGTGTGTTCGGTGCTGTTGTCGGCCATTCCCGTGCGGTGTCCTGATGCATGACGTCGGCGCTGCGTGCGCCGGTCAAAGGCGCTCACTTTAGCGGTTCGGTCCGGTCTTGTTGAGCGCATGGCCGCAGGCCCTGTCATGGCGCCGTGTCGGCATTGCTGCACTGCAATGGTGCAAGCGGTGCCCTGGTCGGTGCCCGCTGGTGCAGCACCATGGGCATTTATCCGCCTCATTACCGCGAAGACCGCGATTTTCCTCGGCTTGACGGTATGGCATATGTGTTGCATAGCAACATGCGAGGCCCCCGGGGAGGGGCCGGGGCCGCGATGCGGCCGGCAGGGAGCGCTTCGTCATCTTCGAGCGGGGGTGGTATGTCGGGCAAGGCGACGCGGATCGAGCTGTTCCAATGGCGCACACCGCAGATGCGCGCGTTCCATCTGAGCTGGATGGCGTTCTTCGCGTGCTTCTTCGCATGGTTTGCGGTGGCGCCGCTGATGCCATTGGTGCGCACCGAATTCGGACTGGGGACGGACCAGGTGGCCAACATCACCATCGCGGCCGTCGCCGTCACCGTTTTCGGGCGACTGCTGGTGGGACCGCTGTGCGACCGTTTCGGGCCACGCCGGACTTATACCGGTTTGCTTCTGTTGGGTGCGGTGCCGGTGTTCGGCATTGCGCTGGCGCAGGGGTATGCATCGTTCCTGCTCGCGCGCATGGCGATCGGCATGGTGGGCGCGGGGTTCGTGATCACGCAGTACCACACCTCGGTGATGTTCGCGTCGAACGTGGTGGGCACGGCCAACGCCACGGCGGCGGGTTGGGGCAATGCGGGCGGCGGTGCCGCGCAGGCGTTGATGCCGCTGGTGCTCGCGGGCGTAGTGGGGCTCGGCGTGGCACGGGGCGCCGGCTGGCGCGTGGCCATGATGCTGCCCGGCGTGCTGATGGTCGTGGTGGGCGTGCTGTACTGGAAGCTCACGCAGGATGGCCCCGAGGGCGACTATCGCGAACTGCGCGCCCATGGCGTGGCGGCAGGCAGCGGCAAGCGCGGGGGCTGGTCCGCCTTTCTGCGGGCCGCAGGCAACTATCGCGTGTGGATGCTGTTCGTGACCTATGCCGGCTGCTTCGGCATCGAGTTGTTCGTACATGGCGTGGCGGCAGCGTATTACGTGGACCGCTTCGGCCTGAGCCTGGCCGGGGCTGGACTGGCAGTGGGGTGCTTTGGCCTGCTGGCGCTGTTCGCTCGCGCCCTCGGTGGCCTGGCCTCCGACCGCCTGGCGCGACGCCATGGTCTTTCCGCGCGGGCGCGCCTGCTTTGCGTGCTGATGTTCTGCGAAGGCGTGGGGTTGCTGTGGTTCTCCGGCGCGCACGCCGCGGGCATGGCGGTCGCGGCGATGCTCGCCTTCGGCCTGTTTACCCACATGGCGTGTGGCGCGACCTATGCGCTGGTGCCCTTCATCGACCGCAAGGCACTCGGCGGCGTGACGGGCATCGTCGGCGCGGGCGGCAACGTCGGCGCGGTCGCCGCGGGGTTCCTGCAGAAGCTCACCGGCTCCGTGCAGCAGAGCTTCCTGCTGCTGGGCGGCTTCGTGATCGCCGGCTCGCTGTGCGCGCTGGCCGTGCGCTTCAGCCGCGAGCACGTTGCCGACGAGGAGCGGTTGTATCGCGAAGCATTGCAACAAGCGCGGGGTCCGGCATTGGCCATCGATTGAATAGGCGGGAGGTCATCGGGATGGGGATGAAGCTTGTCGTCGTGGGCAACGGCATGGTTGGCCACAAATTGCTGGAAGAACTGGCGGCGATGCAGCCGCCGGGGCTGGAGATCACCGTGCTGTGCGAGGAAACTCGCCCGGCCTACGATCGCGTGCATCTCTCCGATTTCTTCGCCGGCAAGCGTGCGGAGGATCTCTCGCTGGTTACGCCGGGTTTCTTCGAGCAGGCCGGCATTTCCATACGGCTGGCGACGCGTGCGACCGGTATCGACCGGGCGATCAAGCGCGTGACCACCAGCGATGGCGATGTCATCGCCTATGACAAGCTGGTGATCGCCACGGGCTCCGTGCCGTTCGTGCCGGCGATACCCGGCAACGACCGCGATGGCTGCCTCGTATACCGCACGCTGGATGACCTGCATGCACTGTCCCATTGGGGCGCGCAGGCCACCCACGGCGTGGTCGTGGGGGGCGGGCTGCTCGGTCTCGAATGCGCCAAGGCCCTGCGCGACATGGGGCTGGAAACGCACGTGGTGGAATTCGCGTCGCGCCTGATGGCGGTGCAGGTGGATGACGCCGGTGGCCAGCTGCTGCGCAAGTCCATCGAGGATCTCGGCCTCATCGTGCATACCGGCAAGAACACGCAGGAGATCGTCGACGGCGAAGCGAAGCGCCATCGCATGCGGTTCGCCGACGGTGGCCATCTGGAAACCGACCTCATCGTCTTTTCGGCGGGCATCCGGCCGCGCGACGAACTGGCACGTGCGAGCGAACTGGGCGTGGGGCCGCGTGGCGGCATCATGGTGGACAACTTCTGCCGTACGCGCGACCGCGACGTGTACGCCATCGGCGAATGCGCGCAGTGGGGCGGCAAGGTGTTCGGCCTGGTGGCGCCGGGCTACGAGATGGCGCGTGTGGTGGCTAACCATCTGAACGCGCTGCTGGTGCGCAGCAGGGCGGCGAGCCTGCCCGAGTTCGCAGGTGCGGACATGTCCACCAAGCTCAAGCTGATGGGCGTGGACGTGGCCAGCATTGGCGATGCCCACGGTTTGACGCCGGGTAGCCGGACCTACCAGTTCAGCGACGGGCACAGGCAGATCTACAAGAAGCTGGTGGTATCGCAGGACGGCAAGCGTTTGCTGGGCGGCGTGCTGGTGGGCGATGCGACCGATTACGGCACGTGGCTGCAGATGATGCTCAACGAGCTGGAACTGCCCGAGTCGCCGGAGTCGTTGATCCTTCCCGCCATCGAGGGCGCGGCGAAACCCGGCCTCGCGGTGGATGCGTTGCCCGCGACCGCGCAGATCTGTTCCTGCAACAACGTAAGCAAGGCGGAGTTGTGCGAGGCAGTGGCGGCGGGCGCCACCTCCATCGGCGCGTTGAAGCAGGCGACGCGTGCCGGCACCACCTGCGGCGGCTGCGTGCCGCTGGCCACGCAGATCATGAAGGCGGAGATGAAGCGCCAGGGGCTCGCGGTGAACAACCACCTGTGCGAGCACTTTCCCTATGCCCGGCAGGAGCTTTACCACCTGGTGCGGGTAGGGCGGATCCGGCGCTTCGACGAGCTGCTGGCGCGCCATGGCCACGGGCTCGGTTGCGATATTTGCAAGCCGGTGGCGGCGAGCATCCTCGCCTCGTGCTGGAACGAGTTCGTGCTGCAACGCGAGCATGCCTCGCTGCAGGACTCCAACGATTACTTCCTGGCCAATATCCAGAAGGACGGCACGTATTCCGTGGTGCCGCGCATGGCCGGTGGCGAGGTGACGCCCGATGGTCTGATCGCCATTGGCCAGATCGCGCGCAAGTACGGTCTGTACACCAAGCTCACCGGCGGGCAGCGCGTGGATATGTTTGGCGCGCGCGTGGAGCAGTTGCCGCTGATCTGGGAAGAGTTGATCGCGGCGGGCTTCGAATCCGGGCATGCCTATGGCAAGTCGCTGCGCACGGTGAAGTCCTGCGTGGGCTCCACCTGGTGCCGCTATGGCGTGCAGGATTCGGTCGGCAAGGCCATCGATCTGGAGAACCGCTACAAGGGCCTGCGGTCCCCGCACAAGCTGAAGTTCGCCGTGTCCGGCTGCACGCGCGAGTGCGCGGAGGCGCAGGGCAAGGACGTAGGCATCATCGCCACGGAGAAGGGCTGGAACCTCTACGTCTGTGGCAACGGCGGCATGAAACCCCGCCACGCGGAGCTGCTGGCCGGTGATCTGGATGGTGACACCCTGGTTCGTTATATCGACCGCTTCCTGATGTTCTACATCCGCACGGCCGATCGCCTGCAACGCACCAGCGTATGGCGCGACAACCTCGAAGGCGGCATGGATTACCTGCGCGATGTCATCGTCAACGACAGCCTGGGCATCGGCGAGGAACTCGAAGCCGAGATGAAGCAGGTCGTCGATACCTATGAGTGCGAATGGAAGCGCGCGGTCAACGATCCGCAGGTGCGCAGCCGGTTCCGTCATTTCGTCAACAGCGATGCGGGCGACGACCGCGTGGCCTTCGTGCCGGAGCGAGGGCAGATCCGGCCGGCGACGGCCGCCGAAAAACAGACGCGACACGGCCGCATTCCGGTCGTCGTGGAAACGGAGTGAACGATGACGGGCAACGATAACGCGGGTTGGACGTCGGTCTGCGGCATCGACGATATCGTTCCCGACACGGGCGTGTGCGCGCTGGTGGATGGCGAACAGGTGGCGGTGTTCCGCATGGCAGGCGGCGAGCTGCATGCCATCGACAACATCGACCCTTGCTCGGGTGCCGCCGTGCTCGCGCGTGGGCTGGTCGGCAACCTCGGCGGACACCTGGTCGTGGCCTCGCCGATCCACAAACAGCATTTCGACCTGCGCACAGGCGAGTGCCTGGAAACGCCCACACTGAGCGTGCACGCATGGCAGGTGCGGCGCCATGGCGACACCGTGCAGGTCAGGCGCGCCGCCGCATGAGCAAACCCCGTCCACGGCTGGTGGTGATCGGCAACGGCATGGCCGGCATGCGCACGGTGGAGGAACTGCTGCAGCTGGCGCCGGATCTGTACGACATCAGCGTGTTCGGCGCGGAGCCGCATGGCAATTACAACCGCATCCTGTTGTCGATGCTGCTCAGTGGCGAAAAACAGGCGGACGACATCGTGCTCCATCCGCCAGTGTGGTACGCCTCGCATGGCATCGAGTTGCACACGGGCGATCCGGTCGTGGCGGTGGATCGTGCACGCCGGACAGTGCGCTCGCGCAGCGGCGTGGTGCGTTCCTACGATCGCCTGCTGGTGGCCACGGGATCGCGGCCGGCACCGCTCCCGGTACCGGGAGCCGCGCTTCCGGGCATCGTCAGTTTCCGCAATATCGATGACGTGGAACGCATGGTGGCCGCCGCGGGCGTGTATCGCCGTGCGGCGGTGATCGGTGGTGGGCTGCTGGGCATCGAAGCCGCCCATGGGCTGTCACGGCGAGGCATGCAGGTCACCCTGATCCATCGCAGCCAGGTCTTGCTCAACCAACAGCTCAACGCGGATGCCGCACGCCTGCTTGGGCGCAATCTCGAGGGCCGGGGACTGGCGTTGCGCCTGGGCGCGGAGACGGTGCGCTTCGAAGGCGTGCACAGGGTAGAGCGGGTATGCCTGGCTGACGGTAGCCAGGTGGATGCCGACATGGTGGTTGTGGCCATCGGCGTGCAACCGGACATCGCACTGATGCAGGCCAGTGGCATCTACTGCGAACGCGGCATCGTGGTGGACGATACCTTGCAGACCTATGACCCCCGCGTCTATGCCGTGGGTGAATGCGTGCAGCATCGCAAGCTGACATTCGGGCTGGTCGCGCCGGTGTGGGAGCAGGCGAGCGTCTGCGCAGCGCACCTGGCACGTTTTGGCCACCGACGGTACCGCTCGGCGCAGGCCGCCACGCGACTGAAGGTGACGGGCATCGACCTGTATTCGGCCGGCGACTTCATCGGCGGCGCGGGTACCGAGGATCTGGTGCTGCGCGACCCGCGTCGAGGCATCTACAAGCGCCTCGTGCTCAGCGGCAACCGGCTCGTCGGCGCGGTGCTTTATGGCGACGCGCGGGATGGCGGCTGGTACTTCGACCTGATCCGCCATGGCGACGACGTGGCACCCTGGCGGGACCGGCTGCTGTTCGGCCAGGCGTATTGCCAGCCCGCCCTGGCGCAGGCATCCGCATGAGCGCGCGCGTCGCCACCACCTGTCCTTACTGTGGGGTGGGCTGCGGGGTGCTGGCGGGAGTCGATGCCGCGGGCGTGGTGAGCGTTGCCGGCGATCCTTCGCATGGTTCGAACCATGGCCGCCTGTGCGTGAAGGGCGCAGCGCTGGGCGAAACCGTGGACCTGGAAGGGCGCCTGCTTCATCCGCAGCTGCGCGGTCAACACGGTCAATTCCAGCGCACAAGCTGGGATGAAGCGCTGGGACGCGTGGCGGAAGGATTCAGTCGCGTCATTGGGGAGCACGGTCCGGACGCCGTGGCTTTCTATGTATCGGGGCAGTTGCTCACCGAGGACTACTACGTCGTCAACAAGCTGGCCAAGGGGTATGTCGGCACGGCGAACATCGACACCAATTCGCGCCTGTGCATGTCCTCCGCCGTGGCGGGCCACAAGCGTGCCTTTGGCGAGGACGTGGTGCCCGGATGCTACGAAGACCTTGAGCTGGCGGAGCTGGTGGTGCTGGTGGGTTCGAACACGGCATGGTGCCATCCGGTGGTGTTCCAGCGCATCGCGGCGGCGAAAGAGTCCGGCGCACGCATCGTGGTGATCGATCCGCGCTTCACCGCCACCTGTGAATCGGCGGACCTGCATCTACCCATCAAGCCCGGCACCGACGTGTGGTTGTTCAATGGACTGCTGGCCTTCCTGTTCAGGCATGGCGTGATGGATACGGCGTTTGTCCAGGCGCATACGCAGGGCCTGGCGCCAGCCCTTTCGGCCGCCGAGGGCGATGCCTCGGACCCCGCCGACGTCGCCCGCCTTTGTGGCGTACAGACCGCCGACCTGTTGGCGTTCTATCGCCTGTTCGCCCGCCACGAGAAAACCGTCACGCTGTTCTCGCAGGGCGTCAACCAGTCGTCGAGTGGCACGGACAAGGTCAACAGCATCATCAACTGCCACTTGTTGACCGGGCGCATCGGCAAACCCGGCGCAGGGCCGTTCTCCATCACCGGGCAGCCCAATGCCATGGGCGGGCGCGAAGTCGGTGGACTGGCGAACATGCTTGCCGCGCACATGGACCTGCACGATGCGACGCACCGGGAGATCGTGCAGTCGTTCTGGGCCTCGCCGCGCATGGCTTCGCAACCTGGCCTGAAAGCCGTGGCGCTGTTCGACGCGATCCTCGAAGGCAGGGTGAAGGCCCTGTGGATCATGGGCACCAATCCGGTGGTGAGCCTGCCCGATGCCGATCGCGCCAGACACGCGCTGGAGGCCTGCGAGCTGGTGGTGTGCTCGGACATCGTCGAACGCACGGATACCAACCGTCATGCCCATGTGCTGCTGCCCGCGCTGGGTTGGGGCGAAAAGGACGGTGTGGTGACCAGTTCAGAGCGGCGCCTGTCGCGGCAACGCCCCTTCCTGCCTGCACCGGGCGAGGCGAGGGCGGACTGGCGCATCGTCTGCGATGTCGCCAGGCGCATGGGGTTTGGGCAAGGGTTCGGCTTCGACACACCGCACCAGATCTTCGTGGAGCACGCGCGACTGACGGCCTACCGCAATCACCCGCCGGCCGACGATGGCCTGCCGGCGGCACAGCGCCTGTTGAATCTTGAAGGCCTTGCCACGCTCTCGCCGCGGGACTATGCGGAACTCGCGCCCGTGCAGTGGCCGGTGAATCCAAAGGGCGATGGCAGCCGTCGGTTGTTTTCGGATGGGCTTTTTGCCCATGCCGACGGGCGGGCGCGCTTTGTCGCCACACCGGCGCGTGCGCCCATGCACGCACCAGACCGGGAGTATCCACTGGTGCTCAACACGGGGCGCGTGCGCGACCACTGGCACACCATGACGCGTACCGGCAAATCGCCCCGGTTGGCCGGCCATATGAGCGAGCCCTATATCGACATGCATCCGCATGACGCCTTGCACAGCGGCGTCCGCGAGGGCGAGCTCGCGCGTGTGCATTCGCGCTGGGGCGCCATGGTGGCTCGCGTTCGCCATGGAGGAGACATGCTTGCCGGTAACATCTTCGTGCCGATCCACTGGAACGATCAGTTCGCGTCGGATGCGCGCGTGGGAGGCGTGGTGAATCCGGTGGTCGATCCGGTGTCCGGCGAGCCGGAATTCAAGCACACGCCCGTGCGGGTGGAACCGTTTCCCGTGCGCTGGTATGGCTTCGCGTTCGGACGGCGGCGCCTGCCGGCATCGGAGTTGAGTTATTGGACGCTGATCCGCGGCGAGCGCTTTCTTCGCTATGAGCTGGCGCACCGGGAGCGGCCGAAGGATGGTGGCGCCTGGGCCAGGGCCTGGCTTGGCGTGACCGATGCGGACGCGGACTGGCTGGAGTACGAGGACAGGAACACCGGCGTGTACCGCGCCGTGCACATACAGGACGATCGCATCGAGGCATGCGTGTTTCTTTCCGCGCGTCCGGATCTGCCATCGCGGCACTGGCTGGCGAGCCTGTTCGCGCACGAGCGGATCGGCGATGCGGATCGCGCCGCCCTGCTGATCGGCGAGCCGCCAGGGGATGGTGTGGATGCCGGCCCGGTGGTGTGTTCGTGCTTCGGCGTTGGCAGGAACACCCTCTGCGAGGCGATCCGCAAGGATGGCCTCGACACTCCAGCAAGGATTACGGCCGCGTTGCGTGCGGGCGGCAATTGCGGCTCGTGCGTGCCGGAACTGCAGCGGCTGATCGCCGAATCCCGCGTAGCGCCGGAGGCATGACATGAATCGCCGGCAGACCGGAGGTACTCCATGAGGCTCTATCCACTGTTTGCCGATCTCAGTGGCTTGCCCGTGCTGGTGGTGGGCGGGGGCAGCGTAGCGAAGCGAAAGGCCGCGGCGCTACGTGATGCCGGTGCCGAGGTGACGATAGGCGCACCCCGCTTTGAGCCGGACCTCGCCGCCTGGATCCGGGAGGGGCATGTCCGGGCCTTTCACGGCGAGTTCGAGCCGGCGTGGCTCGAGGGCATGTGGCTGGTCGTAGCCGCCACCGACGATCATCCGCTCAATGCGAGGGTCGCCGGGTGTGCGAAGGAGCGCCGCATCTTCGCCAATGTCGTGGACGACGCCGCGCTGTCGCGATTCCACGTGCCCGCCGTGGTGGACCGTTCACCGCTGGTGGTCGCGGTTTCCACCGCGGGCGCCGCCCCCGCGCTGGCGCGGCGGATCCGTGAAGTGCTCGAACGCGTGCTCGACCACGCCTTGGGCCCGCTGCTGGCATTGGCCCAACGGCATCGCCGCCGCATCGTGCGCCGCCATGGGGACACGGCAGCGCGGCGGGACTTCTACGACTGGCTATATGACGGTCCAGTGTTTTCCTTGCTGCGCCAGGCGAAGCCCGCGCAGGCGGAGCAAGTCTTGCTCGATGCGCTGGAGTGCAACGGCAGTGTGCACAAGGAGGGATCGGTGGCCCTGGTCGGCGCGGGGCCGGGGCACCCGGGTTTGCTGACCCTGCAGGCGTTGCGGCTGTTGCAGCAGGCCGATGTCGTGCTGTACGACCAGCTGGTCAGTCACGAGGTGCTGGCCATGGCAAGGCGCGATGCCGAATGCATCGACGTCGGCAAGCGCTGCGGTGGCCGTCATGTGGCGCAGGAGCACACCCACCGGCTGATGCTCGCGCATGCGCGGGAGGGGCGCCGGGTGGTGCGCCTGAAAGGTGGTGATCCCTTCGTGTTTGGGCGGGGCGGCGAGGAAATGGCCTTCCTGAGATCGCACGGAGTCGCCTGCGAAGTGGTCCCGGGGATCACGGCCGCCGTGGCGTGCGCGGCCTTCGCCGGCATACCCCTCACGCACCGCGATCATGCACAGTCGATCTGCCTGCTTACCGCGCATGGCAAGGACGCGACCGATACGCTGGGCGACCAGGTGCTGGGCAATCCGCGACAGACACTGGCGATTTACATGGGCGTGGAAAAGCTCGATGAGCTGGCCGCGCGGCTGATTGCCCATGCACGCGACGCTGAAACACCTTGCGCCATCATCGAGAACGGCACGCTGCCGCAGCAACGCGTGATTGCCGGCACGCTCGCCACGCTTCCCGCGCTGGCCAGACGCCACGCGGTGAAAACGCCCGCGTTGCTGGTCATCGGCGAGGTGGCGGCGTTCGCGCGTGAGCATGCGTGGTTCGGCGAGCTGGTCGATGAGGCGGCGACAGGTGTCCCGCCACGACGTCTGGTCCAGCGGGAGGTTGCTTGACGCGTCGTCATGGTTTGACGGTTTCGGAGGGCAGGTGGTGGTGAGTGAGCAGGACGACATGAAGGGACCGTTGAGCGGCCGTTGCATCGCCGTTCCCGAGTCACGCCAGCTCGATGTATTCGCTGCCCTGCTTGAACGCCGCGGCGCGAAGGTGCTGCGTTGCCCGCTGGTGGACATCCGCGATGCCGCCGACCCGGCGCCGGTGCTGGCCTGGATTGCCGAAGTGAATGCCGTGGGCTGCGATGACTTGCTGTTGTTCACCGGCGAAGGGCTGCAGCGCCTGCTCGGCTGCATCGACCAGCACGCGCCGGCTTGGCGGGCCGCTTTCGTCGCGCGCCTTGCCGCGACGCGCATCATCGCCCGCGGCCCCAAGCCCGGACGCGTGCTGCGCGAGCTGGGGCTGAAGCCAGACGTCGTGGTCGAGCCGGCCACCAGCTCAGGGATGATCGGGTATCTGCGGGACGTCGATCTGCGCGGCAGGAGGGTGGGCGTGCAGTTGTACGGTACCGACCCCAATACACCGCTGATGGATTTCCTGGCGGATGCCGGGGCGGTCGTTCTGCCGGTCGCTCCGTATCGCTACGCGGATGCCGCAGACGACGCGGCGGTCACGACGCTGATGCAGCACATGGCGCAAGGCGCTGTCGATGCGATGGCCTTCACCAGCCTGCAGCAGGTAGAGCGGCTTTTCCGGCTGGCTGACCAGCTCGGCCACCGGCAGGCATGGCAGGCCGCCCTGTCGCACACTGTGGTTGCCGCGGTGGGCCCGCTGGTGGCGGAAGCCCTGGCGCGGCATGGCGTGACGGTCCGGGCCATTCCCGAGGGCAGCTACTACATGAAGCCGCTGACCCAGGCGTTGATCGGCGCGCTCGCGCGCTGACCCCGTGTTTCCCTCCCGTGCGGGCAGGGGCTGTGCCGGGACCTTCGGCATGCTTGTGATGGCGCAAAACCGATGTGTAGCATCGCCGGTCATGCACACGCCTCGACGACCTGCTACACGATGGGCGACAGCGCTGTTCCTTGCGCTGTCCGTTTCCGCCGCATGGGCCGCGGGCAGCGCCGGACCCGGGGCATCGGCCACCGAAGCCGCGACGCTGTATGCGGGGGCGACCGTCATCGACGGCACCGGCGCCGCGCCGCGAGTGAATCAGGACATCCTGGTTCGGGCGGAACGCATCGTCGCGGTGGGGCCGCACGGCTCGTTGGAAGGTACGCACGACGCCAGCTTCCATACGGTCGATCTGCACGGCAGCTATGTCATTCCCGGCCTGATCGACAGCCACGTGCACCTGGCGACACCGCCGGATGCAAAACGGGCGCAGGCCATCCTCCGTCGCAACCTCTACGCGGGGGTCACCGCCGTGCGCGACATGGCGGACGACCTGCGGTCGGTCGCCGAGCTGGCGCGCGAGGCGAGGGCGGGCGAGATTCCCGCGCCGGATATTTACTACGCCGCCCTGATGGCCGGCCCGACGTTCTTCCTCGATCCGCGCGTGTCGGCGGCCAGTTATGGGGTGACGCCGGGCAAGAGCCCGTGGATGCAGTCCATCGACGAGAACACCGATCTGCGCGAGGCGGTGACGCTGGCGCGCGGCACGTCCGCCACGGCCCTCAAGGTGTACGCGGACCTGCCGCCCGACCTGGTGGCGAAGATCACTGCCGAAGCGCACCGCCAGCACATCATGGTGTGGGCACACAGCGCGGTGTTTCCGACGCGCCCGGCCGACGTGATCAACGCCGGCGTCGACGTGGTGAGTCACGCCTGCTATCTCGCCTACCAGCTGGAACCGGTGATGCTGGCGTCCTACGAGGACCACACGCCGTTCCATGACGCGTTGCTGGCTCCCAGCGGCGACGATCCTGTCATCGCCGGGCTCTACCGGGACATGTTGAAGCACGGCACGATACTGGATGCCACCGGCAGCCTGTTCGTGCGCTACGACGCCGAGCGCAAGACGCATCCCGAGCGCAAGCCGCTGCGCTGCACGGGCCCGACCACCACCCGGCTGGTGCGCCAGGCCTGGAAGGCGGGCGTGCCGATCTCCACCGGCACCGACAGCGATGGAGGCCTCGATCAGGTTTGGCCATCCGTCTATGACGAAATCCGCTTCCTCGTGCACGACGTGGGCATGCCGCCGATCGAGGCCATCCATTCGGCCACGCTGGTCGGTGCCCAGGCCGCCGGGCAGGCGAAGGACATGGGCTCGATCGAAGCGGGCAAGCTGGCGAACTTCGCCGTGTTGTCCGCCGACCCCGCCAAAGACATCGGCAACCTCCAGAGCATCCGCATGACAGTCAAGCGCGGACGTGTGTATCCGCGGGGCGGCTACCCACCGGTAACGAAGGAAGAGATGGACCATGACGACGAGGATTGATCGGCGCACGTTTCTTACCGGCATGACCTGGGCGGCTGCGGCATCCATGCTGCCCGTGGAAACGCTGGGCGCAGCGCCTCAAGGCCGCAGCGCCGCGGGCAGCGGCATCATCGTCAACGCGCTGGGTGCGCTGGGCGATCCCAACCGGGATTCGGATTCACTGGTGCCCACCTTGTCGCCACGCGTGCTGGCGGACGCGCATGCCTCCGGCCTGACGGCGGTGAACGTGACGCTGGGCTACGTGTCCGGGCCGGGCGATCCGTTCGAGGCCAGTGTGCGCGACATCGCCGCCACCGACGCGCTGGTGCGCGAGCATGCGGGCGACGTGTTGAAGGTGTTCACCGCCGCCGATATCCGCCGCGCCCGTGACGAGCAGAAGATCGGGCTGATCTACGGTTTCCAGAACGGCGCCATGATGGGCAAGGACGCGACGCGCGTGGACGTTTTCGCCAACCTCGGCGTGCGCGTGTTCCAGCTGACCTACAACCCGGCGAACCTGCTGGGCGATGGTTCGATGGCGCCGGAAAATCGCGGTCTGACTCCGTTCGGGCGCGAGGTGGTGGCGAGGCTCAATGCGTGCCGCGTGATGGTCGATCTTTCGCACAGCGGTGAACACACTTGCCTTGAGGCCGCGCGCGTTTCCACCGCGCCCGTCTCGATCAACCACACGGGCTGTCGCGCAGTGACCGACCTGCCGCGCAACAAGACGGACGCCGAGCTGCGGCTGGTGGCGGAGCGGGGTGGTTTCGTCGGCATCTATTTCATGCCGTTCCTCCATGCGTCTGGCCACGCGCGTGCCGACGACGTGGTTGCGCACATCGATCATGCGGTGAACGTGTGCGGCGAGGATCACGTGGGCATCGGCACGGACGGCACGGTGACGCAGATCGATGACCTGCAGGCCTACCAGGCCACGCTGGCGAAGGAGATCCAGGAGCGCCGGAAGGCGGGCATCAGCGCCGCGGGCGAGCGGCCGGATACGTATCCGTTCGTGGTGGATCTGCGCGGTCCGCAGCAGTTCCACGAGCTGGCGCAGCGGCTGGCGCGGAAGGGCTATACCAGCGGGCGTATCGAGAAGATCCTCGGCTTGAACTTCCTGCGCTACGCCCAGACCGTCTGGGGAAGCTGATCCGTGGCGGTGGCGGCCCTTGGCGGGCGGGCGCCGGCAGGGTAGAAGGATCGGCCTCCGCCCACTCCCCAGGGATATCCCGATGACCTTGTCCGTTCCCACCGATGCCGAGCTCAAGGCACTGGCCGAACAGGTGGCTGCCGCCACCCAGCAGCGGCGCCTGATGATGGTGACTGCCGAGTCCTGTACCGGCGGCTGGATCGCCAAGGCCCTGACCGATCTGCCCGGCAGCTCCGCCTGGTTCGACGCCGGCGTGGTCACCTACAGCTACGAAGCCAAGGAGGCGCTGCTGGGCGTCAACCCGCGTACGCTGGAGCGCACCGGCGCGGTGAGCGAGGAAACGGCACTGGAGATGGTGTCCGGCGCGTTGTCGCGGTTTGGCGCGGGCGTGGCAGTGGCCGTCACCGGCATTGCCGGGCCCAGCGGCGGCACGCCCGACAAGCCCGTCGGCACCGTCTGGATCGGCTGGAAGCGGCGCGGCGGCTATGCCTATGCCCAGCTGTTCCACTTCGACGGCGACCGCGAGGCCGTGCGCCGGCAGACCGTGTCGGCGGCCCTCAGCGGCGTCCTCAAGGCACTGGCGGATTGAGCGCCGCGCCGCCCGCCGGGTGGCTTGACCGGTATGGGATACTCGTCCGCTGCGATTCTTAGCCCGTGAGACCAGCCACGGGCATCATGCCCCTACATTCACTGCCAACTCCAGGATTCAAGACGATGGATGACAACAAGCGCAAGGCGCTCACTTCCGCCCTCGGCCAGATCGAAAAGCAGTTCGGCAAGGGTGCCGTCATGCGCCTGGGCGACCGTTCCGACGAAGCGATCGAGACCGTGTCGACCGGTTCGCTGGGCCTGGACATCGCGCTGGGCGTTGGTGGCCTGCCGCGCGGCCGCATCGTCGAGATCTACGGTCCGGAGTCCTCGGGTAAGACCACGCTGACCCTGCAGGTCATCGCCAACTGCCAGAAGAACGGCGGCACGGCGGCCTTTGTCGACGCCGAGCACGCGCTCGACCCGTCCTACGCCGCCAAGCTCGGCGTGAACGTGGACGACCTGCTGGTCTCCCAGCCGGATACCGGCGAACAGGCGCTGGAAATCGCCGACATGCTGGTGCGCTCGGGCGCGGTGGACGTGGTGGTGGTCGACTCGGTCGCCGCGCTGACGCCCAAGGCCGAAATCGAAGGCGAAATGGGTGATTCCCACGTGGGCCTGCACGCCCGCCTGATGAGCCAGGCGCTGCGCAAGCTCACCGCCAACATCAAGAAGTCCAACTGCCTGGTGATCTTCATCAACCAGATCCGCATGAAGATCGGCGTGATGTTCGGCAGCCCGGAAACCACCACCGGTGGTAACGCGTTGAAGTTCTACGCCTCGGTGCGTCTGGACATCCGCCGCATCGGCGCGGTGAAGAAGGGCGAGGAAGTCATCGGTTCGGAAACCCGCGTCAAGGTGGTCAAGAACAAGGTGGCGCCGCCGTTCCGTCAGGCCGAGTTCGAGATCCTCTACGGCGAGGGCTCCTCGCGCGAAGGCGAGATCATCGAGCTGGGCGTGGCGCAGAACCTGATCGACAAGTCCGGCGCCTGGTACAGCTACAAGGGCGACCGCATCGGCCAGGGCAAGGAAAACGTCCGCCAGTTCCTGCGCGACAACCCGGCCATCGCCAACGAGGTCGACGCCGAACTGCGCGCCCGCCTGCTGGTGAACGGCAGCGGTTCCTCGCCGCTGCCGGCGGTGGAAACCGAAGAGGCCTGATCGACGTGTCGGCGGCGCAGCAGCGGGGCGGGCGGGACGCTTCGCCCCCCTTACAGGCGCCGCCGCGGATCTGACCGCCTGCCCAAGGGCAGGCCACGCACATGGCCCGCGATCGCGACGACAAGAAAGACAAACCCAGCGCCTACAGCAAGGCGCTGGGCATGCTTGCGCGACGCGAGCATTCCCGCCGCGAACTGAAGCTCAAGCTGCGGCAAAAGGGCTACGAAGGCGACGAGGCCGGCGAGGCTCTCGACCGCCTGGGCGAGCAGCACTACCAGGACGACGACCGCTTTGCCGAGGTGCTGGTGCGCAGCCGGGTCTCGCAGGGTTACGGCCCCATGCGCGTGCGGGCCGAACTGAAGAGCCACGGGCTCTCCGATGCCCGCATCCGGGCCGTGCTGGACGAGGCGGCGGTGGACTGGGAGACCAGCGCGCTGGCCCAGCTGCGGCGGCGTTTTGGCGGCGGATCGGCGCCAGATCGCGACGAAAAGGCCCGCCGGGCGCAATTTCTCTTGCGTCGGGGCTTTCCCGCCGCCACAGTACGGAGTGTTACCCACGCCGACGTGGACGACGCAGCCGACGACGATGCCTGACCTCCCCGCTGTTGGGGCGGATGGGCGTCGCTTAGGCCGTGCTCCCCGGACGTGGCCTCATTCCGCCAGGTCCTCCCCAGCCGCATGAAAACCGCCGACATCCGCTCGACCTTCCTCGACTATTTCCGCTCGAAAGGGCACACCATCGTGCCGTCCAGCTCGCTGGTGCCGGCCAGCGACCCGACGCTGCTGTTCACCAACTCGGGCATGGTGCAGTTCAAGAACGTGTTCCTGGGCAGCGAAAAGCTGTCGTACGTGCGCGCGGCCGACGTGCAGCGCTGCCTGCGTGCCGGCGGCAAGCACAACGACCTCGATTCGGTGGGCTACACCGCGCGCCACCACACCTTCTTCGAAATGCTGGGCAATTGGTCGTTCGGCGACTACTTCAAGCGCGACGCCATTGCTTTCGCGTGGGAGCTGCTGACCGGCGTTTTCAAGCTGCCCAAGGACAAGCTCTGGGTCACCGTCTACCACACCGATGACGAGGCCTTCGACATCTGGAACAAGGAAGTGGGCGTGCCGGCCGAGCGCATCGTGCGCATTGGCGACAACAAGGGCGCGCCGTACGCGTCGGACAACTTCTGGCAGATGGCCGATACCGGTCCCTGCGGCCCGTGCACGGAAATCTTCTTCGACCACGGCGAGGAAATCGCCGGTGGCCCGCCGGGTTCGCCCGATGAAGACGGCGACCGTTACATCGAAATCTGGAATCTGGTGTTCATGCAGTTCGATCGCGCGCCCGACGGCACGCTGTCGCCGCTGCCGGCGCCGTGCGTGGACACCGGCATGGGCCTGGAGCGTCTCGCCGCCGTGCTGCAGCACGTGCATTCCAACTATGAGATCGACCTGTTCCAGCACCTGATTAAGGTGGCGGCCGAACTGACCAGCACCCAGGATCTGGCCAACAAGTCGCTGCGCGTCATCGCCGACCACATCCGCGCCTGCTCGTTCCTGATCGTCGACGGCGTGCTGCCCTCCAACGAGGGCCGCGGCTATGTGCTTCGCCGCATCATCCGTCGCGCGTTGCGCCACGGCTGGATGCTGGGCGTGCGCGGCGATTTCTTCTGGAAGATGGTCAAGCCGCTGGTGGAGGAGATGGGCGAGGCCTATCCGGAACTGGCGCAGAAGCAGGCGTTCGTGGAAGACGCGCTGCGCACGGAAGAGCGCCGCTTTGGCGAGACGCTGGAGAACGGCATGCGCCTGTTCGACGCCGTGGCCGCCAACGCCAGTGGCAGCATTCCCGGCGCCGATGCGTTCCGCCTCTACGACACCTACGGCTTCCCGATCGACCTGACCGCCGACATCGCGCGCGAGCGCGGCCTGACGGTGGACATGGACGGCTTCGAGCAGGCCATGGAAGAACAGCAGGATCGCAGCCGCAAGGGCGGCAAGTTCGAGGCCAAGGGCCTGATGCCCGCCGAACTTGCCAGCCAGTTGCAGCCGACGGCCTTCCTCGGCTACGAGGCGCTGACCAGCCAGGGCAGCACGGTGGTGGGCATCGTGCGTGCAGGCAAGCAGCTCGATCAGCTGAACGATGGCGAGGAAGGCCTTGTCATCCTGGATCGCACCCCGTTCTACGCGGAGTCCGGTGGCCAGGTCGGTGATACCGGCGTGCTGGTGTGCGCCCCGGGTTCCTTTACCGTGGGCGACACGCTGAAGATGGGCGGCGTGTTCTTCGGCCATGCCGGGCAATGGCACGGCAAGCAGGCCCTGCGCGTGGGCGATGTGGTCGACGCCAACGTCGACGGCACGCGCCGCCAGGCCATCGTGCTGAACCACTCCGCCACGCACCTGTTGCACGCCGCGCTGCGCAAGGTGCTGGGCGAGCACGTGACGCAGAAGGGCTCGCTGGTGGCGCCGGAGCGCCTGCGCTTCGACTTCTCCCACTTCAAGCCGATGAGCGCGGACGAACTGCGCGAGATCGAGGCGCTCGTGAACGCCGAAGTGCGCCGCAACGAGGCCGCCGAAGTGCATCACATGGGTTACAACGACGCCATCGAGTTCGGCGCCATGGCGCTGTTTGGCGAGAAATACGGCGACGAAGTGCGCGTGTTGAAGATGGGTGGGTTCTCCACCGAACTCTGCGGCGGCACGCACGTGGGCCGCACGGGTGACATCGGCCTGTTCAAGATCGTCAGCGAGGCCGGCGTGGCCTCCGGCGTGCGCCGCATCGAGGCGGTGACCGGCGCCGGCGCGCTGGCCTACGTGGCCGACGAGGAGCGCCGCCTGGGCGAGTTCGCCCAGCTGCTGTCGACCAGCGGAGACGACGCTGTCGAAAAGCTGCGCCAGCTGTTCGACAAGCAGAAGAAGCTGGAGCGCGAACTGGAATCGATGCGCGCCAAGGCCGCCGGCTCGGCCACGGCCGACCTGGCCGGCACGGCCAAGGACATCGATGGCATCAAGATCATCGCCGCCCGCCTGGAAGGCCTGGACGCCAAGGCCCTGCGTGACGCCATGGACCAGCTGAAACAGCAGCTGACCGATTGCGTGGTGCTGCTGGCCGGCGCCGCCGAGGGCCGCGTCTCGCTGGTGGCCGGCGTCAACGGCAAGGCGCTGGGCCGCGTCAAGGCCGGCGACGTGGTGGCTCACGTGGCCAGCCAGATCGACGGCAAGGGCGGTGGCCGCCCGGACATGGCCCAGGGTGGCGGTTCGGACACGCCGGCGCTGCCGGGCATCCTTGACGGTCTGGCCGGCTGGATCGGCCAGCGGCTGGCCTCCTGACTGGGGGTCAACTGACCATACTCCGTTGGCGTTTACGCATTGCACTGCCATCGGACGCTCGGCTAGTATCCAAACACTGCCGGCACCGATGGTTGCGACGGTGTCGCCGACATGGCATCACAGGGGATGCCTCGTCTGTGGATCGAAACCGGGGAAGGCGGTAGGGCCTTCGGCGGTACAATCGTCGAACTGTTTCAGGCGGTGAAGCTCAGGGGTGAGGCATAACCGTCTGTGGGCCTGTGACCAAAGTATTCATGGAGTGGCAAACATGTTGATTCTGACCCGCAGGGTCGGTGAAACCTTGATGATCGGTGACGAGGTGACCGTTACCGTTCTGGGCGTCAAGGGCAACCAGGTGCGCATTGGTATTAACGCACCCAAGAACGTTGCCGTGCATCGCGAAGAGATCTATCAACGGATCAAGAACGAGCACGAGCCGGATGGCAACGCCTCCGGCGGCACTGGCGAACACTGACAGGCGATAAAAGCTTTACCTTGAGCGCGCCGGTCAGTATCCTTGCCGGCTCCGCAGAGATGCGGTCGAAAAACGGAGAGATGCCCGAGAGGCCGAAGGGGCTCCCCTGCTAAGGGAGTATAGGGTCAAAAGCCTTATCGAGGGTTCGAATCCCTCTCTCTCCGCCAGATACGCAAAAAGCCCCTAGTGGGGCTTTTTGCGTATCTGGCGGAGAGAGAGGTGTGGACGAACCCTCTGGTTCGACAAATTTGTCTGGAACAAATTTGGACAGCCGCAGGCTGGCCCTGGAGCGCGCAGCGCGGAAGGGTGAGGCCCACGGATGGGCCGAACAATCCCAACCTCCACGCAAACGC
The DNA here is from genome assembly GCF_000725385.1 of Dyella japonica A8. Lineage (NCBI taxonomy): Bacteria > Pseudomonadati > Pseudomonadota > Gammaproteobacteria > Lysobacterales > Rhodanobacteraceae > Dyella > Dyella japonica. The sequence continues at coordinate 4,113,245 of NZ_CP008884.1, read as the reverse complement.
GGCCTTCAACGAAGCCCCCTAGTGGGGCTCTCGTATCTGCGGAGAGAGAGGTAGTTGACGAACCCTCTGGTTCGACAAATTTGTCTGGAACAAATTTGGACAGCCGCAGGCTGGCCCTGGAGCACGCAGCGCGGAAGGGTGAGGCCCACGGATGGGCCGAACAATCCCAACCTTCACGTCATCGCGCCCTCCAACGAAGCCCCCTAGTGGGGCTTTTTGCGTATCTGGCGGAGAGAGAGGTGTGGACGAACCCTCTGGTTCGACAAATTTGTCTGGAACAAATTTGGACAGCCGCAGGCTGGCCCTGGAGCGCGCGGCGCGGAAGGGTGAGGCCCACGGATGGGCCGAACAATCCCAACCTTCACGTCATCGCGCCCTTCAACGAAGCCCCCTAGCGGGGGGGGCTCTGCGTATCTGCCGGAGAGAAGTGTGGACGAGCGCTCCGGTTATTCGCCGCATCCTGCGCCTCACCCTCTGAGCCATCGGCTGCGCTGATGTTCGCTCCAGCATTCGCCGAAAGCTTTCCAACCCCCACTCGCGCACTTCACACGAAGCCACCGGCGAGTCCATGTACGCAATGAACCGACAGCACAGCGCAAGAAACCATTCACCCCCCAGCCAAGCTGCTGAACCCTCCCGAACCTGGGGGACGCAACGACGTACGACCTCGCGCCAGCTCCCGCGTTACCTTGCTTACGGACCCACTTCACGGGAGAAGCTTTATGGTGAGGATCCAAGCTGATCGCTGCGGGGCACGGCTGCATCGTGGCCTGCTTCGTTCGATGGTCGTCGCGTTGGCCTTGGCCACGGCGACGGTTGTCCCGTTGAGCGCAAGCGCAGACGTTTCCGTGGGCATCTCGGTCGGTTTTCCGCCGCCGCCCCTGCCGGTATACGAGCAACCGGTGATCCCTGCACCGGGCTACATCTGGGTGCCGGGTTACTGGGCCTGGGATGGCGATGATTACTACTGGGTTCCCGGTACGTGGGTGATGCCGCCCTACGTCGGCGCGCTGTGGACGCCCGGCTATTGGGGCTGGGTGGGCAGCGCCTACATCTTCCACGTTGGCTATTGGGGCCCGCACGTGGGCTTCTATGGCGGCATCAATTACGGCTTTGGCTATACCGGCGTCGGTTACGAGGGCGGTTACTGGCATGGCAATTCGTTCTATTACAACCGCTCGGTGAACCGCATCGAGAACGTGCACATCACCAACGTCTACAACCGCACGGTGGTGAACAACATCACGGTGAACCGGACGAGTTTCAACGGTGGTCAGGGTGGCATCGCCGCGCGACCGACACCGCAGCAGGAGACCTTTGCGCGTGAGCGGCACGCCGGGCCGGTGGCGGCACAGGAGCAGCAGCGCACGATGGCGAGCCAGAACCAAGCCATGCGCGCCTCGTTCAATCACGGAGCGCCTTCCATCGCCGCAACACCGCGTGCCGGCGCATTCAACGATCCGAGTGCTGCTGCGGCACATGGTGCGCAGGGACGGCCGATGCCGGCCGCGATGGGCGAGCAGCGCACCAGCGTGCCAGCACCACAGCCGCGCGACTCCATGGCACTGCATTCGTCGGGTTTCGCGCCTCACAACAATGGTTCGATGAATGCCCCGGGTGGCGCGCACACCAACAACTACGCGCCAGCCGAGAGCCATGCCGGCTACACGCGCGAGCCGTCGAACCCGGGCGGTGGCTATCACGCGGGCAGCAGCCCGCAGCCCTCGTACGCGCCGCATGCGCAGCGCCCGGAGCCTGCCTATCAAAACCGCGAACCGGCACCGCAGTACCGCGCAGCGGCGCCCCAGAACCGCGCGCCGGAACCGGCATTTCGTGAACCGGCACCTCAATACCACGCGCCCCCGCCGTCCTATCACGCACAGGCACCTCGCCCGGCGCCTGCGCCTCACCCGCAACCCCAGCCGCATGAGCAGGCCCAGCCGCACCATGGCGGGTCTGACGACCACCACTGACGGTCGCAGCGTTAGCGTTGTCTGAAAGTGCACCGGCTGCCTTCGTGGCAGCCGGTTTTTTTGCGGAGCATGCGGGTGCAGGTCGCATCCTCCACTAGAATGCGCGGCGGCCCGCCACCGGGCCGCGCGGACGCAGAGGCGTCCGCTGACATCATCGAAACATGGAAAGGGGATATCGATGTTGAAGCGTTTTGTGTTCGTGGCGTTGCTGGCCGCATCCGGCAGTGCCATGGCTTCAAAGAACCTGAGCAACATTCCGCTGGTGTGGTCGCCGACGCAGAGCTTCGCGGAGTTCGGCGCGATCGATCTGAACGGCATCGGCCATGTGAAAGTGCAGTTCAACGGTTTCACCGATGCGCGCAAGGATCCCGCGCTGATCGCCGAAAACCATGAAAAGGATCCGGTGCGCCAGGTGACCACGAAGGACAGCGTGGCGGCGTTCCTGACGGATCACGTGAAAGAGACCTTCGGCAAGGCGGGCATCAACGTGGTCGACACGGGCGGTGACGTCGTCGTCTCGGGCGAGATCCGCGACTTCTTCGTCAACGAGACCGATCAGTACGTGGGCAACATTACGCTCTACGTCACGCTGACCAATGCAACGGGCAAGGTGCTGTGGCAGGGTGTGGCCGGTGGCGGCGCGACCAACTTCGGCCGCTCCTACAAGGCGGACAACTACTACGAAACCTTGTCCAACGCCGTGCTGAAGCTGAGCAACAGCATGCTCAACAGCCAGGGCTTCCACAACGCGTTGCAGGTGCACTGACGCCACGCGCCGATGATCGCCCGCCACAGATGGCGGGCGATCGTTCGCGATCAGTGCAGCGCGAGCCCTTGCAGTTCAACGCCGTCCGGCGTAACCCGCAGCACGGAGCCCTGCTCGTACCAGTCGCCCAGCACGATGCGTTCGGCCGGCTGGCCGTCCAGCTCGAAGCGATGGATGGCGGGGCGGTGCGTGTGGCCGTGGATGAGTCGGGTAACGCCGCCCTGGTGCATGGCGTCCGCCACAGCCCCGGCATTGACGTCCATGATGGTTTCCATGGTGCTGCTCGTATGCGCCTTGCTGTCTGCGCGCGCCTGGGCGGCAAGCGCACGGCGCGCGGTCAGCGGCATGGCCAGGACCTGCGCCTGCCACTCCGGTGAGCGCACCTGCTTGCGCAGCGCCTGGTAGGCAAGGTCATCGGTGCACAGTACGTCGCCGTGCATCAGCAGGGTGGGGCGGCCGTATAGCTCGTGCACGGTACCGTCGTCGAGCAGGGTGAAGCCGGCACGCCCGGCGAAGTCCTTGCCGATCAGGAAATCGCGGTTGCCCACGATGAAGTAAACCGGCACCCCGTGCTCGCTGAGCGCCTTCGTGGCGCGCGCGATGCGGGTCGGGAGTTCGGCGTCATCGTCGTCGCCAACCCATGCTTCGACCAGGTCGCCGAGGATGTAGACGGCGTCGGCGGATCTTGCCTCGTCACTGGCGAGGAAAGCCTCGAACAAGTGCGTGATCTCGGGACGGCTGTCGTCCAGGTGCAGGTCCGAAATGAACAGCGTCGCCATCGTGCCTCAGCCCTTCTTGCCGCCGGACTTTTTGGCCGGCTCGGCGGCGGGCGTGGCCGTTGGCTGTGGCGCGGCGGTTTCTTCGCCCACCACGCTGGCGCTGTCGATCACCACCAGCGGATTGGGCACGTCGCCGGCGAACGGGCCAAGGCCGCGCGTGGGCAGGGCGGCCATCTTGTCGACCACGTCCATGCCCTTGATGACCTTGCCGAACACGGCATAGCCCCAGGTCAGGCCGCTCTGGTTGCCCACGAAATCGAGGCGGCGGTTGTCGACCAGATTGAAGAAAAACTGCGCCGTGCCGGAGTTCGGATCCGCGCCGCGCGCCACAGCCACCGTGCCACGCAGGTTGGAGAGGCCATTGTCCGCCTCGCTGGGGATGGCCGAGCGCGTGCGCTTGGCCTGCAGGTCGCGCGTGTAGAGGCCGCCCTGCACCAGGTAACCCTGGATGGCGCGGTGGAACACCGTACCGCTGTAGAAGCCGTCGCGCACGTACTGCAGGAAGTTCGCGACGCTCTTGGGGGCCTTGTCCGGGTACAGCTCCAGCGTGATGTCGCCCTGCGAGGTATGCAGCACCACTTCCGGATGCGCCGTGGCAGCGGGCGTTGTCGCCGTCGGCTTGGCCGCCTGGGCGAGCAGGGCGGACGACGGGAGCAGCAGGAGCGCGGCGAGCAGGAATCGTGTCATGGCGGGTCGGGCGGCGTGGGGCATCGGGACATCATACGCGGCGAAGCGGTTTCATGGCCGGGTCGGCGCAGGGCGGATACGGCCCGCGCTCAGGAGGGGTGGACTTCCAGCAGCAGCCCCAGCTCGTTCATGGGCGCCTGCTCTTGCTCCAGGTCGGCTTCGCTGAGCGGGTGCTGATCCAGCCAGGACGAGGGCATCGTGAGGCGCAAGCGCTGGCTGGTGGCGGCCAGTTGCATCGGGGGCAGCGACTCGGCACGGCGTGCGCGGCGGAACAGCACCGCCAGGCGGAGCAGGGCGGTGATGTAGCGGGCCAGCTGCCGGTAGCGCTGCGGCAGCGCCAGGAATGTGGCCTTGTCGGGCTTGCGGCGGTGCGCTTCCACGATGGCCGCCAGCAATTGCTGCTCCTGCCGCGAGAAACCGGCCAGGTCGGCGTGCCGCAGGATGTAGGCACCATGGTGATGGTGCTGGCTGTGCGCAATGGCCAGGCCGATCTCGTGCACGCGTGCCGACCAGGAGAGCCATTCGCGCGCTTCGCCATCCAGCTTCCAGATGCGGGCGATCTGGTCGAAGAACATCAGTGCGGTCGATTCCACGCGGCGCGCCTGGGCGCGGTCCACGCCGTAGCGGTTGGCCAGCGCATCGATGCTGGCGGTGCGCGGATCGCTGCCGCCGGCGCGGCCGAGCAGATCCCACAGCAGGCCTTCGCGCATCGAGCTTTCGCAGACACGCAGACGCTCGATGCCCAGCGCCTCGAAGGCGGCTTCGAAGATCGCCACGCCGCCGGCGATGACCGGTGCGCGGTCTTCGGCCAGGCCGGGCAGCTTCAGGGCGTTGATCTGCCCCTGCGCCAGCAGGGCGTCGCGCAGCGCGGCCAGCGAGGAGGGGGTGATGCCGTCATCGGACAGCCTCATGGCCTGCACCACCGAACCGATGGCCTTGGCCGTGCCCGAGGAGCCGTAGGCCTCTACCCAGCCGGACTCGCGGTAGTCCTCGGAAAACTGTTGCAGCAGCACGCCGATTTCGTTGTTGGCCCGCTGCCAGCGCTTGCGGTTGAGCTTGCCGCCCGGGAAAAAGCGCAGCGTCGAGGCAATGCAGCCCGCCTGCACGCTTTCCGTATGCATGGGCGCAAAGCCGCGGCCGATGATGAATTCGGTACTGCCGCCGCCAACGTCGATGACCAGGCGACTTTCGCGCGACGCGGGCAGGTCATGCGAGGCGCCGAGGAAGATCAGTCGGCCTTCCTCGCGGCCGGACACGATTTCCACGGGGTGCCCCAGCGCCGCCTCGGCGGCCGTCAGGAAGGTTTGCGGCGACGCCAGTCGGCGCACGGTATTGGTGGCCACCGCGCGGATGCGGATGGAGGGAACCCCCGCGATGCGCTGGCCGAACCGGGCCAGGCAGTTGAGCGCGCGGGCACGATGCTCGGCATCCAGCGTGCCGTCGGCGCGCAGGCCGGCGGCCATGCGCACCGTCTCGCGCAGGCGATCGATCACGCGGGGCTCGCCGTGTTCCACCCGGGCCACCACCATGTGATAGCTGTTGGAGCCCATGTCGACGGCCGCGATCAGTTCGCCGTCCTTGATCTGGATCTGATCGCCTTGACTCATGCGGGGCTCGTTCCGGGCTGCAGAGCGTGGATTCTCTCACGCGAGGACGGGGGCGAGTAGCGCTGGCAGGCCCAAGCGCGTGCTCACGATTTCCTTCAAGCCCCACGTTTCCTCACCGTCATTCCCGCGAAAGCGGGAATCCAGTGCCTTTAGGCTCTGAGTACAACGGGAAAAGACACTGGATTCCCGCTTTCGCGGGAATGACGGTGAGGGCCCCCGGGGCTTGAAGAGGGTCGGAAACTGGCCCTTACACCGCACCCGGCGTCAATTTCGCCAGCAGCCATTGCTGCGCGCTGTGCGGCGGCTGGTCACCAGGTTCGGCGCGGGTGTAGTGCCCGTCGCCATCAAGCAGCCAGGCCTCGGTGTTGTCGGCCAGGTAGTTCGCCAGCGTCTCTTCGTAGACACGCGCGGCGAGTGCCGGGTCAAGGATGGGAAAGGCCACCTCGATGCGGCGCTTCAGGTTGCGCTCCATCCAGTCGGCGCTGCCGCAATAGATCTCGGGCGAGCCGTCGTTACCGAACCAGTACACGCGGCTGTGCTCAAGGAAGCGCCCCACGATAGAGCGCACGCGGATGCGCTCGGACACCCCGGGCACGCCGGGACGCAGCGTGCATGCGCCGCGCACGATCAGGTCGATCTCCACGCCGGCCTGCGAGGCGCGGTACAGCGCCTGGATCACCTGCGCCTCGTTGAGCGCATTGAGCTTGGCCACGATGCGTGCCGGCCGGCCGGCTTCCGCGTGGGCGGTCTCGCGCTCGATCTTCTCCAGCACGCCGCGATAGAGCGTAAAGGGCGAGTGGAGCAGATGCTTCAGCTCGATCACCGGGCCCAGGCCCGAGAGCTGCTGGAAGATCTTGTGCAGGTCCTCGCCGATGCCTGGGTGCGAGGTCATCAGGCCGATGTCGGTATAGCTGCGACTGTTGGATTGGTGGTAGTTGCCGGTGGACAGGTGCACGTAGCGGCGCAGTACCTCGTCCTCGCGGCGCACGATCAGCAGCATCTTGGCGTGCGTCTTGTAGCCCACCACGCCGTACACCACCTGCACGCCGGCTTCCTGCAGCCGCGTGGCGAGGCGGATGTTGGCCTCTTCATCGAAGCGCGCGCGCAGCTCGATCACCACCGTGACGTCCTTGCCGTTGCGCGCGGCTTCCACCAACAGGTCCACCAGCGGCGTGTCGACGCCGGCGCGGTAAAGGGTCTGCTTGATGGCGAGTACGGACGGGTCCTGCGATGCCTGGCGTAGCAGGTCGATCACGGCCGCAAACGATTCGTATGGATGGTGCAGCAGCACGTCGCGCTGGCGCAGCACGTCGAACTTGCAGCGGGCGCCGACGAAGGCCGGCGGCAACTGCGAAATGAAGCGGGGGAACTTCAGTTCCGGACGCTCCAGGCCGTCGTAGATGGTGCCGGCACGGATGATGTTGACCGGGCCGTCGCAACGATAGACGTCTGTTTCCTCCAGCTCGAAATTGGCGATCAGCATGGCCACGATGGCCTTTGGGCAGTCGTTGCCGATCTCCAGCCGTACCGGGCGCGCATAGCCGCGGCCGATCAGCTCCTCGCTGAGCGCGCGGGCCAGGTTGTCCACTTCGGCCTCTTCGACCATCAGCTCGCTGTTGCGCGTCACGCGGAACTGGTACGAGCCGGCCACCTTGAAGCCGGGGAACATAAGATCGACGAAGCCCTGCAGCAGCTCGGCGAGGAAAATGTAGTGGTCGCCGCCGTCACAGACTTCACTCGGCAGACGAATGATGCGCGGCAACGAGCGCGGCGCGCGCACCAGCGCCATGTGGCCTTCGCGGCCGAAAGCGTCGCGGCCCTTCAGCACCACCGCGAGGTTCAGCGTCTTGTTGAGAATGCGCGGGAACGGATGGGCGGGGTCCAGCCCCAGCGGCGACAGCACAGGCAACACTTCGTTCTCGAAGTAACCCTGCAGCCAGCGGCGCTGGCGCGGCGTCCAGTCCTCGCGCGTGAGGAAATGGATGTTCTGGGTATCCAGCTGGGGCCGCAGTTCGTGCTGCCAGGTGTCGTACTGCTGGTCGACCAGATCCAGTACGCGCTTGCGGATGCGCGTGAGCAACTCGCCGGACGACAGCCCATCGGGGCCGGGCGCGGCGGAGCCGAACATGTGATGGTGCTTGAGCATGGCCACGCGCACCTCGAAGAACTCGTCGAGGTTGTTTGCCACGATGCTCAGGAAGCGCAGGCGTTCCAGCAACGGAATGCGTTCGTCACGGGCTTGCGCCAGAACGCGGAAATTGAATTCGAGGGCGGCCAGCTCGCGGCTGAGGTAGAGCTCGGGGGCGGCACGGTCGAGAACGGGCGGTGGAGTGGCTGGCTTGCGACGCATCCAGTCATTCTGGCCGATACCGCGATTTGTTACATGGTGCACTGCCGCGTACTGTGACGGCCGTTCAGGCTGGCCGTCGGAAACGCCTCAAGGCGCTTCCGGGAGGCGTTCAATCCGGGTCGGTGGTTCCCGGCGCCATCAGCCGCTCGTTGCTGAACCAGCAGGAGAAGGTCGACCCCTGGCCCGGCTCACTCTGGATGTCCAGGCGTGCCTGGTGCAGGTTGAGCACGTGCTTGACGATGGACAAGCCCAGGCCCGTGCCGCCGCTTTCGCGCGAGCGGCTGGAGGAGACGCGGTAGAAGCGCTCGGTGAGGCGGGCCAGGTGGCTGGCCGGGATGCCGTAACCCGTGTCAGTAACGGAGTAGACCGCGCCTTCCGAACTGCGGCGCCAGCGGATGGTGATGCGCCCGCCCGTGGGCGTGTAGCGCACCGCGTTGCTCACCAGGTTGGAGAACGCGCTGTGCAGGTCCTTCACCGAGCCCAGCAGGTCGGCCTCGGCGGTGGACTCCACGGTGATCTGATGGCGGCCCTGGCTGAGTGCCTCGGCCTCCTTGCGGATGGTGGCGAGCAGCGGCGTCATCTGCACGCGCTCGTCCTGCACGTGCTCCTGCGTTTCCAGGCGCGACAGCGTGAGCAGGTCTTCCACGATCTGGCCCATGCGCTTGGACTGCGCGCGCATCTCGTTGAGCACGGGCGCGAGTTCCGGCACGTCTTCCGGATCGATCAGCTCAAGGTAGCCGTGGATGACGGTGAGCGGCGTGCGCAACTCGTGCGACACGTTGGCGACGAAGTCGCGGCGAATCTGTTCCAGCCGGGTGAGGTGGCTGATGTCGCGCGCAAGCAGCAGGCGCTGGCGACGGCCGAACGGCAACAGCGTCACGTTGATGTGGCGGTTCGGATGGCCCGGCGCCGCGACGTCGTTGAGCGGTTCGCGCGCGCCTTCCTTCAGCCAGGTGGCGAGTTCAGTCGTGCTGAGGCGTTCGTCCAGGTGCGCGCCGCGATCCTGCGGGCGACGCAGCCCGAGCAGGTCTTCGGCGGCGTGATTGAACCAGCGGACGTGCTGCTCGTTGTCGAGCAGGACGACCGCATCCGGCAGGGTGCCGGCGGCGCTGCGAAGGTCGCGCAGACTGGAGGCGATGCGGCGGGAACGCGTCATGAAACGGTCATGCTTGAGAGAGGTCGGCGACGAATCGGGCGCCATCATGAGGTTTGCTTGATGACGGATTCGGGTCAGGAGAAAGACGATTTCAACGACGGCGACCAGCGCAAAACCAGCGGCCGCGCGGCCTCCTGCAAGCCATCCGACGAACGCGCCCGCAAGCAGCCCTGCGACCATGATGGCCGGCAGCTTCCAGGAGCGGTCAAAGGTAGTTGGCATGGGAAGTTCGCTTGAAAGTGCCGAGGCCAGCGGTCCGCCAGCATCGGCAAAAGCATGCGTTCCCGCAATAGGAACTTGAAGCCCGGCCGGCATGCCCGAAGGGATGCCGGTCAGACGCTCAGACGCTGGCGGAGAAGCGGTAACCCGCGCCGCGCACGGTCTGCACCATGTCGTCCAGCTTCCACGGCTCGAGTGTCTTGCGCAGGCGACGGATATGGACGTCCACCGTGCGCTCTTCGACGTACACGCTGCCGCCCCACACGTGGTCGAGCAGCTGCGCACGCGAGTACACGCGTTCGGGATGCGTCATGAAGAAGTACAGCAGGCGGTATTCGGTGGGGCCGATGGTCACCGGCTCTTCGCCGGCGAACACGCGGTGGGCCGGGCCATCGATGCGCAGGCCGCCCAGTTCCACCATGCCCGAACCGTCGTCGCCCTGGCTGCGGCGAAGCACGGCCTTGATGCGGGCGACCAGCTCACGGGTGGAGAAGGGCTTGACGACGTAGTCGTCCACGCCGGCTTCCAGGCCGTTCACGCGGTCCATCTCCTCACCGCGCGCGGTGAGCATGATGATGGGTACTTCGCGGCTCAGTTCTTCCTTGCGCAGGCGGCGCGCCAGGTCGAGGCCGCTGGTACCGGGCAGCATCCAGTCAAGCAGGATGAGGTCCGGTACCTGTTCGGCAATGGCCAGTTGGGCCGCGCGCGCGTCGGCGGCGTGGATGGCGTCCATGCCGGCCTTGCGCAGGGCGAAGGCGACCATGTCGCGGATCGAAGCTTCGTCTTCGACGATCAGGATGCGCTTGTGCACGCGTTAAGTCCGCTGGGAGAGGGCTATGACGCAATTATTGCAACGGTCCAATGTTACGCCCAGATGACATTTCACGTCGTCACAACATGACGACGTGGCCGGAGTCTCTCGGCAAGGCGAAATCAGCGCACCGCATTGGTGGCGCTGAAGCACAGGCGTCCCTGGCAATTCTCCCCGTTCTGCAACTGCTGGCTGCGGCCATCCGGGTTGTCGTCGGTCTGGATCTTGCGCTTGCGCAGCTCCATGACCAGCGGCGTCAGGTCGTTGATGCGGGCCTGGATGCGGGCGCGGGCGTAGTAGTCCAGGTCGGGGCGCTGTTGCAGGCGCTTGAGCTGCTCCATCGCATCGAACGGGCGGCCGGAGAGGTAGGCGGCGTCCGCATAGGCCTCGCCTGAGCGCACGGGGTCGCCCGCCTTCTCGGCGGCGCGGGCGTAGGTGCGGTAGAGCTCTGGTTCGTCGTTGTTGTCCAGCATGGGCATCACCATGGCCGCCGCCTGCCTGGCCTCATCCTGGGTGCCGCCTTCGGTCAGCGCCTTGGCGTAGCCCATGGCGATGGCGCGGTTGCGTGGCGATTGCCGGTTGAGCTCGGTGTAGATCGCCAGCGCCTCGGCGCGCCGGCCCGCCTGCAGCTTGGCGTCGGCCATGGCGACGCGGACGATCGGATTGTCCGGGTGCGCCGTGAGCAGGGGCTGCAGTTCGTCCACGGCCTTGGCGCCGCGGTTGCTGCGGATGAGCGCCAGCGCGTAGCCATAACGGTTGGATGGCGTGTCGAAGCCGGCTTCGCCCTGCAGGTTGTTGGCGTAATAGCTGGCGAGTTTTCCTGCATCGCCGGAGAGCACGCGTACGCGTTCACGCATCAGCAGGTACGTATCCAGCCCTCCCTTGGCATCCCGGCTGGCGATGGAGGTGGGATCTTTCACGAAGGCGATCGGCGCGGTGCTCTTTTCCCATTGAGCCTTGTCCAGCGTGGAGCCGTTGGGGCGCTGCTTCTGCCGGGCGACCAGCGCGCCGGCACGGGCCTTGGCGTCGCTGATGCGGTCCATGCTGACCGGGTGGTCCTGCAGCAGCGCCGGGACACCGCCCAGGTCGCCGCCGGAGCCGACCCGCAAGGTGTCTTCCATGCGCCCGAAGAAGGCCGCCATGGCGTCGGGGTTGTAGCCGGCGTTGGCGAGCGTCTGGATGCCCGCGCGATCGGCTTCGATTTCATCCTTGCGGGTGAAGTTGATCTGGCGCTGCATCAGCAGGCCCTGGCCGCCCATGAAGATGGCGCCCGCAGCGTCGCCCGCGCCGGCGCCGGCACCCGCGGCAATCGCCCCCAGCAGGACCAGCGCCATCAGCGGCGTGTCCTTCTTGGAGGCCTCGAAGGCGCGCTGCAGGTGGTTCTGCGTGATATGGCCGATCTCGTGGGCGATCACGCCCGCCAGTTCGCTCTCGTTGTTGGTGATGATGATCAGGCCGGAATTCACCGCGATATAGCCGCCGGGCGCGGCAAACGCGTTGATGATGTTGTCCTTGGCGATGAAGAAGGAAAAGTGCTCCTTGGGCTTCTCGCTGCCCGACACCAGGCGGTAGCCCAGGTCGTTGATGTAGTCGTCCAGCATGGGGTCGTCGAGCACCATGTCCAGCGCGCGCATCTGGCGCAGCATGGCCGCGCCGTAGTCCTGGGCTTCCTGCGGCGAGATCAGCGCATTGGCCGAACTGCCCAGGTCGGGCAGGCGCACGTCCTTGTCCTGCGCAGACGCACCGAGGGTGAGACCGGCGCAGACCAGGGCCGTCAGGAGGCGGGTGGGGGTGAAACGGCTCATGGGCCTCCTGCCCGCAGGCTATGCGTGGTCATGTGATTCGCTTTCGTTGGTCCGGCCGGGGCAGGGCGTGGTGCCGCATGCCCAGGTCAGCGACAATACCATTACTGACACCGGCTTACGGCGTCAGTTCACCTGTCTTCACCGTTGTTTACCGTGCCGGCGACCCCATCTGGGGCGCTATGGGGTTTCCCGTTTTTCGGAGTGTGTCGTGCCCAAGATTGAGGTCTATTCCACCGCGGTGTGTCCGTACTGCGTATCCGCCAAGAACCTGCTCAAGTCCAAGGGGCTGGAGTGGACCGAGGTGCGCATCGATCTGGACCCGTCCCAGCGCGAGTTGATGCTGGCGCGCAGCGGTGGCCGCCGTACCGTGCCGCAGATTTTCATCAACGACCACCACGTGGGTGGTTTCGACGACCTTGTGGCCGCCGACCGCAGCGGCAAGCTGGCCGAGCTGCTGGAGACCACCGCATGAGCAACACCACGGATCAGGGCAGCAAGGACCGCGTCGCCGAATTCACCGCCTTCCGACAGCGCATGAACGAACGCATCCTGTCGGAAGACAACCAGGTCGTCCGGCGCTTCTTCGCGCTCGATACGCAGACCTACAAGCCCGGTGCACTCGACGTGAAGACCAAGGAGCTGCTGGGCCTGGTGGCTTCCATGGTGCTGCGCTGCGACGACTGCATCAGCTACCACGTGGCCCAGTGCAAGGAAGCGGGCGTGACCCGCGAGGAATTTTTCGAAACCTTCAGCGTCGGCCTGGTGGTGGGCGGCTCCATCGTGATACCGCACCTGCGCCGTGCGGTCGATTTCCTCGACCAGCTGGAGTCGGGCGAGGGCGCCACGCCCGCGGCGGACCACGCCAGCCACGTCTGAGGCCACGTGGGCGGGGCGGTGACTCCTTGCCGCCCCGCAGACTCTTGCCGTCCCGTTGACGCGTGCGAGTTTATTCAATGCTGCATGCGAGGATTTGCAACGGTGGCCGGGCTTTCCGCTCTGGCCGCGGTACGGCTCATCGGGGATAATTGACGGGATTTACAACCCTGTCGTCCCCCGCCACAGGGTTGCTCGATTCATATCCCAAGGAGTGTCCCCATGAGCAAGACCATTGCCGTGATTCCGGGCGACGGTATCGGCCCCGAGATCATGAACGCCACGCTGCGCGTGCTCGATGCCCTGGACTGCGGCCTGTCCTACGAGTTCGTCGATGCCGGCATGGTTGCCCTGGAGAAGAGCGGCGACCTGCTGCCGCAGCCGACACTCGACGCCATCGCCAAGCACAAGGTGGCCCTGAAAGGCCCGCTGACCACCCCGGTGGGCGGCGGTTTCACCTCGATCAACGTCACCCTGCGCCGCCACTTCGACCTGTACGCCAACGTGCGTCCGGCGATCAGCTTCCCGGGCACCAAGGCGCGCTTCGACAACATCGACATCATCACGGTGCGCGAGAACACCGAAGGTGCGTACCTGTCCGAAGGCCAGACCCTGTCCGAAGACGGCGAAACCGCCATCTCGATGATCCGCAACACCCGCAAGGGCTCCAGCCGCATCGTGCGCTACGCCTTCGAACTGGCCGTGAAGAAGGGCCGCAAGAAGGTGACGGCCGTGCACAAGGCCAACATCATCAAGACCGCGTCGGGCCTGTTCCTCAACGTGGCACGCGAGATCGCCAAGGAATACCCGCAGATCGAGTTCAGCGAGATGATCGTTGACAACGCCTGCATGCAGCTGGTGATGAAGCCGGAGCAGTTCGACGTTATCGTCACCACCAACCTGTTCGGCGACATCCTGTCCGACCTGTGCGCCGGCCTGGTGGGCGGCCTGGGCCTGGCGCCGGGCGACAACATCGGCACCGAGGCGGCCATCTTCGAGGCCGTGCACGGTTCGGCTCCGGACATCGCCGGCAAGGGCATCGCCAACCCGTGCGCGCTGCTGCTCGCTGCCGCCGACATGCTCGACCACCTCGGCATGGTCGACAAGGGCGACAAGGTGCGTAACGCGATCCGCGACACCATGACCAACGACCGCGACAGCGTCACGCCGGACATCGGCGGCAAGGGCACCACGACCAGCTTTGGCGACGCCATCGTCAAGCGCGTCAAGGCCTGAGCGACGATCGACCCTGAAAGCCCCTCTCGCGAGAGAGGGGCTTTTTTTGTGCGCGCGTCCAAGGCTTGTGGCCGATGAGCGCAGTTTCGTGCGGCAAGATCGTGCCGTGGGTGCGGACGTAGAATCGGATCCCATATGCCGGAGTCCCGATGCGATGGCTGCATGGGCAGATCCGTGGGCCTCGATGCTTGCCTGGACGTGCACGCACGCCGTGCATCCCGTGCTGCAATGGCTGCATCTGTCGTGGCTGGACAGCCAGGCATCTGACATCGCCCGCTATTTTTTGCTCACCATCGCGCAGGTCGCCATCATTGCGCTGGTGCTGCGTCCGCTGGAATCGGTATGGCCGGCCGAGCGTTGGGAGCAACGCCGCACGACGGCCATCGATGGCCGCTACACCCTGATCAAGTTGTTCGTGGTGCTCCCGTTGTTTACTTACCTCGTGCTGTTTCCCCTCAATCAATGGATGGGAGGAGACAGCAACGGCGACGGCGCCGGGTTGGTGAGCATCCAGCAGGGTGTGCCATGGCTGGCGGGGCATCCGCTCGTGCTGTTCCTGGTCTACTACGCCATCTACGACTTCGTGCTGTACGTGGTGCACCGGTTGCAGCACCAGATCCCGTGGTGGTGGGCGCTGCACAGCCTGCATCACAGCCAGCGCCAACTCAGTTGCTGGTCGAATGATCGCGACCACTACCTGGACGATCTGCTCGAAGCGCTCATCGTCGCCGGTGTTGGCGTGCTCATCGGTGTAGCGCCGACGGAGTACGCGCTGCTGGTGCTGATGGGCGAGCTGCTGCAGAACCTGGGGCACGCCAACATCCGCCTGCATTTCGGCCCGGTGCTGGGGCGCGTGCTGGTGGATCCGCGCTATCACCGGCTCCATCACATGCGGGTGGATCCGGACCAACCCACGCTGCACGCCTGCAACTACGCCTTCGTTTTCCCGATCTGGGACATCCTGTTCGGCACGGCGCTCTATGGCCGGGCGGTGCGCCCCACGGGCGTATGCGATCCCATGGTGGATGCGGATAACCGCCATGGCATGGCCGGCCAGCAATGGACCACGTTGCGGCGCTGGTGGTGCGCCATCCGTTGCCGCGCCGGCTGGGTGCCGGGCGATGTGGCATTCGACGAGCGTTACCGGCCCGTTTCCGTCAGGCACATCGACCTGCACGCCCTCGAAAGGGAGGGGCGGCCGTTGCGGGCCGCCCCGGAGATGCGCGGCCCGGCATCCGGGCCCGCCTGATCGCGGTATCAGGCCGCCTGTTTCGCGGCGGGCTTGTAGTTTCCTGCCGGTGTCTGGAACGCCACGTTGATGCGGTTCCAGGTGTTGATCATGCCGATGATCACCGTCAAGCCGACCAGCTCTTCCTCGCTGAAGGAGGCGCGGGCGCGGTCGTAGACGTCATCGGGCACGCCGTGCTCGCCCAGCCGCGTGACGGCTTCTGTCCAGCCCAGCGCGGCGCTTTCGCGTTCGCTGTAGACCGAGGGTGCTTCACGCCAGCCGGGCAACATGTACAGGCGCTGCTCGGTTTCGCCAGCGGCTCGCGCATCTTTGCTGTGCATGTCCATGCAGAACGCACAGCCGTTGATCTGCGAAGCGCGCATCAGCACCAGTTCCACGAGCGGGCGTTCCAGCCCGCTCTCGTGCACGCCCTGACTGAAGTCGAACAGCGGCTTCATGGCCTGGGGATACTTCATGAAAGAGAGACGCTTGGACATGGCGGGTTCCTTGGTAGGCGGCCACGGTGGCCGTTTCAAACCAAGGACGCGCCGGCCTGCGGATTCGTGACAGCTTCCAGTCGAGCGAGTTTTTCCGGGTTGCGCAGCGAGTGGATGCTGGTGATGCGCTCGCCGTCGGTTTCGATCCACGCCACGGTGGCGAGCCTGGCATCCACCCAGGTGAGCAGCGCCGGCGCGCCGTTGAGCCACTGCAGGCGGTGCACGATGGAAAGGTGGCGGTAGCGTTGGGCGATGATGGCGTACAGCCGCACGAGGCGTTCGCCGCCGTGCAGTGGCCTGAGCGTTGCCGTGGCCTTGCCGCCGCCATCGGCCAGATGCACCGCATCTTCCGCGAACAGCGCCTGCAGCGATTCGACGCTGGCGCTTTCCAGCGCATCGCGGAATTTTTCCAGCAGCCGGCGCTGGGCATCCGGGGAATGCGTGAAGCGCGGGCGGCCTTCACGCAGGCGCTGGCGCGCGCGGTGCACGCGCTGGCGGCAGGCATCTTCGGCGATCTGCAGCATGGCGGCCGTTTCTGCGTGGCTGTAATCGAACACCTGGACCAACAGGAATGCGGCGCGCTCTTCCGGACTCAGACGCTCCAGCAGGGCGAGAAAAGACAGGCTGAGGCTTTCGACGCGCTCCAGTTCGGCCTCGGGCTGCTCCGTTTCCTCCACCAGCGGCTCCGGGAGCCAGGGGCCGGTGTAGTGCTGGCGCTCGGTCTTGGCGCGGCGCAGGCGGTCCAGCGATAGCCGCGTGGTGACGGTGACCAGCCAGGCTTCGGCATCGTCCAGCGCATCGGCATCCTGCTGGTGCCAGCGCAGCCAGGCGTCATGCAGTACGTCTTCGGCATCCGCCTGGGTGCCGAGCATGCGGTAGGCCAGCCCCAGCAGGCGGGGGCGGTGTTTCTGGAAGGTGGCGGTGGCGTGGTCCATGAGGCTCTCCTAAGGGCTGACACTGCATGGACGCGCGAACGTCATGGTTCGTGACGGCTCAGCCGAAGAAGGGCCAGGGAGCGGCGAAGAGGATCCAGAGGATTGCCAGCATGCCGACGTATTTCACGGCGCGAAACAGCTTGGGGAATTTCTTCTTGAAGACCCGGTTGCGCTCACGGCTGCGCTGGTTCATGGCGAACACGCGGTTGACGAAGCCGGTCTTCTCTTCCGGGGATTCCGTGTTGGGCGAGGCGGTGATCTTGCCCATGAAGGCGCCGACGCGATGGTTGATCGCATTCATGAAGCGCGTGCGCAGCGGGCGTTCCACGTCGGCGAACAGGATCACGCGGGTCTGGTCGGTGCGGTTCTCCGCCCAGTGCACATAGGTCTCGTCGAACACCACGTCCTTGCCGTCGCCCCAGCTGTGGATCTCGCCGTCGACGAAGATGCGGCATTCTTCCGAATTCGGGGTGATCAGACCGAGGTGGTAGCGCAGCGAACCGGCAAACGGATCGCGATGCGGGTTGAGCTTGCTGCCGGGCGGGAGCAGGGCAAACATGGCCGCTTTCACGCTCGGGATCGAATTGAGCAGGGCGACCGTCCTGGGGCACAGCGCCTCGGCGGAAGCGAGCGGCTCGCCGTACCACTTCAGGTAGAAGCGCTTCCAGCCCTGCTTGAAGAAGCTGTTGAAGCTGGCGTCGTTGTTCTTTTCCGCCGCGCGGATGTAGCCCTCGTCGAACAGGTGCAGGGCTTCCTCGCGGATGGCTTGCCAGTTGGCCTGCAGCAGATCGAGCTGAGGAAAGCCGCGGCGATCAAGGATGGGCTTGGCCGGCACGGCGGAAAACGCATACATCAGCAGGTTGTACGGCGCGAACACCGCCGAGTGATCCACCAGCTGGCGATCGAAGCGAAGCTTGGCGCGGCCGCGCAGGTGCACCAACAGCACGCACAGCACGAACAGTGCGAAAAGAGCCAACAGCACGAGGCGCGGGGCGAGGATCATGGATGCATGGGATGGCGACGGAGCGGAAGTGGTCATTCTACTCCGTGAACGCCGCAGCGCCTGGCCGGGGGTTCAGCCGGCGTGCGGATTTGCCACATCAATGGCCGAGCACATGGGCCTGCCCTCCGCCCGGGCGGTAGCTGCGTTCCAGCGCACGTTGTACGTAGGCCACGGCGCGGCGCACGGCTGAGCGGGGTGCCTGCCCCTTGGCCAACTCCGCCGCGATGGCCGAAGCCAGCGTGCAGCCGGTGCCATGCCCCTCGATGGGCAGGCGGCGATGGCGCAGCTCCATCACGCCGCGCTCGTCGTAGAGGCGGTCGACGACCTCGCGCTCGTCGGAGTGGCCGCCTTTGAGAAGCACGGCCCGCGCGCCGAGGGCGAGCAGTGCCTCGCCGGCGCTGTCGAAGTCCTTGGCCTTGCGCAGCTTGCGGCCCAGCAGTGCCTCGGCTTCCGGCAGGTTCGGCGTGAGCACGTCGGCCAGTGGAATCAGTTGTTCCACCATCGCCTGCACGGCGTCCTCGTCGAGCAGGCGTGCGCCGCTGGTAGAGATCATCACAGGGTCGACCACCAGCCATGCCGGCTTGCGCGCGCGCATTTCCTTCGCCACCAGCCGGGTCACGGCGGCGCTGCCCAGCATGCCGGTCTTCACCGCACCGATGGGGAAGTCGTCGAAGATAGCTTCAAGCTGGCTGTGGATGTGCTTGGTGGGAACGGTGTGTACCGCGGTGACGCCGCGCGTGTTCTGCGAGGTGATGGCGGCGATGACGGAGAGGCCATGCACGCCGCGTGCGTGGAAGGTCTTCAGGTCGGCCTGGATGCCGGCGCCGCCGCCGGAGTCGGAGCCGGCGATGGTGAGGGCGATGGGCGGGGAGGCATGGGGCATGGCATGGTGAGTCAAGGGCAGTGAGGGGCTATCGTAGTACCTCACGTGGTCGCAACTGGATGACCAGCCATTCGGCTGTTGTAAAGCGCCTCCGGCCTGCGCCGGAATGACGAGCAAAAGCCAAAGCGTGTGAGGTTTTCGAAACCCCTGCTCTTGATCGTCATTCCGGCGCAGGCCGGAGGCGCTTTACAACAGCCGAATGGCTGGTCATCCAGTTACAGCAGCGTTGGGTAAAGATCAGCCCATTTGGGATTCTCGCCTTCAATAAGTCGCAACTTCCAAGCTCGCTTCCAGTCCTTTAGCCGCTTCTCCCGAAGAATGGCCGACTCCATGGTTTCGTGCAGCTCGTACCAGACGAGGTTGTGCACGTGATGCTGCGAGGTAAAGCTTTCGATCACCTCATTTCTGTGCTGCCAGACGCGTTTGACCAAGTCGCTGGTCACACCGACGTAGAGCGTGCCATTGTGGCCGCTCGCCAAGATGTACACACAGGGTTGCCGTCGATCCATAACGTCTTCCAGGCAACGCCCCGGCATGCCTGCCGGGGCGCCGGCCAATCCCTTACAACGCCTCCGACGCAAAATCCGCCAGTCGCGAACGCTCACCCCGGCGCAGCGTGATATGCGCCGAATGCTCCCAATGCTGGAAGCGGTCAACCGCATAGGTGAGGCCGGACGTGGTCTCGGTGAGGTAAGGCGTGTCGATCTGCTCCACGTTGCCAAGGCAGACGATCTTGGTGCCGGGGCCTGCACGCGTAATCAGTGTCTTCATCTGCTTGGGTGTGAGGTTCTGCGCCTCGTCGATGATCAGGTAGCGCGAGAGGAAGGTGCGGCCACGCATGAAGTTGAGCGAGCGGATCTTGATGCGCGAGGCCAGCAGGTCGTTGGTGGCCTGGCGTCCCCAGCTGCCGCCTTCTTCGGGGTTGGCGAGCACTTCGAGGTTGTCGGTGAGGGCACCCATCCACGGCGTCATTTTTTCTTCCTCCGTGCCGGGGAGGAAGCCGATGTCCTCGCCCACGGACACGGTGGCGCGCGTCATGATGATCTCGCGGTAGCGCTGCTGGTCCATCACCTGCGCCAGGCCCGCCGCGAGTGCGAGCAGCGTCTTGCCGGTGCCGGCGGTGCCGAGCAGGGTGACGAAATCGATGTCCGGATCCATCAGCACGTTGAGCGCGAAATTCTGTTCGCGGTTGCGTGCGGCGATGCCCCACACGGCGTGGTTGGAGTGGCTGTGGTCATCCAGCAGCACCAGCGTGGCGCGGGTGTCGTCCACGTGCAGCACGCGCAGTTCCACGCTGTTGTCACCGGGCAGGAACAGGCACTGGTTCGGGTGCCAGTCCTCGTCCTCGCGGCGGTCGAGCTTGTAGAAGGTGCGGCCACGCTCGTTCCACGACTGCACTTCGGGGTGCTTGTTCCAGAAGTCTTCCGGCAGCTCCTTCGAGCCCGTGTAGAGCAGGTTGAAATCATCGAGGGCGCGGTCGTTCTCGTAGTCCTCCGCATGGATGTCGTAGATCTTGGCCTTGATGCGGAGGTTGATGTCTTTGGTGACCAGCACGACCTGGCGATCGGGGTTCTGGTCGCGCAGCTCGATCACGGCCGACAGGATGAGGTTATCCGCCTTGCCGTGGCCGTTGGTGGTGCGCTGCTGGAAATACAGGCGGCCCACGCCTGCGCTGCGTTTGAGGTTCACGCCTTCCGGGCTGACCAGCTCCAGCCCGTTGCTGATGCCGTGGCCGTTGCCGCGTTCGATCAGTTCATTGAGGAAACGGCTGACCTGGCGGCCGTTGCGCGAGACTTCCGAGGCGCCTTTCTTCTTCTCGTCCAGTTCCTCCAGCACCGTCATCGGGATGAAGACATCGTGCTCTTCGAAGCGGAACAGCGACGTCGGATCGTGCAGCAACACATTGGTGTCGAGAGCGTAGATGCGCTTGCTTCCGGTCATACGGAAGAGACCTCTTGGGCGTGCGAGGTGGATGAACCGCGGCATGGGGCATGCCGCGGGGAGCCGGCCAACCCGGCCGGTTTGCCACGCGCACCGGCGGATGCCCGTCCCCGGGGGCGGGCGGCGGCGTGGCGAAAGGAGCGATCAGGGGTCACTGGGCGGGAATGGCGTCGAGCACGGCCTGGGCATGCCCGGTAACTTTCACGTTGCGCCATTCCTGGGCCAGCCTGCCTTCGGGATCGATCAGGAAGCTACTTCGTACGACACCCATGTGACGTTTTCCGTACAGCACCTTCTCGTGGATCACGTCGAAGGCGTTGCACCAGGTTTCGTCAGTGTCGGAAACGAGCGGGAACGGCAGTTCCTGCTTGGTAGCGAAGTTCGCATGGGACTTCACCGAATCGCGCGAAACGCCGATCACCTCGGCATGGCGCTTCTTGAACTTGGGGTAGAGGTCGCGGAAATCCTTGGCCTCCGTGGTGCAACCGGGCGTCGAGTCCTTCGGATAGAAGTACACCACCACCCACTGGCCCTTCAGGCTGTCGAGCTTCAGTTCGCTGCCGTCGCCGGTCGTGCCTTTGAGCTTGGGGACTTTCTTGCCAACTTCGGGCATGGGTTCTCCTGCGAAGCCGTGGCCGGCTCCGACTGAATGCA
Organism: Dyella japonica A8; assembly: GCF_000725385.1. Taxonomy (NCBI): domain Bacteria; kingdom Pseudomonadati; phylum Pseudomonadota; class Gammaproteobacteria; order Lysobacterales; family Rhodanobacteraceae; genus Dyella; species Dyella japonica. Next base: position 4,091,842 of record NZ_CP008884.1, on the reverse strand, counting down.
ATGAATCGAGGGGAACGGGGCAGCGGAGGAAGGCGTAAAGGCGACTGGCGTGCGCCCTGTGATCGGTGCGACTCGACCCGCCTGCTGCATGCATGCCTCTCCGGTGCTGCCCTCGGCGCAGAGACTAGCGCGTGCGGCGGCGAATGACAGCCCTTGCGGGGGATCGCCCTGGAGAGCATGCTCAAGGGCCCGGCGCGGCGCGCCGGAAATACGGTTTTTTGGGCGCCAGGCGCGCCGGTCAGAACTTCACCGGATCCATGATGGCGTCGAGGTTCAGGCCATCGCAGAACTCCAGGAAGTCGTCACGCAGCGCCGCGATATGGGTCGCCGCCGGAATGCCGATGGTGATCTGCGCCTGGAACATGTCCGCACCCGTCTGCATGGCCTGGTAGCGCAGCGAGCTGAGCTGTTCGATCACGATGTCGCGGCGGTCGAAGAAGTCGATGATCTTCACCAGGATGCCCGGCCGGTCGGCCGAGATGACCTCGATGAGGTAGGGCAGCAGGTGCGAATGGTGTTCGCGCGGCCCCGTGCGGTAGAACGACAGCCGCAGGTCTTCATCGCGGGACACCTTCGCCAGCGCGGTCTCGAGCTTGGCCACGGCATCCCAGGAGCCGGTGGCCAGCAGCGTCAGCGACGTATCCGCGCCGATCGACGCCACGCGGGCGTCGGCCAGGTTGCACCCGGCTTCGGCGATGCGCTTGGCCAGCGTCAGCAGCGGCGCGCGAGGGGAAGGGGTCAGCGTCTGGATGAGCAGCTGGTTGTCGCTGCCCGTGCGCGCGGAAGAACGGTTCAAGGAGTCCACCTGTGGCGGCGCCGCACGAAGCGGGTCAGAAACATATCCGGCGAGCTTACTGGCCGCCTGAGGAGCGCCGCAAGTAAGGCGGGCGGGGCGTGGGGCGGGATCGGGAAATCTTGCGCCGGCGCGGGGCAACCCCCGTCAGCCGGATCTGATCGTTCCTGGCGCCGAAGGGCCCGGGCGCCGTCTTGTATTGGCGTAAGAGCCTTTTCCAGTAACATGCGGGGTTTGATTTTCAGCCGGAGTCGGTCTTGGACATTCGCGGAAGCATCTGCGCGCTGGTAACGCCGTTCACGGCGGATGGCGCGCTCGATCTCGCGGCCTTCGGGAAGCTGCTGGACTACCAGATCGCCGGCGGCACCGAAGGCGTCGTCGTTGCCGGTTCTACCGGCGAAGCGCACATGCTCGAGCATGACGAATACGAGCGCCTGCTCGCCTTCGCCGTGGAGCGCGTGGCCGGGCGCATTCCCGTCATTGCCGGCACCGGCGAGGCGGGCACGGCCAAGACCGTGGCGCTTACCCGCCGCGCGAAGGCTCTGGGCGCCGATGCGGCGCTGGTGGTGGCGCCTTACTACGTGCGCCCCACGCAGGAAGGCCTGCGTCGCCATTACCTGGAAGTGGCGGACCACGGCGGCCTGCCAGTACTGCTCTACAACGTGCCCGCCCGTGCCGGTTGCGATCTGCTGCCGGCGACGGTGGCCGTGCTGCGTGACCATCCGTCCATCGTGGGCCTGAAGGAAGCGCTGGGCACCGATGAGCGGATTCGTGCCATCGCGGAACTTGCGCGCCCGGATTTCGTCTATCTCTCCGGCGACGACGGCACGGCTTGCAAGGCCATGCTCACCGGCGCGGCGGGAACCATCTCGGTGGTAGCCAATCTCGTGCCTCGTGCGTTCCGCATGCTGTGCGATGCGGCGACCGCCGGTGACAGGGGCGAGGCGCAGCGCTGCGACGAGGTTTTGGCCCCGCTGGTGTCGGCGCTCAACTGCGCACCGAACCCGATCGCGGTGAAGGCCGGCCTGCCGTCGCTGGGACTGGGGTTGGCGACGCCGCGCCTGCCTTTGGTGGAATTGGAGGATGGTCCGGATCGCTCGCGACTTCGCGAAGCGCTGGCGGGTCTGGCATCCTTGGCGAATGCGGCCTGATATCTCGGGCAACTGATACTCCTACGGAACCTGCTTACATGAAGAAATCCCCGCTTGTCGTGGCCCTGCCGGTACTGGCCCTGTCCGCCTTGCTGCTCTCCGGCTGCGGCATGTTCCGTTCGCAGAAGGCCTGGGAAACCGCCAAACAGGAAACGCCGCTGGAAATCCCGCCGGGCCTGGATACGCCGTCCACCAGTGCTGCGCTGGTGATTCCGGAGCCGGGCGCCAATAACCCGACCTCCAACGGCGCCACGGCCCGCACGGGTCAGAGTGGCGGCCAGATCGCCGACGGCTTCGTGCTGAACGACAACATCGACAACACCTATCAGCGCGTGGGCCAGGCCCTGGAGAATGGCGACATCGGCCAGGTGGTGGCGCATGACGACGCTGCCCATACCTATACCCTGAGCGTGGTGGCTTCCGACCAGCCGGCCCAGAAGAAGGGTTTCTTCAGCAGCATGTTCAACGGCAAGTCCAAGCAGAGCGCGGACGCCCCGGGCGCTGCGCCGCACCAGGTGACGCTGACCATCGGTTCCAGTGGCGCGAAGGCCAGCGAAGTGCGCGCGCAGGGCGATGCCGGCGCCGTGGCCAAGGTCATCGATACCCTCAAGGGTCGCATGGGCGGCGGTTGATCCGCTGCCACCCCGGCCCATGAAAAACGCCGCCCTGGGGCGGCGTTTTTTTATGCGTGCATGGCGGGATTCGAGGCGCGGGCCTGAACGTGCTGGCCTGAACCCGGCCGGGCCGGATCAGCGCTCGAGCAGGCCGAGCTTGCCGGGCTTGTTTTCCCAGTCCTTGGCGTCGGCCAGGCCGTCCTTGCGCTCGGTGATTACCGGCCAGCTCTTGGCCAGCTCCGCATTCAGCGCCACGAACGATTCCTGGCCCGCCGGAACGTCGTCCTCGGGATAGATCGCGTTGATCGGGCACTCGGGCTCGCAGAGGGTGCAGTCGATGCACTCATCCGGATCGATCACGAGGAAGTTGGGGCCTTCATGGAAGGCGTCGACGGGACAAACTTCGACACAATCGGTGTACTTGCACTTGATGCAGTTGTCGGTAACGACAAAAGTCATGCTGTCGCGCGCCTGTTGTTGGAAGGACGCGGCCCGTGCCAGGCCGGAAGTGGCGCTCCCTACGAGGTTCGAACTCGTGTTCCCGCCTTGAGAGGGCGGTGTCCTAGGCCACTAGACGAAGGGAGCGAAATGCACCGGAGCGCGGTAGTATAGCGGAATTGTTTCGCCCGGCAATGCCCTCGGGGGCTCCCGGCCCGGCCGGACGGGACGACCGCCAGCTCCGTGGGAACTGGGCGGATGTGGATGCGGCGGAACGGTGCCGCGACTGATCGCTTTGAATAGCGCATTGCGCTTGCAAGGATCCAAACCGCTTGAATCACGACGCAAGGACCAACGCCACGCCTGCACTGCGCATCATTCCGCGCGAGCAGCACGTGATTTCGCGCAAGAACATCAGCAAGGCAGCGCTGCGCGTGCTCTACCGCCTCAACGAGGCCGGCTACCAGGCCTACCTCGTGGGCGGTGCCGTGCGCGACCTGCTGTTGGGCGGGCACCCCAAGGACTTTGACGTGGCCACCAGCGCCACGCCCGATGAGGTGAAGAAGCTCTTCCGCAACTGCCGCCTGATCGGGCGCCGTTTCCGCCTGGCCCACGTGGTCTACGGGCCGGAGATCATCGAGGTGGCCACCTTCCGCGGCACTGGCGAGGAGGAAGGCGAGGGCGACCGCCACATCGTCGACGGCCGCATCGTGCGCGACAACGTGTGGGGCACCATCGAGGAAGACGCACTGCGCCGCGATTTCCGCGTCAACGCGCTCTACTACGACATCAGCGACTTTTCGGTGCGCGACTACGTCGGCGGCATGCAGGACGTGGAAAACCGCGTGCTGCACCTGATTGGCGACCCGGCCACCCGCTACCGCGAAGACCCGGTGCGCATGCTGCGCGCCGTGCGACTGGCCGCCAAGCTCAACTTCCGCATCGATGCGGCCGCGGCCGCGCCGTTCGCCGAGCTCGGGCCGCTGCTGGCGGAGGCGGCTCCGGCGCGCCTGTTCGACGAGTCGCTCAAGCTGTTCCTTGCCGGCCATGGCCTGAAGAGCTTCCACATGCTCGAGCAGACCGGCCTGCTGAAGTTCATGTTCCCGGCCACGGCCCGCGCCTTGAAGCGCGGCGACGAGGCCTTGCGCTCGCTGATCGAGCAGGGGCTCGCCAATACCGACGCGCGCGTCGCCGAAGGCAAGTCGGTGACGCCGGCCTTCCTGTTCGCCGTGCTGCTATGGGGCGAGGTGCGCGACCTGGCTCACACCTGGATGACCAAGGGCGTGGAGCCGGTGGTGGCGTGGGAGCGTGCGGCGACGCACGTCATCGCCGAGCAGTGCCAGCGTGTGGCCATTCCACGGCGCTTTACCCTCACCATGGAAGAAATCTGGGGCCTGCAGCCGCGTTTTGAGCAGGTGCAGCGCAAGCGGGTGTTCCGCCTGATGGCGCATCCGCGCTTCCGCGCCGCCTTCGATTTCCTGGTGTTGCGTGCGGCGGAGTCGCAGGCCGTGCGGCAATTGGGCGAATGGTGGGCGCATGCCCAGCAGTTGCCGCCCGAAACCCTCGCCGCCGCGCTGGCGGGCAGTGGGTCAAGCGGTGCGAACGACGAGGTGGCCGCCGCGCCCAAACCGCGCAGGCGCCGCCGTCGCAAACCGGCGTCCAAGAAGGGCGGCAAGTCGGATCCGGCGTGACCGAAGCATTCATTGCGCTGGGCAGCAACCTCGGTGACGCGCGCGGTCAGGTACTGGGGGCCTTCGATGCGCTCGATCGCCTCCCGCACACGCGCCTGCTCGAGCGCTCGCCGCTGTTTCTGACGCCACCGTGGGGCGTGCTGGACCAGCCCGCCTTCATCAACGCTGTGGGGCGCATCGATACGACGTTGTCGCCGCACGATCTGCTCGATGCGCTGCTGGGCATCGAGCGCGCCGCCGGGCGCGTGCGCGATGGCGAGCGTTGGGGGCCGCGCACGCTCGATCTGGACCTGCTGCACATGGATGGCGTGGTGCTGTCCGACGACCGGCTGACACTGCCGCATCCGCGCATTGCCGACCGGGCTTTCGTGCTGCTGCCGTTGCATGCCATGGCGCCGGGTTTGTTGCTGCCGGGGCAGGGTCGCGTGGCGGATCTGCTGGCTGCCGTCGATGTGGCCGGTTGCGAGCGCCTGCCTTGAGCCCTTCACGTTCCACGCGGGATAATCCGCGCCTGCTTCCGTTCTAGGGAATCCCCGTGTACGCGCAAAAAGCGAACGCACCCACGCGCAAGCCGGTCACCGTGCCGATGCTGCGCGCGATGAAGGCGGAAGGCCGTCGCATCGTCATGCTCACCTGCTATGACGCCAGTTTCGCGGCGCAACTGGAAATGGCCGGCATCGATATCGCGTTGGTGGGCGACTCGCTGGGCATGGTGATCCAGGGCCACAAGAGCACCTTGCCGGTCACGCTGGACCACATGGTCTATCACACAAGCATCGTGGCGCGCGGGCTCAACGCCACCCTGCTTGTCGCCGACCTGCCGTTCATGGCCGATCGCGACGTGGCGCACGCGCTGGAAGCAGGCGCGCAACTGGTGGGCGAGGGCGGTGCCGCGATGGTGAAAATCGAAGGCGCCGCGCCGCATATCCTCGAGGTGATCACGGCGCTGGTCGAACGTGCCATCCCCGTGTGTGCGCATCTAGGCCTGACGCCGCAGTCCGTGCACAAGTTCGGCGGGTTCCGCATCCAGGGGCGCGAGCAGAGCGCCGCGGACCGGCTGGTCGACGAGGCGCGGGCGGTGGAAGCCGCCGGTGCCGACCTGCTGGTGCTCGAAGGCATTCCGACCGCGCTGGGCGAGCGCATCACGCGCGCCGTCTCCATCCCGACCATCGGCATCGGCGCGGGCCCGCATTGCGATGGCCAGGTGCTGGTGATCCACGACATGCTGGGCGTCACGCCGGGCAAACGACCGAAATTCAGCAAGGATTTCCTCGCAGGACGCGATTCTGTGGGAGCGGCGATCACGGCTTATGCCGAGGACGTGCGCCATGGCGTCTTCCCGGCGCCGGAACACTGCTTCGACTGAAGCGACAGAGCAAAGCAAACATGCAGACAGTGCAAGATGCCGCGGCGCTGCGCGCCGTCATCCGCGGATGGCGCGGCCAGGGCCTTACCGTGGGCTTCGTGCCCACCATGGGCAACCTCCATGCCGGCCACCATTCGCTGATCAAGCTGGCCCGCGCCCGCGCCGACCGCGTGGTGGCGAGCGTGTTCGTCAACCCGACCCAGTTCGGCCCGAACGAAGACTTCGAGCGCTACCCGCGCACGCTGGTGCAGGACCAGGTCGGCCTGGCCGAGCAGGAGTGCGACCTGCTGTTCGCCCCGGAAGTGGCCACGCTCTATCCGTTCGGAGCGGAGCAAAGCGTGAGCATCCACGTGCCGCTGCTCACCGAAACCCTGGAGGGCGCCCGTCGCCCAGGGCACTTCGACGGCGTCGCCACCGTGGTGTGCAAGTTGTTCAACCTGGTCCAGCCGGACCTGGCCGTGTTCGGCCAGAAGGATTTCCAGCAGCTCAAGGTGATCGAGCGCATGGTCCGCGACCTGTCGCTGCCGGTGAAGATCATGGGGGCGCCGACCCTGCGCGCCGACGACGGCCTGGCGCTGAGTTCGCGCAACCAGTACCTGACCCCCGAGCAGCGCGCCCTGGCCCCCCAGATCTACGCCACCCTGCAGCAGATGCGGGAGCTCATCGCCAAGGGCCATGCCTGGCCGGTGGTGGAGCAGGCCGCCGCGTCCAAGCTGGCCCGGGCCGGGTTCGAGCCCGATTACGCCGCCATCCGCCGCGTCGAGGATCTCGGCGAGCCGGGCGAGGGCGAGACCGAGGGGCTGGTCGCCCTGATCGCGGCACGGCTGGGCACCACCCGCCTGATCGACAACTTGCCTTTCGAATGACCACCCCCATCTGGGGCTTGCCGGGGCGATGTTGCGATGCGACGTATCCCGGCTGGATAATGGTGAGCTACGCGGGCTGTCCCTGCCGGAAACTGAAGTCATGAACCTGAACATGCTCAAGTGCAAGATCCACCGCGCCACGGTGACTCATGCCGAGCTTCACTACGAAGGCTCCATCGCCATCGACGGCCTCCTGCTCGATGCCTCCGGCATTCGCGAGTACGAGCAGATCCATGCGTGGAACATCAACAACGGCAAGCGCTTCGTCACCTACGCGCTGCGCGCTGAGGAAGGCTCCGGCATCATCTCGGTGAACGGCAGCGCCGCGCATCGCGCGCAGCCGGGCGACCTGATCATCATCGCCGCGTTCGCCCAGTTTTCCGAGGCCGAGGTGGAGCAGTTCCAGCCGACGCTGGTGTACGTGGATGCGAAGAACGCCATTTCGCATACCAATCGCTCCATTCCCAAGCAGATGGCCGCCGCCTGATAACACCAGCGCCGCCCCCGGGCGGCGCATGGGTGCGGCGCAACAAATCTGCTGGCGCGCGGCGCGAAAAGCTGCGTAAGATCGGGATCTCTCCAAGCCACGCATGAGATCCCATGTCGCCCGAGCGCCGTCCGTCCTTCCTGGCAGAACACGTCGACCGCCTTGCCGGTACCCATCTTCGTGACTTGCTGAAGGACGCCGCCCGCGGCAAACGCCTGCGACACCGCCTTGGCCCGGTTCTGCTGGACCTGAGCCGGCAGAAGCTCGACCTGCAGGCGCTGGACGCCCTTGGCGCGCACGTCGAAGCCTCCGGCTGGCAGGCGGCGAGGGACGCCATGTTCGCGGGCGCGCCGATCAATACCTCCGAAAACCGCGCTGTGCTGCATACGGCACTGCGTGCCTCTGGCTCGCGACTGCCTTCGCCGGCCCCGCGCGATGCCTTGAACGAAATTGACGCCACCCTCAAGCGCATCGACGCGCTGGTGAAGGCCGTCGAGCTCGGCGATGCCAGTGCCTTCGGCCTGGCGCCGGGCATCACCGACATCGTCAACATCGGCATTGGCGGCTCGGACCTCGGGCCGCGACTGGCGGTGCGCGCCCTGACGCCGTACCACGTGCCTGGACTGCGCAGTCACTTCCTCACCAACGTGGACGGCCAATCGGCCTATGAGCTGATGCACCAGCTCGACCCGAAGCGCACGCTGGTCATCGTGGTATCCAAGACCTTCACCACGCAGGAAACGCTGCTCAACGGCGGCGTGATGCGCGACTGGATCAGTCGCGCCTACCACGGCGACAAGGCGGCCGTGGCGCGCCATTTCCTTGCCGTGAGCGCCAATGTCGCTGTAGCGGAAAAGTGGGGCGTGCCGGCCGCACAGGTGTATCCGATGTGGGATTTCGTCGGTGGCCGCTTCTCCCTATGGTCGGCCGTCGGCTTATCGCTGGCGCTGTCCATCGGCTCGTACAACTTCCACGAATTGCTGCGTGGCGCGGCGTTGGTCGACGATCACTTCCGCACGGCGCCTTGGTCGGAAAACCTGCCGGTGCTGCTCAGCCTGGTGGAGTACTGGAACCGTAATGCCCAGGGACGCGGCAGTCGCGCCGTGGTGCCCTATGCGGACCTGCTGACTGACCTCACCTCTTATCTGCAGCAGTTAGAGATGGAGAGTCTGGGCAAGCAGGTAACGCCGCAGGGCCAGCATGTCGCCCAGTCCACTTCGGCGGTGGTGTGGGGCAGCGTGGGCACCAATGCGCAGCATGCGTATTTCCAGGCGCTGCACCAGGGCACGGACGTCGTGCCGCTGGAATTCATTGGCGTGGTGAAGCCCGCGCACGACCTGGGCGCCAACCACGATGCACTGCTGTCCAACCTGCTCGCGCAGGCCGCGGCGCTGGCACTTGGCAAGACCTTCGAGGAGGCGCTTGCCGAGGCGACGTCCGGCACGGAAGAGGAGCGTCGCATTCTCGCCGCGCAGCGCAGCTTCCCGGGCGACCGCCCGAGCACCGTGATGATGCTGGACGCGCTGACGCCGGAAACCCTGGGGGCGCTGATCGCGCTCTACGAGCACAAGGTGTTCATGCTAGGCCATCTGTGGGGCATCAACGCGTTCGACCAGTGGGGTGTGGAGCTGGGCAAGGCGATTGCGCGGCAGATTCTTCCCGCACTCGAAGAGGGCGGCGCAAGCCGGGCCTCCGCTTTTGATTCGGCCACGCAGGCGCTGATCGACGTCATCCACGAGCGTCGTACCGCCCAGTAATCGCCATGCCCTGTGGGAGCGCACCCTGTGCGCGACGGTGACGCGGCAAGACTCGGACTTCGCCAGACGATTGTCGCGCACAGGGTGCGCTCCCACAGGGTCTCTTCAGGCGGACTGGCGCGCCAGCGCCCACGCCACATGCTCGCGCACGATCGCCGACGGGTGATCGGCACGCGCCTGCAAGGCCTGTCGAACCTCGTCCGAATGCGGTGCATTGCCCAGGGCCACGGCGATATTGCGCAGCCAGCCTTCGTAACCCGTGCGACGGATGGCCATGCCCTCGGTACGCTGCAGGAATTCCTGCTCACTCCAGCCGAACAGTTCCACCAGCTTGGCGCCGTCGAGCCGGTGCCGGGGCGCGAAATCCGGCTCGGTCGCGTCCTGCGCGAACTTGTTCCACGGGCAGATCAGCTGGCAGTCGTCGCAACCGAAGATGCGGTTGCCCATGGGCTCGCGCAGCTCCTCGGGAATGCTGCCGCGCAGTTCGATGGTGAGGTAGGAAATGCAGCGTCGCGCATCGAGTTTGTAGGGCGCGACGATGGCCTGGGTGGGGCAGATGTCGATGCAGCGCCGGCAGCTGCCGCAGTGTGCGCTGGCCGGCGCATCGATGGGTAGCGGCAGGTTCGTGTAGAGCTCGCCAAGGAAGAAATACGAGCCTGCGCTGCGATGGATCAGCACGGTGTGCTTGCCGATCCAGCCCAGGCCCGCGTTGCGCGCCAGCGCTTTTTCCAGCACCGGCGCGGAGTCGACGAAGGCGCGGTAACCAAAGTCGCCGATGGCACCATGGATGCGCTCGGCCAGTTTCTGCAGGCGGTTGCGCATGACCTTGTGGTAGTCGCGGCCCAGCGCGTAACGCGCGACATAGCCGGCCTCGGCGTCGTGCAGCACGTTCCAGGCGTTGCGCGTGCCCGGCGGGATGTAATCCATGCGCACGGAAATCACGCGCAGCGTGCCGGGTTCCAGTTCCGCGGGGCGGCTGCGCTTGTCGCCGTGGCGCGCCATGTAATCCATCTCGCCGTGATGGCCATCGTCGAGCCAGCGCTTGAGATGCAGTTCGTCCTCGCCCAGGTCGGTGCCGGCGATGCCGCAATCGGCAAAACCAAGCTCGCGCGCCCAGCGCTTGATGTCCAGCGCGAGCGTGGCGTAGTCGGCGGGTGAGGTGGAAACGGAGGACATGCGCCTATTGTAGGTGGTCTGCCCATGGGCACTTCATCGGCATGCCTATAATTCCCCGCATGACCGCCTCCCCACATCGTCATGAGCTCTATACCGTCGAACAGGTGCGGGCGCTCGATCGTCGTGCCATCGACGACCTCGGCGTGCCTGGCTACGAGCTGATGCAGCGGGCCGCCGCCGCCGCATTGGTCTGCCTGCGCCAGCACTGGCCACAGGCACGGCGTATCGCGGTATATGGCGGGCCCGGCAACAATGGTGGTGACGGATTCCTGCTGGCGGCACTGGCCCGGGAAGCCGGTATCCATGCGGAGGTCTTCGCATGGGGCGAAAGCCGTGGCGACGATGCCGTTCGCGCGCGCCGCGAATTCGAGCATGGCGGCGGCACGGTGCACGCCTGGCGCGAAGGCATCGAGCTGCCGCTGGTCGACGTGCACGTGGATGCGCTGTACGGCACTGGCCTGCAGCGTGCGTTGACGGCGGATATCGCTGGCCTGGTTCAGTGCATTCACGCGACGGGCGCGCCAGTGCTCGCGCTGGACGTACCCTCCGGCGTGAACGCCGATACGGGTGACGTCCCGGGCGTTGCCGTGCAGGCCGACGTCACCGTGACCTTCATCGCGCTCAAGCGCGGCCTGTTCACCGGGCTGGCCCCGGGCTACGTCGGAACCGTGCAGTGGGAACCGCTGGGGTTGACCGACACGCTGTGGCACGGTTTTGAGCCGGATGCCGGACTCATGCAGCCGTGGACCTTGCCGCCGCGTCCGCGCCAGTCGCACAAGGGCAGCAACGGCCATGTGCTGGCGATCGGTGGCGATCACGGCACGGCGGGTGCGGTCCGCTTGTGTGGCGAGGCTGCATTGCGCGGCGGCGCGGGCCTGGTCAGCGTGGCGACCCGTGCCGATCATCTGACCGCGCTCAACAGCGCCCGGCCGGAATTGATGGCGCACGACGTGCATGGTCCGCAGGCGCTGGAAGCCCTGCTGCCGCGCGCCACGGTGCTCGCCGTCGGCCCCGGGCTGGGGCAGGGCGCGTGGGGGCATGCCCTGTGGCTGACCGCGCTGGACAGTCATCTGCCACTGGTGCTGGATGCGGACGGCTTGAACCTGCTGGCCCGCGAACCGCGCGAGTTGGGCGACGGCGCCGTGATCACGCCGCACCCGGGTGAAGCCGCACGCTTGCTGGGTTGCGATACGGCGACCATCGGCAGAGATCGCTATGCCGCCGTGCGCGAACTCGCCCGCCGATACCGCGCCGTGGCCGTCCTCAAGGGGGCTGGCAGCCTGGTCGCCGATCCGCACGGCCGCGTTGCCGTGTGCCCCTGGGGCAATCCAGGCATGGCGACCGGTGGCATGGGCGACCTGCTGACGGGCATCATCGCCGCACTGATCGCGCAGGGCTGTGGCGCGTGGCAGGCGGCCTGCCTGGGCGTCTCACTGCACGCGCGGGCGGGTGACGTGGCGGCGCGGCACGGCGGCGAGCGTGGCCTGATCGCCACCGACCTGCTGGATCCGCTGCGGCGGCTGCTCAACGGACGGGAATCATGACGGACCCAAGCTGGAACCTGCCCGACGAGGCAGCCACCGCCGCGCTCGCCGCGCGCATGGCGGATGCACTGGACAGTGGACTGGTGATTTACCTGCACGGCGACCTGGGCGCCGGCAAGACCAGCTTTGCGCGCGCGCTGCTGGGGGCACTGGGTGTTGGCGAGCGTATCAAGAGCCCGACCTATAGCCTGGTCGAGTCCTATCGCGCCCAGGGGCGTCCGGCGTGGCATCTGGACCTTTACCGCATCGCCGATCCCGGCGAATTGGAATGGCTGGGGCTGGATGCCTTGTCCGACCCCGCCGCCATCGTGCTGGTCGAGTGGCCGGAGCGCGGCCAGGGGGCGCTTCCCGCGCCGGACCTGGTGGTGCATCTGGGGTACGCCGGCACCGGGCGCATGGCCCGGATGGAGGCGTGCACGGAACGGGGTGCAAGCGTCGCCGCGCGACTCGAGCCCGGTCGCGGCTAAGGTCCGCTGCGCCTAAGTATCGGTACTTGCTGAGATTTTTTTCGAAGGCCGGCCGGCAGGCTTAGCCTTCAGTTTGCGCGGCTTGCGGCCGATAGCTGCATGCCGACTAACGAAAGCGATGCAGGTTATGGATATTCAAGGGAAAACCTCTTGCTTTCCCGAGGCCGCTAGGCTTCAATTCCGCCCCATGAAGGGATATAGGACGCATCCTGCTGTGCTCGGCGCCGTGGCCTTGCTGGCCGTGGCGCCTTTTTGCGCGTCTCGCGCGGCCGACGTGAAGTCCGCACGCGTCTGGGCCGGGCCCGAATACACCCGCGTGGTGTTGGATGTTTCCGGCCCTGTCACCTACAAGCTCAGCCAGGACGGCGGCGAGCTCACGGTGGACGTCAACGCCAGCGCCATTGCCAGCAGCTTCAACGCCCCAGGCGCCACCGGCCTGTTCAAGGGCATCCGCGGCGAACGGCAGGGCGACAACGCCCGCCTGACCGCGAAGATCGACCCCTCCAGCAGCGTGAAGAGCTTCCTGCTCAAGCCGCAGGCGGAGTACGGCTATCGCTTGGTGGTCGACCTGTACCCGGGCAGCGGCAGCGTCGCCAAGGCAATACCGGCGAAGTTGCCGGCGCCGGCTCCGGCCGCTCCCGCACCCGCGCCGTCGGACGACGACGGCGACAGCAGCACCGCATCCACCGTGGCTCCCGTGGTCCCGGCTGCGCCGCCGGCAGCCCCCACACCCGCACCGGTGGCGGCGCCTGCGCCCGAACCCGTGCGCAGTACGGGCAAGTCCTCGCTCAAGTCCACCCAGAGCGGCATGGCGTCCACGCGCGCCGCCGCTGCGCTGCTCAATGGCGAGCGCAAGGTGGTCATTGCCATCGATGCCGGCCATGGCGGTGAAGACCCGGGCGCCCACGGCCCCGGCGGCACGCTGGAGAAGAACGTCACCCTGGCGGTGGCTCGCCAGCTGGCCGACCAGATCAACCAGCAGCCGGGCATGCGCGCGGTGCTGACGCGCAGTGCGGATTTCTTCATCCCGCTGGCCCAGCGCTACCAGATTGCCCGCAACAATTCGGCCGACCTGTTCGTGTCGATCCACGCCGACGCTTTCGTCAATGGCGATGCCAAGGGTTCATCCGTGTGGGTGTTGTCGCCGCGCGGCAAGACCAGCATGGCCGCCCGCTGGCTGGCGGACGGGCAGAACCGCGCCGACCTGATCGGCGGCGTCACGCTGGACGACAAGAACGACGGCCTGGCCGCCGTGCTGCTGGACCTGCAGCAGGGCTACTCCATGCAGGCCAGCGAATCGGTCGCCAACAACGTGCTCAAGGCGTTGGGCAACCTCGGTCCGACGCATCGCGGCTATGTGGAGCGCGCGAACTTCGTGGTGCTGCGTTCGCCGGACGTGCCCTCGATCCTGGTCGAAACCGCCTTCATCAGCAATCCGGACGAAGAGCGCAAGTTGCGCGATCCGTCGCACCAGACGCGCCTTGCCACGGCTGTCATGGGTGGCATCCGCAGCTATTTCGAGGCCACGCCCCCGCCGGGCAGTTGGTTCGCCGCGCAGGCATCCCATCGCAACGGCGTGGCGAATGTCGCCAGTTCTCAGGGCGACGACGAGACGTCCGCCAGGGCGACCCGCGCCGTGGCGCAGGCCATGGCGTCCACGTCCGGCGCTTCGGCCCGTGCGGACGACGGCGTGCAGGACATGCATCGCGTCGAGCGCGGCGAGAGCCTGCGGAGCATTGCCAAGCAGTACGGCATCAGCGTCAACGCCATCAAGAACGCCAACAAGCTGGACGGCGAAAGCAGCGTGCGGGTGGGCATGATGCTGGCCATCCCGGCCGGTTGAGCCGGGCTCCCAGGGCATGAACCAGGCGCCGCCGACAGGGCGGCGCTTTTGCTTTCGCCGGGGCGCCGCAGGCTCTAAGCTTCGTGGATGCCAGTCATTCGTCCCCTGCCACCCGAACTCATCAACCAGATCGCTGCCGGTGAGGTGATCGAAAGGCCATCGTCCGTCGTGAAGGAACTGGTCGAGAACAGCCTCGACGCAGGCGCCACGCGCATCGAGGTGGACATCGAGCAGGGCGGGGCGCGGCTGATCCGCGTGCGTGACGACGGTTGCGGCATTGTTCCCGACGAACTGCAGCTGGCGGTGGCCTCGCACGCCACCAGCAAGATCGGCAGTTTCGACGATCTTGAACACGTCGCCAGCATGGGTTTTCGCGGCGAGGCGCTGGCTTCGGTGTCTTCGGTGGCGCGTTTTGCGCTGACCTCGCGCGCGCAAGGCGTGGACACCGCGTTCCGCATCGAAGTGGACGGCGGCAAGATGCAGGCCGCGCGGCCCGCGCAACACCCGCAGGGCAGCAGCGTGGAAGTGCGCGACCTGTTCTACAACGTGCCGGCGCGCCGCAAATTCCTCCGCGCCGAGCGCACCGAGTTCGCGCATATCGACGATCTGCTGAAGTCGCTCGCACTGGCGCGCGGTTCGGTGGAATTCCGCCTGAGCCACAACGGCAAGCCGGTGCGCATCCTCAAGGCGGCGCGCGATGAAACTGCGGCCCTGCTGCGTGTGGCCGAGGTGATGGGCGAGGATTTCCCGGCGCAGAGCCTGCGCATCGACCATGCGGCCGCCGGCCTGCATCTGTCGGGCTGGGTGGGCTTGCCGACCGCGTCGCGCTCGCAGGCCGACTCGCAGTACTTCTACGTGAACGGGCGGCTGGTGCGTGACCGCGTCGTGGCGCATGCGGTGCGTCAGGCCTACGCGGACGTGCTTTTCCATGGGCGCCATCCGGCCTTCGTGCTGTACCTCGAACTGGACCCGGTCGGCGTGGACGTCAACGTGCACCCGGCCAAGCACGAAGTGCGCTTCCGCGAGCAGCGGCTGGTGCACGACTTCCTGTTCCGCACGCTGCACGAAGCCCTGGCGCAGACGCGGGCGGGCAGCACGGCACTGCCGGCCGGGGAATCGCCGTCGCCTGCGATGACGCCGTCCTACAGCATGGCCCCGCCTTCGTCGGCTGCCGTCTCCGCGCCGGCATGGCCGAACGCTTTCAGCCAGAGCCGCTTGAGCCTCGGCGTGAGGGATGAGCCACTGGCCGGTTACGCCGCGCTGTTGGGCGAGCCGGCGAACGCGCCGGCACCGTTGGGTTTCGCGGCCAACGCGCCGATGCCGGAGGCAACCGAAGAGGAAGCGCCGCCCCTGGGCTTTGCCATCGCGCAGCTCAAGAACATCTACATCCTTGCGGAAAACACGCATGGCCTGATCCTGGTGGACATGCATGCGGCGCACGAGCGCATCACCTACGAAAAGCTCAAGGCGGGCCGCGCCTGCAGCAATCTTCGTTCGCAGATGATGCTGGTGCCGTTGAATGTCGCCGTAAGCACGCGGGAGGCCGCCGCCGCGGAAGAACATGCGGATGCACTGGCCGAATGGGGGCTGGAGCTCTCGCGCAGTGGTCCCTCGGGCGTGGTGGTGCGCCGCATTCCCGCGCTGCTGGAGGGGGCCGACGTGGCGCAGCTGTGCCGCGACGTGCTGGCCGAACTGGCGCAGCACGGCAGTTCGCGTCGCCTGCAGGAGCTGGAAAACGAGCTGCTCGCCACCATGGCATGCCATGGCTCGGTGCGTGCCGGACGGCGTCTCACCATTCCTGAAATGAACGCGTTGCTCCGTGAGATGGAAGCCACGGAGCGTTCGGGACAGTGCAACCACGGGCGCCCGACCTGGACTCAGCTGAGCCTGCCCGAGCTGGACAAGCTGTTTCTGCGTGGACGCTGATTTTCTGTACGGGGCGCGCTTGCCAGTCTGGCAAATGGACGTCCATACTCGGAACCTCACTCGACGGGCCTGACCATGTTGCGTACCGCCGTACTCGCTTTTGCCCTGAGCCTTGGAGTTGCCAACGTGCAAGCCCAGACCAACGACGCCGCTGCGGCGACGGATTTTCCCCAGCAGAACGCCCACTGGCAGCAGAAGCGCCTTGCCAGCCTCACTGCCCCGAACGGCTGGTTGAGCCTGATCGGCCTGGACTGGCTGAAGGAGGGGGCGAACCGCGTAGGCAGCGCCGCCGACAACGACATCGTGCTGACGGCCGGCCCCGCCCACCTCGGCGTGGTGACGTTGTCGAAGGACGGCAGCATGCACATCGTGCTCGACAAGAACAGTGGCGCCACCGTCGATGGCAAGGCCGTGCACGAGGCCGCACTCGTCGATGATGCGCATGCCAGCGACGGCGCGCCGTCCCTTGTGGCGTTCGGCTCGGTGAGTTTCCTGGTGATCGAGCGCGACGGCCGCAAGGCGCTGCGCGTGAAGGACACCAACGCGGAGACGCGCACGCACTTCCAGGGCCTCGATTACTACCCGGCAGATCCTTCCTGGCGCATCGTCGCCGACTGGGTGCCGTTCGATCCGCCGCACGAGCTGGAAATCGGTTCGGTGCTGGGCACCATCAACAAGGAAAAGGTGCCGGGCAAGGCGGTATTCCACCGCGATGGGCACACCTACGAGTTGATGCCGATCCAGGAAGAACCCGATTCGCTGTTCTTCGTGATCGCCGACCGCACCTCCGGCAAGGAAACCTACGGCGCAGCGCGTTTCATGTATGCCGACCTGCCGAAGGACGGCAAGGTCGTGCTCGACTTCAACCGCGCCTACAACCCGCCGTGTGCCTTCACGCCGTATGCCACGTGTCCACTGGCGCCGCCGGAAAACCGCATGGATCTCGCGGTGACCGCTGGCGAGAAGAAGTACAAGGGCAGCGGTCACTGACCGCGTTGCCCAGGGAACCATCACGACGGCCAGCCTTGCGCTGGCCGTCGTGCTTTTGCATCAGCGGCCCTTGAAGTCGGCCTTGCGCTTTTCGAGGAACGCCGTGGTGCCTTCGCGCATGTCCTCGGTGGAGAACGCCAGGGCAAACGCCTGCGTTTCAAACTCCAGACCCTGGTCGATGCTGGTCTCGCCGCCCTGCAGGATGGCATCGAGAATGCCGGCGGCGGCCAGCGGCGCGGCGGCGGCCAGCTGATCGGCCATGGCGTTCACCGTTTCATCCAGTGCTTCGGGCGCCACCACGCGGGTGACCACGCCGAGCTCATAGGCACGCTGGGCCGGGATCGGCGCACCCAGCAGGCACAGCTCCAGCGCCGCGCCACGGCCGGCCAGGCGCAGCAGGCGCTGGGTGCCGCCGAAGCCGGGGATCAGGCCGAGGTTGATCTCGGGTTGGCCGAACTTGGCCTTCTCGCTGGCCACGCGCAGGTGGCAGCACATCGCCAGCTCCATGCCGCCGCCAAGGGCGAAGCCCTGGATGCGGGCGATGACCGGCTTGCCCAGGCGTTCGACCAGGCTCATCAGGCGCTGGCCCGCGCGCGAGAAGCCTTGCGCCTGGACCGGGGTGTAGCCATTCATTTCTGCAATGTCGGCGCCCGCCACGAACGCCTTCTCGCCGGCGCCGGCCAGCACGACCACGCGCACGGCATCGTCCTGGGCGGCCTGGGTGAAGGCCAGCGTCAGCTCGTTGAGCGTCTCCCGGTTGAGCGCATTGAGCTTGTCCGGGCGGTTGACGGTGATGGTGCGCACCGCGCCGCGGTTGGCGATTTCCAGGTTGCGATAAGCCATGTTCCACTCCGGCGGGAAAAGGGGCTCATGGTACCAGCGGGAACCTTTGGCGCTTCGCATGTTCTTAGCAGGGACGCCGGACCGTCCGGTCTGGCTGCACGATTCGCCAAGACCGCTTAGGATGGCGGACCTGCGGTTTTGAGCCTCGGCAGGCTCTCAATGGAGGAAGGCATGGCACAACTGCGTTGGCTCGCATACGGCATCCTGCTATGGGGTGTTGTGGCGCACGCCCAGGACAGTAGCGCCCCGCAAGGCCAGTCGCAGGTCAAGCTCGACAAGACCAAGCTGTCCTACGCCATCGGCTACCAGATCGGCAGCCAGTTCGCCAACGGCGATCCGGATGTGGACATTCCCACCTTGGTGCGTGCGATCCAGGACGCCTACGCCAAGAAACGCCCCGCCGTGCCCATGCGCGACATGCACGACCAGTTGCGCGAACTCGACGAACAGATGCACACCCAGGCGCTGGCGCAGTTCAGGCAGGCGGCGGAGACCAACGCGCGCAAGAGCGCCGACTACATGGAGCGCAACAAGGCGAAGCCGGGCGTGATCCAGCTTCCCTCGGGCATCCAGTACGAAGTGCTGAAGAAGGGCACGGGCACCAAGCCGGTGCCGGAAGGCTCGGTGGTGACGGTGAACTTCCGCGCCATGCTGATCGATGGCACCGAGTTCGACAGCTCCTGGGCCCACGGCTCACCGGTGAGTTTCGTGGTCAACAACAAGGTGATCCCGGGCTGGCAGGAAGTGATCCAGCGCATGCACGTCGGTGACTTGTGGAAGGTCACGGTGCCGCCCAGCCTGGCCTATGGCGTGAAGGGCGACCCGCCGCGCATCGGGCCGAACGAGACGCTGGTCTTCGAGATCGAGTTGCTCGAAATCAAGCCCTGACATCGTGCGGCCGCGGCCATGGTGCGTGGCCGCGGGAGTCCCGTGACGGCCCGTGATAGCATGCCCGCTTCCTTGGCACGCTTCCGTGCCGCGCTTACGTAGACACTCCTTGCGGCATGACGGCGGCTGACAGCTCCCCTGGTCCTTCCAGCAATCCCCTGAGTCCTTGCATCGGCATTTGCCGCCTGGACGAACGTGGTTACTGCATCGGTTGCCTGCGCACCGGCGACGAAATCGCCCGTTGGCGCGGCATGGACGAGCAGGAACGGCTTCGCTACATGCGCGACGTGCTTCCCCCGCGGAAGAGCGCTTGATGAGCGAGCTGTTGACCGACCTGAGTCATGCAGTGGTGCCATTGTCGTCACCGCCGACCGGGCAAGGTTGGAACCATGCGGACATGGTCCAGCTGATCGGTGACAAGCCGCGCCGGCCGGCCGCCGTGCTGGTGGGCGTGCGCGAAGGCGTGCAACCACGCCTGGTGCTGACGGTGCGCACCGACCATCTGCAGGACCACGCGGGGCAGGTGGCCTTTCCGGGCGGTCGTACCGACCCCGGGGACGCCGACGCCATCGCTACCGCGTTGCGCGAGAGCGAAGAGGAGATCGGCCTGGAGCGCCGGCTCGTCACGCCGCTCGGTTTTCTGGATCGCTTCGACACCATCAGCGGCTACACCATCACGCCGGTGGTGGCGCGCATCGATCCCGACGCGCGCCTGTATCCCGCGCCGGCCGAAGTGGCGGAAGTATTCGAGGTGCCGTTGTCGTTCTTTCTCGAACCGCGCAATCTCCGGCGGTACACCATGGACTTCCGTGGCCATCGCCGCGACATGGTGGAATTCGTGCACGGCGGCCATCGCATCTGGGGTGCCACGGCCGCCATGGTGTTCAACCTCCTGCAGAGGATGGGGCGGTCATGACGCTCAGGACCACGCTGATCGATGTCGAGGAACTGGCGGCGCTTGCGCCCGACGAGGTGTTGATCGTCGACTGTCGTTTCGACCTGATGGCGCCGGGCACGGGCCAGCGCGACGTCGGCAAGGGCGAGCGCGACTATCGCGAAGGGCACATTCCCGGCGCGGTCTATGCCAGCCTGGATGCCGATCTGTCCGACCTCTCGCGCAAGGCCGAAGGCCTGGGCCGCCACCCGTTGCCGCGGGAAGAAGCCTTCTCCCACGTCTTGTCGCGCTGGGGCTGGCGCGAAGGCACGCAGATCGTGTGCTACGACGCCGCGAGTGGTTCGCTCGCGGCTGCGCGCCTGTGGTGGCTGCTACGACTGGCGGGCATCCCAGGCGTCGCCGTGCTCGATGGCGGTTATCCCGCGTGGGTCGGTGCTGGCAAGCCGGTGGAATCGGGCGACGTGCATCGCACGCCGCGCCCGGTTTCCCTGCATTTCGATGCGAGCCTGTACACCGTCGATCACGCGTCGTTGCGCGCTGATCCGGAGCGTCTGCTGCTCGATGCACGCGCGGTGCCGCGTTATCGCGGCGAAGTCGAACCCATCGATCCCGTGGGCGGCCATGTGCCGGGCGCGCTGAATCGTCCGTTCTCCGAGAACCTCCGTGACGATGGCCGTTTCAAACGCGCCGACGTGTTGCACAAGGAGTTTGAAGCCGTGCTGGGCACGCACTCGCCGCAGGACGTGGTGCACATGTGCGGCTCGGGCGTTACCGCGTGCCACAACCTGCTGGCGATGGAGCACGCGGGCCTGACCGGATCGCGGCTGTATGCGCCGTCATGGAGCGGTTGGGTGAGCGATGCGAGCCGGCCCGTGGCCAAGGGCTCCGAGCCAGGCTGAGCCTTTTTTCTTTGATCTTCCTGTGGGAGCGCACCCTGTGCGCGACTGGCGTAACGGCTGCGTGCAGGGCCAGTCGCGCACAGGGTGCGCTCCCACAAGGGGACGACGGTTGACCGGCTGGTCAGTCTTTCTTCTTCAGCCGCGCCACGAGCTTTTCGAGCACCGCCTGCGCCTCCGGATGGAAGTAACCATCGACGAATTCGTCGAGCGGCAGCTTGTCCGGATCGGCCCAGACGGTGGTGAGGTCCGCGCGGGCAGTGGCGCGCGTCGTGAGCATGGCATGGGAGGGCAGGGCGATCAGTGCCTGCATCCACACCACCGCGCGCGTCACCACCTGTTCGATATTGGTGAGTTCGTCCACCAGGCCGATGGCCAGTGCTTCGGCCGAGTCGACCATGGCGCCCGCCACCATCAGGCGCTCCGCGCGATAGGCGCCCACGATGCGGCGCAGCGCCATCTGGATGCACTCAGGCACCACCAGGCCCACCTGCACTTCGTTGAGGCCGATGCGGAACGGGCCTTCGGCCATCACGCGGTAGTCGCAGAACAGCGAGAGCACCGCGCCGCCCGCGGGGCTGTGACCGGTGATCGCGGCGACCACGGGAACCGGCGACATGGCGAGCTTGGAGCTGGTGTGGAAGAACTCGCGCCAGAACGCGCGCACGCTGCCACGATCGCGGCCGATCAGCGAAGGTATGTCGGCGCCGGCCGAGAACATGCCCGGCATGCCCGAAAGCACGATGCCGCGCGCACCACCCGCGACAGCGTTGTCGACGGCGTCACGGAGCGCGCGCAGCAGTTCGGAATTGAGCGCGTTCACTGGGGGACGCGCCAGGTTGATTTCGGTGACGGCGTCGTGCGTGATCAGGTTGAGCATGGCGGAGGGCCAGAAATGGGTGGAGAGGAGTGAGCAGCGAGAGTAGCAAAGACCTCGACTCAATAGGCCAGAGGTGAGTTGGGAGGAGTGAGAAACGAGAGGGGGAAGGCTGAGCGGCCTCGCTTTCTCTCGCTTCTCACTTCTCTTCACTCGCTCTTGATCTCACCCCTGCGGGTTCTCATCGGCCGTCCACTGGTAACGCACGGCGTAGTCGAGCGTCGCCTTGCCGTTGGCCGGTACCGTTACCTTGAATTCCAGCGTGTCGGTGGTCTGCGCGCTGGGCTTGCTGCTCGAGGACACCAGCGTCCACTGGCGCCAGCGCTGGGGATGCTCGCGCACGGTGACCGTACGCGGGCTGTCGCCGGCGTTGGTGAGGGTGATCCGGAATGCCTCGTCCAGCGTGCGGCCGTTCTTGTCCACGTGGAAGGCGGTGCGCTCGCGATTGCCGCGCAAGTCGAAAGCCTGGCCGAGTGTGATGCGCGCGTCGCTGCCCTTGGGGGTGTCGTTGATGCGGCCTTCGCCGATGAATTGCGGCGTGCCGTTGCGGTCGGCGGTGAGCACGCGCAGGTAGCCCGCCGGCAGGCTGTCGAAGGCGTGGAACTGCAGGGTGCTGACGATGCCGGTACTGTCGCCGCCGGGCACGAAATCCTGGCCGATCATCGGCTGCGGGGGCACCCAGCCACCGCCGTTCTCGTAGAGCGAGGTGCGTTCGCACTCGATGGTGCGCGTGGCGTACAGCGGCACCTGGCTCACGCTGCCATCGGGCAGGTCGACGGCGCCGGGCAGGGTGTAGGTGCGGTAGTCGGCCAGCGTGGATTGCTCGGGCATCGCCCCATCCGCCATCTTGGCCTGCACCGAGAAGGCCATCGGGCGGGGCCCCGATACCGGCTTGGTGATCCGTGGCTCGCCGGCGATCAGGGTCAGCTGCACGTTGTTCCAGTCACGTCCGCTGCGATTGGCGATGCTGGCACGGGATTCGAACTGCATCCTGCAGCCATCGCCCGGCGCCAGCGTGCCCACGTAGGCCGCGCGCCAGCCCAGCCCGGACGTGGTGTAGCTCAAGATGGCCTGCGCCTTGCCGGCGCGCTTGGCGTCCACGCGCATCTGCAGGCTCGCGCCGGTCTGGAAGCTGCCGGCGGCACGAACGGCGGCGTATTCGCGGATCAGGCTGGTGCGGCCGGAGGCGTCCTGCACGAGCAGCCCATCGTCGGCGCGCAGCAAGGTGCCGCTGGCGAGTGGCTGCCCGCTGGTGGCGAGCACCTCCACCGGCTGCCCGATGAGGCTGCCGAGTGCCGCGTTCTGCCCCTGGCCAAGGCGAAGGCGCTGGGAGATCACCTGCGCGGCGTCACCCTCGACGCTCAGGGCCATGGCTTCGGGGTCGAGGTACTGCGGCAGGCCGCCCAGGCTGATGTCCTGCGTGCCGGACTTCAGGTCGAGCTGGCGCGGCTCCCGCGCCACCGCGTAGCCGGCGTGCACGCTGCCGCTGTCGCCGGCGCTGTAGAGCGCGGCATCGTCGCTGCGGTACAGCGTGAGCGTGGTGGAGGATGGGGCGGCGATGGCGCCTGCGCCGGTGCCGGCGGCCATGGCGAAGGCGAGGGTGCGAAGGGGAAGCGGGATCACGGTCGAACTCCTTTCGGGTGGTCGCCGTTGATAGTACGGATACCGCATGAAGCTGCGGCATCCGTCGTGCCGGAGGGGTTAACCCCAAATGCCGGCTGGGTCGTTCAAGCGCCCGCTTCGGCCGCGTCGCGGATCGACTGGGGCAGGGGTACCGGCTTGCCGGTGCCCGGGTCCATCCACACCATCACCACCTTGCCGTCGCTGTACAGCGAGCCATCGTGGGCGTTGACGATGCGATGGGCGATGGTCACCGAACTGTTGCCCAGGCGTTCGCAGAACAGCTCCACGTTCAACTGCGCCGGCCATTCGATGGGGCGGCGGTAGTTCAGTTCGCTCGCCGCCAGCACGGGCATGGAGTGCTCGTCGAACCAGCCCGGCACGTGCTGCAGCCATTGCAGGCGTGCCTCTTCGAGGTAGGTGAGGTAGTTGGCGTTGTTGACGTGATTGAACGCGTCCAGATCACGCCAACGCACGCCGATGGGGGCGACGAACAGCGGGCCAGTCGCCGCCTCCGGTGCCTGTGCGTTGTCCGTCACGGCCGGGGTGCTTTCCTGCACCTCGGCCTTGCGGGAACGCGTGCGTTTTTCAGGCACTGTTTCGGTGGAACTCATGCAGTCTTCTTCCGTAATGCAGGTTTGCTCTTGCCGTTGCTCTCGGCCTTGGCCGCCTTGACGGGCTTCATGTCGAGATGCGGGGCGAGGAAGTGTCCGGTATGCGAGCCCGGCGTGGCAGCCACCGTCTCCGGCGTGCCGGTCACGAGGATGCGTCCACCGCCGGCGCCGCCTTCCGGGCCGAGATCGACCAGCCAGTCGGCGGTCTTGATCACATCGAGATTATGCTCGATCACGACCACGGTGTTGCCCTGTTCCACCAACTGGTGCAACACGTCGAGCAACTGCTCGATGTCGTGGAAGTGCAGGCCGGTGGTCGGCTCGTCGAGGATGTACAGCGTGCGGCCGGTGTCGCGCTTGGACAATTCCTTGGACAGCTTCACGCGCTGCGCTTCGCCGCCCGAGAGCGTGGTCGCGCTTTGGCCGAGCTTGATGTAATCCAGGCCCACCTTGCGCAGCGTTTCGAGCTTGCGTGCGATGGTCGGCACGTTCTCGAACAGCTTGAATGCATCTTCCACCGTCATGTCGAGCACGTCGGCGATGGTGTGGCCCTTGTAGTGCACTTCCAGCGTTTCGCGGTTGTAGCGCTTGCCGTGGCAGACGTCGCAGGGCACGTACACGTCCGGCAGGAAGTGCATTTCCACCTTGATCATGCCGTCGCCTTCGCAGGCCTCGCAACGGCCGCCGCGCACGTTGAAGCTGAAGCGGCCCGGCGTGTAGCCGCGCGCGCGCGCTTCCGGCACCTGCGCGAACAGTTCGCGCAACGGGGTGAACAGGCCGGTGTAGGTGGCCGGGTTCGAACGCGGTGTGCGGCCGATCGGCGACTGGTCGATGTCCACCACCTTGTCGAACAGCTCCAGGCCTTCGATGGACTTGTACGGCGCAGCCTTCTCGCTGGAACCGTTGAGTTCGGTCGCGGCGAGGCGGAACAGCGTGTCGTTGACCAGGGTCGACTTGCCCGAGCCGGACACGCCCGTGACGCAGGTGAACAGGCCGGCGGGAATCGCCAGGTCGACGTTCTTGAGGTTGTTGCCGTTGGCGCCCTTCAGGTGCAGCCACGAATCGGCGTCCAGCTGCTGGCGGCGCTCCTCCGGCACCTTGATGCCGCGCTTGCCGGACAGGAACTGGCCGGTGATGGAACGCGGCGACGACAGGATGTCCTTGAGCGAGCCCTCGGCCACGATTTCGCCGCCGTGAACGCCAGCGCCAGGGCCGATGTCGAGCACGTGGTCCGCCATGCGGATGGCGTCTTCGTCATGCTCGACCACGATCACCGTGTTGCCCAGGTCGCGCAGGCGCGTCAGCGTGCCAAGCAGGCGCTCGTTGTCGCGCTGGTGCAGGCCGATGGACGGCTCGTCGAGCACGTACATCACGCCCACGAGGCCCGCGCCGATCTGCGAAGCGAGACGGATGCGCTGGGCCTCGCCACCGGACAGCGAGTCCGCCTGGCGATCCAGCGTGAGGTAGTTGAGGCCCACGTCGTTGAGGAAGGTCAGGCGCTCGCGGATTTCCTTCACGATCTTGACGGCGATCTCGCCGCGCCAGCCGGTGAGCGTCAGCTTCTCGAAGAAGGCGAGCGCGTCGTCGATGGAGCGCGAAGTCAGCGAGGGCAGGGCGTGGTCGGCCACGAACACGTTGCGCGCCGAACGGTTCAGGCGCTGGCCTTCGCATTCACCGCAGGCCTGGTCGCTGATGTACTTGGCCAGTTCCTCGCGTACCGCAGGCGACTCGGTTTCCTTGTAGCGGCGCTCCATGTTCGGAAGGATGCCTTCGAACGCGTGCTCGCGCGTCACGCGGCCACCGCGTTCAGTGATGTACTTGAACGCGATCAGCTCTTTGCCGCTGCCGTACAGCACCGCCTTCTGGACGTCCGCCGGCAGCTTGCGCCACGGCGTTTCCACATCGAACTTGTAATGCGCCGCGAGCGAAAGCAGCAGCTGGAAGTAATGCGCGTTGCGGCGATCCCAACCACGGATGGCGCCACCGGCGAGCGACAGCTCCGGATGCCCCACGACGCGTGCGGCATCGAACACCTGCGTGACGCCCAGGCCGTCGCAGGTGGGGCAGGCGCCGATGGGTGAGTTGAACGAGAACAGGCGCGGTTCCAGCTCCGGCAGCGAGTAGTCGCACACCGGGCAGGAGTAGCGCGAGGACAGCAGCTGTTCTGGCGCCTTCGCGTCGTCCATGTCCACCACGATGGCCAGGCCATCGCCCAGGCGCAGCGCGGTTTCGAACGATTCGGCCAGGCGTTGCTTGATGTCGTCACGCGGGCGGAAGCGGTCGATCACCACTTCGATGGTGTGCTTCTGGCGCAGCGTCAGCGGCGGCACGGCGTCCAGGTCGTAGACGGTGCCATCGACGCGAGCGCGCACGAAGCCTTGCGCACGCAGCTGGTCGAACACCTGCACGTGCTCGCCCTTGCGCTCGCGGATCACCGGCGCCAGCAGCATGTAGCGCTTCTCGGCATCCATCGCCAGCGTGCTATCCACCATCTGGCTGACGGTCTGCGCTTCTAGCGGAATGCCGTGGTCCGGGCAGCGCGGCGTGCCTACGCGGGCGTACAGCAGGCGCAGGTAGTCGTAGACCTCGGTGATGGTGCCCACGGTGGAACGCGGGTTGTGCGAGGTGGACTTCTGTTCGATGGAAATGGCCGGCGACAGACCCTCGATATGGTCGACGTCCGGCTTCTCCATCATCGAGAGGAACTGGCGGGCATAGGCCGACAGCGACTCGACGTAGCGACGCTGGCCCTCCGCATAGATGGTGTCGAACGCCAGCGAGGACTTGCCCGAGCCGGACAGGCCGGTGATCACGATCAGCTTGTCGCGGGGCAGGTCGAGGTCGATGTTCTTGAGGTTGTGCGTGCGCGCACCGCGTATGCGGATGGTGTCCATGTCGCCCGGGATGGTCGGAGGGGTAGGGGAAAACTGTACTATAACAAACTTGTCAGTACGGTTATTGCCGTCTGACGTCATCCAACAAACTCTTAAGAGAAGATCCGGCCGAGTATGGCCTAATGGATTCTTTGGCCGGGTTCCGGCCGATGCCACGGACAGAGAGTGCGGATGGGCAAGTTGACCAGATGGGGTGCCGCCATTGCGCTTGCAATGGGCGTGGGACAAGCGATGGCGTCATCGGCGCCGGCGACCGAGGACCAGGTTCGCCAGCTGATGGAAGTGGTCGGCCTTGGCAAGATGCTGCTGCAGATGAACACCCAGGCGGTGAACACGCTGCAGCAATCGATGCCCTGCGTCCCAACGGACTTCTGGCAAAACTACATGAATGAGAGCCAGACCCAGCTCTTCATCGGCCGCCTGGTGCCCGTGTGGCAGCGCCACTTCACCTCCGACGAGATGAACGGCCTGCTGAAGTTCTATCGCTCCCCGCTGGGCCAGAAGGTCATCACCGAGATGCCCACCACCATGGCCGAGGCGAACGAGGCCGGCCAGCAGTGGAGCCACGAGCGCAGCGACCAGATGGTCAACGAACTCAAGCATATGGGCACCCTGGACAGCGCCGGCCGTTGTCCCGCCAAGGTGGCGTCTTCGTCGGCCCCGGAAGCCGCCGTGGCGGGCGCGGCCGCCCTCAAGGCCGCCGACGCCGGATCCGACGAGGAAGAAGCCAAGCCGGCGGCAAAGGCCACCACGCACGCGGCTTCGCACGGCAAGGCGCCGGCCAAGAAGACCGCGACCAAGGCGGCGCCGAAGAAGACCACGGCCAAGCCGGCGGCCAAGACGCCCGCCAAGACCGATACCAAGGCCGCGCCGGCCAAGAAGGTCACCAAGCCCGCGGCCGCCACCAGCGGGCAGAGTGGTCAGTAATTGACCAGCGCCCTTCAGGCCCGCTATACTCCCGAGTTCGCCGGTGTCCATTTAGGGCCGGCGAGCCCAAGAGAATAACGACAGAAGGGAAATTCCCATGAGTTATGCAGTCATCAAGACCGGCGGCAAGCAGTACCGCGTTCAGCAGGGCGACGTCCTGCGCGTGGAACTGTTGAACGCCGAAGAAGGCGCAGCCTTCACCTTCGACCAGGTTCTGCTGGTCGGTGCCGGTGAGTCGATCACCGTCGGTGCCCCGACCGTGGCCGGTGCCACCGTCAGCGCCACCGTGCGCAAGCATGGTCGTGCCGACAAGGTCCGCATCATCAAGTTCCGCCGCCGCAAGCACCACAAGAAGCAGCAGGGACATCGTCAGCATTTCACCGAAGTCGAGATCACGGGCATCAACGCCTGATCAGCCGGAGTAGATAGTCATGGCACATAAAAAAGGCGTAGGTTCGTCCCGCAACGGTCGCGACTCCAACCCGAAGTATCTCGGCGTGAAGGTGTACGGCGGCCAGGCCATCGAGGCCGGCAACATCATCGTGCGTCAGCGCGGCACCAAGTTCCATGCCGGTACCGGCGTGGGCCTGGGTCGTGACCACACGCTGTTTGCGCTGGTCGACGGCACCGTCGAGTTCAAGACGCGCGGCGAGAACAACCGCAAGTTCGTCAGCGTCGTCAAGGGTTAATACCCAGCGATGCTGCAGCGAAGGCCCCGCTTCGGCGGGGCTTTTGTGTTTTGGAAGGCAGGGAATAGGGAATGGAGAATCGGGAATAGGCCGGACCGGTCGTTCCCTTCATGCTTCCCGCACCCTTGCTTTTACTATTCTCCATTCACCATTTTCTATTCCCTATTCCTATGAAATTCGTCGACGAAGCCATCATCAAGGTCCACGCCGGTGACGGCGGCAACGGATGCATCAGCTTCCGTCGCGAAAAATTCATCCCCTTCGGCGGCCCCGACGGCGGCGATGGCGGCAGCGGCGGCTCGGTGTGGCTGGTGGCCGACGAAGGCCTCAACACCCTGATCGACTTCCGCCACCAGCGCTCGTTCAAGGCCGAGCGCGGCCAGAACGGCATGGGCAGCCAGATGTACGGCAAGGGCGGCGAAGACACCTTCATCCGCGTGCCGGTGGGCACCGTGGTCACCAACGTCGACACCGACGAAACCATTGGCGACCTCACCCAGCATGGCCAGCGCCTGCTGGTGGCGCAGGGTGGCAAGGGTGGCCTGGGCAACATCCATTTCAAGAGCTCGGTGAACCGTGCCCCGCGCAAGTCGACGCCGGGTACGCCCGGTGACGTGCGCGAGCTGAAGCTGGAACTTAAGCTGCTGGCGGACGTGGGTTTGCTGGGCTTCCCCAATGCGGGCAAGTCCACCTTCATCCGCGCCGTGTCCGCTGCGACCCCGCGCGTGGCCGACTATCCGTTCACCACGCTGCACCCGAACCTGGGTGTGGTGAGCCTGGGCACGGACCAGAGCTTCGTCATTGCCGACATTCCTGGCCTGATCGAGGGCGCGGCGGACGGTGCTGGTCTGGGCATCCAGTTCCTGCGCCACGTGTCGCGCACGCGCCTGCTGCTGCACGTGGTCGATATCGCCCCGATTGACGGCGCGGATCCGGTGGAGCAGGTGCATGCCATCGAGCAGGAGCTGGAGAAGTTCGATCCCGAGTTGCTTCAGCGTCCGCGTTGGCTGGTGATGAACAAGGCCGACGTGTTGCCGGAGGACGAGCGCAAGGCGGTGGCCGAAGATGTCGTGCAGCGGCTGGGCTGGAAGGAGCCGTGGTTCCTGGTTTCCGCGATTGCGCGCGAGAACACCATGCCGGTGTGCCAGCAGGTGTGGCAGTTCCTTTCCGAGCAGCAGATGGCGCACGAAGAGCGCACCGAGATGTTGCCGGGGGATGTGCGATTGAGGGGGGAGGGGCACGCTGAGTAAGCGTGGCGCTTTGTTGCCTCAATACAGAAAAAGCGGCCGAATGGCCGCTTTTTTGTTCTCTCCCGCTCCCCCCTTAGGGAAGGGTTGGGGTGAGGAGTCAACCTTACCTCATGACTTCATAAAAGCCGTCATCCCGGCGCAGGCCGGGATCCAGTTTCTGTCGTGGTCGGTCGTCGCCTCGTGCGATACCGCGATCGGGCCGCTTACGCAGCGGGCGTTTCGACCTTCTGCCGAAGGCCGAGTCACTTTTCTTTTGCTGGCCCAAAAGAAAAGTAACCCAAAGAAAATGGCCTAGAGAGCCAGAGCTGGCAGCATGTCGTGGGGATAAGCCCGAACGCTTGAGGCAGGTTGTTGCTTGGCAACCTCCGCCGCTACACAGCGGGTACTTCCAGGCTTTTCGCAACGCGCCTTGGCGATGAGGACTTAAAGCGGCGCCCCGCTTCGCTTCGGCGTTGATGGAACCCGCACGATCGCCCGCTTTTCTCTTTTCTGTGGGAGCGCACCCTGTGCGCGACAACCTAACGGAGCGGTGACTACGAGACGCCCCAGTCGCGCACAGGGTGCGCTCCCACAAGGGACTCGCCACTTTGGGATGTTCCGCTAACGGCTCGGGTTCTTGCTTCGGCTTTTAGCTTTTAGCTTTTAGCTTTGGCTTTTGGCTTTTGACCCACCGGGTCCCCGCATGACGCGGTGGGCGGGTGGAGGAATAGCCCGAAGGGTGGCTCGCAGGGATGCGAGCCAGTTTGGCGTCAGGGCAGGATGCCCCGTCGAAAACCCCGCAACCCGCCCGCGCACCTAGAGGGCTGCAGGCCCGGAAGGCGCCGATTCCGGGGTGCCGTTTCTTTTGGTTACTTTCGACGCGAAGCTAGTCCCCGTGGGATCTTTACTCCGGGCATCCTGCCCTCCGCCCTACGGGCCGGCTTCGCCGTTCGCACGCGTTCCTGCGCGTGCGTGGGCAAGCAATGAAAAGTGCCCCGGCCTTCCCACGGGACTAGCTTCGCGTCGCCGGCAGGAGGTCGGAATGCCGGCCGCGCAGGCGGCCAGGTCGCCGTATCGCCAAAACGGGCCCAAAGGCCCAAAAAGAAAACCGGCTTCAGTCGGCCCCTTTTTCCCAAACACAAAAAAAAGCCGGCTTCCGCCGGCCCGCTTTTCCCAAAGCACAAAAAAGCCGGCTTCCGCCAGCCCGCTTTTCCCAAACACAAAAAAGCCGGCTTCCGCCGGCTTTTTCGCCAACCCGAGATTCAGTACGCGGAGCCGGCTTACGCCAGCTCGCGGATCTTCGCGTTGAGGCGGCTCTTATGGCGAGCAGCCTTGTTCTTGTGGATCAGGCCACGGGCGGCGTAGCGGTCCATGACCGGCTGCGCAGCGGCAAAGGCCTCAACGGCGGCTGCCTTGTCCTTGGCCTCGATGGCCTTGACGACCTTCTTGAGGGCGGTGCGCACCATGGAACGGGCGCTGACGTTGCGCAGGCGGCGCTGCTCGGACTGGCGCGCGCGCTTCTTCGCGGACTTGATGTTGGCCAAGGTAGAACTCCGA
This sequence comes from Dyella japonica A8, assembly GCF_000725385.1. NCBI lineage: Bacteria > Pseudomonadati > Pseudomonadota > Gammaproteobacteria > Lysobacterales > Rhodanobacteraceae > Dyella > Dyella japonica. The sequence continues at coordinate 4,060,804 of NZ_CP008884.1, read as the reverse complement.
AATGAATTGCTGGGTTGGAAAAAGACTGGCAATTATGCGGGCAATGGGCCGCAGCGTCAACAGCTTAGCGTTGCCAAGGCGCCTGGAAGGGCGCTGTGCCGCCGAAATGGCGGCCAAAGGTGAACCGAAGGACCGGATTATGCCACGTCCGCGCTGTCATCTTGCCACCCTGGGCTGTCACACTACGCACCTTTCGGCGCCAGGGCAGAGGGGCTAGGCGCGTCTCACCAGCAAAGGCACGACAAGAGGCATGAAGTCTCCCAGCATGTTCCGTGGGCTGCTGTCCTTCAGCAGCATGACCATGATTTCGCGCGTACTCGGTCTGGTCCGGGACATGTCGATCAATGCCACCTTCGGCGCCAACGCGGCCACCGACGCCTTCTGGGTGGCCTTCCGTATCCCCAACTTTATGCGCCGGCTGTTTGCGGAGGGGTCGTTCTCCACCGCCTTCGTGCCGGTCTTCACCGAAGTGAAGGAGAAGCGCCCCCATGAGGATCTCAAGCAGCTGATGTCCCGCGTGTCCGGCACGCTGGGCGGGGTGCTGCTGGTCATCACCGCGTTGGGCGTCATCTTTGCCCCGCAGGTGGCGGCGCTGTTCTCGCAGGGCGCGGCCGATACGCCGGAGAAGTTCGCGCTCACCGCGCAGCTGCTGCGCCTGACGTTTCCGTTCCTGCTGTTTGTGTCGCTGACTGCGCTGTGCGGCGGTGCGCTCAACAGCTTCCACAAGTTCGCGCTGCCGGCGCTCACGCCGGTGATCCTCAACCTGTGCATGATTGGCGGCGCGCTGTGGCTGTCGAAGTTCGTGCACCCGCCGATCATGGCGATGGGTTGGGCGATCCTGCTGGCGGGCCTGCTGCAACTGCTGTTCCAGCTGCCCTCACTGCGTGGGCTGGACCTGCTCACGCTGCCGCGCTGGGGCTGGAGCCATCCGGATGTGCGCCGCATCCTGACGCTGATGGTGCCGACGCTGTTTGGCTCTTCCATCGCGCAGATCAACCTGTTGCTGGACACGGTGATCGCGGCCTACCTGATGACGGGCTCGCAGAGCTGGCTGTCGCAGGCCGACCGCTTCCTCGAACTGCCGCTGGGCTTGTTCGGCGTCGCGCTGGGCACGGTGATCCTGCCGTCGCTGTCGCGCCATCACGTGACCACCGACAAGGAAGGTTTCTCCAAGGCGCTGGACTGGGGCCTGCGCACCACGCTGCTGATCGCCGTACCGGCCATGTTCGCGCTGATGCTGCTGGCGCGGCCGCTGGTGGCCACCTTGTTCCAGCATGGCCAGTTCACCCCGTTCGATACGCGCATGGCCACGCTGTCCATCACCGCGCTGAGCTTCGGCCTGCCGGCGTTCGCGCTGGTGAAGGTGGCGCTGCCGGCGTTCTACTCGCGCCAGGACACCAAGACACCGGTGCGTGCCGGTGTGGCGTCGCTGGTGGCAAACATGGTGATGAACGTGATCTTCGTGGCCCTGCTGTACGTGCTGTGGGCGACGCCGGAACAGCGCCAGCTGCCGTGGCTGGACGGCATCGCCGCCGTGCCGGGCCTGCACATGGCGCTGGGCATGGCCAGCGCCATCGCCAGCTACATCAACCTGGGCCTGTTGTGGCATTGGCTGCGCCGGGCGGGCGTGTACCAGCGCCAGCCGGGCTGGGCACGGCACATGCTGCGCCTGGTGTTGTCCTGCGCGGTGATGGTGGCGGTGCTGATGGCGGGCATGCATCTGTGGCCGGACTGGACCGATGCGGACAAATGGACGCGCGTGTGGCGTCTGGCTGTGCTGGTGGTCGCAGGCGGCGGCGCCTATGTCGTGACGCTGTTTGCAGCCGGCTTCCGTTTGCGCGAACTGCGTGGCGTGTAACGTATTTTCCTCAGTCCTTAAGTTCGTCATCCCTGCGAAAGCAGGGATCCAGCGCCTTTTTGCGACGCCCGGGGAAGTCACTGGATCCCTGCTTTCGCAGGGATGACGGTGAGGGAATGTGCCGGGCATGGGGCATCGGCAATGCGGCCCCAGCCGCTATACTCGCCCGATGATGAGACTTTCCAGGGATGTCGCCGGTTCCACTCTGGCGCCCGGCGGCAGCGTGGTGGCCGTCGGCGCGTTTGATGGCCTGCATCGCGGTCACCAGGCTCTGTTGGCGGAGGTGCGCGAGCGCGCCGATGCGCTTGGCCTTACCCCCATCGTGGTCAGCTTCGAGCCGCTGCCGCGGGCTTTCTTTTCGCCCGAGCCCGTGCCCCGGCTTTCCAGTGTCCGCGAGAAGCTGCGCGGTTTTGATGCCGCGGGCATGGAGCAGGTGCTCTTGCTGCGCTTCAATCGCGCCCTCACATCCATGTCAGCGGATGAATTCGTGCGCCAGGTGCTGGTGGACCGGCTCAACGCCCGCGAGGTCTGGGTCGGCGCGGATTTCCGCTTCGGCCACAAGCGCAGCGGCGACGTGGCGATGCTGGAGCGGGTCGGGCCGGGTTTCGGCTTCACCGCCCGCACCATGCCCTCGGTGTTGCTGGACGGCGCGCGTGTTTCGGCGACGCGGGTGCGCATGCTGCTCTCGGCAGGTGAGTTTTCCGGCGCGGCGCCCTTGCTGGGCCGCCCGTTCGTGATCGACGGCAAGGTGGAATACGGCAAGCAACTGGGGCGCCAGCTGGGCTATCCCACGGCCAATATCCACCTGCGCGACCGCACCAGCCCGGTCCATGGCATTTTCGCCGTGCGCGTGGGCCTGGGCGAGAGCGAATGCAGCTGGCCGGGCGTGGCCAGCCTGGGCGTGCGGCCTACGGTGAACGAGGTGCCGGAGCCGCTGCTGGAGGTCCATCTGTTCGACTTCGAGGGCGATCTCTACGGCCAGCGCATGGCGGTGGAGTTCGTGGCCAAGCTCCGCGATGAGCAGAAATTCGACAACCTGGACGATTTGACCGTCCAGATGGCCAAAGACGCCCGGCAGGCCCGTGAATTGCTGGGCATGAACCCGCGTCTCAGCGAGGCGTAACCGGCCCAAATCCGGTAACGTTGGCGCTTTCGCCCCGTCATCCCGGCGACACCCCGGCAAGCTGTCGAAAGCAGCCTGCCGGAGCAGGCCAGGGATGACCTGCTCGTAGAGCAAGCACGGTAGTGCTTCCTCTACGGAGCCAGGTTCGGACAGGTGCCGAATTTGGCGAGTCGAGAAAGTGCAGGCACGCACTGTCTCGACATCCAGTAAACCATCAGAGCATCCCCAGGCAATGACCCAGGATTACAAGAACACCATCAACCTGCCGCAGACGGAATTCCCGATGCGCGGCGACCTGCCCAAGCGCGAGCCCAAGTGGCTGGCCGACTGGCAGCAGGTGGGCCGCTATGCGCAGATCCAGGAACGCGCGGCCAACCGCGACAAGGTGTTCGTGCTGCACGACGGCCCGCCGTACGCCAACGGTGCGATTCACCTCGGTCATGCGGTGAACAAGGTGCTCAAGGACGTGGTGGTGAAGTCGCGCCTGCTGGCCGGTTTCCGCGCGCCCTACGTGCCGGGCTGGGATTGCCACGGCCTGCCGATCGAAGTGGCGGTGGAGAAGAAGTTCGGCCGCGTGGGCGACAAGCTCGACGCCGCTGCCTTCCGACAGAAGTGCCGCGAGTACGCGCAGCAGCAGATCGACCTGCAGCGCACGGACTTCAAGCGCCTGGGCGTGCTGGGTGACTGGGAAAACCCGTACCGCACGATGGACTTCAAGTACGAAGCCGACATGGTGCGCGCGCTGGCGAAGATCGTCGGCAACGGCCATGTGGTGCGCGGCGCCAAGCCGGTGTACTGGTGCTTCGATTGCGGCTCCGCACTGGCAGAGGCCGAGATCGAATACGCCGACAAGGTGTCGCCGGCCGTTGACGTCGCCTATGACGCCGTCGATGCCAAGGCGCTCGCGCAGACGTTCGGCGTGGACGCGGGCGACGCCATCGTCGCCATCCCGATCTGGACCACCACGCCGTGGACGCTGCCGGAAAGCCAGGCCGTGTCGCTGGGCGGTGAACTCGAATACGCGCTGATCGAAGGCCCGTCGCGTGACGGCCACCGTGTGCTGCTGGTCGTTGCCAGTGCACTCGTGGAGAAGGTCGCGCATCGCTACGGCATCGACGGTGAGGCGAAGGTGCTCGGCCACGTTGCCGGCCAGTCGCTGGAAGGCGTGCTGCTCAAGCATCCGTTCTACGCGCGCGAAGTGCCCGTGCTGATCGGTGACCACGTGTCCGCCGAAGACGGTACCGGCGCCGTGCATACCTCGCCCGACCACGGCGTGGAAGACTTTGTCGTCTCGCGCAAATACGGCATCGAGACGCTCAACTACACCGAAGCGCGCGGCACCTACCGCGCCGACACGCCGGTCGCGCTCGACGGCACCGTCATCGCCGGCAAGCACCTGTGGAAGGCCAACGACGAGATCGTCGAGCTGCTGCGCCGTCGTGGCGTGCTGCTGGCCTTCGCCAAGATCGAGCACAGCTACCCGCATTGCTGGCGCCACAAGACGCCGGTGATCTTCCGCACCACGCCGCAGTGGTTCATCTCCATGGAGAAGGAAGGCCTGTGCAACACCGCACTCGACGCGATCAAGCACGTGCGCTGGGTGCCGTCCTGGGGTGAGGAACGCATCGCCGGCATGGTCGGCGACCGTCCCGACTGGTGCATCTCGCGCCAGCGCACCTGGGGTGTGCCGATCGCGCTGTTCATCCACAAGGGTACGCAGGAACCGCATCCCGATTCCGTTGCGCTGCTGGAGCAGGTCGCCAAGCGCGTGGAGCAGGGCGGCATCGATGCGTGGTATGCGCTCGACGCGGCCGAGCTGCTGGGCGACCAGGCCAAGGACTATGAAAAGGTCCTGGATGTGCTCGACGTGTGGTTCGACTCCGGCGTCAGCCACTTCGCCGTGGTGGGCCAGCGTCCCGAACTGCAGCAGGGCAAGGCGTCCAGCTACCACGTGATGTATCTGGAAGGCTCGGACCAGCATCGCGGCTGGTTCCAGTCCTCCTTGCTCACCTCGTCGGCCATGTTCGCCAAGGCGCCGTACAACGACGTGCTCACCCACGGCTTCACCGTGGATGCGCAGGGCCGCAAGATGTCCAAGTCGCTGGGCAACGGCATCGAGCCGCAGGACATCATGAAGAACCTGGGCGCGGACATCCTGCGCCTGTGGATCTGCTCGACCGACTACCGCAACGAGATGTCGCTGTCGGACGAGATCCTCAAGCGCGTATCGGATACGTATCGCCGCATCCGCAACACCGCACGCTTCCTGCTCGGCAACCTCGACGGTTTCGACCCCGCCAAGCACCTGGTGCCGGTGGAGCAGAGCCTGTTGCTGGACCAGTGGGCCGTGCAGCAGGCGTACGACACGCAGCAGGCCGTGATGGCGGCGTACGATCGTTACGACTTCCCGGAGATCGTGCAGCGCGTGCAGAACTACTGCACCAACGAGCTGGGCGCGTTGTATCTGGACATCACCAAGGACCGCCTCTACACGATGCCGACCGAAAGCCACGGTCGCCGCAGCGCGCAGAGCGCGATGTACCGCATCGCCGAGGCGCTGGTGCGCTGGTTGGCGCCGGTGCTCACCTTCACCGCCGAGGAAATCTGGCAGCACCTTCCGGGCGAGCGCAGCGAAAGCGTGCTGTTCGAAACCTGGTACGACGGCCTGTCCTCCACCCAGGGCTCGCCGGAGCAGCGCCGCTACTGGGCCGACCTGCTGGCGATCCGCGACACCGCCTCGCGCGTGCTCGAAGGCATGCGCAAGGGCGAGCAGATCGGCGCTTCTCTGGAAGCCAAGCTGGCGATCCATGCCGATCCGGCCATCGTCGCGCGTTACCAGCCGACGGCGTCTGAACTGCGCTTCTTCTTCATCACGTCGGATGTTCGCCTGGACCTGGCCGGTGGCCAGCCGGCGGATGCGGTGCTGACGGAGCTGGAAGGCGCGGACGTGTGGGTGTCGGCCACTGTCAGTGACGCCGCCAAGTGCGTGCGCTGCTGGCACCGTCGCGACGACGTCGGCACACATGCGAACCACCCGGAGCTGTGCGATCGCTGCATCAGCAATGTGGATGGTCCGGGTGAGGATAGGCGCTGGTTCTGAGCAAGGCTTTTTTCGCCTGAGTAGGCGAGCGAAGAGAAACACTTCACTTCTCGGACACGCCTCCTGACCGTCATCCCCGCGAAGGCGGGAGGTGTCTTTCAACAGCCGAATGGCTGGTCATCCAGCGCCTTCAGAACGCTGCGGCTGACGAAGTCACTGGATCCCCGCCTTCGCGGGGATGACGAGGGTAGGTTGAGCCTTGGCAATGATTTGGTTTGCGCACTGATGAGATTGGCGCGAACCTGACACGACACACAGATTCCCCATGAAACCCAAACCCAACGCCCTCAACTGGCTCCTGCTCTCCGCCGTCGTCATCGTGCTCGACCAGCTGAGCAAGTGGTGGGCGCTTGCCGCGCTGCAGCCCGCGGGCACGCCGCACCCGGTGATCCCCGGTTTCCTCAACTGGACCCTGGCCTTCAACAAGGGCGCCGCCTTCAGCTTCCTCGCCGCCGGCGATGGCTGGCAGCGCTGGTTCTTCGTGCTGCTGGCGGTGGTGATCAGCGGTGTCCTGGTGTCTTGGCTATCGCGCACGCCGCGCGGCGACTGGAAGACGGCCCTGCCGGTGAGCCTGATCGTAGGCGGTGCGCTGGGCAACCTGATCGACCGCCTGCACGCCTCGCAGGTCACCGATTTCATCCACGTCTATTTCCGCGAGTGGAACTACCCGGTGTTCAATTTCGCCGACTGTGGGATTACCGTGGGGGCCGTGGCGTTGGTGGTTTTCGGCCTGTTCCAGGGCAAATCCAAGGCCTGAACGCGCCATCACGTACGGCCTCACCGGCCGTGCGATAATCCGGATCTGTCAGCCGCCCGATCGATCCGGAGCTTCCGTGGACATTCTGCTCGCCAATCCCCGTGGCTTTTGCGCCGGCGTGGACCGTGCCATCGCCATCGTCGAGCGCGCGCTCGAATCCTACGGCGCTCCCATCTACGTGCGCCACGAAGTGGTGCACAACCGCTACGTGGTCGACAAGCTGCGCAACGACGGCGCCGTGTTCGTGGAAGAACTGCACGAAGTGCCCGACGGCGCCACGGTGATCTTCAGCGCCCACGGCGTGTCCAAGGCCGTGCGCGAGGAGGCCGACCAGCGTGGCCTGAAAGTGTTCGACGCCACCTGTCCGCTCGTGACCAAGGTGCATATGGAAGTGGCGCGCCTGGGGCGCACCGGCCGCAGCGTCGTGCTCATCGGCCACGAAGGCCACCCGGAAGTGGAAGGCACCATGGGCCAGTGGAACCCCGCCAACAAGGGCGAGATCCTGCTGGTCGAATCCGTGGAAGACGTCGCCGCGCTGAAGCCCAAGTTTCCGCACGAGCTGTCTTACGTCACCCAGACCACGTTGTCGGTGGACGACACCAAGGCGATTATCGAGGCGTTGCGCAGCACGTTCACCGACATCGAAGGCCCGCGCAAGGACGACATCTGCTACGCCACGCAGAACCGCCAGGACGCCGTGCGTCGCCTCGCCGCCTCCGTGGACTTGATGCTGGTGGTCGGCTCGGTGAACAGCTCCAACTCCAACCGTCTGCGCGAGCTGGCGGAGAAAGAGGGCGTGCGCTCCTTCCTTATCGACGGTGCCGAGCACATCGAGCGCAGCTGGCTCGACGGCGTCACCCGCATCGGCCTCACCGCGGGCGCCTCGGCACCGGAAAAGCTGGTGCGCGACGTCATCGCGCGCCTGCAGTCGTGGGGCGCGGGTGCCGTGCGCGAGCTCGACGGCGAGCCGGAAACCATCACCTTCGCGCTGCCCAAGGAGCTGCGTCTGGTCGGTGGCGTCTCCGCCAGCCTTTGAGCGCTCCACGTCTTGCGCCGTTTCGTTTCGCTCCGTAGAATTGGCGGTTCTTCGCCGGAATAGCTCAGTTGGTAGAGCGGCGCATTCGTAATGCGTAGGTCGCAGGTTCGACTCCTGTTTCCGGCACCAGCAAAATCAAAGGCTTGCGTGGCTTCAGCCCCGCAGGCCTTTTTGTTTTTCCTCGCTGCGCGTGGTACCAGTTCAATGAAGCTGCACTCTGCTGGGCTTCCCTAGCTGGAGCTATCACGGTGGCCGGAAAGGCCTGGTTTTGATCCCGGGCACGCATTCAAATAATGCCCTTGATGATCCTCGGTTCTGGAGCTTTTCCGGGGAGTGCTCGCGCGACGAGCGAAGAGTCACCAACAAGTCCCTCGTGTTCCCGATCCGTCATTCCGGCCTGCGCCGGAATGACGAGCTTGGGCATGGCGAGGGCTATTGGCGGCGCTACGTCGTCAGGCGCTTCCGCAGATTACCTGCGAAACGCTCCGCTGCTTCCGGCCGGTCGCTGAGGTGAAGGAAGGGCTCGATCATCTCCAGTTCCATCAACAGGAACTGCCCCTGGGACATTACGCCGTCCACGCGCGCGTAGGCCACGTTGGCATGGCCGAGTGCAGCCACGGCGGTGAGGGCGCGTTTCGCGCTGGCGATAAGAGCGGCATCGGGGTCCACGCGCTGGGCGGTGCCGCCGAATTCGGACTGCACCCGGTAATCGCCAGCAGCAGGCCGCTTGATCACGGCGTGGCTGAATTCACCGTCGAAAAACAGCAGGGACAACTCGCCATCGCTGACGACTTCAGGCACGAACGGCTGCACCAGATACTCGAACGCCATCGGCAGTTGTGCGATGGCCTGATCAAACGCCGCATCACCCACCTTGCCGCGCGCGGTATGCCAGGCCGTGCCGCTGATCGTCGGCTTTACCACGATCTCCTGGCCGCTCATCCCGGCGAGCCTTTGTCGCAAATGTGTCCCCGACACGATGCTGGTGGGAATGATGTCGATGCCTTGCGCGGCCAGTTCCGGGAGGTAGCGCTTGTCGCTGTTCCAGCGCAGCAGCGCCTTGTGGTTGATGGTCGGAACGGGCAGCTTTTCCAGCCATGCGCTGAAGGCGGCGTAGTGCTTGAAATAATCCCAGGTCGAGCGCATAAGCACGGCGTCATAGCGCGTCCAGTCCACGCGAGGATCGTTCCAGACGCAGGCGACGGTCTCGATGCCAAGGCGTTGCAACGACGTCGCCAGGTGGGCGTCATCCGGATGGATGTCCGGAATCATCGAGGATGTGGCGATGGCAAGACGATGAGTAACAGGGTGGGGCATGGCAAATCCTCCATCAATGGAGGGCGCCCTTGTTTGATGGATCGGAACCGAGCGTGGCGGACCAAGTCCGTCGCAGCACCCCTCGGTTCCGACTGCGCGACAGCGAGGCTGTGCGCGTTGGTTGGGCATCGGATGACGAAGCGCGGCTAGTCTCACTGAGCCGGCAGCGCTCCGTCAATGTGGTTTCTCCATGCGGAAGGGCAATCCGTTAGGCGCGAGACAGTGCCTGTCCATCGTCGGCGCTTCCGTGTCCGTATCCACCACGCAGTGGCGGGATCGCCCGCATCGGCGGGCGCCTCATGGAACGATCAGTGCGACGGCGTGGTTCGCCATTGCGCCGCGTGCTCCTGGACAAGCTGCCACAGCTGGTTCGCCACCGGCCCGTGTGGCCGGTCATGACGGCGGGCCACCACCAACTCCTCCACGGCGCCACTGAGATACCGGCCCGCGAGGGATATCAGGCTGCCATCGCGCAGTTCCTGCTCGATCAGGAAGCGGGGCAGGTGCCCCCAGGCCATGCCCTGCAGGATGACTTCCTTCTTCATGAGCTGGTCCGCGACCGTGCACTGCGGCGCGCCTTCCATCACAAAGTAACTGCGTGACTCCGGGCTTTGCGCTGTGTCGCGCATGATGCATTGCGTGAGTTCGCGCAGCTGTTCGCGGCGTATCGAGCGACTGGCACGAAACGGCAGGAAGCCCGGTGCGGCTACCGGAATCATCGGCACCGGGCATAGGTCCACCCATTCGGTGCGTGCATCGTGCTTGTCCACGCGGTGGAAGATCAGGTCCGCCTCGTCGTTGAAGAGTCGCTCCCATGGGCCGGTGACGGCTTCGAAATGCAGATGCAGCCGGGTGCTGGGGTGCTGTGAAAAAAAGCGGCTCAGGAGGCGCAGCGTCTGCGGCACTGGGCACAGGTCGCCAATCACGACCCGCAATTCGCTCTCCGCCCCCATGGCCAGTTGTGCGGTGTGGGCGTGCAGGCTTTCCAGTTCGCGCAATAGCGCTTGCGCGCGGCGATGAAAGGACTGGCCTGCCGCCGTGAGTTGCACGCGGTAACCGCCGCGCTCCAGCAGCTCAAGCCCAAGCTGCCGCTCCAGCTTGGCAACGGCGGCGAACACCGCCGGGTGCGAGCGGTTCATTACCTCGGCGGCGGCCTGGAAGCCGCCTTCCTTGACCACGGCATCGAAGCACTGGAGGTCGTGCAGGGTGAAGGCGCTCATGTCTGAAATACCTACAGAGTTTTTCAAAACTTTGTAATTTTTACCTGAAAGGGCGGCGCTTAGCATCTCCATCCGAACCGGGCACCGGCCCGGACCCCACCCAAGGAGCGAAGCGCCATGAACGACACCACTTTCATCACCACCGGCGACGGCTATCGCCTGGCCTACCGTCTTGACGGCACGGACGACAAGCCCGTGCTCGTCCTTTCAAACTCCATCGCCACGACGCTGCATATGTGGGATGGCCAGATAGCCGCGCTGACCCCGCATTTTCGCGTGCTGCGCTATGACGCCCGCGGCCACGGCCAGTCGGATGCCCCGGCGGGCGCCTATTCGATGGACCGGCTGGGTCGCGACGTGATCGAGCTGCTGGATGCGCTCGGCATCGAGCGGGCGCATTTCCTTGGCTTGTCGCTGGGCGGCCTGGTGGGGCAGTGGCTGGGCATCCATGCGCCGGAACGCATCGATCAACTCATCCTCAGCAACACGTCGGCCCGGCTGGGGCCTCCCAGCGAGTTCGATGCACGCATCGCCGCGCTGAAGACATCACCTGACATGGCCGCTGTCGCGGAGGCGTTCCTGGCCAACTGGTTCCCGGCGCCCATGCTCGAAGCAAACCACCCTGATGTCGAACCGTTCCGCGACATGCTGCTTTCCACCGCGCCCCAGGGTTTGGCCGGCTCCTACGCCGCCGTGCGCGACACCGACATGCGCCGGACCATTGCGCTGATCAACCGTCCCACGCTGGTGATTGCGGGCAGGGACGATACCGTCACGCTGGCCAGCCATGGGGAGTTCATCGCATCGACCGTGCCGGGCGCGCGCCTGGTGACGATGCCGGCCGTCCACCTGCCCAACGTGGAGCATCCGGATCTGTATACGCGCACGGTTCTGGATTTCCTGCTCGAAGAGAAGGCAGCCTGAAGGACAGGAGCAAAGCCGGGTTCGGGATGGGCGCTGCCGGGGCGTTGGCCTCAGGACAAACCCGCGGCGCTCCGATCGAACCCGCCGCCGGCATGGTCGATGCGCTGAGCGGTGAACATGGCGACGGCAATATATTGCGAAGTCAGTCGCATCTGCGACAAAAGTCAGATAAACGAAAGTTATGCGCTATTTCTTTCGTGTCGATTATGGCGCCGCTCCACACCCCGTCAGGCGGCTGCATCGTCGTCCAGGACGGAACGGCTCTTCGTCCATTAAACGCCGTTTCGTCCGCTTTTGCCCTCACTTGCCTGGCGATGGAAGCGTGATTCAGCTCACGAATGATGCGTGGGTGAGTGCACCGGTTCTACCGTCTGTCAGAAATAACCTACCGTTTGTCGACTTTAAAGCTTGCGTCTGGCTGGCTTAGACGTAAGCTTTTGCTGACAAAGGTCAGGGGATATCGCATGAACATGCGATGCAGTGAGCTAGGGGCAAGGCGGTCGCACCGTGGGCACGTCGGTGGTTTCACTGTGGTGGAGCTCGTGATCACCTTGTTGATCGGCGCCGTCATCATTGCGTTCGCGGCGCCCAGTTTCCGTTCGATGGTGATTTCCAACCGGCTGACCACCGTCGCCAACGAAGTCGTCGATGCCATCAACGTGGCACGCATGGAAGCGGTGAAGCGCAACGGCAATGTCCAGTTTTGCAGCGACTCGGCCACCGTCAACACCACCGGCAATGCCCTCGGCGACAAGTGCGGTGTCCAGGGCGGCGCGGTGTATGCCCTGTCCGTGGACAACAGCGGAAACCCGCAACTGGATCCGGTGCGCACCGACATTCACGAACTCGCCTCATCCCTCACGATCACCGGCAACATCGTCGCGCTGCGTTTCAACGGGCAGGGCCTCGGCGTGAAGCCGGGCACGTCCATGCCTTACAGCGGCACGGTGATCGACATCTGCAGTCCCAACCTCAATGCCGACAACCACCGCATCGTGCGGATGGTGGCGGGTTCCATCCTTGAAGTCGTCCCCAACCCGGGTTCCTGCACGTGATGAGCTTCCCAGCCGGCGCCGCGCGGACGCCATGCCAGGTTTCCCGAGCCGTGTCGGCACTGCGTCGTCGCGCCGTTGGTCACACGCAGAAAGGCGTGGGCCTGATCGAAGTGCTGGTGGCGGTGGTGATCCTCTCGGTCGCCTTCCTCGGCATCGCCGCACTGCAGGCGATGTCGCTGTCGACCAACAACAGCGCCATGGCGCGCAGCATGGCCACCGTTGCCACGTATTCGATTCTGGATGCGATGCGCGCGGACTATCTGAACGCCACCACCGGCCAGGCCTACACCACGAGCACACCGCTGAAGGCCTCGTCCTGTCCCACCGATACCAGCACGCTGGCGGCCAGCCAGCTGGCGCAGTGGTGCGGCCAGCTGGGCAATACGCTGGGCGTGGCCGACACCACCACCGGCAATATCCAGTGCGGCACCAGCGGCGAATGCACCATCACCATTTCGTTCCTGGATGTGCGCTCCGGCGCGGACGCCACGACGAAGCAACAGACCGTTACCACCAAGGCCCTGCTATGAGCGGCCATCGCGCCTTTTCCCTGCGTCGTCCGCCGCATGTGCCGCGCGAGTCCGGCTTCACGCTGATCGAACTGCTGGTGGCGCTGTTGCTGGGCACCGTGGTGATGGCCGGCGTGATCAGCGTGTTCACCACCAACCAGAAGGTGTATCGCTCCAACAAGGCGGTGAGCGACGTGCAGGACAGCGCGCGCATGGCCTTCGAGATGATGGCGCGCGACCTGCGCGTGGCGGGCCTGACCGGCTGCGGCAACGGCACGCGCATCGCCAACGTGGTGAACAACAGCGCGAGCCAGTGGTACACCAACTGGACCACGCCCATTATCGGCTATGCCGCCAGCCAGACCGACCCGGCCGCCGCCAGTCGTGCCGCGAACACGGATTCGCTGATCCTGCTGGGCGTGGAGGGCGTGGGCGTCAGTGTGAAGGCCAATGCGGAGCCGGCGGCCACCTTCACCATCAACGAATCGAGTTCGAACCTCAACACCGGCGACATCGTGATGGTGTGCGATCCGGATCATGGCGCCATCGTGCAGCTGTCCAACGTCAATGGCACCACGCTGACACACGCAACGGCGGGCACGCCGGGCAACTGCACGCTGGACCTGAGCTATCCCACCGTGTGCAGCAGTGGCAGCAGCTACGTGTTCGCCGCCAACGCGCAGATCGCCCGGATGACGGCGGCCGACTGGCACGTGGCCGCCAACCCGGCGACGGGCGGCACCTCGTTGTACCGCCTGTCGCTGGGTTTGAGTTCGGACGGTACGGGCAAGGCGGCAACGACCCGCTACGAAATGGTGCGCGACGTGACCGGCATGACGCTGCGCTACCACCAGGCCAGCGGCGCTGCGTTCGTAGCCGCCAACGCGGTGACCGACTGGTCGCAGGTCGATGCCGTGCAGGTAACGCTGAGCATGATCAGCACCGACCGCAGGGCAGGTATCAACAATGCGGCGGTATCGCGCACCTTCACCTCCACCATCACGCTGCGCAATCGGGTGACCTGACATGACGTGTGCTTTCACGAAATCCGCGGGCACGGTCCGTGGCGGGGTGGGTGCGCCCAGCGGCCCCTCGCGCCAGCGCGGCGTGGCGTTGATGGTGGCGATGATCCTGATGATCGTGATCACCTTGCTTGGCTTCGCCGCGGTGCGCGGCACGCTGATGCAGCAGAAGATGTCGGCCAACATGTACGACCGGCAGATCGCCTTCCAGAACGCGGAGGCAGCCATGCGTGCGGCGCAGGCGCGCATCGCCGCCAACCCGGGCGACATCGCGCGCAACTGCCAGGCCGGTGGCGTGGTGTGTCCGGCCAATCCGTTCAACGATCCCAACCTGCCGGCGGACAAGGTGTTCACGGTGCCGGTGGACCAGTACAAGGCGGGTGACCTCGCATCGGGCCAGCCGCAGTACGTGGTCGAGAACATGGGCACTTGGCAGGACCCCAATTCCAGCACCGGCTTCAACCAGAGCGCCAACGCCCACAACTACGGCGCACAGGGCCTTTCCACCACGGTGATGTATTACCGCGTGACCGCGCGCAGCGATTCGCCCGGTAATGCGGGCGGGCGCGCGATCGTGACGCTGCAAGCCATGATCAAGCAGGGTTGATCGATGGCCATCCAAATCCACAGGGGCTTCCACGCGATGAGCACGCCAACCCGACTGCGCGGCAGGGCCGCCGGTTTTCTCCGCAGGCTGCTGTGCACCGGCGTGCTGGTGTGCGGTCTTGGCATGGCCAGCGAACCGGCGCACGCTGCCGGCACGGCGGTCACCATCGACACGGCGCCGCTGATCATCCAGGCCGCGCTGCCGCCCAACATCATGCTGATGCTCGACGACTCGGGCTCCATGGCGTGGGACTTCATGCCTGACTGGAAATACCTGGGCAACACCACCGTCGATGGCTTGCGCAACGCCAGTATCAACGGCGTTTACTACAACCCGAAGGTGACCTATACACCGCCGCCGCAGGCACTGGGTGGGACGAACCTGTACAACGCATCGCCGGATATCGTCGGTGCCTACAAGGACGGCTTCCTCGACACCTCCACGACGGACGTCCGTTCGTACTCGTCGCCCAGCGCCAACAACCGGTACGCCTACTACACCCAGCTGACGCTGACGACCAAGAAGACCTACGCGCCCACATGCCCGTCGGACTATACGCTGGGCAAGGGTAGTTCGGGTTCGAACTATCAGTGCATCAAAAACTCCGATGCCAGCAAGACCTCCACGCCGACCTGTGCTTCCGGCGATACGCTGGTGTCCAGCCAGTCCCAGTGCCAGGCCGCCCAGCTCAACTACTTCACCTACACCACGGGCAGCGTGGGCAGCTTCGTAAGCCACTACGTCGGCGCGGACGGCGATTGCCAGTACCTGAGCACCAGCCAGCAGGCCGTATGCGACCACTCCGCCGCCACCCGGCAGAACGTGGCCAACTGGTTCTCGTACTACCGCACACGCATCCTGATGGCCAAGAGCGGCCTGATGTCGGCATTCGCCACCATCGACCCGAAGTACCGCGTGGGCTTCGCCTCCATCAACAACCGCAACACCACGGACATCAACGCGACCGGCCACACCTCCACCATCGGCAACTACACGCTGGCCCAGGTGCAGCCGTTCGGCGATGGCAAGGCCTCGACCCAGCGCGCCAACTTCTGGACCTGGGTGAACGACATCCAGCCCAACAATTCCACGCCACTGCGCGTGGCCCTGGACGCGGTCGGCCAGTACTACCAGTCCGACCAGCCGTGGCTGACCGATCCCCTGTCGTCCAGTTCGGGCGAGTTGGCCTGCCGTGCCTCCTACACCATCCTGACCACGGACGGCTTCTGGAACGAAGACGACAGCCTGGTTTCCGGCATCGGTGATGTCGACGGCGTGGCCGGCAAAACCGTGACCGGCCCGAACCAGCAGAGCTACACCTATGTGCCAGTGCTGCCGTACGCCGACAGCCCGAACACTACCAATTCGACCACGGTGACAAGCACCTACGCGGCCACGCCCACCTGCGATAGCGGCTTCACCTATTCGAGCGCGACCGATCAGTGCACGCGCAAGAACAACACCCCCAGGACGCCGACCTGGACTTGCAGCAACAAGTCGGACAGCCTCGACCTGACGGCAAGGATGTGCACGCACAAGACCACCGTGCCGCCCGTGACCTATTCGAACACGCTGTCCGACGTGGCGATGAAGTACTGGCGCACCGACCTGCGTCCGAATACCAAGAACGAAGTGCCGGTGAACGCCGAGGACAACGCGTTCTGGCAGCACATGACCACCTTCACGCTGGGCCTGGGCTTCCAGCCGTTGTACGCGGACCAGGTCACGCCGATTCCCATGGCCGACGTGTTCAAGTGGGCCCATGGTGATGCGACCAAGGCCATCAGCGGCTTCGCTTGGCCGCAGCCTACCGGTGACTCGATCAACAACATCGCGGACCTGGCGCACGCGGCGGTGAATGGCCATGGCGGCTTCTATTCCGCCACCAGCCCGGAATCGTTCGCTGACGGCCTGAAGGATGCGCTCAAGCGCGCCGCCCAGCGCACGGGTACGGGCGCCAGCCTAGCGGCCAACTCCACGCAGCTGCAGACCGGCACGGTGGCCTATCAGGCCAACTACTACACGGCCTCGTGGAAGGGCGACCTGAAGGCGCTGGCGATCGATGCCACCTCTGGTGCGATCGCCGCCACGCCCAGCTGGTCGGCGGCGAACAAGATGCCGGCGGCATCCGCGCGCACCATCTACACCTACAACCCGGCATCGGCATCCACCGCAGCGCCGAGCGCCGTCGCCTTCAAGGTGGATGGCAGCGGCAACCTGCCGGCACTGTCGTCCACCCAGCTTGCCGCCCTGGGCGGCGATACGGCGTCGCAGGCGGCGATGATCAACTACCTGCGCGGCGACAGCAGCAAGGAAGTGGCCAATGGTGGCAGCTATCGTTCGCGCGATACGTCGCTGGGCGACATCGTCAACTCGCAGCCGGTGTACGTGGGCGCGCCCTCGCCGAATCAGTTCAACAACCAGACGTTCTCCGGTTCGACGACGTTCTCCACCTACGCCAGCGACCAGAAGAACCGCGCGGGGCTGATCTACGTGGCGGCGAACGACGGCATGCTGCACGCATTCAATGCGGGCACCGGCATCGAGGCGTATGCCTATCTGCCGGGCGCGGTGATCGCCAACGGCAGCACCAAGGGCATCAGCGACCTGGCGAACACCGATTACGGCACCACGCTGGCCTTGCCGCACCAGTTCTTCAACGATGGCGAACTGACCGTGGCGGACGTCTATTCGGCCACGGGCAACGGCACCTGGAAGACCGTGCTGGTGGGCACCACCGGACGCGGGCAGGCGAGGGCGGTGTATGCGTTCGACGTGACCGACCCGGCCAACATCCAGTTCCTGTGGGAGCGTTCGGCCAGCGACGGCAACGCGGACGGCAACAGCAAATACATCGGGCAGATGACCGGCAAGCCGGTGATCGCGCAGACCTCCCCGGGCGTGTGGTCCGTGCTGATGGGCAACGGCTACAACAGTGCCGGCGGCGTGGCGGCGCTGCTGCAGTTCAATGTGTTCAGCGGCGCATTGAGTGTGCACCAGACCACCGATACCACCGGCCTCGCCGCGCCGGCGGTATGGATCAGCAACGCCACCTCCGGCATCAGCGACATGGCTTATGCCGGCGACCTCAACGGCAATGTGTGGTCGTTCGCGCTCAATACCGGGCCGACCAATTACACGGCCAGCCCGAACACCAGTGGCACGCTGCTGTTCACGGCCAAAGACGCCAACAACGTCGTGCAGCCGATCACGGGCGGCCTGCTGGTGGGCAAGAACCCGCAAACGCAGGATGTGTGGGTGTTCTTTGGCACCGGCCAATACCTGACCAATGCGGACCTGAGCAACCTCAATCCGCAGAGCTGGTACGGCCTTATCGTGAAATCCGGCGGCACCAACAAGTCGATCGACCAGCAGGCCAAGCAGGATCGCAGTTCCTTGGTGCAGCGCTACATCACCACGGAAACCACGACGACGGATGCGGCTGGCGTCACCACCTCGGTGGCACGCACGGTCACCACGACGGGCGAGGCGGCTTCCATGACGGGCAAGTCGGGCTGGTACATGAACCTGCTGCAGCCTTCGGGCAGCGGCACCTCGACGACCTACAAGAAGCAGGGCGAGCGCATGGTCACGCCCAACCAGTTCCAGGGCAACCTGCTGCTGGGCACGACGCGCATCCCGCAGGCGTCGGACCTATGCGATCCATCTGGCACGGGCTGGGTAATGGCGGTGGATCCATTCACCGGCACCAATCCGCAGTCGAACTTCTTCGATATCAACGGCGACGGCCAGATCAACGCCGGCGACGCGGTCAACGGCAAGCCGGCGGGCGGCATGGCCTTCAGCTCGCTGCCCAACAATCCGATTTTCGTGGGCGGCAACATGTTGATGAGCTTCGACAACGGCACCACCGGCAGCATCAAGACGTCCAGTTCCGGCGCAGGCATGACGCGTGTGTCGTGGCGTGAGCTGATCAATCAATGAGAGAGGGATCGATGAGTCCGCACCAGCCCAACCACCGCGTGGCGCCCCGTGATTCCCTGGCCTTGCGCCAGGCGGGTTTCACGCTGATCGAAACCATGATCGTGGTGGCGATCATCGGCATCCTGGCCGCCATTGCCTATCCATCCTATGTGTCGCACATCAGGAAGACGAACCGGGTCGCGGCGGAAAGCTGCATGTCGCAGATGGCCAGTTACATGGAGCGTTACTACACGACCTACCTGCGCTACGACAAGGCCGGCGGCGCAGCGGGTGCCGCCGCCAATGCCGTGCCTGTGCCCGATTGTGCGACCCCGCAGCAGGCGGGCAAGTTCTACACCATTGGCCTCAATGGTTCGCCGGGCGCGACGACATACGAGATCATGGCCCAGCCCATCGCGGGAACCAGCCAGGCGCGTGACACGCTTTGCGGTACGCTATATCTCGACCAGTCTGGTGCGCGCAGGGTCGATGGCACCGGCACCACGGGAGACTGCTGGTAACGGCACGAGGCCGCTGCAAGGTGGCCTGCTGTGGCCGTGATTCGGTCGCCTGCGGGGATACACGGTACGGCTGCTCTGGCCCTTAGGGTCTGTCGACGATCCCCCTCAAACTCCAAGTTTCCTCACCGTCATTCCCGCGAAAGCGGGAATCCAGCGCCTTTGAGCTTTGAGCACAAAAAAGACGCTGGATGACCAGCCTTTCGGCTGTTGAACGACGCCTCCCGCTTTCGCGGGAATGACGGTGAGGTGAGACAGGACGCTCAAGCAAGACTTTGAACAGGCTCTTGGGGCAGGGCAAGGCCCACACGACGACCAGCGCTTGGCCTAACGATGGCGTCGGCATCGCTGGCTGTACGTCGCGATGTCCGGCTGATGATCATCAATGCCCTGACTTCACCTTGGGCATGCCATGGCATTTCGCGCATCCGTCGTATGGCCGCGCAAGGACATCAGCGGTTTCAGCCTCGTCGAGTTGATGGTCGCCATGCTGGTCGGCCTGGTCGTGATGGCCGGTGTCGGCAGCGTCTTCCTGGCCGGCCAGCGCATCAACCGTACCCATCGCGCGCTGGGCGACGTGCAGGAAAGCCTGCGCATGGCGTTCGAGCTGCTGTCGCGGGACATCCGTCATGCTGGCGCCACCGGATGCGGCAACCGGCGCGTGGCGAACGTGCTTGCCGAGGGGCCCGCGAATGGCGGGGTGGCCTGGTGGGCCGACTGGCGTCATGCCATCCGCGGCTTCGGCGGCGACGATCCGGATGTCACCGCCGGCAGGGCGGCCGGCGACCGCCTTGCGGGCCAGCCGTCGCTGCAGTTGCTTGGGGGTGGGGAGACCAGCTTCAGCGTCGCCTCGCATGATGACGCCAGGGCAACGTTCACCACGCGCGAAACCGTCGCCGACGTGACCGCCGGTGACATCTTCATCGCGTGCGACCACGACCACGCTGCCATCTTCAAGGTGGGCAGTGTCGGCGCGCGTACCGTGGGCTATGCCGCTGACAAGGACAACTGTTCGGCAGGGCTGGGATATCCGACCTCGTGTGAATCGCAGGGCCGATATGCGTTCGAAGCCAATGCCACGCTGACGCGGCTCGATGTCTCCGACTGGTATGTCGGCTTCAATACGGACAGAGGCTTGTCACTCTATCGGCTCGGGCGGGAGGGAGAGGCACTCAGGCGCCAGGAAATGGTTCGCGGTGTGAGCGACATGCAGCTGGCCTATCACCAGATGGGTCATGCCAAACCGTTTGTGCGCGCGGCGGAGGTGACCGATTGGGAACAGGTCACGGCGGTGCGCGCGACCCTTACCGTGCAGAGTACCGACCCGCAGGCGGGTGTAGACGGCGCACTCATCGCGCGCCAGTTAAGCATGACGATCGCCTTGCGCAACCGGGTGCCGTGAGATGAATCATTCCCCGTCGCGGCGCAGGTGGCGGGTGTCGCGTTCGCGCAGGAGGGCGTCGCCGGCAAAGGAGCGCGGTGTCGCGCTGGTCGTCGCCTTGCTCCTGCTGCTGATCATCACGATGGTGGCATTCGTCGGACTGCGTGGCACGCTGCAGCAACAGAAAATGGCAGCGCACCAGCATGACCGCCAGCTCGCGTTCCAGCACGCCGAAGCCGCGCTGCGTGTCGCGCAGTCGCGCATCGCCTCCCATCCTGAGGAGATCGCACGCCACTGCAGGGCCACATCGACGGCTTGCCTGTCCAACCCATTCAACGATCCCGGTTTGCCGGCAGGCAGCATTCATACCGTGGAAAACCACGGCGGTGACGGCAGCTTCACGGCCTCCGTGGAAGCGGCCGGCCAGCCCCAGTACGTGATCGAGCACATGGGCGACTGGGTGGACACCGCACTGGATGCCGTGGTGGAGCAAAGCGCGAATGCCCACAATTACGGCGATCCGGGAGCCCTGCGTACCACCTATCGCATCACGGCGCGCAGCAGCGATCCGGCGGTCACCGGCGATCGCATGCTGGTGGTGCTGCAAGCCACGATCGAGCAGCGCCGCTGACGATTACACGGGCTGCGCATCTTCCGGCGACCAGCGCTGGTGCAGTCCGGAGTGGCGGTGTACCGGCAGCTCCACCGCCTGCCGCACCATCGCCGCAGGCGCCAGCAGGCTGAACCACCGGCGTGCACGCGTGATGCCGGTATAGAGCAGTTCACGCGTCAGTACGGCACTGGCG
This sequence comes from Dyella japonica A8, assembly GCF_000725385.1. NCBI lineage: Bacteria > Pseudomonadati > Pseudomonadota > Gammaproteobacteria > Lysobacterales > Rhodanobacteraceae > Dyella > Dyella japonica. Next base: position 4,039,647 of record NZ_CP008884.1, on the reverse strand, counting down.
TCCGACGGCAGCACGAGGGCCGCGTGGTCGAACTCCGAGCCCTGCGATTTGTGCACCGTCATGGCATACACGGTTTCCCGCTCGCCCAGGCGCGAGGGCAGCACGAAGCGGATGCGCGTGGTATTGCTGCCGGCGTCGCCGGCTACTTCGAACGCCACGCGCAGGTGCATCCGCCCGAGTTCGTCCGGGACGCGCAGCGCAATGCCGACGTCGCCGTTCATCAGGCCGAGGCTGTAATCGTTGCGCGTCACCAGCACGGGGCGGCCTTCGTACCACTCGTGCGTGGTATCGATCAGCTGTGCCTGATGGAGAATGCCGGCGATCTGCCGGTTCAGGCCTTCCGCGCCGTACGGCCCTTGCCGCAGCGCGCACAGCAGCTGGAAACTGCCGAAAGCGCGCAGCACGCCACGCGCCCAGGCGTCGTATGCCGCCGCGTCTGCACCTGCCGCCGGACGCTCGCGCTGCAACCACTGGAGGTAGTGGCGATAGCCTTGCGGCTGCGCGGCGCCCGGGTGCGACTGGAAGTGCGCGGAGCCGCCATCCACCACCAGCTCGGCCAGCGTGCGTGCCTCTGCCGTGGCATCGACCCACGCGATATCGGCGTGGTGTCCGGCCAACAAGGCGAGCACCTGTGTGGCATCGCCACGATTGACGTGCTGTGCGAGCGTGCCGATGCCGCTGTCGGCGCCGAAGCGGTGGCTGTGGCGCAGCATGGCGACGTGCTGGTCGAGCGGGCGCGCGTCGTCGCGCACCCAGGCATCGATGCGGTCACCGGTGGTGTCGTGCAGCCACGTTGCGGTTGCGGTGCTGTAGTGACCGGCTTCCGCACGGCGGCACAGGTCACCAAGCACCGCGCCGGCTTCCACCGAGGAAAGCTGGTCCTTGTCGCCAAGCAGGATCAGGCGTGCGTCGTCCGGCAGCGCGGCGAGCACGGCGGACATCATCTCCAGGTCGATCATGGACGCTTCGTCGATGACCAGCACGTCCAGATGCAGGGGATGGCTGCTGTCGTGGCGGAAGCGCCGGGTATCCGGCCGCGCGCCGAGCAGGCGGTGCAGCGTGTCCACCTGGCTGGGAATGCTGGCGCGCACGTCGTCATCCACGTCGAGCTGGGCCACCTGCATGCTGATGGACGACTGCAATCGCGCGGCCGCCTTGCCCGTGGGAGCAGCCAGGCGGATGCGCAGGGAGCGCGCGGTGTCCTTGCGATGCAGCGTCTGCAGCAGGCCGAGCAGGCGCACGACGGTGGTGGTCTTGCCGGTGCCGGGGCCGCCCGTGATCACGGTGAAGGCGCCGCGCGCGGCAATCGCACACGCAACGCGCTGCCAATCGGGGCCCTGGCCGGGAGCGGTGGGAAACAGGCGCGCCAATTGTGCGGGCAGCAAAGGCGAAGGCGGGGGCACGCGGGCAAGCCGTTGGCCGATCGCCTGTGCCACGCGCTGCTCGTGATTCCAGTAGCGGCGCAGGTACAGGCGCGTGCCGTCCAGCACCAGCGGCGAGGCCGCACGCGTGGCGTCGCCCGCGTCCCCAATCAGGGCGGACGAAAGCAGCGACGCCGGCGTGGCGGCCGCTTCGGCCAGCAGCGTTCGCCAGTGGGACGGCCAGCCACCGTCATCGGCCAGCGACTCCCACGAGGACAGATCCAGGCAAAGATGGCCGTCCGCCTGCTGGCGGCTCACCAGTGCGCCGAGCAGGGGCAGGGCCGGCGGTGCATCCGCATCCTGTGCATCGAGGAAGCGCGCGAAGGCGATATCGAGCGGGCGTAGCCAGCCTCGCTCGATGGTTTGTTCCATGGCGGCGAACCATGCGTCAGGCGACACGGGCGCGCTCCCCATGGGCAAACAGGCGATCCATCGTTTCGACAAGAGCCTTCGGCAGGCGTTCGACGTGCACGCCATGGCCTGCATCGTCCACGCCGCGCAGATACAGGTAGGCCACGCCGCCCATATGGCGCTCGTAGTCGTAACCCGGCAGGCGGGCGCGCAACTGGCGGTGCAGGGCCAGTGTGTACAGCGCGTACTGCAGGTCGTAGCGTTCGCGCAGGATGGAGTCGCGCATCGCCTCGGCCGTGTACGCCCCGGCATCGTTGCCCAGCTTGTTGGACTTGTAGTCGATCACGTAATAGCGACCCTGTTGCTCCACCACCAGGTCGATGAAGCCCTTGAGCAAACCGTTGATGCGCTCGGCCAGCAGCGGCAGGCGTGGCCGCGCGTCCAGCGTATGCGCCGTCACCAGCCGGTCCAGCGCCAGCGTATCGACCTGGTTCGCTTCGAACCAGAACTCCAGTTCGGCGTAGTGGCTGGACATCTGCGCCAGCGAGGCGCGCGCGCCATCGGGCAGCGCGAGCGGCATGCGCAACAATTGGCCCATCCATGCCGTGAGCAGGGTGATGTGCGCTTGCCAGCCGCGCCGCTGGCAGCGACGGGCGACTTCCTTTTCCAGCGCCGGCATGTCGTCCGCCGTCTGGGCGAAGCCCTCGTCGGCGGCCCACTCCAGCAGGTCGTGCAGGAAGGTGCCGGCTTCCGCACCGGCGTGGAACGCGTGGATGCCTTGCGCCGCCGCACCACTGCCCGGCAGGGCAGGCTGCTCGGCGCTCGCTTCGATCAGCGTGTCCTGTGCTGCCGTCTCCGGCGCGGGCACGCGTGCTTCCTCCACGTCGGCGTACTTCAGACCGCTATAGCTGGACACGCGCCAGCGTTCGGCGGCGGGGCCTTGATAGATACGTGCTTCCCACAGCGGCGTGGCATCGGTCTGTGCGGTGGGCAGCCTGTGCACGGCCGGTGCGTCCAGTGTGTGGAGTGCCATGCCGGGTTCATCGCCGCGCAAGGCTTCCAGTCTTGGCATGAGGTCCGCGGGCTCGATCTTCGTGCCGCCGGACAGCACATAACCAAACGCCGATTTGTGCAGGGTCGCTGCCTTGCCTTGCCCGGCGCGTGTGCAGGCCACGCCCAGCCAGCACGCGTATTGCGCGCGGGTCAGGGCGACATAGAGCAGGCGCAGGTCTTCCTGCAGGCGTTCGCGATCTGCCTGCGCGAGCGCGGCGTCGCTCGCGCGCAGGTCCATGCGCAGCTCGCCGTCGTCGTCGTGCCAGGTGAAGCTGTCATCCGCCTTCAGCTCGCGCGCGGAGCAGATAAAGGGCAGCAGCACCAGCGGATATTCCAGGCCCTTGGATTTGTGGATGGTCACCACCTTGATCAGCTTCGCCTCACTTTCGAGGCGCACGATCTGTTCGTCGGCCGTGTCCGATTGCGGGTCGCCGGCGGCGGCCATCTGCGCGGCGAGATGGCGGATCAGCGCGTGCTCGCCATCCAGCGTGGCGGCGGCATGCTGCAACAGCTCGGCGAGGTGCAGCAGGTTGGTCAGCGCACGCTCGCCGTCCGGGCGTGCGAGCAACCGCGCCGGCAGGTCGAAGGCATGCAGCAGGTCGTGCAGCATGGCGAGCACGCCGTGACGCTGCCAGGTGGCGTGCAATTGGCGGAAGCGGTCACCGCAGGCCTCCCAGTGGTGCTCGTCAAGGTTGAGCTGGTCCAGCTCTGCATCGCTCTGGCCCAGTGTCGGCGTAGCGAGCGCGGCGCGCATGGTGCGGTCCGAGCCCGGTTCGGCGCAGGCGCGCAGCCAGCGCAGCAGGTCGGCGGCTTCGGGCGAGGCATAGACCGAGTCGCGATCGGAGAGGTACACGCTCTTGAGTCCACGCCGCTGCATTTCCTCGCGCACCTTCGATGCCTCGGCGCCGCGACGCACGAGGATGGCGATATCGCCCGGCTGCAACGGCCGCAGCGCACCGTCGGCGCCACGGAAACCGCAGCGTCCTTCCTGCGCCGCCGTGAGCAGTTCCACCAGGTAGGCGGCGGCATGCCGCGCCATCACGTCGGTATAGGCGGCCGTGCTGAGTGCGTCGTCGCCTTGCTGTAGCGCGAACTGCATCGGTGGCAGCGGTTGCCCGTCCAGCTCCAGCCGGTCGCCGCGGCCACGGGCGGCAACGGCGTGGAATGGCAGTGCATCCTTGCCGCGGCCGAAGGCGAAGGCGCCGTCGTCATGCGTGTCGGCGAATTCGAATACGCGATTCACTGCCTCCACCAGCGGCGTGGTGGAACGGTAGTTGGTGCCCAGCGTCCACATCGGCTGCTGCGCGCTGCCGCGTGCCCGCAGATACGTGTGGATGTCCGCGCCGCGGAAGCCGTAGATCGCCTGCTTGGGATCGCCGATCAGCAGCAGGCCCGTTGTGTCACGGCGTCCGTACACGCGATGGAAGATACGCCACTGCAGCGGGTCGGTATCCTGGAACTCGTCGATCAGCGCCATCGGATACTGGAGGGCGATGGTCTCGGCCAGGCGTTTGCCGGTATGCCCGTGCAGCGCGCCATCGAGGCGCTTGAGCATGTCGTCGAAGCCCAGCTGCGAGCGACGCTGCTTGGTTTCCTCGAGCTTTGCCGCCACCCAGCGCGTGGCGTGCGCCAGCACGGGTGCACGCCATGGCGCGACGATGCCCTGCGCTTCCACGCAGGCTTCGATGGCGTCGAAGGCCGGGTGTTGCAGGGCTTGCGCGCTCTTGTTCTTCGCCGCCGCCAGCGCGGAGCGCGTATAGCGGGGCAGGGCGGCGGAGGCATCGGCGCCGGTGGCGGCCCAGGCGCGGAGTACGGCCAGTTCGTCCTGCACCTTCTCCCTTCGCATCTTGGTGCCGTTGAGCGCGCCGGCATCCAGCGCCTGCGCGAACAGGGTCTCGATGGCATCGACATCGGCGAGCCAGCGGCTTCGCGCCTGATCTTCCGCCGCGGTGGCAGCACCCACGTGCTGGCGGAATTCGCCCAGCACCCGTTCGGCATCGGGCAGGGAGCGCCCGTCCAGGCGCAGGCTTTCCGGCGGCTGCTTCAGCAGCGGGCGCAGGTCCGCCTGCAGGTCGGCCGGTGTTTTCCACCAGCGCGATACCAGCGCCGCGCCGTCGCGGTTCAGCGGGAAGAAGTGGCAGCGCCAGTAGTCGCGCACGGTATCGGCGAGCAGCGCGCTTTCGTCCGTATCGGTGTCCTGCACGAACGGATGGCCGCTGTCGAACGCATGCTGGCCCAGCATGCGCTGGCACCAGGCGTGGATGGTGTGGATGGCCGACTCGTCCATCCATTGCGCGGCCAGATCCAGCTGTCGCGCCGCCCGCGCGCGGGCGTCGTCGTCGGGATAGACGGCCATCAAGTCGCGCAGGTAGTCATCCGGCTCGCGACGGCCGCGGAACACGTCCGCCGCTTCGCCCAGTCGTTCGCGGATGCGCTCGCGCAGCTCGGCGGTGGCGGCCTTGGTAAAGGTGAGCACCAGGATCTGCGACGGCAGCAGGGCCTTGCCTTCCGGCGCACCGTGGCCCAGCACCAGGCGCAGGTAGAGCGCAGCGATGGTCCAGGTCTTGCCGGTGCCGGCGCTGGCCTCGATCAGCTGGATGCCATGCAGCGGAAGCTTGAGCGGCTGGAGCGGTGCCGTCGCGTTCATGCGCCTGCTCCGCGGGTGATAGCCGGCAGCATCGGTTGGTAAAGCGCGAGCCAGTGATGGAAGCCACCGGCCTCCAGCATGTCGAAGCGCGGCCATGCGCGGGCGAGGTAGGCGTCTTCCTGTACCTCGCCCATGCCGCCGTAGCCGCTGCCTTCGTAGGCAAGCAGCGCTTGTTTGCGGGCCTTTTCGGGATCGCTGATGTTCAACAGCCAGGCAAATGCGGTCTTGCGCGCGATAGGTAGCGGCATGCGCATGCCTTCGCGCAGGCAGGCGAGCAGGGCGTTCAGGCACATGGTGGCGTCGTCGAGGTCCAGTGGGCGCAGCAGCAGCGTGGTATCCACGCCGATGATGTGCGTCTGCATGCGCAGGCCCAGGGCATGCGCCACCACGTGGACCACCCACGCGTTGATCGCCTTGTCGTGGCGGATGTCGTTCTTCTGCAGCAGCTTGCCGGTTGCGAGCTCGAGGCGCACATAGGGCGTTTCATCGCCGCGGCGCAGATCGGTCAGCCAGTCCTCCACACGAACGCCGTGGGCTTCGTGCAGCACTTCAATTTTTTCCTCGACCAGCGGCCAACGCTCGCAGGCGGCCAGCCAGCGGGCCGCAAGGTCGCCGCTTTCGCGCGCCAGTGCATCGCGCGCCAGTTCGCCGAAGCCACCGGGCGGAAGCGCGCCCTGGTCGACCAGCTGTCGCGTGGCAGTATCCACGGCATCCCGCGCATCGGGCGCCGTTACCGCGGCGCGCAGCACGCTGGCGGTGGCGATATGACGTTCCAGTGCATTGAGGCCGAACGGTTCGTCGTCCATGGTTTCTTCGTCCAGTTCGCCGAAGTGCACCTTCAGGCGATGGTTGAAGAAGTGGCGCACCGGCCTGGCCACGAAACTTTGCAGCAGGCCGATGCTCACGGCGGATTCCGGTTCCCACGGCGCCAGTGGCGCGTTCATGGCGGCTTCGTCGTGCTCGTTATGCGCCTGGCGCCACTCTCGCGCGTAGGTGAACAGGCGTGCGTCGCCATCCGCGCTGAAGTAGCGCCGGCTGAAGGCCTGCAGTGGATGCACCGTGGTCATGGCATCCAGCACGTGCTCGCCGGCACGGATTCCGGTGGGGTCGTCGTCCTGGCGATGCCAGCCACCGGCCACGTAGTCGCGCAACTGGCCCACCAGCACCGAGGGCGGCAGCACGCTGTTGTCGCGCACGTTGCGGCCGACCCAGCTCACGTAAAGCGCGTCACGCGCGGAGGCCAGCGCCTCCAGGAACAGATAGCGGTCGTCCTCACGGCGGGAGCGGTCGCCGGGACGCGCGTGGCCCGGCTGGGCCATCAGGTCGAAGTCGGCCGGTGCCTGTCGCCGCGGATAGTCGCCATCGTTCATGCCCAGCAGGCAGACCACGCGGAAGGGAATGGCGCGCATCGGCATCAGCGTGCAGAAACTCACCGCGCCACCCATGAAGCGTTGCGACAGGCGGCTTTCGTCCATGGAAGAGAGCCAGTGTTCGCGCACGATGTTGAGTGGCAGCGGCAGGGTGAAGCCGGCTTCCTCACAGGCTTGCCGCCACGCGTCGAGCGCGTCGTTGAGGCGCGCGAGGCGGTCGCTGTCGGACGGATCGTCCGCGTCGAAGAAGTCGATCAGCAATTGTTGCAGGCGCTGGTGCCACTGCTCCGGCGTGGTGGGCTCGCGCATGCGTGCCCACGCCTGTTCCAGCGCGTCCATCAACAGGATCAGCGGACCCACCATCGCGGCATCCAGTCCGCCCACTTCGCCATACGGCGCAATGCCGTGCCAGGTGTCGCCCTCGCCCACGGCGTAGCCCAGCAGCATGCGGCGCAGGCCAAAGCGCCAGGTGTTCTGTTCGATGCCGGGCAGCTCCAGGCTTTGTTTCTGCTCGCGGTCCAGGCCCCAGCGGATGCCGGCACCCTCGATCCAGCGCCGCAGCGTGGGCAGGCCGTTGTCGTCGATGCCGAAGCGCGCGCGCAGCGCGGGTACGTCGAGCAGGTCGAGCAGGTCGCTCACCGCGAAGCGGGATTCGGGCAAGGAGAGCAGGTGCTCCAGCGCCACCATCAGGGGCACGGCACCGCGCGAAGGCTGGTCGGCCACAGAGAAGGGCAGGTGGCGCGGATCGTCCGGCGGCAGGCGGCCAAACACGGCCTGCACATGCGGCGCATAGGTCTGGATATCCGGCACCATCACGATCACGTCGCGCGGTGACAGCGGTTCGCCGCGCCTCGCGGCGTCCTCGAACATCGCCAGCAGCTGGTCGTGCAGCACCTCCACCTCGCGCTGCGGACTGTGCGCGATGTGGAAGCGCAGCGAGGTGTCGCCGTCATGCCACGGCTTGCGTTGCGCGGCGTTGGCGGGCAGCGGCTCAAGGTCCAGGATGGCCTGCTGGATCTGCCGCAGCAGCGTGCTGCCATCGGTATCGGCGAACAAGTCGATGCTGCGGTTCCACGCGGCGAACTGCCGGCGATAGCCATCGGGCTTGTCGAAGGCATCGAGCAGGCGGATGTAGTCGCGCCCCTGCCGGCCCCACGCCGCCAGCAACGGATTGGCGTGCAGGTGAAGGTCCTCATAGCGCGGCTCGGCGGGCAGGCCGGGCTTGTTGCCGTGGCGGCGCTGGCTGGCCTTGAGCAGCTCGCGATCTTCGATGATGTCGGCCCAGTAGTGCCGGCACGGGTTGGCCACCAGCAGCAACACCTGGCTGAAGCGCGACAGCGCCGTGAGCGCTTCCAGCGTCTGCTGCGGCAGCGATGATATGCCGAACACCACGATGCGGCGGGGCAGCGCGGCGGGGCGTGCCTGCATGGTCGCGATGCATTCGAGGAAGGCCTGGTGCACGGCGGCGCGATGGTTGTGCCGTTCCGCGCCGACGTCGTCCAGCAGCAGTTGCCACAGACGTGCCTGCCAGCGCTGGTCCACCGGCAGCGGCCGGGGCTCGCCGCGCAGTTCGTCGCGCAGCACGTAGCGGCCTTGCTCCCAGTCGGCAAGCCAGTCGGCGCGATACACCTGGTACTGGTCGAACAGGTCGGCCACGCGTTCGGCGAGCTGGAAGCGCTTGCGCTCGTCCGGGTCGTCGCGGAGGAAATCGCTCAGCGGCGCGAAATCGGCTTCATGCAGGTGCGCGGGCAGCAGCCGCAGCAATCGCCAGCTCAGGCGTGACTTGTCGAACGGCGACGTGGTCGGCACCGCCTCGCGGCCAAGCACGCTGCGATAGGCCGCCCACAGGAAGCGGCCGGGCAATTGCACGTCGATGGCCGCGCTGATGCCCAGCCCGCCGCCGTCACCCGCGGGCCGCGCCAGCGCCCACTTCAGCCACTGCGCGATGCCGTTGCTCTGCACCAGCATCAGCTCGTCTTCCAGCGGACGCAGCGGTGCACGCGCCAGCCATGCGGTCAGCAGGTCGCGCAGATCCTCCATGCGATTGCCATGGATGACCATCAGGCCGGGCTGGATCGGGTTATCCAGTGGCAGGTCGAGGGTGTGGCTCACGTGGGGCAGGGGGCGGTGGCGCTCATGGGCACATTCTCGCCGAGTGGACGGTGGATGTCGCGCATCCTCACACAGAGGCGTCGCAGATCGCGAGAATGCAGTGCCGGCGTTTGTTGCGTCGCGCAACCCATGGCGCCCATACTCCGGCTTCATGGCCTTCCGCATATGGATGGCCAAATGCCAAGAAGGGTTCACGCATGACCTATACCCGACCCGCGGCCGTTGCACTGGCTGTGGCCCTGCTGGCCGGCTGCGCCACGACGGCTGGCACGCCGTCATCCCGGTTGCATGGCGATGCGGCGCATCCTGCCCAGGCCGCCGGTTGGGTCGAGACGCGGCTCTATTTCGGTCTGGGCCCCGCGGGCGACGCTGCGCACGGCATGGGCGAACAGGGCTGGCGCGCCTTTCTCGATGCCGAGGTGACGCCGCGCTTCCCCGACGGCCTGAGCGTGCTGGATGTCTACGGCCAGTGGCAGGGCAAGGGGCAAGCGACGCCCGAGCGCCTGCGGTCGAAGATGCTGGTGATCGACTACGCTGACACGCCGGCCAACCGCGACAAGGTGGAAGCCATCCGCGCGGCATGGAAGCAGCGCACCGGCGACCAGTCCGTGTTACGCGTGACCCAACCGGCCGAGGTGTCGTTCTGAGATGAGCACGACGGTACGTGAGCGCTGGATCTCGCCGGGCGACCTCAACGGGTTTCTCGGGCTGGTGGTGGATAACCTGTCGGTGCTGGCGTTTCTCGCCACCGCGCTGATCGGCATCTTCGGCTTTCCCGCCGACATCGTGTTCCTGCGCATGGTGCCCGGCACCACCTTCGGCGTGTTACTGGGCAACCTGGCCTATACGGTGATGGCGCGGCGGCTCGCGCGCCGGAGCGGGCGCGCGGATGTCACCGCGATGCCGCTGGGACTGGACGCGCCCACCAGCATCGGCATGGCCTTCCTGGTGCTGGGGCCGGCGTTCCTTCAGTTCAAGCAAGCGGGGCTCGATGCGCAGGCGGCAGGCATGGCCACCTGGCGGCTCGGCATGGCTGCCCTGGTGATCATGGGCGTGCTGAAGGTGGTGCTGTCGTTCTTCGGCGGCATGGTGCAGCGGCATGTACCACGCGCCGGCCTGCTGGGTTCCATCGCCGGCATCGCGCTGGTGTTGATGGGCTTCCTGCCGCTGGTGGAAATCCTCAAGCAGCCCCTGGTGGGTTTCGCCGGGCTGGGCGTCGTGCTTTACGCGCTGGTGGCGCGTGCGCGCATGCCGTGGAACCTGCCGGGCGTGCTGGTCGCCTTCGTGATCGGTGCCTTGCTTTATTACGGGCTGGGGCCGATGGGCTGGCTGGGCAGCGGTTATGAGGCGCCCAAGCCATGGACGTGGCGCTTCGCCTTGCCGCTGCCGACGCTGGAGTGGATGGCCGGCCTGGGTTCCGCCGTGCCGTACCTGCCGCTGATCCTGCCGTTCGGCCTGCTGATGGTGGTGGGCGGCATCAACGTGACCGAAAGCGCGCGTGCCGCCGGCGATGAATACCGCACGCGCGACATCCTGCTGGTAGAAGCATTGGCCACGCTGGTGGCCGGCTTCTGTGGCGGCGTGGCGCAGACCACGCCCTACATCGGCCAGCCTTCGTACAAGGCGATGGGCGCGGGTACCGGTTACACCTTGCTCACCGGCTTGTTCGTGGGCCTGGGTGGCGTGTTTGGCTACCTGTCCAACCTGGTGGAGCTGATCCCCTTGTCGGTGCTGGCGCCCATCCTGGTGTTCGTTGCCATCGGCATCACGGTGCAGGCGTTCGAGGCGACGCCCATGCGTTACGCACCGGCGGTGGTCTTCAGCTTCTTTCCTGCGGTCGCACGGATGGTGGCGATCAAGCTGACCGATCCCACATATGTGTCGCCCGACCATGTCGCTGCGCTGATCGGCGATCGCGCGCACGGCTTTTCCGAGCTGGCCATCATCAACGCGCTGGGCAACGGTTTCATCATCACCTCGATGGTGTGGGCCAGCTTCGTGGTGGCGATGATCGACGGCAAGGCGCTGCGTGCCGCGCTGATCCTGCTGTTGGGCGCGGCCCTGAGTGTGTTTGGCGTGATCCACTCGGTGGAGTTGAGCGGCGGCATCTATCTGCCGTGGCAACTCGGCGAGGCGTCGCGTCCGCTCGCGTGGCAATTCGCCGGTGCCTACGCCGTGCTCGCCGTGGTGCTGGTGGCACTTTCGGTGAGCGCTTCGTCACGTCGGACAGGGGCACCCTGACTGATCTTGTGAATTTGCGATTGGACGCAAAGAAGCGTTCGTCTGCCGTCGACACAATGCGCGCGCTTCGTCGTGTTGGTGTGCGGGTACGTGCCTAGGAACACGTACCCGTCATCACTCGACGGGGCGCTGCATAACGCCTTTGCCGAAAGAACATGCTTTGCCGTTCCGTCATCCATTCGTGACCCGGCAACGTTAGGATGCGCTGACCACAGGCGCGACCAACGGAAGGAAAAAGGCATGGCCAGTCAGGGATGGCAGAAATGGCTCAGCACCATGGCGCTTGCCATGGGCATGGCGTGCATCGCACCGTACGCAGCGGCACAAACGGCCAGCGATGCACCGGACGCGGATGCGGTGCCCTCCGATGCCGACCTTGCCAACACGCGTTGCGTTTCCGGCGAAGAGAAATTCCTGCCGGGCGACTACTTCTATTGCCTGGGCACGCAGACGTATGGGCTGGGCCGGTATGGCAGCGCGCAGCGTTTCTTCAAGACCGCGGCCGGCTGGGCAAGCAAGCCGGCGCAATACGTGCTGGCCGTGATGGCGCTCAACGGCGATCACCAGCCGGTGAATCGGCCACTGGCGTTGGCGTGGTTCGCACTGGCGGCGGAGCGTCCCCATTCACGTTTCCAGGGCGACCGCGACGAGGCCTGGAAGAACGCTTCCGACGACGAGCGCAAGGCCGCCGAACAGTTGCTGGCGACGATGCGTTCGGTCTACGGCGACGCCACCGCCGCGCCGCGTGCGCAGCGCCGTTACGAGGACGGCATGGCCATGCTCAATCGCCTGAGCAACCGCGGCGCGAAATACTGCATGGCGGGCATGAGCGATCCGTCGCGGCCGGCGGTCGATCCCGCCAGCTGTCCGCCGGTGCAGCAGGTGATGAAGATGGTGGATGCCGCCGCCGTCAATGTGTTCGACGGCTGGATCGGTCACGTGCAGGTGGGGCCGTTGCAGCGAGTGCCGGCGGAGGAAGCATCCGGCAAGCCGTGATCAGAAAGACGCGCCGCGAAACACCTCAGGCGCGCGCGTCCATCACCCACGAGTGCGTCAACGTGGTGAGATCGGCGAGGTTCATCGAGCGCTCCGCGCGCTCCAGTGCCTGGCAGGCGGATTCCGCCGCATAACGCATCAGGTAAGCCAGATGGGCGCGGTACTGCGTGCCGATACCGTAGGCGCGGATCATGCTGGCCGCTTCGGCCAAGCACTCCAGGTCGCTGTAGGCGCGATCCAGATCGGCACTGCTGGAGCACTGCACAAAGGCCGTGGCATCTTCGGGTTCGCGCGAGCGCAGGCTCACCACGTCTTCCACCAGCCGTGCGGCCTGGCGTGCTGCAAACATCAGTACATCGGCGGCGGCGTGGGACAGTTCGGTGTCGGACACGGCGCGGTCCGTCAGCTCCACAAGGCTGCGCGTGACAACAAGCAGTTGGGCCACGGGGCGAGCCGCGGCAGCGCTATGAGTCATGGTTCCGGCTCCCCCTCCGGACTGATGGGCCGGGACATTGTCCACGGAGTCGTGACATTTGTGTACAAAAGCCGGGTAGGAATTTGTGACAGTCCCCTCATTCCCCAGGCCGATCCGCCCCCGGTTGGCAGCCCGGCTCGATCGTTACGGCAGGCTAGACGCCTGAAAGTAGAGAAGCTTTCAGGCGCCCAGGCGGTGCCGGAAGCGACCGGCGTTGGCTTGCCGGCTGGCCATCGCTGCAACGCATGTCGGGCCGGCTTGCCCGGGGCGATCAGGCCTTCTTCAAGAAGCAGACCTTGAGCACCAGGCCCTTGATCTTGTCGGAGTTGCCTTCGATGTGCTCCGCATCACCGTCCACCAGGCGGATGCCGCGGATCACGGTGCCCTGCTTGAGCGGAATGGAAGAACCTTTCACCTTCAGGTCCTTGATCACCACCACCGAGTCGCCGCTGTTGAGCACGTTGCCGTTGACATCGCGCACGACCATGTCGGCTTCCTCGGCCTGCGCGGCAACCTGCGGCCATTCGTGCGCGCAATCGGGACAGATGAAGTGGTCGTTGTCCGGATAGGTGTTTTCCATGCCGCAAACCGGGCAGGCGGGAATGTCATGCGTCGTCATGGGTGTGCTCCAGGTTTCTGTCTGTAACTGATGAGTGATGTGGCCGTGGAGCGCGAGGACGTCCAGACGCACGGTCGTTACCGGCGATGGCGTCACCGCTTGCCCGCATGACCCGTCCCCGCCGGCGTGTCCTCAACCGCTTCCTGCATGGCTTCGTCCTCGGCGTGCCATGGCCGGCCCGTCGTCTGCTCGATGTACTCACGGATCAGGCGGCGGACCACCTGGGAGGGCGTCGTGTCTTCGGCGGCGCACAGCCGCTCGAACACCGCCTTCTTGCGCGGGTCGATCAGGATGGTCAGTCGGGCTGTGCGGCTTTCGATCGTCATGGCGGCGCTCGCACTCAATGTGCATCACATGATAATGCGGTGATCATCCTTGCCGCCACGCGGGGTGAGGGGCAGGGGTAGGAGTCGCCACTTTTGGCGTAAATTCTTGCGTGTGACTTGCTTATAGCTTTCATGAAACTGAAGTTGCAGGAATGACCTGATTGCCCTGTGGGGCATTTGTCAGTCTCGTGTAAGTCTTTGTTGCCATTGAAACTTACACGAGACTTACAAAAATCGTTGACTTTCTGCGACGAGCCCGTCTAAGTTCGGTGAAGGGTGGCAGGGGGAGTCCGCAATTTCCTGCTTGATTCATAGGGTTACGGAACTGTCCGGAAGGACGGTGCCGCGGGGACTCTTGCGCTCAAAAAAAGCCAGGGCGACGCCTGGCTCTCATTCCGTTCAGTCGATCACGTCGTTAGGGGAGCAAAAACGTGAAGCACTACCAAAACAGCAAGCTGTCTGTGGCCGTTCGTCTTGGCCTTGCGATGGGCGCGTTCGCCGTCGCGGGCTCGGTCTTTGCGCAGGATGCCGGCGACGCCCAGGCGAACCCGGATTCCGCCAAGAAGCTGGAAACCATCACCGTCACCGGTTCGCGCATCCGCAGCGTGGACGTGGAAACCGCGCAGCCGGTGATCACCCTGTCGCAGGCTGACATCCAGAAGACCGGCCTGACCAACGTCGGCGACATCCTGCAGAACCTGACCATCACCGGCCAGCCGACCTTCAGCAAGGCGGCCGTGCTCACCAGCAACACCGAGGAAGGCGGCCAGTACGTCAACCTGTACAACCTCGGCGAGAACCGCACGCTGGTCCTGGTGAACGGCAAGCGCTGGATGACCAGCCTCAACGGCTACACCGACGTGTCCACCATCCCCGCCACCCTGATCGACCGCATCGAGATCCTCAAGGACGGTGCCTCGTCGATCTACGGTTCCGACGCCGTGGCCGGCGTGGTGAACATCATCCTCAAGGATCGCGTCAACGGTGCCTCCGTGAGCGGCTCGGTGGGCCAGAACCAGGGCGGCGACGGCCGCCAGCAGGCGTACTCGTTCACCGTGGGCTCCACCACCGACAAGTCCTCGCTGGTGTTTGCCGCCACCTACAACAAGACCGATCCGGTGTGGGCGAAGTCGCGTGACTTCACCCGCTACACCTACGGTGACTTCGACCAGTCGGCAGGCTACAGCGGCACGGGGCCGTGGGGCCGCTTCACCTACAACGGTGACAAGTATGTGCTCAACCACACCGGCGATCCGAACCATATCGGCACCGGTGCCGACTCGCGCGACATCAACAACTACCACGTCGGCGTGGAGGACAACGATTACTTCAACGCCACCAACCAGATGATGGAGCAGCTGCCGACCGAGCTGAAGTCCATCTTCACCGAAGGCAGCTACAACCTCACCGACAAAGTGACCTTCAAGGCGACCGGCATGTATGCCGAGCGCAACTCGTCGACGCAGGTCGCCGGCTATCCGCTTACCAGCACCAGCCAGCCTGACTTTCCGGTGTACGTGAGCGGCCAGAGCTACTACAACCCGGTGCCGGGCACCGACCTGTCGTTTGCCCGCCGCATCACCGAACTGCCGCGCGTGACCAGCGAAAGCGCCAAGTCGCTGCATTTCGATGCTGGTTTTGAAGGCAACTTCGACTTCCTCGACCATCCGTGGAACTGGGACGCCGGTTTCGCTTACAACAAGTACGACGTGGACATCTCGGGCACGGGCAACATCAACCTGCTCAATCTCAAGCAGGCGTTGGGCCCCTCGTTCCTCAACAGCCAGGGCGTCGTGCAGTGCGGCACGGCCGCCAACCCGATCGCTTTGAGCCAGTGCGTGCCGTTCAACATCCTGGGCGGCCCGAGCGCGTCAACCAGGGACGCGCTGAACTACATCATGGCGCGCGAGCAGTCCACCGCGCAGAGCATCACCAAGGACTTCACCGCCAACATCACCGGCGGCCTGTTCGAACTGCCGGGCGGCACCTTCAGCTTTGCGGCGGGCATCGAGCATCGCGACAACAGCGGCTACGACACGCCGGACGAGCTGGCCAGTGCCGGCTACACCACGGACCTCGCCGCCGGCCCGACCACGGGTTCCTACACCACCAACGAGGCCTACATCGAGCTCAACGCGCCGCTGCTGAAGGATCTGCCAGGCGCCAAGTCGCTCGCGCTGGACGTGGCCAGCCGCTACTCGCACTACAGCAACTTCGGCAGCACCACCAACAACAAGTACAGCTTCACCTGGTCGCCGTTCGACGACCTGCTGGTGCGTGGCACCTTTGCCAAGGGCTTCCGCGCGCCGACGCTGGGTGACCTGTTCGGCGGCGGTTCGCAGACCTTCGACCAGTACACCGACCCCTGCGATGCGCAGTACGGCTCGCTCAGCAATGCCACCGTGGCCGCCAACTGCAAGGCCGCCGGCCTGTCTCCGAACTTCCGCCAGACGGATACCGCCGGCAACCCGGTGAAGGGCCAGAACCAGCAGAGCACCACGCCGTTCGTCACCGGCGCCGGCAACGCTTACCTGCAGCCGGAACACAGCACGACCCGTACGCTGGGCCTGGTGTACAGCCCGCACTACGTGGACGGTCTGGACATGACGCTGGACTACTACGACATCAAGATCACCAACGAGATCCAGGCGATCGATGCCAACTACGTGCTGGACCAGTGCTACCAGTATTCGGTGCAGGAGTTCTGCTCCGCGTTCCAGCGTGACGCCAACGGCCAGGTGGTGAACCTGCATCGCGGCAACGCCAACCTGGGCTGGATCGAAACCACCGGCTACAACCTGGGCGTGAACTATCGCCTGCCGGCGTTCTCGTTCGGCAAGTTCGTGTTCAACATGAACGTGAACTACCTCGATGACTGGAAGCAGGCCAGCACCAACGACGCGCCGACCATCAACTACGCCGGCCAGTACGGCTACCAGCACTGGCGCGCCAACCTGGGCCTGGACTGGACGCAGGGCAACTGGGGCGCCACCTGGGGCATCCGTTACTTCGGCTCGTACCTCGACCAGTGCTGGGATGCCACCACCCACTGCAACATGCCCAACTACACCAGCGTGAACTGGGGCTACGGCACGGGTGCCAACCGCATGGGCGCCGTGGTGTTCAACGACGCGCAGGTGCGCTACCAGTTGCCGTGGAAGGGCCAGGTCGCGGTGGGCATGCGCAACATGTTCGACAAGCATCCGCCCAATTCCATCAACGCCTACGTGCTGGGCTACAACTCGTCGGGCTCGGTCGACCCGACCATGGACCTGGGCCGCTACTTCTACGTGCAGTACAACCAGCAGTTCTGATCTCCTCGCAAGACCCTCCCGCTGCATGTTGCCGGAGCCCCGCAAGGTGCTCCGGCTTTTTTATGGGGCAGGGCACAGGGTGGCGCGGTCGACCATTCGTGCCGGTGGTCGTACAGTGGGCGGCGTTCCTTCACCTGCGGCCATCGCCAAGGAGTCCCCATGCCCGGTTCACCTCCCGATGGTCTCCCGCGCTATCGCCTGCTGACCGGCAAAGACGACGCGAGCTTCTGCCAGCGCGTTTCCGATGCGCTGGCATTGGGCTACAGCTTGTACGGTTCGCCCGCGGCGACCTTCAACGGCGAACACGTGGTCGTGGCGCAGGCGATCCTGTGGCCGGAGCACGACTAGCCCATCGGGACATCCCATCCATGCTGATTCGACCGGAGACACCGGCGGACGTCGCCGCCATTCACGCGTTGACCGCGGCGGCATTCCACGGGGCCGCGCATAGCTCGGGCACCGAACCATTCATCAATGATGGGCTGCGCAGGGCGGGGCAACTCACCTTGTCGCTGGTGGCCGAGGATGACGGTGTCATCGTGGGCCACGCAGCCATCTCCCCCGTCGTGTTGTCCGATGGCAGCGCCGGCTGGCTTGGATTGGGCCCGGTCTCAGTGCTGCCGCAGCGCCAGCATGAAGGCATCGGTTCGCGCATCATCCGCCAGGCGCTGGAAACGCTGCGGCGGGAAGGGGCCGCCGGTTGCGTGGTATTGGGTGACCCTGCCTATTACGGACGTTTCGGTTTCAGGGCGCATCCGTCGATGGTGTTGCCGGATGTTCCGCCGGAGTATTTCCAGATCCTTGCTTTCGACGAGCGGGTGCCCGTGGCCAGCGTGAGTTATCACGAGGCGTTTTACGCCACCGGCGACGATTGAAACACTCCGCAAAAACCAAGGAAGGAACCCGATGTCCAGGCAGCGCTTTCCCTTGACCAGCAGTGTTTTCGTCATCCTTCACGACGAGGGCCGGGTATTGCTTCTGCGACGTCGCAACACCGGATGGAAGGACGGCTATCTGAGCCTGCCCGCCGGCTCGCACGACGGCGGCGAGCCACTGGCCGCCGCTGCCGCACGCGAACTCAACGAGGAAACGGGTGTGGTGGTTGAGCCACAGGCATTGCGCCTGGCGCACCTGATGCACTGCCGCTCTGGCGACTCCGATGCCGAATGGCTCGGCGCGTTCTTCCGTGCGGATGCATGGAGCGGCGAACCCAGGCTGATGGAAGCCAACAAGCACGACCATCTTGGCTGGTACGAAGCGGCCCGCTTACCGGACGAGGTGATCCCCTATACGGCGCAGGGCATTGCCTGCGCGTTGAACGGCATGCCGTATTCCGATTTCGGCTGGAGCGACGCCGGCTGAGCGCTTCGCGCGAACCGCATCACTCAAGCGGCTCAGCCTTGAGCGATTCGCCAATCGCATAGAACTGGCCGCCCGCGATGTAGTGCAGGCTGCGCCATTCAGGGGCGGCGTGCTCGAAACCCCAGTGGCCGTGGGCGAACGCGCGTGTGTCGGCCCATGCGCCCACGACGTCGCCGACGAACAGATCGTAGGTTTCCTGGTTGTGCGGCTCGGCGA
Organism: Dyella japonica A8; assembly: GCF_000725385.1. Taxonomy (NCBI): domain Bacteria; kingdom Pseudomonadati; phylum Pseudomonadota; class Gammaproteobacteria; order Lysobacterales; family Rhodanobacteraceae; genus Dyella; species Dyella japonica. The sequence goes on along the minus strand of NZ_CP008884.1, from coordinate 4,021,144 downwards.
TGAGCCGGCACGCAAGCCATGCGGAACAGCCGGCGACGAAGGGCAGGTCATGGCCGTCCATGGCGAACCACTGCACGCCGGCGCGCTGCAGTTTGTCCGGCACCTGGGTACGACCGAGATTGCCGACGGCATAGGTGAGCTGCAGTTGCGCCACGGTGGGCACCTGGATCACGAAGCGGCCGGTTTTTTCGATCAGTTCGCGCGTCCGGGTCGTCTTGTCCAGGATCACCGTGAGCTTGGGCGGGTCGAAATCCAGCGCGCAGGACCACGCCGCGGCCATCACGTTGTCCATGCCGTCGTGGCGTGCCGACACCAGCACGGTGGGGCCGTGGTTGATCAGCCGGTAGGCCTTGTCGAGCGGAACAGGGGCAACGTGGCTGTCCATGGAACGGTCTCGCCTGCGGGTGGGTGGGCGGCGCATTCTGCCAGCACTTCCGCACGGGGCCGCAAGCCGGACGATGGTGACTTGAGCCTGTCTTCGCGTCGTGACAGCATCGGGCGATGGCCAGCAAACCCACCGAGGCGCAGACCCTGCGCGATCTTGCACGGCTGCGCCGCGTCCGCGACCGGATGGACCGGGAGTACGCGCGTCCGCTGGACGTCGAGTCGCTGGCCCGGGCCGTGCACATGTCGGCGGGGCATCTGAGCCGCCAGTTTCGCCTGGCCTACGGCGAGTCGCCGTACTCCTACCTGATGACGCGGCGCATCGAGCGCGCGATGGCCTTGTTGCGGCAAGGCGAGCTCAGCGTCACCGATGTCTGCTTCGAAGTAGGGTGCTCGTCGCTGGGTACCTTCAGCACCCGCTTCACCGAACTGGTCGGCATGTCGCCCAGCGCCTACCGGCGGGAACAGGCGAACGCCACCGTGGGCATGCCGTCGTGCGTGGCCAGGCAGGTGACGCGACCGGTCAGGAATCGAGAAGCGCCGGTCGGAGAGCCAGAACTAGACTGATCGCCATGGACTTCACCACCCACAGAGAGAGAACGCCATGGACATCCAGATTCATTCGAGTTTCCTCCCGCAGAACGACCCTGACGCCGCGCTGACCTTTTATCGCGACACCCTCGGCTTCGAGGTGCGCAATGACGTCGGCTATGGTGGCAAGCGCTGGATCACCGTGGGCCCCAAGGGGCAGCCGGCGACCAATATCGTGCTCTATCCGCCGGAGGCCAGCCCGGGCATCACCGATGACGAGCGCCGCACCATTGCCGAGATGATGGCCAAGGGCACCTTTGGCATCGTGTTGCTGGCTACGCACGATCTGGCCAGGGCCTTCGAACAGCTGCAGGCCAGCGATGCCGATATCGTGCAGGAGCCGACCGACCAGCCTTACGGCGTGCGCGACTGCGCCGTCCGCGACCCGGCGGGCAACATGATCCGTATCCAGCAGTTGCGTTGATCGAACCTGCTGCGGCAGGCGAGGCGGCGGTGCATCCGTGCCAACGGATCACCGCCGTTTCTGTCTGGCCTTCGCTCGCCGGAACCCATGCGGAGGGCGTGACGCGTCACGGCTTCGCGCGGCCGCCTTTGGGCTTTGTCGCGCGCTTTGTGGCGGGCGTGCGCGCCCGATCCTGTCCGGCCTTGGGTGACACGGCGCGCAGGCCGGTGCGAATCCGTTCCATCACGCCCTTGTCGGCCTTGGTGGAGTGCACCGCGTACGCGGAGTACGAGAACTCGGGGCTGCCTGGAACCAGCTCAAGGCGTCCATCATCAAGGTAAGGGCGCACGAAGCCCTGGCGGAAATAGCCGCTGCCGCCCACGGTGAGTATGTAGTCGAGCGCCAGCGGCCCGTAGCTGATGGACACGATGGGCGCGGGCTGGTCGGGAAAGGCGGCACGGCAGCAGGCGGCGAACGCATCGCCCCAGTCGACGCGCACGTGGTCTTCCGGAGTCAGTGGCGGCTGCCCCTTCGCCGGCACGGTGCGCACCATCACCAGTTTCTCTTCGAACAGCAGTTCGGACACCACGCCCGGAATCTGCAGCGCCCCATACACGATGGCGGCGTCGAGCAGGCCCTGTTGCACGCGCTCCACCAGTCGCTCGGCATCGTCGATCTGCGCATTCACGGCAAACTCGGGGCAGGCCTGGCGCATCCACAGCAGCCAGTCGCGCAGGAAGGGGTCCCACAGGCTGAGCTCGGCACCCACGGTCACCGTCATCTGGCGGCCCGGTGGCAGGGCAACTGCCGTGCGCGCACGCTCCCACACCTGCACCATGGTGGTGGCGAAACGGAGGAACTGTTCGCCGGCGGCGGTCAGTCGCGCACCGGTCTTGGTGCGCACGAACAGCGGGCGGTCGAGCTGCTCTTCCAGCACGCGGATGCGCGCGCTCACCGCCGTCTGCGTCAGGTTGAGGTTGGCGGCGGCGCTGACGAAACTGCCCGTCTTGACGATTTCCAGGAAAGTGCGCGCGGCGCTGATGTCCATCCCACAGGCTTCATGTTGACCAATGCAGGGCCAATTTTAAGGCCTTTTCGGCGCGGGTTGCAGGGCGCGCCGCCACGCTGGAAAGCAGGCGCGCCGGTTCGGCACATTTTTATTGCTGGCAACCAGCAACATTTTGAACTCAGCATTCGCTGGCGCTTGGGGCAGAATACCGCACCGCCAAGCGGCCACCGGCTCCCGCTTCCCCCGGCCGGCCACGCCAGATCACCTCCAGCCACTGATGTCCGCCACGACCCGAGCGGCGACGTTGCCGCGCACCCTGTTTCTGCTTGATCCGCAAAAACTGCTGTTTTCCCTGAGCAGCTTCATCGCCGCCGCGCTGACGCTGGGCATCGCCTTTGAAGCCAGCCTGCCGCGCCCGTGGTGGGCGCTGCTGACCGTTTACGTGACGACCCAGCCGATGGCGGGGGCGTTCCGTCCCAAGATCCTCTATCGGCTGGGCGGCATCCTCACCGGTGCCACGTTGTCCATCGTGCTGGTTCCCAATTTCCAGCATGCACCGGAATTGCTGGTGCTGTGCATGGCGGCGGTCACCGGTGTGTGTATCTACCTGGCGGTGCTGGATCGCACGCCACGTGCCTTCCTGTTCCAGATGGCGGCCTTCAGCACCGCCGTGATCAGCTTTCCGTACCTGGACGATCCGGCGGACGTGTTCACCACGACGATCTCGCGCGTGGAGGAAATGACCGTGGCGATTGTCTGCGTCACCATGGTTCATGGCGTGCTGCAGCCGTGGAGCGTGACGCCGGTGATCCATGCGCGTGCCCGCGCCTTCCTGGCCGATGCCGCGCGCTGGACGCGCGATGCGCTCGGCCAACGCCATACGCGGCTGGAATACGAACATCGCCGCAAGCTGGCCGCCGACATCGCCGAGCTCGGCATGATGGCCATCCATATGCCGTTCGACCAGCGCCGTGCCCATGCCGGGCGGCGCATGGTGCTGGCCTTGCAGAAGCAGTTGTCGACCATCCTGCCGCTCGCCTCGGCCGCCGCGAACCGCCTGGACATGCTCAGCGCGCTGGCACCGCTGGCACCCGAGGTGGGACAACTGGTCGACGACGTACGCCACTGGCTCAGCCAGCCGGGGCAGGCGCCGTGCGCTACCGGCAGTGGACTGGCGGCGCGTTGCCGGCACCTGGCCGCGCGCACGGCCGCGCGGCCCTCGTGGAGCGAGTTGCTGTTGGCCAGCCTGTGCACGCGCGTGGCGGAGTTCATCGATGCGCAGGTGGAAGGCATCCGGCTCGTCGACCGGTTGGGTGACGGCGATGCGTGGCGGGACGAAGCGCGTGCGGCCGGTGAGCGCGAGAAGTACTTTCCGCTGGCGCGCGACCATGGGCTGGCGGCGCTCGCCGGCGTGGCGACGGCCACCGCGATCATCCTCTACTGTGCGGTATGGATCCTGCTGGCCTGGCCCGCCGGCTCGGCCACTGCAGCGTTCGCGGCGCTGATCACCTGTTCCTTTGCCGCGCAGGACGATCCGGCTCCCGTGCTGGGCCGTTATCTGGGCGCCACGCTCATCACGTTTCCGCTGGCCGCCTTCTACCTTTTTGCCGTGCTGCCGCGCGTGGACGGCTACGCCATGCTGGTCGTCACGCTGGCGCCGGCCTTGCTGGCGATCGGCTACGTGCAGGCCACGCCCGCGCTGTCGGCGCGGGCCTTGCCCATGTTTTCCTGCCTGATCGTGGCGCTGGGTTTCCTTGCGCGCTTCCAGGCCGACTTCGCCACCTTTATCAACGTCGGCCTGGCGCAGATGGGCGGCATCATCGCCACCATTGCGGTGGCCAAGCTGTTCCGCTCCGTCAATGTTCGCTGGACGGCCCGGCGCATGCTGCGCGAGAACTGGGCGGAGATCAGCCAGCTGGCGCTGCCATCGCGCCCGTTTCGTCCCGTGCATTGGACCGGCAAGGCGGTCGACCGGCTGGGCCAGGTGGCTGCGCGCATGGCGGTCGCCGAAGGTGACGACGCACTGCATGCAGCCGACGGATTGGCGGACCTGCGCATCGGCCGCAATGTCATCGCCATCCGTCGCGCCATGGCGGGGCTGCCCGAAGCGACCCAGTCCACGCTGCGCGAGGTGCTCGAGGGCATCAGCGCGCTGTTCCATGCACGCAGCCGCAAGGGCGAGCCGTTGCCGGCGACGCGCGCGCTGCTCGCGCACATCGACGCGGCCATCGACACCCTGGCGTCCGAGCCGAATCACCCGGCGTTGCTCGCTCTGGTCGGCATGCGCTGCAACCTCTATCCGGGGGCGCCGCCGCCAAGGATGACGGGCCATGCTTGAAGAGTTGCGCGTATTCGGCGTGTACGTGCCGGCAGCGCTGGTGTGGGCCGTGCTGGCCGGCGTGTCCGCGCATCTGTTGCGCGGCTGGCTGCAGCGTTATGCGTGGTCGAACCTGCTGGGCCATGGTGGCGTGCTGGAGATCGCACTGTTCGTGCTGCTGTGGTGGGGCCTGACGGCGGGCGCCGATATGTTCTTTTACTAGGGATGCAGTTGTGACCAACCCGTGGTTCATGAAAATCGTGCGCGCGCTGTTCACTGCGCTTGCCATCGCTGGCCTGTTGCTGGCCGTGCGCGCGCTGTGGATCCGTTATCAGGTGGAACCGGTGACGCGCGACGGCAAGGTGCTCGCCGACATCGTGCCGGTGGCGGCGGACGTTGCCGGCCTGATCACGCAGGTATGCGTGCAGGACAACCAGCCGGTGCAGCAGGGCCAGGTGCTGCTGGTGATCGACCCCTCGCGCTACGCGCTGGCGCTGCAGCAGGCGCAGGCCAGCCTGGGCAGCCTGCGCATTGCGCTGGCGCAGGCCGAACGCGAAGACGCGCGCAACCGTTCGATGTCCAACGTCGTCGCCGCCGAAGTGATCGAGCAGGGGCGCATGAAGGTGGAGCAGCTGCGCCTGTCGGTGACGCAGGCCGTGGCGGCGCGTGACCTGGCCCAGCTCAACCTGGACCGCACCGTGGTGAGGGCGCCGGTGAGCGGCAAGGTAACCAACATGACCTTGCAGCCGGGCATCTACCTCACGGTGGGCAAGGCGGCGCTGGCGCTGGTCAATACGCCATCGCTGCGCGTGGAAGGCTATTTCGAGGAAACCAAGCTGCAGCGCATCCATCTCAACGACGCTGTCGCCATTCACCTGATGGGCGTGCCCGGCACGCTTCGCGGCCATGTCGAAAGCATCGCGGCGGCCATCCAGGATCGCGAGCGCGCGGGTGACATCGCCCGGCCGGCGGACGTCAACCCGGCGTTTACCTGGGTGCGGCTGGCGCAGCGCATACCGGTACGCGTGGCGATCGACAGCGTGCCGCAGGGCATCCGCCTCGTGCCCGGCCAGACCGCCACCATCGACGTGCTGTCGCCCGGGCCCCGCCGGGAGTTCTTGCCGTGGTAACGCATCGCATCGCCGTGGGCCTGCTGGCCTGCGCCCTGGTGGCCGGTTGTGCGACGGTCGGTCCGGATTACCACGTGCCGGACACAGCCGCGATCAACGCTCCCGCTGCGCAGGGCCGCTTCGTCGCCGCATCCGCCGGCACCCGTGTCGATGCGCTGCCACCGCGCTGGTGGGAGCTCTACCACGATCCGGTGCTCGACGACCTGATCGCCAGGACGCTGGCCGCGAACACCGGGTTGCGCGTCGCCGAGGCCCAGCTGGAACGCAACCAGGCGCTGGTGGAAGAGGCGCGCTCGCAGCGCTACTCGGCCAGCGTGGATGCGGCGACCGCGTGGACGCATCCGTCCGAGGAGGCCGTGCTCAAGCGCGTTGGCGTGAAGCCCTACGAAAACTACAACGCGGGCGTTTCAGCGGCTTATGACCTCGACCTGTTCGGCGCCATTCGACGTGGCGTGGAAGCGGCCAGCGCGGACGATGAAGCCGCCGTGGCGGCGCGCGACCTGGTGCGCGTGCACGTGGTGGCCGAAACCGTGCGGGCCTACGCGGATGTCTGCAACGCCGGGCATGACATCGCACTCATGCAGCAGCAGATTGCCGTTGCGCAGGACGACGTGCGATTGACCCAGGTGTCGGTCGATCACGGGCGCACCTCGCCGGTGGAGATCACGCACCAGCAGGATGTACTGGCAACGGTGCAGGCGCAGCTACCCGCCCTGAAAGCCGTGCAGCGCAACGCCGCATTCCGCCTGGCGACGCTGGCCGGCCGCCCGCCGGCTGAAGCCGATCCGGCCCTGCTTGCCTGCAACCAACCCTTGGTGCTGGATCATCCCATTCCCGTGGGCGACGGACAGGGCCTGCTCCGGCGGCGCCCCGACGTGCGCGCGGCGGAGCGTCGCCTGGCGGCGTCTACCGCGCGCATCGGCGTGGCGACGGCGGCGCTCTACCCGGACATCAAGCTCGGTATCTCGGTGGGTTCCACCGGCAAGGCGGTCGACGCGGCCACCGGCTACACCAACCGATTCGCCGTGGGGCCGCTGATCAGCTGGAACCTCAACCGCGACGCCGTGCGTGCGCGCATTGCGCAGGCGGACGCGCAAAGCCGGGCCAGCCTGGCGGTGTTCGACGATACGGTGCTCGCTGCGCTGCAAGAAGTGGAAACCTCACTCGAAACTTACGCCGCCGACCTCGACCGGCAGACCGACCTGGTGGCGGCGCGTGACAGCGCCAGGCTTCGTGCCGCGCAGATGGACGAGTTGCGCAAGGGCGGGCGTATCGACAGCCTCTCCCTGCTGGCGGCCGAACGTGACCGCTGGGTCGCCGAGGGCGCGCTGGCAGCCAGCCAGCGCACGATCAACCGCGACCAGGTGGCGATTTTCCTCGCCCTCGGCGGGGGCTGGGAGTAGGGCGGCCGGCACCGGCATGCCGCCTGGAAGCCGCCGGGCCGTGCGCAGGGCGGCTTCCCCTATACTCGCCGGGCCGAGGGGCAAGCGACTGCCCGAGGGGGCGGCGATGAGCATGGACACCGGCCTGGGGCCGACACTGATCGTGGAGGACGATCTGCCGACGCTGCGGCGCATCGGTGCGTTGCTCTGCACGCTGGATGTTCCGCCGGAGTGGCATACGGCCGGCAGCATCGCGCAAGCGCGCGAAGTATGTTGCGCAAGGCCGGAACTGCGCACCGTGCTGATCGATATCGGCCTGCCCGATGGCAATGGCATCGCACTGATCGCCTGGCTGCACGAACATCGGCCCGACATCACTTGCGTGGTTATTTCCGCGTGGAGGGACGAGGTCCAGGTCCTCGCCGCGCTGCGAGCCGGGGCCAGCGGCTACCTGCTGAAGGAACGCGACGACGAGGAACTGCGTGTGGCCCTGCAGAGCATGGCCCGTGGCGGCGCGCCGATCGATCCGTTCGTGGCGCGCGGCATTCTTGCGCTCATTGCGCGTTTCGACGACACGCCCACGACGCCCGCGCAACCGTCTGACCAGACCGCACGCGGCAGGATATCCCCGCGCGAGGCGGAGATCCTGCAATGGGTCGCGCGCGGTTACAGCAATCGCGAGATCGCTGACGAGACCGGGCTGTCGCGCCTGACCATCGAGAGTTACACCAAGGCGATCTATCGCAAGCTCGCCGTGCGCTCGCGCACGGCAGCCGTGTTCGAGGCAAGAGTGCGGGGGCTGCTCAGTTGAAACGGCCGGCGCTGATCGTCGTGCTTGCCTGCCTGCTGCTCATGCTGTCGGCGTGCGCACGACGGGAGGCGCCTGCGCCGTCTTCATCCCAGGCCACCACGCTCGACCAGGCCGAGGCCGTCGTGGCGGACTGGAACGCGACGTCGCCGCCAACGTCGGGCTGGACGCCGGTGCGGTTGCCCGACATCTGGACCACGCGCTGGCCAACGCACGACGGCGTGGTGTGGTACCGCTTGCGCTGGCACCAGGCACAGGCGGACGCGCCGGTCGGGCTGCTGCTGGACTATGTCTGCCTGGCCGACGCGGTCTATCTCAACGGCAGCCTGATCCATCGTGATACCAACCTGGTGGAGCCGCTTTCGCGAAGCTGGATCAAGCCGCAATATTTTCTGATCGACCGGCCCTTGCTGCATCAGGGCGAGAACGAACTGCTGGTGCGCGTGTCCGGCCTTGCCGCGTACCAGCCCGCTTTTGGCTCCGTCACGGTGGGCAGCCCGCCGGCGGTCGAGGCGCTGCAGCGGACGGGCTTGCGCTGGCGCTACGACTGCCAGCTGTTCAACCTCGCGGTGGGCGGTGTGCTGGGTAGTCTGTTCGGCATCTTCTGGCTGTTCCGCCGGCAGGACGTCGTGTACGGCTGGTATGCCTTCAGCGCGCTGGTGTTCGCCGCCTACAGCTACAACTTCATCGCTTACCGCATCTGGCCGTTCGCCACCACGGACGGCTGGCAGGCCCTCAACGCAGCGCTGTATTTTGCTTCCGCCTCGGGCTTTGTGGTGTTCCTGTTGCGTTACTGCGGCAGGCGCAAGCCGTCGTTCGAGCGCACGCTGCTGGTGCTCAACGTGGTGGCGCTGGCCTGTGCGCTGGCGTGGCCGGAGCGCGTGGGGCCGCATCGCAACGCGCTGGTCGTAGGCGGTGGCCTGCTGTACTACACGGCCATTTTCGTGTTCATCGTGCATGCCGCGCGCACGCGGCGCACCGACCAGCGCATGCTGGCCGCCTGTCTGCTGATCCCGGTGCTGACCTCGGGACATGACTTCCTGTTGTTCTTCGGGGTGATCCGGGGCGACACCTATCTGCTCGCGCTCACGTCACCGCTGACCTTGATCGGCATGAGTTCGGTGCTGGCGCACCGCTTCGCCGCCGCGGTCAGGCGGGTGGAGAACTTCAACGTGGAGCTGCGCCTTGAGGTCGAGGTGGCCACCCGCGACCTGTCCAGCACGCTGGCGCGCGAACACGCGCTGGCGCTGACCAACACGCGCATCGGCGAGCGGCTCAACCTGGTGCGCGACCTGCACGACGGTTTCGGCGGCAGCCTGCTCAGCACCATTGCGACGCTGGAACAGTCGCCGCCCACGCCGGAAACGGCACGCATCGTCGCCACGCTCAAGGAGCTGCGCGACGATCTGCGCCTGATCATCGACACCACCACGCAGGAGCAGAGCGCGGACCTGGCCGGGCTGGTGGCACCGCTGCGGCATCGCTGGAGCCAGCGCATGGACGTGGCGGGCGTGGCCAGCCACTGGCGGCTGGAAGGCGTCGAACAGCTCCACCTGGGGCCCGCGCGCAGCCTCGACGTGCTGCGCTTCCTGCAGGAGGCGCTGACCAACGTGCTCAAGCACAGTGGTGCGAGCAAGGTAGAACTGGTGATGCGCCGCGATCCGGTCAGCCTGCGGGCCGAGGTGCGCGACGATGGCTGCGGTTTCGATACGGCGGCCCATGCGCAAGGCATGGGCCTGGCCAGCCTGCGTGCCCGCGCCCAGCGGCTGGGCGCCATGCTGGAATTGCGCAGCGCCGTGGGCGAGGGCACGACGGTATCGCTGGAGGTGCCGCTGCACGAGAGCCCGCCGGTGGCATGACGGGTTGTACCCGATCCCATCCGTATCCGTACCCGAATGGGGAAGTCTGCGGCGGATCAGCCTGCGTAAGATCCGCGCACTGGAACCATGCGAGGGACAAGCACCGCGGACGTCGCGGTGGCCGCGGACGCACCACGCCACCTTCACCCCACTTGCCGTATTAGTTCCGCTTTGTCGAACGCGCGTGTTCGTGTCGTGAAGCTCTTGCAAAAAGAGCGCTGCGCCGCGAACAGGATGAGGGACCGACGCCACTGAAGCCATAGGTTCGCCCTATCGCTGGCATTGCAAAAATCAAATTCTCTTGACGATGGCCCTTGCGTAAATTCCATGGACGAGAGGTTTGTCGACGCGAGCCATACGGGTCCCATGCACGCCGCGACATTGACCATCGAAACCGCCTCATGCATGACCGGTGGCCCCTCGGGGGACGCCCGGATGCGGCTGCCTGAAAAAGGCCCGGCCGCACTGTCGACGTACCAGGGAAACCGCACGCCATCGTCGTACCCGTAGTGGATCAGTCTCCCAAGGAGAAAGCGCATGTCCAACGAAGCCAAATGCCCGTTCCCCCACGCCGCAGGCAGCGGCACCACCAACCAGGACTGGTGGCCCAAGCAGCTGCGGGTGGATCTGCTCGCCCAGCACTCCAGCAAGTCCAATCCGCTGGACCAGAGTTTCAATTACGTCAAGGCCTTCAAGAGCCTCGATTACGCCGCGCTGAAAAAAGACCTCGCCGCGCTCATGACCGATTCGCAGGAGTGGTGGCCCGCCGACTTCGGCCATTACGGTGGCCTGTTCATCCGCATGGCCTGGCATAGCGCCGGCACGTATCGCATCGGCGACGGGCGTGGCGGCGGCGGGCGTGGCCAGCAGCGCTTCGCGCCGCTCAACAGCTGGCCCGACAACGTCAGCCTCGACAAGGCGCGCCGCCTGTTGTGGCCGATCAAGCAGAAATACGGCCAGAAGATCTCCTGGGCCGACCTGATGATCCTCGCCGGCAACGTCGCGCTGGAAACCATGGGCTTCAAGACCTTCGGTTTCGCCGGTGGCCGCGAAGACACCTGGGAACCCGACCAGGACGTTTACTGGGGCAACGAGAAAACCTGGCTGGGCGGCGACATCCGCTATGGCAAGGGCACCCCGGGTCATGAGAAGGAAGGCGTGGTCGTCGCCGAAAAGGAACTGCACGGCAGTGAGCACGCCCGCCACCTGTCCAACCCGTTGGCCGCGGTGCAGATGGGCCTGATCTACGTGAATCCGGAAGGCCCGGACGGCAAACCCGACCCGCTTGCCGCCGCCAAGGACATCCGCGACACCTTCGGCCGCATGGCGATGAGTGACGAGGAAACCGTGGCGCTGATTGCCGGTGGCCACACCTTCGGCAAGACGCACGGCGCCGGCCCCGCCGACCACGTCGGTCCCGAGCCCGAGGCCGCCGGCATCGAACTGCAAGGCCTGGGCTGGAAGAGCAGCTTCGGCACCGGCCGCGGTTCGGACGCCATCACCAGCGGCCTGGAAGTGACCTGGACCAGCACGCCGACCCAGTGGGGCATGGGCTTCTTCCAGAACCTGTTCAATAACGAGTGGGAGCTGACCAAGAGCCCGGCCGGGGCCAACCAGTGGGTGGCCAAGGGTGGCGAGGCGACCGTGCCGCATGCCTTCGACCCGAAGAAGAAGCAGCTGCCGACCATGCTTACCACGGACCTGTCGCTGCGTTTTGATCCGGGCTTCGAAAAGATCTCGCGCGACTTCCTGGCCCATCCGGACAAGTTCGCTGACGCCTTCGCCCGCGCCTGGTACAAGCTGACGCATCGCGATATGGGGCCGCTTTCCCGTTACCTGGGTCCGGAAGTGCCAAAGGAGACCTTTGCCTGGCAGGATCCGATTCCGGCCGTCGATCATGCACTGGTCGATGACAAAGACGTCGCCGCGCTTAAGCAGAAGATCCTCGCCTCCGGTTTGTCCGTGTCGCAGCTGGTGAAGACCGCCTGGGCGTCGGCCTCCACCTTCCGTGGTGGCGACAAGCGTGGCGGCGCCAACGGTGCGCGCATCCGTCTTGCGCCGCAGAAGGACTGGAAGGCCAACGAGCCGGAGGAACTGGCCAAGGTGCTGAAGGTGCTCGAAGGCGTGCAGGCTGACTTCAACACGTCGGCGGGCGGCGGCAAGAAAATCTCGCTGGCCGATCTGATCGTGCTGGCCGGTGGTGCAGGCATCGAGCAGGCCGCGAAAAACGCCGGCCAGAACGTCACCGTGCCGTTCTCGCCCGGCCGCATGGATGCCACGCAGCAGCAGACCGACGTGGAGTCGGTGGGCATGCTCGAACCGGTGGCCGATGGTTTCCGCAACTTCGCCAAGGAAAAGTTCAGCGTACCCCCCGAGGTTCTGTTGATCGACAAGGCGCAGCTGCTGACGCTGACGGCACCCGAGATGACCGTGCTCATCGGCGGCCTGCGCGTGCTCGGCGCCAACCACGGCAAGGACACGCATGGCGTGTTCACCGACAAGCCGGGCACGCTGAGCAACGACTTCTTCCGCCACCTGCTCGACATGGGCACGGAGTGGAAGGCTGTGTCGCATGACACGTTCGAAGGCGTGGACCGCAAGACCGGCAAGAAAAAGTGGACCGGTACGCGCGCGGACCTGATCTTCGGTTCGCATGCCCAGTTGCGTGCGCTCAGCGAGGTGTACGCCAGCGATGACGCGAAGGAGAAGTTCACCCATGACTTTATCGCCGCGTGGGTCAAGGTGATGGATCTGGACCGCTTCGACCTGGCGTGAGCCATCGTGTGGCCCTGCCGAGAGGCGGGGCCACCGTCGCACGCGTTACTTCTGCCGTCAGGAAACGATGCCCGGCCCCAAGGGCGGGGCATGGTCATTTGGGCGATGCCTCGCCACGGGCGTGAAGGCTCCCGGATTCGAGCAAAACCCGGCGTGTCAGGCTGTCGCACCCTGCGGATGCTCAACCATTCGCACGCGCGGCCGATACAACCGAAAGGTGGCAACAGCTGCAGCGGGCCTCGCCTCCAGGCTCCGTTTCTGCATGCTTCGTTCACGGCACAGGGGATTAGCTTCACGTGGCCATGCCTGGCAACGGTGCTCGCGGTGGTTCGCGCGGGCGGCCGGGCCGGGTGCCGGACGACGGGTGTTCGCATGAGGCATGGCCCGGCATCCGCCGGCATCGGGCAGTAGCCATCTTTCGCAAACGGAGGGCGAACGAGTGCTCAAGGCGTTATCGGCACTCCTGTTGGCAGTCCTGATGGCGGCGACCGTACAGGCGACGCCGACCACGTTGCGCGTGGTCAGCGACAACAACTACCCGCCGTATCTTTTCATTGGCCCCGACCATCAGCCGCGTGGCTACCTGGTGGACGAATGGAAGCTGTGGGAAGAGAAAACCGGTATCCACGTGGAGCTGGTGCCCACCAACTGGGCCAATGCCCAGCAGATGCTGCGCGATGGCAAGGCCGACGTGATCGAGCTGATGTTCCGCACGCCCGAGCGGGAAGCCCTGTATGACTACTCCGAGCCCTACGCCAAGGTCACCGTGGGCATCTATGTCGATGCCACCATCTCCGGCATCGACGACGTGGATGGCCTGCACGGTTTCGAAGTGGGCGTGGAGCGCGGCGACGCCTGCAGCGAACACCTCAGGCAGCACGGCATCACGGCGCTCAAGCAGTACAGCGGCTATACCGAAATGATCGACGCGGTGCGCCGCCGCGACGTGCGCATCCTGTGCATGGACGATTACCCCGCAAACTATTACCTCTACAAGACCGGTCAGGGCACCGGCTTCAATCGTGCCTTTGAGTTCTATACCGGCGAATTCCATCGCGCCGTGCTCAAGGGCCATGGCGACACGCTGGCCGTGGTGGCCGAAGGCATGAAGCTCATCACCGGTGAAGAGCGCGACGCGCTGCAGCGCAAATGGATGGGGCGCCCGGTGAGCTACACGCCCTACACGCAGATCTTCGCTTACGCCCTGCTGCTCGTGGTCATCGCGGGTATGGCGCTGAGCGTGTGGGTGTTCACTCTGCGGCGCGCCGTTGAGCGACGCACCAGGGATCTTGGTTTTCTTGCCTACCACGATGCGCTGACGCGGCTGCCCAATCGTGCCTTGCTGACGGACCGCATCGACCATGCGATCAAGCAGGGGGAGGGCGCGCGGCTGGCGTTGTTCCTGATCGGGCTGGATCACTTCAAGCGCGTGAACGAAAGCGTTGGCCATGAGGTAGGCGACGAGCTGATCAAGGCGATGGCCGAGCGTCTTTCCGGCATCGAGCAGGCGCATACCGTGGCGCGCATCGGCGCGGACGCGTTCGCCGTCACCCTGCTTGGCACGCTCGACACCACCACCATCACGGCTGCCGCCGAGCGCATGCTGCGGCTGGTCGCCAAGGGTTTCGCATGGGGTGACCGAAACATTTTCGTCAGTGCCAGCATCGGCATCGGCATCTACCCCGGCGACGGTAGCGACGGCGCGTCACTGCTGCGCCATGCCGACGCGGCACTGGGGCAAGCCAAGCGGGAAGGGCGCGCGCGCTTCCGCTTCTACAGCGCTTCCCTGAGCAGCGAGGCCCAGGGCCTGCTCGATCTGGGCGAAGGCCTGCGTGCAGCGCTGCAGCGCGATGAGTTCGTGTTGCTCTACCAGCCGCAGGTGGAACTGCGCACGGGCAAGGTGGTGGGCGTGGAAGCACTGCTGCGCTGGCGGCGTGACGAAACCCACGTGGTGATGCCGGACCGCTTCATTCCCTACGCTGAGGAAACCGGCTTCATCAGTGCCATCGGCGACTGGGTGCTGCAGGAAGCCTGTCATCGCGCGGCGCATTGGCTGCGGCGCGGATGGCCGGAGCTGCGCATGGCGGTGAACCTGTCGCCACGGCAGTTCGGCAGCGCCGACCTGTACGAGCATGTGTCCGATGCCCTGGGGGCGTCCGGCCTGCCGCCGCACTTGCTCGAGCTGGAGATCACCGAGGGCAGCCTGCTGCAACACGGGACAGCGGTGTCCGCCATGCTGTCGCGGCTGCGCGATCTGGGCCTGAGTTTTGCCATCGACGATTTCGGCATGGGCTATTCGTCGCTGGCCTACCTCAACCGCTTTCCCATACAGGTGCTCAAGATCGACCGGAGCTTCATGAGCGGCTTGCCGGACGACCCCAAGGCCGTCAGCCTTGTCTCGACCATCGTGGCCATGGGACGCAACATGAACATGCGTGTGCTGGCGGAGGGCGTGGAAAAGCTCACGCAGTGGAATTTCCTGCGTGACGTGGGCTGCGATTGCGCGCAAGGCTGGTATATCGGCCCGCCCATGACGGCCGCGGAATTCGAGGAGTGGATGGCGCTGGGCCCGTCTTTTCCGCCAGGCGATGGTCGATGAGCGCTCAGCCCGCGTCGACGACGAACATGCGTGCTTCCTGCGCCGCCTCACGCTCTAGCTTGATCGGCGCGTACTCCGCCGACCGGTAGAACGCCAGCGCATCGGCCAGGGTCGCGAACTCGAAGATCCCGGCCATGGGCAAGGGCGCCACGTCTCCTTCCAGCACCTGGGCCACGGGCCCGAAATGGAGGATACGTCCCCCGGCTGCCTGCAGCGCCGCCTGAAAGCGTGGCGCCAGTGCCGCTTGCCTGGCCGGATCTTTGATACGCAGATTGACGTGGACGTAGGCCGTCATGGCGAAGTTCTCTGGCTAAGGAAAAAAGGACGTCAGAAAAGAGGCAGAGGGCTCTTCCAGGGCTGGAAAAGCCCTCTGCCACTTTTTCTCGCTTCGTCAGGGCCGACCTTTACGCCGGCAATCAGTGCCCATCATTCGAGCCGTTGTTGCAGCTCGAATAGTTGGTGTTGGCCAGGGTCTGCGTGTGCGAGCCAGCCACATTCATGGCAGGCACGGTGATGCAACGCACACGTCGCACATCGGCGGTATTCGTCTTTGCCTGCCCATCCGTGTGGGTTGGCTGTGCCGCGCAGGCCGCTGCCAGGAGCGAGAAAAACGCGAGTGCTGCAAACTTGCTCTGCGACATATCATGTACCCCGTAAGTCCGTTAGGGATGACACAACTTCACTGCGTCAGGCAGCTTGTGGCGCGATGATAGGTGGACCGGTCAGCGTTTGGTAGACACCCATAGGTCACGCTTTCGCCCTGTCTGCTTCCGACCCATGCAAGGCATGGCGGATCGACAGTGGCGGGCTCTACCGGTGCCCGTGACGTCGCTGGTGGAGGAGGGTGCCGTCAGGATGGAACCGTGGGCGCAGGCCATTTATCGGGAGCGTTGGCCACGCTAACCTGCGCCAGACGCACGGCCAAGCGTTGCGAAACGATCTGTTGGCGGCCAGACGACATGCATTGTCATGCTCACCATGTCCTGCAGGGGGAAAACCGTGGCGGATTTTTCGATAAGCAAAGCGATCGGCTCGGGGTTCTCCCTTGTCGTGCGGCGGCCGGTGTCGGTGTTGGCCTGGAGCGTGGCCTACCTGCTCGTCGTGGTCGTTCCCATCGCATTGACGTTTGGCTACCTGTTGTCGGAGATGCCATCGCTCTTCGCGAATCTCCGGCAGATGGACCCTCATGGGGGCATGCCTGCGGACATCTTTCGCCTGCAAAGCAGGATGATGATGGCCAACCCGCTGATGATGGTGACCGGCCTGGCGGGGCGGGCGCTTCTGGTGGGCGCCGTCTATCGCAGCATGCTGGAACCCGACAATCGCCGTTTTTTCTCCCTGCGCTTCGGCAAGCAGGAGCTTTGGCTGGCTTTGTCGCTGTTCGTCTACGGCCTGATCGTCATGTTTGCGTTGTTGGCGGTGATGCTCGGCGGGGGCGTCCTGGGCAGCCTGGCCTGGCTGATCGGTAGCTTGATCGCCGACCCGGCCGCGGCCACGCTGACCCGTGTCGTGCTCATTGGCTGCGTGGTGATGGCAGCCGCCGGCGTGTGGATCTGGGTGGCCGTTCGGCTATCCCTTGGCCCTGTCATGACATTCGCCGAGAAGGAGTTTCGCCTGCCTGAGTCCTGGGCATTGACGGAAGGCCACGCCTGGAAGCTGGCCGGCCTGGGCATCACACTCGCCGTCATCGCTTTCGTGTTCGCGTTGATCATCGAAGGCATCGTTATGGCGATCGCCTATGGGCAACTGGGTGGCCTTGACAAGGCTCATCTGCAGGCGTTCTTCCCCACGGGGCAAATGCCCCACGTCGTGCCCCTGTTGCTCACGCTGTCCCCGGCAATCGCCCTGGGCTTCGCGTTGGTGGGCCCCTTGTTCGCCATCATGGTGGCGCCATTGGCGTCTGTGTACAGGGATCTGAAGGGCAGGACATGAGCGATGACACCCTGGCGCCGTGAGGGCCGAGGGGTGACCACTGGCACCAAGTGACGAACGGCACTGTGGTGATCCGGGTGCCGTCGTGATGATCCTTCCGGTGGTGATCGCTCGACAGGATGGAGCCTTCGAGAAACCTTTTTCACCGATGCATCGGAGGGGCAATGGACGAGCGGCAGTTCTTGCGCGCGCGTAGCGTGGCGACGGCATCGGTGGCAGCCGCCGAGTGGATCTTTCTCGTCTGGCAGCACCTTCATGGTGGAGTGGCCAGCCACCACCTGCTTGCTCGCGCCGATTTGCCGGCCATTTCAAACGGGTGGGGCGGTTTGATACTTCCATGGGTGACGTGGTTCCTGATCGGCCGCGTGCATCGTCGCGTTACGTCGCCAGCGGGCATGTCGATGCGATATGCCGTAGCCGGCTTCATCAGTGCGTTGTGTTTCGGTGCGCTGCTGTCGATCTTCTTCACGCTTGGCAACGATCAGGTCACCGGCCTGATGTTTGAATCGCTATTCCTGATCGCGCTGGTGGCCCCCATCTATCGCGCTGAATACCTGTTGGGCTTCGTGCTGGGCATGGCCTATACCTTTGGTGGCGTCCTGCCGAGCATCATCGGCTCGGTGATGGCGCTCATCACGCTGGTGATCCATCGCTATATCCGGGCAGGGCTGTTGCGCGTCGGCGGGATGTTCATCAGGGTGGTGAAGAGGGCCTGATGCCGTCGTTGCCGTGAAGCGTCCGCCTTCGGCCCACAGTGGACGCTTCAGTCATGCGATGGCGATGCCTCACCGCTCTGCCTGCATCACGTCGCCAAGAAAGGCGCGAATGGCCGAGACCATCTGGTCCAGTCCCGGGAGCTCGATGGGATAGTGCCCCGCGTTGTCCAGCATCGTCCTGCGGACCGGCACACGGTGGATGCGGCGGAGGAACCGTTCGCTCAGGTGCAGTGGCGTCCAATGATCCTGCGCGGGTTGTGTCAGCAGGATGGGGCACACGTCGAAGTCTTCGGGTTCGATGACAGGTGTGTAGTTCATGTAGCTGGCAAGAAAACGGGTGGTGACCCAGTTGCCGGCGGAGGTCTTGTCCGCCATGCACGCCTTCAACGCCGCCTTGTCATTGACCAGGGCGTGCATCTTGCTTGCCAGGGACATCGGCAGCCGCATGCCAGCCAGCGGGGTTTTGGCGGAGAGTGTCAGCAGGGGGCCGCCAACGCGGCTCATGAACATGTTGAGGGCTGTTTCGTCGCGCACCTGTTGCAGGCGTTGGTCAAGGAAGGTCATGCCGACGATACCCTTGACCTTACGGTTCAGCGCGGCGACGTGGTAAGTCTCCATGCCGCCCGCACTCAGTCCATAGAGCACGATGGGGCGTGAGTCTCTGGCTAGCTCGGCGTCGATCAGGTCACTGCCGGCCTGGACCCAGTCGTCATAGCGTATCGGCGCGCCGGCAGCCACTTCGGTGAGGCCGTAACCCGGCATGTCGATGGCGATGGTTTCGAAGCCGTGCCGGGCGAGCGGGGCGCCGAGGATGGTCGACATCTGCCGGCCATTGGTGCCGACGCCATGGAACAGGATGACCTTCAGCGGCGCCTCGGGGTTGCGGTAGCAGTCGAGGTGGATGCGGTGCTGTCGCCATGACCACCATTCCTCCTGCGGTTCGTCGCCGGGCTGGAGCTGATACGCCTGTGGCAGGAATGACTGGATCTGCCGCCACGCCACTTGGTCTGTGTAGTTCATGGAAACCTCCGTAACAGCCGCTGTCGATGCACGCAGCCTATCCAGCGCCGGGGCGCGGACGGAGAGTGGCTTGGGCCAGACGCTTTATGTTTTGGGCCATGTTTATAATGACTCCGGCATCGGCAGGGTCGCCCGCGCATGAACTTCTGGAACTTCACCCGTAGTCCCGCCAGTGTCCGCCTGCTGCTGGATTTCGGACGTAGCCGGGGCTTCACTACGGCCCAATTGCTGGCCGGCACGCAGCTGACCCTGGCGCAGATCGAGAACGCACAGGTCAGTCTTAGCCCTGGCCAGGAACTGGCCGTCATAGCCAACCTGCTGCGCATGGTTCCCGACTGTTCCGGCCTTGGCTTGCAGTTGGGCCTGGGTTATCAGCTGTCGGCCTACGGTGTGCTGGGCCTGGGCATGATGAGCAGCGCTACGGCCTTCGACGCCCTGCGCCTGGTGCAGCGCTTTCTGCCGTTGACCTATAGCTACGTTGCCATCACGCACCGCCGCGATGGCGATCTGGACAAGCTGTGGTTCGAGCCTCCCGCAAGCATGGATGCCGCGATGCAGGGCTTTGTCGCCGAGCGTGCCATGGGGGCCACGGTACGCGTGCTGTGCGATATCAGCGGCGTCAGCGCTCCACTGACAGCGATGCAGCTGCGCGGCCGCCCCGCGCCCACGTCAATCCATGGCGAGCTGGCCGAGGCGCTCGGATGTGTGCCGCGTTGGCGCGCGGCGGAAAACCTGGTTGCCATTCCACGTGCGCTGACGCAGCGAGCGCTGCCGCAGGCCAATGTCACCACGGCGGCCATGTGCGAGCGCATGTGCGAAGAGCTGGTGGAGCAGCGCAGGACGCAACTCGATACGCCGACGCTCGTTCGCGAGTATCTGGCAGCCACGCCCGATGCCTGCACCCCGAAACTGGCGGACGTCGCCGCCTTTCTGTGCACCAGCGAGCGTAGTCTCAAGCGGTGGTTCCACGACGACGGCACGTCGTTCCGCGAGTTGCTCGAAGAGAGCCGGCGCACCAAGGCGGATCGGCTGCTGGGCAATCCGCATCACTCCCTTACCGAGGTTGCCGAGCGCCTGGGCTTCAGCGATCTGTCTTCCTTTTCCCAGGCCTACAAGCGCTGGACCGGCCAGGCGCCCAGCCTTTCACCAGCTCGAGGCAAGTTGTCTCCGTGAGGCCCGGGGCTTTGGGTGAATCGCCACGTCGGGCCTGGGGTGCTCGTTCACGTTCGAAGAAACCTCTCCTCCGGGGCACACCCTCCCGCGACAGGCCATACCGCAGTCGCCTCGTGGCGAGCAGCCTTGTCGCCCAGATCTCTCATAGCCCAACCCGGTCACACGACTCCGCTGCCTGAAACCCGCGTGACGGGAAATAGGCCGAATTGCCGCTGTTAGCCGACAGCCCCATGTCAGTCATGGGCAGGTATGCGCCGCTAGCATCAGGGGTGTTCACGCCAGTGAAGTGGGTCCGCAGAACTCGGGGGAGTGGGAGATGCGCTGGTATCCCTTTTTCGCTTTGTGCCTGTTCGCCGCCACCGCCCACGGGCAATCGGTTTTCGAATGCAAGCAGAAGGATGGGGCCACCTCGTACCAGGACACACCTTGTCCCGGTAAGCCCAACGACCCACCCGCCGTGACGTTTGCCAAGCCAGCGGCTGGCGCGCTCACTGAGCAGCAGCGGCGGCAGGCCATGGCCTTGATCGATCATTTCCTCGATATCGGGCAGTTCGCTCCTGCGGTGGATATCGCCCAGAAAAATGGGCTCGAGTCGTATCTCCAGCAGCGCATGTCCGTCCGCACGCATCAGCACCCGGCAGGCTTAGCGCAAGGTGCGGGCGCCATTTCGTCACCCCTCCGGGGGAGCGACCATCAGCCGGGAACACCCACGCCTTCATCGCAACCTTCGCCGGTGGCATGCCTCGACAAGACCAGGCTCACCAACAGGATGAGCCCGGTTGAGCTGTGGAGGAGCATTGGGAGCTGCATTTCGTCTGGACGATATGACGACGGGATATTCATGTTTGCGCTGGCGGGATCGTATGGCGCATTCGACCGGCAACGAGTCGTCGATGTATCGGCACACCAGGCAAGCCAGCTGCTACCGATGGTGACCTACGCCTCACTCCCAGCGGATAAAGTCTCGGCGTTCCAGTCGCTTGCGTCGAAGACACTCGAGGATATGCCAAAGCGCCTCGTCTACTGCAAGGAGGTCGCTCGCATGGGGCCTCCCGAATACTTCCCGGGCTACATGGTTCAACATGGCCTCGGCCCCTTTACGGGGGCCCATATGGCTCAACCGCTCGTGGTCCCCTTTGATGCCAAGGCCGCGTGGGCCAGGGCGGTGAAGCAATATCTTCTATGTCCATGAAAGGCCGCGCGTGGGGGCGTTGAGGTGATGTTCGCTTTCGATCCACAACGGACTCTGCAAGCCCGATCTGTGTCGTGATCTTTTGTGAAAGGCATCGATGCGCTTTATCAACCCGATCCGGATGCGTCAGGTGAACAGGGACGACCTTCTGCCTCGCATGCTCAGGAACGAGCATGCTCCCCATCGTCTGATGGGACTGTTCTTTCGGTACGTTTCAGCGCTTCTTTCACTTGGAGGGGAACATGAAAATTGCCGCATGTCTGATGGCTTCCATGGCCATGGCGTTGATCGTTCGCCCCGTCATGGCGGGCGACAATGACGACATCAAATCCACTTTCGAACACTTCGTGTCCGCACAGAATTCCCACGACCTGAGCTCGGTACGTAACCTGCTTCTGGATTCCCCGGACTTTCTATGGATCACGCGTGGCACGTCCATATGGGGCCGGGAAGCAGCATTGAAGCGATTCGACTCCCTCTACAAGGGAACCTGGAAGCTCACGCCCGACATGGCAAATCTGAAAGTGATTTCCCTATCCAGCACCTCCGCGCAAATTTTTGTTCCGATCACCTTCAACATCGGCGCCACGGGCCAACCCGCGCCCGACATGCCTTTCCTTATGAACCAGACGCTGGTCAAGACATCGACGGGTTGGCGCATCGCCAGCATTCTGCCCATCGCTATGCCTGCCGCGAATCCCGCGCCACCGAAATAGGCACAGATCGAACGATGGGTTCGGGCTGACGCCGCTTCGCGGTATTGGCCTTGGGCTTCGGGCAGGGGCGGGGTAACGAGTCAGGGGGCTTCATAACGTTCGGCGAGGTATCGGTTAATGTCCGCTTTCGACCCGAAGCGGACATCGAAGGGTCAGTCGGTCTTATCAGTCAAAAGGAGGTGACGGATGAATCTAGCGACACGACGGATTGAAGGCCCTCGGTCCGTACCGTTCAAGCGCTGTGGGAACTCGCGGTCTGGGAGCTCCCGAGCGGCGCTATGGCCTCTTGTAGAGGCACGCTCTAAGCTAGCCTCAGCGCCAGAGGGGGCGTACAGGGGGGCATATGAAGAAGCTCGTGATGGGCATGCTGGGCGTAGGCATCGGTCTATGGTCGTCGGGGAGTTGCGCGGAAGACCTTCGTCAGCAGATGGTCGCCAGTACACTGGTGACCGGCACCGTCCTGGTGAGCCCCGATGGAAAGGTGCACAGCTTTAAGGTCGATCAAGCAGAAAAGCTTCCAGCAGCTGCACGCGACCTGCTCAACAGGAACATCCCCACCTGGACATTTGAGCGAAACGTTGCGCTGCCTGTGGACATCACTGAGCGCATGACAATTCGCCTCATGGCGAAAGCCGTCGATGCCCACCACGATGCCATCAGCATTGTTTCCGCGTCCTTCGACGACGACTTCAGGGCTGCCGATGAGACCGTGGTTCCTGCCACGCGCACTGAGCCAAAGTATCCGGGTGAGGCCGTCACCGGGAACGTCAACGGCACCGTTTACACCTTGATCTATGTCGGCCGCGATGGTCGGACTCAAAAGGCGCTCGCGGAACAGGTAAACCTGCGCACGGCCGTTCCCAAGAAGTATCAGGATCAGTTCCGGAAGGACCTCGCAAACGCGGCTACCAGCGCTTTGTCGTCATGGACATGGAGAGTGCCAACCTCCGGCCGACAGGCAGCGGCGCCGGGTTGGTGGGTCCGCATACCGGTTGTCTTCACCCTCAGCATCAAGGGAAAGCTTGAGATCAAAGACCCTGAATATGGCGACTGGGATGTCTATATCCCTGGCCCGCGCCTTCAGCTGACCTTGGATAGTGCAGATCAGGCTTTGCAGGCGCAGGGATCTGATGCAATCGCGAACGGAACTATCCATCTTGCCGACCCTTCCGTGAAACTCACGACGTCGCTTGGCGGAAGTTAAAGCTGGCACCAGAACATCCTATGAAATCGACCGAGTGCCTAGGATGAGTGTAGTGTCCGCTTCCGACCCAAAGCGGACATCCCGCCCCGCGAATCAACATCACGGCTTGTCGACCTTCACGGTCGCCGTGGACGAGGACGCGGCGGGTAGTGCCTCGCTGGTGTACTCGTAGACGTCCGAGCCGATGGCGTAGGCGGTGAAGTGCTGGCCGTCGGGCAGCACGCGGATCTTGTTGACCACGCGCCCCATCTCCACGTGTTCCCAGTGTTTGCCGCCATCCTTCGTTTCGAAACCGCCCTTGGTGGTGCCGACCCAGCCGAGATCGGCATTGGCGAAGCCCACGCCGAACTCGTTGACTTCCTTGTCGTCCACCAGTGGCAGCTCGCTCCACGTCTTGCCGCCGTCGGTGGTCTTCGCCACCCAGCGCTGGGTTGATCGGGCGTCCGTGTCGTAGCTCTGGATGGTGGCGTAACCCACGCGTCGCGTCGGGAAGGAGCCTTTCCAGATCAGTTCGGACGGCCGTTTGGATTCATACGCCCGGGTCCAGTGGGCACCCCCGTCGTGCGTGGTGATGATGACCGCATGCGACTTCGACAAGTCCGCATCGGATCCGCCGTAGATCACGCCGTTCATGGCATCGAAGAATTTGACGTCCACGATCATGGCGATCCACGGCGTCATGTCGGTGTTGGTCCAGGTCTTTCCGCCATCTAGCGAGTTGAGCAGGCGGGCAGGGCCGTTCACGCGCCCGGCCGCGTGGATCACCGTGGCGGCACTGTCGTGCGCGGCGCCGTCGGGATGGAGAATGTCGATGCCGCACACGCCCTGCATCGCCGGGCCGGGTACGCGGGTCACGGTTTGCCAGTGGTCGCCTCCGTCGGTGGTCTCGTACAGCGGCGTGCTATCGGTAACGCCCGGGTAGTAACCCGTGCCGATGTTTCCTGCGTAGCCGTGCCTGGCGTCGACCATGCCGATGGAGCGGAAATAGGTGCCCGGCTGCTTCAGGACGTTCTGCCAGCTATGGCCGCCATCCATGCTTCGCCATATGTTTCCCTTGCCGTTGACGTAGAAGGCGACATCGCGATTCACGACATAGATGTCGTCCTGCTTTCCCTTGTACGGCTCTGTTGGAAGCTTCTGCCAATGACTTCCCGCCTGCGGCGTCAGCGGGGCGTCGCTGGCGAACGCCATGCCCTGCGAGCAGACCAGCGCCCATGTCATGAGTGACAGTGTCTTGCGGATGGAAGCGGGCAGTCGGGACAAACGCATGTCGTTGGGCATGTCAGTGGGCCTGGCAAGAAGTGCAACGCGTGATAAGGATGAGCAAGCGCGGCAGCATCGGGCCGCCGTGCCCATTCCGGCCTGCTGGCTTGCGTCTTCGGGAGATCGTGGTTTCACTCCCGGCCACCGTCGTTCCTTGCACGCAGCTTGCGACGTGCAACAACACGGCGGAACCTTGATGCAAGTCGAGCGAGCGGCAGCTTATAGAGCGCGCGCCCGGTGGGCTCGTGTCGATGGGCACATGACTGATGGCATGGCAGCGACGTGGCGTGGGTCAGCGCGTCTTTGCTTGCCAAGGCGTCGCGGTGGCCGTGCAGGTAATTGCGCCGGGCGACGCCGGCCATCGGGTGTGTCAGCCCGCGGGCAAGCCGGGAGGTGCTCAGGCCGGTCGATAGATCTGCACCATGGCGCCCAGCGGAAATGCTTTCGAGCTGACCAGCGTGAGTGGCTTCGGCGCGGGCAGGCTGGAGAAGATCGGCTCGCCTTTGCCCAACACGATCGGATAGACCATCAACTCGTACTCATCGACCAGGTCATGGGCGATGAGGCTGCGCGCGAAACTGGCGCCGCCCAGGGCGATGATCGGTTTGCCATCCCCGGCCTTGAGCCTGGCGATTTCGTCGGCCAGGTCTCCGCTGGCTACGTAGGCCTGCGCCCAGCTTTCTGCGCCGGGTGGCAGTTGCCCGCTTTGGGTGTCGTCGGCCTGAGCGCGGGCTTTTCGAAGTCCTTGGACGGCCGTCTCCAGAATCGCCGGTCCCTGCTTTGAAAAGACCGCCTTGGGGATCTGGTTCATCGGCGGCGCGAATACCGTGGTGGCGGTCGGCCAGAAAGGGGCCATGTTCTGGAAGGAGCGACTGCCCATGATGATCAGGCTGGCGTTCCACAGGTTCTCCACCTTCCAGGCGATGGCCTCCTGGTCACCGCTGAATACCCATTGGATGTCGCCCCCGGGGCCGCTGACAAAACCGTCCAGCGACATGGACATCGTCAGGATCAACTTTCTCATGGCTCTCTCCTCGCGTGGGTTCGACCGGTGGCGGGGCCGGATCCAACGGTTCCGATCGCTCGCACCGCCGGCCTTCCGTATTGCGTCGAATGGCCGGCGGCAAATTCGACAAATCATCGGAACCATTTTCGTAAGGATATGTATCCGGCCATGCCCGGGAAGCAGGGGTCGTCGGGGTGAATGTGGTGGCGTGTAGGGGGCGGAGGTCATTAAGTACCTTTCATTGCGCCGTGCCCTGAGAGCTTTTGGGAGCCGTTGCCGGATAGCCCAAAAAAAATGGTCGAATGCCATGTAAGTACTTGGATTTACGCGCATCTTTGCGCGACGTATACTCCTGTTGGAGCTATGGAGGCGCAGGTCATGCTTACCGCCAGAGTTTTCAAGAAGGGGAATCCACGGGCCTTGCGCCTGCTGGCCAACTTGGCCCACGAATGCCCGGAAACATGCGGGCGTCCGCGCAATCACCGGGACACGCTATTCGCCTCCCCAGTCCTCCGACACGCCTGATCGGAGAACATCATGCGACCTGTGGTCTCGATCATCGTGCCGATATTCAATCGCCTGCACTTTCTGCGCGCTGCGGTCGAGTCCGTCTTCGCGCAGACCTTTTCGGATTGGGAGCTGATTCTTGCCGACGACGGCTCCGATAGCGAAACGGTCAAGTACATGCACCAGCTGCAACAGCAACAACGGCGAGTCAGGCTGCTTCGACTCCCGCACCGCGGTAGCGTCTCGGCCGTCCGCAACGCCGGGTTGCGCGAGGCGTCTGGTGAATACATCGCTTTCCTGGATACCGATGACCTATGGGTTCCCACCAAGCTGGAAACTCAGATCGCCTCCCTGCGCGCGAACAGCGACCGGAAATGGAGCTACACCGGATTCCGCATGGTGGACGCAGCACTGAATCCTCTGCCAAGAGCACCACAATTCAGTGCGGCGGATGGCTGGATCATCGATGCCCTGATGAATGCCCAGACCACGATCATGCAGTCGAGTGTCGTGGTCCGTCGGGACTTCTTCGATGAGGTAGGCCCGTATGACGAGTCGATGCGATGGTGCAGCGACTACGAACTTGCGGCGCGTTTCGCGCTACATGGTGCGGCCGACTGTATCGATCAGCCGCTTGTCATGGTCCGACGCCACACAGAGCACTGCTGTGATGATGTGAGTGCCTGCCAGGACGTCGTCGTGGCGCTCAAGAAGGTCCGTCGATACACCACCGGCTCCCACACCCAGGCGATCGTGCGCAAGCGGCTCGCCATCACTTGCGCATTCCTCGCGAGGAGTCAGGCAGTGCAAGGATTCAAGCTATCCGCTCTCGCCACGATGCTTGGGAGCGCGCACTACGCGTGGCGTTACAGTCAGTGGTGGTCGACCGCGGCGGAAGCGACCGCGCGGGTACTCATTCCAACGCCCGTGCAGAACGTCCTGCGGCGGGCGCGTCATGCGCTCAGGCTTCGGCATTCTTGAGTCCATCATGTCAACGGCACTCGCTCTTTGGCGCCTGCTCGATCATCGTCAGCGGTGGCGGCTGGTTGGTTTGCAACTGCTGTCGATAGTGATGGCCATCTGCACGGTAGGCGGCATTGCCTCGGTCGTTCCATTCTTCACCGCGCTCGCGAATCCGGACATCGTTCGGCACAATGCGATTCTGCAAGGGATTTTCCAGCGCTTTCAGTTCAGCAGCGAAACCTCGTTCCTGATCGCCTTGGGAGCGGCCTTTGCCGGGATGGTCCTGCTGTCGAATGTCGTGAATCTGTTCGGGCAGCTGGCGATCAATCGGTTTGCTTACCAGGTCGGCGATACGCTCTACGTTCGCCTGTTCCATGGATACCTGCTGCGCGACTACGCGTTCCATCTGCGCAACAACAGCTCGGTACTTGCCACCAAGGTACTGCACGAGACCGCGCGAGTGATATCGGGGCTGCTGCAGCAAGGACTCCTGCTGGTAACCAATGCCGTAACCATCCTCTGCGTCGTCGCCTCCATCGTGTTGCTCAATGCTCCGGTCGCCGTGGCCGTATTTGCGGGGTTGGGCGCGATCTATGCGGTGATTTACGCTTTTGCCCGCGGGCAGTTGCTACGCAACGGAGAGGCTGCGGGCCGTCATGGCGCCGAGCGGGTCGCCACAGTCAATGAGAGCTTGGGTGCCATCAAGGAAATTCTTCTGATGCAGGGGCGCGAGCTGTTCGTGCAGCGATTCGCCCAGCAATGCAGGGCCTACTCGCGCGCGTTGTTCAACATCTTTGCCGTCTCGCAGAGTCCGCGATATATCCTCGAATGCGTAACGGTCATTTGCCTCGTTGGCGTCGCCCTGTATTTTCGCAGTCGCGCCGGCGCCGCCGGCCCGTGGGTGGCGCAATTGAGCTTCGTCGGTTTTGCCGCCTATCGACTGCTTCCGTTGCTGCATCAGGCATTTGCATCGGTGGTGAAGATTCGTGCCGACCACCCCGCATTCGTCAGCATCAACGTCGACATGCCCCGCCTCCCGCCCGAGGAGACGCCGGCTCCCAGCGAGGCGGAACAGGAGATGTGGCACGGCAGACCGCGCAAGGAAATAAGCTTGCACGAGGTGTGTTTTCACTATGCGGCGAACGGCCCTGCGGCGCTATCAGACGTCTCGCTCGTCATTCCCGCAGGCTCGGTCATAGGTTTCATAGGACGCAATGGTTCCGGCAAGACGACCCTGCTCGATCTGGTCAGTGGATTGCTCTCGCCGCAATCGGGATGCATCGAGGTCGACGGTGTGACGCTCGATACCACGAATGGGAACGCATGGCGCTCCACCATCGCCTATGTTCCGCAGCAAGCATTTTTGCTGGACGCAACGTTGGCGGAGAACATCGCATTGGGCGTACCCACCGAGCAAATCGACATCGCGCGCGTGGAAACGGCGGTGCGACAGGCCTGCCTGGAGGAGTGCGCAGCCGCCTTTCCCAACGGCCTGCAAGAGCGGCTCGGCGAGCGCGGCAGCCGTTTGAGCGGCGGGCAGCGACAACGGCTAGCCATCGCGCGAGCGCTGTATCGCGATGCCTCGGTGCTGATCATGGATGAAGCGACGAGCGCGCTTGACTCGGCTGCCGAGACCGAGATCGTCGAGATGCTCAACACGTTGCGAAGCGGCCGTACCATACTCGTCGTCGCGCATCGAACCGAGTCGTTGCGCTACTGCGATCTAATCGTCGAGCTGGAGGGCGGCAGGATCGTTCGCGATGGAACTTACGGCCAGATCCTGGCATCGCCAAGGGCCTTGGCCTAGGGATGCCAGGATCTATTCCACGTGCCCGCCACCGCACCGCATAGGGGCGGAGGTCATCAAGCAGCTTTCATTACCCCTGGCCCTGTGTTCCGTTTTGCGTCCGGCTTCCATCTCAGATTTTCCGGCGTTCGTGCGGGCGCCGGAGGAAGCCGAGCATCGTGCCGGCTGATCCGTGCGGATAGCTGTGGTTGAATCGTGGAATCGGCAGACCGCCTTCGGGCTGGTCGATGCGGATGGATCATGGCGGGGTGGAAAACGACCAACCATTTGAGTGCAGAACCTAGATTTCGCCGATCACAAGAGTGAAGGTCTGCAGAAAGTGGAAATCGGGTCGGCGCAGTGCAAAATCCGTATGCAAAGGATCGCATAGCCGAGAAAGCTCCCCATAGTCCTCGCCGGATAGATACGGCTGAAGTCGTGGGCCCCATGTATCACGAAATATGGCTTCGACAAGATAGTTCTCGTCCTCGAGACTCAATGGTGTCACACGTTCAATCATGAAGGTGTTGGCCGTGACGTTGCGGAATCCGGTTTGGCGCAAAAGTCCAACCGTTGCTCGAACGGCGGTTAACTCTTTCTCGTTAACTTGGTAACGGTCCCGGTAGTAACTGCGGACAGCCTCATTGGTTGCACGCTCCAGCCTTGCGTCCCAGGCGAAATACATGTCGGGGAGGAACGAGCTTTGCCCCATCGCCACTCGTCCTCCTGGGCGGAGCAAGTTAGCCAGGAAGACCACACCTGCGGAGGGTTCTCGCAAATGATGAATGACGTTGGATGACCAGATCAAATCGAAGCTCGCATCTGCGAAAGGGGCCGCCAGCAAGTCTGCTTGTACAAGCCATGTGTCCCGACTTGCCAGCGTGCGCGCAGCAGCGAGGTGAGCTGAAGCGAGATCCGTGCCGATGGCTATTCCGCCAGGCTGGATCTGCGGCGAGAGCCACCTCAACACCTCACCCGTACCGCATCCGGCATCGAGTACACGCATGCCCGGCTTCAACTCAAGGCTCGCAATCGCTCGACTGATCTCCGGTTTTGCAAATGCGTTGAATAATTTGAGCTTGTGTGCGTAGTTTCTGGCAGCCGTGTCGCCAAGGAGCCCAGGAAGCGCAGCCGGGTTATTCATGGGGGGGCCGTGAATTGGGTGAGGTCTGGTGGCGCAAGGTTGGTCGCCGTTGGGTCGAGATGCCGGCAGTGGTTACTACGTTCGCCGTGAAGCCCTGGTCATTTCGCCGGACACCCTCACGCATCCGCCAGCTTTCCGAATTACCAAAGTAGCCCCAGCGTAACGCCCGGAATGTCTCGGTTCCTTTTTTGGACTGTCGGCCAAATGCCATCCGTCGAAAGGTCAGTGGCAACCTTCAGCATTGCGTTCACGCGCTCTCAGGGGCAAAGTCCGGGGCGCTTTCGAAGTGAAGCCCGCTCGGCAGCGATAGGGTAGAGCGGGTGCGGGGGAATGGAAGGGGACGTGTCCCGCTTGCTGTGGTGGATGCGGCCGATCGTTGCAAGAGACCCCAGACGGTGCGGGAAGAAGTGGGAGCCACGGGTATCCCGATGACTTCCAGCCCGCGCGACTCGTTGATTCAGTGTTCTGACTTTCCTGGAATAGGTGCATGAAACATCGCTACTACCTGCTGGTTGCCTCGCTGCTGCTGTCGCTTCTTCTGCTCCCTCGGGCCAGCCTGGGCATGAGCTACGAAGCCAGGGGTGGCAACCTGCGGTTCGCCATCGACGAGGCCAGCGGCAACTACACGCTCGATGACGGTGCACTGCACTTTGGCGGTCGGCTGCCAAGCGGTGCAACGCAGGTGACAAAGGCGGCGAATGGGCTGCACTTCAGGCTGGTGGACGGCATCGAGGCGACCGTTGCACCGGCGCCGGGCCAATCCAGTGCGCTGGTGTTTTCGTGGAAGGTCATTGGCACGGCACCGGTGGCGCCGCCGGCCTTTCCCGATTTCAGCATCGTGCCGTCGGGGATGCATTCGCTGTCGCATCAGCAGCTGAATTTTGCGCCTCCGGTTTTTGACGAGCCGCAGCAGGCATCGACGCCGTGGGTCTTGTTCACAACGGCCGGCAACACGCTCTTGGTTTCCCCGGCCTCGGATTTCTTCCTGGCAAGCATGCTTGGCGATGTCAGGACGCGTGTCGCCGTTGGCCTGAACGCGGAAGTGGCCAAGGTGCCCCCGGGTTTTGTCATGACCACGCTCGTGGCCTCGGCACCGGACATCGTGACGGCCTACCGCACATGGGGCGGCGCGCTACGCGGGCTCTATCACCGCAGTCCCGCCTCGGCCGAGGCCGATCCGATCCTGCGCTACATCGGCGTGCTCACCGACAACGCCGGTGGCCACTACTACTACAACTACGAGTATGCGGAAGGCCTGAACTATGAAGAATCGCTTGTGCGGTTCTTCGAGCGCAGCCGGGAGGCCGGCCTTCCTTTCGGCTATCTCCAGCTCGACAGCTGGTGGTACTACAAGAGTTCGTGGAACCCGCATGAGAAGGTGGGCCGGATCAAGAATCCGGCACTCCCGGACGAGGACTGGAACCGCTACGGCGGCCTGCGGGAATGGAAAGCCCATCCCGGCGTGTTTCCGAAGGGGATGGCCGCGTTCCACGAGCGGGTGAAGGTGCCTTTCCTTGCGCATAACCGCTTTATCGACAAGGACAGCCCTTATCGACAGCGGTACGAGATCTCAGGGGTGGCTGCCGTCGACCGCCGCTACTGGGATGAGCTTGCGAACTACGCCGCGGCCAATGGCATTGCCGTTTACCTGCAGGATTGGCTCGACGCGACCTACAAGTTCTCACCGGAGCTACGTGCCGTACCGGGCATGGGCGAGCGGTTCATGGATGGCATGGCGTTCGCCATGGCAGCGCATGGCATCACGCTGCAGTACTGCATGGCTTATCCGCTGCATATGCTGCAGGGCGTGAAGTATTCGAATCTGACGACCATCCGCGCAGCGGGCGATGGCCTGGAGCGCGCCAAGTGGAAGCAGCTCGCTTTCAATGCGCGCCTGATCCATGAACTTGGCGCATGGCCGGCGACGGACGTCATGCCATCCGGCGATACGGCGGCCATGCTGTTCGCGGTGCTCTCCGGTGGCCCGGTCGGTGTGGGTGACGCATTCGAGAAGCTCGATCGCGCCAACATCTTCAGGGTTGCGCGCACCGATGGGGAACTGGTGAAGCCGGACGAACCACTCATGCCGCTGGGCGTCAGCTACCTGAGCCAGGCGGAGAAGACGGGCGCGCCCATCATCGCCGCGACCTTCACCCGTCACGGCAGCCACAACACGGCTTATGTGCTGGCATTTGCGGAGGATCCGGCCAAGGGCGCCACGGATTTCTCCCTGGCTCCCGGCGATCTGGGGTTCAGCGGAACCGTGGCGGTCTTCGATCCGGCGGCGGAAACGGTCGCGACGTTGGGTTCCGGGGAATCGATAACCGGCAAGCTCGCCGGCGCCGACGCCTATGCCTACCGCATCGTGGCGCCGGTGTCCGCTTCTGGTATCGCCGTGTTCGGTGACATGGGCAAGTTCGTTTCCATGGGGCGCAAGCGGGTTGCCGGTTACGAGGCATTGCCTGATGGCGCGAGGTTGAGCCTGAGTGTCGCGCCTGGCGAAATGGAAATCACACTGGTTGGCTACGCGCGGTCCGACGTGGTTGCCCGCGCAACCGGGGCGCACATCACGTCGACCGAGTGGGATCGTGCGACCGGCCTTTTCAAGGTGACGTTGCAACCCATGGTGGGGCCGACGCATCAGGTCGCGCTTACCGTGGCCGTCAAATCCCGTGGACGGTGACGGTGGTGACAGCAGGACAGGCGCTGATTTTCGGTAGTGAACCGGCGCAATGGGCGGCCCATGGCACGGCAACCTGTCCATCGATCTTGCCGTGCCGTTGAACCGAATCAGTCACTGGCATGAGCGCAGTTTCAACTTGCAGCTTGCCACGCGATGACTTGAGTTTCAGGCAGCGCCGCACCGCATGCCTTGCTGAAGCTGCAGCGGGGGTGTGGAGAGCGCACTCCAAAGCAGACACGTCAGGCGGCGTCGTACGGTTGCCTGTTCCGTTCCCGATGCGCGCCACTTACACGAGCCTTGCAAGGCGGTGTTTGCTGCAATTCAGCGAGCCGTCCGGCACCTGAACTGAGGACAGTTTCATTCAGGATGCAGTTCACCGGCGTCCCATAGCGTCTGTTCCCGTCGCGTCGTCGAGCGCGTCGAACATCCATCCGGAGGTACATCCATGCGCAAGTCCATCCTCGTTGCCGCCATCGCCGCTGCCAGCGTGCTGAGCATCCCTGCCTTTGCCCAGGTTCATGCCGGCGGAAGCGCTGGTGTCAGTGCTGGTGCCAGTGTGAATCCTGGCGCGGTGGCGCAAACCGCAACGCAGACGGCCGCCGACACCACCTCCGCCGCTGGCCAGGCCATTGGCCAGGTGGGCCATGCGGCCAAGCACACGGCGCACAAGGCCGCGCATACCGCTGAGTCTGCCACCAGCGAAGCCACCACCGCTGGCAAGGCTGCCGCCAGCAGCACCGACCAGGCCGCGATGGATGCCGCCGGCTCCGCTAACACCGGCGTGCAGACGGGGGCGTCGGTCAACGGCAGCGTGGGTGCGGGCGTAAGCGCCAATGGCGACGCGAAGGCCTCGACCGGCAAGCCATGATCGTTGCAAGACGCCGTTGACCGAAACCAGGGAAGCCCCGGGAGACCAATCCCCGGGGCTTCTGTCTGACCTGGCCGCCCATAAGAGAGTAGGGGCAACGGCGATGGATGCCGTTGGGCAGCACTCGTTGCCCGTGCTTCTTTTTTTCGACCTGCCACGTTTCGTGGCGCCTTTCTCGATACCAGCCCGCCACCATGAGGTTGGCGGGATCCACTTCCGACAGGCGTTTCCGCCTGTCGACGCAACACACTATGAATACCCCGAAGCTGGTTTCATGGCCCTGGACTTCGGGAGCACATGACAGCCTGAAGACTTTCAAGTGAGGTCGATGGCAGGCGTGTCGGTGGTATCCGGTTGATCCGGGCGCATCGTGATGCGCTGCCGATGCCCGTGTGTGCGAGCCGCTTGGCGCCACGTGGGTTCGCCGGCCAGAATAAATCCCGCGTTGCTTCTCCCGTGAAATTTTCGTCGACAGGTCAGGTTCGCCATGACGCAGGAAACTACGGTGAGTTCACCCAAAGGGGGACCCGGGCTGTTGCTTGCGGGACTAGGCGCCCTTGGTGTCGTCTTCGGCGACATCGGTACCAGCCCGCTCTATACCTTCAAGACGGTGCTGGATCTCACCGGTGGCAACAACGCCGAGACCATCTATGGCGTCATATCGCTGCTGGTCTGGACGCTGATCATCGTGACCTCGGTGAAGTATGCGGGCTTTGCCATGCGCGTCGACAACGACGGCGAAGGCGGAATCCTCGCCCTGATGGCATTGCTGGGCGTGAAGCGCCAGAAGCGACCGGTGATTGTGGCGGCAGGCCTGTTCGGGGCCGCGCTGATCTATGGCGATGGCGCCATCACACCGGCCATTTCCGTGCTGTCGGCACTGGAGGGCCTGAACATCGTCACGCCCGCGTTCCAGCCGTATGTGTTGCCGCTCGCGGTGGTGATCCTGGTTGCCTTGTTTGCACTGCAGCCGATGGGAACGGCAACGATCGGCCGGACCTTTGGCCCCATCATGGTGATCTGGTTTCTGAGCATGGCCGTCCTTGGCCTCAGAGGCATTTTTCAGCACCCCGCGATCCTGTGGGCGATCAACCCCTACTACGCGATCCATTACCTGTTCCATGGCGGGAGTGGTGCCTTTCTGGTGCTGGGCGGCGTGTTCCTGTGCGTGACGGGCGCGGAGGCGCTGTATGCGGACATGGGGCATTTCGGCGCCCGACCCATCAAGTTTGCGTGGGCGGCGATGGTGTTTCCCAGCCTCGTGCTCAACTACGCGGGGCAGGGAGCCATTGTCCTGGCCGGCGCGCCGATCAGCGGCAACATTTTCTATCGCCTTTGTCCCTCATCGTTGACGGTGCCACTGATCGTGCTTTCCACGATAGCCACCATCATTGCTAGTCAATCGATTATCACCGGCGCCTTCTCCATGACGCGGCAGGCCATTCAACTCGGATGGATGCCACACATGCGTATTCGCCAGACCTCGAGCGAGGGCTACGGGCAAATTTATGTGGGCGTGATCAACTGGCTTTTGATGCTGGTTACCATCGGACTGGCGCTTTTCTTCCGCAAGTCGGACAACCTGGCGGCCGCCTATGGCATCGCGGTATCTGCCACCATGCTGCTGACGACCGTGCTGCTCTTCATCGCCATGCGCGAGATATGGAAATGGAACCTGCTTCTCAGCGGTGCGGTCGCCAGCCTGTTCTTCGTGGTGGATGCCTCGTTCTTCGCGTCGAATATGACGAAGCTGCTGGAGGGCGGCTATGTGCCATTGATGCTGGCGGGCCTCACCTATCTTGTGATGTTCATCTGGCACAAGGGCATTACGGAGGTCGCGAAGCGACTGGCCGAAAACCCGGTTTCCATCGGCTCGTTTCTCGAAAAGATGACCCAGTCGAACGTGGCCCGCGTGCCGGGCACGGCCGTATTTCTCACCCGGGCCAAGGACACGGCTCCGCCTGTCATGATGTGGTACGTCAGGCACAGCCGTGCGCTGCACCAGCATGTGCTGGCCGTCACGCTGGAGGTGGCGTCAACGCCCTTCGTCGAACCGCAGGGGCGATTGACGATACTGCAGCTGGCGCCCGATTTCTGGTCGGTCAGGGCAGTCTATGGCTTTATGGAAAAGCCGGACATGCCATCGCTGATGGCACAGGTTGTTACCAGTGGTTGCTTGATCGATATTGAAAAGCTGTCGTATTTCACCGGCATGGAGAAGATCGTGCCGCGCCGGGACGGTCAAGGCTTGCCCCGATGGATCTCGGGACTGTTCGGCGTGCTTCTTCGCAACAGCACGCGTTTGCCGGACTATCTCCACATTCCACCGGCGCAGGTGATGGATATCGGCAGGCAGGTGTCGATCTAGCGATCAGCCGGGCCGCCATGGTTCTGGAAAGAAAGCCCTCTT
Source organism: Dyella japonica A8 (assembly GCF_000725385.1). Lineage (NCBI taxonomy): Bacteria > Pseudomonadati > Pseudomonadota > Gammaproteobacteria > Lysobacterales > Rhodanobacteraceae > Dyella > Dyella japonica. The sequence goes on along the minus strand of NZ_CP008884.1, from coordinate 3,985,304 downwards.
TCCGGAGGAGCAAGGCCAGACCTCCAGGCCGCGACGCAACGCCGGCAACAGGCCATGCAGTCATCCGGGAAACTGACAAGGACGCCGCTATGACAACGATGAAACGACCAGAAGATGCACCCGCGGCATTCCAGGCTGCCTGGAATGCCCATGACATGACGGCCCTGGGCGCCCTGTTCGATGAGGGCGCGACGTTCGTCAATCGCTTTGGGCACTATGTGCAGGGTGTCGACGAGATCGTGGCGCTTCACGAGCCTATCCACCAAACGATCTATCGTGACTCGACCCTGAAAAACGAGCTGATTGATGTCGTTCCCATTGCAGACGGAGCGGTGGTCATCCATTTCTGGAGTCGCCTGGCGGCGGGTGCGGCTCATCCGGCCGGGCCGCATGAGGTGGATACGCTGATCCTCGCTGTCTTGACGAAGCAGGACGAGAGTTGGCGTATTCGCGCGCTGGAGAACGTGACCCTGACAAACCCGCGAACCGGGGAGCCCGTCCTGCGCGGCTAGTGCATTCATCGGGATACCACGGAGGCGTACCTCGGCCCGACGATGCCGCGATCCGTGACCAGGTCCGCAGGGCGGGCAGGGCGCCACCATCCCGCTCGCGTTTGGACGTCCGCTCGCCTATGGCCGGTTGCCTGGCTGGCAAGAATCGGCGATGGTGTGCCAGCCTTCGTCAAAGGCACGCTCGTCAGGCTGTCAAAAGGCGCTGCTAGGTTAGGCAGTGGCCATTTGTACTCGCGGGGGAAAGATGGAAGGTGAGGCAACGGCAGGGATGGATGACCCCCGGAAGGCGACAGGACGGCGGGCGGTACGGCGTGTTCCTATCGACCTTCGCGCCAATGTGGCGCTGCTTGGGCTCATCGCAACGGCCATCGTGATGCAGTTCGTCGCATGGCCGTTCCTTCTGCGGCAGTGGGGCGTGGCAACGCTGTGGATCGCGGTGCCGCTGGCGCTGCTGACGCCGACCCATTGGGGGCTGATCCACGAGTCCATCCATGGGCAACTCTGGCCCCAGCGACGCCTCAACGAATGGGCGGGCCGCGCATTGGCCATCGCCTTTGCCTTGCCCTACGACGCCGTGCGCTTCGGGCACCTGATGCATCACCGGTTTACGCGCGAGCCCTATGACCAGCCGGACGTGCACCATGGCGGGACGCCGCGCGCACTGGCCCGCATCGGCTACTACGCGCACCTGTTGGGCGGCCTGTATCTGGGGGAGCTGGTGCTGCCACTGGTCACCTTCCTGCCGACCTCATGGGTGTGCAAGCTCGTTGCGCGCAAGCTTCCCGGCGACGACCCTGTCAGCCGGGATGTGCGGCGCCTGTTCCTGGGCTTTGCCGGCAACCAGGACCGACGCAGCCGTATGCGGCGAGACTGGATGGCCTCGATCGTGCTCCATGCCTGCGCCTTCTATTACTACGGGGCATGGTGGCCTGCGCTCGTCATCACCATGTTGCTGCGTGGCATGTGGCTCTCCGTGGCGGACAACCTGCCGCACTACGATGTGATGCTCGACGAACCGGATCGGGCCCGCAATTTTCGCGTGCCGGCCGTCTGGCGGCCCGTGTTGATGAACCACCACCTGCACCGCCTGCATCACCAGCACCCCACGCTGCCGTGGACCGCATTGCCCGCAATCGCTGCCGCCGATGACGGGGCTTCCGCCGCTGATGCGGCGTATTTCAGGTCGGCACTCAGGCAGTTTCGCGGGTTTGGAACGTGCGTGGCGGGCGATGCAACGCAGCCCGCCGCACGCGCCGCTCGGACGGCCGGATCGCTCCTGGAATCGGGTGGCGCAGGTCAGGTCGGCGATTGCCTCTGATCCCTGTCTTCCTCGTTCGTCGAGGGCCGTTTTCGATTCGTCGCGATCACCCCGGTGAGCCGACGTCACTTCGTTACGGCAGAGACCACCGGTTCTCCATCGATGAAGTGATGGACGGCGGCGATGGTGATGCCCGGCGCTTCTTCCATCAGCCAGTGGCCCGCCTGCGGGACGACGAGTTCGGTCACGTGGGTAGCGGCGTTGCGCATCACGATGGCTTCGTTCGCGCCGAACGACTTTTCGCCGCCGATCGCCAGCACCGGCATGGTGAGCCGGGTCGCCATGGCAGCCTGGTTGTCCTCGGCATCCTTGCGGATGGCGCGGAACTGCGCAAACGCGTCGTGCATGGCGCCGGGCCTGGCGTAAAGCCCGGCGTAGTGTTGCCGCGTGGCTTCGTCCACCTTCGAGGGATCACCCGCGAATTCGTTCCAGAAGCGGTCCAGATAAATACGCTCGCGGCCGGCGACGAGCCGCTCCATATCCGGGCCGCCGAAGTCGAAATGCCACAGCGCGGGCAGGCGCACGATCTGATCCCACGGCGGGATGCCGGGCACGGGCGCATCCATCACGACGAGGCGGTCCGTCTTGTCGGGATACCGGGCGGCATAGGCGTACGCCACCATCGTGCCGATGTCGTGCCCCACGACCGCCGAGTGGTCGATGCCCAAGTGGGTCAGCACGCTGCGGATGTCCGCCGCCTGCGTGCGCTTGTCGTAACCGTCTTCGGGATGCGAGGAAAGGCCCATGCCGCGCAGGTCGGGCACCACGACGGTATGGTTGCGCGCCAGGTCCGCAGCCAGCGGCGCCCACATGTCGCCGGTGTCGCCGAAACCATGCAGCAGGACGACAGCCGGCCCCTTGCCGCCAACGCGCACGTGAATCGTGGCGCCGTCCGTCTGGATGTCCTGGACGCGAAACGAGGGCGGAAAGGGTTGAACAGTGGCGGCCACGGGCAGGCTCAGGCCCACCAGCAGGCACACTGCGGGCATCAGGCGAATCATCGACATGACTCCCTCCGGAAGGGTTGGATCGGGTAGTGCCCCTGGACGATCGAGGCCGGTGGCCTCCTCGTGTGCGGGGTAGTTCAAGGCAGGGCGTGTCACGCGCGCGTGATCGAGCTGCCTGGCCGTTCCTTCGACCAAGGCCGCAACCCGCCGTGGACGTTCTGGGAGGCAATTCTCCGGGCAGCAGCTGGCGCGTGGCTGTGCCGGCGTTGCCCTGTGGCATAACATCCCGTTCTAGGCGGGGCCGCTTCGCTGCCATGGACCCCGGCGCAACCCAGCTCTGCAGATGGCCCGGGGGAGGCACGTCATGAGCTCAGACCGCATGGCCCGATACGCGCCGTTGCTACTCCGGGTGCTGCTCGGTTCCTTGTTCCTCGCGCATCTCTACTGGAAGTTCGCGATGCTTCCCGGCGGCCTGCCACGCTGGTGGGCAGGCTTCGCCACGAACGGCTATCCCGCGTTCGTTCCCTGGTATGTGTTTTCCGCCGAGCTCGCCGGCGCGCTGCTGCTCATTCCCGGCATCGGCACGCGATGGGTGAGTCTCTACGCGCTGCCCATGATGCTCGGTGCAACACAGTTCTGGGCCGTGCGCAAAGGTTTCTACTTCACGGGCGCGGGAGCGGAGTTGCCGCTGGTGTGGTCGTGTCTTCTGGTTCTGCAGGCCATGCTGGGCGATGGGCCGTATCGGTTGCGCGGCGGCAACGGTGCTTGAAGTTGTTCGTCGGGTGACCAACAGGGCGGAAGGATCGATTCAGTGGTATATCGAGTGTCCGCTTCCGACCCAAAGCGGACATCGCAAAATTGAGAGGGGCAAGGATGGTCCGCATTGATTTCAGCATCTTCTACGTAGGTGGCTCCTACGGTCACGCGAATGGCGACGTCGACATTGCCATTCCGAGCGGCCCCGGGGCGAGTATCGACTTGTCCGAAGTTGCCGTGGACGCTCCCCCAGCAGGCTTCTCCGGCCAGCTAGTAGTCGACTCCGTCCTCGCGGTTGATGGAATCGGAAACTTATATGCCTGTGGGGATGTGTGTGTCGCATCGAAGGCTGAGGCGAAGGCACTGGGTAGGTGGCTGGATGACTTGCCCGGGCTATCTGTTTGGCCCAACGACTTGGACGATCCTCTGTACCATGGCTCCAAATAGGTATAGGTAATGTCCGCTTTCGACCCAGAGCGGACCTTTCACGGGCGTGGCGCTTTTATCAGGGGGGACCGTGTGGAAGATTGCTGATGTGCAGAAAGACAAGCGCTATCGCTTGGCACTCGTTGAACTCGAAGGTGGAGAGCGTGAACTCCGTTTGTTGGAAGAGAACGCGCTTACCGATTTGCCGGAAGTGATGTTCGTTACCGAGTGCGTCCCACAAGAACTTCTGCGACGCAGAAGTGTTGAGCACATATCTAAAACGGTTTCACTGGTTGATGGCGGTCGCTTCTACTTCGACGCCCATGGGGTGTGGCTGACAAGTGATGAGGCCAGTGCTCTTCAAAGCGGTGTCCCGCTCCGCGAGATTCCTTGGCTGAATGGCACTATCCCTCGGTTCCCGCCGAAATAGGCCAGGTGCTTCTTCATTACACCCTGGTTGTGAAATGTCCGCTTCCGACCCAAAGCGGACATGTTTCGACCATCGTTGGAACCGTGCTGAAGATCACCTTCGCGATTCGATCCGGATGCAGGCGAAGGAAATCATGCGAAACACCGCCTTGGGTGTGGCCGTACTTTGGGCCGTAGTCGCGTTAGCAGTGATGGTGCGCGTTTCGTTCGCGGCGATCACGGCCAACGTGCTGATCGTGTTTATTGCCCTTACTGGCGCGGCCGTCTTGGCGCTCACCTGGGTTCGAGGTATCCGCTACCGGATCTTCACCGTACTGGTGAGGTTTGCGATATCGACGGCCTATCTGGGGACGTTGTGGGTGCTCGCCCTGGGTCTAGCGCTGGATCCCTGGATCAAGCCGGACCTTGAGCTACGACAGGGTGCTTTGACATGTCGCGCGGTGTATGTCGGAGAGCGGACCGAACTCATGGTTTTCGAGACGTTTCCATTCGGCATCGAGCGGCGGCTGTCCGACGACCTCTTGGATGACTCGACAGAACCAGTCACCTGCAAGCGACGTTCGTAGTGTCTCCGGGCTGGCGCGCGGAAGTGACACGAAAAAGGTCCGCTTCCGACCCAGCGCAGACATGGTGTCACGGCACGCGTTCTCGCCCGGCCATCAAATGTCGATATAGGTCGCCTCATAGCTGATCGGAAAATTGACCGATCGGGCGATGAAGCAGAAATCATGGACGGCATGGTGCAGCGCGTCGGCCTTGGCGAGGTCTGCGCCGCGTTCCACGACGATCTTCGGCCGAAGCACGGCACGGATGAAACGTCCTTCGCCGCGTGATCCGGTTTCGCCGACACCCAGCGGGTTGTCTTCGTACTGCTTCACGACGATACCGGCGTTACTTGCCAGGTGCAGATACCAGAGCATGTGGCAGGCGGAGAGGCTTGCCAGCAGCAGATCTTCCGGATTGGGCTTGGAAGGGTCGCCTCCAAGCATCGGGTCGTTCGAACACTCAATGGCTGCCTTGCCCGGCGTGGTAATGCGCCAGGTGCGGTCGTAGCCGCGATAGGTCTTGGTTCCCTCGCCGCGGTCGCCCGTCCAGACGATCTCCGCCGTGAAGTCATGATTCCTGGCCATCTGCGGTCCTTGAGTTGTAGATGTATACATGTATACACTTGGGTTTCAGCGAAGGCAAATGCGAGGCGCGCCGCGATGACACCGGAAACGATAGCCAGCCAATTGCGCGGCGAGCTGATGTCAGGCCTTCTGCGTCCCGGGGCTGATCTTTCCCAGGTCGAGCTCGCCCAGCGTTTCGGCGTCAGCCGCATTCCCATTCGGGATGCGCTGCGCATCCTGGCCGGTGAAGGGCTGATTGAAATCGCGGCCAACCGTGGCGCCAGGGCCATCAGCCTGACTCCTGCCGAAGTTCGCGAGATCTATGACTTGCGCATCCTGCTGGAGGGCGATTGCCTGAGGCGGGCGGCGGCGGTGATGACGCCAGCGGCCCTTGAGGAAATCGACCGCGTACGGCTCAAGTCCGACTTGGACGCCGGTGGCCCCGATTGGGCGGATGGCGATTGGGCGTTTCACCGGGCGATCTATCAGCTTGCCGGGCGACAGCGGCAGCTTGCGATGATCGAAGCGCTGCGCCGGACCTGCGTTCTGTTCGTCAGTGCGTACGCCACCATGCCGGCCAAGAAACCGCGATGGCTGGGCGAACATGGCGCGATGGTGAAGCATCTGCGCCGGGGCGACACGGAGCAGGCCCTTCAGGTGCTGGAGGGACATCTGGACGGCGCGGCCAAACACCTGCTTGCGCATATGAAGGCGTCGCCGGGCTGAGCCCGTGGCTACAAGCAGCGTGTATTGCCGGGCGTGATCAACGCGCCAGTTCGCGAAACACCTGTGCCTTGCTTTTGCTGACCGGCAATGCCGTGCCGTTATGCAGGACGGCCGTCAGCCGGCCATCAAGCTCACGCCGGAAGCGCGTCAGCTGGCCGAGATTGATGAGGTGCGCGCGATGGATGCGGGCAAAGCACTGAGGGTCCAGTCGCGCCTCAAGGCGGCTGAGTGCCAGGTGCAGGACGTAGTCGCCGCTGGCGGTGTGCGCCATCACGTAGTCGCCCACCGCCTCGAACCAGTAGATGTCGGCCACGGCCAGCGGCTGGATGCTGCGTCCGCTGCGCACGAAAAGCCGTTGCATGGGGCCATGGGCCAGCATCTCGCCGTAGCGGTCGAGTGCGGGTGGCAGGGGTTCGCCCAGCGAGGCGCGAACCCGGTCGAGGGCCGTGGCGAGGCGGCTCGCCCCAAAGGGTTTGAGCAGGTAATCGAGCGCGCCGAGTTCGAAGGCGGCCACGGCGTGTTCGGCGTATGCGGTGGTGAAGATGATGCGCGGAGCAGGCGGCGGCAGGCGACGCAACACGTCGATGCCTGAGCACCCGGGCATCTGCACATCCAGCAAGATCAGCTCGGGCTGCAACCGGTGAATCGCCTCGATGGCGGCCTCGCCATCCGCCGCTTCGCCTACGCAGCGAATCCAGTCGATCTCCTGCAACAGGTGACGCAAGCCGGCGCGGGCCAGGGGCTCGTCGTCGACGATGAGGGTTGGCACCGCGTTGCGCTCAGTCATCGTCGTGGCTCGCCGCGTGGAGAGGGCTGCGCGCGATCTGGGTCGCCGGCCAGTGCAGCGTGGCCGTGACGCCGGCCGGGGACGCGTGGACATCCAGCCTGGCATTCCGGCCGTAGAGCCAGGTCAGCCGTTCGCGCAGCCGCTGCAATCCCGTTCCGCCGCCCTGGTTCATGGCAGCGGGTTCGGCGCCCACGCCGTCATCGCTGACCATCAGGCACAAGCGCCCATGTTCGTTGCTGGCCTGAACATGCAGGTGGGTGGTGCCGCGCTTGGGCGCAGCGCCGTGCCGCACGGCGTTTTCCACCAGCGTCTGCAACGCAAACGAAGGCAAGGCGGCGTCCATCAGGTCGGCGGGCAGCGTGGCCGCAACCTGCAGCCGTTCGCCGAAGCGCAGCTGTTCGATCGCCAGATAGCGTTCCACGAAGCGCCATTCCTCGGCGAGGGTCACCAGGTCGCGCTGCTCCTCCAGCGCCGAGCGCAGCAATTGCGCGAGCAGCTCCGCCGCATGGCTGGCCCGGACGGGATCGAGCGGAATCAGCTGCACCACGGTGTGCAGCGCGTTGAACAGGAAGTGCGGATGCAACTGCGCGTGCAGGGCGGTGAGCTGCGCGCGCGCCGTCGCCGCCTGGATCAGCGCGGTGCGCTGGGCGGCCTGTTGGGCGTAGCCCACCGCGGCGATCATCACGTAGAGCCAGATGCCGGTCAGCATGAAAGGCCCCAGGCCTGGCCCCACCGCGAACACCAGGTGCCTACGAAACAGACTTTCGACCAGGCTGTATGCCGCTGCCCACAACAAGGCATACAACGGTGCGGCGACCGCATGGATCAGCAGGAAAGACACGTGGAACGGGTAGGGCCACGGGCATCGCTGAACCAGCACGCGCACACCCAGTCCCACCACGGCGCCGCTGACGATCATGCGCAGCGCCACCCACGCGGCGCCAGCCAAAGGCGCGCCGTGCACGTTGACGATCAGGACGGTGAAGAAGGCCCACATCGGCAGCCAGCCGATGATCAGCTGCAGCCAGAACCAGCTGCGCGTGGGCGATGACGGGTGCGTCACGCCGGTCAACTACCGGTGCGACTGGCGTTGAGCGTCACGTAAGCCGTCTCCCAGGTTTTTCCTTCATCGTATGAGCGGTCTTGCACCATGCGGAACCCCGTCGATGTGATGGCGGTGAAATGGGTGCGGCTTTGATAGTGCTTGCCTTCGTGGTCCGCGGCGTTGCCGGTGACCACCATGTCGCCGTCTTGCCAGTGACCCGTCGATGGTTGTGCATGGCCTTCGGCGGCATCGAGCACGGTGATCTTCCAGCAGTTTTCCTCGCGGGAAAAGATGCGCGTGAATTGCACCGGGGGCAGGGGATTGCCCGAGGCGTCGGTCAGTCGCAGTTCGTCCTCGATGCCCTGGCCGTCCACGGCGTGCCAGGCCTTCCAGTGGCCCGACAGTTTGGGTGCGCCGTGAATCAGGGCGAACAGGCCCGTGGCTTTCACCTCTCCCTTGACCTGCCATTGGCCGAGCAGGAAGTCGAACTGATGGGATTCCGTGGCACGGGCGGCCGGGACGCTGACGTCGGCGGCAACGGCCTGGGCAGCGATGGCGGTGAAGCCCAGCGACACGGCAGCGACGAAGGCGTGGCGAACAAACGGTGTCATGGCAATGCCTCGATGGTGGTTGGGACGCACCGAGACTGCCATGGCTTCCCGCGCAGCAGGCAGCGGGATTCGCCCAATCGCCGAAACAGCACGGTGAACGGCAGCCAGCGTCCCGAGGGGCCTGCTTACGCTATGGCACCTCACCCAGACATGTCGGGAGTCGCCCGTGTATCGCTCAATCGCCCCATCTCATTCGCACGAGCCGGTGATCCGGCTACGCGGTGTCAACAAGACCTACGCGGGCGGCAGCGCGAGTTGCGTGGCGCTTGCCGATGTCGACCTGGATGTCTTTGGCGGGGAGTTCGTCGCCATCACCGGCAAGTCAGGCAGCGGCAAATCGACCGTGCTCCATCTGCTGGGCGGACTCGACCGGCCCAGCGCTGGCGAAGTATGGGTGGGCGGCCAGGCGGTGCAGGCGCTGTCGGAGCAGGCGCTGGCGCGCTGGCGCGGGCGTTCGGTCGGCATCGTGTTCCAGTTCTTCCAGCTGATGCCGACGCTGTCGGCAGTGGAGAACGTGATGTTGCCCATGGACCTGGCGGGATGCTGGCCCGCCAGGGAGCGCCGCAAGCGCGCGCTGGCACTGCTCGACCGGCTGGACGTTCTGCCCCAGGCGGACAAGCTCCCTTCGACCATGTCCGGCGGACAGCAACAGCGGGTTGCCGTTGCGCGCGCCCTGGCCAACGCGCCCGCCTTGCTGTTGGCCGACGAGCCGACCGGCAACCTGGATACCCACAACGCGTCGGCCTTGCTGGATCTGCTCGGCGAGCTGGTAGCCGAAGGTCAAACGCTGGTGATGGTGACCCATGACCCGTCGGTGCTGCGTCGGGCTGGCCGCACCGTGACCCTGGAGGACGGCCGCGTGGCGCCATGCGGGGAGGCCTGCCATGTTTGATACGCGCTGGCGAAAAACGCTGCGTGACGCGTGGGGACATCGCGCGCGGACGCTGCTGGTGGTACTCGCCGTGGCGCTGGGTTTGATTGGCGCCGGGGCGATACTTGACGCATGGGCGCTGGTGCGCGTGACCACCCAGGCCAGCTACGTCGCGAGTCATCCGGTGGCGGCGACGCTGCAGATCACGCCGCTGGATGCGTCATTCCTCGCGCGTGTACGCCAGCTGCCCGGTGTGGCCGCGGCGCGGTTGCGGCGGACGGTGATCGCGACCACGCAGGGGCCGGGCGAACGCAAGACCATCGTGCTGCATGCACTCGACGATGTGGCCCGCCCCGATATCGGACGACTGCAGGACGTGCAGGGCGCGTGGCCGCCGAATGACGGTGAAGTCATGATCGAGCGTTCCTCGCTGGGTTACTCTGGCGCGACGGTGGGCGCCGTTCTTCCCGTTGCCGTCGCAGGCCAGGCGCCTGTCGCGCTTCGCGTCGGCGGCCTTGTGCGCGACGTGTCGGTGGCGCCCGGCTGGATGGATCATCTCGTGTATGGCTTTGTCAGCCTCGAAACCTTGTCCCGGCTTGGCGTGCCTTCCGGGTTCGACGAGCTGCAGATCACGGTGTCCGACCCGCATCCCAGCCAACAGGATGTGCGCCAGCTGGCGTGGCGCATCAAGGCGCTGGCGGAGGCGGAAGGGCGTCGCGTGGGGCGCATCAACGTGCCCGTGCCGGGCCAGCATATCCACGCCGCCCAGATGGATACGCTGATGCTCACGCAAGGCGGTTTCGGCATCCTCACCTTGCTGGTGTGCGGCTGCCTGATCGTCAACCTGGTATCGGCCATGCTGGCGGGCCAGCGGCGCGAACTGGGCATCATGAAGGCGGTGGGTGCGAGCGAGCGGCAACTGGCCACGCAGATCCTGGTGCTGGCGGGCGCGCTCGGCGTGCTTGCCGTGGCCGTGGCGCTGCCGGTGGCCGCCTGGCTTGGACGCCGCTACGGCAGTTTCCAGGGCGAGCTGTTGAATTTCCCCGTGGACAGTCAGGCGATTCCCTTGTGGGCATTCGCCGCGCAGGCTGCCGTAGGCGTGGTGTTGCCCGTGCTGGCCGCCGCGGTGCCGGTGGTGCAGGCCTGTCGCCAGTCGGTGGTGGCGGCGCTGCGCGGGCAGGAGCTGTCCAACGACGCTGCCGCCTTGCGCGTGCGGCATGGATTGCAGGGCGTGCCGCTCGCGCGTCCGCAGCTGCTGTCGTTGCACAACGCTTTTCGACAGCGCCAGCGTTGCCTGCTGACCCTGGTGGCGCTGGCGACCGCCGGTTCCGTCTTTATCGGCGCCAACAATCTGCGTGCGGCGGTGGAGCAGTCGGTGGATCGGCTGTTCGTCGATCAACACTACGACATCGCGTTGCGTATGCATGAGCCACAGCCGGCGAGCCGCCTGATCGAAACCGCGAACGCGGTAACAGGCGTGGACGCCGTCGAAGCCTGGGACGGCGCCAGCGCCGGTGTGGTGCGCGCGGATGGCACCGTGGGCAACATGTTCGATCTGTTTGCCGTTCCGCCGCGCAGCCGTCTGGTGACACCCGCGCTGCAGCACGGACGCTGGCTGCGCGATGACGATGCCGCCGGCGTGGTGATCGGCAGCGGCCTGCTGAAAACGGATCCGGAACTGAAAGTCGGGCAATCGGTGCAGCTGACCATCGATGGCCGGCAGTCACCCTTGCGGATCGTGGGCATCGTCGACAGCGGACCCGAGCCGCTGGCGTACGTCGCGCCATCCGCGTTCGCGGCATGGCGCGGCCATGACGTCGCTTCACTGCTGTTGATCAAGGCCGGCGCGCGCGACAAACAAGGGCAGCTCGACCTTGTCCAGCGACTGCGCGATGCCTTCGATCAGCAGGGGCTGGTCGTCGCCAGCAGCCAGTTGCTCAGCGAAGAACGGCAAGGCATCGAGGATCACCTGCAGATGGTGGTGAGCTTCCTCGGCGGCATGGGCTGGGTGATGATCGTGGTCGGCGGCATGGGCCTGGCATCCACCATGAGCGTGGCCGTGCTGGAACGCCAGCGCGAAATCGGTGTGTTGCGCGCCATGGGGGCGCGCGGTCGCACCATCCTCGGCATGGTGCAGCTGGAGGGCCTGACCATGGCGCTGCTTGGCTGGCTGATGTCGCTGCCGCTGTCGGTGCCCATCAGCGTGCTGCTGGCACGGGGCTTTGCCGCCGTCATGTTCCCGGTGCCCACGTCGCTGCTGCCCGAGCCGGGCGGTGCCTTGCGCTGGCTGGCGCTGGTGATGACCGTCGCCGTGCTCGCCTGCGCCTGGCCGGCACGGCAGGCCATGCGGTTGTCGGTGGTGAGGGCGTTGCAGTACGAGTGATCCGCGCGGTCGTTCCACTCGCCCTGACGTCATGGCGCCTGCCTCCCCGAAGGCGGGCGCTGGCCATATGGCAACCGAAAGTTCTTGCGTTTGGCCGCCTGAAGATACAATTGCGAATTACTATCATTTAGTATTACGCCCCTGTCATCTGGGGCCATCGTTCGCATGAAGCACATCGTTACGCGTTGCGCAGGCGTCTGTGCATCCGCGCTGCTCGCCGTCACCGCGCTCGCCGGCCTGGGCCTGTCCCGCGTGCATGCCGAGGAAAGCCAGTTCGGCTATGTCTACACCACCGACCTGCTGCCGCAGGGTGCCAAGGAAGTGGAGCAGTGGGCCACCTGGCGCCACCAGAAGGTGGCCGGCTACTTCGACCAGATCGATGGCCGCACCGAGTTCGAGTACGGCATGACCGACAAGCTGCAGCTCGCGTTCTATGCGAACTACGTGTGGTCGCGGGCGTATCACAACGGGCCGTTCGACCAGACCACGCCGCCCGAGCCGCTTTCCTACGACCGGCCGGGCCCGGACGACCACTACAACGCCAAGCGCTTCGTCGGCTTCTCCGGCGAGGCCATCTATCGCCTGTGGAGCCCCTATACGGATCCCCTGGGCGTGGCCATCTATGTGGAGCCTACCGTCGGTCCGCAGTTCCGCGAACTGGAAACCAAGCTGATCCTGCAGAAGAACTTCCTGGACGACCGCCTGGTCACGGCCTTCAATTTCACCTATGCACCTGAGCTGCGCTACGACTGGGCCGATGACGCCATGACGCACAAGCGGTGGCAGGAGGAGACGGACGTCAACCTCAATATCGCCGCCTCTTATCGCTTTGCGCCCAACTGGTCGGCGGGCATCGAGTTCCTCAACGAGCACGAATACAACAGCTACAACTTCAGCAACGAGTCGAACGACGGCTACTTCGTCGGGCCGGTGATCCACTACGGCGGCAAGAAGTTCTTCGTGACCGCGACGTTCCTCGAGCAGCTGCCCTGGGCCAGCGCGCATGCGGATACGGTGCCGGGCGCCATCGTGGGCCGTCGCATCTATGACAACGATTTTGAAAAGTACCGGGTCCGCATCAAGGCCGGCTGGTACTTCTGAGGCATCGCCATGAAATCACGTTTCCTGCTGATTCCCGCCTACGCCCTGGTGGTCGCTGCCCCGGTGCAGGCCACGGTGTACATGAGTGTCGAACAGGCCCAGGCGCAGATGTTTCCTGGGGCCACGCTGACACCCGATTTCGTGACGCTCACGCCTGAACAGGTCAAGGCCATCGAGAAGGCGAGCGACGTCAATGTGCTCAGCCCCAACCTGAAGGCATGGCGGGTGTCCACCGGCGGCTGGTTCATCGCCGACCAGGTGGTGGGCAAGCACGAGTTCATCCCGTTCGCACTGGCGCTGGACGACAAGGGCGCCGTGAAGTCCGTGGAGATTCTCGAGTATCGGGAAACCTACGGTGACCAGGTGCGCAACGCAGCGTGGCGGGCGCAGTTCACGGGCAAGACGCACGCGGCACCCCTGAAGCTTGGCACCGACATCCAGAATATTTCGGGCGCGACCTTGTCGAGCCGGCACATTACAGATGGCGTGAAGCGACTGTTGGCGACTTATGACCTCGTCCTGTCCAAGCAGCCGGGTTGAGCGGGCACGCCCGCTGCTCGGCACGACGGTAAAGGTCCTGGTGCAGGGCATGGACGCACCGCGGGCGCATGCCGCCATCGACAAGGCCTTTGCGCAGGTGGAGCGTGTGCACGCGCTGATGAGCTTCCACGAACCGGCCAGTGACTTGTCGCGACTGCACCGCGCACCTCTGGGCGAGCGGGTCACGGTCGACGCCATGACGGTGGAGGTGCTTGAAGAGGCGCGGCAACTGGCGGAGATGTCCGGCGGCGTGTTCGACATCACCATCGGCGGCCAGCTGGTGCGTGACGGCTTGCTGCCTTCGCCCCAGGGCGCCTGTCCACCTGACCCTTCCGCGTACTGGAAGGACATCGAGTTGCTGGAAACGCAGGTTTGCCTGCATCGCCCCCTGTGGATGGATCTGGGCGGCATTGCCAAGGGCTATGCCGTTGACTGCGCGGTGCACGCGCTGAAGGAACACGGCGTGACCCATGGCGTGGTCAATGCCGGCGGCGACCTGCGCTTCATCGGAACGGGGCCGCATCAGGTGGCCATCGATACGATGCTGCCGGACAGGGCGAACATTCCCGCGCTGGAAGTCGGCGAAGTCGCGGTGGCGACGAGCACGCCACGGGCACGAGCGGCGCATGCCGCCATTCCACATCGTGATGCGCTGCACCGCTTGCCGGTCGGCGGCGATCTGCTGGCAACCGTCGTGGCCCCGCGTTGCGTGCACGCTGACGCGCTCACCAAGGTCGTGCTTGCCCTCGGCACGCAGAGCGATGCCATGCTCCGGCACTACGACGCGGAGGCCTATCTGCAAAGCCCCGCTGGCGAGTGGACCTGCATTGGCCAGGTGATTTCATGAAGAACCCCGCGCACCACAATGTTGTCGGCCACCATCGCACGCCGTTGCGGTTGTCGCGTCAGCGCCGCTATTTGGTATACGCCATCGGCTGGGCGCTCTGGTCGAGCGGCGCGGCATGGCTGGTCTGCCATTATTTCCTGATGACCAAGGGCCCCTTCGGCGACACGCCGAGCCCACTGGAACCCTGGTGGCTGCGGCTGCATGGCGCCATGGCGTTTGGCGCGCTCTGGTCATTTGGTCTCACCTGGGGCGTCCACATCGTCGCTGGATGGAAAACCGGGCGGCAGCGCGTGACCGGTGGCGTTGCCGTCGGTGTGCTGGTCTGGCTGATCCTCACCGGCTATCTGCTCTATTACCTCACGGACGACACCTGGCGCGGCGTGAGCGTGCTTGCCCATTGGACGATAGGCCTGGCGCTTCCGTTGTTGCTGGCGGTGCACGTTGTGCTCGGGCGCAGGCGCGCAAAGCGCAAGGCGTGATGCCGCCGGACGAGGTGTTCGGTCCGCGGTGAAACCGGCGTCGACATCCGCACGGGAATCGATGGACCGGCCTTGTCGATTTTCCCCTGCCTTGTTCGTCAGCAGGAAGTCGTGATAATTCCATCGCGGCTTCCATCCCAAAGGACTGACTCATGAGCAAGATGATCTTCGTTAACCTGCCGGTGACCGACCTGAAGCGTTCCAAGGCCTTCTATGAGGCGGTGGGCGCGGTCAACAACCCTGCCTTCAGTGACGATACCGCCGCCTGCATGGTGCTCTCCGACACGATCTACGCCATGCTGCTCACGCATGACAAGTGGCGCCAGTTCACCAGCAAGCCCATCGTTGATGCCCATGCGAACGCGCAGGTGCTGCTTTGCCTTTCCGCCGGCAGCCGCGACGACGTAACCGGCATGGTCGACAAGGCAAGCGCTGCCGGCGGCAAGGCCGACCCCACGCCCGTGCAGGACTACGGCTTCATGTTCGGCCGCAGCTTCGAAGATCCGGACGGCCATATCTGGGAAGTGATGTGGATGGACCCCAGCGCCATCCCGCCGCACGGCTGAGCATCTCTTCAGTGGACAGGCGCGCGGCGCCTGTCCATCGTGATCGGGGGCGCCGGTTCCTGAAAGGGAGCGGCGTTTCCGGTCCGGCGTTTTCAACCCGGGGCCATCATGGACATTCGGTCACTCCACGCTGCGGATCTCGACCTTATCTGCAGGCACCGCGAAGACATGTTCCGTGACGCGGGCGGGCGCGACGAGGCGCTGGCCACCATGACGGGCCAATTCCGCGAATGGCTCAGGCCGCGTCTACGGGATGGATCCTATTTTGGCTTTGTGATGTCCGATGACGGCGCTCCCGTGGCCGGCATCGGGCTGATGCTCATCGACTGGCCGCCACACCCCGCGCACCCGATGCAGGACAAGCGCGGCTACGTGCTCAACGTCTTTGTCGAGCCGGATTACAGGAAGCGTGGGCTGGCCCGCGAACTGATGAAGCTCGCGGAAGCGGAGTTTGTCAGGCGTGGGGTGGGCTATGCCGTGCTGCATGCCACGGCGAAGGGCAGGCCGCTCTATCAAGGCCTGGGCTGGAACGGCACGACCGAAATGGCCAAGACGCTGGATGGCGAGCGATAGGCGAGCGGGCCTCACCTCACGGGGTTGATCGGCCGCCCTGGCGGCGCTTCACGCCCTCACGCGCGAACGTAGGTCAGCCGGACCACGTCTTCGCCCATCACGTCGCTTGCCACGAGGCGTAGCCGCAGTGCATAGCCTGCGAAGAATGGCTTGCCGCGACCGAGCACGACAGGGTGGAGGTAGATTCGATACTCATCGATGAGGTCAAGCTCGGTCAGGCTTCGCGCCAGGTCCGGTCCGGCGACTTCGATTTCTCCGGCGAGTTCGGTCTTCAGCTTCTTTACCACCGCCTCGAGGTCATAGGCGACCAGGGTAGCGTTGGGGCCGACGGACGCCAGCGAACGCGACACGACCCACTTCGGCTGGCGCCGCCACGCCTCCGCGAAGTCGCGTTCCTCGGCGCTCCAGTCGGGTGAGTCCTCGTCCCAATAGCGCATGACCTCGTACATGCGGCGACCATACACACTGCCCGCCAGGTCGCGCACCTGCGCGATGAAGTGACGAAAGAGCCGTGGGCCGGGCGCAAATCCCTGATGGTCGACATAGCCATCCAGAGACATGTTCATTCCGTAGACAAGCTTCGCCATGGGATATCTCCACGCCGTGGACTTGCGCATCGTCGTTGCCGACAGGCTACGACGGATCGGCTGGCCCTTCGTTGCGACACCATCCATGAGCGCCCCGGAAAGCCTTTTGTATGGGGCAACGCCTAGGCTTCGCCCAAAGGGCCGGTAAGGTCGTCGCGCCAAAGGGTGAACCATGAAGCCTGTCGTTATACCCCGAATCCTGTTGATCCCATGCGTTCTGGCCGGGGGCATGCAAGCGGCCGGGTGCATGCCCGTGAACTCGCTGGCGCCGGAGGTTGCACCGCCGGGCTTCGTGATCGGGCCGCAGGCGGGCGACCCGCACTCGCACGCGTCCTTCCCGCAGGTGCCGGGCGACATCATCAAAGTGTCATCGCACCTTCGCGTCACTCATGCGGTCGAGCAGGGCCTCAACTTCTTCGCCATCCAGGTGAACTTTCCCAATGGAACCTGGGCGCATGGCGGCCCTCAACGGGTGGATGGCAAGTATCAGATGAACTGGGGCGGCCTGGTGAGTCGCGGTGGCGGGAGCGCTGACTATCGCGAGGAAAGCCCGGGCGCGGACCTGCAGCACATGCAGAACGCGAGCGATGCGGAACGTAGCGCGCCGTATGCCTGGGTTGAAGGCAAGGACTATGTGCTCACCATCGAGCGTGGAAGCCAGAAAACCTTTCCTGCTGGCCAGTATGTGTTCATTGGGTCCGGCCCGGCCGTTCAGGTGTCCAACGCCCGTACGATGTGGGCGTGGAAGTTCACGCTCAAACCGGCGGATGGTCACGGGCCCGTTCAAGTCTCCGTTCTCTATGATGCCGCCGACCGCATCTCCAGCTTCTACATCTGGAACGAGTGTGGCTACGGATCCTGCGGCAAGGGGCAAAGTGCTGCATGGTCGATGCCCGTCTATGCCACGCTGAGTGCACCGGACAAGGACGCACAGACCCAGGCGCTGAAGCGTTTTTGACGCAGGCGCCGTTGGCGTGCGGCGTGAGCGGCGCCTGGCCCGAGGCTGGCGTCGTGCGGGGGTGACATCCCCTGTCCCTCAGGGCGAGTCGTGATAAGCCATCGGCGTCGTTTGCCACGCGTGAGAATCCAGGCCCATCTTCCCTTCGAACCCAAGGTCAGCCATCCAGCCATGATCGACAAACACCCCGGCCGCGCGCTTTGCGCCGTGATCACCGCCGTCACCATGATGTTGGCGGGCTGCGCCAGCGATGCCGTTCACCCGGGCGGATCGTCGACGCCGGAGGCGACACCGGCATCCCTTGGATCGGCAGGGTGGCCCGAGGTGGGCGACATGGAGGCGTGGCGCGCGACGCCAGCCCGGTGGCAGTCACTGCGCACGACCTGTGATCGCCACATCGGCTACGAGCCGCACCCCGTAAGCGATTTTTCGCCGCCGCCCCATTACGTCGACCGCGAAGGCGAACAACGCATCGTCAAGCCATTCACCGACGATGGCGATGTGGCGTACCGCGAGGCGCTGTGCTTTGCCGCCAGCGGCGACCGGCGTTACGCGGAGGTGGCCGAGCGGATTCTTGATGCCTGGGCCGCAGGTGTGCAGCGTATCGGCCAGGGGCAGGGTGTGGCCGATGTCAATTTCATGTTCCCACGATATGCATTGGCCGCAACGATGGTCCGCGCCGATAGTCAGTGGAACGACGCGAAGTTTCGTGCGTTCGTCCGGCAGCGTGTGCTGCCGCTTTCCACGGCCTCACGCAACAACAACTTTGGCAATTGGGGCGTGTTTCTCGAGGCGAGCAGCGCGGCGTACCTGCAGGATCGAGGACTGATGCAGCGGGCGGCGAAGCGCTGGCAGTCGCTGATGCTCAGCCAGGTGGCGCAGGATGGTTCGATGCCAGCGGAGATCTGCCGCAGCAACACGTCGGACTACTGCGGCGGCGCGGACAAGGGTGTCAACGGACTGTCCTACACGCACTACACCTTGTTTCCCACCACGATGGCGGCAGAGATTTTCCGCAACGCAGGCATCGACGTCTATGCCGGCAACGCCGGCCATCAACTGAGCCTGGCCTATGCCAGAGCTGCGCAATGGACCTTGCATCCGGAGACGTTCCCTTACTACGCGAGCAACAACGGCCATTTGAATGGCGTGCGCAATGCCGCGTACTTTCGAATCCTGCAGCGCAGAATGCCCAACGACGATGGCCGTGCCGTCATCGCCCAGGGGCATCTCGGTATGGATGGCTTTGAGATCGAGTCGCTGTATGCGCAACCCTGATCCGGCCGTTGCCATCCCGGTGGAGTCGATGTGAAGGCCAGCTCCTTCAAGCCAGAGGAAGGGCAGGGCCCAGGAGCGAAAGGTGAACCCGCCCCTTTCCCACGACATGCGGGCGGTATAATCCCGGGCCGGCCAATCACCTCCGCAGGAGCACGTGCATGTACACGAAGACTCTCTATGCAGGCTGGGGCGACATGGACTTCAACTCCCACATGCGCAACACGGCCTATCTGGACAAGACGGCCGACGTGCGGCAGATGTTCCTGATGGAACATGGCTTTCCCATGGAAGAGTTCGTGCGCCTGCGGATCGGCCCGGTGGTGATGAAGGACGAGGTGGAGTACTTCAAGGAGGTGGGCCTGCAAGAGCAGATCACCGTGACCTACGCCATCGCCGGCCATTCCGATGATGGCAGCCGGTTCCTTCTTCGGCACGAGATATTCCGGCGTGATGGAAAGCTCAGCGCGCGGGTGACCAGCGCGGGTGGATGGCTGAACCTCACCGAGCGCCGACTCGTGGCCCCGCCGCCGGCACTCCTGGCAGCGATGGAATCCCTGGAAAGGACGCATGACTTCGTCGTGCTTCCTTCCAGCGTAAAGCGTGACTGACGTTCTGGCGGTAGGGCGGGCCAGGCACACGCGTTGTTGCTCGACACGAGCGTCGCGTGGTCGCCGCTTCGATGCGGCAAAACAAAAGGAGCAGGCACCTCGCGATGCCTGCTCCCGATGCTGGCGGCCGTGCGTGGATCAGAAGTTGTAGCGCAGCGTCACCATGGCCGACCAGCGCGACACGACACGGCTCGGGTCGTAGAAGCCACCGTCATACGTGGTGAGCTGCTGCGGCTGGTAGTTGCCGTACTTGTCGGTGGGCAGCGAGTACACGTACTGGCCCTGCGCGTTCACGCCGCCATAGCTCGCAAGCGTGCGGGTGGGGTAGATGCCGGTGTTGCGCACGTCGCCCCAATGCTTGTCGAGCAGGTTGAGGAAGTTGAAGATATCCAGGCGGATCACGCCTTTGTTGCCGGCGAACAGGCCCGGCACTTCCTGCGAGAAGCTCACGTCCAGCTGGTTGACCCACGGCGTCGTGTCGCCGTTGCGTCGGGCGATCTCGCCGCGGTGGTCCTTCAGGTAGCTGTCGTTGGCGAGGTAGTTCTGGAACTGCTGGATCACCTGCGCGCTGGTGCCCTTGGCATAGGCGACCTTCGGGTCATTGGCCGACGGGATGTAGACCGGATCCCAGCCCGCGATGGTGTCGCCATTGGCATCGTTGGCGAACACCCAGGTGTACGGCGTGCCGGTATGGCCGTTGTAGAACAGCGACACCTGCGTGAAGTAGTTGCCGAAGAATGCGTGCTGCCAGTTCAACGAGGCCTTCAGGCTCTTGGCCACGTTGTAGTTGGACGTGGCCAGCACGTCGCTGTTGGGGTTCAGGCGCGCCACGCGGGAGTAGCCGTTGAACGCGATGGTGTCGGTGCCCGGGTCCACATCGGTGGCGTGGCTGAACGTGGCGCTGACCGTACCGGAGAACTCATCGCCGAACGGCTTGCTGAGTGCCAGCGTGAAGGTGTCCGACTTGCCCTTCTTGGTGTTGGTCAGATACGTCGACTGGTTGCTGAAGGCGCGGTTCTGGTTGGCCAGCGAGTCGGCGGTCTTCGGCGCTTCGCCCGGCGTCTTCCAGAACTGCTCGCGGCCATCCGGCAGCGTGCCGGTGGGTGCGCCGAAGTTCAGCGCCTCATACAGAATGCCGTCGCGCACCTTGATGTGCTGGTACTCAGCCGAGGCCATCAGGCCCCACCACGGCAGCTCGCGGTCCAGGGCCAGCGAGGCCTTCCACACCGTGGGCATCTTGAAGTTCGGGTCGATCGTGTCGATCGAGCCCGCGCCGCCACCGGCGGGGATGTTCTGGTGGAACGGATCGGGGCTGAACGGCGCCGTCGCCGGCGCGTACGAGGTGTAGTTGAGCAGGGTGACGCCGTTGTTCTGGTACGGGTTGGTCAGCCACACGATGGGCGGCGTGGTCTGGAACAGGCCGACGCCACCGCGCAGCTGCGTGCGGTAGCTGCTGTCGAATAGATAGTTGAACGACAGGCGCGGCTCCACCACCCGGTTGCCCGGACCGATGGCGAAGTTGTTGGGGAAGCCAAAGGCCTTCGCGAACGCCGGGTTGTATTCCGGCTTGACGTTGGCGTCGGGAATGTCGACGCGCACGCCGTACTGCACCGACAGCTGGTCGTTGAACTGCCAGGTGTCCTGCAGGAACGGGCTGTACTGGCTGTACGTCCAGCGGCCCGCGATGTCGCCGAGCGAATAACCGGGCGCGGGGTGGTAGAGGAGGTACGAGTTGTAGTTGCCGTTCTGGAAATTGTTGATGCCCCAGAAGTTGTACTGGCCGAACTGGGTCTGGCCGAACAGGTTGTAGATCTTGTTGCTCTGGACATCGATGCCGCCCTTGATGGCGTGATCGCCCACGACATAAGTGCCGGCAAGGAACAGGCTGAACTTCTTGGTATCGATGTGGTTGTAGTGGCGATAGCGTTCCTCGCCCAGGTTCACCGACGGGCCCTTGCCATCCGGCGACAGGTTCACGTTGACAGCCGGCTGCTGGAACGGCGCCGTGGTGTCCTGCACGAACTTCTGGTAACCCACCTTGGTCTCGGTGGAGAAGTTGTCGGTCCAGTCGTCGAACAGGTGCAGCACGTAGTTGTCGGTGGTGATCGCCTTGGTATACGTGTAGCTGGTCAGGCCCACGCTGTTGGCGCTGTTGCCGCCCACGGCGGGGAGTTCTTCCTTGGTGCGCTGGTAGGTGAAGCTGACGCGGTGTTCGTTGGTGATGTTCCAGTCGATCTTGCCGAGATAGCGCTTGTCGTCATACGCCAGGCCGGTGGCGCCACCGAACGTACCGGGCTTCAGGCCCAGCTTGTTGGCGGCGTCGATGATCTTCTGCAGGTCACCCGGCGACACCTTGTTGCTGGTCGAGGCGCCGTTGCCGAGCGAGTAGTCGAGGCCGTTGGCGGAATCCGCGCCGATGCCGTTGGTGCGCTCGTGTTCGGCCGACACGAAGAAGAACAGCTTGTCCTTGATGATGGGGCCGCCAACGTTGAAACCGCCGGTCCAGTCGTTCTTGTAGCCGTTGTACTGGTAGCCCGGGTTGCTGCTGGGCAGCCAGCCGGCATCGCCCACCAGCTTGGCGGCGTTGCGGTAGGAGTAGTACACCGAGCCGTGGTACTGGTTGGTGCCGGACTTGGTCACCGCGTTGACGTCCGCGCCCACCGTGTCGGAAGTGGTGTCGAAGTTCGCGGTGGAAAGGTTGTAGCCGGCGATGGCCTCCGGCGAAATCGGCGACTTCTGGTAGGGCAGGCCATTGGCATTGAGGCCGAACGGATCGCCCTGGCTCACGCCATCCACCGCGATGTTGTTGTAGCGGTTGTTCATGCCGTTGGCGGAGATCGAGCCCACGCCCTGGTCGATCACCGTGATGCGCGGGTCGACGCGCGCGATGTCATCGATCGAACGATTGCCCTGCGGCGTCGCTTCCAGCTGTTTCTGCGAAAGATTGGTCGACAGGCCCTTGTTGTCCGAGCTGAAGGTCTGCGCCAGCGCGGACGCATTCACCGTCACCGCGCCCAGCGTATTCGCCGCCTGTGCCGCTGCGCCCAGGCTCAGGTTGATGGAGGAGGGCTGGCCCAGCTGCAGGTAAATATCGTGCTGCTCGGCTGCCGTCAGGTCCGCCTTGCTGGCGGTGATCTCGAACGGACCACCCACGCGCAGCCCCTGCGCGGCGTAACGGCCATCGCTGTCCGTGGTCACCTGCTTCGTGGTGCCCGAGGGCTGGTGCACGATCGTGACGGTAGCGTCGGCCACCGGGTGCCCGGAAGCGTCCACCACGCGTCCGCTGACGCCGGACGTGGTGACGTTCTGGGCCGCGAGCGGCGCGGCGACGAGCAGCGAAGCGATGGCGATAGGCAACGCCCGGAGGCGGATGGGGTGAGTCATCTGAAGTCCTTGTCATGTAGGTTGTCTGCTCACTACCCATGGGCGCCCACGCGGCAGCACCGCGGGACCATGCATGGAAAGCGAACCCCTTGGCAGATCCGCATCAGGGGCAAGACTCACCCGGACGCGCAAATCGGCGCGCAAAATTACGATGGCCGCATGACAAACTTACATATTCTTACTAACGTGTGGCTGACGCCCGGCGCGCCCAAGCGTTGATCGGTGACCGGCCAGGCAGAGGGCGGGCCGCCGGGAGGCGAGCCTGCAGCCCAATGTGGACTGATCCAGCCAGGGTGGCAACCGGGATGCCGGCGCTGCAACGCCGCATGATCCTGCCGGCCGTTGTCGCAATAACGGCCGTGGTCCCGGCGTTGGTATTTGCCGTTCCGTACATCTTTACGGCGATGGGTTCTCGCGGGTCTGGTCTTTGTCGACTGCCCAAGGTGGCATGGCTGCAACACCCGTTGCCAAACGCGCACGCCGCTTTCCGCGGCAACGCGCGCGCCATGAAGGCAAGCCTGTGCGTCAGGGTACGGGGTGTCGCCGTGTTGCCGCGAGCGTTGGGGGATGCAGCAGGATCACTCCATCGCATCGATCCTGGCGAAGCACCGCCCGTGCGTGACATGTGGCTGGGTTATCGCCGTGATATGCGCCGCCTCACAAGACGCCATGCGCTGCTGGAGGCGGTCGTCCAGCAGCTGGCCCATGGATGGCGTGTGAGGTAACGGCCTGACGTAACGGGTTACGCGGCAGCCTCACTTGAGTCGCGTCAAATCCGCCTTGAATGCCGTTGCCCAGGTGTGGCCACCGTCCTGCGAGTAGGCAATCTCGTAGTGATGGGAGTCTGCTTTGATGTCAGACCAGACGCCGCGCACCAGTACCGTGCGCCCCTTGTAGACCGTGGTGCCGAACAGCTCGCCGCGACCGCTCTTGAAGCTGCCGATGGTCGGCGCCTCGGTCTCACCCGATGCGCCGTCGATATACGTCTGGCTCCATTGCCCGGCCTTGGCGTTGTAGACGAACATGGTCGCGCCCTCCCAATGTCCATCGGGGCCATCGGCTTCGATTTCCTCGAGCCAGGCGCGACCATCCCAGATCGGGCGTGCTGTCTTCGTGCCGTCCAGGGTCACCGTGTGTGTGCCCCCTTCGAACGGGTCGAGTACCTGGGTGGCATGGGTATGCCAGGCACCGCGCACGAAGTCGAAATCATGGGCGCCGTCGTGCGGCTGTCCGGCGTTCACACTCAAGGGGGCGCAGGCAAAAACGCCGGCAATCACGGTTGTGCGCAGCAACAGTCTCCACATCATCGCGGTCTCCTTATGACCAGGTCTTGGCCTCACTGTAGGGAAAGCAGGAAGCCCTGGATGAGCCAATCGGAGCCATTGTGGGTGGGCCACTTTGCCCCGGGCCGGCGTATGGGCGGCTAGAGCACGCGCCTCAGTGTCTTCAGGCCCTGCTCGATGGTCTTGAGATCAGCGGCGCCGTAGCCGAATACGAAGCCATCCATGGTTGGCGCGGAGAAGAAATAGCGCTCCAGTGAATGCAGGTGCACGTTCAACGCCAGCAGTTTTGCGCTGATCGGCTCAAGCGGTCGGGGTTGCGTCGATAGCGCCGCCACGTGCATGCCGTAGTGGGATGGCATCGGCGATAGCTCACCGGGAAAGTCAGATTGCAGGATCTGCCAGACCAGGTCTCGCCGCCGCCGGTATACGTCACGCAGTTTCCGCACGTGTCGCACCAGATGTCCTTCGGCGATATATCGGGCGACAGCCATCTGCGTCAGCGTCGGGCAATGCCAGTCGAGACAGTTCTTCGCCATCGTCAGCGCCGGCATGGCCCACCGTGGGGCAACGACAAAGCCCAGTCGCAGCGCGGGAAGCATGCACTTGGAGAACGTGCCGACATAGAACACGTCATCTGCCGTTGCGCTGGATCTCAGCGCTTGCAAGGGCGTGCCGTCATAGCGGAATTCACCGTCGTAGTCGTCTTCCACGATGACGGCGCCATGCTTGCGCGCGAACGCGAGCAGCGCCGTACGCCGTTGCGCGGACATGGACACACCCAGCGGAAATTGGTGCGAGGGACAGACGCAGACGATCTGCACCGGGGCGGGCAACGCATCGACCACCAGCCCCTCCGCGTCCACCGGCACGGGTACCACATGGGCACCAGCCGCCAGAAAGGCGGCACGCATCGGGGGGTAGCCGGGATCCTCAATGGCAACGGTCGTTTGTCCCGGAGTGACGAGCACACGGGCGAGCAAGTCGAAGGCCTGTTGCGCGCCGGCCGTCACCAGCACGTCATCGTGATGGCAGGCCACCGCGCGCGACACGCCAATGTGCGCAGCGATGGCCGTCCGCAGCGGGAAATGGCCTTGATTGCCTTGCGGACTCTTGAAGGCGGGTGGCTTCGTTTCCATTTGCCGGAGTTGCCCGGCGCTGATCCGGCGAAATGTTTCGAACGTGAAGAGTCGCGGATCAACCAGCGCGGGCCGGAAATCCACCGAGGCAGCCGTGCTACGGACGTTGCTGCGCGGGTTGTCGTTCCAGAAATGAAGCGAGCGGGCGAGCTCGGGACCCCGCCACAGTGAATTCAGGCGAGGATCGGCCTCTCCGGCTGCCGGTGATGGTTCGCGCAGTACCCGGTGTTGCCTGGGCGAGACATACCTGCCCGAACCCTGGCGGGACTGCACCAATCCTTCGAGGGCCAACCGCGCGTAGGCCCGGGCAATGGTGTTCCTCGATACCCCGAAGAAGATCGCTGACTGGCGCTCCACCGGGAGCCGGGACCCGGGAACCAGTCGACCGTCGAGGATGGCCGTCCGCAATTGCCCATAGATGACCTCCGCGGATCGGTGGCTTCCCTTCGGCGGAGGGTCAAGTGCGATCTCGAACGGACTGCTTGCGTTGTCGGCATCAGCTGCCACGACTTCCTTCCTCTGCAGTGGCCATCCGGCAGCCCGATTCAAGGGACGGCGGGCAGGGGGCGCCTGTCCCGCGGAAGCGCCGCCTTGGATCGCCCATACATTGCCCCGTGGCGTCGCTGCTTGCCCTTCAGCGTAAGGCATGAAGCGCCGGCCGGCAGCCGGGATCCCCCAGGGAGCGGCAGCGCACCTTACTTCCGGGTCCATGGCATCCATCTTGCTGTGATGTGAAGCAATCAATGGACTGCCGTGCCCAGGGACCCGCATGCACCAGCCGTTCGCTACTGCGCAGCGAGCCGACGATCCGAGTCATCGGCGCGAATACACGCATTACCTGGCGCACCGCATGGCGCCGGCCATTCATGCACTGACCGTGCTGGCGGTGGCTGCTTACCTGCTGGCGGCCGGGGGACGCGCGTTCGTCAGCGTATCGCCGGTGCCCC
Source organism: Dyella japonica A8 (assembly GCF_000725385.1). NCBI lineage: Bacteria > Pseudomonadati > Pseudomonadota > Gammaproteobacteria > Lysobacterales > Rhodanobacteraceae > Dyella > Dyella japonica. The sequence continues at coordinate 3,959,097 of NZ_CP008884.1, read as the reverse complement.
TGTGGCTGCGCCTGGCGCCCTCGGTGCCGCTGGCCTTGCTGGCCCTGGTCGCCCGCCGCGAAAAACGGCCGGTGCCGCTCAGCCTGCTGGCCCTGAGCTGCGTCTTGCTGCTGGAAGTGGGCGTCAATCTGAACGGCATCGGGCAGGTGCCCGGCCAGCGGCTGGTACTTCCTGGCCTGCTGTTGCCGGTGGCGACTTCGGTGATCTGGATCGGGCGGTGGGACTTCGTCGTCGCCATGGCCTTGTGCGCGCTCGGTCCCTTGCCGATGTTGCTGCTGGGGTCCGTCAGCGGGATCCCGGTGTTCCAGTACACCGTGTACATGACGATCGCCATTGCCGTGGCCACGGTGCTGCGCGCCTTCATGACGCGCACGCTGTTCGAACAGTTCCGGCTGGAGAAGCAACTGCGGGTGCAGGCCCACACCGACGGACTGACCGGGCTGCTGCAGCGCAACCGTTTCCTTGAACTGGCGCGTTATGCCTTGAACGACTTGTACGTGCGGCGGATTCCGGCTGCCGTGCTCTACCTGGACGTCGACCACTTCAAGCAGCTCAACGATGCGTTCGGTCACGCCGCTGGCGATGAGGTGCTGGTCAAGCTGGCCGAGGGTTTGCGCTCGCAGATGCGCGAGTCGGATCTGCTGGGCAGGATCGGTGGCGAGGAATTCGTCGCGCTGCTGCCCGGCGTCAACCTGCAGCACGCGCATTCGCGGGCGGAGCAGATACGCGTGGCGATACGCGCAGTACACCGCCCCGACCGGTTGCTGACCATCAGCATCGGCATCGTCCAGTGCAACCGTCACGGCGAAAGCCTCGAAAGCCTGATGTCACGCGCCGACAACGCCATGCGCCAGGCCAAGCTCAACGGCCGCAACCAGGTGGTCATCGACCATTCCATCGCCTGACGGCTGCGGGTACGATCCCGCCTGCCTCCGCTGCAAAGAACCCAGAGAACAGCGCATGAAGAAGCCCGCTTCGATGCCGGTCTTGCTGGGCGTGACTGCCATGGCTTTGGCGATCAGCGGTTTTGCCCTTGCCAGTTCGCCGAAACACGATGCCGCGCCACCGATCGAGCAGTCGTTCACCGCGTTCTGGCAGGCCGCCCAGGACAAGCCATTTGCCGAGCAGGAAGCGCTCTGGGACCAGTTCATCGAGCAACCCCGCGAAGCCGTTTACCAGTCCGTGGTCTGGGAAGTCAGGAACAACCCGGACTGGAAGCAGGGAAAGGACCGGTCGCTGAAGTCACGGTTCGAGGAGTACCGTCGCATGGGGGGCGACATACCGGGCGGCGTGCACGCCATCGACGCGGCGCTGGGCGTACAGGCAAAACGGTTCGCGCAGTATTTCGGTGCCTCCGGGCAGCCGCGCGCCATCGTGGTGCTCGCTCCGGATTTCGATGCCAAGAGCGGCGTGATGCCCAATGGTGATCCCGTGCTGGCGCTGGCGGTCGACTCCCTGCTGCTCGAAAAGGCCCAGCTGGATATCGTGCTGCCGCATGAACTCTTCCATCTGTGGGACGCCGAGCACTCAGGCATCACCAATGACGGGGTCATGCCGGATACGCACCTGCTGTTGCCGCTGTTTGAAGAGGGCCTGGCCACGTACGTCAGTACCGTCGTGTCGCCGGGCCATACCGATGGCGAGTACCTGCTGCAAAACGACCTTGGCGCGCTGCCCGAGGCAAGACTGAACGAGGCGGCCCGGCGCTTTCTGCGCGAAGCGGACGTGCTGACCATCGACCCTGCCAGACACCGCACCTCCGATACCTACGTGCACTGGTTCGAGGGCAACAGCACCCCGTTTCAACACGACCTGCCGAACCGCTCGGGTTACTGGCTGGGGTTGCACGCCATACGCGTGCTGGCGCGCCGCCACAGCCTGAGTGAGATGGCCTCATGGTCACCAGCGCGCGCAGAGAAGGAGATACGCGCCGCGTTGTTGATGCTGGCCGATGGCGGGCAGGTATCGGGTCATTGACTGGCGCATACGCCGGTCATCCCGCGGCGTCGCTGGCTTGGTTCAATCCGTGGTGGCGACATGTGCGATGGATCAACCACGTATCTGTTTGAAGAGTTGACGCGAGGCATGCCCGACGTTCCCGCCGCACCATGAAGATCCGCTCGTCACAGACGCAGTGCCATCATGGGAAAGTCCGCAGGCTTTGAGGCGCATCCCGAGCGCCGGAGGTGGCCATGCAGGAGACAGCGAGAACCCCCGTTGCCGTGGCCGCTTGGCGGGCCGTCGTCGTCGAACTGGTATTTGCCGTGCTGAGCATCATGCCCATGGCCTGCTTGGCGCAGACCGCGGCGCCGTCCTTCGAAACCTTCGCAGTTCCGCCCGGCAGCGGTCCGCACGATGTCGCGCCATCATCGGATGGCACGGTGTGGTACACCGCGCAGGCGAAGGGCGCGGTCGGCCGGCTGGACCCGCGCAGCGGCAAGGCGGACTGGATTGCGCTGGGCGACGGCGCCGCGCCACACGGCGTGATCGTGGGTCCCGACCATGCAGCATGGATCACCGAAGGCGGGCGCAATGCAATCGTCCGTATCGATGCGAAGACACTCGCTGTCACGCGGTTCCCGTTGCCGAAAGAGCGGTCGGACGCCAACCTGAATACGGCGGTGTTCGATAAGCGCGGGCACCTGTGGTTTACCGGGCAGAACGGCATCTACGGTGAACTCGATCCGGCGAGTGGCCAGATGCGGGTGTTCGATGCACCGCGCGGGCGCGGACCTTACGGCATCTGCGTCACGCCGGATGGCAGCCTGTATTACGCATCGCTGGCCGGCAGTTATCTGGGACGCATCGATCCCGCCAATGGCTCGGCACAGGTCATCGAACCGCCGACACCCAACCAGGGCGCGCGCCGCGCATGGGCCGATTCGAAAGGGCGGGTGTGGATCAGCGAGTGGACCGCGGGCAAGGTCGGCATGTATGACCCGGCGACGCGCCAGTGGCGCGAATGGACGCTTCCGGGGAACGCACCGCACGCTTACGCGATCTTCGTGGACGACAAGGACATCGTCTGGCTCAGCGAATGGAGCGCCAACGCGCTCGTGCGCTTCGACCCGAGAACCCAGCGGTTCGATGTCCTGCCGTTCCCGAGCCAGCACGCCAACGTCCGCCAGATGATGGGGCGCTCCGGCGAGCTGTGGTTATCCGCGTCCGGCGCCGATCAATTGCTGCGCTATCGGGCGCATGCTGCGGAATCCCCAGGCAAGTGACGCTTCGCAGGCTGCACCGGCAGCCTGAGGCGCAACATCCATGACCCTTTCGCCAGGGTCTTGACCTTTGCAATCATTTCGATAAATCTAGAAATATGAAATCGAACGACGCGCTCACCTGCCTCAATGCGCTGGCCCAGGAGCACCGCCTGACACTTTTCCGCTTGCTGGTGCAGGCGGGCGAGGAGGGCATGGCCGTGGGGGAGCTCGCGGAGGCCACGGGGTTGCCCGGTGCGACGCTAACCAACCATCTGCACATTTTGCGCCGGGCCGGCATGGTGAGTGACGAACGTCTTGGCCGGGTCATCCAATGCCGCGCGAACTATGGGCAGATGAATGCCTTGCTCGGGTTCCTCACCGACAATTGTTGTGCCAACGGCAGCGCAGCCACTGGCTGTGGACCTGCCAACACCTGTATTCCAACGGTAAAGTCATCACGCAAGGTGTCCTCGCGATGAAGCGCGTGCTTTTCGTTTGTATCGAAAATTCCAATCGCAGCCAGATGGCGGAAGCCTTCGCGCATATCTACGGCGGGGAGGGCGTGGAGGCATTCAGCGCAGGATCCAGGCCCTCCGGCGTCATCAACCCCAAAGCCGTCCGGTTCATGGGGGAGCTGGGCTATGACCTGACATCGCATGCGTCCAAGTCGTTGGATGACATCGCTGGCGAGTTCGACGCCGTGATCACCATGGGCTGCGGCGACAGCTGTCCCTGGGTGCCCGCCAAACGGCGCGAAGACTGGGGCCTTGCTGATCCCAAGCACATGGACGACGAGGGCTATCGCAGCGTGCGTGACGATATCGCGGCACGCGTAAAGCACCTGCTGGCGGAACTATGACGGGCCTTTGGCGCAAGCTGCTCGCCGAATTCATCGGCACGGCCTTGCTGCTGGCGACGGTCGTGGGCTCGGGCATCATGGGCGTGGCGCTTGCCAATGGAAACAACGCCGTGGCCCTGCTTGCCAACGCAGGCGCCACCGCAAGCGCGCTCTACGTGCTGATTGTGATCTTCGGTCCCGTTTCCGGCGCGCACTTCAACCCCGCGGTGTCGATGATCCTGTACCTGCGTGGTGACATGAGTCGTCGCGATGCCATCCTGTACGTGCTTGTCCAAACCATCGCCGCCATCGTCGGCGTGCTGTTGGCGCATGCGATGTTTGGCCTGCCGTTGCTCCAGCCGGGCACGCATGTGCGCACGGGTTCCGCGCAATGGCTCAGTGAGGGCGTGGCAACGTTCGGGTTGTTGCTGACCATCCTGCTGGGCCTGCGGCACCGAGCGGCGGCGATTCCCGCCCTGGTGGCCAGCTACATTTTTGCCGCGTACTGGTTCACCGCAAGCACCTCGTTTGCCAATCCCGCCGTGACGCTTGCGCGCTCGCTGACCCGGACCTTCGCGGGTATTCGCCCGAACGACGTCGCCGGTTTCGTTGCGGCCCAGATGGTGGGCGCCTTGGCTGCGGCGGCGGTTGGCAAATGGCTGACCGCAAAAAGTGCCGAGCCGCGCCTGGCAGAGGTTCGCGCGGATGGCGAATCGGCCTGACAAACATGGATCGAATGTACCCGGCGCGCCGGTCACCAAGGTGGTGATATCTCATGGCTGGCATGATCCTTGACCCGCGCAAACCGCAACCCGTTGACTGCGAAGTGATGCGCGCGAACCCGCGCAGCGTCGAAGCGCTCAACCGTGATTGCCACTGCGTGCCCATCGCGCCGGAGGCCATGCACGCGGCCTTGGCATCGGCCACCAGTGCGCATGGGCTGCCGCGCGACTTCGCGGAATCACATCCGCACTTGTTCGCCGCCTTGCCCGTTTATGTTTCGCGTGAGCATCTCGCGGCGATCGATGGCGTTGTCTCCGCCGTGGAGGCGGTGGTTACCGCGCCGGGCTATGCGTCGGAGGTGTTGGCGTGGGCACCGGCCATGGCCCAGTGGGACCCTGCCGTACCTGGCGGCATGCTGGGGTTCGACTTTCATATCACGCCGCACGGGCCACAACTGATTGAGATCAACACCAATCCCGGTGGGGCCTTGCTGAACACGCTGGTCGGTCAGGCATTGCAGGAATGCATGCCGGCGGCTGTCAGTCTCCCGGTGGACATGACCGACGCTGAGCAACATGTCCTGCGCGTCATGCGGCGGGAGTGGGAGCACCTGCGTGGCAGCCAACCACTTCAATCGATCGCGATCGTGGATACGAGCCCGGCCACCCAGTATCTCTATCCGGAGTTCCTGTTGTTCCGGCACCTGTTTCTTCAGGCAGGCATGGACGCGACGATCTGCGACCCTTCCGAGCTGGAGCGTCGGCACGGCCGCCTGTGGATAGGCGACAAGGCGGTGGACATGATCTACAACCGCCTGACCGACTTCGCACTGGCAGCGCCCGAGCACGAAGCCATCCGCGCGGGCTACCTGGCCGGCGAAGTGGTCGTTTCACCGCATCCACGCGCACACGCGCTATACGCCGACAAGCGAAATCTCGCCGTGCTTGGTCACCGGGAATTCCTCCTCCATGCAGGCGTTCCCGCCGCTGCCGTCGAAGCACTCGCGGCGGCCGTGCCAAAGACCACTGTCGTGACGCCTGAGAACCGCGACGAACTCTGGAGCCGTCGACGCGAGCTGTTCTTCAAGCCTGCCTCCGGCTTCGGCAGCAAGGCGAGTTATCGCGGCGACAAGCTGACCCGGCGCGTGTGGAGCGACATTGGCGAAGGCGCCTACATCGCCCAGGCATTGGTGCCGCCCAGTGAGCGACACACCCGGGACGACGGCGGACCGATGAAGACGGATATCCGTTGCTATGCCTACCAGGGGCGGCCCTTGTTGTATGCAGCCCGCCTGTACCGTGGGCAGACCACCAATTTCAGGACACCTGGCGGTGGCTTTGCCCCGGTGCTTACGTCCCGCCCATAACGCGTGACGCGGCGGCAACGGTGTTGCAGGCATTCTGTTCGCCGGAGATCGCCCGAACTGGCCGGCCCGAACGCAGGCACGGCCCGTCTGCGGATCGAGCGGCGCGATGATCGATTCGCCACGGCTTACGCGCTGCACTTCTCTGCAGCGACTGTCGCTGTCACATCAGCAAAGCCCATGCGACGTTCGCATGGCATCGCTGGATCGCTGACATAAGCGCTGCCACGCCTGCCGCGCCCAACCCGGCGCCCAGGGTGAGTGTCCGGTTCGGCGCCCGGTAAAACGCCAACGGCCCGCAGCATCAAGACTCATCCGATAGACGTCCCCCTGGCGGCATCGCTACGGTCCCGAGACAAGCATCTCGCTCTCTTTGTTCGCCATACCGGCACACACCACGTTGTGGCCAGCCACCGCGCATGGACGCGTCGGCACCCCATGCGTAGGGACACCTGATCGCCTTAGGGCGGGTCGGCGGCGGAGGAGGTGAGTTGTCTCGGTAGGACCACTCTCTATGCCAGGCCAAGGAAGAACCGATGTCTGATCGCTTCGACGCCATCGCCGCCACGGTCGCGGGCCCGTTTCACCAGCACTACGCTATCGAGGTCCCCGGCCTTGCCACGGCGTCGACGTTGTCCGTGCAATCGTTCACGGTGCGCGAATCGCTGGGCGAGCCGTACCGCATCACGCTCAGCCTTACCTCGCCGCAGACGCTGTCGCGAGGCGACCTGCTCGGCAAGCTCGCCACCTTCCGCATGCGCTCCGCTGAACGCATGCCGCGCCGCTTCGCTGGCTGCATCACTGCCTTCAGCCAGCTCAAGCGCACCCCGGACGAGGTGACCTATGGTCTGGTGATCGAGCCGCAGGTCGCACGGCTGCGCCTTACCCGGGCATCACGCGTGTTCCAGCACATGACGGCCCCGGCCATGATCGACGCGCTGCTGCGCCGTCACCGCCTCGAGGGCCATCAGTTCGCGTTCCGGCTCCGCCGTGCGTATGCGGAGCACGCCTTCCATCTGCAGTACCAGCAGAGTGACTGGGAGTACGTGCACCTCCTGATGGAACAGGAAGGCATCTATTGCTTCTTCGAGGAAGGCGAGCATGGCGATGTGCTCGTCTTTGCCGACGACGTCGACCATTACACCTACCAGCCCACCCTCACGCTGCCCCTGCGCGAATCGGCCGGCCTGAACGCCGCCAGCGACGCCATCCTCTCGCTGGAAACGCATGCGCGGACGGTGCAGCAATCCTTCGTCGTCGCGGATTACAACCCGGATCAGGCGTGGGAGCGCCTCAAGGCTGACGCCAACCTGGCCAGCAAGGATGCCACCACCTACGGCGAGTCCTATGTCTACGGCACGGGCCACCTCGATCAGGCCCAGGCCCGTTGGCAGGCACAGCTGCGGCATGAAGCGGCCCTTGCCGCCCAGGTGGTGTTCGCAGGCCAGAGTACCGCGCTGGCCCTGCGGCCCGGCCGCGTCACCCACACGGACAGCGCCCTGCCGGAGGCGCCTCACGGCATGGTGATTACCGCCGTGACCCATCACGGTGCGCGCGATAAGCCGTATGCCAACGACTTCAAGGCCATCCCGGCCGATCGGCGCTTCCGGCTTCCGCTCAACCCAGCAACGTGGCCGACCCTCACCGGCACCCTGTCCGCGCGGGTCACGTCCCCCAGCACCTACAAGTACGCCTATCTGACCAAGGCAGGCGAATACGTCGTGCGCCTCGACCTGGATTTCGACCCGTGGAACCCCGGCGGCGAAAGCGTGCCGCTGCGCCTCGCCAAGCCCTTCGCCGGCAAGCTGCAAACCGGCATGCACTTCCCGGCGCTGGATGGCGACGAAGCCGTCATCGCCTTCCGCGACGGCGACCCCAACAAGCCGTATATCGCCGCCTTCCACCACCACAGCCAAGCCACCGACCTGATCACCAATCAGGACCGCTGGATGTCGCGCAACGTCATCCGCACGCAAAGCGATAACAAGCTGCAGATGGAGGACTGGGAAGGCCAGGAGCACGTCAAGCTCAGTACGGAGCATTCCGGCAAAAGCCAGCTCACGCTGGGCCACATGGTGAGTGGCGCGATGGTCAACGGCCAGCGCGAGACGCGCGGCGAGGGCTTTGAGCTGCGCACCTCCGCCAAGGGCGCGGTGCGGGCGGGCCACGGTCTGTTCGTCACCACCGATGATCGTCCTCGTGCCCAGGGCAAGCAGCTCGACATGCAGGAGGCGATGCAGCAGTTAAGCGCCGCGCAGGCAGCGATGGAACGTCTGGCCGAGGTGGTCCGTGCAGCGCAGGCAGACGCGGCGGACACCATCGCCATGAACCACGTACTGCAACAGCAGCTCAAGGATCTCAAGGAAGCGGTGATGCTGTTCTCCGCGTCATCGTCCATCGCCCTGACCACACCCGAATCCATCCAGCACAGCGCCGGCAAACACCTCACCTTCACCGCGGGTGAGAACGCCGACGTGGGCGTGCTGAAAAAATTCACCGTCGCGGCGGGCGAGGCGATCAGCCTGTTGGCGCAAAAGATGGGCATCAAGCTGTTCGCCGCCAAGGGCCAGGTCGATATACAAGCGCAGAACGATGAGCTGGCACTCGCCGCGCTGAAAGACCTCACCATCACCAGCAGCAACGGCAAGCTGGTGCTGGAAGCCGACAAAGAGATTTGGATCGGCGCTGGCGGCTCGTACATCAAGATCAACCGCAACCGTATCGAAAGCGGTACGCCCGGCGATATCTACGAAAAGTGCGCGTGGTGGGGCCGGCGCGATGCCGCCTCCCTGCGGCCGCCGCTGGGTGTTCTCAAACCCAGCTACCGGGCCCAGTACGTGCTGCAAAACGAAGTAGACGGCTCGCCGCTGTTCCGCCACCCGTACCAGCTCAAGCTGCCCACGGGACAAACCCTGACAGGCCTCACCAACGATCGCGGCGAAACCCTGCCCGTGTTCACCGACAGCGCCAAAGACGTGCAACTCAGCGCCGTCAAGCCAGACAAGGTGACAGCGCAACCCTGGCACCTCGCCGGTGGCGGCAGCAACGAGATCGTTGCCGATTACCTCGACGACACCCCGTCCACCTGACCCGCAAGGACGCAACCTCATGGCCGCCACACTCCAACCCGTCGACACCACCTGCACCACCGTCCAGGAGAGAATCGACTACGCAAAATTGCCGCCGCTCGCCCTGACTTACCTCACCGAAAAAGTACGGGTCGCGCTGAAGGCTCCCAAAGTGGTCACCATGGTGCTGCCCGACGGCAGTGTCACCACGCAACTGCTCAAGCAGCTGGTCATGTCGGCCGCCATTCGGTTGGAAGAAACGTTGAAAGAGTTTCTTTGGCCGTACAAAGCGGAGGTGAGCTTTGATATGGCGCCCATGCGGAGAGGGCAGACTCCGATCCCCTTTCTCTGCCGCGACAGCACGGATGATCCCGACAACCACGACGAAGCCACCAAAGGCATCAATCGCCGCCACACCACGAACCCATTTCCGCTGGGCCTGACGCCAGGGTTGTTGCGCCGCCCCGACATCATCATCGTGACCAATCCGCTCAACCGCTGGCCCGGCCGCGGCACGGTGGACCGCGAAGGTGGAGCGCATGCGCCCAATCTGCGCCGCCTGGTGGAGGTGAAATTTCCCGGCGATGTCTTGAACAAGGATCAGGAAGAGGCTTATTTGGCGATTTCGGGGGGCGTCCCGTTCATGTCAGTGCTCGACGTGAACGATTGCGAGGGTGACCTGGAGAAAGTGCCCGTGGGTGCGCCCGCACCAGCGCCTCAGAAAGATCGCGGTCGGCAGCGCGCGCCCATCCGTTCGCCGACCCCCCTACCGGACCCGGCGTTTTACGAAAAGTGGTTGACCGACGTCGAACACGCCGTCCAATCCCTATGGCACGACACCCGCGAGGGTGCAGAGCGGCTATGGGACGAAACCCAGGCCTGGCTGCGCAAAGAGGCGCCGTGGCTGTTCACGGCGGGCCACTGGGTGGCCGATGCGCTGCACAAGGGCTGGACCTATGTCGACGAAGCCGGCCGCGCCATCTGGCACTACACCACCGAGCAGCTCAAGGCGGGCTGGCAGGCCATCAAGCAGGCCACCGACCTCACCTGGCAGCAGCTCAAGCAGATCGACTGGGCCCAGGTCGGCATCACCGTGCTCAAAGGTCTCGCGGTGGTGGTGCTGGTGATCGCTGCCGTGGTCGTGCTGGTGGTGCTGGCCGAAGTGCTGGTCGCCGTCTTGGCCGCCCTGGTCCAAATCATCGGCGTGGCCGCCGCCATCGGTGGTGCGGCCGCGCTGGCCGTCGCGCTGGGCGAAGCGGCCTGAGGCCGCGCAGGCCCATTCTTTTTCACGCCTTCCGAGATCATTCATGACTTCTCCCCATTCCCAGGCTTCTGGCGCGTCGGCCAAACCCGTGCTCACTCTCAAAGAAGCGTTCGAGCGCTACCGCGAAGACCTGTGCCTGTTCCGCAAAGATGGTCGCCTGGGCGTGCTGCCCGCCGTGATTGGCACCGTGTTCTTTGAACGTGGTTCCAAGCCCGATGTGCGGCAAGGTTTGCTGGCCTGCTTCAATCGTTTTGAGGAGCTGTTTGGCGAGCAGCTACGAAGTTGTGCGCGTGGTGGGAAATTCACCCGTTACACGGCCTCGGGCATGAAAGGCGTTCAGCGAACCATTCTGGAGACGCCTCCCCATCAAAAGGTAGAGGTGCTGTGTTCCAGCGCTCCTGATCAGGACACTGCTGCTGGTTATCAAATTGAAACGCTAACCAACGACGAAAATCTAAGCGACTACACCTTGCCGGGCACAACCCATGTGATTCCCAAAGGCGACGATGGTGGCGATCTCTCCTATCTGAAATTTCAGCTTCCCATGGATGCGATGGCGACGTCGTATGGGTTGAAGCAGTACCAGGACTTCCTGCATTTCGTTTGTCGTCAGTTGCCGGTGCGTGGCGGCTATGGCGGCCTCTCCGCCGTGCTGCCCTATAGCTTCCACCGATACATGCCCACGGAATGGGCGTTAGCCACACGCTTCAGCGGTCTGGAGATTGACAGCTATGGATTCACGCAAACCCGCACATACAAGACGTACTCGTACGAGGGGCCTTCGCTCGAGAAGCTAGAGCATTACTATCCCCACCCGAAACTTGGCGCCAAGACGGGTGCTTGGGGCTACATCAAGAGCATCAACTGGGTCACCGTGCTCGGCGATCTGTTCGTGCAACGACTGGGCGGCGAAGCGCGGATACGTCATGCCTTAGCCCGGCCCGATATCGGCATCGAGTGTATCGGTAGTTGCTTGCTGATTCGTGCGGGTGCGTTTCCGCGCCTGGGCGCACCGGAAGAAGGGCTGCCGGAGCCTTATGTATTCGTCAATCGCGTGTTGCGCGTGCTGCGCAATCCGAACCCGGAGCAGTTGCACACCCATATCGAAGGGGTGCCCAGCGCCGACGCGGACAACACCAAGGCCTGGGAGGCACGTTTCGATTTACCCGGCAGCCTACCGATTCCCACCCCACCGGACATCGTGCCGGCGCCCGACGACGAGTGGATGAAAAAAGCCTATTGGCCGCACTTCAAAGGTGACCATCCATGAGCACATCGCACGACACGACAAGCACGGTGCTCACCCTCAAAGAGGCCTTTGAGCGCTACCGCGAAGACCTGTGCCTGTTCCGCAAAGATGGCCGCCTGGGCGTGCTGCCCGCCGTGATTGGCACCGTGTTCTTTGAACGTGGTTCCAAGCCCGATGTGCGGCAAGGTTTGCTGGCCTGCTTCAATCGTTTTGAGGAGCTATTCGGCGAGCAGCTACGAAGTTGTGCGCGTGGTGGGAAATTCACCCGATACACGGCCTCGGGCATGAAAGGCGTCCAGCGAACCATTCTGGAGACGCCTCCTCATCAAAAGGTAGAGGTGCTGTGTTCCAGCGCTCCTGATCAGGACACTGCCGCTGGTTATCAGATCGAGACATTGACCAATACCGCCATCCCCGTTGATTACACCGATCCCGAGGGCTGGTCGGTCAAAAAAGGTACTGACCGGTTTCTGTCGTATCTGAAATTCCAGCTGCCGATGGATGCGATGGCGACGTCGTATGGCTTGAAGCAGTACCAGGACTTCCTGCACTTCGTATGCAGGCAGTTGCCGATACGCGGCGGCTATGGCGGGCTTTCCACTGTGCTGCCTTACAGCTTCCACCGCTACATGCCCACAGAATGGGCATTAGCGGAGCGCTTCAGTGGATTGGAGATTGACAGCTATGGATTCACACAGAAGGATGACTACGACCCCACATCCCACGACGTTGATGCCTCGGGGCGCACGACAGCCATCCACGATGTCCTGAAGCCTGGGGCGAAGGTAGTCGACTGGGGCTATATCAAGGGCGTCAATTGGATCACCGTACTCAGCGATCTGTTCGTGGAACGTCTTGGCGGCGAGGCGCGGATACGTCAAGCATTGGCCCGGCCCGATATCGGCATCGAGCGTATCGGTAGTTGCTTGCTGATTCGTGCGGGTGCGTTTCCGCGCCTTGGCGCACCGGAAGAAGGGCTGCCGGAGCCTTATGTATTCGTCAATCGCGTGTTGCGCGTGCTGCGCAATCCGAACCCGGAGCAGTTGCACACCCATATCGAAGGGGTGCCCAGCGCCGATGACGCCAACACCAGAGCCTGGGAGGCACGTTTCGACTTGCCCGGCAGCCTACCAATTCCCACGCCACCGGACATCGTGCCGGCACCGGACGATGATTGGATGAAGAAGGCCTACTGGCCGCACCTCAAAGGCGACCATCCATGAGTACATCGCACGACACGACAAACTCGGTGCTCACCCTCAAAGAAGCGTTCGAGCGCTACCGCGACGAGCTGTGCCTGTTCCGCAACAATGCGGACTCAAGTGTTGGCAGTCGGCGGTAAGTGACTGGTTGCGACACACCACGCCACAGACGCACCTGGGTTTGACCAGATGCGCCTGTGGCGCGCGGATGATGCCTGCCTTCAGGCGCTGACGGCTTCTGTCAGCGCCGGATAGTCCACGTAGCCCTGCGCACTACCGCCGAAAAACGTGTTGTGGTCGGCTGTGTTCATGGGCGCATCGGTTTTCAGCCGCGTGATGAAATCCGGATTGGCCAGCACCATCTGGCCGTAAGCCTCCAGGTCGGCCAGGCCCGACGCTACGTCATCACCGATCTGCTCGCGCGCGCGACCCGGGCGGTTGAGGATCAGTGCCTGCGTCCAGCGTTCGCGCAGGTCGGCCAGCAGGGGCTCGTTGCCCAGGTGCATGAGGTGCAGGTAGGCAAGGCCGAGCTTGTCGAGTTCGGCGACCAGGTAGCGATACAGATCCGGCCCTTCCGCGCCTTCGTCGATGCCCCACATGGTGGTGCCTGGCGACAGGCGGATGGCGGTGCGGTCCGCGCCGATGTCATCGGCAATCGCCGTGGCCACCTCGATGGCGAAGCGTGCGTGGTTTTCGATGGAGCCGCCGTATTCGTCCGTGCGCGTGTTGGCGCTGGGGGCGAGGAACTGGTGGACCAGGTAGGCGTTGGCGCCGTGGATTTCGACGCCATCGGCGCCGGCCTCGATGGCGCGTCGCGCGGCGTGGCGGAAGTCCGCGATGGTCTGGCGCACTTCCTCGGTGGTGAGGGCGCGGGGCGTGGGGATGTCCTGCATGCCCTTGGCGGTGAACATCGGCGTGCCCGGGGCGATCGCGGAAGGCGCCACGCCCTGGCGGTGGTGCGGGGTGTTGTCAGGATGCGACATGCGCCCGGCGTGCATGAGCTGGATGAAGAGGCGGCCGCCCCGGGCGTGCACGGCGGAGGTGATGGCGCGCCAGCCGGCGACGTGCGCGTCGGTGTAGATGCCTGGCGTCATCAGATAGCCCTGGCCATCGTCCGATGGCTGTGTGCCTTCGGTCACGATCAGGCCCAGATCGGCGCGCTGTGCGTAGTACTCGCTGGCCAGTTGGCCGGGCGTGCCATCGAACTGGGCACGGCTGCGGGTCATGGGCGCCATGACCAGGCGGTTTTGCAGGGTGTGGTTGCCCATGCGAACAGGGAGGAACACGGATGTCATGATGGCGCTCTCAAGGCTGATGGGTGGGGAAGGCGTTCGCGATGCCGGGGTTTCTGTCCGAGGCATCGCGCGGGTGGCCTGCGAGCGAGATCTTGGGTTAATCCACTGACGGGATAAATACGGTAAAGTGGATAACATTGATCCAAATATGGAGCAATGTGATGGAGCTGCTCAACGACATGGCCTTGTTCGTCGAGGTGGTGAAGGCCAGGGGCTTCCGTGGGGCCGCCGAGGCGACGGGCGTTCCCAACTCCACGCTGTCGCGGCGCATCGGCGCGCTGGAGAAAGCCATCGGCCTGCGCCTGTTGCACCGTACGACGCGCAAGGTCGAGCTGACCGAAGCAGGGCAGGTCTACTTCGAGCGCTGCAAGCGCATCGTGGACGAAGCGCGGCTTGCGCATGAGCAACTGGGCGACATGCTGGCCCAGCCCAGCGGCGTCTTGCGCGTGTCGATGCCTGTGGATTTCGCGACCATCTACATGGCGCCGCTGATCGCCGAGTTCGCCGCGAAGTATCCCGGTATCACCTTTGATTTCGACGTGACGCCGCGACAGGTCGACCTGGTGCGCGAACCCTACGATGTGGCCATCCGCATGGGCGAACCGGAGAGCTCGAACCTTATCGCGCGCCCGCTCGCGTCGCTGTCGACGCGGCTTTTCGCGTCGCCGCGTTACCTCGAGCGCGCGGGCACGCCGGTGGAACCGCAGGAGCTTGAAGCCCACGAATGCCTGAACATCCTGAAGGCCAGCACCTGGATGCTCCACCGCAAGACGGAGTCCATCCAGGTGGCCACCCGCAGCCGCTTCACCATCAACAGCGTTGGCCTGATACGCAGCCTGGCGGCGCAGGGCATGGGCATCCTGCTGGTGCCGGAGAAGGTCGTCGTGGACGACCTGGCGACAGGACGGCTGGTGCCCGTGCTGCCGGCATGGCGTGGCCAGTCGACGTCCGTCCATGCGCTGACGGAAACCCGTTTGCTACCGGCGAAAACGCAGCGCTTCATCGAGTTCTTCAAGGAGCGGCTGGCGCACGTCTGAGGCCGCGCTCTCCGGCGCGGGCCGCCTGTTGCGGCGCCGTGCCGGGAAGGGTGTCTAGCGAACGCGCCTGAAGTAGCTTGTCTTCATGACCGGCGAACCGTCCTGCCCGGGATAGACCGCCGTCTCGATCAGCGTCTGGCCGTCCGGCGCCATGGCATAAATGCGTGTCGATGCCAGCACGTCGCCCTTGCGCAGCGCCATCACCAGCACATTGGGCGCCGGTTGCTTCAAGGCCAGGCTGTCCGCCTCGGGACTGTTCTCGATGGGAGCGGGGCTGCCGTCCAGCGCGGCCGTGGATACGGAATGGACCACCTCGCCATTCGCATGGACGATATCGACCTGCGTTGCCCACTTGCCGCCATCGGCCTTGCCGAAGGTGAACAACACGCTCCGTGGCCGTTGCTGGGGCGGCATCGGCAGGCGCGAGGTGTCCACGGCCCAGCGGCCAAGCAAGGGCGATGCGTCGGCGCGTGGCGAGGGCGCGTCCGCTGCGGCGGCGATGGCGAACGGCAGTGACAGGGCGACGAACGATGCCAGGGTTACGCGGGCGAAGGTCTTCGGCGACAGCGTCATATCCTCGTCTCCTTGTCTGCCGGTCGATGGATGCCGCCTGGCATGGCCGGTCTTCGATCCCCCGCGTGCATGGCACGCGGCGGGCTCAGGGGAGTGCTGTTTCCTGCAGATAAACCCAGGCCGGCCGGCCATGGCGGGTCGCCTGCAACCATGCCCCGGAAAGGCGCCGGTTGGAAGAGCCATCCGCCAACACCTGGGTTTCGCGGTAACTGACCAGCCAGCCATCGGGCCGGTCCACCCGTACCGCCACCTGATCGATGGTGATGGCGACGCCTGGCCGTGCGCCGTATAGACGTCCGAACAGGGCCTGCGTGCCGTCGCGATCCAGCTGGTCGCCACGGATGGTCACCATCCGGAAGTCGTCTGCAAAGCAGGCGGCGAGTGCGTCGAGCGCCTCCGGTGGTGCGTCGCCGCGAAACCACGCTTCGATCTGTTCGTGCAAAAGGATGATTTCGGCGGAAGCCTTCTCAAGCGTGGTCATGCAGCAAGTCCCGGGAACGTGGTGGTGTGGTGTATGTCACGGCGTGGCGTGATCCAGGCGAGGCTGTTGCGGCGACCGCGCCATCGGGCGCCGCTGGTTCGTCGCGGCATGGGCGAATGCATGCGCACCCACCAGCCAGAAAGCCAGGAGGCCGGCGGGCCCCAGGGCGGCGTTGACGATAGCCCAGGCAACGGTGGCGCGGGTGGCAAGCCGCAGGCGTCGCGCATGCAGCACCGTCATCGCGAGGCAGGCCAGGGCGCAGGCAACGGCGAGCCACAGGATGCCCGCCGGCGGCCGTACCGGGTCGATGGGATCAAGCGAAGGCTGCGCGGCAAACATCGAGGTCAGCA
Source organism: Dyella japonica A8 (assembly GCF_000725385.1). NCBI lineage: Bacteria > Pseudomonadati > Pseudomonadota > Gammaproteobacteria > Lysobacterales > Rhodanobacteraceae > Dyella > Dyella japonica. Next base: position 3,942,451 of record NZ_CP008884.1, on the reverse strand, counting down.
TCAGGCCGCTGCGATCGAGCAGTGGCGACAACCACCAGCCGATATAGCGGTACCACACGGGGAAATCCTGCGTTAGCGGACGTGTCGCGACGATGCGCCAGTGGCCGCTTGCGTCCACATGCACCACGTGCTGCACGCGCGGGAACGATTCATAGCGCAGATTGCGCAGGAACGTGAGCGAGACGAGATAACCGTCGCTGACATCGGCAATGCTTACCCGACCGAGCACGCTGACCGGACCTGGCAGCGGAATGCGCACGGGCAGGCCCTCGGCGCGCCGGTTGGCGTTGCCCACGTAGAGCGCCTGGTCGCTCAGCGCGGCCAGGTGGCTGCCCACCCGCATCAGCGGGGAGGCGAACACCTCTTGCGCCGGCAGTTCAAGCAGCGTGTCCATGGCGTGCGTGCGCGGCTCGTAGCGCCACGCGCTGTGCTGGTTGAGGATGAGCACGCTTTCGGCGTCGCTGGCGCCCAGCACACCGGCGATGGGCATGGCCGGCGTGGCGAACGTGGCGGCGTGCGGCGGCGTGAGCGTGCCACGGTCGCTACGGTCGTCGGCCAGCCCGCGTCCGACGAAGCGCATGCGGTCATGGCTGAATGTCCACGCCGTATCGTTGGCGGCATCGGGGAAGCTCAGCGGAAGCAGGTTGGTGAACTGCCCGCGCACGGGTAGTTCGTCGAACAGCGGCCCGTAACGTTCCAGCTTTTCCAGCCGGGTAACTTCCGTCATCCATTGCGGGGCGGCGGCATCGCGGCTGACCTTGAGTCCTTGCAGCATCAGCGCCTTGTCCGTGGCACGCTGGCTCTCCTGCACGGAATCCACGGGCGGTACAGCGGCCGTCGCCGGTGCCGTGCCCAGCAGGATCCAGCTGATCTGCAAGCCGACTTTCAGCGTGGTGAGCAAGGCCAGGTAAAGCGCAAACACCACAGGCGCGAACACCAGGCCCAGACGCCCAGCCGACGCCGGAATGGCCTGCCGGTCGGGGCGGAACACGATCCACAGCAACGCGGCGAGATAGCCGGCCACCAGCCACTGCAGCAGCAGTGCATTGAAGGCCTGTGCGTGCGCCATCCACACCAACAGCAGAAACACCACCGCGCCGAAGCCGACCCGGCGGTTGGCGAGCACCACGTATGCGCCCAGCGCGTAACCGATCATGCCGGTCGTCAACGCGGGCAGCGGCATCAGCCAGTGGCGCAGGTCGACCACGCGCGCCGTCATGCCGGCCTGCCACGCGGCGATCAACAGGATGGGCAGTGCCACGGCGAGCGCGATCCATGCCGCGCCCGCCGCCATCAGCGCGACACCGATGCGCCAGGCCGGCAACGGGCGGTGGATCAGCTGTACCCAGGCTGGCGGGCGCGCGTAGCTCATCATCTGGTAGGCGCCCAGGACCAGTCCGCCCAGTACGTAGCAGGCGGCGAAGATGCGGTAGGTCTGGGCGGTTTGCTGGGCGAGGTCGGTCGTGCGCGAGAGGAAGCCGAGCACGACCAGATGAGCGAGGCACGCGATGGCGCCCGCGACGCGAAAGCGGCGGAGTTCAGCCTTGAACAGAAGCCACATGGGTTGGTTCCTTGGAGAGGTCAGGCAGCCACGGGCGCGCGATGGCGCTGGGCGAGAAAGCCGTTGACGGCCTGGTCCAGGCTCACCGGCATGCTGTGCATGGAGCGCGCGCCGTGCTGTGTCAGGAAGTCGGCGAACGAGTCGTCGGCATCGGCGACGAGGTAGTGGTGCAGGCCGTCGATGCGCTGCATCTGCAGCAGTCCCGGCACGAGTTTCGGGTCGGGGCCACGGAACGGCATCTCGGCGATCCAGTAGCGGACGCCGGCAGTGAACTCGTCCGGTGGCGACATATGCCGCAACGAGCCGCGTTCCAGGATGATCAGGTTGTCGGCGACGCGTTCGATCTCGTCCATCTGGTGTGAGCAGTACACCACCGAGCGCGCCTGTTCGGTGGTGGCGTAGAGCAGCGCTTCGAGGAACGCGCGCTTGGCGACCACGTCCAGGCCGAGCGTGGGCTCGTCCAGGATTAGCAGCTCAGGTGACTGCGCCAGGCTCAGCGCCAGATTCACGCCGGCGCGTTCGCCACGCGACAGCTCGCCGATGCGCTGGCTGGCGCGTACGTCGAAATGCCCGATGACGTCGTCGTAGGTGGCTTGTTGCCAGTGCGCGTACTGGCTTCGCTGCACGCCGACGAGCTCGTCCACGCGCATCCATGTGGGCAGTGTGTGTTCCTCGTTGACGAAGCCGATGCGTCCGCGAACCTCCGGCGTCAGTGCATCGCTGGGGCAGCCCAGCGCCCACGCACGGCCGCCCGTGGGTTTCATGAAACCGAGCAGGATGCGGAAAAGCGTGGACTTGCCGGCGCCATTGGCACCCACGATGGCGTGGGTCATGCCTGGCTCCAGCGCGAGGTCTAGCTTGTCGATGGCCTGCTTGCTGCCGAAGCGCATGTCGAGGCCTTCGGTGCGGATGATGGGAACGTGCGTGTTCATGCGGAGCCTCCTGCTCAGGCGGATCGACGCGTGACGACGCGCAGTGCGTCGTCCAGGCGGGCGAGGGCGGTGTCGGGCGATAAGCCAAGCGCCACCACCTCGTTGACGAAGCGATTGACGGCCTCGGCCAGGCGGTGGTCGCGCTCCTGCGCGGAGAGCCGCGCGCGCGGCTCCGCCACGTAGAGCCCAAGGCCCTGGCGGGCCTGCAGCCAGCCTTCCGCGGTGAGTTCCGCGTAGGCCTTGGCCACGGTGTTCGGGTTGATCGACAGCTGCTGGGCCAGGCCGCGCACGCTGGGCAGCTGGACGCCGGGCTGAAGTTCGCCACGCGCCACCTTCATGCGCACCGCGTCGACGATCTGCCTGCTGATCGAGCGGGTGTCGCCGGTGGCGATGCTGATCGCCAATGCCTGGGTGCGGGTCATGGGAGCGGCTCCTGGCTGTACTGCGTGTAGTAGTACAGTTGGTGCGGATCGGTGTCAATACCGCCATCTGCCTGGGTTCGCTGTCACGCTGTCGGCGAGGCCTGGCAAGGGCTGGCGGCCGCAGGGAGCGGTCGCTGTCGTCAATGTGTAAAATCGACGGTTTTTAGCCAGACGTATGGTGCAAGTCCCTCAGCGAACGGCCGTTCGTGGCCCGACGTTCATCCGCTTGCTCGCTCGCCTGACGGACGTCGACGTTCCCGCTTCCAGGCAGTCACTGCCGGACCGGTTGAGCCAGTGGCTCGACTGGTCGCATGCCATTGCGCTGTCCACCGCGCTGGATGGCAGGCCATCCGGCGATGGCCTGGACGGGCCGTCCTTCGGCAGCGAGGAGGAGGAAGAGTGCGCCCGCATCCGCGGCTCGCTGGCGCAGGCGATTGCCGGTGACCCGGTGCTGGCCGTCGGGGACGCGGAAGAGGGTGCTGCGGATGCGGTCCCCGATTACGCGGTGTTCCGCCAGCGCTACCTCACGCTGCAGCGGCGCATGCAGGCCGGCACCGGGCATCTGCGCGGCCGCCTGCGGGACATGCTGGCGCGGCAGTCCGTGGAGCTGGCCCGGCTCGCCGAGGTGGACTCGGTGATGGAGCTGGCGCTGAGCCCGCGCGAGCAGATGCTGCTCGCCGCCGTGCCGGCCTTGCTGGGCGAGCACTTCGAACGCCTGCGCGTGGCGTCGTCGGGGGAGGCGTCCACGGCGTCGGCCAGCGCCTGGCTAAGTGGGTTTCGCAAGGACATGCAGAGCGTATTGCTCGCCGAACTGGATGTTCGTTTTCAACCGGTCGAAGGCCTGCTTGCAGCCCTTCGCGCCCGCTAATCGAGAAGTCACGTTGAAGAATCTGCTTAATCTTGCTGTGTTCGCTGTAGGCCTCGTGGCCGTGTGCTGGATCGGCGCGGGCTATATCGGTTCGAATCCGCTGGGTGCGGCCGTCGCGACGGTGATCGGCGCCTGCTACGTGGCCGGTGCGCTGGAGTTGCACCGTTACCGGCAGGCGACGGCCACGCTGGCGCACGCCGTGGCGGATGCCTCCGCCGCGCAAGGCAGCCTGGGCGAATGGCTCGGCCGCCTGCATCCCAGCCTGCGCAGCGCCGTGCGCCTGCGCGTGGAAGGCGAGCGCGTGGCCCTGCCGGCGCCGACGTTGACGCCGTACCTGGTCGGCCTGCTGGTGTTGCTCGGCATGCTGGGCACGCTGCTCGGCATGATGGCGACGCTGCGCGGCACCGGCATGGCGCTGGAAAGCGCGACGGACCTGCAGGCCATCCGCGGCTCGCTGGCCGCACCGGTGAAAGGCCTGGGCTTTGCGTTCGGCACCTCGATCGCCGGTGTGGCGACCTCGGCCATGCTCGGCCTGCTGTCCGCGTTGTGCCGGCGCGAGCGCCTGCAGGTCGTGCAGGCGCTGGATGCGAACATCGCCACCAGCCTGCGCGTGCATTCGCAGGCCCACCAGCGCGACGAAGCCTTCAAGCTGCTGCAGCAGCAGTCCGCCGTGATGCCGGCGCTGGTCGAGCGCCTGCAGGCCATGATGGTCGCCATCGAACAACACAGCACCGTGGCGAACGAGCGCCAGCTTGCCAGCCAGGAAACCTTCCACTCGCGCACCGAGGCGGCCTACACGCACCTGGCCGCGTCCGTGCAGCAGTCGCTGAAGGAAAGCGTGGCCGAAAGCGCGCGCGCCTCCAGTGCCGTGCTGCAGCAGGGCCTTGCCGCGAATGAGCATCAGCTTGCCAGCTACGACGCCTTCCACACGCGGGTCGAAGCGGCCTATACCCGGCTTGCTGCCTCAGTGGAGCAGTCGTTGAAGGACAGCGTCACCGAGAGTGCGCGTGCCGCCGATGCCCTGCTGCAGAAGAGCCTTGTCGCGAGCGAGCAGCAACTCGCCGGCCATGATGCCTTCCATGCGCGGGCCGAAGCGGCCTACACGCATCTCGCCGCCTCCGTGGAGCAATCACTGAAGGACAGCGTCGCCGAGAGCGCGCGTGCATCCAGCGCCACGCTGCAGCCGGTGGTGGAAGCCACCATGGCGGGGCTGGCGCGCGAAACCGCCTCGCTGCACGGCGTCGTTACGCAGGCGGTGCAGCAGCAGCTGGACGGCCTCACCAGCGGTCTGGCGAACACCACCGCCACCGTCGCGGAACTCTGGAGCAAGGCGCTGGCGGAGCATCGCCAGTCCAGCGAGGCGGCAGCCGATGACCTGCGCGGCTCGCTCGCGCGCTTCACCGAAACCTTCGAGCAGCGCTCGGCGGCGCTGATCGACGGCGTGGCCACGCGCTTCGATGCCACCGCTGGCCATGTCGCAGAGGCGTGGAACAAGGCGCTGTCGCAGCAGGCCGGCGTCAATGACGACCTCGCCAGCCGCAACCAGCAGGCGCTCGCCGCCGCCGCCGCCACCTTCGAGCAGCACGCGGCCGCCCTGGTCGGCACCGTGCGCGAATCGCACGCGGGTCTGCAGACCGCACTGGAAGCGCGCGACCAGCAGCGCCTGGCGACGTGGACGGAAGCGCTTGGCACCATCGCCAACACGCTGGGCGAACAGTGGGCGCAGACGGGCGAGCATGTCGCCAGCCGCCAGCAGGAGATCTGCAACACGCTGGCGCAGACCGCCAGCGACATCTCCGCCCAGGCACAGGCACACGCCAGCGACACCATCGCGGAGATCTCGCGCCTGGTGCAGGCCGCCTCGGAAGCGCCGAAGGCCGCGGCCGACGTGGTTGCCGAGCTACGCCAGAAGCTGTCCGACAGCATGGTGCGCGACACGGCGATGCTGGAAGAACGCAGCCGCCTGCTTGCCACGCTGGAAACCTTGCTGGATGCGGTGAACCACGCCTCCACCGAGCAGCGCGAAGCGGTGGATGCGCTGGTCGCCACCTCGGCCGACCTGCTCGATCGTGTCAGTACCCGCTTCACCGACCACATCGAAGCCGAAACCGGCAAGCTCGGCGCGGTGGCCGCGCAGGTCACTGGCAGCGCGGTCGAAGTGGCAAGTCTGGGCGACACCTTCGGCGCGGCGGTGCATTCGTACGGCCAGTCGAACGAAGCGCTGATGGAACGCCTGCAGCACATCGCCGACGCACTGGACAAGACGCTCGCGCGCAGCGATGAACAGCTCGCGTACTACGTGGCGCAGGCGAGGGAAGTGGTCGACCTGAGCATGCTTTCGCAAAAGCAGGTGATCGAAGACCTGCGGCAGATCGCCGACCAGCGCATCGCCGCCGGGACTGAAACCGCATGAACGACGAGATCGAGGTCGAAGGCGAATCCAACGCACCCATCTGGGCCGCCTTCGGCGACCTGATGTCGGTGCTGCTGGGCGCCTTCGTGCTGATCCTGGTCGGCGTGATTGGCATGCAGCTGCAACTCACCCACCGACTGGACGAAGAGATGAAGCAGCACCAGGCCGAAGCACAGCGCCGCAAGACGCTGGAGCAGGCACTGGCTGCGCCACTGGCCGCCGGTCGCGTGACGCTGGTGGACGGGCGCATCGGCATTCGCGGCAACGTGCTGTTCGCGCTCAACTCCGCCCAGCTGCAGCCGGAAGGACGCGACCTGCTGAAGAGCCTGGCCGGTCCGCTGACCGACTATCTGCGGTCCCGCGATGAAATCCTGATGGTGAGCGGCTTCACCGACGACCAGCAGGTACGTGATGGCAACCGTCAGTTCGCCGACAACTGGGAGCTTTCCGCAGAGCGCGCGCTGACCGTCACCCGTACCCTGATCGCCGAAGGCGTGCCCGCCTCGTCGGTGTTTGGCGCGGCGTTCGGCGCCGAGCAGCCGGTGAGCTCGAACGCGAACGAAGAGGGCAGGGCGAAGAACCGTCGCGTGGAGATCGCGCCGATGCCCAAGCCGTCGAACGCCGCCGCGTCCCATGACTGACGAAAGCCATCGCGCGCTACTCGACGCCTGGCGTGAGCAGGGCGCGGATCGCCTCGACCCCATCCGCTTCCATTTCATGGACGCGCTGGCGACGCGCGCAGCTCGCCACGAAGGCGAGGCACGACGTGTGCTGGATGAAAAGCTGCGCGCCTTGCTCGATGCCTACGCAGCGGATATCGAGCGCTCGATGGAAGAGGCCATCCGTGTCACGGAACGCACCGTCGACGCATCGGCGCGCGGCGTGTTTGGCGAACTGATCGACCAGCTCGCACGCGCTGCCGCCGCGCGCAGCGACAGTCCGGTGGCCGATGCCGCCGCGCCGGCTCAGGAAATGGAACTGCTGGGCGAGTTCAGGAAGATCTGGTCCTCGGTGCGTACCGAGAGCCAGTTGCGCCAGTCCATGGAAGACGCACCGGAGAACGCCGGGCCGCTTAATTCGCGCGCGCTCGTGCATCGCGCCGTCGCGCTGATGCGCGAACTTTCGCCGGGCTACCTGCAGCACTTCCTGGCCTACATCGACGATCTTTCGTGGATCGAGCAGATGAATGGCAGTGCTGCCGTGGCATCCCGGGAAGCCTCGCCGTTGGCGAGCCCGAAGAAGCGTTCGCGGGCCAAGGCAGGTACACGGCGCGAGTGAGGCCGGCGGCTTGCATCGGTGCGGCGGACTGATCGCCGCCATGCTGCCTCATCCCATGCGGGGATGGCCAAGCGGAGTGTCCTTGTTGCAATCGTACTTCTGCGCTTGCGTCTCCACTTCCTCCGGCGTGACGTGACGATCGATCAGCTGCTCGGTGGTCATCGCCCGCCATGCATCGACATCGACGCAATGGCGATCCGGGACGCCGAATCGATGCTGCAGGCGATGCACCAGATACTTGATGCCCTGCTTGTCCGGATCGATCAGCTGGATGCCCTGAACCACCGCGTGATCGGAACCGGGCAGCCGTACTCCCGCCTTACTTTCCGGCCCATGCCCCAGCAAGCTGCCGCCCGCGACATACCCTTGCGAAGCCGCTTCGCCCGATGGCATCGGGACTGATGGCTGCGTTGTCGCGGCGGATGGCGATGCGTCGGTGACGGGTGCCGGCGACTCGGCGTGGGGAGATACGGGCGGAGGCGATATCGTGACGCGAGAAGTGGGGTGCTCCGTGCTGGCGGGCCGGGCGGTCGATTGGCGCGTCGCCGTGATGGATTCGCGGGAAGCTGGTGCGGATGAGGGTCGTTGTCTGGCTTCGGGGTGTATTGGCACCGTCCAGTACACGTTTTCCTGCGTCCGGTGCGGGAGGTCCGATGTGTCGAAGGACTGGGGGGGGCGAAGCAACTGGATCAGCAGTGTGCCATGGAAAAGCATGAGCACGGCGTAGATCAGCACGCGCCGTGCGGACTCCCTCGCGTTGGCACTCCCTGCGGAACCCTGCTTCATGCATCGCTCCTTTGCCCCGGAAAGCAGACCGTGGCATGCGACGCGAAGTTCCGCGTTGGCGTGTGACGCACTCCACCCGGTAGACGCGCGTTTGCGCGGGGCTCAACGCCCGGGCGCAGCCCCCGCCATGAAGAATTTCAGGGAGCGCGACAATTCGGTGCGCAGGCTGGCGGATTCGCCGTCCAGCCAGCGCAGCACCGCGCCGAGATAAAGGAAATGCAGATGGCTGGCCAGCAAGGGCGCGGCGATGTCCCGGCGGACGTCGCCGTCCGCCTGCGCCTGCCCGATCAACTGCGCATAGAGCGGCAACATGTCGGAGTCGCTCTGTCCGGGTTCCCCGCTCCCGATGGCCTGGAAGCGATGGCGGATATAGGGCGCGGCGTAGTCGCGGTGCGACTCCCACCATAGCGCCGAGGCATCCAGTATCGCGGCTAGGCGCGACTGCAGGCTGCGGCGTGCCATCGCCTTGTGCAGCAATGGCCCCAGGTCGTTGGCCAGCTCGCCGTGCAGTGCATGCACGAGCGCCGCCTCTTTCACGGGGAAGTGGTTGTACAGCGTGCCCCGTGCGACGCCGGCGTCGGCGGCGATCTGCTCCATGGTGACGGCCTCGTAGCCGAACTGCTCGAACAGCGTCAGTGCCACTGCGGCGAGATGTTCGCGGGTACGGGCGCTCTTGCCTGGTGGGCGGGTGGGTGTGGACATGGCCGGGCCTGATATTGAACAATGCCCATAATTAGACATTGTTCAATTAGGGGCGATGCCAGCATAGCATGGCGTGCCGGACCCAGCCCGCTGGCGGTGTGCGGCGCCCCCGATATGCAACCACAGGATGAGGTTCCCCATGTCCCGTCATACTGCTCCCGTCATCGTGATCGGCGCCGGCTTGTCCGGTCTTTCCGCTGCCCTTGCCATGGCCCGCGCCGGTCGCGCCGTGACCGTGCTGGAAGCCGCGGACCCGCCGGGCGGCTGTTGCTCCACGACGCAGGTCGATGGCTATACGTTCAACAACGGCGCGGTCTATGTGGCGGTGCCGTCGCTGCTGCGCCGCACGTTCGAGCGGCTGGGGCTGGATTTCGATGCGGATGTGCCGCTGGTTTCCATCGATCATCCGCACGAGACGCATCTCGACGACGGCACGGTGGTGCATCTGGGCGCGCTCGATGCGTCGTGGGTGGAGGGTGCCCGCGCGGCGGACCGCACCGCGCTGTTGCGCAACGGTCTGCGCCGGCTGCAACAGGACTGGCAGCCCCTTTATCGCCGCCTGCTCGACGACGTACTGCCGTTCGAGCCGTCGTTGCCGCGCACGCTGGGGCAACTATGGCGTTATCTGCCCATGCTGGCCGGCCGGGCAGATCGCCTGATCGCCCGCTACTTTCCGGATCCCGCGCTGCAGGCAGCCGTGGCGTCCATCCTGCTCTACACCGGCACCGCGCCGCAGCGCCTGCCGTCATCCCAGCTGATCGGCCTGCTGGCCTTGCTCGAGGAGGGCTTCCATCTGCCCGAGGCGGGCATGGGCGCGATCACCGCCGCGTTGCATCGCGCACTGCAGGCGCAAGGCGTGTCGGTGCGCTGCGGCTGCAAGGTGGCGCGTATCGACGTGGGCGCCGATGGGGTGAACGGTGTGACGCTGGCGGATGGCGAGCAGCTTCAGGCACGCGACGTCATCGCTACCTGTGCCGGTTTCGCCGTGGTCAATCACCTGCTGCCGCCCCAAGCGGTTCCGCGCGCCATGCAGCGCACGGCACGCAAGGCGCCGCTGTCGCATCGTGCCGTTGCCGTGCAATTGGGTGGCCGCTTCGAAGCGATGTCCAGCGCGTTCATCGTCAATCACGTGCCTGAGATGCGCCGGCAGGGCGAACTGCATCAGGTGGTGCGCGGTACACCGCGCTGGCTTTCCTGGACATCACCGAGCCAGGTGTTGAGCCGCGTGGCTCCGGAGGGCAGGGCGGTGATCGAGCTCTATGCACCGGTGTCGGGCATCGAACATGCCAGCGAATGGACGCCCGCCATGACCGGGCGCGCGCTGGAAGGCCATCTCGCTGCCTTGCGAAAGCATCTGCCGTCGATGGATATCGAAACGGTAAGGACGCTCGATCCTCCCGCTTTCGAAAGCGAGCGGCACCTGTACGAGGGCGCGCTCTACGGCATCGCACCCGGTGCGAATCCCAACGCCTATTTTCCGCATCGCTCCGCCTTGCCGGGGCTGCATGTCGCGGGCCAGACCACGTATCCGGGCTTTGGCGTACCCACGGCGATGTTGTCGGGCCTGCAGGCGGCGGAGAGCCTGCTGTCGGTGCACCGCTAGTCCAAAAGCCAAGGCATGCGCGCGCCGCTCCTCGGCCCAGCTATATAGGCCTTTTTTCCGAGGGTTTGTGACAGTTTGGCGTAAGTGCAACGGGATGTATCGGGAGGATACTTTCGCCTTGCACGACAAGCACATGCGCAATTTCTTGCGCGCACGCAGCGTGTTGCTGAGCAGCGTCGACTGACCGGAAGTGACGGGGGCAGCGATATGAGTCAGTGGTACGAGTCAACGTTCCGAAACGTGCTTTTTCCCGCCTATGAATCGGGGCTGCGCCACCGCGACACGTTGTCGTGGCTGGAGCGGTACGAGGAGGATCAGTGGCTGTCGCCGGAGCAGGTGGCGCAGCTGCAATGGACGCGCCTCAAGCAACTGCTGGAGCACTGTCATCGCGACGTGCCGTACTACCAGAAGCAGTGGCGCGAGCTGGGCATCACGCCCGCGGATATCCGCAGCATGGACGATTTCGCGAAGCTGCCGCTGCTCACCAAGGCGGACATTCGCGCGAACTTCGAGGACCTCAAGGCCACCTCGTTGCGCGATGACCTGCTTTACAAGGCCACCGGCGGCTCCACCGGCGAGCCCATGCGCTTCGGCTACACGCGCGAAAGCAACAGTCGCCGCCATGCGGTGATGTGGCGCGGCTACGACTGGGCCGGCGCGCCGCTGGGCACGCGCAGCCTGTTGTTGTGGGGCGCGGGCGTGGGCCACATGCCGTGGCGGCAGCGCGTGCGGGAGCGCCTGTACCACGCGGCATTCTCGCGCCGCATCGTCAACAGCTTCCACATGACGGAAGCGAACATGGCCGAGTACGCTGACGTCATCGACGAATTCAAGCCGCGCGTGCTGCTGGGCTACACCGGGCCGCTGATCCGCCTGGCGCAATGGATGCTCGATACCGGGCGGCGCGTGCATCGTCCGCGCTCGTTCATCTCCTGCGGCGAAGCCATGCACGATTTCCAGCGCGAGATCATCGAGGAAGCCTTCGGCTGTCCCGCCTTCAACACGTATGGCTGCCGTGAATTCATGCTGATCGCGGCCGAGTGCGATCACCACGAAGGCCTGCACGTCAGCGCCGATCACCTTGTGGTGGAGCTGCCCAAGACGGCCGACGCCCCGCCGGAAGGCGATACCGGCGAAGTCGTGGTCACCGATCTCTCCAACTACGGCATGCCCTTCATCCGCTATGCCACCACCGACCTGGCCACGCCCGCGCATCACGCATGCAGCTGCGGTCGCGGGCTACCCCTGCTCAAGCGGGTGGAGGGGCGCGTGCTCGATGCCATCCACACGCCGGACGGACGCATCCTGCCGGGCATGTTCTTCCCGTTCCTGTTCAAGGAAACCAAAGGCGTCAACCGTTACCAGGTGGTGCAGCGGCAGCTGGACCGGCTGGACGTGTCCATCGTGCGCGGCCCGGCTTTCGACGATGACTCGCTGGCCTTCATCCGCCACGAGATCCACAAGGTGCTGGGCGACAGCCTGCAGCTGCACTGTCATTTCGTGGACGACATTCCACTGACCAGCAGTGGCAAGACGCGGCTGACGATTTCGGAGCTCTGATGCCGGCCCGTGGATGGAGCGGTGCGCGGACGCGCACTGCTCAGTCCGCATACCTGTTGCACAGCACATGGCAAAGCACGGCCAGCCCCACCAGCACCGCGAGCATCGGCGCCATGTGCGTGGAAAACCACAGGTGCGACCGGCTCTGCTGCTCGGTGATGTAGAAGTAGACGCCGTGGTACTTGAAGGGAACGATGTTCAACGGCGGCGCCGGTTTCGGCGGGCATTTCATGATGGACGTGAACAGCTGCAGCCAGGCGACGAACAGCGCGGCTGCCGGCACGATGAAGGTGGCCATCAGCACCCGCCAGAATGTCCTCGACGTCATGAAGTCCATGCTTGCCCCCAGTGATATCGCAGCCGGTCAGCTGCGCGGCGGAAACCAGACGTGCAGGATCTTGCCATCGCGCACTTCATACATCGCGATGGCATCGGCGGGGCCTTTGTCGGCCGGCAGGCCCATCAGGCGTTCATGGTCGACCACGATGGGGCCGTTGACCACGCGCTGGACAATGGCGGCATGGAACTCCTTGGGCCTGGTCGCCAGAAATGCGTAAGCCTTTTTCAAGGCATCCCTACCCGTGATCGGCGGGCGCTTGCCGCCAAGGTCCGTTACGGTGACGTCGTCCGCGTAGCAGGAGGCAAACGTGGCCACGTCATGCGCGTTGTACGCATCCACCTGTGCCTGCACCACCTCGGCCGGGTCGGGCGATGTATTGCTGCACGCCATCGCCGACAGGGGGAGCCACAGCATGGCCGCGAGCATGTTCGTGAGGGCAGGCATCTTCTTCTCCGTAACGGTGAAAGGGATGGCGCTTGGAATCACGTTCATCGTACCCCCGGCGCGAACATCGCCGCCGGCCCCACGCAGGCCTCGCTGGGTTCAGTTCTGCGGCTGGGCCTCGTGGTGTGCCGGCGTCAGCCCCGTGGCCGTCCTGTTCAGCCACGACAGGGCGCGCCGCATCAGGGCGCCGGGCTGGCCCGTGTTCCATACGAGGGTGGCCACGCTGCGCGGCGGCATGGCGTATTCGAAATGGGTGGGGCCCTCCGATACGGACACGCTGCGTGCTTCCTTGTTGCTGTTCACCATCACCAGCACCACCGACCCCTCGGAGGCGTTCTGGAACGCGACGTTGGCGATGCCCTTGTCGGCGTCGGTGTCGGTGGACGTCACGCGCACGGCGCCGGGCAACACGAACGAACTGAAGTGCGCCAGCGCGTAGTACTCGTCGTTGCGGCTTACCGTGCCCGTCTTCGAATCGATGGTGATCACGCCCTTGCAAGCGGCGCAGCCGCCGAAATGCGGGCCGTGGTCTTCGTCCAGTGCCAGGTTCCAGTACACCACGCCGCGCGCCCAATGCCGGATGCCCGTGACCAGCAGGTTGCGCGAGAACCAGATCAGCTCGCCATTGGCGCTCGACGCCCAGTCACCGCCGGAGCACTCGGTGATGTAGGTATCCTTCTGCGGAAACGCGCGATGCACGCGCCCCTGCGCCACCTGGCTGCCCTCGTAGCAATGCCAGGCGACGCCGTCGACGTAGCGCGTGGCATCGGGGTCGGCCAGCACCGCCAGGGGTTGTTCGGGGTGGTTCCAGTTGTGGTCCCACTCCAGGATGCGGGTTTTCGGCTTGTGCGCGGCCAGTTTCGGGCCCAGGTATTGCCCGACCAGGCGCGCCCGCTGGTCCGCGCCCATCTCCATGCCGGGGTAGGTGATGGGCGAGAAGTTCGGCTCGTTCTGCACGGTCAGTGCGTAGATGGGAATGCCATAGCCTTGATAGGCATCGAGGTACTTGATCAGGTAATCCGCGTAGTTGCTTTCGTACTGCGTCAGCAAGCTGCCGCCGATCAGGTTCTCACTGTCCTTCATCCATGCCGGTGCGCTCCACGGCGAGGCGATGGTGAGCAGGGTGGGGTGGATCGCCAGGATCTCCTGCATCATCGGTATCACGTCGGCAAGATTGGGCGTGACATTGAAATGGGCCAGGGGCTCGTCGGTCTGCCCCTGCGCGACATCGTCCAGCGTGTATGGCTTCAGCGAGAAGTCCGACGCGCCGATGGTCAGGCGCATCATGTTCAGGTTGAGGCCCGGCGGCGGGCCATACAGCTCATGCAGGATCGCACCGCGCTGCAGCGCGCTCATCTTGTTCTGCAGCAGCCACGCCGAGGAATCCGTCAGTGCGGCGCCGAACCCGTCCATGGTCTGGAGCTTCTTCTGAACGTCGATGACCACGTCGGCGGGTTGCGGGCTGCTGCCACTCATCCGGATGTCAGGCTGCCGCACCAGCTTCAGGCGGCGATCCTCCGTGCTCAGCCAGATCTGCACGGAAGGCCCCAGCAGGCGTCTAGTCACGGTCGCCCTGGGCCCGGTCCTGGGGTGCTCGAAGCGCGGCGCGTAGAGGACGGCCAGGGTAAGCAGGATAAGCAGGGCGATGAAGGCGGCGGCAAGCCGACGGGACTCCGGCCTGGGCTCATCCATGGTGCGTACACAGCCCTTCACACATACCGCTGCTCACTTGAATCACGAAGCTCTGGGCCTTTCCGCATCACAACAGGGTGGGGCGCGTTTCCTGACAGGGGCGTCTCCGGTGGTCTGGGGCCATTGTCCACAAGTCCGCCCCGGTGGGAAAGCCGACCTGTCTGCGCGTGCAGTCATCCGTCTGGCGGAGATATCCGCGTGGCTTGCGCACGGCGCATCGGGGCCCTCTGCGTCATCCGGGCTACCCGCTCCAGCCGATGGTTTCGACACACGTGCCGTGCTAGCGTGATTTCAGGGCCCGCCAGCCGGCTGAGTGTTTCAGCCGGCTGGCCGGGCTCCGAGCTTATCCGCATGGATCGCCCATGGTCGCGCCAACCGTGGTGGCAATGAGGGGGAAGCATGGGACACGACAAAACACGTTCGGATGTCTCGGTCGGCAACGTGGACTGGGAGGATCCCCGGCTCACCAGTCTGCTCAGCAAGATCGATGGCTGGAACATCGACAACCGCAATCATGTGCGGCCCCAGGAGGTATTGATCCGCGTGACCTGCGGCTGGAGCGCGAGCGATGCCAGCAAGCCGGCGCTGCTGATTTCGGAGGCTGATGGGGTCATGGTGCTGGGCACCTATTTCCCCTTGCCGCATGGCGAAGAAGTGCAGGTGCAGCGCCAGAATGGCGCTGAGGTTCGAACGTGCCGCGGCGTGGTGGTCGAAGAACGCGAAGGCCACCGCGCGGAAGACCGTGAGCAGCATATTTACCTGAACTGGCTGCGCATCCGCTCCAGCTGATGCATCCAGGCCGACCCGGCACACCGCCCGGGATAACGCCGGCCCGCGCCAGCGGGCGATCGCTCCCCGGCCAGGGAGCGCGGAAGATCTGCCATTTCCCAGGCGGGAATGCGTACCAGCGCAAGTTGTAAGTGCCCGGAAAGCGGCAAGCTTTGGCCGGTGGTTCAAGTTTGTGCACGGTTGGCCGATTCGGTAGCTTTACGGTCCGCGCGATTCTTCAGCCAAGGCGTTCGATGGAAAACTCTCGTCATACCGCGCCCGTGGCATCCGGGCGGCGCTTTGCTGGCTCGCAGGGCACGCAGTTGTTCACCAGCGACGAGCTGAGCCAGTGGGCCGCCGAGGCGGGCCCCGGCACCCATGGGCACGCCAGCGAGCGCGAACCGGTGCTGCAGGGCATGAGTACCGGGCTCGAAGGCCATCGCTTCTCCTTGCGCGCCGGCCGGCAAACCATCGGTCGCCGCGACGACAACGACATCGTGGTGAACGAGCCGAGCGTTTCCTCGGCACATGCGTGGATCATCAACCAGCAAGGCCACTACGTGGTGATGAACACGCTGTCCACCAACGGCACGTTCGTCAATGATCAGCGCGTGCATGAAGCGAGCATCAAGCATGGCGACCGCGTTCGCTTCGGTCAGGTGGAGTTCGTATTCCTGACGCGCGAACCGCGCGCACGCAAGCCGGGCGGCATCATGCTGCTGGCGGGCGTGCTTGTCCTGGCCGGGCTGGCCGCACTGCTCGGGTGGTGGCTGTCCTGAACGCCGTGGACAAGCCCGAGCTACCGCGCCATATCGGTCGCTACCGCATCGACGGCATCCTGGGCGAGGGTGCCATGGCCGTGGTCTATGCCGGTTTCGATCCGGGCATCGATCGTCCGGTCGCCATCAAATGCCTTCATCGTGACGCCGTTTCCGATGCGGGTTCTGACCGCCGCCTGCTGCTGGAGGCACGGGCGTCAGGGCAGTTGGTGCACCCGAATATTGTCACCATTTTCGATACCGGGGAGACCGACGACGGACGTCCTTACATCGCGATGGAGCGCCTGCCGGGCGACACGCTGGCCAGCCTGGTGGCGCGCGAAGGCCTGCCGCCGCTGTCGATGGCGATCGAGCTGGCCTCGCAGGTGGCGGCCGCTCTCGATCATGCGCACGGGCAGGGCATCATCCATCAGGACGTGAAGCCCGAAAACATCATGCTCGCCGACGGCTGGCATTACGCCAAGCTCAGCGACTTCGGCATCGCCGAGCGGCGTGCACGCCGCAGCGGACGAACCGGCAGCCAGCAGATCGGCGGCACGCCCGCCTACATGGCCCCCGAACGCCTGCGCGGCGAACCGGCGGACGAGCGCAGCGATCTGTTCTCGCTGGGCGTGGTGCTCCATTGGCTGATCACCGGCAAGCTGCCCTGGCGGGACATGCCGGACGTGAAGCAGTTGATCCACGAACGGCAGCGCCATCCGCATCCCGTGATTGCGCCGCTCGATCCTGCGGCTCCCGCCCTGTTGACGGATGTGGTCAGCACCTTGCTGGCGCCCACGGTGGAGGCGCGCTACCAATCCGGCGCGGAAGTCATCAACGATCTGCGCCTGGCGCGCCGCGAATACGAGCGCACCCACGAAACCCCCATCGCGACCCGCATCATCTCTCTGCGCCTGCGCTGGATCGGCGCACTTGGCGCCATCCTGTGCCTGGTGCTGCTGCTGGGCTTGGCCGGGATCTACGCCAAGCAGAACATCGCGGTGAACGGCCTGGCCACTGACTTCGGCAGTTCGCTGGGCCGCGTCGTGGCCAGCGAATCGGCGGAAAACCTGTTGCTGGGCGATGACGCCGCCACCCGCGCACTGGTGCAGGATGTCGCGCGCAACCAGCAGATTCATTATCTCGCCATTGCCAATCGCCAGGGCCTGGTGGTGGCGAGCACGCGCGCGTCGGACCGTGGGCAACCGCTTGCCGATGCCGGCAACTCCCAGCCGCTGGCTTCGTCTCCTGACGTGAAACGGTATACCGGCCGTTCCGCGGGCCTGGATGACATGATGGTGTTCGACGTGCCTATCCGTTACCAGGACAAGACCGTCGGCGAGCTGCGGCTTGGCGTCAGCAATGCACCGCTGGTCGCGGCCCAGCGGACCACGCTGGGCGTGATCATCGCCGTATTGCTGGTGACGCTGCTGGCGCTGGTGGGCGCGGCGTATTGGCTGTTCCGCCAGCCTCTGGCTTTGATGGCCATGCTCAGCGACGCGCTCATGCGCGTGGCACGGGGCGAATACCGGCACCGCATTCGCCTCGCTCGCCGCGACGAACTCGGGCAACTGTTCGCTTCGTTTAACCTGATGAGCAGCGCGCTGGAATCGCGCCACCCGGTGGATGCCACGCCGCGGCCCGGCCCGCCGGCCCAGCCTGTCGAACAGCCGACGCTGGTGGTATCGCCGCCGGCGGAACGAGCCGGCCGGTGAACCTGCCCGCGCCTCAGATCTGGTTGAGGCGCCGCTGCAGCTCCTGGGCGCGCGCGCGGTAGATCACGGCGCGCTCGTAACCAGGATCGACCGCCAGGATGCGATCCCAGAGCGTAATCGCCTGATCGAGCTTCTGGTCGCGATAGAGCACCACCGCGCGCTCGTGATACGAGGCCAGCAGCTGCGCGCGCACGGCAGGATCGCCCGCTGGCTTCACATGGGGATCCAGTGTCAGCGCCTCGTCGAGGCGCGACAGCGCCTGGTCGTCCTGCCCCTGCTTGTGCAGGGCCGTGCTTTCCGCCTGCAGTCGCCGGGCCTTTGCCGCAGACGACTCATTGGATGGTGCGGCATCCGCGGACGTTGCCGGAGGGATTGCCGCCGTCGCGGTGTCCCGGGTGCCGCCTCGCGCCGATGCACCGCCCGAGGCCGTACCACGTGTCGTCATCAGCGGCAGGCGAATCACCTCGCCCGCGCGAAGCGCGGAAGGATTGGTCGAGCCGTTGTAACGCGCGAGCACCAGAAACTGATTGGAATCCCCCAGCTCGCGCGCGGCGAGGGTGCTGTAACTGTCGCCTGCTTGCACGACGTAGTTGCGCGACGCCGAACCAAGTGCCGCCTTCGGGTCCACGGTCAGCTGGCGCGACAGGTTCTGCGCGGCGCGGTCGTTCGGGTATCGGGCCAGATAGCGGCGCAACTGCTGTTCGCCTTCGGCATAGCGGCCATGCAACAGATACGTGCCTGTGATGGCGCTCAGGCTCATCGGTTGATCGTTGTCCGGCGCGGGAGCCGTCGGCGTGTCGGTGGCCGTTGGCGTCCCGCTGAAGGCGCTGCCCACTTTCGACTTGAGTGCCCCCACCTGACTGCAGCCTGCCGCACCCAACATCACCGCGAGGCATAGTGCCCGCGTCGCGCACACCGCAAGGTGTGGCCTGGAACGAACCGCAACGATCACATTCATACCTCTTCCTGCATGGTGGCCGGCGCTTTGCGCCGCCTGCCTGCAAACACCGCCTGCCACAGGGCAGGCCAAAGCCCGCCAAGCGGCGGGCGCATAAAGATCAGCGAGACATTGTCGCCGCTGGCGCCGCCGCGTTCGACCGCCAGGTGTATGGCGTCGCGCACGGCGTCGTGCTGGTCATGGCGCTGCACGAAACGCCCGAGTTCTTCGTCCTTCAGCTGGGTCCACGCGCCGTCACTGCACAGCACAAACGCGCAACCGTGGCGCAGATCGCCGCTGCCGTGCTCAACCACCGGTTCCTCGGGACCACCCAGGCCGCGCAGCAGCTGTTGCTGGTCGGCATGCGTGACGAGTTCACGCTCGGATATCTCGCCCCGGCGATACTTCAGCTGCGCAAGGCTGTGATCCTCGGTGCGCCCCATCAGGCGTCGACCATGGAAACGGTAGAGCCGGCTGTCGCCAACGTGGGCCCAGGCGATGCGGTGATCTTTGACGAGCAAGGCGACGATGGTGGAGTGGGGCGCCCCGGCGATGAGTTGCTGCTGGCGGTGACGAAGCTCGGCGTGGGCCAGCTGGCAGAGCGATTCCAGAAACAGGGAGGTCGGTTGGTGGCGCCACGTGCCCCGCGTCCACAAACGGCGTGCCATCTCGATCACGCCCTGGGAAGCGAGCTCGCCCGCACCGTCCCCGCCCATGCCGTCGGCCAGCACCAGCAGGTAGGTTCGGGTTGCCGGATCGTGGAAGCAGATCAGGTCGTCCTGCTGCGCGTCGCGGCCACCCCGCGCCCGCCCGGCCACAATGCCGGGAAGCGCATGGAATTCGATCGAGTTGTCCACCCCCGCCCCCTTAGTGACCACCCTGGCATCGTCCCTTTCACGGGATGCGCATCGGTGCATCGTGTCCGCCCACGGTCGCAGCGTACAGCGCAACGTCCGTACTACAAGGCCGTCTAAACAAAGGCGCGTCCCATGTCCCCGCTTTCGTGATTTGGCTCACCGAAAGGCCGTGCCGGCGAGAGCCCTCCGGGCGGCAGGCCGCTCGAGCGACAAGGGTGTGTCCCCGTGCCGGGTGAGTCGACCGGCAGCGTGAAAAGGCGAATGTCCAGGGGTTGCCGCCATGCGGCTCTCAGGCAAGGGCCTTCATGGGCCATGAGGCGCAAGGCCCGTTTCATTCGCCTGCATTTGCCACGGCCAACGCAGACCCAGCAAGCGCTTGCGTGACCAGGTGGATAGGGGATGTTCCACGTATCGAAATACGACCCACGCGCAGAGCACGGCGGCCACGGGACGTATCAGGAAAAGCGCGATCCCGAAGGTCGGGTGACGCAAAGGCACTGCTTCGTCGATGCGCTGCAACAGCTCGAACACGTACACATGGACCAGGTAGAGGGCATACGAAATGCTCCCCATCCACAGGGACCATCGCGGCACCTTGATCGCGTCGGCCCTGGCCAATAGCGCAATGCTGGCAAACACGATGGTTAGCGGCGCTCCCCACCCCAGCGGACCAAAGAAGTTCACCATGCCCAGCGGCTTCCAGAGCGCCAACAGCAACATCAGGAGCACCAGCGTCGTGGCATGGATCACGCGCGCCGATGGCATCCTGATACGGGATCCGTAGAGCCAACCGGCGGCCATGCCGGATACAAAATCCCAGACGATCGGGTTGATGGCGAGATTGGCGTACCTGGACCAGGTCACCAACGGTTGCGCGACCACACTCAGGGTGTAGTTTCCGCGGCCCAGCGGGATCGCCACCAGCGTCAGCGTGAACCATGCCGCCATGGCCACATAGCGCCACCGGCCGAAAAACATGGACACCGCGAACACCAGGTAGAAGTACCACTCAAAACACAGCGTCCAGGCGACGCCCAACGCCATCTGAAAGTAGATGGCGGAGGCACCCGGGTTGTGGGGAATGAAGGCAAGGCCCTCCAGGTACGAAAGCACCAGACGGCGGTCGAGCAAGCCGCCCAAGCCGTGCTCCACCACCAGCGCCACGGGGGTCATGATCGCCAGCAACGGCCAGATCCTGGTGAACCGCTTGATCAGGAAGTTCCCGATGTAGGTTTTGCTGCCGTCGAAGTCCCGGGTGGTCCACACCATCAAGAAGCCGCTGATGATGAAGAACAGATCCACGCCCATGGCCATGGAGGGCAACACGTGGTCAGCGACTATCCGGCCTGCCGCCGTGCCTGCCAGCATGCCGCGGCTGTGAACCATGACCACCATCAGCGCGGCGATACCGCGCAGCGCCTGTATCCAGTCCAGCCGGGATGTTTGCGTGCTCATCCTCGTGAGTCCGCTTTTGCGTGGATTTGGTTGAAGCGAGCGTGATACATCGTTGCGGCGCGCATGTGCCGAGGAGTGATGCCGTGTCCTGATCTAGCGCCATCTAGGTAGTTCTTCGGTAGAGAAAATTCCTGCGCCCACACATGCTCCCCCGGGAAACCGTCATGGTGACGTCGGCCAGTTGCGTAACGGCGCTGCTGCACGGGCGCCCGGTCAACCATGGATAGACGACCCCATCCCCTTGCCCGTATTCAGAAGTGTTGCCAGCCACCGCGTCCATGTCATCGATACCGTGACCATGAAGCCTGTCGCACGCATCCTCACCCTGATGGCCTGCTTGTACCTGGCCTTGCCGGCGGAAGCTCAGGATCATCCCCGGTTCGACATCATCAAAGGCCAGCTGCAGCAGCGCGCCAACGCGGCGTTGGCCTTGATGGGGTATCTGCAGACGCCGGATGTCACATCCGGCGCGCTGTCCATCAAGGATGCCAGTACCGACAATCCGGCGTTCAACAACAGCTCGCTTGGCGGTGGCTTCGTGCTCAGCGACAGCGTGCCGATCTATATGGAAGGCACGATAGGGTACTCGCGCTACGATCCACGCTTCGTGGCGTCCAACGGTCAGGAGCAGCGCGATCTGCCCACCCGCTGGAACAACCTGGTGGTCACCGCCGGCATCGGCTGGAATGTCCAGGTGACGCGCGACTTCGCGATCATCCCCATCGTCAATGGCAGCTACGGCACGGTGAAAAGCGACGTCCAGCTGGGCAGCCTCTACATCGAGCGCAACACCAACCTCGACCTGCAGTTTCTTGCCAACGGCCATCTCGATGCGGCGGGCGCGGGCGGGTCGCTGCTACTGTCCTATGACCATGTCGCCGAGAACTATGAGGCGGAAGTGCAGCTGCGCTACACGGATATCTATACGCACAGCGTCAACAGTTCTTCGCGCATCGTGCAGGGCAGTTCGCGCAACGAGAACCTGAGCCTGTGGTCGCGCTACCGCGCGCCCACCGGCATGCACGCGCTGGATCGCCCGGTGCGCTATGTGCTGGAGTATGCACACACGGAATACTTTGGCAGCGAGGCCACGGTGATTGCCGTGAACCACCTCAATTCGTTGGGCGCAGGGCTGGAGCTGGATACCAGCAAATACCATCCACTGTGGATCTACCGGGCCCGCGCGGTGCTGCGTTATGTGTTCGCGCCAGGCGTGCAGGGCGTGTCGCTGGGGCTGGCGGTGACCTTCGACTGAGGCGAGGGCGTCCTTGGACAGGCGCCTGGCTCCGGCGGATTGTTCAGGTATCTGGCTGTTACCGCACCCGGCCTGCATCGGTTGCCGATTCTGCATAGTTCCCGGCCGAATCCGGGTATCCGCATTCCGCCGGGGTTCCTAATCTGTCATCAAGGGCGGCAAACCAGGACGCCCAGGTATGACTGGGGGAATCCGCTATGTATGCCGCTCGCTCCTTACAGGCCGGTACCGGCGCCACCGTGGCGCCGACGGCCAACGCCCGCGCCAGGAAAATGAACCGGTTGGATCTGCTCGCGCGGGTGATCAACCTGCGCGCCGACTGCGTGACGCTGGCATTGTCCGAGTCCTCGGTCGCCGAGCGCGCGGATTCAGACTGGGATGATCTCTTCGATCAGGCACAGACGCTGGGGCGGAACTGGGCAACCAACGATCCTGCCGGCGCGCGCCTGCTGCTGCCGTCCCTGCTGCCGGGCTTCCGTGGCGCCATGGCGCGTTTCGAAGACGGCTGCGTCGAAGTAGCCTGCCGCGGTGGCCAGCGCGGAAACGATTCGCTGGGGCGGCCGCTGGATGTTTCCGCGTCGAAACCCCTCATGGGCGTGTGCAACGCCTGCGATAGCGAGCTCACCTTCCTGCTGGAAGAAATCGCTGTCGACGAACCCCTCGTGGCCTGTCCCTGCTGCGGGCAGCCCTGGAGTCCCTGATTCCGGGCGTGGATCGGTGGGGATGGACCGCGGCCGGTCCGCCTCGTGCTGAACGTATCGAACGGCGTGGCGTCGACTCTTCCGCTCCGTTTTCCCTTGCGGCTCTTTCGCGACACCCGCATGCCCTCACCCCGCAAGGTGAGGGCATGGACGCGCGTTATTGGCAGCTGGCGAACTTGAACGATTCCAGGCGCGTATTCCAATTGAATGCGCCGGTGGTCCGCAGGTACTCGTTGGTGTACCAGAACGTGCAGTCGTCGACGGGGTCGACCGTCATCGCGCTGTAGTCGCCCCAGCGTGACAGGTTGCTGCCGCTTTGCGAACCCAGGCCTTCGATGATGCTGTTTTCCGTCTGCATGGTGCTCAGCGGATCCGTCGCGAGGCGGCCGGTATAGCGGATGGCCGGATGGATGCTGCTGCTGGAGGCGCTGTAACCCAGGGCCATGTTGCCCTGCTTGTCCATCGCCACCGAACCCAGCCAGCGATACGTGGTATCCGGTGCGAAGGTGGATTGCTGGTAGACCACGGGCGTGCCACCCGGGTTGCGGACCTCGTACCAGCGAACGCCCGTGTACGGGTTCTTGCTGGTCGTGCCCACCTTGACCGAATGCGTGGCCACGAGTGCCTCATGGTCGGCGAAATGGCGATACGCCAGTCGGAACATCAGGCGGTCGCCCAGCGAATCCAGCTTCTGCCGCGTGCCGGCCTGCGGCACGCAGGTGCCACCGCTGCATGCCGCGGCAAACGAGGCCACGTGCAATGCCGTGGGGCCGGTCAGGGTGGTGTTGGCCGTGTTGGTCCAGTCGACGTGGAACTTCCACAGGTTGAGCTGGCCGGCGGTGAAATTGAGCAGGTAGTTGGGCGAACCCACCGGCGGCGCCGTAGCACCGTCGAGGTCGGCGGGCAGCACGCCGCCGTAGCTGGTGGACAGCTGGAAGCACTGTTGCGTGGCGGCCGCGCCGCTCAGCATGGCGTTGCGGTCGTAGGCACACAGCTTGGCGCCGGCGAACGTATTGCCGTTGAACATGTTGAAGGTTTCGTAATACGCGTCCGGCCACACGCCCATCTTGGGGTAGTCGGGGAACACGCTGCCGTAGGGGAACGAGTAGCGATAGTACGCACCCGTGGCATCGCTGGTAGCAGATACCGCCACGCACTCGTAGTACGGCGCCGCTGTCACGGCGAACTGGGAAATCACCCAACGACCGGCGGCCTTGTCGTACACCACCGTGGCATCGCCGTCGTTGTCGGTTTCGCAGGGGCCGCCAAAGCCCGACCACAGCGTGTTCGTCGCCACGGGGCCGTAGACCACGTTCTTGGTGGCTTTGTCGAATACGGCAAAGCCGGTGTTGACGAGTTGGATGTACTGGGTGGCGCCCACGGCGCCATTGGTATCGGGCGGCGCGCTGTTCACGGTGAAGGTGCCCTGCGGGCCGCTGAAACCGTTGCCCACGCCTTCGACGCCGGAGCCTGCCGTGGGCGCGGCCGTGCCGCTGGTGCTGCCCTGCACGGCGCCGTCGGTCGGGTTGCCCGGGCCGTCCAGCCACGGCAACGGGCGGGCGGGGTGGTTGTGGCCGCTCTTGGAGAAATCGTCGGGTCGCGGCATCACGCCGCGCAAGGAGTGAAGTGTGTCGTGCTGTGCCGCGGGCGTGACGTCCGGCCCGGACTGCGTATCCGCATGGGCCGAACCCGCCAGGGCCAGGCCGATCGCAACGCTGAGCACACTGCAGCCAAATCCGGTTGCTCTCACAAACATGGGTCCTCTCCAGTCAATGCGATGACTTACGAAAAGGCCGGATTGCGTATACGACGCGTAGGCCGCGGTAACGACCGCAGCGCAACACGCAGACCGGGATCCCCACACCGAAACACCTCGTCCTGCGGTGCCTCCCCTGTGGCGGGGGTGCGTAGGACCTTGCGCCCCTATCCTTGCCGTGGGCTTTCAGCGGCGATGCAAACGCATGACGGCCGCTCCGTTCCCGGATAGTCGTCATGCGTCCTTCACGGCGAGCTGGTCGTTAACACATGCCCCATCTCAGAATTGGTCGACGTCGATTACCGCCTTGGCAAAGGCCTCCGGTGCCTCCTGCGGCAGGTTGTGGCCGATGCCGCCGGTGATCAGGCGATATTCGTACTTGCCGGTGAACTTCCTCGCGTAGGCGCTGGCGGGCGGATGCGGGGCGCCGTTGTCGTCGCCTTCCATGGTGATGGTGGGCACGTTGATGTCGGGCAGTGTGGCGAGCTGCTTTTCCAGCGCGTCGTACTGCGCCTCGCCTTCAGCCAGGCCCAGGCGCCAGCGGTAGTTGTGGATGGTGATGGCGACCTGGTCGGGGTTGTCCAGCGCAGCGGCGGAGCGCGCGAAGGTGGCGTCGTCGAAACCCCAGTGGGGCGAGGCGAGTTCCCAGATCAGCCGTGCGAAGTCGTGCGTGTACTTGGCGTAGCCGGCCTCGCCACGCTCGGTGGCGAAATAGTACTGGTACCACCACTGCAGCTCGGCCTTGGGCGGCAGCGGGGCGCGGTTCGCCTGCTGGCTGCCAATGAGATAGCCGCTGACCGACACCAGTGCCTTGCAGCGCTCCGGCCACATCGCGGCGAGAATGTCGGCGGTGCGTGCGCCCCAGTCGAAGCCGGCGACGATGGCCTTATCGATCTTCAGCGCATCCAGCAGCGCGATGGCGTCCTGGGCGAGCGCCGCCTGCTGACCATTGCGCTTCGTGTCTGCAGAGAGGAAGCGCGTTTCGCCGTAGCCGCGCAGCCAGGGAATGATCACGCGGTAGCCCGCGGCGGCGAGGATGGACGCCACGTCCACGAAGCTGTAGATGTCATACGGCCAGCCGTGCAGCAGCAGAACGGGCTTGCCGTGCGCAGGGCCGTCTTCCGCGTAGGCCACGTCGAGCACGCCGGCCTTCACATGCTTGATGGCCTTGAACGAGGTATGCCCGCCGGCCGCCGCGCGCTTGCCGGCGGCCGGGAGCGGCGCGGCCTGGGCGCTGGCCAGCGACGACAGGCCGAACGGGGCGATGGCAAGGCCAAGCGCTGTGGCGCCCAGGAAGCTGCGGCGCTTGGGATCGATCAGGTCCGACATGGCAGGTCTCCTCTCCGGATGGGGTGGGCATAGAAGAGCATCGGCATGTGTCGCCTCTGTGTGGTGACGCGGCGGCATTGAAACGTCGTGTACCCGCAGGGCGGCTGGATACATTCGGATACAAACCCGCTGGACGGGATGGATGTCCCTTGGGTTTTCTGCCAGGCGTCACCATGAGGGGGGCACGGGGCAGGGAGCCCGCAGGGAGGACGCATGGCCTGGTTGGATCCGCAATGGTTCACGCTGGAAGCGCTGTCGGCCGAATGGCGGCGCAAGGACATTCGCAAGTGGTTGATCGCCATGGCCACCATGGCGGTCGTCATGGCGCTGCTCAGCCAGCCGGAGACGGTGCACGTCGCGCTCTACATCGACTCGGTGGGCATCGACATGGCGCTGGCCTTGCTGGAGATGCAGCTGCTGGTGGCGTTGGCGCTCAGCTGCCACCAACTGGTGGAGCTGCTCCGCACGGCCTATGTGTCCGATGACCTGCTGGGCGCGGTGATGCGCAAGACGATATCGCTGGGGCGCTATCTGCGCGAAGCGATGCGGGGTTCGTTCCGTTAGCCCGTGAAGCGTGCGGCAAGGCGGTGGTCGATGTCGGGTTGCCGACCAGGCGTCGCCAACCAGACCCCGCTCACGATCCCCCTCAAGCCACCCCTCAAGCCACCCCTCAAGCCACCCGCCCCCTCACCGTCATTCCCGCGAAAGCGGGAATCCAGTGCCTTTAAGCTTTGAGCACAAGCAGAAAGACGCTGGATTCCCGCTTTCGCGGGAATGACGGTGAGGGGGGAGGCGGGGTGCCTGAGCAAGACGTTGAACAGACGCCAGGCTCATAAGCGGGCTCCTGCCGGCTCCAAAGCCCTGACCTCAAAAAAACAAAGGCCGGCAAGTGTGCCGGCCTTTGCGCAAGAAGCGGGGCGGGGGATTACTCCTCGCCGTCTTCCTCGTCTTCCTCTTCCTCGTCTTCGTCCTCGAAGGTTTCGAGTTCTTCGACGCGCAGGAAATTCGGCGCGGCGTCGGCAAAGCTGATCTGCTTGCCGTTCACCAGCATCGGGCGCACGTCACGGCGCGTGGTGCCGTTCTGCACGGACTCCACCAGCGCGAAGCACACCAGCGCTTCCGCGCTCTCGTCGCCGCTCTCGTCGAACACGGCAACCCAACCCGTGGCGGGCATGATCTGGATGATGGTTTCTTGCGAGGACATGGCAACTCCGGTTGGTCAAACGCGGAAGCTTGCCGGGTGGTCCGGAGGACTGCAAGCGACGGTTTTGTGACCGGGCAGGGGCGCCGGACGCCACGACCACGTCGACGCCACCCCTTTCGGGGGGCGACCGTCTGCAAGGGCATTCCTAAGATGCTTCGGAGTTTTGCGCGGGACGCGATGAATTAGGTAAATCTACTCGCTCGGCACCCGGTGTTTTGCGGATGCGGCACGTTCGTGCGTGGGCTCAATCTAGGTCGCACTTCACGTCCTCGTCTTCGATTCGGCCCCATCGGGAGCACCCGCCATGCGACGTCACGCCTTGACTCTTGCCCTTTCTTTTCTGCTGGTGCCGGCTCTCGGCCTGTACGCCAAGGATTCACCCGCGCCCGGCACGAAGCCGGTCGCCGGCGCCACGATGGATCTGGAACTTCGCGCCACCCAGCGCAACGCCGTTGCCGCGGTTATCTGGGGCATGCCTGCAGTCAACTTCCAGCTCATGCTGGATGCTTTTCTGAAAGTGGGCGGGCAACCCAATCAGGTGGCCTATTGGTCAAGGCCGCTCAACTGGAAGAACCAGACGCTCACGCCCAACCTGGCGACGATCTATTTCATGCCGTTCTACGACACCCGCAACGGCCCGGTGGTGCTAGAAATACCGCCTGCCGAGGGCGGCTCCATCACGGGTACCGTGGACAACGGCTGGCAGAACCCGCTGGAGGACGTGGGCCCTGCCGGCGTGGACAAGGGTAAGGGAGGCAAGTACCTCATCCTGCCGCCGGGCTACAAGGACAACGTGCCCGCGGGCTATATCCCGATGCCTTCGGCCACCTTCCAGGGTTACGCCATCCTGCGTTCCAACATGAAGGATGGCAGCGATGCGGAAATCGAAAGGGCGGTTGCCTACGGCAAGCGCGTCAAGT
Organism: Dyella japonica A8; assembly: GCF_000725385.1. Taxonomy (NCBI): domain Bacteria; kingdom Pseudomonadati; phylum Pseudomonadota; class Gammaproteobacteria; order Lysobacterales; family Rhodanobacteraceae; genus Dyella; species Dyella japonica. The sequence goes on along the minus strand of NZ_CP008884.1, from coordinate 3,914,195 downwards.
TCTACCCGTACTCCAAGGGCGGCGGCGTGGGCGAAACGCACTACGTGGATGCCTACGACAAGATGTTTGACTCCACCATCCCTTACGACTCGCGCTATTTCGAGGCGCTGAACCGTTTCGTGCAGGTCGAGCCCTGGCTGGTGCGCGACATGGCGATGATCGATCCCCTGAAATCGGTCGGCATCGATAAGGGCAAGCCCGATACGGCCATTGCCGATCACAAGGCGGTATTGGATGCCTCGGCGGCCGAAGCCAAGGCACTGATCGCGCAATGGATTGAGCAGGCCTACCTTCCGCCATTCAATGAGGGCGCGCACTGGGCACTACCGGTATCGCCAGAAGTCATCAAGGGCCAGTCCACCGATTTCCCGGACCCGGGCAACTACCCGATCAACGGACGGGCGGCGATCTATGCGATCGCGTACTTCTGCGCCAAGCACCTTGGCGCCGGTCAATTTTATCTGATGACCATCAAGGACAAGGACGGCCAACGGTTGGAGGGCGGTAAGTCGTATCGACTTCATGTGCCCGCCAACCCGCCGGTCAAGCTCTATTGGTCGGTCACCGCCTACGACGGCGACACGCACGCATTGATCCGCGACAGCAAATGGTCGGATCGCGGTTCGAATACGCCGGGTTTGCAGAAAAACGCTGATGGCTCCGTGGATATCTACTTCGGTGCCACGGCGCCACAGGGCAAGGAATCCAACTGGATCCCCACGGACGCCAAGCGGACATTTGAACTGATGTTCCGTTTCTACGGGCCGGAGAAAGCACTCTTTGAAAAGACCTGGAAACTCGCCGATATGGAGGTAGTGAAATGAAAAAGATGGTGATTGCCACGCTTGCGCTGGCCATGAGCGCCGCTGCGTTTGCCCAGTCAGGCGAGCAGGCCAAGCCGGTTCCGGTCAATCCGGACAACTTCAATCGCGCCGAAAGCGACATGTACTTCGGCGTGACCATCAAGCGGGCCGGTGGTATCGGCAAGATCGATCAGCACCGCGAAGTGATGGATGTCAACAACCAGTCGATTATTCGCGCCAATCGGGACACGCTCTATTCCGCCGCGGTGGTGGATCTCGACGCCGGTCCGGTGACGGTGACGCTGCCGGATGCGGGCAAGCGCTTCATGTCGCTGATCGCCGTCAATGAGGAACAGTACGCGATGGCCGTGAACTATGGCGCGGGCAAATACACCTTCAGCAAGGACCAGGTGGGTACGCGCTACGTCATGGTGGGGGTGCGCACCTTCGTTGACCCCACGGATCCTGAGGACATGAAAAAGGCTCATGCGCTTCAGGACGAGATAAAGGTGGAGCCGGCCGGCAAGGGCAGCTTCGATATCCCGCACTGGGATATGGCAAGCCAGAAGAAAGTCCGCGATGCGCTGGTCGTGCTGGCGGGTACGCTGCCCGATACCAAGAAGATGTTTGGCACCAAGAGTGATACGGATCCCATTCGCCACCTGATCGGCACGGCGTCGGGTTGGGGTGGCAACCCGGACAAGGATGCCACCTACCTGACCGTCACCCCGCCGAAGAACGACGGCAAGACGGTATACAAGCTGACGGTCAAGGACGTGCCGGTCGATGGCTTCTGGTCGATCAGCATGTACAACGCCAAGGGTTATTTCCAGCCGAACAAGTACAACGCCTATGCCATCAACAACGTGACCGCTAAGAAGAACGAGGATGGCTCGGTGACGGTGCAGTTCGGCGGTTGCGACGGCAAGATTCCCAACTGTCTGCCGACCACGCCGGGCTGGAACTACTGGGTGCGCCTGTATCGCCCGCGACCGGAAATCCTGGACGGCAAGTGGACCTTCCCGGCACCGGAGCCGGTCCACTAACGCCCGCTTGCGGGGTGCATCGCCTCCATGCGAGGCGGTCGCCACCATGGTGCCTCCATGCGCATGGCATGGAGGCACTTTTTGCGTCGGGACACGGCCGTTACCTGGCCGGCATCAAGAACCTCGGCGCCTGATCAGGGCGCCTTGCCCGCCTGCAACTGCTGCACGACCGCGAGCGACTTGCTCACGTGCTCCTGCGGATGCAGGTGATCGGCTTCCGACGAGAACACCGCCGCCACCTTGCCGTCCTTGCCGATCACAAAGGTCACGCGGGAGATGAAGCCGTGCTCGATGGCTTCGCCCCGCACGTCCTTCGCGCCGGGTTCGGCGGCGGACATCTTCACGTCGAACTGCTTGGCGATCTTGCCTTCGGGGTCGGAGGCCACCGGGAACTTGCCCGCGCAGTAGCTCGGGTCGGCCGAGAAGGTGTTGAGGCGCTCGATGCTGTCGGCGGAAACGCCAATGATGCTGGCGCCGGCCGCGGCGAACTTCGCGGCCTCGGTGGCGAAGGCGTGTGCTTCGATATCGCAGCCGCCGGTATAGGCGGAGGGGAAGAAGTAGACGATCACCGGTCCCTTCTTCAGCGCGTCGGCCAGGGAGATGGTGGAACTCTTGCCGTCATGGCTGGCCTGGGCGGTGAAGGCCGGGGCGGTGGCGCCCTGGCTAATGGCGGCGAATACGGGGGACGCCAGGGTGAGGCCGGCCGTGAGGGCGGCGGTAGCCAGGGAACACAGGAAGCGTTTGTTCATTGCGGTAAACCTCGTCAGGCACATGGAAAGAGGGCGGGACGTCGCGTCCGGGGCCGCCACCATGCGCGCATCCCGCGTCTGGCCGCAAGCGGCCGTACTTGCGATGTGCGCCGGGTGCCGCCACGACGCAGCGGCGATCGATGGGTGGACAACGACGAAACAAAGAGTGAGTGCCGCCGATGCCGCCCAAGGTTGTCGCGCGGTTGCTTTACGTCTTGCGGCCAAGCAAGTCCTGTTCCGGATCACGTGCTGCCCGCAGGCGCGTCGGTCGACCAGGGCGAGGGCGGCCATGTCGACGACGCCTGGCCTTGCCGTATTTTTTCTACTCGCCAGTTCATTTGCGGCGCAGGTGTATGCGCTTGCCGCACGGGCTTACCCCAAAACGGGGTAGCTCTTTGCCATAGGCCGCTTGGCGCCCACGGCTGTGGGAAATTGCCCTAATATCGCGGGATGGACCATTCCACGATTTCGCCATCGACGGACGTTCGCCGCGGCAGCCTCGCGTGCGTGGGACTGGGCATGACCCTCGGCTCCCATCTCACGCCCCTGGCGCGCAGCCACATCGCGCAGTCGGACGTGGTGTTCGCGGGGGTGTCCGACGGCATCGTGGAAGCATGGCTGCAGCGTATGCACGCGGATGTCCGCAGCCTCCAGCCCTATTACCGCGAAGGCAAGTCGCGACGGGACACCTACCAGGAATGGGTCGAGCTGATGATGGCCGAGGTACGCGCCGGCAAGCGCGTCTGCGGCGTGTTCTACGGGCATCCCGGCATCTTCGCCTGGTCGCCGCACAAGGCCATCGAGGTCGCGCGTGCGGAGGGCTATCCGGCGCACATGGAGCCGGGCATTTCCGCCGAGGATTGTCTTTACGCGGATCTGGGCATCGACCCGGGCCGCTTCGGTTGCCAGCATTTCGAGGCCAGCCAGCTGCTGCTGTTCGAACGCCGCATCGATCCTACTGGTTATCTGGTGCTGTGGCAGGTCGGACACGTCGGGGATCTGTCGCTGGCGCGTTTCGGCGCCACGGGGCCTGCCTACCGCCAGTTGCTGGTGGACCTGCTGGCCCAGGACTACCCGCTGGACCATGCATTGATCATCTACCGTGCGGCCACGTTGCCGATCCAGCAGCCACGCATACGCCGCGTGGCGCTGCGCGACCTGCCGCATGCCGAGTTGACCGCCGAGGAAACCGTGGTGTTGCCCCCGGCGCGGGCCATGAAGCCCAATCTCGCCGTGCGGGCCCGATTGGCCGAGCTGGATGCACTGGAAAAGCGGAGCGAGTCGGCGTAACCCAGTAAAGTCGTCATGCACGGCGGTAAGAGGGCTGTCGGTGCATGGCGTGATGGAAGGGACACCGGTGACGTTTGTCATCGGATGTCATCAAGCTGGGCCTGCGCGATTGTGGCGCGCAGGACACAGCCATCGTTGCAAGACCATCACAGTAACGCGAAAGGGGGACAATTTATGACGGATACGATGGATTGGCTTGAAGCCATTGGCCAGGACGCCTCGCTGCGCCATGCGCCTACCGAAGACCTGGCCAACCTGCTGGCGGCCGCGGACGCGTCCGAAGCACTGGTGGCGGCCGTGGCGTCGGGTGACAGCGCCTGGCTGGGGCAGGAGTTCGGCAAGTACTACATGCACGTGACCCAGAGCTCGCAGACGTCCCCCGATTTCGAAGAGCCGACGCCGGACGAGGAAGAGGCGCCGGACGAGGAGCCGCCCGAGTCCGCAGGTCGCGTGGCACCGACCGCCCATTAGGCATAGGGATGTCGGCCAGGCGCTTCAACGGTTGGCTCAGGCTCGCGTTGGCGAGCCTGGCCTTCTGCGCGCTGGCCGGCACGGTCCACGCCGCAGGAGCCGTCAGCGACGCCGGCTCCTTTCTTGCGCAGACCGAAGGGGTGCGCACCACCGATCATCCGCGTTTCCTGCAGATGCTGTCGCAGCTGCACGATGAGTCGTCGCGGCTGACGCCCAGCCAGCAGTGGTACCTGCGTTATCTCGATGCATGGCAGACCGCGTTCGAGGGCGATGGCCCGCGCGCCAACGTGATGCTGCATGACATCATCAATCACTCCGGCGACGTGACGCTGAAGGCCAAGTCCATGGCCTTGCTGATGCACAACCTCGGCTTGAGCAGCCATTACGAGGAAGCGTTTACTTTGGCCAACCAGTTGGCCTCCGATCTGCCGATGGTCACCGACAAACTGGCGCGCTTCATCGTGCTGTCCAATCTTTCGCAACTCATGGTGCAGGCGGGGCAGACCGATCCGGCGGTCAAGTATGCCCGCATGATGGAAGACTCGTTGCCGCCCGGCGAGAGCGTGTGCAACCCCTTGTCGATCGAGGTGAGCGCACTTTTCAAGAGCGACCGGCTCAATTCGTCCAGCCCCAAGTTGCAGGAAGCCATTGAGGCTTGCACGACTGCGGGGCAACCGGTGTTTGCCAACACCCTGATGCTGATCAAGAGCGACATCTACCTCACCGAGGAACGGCCGGACAAGGCATTGGCCCTGCTGAATCGTGTTGCTCCCAGCATCAACACCAACCGCTATTACTCCCACATGCGCGGTCTGCAGATCCAGCTGGCCCAGACGTATGAAAAGCTGGGTGATGAAGTCAATGCACGCAAGGCGGCGCTGGCCGTGCTGTCCATGAGCGGCCAGGACGAGGTCAGCGAATGGGTAAGAAACGCGTACGCCGTGCTCTACCGGGTGGAGAAGCGGCGCGGCAACGCCGCGGCCTCGCTGGGCTACTACGAACGCTATGTGGCACAGGATAAGGGCTACATCGATGACATCACTGCCCGCTCACTGGCCTATGCCGCTGTGCAGCAGCACATGTTGGCGCAGCGGCTGGAAGCCGAAGGCCTGAGCAAGCAGAACAACATCCTGCGCCTGCAGCAGGCGCTGGACACCAAGGCGATGGAGACCAGCCGGCTCTACATCGCCATGCTGATCCTGCTGATGATGTCCATCGTGTTCTGGCTGTTCCGCATCAAGCGCTCGCAGCTGCGCTTCAAGATGTTGTCCCACCATGACAGCCTGACGGGCATCTACAACCATCAGCACTTCGTCAGCGAAGCGGAGCGCGTGCTGCGCCTGACCGAGAGGAAATCCGGTGCGGCCTGCCTGATCTCCATCGACCTGGACCATTTCAAGCAGATCAACGACACCTACGGCCATGCCGTGGGCGACCTGGTGCTTATGCACACGGTGGCGTTGTGCCGCCGCCAGCTGCGTCCCACCGACCTGTTCGGCCGCCTGGGCGGTGAAGAGTTCGGCATCCTGCTGCCCGACTGCACCCGCGAGCAGGGCGTGGCCATTGCGGATCGCATCCGTGCGGCGATCGAGGCCACGCCGGTGGAAGGCGATGGCCGGCTGGTCACGTTCTCCGCCAGCATCGGGCTGGCGTCCACCGACAGCTCCGGCTATGAGCTGCAACTGCTGCGCAAGGAAGCGGACGCGGCGCTGTATCGCGCCAAGCGCACCGGTCGCAACCGCGTCATCTCGGGCACCGAAGTCCACGGCCACGGCATGATCAGGGCCTGACGGACGCTCGCGGGGCCGGTTGCACCGCTGGCCGGTGCCGTGTCGATTCCTGAGACGCCCGTTCGTCATCCTTGTGAGCCATCACGCCGGAGGAGCCCCCACGGCGCGGTGTCATGGATGACCTTGATGGCTGGCGCCGCAAGGTCCACGGTCCCCACGAAGCAGGAGTAGCCCGGATGAAGTTCATTCCCTATCTCGATTTCGACGGTCAGGCGCGGGAAGCGTTCGACTTCTATGCCAAGGCCTTCAACGGCAAGATCACCATGCGCATGACGTATGGCGAATCGCCCATGGCCCAGGACATGCCGCCGGAAACGCACGGCCGCGTGATGCATTCGCAACTGGAAACGCCCACCAGCATCCTGATGGGCGCCGACGCCCCGCCGAATACGGCGATCTCCAAGGGCTGCGTGAACATCGACGTGGGTAGCCCCGCCGAAGCCGACCGCGTGTTCACGGCGCTGTCCGAGGGCGGCCAGGTGACCATGCCCATCGCCGAAACCTTCTGGGCGCATCGCTTCGGCATGCTCACCGACCGTTTCGGCAAGGCGTGGATGGTCAATTGCCTGAAGTCGATGGACTGATGTCCCCTGCGACGGGCCGCCCAGGGCGGCCCGTCGCTTGTCGTCAGCTGCCGTAGTCGAGCTTCGGATACCAGTCCGTACCACGCCCTTCGGGCACGCAGTCGAGGATGGTCCAGATCGGCATCAGGTCTGGCGCGCCGCGCGGGTCCTGGCCGGGGTCGGCCGTGGCCATGCCCATTTCACCGGCCCAGAACAGGCGGACGTGGCCATCGCGCCGGGTGAACACGTTGAACGCGGGAATGTCGCTGCCGTCGTCGCCGACAGCGTGGTAGTCGCGACTGAAGTGGCCGTTCACATCCGAATACAGCGGCAGGTCCCTCCAGCCACGCTCCTGCTTGAACGCGACGAGGCGCTCGATAGGCGAGCGGGCGATCACCGCGAACGCGACGCGCTGCTGGATGTCGCGCGCCTCGCCGTTCCAGGCGCCGAGCAATGAGGTGCACATGGGGCAGGGACGCTCGCGTTGCGGGCCGAACATATAGCTGTAGGTCACCAGGGTCTGCTTGTCGCCGAACAGGCCGGCAAAGTCGACCGGGCCGTGCTCGCCGATGAACCGGTAGTCGCCTTTCACTTCGGGGCCGGGCGGCAGGGCACGGCGTTGCTCGGCCACGCGCTCGATCTGGCGGCGAAGCTCCAGTTCTTCGGCCAGCAGTGCGTTGCGGGCATGGCGATACTCGGCGCTTTCGCCGGTGAAGGTCACGCCGTTGCGCTTCACCAGTTCGGCGACGGGGACAAGGGTGGGGGCCTGGGACATGACAAACCTCGCGGTGATCGGCGGAAGAAGGGGTTGGGACGCAGCGTCGACCCGCAGGGGCGAAAGGCGCGTCTATCTTCACGACGAGCGGGGGGCGCCGGTTTCGACATCTCCCCAGCTTGCGAGACAGTCGACCGGCGGTGCAAGTGGCCCTTTTCACCCTGTTGTCATCGGCACCGGGTGGCTTAGGCTTGGGGTTCGTTCAATGCAGTCGCCGGGACCTCGCCATGGATCATCGGATCGTATCCTTGCCCGCTTTTACGGTGGTCGGACTGGAGTACATCTCCCGCAGCCCCAATGGCATCGGCGCGCTGTGGGACCGTTTCCTGCCGCGTGAAGGCGAAGTGGGGCCCAACGTGGAACCCGGCATCGCCTATGGCGTATGCGCGGCCATGCCGGATGGCATGCTGCGCTATGTGGCGGGCATCCCGGTGGCGGACGACGCGGCGGTGCCCGAGGGCATGGTCAAGTTCACGGTGCCGGCCCAGAAGTACGGCGTCTTCACCCACCGCGGCCTGGTGTCAGGCCTGGGCGAGGCCTTCCAGGCCATCCATACGCGCCTGCTACCCAAGCTGGGGCTGCGGGTGCAGTCCGGGGTGGAGTTCGAGCGCTACGACGAGCGCTTCACCGGGCCGGAGGATCCGGCCTCGGAAACGGACATCTATATCCCGGTCGAGTGACCGATCAGGCCGCCAACTGCGCGCGCGGGAAGGCGGCGAACGCCTCGTTCAGCGTGGCGCTCATCTGTCGGGCCAGCTCGGCATAGTCGCGGGCGCGGGGCAGGCGGGCGCGCTTGGGGGCTTCTTCCAGCAGGTCGACGAAGCCGTTGGTGGTGGCATCGGCGGCATGGGCGAACACGCAGGCGCGCGGCGAGTCGAGGAACACACGCATCTCCACGCGCACGCAGGCCTCGGTGGCGGCCGTGCCGTCGGGCTGGATCAGGATGGACAGCGAGCGGTTGCCGCGGCGGCGCAGCATGCGCAGGCATTCCTCCAGTTCGATCACCAGACGGTGGCCTTCGGGCAGGCACAGGTCGCGCCAGAACACGGCGTCCATCTCGCTCACCGCTTTGCGCACTTCGTTCTCGATGCGGCCCAGGAAGCCCACGCGCAGCTCGTGGCGCGTGTAATGCAGCGGCATGGTGGAGACCTGCACGTCGTTCTTGCGCACCAGGGTGGAATGGTTGATGCGCGTGAAGCTCAGGCCGGCCGCCTCGTAGCTCTGCGTGGCATTGGCCCCGCTGATGCCGGCAAATGCGGCCCATGCGGCTTTGAGATAGGCGATGTTCGGCGCCGTTTGCAGCATACGTGTCCCGCCATGAAGGGTGGTTCGCGCCCCGCTTGCGGGCGACGTGGGGTTTATCGGCGCCCCCGCCCGAAACTTCAGTGCCTTCCAACACTGAACGCCGTCCTGTGCGCGGGGTCACGCCAGCGACACCTGCCGATGATCGAATGCAGACATGCCTGCCGGCCCAATGGCCGCATCCCCACTGGCGAAGACAAGGCGACGACATGTCCACCCCCACGGCCAACCCGTTGTCCGCGATCAACCACATCGTGGTGCTGATGCTGGAGAACCGCTCGTTCGATCACATGCTGGGCTATCTGTATACGGATACGGGCAATGTGTCGCCCCTCGGGCAGCCCTACGAAGGCCTGACCGGCAAGGAGAGCAACCCGGGCGCGAGTGGCGGTGCCCCTGTCAGCGTGTTCACCATCGCGCCCGGCACGACCAGCACCTACTTCATGCCCGGCGCGGACCCTGGCGAGGGCTACAGCGCCACCAACGCGCAACTGTTCGGCAGTAGCAGCGCGCCCACGCCGCCGGTGGCGACGAACACGGGTTTCGTCAGCAATTTCGCCGCGGCACTGGCGTCGGATGCGAAGCAGAAGCGCCCGATCCTCGCCGGCACCGTGGCGGCAGACATCATGGGCATGCATACGCCGCAGACCTTGCCGGTGTTGTCGGCGCTGGCCCGGGGCTTCGCGGTGTGCGACCACTGGTTTGGCTCGGCGCCCACGGAAACGCTGCCCAATCGCGCATTCACCCAGGCGGGCACGTCGTTAGGGCATATGGACGACGCCACCAAGTCGTTCACCACGCCGACCATCTATGCCGCGCTGACGCAGAAGGGCCTGTCATGGGCCATCTACGGCTACAACGCCGAGCCGCTCACGCGCATGACTTTCCCTGACCTGGTCAGTGCGCCGGACGCCAACTTCGGCAAGTTCGCCGATTTCCAGGCGGCCGCCGCCAACGGCACGCTGGCCGGTTATGTGTTCCTCGAGCCGAGCTGGGGTTCCAGCGGCAACAGCCAGCATCCCAACTACGACGTGTCGTTGGGCGAGCAGCTGATCCACGACGTGTACACCACCTTGCGCAACAGCCCCGTGTGGAACCAGACGCTGCTCATCGTGACCTACGACGAGCACGGTGGTTGCTACGACCACGTGCCGCCGCCGACGAATGCCGTGCCGCCTGACGCGACGGCGGGCGAATACGGCTTCGACTTCAAGCGCTTCGGGCCTCGCGTGCCCACGCTGCTGATCTCGCCGCTGATCGCTGCCGGCACCGTGTTTCGCGTGCCGGACGGCGGCACGCCGCTGGATCACACCTCGATCCTGCGCACTGTCGAAACACGCTGGAGTGTGTCGCCATTGACCGCGCGTGACGCGGCCGCACCGGATGTCGGCAAGGCGCTGACGCTGACGACACCGCGCACCGACGATCCACTCGCTGGCGTGACGCCCCCGACCTCCAAGGGCAAGAACCCGGCAGCGGGCGTGCCCTCGCATCTGCAACAGGTGTACGCCGAACTGGTGTCGCGCCTGCCCGTGCCCGATGCGCACGGCGCGACGCAGCACGTCTTGCCCGCGCTCAAGACCGAAGCGGATGTGGATCGCTATATCGATGAACGCCTTGCGGCATGGAAAGCCGCGCGTGCGAAGGCCTCGTCCTGACGCTTTCCGCTGAAAGCTTTTTTTGCGGCGGATATCGGCCTGGAGCATGACCTTTGTCCTAGGCCAACGTCGCGGGGCAGGAGGTATAAGTGTCACGACAGCATTGAACGTCGGCGCGAAGGGAGAGCGCGCCGGCAACTATTCGTGCCACCGCTGGGGAGAGACAACGCATGACCCGTTTGACGATACGGCCGCTGCTGGCGGCCTGCCTGTTGGCTTCGATTGGCAGCGCACTTGCCGCAGACGATCACCACGACCAAGGCATGCTCGGCTTCAGCACCGACGGTGCCGCCGCGCAACAGAGCCTGGAGCAGCGCTTCGACGCCTTGCTTGACCCCGCCGACCAGCGCGAGTGGCTCAAGCAGATGTCCTCCGGGCCCAACCAGGTGGGTTCGCCGCACGACAAGGCCAATGCGGAGTTCATGCTGGCCAAGTTCAAGGAATGGGGCTGGGACGCACACATCGAAACGTTCGACGTGCTCTATCCCACGCCGAAGAAAGTGGCGCTGGAACTGAAGGGGCCGCATCCCTATACGGCCAAGCTGCATGAGCCCCCGGTGCCCGGCGACGCCACGTCCGGCATCAAGGAGGGCGTGCTGCCGCCGTACAACGTCTACGGTGGCGACGGCGACGTGAGCGCGCCGCTGGTCTACGTCAATTACGGCATGCCGGACGATTACAAGGACCTCGCGCGGCGTGGCATCGACGTGCGCGGCAAGATCGTCATCACGCGTTACGGCGGCGGCTGGCGCGGCCTGAAACCCAAGCTCGCGCAGGAGCACGGCGCGGTGGGCTGCCTGATCTATTCCGATCCGCGCGACGACGGCTACGCGGAAGGCGACACCTACCCGCAGGGCGGCTGGCGCCCGGAAGACGGCGTGCAGCGCGGTTCGGTGGCCGACATGCAGCAGTATCCGGGCGACCCGTTGACGCCCGGCGTCGGTTCCACGCCCGGTGCCAAGCGCCTGGCGCTGAAAGATGCCAAGACCATCCTCAAGATTCCGGTGCTGCCGATTTCCTATGCGGATGCCACGCCGTTGCTGAAATCGCTGACCGGCCCGGTGGCGCCGGAGCATTGGCGCGGCGCACTGCCGATCACCTACCACATGGGTCCGAGCAAGGCGCAGGCGCACCTGACGGTGCAGTCGGACTGGGGCCAGAAGCCGGTGTACGACGTGATCGCCACCCTCAAGGGTTCCACCGAGCCTGATCGCTGGGTCGTGCGCGGCAATCACCACGACGGCTGGGTGTTCGGCGCGTGGGATCCGCTGGCCGGCAACGTCGCGCTGCTGGCGGAGGCGAAAGCCATCGGCACGCTCTACAAGCAGGGCTGGAGGCCGCAACGCACGCTGGTGTATGCCAGCTGGGACGGCGAAGAAGCCGGCCTGCTCGGCTCCACCGAATGGGCGGAGACGCACGCCGACGAGCTGAAGCAGAAGGCCGTGCTCTACCTCAACTCCGATACGAATGGGCGTGGGTTCCTGGAGGCGGGCGGCAGCCATTCGTACCAGCACCTGGTGAACCAGGTGGCTGCTGGCGTGACGGACCCGGAAACCAAGGTCAGCGTGCTCGAACGCATGCGCGCACACGTCATGGTCCAGGGCAGCTCCAAGGATGCCAAGGCCGAAGCCAAGGAGTTCGCCAAGCTTGCCGCGGCGGGTGGCGACGTGCCGATCGCGGCGCTGGGTTCGGGTTCGGACTACAGCGCCTTCCTGCAGCATGTCGGCGTCGCTTCGCTCGACCTGGGCTTCAATGGTGAAGACGACAACGGCGGCATTTATCACTCCGCCTACGACTCGTTCGACCACTACGTGCGTTTCGGCGACCCGGACTTCCAGTACGGCGTGGCCTTGTCCAAGGTTGCCGGCCACATCGTGCTGCGCACCGCCGATGCGAGTGTGCTGCCGATGCGCTTCGGCGATTTCAGCGACACGCTGGATCGCTACGTCGACGAGCTGCACAAGCTGGTGGAAGACAAGCGCAAGGACACCGAGCAGCAGCACCAGCTGCTCGACAAGCACGTCTACGCGCTGGTCTCCGACCCGACGCGGCCGATCCTGCCGCCGGAACGCGATTCGGACGTGCCCGACATCAAGCTCGCGCCGCTCGACGAGGCGGCAAAGAAGCTGAAGAAGAGTGCGCAGGCTTTCGACGACGCCTATGGCAAGCGCGCCGCCGACGGCTTCAGGTTGTCCGCCGGACAACAGCAACAGGTCAACGAGCTGATGGGACGGATGGAGCAGTCGCTGACGGATGCCTCCGGCTTGCCGGGGCGCCCGTGGTTCCAGCACATGATCTATGCGCCCGGCATGCTCACCGGTTACGGCGTGAAGACGGTGCCGGGCGTGCGTGAAGCCATCGAGGCGCGCCGCTGGGACGAGGCCGGCCAGTTCGCTCAGGTGACGGCAAAGACGCTGGATGGCTATCGCGAGCAGTTGGACAAGATCACCGCGATGCTGAAGAAGTCGTCCTGATAGTGACGCGTCGCCACTGCGCTCAGTCCGGCGATGCCGGGCTGGGCGTGGTGGTGGCGACCTCTGTTTCGAGGTACAGGTAAGCGATCTTCCGATGCTTGGGCAGTTGCTTGATCTCCCACTCGGCGCGTGATGCCGCCGCTCGGTTGTCATAGGCACGCGAACCGATCAGCCGCAATGGCGGATGGGATCGCGTGTAACGCGCTCCCTTGCCGTTGACGTGCGCCAGATAGCGCGCTTCCAGATCGTTGGTGATGCCGGCGTAGTACGAGCCGTCGCGGCATTCGATCAGATAGAGGCACCAGGTGCCGGGAGTGGTGGCAATGTCGGTGGGGGCGGGCATGGGTGAGTGAAACCTGCGGTGGCGCTAGTGTGCCTGATCCCGGGCCGGCACCTGTGGGAGCGCACCCTGTGCGCGACGGCGGATTGCCCGCAGCCTTCACCGCTCCCTGCAAGAGGTGAGCCCCTGAGGTAACGACGCGGCGTTGCGGTCGCGCACAGGGTGCGCTCCCACAGGTGGGGCTTCGGCAATATCGGTCAGCCCGCGAGCTTGCGGCGCGTGAACAACGCAATGATCCAGCCGAACAGCAGCATGGCCGCGAGGTTGGCGATGAAGCCGAGAACGCTGAGGTGCGGGGTTTTATGCCAGGCAGAAAGCGGCATGACGACGTAGTTCATCACGAAGAAAATCACCACGCCGTAAGCCGCGCCCCAGACCGGCCATTGCCGTGTCGCGGCGACGCGACGCCCCACGAGGAGCACGAAGATGGCGGCGATCAGCAGCGACATGGCCCATTGCAGCAGCATGCCAAGCGCGGCTTCCGTGGAGCCGCCGGCAAGGGAGGCTTTGCCAAGCAGGCCACCGGCCACGTACTTGAGGATGATGATGGGGTTATAGCCGCTGATCAGCGAGGCGGCGCCGATGTCCAGCGTGCCGGCGACGAAGCCACCCCAGAGGATGGCGGCGAGAACAGGATGACGCGAACGGGGCATGGCATTTTCCTTGGCGTCTGGCGTGGTCACTTTAGCGGCCCGTGGCACCGTGGGCGACATGACGTTCCGCAGGGGCACTGCTGGCCCGGGGTAACCGTTACCATCGGACCATGCTCTTTTCCGATCCTGTGGCGAGCCCCGCCGAAACGCTGGTTGTCGACCTGCGCGATTATCCCGACTGGCGTCGGGGGCGCGAGCGTTACGGTGTCTGGGTGGTGCCGGTCGGGGACACGCCGCTGCTTGACTACATCGAGGCCGCGCGCGAACAGCTGGCCGACCTGATTCATCCCGATGCCCGGCGGCAACCGCACCTCACCGTGTTCGTTTGCGGCTTTCATGGCGAAGGCGACGCAGACGATGATTTCCCTCCGCAGCGCCTGGATCAGCAGGTGGCCTTGCTGCAGGCCAGGACAGAAGCCGCCTGCGCGCTGCCATTGGCCGGTGCCGACAGTTTTGCCAGTGCCGCCTTCATCCCGGTGGGCGATCCCCTGGGACAGCTGGCGCAATGGCGGTGCGTGCTGGGCGAGGCGAGTCGCGAGATCAGGCCGGCGGCTTACGTGCCCCACATCACCCTGGGGCTGTATCGGCGCCGCGTACCCGCCGGCGTGATCCGGCAACGCCTGGCCGCCATCGCGGCACCGCCACCATTGCTGGCGGTGCACGAACTCCACTACGTCACCTACGATGCGCGTGACCAGCTGGGGCCGCTGGAGATCGTTCGCCGCATCGTGCTGGATGCGGCGCCTGCTTCCACCGTGGGCGCTCCCTGAAACACGCCGCGCGGGCGATGGTCTTTCCGCGTGGCGCGAATCAAGCTCAGCGTGGCGCCATGAAATCGATTTTCTGCAAGCCCTGGCGCTTCGCAGCGGAGATCACCCCGGCCACGGCCTGGTACGACGCGCCATCCGCCGGATCGATCAGCAGGCCCGGCTGTTGCGCCTGATGCGCGGTGATGGCCAATTGTGCGGTCAACATCGAGGCATCCACTGGCGCGTCGTTCCAGTACATCGATCCATCGGCGTGGATGGATAGCCGCACGGTCACGGGTGGCTTGGTGGTGTCCATGTGACCGGGTTGCGGCAGGTCGAGCTTCAGTTTGTGGGTGAGCACGGGCGAGGTGATCATGGTGATCACCAGCAGCACGAGCAGGACATCCACCAGGGGCGTCACGTTGATCTGGGCGAGCGGGGCATCGGAAGCGCGAGCAGAGAAAGCCATGTTCTTCCTCCTGACGGCGTGATGTTGCATCGATGTGGGATGCCGGGCCTGGGGATGCGCCGGCGGTGCCAGCTTACTACCGCCATGCGCACGCTGCGCAAGCATGGCGAGGGTTGCCCATCGCGGCGAGCGCGGCGTCCTCACCGGTTTGTCCGCACGTCGTTTTCTCCTGCGGTCGTGGTGCGACGCGTCAGATGGTTTCGACTGATTCAATTTTCACGGCATGACGGGAATGCCAGCCCGCGCGCTGTTGCATGGCCCCGCAAAGCGACATACTCGGGGCTCCTTCCGATGATGGCGAGACGCCCATGCTGAAACCCTTGCTCGTTTCCCTGCTGGCCTGTTCGGTCGCGGCACCGGCCCTTGCGGCTGGCCTGGATGCCAACCAGGCACAGGCACGCGATATCTTCAGCCATCTGATCGCGTTCAAGACGGAGATCGGGCAGGGGCAGGTGCCGGTGATGGCCAAGTATCTCGCCGACCAGTTCCGCGCCGCGGGCTTCCCCGATTCGGACATCCATATCATTCCGCACGGCGAGACCGCCACGATGGTGGTGCGCTACCGGGGCACCGGCAAAGGCGGCAAGCCCATCGCGCTGATGGCGCACATGGACGTGGTGACGGCCAAGCCGGAAGACTGGCAGCGCGATCCGTTCAAGCTCACTGAGGAAAACGGCTATTTCTACGGACGCGGCACCGAGGACATCAAGAGCGGCGTCACCGTGCTGGCGGCGAACTTTATCCAGCTCAAGAAGGCCGGCTTCGTGCCCACGCGTGACCTCATCATTGTCTACACGGGCGACGAGGAGACCACGCAGGACACCATGGACGACCTGGTGAAGAACCATCGCGACTTGGTCGATGCGGAATTCGCGCTCAATACCGACGCTGGCGGCGGCGAGCTGAGCGAAGACGGCAAGCCGCTGGTGTTCGGCCTGCAGACGGCCGAGAAGGCGTATGCGGATTTCGAGCTGACTACGCGCAACCCGGGTGGCCACAGTTCGCTGCCGCGCGCTGACAACGCCATCTACGAGCTGGCCGATGCGCTGAAGAAAGTGCAGGCTTACCAGTTCCCCGTGATGTCGAACGAAACCACCATCGCGTCGTTCAAGGCGCTGGGCGCGACGACGCAGGGCAAGGTGGGGCAGGCCATGCGTGACTTCGCCAAGGATCCGCACGATGCCGCAGCGGCGGCGGTGCTTGCCGCCGAACCGTCCGAAGTGGGCAAGACGCGCACCACCTGCGTGGCGACGATGCTGCGCGGCGGTCACGCGGACAACGCGTTGCCGCAATCCGCGACGGCCAACATCAACTGCCGCGTGTTTCCGGGCGTCGCCATCGAAACGGTGCGGCAGACGTTGCAGGAGCAGGTGGGCCCGAAGGTGGAGGTGAAGCTGATCGGCCATGCCATAGCGAGCGACGCCTCGCCGCTGCGTCCGGACGTGGTGGCGGCGGTGACCAAGGCCGTGCATTCGATCCGTCCTGGCGTGGCGATCACGCCGGTACAGGAATCGGGCGCCACCGACGGCATCTATTTCCGCGCGGCGGGCATTCCCACCTACGGTGTGAACGGCATGTTCATGAAGAACAGCGATTCGTTCGCCCATGGCCTGAACGAGCGCGTGCCGGTCAAGTCGTTCTATGACGACGTGGCGTACTGGCATGTGCTGCTGACCACGCTGGCGGGACCGGGCACGACGAAATAACGCGACGGAGGAGCGTGCCGAAACTCCTGCTGCGGTTTATCCTGTGGGGGCGCAGAATGGCGCCCCCACATCCGAGACGGAGTTCGATATGCGTCCCACCGCCCTTGCCGTGCTGGTAGCTCTCGCTTTCCCTGTCACCGCCGCGCTGGCTGCTTCGCCGGCGTCAACGGAAGTCCCTTCGTACGTTACCGCCGCCGTCAACGACCCCGCCCGCAAGGACGACACGGCCAATGACGAACGCCGCAAGATCGCCGACATCATGGCCTTTGCCGAGGTGAAGCCCGGCCAGTCCGTGGTGGACTTGATCCCCGGCAGTGGCTACTTCACCCGCGTGTTCAGCGGTATCGTCGGCGCCAAGGGCCGCGTGTATGCCGTGTGGCCGAACGAATATGGCAAGGAGGCCGTGTCAGACGTGCAGGCGTCGAAGGCCCTGGTCGCCAACCCGCATTACGCCAACGTCGGCGTGCTGATGGTGCCCTCGAAGGAGTTCAAGACGCCGGAGCAGGTTGACCTGGTCTTCACGTCGCAGAACTACCACGACTACCCGGACAAGTTCATGGGCAACGTCGATCCCGTGGTGTTCGACAAGCAGGTCTTCGACTCGCTCAAGCCCGGCGGCCTGTTCGTGGTGATCGACCACGTGGCCGAGGCTGGCTCGGGCATGCGCGACACCGACACGCTGCATCGCATCGACCCGGCCATCGTGAAGAAGCAGGTGGAATCGGTGGGCTTCGTCTTCGACGGCGAGAGCGACGTGCTGCGCAACCCGAAGGATCCCCACAACATCAAGGTATTCGACAAGTCGATCCGCGGTCATACCGACCAGTTCGTCTATCGTTTCCGCAAGCCCGGCTGACTTTGAGTGGTACACCCGTTTGACTGATCCACAGCAAAAATCGATGGCGGAGGGCGCAGTTGCGCCCTCCAACGATCCACCCCCCACGCCACCGCAACGCCCCGACGACGAAGATTGCTGCGGCCAGGGCTGCGTGCCGTGCATCTTCGATCTCTACGACGAAGCCATGGGCCGCTATCGCGACGAGCTGGCAGCGTGGAAAGAGCGGCATCCGGGCGAGTCGCCTCCGTAGACACGCAGTCTCTCCCCTTGTGGGAGCGCACCCTGTGCGCGACTGCCACGCCATGGGGTCCCTGCCTGTCGTGGTTTTAGCGCTGGGCGATGACCTATCGGCGAGGTACTCTGCCAGTCCGCGTCGCGCACAGGGTGCGCTCCCACAGGGATGGGCTTTACACTTGGCGCCTGGTTTTTCAGGACGATTCCATGCCTTACCCGTCGTTGCGAGCCCTGCTGTGTGGCGTGTTGCTGCTTGGCGCCCATGCCGCCTTCGCCCAGACGCCGCGCACGGTGCAGCTCGAAGACCTCACCTGGACCGAGATCCGCGACCAGGTCCAGGCCGGCAAGACCACCATCATCATCCCCATTGGCGGCACCGAGCAGAGCGGCCCGGGCATTGCCGTGGGCAAGCACAACGCGCGCGCGGCCTTCCTCTCGCAGAAGATCGCCGAGCGCCTGGGCAATGCCTTGGTCGCACCGGTGGTGGCCTACGTGCCGGAGGGCAACACCGCTCCGCCCAGTTCGCACATGCGTTTCCCGGGCACCATCACCGTGCCCGATGCGGTCTTCGAGCAGATGCTGGAGTCGGCGGCGCAGAGCTTCGCCGTGCATGGCTTCGTCAACGTGGTGTTCCTGGGTGACCACGGCGGCTACCAGAAGGATCTTGACCGCGTGGCGGCGAAACTGAACAAGACATGGGGTGGCAAGGCCCGCGCCATTGTGCCGCCGGAGTACTACGCCACCTCGTCCGACGGCTTCAACCAGATCCTGCGCCAGCACGGCATCAAGGACGACGAGATCGGTACCCATGCCGGCCTGGCCGATACATCGCTGCAGCTCGCCGTGGCGCCGCAGATGGTGCGGCTGGACCGCCTGCAGCACGGCCCGAAGCTGGGCACGGCCGATGGCGTCTATGGCGGCGATCCACGCCGCTCCTCGGCTGACCTCGGTCAGCTGGGCGTGGATGCTATTGTGGTAAATACCGTCAATGCCTTGCGTCGCGACACGCAGGCGCATTGATCGAATCCCCCCCCTGTATCACTCAACCAAGTTGTGACCCATGGCCATCGCTAAAACCCTGCGCTCCTCCCGTCTGTTCCGCCTCGCACCGTTCGCGCTCGCCGCGGCGTGCCTGGGCGGCACCGCCCTGGCGGCTTCGGCCGTGACCACCGTGCCCGGCATGCCGCCGGTGGTGAACCCCGCCAACATGTATACCGAGGCGGGCCTGGGCAAGCTGAGCCCGGCGGTGAAGAACGACCCCGAGCGCATCTACGTGCCGAACCTGCGTTCGAACGACGTGTACGTGATCGATCCGACCACCTACAAGGTCGTCGACAAGTTCAAGGTGGGTGAGGGCCCGCAGCACGTGGTGCCGTCGTGGGACCTGCGCACGCTGTGGGTCACCAACAATGCCGAGCGCAAGAAGACCGGTAGCCTGACGCCGATCGACGCGCACACCGGCAAGCCGGGCACGGCTGTGCCGGTGGACGATCCGTACAACATGTACTTCACGCCGGACGGCAAGGAAGCCATCGTGGTGGCCGAGGCGTTTGCCCGCCTGGATTTCCGCGATGCGCACACCATGGCGCTGCGCTCCAGCCTGCAGGCGCCGGAATGCAAGGGCATCAACCACGCTGACTTCTCGATGGACGGCAGCTACGTCATCTTCACCTGCGAGTTCACCGGCAAGCTGGTGAAGATCGACATGGTGAACCGCAAGGTGATGGGCTACCTCGATCTGTCCAAGAAGGGCATGCCGCAGGACATCCGTTCGTCCCCGGACGGCAAGACCTTCTACGTCGCCGACATGATGGCCGATGGCGTGTACCTGATCGATCCGGCCAGCTTCAAGCAGGTCGGTTTCATCAAGACCGGCGTGGGCACGCATGGCCTGTATCCGAGCCGTGACGGTACCAAGCTCTACGTTGCCAACCGCGGCTCCAACAAGGTTCATGGTGCTCCCAAGGGCAAGGGCAGCGTGTCGGTGATCGACTTCGCGACGCAGAAGGTCGTGGCCAACTGGCCGGTGCCCGGTGGCGGCAGCCCGGACATGGGCAACGTGAGCGCGGATGGCAAGACGCTGTGGCTCTCGGGCCGCTTCGATGACGTGGTGTATGCGTTCGACACCACCAGTGGCCAGGTCCGCACCGTCAAGGTCGGCCAGGAGCCGCACGGCCTCGCGGTGTGGCCGCAGCCGGGCCGCTACTCGCTGGGCCATACCGGCATCATGCGCTAAGCCGGTATCTGCACTGCCATGGAACGGCGGCCTCGGTGAGGCCGCCGTTTTTTTTGCTCAGATTTCCAGATGCAGGCGACCGCCGAAGATCCGCACCGGCCCCTTGCGGTCAGCGTTGTACCCCGGGTTTTCGATCTGCTGGAAGTCGAAGCTCACCTGCACGCCCTTGATGATCTGCACGTTGTAGTAAGCGTCGAACGCCTGCTCGCGGCCGTAGCGCGTCAACTGGCCGTCGCCGAGGAAGCCACCGAGCCCGCCTGCCGCCAGATAGTCGCGATGATCGTGGTTGAGCCCCGCCGACGAGTACGCCACGCCTACCGTGTCGTCGGGCCGCATCCAGCGCGAGCCCTTGACCGAGACACCGCCGGAGACGACGTCGTCGATTTCGGTGAAGGCGTATTCCTCCACCTTGTCATCCGCCTTGCTGGCGCGAAGAAAGATGCCGATATCGTCGGTGACGCGCTGTTCCAGGCTGATGCCGTATCCGGTCTTGTCGGCGTCCTTGCGCACGGTGGTCACATCCGGCACGCCGCCCGTGGCGAGCGCCTGGTTGATGGCATCGCGATAGCTGCCGGCAAAGGCGCGGTTGCGGAACACCATCACGCGGACCAGGCCAGGCTGACCGGCCAGGGTGTGGTCGTGTTCGATCTCCAGGGTGTCGCCGTGATAACGGCCGATGTTGTAGTTGAGCTTGGGACCGTTGGCGATGGTGGGCTCCATGAAGCGGCCCGCACGGATGGCCCAGTCGTTCCAGTACAGTTCGGCAGCGCCGCCGATGGTGTAGGCGCGCGCATCGGCGGCATAGTCCCAGGCGCCGTGCGTGATCATGGCCCAGTTGAGGAACTGCGTGCGCGGATCGTTGGCGTAGGTATTCTTTTCGAACAGATCGGTCTGCGTGATCTTGCCGAGGGTGAAGACCAGCCGTTCCCGCTGGTAGTTGCTGGCCAACTGGTTGGGGCCGGCGTCGACATGAAACGTATCACCGCCCAGGTTGATCACCTGGCGCAGGAAGGCGCGTGCGTAGTAGCCGCGCGGCTTCACGCCACCGTTCTTCTGGATCTCGCCGTTGTTGATGCTGGCCAGGCCATACAGATGGGAAAGCGGCAGACCTTCGACCACTTCGGGGTTCACATAGAGTTCGCCGCCTTTCCAGAAGCGCGCACCGAGAAACGCCGTGAACGTCCAGGTGTAGCTGCGTTCGGCTTGCGGGATCAGACTCTGCGGGCCGGTGTAAGGGGCCTCGAAGGCGTCCTTGTGCTGCCAGACATAGGTGGTTTGCGCGTGAGCGCTCCAGCGGTCTTCGCGGGTGTCGGCATCGTTCGACGGCTGCGGCTCGCGCGAAGGTACGGCGGCGCGGTCGTCACCGGCCGCCGGAGTCGGCGTGTCCGTGTCCATGTTCGCCGCGTGGGCGGTCGAAGCGACGCAGCCGGCCAGGATCGCCGCCGATAGCGAGCGACGGGCGAGTGGGGCGAGGGTGTGAAACATGACAAGTCCTTTGATGATGAAAAGCGGGCAAAAGCGTCCTGTCACCCTCGCCGGGCGAGGGTGTTGGGGAGAGGTCCGGGTCAATCAGCGGGTGATCAGTGCTTGGCGACGATCATCTGTACGACCTTCACGATGGCCATGATCAGGGCGGCCGCGAGATAGGCGCGCAGCACGCCCAGCCACAGGCGTCGACGCACGCTCATCTGCGCGGGTGGCAAGGTGTGCAGCGGCGGCATGCGCCAGTGTTCGCGGCCCTGGCGATCGATGGGTTCGGCAGGCGCTATGCCACGCAGACGGCGCGTTACGAACAGGCCGAGCGCGACAAGGGCCGTCAGCGCCATGCCGCCGCCGAGGATGACCAGGATCTGCGCGCTGCTGATGGACGGGTACAGCACCGATGCGGTGAGGATGATCGACAGCAGCACCAGCACGGCGACCACGACACCGGTAAAGACATTGGTCGCGCGTCCGTTGGTCCACGGGCCCAATACCGCCTTGTCATTGCACAGCAGCAGCAGGAACACCGAAGCGCCAGGAAGCAGGATGCCTGCCAGGGTCTGCACGGCATTGGTGATCAGGCCCAGCGGCGAGTCGGGCACGAGCACCAGGGCCGCGGCCGCGGCGATCAACACGACGTACACGCCGTAGAACGTCTTGGCGTCGGAGGGCTTGCGGTGCAGCGAGTGGTTGATCGCAAACACGTCGCCAATGGCATAGGCCGTGGACAGCGACACCGCCGCCGCACCGATGATGCTGGCATCGATCAGGGCAATCGAGAACAACGTGGCCGGCACCTCGCCCACGTACCTGGCGACACCGGAAGCCACGGCGGCGGCATCGGTGAACTGGCCCATTTCCGGACGGCCGGCGAAGGTGGCGGCGCTGAAGCCCATCATCGCAATGGCGCCGATGATCACCAGCACGATGCCTACCACCAGGTCGATCTTCTCGTAGGTCATGAAGCGTGGCGTGATGCGCTTGTCGATCACATAGCTCTGCTGGAAGAACAGTTGCCACGGCGCCACCGTGGTGCCGACGATGGCAATGATCAGCAGCATCACTTCACTGAGCGGCGCACCCTTGGGCATGCCCGGCACGGTCATGTCGCGCAGCACCTGGTGCATCGGCGGGTGCACCATCACCAGCACGGGTACCAGCAACAGGCTGCCCAGCACCAGCATCAGCGAAAAGCGTTCGAAGCGCCGGAAATTGCCGGTGCTGGCCGCCAGGATGATCATCAGCGCGGATATCGCCACACCCCAGGTGCGCGGTATGCCCAGGTGATCGAGACCGAGGCTGATGCCGATGAACTCGGTCACGATGGTGAGCGCGTTGAGGATGAACAGATCGATGACGCTGAAGGCGCCCCAGAACTTGCCGAAGCGTTCGAGAATGAGTCGCGCGTGGCCGACGCCGGTCACGGTGCCCAGGCGCAGCACCATCTCCTGGTTCACGTAGAGCACGGGTATCAGCAACGTCAGCGTCCACAACAGCGCGGTGCCGTAGTTCTGGCCGGCTTGCGTGTAGGTGCTGAAGGCACCGGCGTCGTTGTCGCCGACCATCACGATCAAGCCGGGGCCGAGGATGGCGAGCAAGGTGCGCCATCGCGCGCCCCAGCTGGTTCGTTTCCCCGTATCGTGGCGGGCGATGGTGCCGAGGGCGCCGTGGATGTCGCCCACGTGGGCGCTGTCGAGTACGGCCGAATCGATGATGTCTTGCGGCGTGTGTGTATTGAGCATGGAACACCGTGGGTGTCTGGCGATGTCGCGATATCGCCGGACGCAGGCAGGAAGGAATGCGGCAGCTCGCCGTGCGCACTGCAGCGTTGCGAAGTGTCGAAGGCAGGGAGCTAGGCGGCGCGCCACCTCTCGGCGCCGAAGGTCTGGGTGGGGGCGATGGGCACGCGGCTGGCGGGCATCGTGTCGGTGCCGTGCTGCACGCGATGCAACACCGTGCGTGCCGGCCTGAAGTCATCGCACAGGCCTGCCAGCAGCTGGAACATGCCCGCGACATCCGTGCCGTGCGACGGCGCGGCGTACAGGTCGACGTTCACCGCGTCTCGCTCGGGAAACGTGCGCACGACGATGTGCAGGTCGTCGGCCATGACCGCGCCGATCACGCCGCGATGCGCCGAGAGGGTGAAGAAGTCATAGGCGATGGACACGTGGTGGCGCATCACGTGCTCGACGCAGAGCGCGCGAATGGCTTCGGGGTCGCGCAACGCAGTCAGCGCCGCGCGGCAGTCGAACCATTCGCCAAGGAAATGCATGCTGTTCATGAGTGAATCTCGCGCAGGTCCACCGCGGCGGGCGTCGAGCAGGCGCAAAAGGGCCGCGAACGCACACGCGCTCGCGCCTGCGCCGGGCACGAGCCCGCACGGGTGGCGAAAAATGAGTGGGGCGACGACGGGTCTATCGTCGCAACGGGCGCATCAAGGCGCCGCGCGCGGGCGGTCAGCGCGTTGGAGGGCGCATGTCGGCGTGGATGTCACGGCGCGGCATGCTGGGGGCCTGTCGAAGGGAGGAGAGCGCGGCATGCGACGAGCCGTGCGCTGAAGCAACGTGCCACTGGCAACGCAGCTGGCCCGTTGCCGGGTCACGTGTCCAGCGTGCCGTCAGCGGGTGACTGCGCAGCTCGACTTCCACGCGGCGAGGGCCGCGGGGCGTCATGGCATAGCGGATGTTGTACAGCCGTCCGGGCGGCGCAAAACGACGGCCCGCACGACGGCGACCGGGCCCGATACGGCCCGTGAAGGAATGAAAGAGGTTC
Organism: Dyella japonica A8; assembly: GCF_000725385.1. Taxonomy (NCBI): domain Bacteria; kingdom Pseudomonadati; phylum Pseudomonadota; class Gammaproteobacteria; order Lysobacterales; family Rhodanobacteraceae; genus Dyella; species Dyella japonica. Next base: position 3,889,795 of record NZ_CP008884.1, on the reverse strand, counting down.
ATGGCTCACCTCCTGGGCGCACGCAACGGCGCAGGAGGCGGCCGGACTTCCCTAGTCGAGGAAAGCGCCGGTCGACCGCATGCGGTCGCCACAGGCGTCCAAGTTGTCTACAGGGCGCGCCAACATCGGATACGACGATCCAACATTGGCGCTGCTACTAGGGTAACTGTCCATTTCTCGCAGGTGGATAACCAGACAAGTGCCACGGGAGACCCGTAAGGCGCGGGCACGATACTCAGCCCGCCAGCCGCGTGTCAACGAAAATTTGCGTGTTGAAACAATGTATCAGCGAGGTACGGGGCGCCGTGGATTGGACGTCCAAACATCTCGCGGCCATGTCGGGCGGCGCAGGATGAGGAACAGCGTTGGCGCGCCGTAGCGCGTCCTCACGGATGCCCGTGACGATGGTGGATATCCGGAAAGTGCAGATGCGTGTGCGTGAGCGGCGCATGCTGGTGAGGGTGCGCGTGCGGTTCCGTGCCGTCCCAGTCGAAATCGTGCTCGTGCTGGTGGTGTTCGTCATGGACGTGGCGATGCGCATGGAACATCGCCTCGTGCGTGTGCTCGTGCTCGTGCCGTTCGGTCAGGTGCAGCCAGACGCCTGCGCCCATCAGTGCGGCGGCGAGCCAGAACAGGGTGGATGCGTGCTCGCCGAAGCACAGGATGGCGATGGCGGCGCCGATGAACGGCGCCGTGGAGAAGTACGCCCCGGTCCGCGCCGTGCCCAGTCCACGCAGGGCGAGCACGAACAACACGAGGCTGACGCCGTAGCCAAGCAGGCCGATCAGCATGGCGGGTGCCGCTTGCGTCCACGATGGCACGGCGGCGCCGATGGCCAGGCCGAGCGTGGTGTTGATGATGCCGGCCACGGCGCCCTTGCTGCCGGCAAGGAACAACGCATCCTGTGCAGAGACCTTGCGGGTAAGGTTGTTGTCTATCGCCCAGCACAGACACGCACCGGCGATAGCGGCAGGACCGATCCACCTGTCCGTGCCACCGCTGGCGTTCGACCAGGAAAGCAGCACGCCACCGGCGACGATCAGCACCATGCCGGCCACGATGCGTCGATCCGCGTTTTCCTTGAACACGACCCACGCCAGCACGGCGGTGAGTACGGCCTCCAGGTTGAGCAGCATGGAGGCGGTGGCGGCGGTGGTCGCGGCCAGCCCGACCATCAGCAGCAGCGGTCCCAGCACGCCGCCGAAGATGACCGCGGCGAGCCACCACCACCATTCACCGGCGGGCATCGACGGCAGTTGCAGCGAGCGGTCGCGGACGATGCGGATCAGAGTCAGTCCCACGCCACTGCCGAGGTAGAGCAGGCCGGCCAGCAGGAAGGGTGACGTCTGCCCGACCAGTTGCTTGGCGAAGGGCGTGCTGGCGCCGAACAGCGCGGCCGCCAGGAGCGCGGCGACGACGGGGCGGGAAAGCATCATCCGGGTCATGGTCTTCCTGGGGCGCGGAGCCGGCAAGCGCGCACGCATAAAGGTGCAGGCGCGTCATTGTATGCCGCCTCCGGGCGGAGGGCTGGCTTTTTCCCGACCCGCCCCCACGTGATGGGCTTCCCCGTCGAGGAAGCCCCATGATTCCGTTCTCCGTACTCGATCTGGCGCCCGTCACCGAGGGCAGCAATACCACCGAGGCGTTCGCCCATACGCTGGACCTGGCGCGCCGCGCCGAGCGATTGGGCTACACGCGCTACTGGCTGGCCGAGCACCACAACATGCCGGGCATCGCCAGTGCCGCCACGGCGGTGCTGATCGGTCATGTCGCGGGCGGTACCTCGACCATTCGCGTAGGCGCGGGCGGCATCATGTTGCCCAACCATGCGCCGCTGCAGGTGGCCGAGCAGTTCGGCACGCTGGAGTCGCTGTACCCGGGGCGCATCGATCTTGGACTGGGGCGTGCGCCAGGCACCGATCAACCCACTGCGCGTGCGCTGCGCCGCTACTTCGACAGCGCAGAAGCCTTCCCGCAGGACGTGGCCGAACTGCTCGCGTATTTCGAACCGGCCACGCCGGAGCAGGCCGTGCGCGCCGTGCCCGGCGCGGGCATTCCGGTGCCGGTGTGGTTGCTCGGCTCCAGCCTGTTCAGCGCACGCCTTGCCGCGGCGATGGGTTTGCCGTTTGCGTTCGCCTCGCACTTCGCACCGGATGCAATGGATGAGGCATTGGCTTTGTATCGCCGCGATTTTTGGCCGTCCAAACGATGGCAGGCACCCTACGCGATGCTGGGCATCAACATCGTGGGTGCGGAAACCGACGCGGAGGCGAAGCGCCTGTTTACCACGCAGCAGCAGAGCTTCATCAACCTGCGTCGCGGACGGCCGGGCCTGATTCCTCCGCCCATCGACGATATCGAGTCGTACTGGACGCCCACCGAAAAGTTCGGCGTGGAACGCGCGCTGGCCTGCGCAGTGGTCGGCAGCGCCGATACGGTGAAGGAGGGCATCGAGGCATTCGTGGCGCGGCATCGCCCCGACGAGCTGATGGTCACCGCCAATGTGTTCGACCACGAGGCGCGTTGCCGCTCGTTCGCCATCGTAGCCGATGCGCGGAAACGCATCGTCGCGGGGCGCTGAGGTGGCGCGGTTGGCGTATGCGGATGAATACGGCGGAAGCGTAGAGTCATTGGATTCCCGCTTTCGCGGGAACGACGGTGAGGAAGCTTTCGGCATTCTGGATAACTGAGGCGATTTACCTCGTCATTCCCGCGAAGGCGGGAGGCGTTTTTCAACAGCCGAAGGGCTGGTCATCCAGCGACTGTGCTTGGCATCTCCAACGGGATCTGCGCGACGCAGCACCTTTCGGCTTACTGCGCGTCGAAGCTCTGCCGCAGATCCTGCCGGCAACGCGCCAGCAGTTGCGGCGGGAAGGTGGCGATAGGGTCGTTGCCGTAGCCCGAGTCGCGGTCGAGCAGGCCTTGCTCGGTGAGCAGCTGGTACATCGCCAGCCGCTGGGCGACGTGCAACACGCGACTCATCGGCAACGTCAGCGCAGCGCTGCCGTGCTGCGCGTGTTCGATCAGCGCCTCCTGCACCGTCGGCGGCAGTTCCCAGTGCTGTCCGGCCTGCACGGTGAGCTGCGCGGCGAGCTGCACGCATTCCTCGATGAAGGCGGACGAACTGGCGGGCAGCTCGGTGTGCTGCAGCTCCCTGTCCAGCAGGCGCCCCACGGCACCCAGGCCGCTATAGCCCATCAGCGCCACGAGGTAGGCCTCGAACGCATCGCACTGGCCCTTGCTGAGGTACACCGCGGCGTGGCCGCAGCGTTCGGCGTGGTCCCACAGGCGCTGGCCCACGACCTGGCCGTTGGCGCCGGTGCTGGCCATCAGGATGGGCTTCATCACGTAGGACGTCACCACGTGGCGCAGGCCGATCTGGCCAAGCAACACCACGGCATGCTGCAGGCTGCCGATAGGGTGTGCGGTGCGGTAGGTCACGCTGCCGGTGACGCGCATGACTTCACCCACCAGCACGGGGTCGCGCCGGATCAGGTCGGCCAGCTGCGCGCCGCTGAGCTTGTCGTTCTTCATTGCGCGCATCAGCTGCGGCAGCACGGTCGGCATGCGGGGCAGGCTGCGTATGTCGAAACGGCCGCTGTCGCACTGGTCACGCAGGCGCTGCAGGATGGCTTGCTCGCGCGGCTTGTTGGGGCTGTCGCCCGCGCTGACCGGCTGGTTCAGGATGAAACGGAAGAAACGCTCGGCGATCTCATCGCAGGGAATGGTGGGCGGCTCGGGCAGGGCGTCGACCGGGAGTACCGGATGGGAAGCAGCCGGGCGTGGCGCCGGTGATTCCGTCGCGCGCTCACGTCCGAACACTCGCCACCAGTTCCCCATCATCGTGCTGCCAGCTCCCTCGATTGGCATCTGCTCCGCCGTGTATCGGCCGCTGGCGGAAAAAATGTAATGCGACGTCGCTGCAGGGCGACGCGATGCTCAGTTATCGGCGGCAGGCGGCAAATGCTTGATCCAGCCCGCGGCACCCAGGCCCGCGCGGCGTCCGCTGGCGAAGCAGGCGGTAAGCAGGTAGCCCCCGGTGGGGGCCTCCCAGTCGAGCATTTCGCCGGCGCAAAACACGCCGGGCAGGGAGGTGAGCATCAGGCGCGGGTCCAGGGCTTCCAGACGGACGCCGCCACCGCTGCTGATGGCCTCGTCGATGGGGCGCGCCCGTTGCAGGCGCAGTGGCAGGTGCTTGATGGTGCGGGCGAGGGTGTCCGCGTCGTGGAACTGGTCGCGGTCCAGTACTTCGTGCAGCAGTGCGGCCTTCACGCCGCTCAGGCCGGTCTGTCGACGCAGGTGCTCGCTCATGGAGCGGCTGCCGCGCGGCTTGGCAAGGTCGGCGCGCAGACGCTCGAGCGGGCGGTCGGGGGCCAGATCCAGCGCGATGGTGGTCGAGCCGTGCGCGCCAATGGCCTCGCGCAGGATCGACGACCAGGCGTAGATCAGGCTGCCTTCGATGCCGCCGGCGGTGATGACGCATTCGCCCTGGCGCGAGTGTTCCCGGCCGTCCTTGTCGTGCAGGTGGATCACCACTGGCTTGAGCGGCGCACCGGCGAAGCGGGTGGCCAGGTGCTCGCTCCAGCCGATGTCGAAGCCGCAGTTGGACGGCACCAGTGGCGTGACGTCGACACCGCGTGTCGCCAGCACGGACTGCCACTGGCCATCGGAACCCAGCTCCGGCCAGCTGCCACCGCCCATGGCCAGCACCACGGCGTCGGCGCGGACCCGCCGTTCGCCGTCAGGCGTGTCGAAGCGCAGTGCGCCATCATCGGCCCAGCCCAGCCAGCGGTGGTGGACGTGGAAGCGCACGCCGTCCTCGCGCAGCCGCCGTACCCAGCCACGCAACAGCGGGGCGGCCTTCAGGTCGCTGGGAAACACGCGCCCGGAGCTGCCGACGAAGGTCTCCACGCCAAGGCCCTGGGCCCACGCGCGCAAGTCGTCGGCATCGAATTCGTCCAGCCACTCGCCGACTTCCCGCGCGCGGGCACCGTAGCGTTGGATGAAATCGGGCTTGGGCTCACCGTGCGTGAGGTTCATGCCGCCCTTGCCGGCGATGAGGAACTTGCGGCCTACCGACCCCTTGGCGTCGAACACGTCCACCGACACACCCGCCGCATGCGCGGCTTCGGCCGCCATCAGACCGGCGGGGCCGCCGCCGATGATGGCGAGGCTGACGTGGGTGGGAGTGGTGGACATGGCGGCGCGGGTGGCGAATGGCTGGCCATTGTACAGGTAGCCCTCTGGCCAGCTCTGCCCCTCCTGTGGGAGCGCACCCTGTGCGCGACAGCCACGCACTGGTGTACCTCACGGGCAGTCCTTGGCGATGGAGGTTTTCTGCACGCCGCGATGCATGGTCGCCATGCAGTCCGCGGTCGCGCACAGGGTGCGCTCCCACAGTTGCGTGCCTGAGGGCTCAACTCAATCGGTCGATCAACGGCTTCACCAGATCCAACGGCAACGGGAAAAACACCGTCGATGCCTTGCCGCCGCTGGCCATGTCCGCCGCGGTCTGCATGTAGCGCAGCTGCAGTGCCTGCGGCTGCTGTGCCAGCAGGGCGGCGGCGTCGCGCAGTTTCTCGGCGGCCTGCAGTTCGCCGTCGGCGTGGATCACCTTGGCGCGGCGTTCGCGCTCGGCCTCCGCCTGGCGCGCAATGGCGCGGACCATGGTTTCGTTGAGGTCCACGTCCTTGATTTCCACATTGCTGACCTTGATGCCCCAGGGATCCGTGGCGTCATCGAGGATCTGCTGCAGGCTGTGGTTGATCGAATCGCGCTGCGAGAGGATGTCGTCCAGGTCGTGCTGGCCCAGCACCGAACGCAGGCGGGTTTGCGCGAGCTGGCTGGTGGCCTGGAAGAAGTCCGCGACCTGCAGGATCGCCTTGTCCGGCTCCACCACGCGGAAATAGACCACCGCATTCACGCGCACGGAGACGTTGTCGCGCGAGATCACGTCCTGCGGCGGCACATCCATCACAGTGACGCGCAGGTCCACGCGCATCATGCGTTGCACGACGGGTATCAGCACGAACAGCCCCGGTCCCTTGGTGCCTGTATAGCGCCCCAGCGTGAGCACCACGCCGCGTTGGTACTCGGGCAACACCTTGATGGCCAGAAACACCAGCGCTATGCACCAGATCACGATGACGCCGACGAAGCCGAACATACGCATCTCCTCTGTGGTCAACCTCAGGCGCGCGTGACGCGCAACAGCAAGCCATCGCGTCCCACCACGCGCACGCGCGTTCCCACGGGCAGGCTGGATTCACAATGCACGCGCCACTGCTCCCCGCCGATGCGCGCCCAGCCGTCGCCGTGCGCATCGATGGGCTGCGTCAGTTCGCCGGTGGCCAGCAACATCTGCATATCGCCGTTGAAAGCGCGGGCCCGCCGCGAGCGCGCGACCAGTCGCAGCAGCACACCAAGCACGGCTACGGCGCCCAAGGCGATGCCGGCGATCACGCCCAGGTTCACTGAGTAGCCGGGCACGCCGGTGTCGAACAGCATGATTGAGCCGATCACGAAGGCGATGACGCCGCCGATGCCAATGGCGCCCACCGATGGCATCACCGCCTCCGCGAGTACCAGCCCGATGCCCAGCAGCATCAGCGCAAGTCCGGCGTAATTGACCGGCAGCAGCTGCAAGGCATAAAGCCCGACCAGCAGGCAGATGGCGCCCGCCACGCCCGGCAGGAACACGCCGGGATGGAAAGCTTCGAGCACCAGCCCGTACATGCCTGCGAGGAGGAGCAGGTAGGCGATGGTGGGGTGGGTCACCAGCCCCAGCAGGTGCGTGCGCCAGTTCGGCGCGTAGTCTCGCAAGGGAAGGCCAGTGAGGTGCAGGACGACGTCCTGTCCGGCGACGTGGACGTGCCGTCCCTCAAGGCGAGCCAGCAGGGTAGGGATATCAGGGGCGATCAGGTCGGCCACATGCATCTGTACCGCTTCATCGGCCGTCAGCGTGGCGGCGCCTTGCACGGCCTTGGCTGCCCAGTCGGCATTGCGACCATTGAGCTGCGCGAGCGAACGGAGGGAGGCAATGGCATCGTTGAGCACCTTGTTTGCTTCGGCGTCGGATGATGGCGTGACGGCCGCGCTGCCGGAGGGCGCGGGCGGATTGGGCGACGGCAACGGGCTGTTGCCGCCCAGCGATACCGGCGTTGCCGCGCCGACGTGCGTGGCGGGCGCCATCGCTGCCACCGGGCAGGCATAGAGAATGTACGTGCCCGCCGAGGCGGCGCGGGCACCGCCCGGCGCGACATAGCCGATGACAGGCCGCTGGGCCGCGAGGATGCTGGCGATGATCTGCCGCATCGAATCGGACAGGCCGCCCGGCGTATCCAGCTGCAGCACGATGGCCGCGGCGCCGTCGCGCGTGGCGCGGTGCAGGCTGTCGTCAACGTATTCCGCTGCGGCGGGGCCAATGGGGCCGGAAAGATCGATGCGCGCCACGAAACCGGAGGAACGCGGAGCAACACCCTCCGTGTTGCCGGTCGCCATGGTCGCGGCCAGCATCATTGCCAACAGCGTACAGAGCCATGTCACGAGCCTTTGCGTCACACCGTGCCTCCTCGAGAGGGGCGGCATCACATTGCGCCAGGGGATGTTTTGCTGGCGTGAGGCGTGAGGCGGGGCGCGGGGGAGAGCAAAGTCACTGGATCCCTGCTTTCGCAGGGATGACGAGCGTGGTGTGTTCGGCCAGACCGAAAGCAGTCAGGAAACCCTCACCGTCATCCCTGCGAAGGCAGGGATCCAGTGACTTTGCCATCATGGAGCGAAAAGCGCCGAGTATGCCCTCAGCTGAAAACCGGCCGCCCTTCCTGATCCAGCAGCCCATGGTCGATCAACCACAGCCGCGCATTCCCCGCATCCTGCTCGAACCACGCCTGCGCGGAACCCAGCCGGAAGCTGTAGCCCCAGGCGTCCATGTCGCTCATCAGGCGCACGCGTCCGACGCCGGGCAGTTCATCGGCCAGGACGATCTGCAGGTAGCAGGTGGCGTCTTCCTCGTCGATGGAGTCGGTGGCGTCGGTGTGCACGACGCTGCGCCGCTCGGGCGGCAGCACGATGAGGTGACCGGCTTCATGCAGCAGTGAATGCACCGGCGTGTCGTCGCGGGCGTAGACCGTGGTGCCGATGATGCCGGCCTCTTCCTCGCCCCAGAAGCTGCCGGGAATGGCCGTGCCGGACGCCACGCGTTCCAGCGTGAGCCCGTAGCGTGCGAGCAGGCGGGCAGGCGCCTCGAAGCCGGTTTCGGCCAGGCGCATCACACTTGCTTCGTTGGGAGAGGAGGGGACTGACATGGGATGAAAACCGCCGCCGGTTCGCGGCGGCGGCAAGGCTAAGGTGGCGCGGCGATGCCGCGCCACGACATCATCAGCCGGGCTTGGCTTCGGCGTGTTCGGGCAGCGCTACCGAAAGCTCGAGGATTTCGTGTCCGCTGTCGCGCTCGACGTTGATGTTGATGGCTTCGAGGTCGACGTGGACGTATTTCTTGATCACTTCGAGCAGCTCGTTGCGCAGCAACGGCAGGTAGTCAGGTGCGCCCCGGGTGGAGCGCTCCTGGGCCACGATGATGCGAAGACGCTCCTTGGCGACGGAAGCGGTGGGTTCCGGCTTGCGCTTCAGGAAATCAAGAATACCCATCGCGATCAGCCTCCGAATACGCGCTGGAAGAAGCCCTTCTTGGGCGCGTCGAGAAAGCGCATGGCGCGTTCCTCGCCGAGGATGCGGGCAACCGTGTCGCTATAGGCCTGCCCGGCGTGCGAGTTGTCGTCCAGGATCACCGGCACGCCCGCATTGGATGCGGCCAGCACGTTTTCGGATTCGGGGATGACGCCGACCACGTTGATGCCGAGGATTTCCTCGACGTCCTTCACGCTCAGCATCTCACCCACGGCCACGCGGGCCGGGTTGTAGCGGGTCAGCAGCAGGTGCTGCTTGATGGCGCCGTCGCCACGCTCGGCGCGGCGGGTCTTGCTGGAGAGCAGGCCCAGGATGCGGTCCGAGTCGCGCACCGAGGACACTTCCGGGTTCACCACCACCACGGCGTGGTCGGCGAAGTACATCGCCAGGTGTGCACCCTTTTCGATGCCGGCCGGCGAATCGCAGACGACGTAGTCGAAGCCTTCCTTGCCAAGGTCCTCGAGCACCTTCTCGACGCCTTCCTGGGTGAGGGCGTCCTTGTCGCGCGTCTGGCTGGCGGCCAGGACGTACAGGCTCTCGTAGCGCTTGTCCTTGATCAGTGCCTGCTTGAGCGTGGCTTCGCCGTGCACGACGTTGACGAAATCGTACACCACGCGACGTTCGCAGCCCATGATCAGGTCGAGGTTGCGCAGGCCGACGTCGAAATCGATCACCGCGACTTTCTTGCCGGCAATGGCAAGGCCCGTGGCAAGCGAGGCGCTGGTCGTGGTTTTGCCCACGCCACCCTTGCCCGAGGTGACAACGATAATCTCAGCAGTCAAGGCTCATCTCCGCGTAATGCTTTGTTGTAGTAATTGGCGATCGTCACAGCTTGGCGATCAGCAGTTTTTCCCCTTCGAGCCAGCATCGCACAGACTGGCCTTCCAGGTCCTTTGGAATTTGTTCGAACACGCGGTAGTGGCCGGCGATGGCCACCAGTTCCGCGTGGAAGTTCGAAATGTATATGCGCGCTTTCTCATCGCCCTGTGCGCCGGCCATCGCACGGCCGCGCAGGCTGCCGTAGATGTGGATGCTGCCGTCGGCGATCACTTCGGCTGCGTTGGCGATGGTGCCGGTGACCACCAGATCGCGGTCGCGTGCGTACACCTGTTGGCCGGAACGCACGGTGCCGTCGACGTGCTGCGCACCCAGCGCCGGGCCGGCGGCGGGCGCGGGTTCCTGTCGCACGGGTTCGGCACGACGGGGCGGTTCCGGCGCGGGCGCCGGAGCGGCCGCCGCCGGGGCGGGCGGCGCGATGCTGCCGCCGTCGGCCGGCTCGTAGGCGGCGCGGAACTTGGCGATCAGCGGCAGGCCCATGCGTTGGGACAGCGCGTCGACTTCGCTGGTGCCGTAGGCCAGGCCCACGGGCAGCATGCCGGCGCTGCGCACCGCTTCGAGCAGGGCGTCGACCGTGCCGTCGTCAGGCAGGTGCAGCAGGTGGCTCAGGTCCAGCACCACGGCAGCGCGGGAGAACAATTGCGGTGCGGTGCGCACGCGCCGTTCCAGTTCTTCGCAGAGGGCGGCGGCGTCAATTCGCTTGATACGTACGTTGGCTATGCCGACCTGGCCAAAGCGCAGGTCACAGGCTTCTTGTGTATCCATTCGTGCATTCACGGGCGCCGCTCTCCCGCGAGGCGGCGCTGGGGGGTATCGGGGTGGACGGGGCGCTGGCGTTCGGCCAGCCACGGCACATCGGGCAGGCCGTCGTGGTCCAGGTAGGTTTCACGCACGAAAGCATAACTCGGAAGGTCCTTGGCGAGCAGGCTCACCTGCGGGCCTTCGGTGCCCATGCGTTGCTGGCCCACTTCCTGGAAGCCATAGGTGCCGTGGAACAGCACCACCACGTCGTCGCGCGGCTCCAGGAACACTTCGCAGGTCAGCAGCGGCACGCGCACCTCGGCGAAGCTGGTGACGTCGCAATAGAAGATGCGACCCAGCCCGTGGCGACGGTAGGCGTTGGCGATGACGATGCGGTCGATGTAGGCGAACTGCGGGTAGTGCTCGGCAAACCAGAGATAGTTCGGGCTGTCGTAGTCCCGGCCTTCGCGCAGGGCAATGAGGAACCCGGCCAGGTGGCCATCGATCTCGGCCACGCGAAAATAATCCGCGTGTTCGTAGAAGTAGCGCAGCTGAGCCGCGTCCAGGGCGAGGATGGTGCGGCCGGCGGCGTTGTTGAGCGCCAGTACGGCATCCAGGTCGTGCTCTCGCACGTCGCGGATGGCAAGGGCCATTCGTTGCTCCGCTGTGTGTGGTTCGAGTGACAAGACCGTTGAAGCGGCCCCAGGTTTCGGCGCGCATTATGACATGCGTCCGGCGGCCGCACATAACACGGCGCACCATGTAAAACCTTTGTAAAGCGCCAACAGGCGTGCCTTTCGGCAGGGGTGGGGGAGTGACTTCTCACGCATTGCACCACGCCTGCCGCTGGCTAATGATGCGCGTATGGCCTGGTCAAACATTAATCACATCCGGCTGCTCCGGTACGCTGGCCTGTTCACGTACCTGTGCGTCGCCCTGCCGCTGCTTTCCGGTCCCGGAGGGCTGGCGGAGGTCAGCGCCTGGTGGAGCAACCCGAACATCACGGGCTGGATCCTCTCCTACCTGATCTTTGGCGTGACCTACCTGCTGCTGACGCGGCGGTCGGGCATGACGCGGCAGACGGGGTATCCCTCCGTCGCCCAGCTGTTCGGGCTGGTCGTGCTCACCGGTTCGGCGGTGGCCATGGGCTGGTTCAGCCAGAGCGGCCTGTCGGCCATGCTCATGCTGGTGATCGCCGTGGTGCTGCCCTGGCAGCTGCCGGTGGGGGCAGGGCTGGCCTGGATGCTGCTGCAGAACCTGATGCTGATTCCCATCATCGCCAGCTACATGGGCTGGACGATCGTGACTGCCTTCCTGCAGGTCTGCATGTACCTGGGCATCTCGGCGCTGGTGTTCTTCACCTCGATGATCGCCAGCCTGCAGGCCGAGGAGCGCGAGGTGCAGCGCCGGCTCAATTCCGAGCTGCGCGCCACCCGTGCATTGCTGGCCGAGTCCACCCGCATCGCCGAGCGCATGCGCATCGCTCGCGACCTGCACGACCTGGTCGGCCATCACCTGACGGCGCTCAGCCTGAACCTGGAAGTGGCCAGCCATCTGGTGAACGCACAGGCGGCGGAGCACGTGCAGAAGGCGCAGGTGACTGCCAAGCACCTGCTGTCGGACGTTCGCGAGGTGGTGAGCGAGCTGCGCCAGGACGACGCCATCGACCTGACCCTGGCGCTGCGCAGCCTGACCGAGGGCGTGCCGGGCCTGGGCGTCCACATGCAGACGCCGCCGCGCTTCAGCGTGGAAGATCCGCGCCGCGCCCAGGTACTGCTGCGCTGCGCGCAGGAAATCATCACCAATACGGCGCGCCATGCCGGCGCCCGCAACCTGTGGCTGCGCTTCGATTACATCAACGCCAACCTGCTGGAACTGTATGCCCGCGACGACGGCCGCGGCGCGGTGAATTTCCGGCCGGGCAACGGCCTGTCGGGCATGCGCGAGCGGCTGGCCGAGTTCGACGGCAGCGTCACCGTCGAAGCCGCGCTCCAGCAAGGGTTTGCGCTGACCGTGCGCCTGCCGCTGGGCGAGGTCCAGGAGCTGGCGCACACGCCGTCACGGTTCGAACCCCCGGCTTTGGGCATGCTGTAGCCTTGCCGGGAGGTCGTGTCAAAATGTGCTGCTTGGATAGCAGCATCGTTCTCCCCGTTGGCCGCGGGCATCGCACGCTGGCCACCAACGTTTCGAGGATTCGCGATGATTTCCGTCTGTCTCGTTGACGACCAGAACCTGGTTCGCCAAGGTGTCCGTTCACTGCTCGACCTGGCGGAGGATATCCGCGTGGTGGCCGAATGCGCCGATGGCGCCCAGGCCGTCCAGGACATCCCGCGGGTGAAACCCGACGTGGTACTGCTGGACCTGCGCATGCCCAACATGAGCGGCCTGGAAGTGTTGCAGGCGCTGTCCGCCCGCAACGAACTGCCGCCCACCATCATCCTCACCACCTTCGACGACGACCAGCTCGTGCTGCAGGGCCTGAAGGCCGGCGCCCGCGGCTACCTGCTCAAGGACGTCTCGCTGGAGCAACTGGTGGAGGCTGTCCGTACCGTGGCCGCCGGCGGCTCGCTGGTGGCACCCATGGTCACCCAGCGCCTGCTGGCCGGGGTCGGCCGCATGCAGAACCAGTTCACCAGCCTGGAGCAGCCCGACCCCCTGACCGAGCGCGAGACCGAGATCCTGCGCCTGCTGTCCGGCGGCTACAGCAACAAGGAGATCGCCAACTCCCTGAAAGTGGCGGAGGGGACGGTGAAGAACCACGTTTCCAACATCCTCTCCAAGCTGGGGGTGCGTGACCGTACCCGCGCGGTGCTGAAGGCACTGGAGCTGGGCATCGTCTGATCCCTTGCGGGGCCTTGCCTGACGCCATTCGCAGGCGTCTGGAAGGCCCCTGTCGGGCAGTCTTTACGGCCGGATGGCGTTCGGGCGCGCGAGCAAGTAGTATCGGTGGCTTCGGCGCTGGCCGACCCCCGTTCATGCAGTGATTCTTCGGGAATCTCCCGTGGCGGGCCGGTCTCCGGCGACTGCCCTTGTGCCGTATACAGAGAGACGTGCGGAGAATCCCGGAATGATGCGTGTTCTTGAATTTATTGTGGCCCTGATCATCGTCGCAGTGGCGGCGGTGGTGGTGGGCGTGGTGATGCCCGGCAACGGTCATATCGAACGATCGTTGGTCATCGGCAAGGACATGCGTCAGGTCTATGACGTGCTGAGCAACTTCCGCCGCTTCCCGGAGTACTCCGAGCAGCGTGACGCTGACCGCAACATCAAGTTCGACTTCTCCGGCAAGGCCTATGGCCCCGGTGCCGAAATCTCCTGGGCCAGCGATGACGGCAAGGTCGGTACCGGCAAGTTCACCATCGCCTCGGCCGATCCGAGCTTCGACAAGGTCGATTCGACCGCCAAGAAGGCCACCCTTGTCTGGAACATCGACAACGACTGGCGTGGCAACGACAAGCACTTCACGGTCGACCTGGAGCGCAACGGCAGCCGCGGTCAGCTGACCAAGGTGACCTGGTCGTATGACGTCGACTACGGTTTCAACCTGATCAACCGCTACTCCAACCTGTACATCCACGGTGATCCGGACGTGTTCGTCCAGTCCACCCTGAACAACCTGCAGAACGTGCTGGCCGGCGTGCAGAACGTCGACTACACCAAGCTGATCCCGTATATCGAGCAGACCCAGCCGACTCCGGTCCTGGTGGTGTCGAGCTCGATCGAGCGCAAGGGCGGCCTCGAGGCCCTCGATGACGCCACGAACAAGGCTATCAGCCAGATCCAGGCTGCCGCCAAGAAGCTGGGCGTGACCACCACCGGTCCGCGCATCATCTACACCACGAACTACGGCGACCAGAACTACACCTTCGACGTGGCCATGCCGATCAGCGCGACCAGCCTGAGCGTCGCCGGCCAGACGGTGGAACTGACCGCTGCCAAGGCGCCCGACCTGAACGCCGCCGCGGCCAGCACCGCCGCTGACGCCAGCAGCGCCAACGCCGGCGACACCGCTCCGGGTGGCCATGACCGCTTCGGCCGCCTGATCATCGACAACGACGTGCGCGCCTTCCTTGCCTTCGGTGGCCCGGCCCTCAAGGCCGTGTGGAACGGTACCGCCGCCGGCGTGCCGCAGACCCGCGACCTGATGAAGGCCTATGCCCAGACCCACGGCTACAAGTTCGACGAAGTGGTGGGCCGCTTCTACGACATCCAGGCCAAGCCGGAAGTGAAGCAGGGCGACGAAGTGAAGCAGTACGCCGAGTACGACGTGTACCTGCCGCTGAGCTGGGCCCCGGATCAGACCCCGGAACAGGCTGCCGGCATCAAGCCGCCGTCGCTCGACGACAGCAGCGACCAGGCTCCGGCCGCGTCGGGCACGGCTGCCGCTCCGGCCGCAGCCGGTACCGCCGGCAAGTAAGCCGCCCAAACGGCAAGCATCGAAAAGGCCCTTCCTCGCGAAGGGCCTTTTTGTTTTTGCGCGCCGCACGGCCCGGTTCCGGCGAACTTTTCGGTTACAGTGCGGGTCCAGTCGCAGGTGGGGCCCGCGACACGCGTGCAGCAAATGCATGCCATACGATTTCACAGGACATGATCGAAACCGAACAGCTCACTCGTCGCTATGGCGCCCTGACGGCAGTGGACTCGCTGAGTTTCCGCGCCGAACCGGGGCAGGTGCTCGGCCTGCTCGGCCCCAACGGCGCCGGCAAGACCACCGCGATGCGCATGATCGCCGGGTTCCTGGCGCCCAGTTCCGGCACGGCGCGTGTTTGCGGCTACGACGTGCGCAAGGAGCCCCTTAAGGCCAAGCGTGCGCTGGGTTACCTGCCTGAGGGCGCGCCCAGCTATGGCGAGCTGACGGTGCGCGAGTTCCTTACCTTCATCATCCGCATGCGTGGCCTGCAGCGCGACGAAGGCTACCGGCGTTTCGAGCGCGTGGTCGGTGGTTTGCAGCTTGAGGGCGTGCTCGACCAGTGCATCGACACTTTGTCGAAGGGCCTCAAGCGCCGCGTGGGCCTGGCGCAGGCCATCGTGCACAACCCGCAAGTGCTGATGCTCGACGAGCCCACGGATGGCCTGGACCCGAACCAGAAGCACACCGTGCGCCAGCTGATCGACCAGATGGCACGCGACCGCACCATCCTCATCTCCACGCATCTGCTGGAAGAAGTGCACGCGCTCTGCAATCGCGTGGTGATCATTGCCAATGGGCGCCTGATGGTCGACGCCACGCCGGCGGAGCTCGAGTCGCGTTCCCGCTATCACGGCGCGGTGTCGTTCAGCGCACCGGGCAGCGGAGTATCCCAGGAGATGCTGGGGCGGCTGCCGCAGGTCGCATCGATCGAAGTCGATCCGATGGATGGCCGCATCACGGTTTTCCCGCGGACGGGTGAGCGCATCCTTGAACCGGTGGAAACGCTGCTGCGCCAGCAGGGGCTCGAAGTGTCGGAAATCCAGCTGGAACGCGGGCGCCTGGACGAGGTGTTCCGCCAGATCACCATGGGCGCGGAGAACAGGGAATGAGCCCGATCGCAGCGGTGACGCGTCGCGAATTGCGCAGCTACTTCGTGACGCCGGTGGCGTACGTGTTCCTGGTGATCTTCCTGGTGCTGTCCGGCATCCTCACGTTCTACGCGGGAGATTTCTACGAGCGCAGGCAGGCCGACCTGCAGCCGTTCTTCGTGATGCACCCCTGGCTCTATCTTGTGCTGGTGCCGGCGGTGTCGATGCGCATGTGGGCGGAAGAGGCCAAGGGCGGCACGCTGGAACTGTTGATGAGCCTGCCGCTCACGCTGGCGCAGGCGATGCTTGGCAAGTTCCTCGCCGCATGGATGTTCATCGGGCTGGCGCTGGTGTTGACCTTTCCGATCTGGATCACCGTGAACTACCTCGGTTCACCGGACAACGGCGTGATCCTGGCCGGCTACATCGGCAGCTGGCTCATGGCGGGTGCTTTCCTGGCCATCGGTGCCTGCCTGTCCGCCGTGACGCAGAGCCAGGTGGTGGCCTTTGTGTTGACCCTGGTGGTGTGCTTCCTGCTGATCCTGGTCGGGCAGCCGCAGGTGATGGAGTTCTTCCAGGGGGCGATGCCGCGCAGGCTGGTGAACGCGCTGGCGCACCTGAGCATGGTGCGCCACTTCGAGGCGATATCGCGCGGCGTGCTGGACCTGCGTGACCTGTTGTATTTCCTCGCGAGCATGACCGCCTGGCTTACCGCCGGCGTGCTCACGCTCGACCTGAAGCGGACGCCGTGAGCATGAGGCGCATTCACTTCAGCCGTCGCGTGGTGCTGCTGTCCGCCGTGGCCGTGCTGGCCACGCTGTTCGTCATCTTCGTGCTTGCCAGCAGCCGTTGGCGCATGGGGCGCGTGGACCTCACCTCCGACAAGCTCTACACGCTTACCCCGGGTACCGTGCATATCGTCGAAGGCTTGCACGCTCCGCTGCGCCTGACGCTCTACTTCTCCAGCCATGCCACGCGCGACCTGCCGCAGCTGCGCACCTACGAACAGCGCGTGGCGGAGATGCTGCAGGAGATGGTGGCGCGCTCGCACGGGCGGATACGCCTGAAGATCGTCGACCCCGTACCGTACTCGGACGACGAAGCCAGCGCCGAAGGTTACGGCCTGTCGCCGATCAACGGCGGCACCAATGGCGAGCGGGTGTTCTTCGGCCTGGTGGGCAGCACCTTGTCTTCCAGCGCCGATGCCGACATCGATACCGAAGGCGAGGATCGCCTGCCCAAGAAGGTGCAGGCGATTCCGTTGTTCGATCCTTCGCGCGAGACCTTCCTCGAGTACGACATCGCTAAGCTGCTGTACGAGCTGGACCAGCCGTCCAAGCCGCATATCGGGGTGATCAGCAGCCTGCCCGTGCAGGGCAATCCCGTGATCGGCGAAGAGCCCTGGACGGTGATGCGCCAGCTGTCGCAGCAGTTCGACGTGAAGACGCTCGATCCTGCGAAGCTCAAGCACATCGATGGCGACATCAAGGCCTTGCTGGTGATCCATCCCAAGCACCTGCCGGCCGATGCGCTGTACGCCATCGACCAGTACGTGCTTAACGGTGGGCACCTGGTGGTGTTCGTCGACCCCGTGGCGGAGATGGACAACACGCCGTTCGTCGACAGCAACGGCGTCACCGACGACCACAATTCGAACCTGTCGCGCCTGTTCAGCGCCTGGGGCGTGCAGTACGACCCGCAAAAGGTCGTGCTCGACCGCTCCCGCGCGTTGCGCATCGAGCTGGCGGACAACAGCTCCATGAGCCATCCGGCCATGCTCGGCCTGGGCCAGCCGGAGCTCAACCACGACGACGTGACCACGGCCAGCCTGCAGCGCATCAACGTATCCAGCGTGGGCTATTTCGATCTTGCGCAGGGCACGCCGTCGCGGCTGGTGCCGTTGATGCAGTCAACCACCGATGCCGAGGTGGTGCCGAGCCAGCGCGTGCGCGAGTCGATCAACAACCCGGCGGCGCTGCTCGATAACTACAAGCCCGACAACGTCCACTACGTGATCGCGGCCCGCGTGCGCGGCCAGTTTCCCAGCGCCTTCCCGGAGCGCTCGAACGAGCAGGGGCATCTGGCCGGCGCCAACGCCAGCACCGAGGTGATCCTGGTTGGCGATACCGACCTGCTGAGCGACCGCCTGTGGGTGTCGTACGCACAAAGCCTGCTCGGTCAGCCGCAGCTGAGCGCCATCGCCAACAACGGCGACCTGATCACCAACATCGCGGACAACCTGAGCGGCTCGTCGGCCCTGCTTTCCATCCACGGACGGGTCAGCTCGCAGCGTCCGTTCACCCGTGTGCTTGCCCTGCAAAGCGCCGCCGACCAGAAGTTCCTCGCCAAGAAGCAGGAGCTGCAGCGGGAACTGGCGGTCACCCGCACGCGCCTGGCCGAGTTGCAGCCGGCCAAATCGGCCGGTCGCAGCGATAGCGCGACGCCGGAGCAGCGCGCGGAGATCGAGCAGTTCCTGCAGCGCCAGCTGCAGATCAACAAGCAACTGCGCGACGTGCAGCACCAGTTCAATGCGGAGATCGATGCGCTCGGCCTGCGCCTGAAGTTCATCAATATCGTGCTGATCCCCTCGATCGTGACCATCGTTGGCCTGCTCTACGGCTGGCGCCGCTCCCGGCGCAGCCGGCGGGGTCGCGCATGAGTGCCATCGACGGCGGTGATGTGTCGCAGCCTCGTGCCGTGGATGCGGTGGCGGGGCGTATGATGGCGGGTCACCGCTGACCCGGCGCAGGTTTGTTCGATGATGGCAAGCGTGCTCAAGTGGATCGTGCCCTGGGAGTTCTCCTGGGTCTTCCTGCTGTCTTTCATCGGGTGTTGCGTGCTCTATGTTCGTGGCAGCCGCCGGCTTCACGTCAGCATCGGGCGGCGCCTGTCGTTCTGGACCGGCATGCTGCTGGTCTATGTGTCGCTGCACACGTACCTGGACTATTTCTTCGAGCATGAATTCTTCATGCATCGCATCCAGCAGATCCTGCTGCATCATCTGGCGCCGCTGCTGATCATCGCCTCGTATCCGGGCACCGTGCTGCACAAGGGCCTGCCGTTCCGCTGGCGCTTGCGCCTGCTGCGCCCGGTACGGCGCTCGTGGCCATGGCGCATGGCCAGCGCCGTGTGGTGCAACCCGGCCGTGGCCACGGTGGTGTTCGTTGCCTTCATCCTGATATGGCTGGTGCCGTCGATGCAGACGCTCGCCATGCTGGACTGGCGCATCTACCGCTTCATGAACTGGTCGATGCTGGCCAGCGGTTTCACCTACTGGTGGCTGGTGCTCGATCACCGTCCGCGTCCACCGGGACGCATGACGCCGGGCATCCGCGTGCTGTCGCCGGGCATCACCATGACGCCGCAGATCCTTGCCGGTGCGATCGTCACGTTCTCCAAGGCCGATCTTTATCCGATCTTCGAGATCTGCGGCCGCGCGTTCACCTTCAACGTGCTCACCGCCCAGCTGGTGGGCGGCGTGATCATGTGGGTGCCGGCGGCGCTGATCGAGTCCATCGGTGGCCTGCTCGCCATGCGCCAGTGGCTGCGCCTGTCGCGCAGCGGGCGCATCCGGCGCAAGCCGTGGCCCGCAAGGCGGATGCCTGCCACAGCGCAGCAGTAGTGGCAGCGCGGCATGGTAGGGCTCTTGGTGGGAGCGCACCCTGTGCGCGACCGCAGCGCAGGGGGCTTGCCCCAGTGTGCGATGTCCGAGTTGGTCAGGTGCATGCTGAAAGCGTTGTGCTGGCGCAACCGGTCCTGGAGGGAACCTTGCACCGCGTCGCGCACAGGGTGCGCTCCCTCAGGTAAGAAAGGTCAGCGCTGCGTTGCGTTAGCCACTGAAGCCCGTCGCATTGGCCGGCCGCGCGACAAAGTCGGCATCCAGCGTGCTGCCATCGCCGAAGGTGAGCGTTACCTTGATCGTGTCGCCGGGCTTCACCGGCGTCTTTGCCTGCATCAACATCAGGTGGTAGCCGCCGGGCGACAGTTCCGCCTTGCCGTGCGCGGGAATGGCAAGGCTTTCGACCATGGACATGCGACTGACGCCGCCTTCGCCGCTGCTCTGGTGCAACATGGCGCTGCCGTAGCTGGCGCTATGCGCGTCGCGCAGGCTGGCTGGCTGGTCGCCCGTGTTTTCCAGCGTGACATAGGCGCCCGCAGGCAGATCGCCCGGTAACACGCGTATCCACGCCTGGCTGGCGCGGATGTGCTCGGCTTCGTTGGCATGGCTCGCCGTGGCGAACATCAGGCCGAGCACGACGAAGGGCAGGGCGCAGGTGGTGCGAAGGCTCATGACTGGGTTCCCAGGCTCAGCAGCAGGTGCAGGTCGTGGACGATGTCGTCCTGCGGGTTGTTGGGCGTGGCGAGCAGGCGCGCCTTGCCTTCACCATCGAACAGATAGATGGCCGAGCTGTGCGTCACTTCGTACTGCCCGTCGGCGCGATCGGGTTCGCGTGTGAACGCGGAGCGGTAGCGCTTGCTCAGTGCCTCGACCTCGCCTGGCGTCCCGGACAGCCCGACGGCGCGCGGGTCAAAGGCATTGACGTAGGCGTGCATGACGTCCGGCGTGTCGCGCGCCGGATCGACGCTGACGAACAGGATGCGCGCGCCATCGGCCAGCGGCCCGAGCCGCTGCATGACCACGTGCAGCTGTGCCAGGGTCAGGGGGCACACGTCAGGGCAGTGCGTGTAGCCGAAATAAAGCAGCACCACCTTGCCGCGGTAATCCTGGCCGCTGACGTTCTTGCCGTGGTCGTCGACCAGATGAAAATCCAGGTCCGGCATGTGGCCGGAGACATTGGTGAGCCGCCACTCGATCCCGTCGTCACGATGGCAACCGGCGAGGATCAGCGCGCCGAACGCCAGCATCAACAGCATCAGCCAGCGACGGGTGCGACAAAGCTTCATGCGAGAATCGATGGGAGTCATCCCGCCAGCATACGACACTGGCCACCCGGCCGTAGCCCGGCAAGCCGAGGAGCGATACCCATGCGACAACCTGCCTTTTCGACGGGACTGCTGGTGGGGCTGGCAGGTGCCAGCGCCGTCGCCCTTGGCGCCTTTGGCGCGCACGCGCTGCGCGGTGTGCTGGATGAGCGCGGCGTGGAGCTGTGGCATACGGCGGTGAGCTACCACTTCTGGCACGCGCTGGCGCTGGTGTTTGCTGTGACGGTGGCTGGCGGGCGTGCCTCGCGCGTCGCCGTTGCCGCCTACGCCATCGGCATCGTGCTCTTCAGCGGCAGTCTTTACGCGCTGGCGCTGGGTGCGCCACGCTGGTTCGGCGCCATCACGCCGCTGGGCGGCGTGGCCTTCATCGTGGGGTGGATGGCGCTCGGCGTGGCGTTGACCGCGCGGGGCAGCCGCGCCACGGACTGAGCATCAGGCGCGGTCCACGCGGGCCGCATAGCAACCGGGCTTGGCCATGTGGATGTGCAGGTAGGCGATCTGCTCGTCGGCGAACAGGCGGTCGATCACCGGCTCCAGCGCCGTGCCCTGGGCGACATCGGCATCGCGAAGCATGCCTTGTACATCGAAGCCGCGTACCGACAACAGGCGTCGGCGCAATTGATCGGGCACGTCGTCCATGCGGTCGAACTGTTGCTCGCCTTCGCGGATGTAAATGGCATAGGTCGAGCGGAAGGGCGAGTTCGCCGGCTGGTGTTCGTAGTTGAGCAGGATCAGCGATTGCCCCGGCTCGGCATCGGTCAGGCTGACGCGGCACGGATAGGCGTGGGCGCGGTCGGCCGTCACGCGCATGGCGCGACGCTCCCACAGGGCTTCATCGGACAGGGTGAACAGTTCGGCAAAGGGTTCGGCGGGCAGGCCGGTAATGCGGAAGTGCATGACGGGAACTCCGTGGGGATGCCTCTCAGCTTCCCGCTCCGCGACGCTGCCCGCCATCCGCTTCTTGCGCTGCCTTCAACCGATGCGGAACACCTGGATGGATTCGCAATCCGGGCAGCGATAGCTCTGCAAGGCGGTGTCGTGCTCCCGCGACCATCGCCTGGCCTCGGGCGGAAGCGCGTCTTGGCGTTCCATCTCGACTTCTGCCCCCGCGCGCGAACAGTCGTCGCACAGCACCGGTCCTGCCGGCAGCGGACGATAGGGGGTGTTCTGGGTCATGGCGCTCTCCGCGGGCGACGGGTGATAGAGAACAGAAGCTAGCGCCAGCGCCGTTCACGTCCCGTCGAAGGGGGATCAATGCGGTGCCTTCGAGGCGTCAGTCGGCTTCGTCGTCCTGCACGGGTTCGGATGTGTCGCGCTTCAGGCGCCCCTGCTTGCGCAACGCCTCGCGCAGTACGAACTCGATCTGCGCGTTGACGCTGCGCAGATCGTCGTCGGCCCAGCGCTGCATGGCTTCGAGTACGGCAGCGCTGATGCGTAGCGGGTAGGCCTTCTTCTCAGCCGCCATAGAGCGTGCCGGCGTTCACCACCGGTTGGGTGGCGCGGTCGCCGCACAGCACCACCAGCAGATTGCTGACCATGGCGGCCTTGCGCTCCTCGTCCAGCTCCACGACGCCCTGCGTCTTGAGGCGGTCCAGCGCCATCGCCACCATGCCGACGGCGCCGTCGACGATGCGTTCGCGCGCGGCCACGATGGCGCTGGCCTGCTGGCGTTGCAGCATGGCCTGGGCAATTTCCTGGGCGTAGGCGAGGTGGCTGATGCGTGCCTCGACGACGCGCACGCCGGCCTTGTCCAGGCGCGCCTGGATTTCGTCGCGCAGGTGGTTGTTGATCACCTCGCCGTGGCTGCGCAGCGCGGGCTTGCCGTCGTCGTGCGCATCGTAGGGGTAGTTCTGCGCCATCTGGCGCAGCGCCGACTCGCTCTGGATGGTCACGAAGTTCTCGTAGTCGTCCACGCAGAACACGGCCTCGGCGGTGTCGATGACCTGCCACACCACCACGGCGGCGATCTCGATGGGGTTGCCGTCGCTGTCGTTGACCTTGAGCTTGCCGCTCTCGAAGTTGCGCACGCGCAGCGAGACGCGGCGGCGGCTGCAGAAGGGGTTGGTCCAGCGCAGGCCTTCCTCACGCACGGTGCCGTGGTATTTGCCGAACAGCTGCAGTACCTGGCCCTCGTTCGGGGCCACCTGGAAGAAGCCCTTGCTCATGAAGACGGCGATAATGTGGATCAGCACGCCCAGCGCCGCGTAGCCCAGATGCTGGCTTACCAGGCCGTAGCCTTCGCAGGCCAGGCCGATCAGCGCGAGAAGGATGACAACGACGACGGTGGGAATGCCGGAAGTCGAAAAGCCTTGCTGCTCGTTCATGGTGGTTTCTCCCTGGATGCAGAAATTAGATATCAATTTGATATCTAATTTCAAGGGAGGGGTCACCAGTCACGGGTGGCCACGGCAGCGCCCCGCAACATGGCGGGGGAGATGCCCGGCGCCGGGGCGACCTCGGCGATGCGCAGCTGGCCGAGCAGGTTGGACAGGTTGGCGAAGTGCCAGGGGTCGCCGTCGCCGCTGTCCAGGGCGATATGGGCGCTGTCGAAGCGGCCGAGCGCGGCGTCGAAGCTTTGCCAGCGGCCGTCCACCCACGCCTGCACCCAGGCGTGCGGCACGAACACGCGTGCGTTGCCGGCGTAGTGGTCCACATAGACCATGCCGGTGACCACGCGCGCGGGGATGCCTTCGGCCCGGGCCAGCGCGGCGAGCAGCACGGCGTATGCCTTGCAGTCGCCTTCATGGGTGCGGGTGATCTCGACGGCGGATGCGTAGCCGCCGTCCTTGTCATGCCTGTCGATGTAGCGGCTGACGAAATCGCGCAGGCGGGGCATCGTCGCCTGGGCGGTGGTGGCGCCCCCGGCCGCCTTGGCGGCCAGCGCGCGGACTTCCGGTGCATCGGCCTGCAGCCAGGCGTTCGCCTGCGTGTCCTCCAGGGTCGGCGTTGCCTGTCCGCCTGCGGCGGCGTCGCCGATCTCCACCACCCAGTCGCCATGCCCCAACGGGGTCACGCGCTGCTCGTCGGTGGCGATCACCGGCCGGGTGTCGTCGTCGCCGGTGTGGATGAGGTAGCGCAGGAATCCCTGGCGCATCGCTGCCGACAGGGGCTGGGGCGAGTCCACCATGGCGGCGCGGAGCAGGTCGATGTCCTGCACGGGGGCAAGCGCGCAGGCCTGGCTGCACGCCAGCATCACCAGTTCGTGGCCAAGCATGTCCAGCGAGCCCTTGCGCGTTTCACCCCGCGCGTTGATCCACAACTCCATGCGCTGCACGCCGCGCGGCGTCTGCACCACTTCCCGCTGATGGCTGAGCCATTCCGGGCCGTCCGGCAGCTGCACGCTTTCGTCGCCCAGTACCTCCAGGTCCACGGAGGCCACCTCCCGGGTCACGGGGTCGAACAGGTCCAGCGTGTAATGGCCCGTCTGGCGAGTTGCAACGGCCATGGCTCGCCGCTGGCCATCGCTGAGCAGCGCGCCCGCAGGCCAGGACAAGGTGGAGCGGGTGGGCAGGCCGCCGACGGTGGACGTGACCGCGTAGCTGCCATCAGCCTGGCGTTCGCCGTCGACGATGCTGTCGCTGCTCGACAAGCTGCTTCTGGCGTAGAAGCCGAGCGGCTGTCCGTCGAGGGTTTCCGTGCTGCGCGTCAACACACCCATGGGTGTGATGCCGCTGCCGCGATCCAGCTCGATCTGAAGGTCCTGCGTGGTGGTTACCGCGTGGTCGTCGCGACTGCGGTCGATGCGCAGGTGGCCGATCTTGCGGCCGGCCAGCAGTACCGTCATCCAGGTCGTGTCCGTGGCGGGCGCAGCATCCACGGCCCGCGCGACGAGGGCGGGAGAAGGGCTCAGCGCGAACGCCATCGACAGCGCGGCAAGCCACTTGCGCATGGGTCGCTCCGTGGGGACGGTGACAGCTGCAGTCAACGCCGCTCCGTGACGTTCGTCAATGGAATCTGCGTGATGGCGGAACGATGTGTGGCGCGATCCGTCAACGGCCCGCTTACAATGGCGCTTTGCCACCCCCGGAGACACCGATGAAGCCGTTTGGCACGCCTTATTCCGATCATGCGTTGCGCGTGCTGCTGCTGGGGTCGGGCGAACTGGGCAAGGAAGTGGCGATCGAGCTGCAGCGCTATGCGGTCGAAGTCATCGCGGTAGACCGCTACGCCGACGCGCCGGCCATGCAGGTGGCGCATCGCAGCCATGTCATCGACATGCTGGATGGCGCGGCCTTGCGTGCCGTCATCGAACAAGAGCAGCCGGACCTGGTGGTGCCGGAGATCGAGGCCATCCATACCCCCACACTGGTGGAGCTGGAGAAGGGTGGCCTGCGGGTGATCCCCACGGCGCGCGCGGCCTGGCTGACGATGGACCGCGAAGGCATCCGCCGCCTCGCCGCCGAGGAGCTGAAGCTGCCCACCTCGCGCTACCGCTTTTGTGACACCGAGGCCGAATACCGCGATGCGGTAGCCGCCATCGGCCTGCCGTTCGTGATCAAGCCGGTGATGAGCTCTTCAGGCAAGGGCCAGAGCCTGGTGCGCGAGGAAGGCGAGCTGCAGCACGCCTGGGAGTATGCACAGTCCGGCGGGCGTGCCGGCAAGGGCCGCGTGATCGTCGAGGGCTTCGTCGACTTCGATTACGAAATCACCCTGCTGACCGTACGCCACAAGGATGGCGTCAGCTTCTGCGCGCCGATCGGCCACCGCCAGGAGGACGGCGACTATCGCGAGTCGTGGCAGCCGCAGCCGATGAGCCCGGCGGCGCTGGCGGAGGCGCAGCGGCAGGCGGAGGCCATCACCGGTGCGCTGGGCGGCTGGGGCGTGTTCGGCGTGGAGTTCTTCGTGAAGGGTGACAGCGTCATCTTCTCGGAAGTGAGCCCGCGCCCGCACGACACCGGACTGGTCACGCTGGTGTCGCAGGACCTCTCGGAGTTCGCGCTGCATGCGCGCGCCATCCTCGGCTTGCCCATTCCGGTCATTCGCCAGTTGGGGCCGTCGGCGTCGTGCGCGGTGCTGGTGGAAGGCGAGGGCGCGGCGCCGCGCTACCACGGCGTCGCCGATGCGCTGAAAGAGGCGGACACGCAGCTGCGCATCTTCGGCAAGCCGACCGTGAAGGGCCGTCGCCGCATGGCGGTAACGCTTGCGCGCGACGAGAGTGTGGAGGCGGCCAAGGCCAAGGCCATTCGCGCGGCGAAAGCGTTGCGCATCGAGCTCTAGTCGTTGTCTCCTCCTCCCCATGACGGGGGCGAGGGCAGGGGCGGGTGATGGCAGCTTGCCATCGCTGTTGATACGGCCTTGTTGCAGGATCGATCTCCCGCCCGGATGGGCGGGATTACAGCTAACCACCGGAGAGAGAGATGGAACCGTCGGGATTCGCGCATTGGCTGGTCGTTGTCGTCGAGACATTCGCCGCCCTGTTCCTCTTGCTGCTGGCGTTGCTGGTGGTGGTGATCGGCGTGGTCTGGCTGGTCGATCGCAACCAGACCAGCAACTCGGTGCTACGCAACTTCCCGGTCATCGGCCACTTCCGTTACTGGTTCCTGCACCTGGGTGAGTTCTTCCGCCAGTACCTGTATTCCAGCGACCGCGAGGAGTTGCCGTTCAACCGCGCACAGCGCATGTGGGTTTATCGCGCGGCCAAGAACGTGGACAACACCAATGCGTTCGGGTCCACCCGTGACCTGCGTGGTGAGGGCGTGCCGTTCTTTGTCAACGCGCCGTTTCCCGCGCTGGGCGAGAAGCACGTCAAGCCGCGCCCGGTGACGCTGGGGCCGTACTCACGCCAGCCGTACCAGCACGCGGCCTTCTTCAATATCTCGGCGATGAGCTTCGGTGCGCTGTCGGCGCCGGCCGTGCGCGCACTCTCCCACGGCGCCAAGAAGGCCGGCATCTGGATGGACACGGGCGAGGGTGGCCTGGCGCCGTATCACCTCGAGGGCGGCTGCGACATCATCTTCGAGATCGGCACCGCCAAGTACGGTGTGCGCACGCCGGACGGCAAGCTGGACGATGACAAGCTGCTGGCCATCTGCGCGCATGAGCAGGTGAAGATGGTGAGCATCAAACTCGGCCAGGGCGCCAAGCCGGGCATGGGCGGCCTGCTGCCGGCGGCGAAGGTGACGCCGGAAATCGCTGCCATCCGAGGCATTCCCGTGGGCGAGGATTCGCAAAGCCCCAACCGACACCTGGACATTGGCAATGTGCAGGAGCTGATGGATGCGATCCACCATATTCGTGAACTCACCGGCAAGCCGGTGGGCTTCAAGGCGGTGTTCGGCGGCGTCGACTGGATCGCCGACCTGTGCGACGAGGTGAAGAAGCGCGGCATCGAAAGCGCGCCGGATTTCATCATCGTCGATGGCTCGGAAGGCGGCACGGGCGCGGCACCGCAAACCCTGATGGAAGGCGTGGGGCTGCCCTTGCACGAGGCCTTGCCGGCGCTGGTGGACCTGTTGGTGGTGAAGGGGCTGCGCGATCGCATCAAGGTGATCTGCTCGGGCAAGTGCATCACCGCCTATGACGTGGCGTGGGCGCTGTCGATGGGCGCGGATTTCGTCAACTCGGCGCGTGGCTTCATGCTGGCGCTGGGCTGCATCCAGTCGCTGCAGTGCAACCGCAATACCTGCCCTACGGGCATCACCACGCAGAACCCCAAGCTGCAGCGCGGTCTGGTGGTGGCTGACAAGAGCGAGCGCGTGGCCCACTACGCCACCAACGTGATGCAGGAAGTCGGCATCATCGCGCACAGCTGCGGCGTCGAAGAGCCGCGCCAGCTCAATCGTACGCATTGCCGCGTGGTGGGCGACGATGGTTTGTCGGTGCCGCTGGTGAAACTGTATCCCTATCCGGTGGTGCCGCAGGCACCGCTACCGCACGGTTGATATGACATGAAAAAACGGCCGGCATGACGCCGGCCGTTTTTTTGGGTGCATCCACGGTGCGGCCAACAACGACACATGTCGTTGATGCCGGTCACCCGCTCATCACGATGTGCACGGCATCTTTGCCGGGTCCCCGATGTGCACGGCTCTGCTGGCCGCAGGATGTGGCCGGGCCGTCGTGCGTCACGACTCAAGGAGATCGCCGCATGCCCCCCAGGATGATGAAAGCCGCCGTTGCGCACCGTTTCGGTGAGCCGTTGCGCATCGAGGAAGTGCCCGTGCCAGTGCCTGCACGCGGCGAAGTGCTGGTGAAGATCGTATGCACCGGTGTCTGCCATACGGATGTGCACGCCGTGGATGGCGATTGGCCGGTGAAGCCCCAGCCCCCTTTCATTCCCGGCCACGAGGGCGTGGGTGTGGTCGCGGCGCTGGGCGAGGGCGTGGAGAACCTCAAGGTGGGCGATCCCGTGGGCATCGCCTGGTTGCATGACGCCTGCGGTCATTGCGAGTACTGCATCACCGGTTGGGAAACCCTTTGCGAGACGCAGCACGACAGCGGCTACAGCGTGAACGGCAGCTTCGCCGAGTATGCAATAGGCAACGCGGCGTACGTGGCGCGTCTGCCGGACGATGTGGATTTCGCGGCGATGGCGCCCGTCCTTTGCGCCGGCGTGACGACCTACAAGGGCATCCGCGAAACCGAGGCGAGGCCCGGCGAATGGCTTGCCGTTTCAGGCATCGGCGGCCTTGGGCATCTGGCGATCCAGTACGCCACGGCGATGGGGCTGCAGGTGGTCGCCGTGGACGTGGCAGACGACAAGCTGGCGCTTGCCCGCAGGCTCGGTGCCTCCGCCACGGTGGATGCGCGACAACCCGGGGCGGTGGAGGAAGTGCTCGATGTGACCGGCGGCGGCGCGCATGGCGTGCTGGTGACGGCGGTCTCGCCACCCGCCTTTTCGCAGGCGCTGGGCTTTACGCGCCGTCGCGGCACCATGAGCCTGGTCGGCCTGCCGCCCGGTGATTTCGCCACGCCGATCTTCGATGTGGTGCTCAAGCGCCTGACTATTCGCGGTTCCATCGTGGGTACGCGCAAGGATCTTGCCGAAGCGGTGGCCTTTGCTGCGGCCGGCAAGGTCGTGCCCACCATCGAGCGGCGCAAGCTGGAAGACGTGAACGATGTGCTGCAGGGCTTGCGCGAGGGACATATCCAGGGGCGCGTGGTGCTGGATATCGCCAGCGCCTGATGGCCTGGTGGTGATAACGCACCCTGTGCGCGACGGTCGAGGCGGTAACCCAGCCCATCGCCGTCGCGCACAGGGTGCGCTCCCACCGTCGTGCGTGAGTGAGCCTCAGGGCTCGGTCATCTCCACCCAGCCTTCGCTGGTGCGGATCTGCAGCGGCCGGAACTTGCGCTTGTAATCCATCTTCGGATGGCCGGCGATCCAGAAGCCAAGGTAGATCCACGGCAGGCCCCGGCGCTTGGCCAGCGCGACTTGCTGCAGGATGGCGAACGTGCCGAGGCCGCGTGCGGTTTCGTCGGGGTCGTAGAACGTATAGACGGCCGAAAGCCCCTGCAGGCAGACGTCGGTCACCGCCACGCCGAGCAGGCGTGAGCCCTGGCGGAACTCCAGGAACATCGTGGGGCTCCAGGGCGCGGTGAGGAAGCGACGGAAGTCGCTGGCATCGGCTTCGTCCATGCCGCCGCCGGGATGGCGCTGGCGCAGGTAGCGTTCGTACAGCGCATGGCGTTCGGCGTTGTAGCCGGCCATGGATTCGATGACCTGCACATCCTCGTTGCGTTTCAGGCAGCGGCGCTGGCTACGGTCGGGCGTGAAGCGTTGCACGTCGATGCGGCAGGGCGTGCACGCACGGCAGTTCGTGCAATAGGGGTAATACAGATGCCCGCCCGCGCGTCGGAAGCCGCGCTCCAGCGCCGGACCATACAACTGGTCCAGCTGCGGCGCGGCGGGATCGATCACAAGGTTCTGTGCCGTGCGCTCGGCAAAGTAGCCGCAAGCGTGCGGCAAGGTTTGGAACAGTCGGACACGATCAGAGCGCATGGCCTGATTCTATGTCTGGTCTGGCTCACTGTGTCGATAGGCAAAACATGATAGGCCCCCGCTAGGGGGCGCCCGGCCGGCTCAGATGACGCCCATGTACCGCAACATCAGGACCACGAAGGCGCCGGCCACGGCCAGCAAGACGATCCGGCGGGACCGGGTGGCCACGCTCTGGCGCCGCATGTCCGGGGTGGGGTTGCGGGCGGCTGCCAGCTCCTCGCCATGGCGCACGACGGGCTCGATGCCCAGCTCCTTGAGCAGGGTGCGGGCGCGGGTGTAGTCGTCGGCCTTGGTCACCCAGACCTGGGCCCAGTTGTCCCGGTCTTCGTTGCGCTGCGAGTAGCTGAAGCGCTGGTAGCTGGGCCGGCGGTAGTTGGAGCGGTTCTCGATGGTGCACTCGATCCCCTGCTCGGCGAGCATGGCCGCGACGCGGTCGATGTTTTCCTGGCGGGGTGAGGTATAGAGCTGACGCATGGAGCAACCTTGGTTCGTCGCCGGACGGGGACAGGCCGGCGGCCGTAGAGCCGGCCACCCTGAAGTTTACTACGGTGGCCGGGCGGCTCAGCCGCGCAGGCGGATCAGGCCTTCCTGGGCGGTCGAGGCGACCAGCTGGCCATCACGGGTGAAGATCTGGCCGCGGGCAAGGCCACGGGCCCCCTGCGCCGTCGGGCTGTCGAAGGAGTACAGCAGCCACTCGTCGGTGCGGAACGGGCGATGGAACCACAAGGCGTGGTCCAGGCTCGCCATCTGCACGTTGTGCGTGTAGTACGAAATGCCGTGGGGCAGGGTGGCCGTGCCGATCAGGTTGAAATCGGAGGCGTAGGCCAGCAGCGAGCGATGCAGCTCCGGCGAGTCGCCCACCGGTGCGGTCAGGCGGAACCAGATGTGCTGGATCGGCGGGCGCTTCACCGGGTGCAGCTTGTCCTGCGGCCACACGTGGCGGAACTCGAACGGCGCATCCACGCCCAGCCAGCGCTGCAGTTTCTCCGGCAGCTTGGCCAATTGCTCGGGCGGCAGCGGACGCATCGGTTCGATGTCCTCGGGCATGGGCACTTCAGGCATCGACGATTGGTGCTCGAAGCCGGTCTCCGGCACCTGGAACGAGATCGAGCCGTTGAGGATCGGCTGGCCGTGCTGGATGGCCACCACGCGGCGGGAGGAGAACGTGCCGCCGTCGCGCGTGCGCTCCACGCTGTAGACGATGGGTGCGTTGATATCGCCGGCGCGCAGGAAATAGGCGTGCAGCGAATGGGCCGCGCGCTCGGCGTCCACCGTGCGCTGGGCGGCGGACAGCGCCTGGCCCAGCACTTGCCCGCCGAACACGAAATGCGTGCCGATATCCCGGCTCTGGCCGCGGAAGAGATTGTCCTCGAGGCGCTCGAGTTCGAGCAGGTCGACGAGTTCGCGGACGTTGGTTTCCGTCATGGAAAGGGGCTCGGCGGAGTATGGAGGCCGGCGATTATAGCCGGCGCCCCGGGGCGGCTTCAGCGGCCGGGGGCGGTAACCCGCTCCAGCCCGCTGCCTTGCAGCACCTCGGGCCATGGGAACAGTGGGCCGGGGTCGAGCTTGCGGGGCACTTCCACGGTCGGATCGTTGCTGGCCGGCAGGCGGGCCGTGTCCAGGTCCTCGTGGCCGGCGATCAGGCGGAGGTTGGGGTAATCGTGCTTCAGTTCGGCCAGCAGGGCGCGCAGGGCGGCCAGCTGGGCCGGGGTATAGGGCTCGGTCATGGTCTGCTGGCGGGAATCCCACCAGTGCGGGTAACGCCCCAGGTTCACCAGCTCGATGCCGATGGAGTTGGGGTTGTGCCCGCGCACGTGGTTGGCCACCCGCGTGGCCGGCACGTACTGGTGAATGCTGCCGTCCCGGTCGATATAGAAGTGGCCGCTGGCTCCCGCGCCGCTGTCATAAAGCACCCGCTCGCCGTACTCCCGGGCGGTCGCCAGGTCGGGCAGCTCGGTACAGTGGATCACCACCATGTCCACCGCGCCGGCAGGCCGTTCGGGCAGCAGGGAAACGTAGGGCAGGGGCTGGTCGATGATGGTCAGGGGCATGGTCGGCACAGTCTATCCCCGGTGTCATGAGACGTCGCCTGTTACGATGCGCGGCCATACAGACGTTGTTTCGGAGACCGCGATGCGCGGCCAGATCATTCTTTCGCATGGCTCGGACTCCGGTCCGGACGCCACCAAGGTCAGCGTGCTGGCGGCTTTTGCCGAGTCGCTCGGCTGGAAAACCCAGCGCCCGGACTACCGCACCGACGACCTGCCGGGTTATGCCGGCTCGGTCGACCCGCGCATCCAACGGCTGGTGGCCGCTATCGATACCCTGGACACGCCCCCGGTGCTGGTCGGCTCCAGCATGGGCTCGTTCGTCTCGGGCCTGGCCTCCCTGCAGCGCCCGGTGGCCGGCCTGTTCCTGCTGGCCACGCCCAGCGAAATCCCCGGCTACCGCCAGGCCTTCGATGTGGCCGAAGGCGTCCCCTCGCTGCTCTACCACGGCTGGCGCGACGACATCTGCCCGCCGGAAGGCGTGCTGGCCTTCGCCGGCCGCCGCCGCCTGCCGCTCATCGTGGTCGATGACGACCACCGCCTGAGCGACAGCATCGACCGCATCGTCGAACAGTTCGGCCTGTTCCTGACCGGGTTGGCCGCATGAGCGCGTTCTTCGCCACCTGCCCGAAGGGCCTGGAATACCTGCTGCGCGACGAACTGGTCGCGCTGGGTGCCGACGACGTGCGCGAGGCGCTGGCCGGCGTGCATTTCTCCGGCACGCTGGAAACCGCCTACCGCGCCTGCCTCTGGTCGCGCCTGGCCAGCCGCGTGCTGATGCCGCTGGCCGAGTTCGATGCCGCGACGGATGACGCGCTTTACGGCGGCGTGCAGTCCATCGACTGGTCGAAGCACCTGGGCCCGCGCGCCACGCTGGCGGTGGACGCCAACTCGGCCCAGAGCAAGCTCACCCACAGCCAGTTCATCGCGCAGCGCGTGAAGGACGCCGTGGTCGACCAGTTCCGCCAGCGCGACGGTTCGCGCCCGGACGTGGACACGGACGAGCCGGACGTGCGCATCAACCTGCGCCTGCGCCGCGACCGCGCCACGCTGTCCATCGACCTGGCCGGTGCGCCACTGCATCGCCGTGGCTGGCGTGAATTGCAGGGCGAGGCGCCGCTGAAGGAAAACCTTGCCGCCGCCATGCTGCTGCGCGCGCGCTGGCCGGACATCTACGCCGAGGGCGGCGCACTGCTCGATCCCATGTGTGGCTCGGGCACGCTGCTGATCGAAGGTGCGTGGATGGCGGCCGACGTCGCCCCCGGCCTGCACCGCGAGTACTACGGCTTCCTGGGCTGGGCGCAGCACGACATCGCGTTGTGGCGCGGCTTGCTGGACGAGGCGCGGCAACGCGCGGAGACGGGCCTGCGCGCGCTGCGCGCCTGCTTCTTCGGCAGCGATGCCGATGCGCGCATGGTGCAGACGGCCAAGCGCAACGCGCAGGAGGCGGGTGTCGCCGGCTTCCTCACGCTGGACAAGCACGACGTCACGCACGTGTCGCCACCGCCGGGTGTCGCCCGCGGCCTGGTCATCACCAATCCGCCCTACGGCGAGCGTCTGGGCGATCGCGGCGAGATGCCTCGGCTCTATCGCACGATCGGCGAAACCCTGCGCGAACGCTTCGCCGGCTGGCGCGCCGCCGTGCTGGCGGGTGATGCCGAACTGGGTCAAGCGATTCCGCTGCGCGCGGAGAAAAAGTACGCGCTCTACAACGGCGCGCTGGAAACCGTGCTGCTGATCTTTGAACTTCACGCACGCAGCGAAACGCCGCGCGAGGTGAAGCCGCTCTCCGAAGGCGCACAGATGTTGCGCAACCGCCTGGAGAAGAACCTGCGCCACCTGCGCAAGCGGCTGGAGCGCGAAGGCATCCACTGCTGGCGCGCCTACGACCAGGACCTGCCCGAGTACGCGGCAGCCGTCGACGTCTACGGCGATGAGGGCGGCACCTCGTGGCTGCACATCCAGGAATACCGCGCCCCGGCAGAGATCCCGGTGGAGACGGCACGCCAGCGTCTGCGCGAGATCGTGCGCGTGGCGGGCGAGGTGCTGGGCGTGCCGCGTGACCGCATCGCGCTGAAGACGCGCGAGCGCGGCAAGGGCGGTTCCAAGTACGGCCAGTTCGACCAGCGCGGCGAGTTCGTCGAGGTGGACGAAGGTAGCCTGCGTTTCCTGGTGAACCTGACCGATTACCTGGACACGGGCCTGTTCATCGACCACCGCCTGGTGCGCGCCAAGGTGCGTGAGCTGGCGTCGGGCCAGCGCTTCCTGAACCTGTTCGCCTATACCGCCACGGCTAGCGTCTACGCGGCGGCGGGCGGCGCGCGCGACACCACCAGCGTGGACCTGTCGGCCACCTATCTGGACTGGGCGTCCCGCAACCTTGCCCTCAACGGCTTCACCGGCGGCAAGCACCGCCTGATGCAGGCCGATGCCATGGCCTTCCTGCGCCAGGAGCGCGACCGGTACGGGTTGATCTACGTCGATCCGCCGACGTTCTCCAACTCCAAGCGGGCGGAGGACTTCGACGTCCAGCGCGACCATGTCCCACTGCTGTTGGCCTGCGGGGAGCGTCTCAACCGCGACGGCGTCATTGTGTTCTCGAACAATTTCCGGCGCTTCAAGCTGGACCATGAGGCACTGGCCGAACGGTTCAGGATCGAGGACTGGAGCGCGCCCAGCATCCCCTTCGACTTTACCCGCCGGTCAGACATCCACGGCTGTTGGCTGCTGCGCCTGCACACGCAGGAAGCGACCGGGGAATCGCCATGGGGCGGCACTGTGAACCACGTCAGGAATCAGGGCCGCCGTTAAGCCTTTTCACGCCTTTTACTCAGTCCGGATTCAGCGCAAAAGTTCGAGCATTGTCCCCGGCAAAGAGCGATAGAAGGCAACGTAGGATCCTTCCGTCGGAATCAAGCCTCCCTTGGGAGACACCTCATGAACAAGACCAAGACCTCCATCGTCAAGCGCGCTGCCCTGGCGACGGCCATGCTGATCGGCTGTGCCGCCGTCGCACCGGCTTTCGCAGGCCACGTCAGCTTGAATATCGGCGTCGGCTTGCCGGTATATGGCGGTTATTACGCGCCGGCCCCGGTGGTGTACGCACCGCCCCCGCCGCCGGTGTACTACGCGCCGGCCCCGGTCTATTACGCGCCGGCCCCGGTGGTGTATCCGGCAGGCGTGGGCGCCACTGTCATCGTCGGCGGCCATCCGGGTTACTACCGCCATGGCGGCGGTTACTACTACCGCGACGGTTACCGTCACTACGGTCACTAAGCAGACCGTCACCCGTGTCGATACGACAAAGCCCGGCTTCGGCCGGGCTTTGTTTTTGCGTTGCTGACGGTGCACTGCAGCAGCGCTCCGGCTAACGGCTGTCAGTCATCTGCCATCTTCGCATCACACCTTTTGAACGTGGCCTCCGGCATGGTGCGCGCATGTTACGGCGCCCTCATCGCGATACGAACCATCACCCACACTCCGGCCTGACGGGCGGCTTCGCCGTCGGCTCCAGGGGGCTGCGATGACATTGGCGCAATCGGCTGTTCACGCCGAGGCGCTGATGCTGCGATTCCGGAGGGTCCGCTCCCGCAGCATGGCCTTGTGCGCCACGTTGACGCCGGAAGACATGATGGTGCAGTCGATGCCCGATGCCAGCCCGACCAAATGGCATCTCGCGCACACCACCTGGTTCTTCGAACGCTTCGTGCTGGAGCGCGATCCGGCGTACCACCCGGCCCACCCGGAATGGCACTACCTGTTCAACTCCTACTACCAGACGGTAGGCCCCATGCATGCGCGTCCGCGCCGTGGGCTGCTCTCGCGACCCGGTGCGGCGCAGGTCCGGGCTTACCGCGAACAGGTGGATGAAGCGATCTGCGAATGGTTGGCCCGTGGCGTCGACGCCACCACGGCGGACATCATCGAGCTGGGCCTGGAACACGAGCAGCAGCACCAGGAACTGTTGCTCACCGACATCAAGCACGCCTTCTTCAGCAACCCCTTGCTGCCGGCCTTTACGACGCCGGTGGCGTCGTCCGCCACGGCATCGGTGCCCATGACCTTCCTCCCTGGCCGCGAAGGCGTGGTGGAGATCGGGCACCGGGGTCACGAGTTTGCGTTCGACAACGAATCGCCGCGCCATCGCAGCCTGCTGCAGTCGCATGCGGTGGCCAACCGGCCAGTGACCAACGCCGAGTACGCCGAGTTCATCCACGATGGCGGCTATCGCGAGCCGTCGCTCTGGTTGTCCGAAGGCTGGGACACCGTTTGCCGTGAACAGTGGCAACGGCCGTTCTACTGGCAGGAAGATCTCTCCAGCGAATTCACCCTGGCGGGCGTGCAGCCGATCGATCCGGATGCGCCGGTCAGCCACGTCAGTTACTTCGAAGCCGACGCGTTCGCGCGCTGGGCTGGCGCACGCCTGCCCACCGAAGCCGAATGGGAAAGCGCCGCCGCCGGCTTGCCCGTACAAGGCAACCTGCTCGATGCCATGGTGTTCCATCCCCAGGCGGCGACCGCCGGGGAGGGCATGCTGCAGATGTTCGGCGACGTATGGGAGTGGACGGCATCGCCCTACGTCAGCTACCCGGGCTTCAAGCCATGGGCCGGCGCGCTGGGCGAATACAACGGCAAATTCATGTGCGGGCAATGGGTGCTGCGCGGCGGCTCCTGTGCAACGCCGCGCGAACATCTGCGCGCGACCTACCGGAATTTCTTCCCTCCCCATGCACGCTGGCAGTTCATGGGGATCCGCCTGGGGCAGGACCGATGAGTGTGCAAGCGTTTGAGATCCGCGACGATGATCGTCGCCCGCCGGTCGACGATCTGCTCGGCATCGTGCAGCGCGGCCTGCGCGCACGCCCCAAGCGCTTGCCGTCGTGGCTGTTCTATGACGAGCGCGGCTCACAACTGTTCGAAGCGATCTGCGAGCAGCCCGAGTACTACCTGACCCGCTGCGAGATCGCGCTGATGGACGCGCATGCCGGCGATATCGCCGACGTGCTGGGCGAGGATGTGCGCCTGGTGGAGTACGGCAGCGGCAACGCGATCAAGACGCGCATGCTGCTGGAGCATCTCCACGCGCCGGTTTCCTATGTGCCCGTGGAGATCTCCCACGAGCCATTGCGCAACAGCATGCAGGCGCTGAACGAGCGCTTCCCGGCGGTTCCGGTGCAACCACTGCATGCCGACTTCACCCGTGCCTTGCGCCTGCCGATTCCACCGCGTGCACCGCGTCGCACGGTGATCTATTTTCCGGGTTCCACCATCGGCAATTTCGAGGCGCGCGACGCCGCCGAATTGCTGCGCAAGATGCGCAACGAGATGGGTGACAACGGTGGCATCCTGATCGGCGCGGACCTGAAGAAAGACACCCACACCATCGAGGCGGCCTACAACGACAGGGCAGGCATCACCGCCGAGTTCACCCTGAACATGCTGGTGCGCCTCAACCGCGAGATCGGTAGCGATTTTGACCTCGCCAGCTTCCGTCACCGTGCGCACTACAACGCCATGGCCGGACGCATCGAGACCTTCCTGGTCAGCACGCGCGACCAGAAAGTGCGTGTCGGCAAGCAGCAGGTGAATTTCGGCGCGGAAGAGGCCATGCAGGTGGAATACAGCTGCAAATACTCGCCCGAAGATTTCGCCGCGCTCGCCGGCAAGGCAGGGCTTGCGGTGGCGCATGAGTGGACCGACCCGGACGGCATGTTCGCCGTGTACTACCTCGTCAGGACCGGCGCGCGGCCGGCCTGACGCCTGCGTCCGCGCCGTTCGCTACGGGCTGAAGACCAGCACCAGGAACACCACGAACATCGACAGGTGCACCGCGCCTTCGAGCATCGTGGTGCGCCATCCCGAGAAGGTCAGCGTGCTCAGCACCAGCGTGGATGCCAGCAGCACCATGCTGGCCGATGGCAGGCCTAGCACCACCGGCTTGCCGGTGAACAGGCCGATGGCGAGCACCGCCGGCACGGTAAGGCCGACGGTCGAAGCCGCACCACCCAGGCACAGGTTGATCGCGCGCGTCAGCTGGTCGCGGCGAATGGCGATCAAGGCCGAAATACCCTCCGGCGTGAACACCAGCATGGCGATGATGATGCCGCCCAGCGACTGGGGCGCGCCGGTCGCCGCGATGCCGTAGTCGAGCACCTTGGCCAGGCTCTTGGACAGGATCACGATCGGCAGGATGTTGACCAGCAACAACAGCAGGTGGAACAGCATCTCGCCCTTGCGCGGACGGCGCGGCGGCGGCGGTAGATCTTCCGGCACGTTCTCGTCGGTATCCGAACGCGGCGCCACGAAATAGCCCTTGTGGCGCCCTGTCTGCAACCACAGAAACAAGCCGTACAAACCAATGGTAAGGATGGAGAAACTCACCGCCTGCACGGGAGTGAGCGAACCATCCGATGTCGACGTGGTGAAGTTCGGCAGCACCAGTGCGATGGTGGCGAGCGGGATGATCACGGCAAGAAATGCCGAGGCACCGTGCAGGTTGTACGCCTGCTCATGGTGGCGGATGCCGCCGACCAGCAGGCCCAACCCCACCACGCCGTTCAACACGATCATCAGCACGGCGAACATGGTGTCGCGCGCCAGCGTGGCGGTATCGCCCGCACCGAGCATCACGGCGGAGATCAACACCACCTCGATCAGCACGATGGACAAGGTGAGCACCAGTGTGCCGACGGGTTCACCCAGCAGACCGGCCAGCTCCTCGGCCTCGTGCACGACGCCGAAGGAGCCCCAGACGATCACGAAGAACAGCCAGGCGAACAGTGAAAGCCCGATGTCGTGGCGGCTCAGGTGCTGCATCCAGTCCGAACCGAAAACCAGGAACAGGGCAACCGTCGCCCACGCTATCGCTGGCCGTATCAGCATCTTCAGGTTGAACATCGGCTGCCCTTCGGGGCGCGGTGAGTCGAGGGTCATGGCTGCTCCGGCTCAGGGTGACTCTGTCATCAACGTGCCACCCCACTCAGCGGGGTCGGCATCGGCGATGGATTGGGAGAACTTCCAGCGGTGGCCGCCGATGTCCTCGAGAGAATACTGGCGTTCACCGTAAGGGTAATCGGTTGGTGGTTGGAGCACACGTGCGCCGGCTGCGCGGGCTCGCGCGTGGTGTTGGTCGACATCGGCAACGTGCACCATGACCGCGTGTGCGTGGTCGACGGTTTGTCCATGGTTTGGGAGTTCGGTGACGACGATGGAGCAGCCTTCATAGGTCAATTGCACGCGGTGATCGGCAATGCGCAAGCGCTCGCGGAAGCCGAGTGCGCGGCATAGCCAGGCGGCGGCTTCGAGGACGTCGGGGTAGGCGAGCTCGGGGATGATGATGCCGGGAGGCATGGAGCGGTTGGTGATCATGGGGTGTTGTCGGTGCGCCATGGAGAATGGCGGTGACGATGCGCCATGGGGTGTGCTTGGTGGGTGATTCCGGTTGCGGCGGAGCCTCGCTCTGGTCTTCGGGGAGCGGGTGTTCGAGGAGTGGGTTGGATGGAAAGGGGCGGGTTCTCGCCTCGGTCTGCTTATGGCCCGTCATCCCGGCGCAGGCCGGGATCCAGTTTCGGTAGTGGTCGGCTTTCGCCTCGTGCGTTTCCGCGGCCTGGCTCGCCTGCCGCGGGCTTCCGACCTCCTGCCGGAGGCCGGGTCACTTTTCTTTGCTTGCCCAAAGAAAAGTAACCCAAAGAAAGGGCCCCCCGGATGACGCGCCTTCCGGGCGTTGCCCTCCAGGTTCGCGTGCGGGTTCCGGGCTTTTCGACGGGGCATCCTGCCCCGACGAAAAGTGCCAGGGATCCATCCCTGGCACCCCTACGGGGCCTGATCTCCACCCGCCCGCCGCGTCATACGGGGACCCGGGAGATCAAGAGCCAAAGCCAAAGCCAAGGCCAAAGCCAAAGCCAAAGCCAAAGCAAGAACCCCGGCCGCCTGCGGGGCATTCCAAGGTGGCGGAACCCTTGTGGGAGCGCACCCTGTGCGCGACAGTGGCGCCTCGTAGTCACCGCTCCGTTAGGTTGTCGCGCACAGGGTGCGCTCCCACAGACAAACGGGGGACCGCGTGGGTCCCATCAGAGCTGAAGCGAAGCGAGGGGCTGCTTTAAGTCCTCATCGCCATGGCGCGTTGCGAAGCGCTTGGTAGTACCTGCTGTGCAGAGGCGGAGGTAGCCAAGCGGCGACTTGCCTCAAGCGATCGGGCTTATCCCCACGACATGCTGCCAGCTCTGGCTCTTGAGGCCATTTTCTTTGGGTTACTTTTCTTTTGGGCCAGCAAAAGAAAAGTGACTCGGCCTTCGGCAGAAGGTCGAAACGCCCGCTGCGCAAGCGGCCCGGCCGCGGGAACACGGCAACCGAAGGTCAAAGGCAAAGTCACTGGATCCCAGCCTTCGCTGGGATGACGGTTCTTTTGAAAGCCTGAGGCTGGATTGCAAAAAACTTCCCGCGGGCATTCGGCGATGCAAGGCAGGCATCGGTAGACGCACGTCACATCTCCCAGGCTCCCAGAACCCTCCGGGTAAGCACCAAAACGCGCGCACGTGCGCTCAGCGCAAATTCCTCAGCGCTGGAGGCTTGCGTAACAACGCCCCCAGCGAAACAACCCCATCACCCCGGCCGCCGCGCCCCCAACTGCACCAACACTTCCTGCGCCGCCCGAATGCGCTCCGTCGCCCCCGGCAACTCCAGATTCACCTTGAGCTTGTCCTGCCCATCCAGCTTGTACACGCGCGGCTGCCCCTGGATCAGCCGGATGATCGCCATCGGATCCACCTCCGGCTTGTCGCGGAAGGTGATGCGTCCACCGTTGGCGCCAAAATCCAGCTTGCGGATGCCCAGTGGCGTAGCCATGAGCTTGAGCTGGGCAATGGCGAACAATTGCTTGGCGGGATCGGGCAGCAGGCCGAAACGGTCGATCATTTCCACCTGCAGGTCGCGCAGATGGTCCTCGTTGCGTGCACTGGCGA
This sequence comes from Dyella japonica A8, assembly GCF_000725385.1. NCBI lineage: Bacteria > Pseudomonadati > Pseudomonadota > Gammaproteobacteria > Lysobacterales > Rhodanobacteraceae > Dyella > Dyella japonica. The sequence continues at coordinate 3,849,140 of NZ_CP008884.1, read as the reverse complement.
TGCGCTTGTACAGCGTCAGGCGGGTATGGACATCCGGCAGGTAATCGTCGGGGATCAGCGCGGGCAGGTGCAGTTCGACTTCCGTCTCGTGCTCGCTGCTGAGGTCGAAGTCGGGCAGCTTGCCGGATTTCAGCGCGCGTACCGCACGCTCCAGCAGTTCGGTGTAGAGGCCGAAGCCGATTTCCTGGATCTGGCCGGACTGCTCGTCGCCCAGCAGTTCGCCAGCACCGCGGATTTCCAGGTCATGCGTGGCCAGCGTAAAACCCGCGCCGAGCTCTTCCAGCGAAGCGATGGCTTCGAGGCGTTTCTCCGCATCGGCCGTCATCGCCTTGCGGTCGGGCACGACGAGGTACGCATAGGCGCGGTGATGCGAACGCCCCACGCGGCCGCGCAACTGATGCAGTTGCGCGAGGCCGAAGCGGTCAGCGCGGTTGATGATGATGGTATTGGCCGTCGGAATATCGATGCCGGTCTCGATGATGGTGGTACACACCAGCACGTTGAAGCGCTGGCGGTGGAAATCCGCCATCACGCGTTCCAGTTCGCGCTCGGCCATCTGGCCATGGGCGACGCCGATGCGCGCTTCCGGGATCAACTCTTCCAGTTCCCGCGCCGCGCGCTCGATGGTGTCCACTTCGTTGTGCAGGAAGTACACCTGGCCGCCACGCTGCAGCTCACGCTGGAAGGCCTCGCGGATCAGCGCCGGTTCCCATTGCGCGATGAAGGTGCGCACGGCCATGCGATGGGCGGGCGGGGTGGCGATCAGCGACAGGTCGCGCAAACCGCTCATCGCCATGTTGAGCGTGCGCGGAATCGGCGTGGCCGTCATGGTGAGCAGGTCCACTTCCGCACGCAGCTTCTTGAGCTGTTCTTTCTGGCGCACGCCAAAGCGCTGTTCTTCGTCGACGATGACCAGGCCGAGGTTCTTGAACTTGATATCCGGTGCGAGCAGCTTGTGCGTGCCCACGATCACGTCGACCTGGCCGTCGCCAAGGCGTTTCAGCGCCTCGTTCACTTCCTTGGACGACTTGAAGCGCGACAGCACGTCCACCTTCACCGGCCAGTCGGCGAAGCGGTCGGCGAAGTTGCGGTAGTGCTGTTGGGCGAGCAGGGTGGTGGGCACCAACACGGCGACCTGGCGGCCGGCGGTGGCGGCGGCGAACGCAGCGCGCAGCGCGACCTCGGTTTTGCCGAAGCCCACGTCGCCGCAGATCACGCGGTCCATCGCGCGCGGTGCGGCAAGGTCCTTCAGCACCGAATCGATAGCCTGTTCCTGGTCCGGTGTTTCCTCGAACGGGAAGCTGGCACCAAATTCCTCCACCATCTGGCGGTCGATCGGCATCGACTCGCCGCCGCGCGCTTCGCGCTGCGCATAGATGGCGAGCAGTTCGGCGGCCACGTCGCGCACCTTTTCCGCGGCCTTGCGGCGTGCGCGTTCCCAGGCGTCGCCGCCCAGTGAATGCAGCGGCGCCAGTTCGGGCGCGGTGCCGGTGTAGCGGCTGACCAGGCCCAGTTGCGCCACCGGCACGTAGAGCTTGTCGCCCTTGGCGTACTCGATGGTGAGGAACTCACCCTCCATGCCGCCCAGTTCCATCGACACCAGGCCCTGGTAACGACCCACGCCGTGGTCGACGTGGACGATGGGCGCGCCAATGGTCAGTTCGGTGAGATCGCGGATGATGCTTTCCGGATCACGCGCCGCGCCGCGGCGGCGCTTGCGCTCCGTCCGCACGCGCTCGCCGAACAGTTCGCGCTCGGTAAGCACTGTGACCGCCGGGTCGTTGAGTGCAAAACCCTGTTCCAGCCCGGCGATGGTGATGGCAAGGCGCAGCTTGTCCGCGCCTGCGAGGAAGGCTGGCCAGCCTTCCACCGTGTCGGGCTTCAAGCCAGCACTGGCGAGCTGCTCGATCAATGCCTCGCGGCGCCCGGCCGAATCGGCGGCGATCAGTACGCGCCCCGGGTAACTCGACAGGAAATGACGCAGCGACGTGCCCGGCTCTTCGCCCTTGCGGTTGAGCGGAAGCTCCGGCGCCGGCTGCGTGCCGCTGGGCAGCGCGTGCTCGTGGCTGCTTTCCACCAGCTCGACGCGCAGGCGTTTGTTGAGCTGCTCGCGCAACAGTTCAGGTTGCAGGTACAGCTCGGCGGGCGGCAACACCGGACGTTCGATGTCATGCGCGCGCTGGTCATAACGCTCGCCGGTCTGCGTCCAGAACTGGTCGGCGGATTCCAGGGCGCCTTCGCCCAACAGGAAGACGGCGTTGTCGGCCAGGTAGTCGAACAGCGTGGCGGTCTGCTCGAAGAACATCGGCAGGTAATACTCGATGCCGCCCGGCGTCACGCCTTCCTTCATGTCTTGGTAAAGCGGGCAGCGGCGCACGTCGATGGGGAAGCGCTCGCGCAGGCGCGTGCGGAAATCCTTGGCGGCGTTCTCGGTGAGCGGGAACTCGCGCGCGGGCAACAGCTCGATGTGGTCCACCTGCTGCTGTGAGCGCTGCGTCTCCGGATCGAAGCTGCGGATGGATTCCACTTCGTCGTCGAACAGCTCGATGCGGTACGGTTCGGCCGCACCCATCGGGAAGATGTCGATCAGCGCGCCGCGCACGGCGAAATCGCCCGGCTCGCCCACCTGCGGCACGTTGCGGTAGCCGGCCGCTTCCAGTCGCCGTTGTTCGGCGGCAAGGTCGAGCTTCTGCTTCTTCCGCACCACCAGTCCCGCCCCGGTGATATGGCTGCGTGGGGCAATGCGCTGCATCAGCGTGGCGATGGGCACGACCAGCACGCCGCGTTGCACGTTGGGCAACTGGTACAGCGTGGCGATGCGCTGCGAGACGATGTCCGGGTGCGGACTGAACACGTCGTAGGGCAGCGTTTCCCAATCGGGGAAATGCAGCACCGGCAGGTTGCCCGCGAAGACGCGCAGTTCGTCTTCCAGTGCGTGTGCACGCTGCGTGTCGCGGGTAACGGCCACCAGCAGGCCGGAATGGCTGCGCGCGGCCTCGGCGACCAGCAGGGCGCGCGAGGAACCGCGCGGCGACGTCCAGAAACGGCGCTGCTTGGGGCTGGTGGGCAGGGAGGGGTGGGGAATCGACTTGGTCATGCGAACCCAACTAGCGAAGGCGAGGCCTCATGCCGCGCCGGAAAGCGGGCAAGTGTAACGCGACCGCCCCGGGCGGACCGGGGCGGTGTCATGGCTTTACATGTGGGAGCGCACCTTGTGCGCGACAACCCCGCTGGACTGAGACGGCATCGCCGCTTGCAGTCGCGCACAGGGTGCGCTCCCACAGGGGCGGCGGCGGGTCAGAGCTGCAGCGAGATCTGCGTGGTGCCGGGTTCTTCCGGCGACAGGCGGCGCACGAAGCCCAGATCCTTGCACAGGTGCAGCATGGGGCGGTTCTCCAGCAGCACGTAGCCCCAGATCTCGCTCAGGCCGCGGCGGCGGCAGTCGTCGACCAGGCGCTGCATCAGCAAGGCGCCCAGACCCTGGCGGGCCCAGTCGTGTTCCACCAGCACGGAGAACTCGGCGCTGTTGGCAGCCTCATCGACGAAGATCCGGCCCACGCCGCGCATCTCGGCCGGCTTGACGGTTTCGTCCATCAGCACGAAGGCGGTTTCCCGCGCGGGGTCGATGTTGACCAGTCGCTGCGCCATCGAATCGGGCAATTCGCCCATGCAATGCAGGAAGCGGCGACGGATGTCCTCCGGCGACAGGCGGGTGAACTGGCGCTTGAGCGCGGCCAGGTCGCCCGGTTCGATGCCACGCAGGTACAGCGCGCGACCGTCGTGGGTATGCACCAGCTCGCCCTGCGGCGCCTTGGACACTTCCACCAGGCGAGGGCGGGCGAAGCGCTCGGTGCTGCGCGCGGGAACGAGCGCGTGGCGGCTGTTGGAGTAATCGATGGCGGGAGTCATGTCCATACTTTAACGTATTGTGTGCACCGCAACATGAACGAAATGCTTTATGCCGTAAGGAATTTTGCGGCGCTATGTCGCACCGCATGGCCGCTTGATCCAGGGCCTGGGGAAGGCTGGGGCATTCCCGGGGCAGAATGCGCCAATCCGGCCGGATGGGCGTTGAAGGAGGGTGAAATCCATGGCTGCTGCGACAAAAGGTATGACTCCCCGGCAGGCCGAACTGCTTTGCGCCGGCTGGCCGGGCGTCACCATGGATGTCAAATGGGGACACGAGCTGGTCTTCAGCGTGGGCGGAAAGATGTTCCTGGTCATGCCGATGGAAGGCGGCCGGCTCGCCTTCAAGGTGCCGGATGAGCGCTTCCTGGAACTGAGCGACCAGCCGGGTATCATCGCCGCCCCCTATCTCGCCCGTGCCCGCTGGGTCTCGGTGGTGGAGCCGCAACGCTTCGCCACGCGGGAGCTGCACGAGCACATCCACACGGCCTATGGGCTGGTTCGCGCCAGGCTCACCAAGAAACTGCAACGGGAGCTTGGTGAATGGCCGCTCCCTGAGGAAAAGCGCAAGTGAAGCAATACATCGGCAGCATCGCCCTCGTCGTGGCCGATTACGACGACGCCATTGCCTGGTACACCCGCGTGCTCGGATTCACCCTGGTCGAGGACACCGACATGGGCGGCGGCAAGCGTTGGGTCGTCGTGGCGCCGCCGGGTTCGGGCGAAACGCGCGTGCTGCTGGCCAAGGCCACCACCCCGGAGCAGTCCGCGCGCATCGGTGACCAGACCGGCGGCCGCGTCTTCCTGCTGCTGCACACCGACGACTTCTGGCGCGACTACCGCCGCATGGAGGCCGCGGGCGCGACGTTCTGCGAAGCGCCGCGCGAAGAGGCTTACGGCACGGTGGTGGTGTTCCAGGATCTGTATGGCAACAAGTGGGATTTGTTGCAGGTGAAGGGCTAGCGACACGCATCATCTGTGGGAGCGCACCCTGTGCGCGACAGGCCGCTTGCAGATCACGGCTCCGTTGGGTCGTCGCGCACAGGGTGCGCTCCCACAGGGGAAACGCGGTTCGCTCAGTCGGTGATATCCGGCTCGAAGAAACTCCAGCGGATATCCGGGAACTGCGCCTTCATCGCCCGTTCGACGCTGTTGATCGCCTGCACCAGCGCGGTCTGGTCGGGCGCCGGCGACATGCGCGCCTTCACCGCCACCATCACGTCCGGGCCCATCTGCAGGGTGATGACGTTGAGCACCACGTCCACCTCGGGGCGGGCGTTGATGAAGGCAATCAGCTCCTCGCGGCGCCTGGGCTCCACGCCCTGGCCGATCAGCAGGTCCTTCACCTCGCTGGCCACGGCGATGGCCACGACCACCAGCAGCACGCCGATGACGATGGTGCCGGCGGCATCGTAGAGCAGGTTGCCGGTGATCATGGTCGCCAGTACGGCAACCAGCGCCACGGCGAGGCCGATCAATGCGGCGAGGTCTTCGCCGAAGATCACCAGCAACTCGCTGGAGCGCGTTTCATGGAACCAGCGCCACAGGCTGCGGCCTTCCCGCGCCTTGTTCACTTCCTTCAGGCAGCCGTGCATGGAAATGGATTCGGCCACCACGCCGAAGCCAAGCACGCCGATCGCCAGCCAGGGCCATTTCAGCGGTTCGGGGTGGCTGAGCTTGTGGATGCCTTCATAAATGGAAAACATCCCGCCCACGCTGAAAAGCAGCATGGCGACGAGGAACGACCAGAAATACAGCGCCCGGCCCCAGCCCAGTGGGTGGTCATCGGTGGGCGGGCGCTCGGCCTGCCGCATGCCGAACAGCAGCAAGCCCTGGTTGCCGCAATCGGCCAGCGAATGCACCGCCTCGGCGAGCATGGCGCCGGAACCGGTGATGAGCGCGGCGACGAGCTTGCTCAGGAAAATGGCGACATTGGCGCCGAGGGCCAGCAGGATGGCCCTCAGTGAATTGGCGTGACCGGACATCGTGCCATCCTTTGGACGAATGACGCAGTTTAGCCGGCCATGTGGCCTTAGCGTATGACGCCGCCCACACCGATGCCGAAGCTCACGTTCGACTTGCCGGCGTTCATCTCGTCGGCCGTCCAGCGATGCGATTGGGCCACGCTGACGAGGGGAAAGACGTAGTCGGCCTCGCCCACCTTGCCGTTGCGCGCGCCGGAGAGATGGCCCGTCAGCGTGATCAGCGAGCCGGTGGGGTAGTCGAACGATTCCACGTAGCCCGGCATCACGGCGATGAAGCGGCCCCAGCCGCCGTTGTTGGCCAGCTTGGGACGCTGCGAGCTATCGAGCGGATAGCCGACGATCTCCACTTCGCTATGGTCGGCCAGGTTGCGCACCTCGACCACCTGGCCACCCCAGATCACATCGGCGTCGGCAAACCGGTCCGGCGATTGCGCCACGATGTTCGGCGCCGTAGCCACGGTGCTGGGCGAGGGCTTGTAGATCGGCGCGGGCGCGCAGGCGGCCAGGGCCAGCAGGCCGGTGGCGACGGCGCTGCGCAGGAGCGTGTGGGTGATGTGCTGGTTCATGGCCGGTATCCCCGAGTGTCGGTTCGAGCTTAACGGGCTCGCCCGCCAGAAGGTATACAGCGGGTGGATGCCGGCCGGAGCATTCAGCTGGCGCTTTCTTCCACCAGCCAGTCGAGCCGCCATTTCGCCGGGTGTTCCTGCGACAGCAGGGGCGCCATCGCACGCAGCGAATCCCGCAGGGCGTCATCCAGCTTCCATGGCGCATTGAGGATCACCATGCCCGACCCGTTGAGGCGCAGCGGCGAGTCGTCCGGATGCACCAGCAGTTCGGCGCGCAACACACGGCGCGCGCCGCAACGCTGCAGCCAGCGGTGGAACGGCTGGACCTGGCTGCGCAGCTTGATCGGATACCACACGGCATAGACGCCCGTGGGCCAGCGCTCCAGGGCGACTTTCAGCGCCTGCTCGATCACACGGTACTCGGATTCCTGCGCTTCGTAGGGCGGATCGATCAGTACCAGCCCGCGCTTCTCCTTCGGCGGCAGCAGCGCCTTCAATGCTTCGTAGCCGTTGCGCTGGTGCACGTGCACGCGATGGTCGTGGTGAAACAGTTCCTTCAGGCGCGCGGCTTCTTCCGGATGCAGTTCGCACAGCTGCGCACTGTCGGTCTCGCGCATGGCGTTCGCCACCTGCAACGGCGAGCCGGGATAAAGCTTCAGGCCGTGCTCGTTGCCTGGCAGGCGCAGGATGGCGTCCAGCCAGCGCCGCAGCAGCGGGGGCAGGGCATGTGCCTTGTGGTTGTCCTGGTGCAGGTCGGGGAACAGCAGGCGGGCGATGCCGTCCTTGTATTCGCCGGTCTTGCCCGCCTCGGTGCTGTCCAGGGCATAGCAGCCGCTGCCGGCATGCGTGTCGATGAAGGCGAACGGCGTGGGCTTGGCCTGCAGCGCCTCGATCAACGCGAGCAGCACGGCGTGCTTGAGGACATCGGCAAAGTTGCCGGCGTGGTAGGCGTGGCGATAGTTCATGGCAGGGAGGCGCGCCGGATGGTGGGTCATTATAGGCGAGCGGCGAGGCGTGAATCCCCACACGGTGGGAGCGCACCCTGTGCGCGACCGTGGCGCCATGCCGATACCGCTCCGTCAGGCTGTCGCGCACAGGGTGCGCTCCCACCGTGAGGGGATCGAGGCCCGAAGCCGCTTGGAGCCTGCTCCAGAGTTGAGGCACCGCCACCGCGCCACTATGCTCCGGCCCATGCCCCGTCACCTGTTTCGCCATCTGCGCCGTTGCCGCACCTTGCTGGTGCTGGCCCTGTGCGCGTGGATGGCGCTGTCCAGCGTGGCGTGGGCCATGCCGCGGCATGACGCTTGCTGTCCTCCGACGGCTTCCATGGGCATGTTGGCGACGCAGCACGCCGTGCCGGACCATGACGCGTCCCATGCGTCGACGTTGGCCCCGGACAGTTGCTGCACCCACGCACCTGCCAGCGTGCCGGCATCGATGGTGCCGCATGTGCTGCACGTGCAGGCCGATGGCTCCCATTCGCAGGCGCGTCGCCAAGCCGCGCCGCAACCTGTTTACGATCCACCGCTGCGGCCACCGGTCGCCTGATTCTCCGTTGATGGCAACAGGCCGGCGCGCGCCGGTCGATTCGATGCGCCTGCGCTGCGGGCGCGCATAGCGGAGTCAGGACAATGAACAAGCAGGAACCGCGCGGCTTTCAGCTGCCGCGTCGGCGTTTCGTACAGGGATTGGTGCTTGGCGGTGTCGCCGCCGGGCTGGGCTTGTGGCGCGGCAACGCGCTGGCGCAGGTTGCGGCGCCGCGCGCTGAACTGCGTGGCAATCATTTCGAGCTGGAGATTGGCGAACTGCCGGTCGACTTCACCGGGCGCAAGCGCGTCGCCACCGTGGTGAATGGCCAGCTTCCGGCGCCGTTGTTGCGCTGGCGGCAGGGCGAGACGGTGACGCTGCGCGTGCGCAACCGGCTCAACGTGGCCAGCTCCATCCACTGGCACGGCATTGTGCTGCCGGCGGACATGGACGGCGTGCCCGGCCTGAGCTTCGACGGCATTCCGGCGGGGGGCGAGTACACCTACCGGTTCACTGTGAACCAGTCGGGCACCTACTGGTACCACAGTCACTCGCGCTTCCAGGAGCAGACCGGCCTATACGGTCCGATCATTGTCGAGCCGCGCGACGGCGAGCGTTATCCGGCGGATCGCGACTACGTGGTGATGCTCAACGACTGGACGGACCTTGATCCGGAAACCATCTATGCCAACCTGAAGAAGCAGGGTGGCTACTACAACTACGGTAAGCGCACCGTCGGCGATTTCATGCACGACGCGGAACGCGAGGGCATGGCCAAGGCCCTGGCCGACCGGCGCATGTGGAACCAGATGCGCATGGATCCCACCGACCTGGCCGACGTGTCTTCCGTGGCCTACACCCATCTGGTGAATGGGCATACCCCCGCAGGGAACTGGACGGGTCTGTTCAGCGCAGGCGAGAAAGTCCGCCTGCGCTTCATCAATGGCTCGTCGATGACATTCTTCGACGTGCGCATTCCCGGCCTCAAGATGACCGTGGTCGCCGCCGACGGCCAGGCGGTCGAACCGGTGAGCGTGGACGAATTCCGCATCGGTACGGCCGAGACTTACGACGTGATCGTGCAGCCTTCGGCGGATCGCGCGTGGACCATCTTCGCGCAGAGCATGGATCGCACCGGCTACGCGCGCGCCACGCTGGCGCCACGCGCCGGCATGGTGGCGGAGGTGCCTCCGCTGGATCGCCGGCCCCTGCTCAGCATGGGCGACACGATGGGCCAGATGGACCACGCAAGCATGGGGCACGACATGTCCGGCATGGACATGATGGCGATGCCCGGCATGGCGATGTCGCACGCCAGCATGCCGACTGAGCCGTTGAAGACGGGGCCCGAAGTGGACATGCGCGTGCCCACACCACGCACCAACCTGGACGACCCTGGCGCTGGCCTGCGCGACAACGGCCGTCGCGTGCTCACGTATGCCGACCTGCATGCCGTGGATGCGCCGATCTCGCCGAACGTGGATCGCGAACTGACCTTGCGCCTCACCGGCAACATGGAGCGCTACCTGTGGTCGTTCGACGGCAAGCGCTACTCGGGCGCCGAGCCGCTGCGCCTGCGCCACGGCGAACACGTGCGCATCGTGCTGGTGAACGACACGATGATGACGCACCCCATCCATCTGCATGGCATGTGGAGCGAACTCGAAGCGCCGGATGGCAGCTTCCAGGCGCGCAAGCACACGGTGATGGTGCAGCCCGCGCAGCGCATCGCTTATCGCGTCAGCGCGGATGCGTTGGGCCGCTGGGCCTATCACTGCCATCTGCTTTACCACATGGAGGCGGGCATGTTCCGCGAGGTGGTAGTGGCATGAGGACGATGCTTTCGTTAGGGATCGCCGCGTGCCTGGGCGTGCTGCCCATGGTGGCTGCTGCGCAGAGCATGGATATGCACGACATGCCGGCGTCCCATGACAGTCACGCACCAACGCTCGACAACACCCAGGCCGCAGCGTCAAAAGACGATGCGCAGCCCGCGTCCATGGAACACGCCGGCCACGACATCGCGGGCATGCACGATATGCCCGGGCACGATATGTCGGGCACGGGACAGAAGGCCTTGCCGCCGAACGACCACGTGCCGCCGCCACCGCCGCAATCCGTGCCGCACGGCATGACGCCGGCGCAGATGAACGCCGTGATGCAGATGGACGACAACGCGCCGGTCGGCATGTTCCTGCTCGATCGCTTCGAACGCAGCCGCAGTACCTCTGGTGACTATGCGACAAGCTGGGAGGCCGAAGGCTGGTACGGCAACGCGATCAACCGGCTTTGGCTGAAGACCGAAGGCGAGCACGACCGCAGCGGCACGCAGGATGCGCGCGTCGAAGCGTTGTGGGGCCATGCCTTTGCGAGCTTCTGGGACTGGCAGCTGGGTGTGCGGCACGACTTTGGTCGGGGGCCGGATCGCCAGTGGCTTGCGGCTGGCGTGGAAGGCCTGGCGCCGTACTGGTTCGAAACGCAGGCGACGTTTTATGTCGGTGAGGAAGGCCGCACCGCCTTGCGGCTGGAAACCAGTTACGACATGCGCTTTACGCAGCGCCTGATCCTGACGCCTCAGGTCGAGCTGAACTTCTACGGCAAGGACGATCCGCAGCGCGGCATCTCCTCCGGCTTGTCCAACGTGGAGGCCGGGCTTCGACTGCGTTACGAGATCAGCCGCAAGTTCGCGCCTTATGTCGGTGTGAACTGGACGCGGCGCTTCGGCAGTTTCAACAACGAGCCCGGGGTGCCTGAAGCGCACGCGCGGGAAACCACCTGGGTGGCTGGCGTGCGGATCTGGCTGTGACGGGGAATGCGATGAAAAAGATCATGGCAATGGTGTTGCTTGTGCTTGTGCTGGTTGCTGCCGCAGTGGCCGCCTTCGTAGTGTCCGGTAGCTACGATATCGGCGCGGACCGGCCCCATGGGGCGCTGACGGAACGTGTGATCGGTACGCTGCGTGACCGCGCCATCGAACGCCATGCCGATGGCATCACGGTACCTGACCTGGGTGATCCGCAACGCATCCGGCGCGGTGCGGAGCACTACGCCGAGATGTGCACGTCCTGCCATCTCGCGCCTGGCTTGCAGCAAACGGAGCTGCGCAAGGGTCTCTATCCGCAGCCGCCGGACCTGTCGAAGCACGGCGTGCATGATCCGGCCGAAGCGTTCTGGGTCATCAAGCATGGCGTGAAACTCACGGCCATGCCGGCCTGGGGGCGCAGCCATGACGATGCGGCCATCTGGGACATGGTGGCCTTTGTCCGGCAATTGCCGAACCTGGACCAGGCGCAGTTCGAAGCGATGGCGGGGAGGGCGGCGGACGATGGCCATGGTGGGCATGAGCATGTGCATCATGACGAGGACGCCCAGGATGGGCCAGATCATCAGGACCATGAGGGCGAGTATGATCATGAGCACATGCACTAAGAACGTGCCCCTGATCTTGCCCGAGCATTCTGTTTCCCCTCTCCGTCATTCCCGCGAAAGCGGGAATCCAGTGACTTTGGGCTTTTTAACCGAGGCGGGAAAGACTTGAACGTGATGTGAAAAAGTCACTGGATTCCCGCCTACGCGGGAATGACGGTGAGAAAACTTTGGAGTATTGAGGCGATCGTGAGTAGTGAGCCGGCTCCAAGAAACGCACAAAGATTCGCGCAGCCAAAATGGCGGATGGCGTAAAGCCATCCGCCACGTACCATCAGTAAGCCACCGTGATGCGCTGCTTGCGCGCATCGTTCTTTTCAACGCGGTCAAGCAGGGCGGCGGCATAGTCCGGCACGCTGATGTGGCTCTTGCCATGGGCGTCCACCAGCAGCTGGTCGCCGCCGACGCGATACTTGCCGGTGCGCGGGCCGTCCTCGAGCAGCGCGGCCGGACTGATAAACGTCCATTCAACGTCACCCTTGTACTGGCGGAACACGTCCAGTGCCTTGGACTGTCCCAACGCTTCCCCCTTCCATGCCTCGGGGAACTTCGGGTCGTCGACCACGCGCACGCCCGGCGCGGTTTCCAGCGAGCCGGCGCCGCCTACCCACACCAGGCGCTTCACGCCTGCCTTGGGCAGGTTGTCCAGCACGGTGCTGGCGATCGTCGGAAACGCATCGTTGGAGCCGTCGCGACGGGCCGAGATGCTCACCACCACGGCATCGGCGCCGCGGACCGCATCCAGCCAGGTCGCTGGCGTGGCGATGTCGCCGGTCACCACCGTCACGCGCGGGTCGGGGTGGGCCAGGCGCGCCGGGTCGCGCACGATGGCGGTGACGTCGTCACCGCGTGACAGGGCTTCGTCGAGGATGGCGTGGCCGACATGGCCAGTCGCGCCGAACAGGGCGATCTTCATGGATGGTGCTCTCCAGCGGGGATAAGGGGAGTGCTGCGGACGATGACGCGGTTGGCGTGAACGAACCGGCTGCACCTGTGACGTCCGCCATGATGCGCTACCGGCTGGTACGGATAAACGCATCAAAAGGTAATTCACTGTAAAGTTTGGATTGACAGTAAGGAGGGCCGGCATGGCCGAGGTCAATCTCAACCGCTTGTCCGTCTTCGTGGCCCTGGTTCGCGCAGGCTCGTTCACCGCCGCTGCCGAGGTGCTGGGCATGACCAAGGCGATGGTGAGCCAGCACATCGCGCGGCTGGAGGCCGAACTCGGGGTGACGCTGCTCTCGCGCAGCACGCGTCGCATGACGCTGACCGAAGCCGGATCGACCTTCCACGCCGCCTGCCTGCGCATCCTCGCCGAGGCGGAGGCGGCCATCGCGCAGGTGGGCCGTGGCCAGGAAAAGCCCAGTGGCACACTGCGCCTCACTGCCACCGGTGACTACGGCACCGCCGTGGTCGCTCCGGCGCTGGCGGATTTCCTGCACCTGCATCCGGAGATACAGGCTGACCTGGTGCTCGACGACCACATGAGCGACCTGATTGCCGAGCGCTTCGACATGGCCATCCGCATGGGCTGGCTGCGCGATTCCAACCTGCGCTCCGCGCGGCTGGGCAGTTTCCGGCAGTTGATGGTGGCATCGCCCGCCTACCTTGCACGGCGTGGCACGCCACGGGTGATCACGGATCTCGCCTCGCACGACTGGGTGGCGCTGGCACTGCTGGCGACGCCGCTGCGCTGGACCTTCACGGCACCGGACGGTTCACGCCGCACGGTGCGCATGCGGCCCGTGGCGCAGGCCAACAACGTCACCGCGACGCATGCGCTGGTGCTCCATGGCGGCGGCGTCAGCGTGCTGCCGGATTACCTGGTGACCGATGACATCCGCGACGGCCGCCTCGTCGTGCTGATGGCGCAATACAGCCTGCCGGACTGCGGCATCTATGCGGTGTACCCGGGGCGTCAGCCGCCAGCCAAGGTGCGCGCCTTCATCGACCATATGCGCGCGACGGTGGCCACGCCCGCCTGACTTTCCGGGACGGCCTTATTCCACGACGTTGTGGCTTTCGGCGGTGCCAAGCAGCTCCGGTTGCGATGGCGGCGTCTGCTTGCGTGTCAGCAACGGATGGATGAAGACGGCGGCAAGGATCACCGCCACGCCGGCATAGAACCAGCCATCGAGCTGGCGCTGCTCGCCAAGCAGAAGCGTGGCCAGCACGATCGCGTAGACCGGCTCCAGATTGGTCACCATCTGCGTGCCGAAGGCAGTCATATGGCGCAGCGCCACCAGGGCCAGCGCAAACGGCAGCAACGTGCAGCCAAACGACAGCACCAGCAGCAGGATGCCGTCATGCAGGCTGGGCAGCACGAAGGCAGGGCCGGGCAGCAAGGGCGCCAGCAGGGTCAGGAACAGCGTGCCGGTGCCCAGTTCAATGCAGGTCACGGTCAACGGGTCGCCATGTTCCACCAGCCGCTTGTTGAACGCGCCGAACAGCGCCACCAGCAAGGCCGACACCGCACCCACGACGATGCCCATGCGCATCTCCAGCGGCACGCCGCCCACCACCATCGCCACGCCGGGCACCACGGCCACGCCGATCAGCAGCTCGCGCGGATCGAACTTGCGCCCCGCGATCCACGGCTCCACCAGCGACAGGAACACCGGCCCCAGGGCAATGCAGGTGGCGCCCACCGAGGCATTGGCCAGCTTGATGGCGGCATAGAAAGTGAGCCAGTGCAGCGACACCAGCACGCCAATGCCCGCATAACCCCAGCGCAGTTTTGCCGGCATAGCCCTGAGGCCACGCCTGACCTTGGGAATCAGCAGCAGCGAGCCCGCCACCAGCAGCGTGCGCCACCACACCAGCTGCAGGGCCGGCAGGGTGATCAACTTGCCCAGGATGGCGGTGAAGCCCCAGAGCAGGACGCAGAAATGGATCTGCCAGCGGGCCTTGATTGCCGGTTGCATGCACGAACGTCGGGAGAAGGAGAGCCCGGTATTCTAGCCTTGCCCCGACGCTTCAGCGTGTCGCAGGCGCTTTTGCCTTGGCCGGGAGTGGCGCCGGCCGCGCCTTGGACGATCCGCGCATCTGCTCCAGCACCGTGGCGCAGGTGTTGTCCGGCGCCCCCCGGCTTGCCGCGACCAGTGGCAGCAGGGCGGCGACGGGGGCGGCGAACACGCCCAGTGCGAGTGCGCCGCCGCCGCGCAGGATGAGCGGCCCGGGTTGCACGCCCACGTCCGGGTTCTTGAGGGTGCCCTTCACGTACAGCGGCGAGCGCAGCGACAGGATGCGCAGGCCCTTCGATGCCGGCCGTACGTCCAGATCCAGCTTTTCGTTGGCAAAATTGATCGTGCCGTTCACGCGGACGGTGGCGTCCTCGGTATCGAACACGAATAGCCGCGTCTCGTAGAGGCCGTTGGTCGCCGCCATGTCGGAGGCGGCGCAGTTGATCTTCACCGTCTTGTCGCCGAACAGCTTGGCAATGACCACATTGGCCACGTTGAGGCCGGCCGTTTCCAGCAGGGTCTTGCTGATGGCGCCGTCGTTCATCAGCAGCTTCAGTTCGCCGGTGGAGGTACCCATCAGCTCGCTGACAGAATTGCCGCGCGCATCCAGCGCCGCATCGCCGTTGATCTCGCCGAAACTGGTGCGCATCGGCTCGAAGGTGGGGAACAGTTCCTTCAACTTCAGGTGGCGCGCCTTCATCCGGATGGCGCCCTTCATGGGCGTGATGCTGCCATCGATGTGCAGGTTGCTCGCCACCGTACCGCCGGCGAGAGCGAAGTTCAGCGGATCGAGCGTGAGCACGCCGTTGTCCATGGCGACGTGCGTGGACAAGCCGTCGATGGGTAGCTGGGCCTCGCGCACGATCCGGTTCGCGTTGAAGCCGACGTCGGCATCCATGGCCCGCCAGCGGTCGGTACGGAACGGCTCCACCGGCAGCACCTTGTCGGCGGGCTGCGGCGTGGCATCGCCGCGTTGCTGCTTCTGTGCATTGCTGTCCGCGCCGATCAGCGGCGCCAGGTCGGCGAAGCGCAGCAGCTGGGAACTGAGTGTGCCGGCAAGCTTCGGGCGCGCGCCGCCGGTATCGAAGGTGAGGCTGCCCGCCAGGTCGCTGCCGCCCACGCGGCCACGGAAGTGGTCGTAGGAAAAGTGGCTGGCGCCGCGCTTGAGGTTGGCACGCAGGTGGCCCTCGGTCGCGTAGGGCGGGGTGTCCGGCAGGGTCACCCCCGTCAGCGGATACAGCTTCGCCATGCTGGTGCCGGAGAACCACAGGCGGATATCGAGCGCAGCCAGATGCAGCGGATCGGTAAGCGTGCCGACGAGGGCGATGTGCGAGTCGCCGACGTGTACATCCGCCTGTAGCGGGAAGGCCTGGTCGGCCTGTTGCAGCGCAAGCACGCCACCCGTCTTGCCGTTGCCGTCGACGGTGAGGCCCTGGTACTTGCCCACGGCCTGCCACACGAATTGATAGGCGGCACCGGTCTTGCCCGGCTCATTGCCTTCCTTGCCGGACTCCCTGGCCAAGGCCGTTCTGGCGCTGGCGCCTACCGTCTTCGTCGCCTGCTCGCGTGCGTCGCTGGATTGCTGCGCCACGATCTGGTCGTAGGGAATGGCGTGCTGCAGGGTTTCCATGGTGACCTGCAGGCTGGTCTTGCTTACCGCATCGTTGAGCGAGACATGCCCACGGTCGAAGCCGATCGCACGCAGGTCCAGTTGCCAGGTGGATGGCGAGCCGCTGCCGGCCAGCGCGACATCCCAGTTGGTGCGGTTCTGCGCATCGCGTTCCAGGTCGATGGTGGGCTGGGTCAGATACAGCACCGGGATTTCCACCCGGTGCGCGAGCAGCGGCAGCGGCGCGACGCGAAAATGCACCGCCTCCAGATGCGCAAAGATCGGCTGGCTGGCCCAGTCGGGGTTGCCTACGCGGATATCCTGCGCGACGAATGCCGGCCATGGCACCCAGCTCTCCATGCCACTGGCACCGCGTTCGCGCTGCCAGTGCACGCTGAGGTCTCCATTGATCGCAAAGGGCCGTCCGATGGTGTCACTGACCTGGGCATTGATGGTGGGCTTGAGGCGATTCCAGTCGAACGTCGCGACGACGATCAGCAGCACCACGACCAGCGCCAGCCAGACGCCGATGATCCACAAGACGATTTTCCTGGCCAGCCGCATGCCTCGCTCCCAAGAGACCACGAGGGCATCCTGCCGACCCGAGGGGTGAAGATCGCGTGGTCTTTGGGCGCAGCGCTAAGGCAAGGTTCACTCACTGCGCATGAGATGGACTCATGTTTGCAGTCAGTGCGATGTCTTGGCGTCGCGCACGGGAATGTTCACGCTGCACACATCGACTTTACCGGCCGGCAGGCGATAGAAATCGTCGAATCGATTGCGCTTGGCGTCGACCAGTGCCGCGAAGGTCACGCTGTCGGTGCGCAGTACTTCGACGTTCGGCCGTTCTTCGGCAGGCAGGTCCGAGGCCAGTCGCACGGAGCGGATGGCGATGCGTTGTTCGGGTTTCTCATAAAAGCCCATCGGGCCGGTTCCGCGCGGCAGGCCCGACAGGTATTCCATCCCCTGCAGTACGCGGCCGACGAGGGCAATGTTGCGATCCAGCGCGCGCGGCGCCTGGCCGATCACGGCATAGAGCTCACTGCCGCTTCCGGTTTCCGGATCGATGTCACGACCCACGCCGACCATGCCGTAGCAGTGCGTCAGCCACTGTTGCTGATGCGCCTTGTCGCGCGCGGCAGGGAAGCCTTCGGAGAATCCCACTTCGGGTGCGTAGAAATCGCCATCTTTCAACGCGGTGAAGGGCAGTTTGGCGTCGTAGGGGCGCGTGTATTCCGGTGGCAGGCGGTCCTTGGCCGAACCCAGCGGCTTGAGCTTGCTCTTGTCGCCGCTCTCATCCTCGTTGGCCGCATCGCCCCACTGCGTGACGAAATTGTCCTGCACGCGCTCAATGACAAGCCCGTCGTAATAGTGCTCGTGCGCCATGGTGCGGATGTTGGCGACATGCAGCGGGGTGAAGTCCGGTGCCAGCTCGATCAGCACGCGCCCCTGCGGCAGCTGCATCACCAGCACGTTCCGCGGGTCGGGCACGCGCCATTCCTGCGGCTGCGACTTGGCGAGCAGGTCCTTCGGCGAGGGCGTATGGGCGGGCTTGGCTTCGTCTGCGGCGACGGTGGCCGACAGCGTGGCGGCGAGTGCAAGGGCAAGGCAGTGGCGCAGCAACATGGAACTCCCCCGGTTGAAAAGTCAGCAAGGTAGCAGAGCGGGGCGCAGGCCGCTTCACCTGTGGGGCATGGCCCGGGCGCGTGGTGCACGTTCGGCCATCCATTGCAAGCCGCGAAACGCCGGCCGAGGTTCTCTACAATGCCGCCCCTTTGCCGTATCAGCCCGCATCCATGGACATCGTCGTCAACGAAGAACTCAAGGCCTACATCGATCCGCTGACTCCCGACGAGTACGAGGCGCTGGAGCGCAGCCTGCTCGCCGAGGGCTGTCGCGACTCGCTGGTGCTGTGGGGCAATATCCTGGTGGATGGCCACAACCGCTATGGCATCTGCCGCAAACACGACCTGCCGTTCAACACGGTGCAGAACACGCGTTTCCAGTCGATGGATGACGTGCACCTGTGGATGATCGAGCAGCACCTGGGCCGCCGCAGCGTGTCTGATTTCCAGCGTGGCGTGCTGGCGCTGCGCAAGCGCGAGATCATCGCCGAGCGCCGTAACCGCGCCAAACCGGTTGAAGATGAAGCGGCCCTCGCACCCGCCGCCGAAGCGCCGCCATTCGATGATGGCGTGCCGGTATCGGCGGAGGCGCCAGCCGCCGCTCCGGCGAAGGCCGGGTCCTTGCCCAGCCGGCAGGAGCTCGCCCGCGAGGCGCGCCTGAGCAACAACCAGGTGGTGATGATCGAGAAGATCCAGAAACAGGCTGCGCCCGAAGTGGTGGCCGCGGTGAAGTCCGGCGTGCTGTCGATCAATGCCGCCGCTGCCGTTGCCAGCCTGCCGGAGGACGAACAGCGTGCTGCCGCCATTGCCGGCGATGACGAACTCAAGCAGGCGGCCAAGCGCGTGCGCGAGGCTAAGCGCAAGCCGAAGAAGGAGCCGGAAGCGGGTGGCGATGAAGACCTGCCCACCTTGCGTCGGCGCGTCGCCGAGCTGACGGCGGAAGTGGCCGAGCTCAAGGCCGACAACGACGCGCTGCGCGAGCAGCTGGCACGCTGGGAACGATCCGCCCACGAGTGAAATGGATGCGCGGCCGAGGCTCTCGCCATGAATGGCCGCTGACGGCCAGCGAGGATCGGCGGCAAGACGCGGGTGATGAAAGGCGGCGCCGGAGCGGCCTGTTCTGCCCGCGTCATTCATGTTTCCGCGAAGCCCGTGCATCACCTGCGGCGAGCGGGCAGGGATTGGCGCCGAACGTGCTGCGAAGGCGCCGGCACGGGCTGAACGGCCGCGCGGTCCATGGCATCACCGGGACGCCGGGTACCTGTCCCGGCGGTCCTGCCAGATTCGTGCATTGCGTGACCGCGAAACGAGGTAGAAAGGCAGCGGTGCAACGGTCCGTTGATCCTGAGATGGCGTGCTGCCTATGCGTTACTCCAGAGAGCAACTTGCTGAGAGGTTTGCGGCGCTGGACGCGGAGCTGCTCCGGCTGGCCGCCGAGGACGCGCCTGAAGAGGATCTGTGGGCGGCCTTCGAGCATCTGGTCCACGTTCCCACCGCATCCATTGATCACGACGATCGCCGTTGGTGGTGGGAACAGGTCTACGCCGCGATGGAACGCCACGGTCTTACCGAGCTGAGCCGCCGGGCATCCTCTGGGCGCTGACTGCGTCACGCCAGGGCAGCGGACCGCCGCCAAACCATCATCGTCTTCCCGCGCATGCCCTTGCGCTCATCGAGCCCCGGGAGATTCCCGGGGCTATTTTTCGTCCAGCATCCGGACCGGCGGAAGGGCAAAGCGTTGTGCGCTATACACGGTGGGCTTGCTCAGCCAGCGGGTTGTGCCGCGACGGCAGGGGCGGCGTTGGCCACCGATGCGGCAGCATAGGTCGCCGGTGCACTGATCATCGCACCCAGGGTCAGCACGCACACCAGCAGGCAAGCGGCGAACAGGCTATGCAGCATCAGGTTCTCGAATTTCATGGTCGTTCTCCTTGAACAGGGTTGGATGGCTTTCACTGGATAGATGGCAAGGGCCGTGCCAAGCCACGATGTGGCCCGTAAACCGCGCCACCAAGCCATTTCGTCAATGCCTTCCGTGTCGTTGCGAGTGTCCGCGGACGCTGTCCGGACAAGGCAGTACGGACGTCGGACACATCGCCTGCCCATCGCCGCTGCGCCCGTGCATGCGACGCGAAGCGGTGGCGTAACCCGGTCACGTGCCGGCGGGGGCTGTGCTAGGTTGCCGGGCTTACGTCATGCCGGATCAAGGAACACATCCCGTGCCGCACGTTGCATCTGCGCTGTTGCCCCGCGAATTGTTCGACATGCCGCCCGACGTGCTCTGGCTCTCGCACTGCAAGGATGGTCCGCTGCCTCGCGTTTCCGCCGCCGCGGTACGCGCGCTGATGGATACCGAGCTGCGCCCCTGGGACTTGCGCTGGAACGAAGATTTCCTCGACGTGCTGCGCTCCCTGCGCCACATCGGCGCCAGCCTGTTTGGTGTTGCCGTGCAGGACATGAGCCTGGTGACCTGCACGTCGAGCGGGCTGGAAGTGGTGGCGCTCGGCTATCCGTGGCAGGACGGCGATGAGGTGCTCATTCCCGCGGGCGAATTTCCCAGCAACCGCCTGCCGTGGCTGGCCCTGGCGCGCCGCGCCGTGACCTGCACGGAAGTCGCCCTGTGGGATGGGCAGATGGCGCAGCCTTTCATCCCTCCCGATGCGGGCATGGAGCCAGAGCAGCGCCTGCTGGATGCGATCACGCCGCGCACGCGCGTCATGGCGGTGTCGTGGGTGCGCTATCAGGACGGTATCCGGCTGGACTTGCAGAAGCTCGGTCGCGGTTGCCGCGAGCGTGGCGTGCATCTTGTCGTCGACGGTATTCAGGGCGCCGGCACCATGGTCGCGTCGTTTGAAGGCGTGAGCGCGTTCTCGACCGGCGGACACAAGGGCCTGCTCGGCTTGCAGGGGCAAGGGTTGTTGTGGACGGAGCGGGCGTTTCGCCAGCGGCTGATGCCGGTGGGCACATGGTTGTCCGCGCCGGATGATTTTTCACAGAGCGGCACGCAGAAGCCCAACGATGAAGCGTGGGCGGTGGACGGGCGGCGCCTGGAAGCGGGTAGTCCTTCGATCCTGTCATGTGCGGCGCTGGCGTCGTCGATCCGTCTGCTGGTGGAAGCCGGTGGCCTGGCGGCGATCCAGGCGCATGTGGCCAGCCTGCAACGCGCCTTGCTGGCCGCGTTGCGGAAGGATGCGCGATGGTCGGCGGAGGCGGAACGACTGCGCGCCCTGGTGAAGGCGGGCAGGGTGGGGGCCACGCTGTCCTTCGCCCTGCCGGCGGACCGGTGCGCCCGGCTCTTGCAGGCGGCCGACGCGCAAGGCATCAGCGCGAGCACGCGCGAGGGGTATCTGCGCATCGCCTTCCATGGCTGGCATGGCGCGGGCGACGTCGATCGCTGCGCGGCGTGGTTGCTGTCGGTAGCCTGACGGGGCTACTCCAGCGTGAAGCCCACCTTCAGCGTCACCTGCCAGTACGCCACCTTGCCTTCATCGACATGACCACGGGTTTCGATGACATGGAACCAGCGGATATTGCGCACGGTTTTGGACGCATGCTCGATGGCCGTGCGGATGGCGTCGTCGCAGCTGGTCTTCGAGGAACCGGTGAGTTCGATGGTCTTGTAGACGTGTTCGGACATGCGCGTGGTCTCCATTAGCGCCATGCCGGATCGCAGGGCGTGCGCGCAGTCCATACCCAGGCTCGCCAACGAGGTGTGAAGGCTGTGGGCTTGCCGGCCCGGCCGGCGCCCTTGCGTGCAACGCACCCCGCTGCCCGCCGGGGCGGGGGCTCAACGGGCCGCTTCGCTCGCCGCGCTGGCAGCCGCCGACATGGGCCCCAGGAACATCGCCTTGAGCTTCTGCGGGCCAATCACGCGGGCAAGTTCCGCAAACACGCAGTAATTGAAGATCAACACCAGCAACAGGATCTGGATGGCCAGGAAGTGGGCCCAGTTTGTCTCCGTCAGCAACTGGTGGTTGGCGGTGCCGATGTCGTGCGTCTCTTTCCAGTACTCGTGCAGCCGTTCGAGATAGTGGATGAAGGTGGCGACGATGGTATAGATCACCGTTTTCCAGGCGGCATTCCACATCAGCGGTTTTTCGGGAAAGCGATTGATGAAGGGCAGCATGTTGGCCAGCAGCACGGCCTTGCCCAGGATCAGGGCGGAGATCACCACGGTGGCGAAGGTGGGTAGTGACAGGCCGGTGCCGCGCGTCATCAGGGCGCGGATCAGCAGCACGAGATTGAGTGCGACGAAGAAGAAGATGGTCGGCGGGAGCATCTTCAGGAATTCTTCTTTGATCTTGGCGGTGGCCGAGCCCATGGTCTGCTCCGGATAAGTCAGTGTCGCCAGTCCTTTGGGGGAACCGGGGCGACTGGCAGGAGGCGTCCCGTGGTATGCCGGCCAACCCTCAATGCGGGACAGGGGCCGGGCAGGGGTATTTCACCCGTTTGGACGTCCATCGGACTAGCGAACATCTACGGGACGGACCGTAGGTAGTTCCGCCTAAGTAGGCGGCGCCCTGGTGGCCGACTGTCTCTACCGGCGTTGCGATGGGGCGTCCGGGACGGGAGGGGAGCGGCTTGCCAGGTGTGACTTCCGCCCATGACTGGCGAGTCCGGCTCATCATCGGGACAGATCAGCGCCGTCCGTTGCGGCTGCGAACATCGAGCACCCGCGCGGCCGGGTTGCCGACCTTGCGCGTTCGTTGGACGGGGTTACGCCGTGACTGGGGCCATCGGGAGCATGAGTCCCCACTGAACGCATTCTTCGCTTTGTGCAAAAGCATGACGCGTACTGCACATGCGTAGGCTTAGACGTTAGGCGAGGCAGAACGGGCGCCCCAGTCATGCCCGAGGCAAAAACGCGCGAGTCAGCTGCCAGCGGCCCACTCCGCGGCAGGGAAATGGGCGGCATGTATCCGCCAGGCGCGCACGTCAGCAGCTGCCTCTGATGGTTTCCACGCCCAAGGAGGTCACACCATGGTTTCTTCGACGTTGAAAGTCTGCGTGCCGCTGGTGCTCGCCATGGCAACGCTGACGCTTGCCGGCTGCGGCAAGCAAGGCGACGAAAATGCCGGTGCCCCGGCGCCTGCGCCAACGAGCTCGGCTGCTCCGTCGCCCGCCACGCCGGCGACGGGAGGTAGCGCCGCCAAGCCGTCACCGGCCTATCCGCAGAGCTCGCCGGCTCCGGCTGCTACGACGCACTGAAGCCATCGCCACGCCGCGGCCCCGCCATCCCGGGTTGCCGGGGGCGGTGGGGTCGCTCATGCGTTTGATGCGGGCCTGACGGCAGGAGTCACGGTGCCCCAAGCGGCTGGTGAGGGGTGAGGGCACCCGCCATTTCCATCTGGTCTCGCAAGGTCGTCAAAGTCCAACTGGCGAAGGCTTTCACGTCCGGTTCGTCGCTGTGCGTGGCGGCGTCGAACCATCGCGGCTCGCAGACATCGCTCTTTGCGGTCGTGAACGTATCAAAATGGTAGCGCGATGCTAACGTTGTTGTGACCCATGCAAACCACCGCGCCATTAGGCTTGTACGCCGCTCACACGGAGTTCCGTCATGCCCACCGGTTTCCAGTGCGCCTATCCGCCGTGCCAGTGCTACGTCGACAAACCGGGCGAGTTCTGCAGCGTTCATTGCCGGCGCGCACAGGCTTCGGGCAATCTGGAACAGCAGTGCCGATGCGGACATCCCGCATGCACGGGCCGATCCGAGGAGGATCAGGACGGCTCAGCCGGCTGACGTCATGGGCCGCGACGGCCGTCGCGGCCCGGTGAACACGCGTCATGCGGCTTTCGGGAAATCGAGCACCGTATCGTTGACGCGATTGAACATGTTGGTGAAGAGGATCGCACTGACCGCGAGGATGGCTTCCACGATCTGTCGATCACTGTAGCCGGCGGCCTTCAGGCTGCTCACGGCTTCGGGAGCCAGCGTACCGCGCGTGGTCACCAGGGTGAGGGCGAATTTCACCAGCGCGTCGATCTTCGCGTGGCCGTCCAGGCCACCCTTGCGGATCTGCTGGATCTGCGCGGCGCTGTAGCCCGCCATCCTGCCCGTCATGGAATGCGCGGCCAGACAGTAATCACATTGCGACGCCTCGCTCACGGCCAGGTTGATCGCTTCCAGCTCCAGCGCGGAAAGCTGGCCCTGCTTCAGTAGCGCCTGGGTCTGGAGCATGTGGGCGAGCACCTGGGGCGCGTGGCTGCCGATCGCGACGTAGGCGTTGGGTACTTTGCCTGCTGTCTTCTTGATTTGGGCGAACAGGAGCGCGGATTCTTCCGGGGCATCGGCAACGTGGATGGTGTTGAGACGACTCATGGCGTGGACTCCTCGATGGGTTGGTTTCAGCACGGTGTCGGGCGGGGCCCGACCGTGTGAACATGGTAGGAAGGCGCCCTGGTTCCCTCCGCACACACGCGTCTCATTCTTTTGCCCGGGAGTCTCAGACCGATGGATGGCCTCGATCGACTGGTGAACGCCATGGCGCCGACCGGCAATGCGGAGCTGCAGTGCCGGTTTGCCGGCGAGTGGGTGCTCGAGCATCCGCGCTCGGCACCGAACCATCTGCCGTACCACGTGATACTGGAGGGCGCCGCCGAACTGGAGGTCGACGACCAGATCATCGCGTTGCGCAAGGGCGATGTCCTGCTGTTTCCGTACGGCGATGCGCACATCATGCGCAGCGTGGCTTCAGCAGGCGAGCGCCGGCTGCCATCCGGCCCGGAAACGCGGCGTTTCAACGGACAGGTCACGCTGGTCGAGCGCGCCGGCGAGGGTGAGGCGCTGGACATGTTGTGCGGGGAGTTCGCGCTGTCCGGGGCCACGGATGCGCTATGGACGGGCTTGCCCAAGCTGCTGCATCTGCGCACCGCGAACGGCGATGCCCTGCTCAGCCTTGTCCGCCTGCTGCGCGATGAAACCTCGCAGCCGCAAGCGGGTGGCGAAGCGGTCGTGCGCATGATCACGGGCGCCATGTTTGCCCTGATCCTGCGCGGCATGGCCAGCGACGGGCGTTGGCAGCTCGGCATTCTCGGCCTGCTCGCCCATCCGCGCCTGGCCGGCGTGGTCGACGCCGTGCTCAAGAACCCGGCGCATGCGTGGACCCTGCAGAGTCTTGCCGACGTCGCGCATACGTCACGCGCGAGTTTTGCGCGG
Organism: Dyella japonica A8; assembly: GCF_000725385.1. Classification (NCBI taxonomy): domain Bacteria; kingdom Pseudomonadati; phylum Pseudomonadota; class Gammaproteobacteria; order Lysobacterales; family Rhodanobacteraceae; genus Dyella; species Dyella japonica. The sequence goes on along the minus strand of NZ_CP008884.1, from coordinate 3,824,377 downwards.
CACTTCAGCGAGATCGCTGGCGTAACGCCGATGGAATGGGTCAACGGCGTGCGCCTGGCCGTGGCCGCGCAGTCCCTGCGCGCAGGAAAACTGTCGGCGGGCCGGGCGGCAGAACTCGCCGGCTATGCGTCGGAAGCTGCGTTCGCCCGCGCTTTCAAGGCTCGCTATGGCAGCAGTCCGGGTGCCTATGGGCGTTTGCACGCCAAGGGCTGACAGCCCGGGAAGGAGATGAAGCGGAGGCCCGGCTGGGTCTTGCTTAACATGAAATTACAGTCATCATATTATGTTTCCCGGCGAACCGCGCATGCCGCGCGCCTGTGAACCGCCATGTCCGCCATCGACCCCATCGTCATCGTTTCCGCTGTGCGCACGCCGCTCGGGCGTTTCCAGGGTGCGCTGTCTTCCTTGCCCGGGCATGCGCTGGGAACCGCGGCGATACGCGCAGCCATCGAGCGTGCCGGCGTGGCGCCAGACGCCGTGGACGAAGTGTTGATGGGGTGCGTGCTGCCCGCGGGGCAGGGACAGGCACCGGCGCGCCAGGCTGCCATCGGCGCGGGCATTCCGACCTCGGTGGGCGCCACCACCGTCAACAAGGTCTGCGGTTCCGGCATGAAGGCCACCATGCTGGCGCACGATCTGCTGCGTGCGGGCAGCGCCGAGGTGATCGTGGCTGGCGGCATGGAGTCCATGTCCGGCGCCCCGTATCTGCTGACCAAGGCACGCGGCGGCTATCGCGTGGGCCACGAACAGATCTTCGACCACATGATGCTCGATGGCCTGGAAGACGCCTACGAGAAAGGCCGCCCCATGGGCGACTTCGGGGAAATGGCCGCGGAACGCTATGGCTTTGGACGGGACGCGCAGGATGCCTGGGCCGTCGACACGCTGCAGCGCGCGCAGCGGGCCATAGGCAACGGCGACTTCGTCGACGAGATCGTGCCCGTCGAGGTGCGTGAGCGCGCGGGAACGGTGCTGGTCGATCGCGACGAACATCCGCAGCGCGTGTCCCCGGAAAAAATCCCCACGCTGAAACCCGCGTTCCGTAGTGACGGCACCATCACGGCGGCCAGCGCATCGGCCAATGCGGATGGCGCAGCGGCGCTGGTGCTGACCCGCCAGTCGACCGCGCAGCGCGAAGGCTGGCCGATACTCGCGGTGATCAGGGGCCACGCCACGCATTCGCAGGAACCGGCCTGGTACACCACGGCACCCGCACCGGCGATCCGCAGATTGCTGGGCCGACTGGACTGGTCGCTCGACAGCGTGGGCCTGTTCGAGATCAACGAAGCGTTCGCCGTGGTGCCGATGATCGCCGCGAAGGAACTGGGCATTCCGCGCGAGCGGATCAACATCCACGGCGGCGCCTGCGCGCTGGGCCACCCCATTGGCGCCACTGGCGCGCGTCTGATCGTGACGCTGGTGCACGCCATGCGTCACACAGGAACGAAACGTGGCGTGGCATCGCTGTGCATCGGCGGCGGCGAAGCGACGGCCGTGGCGCTGGAGCTGCCTGAGGAGGCGACGGCCTGAGCCGGCGGCGCGCCCGACACGTGCGCGTTGCAGGCCTGCTATCCGATAGGGCGTGACGCGTTCGTGAGCGCGCGATGCGTGCATGGCATGAAAGACTGATCGCCGGATTTCAAGCCTTAAATTGGCCCTCGTGCGGGCGTAAAGTGGCTGGCGTCCCCACGTCGCAGGAGCGATCAGTCATGTTGAGCCATGCGTCTTCTTCACTGCTCAGCGCCATTGGCATCAGCGTCCCCATCATCCAGTCGCCGATGGCCGGCGTGTCCTCGCCGGCCATGGCTGCGGCCGTGAGCAACAGCGGCGGGCTGGGTTCGCTGGGGGTGGGAGCCATGACGGCAGACAAAGCGCGCGAAGCTATGCATGCGTTCCGCCAGCTGAGCGACGGCCCGTTGAACGTCAACGTGTTCGTTCACCAGCCAGCACATGCCGACGAAGCGAAGCAGTCCGCGTGGCTGGCGCGGCTGGCGCCGGAGTTCAAACGCTTTGGCGCGGCGCCGCCATCCTCGCTCAGGGAGATCTACACCTCCTTCCTCGTCGACGACGCCATGCTCGCCATGCTCGTCGCCGAACGTCCCCGGGTGGTGAGCTTTCACTTCGGCGTGCCGCGACCCGACCAGGTCGAGGCCTTGCACGACGCGGGTGTGTACCTCATGGGAAGCGCGACCAACCTGCGCGAAGCCCAGGTACTCGAAGCCGCTGGCATGGATGCCATTGTCGCGCAGGGGTACGAGGCGGGCGGGCATCGCGGCGTGTTCGATCCGGAGGCCGATGACAGCGCACTCGGCACTATCGCCTTGACGCGTGTGCTCGTGGCCAACGTGAATGTTCCCGTGATTGCCGCGGGCGGCATCATGGATGGCGCAGGCGTTGCCGCCGTGCTTGATCTGGGTGCGGCTGCCGCGCAGCTCGGTACGGCGTTCGTGGTAACGGACGAGTCCTTGGCGGATGCCGGCTATCGCAAGGCCATGGCAAGTGATGCGGCGCACGCCACCGTGATGACGCGCGCGGTGTCCGGTCGACCTGCACGAAGCCTGGCGAGCCTGTTTACGCGGCTCGGTGCATCGGTGCGCGCGGCGGACATCCCGGACTACCCCATCGCCTACGACGCGGGCAAGGCATTGAACGCCGCAGGACGCGCGGCCGGCGAGTCCGGCTATGGCGCGCACTGGGCCGGGCAGGGCGCACCGCTGGCGCGGCCGATGTCCACGCAGGCATTGATGCGCACCCTGATCAACGAATGGCGACTGGCTACCTGAGTTGTCCAGCGAAGGCCAGCCAACGCGATGGGCCCGCGCCTAGCCGTGAGCCGAACAGTTGTAGGACACTTTCGCGACCGCGGCTTGCATGCCGTCACGCGAGGCATGTCCTATGGATCGCATCGATGCCATGAAGGTATTCGTGGCTGCCCTTGACGAGGGCAGCCTCGCGGGCGCCAGTCGCCGTACCGGGCGCTCGGCCGCCGCGGTGAGCCGGGCCATTGCCTTCCTGGAAGCACACGTCGGCGTGCCCCTGCTGCACCGGACCACGCGCTCGATCAAGCTGAGCGAAGCCGGCGAACGCTATGCCGCGGCATGTCGCAAGGTGTTGGCTGAGCTGGATGAAGCGGACCGGCAGGCGGCGGGCGAACGCTCCGTGCCGAGAGGCACGCTCACCATCTCCGCCACCGTATTTTCGGGCGTGGAAATCCTGCGTCCCCTCGTCGATGCCTTCATGGACGAGTACCCGACGGTGAACGTGCGGCTGCATCTGCTGGAGCGGCCGGTGAACCTGGTGGAAGAAGGCATGGACCTGGCGCTGCGCATCACGCATCTGGCCGACTCCACGCTGGTCGCCCATCGCGTCGGCGAGGTGCGGCGCGTGGTGGTGGCGTCGCCACGCTATCTCGCCACGCATCCGCAGATCGCGGAGCCGGCCGATCTGGGCAAGCAGCAGATCATTGCCATGGCGCACATGGGCATGGATTCGTGGAGCTTTCCACCGCTGGAAGGTTCGTCCGTGTCGCGCTCGGTGTCGTTTACGCCGCGGCTGGCGGTCAACAACATCCGGGCCGCCGTCGAATCGGCGGTGGAAGGTCACGGGGTGGTACGCCTGTTTTCATACCACGTCGCGCCGGAGATCAGGCAGGGCAAGCTGAAGGTGTTGCTCGCGGGCGATGAGCCCGCGCCGGTACCGGTGAACATCGTGTCGCCGTATGGCCGCCTGTCCGTGCCCAAGGTGCGCGCCTTCGTCGACTTCGCGCTGCCGCGCCTGCGTACGCGTTTTGCAAGCCTGGCGAAGGATGCCGGGTACACCGGAGGGACGCCGATTAAACCGCCGCGCGGAAGAGTGTCTGCCGGATAGCGGGGATTCGCTTCTCCCCCGCACGCTCCTAGATTGAAGTCATCGGCGGCAAGCGCCGGTCAGCGCACGCTGAAATCCTTCATCTAAGCGAGAGTCAGACCATGAACAAGCAGCAGAAAGTCGCCATCATCACAGGTGCATCGCAAGGCATCGGCGCGGGGCTCGTCAAGGGCTTCCGTGACCGCAACTACCGCGTCGTCGCCAATTCGCGCTCGATCCAGCCGTCCAGTGATCCCGACGTGATCACGGTGGCCGGAGACATCGCCGACCGCGGCGTGGCGGAGCGCATCGTGCAGGAAGCGCTGTCGCGCTTCGGCCGCATCGACACCCTGGTCAACAACGCAGGCATCTTCAGCGCCAAGCCGTTCACGGCATTCACCGCGCAGGACTACGCCGACAACATTTCGGTGAACCTCACCGGCTTTTTCCATATCACCCAGCTCGCCATCGCCGAAATGGAAAAGCAGCGCAGCGGTCATGTGGTCAGCATCACCACCAGCCTCGTCGATCATGCCATCGATGGCGTGCCCTCCGTGCTGGCGGCGATAACCAAGGGTGGCCTCAACGCCGCGACCCGGTCACTGGCCATCGAATACGCCAAGCGCGGCGTGCGTGTGAATGCTGTGGCGCCCGGCGTGGTCAGGACACCGATGCATGCACCGGAAAGCCTGGGCGCGCTGGCCGGGCTGCATCCCGTCGGCCGCATCGGCGAGATCGCCGATGTGGTGGATGCGGTGCTCTATCTCGACAACGCCGGCTTCGTAACGGGTGAAATCCTGCGCGTCGACGGCGGCCAGAGTGCCGGCCACTGAGAACCACAACGGGGTGGACGCGGTGTCCGCCCCGAAACCGCCGAGGAAAGCATCATGCCGATAGTCAACATACAGATCACCCGCGAGGGCACAGGGCCCGGTCGCCATGCAGCCACCGCGGAAGAGAAAGCCGCCGTCATCAAGGGTGTCAGCCAAGTCTTGCTGGACGTGCTGAAGAAGCCGCTGGATGCCACCTTCGTGGTGATCGAGGAGGTGGAACTGGAGAACTGGGGCTGGGGTGGGCAGTCCGTTTCCGCGCTGCGAAGGCAGCAGGCGGGCGGGAGCCGGTGAGGCCATGGACAAGGCGCCCGCAGGGGCGCCTTCGTGCAAGTTGTGGCTAGTTGCGCCGCCCGCGCGGCACAGACTCAGTCGGTGGACCAGCCCACGGTCGATGGCGGAAGCTGGCTCAGCCAGTGACTGGCCAGGTTGATCACGACGTCCGGCTGCTCGCGGTGCGGCACATGTCCGATCTGCTTGAGGATGGCGGTGGTGCCATCGGCGAGACGGGCAATACGCTGCGGATGCAGCACCGAGCCGTATTCATCCAGGTCGCCATGGATGGCGAGCGCAGGGGACGCTATCCGCGTCAGGTCATCGTCGAGATTCCAGCCGGCGAAGTCATCGGCCAGCCACGTGTCGATCCAGGCGTGCAACACCCATTCGGCCTTGTCGCCGTGATACTTCGTCAGCCGGTCGAGCTGGCCGGGCTGGCGAAACGCTTCGCGGGCCTCGGTGATGCCCTGCAGGGTGCGATCCTCCACGAAAGCCTGCGCGGACTCGGTGATCAAGGCGATGCAATCATCGGGATAGGTTGCCGCGCAAGCCACGGCCATGCCGCCACCCACGCTGTGCCCGAAGGCCACGAACGCACGGATGCCCAGCGCATCGCGCAGCGCACGGAAGTCGCCGCTGGCTTCGTCGTGGATGAAGGTGTTGCGCAGTTTGCCGGGATGCGGATCGGACTGGCCGAAGCCCAGACGGTCATAGGCGATCACGGTGCGTCCGGTGGCTGCCGCCAGTTGCGCCGGAAAGTCCCGCCACAAGGCCACGGAGCCCAGCGAGTCGTGGAACAGCACCACGGGCGCGTCGTCGCCGTTCCTGCCGACTGCCGGCTGCCAGAGCCGCGCGTAAAGCCGGCCGTTGCCGGACTCAATCCAGTGCTCTTGGATGGAACAGTCATTCATCGGGTCGGCGCGTTCGGCGAGGGAGGGCCGATTATGGCAGCCGAGCCATCGCGTGGCGCGTGCGTGTGTTCGGTCCCGCTACAGCGGCATGGTGACGTCGGCGGTCCGCGGCGTCGTTTCAAACCGCACCGAGGCATCCAGCGGACACATGAAGGGAGCGATGGCGTCGATGATGTCCTTCACGTTATCGAAGGACTTGTTCAACTGGTGGGTGAGCTTGCCGACGCGGAGAAATGGATCCCACGCTGCCTCACGATCCATCCGCTTGATGTCGCGGGTGTCGAAGGCCACCTGATCGAAACCCGGTGCCCGCAGGCAGTATTGGTGAGCCAGTGACTGGGGTTGCATCAGGCTCATGTGGCGCAGTCGCAACTCGGCGACGCTGAACAGCCATTCGGTGCCACGAAACACATGGAATTCGTTGTGCGGTACGAAGCGCGGGGCAAGCATGGTCGGTCTCCGTCAGGCGGGCCGTGTGCGCTTGGGAAGCTCCGCGGCCAGGTGCAGACAGGTTGCCTGAGCCTTGGGTGTCGCCCCATAAGACGAGTCCTAAAGTCGCCTGCCGCACGTGGAACGGCATGCAGTGGCCCACCAGCGTTTCGATGACGGAAGTCCGCGTCGGACTTCCGCCAAACGATGGAGAAATCAGCGCGCGACCAGCTTCGTGCCTGCCAGCAGGTGCACGGCCGCGTCGCGATCGGTATTGGGCCCCGCCTCGGCGTTGGCCAGCGACGCACGGGCCTGTTCGCGAAGGCGCTCGGTGGCTGTGCGATCGCCGAGTGATGCATCGACATGCGCAAGGTCGGCGGCGATGCGGGCCACCAGCGCTGGCGGGGCCGGCTCTGCCGCGTTGGCGGCGGCGAGCGCCGCGTCGAGCTGGGATGCGGCCTCTGCCTGGCGCCCGAGCACCTGCAGAATGTCGCCGTATACGAGGCGGGCGCGGATGGCTTTCTCCGACTGCCGGTCGCCCAGCGTGGCGTACATGTCCACGGCTTGGCCGGCGAGGGTGGCGGCGCGCTCGTCGTCGCCAGCAGTCGCCATCAGTTCGGCGTCGACGGCGAGCGCGAAGGCGGTATCCGGATGCGCGTCGCGATGCCGTTGCCGGCTTTCGGCCAGTGCGTCGTCCAGGGCCGCCCGTGCGCCGGTGAAGTCACCGCGCGCGATGAGCACCTCGGCCAGGCATGCGTGGTCGTAGGCGCGGCCATTGTCTGCATAGTCCACACCCAGCAAGCGTTGCCTGCGCTCGATCGAGTCGCGCAAGCGGGCTTCCGCCTCGGCATAGGCGCCTTGCCGAAAGCGGAGCTTGCCGATGTTGCCGATGCTCGTCGCTTCGTTGAGGCCGGAGGAAGGCGCCAGCGCCTGGTCGATGGCGATGGATTTGGTGTAGAACGCGGCGGCCTCATCGTAGCGACCCTCCAGGAAGAACACGCCGCCAAGGTCGTTGAGATGCCATGCCGTATGAGCGTTGGGGTGGGTGTATGCGCTGGCGTCGATGGCCACGGCGTCACGCATCAGCTGTTCGCCTTCTCCGTAGCGGCCCAGGCGGGTCAGTGCCGAGGTGAGGATGGCCATGGCGTCGGCGACGTCGGCATGCCGGGCGCCAAGGTGAACCTGTTTGCGCGCCAGCGCTTCGCGCAGCAGCGGTACGGCACGTTCCGGGCGGCCGGCATCCATATAGATCCAGCCGAGGTTGAGGGCCGCTTCGGTCAGCGCCTCGCTGTCTTTCGGAAGAATGCGGCGGGCCAGCGCCACATCCTGTTCGCCCATGGCTATCGCCCTGGCCGAATCGCCGAGGCGTTCGTCGAGGCCGGCAAGCCATGCAAGCGCCTGCACTTCCTCGGGAACGCCGCGGTTGGGGCCTGCTTCGAACGCATCCACGGCGCTCTGCAGCCGCGCGGTGGCCTCACGCACGCGACCCAGTTCATCGGCTTCCTTGGCAAGCAGGTATTCGATATGCAGGGTGCGGCGGTCGGTGGCGCCGAACTGCGCCCGTGCCAGCGCGGCGGCTTCCTCCAGCGGTTGCCACGCGCGTTCCGGGTGGCCGCTGCGGCGCTCAAGATCACCGACCAGGGCAAGGATCTCGGCGCGCAGCGCAGGTTGCGTGGCGAAGTCGTGGTCGGCACGCTCCCGTCCGCGGGCCAGCAGTTCCTCGGCGGTTTCGTTGGCTTCGGTGCCGTGCGCGGAACTGTCGAACAGGCCCTCGAGGAAGGTCTTGAGTGCGCCGGCGCGATGCGCCTCGCTGGCGGCGGCGAGGGCCTGTGCTCGTGCGTCCCGGGCCGACTGGCGCGCAAGCCGCGCCTCGTGCAGGCCGGCCACGGTGGTGGCGGCCAGTACAGCCGCGATGACGACAGCGATGGATACGGCCATGGCGTGCCGCCGTGCAAAGGTGACCGCGCGATACGCCAGCGTGTCCGTCCGGGCCTGCAAGGGCTTGCCCTCGAGGTAGCGCTGGATGTCGGCGCTGAGGGCCGCCGCGCTGGCGTAGCGGCGCGCAGGATCGGCATGGGTGGCCTCCTGCACGATCGCGTGTAGATCGACGCCAAGCTTCTTGCGCAAGGACTCGTCGTCAAACACGGAGGCCTTCGCGTCGACCTGTCCGTCCGCGCGATGCGGCGGTTGTTCGCCCAGCAACTCGGCCAGCAGAACGCCCAGCGCATAGACATCGATGGCCGTCGTTGCCGCATCGCCCGCCAGCTGTTCGGGGGCGGCATACGAGCGCGTCAGGCGGCGTGCCTCGGTGCGTGTGCGTTCGCCGTCGCCAGTGAGCAGCTTGGCGATGCCGAAATCCACCAGCTTGACGCCACCGTCCTTGCCGACCAGCACGTTGTTGGGCTTCAGGTCGCGGTGCACGATCAGGCTGCGGTGCGCATGGTCCACCGCCGCGCAGACATCCATGAACAGGGCGAGCCGCTCGCGCACGGACAGGCCGCGCAGCGCGCAGTGCGACATCAGGTCGTCGCCCGCGACGAATTCGAGCGCGAGGAAGGGCGTTCCGGTGGGGGAAAATCCCGCGTCGAGCAGCTGCGCGATGTGGGGATGCTGCAGGCGCGCCAGGATGCGTTGTTCGCGCAGGAAGCGCCGCCGCTCGTCGGCATCGTGCACATCGATGCGCAACAGCTTGAGAGCCACCGTCTGCGGGCCGCCGGGAAGGTCGCGCTCGGCTTCGAACACGCTGGCCATGCCGCCTGCGCCAACGAAGCGGAGCACGCGATAGCCGGCGATGGTCGGCAAGGTGTCGGCCGCGTCACCGGCGAACCCCGGCAACCACTGCTCCATGCCACGTTCCAGTGCCTCTACGCCGGGGGCGTTGTCCAGCGCCTGTGCCACCAGCGCGCGCAGGGTGAGGTCATGGCAGTGCAAGCGCAGCCATGCCTCCCGCTCGGCGACAGGCACCTCGAACAACTGGTCGATCAGGGGTTCGATTTCGTGCCAGCGTTGGGCGAAGGCGGAGATCATCGACGGTGTGTGCTCCCTGGCGGTGATGCCCCTATAGCGTATTCAGCCGGCCCGATCCGACATGGCCTGGGTATCGGGCATCAGGCAGGCGGAAAGAAAGGTGCGTGCCTTAAGCCAGTCGCGCTCCACCGTGCGGGCGGTGACGCCCAGCGCCTGGGCGATCTCCGGGCTGGACAAGTCGGCGAACAGGCGCAGCTCGGCCACGCGGGCAAGGCGTTCGTCAGTGGCCGCGAGCTGGCTCAGCGCTTCGTCGATGGCCAGCACGTCGATGATGTCCGATGCGTCATGCGCTGCCGTCAGTTCGGGTGCCTGGCGCTTCTGCGCCTTCTTCCTGCGCGCATGGTCGATCAACAGGTGGCGCATCACCTGACTCATGTAGGCATACAGGTGGGCGCGGTCGGTGAAGGCGAGCGCGTCGCTGGCCACCAGCTTCAGATAGGCCTCGTGCACCAGCGCGGTGGTTTCCAGCGTATGCGCGGCTTCCTGCGCGCGCTGGCGGCGTGCGAGCCGGTGCAGGGTGCTGTAGATGCGTGGAATCAAGGCGTCGAACGCCGCGGCATCGCCGCCGGCGGCCCGCGAAAGCACCTCGGTGATCTGCGGTTCTGCGCTCATGGGCGCGGACGTCCGCCCGATCGTGTCGGTACCGACATCCCTTTTGCGCTGTAGGAGGAGATGGCGCAGTCAGGAACAGCCACAGACCCAGGGATTGCCATCGCCCGTCACATCCACGAGAGGATAGAAGTCATGTCGAATCATCGCGCTACGAATGGTCGGCTCACAAGGGCCGCGGGTCTTGTCGCACTTGCCTTCGCCAGCCTTGCAGGCGTGGCCATGGCCGATGGAAGCAGCACGTCTCAAGCGGCCAGCTACAGTTACCAGACGCTCGACTATCCCGGCTCGACGCAGACGATCTTCTGGGGCATCAACGATTTCGGCGAGATGGCCGGGCAGTTCGACCTCAACCACACCACACCCCATGCCATGGTGTATCGGCACGGCCAGTTCGAACTGCTCGATCCGGCCATGCTGGGCACGTATTTCAGCGCGGCGGGTGGGCCCAACGACCTGGGCGCCACCTACGGCGCCTATGCCGATGCCACGGGGACGCAGCATGGCTTCGTGCTGCACGGTCATCATTTTGAAACGGTGGATTTCCCCGGCCATCTCAACTCGAACGTGGATGGCTACAACGAGTTCGGCACCATCCTCGGGGTGTACTGGGATGCCGACGGCGCCTTCCACGGCATCCTGCGTCGCGGCAAGAACTGGGATACGAAGTTCGACGTGGCAGGGGCCGCGGAAACCTATCCGCTGGGCCTCAACGACCTCAACCAGTCGGTGGGCTATTGGGACACCAATCCGAAGGCGCCCGCGCCACACGGCTTCTTTCGCGATGCGAACGGCAACATCACCCAGCTGGACGTGCCCGGTGCTTACGCCACCGTGGCGTTCGCGATCAATGATGTGGGCCAGATCGCCGGCTACTACTGGGGCACCACCGGGCCGATGCATTCTTTCGTCGAAGCGGATGGCAAGTTCGTGACGCTGGACTTCCCGGGTTCGACGGGAACGGCGGTGACCACCATCAACAACTTCGGCGTGGTCTCGGGGTATTACCTCGATGCCAAACGGCAGGCGCATGGCTTCATTGCCACGCCGACGTGGGCGGCCGAACAGCATCACTGAGCCGTGCAGGGGCTTTGCAAGGACGATAGGCTCCCGTCATTTCCGCCGCACTGAAGCGGGTCAGGCGGCGGTGCCGTAGCGCAGATGGATCAGCGGATAAGGACATCCCTGACCCTCTGCTTCAGAGCGGCCGGTGCGCTGGCTCGTCCACGGCGAGCCAGAACGGTGCGGCGGGCTGGAAGGTCGCGACCTCGTCCTCGATGGCCTGCCTGTTTTCGCGCGACAGGAAGTGATGTGTGGCGTCGACCGCGCTGCGTCAGATCGGCATGACGTGCGCACCGTCGCTGGGTGTCGATGTGCGGAGGGTGATCATCCTCTTCTGGAGAGGCGCCATGTGAAGCGAGAGGGCAACTGCCGCAGCAGCTTGAATGCCTGTTGTACCAGCAGCAGCATCGCGAAACCGGCAAGAATGCCGAGCAGGCGCTCTACGCCCGGCGCCATGCCGGCGGTGGCGTAGCGGTCCGGCACCAGCACGACGAGGAACGCCAGGGCGAACTGGACGCCGATGTAGCCATAGCGGTGCGGGCCGTTCTCGATATGGCGACCCACCGACACCCCGAGGCATACGCCCAGCGTGATGAGCACCACGCTGTGATGGGAGACCAGCAGGATGGCGATGGCAAGCAGGGCGCCGAGGCTGCAGCCGATGAAGCGGTAGACCATGCGCGTGGAGACTGCCTTGCGGTCCGTGTCGAGACTGGCCAGTGGGACAGCCATGACCGCCATCACGGTGATCCCGGCCTGGATCAAGGTGGGCGTGGCGACCCAGCGCGCGAAGCAGGGAATGAGCGACGCGGCGACGCCCGCCTGAAGGGCATGCACGGCGGCAGCGGGATGCCAGCCGAAGTGGGAGACGGTTGGGCCAGGCGGTTGGCCGGGCACCCAGCGTCGCAGCGATCGGGAGGAGAGATAGCTCACAAGAAGACTCGCGCTCGTGCCGATCAGGATCTCCACCACGCGTGCCTGCGCAAACGATGCGGGCGAGGCCGCCTGCGGCACGACGCTTTCGACCACCACCATCAGGAAGGTGAGCCCGGTGAACAGCCACGCATACGTGCGGCGGCCGACCAGCACCATGTACATGGTGGCCGTGACCACGATGCCCAGCGAGAGACAGGCCCAGAACGGATGCCCGGTGATGCGTATCGCCACCAGGTAACCGGCCAGGGCGCCCGCCACGGTGCCAAGCACGCGCAGCACCGCGCGCCGTGTGCTGGCCAGCAGGTGCGAGCGTATGACCATGAAGCCGCTGAAGGCAGCCCAGCCGACATTCCTTGTGCCCACGAGCTGGGCAAGCCCAATGGCCAGCAGCACCGAGGCCACGGCCTCCGCCTGATCGACCAGGCGCGGCCCGGGCTTCAGCAGCGTCGCCAGGTCACGCCACAACCCGCGCATGAGCGACCTCAGGTCGGCCAGCATTCGCCGGGCGCCGCGCGGGCCCGTGCCTGGATCGATGTTTTCTGGCTCAGGCATGGTCGGCCGGATCGTTGTTGCAAGGGCAATTCTAGTCGCGCGGCGCCCGCCTGCAATTGGCTGCCCGCGCGGCGAGCTGCGCGCATGGGCGGGCTTTGCCGCGACTGTCATTGGAGCCGTTCCGCGCACACCATGCCTTCTGGCAGGGGTATGACTTCAGGCCCACGCTACTACTGTTAACTTCACACTATGGTGCACTCCAAGGTATGACGCAGTGCGGGTGGGGCATGGAAGACAGCAGCAGCCATCTGAAGAAATTCCAGAAGGAACTGTCGGCGGGCACGGTGTCGCTGGTGCTGCTGGCGGTGCTGGGCCAGTCGCGGCAGCCGATGTACGGCTACCAGATCGCCAAGCGCCTGGAGGAAGTGGGCGAGGGCGTGCTCGCGGGCAAGCAGAGCGCGCTGTATCCCGTACTGCGCAATCTCGAGGGGGCGGGGCTGTTGGCCAGCGAGGTGGAACCTTCCATCAGCGGGCCGCCACGACGTTATTACCGCATCACGAAGCTGGGGCGCGAGGTGTTGCGTGACTGGGTGCAAGCCTGGAACGACACGCGCGATTCCGTCGATGCCGTTTTGCAAGGAGGGGTGTAATGAACGCACCACGCACGATCGCCGAATACCTCAAGCAGCTCCGCGCTGCACTGAAGGGTGCGGATCCGGCGTTGATCCAGGATGCGCTGTACGACGCGGAGGAACACCTTCGCGCCGAACTGGCCGACAACCCGCAGCGCAGCGAGGCGGACATGCTGGCGCATGTGGTGGGCACCTACGGCGCACCTGAGGAAGTCGCCGACATCTATCGCGACCAGGAGATCAAGATCCAGCGCGCGCTGCGTCCACCACCGGTGCCAAAGCAGCGTTCCGCGCTGGGCCGGTTCTTCAGCGTGGCGGCGGACTCGCATACGTGGGGTGCCCTGTTCTACATGCTGCTGTCGCTGGCGACGGGCATTTTCTACTTCACCTGGGCAGTGACGGGCGTGTCGTTGTCCGTGGGCTTGTCGGTGCTAATCATCGGCATACCGTTCACCATCCTGTTCCTGGGCACGGTGCGCGCGCTGTCGCTGCTGGAAGGTCGCATCGTGGAGAGCATGCTGGGCGTGCGCATGCCGCGGCGCCCACCGTATCCATCGAATGCGGGCAAGTCGTTCGGTCAGCGCGTGGGCGCGATCTTCACGGATGCGCGCACCTGGACCACGTTGTTCTACATGATGCTGATGCTGCCGCTGGGCATCCTCTATTTCACCGTGACCATCACCTTGCTGAGCATCTCGCTGGGCTTCATTGCCACGCCGGTCCTGAAGGCGCTGAGCGTGGCGGAGGTGATCAACCTGCAATGCGGCATTCCGCAGTGGCTGTGCGATGACAACTACTGGCCGCTGGCCATACTGACCTGCATCGGCGGCGTGCTCCTGCTGTTTGCCACGCTGCATATGGTGCGCGGTCTGGGCAGGCTGCACGGCAGCATCGCCAAGGGCCTGCTGGTGCGCATCGTGGGCGAAGGGAATTGACCGTGTCCTCGAACATGCTGGCCCGCTTGGCGGGCGAATGGCAGGGCGAGGAAACCATCGCGACGACGCGCTGGGGACAGGGTGGCCCGGCCACCAGCCGTGTGACGGCATCCTTGCAGCTCAACGGGCGCATCCTGGTGCAGGATTACCGGGAAGAGCGTGACGGCAAGACCTCGTTGCAGGCGCATGCGGTGTTCGTGGGCGAACCCGAGCATGACCAGTACAGCCTGTACTGGTTCGACAGCTATGGCTTCGTGCCCGGTACGCCAGCGCCGGGCCTGTGGAACGGCGAGCGACTGACGTTCGTGCGCAGCTCGCCGCGAGGCCAGACGCGTCACGCCTATGTGTTCGAAGGCGATGGCGCGTATACGTTGAAGCTGGAGAGTTCGTTTGACGGCGGGGTGAGCTGGGAGCCGGTGATGACGGGCACCTATCGGCGCCTCGCTTAAGTGGCGGAGAGCATCGCGCACAGGGTGCGCTCCCACAGGATGCTTTCGTTGTGGGAGCGCACCCTGTGCGCGACGCTCCTGCTTACACGAGCTGCAGATCCCTCGGGTGTGCACCCGGGAACACCGACTGCAGCTGGCTGCCCGACAGCCCCCACATGCGGCCCAGCAAGCCACCCAGCACGTCGCGGTAGTTGTTGAGCACCGGGTAGTCGCGGTTCTGCAGCAGGCTCTGTGCATTGACCGCCACCTGCTGGCCGGCGATGCGTCCGCCGTTCACTTTGCCACCCAGTACCCAGTACACCGTGCCGTGACCGTGGTCGGTGCCCTTGTTGCCGTTCTCGCGGAAGGTGCGGCCGAACTCGGACACCACGACCACCACGGTGTTGTTCCACTCGTCGCCCAGGGCATCCGCGTAGGCGGCCAGGCCCTTGCCGAGGTTGCTCAGGTTGTTGGCGAGCTGACCGGTGGTGCTGCCCTGGTTGACGTGCGTATCCCAGCCGCCGACATCGACGAAGCCGAGGCGATACTGGTCGCGCATCATGGTGGCGATGCGCTGCGTTTCGTCGGCGAAGTTCTTGGCATTCGGCGCGCCGCGATTCGCCTTCATCATTTCTTCCTGCAGCTCCTTCGACACCGTCTGGCGCAGTTCCAGGCCGTCGGCCGCGGCCGAGGCGAGCGAAGTATCGCGGTACATGCCGGCGAGGATGCTGGCCTGACGTTCGTCGTATACCGGCTTGGGATTGCCGCGCAACGAGATGTTGGGAATGTCGTGGCCGCTGCCCTGGAAGGAAAGCGGCAGCGCATCGGTGAAGGCGATGGATGGCACCGCGCTCATCTGGCCCGACAGGCGCGCCATGAAACCGGAACGGTAGTTGCTGCGCTGGTCGGTCGATTCGCCGGACTCGATGTTGTCCTGCGTCTCGAAATGGCTGCGCGACATGTCGTCGGTGCCGGCAAATGGAATGAACGCCACCTGGCGCTTCTGCCACAGCGGGTAGATGGAATCGCGCAGTACCGGGTTGAGACCCCAGTTGTTGTCGAGCCCGATGGCGCTGTTGGCGTTGTACGGATCGGGTTTGGCGATGGCCAGCGTGGGGCGCGACTCGTAGTAAAAGTCGCTGCCGTAGGGCACCAGCAGGTTGTTGCAGTCGTAGCCGCCGCGCAGGAACACCAGCAGGAAGCGGGGGGTGTTGGCCGGTGCGGCGAACAGCTTGCCTGAGAACGACAGCGCGGGAGCGGCCACGGCAGCGGTGGCGGCGGCGAGCAGGAATTCGCGGCGTTTCATGGCTGGTCCTCAGCGGTAATTGAAGTCGGGCGAAGAGAGCAGGAACGTATTCCATTCCTGCTGCGTGGTGGCCTTGGCGAGCGCATCGCGCGTGGGCGCGCTGAGCTTGGCGTCGAAGGTGTCGTAGTACAGCCGCGTGGTCAGCATCGGGAAGTCGCCACCCATCTTGGGCTGGCCTTCCGGGGTCAGCAGGCGGTTGTTGCCGGTGCCGATGGCGCCGGCGATCTCGAAGCGCTTGGCCATCTGCCCGGAGCTGGACCAGCCGGTGCTGTCCAGCGGCCAGCCGTCCGGCGTCAGGCGGCCGAACACCGGTTCGCCCAGCTGGTTGAGCCAGTTGAGCAGGGGCTTGGCGTTGGCGATGGGCTTGCCGTCGTAGGCCATGCGCACCGAGGACACCACGAACTGCATCGGGTCCTTGAACTTCTTGCCATAGCTGGCGGCCAGCTCCTTGGAGTCGAACATGGTCTGCAGCACCTCGGCGATGTCGCCGTCGGTGCGCTGGAAGGTGCGGGCCATCTTCGCCACCAGTTCGGGCGGCGGATTGTCGGACACGAAGTACTCGGCCAGCTTTTTGGAGACGAACTGCGCGCAGGCCGGCTGCTTGGTGATGATGTCCACGGCCTCGGTGATCTCGTCGAAGCCGCTGCCCTTGATCTTGTGGCCGAGCAGCACCTTGTCGCTGAAATCATGGCGCCTGGGGTTGAACTCGAACATGCCGTTACGCACCACCATCTCGGCCACGCGCGGACGCATGGCGGCGGGATCGCGCAACGGCGCAACGCCTGCGCCGGTGAGGATCAGCGCCAGCTGCTGCACGTCCTGCTGGGTGTAGCCGGACCCGACGCCCAGCGTGTGCAGCTCCATCAGCTCGCGGGCGTAGTTCTCGTTGACGTGGCCCTTGGCGTTCTGCGCGTTGTCCAGGAACTCCATCATCGCCGGGCTTTCCAGCGTGGCCATCACCAGGTCGCGGAACTTGCCCAGCGCGTGAGGACGGATCGTGTTCTGCACGTAATCGGCGGCCACCCAGCGTACGCGCCCCTTGGCGCCGTACACGCTGAAGTGGTTGAGCCAGAACCACACCATCTGCTCCTTGAGCTGGTTCGGCCCGTAGATGGCGTGCAGCATTTCGATTTCCTGCGCCTGCTGGAGCAGGTCGTTGGCATGCTGCTGCTGGGCCTTTCTGGCAGCGGCCTTGTCGTCGCCTTCGGGCATGTTCTTGATCTTGTCCTGCTCGTCGCGCAGGTTGGTCAGGAGCTGCTCGGTGGGCGTGTTCGCCGCTTCGTAGGAGTTGATCAGCGTGGTGATCGGCGCGGGCAGGTCGTCGCTGATGCGACCGTCGAGCTGCCGGTCGAACAGGCGGGAGCGCCCAAGGTCGCGGTACATGGCGACGGTGGCGCTATCCAGCTCGAAGCTGTCCCGGCGCAGCCAGTCGACGTCGTCCTGGGAGAGGGGGCGGGCATCGCGGGCCGCCGCAGAGCCGGCGCCAAGTATGAGCAGGGCGCTCACGGCAGCTAACCGCAAACGTGCACCAAGGGTGGGATGGTTCGGGCTGTCCTGCATGCGTCCGGGCTCCTGGCAGCGGTTGAACGGCGGCGTGGCTCGGGAGTGTCAACGTGGCAGGTGACGTCCGGCTTACCGGTCCGGCGTCCGGGAGCGCAAAAGGGTTCGGCGGATATTCATGCGCCGCGACAGCCTGGCGCAGGGATGGCGCGTCGGGGCGCGCCATCCTGGTGGCTTCAGTGCTTTCCTTTGGGGTGCTTCGAGGCGGCCGATCCCTTGGCGTGGATCCCGCTTGCCTTCGAGTGGGTGACGTGGCCGGAGGGTTCGCTGGTGGTCACCCCGGCGAGGGCGTGGGCGGTGGCCTCGTTTTCGCTCGGCTCGATCGACGCCAGCATGCGGGCGAGGTCGATGTAGAACGGCATGATGTCCTTGCGTCCCAGCCAGTAGGCGATGTTGAAGCCGATGAAGTCGCCATGATCCCAGCCGTTCATGGTCGGGAATGCGTTCCAGATGCCCGCCGGAAACGACAGGTCGTGCGGATCGGCGTCCCGATGTTTCTGGCCGAGTACATAACGGGTACCGGCGCAGGAGATGCAACCATCGCTCTCGTGCCATTCGCCTTCGTCACCCGGGTATTCGGGGTTGCCCTGGTTGCGGCCGATAATCAGGGCGGGCAGATACAGGGCCGGATTGATCGTCGGAATCGGCAGTGCACATCCGGTCCTGGTGTCTTTGAAGGTGGCATTGCCGGAGAACGTGAAGTAATAGGTCTCCGGGAACAGGCGCAGCCTGTCGCGGGCGATCATCGCGGCGCCTGGTGAGGTGAGATCGAAATATCCCGTATTTTTGGACTTCCAGATCTCGCTCTCGAAGACGCGCTCCATGTACTGGACGAAGGGCTCGTCTTTTTCGCGCTTGAGTCCCCACTGGTCCAGCTTGTAGTCATAGACGAAGTCATGGGTGTCGCCCCCGACCAGGGAGGCCAACGAGACGGTCATCTGCTTGTTGAGGCTCATGAAATTGAGCAGGCCGTCGTGGGTATCCAGGAACGTCGTGCCATTCAAGCCCGGGGCCAGGCCGGTGATGCTGTGCACCCAATGCTTGCCACCCAGGAACAGGTCGGAGATGTGCCCTTCTTCCGGATGGGCCGCGTGGTAGTCGCGCTCTTCCTGCGAACCATGGCGAAGGAAGGCCTCGAAGTCGCAGATGGTTTGTCCCCCCATGCTGTGGCCAACCAGATGGATCTTGTGGGTGTTGCTGATTTGCGGGTAGATGCCGGCAAAGGTGTGCCCGAACCGTTTGACGCCGTACTTCCTGGCATGGGCTGCCCCGTAGTCGACCTGGCCGCCGACGAGGTAGTAGTAGAGCTCCACCGCGCGCTCCCAACTGCTGGAGAATGGGCCCACTGTTGCTGTGCGTGTGTGGAAATGAAGGTCGTTGAGGCGCGCCTCGATATCGACTTTGCCGCCCCAGTATTTGAAACCCAGAACCTCGTCGCGGCCCCAACCGGTAAATCCGTGAACCAGGATGATGGGATACCGATTGCGAAAGTCACTGTTGGTCATGGCCTCTCCTCGTTGAACAGGTTTTC
Organism: Dyella japonica A8; assembly: GCF_000725385.1. Classification (NCBI taxonomy): domain Bacteria; kingdom Pseudomonadati; phylum Pseudomonadota; class Gammaproteobacteria; order Lysobacterales; family Rhodanobacteraceae; genus Dyella; species Dyella japonica. The sequence continues at coordinate 3,805,567 of NZ_CP008884.1, read as the reverse complement.
GCGCACACGCGCACGAAAACCATAGGCCGAGGCCAGGCGCATTATTATCAGGGGGATCCCACGATGACTGTCAGTTTCCGGTGCCGTTGATCTCTTGTTGATTCGTGTCAGGAATCGTCGGCGAATTCCACCAGCGCACCCAGCACGGATGCCTCCACTTCGGCGACGGCGCGCACGGCTTCCGCGTGCAGCGCATCGCGTGCGGTCACCTCGATGAAGAACAGTTCGGCGCTGTTGTCGTCGATGAGTTCGGACGAGCTGGAATCATCCCGCATGTCCAGCGACGGGTCGTCGATTTCCTCGACGTGCTCGATGCCATCGATGCCGTGAAGGATCGTGAGCAGGGTGTCGGCATCGTCGCGTGTGCCGGTCATGCGGATGTGGATCGTGGGCATGGGGGCGGCTCCCAGGTTCCAGCAATCCTATGCTGCGGCAAATCATGTTCAGGGCAGGTGATCGCCGCCGCTGGGTTACTATTCAGCATTCGCCGGAGATTGCCCGTGTCCAAGGTTTACGATCGCGCCTATTTCGACAAGTGGTACCGGCACCCGGACCACTCCGTGGCATCGCCGGCGGAACTTCGCCGCAAGATTTCCATGGTGTTGGCGCAGGCGGAGTATTACCTCGGGCGCCCGGTGCGTTCCGTGCTCGACGTGGGCTGCGGCGAAGGCGTATGGCGTGCGCCGCTGCTGAAGTTGCGCCCGGGCATCCACTATCAGGGGCTCGATGCGAGCGAATACGCGGTGTCCCGCTTCGGGCGCAGCCGCAATATCGGCCTGGCCCGCTTCGGGCAGCTGGAATACCTGCGGTTTGACCACCGCTTCGACGTGATCGTATGCACCGACGTGCTGCATTACCTGAAGCCGGCGGAGATCCGCGCCGGGCTCACCGGCATCAGCGACATGCTCGAAGGCGTGGCCTTCCTCGAAGTGTTCACCGGCAAGGATGGCGTGGACGGCGACATGGAGGGCTTCCATGCGCGTGCGCCGTCCTGGTACCTGAAGGCATTCAACGAGGTGGGCCTGATGCCCTGCGGCTCGCACTGCTACCTCGGGCCGCGGCTGGAACGCCGCGTGGCAGCGCTGGAAAGGCTGCCATAGCGCCGACCATTTACCAGGAAGGCGTCGCCACGATGCCGGAGCGCTTCTCTGTCAGTTCGATCTCGGCGTGGATGTTGGGCCGCAGCAGCGGACACAGGTCCAGCAGTCGCTGCACCGAACGCTTCCATGGCACATCCGAGAGGCGGTAAGTGTGCATCAGGCGCAGCTTGGCGGTGCTGAAATCCGGCGAAAGCAGCTGGAAATAGCGCGCCACTTCGCGGGCGCTGTATTCCCGCCAGTGATGGGCATAGGTGTGCTTGCCCAGAACCTCGTCCACGGAAATACCGCCGCCAAGGCCGCGGGCGAAGCGAAGCGGCTGCCAGGCACGCCCCTTCCATGAGTAGTAGTTGGGGGTGGTGACCAGGATGCGGCCACCCGGTTTGAGCACCCGATGGACCTGGCGCCAGAATCCGACCGGATTGAACGTGATGTGTTCGAGGATTTCCGTGAAGAGCACGACATCCACCGAGTCGTCCGGCAACGCGGACAGTTCGTGGGCGTGCTCCATGTCCGGGCAGGGCAGCAATTCGATATCCATCTGCCCGGCGAGGCTGCGCACGCTCGGGTGCTGCAGGGTGCCGGGTAGATCCATGGCGATGACCTCAAAGCCGCTCTGTCGCCACATGACGGACTGATGCAGCCAGTGCGCTCCCACGTCGAGCACGCGCTTGCCGGGCTTGGTCCAGGTTGCCTTGAACTCCTCGAGCGTCGCCCTGAATCGCGGGTAGTGATCGTCCAGGTAGTCGGTGGGGGTGCCACCGTGGGGCTCGAACAACGCCAGGAATGCGTCATACCCGTCGATGCGGCGCGCGCGTGCGGCAGAGGTCATCCTTTCCTCGGGTGCTGTGCTGTGTCCTTGGCGTCATGGTGCCATGGCATGGCATAGGCGCATGTGCCGAAAGTATTCGCGGGCCTTCGTCGGCCCTTTCTATAGTTCGAGGTGTGCGCGCAGTCCCACAAAGCGTGCGGGGCCGCGATCACGGTTGTAGCCGGGGTTGTGGATCAGCTGGATATCCGGGCTGAGCGTGACGTGTTCGATGGGCGTGAAGCTGTAGTACGCCTCGAGGATCTGCTCGCGACCATAGTTCAGCGCGCCATCGCCCAGCACGAAGCCATCGCCACCAGCAGCAAGATAGTCGCGGTGGTCGTGTGAAAGGCCGTTCACCACGATGGCCACCGAGAAGTGGTCGGTGGGACGGGCCCAGTGGCTGCCGGAGAGCTGCACGCCAGTGCTCAGCGTGCGATCCACTTCGGTGAATACGAACGACTCGGTGCGGCCATCGTTCCAGCCGGCGCGCATGAAGACGCCGGTGTCGCCGTTATCGGCCAGCGGCCATTCGCCGTTGATGCCAACACCGTATTTGTGGCGACCGGGCGCATCGTCGGCGTGGATGTCCGGTGCCTGCCCGGATTCCCGCGCGATGGCCAGCGCATCGCGATAGATGCCCATGCGGGCGGTATTGCGATAGGCGAGGAAGCGCAAGGCCCAGCCATCCTGCTGCGGCTGCACGGTCAGCTCGACTTGCTGGTTCTGGGATTGCGCCAGCGCGTTGACCAGTCGTTGTCCATTGGCTTCGTAGGGCATGAGGTAGATGCCATACCGCAAGCTCCAGGTCTTGCGTACCAGCGCCAACACGACGCCATCGGTGTAGCCGCGCGTGTCGGCGGCGAAGTCCCATGCGGTGTTGTTGAACAGCGACCAGTTCATGAACTGGGTGCGGGTGCTGCCGGCGTAACGGTTCTTGTCGAAATCGTCGGTCACCGACATCTTTCCCAGCTTCACCTCGATGCGCTCTACGGCCTCATCGGCGGGCAACTGGTCCTGCGCCCGTCCAACGTGGGTCGTGTCGTCGCCAAGGGCATGCGTCCAACGCAGGAAGGCACGTGCCACGTAGGCTGTCTTGGGCAGGTTGTTGGCACCGGCACGGATGACGTCGCCATTGGTGAGGCCGCCCAGGCCGGTGGCGCCGGAGACTCCTTCACCCTTGAACATTTCCACGTCGAGATAGAGCTGCAGGTGGGCTGGCAGGGCCGCGCCGACATACGCGCCGAACGTGTGCGAGCGTTCAGTGTCCCCGTTCGCACGGAGGCTAAGCGGGCCGGCATAGGGTGAGTGCAGCGAATCCTGGTGCTGGTCGACGAAGGTGTATTGCGCGCCCAGCCACTGGGGCACGAAGAGGCCGGGTTCGTCGGCGTGCAGCACGCCGCACACGGACAACAGGCATGCGGGGATGGTGGCGAGTCGGAATCGCATCGGTCAGCACATGGGGGCAGGGGGCGATGCGACGCCTCACCGGCGCCACACTACGGTCCGCCCAATGTAAAAAGGCCGCCTTGCGGCGACCTTTTGTCGATGCGGGTGAACGGCGTGCGCCGAGGGTGGTTATGGCTGCGCCACGACGCGGGCATTCTCGCCGTTGCCCTCGACGTATACCTTTTCACCCGTGCGGAACGTGGTGGAGGCCGGCTGGGTGACGGACACCAGCACGCCGTTCTTCAAGCGCACGATGATCTGCTGGCCGGCCACGGGCTTGTCGTAGTGTTTCTGCACTTCGTTGCCGGCGACGGCGCCGCCCACGGTGCCCAGCACCATGGCCACGTCGCGGCCGGTGCCTGCGCCGATCAGGCTGCCCACGCCCAAGCCGACGGCACCGCCCACCACGGCACCCACACCGGTGTGGTGGTTGGTTTCGATCTGCACGTTGCTGACCTGTTCGACCACGCCGGCACGGATCTCTGTGGCGCCCGATGGCGAGGCGCCCGGTGCGGTGGCGCATGCGCCCAGCAGGGCCGTGGCGGCAAGGGTGGCAAGGCTGCGTGCTTTCATGACGACTCCTGATGATGGGTAGAAGCTTTCGCTGCCGGCAGTGGCCGGGAGGCGTAGCGGGTCATCGTAGAAGTCGTGCGAGGGATCCGAAGTCGGCGACGGGATACGCGGGTTGCAGCCTTTTTGCGTGGCGCCGTGCGGGGGCCGGCTGCCCCCGGTTTTCCATGGGCACAAAAAAAGCCAGGCCCTTTCGGGCCTGGCTTTCGATACATCGTGCAAGGCGATCAGGCCGCGCCGCGCGACGCCTTCTTGCGGTCGTTTTCCGTCAGGTGCTTCTTGCGCATGCGGATTTCCTTCGGGGTGACTTCGACCAGCTCGTCGTCGTCGATGAAGTCCAGCGCCTGCTCCAGCGAGAACTTGGTCGCCGGGGTGAGCTGGATCGCGTCGTCCTTGCCGGAGGCGCGCATGTTGGTCAGCGGCTTGGGCTTGATGGCGTTGACGGTGAGGTCGTTGTCCTTGGCGTGGATGCCGATCAGCTGGCCTTCGTACACCGAGTCGCCTTCGGCGGCGAACAGCTTGCCGCGATCCTGCAGCGGCCCAAGCGAGTAGGCCGGAGTGGTGCCGCCCGCGTTGGCGATCATCACGCCGTTGAGGCGCTTGGCGATGGCCACCGGCGTGTACGGGCCGTAATGGTCGAACACGTGGAACAGCAGGCCCGAACCCTGGGTGAGGGTCTTGAACTGGTTCTGGAAGCCGATCAGGCCACGGGCCGGGATCAAGTACTCAAGGCGCACGCGGCCCTTGCCGTCGGACACCATGTTCTTCAGGTCACCCTTGCGGATGCCCAGGCGCTCCATCACGCCGCCCTGGTGCTGCTCTTCGATGTCGACCACCAGCTGCTCGATCGGCTCCATCTTCTGGCCGTCGATTTCCTTGATGATCACTTCCGGACGCGACACGGCCAGCTCGTAGCCTTCGCGACGCATGTTTTCGATCAGCACCGACAGGTGCAGTTCGCCACGACCCGAGACCAGAAACTTGTCGGCGTCGGAACCGTCTTCCACGCGCAGGGCCACGTTGTGCACCTTCTCGCGGTCCAGGCGCTCACGCAGCTGGCGGCTGGTGAGGAACTTGCCGCCCGACAGATCCTTGTTGCCGACGAACGGCGAGTTGTTGACCTGGAAGGTCATGCTGATCATCGGCTCGTCGACGCTCAGCGCCGGCAGCGCCTCGGGGTTGTCGATCGAGGTGACGGTGTCGGAAATGGTCAGCTCGGGGATGCCCGAGATGGCGACGATGTCACCGGCCTCGGCCGAATCCTGCTCAATGCGCTCCAGGCCGAGGAAGCCCAGCACCTGGCCGATCTTGCCCTGGCGCTTCTTGCCCTCACGGTCGATCACGGCGACCGGCATGCCCTTCTTCAGGGTGCCGCGCTGGATGCGGCCGATGCCGATGACGCCGACGAAGTTGTTGTAGTCCAGCTGGCTGATGCGCATCTGGAAGGCGCCTTCCGGATCCACGTCCGGCTTGGGCGCGTGCTGCATGATCGCTTCGTACAGCGGGGTCATGTCGCCTTCGCGGGCGTTCTCGTCCAGCGAGGCGTAACCGTTCAGCGCCGACGCGTAGACGATCGGGAATTCCATCTGCTCGTCGGTGGCGCCGAGCTTCTCGAAGAGATCCCACACCTGCTCGACCACCCACTCCGGACGGGCGCCCGGGCGGTCCACCTTGTTGACCACGACGATGGGCTTGAAGCCCATGGCGAAGGCCTTCTGGGTCACGAAGCGCGTCTGCGGCATCGGGCCGTCCATCGCGTCGACCAGGATGAGCACCGTGTCCACCATCGACAGCACGCGCTCCACCTCGCCACCGAAGTCGGCATGGCCTGGGGTGTCGACGATGTTGATGCGGTTCTTGGCGCCGGTCTTCTTGTTTTCCCAGGTGATGGCCGTGTTCTTGGCCAGGATCGTGATGCCACGCTCCTTTTCCTGGTCATTGCTGTCCATCACACGCTCGGCGAGCACGGTGCGCTCGTTGAGGGTGCCGGACTGCTTCAGCAGCTGGTCGACGAGCGTGGTCTTGCCGTGGTCGACGTGGGCGACGATGGCGATATTGCGCAGATTTTCGATGGACATGGAGTCGGCTCGGGCGGCACGGGGCCGTCGCGTGAGGTTTCAATAGGGGTAACCTGACAATTATACGGGGTTATGTGACAGCTTGCTTGAAAGGTCTTAACAAATTCGTTCAGGGTGGGCGGGAGCGTGGTTGGCTGGGGGCCTAAAGGCGCTGGATTCCCGCTTTCGCGGGAATGACGGGGTCGCACTATTTGCGGCCACGCCCGTTAAAAACCTCACCGTCATTCCCGCGAAAGCGGGAATCCAGCGCCTCTATTCGGTGCGAACCGAGGACCCGCACAAAAAGCGGCCCGCCAGGAGGCGGGCCGAAGGGGAGAAACCGTGGGGTGGGCCGGTTCAGACCAGCCCGGTCAGCCCATACGCCAGGATCACCACGAACACGGCCAGGGTCTTGATGACCGTGATGGCAAAAATGTCCCGGTAGGACTGGCGATGGGTCAGCCCCGTGACGGCCAGCAGGGTGATCACCGCACCGTTGTGGGGCAGGGTATCCATGCCGCCGGAAGCCATGGCGGCCACCCGGTGCAGCACGTCCATCGGGATGCCGGCCGCCTGGGCGTTATGAATGAAGGTGTCGGCCATGGCCCCCAGCGCGATGCCCATGCCACCCGAGGCGGAGCCGGTGACACCGGCCAGCGCGGTGACGGTCACGGCCTCGTTCACCAACGGATGGAGGATGGCGTGCAGGGCGTTGGCGATCAGCCGGAAACCCGGCAGGGCGGCGATGACCGCCCCAAAGCCGTACTCGGACGCCGTATTCATGGACGCCAGCAGCGCACCGCCCACCGCCGCCTTGCTGCCTTCGGCGAAGCGACGGGTCACCGGGCGCCAGGCAAAGGCAAGCACGCAGAGGATGCCGACCAGCAGGGCGCCTTCGACCGCCCAGATAGCGGCGATCTTGGAGATTTCCTGCACCACCGGCTTGGTCTCGCCGATCACGGCCGGCATGAACGAATGGCTGGCGCCGTACAGGCGGGGAATGGCATCGCCCAGCAGCTTGTTAAGCACCCCCACCAGCACCAGCGGCAGCAGGGCGACCAGCGGATGGGCGAGGTTGCCGCCTTCGAAGGCGACGGGTTCGTTCACCAGTTCGGTGCCATAGCCTTCCCCCATGGCCGCGGCCTTGCGCCGGCGCGACTCCAGATAGAGCAACCCCGCGACCAGGATGAACACCGCGCCCAACGTGCCCAGCCATGGCGCGGCCCAGGCATTCGTACCGAAGAATGAGGTGGGGATGATGTTCTGGATCTGCGGCGTGCCCGGCAGCGAATCCATGGTGAAGGTGAACGCGCCCAGCGCGATGGTGCCGGGAATGAGCCGCTTGGGAATGTCGGACTGGCGGAACAGCTCCGCCGCGAAGGGATACACCGCGAACACCACCACGAACAGCGACACGCCGCCGTAGGTGAGCAGGGCGCACACGATCACGATGGACAACATCGCGCGGCTGCGCCCCAGCAGGCCGATGGTGGCCGCCACGATGGACTTGGAGAAACCCGACAGCTCGATCACCTTGCCGAAGATCGCGCCGAGCATGAACACCGGGAAGTACAGCTTGAGGAAGCCGACCATCTTGTCCATGAACAGGCCGGTGAACATCGGCGCCACCAGCGAGGGATCGGTCAACAGCACCGCGCCCAGTGCGGCCACCGGCGCAAACAGGATCACGCTGTAGCCGCGATAGGCCGCGAACATCAGGAAGCACAGCGCGGCCAGCACGATCAGAAACGCCATCATCGGTTCCCCGGACACCCGCCGTGGGTATCGTCGTGCGGCGAGTATCCAGAGGCGTGCCGGCGCGCGGCACTGTACGAAGGTACAAGTGTGGTGCGCGAGGGCGCTGCCTAAGCTCCGTGGCATTCGGCGTCCTGTGTCCACGGGATGCGTCAAAGCGAGGGGAGCTGGGGAGCTATGAAACGCAAGCATCTGAGTCTGGCGATTGGTCTGGCGGTGGGCATGTGCTGTCTGGCGGTGCATGCCGATGACGCGCCCCAGGGAACGTCCACCACGGCCAAGCCATCCGACGCCAAACAGCTCGAAGGCATCAAGGTGACCGCGCGCAAGCGCGAGGAAACCCTGCAAGACGTGCCCATCGCCGTCAGCGCGTTCACCGCGCAGACGCTGTTCAACCAGAACGTGCAGAACCTGGCCGACCTGCAGGGCAAGGTGCCTTCGTTGCAGATCTATGCGGCGCGCGGCTCCAATACGACACTGACCGCCTATATCCGCGGCGTCGGCCAGGCTGACCCCACCTGGGGCTTCGACCCGGCCGTGGGCATCTATCTCGACGACGTCTACATGGCGCGCCCGCAGGGCACGGTGCTCGACGTGTTCGACACCAACCGCATCGAAGTACTGCGTGGTCCGCAGGGCAGTCTGTACGGCAAGAACACCATCGGCGGCGCCATCAAGTACGTATCCAACCCGCTGCCCACCAAGACGGAGGGCTCGGTCGAGGGCACCGTGGGCACGCACGGCGAGAAGGACATCAAGGGCAGTGTGGGCAGCGCCACGTCCGACGGCGTGTGGCGTGGCCGCATCGCCTATGCCAGTGAGCACAACGATGGCTTCGGCAAGGACCTGCTCAGCGACAGCCGCAATGGGAACAAGAACAGCAATGCGGCGCGCGCGTCGCTGGGCTTCTTTCCCACCTCCGACTTCAATGCCCAGCTGTCGGTGGATGGCCTGCGCGACAACTCCAATCCGCGCGGCGCAAAGATGCTTACCGTCAACAAGTTCGATCCCACTTATGCGCCGCTGGCTAGCGACTTCAATACGCGCAGTGGCATGGAACAGCTCAACCACACCACGCTGTGGGGCACGGCGCTGACGCTGAACTGGATCGTCAGCCAGGAGTGGACGCTGAAATCCATCACCGCGTATCGCGGCTCGTCCACCGACAGCAATATCGATTTCGACACGCTCCCGGAGAAGATCGCCGACGTCAACGCGGTCTACAAGGACCATCAGTTCACCCAGGAACTGCAGGCCAACTACGACAACGGCGGCGCCATCCACGGCGTGTTCGGCTTGTTCTACTTCGATGGCACGGCCAAGGGCGAGATCCACAACATCTTCCTTGGCTCGCCGCCGTTCTACCCGCGCTTCTCCCAGTACGGCAGCACGGGCGGCAACATCGGCACCAAGAGCTACGCCGGCTACGGCGACTTCACCTGGGACATCAGCCCGCAATGGAGCCTGGATGTCGGCCTGCGCTATACCAGCGAGAAGAAGTCGGCCGTCATCCAGAACTACAGCTACTCGGACCAGACCTTCACCACGCCGATCGCGACGCTGGCCGACTTCAGCGGGTCGCATACCTCGCACAACGTGTCACCCAAGGTGTCGCTGGACTATGCCGTCACCGATCAGGTGAAGCTGTACGCCAGCTACAGCCAGGGCTTCCACTCGGGCGGCTACAACATCCGCGCGAACTGCTCGGCGATTCCGCAGTCGTGCCGGCCGATCGCGGACGAGAAGGTGTCGTCTTACGAGATTGGCAGCAAGATGTCGTTCTTCGACGACACGCTGATGATGAACACCGCGCTGTTCCACAACATCTACTCGGACATCCAGCTGTCCGTGTTCAGCTCGTACACCTTGCCCAACGGCGCGCAGGGCTTCTTCGGTGACTTCACCAATGCGGGCAAGGGGCATATCGACGGTTGGGAAGAGGAGTTCGCCTGGACGCCGGTGGAGAACTGGACCTTCAGCGGCAACTGGGCCTACCTGCATACCAAGTACACCGACTACGAAAGCGGCGGCGTCAACATTGCCGACAAGCAGCGCTTCACCAACGCCCCGAAGTGGTCGGGCGGCCTGAACCTGGAGCACACCATTCCGCTGGACAACGGCGGCAGCGTCAGCGGTCGCATCAACTACACCTACCAGACCAGCGTATACCCGGAGACGACGCTGTCGCCGCTGATCATGCAGCCGTCGTACGGGCTGTGGAATGCGGGCATCGTGTGGCGCATCGACCAGCCGTGGACACTCAGTCTGCAAGGCACCAACCTGGCCAACAAGTCCTATCGCACCACCGGCTATAACATCGCCGCACTCGGTATCGTCACGGGTTTCTATGGTGCGCCGCGCATGGTCACGCTCACCGCCAAGTACACGTTCTGATCCACTGCCAAGGAGACGCGCATGCGACGCCTGACCGGCCTGATGTGTAGTTTGTTTCTGCTGTCCGGCGTCGCCTGCGCGGATGATGCGCCGCCATTGCCCAAGCTGAAGCTCGATCCGACGAGGGTGGCGGTCGCTGGTCTGTCGTCCGGTGCGTACATGGCCACGCAGGTGCAGATGGCGTACCCGGAACTCTTCCCGTCGGCGGCACTGGTGGCCGGCGGACCGTTCGGTTGCGCGGCGGGGCGGCTGGATCAGGCGCTCAGTACCTGCATGAAGGGCGTGCCTGCGCCCGATGCGGTGGCGCTCGCGGCAAAGGCAAAGCAGCGGGCGGCCTCCGGCGAGATCGGCGCGTTGAAGGACCTCGCGCACGGGCAGGTCTACCTGCTGCATGGCAAGGACGACGCCGTGGTGGCGCCCCCGGTGGCCGAGTCGGCTGCACGCTTCTATGAGCAACTGCGCGACACGGCGCCCGCGTTGAAGGGCTTGAAGGTTACCGACGATGGTGGACGCGTGTTTGCGCACAACCTGCCGATCGTCGCGACTGGCGATGACTGCGACAAGTCAGTCTCGCCGTACCTCGGGCATTGCGGGTTCGATGCAGCGGGGGAGATCTTCCACCAGATGTTCGGCAAGCCCCCGCGCGATGCCTCCGCACCGAAGGGCGAGCTGCGCCGCTTCAGCCAAGATGCGTATCGCCCCGATGGTGCGGACGCCTTCCTCGCTTCCGCGGGCTATGTCTATCTTCCGCCGGACTGCGTCGCCGGCAAGCGCTGCGGCCTGCTGGTCGCGTTCCACGGCTGCAAGCAGAACGCCGATGCGGTGGGCGATGCCTTCGTCACCGATGGCGGGTTCAACCGCTGGGCCGACGCCTACGACGTGGTCGTCCTGTATCCTCAGACCCGCGCGAGCACCGCGCCCATGAATCCGCAGGCATGCTGGGACTGGTGGGGGTATTCGGGGAACGACTACGACAGCCGCCAGGGCGTGCAGGTGCGCTGGGTGGTGGGGGCTGTGCGGGCGTTGGGGTTGCCGCACTGACGGCTGCTCGCTTGCGGCGAGTTAAAAAGGGTGGTGAGTTGTTTCAACCGGTCGCCTGCATGCGTCCTCTCCGTCATCCCGGCGAAAGCCGGGATCCATTGCCTTTGGGGCGTAGCGGAGCAACGTCGCTGGATCCCGGCCTTCGCCGGGATGACGAGCGTGGAGCGTGCGGCGGTGATGGGGCGCAGCCGCGATCAGCGGGAAAGCAGCCATGCTGACCGCCGGCACCATCACCGCCGCCGCACTCGTCTGGCTGGGCCTGCTGTTCGGCGTGGCCGTGCTCGGCGAACGCCGGCCACGTTTGTTCGAGCGCCGCTGGGCTATCGTCTATGCATTGTCGCTAGCCATCCACTGCACCTCGTGGACGTTCTACGGCACGGTCACGCAGGCCAGTCGTTCGGGCTGGTGGCTGCCACCCACCTTCGTGGGTGCGATCCTCATGTACGTCTTCGCCATTGCTGTGTTGCGACGGCTGGTGGAGCTGGCGCGTGACTACAACGCAGGCTCGATCGCCGACCTGATCGCCGTGCGGTTGGGGCGCCATGCCGGGCTGGCGGCACTGGTGACGGTCGTGGTGCTGATTGGCATCGTTCCCTATATCGCGCTGCAGCTGAAGGCCGTGGCGATGAGCTACGGCATGCTCAGTCGCGGCCAACTCGACGAGGCTGATCCATGGCAGGACAGTGCCCTCTACGTGGCCTTGTTGATGGCCTTGTTCGCGATGCTGTTCGGCACGCGGCGGGCGTCGGCCATGGCGCACAATCGCGGGCTCGTGCTCGCCATGGCTTTTGAATCGCTGTTCAAGCTCGGCGCCATGCTGGCGCTGGGTACACTGCTGCTGTCGCCGACCAGTCGCCAGTTGATGGCCAGCGCCACCACGCAGCACGACAGCCATGGCTTTCCTGCGCTGATCCTTCTGGGCGCGCTGGCCATGTTCACCTTGCCGCACCAGTTCCACGCGGGCGTGGTGGAGTGCCGCGACAGTTCGCATCTGCGTACGGCACGCTGGCTGTTTCCGCTGTACATGCTGCTGATCGCACTGCCGCTGTTGCCGTTGGCGCGGTTGGGCGATGCGTGGCTGGGGCCGGGGGGCGTACCGTCGGATCTCTACGTGCTGGCGCTGCCGCTGGCACGCGGCCAGCATGGGCTTGCGTTGCTGGCCTTTCTTGGTGGCCTCAGCGCGGCGACCAGCATGGTGGTGGTCGCGACGCTGGCGCTGAGCCTGATGATCGTCAATCACTTCATTGCCCCGCTGCGCGTGCGCGCAGGGTGGGGACGCGATGAGCGGGGCGACCTGCGTGGCGAAGTGATCAACCAGCGGCGCGCCGCCATCCTGGCGGTGATCCTGCTCGCCTGGGGTTACAGCCGCATCCTGGCGCGCAACGACGCACTGGCGGATATCGGTGCCATCTCCTTCTCCGCGCTGGCCGGACTCGCGCCGGCCCTGCTTGCGGCGGTGTACCGGCCGCAGCTGGGGCCGCGTGCGGTGACAGCGGGGCTTGGGGTGGGCACGCTGGTGTGGCTCTACGCTTTGTTGCCGACCATGCAGCCGCATGGGCCGGCGTGGTGGCACACGGGGCCGCTCGGCATCGCCTGGCTCGCACCCGACGGGTTGCTCGGGCTAGACGACTGGAGCCGTCTGGCGCGTGCCGTGGTGGTTGGGTTGATCGCCAACGTGGTCGTGATGTCCCTCGTGGCCGGGTCGCGCTTTGGCCATGCGCCGCGTAGCGCTCATGTTGGCGACATCGGCCTGGCGGAACTCCGCGCGCTGGCTTCGCGCTTTCTGCCAGCCGAGCGCGTCGGGCATCTGTTCGGCGATGCGTTGCCACAGGGCATTGCGGGCCATGCGCGTGTCGCGGCCGTGGAGCACGAATTGGCGGCGGTGATCGGTGCGGCATCCGCGCGCCTGCTGCTCGAAGTCGTACGGCAACAGCGCCGGGAGGAACTGGATACCGTTGCCGCCATCGTCGGCGAAGCAGCCCAGGACTTGCGTTTCAACCAGCGCGTGCTCGAAGCGGCGTTGGAAAACATGAGCCAGGGCATCTGCGTGGTGGATGCGGAGCTACGCCTGGTCGCATGGAACCGGCGATACGCCAGTCTGTTCGGTTATCCCCCAGAGCTTCTGCGGGTCGGGCGGCCGGTCGCGGATCTGACGCGTTACAACATCGAACGAGGGATGATCGGCGTCATGGCGACGGAAGACGACGTGCAGCGTCGCCTGACGCACATGCGCGCAGGCACGCGCCATCTTTCCGAGCGTCGCTTCCCGGACGGCACCATCGTGGAGATCCGTGGCAACCCGATGCCGGGTGGCGGTTTCGTCGCGACCTTCACCGACGTCACGGCCTTCCGCCAGGCGGAGCGCGCGCTCAAGGCATCGAATGAAACGCTGGAGCAGCGTGTCGACGAACGCACGCGCGCGCTGGCCGATGCCACGGACGAAGCGCAGCGCGCCAACGAGGCGAAGAGCCGATTCCTCGCGGCGGTCAGCCATGACCTGATGCAGCCACTGCACGCCGCGCAACTGTTTGCGCATGCTTTGGCGGAGCGCGGCACCGACATGGCGACGGTGCGTCATCTGCACGGCGCGTTGTCGTCCACCGAGGGTTTGCTTGCCGGCCTGCTGGACATGGCGCGACTGGAGGCAGGGCGGTTGCAGCCCCAGATGCGCGACTTCGCGCTGGCCGACGTGTTCGACCCGCTGGCGGCGGAGTTTCGCGCCATGGCCGGCGACAAGGGCGTGCGCTTCGACGTGGTGCCCACCCGTTGCTGGGTTCATTCCGATCCGCAGCTGCTGCGTCGCGTGCTCCAGAACTTCCTCTCGAACGCGTTGCGTTACGCGGAACGCGGACGCGTCGTGCTTGGTGTGCGCCGTCACGGCGAACGCCTGTTGTTGCAGGTGTGGGACAACGGGCCGGGCGTCGAACCCGGCGAGCAACAGTGGATCTTCGAGGAGTTCCGGCGTGGCAGCACCGTCGGCGGGCAAGGCCTGGGATTGGGCTTATCGATCGCGCAACGCATGGCGCTGCTGCTCGATCACCCCATCAGCCTCAGGTCATGGCCAGGGCAAGGCAGTGTGTTCGCCCTGTCGGTGCCGGCGGCACACCCTTCGCCGCAGCCCGCGTCGTCGGCGGTCGTGCCCCCATCGTTGCTGGCGGGGCGGGCACTCGTGCTCGACAACGAGCCGGCTGCGCTCTCGGCGCTGAGCGTGTTGCTGGGCAGTTGGGGATGGCAGGTGCACGCCGCGCGCACACTGGAACAGGCACGCGCGGCACCGTGGGCGCCGGACTTGCATATCTTCGACTATCACCTGGATGGCGGCCGCACGGGACTCGATGTCCTGCGTGAATTGGGGCGCGAGGCGAGCGACGTGCCTACCGTCATCCTGACGGCCGATCGCGATGGCGAGTTGCGGCAACGCCTGCTCGATCGAGGAATTGGCGTGCTTTACAAGCCGCTCAAGCCGCTGGCATTGCGGCAGGTGTTGCAGCGTGTTGCCGTGGCGCGGCGATAGCCCAACGTTGGCCGCTCTTTTGTAGGAGCGCACTTGTGCGCGACCGCAGCGCCATATTGTTTCCGCTTCGTCAGTTTGTCGCGCACAGGGTGCGCTCCCACCGTGTGCGCTCTGCCTCCATTGGGCTTCGCAGTCTCTTGTGGGAGCCCACCCTGTGGGCGACATGGGGGTTACGGCGCTCCTGTTGCGCCGCGGTCGCGCACAAGTGCGCTCCTACAGGGGAGCGGTGCGGCAGTGCATGTTCAGACCCGCGCCGAATCGGCGAGGTCCAGCGAACGCAGCAGCACGCCCGCCTGCGTGCGGTTGCGCACGCCCAGCTTCTCGAAGATGGCGGTGACATGCGCTTTCACCGTCCGCTCCTGAATCGTCAGCCGGTCGGCAATCTGCTTGTTGAGCAGTCCTTCGCCCAGCAAGGCGAGCACGCGATATTGCTGTTCGGTGAGGCGGGCGAGGCGCGAGGCGAGGTCGACGTCGGCTGGATCGGCCGGTAGCGCCGCCACGGCCTGGGCGAGTGCCGGCGGCAGCCAGCGCCCGCAGTCCAGCACGCTGCGAATGGCTTCGGCAATCTCGGTGGGGCTGGCGCTTTTGGGAATGAAACCCGATGCGCCGTGATCCAGCACGCGGCGCACGGTGCGTGCCTCGTCGTGCGCCGACACCACGAGCACCGCGACGCTGGGAAATTGGCCGCGCAGCGTGGCCAGGCCAGAGAGCCCCTGACTTCCGGGCATATGCAGGTCCAGTAGCACGAGGTCGATATCCGGATCGCCGGCGAGGGCATCGAGCACCCCATGCAGATCGGCAGCTTCGATCACGTGGCAACCATCCACACTTTCTCGCGCGGCTTGCCGCAATGCAGCGCGGAACAGCGGGTGGTCGTCGGCGATCAGCAGGGTGGTCATGTCGCTGACGTTAGCCAAGGCGGGCGCCTACGTCGAGATCAGAAAGTCATGTCGTCACAGCAAGGCGACTGGTGGCGTGCTGGACTTTCGTACGATGGCAGACGCGCACCTGCTTGTTATGGTGGTGGTTATGACCAAACGCCTTTCCCGATGGACCTTGCTGATCGTGCCGCTGCTGGCGTCGTGCGTGGCCCCGGGGGCAACCAAGGAGTCCCGCATGCAGACCCCTGACTTTGTGCGCGGCGAGGTGCGTGTCACCGAGCACCAGCAGGGTGATGACCTGCTCAGCGCAGGGCTGGGGCTGGCGGGCCTGGCGGGCGCGCCGTCGCCGATCGCGCATCCACAGCAACCGACGCCCGCTGAATTGCGGCGGCGGGCGATTCAGGCGAGCTGGAAAGGTATCGCCGACCTTGGGCCGCTGGGTGGTTACGGGAGCGTGTATGGCGCCGTGCCGGATGTTCCGGGACGCGAGTACCAGGCATTTGCCTGGATTCCCGGCGCGCATGCGCCGCACCGCGTGCTGCTGCAGGCGCCGGACCACTTCGATCGTTCGCGCCGCTGCCTGGTAGTGACGGCATCGTCGGGTTCGCGCGGCATCTATGGCGCCATCTCACTGGCGGGTGCGTGGGGTTTGCCACGCGGTTGCGCCGTGGCCTATACGGACAAGGGCACGGGCGGCGGTTACTTCGACCCGGCAGACGATACCGGCGTCGCGCTCGATGGCACGCGCGCCCGGCGCGGCAGTGCAACGCTGGAGTTCGAACCGCCCAAGGCATCCGCCCAGGGCGGCATCGGCATCAAACACCTGCATTCCGGGGACAACCCCGAGGCCGACTGGGGCCGGCACGTGCTGCAGGCGGCGCAGTTCGGGCTGGCCATGCTCGACCGCGCGTTTCCCGACCAGGCACCTTTCACTGCACAGAACACGCGCATCATCGCCACGGGCCTGTCCAACGGCGGTGGGGCGGTGCTGCAGGCGGCAGGGCTGGATGACGGGCATCTGCTCGCCGGCGTGGTGGCGCTGGAGCCCAGCGTGCGGGTGCCGGGAGAAGGGCGTGCGTTGTTCGATTACGCCAGCGACGCATCGATCTGGCTGCCGTGCGCGCTCGCCGATGCGCGGTTCGACGGCACGCCGATGGCGCGCACGCCAAAGGGCGAGGTGCCACCCGCATGGGCGCAGCGGTGTCATCAATTGCACGAGCACCGTCTGGTAAGTGCCGCGCATGTGGCCGGGCAGGCGGCGCAGGCCTATGAGCACTTGCGGGCTGGCGGCTGGACGGACGACGCCATGGCCACGGCGGCCTCCACCACGGCACTGGATGTGTGGCGCGTGGTCACGGCGGGGTATGCCTCTGCCTATATGCGCCGTGGCCCGGACGATATGCCTTGCGGCTTCCACTACGGTGGGCTAGGCGCCCATGGCGCGCCGGGGCCGGTGGATGCCGCCACCCGGGCGAGCTGGTGGGCCGATGCGTCCGGCATTCCGCCAGGTAATGGCGTGGGCTTGTTCGGTGGTAGCGATCACACGGCCGATCCGACGCTGCCGGGCGCGCTTTGCCTGCGTGCGCTGTGGGAGGACACCGACGCCAGCACTCAGCCCCTGCGCGACGGCGTGGCGGCAACCACGGTGAAGATGCCGCGCCCCAGCCTTCCGCTGTGGGTGGTGCATGGCGCCAGCGACGGTTTGCTGCCCACCTCGTTCACGTCCGAGCCGTACGTGGCCTGGCTGCGGGCCGGCGGCGGCCACCCGCTGTACTGGAAGGTGCCGTATGCCCAGCATTTCGACGCCTTCCTGGCCATCCCCGGCTTCGGTGACCGGCACGTACCGTTGCTGCCCTATGGTTATGCGGCGCTGGATCGGCTGTGGGCACATATATATGAGGGCGCCCCGTGGCCAGCCCTGGTGCCGACACCTTCACCGAAGCCACGGGGGGCGGAAGCCCTGACGCGGGATGCACTGGACCTGCCGGCCGCCTGGACACCAGGCCCGGGCTGAGCCGATACCCGCAAGGGGGATCGGACTGTCACGCCGGCTGGAGTATCCTTGCCGGCCCGCAGGGCGCGTGTGGTTGCGCGCTGCTTTTGAGAACCAAGGATTCCCGATGACCATCAACGTCACCCTGAACACCAACCGCGGCCCCATCCATCTGCGCCTGCACGACGACAAGACCCCGGTGACGGTGGCCAGCTTCGTCAACCTGGCCCGTCGCGGTTACTACGATGGCCTTTCGTTCCATCGCGTCATCGCCGACTTCATGATCCAGGGCGGCTGCCCGGAAGGCAGCGGTCGTGGCGGCCCGGGCTACCGCTTCGAGGATGAGTTCAACCCCTCGCTGCGCCATGACAAGCCGGGCGTGCTCTCCATGGCCAATGCCGGCCCGCGCACCAACGGCAGCCAGTTCTTCATCACCCATGGCGCCACGCCGTGGCTCGACGGCAAGCACAGCGTGTTCGGCGAAGTGCTGGGCGCGGAAGACCAGGCCGTGGTCGACGCCATCCGCCAGGGCGACGTGATCGAGAAGGTCGTTGTGGAAGGCGATGTCGATGCGCTGCTGGCCGCCCAGGCCGACCGCGTCAAGGAATGGAACACCGTTCTGGACGAGCGCGGCTGAGGCCATTCGTGTCCATCGCGTGAAGAAGCCGCCGTCAGCGATGACGGCGGTTTTTTTTTCGGGCTTCTCTGTCATGGCTAAGTGACTATGGGAGGCCTAGAATCGGGCGGCTCCACACGGCGCGTGGTGCGCATCGCGCGATGCGCGCTTTTTCCCTTTCCATGGAGGTACGGCCATGTCTTTCCTCAACGATCTACTCGGCGCCGCGCAGGGCAATCAGGGCGGCGGTTCCAATCTGGTGGCCATTGCCGGCCAGCTCATCGACAAGGCAGGTGGTGTGCAGGGGCTGGTGTCCATGCTGCAGCAGCATGGGCTGGGCGATGCGGTGCAGTCGTGGGTCGGCACGGGCGCCAACCAGCAGATTTCCGGCGAACAGCTGGGGCAGGCGCTGCAGAACGGCGGCCTCGGCTCGGTGCTGCAGGAAGCCGCTGGCAAGATGGGCGTCGACCAGGGCCAGTTGCTCGGCCAGCTTTCGCAGATGCTGCCGCATGCGGTGGACCACCTGACTCCCGACGGCCAGGTGCCGGCGCAGGGGCAGGGCGGGTTCGACCTGGGTTCGCTCGCCTCGCTGGCGGGCAAGCTGCTCGGCGGCAACAACGCCGCCTGAGGGCGGCAAAAGCCCGGCGGTGCGCAAGGCACCGCCGGGATGTGGGCGTCAGGATGCGGCGTCGCGCCGGAACAGTGCGTGATAGATCACCAGCAGCACGACCGCGCCGATGATCGAGCCGATGAAGTGCATGAAACCGGCTTCCGGCCACCATCCCAGCTTTTCGCCGACGAAGGTGGAAATGAACGAACCGGCAATGCCGAGGATGGCGGTGATGATCCACCCCATGGCTTCTTTGCCCGGGGTGACCGCCTTGGCGATGATGCCTACGACCAGACCGACAATGATTACCCATAACCAATGCATACGCGTATGTCCTTGGTGAGCGTTGGAAAGGCCTCCTGTTCAAAACGGCTGGCCTGCATCCCGCGGGCCGCTGCCATCCGCCGGCCCCCTCCGGGGGCGGGGTAGTCTGGCACGCCCATGATGCCCCCAGCCGGGTGTCAGCGCACGCCCAGGATGCTGTGTTCGACCATCCGATAGTCCCCGCGGCGGCGGATGACGCGCCGCCACATGCTAAAATCGCCGGGTTTGCTGTCTTTCCCCACCCAAGAGGAAGTCATGCCCCAGCTCGCCCAGCGTGTCGGTCGCGCCAAGCCCAGCGCGATCATGGTCATTGCCGAAAAGGCCAAGCAGCTCAAGGCTGCCGGTCGCGACATCATCAGCTTCTCCATCGGCGTCCCCAATTTCTTTCCTGGCGAGCATGTGTATGCCGCCGCACGCGAAGCGCTCCAGCACGATTCCGGCCAGTACGGCAGCAACCGCGGTGCTGACGCGCTGCTCGATGCCTTCCTGGTGCATATCGAAAAGCTGGGCTTCAAGGGTTATGGCCGCACCAACCTTTCCATTGGCATCGGCGCCAAGCAGGTGCTGTACAACCTGGGCGAAGCGCTGCTGAACGAGGGCGACGAAATCGCCTTTGCCGCGCCGTTCTGGACCACCTACCGCGATATCGCGGACATCCTCGGCGCCAAGGCCAACATCCTGCATTGCGGCCCCGAGCAGAACTACAAGCTCACACCGGCGCAGTTGGATGCGGCGCTGGCGCGCAAGCCCAAGGTGTTTCTGTTCAACAACCCATCCAACCCCACGGGCATGGTCTATACGCGCGATGAAATCGCCGCGTTGGCCGACGTGCTGGCGAAGTATCCGGACACCTGGATCATCACCGACGACATCTACAACTCGATGGTGTTCGACGGGCTGGGCTATCACAACTTCGTGCACGTGAAGCCGGAGCTGAAGGATCGCCTGATCTTCGTCGACTCGGTGTCCAAGACCTATGGCATGCCGGGTTGGCGCGTGGGCCTCATCGCGGGCCCCGAGAACGTGGCCAAGGCCATCACCACGCTCAACTCCAACCACATCACCAGCGTGCCGGAAGTGGTGACGGCCGCCGCCGTGGCCGCGTTCTCCGGTCCGCAGGACGTGCCGCAGGCCAAGTGCAAGGAATTTGCCGGCAAGCGTGACGTGGTCGTCAACGCGCTGCGTGCGATTCCCGGCGTGGTCTGCCCGACCCCGCAGGGCGCGTTCTATGCGTTCCCCGATATCTCCGTGGCCTTCGGCAAGAGCCACAACGGCACGCGCATCGAGAACGACGTGGATTTCTGTGCCGCGCTGCTGGAAGCCAAGGGCGTGGCCTGCGTGCCGGGCTCGGCCTTCGGCGAGCCGCGCGCCATGCGCATTTCCTATACCTGCCCGACCGCACAATTGCAGCCCGGGCTGGAACGTATCCAGGCGTTCTTTGCTGAACTGACCTGATGGTTCTCTCCCATGCCGCGCGACAACTTCCAAACGTTTGTCATTCCCGCGAAAGCGGGAATCCAGTGCCTTTGCTTTCAGCGTTTTAAAGTCGCTGGAATCCCGCTTTCGCGGGAATGACGAGCAAAAGCTGGACGCTTTGGTTTTGACGTCAGGCATGGGGTTTGTTTTGTACGACTAGCCAAGTTGAAGGAGTTTCTCCGATGAAAGCACCCGTTCGTGTTGCCGTTACCGGCGCTGCCGGCCAGATCGGTTACGCCCTGCTGTTCCGCATCGCCGCAGGCGACATGCTGGGTCCGGACCAGCCGGTGATCCTGCACCTGCTGGAAATCACCCCGGCGCTGCCCGCGCTGCAGGGCGTGGTGATGGAACTCAACGACTGCGCGTTCCCGACGCTGGCTGGTGTGGTCGCCACCGACGACCTCAACGTCGCCTTCAAGGACGTGGATTACGCGCTGCTCGTCGGTGCGCGTCCGCGCGGCCCGGGCATGGAGCGCAAGGACCTGCTGGAAGCCAACGGCGCCATCTTCGGCCCGCAGGGCAAGGCCCTGAACGATCACGCCAAGCGTGACGTGCGCGTGCTGGTGGTCGGCAACCCGGCCAACACCAATGCCCTGATCGCCCAGCAGAACGCCCCGGACCTGGACCCGAAGTGCTTCACCGCGATGGTGCGTCTGGACCACAACCGCGCGCTGTCGCAGCTGGCCGAGAAGACCGGCAAGCACAGCACCGACATCAAGAAGATGACCATCTGGGGCAACCACAGCTCCACCCAGTACCCGGACCTGTACCACGCCACCGTGGACGGCAAGCCGGCGCTGTCGCTGGTCGACCAGGCCTGGTACGAGAGCGATTTCATCCCGACCGTGCAGCAGCGCGGCGCCGCCATCATCAAGGCGCGTGGCGCTTCGTCCGCCGCATCGGCGGCCTCGGCAGCCGTCGACCACATGCGCACCTGGGCGCAGGGCACCGCGGAAGGTGACTGGGCCTCGATGGGCATCCCGTCCGATGGTTCGTACGGCATCGAGCCGGGCGTGATCTACGGCTACCCGGTGACCGTGAAGGATGGCAAGTACGCCATCGTGCAGGGCCTGGACATCAATGATTTCTCGCGTGCCCGCATGGACGCCACCAACAAGGAACTGCGCGAAGAGCGCGCCGGCGTCGAGCACCTGTTCGCCAAGAAGTAAGCGAACGGCGTTCGTTGCCACGACAAGGGCGGCCATGGGCCGCCCTTGTCGCGTGTGGCGCCCTCAATGCGTGCGCGGCGTGGCCTGCAACGCGGCGAGGATGCTCCTGACGTAAGCGATCAGGGCCTCATCCGCCCATGAGCTGTCGGTGAGGTCGGGCTCTTTCGCATGCGCCTCGCGGATACGTTCGTGCGTGCCTGGGTCGTCGCCCGCGTAGCTGCGGAACAGCATGCCCCAGCGTTCGCCGAGTGCGCGGGCCTGCGGTTGGTCCGGTCGCACGCCATCGGCCATGGCCTTGCGCAAGGCCACCAGCAGGGGCGGCCATGCGTTGAACGTCGCGCCGTAGTGCTGGCGCATGAAAGCGAATTCATCGGGCTTCAGGTAACGCTGGTAAATCGCCAGCCGGCCCTCCACGAAGGCCTGTTCGACGAAACCCCGCACGGCTTGGGTGACACCCATGGCATCCCAGGAACCCGGCTCGTTGTCATGCATGTTGTTGAGGCGCACCAGAAAATCCGGGTTGCCTCCGGTGTCGCGGTACAGCGTGCGCATCCAGCGCAGCGCCAGGATCTGCGCCTCGGGTGCCTCCGGCGAAACGCCACGATCCAGCGCGGCTTGCACGGCGCTGACCATGGCACCCCATTCGGCGCGGGTGTCGGCGTCATGCAGCAGCGGCAGTTGCTTGATTTCTTCGGCGGAAAAGTAGTTCTCGTACATGGTCATCAGCTCCAGGGTGTCCAGCCATTCGGCCAGATCAGGGGGCTGTCCGGTCGCCAGCTGCGCACGCAGCTGGATGAGCTTGCCGCGTAGCCGCTCGGCGCGCGCCATTTCGCGATCGAGCTGCACCAGCTGGCGGTCGATCAGTTCGGCCAGCGGCAACTCCGGCCCGGACAGGGCTTCTCCGATGTCGGCCAGCGACAGGCCCAGCTGGCGCAGGGCCTGGATACGATGCAGGCGCTCGATATTGGCCCGGTCGTACAGCCGGTAGCCGGCAGCGGAGCGCAACGAAGGCACCAGCAGGCCGATGGCGTCGTAGTGGTGGAGCGTGCGGACGGTGAGTCCGCTGCGCCGGGCAAGTTCGCCAACCGTCAGTTCCATTTGGGTGTCCTCGTTGCGTGCAGGGACTCTGGGGGCTCACGTTACGTGAGGGTCAAGCCTCTCCGTCAGACGGTGCTTCATGGTTAAATCAGCCGATCCTCGACTGGAATCCGGACATGAAGCAACTCCTTGCGATCACCACCTCCTGCGTCCTGCTCGCCGCCTGCGGAAGCTACGGCCTGCGCGACACCACGCCCAAGATGAGCAGCCGCACCAACAAGGACATTCCGACCTATCTGGAATGCGTGCGCGCGAAGTGGGCGGAGACCGGCGAGGCGAGCGCCTCGCACAAGGATCAGTCGGGCACGGTGTCCGGCAGCGACAAGGCCGGCGCGCATGAGCTGATCGAGGTGACGGCTGACGGCACCGGCGCACAGGCCGTGATGTACGAAACGCAGAACATCAAGAAGGATTACAACCCCGCCTACCGCGACGCGGCGGTATCCTGCCTGTGATGTAACGGCGAGCGGCATCGCCGCACTGGTGATGCCGCTCGCAGGCGACTCGACCAAGGTCGCAAAGCCCGTTTGGCGTGGCTGATCTAGGCTAGCTGGATCAGCCGTTGAAACGAGGGTGATCGCGATGCGCTACGAGGAGTTCTATCAACGCTCGATAGAGCAGCCGGAAGCCTTCTGGGCCGAGCAGGCGCAACGCATCCACTGGCATACGCCGCCCGAACGCATCCTCGACGTATCCAACCCGCCGTTCCGCCGCTGGTTCGTCGGTGGTACCACCAACCTCTGCTACAACGCCATCGACCGGCACCTGGATGCGCGTGGCGGCCAGCTGGCGCTAGTGGCGATTTCCAGCGAGACCGGCATTACGCGTGAACTGACCTACCGCGATCTTTATCGCGAGGTGAATACGTTCGCGGCGGTGCTTGCTTCGCTGGGCGTGGGCAAGGGTGACCGTGTGGTGATCTACCTGCCCAACATCGCCGAGGCCGTGTTCGCGATGCTTGCCTGCGCGCGCATCGGGGCCATTCATTCGGTGGTGTTCGGCGGTTTCGCGGCGCACAACCTGGCATTGCGCATCGACGACGCGCAACCGAAGCTGTTGATCGCGGCCGATGCCGGCATGCGCGGTGGCAAAGTCATTCCCTACAAGCCGCTGGTGGACGCGGCACTGGAAGAGGCGAAGCACCCGCCATCGCAGGTGCTCATGGTCGACCGCGGGCTCGATCCCCAGATGACGCGCGTTGCGGGCCGCGACCTCGACTACAACAGTTTGCGCGCCTCCTACGAAGGTGCCGAAGTGCCGGTGGTGTGGCTGGAGTCGAATGAACCCAGCTACCTGCTCTACACCTCGGGCACCACAGGCAAGCCCAAGGGCATCCAGCGCGACGTCGGTGGCTACGCCGTTGCCATGGCGATGTCGATCGCGACGATCTTCGACGTCGCGCCGGGGCAGGTGATGTTCTCCACTTCCGATGTCGGCTGGGCCGTGGGTCATTCGTACAATGTGTACGGCCCATTGATCGGTGGCGCCACGTCGCTGCTGTACGAAGGCCTGCCGACCCATCCCGGCCCCGGCATCTGGTGGCAGCTGTGCGAACGCTACGGGGTACGCACGATGTTTTCGTCGCCCACCGGCATCCGCGTGCTGAAGAAGCAGGACGCAGGCTGGCTGAAGAAATACGACCTGTCCCGGCTCAAATGGCTGTTCCTTGCCGGCGAACCCTTGGACGAACCTACCGCGCACTGGATCACCGACGGGCTCGGGGTTCCCGTGATCGACAACTACTGGCAAACCGAAACCGGCTGGCCGGCGATTACGCTGATGCCGGGGCTGGACCTGAAGCCGGTGAAGTTCGGTTCGCCCGGGCTGCCTGCGCCGGGCTATCGCATGAAGGTGATCGACGAGGTCACGGGAGAAGAACTGCCGCCGCATGAGAAGGGCGTGCTGGTGTTCGTGCCGCCACTGCCGCCGGGCTGCCTCACCACGGTGTGGGGCGACGACGAGCGCTACGTCACGAGCTACTTCAGCCACTTCAACGAACTGCTTTACAGCTCGCTGGATTGGGCGATCCGCGACGAGAACGGCTACACCAACATCCTCGGACGCACCGACGATGTGATCAATGTGGCAGGGCATCGACTGGGCACGCGCGAGATCGAGGAATCCGTGGCAACGCATCCGGCCTGTGCAGAAGCCGCCGTCGTCGGCATGCAGGACGAACTGAAAGGGCAGGTGCCGGTGGTGTTCGCCACGTTGAGGCAGGGCGTGACCGAGGATCCCGCGAATGTGGCGAAGGCCATGCAGCAGCGCGTATCCGACCAGTTGGGCAAGGTGGCGAAGCCGGCGCGGGTTTATGTGGTCAATGCGTTGCCCAAGACACGCTCGGGCAAGTTGCTGCGGCGGTCGTTGCAGGCCTTGGTGCAGCACGCTGATCCGGGTGATCTTTCGACTTTGGATGATCCGGGGGCGCTGGATGAGGTGCGCAGGGCGTTGGAGAGGGGGCCGGAGCAGGGTGAGTAGGTCTGGGCGCCGTCTATCTGCCGCTCTCGTGCGGAATTAGCCGCTCCCCGCGGGGATAGGTTGGGGGCGCGCAATCTAGCCTCATGACTTCCTAAGCACCATCATCCCGGCGTAGGCCGGAGGCGCTTCACAACAGCCGAAGGCTGGTCATCCAGTTTCGGCCACGTTGGGTCTTCGCCTCAGACTTTCCCGGGATCTGGCCGCTTGCGCAGCGGGCGTTTCGACCTTCTGCCGAAGGCCGAGTCACTTTTCTTTTGCTGGCCCAAAAGAAAAGTAACCCAAAGAAAATGGCCTGAAGAGCCAGAGCTGGCAGCATTTCGTGGGGATAAGCCCGAACGCGTGAGGCAGGTTGTTGCTTGGCAACCTCCGCCTCTACACAGCGGGTACTTCCAAGCGCTTCGCAACGCGCCCTGGCGATGAGGACTTAAAGCGGGGCCTCGCTTCGCTTCGGCGCCGATGGAATACGCACGGTCGCCCCGCTTTTCTGTGGGAGCGCACCCTGTGCGCGACAACCTAACGGAGCGGTGACTACGAGACGCCGCTGTCGCGCACAGGGTGCGCTCCCACAAGGGTCCCGCCACCTTGAGATGCTCCGCTGACGGCTCGGGTTCTCGCTTTGGCTTTTGGCTCTTGATCTCCCGGGTCCCCTGATGACGCGGCGAGCGGGTGGAGATCAGGCCCCGTAGGGGTGCCAGGGAGGGATCGTCGGCACTTTTCGTCGGGGCAGGAGCCCCGTCGAAAAGCCCGGAACCCGCCTGCGAACCTTCCGGGCTGAAGGCCCGGAAGGCGCGTCATCCGGGGGCCCTTCTCTTTGGTTACTTTCTGACGTGAAGCTAATCCCTGTGGGACTTGGGCAAGCAAGGGAAAGTGACCGGCCTCCGGCAGGAGGTCGGAAGCCCGCGGCAGGCGAGCCAGGTCGTCATCACGCACCGATCGAGCGAAAGGTCACTGGACGACCAGCCTTCGTCCTTTGAAAAGCACCTTGCATGAGTAGGCCCCTGCAGCCAGCACCACCTACTTTCATCACATGCTCCGTTCGAAACCATTCATGCTGCCGCGCAACAGGCCTTGAACGCGTACTGCGGTAAAATCCCGCCTTTATAAGCGGAGGTTTCATGGCCCAGATCGAATCCCCCGGCGCACGGTTCCGCGCCGCCGTCGCCGCCGAAAGTCCCCTCCAGGTGATGGGCGCCATCACCGCCTATGCTGGCCTGATGGCCAAGCGCGTGGGTTACAAGGCGCTGTACCTGTCCGGTGGCGGTGTTGCGGCCAACTCCCTGGGTATCCCGGACCTGGGCATTTCGACCATGGAGGACGTGCTCACCGACGCACGCCGCATCGTCGATGCCACGCAGATGCCGCTGCTGGTGGACATTGATACGGGTTGGGGCGGCGCGTTCAACATCGCGCGCACGATCCGTTCGTTCATCAACGTCGGCGTCGCCGCCGTGCACATTGAGGACCAGGTCGGCCAGAAGCGTTGCGGCCACCGCCCGGGCAAGGAAGTGGTGCCCAAGGAGGAGATGGTCGACCGCGTGAAGGCTGCCGTGGATGCGCGTACCGATGCCGGTTTCGTGATCATGGCGCGCACCGACGCCGCCGCCGCGGAAGGCATTGATGCCGCCATCGATCGCGCCTGCGCCTATGTCGAGGCGGGTGCGGACATGATCTTCCCCGAGGCGATGAAGTCGCTGGACGACTACCGCCGCTTCAAGGCCGCTGTGAAGGTGCCGATCCTGGCCAACCTCACCGAGTTCGGTTCCACGCCGTTCTTCACCACCGACGAGCTGCGTGAAGCCAACGTGGACATCGCGCTGTACTGCTGCGGCGCCTACCGCGCCATGAACAAGGCCGCGCTGAACTTCTACGAGACGGTGCGACGCGAAGGTACGCAGAAGAACATCATCGACACGCTGCAGACCCGCGCCGACCTGTACGACTTCCTTGGCTACAACGCCTACGAAGACAAGCTCGACGCGCTGTTCGCCAGCCAGAAGAAGGCCTGACCAGCCACCCCATTCGTCGGCCACGGCACGCCTGCCGTGGCCGGCAGAGTCGCATGCATTGAGGAGACGTATCCGATGAGCGAGCAAACCCTTCCCAAGCCCAAGAAATCCGTCGCGCTGTCCGGCGTGGCCGCAGGCAACACCGCGCTTTGCACGGTGGGGCGCAGCGGCAACGACCTGCATTACCGCGGTTATGACATCCACGACCTGGCCGCCAAGGGTTGCTTCGAGGAAGTGGCTTACCTGCTGGTGCACGGCGTACTGCCGAACTGGGCGGAACTGAACGCCTACCGCGCCAAGCTCAAGCGCCTGCGCGGCCTGCCGGCGCCGGTGAAGAGCGCGCTGGAACTGCTGCCGGCCGCCACGCACCCGATGGACGTGATGCGCACGGGTTGTTCGGTGCTGGGCACCGTGCTGCCGGAGAAGGATGACCACAACGTCACCGGCGCCCGCGATATCGCCGACCGCCTGATGGCCAGCTTCGGCTCCATGCTGCTGTACTGGTTCCACTACAGCCACAACGGCAAGCGCATCGAAACGGAGACGGACGATGAGTCCATCGCCGGGCACTTCCTGCACCTGCTCCACGGCAAGAAGCCGAGCGAACTGCACGCGCACTCGCTGGACAAGTCGCTGATCCTTTACGCCGAGCACGAGTTCAACGCGTCCACCTTCACGGCCCGTGTCATCGCCGGTACCGGTTCGGACATGTACTCGGCCATCACCGGCGCCATTGGCGCACTGCGTGGTCCCAAGCACGGCGGTGCGAACGAAGTGGCGATGGAAATCATCGCGCGCTATCGCAACGCGGCTGAGGCGGAGGCGGACATCCGCGCCCGCGTCGAGCGCAAGGAAATCATCATCGGCTTCGGTCACCCGGTCTACACCGTGTCCGATCCGCGCAACGAGATCATCAAGGAAGTCTCGCGCAAGCTCTGCACGGAGGGCGGCAATCCGACCCTGTTCGACGTGTCGGAGAAGATCGAGAAGCTGATGTGGGAGCAGAAGAAGATGTTCCCCAACCTCGACTGGTTCTCGGCCAGCGCCTACCACATGATGGGCGTGCCGACGGCCATGTTCACCCCGCTGTTCGTGATCGCCCGTACCTCTGGCTGGAGCGCGCATGTGATCGAACAGCGCGAGGACGGCAAGATCATCCGCCCTAGCGCCAACTACACGGGCCCGGAAGACCAGGCCTACGTGCCGATCGAGAAGCGCTGATCGCCACGCGCCGCGTCAAAAAAAGGGAGCCGAAAGGCTCCCTTTTCTTTCAGGTTTCGTTGAGGTTCATGTGTCTGTACGGGATTGCTATCGTTTCGTATGCACCGGTGTATCAGCTTTGATACATCGCCGCGAAAACGAAGCCCGGGTGCATCAATGTCCCGCAACGCATTGAACTTCCGTCGCTAGTTGCACAGCTTCCAGGCCGGCATGCGCGGACGCCACCAGCCGTGGTGTAACGGCGATGCATCACTTCTTACATTACTTCGCCCTTACAGGGCCCCATCCGCGTGTCATGAATCCTTGAAAACGCCGATATGACGCCGGTCGCGTGAGCGGGCGAGACGCGGTCCCCGATGGCATGCAAGTTGCGAATAAGCCGTGCTGGACTCGCAACACCAGCCTCACAGGGGGTCACCGCATCGTTCCAGGAGTAATGACTATGCGTAAGACTCTAATTGCGACCGCAATCGTGCTGGGCATGGGATTGGCTCTCCCCGCACTTGCGGATAATGACCATAACCACGGAAGCAGTGATTCCAACAACAGTTACAGCACGTATGCGACTGGTCAGTACGGCTCCGCAGCGAGTAGCGGTGGCAATGCTGATTCCTTCAACTCAAGTTCGGCGGTAGCCAACAGCGTCCTCACCGGCACTGTTTCCAACCTTAGTGTTTCTGGCATCGGCAACTGGAGCACGAACAACGGCGACGCCAATGGCGGACGCGGCGGCAGTGGCGGCGATGGCCGCGGCGGCAAGGCTATCGGCGGCAACGGCGGTGACGGCGGCTCCGGTGGCGACGCCCATTCGCGTAGCGGTCACGCCGGTGGTTCCGGCAGTTCATCGGGTGATTCGGGCGCTTTCGGTGCTTCGCTGGCCGGTGGCGGCAGTGGCGGCGGCGGCAATGATGGCGGCGACGCCAATGCCAGCAACCACAGTCACTCGCATGCCGGCGGTGGCAGTGGCACGGCCGGCGGTGGCAGCTCGACCGGCGGCACTGGCGGTGCCGGAGGTGCAGGCGGCGCAGGTGGTGCAGGCACTTCGGGTGCCTCGTCACCGAGCAGCTATAGCGGTGCATCGACCTCAACCGGCGGCACCAGCGGTTCGTCGGATGCAACGGCGGGCATGGGTGGTGCAGGCGGTGCGGGCAGCGGCGGCACGGGTGGCGCAGGTGCTGGCGGTGCCGGCGGCAACGGCGGCAACGGCGGTACGGCGTACTCAACCACGGGTGCCTTCGACATGTCGAACCAGATGAACGGTTCGGCAGCAGCGGCGGCTGGTGTCTCGATCCTCGCGCAGAACAGTGGCGCGGCATCGTTGATCCAGCAGAGCGTCAATGTCCAGGCCAACCTGAACTTTGCGCATTGAGTGAGACGGTATCCGGCATGGTGGAGCCAACGCTCCGCCATGTCCGGCTGCACCTGCAAAGGCCTTGAGGACGGGGCGCGCAAAAAGCGCGTCCGCGTCCGATACGCAGGCCGAGGGAGATAGTGCCGTGCGGATTCTCAATGGGATGACCGGCGCAATCGCGCTATGTGTGATGGTGGTGCCTACGGTGCTGAGCGCTCAAAACGCGCAGACACCGGCGACCTATCTGCTCAATGGTGCGCAATCGCCCATCGCGGTCTACGCCGCGGCCGTCGACGTGACGAAGGGCGAGGCCGTCAGTGCGCCCGGCCTGGGTTCGGGCGTCGACAACGCCACACTCGCGGGCATGAGTGGCGGAACGCTAATTGCCCAGAACACCAGCCTCAATGGCACGGTGACCAACGACAGCGCCGACCATGTCATTTCCGGCGCTAACGTCATCAATGGCGGGGCCTTCAACGGCGAGGTGGGTATTCCGGTAGTGATCCAGAACTCCGGCAGCAACGTGCTCATCCAGAACGCGACCGTCATCAGTGTCGAGTTCAAACCGTGAAAATTCCCGCAGCGCTACTGATGATGTTGGTGGCGCTGCCATCCGGGAGCCCTGCCTCCACGGTGGGTGTCATCAGCGGCAGCGGCAACTACAGCATTCATCTGACGAGCCTCAAGGAGGCTCGTTACAAGACCACGATCCATCAGAAGTACGACTTCAGCTGCGGCTCCGCGGCGGTCGCCACGCTGCTTACCTACCAGTACGGCTACCCGGTGGACGAACAGGTGGCTTTCGAGCAGATGTATACCCACGGCGACCGGGCCAAGATCAACAAAGAAGGCTTCTCGCTGCTCGACATCAAGCGTTTCCTGGATGCCAACGGTTTTGATGCCGATGGGTTCCGCGTGCCGCTCGACAAGCTCGCGCAGGAAAAGCTCCCGGCGATCGTGCTGATCGACGAGAAGGGCTATCACCACTTCGTGGTCATCAAGGGCATTCGCAACGATCGCGTGCTGGTGGGCGATCCGGCGCGGGGTACGAGGGTGATCGCGCAAAGCCGGTTCATGGCCATGTGGACGAGCGGGCTCGTGTTCGTCATCCACAACCGCCGCAACCTGGCGGTGTTCAACAGCCCCAATGACTGGAAGGTCGCACCGTCGGCGCCGATCGACACAGCCGTCGATCGCAACAGTCTCTTCAACATGGTGATGCCCAAGAAAGGGCCGGACGATCTTTGAGGATATGGCGATGAGAGCCGCGCTCCGCATCATTTGCATCGGTTCGATGTTCTGCCTTGGCGCCACCTATGCCATGGGCGCAAGGGCGGAGGACGGCGCACCCCAGGCCGGCGGCTGGGTTCCTGTCAGTCAGGACGTGCTGGACGGCATACGCGGTGGATTCGAGGTGGGCAATGGGTTGCTGGCGTCGTTCGGCATCAACCGCGCTGTCTATGTCAACGGCAATCTCGTCACCCAGACCAGTTTCAACGTGCCGGACATCGGGCGCATGACGGCCGCACAGGCCTCGGCCATGCAGACGGCGCTCAACTCCATGTCGCTCACGCAGATCGGGCCCAACAATACGTTCGACCCATCGTCGCTCGGGCAGGTCAGCGCCGGCACGCTGATCCAGAACACGCTGGACAATCAGAAGATCCAGACCATTACCACGCTGAACACGTCGGTCAATTCGCTCAACGTCTTCCGCTCGGCGAATTTCCAGGACGCGCTGCAGCAGGCACAACTTCAGTCATTGGTGCACTGAGATGGAACGCGCACCGCCACGAAATATCCGGGATGGCGAAGGCGCCGCGGGCGACCCCGCGGCGCCTTCGTCTGTGTGACACCAAGCCAGGAGTACTTTGGAGGGGGAGCACGATGCGACAGACAACGTGGCGGTATCTCTTGACGTCAGGGTGTGCTGGACTGGCGATGCTTGGCGCGCCCGTATCGGCGCAACAATCCTCAACGCCGCCGGTGCCTTTGCCTGCGGCAGCGCCGTCGCCAGCGAACGCAACGGCGAACGACGTTCCAGCCAGCGACCTGCGCAAGCAGGTGGCGGAGCAGGGTGAGCGCATCGATGCCATGCGCAGCCAGATCAGTGCGCAGATCGAAGAACTCGATGCCATGAAGCGCGCGCTGGCGCAGCAGGAGGCCGACTACCAGGCCCTGCGTCATGCCGTGGGCATGGACGTGCTCGACAAGCAGCGCGCCGGCAACATCGCCGCAGGCGGCGCCATGGCATCGGCCTTGCCGATGCCAGCGGCGGATGCCGTCGCGGCGAGTGCCCCTTCGACCGATCAGGCGCAGCAGCCGGTGGGGCAGGCGCCCAGGCAGGACACGCGCCCGCCCGAGGTGGCGCCCATCTTCCAGCAACCCGGTGTGCTTACCCCCAGGGGCAAGGTGATCATCGAGCCGGCCTACCAGTTCGGCTATTCCTCGCTCGATCGTGTCGCACTGGTCGGCTACACGGTGATCCCGGCCATTCTGATCGGCCTGATCGATGCCCGTCAGGTGAAGAACACCACGCAGATCGGCTGGCTGACGACGCGCTACGGCATTACCAACCGCATGGAGGTGGAGGTACGCGTGCCCTACGTGTATGCGCATCAGGACACCATCAGCCGCGAGATCTTCACCGGCACCGCCACCGACAACGCCTTCGGCTCCAGTGGCCATGGCTTGGGCGATATCGAAGCGACCCTTCGTTACCAGCTCAACGTTGGCGGTCCGGACAAGGCTTTCTATGTCGGCTGGTTGCGCGTCAAATCGCGCACCGGCAAGGATCCGTTCGAGGTCACCACTGATTGCGTCCATCGCTGCGTGGAAAACGTGATCAACGAAGTGGATCTTTCCGCCACCGGCACCGGACTGCCGCTGCAGCAGCCGACGGGAACGGGCTTCTGGTCCATCCAGCCCGGCGTGACGTGGCTGTATCCCACCGATCCGGTGGTGTTCTTCGGCAACCTGAGTTACCTGTACAACGTGCCGCGCAACAACGTGAGCCGCAACATCCTGTTGGGCGGCACGGAATATCTGGGCAAGGTGAAGGTGGGCAATATTGCCGACGTCAGCATCGGCATGGGCCTGTCGCTCAACGAGAAAGCGTCGATGAGCATCGGCTACGACCAGAGCTTCGTCGGCCTGACCAAGCAGAACGGTCAGACCGTGCCGGGTTCGGTGAAAACCGTGCTCGGCACGCTGCTGATCGGTGGCTCATGGCGCTTCAGCGACAAGCGGACGCTCAACTTCACGCTGGGTGTGGGCGTCACGCGCGACACGCCTGATGTCACGGTGACTGTGCGCATGCCGATGATGTTCTAGGGCGTCGGGCACGTGCGCGTGCCCGGCGTGCTCAGAGCCCTTCCTGTTGCATCGCCGCCTTCACGCCGGCGTCGTCGCTCATCCGCTGGTGGAAGCGGGCCAGACGGTCCAGGCCGGACAGGTCCACGCCCTTGCCCATGGCCCAGCGCAGCACGACGAACAGGTACGGGTCGGCAAACGAGCGCGTGCCGGTCAGCCAGTCGCGGCCTTCCAGTTGCGCGTCGAGGCGCTCGTAGTAGCCCCGCAGGCGGGCAATGGCCTTGGCGCGAAGCTGTTCCTGGGCGCCTTCGCCGTCGATGTAGCGCTCGGGGCGAAACACGAGCCTGAACAGCGGGTGCAGGTCCGAATTGAGGAAGGCCAGCCAGCGGTTCACTTCGGCACGGCCTCGTGCGCCGTCGCCGCCAAGGCCCGCCAGCGGAAATTTGTCGGCGAGGTAGTTGAGGATCGCCACGTTCTCCGTCAGCACCCAGCCATCAGGCTCCTGCAGGGCAGGGACCACGCCCGACGGGTTGATGTGCAGGTAGTCTGGCGAGCCCAGCTCCTCGCGTGCGACGCGATGGGCTTCGTAGGGCTGGCCAATCCATTCAAGGACGATATGGTCGGCGAGCGAGCAGGCGCCCGGCAGGTAGTACAGCTTCATGCGGAGTTTCCCCGGTTGGCGTTATCCCTAAAGTGTCGCGCGCCGGCCGCGTCGCCCTCAAGCGGATGCCTGGGCGCGAAGGCGGCGACGCTGCATCAGCCATCCCCCCAGGCACACGCCGACGACCAGCAGGACATCGAGTACATAGGCCGTCCACGCATGCGTTTCGAACCAGGGGGCCAGCCAGCGGTCGTGCGCGATCATGCGCGCGGCGGTCCAGGCGATGGCGCCCGCGCCGATGGTGACGATCACCGGGAAGCGTTCGATCAGGCGCAGGATCAGCGACGAGCCCCACACCACCAGCGGGACGCTGATCGCCAGGCCGATGATCACCAGCGCCATATGGCCCTTGGCGGCGCCCGCGATGGCCAGCACGTTGTCCAGGCCCATCAGTGCGTCGGCGACGATGATCGTGCGCATCGCCGTCCAGAAGCTGCCGGCCGCGCCGATGGCGTGCGTGGGCTTGTCATCGGGTTGCAGCAGCTTCCAGGCGATCGGCACCAGCAGCAGGCCGCCCACCAGCATCAGGCCCGGCAGCTCGAGCAGGAACACGACCATGCCGGTGAGCACCAGGCGCACCGCGACGGCGCCCACGGTGCCCCAGAGCACGGCCTTCTTCTGGATCTGGCGGGGCAGGTTGCGTGCCGCCAGTGCAATCACGATGGCGTTGTCGCCCGCGAGCACGAGATCGAGCAGCACGATGGCCATCAGGCCGGAGAGGAATTCGGTAACGGCAAGTTCCATGAGCGTGTCTCTGCGCGTAAGACAAATGCAGCAACGACGGACACGCGCGGCCCGTTGTTACTGCAAAAGTCTCGTTCGCGGCAGAGCCGCTGCAGTGACCGGGGTGCGGTTGCACCCGTGATGACGACCACCGCAAGAGCACGGATGAAGCCTGTGCCCGGAACTACTCCCTTTTGGGATCAGTATCCCACTATTGTCGATGCCGCCGTGCATACCAGTCAAGCCAAACCCCTTAAGGAAAAGGTTTTCTCCCGCTAAAATAGGCAGACCACGTCAGCCCGGCGTTCGTCCCCAGGGTTCTTGATATCTATGAATACCGCTTACCGCCAATCCCTCCCCGGCACGTCGCTGGATTATTTCGATGTGCGCGCCGCCGTG
Source organism: Dyella japonica A8 (assembly GCF_000725385.1). NCBI lineage: Bacteria > Pseudomonadati > Pseudomonadota > Gammaproteobacteria > Lysobacterales > Rhodanobacteraceae > Dyella > Dyella japonica. The sequence goes on along the minus strand of NZ_CP008884.1, from coordinate 3,770,564 downwards.
GAGGCGATCCAGCCGGGCGCCTATGACGCGCTGCCCTATACCTCGCGCGTGCTCGCCGAGAACCTGGTGCGCCGTTGCGATCCGGCGATCCTCTCCGAGTCGCTGAAGCAGATCATCGAGCGCAAGCGCGAGCGCGACTTCCCGTGGTTCCCGGCGCGCGTGGTGTGCCATGACATCCTCGGCCAGACAGCGCTGGTGGACCTTGCCGGCCTGCGCGACGCCATCGCCGAGCGCGGCGGCGACCCGGCGAAAGTGAACCCGGTGGTGCCGGTGCAGCTGATCGTCGATCACTCGCTGGCCGTGGAGTGCGGCGGTTTCGATCCGAATGCGTTCGCGAAGAACCGCGCCATCGAGGATCGCCGCAACGAAGACCGTTTCCACTTCATCAACTGGACCAAGAAGGCGTTCGAGAACGTCGACGTGATCCCGCCGGGCAACGGCATCATGCACCAGATCAACCTGGAGAAGATGTCGCCGGTGATCCAGGTCCAGGACGGTGTCGCCTATCCGGACACCTGCGTGGGCACCGACAGCCATACGCCGCACGTCGATGCGCTCGGCGTCATCGCCATTGGCGTGGGCGGCCTGGAAGCAGAGAACGTGATGCTCGGCCGCGCGTCGTGGATGCGCCTGCCCGACATCGTGGGCGTGGAGCTCACCGGCAAGCGCCAGCCCGGCATCACCGCCACCGACATCGTGCTCGCACTCACCGAATTCCTGCGCAAGGAGAAGGTGGTCGGCGCGTATCTGGAATTCCGCGGTGAAGGCGCGGCCAGCCTCACGCTGGGCGATCGCGCGACCATCTCCAACATGGCGCCCGAATATGGCGCCACTGCCGCGATGTTCTTCATCGACGGCCAGACCATCGATTACCTGCGCCTCACCGGCCGCAGCGACGAGCAGGTCAAGCTGGTGGAAACCTATGCCAAGGCTGCGGGCCTGTGGGCCGACACGCTTGCCGCAGCCCAGTACGAACGCACGCTGACGTTCGACCTGTCCTCCGTGGTGCGGAACATGGCCGGACCTTCCAACCCGCACAAGCGCCTGCCGACGTCTGATCTGGCTGCACGCGGCATTGCCGGTGAGTGGACGGAGCAACCGGGCCAGATGCCCGATGGCGCGGTGATCATCGCTGCCATCACCAGCTGCACCAACACCAGCAACCCGCGCAACGTCATCGCCGCCGCCTTGCTTGCACGCAATGCCAATGCGCGCGGCCTCACGCGCAAACCGTGGGTGAAGAGCTCGCTCGCGCCCGGGTCCAAGGCGGTGGAGTTGTACCTGAAGGAAGCGAACCTGCTGCCGGATCTGGAGAAGCTCGGCTTTGGCATCGTCGCGTTTGCCTGCACCACCTGCAACGGTATGTCCGGCGCGCTTGATCCGGCGATCCAGCAGGAGATCATCGATCGCGACCTGTACGCCACCGCCGTGCTGTCGGGCAACCGCAACTTCGACGGCCGCATCCATCCGTATGCCAAGCAGGCCTTCCTGGCCTCGCCGCCTCTGGTTGTCGCCTATGCCATTGCAGGCACCATTCGCTTCGATATCGAGAAGGATGTGCTCGGCATCGATGCCAACGGCCAGCCGGTGACGCTCAAGGACATCTGGCCGAGCGACGAAGAGATCGACGCCATTGTTTCCTCCAGCGTGAAGCCTGAGCAGTTCCGCAAGGTCTACGAGCCGATGTTCGCGCGCACGGGTCACACCGGCACAAGTGCTGCGCCGCTGTACGACTGGCGTCCGCAGAGCACCTATATCCGCCGACCGCCGTACTGGGAAGGCGCGCTTGCCGGTGAGCGCACGCTCAAGGGCATGCGCCCGCTGGCGGTGCTCGGCGACAACATCACCACGGATCACCTGTCGCCGTCGAACGCGATCCTGCTCGACAGCGCCGCTGGCGAGTACCTCGCCAAGATGGGCTTGCCGGAAGAGGACTTCAATTCGTATGCGACCCACCGCGGCGATCACCTGACCGCGCAGCGCGCCACCTTCGCCAACCCCACGCTGATCAACGAAATGGCGGTGGTCGATGGTGAGGTGAAGAAGGGCTCGCTGGCCCGCGTAGAGCCGGAAGGCAAGGTCATGCGCATGTGGGAAGCGATCGAGACCTACATGGATCGCAAGCAGCCCTTGATCGTGATCGCCGGCGCCGACTACGGCCAGGGCTCGTCGCGTGACTGGGCAGCCAAGGGTGTGCGTCTTGCCGGCGTGGAAGCGATCGCGGCCGAAGGCTTCGAGCGCATCCACCGCACCAACCTGATCGGCATGGGCGTGCTGCCGCTGGAGTTCAAGCCCGGCACCAACCGCAAGACGCTAGGCATCGACGGCACCGAGACCTTCGACGTGATCGGTGCGCGCACGCCGCGCGCGGATCTCACGCTGGTCATCCACCGCAAGAATGGCGAGCGCGTCGAGGTACCGGTGACGTGCCGCCTGGATACGGCGGAGGAAGTGTCGATCTACGAGGCGGGTGGTGTGCTGCAGCGTTTTGCGCAGGACTTCATCGAGGCTTCGCAGGCAGCTTGATCTCTGTTGACCTCAGTCTTTCTCGTCATTCCCGCGAAGGCGGGAATCCAGCGACTTTCAAAGCGCTCGAAAGCAAAGTCACTGGATTCCCGCCTTCGCGGGAATGACGGGCAAAAGCCTGACTTCTTGACGTTTTCTACAGGACCAACACCACCATGGCACACGCCCCCCAGATCCGCATCCCCGCCACCTACCTGCGCGGCGGCACCAGCAAGGGTGTGTTCTTCCGCCTGCAGGATCTGCCCGAGACAGCGCAGGTGCCGGGTGCGGCGCGCGATGCGTTGCTCCTGCGCGTGATCGGCAGCCCCGATCCCTACGCCAAGCAGATCGATGGCATGGGTGGCGCCACCTCCAGCACCAGCAAGACGGTGATCGTGTCCAAGAGCAGCCGGCCAGATCACGACGTGGATTACCTGTTCGGCCAGGTGGCCATCGACAAGGCCTTCGTGGACTGGAGCGGCAACTGCGGCAACCTGTCGGCGGCGGTCGGTCCGTTCGCCATCACCGGCGGTCTGGTTGATTCTGCGCGCGTGCCGCACGACGGCATGGCCACCGTGCGCATCTGGCAGGCCAATATCGGCAAGACCATCATTGCCCACGTGCCGATGACTGACGGCGCGGTGCAGGAAACCGGCGATTTCGAGCTGGATGGCGTGACGTTCCCCGCGGCCGAAGTGCAACTGGAGTTCCTGGACCCAGCCGCTGAGGAAGACGGCGCGGGCGGCGCCATGTTCCCCACCGGCAACCTGGTCGACGATCTGGACGTGCCGGGCGTCGGCACGCTGACGGCGACCATGATCAACGCCGGCATTCCGACGATCTTCGTCGAGGCCGCGGCGATCGGCTACACCGGCACGGAGCTGCAGGACGCCATCAACAGTGACGCCAAGGCACTGGCCATGTTCGAGACCATCCGCGCGCACGGCGCACTGCGCATGGGCCTGATCAACTCGCTCGACGAGATCGCCACGCGCCAGCACACGCCCAAGGTGGCCTTCGTCGCCAGGCCGGCCGATTACGTCGCATCCAGCGGCAAGCCCGTGAAGGCGGCTGACGTCGACCTGCTCGTGCGCGCCATGTCCATGGGCAAGCTGCATCACGCCATGATGGGTACGGCAGCCGTGGCCATCGGTACCGCGGCGGCGATCCCGGGCACCCTGGTGAATCTTGCGGCCGGTGGCGGCGAGCGCCAGGCAGTGCGCTTTGGCCATCCGTCGGGGACGCTGCGGGTGGGCGCCGAGGCGACGCTGGTTGACGGCACGTGGACCGTCACCAAGGCCATCATGAGCCGAAGCGCACGCGTGCTGATGGAAGGCTGGGTGCGTATCCCTGCGGCGTGAGCCCGGGGAAGGGCGCTGACGGCCATCGGCAGGGTTGGCTGGCGTCCACAAGGTTTTGCGTCAAACGACGGGGTTGAACCATCCCGACACCACGGCGGCTCCCCCGTGCCGCCCGGAGACGAGCCTTATGAGTGCGCATGACATCCGCTCTGCCAGGCGTCCGGACCCCGATCAGCCCATGGTGGACGTGGCCGATTACGTCCTCGACTACGCGATCAACTCCAGCGAGGCCTACGACACCGCGCGCTACGTGCTGCTGGACTCCCTGGCCACGGCGATGATGGCCATGAAATTCCCCGAATGCGTCAAGCACCTCGGGCCGGTCGTGCCGGGCGCCAGCCTGCCAGGCGGCGCCCGGGTACCGGGCACCAGCCACGAGCTGGACCCCGTGCAGGCCGCGTTCGCCATCGGCACGCAGATCCGCTGGCTGGACTTCAACGACACCTGGCTGGCCGCCGAGTGGGGGCACCCGTCGGACAACCTGGGCGCCATCCTGGCCGTGGCCGACTACCTGGGCCGCAAGTCAGAGCGCGAGGGCGGCAAGCCCATGACGGTACGCGACGTGCTGACCTGGGCCATCAAGGCTTATGAGATCCAGGGTTGCTACGCCCTGAAGAACAGCTTCAACCGGGTGGGGCAGGATCACGTGATCCTGGTCCGGCTGGCCTCCACGGCCGTGGCCACGGCCATGCTGGGCGGCACCAGGGAGCAGATCATCACCGCCGTCTCCCATAGCTGGATCGACAACGGCGCCCTGCGCGCCTACCGCCACGCCCCGAACACCGGGCCACGCAAGAGCTGGGCCGCCGGCGACGCCTGCCGCCGCGCCGTGATCCACGCCATCAATGCGGTCTACCGGGGCGTTGTCGGCTACCCATCGGCCCTGAGCGCCACGACCTGGGGTTATTACGATGTCGCCTTCAAGGGCGAGACATTCCAGTTCGAGCGCCCGTTTGGCAGCTACGTGATGGAGAACGTGCTGTTCAAGATCAGTTACCCGGCCGAATTCCATGCCCAGACGGCGGTGGAGTGCGCCATGAAGTTGCACGGGGCCGTGGCCGGCGAGCTCGACCAGATCGAGAAGGTGGTGATCGAGACCCAGGAAGCGGGCATGCGCATCATCGACAAGACGGGCCCACTGGCCAACTACGCCGACCGGGACCACTGCATCCAGTACATGGTGGCCGTGCCCCTGATCTTCGGCCGTCTCACCGCCGATGATTACAACGACAACATCGCCGCCGACCCGCGCATCGACGCCCTGCGGGAAAAAACGGCGGTCAGCGAGAACCCACGGTTCACCCGGGACTACTTCGACCCCGGCAAGCGCTACATCGGCAACTCGGTCCAGGTGTTCTTCAAGGACGGCAGCCACACTGATAAGGTGTCCATCGACTACCCGATCGGCCACCGCAGGCGCCGGGCCGAGGGTATCCCAGTCCTGCTTAGCAAGTTCGAGGGCGCGCTGAGGGGACATTTGCCGGCCCATCAGGTCAAGGCGATCCTGAACGTCACGGCGGCCCCGGCCCGCCTGGACGCCATGCCGATCTCGGAATTCCTTGCCTTCTTCACGCTGTAAAGACGGCGTGAGCAGAAAATGAACGGGCGTTTGGGGTCGATTTGCAATTGTTTAACTTTTGCTAAACTACTCCGCGCCCGTTTCGGGTAAAACCTGCATCACTTAGGTTCGAAGTCAGGTTCGAGATTCAGAGGATTGAGAATCGAGGCCTGATGCTTTTCCCGTCTGGGGTGAACGGACGCGTACACCAATAAACGAGGAGACACCTGATGAAACGTAAGGGCTTGTACATCCTGATTGCCCTCGCCCTGGGCGGCGTAGGCGCCGTTCACGCGCAGGACAATACCGCCGCTGGCAGCTCCGCTCCGACCACAACGCCGACCTACGACGATCGCTGGTACATCGCACCGACCGTCGGTGGCTACTACAACGATACCGACCGCAACACCAACAGCCGCCAGTTCTATTACGGCATCGGCTTCGGTCGTTTCTTCTCGCCCAACTTTTCGCTGGACTTCTTCGGTGACCGCACCAAGCGCACCGTTGACAATGCGGCCGGTGGCGGTCGCTGGTCCAACAACGTGTACGGTGTAGCCGCGCGCTACTACTTCCTCGACTGGACTGCATGGCGCCCGTACCTGTTGGGCGGCGTGATGGGCAGCCAGCACCTCAACAACTTCGATCACGGCTTCGATCCGGCCGCCGAAGTGGGCGTGGGTGTGTCCAAGACCATCACCGACAGCTCCGACGTCCGCGTCGAAGGTGGCTACCGTTACGACTGGGACGACAAGAGCCAGCCCAACAAGAGCGGTTACGGCGACTGGTTCCTGGGCTTCAGCATCGTGTCGCGCATCGGTGCGCCGCCGGCCGCGCCGGCCGCGCCAGTTGCACCGCCGCCGCCGGACTGCTCCAAGCAGTTCCGCAATGGCGTGAACCTGTGCGACAACAAGTGCCCGGATCTGCCGGAAGGCACGATCGTCGGTCCGGATGGCTGCCCGCAGAAGGTCGTGATCGACCTGCGTGGCGTCAACTTCAAGTTCGACCGTCCGAAGAAGGGCGAGAAGGACATCTCGAAGGCGCTGGCCGAACCGACGAAGGATTCGCTGGCCGTGCTCGACCAGGCCATCGATACCCTGCAGCGTTATCCGAACGTGCGCGCGACTGTCGCCGGTTACACCGACTCGGTCGGCAAGGACGCGTACAACCAGAGCCTGTCGGAGCGTCGCGCGAAGATCGTCTACGACTATCTGACCGCACACGGCATTGCCGCCACGCGCCTGGATGGTCCGATCGGTCATGGCAAGAACGATCCGATCGACAGCAACGACACGGATGCAGGTCGCGCCCGCAACCGTCGTACGGAGTTGCAGGTTCAGCAGTAATCCGACAACTCTCGGAAAGTCAGAAAAGCCCGGTGAAAACCGGGCTTTTCTTTTTTTGCAACACCACGTCTTGGAGTAACGCATTGTTTGGTGGTGACAGATTGTCGCAGTTGATGACGCTGTCGATGCGAGCTCAATGATTGTCTGAACCGGTGTTCACCAACTGCGTCTATTTACGCGTGCGATGCACTTAACGGTTTTGCTACACTTCGCGCCGCTTGTGATCTTGTGACACTTATCTTTGATCGGGACGCAAAGCACGGGACAGGAGAAAGTCCCGTAGTGGAAGTCAGTTTTGACGCGCGTTTTCCGTCTGGGGTGGAACGGACGCGAATACCAATAAAACGAGGAGACACCAGATGAATCGTAAGGGCTTGTATTTCGTGATCGCCCTGGCCCTGGGCGGCGTGGGTGCCGCTCACGCGCAGGACAGTGCCACGCAGAGCTACGACGGCCGTTGGTACATCGCGCCGACCGTTGGCGGCTACTACAACGACACCGACCGCAACACCAACAGCCGTCAGGTCTACTACGGCCTGGGCTTCGGTCGCTTCATTAACTCGTACACCTCGCTCGATCTGTTCTTCGATCGCACCAAGCGCACGGTCGACAACGCCGTTGGCGGTGGTCGCTGGTCGAACAACAACGTCGGCGTTGCCGCTCGCTTCTACTACGGTGACTGGAACGCATGGCGTCCGTACGCCCTCGTCGGCGTGATGGGCAGCTACCACTCCAACCCGGCCGACAAGGCCTGGTCGCCGGCCGCCGAGCTCGGCGCTGGTATCTCCAAGACCATCACCGACAGCACCGACTTCCGTGCGGAAGCCGGCTACCGTTACGACTGGGACGACAAGAGCCAGACCTCGAAGAACGGTTACGGCGACTGGTTCCTGGGCTTCAGCATCGTGTCGCGCTTCGGCACCCCGGCTGCTGCCCCGGCCCCGGCTCCGGTGGCTCCGGTCGCTCCGGACTGCTCCAAGCAGTTCCGCAACGGCGTGAACCTGTGCGACAACAAGTGCCCGGATCTGCCGGAAGGCACGATCGTCGGTCCGGACGGCTGCCCGCAGAAGGTCGTGATCGACCTGCGCGGCGTCAACTTCAAGTTCGACCGCCCGAAGAAGGGCGAGACGGACATCAAGAAGGCGCTGGCTGAGCCGACCGCTGACTCGGTCGCCATCCTCGACCAGGCTGTGGACACCCTGCAGCGTTACCCGCAGGTCAAGGTCACGGTTGCCGGCTACACCGACTCGGTCGGTAAGGACGCCTACAACCAGGATCTGTCCGAGCGTCGCGCTGCGATCGTCTACAAGTACCTGACCGCGCACGGCGTCACCGCCGACCGTCTGGTTGGTCCGTTCGGTCACGGCAAGAACGACCCGATCGGTTCCAACGACACGGACGCTGGCCGCGCCCAGAACCGTCGCACGGAACTGCAGGTCCAGCAGTAATCGGATCTGTCTAGGTAGTACTGAAAAGCCCGGCGCAAGCCGGGCTTTTCTTTTGCGAGTAAGCACCGGCCGGATCGCCTACCATGCGCGGTGCCGTTCTCCGTTGTTCGAGTCTTTCCATGCGTCCATCCCGCCCCTCATCGCGAACCTCCACGCCATCGGCGCCGCGCCACGGTTTGGCACGCGTGCTCAGCAAGCTTGGCGTGTGCTCGCGCAGCCAGGCGGAGAAGGCGATACGCGAGGGAAGGGTGCAGGTAGATGGCAGGGTGGTGCTCGATCCGGAACGGCCTGCCGATTCGGAGCGACAGCGCATTCTGCTCGACGGCGAACCGGTAGCGGCGAGCAAGCGCGTCTATATCGCGCTCAACAAGCCCCGCGGCATTGTGGTCAGCGCAGCCGATGAGCGCGGCCGCGATACGGTCTACGACTTGTTGAAGGACGCGGGTCTGCCGTGGCTCGGCCCGGTGGGGAGGCTCGACAAGGCGAGCGAGGGGCTGTTGCTGCTGAGCAATGACAGCGTGTGGGCCGCGCGCCTTACCGAGCCGAAGCATCACGTGGACAAGACGTATCACGTGCAGGTCGACGACATTCCCGATCAGGCGCTGCTTGATCGGTTGGTGGAAGGCGTCGTGGAAGAAGGTGAGCGCTTGGCCGCGCGTCGCGCCACCTTGCTCAGGCATGGCGAGAAGAACGCGTGGCTGGAGATCGTGCTCGACGAGGGGCGCAACCGGCATATACGGCGGCTACTGGCCGCGCATGGCATCGAGGTGTTGCGCCTGCTGCGGGTGGCCATCGGGTCGTTGGTGCTGGGGGAGTTGCCCAAGGGGCAATGGCGGCACCTGTCGCCGGATGAGGTCCGGTTGCTGGGTGGCGACGAAACGCGCTGACGTTTCTTTTGACCTCAACCTGCGGGTGATCGCTTTTCTGTGGGAGCGCACTTGTGCGCGACCGCCTTGCGGAGCGTGGACCCCATGGCGTTGCGGTCGCGCACAAGTGCGCTCCTACAAGAGGCGCATGGACCTGCCGCGTGGGCAGGTCCATGCGGTTTCGATCAGATCACGCCGAGCTTCTTGCCGACCTTGGTGAAGGCGGTAATCGCCTGGTCGAGATGCTCGCGCGTATGCGCGGCGCTCATCTGCGTGCGGATGCGCGCCTGGCCCTGCGGCACCACGGGGTAGAAGAAGCCGGTGACGTAGATGCCTTCGTCGAGCAGCTCGGACGCCATGGCCTGCGCCTTCTTGGCGTCGTAGATCATGACCGGCACGATGGGGTGCACGCCCGGCTTGATGTCGAAGCCAGCCTTGGTCATCTGCTCGCGGAAGTAGCGTGTGTTTTCCTTCACCTGGTCACGCAGCTCACCCGCGGCGGACAGCATGTCGAACACCTTGATGCCCGCGGCGACCACGTGCGGCGGCAGCGAGTTGGAGAACAGGTAAGGGCGCGAGCGCTGGCGCAGCATCTCGATCACTTCCTTGTGGCCGGTGGTGAAGCCACCCAGCGCGCCGCCCAGCGCCTTGCCCAGCGTGCCGGTGATGATGTCGATCTTGTTGAGCACGCCGTTGACTTCAGCGGAGCCACGGCCGGTGTCGCCAAGGAAGCCGGTGCAATGGCATTCGTCGATGTGCACCAGCGCGTTGTACTTCTCGGCCAGCGCGGTGATCTTGTCCAGCGGCGCGATGAAGCCGTCCATCGAGAACGCGCCGTCGGTGGTGATCAGCTTGGTGCGTGCGCCGGCGGCGTCAGCGGCCTGCAGCTGCTTTTCCAGGTCGGCCATGTCGCAGTTGGCGTAGCGGAAGCGCTTGGCCTTGCACAGGCGGATGCCGTCGATGATGGACGCGTGGTTGAGCGCGTCGGAGATGATCGCATCCTCTTCGCCCAGCAGCGGCTCGAACAAACCGCCGTTGGCATCGAAGCAGGCAGCGTAGAGGATGGTGTCCTCGGTGCCGAAGAAGTCGGCGATCTTCTTCTCCAGTTCCTTGTGCAGGTCCTGGGTGCCGCAGATAAAGCGTACCGAGGCCATGCCGAAGCCGTGGGTATCCAGCGCGTCTTTCGCAGCCTGGATCACGTCCGGATGATCGGCCAGTCCAAGGTAGTTGTTGGCGCAGAAGTTCAGCACTTCCTTGCCGCTGTCGAGGCGGATCTTCGCCGACTGCGGTGAGGTGATGATGCGCTCGGCCTTGAACAGGCCCTGCTCGCGGATCGATTCGAGTTCGCTGGCGTAGCGCGACTGGCCGGGGTAGCTCATGGGGGTGTCCCGTGGGGTCAAAAGGCTATTTTGACCCCTTGGGGGCTGGGTGGGAAGGAATGGGCGGCCCCATTCCCCCAGGCTTAGGCCAAGCCCCACGGCCGTCATTCCGGCGCAGGCCGGAATGACGGCTTTGGTGGTGTTTCGCCGGGTTGATGTTTCGGCTTTGCTTTGGTTTCACCTCAGCCTCGCCTCGGCATCACCCCTGATGCAACCCAAACTCCACCCGCGTCGTCTTGCCCTTGTCGTCGATGTCCTTGGTATCCAGCTTCGGATCCTTGATGGAGACACGCTTGTCGTCCAGCTTGCCCTTCAGCCAGGCCTGCACGGCGGCAGCGCGTCGCTGTGCCAGGTCGCGCATGGCGGCCTCGTCGACGGTACACGTTGGTTTCCATCAGGCTGCGCATATCGTCCGGTTCGAGCGACTTCTTGAGGCCGATGAAATTCTTCGGCTTGCCCTTGAAGTCATCGTCCTTGTACGCGCGCTTTAGGTACTTCTCGTACTCGTCGGGCGTGATGTTGACCGCCGCCAGCGCGGCATCGGACGTGTCGGCGTTCTTGCCACCCTGGTCCAGTACCTTCTGCTTGCGCACCATGTTCTCCACGGTGACCTTGCGCAGTCCATCCTGATCCTTCGACGGATCGACGCGACCGATGATGTCGAGGTTCAGCGAGGTCTTCTGGTTGAGCATGGCGACGATCTTGCCCAGTCGCTCCTGCGCACTCTTGTCGAGCACGGCCGAGCCCGGATCGAACTCCACGTAGCCCAGATCCTCATGGTTGCCGCCACCGAAGGCCGCGCCCAGCAGGCGGAAGGGCGCCGTGGCGGCCTTGGCGATGAGATTGCCGAGCGCGTGCCAGATCAGGCTGCCCATGCTGAACTGCGGATCGTCCAGCGAACCCGACACCGGCACGTTCACGTCGATATTGCCCTGCGTGTCCTTGAGCAGGGCTACGGCCAGCTTCACCGGCAAGTGCTTGACGCCCGGGCTTTCGTCGCGTTCGCCGAAGGTCAGCTGCGTGATGAAGATGTGGTTGTCGGCATTGAGCTTGCGCTGGTCCAGCATGTAATGGACGTCCACCGTCAGCTTGCCCGCAGTGATGGGGTAGCCCGTGTACTTGGTGGAGTACGCGCTCATGCCGGTCAGCTCCACCTCGTTCGCCTTGCCCTTGATGTCGAGGAAGGCCACGGGCTGGAGCGGATTGATGGTGCCGTCGATATCGATCGGCGAGTCGTCGTTCAGTGCCGCCTGCACCGCGAGATCGGCCGGCGGGTCACCGGGCTTGGTGCCAAAGGCCCCGATCTTGCCGGTGACCTTGGTCATGTTGGCGGTGTAGTTGGGCTTGATGAAATTGTCGGTGTAGTTGAGCTGGCCGTTGACCAGGGTGATGCCACCGATGCGGATATCGGCGGGCGGCGTCTCCGGCGCGGAACTGGCGGGCGCAGGGGCCGCGGCGACTTGCGCCTTGGCCGGCGAAGGTGCCGCCGGTGGCGGGGTGGGAGCGGAGGCGGCTTGCGCCGGCTTTGCCGCTCCTACCGGCTGCTCGTTCTCGGCACGCGTCACCGACACGGGGGCCGCCTCGGGATTGGCCACCACCTCGGAGAGGTTCAGCGTGCCGTTCGAGTTGACGATCATGCGCGCATAGAACGCGCTGAGCACCAGGCTGCCGACGTGCATGCGCGGCGCGCCGTACCCGTAGGCGACATCCAGGCTGGATCCGCTCAGCGTGCGCCAACGCAGGAAGTCGTCACCCGTGAGCTTGTCCTGGATGCGCACCTGCTCCAGCGCGGCATTGCCCTTGTAGGTCATCTTGGGCTCGGCACTGCGCCCGTCGTAATGCAGCTTGCCGCTGCTGCTCACGCGCGCGCTGGAAATGGTCACGTTCAGCGGCACGCTGATGTACGGCTGGAAGGTCGAGACGTCCAGGCGCTTGGTGTCGAGCTGGATGTCGGCCAGCGTCGGCAGCGGCTGCACCTTGCCGTTGGCGGTGAAAAGACCCTTGTCGATGCTGCCCGAGAGCTTCATCTCGCGCGGCTCGTTGAGCTTGTCGCTCAGGTTGTCCATGCCGCCACTGAGCGAATCGATCTTGATCTTCACCGGCTTGTCGCCGGCCGCCAGGTCGGTGAACACGACGGCGGCGTTGTCGAACGCCAGGTGCTCGATGCTCCAGTGCCACGGCGGGCTGTTGTCCGCCGCCTTTTTCTTGGGCGCGTTCTTGGCGGCGAACAGGTCCACCAGGCTGATGTACTTATTGCTGTTGCGCTGCACGTCCAGCGCCAGGCCGGTGGCTTTGACGGTGCCGAGCTGTGCCTGCTGCGTGGCCAGGTCGATCTGCTTGATCTCCGACTCCAGCGTCTTCCACGCCACCGGCGAACCGTGACCCTTGAACTGCGGCTCCATCGCAAAATCGGTAACGGTGGTGTGCGCATCGGACAGGTGCACATTGAACGGCTTGCCCCAATCCACCTGGAGCTGGCCTGTGGCATCCAGCTTGCCGCTGGTCAGGCGGGCCGCCAGCCCCTGGTAGGTAGCCGCCTGCAGCGGCGCCATGTCGACCTGCTTGGTGCCCAGCGCGGCAACGAGCTTGTCCTTGGCGAGGTCCACCGTGCCCTTCATCGACAGCTCGCCGCCGAAGAACTGCGCTGCCACATCCAGCTTGGCTGGCGGGGCAGGCAGCATGCTCAGTCCCTGGATGCCGCCATGCAGCTTGTCCAGGTCGATCTTGCCGGTGGCATTGCCGTAGTGGATGGCGCTGTTGGCCAGCGTGATCGAGGCGATGCGCAGGTCGGTCGGCTGGGCCTTGGTGTCGGCGGCGGGGGGCTGGGCCGGAGGCGCCGTCAGCGTGTCGAAATTGCTGTGGCCATCCGCCGTCGAGGTGACATAGAGCTGCGCCTGGTCGAGCGTCAGTGCGCCCAGCGCATAACGTGATTGCAGCGGCTGCACGTCGGCGAGATCGGCATTGCCCTTGCCAAGGCTCAGGATGGCCTGGCCATCGCTGCTGTTGAGGGCAAAGTCGTCCAGCTCCACCTTGCCGGTGAGTTGCAGCTGCGGCGTCGGCTTGGCCTGGACGAAGTGCAGGGTGAGGTCGCCACTGACGAAGCCCTTGGGTATGGCCACCGGCAGCTTCGTGGGCACGTAGCTCATGTAGCGCGCAAGATCGAGCCGGTCGAGCCTGAAGTCGACGGTCGATTCACGACTGTCCGCGAACGGCTTGGTGTGGCCGTCGATGCGCAGCGGGCTGCCGTCCACCTTCATCGACAGCAACGGCTGCACGAACACGTCGGTGTCGCTGGGCAGGTTGGCGATGAAGGGGATGCCCAGCTCCAGGTTTTCCACCCGGTGCTGGGATCTCAGCGCTTCGTCATCGAACTGGATGTCGCCGTTGTGCACGCTGATGTTGGAAAGCGAGAAGCGCGTGGGCGGCGCATTCGGATCCGAGGGCGTCGCGTTGATGCGGTCGATGATGTCGCTGAAGTTGAAGCGCTGGTCACCCGTGCGCACGATGCGGATGCGCGGGTGTTGCACGGTCAGTTCATCGAGCACGGGCTTCAGGCGAAACACCGAACCCCACGAAGCGTTGATCACCGTCTGGTCGATGTCTACGAAAGGTGATTTGCCGTCATGGTCGGCGATGTGCAACTGGTCCAGCTGCAGCCGCAGCGTGTACGGATTGAGGTGCACGGCGCCCAGGGTGACGGGGCGTTGCAGCGCGGCGCTGGCGTGCTTCTCGATCTGGCTACGGATGATGCCCGGCGCGGCGAAGAAGCCCAGCAGGCCGAACACGGCCACCACGATGGCAAAGATCAAGGCGATCTTGCGCGTGCGGTGTGACTTGTAAATGGTGAGGGCGCGGTCGCGTCCCGCGGCCAGACGTGGATTGCTGAAAAGGCCTGCCATCACGATGCTCCCATGACATCGCGCCGACCGTGCATGGCCATCGGGCCACACACCTTCACAATCCCAGCGATTCTGTCGGCCGCCCTGAGCCGGAGTGTACTAGGGCGGCCGAGATTTCAGGATGGATTTCCTAAGCAGACATCCCAGGTGTGACAGGATCCGCTCAGGTCCAGGAGCAGACCACCTTGCCGCACTTGCCGGCATCCATCAGGTCGAAACCCTTCTGGAAGTCGTCAATGTGGATCTGGTGGGTCAGCACCTTCTGCAGCGGGAAGCCCGTGAGCACCATCTGGGTCATCTTGTACCAGGTCTCGTACATGCGACGGCCGTAGATGCCCTGCAGGGTGAGGCCCTTGAAGATCACCTTGTCCCAGTCGATGCCCGCGCCCTTGGGCAGGATGCCGAGTAGGGCGATCTTGCCGCCGTGGTACATGCAGTCGAGCATATCGTTGAAGGCGCGCGGGTTGCCGCTCATCTCCAGGCCCACGTCGAAGCCTTCCATGTGAAGGTCCTTCATCACGTCCTTCAGCGACTGGTTGGCCACGTTCACCACGCGGGTGGCGCCCATGTCCGCCGCCAGCTTCAGGCGGTAGTCGTTGATGTCGGTGACCACCACGTTGCGGGCGCCCACGTGCTTGGCGATGCCGGCTGCGATGATGCCGATGGGGCCGGCGCCGGTGATCAGCACGTCTTCACCGATCAGGTCGAACTCCAGCGCGCAGTGCGCGGCGTTGCCGTAGGGGTCGAAGAAGGCGGCCAGCTCGGAGGGGATCTGGTCCGGGATCGGCCACAGGTTCGAGGCCGGCATGGTCATGTATTCAGCGAATGCGCCGTTGCGGTTCACGCCGATGCCGATGGTGTTCGGGCACAGGTGCTGGCGGCCGGCACGGCAGTTGCGGCAATGGCCGCACACGATGTGGCCTTCGGCCGAGACGCGGTCACCGACCTTGTAGCCGGTCACGCCGGGGCCGATCTCCATGATGCGGCCGACGAATTCGTGGCCGATGGTCAGGCCGGGCTTGATGGTGCGCTGGGACCAGTCGTCCCACTTATAGATGTGCAGATCGGTACCGCAGATCGCGGTTTTTTCCATCTTGATCAGCACCTCGTTGGGGCCGACCTCGGGAACAGGTACTTCTTCCATCCAGATGCCCTGTTCGGGATTGCGCTTGACCAGGGCTTTCATCATCTGAGGCATGGGATTTCCGTGGGGCAGGGCGGGGAAAAGCGACATTATAGAAGGCGGGTGGGGCGGCGGCTTCGTGCAGTGCAGCGTTGCCGATCCGGGCCCTTGCTTTTACTGTCGTAATTTTGTGCGGCACTGAACGGAGCGGGCGAATGCGTTTGAACACGATGGGCCGGGCGGTCGGGACGGCGGGGCGAGCACAGTGGTGGCGTTGCGCGGCTTCTTCATGGGTGTTGATGGCGGGCCTTGGGGTTTTGCCGTTGGCCTGGGCAGGTCCGGGGACGGACCCGGGCGCCAAGGCGCCGCTCCAGTTCCGCATGACCGAGGGCAGCATCGAGAATGCATTTTTCCAGCAGGGCGATGTCGCCGCCCATCTGCTGCTGAGTTCCGGCGACAAGCCGCGCATCCTGGTGGCCTTTCCGGCCGGGGACAGCGGCGCTGGCATCTGGTTTGAACCCACCGTGGCGCGCGTACGCTGGACCCTTGGGCCGGTCACGGGCCAGACCCGCACGGTGGATGGCCACCCCTTGAACGGTATCGTTGCCCAGGCCACGGTCACCGGCGACACCCTGGTGATCAAGGATGCCGTGCTGGGCAGCATTCGCGTGCTGCGCGACTACCAGCTTGGCCAGGGTTACGCGGCGCAGGTGGCCGCCACCCCGGGCATCGTCGCCGCGCCCGAGCTGACGGAGCGTTCCGTGCGCTGGCAACGGCAGCGGCTGGATGGCGCGCCGGGCTACGCCATCGCACTGAGCACGAACGATGGGCGCTTCGTGCGCGAGGACGGGCACATCGTGCTGCACCCGGATCATGCGGGCGAGGCCGTGCACCTGCGCATCGAGGCCGGCACCGGCGAGACGCCGCTGACCCCGTTCACCGACCTGCTCAACGACCAAGCACTGCCTGACGAGCGCAGCCACGACGCGCTGCAGTTCCTCAGCTACCGCGAGAAATTCCTTGCCGGCTCGTGGCGCTTCGATACCTATTTCGGGCGCGACACGCTGATGTCGCTGCGCCTGTTGATGCCGGTACTGCAGCCGGCGGCCGTCGACGCCGGCATCGGCTCGGTGCTGGCGCGTCTTTCGTCCGATGGGCAGGTCGCGCACGAGGAAGGCATCGGCGAATTCGCCGTGCTGCAACACCTGAAGGAACAGGGCAAGCCCTCGGTCGATCCCATCTACGACTATGTGATGGTGGACGACGACTACATGCTGCCCGCCGTCGCCGCAGCGTGGCTGCTGGACGACCCGCGCGGCCGGGCGAATGCCGGCGCTTTCCTGGCGAGCAAGCGGGGCGATCAACGGCAGGGCGACGCACTGGTGCGCAACCTATTGTTCGTTGCCCATAGCAGTGAAGCCTTCGCGAAGCAGCCGGTGTATTCGAACCTCGTCTCGCTCAAGCCTGACGCCAAGGTGGGGCAGTGGCGCGACAGCAATGAAGGCATCGGGCGCGGCCGTTATCCCTATGACGTCAACGCGGTGTGGATGCCCGCCGCACTGCGCGCGATCGGCCAATTCCTCGATGCGGGCCTGCTCGACGACTACACCACGCCGGCGCAGCGTGAGCAATTGCGCACCGCTGCGCGCAGCGCGGGTGATTGGGAACAGCACGCCAGCGCCTTGTTCACCGTGCACCTGCCCAAGGATCGCGCCGCCCAGCAGGTGCGTGATTACGCTAAAGAAATCGGCGTGGCCGACGCCCCGGCGTTGAAAGCCTTGGGCGATTCCGCGCTGGAGTTTCCCGCCATCTCGCTGGATGCGCAGGGCCAGCCGGTTCCCGTGCTGCATTCGGACGAAGGGTTCCGCCTGCTGTTCGGCAAGCCGGACGCGGCTGTGCTGGATCGCAATGTCGGCAACCTGATGCGGCCGTTCCCGGCGGGCCTGATGACCGACGTCGGCATGGTGGTCGCCAATCCGGCTTATGCCGGTCACGATGTGTGGTCGCGCTTCGGCAACAACGCCTACCACGGCACCGTGGTGTGGGCATGGCAACAAGCCATCCTGGCTGCCGGCCTGAAGCGACAGCTGGCGCGCGACGATTTGCCAGCGAGCACCCGCACGCATCTGGAAACGGCCCAGGCCGAACTGTGGCGGGGCATCTGTGCCGCCGGCTCGATGCGCACGTCGGAACTGTGGTCCTGGTCGTACGCCAACGGTCACTACCGCATCGAACCGTTCGGCGCGGAAGGCGCCCACGAGGACGAATCCAACGCGGCGCAACTGTGGAGCACCGTGTTCCTGGCGTTGCCGCCGCCGGCCGGGCAGTCCTGCCGATGAGCATGGCCGATGCCCGTCGCGCGGGCGCCGCTTCCGCCGATGCCGCCCGGTGCACTGCAGCGTTACGGACCAGGTCGTTTCGTTCTACAGTCGCAAGTTATTGCGATTTTGCGGGTGTCACGAATGCGCTTGAAGACGATGGGACTGGCGATGGCCATGCTGCTGGCTCCGGCCGTGCAGGCTGACGAAGGCATGTGGATGCCCTCGCAGCTGCCGGCCATCGGCAAGCAGCTGCGAGCGGCCGGCTTCCAGGGCAACCCCGCGGATCTCGCCGACCTGACCCGCGCCCCGCTCAATGCGGTGGTGAAGGTGGGCGGTGCCACGGGTTCCTTCGTGAGCGACGAGGGCCTGGTGCTGACCAATCACCACGTGGCATTCGGCGTCATCCAGTACAACAGCAACGCGCAGCGCGACCTGATCCAGAACGGGTTCGTCTCGCACGAGCGCAGCGAAGAACTACCGGCGAACCCGGATTTCCGCCTGCGCGTCACCACCGGCTTCGACAAGATCACCGAGCAGGTGCTGGCGGCGGCCAGGGGCAAAACGGGGCGCGCTTACTTCGATGCCGTGGACGCCATCAGTAAGACGCTGGTGGCCGAATGCGAGCGCGAGCCCGGCATGCGTTGCAGCGTGGTCAACATGTTCTATGGCCGCGACTTCTACCTGGTAAAGCAGCTGGAGCTGCGCGATGTGCGCCTGGTCTACGCACCGCCGCGCGCCATCGGCAACTACGGGGACGAGGTGGACAACTTCGTGTGGCCGCGCCATGCGGGCGACTTCACCCTGCTGCGTGCCTACGTGGGGCCGGACGGCAAACCTGCCGACTACGCCAAAGACAACGTGCCCTACCACCCGCCCGCGCATCTGCAGCTCGCACGCGAGGGAGTGCGCGAAGGGGATTTCGTGATGCTGGCCGGTTACCCGGGCATCACCTACCGGCACCGCACGGCGGCCGAGTTCGCCGATCAGGTGCAGTGGCGCCTGCCAGCCACGGTGCAGGTGATGCAGCAGTTGCAGCACATCATCGAAGACACCGGGCGCGACGACCGGCAGGCGGCGATCCGCTACGCCTCCCAGCTGCAGTCGTTGAAGAACAACATCAAGCGTTTCCAGGGCGAGCTGGATGGCCTCAAGCGCAGCGACGCCGTCGCCGTGCGACGCAGTGACGAGGACGCCATGATGGCGTGGCTGGCCGCGCAGCCGCAGGCCGGCACGCTGCGTCCGCAGATCGACCAGGTCAACCAGCTCATCGCCTCCGTCAATGCAACGCGCGAGCGCGACCTGCTGCTGACCCTGATGTCATCGCAAACCCAGCTGATGCGCTCGGCCATCCTGCTGCAACGATTGGCCCACGAGCGTGACCGCCCCGACGCGCAGCGCGAGGCGGGTTATCAGATGCGCGACGAAGACCTGATCGCCGGCACGCTGCGCCAGGTGCAGCGTCGCTACGACCCGCTGATTGAAAAGCGCCTGCTCATCGCCTTGCTCACGCGCTACCAGAAGCTGCCCGATGCGCAGCGCCTGCAGGCATTCGATACCGCCTTTGGCCGCACGCCCGAGTCGCTGGCGCAAAAACTCGACCAGGTATATGGCGCCACCCACCTGGGTGACGAGGCGCAGCGCCTGGCGTGGCTGAAGGCCGAGCCGGCCGCGCTCGGGCAGTCAAACGATGCGCTGCTGTCGCTGGCCGCACAATTGCTGCCCGCGTTGTTGCGCATGGAGGACGAGCGCAAAGCGCGCGAGGGTGATCTGCTGCGCCTGCGTCCGGCCTACATGGACGCGCTCATTGCGTATCGCGAAAAGCAGGGGCGCGCGGTGTATCCCGACGCCAACGCCACGCTGCGCGTGAGTTACGGCAAGGTCACGCCGCTCAAGGCGCGCGACGGCGTGCAGTATGAGCCGCTCACCACCACCGCGGGCATCGTCGAAAAGAACACGGGCGTGGCGCCGTTCGACGCGCCCAGGCCCTTGCTCGACGCCATCGCCAAGGGCGATTACGAGGGCTACGCCGATGCGAAGAGCGGTGCCATGCCCGTGGATTTCCTGAGCAACCTCGACACCACCGGCGGCAACTCCGGCTCCCCCGTGCTCAATGCCCGGGGCGAGCTGGTGGGCCTGAACTTCGACAGCAACTGGGAAGCGGTCAGCGCCAGCTGGATGTTCGACCCGCGTTACAAGCGCGCCATCCATGTCGATATGCGCTACATGCGCTGGCTGATGGACAAGGTCTACCCGGCACCGCCGTTGTTGAAGGAAATGGGCGTGCCGGCGCGCTGAGCGACGCGCCGCCCCTTTTGTAGGAGCGCACTTGTGCGCGACCGCGGCACACCGAGACTCCGCGGTCGCGCACAAGTGCGCTCCTACAAGTCATGCCTTGCCTGGGTTCACACCCGTTTCATCGCCCCCGGCGCGAAGTAACCGCCTCATGTCGCTTCGGGGGCGTTATGAATCACCAGAACGAAGGCTGCTGCGCGGACGCTTCGCGCCGGAGGCTGCTGGGCTCGACGCTGGGTGTGGCGGCCTTTTCGGCGGTGGGTGGCGTGTCATGGCTGCTGCCCGGAATCGCCCAGGCCGCTGCCCTGACCAAGGCGCAGCGCGACGCGATGACCCCGGACCAGGTCATCGCCATGCTCAAGGAGGGCAACGAGCGCTTCCGCGCCGGCAAGATGCAGGGGCACGACTACCTGGCGCAGAAACGGGCCAGCGCGGGCGGGCAATATCCCGCGGCGGTCATCCTGGGCTGCATCGACTCGCGTGCGCCCACCGAGATCATCCTCGACACAGGTATTGGCGAAACGTTCACCGCGCGCGTCGCCGGCAATATCTCCAATGACGACTTGCTGGGCAGCCTGGAGTTCGCCTGCGCCGTCGCGGGCTCCAAGCTCGTGCTGGTGATGGGGCACACCGCCTGTGGCGCCATCAAGGGAGCCATCGATGGCGCCAAGCTGGGCAACCTCACCGGCCTGCTCGACAAGATCAAGCCCGCCGTGGACGCCACGCAGTTCAGCGGTGAGCGCACGAGCAAGAACGACGCCTTCGTGGATGCCGTGGCGGCGACCAACGTGCGCCGCACCGTCGAGGAGATACGCCACCGCAGCGACGTGCTGGCCGGGCTGGAGAAGGACGGCAAGCTCAAGATCGTCGGGTCGATGTACTACTTGGTGGGCGGCAAGGTGGAGTTCTACGCCTGACGCATGGCGGCTCCCCTGTGGGAGCGCACCCTGTGCGCGACTTTTTCAGGGCGACGCGGATCGCCTCGCCGCAGTCGCGCACAGGGTGCGCTCCCACCGTGCGGTGGTGTTCCCCGCTAAAATGGGCGGATGCCGATCGATCAGCGCCCACTCGCCGTGTTCCTGATGGGCCCGACCGCGTCGGGCAAGACCGCGCTCGCCTGCGCGCTGAGCGACCGGTTTCCCGTCGAACTGGTGAGCGTGGATTCGGCCCTCGTCTATCGCGGGCTGGACATCGGCTCGGCCAAGCCCGACGCGGCGACGCTGGCGCGTTACCCGCATCGGCTGATCGATATCCGCGATCCCACCGAACCGTATTCGGCGGCGGATTTCCGCGGAGATGCCGTCGCCGCCATGCAGGACATCACGGCCAGGGGCAGGATCCCGCTGCTCGTCGGCGGCACGGGGCTGTATTTCCGTGCGCTGCAGCAGGGGCTTTCCCAGTTGCCGCAGGCCGACCCCGCCGTCCGCGAACGTCTCACCGCGCAAGCGTTGCTCGAAGGCTGGCCCGCGTTGCACGAGCGGCTGCAGCAGCTGGATCCGTCCGCGGCGGAGCGCATCGGCCCCAACGACGCCCAGCGCATCCAGCGTGCGCTGGAAGTGATCGAGCTCACCGGGCGCCCCTTGTCGGAGCAGCAACGCGGCGGCCATGGCGAGCGCTTTCCGTGGCGCGTGCTCAAGCTGGCGCTGGTGCCGGGCGACCGCGCGCCGCTGCACGCCAGGATCGCGCAGCGCTTCGACGCCATGCTGGGGGACGGTTTCCTGGACGAGGTGCGTGCGCTGCGCGCGCGCGGCGACCTGCATGCCGATCTTCCCGCCATCCGGGCCGTGGGCTACCGCCAGGCCTGGGAACATCTGGATGGCCAAACGAGCGCCGCAGAGTTTCGCGATCGCGGCATTTTCGCGACCCGGCAGCTGGCAAAGCGGCAGATGACCTGGTTGCGCAGCGAGCTGGACGCGCGGGTGATGGACCCGGAAAGGCCGGATATCACGCGTATCGGGGAGGATGCGATGGCGCTGTTCGTGGGACGTCGCGAATAGTGTTCCGTGCAGTTTTATAAACGTCTTCTTCACACCTGATGAAAGCGTGCATTTGCTCTTTCATCAACGATTTAAAAGTGGTTAATATTCTTCGGCCTTGGACCGGGGCGCGTCATGCGTCTTTTATCCCGGTCCGTCCGATGCGAGGGGAGAACAAGAAATGTCCAAAGGGCAATCGTTGCAAGATCCATTTCTCAATGCACTGCGCCGCGAGCGCGTTCCGGTCGCCATCTACCTGGTCAATGGCATCAAGCTGCAAGGCACGATCGAATCGTTCGATCAGTTCGTCGTCCTGCTGCGCAACCAGGTGAGCCAGATGGTCTACAAGCACGCCATCTCCACCGTGGTTCCCAGCCGCAACGTCCGCGTCGGCAATGGCCACGAGGGGCACGAAGGTTCGGGTACGGCCGAGCCGGAAGCTTGATTCACCAGGGTGGTCGACCCATCTGAGTAGGGAAGGCGCCCGGGGCCCGCACTTAGCGGGCAGCGGCGTATCCACATACACTTTCCTCTCCGAGTCGCGCCGTGGGCCCCTGCGGGCCCACGGCGCAGCGTCTCCATACAGGTCTTTCCGCCCTCGTGTTTGATCGTCAAAAGAAAGGCGAACGCGCCCTCCTGGTCCTGCCGCATTCCCGTGGCATGGGCGATGTGGAGCGCCGCGCCGAAGAATTCGCCGAACTGGTCCGTTCGGCCGGTGCCGAGATCCTCGGCAACATCCCCGCGCGCGTTGACGTGCCCAATCCCCGCTACTACATCGGCACCGGCAAGGCCGACGAGGTGGCCGAGGCCGCCCGTGCACTGGGCGCGGACCTGGTCCTGATCGACCACCTGCTGTCACCGGTGCAGGAGCGCAACCTCGAAAAACACCTTGGCATCCGCGTGGTGGACCGCGCGGGCCTGATCCTGGACATCTTCGCCCAGCGGGCCCGTTCCCACGAAGGCAAGCTCGAGGTGGAGCTGGCCCAGCTCAAGCACCTCGCGACGCGGCTGGTACGGGGCTGGACCCACCTTGACGCCCAGCGCGGCGGTGCCATCGGCAACCGCGGTCCCGGTGAAACCCAGCTGGAAACCGACCGCCGACTGTTGGCCGAGCGCGTGAAAATGCTCACCAAGCGCCTGGAGAAGGTGCAAACCCAGCGCGGGCAGCAGCGCCGCGCCCGCCTGCGCAACACGGTGCCCAGGGTCGCCTTGGTCGGCTACACCAATGCGGGCAAGTCGACCTTGTTCAACGTGCTGACCGAGGGTGAAGTGTTCGCTGCGAACCTGCTGTTCGCCACGCTGGACCCGACCGTGCGCAAGCTGGACGGGCTTTCCTGCGGCCCGGCGGTGCTGGCCGATACGGTGGGTTTCATCCGCGAACTGCCGCATGACCTGGTCGCGGCGTTCCGCGGCACGCTGGCCGAAGCGCGCGATGCCGACCTGCTGCTGCATGTGAGCGACGCGTCCGACGAGGAGCGCGAACGCCTTGCCCAGGTGGTCGACAACGTGCTGGAGGAAATCGACGCGGGCGATCTGCCGCAGTTGCGCGTGATGAACAAGATCGACCTGGCGGGCACCGAGCCGCGCATCGATCGGGACGCCGATGGCCGTCCCACCACGGTGTGGCTGTCGGCGGCCACCGGGCAGGGCCTGGATCTGCTGCGGCAGGCGCTGGGCGAACTGCTCGGCGGCGACCGCGTGCAATCCGAGTTGCGCCTGCCGCATTCGGCCGGACGCCTGCATGCCCGCCTCAAGGCGGCCGGCGCCATCGTCGGCGAAGTGGTGGACGAGGAGGGCTGGCGCCTGACCATCGACGCGCCGCGCAGCGTCATCGCCCCGCTGAGTGGTGGCGGGGCAGTCGAGGCGGCACTGCTGAAAGACCTGCTGGGTACGGTGGAAGAGCCGGAAACCCTGTAGGGGCGCCCGTGGGCGTGACCGCCTTGCCCTGGCCCGAACACTTCCACTGAACGACCGCGCCCCGGGGCGGTCCTGCCGGCGGAAGCTGTCTGGCGAGTGGGGAAACGTCGCCCGGGTCTGGTAGAATGGACGGCGTTTGTGCGGCCATCAGGGCCTGGACGGCACACTGCCACGACAAGCACCCGAGACCATGTCCAAACCCGTTCAACGTGTTTTCCGGCCAATGCAGCCGGCCTCCCAGCGGCCTCAAGGAGACTGACCATGGCCTGGAACGAACCCGGCAACAACGGGCAGCGTGATCCGTGGAACAGGAATCGCCAGCCCGGCAACAAACCGGGGCTGGAGGACATGCTCAAGCAGCTGCGCAATCGCCTGGGCAGGCTCGGCGGCGGCGCCGGCGGCGTCTTCACCATCCTGCTGGCCTTCGTGATCGTGTGGGTCGGCATGAGCAGCTTCACCATTGTCGATGCCCGCCAGGCCGGCGTGGTGCTGCGCTTCGGCAAGTACGCACGCACCCTGCAGCCGGGCTTCCACCTCAAGGCGCCCAGCCCCATCGAGACCGTCACCAAGGTGGGCACCACGGAAATCCGTTCGGTGTCTGACAAGGTGCGCATGCTGACCAGCGACGAGAACATCATCTCGGTCGACTTCAACGTGCAGTATCAGGTCTCCGATGCTCGCAAGTTCCTGTTCTCGCTGAGCGGCCCGCCGGAAGACACGCTGCGCCAGGCCGCCGAGGCCGCCGTGCGCACGGTGGTGGGCGCCAATGTGATGGACAACATCCTCACCAGCCAGGGCACCGAGGCCGTGGCTGCCGCGCCTGCACCGGCAAGCAGTGCGGCCGCGGCTTCCTCCGCGCCCGCCGTGGCGGCCGCTGCACCCGCCGCCCTTCCGGCGTCCGCCAAGGCGCAGACCCGCGACACGCTGCAGCAGCAGACGCGCGAGATCCTGCAGGCCACGCTGGACGAGTACGACGCCGGCCTGCTGGTCACTGACGTGAGCTTCCAGAACGTGGCGCCGCCGCAGGAAGTGAAGGACGCCTTCGACGACGTCAACGCCGCGCGCGAAGACAAGCAGGGTACCGAGAACAACGCCCGCGCCTACGCCAGCCAGGTAGTGCCGGTGGCCCGTGGCGACGCCTCGCGCATCGCCGCCGAGGCACAGGGTTACGCCGCCGCGCGCGTGGCCACCGCCACCGGCGACGCCTCGCGCTTCAGCCTCATCCTCAAGGAATACAAGGCCGCGCCGGATGTCACGCGCCGCCGCCTGTGGCTGGAAACCGTCGAGGACGTGATGTCCAACAATCCCAAGGTGCTGGATGGTTCCGGCGGCCGCAACATGATCTATCTCCCGCTGGACCGTGCCACCGGCAAGGAAGTGCAGGGCGTGGGTTCGGTCATGCAATCTGCGGGTAGCGACAGCAGCCTCGGCGGCGGCAAGGAGAAACAGCCATGAAGTTCGGCTCCGCCATCATCGCCGTGCTGCTCGTGCTGCTCGGGTTCAACAGCCTGTTCGTCGTGCGTGAAGGCCAGACCGCGCTCGTGCTGCAGTTCGGCCGCATCGTGCGCACCGGCGACCAGCCCGGCCTGCACGCCAAGATCCCGTTCATCCAGCAGGTGATGACGTTCGACAACCGCATCCTCACCCTGGAAGCGCAGCCCGAGCGTTACTTCACTTCGGAAAAGAAGAGCGTCAACGTCGACTTCTACGTGAAGTGGCGCATTGCCGACAACGCCGCCTACTACCGCGCCACCGCCGGCGACGAGCTGCAGGCGGCCAACCGCCTCACGCCCATCGTGAAGGACGCGCTGCGCTTCGAGTTCAACGGCCGCACCCTGCAGGAACTGGTGGCTGCCGGCCGCAAGGACGTCACCGAGCGCGTGCGCAAGCAGACCGATGCCGCCGCCCGCAAGAACCTGGGCATCGCGGTGATCGACGTGCGCATCAAGCGCATCGACCTGCCGGACGAAGTGAGCGAGTCGGTCTACAAGCGCATGCGCGCCGAACGTGCGCAGCTGGCCAACGAACTGCGTTACACCGGCCAGCAGGCCGCCGAGACGATCAAGGCCGACGCCGATCGCCAGGCGCAGGTGATCAAGGCGGAGGCCGAGCGTGAAGCGGCCAAGGTGAAGGGCGAGGGCGATGCCCAGGCTGCAGCGATCTACGCGCAGGCTTATGGGCAGGATCCGGAGTTCTTCGCGTTTTATCGAAGCCTGAACGCGTACCGTACGTCGTTCAAGGACGGCAAGGGCGTGCTGGTGCTCAAGCCGGATTCGGAGTTCCTGAAATATTTCAACGACGGCGCGTCGTCCCGTCACTGATGGGATGACGAGTGATGTCCAATGAGTTGGCCGGCGCGTTGTGCCTGGTGCTGGTGATCGAAGGGCTGGTGTTGTTCGCCGTGCCGCGCGGGTGGCAAGCCACCATGCGCCAGGCCGCCAACATGAGTCCGCGATCCCTGCGCATATTCGGCGCGGTGGCGATTGTCATCGGGCTGGCGGCATTGCAACTGGTGCATTGAGTTAATGCGGCGGATGGGCCGCTCAACCCATCGGGATTTCCAACGAAGCCTCACCGTCGTCCCTGCGTACCCCGAAAAGGGGGCAAGGGCAGGGATCCAGCGACTTGAAAGGCGCTGGATTCCCGCCTGCGCGGGAATGACGAAGCAGAGTGTTTCAACGTGTTCGCGCCCTCCGGGGCACTCCTTCTTCAAATTGACGAGAGCAAGATCATCATGGGCAAGTCAGTAGTCATCCTTGGTGCGCAGTGGGGCGACGAAGGCAAGGGCAAGATCGTCGACCTGCTGACCGAAGAGGTCAAAGCCGTCGCACGCTTCCAGGGCGGCCACAACGCCGGCCACACGCTGGTCATCGGCGGCAAGAAGACCGTGCTGCACCTGATCCCCTCGGGCATCCTGCGTGACGACGCGCTGTGCCTGATCGGTAATGGCGTGGTGCTGTCGCCGCAGGCGCTCAAGCAGGAAATCGAAGAGCTGGAAGCGCAGGGCGTGGAAGTGCGCTCGCGCCTGAAGATCAGCCCGGCCACACCGCTGATCATGCCGTACCACATCGCCGTCGATAAGGCGCGCGAAATCGCCGCCGGCAAGAGCGCCATCGGCACCACCGGCCGCGGCATCGGCCCGGCCTATGAAGACAAGGTGGCCCGCCGCAGCGTGCGCGTGGCCGACCTGATGTACCCGCACGAGCTGCCGGAGAAGATCAAGGCCGCCGTGGAGTACCACAACTTCATCCTCACCCAGTGGCTGAAGGCCGAGCCGGTCGACTTCCAGCAGGTGCTGGACGACGCCCTGGCCTATGGCGAGTTCATCCGCCCGATGGTCGACGACGTCGCCACCATCCTGCACGACGTGCGCAAGGAAGGCGGCCACATCCTGTATGAAGGCGCGCAGGGCGCGCTGCTCGACATTGACCACGGCACCTACCCGTACGTCACCTCGTCCAACACCACGGTCGGCGGCGCGCTCGCCGGCACCGGCGTGGGCGCGGGCGACATCGACTACGTGCTGGGCATCTGCAAGGCCTACGCCACCCGCGTCGGCGGCGGTCCGTTCCCGACCGAGCTCAACGACGAGATGGGCGAGCGCCTGCGCAAGGTCGGCAACGAGTTCGGCGCCAGCACCGGCCGTCCGCGCCGCTGCGGCTGGATCGACCTAGTCGCGCTCAAGCGCGCCGTGCAGATCAACGGCATCAACGGCCTGGCCATCACCAAGCTCGACGTGCTCGACGGCCTGCCGACCATCAAGGTCTGCATCGCGTACGAGTACCGCGGCAAGCGCCGTGAACTCGCTCCGCTCGACGCCGACGGCTGGGCCGAGTGCAAGCCGGTGTACCTGGAGTTCCCGGGCTGGGAAGAGTCCACCGCGGGCATCCGCGAGTGGGACAAGCTGCCGGCCGCCGCCCGCGCTTACCTGCGCGCGGTGGAAGAGCTGTCGGGCTGCAAGCTGTCGCTCGTCGCCACCGGCGCCGACCGCGACGACACCATCGTGCTGGACCATCCGTTCGCCTGATTCGGTGCACGGAATGGTGATGCAAAGGAGCCCCGCCGCAGTGCGGGGCTTTTTTTGTGGGGCGGAGGGGGGGGGGGGGGGGGGGTCTCGCTTCGACCCGTAGAGGCGCTGGATGACCAGCCCTTCGGCTGTTGAACAACGCTTCCCGCTTTCGCGGGAATGACGAGGATGAGAGTCCCCTCCAGGGCCGTCATTCCCGCGAAGGCGGGAATCCATTGCCTTCATGGGTCGAATGGCCGGTCATCCCGCGCCTTTGCGGGAATGAAGGCCCCACACCCGCGTCATTCCCGCGAAGGCGGAAATCCATTGCCTTCATGGGTCGAATGGCCGGTCATCCCGCGCCTTTGCGGGAATGAAGGCCCCACACCCGCGTCATTCCCGCGAAGGCGGAAATCCAGCGCCTTCATGGGTCGAATGGCCGGTCATCCCGCGCCTTTGCGGGAATGAAGGCCCCTCACCCACGTCATTCCCGCGAAGGCGGGAATCCAGCACCTTCATGGGTCGAATGGCCGGTCATTCAGCGCCTTTCGGCCACGCGACACCATGACTTCCGGCCATGTGCGCCGCCTCTCCCCATGTCTCACTATGAAAGCAATGTGCGCCGAGCAGGACCGCATCGGCCCATTCAATGAGGGGATACAGCATGCGAATCCGTTTGGCTTCCGCCATTGCGCTGGCCTTGGCCGGCTTTTGTTCCGCTGGCATCGCTGCCGCGCTGGACGCGCCGGCATCCACGCAGACGCCCACGCAGCTTCCGCGCGACGTGGTTCCCACCCACTATGACGTTTCGGTGGCGCCGCATGCCTCCAGCCTCAGCTTCGACGGCAAGGTCGTCGTCGATGTGGAGGTGCTGCAACCCACCCGCAGCATCACGCTCAATGCGATCGACCTGCGCTTCGCCGCGGTGACGCTGACGCCCGCCACGGGCAAGGGCGCGCTCAAGGCCAAGGTGGTGGTGGACGACAAGGCGCAGACCGCCACGTTCACCTTCGACAAGCCGGTTCCCGCCGGCAGCTACAAGCTGGCGATGAGCTACACCGGCAAGATCGGCACGCAGGCCAACGGCCTGTTCGCCATCGACTACGACAGCAAGGCCGGCAAGAAGCGCGCGCTGTATACGCAGTTCGAGAACTCCGACGCGCGCCGCTTCATCCCCTCGTGGGACGAACCCAACTACAAGGCCACCTTCGACCTGACCGCCACCGTGCCCGCCGACCAGATGGCCGTGAGCAACATGCCGGTGGCCTCCAAGAAGGATGTCGGCCACGGCCTGAGCCAGGTGACGTTCCAGCCGTCGCCGAAGATGTCCACCTACCTGCTGTTCTTCGGCACCGGCGACTTTGATCGCGTCACCACCCAGCAGGACGGCACCGAGATCGGCGTGATCACGCAGAAGGGCCTGTCCGCGCAGGGCGCTTTCACGCTCGAATCGGGCAAGGCGGTACTGAAGGAATACAACGACTATTTCGGCGTGAAGTTCCCGCTGCCCAAACTGGACAACGTGGCTTCGCCGGGCAGCAGCCAGTTCTTCTCCGCGATGGAGAACTGGGGCGCCATCTACACCTTCGAGTACGCGTTGCTGCTCGATCCGTCGTTTTCCACGCTGCAGGACAAGCAGAACGTGTTCGGCACCGCCGCGCATGAAATGGCGCACCAGTGGTTCGGTGACCTGGTGACCATGCGCTGGTGGGACGACCTGTGGCTCAACGAAGGCTTCGCCTCGTGGATGGCCTCGCGCACCACGGCGCGCCTGCACCCGGAATGGAACACCAAACTGGGCGATACCGTCGGCGCACGCGAGTCGGCGATGGGGCGCGATGCCGTGGCGACCACACATCCGGTCGTGCAGCACGTGGAAACCG
This sequence comes from Dyella japonica A8, assembly GCF_000725385.1. NCBI lineage: Bacteria > Pseudomonadati > Pseudomonadota > Gammaproteobacteria > Lysobacterales > Rhodanobacteraceae > Dyella > Dyella japonica. Next base: position 3,740,687 of record NZ_CP008884.1, on the reverse strand, counting down.
TGGAGCAGGCCAGTCAGGCGTTCGACGCGATCACGTATTCGAAGGGTGAGTCGGTCATCGGCATGCTCGAAGCCTACGTGGGCGAAGAAAACTGGCGCACTGGCGTGCGTAACTACATCAAGGCCCACGCCTACGGCAACGCCGTGTCCGACGACCTGTGGCGCGCGATGGATGAAGCTGCGCCAGGCAAGCAGATCACCACCATCGCGCACGACTTCACGCTGCAGCCGGGCATTCCGCTGATCCGCGTGGAAGCCAGTGCGTGCAGCAAGCACGCCACCACGCTCAAGCTGACGCAAGGCGAATTTACGCGCGACCGTCCCGACAAGCAGCCGCTGCGCTGGCACGTGCCCGTCATCGCACAGGCTGCCGGCGGCAAGGCCGTGAGCACCGTGGTCGACGGCGAAGCTTCGCTTGTCGTGCCGGGCTGCGGGACGCTGCTGGTGAACGCGGGGCAGAGCGGTTACTACCGCACGCTCTACGCGCCGGCGCAGTTCGCGGCCATCAGGAAGGACTTCGCCAGGATCGCGCCGATCGACCAGCTCGGCCTGATCGGCGACGCCTGGGCACTGGGTATGGCAGGCCTGCAACCGGCATCGAGCTTCCTTGACCTTGCCAAGGCCACGCCGCTCGATGCCGACCCACAGATCTGGGACGATATTGCCGGTGACCTGTCCGGCATGGACGAGTACTACGATGGCGACGCGAAGCGCCAGGCTGCCTTCCGCGCCTTCGCGGTGAAGTTGCTCGATCCGGTGTTCCAGCGCGTGGGCTGGGAAGCGAAGCCCGGTGAAAGCGTGCCAACCGCCATTTTGCGCACACACCTGATCAGCGTGCTGTCCGGCCTGAACGACACTGCCGTGGTGGCTGAGGCGCAGCGTCGATACGCCGCGCAGGCGACCGACCCCAGCGCGGTGCCCGTCGCGCTGCGCAAGACCATCCTGTCCGTCGTTGCCCATCACGCCGACGCGGCGACATGGGACAAGCTGCACGCGGAAGCCAGGGCGGAAAAGACGCCGCAGGTGAAGGATCGCCTGTACGATCTGCTCGCCGTCGCGGAAGACAAGGCACTCGCGCAACGCGCGCTTGATCTTGCACTTACCGGCGAGCCGGGTGCCACCAACAGCGCAGGCATGATCAGCGTCGTCTCCCGCGAGCATCCGGAGCTCGGCTTCGACTTCGCCCTGGCGCATCGCGAGCAGGTCGACAAGCTGGTCGACAACAGTTCGCGCAGTCGTTATTACCCGAGACTCGGCTCAGGCTCGTACAACCCGGCGATGATCGACAAGATCAACGCCTACGCGAACCAATACCTCGACCCCGGCTCGCGCCGTGACGCCGAGACGGCCGTGGCGAGCATCAAGTACCGCATCATGGTGCGCAACGAGCGCATGCCGGATGTGGATGCGTGGCTGGCGAAGAACGGCGGTTGATTCATCGTCACTTCGCTATGGATTGCCCGTAAAGAAAAGGGCCTCGCCAAGCGAGGCCCTTTTTTTGGTGCGGAGAAAACGGGCGCCGCATGCAGCGCCCGTTCGTCTTATCGGCCCAGATCGCTCAGGAACCGCTTGGTGTACTGCAGTGGCGTAGTGGAGGGCACCGAGTTACACGTCGACGATGCCGTGGTCTGGCTGCACGGGTTGTCGCGGTCCAGCGACCAGAAGTGCAGGCCGGCAAGGCCGTTGGAGACGGCGTAGCTGGTGATGGTGTCGGTATTGGCGATGCTGAAGTTCTCGTCCGACGCATCGTTCACGCCGATCATCGGGGTCAGCTCGATCTTGCTGGCCGGGATGCCGTAGGTGTGCTGCAAGTTGGCCACGGCCTGGATGGCGGACTGGCCCATGTCGCACTTGCCGTTGGACACCACGCACACCGTCGCGCCGGGGCTGCCGAAGTCCATCACCATCAGGTTGATGGTGTAGTTGGTGAGCGAAGAAGCCTTGATCGCCTTCACCACCGTGTCGCCCAGGCTGTTGAGGCCGCCGTAGCTGCCATCCGACGAGGCCAGCGTGGCCAGCGTGAACGAGAAACGCAGGTTCGGGTACAGGCCCTGGCCGTACACGGCAGCGGCAACGAGGTTGTTGATGTCCGCCTGCGACTGGCCGCCCTCGATGTCGAAGTCCACGCCCACCATCTGCGAGGACATGTAGCGCGACAGGAAGCTGGCGAAGCCCGCCGTGCTGCCGCAGGTGAAGGTGCCGGCGGCGCCGCCCGTGCCGACCACGTAGGGCAGGCTCGCGCTGGAGAGCCCGGAGATATTCGCGCTGGCAAACGTCGCGCCCGGCACGCCACCCCAGTTCTCGCTGCCGCATTCGCCGGTGGCGAAGGCGAGCGTGAGCGCGCTGAGGTTGGTGACGTAGTTCGACTTGAGGCTGCCGGTGCCGACGACTGGAATCGCCGAGCCGGTGGCCGTGGCCGTCTGCATCACGTTGGTGTTCCAGTTGAGGTTCACCGTGACGTCCTTGTACGGGCTGTAGAGCAGGTTGGCGCCCGTGCCCGGCCCGCCACCACCCGTCGGCGGCGGCGGAGGCGGTGGCGGTGTGCCGCCTCCGGAGGAAGAGCCGCCCGTGCAGGAACCGTCAGACGTCCACGGCTTGCCCGAGCCGCTGGGGCCGCTGTTGGTGGCGGGGTCGTTGCCCTGCGTCCACCAGTTGGCGGTGTAGTTGATGCCGTTCTCGCTCACCACCGCGCCGCCGTTGTAAGCGGTGCTGGAAACCCATGCCGCTGCGCACGAGCCTGACGAACCGCCTGTGCCGGTGCCGCCACCCGTGCCACTGCCACTGCCCGAGCCGCTGCTGCCGCCACATGCGCCCTGCGAGGTCCACGGTTGCCCGGAACCGGTGACACCGTTGCTGGTGGCCGGGTCATTGCCTTGCGTCCACCAGTTGGCGACGTAGTTGATGCCGTTCTCGCTGACCACGGCGCCGCCGTTGTAAGCGGTGCTCGAACTCCACGCTGCGGCACAGGCGGGCGTGCTCTGCGCGTGCGCCGTCTGCACGGGAGCCATGGTCATCAAGCTCATCGCCATCGCGCCACCTGCGGTGGTGCCTATCGCGTTGAGTGCCGTGCGTAGCCAAACAACCGACTTCTTCAAGCGCATGGAAGGATCTCCTGGTTGTGCTGCATGACTAAAGCGGAAGGTGTCCTTGGCGAACGGTTGCCATTCCTTGGCTGGCGGTCCCCTGATGTCCCGGCGTCCTTGCGTGCCATGGCCAGCCCGGGCCGTGGCGTGTCGTCTTTGTGTCCTGTCATGACAACGTTGTCGTGAATAGTCACCGCGAACTGTGATCCCGGTGGTGAAAATGACACGCGGCTGTCATGCGCTGGCAAGGCAGCTTTATTGCCGCATTGCAGCGTCTTTTGGCGCTATTTTTTACGCTTGGCAGTGTGGTTACGCCTGGACGGCGCGGCGTTGCCATGGTGCGATGCGTCTAGACCGATCCAGACGTCTGGACGTCTTCCGTGTTGGTCAGGACTTTCCTGACAACGTTGTCCAGTGAGCGGCTCACCCGGTGGAGCCTGCGAACGCATCCGGGGAGGGCGTGCCCCAGCGACGTCGCCCGGATGGAGCCAATGGCGTAATCCGGGAACACGCCGCGAAGGCGTAAAACATGCGCTCACGGAGCGAGCGAAAGCGTGGTGACGCATGGGGCCGCTTTCGCATGGTCATCCCGGATTCCCGCTGCGCTTCATCTGGGCTACGTGTCGGTGACATGCCCAAGAAAAAGGGCCCCTTGCGGGGCCCTTCGTCCTTGCATCGAGCTGGAACGGTTTACGCGACGTTCGGTTCGCTGAAGGCTTCGATTTCACCCTTGAAGGCTTCCACCGGCACGCAGCTGCAGAACACGTTCTTGTCGCCGTAGACGTTGTCCACGCGCGCCACCGGCGACCAGTACTTCTGGAACTTCAGGCTGGGCAGCGGGAAGGCAGCCAGCTCGCGCGGATAGGCGTGGGTCCACTCGGAAGCCGACACCATCACGGCGGTGTGCGGGGCGTGCTTGAGCGGGTTGTCCTCGCGATCGAGCTTGCCTTCGTCCACGGCGCGGATTTCGTCGCGGATCTGGATCATCGCGTCGATGAAGCGGTCCAGTTCGTACTGCGATTCGCTTTCGGTCGGTTCGACCATCAGCGTACCGGCCACCGGGAAGCTCAGCGTCGGGGCGTGGAAGCCGAAGTCGATCAGGCGCTTGGCCACGTCTTCCGCGCCGATGCCGGTGGCGTCCTTGAGCGGGCGCAGGTCGAGGATGCACTCATGCGCCACCAGGCCGTTGCGGCCGGTGTAGAGCGTCTCGTAGTGCGGCGCCAGGCGCTTGGCGATGTAGTTGGCGTTGAGCAGGGCCACCTGGGTGGCGCGGCGCAGGCCGGCGGCGCCCATCATGGTGATGTACATCCAGCTGATCGGCAGGATGGAGGCCGAGCCGAAGCTCGCGGCCGACACCATGCCCACGTCGCCTTCGCCGCCGAAGGTACGCGGCAGGAACGGGGCGAGATGCGACTTGACCGCGCACGGGCCCACGCCCGGGCCGCCACCGCCGTGCGGAATGCAGAAGGTCTTGTGCAGGTTGAGGTGCGAGACGTCCGAACCCCACTTGCCCGGCTTGGCCACGCCGACCAGCGCGTTCATGTTGGCGCCGTCGGTATACACCTGGCCACCGTGCTGGTGCACGATCTCGCAGATCTTGACGATGTCTTCCTCGAACACGCCGTGCGTGGACGGGTAGGTGATCATCAGTGCGGCCAGGCGGTCGCTGAACTTCTCGGCGGCGCGCTGGATGTCGGCCACGTCCACGTTGCCGTTCGCATCGCACTTGGTCACCACCACCTGCATGCCGCACATCTGCGCGGAAGCGGGGTTGGTACCGTGGGCCGATTCCGGGATCAGGCAGATATCGCGATGGCCTTCGCCGCGCGAGCGGTGGTAGGCGCGAATGGCGAGCAGGCCGGCGTATTCGCCCTGCGCGCCGGAGTTCGGCTGCAGGCTGACGGCGTCGTAGCCGGTGCACTCCACCAGCATCGCTTCCAACTCGTCGATGAGCTGCTTGTAGCCGACGGCCTGGTCGGCCGGCGCCAGCGGATGGATGTTGGCAAATTCCGGCCACGTCACCGGAATCATCTCGGCGGTGGCGTTGAGCTTCATGGTGCAGCTGCCCAGCGGGATCATGGTGCGATCCATCGCCAGATCCTTGTCCGCCAGCGAACGCATGTAGCGCAGCAGCTCGTGCTCGCTGTGGTGCGTGTTGAAGGCCGGGTGGGTCAGGAACTTGGTCTGGCGCAGCAGCTGCGGCGGCAGGGCGTCGTGCACGCTGGCATCGAGCGCATCGATGTCGGCGATCTTGGCGCCGAACACTTCAGCCAGCGCGATGACGTCGGCGCGCGTGGTGGTTTCATCGAGGCTGACGCCGACGCTGTTCGCGTCGATCGCACGCAGGTTGAAGCCGGCAGCGCGAGCCTTGGCATGCAGGGCGGCGGCATCGACGCCGGTGACGTGCAGCGTGTCGAAGAAGTGCGTGTCGGCGGCGACACCAGCCTGACGCAGTGCCACAAACAGGATCGAGGCCAGGCGATGCACGCGACGGGCAATGCGGGTCAGGCCTTCCGGGCCATGGTACACGGCATACATGCTCGCCATCACGGCCAGCAGCACCTGCGCGGTACAGATGTTGGAGGTGGCCTTCTCGCGGCGGATGTGCTGCTCGCGCGTCTGCAGCGTGAGGCGGTAGGCGGGCTTGCCTTCGGCGTCGATGGACACGCCGATCAGGCGGCCCGGCATCGAACGCTTGTAGCTGTCGCGGCAGGCCATGAAAGCAGCGTGCGGGCCGCCGAAGCCGAACGGCACGCCGAAGCGCTGGGTGTTGCCCACCACGATGTCGGCGCCCCATTCGCCCGGCGAGGCGATCAGGGTCAGGGCGAGCAGGTCGGTGGCCACGCAGACCACGCCGTGGCGCGCGTGCACGGTGTCCGCCAGCGCCTTGTAGTCGTTGATCTGGCCGAAGGTGTTGGGGTACTGCAGCAGCACGCCGTAGCTGTCCACCTTGGTGGCCTCGGCGTCGTCACCGATGTGCAGCTTGATGCCCATCGCCTCGGCGCGGGTCTTGAGCACTTCCAGCGTCTGCGGGTGCACGGCGTTGGAAACGAAGAAGGTGTCGGACTTGGACTTGGCCGAGCGCTTGGCCAGCGTCATGGCTTCGGCGGCGGCGGTGCCCTCGTCGAGCAGGGACGCGTTGGCGATCTCCATGCCGGTGAGGTCGGCGCACATGGTCTGGAAGTTGATCAGCGCCTCCATGCGGCCCTGCGAGATTTCCGCCTGGTACGGCGTATAGGCCGTGTACCACGCCGGGTTCTCCAGGATGTTGCGCAGGATGACGTTGGGGGTCAGCGTGCCGTAGTAACCCTGGCCGATGAAGCTCTTGAGCACCTGGTTCTTGTCGGCGATGGCGCGGATCTTGGCGATCGCTTCCACTTCGGTGATCGGCGCGGGCAGGGCCAGCGGGGCCGGCGACTTGATCTTGCCCGGCACGATGGCGTCGGTCATCGCTTCCAGCGAGTCATAGCCCAGCAGCGCCAGCATGGTGGCAATTTCCGCTTCGTTGGGGCCGATGTGACGCTCGATGAAGGCGTCGTGGTGCTCGAGGTCGCGCAGGGAAGGATTGGCGTTCTGACTCATTGGCAGGGGCGTCCGTAAGAAACGTGCAAGCCGCACGCGAAGCGCCCCTCTGTCCTTTTGCCTGAGAGTTTGGAAGACCGGGTTGGGAAACCCAGGCTTCGTGCCCCTTCGGCGCCGGATTCAACCGGTCTCTCCAGAGTGTTGGTGCGGGTGATGGTATGGGGCCTGAGCGATTACGGGCGTTGCGCCTTCGGCAGCGGCTCTCGCCGCTTCTCCCACCACACGCTAAACGACGATTATAAGGCGCCTTGGCCGCGATTGCCTCCCCGGCGGAGCATGGCTTCAGCCACGGCGCGGTCCGTGTCTCAGGCGTCATAAGATAGCGGGCCACCACCGAGCCCGTCATTCCCGCGAACCCCGCAAAAGGGGGCAAGAGCGGGAATCCAGCGTCTTTCAGCGCCACTACAGAACGCAAAGGCGCTGGATCCCCGCTCTTGCCCCCTTTTGCGGGGTTCGCGGGGATGACGGGCAAAACACCCGCGTATTCGACGTCCCCCGAAACCCCTCCTACGGAGTCTCCCCATGCCCAAGCCCCCATTCCGATTGAGCCGTATCGACCACGTGGTGCTGCGCGTGACTGACGTGGCCGCCATGCAGCGCTTCTATTGCGACGTGCTGGGCTGCAAGGAAGAGCGCCGGCAGGACGAGATCGGCCTGGTGCAGCTGCGCGCCGGCGACTCCCTGATCGACCTGGTGGCGCTGGACAGCAAGCTGGGCCGCCTGGGCGGCGCGGGCCCGGGCAAGGAGGGGCACAACATGGACCACCTGTGCCTGCAGGTGGAGGATTACGACGAGGCCGCCATCGTGGCCCACCTGAAAGCCCATGGCGTGCGCGTCGGCGATATCGGCTCGCGCTACGGCGCCAAGGGCGAGGGCCCGTCCATCTACCTGTACGACCCGCAGGGAAACATGATCGAGCTTAAGGGCCCGCCGCACGCCTGAGCGCCGCCAGCCGCACCGCGCCATCACCTTCACCTGGTGGTCGCAATATCTTGCCTATAGTCGCCGACCGTATGGCCCGGTAGCGCGGATGTCGCGCCGCCGGTGGTGCCCCGTCCCTGGTGAGCCGCAGTCCGGCGTCACGGGACAAACGCAGTGTCTGATGCCGCCCACGGTCCCACTGTCACGTTTGATCCAAACGGGAGAAACGAGCATGGCGACATACATTGCGCTCGCGCGCATCACCGAGCAGGGCATGCGATCGATCAAGGACACCACCAAACGGGGTGATGCGGTAAAGGCCGCGGCGGGAAAGTTCGGCGCCAAGGTCAAGGACCTGTACTGGACGCTTGGGCAGTACGACCTGGTGGCCATCATCGAGGCCCCGGATGAGTTGTCCGCGACCGCCTTCGGCCTGTCCATCAGCGCGGCCGGAAACACGCGATCCGAAACCTTGCGCGCATTCTCCGGCGAGGAGATGCAGGCGGTGCTCGTCAAGATGGGGTAGGGCAGGCCAAACCGGGTGGACCAAATCCGTTGCGATGGGTTTGGTTCCACTCATTGCGTGGCGTGTACTCAAGTTTGTCTCACCCGAGCCGAGAAACTAAGTTATAACCATCCGATCAGATGGCGTCCCACCGTCGTGTCATGGCCAAGGAACTCGCCTCTGCGACGAAGAGTTTCCGAGGACGAGAAGGATATCGAGTGCTGGACAAGCTGCTGGAAATATTTGGAAACGCTCATTTCGAGGCATACGTCGGCGGTCCTTTGGCCGGTGTTCTGCTGGGCGCCTTGTTTGTGAAGCTAAGTGTTCGCCCTGAGGCGGAGCAAACGGAAGTCTCTCCCAGGGAAGTAAGACGAGCACTCGATAAGTACAAAGATGCAGAGCCTCGTCGACAAGGAAATCACCATCGTTCCTCACAAGGGGATGGGGACGGATCCTTGTTGGTTGTACTTCTCATGGTCGCTGCCGTGTCCATTTTCCTATTTGCGGCTTTCCTGCAGACCATTGTGGATACGCTCTGCGTGTTCAATGCCACGGTAGCGGCTTTTTGCCTAACGGCTGCATTGTTGGCTTGCGTGACGGGTCGGTTCAATACGCGAGACTGGTGGCTTCAGACCATCGTGCCCATGCTGGTTTCGTTAGGATGCTTCTGGCTTATTCAGAAAGTGCAGCAGGCTATCTCGCCTGAAGTGGCTACTTACGCGCGGGGCCTTCTGGCTGGGGATGCCATCAATGTTGGCACGATCTTGCGCGCTGCATTTCTATTCATTCGTTCGCTGAGCAGCGAATACGTTCAATGGATAACATACGAGCTTTCAGCTGCTCTATTTATCACGATAGCTGGAGTAGGGGCCATGCTTCGCCTCGTCTACTACATCGCTCTCTCCAACACGAGGGAGGGAGGCGGGCATTGGGAGGTGCTCGCTCTGCGCACGCGGCGGTTTGGCGGCATCGGTAACGTCCTCGCTCTTGGATTGATGCTTGGTTTGGGTTTTCTTCTGGCAGACGGAATGGTCTACGGCTTCATGCATAGCGTTGGTTGATGACCAATGCCACTGGAGCGCTGCGAGGAGGCGAGTGCTCCCAGCAGGTCGCGGGGCCGCCGATTTGCATGTCCGAGGGAGGAGTTTTGCCCCTTACTGGCGATATGGGCGACTTACCCCTGCGGGATCCCCGTCATGTCAGGAAGGTGATGCGCGATGCCCTTGTGGCAATCGATGCAGGTCTTTTCGCCCGTGCCCAGCCAGCGTTTGTGGATCTCCGCAGCGCGTGTGGATTGCCGCGTCAGGTCCATCGATGTGTAGTTGTGGCAATTGCGGCACTCGAGCGAATCGTTGGCCTTCAGGCGTGCCCATTCATGCTCGGCCAGCTCCAGCCGGTGGTCGAGGAATTTCTCGCGCGTATCCACCGTGCCGAAGATCTTTCCCCACACTTCCTTCGATGCCTGCATCTTGCGCGCGATCTTGTCCGTCCACTTGTGCGGTACATGGCAGTCGGGACAACTGGCACGCACGCCGGAGCGATTGGTGTAGTGGATGGTCGACTTCAGTTCCTGGAAGACGTTGTCGCGCATCTCATGGCAACCCGTGCAGAACGCCTCCGTATTGGTCATCTCCAGGCCCGTGTTGAACGCGCCCCAGAACAGCACGCCGGCAACGAAACCGCCCAGCGTGAGGAAGCCAAGGCTGTAATGGACGCTGGGGCGGCGAACGGTCCGCCAAAGCATGGCGAACCCCTGCTTGAGTCGCTGCCACATGGTCAGTTCGCCTTCTTCGCGTTTTCTTCGGACAGAATGGTGTCAATGTCCTTGAAGTTGTTGGCCACCAGCGTCTTGGCGTCGGTCTGCACCACGTGGCACTGGTTGCAGAAATAACGGCGCGGCGAAATGGTGGCAAGGAACTGGTCGTTGCGATCCATGTAGTGGGTCACGCTGACCGGCGGCGCCTGGAACTTGTCCGCGTTGGCGCGCGAATGACACAGCAGGCAGCGGTTGGAGTTCTTGTCGATCTGGTAGTTGTCGATCGAGTGCGGGATGGTGGGCGGCTGCATCGGGTAGGCGCGGTTACGCTTGATGTCCGTGTTCTCCACGCGGGCCATCAGCGGCGGGGCGATTTCCCGATTGACTGCGGCGCCTCGGCGGATGCCGTCGATCTGATCGCCGGCCGAAACGGGTTCCGCCGTGCTTGCGACGGCGGGTTGCGTCGCGGCGGGCGGGGTGGCGACCTGCGGCTCGGGCGTGGATTTCCGGCCGACGGCGAAACCAATGGCAGCGGCCACGAGCACCACCAGCGCTGCGATAACGATAAGGGATTTGTCGCGCATGGAAGGCACTCCTAGACGGCCACGACCTTGACCGCGCACTTCTTGTAGTCGGTCTGCTTGGAGATCGGATCGGTCGCGTCCAGCGTCACCTTGTTGATCAGCTGGCCCGCGTCGAACCAGGGCACGAACACCAGGCCTTGTGGCGGACGGTTACGGCCACGCGTTTCCACTCGCGAGCGCATTTCGCCGCGCCGGGAGATCACCTTCACCTCGTCCCCGCGCTTGAGGCCACGCGCACGTGCGTCATCGGGGTTCATGAACACCATGGCTTCAGGGAAGGCGCGGTACAGCTCCGGCACGCGCATGGTCATCGAGCCGGAGTGCCAGTGCTCCAGTACGCGTCCGGTGGACAGCCACAGGTCGTATTCCTTGTCCGGCATCTCGGCGGGTGGTTCATACGGCAGCGCCCAGATCACCGCGCGGCCATCCGGGTTGCCATAGAACTGGAACTCCGTGCCGGCCTTCACGTAGGGGTCGGAGCCTTCGCGATAACGCCAGCGGGTTTCCTTGCCATTGACCACGGGCCAGCGCAGGCCGCGTGCCTTGTGGTAATCGTCGAACGGCGCGAGGTCATGGCCATGCCCCCGGCCGAACGTCGCGTACTCCTCGAACAGGCCCTTCTGCACGTAGAAGCCGAAGGCGGCGGTTTCGTCATTGTCGTAACCGGCCTCCATCTCGGAGGAGGGGAACTTGTCGACATTGCCGTTGCGGTACAGCACGTCGAACAGTGTCTTGCCCTTGAACTGCGGATTGGCGGCGAGGATGTCCGCCGGCCAGACTTCGTCCGTAGTGAATCGCTTGGAGAACTCCATGAGTTGCCACAGATCCGAGCGTGCCTGTCCCGGTGCCTTCACCAGCTGGTGCCAGAACTGCGTGCGGCGTTCGGCATTGCCATAGGCACCTTCCTTCTCCACCCACATGGCGGCGGGAAGGATCAGGTCCGCCGACTGCGCGGTGACCGTGGGGTAGGCATCCGACACGACGATGAAGTTGCGCGGATCGCGATAGCCCAGGTACGTCTCCTGCATCAGGTTCGCGCCGGCCTGTACGTTGTTGTTGACCTGCACCCAGTACGCATTGAGCTTGCCGTCGCGCAGCATGCGGTTTTGCTGCACGGCGTGGTAGCCGGGCTTGGGCTGGATGATGCCGTGCGGGACCTTCCAGATCTCCTCGGCGTGCTTGCGGTGCTCCGGGTTGGTCACCACCATGTCGGCCGGCAGGCGATGGCTGAACGTGCCCACCTCTCGTGCGGTACCGCAGGCGGAAGGTTGGCCGGTGAGCGAGAACGGGCTATTGCCCGGCGTGGAAATCTTGCCGGTGAGCAGGTGCAGGTTGTAGACCATGTTGTTGGCCCACACGCCGCGCGTGTGCTGGTTGAAACCCATGGTCCAGAACGACACGACCTTGGTGTTCGGGTCGGCATAGAGTTCGGCCAGCTTTTCCAGCCAGCCCTTTTCCACGCCCGTCATTTCGACGGTTTTTTCCAGCGTGTACGGCTTGACGAAGGCGGCGAACTGTTCGAAGTCGATGGGCTCGCTGGCGTTCGGGTCCTTGGCGTTCTTGGCATTCACTTCCAGCGGATTGTCCGGGCGCAGACCGTAGCCAATGTCGGTGACGCCGCGCTTGAAGGTGGTGTGCTTGTTGACGAAATCCTTGTTGACCCGGCCGGTCTGGATGATGTGGTTGGCGATGTAGTTCAGGATCACCAGGTCCGTCTGCGGCGTGAACACGATGGGGATGTCGGCCAGCTCGAAGCTGCGATGCTCGAAGGTCGACAGCACCGCCACCTTCACGTTGGGGTTGGACAGCCGCCGATCGGTGACGCGCGTCCACAGGATGGGATGCATCTCCGCCATGTTCGAACCCCACAGCACGAAGGCGTCGGTGGCTTCGATGTCGTCATAGCAACCCATCGGCTCGTCCATGCCGAAGCTGCGCATGAAGCCCATGACCGCCGAGGCCATGCAATGGCGTGCGTTCGGGTCGAGGTTGTTGCTGCGGAAGCCGCCCTTGAACAGCTTGTTGGCGGCATAGCCCTCCCACACGGTCCACTGGCCGGAACCGAACATGCCGACGTACTCGGGGCCCTTTTCCTTCAGCACGCGCTTGAACTGCTGGGCCATCACGTCGAAGGCTTCGTCCCACGAGACTTCGGTGAAGGTGCCGTCCTTGGCATAGACACCATCTTTCTTGCGCAGCAGCGGCATGGTCAGGCGGTCCGCGCCATACATGATCTTGGAAAGGAAATAGCCCTTCACGCAGTTGATGCCGCGATTGACCTCGGCCAGCTGGTCGCCGTGCGTGGCCACCACGCGGCCGTCCTTCACTGCCACGTTGACCCCGCAGCCGGTGCCGCAGAAGCGGCAGGGCGCCTTGCTCCACTTGAGCTGGGTCATGTCCCCTTCCAGCAGGACGTTCGTGGCGTTGGCGGGCAGGGCAAGGCCGGCCACGTTCGCCGCCACGGCAATGGCGGAGTTGCGGATGAAATCCCTTCGCGTCAGGGTCAGTGTCATGCGTCGGTTCCTCGGGGCGTAGCGCCCGTTTCCATCACGTCGTCCATGACGGCGCGGGGTTCCACGTGGTGGTAGATCAGCGATACGTTGATGACGCCGGGCAAGGCCTCCAGGGCATCGATGTGGTCCATCACCGCGCGCTGGCTGTCGGTTTCGCACACCATCACGCAGCGGCAGTCTCCCTGTACGGCGATGTCCAGGGCGGGGCGGTGATCGACAAAAGCCTTCAGCGCGTCGGTAGCCTCAGGACGATGCAGCACTACCAGGCTGGAGATGTGGTGTTCGTCCCTTGCGGGGGCTCCTGGGCGGGGCGCATGGACGTCAGACATGGGGCGGGCCACTCACGAACATCTGCCAGAACCACACGGCGAAACCGTAGGCGGCGATGAACATGACCGACAGCACGGGAAACAGCACGAGCAAAAGAAGGAAGGTGGTCCGTTCCTGTTTGCCTGTGACTGCGTTGTTCGATGATTCCACGCGCACCTCCTTCCCGCTGGACGGCTCGACCCAGATCTGTGCTTTAAGCTAAACCGGTGGTTCCCCTGGGTTGCTGACCTGGATCAGGCCGGCTGCCATGGTTGGCAATGGCCTACGAAGCATGCTTCGATGCAAACGCGAGCGAGTCTACGCGCGGTACTTTTCTCTTGCCATGAAAGCCGTGTGAATTTCCCTTTTGAAGGACCAGCGCATGACAAAACGGATGGGGACGCGGTTTTACCTAAGTAGTTTTCTGCTTGCTACGTGTTTGGTGTTTGCGGCGCATGCTGCCGATGTGGTGTCGTCCAATGGGGCGACGGAAGTGAAGGTGCTCACGGCAGGCAAGCCTCCGTTGACGCTGGATGCCAAAACCCTGGCTGGCATGCCTCACGAAGAGGTGACGGCGTCTGCGCACGATGAACCTGCCAGCCAGTGGCGAGGCGTGAAGCTGGAAGACGTGCTGGCCAGGGCTGGCGTGTCGCTGGACAAACCGCTGCACGGCAAGGCCCTGGCCTCCTTCGTTCGCGTCACTGCCGCCGATCAGTATCAGGTCGTGTTCGGTCTTGCCGATCTCGATGCCACGCTGGGACACACGCAGGTTCTGCTGGTCGATACGCGCGACGGCAAGCCACTGGACAAGGATGGTCCTTTCCGCCTGCTGGTGCCGGGGGACAAGCGGCCCGCGCGCTGGGTGCGCAATGTGACATCCATCGAAGTGGTGGATGGTGGAACCACGGCGCGCCCATGACCGGTCCGCACGCGGGTGGGGCGTTATCAGGTCGACTTGACCGACTCGCTATCCGCCGGAGGCTTCCGTCGACGCGGAAGACCCCAAACGGTCAGGATGGGTATAGACGTTGTGGCTGCCGGGCCGTGCAAAGCCGACCAGGGTGAGGCCTGCGCTGCGCGCGAGCTCCACGGCCAGCGCGGTGGGCGCGGAAATGGCGGCGAGCAGGCTGATGCCGGCGCTGGCGGCCTTGGTGACCATCTCGTAGCTGGCGCGGCTGGTGACCACCGCGAAGCCCGTGTCCACGTCGATGCCGGCGCGGGTGAGTGCACCGATCAGCTTGTCCAGCGCGTTGTGGCGGCCGACATCCTCGCGGACGATCACGATGTGGCCTTCCGCATCCGCCCATGCCGCCGCGTGCACCGCACCGGTGGCGTGGTTCATCGGCTGGCGGTCCTTCAATTCGCCGAGCGCCCGTTCCAGTGCGTCGTGGGACACGTGGGGCCCGGTGCCGACGGCGCTGTCGTGGCGCACGGCGTTTTCCAGGTCGCGCGTGCCGCAGATGCCGCAGCCACTGCGCCCAGGCAGCAGGCGTTCCCGCTCCTTGTCCAGATGCGCGCCCGGTGCGCTGTCGGTGACCTTGATCGCCAGCTCGATGCCCTCGAGCAGGGTGTGCGTCTCCAACTGCAACAACTGCGAGGCGTCGCCGACCAGGCGTTCGGTCAGGGAGAAACCCAGCGCGAAATCGTCCAGGTCATGGGGCGAGGCCATCATCACGGCGAAGGTCGCGCCGTTGTAGACCATGGCGACGGGTACCTCCTCGGCGACAAAGTCCTCTTCGTGTGTGGATCCGCCATGCCGCCAGCGGTCAATGGGGCGGACGGCGTAGCCGGGTGAGGTTTCTTCGCGCTCGGGCATGGTCTGGCGGTTCCTCTGGCGACAGCGGCGTCACGCCGCAACCGGAAACGGCGTGTGCCGGTCGACGCCACGCATCCTATCAATGTACGTTGAACCCTTGCATGCGACGCCTGCCGCGCCGAGCATGTCCGCACGGGTTCCCGCCCGCACGACGACCCAGGCCACGCCCCCGCATGATCGCTTACGCCGACGCCCTGCACGAACTCCTGCGACACGCCAGGCCTCTCGACGCGGTGTCCTGCCCCGTGGGCGACGCACTGGGCAAGGTGCTGGCCGGCGACGTGGTGAGCCCGATGGACCTGCCATCGTTCGACCACTCGGCGATGGATGGGTACGCCTTGCACGCCACGCAGCCATGGCAGGCGGGCTCCGAACACGCGGTGCAGGGCTCGCAGGCGGCCGGCGACGCCCACCACGCGTCGGCGGGCATGGCATGGGAGATCATGACCGGCGCGCGTCTTCCCGACGGGCTCGACACCGTGGTGCCGGTGGAGCGCACCGAGTTGCTGGAGCGCAGGAGCGATGGCTCGCCCGCACGTATCCGCCTGCTCGAAACGCTGATGCCGGCGGCCAATGTTCGCTATGCCGGAAGCGACGTGGCGAAGGGCGCGGTGGTGGTGGCTGCGGGCACGTCGATCCAGGCCAATCACCTTATGCTGTCCGCGGCGCTTGGCATCGCCACCGTGGAAGTGGTGCGCGCGCCGAAAGTGGCCATCATCTGCACCGGCAAGGAGTTGCAGTGCGATCCGTCGAAGCCATTGGGTGATGGCGAGATCTATGGCTCCAATGGCCCGTACCTGGTTGCCGCCTGTGCCTCGATGGGAGCGCAGGTGTTGTCCTGCGAAACCGTCGATGACACGGGCCCACCCTTCGTGAGCGCCATGCAGCGAGCGCGACAGGCCGGGGCCGACCTGATCGTGAGTACCGGCGCGGTATCCATGGGGCGCTACGACTTTGTGCCGGAGGCGCTGATGGAACTTGGCGCGACGGTGTTGTTCCACAAGGTGGCCATTCGCCCGGGCAAGCCGCAGCTGGCGGCCGTGCTGGGTGACGCCATGGTGTTCGCCTTGCCGGGTACGCCCATGGCCGTTGCTGTCGGGCTGCGCTTCTTCATCGCCCCGGTGTTGCGGGCCATGCGCGGGCAGGCCGCGGAACCGGCGTGGCGTGCCATCCTCGACACGCCGCAGCAGCCCAAGCCGGGCCTGCGTCATTTCCTGCGCGCCACCGTGACGCAGGACGGGGAGGGGCGGCTTCACGCGCAGGTGCTGGCGCAGCAGCAGCCGTTCCGCATCCTGCCATTTGCCCAGGCCGGTGCCTGGGTGGTGCTGCCGGAGGACGTGGGTAGCGTGGCGGCGGGGGCGCGGGTGGTAGTCGTCGGCGTGCATGCCGGGGCGCCCGCACTTGCCGGGCCGGATCCATCAGGAGTCGCACTATGAAATTGCAGATCGAAGGGCAGAGCCTGCGCGTGCGCATCGTCGAAGACGAACTGGCTGCCTTGCTGAGTGGCCAGCCGGTGGTTGCCCGCACACGTTTCACGCACACCCTGTCATGGTCATGCACGCTGCGCACCGTGGCCGGTGCGGTTGCGCGCTTCAGTGGCGCGCCGGATGCGTGGTCCATCGACGTGCCGGAGGCCTCCGTGCGCGCCCACGCCGCGACCTTGCCCACACGCGAGGGGCTTACCTTTGTGCTGGAAAGTGGCGCGGGCGAGCCGCTTGAGTTGTTGTTCGATATCGACGTGCGTGACAGCGTGCGTCACCGTCGCGCCAAATGAACACGGCCGCACACGGGCCTGGGCTACTCTCGGACCCATCGACCGACCAGTTGAAAGGAGCGACACGATGAGGCGCGGGCTGTTGCGGGGTTTGCTCGTTTTGGGTGCGGCCTGGGCATCGGCATCGCTGGCCACGCCTGCCGACGGGCACATCACGGTGGCCGCGGCGGCCGACCTGCACCAAGCGCTGGACGACGTGGTGGCGGCCTATCGCCATGAGCATCCCGACAGCAAGATCGACGTGACGTATGGTTCCTCCGGCAATCTGCTGACCCAGATCGAGCAGGGCGCCCCGTTCGAGATCTTCTTTTCCGCCGACAGCAGCTATCCCCAACAGCTGGTGGAGCATGGCAAGGCAGGCGGCACGCCGGTGCCTTATGCGCTGGGCCATCTGGTGATGTGGAGCGCGAGCATCGACATGCGCGGCGTACAAGTCGTGGACCTGGCTGAGCCCAGGTTCGGGCGCATCGCCATCGCCAATCCGCAGCATGCGCCCTACGGCAAGCGCGCCGAGCAGGCGCTGCGCGCGGCAGGCGTGTGGGACAAGCTGCAGTCGCGGCTGGTGTATGGCGACAACATCGCGCAGACCGCACAGTTCGCGCAGAGTGGCAACGCGCAGGTGGGGCTGGTGGCCGAATCGCTGGTGATCAACTCGTCGGTCAAAGGCACCTCCATGCCGGTGCCGCCATCGCTCTACGAGCCGCTGAAGCAAAGTTTTGTCATCACCCGGCGCGGCGCCAGCAATGCGCTGGCGCAGGACTTTGCGCGCTACGTGCAGGGCGAGCAGGCCAAGGCCATTCTTTCGCACTACGGATTCAACCTTCCCGATGACGGAGCGAACTGAGTCGCGTCCATGGCCCTGCTAACCCCATCGGACATCGAGGCACTCGG
The DNA here is from genome assembly GCF_000725385.1 of Dyella japonica A8. Taxonomy (NCBI): domain Bacteria; kingdom Pseudomonadati; phylum Pseudomonadota; class Gammaproteobacteria; order Lysobacterales; family Rhodanobacteraceae; genus Dyella; species Dyella japonica. The sequence goes on along the minus strand of NZ_CP008884.1, from coordinate 3,722,954 downwards.
CCTGACCCTGCGGCTGGCGACGACAGTCACCGTGCTGCTCCTGGTGCTCGGCATGCCGTTGGCGTGGTGGCTGGCACACACGCGGTCGCGCTGGCGGCGCCCCATCGCCGCCGTGGTCGCCTTGCCGCTGGTACTGCCGCCGACCGTGCTGGGTTTTTATCTGCTGATGCTGCTGGGGCCCGATGGCGTCGTGGGGCAGGCCATGGCCGCGCTCGGGCTGGCGACCTTGCCGTTCACGTTCAAGGGGCTGGTCGTCGCCTCCATGATCTATTCGCTGCCGTTCGTGGTGCAGCCGCTGCACAACGCCTTCGAGGCCGTGGGCAACCGCCCGCTGGAGGCGGCTGCCTGCCTGCGTGCCGGGCCGCTGGATCGCTTCTTCAACGTCGCCTTGCCGCTTGCCTTGCCCGGCGTCGCCACGGCGGCGGTGCTGGGTTTTGCGCATACCGTGGGCGAGTTCGGCGTGGTGCTGATGATCGGCGGCAACATCCCGGGCCAGACGCGCGTGCTGTCCATGCGCATCTACGACCACGTGCAGGCGGGCGAGTACCACCAGGCGAACGTGCTTTCGCTGTGCCTGCTGGCGGTGTCGTTCCTGGCGCTGCTCGCCATGTCGCTGCTGCGCACACGCAGGCAGGCGCATGACTGAGTCGCACGGGCTGGCGGCCAAGCTCGCCTGGCGCCGCGGGGCGCTGGCCTTCGATGTCGACCTGGCCCTGCCGCCGCAGGGCATCACGGCCCTGTTCGGGCCCTCCGGGGCGGGCAAGACGAGTTGCCTGCGCGCCATCGCCGGCCTTGAGCCCGATGCGGTGGGCCGGGTGAGCTTTGGCCAGTCCGTGTGGCAGGACAGCTTGCATCGTGTGTTCGTGCCGACGCATCGCCGCCGTATCGGCTATGTGTTCCAGGAACCCAGCCTGTTCAGCCATCGCACCGTGGCCGGCAACCTGGATTTCGGTTATCGCCGGGCCGGGCGGCCCGCTCATCTGGATCGCGACGGCCTGATCGACCGCTTCGGTTTGCGTGCCCTGCTGGAACGCCGTGTCGGCACGCTGTCCGGTGGCGAGCGCCAGCGCGTGTCGATGGTGCGGGCGCTGTTGTCCGACCCCGCGTTGCTGCTGTTCGACGAACCCCTGTCGGCGCTGGACGGCACGGCCCGCAGCGACCTGCTGGGCTGTCTGGAATCGTTGCACGCCACGTTGCGCGTGCCGATGGTCTACGTGAGCCACAACGTGGACGAGGTGGCACGCCTGGCCGATCACCTGGTGCTGATGGAGGCCGGCCACGTGGTCGCGCAGGGCCCGTTGCAGGACACCCTGACCCGCCTGGACCTGCCGCCAGCCCTGGGCGAGGCGGTGGGGGCGGTGATCGAAGGGCAGGTGGTCGACTACGACGCGCACGACCAGCTGATTGCGTTGGAATTTGCGGGCGGACGGTTGTGGCTGCCGTATCGCCACGAAAAGGTGGGCCAGCGACTGCGTTGCCGCATCGGTGCGCGCGACGTGGTGCTGACCAATGCCGCGCATGACCACACCAGTGCGCTCAACCAACTGCCGTGCCGGATCATTGCCGTGGCCGATGCGGATCATCCCTCGCAGGTGCTCGTGCAACTGGACGTGGGCGGCTGCATGCTGCTGGCGCGCATCACGCGTCGCTCGTGGCACGCCCTGGCGTTGGCTCCGGGCAGTGCCGCATGGGCGCAGGTGAAGGCCGTTGCGCTGGGTCTTTGACGGGCGCGCTATGCTCAGCGGCGTGCGACCCTTCTTCCTTGCATGATCGGGACCATGAGCGAATTGATCAGCGTCAGTCAGGCGGAAGCCTTGATCGCCGAACATATGCCCACGTTTGGCAGTGAGCGCGTACGTTTGGACGATGCAGCAGGGCGGGTACTCCGGCAGGCCGTGCATGCCGAGCACGACCATCCCCCGTTCGACCGCGTGATGATGGACGGCATCGCCACTCACTGGTCCGATGCCTTGCCGCGCCGCCTGCGGGTGGCCGGGGCACAGATGGCCGGCATGCGGATGCAATCCTTGCCCGGCGAAGGCAGCTGCCTGGAAGTCACCACCGGCGCCATGCTGCCAGCCGGCAGCGATTGCGTGATTCCGGTCGAGCAACTGCGTCGCGACGGCGACGACGTCGTGCTGGCGGACGACTGCCATCCGTTCGCCGGTCAGTTCATCCACCGGCGCGGCTCGGACTGCGTGCAGGGAACGCTGCTGCTGTCGCCCGGCATGCGCCTGGGGCCCGCCGAAATGGCCCTGCTGGCGGCCAACGGCGTCGCCAGCGTCGAGGTGGCGGCCATGCCTTCGATCGCCATCGTGTCGACCGGCGATGAGCTGGTGGACGTCGGCGCGCCGCTGGGCGAAGGCCAGATCCGCCGCTCCAACGACACGGCGGTGCGCACCGCGCTGCGCATGGATGGTTTCGATCGGGTGGCGATGGAGCATATCGTCGACGATGAAACCGCCACGCGTGAGCGCATCGCCCATCTGCTCGAACGGCATGACGTGCTGCTGCTTTCCGGTGGCGTATCCATGGGCCAGCGCGACTACGTGCCGGCCGCGCTGGCCGCGCAGGGCGTGCGCAAGGTATTCCATCGCATCGCGCAGAAGCCGGGCAAGCCGATGTGGTTCGGCATCGGGCCGCGTGGGCAGGCGGTGTTCGCCTTGCCTGGCAACCCGGTATCGGCGCTGGTATGCGCCACGCGCTACGCGCGGCCAGCCTTGCGCCAGGCACAGGGCATGGCCAGGCCTGCGCCGGAATATGTCTGCCTCGACCAGGACGTGGATACCAACCCGACGCTGGCCAGCTTTGTGCCCGCCCGAGTGGAGAGCGACGCCATGGGCCGCCTGGTGGCCTATCCGGTACCTTCACGCACGTCGGGCGATTTTTCCTCCCTGCCGCGCACGCATGGCTTTGTGCAGCTGCCGCCGGGGCCGGGAAGGGCGACGGCAGGTGCGGCAGCCGTTTTCTACCGGTGGTGACATGAACGCGATGGATGCCCTCAACGAGACTGCCGCGCTGCCGGTCGACCAGCTGGGTCGGCCGCTGCACGACCTGCGCATCTCGGTGATGGATCGCTGCAATTTCCGTTGCCCGTACTGCATGCCCGAGTCGACCTACGGCGAGCATTTCACCTTTCTACGCAACGACGAGCGCCTGAGTTTCGACGAGATCGAGCGGCTGTGCCGGCTCGCCGCGACGCTGGGCGTGAGCAAGTTGCGCCTGACCGGTGGCGAGCCCTTGCTGCGCCCGCATCTGGCCGAGCTGGTGGCTCGTTTGCGCAGGATCGAGGGCATCACCGATCTGGCGCTCACCACCAATGGCGTGCTGCTGTCGCGGCAGGCCGGCGAGCTGCGCGACGCGGGCCTGGACCGGGTCACCGTCAGCCTGGATACGCTGGACCCCGCGCTGTTCCACCGCATGAGCGGCGGCCGCGGCGCGCTGGATGAGGTGCTCGAAGGCATCGAGGCCGCACGCGCTGCCGGTTTCCCGCACGGCGTCAAGCTCAACACCGTGGTGCAACGCGGCGTCAACGAGCACACGGTGATCGACCTGGTCGAACGCTTCCGCGGCAGTGGCATCGTCGTGCGTTTCATCGAATACATGGACGTGGGCAACCGCAACGACTGGCGCCCGGACGACGTGGTGCCTTCGGCGGAGCTGATCCAGCGCATCGGCGGGCGCTGGCCCCTGCGTGCCGTACCGCCGAAGTATGCGGGCGAAGTGGCCACGCGCTATCGCTTCGAGGACGGCGCGGGCGAGATCGGCATGATCTCGTCCATCAGCCAGCCGTTCTGCGGCGGTTGCACGCGGGCCCGCCTGTCGTCGGAGGGCATGCTCTACACCTGCCTGTTCGCGACCCGGGGCACCGATTTCCGCCACCCCCTGCGCGGTGGCGCCAGCGACGAGGCGCTGACCACGCTCCTGCGCGACGTATGGCTGCGCCGGCGCGACCGCTACAGCGAAGAGCGGGCGGAACACCACGGCAAGGCGCCCCGCAAAATCGAAATGCACTATATCGGGGGCTGATGGGCGGCCGGGGCGGGCTTGCCCGTTTTGTAGACGGTTTCTTAATTCCACCCGCCCGCATCAGGCCGATAATCCTTATAGAGCACCCCTTCGGAGTACCGCGTGACCCCCATGACTGATCAGCTTTCCCATGTCGACGACCAGCAGCAGCCGCGCATGGTTGATGTCGGCGCGAAGGCGGTGACCCGCCGCATCGCGCAGGCCCGCGCACGGGTGAGCTTTCCCGCCGACGTGGCCCGGCGCCTGCACGAGGCGGGCTACGTCACGCCCAAGGGTGCGGTGCTCACCGTGGCGCAGATTGCCGGGGTGATGGGGGCCAAGGCGACGCCGCAGCTGATCCCGCTGTGCCATCCGCTGAGCATCGACAAGTGCGACATCGGCATCCGCATGGAAGGCACCGACGCGCTGATCGAATGCACCGTGTCCTGCGCCGGGCGCACCGGCGTGGAGATGGAGGCGCTCACCGGCGCCAGCGTGGCGGCGCTGACCATCTACGACATGTGCAAGGCGATGTCGCATGACATCGTGATCAGCGAGATCCGCCTCGTTGCCAAGACCGGCGGCAAGCACGATTTCGGCGTAGGGGAGTCGGCATGAGCCACCCGCGCGCCCCGCTGTATGGTCTGCTGCTGAGCGGCGGCGCCAGCCAGCGCATGCGCCAGGACAAGGCGGCACTGCCTTATCGTGGCGAGCCTCAGCTGCTGCGTGCTTGGCGCTTGCTGGACGCGGTCACCGAGCGCGCGTTCGTGTCGGTGCGCGACAGCCAGCGCGACGATCCGCTGCGTGCCGGTCTGCCGCAGATCGTGGACACCTATGACGCGGTCGGTCCCGTGGCCGGCATCCTGTCGGCGCAGCAGCGCTATCCGGACGCGGCGTGGCTGGTACTGGCCTGTGATCTGCCCATGCTCGACCACGATACGCTCGACCGACTGATCGCCGCGCGCGATCCCGACGCCACGGCCACGGCCTTCAACAGCAGCCACGACGGCCTGCCGGAACCGCTGTGCGCCATCTGGGAGCCACGCAGCCATGCGCTGCTGCTCGAGCGCTACGAGAAGGGCAGCTACTGCCCGCGCAAGGCGCTGATCCAGTCCCACACCCGATTGTTGCCGGCGCCGGGCGCGGCGCTGGACAACGTCAACACGCCCGAGGAAAGGGAAGCGATGCAACAACGCCTGGAGTCATTGGCATGACGGTGGTGAATCTTCAGTACTACGCACAGTTGCGCGAGCAGGCCGGCAAGAGCGGCGAGCAGATCGTCACCACGGCGTCCTCGCTGCGCGATCTGTACGAGGAACTGCGCGCCGCGCACGGCTTCTCGCTGGCAGCCGACGCGTTGAAGGTGGCGGTGAACACGCAATTCAGCGCCTGGGATCGCCCGCTGCGCGACGGCGACACCATCGTCTTCATTCCACCGGTGGCCGGCGGATGAGCCGCTTCGAGCTATCCGGCGCCACGGTCGACCTGGCGGCCCAGCGCGACCTGCTTCGCCACGCGGCCAGCGGCGGCTATTGCGCGTTCGAGGGCTGGGTGCGCAACAGCAATGAAGGGCGCGAGGTCGACGGGCTTTCCTACGAGGCTTATGCGGAGCTGGCCATCGCGGAAGGCGAGCGCATCGTGGCCGAAGCCATCGCGCGCTACGGCGTCACCGACGCACGCTGCGTGCATCGCACCGGCGACCTGAAGATCGGTGACATGGCGGTGTGGGTTGGCGCCTCCGCGCCGCATCGCGACGAAGCCTTCCGAGCCTGCCGCTACATCATCGACGAGATCAAGCATCGCCTGCCGATCTGGAAGAAAGAGCACTACGTCACCGGCGAGTCGGACTGGGTGGCCTGCACGCATGTCTATCGCGAGCACGAACACGAGCACGAGCACGAAGGTCATCACGGTCATCATCACGCGCATGCGGAACCCTTCGTACCCGACTACTCGCGTCAGACGCGGTTGCAGGAAGTGGGCGAGGCCGGGCAGGCCAAGCTCGCGGCGTCACGCGTGCTGGTGATCGGTGCGGGCGGGCTGGGTTGCCCGGTGATCAGCTACCTCGCCGGTGCCGGCGTGGGCACGCTGGGCATCGTCGATGGCGACCGGTTGGACGCGAGCAACCTGCATCGGCAGACCATGTACGACGCGCGCGACGTCGGCGAGTACAAGGCCGAGCTGGCGGCACGCCGGGTGGCGGCGCTCAATCCCACGGTCCGCGTGCAACTCTGGAAGGAGCCGCTGGATGCGGGCCATGTCCTTGACGTATTCCGCCAGTTCGACCTGGTGGTGGAATGCACGGACGACATGCGCAGCCGCTATCTGAGCAGTGATGCCGGCGTGCTCACCGGCACGCCGCTGATTCTCGCCAGCATCTACCAGTACGAAGGCCAGCTGCAGTTCGTGTCGGGCCGGCCGGGCACGCCGTGCCTGCGTTGTTTGTGGCCGCAGGAACCGACGCCCGAATCCGTGGGGAGTTGCGCACTGTCCGGCGTGCTTGGCCCGGTACCCGGCGTGCTGGGCGCCATGCAGGCCACCGAGGCGCTGAAGCTGCTGCTCGGCTTGCCGCAGCCACAGGCAGGCGCGCTATCGCTGGTGAATCTGATCGACCTGAGCATCCAGCATTTGCCGATCGACGTGGCGCATGGTTGCGCCGAACACGGTGGCTGCGTGGAGGTGGCGCGACAAGCGCTGGCCAGGACCAGCGAAGAGGACGATGTCGACCTGGTGTTCGATCGACTGGAAGATGCCATCGCCGCCGGATACCTCGTGGTCGACGTACGGGAGCCGGAGGAGCTGGCCAGCGATCCGATGCCGGTCGTCGCCGCACTGCACCTGCCGTCCGCGCAGGTAAGCGGACGGGCATGCGAATTCGCGGAGGGCCGCTATCTGCTGGTTTGCGCCAGCGGTCGTCGCAGCGCTCACGCCGCGCGGCTGCTGCGTGGCGAGGGCGTGCGCAGCGTGTATTCACTGACCGGAGGACTCAACGCGCTGCGCGTGGCGGGATGAAGCGCGCAGCCAAAGGCGATGTGTGTTGGTGTAAACGCCAGAAACGAAAAAGCCCGCATCGCTGCGGGCTTCTTCTATAATTGGTGCCCAGGAGAGGACTCGAACCTCCACGGTTTTACCCGCTAGTACCTGAAACTAGTGCGTCTACCAATTCCGCCACCTGGGCAGGTGTCACGCTTCGCAAAGTGGTCTGCGTGAGCCGCGTAGATTAGGCATGTGTTGGTAGGTTGTCAACTATTCTTCACGAAAATTTTTTCCAGGCCGGATCCCACACGGCCCGGATGCCCCGATAAACCAAGCAAAAACCAAGCAAAGGCAAGGATGTGACCAAAAAGAAAGAACCGCGCAGCAGCAAGCAGGAAGCCCGACGGGGGCCGAAGCCGCCGACGTCCGGCGGCGCCCGCCCGAAGCGTTCGGCGCTCGATCCGTCGCGGCACCGCGTGGACGTGGGCGTGGTGGGCGATCCCCACGCCGAGCGCGAGGCGCAACGCTATGAGCGGCCGATCCCCAGCCGCGAGGCGATCCTCGCGCTGCTCGAACAACGCGGCGAACTATTGACCGAGGCGCGCATCGCCGAGGCGTTGTCTCTTTTCGACGAGTACGAACTCAACGCGCTGCGCAAGCGCCTGGGCGCCATGGTGCGCGACGGCCAGCTCTTGCTGGGGCGTCGCGGCGGCTATGCGCCGGCCAACAAGCTGGACCTGATCCAGGGCGTGGTGCTCGCCAACGCCGAAGGCTACGGCTTCCTGCGCCCGGATGGCGGCGGCGACGATCTCTACCTCTCGCCCCAGCAGATGCGCACCGTGCTGCACGGTGACCGCGTGCTGGCCAGCGTGGTGGGCATCGACCGCCGCGGCCGCAAGCAGGGCGCCATTGTCGAAGTGCTGCAGCGCCGTTCGCCGCGACTGGTCGGTCGCGTGGTGATCGAGAACGGCGTAACGCTGGTCGCGCCGGACGACCGCCGCGTCCACCAGGACGTGATGATCGTGCCGGGCCAGGACATGGGCGCGCGCTCCGGCCAGATCGTGGTGGCCGAGATCACCGACCCGCCGACGCCGCACCGTGGCCCGCTGGGCGCGATCCGCGCCGTGCTGGGTGAACGCCTGCAGCCGTCGCTGCTGGTCGAGATGGCCATCGCCAGCCACGACCTGCCGCACGAATGGCCCGACGCGGTGACGCGCGAGGCGGCCCAGGTGGAACCGCAGGTGACCGCCGAAGAGCGCGAGGGCAGGGTGGACCTGCGTTCGCTGCCGCTGGTGACCATCGATGGCGCCGACGCGCGCGATTTCGACGACGCCGTCTACGCCGAACCCCGGCGCGGCGGTGGCTATCGCCTCGTGGTCGCCATCGCCGACGTGTCGCACTACGTCAAGGTGGGCTCCGCGCTGGACAAGGAGGCCTTCGAGCGCAGCACCTCCACGTATTTCCCCGGCTTCGTGGTACCGATGCTGCCGGAGACGCTCTCCAACGGCATCTGCTCGCTCAATCCCAAGGTCGAGCGCCTGTGCATGGTGTGCGACATGGTGGTCGACCCGCAGGGCGAGGTGACGCGTTCGAAGTTCTACAACGCGGTCATGCGCTCGCATGCGCGCCTTACCTACGACCGCGTGTGGCAGGCCATTGGCCTCAACGATGCCGACGCGCGCCACGAACTGGCCGACGTGCTGCCGCAGATCGAGCACCTGCATGGGCTGTACAAGCTCATGGCGGAGCAGCGCAAGCGCCGTGGCGCGATCGACTTCGAAACGCCCGAGGTGAAGTTCCGCCTCGACCAGCGCGGCGAGGTGGAGGCCATGGGTGCCACCGAGCGCAACGATGCGCACAAGCTGATCGAGGAATGCATGATCGCCGCCAACGTGCAGGCGGCGCTGTTCCTGGAGAAGAAGAAGATCCCCGCGCTGTTTCGCGCGCACGAGCCGCCGCCGGTCGAAAAGTACGAGGATCTGCAGCAGTTCCTGCGCGAGTTCAAGCTGCGCATGCCGCCGGTGGAGGAAGTGACGCCGGCCGACTTCGCCGATGTCCTGCGCCTGGTGCAGGATCGCCCGGAGCGTGAGCTGATCCAGTCCGTGCTGCTGCGCGCGCAGAGCATGGCGGCCTACCAGCCCGACAATCGTGGCCACTTCGGCCTGGCGCTGGACGCCTACGCGCACTTCACCTCGCCGATCCGTCGTTACCCGGACCTGCTGGTGCATCGCGCCATCCGCTATGCGCTCACCGGCGGCAAGCCCAGCGCGTACAACTACAGCGCCAGCGAAATGGCCGCCATGGCCGTGCACTGCTCACAGCGCGAGCGCCGTGCGGAAGAAGCCGAGCGCGACGTGGACGAGCGTTTCAAGTGCGCCTGGATGTCCAAGCACGTGGGCAGCGAGTTCGACGGCACCGTCACCGGCGTCACCTCGTTCGGCCTGTTCGTGGAACTGGACGACTCGAAGGTCTCGGGCCTGGTGCACATCAGCCAGCTTTCGAACGACTACTACCACTTCGACCCGGTGCGCCACCTGTTGAAGGGCGAGCGCAGCGGCATGCAGTTCCGCCTGGGCGACCATGTGCGCATCCAGGTGCTGCGTGCGAGCCTGGAAGACCGCAAGATCGACTTCCGTCTTGTCGCGCCGCGCAAGGAAGGTGGGTTCGTGCCGCCGCGTACCGAGCGCCGCTATGACTACGCCGCCGCCGGCGAGCGCTATTCGCTGCCCAAGGCGACGCCGCGCCCCGGCGCGCGCGATAATGCCGCCCCCGCGATGTCGTTGCCGGCCTTGCCGCCCGTGAGCCGCAAGGCCGCGCCTGCCGCTCCCGGCAAGGGCGGCTTTGGCAAGGCCGCGCCAACGGCCAAGGGCAAAGCGAAACCGAAACCGAACACCGCCAAGCCCAAGGCCATCGCCAAGGCAAGCAAGGCTGGAAAGAACAAAGGCAAACGATGAGTGACAGTTGGATCGTCGGTATCAACCCCGTCGAAGGCGCCCTGAGCAACGACGCCTCGCGCGTGCGCGAAGTGCTGGTGGAGCAGGGGCAGCGCAACGCGCGCGTGCAGGAACTGGCCACGCGCGCCAAGGCATTGAACATTCCCGTGCATCATCGCCCGCGCGAGCAGCTGGATCGCGTCTCGGGCGAGGCGCGCCACCAGGGCGTGGTGGCGCGTTACGAGGCGCCGCCGATGGGCTCGGAGAACGATATCGAGCGCCTGCTCGAAGCCGCCGGCCAGAACGCACTGGTGCTGGTGCTCGACGGCGTGACAGACCCGCATAACCTCGGCGCCTGCCTGCGCAGTTCCGCGGCAGCGGGCGTGACCATGGTCATCGTGCCGAAGGACCGTGCGGTGGGCCTGACGCCGGTGGTGCGTCGCGCGTCGGCGGGTGGTGCGGATCGCGTGCCGCTCATTGCGGCCACCAACCTTGCCCGTGCCCTGCGCACGCTCAAGGACGCCGGTGTGTGGATCACCGGGCTGGCCGGCGATACGGACACCTCGGTGTATACCGTGGACATGCGTGGCCCGGTGGCGTTGGTGCTGGGCAGCGAAGGCGAGGGCATGCGCCGGCTGACGCGTGAAACCTGCGATTTCGTGGCGAAGATCCCCATGCCCGGCGTGATGGAGAGCCTGAACGTCTCCGTGGCCACGGGCATCGTGCTGTTCGAGGCATTGCGACAAAGGAGTGAGAAGCGATGACGTTCTTCTGGCATGACTGGGCCGGCTACATCGGCGTGGCGCTGGTGCTGTTGGCTTTCCTGCTGCTGCAGGCCCACAAACTGCACGGCAACGGGTTGGCGTACCAGCTGATGAACGTGCTGGGCGCGTTGGGTGTGATCCTGTCCCTGGTGTTCGGCACGGCCATGAACTGGCCGGCGTTCCTGATGCAGGTGGCGTGGATCGTCATTGGCGTCTACGGCATCGTGCATTCGAGCCGCGCGCGCCGCGACGCACGCGAGCTGGGCAGGAAGATCGCGTCCTGACACCCGGTTCAGGCAGCACCCGTAACATGGCATGACTGGTCCCGCAAAGGGACCAGTCTGCGGGGACGACCCCGTCAGCATGTCTTTTCCGCGGGGACGACCCTGCTCTTCTTCCAGAGGAGTGCGTCATGCCCTGGATCTATCTCGTACTCGCCGGCCTGCTCGAAATCGTGTGGGCGGTGGGGCTCAAATACACCGAAGGTTTCAGCCGCCTGTGGCCCAGCGTGATCACGGGGTCGGCCATGACGGCCAGCGTCGTACTGCTGGCGATGGCGGTAAAAACGCTGCCTATCGGCACTGCCTACGCGATCTGGACCGGTATCGGCGCCGTGGGTGCCGTCATTCTCGGCATCGTGCTGTTCGGCGATTCGGCCTCGCCGTTGCGGCTGGCCTGCGTGGGGCTGGTGGTGCTGGGTATGGTGGGCTTGAAGCTCACCGGTGGCGCCCACTGACGCCGCGGCCGTGAAAAACGGTGGGAGCGCACCCTGTGCGCGACTGCCTCGATGTGAGGGCAGTCGCGCACAGGGTGCGCTCCCACAGGGTAAGGCGCCGGTCAGTCCTGCTTGTTGCCGAGCTTGGTCGGTTCCGGGTTCGAGGTGAAATCGCGCTTGGCGCGCTGTGCGGTCAGCGGTTCGCCGTTCACCTGGTACCAGATGCTCTCGGCAATGTTGGTGGCATGGTCGCCGATGCGCTCGATGTTCTTCGCCATGAACAGCAGGTGCGTGCACGGCGTGATGTTGCGCGGGTCTTCCATCATGTAGGTGAGCAGCTGGCGGAAATAGCCGGTATAGGCTTCGTCCAGATCCGCATCGTCCTTCCACACCTGGTAGGCGTGCTCGGCGTCGCGGTCGCGATAGGCCATCAGCACGTCGCGCACTTCCTTGGCGGCGAGTTCGGCCAGGTAGCCCAGGCCGTTGGTCGGCGCGATGGGCGCGACCATGGAAAGGGGGATGGAGCGCTTGGCCACGTTGGCGGCGTAATCGCCGATGCGCTCGATGTCGGCCGCGATGCGCAGTGCGGCGAACACGTTGCGCAGGTCACCGGCGATAGGGGCGCGCAGGGCGAGCAGGCGCACCACGTCGTGGCTGATTTCCTGCTCGAGCAGGTCGATGGCGTCGTCGTTGCTCACCACGTGCTGCGCGGCGCGCTCGTCGCGGCGGTCGATCACGTCGATGGCTGCTTCCAGCTGGGTCACCGCGAGCTCGCCCATGCGGACGATTTCGCCGGTGAGGCGGGTCAGCTCGTCGTCGTAGCTCTTGATGATGTGTTCTTTGCTGCTGCCGCTCATGTGGATTCTCTGTTGAGTCCAATAGGGAGGGTGGGGCACCTTGGCCCCTCACCCCGTCCCCCTCTCCTGTGGAGAGAGGGAGTGGCGTTACTTTATTAGCCGAAGCGACCGGTAATGTAGTCTTCGGTCTGCTTCTTGCCGGGCTTGGTGAAGATCTGCTCGGTGCGGTCGAATTCGATCAGCTCGCCCAGGTACATGAACGCGGTGAGGTCCGAGCAACGGGCCGCCTGCTGCATGTTGTGGGTCACGATGACAATGGTGTACTCGCTCTTGAGCTCTTCCACCAGCTGCTCGATACGGCCGGTGGCGATGGGGTCCAGCGCCGAGGTCGGCTCGTCGAGCAGCAGCACCTCGGGCTTCAGCGCGATGCCGCGCGCAATGCACAGACGCTGCTGCTGACCGCCGGAGAGGCCCAGCGCGCTCTGCTTGAGCTTGTCCTTCACCTCGTCCCACAGCGCGGCGCTACGCAGCGCCTGCTCGACGCGGATCTCCATGTCGGCGCGCGAGAGCTTCTCGTGGTGGCGGATGCCATAGGCCACGTTCTCGAAGATGGTCATCGGGAACGGCACCGGCTTCTGGAACACCATGCCGACCTTGCTGCGCAGGCGGTTCATGGAGTAGCTCGAATCGAGGATGTTCTCTCCGTCCAGCACGATCTCGCCCTTGGCTTCCAGCTTCGGGTAGATCGCGTAGATGCGGTTGAAGATGCGCAGCAGGGTGGACTTGCCGCAGCCGGACGGGCCGATGATGGCCGTCACCTTCTTCTCCGGGATATCCATGTTGATGCCTTTCAGCGCATGGAACCCGTTGTAGTAGAAGTGCAGGTCGCGCACCTTCAGCTTGGTGGGCGCGATAGGGGCAGGCGTGGCCGCGGACTGCGGGTGGATGCCGGCGGCGGCGGACTCAGTCATGGGACACCTTGGAGCGGGAGAGGACCAGACGGGAAGCAAGACTCAGCAACAGCACGAACATGGTGAGCACGAACGCACCGGCCCACGCGATGGCGTGCAGGCCTTCACCCGGGTCGTTGGCGTACTGGTAGATCACCTGGGGCAGGCTGGACATCTTGTCCGACGGGTTGAAGGCCATGTAGTTGTTGCCGAACGCGGTGAACAGCAGCGGGGCGGTTTCGCCACTGATGCGCGCCAGTGCCAGCAGCACGCCGGTGATGATGCCCGAGCGTGCGGCGCGGATCAGGATCTGCGTGGTCAGCTTCCACTGCGGGATGCCCAGTGAGAGCGAGGCTTCGCGCAGCGTGGAAGGCACCAGACGCAGCATTTCATCCGAGGTGCGCACGATCACCGGCAGGGCGATCAGCGCCAGTGCCACGCCGCCGGCCCAGCCGGAGAACGTGGTGGAGCCGCTGGTGAGCGAGGTGGTGGGCAACACCACGATGGTGTAGACGAACAGGCCCAGCACGATCGACGGCGCCGACAGCAGGATGTCGTTGAGGAAGCGGATCGACTCGCCCAGCTTGGTGCCGTTGGCGTACTCGGCCAGCCAGGTGCCGGCCAGCACGCCGATGGGCGTGGCGATGAGGATGCCGATCAGGTTGACGATCAGGCTGCCGACCATCGCGTTGGCCAGGCCGCCGTCTTCGCCGTAGGCGGTGATCTTGGTGAACAGCTGCGGCTTGAGTGCGCCGATGCCCTGGCGCAGCGTTTCCCACAGGATCCATGCCAGGAAGATCAGGCCGATCAGCGTGGCCAGCACGCTGAGCGACAGCGCCACGATGTTCTTGATGCGGCGCGTGGTGTACAGCATCGAGTTGCCGGCCATCAGCGACCCTCCTTGTGGGCGAGCTGGCGCAGCATCCAGCGCGCGATCAGCAGGACGATGAAGGTCACCACGAACAGCAGGAAGGCCAGCGCCATCAGCGTGGACTTCTGCAGGCCCGCGGCCTCGCTGAACTGGTTGGCGATGGTGGAGGCGATGGACGCGCCCGGATCGAGGATCGAGGGCGACAGCTGCATCGCATTGCCGAGCACGAAGGTCACCGCCATCGTCTCGCCCAGTGCGCGGCCCAGGCCCAGGAAGATGCCGCCGATCACCGCCGAGCGGGTGTAGGGCAGCACGATGTCCCAGGACACTTCCCACGTGCTGGAGCCCAGCGCATAGGCCGACTCCTTCAGGCGGGAAGGCACCGTCTGGAACACTTCGCGCATCACCGAGGAGATGAACGGGATGATCATCACCGCCAGCACGATGCCGGCGGTGAGGATGCTGGCGCCGAACGGATAGTCGCTGCCGAACAGCTTGCCGAGGAAGGTGTGCTGGGCGACCCACGACAACTTGCCGTCATCGGGCTTGTTGCCGAGGTAGTTGGTCAGCCACGGCTTGATGTGGTCGGCGAAGAAGGGCGCGAAGATGAAAAGGCCCCACATGCCGTAGATGATCGAGGGGATGCCCGCGAGCAATTCGATGGCCGATGCCACCGGCGTGCGTAGCCAGGGCGGCGCGACCTCGGAAAGGTAGAGAGCCACGCCGAAGCTGATCGGCACGGCGATGATGAGGGCGATCAGCGAGGTCATCAGCGTGCCGTACACCGGCACGAGCGCGCCGTAGGTATCCGAGCCGGGATCCCAGGTGGAGCTGGTGAGGAAGTGCCAGCCGAAGGTGCCAAAGGCATGGCGGCCGCCCCATAGCGTGGCGCCGGCGGCGCCCAGCAGGCAGGCCAGCACCAGCAGGGCGCAGCCCATGAGCAGCCAGCTGAACAGGCGGTCGTGCCGGGCGTCGCGGTGCGCGCGCGCTTCCTGGGACACGGTGGAGGCGACGGCGCCTACATTCGCTTGCATGTGCGGAGGATTCCTCGGCATTCAGGCCAGGCGGTTGCAAGCCGCCGAGTCAATGGACGATGCGCCGGTTCCAGGCGCCTTTCAACAACAGGCCGCCCGAGGTTAGTCGGGCGGCCGTTGTCGTGCGGTCAAGCATCAGGATAGAGCCCGCCGGTTGCCGTAGCATGACCGGCGAGACGCAAAGCCTTAGTGCTTGTACTCGGTACCCCAGTAAGCCTCGATCTTCTTGACCAGGCTGTCGGGCAGGGCGACGTAGTCGAGTGCGGCGGCATCCTTCTGGCCGCTCTCGAGTGCCCACTTGAAGAACTCGAAGGCCACCTTGGTGTGGTCGGCGTTCTTCGGCTTCTTGTACATCACCACCCAGGTGGTCGCGGTGATCGGCCACGCCTGCGCACCGGAGGCGTTGGTCATGATCACGTTGAAGTCCTTGGCGCTGCCCCAGTCGGCGGTGGCGGCGGCGGCGGCGAAGGCTTCGGCGCTCGGCGCGACAACCTGGCCGGCAGCGTTCTTCAGGTTCACCCAGCTGATCTTGTTCTTCACGGCATAGGCGTACTCGACGTAGCCGATCGAACCGGTGATCTGCTTGACGTACTGCGACACGCCTTCGTTGCCCTTGCCGCCCACGCCGGTCGGCCACTCGACGGCCGTGCCGAACTTGACCTTGGACGCCCAATCCGGGCTGACCTTGGACAGGTAGTTGGTGAAGTTGAACGAGGTGCCCGAACCGTCCGAGCGATGCACGACGGTGATCTTCTTGGCCGGCAGGTTCACGCCAGCGTTCTGCGAAGCGATCTTGGGATCGTTCCACATGGTGACCTTGCCGAGGAAGATATCGGCGAGGGTGGCGCCGTCCAGCTTGATCTGGCCAGCGGTCACGCCCGGAATGTTCACCACCGGCACGATGCCGCCCACCACGACCGGGAACTGGCCCAGGCCGAACTGTGCGAGGTCTTCAGCCTTCACCGGAGCGTCGGTGGCGCCGAAGTCGATGGTGCCTTCCTTGATCTGCGCCACGCCGGCGCCCGAGCCGACGGACTGGTAGTTCAGCTTGTTGCCGGTCTTCTCGGCGTAGCCCGCGGACCACTTCGAGAGCACCGGGTAGACGAAGCTCGAGCCGGCGCCGGTGATGTCCGTGGCCTGGGCGGCCATGGCGAACAGCGAAGCGGTCGCGAACACGGCAGCCGTGCCGATGCGAGTCATAGATTTGGTTGAGATCAACACGGTAGCTCCTTAAGCGTAAGGGTCTCGGGGGATTCCCGCCCGCCGTTATTTCATGCGCGCCGTGTTGCAATGAAATGAGTTCAATGTTTCAGCGATATGACAGGCTGCAGGGTGTTGTCATATGGCACTGATAAAAAAGGGATTAAGCCGGCCCGCCCAAACTGTCGCGGAGCCGTCCCGGCCCTTTACATCGACTCAACGCCAATCTGGTCCCGCTCGAACTCTTCCAGCCGGCGCCACCGGTTGATGATGGTGCAGAACAGCTCCGCCGTGCGCTCCGCGTCATAAATGGCGGAGTGGGCCTCGCGCGTGTCGAAGGCCAGTCCAGCCGCCTGCACGGCCTTGCTCAGCACGGTCTGGCCGAAGGCCAGGCCGCTCAGCGTGGCCGTGTCGAAGCAGCTGAAGGGGTGGAACGGGTTGCGCTTGTGGCCGACGCGACGAACGGCGGCATTAAGAAAGCCCAGGTCGAACGCGGCGTTGTGGCCCACCAGGATCGCCCGCTGGCAATCCATGTCGCGCATGGCATCACGGATGGGCTTGAACACATGGTCCAGCGCCAGGCGCTCGTCCATGGCCCCGCGCAACGGGTTGTCCGGGTCGATCCCGGTAATTTCCAGGGCGCGCGGGTCGATGTTGGCGCCGGGGAAGGGGTGAACGTGGGCGGCGACGGCCGGCATGGGCTGCAGATAGCCCTCGGGCGTCATGCGCAGGATGACGGCGGCGATCTCCAGCAGGGCATCGCGCTCGGCGTCGAAGCCCCCCGTTTCAACGTCCACGATGACCGGCAGAAAGCCTCGGAAACGCTCGGCCATGCGGCCGGCCATGCTGTTGTTGAGCTTATCCATTGTTCAAGCATAGCAGCCGTGGCTATAGGCCTTGGCTGACGCGACTTGTAAGCAAGTCATTTCCGTACGTGCGCGAACGCATGTCTTTGTTCTGTCACATAACGTCCATCTAACGGTAAAGCCGAAAGCCCATCCTCCGCACCGATCGTGCTTGGACGGCCGGAGATCGAGGGATCAAAGGGGGCGGTCCAGGTGGTTCTTACCTACATGCGGAGAAAATCCATGCGTTCCAAGTTGCTCGCGGTGGCCATTGCTGCCGGTTTGGGCGTTACCAGCTTCCACGTGATGGCCGATCCGGCCCCGGCGAAGTCGTCCTCGAAGACCACCACGCAGTCGACCCAGTCCGCTGAAATCGAAGCGCTGAAGGCTCAGCTGCAGGCCCTGCAGGCCAAGGTCGTCGAGCTTGAGCAGCGCACGGACGCGCAGTCGGACATCAACGTGTCCACCGGCCAGGCCGTCGAGAACGTGCAGAAGCAGGTCGCTGCCACCGACGCGCAGGTCAAGAAGTCGTCCGACAAGCTGTCCTACAAGGGCGTGAACATCACGCTGGGCGGCTTCCTGGCTGCTGAATCGATCTACCGCTCGCACAACGAAGGCGCGGACATCGCCAGCAACTACAACGCGATTCCGTACAAGAACGTGCCGGTTGGCCACACCAGCGAATTCCGCATGACCGCGCGCCAGAGCCGCGTGTCGATGCTCGCCCAGGGTGACGTCGATCCGAACACCCACCTGGCCGGCTACATCGAGGCCGACTTCCTCGGTGGCGCCCAGACGGCCAACCAGAACGAGAGCAACTCGTTCAACCCGCGCATCCGCAACGTCTACATGACGGCTGACTGGGATACCTCGGGCCTGCACCTGCTGGCCGGCCAGAACTGGTCGCTGATCACGCTCAACAGCAAGGGCATGCTGCCCCGCACCGAGCTGACCCCGCCGCAGATCGACGCTCAGTACGTGCCGGGCTTCACCTGGGCCCGCCAGCCGCAGATCCGCCTGGTCAAGGATTGGGGCAAGGAATACTGGCTGGGTATCTCGCTGGAGAACCCGCAGACCACGTTCTATCTCAACGGCAACCAGGCCAAGGCGCCGGTTCCGGCCATCGCTGCCGGTGGCACCCTCCCGGCCACGGGTCCGTACTCCATCTACAACATCGCTGGTGGCTCGGGTTACGACTCGGTCAACACGCTGTCGCTCAACCACATTCCGGACGTGGTCGTGAAGTTCGCGGCTGACCCGGGCTACGGTCACTACGAAGTGTTCGGCCTCGGCCGTTCCTTCTACAACCGCTACAACGGCCAGAACCACGACACCTGGGGTGGCGGCGTTGGCCTTGGCGTGGTGCTGCCGCTTATCGAGAAGACCCTCGACTGGCAGTTCTCCGGCATGACCGGCAAGGGCATCGGCCGTTACGGCAGCACCCAGCTGCCCGACGCGACCTTCAGCCCGAACGGCAACCTGGCTCCGATCAAGGAGAACATGCTGCTGACCGGTCTGACCTGGCACGCCAACTCCGATGTGGACGTCTATCTGTTCGGCGGCCGTGAGTCGGAGAGCAAGAAGGACTTCACCGCCTGGAACAAGGGCACCGTGGCTCTCGGTTACGGCAACCCGGCTTACAACAACAGCGGTTGCGACATCGAAGGTTCGACCAACTGCGTGGGCAACACCAAGGACATCTGGCAGGGCACCGCCGGCTTCTGGTGGAAGTTCTACCAGGGCAAGTTCGGCAAGATGCAGTTCGGCGCGCAGTACTCGTACACCAAGCGTGAGTCGTTCGCTGGCCAGGGTCTGGTCAACGGCGTGCTCGTCAACGGTGCCGCTTCGCCGAAGGCCACCGAGAACATGTTCTTCACCTCCTTCCGTTACTACCCGTTCTAAGCGGATAGGCGGTACGGCTATCGCAAGGGAGTTCGACCCAAGGACGGAAAAACGGCGGGCTTAGCCCGCCGTTTTGCTTTTCAGCGCGCGGCGTTCTTGGTGAACGCCGCGTCGCGAACATGAATCGTTGCTGGCATTTTTCTGATGATTCGCTATTGATCTTGCGCAAACTCTTGCGACCGTCATGTGCTTTCCGATAACGTCGACACATGACTTCGCGTCTCCTCCGCTCTCGTTTCGCCATGTTCCTGGCGTGTCTGTTCGGCCTGCTTCTGCTGGTCGGCACGCCGGTGCGCACGGTGCAGACGTCGTCCGCATCGGCGGACGGCAAGGCGGTGGCGACCCTGGTCGCGGCTGACGACGTCGCCGACACGGCGGCCGATGGCCAGGACGCGTCTTCCCCGGAGGACAACAGCACGAACGGCGGTATGGACGACATCCTCCATCCGTTCGACGTTGCTTATCTGTGGGCGCCCATGCCCACGCAGGCACCCGCGTCCGTGTCCTACGACGTTGGCGTGCACGATCCCGCGCGGCTGCTGCGCCCGCCCGAAGCCGTCTGATCCGCTGCCGCTGCTGCGGTAAGCGTTCCCGTGCGCGCGTGCCTTGTCGGCATGTCGCCCCGATGGTCCCGTCAGTGATCTGACCGCCGCGTAAGCGGCGCGTCATGCGCGTCTGCGCGTGGCCTGGCCATCTGTTCCTTATTCCCCGTACGCCCCGTGTCCGGCGCGCACCGCGCCGTGGGCGTCGAACCCTCTTTTTGTCTGGAGTATGTCGCATGAAGCGTTTGATCGAAGGTTTCGAGCAGTTCCGCAACGAGGTCTTTCCGGCCCAGCGCGAGGTGTTTCGCAAGCTCGCCTCGGGCCAGAGCCCGAGCACCATGTTCATCACGTGCGCCGATTCGCGCGTGATGCCCGAGCTGATGTTTTCCGCCCAGCCTGGCGAGCTGTTCGTCTATCGCAACATCGGCAACATCGTGCCGCCGTACGCGCAGCACGTGAGCGGTGTGGTAGCAGCGATCGAGTACGCGGTGAAGGTGCTCAAGGTCAGCCATATCGTGATCTGCGGCCATTCCGACTGCGGCGCGATGAAGGCGCTGCAATATCCCGAACTGGTGCAGGACATGCCCTCGGTGGGTGCGTGGATGAAACACGCCGACGTGGCGCGCTACGTCGTCGAGCAGAACGGCCCTGGCCTGCATGGCCCGGAAAGCCTGCGCCACCTGACCGAGGAGAACGTCGTCGGCCAGCTGGAGCACCTGCGCACCTTGCCCGCCGTGGCGGCTGCCATGGCGAGCGGACAGTTGCGCATCCATGGCTGGGTGTACGACATCGCGCATGCGGAGCTGAAAGCGTTCGATGCGCAACAGGGGCGCTTCGTGCAGATCGAGCCGGGCAGGGTGGACGTACCTGAGGCGACGCCTCACGCACGCTTCTCGATGCCAGCGGCGTCGGCAGCCTGAGGATCGCCGTTGTGATGAGCAATTACTTCAAGCAGGGCCTCTTTGGGCGTGACCTGCTCGGTTCCGTGGTGGTGTTCCTGGTGGCTTTGCCCTTGTGCATGGGCATTGCCATCGCCTCGGGCATGCCGCCGGCAGCCGGCCTGATTACGGGCATCGTGGGCGGTATGGTGGTGGGCGTGTTCGCGGGTTCACCGCTGCAGGTCAGTGGCCCGGCTGCAGGTCTTGCCGTGCTGGTGTTCGAGCTGGTGCGCGAGCATGGCGTGATGGCGCTGGGCCCGGTGGTGCTGCTTGCCGGCCTGATCCAGGTCGCCGCGGGCTTGTGCCGCGTGGGCGTGTGGTTCCGCATGTGCTCGCCCGCGGTGGTGGCGGGCATGTTGTCAGGGATTGGCGTGTTGATCGTCGCCTCGCAGATGCATGTGCTGATGGATGCCTTGCCGAAAGCGCGTGGCCTGGAGAACTTCGCCGCGCTTCCCGGCGCGGTGATCGATGCGGTGCAGGGCGATGCAGGCAGCATGACGGCCTTGGCCGTGGGCCTGGGCACGATGGCCATCATGCTCGGCTGGGAAAAACGGCGTCCGGCCAAACTGCGTTTCGTACCGGGTGCGTTGCTTGCCGTGGTCGCGTTGACGGCTATCGTGCAGTTCGCCGGCTTGTCGGTGAAGACGGTGGACGTACCGTCCAACCTGCTGTCTGCCGTGTCACTGCCGAGCTTCGGCAGCCTGGCGGGGCTGCTCGAGCCTTCGCTGCTGATCGCGGCACTCACGTTTGCCTTCATCGCCAGTGCCGAGACGCTGTTGTCCGCCGCTGCCGTGGATCGCATGCACGACGGCGCCCGCACCAACTACGACCGCGAGCTCACCGCGCAGGGCGTCGGCAACGCCATCTGTGGCCTGTTCGGCGCGTTGCCGATGACCGGCGTGATCGTGCGCAGCGCCGCCAACGTGCAGGCCGGTTCGGCCACGCGCATGGCGACCATCCTGCACGGCGCGTGGCTACTGGTGTTCGCGTCGCTGCTGCCGTGGCTGATGCGCATGACGCCGGTGGCGTGCCTGGCCGGCATCCTGGTCTACACCGGCATCAAGATGGTGAACTTCAAGCAAGTGAAGTCGCTCGCGCAGTACGGCAAGGGCACCGCGTGGATCTACGTGGCCACCACGGTCGCCATCGTCGCCACCGACCTGCTGGCCGGCGTGTTGATCGGTTTCGCGTTGTCGTTGTTCCGCCTGGCGTTGCATTCCGCGCGCCTGAAGGTGGGCCTGGATCATCACGATGAACCGGGCTCGGCGTCGCTGCGGCTGGAAGGTTCCGCGACCTTCCTGCGCGTGCCCACGGTTGCACGCACGCTCGAACGCGTGCCGCCGAACACGCGCGTGCAACTGGACGTGAATCGTCTTAACCACGTCGATCAGGCGTGTCTGGAACTGCTGCGCGAATGGGGCAGGAATGCCTCGGCGCGCGGCTGCGAGCTGGTGGTGGACTGGCACCAGCTCAACCAGCGCGTGGAAGGCGTGCGGCGGGCGGCATAGCGCCGTTCGTCATCAAGGAGCCCCTTGTGCCTCCCCTCCCTCTCCTCATGAGGGGCTCCTGAGGTCCCCGGGCGGTCGCGATGGCGTAGGTACCGTCGCGTCAGCGGGCCTGGGTTGTGCTGTCGGCCACTGCATTGCCAGTGGTCGACAGCTGGGCTGTGTCCCAACCGCCGCCCAGGGCACGGATCAGATCCACGCTGGCTTGCAAGCGTCGCGTACGCACCTGTTCGGCACTGCGCTCCGCCTGCAAGGCGGCCGTCTGCGCACTCACCACGTCGAGATAATTCACCGCGCCTTCACGATAGCGATTGGTGGCGATGGTCTGCGAATCGTGCGCCGCGCTCGCGGCATCATCCTGCTGATGCGCTTCCTTGCCGAGTTGTTGCAGCAGCGTGAGATTGTCTTCCACCTGCTGGAACGCGTTCAGCACGATGCCACGGTATAAGCCCGCCGACGCGTCGAGATTCGCCTGTGCCGCCTGCACTTTGGCGTGACGCAGGCCGCCATCGAACAAGCTCATGGCCAGGTCGGGGCCCAGCGCCCAGTAGCGATTGCCGGCGCTGAGCAGGCTGCCCATGCCGGTGTCCTGGAAGCCGAAAATGCCCGACAGGCTCAGGCGCGGAAAGAACGCCGCGCGCGCCACGCCGATGTCCGCATTGGCGGCGAACACGCGGCGTTCGGCGGCAGCGATGTCGGGGCGGCGCTCCAGCAATTGCGACGGCACGCCCAACGGAATCGCGGGCACGTTCATCGGTGCGTTGTCGGCGGGCAGGGAGAAACGGGACGCCGACTGGCCGACCAGCGTGGCGATGGCGTGCTCGGTCAATGCACGCTGTGCTACCACTTCGGACACCTGCGCCTGTGCATCGGACAGCTGTGTCTTGGCGCGACTCACGTCGAGCCCCGAGGCAATGCCGCCCTCGAAGCGGCGCTCGGTCATGTCCAGACCCTGCTGGTAGGCATCCAGCGAGTCCTTGAGGATGCGCTCCTGTACGTCGTAACCGCGCAGGGTGATGTACAGATCGGCCAGCTGCGCCTCCAGGCTCAGCTTCACCGAAGCGAGGTCGGCTTGCGCTGCCGCGGCATTGGCCTTGCCGGCGGCGACTTCATTGCGCACGCGGCCCCACAGATCCAGCTCGTAGCCCAGCCCGACGCCGAAGGTATCCGCGCTGTATTCGTTGGGCTGGTTGCTGCCACGCAAGGGACGATTGTCCGACTGGCGATTGCGCGTGGCGGAAGCGCCGACACCCAGCGTGGGATACAGGTCGGAGCGCGCTTCGCCAAGCAGCGCGCGCGCCGCGTCATAGCGGGCCAGCGCGACCGCAAGGCTGGGATTGGATGCGTCGAGCTGCTTCTCCAGCGTGTCCAGTTCCGGATTGGCATAGACAGACCACCACGGTCCGCGCGAGGCCATGTCCGCCGGGTGCGCGGGCGACCACAGGCCATCCGCGGTCTGGCCCGCGTAGCTGTCGGGCACGGCTCCCACGTCCGGCGTTTTGTACGCGGGCGCCAGCGAGCACGCCGGCAGCATGGCGACCAGGGCGAGCGGCAGCCACCGGCGCAGGATGGGTAGATGGCGTGTCATCGCTTCACTCCTGCCGGGCATCGGCGCGCGCGACCTGCACGAGATCGCCCTGCGCCAGCGAATCGGACGGATGGTTGATCACGCGATCACCGGGCTGGAGGCCCTTGTCGATGCGCAGGTGGTCGCCAAGGTCCATGGCGATATGCACATCGCGCAGCGCCACCTTGTTGTCGGCGCCCACCACGGCCACCTGCGGACCCTGCGCGCGGAAAATCAGCGTCGTCGCCGGCACCGTAAGCGTCTGGCTGTTGCCCGTCATGGGGATGTGCACCTCCGCATACGCGCCGGGCAGCAGGTCACCCTTCGGGTTGTCCACTTCGAACTGAGCCAGCAACGAGCCGGTGGTCTGGCTCACCGCGCCCGAGTTGCCGATCAGGCGGCCAGTGAATTGCTCACCCGGATGATCGGGCACGTCCAACTGCACACTCATGTCCTGCTTGATGGCATCGGCATAACCCTGCGGTACCTGCACATACAGCCGCATGCGACTGGTGTCGGACACGGTGAACAGTGCGGGCGTGCTGTCGCTGTTGGCGCTGATCAGGTCGCCGATGTCGGTATTGCGCGCGGTGACCGTGCCTGCAAACGGCGCGGCGATGTGCTTGAAGGCTTCGAGCGCCGCGATGCGGTCCACATCGGCCTGGGCGGCCAGCACGTTGGCCTGCGCGGCTTCGGCTTCGCCGGCCTTTTCGTCGGCTTCCTGCTTCGACACCGAATTGGAGGTGAGCAGGTTTTTCCAGCGCTTGTCGGTCAGCACGGCAAGACGCGCGTTGGCCTGGGCGCGGGCCAGGTTTGCCTTGGCCTGCTCGAACTGCTGGTCGAGTTCCGGCGTATCGATCTCCGCCAGCGACTGGCCGGCGTTGACCTGGCTGCCGATGTCGCGGCTCCAGCTCTTGAGATAACCGCTGACGCGCGCATGGATGGGCGCGCTGATCCAGGCATCCAGATGGCCCGGCAAGGTCAGGCCATGGACGCCGCCACTGTTCTCGGGCGTAACGACCTGCACGCTGGGCGTGATCTGCGCGTCGGTCCACTTGGCCACGCGGTGATAGTCATAGGCACGCACCGACATGCCGGCGATGGTGGCGAGCACGGCCACGGCCAGGCCGATGCGCACCGCACGCCCCAGTTTGGGCGTTCGCGTAGGTGCGGCGGTGGTGGCGTCATGCGACATGGACGGGTTCTCCCAGAGCGGAATCAGATTGGGTCTGCGCCTGCTCGCGGCCATGCACGATGCTGAAGATCACCGGCACGAAGAGCAGGGTGGCGAAAGTGGCGAACAGCAGGCCGCCGATCACGGCGCGGCCCAGCGGTGAGTTCTGTTCCTGCGTCAGCGCCATCGGCAGCATGCCGATGATCATCGCCAGCGCGGTCATGCAGACCGGGCGGAAGCGCGTGAAGCCCGCTTCTAGCGCAGCCTTCACCGCATCGCCATGTTCGGCGAGGCGTTCACGGCAGAAGCTGACGACCAGGATGGAGTTGGCGGTGGCCACACCCATGCACATGATCGCGCCGGTCAATGCGGGCACCGACAGCGTGGTGTGCGAAAGGAACAGTATCCACACGATGCCGGCCAGCGCGGCGGGCAGGGCGGTAATGATCACGAACGGATCGAGCCACGACTGGAAGTTCACCACGATCAGCAGGTAGATCAGCACGATCGCGCCGATCAGTCCGAAGATCAGGCCGCTGAAGGCTTCGTTCATGGTGCCGACCTGGCCGTGCAGGCTCACCAGCGTGCCCTTGGGGCGCGTGGCGGCGAACTGGTTCAGCACCTTCTGCACGTCGCCGGCCACGGCGCCGAGGTCGCGATCCTGCACGGAGGCGTAGATGTCGAACGAGGGCATGATGTTGTAGTGCGACACCACCGCGGCGCTGGGCACGCGCGTGAAGGTGGCGAGGCCGCCGAGTACCTGGCTCGCGCCCTTGCCCGCCGGGGTGACCGGCAGGCCGGCAAGGTCGGACATGCTGTCCATCTTGTACTGCGGCGTGGCGGCAACGATGGGGTAGGACACGCCGTTCTTCGGATTGAGCCAGAACGTCGGCGCCACCTGCGAGCTGCCGGCCAGCGAGGCCACCATGGTGTTGGTGACGTCGCGCTCGGTCACGCCGAGCATGTCGGCGCGCGTGCGGTTCACCGTCACGTTGAGCTGCGGATAGCTGGTGCTCTGCTGCAGGCGCACGTCCGCGATGCCCGGGACTTCGCGCAGTCGCTTCATGATCTCGGTGGCATAGGCTTCGTTGGCCTTCAGGTCACGGCCGGCGATCGACACGTCCAGCGGCGCGGGCGCACCGAAGTTGAGGATCTGCGAGCTCATGTCCGCCGGCAGGAAGGCGAACTGCGTACCGGGGAACTCGCGCGGCAAGCGGGAGCGCAGTTCGCGCACGAAATCGGCGGTGGGGCCGTGCCCTTCCTTCAGCTCGACCTGGATGTCGCCATCCTGTGGGCCAATGGTGCCGCTGGCGTTGTAGACCATGTTCACGCCTGACAGCGGCAGGCCGATGTTGTCGATCACCGTGTCCAGCTGGTCGGGCGGAATGACCTTGCAGATGGCTGTTTCGATGCGGTCGAACTCGGCAGCGGTTTCCTCCACGCGGGTGCCCATGGGGGCGCGCACGTGCAGCGCGATGGCACCAGCGTCCACGTCGGGGAAAAAGTCGCGGCCCAGGAACGGCACCAGTGCGAACGAGGCCAGCACGAAGGCGAGGAAGCCGAGAATGAAGCGCTTGCGATGGGTGAGCGCCACGCAAAGCGTGGCGTGATAGACGTCGCGCACCTGGGCAAAGCGATGCTCGAAGCGCTGCTGGAAGCGCACCATCGCCGCCAGGAAGGTGCTGCGCTTGCGGGCAACCGGCTGATCGCCTTCGTGATGGTTGAGGTACTCGTCTTCCGGATGATCGCCGGGACCTTCTTCAATGTGGTGCGGCTTGAGCAGATACATCGCCAGCGTCGGCACCAGCGTGCGCGACAGCACGAACGAGGACACCATCGCGAAGATCACAGCCAGCGCCATCGGGCGGAACAGGAAGCCTGCGATGCCATTGAGCAGGAACATCGGCACGAACACGATGCAGATGCACAACAGGGAGATGAAGGCCGGCGTCACGATCTGTTTGGCGCCATCCATGATGGCGTCGTGCACGCTCTTGCCCTGCTCGAGGTGCCAGTTGATGTTCTCGATGGTTACCGTGGCGTCGTCCACCAGGATGCCCACCGCCAGCGCCAGACCGCCCAGCGTCATCACGTTGAGCGTCTGCCCGGTGGCCGAAAGCAGGGCGATGGCCGAGAGGATGGCCAGCGGGATCGACACCGCGATGATCACGGTGGAGCGCCAGCTGCCAAGGAAGACCAGGATCATCACCGAGGTGAGCAGCGCCGCGATCACGCCTTCGCGCGCTACGGAGGAAATGGCGCCCTTCACGAAGGTGGACTGGTCGCTCAGCAAGGTCACCTTGAGGTTGTCCGGCAGCGATTCGCGTACCAGCGGCATCAGCGACTTGATGCCCGACACCACGGCGAGCGTCGACGCATCGCCGACTTTCAGGGCTGGCATGAGTACGGCGCGCTTGCCATCCACGCGCACCACGTTGGTCTGCGGCGCAGCGCCGTCGCGCACGTGGGCCACATCGCCGAGGGTGATGGTGGCGTTGTGCACCGTCTTCACCGGCAGCTGGTTGAGCTCGTCGATGGCGTTGGGGCTGTTGTTGAGCTGCACGTGGTACTCGTAGGTGCCGATCTTGGCGGTGCCCACGGGGATGATCTGGTTCTGCGCGGCGAGCGCGTTGCTCACGTCCTGCGCGGAGAGCCCGTTGGCGGCGAGTGCGCGCGGGTCAAGATCCAGCGTGACCTGGCGGGCGGCGCCGCCGTAGGGCGTCGGCACCGCCACGCCCGGCACGGAGGTGAGCATCGGCCGCATCACGTTCAGGCCCTGGTCGAGGATCTTCGACTCGGACATGCTCTTGCTCGACAGCGCCATCTGCAGGATGGGCACGGTCGAGGCGTTGTAGTTGAGGATCAGCGGCGGCGTGATGCCCGGCGGCATCTGCTTGAGCACGGTCTGCGAGATCGACGTGACCTGCGCCGTCGCGGTGCGGATATCCACGCCGGGCTGGAAGAAGATCTTGACGATGCCCATGCCGGGCAGCGACTGCGACTCGATGTGCTCGATGTTGTTGACCGAGGTGCTGAGCTGGCGTTCGTAGTAGTAGACGACGCGGCCGGACATCTGGTCGGGCGGCAGGCCGTTGTAGGTCCACACCACGCTGATCACGGGGATGCCGATGTTCGGAAAAATGTCGGTAGGTGTGCGAAAGGCCGCCAGCGGACCGGCGATCAGGATAAGCACGGCCAGCACGATGAAGGTCAGCGGTCGTGACAGGGCGATTCGGACAAGACCTAGCATGGACGTCGATGCATGAGGGGCGGGTGGCCCGATGCCAGGCATGATCGCAACGCAATCTTGTGGGAACCTTTTGGGGGGGGCTGAAGGGGGGGGGCTGTGCGGGCGGTTAAAGGGCTGAAAGTCACTGGATCCCCGCCTTCGCGGGGATGACGGAGAGGGGGAATGAGGCTCTCGCGGCGTGTGAGTCTTCCGTGCCTTTCGCTCGTCATCCCCGCGAAGGCGGGGATCCAGTGACTTTCCGCGCTACCCCAGAAACCTGGCTCACCCCACCTGAGCCACCATCCTTATCCGCACCAGCAACCCCCGCCCCAGCGGCGATTCCAGCAACTCGATAGACGCTTCATGCAGCTCGATCGCACGCTGCACGATACTCAGGCCCAGGCCGTAGCCGCGCGTCGCGCTTTCCACTTCGCGGTGGAAGCGCTGGAACACGGCCTGCCGGCGGTCCTCGGGGATGCCCGGGCCGTTGTCGCGGATGTCGATGATCGCCTGCGTGCCCTCGCGCCGGATGGCGATGTCCACCTGGCCGTCAGCCTCGGTGTAGCGCAGCGCGTTTTCGATCAGGTTGCGGAACATGGCGGTAAGCGCCACTTCATGGCCCAACACCACGATCGTGTCGTCGTCGTGGGTGAGACTGAGCTCGATGTCCTTCTCGGCGATGAGCGGCGCCAGTTCTTCGATCACCTCGGTGGCGATGCGTATCAGGTCCATGGGGGTGCGTTGCTGTGAGGCGGCACCGGCTTCCAGGCGCGCCATGGCCAGGATCTGCTCGATGCGGCGCCCCAGCCGCGCCATGCTCTGCTGCGCGTGGCGCACGGTGAACTCGACCTCGGTGGGGTCGTCGGAGATCATCGCGCTTTCGAGGTGGATCATCGTGGCGGCGAGCGGCGTGCGCAGTTCGTGCGCCACGTCGGTGGCGAAACGGTGCTCGCGGTCCAGGGCGTCTTCCAGTCGTTCCAGCTGCTGGTTCAGCGCCACGATCAGCGGTTTGATTTCGCTGGGGGCGACTTCGGCGGGCATGGGCTGGCGGCTGCCGGGCGTGCGCCTGTCCAGCATTTGGGTCAACACGGCGACGGGGCGCAGGCCTCGCTTCACCGCCAGGCTCACCAGCAGGGCGAGCAGGGGCAGGCCGATCAGCAGCGGCAGCGTGTGTTCGATCACCAGCCCGCGCGCGATGTCACTGCGGTTGTCCGAGCGTTCGCCGATGCGGATCACCAGGTTGGCCCGGTTCTGCAGCGTGAAGGTGCGCCATTGCCGGCCTTCATGCTGAATGTCGCGGAAGCCGCGCTCTTCGCTGGTGGGCGGCGGCAAGTCGGCGAAATTGGAGGTGGCGGCGATCAGGTCGCCACGAGGGTCGTACGCCTGGAAGCCGACTTCCGGCTCGTAGTTGCGCGGATGCACGGACACCACCACGCCGTGCCCGTGTTTGTCGCCGTTCTGCGCGATGGCGGGCAGGTCGGCGTCGTGCAGCGGCAACTGGCCGTGCGCGATCAGCGTGCCGAGCGTACGGCCGGCCTGGGCCAGGCGTCCGTCCAGCAGCTCGTTCATTTCGCGAAGCTCGCGGCGGTAGCTGATCCAGCCCAGCGGGATCAGTACGGCCACCATCACCGCGATGATCAGCCAGGTGAGGCGCGTGCGCAGGCTGGCGGGATGGGCGCCGGTGGTCATGGGCGTCATTGCGGCTCGCGGGGAATCATGTAGCCGATGCCACGGACGGTGTGGATCACTTCCGGGCTCAGCTTGCGCCGCAGCCAGTGCACCTGGACCTCGATCGCGTTGCGCTCGACGATGGTGTCCAGGCCGTAGACGGAGTTCTCCAGCGTCTCGCGGCGGACGATGCGGCCGGCCCGTTCCATCAGCACGCGGAGCAGGGCGAATTCGCGACGGGTCAGCGTCACGCGCTCACCACGGAATTCGACCTCGGCCGTGGCCAGGTTCAACCGCAGGCCGCCCACCTCGACCAGGTTGTCGGCGAGGCCCTGGGTGCGCCGGGTCAGCGAGCGGATGCGGGCCGCCAGTTCGCCAAGGTGAAAGGGCTTGACCAGGTAGTCGTCGGCGCCCAGGTCCAGGCCGCGGATGCGCATTTCCAGCGCATCGCGTGCGGTCATCACCAGCACGGGCGTCTTCACGCCGGCACGCCGGGCCTCGGCGAGCACTTCCAGCCCATCCTTGCCGGGCAGGCCCAGGTCGAGCAGCACCAGGTCCACCGGGTCCCCGCGCAGCGCTTCCAGGGCTTCGCGCCCGTCGCGCAGCCAGGTCACCGCGTAGGACTGGTGTTCCAGCGCGTGCTTGATGGCACCGCCCAGTTCGGCATCGTCCTCGACCAGCAGAATATGCATGCCATGACACCCGTGTCCGACTCGGTAGGGGCGCGACACCTGCCGCGCCAGGGCAGCATGATCCGCAACCTACCTTTTGTGGATCTTTTGCCAGGGCGTGGCCGGGGTGCCTGAGGCCACCCCGCGCCGTTCCCGCAGGTCGCCCGGCGCTTCGGGTGTCACGTTGGCAAGCAAGGGCGGTGGCGTCAATCGGGGAGGCCCAAAAGAAAAACGGCAGGCCTGCTTGCCCGCCGTCTTCCTTCCTGTTTCAGCGCCCATGCATGACGCCGCCAAAAGGCGTGAATGGAGCGTGTTCAGGGCGTCTTGGCCAAGGCTGCCTTGACGATGGCATCGCGCAACTGGGCATCGTTGAGGGCAACGCCCTCCGACTGGTCGATGGCAACGGCCTTGATCGATTGCGGCTTCAACATCAGGTGACGCTGCAGCTCCCAGCTCTTCGCCTGCTGCTGGGCATGTGCGTAGTCAGCCGGGGTGTTTCCCACGAATCCGATGACGGCGTAACCGTTGAGGTCGACGGTGTAGCTTTCGACGGTGGCCTGTGCCTGACCGATGCAGGCAATTCCGATGGCAGCCACGACAGAGGTGAGGATGATGCGCTTCATGGTGAGGCCTCCTGACGGGGGGGAGTTCCGGGGGAGATGTGACCATAGGTCCATGACGCGCACCAAGCTTGAGGAACTCGCGCGAAACACTGAGGGATTTATGATGTTTTGGAGCTTTGGACGTTGGATGTATGCCACTAGTCATGGTCAAAAACCGCATATTTGACGCATGTTTGCCATGCGCGCGGCGTTTGCGTGAAACAGGGAAGACACGCCACGCATCGGAACGCGACACGTCGATGACTTGCGCATTGGCACCGGCGAAAACAGTGCTGTTGTGGTTGCAGGAGAAACGATTCGCGCGTGGCGGCGAGATGTCATCGCGATGACGAGGGAATCATGAGGTGCGGTTCGTGCAAGCCGTTTCGTGAGCAACGCACCGCTTTGATGTTGCCCATGCAGACAGTGCCTCTGCAGGCGCGAAGTCGTTGCCAACGTAACCATCACGCCATGCGCATGTGATGCTTGCGCGTGCTCAGGCCGGCGTCTTGTCCTTGTAGCGACACAGGTCGCGGATCACGCATTGCGGACAATCGGGTTTGCGCGCCTTGCACACATAGCGGCCATGCAGGATCAGCCAGTGATGCGCGTCCTGCTTGAATTCGGCAGGCACGACTTTCTCCAGCTTGTCCTCTACCGCGCGCACGTCCTTGCCGGGCGCAAGGCCGGTGCGGTTGGAAACGCGGAAGATGTGCGTGTCCACCGCGATGGTGGGATGGCCAAAGGCGGTGTTGAGCACCACGTTGGCCGTCTTGCGGCCCACGCCGGGGAGGGCTTCCAGCGCCTCGCGCGTCTGCGGCACCTCGCCGTCGTACTGGTCAACCAGGATGCGGCTCAGCGAGATGACGTTCTTGGCCTTGCCGTTGAACAGGCCGATGGTGCTGATGTACTGCTTGAGCTTCTCTTCACCCAGGTCGAGGATGGCCTGCGGCGTGTTCGCCACCGGGTAGAGCTTCTTCGTGGCCTTGTTTACGCCGACATCGGTGGCCTGCGCCGACAGCACCACCGCCACCAGCAACTCGAAGGGCGTGGTGTAGGTGAGTTCCGTGGTGGGATGCGGATCAAGCTCGCGCAAACGGGTGAACAGCTCGACGACGTCGGCTTTCTTCACGGAGTTTTCCCTTGCTGTTTGGCTTTTGCACGCGCCAGTGCGGCGAGCACCGGATTGGCCGGCGTCGCGGTAGCCGCCACTTCGGCCTTGCGGGCGGCGAGTTCAGCCTCGCGGTTGTCCTTCTCGCGCTGCAGTCGCGCCTCACGACGCTGGAAATGCGCGCGCGACGTATCGGCATGGGCAGGGTCATCCACCTGCGCCTGCGGCATGGGCTCGAGCACGATGCAATCCACCGGGCAGGCGGGCACGCACAGCTCGCAGCCGGTGCAGTCGTCGCTCATCACCGTGTGCATGACTTTGGATGCGCCCACGATGGCATCCACGGGGCAGGCCTGGATGCACTTGGTGCAGCCGATGCAGTCGGCCTCGACGATGCGCGCGAGCATGCGCGGCTTTTCCACCCCATGCTCCGGATCGAGCGGGAGCGCCGGCACGTCAAGCAGTTGCGCCAGTTTCACAATGCCCGCCGCACCACCCGGCGGGCATTGGTTGATCTTCGCCTCGCCGCGCGCGATGGCCTCCGCGTAGGGCCGGCAGCCGTGGTAACCGCATTGCTCGCATTGCGTCTGCGGAAGCAGCGCGTCGATGCGGTCGACCAGCGACGACATGGCGGGAACGCTCAGCGGACCGTGGCGCCCGGTTTCGCGCCCTGGTCGGCGTCCAGCAGGAACAGGTCGTTGCCGCCGTCGCCAGCGGACAGGATCATGCCCTCGGACAGGCCGAAGCGCATCTTGCGCGGCGCCAGGTTGGCGATGAACACCACGTTGCGGCCAACCAGCTTTTCCGGCTCGGCGTAAGCGGCGCGGATGCCCGAGAAGATCTGGCGCGTACCCAGCGGGCCGGCATCCAGTTCGAAGCGCAGCAGCTTGTCCGAACCGTCCACGAATTCGCAGGCGGTGACCTTGCCGATGCGCAGGTCGAGCTTGGCGAAATCGTCGATGCCGATGACGGCGGCGCCGTCGGTGGCGGGCGTGGTGCTGGCTTCAGTCATGGTCTTGCTCTGTTCCTTGGCTTTCTTGGGGGCGGGCTTGGCTTCGGCGGGCGCCAGGGAATCCCTGGACGCTTCCACCATGGCCTCGACCTGCTTGGGGTCGATGCGGCCGAGCAGCGGCTCGAACGCGTTGATGGTGTGGTTGTGCAGCTCCGCGCGGGCATCGTCGAAACCGGTGATCGGCGCGGCAAGGAAGCGCTCGGCAGCCTCCACCGTGGCCGGCACCACCGGCTTCAGCAGGCCGGCGAGCAGGCGGAAGGCCGCCAGCGCGAACGAGCACACCTGGTGCAGTTCATCGCGGCGGGTGTCGTCCTTGGCCATGGCCCACGGCGCCTTGGCGGCGATGTAGCCGTTGACCATGTCGGCCATGGTGACGAAGCGGCGCGCCACTTCGGCGAAGTCCTTGCTGTTGTACAGCGTGGGGACGTCGCCGTAGAGCGACAGCAGTTCGCGCCACAGCTCCTGTTCTTCCGCACTGAACGCAGGCGCCAGGCGGCCGTCGAAGAACTTGTGCACGAAACCCGCGGTGCGGCTGGCGATGTTCACCCACTTGCCGACCAGGTGGGAGTTGACGCGTTCCTCGAAGGTCTTGAGGTCCAGGTCCACGTCCACCGGCGTGTCGCTCAGCATGGTGGTGAAGTAATAGCGCAGGAATTCCGGGTGCAGGCCCGAATCAAGATAAGTGCGCGCCATGATGAAGGTGCCGCGCGACTTGGACATCTTCGCGCCGTTCACCATCAGGTAGCCGTTGACGTGCAATGCCGTGGGCACGCGGAAGTCCGCGCCGTGCAGCATCGCCGGCCAGAACAGGCCGTGGAAGTTGATGATGTCCTTGCCGATGAAGTGGTGCATCTCGGCGCGGCTGTCGACGCTGAGGAAGTCCTCGAACTTCAGGTCGGTGCGGTTGCACAGCGCCTTGAAGCTGGCGAGGTAGCCCACGGGCGCGTCCAGCCACACGTAGAAGAACTTGCCCGGCTCGTCGGGAATCGGGAAGCCGAAGTAGGGCGCATCGCGCGAGATGTCCCAATCCTTCAGGCCGCCGTCCAGCCACTCGCGCAGCTTGGCGGTCACGCCGCTGTTGGCTACCGGCTGGCCGTCGGTGAACTTGCCGGCAAACCAGTCGCGCAGCAGCGACTCGAACTTGCCCAGCTCGAAGAAGAAGTGCTCCGAATCGCGCAGCACCGGCGTGGCGCCGGACATCACAGAGTACGGGTTGATCAGGTCGGTGGGCGCGTAGGTGGCGCCACAGTTTTCGCAGTTGTCGCCGTACTGGTCGGGTGTCTTGCAGTTGGGGCAGGTGCCCTTGATGTAGCGGTCCGGCAGGAACATGTCCTTTTCCGGATCGAACAGCTGCTGGATGTTGCGGCGGGCGATGTAGCCGCCGTCGCGCAGGCGCGTATAGATCAGCGAGGCCAGCTCGCGGTTTTCTTCCGAGTGCGTGGAGTGGTAGTGGTCGAACGCCACGCCGAAGGCCGCGAAGTCGGCCTCGTGGCCCACGCGGATTCCTTCGATGTACTTCTCGGGTGACAGCCCGGCCTTTTCCGCGGCCAGCATGATCGGCGTGCCATGGGCATCGTCGGCGCACACGTAGATGGCCTCGTTGCCCTGCATCCGCTGCGCGCGTACCCAGATGTCGGCCTGGATGTAGCCCAGCAGATGACCCAGGTGAAGCGGGCCATTGGCATAGGGCAGCGCATTGGTGACGAGGAGGCGTCGGCTCATGGGGCGGCAACGGTCTTGATGGACGGGGTTGTCCATTATGGCATGCGGGGCCGCGGACTCCCCATCACGGCCGTATGGACGCCCGCGCGGCAGCAGGATGCGAGTGGCGATGTTTCCGCGCGGTCAGCGCGCGAGTGGCATCGGGCACACGGCAACGAAGACGTTTGTCGCCGGTCATGGAACATGGCTCTCTGTCGGCGTGGGGCTCGCGCGTTGCGCCAGCGGCACGGTGACGTTGGAGATACCGGCGGTCGTGCGAGACGCTCCTTGCCGCATGCCTGGCCGTGAAGACGGAAGAGGAAAGCGGCAGCACAAGGAGGTGTTGCACGTTTGTGCACGATTCAATACATTTGTGTCCGTTCTATCCTAGGTAAACCCCGTGGACGCCAGTACCGACACTTTACGCGCACCCCCAGGCCCGGCGATTCCAGCGGCCAGGCGGGCGACGCGGCTGATTTTTCTCGTGTCGGGCATCGGCATGTCCGCCTGGGCACCGATGGTGCCGTATGCCAAGGCCCGGCTTGGGCTGGACGATGCCCAGCTCGGCCTGGCCTTGCTGGCGTTTGGTGGCGGCTCGATGTTGTCCATGCCGTTCGTCGGCTGGCTGGCGCACAAGCTCGGCAACCGCACGGTCATCGTCGCCTCGGGCCTGCTGATGTGCGCAGCACTGCCGGTGCTGGCGATGGTGTCCAGCGTAGCGATGCTGGTGGCGACACTGTTTTATTTCGGCGTGATGCTGGGCGCGGTGGACGTGGCGATGAATGCCCACGCCGTGGATGTCGAACGTCTTGATGGCGGTCGATTGATGTCGGGATTCCACGGCCTGTTCAGTGTCGGTGGCCTGTCCGGCGCTGCGGTGATGAGCGGCCTGCTGGCTGCCGGCGTGCCACTCCCGCTGGCGGCGGGTGCCATCGCGGCCTTGCTGGTCGCGACGGTGCTGTGGCTGCGTGGCGATCTGCTCGATGACGCGCCGTCCGCCGACGCACCGCGCAAGGAACCGCTCGGCATGCCGCACGCGCTGGCGTGGCTGCTTGGCCTGCTGTGCTTCGTCAGCTTCCTGGCCGAAGGCGCGATGCTGGACTGGAGCGCCGTGTTCCTGCGCGACTTCCGTGGCGTGGCTCCCGCGTCGGCCGGATTTGGCTACGCCTTCTTCTCGGTGGCGATGGCCTTGGGGCGCCTCACCGGTGACCGCATCGTCGGGCGCTTCGGCCCGGCGTGGGCGGTGCGCATCGGTGCCATGCTGGCGGCGGCGGGCTTCATGCTGGTGGCGGGTGTTTCCGGTGCGGTGACGTCGCTGGCGGGTTTCGTGCTCATCGGCCTGGGCGCATCCAACATCGTGCCGGTCATGTTCAGCGCGGCGGGACGCCTACCGGGCACGCCGCCGGCGATTGCCATCGCCACGGCGACCACACTGGGTTATGCCGGCCTGCTCAGCGGCCCCGCGTTGATCGGCTTCGTGGCACATGCCAGCAGCCTGCCGGTGGCTTTTGCCGGGGTGGCGGGCCTGCTGGTGCTGGTAGGACTTTCGGCAAGGATCGTGAAGCTATGAGCAAGCAAGTCGACACGGTGATCTTCGACCTGGGCAACGTGCTGATCGGATGGGATCCGCGCCGCCTCTACCGGCAACTGATTCCCGACGAGGCGCAGATGGAATGGTTCCTGCGCGAAGTCTGCAACAGCCAATGGAACGAGCAGCAGGACGCCGGTCGCCCGTGGACGGAGGCGACCGCACTGCTGCGCGGCCAGTTTCCCGACCACGCCGACCTCATCGATGCCTACCACCTGCGCTGGGAAGAAACCCTGGTCGGCGCGATGGAGGACAGCATCGCGGTGCTGGCGGAACTTCGTGCGCGCGGTGTGCGGCTGCTCGCGTTGACCAACTGGTCGCAGGAGACGTTCCCCATTGCGCAGCGCCGCTTTCCCTTCCTGCAGTGGTTCGAAGGCATCGTTGTTTCCGGCCAGGAACGGCTGATCAAACCCGATCCACGCATTTACCAGCGCCTGCTGGAACGTTATGGCGTCGACCCTGCCGCGGCGCTCTACATCGACGACTCCGCGCGCAACGTGGCCGCCGCCGAAGCACTTGGCATGCACGGTTGGTGGTTCCGTGGCGCGGATGGGCTGCGCCGCCGGCTGATCGAACTGAATGTGCTTGAAGCATCCACTCGCGAGGCATCGCATGGCTAAGACGCCCACGGTCGACAGCAACGCCCTGCCGGAAGAGCGCCAGCAGCGCATCCTTGAACGCCTGCGCGCCGAGGGGCGCGTGGTGGCGGCGGAGCTGGCCCAGGCCTTCGAGGTTTCCGAAGACTCCATCCGCCGCGACCTGCGGGAGCTGGCCGCGCTGGGGCTATGCAAGCGCGTATATGGTGGCGCGTTGCTGCCGGCCGTCACATTGACGCCGTTGAAACAGCGCCGCCACGAGCACTCCGCGCGCAAGGAAGCCCTGGCGCGCAAGGCGGCGAGCCTGGTGCAGGCGGGGCAGACCCTGCTGATCGACGCCGGTAGCACCAACGCCGCCATTGCGGCCGCACTACCGCGCGATGCCCGGCTTACTGTCATCACGAATGCGCCGCATATCGCACAGGTTTTGCTCGATCGCGAAGGTTTCGAGGTGTTGCTCATCGGTGGTCGCATCGACACCACCATCGGTGGTGCGACCGGTGCACAGGCGGTGGACCAGGTGCGCCGGGTGCGCGCGGATCTCTGTTTCCCCGGTGCATGCGCCATCGACGCGGCACACGGATTGTGGGGATTCGACAGCGAGGAATCGCTGTTCAAGCGCGCCATGATCGAGGCCAGCGACGAAACCGTGGTCGTGGCGACCGACGACAAGCTGGGCGCGGTGGCCGCGCATCAGGTGGCTGAACTGGCGCGGGTGCAGCACCTGGTGGTGGAGCATTCGGCCGACAAGGCGACGCGTGCGGCATTCACGGCGCGTGGCGTGGCGGTGCATCGGGCCGAGGCGACGGCGGGCTGAACCTCAAAGCCCCTGTAGGAGCGCACTTGTGCGCGACTGCGGCACACATGAACCCTGCGGCCGCGCACAAGTGCGCTCCTACAAAAAGTTGGCGACGCCTTACTGCTGGCGCTGCCACTCCTGGCTGCGACCGAGCAGCGAGAAGCCGATATAGCCGCGCACGGTGAGCTTGCTGCCGTCGTCGCTGGGCTGCAGCTTCACCTTGTAGATCTTGCCGGTCTTGGGGTCGAGGATCTTGCCGCCGTCCCAGACGGTGTCGCCGTCCTTGTGCACGCCCCACATGATGTTCATGCCTTCGATCGGCTTGTCCTTCCGCTCGCCATCGCAGTTCTTGCAGATCGGGTGCGGGCCTTCGTCTGACTGCAGCACTTCCAGCACGGTGGCCTTCAGTTCGCCGCCTTCGTCGGTGATCTTCACGATGGACTTGGGCTTACCCGTCTCATCGTCGATGGTCTTCCAGGTGCCCACCGGGGTGACCTCGGCGGCGAACACGGTACCGGCGCCCAGCAACAGGCCGGCGACCACGGCGGTGCGAAGCAGTGACTTCATGGATGATCCTCCCGTACGAAAGCGTATGTTCCGGAGCCTGACCGACCTTGCGCGAAGGCGTCAAGCTGCAATGCGAAAGCGCCGCAAACGCCCGAGAGGGCCACGCTGGCATAATGGGTCATCCCCATGACAGGCCGTAGATTTCGATATGACGCAGGCGAGCGAAGCCCTGGTCCGCCACATTCTTGGCGAACTCGTTGATTCCCATACCGGTGCTCCCCTGGTCGATGCCGTGCGCGCCGTGGGCGTGGATGGCGATCGGGTGTCGGTCGACATCCAGCTCGGTTATCCGGCCAAGGGCGTGGCCGACACGCTGGCCGCCACCGCCAAACGCGCGCTGGAGGCCGACCCGGCCATCGCCACAGCGACGGTATCCGTTGGCACCCGCATCCACGCCCACAAGGTGCAGGGCACGCTGGCGCCGTTGCCGGGGGTGAAGAACATCATCGTGGTGGCCTCGGGCAAGGGCGGCGTGGGCAAGTCCACGGTCTCCGCCAACCTGGCCCTGGCACTGGCGGCCGAAGGCGCCCGGGTGGGTGTGCTCGACGCCGACATCTACGGCCCCAGCCAGCCGCGCATGCTGGGCATCAGTGGCAAGCCGCAGTCGCCGGATGGCAAGACCATCATCCCGTTGGAGGCGCACGGCCTGCAGGCCATGTCCATCGGCTTCCTGATCGAGGAAGAGACCCCGATGATCTGGCGCGGCCCGATGGTGACCCAGGCCATGATGCAGCTGCTCAACGACAGTCGCTGGGAGCAGCTCGACTACCTCATCGTCGACCTGCCGCCGGGCACCGGCGACATCCAGCTCACGCTGTCGCAGAAAGTACCGGTGTCGGGCGCGGTGATCGTCACCACGCCACAGGACATCGCGCTGCTGGACGCGCGCAAGGCGCTGAAGATGTTCGAGAAGGTCGAGGTGCCGGTACTCGGCGTGGTGGAGAACATGGCCACGCACGTGTGCTCCCACTGCGGGCACGAAGAGCACATCTTCGGTGAGGGCGGCGGCGCGCGCATGGCCGAGCAGTACCACGTGGCGTATCTCGGCTCGCTGCCGCTGGACATCCGTATCCGTGAGCAGGCGGACGGAGGCACGCCGACGGTGGTGGCGATGCCTGATTCCGATCTGGCCGCGCGTTATCGCGAGATTGCGCGGAATGCGGCGGGGCGATTGTCGCGGATGCCGCGGAACAAGTCGCTTGGGCTTGGGAAGATCATGGTGCAGGGCGCGCCCTGAGCGGGCGCGGGTAGCTCCGACCGATCTTGCAGCTTTCTTCCTCCTCTCCCTTTGGGGAGAGGGAGTAACCCAGCCTCACCGTTTCGTATCGTCATCCCGGTCCAGGCCAGGATCTAGAGCCCCGGTGTTTGGTTGTGGCGATGCGGCGATCTGGCTCGCCTGCGGCGGGCTTCCGCCCTCCTGCCGGAGGCCGGGTCACTTTCTCTTGCTTGCCCAAGAGAAAGTAACCAAAGAGAAAGGCACCCCGCTTGGCGCTGGCCGGAGAAGCCGGCCAGTCCGTGAGGGGCGGCCGGGCTTTTCGACAGGGCGTCCTGCCCTGTCGAAAAGGGATCGGCATCCCTGCCGATCCCCCTGCGGGCCTGATCGTCCACCCCTCACCGCCGCACAGGGGCCCAAAGGTCGAAAGCCAAAGCGCAGAGCGCACGGCTCGTGCCGCTACGCGGCACATCGCGGTTGTCGAATGACGGCACCTTCGCCATGGCGGGACCTACCTTGTAGGAGCGCACCCTGTGCGCGACCGCAGCGTCTGGTGGTCACCGCTCCGTCAGGCTGTCGCGCACAGGGTGCGCTCCCACAAGGTTGCGTCAATGTTCACCCCAGTCCTCTCTCGGGAGAGAGGACGAGCGATGGGTGATGTTCAACGTGAACTGCCTAGGGGCAAGGAAGAAGGTGCCGCGCAGCGGCGCCGCGCTCCGCGTTAAGCCCTCTCCGCCATGGCGCGTTGCGAAGCGCTTGGAAGTACCTGCTGTGTAGCGGCGAAGGTTGCCAAGTGGCAACGTTCCTCACCCGTTCGGGCTTATCCCCACGCAATGCTGCCAGCTCCTAAGGCCATTTTCTTTGGGTTACTTTTCTTTTGGGCCAGCAAAAGAAAAGTGACTCGGCCTTCGGCAGAAGGTCGAAACGCCCGCTGCGTAAGCGGCACCCTGGCGGGAGCGCACGAGACCGAAGGCCAAGAGCAAAGTCACTGGACCCCTGCCTCCGCAGGGGTGACGGCTAAAGAACGGCACGGTGAGGCGAGCACCCGGGCGCCGCCCCTTTGCGAAGTACGCCGGAATGACGGCTCCCCCTGAAGCCGCACGCCCAGACAGCAGCCCTCAACCAGCCACCCTGCAAAGCCCCAAGCCCCCACGCAAAGCCACCAACATCCCAGTCTCAGTCCCCCTGACTGGCGGCCCACCCTCCCTTTCAGCTATTTTCCCGGTCTTTACGCCGTCCGGCGCGACACACCAGCCCTCCGGGAGCCCGAGTGAGCATCAAATCCGACAAGTGGATCCGCCGCATGGCCGAGCAGCACGGCATGATCGAGCCGTTCGAGCCGGGGCAGATCAAGACGCGCGACAACACCAAACTGGTGTCGTACGGCACGTCGAGCTATGGCTACGACGTGCGCTGCGCGCGCGAGTTCAAGATCTTCACCAACATCAACTCCACCATCGTCGACCCGAAGTCGTTCGACCCCACGAGCTTCGTCGACGTGGAAGCGGACGTGTGCATCATTCCGCCCAATTCGTTCGCACTGGCGCGCACGGTCGAGTACTTCCGCATCCCGCGCAAGGTG
Organism: Dyella japonica A8; assembly: GCF_000725385.1. Taxonomy (NCBI): domain Bacteria; kingdom Pseudomonadati; phylum Pseudomonadota; class Gammaproteobacteria; order Lysobacterales; family Rhodanobacteraceae; genus Dyella; species Dyella japonica. Next base: position 3,681,894 of record NZ_CP008884.1, on the reverse strand, counting down.
CTCACCATCTGCCTGGGCAAGAGCACGTACGCGCGCTGCGGCATCATCGTCAACGTGACGCCGCTGGAGCCGGAGTGGGAGGGTCATGTGACGCTGGAGTTCTCCAACACCACGCCGCTGCCCGCAAAGATCTACGCCAACGAAGGCGTGGCGCAGATGCTGTTCCTCGAGTCGGATGAGGAATGCGAGACCAGCTACAAGGATCGCGGTGGCAAGTACCAGGGCCAGCAGGGCGTCACCTTGCCGCGTACCTGAGCCGCGGCGGGCGCCATGGCGGCGCCGGCGGCGTTCACCTGAATGGTTGCCGTCCGGGATCCATGCACGGAACCGGGGCGGCGCTACACTCCCTACGTTCACTTCGATGCATTGCAGGAGATCCCGCATGACCCGTTTTTCCACGCTGCTGACCCGCATGGGTGCAGCCATCCTGCTGGGCAGCATGCTGGTGCTGGCCGGTTGCCACCGTGGCAGCGCCAAGGATGAAGTGCGCACCTCGGACATGAAGAGCCAGTTCGATGCAGTGGTCCAGGCCTACAAGAACGGCCAGTTCATCGTGGACGGCGCCGTGCTGTCGGCGCTGGATACCGGTAGCCACTTCGCCTATCTCAAGGACACGGGGCGTCTGCCCAAGACCGTCCTGCTCGAGCCCAGCGACGACTCCAAGATCCGCAAGCAGCACCTGCAGTACATGGCCCGCCTGCAGCTCGATTACGGCTTCACCGTGTACTACGACGATGGCGGCACGCTGAAGAAGATTAGCGTGGTCGATACCAAGGCGCGCGAACTCGAGGATTACAAGGCACCGGTGAAGACCGAAGCCCCGCCGCCGCAGCAGCATATGTAAGCTGCCTGGCATGACGAAAAAGCCCGCGGTTTCCGCGGGCTTTTTTTATCGGGTGCTTGTCAGGCGAGCGATCTCCGCAAGGCCTGCAGCAGTGACGCCAGCGTCTCTTCGCCATAGGGCACGGCGGTGCCGCTGCCCCATACCGGGCCGGGCCACGCGGCGTCGCCCTCGCGCCGGCCCACTACGTGCACGTGCAACTGCCTGACGATGTTGCCCAGTGCGCCGAGGTTGAGTTTGTCGAACGGCTCGGTCGTGCGGAGCGCCTGTGATGCCCGGTTCACTTCGCGCCACAGCAGCGCCTGGTCATCCGCCGACAGGTCACAGATTTCCACCCGGTCCAGTTGGCGGGGCACCAGCACCAGCCACGGAAAGCGCGCGTCGTTCATCAGCAATACGTCGCACAGATCCAGCGAAACGACATGGCGCGTGTCGTTCTTCAGGCGCGCGTCGAGCACAAAGGCCGCATCGTTCATGCGCCGTGCGCCAAGTGCCGGTCGAAGAACGCCAGCGTGCGCTGGTACGCGAGCTTTGCACTCGCCTCGTCGTATTGCGTGCCGACATCGCGGTTGAAGGCATGGTCGGCGGGGTAGGTGAATACTTCCATCTGCGGGAGCATCTCGCGGTGCTTCTGCACCATTTCCGGCGGAATGGATTTGTCCTTCTCGCCGAAATGGAACATCACCGGCGCCTTGGGCTGCTCACCCAGGAAAGGCACATTGCGCGCGCCGTAGTAGCTCACCGAGGGCAGGCCCAGGCGTAGCGCCGCAAGCATGGCCACGGTACCGCCCCAGCAGTAGCCCACCGTGCCGATACGCCCGGCGGAGGAAATGGCTTCTGCGGCGCTGGCCACGTCTTCCACGGCGCGGTCCATGCCCAGCTCCATCACCAGCGCCTTGCCCCGCGTATAGCCGTCCTCGTTGTAGCCCAGTTCCACGCCGGTTTCGAGGTGGTCGAAGAAGCACGGCGCAATGGCGGTGTAGCCGGCATCGGCAAAGCGGTCGACGACATGCCGGACGTGGTCGTTGACGCCGAAGATCTCCTGGATCACCACGATGCCGCCCTTGGGTTTCCCCGCTGGCTGGGCCAGATACGCCCCGATGCACTGCATCCGCGTGGTGTTGAGGTTGATGGTCTGGCCCATGACGTGTTCTCCCCGGTGGCAAGACCTTAATTCTAGCCATTCAGGGAATGGGGCCAACGTGAGATATAATGGTCCGTTTTCCGCATAGTTACGGTCCCCACGCCATGTCGCAGGTCTCGCCCAAAGTCGGTTTCGTCAGCCTGGGATGCCCCAAGGCCCTGGTCGATTCCGAGCGCATCCTTACCCAGCTGAAGGTCGAGGGTTACGAGATCGTGCCCAGTTACGGCGCGGCCGATGCGGTGGTGGTGAACACCTGCGGCTTCATCGATGCCGCCGTGCAGGAATCGCTGGACGCCATTGGCGAGGCGTTGCACGAGAACGGCAAGGTGATCGTCACGGGCTGCCTGGGCAAGCGCTCGGAGCTGATCCGCGAAGCCTATCCGGATGTGCTCGCCATCACCGGCCCGCAGGACTATGCGAGCGTGATGCATGCCGTGCATTCGGCCTTGCCGCCCAAGCGCAACCCGCTGCTGGACATCATTCCGGACACGGGCATCAAGCTGACGCCGAAGCACTATGCGTACCTGAAGATTTCCGAAGGCTGCAACCACCGTTGCAGCTTCTGCATCATCCCGTCGATGCGTGGCGACCTGGTGTCGCGTCCGGTCGACGAGGTGCTGCTGGAAGCCGAGCGCCTGGTCAAGGGCGGCGTGAAGGAGCTGCTGGTGATCTCGCAGGACACCAGCGCCTACGGCGTGGACGTGAAGTACGCCGAGCGCCAGTGGCGCGACAAGAGCTACCGCACGCGCATGACCGAACTGTGCGAAGGCCTGTCCGAACTCGGCGTGTGGACGCGCCTGCACTACGTCTACCCGTACCCGCACGTGGACGAAGTGATGCCGTTGATGGCCGAGGGCAAGATCCTCCCGTACCTCGACATTCCGTTCCAGCATGCCAGCCCGCGCATCCTCAAGCTGATGAAGCGCCCGGGCAACATCGACAAGACGCTGGAGCGCATCCGCAACTGGCGCAAGGTGGTGCCGGACCTCACCATCCGCAGCACCTTCATCGTCGGTTTCCCGGGCGAGACCGATGCCGAGTTCGAGGAACTGCTCGACTTCCTGCGCGAAGCCGAACTCGACCGCGTGGGCGCGTTCGCCTACTCGCCGGTGGATGGCGCCAAGGCCAATGAGTTGCCGGGGGCGGTGTCGGAAGAGCTGAAGGAGGATCGCCTGGAGCAGTTCATGGCCGTGCAGGCGGAGATTTCCGCCGCCAAGCTGCAGCGCAAGATCGGCCGCACCATGAAGGTGCTGGTCGACGAGGCCGGCGCCGATGGCGCGGTCGCGCGTTCGGCGGCCGACGCACCGGAGATCGACGGTGTGGTGCATATCGCCAACGGCCAGCTGCTCAAGCCGGGCCAGTTCGTCGATGTGGTGATCGACGGCGCCGACGAGCACGACCTGCACGCTCGCCTGGCTGATTGATCCGCGAGCGGCGTGATGCGTTACATCGCGCCCGCCCGTGAAAGCGTCGATCCCGCCGTGTTCACGCGTTGGCCGCTGTGCGGCTGGCGCGAGTACAACGCGTGGATGCAAGGCGCGCACTGGCCGTCCATCGACGAACTCAACGCCGCGCGGCCCACGGGCCAGCGCGAACGTTTCATCGCCCAGACGCAGGAGCTGCTGGGCGATGGACTGCATTACGAACAGCGCATTGCGGAGCGTGGCGACATTGCCACACGCGAAGCGAACTGGCATGACTTGTTCAATGCGTTCGCGTGGCTGCGCTACCCGTCGCTCAAGCGCGCGCTCAACGCGCAGCAGATGGCCGGCATCGCGCTCATGGGGGCGCGGGAACGCTCGCGTGCGCAATACGCGTTGACCCACTTCGACGAGGCGGGCGTCATCGTGTCCCTGCGGGATCGTGCCCTGCTGGCGCTGTGGGATGCCCACGACTGGTACGGCCTGTTCTGGCGTGAAAGGGCTGCCTGGCTGGACGGTCGTGCGGCCATTCACGTGTTCGGCCATGCCCTGCTGGAGCACGCGCTGACGCCGGGCAAGTTGCTTGTAGGCAAGGCCTTGGTGGTCGTCGGGGCGGGCGAGCAGGGCTGCCCGGTATCCGCCTGTGTCGAAGGCATCGAGGCCGGGCTATTGCTGCGTGATCCGCTGGATCTGCGCCCCTTGCCATTGTCCGGCCTGCCGGGCTGGCATCCGGACAGCGACACGGAGGCATTCCACCACCATGCCGCGTGCTACCAGCCGCGCCGCGAAGGGCGTGAGTATCCTTTGCCGATTTTGCGCTGAGTTTTTGCCGATCTTCGCCTTGTGACAAATTGCGGCGGCCCTCCAATCGCGCTACAAGGGTTGCAGCGAAGCACTGGGGAGAGGGCATGGAGACGGCATGTCGAGTGCTTTGTCGTCGTTTGCGCGACGGATGGCTTCGGGCGATATGGGTGGCCTGCCTGCTCGTGCCCTTCAGTTCGATCCACGCCGACGAGGTCGCGCAGGAGCCGGCCCGGTCTGCCATCCGCTTCGGCATCCTTCCCATTGGCAGTGCCGCGGAATCCCGCGAGCAATGGCGTCCGTTGCTGGAAGATCTGGAGCGCAAGCTCGGCTATCCGGTCACCACGGTGTCGGTCAGCAGCTATGCGGGGCTGTCGGGGGCCATTAGCGAACAGCGCGTGGACATCGCCTTCCTGTCAGGCCGGCTCGCCATTGACGCGGTGGAACACCAGCACATGAGCGTGGTGGCCCAGTTCGTGCGCAACGACGGCGCGAAGGGCAACGTGGCGATGTTGATCGTGCGCGCCAACAGCCCCATCCACTCCGTCAAGGACCTGCTGGCGAAGCCGGGGCACTGGCGATATGCGCGCGGCGAAACACTGTCGGTGACCGGATACGTGGCGCCGGAAGCGGAGGTGTTCGCGCCCAACGGGCTCAACTCGGACACGTTCTTCGCCAGCGTGCGCGTGGGCAATCATCAGAACAACGCGCTCGCCGTGAGCAACGGCGAGGTGGACGTGGCGACCTGCAACAACCCCGACCTGGATCTGTTCCGGCACAACTTTCCCGAGGAGGCCGCACAGTTGCGCGTGATCTGGCGTTCCCAGCTGATCCCTTCGGGCGTGCTGGTCGTGCGCGACGGCTTGGCCCAGCCCTTGCGGCGACAGCTGATCGACTTCATGCACGGTTACGGACAGGCGCCGGGCGCCGCGGGCGAGCGTGAGCGGGCGAACCTGGCGCGCATTCCCGACCTGGCCGGCTTTGCCGCGGCCGACAACGCGGTGCTGCGGCCCTTCATCGACATGGAATACCGCCTGATGCGCGAGCAGGCCGAGCACGGGCGCTGGGTGAACGAGGCGGCCAGGACGGCCCGGCTCAAGCAGATAGACGCGGGCTACCAGGCGGACCTCAGGCAACTTCTGCACGAATGAAGTGTCATTCAAGCACCCGATGTTAGGGTGATGCCTTTGCCGGAGATTCCCGATGCCAGCTCTTGACCGTGCTCTTTCCGTATGCCGCGTAGCCGTGCTCGCCCTGGTGCTTGGCGCCGTGCCGCTGGTACATGCACAGGTGACCCCGCCGGGCCTGCCGCAGGCGGACAAGCAGCAGATCAAGCAGTACACGCTCAATGACGATGTGTTCGGCCGACTCGCGGCGGCGACCCGTGAAGCGCGCGCCGCCGGCATTCCGCCGCAGGCCGCGCCCGACGCCACCAAGGTGCACAGCCTGAACGACCTGGCCAATCAGGCCATGGCGGCCGATCCGCGCATTCCGGCGCTGGTCAAGAAATACGGCTTCACCCCGCGCGAATTCATGCTGGCCAACATTGCGCTGATGAACGCGATCATGGCGTTGCAGGCGCGCAACGATCAGGCGCTGTCGGGCAACCTCAACCAGACCTGGGTGAATGCGGACAACATCCGCTTTGTCGAATCCCACCAGGCGGAAGTGCAGGCTCTACTGCGCGGGCAGTGATGGTGGGGCGTGCCTGGAGCCTGTCCGCGATCTCGTTCCAGTCTCAAGTTTCCTCACCGTCATTCCCGCGGAAGCGGGAATCCAGCGCCTTTATGCTTTGAGCACAACGGGAAAAGGCACTGGATTCCCGCTTTCGCGGGAATGACGGTGAGGGAGTGCGGAGTGCCAGGGCAAGATTTTGAACAGGCCCTAAGATCGTAAACAGGCTCTCAGTAGCTCACCGCCACGATCACAAAGCGCGTGCGCCCACCGGGCAACTCGGCATCGAATTCGTCGTCGACGTGCTTCTTCAACGCCGCACGGGCCAGTGGCGAGTCGATGCTGATCCAGCCTTGCCGTGCGTCGGTTTCGTCCGGACCCACGATGCGGTAGAGCACACTTTCACCGGAATCGACGTTCTCCAGTTCGATGCTCGCTCCAAAGAACACCGTGTCGCGATTGGCCGGCGCGCCCTCCGCCACCTTGAGGGAGGGAATGCGTTTGCTCAGGTAGCGTACGCGGCGGTCGATTTCGCCGAGCTGCTTCTTGCGGTAGGTGTACTCCGCGTTTTCCGAGCGATCGCCTTCGGCCGCAGCGGCGGCCAGCGCCTTCACCACTTCCGGGCGCAGCGTATGCCAGAGATGGTCGAGTTCGGATTTCAGCTTCTCGAAGCCGTCACGGGTGATGATGGCGGTGGACGAGGGCGAAGGTGGGCGCCAGCGGCTCATGTGCGGGTGAATCCATTGCTTGGTGCGTGTGGCGGATTCTAGCCGGCTTGTCGCCAAGGTGATGACGGGCATCCATCCACTCCCGTCGTCACTTTCCAGGTGCGCCGACGTTGGTGCCACGTCAACAGGGGAAACGGCTAGTCGACGGCGGATGCGTGCGTTGTGCCGCCAGCCTGTTGCATCCGTGATGCAAGCGCCACCAGGGTAGGGTGCAACGGGTGGTTGGGCCATGCGGCGGCGAGCTTGCCGAGCAATACGGCAGCCTCGGCGCGCTGGCCAAGCCGGTCGGCCATCTGGTTGGCGGCCAGCAGCCCAACACGCGGGCAGTCGGATGACCGGGGCCACCGGGCCAGGTAACCCCGGCAAAGCTTCAGTGAGAGTCGGGTCATGCCGGCGCGGGAGGCATGTTCGGCCAGGGCTGCGGCGCTGTCGGGGGCATCCGGCAAAAAGGCCGGGTCGATGTCCACGCACTCCTGCGTCAAGGCGAGCGCACGGCGCGTATCGCCCTGCATCATCAGTGCCGCGATCCAGAGGTGGCCATGTTCGATCAGGCCATCGGTCAGCCCTTCCTTGCGCAACAGCTCGCGATACGCCTGGTGCAGCGACGCCGGCGCACTGCGCCCCTGCATGCGCTCGACCAGCATGCGGATGGCGGCACGCCGGTCGACCTTGGCCATCTCCCGTACGCGGGTAAGCAGGTGCTCGTCCTCATCCTGGCCGCTCTCGCGCGCCAGCGTTTCCGCCTCCGGCTCAAGATCGAACTGCTCATGGCGCTGGTGGATCATGGCGCCCATCAGGTGCAGGTTGAAGATGATCAGGTAGGTGTACGCAAAGGCGAACAACGGCAGCGACAGCCAGAAAGGCAGCCACGACAGGCTCGGCGACGGCAGCACCATGAGGCCGCCGATGACCACGTTGAGAATTACGGGAATGAAGTAGCCGGCGCCGAGCCGGCCGATGATGCTCTGCCAGTTCAGTGGATTGAGCGCGACCAACGGATTGCCGTCGAACGCCAGCGACATGTCGATGGCGGGCAGGGTCAGCGCGAATAGCAGGATCAGCGGCCAGAACATAGCGGGGTAGAACGTTGTGCTCGCGGCGCAGGCGATGATCACCGCCATGTGCACTACGGTGAGCCAGTGGCCTGCCGCGGGGTTCTCCTCCACTCCGACGTCGGGTGGATCGGCGAAGCCGTTCGCCGTATGCATCATGCAGGCGGCGGCATAGCGCCAGGTGGCCGTCCACAGCACGAAGGCGAACAGCACGCCGACGTAGGCGGGGATCAACACCAGGCACTGGCCCAGCGCCAGCACTGCGCAGATGGCGAGCCCGCCGCCGCGCAACGGGTAGGTGAGGCCCGCCACGAGGCGTTCGGCGAGGGGCGTATCAGCGGGGACGGTGTGGACGCGTGGCATGAAGGGCGCTCTGCCTTCCGGGGGCGGGAGGTGTTGGCACAGTGAGGGTCAGCGCTTGCCGCCGAAGATGCTGCCAAGCACGCCGCGCACGATCTGTTGGCCCAGCCGTGAACCGACAGCGCGGCTCGCGGACTTGGCCATGGCCTCGATCATGCCCTGGCGACGGCTGGTGCCGAGCAGGGCATCGCGCACGGCATCGGTCCACCCCGGCCCTTCCTGTGTGGGCGCACCGCCAGAAGCGGGTTTGCCGATGGCCTGTGGATCGGCCGCTTTGTCCGAGGCCCGTCTGGCGAGGATCTCGGCCGCCGATTCACGGTTGATCGCGGTGTCGTATTTGCCGCCCACAGGCGAGCGCTGCCGTACCGTGGCACGTTCGGCCTCGGTGATCGCGCCGATGCGGGCGGTGGGCGTGGTCACCATCACGCGTTCGACCGGGGAGGGCACGCCACCATCGCGCAGCGTCGAGGCCAGCGCTTCACCCACGCCCAGTTGGGTGATCGCTTCGCCTACGTTGATCCTGGGATTCGCCACGAAGGTTTCGGCCGCGGCCTTCACCGCCTTCTGGTCGCGTGGCGTAAACGCGCGCAAGGCATGCTGCACGCGGTTGCCGAGCTGGCCGAGGATGTTGCCGGGCACGTCGTCTGGATTCTGCGAGCAGAAATACACGCCCACGCCCTTGGAGCGGATCAGGCGCACCACCTGCTCCACACGCTGCAGCAGCGCGGGCGGGGCGTCGTCGAACAACAGGTGTGCCTCGTCGAAGAAGAACACCAGCTTGGGTTGATCCAGGTCACCGACTTCCGGCAGCTGCTCGAACAGTTCCGAGAGCAGCCACAGCAGGAAGGTGGAATACAGGCGCGGCTTGAGGATGAGCTGATCGGCGGCCAGCACATTGATCACACCGCGCCCGCTCATGTCCTGCCGCATCAAATCAGAAAGTTCCAGCGCCGGCTCGCCGAAGAATTGGTCGGCGCCGTCCGATTCCAGCTTGAGCACGGCGCGCTGGATCGCCGCGATGCTCTGCGTGCTGATCAGGCCATAGTGGGCGGAAATATCCTTGGCGTTCTCGCTGGCGAAGCCGAGCATGGCGCGCAGGTCGGCCAGGTCGAGCAGGAGCCAGCCCTGGTCGTCGGCCACCTTGAAAATCACCTCGAGCACGCCTTCCTGCGTGTCGTTGAGTTCGAGGATGCGGCCGAGCAGGGTGGGGCCCATCTCGCTGATGGTGGCGCGTACCGGGTGGCCGAGCTTGCCGTAGATGTCCCAGAAGATCACCGGGTTCGCCTGCGGCTTCCAGTCGGTGAGACCGAGCTTGGCCAGGCGTGCCTTGAGCTTGTCGCCGGGGTCGCCGGCGGGCATCGACAGGCCGGCCAGGTCGCCCTTGGCGTCGGCGAGGAAGCAGGGTACACCCAGCTTCGAGAAGCCTTCGGCCAGCACCATCAGCGACACCGATTTACCGGTACCCGTAGCGCCCGCGATCATGCCGTGGCGATTGCCGTAACGCGGATCGAGGCTGACGCCGGTGCTGTCGTTGCGGCCGATAAGAATCTCAGTCATGGCGTTCCGTCCTTAGGGTGCCCCGTGATTGTAGCCACGCGTCAGGTTCTTGCGCCTTTACCTGAGCGTGAAGGCATGCACGAGCCAAATACGGTGGTTTTTCGGTTGAGTCGGCATGGCCGCGCGCAGTAAGGTCGCCCTTTCGGCCCGACAGTGAAGTCGTTCATGGTTTTTCCTGCTTTTTCCCGTTCGTTGCGCATGCTGCCGCTGGCCGGTGCGCTGTTGTTGCTGGCCGCCTGTTCGAGCGGAGGCGGTACGAAGCCCGCCGCGACGCCCCAGGCCAGCCAGCTGTATGGGCAGCTTGACCGCGCCAGCAAGGGCTACGAGACGGCACTGGCGCAGGCACGCGCCGGCAATGCACAGGCTTCGCAGCAAACGCTGAATACGTCGCTGGATCAGCTGCAGCATGCCTCGGCGCTTTGCCCTTCGACGCCGGGCTGCGATCCCCAACGGTTTTTCGCCGTGTTCGATCGCCTGTTGCGCCTGAAGGACGGCAACTTCGATTTCGGTGACGACCTCAGTGCCATGGGCAACGACCTGCCGGAAGGCAGCGAAGCCGGCAAGACCGGCGCGGCGAGCCTGCCGGAAGCGCAGCGCAGCGTCACCCTACTGCGCGGCCAGCAGCTGTCGCAGCTGATCGCCATGAACGGTCCGGTCAAGGCCGCGCTGGAGATGTGGCTGACGCAGTGGCGTGGCAACCTGATGGACGCCTACGTCAACTACCAGTTCCTGCGTTACCAGATGTGGCCCGAGTACCAGAAGCAGGATCTGCCCGAGGCGCTGCTGTTCGGCATCATGGCCAAGGAATCGGGCGGCAAGGTGCACGCGGTCTCGCGTTCCGGCGCGGCGGGCCCGTTGCAGTTCATGTACGCCACGGGCCTGCGCTTTGGCCTGAACACCGAGGACGGTTTCGACTCGCGCTTCGATCCGGCTGAATCCGCCCGCGCCAACGCGGAGTACATGGACGAGCAGCTCAAGGCATTCAACAACAACCTCGAGGTTTCGCTGGCCGCCTACAACGGCGGCGAAGGGCGCATGCGCCGCCTGGTCGGCGACAACACCTCGGTGAGCCTGTACGACCCCACCATCTACAACCAGCTTTCGCAGGAAACACGCGACTACGTGCCCTCCGTGCTGGCGGCGGCCTGGCTGTTCCTGCACCCGGAGAGCTACAACCTGCGCTTCCCGCATGTGGATGGCGCGCCGGGCAATATCGTGCTGAAGCGGCCGGCCTCGCTGACCGAGCTGACCGTATGCCTGGGTTCCGCCGCGGGCATGCAGGACGGCTGGTTCCGCACGCTGCGCAACCTCAACCCGCGCCTCGACCCACAGGCGTCGCAGCCGGCCGGTGCGCGCATCATGGTGCCCAAGGTGCTGGAGAAGCCGTACCAGGCGCGCTGCACCGATGGCCCGTGGCCGATCCTGGCGAACGACCTGCATACGGCCGTGCTGCCCATCGTGCCGTCGTCGCCGCCCCCGCCGCCGGCATCGTCCCCGCGCAGTTCCAGCGTGTCGAAGACGCGCAGCTATGTGGTCAGGCGCGGCGACACGCTCACCAGCATCGTCAACAAGGTGGGCTGTTCGTCCGTGCAGGAGGTGTCGGAGATGAACGAGCTCAGGCATCACCAGATCAAGCCGGGGCAGACGCTCAAGCTGCCGACCTGCCGCTGATCCGCCGACACCGGCGGCACGTACCGCGAATATGAAAACGCCGCCCTGGAGGCGGCGTTTTTTTGGAATGGTCGCGTTGCCTCAGGCGAGCGCCGGGGCCTGTGCCCACTGGCGCACGGGATCGGCGCGATGGTCTTCCTTGAGTTCGCGCAGCACGCGCATCAGTCCGCGATGATGCGGCTTGATGCTCGGGTGCGGCGTGTTCTTGGTTTCGTGGTACGCCACGGCCAGCCACAGCGCGATGCCGCGCATGGCGACCTCGGCGTTGTCCGAGCGGGCGCGGGCGAAACCGATATCGGTGCCCTGGCCCCACGGCAGGTAGCGCTCTTCCGGCGGCGTGCCGTACAGGTGCGGAAAGTCGCAGCGCGATGCCGAGCCGATTTCGCGCAATGCCATGGTGCCCAGGCGTGCCCGGCTGCGCTTGGGCAAGGCGTGGATCTGGCGCTCGATCTCGCTGAGTTGTTTGCCGAGCTGGCGTCCGCGGTTCATGGCGATGAGTCGGGTGACGATGCGCATGGCTGTCCTGGGTCTGCCCTGGGAATGGCGTTCGCGCAGGGCGTCGCCGGGCGTGGAGCATAGCCGCGCCCGGCACGGGTGATGCGCCAATAAGGTCACAAAACGACGCGGCGCGTCACCTTGCGCGTCAAATATTTGACGCGCGAACGGTCAGCCCTTGAGCTGCAGGCCGAGCCGCTGGCCGACCAGCACGGGCTGCTGCGGGGCGAGCGCATCCAGTTCCGCCATGCCGTCAGGGACCAGCACGATCACGGTGGAGCCCATGTTGAAGCGAGCCATCTCGGCAAAGCGCTCCAGCGTGATGTCCTGCCCGGCGAAGGACTTGCGACGGATTGAGGGGGCGTACGGCGGAATCACCAGGCCATCCCACACGGTCGCCACGCTGGACACCAGGATGGCGCCGACCAGCACCACCACGAACGGGCCGTGTTCGCCTTCGAAGTGGCAGACCAGCCGCTCGTTGCGCGCGAACAGGCGCGGAATGGCCTCCACCGCGAACGGCGCCACGCTGAAGATGCGGCCGGGCACGTGCACGGTTTCCTTCAGCGTGCCCTTGAGGGGCATGTGGACGCGGTGATAGTCGCGGGGCGACAGGTAGATGGTGGCGAAACGGCCGTTGCGATATGGCTCGGCGCTGGCCTCGTCGCCCAGCAGTTCCGCGGCGGTGTACTCCTGGCCCTTGGCCTGGAAGATGCGCCCTTCGACGATCTTGCCCAACTGGCTGATCTTGCCGTCGGCGGGCGAGATCAGGGCCTTGGGGTCGGCATCCGCGTGGCGCGCGTCCGGCCGCAGCTTGCGGGTGAAAAACGCATTGAAGTGCTGGTAGGCCAGCGGATCAGGCTGGGCCGCCTCGGCCATGTTGACCTGATAGTTGCGCACGATGGTGCTGATCAGGAAGTTTTTCCACGGCTTGAAGGTCCAGCGCGTGGCCCAGTAGACCACCCGCGACAGGGCACGGTGGGGCAGGATGTATTGCAGGAGTACGTTGAAGGTCATCCAGCAAGTATGAACGAAGCGCGCGCCGATTACGCCCTGCGCCGCAGCGGGAGCCTTCGCGGGGCGTGCGGGGTTGCACCGGCTATACTCTGCGCCCCTTTGAGATGCTCCCAGTGCCCGCCGTGACCCACGAACTCGCTTCCATCATCGACTTCATCCGCTACGGCGCCAGCCGTTTCTCGGCGGCCGGGCTCACTTTCGGGCACAGCCACGACAACCCCATCGACGAAGCCACCCACCTGGTGCTGGCCAGCCTGCACCTGCCGCCGGACATTCCGCCGGCCTACGGCGCGGGTCGCCTTACCACCGAGGAGCGCGAGCGCGTGCTGGCCTTGATCGAGCGTCGCGTCAACGAACGCCTGCCGGTGGCCTACCTGGTCGGCGAAACCTGGTTCGCGGGCCTGAAGTTCAAGAGCGACCGCCGTGCCCTGGTGCCGCGCTCGCCGATCGCCGAGCTGATCGAGTCGGGCTTCCAGCCGTGGCTGGATCATCGCCACGTCGAGCGCGCGCTGGACCTGTGCACGGGCTCGGGTTGCATCGGCATCGCCATGGCTGAGTACAACCCGGACTGGCAGGTCGACATCGTCGACATCAGCGATGACGCCTTGTCGCTGGCACGCGAAAACATCGCGTTCCAGCACGTGGAAGGCCGCGTCGAGGCAGTCAAGTCGGATCTGTTCAATGGCCTCAAGGGCCGTCGCTACGACCTTATTGTGTCGAACCCGCCCTACGTCACCGAGGACGAATACGCCGCGCTGCCGGGCGAATACAGCCACGAGCCGAAGCTTGGCCTGACCTCGGGCGAAGATGGCCTGGACATCTGCGTGCGCATGCTCGACGAAGCCGCCGACTACCTCACTGAGGACGGCCTGCTCATCGTGGAAGTGGGCGAGAGCGAGCGTCAGCTGGTCGAGTTGCTGCCGGAAGTTCCGTTCGTGTGGATCGAGTTCAAGGTAGGCGCGATGGGCGTGTTTGCGCTGGAGCGCCGCGACCTGATCGAGCATGCCGGGGCAATCCGGGCCGCAGCCGAGGCTCGCAAGGGTCGTTGATCCCATGCAGCTGTCGACGGAGCGGCTCTGGTTCGACGGCCTGCGGGAAAGCGACGCGGTGGTGCTGTTCGCCTATCGCGCCGACCCCGAGGTGTCGCGCTACCAGGGCTGGCGTCCGGAGACGCTCGACGAGGCAAAGGGTTTCATCCGCAACCAATCCACGCTTGCTGGGCCGGCGCCGGGCGAATGGTTCCAGCGCGCCATCCGTCGCATCGACGATGGCAGCCTGATCGGCGATCTCGGTGTCTGCCTTTCCGGGGACAAACAGGCGGAATTCGGCATCACGCTGGCGCCCTCGGCGCAGGGAATGGGCTTTGCGCGCGAGGCCCTGGGCGGGTTGTTCCGTGAGCTGTTCGGACGCCTGGGCGTCCATCGCGTGCATGCCTCGGTCGACCCGCGCAATGCATCCAGCATGGCTTTGCTGGGGGCGGTCGGCATGCGTCAGGAAGCGCATTTTCGCGAAAGCCTGCGATGCCGGGGCGAGTGGGTCGACGACGCCGTTTTCGCCATGCTGGCGCGGGAGTGGTACGAAACGCACGCAAAGGGCGCAGGATTTGCTGCGTCGCGGTAAGCTGTGGGGATTACCCCGCAGACGACTCGCGACTCGTGTCCAGCAACTCCTTCGGCAAACTCTTCACCGTCACCACGTTTGGCGAGAGCCATGGCCCGGCCATTGGCTGCGTGATCGACGGCTGCCCGCCGGGCCTGCCCATTGCCCAGGAAGAGTTCCGCGCCGACCTCGATCGCCGTGCGACCGGCAAGAGCCGCCACACGTCGCAGCGTCGCGAGGCGGATGAGGTGGAGATCCTCTCCGGCGTCTACGAGGGCAAGACCACGGGCACGCCCATCGCGCTGCTGATCCGCAACACCGACCAGCGCAGCAAGGATTACGGCGACATCGCCCAGACCTTCCGTCCGGGGCATGCCGACTACACCTATTGGCAGAAATACGGCATCCGCGATCCGCGCGGCGGCGGGCGCTCGTCGGCGCGCGAAACCACCATGCGCGTGGCGGCGGCGGTGATCGCCAAGAAATGGCTGGCCGAACGCTACGGCGTGCACGTGCGCGGCTATCTCGCGCAGATCGGCGAGGTCACGCCGGGCTCGTTCGACTGGAGTGTGGTCGAGCAGAACCCGTTCTTCTGGCCGGACGCGCACGAAGTGTCCACGTTGGAGTCGTACATGGACGCGCTGCGCAAGTCGGGCGATTCCGTGGGTGCGCGCGTCAACGTGGTGGCCGATGGCGTGCCGCCGGGCTGGGGCGAGCCCATCTACGGCAAGCTCGACGGCGACCTTGCCTCCGCGCTGATGTCGATCAACGCCGTGAAGGGCGTGGAGATCGGCGACGGCTTCGGCGTCGTGGGGCAGCATGGCAGCCAGCATCGCGACGAGATGTCGATGGACGGCTTTGCGTCCAATCACGCGGGCGGCATCCTGGGCGGCATCAGCACGGGGCAGGCCGTGGTGGCTTCCATTGCGTTGAAACCGACCTCCAGCATCCTGATTCCCGGCCACACCGTGAACCAGGCCGGCGAGCCGGTGGACGTGGTGACCAAGGGCCGCCACGACCCCTGCGTCGGCATCCGCGCCACGCCCATCGCCGAGGCGATGGTCGCGCTTGTCCTGATGGATCACGCCCTCCGCCATCGCGCCCAGTGCGGCGATGTGGGAGAGGTGGCTCCCCGCATTCCCTGAATACGCTGGTCCGCTTGCGGGCTGGCATGGCACGAAGAAGTACAGCTTGATGACAGCCAAACCGAAAGTCTGGGTCGCCCGCCCCCTGTTTCCCGACGTGCTGGCCCGCCTTGCCGAGCACGTTGAGGTGGATGCCGAGGCCGTGGAGCGTCGCCATACGGCGGACGAACTCAGGCGCAAGCTGGCCGGGGTGGACGCCGCGGTGGTGGGCCTGGCCGATCGCATCGATGAGGCCGTGCTGGAGGGGCATACCCGCCTGAAGGTGGTCGCCAACCTCGGCGTGGGCTTCAACAACCTCGATCTGGACGCGTTGACGCGCCACGGCATCCTCGCCAGCAACACGCCTGATGTGCTTACCGAGAGCGTGGCGGACTTCGCCTGGGCGCTGATGCTGGCGGCGGCACGGCGCGTCGGGGCCTCAGAGCGCTGGCTGCGGGCAGGGCAGTGGCCGGGCAGCCACATGCGCTTCGACGACTGGCTGGGCCTGGACGTCCACGGCCGCACGCTGGGCATCCTGGGCATGGGACGCATCGGGCAGGGCATCGCCCGCCGCGCGGCCGGCTTCGACATGAATGTGCTGTACCACAACCGCTCGCGCCTGCCTGAGATGGTGGAGCGCGAATGCAAGGCCACGCTGGTGGACAAGGCCGAGCTGCTGCGCCGGTCCGATTTCCTTGTGCTGGTGCTGCCGTTCACGCCGGAGAACCGCCATGCCATCGGCGCGCCGGAGCTGGCCCGGATGAAGCCCTCCGCCGTGCTGGTGAACGTCGCGCGCGGCGGCATCGTGGATGACGCCGCGCTGGCAGCGGCCCTGCGCGAAGGCCGGCTGGGGGCGGCAGGGCTGGACGTGTTCGAGGGTGAGCCGCAGGTTCATCCGGAGCTGCTTATGCTCGACAACGTGGTGCTGTGCCCCCACATTGCCAGCGCCAGCGAAGAAACCCGCCGTGCCATGGCCAACCTGGCGGTGGACAATGTGCTGGCGGCGCTGGGTTTTGGCGAGATGGCGGGAAAACCGCCGACAGCCCTCAATCCGGCGGTTTTGACGCACAGGGCCGCACATAAAGCGTGATGTCATTCACGCCCATGCGTGTCGCAGGTTGTTTTAAGCGCCGCCCCGGCTAGATTTCCGCAGATGCGGAGGCCGGAGCGGTTTTCCCACTCCTCCTACCTGATAACGGGACATGAGCAAGAAGAGCAGCTACAAGGTGGCAATGGTCGGCGCAACAGGCGCCGTGGGTGAAACCCTGCTGGCCATCCTGGCCGAGCGTGAATTCCCCGTCAGCGAGCTGGTGCCGCTGGCGAGCGAGCGCTCGGCGGGAGAGAAAATCACCTTTGGCGGCAAACAGGTCACCGTTAAAAACCTGGCCGACTACGACTTCAGCGGCGTCGACATCGCGTTCTTCTCGGCCGGCGGTTCGGTCAGTCGTGAGCATGCACCGCGCGCTGCCGCGGCCGGTGCCGTGGTGATCGACAACACCTCGGAGTTCCGCTACCAGGACGACATCCCCCTGGTGGTGAGCGAGGTGAACCCGCACGCCATTGCCCACTACACCACGCGCGGCATCATCGCCAACCCGAACTGCTCCACCATGCAGATGCTGGTGGCGCTGGCGCCCATCCACCGTGCGGTGGGCATCGAGCGCATCAACGTGGCGACCTATCAGTCCGTGTCCGGCGCGGGCCGCAGCGGCATGGAGGAACTGGGCAAGCAGACCGCCGCGCTGCTCGGCTTCCAGGACGTGGAAACCAAGAAATTCCCCAAGCAGATCGCGTTCAACGTGATCCCGCACATCGACGACTTCCAGCCCAACGGCTACACCAAGGAAGAAATGAAGATGGTGTGGGAGACGCGCAAGATTTTCGAAGACCCGACCATCCAGGTGAACCCCACCGCGGTGCGCGTGCCGGTGTTCTACGGCCACTCCGAGGCCGTGCACATCGAGACGCGCGACAAGATCACCGCCGAGCAGGCGCGCGGCCTGCTGGAAAAGGCCGAGGGCGTGGTGGTGGTCGACGATCGCAAGCCGGGCGGCTACCCGACCCCGGTGAGCGAGGCCGCCGGCCAGGATCCGGTGTTCGTGGGCCGCATCCGCGAGGACATCTCGCACGAGCATGGCCTGGACATGTGGATCGTCTCGGACAACATCCGCAAGGGCGCGGCGCTCAACGCCGTTCAAATCGCTGAACTTCTCATCGAGGATTATCTGTAATGAAGCATGTGCTGACCGGGTTGGTGATGTGTGCATTGGTGTTCGCGGTACCTGCCCGGGCGGCACAGCCGTCGACCACGCCTGCGCCCCAGCCCGACGACCAGAAACAGGTCGCCCAGGCCATCGAGAAGCAGCAGGCGAACGTGAAGCAGCTGCAGGGCGATGTCGCGCGGGAGGAGGGCAAGTCCCACGACGCCGATGCCAAGCTCAAGGCCAAGGACCAGGCCATCGCCGAGCTCCAGGCCCAGCTGAAGGCCCTGAACGGCGGGGCGCAGCCGGCCGCTCATTGATGCAGGCGGCACGCCGGAGGCCGGTTGAGGGTCTTCCGGCGGTGTCGTCCCACGAGAAGAAGCGCCAGCAAGGTGCTGTAAATACTGATCAACGCTATTGTTGATTGGCTTGTATCTAACTAAAGTGACGCCTCGTCGCGAGTGCTGCGGTCTTTGAGCGCGCCGAAAAAAAACGTCACGGGGTCGTTCGGGGGAAAACACGATGAATCGTTCGTTGAAGCTGTCGATACTGCTGGCGCTTGCCCTCGGCAGCAGCCAGGCAGCGGCGCTGGAGTTGGGCCAGATCCAGGTGAAATCTGCCCTTGGGCAGCCGCTGCTGGCCGAAATTCCGATCAACCCCGATAGCGCCGCCGAGCTGCAGAACCTCACTGCGCGACTGGCTTCCTCCGAGGATGCCGCCCAGGCCGGCGTCGCCGCCGGCCCCACGGTTCCCCTGCAGTTTGCGGTGGTGGACGGTGCCAACGGCAAGAAGGTGATCCGCATCACCAGCGCGGCGCCGGTCAACGACCCGTATCTGGACCTGCTGGTTGAGGTGAACAATGCGTCGGGCAAGAGCCTGCGCGAGTTCACCATCCTGCTCGATCCGCCCGGCAGCGCCGTCAGCAGCGTGCCGGCCACCCGTGCGCCGACGCAGTCGGCCGGCAAGTCGTCCCGGCGCGCCGCCGCGACGCCACCCGTTGCGTCCAGCAGCGAATCGGCCGCCGCACCGGCACCCGCCCCGGAAGCCAAACCCAAGCCGGCGCCCGCCCCGCGCGTGGCCGCCAACGGCAGCTACACGGTGGAGCGTGGCCAGACCCTTTCGGCCATCGCACACGAGACCGCGCCCGCTGGCGTGGACATGAACCAAATGCTGCTTGCCCTGAAGGCGGGCAATCCGGACGCGTTCTACCGCGACAACATCAACGCCCTGAAGAGCGGCGCGGTGCTGCGCGTGCCGTCCAAGGAAGACGCCCTGGCAGTGGCCGCTGCTGCGGCCCTGGCCCAAGTGCGCCAGCAGAACAGCGACTGGCGCTCGGGCGCCGCCCGCACGCCGACCACCGTTGCCGATGCCGGTACGCGTGCCAACGCCTCCTCGGCGCCCGCCGCGGCGGCTGGCGCGGGCGACCACCTGGCCCTGGTGCCGGCGAAGGAAGGGTCCGACAACGCCGCCGGCCACGGTGGCAAGGGTGACAAGGCCGCCGCCGAAAAGGGCATGGTGGCACTGCACCAGGACCTGCTGCGCAGCCAGGAGGCCCTGACGTCGCTGACCAAGCAGGGCGACGAACTGAAGTCGCGCCTGAAGGATCTGGAAGACATCAACGGCAAGAACGAGCGTCTGCTGTCGCTCAAGGACAGCGAGATCGCCGAGCTCCAGCACAAGCTGGCCGACGCACGCAAGGCCACCGGTCAGCCGGTGCCCGCCGCTACGGCCGCAGCCGCAGCCGCGCCTGCCAAGGCAGCCTCGGCCAAGCCCGCCGCGGCGGAGGCCGTGGTCAAGGCCAGTGAGCAGCCCGCCGCTGCCGGCAGCGCGCCGTCCACCGCCGCCGCGCCGGCTTCGGCCAGCAGCGCCCCGGCCCATGCCAGTTCGGCACCGGTGGCGGCTGCCGCCAAGCCGGTGCCGGCCAAGCCCGCCGCCAAGCAGGCTCCGGTGGCCGAGGAAGAGCCTTGGTACATGCAGCCCTGGGCATGGGGCGCCGGTGCCGGCGTCGTCCTGCTCGGCCTGGTGGCTGCCCTGCGCGGCCGCAGTCGCAAGAGCGCGGCCCCGGCCGCGGTGGGCGCATCCTCGCTGGCCGACCGCTTCGGCACCGTCGCGCCAGGTGGTGCCGACGGCACGGACCATGACCAGGAAGAATTGCTGGATCAGCTCGCCGAACACCCGGACGACATCGGCCTGCACCTGGAGCTGGTGAGCCTTTACTACAGCCGCCGCGACGTTGACCACTTCGAGGCAGCGGCGGAAGCCATGCATGCCCACATCACCGATCCGCAGCAGCCGGAGTGGGTGGACGTGATGCACATGGGCGAAGACCTGGTGCCGGAGCATCCGCTGTTCGCCCACGCCATCCCGTCGATGCGCGCGCATGCGGAAGACGAGCACGAGGCGCTCGACCATTTCGACCTGGGCAGCTATGCCAAGGAACGGGACCACGACGACATCCCGCCCATCCCGGCTGTCCCGTCGCCGCACGCGCCGAAGGTCAGCGGTTATCACTTCGATTTCGACCTGACGCCGCGTCCGGCCCAGGCCACCGCCGGCACCCCGGCGACGGCGGGCCACGACGAGGTGGTGGAAGAGCACAACGGCCACACGCCGACCTGGCACTTCGCGGACCTGGAAGGCAGTGAGTCGGAGGACGAAACGGTGGTGCGTGCCACCCATGGTCAGCAGCATGATTTCGCGCACGAAGCCATCGATGGCGACCTGAGTCATGAGCTTGGCCACGACCTCGGCGGCCAGTTCAGCGATGACCCGGTCGACACCAAGCTCGACCTGGCACGTGCCTACCTCGACATGGGCGATCCGGACGGCGCGCAGGCCATGCTGGAAGAAGTCATGCACGAGGGCACGCAGATGCAGAAGGACGTGGCCAAGCGCCTGCTCGACAGCATCCGCTGACGCCACGGTTCCCGGTAACACCATAGACGGGCCGGCCTTTGCCGGCCCGTCTGCGTTTGGGCCTGTTAACCTTTACGCCTCTTTTGGCTTTATTCCTGGATGTCATGCGGATCGCCCTGGGTATCGAGTACGACGGCACCGAATTCTCCGGCTGGCAGCGGCTGACCCACGGAGAGACCGTACAGGGCGCGCTGGAGCGTGCGCTGTCGTTCGTTGCCGCCCACCCGGTGGAAGTGACCTGCGCCGGTCGCACCGATGCCGGTGTGCACGGGCGCTGCCAGGTGGTGCACTTCGACACCGAGGTGCAGCGCGACATGCGTAGCTGGGTGCTGGGCGCGTGCTCCAACTTGCCTGCCACGGTGGCCGTGTTGTGGGCGCAGCCGGTGGAGCCGACGTTTCACGCGCGCTTCTCCGCGCGCAGCCGACGCTATCGCTACCGCATCCTCAACCGGCAAGTGCGCGCGGCGCTGGAGGCGCGTTACGTCACCTGGGAGCGTCTGCCGCTCGACGCCGTGCGCATGCACGAGGCAGCGCAGGCGCTGGTTGGCGAACATGACTTCAGCGCATTCCGAGCGATCTCCTGCCAGGCCGCCCATGCGCGTCGCCAGGTGCTCGCCGTGAGCGTGCGCCGGGAGGACGAACAAGTGATCATCGAGATCGAGGCCAACGCCTTCCTGCATCACATGGTGCGCAACATCGTCGGATCGTTGCTGCCGATCGGCCGTGGCGAGCAGCCGGTCACGTGGATGCGTGAGCTGCTGGAAGGGCGCAATCGTGAAGTGGCAGGACCGACCGCGCCCGCATCGGGCCTGACCTTCCTCGGGCCGCGTTACGAAACGATGTGGCAACTGCCCGCCGAGGTGAGCCAATGACACGCATCAAATGCTGCGGCATGACCCGCGTCGAGGATGCAGAGCTCGCTGCGAAGCTGGGCGCGGATGCCATTGGCGTAGTGCTTACCGCACGCAGCAAGCGGCGCGTTTCCATCGAGCAGGCGCAGGCGATCGTGCAGGCGATGCCGCCGTTCGTCACCACGGTCGCGTTGTTTATGGACGATGACGCGGCGTTCGTGCGCGAGGCCGTCGATGCGATCGAGCCGGACCTGCTGCAGTTCCACGGTGCTGAAACGGATGACTGGTGTGCTCAGTTCGGGCATCGCTATCTCAAGGCCATCGCCATGGGCGAGGGCGTGGCGGCGCTGCCCAGCCTGCGCCAGTATCCCGGTGCTTCGGGCCTGCTGCTCGATGGCCACGGCCTGGGTGAGGCGGGCGGCAGTGGCAAGGCGTTCGACTGGTCGTTGATGCCCCATGATCTGACGCAGCCGCTGATTCTCGCGGGTGGCCTGACGCACGCCAACGTGGGTGATGCCGTGCGCGTCGCCCGGCCCTGGGGCGTGGATGTCGCCAGTGGCATCGAGGCATCGCCGGGCATCAAGGATCCCCTGAAACTGGCGGAGTTCATTCGCGCCGTTCGCGAAGCGGACGCGTTGCTTCAGACAAACTCTGTTGCCTCCCGGTAACGGTGTATGCCAAGCCCGCGTTTTCCACAGCGAATGTGGATGCACGCTGGAAAACGCTGTGGATAGGTCACTTATCTATCTGACGGCAAAGACATCGCGACGCGTTGATGCGTGAATGTGCAGGGTGTCGCCGTCGCGCACAGGGTGCGCTCCCACAACGACGCGATCCCTCTACTGTAGGAGCGCACTTGTGCGCGACTGGCCTCCATCGCTGCAGCACCGCTCATGTTTTCCACAGCGAATGTGGATGCATGCTGGAAAACGCTGTGGATAGATCACTTATCTATCTGACGGCAAAGACATCGCGACGCATTGATGCGTGAATGCGCAGCACGTCGCCGTCGCGCACAGGGTGCGCTCCCACAACGACGCGATCCCGACTGTAGGAGCGCACTTGTGCGCGACTGGCCTCCATCGCTGCAGCACCGCTCATGTTTTCCACAGCGAATGTGGATGCACGCTGGAAAACGCTGTGGATAGGTCACTTATCTATCTGACGGGAAAGTCATCGCGACGCGTTGATGCCTGAATGTGCAGGGTGTCGCCGTCGCGCACAGGGTGCGCTCCCACAACGACGCGATCCCTACTGTAGGAGCGCACTTGTGCGCGACCGGCCTCCATCGCTGCAGCACCTCGCATCTTTTCCACAGCGAATGTGGATGCACGCTGGAAAACGCTGTGGATAGAGAGCCTATCTGTCTGATGCGAAAGACATGGCGACGTGCTGGCGCGCGATTGCGCAATCCATGATGGTGATGCAGCGGGTGTTCGTCATCCGCGCGAACCCGGCTACTGGCGATCGGCGAAGGCCGCCTTCAACCATTCAGCGAGCGGTTCCGCCCGGACATCGGAGATTCGCGCGGGCGTGGCCAATACCCACTGGGCACGGATGGCCTGGAAGCCCCATGGAGCGATGAGCCGGCCCGAGGCCAGGTCGTCTGCGACCAGCGGCTCGGGGGCGATGGCGACGCCACGGCCAGCCACGGCCGCTTCGATCATGTGATAAAGGTGCGGATAGCCTTGCCCTGGCTTCAGCCGCTTCGCCGGCAGTTCGATGCTTTCAGCCCAGCTCGACCATGCGTCGGGCCGGGAAAGCGTATGCAGCAGGGCCTGCTCATAGAGCGCTTGCGGGCGGCTGCGCACCAGCCGGTGCGCCTTGGCGAAGTCGGGGCTGGCGACCGGGCCGACGCGCTCGTGGGCCAGCGGATACACCCGCCATCCCGGTGGCCACGGCGGTTCGCCCGCCATGACCGCGGCATCGAGGCCGGTCAGCGATTCGTCGAAGCCGGTTTCCTGTGGGCGCAGGTGCAGGTCCAGGTCCGGCAGCTCGTCCATCAGGCGTTCCAGGCGAGGAATCATCCAGCGGGCGAGCAGGCTGACCGGGCAACCCAGCACGAACGGCGCGTTCGTCGCGCCCGAGCGCACCGCGTCACAGGTGTCGCGCAACTGCGCGAAGGCGGTGGTGCTGGTGTCGCGCAGGCGCTGGCCGGCTGGGGTGAGCACCAGGCCGCGTCCCTGGCGCTGGAACAGCGCCGTGCGCAGGTCTTCCTCCAGTGCACGGATATGACGGCTGATGGCGCCGTGGGTCACGTGCAACTCGGTGGCGGCGCGGCTCACGCTGCCCAGACGGGCGGCGGCCTCGAAGGCGAGCAGGGCATTCAGCGATGGCAACGCACGGGGCATGGCACGTGTGAGTTTTCCTGACGGATGGCTTCCATCATATCGCTTTTTACCGCCAGCGCTTTGGGGTAGGTTGGGCGGTATTCTCCTGTGACTTTCCCGACGCCCCATGAGCAAGATCGATTTCAGCGCCTACCCCGACGAGCACGGGCGCTTTGGCAATTACGGCGGCACCTACGTGGCCGAAACCCTCATGGCGCCACTGGCCGAGCTGACCGAGGCCTACCTGCGCCTGCGCAAGGATCCCGACTTCATCGCCGAGCTGGACCGCGACCTGCAGTACTACGTGGGCCGCCCCAGCCCGGTGTACTACGCCGAGCACCTGAGCCGGCACGTCGGCGGCGCGCGCATCCTGCTCAAGCGCGAGGACCTGAACCATACCGGCGCGCACAAGATCAACAACACCATCGGCCAGGCGCTGGTCGCCCGCCGCATGGGCAAGCCGCGCGTCATCGCGGAGACCGGCGCGGGCCAGCATGGCGTGGCCAGTGCCACGGTGGCGGCGCGCTTCGGCCTCAAGTGCGTGGTCTACATGGGCGCGGTGGACATCGAGCGGCAGAAGATCAACGTCTACCGCATGAAGCTGCTTGGCGCCGAGGTGGTGCCGGTGACGTCGGGCTCCAAGACGCTCAAGGACGCGCTCAACGAAGCGATGCGCGACTGGGTCACCAACGTGGCCGACACCTTCTACATCATCGGCACCGTGGCCGGTCCGCATCCGTATCCGCTGATGGTGCGCGACTTCAATGCCATCGTCGGTCGCGAGGCGCGCGCGCAGGTACTGGAGCAATTCGGGCGCTTGCCGGACGTGATCACCGCCTGCGTGGGCGGTGGCTCCAACGCCATCGGTCTGTTCCATGCCTTCCTCAATGACGAGGGCGTGCGTGTGGTGGGTGCGGAGGCGGCGGGCGAGGGCATCGCCACCGGGCATCACGCGGCTTCGCTGGCGGCGGGGCGCCCGGGCGTGCTGCACGGCAACCGCACCTATGTGCTATGCGACGACAACGGGCAGATCACTGAAACACACTCCGTTTCCGCGGGCCTCGACTATCCGGGCGTGGGGCCGGAGCATGCCTTCCTGAAGGACGCCGGCCGCGCCGAATACGTCGGCGTCACCGACGACGAAGCACTGGAAGCCTTCCACCTGCTGGCGCGCACCGAAGGCATTCTTGCCGCCCTGGAATCCAGCCACGCCGTAGCGCAGGCCATCAAGCTGGCGCGCGAGTACCCGAAGGACGGACTGGTGCTGTGCAACCTGTCCGGTCGTGGTGACAAGGACGTGCACACCATTGCCGCCCGCGAAGGAGTGCAGGTATGAGCCGCATTGACCGCCGATTTGCCGCTTTGAAGGCGGCTGGCCGCACGGGCCTCATCCCGTTCGTTACGGCGGGTGATCCGTCGCCGACGCACGCGGTGGCGCTGATGCACGCGCTGGTGGATGCCGGGGCCGACGTGATCGAACTGGGCGTGCCGTTCTCCGATCCCATGGCCGATGGCCCGGTGATCCAGTACGCCAGCGAGCGCGCCATCGCGAAAGGCGTGGGCCTGGGCGAGGTGCTTGGCTGGGTCGCGCAATTCCGTCAACGCGATGCCGATACCCCGGTAGTCCTGATGGGTTACCTCAATCCGGTGGAAATCCACGGCTACGAACGCTTCGCCAGCGAGGCCGTCGAGGCCGGCGTGGATGGCGTGCTGGTGGTGGATTGCCCGCTGGAGGAATCGGCCGTGCTGGCGCCGTTGCGCCAGGCGGGCCTGCAACAGATCCTGCTGGCCGCGCCCACCACCGCACCCCACCGTATGGTGCAGTTGTGCGGGTCGGCCGAGGGTTTCCTGTACTATGTCTCGTTCGCCGGCATCACGGGCGCGGCACGATTGAGCACCAGCGACATCGCCGCCCGCGTGGCCGATATCCGGTCGAAGTCGAAAGCGCCGGTGGCCGTGGGCTTTGGCGTGCGCGACGCGCAGTCGGCGAAGGCCATTGCCGGCTTCGCGGATGCGGTGGTGATCGGCAGTGCGCTGGTGGAGCGCCTGGCTAGTGCGGAAGGTGTCGAAGACATCACCGCGCGGGCCAAGGAATTTTTGGCGCCGATCCGCGCCGCGCTGGATGCGCATTGAGGACACGCTGCGTTTATGACGCGGCGTCGCGTCATGAACGTTTGAGGTGTTGCGATGAACTGGCTCCAGAAAATCATGACCCCCCGTGCCCGCACGGAAGCCGCCGGCAACGCTGGCAAGGGCAAGGTGCCCGAAGGTGTGTGGGAGAAGTGCAATGGCTGCGGCACGGTGCTGTACCGTCCGGAGCTGGAGCGCAACCTGATGGTTTGCCCCAAGTGCGGACATCACCACGCCATCGATGCGCGTGCGCGTCTGGATGCCCTGTTGGATCCGGGTTCCGCACAGGAGCTGTGGGCCAGCATGGAGCCGAACGACCCGCTCAAGTTCCGTGATTCCAAGAAGTACCGCGACCGCGTCATCGCGGCGCAGAAATCCACCGGCGAGAAGGATGCGCTGGTGGCGATGAGCGGTCGCCTCAAGGGCCGTCCGCTCATGGCCGTGGCCTTCGATTTCTCGTTCATGGCCGGCTCGATGGGCTCGGTGGTGGGAGAGAAGTTCACCCGCGCCGCCGAACGTGCATTGGCCGACCGCAGCGCGCTGGTGTGCTTTTCGGCCTCCGGTGGCGCCCGCATGCAGGAGTCGCTGTTCTCGTTGATGCAGATGGCCAAGACCTCGGCAGCACTGGCGCGTTTGCGTGATGCTGGCGTGCCGTACATCAGCGTGCTCACGGACCCGACCACCGGTGGCGTGACGGCGAGCCTGGGCATGCTGGGTGACATCAACGTCGCCGAGCCGAAGGCGCTGATCGGCTTCGCCGGTCCGCGCGTGATCGCGCAGACCGTGCGCGAGACCCTGCCTGAAGGCTTCCAGCGTTCGGAGTTCCTGGTGGAGCACGGCGCCGTCGACCTTATCGTCGATCGCCGCGAAATGCGCGACAAGCTGGCGGACCTGCTCGGCATCCTGATGAAGGCGCCACGCGTGGCCTGATGGTTCGTGCATCGCCGATGTCCAGAAAACAGCGCCCTCGGGCGCTGTTTTTTTATGCGCGAGTTCTCCACAGCGAATGTGGATGCGCGCGGGAGAAGCCTGTGGATAGGTGCGCTACGTCGCTGACGCCAAAGGATGAGTGACGCGTTGGCGCACAAACGTGCAGCGCGAGGTGAGCTTGCGTCGCGCACAGGGTGCGCTCCCACCGCGCGATCGTCATTCCTGTGGGAGCGCACCCTGTGCGCGACTGACGTGCGAAACGGCATCACGTTTTCCACAGCGAATGTGGATGCGCGCGGGAGAATCCTAATGTGGATGCGCGCGGGAGAATCCTGTGGACAGATGCGCTATGTCGCTGACCTCAAAGGCATGGCGACGCGTTGGCGCGCAAACGTGCAGCGCGGGGCGAGCCTGCATCGCGCACAGGGTGCGCTCCCATAGGGCGATCGTGTTTGCTGTGGGAGCGCACCCTGTGCGCGACTGACGTGCGAAACGACATCACGTTTTCCACAGCGAATGTGGATGCGTGCGGGAGAAGCCTGTGGATAGGTGCGCTATGTCGCTGACGTCAAAGGCATGGCGACGCGTTGGCGTGCAAATGTGCAGCGCGAGGCGAGCCTGCATCGCGCACAGGGTGCGCTCCCACCGCGCGATCGTGTTTCCTGTGGGAGCGCACCCTGTGCGCGACTGACGTGCGAAACGGCATCACGTTTTCCACAGCTCATGTGGACGCCACCTGCATAAGCCTGTGGAAAACCACCCAAGGCCTCTTTGCCGACAACCACTTGTCACGCGGTGGTCACTATTTGATCAGTCACCGGATGTTTTCCACAGCGAATGTGGATGCGCACGGGAGAAGCCTGTGGATAGGTGGGCTATCTCACTGATGTCAAAGCGATGACGACATCGTGGCGCGCAAATGCACAGCCTCGGCGGGCCGTGAGTCGTGCAGGATGCCTTTCACCGTTGAGAAGAAGGCTCAGGCCAGCAGCGAGTGGAACGGCAACAGCCACAGAGACAGGGCACCCAGCGCGCTGCCGATGACGGTGGCGGCAATGACATCGCTCGGGTAGTGCAAACCGAGGATCACACGCGAGGCGCCCACCAGCACGGTGAAGGTGAGCAGCAGCGGCGCGAGCAGCGGATACCAGGCAAGCGCCACGACGGTGAAGCTCACCGCCTGCAGCGTGTGGCCCGAGGGAAAGCTGAATTCGTCCAGCGGCGGCACATGCGCGATCACGCCGGGGCAGGCGCGGAAGGGGCGCGGGCGCCGTGTCCAGCGCTTGAGCAGGCGATAGAGCAGCAGGGCGGCCAGGCCGGTGATGGCCATCTGCGAGGCCGCCAGCAAGCCGCGGCGGCCGTCGACCAGGGCGAGCACTGCCATCAGCGAATACCAGAACACCCCATCGCCCAGTCGGCTGATGATGCCGAAGAACACGCCAACGGCGCGGCGCGTGCCCCAGCGGTTGGCGGCGACGCACATGCGCCGATCAATGGCGAAGCGGGGGCCATGAGCACGCTCCATCAGCTCAGGCGTGTGCAGCGGTGGCATGGTGTTCATGCGCATTCTCCTGGGCCAGTTCACGCAACAGGTGTTCGAACTCTTTGATGACCGCGTCGGGCGAGAGGTTGGCGATGCTCGCGTGCGCGGCGCGCCCCATGTGCCGGATCAGGCTGGCGTTGGAGGCCAGCATCACGGCGGATTCAATGAAGTTCCTTTCGTTGCCTGCGTCGATGCGATAGCCGTTGTGGCCCGTATGCAGGTGTTCGCGCGCTGCGCCCTCTTCGTAGGCCACCACGGGCAGGCCGGAGGCGAGCGCTTCCAGGATCACATTGCCGAAGGTCTCGCTCAGGCTCGGGAACGGAAACAGATCGGCGCTGGCGTAGTGCTGGGCCAGTGCCTCGCCGCGCTGCATGCCGGCGAAGATGAAATCGGGATTGGCTTCCTGCAGCGCGGCGCGAGCCGGGCCATCGCCCACCCACACGTACTTGGCCTTGGGCACCTGCTGCTGCACGGCACGGAAGGTGCGTACGGCCAGGTCTAGGTTTTTTTCCGGCGCGATGCGGCCGACATACAGGACCACGGGCGTGTTGCCATCCACGCCCCAGGCCGTGCGCAACGCGGTGTTGCGATGGCGCGGATGGAACAGCTGCGTATCGACCGCACGGCGCAGCAGTCGCGCCGTATCCACGCCGAGCGCGGTGAGCTCGCCAGCCAGCGCGTCGGTCGGCACCAGGGTGGCTTTCGCGCGGCGGTGGAAGTTGCGCAGATAGTTGCGCACCACCGGGGTGAGGAAACCCACGCCGTAGTGGTCGGCATAGGTATCGAAGCGGGTGTGGAAGCCCGTGGCAGTGGGAATGCCCAGCCGCTTGGCCGTGCGCACGGCGGACCAGCCTAGCGGGCCTTCCGTCGCCACGTAGATCGCATCCGGTCGCAGGCGCGTCCAGCGCTCCCGCAGTGTGCTGCCTGCAGGCAGGCCGAAGCGCAGGCCTGGATAGCGGGGAAGGGAGGCGCCGCGCACCTCGAGGGTGGCGATGCCGGGCTCGTCCTGGAACGGCTGCCGCTGGCGGGGACGGATCAGGTCGACCGTGTGGCCCTGCAAGGCGAGCCCGGCGGCGAGGCTGTGCACGGTCAGTGCCACGCCGTTGATTTCGGGTGGATACGTTTCGCTGACGATGCCGATGCGCACTAGGACATACCGTTTGCTGGCCCGGCGCAGGTTCCTCCAAAGGCGTTGCGGGTGCATGGCGTATGTATGACGCCCGCGTGACGGCGGCAGCGGGAGGCTCTTCCCCTGCACGCGCCCGTGGCGTTTTCGCGGGGTACACTCCGGCTACTTGTCACCGCGGAGAAACGTCGATGAAACGCTTTCTGCTTGCTGTTGCTCTGGCCGGCCTGACGGGCGCGGCCGTGGCTGCGGATGCCCCGGGATTACCCGTGACGAAGGCGCCCGCGGGTGCCGAGGTCTATATCATCTCGCCCCGGGACGGGGCCATCGTCGGCACGGAAGTCACCGTGCAGTTTGGCCTGAAGGGCATGGGCGTGGCGCCCGCGGGCGTGAAGAAGGAAGGTACCGGCCACCACCACCTGCTGGTGGACGTGAAGGAACTGCCGGCGGCCGGGCAGCCCATCCCGAAGGACGAGCAGCACCTCCACTTCGGCAACGGCCAGACCGAAACCACGCTGAAGCTGGCGCCGGGCAAGCACACGCTGCAGTTGGAGCTGGCGGACGAAAACCACATCCCGTTCGACCCGGCGGTGGTGTCCAAGCCCGTCACCATCACGGTCAAGTAACGGGCTGAGGTTGACCCCTTGTCCTCGCCGGGGCGGGGAGAAGGATCATCGACGCTCCCAGGCATACCCGGGCGGCTGGCTGTTGTCGCCGCGCCGGGATGCCGGCGAGCCGGTCAGATCGGCTAAAATTCCGCTTTTCGTCTTTCAGGACAGCCGCGTCCCATGACCGTCCGCACTCGTTTTGCCCCCAGTCCCACCGGTTTCCTGCACATTGGCGGTGCCCGCACGGCGCTGTACTGCTGGCTGGAGGCTCGTCGCCGCGGCGGCGAGTTCGTGCTGCGCATCGAGGATACCGACCGCGAGCGCTCCACCGAGGAGGCCGTGCAGGCCATCCTGGACGGCATGAACTGGCTGGGCCTGCGTCACGACGAAGGCCCCGTCTATCAGACCGCGCGCCTGGAGCGTTACAAGCAGGTAGCCGACGAGTTGCTGAAGGCCGGCCTTGCCTATTACGCCTACGAGTCGAAGGACGAGATCGAGGCCATGCGCAACGAGGCGATGGCCAAGGGCGAGAAGCCCCGCTACAACGGCTATTACCGCGACCGCAACGAGCCGTACCGCGACGATCCGAACCGTGTCATGCGCTTCAAGAACCCGCTGGAAGGCTCGGTGGTGTTCGAGGACAAGGTGAAGGGTCGTATCGAATGGGCCAACGCCGAGCTCGACGACCTGGTGATCTTCCGTTCCGACGGCTGGCCGACCTACAACTTCGCCGTGGTGGTGGACGACATCGACATGGGCATCACCGAGGTGATCCGCGGCGATGACCACGTGAACAACACGCCGCGTCAGATCAACATCTACAAGGCGCTCGGCAAGCCGGTGCCGGAGTTCGCGCACCTGCCGATGATCCTCGGCCCCGATGGCCAGAAGCTCAGCAAGCGCCACGGCGCAGTGAGCGTCATGCAATACCGCGACGACGGCTTCCTGCCGCACGCGCTGCTCAACTACCTCGTGCGCCTGGGCTGGTCGCATGGTGACCAGGAAATCTTCTCCGAAGAAGAGATGATCCGCCTGTTCGACGTGGCCGACGTCAACAAGGCGGCCTCGCGCTTCGACGTCACCAAGCTGTCGTGGCTCAACCAGCATTACCTGAAGACGGAAGAGCCCGCGTCCATTGCGCCGGAATTCGAGTGGCACCTCGCGCAGGCGGGCATCGACTTCAGCAAGGGACCGAACCCCGCTGACGTCATCGTCGCGCTGCGCGACCGCGTGCAGACGCTGAAGGAAATGGCCGAGCGCGCGAAGATCTGGTACGGCCCGATCACCGAGTGGGATGACAAGGCTGTCGCCAAGCATCTGCAGAACGACAGCGCCGTTGCCGTGCTCGAGGCGGCGAAGGGTTTGCTGGTTGATGTCGAGTGGAAGCCGGAGCCGATCCACGGCGTGATCGAGCAGGTGGCTGCGAAGCTTGAACTGGGCATGGGCAAGATTGCGCAGCCGCTGCGCGTGGCGATGACGGGGACGCAGGTGTCGCCGTCGATTGATCACACGATTTATCTGGCGGGGCGCGAGGAAGCGCTCAAGCGTATTGATGATGCGGTGGCGCGGGCGAAGGGGTGAGGCCCGTCCTTGGTCGTTAGGTGGCGTACTCGCGGTTTTTTTCTTGCTGCTCCGGGGAGTGGGGTGGGGCGAGGGGCGCCTCAGGGTCTGGCCCTTTGGTCGTTATCCTTGCGAACGCGGGGTATCGGCGAAGCGCGTTTCATAGGGCTGGCTTTGCACGACAGAACCCATGCAGAGGGGCTCTGCCAAGCTAGCCCAAACTAGCCCCTGGACCACAAAAGAACCGTCATCCCGGCGTAGGCCGGGATCCAGTGACTTTGCGGTTGGTTGTCGCCTCGTGCGTGACCGCGATCGGGCCGCTTACGCAGCGGGCGTTTCGACCTTCTGCCGAAGGCCGAGTCACTTTTCTTTTGCTGGCCCAAAAGAAAAGTAACCCAAAGAAAATGGCCTGAAGAGCCAGAGCTGGCAGCATTCTGTGGGGATACGCCCGAACGCGTGAGGCGCGTTGTGGCGCGGCCACCTTCGCCTCTACACAGCGGATACTTCCAAGCGCTTCGCAACGCGCCGGAGCGATGAGGACTGAAAGCGGCCCCTCGCTTCGCTTTGGCGTGGTCGGGACCCGCACGGTCGCCCGCTTTTCTCTTTTCTGTGGGAGCGCACCCTGTGCGCGACAACCTAACGGAGCGGTGATCACCAGACGCCCCAGTCGCGCACAGGGTGCGCTCCCACAAGGGACTCGCCTCTTTGGATGCCCCGCTGACGGCTCGGGCTCTTGCTTCGGCTTTTGGCTTTTGGCTTTTGACCTACCGGGTCCCCGTATGACGCGGCGGGCGGATGGAGATCAGGCCCTGCAGGGGTGCCAGGTCGCGGAAACGTCCGAGGCGACGACCGACCACTACCGCTACTGGATGACCAGCCTTCGGCTGTTGTGAAGCGCCTCCGGCCCTTACCCTTTTTCGGCCTGCGCCGGGATGACGGCTGAAGAACGAAACGGTGAGGCAAGGTTGAGTCCTCACTCCCTCCTTGCCATGCAAGCGGAAGCAAGGAACCGCAGGGCCCTCAGTTCGTCCCCGTCGAACCCTGCCACCCGCCACCCAGCGCCTGAATCAATGCCGCCGTATCGCCAAGCCGCGCGGCTTGTGCCTGCACCCGCGAGATCCGCGCTTGCTGGTACGCCTGTTGCGCGTTGATCAAGGCCAGCGCATTCACGTAGCCGAGCTGCTGCTGTTTCTGCGTGAGCTCCAGCGTGCGCCCGGCAGCCTTCTCCGCATCGTCCGCGGCGGCGAGTGCGCGTGCATCGCTGTCGATGGCGTACAAGGTGTCGGCGACATTCTGGAACGCAACGAGCACGACGCCGCGATACTGTGCGGCGGCCTGCTGCAGGGCGGCTTCCGCCGCGCGTTGCTTGTGCTTGAGGGCGCCGAAGTCGAACACGGTCTGGCTGATGCTGCCGGCGAGGCTCCAGAACACGTTGTCGTCGCTGAACATGCGGGTGAACGAGGTGGAGCTGCCGCCGTAGCTGCCCGAAAGCGTGAACTGGGGCAGGCGGTTGGCCAGCGCCACGCCGACCTGGGCGCTGGCGTCGTGGACGTTTTCCTCGGCGGCGCGCACGTCGGGCCGTTGCGTCACCAGTTGCGATGGCAGGGTCTGGGGCAGCGTCACCGGAAGGGTCAGGTGCTCGAGGTCGAACTCCGGCATTCCGGCCTGATCGGGCGTGTCACCGCACAGCACCGCCAACAGGTCGCGGTTCTGTTCCAGCTGTTTTTCCAGTGCCGGCAGTGCTTGCCTGGCCTGTGCCAGCGCGCTCTCCTGCGCGGCCACATCAAGGCCGGAGGCATAGCCCAGTCGCGCCTGGTCATGCAGGATCGCGAGCGCGTGTGTCTGCGCATCGATCACGGTCCGGGTCGCTTCGATCTGCGCTCGCAGCGAGGCTTCCTGAATGGCTGCGTTGACCACGTTGGCGGCAAGGGTCAGTCGCGCGGCTTCAAGCTGGTAACGCTGGTTGTCGGCCTGGGCCTGCAAGGATTCCACCGTGCGACGGTTGAGGCCGAACACGTCCGGCGCGTAGCTGATGTTGAGTTGGGCGGTGTGCAGCGTGTAGTAGGTGGCGTTGGACGTCAGCGCGGGCGAGAGCGTGCCCACCGCATCGCGCTGGCGCGATGGCGAGTAGCTGACCTGGGCGGAAGGGAAGAAGCTCGCCCGTTGCGCGGCCACGTTCTCCTGCGCCTGCCGCAGGGCAGCGGTGGCCGCCTCGATGTCCGGGCTATGCGCCAGCGCGCGCTGGACGCGCTGGTTGAGTGCGTCGGAACCGAATACCTGCCACCAGGTTTGCGCGATCGTTTCGCTGGACGCCCATTGTTGGGAAGCGCCGCTCGCACTGCTCACGGTGGCGGCCGGGGCTTGCCGGGTGAACTGCGCCGGGGTGGGCGTGGCAGGGCGCTGATAATCGGGGCCCACCGCGCAGCCGACGCAAACCGCGAGAGCAGCGGCCAGCGCGCCCCAGCGCGGCACGTTCATGGCGGGGTTCATGCTGCCTCTCCTGCCGCCTGTCGACGGCTGCGGCGCTTGTGCGACCACTCCACCACCAGTACCTGCAGTGCCGGCGCCACGACCAGCAGCATCACCGGCCCGATCAGCATGCCGCCGACCACCACGGTGGCGAGCGGCCGCTGCACCTGGCTGCCGATGCCGGTGGACAGCGCGGCAGGCAGCAAGCCGATGCAGGCCGACAGGGCGGTCATCAGCATGGGGCGCATGCGCTGCTCGGCGGCTTGCGCCATGGCTTCCACCGGCGAGAGGCCGGCGAAGACCAGATGGTTGAAGTAGGTGATGACGAGGATGCCGTTCATCACCGATACGCCGAACAGCGACACGAAGCCGATCGCCGCGGAGATGCTGAAATCCAGTCCCGAGAGATACAGGGCGACAATGCCGCCGCCGATGGAAAAGGGAATCGCTGCCAGCGTGAGCAGGCTGTCACGCAGTGAATTGAAGAGGGCGAACAGCAGGGCCAGGATCAGGCCCACCGCGATGGGCAGCACCACCGCCAGGCGCTGCTTGGCCTGCTGCAGGTCGTTGAACTCGCCCGCCCACGAGAGGTGGTAGCCCGGCGGCAGCGTGACGTGCTCGGCGATGCGGCGCTGCGCCTCCGCCACGGTGCCGCCCAGATCGCGCCCGCGCACGCTGAACTTCACCGGCACGAAGCGCTCGTTGCGTTCGTGGTAGATGTACGAAGCGCCCGTGTCGAGGCTGATCTTGGCTACATCGCGCAACGGGACGTAGCCGGTACCCCCGTTGGGCAGGCTGTAACCCACCTGGATATTGCCAATGTCCTCGATGCTGCGCCGGAACTGGGGTGCCAGGCGCACCACCAGGTCGAACTGGCGATCACCTTCCAGCACCGTCGTTGCCGAGGTACCGCCGGCTGCCGCCTGCACCACGGTGTTGATATCGCCGGTGTTGAGGCCGTAGCGCGCAGCCTTGGCGCGGTCGATAGTGATGTTGAGGTTGGGCTGGCCCAGTACGTGGAAAACGCCGAGGTCTTGCACGCCCGGAACCTGCTGCATCTGGTGCATGACCTCGTCGGCCAGGTGCTCCAGTTCGGGCAACTCGGGGCCGACGATCTTCACCGAGTTCGCGCCTTTCACGCCGGAGAGGCCTTCCTCGATGTTGTCCTGGATGTACTGCGAGAAGTTGAATTCCACGCCGGGCAGCGCGTTCTCGAATTCGCGCTGCAGGTCGGCCACCAGCTTCTCTTTGGTGTGGCCGCTGGGCCAGTCGTCCTGCGGCTTGAGCGGGACGAACAACTCCACGTTGTAGAAGCCGGAGGCATCACTGCCGTCGTCGGGGCGTCCATGTTGCGACACTACCGTCACCACCTCCGGATGCTTGAGCAGGATGCGACGCAGTTCGTTCACCTTGTCCTGTCCCGCCTCCAGTGAGATGGTGGGTGGCATCGAGGCGCGTATCCACAGGTTGCCTTCTTCCAGTGCGGGCAGGAACTCGGTGCCGACGCGCGTCAACAGCAAGCCGGCCAACAGCAGGAAGCCCACGCCCAGGGCGACCGTGGTACGGCGACGAGCCAGCGCCCAGCGCAGCACCGGTGTGTAGACGCGGCGGATCGCGCGCACGAACACCGTCTCGGTCTCCTTCACGTGCTTGGGCAGCAACAGTGACGCCAGCACCGGCGAGATGGTGAAAGTGGCGATCAGCGCACCGGTTAGCGCGTAGGCGTAAGTGCGCGCCATCGGGTTGAAGATCTGGCCCTCCACGCCCTGCATGGTGAACAGCGGGATGAAAGCCGCCACCGTGATGGCGGAGGAGAACAGGATTGCGCGGTCCACCTGCATGGCACTGATGAAGAGCAATCGCAGGCGATCGGTCCAGCCATGGGTGGCGCCGCCGCGCATATAGGTGCCGAGGTCGCTCTGCGCGGACTCGTGAAGCAATTCGCGCTGCTCTTCGTGACTCTTCTGGAAATTGCGGAAGATGTTTTCGATCAGGATCACCGCCGAGTCGACGATGATGCCGAAGTCCACCGCGCCCAGCGACAGCAGGTTGGCGGAGTCGCCCATCAACACCAGGATGATGATGCTGAAGAACAGCGCCACGGGAATGTTGGCGCTGACGATGATGGCGCTGCGCAGGTCGCCCAGGAAGATCCATTGGATCAGGAACACCAGCAGGCAGCCGAAGATCAGGTTGTGCAGCACGGTGTGCGTGGTCACCGCCACCAACGTGGAGCGGTCGTAGAACGGCACCAGCTTCACGCCGGGCGGCAGAGTGCCGTCGCTGTTGAGCCTGGCCACTTCGTCCTTCACGCGCGCGACTACGTCGTTGGTCTGCAGCGTGCGGTTCATCACCACGATGCCGGTGACTACGTCATCCTGGGTGTCGCGTCCGGCCCGGCCCAGGCGCGGTACGGCGCCCACCTTCACCTTGGCCACGTCCTTCACCAGCACTGGCGTGCCGTTGGACTGGTTGAGCACGATGTGGCCGATGTCGTCGACATCCTTGACCAGGCCCACGCCACGGATGTTCACCGATTGCTGGCCGATGTTGATCGTGCGCCCGCCGACGTTGCTGTTGGCATTGCCGATGGCGCTGACGAGCTGGGGCAGGGTGATGCCGTAGCCCTGCAGCTTGTGCAGGTCGGCTTCGACGTCGTATTCCTTGGTGGTGCCGCCCCAGGTCACCACCTGGGCAATGCCCGGCACCGACAGCAGGCGGCGCGTGACCACCCAGTCCTGCAGGGTGCGCAACTCGGTAAGGCTCATCGAGCGCGGGCCGGCCAGCTGGTAGCGGAAGATCTCGCCGACCAGGCTGGACGCCTGGATCTGCGGTTGCACCGCATTGGGCAGGCTCACGTTCTGCTGCAACGACAGCGCGGCCTGCGTGTAGTCGAAGTAGTAGTCGGTACCGTACTTGAAAGTGACGCGCACGAACGACAAGCCGTAGAACGACGTGGAGCGGATGCTTTCCACCCCCGGCGTGGTCGCCAGGCCCACTTCCATCGGCCGCGTATAGCTGCGTTCCATTTCCTCGGCGGAAAGACCCGGCGCCTGCGCGGTGATTTCCAGGATCACCGGCGCGGGATTGGGGTAAGCCTCGATGTTGAGCTTGGCGTAGGCCACAAGCCCGGCGATGGCGAACGCCGCCAGCGACATCAGCACGATGGCGCGGCGGGTCAGCGCGAAGGCGACAAGACCACGGAACACATTCGGTCCTTATTCGTTGGGTGCTTACTGCGACTGCAGCGCCAGCGCGTTGCTGAGGAACAACGCGCCTTCCGTCGCGATGCGCTGACCGGCGGGGAGGCCGGACAACACCGGGTAGTAGCCGTCCTGCAACGGCCCCAGCTGCACCGGGTGGCGGGTGAAGCGCAGGCCGTCGGCGGTGGTGAACACCACCATTGCGCCTGTGCCTTCGCGCACCACGGCGTCGACGGGCACCGCTTCGTGTGATGCCGGCGGCGCCGTGAAGATGCGATAGGTGGCCAGCATCTGCGCACGCAGTCCCTTGGGCGGCGTGCGCAGGACCGCACGCAGCATCACGCGGTGCGTGGCGGCATCGGCGCTGTTGCCGACGTAGTCGACCGTGGCCTTGATGGGCGGCTGCGACAAGGCCGACAACGTGGCGGTCAGTGCATCGCCCACGTGGACTTGTGCTGCTTCGTCCTCGCTGACGTTGGCTACCAGCCACAGGCTGTCGCCATCGGAGATCGTAAACGGTGCCGGGCTGTTGCCCGGCTGCACGAGGTCGCCGGCAGCGATGCTGCGCGTGCTGACCTGGCCGTCGATGGGGCTGTCGATGCGCAGCTCGCCGTCCACTCGCCGCGTGGCGGCGATGCGGTCGATGTCCGCATCGTTCTTGCCGAAGATATGCAGGGCGCGTCGCGCGGCCTGGTAATTGCCTTCCGCCGTCTGCTGGTCGGATACGGCCTGCTCCAGATCCTTCGGCGCATTGGCCTGCACCTGTGCCATGCCCTTGGCACGTTCCAGCGCGGCGCTGGTCTGTACGCGGGCAGCGGCGGCGCTGACCAGGCTGGCCTCGGCCTGGGCCAGATCCGGGCTGTCGACGGAAAACAGCGGCTGGCCGCGCTTCACCGTGTCGCCGGCCCTGGCGAGCACGTCGCGCACGCGCCCGGCGTAGGGCGAGCTGACCTGGGCCAGCTGGTCCTGGTTGAAGTCGACGTAACCCACGGCATCGACGCCCGGGGTGAAATCACGCATGGTCACCGGCGACACGCGCACCTGACGAGCCTGCTGCGCGTTGATGGTGACGTCCTCCACGTCGGCGGGTGCGGCCGCTCGCTGTACCGTGTTGTTCGCGGCACTAGGGGCAGGGCGCAGCCACACGGCCAGCAGGATGGCCGCGAGGAGGCAGCCGGCGGCGATGAGTCGTCCTTGATGCTTCTTCATGAAACCTGTGACGTGTCGCACTGGGGGCAGGGAGGGCGGCAGGAGGCCGCACAGCGAGCTTCGTCGCGCCAACGACAGGCCGACAGGCCCGCGCGGGCGAAGAAAGCCCCGACACCCTAGGGCAGGCGCGTGTCCGGCGACAGTTACGGTTTGGAAAGGTTGGCCGCAGGCAGCTCGATGGTGACCCGCAGCCCCGGCGAGGTGTTTTCCAGCCTCAGCCGGCCGCGATGCAACGCGACCACCGCCGCCACGATGCTCAGGCCCAGGCCATTGCCGCGCTGGTGGCGGCTGCTGTCCACGCGGAAGAAGCGCTCGGTGGCGCGCGACAGCGCGACTTCGGGGATGCCGGGGCCATCGTCCTGCACGCTGATGCGGACCCACTCGCCAGCCACGGCGGCGGCCGTGACGACGTTGGCGCCTTCACCGGCGTACTTGAAGGCGTTGTCGAGCAGATTGGCCAGCACGCCCGCCAGCAGATGGCGGTCGGCCAGCACGCAGGGATCGTCCTCGACGGTCCATTGCAGGGTGATCGAGCGCAGTTCGGCGGCCGGCTGGTAGAGCTCGGCGATGTCCCCGAGCAGGCCGCGCAAGGGCAGCGTTTCGAAGCTGCCGCGGCGCACGCCTGATTCGGCTTCGGCAATCTGCAGCAGCTTGTCCAGCACGGTGATCAGACTATCGATTTCGTCAATGGCGTACTGGGCGTCGCGCGGCAGGCGCGTGTCCCGCTGCGGCGAGCGCAGGGCCTGCTCCAGCGCGGCGCGGACCCGCCCCAGCGGCGTGCGCAGATCGTGCGCGATGGCGTTGGAGACCTGGCGCGTGTTGTCCATCAACCGTTCGATCTCATCGAGCATGTCGTTGACGTCGCGCGCCACGATGGCGAACTCGTCGCGCGAACGTCCCA
Source organism: Dyella japonica A8 (assembly GCF_000725385.1). NCBI lineage: Bacteria > Pseudomonadati > Pseudomonadota > Gammaproteobacteria > Lysobacterales > Rhodanobacteraceae > Dyella > Dyella japonica. The sequence continues at coordinate 3,642,433 of NZ_CP008884.1, read as the reverse complement.
CGGCGATGCGGTGGTCCAGCCGGCCGGCGGAGACTTCCGTCGTGGTGCGATGGATGGCCTTGAGCTGGCGTTGCAGTTGCGACCGCAGCAGCAACGCGCCGCCGCCGGCGAGCAGCAGCGCAAGCAGGCCGCCGATGCCGAACGCCACCACGATGAGGTGTTCCAGTGTGCGCACGTCCTGCATGTCGCGCCCCACCAGCAGCGTGCTGCCGTCGGCGAAATGATGGGTCAGCAGGCGGCTGGGCGAATGCCGGTCGAGCCGGTCCACCTCCAGCTGGTGCATGCCATCCGTGGCGACGGCGGCGCTGGGCCATGCGGTCAGGTTGCCGATGATCTTCCGGCCGTGGGGGTCCAGCAGCAGGTAGATCTCCGTATCGGTGTCCTGGTTGTCGGTGAGCAGGTCGTGGATGTCGCTGGCCAGTGCGGCCGGCCCGTGCTGTTGTCCTTCCTGCACGAGGTGCCGCGCGCGGCTGCGCAGTTGCTCGTCGATGTTGCTGCGCAGGAATCCCGCCGTGGCGACGTAGAACACCGCCGCGATCAGCGCCACCGAAAGCAGCAGCAGGACGCCGTAGCCGGCGGCCATGCGAAACACCACCGAATGGCGGAAGTCACTCAGCGACATGCGTGCCGTCGTCGCTGGCGCCGATGGTGAAGCCGACGCCGCGCACCGTGTGGATCAACGGCGGGGCGCCATCCTCGTCGAGCTTGGTGCGAAGTCGGCTCATCTGCACGTCGATCACGTTGGTTTCCGGGTCGAAATGGAACCCCCAGACGGCGGCGAGCAGCATCTTGCGCGTCACCACTTCGCCCTGGTGGCGTACCAGGTATTCGAGCAACTGGTATTCGCGCGGCTGCAGCGCTACCGGGCGACCGTTGCGGAACACGCGGCGCGTGCGCGGTTCCAGCGTCAGGTCGCCCACGTTGAACACATCCGGTTCCGGGCGTTGGCCGGCGCGGCGCGCCAGTGCCTCGACCCGGGCCAGCATTTCGTCGAGCGCAAACGGCTTGGTCAGGTAATCGTCACCGCCGCTGCGCAGGCCGCGGATGCGTTCGTCCAGGCTGCTGAGCGCGCTGAGCACGAGCACCGGCGTGCGGTCGTCACGCAGGCGCATGGCCGCAAGGATATCCAGGCCGTCCACGCCGCCGGGCAGCATGCGGTCCAGCACCACCAGGTCCCAGCGTTCGTTGCTGACGCGGGCCAGCCCGCTGGCGCCGTCATGACTGGCCTCCACCTCGTGTCCCGCCCCGGCCAGGCCCTCGCGGATCAGCTCCGAAGTGGGAATGTCGTCTTCGATCAGCAGGCAGCGCATGGCTCCGGTCCATCAGGGGCAAGAACGGCGTAGGCAGGCAGGCGCCGAGGCTTCATCATCACCCCATCGTAATCAGTCGATGGGGCCGGCGTGGAGCAGTGGTTGGACAAGGCTATGCAGGGCGTGGATCCGGACAGCCCGGACGCCTTCCTGCACATCTTCCTCAACCTCATGAGCATGGTGCCCTGGGTGACGCTGCTGTGGTGGAACCTGGGGTTCGTGGCGGTCGGTGCGCTGCTTGGCTGGTGGCGTGGCCGCACGGTGGAAGGCATCGTCTGGTCGGTCGTGCTCGGGCCCATCGGCTGGATCATCGTGCTGGTGCGGCCGCGCGGCAGGGACAAGTCCACGCCGCCGCCGTTGCCGGGGCGACGCTGAACAAGCGCTTGCGCTGGGTCGCCGCAGGCCTCATGTAAGCGACGGTGTATGATGGCCGGCAAGGAGATTCCATTGAGCCATACCGCCGACAAGCCGCACGTGCATCACCATCACCACGAGGACGCGCAGAGCTTCGTTCGTGCGGTGGAACACGCCAGCGAGGAGCGCGGCCTGCGGCTTACGCCCCTGCGCAAGGAAGTGCTGGAACTGGTCGCCGCCGCCGGCAAGCCGGTGAAGGCGTATGACCTGCTCGACCAGCTGCGCGAGCGTCATGGCAATGCGGCGCCGCCCACGGTTTACCGCGCGCTCGACTTCCTGCTCGAGCACGGTTTCATCCACAAGCTCGAATCCATCAATGCCTTCGTCTCCTGCCACCATCCGGCGGAGGCGCACCAGGTGCCGTTCCTGATCTGCGACAACTGCTCCAGTGCTCAGGAAGTGTGCGACGAGCGCGTGGCGGAGCTGATCGAGGCGCAGGCCAGGGCCTTCGGGTTCCGGCCGCAGGCACAGACGCTGGAAGTGCACGGCCTCTGCAAGAACTGCCGCAAGAGCTGATGGCCTGAATGGTTCGCCGGGCCGGGCTTGCGTTCGTGACGTTATAATGTAACATGTGGCGAACGGGCCATCCCACGGCCCGGTCTGCGCTCCGCTCCGGCCCCGATCCGATGGAAGCTCCTCAACAGAACAAGAAACGCTGGTGGTCCCTGGCCGACCGGATAGGCGCGACGGCGTCGTTCCTGTGCGCCATCCACTGCGCGGCGCTACCGTTCGTGCTGGCCCTGCTGCCTGTCCTCGGGCTCGGTTTCCTGGCCGATCATGCGTTCGAGCGCGGTTTCGTGATGTTCGCCTGCGCGCTGGCGCTGATCAGCCTGATCAGCGGCTATCGGCACCATCACCGCCCGCGGGCGTTGTTCCTGGCGCTGCCGGGGCTCGCGCTGCTGATCGTGGGTGTCACCTTCGCCGAGAGTTACTCGGTCGGGCTGCATAGCGCGATGGTCACCTGCGGTGGCCTGCTGGTGGCGGCGGGGCATTTCGTCAATCTGCGCACGCATCGCGCATTGCACGTGCACGGCCCGCAATGCGCCCACTGAGCGCCTCGGCGCCCTTCGTCGTGATTGTGTAACGGGCCCCACGGTTCCTAGCATTTGCACCCATGAGCTCTGCCCACGCGCACACCCATGAACATTACGGCCATGACCATGCCCACGGTCATGCGCACGACCACGCGCATGGCCATGACCACGCCCACGGCAGCGTGACCGGCAAGGAAAAGAAGCTGCTCTTCGCCTTCGTGCTCACCACGCTGATGATGCTGGTGGAGATGGTGGGTGGCTTCTGGTCCGGTTCGCTCGCGCTGGTGGCCGATGGCGGCCACATGCTCATCGATGCGCTGGCACTGCTGCTTGCGGTGGCCGGCGCATGGTTCGCCCGTCGCCCGGCGGATGCGCGCCGAAGCTACGGCTACGGCCGCCTCGAAGTGCTGGCCGGTTTCGTCAACTCACTCACCCAGTTCGTGCTGGTGGCCTTCATTGCCTACGAGGCGATCACCCGACTGTTCGAGCCCACGCACATCCTGTCGGGGATGATGCTGGTGGTTGCGCTCATCGGGCTCGTGGTGAACGTGCTGGTGCTGAGCACACTGCACGGGCACGCCCACGATGACGTGAATCTTGCCGGCGCCACCCTGCACGTGATCGGCGACCTGCTCGGCTCGGTGGCCGCCGTGGTGGCGGCGCTGCTGGTGCGCTGGATGGGCTGGAACTGGGCCGATCCGGTGCTTTCGCTGCTGGTGTCGCTGCTTATCCTCAACAGTGCGTGGCGCTTGTTGCGCCGTTCCTCACACATCCTGCTGGAGGGCGTGCCGGAAGGCATGAACACCGGCGATGTCGAGGCGGCCCTGCGCGTCGCGGACGAATCCATCCGCGACGTGCACCACCTGCATGTGTGGCAGCTCGCCTCCGGCTCGCGCATGGCAACGCTGCATGCGGAACTGCATGACGGCGCCAGCAGTGCGTCAGCCATCCGTGCGATCAACCAGGTGCTGGCGGAACGTTTCGGCATCCAGCACGTCACCGTGCAGATCGATTCCGAACGCTGTCCGGACGAGATGCGCGGCTGCGCGGGCCCCGGCTGCCGCTAGGGGCTTTCCGACTATTGCGCTTTGGGCCGTCGCTGATACGATGGTCGGCCGTATTCACCCCAACGAATCAAGGAGTTCCCCATGGGCAAGGGCGATCGCAGGACCCGTCGTGGCAAGACCTATCGTGGCAGCTACGGCAACAGCCGCGCTCATTCGGTGCAGCCGGCCGTGGCCGGTGGCAAGGCGACCGTGACCAAGTCGGCAGCCGCCAAGAAGGCAGCGCCGAAGAAGAAGTCGGCCTAAGCCATCCGGCTCACGAAAAAGCCCCCGTTTGACGGGGGCTTTTTTTATGCGCGCGGGAAAGGTGTCAGGCGGCCGGTGAAGGCGCCGCGCCGCTGAGGAAGGTCTTCCGCAGGGCATGGTTGCCGCCGATCCAGTAGCACAGCTCGGCCGGCTGCTTCACGTTCCAGACGGCAAGATCCGCCCGCTGCCCGACTTCCAGCGTGCCGCGGTCACTGAGACCGAGCGCACGGGCCGCGTTCACCGTGATGCCACGCAGTGCCTCTTCCGGTGTGAGACGGAACAGGGTGCACGCCATGCCCGCCGCCAGCCGCAGCGACAGCAGGGGAGACGTACCGGGGTTGCAGTCGGTGGCCACGGCCATCGCCACGCCGTGCTCGCGCAGGCTGGTCATGGGCGGCAGCTTCGTTTCGCGCAGCGCGTAGAACGCGCCGGGCAGCAGCACCGCGACGGTGCCTGCCTGCGCCATGGCGCGGATGCCGCTGTCGCTCAGGTATTCCAGATGGTCGGCGGACAGGCCGCGGTAACGGGCGACCAGCGCCGCGCCGTCGAGGTCCGACAACTGCTCGGCATGCAGCTTCACCGGCAGGCCGAGTTGCGTGGCGCGATCGAACACGCGCCGGGTTTCTTCCGGCGTGAAGCCGATGTTCTCGCAGAAGGCGTCGACGGCGTCGACAAGGCCTTCGCCGGCAAGCGCGGGCAACACCTCGTCGCACATCAGGGCGACGTAGCCGTCGCGGTCATGGCGATATTCCGGTGGCAGGGCATGCAGACCGAGGAACGTGGCGCGCACGGTGATACCCAGCGCCTTGCCCAGGCGCCGCGCCACGCGCAGCATGCGGCGCTCGGTTTCCAGATCCAGTCCGTAGCCGGATTTGATTTCCAGCGTGGTGACACCATCGGCCAGCAGCGCCTGTGCGCGCGGCAACGCCTGCGCGAACAGCTCATCCTCGCTGGCGTCGCGCGTGGCTTTCACCGTCGACACAATGCCGCCACCGGCGCGGGCGATCTCCTCGTAGGTGGCACCGTTGAGGCGCATGTCGAATTCATGCGCGCGGTTGCCGCCGAACACCAGGTGCGTGTGGCAATCGACCAGGCCAGGCGTGACGACGGCACCGCCAAGGTCTTCCACGTGGGATGCAAGCGCGTTGGCTTCTCCCTGCAGTGCATGCTGCGGACCCACCCAGGCGATGCGTCCCTCGTGCATGGCGATCGCACCATGTTCGATCAGGCCGTAGGGGGCGTCGCCGGTGAAGGTGGCGAGCGTGGCGTTGGTCAGCAGGTGATCCCAGCGTGGCGTCATGATGGTCGTTGATCGGTTGGCGAATCAGAGGGATGGGGCGGCTGGTCGGCTGGTGGCAGGGGTGTGGCCGGATCTTCCACCATCGGCGACTCTGTCCATGCAGCGTGCGCGGTTTCTTCATCGTCCGGCGATGATTCGGCGGCGCGACGCGCGAGTTCGCGCTCGTAGCCTTCAATGAGCTTGTCGGCAAGCGCGCGATACACCGGCTTGCGCGACAGCAGGGACGAGGTGGCGCGCGCCAGCAGGCAGGTGGCCATGATGGGCAGCACCATCTGCTGGTTGGCGGTGAGCTCCATGGAAATCACCGTGGCGGTGAGCGGCGCCTGGGTCACGCCGGACAGATAGGCCGCCATGGCCAGCAGCACCACCGCCGAGGGATCGACGCCCGGCAGGATGGCGCAAAGGTTGTTGCCCAGTCCCGCGCCCACCGCCAGCGCGGGCGAGAAGATGCCGCCAGGAATGCCGGCCCAGTACGAGGCGATGTTGCCGAGGAACTTCAGCACGCCGAAGCTCGTCACCGTGCCCGTGTGGCCTTCGAGAATGTCCTTGGCCTGCGCATAACCCGTGCCGTACAGGCCGGTGTGCGTGAGCTGGCTCAGCAGGACCAGTGCGAGGCCGCAGGCGGCGGCAAACACGATCGGCTGCCGCGCGCGCAGCCTGCCGACGAAGCCGCGAAAGCCGGTGTCGTGCGGCAGGATCAGCCGGGCGAACAAGCCACCGGCAAGACCGCATACGATGCCCGTGGCCAGCACGGCCCACCATGCCTTGCCCAGCGGCAGGCCGATGTCGAAGTGGCCGAAGTAGGCGTAGTTGCCCAGGATGCCCAGCGACACCAGGCCGGCAACGAACACGGCCGTGAGCAGGATGCCGCTCATGCGATGCTCGAATGAACCGCTCATTTCCTCGATGGCGAACACGATGCCCGCCAGCGGCGTGTTGAACGCGGCGGCCAGGCCAGCCGCGGCACCGGCAAGGATGAAGCGCCCCGCCGCGGCCGGTTCCGCGAAACCGAAGCGGCGACCCAGCGAGTAGAGCAGGCCCGCGCCCACGTGCACCGTCGGGCCCTCGCGACCGACCGAGGCGCCACCGAGCAGCGCGGCGAGCGTAAGCGCCATCTTGCCGATGGCGACGCGCAGGGAGAGCAGGCTTTGCCGGAAGCCTTCGTCCTCGATCTTCAGGGCGGCGATGGCCTGCGGAATGCCCGAGCCGCGCGTCGGCCTCAGCGCGCCTTCGGTGAGCCAGGCGAGCAGGGCGAACGTGACGGGTGTGATCAGGAAGGCCCAAAGCCGGTTGTGCGTCACCACGCCATGGAACACCTCGAACGCCCAGTCCGCCGCGCGTGCGAAGCCGATGGCGGCCAGGCCGACCAGCACGGCGCCACCCCAGAACAGGATGCGTCGCCGCCACTGCACCGGCGAGAACAGATCGGAGCTGGCAAGTTGCTGGAGGCGTCCTGTGACCGTCGATGCCGAACGTGCCGGTTCGTCGTCCTGCTCGCTCACGATGTCGCCTCGGACTTGCGGGTCCAGCGCGTTTCGTAAAGGTCGAAGCGACGATCCTTCAGGTTCTGCACCGCGCCGGCGTTGCGCGCGCGGGCCAGGCTTTCCAGGTGCAGGTCGGCGAACAGCACGGTTTCGATGTTGGGCGTGGAATCGGCGGCGATGCCGTCACGCGCGAACGGGAAGTCGCTGGGCGTAAGAATGCAGCTCTGGCCGTACTGGATGTCGAAGTTGTTCACGCCGGGCAGGTTGCCGACGTTGCCGGACAACACCACATAGCACTGGTTTTCGATGGCGCGCGCCTGCGAGCAGTAGCGCACGCGCAGGTAGCCCTCGCGCACGTCCGTGCAGAAGGGCACGAACAGGATCAGCGCGCCCTGGTCGGTAAGATGGCGCGCGACCTCTGGGAACTCCGAGTCGTAGCAGATCATCACGCCGATCGGGCCGCAGTCGGTCTGGATGGTGGCTGCCGTGTCGCCACCGGTGATGCTCCACACCGTGCGCTCGCTGGGCGTGGGGTGCAGCTTTTCCTGCTCGTGGATGGAGCCGTCGCGCAGGCACACGTAGCACACGTTGTGGATGTCGCCGTTGGCCTGTTCGGTGGGATGCGAGCCCGCGATGATGTTGATGTTGTAATGCACCGCCAGTCGGCTGAAGAGTTCCTTCACCTGTGGCGTGTACTGGCTGAGCTTGCGGATGGTTTCGACCGGCGAGAGCTCCTCGTTCTCGATCGACAGCAGCTGCAGCGTGATCAGCTCGGGGAAGGCGACGAAGTCGGCGTTGTAGTCCGCCGCGATATCGGTGAAGTACTCCACCTGCGTGGCGAACTCCTCATAGGAGCGGATGCGCCGCTGCTGGTATTGCACCGACGCCACGCGCACCAGGTCGGGCAACCGCTGTGTCGAGGGCACCGACGGGATGTCCGGATGATCGAGCAGGGCCGGGTTGCGCCATACCAGGTGTGCCGCGTAGCCCAGCGATTCATAGTCGGACGGCACATAGCCACGCAGCAGGCCGATCACCTCGAACTCGTTGTTGAGCTGGAAGCTGAGCGTGGGATCGCGGCGCTTGCCTTCGGACACCGCCTGCACGTAGGCCTCCGCGCTGCCGTAGCGCTGCAGGTTGCGCGCCAGCCCGGGCATGCGTCCGCCGAAGACGATGCCGCGCAGCTTCAGGTCGGTGCAGATGCGCTTGCGTGCCTGGTACAGGCGCTGGCCGATGCGCATGTTGCGGTAGTCCGGATGCACTACCACTTCCATGCCGTACAGCCAGTTGCCGTCGCGCCGATGGCGCGAGGCCATGCCGCCACCGGTGATTTGCATCCACGTATGCGGCGCAAGCGCGGTGGCTTCGTCGATGCGGAAGGTGGCGCAGTAACCCACGAGCTTTCCTTCGTACTCGACCACGAACTGGCCCTCGGGGAAATGCGTCTGCTGGGAGCGCAGCATTTCCGCCGAATGCCCCCATTCGGGGGTGTAGACGCGGGCGGTGAGATCGACCAGTGCGGGCACGTCGCCAGGCGTTGCCTGCCGCACCAGCAGTTTCGGGGAGTATTCCGGGGTTTTCTTGGCCATCAGTGCATTATGCCGCACCGATGTGAACGAGACGGCCAGGGTGAGACTTGATCAGCCTTGCCCTGGCGACCGGGTACACTCGGCGTCTGTTCCCGAGGAGCCTGGTCATGGCTGGCAGTATTCCGACCCGTTACACCGCCGATCGTCTGTGGACGCCGCAGGGCTGGACGCCGGATGCCATGCTGGCAGTGGACGACGGCGGCATGCTCGCGGGCGTCACCAGCGGCGAAGGGGAGCGCCTCGGGCGCTGGGTATTGCCCGGCATGCCCAACCTCCACTCGCACGCGTTCCAGCGCGCCATGGCCGGCCTTGCCGAGCGCAAGGGCAAGAGCGACGACAGCTTCTGGACCTGGCGCGAAACCATGTATGCGTTCGCCGCCACCGTCGGGCCAGACGAACTGCAGGCCATCGCCGCGCAGTTGTACGTGGAGATGCTCAAGAGCGGCTACACGCAGGTGTGCGAATTCCACTACCTGCATCACCAGCCGGACGGCACGCCCTACGCGCAACCGGAGGCCATGTCGCTGGCCTTGATCGAGGCCGCGCGCGAGGCCGGCATTGCGCTCACGCTGTTGCCGGTGCTCTACATGAGCGGCGGTTTCGACGGACGCCCGCTCGCGCCGCGCCAGCGCCGTTTCGGCCATGACGTGCCGTCGTACCTGCGGCTGCTGGAAACCCTCAAGGCACACGAGAGCGACAAGCTGCGCGTCGGCATCGCGCTGCACTCGTTGCGCGCCGTGCCGGAGGAAGCATTGCGGCTGGTGCTTGCCAATGACGCGACGAAGTCCTGCCCGATCCATATTCACATCGCTGAGCAGATCGGCGAGGTGCAGGATTGTCTGGCCACGCGCGGCGCGCGGCCGGTGGAGTGGTTGTTCGATCACGCGCCGGTGGATGCGCGGTGGACGCTGGTGCACGCCACGCACCTGAGCGACAAGGAAACCACACAGATTGCCCGCAGCGGCGCCGTGGCCGGCTTGTGTCCCACCACCGAGGCGAACCTTGGCGACGGCCTGTTTCCCCTGGCCGACTTCATCGACGCGAACGGAACCCTGGGCATCGGTTCTGATTCGCACATCTCCGTGTCGCCGGTAGAGGAACTGCGCTGGCTGGAATACGGCCAGCGTCTGTCGACCTGCCATCGCAATATTGCCGCCCGCCACCAGGGTGACAGCGTTGGCGAAACGCTCTGGCGCGCCGCCTTGCGCGGTGGCGCCACGGCGTCGGGCCTACCCATCGGCGAGCTGCGCGCAGCAAACCGCGCGGACCTGCTGGTGCTCGACGACCGCGCGCCCTTGCTTGCCGCGCGCGACGAACGTTCGGTGATCGACAGTTTCCTGTTCGCCGGCAATGTGCCGCTGGTGCGCGACGTGATGGTGGGCGGCGAGTGGATGGTGCGCGGGTTCGCGCATCGTGACGAAGACCGCATCGCCGCGCGCTATCGCTCCGTCATGGAGCGGCTCTCGCCGCACTGACGCGCAAGCTTCGGGTCAGCATGAACCATGGCCGCCTGTAGCCTGAATGGCGGCCATCGTTTTGGGAAACGTGCGTCAGCGCGGCGATCGGGCCGGCGTTTTCCGGAGCAAACCCACCCGAAGGAGAACGCCATGCGTCGACTCATGCTGATCGGTCTTGGCCTCGCCGTCATGTTCAGCGCGAGCCTGTCACTTACCGGCTGCGTGGTCGTTGCGCCGCGGCCGCATTACGTGGCTCGTGTCTGGGTGCCTGCCTACTACGCGCCGACGGGCGTGTACGTGTCTGGCCACTGGCGTTCGTGATGAGCCAACGCCGATCTTCTCGCTGTCTGCAGGGGTCAACGCCGGGTGGCGGTGTGCTGCCGCAGGTGCTCGATGAATGCGCGCAGTTTCGGCGGCACCTGTAACCGGCTCGGGTAGTAGAGATAGAAACCGTCGAACGGCGGTAGCCAGTCGTCGAGCACGGATGCCAGCCGGCCATCCGCCAGTGCTTCGCGCACGGAAGGCTCCACCATGTGTGCCAGCGCCAGGCCGTCGAGCGCGGCGCGTATGGCCATGGTGGGATCGTTGGTGGTGATGGGGCCGTCCACATCGATCTCGAACCACTGGCCTTTCGATGCACCGGCGGGGTGCGCGAACTCCCATCGATAGATCGCATTGCTGCTGAAGCGGAAGCGCACGCAATCGTGTGCCGCCAGGTCGCGGGGATGAGCCGGTCGGCCATGGGCGGCGAAATAGGCCGGTGAGCCGACCACCACGGCACGCTGCCGTCCGCCCAGCGGAATCGCCACCATGTCGCGCGCCAGCCGCTCGCCGAGGCGGATGCCGGCGTCGAAACCTTCCGCGATCAGGTCGGTGAGGCGGTTCTCGACCTGGATGTCGAGTTTCACCTCGGGCCAGGCCCGCATGAAGCTGGCGATGCTGGGGGCGAGCAGGTGGTCCAGCGCCATCTGCGGCACGGCGATGCGCAGCGTGCCGGCCGGGCGGTCGCCATGCTGGCGCAGCGCGTCGATGGCTTCGTCGATCTCGTTCAGGGCCGGGGAAATGCGTTCAAGGAAGGCATGGCCGGCTTCGGTGAGGCCCACGCGGCGGGTGGTCCGGTGCAGCAGGCGTGCGCCGACGTGATCCTCCAGCTGGCGCAGGGTCTGGCTCAGGGCGGAGGCGGTGACCTGCAGCTCGGCGGCGGCACGGGTGAAGCTGCCGTACCGGGCGATCAGGCGGAAGGCGCGCAGGGCGGCGGTGTGATCGAAGCTCATTGATTAGTTTTGCTTAATAAAGCATCCACAAGATGCGGATTTTTCCCCTTAATGGCAAGGCGCAGACTTCGCCCATCGGCTCCACCCACCCATCCATGCCATTCGTAAAGGGAGTTCACCATGTCGCTCGATGCCTACTACACCCTGGGACGCTCCGGCCTGCGCGTCAGCCGCCTTGCCCTGGGCACCATGACCTTCGGGGACAACTGGGGCTGGGGCGCCGCGGAGGACACCGCACGCGCCATGTTCGACCGCTATCTCCATGCCGGCGGCAACTTCTTTGATACCGCCGACCTGTATACCGAAGGCGCCAGCGAAGAGCTGCTGGGCAAGTTCGTCGCCGACAGCGGCAGCCGCGACCGCGTGGTGCTGTCCACCAAGTTCAGCTACAACGCCCAGCCCGGCAACCCCAACGCCGGCGGCAACGGTCGCAAGAACATCCTGCGTGCGGTGGAAGGCTCGCTGCGCCGCCTGCGCACCGATTACATCGACCTGTACATCCTGCACACCTGGGATCGCCTGACGCCGGCCGAGGAAGTGGTACGCACGCTTGACGACCTGGTGCGCGACGGCAAGATCCGCTACGCCGGCCTGTCGGACGTTCCCGCCTGGTACGCCTCGCGGGCGCAGACCTACGCCGAAGCGCACGCGCTGACGCCGCTGGTGAACCTGCAGCTGGAGTACTCGCTGATCGAGCGCCACATTGAGCACGAGTTCGTTCCGATGGCGGGCGAGCTGGGCATGGGCATCACCGCATGGAGCCCGATGGGCATGGGCCTGCTGTCGGGCAAGTACAAGCCGAGCGAAGCGGGTGGCGCCGGCGAAGGCCGTCTCGCCAAGATTTCCGGTACGCCGGGGTTCGACCGCTTCACCGAGCGCAACTGGGCCATCGTCGCCACGCTGGAGGAAGTGGCCGGCAAGATGGGCCGGCCGATGGCGCAAGTGGCGCTCAACTGGGTCGCCACGCAGCCGGGCATTGCCTCGGTGATCATCGGCGCGACGAAGCTGGCGCAGCTGGACGACAACCTGTCCGCGTTGTCGTTCGAGATCCCGGCCGACCTGCGCGCCCGCCTCGATGAGGTCAGCGCGCTGGAGCCGACCTTCCCGTACTGGTTCTTCGGCGATGTGCAGCAGTCGCGCATCCACGGCGGCGTGGCCGTGGGCAGCAAGCCGGCCGGCTATGCGCCGCCGGTGTATGTGCCCGCGGTGCAGCAGGCGGGATTCAAGGCGGATTGATCCCGGTCGCCATCTCCTGTGGGAGCGCACCCTGTGCGCGACTGCGGAGCGATGGCGATGCCGTTCCGTCAGGCTGTCGCGCACAGGGTGCGCTCCCACCGGGTTTGTTCCAAAAAAAACGGCGCCAGCATGCAGGCTGGCGCCGTTGTTTCTTATGACGTCTTCCGAAGCTTTACTGCGCCGTGGACGAACCCGACACCGGGTGCTGCGCCTTGAACTGCTGCCACTGCTGGCGGCGGGCCATGCGCTCGGCCTTGATCGTGGCGAGCTGGGATTGCTGCGCCGGGGTCAGGATGGCGTAGATCTGTGCGCGGATGGCGGCACGCTGCTGCACGCGGGCGGTCGTCGCTGCGCCTTCGGCCTGGGCGAGGGCGGTAGCCGCGGCCTGGTAGCCCGAGGCATTCGGCGCCATCTGCTCGAAGGCTTCACGCTGCTGGCGCAGCGCGTCGCGCTGGGTCTTGCCCTGCGAGCGGGCGGTCTGGAGGATCTGCTTGATGCTGGCCTTCTGGGCGTCGCTCAGGTTCAGCTTGCTGTACGCCTCAAACGCGCCGTGGCCGTGGCCATGGAAGCCACCATTCGGACCACCATCCTGCGCGGACGCGATGGCAAACGGAGCGAGGGCAACAGCCGAAGCGAGCACCAGAGCGAGAGAGATGTTCTTGCGCATGGGGATTACCTGTGTCGTTGGGGTTGGTCTTGCGTGATGCCTATTTGACGACAACGCCATGTGTATGTTCTTTGCGGGAAGGTAAAGAAGGGTAAAGCCAGTAGTGGCGGCCCTCCGGCCCGGTTTGAATGAACGCCTCCGCAAGAAATCGTTGCCCCGAGACATGCCCAGAATCCTCATTGTTGACGACGATCGCGCGCTGGCCGCCCTGCTGGCCGAATACCTGCAGCGCGAAGGCTTCGCCGTGGACGTGGCCCATGACGGCGACGCCGGCCTGGCCCAGCTGCACAACCCGACGACGCGGCCGGACCTGTTGATCCTCGACGTGATGATGCCGGGCCGCGACGGCCTGGAAACGCTGCGCGAACTGCGCCTCAAGCACCGACTGCCGGTGATCATGCTGTCGGCGAAGGGCGAGCCGGTCGATCGCGTGATCGGCCTGGAGCTGGGCGCGGACGACTACCTCACCAAGCCCTGCCTGCCGCGTGAACTGCTGGCGCGCGTGCGCGCCCAGTTGCGGCGCAACGCGCCGGTGAGCGCCGGCAGCCTACAGGTGGGCGTGTTGCGGCTGGAGCCATCGGAACGTCGTGCCTATGTCGGCGAGCAGGAGCTGTCGCTGACCGGCGCGGAGTTCCAGCTGCTGCTGGCGCTGGCCCAGCGCGCCGGTGAACTGGTGGACAAGGCGACGCTCACCCGCATGGCGCTGGGGCGGGAGCTGGAGCGCTTCGACCGCAGCATCGACGTGCACGTGAGCCGCCTGCGCCACAAGCTGTCGGAGGCGTCGGCGCAGGCGCCGCGCATCGAGTCCGTGCGTGGCGCGGGCTACAGCCTGGTGGTGGGTGCGGCGTGAATCCTTTCGGCAACTCTCTCTACTGGCGCGTGCTGATCAGCTTCTGCGCCGCCAATCTGCTGGCGCTCGCGCTGGGCATCTTCCTCACGCAACGCTTTATCGAATTCACCACCGCGGTGGAGATCAACTGGTCGGCCCTGGCGCAGGGTGCGGACCAGGCTTATGAAAGCGGCGGCGCCACGGCGCTGACCGAATGGTCGCTGCAGCAACGCCGCGAGGGCATCGAGGCCACGTTGTACGAGAACGGGCAGGCGTTGTCGCCGATACGCATGCCGATGTCGGTGGTGGGTTCGCTGCAGACTTGGCTGGATGAAAAGCGCGATGTGGTGCTGCAGCCGTGGCCGAACCTCTACCTGGCCGTGCAGCAGGTGCGGGGCAGCGACGGGCAGGTGAGGCAGCTGGTGGCCTTGAGCCGCACGCATTCGCGCTTGCGGCAAGGTACGCGGCAAACCATCTTCCTTGCCATCCAGGGCGGGCTCTCGCTGTTGTTCATCGGCCTGGTGGGTTGGTGGGTGGCGCGCAGCGTCGCTAAGCCGGTGGAGGCGATCAGTCGTGCCACGCGACGCATGGCGGCGGGCGAGTTGTCCGCGCGCGTGGAAGCGCCGGGACGCCGCGCACCGGAAGAGCTTCACCAGCTCGCCGGCGATTTTGACGCCATGGCCGAACGCATCGAAGCGCTCGTCGCGCACGATCGCAGCGTGCTGCAGGATCTCTCCCACGAACTGCGGTCGCCGCTGGCGCGGCTGCATTTGATCCTCGATCTTGCACAGCGCAGCGCCACGCCGGACGAGGCCGCGCGTTACTTCCTGCAGGCAGAACAGGAGATCGGCCGGCTCGACAGCATGACCGGCGAAATGCTGGCGCTGTCGCGGCTGGAGGGCGGCATCCCCGGCATGAGCCGCGAGCCGGTGGACGTGGCGTCACTGCTGCGCGAATGCGTGAGGCGCGCGGGCGTGGAGGCACAGGCGCGTGGCATCACGTTCCATCTGGCCAGTGACGCCACGGCGGTGGTGTCGGGCAACGAGCTCCTGCTGGAGCGCGCGTTCGACAACCTGATCGGCAACGCCATCAAGTTCAGTCCGGAAGGTGGGCAGGTGGAGCTGGTCACCCACGCGTCGGCTGGCAAGGTCGAGGTGTCCATTCGCGACAACGGACCGGGTGTGCCGGAGACAGAAATCAGCTCGCTGTTCCGCCCGTTGTTCCGTGGCAGCAATGCATCGCGCGCCGATGGCCACGGCCTCGGGCTGGCCATCGTGCAACGCGTGGTGAAGGCGCATGGCGGCGATATCCATGCACAGAACGGCGAAGAGGCAGGGCTGGTGATCCGCCTGCAGCTTCCGCTGGCGCCGGCCGGAACGGCCTGAATCGGCGCGGATGTCTTCGAAAACGTCCGCGCGTCTGCGACACTCGACGCTTTGAACCACGGCCCGGGTATGCGCTCCAACGCTGTCGCCGCGGTGGGACTGGCGCTGTGCGCGGCGTTGTTCTTCACCATGACCTATGTGCTCAACCGCAGCCTTGTCGCGGGCGGCGGTCATTGGGCGTGGGCGGTGATCCTGCGCTACCTCATCACCTTGCCATTGCTGGCGGTGGCGCTGCCGTGGCAGGGCGGCCTGGGCGCATTGCCGGCCGAGCTGAAGCGTTATCCACGCACCTGGTTGCGGTGGAGTGCGGTGGGTTTCGTGCTGTTTGGTCTGCCGCTGACCTGGGCGGCGAACAGCGGCCCGTCCTGGCTGGTGGCGGGCAGCTTCCAGACCACCGTGCTGGCCGGCCCGCTGCTGGCGCCCTTCATCTACCGCGACGAGCGGCGGCACCTGGCATGGCGCAGCGTGGCCATCGGCGTGTTGATCGTGGCCGGCGTGTTCGCCCTGCAGTGGGGCCATGCGCAGGGCCAGCTGCGGGCGAGTGACTGGCTGGCCATGGCGGCGGTGGTGTTCTCGGCCTTCATGTATCCGCTGGGCAATCGCATGGTGCTCCTGCACCTGGAAAAGAGCGGTTCGCGCATCGGTGCCACGCAGCGTGTATTCGGCATGACCTTGTGCAGCTGGCCGTTGTGGCTGGTGCTGGCCGTGGCCACCTGGCTGCTGGTCGGGCCGCCAGGCTGGCGCGAGATCCTGCTGGCGGGTGGCGTGGCCCTGTCGTCCGGCGTGATCGCCACCGTACTGTTCTTCCGGGCCACCGACATGGTGCGCACTGAGCCCACGGCGCTGGCCGCGGTGGAGGCGATGCAGGCCGCCGAGCTGCTGTTTGCGACGGTGATCGGCGCGGTCTTCCTTGGCGAAGCATGGCCGCACGGTTTCTCCGCGCTGGGGGCCGTGCTGATCGTGGTGGGCATCGCGTTGTTCGGCTGGGTGAGTGGGCGTTCGGCAGCGGGGCATGAAGAAGAGGTGCGGACGTTGAAGAGCGATCGCGGAGCTTGAGCGGTTGGGGGCAAAGTCGCTGGATTCCCGCCTTCGCGGGAATGACGAGTGATAGGCAACGCTCCGGTTCTTGAACGTCATTCCCGCGAAGGCGGGAATCCAGTGACTTTGCTCTCGCGTACACCTTGCGAACGGCCAACTGACGGACTGCCACCGGCAGGCCTTCCGGAACTTGCCCCCATGCATCTCCTCGGGTTAAACACCGGAGTCGGCACTCGAAAGAGTGGCCGGCTATTGGGTCATCCGGGGAGAACAGAGTGCATCGACGTAGTGCTTGGATCATGGCGGGATGGTTGCTGGGTGTAGCGGGTGCCGCGCATGCACAGACTCTCGTGACTCAGCAACCGCTGCGCTGGAACGCGGATGCGTTGGGCAATCACCGCTATCTGCTCCAGGTCGACGCGCCCGCGAAGGCCGTGCATGTGGTGATTCCCTGGCGCCGTCGCGATGCGCAACCGCAGCACGTTGCCGTCATCGTCACGGCACCTGACGGATCCACCGTGGCCAACGTGCGGCGCGGCCGCATCGACCAGGCGAGCGGCGAACTCGTGTTCCAGGCCGCGCAGGCAGGAACCTATGCGGTCTACTACCAGCCCTACGTGAGCAAGGGCCGCAGCAACTACCCGACGGTGAGCTACGCCGAGCCCAGCGACACGGCCGACGCCGCATGGGCCAGGAAGGTTGGCGACGCGACGCACTGGACGCACCTGCCGCAGGCGAAAGTACTGCGCTACGAGGCCGTCGATGATTTCGACGCCTACACCTCGATGGAGCGCACCGCGACGCCGGCCGAGCAGCAGGCCCTGCTTGCAGGGCATGGCTCGGATGCCTTGCTGCTGTTTCCCGAAACCCGCGCCAACCCGATCCGCATGTTCGACGCGCTGCCCGAGAGCTGGGCGAAGCGCGGTGCCGGCGGCACGTTGAGCGACACTGCACAGCGCGGCGAATACCTGAGTTTCCAGGTTGGCGCATGGGCGCCTCGCGTCGCCGTGAACCATGTGGACGTCCGCTTTGCCGACCTGCGCGCCGACGATGGTTCGATCATCCCGGCCAGCGCGCTGACCTGCTTCAACCTCGGTGGCATCGGTTATGACGGCAAGCCATTCACGTCGCGCGTGGACGTGGCGCAAGGGCGCGTGCAGGCCTTGTGGATGGGGCTGGATGTGCCCGCGTCGGCCAAGCCCGGTGTGTATCGTGGCGAGGTGATCGTTTCGGCCGATGGCGTCGCCGCTCAATCGATTCCCATGGCGATCACCGTGGGCGAGGGCAACGTCGTTGCCCATGGCGATGACGACCCCGTCAAGCTCACCCGCCTGCGCTGGCTCAATTCCACGCTGGCTCAGGATGATTCGGTGGTAAAGCCGTTTACGCCGATCGCCGTGAAGGATGGCACGCTTGGCATCCTCGGGCGTGAGATCCGGCTCGATGCCAGCGGCCTGCCGGCGCAGATCACCAGCCATTTCGACGAACGCATGACTGGGTTCAGCGGGCAAGGCAAGACCCTGCTTGCCGCGCCCGTGCAGCTCATCGTGGAGGATGACGGCGGTGCGCATGTGCTCAAGGGCGCGCACGTGCCGCAAATTCACTCCGATGGCCCGGGCAAGGTGCACTGGCAGGTCGGTGCCAGCGCGGGGGCGCTGCGAGGCGACGTGAATGCCAGCCTCGAAGCCGACGGCACGCTGGTCTACAGCATCGCGTTGTCTGCCGCGCAGGACGTATCGCTTCGGGACATCCGCCTGTCCATTCCGATGCAACATGATGCGGCCCGTTACCAGTTGGGTCTTGGCCGGCAGGGTGACCGGGCGCCGGACGATGTCGGCTGGAAGTGGCGCGTGCAGAACAATCAGGACGGCGCGTGGATTGGCACAGTGAATGCGGGGCTGGAGTTCCATCTGCGCGATGAGAACTACCGGCGTCCGCTCAATACGAATTTCTACCAGCAACAGCCGCTGCGCATGCCCGCATCCTGGGACAACCAGGGGCAGGGCGGGATCCGCCTGCGCAACGAGGACAAGGACTATCTGGCGGAAGCCTACAGCGGCCCCCGCCAGATGAAAGCCGGCGAAACGCTGCACTACGACATCGTCATGCGCGTCACCCCGTTCAAGACCATCGATCCGGCAAAGCATTTCGCGGAGCGCTTCTTCCACAAGTACGGCGATCTCGACGCGATCAAGGCCGACGGCGCGAACGTGGTGAACATCCACCATGCCACGCCGATCAATCCGTGGATCAACTATCCGTTCCTCGAGCCGGCGGCGATGCG
Organism: Dyella japonica A8; assembly: GCF_000725385.1. Classification (NCBI taxonomy): domain Bacteria; kingdom Pseudomonadati; phylum Pseudomonadota; class Gammaproteobacteria; order Lysobacterales; family Rhodanobacteraceae; genus Dyella; species Dyella japonica. The sequence continues at coordinate 3,623,822 of NZ_CP008884.1, read as the reverse complement.
CGCTTACATCGATGCCGCCCACCAGCGTGGCATGCGCGTGAAGATCTACGACACCGTGCGCGAGGTGTCCGACCGTGCGCCCGAACTGCCCATGCTCGAAAGCCTGGGGCACGAGGTGATCAGCACCGGCAAGGGCGGCGGTTTCTCGTGGCTGCAGGAGCATCTGGATGGCGATTACATCGCCGCGTGGCATGTGCCGGAGAATCGCGACGCGGCGGTGATCAATGCGGGCCAGAGCCGCTGGCACAACTACTACATCGAAGGGCTCGACTGGCTCGCCCGCAACGAGGGCATCGACGGCCTGTATCTGGATGACGTGGCCTATGACCGCACGACCATGAAGCGTGTGCGCAAAGTGCTTCAGGCCCATCGTCCCGATCCGTTGATCGACCTGCATTCGGCCAGCCAGTACAACCCGCGCGACGGCTACATCAACAGCGCCTTGCTCTACATGGAGTTGTTCCCGTACATCGACCGGCTGTGGTTCGGTGAGGAGTTCGACTATGAAAAGACCTCGCCCGCGTACTGGCTCACCGAGATCTCCGGCATTCCCTATGGCCTGATGGGCGAGATGCTGCAGAACGACGGCAACCCCTGGCGCGGCATGCTGTTCGGCATGACCAACCGCCTCGGCTGGTCGGCCGGTAGCGACCCGCGCGGTCTGTGGAAGCTGTGGGATGCGTTTGGCATCGAACAGGCCGAGATGATCGGCTGGTGGGTGCACGACACCCCGGTGAAGACGAACCGCGACGACGTGCTGGCCACCAGCTATGTGCGCAAGGGCCGCAAGACGCTTATCGCCATCGCCTCGTGGGCACCGCAGAAGGTGGAGGTGAAGCTGGCCGTGGACTGGAAGGCCCTGGGCCTGTCGCCGGCGAAGGCGACGTTCACCGCGACAGCAGTGAACGGCTTCCAGCCGCAGGCGACGTTCAAGGCGGGTGAGGCGATTCCCGTGGAGCCCGGCAAGGGCTGGTTGATCGAGGTGGAGTGAAGCCGATGCGCGCGAACTGGAAACACCGGGCGATGTGCCTGTGGGTCGTTGCGTTCGGCATGGTGTCCGCGGCGCACGCCGCCGATGGCGTAGTCATGCCACCGGTGAAACTCACCCTGGATGCCAGCGCGTTCGCGCCCGAGCAGATCAAGGTCACCGTGTACCTGCCGCCCGGCTATGCCGACTCGCAGGCGCGCTATCCGGTGCTCTACGCCAACGATGGGCAGGACATGGATGCCGTGGGCCTGCAGGACACGCTGGCGGCACTCTATGCGCAGCACGCCATCCGCCCGGTGATCGTGGTGGCGGTGGACATGCTGAAGGATCGCGCCTCCGGCTATGGCCTGTTCGATCGTGCGCGCCGGCGCAGCGTGGTCGGTGGCTCGCGCATCGGGCCCATCGGCGCCCGTGCCTACGACTACGCCGCGTGGGTGGCCGGTGAACTCGTACCCTATGTCGATGCGCACTACCGCACCCAGGCTTCGGCGCAGGGGCGCACGATGCTCGGTTGGTCGTTGGGTGCGCTCAATGCGTTCTGCATCGGCTGGGAGTATCCCGAGGTATTCGGTCAGGTCGGCGCGTTCTCGCCGTCATTCTGGCTGGCGGCGGATCGCAGCGACGCCAATGCAGTGGAAAGCACGCGGCTGGCGCAGGCCATGGTGGATCGCGCAGGGCAGCGCAAGCCGGTCCGCTTCTGGTTCGCCGTGGGCGGTCGCGAGGAAACAAACGACCGCAACCACAACGGCACCATCGACGCCGTCGAGGATCTTGAGGACCTGATCAACGGTTACACCGCACCCGACGGCATGCATCGCCGTGGCCTGCGAGACCTGGGGTATCCCGTCGACATGGATTACGCGGCGCACCCTTCGCCGTCGGACACGGCGGCCTACGACCTGTTCCCCGACGGCGAGCACAACCAGGCGACGTGGAAACGCATGCTGCCGGTGTTCCTCGGCTGGGCCTATGGCGTGGAACCGGCGGCGCCGGTCAGCCCGCCATCACCATGACCAGGGTATGGGCGACCACGCAGTTACGGCCCTGGGTCTTGGCGCGATAGAGCGCGTCATCGGCCCGCGCGATCAGGTCGTCGACGCTGTCCGCGGTGCCCAGCAGGCTGGCGACACCCATGCTGACCGTGGTCTGCAAGGTGTTGCCACGGGCATGGACCTGCAGCACCTCGATGCTGTGGCGAATGCGCTCGGCAACGGCCATGGCGTTTTCCTGCGTGGTACCCGGCAGCATAGCCACGAACTCTTCGCCACCGTAACGCCCCAGGCTGTCGGAGGGGCGTAGTTCGTCGCCGATGGTTTCGGCCACGGCACGCAGGCAGGCATCGCCGGTCTGGTGGCCAAAGCGGTCGTTGACCGACTTGAAGTGGTCCATGTCCAGGAAGATCAGCGCCAGTGGCTGGTGTTGCAGCCGGGCCAATGCCGCGGCGTCGTGCAGGCGCTTCACCAGCGCGCGCCGGTTGAGCACGCCGGTAAGTGCATCGTGGTCGGCCAGGTGGTGGGCCATGTCGCGTTCCCTGCGCGCCCGCAGGGAAAGATCGGCCAGGCCGATGGTGACCACCACGCTGCAGAAGGCCATGGTGGCCGGCATGCCGTATTCCAGCCAGCGCGGAAGGTCCAGCGCCAGCAGCACCTGGCTGAGGCGAACGACGGTGAACAGTACCTGCGGCAACCACGCCACCAGGAAGAACCGCGCCTGCCGCCCGTGCCGGCCGGTGGCAAGTATCACGGCGCCCAGTGCATACAGCTGCGAGACGATGAACCAGAAGTTGAATGCGCTGGCCAGCAGATGCATGCGCTCGGCGAACGGAAAGCAGAGCAGGGCGGCGATCACCAGGAAAGGCCAGCGCATGGCGCCCAGCAGGTTCGCCGCGCGCGGCGTGACCACGCGCAGTTCGCAGAACTCGATGATGAAGGAGAGCAGCAGCGGCGCACTGAGTGCCGTGAACAGCCACGGCACGTGCGTACCCAGCGGCACCAGCAGCCCGCTGCCGGGCAGTTCGTACAGCTCGCCCGTGGTCAGCAACTGGTTCAGCAGCTGGCAACCGGTGTAGCCGATGAAATACAGCAGCACGCGATCGCGCAGCACCAGCCACAGGCACAGCGCGGCCAGGATCATGGTGAGCTGCACGCTGGAAAACAACGTCGTGACGCGCACGTGGTTCAGGTCGTCCGCCTGGTACGTCGCCATGTCGGTGACGTCGGCGCGGATCTGCCGGGTGAAGCTGTCGGCGGCGATCTGCACGTAGACCGGCTGGCCCGCGCGCAGGTCAGGCGGCAGCTCCAGTGCCAGGTGGTGGCGCGAGAAGCGTGCCGGCCGGTCGGTCTGCGCGAACCACAGCTGCTGCGGACGATAGTCCGGCGGCGCATACACCGTGATGGGGATGTAGGTGGCCCCGGTGAAGTTGAGCACGGGGGCGCTGTCCTCGTGCCAGTCCCGGTCGAGGGTCAGCCGGTACCAGCGCCGGGTTTCCACCGCGTTGGGCGTGTGCGTGGTGGCCAGTGGCCGGAAGCCGGCGTCCAGACCGCCATGGATGACCTGGTCCGGCGTCGGGGCTGGGTCCAGCGGCGCCAGTGCCGCTGCCTGCAGGACAGGCAGGCGCGACGGCGCGGCCGCAGCCTCGGTGGCCAGCACGAAGAGCATGGCGCACAGCCATGCAACGACAACCACCGCGGATCCGCGAAATGGCATATCCCCCCCCCTTTATCCACCGGTCCCCATTACCGGTTTGCGGGGGTGTCCTCTCCTGGGACACTCCCCGTTGCTCCCTTATGTATCACGTTAGCCCTGTGATATGACTTTTTTGTCAGTCCGGGGCGGCCATGTGCTGCGACCCCGTCCTGTGGCTGAGTGACGGGTCGTACACGATCGCGGCAAGTCTTATGCTTACGGCCCCGGCGGTATCGAGGCGGCAGCATGGCAAGGCGGGAAAGCGTGGAACCGGTGTCTCGGCCAGAACATCGGCCGCCGGCTGGCGAACTTGAGCCTCCCGGTTTCACCCGCCACGGTACCCCGGCTTTCCGCCGTACCAACCTGGCCCTGTTCGCCGCGGGCCTGGCGACCTTCGGCCTGCTGTACTGCACGCAGCCGTTGATGCCGGAGTTCAGCCGGGACTACGGGGTCAGCGCCGCCACGGCGTCGCTGTCGCTGTCGCTCACCACGGGCGTGCTGGCCTTCGCCATGCTGTTTGCCGGCGGTGTCTCCGATGCCTGGGGCCGCAAGTCGGTCATGACGGCCTCGTTGCTGTCATCGGCTGTCCTCGTCCTGCTCACGGCGCTGGTGCCGGACTGGCACATGCTGCTGGTGCTGCGCGCGTTGCTGGGGCTGACGCTGAGCGGGTTGCCCGCCGTCGCCATGACCTATCTCAGCGAGGAAATGCACCCCGATTCCATCGGCCTGGGCATGGGGCTGTACATCAGCGGCAACGCCATTGGCGGCATGGGTGGACGGCTGGTGGCCGGCGTGCTCGCGGAGTTTGTCGGCTGGCGCATCGGCGTCGCCACCGTGGGCGTGATCGGCCTGCTTTCGGGGCTGGTGTTCTGGCGCATCCTGCCCCCGTCGCGCCATCACGTTCGCCACCCCCTGCACCTGGGGGCACTGATGGGGCGCTTCGCCGCCGCGTTCCGTGACGCGGGCCTGCCGTGGCTGTTTGCGGAGGGCTTCCTGCTGCTCGGCGCTTTCGTCACGGTTTACAACTACATTGGCTACCGCCTGCTCGCGCCTCCCTATGGGCTGAACCAGGCCGTGGTCGGCGCGATCTTCAGCGTTTACCTCATCGGTACCTTCAGCTCCGCATGGATGGGGCATCTCGCCGGCAAGCTGGGGCGGCGCAAGGTGTTGTGGACGGCGTTCGCGCTGATGCTGGCGGGGTTGGCGCTTACCGCCATGAAACCGCTGGCGCTGATCGTGGCCGGCATTGTGGCGGTGACGTTCGGTTTCTTCGGCGGGCACTCCATCGCCAGCAGCTGGGTGGGGCGTCGCGCGGGTAGCAACAAGGCGCAGGCGTCGTCGCTTTACCTGTTCTCGTACTACATGGGTTCCAGTATCGCGGGCGCCAGCGGTGGCCTGTTCTACGCCTCGCACGGCTGGAATGGCGTGGCGGTGTTCGTTGGCGCCTTGCTCGCGGCAGGCCTGCTGATCGCGCTGCGCCTGTATCGATTGCCGCCGCTGGTGAGCCCGTCCAGGCCGGAAACCGAGCCGCCCATTCCGCAGTGAGGGGCGTGAAAATCGATGTGCCCGATCACCTCGATGAGGATGTTCGCGGGAGCGCGTTGCACGCCCCCGCGATAGCCGGCGCTTACTGCGCCTCGGGCTTCAGCATGCCCTTCACGACGTTGTAGTCGCCGTCGTTGGCGGCGGCGGGAACATCGAGCAGATGGGTCATCAGCGGGTAGACGTCCACGTTCGGGAACGATGGCACCTGCGCGCCCTGGCGGAACGCGGGACCGTGGGCAATGAACAGCGCCTGCATCTCGGGCGCCGCATTGTCGTAGCCGTGCTCACCCTGCGTGGTGGTCTTCTTCTTCGCCACGTAGTCGCTGCTGGAGATCCGCCAGCCTACGTCGGCCAGGCACAGCAGCTGCGGCACGCGCGGGTTGCTGCCGTAGGCGAGTCGTGCCGGTACGCGCGTCTTGTCCCAGCAGGTCATGTGCTTCTGCGGCTTCTCCAGCGTGGCTTCGATCCTGGCGAAGTCGAAGCCGGGCTTGGGGTTGAAACCCGCCAGCACGCCCATGCTCACCACCTCCACGTGCTTGAGCGGAATGAGCTTGTCCACCAGAACCATTTGGTGCGTGGGGGCGTGTGCCATGCCGTGGTCGGCGACCACGATAAGGTTGATGTGGTCGAGCTGGCCGCGCTCCGTGAGCCCGCGAACGAGGCGCGCGAGCGCCGCGTCGGTATGGCGGATGGCGTCGTTGACCTGCGGCGAGTCCGGGCCGTAGCTGTGGCCGGCGTGATCCACTTCATCGAAGTACAGGGTGATGAAGGTCGGGCGCTGGTCGGCGGGTAGATCCAGCCACGCCAGCACCTGGTCGACGCGCTGATCCGCCGTCACGTTGCCGTCGTACGGCTTCCAGTCGCTGGGATGCTGGCCGTGGATATCGGCTTCGGAGCCCGGCCAGAACATGGTGGCGCTCTTCAGGCCCTGCTTCTGCACGGTTTCCCACAGCGGCGTGCCTTCGTCCCACCAGCGGCCGTTGCTCACCGCTTCGCGGTTGCCGAGCGAGAACTTGCCGAGCACCGGATCGGTCATGGTGTTGTTGACGATGCCGTGGTGATCCGGGCGCAGGCCGGTGACCAGGGTGTAGTGATTGGGGAAGGTCAGCGACGGGAAGGAGGGCTGCATGCCATCGGTCGCACGCACGCCGCCATCGGCCAGCGCCTGCAGGGTCGGGCTGAGCCCGCGTGCAAGGTAGTCGGTGCGATAGCCATCGATGGAGATCAGCAGCAGCGGGGCCGATGCGGGTTTCGCGTCAACGTGGGCCGGGGGCGCTGCGTTGGACTGGTCATGCGTGGTGGCACAACCGGCTGCAAGCACCAACAGCGAGCACAGCAGCGAGCGAAACAAGATCTTCATAGTCAATGACGTACCATCAAAACAAAGGCCGTATCATCGCCCAGGCGTATGACCATTACACGTCTTTTCTTTTACGCAGTTTTCGCCATCTGCTCCTGCTGGAGCGGCATGGTTCTGGCGCAGGCCTCACACGATGATGTGCGGGTGACCGCCGGCACGCCGGCATCGTCGACACCCGGTTCATCACCCATGCCTGCGCCTGTCCACGCGCATTCGTCCCCTGTCGAAGGCCAGCAGAAGTCTGTGGCCAAGAAGCCGGTGCAAGCCGCGCAGAAGCAACCGGCCTCGGTGGATGGCGGCTATCGCCTTGCCCACCAGGCGCATCCGCTCGACTCGTACCAGAACGCGGTGACACCGCCGCCGGCCACGGAGCGTTGATCGTTCCCTGCATGCGACTGGCGGAACGGGCCGCCGTCGCCTCAGTGCGCGATGATGCGCGAAGGCACGCCGAACAGATCGCCCTCGGCGACCCGGCCTTCCAGTGACAGCAGGAATCGTTTGGTCGGCAGTCCGCCACCGAATCCGGTAAGGCTGCCGTTCGCGCCGATGACGCGATGGCAGGGCAGCACGATGGGCAGTGGATTACGGCCATTGGCTGCACCCACCGCGCGCACAGCCAGCGGCTGTTCGATGCGCCGCGCGAGTTCGCCATAGCTGATGGTGGCGCCGTAGGGAATGCGTGACAGTTCCCACCACACCTGGGTCTGGAATGGCGTGCCAAGCGGATGCAGCGCCAGGTCGAAGTGCTGGCGCTCGCCGGCGAAGTATTCCTCCAGTTGCTGCTTCGCCCGCGCAAGAGGTTCGGCGGCACGCATCCATTCGGTGCGCGGCGAGCGCTGGTGGCGGCCGGTCGAGAACCAGATCTCGCGCAGTCCCACCTCGTCCGCCACCAGCCGCAGCACGCCGATCGGCGTCTGCAATTCGTCGTACCAGATCGTTTCGCCGGACATCACGCCACCTTTTTATTCGTTGCCTGGGCCGCGTCCGTGGCGCTGCGCCACAGATGCATGACCGAGTAGGCGCGCCATGGGCGCCACGCTTCGGCCAGCGACGTCAGCGCTTTCGTCGACAGCTCCGGGCCACCGCCAGCCGCCGCGCGACGAAGGATCAGGTCCGCGGCCGGGAACGCATCAGGATGGCTGAGCGCGCGCATCGCCATGTAGTGCGCTGTCCATTCACCGATGCCGGGCAGGGCGACCCACCGCTCGACGAATGCGTCCAGCGGTTGCTCGCTGCGGAAATCGATGCGGCCATCCTGCAGCGCCTGGGCCACGCCGCGCACGGTAGCGGCGCGTGCGGTGGTCAGCCCGATGGCGCGAAGATCCGCATCAACGAGCAGTTCGGGGCCGGGGAACAGGCGCTCCAGACCCGGTACAGGAGCCAGCACCGGTGTGCCGAACTTCTGCACGATACGCGTTGCCAACGTACGCGCAGCGGCCACGCTGACCTGCTGGCCCAGGATGGCGCGCACGGCGATCTCGAAACCATCCCAGCCGCCGGGCAGGCGCAGGCCGGGGCGCTTGCGCAGCAACGGTCGCAGCACCGGGCTTTCCTTCAGCGCATCGCCGATCGATTGCGGGCTGGCGTCCAGATCGAACATGCGTCGCAGCTTGCCCACCACGCCAAGCATCTGTGCCGGTTGCGGGCAATGCAGTTCCAGCCGCAATGCATGCTCGCGCCCCGGCCATTCGCTGAGCCGCAACCAGCCTGGCGCATCGGGCGTACCGAACACGCGCGCATAGCTGTGCTCGTCCACGGCCTCGACGCCGGGCAGCGCACGCCCGCGCAGGAACGCAAGCATCGCTTCGAAATCGTACGGCGGCCGATAACCGAGCCGCAGCGTGATCGCATCGCCTGTCGTCGCGCTGGGGTGGCGACGCAGATCGCGCGGCGCCATGCGATTGGACTGCAGGAACGCCGCGTTGAAGCGGCGCAGGCTGCGGAAACCGGAGGCGAGCGCCACCTCGGTCACCGGCATGGTGGTTTCCGTCAGCAATTGCTTCGCGAACAGCAGGCGACGCGTGGTGTGTACGCTGATCGGCGGCGCGCCCAGGCGTTCCACGAACAGTCGGCGCAGTTGGCGCGCACCAAGGCCCACGCGCGCGGCCATGTCGTCCAACGACAAATCGTCGAACACATCGCTGTCCATCAGCTTGAGCGTGCGCGCGATGACGTGGTCGCCGCGCTGCCACGCATCGTTGCCCGGCGACAGTTCCGGGCGACAGCGCAGGCAGGGACGGAAGCCCGCGGCCTCGGCCGCCGCGGCGCTGCCGTAATAGCGCACGTTTTCCGGCTTCGGCGGCGGCGCGGGGCACACCGGGCGGCAATAGATGCGGGTGCTGGTGACGGCGGTGAAGAACAAGCCGTCGAAGCGCGCATCGCGGCTCAACCGCGCCTGCTCGCAGGTGTGGGTGTCCAGTGGCAGGTCATGTCGGTCGGTCATGCCTGCAGGCTAGCACCGGGCCAGCCGCTTGACTCGCCGTTTTCGGACATCAATGGCCGGCGTGCCCGGCGGTGTTCATTTCACCGGCGCCATCAGGTGCTCATAGGGCGTTCCGGCCCACATAACATACGGCGCGCTGGTGTCCGGGTCTGGATTCTTCGGGTAGCCGTCATAGAACGCCGCGTCGGCGCCCACCACCATCACGTGCGCGCCCGTCTTGATCCAGTGATTGCCCGCCGTGGGTTTTTCCGCATAAGGATCGGTGTTGCTCGCATCGGTGCCACCTTCGAGCATGTACATCAGGCCGACCTTTCCCGCCGGTGGCGGCTTGTGCGCCATATATGCGGAAACCCATTCCCAGGCGTTCTTGTCCATGCACATCGGATCAGGGCCAGGCGTGGCGGGGTTGTCGGGCATGCAGGTGAAGCCGTTCTTGCCCTGGCGCAATGTGCGCGGTTTCCCATGGGCGTCCATGGCGACAATGGTGGCGTCCTTTGCCACGCCCGGTGGTGCGGCGCGCATGGCGCTGGCGATGAGTTCCTGGTCGGACGGGGTGCCTTTTTCAGCGGCGTTGCTGCCTGCCGCTGCCAGCAAGGCCAGCGTCAGCAGTGCAACGGGGTAGGTCGCGTTCATGGTGATCCCCCACAAGGTCGCGACGGTCAGCCCTGGATACCCTGAACCAGTCTGGGCTCGCCATGAACGGTGTTCAATTGACCAGAAGGCTTAGCGCGCGGGCGATAACCGCGTTTTGCCGCACTGCGGTTTGCGGGCGTCGCCGGGGCTGGTCACAATCGGGTTTTCCCCTGGCTGTGACGCTTCCCATGAACGCTCCCACCCGTATCGATACCACCCGCACCATCCGCGCGCCGCGCGGCGCCGAACTGACCTGTAAGAGCTGGCTCACCGAAGCGCCGTTCCGCATGCTGCAGAACAACCTTGACCCGGAAGTGGCCGAGAATCCGGCCGAACTGGTCGTCTACGGCGGCATCGGTCGTGCGGCGCGCAACTGGGAGTGTTTCGACGCCATCCTGCGCGCCTTGCGCGAACTCAACGACAACGAGACGCTGCTGGTCCAGTCGGGCAAGCCGGTCGGTGTGTTCCCGACCCACCCGGATGCACCGCGCGTGCTGCTGGCCAATTCCAACCTGGTGCCGGCGTGGGCGAACTGGGATCACTTCAACGAGCTCGATAAGAAGGGCTTGATGATGTACGGCCAGATGACGGCCGGTTCGTGGATCTACATCGGCTCGCAGGGCATCGTGCAAGGCACCTACGAGACGTTCGTGGAAATGGGTCGCCAGCACTACGGCGGCAACCTCAAGGGTAAGTGGATCCTCACCGCCGGCCTCGGCGGCATGGGTGGCGCGCAGCCGCTGGCGGCCACGCTGGCGGGCGCGTGTTCGCTCAATATCGAGTGTCAGCAGAAGAGCATCGATTTCCGCCTGAAGACGCGTTACGTCGACGAGCAGGCGGCGGATCTGGACGACGCGCTCGCCCGCATCGCGAAGTACACCGCTGCCGGCGAAGCGAAGTCGATCGCGCTGCTCGGCAATGCGGCCGACGTGCTGCCGGAACTCGTGCGCCGCGGCGTGCGTCCGGATGCGGTCACCGACCAGACCAGCGCGCATGACCCGGTCAACGGCTACCTGCCGCAGGGCTGGACGGTGGAGCAGTGGTTCGAGCGCCGCAAGAGCGATCCGGCCGGCACCGCGAAGGCGGCGAAGCAGTCGATGAAGAAGCATGTGGAAGCAATGCTCGCATTCCATGCCCAGGGCATCCCCACCTTCGACTATGGCAACAACATCCGCCAGATGGCGAAGGACGAAGGGCTGGAGAACGCGTTCGCGTTCCCCGGTTTCGTGCCGGCCTTCGTGCGTCCGCTGTTCTGCCGTGGCGTGGGCCCGTTCCGCTGGGTGGCGCTGTCGGGCGATCCGGAGGACATCTACAAGACCGACCAGAAGGTGAAGGAGCTGATCCCGGACGATCCGCACCTGCATCGCTGGCTGGACATGGCCAGGGAGCGCATCAGCTTCCAGGGTTTGCCGGCGCGCATCTGCTGGGTGGGCCTGGGCCTGCGCCACAAGCTGGGCCTGGCGTTCAACGAGATGGTGCGCAAGGGTGAGCTGAAGGCGCCAGTGGTGATCGGTCGCGACCATCTGGACTCCGGTTCGGTCGCCAGCCCGAACCGCGAAACCGAGGCGATGCGCGACGGTTCGGATGCCGTGAGCGACTGGCCGTTGCTCAACGCCATGCTCAATGTGGCCGGTGGCGCCACGTGGGTGTCGCTGCATCATGGCGGCGGCGTAGGCATGGGTTATTCGCAGCATTCGGGCGTGGTGATCGTGTGCGACGGCAGCGAAGCGGCTGACCAGCGCATCGCGCGCGTGCTGTGGAACGATCCGGGCACGGGCGTGATGCGTCACGCCGATGCCGGCTACGAGATCGCCATCGAGTGCGCGAAGGAGCAGGGCCTCAAGTTGCCCATGCTCTGACCGGACGACGGAGCCTTGCGCCTTGCGCAGGGCTCCGCGGGTCATCCTTCCATGGACAGCTCCTTGCCCCCGTTTTGCCATCGTCGGCTGCCACAGTGCCGGCGGCAAACATCTATCGGCAAGGATTCCCCATGACGTTTCCCCCAGTAGGCCGCACACTCGCAGCGGCGGCCTTCGCCCTGGCATGCGCCTGCGCATCGCCGCTGTCGCTCGCGGCGGAACAGCCTGCCGCGGCACCGGTCAACGACGCTCTTCAGCACTCGCTTGATGCGCTTGCGCAACGGGCCCGTCCGGCCACGCTGGGTATCGCCGTGGTGGATCTCTCGACCGGCGCGTCGGCGCGCGTCAACGCGGAGTACGCCTTTCCCATGATGAGCGTGTTCAAGGCACCGGTGGCTGCGGTGGTGCTTTCGCGCGTCGATGAGGGAACGTTGTCATTGCAGGAGCCGGTGGAGATCACGCGCGGGCAGGTGCAGGGCGGGTCTGCCATTCCTTCCATCGGTGCGCACTTTCGCGGCGAGCGCATGCGCTTCACCGTGGAGCAACTGCTGAAGGCGGCCGTCAGCGAAAGCGACAATACGGCGGTGAACGCCTTGATCCGCACGGTCGGCGGCCCGGCCGTGGTAACGGGGTATCTGCACGCGCACGGCATCGACGGCATGCGGGTGGATCTGGACGAGGCGGGCATCTCCCGGATCTTCAACGGCCTGCCGCCAGGTGGCGAGCAGCCAGAGCACGAAAGCGAGGCAGCGGCTGCGCAGCGTTACGAGCGCGGTTACCAGGCGTTCCTCGATGATCCACGCAATCGCACGACCCCGGATGCGGCCGTCGCCTTCCTGCACAAGCTGGTTGACCGGGAGCTGCTTTCCCCGGCCTCGACGCAGCGCCTGCTGGCGTTGATGGAGGCGCAGACCATCCCCAATCGGCTGCGCGCCGGCGTGCCCTCAGGCTTGCGTTTCGCTGACAAGACCGGCACGTCCGGATCGCTGGGCAAGCGCACGGCGGCCTACAACGACATCGGCATCATCACCTGGCCGGATGGACGCAGGGTGCTCGTTGCCGCGTTCCTGCTGGACTCGTCGATGACGGACAAGGAGCGCGGACAACTGTTCGCCGATATCGCGCGGCAGGTAACCGCCACACCGCCCTAAGCGGCTGCAGTGGTGTCGAGTCGCCCGGCCGGCGCATCATGTCGCCACGTCCAACGAGGAGGTGCGACATGCCGGTCGAGCTGAAGATGTTGGGGTGGTCGACGATACTGGGCCTGGTCTACCTGGTGTTCGCCACGCAACTGTCGCTGATGCAGCGTGGCATGACCTGGAACGCCGGCAATCGCGAAGAATCCGTGCCGCTGACCGGACTCGCCGCCAGGGCGGAGCGCGCCAGCCGGAATTTCCTGGAAACCTACGCGTTCTTCGCCGCCGCCGTGCTGGTGGTGGTGGTGGGGCAGTGCACCAGCGCCAAGACGGCGTTGGGTGCCGAACTCTATTTCTGGGCGCGCGTGGTGTATCTGCCGGTCTATGCGATCGGTATCCCTTACTTGCGCACGCTGGTCTGGGCGGTGTCGGTGGTGGGGTTGGTGATGGTGCTGTCAGGGATGTTTGCCTCCGGCTGATGCTGCCGGCGCTGCGCGTAGTAGCGGGAGCCTGGTGGCCAGGCTGGCTTCCCCGCCATCGATGTCCCATAGGGTTGATCGGGGGCAATGCCGCCTTTTTTGTGCGGCAGTCGACGTCAATAAGGTGACGTTCGTCACGATTTTGGCGCCATTTTTCTGGCGTCCCGGCCTTTTGCGATGGCCTTCATGTCATCTATTTTCGTTTATTTATCAGCTTGTTGGCGTCGTCGTGGCGTCCATCCACGCGTGGACCGTTCTCAAGCTCTCCAAGGCGTGACCACACTGAAGGCCTGGCGCGGCACGCGCCGGGCCGCCGGCAGGGTCTGGCGGCACTCCCTGATTGACCATTGGAGAACTTTGTATGAACACCAACACTGTACGCACCGGCTCGCTGACCGAACTGTCCAGCTACCCCAAGTGGGCGCGTGACATGGTTGAAGCCTGCGAACCCGCCCGCCGGAGCGTTCGCGATCATGTGATGTGGGACATGATGAGCGACGGCAGCATCGACCTTCAGACCATGCACAACTTCATGGTGGGTACCTGGTCGCTGATCGAGCGTTTCCCGTCCTTCATGGCCCTGAGCCTGCTCAAGACCCGCTACGGGAGGAGCGCCGGCGACAACATGGCACGACGTTGGCTGGTACGTAATATCCGCGTGGAGCAGAACCATGCGGAGTATTGGCTGGACTGGGCGGAGGGTGCCGGCGTGCCGCGTGAAGACGTTCTTGACGGCATGCCGCCGCGCGGTACCCAGACGGCGGCGGACTGGTGCCACGATGTCTGCGGCCGGGACAGCCTGGCCGCCGGCATTGCGGCCACCAACTACGCCATCGAAGGCGTGACTGGGGAATGGTCCCAGAAGGTCTACGACAGCGTGGCATACGCCAACAGCCTGCCGGAGGCCGGTCGCAAGGCCACCCTGCGTTGGCTTCAGCTACACGCGGCTTATGACGATACTCATCCGTGGGAGGCGCTGGAGATCGTTTGCACCCTCATGGGCAGCCAGCCCGCCCCGGAGGAAGTGGAGCACGTTCGTGAGTGCATCGAGCGTAGTTATGTAAGCCTGCACTACGGCCTGGAGCGCTGCCTCATGCAGCACACGGTGGGTGCAGTGGAGGAGCAGGCGGCGTAAGGGAAGCCCGTCGTCGACAGCGTGGCGGGACACGATGTAGGTTTATGAGGTGGTCGTGTAAAAGGACGCCATGGATTTGATCCGTAGCACCTCTCCAAGACCGCTGTCCCGGCGCTTGAGGCCACTGGCCTATGGGCTGGTGGCTGTTATCGGCCTGATTCTCATGCTCACCTGGGGAACCACCCAGGTCCAGGTCACTCTCGCCGGTTTCCTCAACGGCGAGAGTGTCTGGAGCAAGGCACAGAAGCAGGCGGTGGTTGACCTGCTCGGCTACGCCGAAACCGGCGATGCCGCCCGGCTGGCCGCCTTCCATGGGAACTATGCGCTGCTAAGGTCGGACGGCTGGGCCCGCGACGCCATCGCTTCGGGCCACTACGACCGCGCGCAGATCCACCAGGCCTTCCAGCGCGGCAAGATCCTCCCGCAGGCGGAGCCCGGGATGATCTTCATGCTGCGCTATTGCATCGGCGCGCCGCACATGCGTGAGGCGGTAGCGCTGTGGCGCCAGGCGGATGGCCCGTTGCTGCAGCTCCACGGTGTCGCGACCGAGCTGGCGGAGGCCTACGCGCGAGGACAGCCCGAGCATGCGTGGCTGCAGTGGCAGATGGACCGCATCAACGGGCTCAACCACGAGCTGGAGCCGCTGACCAACGGTTTTTCCCTTGAGGTGGCACAAGGCGCCACCTGGCTGGGACGCGTGCTGTTCGCGGCGGTATTCCTCTCCGCGTTCGTGGCGTCGTTGCTGTGGATGCGCACGGCCCGGCGCATCCTGCTGCGTATCCGCGGCACAGAGGAGCGCTACAGCGTGCTGTTCAACAGCGCCGCCGACGCCATCCTGATGATCGAGGAGGAAAGCGGCCGCATCCTGGACGCGAACCGCACGGCGTTGCAGTGGACGGGACGCGACGTGGACCACCTTGCGGGCGAGCAGCTGTCGTCGTTCTTCATCCCGCTGCTGCACCGGGCCGACGGCGCGGTGACCGGCGAGCTGCGCGGGCCGGACGACGAACTGCGCCCCGTGGAGATGCGCAGCAGCGTCACGCACTGGGGCACCCAGAGCGTGCGCCAGTCGATCATGCGCGACATCACTGAGCGCGTGAACCTGGAGCAGCAGCGGCGCATTGCATCCGAAGCGCTGGCCAGCATTGCCGAGGGCGTGATCATCGCCGAGGCCGACCGGCGCGTGACGCGGGTGAACGCGGCGCACATCCGCATGACCGGTTTCACCGTGCAGGCCCTGCAAGGCCTGAAGTTCGACGACCTGCGCTGCCTGCCCGACGGTACCTCCTTGCCCGACTCGGTTTGGGAAATCATCGAGGCCGAGGGCAACTGGGTCGGCGAAGTGCGCAGCCGCCGCATGGACGGCTCCAGCTATCCGGAACTGCTCAGCATCAGCGCCATCCGCAGTCCGGACGGCGAAGTGCAGCACTACGTCGCCGTGATCAACAACATCAGCGCGGCCAAGGCGAACGAGCAGCGCCTGCAATACATGGCGGCGCACGACACGCTGACGGGCCTGGCCAACCGCGCCGAGTTCGAGCGGCGCTGCGTGCAGGCGGTGAATGCAGCCGACCGCGACCGCGGCATGGCGGCGGTGGTCTTCATCGACCTGGATGCCTTCAAGGCCGTGAACGACAGCTACACCCACGCCATCGGTGACCAGCTGCTGGTGAAGGTGGCCGAACGCATCGCCTACGAGCTGGGCGACAAGGGGGTGGCCGGTCGCATCGGCGGCGATGAATTCACCGTGCTGTTGCCGAACCTTCACTCGCGTGAACAGGCCAGCGCGCTGGCGGGGCGCCTGCTCACCGTGCTGGCGGCGCCGTTCGGGGTGGGCGATTACGAACTGGCGCTCAGCGCCAGTATCGGCATTGCCTGCTTTCCGCTCGACGGCACCGACGTGCCCACCCTCATCACCAACGCCGACGCGGCCATGTACGCGGCGAAGACCGAGGAGCGCAACGCCTTCCGCTTCTATTCGCCGCGCATGCAGGCCGATGCACGCCGTCGTATCGCGCTGGCGTCGGAGTTGCGCAAGGCGCTGGCCGAAAACGAATTCCGGCTGGTGTACCAGCCGACGATCGAGATGCGCACCGGGCGCATCGTGGCGGTAGAGGCCCTGTTGCGCTGGTTCCACCCGCAGCGCGGCCTGATCTCGCCGGGCGAGTTCATTCCGATGGCGGAAAAACTGGGCCTGATCCGACGCATCGACCAGTGGGTGCTGCAGGCCGCCTGCGAACAGATGTACGCGTGGGACCAGGCCGGCCTGCCGCCCTTGCGGATGGCGGTGAACGTGTCCGCCAACTGGTTCGGCCAGGCCAATTTCGTGGACGAGATCCGCATGCTGTTGCAGGCACGCCGGCTGGCGCCCGAGCGTTTGATGCTGGAGATCACCGAGGGCGCGATCCTTCGCCTGGGCGAGGAGATGGAGCGCACGCTGCATGCGCTCCATGCACTGGGCGTCAGCGTGGCCATCGACGACTTCGGCACCGGCTATTCCTCGATGAGCTACCTGAAGCTGCGCGCCATCGATTACCTGAAGATCGACCAGAGCTTCGTCGCCGGCCTGCCGGACGACGGCAGCGACGGCGCCATCGTCGAGGCCATGCTGACCTTGTGCCGTCGCCTGGACATCAGCCCGATCGCCGAGGGCATCGAAACCGAAGACCAGCACCGTTTCCTGCTGCGCGCGGGATGCGTCGAAGGGCAGGGCTTCCTGTATTCGCGCCCGGTGGAGCCTGCCGTCATCGCCCAGCTGCTCAACGCCGGCCGGCGCCAGGGCAGCTCGCACCTGCGCCTGGTGCCACCCGAGGCCAGCTGACGCCCCCGGGGCGTCAGTGCAGCATCACGCTGACCACGTCGCGGTCGGGCTGGTACAGCGCGGGGAACTGCTGCTTGAGGTGAGCCACCTTGGGGGCGTCGTTGAACACGATGTACGGCTCGTCGGGGTGCCGCCTGGCGTAATCCTGGTGATAGGACTCCGCGACGTAGAAGCCCTTGAGCGGCACCACCTGCGTCACGATGGGGGCGGCGAAGGCATGGGCCGCGCCCAGCTGGGCGATGTAGGCGGTGGCGACGCGCTTCTGGTCGTCGTTGCCGTAGAAGATCACCGAGCGGTACTGCGTGCCGACATCCGGGCCCTGGCGATTGAGCTGGGTCGGGTCGGTGGCGACCGAGAAGTACACCTTGAGCAATTGGCCGTAGCTGACCTTGCTGGGGTCGTAGACGATCTTCACCGACTCGGCGTGGCCGGTGTCACCATCGCTGACACGGTCGTATTCGGCGGTGTTGGCCGCACCGCCGGAGTAGCCCGCCGACACTTTCTTCACGCCCTTGACGTGCTCAAACACGGACTGCAGACCCCAGAAACACCCACCGGCCAGCACGGCGACCTGATCGCCCTGCGCCGGGGCGGCATCGACCGCGGGGTCGGGGAGCGGCGCGTGGTCGCTGCCGGCCGTCGCCAGCGTGCAGGCGCTGACGCCCGCCATCAGCAGCAGGCCGGCGAGGGGAGAAAACCAGGTGAATCGGCGGATGCTCATGAAGGAACGCTCCATCGAAAGGAGGGACGGCACGACCCGCCTCTGCCGGCGCGGGCTCTGCTTCCTTATTCGCTGCCGGATCGCCTCCGGTTACCTCTACGGTATGACTCCTGGCGTGCGAACGCGGCGCCAAGGCGGTGTTATGGTGCGGCTCCCCATCCTGCGGACATCCCCATGTCGCATCGGCTTGATCTCGACGGCTACCTGCAGCGCATCGGCTTTACCCGCGAGCCCCGTGTGGACGTGGCCACGCTGCGCGCGCTGGCCACGGCGCATATCGCCGCCATTCCGTTCGAGAACCTCGATCCACTGCTGCGCACGCCGGTGTCGGTGGACTTGGCCGCGATCGAGCACAAGCTGGTGTACAGCCAGCGCGGCGGCTATTGCTTCGAGCAGAACGGCCTGTTCCTGGCAGTGCTGCGGGCCATCGGGTTCGACGTTTCGGGCCTGATCGCCCGCGTGCTGTGGAACAAGCCGGAGGATGCCGAAGTGGCGCAGACGCACATGCTGCTGCGCGTGGAGGTGGAAGGCGAAAGCTGGCTGGCCGACGTGGGCTTCGGCAGCATGGCCCTGGGTGGTGCGTTACGACTGGTGGTCGACGAGGCACAACCCACGTCGCTGGAACCGTTCCGGCTCATCACGGATGGCACGCAATGGCGCACGCAGGCGCTGGTCCGCGATGAGTGGCGCACGCTGTACCGTTTCCGCCTGCAGGACGCCGAACGCATCGACTATGTCGTGGCGAACCACTTCACCTCGACCTATCCGGAGTCCCATTTCCTGCATTCGCTGATCGTTGCGCGCACGCTGGCCGATCGCCGCCTCGGGCTACGCAACCGTGAGTTCGTCGTGCACGCGTTGGGGCAGGAGTCCGTGCGCCGGACCTTGCAGACCACGGAGGAGATCAAGCGCGTGCTGGAGGAGCAGTTCGGACTTCGCCTGCCGGTGTCGTCATTGCTGGATGCGACGCTCGATGCGTTGCCGATGCCAGAGACAGTGTAGGCCCTCTCGCTGTTTTGGGGCGCCACCGGGAGACGGGGCGCACGGGCTCTCCTGTGGGAGCCCACCCTGTGGGCGACAAGCCAACGGAGCGGTGATGACGCGGCGCTGCGGTCGCGCACAGGGTGCGCTCCCACAACGAGGTGGCGGGGTCTTGTCTGTCCCGCCTAGTCCAACCCATTCACATGGATGACCACATCCTCCACCTGCACCACCTGGCCTGCGTGGATCTTGCAGGTCTTGCGCAGTTCCTGTTCGCCGTCCACGTAGACCGCGCCGCTGGCCACGATGGCCTTGCCGGCGCCGCCGCTGTCGCACAGGCCCACCAGTTTCAGCAGCTGGTTGAGTTCGACGTAGTCGCGGTCGAGTTCGAAATCGAGTTCTTGCATGGTGTCAGGCATCGGTGTCGTCGAAGGCGCTTTCGGGCAGCGCGAAGAATACAAAGAACGGGGCGGGGGCTTCCTGCCAGTAGTCGACAGCGTCCTCGAGGATGTCGAGCAGCATGTCGAAGTCATCCTCGTTGCGGTCGCGCATGTCTTCCGCGTGATCGAACAGCAGGATGTAGCCGGTGGCCTTGAGCCAGGAGAGGTCACGCATGCTGTCGGCCAGCGCATCCCAGTTGCGGCCGAAATCCGACGGCAGGCGCAGCGCCTGGGTCAGCCGGTCGAACAAGGCCTCGCGGTCGGTGTAGTCGGCCAGGCTGATGCGGCATACGCGCAGGCCCTGCATGCCGGCGGCTTCGCCAAGGGGCTCCAGATCCTCGCTGGTGACGAAGAAGATGCCGCCGTCTTCGGCATCGCCGAAATCGAGATCGAATTGCGCGCTCATCGGGATACCTCGAACTGGCGGAACGTGCGGTAGTGGTCGTCGGTGTAGTAGTACAGCTGCGGCGGCGTGCCGCCGGTGATGATGCGCCGCGCGCCCCGGTAGTCGAGCCCTGGCGTGTCCACGGTGTACTCGTGGTAATAGCCCTCCGGTTGCGCCGGGAGCCGGCCTTCGCGGTTCTGGAACACCACGCCGTCCTGCCGGTGCTCGAACGGGCCGCCACTGGCGATGCGACGCAGCGTGTCCGCCGCCTCCGGCGGAAGGAACGATGGCAGCTCGCCCGTGGCCGTCGCTGCGGTACGGGCCGTCGGCGCGTTCTGCGTCGTGGTGGCGTGCGGCGCGAGGGTGTTCCCGGGCGATGGTTCGGGCGAGTGACGGCCCCACAGCAACGCTGCGATGGCCAGCACGACCAGCAAGAGCAGGGGTTTCAGTGAGCGCATGGCAGGGGGCCTCGGCAAAGTGGCGCGAGTTTAGGGCAACACTGACTAAGTATCACCGTCGTCATGATGTCTGGAAGACTCGCTGGCTGCGCCGCGTGGCGCGGGCAAGACGGGCTCGCAGCGCAGCCAGCGAGCCTTCCAGACATCACCCATGCTTGCGATTTCATGGAGTGGGCCCGTCCTGTCTGTCCATGTGCCTTACCAACAGTCCTGAGGCCTGCGAACAGATAGAACGGGTGCCGACGGTGATACGTAGTCAGTGTTGCGCTAAAGCTTCCGGTCCGCGCCGGCACGCTGGCCTCAGCCGGCGGTGTCGACGCGCTGTTGCAACGCCATGGCAGCCGCGGGATTGCGCTCCTTGGCGCTGCTGATGAAGTAGATGAAGACATCGCGTGACGCCTGCGGCTCCCGGGGCGTTGCCGAATGCGGCAGTTCCGGCAGGTCCTGTCCGTTGGCCCAGGCGTGCGCGCGGGTGCTCCAGGCATCCAGGTCGGCGGTGGCATAGCCGGACTCGAGATGCGACTCGCTGCGCATCAACCGCGCATAGGCGAAGTCGCCCGTCAGGTCGGCCAGCGAAGGGTATTGCGGCGAGTCGGTGAACACGGTGGGGATGCGATACGAGCGTGCAAGCTCCACGTAGCGTTCGTCGAGGAAGCTGCGATGGCGCACTTCCAGCACGTGGCGCATGGGCTGGCCGTTGAGTTCGCGGGGCAACAGGTCGAGGAAGGCGGCCAGGTCGCCCGCGTCGAACGCACGCGAGGGGGTGAACTGCCACAGCACGGGGCCCAGCCGGTCGCCGAATTCCGCGAGGCCGCCGTACACGAAGCCATCGATGCCGCGACCGGCATCGGCCAGCCGCTTGCCCTCGGTGACGTAGCGCGGCGCCTTCAGCGAGAAGATAAATCCGTCCGGCGTTTCAGATGCCCATTTCGCGTACGTCGCCGGTTTCTGCGCACCGTAGTAGGTGCCATTGATCTCGATGGCGCGTAGATGCCGGCTCGCGAATTCCAGCTCGCGCCGCTGCACCAGTCCCGCCGGATAGAAGTTGTTGCGCCACGGCGCGAAGTTCCAGCCACCGATGCCGGTACGGATGCGCGAAGCAGGACCCTGGGCGGGAGCGGGAGAGAACAGGTCGCTGGGCATGGCGGAGAAGCTCGCAAGGGTGAGTGATGATGCCATGGCAAAGGTGAAGGAGAGCGGTCGGCCCTGACGGTCTTTTTGTGGGAGCGCACCTTGTGCGCGACGCTCGGTCGACGTCATGCGTCGTTGCGGGAACCGTCGCGCACAGGGTGCCATCCCGCAACCCCATGCGAGGGGCTGGTCAGTCCAGCGGGAGATGATTGGGGTACGGGCCGCGCGCGGCCATGAACGCCGTGGGCGTCATGCCGGCGAACTCGCGGAACTCGTG
Source organism: Dyella japonica A8 (assembly GCF_000725385.1). Classification (NCBI taxonomy): domain Bacteria; kingdom Pseudomonadati; phylum Pseudomonadota; class Gammaproteobacteria; order Lysobacterales; family Rhodanobacteraceae; genus Dyella; species Dyella japonica. The sequence continues at coordinate 3,602,345 of NZ_CP008884.1, read as the reverse complement.
CACCAGGTGCGCCTGGTCGCCATAGCCGCCATCGGCGGCCACGCTGCTCCAGTCCACCTTGGCCGAGCAGTACACCGCGTCCACCACGCCACGAAAGCGCATGAGTCGCGCATATCGTTTGGGGCCCATGCCCACTTGCCGACGGAACAGGCGGCCAAAGCGGTATTCGGACCAGCCGATATCGCGCACCAGTGCGCCGATGCGCGCCACCTGAGGACGTGCGCCGATCTCTCTGAGTGCATACAGCACTTCGGACGCCAGCCGGGGCGTGTGCATATGGTCGAGCAGCCATCGCTCCAGCAGGGCCAGTCGTTCCCTGGGGCGCGGCGTGTCCAGCAGGCGTTCGCGCAGGGCGTGCGCGCTGCTGCCGAAGATATCCTCCAGCCCGATGTCCTGGTTCACCAGCACTTCGTGATGCTCGCCGGTGAGGGCATGGGCGCCGCCGGGGCGGAATACCGCGCCCATCACGCGCACCTGCTCGGCGGTATCGATGATCTGGCTGCGCAGGCAGGGGCCGCCGATGACCGAGGCGGCGGAGCGCACACAGCGCCGCTCCGCGTCGTCGCTGTAAACGCGGGTCTCGCTTTCGTGGAGGTTGATGATCAGCGCGGCCCCCGGCACCGGCAGCACGCGCTCATAGTGATGGGCAGCCGGCGGCATGTCCCAATCCCACAGGCGGGCGATCAGGGCGTCGAGCGGTGGTGCGGGTACGACGGCAAGGTGTCCCATCGGCTGTCTCCGGCGACCCGTCCAGTCTAGGCCGATGGAAGGCGCGTGTCAGGTTTTCTGGCCCGGGATCACCGTGGTGGGCGGCTGGGGTGCGGTGGCGGGATCGTGCTGCATGGTTCGTACCACCATGTCCTGCGGCGTGGTGAGCGGCAGGCCGGCCTTGCGCAGCCGGTCGATGATCTCGAACAGCAGGTCGCTCTTCACCGTGCCCGCCTCGCGCGGGTTGCCCACGTAGGCGGTACACACGAACATCATCGAACCCGCATCGACGCTGTCCAGCGTCACGCTGGGCGAAGGCGTGTTCAGTGTGACGGGATGGTTGCGCAGGATATCGAAGATGATCTGGCGCACCTTGCCCGCATCGCTGCTCAGCGGCATCGGCAGGCGGATCTGCACGCGGCCCTGCGCGTTGGCGAGGGTCACGTTGCGCACGTTCTGGGTGATCAACTGAGAGTTCGGCACGATCACGGTGGAGCGGTCGCTCTGCTGGATCTCGGTGGCGCGCACGTTGATGCGCTTGATGTCGCCCTCCACACCGCTGATGCTCACCCAGTCGCCGACCTTCACCGGCCGCTCGGCCAGCAGGATCAGGCCGGAAATGAAGTTCTGCACGATGGCCTGCAGGCCGAAGCCGATGCCGACCGACAGCGCACTGGCCACCCAGGCGATGCTTTGCACATCCACCTTGAGCGCGCCCAGTACCAGCACGAACACGAGGATGCCGCCGACGTAGCCGAGCAGGGTGACGATGGACATCTGCATGCCCACGTCCAGCGAGGTCTTGGGCAGCAGCTGCTGGCTGAGCCAGCGCTTGGACAGGCGCACGATGATGCCGCCCACCACCAGCATCAGCACGGCATTGAAGATGCTGGTCGGATTGATGGTCAGCGTACCCACCGACAGTCCGCTGAAGATGCGCGTGCCGCGATCCATCAACTCGTTGGGGCCGGCGCCATAGGGCGCCAGGATCAGCGGAATGGCGAGCAGCAGCAGGAACGCGCGACCGACGCCGGACAGCACGGTTGCCGCCTGCTCCAGACGTGCCGGCGCGATGCCGAAGTTGTCCTGCATACGCTGGCCCGCGCGCGATTCCGGCGACAGCAGCGATTCACACAGATCGTTGATCAGGTGCATGAAGACGTAGAGCGCGGCGATGAGGAAGCCCGCGCGTATCATCTGCCGGGCCACGTAGAAGCCCAGCGCGATGTAGCCGGTCAGCACGGACAGCAGGGTGATCAGCATGCCCAGGAAGGCACACAGCACCAGCAGCCCGACCCATAGCGGGCGCTCGGCGGGCTTGCCGCCGCTGGCGAGCATCGCGCGGCGGGCGCGACTCATCAGCATGAGCGCATAGGCCACCAGGCCGCCGATCAGGGTGGCGGCCAGCGCGTTGGCCGCCATGGTGGTGGCCAGGCTCGCGCCGATGTCATTGGTGACGCGCTCGATGATGCCCAGCAGCAGTGCGCTGTAGGCCATGAGTGACGGGAAGGGCCGCAGGCGTTTGGCCAGATCGTCCGAGATGGGCGGCAGGCGCCATGACGGGTGCCTGACCATCAGCAGGGCACGACCCAGGCCGGCCATGGTTGCCACGTAGAACATCAGGTTGACCAACGGACGCACCAGCTCGTCCAGCTCGGCGTCGAACGCGCCGTTCCAGTTCACCGCGAGGTAGATCAGCCACGCGCCGATGCCGTAGACCAGCATGGTGGCGATGGTCACCAGTAGGGCCATGGCGCTGCGCCGCAAGTGACCCGACGGCAGGTAGTGCGCGGCCATCTCCAGCAACTGGTGTTCCAGAAGCCGGCGTCCGCCCGCGATCAGCGCGATGGCGGCCAGCAGGCAGGTGATGAACGGCAGGCGGTTGGCTGGCTGCCATGCCTGCGCGATGGCGCCCTTCGCCGCGTGCCAGAGCACGCCGAAGTTGGCGCGGTCGTCCGGCAGGGCCTGGGCAAGCCGGCTCCAGAATACGGTGCTCAGCGGCGAGGCCGTGCGCTGGCTGATCTGCGCATTGAACAGATCGCGCCGCAGCGCGCCGATTTCCGCCAGCAATTGCTGGCTGTCGCGGCTGAGCAGTTTCGATTGCGTGATCTGGCCGTTGAGGTCGGTCTGGTCCTTCAGCAGCTGCTTGCGCTGGCTCGCCACCTCGGGCGCTTCCGGCGGCGCGCCTTTCTCCGGCGCGGGGCCCAGCACGTCGAGCTTGGCCTTCAGCGCATCCGCCTGTGGCGCAAGGCTGGTGGTGAGCTGGTCGGCCTGCTGCTGCACGCTCTGCGCGCTGGTGCGTGCGGCGGTGAGGATGTCGTCGGTGAGCTTGGTCTTGTCGGTGAGCGTCTGCTTGATCTTGTCCAGCTGCGTGCTCAGCTGGTCCGGCGTGGCGAGTGGTGCCTGCTGGATCTGCGCACTGCCTTGCGCATCCTGCGCTGACACGGGAGACGCGCCGGCGATGGCGAGGAGGAGGATCAGCAGGAAGCGGGACAAGATAGGCATGCGGCGCATGATCCGGGCCCGCCCCTGAACCGGTCAATGAATAAATGTCTCGGAAGGCAACTCTTGACGGTTCGTTGATTCCCGGGCATTCACGCTGTCGTGATGACTCCGACCGACATGACGCATGCAGCACCCGTCTGGAATGGCGACGTGGCGAAGGCGCGCGTGCTGCAGACCGAACTGGCGGCACGGGTGCGGCTGGAGGACGACTATCCGCCGCTGCGGCGCGTGGCCGGCGTGGACGTGGGGTTCGAAGACGGCGGCACCGTGACGCGCGCGGCAGCGGTGCTGCTTGACGCGCGAACGCTGGCGCCGCTGGCCGAGGTGGTCGCGCGGCAGCCGACGCGGATGCCGTATATCCCGGGTCTGCTTTCCTTCCGCGAGCTCCCGGCGCTGTTGCAGGCTCTCTCTGAATTGCCGGAGTCGCCTGACCTGGTGTTCGTCGACGGCCAGGGCATCGCGCATCCGCGACGGCTGGGCATCGCGGCACACCTTGGCGTGGTCACCGGCCTGCCGACCATCGGCGTGGCGAAGTCGATCCTGGTGGGCACGCATGAGGACGTCGGGCCGCATCGCGGTGATCGCCAGCCGCTTGAACACAAGGGCGAGGTGATCGGTTGCGTATTGCGCAGCAAGGATCGCGTCCGGCCGTTGATTGTCTCGCCGGGTCACCGCGTGAGCATGGCGACCGCGCCTGAACTGGTGCTGGCCTTCAATACGACCTACCGCTTGCCCGAGCCGACGCGGCTGGCCGACCGGTTGGCCTCGCGTCGCGGCAGCGTGCGACGCTGATGCGTTGACTCAGGCCGCGGGCACCAGGCGATAGCCGAACGCCGCCGCAAGGCGGGCGACGGCAGCAACGGCGGCCTCGTTCTTCGCCGTCGATGCCGCCGAAGCGCCCAGCCGCCAGCGCGAACGCTGATGCGCCACCGGGCGTGAACTGGCCAGCCCATGCTGTTCCAGCTCGCGCAGGAAGCGGTACACCGTGCCGAGGCTGGTGCGTGGTTCGATCCGTTGCGCCAGGCACAGCAGCGCCACGGCATCGGGTTCGTCGCTGGCGTCGTGCAGGGCCCGCCAGATCGCCAGGCGCGGCGGCGTGGCGCGCATGCCCACCCGCGCCAGCAGCTGCTGGATGCCGGCCGGCGCGGAGGGCAGGGGCTCAGGCATCCTTCTTGCCCTTGATGATCTCGTCGGCGGCACGCTTGATGATGTCGACGATGCGCTTCACTTCCTCGGTGTTCCACGGGCCACCGTGCATGAACAGGGCGCGCTTGAGGTTGTGCATGGCTTCGCGCAGTGCCATCGGCGCGGCGGCGCGGGCGAACATCCTGGCCGTCTGCTCCATGCGCGACATCACCGCGTCCACGGCCTCCTTGTTCTCGGCGAGGAACGCCTTGCCCGCTTCGGTGATGGTGTAGAGCTTCTTGCCATCGTCGCTCTGCACGCTGGCGTGGCCCAGTTCCTCCAGCAGGGTGAGGGTGGGGTAGACCGCGCCGGGGCTGGGCGCGTACGCGCCGTCGAACATCTCCTCGATGGTGCGGATAAGCTCGTAACCGTGGCGCGGCTGCTCGGCGATCAGGGCCAGCAGGATGAGCTTGAGGTCGCCGTGGCCGAACACGCGCCCACCCCGGAAACGACCGCCCATGCCACCCCAGCCGCCTTCGCCCTCGTCATCGCCGAACCCCCGGCGCCCCCGGCCCCGGCCGATGCCCATGGCCTCACGGGCCCAGGCCTCGCGGCCGTCGCAGCCGTGGTGGTGATGGTGGCGGCCAAACAGATGATGAAATCCCATGACAGACTCCGATATATCGTAAGTAACAGTCTTAAGATATATCGTAACTTTTGGGGAATACAAGGGGCGTTGGGGAGGTTGTGGCTCGACTGTCCACGAGGCGCTGGATTCCGGCCTGCGCCGGAATGACGGTCAAAACGGTTCCGGAGTGGGATAAGCACGGCGTCTCTCGCACGTTGGATCAGGCGTCTTTCGGATGCCACAACGGAGTCGCGAGCTGTAAGCCTCGGATTACCCTCATGACCGTCATTCCGGCGCAGGCCGGAATCCAGCGCCTCGGTACCGGGTCATGGCGAAGCACTCCTTCGCCATGACAGAACAAACCTTGAAACACCCCCACCATGCCTTCACCCACGATGTATCCCCAGGCACCACCCCAAGGACGACCCCATGCTGTTCCGCTGGTTCGAATCGCTGATCGACGCGTTCAAGGAGCCCGTCGACGGCATGCCGCCGCAGTCGGTGTGGCGGTTCTACGTGTTCTATCTGCGCCAGGTCTGGCCGGTGTTCGCCGCCGCGTTGGTGGTGGGCTTCGGCGTGGCGCTGGTGGAAGTGTCGCTGTTCGGCTTCATCGGCAGCATCGTGGACATGGCCAAAGGCGCCCCGGTCAGGGATTTCTTCCGCCTGCACGGCAACCAACTGCTGTGGATGGGCTTCGTGGCGTTGATCGCGCGCCCGGTGCTGATCGGCCTGCACGACCTGCTGGTGAACCAGGCCATCGTGCCCAACCTGACCAACCGCATCCGCTGGCAGAACCATCGCTACGTGATCCGCCAGAGCCTGGGCTTTTTCCAGAATGATTACGCGGGCCGCATCGCCAACCGCATCATGCAGACCTCCGGCGCGCTGCGCGAATCGGCGGTGCAGATCGTCGACGCCATCTGGTACGTGGCGATCTACACCGGCAGCGCCATCGTCATGTTCGCCAAGGCGGACTACTGGCTGGCCGTGCCCTTGATCGTGTGGCTGGTGGCGTACGTGGCCACGCTGCGCTACTTCGTGCCGCGCACCAAGGAGCGCTCCTGGCGGCAGTCCGAGGCGCGCTCGCGCCTGATGGGGCGCATCGTGGACGGCTACAGCAACATCCTCACGCTCAAGCTGTTTGCGCACACCCAACGCGAGGAGCAATACGTTGCCGATGCGATGGGCGAGCAGATCAAGCGCATGCGCGCCATGACGCGGCTGACCACGGCGATGGACGCCACCATCACCACGCTCAACGGCTTCCTTATCGTCGGCACCTCGGCGCTGGCGTTGTGGCTGTGGAGCCAGGGCAAGGTGACGGTGGGCGCCATCGCGCTAAGCACGGGCCTGGTCATCCGCATCAACAACATGTCCGGCTGGATCATGTGGGTGATCAACGGCATCTTCGAGAACATGGGCACCGTGCAGGACGGCATCGAGACGATTTCAAAGCCACGCACCGTGCAGGACCGCGACGGCGCGATGCCGCTGGAGGTCACCGAGGGCGGCGTGCGCTTCGAGGACATCCACTTCCACTACGGCAAGAAGGGCGGGGTGATCTCCGGGCTCAACCTGACCGTGCGCGGCGGAGAGAAGATCGGCGTGGTCGGCCCCTCGGGCGCGGGCAAGTCCACGCTGGTGAACGTGCTGCTCAGGCTGTACGACCTGGAGGGCGGGCGCATCCTCATCGATGGACAGGACATCGCGCAGGTGGCGCAGGAAAGCCTGCGTGCGCAGATTGGCGTGGTCACGCAGGACACCTCGCTGCTGCACCGCTCCATCCGCGACAACCTGTTGTATGGACGTCCGGACGCCAGCGAGGCGCAGGTGGTCGACGCGGTGCGCAAGGCGCGCGCGGAGGAATTCATTCCGCAGTTGGTCGACGGCGAAGGCCGCGCCGGCTACGACGCCCATGTCGGCGAGCGTGGCGTCAAGCTCAGTGGTGGCCAGCGTCAGCGCATCGCGATTGCGCGCGTGTTGCTGAAGGACGCGCCCATCCTCGTCCTCGACGAGGCCACCTCCGCGCTGGATTCGGATGCCGAGGCGGCCATCCAGGACAGCCTGGAAGTGCTGATGCGCGGCAAGACAGTGATCGCCATCGCGCACCGTCTCTCCACCATTGCACGCATGGATCGCCTGGTGGTGATGGACAAGGGTCAGATCGTGGAAACCGGTACGCATGCCGAGTTGATTGCGCGCGGCGGTTTGTATGCGCGCCTGTGGCAGCGACAGACGGGGGGCTTCGTGGCGGCGGAGGATACGGCCGAGGACAGCGCGCTGGCGTGAGGGCCTCGCGCTGGCGTGAGCGCCTGTTTGCGACCGGCGCTTTATTTCGCCATGACGAACGTTCATCCCTCACCGTCATCCCCGCGAAAGCGGGGATCCAGCGACTTTGGCACTTTGCGGCACTCGCTTAAAGGCACTGGATCCCCGCTTTCGCGGGGATGACGGTGAGGGAAGCGGGGATGACGGTGAGGGGAGTGGGGATGGCGGTGAGGGAAGTGGGCGCTTGAGCAGGATTCGGAATAGGTTCTGACAGGCGCGCATCGCAGCATGGTCGAACGCCGTCGCAATGCCTTCTGCTACGCACACCAACACTCGCCCGGGATTTTGAGGTTTATTTGCTCCGTCTTTCACGGTGGCCGCGGCAGCATGGCCGCTTCCCATGGGCGGAGCCGCGAGATGCCAACTGAACGAGCCTTGGCGCGCATCCGCAAGGACGTGCACGACGAAAAGCCGGCCGGTAACGACGTGCCCGCGAATCGGGTACGTCAGACCAAGCACAAGGCATCCGCGAAGAAGGCGGGGCGGACAGGCGCTGTTTCGCGTATAGCAGGCGCGACGCGAGCGGCGCGCACGCGGGCCATGCGGGCCCGCGCGCGCTAGCGGTCGAACACCAGCAGGGTGGATGTCGCGGAGCCGTAGAGCCTGCCTTCCGCATCGAGCAGGCTCGCTTCGGCGAACGCCACGCGGCGGCCGATGGAGCGCAGGCGCCCTTCCGCGCGGATGCGGCCGCTGTCGCGCGTCATCGCCTTGTGGAAGGCGACTTTCAGTTCCAGTGATGTATACGCCTGCTGCGCAGTGAGCCGCGAATGCACGGCGCAGCCGCAGGCGGAGTCGAGCAGGGTGGCGAAGTAGCCGCCGTGCACCACGCCCATGGGGTTGTAGGCATGTGGGCCTGGCATGCCTTCGAACACGGCGAAGCCGTCGCCGACCTCGACCAGGTCGAAGTCCAGCGAGTCGCCGATGCCGGGGCGCTTGCCGGAGGCGATGAAGGCGCGCAGCTGGTCCAGCCCGTCCAGCCCATGGCCGATCTCGGTGATCATGCTCATGGGGCCTGTTCCAGTCCCAGGCGCTGCTTCAGCAACTGGCGCGAGTCGGCGAGGATGGCGTCCGAGCGCTTCGCATCGGTTTCCACGCGGGCAAGCGATAGCGCGCCCACCAGTTCGGACACCGTCGAGCGGGCGAGTGCCTGCGGTTCGGCGCGTCCCATCGCGGTGAAGGTTTCCGCCAGCGCATCGGCGAGGCGGCGCGCACCGCTGGCGAACAGCGCGCGTGTTTCCTCGGGCAGCCGGGGCAGATCCGACGCCAGTGCGGCCATGGGGCAGCCGGCGCCGCGCGCGTCGCGATGCTTCCTGGACAGATAGAAGTCGATGTAGGCCGCCAGGCCGTGGGCGGGATCGCGGCCGTCCAGTTCGTGCCTCAGGCGCGCGGCCGATTCCTCGAACATCCGCTCGATGGCCGCGGCCACCAGCTCATCCTTCGACTTGAAGTGGGCATAGAAGCCGCCGTGGGTGAGGCCGGCCTCGGCCATGACGCTGGCCACGCCGATGCGCTCAGGCCCCTCCTGGCGGATGGCCTTGGCGGCCACGTCCAGCACCTTGGCCCGGGTTTTCTGTTTGTGTTCGGCGTCGTAGCGCATGGTCGTTCCGTGCTGCTTGTATGACATGAATCATACTATTGACAGCCGGCATCGCAAGTGATGGGTACCTGCGACACCGGCGATCAGCCGGCACGGTGTGTGCGAGCGTTATTCCTGCGACGGCGGTTCGATTGCCGTTGGCTCGGCCTCGGCCGGCATGGGCGCCGGCTCGACGATGCGTGGCGGCTCCGGGCGGGAATGGCGCGGAAACGTCATGCTGGGCAGTACGTCGTCGCGCCGGATCAGGCCGTGGTACAGCGCGGCACCCATGTGTCCCAGCACGGTGAGAAACAGCAGGTACGCCAGGTACCGATGCGCTTCGCGCAACCAGGCAAAGGTTTCGCCGTTGGCCGCAAGCAGCGGCGGCAGGTGCAGCGAGCCGCCGAGCGAGATCGGATAGCCGCCCGCCGACAACATCGCCCAGCCCACCAGCGGCAGGGTGAGCATCAAGGCATAAAGCACCCAGTGCGAGGCATGTGCAACGAATTGCATCAGCAGCGGCATGTCGGCGGGCAAGGGCGGTGGCGGAAAGCGCAGGCGCACGGCGAGGCGGATCAGCGCCAGCACGAAGATGGCCGCGCCCAGCGGCTTGTGGATGGCCAGCAGCCAGGTGTGTTTGCCGGACACGGTCGACACCATGCCCACGCCGATGAACAGCATGGCCAGCACGAGCACGGCCATGATCCAGTGCAGCGCCCGCGCGAGCGGGTGGAACGCGTTGGTGGTGTTCATCACGGATGCTCCGAAGGCGACGTGGCGTGCGCGGCGCCGGGCACATGCGCTTCCTCGCTGGTGCGGCGCAGATACGAATCCGCATAGGCGGAAGATCGCGCCGGCAGCAGCGGGTCGTCGGAGATCTCGATGCCCGAGGGCAGGATGGTGGGGTCGTAGTTCACGTCGCGGCACGGGCCGCTGTCCTGCGGCTGTTCGCTTTCGATCACCAGCGTGCCGGCGTCGATGACGTGACGGTCCGCCGGCCACACCTTCGTCGCATCGTTGGTCGGGTCGCCGGGCGCGCCCAGCGTCACGCGCAGATGCCAGCGTTGCGGCCCCTGCGCCAGCCGCTGTTGCAGGTCGTGCGCGAGGTAATCCGGGTCGCCGGCCTGCGGGCCGGTGCCCGCATCGTCGCTGGCTTCCGGCGTGACCTTCCAGCGCACGGGATGGCGCTTGCCCATGGCGTCGACGAAGTAGAACGCGTTGAGCGCTTCATAGGTTTCGGTGACGTAGCTGGCCGACGGTTTGGCCGTCTTCACCCAGGCGAGGAACGCGCCGGTTTCCGGATGGGCGGCGAAGAACGCCCCCGCGCGTTTCGGATCGGGCTTGCCGGTCGCCGGATCAGGGCGCGTCGCCACCAGTTGCTCGTAGAACGCCTGCGGCGTCGCCACCGGGAACACCGGCATGCTGTTCATGCCGGTGCGCCACTGCTCACCGTTTGGCAGGGAAAAGCGCAGGGCGAAGCTGCGGATGGGAACGCTGCTGTCAGGCGCATAAGGATTGCCGCCGGGCAGGGCGAAGCGGCCAACAAACGGCGTGCGCCCCGACGCGAACACGCTCGCTTTGGAATAGGCCGCTGCCGCGCCGTTGCTTTCGAAGTAGCCGGCCACGCACACGCCCTTCGCATGGTTGCGTCGAAAGCCGGGATGGATGCCCCCCGCCTGCAAGGCATCCACGATGCGATGCGAGGTCACGCGTTGCGGCGTGATCCAGCCGGCGACATAGGCAAAGGCGGCGGCGAGCGCCGTGACGGCGAGGCCGATCACCGCCCACCTCCAGGGCTGGCGTGACGGCGGCGGTCGGGACGGATCGGTCATGCGGCGCTCCTGGAACGACAGGGGGGATGTCCTGACTTCGTCGGATGGCGGCCGCGGGTTACCTCTGCCGCTCACCGGAGGCCGCCGGGATATCCTGGCCCGGCGTCTGGCGGCTTATTGTCGGTCCGGCCTCGTGCAGTGCCGCGTGAAGAAAAAAGGCCGGCATGGTGCCGGCCTTTTTTCACCCGCCGTGTGCGCCTGCCGGGGTGACAGGTCACCTCACGCGGTTATTGCGCGGCGTGCTGGTTCCATGCGGCCACCTTGGCGCGGGTCTGCTCGAGCATGCCGTCCAGCGCGTGGCGGTCATACACGTGGCCCCGCATGATCACCGTGTCGATATCCCGCGTGGCGTCGATGTCCTTGAGGGGATCGTGCTTCAGCAGCACCAGGTCGGCCGCATGGCCGGTGGCCACGGCGCCGTAGCGGTCCAGCTTGCCGAACCATGCCGGGCCGGCACGCGTCGCGGACGACAGCGCCTGTGCCGGCGTCAGGCCGCTCTTCACGAACAGGCTCAGTTCTTCGTGCAGGCCGATGCCCGGATAGTCGAAGGAATTGAGGAAACCCGCGTCCGTGCCCGCCATGATGGTGACGCCCGCCTGCTGCAGCATCGGCAGCACGGCGGCCAGCTTCCCGTAGTGCTCGTGACGGGCCGCAATCTGCTCCGGCGTCGCCTTGGCGGCACGCTCGATGCGCCAGTCGTAGGTCTTGCGCAGCTTGGGGCCGATGTAGGCGAGGTAGGGATCGTTCGCGTGGTTGTCCGTATCCAGGAAGTCCAGCACGCGACCACCGTTGAGCGTGGGCGTCACGAAGACGCCCTTGCCGCGGAACAACTGGTACGCCTTCATCGCCGTCGCCTTGTCGAAGCCGGCATCCAGGCGCTTGTTGGCTTCGGCACGCGTGATGCGCCCGGCGGCGAAGTCCGCGGCGATGGCCGCTTCGTCCTTTACGCCCGCCTTGTAGGCATAGTCGATGTGTTCGATCGAGCTGATGCCGGCATCCACGGCCTGTTCCACCGTCAACGCCATCGGGATGTGGCCAGACGAGCGCATGCCGAAGCTGTGCGCTTCGGACACGGCGTAGAGGAATAGCTGCGGATCCAGCGTGCTGTCGGTGATCTTGACGAAGTCGACCTTGTCCTTCTTCAGCTTCACGAACGCGGCGTCGACGTCCGCCTTGCTGCCGACTTCGATGGTGCCTTTCCAGACCGGGTGGATGCCTTCGATCTTCGCACCGGAGCTGAAGAGCTGCGGACCGAACAGCGTGCCGTCGGCAATCTCCCCGCGCCAGGCCAGCACCTGCTCGGGCAGGTCGCCGGAGCAGTCGCGGATGGTGGTGATGCCATGCGCGACGTACAGCGGCAGCAAGGCCTTGTTCTCGTCGATCAGGTCCGGGCCGCCGCCGAAATGCACGTGCATGTCCCACAGGCCGGGAATCAGGTAGCGGTGGCCGCCGTCGACGGTAAGGCTGGCCTTCCATGCCTTGGCGATGTCGCTGTCGTTGCCTACGGCAACAATGTCATTGCCGCGCAGCACTACGGCCTGGTCTTCGATGGTCCTGGCGTGCTCGACGTCGACGACGTTGGCATGGCGGATGATCACGTCGCCCGCCGACGGGGCGGCGAAGGCCGGGGCGGCCAGGGCCATCGCCGAAGCGATGGCGACGGAAAGAAGCTTCTTCACGCGTGGTGTTCCTCGTGGCGGGAAAGCGGGCGTTGCCCGGTGCGTCGATCGATGTTAGAAGTCGGTCCTGTCATTTAGAAGCCAAATATTTGAATGACTACCAGTGCAAAACCAAATAGGGCGCTGTTCGACCTGGACCTGCTGCGCGCCATCGTCACGGTGGCTGACTGCGGCAGCTTCACCACGGCCTCCGCGCGCCTCCATTCCACCCAGTCGACGGTGAGCCAGAAGATCCGCCGGCTGGAGGACATGGCTGGCCACCCGCTGCTGGTGCGCGGCAACCGCGACGTGCGCCCTACCGACCAGGGCGAGAAACTGCTTGCCTACGCGCGGCGCATGCTGGCGCTCAACGACGAGATGCTGGACGCGCTGGCGGGCACCGCCGCGGCGGTGACGGTACGGCTGGGCGTGCCGGAGGACTTCGTCGTCGGCCGCACGCCGGCCTTGCTCGCCTCGTTCAATCGCAGGCATCCCCATGTGAAGCTGGAAGTGACCACCGGGCTGAGCCGGGATCTCGCTCATGGCTACGATCACGGCGAACTGGACCTGGTCATCGTCAAGCAGCGCCGCAACAGCCGCGAAGCGGTAGCGCGCTGGCGCGAAAAGCTCGTGTGGATCGACAGCGTGAAGAACCCTGCCGTCGGTCAGGAGCCGCTGCCGCTGGTGGCCTTTCCGCCGCGCGGCCTGTATCGCGAGGAAATGGTCAAGGCGGTAGAGGGGCAGGGCAGGACGTGGCGCATCAGCTTCACCAGTTCCAGCCTGTTCGGCGTACAGTCCGCCGTGGCCGGTGGTCTGGGTGTCAGCCTGATTCCGGCGCGTGCCGTGACGGCCGAACACGTGGTGCTGACGCGCAGACAGGGCCTGCCACCCATCGAAACGATGGACATCGCCCTGCTGCACCGGCCAACGGCCGATCCTGTGGTCAAGGCACTCGCAACGGAACTGGGCCGGATGCTGGAGCGGTATCGCGGTTAGCCCACACGCCGCGCCTGACGACAGTACGGTCAGCGGGTACACCGGCCACGGCCGCCGCGCTGTTGGGGGCATCCACGATCACGAACGTCGCCTCGTGGCCCACGGCAAGGCCGTAGTCCTGCAGGCCCATCACGCGGGCACCGGCATGCGTGACCATGTCGAGCGCCACGTGCAAGGCATCATCGGTATGGAAGCCGGAGCGGTAACCGATCAGCATGGCCCGCTGCAGCAGGTCGCCATTGCCGTAGGGCCACCACGCATCGCGAATGTTGTCGTTGCCGGCGAACACGTGGACACCGGCATCGCGAAGGCGCATCACCGGAGGAAACGGCCGGTCGCCCGGCGCATTGGTCATGATGGCCACGCCCGCATCGGCCAGTGCGGCGGCCGTGCGGTCCACCATGTCGAGCGGGACTTCGCCCAGTGCGTAGGCGTGACTCACCGCGACGCTGCCGTGCATGCCAAGGGCCTGCGTGCGCCCGGCGATGGCGAGCAGTTGCCGGATGCCTTGTTCGCCCGGTTCGTGCAGGTGGATATCGACCTTCACGCCGTGGCGTTCCGCGATGCCGAATACCACGTCAAGGTGCGCCTTGGCGTCGCCATCGAGCGTGGTCGGGTCGATGCCGCCGATGACCTGCGCGCCCGCCGACATCGCCGCGTCCAGCACGTCCGCGGTACCCGGGCAGCTGATGATGCCGGCCTGCGGGAAGGCGACCAGTTCGATATCCACGATACCCTGCCAGCGCTCGCGCGCTTCCAGCACGGCGTGCAGGTGGGAGAGGCCCGTGGTGGCATCGACGTCGACATGGCAGCGCATCGCTGTCGTGCCGAACGAGGCCGCCTGTGCAATAAGCGCCTCCGCGCGCTCCCGCACGGGCCGTGCCGAAGCGAGCTGTATCTTCTCGATGGCCAGTCGTGCACGCAGCGACGTCACCGGGACGTGCGGGTGCCACTGGTCACCGACAAAGCTTTTGTCGAGATGGATATGGCCGTCGACCAGGCCGGGCAGGACGAGCCGGCCTTCGAGGTCGATCCGCTCACGCGCAAGCGAGCTATCGCAGCTGGGCGCGATGGCGGCGAAGCGCCCGTCGCGGACGGCAAGCGAAACGCGTTGGCCGTGCATATCCACGGCGTTGTCGAACAGGCGATCAAACATGTCATGACCCGGGGAGAGCGAGCCACGCGAAGGATGAGGCGCTGCGGGAATACCCGCGAGGCGTGGCAAGGTGTTGGCGATGCCGGTTACCGTAGCGCCGGATCCTGCTATTTGCCAATGAAATACCACAATGCCATGTATTCATATCATGAATACATGGCATGGGCCGCGCGCGCTGGCCCGTCGTGTTTCGTGGGCGAACGCGGCTTGGGGTCAATGCCTGGATGAAGGAATGGCCGTCTGGCAGCCCTGCGTGCATCCGAAATAAGCGACACCCTGGGGATAGTCGATGGTGAGCCTGAAACGGCCGAGTACATTGCCGCCCACAGCGCCTTCGGGCGGCTTGTCCATGAGCGGGTCCATCAAGTTGTGGAAGTCGTCGTCGTTGCGCTCGGTGAACCACACCGGGCCGACCGACCAGCCCGCGATGTCCAGCGAGGGCACTTCGATCATGCGGGTCGGTTGGCCAGCGAACAGCTCGTCGCCGTTTTCCACCGCTCGCCACCCGGGATGTGCGGCATGCCAGCGTTCCAGCTGGCTGTGGGTGATGTAGCTGGTCACGCCAAAGCCGTTGACGGTGGGGGTGCCGGTGGCCTGCTTTCCCGATTCGGAGGGAAAGGCGGTCGCGCCGGTGTCCAGCAGCATGTCGAGCGGCTGGCCATCCACGCGGATTACCACGCGTGGAAACGCGCGGGCCCGCTTGCCTTCGGCATCCTTCTGGAAACCCAGTGTGTAGGCGTGATCGTCCACGACCGGCGTCCAGTGCTTGCCCTGGAGTATCAATTGCTTCGCGGGGTAGTCGAAGGTCCAGATGCGGCCGTTGAGATAGTTGGACCCGAGCATCCCGTCCATGGCGCTGATGGGGTGCTTGTCTTCATAGGTCATGACGCCGGTGCAGGTGGCGTTGGTGGGTGCAGGAATGCCAAGGCCCGGCTTGTAGACGGGAGCAGGCGCGGTGGTGATGTCCTTGCCCTGCAGCGTGCAATGGCCGGCCGCCAGTTTCAGCCGGGACGCCGCCTGCGTGTTGAGCAGGTACATGCCGTCGACACCACCGCCGCCTGTATCCACCAGCAACTTGAGTCGTTCCCCCGATGCGGTTTCCGGCGTGACGAAGAAATGCCCGGCCTCGAAAACGGTGGGAACCACCTGCGCATGCACAGGCGCAATGGCGATTCCGGCGGCAGCGATCAAACTCCATGCAGGTGTCATGACAACGCTCCTTCATTGCACCCGCATAGACTCCATGACAGGCGCGGCGGGATACAAGGTGCCGGTAGTCATCAAGTCGCCACCCTGAAGGGTGCGTGCCCTGTCATGGCGATCCTGGACGGGGCCCTTGGCCCGGCGTGTTTCAGCCGTCGCGGCGGCGCGTGGTTTCGCTGGTGCGCAGCTGGTCCACCACGGCATCGATGTCCGCCCGTGTCGTGCCTCGCCCGAGGCTGAAGCGGACAGCGCCCATGCCGGTGCGTTCACTCACGCCCATGGCCGCGAGCACCGGCGACAACTCGACCACGCCCGCATGGCAGGCCGAACCGGTGGAAGCGGCGACGCCTTCGAGCCCGGCTAGTACCTCGGCCCCGATACGGTCCACGAAACCGACGTTGAGCGTATTGGGCAGGCGGTCCGTGGGATGGCCGTGGAGCACCACGCGCTCGCCGTACACATCCTGCAATGCATGCCAGAAGTGATCGCGCAGCGCGCGGATGCGCGTCACCGGCGCGAGGTCGCCGGCCAGGGCGCAGGCCTCGCCCAGGGCCGCGGCAAGCAGCGCGCTCTCGGTGCCCGCGCGCCGGCCCTGTTCGTGTCCGGCACCATGGATCAACGGTTCCAACAGCGTGCCGCGCCGGACGTACAGCGCGCCAATGCCCTTGGGTGCGTACAGCTTGTGGCCTGCCAGGCTGAGGAGATCGACGCCGAGCGGGTCGACCTGCGTCGCTACCTTGCCTGCCGACTGCGCGGCATCGGTGTGGAAGCGCACGCCGTGCTCGCGTGCGATCGCGCCAAGGGCTTCGATGGGTTGCAGCGTCCCCGTCTCGTTGTTCGCATGCATGATGCTGATGAGCACGGTGCGCGGCGTGATGGCGCGGCGCACCGCATCGGGATCGACCCGGCCCATCGCGTCCACCGGCAGCATGGTCACCGAAGCCCCCAGTTTCTGCAGGAACGCCAGCGGCTTCAGTACGGATGGATGTTCCGTCACCTGCGTGATGATGTGGTCGCCGCAGTCGCGCAGTGCGAAAAAACTGCCCTTGAGGGCAAGATTGTTCGCCTCGCTACCGCCGCTGGTGAACACGATCTCGTCGGGCTGCGCACCGAGCAGCGAGGCCACCTGGCGGCGCGCATGCTCCAGTGCATCCTTCGCCGGCCGGCTGGCCCAGTGCCCGCTCGAGGGGTTGCCGAAGGCGTCGTGGAGATACGGTTGCATGACGGCCTGCACCACCGGATCAATCGGCGTGCTGGCGTTGTAATCGAGGTAGATGGAGGTCATCCCGGAACACCTGCACGTGAGGGTGGTGACGTCCGCCCGTTGGTTGGCGCAGCGGATGCCGCATGATGAAACGGTGACTACGGCCCGGGCAATGACGCCACGGCTGGAGGCGCCGACCCAGGCCGCCGGCCCCTCATCACAACGGCCACCACGGCACCGGAGACGAAGGTGAGGGCGCCGATGGACTGGATGGCCGTGGCAAAGCCGAAGCGGTCCGCGATCAATCCGGCCGACAACGCGCCAATGGCGTACCCCAGGTCGCGCCAGAAGCGATACACGCTGAGCGAGCGGGCGCGCCATGCCGGCGCCGATGCGTCGGACACCGCCGCGATCAGGCTGGGATACACCATGGCCGTGCCCACGCCGAGCAGCACACTGGCCACCAGCCACCACGCGAAATGGCCGGTGGCGGCGGTGAGGAAAAGGCCGGCCGCCTGCACCCACATGCCAGCGACGATGAGTCCCTTGCGCCCCCAGCGATCGCTCAGCGGGCCGGTCACCACCTGGCCCACGCCCCATACCACCGGGTACACCGCCTTGAGGATGCCGATGCGCTCCACGCCCATGCCGAGCGAGGTGAAGAACAAGGGGAAGATGCCCCAGCTCATGCCGTCGTTGAGGTTGTTCACCAGCCCTGCCTGCGACGCGGCGAACAGATCGCGGTTGCGGTACGTGGTGAGCGCAAAGACTTCACGGAAGCTGAGCGACGCCGCGGAGTCGTTCGCGTCCCGTGTCTCGGTGCGGACGTGTTCGCGCGTGTCGCGTACGGCAAGCATGGACAACAGGGTACCCAGCACGGCGTAGCCGATGCCCAGGTAGATCGGCACCGGTCGCAGGCCATGGCGGCTGGCCAGATAGCCCGTCAGGAAGGCCGTGGCACCCACGGCGACATAGCCGGCGAATTCGTTGAGCCCCACTGCGAGCCCGCGACTCTTCGGGCCTACCAGGTCGACCTTCATGATCACCGTCATCGACCAGGCGAAACCCTGGCTCAGGCCGAGTAGCACGTTGGCCGCGACGATCCACTCCCAACTCGGGGCCGTGATGATGATGAAGGGCACGGGCAAGCCCAGCAGCCAGCCGATCACCAGCACGCGCTTGCGCCCCCAGGTATCCGCGAGGTGGCCGGAAACGAGATTGGCGAGCGCCTTGACCACGCCGAAGCTGACGATGAACGAGGTGATCAGCGTGGTCGACGCAATGTGGAACGTCTCCGCGCCGATCAGCGGCACCACGGTGCGCTCGATGCCCACCATGCCGCCGACAAAGGCGTTGATCAGCACCAGCCATGCGAACTGGCGCCAGTTCTCCTTCAGGCCCAGCCTGACGGTGGCGTGGTGCTCGCCTGGCGCGTGGGTCGGGTCAGTCATGGGGCGTTGCCAGCTGGGCCATTCGCCGTCGTTTCCGGGCGGATGCTTACTTGAAGAAGGTTGAGTTGAAGATCACGCCCAGAGTGTTCTGCGCCGCCTCGTCGGGCAATTCCTTCGGAATGGTTTCGTTGAAGAAACGCATGCCGTCGACCAGCGCCATGGTACCGAAGGCGAGATCCTTGGGCGGGGCGGGCGGCTTGGTGCCGCGCATCTGATAGAAACGCTCGATGACCTCGGCGATGTCGTCGCGCTTTTCGACGCAGTAGGCGTTGAGCCGGGCGCGGAATTTCGCGTCACGCAAGGCCAGCAGGCGCGCCTCGGCCCACAGGATGAAGTTTTTCTCGTCGCGGTACACGCGCAGGTAGTACTGCGTGATCCGTTGCTCGACGGCTTCCAGGGAAATCGGCGCCTCGAGGATCTCGTGCAGATCCTCGCGCACGCACTGGTGGTCCTGGCTCAGCAGCTCGATGAACAGCTCGGCCTTGCTCTTGAAGTTCGAATAGAACGCGCCGCGCGTGTAGCCGGCCTGCGCCGTGATGTCTTCCACGCTGGCGGCGGCAAAGCCTTTCTTGGCGATGACGGATGCCGCCGCCTCCAGCAGACGCTGGTGGGTCTGGTCGCGGCTTTCTTCGCGGGTCAGTCGTTTACGGGCCATGCGGCATCGTACCACGTAGGCCACAAGTCATCATCTGGATCTATATTTGTATTCAGATACAACTGTGTATTAGAGTTCGTAATCGTATGCAGCGCCCGCTGGCCGGGACGCTGCATTCGCCCCCATCCCCATCAGGAACGGCTCGTGATTCATCCAGACTCCCCGGCGCGAGGTTCCGCGCGCAGGCCCGTGGCGTGGCTGGGCATGGCGGCGGCACTCGCGCTGCTGGCCGGTTGCGGTCACCAGGCCCAAGACCCCGAGGCAGCCCGCCCCGTCATCGCCTTGCCGGCCCCGGCGGCGGACGGCGTCAGCGTCCTGCGCTTTCCCGGCGAGATCCACGCGCGCTACGAAATGCCCTTGTCCTTCCGCGTGCCCGGGCAACTGGCGTCGCGCGACGCGCGCCTGGGCGACAGCGTGAAAAAGGGGCAGGTGCTGGCGCGTCTTGATGATGCCGACGCCGCGAAGAACGAAGCCGCCGCCCGTGCCGCGCTGGAAGCGGCCGAGCATCGGCTGGTTTTCGCCACCCAGCAGCGCGATCGCGACGAAGCGCAGGCCAAGGCCAACCTGATCAGCCAGCTCCAACTGGAGCAGACGCGCGATGCCTATGCGTCCGCGCTGGCATCGCAGGTACAGGCACGGCAGCAATACGAGCTGGCGCAGAACCAGCACCGCTACAACGCCCTCGTGGCCGATCGCGACGGCGCCATCACGAGCGAGCAGGCGGAGGTGGGGCAGGTGCTGGCCGCGGGGCAGGCCGTGTTCGGCTTTGCCTGGTCGGGCGAGCGCGATGTGTTCGTCGACGTGCCCGAGTCGCGCATCGGCGAGATCGGGCCGGGGCAGGCCGCCAGCGTCAGCCTGCCTTCGGTGGCCGGCAAACCGCTGGTTGCGCATGTGCGGGATGTGGCGCCGGCGGCCGATCCGGCCAGTCGCACCTATCGCGTCAAGCTCGCTCTGGACGCGCCCAGCGCGCAGGTCCGCCTGGGCATGATCGCCGACGTGGCGCTGCAGGCCTCGTCCAGCGCAGACGCGTCGGTGCGGCTGCCGGCCACCGCCTTGTTCCATCAGGGCGAGCAGCCGGCGGTATGGGTGGTTCGCCCGGCGGACATGACGCTGGAGCTTCGCCCCGTCACCGTGTTGCGATACGGCGAGCGCGACGTCTTGCTTGGCTCCGGCATCAAGCCGGGTGAGCGCGTGGTGATGCAGGGCGTGCACACGGTCAGTGCCGGCGAGAAGGTGGCACCGATGGAGCCGCCGCATCCCGAGGATCGCCCGCTGTGAGCGCGCAGTCTCCCCACGAGGAAGGCCGCTTCAATCTCTCGGCCTGGGCGCTGCGACACCAGTCGCTGGTGTTCTTCATCATGGTGATGGTCGCGCTGTTCGGCATGCTTTCGTACAGCCGGCTGTCTCAGTCGGAGGATCCACCGTTCACCTTCAAGGTGATGGTGGTGCAGACCTACTGGCCGGGCGCCGACGCGAAGCAGGTGCAGGAGCAGGTCACCGACCGCATCTCGCGCAAGCTGCAGGAGACGCCATCCATCGATTTCCTGCGCAGCTACTCGCGCCCCGGCGAGTCGCTGATCTTCTTCAACATCAAGGATTCCGCGCCGGCGTCCAGCGTGCCCGATACCTGGTACCAGGTGCGCAAGAAAGTGGGCGATATCGCCGCGCAATTGCCGCCGGGCGTGCAGGGGCCGTTCTTTAACGACGAGTTCGGCGACGTCTATACCAACATCTATGCGCTGGAGGGCGATGGTTTTTCGCCCGCGCAGCTGCATGACTACGCGGACCAGTTGCGTGCGGAGCTGCTGCGTGTGCCGGGCGTGGGCAAGGTGGATTTCCTGGGCGACCAGAACCAGCGCATCACCATCGAGATAGCCAACGCGAAACTGTCCCAACTGGGTATCA
Organism: Dyella japonica A8; assembly: GCF_000725385.1. NCBI lineage: Bacteria > Pseudomonadati > Pseudomonadota > Gammaproteobacteria > Lysobacterales > Rhodanobacteraceae > Dyella > Dyella japonica. The sequence continues at coordinate 3,581,415 of NZ_CP008884.1, read as the reverse complement.
CGCCGCAGCAGATCGCACAGGCCATCAACGAACAGAACGCGGTGGCCTCGGCCGGCATCATCACCACCGCCGATGACCGCGTATACGTGCGACCCAGTGGGCAGTTCAACGACGTCGCCGCGCTGGAAAACACCTTGCTGCGCATCAACGGCCGCAGCTTCCGCCTGGGCGACATGGCCACCGTGCGGCGTGGCTACGATGATCCGCCGAGCCAGCAGATGCGCTTCATGTCGCAGCAGGTGCTGGGCATCGGCATCACCATGCAGCCGGGCGGCGATGTGATCCATCTGGGCCAGGCGCTGGACAAGGCCACGGTGGACCTGCAGAAGCGCCTGCCTGCCGGCCTCAAGCTCAACGAAGTCACCAGCATGCCGCACGCGGTGTCGCATTCAGTGGACGACTTCCTTGAGTCCGTCGCCGAAGCGGTGGCCATCGTGTTGCTGGTCAGCCTGCTCAGCCTGGGCTTTCGCACCGGCATGGTGGTGGTGATCTCCATTCCGTTCGTGCTCGCCGCCACGGCGCTGTGCATGGAATTGTTCGGCATTGGCCTGCACAAGGTGTCGCTCGGCACGCTGGTGCTGGCGCTGGGCCTGCTGGTGGACGACGCGATCATCGCGGTGGAGATGATGTCCGTGAAGCTGGAGCAGGGCTGGAGCCGCCTGCGCGCGGCCGCGTTCGCCTATACCAGCACGGCATTTCCCATGCTCACCGGCACGCTGGTGACGGTGTCGGGCTTCCTGCCCATTGCGCTGGCCAAGTCCGGCACGGGCGAGTACACGCGCTCGATCTTCGAGGTATCCGCCATCGCCTTGCTGGTGTCCTGGCTGGCGGCGGTGATCGTGATTCCGCTGCTGGGCTATCACATGCTGCCCGAGCACCATGCACGGGCGAAGCCCGGCGACGAATGGTGGGCGCGTTTCCTGCCGGCGCGCTGGCGCGATGCGCGCCGCGCGAAGGCGCTGGCCGTCCCGGCGCACGGCGGTGACATCGACATCTACGGCACGGCGTTCTACCAGCGCTTTCGCCGCATGCTGGATGCCTGCCTAAGGCACCGCGTGCTGGTGCTGGTGGTGACCGTGGCTTTGTTCGTGGTGTCGATGGCGGGCTTCGGGCTGGTGCCCAAGCAGTTCTTCCCCAGCTCCGACCGCCCCGAACTGCTGGTGGACCTGCGCCTGCCCGAAGGCGCTTCGTTCGATGCCACGCTGGTGCAGGTCAAGCGCATGGAAAACGTGCTGAAGCAGCGCAAGGAAGTCGCCAACTACGTGAGTTTCGTGGGCAGCGGCGCGCCGCGCTTCTACCTGCCGCTGGACCAGCAGCTGGCCCAGCCCAACTTCGCGCAGTTCGTGGTGACCGCCAGGGACGTGCAGCAGCGCGAAGCCCTGGCGGGCTATCTCGACGGCGTGCTGGCGCATGATTTCAGCGCCGTGCGCACCCGCGTCAGTCGGCTGGAGAACGGACCGCCGGTAGGCTTTCCCGTGCAGTTCCGCATCAACGGCGATGACATCGCCACGGTGCGCGGCATTGCCGAAAAGGTGGCTGGCGTGGTGCGCGCCGACCCGCGCACGCGCAACGTGCAGTTCGACTGGGACGAGCCGGCCGAACGCTCGGTGCGCTTCGAGATCGACCAGGCAAAGGCGCGGCAGCTGGGCATCAGTTCGCAGGATGTCGCCAACTTCCTGGCGCTGTCCCTGTCGGGCACCACCGTCACGCAGTACCGCGAGCGCGACAAGCTGATCGCGGTGGACCTGCGTGCCCCGAAGAACGAGCGCGTGCATCCCGACCAGATCGAACAGCTCGCGCTGCCCACGCCCAACGGCCAGGCCATTCCGCTGGCGCAGCTTGGCCATGTGCGCTACGGGCTGGAATATGGCGTGATCTGGGAACGTGACCGCCAGCCGTCGATTACCGTGCAGGCCGACACGCGCAACGGCGCACAGGGCCTGGACGTGACCAACGCCATCGACGCGAAGCTGGGTGAACTGCGCAGCCACCTGCCGGTGGGTTATCGCATCGAAGTGGGTGGCTCGGTGGAGCAGAACGCCAAGGCGCAGGGCTCCATCAACGCGCAAATGCCGCTGCTGGTGATCGCAGTGCTCACCTTGCTGATGATCCAGCTGCAAAGCATCGGCCGCACCTTCATGGTGGTGCTCACCGCGCCGCTGGGCCTGATCGGCGTGATCGTGTCGCTGCTGATGTTCCGCCAGCCGTTCGGCTTCGTCGCCCTGCTGGGCACCATCGCCATGTTCGGCATCATCATGCGCAACTCGGTGATCCTGGTGGACCAGATCGAGCAGGACATCCGCGAGGGTCATCCACGCTGGGAGGCGATCGTGGGCGCCACGGTGCGACGGTTCCGCCCCATCACGCTCACCGCCGCGGCGGCGGTGCTCGCGCTGATTCCGCTGTTGCGCAGCAACTTCTTCGGCCCCATGGCCACCGCATTGATGGGCGGCATCACCGTCGCCACCGTGCTTACCTTGTTCTATCTGCCGGCGCTGTACGCCGCGTGGTATCGCGTGCGTGCCGACGAAGCGCCGAAGGAGATTGCCCCATGAAGCGTTTCCCCCGTCACCTGCTGGCGCTTGCCGTGGCCGCCGCGCTGGCCGGTTGTTCGTTCGCGCCGCCGGCCAAGCCACCCAAGGCGCCGGAACCCGCCAGCTACACCGTGGCACCGGCGCCTGTCGCCAGTGCCGAAGCCGGCGGCGTGTCGCAGCGCTTCACCGCTGGCGTCCCGGCCGTGCCCGTGTGGTGGCATGCCTATGGCTCGGCAGAACTGGACGCGATGGTCGACGAAGGCCTGCGCAACAGCCCGTCGCTGGAGGCGACGCGGCACACGCTGGAATCGGTGCGTCAGCAATATCGCGCCGAAGTGGGCAACGCCTTGTGGCCTTCGCTGGATGCCGGTGGCCAGGTGAGTCGCCAGCGCGCGCTGGGCCTGCCCAATATCGGCCGGCCGACCAACATCTACAACGTCTTCGCGGGGCAGTTGCAGCTGGGTTACGACTTCGACCTGTTCGGCGTCTCGCGTAACGAGGTGAAGCAGGCCGCGGCGCAGGTGGACGCACAGTCGTACCAGTTCGATGCGGCAAGGCGTGCGCTTGCCGCCAATATCGTGATCAGCGCCGTGCGTGCGTCGTCGCTGGCGGAGCAGGTGAGTGCCACGGAGCGGTTGTCCACGCTGGCGCGCGAGCAGGTGGACCTTGCCGACAAGGCTTACCGGCTCGGCGCCGCCGCGCATGAAGACGTGCTGGGGGCACAGCGCAACGCTGCATCCATCGATGCCGGTTTGCCCGGCCTGCGCGCGCAGGCCCTGCGCGAACGCCACGCGCTTGCCGTGCTGATGGGGCGCACGCCGGATCAGTCGCCGGCCGTGCTGACGCTGGCCAGCCTGAGCCTGCCGGCCGACGTGCCGGTAGTCGTGCCGTCCGAGTTGCTGAGCCAGCGGCCGGATGTGCTGGCGGCGGAGGCGAACGTGCGCGCGACGTCCGCGCAGGTCGGCGTGGCCACCGGCAACATGTTTCCGCATCTTTCGCTGAGCGCGTCGCTGGGCACGGGGGCGTTTGATCGCGCCAGGCTTTTCACGGGGGCAGGGACCATCTGGGGCGCCACCGCCGGCCTTACCCAGCCGATCTTCCACGGCGGCGCGTTGCGTGCGCAGCGCAAGGCGGCCATCGCGAACTACGAGGCGGCGATCGCGCAGTACCAGCAGACCGTGCTGGGCGCGTTCCAGAACGTTGCCGATACGCTCACCGCACTCGACCAGGACGCGCTTGCGCTCAAGGCCGCGGAAGGCGGCGAGACCTCGGCGCGGCAGTCCAACGACGATGCGCAGCAGCGCTATCGGCTGGGTTCTGTGTCCTACCCGGTCACGGTGGCCAGCGAGCAACGCTGGCAGAACGCGCGCGTGCAGGCCATCCAGGCGACCGCGGCGCGCCTGATCGATACCGCGGCGCTGTACCAGGCGATGGGTACGCCGAGCGATGAAACCGTCGGCGGGCGAGGCGATGGCGTTCCGTCGCGGGACGGGCAGGGCGCCCGTTGACCTTGCCCCAGGCCCGGATCACCGGGTCTGGTCGCATTTTGTTACGACTCTCGCACCGGCAAGGGTGTGGCTTCCGGCATTGGCGCGGAGCGCACCCGGCTGCCAAGGTGCCGGCAAAGGACACATGAGGCTGCAGGGAAGCGATCCGCGCGCGGGTCCGCTTGCGTGGTTGCCCATTTAGCCGATGGGACAGTCAGTTAGCCGCAAGCAAACCGAGGCGTCGGGCCTGTTCCAGGCATGACCTCCGTCAGGGTTGACTAACTTTACTCACCAGTTCGAAAATGAGAATGATCATTCACTCTCGTTTTTGCACCGTCCCCTCCCCACGGGACTGAGGCTACCGCTATGTCTCTCGTACGCAGGTTTTTGCGCCCATGGTTGGCGAGTGTCCTGGTTCCGGCCGCGATGGCGCTGGCGGCCTGCAGCGGCAAGACCCAGGCGCCGCACGGCGGCGCCGCCGAGGTCACCGTGGTCACGCTCAAGCCGCGGCCAGTCACGGTCACCCGCGAGCTGCCGGGACGCACCAACGCCTTCCTGATGGCGGAGGTCCGGCCGCAGGTGAACGGCATCATCAAGCAGCGCCTGTTCGAAGAGGGCGCGATGGTGAAGGCCGGCCAGCCGCTCTATCAGTTGGAGGACGCCCAGTACCGCGCCGACAACAACAACGCCAAGGCCACCCTCGCGAAGGCCAGGGCCGCGCTGTATTCGGCACAGCTCAACGCCAGGCGCACCAGCGACCTGGCGCGCATCGATGCGGCGAGCAAGCAGGACGACGAGAACGCCACCGCCGCGTGGCGACAGGCCGAGGCCGACGTGGCCGCGGCGCAGGCGTCGGTGGAAAGCACCGGCGTGACGCTGGCCTTTGCGCGCATCGTGTCGCCGATCACCGGTCGCATCGGCAAATCCAGCGTGACGCCGGGCGCACTGGTGACGGCCAACCAGGCCGATCCCATGGCGCGCGTGCAGCAACTCGACCCGGTGTACGTGGACGTGACCCAGTCCAGCAGCGAGCTGCTGGCGTTGCGCAAGCAGATCGCCACCGGCGCCCTGAAGGAAACCGACGGCACGCCGGTGAAGATCCTGCTGGAAGACGGCACGCCCTACGCGCACCAAGGCAAGCTCCAGTTTTCCGATGTCAGTGTGGACCCGACCACCGGCAGCTTTGCGTTGCGCGTGATCGTGCCCAATCCCGAACATGTGCTGCTGCCGGGCATGTACGTGCGCGCCGTGCTGGACAAGGGCAGCAACCCGCAGGCGCTGCTGGTGCCGCAGCCGGGCATCGCACGCGACCCCAAGGGCGGCGCGACGGCCATGGTGGTGGACAAGGACGGCAAGGCCGCGCTGCGCGACGTACAGGTGAGCCGCACCATCGGCGACCAGTGGCTGGTCGAAAGCGGCCTGGCGGCCGGCGACAAGGTGATCGTGGAAGGGCTGCAGATGATCCAGCCCGGCATGGCTGTGCACGCCACCGAAGCGGGTGCGCCCGCTTCTGCCGCTGCTGCGGCCGGGGCGGCGCAGGCGTCGGTGGCCAAATAAGGATCTCGACTCATGGCCCGGTTTTTCATCGATCGCCCCATCTTCGCGTGGGTCATCGCCATCATCGTCATGCTGGCCGGTGCGTTGTCGCTGCTGCGCCTGCCGGTATCGCAATACCCGGTGATCGCGCCGCCGCAGGTGACCATCAACGCCAACTATCCCGGTGCGTCCGCACAGGCGGCGGAAGACTCGGTGACGCAGGTCATCGAGCAGAACATGAAGGGCCTGGATGGCCTGATCTACATGTCCGCCACCAGCGACTCCAGTGGCTCGGTGCAGGTGACGCTCACCTTCCAGAACGGCACCAACCCCGACATCGCCCAGGTGCAGGTGCAGAACAAGCTGCAGCTGGCCACGCCGCTGCTGCCGCAGATCGTGCAGCAGCAGGGCATCAACGTGGTGAAGTCGAGCTCGGGCTTCCTGATGGTGGTGGGCTTCGTGTCCGAGGACGGACGCCTGGATGGCGATGACATCTCCGACTTCGTCACCGCCAGCGTGGTCGATCCGCTCAGCCGCGTGGAAGGCGTGGGCAATATCGAGGTGTTCGGCTCCAAGTACGCCATGCGCATCTGGCTGGATCCGAACAAGCTCGATACCTACAAGCTGACGCCTGCCGAGGTGGTGGCGGCGCTGCGTGCACAGAACCAGCAGGTGGCCGTGGGGCAGATCGGCGGCAACCCGGCAGTGAAGGGCCAGAAGCTCAATGCCACGGTGATCGCGCAGCAACGCCTGCAGACGCCCGAGCAGTTTCGCAACATCGTGGTCCGCAGCAATACGGACGGCTCGGTGCTGACCCTGGGCGACGTGGCGCGTGTGGAGCTTGGCCTGCAGGAGTACGGCTTCACCAGCAAGTACAACGGCAAGCCGGCCACTGGCATTGCCGTCTCGCTCACCTCCGGCGCCAACGCGCTGGCCACGGCCGAGCGCGTGACGGCGGCCCTCAAGCAGATGGAGCCCTCGTTCCCGCGCGGGGTGAAGTCGGTGGTTGCGTTCGACACCACACCGTTCGTGAAGGTGTCGATCAAGGGCGTGATCAAGACGCTGCTGGAAGCCATCGTGCTGGTGTTCCTGGTGATGTATCTGTTCCTGCAGAACTTCCGGGCCACGCTGATTCCCACCATCGCGGTGCCGGTGGTGTTGCTGGGCACGTTCGGCGTGCTGGCGGCCATGGGCTACTCCATCAACATGCTGACCATGTTCGCCATGGTGCTGGCCATTGGCCTGCTGGTGGACGACGCCATCGTGGTGGTGGAGAACGTCGAGCGCGTGATGAGCGAAGAGGGGCTCTCGCCCCTGGAAGCCACGCGCAAGTCGATGTCGCAGATCACCGGCGCACTGGTGGGCATCGCCCTGGTGCTGTCGGCGGTGTTCGTGCCGATGGCCTTCCTCAGCGGCTCCACCGGTGTGATTTATCGCCAGTTCTCGGTGACCATCGTGTCGTCGATGGCCTTGTCGGTGCTGGTGGCCATTGTGTTGACACCGGCGCTGTGCGCCACCCTGCTCAAGCCCATCGCGAAGGGCCATCACGCATCCGATCGTGGCTTCTTTGGCTGGTTCAATCGCAAGTTCGACCAGGGCACGCAGAAGTACGAGCGCAGTGTCGGCGGCATCCTCGCGCGGGGCCGGCGCTTCCTGCTGGTGTTCGTGGTGATGAGCGCCGCCATGGTGGTGGTGTTCCTGCGCCTGCCCACCTCGTTCCTGCCGATGGAAGACCAGGGCTTTGTCTTCGCCATGGTGCAGGCGCCCGTGGGCGCCACCACCGAGAGCACGGGGCAGGTGATGGGCCGCGTGGAGAAGCAATTCATGGACGATCCGGCGGTGGATTCGGTGTTCTCCGTGCAGGGCTTCAGTTTTGCCGGCGGCGGCCAGAACACGGGCATGGCGTTCGTGCAGTTGAAGGACTGGAGCCTGCGCCACGGCCACGACCTGAGCCTGGATGCCGTCACCGGACGCGCCATGGGCGCCTTCAGCCAGATCAAGCAGGCGATGGTGTTTGCCTTTGCGCCGCCGGCCGTGCCGGAACTGGGCAACTCGGCCGGCTTCGACTTCTACCTGAAGGACAACGCCGGGCTCGGCCACGCGGCGCTGGTCGAGGCGCGCAATCAGTTCGTGCAGGCGGCGGCGCAGAACAAGCTGCTCGCCAACGTGCGCGCCAACGGCCAGGACGATACGCCGCAATTCCGCATCGACGTGGATTACCGCAAGGCAGCGGCGCAGGGGCTGGCCATCGGCGACATCAACGACACCCTGACGATGGCCTGGGGTGGTCAGTACATCGACGACTTCATGGACCGCGGCCGCGTGAAGCGCGTGTTCGTGCAGGCCGACGCGCCGTTCCGCATGGCGCCGGAAGACTTCGAGAAGTGGTCTGTGCGCAACGCCAGCGGCGCGATGGTGCCGTTCCGTGCCTTTGCCAGCACGCGCTGGGACTTCGGCTCGCCGCGCCTGGAGCGCTACAACGGCGCGTCGGCCATGGAGATCAACGGCGAGGCCGCGCCGGGCGTGAGCTCGGGCGTGGCCATGGCCGAGGTCGAGAAGCTGGTGGCGGCGCTGCCGCACGGCATCGGCATGGAATGGACCGGCCAGTCGTACCAGGAACGCGAAGCCGGTGCGCAGGCGCCGCTGCTGTACACCTTGTCGGTGCTGGTGGTGTTCCTGTGCCTGGCGGCGCTGTACGAGAGCTGGTCCATTCCCACCGCCGTGCTGCTGGTGGCGCCGCTGGGCATTCTCGGCACGGTGACGGCGGCGTATTTCCGTGGCCTGGACCGCGATGTGTACTTCCAGGTGGCGATGCTCACCACGGTGGGCCTGTCGAGCAAGAACGCAATCCTGATCGTGGAGTTCGCCAAGGAGAACCTGGAGAAGGGCATGGCGCTGATTGCCGCCACGCTGCTGGCGGTGCGCACGCGCCTGCGTCCGATCCTGATGACGTCGCTGGCGTTCGGACTGGGCGTGCTGCCGCTGGCGCTGGCCGCCGGTGCGGGCTCGGGTGCGCAGCGCGCGATCGGCACCGGCGTGCTGGGCGGCATGATCGCCGGTACCGCGCTGGGCATTTTCTTCGTGCCGCTGTTCTTCGTGACGGTGCAGCGCGTGTTCGTCAGGAAGAAAGCGCCAGCCAACACGGCACAGGCGATGGGGGAGATGACCCATGACTAAGCCCATCCTCACCGCGTGCTGTGCGGCGATCGCCCTGGTCATCGGCGGTTGCGTGAACATGGCGCCGAAACTGCCGGCCGCGCAGGCGGATATCCCCGCCGTCTGGCCTCTGCCGGAGGCAGCCGCCGGCGTGCCGGGGCGTGCGTCGGATATCGGTTGGCGCCAGTTCTTCACCGATCCGAAGCTGGCGCACCTGATCGAGCTGTCACTGGACAACAACCGCGACCTGCGCGTGGCGATACTGAACGTGGAGAAGGCGCGTGCGCAGTACCGCATCCAGCGTGCCGACCGCGTGCCGTCGATCAACGTGGTTGGCCAGTCCACCCGCACAGGTGGCAGCGGCCAGGCAGTCAGTGATCAGGCAAGTGTGGAGCTGGGCACGGCCAACTTCGAACTGGACCTGTTCGGCCGCGTGCACTCGCTGAGCACGGCCGCGCTGGAACGGTACCTTGCGCAGGACGAATCACGGCGCAGCGCGCAACTGAGCCTGATCGCCGAGGTGGCCAATGCGTACCTCACGCTGGCGGCGGATCAGGAGTCGCTGAAAGTGGCCCAGGCCACGCGCGACAACCAGGAGGCGTCGTTCCATCTGACACAGCAGCGACATGCGTTGGGCGCCGCATCCCAGCTGGACCTGAGCCAGGCGCAGACCACCGTGGAAAGCGCGCGTGCTGATATGGCCCGCTACGCCGGTCAGGTGGCGCAGGACACCAATGCCTTGCGCCTGCTGGTGGGCGCGCCACTGGATGAATCGCTGCTGCCCGATGGCCTGAATGGCGGCGTCACCATGCTGGGTGCCTTGCCGGCGGGACTGCCTTCCGACGTGCTGCTGCGCCGGCCCGACATCCTGCAGACGGAACACCTGCTGCGTGCGGCCAATGCGGATGTCGGCGCGGCGCGGGCGGCATTCTTCCCCTCCATCCAGCTCACCGGCAGCGCGGGCACGGCGAGCACCGGTCTCTCTGGCCTCTTCAAAGGCGGTAGCGGTGCCTGGACGTTCATGCCGCAGATTACCGTGCCGATTTTCCAGGGCGGCCGGCTCACGGCACAGCTCGCGGGCGCCAAGGCCGACCAGCAGATCGCGCTGGCGCAGTACGAGAAAGCCATCCAGACCGGCTTTCGCGAAGTCGCCGATGCGCTGGTGCTGACCGGCACGCTGGCCGACCAGCGCCAGGCACAGGAGGCACTGGAGAGCGCGGCAGCGCGGGCGGATGAACTGTCCAGGGCGCGTTATCGCGCGGGGCGGGACAGCTACCTGGAGTCGCTGGTGACGCAGCGTGCGCTGTACAGCGCGCAGCAACAACTGATCGCGACGCGGCTGGCCGAGCAGACCAACCGGGTCACTTTGTATAAAGTGCTCGGAGGCGGCTGGAACGAACGCGCACCATGAGCAAGCAGGGGAAAACCGACGAAAAGCCACTGAGCGAACGCGCCAGGGAGCAGCGTGAGCGCATCCTGGCGGCCGCGCAGGATTGCTTTGTCCGATACGGCTTCCATGCGGCGAGCATGGCCAACATCGCCGAGGCGGCGAAGATGAGCGCGGGCCTCATCTACCGTTATTTTCCCAACAAGAGTGCGATCGTGCTGGCCATCATCGAGCGCCAGACCGAGATGGAGCTGGAGGACATGCGCGCCTTCGACTCCTCGATGGACCTGACCGAGATGCTGGTGGAAACCTTCGGCACCTGGACCCGGCCCACGCCCGACATGCGCATCATGAATGCCGCGCTGTTCCTGGAGGCGAGTGCAGAGGCCACCCGCGACGAGGCGGTGGCCACGGCCATGCACCAGGTCGATCAGCTCTATTTCGGCGAGCTGCAGGCGATTTTGACGCGGCCGGCGGCGGAGGGCGGCTTCGGCATGCCGGCCGAACTGGCCCGGCAGCGTGCGCTGGTGCTTACCTGTCTGGTGGAAGGCCTGGCCGTGCGCGCCGCGCGCGACCCGGCGCTGGATCCGCAGTGGTTGCGCTCGGCATTGGGTGAGGCGATGCAGCACTTGCTGGCGCCGCGCTGATCGATCGCCCGGCCGGGTTCCATCACAGGCCGGAACGCCGGTCGGCATCCGTCGCGCCTGCCAGGTCCTGTTGGAACGGGGCGGCCTCGATGCGATCCCGTCCCCGTTCTTTCGCCCGATAGAGCAGGCTGTCGGCGGACCTCAGGAGCGAGTCCAGCGAGGGGGCATCGTCGGGACAGGTGACGGTGACGCCAAAGCTCGCCGTCATGGAAAAGCGCCTGCCGTCGGCGGTAAGGATGGTTTCCCGATGCAGTCGCTCCATCAGGCGCCGTGCGGCGGTGGTGGACTGGTCGGGGTGCTTGATTCTGGCGATGGCGGCGAACTCCTCGCCACCGGTTCTGGCCACGAGATCCTCGGTTCGCCATGTTTCGCCGCACAGTTCGGCGAGCTTCTTCAGTGCCAGATCGCCGGCTTCATGGCCGTATGTATCGTTGATGCGCTTGAAGTGATCCACATCGAAGGCGGTGAATGCCAGCCAATCCCCGGCGGCGCGCGATTCGGACAGCATCTGGAGGGCGCGGGCGTGGAATGCGCGGCGGTTGAGCAGGCCGGTGAGGAAATCGGTTTCCGCCGCATGGCGAAGTTCACCGATGAGGCGTTCGCGTTCGCGCTCCAGCTCCAGGCGGCGCTGATTGTTGTCACTCAGTACGCCAAGCGCGGTGAACAGATCCCTAATTTCTCCCCGGTAGCGGGCATTGTCCGGACGCGTCGGCGCATGGTTGGTCGCCAGCTCCAGTGCGATGCGGCGTGCAGCGACGAAGGGCAATACGATCTTCCGGTGGAACTGCCGCGTCACCAGCCACAGAAAGCTCGTCAGCAGCACAAACGCCGCGGCGATGACGATCAGGCGCAGGCGTTGCCTGCCTTCATCGGCCTGCAGCGTCGCCGAGCCCAGGCGGAGTGCTTCGTCCCGCAGGGTCGCGATGGGGGCCAGATAGGCGATGTAGCGTTGCCTGAACTGATCCGCGGCGGTGTGCTGTCCACCTTCCTGATTTTGCTTCACCACGGCTTGGGCATAGTCCAGTCCATCGCGCATGTAGGTGCTGTCCACATGACGAACCAGCGCGTCGGACATCGATGCGCGCTCCTGCACGACCGTCGTGCTCAGCCAGTCGAGCAGGCGGATCTCGCCGGTGGTCTGTTCGATGTGGCGCAGCTCGTCCGGCGAAAGCCTGCGGTGGTCGGCCAACGCCAGGGAGACCTGTGCGCCGAGCTGTCCGGCCTGGTCGCGCAGCAGCGCCGCGAACGACGCGGCATAGATATAGCGGACCGTATCCGGGTCGTGCTGCACCGAGCGGGACACGTTGTTGCCCGCGAACGTCGCAAGCTGCGAGCTGGTACCCGTCAGGTGGGCCATGGCGTCATTCATGCCATCGACGGATCGCAGCGGTGGCGCCGTGGCAAGGATCGCATCGATCCGCGCGCGGGCATCGGCCAACGTGGAGCGGGCTGCGTCGAAGCTGGCGATCAGGTTGTCGCATGAACGACAGGCCGGCGCGCGCATGGATCGACCGAGCCCATCCATGCGTGCATTCAGCGCACGGCGGGCGACATCGATCCGGGCATGATCGTCGGGCTGTGCATCCGCCGACTGCGTCATCCACTGCGACGTGGCCATGCGCTCGATGGAGAGCTGCTCCATCGCGGTGAGCGCGGCGCGGAACCGGTCGAAATCCTGCGCCGAGGCCTCGGCCTCCCGATAGGCAGACCATTGGTGGAACAGTCCCCATGCCGCGAACGGCAGGATGGCGGCATACACCGCCAGCACCAGCCACCTGAAATGGCGGTTGATGGAAGCCTGCCTGGACCACGCGAGCGTCATGGATCACTTCCTTCCAACGAATATCGCAACAGCCTGATCGGACAGCACCGGAACACCTGCATGGCCCGGGCGATCAGAAGTGCAGGGTGGCGGATGCCAGCGCCAGGTCACCGCGAAAATGCCGCTTGGCATCGAACTCGTGGTAGTAGCGTGCTGCAAGGATGAGGCCGTAGCCGCCGAGCTTGCTGCTGTAGTTCAGTGCGGGGCCGGCGCCGCTGACGCGTCCCTTCAGTGAGCCAAAGAGGGCGCCCGCACCGGAGTCAGCCGTCACCTGGCGATAGGTGTACCCCGACAGGCCCAGCTCGAAGTGCGGCGTCAGCCGCTGCCCCACGCTAAGTTCCAGATGCAGTTCGTTGCCGCTGAGGTAGCGCGTGGTGGTGTTGGGCGAGTTGATGCCGTAGCCAAGGGCGGCGGACACTTCCGTGCGGTGATTTCCCGGCGCATACGTCAGCGCCCAGGTGAAATCGCCCGCCCAGCGGTTATGTCCGGTGGAGGGCGTGAAACCCTTCTGGTAATCGCCGGTAGGAGCCCACACGGTGAGTGCCAGCGCATGGCTGAAGGCAGGGCCAAGTCGCCAGCCAAGACGCGCGCCCAGGCTGGTGTCGCTGAGCCCCGTGCCGCTTACAGAACGCTGCACCAGTCTCCGCGGGCCTTGCACCTCGCCGCTCAACCTGACGTAGGCGTAAGGCGCGCCCACTGAGAGCGCAAGCTGGCCACCGAGCACCTTCCGTTGGGGCGCGTAGAGCAGCAGGGCAGTCAGGCTGTCCGAGCGCTTATCGAGTTCCTTGACGACCACGCCTCCCTGGACCGTGCCGCTGACCGAGCCGCTGTACTGGACGCCCACCACCGTGACGTACCAGCCGGGCGCCGGGCTCAGGCCTGCATCCAGCGACTGGCTGCCAAGCAGGTACATGCCGCCGGCACCCTCCGTGGCTTGAACGCACGGCGCCATCGCGGCCAGCAGGCAAACGCAGAGGATGCCGCCGGCGCGGGTGCCAGCACGGCGACCTTTGCGAAGCGCCTGGCCATCAGTCATCCCCGTATCCCGGCGCGACTACTTTCGGTTCGGTGAGGGTTGTCACGCTATGCGGGGACATGGTTTGCATGCACGAAGCATTGAGCGCGGCCTGCATGAGCGAATGACGCTCATGCATCGAATCGGATGAGGCATGCATCGGCACGCCAGATATGACTTGCCACCCGACCGTGAAGGGATGCCGTTTGGGGGAGACATAAAACGATCCTTCGGCTTGCATGTCGGCACCGCGTGGTGAACGTCTACTTGGGAAGCAGCAGCGTGGTTGCAAAACGGAACCCCCAGCCTTTGGCGCCGTTCTCGGGGCTTTCGGCCCAGTAGCGAATGCCGCCCGTGAAGCTCACCGGCAGCTTTCCGAAACGGGTGAGCTTGGCGGCGGTGATGTTGACGGGCACGCTCCATTGGGTGTGCTTCCAGTCGTAGCTGGATTCGGCGTTGATGCCAAAGGTCCAGGCCGTGGGCGTGGTGTAGCTGAGGAAGGGCTGCACGAAGGTGCTGCTGATGTCCGGATGCGAAGGGTCATGTCCGCGACCCACTGAAGCGAATGACCAGATGTGATTGGCGAGAAAGCCATAAGTCCAGCCATGACTCTGCTTGAGCACGACGGCCGTGGGGCCCGCGCCCCACTTCTTTGAGCCAAGCAGGTCATCCGTTGCCGTCGGGATAAGGAACGCGGGGCCCACGCCCCAGATGATGCCGTTGCCCGAGGGCTGCTTCGGCGAAAAGAACAGGCTCTGCGTGATGTCGCCGAGTCCAAACTGATGGCCGCTGCCCGGCGCGATGTCCGACTGCGAGGTCACCGGAAGGATGGTGCGCGAAATCATGGTCCAGTCCGAACCGACGCTCACCGGTATCACCGGCTGAAGGTTCAGGTAGGTGCGATGGCCATCATCGGCCGGGCCCATCTTCTGATCGTAGTTGAACTGGAAAGGCACGCTGATCATGGCGGCCACCGGATTGCTGAGCTTTTTGGCGAGTTCCGCGTTGTCGCCACCCAGATCCTGCGCGCATACCGCGGTCACGGACACGAGCCATAGCGGAAAAGCCAGATATCTCACGAGCGTTCGCATGCGTTGTCACCCGGTGTGCCGCGGTGGGGGACGAGTACCTGGCCCCCGTGGTATGCGGACGAGGTTGGGCAAGGTGATTCACATCCCATCCCGCCCCGATGCGCGTCAGCATGTCGCTCAAGGAGAAGAATCTCTACCGAAGAACTACCTAGACAAAGGCGCTTTGTGCGTCCGCATCGCGTGCCGCGTGCTGCGCGTCGTCTACAACGGGCGGGTGCACTCCGTGTGGATACGCGCAGGTGCGAGCGCATCACCGTGTTCCGGCGACAGACATTGGCACGGAGTCATATCCATGACATCGTTAGAGGCGCACGATGATGGCATCCAGCGGCGCTTACCACAGGGAGTGGGCTCAGAGCGAAAGCGTTCCGGCGGAAGAGGTGTTTGAGTTGCTTGCCCAGGAAGGGCGTTTACAAGGAGGTTGCATGGTGCTCGATCGCGCCAATCCTGTTTCCTACGCACTGACCGTCGCCAGGTCGGTGCTCCAGCTCATCGACGATGTGGCCGATCAAGAGGGCCTGCCCAAGCCGATGGCCTCGGCGATGGCGCGTGTCACCCACTGCGCCATCGCCGGCCTGGTGCGATTCATGGCGGCGCGCAGCCATGTATTGGGGTGTGATCTGGGCAAGGCCGTCGACCACTCCAAAGCGGATCTGGAAGCCATGGCCCAATTACTGGACCTGGTCATCACCAGTGACTTGACCCGGCGCAATGCCGACCATGTCGCGGTCGTCATCCGCTGTACCGCCTACGGCATCACGGAGCGGCTGAGCCACGTGGAGCATGTCATCGAGCAGTGAAGACGGTTGCGGCCGTGAGGCGTGATGCATGCCGGGGCGGTGCGCAAACGGGTGGGCGTGAATGTCGCCTGCTCGCGCCGAATCATGGCCCGCAGATGGGAGCGGGCCATGATCGTGTCATCAATGACGAAGCGGCCGGAACGCCTTGCGCAGTTCTTCACTGAAGAGTTCCGGCTGTTCCCACGCCGCGAAATGGCCGCCCTTGTCCACCTCATTGAAATAGATGAGGTGGTGATAGGCGCGTTCTGTCCAGCTCCGTGGTGCCTGATAGATCTCACCCGGAAAAACGGTGACGGCCGCGGGAATCGAAATATCGACGGCATTGAAGTTGTTGGCGTTGTTTTCCCAATACAGGCGTGCCGCCGACGTCGAGGTGTTGGTGAGCCAGTACAGCGTGATGTCGTCCAGCATCTCGTCCTTCGTCAGCGAACGCTCGGGGTCGCCGCCGCTATACGTCCAGTCCGCGAACTTGTCGTACATCCAGGCCGCCGATCCCACGGGGGAGTCGGCAAGCGAGTAGCCCTCGGTCTGCGGGCGCGTCACCATCATCGCGGCATAACCGCCACCCTTGCTGTAGAGGTTGTTCATCGCGTTGTAGGCGGCTTTCTCCTTGTCCGAAAGTCCGCCCGGTGCCGGCTGGCCTGCACGCAGTGCGTCCGCGATCTCCGGCGGCACGGTGGCAGGCATGTTGACGTGAATGCCAAGCAGGCCCGCCGGCTTTTGCGCCGCCATCTTGTCGACGATGACCGAGCCCCAGTCACCGCCTTGCGCAACGTAGTGCTTGTAGCCGAGGCGGCGCATGAGTTCGGCCCAGGCGCGGGCCATGTGATCGGGCGTCCAGCCGGTGCCGGTGGGCTTGCCGGAGAAGCCGTATCCCGGCATGGAGGGCAGCACGAGGTCGAAGGCATCCTCCGCCCGGCCGCCGTAGGCGACAGGATCGGTGAGAGGGCCGACGGTCTTGATCATTTCGAACACGGACCCGGGCCAACCATGGGTCATGATCAGGGGCAGGGCGTTCGGGTTGCGCGAACGGACCCACACGAACTGGATGTCCACACCGTCGATGGTGGTCACGAATTCAGGCAAGGCGTTGAGCTTGGCCTCGGCCTTGCGCCAGTCGTAACCGGTCTGCCAGTAGTGCACCAGATCCTGCATCCTGGCGAGCTGGGCGCCCTGGGTCCGGTCGGTGACCGTCTCCTTGTCCGGCCAGCGGGTTTCCTCGATGCGCTTGCGCAGGTCAACCAGCTGCGCCTCGGGAATGGCGATGTGGAAAGGGCGAATGGATGTGTCATCGCCAGCCTTGGGCGTCGCCGGGGGCACGGTGGCTTCGGCCGCCGATGCGGTGCCGGCCACGACCGCGGCGACCAGCAAGGCCAGGCCGGCAAGATGCGCGATGACCGAAGCCTTCAGGGTGGATGCGAACGTATCGAACGAGGGGATGACATCGTTCTTGTCGATGGGCGTCAGCGGGTGGCACGCCGCCGTCAGTGGTTTGGAATTCACAACAAGCCTCCTGCGAAATACGGAATGGGACCAAAGGGTGTCGACAGGGCATCAATCGGATGGACGTGCCGCTGTCTCGATGACCTTGGCAACGACGGCGGGCTGGGAGGCGTAAACCGCGTGACTCGCTTTCACCTCGGTGACCTTGGCGCCGGAACGCTGGTACATCCAGCGCTGAAGTTCGGGATTTATCGCGTGATCCTGCGTGGTCAGAACCGCGTAGCTCGGTTTGCTGTGCCACGCCGCTACCGTTGTCGGCGTGGCAAACACCGTGGCGGAGACGGGTTGTTGCGCATCGGCAAGGAATTCAGTGGCCGATGCGGGAACATCCGCCGCCACCGTGGCATGGAACTTCGCCGGATCGATGTACAGGAAGCCATCGGGCGTGGAGCGCACGGCATCGTTCGGCGGAGCGAACTTCGATACCAGTGCTCCGATGGTTTCCTGGGCATCCGGCTGGAAGGCCGCCACGTAAACCAGCGCACGCACCTTGGGATCACTGCCAGCGTCCGTGATGATGGCGCCGGCATAACTATGGCCCACCAGTACGATCGGCCCTGTCTGTTGATCGATGACGCGCTTCGTGGCCGCGATATCGTCGGCCAGCCCTGTAAGCGGCTCCTGGACCACGCTGACGTGGTAGCCGTCCTTCCTCAGGATGTCGTAGACGGCCTGCCATCCCGAGCCATCCACGAAGGCGCCGTGCACCAGGACAATGTCCTTCGCGGCCGGCGCGGATCCGGCGTAGGCCGAGGTGGCCGCCATGGTCGACAAGAGGGCGCCAAGCAGCGCCTTGTGTAGCTTGAGCATAGGAGTCTCCTGAGTGGTGTCGGTGATTGCGTGACGTTGCTACCGGACGATGCAGTGGGAATAGCGGAGGCGCTTTGCCTCGATCGGAGTTACGCGTAAGCGTGGGTGGAAGCGTGGAGCTCGTGCGGTGTACGCATGTTGGACTTTCTGGTGATGCCGCAAATGACGTAGATGAGGCGATTTAGGACAACCGGCAGCGCGCACGGATCGTGTGGCGCCCGGTAAGCCAGGGCCTCGATACGCAAGCCGTCTTGCGCTGTTTCCGGATGCAGCTTCCGTAACGGCTCGTGGCCGGTGTGTTCATGAAACCGTGGCGGCGTATCCCGGGTGTGTCGCCGGGTGGTTCGAAATGCGGCGTCATGTGTCGCGGCGGGCGACGGATACGTTTCGATACAAAGCGGTTGGCGCACTGACCGTGGCCGGTCGCCAGGGCAACCAATCAATGTCGATGGTCAGCGGGCGCCGTGCGGGCGTGTCACGTGTGGACGCGTGGCATAAAAGGTGGTGTCTCCGACATTTAAGTTCGTGCCGGACCGCCTTACAAAGTCGTCATGTCGCCGGCATCCCGCCGGCAAGCCAAGAGAAACGGACATGACCACACTCGAAAAAGGCACCGCCCTCATCACCGGCGCCTCCAGCGGTATCGGTGCCATCTATGCGGACCGTCTGGCCCACGATGGATATGACCTCATCCTGGTCGCGCGCCGCCGCCAGCATCTGGATACGCTCGCCCGGCGACTGACGGACGAAACGGGACGCTCGGTACAGGTGGTTCAGGCCGACTTGAATGATCCCGCCGACCTCGCCAGCGTGGAGCAATTGCTGCGCACGGATCGCACGCTCTCGATGCTGGTGAACAACGCGGGCCTCGGTGCCACCGCGCCGCTGCTCGAGGCGGACGTGAATCGCATGGCCGAGATGATTTCGCTCAACGTCAGCGCGCTGACGCGACTCACTTATGCTGCGGTGCCTGGTTTCGTCGAGCGTGGGAGTGGCACGGTGATCAACATCGCGTCGGTGGTGGCCATCGCCCCCGAACTGCTCAATGGTGTCTATGGCGGCACCAAGGCGTATGTACTGGCCTTTACGCGCTCGCTGCATCACGAGCTGGCCGCCAAAGGTGTGCGTGTGCAAGCGGTGCTTCCCGGAGCCACGGCGACGGAGTTCTGGGACGTGGCCGGCACGCCGGTAGAGCATCTGCCTTCGGCCATCGTCATGCGCGCAGACGCCATGGTGGATGCCGCCCTGGCTGGCCTCGATCAGGGCGAGCTCTTCACCATTCCGGCCTTGCCCGATGCCCGCGATCTGGTGGCGTATGAAGCAGCGCGCGAGAAGCTGCTACCCCAGCTCTCAAGGTCGGCGCCGGCGGAGCGTTATCTCGTGGCACGGGTGTCCTGATACCGGTCGTGACGAAACCTGCGCAGGGGCTCGCACTCAGGCGAGCCCCTTTTTTTGCATGGGTGTCGTGGCAAGGCAGGTGCCGGCACGGTTCCGGCTCCCGACTCCCGTCAGGCAACGCGAGACATGTCGTTGTCCATGGCGTTGGCATGCTGCCCCAGCGCATGCCTTCGCATCGCTTGCGGTGACTGACCGAAGCTGCGCAGAAATGCCCGCCGCATGCGCTCCCGGTCGGCGAACCCCACCTCGCGGGCAATGATCTCGATGCGATGTTGCGTCTGCTCCATCATCAGTCGTGCGGCTTCCACGCGCAGCTGTTCCACCGCCTTGGCGGGCGACTGACCGGTTTCGGCGGTGAATGCACGACTGAACTGGCGGGGGCTCAGATGGGCAGCAGCCGCCAGTTCCTCGACGGTGAGGGCAGAGCGCAGATGACTCCTGGCATAGGTCAGCGCGTTCTGGATGCGGTCCGACTTGGGTTCCAGTTCGAGCAGCGCGGAGAACTGCGATTGGCCGCCCGTCCGGCGATGGTAGACAACCAGGTGTTGCGCCACGGTGCGCGCCACCTCGCTGCCGAGGTCCCGTTCGACCATGGCCAGGGCCAGGTCGACGCCCGCGCTCATGCCGGCGGACGTCCAGATGTCGCCATCGATGATGAAAATGCGGTCTTCCTCGACCGTTACCGCCCCGTACTGCTGCTTCAGTTGCCTGGCGAGCATCCAGTGCGTGGTGGCCCGACGCCCATCCAAAAGGCCTGCCTGCGCCAACAGGAATGCACCCGTGCAGATGGCGGCTACGCGGCGCGACGTGCTGGGCGCGGCACGAATGATGTCGATGACGGACGCATCGACCTCGGGAACACCCACGGCGCCAGCAATCAGCAGCGTGTCGAAGCGCTGCGTGCCCATGGCTTCCGTGTGGATGGCGGTGCCCAGCGAGCTCATGACCGGCCCGCCCGACCCCGACACGATGCAGACCTCGTAATTGGTGAGTTTCAGCGCGAGGTTGGCGAACTCAAAAGCGGACGCCGCGGCCAACGACATCATCTGGAAGCCGGGGTACACCAGGAAACCGATACGCTGCATGGGGCCAGCCCTCGCGTGGCATAAAAGGTTGCAATAAGCTAATTTAGGTCGCAAGGCATTCAAATAACAACTGTCACGACCTGCAACCCGTTCCGCCACGCGCGACAACCCGCAGCCACGGGTGATCCAGGCCGGGTGCGGCGGGGCCGGAGGGGACGGCGACGCGTTGCCGGGGGCTGGCTTTGGCGTAAGCCGATACAGACCTGGCCACATCTCACAGCCGCGGTTTTTTGCTCGTCATTCGCAGGCCGGAATCCAGTTGCAGCCGGGATCGGTTCTCGCCGGTCGGTCATGAACGCCATTGCGACAACTCATCCTGTTCGTACTGGATCAGGAGTGCCGTAGTGACCTGGCCCCGTCACTGGGCGTAAGTCGATGCCAAAAAAAGAAATTCGACCTCAGTGGACATTGCGGTCGGGGTCTCCGCGCGATTGCCAAGAACCATTTGCAGTCCCATGACAGAGCTACCGTCCCTGGTTTTGAGATCGGTTGGGGCTGCCGTAGGGCCGCGCACTAGGTCGTGCAATAAGTTGGCCGGCTATCGTTCGGCGATGGGTTGGCAAGAGTTCCTTGATCGGGAAGCCTGGTCGCAAATGCCGAAGGCGTGTGATTTCCGAGCGAGCTGTGCGGGCACATCGTCATAGTGGCGTCGCCCCGCGGCGATCGCTGCCTTGGCGTGTTCGAGCTGGACAAACCTGTTTTCGCTCAGGCACTGCGCCGATTCAGCCGCGATTTGGTGATGCCGGTGAGCCGTATCGCAGCGGTAAAGCCCCCGCCTCAACCACCGTGGTCAGAGGGTAGAGATCAACAAGCTTTCGGCTGCCCGGTTTCGTCCGACGGAAGTGCGTGGAATGTCCACGGGAGCCACGCTTTGTTGCGTCTGCCAAGACGGGATTTTGGTCAAATCGTAGGAGGTTTCGCTTAAGCTTGCGCAGGGCTTATCTTGAAGCAATTTCCCCGTTGCGCTTGGCTGCCCAGAGCATCGGGATCATCGGGCAGCCGTGATGGGCATTCATAGGAGCATGTGTTGGCCAAGCATCAGCCGTTCGTCCTGATCATCGACGATCATCCCGAAGAGTTGCGTGCGGTCACCGAGCTGTTGCGTGTGGAAAACATACGGGTGAATCTCGCCACGGATGCGCAGCAGGGTTATCAGCGTGCGCAGGCGCTTTCGCCAGACCTGATCCTGCTTGACGTGCGCATGCCCGGCGCCGATGGGTTTGCAGTGTGCCGTATGCTGAAAGCTGGCCCGCGCACGCAGGACATTCCTATCCTTTTCCTGAGTGCGGCAAGTGCCGACGAAGAACGGCTGGAAGGCCTGCTCCATGGCGGCGTCGACTATATCCTGAAGCCGTGTCTCCCCAGGGAGGTGCTGGCACGGGTTCGTATCCACCTGCAACTGAGTTTGCGCGCCGGAAAGCCGGGCGCCGAGTCCGAGCCGGAGGCGCTGCTTTCCCCAGATGAGGTGATGCTTCGCGCGGCCATACGCTTTATCAGCGACCATCTAAACCAAGTGCCGTCCCTGGCGGATATCGCCGACAAGGTAGGCACGCACAGCAAGCGACTGTCATCGATCTTCCGCGAACACATGGGCGTGACGGTCTTTCACTGGATTCGCGAGGAGCGGCTGCGTCGCGGCCGCGAATTGCTCACCGAATCGTATATGAGCATGCAGGATATCGCCGACCAGGTTGGTTTCAGGAGCGCATGCAATTTCACGACGGCCTTTCGCGAACGCATGGGCATGACGCCCACGGCCTTTCGCGCAAGCACGCGGGTACGTGAAACCCATGGTGGCGAATGACGTGTGGCCGTTGATGGGGGATGCGTGGTGTCGGTGAGTATGGTTCGCCGCAGGCTGGCGTTGTGGTTGACCTGGGTTGTGCTGATCACCGCACTGTTCGCCCCCCACACAGCGGCCCGTGCAGCCGACGTGGAACTCGATGCTTGTCCCGCCAAGATGCTGGACCTGTCGCCTTATGCACTGATGGCGGAGGATGCGTCGCGAACTCTCGATGCACAGGGCGCGCTCGCCTTGTTTCCCGGGCTGTCGCCAGCTCAGGCGCCGCATGAGCTACAACGCGGGTACAGCAGCTCCGCATGGTGGCTGAAGGTAAGTCTGCACAATGCAACCGGTGAGGCGTGCTCCGCCTGGTTGCAGGCCGGGCCGCCGCGATTGCGTGACGTGCGCCTGTACGTGGAGATGGCCGGCCGCTGGCAGGAGTGGCAGGCAGGTACGGACTATCCGCTGAGTGTCTGGGCGCTGCCGGAACGCAAACCGATGTTTCCGCTGGTGTTGCCACCAGGTGCCAGGGCCACCTTGCTCATGCGTGTTTACACGCCTGGTCTCCTGGTGAGCCTGTCGCCGCGACTATGGACGCCAGGCGAGTTTCTGCGCGACGGCCTGCGCGAAGCGGTGCTGGATGGCGCCATGCTGGGAGCGGTTCTGTTGCTGGCGGTGTTCGGCGTGGTGTTGGGGGCGATCTATGGGCGCCGTGTGCTGATGTACATGGCGCTGGGTATGTTCTGCCATACCCTCTGGGTTGGCGTCATCGACAACTACGCCCTTGTCTACCTATGGCCGAACCGCCCGGACATCAATGCGTGGGTCATGTATCAGCTGGCAGCCCTCCTGTTGTTTCTGACGAATGGATATTGCTACGCGGCAATCGAGGTCGATCGACTGGGCCGCTGGTGGGCCTGGCTGCTCAAAGGCGTCGGCGCAGGTTATCTGTTGCTCGGTTTCTTCAGCTATTGGCTGAGTCGGATGATGTTCATTGCGCTCATCATGCCTTTGTGTCTATTCGGTGATGTCATGCTTACCGTGGCGGCGATCTACGCTATTCGCCGCCGCGTGGTGAAACCCTGGTTTCCGTTGCTGCTGGTGGGCTTTGCCTGGACAGACCTGGTGGTGCATTTTTCCAGCTACCTGTTCCACACGCCGCTCAGCAGCCAGGTGCTCTCCACGACGGTATTGCCGGATCTATTGTTGCTCGCCGTGGTGCTCGTCGTGGAAATCAGACGCGGCCGACGCGAAGAGATGGACGTACGCGTGCAGCTGGATCACCAGCAGGCCACCGAGCGCGACCGGCTGGAGCGCGTGGTGGCCAGTCGTACCGCGCAGCTGGACCGGTCGCTGCAGGCGCGCCGCGGGCTGCTGGCGCGCATCGGGCATGATCTGCGCGGCCCGCTGGCTTCGGTGTTGGACAGTACGCGCCGCTGGCAGGCGGGCGATGCACGCCGAGACTACGCCAGCCTGATCGAGCGCAACGTACGCGAGCAGATGGAGTTGATCGACGAACTGCTGGAGTTTTCGCGCGAGGAACTGGATGCTATGGAGCTGACCCTGGCGGCGGGTTACCTGGCGGCTTTCCTGCGCGATGTGGCGGAGCAGGCCGAACTGGCGACTGAGCGCCACGGCAACCGCCTGGCCTGTGAGTTCGCGGCGGAGCTGCCGGCGGCGGTGCGCGCCGACTTCCGCCGTCTTCGCCAGGTGTTGGCCAATCTGCTGGGCAACGCTGCGAAATTTACCGATCGTGGCACCGTGCGTTTTGCAGTGGATGCGCAACCTGCTTCCACGGCAGGGCGTGTCCGACTGCGCTTCGTCATCGAAGATGATGGCATCGGCATACCGCTGGATGAGAAGGAACGTCTGCTGCGACCCTATCAGCGCGGGGGCAACGCATCCCAGCACGAAGGTAAGGGTCTGGGTCTGGCCATCGTAAGTCAGCTACTGGAGCGCATGGATAGCCAGCTGGATATCCAGTCGCAACTTGGCAGAGGGAGTCGCTTTGCATTCACGCTCGACCTGGAGCGTGCCGGCGAGGAGGATATCGAGGCTCTCTTTGGTGAGGATGCGAGTGTCGATGTAGATGGTCAGGACCGCGTACTCCTGGTAGTTGACGATCAGCAGCAGCAACGCGAACTGATCTGCGACCTACTCGATGGCTACGGCTTCCACACCGTTGCCGTGGCAGACGGTACACAAGCATTGGCGCTGCTGCGCGAGCACGCCGTTGACATGGTGCTGACCGACCAGTGCATGGACAGCATGGACGGCTGGGCGTTGCTGCAATCCGTGCGTGATGAGTTTCCCGAGCTGCCGGTCATGCTCTATTCGTCACTGCCGCCGCAACGTCCGCTTGCGGTCGAGCCTTCGCTGACGTTCGACGCAAGCCTGCTCAAGCCCGCATCAGCCGGCCAGCTGGTGACCATGGTCGATACGTTCAGCACGCGCCGCAGCCAAGTGGCGCTTTAAGCGCGCTTGTCGCATGAGGGCATCATGCGACAAGCGGCTTCCCTTGGGGGCGCACTGATCAACTAGCTTGGTTCGTCGTTCCTGCACACCCCATGGGGTGCAAGGGCGGAAGGCGTTGTTGGGTTGCAGGGCAACAGGACGAAGGCCGTGAGTGTGCGGGGTCGGCTCGGCTTCGAGGTGGCGCGCAGCGTTACAGAGCTGGCGAGGCCAGGTTCGGCGTCAAGTACTCCTGGTAATGAGGCCATTGTCGGACTTGGGAGTGCCCTGATCCGTGGGCGTTTGCTCGTCATCCCAGCCTACGCCGGGATGACGGGTGAAATCAGAGCATACCTGGGCTGCTTCTGTTTTTGGTTTGAACGCCGATGATCGGCTCTTCGGTGCGACTTGAGCCGGTCGACGCGACAAACCGTCGACGTGCAAGCGGAAGGAGTGCTGCATGGCACCCAGACTTCGGCGGCACATCATCGACACCGGAAAGACCTTGGAGTGAGAGCGTTCGCAACAAGGTGAATCCCGTTGCCTGGTCGCCCGCTGGCTAGGGCGCAGGCTTTCCTCGGTGCGCCGGGTGATGACCAGACCGGCGGCATTGGCGCGGCGTCGCGCCGCAGCACCATGTGCGCCCTGACGCCGGCTTAGCGAAAAGATCCATGGGTGCAGCTGATCATGAAGCGCTGCGCCGGTGTTATGAGAACCAGGTCACAGTGAATCGCGCGCGATACCCGCGACCAAAGGAAGTTGGCCTCGAATCAAAAGTCGATCACCTGACGAGACTCTTACGATCCGAAAGAAAATGTGTTGGCTGCGGCACGCAGAGAATCTGGGCGTCGCGGGCAAGGGACAGCACTTCCCTAAAGGAAGCTCTGAGCGAGTTTCTCGAAACACATCGGCGCGGGCGTACTTCAAACAGGGACGATCGATATGAGTCAGATTAACTTCTCCGAGATCGAGCACAACGGCAAACGCAAATCCACATGGCGCGAGACGTTTTTGGCCGAGATGGATCGCGTAGTGCTGTGGGATGAGTTGCTTGCGTTGATCGAGCCTGTGTACCCGAAGGCTGGCCGAGGCCGTCACCCGTACCCGATCAAGATGATGCTGCGCATCTACGCCATGCAGCAGTGGTTTGGTTATAGCGATTCGGCGATGGAGGAAGCGATGCACAAGGTCACGCCCGTGCGCAAATTTGCACAGCTGTCGTTGGCGCAAGGCGGGACCCCGGGCGAGACGACGATCCTGAGCTTCAGGCGATTGCTGGAAACGCATGGTCTGGCACCACGCATCCTGGGGACGGTCAACCGTCATCTGCAATCGCGCGGGATGCTGCTGGAGGATGGCGCGGTCATCCCCGTACCCTGCGCGCCGTACAGCCAAAGGAAGAAGCGCAGCCAGGAGATGCATCAGACGAAGAAAGGCAATCCGTCCCTCTACGCTACGAAGGCGCACGTTGGGGCAATGGTGAAACCGGGCCTGGCGCAACGCTTGCCGGGGCTGAAGCCCGACAGGCTGGGGCTCGGCGCGCTGGGCGCCTCGGGAGCGCTGGTGCTGCTTGGCGTGTTCGGAGTACCCGGAACTGCCTTTGCGCAGTACGCCGTCGCCTGCGGCACCCAGACGGAAACCAATGGGTTCAGCGCCAACATTGCGATCGGCAGCAACAGCGCCAGCTGCAACCAGCCGGCGACCGTCAACGCATCGTCAGGGATAGCGATCGGAGCCCTGTCGGTCGCGAACGGCGGGACGACGGCCTTCTCCGCGCCTACGGCTGTGGGAAATGGCGCTCAAGCCCTCGGGCAATATGCAACGGCATACGGCGACAATGTCATCGCAACCGGCGTCACGGCAGTCGCCCTCGGCGCTGGCTCGCGCGCCACAGGCGATGGGACGACCGCGACAGGGTTCGCAGCCAACGCCGGCGCCATCAATGCGACGGCGATCGGCTACAATTCGAACGCCTCGAACACGGGCTCTTTCGCGGGCGGGTTCCATGCCCAGGCGGTGGGCGACAATAGCACCGCGATTGGAAATTCGGCGACTGCCTCAGGATCGACTGGTTCGAGCGCCTTTGGCGTCAATGCCACCGCCAGCGGGGCCAATAGTCTGGCGCTGGGCGTTTACTCCACGGCGTCCAACACCACCGCAACCGCAGTCGGCCCTGGGGCGGGGGCCACGGCTGTGCAAGCGACGTCGATCGGCGCAAATGCCAATGCCGGTGGCACCAACGCCTTCGCCGGTGGATACGCAGCCCAGGCGCAGGGCGTCGGCTCGCTTGCCCTTGGGTCGGCAGCATTGGCCATCGGAGCCAGCTCGGTTGCCTTTGGGCAGGGGGCTGGTGTTGGCTCATCCGCTGCCAATACCGGTTCCGTTGCGGTGGGTGTTGGCGCCGGCAATACCGTCACTGGCGTGCAAAATACTGGCATTGGTGGGGGCGTGTCCGGCACGATGCTGGGCTCCGGCTCGGGCGTCTCCGGCGCGCGGAACGTCGCCTTCGGCACCGGCGACGGCACGGTTGTGTACAACGCCACCTACAAGGCCGCCTCGGGCAGCCTGGTGACCGGCAATGACAATATCGCCGTCGGCACCAACGCCGGTATCGGCGTTGCCGCCAATGCGACGACCTCGATCGGCCTCAATGCAAAGGCAACTGGCGGAAACGCGATCGCGATGGGCGTGGGCGCCCAGGCGAACGGCGCGAACAGCATCAGCGTCGGCACAGGCAATGTGGTGAGCGGTGCCAATTCCGGTGCGTTTGGTGACCCCAGCACCATCGCCGGCACCGGGTCCTATTCGCTCGGCAACAACAACGCCATCAACGCCAATAATGCCTTCGTGGTTGGTAACGGTGTGACCGTCGCAACCGGTTTGGATGGCGCGGTGGTCCTCGGCAACGGCTCGACGGTCTCGGCGGCCGTGGCCACGCCCAACGCCTCGATCGGCGGTACCACCTATGCTTTCGCAGGCGGCGCGCCAGCGGCGGGCGACGTGGTCAGCGTGGGTTCGGCTACCGCGCCGCGGCAAATCCAGAATGTCGCGGCGGGGCAGTTGAATGCCAACTCGACCGACGCAGTGAACGGCTCGCAGCTGTACGCGACCAACCAGCAGGTCACGACGAACACGACCAACATCGCCAACAACATCGCGGCGATCACTAACCTTGGTAACGGCACGGTGGGTCTGGTGCAGCAGGCGGGCGGCATCAGTGCGACCAATGCCAACCTGATCACGGTGGGGGCGGGCACGGGCGGCACGGTGGTGAGCTTCGCCAACGCCAGCGGTGGCACGCGCACGCTGAGCAACGTGACGGCGGGCGTGAACCCGACCGACGCGGTGAACGTGAGCCAGCTGACCACGACCAACTCCAACGTGACGAACCTGGGCAACCAGGTCGCCAGCAACACCACCAACATCGCCAGCAACACCACGGCGATCAGCAACCTCGCGAACAACGTCGCCAACGGCACGGTCGGTCCCGTGCAACAGACCGGTGCCGCCAATCGGCTCGCCCTGGTGGCTCCGGGGGGCAGTGGTGCGACACCTGGCGCGGCGCAGACGCTAACCAATGTCGCGGCGGGTGCGCTAGGCGCGACTTCAACGGACGCGATCAACGGCTCGCAGCTCTATGCGACCAATCAGCAGGTGACGACCAATACCGGCAACATCGCCAACCTCACCACCAATATCACTACCCTCGGCCAAGGCTGGAAGGTGAGCGCCCAGGGCGCCAACGCGACCAGCGTTGGGTTGGGCAGCGCCACGGGGAACAGCTTCGATCTCAACAACGGCGACGGCAACCTCGTCGTGTCGAAGAGCGCGACGAGCAATGACGTCCGTTTTGACCTGGCCAAGAACCTCAGCGTCAACAGCGTGACGGCGGGCAGTGCTGCCTTCAACACCACCGGCCTGACCATCACTGGCGGGCCGAGCGTGACCACCAGCGGCGTTGATGCCGGCGGCCTGAAGATCACCCATCTCGCGGCGGGTGCGCTAAGTGCGACTTCGACCGACGCGGTCAATGGCTCGCAGCTCTATGCCACCAACCAGCAGGTGGCAACGAACACGACCAACATCGCCAACAACACCACGGCGATCAGCAGCCTGGCGAACAACGTCGCCAACGGCACGGTCGGCCCCGTGCAGCAGACCAGCGTCGCCAATCAACTCGCCTTGGTGGCCCCGGGCGGCAGCGGTGCGACACCTGGCGCAGCGCAGACGCTTACCAACGTCGAGGCAGGTGCGCTAAGCGCGACTTCGACGGACGCGGTCAACGGCTCGCAGCTCTACGCGACCAATCAGCAGGTGGCGACGAACACGACCAACATCGCCAACAACACGGCGGCGATCACCAACCTCGGTAACGGCATGGTAGGCCTGGTGCAGCAGGCGGGCGGCATCAGCGCGACCAATACCAACCTGATCACGTTGGGGGCTGGCACGGGCGGCACGATGGTGAGCTTCGCCAACGCCAGCGGCGGGACGCGCACGCTGAGCAACGTGACGGCGGGCGTTAACCCGACCGACGCAGTGAACGTGAGCCAGCTGACCACGACCAACACCAACGTGACGAACCTGGGCAACCAGGTCGCCACCGACACTACCAATATCACCGCGCTGCAGCAGGATGCCTTGCAGTGGAGCGCTTCGTTGAATGCCTATGATGCCAGTCATGGGAGAGGTTCGCCCCAGACGATCACCAACGTCGCACCAGCGGCGCTGAGCAGTACCAGCGCCGACGCGGTGAACGGCTCGCAGCTCTACGCAACCAACCAGCAGGTGGCGACGAACACGACCAATATCGCCAACAACGCCACGGCGATCACCAACCTCGGCAGCAGTGTCACCAACCTCACGAACAACGTCGCCAACGGTGCGGTCGGCCCCGTGCAGCAGACCGGTGCCGCCAATCAGCTCGCCCTGGTGGCCCCGGGTGGCAGCGGAGGAGCGCCCGGCGCGGCGCAGACGCTTGCCAATGTCGCGGCGGGTGTGCTTGGCGCGACGTCGGCCGACGCGGTGAATGGTTCGCAGCTTTACGCGACCAACCAGCAGGTGACGCAGAACACCGCGGACATCACCAATCTGGACGGCCGCGTGACGACTGTTGCGGGGGACGTTAGCACCCTTGCCAACAGCGTCACGAATATCCAGAACGGCGCGGGGATTAAGTATTTCCACGCCAACTCGACACTGGCGGACAGCCAGAGTTTGGGGGCCGACAGCGTGGCAGTCGGGCCGGCGGCCGTGGCAAACAACACCAACAGCGTGGCGCTCGGCAATGGCGCCGTCGCCAGCGTGGACGGATCGCTGGCACTGGGTTCCGGCTCCGTGGCCGATCGCGCGATCGTGCCGGTCAGCGGCTCGATCCCGACGGGCTTGGGCTACGTGACCTACAACACGACCGATGCCACCCTGCTCGGCTCGGTGTCGGTGGGCAATGGAGCGACGGGTGCGCTGCGCCAGATCACCAACGTCGCCGACGGCACGGAATCGCATGATGCGGTGACGCTGCGTCAGCTGCAGGGGGCGGTCGGCTCGGTCTCGGTCACTTCGACCAAATATTTCCACGCCAACTCCACCGTACTTGACTCCCTCGCCATCGGCACCGACGCCGTGGCGGTCGGCCCGACGACGGTCGTGAACGGGGACAACGGCATTGGCCTGGGCAACGGCGCGATCGTGCAGCAGACCGCGCCTGGTGGCACCGCCATCGGCCAGAACGCGCAGGTCAGCCAGGCCGATGCGATCGCACTCGGTACGAACTCGACCGCGGACGGCATCCAGTCGCTCGCGATCGGCGCTGGCGCCCATGCTGGCGTCCTGGGCAGTGTTGCTCTGGGTGCGGGCGCGAGCGTCGCCAGCGGCGTGACGGGCTCGAATGTCGCGCTCGGCCAGGGTTCCGCGGTAACGGCTGCGGCGGTACCGACGGCTAGCGGCACGATCAACGGCACCGCGTACAGCTATGCAGGCGGCGCGCCTGCCGGTGTGGTTAGTGTGGGTGCGGCGGGCGCGCAGCGTCAGCTCACCAAAGTGGCGGCGGGCCAGGTGAGCGCCGCCAGCACCGATGCGGTGAATGGCAGCCAGCTCTATGCCACGAACCAGGCGATTGGCGCGGTCGGCTCGAATCTGACCAACCTGGGTAGTTCTGTCGCTTCGGGGCTGGGAGGCAATACCACGTATGATCCCGTCACCGGACAGCTGACCACTAGCCTGAGCTATGGCGGAAATAGCTACAACTCGGCGCAAGACGTGTTCAACCAGATCGGTGGCGTCATCGGTGGCGGCGGCATCAAATACTTCCACACCAACTCGAACCTGGCCGATAGCTATGCGGCAGGCAACAACAGCATCGCGGTCGGTTCGGTAGCCAATGCCTATGGAGACGGCTCCATCGCACAGGGCTTGAATGCGGTGGCCGGTGTCAACGGCAACAGCAGCGTGGCCAACGATATCGCGTTGGGCAATGGTGCACAGGCCACGGGCGGTAATGCCATTGCACAGGGTACGGGCGCCGTCGCCCATACCGCAGGTGCGGTGGCCATTGGCCAGTCGGCGACGGCAACCGGCGGCCGGTCGGTGTCCATCGGCGTGGGCAATACGGCGTCCGGCGATGGCGCGGTGGCCATTGGCGATCCGAACACCGCCACCGGCACGGGTGCGGTGGCAATGGGTCAGAACAATACGGCGAGTGGTCAGGGTGCTGTCGCGCTGGGCAACCAGGGTACGGCCAACGGTCAAGGCGCTGTCGCGCTCGGCAACACCGCAACGGCGAATGCAGCGGGCGCCGTGGCATTGGGCGACACCGCCAATGCGGCAGCACAGAACGGCGTGGCGCTGGGTTCCGGCGCCGTGGCCGCCAACGTCGGGGATGTGGCACTCGGTTCGGGCTCGGTCACCAGCAAGGCCGTTGCCACGGCCAGCATGACGGTCAATGGCACCACCTATGCCGTGGCGGGCACTAGCCCCACCAACACGGTGAGCGTGGGTGCGGCGGGTGCGGAGCGCACCATCACCCACGTCGCCGCTGGCCAGGTGAGCGCGACCAGTACGGATGCGGTCAACGGCTCGCAGTTGAATGCGACGAACCAGGCAATCAACAACCTGGGGACGCAGGTGAACAACATCGGCAACCAGATAAGCGCGCTGAGCAACACGCTGAGCAGCAGCGGCGTGCAGTATGACGATTCCAGCAAGGGCAGTGTGACGCTGGGTGGTACGAAATCGACGGACGGCGGCGTCACGGGCGGAACCACCATCACCAACGTCCACCAAGGCAATGTGTCTTCCACCAGCACGGATGCCGTCAACGGCTCGCAGTTGAACGCGACCAATC
Organism: Dyella japonica A8; assembly: GCF_000725385.1. NCBI lineage: Bacteria > Pseudomonadati > Pseudomonadota > Gammaproteobacteria > Lysobacterales > Rhodanobacteraceae > Dyella > Dyella japonica. The sequence continues at coordinate 3,549,568 of NZ_CP008884.1, read as the reverse complement.
AGCAAGTCGCCCAGAACACTGCCAGCATTAACAAGCTCAACGACGGTACGGCCGGTTATTTTCAGGTCAACAACACCGCCAATGCGTCTCAGCCGAAGGCCTCGGGTTCCGACGCAACGGCGGGTGGCGCCGGTGCGGTGGCGTCGGGCAGCGCCAGCACCGCGGTCGGCACCGGTGCGCAGGCGACCGCGAGCAACAGCGTGGCGATTGGTGGCGGCTCGGTGGCCGATCGCGCCAACTCGATATCGGTGGGCGCGGCGGGCGCGGAGCGTCAGGTCACCAATGTGGCAGCGGGTACGGCTGGCACGGATGCGGTCAATGTCGCTCAGCTCACCACGGTCACATCGCAGGCAGTAAGCGCGGCCAACAGCTACACCGACACGGCAACATCCAATGCGGTGAACACAGCCAACGCCTACACGAATCAGGCGCTCGCCGGGTTCGGCAACCAGGTCAACGACCAATTCAATGCCGTCAACCGTCGCATTTCGGACTTGTCACGGACACAGCAGTCGCAATGCGCCATGGCCCAGGCAGGTATCGGTGCGATGGCGGCTGGGGCCGGTAGCAGCGCGCCTCGTATTGTCGCGGGCACGGGTCTTTGCTCGGGTGGTGCTGCTGGCCTGGCGGTCGGCGTGACAGCGCCCATTGGAGATCGCTGGCACGTGGCCTTCAGTGCGTCAGCCTCGCGCGGTAACGGCGCTGTGAATGCAGGTGTTGGTTATGACATCCAGTAAGCATCGAGTGGTTGCTTGACGACTGCTCCTTTCGATGGCCGCAGGCGCATGGTCGATAGCAATGACCGCTCGTAAAGTGTTGAGCCCATCGCGCTGGACATCGGGGTTGTGTGGCTGGCGCTCCCCGGCTTTTGACACGGCCTGTAGCCACGAACTATGCATTTGAACCAAGGCACGATGCCGGCGAGTTTGATGAAACCGAGGACGTTTTCCGGGAGCTTGCCGTATCGAGTAGCGATGTAGCGCCATGGCTTGAGTCCGGCGAAGAAGCGCTTGATGCCCTGACGCTGTTTATAGGCGGTGCAGTCATGGTCATGTTGGTATCGACAGGGCGGGACGACCGGCTCTCCATCAAGAATTGGATAATCCACGGATGATCAATAAGCGTTTTCCCTGCGCACTCCTCCTGCTCGTTTCGGTCGCTGCACCCGCGCAGGTGGCGTCCGTTCGACCACCGGCTGTGCGGGCCGCGCAAGCGGACCTCGACCCTGGGCATTTCGTCGATGCGGCCTTCAAGGCGCTTGCGGCGGTAGAAAGTGGGCAGGCTGGCCTGGTTTGGGATATGGCTTCTCCCGTCATGAAATCGGCCACGACCAGGGTTGCATTCATCGACAGCGAAGCGATGCATGCATCGGCCAATGGGCAGCTAGCCACGCGGCAATGGTTTTCGATCAACCGAAATCGCATCGACGGCAATTCCGGTGACAAACACATCCCCCCGGGAAGTTATTTGACGGTCCTATTTGTCGGAAGCAACAAGGCTGGCCAGACCCTTCAGCAGAATGTCACCTTTGCTCTCGATTCCGACGGGATCTGGCGGCTGGCTGGGATTGTTTTGTAGCCGTTGGCAGGCTTTATCAAGGCTTTGGAGCGGTTGGAAGCGTGCTGAATAGGGAATTTGCACTCCGTGCCCGAACAAGGTCTGGGCAACGGAGATCGCCTATCCTTGCCTACCTGGATGACCGTTAACCTTCAGGAAGCCCGAAGGTGGCAGGCATCGAATCTGCCACCCGGGGAGGCTTACAGCGTGCTCACCATGGTCTGTGGAGTGACCATGTTTGCCTGGTCGGAAAACGCGCATCCCGTTGCTATGGCCATTGTCGGTGTTGCGATAGAAGCCGGAGCGCTCTGGGCCTTTGTCAAAGGCGCGGACTTATTGTTTGGCAGGCGGACGCAGGGCGGGTTGATAGGGACAAACGCGCTTCGTTTCATCGCATTCGGGTACGGGATCATGATGGCCGGCGGGCTGATCTTCGCGACTGGAGGCCAGCCGCTTGCGGTCAGAGCAGTAGCGGCTCTCGGTGGTGTCGTCATGATCTGCGGACTGCTGGTCGTAGCTCGACGACGGCAACTTATCAAAGCACTCGAAGAGAGTGCCCGTTTAAAGGCCTGGGAGGAGTTGCCGCTGTGTGGCCCTGACAAGTCGCAAAGTGTCCGCTTTCGACCTGAAGCGGACATGGCCACCGAAGCGATGATCAGCATGGCGCTTTGAAGCCCCAAGCCGTTTGCGCATTCACGGTGCCGCGGTCTCCGGAATGACCTCTCGCACCGGAATGCTGGCTGCAACCAACGTCTGGCGGAAGACGTCCACCAGTGGCCTTAAATTGATCTTGTGCCACGCCGCCCACAAGGGTATTCGATAGCTGAACCACGACAACTCGCGCAACACCACGCCCGCGGGTGCCTGGTGGCGCAGGCTTTGCTGGATCGTCGTTACACCAAGTCCTGCCGCAACCAGGCCCAGGGCCGCCAGTGGTTCCGTGGCTTCCATCGTGATGGTTGGCGTGAATCCGGCGCTCGCGCAGGCGGCGATGAATGTGTCGTGTCGTAACACGGTTTCCTTGTGCATGACACCGATCCACTTCTGTGCGGCGAGATCCGCCGGGGTGATGTCTTGCGCATCCGCCAGCGGGTGTCCCGCGGGTAGCACGAGCAGCATGGGGTCGTTGAGCACCTGGACGGCCTCGAGGTCGGGGTCGTCGCGTGGCGGCGGCTCGCAGACGAGTGCGATGTCGAGGCTGCGCTGTCGAAGCCCTTCCAGTTGAACTTCCGACTGCTGGTTGTAGAGCGCAATGTGCACGGCAGGACGGTCGTCTCGTAATTCCCGCAGAGCGTTGGGCAGCACGCCCGAATGCATCGCGTACTCCAGATAGCCGATGCAAAGGCCGCCTTCGTCGCCGCGGCCCAGTCGTCGTGCGAGCGACTCCAGCCGGTTGGCATGCGTCAGCAGTGCGCGTGCCTCGGCCAGGAAGGTACGGCCGTCGCGGGTTAAGCGGATCCGTTGCTGGGAGCGTTCAAATAGCGTCAGCCCAAGCTTTTCCTCGAGCTGGGCGATCTGGCGGCTCAGTGGCGATTGGGAGATATGGAGCCGTTCGGCGGCCCGTCCGACGTGCTCGTCCTCGGCAACGGCCACGAAATAGTGAAGTTGGCGTAGATCCAACATTTGAGACTCCATGGGACTTAACTGTAGAAAATATAGTCTTGGACGGACTTGACTTGCAAGCCTAGACTGTGCCGCATCCCAACATTGCTTCACATCTGGAGCCCCCCATGAGCATCAAAGACAAACTGGCCGGCAACGTGATCGGCTTTGGTACTGCCCCGCTGGGCAATATGTTTCGCGACATCCCGGAAGCGGAGGCCCAGGCCACCGTGGACGCCGCCTGGTCCCAGGGAGTGCGCTACTACGACACGGCGCCGTTCTATGGCGCGGGCCTCGCCGAAATCCGGCTGGGAGAAGCGCTGGCCAGGCACAAGCGCGATGACTACGTGCTCAGCACCAAGGTCGGCCGCCTGATTCTCGACGAGGTCGAAGACACCAGTGCCCGAGCACTGGGCGAAAAGAGCGGCCTGTTTGCCGCCGGGCGTCCCAACAAGCTCGTGAATGACTATTCCGCGGATGCCACGCTGCGGTCGATCGACGACAGCCTCAAGCGGATGAAGACCGACCGCCTCGATATCGTCTGGGTGCACGACATTGCCCAGGATTTCTATGGTGACGAATGGCTTTCGTATTTCGAAGTGGCTCGCAAGGGCGCCTTTCGCGTACTGACCCGTCTGCGCGATGAGGGTGTGATCAAGGCCTGGGGCCTTGGCGTGAATCGCGTCGAGCCGATCGAACTGACGCTGGATCTCGAAGAGGCGAAGCCGGATGGTTTCCTGCTTGCGGGCCGCTACTCGCTGCTCGACCACGAGCATGCACTGCAACGCCTGATGCCGAAGGCTGCCGAGCGCCAGACCGAGATCGTCGTCGGTGGTCCGTACAGCTCCGGCATCCTGGCAGGTGGCGCTCACTTCGAATACCAGAAGGCACCGCCGGAAATCATTGCCAAGGTCGAGCGCATCAAGGCGATCGCGCAGCGACATGGCGTCAGCATCAAGGCGGCCGCTCTGCAGTTTTCGCTGGCGAACCCGGCGGTTGCGGCGGTGATCCCCGGCGCAAGCAAGCCTGAGCGCATCGCCGAAGATGCCGCCGCGCTGAGGGAAGTCATTCCCTCCGAGTTCTGGCGCGAATTGCGCGAGCAGCGCCTGGTTGCCCCCAATGCGCCGCTTCCCATCGACCGTATCTGATCACTGAGGAACCCACCATGGCACAAGCATCTGCAACGATCACGCTGCCGGTTGCACCCGACCGCGTGTGGCAACTGATTGGCGGTTTCGATTCGCTGCCCGATTGGCTGCCGTACATCCCCAAGAGCGAGTTGAGCGAGGGCGGCCGCGTGCGCAGCCTCGTCAATCCCGATGGCGAGGCCATCGTGGAGCGACTCGAGGCCTTTGATAACAGCTCGCGCAGCTACACCTACTCCATCCTGCGGGCACCGTTTCCGGTCACCCACTATCGTTCGACGCTGCGCGTGACCGGTGCGGATGGCGATGAAAGCTCACGCGTCGACTGGTCGGGTCAGTTCACGCCGGTGGGCGTGAGTGATGACGCGGCATCGCGATTGTTCGAGGGCATTTATCGCGATGGCCTGAAGGCACTGGAGGCCTCGCTGATCGGATCGGCGGCCTGACTCCATGGTGCTTGCGGTGGTGCTCAAAGCGCTGCCGCAAGCACCGCCGGTGATCACATCGACTCGGTAGCACACCGAGTGGGCATATCTCCAGGTCCATATTCTGGTCAGAGGCGGGTGCGCCGCGCGCTTCGGCCCCGTGCGTGTTTTGAGCCAAGGGGCCAGCGTCTGCTTTCGACCAAAAGCGGACATTGAAGATTCTGAGCGGATTGGGGTTAACAGGGGGGTGAAATGGCCTACGAATTGAGCATTGAACGTGACCCGCAGCTTACGATTGACGAGTGGCGAGCTGCGGTGGAAATGCACCCGTTGCTCCGCCTGGGACCAGTCGATATCTGGCGGCGATCGTCGTCGGCCGCCTTGGCCAAGGCCTTTGAAGTAGCTCGTCTTGCGGTTGGGCCCACCGTCCGGTGTCATCGTTAAGGGCCAATGACAAGGTTAGAGACATCAGTGCCAAGGTTAAGGGTCTTCGACAGGAGCTATCAGCAGCATTAGGGCTTGACTCTAGACCTTGATCAAGGGTCTAGACTTTGCCCATGAACACCCCTCATACCTCCATGACCATCGGGGCCGTCGCCAGGCGCGTCGGCGTGGCTATCGACACGATCCGCTATTACGAGCGCGAAGGGCTGCTGCCCGAACCGTTGCGACGGGCCTCCGGCTATCGCAGTTACGACGAAGGCGCGGTGCGGCAGTTGCGTTTCATCCGCCGGGCGAAAGACCTGGGCTTTACGCTGGAGGAGATCCGCGACCTGCTGTCGCTCTCCGCCGACCGGCAACGCGGGGTGAAGGCGGTGAAGAAGCGCGCGGAGGAACGCCTGGCCGCCATCGACGAACGCATTGCGGAATTGACCCGCGTGCGCGACGGGCTGGAACAGCTGATCGAGGCCTGCCCGGGGCACGGCTCGCCAGACCAGTGCCCCATCCTGAAAGCGCTGACCGATGCAGAGGACGAGGCATGAGCATGGAAGAACACGGCTGCTGTCATGCGAAGCCGCAGCCCGCACCGGCGACCCAGGCGTCCTGTTGTGGTGGAGATGCCTCAGCCGTTATCGCTTCGACGCACGCACATCATGATCATGCCCGGCACCACGACCATCAGCACGACCATCAGCATGGGCATGGGGCGCATCACGACCACGCCGCCCACACGACGAAGGATCCGGTATGCGGCATGACGGTGGATCCGTCCACCGCGAAGCATCAGGCGGAACACGATGGCGAGACGTTCTATTTCTGCGCGCAGCGTTGCAAGGATAAGTTCCTCGCCGATCCGGCGCGCTACCTGACGCCGGCCGACACGCCGGCCCCGGCGGCGCTGGCGGGCGCGATGTATACCTGTCCGATGCACCCGGAAGTGCAGCAGATCGGGCCGGGGCATTGCCCGAAGTGCGGCATGGCGCTGGAACCGATGATGCCCAGCCTCGACGAGGATGACGGCCACGAGCTTGCCGCCATGTCGCGCCGTTTCTGGTCGCTGGTGGCGTTGACCTTGCCGGTGTTTCTGCTGGCGATGGGGCCGCATCTGTTTGGCTGGCACCTGCCTTCTCCGTGGGGTGGCATGGCGGCGTGGGCCGAGGCCTTGCTGTCCACCGTGGTCGTGCTGTGGGGTGGTGCGCCGTTCTTTGCGCGCGGCTGGCAGTCGCTGAAACCCTGGTCACCGAACATGTACACGCTGATCGCGCTGGGCACGGGCGTGGCGTGGCTCTACAGCGCCGTGGCATTCCTGATGCCGTCGCTGTTCCCTGCGGGATTTCGCGACATGCATGGCCGGGTTGGCGTGTATTTCGAATCGGCGGCGGTGATCGTGACGCTGGTGACGCTGGGTGATTTCCTCGAGCTGCGCGCGCGCCGTCGCACCGGCGCCGCACTCAAGGCCCTGCTGGGGCTGGCGCCGAAGACGGCGCGCCTCGTGGGTGCTGACGGCAGTGAACACGATGTGCCGCTGGACGAGGTGCATGCCGGGGATACGCTGCGCGTGCGTCCCGGCGAGAAAGTGCCGGTGGATGGCGTGGTGATCGATGGCAGCAGCCACGTGGACGAATCCATGCTCACCGGCGAGCCGCTGCCCGTCGGCAAAACGCGGGGCGAGCGTGTCACGGGCGGCACGGTGAACCAGGATGGCGCGCTGTTGATGCGTGCCGACAAGGTCGGTGCGGAAACCATGCTGTCGCAGATCGTCACGCTGGTGGCGCAGGCGCAGCGCAGCAAGGCGCCGCTGCAACGCGTAGCCGACCGGGTGGCGGCGTGGTTCGTGCCGGCGGTGGTTGCCGTCGCGGCGTTGGCCTTCGCACTGTGGGCGTGGCTGGGGCCCGATCCGAAGCTCGCTTATGCGCTGATTTCGGCGGTGTCGGTGCTGATCATTGCCTGTCCATGCGCGCTTGGCCTTGCCACGCCGATCTCCATCATGGTGGCCAGCGGCCGTGCGGCGCAGAACGGCGTGTTGTTCCGCGATGCAGCTGCCATCGAATCGCTGCGCGGCATCGACACGCTGGTGGTCGACAAGACCGGCACGTTGACCGGGGGCAAGCCCACGCTGAAGGAGGTGGTGAGCCTTGGCGGCCAGCCGCGCGAACGCCTGCTGGCGATGGCGGCGGCACTGGAGCGTCCCAGCGAACATCCGCTGGCCCGGGCGATCCTCGCCGGCGCGGCGGCGGAGCAGGTGGCAGTGCCGCCGGTGGCACATTTCCGCACCCTGACCGGTGCGGGTGTGGAAGGCGAAGTGGATGGCCATGCCGTGGCGCTGGGCAACCTGCGTTTGCTATCGAACATCGGCGTGCAGCCGGCACCCGCGGCGCTGGCGAAGGCCGACGCGTTGCGCGGCGAAGGTGCCACGGTGATGTTCCTGGCTGTCGATGGCGAACTGGCCGGCCTGATGGCCGTGGCGGATCGCGTGAAAGCGAGCACGCCGCAGGCGATCCGCGACCTGCATGCGGCCGGCCTGCGCATCGTGATGCTGACGGGCGACAACCTTGCCACCGCCAAGGCAGTGGCCGGTTCGCTGGGCATCGATGAGGTGCACGCGGAGGTATCGCCCACCGACAAGGCCGCAGTGGTCCAGCAACTGCGAGCGCAGGGACATCGCGTAGCCATGGCCGGTGACGGCATCAACGACGCGCCCGCGCTCGCCGTGGCCGACGTCGGCATCGCCATGGGCAGCGGCACCGACATCGCCATGGAAAGTGCGCAGGTGACCCTGGTGAAGGGCGAGCTCACCGCCATCGTGCGGGCCAGGGCGCTGTCGCAAGCCACGGTGCGCAATATCCGCCAGAACCTGTTCTTCGCCTTCGTCTACAACGCGGTGGGCGTGCCGCTGGCAGCCGGCCTGTTGTACCCGCTGCTTGGCCTGATGCTGTCGCCGATGGTGGCGGCGCTGGCGATGAGCCTGTCCTCGGTATCCGTGGTGACCAACGCCCTGCGCCTGCGCCGCGCGGCCTTGTGATGCTTGTCACCTGCGATGGCTGACGTCGCGCCCTGCCTCGGAAACGGGGCGGGGCGGATGATTCCTCCCGCACCGATAGGGTGCGGGGAGGACTTCACAGTGAACATCATCAACGACACCCGCAGTACGCTCGAAAAACACATGCCGCTGCTGCTGGGCCTGCTGGTTGCGCTGCTTGCGGGCCGGGCGCTGAAGAAAACGTTCTGGACCCTGTTCGGCATGTACTGGGCACTGCGAGCCACCGGCGTGCATTTCTGAGCGAAGCCGGCCCTGCGCGCCGGCCCCGGGAAAGTGAACGGCGATCACGGCGGCGGCACATGCTTTAAGCTGTGCGCCCCGTTTCCCCGCAGGACGCCGCCATGTCATCCAGCACCGCCCTGGTCGCCCGTTACTACGACGCGTTCAATCGCGGCGACTGGGAGGCCATGCTCGACTGCCTGACGGACGACGTGGCACATGACATCAACCAGGGGCACCGCGAAACCGGGCGGGAGGCGTTCCGCAGCTTCCTGGCACGCATGAATCGCAGCTACCGCGAGGAACTGCGCGACATCGTACTGCTGCAGGGCGCCGATGACATGCGCGCCGCCGCTGAGTACGTGGTGCACGGCCAGTACCTGGCCGATGACGAAGGCCTGCCGCCTGCGCGGGGCCAGCGCTATGCCCTGCCGGGCGGCGCGTTCTTCGACATCCGCGACGGGCGCATCGCGCGCATCAGCAACTACTACAACCTGCAGGACTGGATCGCGCAGGTTGCCGAGGGCTGAGCCGTGACGGTGCGCATCCTCACCAGCGTGGGCGAGGCGGTGCGTCCGCACCTGCCGGAACTCGCGCGGCTGCGCATCGAGGTTTTCCGCGACTATCCCTATTTGTACGACGGTGACATGGCCTACGAGCAGCGCTATCTGGACGCGTACGCGCGCTCGCGGCGCAGCGTGTTCGTGCTGGCGCTGGACGGCGACCGGGTGGTGGGATGCTCGACGGGCATCCCGCTGGTCGATGAGGTGGCTTCCATCCAGCAGCCCTTCATCGAACACGGCATGATGCTCGGCGAGGTGTTCTACTTCGGCGAATCGGTGCTGCTGCCGGCCTACCGGGGGCAGGGCCTTGGCCATCGCTTCTTCGACGCGCGCGAGCGCCATGCGCGCGCCTTGCCCGGCTATCGCTGGACGGCGTTCTGCGCGGTGGAGCGCGCAGCCAACGACTCGCGCCAGCCTGCCGGTTACCGATCCAATGACGCCTTCTGGACCGGGCGCGGCTACCAGCGGCAGGACAACATGTTCTGCACGCTGGACTGGACCGAGACTGGCGCCTTTGAATCCTCGTCCCATCGCCTGCGTTTCTGGCTGCGTCCGCTGGACGCCTGAGTACTCACTGCACACATGACCCGTACCCTCGACGAATGGCTGTCCTACCAGGAACGCGTGAACGTGCGCAGCATCGAGCTGGGCCTGGACCGCGTGCGGGAGGTGTGGCAGCGCATGGGCGCGCCGGCACCGGCACGCCGCGTGATCACCGTGGGCGGCACTAACGGCAAGGGCTCGACGGTGGCCATGCTGGAAGCCATGCTCACGGCGGGTGGCCAGCGCGTGGGCTGCTACACCTCGCCGCATCTGCTGCATTACCGCGAGCGGATCCGCCTCGAAGGGCGCGATGCCGGCGATGACGCGCTGGTGGCGAGCTTCGAGCGTATCGAAGCGGCGCGCGGCGAGATTCCGCTGACTTACTTCGAGTTCGGCACGCTCGCCGCGCTGGACCTGTTCGCCCGTGCCGCGCTGGACGTGGCTGTGCTGGAGGTGGGGCTGGGTGGCCGGCTGGACGCCGTCAACATCGTGGATGCCGACGTGGCCGTGATCACCACGGTCGATCTCGACCATATGGATTGGCTGGGGCCGGATCGCGACAGCATTGGGGTGGAGAAGGCTGGCATTGCGCGGGCAGGGCGTCCGGCCATCGTCGGTGAAGCCGATCCGCCGGCCGGTTTGCTGCAGGCACTGGCGCGTATCGGCGCCGTGGTCGAGCGGGCCGGCGTGGATTTCACCGTGCAGCGCGAGCCCCGCGGCTGGCAGTGGCGGCACCGCGACGGCCTGGCGCTGTCGCTGCCTGATCCGGGATTGACGGCGCCGGTGCAGTACGCCAACGCCGCGACGTCGGTGGCGGCCCTGCATGCCTTGCAAGGCATCGACGCCTCGCTGGCCACGATGGATCTCGCCACGGTGGCGGCAAGCGGCATCCGGTCGGCGCGTGTGGCGGCACGCCTGCAGGTGTTGGGCGGCGATCCTGAGCTGGTGGTGGACGTCGGCCACAACCCGCAGGCGGCGCGCGCGCTGGCCGAGTGGCTGGACGCGCGGCCTGGCGTACGGGTGCACGCGGTGTACGGCGCGCTGTCGGACAAGGATGTTGCCGGCGTGATCCGCGCCCTGGGTGGCCGCATTGCGCACTGGCACCTGGCCGGGCTTGAGCGGGACACGCCACGTGGCCTGGCAGCCGATGCGCTGGCTGACCAGCTGCTGGCGGTGCTGCCGGATGCTCGCTTCGATGCCCACGCCGATGTTTCCACGGCGCTGAACGCCGCGCGCTCCGCCGCGAAAACCGGCGAATGCGTGCTGGCGTTTGGCTCATTCTTCGTCGCCTCGGCGGTGCTTGCTGAATCGGGCACGCCCGATTCGGCCTGAGTGACGGCAAGGGCAGGTATAATCGCCGCGTTCTCGCACCCCCTGCCGTTTGGAGCCCGTCTTGAAAACACGTCTGCTGGGAGCTGCCGTTCTCATCGCGCTGGCTGTGCTTATCGTGCCGATGTTCATCTCCAGCAATCCCCCGGCCGCGAGTGGCGACGAATCGGTAAGCCTGGCCATTCCGCCGGCACCCGATCGCGACCTGCAGACCAAGACCATGAGCCTGACGCCCGGTGCGGCATCGGCTTCCACGGCAGCGCCGGCACCCCGGCCGGCCGTACCGACGCCGGCCGCCTCGGCCGCCCCGGTGGGCTCGACCGACCAGCTGGCAACGGTGAACATCGGCTCCAGCCGCCCGCGTGACGTGGAGACCGACCCCACCGCCGGGCAGAAGCCGGAGCCGACCACGGTGACGCGTCCGGGTTCGAGCGCCGCGCAGCCGGTGATTCCGGTGCAGGGCAAGGGCGGTCAGGCCGTCACGGGCTCCGCCACCACCACTGCCGCCAAGGCGGCTGCCATTCCGGCGCAGCAGGAGCCCGCCCTGCCGCCGGCCACGGCGGCCCACGGTGCCTATTCGCTCAATCTCAGCGCGTATGCGTCGAGCGCCAGCGCGCAGAGCCTGATCCAGCGCGTGCGCGGACTGGGCTACGCCGCCTCCGGCCGCACCATCAACCAGGGCGGCAAGTCGCTGACGCTGGTGACCGCAGGCCCGTTCGAATCCCGCGCGGCGGCGGAGGCCGCCCGCCTGAAGATCACCCAGACCATCCCGGGTGCCCCGGCGCACCTGGAAAGCAGCGCCTCGACGCCCACGCAGGACGATCCGCCGGCCGCCAGGCCTGCAGCCACGGCCGCTGCAGGCAGCTCTGCGGCGCCGGCATCGTCGCGTGCCGGCGGCTGGGCGGTGCAGGTGGCCGCCATGGGCACGCAGGCCGACGCCAATGCGCTGCGCGACAAATTGCGCGCCAATGGCTTCGACGGCTACGTGGATTCGGTCAATGCCAACGGCAAGCAGCTGTGGCGCGTGCGCGCGGGTCCGCAGACGCAGCGCGCCGATGCGGTGCGCATCCGCGACCAGATCAAGGGCAAGCTGGGCGTGGACGGCAACGTCGTCACCGCCCCGTGAATGCCGCTCAGTACCCACGGTGAGGTGACCCGGTGAATTGGGCCGATTACATCATTCTTGCCGTTCTGGGCGTGTCGGTCTTGATCGGCCTGTGGCGTGGCCTCATTTCCGAGGTGCTGGCGCTGGGCATCTGGGCGGCCGCGTTCTGGGTGGCCTGGACGTTTGGCCCCAGCGTGGCGACAGGGCTCGAGCACCATATCGAGCTGCCGTCGGCACGGATCTTCGTCGGATACGGCGCCTGCTTTGTGGCGGTGCTGATCCTGGGAGCGCTGGTGCGCTTCCTGGTGAGCCGGCTGGTGGAGGGTACCGGGTTGTCCGGCACCGACCGCCTGCTGGGCATGGTGTTTGGTTTTGCCCGTGGCGTGCTGTTGGTGACGCTCGGGGTGTTCCTGCTCGGGTTTACCGCGTTCATTCGCGATCCGTGGTGGCACGATTCGGTGTTATTGCCGCAGTTCAAGGGAGTGGCTGCGTGGCTGGGCGAGCGGGTGCCGGACAATGTCCGCCATTACCTCAATCCTCCGGCCTTGCTTGACCATTTGCCCGCCTTGCCGGCGAGCATCCCGGGCGCTTCGCCAGCGACCGGACACGAGATCCATCCCGCGGCCGCAACCACGGCCGCACCGGCAACCAGTTCTTAAATTACAGGCTTTACTACCATGTGCGGAATCATCGGCATCGTCGGCACCAGTGAGGTCGCCGCGTCACTCTATGACGGATTGACCGTGTTGCAGCACCGCGGCCAGGACGCCGCCGGCATCGCCACGGTGGACGGCGCGCGCCTGCGCCTGCACAAGGGCAACGGCCTGGTGCGCGACGTGTTCAACCAGACCGCGATGAGCGGGCTGCACGGTCGCATCGGCATCGGCCACTGCCGCTATCCCACGGCCGGCTCCGACGGCTCGTCCGAGGCGCAGCCGTTCTACGTGAACTCGCCCTACGGCATCGCCTTCGCGCATAACGGCAACCTGGTGAACACCGAGACGCTGCGCCGCGAAATGTTCGAGGACGATCGCCGCCACATCAATACGGATTCCGACTCGGAAGTACTGCTGAACGTGCTGGCGCACGAGCTGCAGATCCAGGACCGCATGGCGCTCACGCCCGACCACATCTTCAAGGCCGTGGCCGGCGTGCACCAGCGTGCGCGCGGCGGCTATGCCTGCCTGGCACTGGTGCTGGGTTATGGCCTGCTGGCCTTCCGCGATCCGAACGGCATCCGCCCGCTGGTGCTGGGCGAGCGCGTGACGCCGGAAGGCCGCGAGTACGCCGTGGCCTCCGAGTCGGTGGCGCTAGATATCCTTGGCTTCAAGCGCCTGCGTGACGTGGAGCCGGGCGAGGCGGTGTTCATCACCAACGACGGCCAGCTGTTCGCCCGCCATTGCGCGGACAGTGCGGTGCACGCGCCGTGCATCTTCGAATACGTCTACCTGGCCCGCCCGGACTCGATGATCGAGAACGTGTCGGTGTACAAGGCGCGCCTGCGCATGGGCCAGAAGTTGGCCGAGAAGATCCTGCGCGAGCGCCCGGACCACGGCATCGACGCGGTGATTCCGATTCCCGATACCGCCCGCACGGCGGCCTCGGCGCTGGCCGAAGCGCTGGGCGTGCCGTTCCGCGAGGGCTTCGTCAAGAATCGCTACATCGGCCGCACCTTCATCATGCCGGGGCAGGGCGAGCGCGTGAAATCCGTGCGCCGCAAGCTCAATCCGGTGGAGCTGGAATTCCGCAAGAAGAACGTGCTGCTGGTGGACGACTCCATCGTGCGCGGCACCACCTCGCGCCAGATCATCCAGATGGCGCGCGACGCCGGTGCAAAGAACGTGTTCTTCGCTTCCGCCGCGCCGCCGGTGCGCTACCCGAACGTGTACGGCATCGACATGCCGGCCGCGTCGGAGCTGGTCGCCGCCGGCCACACCGAGAGGGAAGTGCAGGACGTGCTGGGCGCCGACTGGCTGATCTACCAGGACCTGCCGGATCTGATCTGGGCCGTGCAGGACGGCAACGAGAAGCTGAAGCACTTCGATACCTCGTGCTTCTCCGGCGAATACGTCACCGGCCTGGACCAGCAGTACCTGCAGCAGATCGAAATGCTGCGTTCCGACGACGCCAAGGCGGCCCGCCGTAGCGCGTAAGGGGTTCACACCTGTGGGAGCGCACCCTGTGCGCGACTGTCCTGCCTCGAGGTTTCGGCAGTCGCGCACAGGGTGCGCTCCCACAGGCCATCTTCCCAGCGATCATCGCCCATGACCGCCGACCTCCACGCCGCCGCCAAGCGTTGCCTCGACGCCACCGATCCCGCGGAAAAGCTGCGCCTCACGCATGCGGCGTGGGAGGCCTTCCTTGCGGGCGAACTGGGCCCTGACGCCGCATCACCGGCCCCCGAGCCCATCGGTGCGCCAGGACGCCCTGAGCGCCCCGTGCTGGTGCCGCAGCGGCAGGTGCCACACCGTGGCCTCGGGTCCGCCGAAGGCCGCGCGGCGCTTGTGCACGCGGTGGCGCATATCGAATTCAACGCCATCAATCTCGCCTGGGACGCCGTCTACCGGTTCCGTGGCAAGCCCCTCGGCTACTACCGCGACTGGGCAAGTTGCGCGCACGACGAAGCGCGTCATTTCGCGATGCTCTCCGGTCGCCTCGCCGAGCTGGGCCACGCCTATGGCGATTTCGACGCGCACAACGGCCTGTGGGAAATGGCGGAGAAAACCGCGCATCACGACACTGCGCGCATGGCCCTGGTGCCGCGCGTGCTTGAGGCGCGCGGGCTGGACGTGACGCCGGGCATGATCGAGCGGCTGGTGTCTGTGGGTGATGACCGCACCGTGGCCATCCTCGAGGTGATCCTGCGCGAGGAAGTGGCGCACGTGGCGGCGGGAACGCGCTGGTTCCGGCACTGCTGCGAGCGCGACGGGCTGGATCCCCGGGAGACCTTCCTGGATCTGTTGCGCGATTACATGGGGCGCAACCTGCGCGGTCCGTTCAATCGTCCGGCGCGGTTGCTGGCGGGTTTCGATGATGAAGAGCTTGATCGCCTGACCGAACTCGCCATGCTGTCGTAGCGACAGCGCGCCCCGCCTATTGCTCGTCATTCCGGCGCAGGCCGGAATCCAGTAGCGACAACGATCAGTTTTCGCGAAATTCCGGCAGCCCTTATGTCATGGCAGCGCGATGACCAACCACTGCGGCCACTGGATTCCGGCCTGCGCCGGAATGACGAACAGGAGCCCGCACTGGTTCTACGGTGTCGCTGTTTTCCACACCAGCGCCTGCGCCGGCGCCAGTGGCACCTTGCCGTGCACGATCGTCGCGCCGGCAGGCAGCGTGGGTTGGAACGGGGCGGGGTTGTAGTTCATCAGGAAGTCGTAGCCACCGCGCCATTCGTGGAAGACGCCCTTAGGCAGGTCTTCGATGGCGACGCCGGCACGCTGGTAAACGCTGCGCACGATCTCCCGCTCCAGCGCCCCGTCATCGGTGGACACGCCGATCATGGTGACGCTGCCCTTGCCGAGGCGACGCGTGGTGGCAGCGGCCTTGCCGGCGTAATAGTGATCCGCGTAGGTGGCCAGCACTTCGGTGCCGGGGCGCGGTGAAAGGATGTCCGCCCAGCGATGCCAGTCGTGCGGCTGGCCGCCTGCGGACACCTTCCCATTGGCGCTCGTCGGCAGCATGTCGAAGCCGTCCACGTCATCGCCGATGAGATCGAGGATGGGTGCCGACCAGGGGCCCTCGTGGAAATGGCCCAGTTCGTTTTTCTGTGCCGTGCGGCTGGTCAGGATCAGATGGCCGCCCTGTTCCACGTAGGCCTTCCATTTCTTCGCCAGTGACGCGCTGACCATTTGGTAGGCTGGCGCGATCAGGAACGGATAGCGGTTGAAGTCGTCGCTCTCAGCGATGAAATCCATCGGAGCGCCGGTGCTTTTCACCGCGAGCGTGTAGCCGTTGCGATACGACCAGGTGTTCCACAGGCTGGTCTGGGGCTGGATCTCGAGATCCCAGAAAACGTCGTGGCTCCAGAGATAGCCGGTGTATCGCTTCGCCATCGCCGAAGGCAGCGTTGCGTTGGGGTTGAGCTTTGCCTCCAGCGCCTGAATCTCGTGCATGGTGTCGACGTATTCGCGTCCCGTGCGTGACAGTGTCACGCCGTCGGTACCGACGATACCGTCGTGATACATCTCGCTGCCCCGCAGCGGATGGCGGTAGCGATACGTGCTGAGCAATGAGGAGCCCGCGCCGAAGGCATGCCATATCCACATGCCGATGGCGCCTGGATCGGGTTGCGGATTGATCTCCGCCCAGTTGACCTGGCCGGGTTGCAGTTCCATCACGCCGAACGTGCCGGTGATGGGGCGGAAATACGCGGCCGCTTCCATCAGGTTGGCCGGCTTGCCGATGGCATAGCTGTCGCCGCCCAGCACGTTGGTGCCCGCCACGGGATAAAGCGTGAACGTGGTGAAATCCAGGTCGTGGCTGCGACGCGGATCCGTCGCGGTGGTGACGTTGGTGTAGTTGGTCGTCACCCATTGTTCGGGCGCTGCATATTTCTTGATGAGCGCGGCCTGCGAATCCAGGAAGCGCGCCGTGGTGTCGGCCTGGAAGCGGGCAAGGTCCACCAATGCGTGGGGGCTCAGCTTGTCTTCCGCCGCCAGCGTGGCATTGGGCAGCAACACCTGCTCGAAGCTTGTGTAGCGGGTGCTCCAGAACGAACCGCCCCAGGCGGCGTTCATGCCATCGATGGTGCCGTACTTGTCCTTCAGCCACCGCTGGAACGACGCGCGCGCGCTGTCGCTGAAGTCGGCGAAGCTGCTGGGTTCATTGTCGATCTGCCAGCCCCATACGCGACGATCATGGCTGTAGTGCTGCGCCATGGCCGTGACCAGCCGGGTCACGAAGGCCTGGTACTTCGCATTGGACAGGGATACCTCGGCGCGGATGCCGTGCTCGTGGCGCTGGCCGTGCTCGTCCACCCGGTAGACCTCCGGATAGTGTTCGCCCATCCAGGCGGGCGGCGCCCCGGAAGGCGTGCCGAGGATGACGCGCAGGCCGGCCTTGTGGGCCATCTCGATGGCGTCATCAAGCCACTGGAAGTCGAAGCGGCCTTCCTCCGGCTCCAGGTAGGTCCAGCTGAACTCGGCCATGTGAGTGAAGCCGAAGCCGAGTTTGGCCATGCCGTTCATGTCGCGCTGCCACTGCTCGCGCGGCCACTGTTCCGGGTAATAGAACACGCCGAAGCTCATCGGCTCGCGCTGGTGCAGCAGGGCGGCGCCCTGGGGGCGGGCGCCTTGGCCCGCCTCGTTGGGGGCGGCGCACACGCCGCTGATCATCACTGCCGAGGTCAGTACGGCTGCAAGCAAGGGCCGGAACATGGAGACGAGCCTGTCATTGGGTTTATTTGTCAAATTATCCTACCATTGGGTCGGCTGCAATCGAGGAGTCATCCGGGGATGCACAGCGCTGTTCGATGCAAGAGACAAGATGTACCCAGCATTCCGCGCTTGCGGGACTGGCGCAACCGATCGTTTTTGGAGCCGTCCAGGGCAGGGGGTTCCGCATGGACATGTTGACGCCTGTCGAAGCATCGAGGCTGGCAGCACGTCATTGGGGTATCGAGGGCGAAGCCAGGGCCTTGCCCTCGTATGCGGACCAGAACTTCCGCATCCGTGCCGATGGCGACGGCTATGTGCTGAAGGTCGCGCATCCGTCCTGGTCGGCCGCGGAGATCGAGCTGGAAAACCTGGCCATGATGGAGCTGGCCCGACGCGAGCCTTCGCTCGGTTGTCCACGCGTGCAGTTCGCCAGCAACGGCGAACACCTGCTGGCCCTGCCCATCGAGGGACAGGCCTGCCTGGTGCGCATGCTGAGCTATGTGCCCGGCACGACCTATGCCGAAGCCATCAACAGCCTGCAGCCGCATCAATGTCGCGTGCTGCACCGCAGTTTGGGGCAGGCAGTGGGGCGGCTGACCCGGGGGCTGCAGGACTTCCGTCATCCGGCCGCCGAGCGTGCGCACGACTGGAACCTCATGAGCCTGCCGCGGCTGCTGGATGAGGTGCCTCATGTCGAAGACGCTGCCTTCCGCGACATCGTACGCGAACACGCCACGCGCTTCTGCGCCGCCCTGCCGGCATGGCGCGCCACGTTGCCGGTATCCGTGCTCCACAACGATGCCAACGACCTCAACGTCATCGTTGACGACGATGGTGCGGGCGGAAAGCGGGTCAGCGCAGTGATCGACTTTGGCGACATGTGCACCAGCTTCCGTCTTGCCGACCTTGCCATCGCATGCACGTACGCCATGCAGCACGAGTCGGATCCGGTGGCGTGCGCGCAGGCCATCGTTGGCGGTTACCTTGCCGAGCAGCCGCTTCAGCGCAGCGAGCTGGAGCAACTGCATGCCTTCATCCTTGCCCGGCTCTGCCACAGCATCCTGATGGCGACGCGGTCGCACCGCGAGCAGCCGGACAACCCCTTTGTCCTCGTTTCCCAGCAAGGTGTGCGGGGCCTGCTTCGCCAGCTTGCCGACGTGGCGCCCGACGCCATCGTGCGACCCTATCTGGAATCCAGCCATGACTGAACTTGCGACCCTCCATGTCCCGGCGCGCAGCAACGGGGAGATCCTCCGGCTGCGCCGGCAGTACCTGAACCCGACGCTGAGCGTGTCGTATCGCGAGCCGTTGAAGATCACTCGTGGCGAAGGCGCGTGGTTGTATGACCAGGAGGGCCAGGGTTACCTGGACATGGTCAATAACGTGTGCCACGTCGGCCATTGCCATCCGCGCGTGGTGGCGGCGGGGCAGGCGCAGATGGCGCAGCTCAACACCAATACGCGCTACCTGCACGACAACATCGTCGAGTACGCATTGCGGCTCATGAGCACGCTGCCGTCGCCGCTGTCGGTGGTGTTCCTCACCAACTCGGGTACGGAGGCGAACGATCTGGCGCTCCGGCTGGCACGGGCGCACACGCGCGCCAAAGGCGTGGTGGTGATCGATCACGCCTACCACGGCAACTCGCCGTCGATGATCGAGCTCAGCCCGTACAAGTTCAACGGCAACGGGGGCGAAGGCCAGCCGTCCCACGTGGGCGTGCTGCCCATGCCCGACGTCTATCGCGGGCGATTCGGCGATACGCCCGACGCGGGTCGCAAGTATGGCGAGCTGGCGGCACCGGTCATCGGCGAACTGCGCGGACGCGGCAAGGAGGTGGCGGTGTTCTTCGGCGAATCGCTGCTGGGCTGTGGTGGCCAGATCATGTTGCCGGAGGGCTATCTGCCTGAGGTCTACCAGGCGATACGCGCGGCTGGCGGCGTATGCCTGGCGGACGAAGTGCAGGTCGGCTTTGGCCGTGCGGGCGAACACTTCTGGGCGTTCGAGCGCCAGGGGGTGGTGCCGGACATCGTCACCATGGGCAAGCCGATGGGCAACGGTCACCCCATGGGCGCGGTGGTCACCACGCCGGAGATCGCCGCGAGCTTCGTCACCGGCATGGAGTATTTCAATACTTTCGGCGGCAACCCGGTGTCCTCGGCGATAGCGCTGGCAGTGCTCGATGTGATCGAGGAGGAGCGGCTGCAGGAGAACGCCCAGCGCGTTGGTCAGTTCGTGATGGATGGCCTGCGCGATTTGCAGAAGCGTTTCGAGATGATCGGGGACGTCCGTGGTTGCGGCCTCTTCATCGGCGCGGAATTTGTCGCCGATCGCGCGGCCCGTACGCCGGACCAGCCCCGGGCCAAAGCCGTGGTGGAGGCGATGAAGGCGCGCCATGTCCTGTTGTCCACGGATGGTCCCGATGACAACGTGCTGAAGATCAAGCCGCCCATCGTGTTCAGCCAGGCCAACGCGGAGGAGTTCCTCGGCAAGCTCGAGGGCGTGCTCGGCGGGTTGTGATCAACCCGCCGACGGCCATGGCGCTCAGGAAACCTTCTTGAGGCCCTTCTTGCGGCGCTTGTCGAGGTTGGCGCGCGAATCCACGATCATCGCCTGCATGGCCTTGCGCGCCGCTTCGGACTGGCTGCGGCGAATGGCTTCCAGCACCTTCTGGTGGTGCGGAAGCGAGTATTTGAAATTGCCGGCCGTCTGCGCGGACAGCACGAAGAACATGCCGAGCACGCTCTCGATGACGGAGAACAGCGAAATCATCATCTCGTTGCCGGTCGCCTGCAGCACGGCATTGTGGAAACTCAGGTCCGCTTCCGCCCAGTCGCTGGCATCCTGCGCGGCTTCCATCCGGCGGTAAGCGGCGTCGATCTTGGCCAGCTGCGCCGTGGTGCGCCGTTTTGCTGCCGCGGCCGCCGCGGCCGGTTCGATGATCTCGCGCATCTCGATGAGCTTTTCGATGAAATCATCGGTAGGCATGGAGGCGCAGCGCCAGGAAAGCACGTCGGCGTCGAGCTGGCTCCATGCTTCCGTGGGACGCACGCGCGTGCCCGTTTTCGGGCGCGCTTCGATCAGGCCCTTGGCGGCCAGGACTTTCAGCGCTTCGCGCAGGGCATTGCGGCTCACCTGCATGCTTTCCGCCAGGGCGTCCTCGCGCGGCAGCACATCGCCAGGCTTCAGGTCGCCGGCGACAATCCTTGTGCCCAGTTCACGGACGACCTGGCCGTGCAAACTGCGAGCATCCGAAAATTTCATGTTGGATCTCTCTCCACCGGAAGCTTGTCAATAAAAAAGTTGCAGCGTGTTCCGCGCCGTCCCGGGCTTTGGTGTCGACGCATGCTGCGATGCAGCGTCACCCGGAACTTAGCACAACGACCCTCCGGGAGACCCCGGGCACCGCCCCGCGGATGTTCCTGCAGGCGCCTCGTCCGCCACATGTTAGCGGCATCCGACCCCTTGCATCACCGCGTCCCGGCGCGGGCGCCGGGCGTTTCACCGTGTCCGTGGCCCGCCTTCCCATGGTGCAGCGCAACCCCCGTTGCCGGGCCATCCGTGACTTTTGACGTATAGTTATATAGTAGGACAAATAGAAAAAAGTGCGTTAGGATGAAGTCGCACTCCCGGACGAACGACCGAAGACACAGGACTGAGGCGGCGGCGCGGAGTGGCGGACAAGAGGCGTAGCGACACGACAGCTCGATGTCAGTGCGCACTGCCGCAAGGCCGGACCCGATTCGCAACGCAGGCAACATTCCTAATGTTCCGGGGAGGAACTTTCGAAATGAAAGGTTGGAAGAAGATCGACAAGCGCACGCTGGCTGCCGCGATCAGCGCCGTACTCGTGACCGGTGCGCTCCACGCTCAGGATGCACAGACCCAGACGCCTCCGCCGGCGACGGCTCCGAAGGCGCAGAACAACGCGTCTGTCGAACAGCGCCAGCAGGCGGCGTCGGCCAACAAGACCGTGCAGAGCCTTGACCAGGTCGTGGTCACCGGTAACTCGGCGGCGGGCGGTATCCGCAAGATCGACGCGAGTTACTCGATTACCACCGCGACCCTGCAGCAGATCAAGGAGCTCAATCCGGTCAGCGTTGCCGACCTTCTGAAGATCTCGCCGGGTGTCTATCCGGAATCCTCGGGCGGCCAGACCGGCGCCAACATCGAAGTCGCGGGCTTTCCTTCCGATAGCGGCGCGCCCTTCGTCACCATGCAGATGAACGGCTCGCCGCTGTTCCCCAAGTGGGACTACTTCACCGACGCCATGGTGCGCCTGGATGACACCGTCGATCGCCTGGAGGCGGTGCAGGGCGGTACCTCGGTGCTGTACGGCAACGGCCAGCCGGGCATGATCGCGAACTTCATCCTGCGTGAAGGCAGCAGCAAGCCCACCGGCGACATCGGCCTTACCGTCGGCTCCGAGGGCATGTACCGCATCGACGGCTTCTACGGCTTCCCGATCAGCAAGAACAGCGGCTGGTACGGCAGCATCGGCGGTTTCTGGCGCAAGTCCGACGGCGTGCGTGATCCGCAGTTCGCGGCCGACAAGGGCGGCCAGCTCACCGCGACGCTGAGCCACGATCTGGACCACGGTTCGATCATGTTCTTCGCCCGCGTGCTGAAGGACAAGAACCAGTGGGTGACCGACACGCCCATCCTCAACCCCTCGGCAGGCCAGTTCTCCGCGTATCCGAACTTCAGCCCGCTGACGGGTACGTTCGGCAGCAACGCCGACCGTCGCATGTTCCTGCAGCTTGACCCGTGCAACACCGCGGGCTGCTCGCCGACCGGTCAGAACATCGACATGGCCAACGGGCAGGGCGGCAACGTGCGCATGTTCGGCGCCAACCTGGATCTGGACTGGGATAACGGCTGGTCGCTGTCGGACAAGTTGTTCTTCACCGCCGGCAGCATGGACACCACCGCGTTCTACAGCACGGGCGCCAACCCGGACACGTTGGCGAACACCATTGCCGGCATGGTCTCGTCGTTCGGCTTGCCGTCGAACCTCACCGCGACTGCCACGTACACCAATGGCAAGCCGGCGAACATGAACGAAAATGTCACCATCCAGAACCCGGAATACATTCATAAGCAGATCAATTCGGTCAGCAATGAATTCCGCGTCAGCAAGGAACTGTTCGAAGGCAATACGCTCACCTTCGGCAACTACCTGGCGGTGTATTCCGAGCACCACGTCGAAGAAGACGGCCTGAACATGCTGATGCAGGCCCAGAGCAACCCGAACCCGATCGTGGTCAACATGACCGACGGCGTGAACAACTACGCGCTGACGGACAACCAGGGCCTGTTCTGGAACTCGCAGCCGCAGTCGTGGATGGCCTTCAACGAACGCTGGCACGCCACCACCTGGGCGTTCTACCTGGCGGACGTGTGGAACGTGGGCAAGTGGCGCTTCGACGGCGGCATCCGCATCCACCACGACGATGTGAGCGGCTGGTTCCAGAACACCGCGTCGGGCGACCTCGACAACAACCCGTACACCGTCTACAACAACAACGCCGAGTATCTGGTCAACAGCAAGATCAACCCCACCAGCTCGCGCAGCGCGCCGTCGTGGACCTTGGGTGCGAACTACACGTTCAACGACAACATGAGCGCCTATGCGCGCGTCAATGACGGCGTGTTCCTGCCGGGCTTCGACGATGTGGTGAACCTCGGCCATCCGCCGATTGAGAAGATCCACAACATGGAAGTGGGCTTCAAGTACCAGGCGCCGTGGATCTTTGCCGACGTGTCCGCCTATCGCCGCCTGTTCCATGGCATCCCGTACTCGATCAACCTGCCCACCGGACAGGTCAACCTGGTGTATGGCTCGGTGACCAAGGGACTCAACGCCGCGGTGACGGTCAAGCCGTTCCAGAACTTCTCCGTTGCCCTCAGCGGCAACTATATGGACGGCCATTACTCCGACTACGCCGGTTGCGTGCCGTACGTGGCGCAGGACGGCAGCCAGCGTTGCGACAGCATCAGTGGCAAGCAGCTCGACCGCCAGCCGAAGGTGCAGTACCGCCTGACCCCGGGCTACCTGATTCCCACCAGCTGGGGCAGCCTGAAGTTCTGGCTGACCTATGAGTACGTCGGCACGCGCTACGGCGACCAGCTCAACCAGCAGCCGCTCGGCCACTACTACGACTTCAGCGCTGGCGCGATGGCGAACATCGGCCAGAACTGGGTGGTGACCTTGCGCGGTACCAACCTCACCAATGAGATCGGCATCACCGAAGGCAATGCACGCCTGTTCGGCTTCGCCAGCGGCGGCGGCGTGATCCTGGCCCGCTCGATCGAGGGACGCGAGGTGAACCTGCAGGTCAAGTACCAGTTCTGATGACTGAACTGGTACCCGCCAGGGCACGTGGTTAGTCTGCAAGGCGCCGGCTGCGAAAGTGGCCGGCGCTTTGCACATGGGCGGCAGGATGGATTCGTGCGCAGACCCTGTGCCTGCAGCGGGTCATGTGCGCAGAGAGATCGACGCAACAGGAGTGTGACGTGAAGTATTCCCGTATCGGGCATCACCGTTTCGCGGCGCTGGCGTTCGCGCTGGCCCTGGCTGGCTGGGGGCATGATGTCGCCCTCGCTGCCGACGTGGCCGGTGACCAGGCCCCGTACCTCGACCTGCTCGACATGCATGGTTCGCCGAAGAACGCCGGCGACCGCAGCTTCAATATCTTTTTCGATGCCGGCGCCTGGCATGGCTACAGCCTGCCGGCCGCCGGTGAGGCCTCCGCCGGTTTCACCGGTCCGTTCGTGCACAGCTTGGCAGGTGGCCAGTGGACCGGCACGCGGATGGCGACGCTGGCCCTGCGCGACGCCGTGCAACACAAGGCGTTGGCCTTGTCGGCAACGGGTGGGCATGCCGGGCCGGGCTTCCTGGAGCGCAGCTACACGGCGCCGGGACTGACGGTTCGCCAGACGCTGTACTTCGCCGATTCGTGGCGTGCCGTCGTGCGGACGGAAATCACCGCGACGGAGGCTCGCGACGTCGAGCTTTCGTTCGAAGGGGCCACTTTGGCTGCGCACGGCTCGCGCCTGACCATGGATGGCGACAACGTGGTGCAGGCGTTTGCGGGATCACCATCGCGGCTGGTCACCTCGCTGCATGCCGAGGCGGGCGGTGCCACTCACGCCAGCATCCATGGCAGCCGTTACCAGCTCGATCTTTCGCAGCCGCTGCATCTGTCGGCGGGGCAGACGGCAAGCCTCTTCCTCGATCAGACGATGGTGTACGACGCCAATGCGCAGCCACCGTCCGTGGACGATGCAGCTGCCTGGTCGGCCAACCGCGTGCGGTGGGATGGTTACCTGAAGGATGTTCCGGCGTATCACCTGCAGGGCGTTTCCGACGACGTGGCCCGCCGCGTGGCGGCAAAGGCCATGGTCATCCTGCTGGGCAACTGGCGTGCCGCTCGCGGCGACCTGCACCACGACGGGGTGATTCCTTCGTACTCCAATCCCGACTTCAACGGCTTCTGGGCGTGGGATTCATGGAAGCATGCCGCGGCGCTGGCGCAGTTCGCGCCCGAGCTGGCACGTGACCAGATGCGCGCGATGTTCGACTACCAGGCCAGCGACGGCATGGTTCCCGATTGCCTCTACCTGGACAAGGCGGAGAACAACTGGCGCGACACCAAGCCGCCGCTGGCCACATGGGCGACGCTGGCGATCTATCGCGCCACCGGCGACCGCGCGTTTGTCGCCGAGATGTACGACAAACTGGTGCGCTACCACCGCTGGTGGTTCAAGGCGCGCGATCACGACCACGACGGCCTTGCCGAGTATGGCTCTACCGACGGCACGCGCATCGCCGCCGCGTGGGAGAGTGGCATGGACAACGCCGTGCGCTTCGATGGCGCCAGCATGATGCGCAACGGCGAGGGCGCGTGGTCGCTGAACCAGGAGTCGGTCGATCTCAACGCCTATCTGTATCGCGAAAAGCTCGAGCTGGCGGAACTCGCGGGCGTGCTGGGCAAGGCGTCGGACCAGTCCATGTGGTTGAAGGAGGCGGCGGACATGAAGCCGCTCATCCAGCAACGAATGTTCGACGCGGCGGCCGGTTACTTCTTCGACATCCGCCTGCCGGGTCACGAACCCGTGCGCGTGTACGGCTCGGAAGGGTGGGCGCCGCTGTGGGCGGGCGTGGCAACGCCGGAACAGGCGAAGGCGGTGAGTCGCGTCATGCTCGACCCCAACAAGTTCGCCACGGTGATGCCTTTCCCCACGCTGGCCAAGGACGATCCGCACTTCTCGCCGATCAAGGGCTACTGGCGTGGGCCGGTATGGATGGATCAGGCCTATTTCGGCGTGGAAGCGCTTCGCCAGTACGGTTTCAACCGTGAAGCCGATGACATGGCACGCCGACTGGTGCTCAACGCGCAGGGGCTGACCGGGCAGGGTACGACCTACGAGAACTACGACCCGTTGACCGGGCACGGTTATCAGTCGCCCAACTTCAGCTGGTCGGCGGCGAGCTACCTGATGTTGCTGCACGACGGCGGAGCGGCACCGGCTTCTGGCCAGGCTGCCGCGCAGCGCTGATCCGGCGTTATGGGAGAGTGCCCGCGCGCACTGGCGCGGCTGGGCCGTGGCGCGGGCAACCTCGCCACGGCCCGTTGTTCTTGGAGCGACTCGGCGGCGGCGAGCCTGGGGTGGCGGTATCGGACCCCTGAAAAGAAGAAGGCCCTGAAAGCGAGCTTTCAGGGCCTTGCTTACTTCGAATTTTGGTCGGGGTGACATGATTCGAACATGCGACTTCTACGTCCCGAACGTAGCGCTCTACCAGGCTGAGCTACACCCCGTGGGAGCCGCGTATGTTAACGACACCCCGGGGGGTTGGCAACACTTTGTGAAAAAAATTCTTCACAAAGTTTTACGGGCCTGTCGCAGCCCTGGTTGAGGAGGGGGCTGGGTTGGCGTTCTGCTAACCTATGCGGCTCTGTCGGACAGCCCGCCAACGGGTGGCCGGCCGACCTTTCCACACCGCTTAGCAGAGGACTTCATGGCGCTTACCCAGGCCCGCACCATGCCCGGCGTGCTCGAGCTACTGCCGCTCGATCAGATCGCGTTCCAGCGCATGCTCGACGTGATCCGCCGCAACTATGAGCGCTTTGGTTTCCTGCCGGTGGAAACGCCGGTGATGGAATTCTCGGACGTGCTGCTCACCAAGACGGGTGGCGAGACCGAGCGCCAAGTGTACTTCGTGCAGTCCACCGGCGCGCTGGCCAACGCCGAGAAGGGCGAGGGCGTGCCGGAACTGGCGCTGCGCTTCGACCTTACCGTGCCGCTGGCCCGCTACGTGGCCGAGCACGAGCACGACCTGTCGTTCCCGTTCCGGCGCTACCAGATGCAGCGCGTGTATCGCGGCGAGCGCGCCCAGCGCGGCCGTTTCCGCGAGTTCTACCAGTGCGACATCGACGTGATCGGCAAGGACAGCCTGTCGGTGCGTTACGACGCCGAGCTGCCGGCCGTCATCTACAGCGTGTTCCGTGAACTGGACATCGGTGCGTTCACCATCCAGATCAACAACCGCAAGCTGATCCGCGGGTTTTACGAAAGCCTGGGCATTCTCGATGGCGAGATGCAGACCCTGGTGCTGCGCGAAGTGGACAAGCTCGACAAGCGTGGCGCCGATTATCTGCGCGAAACGCTGACCGGTCCGCAGTTCGGGCTGAGCGCGGAAACCGCGCAGAAGATCCTCGACTTCTCGCAGGGGCGTTCGACCTCGCTGCAGGATGCGTTCGACAAGCTCGATGCACTGGGTTCGGGCAGCGCTGCGCTGGAAGAGGGGCGTGCGGAGCTGAAGGAAGTGCTGAGCATGATCCGCGACTTCGGCGTGCCCGAGTCGCACTACATGCTGAACTTTTCCATCGCGCGCGGCCTGGATTACTACACCGGCACCGTGTACGAGACCACGCTCAACGACTATCCGCAGATCGGCTCGATCTGCTCGGGCGGCCGTTACGAAAATCTCGCTGGCCAGTACACCAAGTCCAAGCTGCCGGGCGTGGGCATTTCCATTGGCCTGACGCGCCTGTACTGGCAGCTGCGCGACGCCGGCCTGATCGGCACGGCGCGCAGCACGGTCGACGTGCTGGTGACGCAGATGGATCCGGCCCAGTTGCCGGCCTATCTCGCCCTGGCTGGCGAGTTGCGCGGCGCAGGCATCGCCACCGAGGTGGTGCTGGACGGCGGCAAGCTGGGCAAGCAGTTCAAGTACGCCGACCGCGCGGGCATCCGCTTCGTGATCGTGCTGGGCGAGGACGAGCTCGCCAAGGGCGTCGTGACGGTCAAGGACCTGCGTCGCGAGGACCAGTTCGAAGTCGCGCGCGCCGACCTGATCAAGACGCTGCGCGTCGAGCTGGCGCAGGCCGAAGTCGGCACCTGAGCATTTTCGTGTGATTCCCCCGCCGCCGCGGCCATGCGCCGTGGCGGCTGCACCCACCCTTTGATGAAGCCCGTCCGGGCTGGAGCCAAGCATGACCGCAACGACGATACTCCTGGACGGCAACAGCCTTACCCGCGAGCAGCTGGTGGCCGTGGCCCGTCAGGGGCTGCGCGTGGAGCTGGACGAGACGCAGCTCAAGCGCGTGCAGCGCGCTGCCGATTTCCTCGCCGACAAGGTGAGTTGCGGCGAACCCACCTATGGCGTCACCACCGGTTTCGGCAGCAATGCCGACAAGCTGCTGGGCGCGCATCGATTGCGCGACGAACTGCCGGGTGCCGATCTTCGAAAGGATGGTCCCGACAAACCGGAAGGCACGCTGCTGGAAGAGCTGCAGCACAATCTGATCACCACGCACGCCGTGTGCGTGGGCAAGCCGTTCGCGCCGGACGTGGTGCGCGCCATGCTGGTGATCCGCATCAATACGCTGATGCGTGGCCATTCGGGTATCCGCGTGGAGACGCTCAAGGCGCTCACCGCGATGCTCAATGCCGGCGTCGTGCCGGTGGTACCGGAAAAGGGTTCGGTGGGCGCCAGTGGCGACCTTGCGCCGCTGTCGCATCTGGCCATCGTGCTGCTGGGTGGCGGTGAGGCGTTCTATCAGGGCGAGCGCCTGCCGGGCGCGGAAGCGCTCAAGCGCGCGGGCCTGGCGCCGATCCGCCTGTCCTTCAAGGAGGGCCTGGCGCTCAACAACGGCACCGCGCAGATGCTGGCCACCGCCACGCTGGCACTGGACGATCTGGAGCATCTGCTGGAGCTGGCCGATCTTGCCGCCGCGATGACGCTCGACGCGTTTGCCGGTCGCAGTGGCGCCCTGCGTCCGGAAGTGCATGCATTGCGCCCGCATCCCGGTCAGGTCGACGCCGCCGCCAACGTGCGCAACCTGCTCGCAGGCAGCACGCTGGTCGATATTCCCTACCACCTGGTGCCGCGCTTCAGGCAGTGGACGGCCGAGGCGTGGGCCGACCCGTCGGACCAGGCGCTCACCTTCGACATCGGCTGGGATTGGGTGCCCGCCAACCAGCGCCATGGCCGCGAGGCGTTCTATGCGCGCTTCCTGCCGTTCAAGGGCGGCAAGAAGCACCAGCCGCAGGATGCCTACTGCCTGCGCTGCATGCCGCAGGTGCACGGCGCGGTGCGCGACGCATGGGCACAGGCCTGCCGCGTGATCGACATCGAGCTCAACTCGGTCACCGACAACCCGCTGATCTTCCCGGATGCCGAAGGCGCCCAGTTCATCGAAGACCAGGTGATCTCCGCCGGCCACTTCCATGGCATGCCGCTCGCGCTGGCGATGAGCTACGTGAAGGCGGCGATTCCCGTGCTGGCCTCGATCTCCGAGCGTCGCCTCAACAAGCTGGTCGACCCGGCCACCAACGACGGCCTGCCGGCCTTCCTCACCGGCAACGAAGATGGCACCGATTCCGGTTTCATGATCGTGCAGTACACCGCCGCCGCGCTGGTGAATGACCTGGCCACGCGCGCGCACCCGGCCAGCGTGTATTCCGTGCCGACCAGTGCGAATGCGGAAGACCACGTATCGATGGGTGCCAACGAGGCGCGCCACGTGCTGGAGATGATGGAAGACCTCAGCCATGTCATTGCGCTGGAGCTTTACACCGCTGCGCAGGCGCTGGATTTCCGCCAGGCCATGCTCAACGCCGCTTGCCGCCTTGCCTCGCGCGGCGACTGGCAGGCGCTGGCCGGCAAGGTGTCCAATGCACCGCGCGAAGACCACGCGCATTACGCACAGTTCGTCGACGAGGTGAAGCAGCTCACTGCCGCGCTGGCGAACGTCGGCGATTTCCATGCGGGAGAGGCCGTGCGCAAGGCGCACGATGCACTGCGCAAGCGCATCGGCTTCATGTCGCGCGACCGTGCGATGGATGGTGATGTGCGGACGGTGTGCGAGCTGGTTCGTCAGCGGGTGTTTGGCTGATCCGTGATGATGAGAAAGGGGCGCTGAGGCGCCCCTTTTTCTTTGGGGGTAAGGGGCGCCCTGTGCGCGACTCAATCCCGCGAAGCGCTACGCTGCCACAACTGTCGCGCAACCCATGCCAGCCAGCACAGGATCAGGGCGATCAGGGTCTTTTGCATCAGCCCTTGCGGCAGCCCTTTCCACAGCGCCAGAACCCACATCTGCACGAACGCCAGCCAGGCGAGCACGACGCCAACATGGCGGTTGCGCTGCATGCGTCCGTCGCGCAGCCAGCGCGTCGATACCAGCAGCATGCCGACCACCAGGCAAAGGAAGGTGGCCTGTGCCGCCTCGCCATGAAGCAGGCGCGCAAGGTTTTCGCTGGTCGTGCCCTCGTAGAGCACGGTTGCAGCCACTACGGGCAAGGCCAGCGCCGCCACCATGAACAACGCACTGGCCAGCCCGCTGCGCAAGTCGCGGCGCGTGGCGTGCCGACTGGCCCACGCGAGGCAGGCCAATGCGCTCGCCATCAGATCATATGCGCCACGCAGCCACGCGCCGCCGGGGCCGTGCAGATAGGCGCTCAACGGCATGATCATTGGATCAAGATCCGTCCGCGTCCATTGCAGGGCACAGGCAGTCAATGCGAAGCCAAGGGTGGCGAAGGCCATCCAGCCGGCGGACAGTGCGAGTGGAGCATCGCGCCGGGTGGCGATCATCGGGGTTCCTCAGTCGGCGGCAGGGGCGGGTGAGGCGTGATGGTGATCGCTGAACGGGATTTCCGGCAAGAGCAGGATCAGCACGAAGGCGCACGTGACGATGCACGCGCCGATGGTGAACGTCGACGCGATGGCGTGCCGATAAAGCATCACCGCGGCATCCGTGACGTGATGCAGCACGGACGCATCCGTCATGCCGCCCTCGGGCATCACCGTGGTGGCAGGGGTTTCGGTGCCACCCCGGGTGCGCAACTGCCAGGCGAAGATGGCGCCGGAGCCGGCCACGCCGACCAGCGCCCCCAGTGAACGGAAGAACGTGAGCGTGGCCGTGCCCACGCCGCGATGCACGGGCGCGAGCGCGCTCTGCACGGCGATGGTCACGTTCGGCGTCACCAGGCCAAGCCCCAGGCCGAGTACGAAGATGGAGGGCTCGATGATGACCAGGCTCTGCGCGGTGGCCGCGCTCCACGCGAGCACGCCGAAGGCCAGCGTGGACATGGCCAGGCCGATGATCACGGTCGGCTTGTAGCGCCCTGCGCGCATCAGTACGCGTCCGTTGAACAGCGCGGAGAGCGCGATGCCTACCATCAGGGGGCCGGTCAGCAAGCCGGAGCGCGCGGGGCTGACGCCCATCACCAGCTGGAAGAACAGCGGGAAGAACAGGCTGGCGCCCATCAGGCCCATGAAGGTCAGTGCCATCACGATGCTAGCGATCACGAACAGGCGGTCGTGGAACAGCGCCAGCGGCAGCACCGGTTCGGGCTCATGCTTCACGTGCCGCACGAACAGCGCGCCGGTGACCAGCGCGAAGGCGCCAAGCACGGCGATGGGCATGGATAGCCACGGCCATTCGCCGCCACCGAGCGTCAGCACCAGCAGGAAGGCGACGGTGCTGACGGTCATCAGCACGGAGCCCAGGTAATCGATGCGCCGTGCATGCAGCGGCGTGTATTGCCGCAGCGTGCGACCGATGATGACCAGCGCCACGGCGCCGATGGGCAGGTTGACGTAGAAGATCCAGTGCCACGACAACATGTCGGTGATCAGGCCGCCGACCACGGGACCGACCACGCTGCACAGCGCGAAGATGCCGGCGACCACGCCTTGCCGCTTGCCGCGCTGGGTGGGCGGCACCATGTCGCCGATGATGATCTGCGCCAGCGGCAACAGGCCGCCCGCGCCGGCGCCCTGGATGGCGCGGAACACGATCAGCTCCATGAGATTGCGCGCCGCGCCGCTCAGCACCGAGCCCAGCAGGAAGGTGACGATGGCGAAGTAGATCACCGGCTTGCGGCCGTACTGGTCGCTCAGCTTGCCGTACAGCGGCATGGTGGCGGTGGAGGCGAGCACGTAGGCCGTCACCACCCAGGATAGATGGGTCATGCCGCCCAGGTCGCTCACGATGCGCGGCAGGGCGGTGGCAACAATGCTCTGGTCGATGGCGCCCAGCGCCAGCACGATCACCAGGCCGACGAAAACCTGGTTGATCTCCTTTTCGGTGGGCGGAAGAAAAGTGTCCGGGGTCGCGGAAGTCATGGTGCTCGGGGTGCTCATGCGTCGATGTCGGTCAGGTTGAGGTCGCTCAGGGCTGGAATGGCCGCCCACAGTGCGGCGCGTGAGGTATCCGGCAGCCGTTCCAGTGCCCTGGCGAGCTGGTCCGTGCGGCGCTTGCGCATGGCGTCGATAAGGGAACGTCCATGGGGCGTCGCGACGAGGCCGACGCGCCGGCGGTCGCCTTCCGTGGGTTCGGTGCGCTTGACCAGGCCAGCGGCCACCATGCTGTTGATGTGGCCCGTCATGGTGGGGCTGCGCAAGCCTTCCATCTGCGCCAGCTCACCCACGCCGATACCCGGGTTTTCCATGATGGCGATGAGCAGGGGAGCATGCAGCGGCGAAATCTCGAGGCCGCTCGATTGCCTGCGCAGTTGGCGAAAAATGCGACGCAGCGCGGGCCGTAGTTGCTCGGCCAGCTCGCGCGCATCGGTGGTGACGGATCGGCTCGTGCTCATGGCTCGCTTCCGTGGACTAATAGGTAGGCTACCTATCTAATTTAGCCCGAGTGGCTCGCGCTGACCAGTGCCGTGGAAGAGGGGTGTCTGCAGGCGCGGCTGTCCTGCCTCGGCGTCGATGGCCTGTATTCCGTCGCCGGAACCTGCGGTGTTGCCGCGTCGAGCGAATGGCGTTCGCATGGATGTCGTGGCAGGGCGTGGCCTGGTGCCTGGCAACGGCGATTCGGCGATGCCGGTGGCGTGCCCTGGTCGTAAAAACTTGTTGGCTGCTGGCCAGGCGGCCGGCCTGCCGTAGCGCGGGGCAAAAGAGGGTGGTTGCCGGTCGTGTCAGGGTCGCGTATGATGCGATCCATTGTATTAACGCATTAGTACATTATGAAACGCCGATCGATCGATCCCGAAACACCCGCCGAGTCCGCCGAGCTCAGTCTTTGCGAGGCCTTGCTCTCGCTGAAGAACGCCGAGGAGATGTCGGCCTTCCTGCATGACCTGTGCACGCCCGCCGAACTTGAGGTGATGGTGGACCGTTGGCGCGTGGTGCCTTACCTGCTGGATGGCGTGGCCTATCGCGAGATCCACGAGCGGACGTCAGTGAGCATCACGACCATCGGGCGCGTCGCCCGCTATATCAACCAGGGCAGTGGTGGCTATCTCGCCGCCGGTGCCCGTGCCGCCCGTCGTCGCGCGGCCAGCAAGAAGGTGAAGGCATGAAACCGCGGGATAGGTTGCGTATCGCGATGCAGAAGTCCGGCCGGCTCACCGAGCCGGCACTGGAACTGCTCAATCGTTGCGGGCTCACGTTCCGCCAGAGCCGCGACAAGCTGTTCTGCTTCGGCGAAGGCGAGCCCGTCGACCTGCTGCTGGTGCGGGACGACGATATCCCCGGCCTGATCGCGCAGGGCGTATGCGACCTCGGCATCGTGGGCCGCAACGTGCTCAACGAGTACAGCCTGACGGCTGGCATGGGTGGGCCGGAGCTTGCCGAATGGCGGTCGCTGGGTTTTGGCCGCTGCCGCCTTTCGGTGGCGGTGCCGCAGGAGCTCGACTATCGCGACGCCTCGCAGCTGCAAGGCTTGCGGATTGCCACGTCGTATCCCGGCCTGCTTGGCGAGTGGCTGCGCGAGCGCGGCATCGATGCCGGCGTGGTGACGCTGGCCGGCTCGGTGGAGATCGCGCCGCGCCTGGGCACGGCCGACGCCATCTGCGACCTGGTGCAGAGCGGCGGCACGCTGGTGGCCAACCAGTTGCGCGAAGTGGATGTGCTGCTGGAAAGCGAAGCGGTGCTGGCCGGCCCGCAAGTGCTGCCCACCGATGAGCGCGGCGACATGATCGACCTGCTGCTCAAGCGCCTGGATGGCGTCATCCAGGTGCGCGAATCGCGCTTGCTGCTGCTGCAGACCTCGCGTGGTGCGCTGGATGCGGTCATCCGCCTGTTGCCGGGCGGCCCGCAGCCGACGCTGCTTCCGGTGGCGGGGCAGCCCGACCAGCTCATGCTGCAGGCGCTGTGCGCGGGCGAGGTGAGCTGGCGGCAGCTGGAAGAGATCAAAAAGGCCGGTGCGCGCGAAATGTTCGTGCTGCCAGTGGAAAAGATGCTTGCGTGACGCAAGCGGGATGAACGAGCGAAAGTCATGAACCGCCTGGACTGGAATACCTTGGACACACAGGGGCAGCGCACGGCGCTGTCGCGCCCGGCGCAGTCGCGCGCCGAAAGCCTCCGTGCCGGCGTGGAGCAGATCGTCGCCCGCGTGCGTGCCGACGGCGACGCCGCCCTGCGCGAACTCACCACCAAGTTCGATCGCTGCGTACTGCAGGCCATCGAGGTGTCGGAGGCGGAGTGGAGCCAGGCCGAGGCCCGGCTTTCCCCGGAGCTGAAGGCCGCCATTGACGAGGCCGCCGCGCGCATCGACGCCTTCCACCGCGCCGCCGCACCGCAACCGGTGGCGCTGGATACCGCCGGCGGCGTGCGCGTCGAGCGCATGCTGCGCCCCATCCAGCGTGTCGGCCTGTACGTGCCTGCCGGCAGCGCGCCGCTGCCGTCCACGGCGTTGATGCTGGGCGTGCCCGCGCGCATCGCCGGTTGTGCCCAGGTCGTGCTGTGCTCGCCGGCCCGTCCGGATGGCCGGTGCGACGATGCCGTGCTGTATGCCGCGCGCGTGACCGGTGTGCACCGCGTCTTCAAGCTCGGCGGCGCACAGGCCGTCGCGGCCATGGCCTATGGCACCGAATCCGTGCCCAAGTGCGACAAGCTGTTCGGTCCCGGCAATGCCTGGGTGACCGAAGCCAAGCTGCAGGTGTCGGCCGACCCCGAAGGTGCCGCGATCGATATGCCGGCCGGCCCTTCCGAGGTGCTGGTCATCGCGGACGAGGACGCCAACCCGGCGTTCGTCGCGGCCGACCTGCTGTCGCAGGCGGAACATGGCCCGGATTCGCAGGTGATCCTGCTCAGCCCGTCCGCCGCGCTGCTGGATGCGGTGGAGGCGGAGGTGGCGGAGCAGTGCGCCGCGCTACCGCGCGCGGATATCGCGCAGAAGGCGCTGTCACAGAGCCGCCTCATCGCGGTGTCGTCGCTTGCGCAGGCGGTGGAGGTCAGCAACCGGTATGCGCCGGAGCACCTGATCCTGCAGGTGGGCGACCCACGTGCCTTGCTGGACGATATCGAAAGCGCCGGCTCGGTGTTCCTTGGCGCGTGGACGCCCGAGTCCGTCGGCGACTATTGCAGTGGCAGCAACCACGTGTTGCCGACCTACGGTTACGCGCGCAGCTACAGCGGGGTGTCGGTGGCCAGCTTCCAGAAGCAGATCACCGTGCAGGAAGTGTCGCCCGATGGCCTGCGCGCCATCGGCCCGTGCACCGCGACACTGGCTGGCGCGGAGCAGCTGGAAGCGCACAGGCGTGCCGTGACCCTGCGGCTGGCCGTGCTGGAGGATGCGGCATGAGCGTGCTCGACCTTGCGCGCGCCGACATCCGCGCCTTGCAGCCCTATTCATCGGCGCGCATGGAAGCCAGTGGCGGTCGCGTGATGCTCAACGCCAACGAATCCGCGTGGGCACCGCCGGGTGATCACGATCTGGCCTGCAATCGCTACCCCGATCCGCAGCCGGCCGCGCTGGTCGATGCGCTGGCACGCCTTTACGGTGTGCGCGCCTCGCAGGTGCTGGTGGGGCGTGGCAGCGACGAGGCCATCGACCTGCTGGTGCGCGCGTTCTGTCGCGCGGGCCAGGATGCCATCGCGATCCAGCCGCCGACCTTCGGCATGTATGCGGTGAGCGCGCGGATCCAGGATGCGGCTGTCGTGACCGTGCCGTTGGCGGCGGATTTCACGCTGGACGTGGATGCCTTGCTCGCTGCGGTCACGCCCGCTGTCAAGCTGGTGTTCGTCTGCACGCCCAACAACCCAACCGGGCAGCTGGTGCCGTTGGCGGACGTCGAACGCCTCGCGCAGGCGCTGCGGGATCGCGCGGTACTGGTCGTCGATGAGGCCTACATCGAGTTCTCCGATGCGCCCGGTGCGGCGCCGTTGATCGACCGTTTCGACAACCTTGCCGTATTGCGCACCTTGTCCAAGGCATGGGCACTCGCGGGAGTTCGCATCGGCACGCTGCTGGCCAATGATGAGGTGATCGCCCTGCTCAAGCGCATCATGGCGCCGTACCCCTTGCCGCGCCCCTGCGTAGCGCTGGCGCTCGAGGCGCTGTCGGAGGCGGGGCAGGTCGCCGCGCGCGCCCACATCGCCACCGTGCGTGACGAGCGCGAGCGCATGGCGCTTGCGCTTGCGCAGGTGCCGGGCGTGCGACAGGTGCTGCCCTCGCAGGCTAATTTCCTCGCGGTGCGTTTCGATGACGCGGGTGCCACCTACCAGCGCTTGCTGGATGCCGGCATCGTGGTGCGCGACGTGCGTCGTTATCCGCAACTGGGCGATGCGCTGCGCATCACCCTGGGCACGCCCGAAGAGAACGACCGCGTGCTCGAGGTTCTGAACAATCTGGTCGCGGATGGCCGGAAGCGCAGCGACGGAACGGCCATGGGTGCACAAGCATGAGTCGCAAGATCCTATTTATCGACCGCGACGGCTGCCTCATCGAGGAGCCGGACGATTTCCAGATCGACAGCTATGAAAAGTTCTCGCTGCTGCCGGGCGTGATCGCCGCGCTGCAGCGCTTTGTCACGGCCGGCTATGAACTGGTCATGGTCACCAACCAGGATGGCCTGGGCACCCAGAGCTTCCCCGAGGCGGATTTCATCGGGCCGCATGAGCTGCTCATGCGCATCCTGGCGTCGCAGGGCATAAAGGTGCGCGAAGTGCTGATCGATCGCAGCTTCCAGCACGAGAGCAAGGACACCCGCAAACCGGGGATCGGGATGATGCGGCACTACCTGGCCGATGACGGCTGGAGTCGCGCGGCGTCCGCCATGGTGGGCGATCGCGAGACGGACCTTCTGTTCGCCGGCAACATGGGCGTGCGCGGCTTCCGGGTCGGCCCGCAGGGCATGGCGTGGGAGGAGATCGCGCACCAGTTGCTGGACAATCCCCGCGTCGCCACGGTGGAGCGGAACACCCGCGAAACGCGCATTACGGTGAGCGTGAACCTCGACAAGACGGCGGAGCCCCAGATCCACACCGGACTGGGCTTCTTCGACCACATGCTGGAGCAGATCGGCAAGCACGGCGGCTTCGCGCTGGCGCTGCGCTGCGATGGCGACACGCATATCGACGAACACCACACCATCGAGGACTGCGCGCTGGCCCTCGGTCAGGCCTTGCGGCAGGCGCTGGGCGACAAGCGCGGCATTGGCCGCTATGGCTTCGTGCTGCCCATGGACGAGTCGCAGGCGAGTGCGGCGCTGGATCTGTCCGGACGCCCTTACTTCGTGTTCGAAGGACAGTTCCCGCGGGAGCGCGTGGGTGACATTCCGACCGAACTGGTGCCGCACTTCTTCCGTTCGCTGTGCGAGACGCTGGGCGCCAACCTGCACCTGAGCGTGCGCGGTGAGAATGCGCACCACATGGTGGAGGCCTGCTTCAAGGTGGTTGCGCGCGTGCTGCGGCAGGCGATCCGCCGCGAAGGCAGCGACCTGCCGAGCACCAAGGGAGCGCTCTGATGAGCGTGGTACTGGTGGATGCCGGCGGCACCAACATCGGTTCGGTGCGTTACGCCTTGCAACGGCTGGGCGTCGATGCGTCGCTCACTTCGGACGCTGCGGCCATTCGCTCGGCGGACAAGGTGATCCTGCCGGGCGTGGGCGCGGCAGGCCCGGGCATGGCGCGCCTGCAGGAGCTGGGCCTGGTGGAGCTGATGCGTTCGCTCACCCAGCCGGTGCTTGGCGTGTGCCTTGGCATGCAGTTGCTGTGCGAGCGTTCGGAAGAGGGCGACACGGCCTGCCTTGGCCTGATTCCGGCGACGGTGCAGCGCTTCATCGAACAACCGGGCCTGCGTGTGCCGCACATGGGCTGGAACCGCCTGCAGCCGCGTGGCGTACACAGCCTGCTGGACGGTGTGTCCGATGGCGACTGGGCCTATTTCGTGCACAGCTACGCGGTACCCGTGGGCGACTACGCGCTGGCGACCACCGACTACGGCGGCGAGTTTGCCTCGGTGATCGCGCGCGGCAACTTCCATGGCATGCAGTTCCACCCCGAGCGTTCGGCCAAGGTCGGCGCGCGCCTGCTGAAGAATTTCCTCGAACTATGAGCTTTACCGTCATTCCCGCCATCGATTTGCGTGCCGGTCGCGTCGTCCGCCTGAAACAGGGCGACTACGCACAGCAGACCACGTATGACTTCGATCCCCGCGCGCTCGCCGGGGACTACGCCGCGGCTGGCGCCGACTGGTTGCATCTCGTCGACCTCGATGGTGCGCGCGGCGGCAGCCTGGAGAACCTCGCGGTGATCGAGGCGATTGCCCGCGACGGCATGCGCATCCAGGCCGGCGGCGGCGTGCGTTCAGAGGCTGACGTGCAGCGGCTGTTCGATGCCGGCGTGTCGCGTGTGGTGCTCGGCAGCCTTGCCATACGCGAGCCGGTCAGGGTGGAAGCATGGCTGGCGGCGCGTGGCGCGGACCGGTTCACGCTGGCCCTGGATACCCTGTATCGGGACGGTGCCTGGCGTTTGCCGAGTGCCGGCTGGACGGAAACGGAATCACGCACGCTGGACGATCTTGCGCCGTGGTATGCCGAGCGCGGTGCGAAACACCTGTTGTGCACGGATATCGATCGCGACGGCATGCTGGCGGGTTTCAATCTCGATCTGTACCGGTATCTCGCCGGCACGGTGCCGTCGATGGCGGTACAGGCCTCGGGCGGCGTGCGGTCGCTGGAGGACATACGCGCGGCGCGCGATGCCGGCGCGCGCGGCGTGATCCTCGGCCGTGCCTTGCTGGAAGGTCGTTTCAGCCTCAAGGAGGCCCTCGCATGCTGAGCCGTCGCCTGATTCCCTGTCTGGACGTGCGCGACGGCAAGGTCGTGAAGGGCGTGCGTTTCCGCGATCACGTGGTGATGGGCGAGATCGTGGATCTTGCCCTGCGTTACCGTGACGAAGGCGCGGACGAACTGGTGTTCTACGACATCACTGCCAGCCCGGAAGGGCGCAGCGTGGACCGTGGCTGGGTGGAGCGCATTGCCCGTGCCATCGACATTCCGTTCTGCGTGGCGGGCGGTATCCGCAGCGTGGAGGAAGCGCGTGCGGTGCTGCATGCCGGCGCCGACAAGATCTCGGTGAACTCGCCGGCGCTGGAGCGCCCTGAGCTGATCGACGAACTGGCCGCGGCCTTCGGCGTGCAATGCGTGGTGGTGGGCGTGGACAGCCTGCGCGATGCCGATGGCGAATGGCGCGTGCGCCAGTACACCGGTGATCCCACACGCACCCAGGCGCTGCCGCGCCGCACGCTGGACTGGGTCGTCGAAGCGCAGCAGCGTGGCGCCGGCGAGATCGTGCTCAACTGCATGGGTAGCGACGGCGTGCGGCAAGGCTACGATCTGGAACAGCTGATGGTGGTGCGCAGCCTGTGTGTCGTACCGCTGATCGCATCCGGTGGCGCGGGCGCGCCGGAGCACTTCCGCGATGCCTTTCGCGAGGCCGATGTTGACGGTGCGCTTGCGGCGAGCGTGTTCCACTCCGGCGCCATCGCCATCCCCGACCTCAAGCAGTCGCTGGCGGCATGGGGCGTGGATGTCAGGCGATAACAAGGCGTCGACGTCGTCCGCGGCGTCGCACCGGACTGGTTTGGCAACGGCCTGCTCGAGCGATCAGGCCATGGCGCAGAGAGACTCATCATGAACACCATTCCCCTCGACGCTTCCCGTCTCGACTGGTCCAAAGGCGATGGACTGCTCCCTGCCGTCGTGCAGCACTGGCTGACCGGCGAGGTACTGATGCTGGGCTACATGAATGCCCAGGCTCTGGAGACGACGCAAGGCAGCGGCAACGTCACCTTCTTCAGCCGCAGCAAGCAGCGCCTGTGGACCAAGGGCGAAACATCGGGCCATGTGCTGGCTTTGAAATCGGTACGCATGGATTGCGATGCCGACACCTTGCTGGTGCTGGCCGAACCCCATGGGCCGACCTGCCATAACGGCACCAGCAGCTGTTTTGGCAACGAAGTAGTGCCCCCGCTGGGGTTCCTGGCAGAGCTGGACGCGCTCATCGCCCAGCGTTACGTGGAGCGTCCGGAAGGCAGCTACACCACCCAGCTGTTCGATGGCGGCATCCGCCGCATGGCGCAGAAGGTGGGCGAGGAGGGCGTCGAGACGGCGCTCGCCGCCGTGGCGCAGGACGACGAGGCCCTGCTCGGTGAGGCCGCCGACCTGGTCTACCACCTTGCCGTAGCCTTGCGCGCCCGCGGGCTGGGCTTGTCCGACGTATCCGCCGTGCTGGCGCAGCGGCACGCGGTGCGCTCCGCGTCATAACTTCCCGGGCATGAGGCGTGCCGCAAGTCCACGGAGGACTAGCGCGGCCTTAACGGGGGCTGTGGTCTCTTGGTTCCCGGGCACGCCGACATACCGGGGACGCATCATGCCGAAGAGTTTCAGTGCCATGCGTGTGTGCCGGGCGGGCCGTAAGGGCGCCGGTCGCTGAGCTGACGAGAGGTACGGCTGCCGGCGGACGTGAAGGCAGCCTTCACCAGGGATTTCTTTCC
The DNA here is from genome assembly GCF_000725385.1 of Dyella japonica A8. Taxonomy (NCBI): domain Bacteria; kingdom Pseudomonadati; phylum Pseudomonadota; class Gammaproteobacteria; order Lysobacterales; family Rhodanobacteraceae; genus Dyella; species Dyella japonica. The sequence continues at coordinate 3,508,975 of NZ_CP008884.1, read as the reverse complement.
AGGGGACGCAGAACGTAGTGACCTGCCAGGAGCAGATCGCGATGCCTTTGTGTCCCCCAAACGAGGAACACGTGATGGCGGATGTCGCAGTGATCGGTGGTGGAGCCGCGGGTGCGGCGGCGTTCGGCGAACTGCTGGCGCGGTTCGACGGCGGTACGGTGCACTGGATCGTGGGGCAGCATGCCCCGGGGCGCGGCGTGGCCTACGGCACCAGCGACGACCAGCACCTGTTGAATGTGCGGGCGTCGGCCATGGGCGTCTTCCAGGAGCACGCCGAGGATTTCATCCAGCATGCCTCGCGCCAGCTGGGGCAGGTGAAGGGCACGGATTTCCTGCCGCGCCGCCTGTTCGGCGATTTCATCCAGGCTCAGGTGGGCGCGCGCATCGATGCCGCGCGTCGCGCTGGCCGCAGTTTCCGTATTCATCCCGGGAGTGCGCGCGAAATCGTTTCGCGTGGCGAGGGTGGCTATGCCGTGCGGGTCGGTGCCGACCGTTGGCTCGAAGTCGGCCAGGTGCTGCTGGCAGTGGGGGCGCTGGCGCAGCGTCCCTTGCGTACGGTGTCCACCACGGCCCTGGCCGGCGGGGCGTACGAACTGGATCCGTGGCGGCTGGATCGTCATCCGCAGGCACCGCGTCGCGTGGTGGTGATCGGCACCGGGTTGACCGCCGTCGATACCTTGTTGTCCGCCGCCATCCGATGGCCACATGCCGAACTGGTCGCCGTGTCGCGCCACGGCTTGTTGCCTTTCACGCACTCGGCCTTGCCGCTGGCCCCCTGTGCGCGGCAGGAAGCGCTGAACCAGGCGCTGCTGGCCAGCGACGGCCCGGCCGACATGTTCCGCCTGGTGCGCCGCGCCATGAGCGGGGCCGGAGACACCGAATGGCGCAGCATCATCGACGGCATGCGGCCGATCAATGCGCGGCTGTGGCAACGGCTGTCGCATGCGCGTCGCCGCCAGTTCCTTCGCCATGTGCGCTGGGTATGGGAGGCCGCGCGCCATCGCATGGCGCCGGCCACGGGCGAGGCGATTTACCAGCTGCAGGAGGAAGGGCGCCTGCAGGTACTTGCCGCGCGCGTGCTGGACGTGGACGGGACGGCGCCCCTGCAAGTCACGTTGCGCGAACGCTCGACGCAACTGGTCAGCGCGCTGGAGGCGGACCTGGTGATCCAGGCAACTGGCCTGGATACCGCCGTGGCCTATGGCGCGCATGATTTGCTGTCACAACTGCTGCGTGATGGCCTGGCCACGGCCGACCCCCTGCAGTTGGGCGTGCTGGCCCGCCCGGACGGGCAACTGACGGATGCCGAGGGGCGATTGCAACCCGGCCTGTATGCCATCGGCTCGTTGCTGCGCGGCAACCTGTGGGAGTGCACGGCGATGCCGGAGATCCGCGTGGCCGCGCACCGCCTGGCCGAGCGTCTGGCGCAGGAGCGTGGCGTTTCCTGCGAACGCGCGAACGAGCTTCCCTGACGTGCATGCCCGTGTTGATGACGCCCCATGCGCAAATCAGACGCTTCCTCGCTGATGCGGCGCAAGGTCGCGACATGAGGTTATGCCATATTGCGATTTCGCAGCCTTGCCGGCCAACGCTAGTCTGCGGGTCCATCGTTCCGCGGGAGGCGCCATGAGGAAGGCCATCGTCGTACTGCTCGCCGCAGCCAGCGTGCTGTTGTCGGCTGCCGTCTTCGCCGGAGACGTGGCGCTGCTCAACGTCTCCTATGACCCGACGCGCGAACTGTACCGGCAGATCAACACGGCCTTTGCCGCCCAGTGGAAGGCGCAGCATGGCGACGCCGTCAGCATCCGCATGTCCCATGGCGGTTCGGGCAAGCAGGCGCGCTCGGTGGTCGACGGCTTGCCGGCCGACGTGGTGACGCTGGCCCTGGCCTACGACATCGACGCGATCGCCGATCGCGGCCTGCTGGCGAAGGACTGGCAGAAGAAGCTGCCCGACAACGCCACGCCCTATACCTCGACCATCGTGTTCCTGGTGCGCAAGGGCAATCCCAAGCACATCAGGGATTGGGGCGATCTGGTACGTCCGGGCGTGCAGGTGGTGACGCCGAACCCGAAATCCTCGGGTGGTGCGCGGTGGAACTTCCTTGCCGCCTGGGGCTATGCGTTGAAGCAGCCGGGCGGTAGTGACACCACCGCCAAAACCTATGTGAAAGAGCTGTACCGGCATGTGCCGGTGCTCGACACGGGTGCGCGCGGCGCCACCAACACCTTCGTGCAACGTGGCGTGGGCGACGTGCTGATCGCGTGGGAGAACGAGGCCTTGCTCGCCAAGCGGCAGCTGGGCGGCGACACCTTCGAGATCGTGGTGCCTTCCGTCACCATCGTGGCCGAGCCGCCGGTGGCGGTGGTGGACAGCAATGTGGACAAGCACGGCACGCGTGCGGTGGCGCAGGCTTATGTGGCATTCCTGTATTCGCCGCAGGGCCAGGAGATCGCGGCGAAGAATTTCTATCGTCCACGCTCCGCCGACGTGGCAGCGCGCTATGCCAGCCAGTTCCCGGCGACGCATACGTTCACCCTGGGCGAGCTGTTCGGGGACTGGCGCCAGGTGCAGGCCAAGTTCTTCGCCGACGGCGCACTCTTCGACCAGCTGGGACCGGGAAGCTGACCGTATGCGCAAGCGCGTGCTCCCGGGATTCGGCATCAGCCTCGGCTATGCGGTGGCCTATCTCGGGTTGATCGTGCTGCTGCCGTTGGCGGCGCTGGCGTGGAAGGCCTCCGGCATCGGATTCGAAGGGCTGATCCGCCTACTGTCCGCACCGCGCACGCTGGCGGCGCTGCGCTTGAGTGTCGGCGGCGCGGTGTTGGCGGCGCTCATCAATGTCGTGATCGGCCTTTTGGTGGGTTGGGTGCTGGTGCGCTACCGCTTTCCGGGGCGCCGTCTTTTCGATGCGCTGGTGGATCTTCCTTTCGCCCTGCCGACGGCCGTGGCCGGCATTGCCCTGACCACGCTGTATGCCTCCAATGGCTGGATCGGGCGGTGGCTGGAGCCACTGGGCATCAAGGTGGCCTATACGCCACTGGGCGTCTTCGTTGCCATGATCTTCGTGGGTTTTCCCTTCGTGGTGCGCACCCTGCAGCCAGTGCTGGCCTCGCTGGAGCGCGACGTGGAGGAAGCCGCCGAGAGCCTGGGCGCGCAGCGCTGGCAGGCGTTCTTCCGGGTGATCCTGCCCATGCTGGCGCCGACCTTGCTGACCGGCTTTGCGTTGGCGCTGGCGCGCGCGGTGGGTGAGTACGGTTCGGTGATCTTCATCGCCGGCAATATCCCGATGCGCTCGGAGATCGCGCCCTTGCTGATCGTGCAGAAGCTTGAGCAGTTCGATGTCGCCGGCGCGGCGGCACTGGGCGTGGCCATGCTGTCGCTGTCGTTCGGGCTACTGGTGCTGGTGGCGCTGTTGCAGCGCTGGAGCCGGCGCTGGGCGGAGCGTTCGGCGTGAGCGCGCCGCTGCGCTCGCGTCCGGTGGCGTGGCCGCGCCGCGTCGTGCACGTATTGCTGATCGTGCTGGCGCTGGTATTCCTGGTGCTGTTCCTGCTGTTGCCGCTGGCAACGGTGTTTGTCGAGGCCTTCCGGCAAGGCCTTGGGCCGTACCTGGAGGCCATCCGGGAGCCCGAGGCATGGTCCGCCATTCGCCTTACGCTGCTGGTCGCTGCCATTGCCGTGCCGATGAACGTGGTATTCGGTGTGGCCGCGGCGTGGGCGATGACGCGCTTCGAGTTCCGCGGCAAGGCGTTGCTGGGCGCCATCATCGATCTGCCGTTCTCCGTGTCGCCGGTAGTGTCCGGCCTGGTCTATGTGCTGTTGTTCGGCGCACAGGGCTGGTTCGGGCCGTGGCTGGACAGCCATGGCATCAAGATCATCTTCGCGGTGCCCAGTCTTGTGCTGGCGACCATTTTCGTGACGTTGCCCTTTGTGGCTCGCGAGCTCATTCCGTTGATGCAGGCACAAGGCAGCGAAGAGGAGGAGGCCGCCCGCGTGCTTGGCGCGAGCGGCTGGCAGATGTTCTTCCGTGTCACCTTGCCCAACATCCGCTGGGCGCTGCTTTACGGCGTGCTGCTGTGCAATGCGCGCGCCATGGGCGAGTTCGGCGCAGTGTCCGTGGTGTCGGGCCATATCCGCGGACTTACCACCACCATGCCGCTGGAAGTGGAGATGCGCTACAACGAATACGAATACGTCGGCGCCTTTGCAGTCGCCTCGCTGCTGGCCTTGCTGGCGCTGGTGACGCTGGCGGTGAAAACCCTGCTGGAATGGCGCTACGGCGATGAAATCGCCGCGCACGCGCCCGGCGGACATTGAGAGGGTCGCAACGTGCTTGAATTGTCCCGACTCCACCGCCGCTTCGCTGGTTTCCAGGCACTGGACGATGTCAGCCTGAGCATTGCGCCGGGCGAGTTCCTGGCCTTGCTCGGCCCGTCCGGCTCGGGCAAGACGACGCTGCTGCGCATCCTTGCCGGACTCGATTATCCCGACAGCGGCAGTGTGTTGAACAACGGCGAAAACTTTCTCGCCACGCCGGCACGCGAGCGCCGCATCGGCATGGTCTTCCAGCATTACGCCTTGTTTCGCCACCTCACCGTGATCGAGAACATTGCCTTCGGGTTGCGCGTGCGGCCATGGCGTTCGCGTCCGCCCCGCAGCGAGATCCGGGCGCGCGTGGACCGGCTGCTGCATCGCGTGAAGCTGGACGGCATGGGGCACCGATATCCGGCGCAACTTTCCGGTGGCCAGCGGCAGCGCGTGGCGCTGGCCCGGGCGCTTGCCGTGGAGCCGGACATGCTGCTGCTGGACGAGCCGTTCGGCGCGCTCGATGCGCAGGTGCGCGTGAACCTGCGGCGCTGGCTGCGCGAGCTGCACGAGGAGCTGGATCTCACCACCATCTTCGTCACGCACGACCAGGAAGAGGCGCTTGAGCTGGCCGACCGCATCGCCGTGATGAACAACGGGCGCATCGAGCAGGTGGGGCCGCCCGAGGTCATCTACCACCAGCCCGCCACGCCTTTCGTATGCGAGTTCATCGGCAAGGTGAACCGTTTTGCGGTGCGGCGCCAAGATGGCGGCTTCGCTGCCGGAGGCTGGATGCCCGACGACGATCCCTGGCAAGGGCGCTTTACCGACGCCGTGGCCTATGTGCGGCCGGAGCAGCTGCGGTTGGCGGTGCCCACGTCAGAGCCGGCCTGGGACGCGCACCTGCGGCACATCTACCTGGCGGGCAGCGTGGCCCATCTGGATCTCCACGTCGCCTCGCTGGATCTGTCGCTGGAAGCGGACATGGCGAGTGAGGACCTGGCGCGGCTGGGCTTACGTGCCGGCGCGGAGCTTCGCATCGCGCCCCGTAGCGCCGTGCTGTTTCCGCTCGATGGGCAGAACGCGCCGCTCAGTGCGGAGCGCTGGATCTGGCAGGCGCGCAGTCCCGTGCCGGCGTGACGAAGGGGCGTTGTTCAACATACTCCGCAAGGCGCGCTACCCCTCACCGTCATTCCGGCGCAGGCCGGAGGCGCTTTTCAACAGCCGAATGGCTGGTCATCCAGTGGCGTCTGTGCTCGGTTGTCGCGTCGAGACTAGTCATGCTGACCGTTCCGCAAAAACCGGACGTTTTCGTTACTGGATGACCAGCCATTCGGCTGTTGAAAAGCGCCTCCGGCCTGCGCCGGAATGACGGTGAGGAAGACTGGGGCGGGTTTGGAGGATCGGCAGCTGGTCAGTGCGACTCGCCAGGCCGGCCGAGTGCCGTTGCCGGCACCGCCGGCTTGAACACAACGACAGGGCCGGGCGTCACGTGCTTGCGCCACAGGGCCAGCTGCTCGGCGATGCCGGTACCCACGCTCATCTGCGGTTCGGAGGGAGTCAGCTTGTCCTTGGCTTCCCACTGCGCGATCTCGGCCGATGCCTGGCGGTAGGCTTCCATGAAGTCCGTGGTGCGGTTGAGGCCATCGACCAGCCAGGCATGCCCGAAGTAGGTGATGTCCGAGTCGGCACCGCAGCCGAACGAGCTGCGGTCCGCGCGCGCCGCCGTGATGACCAGAGTGCCGGGGCCCTGTAGCGCCGGCACGAAGCCACCGGAGTAGCAGGCATTCACCACCACCACCTTCCACTTGAACGGGTGCTTGGCGAGGATGTCCGGGAGATCGCTGGCGCCGATCTGGTCCAGCGGCAGGGGATCCATGTCCACCAGCAGGTTGTGGTCTTCGTCGCCGTGCGTGGTGAGGTAGACCAGCAGGATGTCCTCGTCCGGCTTCATCAGGGTGGCGAGGCCATCGAGCGTTTCCTCGAGATTGCTCCAGGTGGCCAGCGGGTGCCGCTCGAGTGTGCCCGGGTTGTTCTCCAGCACGACCACGTGCGCATCCGGGCCGAAGCGCTGCGGGAACATCCTGGCCGCGTACTCGGCCTCGTTGCGGAACACGTCTTCGCCGCCGTCGGCGCCGAACGCCACGACGTAGAGGTTGGGATGGCCCGGCGTGCGCGGCCCGAGTTCGGCCAGCGCCTTGTGCACCATGTTGCGCTGCGCGTACATCACCTGTTCGGGCGATGGCGCCTGTGGGGGCCAGTTGTCGGCTGTCGCGCCGTCTTCGTCGGTGCTGGCCGTGCTGGCTGGTGCGGGGGCCGAGGAGTTTTGGGCCGCCTGTTCCTGCCCGCTATCCGCGACGGGCGCGTGATGGGACAGGCCCACCATCAGCAGTACGCCGGCTGCGAAGGCGAGCAGGGCGGTCAGGGCGGTACGCATGGCGGCAACCGTTGGCGATCAGGGAGTGATGTCGTCGAACGTGCGATGGGCCGGATGGCGCGGCGCCGCCGGCATGTCCAGCGGTTCACGCAGCAGCCAGCCCGTGCTGAACCCGGCCTCGCGCGCGGCATCCAGTTCTTCCACGATGTCGGAAAGGAACAGGATGTGTGCCGGCTGCTCGCCGATGGCTTCGGCGATGCGCTCATAGGAGTGGCGCTCACGCTTCGGGCCGGTCTCGGTGTCGAAATAACCGGAGAACATCGGCGTCAGGTCGCCCGCCTCGCTGTAGCGGAAGAACAGTTTCTGCGCCGGCACGGAACCGGAGGAATAGACGTACAGGTGCATGCCCTCGCCGCGCCAGGCGTGCAGCTTTGCCGACACTTCCGGGTAGACGTGCGCCTGGTACTCGCCGCTGGCATAACCCTCCTGCCAGATCATGCCCTGCAGCGCCTTCAGCGCCGTGGACTTGCGGTCCTCCTTGATCCAGCGCAGCAGCAGCTCGATCACTTCCTGGCGCGGCGCCTCGACGATGCCCGCCTCCTTGGCCGCCTCGTGCAGCCAGTGCCGCACCTCCGGCGTGTCGCCATGCGTTTCGATGAAGGCCGGCAGGCGCTCGTAGGCGTACGGGAACAGCACGTCCTTGACGAAGCTGATCGAGCTGGTAGTGCCTTCGATATCGGTAACGATGGCGCGGATGACAGTCATGCGGGCGTGCCGGGGCAGGGAGGGGGACAAGCTTACCGGCGCCGGCCCCCGGGGGCGAGGGTCGGCGTTCCGGTTCATGATCCGGTTCACCCGGCCGGCAAGCGGCCGGGCGGGGTGTTCAGGCCGCTTCGGCGGAGGCGTGCGGCGTCATGCGGGGGAACTTCGTGGCGATGTCTTCGCCGGTGAACTGCGCCACCCAGCCTTCCTTGTTGGTGAACAGGCGGATGGCCACGAAGTACGGCGATTCGCTCATGTCGAACCAGTGGCGGGTGCCGTCCGGCACGCCGATCAGGTCGCCCTGTTCGCACAGCACGTCGTAAACCTTGCCGTTCACATGCAGCGTGAACTGGCCGGCACCGGCCACGAAGAAGCGCACCTCGTCCTCGCTGTGCGTGTGTTCGCTCAGGAACTTCTGGCGCAGCACAGCGCGGTCCGGGTGGTCTGGCTTCAGGCTGATCACGTCGACGGCCTGGTAACCCTCCTCGGACATCAGGCGATCGATATCGCCCCGGTAGGCTGCGATCACGTCGTCCTGGCTCGCGCCCGGGGCAATGGGCTGGCTGGCATCCCATTGCTCGAAGCGCACGCCGATGCGGGACAGCTCATGGGCAATGTCCGCGTGTTCCGTATGGACCGAGAGCGGCGCCTGGGGCTGGGTGTCGCTGAAAATGCGCAGACGGCTCATGCCGACAACCTCCGGAGATCAAGTTCGCAGCCGAGCAGGAATTCCAGCGCCTCCAGGTGGCGACGCGTTTCGGCCATGTCGCGGCCCCAGGTATAGATGCCGTGGCCGTTGATGAGATAGGCGTGCAGCGGGCGGCCGCTGTCCAGCCACGCATCCACTTGGGCGACCAGTTCAGGCATGTGCTGCGTGTTGGGGAACACCGGGATCGCCAGCTCGGCGTCGTGCGTGGTCTGGCCGGCGATGGCCTTCTGCAGCTCCCAGCCTTCCAACTTCACCACACCGTCCTTGGCGAACAGGCGCGAGGCGACGCTCTGGGTGCGCGAGTGGGTGTGCAGCACCACGTTGATGTCGGGGTAGCGGCGATAGATTTGCGTGTGCAGTTCGGTTTCCGCGCTGGGGCGGGCGCTGGTGCCGACGGCCTTGCCGCTCATGTCGATCAGCATGATGTCGTCGCGGCCAAGCTTGCCCTTGTCGCGCCCGGAAATGGTGATCGCGGCGTGATCGCCATCGATGCGCATCGAGAAATTGCTGCTGGTGGCGGGCGTCCAGCCGGCGGCGGCGAGTTCGCGCGCAGCATCGGCGATGGCATCGGATCGCTCGGCAAATAGTGCGGGCGAAATGGTGTCGGGAAGAACCTGGCTCATGATGTATGGACGTCCAAATGAACGGAAACTATACCACGCCTGTTTTACCGCATGGTCCGAAAATGCGATCCATTCTCACGACTTATCGACGGGGCTAGTAGGATCGGACAAAGGTTCGTCACGGGCGTGACGGACATGAATGCTTCAGGACGGAGGTTGGACCCATGTCGCATGAGAAAGATATCGAATCGCGTCGCCGGTTTCTCAAGGCCGCAGCCGGGACGGCTGTCGCCGCCGCTGTGATCGGCACCCTGCCGCGCATCGCGCGCGCTGCCGACCTGCCGCACCTGGCTGACAGCGATCCGACGGCCAAGGCGCTCGGCTATGTCGAGGACGCCAGCAAGACGGCCGACGCGAAGCACAAGGCTGGCGACACCTGCACCAACTGCCAGTTCTACTCCGGCGGCCCAAGCGGCTATGGGCCGTGCCAGCTGTTCCCGGGCAAGGCCGTGAACGCGAAGGGCTGGTGCGTGTCGCACGCGCCGAAGAAAGCCTGATCACACCGCTCAGCGCGATATCGAAGGCCGGCTTGCATGCCGGCCTTTCTTTTTTGATAACGCGACCGTCACGCACACGATCACGCTTCGCATGGCGAATGTTTTTCGTGCTCGCGGAGTAAGACTCGAACCGAAGAACTCGGTGAGAGAGAAGATGCTGCCCAGACGCGTCAGGCCGAGGAGCTGACCCGCCTGACGCGCCGGGCGGCAATCCGGGGCCCACTGCCAAGTGATCAACCCACGGAGCACAGATGATACTCCTGGCGGGGCATTTTGGGGCCCGCGGGCCCCAAAATTTTCTCGAAAAAGTCTCGTTAAAACTAGAAAAAACAGTAACTTACAAGATCATTAAAGACTGGGCCTCACGAATAATCCCGGACAGGCGATTATTCCTTCCCCGGAGGTGAGGTAGTCCAGTGAGGGGTTTTCGGCGACGTTAACGTCAGATCGCCGCCGAACCCCGCTTATCCCTGTTCGGGGCGCTGGTGGAGCCGGCTGTGGCGGATGCCATAGCCGAAGTAGATGGCCAGGCCCATGACCGTCCAGATGATCATCAGCAGCCAGTTGAACCAGCTCATGAAGTAGAGCAAGGCCAGGCAGCTGATCACGCCGGCGGGGCAGATGAACCAGGCCCAGGGCACCCGGAAGCCGCGATGCAGGTGGGGCGAGGTGTAGCGCAGGATCAGTACGCCTGCGCACACCGCCACGAAGGCGATCAGCGTGCCCATCGAGGTCAGGTCGGCCAGCAGGTCGAGCGGGAACACCGCAGCGAGGATGGCGATGCCGACACCAGTGATGACCGTGTTGATGTGCGGCGTGCGGTGCTTGGGGTGGATGCGGTTGAACACCTTGGGCAGCAGGCCGTCACGGGACATGATCATGAAGATGCGCGGCTGCGCGATGATCATCACCAGGATCACGGAGGACAGGCCGATCAGCGCCCCGATCTCCACCACCAGGCGCAGCCAGCCCAGCTGCGGATAGTTCTTCACCGCCGTCACCACGGGTTCCGAAGTGCCGAGCTGGGTGTAGGAGATCAGGCCGGTGAGTACAGCGGCCATGGCCAGGTAGAGCACCGTGCAGATCACCAGCGAGACCAGCGTGCCGAACGGCAGGTCGCGCTGCGGGTTCTTGCATTCCTGTGCCGCCGTCGATGTCGCCTCGAAACCAATGTAGGCGAAGAACACCATGGCCGCGCCGCGCATGATGCCCGACCAGCCGTACTTGCCGGGCGCCTCGTTGGCAGGGATGAACGGGTGCCAGTTGGCCGGGTCGATGTAACGGTAACCGGCGACCACCACGATGATGATCAGGCCCACCTTGAGCGCCACCATGAGCACGTTGAGCCCGGACGACTCCTTGATGCCGACGTAGCACAGCGCGGTCAGCGCCATCACGATCGCCACCGCGGGGAGATTCATCAGGTGTCCGGTGGCCACGAGATGTCCATCGGTGAAGGCCAGGGGTGCCTCCGTCAACGCGATCGGCAGATGGATGCCCATGCTGTCGAGCAGGCTGGTGAAGTAGCCCGTCCAGCTGGCCGCCACCGCGGAGGCGGAGATGCCGTATTCAAGCACCATGTTCCAGCCGATGAACCAGGCAACGAGCTCGCCCAGGGTTGCGTAGGCGTACGAATACGAGCTGCCCGAAATCGGAATGAGCGTGGCGAACTCGGCGTAGCACAGCGCGGTGAAGGCACTGCAGATGGCCGCCAGCATGAAGGAGATCAGCACGGCCGGGCCTGCGTGTTCCGCGGCGGCCTGGCCGGTCACCACGAAGATGCCGGTGCCGATGACGGCGCCAATGCCCAGTGCAGTGATGCCCCAGGGGCCTAGCGTGCGGCGGAGAGTGGGGCCGTGGGACGCGTCGTCGGCGTCGGAGAAGTCGGTTTTACGGGCGAATAACTGTTTGAGCATGCGTCGGCCTGGTGCTGCGGGAGGCGCGGATTCAGAAAAACGAGAGGGCCGGCGCTGGGCCGGCCCTTCGTGTCGGATCAGGAGTTTTGCTCGCGGAGCTTGCTATGGGAATACCCAAAGAAGGCGTAGATGAGCATGCCGATGGTGGTCCAGCCCAGCATCAGCGGCCAGTTGGCGCGGAACGACTGCCAGAACAGGTACAGGCAGATCACGGCGCCGGCGAGGCTCACGAACCAGATGCCGGGCGTGCCGCCCGGCACGCGGAACGAACGCGGCAGGTCAGGGCGCGTATAGCGCAGGATCAGCACGCCGATGCTCACCGTGGTGAACGCCAGCAGGGTGCCCATCGAGACCAGCTCCCCGAGGATGCTCACCGGGAACAGGCCGGCGATCACCAGCGCCGAGACGCCGGCGATGATGGTGGCCACGTGCGGCGTGCGGTGCTTGGCGTGCACGCGGGACATGCCATTGGGCAGCAGTCCGTCCTTCGCCATGCTGAAGAAAATGCGCGAGGTGCCGAGCAGCATCACCAGGATCACCGACGAAAGGCCGGCGAGCGCGCCGAACGACACGATGGCCTTCAGCCAGGTCAGCTGCGGGTAGAGGCTCAGCGCCGTGGCGACCGGTTCAGGCGTGCCCAGCTTGTAGTACGGGGCGATGCCGGTGAGCGTCAGCGCCATCGCGATGTACAGGACAGTGCAGATGGCCAGCGAGCCGAGAATGCCGATCGGCATGTCGCGCTGCGGATTCTTGGCTTCGCCAGCGGCGGTGGAAACGGCATCGAAACCGACGTAGGAGAAGAACACCAGCACGGCGGCACGGAAGATGCCACTGGTGCCGAAGCGGCCGGGGCCTTCCTCCGGCGGGATGAACGGGTGCCAGTTGGCCGGGTTGATGAAGCGGAACGCAAAGATCAGGAACAGGGCGATGACCAGCACCTTGATCGTCACGATCAGCGAGTTGACGAAGGTCGACTGCGTGATGCCCACGTAGCACAGCCAGGTGAGTGCGCTGACGATGAGCACAGCGGGCAGATTGATGAGCGCGCCGGTGGAAACGATCTGGTGCGTGTCGGTGAACTTGAGCGGCGCGGTCGACAGATACTCGGGCAAAGACAGGGGCAGTCCGGTCCAGTGTCCGAGGATCGAAAGACACTCGTTGAAATACCCGGACCAGCCCGCCGCGACAGTGGCGACGGCAAAGAGGTATTCGAGGACGAGGTTCCAGCCGATGAACCAGGCGACGATTTCCCCGAGCGTTGCGTAGGAGTACGCATAGGCGCTGCCGGAGACCGGGATCATGGCCGCGAATTCCGCGTAACAAAGGCCGGCGAAGGCACAGGCGATGCCGGCCACGATGAAGCTGATGATCAGGGCGGGGCCAGCGTGTTCGGCGGCAGCCTGGCCGGTGATGACGAAGATACCGGCGCCGATCACGGCACCGATGCCGAGCGTCACAAGGTGACGTGCGGTCAGTACGCGCTTGAGGCTTGCTTCGCCTTGCAAGCTGTCGTGCGGCAGCTCGCCGGCATCGACATGGGGCGACGCCTGGATCGGATGCGTCGCGAACAGGTTTTTCAGCATGTTTCTCCCCTACCGCCGGATCTATCGTTTTTTAAAAGCGTGAAACCGTGACTTTCGCCATGGCTGAGGCGCCGCTTCCCCCGCGACGACAGGGCACCATAGCCCAGCGGGGTGCGGAGGCACAAGCTGCGTTGCGGGTGGCCCGAAGGCCGTCTCGCAGCTTGCGTGACTGGCCTCACGGCGCGGTTTTCCGCATCGGTTGTGCTGCGTGGCAGCACCGTCAGAACACCATGTTCACGGCAATCTGGGGCGTCACGTACGATGCGCTGCGGTGTCCGGCAAAACTCATCTGCGCGCCCGCGATGATGCCGAAGTTGCCGTTGATGTTGTATTCGATGGCCGGCGCAATGCTGTAGCTCCAGCTCACGGGCTTGCGCTGCTCGACGCTCTGGTAGGCGTCCGGCCAGCAGTCTGTTCCCTGCAGCATGCCGCTGCGTTGATGGCTCCAGGTGAGGTCGGTGGCCAGCGCCCAGTGCTGGCTGAGGCCGTACTCGACGGCGGCGGTGATGCCGAGCGTCGATCCTGGCTTCACCCACCCCTGGAAGACCTTGCTGGTGCCATGGGCGCTCATGCCGTCGAGATAGACGCGCGCAGGCGCCGGGCTCCACGCCCATTGCGCGCGCAGGCGCAGCGGATGCCCGTTGTCCAGCCAGAACAATTGCTGCGCGAAAACCGCGAGCCGGTCGACGGATGCGCCGGTGCCGGTCGCATTGAGCGGGTTGTCCCCGAGGCGATCGTATTTTCCGGTGGGAAACACATGCGCATAGCTGGCCGAGACCGCCGGGCCGGTGCCGTCCCCGCGGGGCGCGACGAACATGTACTGGAAGGTGAGCGTGGTATCCGCAAGACGGGCCCCGTCACTGTGGTAGCCGCCCGACACGTTGTATGCGATGCCACCGGTGAGCTGGACGTTGAAGCGACGGGTGACGCCGAGCGTGACGGGTACCAGTAGCAACCACTGGTGCGATCCCGGCCGGTCGTCATGCCGGTCGCCCTGCGCGTCGTAGTTCGCATGGCTTTCCGAGTAGATGAAATAGGGCTCGGCGAGCACCATGCCTGCCGGCAGGGCAGAGGCGTTGGGGGTGATCAACGGGCCGGTAAAGTTCGCTTCCTGGGTACCCGCCTGCGCGGCGCAAGCGATCAAGCCGAATGCCGTGATGAGCGCTCTGCGCATGGGAATCGTCCTTGCCGCAACGGGAAATCCACGAACTGTGGATGCCTGTTGATGCTAGGGACCGGCTCCGTTGCGCTGTCAGCGGCGCAGCCTGAGATAATGTGCGGGCTTGCTCTGCATTTCGTTGAGCGAAAACACCTGGGAACCATGTCATCCGTGACCGCATTGCGCCAGCAGTTCATTGATTACGCTCGGCAGTGGCCAGGCGAGCCCGATGTCACTCATTTTGTTGAGATGCTGGATGAGGGTGCGCATGGTTTTGTCCGTGAGAATCACGAAGGGCACTTCACCGGCTCGGCCTGGCTGGTCAGTGCGGATGGCGAGCGCGTTCTTCTCACCCATCACCGGAAACTGGGCCGCTGGCTGCAGTTGGGTGGGCATGCCGATGGCGACGCCGATCTGTCGCGCGTGGCGCTGCGGGAGGCGGAGGAAGAATCCGGCCTGAGCGGCCTGAGTGTCGAGCCCGGGCTGTTCGACCTGGATCGCCATCGCATCCCTGCGCGCGGGCAGGAGCCGGAGCATTGGCACTACGACGTGCGCTACGTCGTGCGCGCGGGAGCGAGCGAGGTGTTCGAGGTCAGCGAGGAGTCGCATGCCCTTGCGTGGCGCTCGATCCGCGAGATCGCCGCGGACCCTTCCAGCGACGAATCATTGCGCCGCATGGCGGGCAAATGGTTGCATCGCAGCTGAGCCACGGCGGCTGGTTCGCCGGTCTGCGCCTCAGCCGTACTTGGCCGGTGCCGGATTCAGGTGCCCGCATTCCATGCAGGTGCGGGCATCGATCGAGCGGTAGAAGCGCTCGAACACGGGCGGGAAATCCTGCTCGATGCTGCCGAGGGTGAAGTACTCCTCATACAGCTTGTGGTTGCAGTGCTCGCAGAACCACAGCAGGCCATCCTTTTCGCCGGCAAGGCGCCGGCGCTCGATCACCAGTCCGATGGAGTCGGGCATGCGCTGCGGCGAATGCGGCACGCAGGGCGGCAGGTAGAACATCTGGCCGGCGTGGATCGGGATGTCGCGCAACACGCCATCGTCCTGCACCTTCAGCACCATCTCGCCTTCGAGCTGGTAGAAGAACTCCGGGCCTTCGTCGTAGTGGAAGTCCGTGCGGGAGTTCGGGCCGCCGACGATCATCACGATGAAGTCGCCATCCACGATGCACTTGTTGCCCACCGGCGGCTTCAACAGGTGCCGGTGTTCGTCGATCCAGCGCTGCATGTCGATGGGCGGCGTCAGGGCCATGAGGGTTCCGTGTCGTGGCGGGGCCAGACGTTGAGTGTAAGCACCGCGGGTCAGTCGATCCAGCGGCCTTGCCGGACCACGGCTTCCAGGCGCGACAGCTCGTCGGGCTGGTGCAGGCCTTCGCGGTCCAGCCAGGCGCTGTCGTAGTAGCTGCCCTTGTAGCGGTCGCCACCGTCGCAGATCAGGGTGACCACGGGGCCTCGTTCGCCCTTGTCGTTCATATCGCACATCAGCTGCAGCGCGCCGACGAGGTTGGTGCCGGTGGAGCCGCCACAGCGGCGTCCAAGCAGTGCTTCCAGGAGGCGAAGGGCGGCAATGCTCGATGCGTCTGGAATGCGCAGCATGCGGTCGATGACGTCGGGAATGAACGAGGGCTCCACGCGCGGCCGGCCGATGCCTTCGATGCGTGAGCCGCGCGACAGCTGCAGGCCCGGATCACGGCCGTGGTAATAGTCGTAGAACACGGAATGCTCGGGATCGACCACCGCCAGCTGCGTGCGGTCGTGCTGTCCGGCGCGGTAACGGATGTAGCGGCCGATGGTGGCGGAAGTACCGCCCGTGCCGGCGGGCACCACAATCCAGCGCGGCGTTGGGTCAGGCTCGCGCTGCATCTGCCGGAAGATCGATTCGGCGATGTTGTTGTTGCCACGCCAGTCGGTGGCGCGTTCGGCGTAGGTGAACTGATCCATGTAGTGGCCGCCAAGTTCGCCGGCCAGGCGCTGGGCGGCGCCGTACACGTCGGTGTTGTCGATGAAGTGGCAGTGGCCGCCGAAGAATTCGATCTGCGCGACCTTGTCGCGGGACGTGCTGCGGGGCATTACGGCGAAGAACGGCAGGCCCAGCAATCGCGCGAAATAGGCTTCGGAGATGGCCGTGCTGCCGCTGGAGGCTTCTACGACCGGCCTGCCTTCCTCCAGCCAGCCGTTGCAGATCGCATAGAGGAACAGCGAGCGCGCCAGCCGGTGCTTGAGGCTGCCGGTGGGGTGGACGGATTCGTCCTTCAGATAGAGCGGGATGCCAGGAAAGGCCGGGAGGTCGAGGCGGATGAGGTGCGTGTCCGCCGAGCGATGCGCCTCGGCGTCCAGGGTCTGGATGGCGTGACTGGTCCAGTGGGTATGCATCGCCCCAGCTTAGCGCTGGGGCAAGTGAAGGCTTTGTCCTGGATCAGGACGGCAGTCGCGCTGCCGTCTTGCCGTCAAACTTCCAGCGTCGCCAGGTCGCCCTTTTCCTCCAGCCAGGCCTTGCGGTCGCTGGCGCGCTTCTTGGCCAGCAGCATGTCCATCAGCTTGGTGGTGCCGTCGTCGGTGTCCACGGTGAGTTGCACCAGTCGGCGCGTATCCGGATGGATGGTCGATTCGCGCAACTGCCCGGGGTTCATCTCGCCCAGGCCCTTGAAGCGGGTGGTGCTGACCTGACCTTTCATCTTTTCGCGCTGCACGCGCTCCAGCATCGCGTTCTTCTCGTTTTCGTCCAGGCAGTAGAACACCTGCTTGCCCACGTCCACGCGGAACAGCGGGGGCATGGCGACAAACACATGGCCTTCGCGCACCAGCGCCGGGAAGTGCCGGAGGAACAGCGCACTCAGCAAGGTCGCGATGTGCAGGCCGTCGGAGTCGGCGTCGGCCAGGATGATCACCTTGCCGTAGCGCAGGCCGGAGAGGTCGTCCTTGCCCGGGTCGCAGCCGATGGCGACGGCGAGGTTGTGCACTTCTTCGGACGCCAGCACCGAACCGGATTCGACTTCCCACGTATTGAGGATCTTGCCGCGCAGCGGAAGGATCGCCTGGAATTCCTTGTCGCGCGCCTGCTTGGCGCTGCCGCCGGCCGAATCGCCTTCCACCAGGAACAGCTCGGTGCGGCTGAGGTCGGTGGCAGTGCAGTCGGCGAGCTTGCCGGGCAGGGCGGGGCCCTGGGTGATCTTTTTGCGCACCACCTGCTTGGCGGCCTTCAGGCGCGCGCTGGCGCGCTCGATGGCGAGCTGTGCAATGCGCTCGCCCAGGTCCACGTGCTGGTTGAGCCACAGGCTGAAGGCGTCGTGGATGACACCTTCCACCATGCCCGCGGCGTTGCGCGAGGACAGGCGTTCCTTGGTCTGGCCGGCGAACTGCGGGTCCTGCAGCTTGGCCGACAGCACGAAAGCGAGGCGCTCCCACACGTCTTCCGGCGCCAGCTTCACGCCGCGCGGCAGCAGGTTGCGGATGTCGCAGAACTCGCGGATGGCATTGGTGAGACCCGAGCGCAGGCCGTTCACGTGGGTGCCGCCCTGCGCGGTGGGAATCAGGTTGACGTAGCTTTCCTGCACCAGCTCGCCTTCCGGCAGCCAGGCCAGCGCCACGTCGAGGCCGTCGGCTTCGCGCTGCACGTGGTGCACGAACAGCTCGGCCGGGATGGCTTCGGCGTTGGACAGCTCATCGCGCAGGTAATCGCGCAGGCCGTCCTCGTAGTACCACTCGTTGACGTCGCCGGTGGCTTCGTCGACCAGCTTCACATTGAGGCCGGCGCACAGCACGGCCTTGGCGCGCAGCAGGTGGCGCAGCTTGCCGAGGGAGATCTTCGGCGAATCGAAATACTTCGGGTCGGCCCAGAAGCGCACGGTGGTGCCGGTCTTTTTCTTGGGCACCGTCCCGATGATTTCGAGTTCGCTGGCGCGGTCGCCGTTCTCGAAGGCCATGCGGTATTCGTTGCCGTCGCGGCGGATGGTGACTTCCACGCGATTGGACAGCGCATTCACCACCGACACGCCCACGCCGTGCAGGCCGCCGGAGAAGTTGTAGTTCTTGCCCGAGAACTTGCCGCCCGCATGCAGGCGCGTAAGGATCAGCTCGACGCCCGGCACGCCTTCTTCCGGGTGGATGTCCACCGGCATGCCGCGGCCGTCGTCGGACACCTCGACCGAGCCGTCGGTGTGCACGATCACTTCGATCGACTTGGCGTGGCCGGCGAGGGCTTCGTCCACCGAGTTGTCGATCACTTCCTGCGCCAGATGGTTCGGGCGGGAGGTGTCCGTGTACATGCCGGGGCGGCGCTTGACCGGGTCAAGGCCAGAGAGGACTTCAATGTCGGCGGCGTTGTAGCGACTGCTCATGGGTACGGGTCGAAGCTCGAGAATCGGGGGAGGATGGCGGGGAGCGGGTAAGGGGTCAAGATGGTCGCGCGCACCTGCCGGGCGCGCCGGCTTTTTTTTGCTCGTCATCCCGGCGTAGGCCGGGATCCAGTGGCGTCAGTGCAGGGTTGTCGCGAAAAGCCCCCGGTGTGGCTCCTGGCAAAGACCATGCGGTGTCTCTACTGGATGACTCGCTGCGCTCGCCCCTTCGGGGCCGCCCTACGGGCGTTCTGCGCGCTTCGCGCTTGTCCGGCCTGCGCCAGGATGACGGGCAAAAGCATGTGGCGTGCGTTAACCCTGTGGTGCCGCTTCTTTATAGAGGCGCGCAGTGCCGCTCCAGCCAGGCCAGGTCCGCATCTTCCAGCAGGGGCGACAGGGCCGCCCGCACGGTGGCGTGGTAGTCGTCCAGCCAGGCCCGTTCCTCGGGGTTAAGCAGGCCGGGCTCCAGTGCACGGCGGTCGAACGGGCACAGCGTCAGGGTTTCGAAGGCGTAGAACTCCCCGAACTCGGTTTTGTCCGCTTCGATCACCACGGCCAGGTTTTCATGGCGGATGCCATGGCGGCCCGGCTTGTACAGGCCGGGCTCGATCGAGGTGATCATGCCCGGGTCCAGCGGCACCAGCGTGGCGCCGGAGGCTGGCGGGCGGATGCCATGCGGGCCTTCGTGCACATTGAGGAAGTAGCCCACGCCATGGCCGGTGCCATGGCCAAAGTCCATGCCGCTGGCCCACAGCGGCGCACGCGCCAGCGCGTCGAGCTGCGGGCCGCTGGCTCCCCTGGGGAAGCGCGCGCGGCTGAGCGCGATCATGCCCTTGAGCACCAAAGTGGCGTCCCGGCGCTGCTCGGCGGTGGTCTCGCCCAGCGCGAGCACGCGGGTGATGTCGGTGGTGCCACCCAGGTACTGGCCGCCGGAATCCACCAGCAACAGGCCCTGCGGCTTGAGCGTGCTGTGCGCTTCGGGCGTGGCGTGGTAATGCGGCAGCGCGCCGTTGGCCTGGTAGCCGGCGATGGTGGAGAAGCTCTCGCCGACGAAATTCGGCTGGATGGAGCGCTCCTCGAGCAGGAGTGCGTCCACGTCCAGCTCGGTCTGGGTCATGCCGGCGGTCACGCGTTCTTCCAGCCGGCGGAAGGCCCTGGCGAGAGCGGCGCCGTCGCGGCGCATCGCGTCGCGGATGTGTTCCAGTTCGGCTTCCGTCTTGCGCGCCTTGAGCAGCGTGGACGGATTGGGCGCCTCGATCAACGTGGTGGCAGCCGGGATGGCGGACGCTACGGCCCCCACGACGCGGTTGCCATCCAGCAGCAGGCGATCCTGCGCGCCGAGTTCGGAAAGCGCGTCGGTCACCGTGGCGTAATCGGCAATGCGCACGTGGTCCGCGCCGAGCGCGCTCACCAGGGCATCGGTCAGCTTGCCGCGATCCACGAACAAGGTGGCGTGTCCCTCGACCTGCACTAGCAGGTGGGCGAGAAACACCGGATTGCACTCCACGTCGCTGCCGCGCAGGTTGGTCAGCCAGGCGATGTCGTCCAGGCTGGAGACCAGGTGATGCGTGGCGCCCAGCTTGCGCATGGCGGTGCGCAGGCGACCGAGCTTGTCGGCGCGCGGCTGCGTGGCGTAGCGGGCGGGATGCTCGACGATCGGGGCCGCGGGCAGGGCGGGGCGGTCCGGCCAGATCTGGCCGGGCAGATCAAGGTCGGTGCGCAGGTGGGCGCCGATGCGCTCCAGTCGCCGCGCAAGCCCGTGCGCGGCGGCCAGCGGAAAGCTGTCGCCCGCCACAGCGAGCGTCTGGCCTTCGCCAAGGTGATCCAGCAGCCAGTCGATATGTTCCGGCGCGTGCGCCACGCGCTGCTTCATCAACTCGATGCCACTGCCGGCAAGTTCCTTGGCCGCCTGCGCAAAGTAGCGGCCGTCGGTCCACAAGCCGGCGTGGTCGGCGGTAACCACCAGCGTGCCCGCCGAACCGGTGAAGCCCGACAGCCACTCCCTGGCCTGCCAGTGTGCCGGCAGGTATTCGGAAAGGTGTGGGTCCGCGGTGGGAATGAGGCAGGCGGCGACGTCGTGCTGTCGCATGGCTTGCCGCAGGGCGGTCAGTCGGGCGGGCGTGGCGTGGTCCATTGGCGCATGGTAGCAGGGCTGCGCACGCCGGATTTTCTTTGGTTTTCCACCAAAGTCGACCGTGGAAAGCGGGTGCGCGTACTTGCTTTTTTAAGTCAAGTGGTCGCGGCGGTATGCGCAAAAATTTGCTACTGCGGCATTGTGTCTCAAAGAAGTACCAACACGAACCTAACATGGCTACCATGCCGCGTCCCCACGCTGCACCCCAGGTAGTCAGTGAACATGCAAGCCCTCTTTTCGCGCCTGCGCTATGCAGGCGTTGGCGTCGCTGTGTTGCTCAGCGGCTGCAATATGGAAGTCCTTACGCCCAAGGGCGATATCGGCGCCCATGAAAAGTCCCTCATCCTGATCGCGCTGGGCCTGATGGCCATTGTGGCGATCCCGGTGATCGCGATGACGCTGTGGTTCGCCTGGCGTTACCGCTCCTCGAACAAGAAGGCCACCTACGCACCGGACTGGTCGCACTCGACCAAGATCGAGGTGGTGGTGTGGACCATCCCGGCCATCATCATTGTCATCCTCGCGACCATCACCTGGATCAGCACGCATGAGCTGGATCCGTACAAGCCGCTGGAGTCCGAAGCCAAGCCGGTAACGGTGCAGGTCGTGTCGCTGGACTGGAAGTGGCTGTTCGTCTACCCGGAATACGGCGTGGCCTCGGTGAACGAGCTGGCCTTCCCGGCCGATCGCCCGGTGAATTTCCAGATCACCTCCGATTCGGTGATGAATGCGTTCTTCATCCCGCAGCTGGGCAGCCAGATCTACGCCATGGCGGGCATGGAAACCAAGCTGCACCTGATCGCGCGCGAGCCGGGCACGTATGAGGGCCTGTCGACCAACTTCAGTGGCGAAGGCTTCTCGGACATGCACTTCAAGGCCATCGCCACCTCGGAAGATGGCTTCAAGGATTGGATCGCCAAGGCCAAGGCCACCCAGGCCACGCTCAATGCCGACAGCTACAAGGCGCTGGCGCAGCCCAGCGAAAAGGCGCCGGTGGCCTATTACGGCAACGTGACGCCGGACCTGTTCGTCGGCGTGATCAACAAGCACATGGGCGACATGTCGCATGACGCCGCCAAGCACGGCGAGATGCCGATGGAAGGCATGCAGCACGACGCGCCGCAGGAAAGCATGCAGATGGACATGCACCACCACGAGGGCGGGGACGCAGCGTCCTCGGCCATCACCCCGGTCAAGGCAGAGAAGTAAGCCATGTTTGGAAAGCTCACCCTAGACGCGATCCCGTATCACGAGCCGATCGTGATGGTTACGCTCGCTGCCGTGCTCCTCGGCGGCGCGACGATGCTCGCGGTTCTTACCAAGTTCCGCCTGTGGGGTTACCTGTGGAAGGAGTGGTTCACCTCGGTGGACCACAAGAAGATCGGCATCATGTACGTCATCGTGGCGCTGGTCATGCTGATGCGCGGCTTCGCCGACGCCGTCATGATGCGCGCACAGCAGGCCATGGCTGCGGGTGAATCCGCCGGCTACCTGCCGCCGCACCACTTTGACCAGGTGTTCACCGCCCACGGCGTGATCATGATCTTCTTCGTGGCCATGCCGTTCATCACGGGCCTGATGAACCTGGTGGTGCCGCTGCAGATCGGCGCGCGCGACGTGGCCTATCCGTTCCTGAACTCGCTCAGCTTCTGGCTGTTCATGTCGGGCGTGGTGCTGGTGATGGTGTCGCTGTTCGTCGGTGACTTCGCCGCCACCGGCTGGCTGGCGTACCCGCCGCTGTCGGGCCTGTCATACAGCCCAACAGTGGGCGTCGACTACTACATCTGGTCGCTGCAGTTGTCCGGCCTCGGCACCACGCTGAGCGGCATCAACTTCATCGTGACCATCATGAAGATGCGCACGCCGGGCATGAAGCTGATGCAGATGCCGGTGTTCACGTGGACCGCGCTGGTCACCAACATCCTGATCGTGGCCGCGTTCCCGGTCCTGACGGTGACGCTGGCCCTGCTCACGGCCGACCGCTACCTGGACATGCACTTCTTCACGAACGAGCTTGGCGGCAACGCCATGATGTACGTGAACCTGATCTGGATCTGGGGCCACCCGGAGGTCTACATCCTGATCCTGCCGTGCTTCGGTGCGTTCTCGGAAATCGTCGCCACGTTCTCCAAGAAGCCGCTGTTCGGCTACAAGTCGATGGTGTACGCCACCTCCTGCATCGGCGTGCTGTCGTTCGTGGTGTGGCTGCACCACTTCTTCACCATGGGCTCGGGTGCCAGCGTGAATGCCTTCTTCGGCATCACGACGATGATCATCTCGGTGCCCACCGGCGCGAAGCTGTTCAACTGGCTGTTCACCATGTATCGCGGCCGCGTGGAGTTCAACGTGCCGATGCTGTGGACGGTGGGCTTCATGGTCACCTTCGTGATCGGCGGCGTCACCGGCGTGCTGCTGGCCGTGCCGGGCGCGGACTTCCTGCTGCACAACAGCGTCTTCCTGATCGCGCACTTCCATAACGTGATCATCGGTGGCGTGGTGTTCGGCGTGTTCGCGGCGATCAACTACTGGTTCCCGAAGGCGTTCGGCTTCCGCCTCAACGAATTCTGGGGCAAGGCATCGTTCTGGTGCTGGCTGGTCGGTTTCTACCTGGCCTTCATGCCGCTGTACGTGCTGGGCCTGAAGGGCATGACCCGCCGCATGAACCACTACGCCAACCCGGAGTGGCAGCCGTACCTGATCGTCGCTGCCCTCGGCGCGGCCGTCATCGCGCTGGGCATCTTCTGCACCGTGGTGCAGTTCTATGTCTCGGTCCGCGACCGCAAGAAGCTCACCGATCCCAGCGGCGACCCGTGGGGTGGCCGCACCCTGGAATGGGCCACCAGCTCGCCGGCGCCGTTCTACAACTTCGCATCGCTGCCCCAGGTCCATGCGCTGGACCAGTTCTGGGAAGACAAACAAAACGGAGTCGCTTACGTGCAACCTGCCAAGTACGAAGACATCCATATGCCCCGCAACACCGGTGTCGGTGTGGTCATGGGCGCGTTCGGTACCGTCCTGGGTTTCGCCCTGGTGTGGCACATCTGGTGGCTGGCGGCCGTGGGCCTGCTGGGCATGATCGGCGCCTTCATCGTGCGTGCCTACGACCGTGACATCGATTACTGGGTGCCGGCGGCCGAGGTTGAGCGCATCGAGCGTTCGCGTCACGCCCAGCTCAAGCAGTTCCAGACCACGCAGGTGGCTCCGGCAGCGGCGCCCCAGCGTCAGAAGGTGGCGTAACCCATGAGCAGTCCTGCAGTAAGCGTCGCCCACGGCGCGCACGACGGCGTCTCCCACGGCGGGGACGCCCATCACCACGACGACGGATCCAAGACCCTGCTGGGGTTCTGGATCTATCTGATGAGCGACTGCCTGATCTTCTCGGGCCTGTTCGCCACGTTTGCCGTGCTGGCCAACAGCACGGCGGGCGGCCCCACCGGCAAGGAACTGTTCGAGCTGCCGTACGTGCTCGGCGAGACCATGCTGCTGCTGATCTCGTCCGTCACCTTCGGCATGGCCATGCTCAACATGCATGCCGGCAAGAAGGGCGGTGTGGTGGCGTGGCTGGCAGTCACGTTCCTGTTCGGTGCCGGCTTCATCGGCATGGAAGTGTACGAGTTCGCCAAGCTCATCCATGAAGGCGCCGGTCCCAGCACCAGCGCGTTCCTGTCCAGCTACTTCACGCTGGTGGGCACGCACGGCCTGCACGTGAGCTGCGGCCTGATCTGGCTGGTGGTGATGATGGATCAGATCCGCCGCTTCGGCCTGACCGATGCCACCCGGCGTCGCCTGTCGTGCCTGAGCCTGTTCTGGCACTTCCTGGACATCGTCTGGATCTGCGTCTTCACCTTTGTCTACCTGCGGGGGGCCATCTGATGTCCGGCAACCACCATTCCCATGACGCCCACCACGGCGCCGAGCATGCCGACCACGGCAGCACCAAGTCCTACCTGATCGGCTTCGTGCTGTCGGTGGTGCTGACCCTGGCCTCGTTCGGCGTGGTGATGAGCGGCAAGGTCCCGCATGACCTGATGATGCCCGGCATCGTCGTGTTCGGCGTGGCCCAGCTGATCGTCCAGCTGGTCTACTTCCTGCACATGGGTACCTCGCCGTCGCAGCGTGGCAACCTGTCGATCATGCTGTTCACCATCCTGATCCTGGCCATCGTGGTGGTCGGCTCGCTGTGGGTGCTGCACAACATGAATGTGAACATGATGCATCCGACGTCCCATATGGTGCCGGTGGAATAAGCCGGTATTGGGTTCGGTCGCGACAGGGGCGCCTTCGGGCGCCCTTGTTGTTTTTGGGCCGGGGTGGCGTCACGGCGGCTTTTCGACCCAGTCCCCACACCCGTCATTCCGGCGCAGGCCGGAATCACGGTGGCCGGAATCCAGTGGCGGCGACATAGGGTTGTCGCGCCAGAGCCCGGGCGCTGTCGCGAAGACCGGGCCGTACCGCCACTGGATTCCGGCCTGCGCCGGAATGACGGTGAGGGGTAGGTGGGCTGTGGGGTGCGTGGGAGTTGGTGACGGGCCTTGTCCGGCCCCCAACTTGAACAACCCAGTCATTTACCCGGCCGCAAGCCCTCGCGGTGAGACCATTCTTCCTCTAAAATACAAATTTCCAGCACGGCTGCATCCCATGACCCCCCTGATTTTCGTCACCGGCGGTGTGGTGTCCTCTCTCGGTAAGGGCATCGCCGCGGCGTCGCTGGCTTCCATTCTGGAAGCGCGTGGCCTTTCGGTCACCATGATGAAGCTCGACCCGTACATCAACGTGGATCCGGGCACCATGAGTCCCTTCCAGCACGGCGAGGTCTACGTGACCGACGACGGCGCGGAGACTGACCTGGACCTGGGCCACTACGAGCGCTTCGTCCATACCCGTCTCACGGGCAAGAACTCCATTACCACGGGCAAGATCTACGAATCGGTGATCCGCAAGGAGCGCCGCGGCGACTATCTGGGCGCCACCGTGCAGGTCATCCCGCACATCACCGACGAGATCAAGCACTGCATCCACGAGGCCACCCGCGGCTTCGACGTGGCGCTGGTCGAGATCGGCGGCACGGTGGGCGACATCGAGTCGCTGCCGTTCCTGGAGGCCATCCGCCAGCTGCGCAGCGAGCACGGCCCGGAGAAGTGCCTGTTCATGCATCTCACCCTGGTGCCGTATATCAAGGCCGCCGGCGAGATCAAGACCAAGCCCACCCAGCACTCCGTGAAGGAGCTGCGCTCCATCGGTATCCAGCCGGACGTGTTGCTGTGCCGTTGCGAGCAGCCGCTGCCGGACGGCGAGCGCCGCAAGATCGCTCTGTTCACCAACGTTCCCGAGAACGCGGTGATCAGCGCGACCGACGTGGACGTCATCTACAAACAGCCGCTGTGGCTGCACAAGCAGGGCCTGGACGACATCGTGGTCAAGCGCCTGGGCCTGCAGGCCGGCCCGGCCGACCTGTCCTCGTGGCAGCGCACGGTCGATGCCGTGGAGCACCCGAAGGACGAAGTCACCGTCGCCATCGTCGGCAAGTACGTCGAGCACAAGGACGCCTACAAGTCCCTGGGCGAGGCGCTGCGCCATGGCGGCATCAAGCAGCTCACCCGTGTCAATCTCAACTGGGTTGATTCGGAGCAGGTCGAGGCCGAAGGCGCCGCCAAGGCGCTGGGCAATGCCGACGCCATCCTGGTGCCGGGCGGCTTCGGCAAGCGCGGCTTCGAGGGCAAGGTGCTGGCGGCCCGTTACGCCCGCGAGAAGGGCGTGCCGTACTTCGGCATCTGCTACGGCATGCATGCCGCGGTGGTGGACTTCGCGCGCAGCGTGGCCGGTCTCACCAACGCCGACTCCAGCGAGAACGACCGCAACAGCCCGGACCCGGTCATCGCCCTGATCACCGAGTGGACCACGGCCACCGGCGAAGTCGAGACGCGCACCGAGCGTTCGGACCTGGGCGGCACCATGCGCCTGGGCGCGCAGGAATGCCGCCTTAAGGCCGGCACGCTGGCCCGCGAGCTGTACGGACAGGACGTGGTGCGCGAGCGCCATCGCCACCGCTACGAGTTCAACAACCGTTACCGTCAGACCTTCGAAGACCTCGGTCTGGTGATCTCCGGCAAGTCGATGGATGACCTGCTGGTCGAAATCGTCGAACTGCCGCCGCAGAAGCACCCGTGGTTCCTGGGCTGCCAGGCGCATCCGGAATTCACCTCTACCCCGCGCGATGGCCACCCGCTGTTCATCGGCTTCGTGCAGGCCGCCCGCGAGTTCAAGGCGGTGCGCGAGGGTGAGCGTCTGGCCAAGGAGTCTGTCGCATGAAGTTGTGTGGATTCGAAGTCGGCCTGGACAAGCCGCTCTTCCTGATCGCCGGTCCCTGTGTGGTCGAATCCGAACAGCTCCAGATGGACACCGCCGGCAAGCTCAAGGAAATCACTTCCAAGCTCGGCATCCACTTCATCTTCAAGTCCAGCTTCGACAAGGCGAACCGTTCGTCCGGCACCAGCTTCCGCGGTCCCGGCATGGAAGCGGGCCTGAAGATCCTGGGGGAAGTGAAGCGCCAGCTTGGTGTGCCGGTGCTCACCGACGTGCACGAGTACACGCCGATGAACGAAGTGGCCGCGGTGGTCGACGTCCTGCAGACGCCGGCCTTCCTGTG
Organism: Dyella japonica A8; assembly: GCF_000725385.1. Classification (NCBI taxonomy): domain Bacteria; kingdom Pseudomonadati; phylum Pseudomonadota; class Gammaproteobacteria; order Lysobacterales; family Rhodanobacteraceae; genus Dyella; species Dyella japonica. Next base: position 3,481,925 of record NZ_CP008884.1, on the reverse strand, counting down.
TCGCCAGACCGACTTCATCCAGAACGTGGCGCGTGCCGGTATTCCGGTGAACATCAAGAAGGGCCAGTTCCTTTCGCCATGGGACATGAAAAACGTCGTCGACAAGGCCAAGGCCGTCGGTAATGACGACATCCTGGTCTGCGAGCGCGGCGCCAGCTTCGGCTACAACAACCTCGTCTCTGACATGCGCTCGATCAGCGTGATGCGCGACACCGGTTGTCCGGTGGTGTTCGACGCCACCCACTCGGTGCAGTTGCCGGGCGGGCAGGGCACCAGCTCGGGCGGCCAGCGCGAGTTCGTGCCGGTGCTGGCGCGCGCCGCCGTGGCAGTGGGCGTGGCCGGCCTGTTTGCGGAAACGCATCCAGATCCGTCCAAGGCGCTCAGCGACGGTCCCAATGCCTGGCCGCTGGACAAGATGGAAGCGCTGCTGGAAACCCTGCTCGAACTCGACCAGGTCACCAAGCGACACACGTTCCTCGAACACACGCTCTGATTCGCACCCGGCTCCTAGTCAGTATGGGGAGGCGAATAAAGCGCATCCCCCGCAAATCAGGCAGGATATTTCCCCGCTTTATTCACCTCATCAAGCTACGGATCCCATGAGCACCGACATCACCCGCATCCACGCACGTGAAATCCTCGATTCCCGCGGCAACCCCACGCTTGAAGCGGAAGTGACCCTGGCGGGCGGCGGCTTTGGCCGCGCTGCCGTGCCGAGCGGTGCGTCGACGGGTTCGCGCGAGGCGGTTGAGCTGCGCGACGGCGACAAGGCGCGTTACCTGGGCAAGGGCGTGAAGAACGCCGTGCTCAACGTCAACAACTCCATCGCCAGCGAGCTGAAGGGCTTCGACGCCGCCAACCAGGGTGGCCTGGATGCCAAGCTGATCAATCTCGATGGCACCCCGAACAAGGGCAAGCTGGGCGCCAACGCCATCCTCGGCGTGTCCATGGCTGCCGCGCATGCCGTGGCCGCGCAGAACCGTCAGCCGCTGTGGCAGTACCTCGCCACCATCAACGGCACCACCGGCAAGCCGGGCGCACTGCCGGTGCCGATGATGAACATCATCAACGGTGGTGCGCATGCCGATAACAACGTCGACGTGCAGGAGTTCATGATCCTGCCGGTGGGCGTGTCCAGTTTCTCCGAAGCGCTGCGCGCCGGTGCCGAGGTGTTCCACGCGCTCAAGAGCGTGCTCAAGGGCAAGGGCCTGAACACCGCCGTGGGTGACGAAGGCGGCTTCGCGCCGAACCTGCGTTCCAACATCGAAGCGCTGGACACCATCCTCGAAGCCGTCAACAAGGCTGGCTACAAGGTGGGCAGCGAGATCCTGCTCGGCCTGGACGTGGCCAGCTCGGAATTCTTCAAGGGCGGCAACTACGACCTCGAAGGCGAGGGCAAGGTGTACACGCCGGAGCAGTGGGTCGACGTGCTGGCCAGCTGGGCCAAGCAGTACCCCATCGTCACCATCGAGGACGGCATGGCCGAAGGCGACTGGGCCGGCTGGAAGCACCTGACCGACAAGCTGGGCCAGACCGTGCAGCTGGTGGGTGACGACCTGTTCGTCACCAATCCGACGATCTTCAAGGAAGGCATCGACAAGAAGATCGCCAACGCCATCCTGATCAAGGTCAACCAGGTCGGCACGCTGTCCGAGACGCTGGAAGCCATCGCCATGGCCGACGCGGCCAAGTACGCGGCCATCGTGTCGCACCGCTCAGGCGAGACGGAAGACACCACCATCGCCGACATCGCCGTGGCGACCACCGCCACCCAGATCAAGACGGGCTCGCTGTGCCGCACCGATCGCGTGGCCAAGTACAACCAGCTGCTGCGCATCGAAGAGGCACTGGGTTCGGCCGCGGTCTACGCTGGTCGCAACGCCTTCCCGAACCTGGCCAAGCTGCCGGGCTGAGGAGGACGCTTAGCCCATGGTGCGCTGGGTCGCCCTGATCCTGATTCTTGTGCTGATCGCGCTACAGGTAAAACTGTGGAACGGGCACGGCGGCGTGCATGAGGTGGAAACCTTGCGCGCGGCTGTCAAGAAGCAGGGCGAGGACAACGACAAGCTGACCCAGCGCAATCAGGCTCTCGGCGCGGATGTGAGCGACCTCAAGCACGGCGAACAAGCCGTGGAGGCTCGCGCCCGCGCCGAACTTGGCCTGATCAAGCCGGGCGAAACGTTCTACCAGGTGGTGGAAAAGCCGGGTGCCGCACAGGCGCCCGCGTCCGCCGCATCCAGCAACGGCAACCCATGAGCGCGGCGCTCTGGTGCGTGGTGCCGGCGGCGGGGCGCGGCACGCGCGTAGGCGGAAGCATCCCCAAGCAATACCTGCCCCTGGCAGGGCGGGCGCTGATCCTGCACACGCTGGAGCGGCTGGCGCTGCATCCGCGCATCGCCGGCTTGATGGTGGTGCTGGGCGAGGGCGACGGGCATTGGCCTGGCGTCGCAGAGCTGTATGGCAAGCCAGTGCTGACCACGATCGGCGGCGCGGAGCGTTGTGATTCGGTGCTGGCGGGTGTACGTGCCCTGCCGGCCAATGTCTCTGACGACACCTTTGTGCTGGTTCACGACGCTGCGCGCCCCTGCGTGCGCGAGGCTGACATTACCCGGCTGATGGACGTGGGCATGCCTGCGGGTGGCGGCCTCTTGGGCGCACCGCTGCGCGACACGCTCAAGCGTGCCAACAGCGACGGCCGCAGCGAGGTCACCGAACCACGCGACCATCGCTGGCGTGCCTTCACGCCGCAGATGTTCCGGCGCGGCGAGCTGTCGGCGGCGCTGCAGTCCGCCCACGGCGCTGGCGTCACCGTGAGCGACGAGGCGATGGCAATGGAGCGCGCCGGTTTTGCGCCATGCCTGGTCGAAGGCGCGGAAGACAATATCAAGGTCACCACGGCAACGGATTTCGCACTGGCCGAATTCCTGTTGTCGCGTATGAAGTGAAGCCCGCACGGGCTGCTAGGAGTTCTTCATGATGCGGATCGGACAGGGCTTCGACGTCCATATCTTCGGCGAAGGCGATCACGTGATGCTGGGTGGCGTGCGCGTGCCCCATACGCATGGCGTGGTGGCCCATTCCGATGGCGATGTGGTCATCCATGCACTGTGCGATGCCATCTTCGGCGCGCTGGCGCTGGGCGACATCGGCCGGCACTTCCCGCCGAGCCAGGAGCAGTGGCGCAACGCCGACAGCCGGCTCTTCCTGCGCCACGCGGCCAAACTCATGCGCGAACACGGTTACGCGCTGGGCAACGCCGACGTCACCGTCATCTGCGAAGCCCCCAAGGTTGGCCCCCATTCGCTGGCCATGCGCGAAGCCGTGGCCGAGGAGCTGGGTTGCGAGCTCGACCGCATCAGCATCAAGGCGACCACCACCGAGAAGCTCGGCTTCACCGGTCGCGGCGAGGGTATCGCGGCGCAAGCCTGCGTGCTGCTGGTCCTGGCATGAGCGAGGCCGGGGGCAGGGCTCCCGGGTCCGCATGATCGGCTCGACGTCATCATCAAGCCTTTCAGGGGTTCGAGCGTCCTGATCACCGCCAGGTTTGACGCGGGCGGGTTCTACGCCTTTTCGGTCTCCCCACGCTGTTCCTGATGTAATGCGCCGCTGGCGCGATGTTTCCCTGCAAGCCGGCCATGCCGGTGGAGTCCCATGTCCGATCTCGAACTGCCTTACGCCTATGGCAATCCGCCGCTGACCGCCGTGCTGCGCAGCACTCCCGAAGATTTCCAGGTCGAGGAAATTCTCGGTTACGACGCCGATGGCGAAGGCGAACATGCGTTGCTGTGGGTAGAGAAGCGCGGCGCCAACACCGATTGGGTGGCCAAGGAGCTGGCCAAGTTTGCAGGCATTCCGCCGCTCAACGTGGGCTACGCCGGGCTGAAGGATCGCCACGCGGTAACGCGCCAGACCTTTTCCGTGCAACTGGCCGGCAAACCTGATCCGGACTGGTCGGCATTTCCCGCGGAAGGGGCGAAGGTGCTGGCCGTCACGCGGCACAAGCGCAAACTCAAGCGCGGCGCGCTGCGTGGTAACCGCTTCGTGCTGGTGTTGCGGCAGGTCGAAGGCGACCGCGCCGTGGCTGAAGAGGTGCTCAAGCAGATCGCGCAGCGTGGCGTGCCCAATTATTTCGGCGAGCAGCGCTTTGGTCGCGAGGGTGGCAACGTGGCGCAGGCCCGCGCGATGTTCGCGGGTCGTCGCGTGGATCGCGACAAGCGTCATTTCCTGTTGTCGGCGGCGCGTTCGCACATCTTCAATGCGGTGCTGGCAGCGCGCATCGAGCGTGACGCGTGGGATTCGCCGATGGAGGGAGAGATCTGGTCGCTGGCAGGATCGCGCTCGTGGTTCGGGCCGGAGCCCTTCGATGCCACGCTGTCGCAGCGGCTGGCGACGGGGGACATCCATCCGTCGGGTCCGTTGTGGGGGCGGGACGAGACGCCGGCCAAGGGGGAAGTGGCCGCGCTGGAGCATGCCATCGCGGCGGAGAATGCGGACCTGGCCGATGGGTTGGTGGCGGCGAAGATGGATCAGGAGCGTCGGGCGTTGCGGATGATCCCGAAGGATCTGAAGTGGCGTTGGCTGGATGACGCTTCGCTGGAATTGAGTTTCGAATTGCCGGCGGGGGCTTATGCGACGACGGTGGTTCGCGAGTTGGCGCGAACGGGCTGAGCGCTGGTTCCCACTCATCTCTGCGGCGTGTGGGAGCGGCCATGGGTGGCCATGGTTTTGAGGCGTGGGGATCGGATTGAAGGTGAGGGCTGCAATCTTGCCTCACCGCTTCGTCCTTTGGCCGTCATCCCGGCGTAGGCCGGGATCCAGAACATCGGTGTTTGGTTGTCGCGATAAGGCGACCGGGCTCGCCTGCCGCGGGCTTCCGACCTCCTGCCGGCGACGCGAAGCTAGTCCCGTGGGAAGGCCGGGTCACTTTCTCTTGCTTGCCCAAGTCCCACAGGGATTAGCTTCGCGTCAGAAAGTAACCAAAGAGAAGGGTCCCCGGATGACGCGCCTTCCGGGCCTACGGCCCTCCAGGTTCGCGGACGGGTTCCGGGCTTTTCGACGGGGCATCCTGCACCGACGAAAAGTGCCTGGCGTCCCTGCCAGGCACCCCTGCGGGGCCTGATCCCCACCCGCCCGCCGCGTCATACGGGGCCCGGAGAGATCAATAGCGGCAAGCCGACGGCTCGTGCCGCTGCGCGGCACATCGTGGCGTAGCGAATGACGGTACGTTCGCCATGGCAGGAGCTTCCTTGTGGGAGCGCACCCTGTGCGCGACCGCAGCGTCTCGTCGTCACCGCTCCGTTAGGCTGTCGCGCACAGGGTGCGCTCCCACAGGACTGCCTCGGTGCTCACCCCAGTCCTCTCTCGGGAGAGAGAGGACGAGCGATAGGTGACGTTCAATGTGAACTGCCTAGGGGCGAGGAAGGAGGTGCCGCGTAGCGGCACCACGCTCCGCGTTAAGTCCTCTTCGTCACGGCGCGTTGCGAAGCGCCTGGAAGTACCCGCGGTGTCCCACGGGACTAGCTTCGCGTCGTAGCGGCGGAGGTTGCCAAGCAGCAACGTTCCTCAGCCGTTCGGGCTTATCCCCACGGAATGCTGCCAGCCCTGGCTCTCAAGGCCATTTTCTTTGGGTTACTTTCGACGCAAAGCTAGTCCCCGTGGGATCTTTTGGGCCAGCAAAAGAAAAGTGACTCGGCCTTCCCACGGGACTAGCTTCGCGTCGTCGGTAGAAGGTCGAAACGCCCGCTGCGTAAGCGGCCAGGTCGCGGGAAGGCCTGAGGTGGTAACCAACCGCAAAGTCACTGGATGACCAGCCTTCGGCTGTTGTGAACCGCCTCCGGCCTGTGCCGGGATGACGGTGTTTATGATGCGGTGGGGCTAGGTTGCCCCCTCACCCCTTCAACAGCACCACCACCGCCCCGGTTCCCCCTTGCATCGGCCGTGCCGATGCAAACGCCACCACGTCGTCGCGCCGGCGCAGGATTCTATCCGTCAACACCTTCAACACCGGCCCCGCCGCCCGCGAACGTAGGCCCTTCCCATGCACGATGCGCACGCAACGGATGCCGTTGTGTTTGGCTTCCGCCAGGAAATCCGCGATCACCACCTGCGCCGTGGCAGCGTTCATCTGGTGCAGGTCGATCTCGTCCTGGATGCTGAACTGCCCTCGCTTCAGCTGACGCAGCAGCTTGGGTGGATAGCCGTCCCTCAGGAAGCTCAACTCTTCGCCCACCTCGAGCAGGGTCGGGTCGAAGGCCATGTCCAGCAGCTCGCCCGGTACGGAGGCCTCGTCGGCTTCCAGCATGCGAGCGAGCGGTTCGGGCTTGGGGGCGACGGGCGCGGGCTCGGCGGGGGCAAGTGGCGTGACCTCGCCGATGGCGTCACGGAACAGGCGGGCGTCATCGTCGGAGATCGGGCTGGGCGGGCGCGGCTTCATGCCTTGAATCCTAATGCACCGGCGTCCTGGCGGTGTCGCGGGACGCGTGAGTCGGCGGTGGCGGTCAAGGCTGTGTCAGGCGTCTGAAACATGAGCAGACGCGATGTGAAACCGCCGTCCCGCTCCGGTAGACTTTAGACTTGACCCGGCGAGCGCTGCCTTTGCCGCGCTGCCGCGACTGGCTTTGAACGGATCATCATGCGAGTTCTGGTTTCAAACGACGATGGCGTGGATGCACCGGGCATCCGCGTGCTCGCCGAACGCCTCGGCGCGATCGGCCAGGTGACGGTGGTGGCGCCTGACCGCGATCGCTCCGGCGCAAGCAACTCCCTCACGCTCGATGCGCCTATCCGCGCGCTGCGCATGGATAACGGTTACTACCGTGTCGCCGGTACGCCCACCGACTGCGTGCACCTGGCGCTGGCGGGCATGCTCGATCACGAGCCCGACATGGTGGTCTCCGGCATCAACAATTCGGCGAATCTTGGCGACGACGTCATCTATTCCGGCACCGTGTCGGCGGCGATGGAAGGGCGTTTCCTTGGCCTGCCGGCCATTGCCGTGTCGCTGGTCAGCAAGGACCACAAGGGCGAGCACTACGATTCCGCGGCCAATGCCGTGCTGTTGCTGATGCAGCGCCTGAGCGTCGATCCGTTGCCGGCGGACACCATCCTCAACGTCAACGTGCCTGACCTGCCGTGGGAGCAGATCCGCGGTTTTGAAGTGACGCGCCTCGGCAAGCGCCATCGTTCGGAGCCGTGCATCAAGCAGACCGATCCCCGCGGCAAGGAAATCTGGTGGATCGGCCCGGCGGGCGATGTCGACGATGCCGGCCCCGGCACGGACTTCAATGCGGTGCGTCGCGGTTACGTCTCGGTGACCCCCATCCATGTCGATCTGACGCGCTTCCAGGCGTTGGAGAAGGTCAGCAGCTGGGTCGGCGCACTCAACAAGGGCGTCACCAGCGGCAATCCGGCCGACGAGGCAGCGTGAGGGCATGAACGTGCATCCGTTGCCGCCATCCGCATTGAAAGGCGAGGGCATGACCTCGCAACGCGCGCGCGATCGTTTGGCCGTCAAGCTGAAGGAAGAGGGCATCCGCGACCAGCGCGTGATCGACGTGATCCGCAATACGCCTCGCCACCATTTCATCGACCAGGCGCTGCATTCGCGGGCTTACGAAAACACCGCGCTGCCCATCGGCCATGGCCAGACCATTTCCCAGCCCTGGGTGGTGGCGCGCATGACCGAAGCCCTGCTGGAGTTCGGCGTGCCGCAGAAAGTGCTGGAGATCGGCACGGGGTCGGGCTACCAGGCCGTGGTGCTGGCGCAGCTGGTGCCGCAGGTCTACACGGTGGAGCGCATCGAAGAGTTGCTGCGCCAGGCGCGTCGCCGCTTCCGCCAGCTCGGCCTCAACAACATCCGTTCGCGCCATGACGACGGCAAGCTGGGCTGGGCCGACGAGGCGCCGTTCGACGCCATCATCCTCACGGCGGCCGGCGATGCGATTCCGCATGCCGTGCTCGACCAGCTCAGCCCCACCGGCGTGCTCGTGGCACCGGTCGGTTCGCCCAGCAACCAGACGCTGATCCGCATGCGCGGCGACGGGCAGGGCGATTTCACCCAGGAGGAACTGGCGGCCGTCAGTTTCGTGCCTCTGCTCGGCGGCATCGGCTGATGCGCCACGGTTTACAAGGAAGCCACTAAGAATGCGTCTGTTCGGACCGCTGTACGCGCGTGCACTCACGTGGGCGCGCCACCCCAGGGCTGTGTATTACCTCTGCGGCCTGAGCTTCGTCGAAGCCTTCATCTTCCCCATCATGCCGGAAGTGATGCTGGCGCCGATGATGCTCGGCAAGCGCCACAAGGCATTCTTCTACGCCAACATCAGCCTGCTGTTTTCGCTGGTGGGCTCGCTGGTGGGCTACTCGCTGGGTCACTGGGCTTTCCACGCGCTGTCGCCGCTGCTGGACAGCCTCCACCTGCTCGCCCCCATCGACAAGGGCGTGGATAACCTGCGCCTGCAGATGAACCAGCATTGGCTCGGCCTGATGGTGGTGCTGGCGCTGGCCGCCTTGCAGCCGGTGGTGCCGATGAAGTTCGTGACCTGGGCGGCGGGTATCGTCGGCGTGCCGATCATCCCGTTCCTGGTGTGCATGGCGGTAGGCCGTGGCAAGCGCGTGTGGTTGCTGGCCCTGCTCATCCGCATCTTCGGCGAGCGCGCGGAGCGCATCCTGCACAAGCACATCGAGCGTATTGGCTGGGCGGCGTTGATCATCCTGGTCGCGCTGGCAGCATGGTGGTTCCTGTCGCACTGAACGCCGGCCGGCGGCCTGATGGGCGCGTCGGCGCGGCAGGCATGAAAATACCGGGGCGCCTCGTTATGCTGACCGACATGAATGGATATCTCCGGTCACTGAGTCTGACCACCGTCCTCCTGCTGGCTGCCTGCGGCACCCAGCGATCCGTTGTCGTCGAGCCCGCGGCCAACAGTGCCGGGGGTGTCGTGGCACCTGCCGCGCGTTCCGCACCGGGTGGCGCATACAAGGTGGTGAAGGGCGATACGCTTTATTCGATCGCCTTCCGCAATCGCGTGGACGTGCGCGATCTGGCGAGCTGGAACCATATCGACTCGCCTTACACGATCTGGCCGGGCCAGGAGCTAAAGCTGGCTCCGGCGAGTGGTGGCAAGCCGTCCGCCACGGTGGCGCAGCACACCGTGCCGGTGATCGCCACCGCCGCCAAGCCGCCAGCCCCGGCACACGCCGCCCCGGATGCCCAGCCCGCGCCGACGGCAGCGGGCAGCAATCCGGCTGCGGAAGTGGCGGCCGAGGTCGCTGCGGCGTCGGCGCCGGCTCATGCGTCCACGCAGGCGCCCGCGTCCGTGACGACGCCAGTGGTGCCTGTGGCCGGCGCTCCGGCGGCCACCGCCAGCAACACGCCGCCCCCGGCGCCGCCCACGCCTGCCGCAGCGGGTGGTACCCGCAGCAATGGCGGCGTGACCTGGCGCTGGCCGGCCGAGGGCACGCTGATCAAGCGCTTCCAGTCGGGCGATGCCATCCCGGGCATCGAAATCGGCGGCAAGTCGGGCGATGCGGTGCGCGCCGCCGCCGACGGCGTGGTGGTGTACAGCGGCAACGGCCTGGTGGGTTACGGCGAGCTGATCATCGTCAAGCACAACGACAGCTACCTGTCGGCCTATGGCCACAACAGCAAGCGACTGGTGAAGGAAGGCCAGCGCGTGACGGCCGGCCAGCAAATTGCGGAAATGGGCTCCACGGGTGCATCGCGCGACGAGCTGCAGTTCCAGATCCGCAAGGATGGCAACCCGGTCGACCCCATGGGTTACCTGCCGTCGCGCTGACGGCGCAGGGCTTCACTTAGGTGTGGGAGTGCATATGTGGGAGCGCACCCTGTGCGCGACTGCGAGTAGGCCCATGAGCGGCGCTTTGCGCCGCCGTCGCGCACTGGGTGCGCTCCCACAGTTGAGTGGTTGAGCCGCTCTAGCGGGCTGGCAGGATGAAGGCGGCGACCACGCGCCGGTTTTCACCGGCCAGCAGGTCGTAGGTGCGCGCCGCGGCGGCGTTGTCCATCACTTCCACGCCCACGCCCTTGCGCAGCAGGCCGGCCATGAAGGCCGGGGCGGGGAATACCTGCCGTTCACCCGTTCCCAGGAGCACCACTTCGGGCTGCAGCTCGAGGATGGCGTCGACGTGACTCGCGTCGAGCTGGTTTGAAGCCGTGACTGGCCAGTTCTCGATAGCGCGCTCGGGCGAAAGCAGGAAACTGGCGGTCAGTTCGCGATCGACCACGGTGATGCCGTGCGCGCCTACGCGGCGCACGAACAGGTAGCTGCCGGGGCGGTCGAGCGACAGATCCATCGGTTGATCCTTAGCGCGGCAGGGCGAGCTTGGGCTCGTCCTCGTTGCGGCGGAACAGCACCACGATGTGGCCGATCTGCTGCACGCTTTCGGCCTTGGTGCCTTCGGTCAGGAAGTCGATCTGCTCCTGGCGCTCGTCCTTGTCGCCACCCGAGAGCTTCACCTTCACCAGCTCGTGGTGGGACAGGGCCAGGTCCAGCTCCTTGAGCACGGCCTCGGTCGCACCCTTGGCGCCTAGCAGGATGACCGGGTTGAGATCGTGCGCAAGGCTGCGCAGGTAACGGCGCTGCGAGGGGGAAAGTGCCATGCGTTCAGTCTCGGATTCGCTGCGATAGGACCGCAAAGGGTATCATGCGGCCATCTCCTCCGTATCTGTGGCAGTTGCCGACCCATGTCTCGCAGCAAAAGCAGTTCCCGCTGGCTGCGGGAACACTTCGATGATGTCTATGTGAAGAAGGCCCAGGCCGAGGGCCTGCGCTCGCGCGCCGTCTTCAAGCTGGAAGAGCTGATCGACAAGGATCGGCTGCTCAAGCCCGGCATGCGCGTGGTCGATCTGGGCGCCGCCCCGGGCGGTTGGTCGCAGCTGGTGCGCCAGCGCCTGGGCGATACCGGCCACGTGGTGGCCATGGATATCCTGCCCATGCAGGGCATCGGCGGGGTGGACTTCCTGCAGGGCGACTTCCGCGAAGAGTCGGTGCTGCGGGAGCTGGAAAGCCGCCTTCATGGCCAGCAGGTCGATCTTGTGCTGTCTGATATGGCCCCCAATATGAGTGGTGTGGCCCTGGCCGACCAGATCCGGGCGATGGACCTGGCCGAGCTGGCGCTGGATTTCAGCCGCCAGTGGCTGAAGCCGGGCGGGTCGTTCCTGATCAAGTTGTTCCAGGGGACCGGCTTTGACGAATACATACGCAGCTTGCGCGCAGACTTCACCCGCGTAACGATGCGTAAACCTAAGGCCTCCCGCGCGCGTTCGCGGGAGGTGTATGCATTGGCCGTGGGGCGAAAGATCCACGGCGGGCAATCGGGCGAGAACCGTGCATGAATGAAATGGCGAAAAACCTGCTGCTCTGGCTGATCATCGCGGTCGTACTGCTGACCGTGTTCCAGAGCTTCAATCCGCATGGCGCGTCCTCCTCGGATCTGCCTTACAGCAGCTTCGTGCAGAGCGTGGACAACGGCAACGTGGCCACGGCCAACATCAGTGCCGACCAACCGGCCGCCATCAGCGGCAAGCTGAAGGACGGCAGCTCCTTCCGCACCGTCGCCCCCGTCCTCGGCTGGTCCACCAACACGGTGATCAAGCAGATGCAGGACAAGGGCGTGGAGGTCCGCCAGGAGCCGTCCAACAACGGCTTCTCGCTGCTGGGCCTGCTGCTCAACTGGCTGCCCATCATCCTCATCGTTGGCGTGTTCATCTGGTTCATGCGCCAGATGCAGGCCGGTGCGGGCGGTCGCGGCGCCATGAGCTTCGGCCGTTCGCGCGCCAAGCTGCAGGGTGAGGACCAGATCAAGGTCAACTTCAGCGACGTCGCCGGCTGCGACGAAGCCAAGGAGGAGGTCGGTGAGCTGGTCGAGTTCCTGCGCGACCCGGGCAAGTTCCAGAAGCTGGGCGGCAAGATTCCCCGTGGCGTGCTGATGGTGGGCCCGCCGGGTACCGGCAAGACCCTGCTGGCCAAGGCCATCGCGGGCGAGGCCAAGGTGCCGTTCTTCTCCATCTCCGGCTCGGACTTCGTGGAAATGTTCGTGGGCGTCGGCGCCAGCCGCGTGCGCGACATGTTCGAGCAGGCCAAGAAGCACGCGCCGTGCATCATCTTCATCGACGAAATCGACGCTGTCGGTCGCCATCGTGGCGCTGGCCTGGGCGGCGGTCATGACGAGCGCGAGCAGACGCTGAACCAGCTGCTGGTGGAAATGGACGGTTTCGAAGGCACCGAAGGTGTCATCGTCATCGCCGCCACCAACCGTCCGGACGTGCTCGACCCGGCGCTGCTGCGCCCGGGCCGTTTCGACCGCCAGGTGGTGGTTGGCCTGCCGGACGTGAAGGGCCGCGAGCAGATTCTCAAGGTGCACATGCGCCGCGTGCCAACCGCGCCGGACGTCGATCCGATGACCATCGCGCGCGGTACGCCGGGCTTCTCCGGTGCGGACCTCGCCAACCTCGTCAACGAGGCGGCGCTGTTCGCCGCCCGCGAGAACGCCCGCGACGTGCGCATGATTCACCTGGACAAGGCGCGCGACAAAATCCTGATGGGCACCGAGCGTCGCTCGATGGCCATGAGCGAGGACGAGAAGAAGTTGACCGCGTACCACGAGGCTGGTCATGCCATCGTCGGTCGCCTCGTGCCGGAGCACGATCCGGTCTACAAGGTCACCATCATTCCGCGCGGTCGCGCGCTGGGCGTGACCATGTACCTGCCGGAAGGCGACAAGTACAGCATGAACCGCGTGGCCATCGAGTCGCAGTTGTGCTCGCTGTATGGCGGCCGCGTCGCCGAAGCGCTGATCTTCGGCGAGGATAAGGTGACCACCGGTGCGTCCAACGACATCGAGCGCGCCACCAAGATGGCCCGCAACATGGCCACCAAGTGGGGCCTGTCCGACAAGCTCGGTCCGGTGACCTACGGCGAGGAAGAAGACGAGGTGTTCCTGGGTCGCGCCGTGACGCAGCACAAGAACGTCTCCGACGAGACCGCGCGCAAGATCGACGAGGAAGTGCGCTCCATCCTGGATCGCGCCTATTCACGCACCAAGCAGCTGCTGACCGACAACATCGACAAGCTGCACGTGATGGCCGACGCACTGCTGCAGTACGAGACCATCGACGCGCACCAGATCGACGACGTCATGGCAGGCCGCGTGCCGGGCCCGCCGGCGGACTGGACGAAGAACTCCGGCACCGGCTCCACACCGCCGCCTCCGCCGCCGCGTGGCGACAGCGGTGCCAAGGTGGGTGATCCGGCAACGCAGAGTCGCATCGCCGATCGCTGATCGTCAAAACGGCAAACAGGAAAAAGGCGGCCATGTGCCGCCTTTTTCTTTGCAGGGCAGGGCGTCGCTCTCCGTTTCTGTAGGAGCGCACTCGTGCGCGACCGCCGCACCGTTTCATCGAGAAAAAGAGGCCGTGCAGGACGCCGCATGAATCGCGCCCAGCCCGATGCTTCACATATGTGAAAAAAAATCACCCAAAGGTATAGCCGAATGCGAAACAGATGGCTAAACTAAGCGGCTCGAGTGAAGTGCATTCCTCGCCGAACGTGAAAGTTTCCACACGGCGATGAAAAAAACTGAAAAAAAGTATTGACGCACCGCCCTCGAATCTGAATAATTCCGCTTCTCGCTTCGGCGCTTTCCACTCCGGTGGTTAAGCGAAGAGGCAAAAGTTAAAAAACGCGCCCGTAGCTCAGTTGGATAGAGTACCAGGCTACGAACTTGGTGGTCGGGAGTTCGAATCTCTCCGGGCGCGCCATTTAACAGCAAGGTGTGATGTTCGCATCACGGCTTGCACCGCAAGGCAGTGAATCGCCAAACGGACCGGACGCAAGAAGAAATCCGGTGTGCTTTGATACGGATTGACTAGGCTAGGCGTCACCCGTAGCATTTCAAAGCTTCAGCCCGCGAAAGCGGTTGAGGATTCGAAATCGGGGTATAGCTCAGCCTGGTAGAGCGCCAGCTTTGGGAGCTGGATGTCGGGGGTTCGAATCCCTCTGCCCCGACCATGCAGATGCTATGCACAATGTGCACAAGCGCCTGTAGCTCAACCGGATAGAGCATCGGCCTTCTAAGCCGACGGTTGCAGGTTCGATTCCTGTCGGGCGCGCCAGTTCAACAATGCGGTGGATGTAGCTCAGCTGGTTAGAGCATCGGATTGTGATTCCGAGGGTCGTGGGTTCGAGTCCCATCTTCCACCCCAGTTGAGCTAGCAAGAAAACAAAAGTTTCAGGGCCGTTAGCTCAGTTGGTAGAGCAGTTGACTCTTAATCAATTGGTCGTAAGTTCGAATCTTACACGGCCCACCAATTCGAAAGGCACTTAGAGAAATCTAAGTGCCTTTTGTTTTGCGCGCGATTTGATGGCCGCGGACGACTTGTGCAGTAACCCCGCCAAGTTCATCGTTGCGTTTACCTGTGTGGGTAAATGGAGTGGCTGCGATGAACGGTTGTCGGCGTTCGGTAACCATGTGGCTTGCTGTGCTGGCGAGCGCACTGGCGGGTGGTCCAGTGCTTGCCTTCGATCAGGCTCGGTCCGTGACCGGCGTGCAGATGCAAGGTCCAGCGGCGAACGTATTCGCATCGTCCATTCCCGCGCCTGCCGAACGCGCAAAACTTCTTGCCGAACATTTCATCGAAGTGCGCGATGTCGCGGCCTTTCCGGCGAGCTGCAAGAGTGGGTTCGCGGTGCTTGCGCGCACATCCGGTTTCGAACTTGCCAACCCTGGCCAGCCTTATCAGGCGACTGACGTCATGGGACGAGGTCCTCGATTGCCATGGCGACGATTGCTCATCGGCGGCGTGTCCGCTGATCGCTGCGTTGTCTTCTACGAGATTGGCGGCTTTGCGCCTTATCGTTCCGTCGTAGTTCTGGACATCTCGGGCAAGGGCCTGGCGACGCCGACCTGGGGTGGCGCGGACGGAAAGAATCCCGAGAACCTGCCGGCATTGATATCGCAGATCACCAAGGGAGCCTTCACTCAGCCCAGAGGGTATTGAAGCGCAGGTCGGCATCGTTCTTTTCTATAGGTGTCCTATGGCGTTCGACTGTCCTGGAACCGGGCAAAAGGGGAGTGGCTCATGATCCGCAAGCAGGTCGCGCTCGTAGCCGATCTTTCCGGCACCGTGGTGTTTGCCATCGAGGGTGCCATGGCGGCCGTCCATGCCGGGCTGGATCTGCTCGGCGTGCTGGTGTTGTCCTTCATGGTCGCGCTGGGTGGCGGCATCGTTCGCGATCTGTTGATTGGCGCGACGCCGCCGAGTGCGATACGCGACTGGCGTTATCCGGTGTTGGCGTTTGTCACGGGACTGGTGGCGTTTGTGTTTCATGCGCAGATCGAGTCGGTGCCCCCGTTCTTGCTGACGACTCTTGATGCGGCAGGGCTCGCATTGTTTGCGGTGGCGGGCGCGGAGAAAGCGCTGGAGTTCCAGATCCATCCGTTCATCGCGATGCTGATGGGCGCCATCACAGGCTGTGGTGGCGGCGTTGTGCGCGACATGCTGCTCTCGCGGGTGCCGATGGTGCTGGTGGCAAACATCTACGCGAGCGCGGCTTTGCTTGGCGCGGCGGTGCTTGTCGTCGGGCGGCGATGGGGGTGTCCGCCGGTGGTTGCGGCGACGCTCGGCGGGCTGGTGTGTTTCGCGTTGCGCGTGGCGGCGGTTAGGTTTGGCTGGCAGCTGCCGAAGATTGTCTGATGAACCTGGATGCGTGTTGGTCGCGGCGACATGCACTACCAACCGCGAAGCGCGAACGATGACGGTGCCGGCCGCAGGTGAGTGGCGGCACCTCTAGCCTGGCGAACGCGGCGCGTTCGCCAGGCGCCCATCCTTGCGCAGACCCGGCCGGCATTCGTGCCCGGATCGGCGATGTAAACGTTACCGCTCCGGCACGAGCTGGGCGATCCCCTGACTGATGCCTTGCACGCCGCCATTGACGGGGTGGACTTGCTCATGAGGATCGACGCATCAAGCGGTTCGATCACGGGCGCATGGGGCGCGGGTACGCCTGAAGCTCGAGGCGGTGCATCGATAGCGAAGCGTTCGCCAGGGCCCCTTGGCTTGCGCTGAAATCGTGCGCTTCGCGCACGAGTCGTCGATGGCGTTTTCGCGGGTCATCGGCCAAACGGCCTAAAACCGGAAAGCGGGCACTGCGCCGTCCATCGCAAGGACTTCCGGGCTCCGCGGCGTGGCTGGGTTTGGCGGTGCCGTCGCGTGATGTCGCGTGCGGCGTGCAAGTGCGTTTTCGGCAAGTTCCATGTGCGGCAAGGCATAGAACCTATGGTTTGTCAAGTTTTCCTGGGCCGTAGATATACTCGACCGTGACGAAGTTCACACTTTGTGCGCAGGGGGACTCCACCATGAAAGTTCTTTCCGTGTTGTTTGCCATGGGCGTTACGGCATTGCTGTCGGGCTGTGCCACGGGTGGTTCCACCGATGCGCCTACGGTCGATCCGGCCGCGCAGGCGGTCACCACCTACCGGATCGGTGTCGATGACCAGCTGCAGGTAACGGTCTGGCAGAACCCGGACCTCAGTGTGAGCGTGCCCGTGCGGCCGGACGGCAAGATCACCGTGCCGCTGATCGGCGACGTGATGGCCGGCGGCAAGACGCCGGAAGAAGTCGCCGCGGCGATCAAGGAAAAGCTGGCGTCGTACGTGCGCGATCCGCAGGTGGCGGTGATCCTCACCGAGCTGCGCAGCCACGAATACCTGTCGCGCGTGCGGGTGACGGGCGCTGTGCGCCAGCCGGTATCGATCCCCTATCGCCAGGGCATGACCGTGCTAGATGCCGTGCTGGCGGCGGGCGGTACCACGGAATTTGCGGCACCCGACCGCACCGAGTTGTTCCGCGAGGGGCGGAACGGCGTGACCACGCCCTATGCCGTGCGCCTGGACAAGGTGCTGCAGAAGGGTGACCTCGACACCAACTACCCGGTGCAGCCGGGGGATGTCGTCACCGTGCCGATGCGGTCGTTCTAAGACCGCGCGTAAGGGAGAGGGAGGACGTTGCCATGAGCGGGGAACTCAGGCCAATGGCAAGCCTGGTGCCGGCGCTGGTCATCGAGGCACGCCGCCGACGCCTGGCGCTGGGCGTTGCGTTTGCGGTGATCGCACTGGCTGCCTTGACGGCGGGCATGCTGTGGCCGCGCAAGTACGTCGCGTCCACCACGATTCTTGCGCAGGAAAGCAGCATTATCACGCCGCTGATGGAAGGCGCCGCCGCGCCGACGGCGAACAAGAACCGCGCCAACATGGCGCGTGACGTGATCTTCAGCCGCAAGGTGATGACGCGGATCCTCGAGGCCGGTGGCTGGATGGCCAACAACCCGACGCCGGTGGAGCAGGACCGCATCGCCGAGGGCATCAAGTCGCGCACGCAGGTGCAGATCACGCACGACAACCTGATCACCATCACCTATAGCGACAACAGCGCCCGGCGCACGTATGAGGTCGCCCGCGCCTTCGCGCAGTTGTTCATCAGCGAAAGCCTGGCATCCAAGCAACGGGAGAGCCGAGAGGCTTACGAGTTCATCAACAGCCAGGTCGAGGCGTACCGCAAGAAGCTCACCGACGCCGAAGACAAGCTGAAGGCCTATCGCGACGCCAACCCCGATGCGCGCCCTGGCAGCGAGGCCGATACGGCGGCACGCATCAGCCAGCTGCGCACGCAGATCGAGTCGGCACGCATGGACATGATGGAGCGCCGTTCACAGGAAGGTTCGCTCGCCTCGCAACTCAGCGGCGAGTCCGAAGTGAACACGGTGCAAACGGCCGATGGCGTGATACAGGCGCAATTGGGCGAACTGCAGGCGCAGCTCAACAAGCTGCTGCTGACCTATACCGATTCGTATCCCGACGTGGTGCGCGTCCGCCACCAGATCGATGACCTCAAGAAGCAGCTCGTCAGCGCGGAAGAGCGCCGGCAGGCAGCGCAGGCGGCCGGTACACCCGTCGCGCTGGACAGCAACGTGACGTTCAACCCGGCGTACCAGCAGATCAAGACGCAGCTGGCCTCCGCCCGCGCGGCGAGCGCGGCGGCGTCGGCACGCATGGGGGCGAGCGAATCGATGTTGCAGGCCGAACTGCAGCGCAGCGCCCGCATCGCCAGTTCGGAAAACGTCACGGCTGAACTGACCCGCGACTACAACGTCAATCGCGACGTCTACCAGGATCTGCTCAAGCGCCGCGAGAACGCCCGAGTGTCGATGAACCTCGATGCCGAACAGCGCGGCCTGACCTTCCTGGTGCAGAACCCGGCCGTCATGCCACTGACACCCTCGGGCCTGCGCTTCATGCACTTTGGCCTCGCCGGCGGGGCGCTGGCCATCGTTCTTCCGCTGGGCCTGCTGTTCGCGCTGGTCTGGTTCGACCCGCGCGTGCGCTCGGTATGGCAGCTCGAACAGGCCATTGGCGCCCCGATGCTGGCCGCCATCCCGTTCTATCCCACGCCGGGTGATCGCCGTCGCGACCGCATGCGGAACATGACTGTTGCGCTCATCGTGCTGGGTGTCATCGCCGTCTACCTCGTTGCCGTGTGGATCCGGCTGAAGGGATGACCATGAAGAATCTTGAGGGCGACAACATGTCCGATCGGATCAGCGAGGTGCTGCAGACGGCTGCGCACAATCTTGAGCTGCGCAAATCGTCCAGCCAGTCCATCGCGCGCATGCACGAGCAGGGTGGCGCTCTGGCGCCTATCCAGTTGGAACAGCGCCGGATGATCCATCGCGAGGAATCGGTGCGGCAGCAGTCCGATGCCTTCCGCGAGATCCGCACGCGCCTGCTCGCCATGGGTGGCCACGAGAATTTCGTGACGCTGGTGGTGGCCGTGAGTCCGCATTCGGGCAGCAGCTTCGTGGCGCGCAACCTTGCCGCCGCGTTCGCTTTCGACGAGGCCAAGACCAGCCTGCTGATCGATTGCAATGTGCGCTATCCGAACCAGCACAAGGTGATGGGCGTGGAACCGACCCATGGTGGCCTGATCGACCTGATGGACCATCCGGCCATCGGCATCGAATCGATCATCTACCACACCGGCGTGCCGCATCTGCGGCTGATTCCCGCGGGCAAGTCGCGCGAGAGCGGCAGCGAATACTTCACGTCCCACCGCATGCGCGCGGTGATCGACTCGCTGCGCTCGCGGTACGCGGATCGCTATCTGTTCCTGGACGGGCCCGCGATCAAGGGCGCGCCCGACGCACGCATTCTCGCGGACCTCGCCGACTTCGTGGTCGTTGTGGCCGGCTACGGCAAGGACACGCCTGGCGCGATCAGCCAGGCACTGAGTCATTTCGAGCCGAACAAGCTCGCAGGAGTGGTGTTCAACCAGGCGCCCTAGACGGATAGGGAAGGAGATGCCGGCGTAGGGAGCGGCGGCATCCCGAGGGGAAAAGGTCAGAGGAAAGGATATGCCGGCATACAACAGGCTCGCCCGCGCCACCATGCTCGCGCTGGTCGTGGTTCCCGGCTGTTCATGGGCCGGCGACTTCGCCTATTCGGCGTTTGTCAGCGTGGAACACAGCGACAACATCGCGTTGTCCACCGACAGCCCGGCCAGCAGCAATGTCATCGTCCCGGGCATCAACTTCGCGTACCGACAACTGGGTTCCACCATCCAGGCGAACGTGGTCGGCACAGCGGAATACCTCGATTACAGCAACAGCCAGTTCGACAGCCAGACGCTGGGCACGCTCAGCGCGCAGGCCAACTGGTCGGCGATTCCGCAGCGACTGGATTTCGCCATCGAGGACGACGCCGGCGTGCAGCCGGTGGATACGCTGGCCAGCAATGCGCCCAATAACCTGCAGCAGACCAACGTGCTGTCGCTGGGACCCATCTTTCACTTCAACTTCAACGCTGCCACGCGTGGCCAGGCCGAGCTGAAGTACATCAACAGCTACGCCTCCAAGGTGGACGACTTTGATTCGTCCCGCGGGCTGGGCGCGTTCCGCGTCATCCGCGACCTCAACCCGACCACACAGGTATCGCTGAACCTGGAATCGGAGCATGTGAACCTGAAGAACAGCACGGCCGGGCCGAACTACACTCGCGACGAGCTGTACGGCCATTACGTGCACACGCTGAAGAATTTCGACGTGGATGCCCTGGTGGGTTGGGCCTACGTCGATTTCAAGAACGCGCCGAGCGCCTCCAAGCCGATGGCGAAGGTAACGCTGGGCTGGCGCCCCAGCATTGACAACAGCTTCAGCGTGACTGGCACCTACGAGTACTCGGATGCGGCGCAGGACATGCTGCTGCAGCCCGGCCAGACCATCGTGGACAGCATGACCAACGTGTCCAGCAACCCGCTGGACCTGATCAATGATCCGGCCCGTGGCATCAATACCGGCACCGTGGTGGTGGATTCGCAGGTGTACCTGGATCGCAGCGTGCAGGGCACCTACAGCTATCGCAGCGACCGTTGGTCGGTCACCGTGTCACCGCTGTATCGCAAGCTGTCCTACCTCAACAACCCGACCTTCGACCAGAACGAGAAGAGTGCTGCCTTCAGCGTCGAGTACAAGCTGCGGCCCAATCTGATCCTGACGGGGTTCGGCAATTACGAACACAACGAGTACACCTCGCTGAGCCGCACGGACAAGACCACGCGCTTTGGCGTTGCGATCAGTCATGAGTTTACGCCGCACTGGAGCTGGCGGGCCGGCTACACCCGGCAGATCCGCGCCAGCAACGCGGCGTTGCAGAGCTACCACGAGAACGAGTTCATCGTCGGCGTGGTGTATCGCCGATGAAATCGCGCATCGACGCCGAGTTGCCGTTCTACTTCGGGCCAGGCCGGGAGCTGTTCGGCTTTTATCATCCCGCTGCTGCCGTTGCCGGCGCGGCGGTGCTGCTGTGCCCGCCGCTGGGCGTGGAGCAGATCCGTTGCCATCGCCTGTACCGGCAGCTGGCCCACGGGCTGGCGGAAAGCGGCTTGCCGGTGCTGCGCTTCGATTATTTCGGCACGGGCGATTCGGCGGGCGAGAGCCGCGAGCTGGCGTGGCCGCGCTGCCTGGCCGATGTCGCGACGGCCGCGGCCGAATTGCGCACGCGCCACGGTGGCAGCCGGGTACTGGCGTTCGGCGCACGACTGGGCGCCAACGCGGCGCTGGCTGCGTCGGCGTCGGCGCGGCTGGACGGCGTGGTGGCCTGGGACGCCATTACCGATGGTGATGCGCTCGTGCGGCAGTACGACCGCATGCAGGACGCACTCAAGGTCGATCTGAACCGTTTCGAGCATGCACGTCCGGAACTGGATGTCAGTACGCAGTGGCCCGGGTTCGAACGGAACGAGCGGCTGCACGAACAGCTGGAAGGGCTGCGCCTGATCGACCCGGGCATGGCTTCGGCGTGGCTGTCGTCCGCGTTGACCGACGAAGCATCGCGGCCGGATGAGGGCCATGCCGGCCGGCGGATCTGCGTGGACGTGTCGCCGCGCTGGGACGACATCGATTGCCTGGAACTGGCGATCCTCTCGCATCCGCTGCTCGACGCGGCGAAGCGCCTGCTGAAGGAGATGGCGTGATGCACGAGCAGGCGTTCCGCTTCGGCAAGGCACGGCACCTGGTCGGCGTGGTAGGCCTTCCTGCCGTCATCGATCATGGTGTTGGCGTCATTTTCCTCAATGCCGGCATGGTGTATCGCGTCGGGCCGTTCCGGCTGCACGTGGAACTCAGCCGCCGGCTCAATGCGATGGGTTACCCGACCTTGCGCTTCGACCTGTCCACCATTGGCGATAGCGGCGCCAGTGGGCAGCGCCTGTCCCGCCCCGACCAGGTGGTGGCCGATGTGCGCGAGGCCATGGAGCTGCTCAAGCAGCAATCCGGCTGCACCCGCTTCGTGCTGTTCGGGCTCTGCTCGGGGGCGCAGAACGCGCACTCGGCCGCGCACGTCGATCCGCGCGTCGTGGGTGCCTTGTTCCTCGACGGCTATGGACACCGAACGCTCGGCCAGCGCCTGCGCCACTACCTGCCGCGCCTGCTGGATACGTCGGCATGGCGTCGCCTGCTGGCGCGCCGACGCGCGTCGGCCGCGCCGCGACCAGCCGAACCACTCTTCGTGGTCGAACCGTTGCCGCCCAAGGTCGTGCGGGAGCAGCTTGCCGAGATGCTGCAGCGCGGACTCAAGCTGGATTTCGTCTACAGCGGCGGCGTGTCGCGGTACTTCAACCATATCCGGCAGTTCCGCGAATGCTTCGGCCGGCTGGCCGACCATCCGGGCATCAGCGCCAGTTTCTTCAAGGACGCGGATCACACCTACGTTCTCACTGGCGATCGCCAGCGCCTGCTTGACCACGTGACGCAGTGGATGGGCCGTCACTTTCCCGTTACTCGACCAGGGACGTGAAGATGTACAACATTCTTGTCACCGGCGGAGCCGGTTACATCGGGAGTCATGTCGTCCAGCAGCTGGCCATGCGTGGAGAGCACGTCGTGGTCATCGACAATCTCAGCACCGGCTACCCCGAGGCCGTGAGGGGCGCCGAGCTGGTGGTGGGCAACGTAGGCGATGCCGCGCTGGTGGAGTCGGTGCTCAAGGCAAACCGCATCGACGCGGTGATGCATTTCGCGGCGCACACGGTGGTGCCGGAATCGGTGAGCGATCCGCTCAAGTATTACGGCAACAACACCTGCAACACGCGCAACCTGCTCGCGGCCTGTGCCGAGTCGGGCGTCGACAAGTTCATCTTCTCGTCGACGGCGGCCGTCTATGGCCTGACAGAGCAGGGCGTCGCGGACGAGGAGACGCCCACGCATCCGGCCAACCCGTACGGCATGTCCAAGCTGATGTCGGAAATGATGTTGTGCGACTACTGCGCCACCGGCCGCATGCGCCACGTCATCCTGCGCTACTTCAACGTGGCCGGTTGCGACCCCAAAGGGCGCATCGGTCATTCCGCGCCCTTCGCGACGCTGCTGATCAAGGCGGCCTGCGAGCACGCGGTGGGCAAGCGGACATCCATGGCCATCTACGGTACGGATTACGACACGCCCGATGGCACCGGCATCCGCGACTACATCCATGTGGAAGACCTGGCGTCGGCGCACCTGCGCGCGCTGGACCATTTGCGCGCGGGCGGTGAGTCGCTCAAGCTCAACTGCGGCTACGGCCATGGCTACAGCGTGCGGGAGGTGCTCGATTCGGTGGCGCGGGTAGGCGGGCATCCGCTGAATATCGTCGAGCTGCCCCGGCGCGAAGGCGATCTGGCCATGCTCATCGCATGTAGCGACCGGCTCAAGCAGGTGCTGGACTGGCATCCCCAGTACGACGATCTGGACTTCATCGTGCATACGGCGTTGGCGTGGGAGCTCAAGATGGCTGCCGCCCGCGCGCCGTTGTCGTCGGTGGCGTGATGTCGACGGCAGTGCCACCAGGGGCATCCCGAGCCCGCGACGGACGCGGCCCGGGCAGGCTTCGGGTCTTGATGGGCCTGCTGTTGTTGTCGGTGCCGCTCGCCGCCTGGTCGGCCGCCCATGCACCCAACGCAGCGCCCGCTGCGGCGTCCAGGAGCCAGGAGGTACAGGCCCCCGCGGACAGCGCGCCCGCGCAGCGCATCGTGGTGCACCAGAACGTCGGTGATGCCACGGACGTGCGGGTCTCAGTAGGCATACCGTTTCCCCCGTCCATGCTGCGCGATGCGCACCTAGTGCGCATTCTCGATGCGCAGGGCAACGAAATCCCCGCGCACGTGGATGCGACGCTGCTGTGGTTTGCCCGAGATCGCAGCATCCGCGCGGTACGCGCGCAGTTCCACGCGTCCCTGGTCAAGGGCGAGGGCACCTACTACTTCGCCGTGGGCAAGCCCCGTGCCCGGGATATGCCCGGCTGGCCTTACGCACAGGAGCTGGGGGCCGATGGCCACGGTGTACGGGTCGCGGCCGCGCTGGCGACGCTTGAGCCGGCATGGCTGTGTGCCTCGCTGATCGCAGGCCCGCAGACGCCCGCCACCAAGGGCGAAGCCTACGCCGGTTACGTGGCCACCCAGTTCGAATGGGCGCGCAAGCTGCCGGTGGACGATCACACCGCCTGGCTGTTCGACCGGCCGACGACCTTGTTCAAGGCATACATACGCACGGGTCGCTTCGACTACCTGCAGGCGGCGGACCAGAGCTATCACTTCTACATGAAGTACATCAAGCGCGATGGCATGCCGTTCAGCCCCTTCTGCGGCGGTGGGTGGACCTACGGCAAGGAACCGTGCGACTCCAAGTATGTCTACGTGGAGCCCATCCTGCTGGCGCTCGCGCTGACCGGCGACGACAGCGAGCACGATGCGGCGCTGGTCGACAAGATGGTGACGCTGTGGAAACACAACGGCTGGAGCGGCGAGGCAGGCCCGTATACCGAGGCGGGGCAGCGGTTCACCGAGCGCCTCGCGGGGCTGGGCTTGCTGGCGACCATCAACGCCTATGACCTGACCGGCGAAAAGCGCTACCTCGACAACGCGCGCGAGCGGGTGGACTGGTTGTACGACCACCAGCGCAACAACCCCGACAAGCTGGGCAACGACGGCTCCTGGCGCAACAGCTGGAACCTGCACGAAGACGAAGCATGGAATCCGGAACAGGACGTTCGTGGCACCTCGCCGTGGATGAGCGAGAACATCATCGACGGCCTGTGGCACACCTGGCTGGTGACCGGCGACCGCCGGATTCCCGAGATGATCACGGCGTTCGGCCGTTACCTGGAGCGCTACGGCTGGGTCGATGTGAACACCATCGTGCAGGGGCACGACTGGCGCAATCCGTGCTCCGGGCCCAAGGGCCAGATCGCCTGGTACTGGGCTTCTTCGCAGGCCAACCACAAGAAGCTGTCCGACATCGAGGACTCCGACGGCTGGTACAGCGACGCGCACAACGTCGAGCTGGCCATGCCGGTAGCGGCAGCCTACTACTTCGAGCAGGACCCGACGCAGAGCGCTGCGCTGAAGCGTCGCCTCGAGGCGCTGGCGTCGTCCTACAACACCGAATGCGGGCAGATCGGCGAGACGCTGCGGCGGTTCAACTGGAACAACCGCGGCAGCGGCGTGACGATGTGGTTCCTGCAGCAGCCGCCGGGCAGCGGCATGACATCGCCATTGGCGGCACACGCCACGCCATAGCGGATTCCGACGATTGGGGCAGACGTGGACAGGGGAAGGTGTTGATGAATCGTCGGATGGCAGCATTGCGAAGCATGGCGCTGGTGTCGGCCTCCACCTATGTGGAGTACGCGCTGGGCCTGTTCATCAGCGTATGGATAGCGCGCGCGCTGGGTCCGGCGGATTTCGGCCGCTACGCATTCACCGTGTGGCTGTGCGGCTGGCTGATGACATGCAGCAACCACGCGCTGACCACGTCGTCGACCAAATTCATCGCGGAGGCCTATGGCGCCGGTTCGCCGGACGTGGCTTCGCACATTTCCTTCCGGTTGGCGCGCAACCAGGCGTGGAGTTGCGCCGTCGTGATTGCCTTGTTCTTCCTGGGCGTGGCGATCATCCGGCCGCAGGAGTGGGGAAGTGTCATGCTGCCCATCACCGTGCTGGTCGCCATCGGTGTGGTGGCCAAGTCGAACTACAGCCTGTGGGTGGCCATTTCCAAGGGGCAGGAAAAGTTCGAGCCGGTATCGATCGCCACCGTGATCTCCGGCGTGATCATGCTGGCGCTGGTGGTGATTGCCTCGGTGTTGCATGCAGGGCTGATGGCCTTCGTGGGCATCTTCACCATTTCATGTCTCACGTTGAACCTGATCAATCGCATGGCCTATCGCCGCTATTGCCAGCCCTTCGGCCCAGGCGAAGTGCCGCCCGAGATGTCTCGGCGGCTGACCCGCCACCTGCGGCTCACGGCCGTGCTCATCCTGCTGCTGGCGTTGAAGAGCAATACGGTGGAGGTGTTCCTGCTCAACACCTACGCCAATTCCACCGCCGTGGGCTTCTTCGCCATCGCCGGCACGTTGACGCGCGGCGCGGTGGAGCTGTTCTCCGTGGGTTTGACCTCCACCTTGCTGCCCTACATGGCGCGGGCGTTCGGGCAGAGCGGGCAGGCGCAGGCCACGCGGGTGTTGTCGGAGGCCACGCGGTTCTACTGGGCCACCGGCCTGATGATCGCCGGGCTCGGCTTTGTCACCACGCCCAGCCTGGTGACGCTGATGTATGGCAACAAATACGTGGCTGCGATTCCCGCTATCGAGGTCACCCTGGTGCTGGCGGGCCTGTTGCTGATGACCAACAGCATCGCGGCATTCCAGGTGGTGACGGACCGCCAGGGCGACCGGTTGCGCATTTCAGGTTCGGCGCTGGTCATCAACCTGATCCTTGGTTTCAGCCTCATTCCCCACTTTGGCCTGCTCGGTGCGGTGCTTTGCTACGCCGGCACGCGACTGGCCGAACTGGTGATCTGCACGATCTACATCCGGCGCGTGGCGAGCGCGGGTTTGCCGGTAGCGTTGATGGCAAGGTTGTTCGTGGTGGGGCTGGTGGCGACGGGCGCCGGTTGGCTGGTGGCAGAGGTGACGCCGGGGCATCTGGCGTTTGTGACGGGTGGAGTGGTGTTTACGGCGGTGTTTTTGCCGGCGAGTTTCTTCGTGCGCTATTGGAGTGAGGAGGACTGCCGGCTCATGGGCATGATTACGGACAAGCTGGGGCCTTTGGGAAGGGTGGCGAAGCGGGTGTTGGGGGTGTTGCAGGGGCCGGTGCAAAGGATGGCGCCCTGAGGGGGCAGCGCGTTTTGAGAGATCTGCTTTCTCTCCCTTTTTGGGGAGAGGGTTGAGGAGAGGGTTGGAGAGATGATTGGAGTGAGGATTGGAGTGAGGATTGGAGTGAAAAGCCAACCTAGCCTCGCGGCCTCATAAGAGCCGTCATCCCTGCGAAGGCAGGGATCCAGTGACTTTGCTCTCGGCCCTGGCCCTTCGGTTGCCATGCTCCCAACGGGGTGCCGCCTACGCGGCGGGCGTTTCGACCTCCTGCCGGAGGCCGAGTCACTTTTCTTTTGCTGGCCCAAAAGATCCCACGGGGACTAGCTTCGCGTCGAAAGTAACCCAAAGAAAATGGCCTAAGAGGCTCCGGTAGCGTCGTGTGGGATATGAGCCTTGAAGGTTTCGGTAACCGGCACCGCACGATCTCCTTATTGAACGGTGCGGCTACACCGCAAGGCGCCGATACGGCGAGGTGCTCTGCATGGCGTTGGATACAAGCCTGATGGTTCCGGAGCCCGGATTGCGACAGGCGCCGCGCCTACACACTGAAGCTACACCGCAACGCATCGATGCCAAGAGGACTTAAAGCAGTCAGCGATGAGGTAGGTTGGGTGGCATGGTGTCTTTCCGCTTCCTCTATTCACACCATCCGCTTCCTCATCGCCTGCCACGCGTAATGGCACATGTGCTGTGACGACGACAGCCAGCTCAGGCGTGCGATGTCGCGGTAGATGCGCCATTGCCAGCAGGCGGCGCGCCATTTGTCCGCCGAGACCGAACCTTCGCGCACGCAGTAATAGGCAAGTGGCTGGTTGCCGGGGACGCAGGTGGCGTGGCCGGCGCGGCGGACCATTTCCAGCCAGAACACGTAGTCTTCGTGGCCGACGTGGGGGAAGGTGGCATCGCCGAGGCTGCGGTCGTAGAGGCCGGTGAGGTTGCCGATGTGGTTGCTGCGCAGCATCTGGGCATAGTCGACACAAGCCGGCGGGCGAACGCGGGAAAGCAGGTGGCCGTCTTCGGTGACGCGGTCGTAGGCGGTGTAGCAGACTCGTGCGTGGGTTTCCTCCATGTGTTCCAGCTGCCATTCCAGCTTGCGCGGATGCCAGCCGTCGTCACTGTCGAGGAAGGCGATATGGCTGCCGCGGGCGGCGGCGATGGCAGTGTTGCGGGCGGTGGCGACGCCGCCGTTCTGGTCGGCGTGAATGACGCGGATGCGTTCGTCGGCGGCGGCCAGGGCATCGAGCAGGTGGGGGGTGTCGTCGGTGGAGCAGTCATCGACGATGATCAGCTCCCACGATGGCCAGGTCTGCGAAAGCACCGATCCCACGGCGCCCCGCAGGTACTTCGCCGCGTTGAACGCCGGCATCACCACGCTGACCAGGGCGCCGTTCATGGCTGGGCTCCGGACACGTGCGTGCGTCCGATGAAATCGATGGAAGTCACGCACAGGCGCTCGGGTGGAATGTGGGCGAACTGCGGGTGCACGTGCATCGCGGCCAGTTGGGCCAGACGCGTTTCACGGGGACATTCGGTGTTCAGCACGATGTCGAAGCCGGCGGCGACGGCGCGGTCCACGAACTCGTAGGCGCGCAGGCGGTTCTGGTAGAGGAACGCGTTGTCCCAATGGCGCCATTGGCGATCGGAATACTTGAGGTAGTTGAGCTGGTTGATCGAGTGGTCGACGTAGGCGTAGTGATCACCGCAATTGACCGAGTGGAACATGATGCCGCCGGGAACGAGGATGCGCATCGCCTCGCGAAAGATGGCGTCCACGGCGTCGGGAAGCACGTGTTCGAGTACGCTGTTGGAGAAGACGCAGTCAAGTTCATGGGCGGGAAGCGTGGTATGCGAGGCGTCCGACGGCGCCTGGTAGACCACCACGCCTTGCGTGGCCGTGCCGACGTCATCACCTTGTCGCAGGCGCCCGGCCAGCTCTCGCTGACGTTGAAGCACATCGTGCTCCGGCGCGCCGGTGGCTTCGGCGATCAGCGCCGTGTGGTGGGCAAGCTGCTCCGCGCAGCTGAGCACCAGATCCCACTTGATATGGCGCGTAAGGTCCACCGTGATGACCTGCTTGGCGCCACCGAGGTAGCAGGCGAACGGGAAGGTGGGGTACCAGCCGCTGCCGATCTCGAACAGGCGCGCGCCAGCAATGGGCAGGCCGGCATCGCGCAGATGGCCGGCCATGAGGCGCCAGTCATCCATCTTGATCTCGAACTCACGCGTGAAGCCGCGCAAGCCTCCGAAGCGCCGCTGCAGAAGGTAGTGCGCCTGCTCCCCTCCGGGAACACTGCCCAGCAACTTCTGCAACACGCCTTTGGCTCGCCAGTGCATCGTCATCACTCCACGCCTGGATTGCCGGCGACCTCGGGCTCACGCAGGTCGGCGGCCGCCAGCTGGGCTGTCCATTTGGTAACGCCGGGCGGTGGTGGCAGCTCAAAGTCGCGGTAGCGTGCCGGGTTGCCTTCCATGCCTGCTTCCGCCGCCTTGATGATGTTGTACATCTCGCGTGCGGTGACGTAGTGCAGCATGTGCCGCCGGCCGTCGTTGTAGGTCTTTTCGAGATGGTCGTGCATGGCATGCATGGGGTCGCCGAGCAGGGTGTCCATGTCGCGTTCCTGCGTGCCGTGGGTGTGGATCTTGATGAAGATCCAGTCCGGCCGGCCTTGGACGTGGATGCCGGCGCGCACCCACGCGTCGACGCGCTCCGGTGTGGGCGGGCTGCTGTGGCGCACGTCCGAGTTCTCGATGCGCGGCATGACGCCATGGCGCCTGCGCTTCCAGTCCAGCCCCAGGGGGCCCTGCACGATCATCAGGTCGCCCGTGGGCGTGCCATCGACCCGCACCGGCGTGCCGGTGTTGTGCGATTTCGGATGGCAAGGATCGTCGGTGGCGTAGTAGATCGCATTGATGGTGCGCGTCTGCGTTTCGCTGGGGGCGGAGGGCAGGGTGAAGTCCGCGTAGCAGCCGAGTTCGCGCAGCAGGATCAGCTCGTTGTTCAGCCCGCACCAGCGACCGTCGGCGCGCGAATTGTCCAGCGACCAGTTACCGTGGATGAAGCCGAAGCGAAGCTGGCCGGTGTGGCGATCGCGCGACAGCGCCCCGTGCCGCGCATGCAGCAGTTCGTTGAAGCGCGAGATGGTGGCGCAGAAGTTCTCCGGCGTGTCGTTGTCGTGGTGCAGGTGGATCTCGATCTCGCCGTAGCCATCGGCGCAGAGGCCGGCGATCTTGTCCAGGTGCTCCGGCAGGTATTCCTCCTCCGGATAGAAGAAGGTGTGCTGCGGCGGTCGACCGTCGGCATCGCGGTGGCGCGAGGCCATGGCAGGGTAATCCTTGTGCCAGCGGTCCACGCGGCGCCGCTGGGTCTCCAGGTCCACGCGACCCCATGCGGGTTCGTAGTGGTCCACGAAGCAGAACATGACATGGGTCGGTCCGTCGACCACCGGGCGCGGGGGCTGCCGGAGATAGCTGCCCAGCCACACCTGCATGTTGCGCGAGCGGATGGCCATCCATGCGACGGCGCACAGTAGTGCCAGCAGGGCGGCGGCTACCAGCAAGGCGATGACAATGACTTGGTTCATCACATGTCCCCTGTGGGCGGCCGCGACGCCTTGGCGTCACAGGCCGCGTGGTGCGCCGCGGGTGGCTCAGGCCGGCAACGCACGAAACGTGAAGCCATGCTGCTTCCACTCGGGAAGCAGCAGCTCAAGCATTCGTCGTGAACAGTCGCTGTCGTCGTGCATCAGCATCACGTCGCCGGCGCGGGGCGGCTGGTTGCGCAGGCGCGCGACCAGTTCATGCGGTTCGCGTTCCTGGTAATCCAGCGTGTCGTACGACCAGTACGTGAGCTGGCGCCGGGTGAACGCGAAGCGCAGCGTCAGCAACAGCGAAAACACACCGCGTGGCGGCCGGAACACGTGATAACGGCGGCCGTCGAAACTGGACAGCACCTCGTCGGTGCGCTCCACCTCCACCCATTGTTCGGTATGCGTAAGCGCGTCGAACATCGGATGGCTGTACGAGTGGTTGCCGAGCCGATGACCTTCTTCAACGATGCGTTCCACTAGCTGTGGGTAGCGCTCCGCCTCGCGGCCGATCAGGAAAAATGTCGCCTTGACACCATACTCGCGCAACAGCTCGAGCAGGGCTGGCGTGTGGTCAGGGTGCGGGCCGTCGTCGAAGGTCAGGTACAACGCTTTTTCGGCGCGTGACGCGCTCGTGGATACCACTCCTCGCGGCAGGCAGCGCAGTAGTTGCATCTTTTTCGGCCGTAGTGTCATGGCGACGGAGCGCACGGAAAGGGTGTGGGCGGGCGGTCGTGATGGCGCAAAACGCGCCGCTCCCTTGGTGTCCACTGTGTCGCCAAGCGGCCCCGATATCCATCGGGCGCATAGTCAATGCCGCATGCCACCGACAGGCTATGACGAACGGCCGATGAGTCGCGCGCAGGCCGCGTTTTCTCACCACCAATGGGTGGAAACAGCGGGTTTTCGGGCCTTCCCTTGGCAATTCGACGGATGGGAGCACCGTGGGCGTTGGGCTAGGCTCATGACGTTGACGGCGGGCGTCCGAAGGGCGCCAGCACGCTGTCGTCTGTTTCACGGGCCGGCACCGGCCTCTCTCGATCAACCGCACAGGGGACGGACCATGCTGATCGCGCATCTGTCCCGCGCACCGGAGGGGGCATGCTAGAGCAGTACGGTGTCGTCTACTTCGGCAACGACTGGTTCGCCGAGAACCGCACGAGCAGCCATCACGTCGCGCAGCGCCTGGCGGAGCGCATGCCCGTGCTCTATGTCGATTCCCCGGGCATGCGCGCGCCGCAGGCCAGTGGACGCGACCTGCATCGTGCATGGCGCAAGCTGCGCGAGGCGTTTCGCGCACCGAAGCAGCTGGGTGCGCAGCTCTGGCATTGCACGGTGCCGCAGTTGCCGTTCCGCCGCGTGCCGGGTGTGCCCTTGTTCAATCGCCTGTTCAGCCAGTGGGCGCTGCGGCGTGCCATGCGCGTGCTTGGCTCGCGACAGCGCATTTCGTGGTTCGTGACCCCGCATCCGGGGTTCCTGGCACGGCGGCTGGGCGAAAGCTTCTGTGTCTACTACTGCATCGACGACTATGCGGCGCACCCGGGTGTGGATGCGCAGGTGATTGCCGCCAGCGACCTGGCGCTTACCAAGGCAGCGGACATCGTATTCGTCGCTCCGCCCGCGTTGCTGGCAAGCAAGCAGGCGCAGAACCCGCAGACGCGCTTTTCGCCGCATGGCGTGGACGCGACGCTGTTCGCCCTGGCATCCGACCCGGCGACCCGGGCGCCGGCACTGGTGGGCGGTTTCAGCGGCCCCGTGGTGGGCTATTTCGGCTCGATCCATGAATGGATCGACGTGGAGCTGATCGCCTGGCTGGCCAGCGCGCGGCCCGGGTGGACCTTCCTGCTCGTGGGCTATGCGGCGATCAAGGTGCCCGCGCTGGATGCGTTGCCGAACGTGGTGCTTGTTGGTGCGCAATCGTACGCCAGCCTGCCGGCGTGGGCAAAGGCATTTGACGTCGCCATCATTCCCTACCGGCGCAACCGGCAGGTGGAGAACGCCAATCCGCTGAAGCTCCGCGAGTACCTTGCCACGGGAAAACCCATTGTGGCCGTGAGCAACCCGGAGATCGCACGCTTCGCGTCGCTGGTGCGTATCGCGGATGGCCGCGAGGATTTTCTCGCCGGCCTCGACCAGGCGATCGCGGACGGTCCCGGCAAGGGAGCCGCCGAGCGCATGGCCGCCGTGGCCGACCAGACGTGGGATCACCGGGTGGACGACGTGTTGCGCGAAGTCGAGGCGTCGCTGGCTGCGGCGGATATGGGCCTTGCTGACCGACAGGTATCGGGATGAGCGTTTCCAGGGACAAGCGGCTGCGCGTCGGCATCGTCGGCGCGGGCTATGTGGCGCGTTACCACATCGAGGCGCTGAAGCGGCTCGACGACGTGGAGATTGTCGGCATCTGCGATCTCGACACACAGGCGGCGCGCCGGCTGGCGCAGACGTATGGCATCGGGCTCGCGACGTCGGACCTTGCCGAGCTCGGCGCCCGCCACCCGCAGGCCATCCACGTGCTGACACCGCCTTCCAGCCACTGCGCGCTGACCTTGCGCGCCCTCGACATGGGCTGCCACGTCTTTGTCGAGAAGCCGATGGCCGACTCGGTGGCAGAGTGCGACGCGATGATCGCTAGCGCCCGCGAAAAGGGCCTCGTGCTGTCGGTGGACCACTCCGATCTGTTCGATCCGATGATCGAGCGCGCGCAGGCGCTGGTGGATGCGGGTGCCTGCGGCGATCTTGTCGCCGTGGATGTGTGGCGCAGTTCCGACTACCCGCCCTATGGCGGCGGACCGCTGCCCGCCATGGTGACGCAGGGCTCCTATCCGTTCCGCGACCTGGGCGTGCATGGCCTGTACACGTTGGAGGCCTTTCTTGGCGAGATCGCCGAGGTGGATATCCGTTACCGCTCCACCGGCCGCTCGACCACGCTGAAGTTCGACGAGTGGCAGGCATCGGCCACCTGTGCGCGGGGCTCGGGGCGGGTGATGCTGTCATGGAATGTGCGCCCGATGCTGAACCGCATCGTGGTGCAGGGCACGCGTGGGGTGATCGAGATCGACCGCTTCCTGCAGGTCAGCCACGTGCGGCGCGTGCTGCCAGGCCCGAAGTTCATTGGCATCGTGATAGGGGCCTTTGGGGGTGCTGTACGCGATGTCTTTCGCATTCCGTGGAATGTGCTGCGGTTTGCCACGGGTCGATTGCGGCCGTCGCCCGGCATCCAGTCGGGTGCAGCGGCATTTGCGCGTGCATTGATCGACGGCAAGGCACCGCCAGTCAGTGCCGAGGACGGCCGTCACCCCATCGCACTGATGGAAGCGGCGTGTCGCCGTGCCGACGATGAGCGCCGGCAGGAACTGGAGGCGCGCTTCGCGGCGCTGGCGCCGGTGGACGTCCTGGTCACGGGCGCGTCCGGCTTTCTCGGTCGTACGCTGGTGAGTGCCCTGCGCCGACGCGGCCAGAGCGTTCGGGTGCTGGTGCGCCGGGAGGACACGCGTCTCGCCGCCATGGTGCAGCAGGTGGTGGTGGGCGACCTGGGCGATCCGCGCATCGTCGACCACGCCGTGCAAGGCGCGCGTGTGGTTTACCACGTGGGTGCGGCGATGGGTGGTGGCCCGCGCGAATTCGAGGCCGGCACGGCGTGGGGCACGCGTAACGTAGTGGATGCGTGCCTTCGCCATGGAACGGACAGGCTGGTCTACGTGAGCTCGATGAGCGTGCTCGATCACGCCGGACGGGATCCTGCCGTGACCATCGACGAATCGTCGCCGCTGGAGCCACATCCGGAGTGGCGGGGCAGTTACACGCAGACCAAGCTGGCGGCCGAAACCTATGTGCGCGATGCCATGCGCGAGCACGGGTTGCCGGCAGTGGTGATTCGGCCGGGGCAGATCATCGGCCCGGATTCGGAGCACACCACGCCGAACGGCACGCTGGGTATCGCGGGCCGCTGGATCGCCGTCGGCTCGCCGGCGCAGAGTTTGCCGCTGGTGTATGTGGACGACGTGGTCGATGCACTGCTGCTGGCGGCGCAGTCCGCCGATGCGGAGGGAGAGCTGGTGCACGTGGTGGACCCGGCGGTGGTGACGCAAGGTGAATACCTCGATCGTGTGCGACGCAAGCGGGGGAGTGAATTGCGCTTGATGCGGTGGCCAACGTGGTTGCTGCTGGTGCTGGCGTTTGGGGTGGAGGGGCTTGGCAAGGTGTTGCGGAGGAATGTGCCGTTGACGCGGTATCGCGTGCGTTCGTTGCGGCCGTTGGCGAATTTTGATCAGCGGGTGGCACGGGATGTGTTGGGGTGGGAACCGCGGGTGGGGGTGAGGCGGGGAATGGATGTGATGTTCGGGGATTCGCCGTTGTCGTCTGTCGGGGTGGTCACGTCGGTGTCTGACAAGTAGTTCTGGTGGAGTGTTGTACTGCCTTGCGCTTACCAGTCGTGCCGCACCGCTTCTTGCTCCTCCGCGGAAGAGTGCAGGGAACAGCCATGAATGGTTGTGGCCTTGAGGGGTGGGTGTGGTGTTGAGTCCTCCCGGGAACATTTCTATCCGCCATCCCGGCGCGCCGGGCAGGGACTAGCTTCGCGGCGCAGAACGCCCGCAGGCAGGTGCTGGCAACCTAGCCTCCATGCCACATAAGAGCCGTCACCCCAGCGAAGGCTGGGATCCAGTGACTTTGCTCTTTCTCGCGGCCTTTGGTTGCTGTGATCCGGCGATCTGGCCGCTTACGACGCAAAGCTAGTTCCGTGGGAAGGCCGGGTCGCTTTTCTGTTGCGGGAGAGGGCGCAGCATTGGGTGCTCGCGGGACCGCCCCTATCCGTCATCCCGGCGCAGGCCGGGATCCAGTAGCGGTCACGTTTGGTCTTCGCCTCAGGCGATACGGCGATCTGGCCGCTTACGCAGCGGGCGTTTCGACCTTCTGCCGAAGGCCGAGTCACTTTTCTTTTGCTGGCCCAAAAGAAAAGTAACCCAAAGAAAATGGCCTTCAGAGCCAGAGCTGGCAGCATTCCGTGGGGATAAGCCCGAACGTGTGAGGCAGGTCGTTACTTGGCAACCTCCGCCTCTACACAGCGGGTAGTTCCAAGCGCTTCGCAACGCGCCATGGCGGTGAGGACTTAAAGCGCCAGAGCGCCAAATCTCCAAGGCATCAAGGCATGTTCTTCGCCGCAATACGGTCGAGCGACTTTTTCGCCTTGCCTGTCGCGGAGGCATTGCTCTTTACCTGACTTTTTCGGCTCAAAGCCGCTGCCTCCAGAATGCCATCCAGTCGCTGGATGTTTTCGTCCCAGCGAAAGCGGCTGGCATGGCTGGCGATGTGGTCGCTGTCCCAGGCTTTGCCGAGGGCGTCGACGAGGGCGCCTTCGAGGCCGATGCGGTCGTGGGCGTTGACGAGCAGGCCGGCATGTTGGGGCAGGACTTCGGGGATGCCGCCGACGCGGGTGGCGACGACGGGGGTGCCGCAGGCCATGGCTTCGAGGACGACGTTGGGCACGCCTTCGTTGTGGCTGGGCAGGCACAGCAGGTCGGCGGCGCGGAACCAGTCGCCGAGTGCGTCGTGTTCAACGGCGCCGACGAGGCGCACGCGGTTCTGGCAGCCCAGCGCGTTGGCACGTTGCAGCAGCGGGTCGCGGGCGGGGCCGGAGCCGATGAGGATCAGGTTGGCGTCCGGGTGGGTCAGCAGGACGTGCGGAAAGGCTTCGAGCAGGTCGAGGCAGCCTTTGGTGTCCTTCAGGTTGCCGACATAGAGCACGATGCGTTCGTCCTGCGGCAGCCCCAGCCGGGTACGTGCTTCGCTCAGTGAGCCGGGGTGGAACAGGCTGGGTTCGACGCCGTTGTAGAGCACATGCACGCGGGCTGGGTCGACGCCCAGCGAAACGGCCTTCTCGGCCAGCGCCTGGCTTACCGCCACCACCGCCTGCGCGCCCTGCAGCGCGCGCCGGATCTGTGGCCGAACCAGCGGTTGCTCGGCTTTCACGTTGAGGTCGGAGCCGTGCACCTTGACCACGTACGGGATGCCGAGGTGGCGCGCCAGCCAGCCGCCCGCCGCCGCATCCGGATAGCCCCAGCTCACCAGCAGGCAGTCGTACTGCGCCCGCCGGAACCGTTTCAGCTTCTGGCCCAGCAGGGAGAGTAGCCAGCAGGCGGCGTGCAGCGGGCGGCCTATCAGGGGCGGGTAGAAGAACACGAAGTGGTCGGTGTTGACGTTGTCCGCGCGGAAGGCTTTGCGCTTGCGGCTGAAGCGCTCGCGAAAATCCACGGCGGTGATCACGTCCACCTCGTGCTGCTCGCCCAGTCGCTCGAACTGCTGGCGATTGAACGGGCTGCGCAGCGGATCCCACGGCGAGGGGAACAGGTTGGTCAGGATGAGTACCTTCAGGCGCACGTTTCACACTCCCTGTCCTGATAGAGGCGTTCGTACCGATCGGCCATCGCCTCCAGCGAGCCGTGCTTTTCCACCCAGGTGCGCGCGGCACTCCCGTAGCTCGAAGCGATGGCGGGCTTCTCCAGCAGCAACAGCATGGCCTCGGCCAGGGCATCGGGTTCGCCTGGAGGCACCAGCTGCCCGGTGCGGCCACTGTGGATGATTTCGCCGTTGCCCCCCACGTCGGTGGCCACGATGGGCAGCGCGGCCGCGCAGGCTTCCAGCAGTGCCATGGAATAGCCCTCGCTGGTCGAGGACAGCACGAACAGATCCAGCCCCTGCAGCAGGTCACGCACGTCGTTGCGGTCGCCGAGGAAATGCACGGCCTGGCCGACGCCTTCGCGCACCGCGCACCGCTCGAGCTCGGCGCGCAGCTCGCCGTCGCCGATCAGCAACAACGCCGTCGCAGGGTGCCGTGCGTGGATCTGCCTAAAGGCGCGGATCAGCCCGGCCTGGTCCTTGGTCCAGTTGAGCCGGCCTACGTTGCCGATGAGGAAGGTGTCACCCGGAAGGCCAAGCATCTGCCGTACACGCTGACGTGCCGTATCCGATGTCGGCCTGAAACGCTCGATGGCGATGCCGTTGGGAACCACGCGCGTCATCGGTGGCGGAAACATGCCGCGCGATATGCCATTGCGGCGCGCGGCCTCGCATACCGTCACCACAATGTCCGTGCGCGACAGCGCGCGACGATAGAGCCACTCCTTGCGGCCCGTTCGCTGGCCCGCGCCCATGCCATGGCGTGTGTTGAGTGTGCGCAGCACGCCGAGCCCGAAGGAAGCCAGCACGGCCTGGTAGTGCGCCACGGCGTTGTGCGTGTGCAGGATGTCAGTGTCGTGGCGGTCGATGGCCCAGCGCACCCGGGCCAGGGCGCGCAGGTCGATGCCGCGCCCCTTGTGGCACGCCACCACGGGAATGCCGGCGACATCCAGCTCATGCGCCAGGGCCCCCGTCTCGTACAGGCAGACCACCTGGCAACGGTGGCCTTGCTGCTGCTGGCGCTGGACCAGGTCGAGCACCATGCGCTCCAGGCCGCCGCGGTTGAGGTTCTCGACCACGTGCGTGATGTTCACGAGACCAGCTCCGAGCGGGTGACGCGATGCTTGCCGCTGCGGGTCAGCGGGATGTCGTCGACGAAGCGATAGTCCAGCGCCACGCTGTCTCCCAGGACCTTGGCCGTCTCGCGCTGGATATAGGCGATGGATGCATCGTCGAAGCGGTCGTTGCGCACGATGGACAGCTCCAGCCGGCCCAGCTCCCGCTGCACGAGCTGGAAGCGCGCAAGGCCCGGCACGTCCTTCAGCATGTGCGGGAAGAACTCGCCCGGCAGGATGCGCCCATCCGGCGTGCGGATGGCATCGAGCACACGGCCATCGACCCGTTCCAGCAAAGGCAGGCCGCGGCCGCAGGCGCAGCTGCGCGCCTCCGACGCCGTGGCCAGGTCGCCGTTGAGGTAGCGGATGAACGGCATGCCATCGTTGGAAAGGTCGGTGACGGTGACCTCGCCGGGGCCGTGCGCGGTGGGGTTGCCTGTTTCGTCGAGCAGTTCGACCACCAGATGGTCCGCATTGACGTGCAGCCCCTGGTGATGCGTGCATTCGGAAGCAATCAGCATGAACTCGCGGCAACCGTAGGTGTTGTAGACCGGCGCGCCGAAAGCGCCGCCGATCACCTCGCGCTGGTGCGGATGCAGCGCTTCGGCCGCCGTGATCACGGCCTCGGGGCGGTGCACCTTGCGGCCGGTTTCCGTCATCCATGTCGCCAGCTGCGCCAGCGGATGCACGTAGCCGACGATGATGGCGGGTCGGTAGCGGTCGATGGCGTCGGCATACCTGGCCAGGTTCGACTCGGTCATGTCGAAACTGTTGAGCATGCGGCGCGCGAACAGCGCGTTGTAAAGGCCATCCTTGAGCTGGTGCATGCGGCCCGGCGTGCCCACCGTGCCGGCCCACAGGTACAGCGTGCGGCGGCCAGGCCGCGAGCCCGTCCAGCCGTAGCCGCGCCACATCACCGCCATGCGTCGCTCGTAGCTCTCGTGGGTATAGCCGAGTTCCAGCGGCTCGCCGGTGGAGCCGCCGGTGCGCTTGAACAGCAGGCGGCTGCGCCAGGATTCGGCCTGCAGGTCCTGGAAGTTCTCGCGGATGTCCGCCTTGGTCAGCACCGGCAGCCGCGCATAGTCGTCCATGTTGCGGATGTCTTCCGGCAGGATGCCCAGCTCGCGCCAGCGGCGACGGTAGTAGGGCACCTCGCGGTAGCAGTGGTCGATCAGCGCCTTCAGCTGCTGGAACTGCATCTGCGCGATGGCCTGCGGCGAGTACCATTGGTCGCGCTCGTAGCGGGCCAGCCACGACAACGTGCTGCGGCGACGCAGTCCGCTTTCGTAGGCGGGGTAAAGAACACCGCGGAAAACCTGTTCGTACCAGCCACTCATGCCAACGCTCCATCAAGCCTGGGTGGAAAGAGGGAGAGGACGTCGCGTCATCCGGCGGTCCTCAGGAGGATGTTCACCAGCACGAACAGGCCGGCGATGCTGCCAATGGCGGCAGGAATCCAGCGCATGCCGCTTTCATGCATGCTGAAGGCGGGCAGGCCGCCGATGCGTTCACGCGCGCCCACGAAGAAGCCGGTGGCAATGGCGAGCACCACGTACAACACGATCATGTAGCTGCGGCTCAGGAAGAACGCGCAGGCGAACATGCCGCACAGCGACAACAGCAGGGTCAGTGCCATCGGCCGCTCGATGTCCCACGCGGCGAAACGCGCCGGCTCGGTGGCAGCATCGGGTTTCAGGCGCAGCACCGCCGCCACCATCCAGAACGTGTAGCCGATCAGCGCCAGCCACAGCACGTAGCCGACGAACCCCGTTTCCGCCAGCACCAGCACGAAGGAGTTGTGCGCGGTCAGCGGGTTGTACTCGGTGAAATTGCCCGGGCCCACGCCAAAGAGCGGGTGGGATTTGAACATCTGCAGTCCTTCGTACCAGGCGTCCACGCGTCCGCTGGCGGACTCCTCGCCGGCATCCAGCTCCTGCATGCGCGAGGACAGCATCTTCATCACCGCCAGGCCCGCCGCGCCCAGCACGCCAGCCACCAGCATGCCGCGGCGATACCAGACATAGGCGCCGATCACGATCAGCACGCCAAGCATGGCGCCGCGCGAATTGGTGAGCCGCACGCCGTAGAGCAGGGTGAGGATGCAGCCAAGCCAGAACAGCTTGCCGACAAAGCCCGCCCGCTTGAGCAGCAGGCAGGCCATGGGGAATACCGAGACGAACAGCATGCCCAGGTCGTTCGGGTCGTTGAAGATGCCCACGTACTGGATGCGGCCGTCCTCGCCGAGCGGGATGCCCGTCCAGCCGATGCCGCTGCGGGCCTGGCCGATGCCGTGCATCGCAAGCACCGTAGCGCACATCACCATCACCGCCATCAGGACCAGAATGCGTCGCTGCGTAGTGCAGGCCGTAGCGATCATGAAGAAGGTCAGCACCACCGGGCCGAACTTGCCCAGTTGATCCTTCACGCCGCCCAGCCAGCCATTGGCGACCTCCGACACCATCAGCACGCCGAAGAAAGCCAGCAGGATGAAGAACTGCGGCGCGTGCAACCGGCGCGCGCCTGAGGCCACCCACGCGGCGAACGCCAGCACCAGCACCACCGGCAGCACCGGCAGGCCGATCAGCGAGGTGATGTACTCCTGCGGCCGGACGATGGTGAGGACGACGTAAACGAGGATCAGTGGGAACATGGCTTCGCCTCGTCCACGGACGCGAGGTGGGCCGGCGTCTGGTAGCCGATGATGCCCGGCATGGCCAGCAGGGCCGCGAACCACGCCTTGCCGTAATAGCGCTCCACCGCGATGCGATAGAGCGCGTAGCGGTTGTCGGCGGGGTGTGGGTTGGTGCCGCTGATATAGCTGCAGGCCAGGTCGAAGCCGGCCCGGCGCGTCACGTCGATCACCTGCCCGTCGAACGCGCGGTTGCTGCCGACGGGATAGGACATCAGCAAGGGCATCGGCCCCAGCTCGCGCAGCAGCGCGTCGCGGGAGTCGAACACTTCGCGCTCCAGCTCTTCGCGCGGCAGCTTGGACAGCATCCAGTGATTCACCCCGTGCGAGCCGATCTCCAGTCCCGCCGCGCGCATCTCGCGCAGCTGGTGCCAGTTCATCGGACGGCAGTCCGCCGGATAGGCGTGCCCGGACGGCATGTTCCACTGGTCCTCGAGGCGCTGGATCATCGCCGCCTGCGCCAGCGCGCTGATCTCCTTCATGCGATCGAGCACGCGGCCGGCGAGGGTGCGGCGTTCCTCGCGGCTGGCCGGCATCGGCAGATCCATGCCCAGTTCGGGAAGCTCCAGCCGCGTGGCGCCGGTAAGCAGGATCATGTGCACCAGCCAGTCGTAGGCGTAGGGGCGTCCGCTGTCGATATGGCCGGTGGAGATGAAGAAGGTAGCGGGTACGCCCAGTTCCTTCAGGATGGGATAGACGATGCGGTAGTTGTCGTCGTAACCGTCGTCGAAGGTGATCACCACCGCGTCTGGCGGCAGGTTTTCACCGGCATTGATGGCCGCGGCGACATCGCTCAGACGCATCGGCCGGTAGCGCTCCCTGATCAGCAGCATCTGCTCGCGGAATTCCTCCGGCGTGGTGCTGATCAGCTCCATGTCGAACGGATAGTGCTCGGGGTCGGGCACCGGCATCACGCGGTGATAGGCGAGGATGCGCAGGTCCTTCTGCCACCAGGCACGCATCTTCTGCAGCGGACTGAGCAGGCCGGCGTTGTAGCACAGCTCTCCCAGGCGCTCGCGGATGCCGGTGTTCTTCGCGTCATGCGACATCGGGCTCACCATAGATTTTCACCCCGGCCACGGGCATAGGCGATCGATGCCTGCGCCGCATAAAGGTTGAGATAGAAGAAAGCCACCATCAGCCGCACCGGCAGCCAGCGCCCCGCATTGGGGCGCGCGCGTTCGATGGCCACCAGCCCGATGCACGCCAGCAGCCCCGCGAGCACAGCGCCATAGGCCAGCTGGTGGCGCGCGAGATAGGCACAGGAGAGCAACAGTGAAAGCAGCAGCCAGGGCGCGATCAGGCGCAGCATCTTGTGGCTCATGAACTGGAACCACAGCGGGTTGCGCGCTGGCGAAAGCAACCAGGGAGCCACGTCCATCAGCTGGAAGCAGCCGACCATGGCGCGCAGGCGGCGCGGCTGCTCATCGAGCGGCGCCTGCGCCGTTTCCCCCCATGCGATGGCGCGCGGTTCGAACACGACGCGCCGGCCGGTGGCGGCCACGTCCATCGGCACCAGTACGTCGTCGAGCAGGGTATCGGGCGGCAGCGGCCTGAACAGTTCGCTGCGCACGGCATAGAGCGCGGCGCATACGCCGATGGAGGAGCCGCAGCGACTCTCCTGGTGGCGGATGAACTTCTCGTAATGCCAATAGGCACTCACGCCGTGGCCGAACGTGCTGTTGACGTTCTCCAGCTCAAGGCTGCCACTCACCGCGCCCACGCGCGGATCGCCGAGATTGCCCACCAGCTCGCGCAGTGCGAGCGGCGAAAGCTTGTGCTGCACGTCCGTCATCAGCAGGATCTCGCCGCGTGCGGTGGCCACGGCGTCGTTGAGGCACAGGGCCTTGCCGCGCGATACCGGAAACTCCATCACGCGCACGCGCGCATCGTGCGAATGGCGGACCAGGGCGGCGGTGCGGTCCTTGCAGCCGTCGCAGGCCACGATGATCTCGATGTAATCGGCCGGGTAATCCAGTGCCCGCAGGTTCTTCAGCTTGCTGCGGATATGGCGCACACCGTCGCGCACCACGATAACAATGGTCACGGTGGGCAGGATGGGTTGCTTGCGCACCGGGCGATGCATCACCTTGCCGCACAGCCAG
This sequence comes from Dyella japonica A8, assembly GCF_000725385.1. NCBI lineage: Bacteria > Pseudomonadati > Pseudomonadota > Gammaproteobacteria > Lysobacterales > Rhodanobacteraceae > Dyella > Dyella japonica. The sequence goes on along the minus strand of NZ_CP008884.1, from coordinate 3,439,345 downwards.
GCAATCAGCGGATAGCCGACGAAGATGTAGAACAGCAACCAGAAACTGGCCCTGCACACCAGCGAAGCCATCGTTGTCATGTCGCGCCCCCTGTCGCCATGCCCTGTCAATGCCTGCCGAACAACTGCCGCAATCGTCCGCCCAGCGAGGCGGCCCTGGGTGGTCCCGTCAGGTCGCCATCCGGCAGTGCGGCGGCGAGTGACGACAGCGGACTGGTCGCCACGTCGAGCAAATTGAGCTTCACGCCGGTTTCCCTGCGCACCTGCGTGACCATATCGATGGCCAGCAGCGAATGGCCGCCGATGTCGAAGAAGTTGTCGCTGGCGCGCACGTCGTCCGCGCCCACCAGCCGGCACCACACCTCGCCCAGGTAGCGCTCGCGCGCGTCATCGCTGACGCTGACGCCGGGCTCGGCGTTCCCGTCCGGAAGGGCGGTGTTGAGCAGCGGTGCGGGTAGTGCCTTGCGGTCGGTCTTGCCGTTGGGCGTGCGCGGCAGGGCGGGCAGCCGCACCATGTGCTGCGGCTGCATATAGGCCGGCAGCCGTGCCGCCAGTTGCGCCCGCAGCTTCGGCCAGAGCACTTCCTCGTCTTCCGTGCACACCGCGTACAGCACGAGGCGTTCGTCACCGGGTGCCACTTCGCGCACCACCACGACGCAATCGGTCACGGCGGGTTCCATGCGCGCCACGGCTTCGATCTCGCCGGGTTCGATGCGATAGCCGCGCAGCTTCACCTGGAAGTCGAGGCGCCCGAGATGTTCCAGCGTGCCGTTGGCCAGCCAGCGCGCACGGTCGCCGGTGCGATAGAAGCGCATGCCCGGCGCGAACGGGTCGGGCGGGAACCGTTCTGCCGTGAGCTCCTCGCGATGCAGGTAACCCAGGGCCACGCCCTCGCCACCGATGCACAGCTCGCCGGGCACGCCGATGGGGCAATGCTGGCCGTGTGCGTCGAGGATGTGGATGGTGGTGTTGGCAATCGGCGTGCCGATGGAGATGCCGCGTTCCGGATCCTCCACGCGCCAGCAGGTCGACCACACCGTGGTCTCGGTGGGGCCGTACATGTTCCAGCACTCGCCGCCGCGCGCGAGCAGTTGTGTGGCGAGATCGGCGGACAGCGGTTCGCCGCCGCACAGGGCACGGAAATCCTGCGGTGGCTGCCACGGGGTCTGCAGCAGCAGGCGCCAGGTCACGGGCGTGGCCTGCATCATCGTGGCGGCATGGGTGCCGAGCAGCTCGCAGAGCGCATCGCCATCCATCGACTCCTCGCGCGTGGCGAGCAGCACTTCGCCGCCCACGCTGAGCGGGCCGAAGAGTTCGAGCACCGCGATATCGAACGACAGGGTGGTGACCGCCAGCAGGCGCTCGTCCGCGCGCAAGCCGGGGCGCTGCGCCATGCCGACCAGGAAGTTCACCACGGCGCGATGCGGTATGGCGACACCCTTGGGGCGGCCGGTGGAGCCGGAGGTGTAGATCACATAGGCGGGGAAGTCGGCGCCCAGCGCGGGGTCGGCGGGCAGGCGTGTGTCGGGCAGGGCGTCGAGTTCGGCGGCGGTCTCGTCGAGCAGCAGTCGCTCGCAGGTGCCGCTGTCGATCCGGCCGGCCATGGACGACTCGGTGACCAGCACGGCGAGTTCGGCATCCTGCGCCATGTAGGAAAGGCGATCCGCCGGAAACTCAGGGTCCAGCGGCACGTAGCCGGCGCCGGTCTTCAGGGCGGCCAGCACCGTGGCCACCATGTCGATGCCGCGTGCCAGCGATACGCCGACCAGTGCGCCGCGCCGGGCGCCGCGCTGGCGCAGGGCGTGGGCAATGCGGTTGGCGCGTGCATCGAGTTCGCGATAGCTCAGCGTGACGTCACGACAGCGTATGGCGTTGCGCGACGGTGCGCGATCGCACTGCTGTTCGAACAGCGCATGCAGGCGCACATCGGGCACCTCCAGCTGGGTCCGGTTCCATTCGGCGAGCAGGGTGGCCTGCTGCGCCGGCAGCAGGTCGAGGCGCGACACGCAGCGTCCCGGGTCGGCCAGTGCGGATGCGAGCAGCGTTTCGTAGCAGTCGCGGAAACGCGCGGCGGTGGCCGGATCGAAGATGTCGGTGTTGTAGGTGATGCCGCCCAGCAGGCCCTGTTCCTGCTCGAGGAACCACAGGCCGATGTCGTCGGCGGCGCCGCGCTGGAACACCGGCAGGTGTTCATGCGACAGCTCGCCCCACGACACGATGCGGCGGCGGGCGTCCTGGAAGGAAAACATCGCCTGCGAGATCGGCGGTCGGCTTTCGTCGCGCGCCAGCCCCAGCGCGAACACCAGCTGCTCGAACGGCACGTCGGGATGCGCGAAGGCATCGAGCACGACACGGCGCACCTGCTGCAGCACGTCGCGGAACGGTGCGTCGGGGTCCACGGCGACACGCAGCGGCAGGGCGTTTACGAACAGCCCCATGATGCCCTCGGTTTCCACGCGGTCGCGACCACGCACCGGCGTTCCCACGATCAGGTCGCGCTGACCGCTGAGGCGATGCAGCAGCACGTAATACGTCGCCAGCAACACCATGAAGGATGTCGCCTCCTCGCGCTGGGCGACTGCATGCACGGCGGCCACCCGTTCGGCCGGAATGCGTACCCACTCGGTGGCGCCCGCGCCGGTCATGCGTGCCGGGCGCGGACGGTCCGCGGGAAGTTCCAGCGGTTCGAGTGCGCCATCGAGCGTTTTCAGCCAGTGCGCCAATTGCTGCTGCACGGTGTCGCTGCGCATCCAGTCGCGGTGCCACGCGGCGAAATCGGCGTAGTAGACGGCCAGCGGCGGCAGGCCTTCCGTATTGCCCGCGCAACGCGCCACGTAGGCACGCGACAGGTCGTCGTACAGCAGGTCGAACGACCAGCCATCCCACACGATGTGGTGAGCCATGAAGAAGAACACGTGGTCGTTCTCGTCGAGCCGGAACAGGCGGGCGCGATAGAGCGGTGGCTGGGTGAGGTCGAAGGGCTCCGCGATGGAGACTTCCAGTGTCTGCATCAGCGCCGCCATGCGTGCGTCGGCGGGCATGGCAGACAGGTCCTCCAGCCAGAGTTCGGGCATCGGGCCGGCGTGGATGCGCTGCACGCCACCGTTCTCACCCGCCTCGATCGAGGTGCGCAAGATGGGCTGGCGTTGCACCACGTCGTTCAGTGCCTGCTGGAAGGCTTCAACGTTCATGGGGCCGCGCAGGCGGTGGGCGGAAGGCGTGTTGTAGACCACGCGGCCGGGATGGAGCTGCTCCACGTACCACAGGCGTTGCTGCATGGATGACAGCGGCGCGAGCTGCCGGTCCGCGAGGCGCGGAATATCCGCCGAGGGCGTAGCGGTTTCAGGCGTGCGGTAGCCGTCGACGGCCTGGGCCAGGCCTTCGATGCTCGGCGCATCGAACAGCGTGCGGAAGGAAAGCGCGATGCCGAACTCCCGGTTGATCCGCGCGGTGAGCTGCGCGGCGAGCAGCGAGTGGCCGCCCAGCGCGAAGAAGTTGTCGCGCACGTCCAGTTCCGGCAACGCGAGCACGGACTCCATGGCGGCGGCCACGCGCCGTTCGGTGTCGCTCTGCGGCGCGCGGCGGTCGCGGCGCGCCTCGGTCGCGGGCTGCGTGGGTGTGGGCAGCGACTTGCGGTCGATCTTGCCGTTGGGCAGCAGCGGGATGGCTGCCATCGCCACGAAGTGCTGCGGCAGCATATAGTCGGGCAGACGCTGGCGCAGGCGCGGACACAGGTCGACGGTTTCCAGCTCCACGCCTTCGGCGGGCACCACGTAAGCCACCAGACGCACGTCGCCGGGGCGATCCTCGCGCGCCATCACCACGGCACGTGCGACTTCCGGCAGATCGGCCAGCGCGGTTTCGATTTCGCCCAGCTCGATGCGGTAGCCACGGATCTTCACCTGGAAATCCAGGCGGCCCAGGTGCTCCAGCTCGCCCTTGGCCAGCCAGCGGCCCCGGTCGCCGGTGCGGTACATGCGTGCCGGCGCATCGCCATGGAACGGATCGGGCAGGAAGCGCTCGGCGTTGAGTTCGGGACGATGGAGATAACCCAGTGTGACGCCCTCGCCACCGATATAGATTTCGCCCGGCATGCCCAGCGGCACGGGCGCGCCGTGTTCGTCGAGCACGTGGACGGTGGTGTTGGCGATGGGGCGGCCAATGGTGATGCCTGCGCGTGGATCGTGCGCACGCCACAGCGTGGACCAGACGGTGGTTTCGGTGGGGCCGTACGCATTCCACAGTTCGTCGCAGCGGGCGAGTAGCGCTTCGGCCAGATCCAGTGGCAGCGGTTCGCCACCGGCGATGGCCTTGAAGCCGGCACGGCCTTCCCAGCCCGATTCCAGCAACACCCGCCAGCCGGCCGGCGTGGCCTGCATCACGGTGGCCTCGCTGCGCTCCACCAGCTGGCGCAGCGCGGTGCCGTCGCGCACGTCGTCATGGCTGGCGAGCACAACGGCCGCGCCCACGCTCAGCGGCAGCATCAGCTCAAGGAAGGCAATGTCGAACGACAGGGTGGTGACGGCGACCAGGCGGTCATTCTCGCGGATGCCGGGCTCGCGCTGCATGCTGCTGATGAAGTTGGACGTGGCGCGGTGCGGCACGCAGACGCCCTTGGGCTTGCCGGTGGAGCCGGAGGTGTAGATCACGTAGGCGGGCGACTCCGGCGTGGCTGCGCGTTCGTCGCGCGGGAGGCGTTCCGCGCTCGCGGCATCGATAAGCGACGCATCGCGCTTCAGCGACAGCACCTTGTTGGCCGGAAACGCAAAGACGGCCGCGGCTTCGTCGTCCACTACCAAGGCGGCGAGTTCGGCATCCTCCGCCATGAAGGCGAGACGCTCGGCCGGAAAGGCCGGGTCGAGCGGCACGTAGCCGGCGCCGGACTTCAGCACGGCGAGCAGGGCCGCCAGCATGTCCGCGCCGCGGTTGAGCGAGAGCCCCACCAACTGGCCGCGCGCCACGCCGCGTTCGCGCAGTACGCGGGCGATGCGGTTGGCGCGTGCCTCCAGCTCGGCATAGGTCAGCGGTGCGGCGCCTGCGATGGCAATGCGCGACGGCGCGCGATCCACCTGCGTTTCGAAGTACTCATGGGCCAGCTGATCGGTGGCATAGGCGCTGCGCTCGGGCTGCAAGGCCATCGATGCGGCGTGCATGGACGGCGAGACGAGCGAAAGCCCATCGCCGGCTGTCGCGGGCGAGCCGGCGGCGTGGCGCAGCAACGTCACGTAGGCGTCCAGCCAAGCCTGGATGGTGGCCGGTTCGAACAGGTCGCTGTTGTACTGGCATTCAAGCCGGATGCCCGCCGGCAGCTGCACGGCGTTGACGAACAGTTCGAAGTTCTCGAAGACGCGCGGGTTGCCGGCAAATTCAAAGGAAAGCCCGGGGAAGGTGATCGTGCGTTCGTCCAGCGCCTGGTCAAGGTTGAACAGCACGCTGGTCAGCGGCAGGCGGCCCGGGTCGCGCGGCAGGGCGAGGCGTGCAAGCAGGCTGCCCAGCGTGTACTGCTGGTGGTCGAAGGCATCGAGCAGGTCGCCGCGTACCCGCTTGAGGCTGTCCTCGAACGGTGCCGCCGTATCGATCGCCACCCGCAGCGGCAGCACGTTCACGCAGTGCCCCACGAGATCCTGATGACCGCCGGCTGCCTGTCCGGCGGAGGGAATGCCGATGACCACGTCGTCCTGTCCGCTGAGGCGCTGCAGCAACAGGCCAAAGCCGGCCAGCAGGGTGGCGTAGAGGCTGGCGCCCCGTTGCGCGCCCATGCGCTTTATGTCGGCCACCAGCGCAGCGTCGAGCAGGCAGTCTTCACGCCGCGAGTGGAACGTGCGCTGGTGCGGACGTGGATGGTCGGTAGGCAGATCCAGCGAGGGCGTGGCGTTGGCGAAGCGGGCCAGCCAGTACGCCTCGTCGTCCCTGCCGGTGGTGCTCTGCGCGTGCGCGGCTTCGGCAAGCGCGTAGTCGGCGAACAGGTCGGCCGGCGGAAGATCCTCGCCCTGGCCGGTCTGTTGGGCATAGAGCGCGGCGAGGTCGCGCACGATCACACCGAACGACCAGCCATCGCACACGATGTGGTGCGCAGTGAACACCAGCAGGTGTTCCTGCGGCGACAGGCGCAACAGTTCGGCGCGCACCAGCGGGCCGTGGTCCAGGTCGAACGGCTCGCTGACGACGCGGACAAGCGTCGCATCGATGTCGGTCTGCTGCTCATCCGGCCCCAGCCATGAAAGCTCGCGCAGCGGGCAGGCCAGCTCCTGTTCGGCGGCAATGCACAGCTCGCTGCCATCGTTGGCAAAGGTGGCGCGCAGGGCTTCGTGCCGCTCCATCAGCTGCCGCAGCGCCATCTGCAGGGCGGGTACGTCAAGCGCGCCATGCAGGCGCAGCGATACCGATTCGTTGTACGCCAGCGAGGCGTCGGGCTCGAGGGTGGAAGCGAGCCACACCTCGCGCTGCGGCGCCGTGGCAGGGACCACGCGCGCCAGCGTCGCGCCCGCGAACGGATCGTAGTCGACGGCAATGCTGCCGGCGTCGGGCACGCGGGCGGGATCGTTCGGGATCATGCGTTCACCCTCATGTACTTGCCGGGTACATCGGGGTTCGGCACGAACCACGCCGGGTTACCGTTCTGGTCCTTGCCCAGTCGCGCGCCGACCACGGGCGGCCGGCTGGCGTCGATGGCCAGCGACTCCACGTTCTTGTGGCGCGGCAGAAATTCGGCCTCCTGCATTTCCAGCACGGATTCCTTGTAGGCCTTGGCGATGGCCTGGAAATCCTGTTCGGTGTGCGCAGTGGTGAAGAAACAGGGGAAGTTGTCCAGCAGGTGCACGCCGCGGCTGCGGATCATGGCGAACAGCAGGTCCTGCAGCGGATGGTCCTCGGTGAAGCTGGTCTTCCACACCGAGGCAAAGTGCACGAGCTGGATGGGTGCGCCGACGCTGGCGCAGAACGCGTTGAGTTCGTCCATCAGCAGGCTGGTGCGCGCGTTCAGGCGTTCCTGCAGCGCGGCACCGTTCTGCTTGAGGTGGTTCAGCACCGCGTGCGCGGCGGCGAGCGCCAGCGGGTGGCGCACGAAGGTGCCGGCGAAATAAGTGACGCCCACGGTGGGGATGGACGTGTCGCCGTACTGCCAGCTGCCGCCATCCAGTGCATCCATGTAGCGACGCTTGCCGGCGATGACGCCGATGGGGAAGCCGCCGCCCACCACCTTGCCGTAAGAGGCGAGGTCGGCATCGATGCCCAGCACCTGCTGTGCACCGCGGGGGTGCGAACGGAAGCCGGTGACCACTTCGTCGAAGATCAGCAGCGCACCGGCGTCGGCGGTGATGGCACGCAGCTCCTTGAGGAAGTCGCGCGGCTGGAAGTCGGGGCGCCGGCTCTGCACCGGCTCGACCAGCACGGCGGCGATGCTCGATGCGCGCTCGCGGATGATCTGCAGCGATTCGGGGGTGCCGTAGTCCAGCACCAGTACGTTTTCCGAGGTGTTGCGCAGGATGCCCGGCGCGGCCGGGACGGAGCGCAGCTTCTTGGTGCCGCGCACGATCACTTCGTCGAAGATGCCGTGGTACGAACCGGTGAAGATCACCAGCGTGTCGCGGCCAGTGACCGTGCGGGCGATGCGGATGGTGCCCATCACCGCTTCGGAGCCGGTGTTGCACAGTGCGGCGCGGTCGAAGCCGGTGAGTTCGCAGACCTGCTCGGCCACTTCGCCGGCCAGCGGGTGTTGCGGGCCGATCTCGTAGCCGGCGTCCAGCTGGCGGCGCACGGCATCGAGCACGAAATCCGGCTGCCAGCCGAACAGGTTCATGCCGAAGCCGTTGAGCGCGTCGACGTACTCGTTGCCGTCCAGGTCCCATACCTTGGAACCCTTGGAGCGGTTCACCACGATCTGGTAGATCATTTCCTTGAGCAGCGGACGGAAGCCGTTCACCACGCGCGGGTCGGCGAGATGATCGCGATGGCGCTGCGTGTATTCCTTGGATGCCCGCGTGCGGTCGATGTAGCGGCGCATGAAGGCGTCCAGCCGCGCGTGCTGGCGATCGGTCAGCTCTGTCTGCGTGGAGTGGATGCGCGCGATGGCGCCGAACGCCTTCTTGACGTCATACGTGGTGTGGGCGAGCGCGGTTTCTTCGTCCGGTGCCGGAGCCTGCGCCGCAGCGGCGGCGACCGGCGGCACGGGTGCCGGCTGCGCCGGTGCGGTGGCCTGGGCCTGCACCGGTGCAGTGACGACCGGTGCGGGGGCCATGGCGGCACCTGCAAGCAGGGCAAGCTGCTGCTGCATGATCAGCATCTGTTGCTGGATAAGGTCCTGCACGACGTTGCCCGTGGCGGCAACCTGCATGACCGGCGCGACGATGGCGGCGGGAGCCACCGGCGCGCCGGCTGCAGCGGGAAGGACCGGCGCGGCCGGCGCGGGTGCGTCCGGCGGAAGCATCTGGTCGATGTGCATGGCGAGGCGCTCGAATGAGGAAAACGACTCCATCAATTCGCGGAAGGTGATCTTCAGTGCAAAGGTCTTCTGCAGCTGCAGGGCGACCTGGGTGAGCGACAGCGAATCCAGCCCCAGCTCGACGAAGCCGGCCGCGGGGTCGACGCCCGCCAGCTCCGTGCCCGAGACGTCTTCGAACAGTTCGGTGAGCTGGGCCAGCAGGCGGGTGAGGCGGGGCGAGCCGGCGTTGGCGCTGGCGGCGGTGACATCCATGATGGGCTCCACAACGGGGGCAGGCGAAGGGGCGAACAGCGGGACGACGTTGTCCTGGTTGACGGCGGGCGCGGCGGTTGCCGGGGTGGCGTGGGCCGGTGCGGCGGCTTCCACCCAGTGGCGCTTGCGCTCGAACGGATAGGTGGGCAGGCGCACGCGCCGGCGATTGGCGCGGCGATCCAGCGAACACACGGCGACCGGCAGGCCGGCACTCCACAGCTCGCCCATGGCGCCGATCCAGCTGGCGCGCTCCAGCGATTCACCATCGGCGAGGCTGGAGACTACGTGGTGCTTGCGACCCGGCGCGTGCTGGCGGGCGAGTGTGCTCAGCGCGTTGCGCGGGCCGATTTCGAGGAAGACACGCGGCTGTTCGCCCAGTTGGGTGAGCAGGGCCGGCGAGAAGCGCACGGCTCCGCGCAGGTGGCGGGTCCAGTAATCGGCTGACGTGGCGTCGGCATCGCCGAGCGGTTCGCCGGTCAGCGTCGAAATGATCGGGATGTGCGGCGCGGACAGCGGCGTGCGCAGCACTTCCGCGTGGAACGGTTCGAGCACCGGTTCCATCATCGCCGAGTGGAAGGCATGGGACGTCTGCAGCAGGCGACACGCCACGCCCTCGGCCTCCAGTTGCTGGCGGAAGGCTTCCACGCGCGCGGTTTCGCCACTGACCACGCTCGCGTTGGGGCTGTTTTCCGCGGCCAGGCTCAGGGCGTCGGGAAGGCGCGCGCGCAAGGCATCGACACCCAGTCGCACCGACAACATGGCACCCGCCGGCATCGACTGCATCAGCCGGCCGCGACGGGCGACCAGCCGTGCGCCGTCGGCAAGAGGCATCACACCCGCGATCACCGCCGCGACAAACTCGCCCACGCTGTGGCCGATCATCGCCGCTGGCGTGACGTCCATGGACAGCCACAGCTTCGCCAGTGCGTACTCGATGGCGAACGTGGCCGGCTGGGTTAGCGAGGTTTCGCGCAGTGCGTCGGCATCGCCGTCGAACATGCGCTCGCGCAGGTCGAAACCCAGTTCAGCGCGCAGCGCTTCGGCGCAATCGTCCAGGGCGGCGCGGAAGGCCGGCTCGCTTGCATACAGCGCCTTGCCCATGCCCGCGTACTGCGAGCCCTGGCCCGGAAACAGGAACACCACGTCCGGCGCCGGCTTGCCCGTTTCGCGGATGTTGCCCGACGAAAGATCGCGCAGGCGTGACACTGCCTCATCCGTGGTGGCGGCCACCACGGTGGCGCGTTGCGCGAAGGCTTTCCGTCCATGCAGCAGGGTGCTGCCGACGTCGGCGAGATTGGCGTCCGCATGGGCTGCCAGGTGATCGGCCAGACGCGCGGCATACGCGGCGACGGCCGTTGGCGTGCGGCCGGAGAGGAACAGCAGCTGCGGGCCTTGCGCGGCATCCGACGGCGGCATGGCCGGCGCTTCTTCCATGATCACGTGCGCGTTGGTGCCGCCCACGCCGAACGAACTCACGCCGGCGCGCAGGGGATGCGCGTTGGCAGGCCAGGACCGTAGCGTGTCGTTGACGACGAACGGCGAGTGGACGAAGTCGATCTTCGGATTGGTGGCCTGCAGGTGCAGCGAAGGTGGCAGCAGGCGCTCGTGCAGCGACAGGGCGGTCTTGATGACGCCGGTGGCGCCAGCCGCAATGACGGTATGGCCGACGTTGCTCTTCACCGAGCCGATGGCGCAGTAGCCGCAGTCGTCCGTGTGCTGGCGGAAGGCGGTGGTCAGGCCTTCGATCTCGATGGGGTCGCCCAGTGGCGTGGCCGTGCCATGCGTTTCCACGTAGGAAATGCTGCGCGCATCGACGCCGGCATCGGCCAGCGCCATGGCGATGACCGCAGCCTGGCCCTCGCTGCTGGGCGCGGTGAAGCTGGCCTTGCCGCCACCATCGTTGTTGACGGCGATGCCGCGGATGAGCGCGAGCACGTCGTCGCCATCGCGCTGCGCGTCGGACCAGCGCTTGAGCAGCACGACGGCGGCGCCGTCGCTGAACACCGTGCCCTGCGCCTGCGCGTCGAAGGTGCGGGTATGGCCGTCCGGCGACAGCATGGAGCCTTCCTGTGCGATGTAACCGCTGCGTGGCGGGCAGGTGATCGACGCGCCGCCGGCGATGGCCATGTCGCATTGCCCGGCACGCAGTGCCGCCACCGCCTGGCAGATGGCGACCAGCGAGGTGGAGCACGCGCTGCTCACGTTGACGGCGGGTCCGGTCAGGTTGAGCTTGTGCGAGACGCGCGTGGAGAGGAAATCCTTCTCGTTGGCCAGCGATACCAGGAACGCGCCAAGCTTCTCGATCAGGTCGGGACGATGGGTCAGGTGATGCTGGAAGTAGGTGGCGTGATACATGCCGCCGAACACGCCGACAGGCACCTCATGGCGGTCCGGCGTGTAGCCGCCGCGCTCCAGGCACTCCCAGCACAGCTCGAGGAAGATGCGCTGCTGCGGGTCCATCAGCTCCGCTTCGCGCGGCGACATGCCGAAGAAGGCGGCGTCGAAATCCTCCACACCCTCGATGATGCCGCGCGCCGCGACGTAGGCGGGGTCGTCGCGCACTGGCGCGGGAATCGACGGGTCCAGGTCCTGCGCGCTGAAACGAGTGATGCTCTCGCGGCCTTCGCAGAGGTTGGACCAGAATGTCTCCACATCGGCGGCGCCGGGGAAACGGCCCGCGACGGCGAGGATGGCGATGGGCTCCCGCGCATCGCCCTGATGGCCGCGCGACAGGCGCGAGGCGAGCGCGGAGCGCTGCTGGCGCCCTTCGATCAGCGCGGCAAGCGCGGCGGGTGTCGGCTCGGCGAAGAAGGCGGGAATGGTGGGCGCGGCGGAGATATCGGCATGCACGCGTTCCATCAGGCGGACCGCGAGCAGCGAGTTGCCACCCAGGTCGAAGAAGTGGTCGATGCGGCCGACCTGGTCCACCTCGAGCACGTCGGCGAACAGTGCGCACAGCTGCTGCTCCAGTTCGCCCACCGCAGGCACGTAGCGATCCGCCAGTTCCGGACGGCCGCGTCCGGGAGCGGGCAGGGCGCGGCGGTCCAGCTTGCCGTTGGTGGTCACCGGCAGGCTGTCCATGTGCACATAGGCGACCGGCACCATGTATTCGGGCAGCGACTGCGCCAGCTGGGCGCGCAGCCCGCGCGCGGTTACGGCGGAATCCTCCGCCACAAAATAGGCCACTAGCCGCTTCTGGCCGGGATGGTCTTCGCGTGCAAGCACCGCGCTGGCGCGCACGCCCGGAAGGTTCTGCAGTGCCGCCTCGATCTCGCCGATTTCGATGCGGTAGCCGCGGATCTTCACCTGCCCGTCGATGCGGCCGATGAAGTCGATAACGCCATCCGGCAGCCAGCGCACCAGATCGCCGGTGCGATAGAGCGTGTTGCCGTTGCCGGCGAACGGATCGGGGACGAAGCGTGCGGCGGTAAGTTCCTCGCGTGCCATGTAGCCGCGCGCGACGCCGGCGCCACCGATGTACAGCTCACCGATCACGCCCGGCGGCACCAGCTCGCCGCGCACGTTCACCACGTATAGCGTGGTGTCGGCAATGGGGCGGCCGATGGGAATGGATCGGGCTGTCGCCTCCAGTGCCTCCGGAATGCGGTAGGTGGTGGCGAACGTGGTGCATTCGGTGGGACCGTAGCCGTTGATCAGCGTGGTGCCGGGCAGCAGCGATTGCGCCTTGCGCACATGGGCGACCGACAGCGCTTCGCCACCGGTCAGCAGTTGGTCGAGGCCGCGCAGGTTCGCGGCGTCCTCGTCGATGATGGCGTTGAACAGCGCGGCGGTGAGCCAGGCGATGCGTGCATCGTGCTGGCGGATGGTGGTTGCCAGGCCAGCGCCGCTGGGCACACGTTCGGCGTGGACGATGCAGGTGCCGCCGTTGAGCAGCGGCCCCCAGATTTCCAGCGTGGCGGCATCGAAACCCAGTGGCGCGGCATGCAGCACGCGCGGACTGTCGCCGAACGTCACGTAGTGCACGTCGCGCACCAGCCGGATGATCGAGCGGTGCCGTATCTCCACGCCCTTGGGCGTGCCAGTGGAGCCGGAGGTGTACATCACATACGCCAGGGCGTCGCCATCGACCGCAGGCAGCGCGGCGGTAGCGGCCATCGCCATCAGCGCGTCGATGCTCCGCATGGGGGCAGTGACACCCTGAAGGGATTCCATGTCGACGGGTGCGATGACCAGGGCGGCCTGTGCATCCTTGAGCACGAAGGCAAGGCGCTCGGCTGGATTCGTGCGGTCCAGCGGCAAGTACGCGGCGCCGGCCTTGAGGATGCCGAGGATGGCGACGAGGGCTTCCTGTGAGCGGTCCAGCAACAGGCCTACCGTCGAGCCGGTGGTGACGCCCGCCTGCAGCAGGCCGGCGGCGATGCGGTCGCTGCGCTGGTCCAGTTCGGCATAGGTGAGCGCACCCTGCGGGCCATCGAGTGCCACCGCATCGCGACGGCTCGCGGCGACCGCGCCGAAGAGGCCGTGCACGGTGTCCGCTGCATGGCGCGGCACGGCCGTGTCATTCCAGGTGGAGAGCAACTGCAGGAGCGTTTCGTCATCGAGCACCGTGACGGCTTCGATCGCATCGTGGTGCGCGAGTGACTGGAGCAGGCGCGCGAGCGCCCTGGCCAGGGTCAGCACCATGGGCGCATCGAATACGCCGGGGTCGTAGTCGAGCTGGAGATGGCCGGCATCGTCGGAGAGCGACCAGCGCAACGGCAAGCCTGCATTCGCGGGGGCGTCATCGATCCATGCGCCGATGGCGCTGGGCGTGCCGCTGTCGGCAATCGCGGGCGTGAGATGCGCGAGCAGCCACGCATCAACGTTGCCTTCGGCGGGAATCTTGTGGAAGACGGTGCCTGCTGCCGTGGCGAGCACGATCTCGGACTGCCCCGTCAGCCGTGCATCCAGCAGGGCCAGCGCGGCGCGGCGCAGCAGTGATGGCGCGAGCTCTAGTCGTGCCGCGCGTGCGTCGATGCCGCGCGCAACGGCCGGGTCGATGGCCATGGCCAGCCGCAGCGACGATCCCGTGGCCGTGGCAGGCGCCTGCCGGACGAGTACGTCGAGCAGGGACAGGTCCATGCCAGCGGACGATGTTTGCGGGATGTGGGGATGATTCATGGGCGTTCACCTGCGCGCGCGGCGTGGCGCGGTCGATCAACTGGCAAGGGGGCGGGGTGCCGCGTTGTTGCAGGGGCGCCTGACGGACGAACGGCGCAGCGACCGCAGCGATGCGGGTGGCCTGCTTACCTGGATCTGCGGGCAACGTTGCAGCGCGAGGCGCATCGCCCGGTGCTGGTGCATGGCCCGGATGCACCACTGGGCAAGGGAATCCCTCTGCACTTCGATCAGTCGGCCGGCATCGGCGTTCATGGTTTCCTCCCCCTGAACAAGCGTGGTTCGCGTCGCGGCGACGTGTCTTCCTTCCGGTGGCCGACTATCGCTTTCTGTGCAGCGCGGGCCGTTGCCGACCCGGACACCTGTCGATGGCACCATCCCCCGGAGCCGTGTTCCGCGAGAAGCCCTGCAACCTCGCTGATACATCGGAACGTGGTTAGTCTCCGTCCCGCGTGCATGGGTGTGAATACGTCCTAAGCAGCAGGGGCGCACGACGAATCAAGCGCGGCAGCCCCGACGAAATAGGCTGTTAGGGGTAGCGGGTGCGCGGCGCCGCGACACCTGATGTCATGGCGTCAGAAGGCACGGCGGTGGTTCCGCCGAAAAGTGATACAGGGATGTAACAGGTGCAGCGGATGGGCCGCGTCAGGGTGCCTGGAAAGCGAACAGCCAGAGGATCGCTCCCTGGGCGGGCGAGCCCGTCCAGCTCACCGAATACGTGCCGGCGGCGTCGACCTGCCGGACGGCGACGGCGCATTGCACGCCGCTGTTCGGCGGCAGGTGCAGGTAACTGTCGATCACCTTGAAGCCGTCACCGGGCACGGCGGTCATCGAGTAGACATAGGCGTCGCCCAGCCACACGGCCACCAGGGTGGCAGGGCCCGTGGTAGTCACCGTGCCGCTGGTGAGCAGCGTGCTGGTGGTATCCGGGCTGCCGACCACGCCCTGCCATGCGCGCGCCAGCTTGTTTGCCGCACGGGCGGCAACGCCCGGCGTGGGGTAATTCTGCGCCACGTCCTGCAGCTTACCGGCGTGCGCGATCTCGACGAAGGGCACCGTGATTTCACCGTCGGGCGAACCGCTCTTCACCACCTGCACCGTGTGGTGCTTGCCGCCGTGGGCGTCAATGGCGATATAGGCGCTCGCGTTGAAGCGGTCGCCGTAGCCGTTGTACGTCACAGGGTCGCCTACGCGCTTCCAGGTGTTGAGGTAGCTGTCGGTCGGTTCGGCGTCGTTGTCCGCATGGCCGGCGACCAGCACCAGCAGCGAGCTGCCGTCGAGCTGCGTGTGCATGCCGGACGTGACCGCCGGCGAGCTCCCGTCACCCTCGGACTGGGTAAGCATGGTGTGCGCGCCGAGCGTGGGTGGGGCAGGCATGGCCGGCAGGGTATCGTCGATGGTGGCGGCGGTGGCGGGAAGCGCGAGTGCGAGAAGCAGTGGCAGCAAAGTGGCTCGTGAGCTGCGCAGGCGGGCGGGAAACGAGGAGAAACCGGCGTGCATGGGTGCGTTCTCCTGCCGTGGTGGCGCGATATTGTGGTTGGGTTTGTATCGTGTCAAGCTCGTGTGGCACATCGAATGGACGGCCAAACGATGTAGGAATACCGGCGGGTCGATTCACGCCCCCGGTGTTTCGAGGCAACGGTTCGACGCCATGTCTGGGGGACGGTGGTGACGCACGAAACCGATTTTCTCGATCTGTACCGCCGCCTTGGCCTTGACCCGGGTTGCCAGCTGGACGAGCTGAAGCAGGCCTATCGCCGGAAGATGGCCGTACTCCACCCGGACCGGCAGCTGGGCAAGCCTGTCGATGTCCATGCCGCGGCGCGCCTGCAGCGGATCACGGCGCAATACAGCGCGGCCATGGATTTTCATCGCCGTCACGGGCGCCTGCCTGGCGCGCCGCTGTCCACGGCATCCGCCGCGGTGCCGGGGCATCGCGTGCCCACCGGGGCGACTCCCGAAACGCCCGACCCGTTCGCTGCCCGGCGCGATGCGTCGAGCCACGCGAAACCGCGCGAATCCGCGCGGGCGCCCTTGGAGCACCGTTCCCACACCAGGCTGGCGGTGCTGCTGGCGATCACGGCGCTCGCATCGCTCGGCTGGGCGTTGTATCGGTCGCCCGTATCCCCGTCCGAGGGCACGGATGAAAGTGCCGCCATGTCAGGCGGAAACGTGCTTCCCGAGCCGGCGCCCACGGGTGCCGTGCTGCACCTTGGCATGTCCACGGACGACGTGCGCGCCATCGAGGGCGAGCCGTTGGCCGTGCATGGTGACCTGTGGGAGTACGGGCCGTCCTGGGTCCGCTTCGAGCACGATGACGTGGTCGACTGGCACAGCTCGCCACTGCGGCCGCTGCATACCGATACCGGTCCGGCGGCTGGCCTGTGACGTTGACGCGTGACCACACGGGTCGCCAGGCGGCTGCCGTGGGCGATCTGCGGTAGGTCAGATCGCACCGCGGGCTCCCACCACCCGGCGGCCAGTGTGGTCAATGCTTCTCAGCGCGCCCCACGGCCGAACAACACTACCTCCACCGTCTGGATCAGGATGAGCATGTCCAGCAGCAGGTTGTGGTTCTTCACATAGAACAGGTCGTACTTGAGTTTCTCGGCAGCCTCCTCGACGGTCGCACCGTAGGGATAACTCAGCTGGGCCCAGCCCGCGAGGCCCGGTTTCAGGCAATGGCGCAGGCTGTAGTAGCGGATCTGCGAGGCCAGGTTGGCCACGAATTGCGGACGCTCCGGGCGCGGCCCGACGATGCTCATGTCGCCCTTCAGCACGTTCCACAATTGCGGCAGTTCGTCGATGCGAAGCTTGCGGCTGATGCGCCCAACGCGGGTGACGCGGTCGTCGTTCTTGGATGCCCAGCGCGCCACGCCATCGCGTTCGGCGTCGGTACGCATGCTGCGGAACTTCAGCAGGAGGAAGGTGCGACCGTGCGCGCCGACCCGTTCCTGCCGGTAAAGGATGGGTTGGCCGGGCCCCGACTCGACACGGATGGCCAGCGCTTCAAGCAGCATCAGCGGCCAGCACAGCAGCATCAGCAGGGTGGCGGTGCCAAGATCGAAGCAGCGCTTGCTCAGCTGGCGCAGGGGCGTGGCGTTGAAGCCGCCGGAAAACACCAGCCAAGAAGGGTCGAGGATGGTGAGCTGCAGGCGGCCGGATTCGCGCTCGAAGAACGACGTCAGGTCGGTGATGGTGATGCCCATCTGGCGGCATTCGAGCAGGTCGTCCATCGGCAGGTGGCCGCGACGATCGTCGACGCCCACCACGACTTCATCGATCTGTTCGCGCTGCACCAGCACATGCAGCGGAAAATGCGTGCGGATCAGATGATCGTCCGGAACCGCGACGATTTCGTTGGCGCGGGGCAGGTAGCCCACCACGAAGAAGCCACGGCGATCCGTGCGTCGGCGCATCTGGTTGTGGATCTGCGCGGCGCGGTTGCCTGCGCCGAGGATCAGCACGCGGCGCTTCAGCGCGTCTACCTCCACCAGCTGCAGGAACAGCGTGCGCAGGGCGAGCACCAGCACGAAGCCGAGCGTCAGCGCGATGGCCAGCACGCCGCGACCGACGTAAGCCTGCGGCACGATGTAATAGCCAATCACCAGCAGGACGCCGCCCAGCACGAAGGCGACGAACTGGCGCGCGACCAGGCCGAAGCGCGTCATGCGGATGTGCGCCTGGTACTGGCCCAGCGCGATCATGCCGATCACGATGATGACGGCGAACGCCAGCGAGCGCTCAGGCAGGTGCGTGGTGAATTCCGCGAGTTCTTCGGGGTTGTAGGCGTAGCGGATATAAGTGGCAAGCGCCAGCGAAAGGGCAAGAAGCACCAGCTCGCAGAAGCCGAGCAGAAAGAGCCAACGCATGGATTGCCGACGAAGAAAGCGAAGCATCCGATCCCCCTTACATCCCCTCAGGCGGCTCACTTCCCGTGGCCGATGGAGAGGCTATCGCCGCAGCTTCGCGTGTGTCGATGCAACTTACGGTGGACCGAAGGCACAGCCTGTTCGGCTGTCTCAGGGGTGTTACACGTTGATGATCGATCGGCGGGCACGGATGTGTCCGCGACTCTTGCGTTGTATCAGACGTGATGCAGCGAGTGATTGCTCGTGCATTCACCCAGTGCGAGCGCACCCAGCCAGCCGATGGGCATGCTCAGCGGATAAAGGCGGCAGGCTTGCCCCCGCGGGATGCCGTCGGGTGACTGGATGACCCGGTCGATATCCGCGTCGATGGTTGCCGGCGCAATGCGCAGACCGGTGCCAAAGGCCTTGAGCAGGGCTTCTTTGCGAGTCCACAGTTCGAGCAGCGCGCGGTCGCGTGCTTCACCTTCCAGCGTCGACATGGTTTGCGCCTCGGCCGGCGTGCACAGGATCCCGGCGATGTCCTGCAGCCGGGTGCGCGACGGGAACCCCTCGATGTCCACGCCGATCGCCGCGCCACGGGCGATGGCCAACGCCACCATCGTGCCGCTGTGGCTGAGGCTGGTGGTCAAGCCGGTGCCGGGCAGCAGGGGTTGTCCGTCCGGCGAGCGGGCAAGGTCGACGCTGGCCGGGTCGGTATTCAGCACCATGCCGAGCGCGACGCGCCAGAAGGCGTGCGCCACGGTGTAGGTGTCATGGTCGAGCGCATGGCGGAAGCGTGCCGCTCGGGCCGACTCGTACGGCGACAGCAGATTCGCGGCGTCGTCCCGCAGTGGCCACCAGGGCGCGCTGTCGAAGACGACGACGCGCGCGTGGTTGGCATGGGGTGGAGTGAACCCGCAGGCGCGCAGCGACGCTGCGGCGCGATGCGTGAAGCGGGAAAAGCGGGACTGCCTGAGCATGACTGCGTGCATTCCGTCGCCTCGTCCTAAAGGAGTCCGGCCAGCAGCTGGACGCGAAGCGCGTCGGCAAGGCGCAGGCTGAGGGCGACGATGGTGAAGGTGGGAAACGCCCAGCCTCCCGTGGGAAAGACCGAGCTGCCGGCCATGTGCAGATTGTCCACGCCATGCACCTTGCCGTTCCGGTCGACGACGCCGGTGGCAGGGTCGTCGGACATGCGGGTCGTGCCGATATGGTGTGCCGTGCCGTGGATTTCCGGGCTCGTGGCTGCCGATTCGGCGAGCCATGGCGCCAGGGTGAAATGCCCGTTGCAGGAGCGCGCCAGTTCACGGCCGAACAGCGTGGCGGACGCACGGTGGGTGTGATGGTCGAGCGACGTGAGGCGCCAGTCCACGCAGACCTTGCGTTGGCCAAGGGCGTCGGTTTCCGTGCCCAGGGTGACGCGACTGTCGGGGTTGGGGGCCTGTTCGAAATAGCCGACCAGTTCAACGTGGCTGTTGCGTACCGCGGGGCGATTGCCGAGTTTGTGCACGAACGCCCTGGCGATGTCGCCGATGCCCAGGCCCAGCTTCAGGGCCGTGATTCCAAGGCTGGACGGCGCGGTGATGACTTCGCCTGCCGGGGCATTCCTGAGCGCCTCGGAGAGGCGCGCCTCAAGCAGGGTGTTTTCGTCCTGCACCGTCTTGCGCAAAGCGGTGCGCAGTTCGCGCAGCGCGCGGATGCCGCGGGGCAGCGGACCTTCTACACCAAACGGGTGCACCCGACCGTTCAGCACGCGCTGCGTGCGCTGGTATTCCGGCGACAGCGCGATTTCGGGAAACGACATCGGTGCATGCCTGCCATGCAGGCGTTCATACGGACGGGTGACGCGATGCGGCTCGTCGGCGGTCAGGGTGCCCAGGGTGCCGCTCGGATGGTCCATGAAGTAACGACCCACCACGTCGTGCCGGTTGCCGAGGCCTTCGGGCACGACGGAGTTGGAGAGCAACAGCAGGCGTGCGTTCTCGATGCCGCCCGACGCCAGCACGTAGTGGCGCGCGCGCACCCGTCCGCGGTGGCCGGCCAGCGACCCGATGATAGCGTCCTGCACGTGCCCGCCGTCCGGCGAGGGAATCAGTTCAAGCAGGTTGGCGTGCAGCAGAACCTTGACGTTGGGGGCGTGTTCTAGTGCGTCTCGATAGGCATTGCCGAACAGGATGCGGCAGCGCGCGAAGAGCGAGTTGATGAGCTTGTCGTCATCGAAGGGCAGCACTGGGCGCGCGGTCGGCGCGGTGAACGTGCCTTCGGCGAAGGCGATGTCGCCCAGCTGGCAGAAGGCGCGTGCCCGTGCGTAATACGGTTCGAGCTCCGTGTAGCCGATCGGCCAGCCGCTGTGCGGCACCCAGTCGCGGGGCTTGAGATCGTCGCCGCCCAGGGGAATGCAGCCACCGCCCCACAGGTTGCAGCTGCCACCGAACACGCGCATGCGCGAGGTGCCCGGATCAAAGTCGATGTGGCCGGCGGAGCTTCCTTCGTACAAGGCCTGGTTGCGCTGCTCGCCACCCAGTCCGCCGCTTTCGAGCAGGCAAACTTGCACGGAGGTGCCAATGAAGCTGTGTGCGATGGCGATGCCCGCCGCACCGGCGCCGACGATGCATAGATCGGTTTCCACATCCTCCGGATGCGCGCCACCCAAGTAGTCGATGATCACACCAACCCCCTAACGATCCACGTCGTTCACTGCCATGTCGATCGTGGATCTGTCCGAGGCGCAACGTGCAGTCGCTCCGGACTGGTGGTGGCGTCAGTCGATCACACGCGGTAGTACTCCCTGTACCAGCGTACAAAGTTGTCGACACCGGTTTCTACCGACACCTGCGGCCTATAGCCAACGGCCTGTATCAGGTCCGTTACATCGGCTTCAGTGTCGGGCACGTCGCCGGGCTGCAGCGGCAGCATCTCCATGATGGCCTTGCGGCCAAGGCATGCTTCGAGCACTTCGATGTACTTCAGCAGCTCCACCGGACGCTCATTGCCGATGTTGAACAGGCGATAGGGCGCAACACCGCTGCTGGCCGGATCGGGCTGGTTGCTGTCCCAGCCTTCGTCGATAGGCGGCACCTTGTCGAGCGTGCGGATCACGCCTTCGACGATGTCGTCCACGTAGGTGAAGCTGCGCTTGTGCTTGCCGTGGTTGAACACGCGGATCGGTTCGCCGGCGAGGATGGCGCGCGTAAACAGGAACAGCGCCATGTCCGGACGTCCCCAGGGGCCGTACACGGTGAAGAAGCGCAGGCCCGTGCTCGGGATGCCGTACAGATGCGCATAGCTGTGCGCCATCTGCTCGTTCGCCTTCTTGGTGGCCGCGTACAAGGTGAGCGGATGTTCGGCGGACTTGTGTTCGGAGAAGGGCATGTCCGTGTTCGCGCCATACACCGAGCTGGTGGAGGCGAAGACCAGATGCTCCACACCGTGATGGCGGCAGCCTTCCAGCACGTGCAGGAAACCCGTGACGTTGCTGCTGGTGTAGACGTGCGGATTCTGCGCGGCGTAACGCACGCCGGCCTGCGCGGCAAGATGGACCACGCGTTGCGGCTTGTGTTCGGCGAAGGCCTGCTCCATAGCAGCCCGATCGGCGAGGTCCGCGTGGATGTGGGTGTAGCCGGGCTTGTCCGCGAAGCGCGCCAGGCGCGCCTTCTTCAGGGTGACGTCGTAGTAGTCGTTGAGGTTGTCCAGGCCCACCACTTCATCGCCGCGCTCGAGCAGGCGCTGTGCGACGTGGGAGCCGATGAAGCCTGCCGTACCGGTGACCAGCACTTTCATGACGCTAATCCTCAGGCTCTCAGAGTCGACCGTCGACCGCTTCGCGCGGCAGGATGTATTTGACGTCGTAGACCACGGAGGACGGCTTGCCGAAGGCGCGGATGCCTTCGGCACCCAGGTCCGCGAACTGTCGGTGGCCCACGGCGATGATCACGGCATCGTAGTTGCCCTGGTCGGGGGCGCCGATGGGCGAGAGCGCGTATTCGTGCTCGGCTTCGGCGGTATTGACCCAGGGGTCGTGCACGTCGACATCCGCGTTGTACTCGCGCAGCGCACGCACGATGTCGACCACGCGCGTATTGCGCAGGTCGGGGCAGTTCTCCTTGAAGGCCAGGCCCAGCACCAGCACACGGGCGCGCACCGGATTGATGCCCTTGCGCACCATCAGGCGGATCACTTCGCTGGCCACATAGGGGCCCATGCTGTCGTTGGTGCGGCGGCCCGCCAGGATCACATCCGGATGGTGGCCGACTTCCTGCGCCTTGTGCGTGAGGTAGTACGGATCGACGCTGATGCAGTGGCCGCCGACCAGGCCCGGGCGGAACGGCAGGAAGTTCCACTTGGTGCCCGCTGCCTGCAGCACTTCCAGCGTGTCGATGCCCAACTTGTTGAACAGGATGGACAGGTCGTTCACCAGGGCGATGTTCAGGTCGCGCTGCGTGTTCTCGATGACTTTGGCGGCCTCGGCCACCTTCAGGGAGCTGGCCTTGTGCGTGCCGGCGGTGATGATGGAGCCGTAGAGGCGGTCCACGAAATCGGCTGTCTCCGGCGTGGAGCCCGAGGTGACCTTGAGGATGCTGGTCACGCGGTGCTGCTTGTCGCCGGGGTTGATGCGCTCGGGGCTGTAGCCGGCGAAGAAATCGCGGTTGAACACGAGCCCCGAACCCTTTTCCAGCAGCGGCACGCACACTTCTTCCGTGCAGCCCGGATACACCGTCGATTCGTAGACCACGATGTCGCCCCGCTTGAGCACCTTGGCCAGGGTTTCGCTGGCGCGGATCAGCGGCGTGAGGTCGGGGCGCTTGGCCGAGTCGATCGGCGTGGGCACGGTGACGATATAGACATTGCAGTCGGCGAGGTCCGACCACTGCGAGCTGAAGTGCAGGCGGTGGGCTTGCGCCAGCTCTTCGCCGGTGACTTCCAGCGTGTGGTCGATACCGTCTGTCAGTTCGCTGATGCGGCGCTGGTTGATGTCGAAGCCGATGGTGTCGTAGTGCTTGCCGAACTCCACTGCCAGCGGCAGTCCGACGTAGCCGAGTCCAATGATGGCGAGCTTGGTGTCTTCCAGATTCTGCATGCCGTTCTTCCGCTGTTTGATGGCGAGGCGTGACCCGCAGGGTATCGGATGGATCGATCGATGCCGAGCGAAGTTACATGCCCGCTGATGAATGCAAGCGTGCACAGACGCGCGCGAATCTGCGAAACCGCTGCAGGCGGCGCAAGGCTAACAGGGTCGCACTGGATTTCCGCTAGGCCAGAGGATGCGTGCCGGATGGCGTATGCGCGAATGTGCGCCAGTACGCCAATGGCGAATGCAGAGATCGTTGTTCGCCGATGCGGCAAGTCGGGTGAACTTGATGGAGCTGATCGTGCGGAACACCGTCGGCGTGGTATGCCGGGGGACGTTGGTTGGTATTGCGAATCATTCTCAATATTGTTACCGTAAGTTCATGCGGAGCGCGTAAGCCCTGACTCCGCGCCCCTACTTCCCCTCAACCCGACGGTGAACGACTGCCCAGATATGGGGCGGCCGGTGTTCGCCTGCACGAAGGATCGAGCATGACCTCCCAGACTTTTGTTTCCTCCTCGGTCCACCCGCCGGTGCGCCTGATGGCCAGTGCCCTTGGGCTGGCCCTGGTGTCGACGTCGGCGATGGCGGCCGGCGAGGCGCCTGCCGACGCCAAGGCGGACCCGCAGGATGCCCAGAACCTGGACGGGGTAAGGGTGCGCTCCACCGTGGTCAATACCACCTCGCCCAAGTTCACCGCGCCGCTGCTCGACACGCCGCGCTCGGTCACCGTGGTGCCGCAGCAGATCATCCAGCAGACGGCCGCCACGTCGCTGCTCGACGTCTTGCGCCAGGTGCCCGGCATTACCTTCGGCGCGGGCGAGGGCGGCAACCCCAACGGCGACCGGCCGATCATCCGCGGCTTCGACTCGGAGAGCTCGGTGTTTATCGATGGCGTACGCAGTTCCGGCTCGCAATCGCGCGAAATCTTCGATATCGAGCAGGTTGAAGTGATGAAGGGCCCCAGCTCCGCCTACACCGGGCGCGGTGGCGTCGGCGGTAGCGTCAACCTGGTGACCAAGATGCCCAGGGCCGAGAACTTCGTGCGTGCCACGGCTGGCGTGGGCACCGACAACTACTACCGCGGCACGGCGGACTGGAACCAGCAGGTGGGCGCCGACACGGCGGTCCGACTGAACGTGATGGGTCACAGCAACGACGTGCCAGGCCGCAACGGGCCTGACATGTCGCGTTGGGGCATTGCGCCTTCGGTGACGTTCGGGCTGCGCGCGCCGACCAGCGTCACACTGAGCTATTACCACCTGCAGAGCGACGACACGCCGGATAGCGGCATCCCGTACAACAATCCGTTCGCCGCCACGAGCCCTTACGCGCGCCTCAATGGCGACGGCCGACCGTATTCGGTGCCACGCGGCACGTACTACGGCTGGCTTGATCGCGACTTCCAGAAGCAAAGCAATGACGTCGGCAGCATCCTGCTGAAGCATGATGCCGGCGATGGCTGGCTGCTGCGCAACGCGACGGTTTACGCGCGCTCCACCAACGATTACATCTGGACCCAGCCGGATGATAGCCAGGGCAACTTCCTGGTGAACGGTGGCATCTGGCGCCGCAACAACAATCGCGACAGCAGCACGACGAGCCTTACCAACCAGACTGACCTCACCGGCGAGTTCGAGACGGGTTCGCTCAAGCACAGCCTGGCGGCCGGCATCGAGTTGAGCAGCGAAAAGACCCGCCGCACCAGTTATCTGGTGGATCCCGCGAAGAACGCCAGCGACACCCACAACACCGGCTCCATCGTCAACGGCGCCTGCAGCAGCAAGTACGGCATAGGCGCGCCGTCCAACTACTGGTGCACCAGCGCCCAGGCGCCGACTCCGCATGATCCGTTCAACGGGGCGATCATCGGCGGCCAGAACCCCACGCGCATCGTCACCGATACGCGCTCGGCCTGGGCCTTCGACACGGTGACCTTCGATCCGCAGTGGTCAGTCAATGGCGGCGTGCGCTTCGACAGCTACAGCACGCGCTCCACCGCAACCACGTCCACCACGGGTGCGGTGACCCATCTGAGCAACGATTCGGACTTCTGGAACTATCAGCTGGGCGTGGTCTACAAGCCGGCAGCCAACGGCAGCATCTATCTGTCGTGGGGCACGTCGTCCAACCCGCCGGGCGTGGACGCTGGCGATGGCGCGGACGGCCTGGCCGTGACCAATGCCGACCTCAAGCCCGAGAGCAGCCGCAACATCGAGCTGGGCACCAAGTGGGATGTGCTGGATCAGCGACTCTCACTCACCGCCGCCGTGTTCCGCAGCGAGAAGACCAATGCCCGCGTGGCGACCGGTGGTCGCGGCAGTCCGCAGATCAATGCGGGCGAGCAGCTCGTGGATGGCATCGAGCTTGGTTTCAGCGGCCAGGTCACCGAACGCTGGAGCATCTACGGCGGCTACACCTATCTCGACAGCGAACTGGTGAAGACCGGCCCGGGTGATGCCACGAGCCGGGGCAATGCGTTCCCGAATACGCCCAGGAACAGCGCTACCCTGTGGACCACGTATGCGATCACGTCGCAGTGGACGGTGGGCGGTGGCGCGTACTACCAGGACAAGGTCTTCGGCAATACGGCCAACACCAAATGGGTGCCCTCGTACGCGCGTTTCGACGCCATGGTGTCGTACGCGGTGAATGCCCGCTTGTCGCTACAGCTCAATGTGCAAAACCTCACCAATCGCTACTACTTCGACAAGGCCTATGCGGCGCACTACGCGTCGGTGGCACCGGGGCGCGTGGGTATGCTCACGGCCAATATCAGTTTCTGATACGTTCGCTGGTCCCGGCCTGGCCTTCGCAAGGGGTTCGGTCGACCGGTAGTTACAGGGAAATACGATGCTGCTTCATATCCCCGACGTCCTGAATGCCGACGAGCTCGCCCGATGCCGGCGTGGTCTCGCGCCCGCCGACTGGGGCGCAGGCCAGGCGACGCTGCCGGGAGGTCACCGGCAGTTGCCCGCAGACGGGCCGGAGGCGAAGGAGCTGGGTGCGCTGGTCATGGCGGCGCTGACCCGGAATACCACCTTTTTCGCGGGTGCCTTGCCGCGCCACATCTCTCCGCCGCAGTTCGGCAGCCATGGCGTGGGGCCGGCGTCCGGCTCCCGCGTGGAGGGCGCGATTCGCCGTGACCGCCCGGATGGCCTGGGCATACCGGTCCGTACGGATCTGTCTGCCACCTTGTTCCTGCATGATCCTCAGGAATACGACGGTGGCGAGATGGTCATCGAGGACACCTATGGGTCGCATACGGTCAGGCTCGCCGCCGGCGACATGATTCTTTATCCGGCCAGCAGCCCGCACCGCGTGGAACCCGTGACACGCGGCGAGCGCGTGGTGGCGGTTTTCTGGATCCAGAGCCTTGTCCGTGACGAGGCCCAGCGTCGCCTGCTGCTGGAGCTGGATGTGTCCATCCAGAACCTCGGGCAGGCGCATGCGCCGCAGGCGGATGTGCTGCGCCTGACCGGCATTTATCACAACTTGTTGCGTGCGTGGTCCGAGACATGATGGCAGTGCATAGCGTCGCCAATCCCAATGATGGTTTCCCGCAGCTGCTGAGGAGCGATCCCGCCCGCGCGCTCGGGATGTTGCGCGTGCAGGCCTTGGCGGGCGACAGCGCCTCGCAGCTCGCGCTGGGGCAGATGCACCTGGAGGGCATCGGCTGCGAGCGCAATGGCGCCGAAGCGCGCTACTGGTTCCAGCATGCGGCGCACCAGGGCGACGCCATGGCCATGAACATGCTGGGACGTTGTCTCGAAAACGGCTGGGGTGGCGCGATCGACCATGAACTGGCGGCCGTGTGGTACCGCGAGGCGGCGACACATGGTTCGGACTGGGGCATGTACAACTTCGCGCACGTGCTGGCCAACGGCCGCGGAGTCAAAGCGGACCGGGCCGCGGCGTTCCTGTGGTTCTCGCGTGCCGCGGAACAGGGACACGGCCGCGCCATGCATTTCCTTGGGCAGTACTACGAGCATGGCTGGGAAACCGAGCCGGATGCGGAGCGCGCCAGCGAGCTGTATCGCTGCTCGGCGGAGAAGGGTGATTACCGCGGGCAGTGCAGTTGGGCGTCGGTGTTGACCGAGCAGGGGCGCATCGACGAGGCCTGCGCATTGCTGCGTCGCGTCCTTGCCGCGGCGCCCGCGTATTTCGCTGAGGCGCTGCGCGACGATCTGGGTCGCTCCAGGCACCCCGAGCTGCGCGCGCTGGCGGTCGTGGCCCCAGTATAGGAACGCCTCCACGAAGGGAGGCGTTCCGCGGGGTGGGGCGCTGCGTTACGCCCAGTTGTTGTCGTCGAATCCGCCGCCGTTGTCGTCGTCGAAATCATTCGTCGACGTGAAGTCGTTCGAGGCGAAGTCGTCGCGATCGCGGTGATCGGTGAGGCGATCGTTGTTGTCGTCGTAGTAGGTGTTGTTCTCGGTGATGTTCTCCACCACCGTCGGCTGTCCGCCGCCACCGAAGAAGCCGCCACCACCATGGTGGCCGCCCAGCAGGTTTTCGATGCCATCGAACAGGAACATGCCGCCCGCCACGCCGGCGGCCGTGGTGGCGGCCTGCGAGAGGAAGCCGGGCGCGGCGGCTGCGGTCGGTGCCGGCTGGGCAGGGGCGCTGCCGAACAGGCGGTCGCGCCAGCTGGGCGGTGCTTGCTGCGGCATCGGCTGCTGCGGCATCGGCGGAGGCGTGGCGCCCCAGGCCGGCGAGGGCGGCTGGCCACCGAGGAAGCTGCCGCCACCCTGCTGCGAGGCGAGCTGGGACTGGAGCTGGGCAATCTGCGCCTTGGCGCTGTCCAGCGCCTGCTGCTGCAGCAGGCTGCGTTGCACCAGCAGATAGAGCGCGTCGGGCTGAGCGGCCAGGCGCTGGCGGATCAGGGCGTCGGCCTGCGGGTCCTTGGCCACGCTGCCGGCGGCAACCAGGCGCTGGAGAAAATCATCGATTAGCTGTTGTTCCTGCGGTGTCATGACAAACAAATCTCCGTGGGACGGCGAGTAACGATCACTGTGGCGGTTGTTTTCACCGGAATGCAGTGCCGGAAGTGTGATCTCCACGCGTGACATCAAGGGGCATGCCGCTGTCGTTTTCCTTGCAGTCAGCGAATGCGCAAGCTTTTTCGAGCGGTGAGGCGGGCCGGCGGGTGCATCGCTGCTGACGATATCTGTCAGGAATCGCGACGTCAGGTCCATGGAAATGGTGGGCTTCGCAATTATCTGCAGGCATCATGCGCGTATTGCTCCACGGCGGCCCTCCCCATGTCCCCACGCTCCACCCTTGGCCCGATCGCGCTCGCGATCGGCGCGTTGCTGATCAGCATGGTTTCGTATCAATGCGGCGCTTCGCTGGCCAAGCACCTGTTCCCGGCCGTGGGCGCGCAGGGCGCGACCGCCTATCGCCTCGGGCTTAGTGCGTTGATCCTGCTGTTGTGGCGCCGGCCGTGGCGCAGGTTGGCAAACGGTACCCAATGGCGCGCGCTGTGGGCCTACGGGCTGGCCATGGGGGCGATGAACCTGGTGTTCTACATGTCGTTGCGCACGATTCCGCTGGGCATCGCCGTGGCTCTGGAATTCACCGGTCCGCTGGCGTTGGCGGTGTTCAGTTCGCGTCGCCTGATCGACTTTGCATGGATCGCCCTGGTGGTCATGGGGCTGGCCTTGCTGCTGCCCTTGCGCGGGGAGGTGCAGACGCTCGATCCGGTGGGCGTGATGTATGCGCTGGCGGCGGGTCTTGGCTGGGCGCTCTATATCGTGTTCGGCAAGCAGGCCGGCGAAGCGCACGGCGGGGACGCCGTGACCTGGGGTACCTCGATCGGCGCGTTGCTGGCCATTCCATTCGGCGTGGTGCACGCAGGGAGCGCATTGTTCTCGCCCTCGTTGTTGCCTTATGCGTTGGGCGTGGCGTTGCTCAGCTCGGCATTGCCTTATTCGCTGGAAATGGTGGCGTTGACGCGATTGCCGGCGCGCACGTTCAGCACGTTGCTGAGCCTGGAGCCCGCGGTGGCTGCCGTGGCGGGCGTGGTGCTGCTGAGCGAACACCTCAGCCTTCTGCAATGGACGGCCATCGTGGCGATCATCGTGGCGGCAGCGGGCACGGCATTGAGTGTGCGTCGCCCGGCCGTGGGCGAGCCGCCGCTGGTCAACTGAGTGGTGGCGTTGCGGCGGACGCCTGAAGGCCGCATGCGCGACGCAGGTGTGCGCAACGCGATCGAAGATCGCGCAAAACAAAACAGCGCTTCACGCCGCGAGGCATAAAGCGCTGTCGTTTTGATTCTGATTGGTGGAGCCAGGGAGGATCGAACTCCCGACCTCGTCATTGCGAACGACGCGCTCTCCCAGCTGAGCTATGGCCCCACACGAGCCATCGATATTACCAGTGAACTTTGGCGTTCGCCAAGCCCCTGCCGCCGGCTCAGGGAAGCAGGCGGCTGAGCGGCTCGAACAGCATCTCGCGGCGCCAGCCTTCGAGGAAGTCGGGCCATTCGGCGGTGACCACGTATTCCTCCAGCACCTTGCGCGGGCACAGCAGGCCGGCCGGCAGGTCCAGTTCCGTCGCGCGCTTGTCCACGCAATCCTTCATGGTGGCCAGGGCGCGCTTCGCATCGCCCTGGGGCGATTCGGGAATGGCCTCGGTGGCGTCCACTTCGTCGGCATCGATCGCGCGTTGCAGCACCTCCAGCAATTCCACGCGCTGTGGTGAGCGCAGCGCGCGCTGGCCGCGCGTCCGTTCGTCGAGTTCGTTGGCCGAGCGCGGCAGGTGCTGGACCAGGCTCATCACCGTGGCGTCCTCGAGCAGCCAGGGGCGCGGGCGATCCAGCGTGCGTGCCGACCGGTCGCGCCACAGCAGTACGCGACGGAGCAGGGCGCGCTGTTCGGGGCGCCAGTCCGACGCGCTGCGGAAACTGCGCTGCGGTTGCGGATCGCCTTCGCGATAACAGGCGCGCTGCTTGAGGCGTTCGCAATCCTCCGCATGCCATGCGGCACGGTCGCGTTGAGCCAGTCGTTCGGCCAGTTGCTCGTGGACGGGCTTGAGATAGACCACGTCCAGCGTGGCGTACGCACGCTGCGAATCGGTCAGCGGCCGCTGCAGCCAGTCCGAGCGCGTTTCACCCTTGTCCAGCTCTGCGCCCACCAGCTCTGCCACGAGTGCGCGATAGCTGATGCCCAGTCCCATGCCGACGAAGGCAGCGGCGATCTGGGTGTCGAACAGCTGGCGCGGGCCGTGTGGCAGGAGGGGCGAAAGGGCTTCCAGATCCTCGCTGGCACTGTGCATGACGGTGACCGCGTTGCCGTTGCCGATCAGCGGAGCCAGTGCATCCCCGATGTCGAAGGCCACCGGATCGACCAGTGCGTAGCGACCGTTCCAGCCCAGTTGAAGCAGGGCCAGCTGCGGGTAAAAGGTGTTCCGGCGCATGAATTCGGTGTCGAAACCGAGCGCGGCATCGTCCGGCAGCTCCGCGAGCCAGGCTTGCAGGTCTTCGCGCCGCTGGATCCAGGCGGCGGCGGGCGCGAGGGAGGATTCTTCTAGCATGCGTCTTCCTGGCGATGCCGGGCATGCGTTCGTGCATTGTCCTGACATCGGTTTGTGCCTAAGGTTTAGATTGCGCACCATAGCAGGCCGCCCAGGGACGCCCAACATGCCGAGCAAGGAAACCGTACGACGACAGCGATCCCTCGGCGGTGCCGTGGGCGTCGTCGTGCTCGGGCTGGCCCTCGTCTACCACTTCTTTCCGCGCGTGTTCCATGTCGAGCCGTCGGTGACGGCCACGCATCGCGCGATGAACCTGGGGCCGGCCAACACGGTCGCCCCGGCCTCGTCGCTGCGCCTGCCCGAACCAAGCGAGGTGGATGCAGGGCCGCCTCTCACGCTTGCCCCGACGGACGTGGTGGTGGCACGCCTGAGCAAGAAGAACACCCATCTTCCCGAGCAGCTGAGCGCGGATACGCCCGAAGTCGAGGCGCTGATCACCCGCGCCGACAAGGCGCTGAAGGCCGGGCAGCTGGCGGGCGACCAGAACAGCGCCGCGGCGCTTTACGAGCAGGCATTGAAAGACAAGCCCGACAGTCGTCGCGCGGCGCAGGGCCTGTTCGAGGTTCGTGCACGGCTGGTGGCCGAGATCAACCAGAACCTGGCGGTCGGCGATGCGGAATCGGCCACGGATCTTCTCGACACGCTCAAGCTCATTCCTGATTCCGCCGATGATGTGACGCCATTGCAGGGCAAGCTGAAGACGCTGGCGCAGGTCCGGCCGCTGCTCGCCAAGGCGGCGATGCTGTTGCAACAGGGCAACGCCGATCAGCCGGCCGGAAACAACGCGTTGGAGCTCTACCACCAGGTGCAGCAGTTGGACCCGGACAATGCCGTGGCGGCGCAAGGCACCCTGCAGGTGCAGCGCGTCATTCTGGATCGCGCGTTGGCCGCGGTGGCGCAGAACGATTTCAAGTCGGCCGATCAGGCGCTGGCCGAGGCCGCGCAGATCGCACCCGATTCGCAGGCACTGCGCGATGTGCATGGTCGCGTGGACAGCATGCGGCAAGGGCGTGCCAGTGGGCTGCTGGCGCAGGCACGTTCCGCGCTGGATGGGGGCAACCTGACGTTGGCCCAGCAGCTTGCGGACCAGGCCAAGGCCATCAGTCCGGATCTGGCGGGGCTGGGCGAGTTCGGCGAGCGCCTTACCAATGCGCGCCTTTATTCGAGCTACAAGCCGGGACAGGTCTTCGGCGATCGCTTCGCCGATATGCCGGGACAGGCGCCCTCCATGGTGGTCATTCCCACGGGCAGCTTCCCGATGGGCGCGCCCGACAACGAAACCGGCCGCGAGGATGCCGAGACACCACAGCATGACGTGACCATCGCCAAGGGCTTCGCCTTGTCGCGAACGTCCGTCACCGTGGGGCAGTTCCGTGAGTTCGTTCGTGCCAGCGGCTACCAGCCTGACTCGGCCAAATTGGGTGGCGCCAGCGTGTATGACGAGGGCACGGGCGCCATGCGCGACGACTCCAGTGCCAGCTGGCAGGACGACTACGCGGGCCACACCGCGGACAGCCGGTTGCCCGTGGTCAATGTGTCCTGGAACGATGCCAAGGCGTATGTGGACTGGCTGAGCCAGCGCACCGGCAAGACCTATCGCCTGCCCAGCGAGGCGGAATTCGAATACGCCCTGCGCGGCGGAACCACCACGCGGTATTGGTGGGGCGACGGCGCACCCAGTGGCAAGGTGGAAAATCTCACAGGTTCCGGAGACCGATCGCCCAGTGGCCGACGTTGGAGCAATGCGTTCCAGGGATACCGGGACGGGTTCTGGGGGCCGGCGCCCGTGATGAACTTCGCGCCCAATCCGTTCGGCCTGTACGACATCGACGGCAATGTCTCGGAGTGGGTGCAGGACTGCTGGCACGACAGCTACCTGCGTGCGCCGCGCGACGGCAGCGCCTGGGTCAACCCCGGGTGCGGCATCCGCGTGGTGCGTGGCGGCTCGTGGGGCAGCTCCCCGGAGCAGGTGCGCTCGGCCTACCGGCAGGGCGCGGACGCCAGCGTGCGCAGCGGCCGGGTCGGCTTCAGGGTGTTGCGCGAGCTGTAGGGCGGCCTCGCGGCGCTGGAAACGCAGGGTGTCGCAATCATGCCGAGACGGCGCGCCCGGTCAGAGTTTCCCCGCTTGTGCTGCCCCCCGGGCGAACCGTAAAATGACCCGCTTTCGTGTAAGGGAATCATCGACTTAGGGGCGGAGTGCCCGGAAGCTGGCGGGGCGGGGTGTGTTGGGTTTTGGCCTGAATATTCCCTTGGAAATCCGATGCTTGCGGACACTTCCTCTTGGTTGTTCTGATGCGAAAGTGGCGGAATTGGTAGACGCACTGGATTTAGGTTCCAGCGGGTAACCCCGTGAGGGTTCGAGTCCCTCCTTTCGCACCATCCCTTGGTTTTTTCTCTTTATTGCAGGCGGCCAGTGGCCGCCAGGCGCCCTTGACGGGCGCACTTACCGGTACACCAGGAGACGTCATGCAGGTTTCGGTTGAAAACGTCGGCAAGCTCGAGCGCAAGCTCACGGTGAAGTTCCCCGCGGAGCGTTTCGAGTCGCAGGTGAGCGCCCGCATCGCCGAAATGGGTCGCACGGTGCGCCTCAAGGGCTTCCGCCCGGGCAAGGTGCCGACCGCGGTGATTCAGCAGCGTTTTGGCGACCAGGTGCGTGGCGAAGTGCTTTCCGACCTGATCGGCAGCACGCTGCGCGAAGCCGTCAACCAGGAAAACCTGCGTCCGATCGCCAACCCGTCGATCGATACCACCGGCCGCCCGGAAAACGGCGAAATCGCCTACACCGCCACCTTCGAAGTGATGCCGGAATTCCCGGAAATCGACGTCGCCAAGCTGGAAATCAGCCGCCCGGTTGCCGAGGTGAGCGACGCCGACATCGAAAAGATGATCGAAACCCTGCGCCTGCAGCGCCGCAGCTTCGACCCGGTCGAGCGTGCCTCGGCCGAGGGCGACTTCGTGATGTTCGAGTACTCGGCACAGGCCGGCGACTACCGCTTCCCGGAAGAAGGCCTGGAGCGCGCCGGCAGCGTGCTGGGCTCGGGCAACCTGTTCAAGGCGCTGGACGACGTGCTGACCGGTCGCAAGGCCGATGAGGAATTCGACGCCGACGTCGAGTTCCCGGCCGACTTCCGCAACGAAAGCCTGGCTGGCAAGACCGCCAACTGCCACTTCAAGATCATCAAGGTGCAGGAGCCGAAGCTGCCGGAAGTCGACGCCGACTTCGCCCAGCTGTTCGGCATCACCGACGGCGACCTGGAGAAGTTCCGCAAGGAAGTCCGCGCCAATCTGGAGCGCGAACTGAAGGCCACCCTGATGGCACGCCTGAAGTCGGAAGTGGCCGAGAAGCTGGCCGACGCCCATCCGGACCTGGACGTGCCGAACGTGATGGTGCAGTCCGAGGCCCATGCCCTGGCCCAGAACAGCGTTCCGCGTGGCCAGCAGGTGCCGCAGCAGTTGCTCGAGGCCGCCGCCCCGGTGGCCCGCAAGCGCGTCATCGCCGGTCTGCTGATGGGTGAAATCGCCCGCAAGCAGGCGCTGGTCATCGACCGTAGCCGCGTGGCCGAGCAGCTGGCCGCCATCGCCTCGACCTACGAGGAGCCGGAGAAGGTTGTTGAACTTTACAACCGCGACCCCCAATTGATGTCCGGGCTGCAGAATCGCGTGATGGAAGACCAGGTGGCCGAGTGGGTGGCAGATCACGCCGCCACCACCGTGCAGAACCTGGGCTTCGACGAGGTGATGCGCCCGGTCAGCGCCTGAGGCATCCTTCAGGCCAATCAACCGGAGAGCGACACGCATGGCTATGGACCCGATCCAGAACCTCAACCTGGTACCGATCGTCGTTGAGCAGACCGCTCGCGGCGAACGCTCGTACGACATTTACTCGCGCCTTCTGAAGGAGCGCGTGATCTTCCTCGTGGGCGAGGTGAACGATCAGGTGGCCAACCTGCTGGTCGCGCAGATGCTGTTCCTCGAGTCCGAAAACCCGGACAAGGACATCCATCTGTACATCAACAGCCCGGGCGGTGCGGTTACCGCCGGGCTGGCGATTTACGACACCATGCAGTTCATCAAGCCGGACGTCAGCACCATGTGCATCGGCCAGGCCTGCAGTGCGGCCTCGCTGCTGCTGATGGCTGGCGCCAAGGGCAAGCGCTACTCGCTGCCCAACTCCCGCGTGATGATCCACCAGCCGTCGGGCGGCGCTCGCGGCCAGGCGACCGACATCGAGATCCAGGCCCAGGAAATCCTGTACCTGCGCCGCCGCCTGAACGACATCTACGTTCAGCATACCGGCCAGCCCCTGGACAAGATCGAGCGGGACATGGAGCGCGACCGCTTCATGAGCGCCGAGGCGGCCAAGGAATACGGCCTGATCGACCAGGTCCTCGACCGCCGCGCGGTCGATACGGTGAAATCGGCCTGATTTCAGGTATTTGGTACCGGGTTTGCAAGTGGTTCCGCGTCTGGCTTCAGACGCGGAACGCTGTGCTATTCTCAAACCGTAATCGATTTACTAGCAGGATCCAGGCATGAGCGACGATCGGCAGGGCCGTTCCAACGACAGCGGCAAGATTCTCTACTGCTCCTTCTGCGGCAAGAGCCAGCATGAAGTGCGCAAGCTGATCGCGGGTCCGTCCGTGTTCATTTGCGACGAATGCGTAGAGCTGTGCAACGACATCATCCGCGAGGAGCTTGAGGAAAAGGCCGCCTCCGGGCGCAACCAGCTGCCCAAGCCGCGCGAGATCATGGAGACGCTCGACCAGTACGTGGTCGGCCAGACCCGTGCCAAGAAGGCGCTCGCGGTGGCGGTGTACAACCACTACAAGCGCATGGAGTCGCGTCAGAAGAGCGACGACGTCGAGCTCGGCAAGTCCAATATCCTCCTGATCGGCCCCACTGGTTCGGGCAAGACGCTGCTGGCCGAAACGCTGGCGCGCCTGCTGAACGTGCCGTTCACCATCGCCGACGCCACCACGCTGACCGAAGCCGGTTACGTGGGCGAAGACGTGGAAAACATCATCCAGAAGCTGCTGCAGAAGTGCGACTACGACGTCGACAAGGCGCAGTCGGGCATCGTCTACATCGACGAAATCGACAAGATCTCGCGCAAGAGCGAGAACCCGTCGATCACCCGTGACGTGTCCGGCGAAGGCGTGCAGCAGGCGCTGCTCAAGCTTATCGAGGGCACGCTGGCCTCGGTGCCGCCGCAGGGCGGTCGCAAGCATCCGCAGCAGGAATTCCTGCAGGTGGACACCAAGAACATCCTGTTCATCTGCGGCGGCGCGTTCGCCGGCCTCGAAAAGGTGATCCAGCAGCGTTCCGAGACCGTGGGCATCGGCTTCTCCGCCGAGGTCCGCAGCAAGGAGCGCAAGGAAAACCTGGGCAAGCTGCTGGCGGACGTCGAGCCC
Organism: Dyella japonica A8; assembly: GCF_000725385.1. Taxonomy (NCBI): domain Bacteria; kingdom Pseudomonadati; phylum Pseudomonadota; class Gammaproteobacteria; order Lysobacterales; family Rhodanobacteraceae; genus Dyella; species Dyella japonica. The sequence continues at coordinate 3,403,673 of NZ_CP008884.1, read as the reverse complement.
TCGGATCTGGTGCGTTACGGCCTGATCCCGGAGTTCGTCGGTCGTCTGCCGGTGGTCGCCACGCTCGATGAGCTGGACGAGCCGGCGCTGGTGAAGATCCTCACTGAGCCCAAGAACGCCGTCACCAAGCAGTTCAAGAAACTGTTCGAGATGGAAGGCGTGGAACTGGAGTTCCGCCCCGAGGCGCTGCAGGCGATCGCCCGCAAGGCGCTCAAGCGCAAGACCGGTGCCCGCGGCCTGCGCACCATCCTGGAGCAGGTGCTGCTGGACACCATGTACGAACTGCCGTCACTGGAGCACGTCAGCAAGGTCGTGGTGGACGATGCCGTCATCGAGGGCCAGGCCGAGCCGTACCTGATCTACCGCGGCAATCTCAAGCAGCCGCGCGCGGCAGGCGAGGGCGGCGACGCCGCCTGAGCAATTCAAGCGCGCAAGTGACTTGGGTGGCCCCGGCAGAAATGCCGGGGCCATTTTGTTTGCGCGGCGGCTCATGCACTTGTGTGAGCGGCCGCAAGCCACCACTTGACGTACAGATGCACCCGGCGCAGTGTCGGTGCAAAGACGATTTCATCACGAGAGATTCTCTTCGATGGCAAAGACCGCCCCCAATCCCCAGGCCACCGGAGCCACGCTGGACGCTCTGCCAGTGTTGCCGTTGCGTGACGTGGTGGTGTATCCCCACATGGTCATTCCGCTGTTCGTCGGGCGCGACAAGTCCATGCGCGCGCTCGAGCGCGCGATGGAGGGTGAGCGCCAGATCCTGCTGGTCGCGCAGAAGAGCCCGGATATCGACGACCCGAAGATCAGCGACCTCCATGAGATCGGCACGTTGGCTGGCGTGCTCCAGCTGCTGAAGCTGCCCGATGGCACCGTGAAGGTGCTGGTCGAGGGCCAGTCGCGCGTGCAGATCGAGGACTACAACGAAGACGGTGGCATGTTGACGGCCACCTCGCGCGTGGTCGAGCCGGTGTACAGCACGAAGGAGCGCGAGCTCGACGTGGTGTCGCGCACGCTGATCTCGCTGTTCGAGCAGCTGGTCAAGCAGAGCCGCAAGCTTCCGCCTGAAGTGTTGGCGACCCTGTCCGGCATCGATGACCCGTCGCGCGTCGCGGACTCCATCGCGGCGCATCTGTCGGTGCGCATGGCCGACAAGCAGAAAGTGCTGGAAACGGCTGATGTCGGCCAGCGACTTGAGTTGCTGATCGGCCTGGTCGACGGCGAAATGGATCTGCAGCAGGTGGAAAAGCGCATCCGCGGCCGCGTGAAGTCGCAGATGGAAAAGAGCCAGCGCGAGTACTACCTCAACGAGCAGATGAAGGCCATCCAGAAGGAGCTCGGCGAGGGCGAGGATGGCCCTAACGAAATCGAAGATCTGCAGAAGAAGATCGAGAACGCCGGCATGCCCAAGCCGGTGCTGGCCAAGGCGCGCCAGGAGTTCGGCAAGCTGCGCCAGATGTCGCCGATGTCGGCCGAGGCCACCGTGGTGCGCAACTACCTCGACTGGCTGGTGGGCGTGCCCTGGAAAAAGAAGAGCAAGGTCCGCAAGGATCTCCAGCTCGCCCAGGACGTGCTCGATGCGGACCACTTTGGTCTTGAAAAGGTCAAGGAGCGCATCCTTGAGTACCTCGCGGTGCAGCAGCGCGTGAACACCATGCGTGGCCCCATCCTGTGCCTGGTTGGCCCGCCGGGCGTGGGCAAGACCTCGCTCGGCCAGTCGATCGCCAAGGCTACCAACCGCAAGTTCGTCCGCATGAGCCTGGGTGGCGTGCGTGACGAGGCGGAAATTCGTGGCCACCGCCGCACGTACATCGGCTCTATGCCGGGCCGCATCGTGCAGAATTTGAACAAGGTGGGCTCGAAGAATCCGCTGTTCGTGCTGGACGAGATCGACAAGATGTCGATGGATTTCCGCGGCGACCCGTCGTCGGCGCTGCTGGAAGTGCTCGACCCCGAGCAGAACCACGCCTTCAACGACCATTACTTGGAGGTCGATCTCGACCTGTCCGAGGTGATGTGGATCGCCACCGCCAACTCGCTCAACATCCCCGGTCCGCTGCTGGATCGCATGGAAGTCATCCGCATCCCGGGTTACACCGAGGATGAGAAGCTGGGCATCGCCCTGAAGTACCTGTTGCCCAAGCAGCTGAAGGCCAATGGCCTGAAGCCCGAGGAGCTCAGTGTCGACGAGGAGGCTATCCGCGACATCGTGCGTTACTACACGCGCGAATCGGGCGTGCGCAACCTCGAGCGTGAAGTGTCCAAGATCTGCCGCAAGGTGGTGAAGGAGCTGACGCTTGGCCAGGTCCGGAAGGCGTCCGCCAAGAACGAGTCCAAGAAGGCTTCGGCAGCCGTAAAGACGGCCAAATCGAAGACGAAGGCGCCGGGTCGCGTGGTGGTCAACTCGGAGAACCTGGAGCACTACCTGGGTGTGCGTCGCTTCGACTTCGGCCGCAAGGAGCTGCAGAACGAAGTTGGCCTGGTCACTGGCCTGGCCTGGACCCAGGTGGGCGGCGACCTGCTCAGCATCGAAGCCTCGGTGGTGCCGGGCAAGGGGCGTCTGGTGCATACCGGGCAGCTCGGCGACGTCATGAAGGAGTCGATCCAGGCGGCGTTGTCGGTGGTGCGTGCGCGTGCCGATCGCCTCGGCATCGAGGCGGATTTCCACGAGAAGTACGACATCCACATCCACGTGCCCGAGGGCGCGACGCCGAAGGATGGTCCGAGCGCAGGCATCGCCATGTGCACGGCGCTGGTGTCCGCCCTGACCAAGGTGCCGGTGCGCTCCGAGGTGGCCATGACGGGTGAGATCACCCTGCGCGGCCGCGTGCTGCCGATCGGTGGTCTCAAGGAGAAGCTGCTGGCGGCGCATCGCGGCGGCATCACCACCGTGATTATTCCGGACGAAAACAAGAAGGATCTGGCGGATATTCCAGACAACATCACGTCTTCGCTGGACATCCATCCGGTGCGCTGGATTGACGAGGTGCTGGATATCGCGCTGGAGAGCCCGCTGCATCCGCGTCAGGCCGCCGACGGCGACAAGCCGAAGGTGGAGGCACCCATCGAGGAGTCGCAGGATCAGGAGTCCTACACGCGGCCTCACTGACGTGTGACACGCGTCACCGGAGACGGGCGGGCAACCGCCCGTTTTCGTGTCTGGATCACGAGAAAGTGTCGCGGCCGCATAACGTTTCAGCACATACTTTGCAAGCGTTTACGAGGCATGCTGAACCGCGCGAACCCTTGGTATTGCTTGTCATTGCGGACCCTGGGGGGCACTGGTATAAAGGCGGCACCGCAGCCTGACGCCAAGCAAGGTGCGCAGTGATGCGGAGTTGCTTGGTGATGTCCCGGTGCCCAGTCATGAGGTGACGTCGCCTGGTCCCAGAATGACCACGCGGGCTGCATAACCGTTTAAGGGAGTGTCTCAATGAATAAAACCGATCTGATCAATGCCATTGCCGAGAAGGCCGAACTCACCAAGGCTGACGCCGGCCGTGCTCTCGAAGCGTTCTTCGAGACCGTGCAGAAGGCGCTGAAGAAGGGTGACGACGTGTCGGTGGTCGGCTTTGGCACCTTCACCGTGCGCAAGCGCGCCGCGCGCACCGGCCGCAACCCGCGCACCAACGAGACGATCAAGATCAAGGCCTCCAAGGTCCCGGCATTCAAGGCTGGCAAGACCCTGAAGGATGCCCTAAACTAAGCGGCTACTTGCTTAGTTTCGGGTGCTTAGCTCAGCGGTAGAGCGTCGCCCTTACAAGGCGAGGGTCGTAGGTTCGATCCCTACAGCACCCACCAGTAATATGTGGAGCGGTAGTTCAGTCGGTTAGAATGCTGGCCTGTCACGCCGGAGGTCGCGGGTTCGAGTCCCGTCCGCTCCGCCACAGTTCGCAAGGGCGCCCGTGTGGCGCCCTTGCCTTTTAAGCGCCGCGCACTTGGTGCGCTGAACAACGAGAGCCGGGAACATCTCCATGCTGCAGGCATTGCGTACCAAGCTTCACGGATGGCCTTCCATCGTCATTCTGGGCATTTGCGTCTTCGCTATCTCGTTCTTCGGCATCGAGTCGTACTTTGCGTCGCATACCGAAACGTACGTGGCGATGGTCGGCAAGCATGAGATCAGCCAGCGCGACTTCCAGGACCGCATGAACGAGGCCCGCCGCGACGCCATGGCGCGCATGGGCGACCAGTTCGATGCGACCTCGTTCGAGAAGCCGGAAACCAAGCGGCAGATCCTCGACCAGCTGATCAACGAGCAGCTGCTGCGCCAGGCGAATGACACGCTGGGCATGAAGGTCTCCAGCGCGGAGCTGCGCGACCGCATCGCCAACCAGCAGGCCTTCCAGGTCAACGGCCAGTTCGATTCGGCGACGTACCGCGCCATCCTGGCGGCACAGAACATGACGCCGGCGATGTTCGAGAGCAGCCAGCGCGCATCGCTTGAGCCCGGCCTGCTGCCGCGCGCGATCATTGCCAGCACGATCATTACCGACGCGGACATGGATCGTTACCTCGGCCTGCTGTACCAGCGCCGCGACGTCCGCTGGTTCAGCGTGCCGCGTCCGGCCGTGACCGACACCGAAGTCACCGACGCCCAGCTCGATGCCTATTACAAGGAGCATCAGGCTGACTTCATGAACCCGGAGCAGGTGTCGCTCAAGTACATCGAAGTCAACGGTGCCGACCTGAAGGTTGATTCGCAGCCGAGCGAAGACGACCTGAAGAAGCGCTACGAAGAACAGAAGCAGCGTTTCGTGCAGCCGGAGCAGCGACTGGTGTCGCATATCCTGGTCAACGTGCCGAAGAACGCGACGCCGGATCAGCAGAAGGCGGCGCTTGCCAAGGCCGAGAAGATCGCCGCCGAGGCCACGCCCGAGAATTTCGCGAAGCTCGCCGAGCAGGATTCGGACGACCTGGGCTCCAAGCGTTCGGGCGGTGACCTGGGCTGGCTGGAGAAGGGCGTGACCAACGCGGCGTTCGATTCCGCCCTGTTCGCACTGCAGAAGGGCCAGGTTTCCAAGCCCGTGCTGTCCGACGAGGGTTATCACGTGCTGTGGCTGCGCGACGTGCGCAGCGGCGATGCGAAGCCGTTCGCCCAAGTGCGCGACCAGATCGCCAAGGACTACCTGTCCACCGAGCGCGATCGCCAGTACAACGACCTGGCCGGCAAGTTGACGGACCAGACCTACCAGAACCCGTCGTCGCTCGACCCTGCTGCGCAGGCGCTGAGCCTGCCGGTCAAGACGACCGAGCTGTTCTCCCGCAAGGGCGGCGATGGTCTTGCCGCCAATCCCAAGCTGGTGCAGGCCGCCTTCTCGGATGATGTGCTCCTGCAGGGCAACAACTCCGGCCTGATCGACCTGGGTGCGGATCACGCCGTGGTGGTGCGTGTGGACAAGCACGTGGCCGCCGCAGCACGTCCGCTGGCTGAGGTGAAGGACAAGGTGCGCCAGAAGATTCTCGACGAGCGTGCCGCGACCGAGGAACAGAAGCGCGCCGACGCGCTAGTGGCCCGCCTGCAGAAGGGCGAGGACATGCAGGCGGTGGCCGCCTCGGCGGGTGCTTCGCTGCAGACGGTGCCGGCTGCGGTACGCATGCAGCAGGGCGTGGCGCCGGAGGTGCTTGAACAGGCGTTCCTGCTGCCGCATCCGGCGGCGGGCAAGGCAGAGTTTGCGCGTGTCGCCCTGCAGGACGGCAACTATGCCCTGGTCGGCGTGGACAAGGTGCAGGAAGGCGACCTGAGCAAGATTTCGGCTGAGCAGCGCAACACGCTGCGTGATCAGATGTCGCAGGCCTATGGCATCCTGGCGACCCAGGGTTTCATCGATTCGCTGAAGTCCAAGACGGAAATCAAGATTGCCGCGGACCGCATGTAACCGCGGCGGCAGGTGATCCACGGAAAAGGGCGGCCATGGGCCGCCCTTTTTTGTTCGTCGATACGGTGCCGTGCGTTCAGCCCGGAGCGTTCACCCGGAGCACCTGACCCGGTTTGACGCCCGGACCTTTGAGGTGATTCCACTGCTCCAGTTGCTTGATGTCGAGCGAATACTGGCGGGCGATGGACCACAGGCTTTCACCGGACTTCACCGTGTGGGTGCGCCTGGTGGTGTTGCCTGACATGGCCGGCGCGCTGCCGTTGTCGTCTTCGTTGTCGGCGGCGCTCAGGGCGGCCCCAAGCGGCGGAAGCGTGGCCGTGCCCGGTACGGTTTGCGCGCTGCCGCTGTTGCCTTCAGCCAGCAGCGAGTTGCGGAACTGCTGGACCTTGCTGCGGGGAAGCAGCAGGTAAGGCGATGCGTTGGTGTCCACCACGCCGTTCCGGAATGCGGCGTTGATATCCTTGAGTTCGTCGGTGGACATGCCGGCATGGCTGGCGGCGCGGGTGATCGGCATGGAGTTGTCGACGCTTACCGCGACCAGGCGCTGTTCCGATGGAAGCGTCGGCAGGCTCACGTTGAACCGGTCGGGCTCGCGAATGACACACGCGATAGCCAGCAGCTTGACCAGGTGTTCGCGTGTTACCGGCTTCACCGGCATCTTCGGGATCACCGGCTCAGCGGGTGGCTCGCCATGCTGGCTGACCACGCGCTTGATGCCGAACTCGCCTGCATTGAAGGCGTAGTCCACCAGGCGCCAGTCACCCAGGTCATCGTGGTAGCGGCTGAGCAGCGCCATGATGGCGTCGGTGGCCGCAGGAACGTCCAGGCGGCCATCGAAATTCTTGTCGACGCGAATGCCAAGGGCGTTGGCGGTCTGCGGCATGATCTGCCACATGCCGGCAGGCATGCCCTTGCCACCCGGGACCGGGCGGTACTGGCTTTCGACCCAGGGAATCAGGGCGAATTCGCCGGCCACGTTGTGGCGGGCGGCGACCTGTTGCACGTAGGCCAGCCGTGGCGCGGCGGCCGCGATCTGGTTTTCGAAGCGTTCCGGGTTGCTCGTATAGCGCCGCGCCCACGCCGCGATATTCGGGTCGGCATCGCAATCGGCCATGGCGAAGCTGTTGCGAAGGTTCTGCCAGACATTGCCTTCGTCGGCTGCGTTTGCCGCGATGGATGTCGGGTCTGTGCGCAAGCCGGGATGCAAGGACACCGTCTTCTGCGGCACCGACGTGGTCATGGGTGCCTGCACGGGTTTCTGCGCGGGGCCAGATGCGCACGCCGCCAGGAAGATCGACGTCGCAAGCGGCAGGGGGCGTAAGCGTCGGGCGGTCTTCATCCGGTGAATACGTCCTTGTTGGCCCGCAACGCGGCGAAACGCGCCACGCGGTCGCCGTCGACGCCTTGCTGCCGACCCCACGCGATGACTGCATCGCTGTCGGTGCGCAGGAACGGGTTGGTGGCCTGCTCGACGGAAAGCGCAACCGGTAGGCTGGGCTGGTTGCGTGCGCGCAGGTTGGCGACTTCCTGCTGGCGAGCGGCGAGCGGGGCATTGTCCGGCTCGATGGTTCGCGCAAAGCGTCCATTGGCCGCGGTGTATTCGTGCGCGCAGCAAACCAGCGTGTGGCTGGGCAGCGACGCAAGCCGGTCGAGGGAGGTCAGCATCTGTTCCGGTGTGCCTTCGAACAGGCGGCCGCAGCCCATGCTGAAAAGCGTGTCGCCGCACAACAGGATGCCTTCGCCGGTATAGGCGATATGCGTTGTCGTGTGGCCTGGCACGGCCATGACTTCGAAGCGGGCGGCAGGGGTGACAAGCTGCACGATGTCGCCATCGCCCACGCGCTGCGTCGCCGTGGCAATGCGTTCGTCGTGCGGTGCATATACCGGTACGCGGTGGCGCGACAGCAGGGCGTCCACGCCGCCGATATGGTCGTGGTGATGATGCGTCAATAGGATGGCGCGCAGCTGCAGGTGACGCTGCGCGAGCGCTGCCTCGACCGGTTGGGCGTCGCCCGGGTCGACCACGATGGCGTTGCCGTCATCGTCATGGAGCAACCAGATGTAATTATCGGCAAGCGCCGGTAACGGTACGACGTGCAAGGAGTCGTCCTCCAGGGTCTCGTATCGACTGACGCAGGCCCCTCCCTGGCTTGCGCGAAGGGAGGGACTATACGGCCCCGTCATGCCTCGCTCGTTAGTGAGACGTTAAACTCCTGTAGGGGTGTTCAGACTTGAGGCGTCGGCCGCACCTTTCACTGTCGATCCGAGCACGTTGTCCGCGGGCTCCCGTTACACTGTGGGCATTGTGACGACGGGTCGGTCCTCCATGTCTCAGCGTGACCAAGACATCTATAGCAGCGCCCCTCTGCGCAACCTGCTGGCCGAGGAGACGGTGGCCCTGGCGCCCGGGCTGCAGCGCTGCAGTGGCCCCCATGCGCTGCTGGTCAGCGCGGCAGCGGATGACATGCCCCCGGTGCTGCCTTTGCTGGGTAACTGGACGTGCCTGAGCATGGCCGGCCAGCGCTACGGCGGGGACGTGAAGGCGCGCACGGACGAGTCGCTCCCCTTTATCGACGACGCCTTCGACCTGGTGCTGCTGCGCCATGCCCTTGAGGTCTCTGGCACGCCGCAGCAGATGCTGGAGGAAGCCTCGAGGGTGCTGGCGCCGGGCGGCGTGCTTGCGCTGACCGGGCTCCACCCGTTGAGCGCATGGTTGCCGTGGATGATGTGGCGCACGCGCGGGAACGCGCCCACCATGCATTCGCCCTTGCTGCTGGAGCGCTGGGTGCGCCGGCGGGAGCTGGACATCGAGCGCGTCGAGCGCGTGGGGCGCTTGTGGCCGAGTCGCCACGCCGGCATCGACACAACGCACGCTCTTGGCGGCGGCTATCTGCTTATCGCGCGCAAGCGTCGCCGCATGGCTGCTCCCATTCGACTGAAACCCAAGGCCTTGCCGGCGACGGTCAACGTAGGCCTGGCACCGGGTGCCCGACGCAACGCGGCATCCTGATTTCTCACGTATTGATGGTGACAATGACTGAAGTGGAAGCTTTTACCGATGGCGCGTGCCTGGGCAATCCCGGGCCTGGCGGCTGGGCAGCGCTGCTGCGCGCGAAAGGCACGGAACGCATGCTCTCAGGTGGTGAGCCAGCCACCACCAATAATCGGATGGAGCTGATGGCGGCCATTGCGGCACTCGAAGCGCTGACGCGTCCCTGCAAGGTGGCGTTGACCACCGATTCGAAGTACGTCATGCAGGGCATCGAGCAATGGGTGCCCAAGTGGCGCGCCAATGGCTGGAAGACCGCCGACAAGAAACCGGTGAAGAACCAGGATCTGTGGGAGCGTTTGTCCAACGCGACGCAGGCGCATCAGGTGCGTTGGCATTGGGTGCGCGGCCATAACGGCCACGTGGAGAACGAGCGCGTGGACGTCGCCGCGCGTGAACAGGCAGAGCAATTCAGGAGCAAGCCATGAGGCAGATTGTGCTTGATACCGAGACCACCGGTCTCGAAGTCCGGCAGGGCCACCGGCTGATCGAAATCGCGTGCGTGGAGATGATCGAGCGTCGTCCCACCGGGCGTTATTACCAGACCTACCTCAATCCCGATCGCGCCATCGACGAAGGCGCGCGGCAGGTCACGGGCATTGAGGATGAGTTCCTGCTCGACAAGCCGCGTTTCGCGGACGTGGTGGAAGAATTCCTCGCCTTTGTCGATGGCGCGGAAGTGATCATCCACAACGCGACGTTCGACGTGGGCTTCATCAACGGCGAGCTCGCCCGCCTGGGTGAATCGTTCGGCCGGCTGGAGGATCGCTGCAGCGTGCTCGATACGCTGGCGATGGCGCGCGAGCGCTATCCCGGCCAGCGCAACAGCCTGGATGCGCTCTGTAAGCGCCTCGGGGTCGACAACTCCGCGCGTGATCTCCATGGCGGCCTGATCGACGCCCAGTTGCTGGCGGATGTCTATATCGCCATGACGTCGGGCCAGGTCGTGCTCGACCTTGGTTTCGAGGGTGCGCAGGAGCAGGGCGCTGCCGTCGCGCTGACACCGGTCCTGCTCGATCGTCGCCCGCGCGTGCTGCGCGCGAATGCCGACGAAGCCGTGGCGCATGAAAAGCGGCTCGACTCGCTGGACAAGAGTGCCGGAGGGACGTCTGTGTGGCGGCGCGAGGCGGCGCCTGCGGTGAACTGAGGTTGCTTGCCCGCGTCAGTTGATGCGGGCAAGGATGGCCGTGACGTTGTCGCTGCCGCCGCCATCGAGCGCGGCCAGCAGCAAGTGCTCCACGCTTTCCTGGGCGGAAAGATCCTGCCGCGACACGATCTCCCCGATAACCGCGTCGCCGACTTCCTCGGTGAGCCCGTCAGTGCACAGCAGGAAGCACGTGCCGTGCTCCAGCTTCCCGCGCGCCATGCCGATGTGCAGCTGCTCTGCGGCCGTGATGCCCAGGGCCTGCGTGATGACATTCCGGTGCGGGTGGCGTGCCGCCTGGGCGGCGTCCAGGGTGCCGGCCTCCACCAGTTCCTGCACGAGCGAATGATCGTGGCTGACCTGGCGCAGCGTCTTCTGCCACAGGTAGACGCGACTGTCGCCCACCCATACCACTTCGTAACTGTCCGCGTGCAGGCGAAGGGCGGCGATGGTCGTGCCCATGGGGCGGGCGTCCCGGAAGCCGCGGCTGTGCTGGATCAGGCGTTCGTCTGCCGCGCGCACGGCTTCCACGAGGCTGTGGCCACGCGTGACCAGGTCGGCGACGGCGTCGCGGACCAGGGCGGACGCCACTTCGCCATGCTGGTGGCCGCCCATGCCGTCGGCCACGAGAAACAGGCCAAGCGACGCATCGGCGTAGTAGGTGTCTTCATTGCGCGTGCGGCGCAAGCCGACGTGGGTTCCGTGTCCAAACTCGATCATGGGGTGCCTGGTGTGGCGATGCGATGCGAGCATGACGGATGAGGGATGAATGCGTAAAGAAGGATCTGGTACATGCCGGTGACTTTTCCAGGTCGGCGCGGCTTTGTTCCGGTAGGTGCCGTGAGTAAAGCAAGAGCCGCCCTTGCGTTGCCGGGTGGGATTGTCGGGTCCATCCATGGACCCGACCCCTTCGCGCTTGCGCGCTGCGGGGCCAGCCTGCGGCTGTCCAAAATTGCTCCAGGCAATTTTGTCGAACCCGCGTGGGTTCTCACCCACCCTCTCCGCCAGAAAAAACAAACGACCCACCGACGGGACGGTTTGTTTTTCTGGCGGAGAGGGTGGGATTCGAACCCACGGTACGCTTACACGTACGCCTGATTTCGAGTCAGGTACATTCGACCACTCTGCCACCTCTCCAAGATGGTGCGTGTGGTCCACGCGAGCCGGTAATTCTATGTGCTGAAGGGGAGGCTGGCAATGGGTCAGGGTGATTTTTCTTGCCCGGCCTTCCCGGCTAGCGCAAGGCAGCTCCCCAGCGGTCTTTGCGGGGCAGGTAGTGGTTGTCGGGGTCCAGTGACATGGCGACGCGGGTGGCGCGGCCGGTGATCTCGTTTCTGGGGAAAAAGCCGAAGTAGCGGGAGTCCGCGCTGTTGTCGCGATTGTCGCCCAGCAGCAGGTAGTGGCCGGCGGGTACGCTGACGGGGCCGAAGTCGCGGGTGTGGCCCTGGGCGGCGAGGGACCAGCGCACGGCGTGGTGCATGCCGCCGGTGTCTTCGACGGCGTACAGGGCGGGATCTTCGCGGTCGTCGCGGATGCGGCTGACCTGGATGGGGCGGTAGTCGGCGGCCTTGCCATTCACGTACAGGCGGTTCTGGATCAGTGCGACCTGGTCGCCCGGAACGCCGATGACCCGCTTGACCAGGCGCTCGCCAGCGGCGCTCGAGTCGAGCACCACGATGTCGCCACGCTGGGGGTCGGCGCGGTGCATCAGGGAGACGTGGGTGAAGGGCAGGCGGATGTCGTAGGCGGCCTTGTCGACCAGGATGCGGTCGCCGATCTCGATGGTGGGCTGCATGGAGCCGGTGGGTACGACGTTCCAGTCCGCGACGGCGCTGCGGAACATGAACATGCAGAGCATGAAGGTCAGGAAGCCCTTGTTGTCTGCCAACAGCCTTGTCAGTCGTCGCATGCCGTTCTCCCGTGGTCCGTTTTTCGATGGACCGTGCTGGTGACGCGAAAGTTTCCGTACTGCCAAAAAGAGCAAGCGGAGACACGCGAGCGAGGGCGGGGAGCAGGAGACTGGGCGCCTTGGTCATAGGCCCCCGAGGTCATCATGAGTCCTGTGAGTGCCCTGCTGCTGGCTGCCGTCATGGTGACTTCGATGGATGCGGAGCCCACGCCGCCGTCGGTGGTGCAGGCGATGTTCGATGCTTTCAACCGCCACGATGCGACGGCCATGGCGCGGCTCTATGCGAGCGATGCACGGCTCGCCTCGTCGGATTTCTGCAAAACGCGGACAGGAAGGGCGGAAGTGGTCCGGACGTATCGCGAGCTGTTTGCAGCGTTCCCGGACATCCGCGACGAGGTGGAGCAAATGGTCGTGCAGGATGACCGTGTGGCCGTGCGTTTCATGGCGCGAAGCGATGCGGGCGTCTTGCCACTGCGCCTGCCCATCTCGACGTTTCTGACGGTGCGGCACGGTCAGATTCTTTCCGACGACAGCATCTTCGATACCGGTGGTCGACCTTGCTCTCCCTGACGACCGGCAAAGAGAAGGGGCGGTGTCGCCACCGCCCCTCGCATTTACTGCTTCTCGATCGACTTAGGCAGCCTTAGCCTTGCGCTTGGCCAGGCGCAGCCAGGTGTCGACGACGGTGTCCGGGTTGAGCGATACCGACTCGATACCCTGATCCATCAGCCACTCGGCGAGGTCCGGGTGGTCGGACGGGCCCTGGCCGCAGATGCCGACGTACTTGCCCTTCTCGCGCGCCGTCTTGATGGCGAGTGCGAGCAGCTTCTTCACGGCCGGGTCGCGCTCGTCGAACAGGTTGGCCACGATGCTCGAGTCACGGTCCAGGCCCAGGGTGAGCTGGGTCAGGTCGTTGGAGCCGATGGAGAACCCATCGAAGATCTCCAGGAACTCGTCCGCAAGAAGGGCGTTGGACGGTACTTCGCACATCATGATCACCTTCAGGCCGTGCTCGCCCTGCTTGAGGCCGTTCTTGCCCAGCACTTCGATGACCTTGCGGCCTTCGCCCAGCGTGCGCACGAACGGAATCATCACCCACACGTTGTCCAGGCCCATCACTTCGCGCACGCGCTTGACGGCCTTGCACTCCAGCGAGAACGACTCAGCGAAGCCCGGGTCGACGTAACGGCTGGCGCCGCGGTAGCCGATCATCGGGTTCTCTTCATGCGGCTCGTAGCGCGAACCGCCGATGAGGCCGGCGTACTCGTTCGACTTGAAGTCGGACAGGCGCACGATCACCGGCTTCGGGTACACCGAGGCGGCGATGGTGGCGATGCCTTCGGCGAGGCGATCGACGTAGAACGACACCGGGTCGGCATAGCCGGCCATGCGCTCGTCGATCTTCTTCTTGGTTTCGGCGTCCTGCTTGGCGTATTCCAGCAGCGCCTTCGGATGCACGCCGATGTGGCTGGCGATGATCATTTCCAGGCGGGCCAGGCCGATGCCGGCATTCGGCAGCATGCCGAAGTCGAAGGCGCGCTCCGGGTTGGCCACGTTCATCATGATCTTGAGCGGGGCTTCGGGCATGTCGCCGAGGTCGGCGGTGACGCGGTCGAACTTCAGCAGACCCTCGTAGATCATGCCGGTATCGCCCTCGGCGCAGGACACGGTGACCTCCGCGCCGTCCGGGATCTTGTCCAGCGCGTTGCCCGTGCCGACCACGGCCGGCACGCCCAGCTCACGGGCGATGATGGCGGCGTGGCAAGTGCGGCCGCCGCGATTGGTCACGATGGCGGCGGCACGCTTCATCACCGGTTCCCAATCGGGATCGGTCATGTCGGCGATCAGCACGTCGCCGGCCTGCACCTTGTTCATGTCGGCCAGCGAGCGGATGACGCGCGCCTTGCCCGAGCCGATCTTCTGGCCGATGGCGCGGCCTTCGGCTAGCACCTTGCCCTTCTCATTGAGATGGAAGCGCTCGAGCTGCGTGGCGTGCGCGCGCGACTTCACCGTCTCCGGGCGAGCCTGCACGATGTAGAGCTTGCCGGTGTTGCCGTCCTTCGCCCATTCGACGTCCATCGGGCGGCCGTAATGCTGCTCGATGATCAGCGCCTGCTTGGAGAGCTCCTGCACGTCCTCGTCGGTGATGCAGAACTTGTTGCGCAGCTCGGCCGGTGTTTCTTCGATCTTGACGCGCTCGCCGGGCGCGCTGGAGTACACCATGCGCTGCTGCTTGGCGCCGAGGCTGCGGCGCAGCACGGCGGGCTTGCCGGCCTTCAGCGTGGGCTTGAATACATAGAACTCGTCCGGGTTCACCGCACCCTGCACGACCATTTCGCCCAGGCCGTAGGAGCCGGTGACGAACACCACGTCGCGGAAGCCCGACTCGGTGTCCAGCGTGAACAGCACGCCCGAGGCACCCACGTCCGAGCGCACCATGAGCTGCACGCCAGCGGACAGGAACACGTCTTCGTGCTTGAAGCCCTGGTGCACGCGGTAGGCGATGGCGCGGTCGTTGTACAGCGAGGCGAAGACTTCCTTCACCTTGTGCAGCACGTCCTCGATGCCCACCACGTTGAGGAAGGTTTCCTGCTGGCCGGCGAAGGAGGCGTCGGGCAGGTCTTCGGCGGTGGCGGACGAGCGCACGGCCACGGCGATGTTCTCGGCGCCGGCGTCCTTGCAGAGCTTGGCATAAGCGTCGCGGATGGAGTTGTCCAGGTCGGCCGGCAGCGGGGTCTCGGTGACCCACTCGCGGATCTCCTTGCCGGCAGCGGTGAGGGCGGTCACGTCGTCCACGTCCAGCGAGGCCAGGCGTTCCTGGATACGCTTGGCCACGCCGCTCTTGTCGAGGTACTGCTGGAACGCGTCAGCGGTCGTGGCAAAGCCGCCGGGCACGGACACGCCGAGTTTGGCGAGATTGCCGATCATCTCGCCGAGCGACGCATTCTTGCCGCCCACCTTGCCCAGGTCGGTCATGCGCAGCGTGTCGAGCCAAAGCACCAGATCGTTCAAGGGAGTCTCCTCAAGAGCTCTTAGGTTTTAAGAAACGTGTCTGTCCCGGTTTCTTCAAGAAATCGGGCTACAAAGAACTGGTATTGTCCGCTGTCGATGGTGCGCAGCACAAGAAGACCATTCGGGCCAAAACCCGCGCCAACTGCATACCAGTCAGCCGTGAGTCAAGCAAAGACAGGTTTTTCACGTTGCGCTAAGGTGTAAGGCAAGAACCATCAGGGACTGTGGATTACCCATGCAGAGAACCGTTTTCTATATCTCCGATTCCACTGGTATTACGGCCGAGACGATCGGAAACAGCATTCTGGCCCAGTTCGAGGGGGTGCAGTTCGACAAGCACCGGCTTCCCTTCATCGACGATGCCCAGAAAGCCGAGGCCGCGGCGCTGCGCATCAAGACCCGCTACGCGCAAACCGGTGAGCGGCCCATCGTGGTCAATACCATGGCGTCGCGCGACCTCTGCGAGATCGTGGCGGAGAGCGGTGCGCTGATGCTGGACGTGTTCGCGCCCTTCATCGGGCCGCTGGAAGAGGAGCTGGGCGCCAAGCGTTCAGGGGCGGTGAACCGTTCCCATGGTCTGGTGGACTTCGACAAGTACGAGGCCCGCATCAATGCCACCAACTACGCGCTCTCCCACGATGACGGCATCGACGTGGACTACGCGCAGGCCGACCTGATCCTGGTAGGGGTGTCCCGTTCCGGCAAGACGCCCACTTGCCTGTACATGGCCTTGCATTACGGGGTAAGCGCCGCCAATTACCCCCTGACCGACGACGACCTGGACAAACTCGAATTGCCGGCGCGACTGCGCCCCTACAAGGATCGGCTGTTCGGTCTCACCATCGACCCGCAACGGCTGGCGCAGATTCGGGAACAGCGTCGCGCCGGCAGTCGTTATGCCACGCTGGAGCAGTGTCGGTGGGAGTTGTCGCAGGCCGAGAAACTGATGCGTCGGGAGGGCATCCACAGCCTCAACACCACGCACGTCTCCATCGAGGAGATCGCGAGCAAGATCTTCGACCGCTTCGGTATCGAGCGAACCATGTTCTAAGGAGTCTTCACCGCCCATGAGTGCCGTACTGGACAGTCGCCAAGCCTTGCTGCCGGGACGCTTTGGTTTCCTGATGGGGCTTTACGCCGAGAACTACCATCGGCTGGTCCGGCTGTTCGCGCCGCAAGAGCTGCCACCGGGGTTCTACCTGTCCAGCGTGGACGATGGCCTGGACGTGCGGCTCCAGGTGCAGGAGCGGCACCCGTATACGCTGGAGCTCGAACTCACCTACAACTTCGTCGACGCGCACACGGGGCAGCCCTCGCCATCGGCGCAGTTGCGCATGTACACCGATGCCCACGTGGCCGAGGCGCTGCACTGCCATCCAGGGCGTCATCTGTGGCAGGTGCTCGGGCCGTTTCCACCCGCCCATACCGTGCTGCAACACCGCCTGCGCATGAACGGGTTTCTTTCCCGCTGGCTGGAATACCTGGCGGAGCAGGGGCATTCAAAAGGGACGCTGGAGCGACTGGAGGATCACCAGTCGCCGGATGAGGCCTTGCAGGAGCCTCCTAACGAACCCCTGTAGGAGCCTCCTGGGCCCGGCCGCGGCGATCCGCGGTGGTCATTCCGCAATGCCCGTGAGGACCTGACGCGCGCAGGGTGCGTTTCTACAGGAATGAAGGACCGGCTGATTTTCCTTCAGGCAACAAAAAACCCGCCAATTGGCGGGCTCTTCGTAAAGTGGCGGAGCGGACGGGACTCGAACCCGCGACCTCCGGCGTGACAGGCCAGCATTCTAACCGACTGAACTACCGCTCCACATCTTTACAGCTTCCAGCACTACACCTGTTTAGATTTCATCCTTGACCATCCTGACCGCTTCGCCGGAAACCGGCTTGGCTTTAGAATGGCGTCCCCACGGGGATTCGAACCCCGGTCGCCACCGTGAAAGGGTGATGTCCTAGGCCTCTAGACGATGGGGACGTATCTAAATTTGGTGGAGCCAGGCGGGATCGAACCGCCGACCTCCTGCATGCCATGCAGGCGCTCTCCCAGCTGAGCTATGGCCCCGTGTGCCTCTGGAAGCCCGAAAGAATAGATAGGGATCGCGATTTCGTCAAGCGTTCAGTGTGAATATTTTTCAACTTTCTTTCACGAATGAATCACAACAAGTAGTTACGTGAGCATCGACGTGACGTCGGCAATCGTCCAAACCGCCGTTGTGGCGAGCGAATGATCAACTTCACTGTGTAGGGCTGTGTATCGCGCGTGCGATTGCTAGTCTTGCGGGACGTCCCTACGGATTTCATTGATGCACGATCTGCACTTCATCCAGGATCTCGCGACCGTCATGTTGATCGCGGGCCTGACGACGGTGATTTTCCAGCGGCTACGTCAGCCAGTGGTTCTCGGATACATCATCGCCGGCGTGCTGGTTGGGCCTTATACGTTTCCGGTGGTTTTCATCCGCGACGAGCAGACGATCCGCACGCTGTCCGAGCTCGGCATGATCCTCTTGCTGTTTGCCCTCGGCCTGGAATTCAGCCTGAAAAAGCTGCGCGAGGTGGGTGGCGCGGCACTGGTCGCGGCGGTCTGCGAAATCGTTTTGATGTTGTGGCTGGGCTACGAGATCGGTCGTTTCTTCGGCTGGAGCCCGATGGACGCCTTGTTCCTCGGCGCCATGCTGTCGATGTCCTCGACCACCATCATCATGAAGGCCCTGGATGATCTGGACCTCAAGCGTGAGCGTTTTGCGCAATTGATGTTCGGCATCCTGATTATCGAGGACGTGATCGCCATTGTCCTGATGGCGCTGCTCACAGGCATCGCGAGCACCGGTGGCCTGGAGGCTGGCGAGGCGATGGCTGCGGTGGGGCGCCTGACGCTTTTCATGGCGGTGTCGCTGGTGGTCGGGTTGCTGCTGGTGCCCCGCGTGGTCGACTACATCGCGCGGGTGAGTCGCGATGACGTGCTGCTCGTGGCGGTGCTGGGCCTGTGTTTCGGCTTCTGCCTGCTGGTGACCGAGATGGGCTACAGCGTGGCACTGGGCGCCTTCATGATCGGCGCGATCGTGGGGGAGTCGCAGAGCGTGATGCGGATCGAGCGCATCATCGGGCCGGTGCGCGACATGTTCAGCGCCATCTTCTTCGTCGCCATCGGCATGCTGATCGACCCGGCCATGCTCAAGCAGTACTGGTTGCCCATTCTGGTGGTCACCATTGTCGTGGTGGCGGGCAAGGTGATCACCTGCAGCTTCGGAACCTTCGTGGCGGGCAACGACGGCCGCACCTCGCTGCGCGTCGGCATGGGGCTGGCGCAGATCGGTGAGTTTTCGTTCGTCATCGCGTCGCTGGGCCTCACGCTGAAGGTGACCAGTGGCTTCCTGTATCCGGTGGCGGTCGCCGTGTCCGCCATCACGACCTTTTTGACGCCTTATCTCATCCGCGCATCGGACCCGCTGGCCGGCACGCTGGCACGGCGCCTGCCGGGCGGGCTGACCAGCATGCTAGGGGCCTATACCGACTGGATGGGCAACCTGAGCCTGGGCGGGCAGGGTGCCATCGTGGCCAAGATGATCCGGCGCCTGGTCTGGCACGTGATCATCAACATGATGCTGGTCGTGGCGGCTTTCCTGATCATGTCCTACCTGTATCGGCGTGGCTTCTTCCACTGGGATGTCCTGGCGGACCGCCCGCAGGTCAAGCGCAGCCTGGCGTGGTCCATCGCGGCGCTCATCTCTTTGCCGATGATCGTCGCGGCCTATCGCAAGGCCTCGGCGCTGGGCATGCTGCTGGCCGAGCTAAGCATCCCCGAGCGCATCGGCGGCGCCTACAACATGCGCATCCGCAGCGTGCTGGCGCGCTTCATTCCGCTGGCGGCGATGTGGGTGCTGGGGTTGCTGGTGGCCGCATTGGCATCGACCATCCTGCCGCCGCGGGAAGTCGCCATCGTGCTGGTGCTTGTACTGCTTTTGTTGGCCTGGCTGCTGTGGCGTGGCCTGGTGCAGGTGCATGCCCGCCTGCAGGCGGCGCTGCGTGACACGCTGGATAAACCGGGGCGTTCGGATGACGGTCATGCCTGACGGCGGTGATCGGCGGTAGCTCACGCAGCGTGCAGGATTCGTAAAAAACCGCGTTTTTGGCCTGAATCGTGAACTTTTAATCAGGACTGACGGTCACAGGCCCACCATCGTTGCCAAGACTCAGTAAGCACCGCACAATGCGGGGCCTGCCTCCATCGGGGGGGCGTAGTCCGGTAGCGCCGGCATATCCAAATACGAGGGAGTTCCACATGAAGCATTTTCTGCGTCCCACGCTGACGGCGGCCGCGCTCGCTGTTGCTCTGGGCATGACCGCTGGCGTGCACGCACAGGCTGCGAAGTCCGCCGCCCCCGCTACGGCCGCCCCGGCTGCGGTCGACAAGACCAAGGCCAGCTACGTGGTCGGCTGGGACCTGGCCAGCTCGCTGCCGCCGCTGGTTCGCGAGGAAGTGGATCCGGCCACCGTGGCCCGCGCCCTGCAGTCCGCCCTGTCCGGCCAGAAGCCGACCATGAGCGAAGCCGAAGCCAAGCAGGTGCGTGACGCATTCGTCGCCAACCTCCAGGCGAAGGCCAAGGCCGAATACACCCAGGTCGCTGCCAAGAACCAGTCCGAAGGCGCTGCTTTCCTGGCCAAGAACAAGACCGCTCCGGGCGTGAAGTCCACCGCTTCGGGCCTGCAGTACCAGGTGATCAGCCAGGGTACCGGCGCCCGTCCGGGTCCGAACGACACCGTGCAGGTGAATTACGTCGGTACGTTCGTCAACGGCGAGACGTTCGACGATTCGTCCAAGCATGAAGGCGGCGGCGCTGCCTCCATCCCGCTCGCTGGCGTGATCCCGGGCTTCCGCGAAGGCATGCAGCTGATGCAGGTCGGCGGCCACTACAAGTTCTTCATCCCGGCGAACATCGCCTACGGTGCGCAGCCGCAGAACGGCTTCCCGCCGAACTCGACGATCATCTTCGACGTCACCCTGGTCAAGACCGGCCCGACGCCGGCTGGCGAGCAGGCTGGCGGCGCGAAGTAATCGCTGGAAAGCTGCTGAAGCACATACGGGGCGCGAAGCAATTCGCGCCCCGTATCTTTTGTGGCGCCGGCTGGCGTGGGGCCGGGAACGCCCGCGGCGTTCCGCGTCATATCCGGCCTGTTAGAATCTGTCGCCTTGCCTCTGGGAGTTTCCGCGACAATGAAGGTCACGATCTTCGGTACCGGGTATGTGGGTCTGGTCACCGGTGCCTGCCTGGCTGAAATGGGCAACCACGTTGTCTGCGTTGATATCGACGCGGGCAAGGTCGAGCGCCTCAGAAACGGCGAGATCCCGATCTATGAGCCGGGGCTGGAGCCCATCGTCAAGCGGAACCATGCCAGCGGGCAGCTGGATTTCACCATCGAGCCGGCGCCTGCCATTGCACACGGGCAGGTGGTGTTCATCGCGGTGGGCACGCCGCCGGACGAAGACGGCAGCGCGGACCTGAAGTACGTGCTTGGCGTGGCGCGCACCATTGGCGCGCACATGGACCGTTACACCGTGGTGGTGAACAAGTCGACCGTACCGGTCGGCACGGCTGATCGCGTGCGCGAGGCGATCGCTAGTGAGCTTGCCAAGCGGGGCGTATCGGTCGAGTTCGACGTGGTGTCCAATCCGGAATTCCTGAAAGAAGGTGACGCGGTGGAAGACTGCCTGCGTCCCGACCGCATCATCATCGGCAGCTCCAGCGATCGCGCCATCGGTGTGCTGCGCAAGCTGTACGCGCCGTTCAATCGCAATCACGACCGCACCGTGGTCATGGACGAGCGCTCTGCCGAGCTGACCAAGTACGCGGCCAACGCCATGCTGGCCACCAAGATCAGCTTCATGAATGAGATCGCCAATATCGCCGAGCGCGTGGGCGCGGACGTGGAGCTGGTGCGTCAGGGCATCGGTTCGGACCCGCGCATTGGCTATCACTTCATCTATCCGGGCGCCGGCTACGGTGGCTCCTGCTTCCCGAAGGACGTGCAGGCGCTTGAGCGCACGGCGCGTGGCGTCGGTTATGACGCACGCCTGCTGGGCGCGGTCGAGTCCGTGAACCACGACCAGAAGACCAAGCTGTTCGAACTGATCTCGCGTCACTTCGATGGCCAGCTCGCGGGCAAGACGATTGCCCTGTGGGGGCTTGCGTTCAAGCCGAACACCGACGACATGCGCGAAGCCTCGAGCCGCAACCTGATGGAGGCTTTGTGGGCAGCAGGCGCCAAGGTTCGCGCGTTCGATCCGGAGGCACGCCACGAAACGCATCGCATCTATGGCGATCGTGGCGACCTGGTGCTATGCGAGGGTGCCTACCAGGCGCTGGACGGGGCCGATGTGCTGGCCATCGTGACGGAGTGGAAGGCCTTCCGCAGCCCGGACTTCGTGCGCATCCGCAGCCTGCTCGCCGAGCCGGCCGTGTTCGATGGTCGTAATCTTTACGACCCCGCCGCCGTGGAAGAAGCCGGCCTGGCGTATTACGGCATCGGCCGCGGCCGTAGTCTGAGGCAGTGAGCATGGCTGACGATTCCCTCCAGCAACGCCTGACGGAACTGGAAGTGCGGCTTACCTTCATCGACGATACGGTGAACGCGCTGGCCTCCGCCGATGCCGAACTGTCCATGCGGCTCGCGGCGCTGGAAGATGTCATTCGCGGGTTGCGCAGCGAGCTGTCCGCGCTGCGCACGTCGCAAGGGCACGATCCGCACAGCGAACCGCCGCCGCCGCATTATTGATTGCCACCTTCCGTATCAGCACGACGCAAGCGAGTTTCAACCATGGCCGAATCCCTGCGCGATCAACTGCTCAAGAGCGGTATCGTCAAACAGGTCCGCGAAGAAAAGCGTCCGTCGGCGCCGCAGGGGGGTAAGCCCTTCCCGCAGCGCCATGGCGGCTCACCGTCCAAGGGCGGCAAGCCTGGGCAACACAAGCCCCAGGGCCAGTCATTTGCCGGCAAGGGCAGTGGCAAGAGCCAGGACGAGATCGATCTGGCCAAGGCTTACGCGATCCGCGCACAGACCGAGGCCAACGAGCGCAAGCGCGCCGAGCAGGCCGCCGCCGAAGAGGCGCGTGTGCGCCGAGAGCGCAAGTTGAAGATCCAGCAGTTGCTGGAGGGCAAGACGTTGAACAAGCCGGACGTCGACCATGTCCGCCACTTCGAATACGGCGGCAAGATTCGCCGCGTACACGTGGATGCTGATCAGCTCAAGGCGATCAATGCCGGCGAGCTGGGCGTGGTGCAGCAACAGGGGCGTTATCTGGTGGTGACTCGCGAGCTGGCCGAGCAGGTCAGTGCCATCGACCCGAACCAGATCGCCTTGCTGGTCACCCCCGGCAGCGAGGGTAGTGTCGGCGAAGATGGCGTGCCCGATGACCTGATGTGGTAAGCGCGATCCATTGAGCGCTCCAACGAAAACGCCCGGCATGTGCCGGGCGTTTTTCATGGAGCAACGGGAAACGATCAGGCTTCCACGCCGGCGTCCTGGGGCTCGGTGGTTGGCAGGTCGAAACCACTCTTGGTCAGCGTTGGCAGATCCCAGTCGCTCTTCGGGGCAAAGCGCTCGCCGTAACGCTGGGCGAGACGCTCCAGCTTGCCCTTGACGACGGTGGCACCTTCGCTGCGCACGTACTGGATCGGGCCGCCACGAAACGGCGCGAAGCCGGTGCCGAAGATCACGCCGGCATCGAGCAGTTCGGCATCATCGACCACGTTGTCGGCAAGGCAGGCGACAGCCTCGTTGACCATGGGGAGGATCATGCGGTCCTGCAGATCGGCAGGCACGGCGTAGTCGGGGTCGACCTCCGGCTTCTGCGGCTTGCCGTCCTGCCACACGTAGATGCCCTGGCCATCCTTCTTGCCACGCTTGCCGGCGGCAAGCTTGTCTTCGAGGCCGGGCGGCAGCTCCAGGCCAAGGAAAGGGGCGAGTTCCTTGCCGACCGAGGCGCATACGTCCAGCCCCACCGTGTCGGCCAGTTCGATCGGTCCCATCGGCATGCCGAACTTCTTGGCCTCCCTGTCGAGCACGGGGCCCGGCACGCCTTCGCTGTAGAGGCGCATGGCTTCCAGCAGGTAGGGCATCAGGATGCGATTGACCAGGAAACCCGGCGTGCCCTTCACGGCCACGGGCAGCTTGCCGATGGCCTTGCAGAAGGCGAGGGCGCGCTTTTCGGCGTCGGCGTCCAGTTGATCGTGGCGCACCACTTCCACCAGCGGCATCTGCGCCACCGGGTTGAAGAAGTGCAGGCCGAGGAATCGCTGCGGCGCCTTCAGGCCCACGCGAAGCTCGTCCAGCGGAATGCTCGAGGTGTTGGTGGCAAGCAGTTCGTTGGACTGGAACTGCGGCTCGATGGTGGCGTACAGCGCCTTCTTCGCGTCAGCGTTCTCGAAGATCGCTTCGATGGCGAGGTCGGCTGTGGCCACGCCCTTGCCCTCGACGTCCGCGCGCAGGCGGCGGGCCGTGGCTTCCACCTTGTCGGCGGTCTTGAGCTTTTTTTCGTACAGCTCGCGGGCGCGATCCAGCGCGGGCTGGATGAACTTCATCTCGCGATCCTGCAGAGTCACCTCGAAGCCCTTGAGCGCGGCCCAGGCGGCAATGTCGCCACCCATCACGCCAGCGCCCACGACATGCACGTGCTTGATGCCGTGGTCGATGCCGCTGCCCTGACCCTTCAGGCGTTCCTGCAGGAAGAAGATGCGGATGAGGTTCTGCGCCGTGGAGGTTTCGGCCAGTTTGGCCACCGAGCGTGCCTCCAGCTTGAGGCGCTGCTGGATGCTGGAACTGCCACGCTTCCAGACGTCGATCAGGGCGAACGGGGCAGGGTAATGCTCCTTGCGTACCTTGGCTGCCGTCTGCTTGATGACCATGGGCGCGAGGATCTGCCGTGCCAGCCAGGTATTGCTTGCCCAGGCCTTGGCCCGCAGGGCGAACGGACGGGCGTGCGGGCGGCGCAGCAGGGCGCGCGCTTCCGCAAGCAACTCGGCCGGCGGTGCCAGCCGGTCAACCACTCCCAGCGCCAGCGCGCGCTTGGCGGACAAGGCTTTGCCGGTCAGCATGACCGGCAGCGCGTCAGTGGCGCCGATAAGGCGCGGCAGACGGGCCGTGCCGCCCCAGCCGGGATGGATGCCCAGCATGACTTCGGGCAGGCCAATCCGGGTCTTGTCGTCGTCCGCGGCAATGCGCTGGCGACACGCCAGGATCAGTTCCGTGCCGCCGCCCATGCAGGCGCCGTGGATGGCCGCCACGGTGGGACAGGGAAGGCGGGCCAGCGATTCGTAGACGCGCTGGCCGTTTTCGATGTTCTCCAGCACCGTGCCCTGCTGGGCATAGGTGACGAATTCCTTGATGTCGGCGCCCACGGCAAAGCCAAAAGGCTTGGCCGAGTGGATCAGCACGCCGGCCGGCTTTTCAATGGCCAGGCGCTCGACGATCTGGCCCAGCTCGTCCAGCACGTCGCGGGAAATGGCGTTGACGTTGCTGCCGGCCCGGTCGAGGGACAGGGTGACGATGCCGCTGTCATCCAGGCTCGTCTTCCAATGATTGAAGCGCAATCCTTCGAACATGGGGGTAGGAAATATGGCCACGAAGCCATGCACCATACCCTCCCGTAGCGAGGATTGCGAGACGGGGAAAAGGGGCTTCCAGGCCTGGATGAACGCCCCGTAAAAACGCGAGCTGTGCGCTGCCGCATGAAACGCAGGCCGGTTTCCGGCGAGGCTTGGCTCCGCCCTTTGCGAAGTCCCTTGGAACACGTAATTTAGTCCGGCATGAATACGTCGATCGCCCCCCCTGCCAGTCCCGTCCAGACCGGCGCCGACATCCTCGAGCGCATCCTGGCTGCCCGGAGCAACCTGATCGCCCTCGAGGGTGGCGAGGCGGTTGGCCTGGTCGCCGAGCTGCGCCCCCTGGTTCGCCGTAGCGGCCAGGCCGTCTATCTGTGGAATCCGGAGCTGGGTCTGGGCAACCTGCGCGAGGAACACGTCGCGCTACCCGGTTCGCAGCGACTCAATATCGCCTTGCGCTACATGCTTCAGAGCAATCATTTCGGCATCTACCTGCTGCAGGGGCTGCCCATGCCGCTGCCCATGGCGGATGCGACCCTGTTGCGTCAGCTGGCACGCGCCACCACCGGGCACATTCGCCGCGTTGTCCTGCTCGATCCCGCGGAATCGCTGGTGGCGAGCTTCAACGATGTGCTGGTGCGCCTGAGTTGCCAGCCCAAGCCGGCGCAGCGCCCGCGTCTGCGCGACGGCCGCTGGATGCTCTGACATGGCCAGTCCTGCCGGCATCCTCGTTGTTGCGGCACAGCGTGAGCTGCGCCGGGCCCTGTTCGATACCTTTGATCGTGACGGGCATTTCGTCGTGCACTCTGCGCGCGATGTCACGCACGCCGGCATCCTGCTGGAGGGCCGGCCGCCGTTGGCGCTGATCGTCATCGTCTTCGATGGCGATGGCCGCGACGGCATGGCGGGCATCGAGGTGCTGCGCGGCGTGCCTGCCTGCGTCGGTGCGCCGATCCTCGCCGTGCTGGACGACGATGCCGTGCTCCGGCCGAACGTGCTGCCGGCCGGCATCGCCGACTGGCTGTATGCCTCGCAGATCGAGCACGAACTTCTCTCCCGCTGGCAGCGCGTGCATCGCATGTCGGCGCGTTCCGAGGCGGACGGCGATGCATCGGGGCCGGGCGGTGGTGATTATCGGTTCGCCTTTGACGAGGTGGATGCCGAGTGGCTGATTGTCGACCCGGCCCGCGGCCGGCTGGTCGATTACAGCCCGGCAGTTGCGCGCAACAGTGGGCTGGGTGACCACGAACTGCGAGGGCGCCCCGTCAAGGAGCTCCTGGCCGTCACCGACGGAACGGTCGAGCAGGTGATTGCCGAAGGTTCGCGCCAGTGGCACGCGGGGCGGCGTCGCTCGTCGCGCGGCGCGGATTCGGGCGAAGCCAGTGCGCGCGCCGTGCGCCATGCCGGCAAAGACGCCGTTGCGCTGATGTTCCGCAGCGACCGCGCCAGTGCACGGGCCGAAGTGGCGCTGGCCATGCTCGCGCGCATGTTCGGTTCCGGCAGTGGCGACGAAGGAATCGCCGAGGCCGCCCGCCTGCTGTACGAGGAAATGGGTCTGGATTACGTGGCTGTATGGGCAGCCCGCCCCGATGAGGGCGGCGCCCCTGTGCAGCTGGTGCAGTACTGGCGCGGCGACGAGCAGCTGTGGCCGGGGCCGCATCTGCAGAGTTCGTTGCGGCTCGTGTTGTCGGGGCAGGCCATGCTGCACCAGGCGGACGCGGCACGACTGGCGCCGATGGACCCGCTGCTGGCCCAGCTCGGCCTTGCCGGCTTTGCCGGCTGGCCCTTGCAGGATGAACGCCGCACCGTGCTGGGTGCGCTGCTGATCGGCACCCGTCAGCCGCTGCCTTCGCTGGCCATCGTGCAACCCGTGCTGCGCTGTGCGGCATCGCGATTCGGCCACGCGCTCGAATTGCGGCACACGCGTGAGCAGGGGCGTGCCGAGGGCCTGCTCGATGCGCTGACGGGCTTGCCCAATCGCCTGCTGTTCAACGACCGCCTCGATACGGTCATCCGCGAAGCCAACCGCACCGGCGAGTGCTTCGCCTTGCTGTTCGTCGACCTTGACCGCTTCAAGACCATCAACGATACGCTCGGCCATGCCGTGGGCGATCAGGTGCTGCTCACCACCACGCAGCGACTGCGCGGCACTGTGCGCTCGTCCGATACCGTGGCGCGCTACGCCGGCGATGAGTTTGTGGTCATCCTGCGGCATATCGTCAAGAACGAGGACGTGTTGCGCATCGCCGAAAAGATCGTGCAGGTGATGGGCGCGCCGTTGCGCATCGACGATGGCACCGAGCTGCAGGTCACCGCCTCCATCGGTGTGAGCTTCTTCCCCGACGATGCGCCTGACGCCGACATCCTGCTCAAGCACGCGGACGAGGCGATGTATGCGGCCAAGAGCCTGGGCCGCAACAACTACCAGATCTTCGAAGGCAGCGCCGAGCAGTCCCAGCAGCAGAACCTTGCCCTGAAGTCCGGCCTGCGGCACGCCGAGCACAAGGGCGAGCTGCGCGTGTTCTATCAGCCCCAGGTGGATGCCGTCACCGAAGACATCGTGGGGATGGAGGCGCTGGTGCGCTGGGAGCATCCCGAGCTGGGCTTCATCGGCCCCGGGTTCTTCATTCCGCTGGCCGAGGAAACCGGCCTGATCGTTTCCATCGGCGAGTGGGTGTTGCGCGCGGCGTGCCGGCATGCCCAGGAATGGGAGCGCCGGTTCGGCCTGGGTTTGCGCCTGGGCGTGAACCTGTCCGCCGTGCAGCTGATGCAGCCGAACCTGCTGGAGGTGGTGGCCGCGGCGCTCGACGAGAGCGGGCTGGACGCCAACCTGCTCGAGATGGAGATCACCGAGAGCATCAGTATCAAGGCGGCGCCCAACCTGGTGGAGAACCTGCAGGGCCTGCATCGCCTGGGCGTGCGCATCGCCATCGACGACTTCGGCACCGGGGCCGCCTCGCTGGACTACCTGCGCAAGCTGCCGGCCGAGCGCATCAAGATCGATCAGAGCTTCGTCAGGAACATCGGCGTGGATCCGGACGACGAGGCCATCGTGCGCGCCACCATCGAGATGGCGCACCGCCTGAAGCGGGGCGTGGTGGCCGAAGGCGTGGAGACCGAACAGCACATGGAGTTCCTGCGCGCCAACCATTGCGACGAGTTGCAGGGCTACCTGTTCTGCCGCCCGCTGCCGCAGCCGGCCTTCGAAAAGCTGCTGCTCGAACGCCAGCGCCTGCTCGCCGGGATCGGCGATACTGCAGCCTGACTTGCATGGGCCGCGCTGGCCCCCATACTTCTAGGGAAGGGCGCCTGATGCGCCCGTGGGCCGCGCGCCTGGGGTGGTGGTGGCCCGTTCGCCATGTCAGGTGCGCCATGTGGGCACCCGTGCGTTTCCACCATCGGTGGCGCCGCAGGCGCACTTGCCGTCCCGGGATGAAGCTTGCTGAACTAGAACGCGTCGTTCTTGTCTGAGCAGTCCGCTTCCATCCTCAAGGCATCCCGGGGCGCGTGGCAGCATCGACGAAGGAGATGGCCCGGATGGGCGAAAACGAACTGGACAGTGCGCTGGTCGAGCGCGTCCAACAGGGGGACAAACGGGCCTTCGATGTGCTGGTGCGCAAGTACCAGCACAAGGTCGTGGGCCTGGTTTCCCGCTATGTGAAGAATTACGCCGAATGTGAAGACGTGGCCCAGGAGGCCTTTATCCGCGCCTGGCGGGCCATCGGGTCCTTCCGTGGCGAGAGCGCTTTCTATACCTGGCTGTACAAAATTGCGGTGAACACGGCCAAGAACCATCTGGTGGCCCTGGGGCGCCGCCCGCCCGCCGACGACATCGCCATCGACGATGCCGCTTTCGTGCCCGGTGCGGACCGCATGCACGAGAGCGCCACCCCCGAGCGCGAACTCATGCGACAGGAAATTGAACAAACGGTGTTTTCCACTGTCCAAGGGCTGCCTGAGGAATTGCGGACCGCGATCACCTTGCGTGAAGTGGACGGCCTCAGTTACGAGGAAATCGCCGAGGCGATGGGTTGTCCGATCGGTACGGTACGTTCACGTATTTTTCGGGCGCGCGAAGCTATCGATGAGAAATTGCGGCCACTCCTGTCGGACCGCGAGGGCAAGAACCCATGACTGATAATCAACGCGAAAACCTTTCCGCCGGCATGGACGGCGAGTTGTCGAAGGAAGAGCTGCGCTTTCTGTTGCGCCGGCTCGACCACGATGCCTCGCTCCAGCAGGCATGGTCGCGCTATCACGTGGCCCGGGACGGCCTGCGTCATGAGCTGTCCCCACTGGCCTCCGATGGCTTCGCCTCCCGGGTGATGCTGGCCATCGAGCAGGAGGGCGTGGTGGCCCAGCGTGGCAAGCGCCGGCATTGGCTGCACTGGTCGGCGGGTGGCGCCATCGCTGCCGGCGTCGCCGTGGCAGCGCTGATGGTGGCGCAGCCGGCCGGGCAGGGTGCGGACCACCCCGCGGCACGGATGGCATCGGCCCCGACGGCCACGACCCTGGAAAGCAGCACCGCACAGGCGAGCCGCTCGGAGTCGCCCGCCGTGGCGCCGCCCGGCCTCAATGTCTATTCCGAAGTTCCCTACAAGATCAGCCAGCAGGCCTCGGCCACGCTGGAGGGTGACAACAGCACCTTGCTGTACTCCAGCAACAGCCTGACCCCGTACCGGGTGGCCCGCTACCCGGCGGTCAGCAATGGCGATGGCCGGTACCTGCTGTTGATCCACCCCGATCAGCAGCCCTCGCAGGCAGCCGCCGATCCACAATGATCCATGGCCGTGTGTGCTTGCCGCGGCCTGGTTGTTCCCCAGTCATCCGTCCAGGCCCGCCCGTCACGCGGGCGGTCTTGGTGTGTCTGAAGCGTTGAAGGAGACGTGCATGAATCGACTTGCTTTGCGTACGCTGTCGTGTGCCCTGGTGATGAGTCTGGCGCTGGTCGGTGGCGTGCAGGCGCAGGCCGCGGCGCCCGCGATGTCCGGATTGCCCGATTTCACCGGCATCGTGCAGAAGAACGCGCCGGCAGTCGTGCACGTGGAGGCCAAGTCCAGCGGCAAGAAGCAGCCGAAGGCCCGGGCGGGTTCGCGCGCCATGCCCGGCGCGCCGGGCGACGACGACAGCGATGATCCGCAGGACATCTTCCGGCGATTCTTCGGTATGCCGATGATGCCCTCGCCGGAAGAGCAGCAACGCACCTCGCTCGGCTCCGGCTTCATCATCTCGCCCGATGGTTACGTGCTCACCAACACGCATGTAGTGGGTGGCGCCGACACGGTCACGGTGCGCCTGCAGGACCGTCGCGTGCTGACCGCCAAGGTGGTCGGCAGCGATCCGCAGTACGACATCGCGCTGCTGAAGGTCGACGCCAAGGGCGGCCTGCCCGCCGTCAGCATTGGCGACTCCCGTTCGCTCAAGCCTGGTCAGTGGGTGCTGGCGATCGGTTCGCCGTTTGGCTTCGACTACACCGTGACGCAGGGCATCGTCAGTGCCGTGGGGCGCAACCTGGGTAGCCAGGATCAGCCGTACACCTCGTTCATCCAGACCGACGTGCCGATCAATCGCGGCAATTCAGGTGGCCCGCTGTTCGACCTGCAGGGGCGCGTGGTCGGCGTCAATTCGCAGATCTATTCCAATACCGGCGGTTACCAGGGTGTGGCCTTTTCCATTCCGATCGACGTGGCCATGAACGTGGTCAAGCAGATCAAGGAAAAGGGTTATGTCTCCCGCGGCCAGTTGGGCGTGATGGTGCAGCAGGTCACCGATGACATGGTCAAGGCGCTCAAGCTCGACAATGCGACCGGCGCCGCCGTGACCCAGGTGAGCAAGGGCAGTGCTGCCGAGAAGGCGGGCATCCGTCCGGGTGATGTGATCCTTGCCTACAACGGCCAGTCCATCAATTCGAGCGCCGACCTGCCTCCGCTGGTGGGTCAGACGCCACCGGGCACGAAGGCCAGCGTGGAAATCCTGCGCGATGGCAAGAAGGAGAATGTGGCGGTCACCGTGGCTGAAACGCCGCGCGACCAGAAGGCCGCCCTGGCTTCCAATGACAGTGCCCAGCCTGCCGCCCGTGCCGGTGCCAGCGCACTGGGGCTGGCGGTTCAGGATCTGGACAGCGACACCCGTCAGCAGCTCGGCCTCAAGGCGGGCGAGGGTGTGGGCATCAGCAACGTGACCGGCTCGGCCGCCGCCCGCGCCGGCTTGCAGCCGGGTGACGTGGTCCTGATGGTCAACCAGAAGAAGGTGGGCAGCGCCGCTGCCTTCCACGATGCCACCAAGGATGCCAAGCCGGGAGATACGGTGCTGCTGCTGGTCCGTCATGGTGACCAGAGCGGTTTCATCGGGCTTACCGTGCCTGGTGGCAAGGACGAGTAAGGTCATGGCCTGCGGCGAATGGCAGTGCTGCGGGCCGTGATCTTGCCGTAACCCGGTCGCAGAGGATGACCGGGTGGCCGGGACGACGGGTGCTTGGGCTACCGTCGTTCCGGGTGTAGGGAGGGTCGTGTGGCGCCCCGTCCAGGGGCGTGCCGATCCTGTGGCCTGCCGCTGGCGGCCATCTCCTCCGGAATGCCCGAAGACTTCCGTTTCCATGCGATAATGCCGGGTTCGTGTGACCATCCCGGTCATGCGCTGCCTGCGCGCCGCGCTGAGCAGTGAACGCCGCTAGCGTGCTCCATGGAACTGATCCGAAACTTCTCCATCATTGCCCATATCGACCACGGCAAGTCCACGCTGGCCGACCGCATCATCCAGATCTGCGGCGGACTGACCGAGCGCGAGATGGAGGCGCAGGTACTCGACAATAATCCGATCGAGCGCGAGCGCGGCATCACCATCAAGGCCCAGTCCGTATCGCTGCCGTACAAGGCGCGCGACGGCAAGACCTACCAGCTGAACTTCATCGACACCCCGGGCCACGTCGACTTCTCCTATGAAGTCAGCCGCTCGCTGGCGGCCTGCGAAGGCGCGCTGCTGGTGGTGGATGCGGCGCAGGGCGTCGAGGCGCAGTCGGTCGCCAACTGCTACACCGCCGTGGAGATGGGCCTGGAAGTGGTGCCCATCCTCAACAAGATCGACCTGCCCACCGCCGATCCGGAAAAGGTGAAGGGTGAGATCGAGGCCGTGATTGGCATCGACGCCACCGACGCCGTGGCGGTGAGCGCCAAGACGGGCCAGAACGTGGTGGAGGTGCTCGAAGCCATCGTGGCGCGCATTCCGCCGCCGAAGGTGGGCGACACCGACCGCCTGCAGGCGCTGATCATCGACTCGTGGTTCGACAACTACCTTGGCGTGGTGTCGCTGGTGCGCGTGGTGCAGGGCGAGATCAAGCCGGGCGACAAGCTGCTGGTGATGTCCACCGGCCGCGCCCACGAAGTGAGCGAAGTGGGCGTGTTCACGCCCAAGCGCAAGAAGCTCGACAAGCTTTCACCGGGCGAAGTGGGCTGGATCACCGCGTCGATCAAGGATGTGCATGGCGCTCCCGTGGGCGACACGCTGACCCTCGCCGGCAAGCCCGCCGAGAAGCCGCTGTCGGGTTTCCAGACCATGCAACCGCGCGTGTTCGCGGGCCTGTTCCCGGTTTCCGCCGACGACTACCCGGCGCTGCGCGAGGCGCTCGACAAGCTGCGCCTCAACGACGCCGCGCTGTTCTTCGAGCCGGAGAGCTCCGAGGCCATGGGCTTCGGCTTCCGCTGCGGCTTCCTCGGCATGCTGCACATGGAGATCGTGCAGGAGCGCCTGGAGCGTGAATACGACCTCGACCTCATCACCACCGCGCCTACCGTGGTTTACGAGGTGGAGAGGAGCGACGGCACGATCCTGATGCTGGACAACCCGGCCAAGCTGCCGGCGTCCAACCTCATCAACGAGATTCGCGAACCCATCATTGTCGCGAACATCCTCACGCCGCCCGATTACATCGGCAACATCATCACGCTGTGCGAAGAGAAGCGCGGCGTGCAGCGCTCCATCCAGTACCTGGCCACCCAGGTGCAGATCACCTATGAAATGCCGCTGGCGGAAGTGGTGCTCGATTTCTTCGATCGGCTGAAGTCGGTGTCGCGCGGCTATGCCTCGATGGACTATCACTTCGAGCGCTTCGAGGCCGGTCCGTTCGTGCGCGTCGACGTGCTCATCAACGGCGATCGCGTGGACGCGCTGAGCCTGATCGTGCACCGCATCCATGCCGAGCGCCGCGGCCGCGACCTGGTGGAGCGCATGAAGGACCTGATCCCGCGCCAGCAGTTCGACGTGGCGATCCAGGCGGCCATCGGCGCCCAGATCGTGGCCCGTTCCACCGTGAAGGCGCTGCGCAAGAACGTGCTGGCCAAGTGCTACGGCGGTGACGTGAGCCGAAAGAAGAAGCTGCTGGAGAAGCAGAAGGAAGGCAAGAAGCGCATGAAGCAGGTGGGTCGCGTGGAAATTCCGCAGGAAGCGTTCCTTGCCGTATTGAAGGTGGATAAGTAAAGCTGGACCGGAAGCCGGCGGAAGGGGGCGCCTGTCCAGTCGCCCTTAACTTCGATATGGCTTTCGCGCAACACCCCCGTTCCCTGCTCCTGAGGAGCTTTCAATGGATTTTGATTTCTCGGCGATTCTGCTTGGCCTCACCGTCCTCTTCGGCGTGATCTGGGGTCTGGACCGCCTGTTCTTCTACAAGCAGCGCAAGGCCAAGGCCGAGGCGGCGAGCAAGGAAGTGCACGAACCGGTGGTGGTCGACTGGGCCCGCTCGCTGTTTCCGGTGGTGCTGGTCGTGCTGGTGCTGCGCTCGTTCGTGGCCGAGCCCTTCCGTATCCCGTCCGGTTCGATGATGCCGACGCTGGACGTGGGCGACTTCATCCTGGTGAACAAGTTCGCCTATGGCCTGCGCATGCCGGCCTTCAACAACAAGTTCGTGAGCTTCGGCGAACCCAAGCGCGGCGACGTGGTGGTGTTCCGCTTCCCGGGCTATCTGTGCGAGGACGGCGGCAAGCTGGTGCGCAGTGGCGACCAGAGTTGTGCCGATCCGCATGCGCCGGTACCCAGCCAGAACTGGATCAAGCGTGTGATCGGCCTGCCCGGCGACCGCGTGGAAATGCATGGTGATCAGCTCGTCGTGAACGGGCAGCCGGTCGCGGCCGATCTGGTGGGGCCCTACGAGGGCGATCCCAAGCGCGCCGAATCCCGTCTGATGCTGGAAATGGGCGCCACGGTGTGGAACGAGCACTTGCCGAACGGCGAGGGTGGCGTGGTCAACCATCTCACGGCACGCATGCCCAACTACGCCGTGCCGCCGCCGCTGCCCAATCCGCATGTGCCGCTGGTGGTGCCGCAGGGTTGCTACCTGGCCATGGGCGACAACCGTTACAACAGCACGGACAGCCGCTGGTGGGGCTGCCTGCCGGAACAGAATCTGGCGGGCAAGGCCTTCCTGATCTGGCTGAGCTGGACCGGTTCGGGCGTGGCGATCCATCGCATGGGCACCGTCATTCATTAAAACCGTGACGTCCATGGGCGTGCACCCGGTGACGTTCACGGCGGCTTGGCGCGACAATGCGTATGCCAAGCCGCTGCCGGAGCGTCTCGGTGGCGCAGTGCCAGTCAGCCGGATGTCGCCGCGAGGCGGGTAGCGAGGGGACTATGAAATCGAAGCAGACGGGCATCACCCTGGTGGGGTTTCTCATCGTGCTCATGGTGGTGGGCTTTTTTGGCTTCATGGCGATGAAGCTGGTGCCGGCCTATACCGAATACATGGGCGTCACCAAGGCCATGGAGCAGATGGTGACCGACGGCGCCGGCAAATCGCCGGATCAGGTTCGCAAGGATCTGATCAAGAAGCTCGATTTCCAGTATGTGAGTGACGACACCATTACGCCGGCGGACATCGCCATCAAGCGCAGCGGCAATGCCGCCGAGCTGAGCGTGTCCTACGACAAGCGCATTCCCTTCATGTACAACATCGACTTCCTGGTGCACTTCGAGAAGAGTGTGGTCATCCAGGGTGCCGCTGAAGGCTAAGCACAGCAAGTACAGGCCCCCGATTTGACCAAGCTCGCCTATCGATTTAGCGATCCTTCCCTGGCACAACTGGCGCTGACCCATCGCAGCGCCGGTCGGCCGAACAATGAGCGGATGGAATTCCTGGGCGACGCCCTGCTGGGCGTCGTGGTGGCCGAGCTGCTGTACGAGGCGCATCCCAACGCCAGCGAAGGGGAGATGTCCCGGCTTCGCGCGCAGCTGGTGAACGGCCAGGCGCTGGCCGTTCTTGCCCGCGAGCTGGAGCTTGGCGACGAGCTCAAGCTCGGTTCCGGCGAGCTGAAGAGCGGGGGCTTCCGGCGCGACTCCATTCTCGCGGACGCTTTCGAGGCGCTGGTGGCGGCGGTTTATCTCGATGCCGGCTTCGATGCGTGCCGAGCCGTGGTGCGCTCGCTGTTCGAGCCGCTCGTGGCCGCCATTCCACGATCTTCCAAGGATGCCA
The DNA here is from genome assembly GCF_000725385.1 of Dyella japonica A8. Lineage (NCBI taxonomy): Bacteria > Pseudomonadati > Pseudomonadota > Gammaproteobacteria > Lysobacterales > Rhodanobacteraceae > Dyella > Dyella japonica. The sequence goes on along the minus strand of NZ_CP008884.1, from coordinate 3,368,622 downwards.
AGACCCGCCTGCAGGAGCTTCTGCAGGCGCGCGGCTGGCCCCTGCCGCAGTACGATCTGATCGACAGCCATGGCGAAGACCACGCCAAGACTTTCGACGTGTCCTGCGAAATCAACGAACCGGCGCAAGTTCGCGCCGAGGGGCGCGGCACCAGTCGCCGCGCCGCCGAACAGGACGCCGCCGAAACCGTGTTGCGTCGACTGCAGGAACTGAACTCATGAACGACGAAATCGATCTCGGCACCCCGGCCGAACTTCCCCACGACGACTTCCGCTGCGGCACGGTGGCGCTTGCCGGCCGTCCCAACGTAGGCAAGTCGACCTTGCTCAACGCGCTGATCGGCTTTCGCCTGTCCATCGTCAGCCCGCGCCCCCAGACCACGCGTCATCGCATCCTGGGCATTGCGACCAGTGAGGCGGGGCAGATCATGTATGTCGATACCCCGGGCCTGCACCGGGGCGCCAAGCGCGCCATGAACCGCAGCCTGAATCGTGCCGCCCGGTCCGCGATCAGCGAGGTCGATCTGGTCGTCCAGGTGATCGAGGCCGGTCGCTGGACGGACGAGGACGAGGCGCTCTACGACGCGCTGGTCGAACAGAAGGTGCCGCGACTGCTGGTGATCAACAAGGTCGACCTGGCCAAGGAGAAGGCGACCATGCTCCCGTTCGTGGCGGAGCTGATGACGCGGCATAGCTTCGACGACGTCTATTACGTGAGCGCGCTGAAGGAAAAAGGCCTGAAGGATCTGGAGGCCGGCATCCTCAAGCGCCTGCCGGTGCAACCGCCGGTGTTCGGCGAAGACGAGATCACGGATCGCAGCGAGCGCTTCCTTGCCGCCGAGATGGTGCGCGAGCAGCTCATGCTGCGCCTGGACCAGGAGCTGCCGTACGCCACCACCGTGGAGATCGAGCAGTTCAAGGACCGTGAGGACGGCGTCGCCGAAATTCACGCGGTGATCTGGGTCGAGCGTGATGGCCAGAAGGCCATCGTGATCGGCAATGGCGGTGCCCAGCTCAAGGCCATCGGTACGGCGGCCCGCCGCCACATGGAACGCGCTTTCGAGCGCAAGGTGTTCCTGCGTCTGTGGGTGAAGGTGCGCGAAGGCTGGGTCGACGACGAAACCATGCTGAAGAAGTTCGGTTACACCGACTGATGCTGCCCTTGCGCGGCGATCCGTTGCGACGCGTCCTTCATGGATCGCGTTGCCGCGGAGCGCCGGGCAGCGATCCTTCCTGTCATCCGGGATGACCCAGGCCTGTCGCCCACGCCATGCGTATTGAACAGCAGCCGGCCTATGTCCTGCATTCGCGTCCCTACCGCGAAACGTCCCTGCTGCTCGAATGCCTGACACGGGACCATGGGCGGCTCGGCGTGGTTGCGCGTGGTGTCCGGCGCGAACGCGCCCGCGTGCAGCGCGCGCAGCTGGAGCCCTTCCAGCGGTTGTCGCTCGATCTGCTGCAGCGGGGGGAGCTGGCGACCCTGGTGTCGGCCGAAGGTGTCGATGCGCCGCTGCGACTGGTCGGTGATGCCGGGCTCGCCGGGCTCTACCTCAATGAGCTGTCGGTGCGGCTGACGGGGCGCCAGGATCCGCTGCCCGAGCTGTTCGACGCCTACGCACGCACCCTGCCGCGGCTGGCTGCCGGCGAGCCGCTGGCCTGGAGCCTGCGGCGCTTCGAGCGGGATCTGCTGGAGGCTGTCGGCTATGCACTCCAACTGGAGTTCGAGGCTGAATCGGGCGAGCCGGTGGAGCCCGCGAAGTTTTATCGCTACGTGGTGGAGCAGGGGCCGTCGCCATGCCGCCCCGGCACGGCGCATGCACTGCGCGGCGCCGACCTGCTGGCGCTGGCGGCCGATGACATGCCCGATGCCGCCGGCTTGTCAGCCCTGCGGGTGATGATGCGTGAGGTGATCCGCTTTCACCTGGGCGGTGGCGAGCTGCGCGCGTGGCATGTGCTCGGCGCGGCGATGTCCCGTCGCTGACGCGAGCGGGTGTTTCAGGTGATGTCCTCGACCGCCAGCGCCTCGATGGTGGCCAGCAGGGCGCGCCTGAAGCGGGAGAGTGGCGCGAGCGACCCCGGGTGCCCCAGCTTCAGGTGTCGCTGCAACACCGTTGCCTGCGCGCCCAGGGCAGCGGCGCCGCAGAAGCCGCAGGAAGAGCGCAGGCGATGCAGGCGTTCGCCCAGTGCTGTCGCGTCGTCGGCCAGGGCATCGAGATCCTGATAAAGGCTGGCCAACTCCGCGCGGAGCAGCGTGCGCATGGCCTTCACGACGTCCGCGTCGCCCATCGTCGCGATGGCCAGCGCGTCGTCCAGCAGCGGCGTGGCGGTGGTGCCGGCCTGCACCAGGGCAAGAATGCGGCGCAGGTCCGCCAGGCTGCAGGGTTTCTGCAGCACCTCGCTGAACTCGACGGACAGCAGGCGCTGGCGCTCGGCCAGGTCCATGTCGGCGCTGGTGGCAACGGCGGTGCAATCGGTGGAGCGGGCCTCCGGATCGTTGCGCAGCACGGTGAGCACCTCTTCGGCGCCCGCGCCGGGCATGCGGCAATCCAGCAGGAGCAGGTCGAAGGCCTCTTTCCTGGCCAGGGTGATGGCGGAGGGGCCGTCGGGACAGGACTGGGCATCCAGGCCCAGGCTGCGCAAGGCTTCCACCAGGAAAAAGCGGCTGCTGGGGTCGTCGTCCGCCACCAGGGCGCGGACGGCATCGGGCATACCCCGGTGGCCCGAAGGGGCGTTGGAAGGCGTGTGTTGCATGACTAGTCCATGTCGTTCAGCTGATTTTGGCAGAATGGCGCGTCATGCGTGCCACATCAAGCTACCTGCTGCTCACTCTCGTCGTCCTGTTGTGGATGGGGGCGCCGCTGCCTGCGCGCGCGGACGTCGCGCTGGCGGCGAAGGCGGTGACCGTGCCCGGGCTCCGGATGCAGGATGTGCAGTCGCAGATCGGCGAGGATGGGCAGGGTGGCCTCAAGCTCAGCCTGAAGGCCGCCAGGGCCGATGTGCCGGCGATGGGCTGGAAGCGGATCGGCGTGAACCTGCAGGGCTCGCTGCAACGTGACAGCCACCTGCGCTGGCTGTTCGACGGCGCAGCCCAGCTGGCCGGTACGCAGGGTGGGGCACTGAGCAACGCCAAGGTGTCGATGGTGATCGACCCGGCCGCCAACACGCTGGAGATCGACCTGTCGCAAGGGGCCATCCAGGCCAGCACGGCGCTTCCGCTGGATCAGCCCACGCATGCCCAGATCAGCCTGAAGGGTGTGCCGCTCGGTTGGCTGCAGGGCCTGCTAGGAACGGTCTGGTCAGGACGCCCCACGGGCGGGAAGCTCGATGCGGACATGGCGCTGGATCTGCAGGACAAGGGTTTGCAGGCGTCCGGACAATTCGCCTTGAGCGGCGGCGGGTTCGATACGCCGGGCGGCGCGTTGGCGGGCCAGTCGGTCAATGGCAACGGGCGGCTCAATGTCGATACCACCAGCACGCCGTCGCGCATCGATCTGGATGCCAGCCTGCGTGGCGGCGAATTGCTGCTTGGTCCCATCTTTGCGCGCCTGCCTGATCACCCGGTGCAGCTGAGCCTGTCCGCGGCCACGCACAACGGTGCGGTCGACTTCAGCCGCCTGCATGTGGCGGACGCCGATGCGCTGCAACTGGACGGCTCCATGGCGTTCAACGCCAAGGGGGATCTCCAGCAGCTCAGGCTCGATCGCTTTCAGTCGCGCTTCCCGGCGGCCTACCAGCGTTACGGGCAGGCCTGGCTGGCGACGCTGGGCCTGCGCGACATGCGCATCGAAGGTCAGCTCGCCGGCAATCTGGATCTCGGCGGAGAAGGCCTGCGCAGTTTTGCTTTCGACACCGAAGGACTCGACTTCGCCGATGGAGAAGGCCGTCTGGGCGTGCGCGGCTTGCGTGGCGGGGTTGACTGGAGTGCTACCGCCGAGCGCCCGGCCACCACGCTGGCCTGGCAGGGTCTGCAGATGTACCGCATGGTGCATGGCCCGACGCAGATGCGCTGGCAAAGCCGGGGTGGCGCCCTGGGCCTGCAGCGCGCGGTCGACATTCCGCTACTGAATGGCCGCGTGCACGTGGGCGAGTTCGAGTGGCGTCCGGCCGCATCCAAGGGACGCCGCCTGGAAACCTCCCTAGCTTTCGCGGGTATCGACATGGCGGCGTTCTCGCGCGCCATTGGGTGGCCGGAGTTTCCCGGCACGCTGGGTGGTGCCATTCCGTCGCTTCGTTGGGTCGATGACCGCTTCGAGTTGCAGGGCGGCCTGTCGATCAACGTGTTCGACGGTTTCGTCGACATCACCCGCCTGAGCGTGCAGGGTCCGTTCGGCCCCAGCCCCGTGATGACGGGTGATGTGCAGCTGCGCCAGCTGGATCTTGGTGCCATGACCAGCGTGTTCGACTTCGGCAGCATCACCGGCCGCATGGATGGCTCCATCGACGAGTTGCGCCTGGTGAACTGGAACCCCGTGGCGTTCAAGGCCAACTTGCTCGCGGGTGGTGGCGGGCGCATCAGTCAGCGTGCGGTGAACAACCTCACGGCAGTGGGTGGTGGCGGCGTGGCGGCGGGCTTGCAGGGTGCCGTTCTCAAGTTGTTCAAGACATTCGGTTACAAGCGCATCGGACTCAATTGCACGCTACAGGCCTCCGTGTGTCACATGGGTGGCCTGGACAGCGATGCTGACGGCTACACTATCGTCGAAGGCAGCGGATTGCCGCGCCTGCAGGTCATCGGCCACCAGACGCAGGTCGACTGGCCAACCCTCGTCCGCCGGCTGAAGGCGGCCATCGAAAGCAACGGACCGGAAGTCCACTAGGGCGTTCTGAGTGGATCAGGATGCCCCGGCCTCACCCCATTCCCCGAAGGAGTCGAACATGCGCAAGCTCGTCTATGGATTGCTGACCATGCTGCTGGTTGCGCTGGTGGGGTGCGTCACGATCAACGTGTACTTCCCCGAGGCGGCGGCCCAGAAGGCGGCCGACCAGTTCATCGGCACCGTGCTGGACAGCTCGGCGCCCGCGGCGGCGCCCAAGGGCAGTGAGCCGCCGCCGAAGAAGGGCGTGCAGCCCTCCGCGATGTTGCTCGACCTGCTGATTCCCGCTGCTTATGCGGCCGATGTGCCGAACCTGCGCATCCAGACGGCGACCACGGATGCCATCCACGGGCGCATGCAGGCGCGTTTCCGCGACACGCTGGGCGCGCTGTTCAACAGTGGCGTGGTCGGCTTCACCCAGGACGGCCTGGTGGCGGTGCGCGACGCCGGCAAGGTGCCGCTGGATCAGCGCTCGGCGATCAATGCCGCGGTGGCCGACGAGAACCGGGACCGCAACGCCCTGTATCGCGAAGTGGCCAGCGCCAACAACCACCCGGAGTGGGAGCCGCAGATCCGCTCCACCTTCGCCAAGGGGTGGATCGAGCGGGCGAGTCCGGGCTGGTATTATCAGGATCCCTCGGGCGCCTGGAAGCAGAAGTAAGCCGTTCGCCCTCCGCAGCTGGCTTTCATGGTCCCGTGCGTCATGCGGACCCGTGAGCCGGCTCCCAGCCCGATCACCGCGCCCGGGTCCCGCTGATCCGGGCGTGCGCGTTTCTGGAAGACAGTTCCCACGATGAAAGAATTCGAAGCCACCATTACCGACCTCAGCCATGACGGCAAAGGCGTTGCGCGCATTGACGGCAAGGCCGTGTTCGTCAGCGGTGCGCTGCTGGGCGAGGAGGTCAAGCTGCGCATCCGCAAGCGCCACCGTCACTACGACGAGGCCGAGGTGGTGGAGCTGCTTACCCGTTCGCCGCATCGCGTGGAGCCGCTTTGCCGGCACTTCGGCCAGTGTGGCGGCTGCTCGCTCCAGCATCTGGACGCCGCATCGCAGATCGAGGTGAAGCAGCGCGTGCTGAAGGACAACTTCGAGCGCATCGGCAAGGTGATGCCGGACACCTGGCTGCCGCCGTTGACCGACGAGCCGTGGGGCTATCGCCGCAAGGGACGTCTTTCGGTGCGCTCGGTGGCCAAGAAGGGGCGTGTGCTGGTCGGCTTCCGCGAGGAAAGCAACCCGCGTTTCGTGGCGGACATCACCCAGTGCGAGGTCGTGCATCCTGCGCTGGGCCCCAAGATTGGCCTGCTTGCCGAGCTGGTGGGCGGCATGGACGCGGCGGCAGATATCCCGCAGATCGAGTTCGCCGCGGGCGATGACATCATTGCCTTGGTGTTCCGCCACATGGTGCCGCTCAGCGAGCGCGACCAGGCGGCATTGGTTGAGTTCGGCAAGCAGCATGGTTTTGCCATATATCTGCAGCCCGGCGGGGTGACCAGCGTGCATCCCTTGTGGCCGGAGGCGCCGCGCCTGGCGTTCCGCATCCCGAGCGGCGATGCGGCCATCGAGGATGTCGAGCTGGAGTTCCGCCCGCTCGATTTCGTGCAGGTCAATGCAGGTATGAACCGCCGCATGATGGCGCGGGCGATGGAGCTGCTTGATCCCCAGCCCACCGATCGCGTACTCGACCTGTTCTGCGGCCTTGGCAACTTCACCTTGCCCATCGGTCGCCGCGTGGCCGAGGTGGTGGGCGTGGAGGGCGAGCATGGCCTGGTCGAGCGCGCCGCCGAAAACGCCGCCCGCAATGGCATCACGCATGCGCGCTTTGAAGTGGCGAACCTGTTTGAAGACCAGCGCAACGCGCACTGGGCCCGTCAACCGTGGGACAAGCTGCTGCTCGATCCGCCGCGTGCCGGCGCCGACAAGGTGCTGGAGTACCTGCCGCACAAGGAAACCCGCCGCATCGTCTACGTGTCCTGCCATCCGGGCTCGCTGGCGCGCGACGCCGGCATCCTGGTGCAGAAGCATGGCTTCCGCTTGAGCGCGGCCGGGGTGATGGATATGTTCCCCCACACGGCGCACGTGGAGTCCATTGCACTGTTCGAGCGCTGAGCCGGCGCCGAAGCGTCCGCGAACCTTCACCGCACCGTCACATAATCCCCCAATCATCGGTTGCAGCATGGCCATCGAGATCGAACGCAAATTCCTCCTGGGCGGCGATGGCTGGCGCGACGCCGCCAGCGAAAGCGAGCGCATGGCCCAGGGTTATCTGGTCAGCGCGCAGGCACTGCATGACGGCACGGCGCGCGCCTCGGTGCGGGTGCGGCGCGCGGGCGAGCGGGCCTGGCTCAACATCAAGTCGGCGCAGCTCGGCATCGAGCGTGCCGAGTTCGAGTATCCGGTGCCGGTAAGCGACGCCGAGCAGATGCTGGCCGACCTGTGCGACGGCATCGTGGAGAAGATCCGCCATCACGTGGTGGTTGACGGCACGCTGTTCGAGATCGACGAGTTCTTCGGCGAGAACGCCGGCCTCGTGGTGGCCGAGGTCGAGTTGCCTCGCGCGGATGCGCCATTCCCGCGTCCCGTCTGGCTGGGGCGCGAGGTCAGTCATCTCGCCCGCTATTACAACGTCAACCTGATCGCCCATCCGTATTCACGCTGGACGCAGGAAGAGCGCGAAGCCGCCGGGGAGTCGCAGACATGCTGATGATCGGACTGGCCGGCACGACGCTGGTGGCGTCGGAGCATGCATGGCTGAAGGCGCCCGGCGTGTCGGGCGTGGTGCTGTTTTCGCGCAATTTCAGTTCGCGCGACCAGCTGATGGCGCTGATCGACGATATTCGTGACGTCGGCGGTGAGGGCATGCTTATCGCTGTGGACCAGGAGGGTGGCCCCGTCCAGCGTTTCCGTGACGGCTTTACCCGTCTGCCGCCGCTGTCCGCGATCGGCGCCGTCTACGATCGCGACCCGGAGGACGCCATCCGTCTCGCCGAAGAGCACGCCTGGGTGATGTCCAGCGAACTGCGCGCCAGTGGCGTGGATTTCAGTTTCGCGCCGGTGGTGGACCTGGCGCGCGGCAATGCCGCCATCGGCCCGCGCGCATTCCACGCCGATCCGGCGGTGACGGCCGAGCTTTCGCAGGCTTATGTGCGCGGCATGCACCTGGGCGGCATGGCGGCGGTGCTCAAGCATTTCCCGGGGCATGGTTCCGTGGCGGTGGATACGCACAAGGCCACGGCGATCGATCCGCGCCCCCTCGACGTGATCCGCCGCGATGACCTGGTGCCCTTCACCGAGGCGATGGCCGCGCATGCGGAGGCCGTGATGGTGGCGCATGTGATCTACCCCGAGGTCGACGCCCAGCCGGCCGGCTTCTCGTCGCGCTGGATCAAGGACATCCTGCGCAGCGAGCTGGGCTTTGGTGGCGCCGTGATCAGCGACGACATCAGCATGGCCGCGGCAGGCGCTGCCGGCGGCGTGACCGGTCGCGTGCACGCGCATCTCGATGCCGGTTGCGACCTGGTGCTCGCCTGCTTCCCCGACGTAGTGGACGAGGCCATCGCCGCCGTGCAGGGTCGGGGCGCCGCCGCGCCCGAGCGCATCGCCGCGTTGCGCGGCGCCGTGGCCTCCACCTGGGACGGCCTCAACGACAACCCACAGCGCGATCGCTTCATCGCGCGCATCGCGGCACTGCACGCCGCGGAAGGAAACCATTCGGCATGACTTCGTCTTCCCCCTCGCTGGCCGCCGCACTCGCCGAGGCCGACCTGCTGTTCGACCGCGCGTCACTGGAGTCGGTCATCGTCGACATGGGGCGCGATATCGACGCGGCGCTCGATGGCGAACGTGCCGTGTTCCTCACCGTCATGAACGGCGCGCTGATCTTTGCCGGCCACCTCGCGCTGGCCATCCGCACGGACGTCGAATTCGATTACGTGCACGCCACGCGCTACCGCGGCGCCACCTCGGGCAGCGAGCTGCACTGGCTGCGCGAACCAGCGGTGGACCTCGCGGGCCGTACCGTGCTGCTGGTGGACGACATCCTGGACGAAGGCCACACGCTGAAGGCGGTGCGCGACGATTGCCTGCGCCGTGGTGCGCGCCGCGTGCTGGTGGCGAGCCTCTGCACCAAGCAGCATGACCGGCTGGTGGAGGGCATTGCGTCCGACTTCAATGGCGTGGAGCTGCCCGATCGCTATGTGTTCGGTTTCGGCATGGATTACCACGAGCAGGGCCGCAACCTGCCGGGCATCTACGCGCTGAAGTGAGGCGGGTGGCATCCATCGGAACGTCACGCGACGGGAGTGACCTATGAACGTGTTGGGGATTTCCGGCAGCCTGCGGCAGGCGTCGTTCAATACCGCGTTGCTGCACGCGGCGCAGGAACTCGCGCCGGCCGGGATGAGCATCGCCATCCATCGCCTGCATGACCTGCCATTGTTCAACCAGGACGTGGAAGAGCAGGGCGACCCGGCACCCGTCGTCGCGTTGAAGGACGCCATCGAACAGGCGGATGGTTTGTTGTTCGCATGCCCCGAATACAACGGTGGCATCACCGGCGTGCTGAAGAACGCGATCGACTGGGCCTCGCGCGCCGGCAAGGCCCGCAAGGCCGCCACGCTGGCTGGCAAGACGATCTGCATCGTCGGTGCGAGTCCGGGCATCACCGGCACCGTGCGCGCGCAGGACCAGCTTCGCCTCGTGTTGCGCCGGGCGGGTGCCCGCACGGAGCCACAAGGCGACGTGCTGGTGTTCCAGGCGCCCACCAAGATCATCGAGGGCCGCCTGGTCGACGAACGCACGCGGGAGGCACTGGGTCGCCATCTGCAGGGTTTCGCCGAACGCCTGGCGGCCACGGTCCACGACATTTGATTTCAGACAGGAACGCAACGTGACTATCGACCTGGCCGTCATCGGCGGCAGCGGCTTGTACAACTTCCCCGGCCTCGCGAACGCCTCGCGCCACGCCATCGATACGCCGTTCGGCGCCGCTTCTGGCGACGTGGTGACCGGTGACTTCGCCGGTCGCAAGGTGGCCTTCCTCGCCCGCCACGGCGAAAGCCACACCGTGCCTCCGCACCGGGTGAACTACCGGGCCAACCTGTGGGCCTTGCACTCGCTGGGTGCGCGCCGGGTGATCGGGGTGAACGCGGTGGGCGGCATTCGTGGCGACATGGGGCCGCGTGTCATCGTGGTGCCCGATCAGATCATCGACTACACCCACGGGCGCTACACGAGTTTTTGCGATGTCGAAGGGGCCGAGGTCCGTCACATCGACTTCAGCGAGCCCTACACCGAGTCGCTGAGGCGCGAGCTGATCAATGCTGCCGGCACGGCGGGCATCGCCGTCATCGACGGCGGCTGCTATGGCGCCACGCAGGGGCCGCGCCTGGAAACCCGTGCGGAGATTGCCCGCATGAAACGCGACGGCTGCGATCTGGTCGGCATGACCGGCATGCCAGAGGCCGTGCTTGCCCGCGAGCTGGCGCTGGATTACGCCTGCCTTGCGCTGGTTGCGAATTTTGCCGCCGGCTGCGGCGACGAGGCGGAAATCAGCATCGAGGAAATTTTCGCCCACCTTGCGGCAGCCACCGCCGAGGTGCCGCGCATCCTCGAAGTTTTGCTCAAAAGCTGAGCAACCGGTGGGGTTTTGGATGCCTCTAGGCATCCGCCGTATTGCGCTTTGCCATAAAACATGTTGATACTTCCGCTGTGCCAGGGGCGGCGGACCAAGGGGTCAAGGTGGTTCAGCGCTATACCGTGGTGCATCCAGTCCATGATTCAGAGGTTCACGCAATGCGTTTCGGTACGGTCAAGTGGTTCAACGACGCCAAGGGTTTCGGCTTCATCGCGCCCGAGGACGGTGGGGAGGACGTGTTCGTCCACTTTTCGGCGATCAACGCCAAGGGCTTTCGTAGCCTGCAGGAAGGTCAGCGCGTGAAGTTCGAAGTCACCACGGGGCCGAAGGGCGCCCAGGCTTCGGGCGTCGAGATCGCTGGTTGATTTCGGCGAGCCGGCGCTTGCGCCGGCCATCGATGTGAAAGAAGCCCCGCGTCGCAAGGCGCGGGGCTTCTTTTGTATGGGGAGTGAGGCACGATGGCAGATCGTAGAGAGTTTCTGAAAACATCATTGCTGGGGGCGTCGGCCGTGGTGCTCGCCGGCGGCGCGCGAGCGCTGCCCGACACCACCGGCGCAAAAAAAAGCGGCGTGGTGCCGCGCGTCGTGTCGACCTGGGACTTTGGCGTAGCCGCCAACCAGGCGGCGTGGGGCGTGTTGTCCAAGGGCGGCCGCGCGCTGGATGCGGTGGAAGCGGGCGTGATGATTCCCGAGGCCGACCTGAAGAACCACAGCGTAGGTCGCGCCGGCTATCCGGATCGCGATGGCCACGTATCGCTCGACGCCAGCATCATGGATGCGGACGGCAGCTGCGGCGCCGTGGCGGCGCTTGAGCACATCGCCCACCCGATCCAGGTGGCGCGTCGCGTCATGGAGCGCACGCCGCATGTCCTGCTGGTGGGCGATGGCGCGCTGCAGTTCGCGCTGGAGCAGGGCTTCAAGAAGGAAGAGCTGCTCACGCCTGAATCCGAAGCGGCATGGAAGGAGTGGCTGAAGACGGCGCACTACCAGCCGACCGCCAACAGCGAAGTGAAGGACTACGGCAAGACCGGCATGCCGGGCGGCAAGGACAACCACGACACCATCGGCATGCTCGCCATCGATGCCAACGGTCGCCTCGCGGGTGCCTGCACCACCAGCGGCATGGCGTGGAAGCTGCGTGGCCGCGTGGGCGACAGCCCCATTATCGGCGCGGGCTTGTACGTGGATGGCGACGTGGGTGCCGCCACCTCCACCGGCGTCGGTGAGGAAGTGATCCGCAACGTGGGCAGCTTCCTGGTGGTGGAACTCATGCGCCAGGGACGTTCACCGCAGGAGGCCTGCCACGAAGCCGTGATGCGCATCGTCAAGCGCCGCCCCGCCGCCTCGAAGGACCTGCAGGTGGGTTTCCTCGCGATGAATCGTGCGGGTGAGGTGGGTGCGTTCGCGATCCAGCCGGGCTTCTCCTATGCCGTGTGCGACGCGAAGAAGCAGGATGGCCTGCTGCCGTCCAAGAGCGTCTACTGATGACGGGACGGCTGCTTGAAGTTGCCGCCAATTCGCTTGCCTCCGCGCTGGCTGCCCAGGCGGGTGGCGCGGACCGCGTCGAGTTGTGCACCGGTCTGGAGTTGGGTGGGCTGACGCCGTCGGCGGCGCTGATTGCCCAGGTCCGCGAGCGGTTGAGCATCCCCGTGTACGTGCTGATTCGCCCTCGCGCAGGCGATTTTCTTTACGGCGAGGACGAGCTGATAACCATGCAGCGCGACATCGAGACCTGCCTTTCGCTGGGCTGCGATGGCGTGGTGTTCGGCGTGCTCGACGCCGACGGGCGGGTCGACGTGCCTCGTTGCCGGCCGCTGCTCGAAGCGGCCGGTGGCATGGGCGTGACCTTCCACCGTGCCTTCGACATGACGCGTGATCTTTCGCAGGCGCTGGAAGACGTGGTGGCTCTGGGCGCAGAGCGAGTGCTGACTTCCGGTGGCGGGGTATCCGCGACGGCCGGTGCGATGGTGATACGGCAGCTGGTCGCGCAGGCGGCCGGCCGCATCGTGGTGATGCCCGGTGCGGGCATTAACGCCGCGAACGTGGTGGATCTCGCGCGGAACACTCATGCGACGGAGTTCCATGCCTCCGCCAAGGCCAGCCATTCCTCGGCCATGCGCTGGTCGAATCCGTGCTTGCCCGATATGGCCGGTGGTGAAATCCGCACCGACGAGCGCGAGGTGCGTGCGCTCGCCGGGGCCTTGGCGTCGATCGCCTGAGTCGCGCGGCGCGCCGTGTCGCGGCCTGTGCGGCCGCTCAGGCGGTGAACTGCAGCCTGGCCAGCTCCGCATAGAGGCCACCCTCGGCGAGCAGGCTCTGGTGCGTGCCCTGCGCCACGATGCGGCCGCCATCCATCACCACGATGCGGTCCGCGCGTTGCACGGTGGCGAGGCGGTGCGCGATGACCAGCGTGGTGCGGCCTTTCTCCAGGCGCTCCAGCGCCTGCTGGATGGCGGCCTCCGATTGCGCATCGAGCGCGGAGGTGGCCTCGTCCAGCAGCAGCAATGGCGCGTCGCGGAGTATGGCCCGTGCAATGGCAATGCGCTGACGCTGGCCGCCAGAGAGGCGCACGCCGCGTTCGCCCAGTTCCTCGTCGTAGGCCTTGGCCATGGCGCTGATGAACTCGTGCGCTTCGGCGGCGCGGGCAGCGTCGTGCACTTCGTCGTCGTCCGCATCCTGTCGGCCGAAACGGATGTTGTCGGCGGCGCTGCCGCCGAAGATCACCGTTTCCTGCGGCACCAGTGCAATGGCGCCGCGCAGCTCGGGCAGGGTGAGCGCACGCAGGTCCACGCCATCGAGCGTGATGCGACCGGTCTGCGGATCGTAGAAGCGCAGCAATAGTGCAAACACCGTGCTCTTGCCGGCGCCAGACGGGCCGACCAGCGCCACCGTTTCACCGGGGCGGATGACCAGGTTGAAGTCGTAGAGCGCCGGCGCATCGGGCCGGGTCGGATAGTGGAAGCCCAGGTTCTCGAAGCGGAGCTCACCCTGGACCGGCTTGGCCAGCGGAGTGGGCGTCGCGGGGCTGATGATGTCGGCGCGCTCTTCGAACAGTTCGCTGATGCGCTCCATGGCGCCCGCGGCGCGCAGCACATCGCCCCAGACTTCCGACAGGCCGGCCAGCGAGCCGGCGGCGAAGATCGCATACAGCACGAACTGGCCGAGCACGCCTGCGCTGAGCGTGCCGGCGAGCACGTCGCGCGCGCCGGCCCACAGCACCAGCGTGATGGCGCCAAAGAACAGCACGATCACCGTGGCGGTGAGCGCCGCGCGCATGCCAATGCGCTTGCGTGCCGTGGCCAGCGCGCGGGTAATGGCGGCGGCGTAGCGCGTGCTTTCGATGTCTTCGCGCGCATAGGCCTTCACGGCCGGCGCGGCATTGAGTGTCTCGTTGGCGATGGCGGCGGTATCGGCAAGGCGATCCTGGCTGGCCCGCGAAAGCCGTTGCACGCGACGCCCGAACACGATGATGGGCAGCATCACGGCGGGAATGACCAGGGCGGTAAGGCCGGCGAGGCGCGGGCTGGTCCAGATCATCAGTCCGGTCGCGCCCAGCAGCATGACGGCGCTGCGCAGTGCGATGGAGATGCCCGAGCCGATCAGCGCCTGGATCACTTCGGTGTCGGTGCCTAGCCGCGAAATCAGTTCGCCGACGCGGTTGCGTTCGAAGAAGCCAACGTCCAGCCGGATCACGTGCGCATAGAGCTTCGAGCGCAACGACGCCAGCGCGCGTTCACCCAGCAGGGTGATGCAGTAATAGCGGGCAGCCGTGGCGAATGCGAGCACCAGGGCGACGCCGAACAAGCCGATGAACGTGGTGTTGATGGCGCTGGCGCTGGCGTGGCCGAAGCCCTGCTCGATCATGTGCCGCACGGCCATCGGCAGGATCAACGTGGCGCTGGAGGAAATGCCGAGGAACACCAGCCAGCCCAGGGCCAGCCCGCGATGCGGCTTGACGAAGGGCCAGAGCTGCGTGAGGGCGCCAATGCGACGGGAGGGGCGTGGCGTGGTGGCGGTGTCGCTCATGGAGCCTCGCGAAAAAAGGGGCGGAACCGGCATCCATCGTCCGTTTCGTGCGGCTGGACGGCGACCGGGCAACTTACTGTAGGTGGGGCGGATTGTCGGTGATTCAATCCAGAAGCCTGGCGGTGTGGCGGCCCCGGCTGATATCGACGACACGCGCCTGCGCCTCTGCCACGCGGTGGGCAGGCAGCTGTATTTCCAGGTCCACGCCGTCCGTGCCGAAGGTTTCGCGCGTGATGTCCGCCTCCAGTTCACGCAGGCGCGCCTTGAGCAGCGCCAGTTCTGCGAAATTGCTGTGCACGGCCAGTCGCGCCATGGCGACGATGGGGATCCGCTCCGCGCGACGCAGGCATTCCGCGGCCGTGCCGCCGTAGGCGCGCACCAGTCCGCCCGCGCCGAGCTTGATGCCGCCGTACCAGCGCGTCACCACCACTACGGCGCTGTCGATGCCCTGGCCTTCGATAGCCTGCAGGATGGGGCGCCCCGCGGTGCCGCCGGGTTCGCCATCGTCGTTGAAGCGATAGTCCTGGCCGATGCGGTAGGCCCAGCAATTGTGCGTGGCGGCCAGGTCGCTGACCTCGCGCACGAAGGCCAGCGCCTGTTCCGGGCTCTGGATGGGCGCGGCCAGCGCGAGAAAACGGCTCTTCTTGATGTCCTCGCCATGCTGGCAGCGGCCGGCAAGGGTGTACAGCGTGTCACTCATGGCCGGGCAGTTGTGCTCGCAAGTCGTCGGGCAGGGGCATGTCCGGGTGCGCTTTCTGGAAGGCGGCAAGGCGCTGCATGGCCTCGTCGTGGCGATGCCATGCGAAGAGCAGGCGGATCTTGTCCAGCTCCTGCGCGGGCGTATCCGAGGGATTCGGGGCGGTGGCGTCCGATGCGGGCATGGGTGCTGGCTGCATGGGCGCGGCGGGCGTCATCGACTTCATGGCCGAGGCACGATAACCCTGCCGCAGGGGCAAGGCGGCCGCGGGGGCTGCCGATGCCGCATCGGCGGTATTCGCGTACGGCGCCGCTGCGATGACGGCGGGTGCGGCCTGTGCCTGCACGGGTGGTGCCGGTGGTGCGGGTGGCGGCGGAGCGGGTGCAGGCACCGTAGCCGGCGTTGTCGCGATGTTCTCCTGCGGAGCCGGTATTGCGCCCGTGGACTCTTCCACGATCGCTGGCGGTGGAGCCGGGGCGGGCGCAGGCGAAACGACCTTCGGCTTCACCGCCGAGCGGATGTTCTCGTGCCCGGACGGCAGCAGCGCTGGCACCTGCGGAGCCGATTTGGCGGCAAGGGGGGTGATGGGTGCAGTCGTGTTCGCGAGGGCTGGTGTCGACGGTGGCGCAGCAGGCATTGCAGATACCGGGGCAGCCGCCGGAGCGCTGCGGGCGGATACGCTGCTCGCCACCGGTACCTGCGGCACGCTCGACGGTTGCTGCATCATGCGCCAGCCCAGTCCCGCGGCCACCACGACCATCGCCGCACTGGCGGCGGCAAAGGGCCAGCGCGGCGCGGAGCGGCGATGCGCGGGGCGCACGGCATCCGCTGCCGCGCGCTTGATCGTGCGATCCAGTTCGGGCGATGGCTCCTTGCGCGGCAAGCTGCGGTAGAGCGCCTTGAGCTCGTCCTCGCCCGGCAGTGCGTCGTTGTCGTGGTCGTGCGTGCTCATTCGGCCAGCTGTTCGCGTAAACGGTTCATGGCATAGCGCAGTCGCGATTTGGCGGTTTCGCGGCCGACGCCGGTGACTTCGGCGATCTCCTCCACGCTCAGGTCGTTTTCCAGTCGCAGCAATACGGCGGTGCGTTGCTCGTCAGGCAGTTGCTCGATGGCCATCTGCAGGCGGCGCCGGCGTTCGAAGTCGGACAGCACGTGCTCGGGCTGTTCGTGTTCCTGGGCAGCGGTGTGCTCGAAGACGCGCTCCGCTTCTTCGCCGGTGGCGACAGGGCGCTTGCGGCGATGATGGTCGATCAGCAGGTTATGCGCGATCTGCAGTAACCAGGTGGTGAATTTCGCCTGCGGCGCATAGCGCGTGCGCGACGCGATGACGCGGCTCCAGGTTTCCTGGAACAGCTCTTCGGCCAGTTGCGGATCCCGCGCGGTACGCAGCAGGAATCGATACAGCGCACCCCGGTGGCGCGCATACAGCGTGTCGAACGCAGCCGTGTTGCCTCGCGCATAGGCAAGCATGAGCGTTGCGTCATCATCCACGGAGGCGTCCATGGGCGGCGAGGTTAAGGCAAAGCGGCCCCCACGGTAAGCGTCAGCGTGCGCGGTGACGGAAGACGGCCGCGAGGGTGTGGGCATGGAACGGTGGCTTCATCGACCTGTGCATGCCGGTGAAACGGGGCAAGGGGCGTGCCGGGGTTAAGACGAACCGTTATTGGGGCGTATAGGCCCAGGTCCGGGATTCACCGCCCGTACTGAGGATGTGCCCGTTGCGGCGGATCAGGTGCTCGGTGGTGCGATCGCGCGCCAGGGTCATGTCGCCCAGCCGGATGGTGGACACGGTCTGCACGGTGGCGTGCTTGCGGTCCGTCGACAGTTCGATGGCCTTCACCTCCTGCTGGATGTCCAGGGCAAAGCGGCCTCCGGTGGCTGCGCTCAGGCGCTGCATGGCATCCACCGATTTTCGAAGTTCGGCGCACAGGCCGGGCTTGTCGTAGTGCAGCTGGGTGGTGTGGTCGCCTTGCCGTGAGGTCTGTTCGGCGGAAAAGTCGTCGTCCATGCGTGCGCACAGGCTGTCTGCATCGAAGCGGCGCAGGGCGTCCGTGTCTGCCTCATAGGCGGCGCGGATCTGGGTTTCGGTCAGGCGGTGGCTATAGTCGAAATACCACCAGGCGAGGCCGGCCAGTACGGCCAGCAGAATGAGTTTGTTCATGGCTTGCTCCCTGTGGGCGGCCAGTCGTGTCTGGCTGCGTCCTTGCTGTTTCGTCTGCGCAAGTTCTTGCGACTATGCCATGCGAGTCAGCGCCATGTCACCGCTGGGCGCATAGCCCATTCGGCCAGGGGTGCCATGCTCAGGGAATCGGTGCGCCCAACACGGGGTGGCTGAAATCTTCCGGCACGGCCGTTTGCGTAAGCCGGAATACGCCCTCGCGCACCAGGCGGGGCAAGACCACGTCCAGCACGGTGGTCTGGTGTGGGGCGACGATCTGGAAAAGATCATCCTTTGCGGCGGTGGCGGCGATCGCGTGATGTACCAGGCCGTGCAGGTCGCGCGGTTCGACGGTGGCGCTGTAGGGGCGATGGCTGCGCGTCGCGGCACGCAGGTTGCGGCGATTGTTCCCGGGGTGGGGAATGCGGGGCGAGCCGGCCAGCAGCGCGTGATTGAGGAAGAACGTGACGACGTGGCGTTGCCGGCTGTTGGCCTGCCGATCGAGCATGAAACCCTGGGGCATCCAGTCGGGGTTCGGGGGCGTCCCCGCCTTGAGCAGCCAGCGCGTCCCGGTCAGGGGTTCGCCGCCTTCGTCGGTTAGGCGGACGATGAGCATGCTGCGGGGGTCGTGGATATGCACGCGTGAAGGGAACGGCCCGACGGGTTCCAGTTCGACCCGCTGCGCGTCGCGCTGCGCGTTCTCGCTTTCGAAGGCATCGCACAACGCTTGGTAGCCGGCGTCGTCGCGCACCAGCATGCAACGCAGCAGCGCATCCACCGCGGCTGCCGGCGCCGATGCCATGACGCCCTGTTCGGCTCCGGAGTGGGAGGCATCGGGTATCAGCTTGAAGGCCGTCCGTGGTGCCGTCGTGACATTGAGCGTGAGGGTGCTGCCGTCACCGCCGTCCTCCCGTGCGAGCACGGCATGGCGTGCGTTGAGGTTCGCCGCCGCCATACGCACCACGCCATCGGAACCATCCTCGCCGGTGTAGCTGTTGAGGTGATCGTACAGCGAGCGGTCCGGACGGTCGCCGGTGAGCACGAACAGGAACTGGCCGCGCCAAGCGGGGTCGTCGCCGTGGATATGGTCGAGGTTGAGCGACAGCGACTCGGCACTGCCCAGTTCCAGCCAGTCGAGAATGCGCTGCCCCGGCTCCACGCCGCCTGCCCAGGCGCGCAACTGGCCGAGCACGCCCTTGCCCAGTTGGGCGAGGGCTGAGCCGAAATTGGCGGGCGCCAGCATCATCAGGTGGGTGAGGCGGATGGTGCTGAAGGCGCCTGGGCGCTCGCGTTGCGCGCGCAGCCATTCGCGTACCACCGGCCCGCCAGTGGAGTGGGTGATGCAGGCGAAGCTCGCATCCTGCAGATGCAGGTCGCGCAGCGCGTGATCAAAGGCGCGCACTACGTCGGGCATGGTCACCGCATCGTCGAAGCTCACATATTCCGAGAGCCAGATGTCGGCCACGTTCAGCGCGACGCCGGCGGCGGCTGCCTGCGCCTGGAGTTGACGGGGCAGGGCACCATAGGTGGACGTGTTGGTCACGCTCCAGCCGTGCACAAAAACGAGTGTGGCCATGAACCGGGTCCCTGGGTTGCTCCGTCTTCCGCCCACCGGATTGACGGCGTGTCCATCAGTCGGAACGCAACAAGGCCGTGAGCTATCGCCTCGTTGTGTTGTAAGGCCCTAAGATGCCATGCCTTTCCGTGGAACAGGGAATTCCGATGCTCACCGTCCTGCTCGTGCTGCTGCTGTTGGCCGCGTGGCTGCATCGGCGGCGTTGGCGAAAGATCGCCCGCATCGTGTTGGGGTTGGCTGTGTTGCTGTTCTTCGGTATCGGTTGTGGTGCGCTGCCACGCCTGCTGACGAGGAGTTTGCAAGGTGCCTATGAGGTGGACCCCGCCATTGCGTGGGCGCCGCGTAACGCCATCGTGATGCTTGGCGCTGGCACTGCCGTGGCGGGCGACCAGGCATTGCAGCCGTCGTTCTTTGTCGATGGCCGTCTGTTGCGCGCTGCCCAGCTGTATCGCGCCTGCAAGGCGGCGGGCAAGGAATGCCACCTAGTGGTCAGCGGTGGCGACTCGCAGGATCACGGCGAGCCGGAGGCCGTGGTCTACGGCAGGGCGCTGCGCTCGCTCGGCGTTCCGGAGGCTGACATGTCGCTCGAGTCCCTCAGCATGAGCACGTGGCAGAACGCCCAGTTCGCCCGCCCCATCCTGGTCGCGTACGCGCCCCAGCATATCGTGCTGGTCACGTCGGCCATCCACCTGCGCCGCTCGCTGCTGTACTTCGCGCACTTCGGCATCGTGCCGCAGCCGGTGGCGGGCGACTGGATCAATACCCGCCGCGAAGTGGCGCCAGACTCGTGGGATTTCTTCGTGATGGACGCCACGCTGCACGAGTATCTGGGCATCCTGCGTTACGAGGTCTACAACGCGCTGGGGTGGAACGCACCCAAGGCGCCGCCCCTGGCTGGCTGACGCGAGAAATTCCGTTCATTTTCCAGCCAGCTATCGGGCGCATATCCGCGTAATCTTCCGCGGCTTACACCCGACGGGCTCTCCCGATGCACCCCGAAAAGCCTTCTGACCCGCACTCGCGTGCGGCGCTTCCGCTTGCCCCATCGCTGGATCCCACGCTCAGCGACGCTCATATGCCGCGCCGTTTCCGGCCGCTGGGGCGCCGGGTGTTGTGGATCTGCTTCCTTGCGATGCTGCTGGGGTCGGTCGTGGCTGGGGTGGCGCGCCTGCTGACGGCGTTGATCGGGCTGGTCACCAACCTCGCGTTCTACGGCCGCATCAGCACGGAGTTCAGCAGCCCGGCGGGCAACCACCTGGGCCTGTGGGTGGTCGCCGTGCCGGTGGTCGGCGGCCTGATCGTCGGTGCGATGGCGCGCTGGGGCTCGCGCGCCATTCGCGGCCACGGCATCCCCGAGGCGATGGAGCAGGTGTTGCTCAACGAGAGCAAGATTCCGCCGCGCATTACCTGGCTGAAGCCGGTGTCCTCGGCCATTGCCATAGGCACCGGTGGCCCGTTCGGCGCCGAGGGTCCGATCATCGCCACCGGCGGCGCGCTAGGCTCGCTGATCGGCCAGCTGCTGCGCGTGACAGCCGATGAGCGCAAGACGCTGCTTGCCGCGGGTGCGGCGGCTGGCATGGCGGCGGTGTTCTCGGCGCCGATTTCCTCGGTGCTGCTGTCCATCGAGCTGTTGCTGTTCGAACGCCGCGCCCGTTCGCTGATTCCGGTGGCGCTCGCTGCCGTCATGGGCACCGGTGTGCGCTACATGCTGGAAGGCAACGAGCCGATGTTCCCGATGCCGACCGTCGATACGCCGACGCTGAGCGCGGTGGTGGCCTATATCCTGATGGGCATCATCACTGGCGTGGCGAGCGTCGGCATCACCAAGCTCACCTATGCCATCGAGGATGGCTTCGAGAAGCTGCCCATCCACTGGATGTGGTGGCCCGCCATCGGCGGTGTCGTGGTGGGTGTCGTGGGTTACTTCATGCCAGCCACGCTGGGCGTGGGCTACACCAACATCGGTGCGCTGATCGCCGGCCAGATCGGTCTGGCTGGCATGTTGTCGTTGTGCCTGATGAAGCTGCTGTCATGGTCGGTGGCGCTGGGCAGCGGCACGTCGGGCGGCACGCTCGCGCCGCTGTTCACCATCGGCAGTGCGCTGGGTGGCGTACTGGGCCTGCTGTGCGTGATGTGGATGCCGTGGCTGCACGTGGATCCGCGCGTGGCCGCTCTGGTGTGCATGGCGGCGATTTTCGCGGGCGCCTCGCGTGCGTTCCTCACCTCGGTGGTGTTCGCTTTCGAAACCACGCAGCAGCCGCATGGCCTGCTGCCCCTGCTGGGCGCGTGCGCCGCGGCCTACCTGGTTTCGGGGCTGATGATGCGCAACACGATCATGACCGAGAAGATCGCGCGCCGCGGCGTGCGCGTGCCGGCGGAGTACGCGGCGGACTGGCTGGAGCGTATTGCCGTGGGCGACGCCTGCAGCCGCCAGGTGGTCAGCCTGCGCGCCATGGAGACGGTGGGCGAGGTGCAGGCGTGGCTGGCGACGGACACGGCGCCGGCGAAGCATCAGGGCTTCCCGGTGGTGGACGGCGATGGTCATCTGCTGGGCGTGCTAACCCGTCGGGACCTGCTGCGTGCCAGTACGCCCGCCGATGCCACGGTGCAATCGCTGTTGAGTCGTGCGCCCATCGTGGTGCGCGAGGACCACACGCTGCGCGAGGCCGCCGACCATATGGTCGAAGCCGACGTGGGTCGGCTGGTCGTGGTGGCGCCGGACGGGCGCCGCATGGTGGGTATCATCACGCGTGGCGACCTGCTCAAGGCGCACGCGCGGCGCCTGCGCGAGGCGCACGAGGCCAGCCGGCATCTGGGTGCCAAAACAAAACCGGCCGTGTAAGGGCCGGTTTGGCGGGGCAAGAGGGCGATCAGCGTCGCCCTGGATATGGCGTTGCCTGCAAAACTCCTCCACATCACAAACCTGTCATTGCGGCGAAGGCCGGATTCCAGTGACGTCAGTCCTGATAGGTGCCTTGCACTTTCATCGGTTGTCGCCACTGGATCCCGGCCTTCGCCGGGATGACGGATGTCGAAGTGCCATCGAGTTCTGCTGGTGACTCGTGAATCAGGCCGCTTTCAACGAAGCCATGTCGATCACGAAGCGATAGCGGACGTCACTCTTCACGACGCGCTCGTACGCGGCGTTGATGTCCTTCATGTCGATCACTTCGATGTCGCTGACGATGCCGTGCTCGGCGCAGAAGTCGAGCATCTCCTGCGTCTCGCCGATGCCGCCGATGGCCGAGCCCGAGATGGAGCGGCGGCCCAGGATCACCTTGGCCGTCTGCACGGCCGGCTCCAGCGGTTCGAGCAGGCCGACCAGGCAGATCACGCCGTTGATGGCGAGCGTGTCCAGGTACGGGTTGAGGTCATGCGGGGAGGGCACCGTGTCGAGGATGAATTCGAACTGGCGCGCGACGGCGGCCATCTGCTGGGCATCGGTCGACAGCACCACGTGGTCCGCGCCCAGGCGGCGTGCTTCCTCTTCCTTGCCTGGCGAACGGGTGAACAAGGTGACGTCGGCGCCCATCGCCTTGGCGAACTTCAGGCCCATGTGGCCCAGGCCGCCCAGGCCGATCACGGCGATCTTGCTGCCCTTGCCGATGTTCCAGTGGCGCAGTGGCGACCACGTGGTGATGCCGGCGCACAGCAGCGGGGCGGCGGCCTTCAGGTCCAGCTTGTCGGAGATGGACACCACGAACTTGTCCGACACCACGATGCGCTCGGAATAGCCGCCGAAGGTCAGTGAGCCGTCCTGGCGATCCTTGTCGTTGTAGGTCCAGGTGGCGCCTTGCTCGCAGTACTGCTCGAGGCCGGTGTTGCACGAGGCGCAGTGCTGGCAGGAATCGACCATGCAGCCGACGCCCACGGTGTCGCCTGCCTTGAATTTCGTCACGGCACTGCCCACGGCGCTGACGCGACCGACGATTTCATGGCCGGGCACCATGGGATACATGCTGCCGTGCCATTCATTGCGCGCCTGATGGATGTCCGAGTGGCAGACGCCGCAGTAGAGGATGTCGATCACTACGTCATCCGGGCGAGGCGCGCGGCGCTCGAACTGGAACGGGGCCAGCGGCGTGGTGGCGGACTGGGCGGCATAGCCGCGGGTAGGAAACGTCATGGCATGACTCCTTGGGGACGGTACGGCGAGGTGGCGCAGTATGGCCGCCCCACGGCACGCCAAGGTAGCCGGATCCTGCGAGATGCTTGCCTGATCCTGCAAGGTCAGTCCCGAGAGGCTCGCCATGCAGTGCAGGAACGGGCAATCTTGTCCTGTACAAATCGATGGCAAGTCCATGATCGATAAACTTTCCCATGCCCTCGCTCCCGCGCGTATCGCACAGGATTGCGAGGAATTGACAGCAAGGCTTGAACAATTGGCGCCCGAAGAGGGCGTGCATGCCACCGCCTGGCCGGCGCTCTCGCTGTTCCGTGCCAATTCCACTGGCGTGCCGACCTGCGCCATGTACGAGCCCGGTCTCGGCCTCGCCCTGCAGGGCGCCAAGCAGATCCTGCTTGGGCAGCAGGCGTTCCTGCATGAGCCGAAGTCCTATCTGGTGACGGCCGTGGATGTGCCGGTGTCGTCCCAGGTGGTGCGGGCATCGCGCGACGAGCCGTGCCTGTGCCTGACCTTCCGGCTGGACGTGCAGCGCATCCGCGAGCTGCTGCCCGAGGTGAACATGCCGCGCACCGCCGTGGCGTCGGCATCCGGGCTTTCCATCAGCCCGCTCGATGGCGGCCTGCTCGATCCGCTGCTGCGCCTCGCGCGCCTGCTGGATGCGCCGCGTGACCTGGCGGTGCTCGGTCCGCTGATCGAGCGCGAACTGCTTTATCGGCTGCTGAGCGGTGAACAGGGCCCGCGACTGGCGCAGATCGCCACGTCGGGCAGCCAGAGTCATCAGATTTCGCGCGCCATCGAATGGCTGCGCAGGCACTACGACGAACCCCTGCGCATCGAAGAGCTGGCCGCGCGGATGAACATGAGTGCGTCCTCGCTGCATCATCATTTTCGCGCGATCACGGCCATGAGCCCGCTGCAGTACCAGAAGCAACTGCGTCTGCACGAGGCGCGCCGCCTGCTGCTGGCTGGCCTGTGCGACGTCGCCACGGCGGCGCACCGCGTGGGCTATGAAAGTCCCTCGCAGTTCAGTCGCGAATACAGCCGCAATTTCGGCGCGCCGCCCTTGCGCGACGTGGCACGACTGCGGATGGTGGATGCCGAGCCCGTGCCGTGAGCGCACTTGACGCCTGCGCTTGCACGACCAACCATGCGCCGCCCGCCATGGCTGGCGGCCAGGGAGCGTCATGAATCTTGCCTTGTTCGATTTCGATGGAACGATCACCACGCGGGAGATGTTCCGCCCCTTCATTGAATTTGCGGTGTCGCCGCGACGCCGCCTGTTGGGTGCCGCGCTGCTCGGTCCCATGGTGGCCGGCTACAAGCTCGGCTGGGTATCGCCCAGCCTGATGCGCCGCTGCGCGGTGCACATGGGGCTGCGCGGCGTTCCCGAGACACGGGCATTCGCGCTGGGTGCCGACTTTGCCCGCGCCGAACTTCCCGGCGTGCTGCGTGAGCACGCGATGGATCGCATCCAATGGCACAAGGCGCAGGGCGACCGCATCGTGGTCGTGTCCGGCGCGCTGGACGTGTATCTGTCCCACTGGTGCCGCGACCATGGGCTGGAGCTGCTCTGCTCGCGCCTCGAATCACGCGGCGGACGCCTTACCGGGCGCTACCGGGGCGCGCAGTGCGTGAATGCGGAGAAGTCGCGGCGTGTCGCGGAGGCTTATGACCTGGCGAGCTATCCGCTGATCTATGCCTATGGTGACACTCCGGAGGACAGGCATCTGCTGCAGCTGGCCCATCGGCGTTACTACCAGTGGCAAGAGGTCGCCTGAATCCGCGGAGGTCTTTTCTTCACGCGGCATGGATGCGGGCGGCCTTGAAATGCCCGGGCCGTACACCGGCTCCAGGAGGGGAGGGTGGTCATGGAAGCGAAGCGCATCGGCTTGACGGTCTTGTTGTCCTTGGTCGCTGGTGCCGCGTTGGCGGCATCGATGGAAGACCCGGCATCCAGGGAAGTGCTGGCCGCCATGGGGCGGACCTCCACCTGGGGACACCCGGACGAGTTCGGCGAGTTCGCCGGCATGCGTTACTACGCCGACGGCAATTACGCCAAGGCTATGGAGTATTTCAGGCTCGGCGCCCGCTACGCCGACAAGCTGTCGCAGCTCAGCATCGGCCTGATGTATCTGCACGGGGAAGGCGTGGAACGCGATCCGGCGACGGCCTATGCATGGCTGTCGCTCGCCGCGGAACGTGGTTATCCCCGCTATGTCGCCACGCGGGACGAGCTCTGGAAGACACTGGATGCCGCGCAGCGCGCGCAGGCGACGGCCACGCTGGCGCAATTGTCCGTCGTGTATGGCGACGCCGTTGCCAAGCCGCGCATGGCGAAAGAGCTGCGGCAGGCAAAGGGCGAGATGACCGGCTCGTATCTGGGCTTTGGCGCCAGCAGCGTGGAGACGCTGACGCGTGCGCAATTCGCCGCCGCCAATCCGGGGCTCGGTTTTGCCTTCGGGGCGGACCCTATGCCGGCCTGTGGCGCTAAGTCGATCGATGGCGCTCCCATCACGGGCTGCGGCTACCTGTATGTGGCGTGGCGCTGGGACGCCAAGGAGTATTTCCGCATACGCGATGCGGTGTGGACGGGCACGGTCAAGGTGGGCGATGCCGAGAAGGCCGGCGTGCCGGATTGACGGAGCCAGCCTGGCGAACAGGGCGTCGCGGGGACGGCTGCCAACGGCCACCATCCCATCAGTCATTCTTGCGGCTGGCCTTGCTCCCGGGTGACAGTGGCGCGGTCGATCGTTCCAGGGGGACCAGTCCATGACCACGCTTAAGCGCGATGCCAGAGTCGCCGGCCTGATCTACCTGGCGCTGACGCTGATCGCGCCATTCCGTCTCATCTATATCCCGGGACAGCTTTTCGTCCATGGCGATGCGGCCGCCACGGCCCACAACATCGCGGCGCACGAGCTGCTGTTCCGGCTGGGGATTTTTGGTGACCTGCTGACGGGCGTCGTCAGCCTGTTCCTGACCTTCACCCTCTACCACCTGTTCAAGGGTGTCGATAAAAAGCTGGCCGCGCTGATGTTCGTGCTCGGCTTCATGGATACCCCGCTGTATTTCTTCAACACCCTCAACGACGTTGCCGCGCTTCTCCTGGTGCATGGCGGCGATGTCTTCGCGTCGCTCGACCCGTCGCAGCGCGATGCGCTGGCCATGCTGTTCCTGCGCATGCATGGAGGGGCGATCTCCTGCGCGGAAATGTTCTGGGGCCTGTGGCTGTTCCCGCTGGCCGCATTGGTGATCCGCTCGCGCTTCCTGCCGCGCTTCCTGGGTTACTGGCTGATCCTCAATGGCCTGGCCTATCTGGCGCTGTGCGTGGCGGGCGTGGTGTTGCCCCAGTACGAGGACACGGTCAGCAGCATCGCCTTCCCGCTGCAACTGGGTGAGGTGGCCTTCGTGCTCTGGTTGGTCGTGATGGGGGCTCGTCCGCGCGGCGAGGTCGCCCCGGTGCCGGCGGGCGGCTAGCGAGGGCGCGCCATCGCCAGCACTTGACCCTGTCTTACGGCACTGGTGACGCGGTGCCGCTTCCCGCATCTATGGCGTTTCGCCCGCGCGTCCTGCCGGGCGATTCCCGTGGGTTATGCGTGAGAGTGTCGATGAATCCTGATCTGCCTGTTCGAGGTCGTTTCGCCCGACTTGGGCGTGGAGCCGTGCTGTGCGCGGCAGTGTTTGTGCTGGGTGTCGCGATGTCGCCCTGGGCGGCCCATGCGGCCGAAGGCAAGGACGCCAAGCCAGCGGCCGAAGGTGCGGACAAGAAGCCCGAGAGCGACCTGCCGGCGCTGCCCGCCGACAAGACCGTCAAGCAAAGCGTGCGCGTCGGTGGGCGCACCGTGTCCTACGAGGCGACGGTGGGCACCATTCCGGTGCGCAATGCCAAGGGCAAGAAGATCGCCGACGTGGTCTACACCTCGTACGTGGCGCCGGGCAACGACCCGCATCGCCCGGTGACGTTCGCCTTCAATGGCGGTCCGGGTGCGTCGTCGGTGTACCTCAACATGGGCGCCATCGGTCCCAAGCGCATCCAGTTCGGCGTGGATGGCGATGCGCCCTCCGATGCCGCCGTCACCAAGGACAATCCCAACACCTGGCTCGACATGAGCGACCTGGTGTTCATCGACCCCGTCGGCACCGGCTTCTCGCGTTCGCTGGAAGATGAGGACCAGTCCAAGAAGGATTTCTACGCCACCGAGGCGGACATCAAGTATCTCTCCCGCGTGGTGTACGACTGGCTGGTCAAGCACGGCCGCCTGCGCGCGCCCAAGTACGTGATGGGTGAAAGCTATGGCGGCTATCGCGCGCCGCGCATCGCCTATGAGCTGCAGACGCGCATGGGCGTGGGCGTCAACGGCCTGGTGATGGTGTCGCCGTATCTCGACCCGGCGGCCATCGGCGATGGCGACGCGTTGTCGCCGCTGCCGTGGATGATCAACCTGCCGTCGATGACGGCTGCGCATCTCGAAAGCCAGGGCAGGCTCACCCCGTCCGCCATGGAGGATGTAGAGAAATACGTGCGCACGCAGTTCGTCACCGACTTCCTGGCTGGTCGTTCGGACCCGGGCGCGATTGGTCGCATGGTGCAGAAGGTGTCGGCCTATACGGGGCTTGACCCGGCGGTGGTGGCGCGACTGGATGGCCGCGTGGACATCGCCACCTACCTGCGCGAAGTACATCGCAACGAGAAGAAGATCGGCAGCGTGTACGACTCCAACGTCACGGCGTTCGACCCGTTCCCGGGTTCGGCGGAACGCCAGTCGGGCGACCCGATCCTCGAGGCGCTGCTGGCGCCCACCACCAGTGCGATGGTGGATTTCGTGACGCGCGAGGTCGGCTGGAAGACGGACGCCCACTACGAAGCGCTGTCCTACGCCGTCAACAAGGCCTGGGATCGTGGCGACGCGGACGACAAGCCGGTGGCGGATCTGCGCAAGGCCATCGGCAACGACCCGAACATGAAGGTGCTGATCGTGCACGGCTACAACGACCTGTCGTGCCCGTTCTTCACCTCGCAGCTGATCATCGACCAGATGCCGACCTTCGGGCAGACGCAGCGCGTGAAGCTGGCGGTTTACCCGGGTGGCCACATGTTCTACAGCCGTCCTGGCAGCGCCGAGTCGTTCAAGGCAGATGCTGCCTCGTTGTACGGCACGAAGCGATAGTCGGAGGGGTTACTGCTTGAAGAAGGGCCGCGCATCGAAGGGTGCGCGGCCTTTTTGTTGGCGTCAGGTCGCGGGGCTCAGGGCTGCACGTCTTCCGGCGCGCGCACGACATAGCCGCGCTCCTTGAGCTTGGCGAGATAACCGTCGGAGGACAGTAACTGGTCCATCGACAGTATCGCCACCGTGTGCCGGTTGCGCACAAGTGCGGCATCGGCGGCTTCCATCCACGCGGACTCGATGCGTTGCGGAAGGTCGGGGATGTTGAGCTGGTGCTCGAAGTCGCCATTGATCGACGAGACAATGCACGGCTCGTAGCTTTTCTGCGGCATCAGCCCCTGCAGCGTCTTCATGTCGCCGGTGGCCCAGGCGTTCGCGCGCTCGGTCAGCTTGGGCATGTCGTGCTCGACCAGTCGCATGGTTTCGTCGAGGCAGGCGATGCCCTGTTGCTGATCCTGGTCGGAGGTTTTGGCGGGCGGGGCGTGGGTCACCACCAATTCGTAGCGCACGCCGATCACGCGCACGCCGTGGTGGTGGGCCAGCTTCTCCACCATGCCGGCGACGTCGATGTCATTGGTCAGGTCGTTCGCGGCCAATGCCTTTTCGTAGAGCCGCTGGGCCACGATGATCGGGCGCATGAACTGCAGCGCATCGTCGTCGCCAAGGTACTGGTGGCGCAGCGCAAGCCAGCGCTCGTACATGTCCGGCGACAGCAGGCGCTGCAGCGTGCCGCCGCCCGGGTTGAGCTTGGCGGACGGTTGCAGGGCCAGGCGCGAGAAGAGGCTGGGCGGCATCTTCAGGCGGGCGGAGGGTGCTTCCAGCAGTTCCGTGGAGCGGGACAGCGCCTGCTCCAGCTTGGTCCATTGCCATTCGGCGTGTTTGGGCAGGGGCGACAGCGTGCCGACGATCCACAGCACGTGGTCGCCACGGCGCACCTCCCACAAGGCCGGCCCCGGCTGTTCGCCTCGCACGGTGACGGTCTGCAGCTGGACGGCACCCGCTGGCGCCGGCGGTGGGGGTGCCGTGCCGGCGGGCGCGGGTGCGTGCTGCGCCCAGGCGGAGGTGGTCAGCAGCAGTGCGCCGAGCCACGGGACAATCTTCGAGTGCATCCGGCAAGCTCCTGATAGGGACGCGACGGCCTTGGCCCACCTTGGCAGGCTTGATTATTGAACAATAGCCGTTAGCGCGACGCCAGACGCGTGAAGACCACCATGCAACCACCCGTGGGCGGCCGGTCGCCCGCACCCACGGGCAAGTCAACGCTCAGAAGACCTGCCGGAGGACAACGTACAGGCCGCCGGCGAGCAGGATCGATGCGGGCAGGGTGAGCACCCAGGCCATCAGCAGGTTGCGCACGGTCGCCCATTGCAGGCCGGAACCGTTGGCGGCCATGGTGCCGGCCACGCCCGAGGTGAGCACATGGGTGGTGCTGACCGGCAGGTGGTACATGTCGGCGGCCTGGATCAGCCCCATCGCCACCAGTTCGGCCGAGGCGCCCTGCGCGTAGGTCAGGTGCTCCTTGCCGATCTTTTCTCCCACCGTCACCACGATGCGCTTCCAGCCCACCATCGTGCCCAGCCCCAGGGCCAGGGCCACGGCCACCTTCACCCACGGCGGAATGAACTGGATGGCCTGCGTGCCGAGGCCGCGCCAACTAGTCAGCGTGGCGGTCTGGTCCTTGCCGAGCCCCGGCTGGGCCAGCACCAGGGGAATGGCGGAGTTGGCGAGGTAGATGTCGTTGCGCACGTTGCCCATCTGTTCCGGCGGCACGGACTTGAGCGACGGACGATTGCCCACTTCGTGGTCGATCTGCCCGATCAGCAAGGCCAGTGCGGAGGCCGTGGAGGGCTGCGCGGCGCGCTGTTGCACGGCGCTGGTGATGGCGGCACGCGGGTCGCCGTCAAACGTCACGTTACCGGCGAGGCCACCGAGCACGCGCTGCGCGTCCACCGATACCTGGTGAAAGGTTTTTACCTGCCCGCCGGATACCGCACCGTTCAGGGCATAGGCCGTGGGCACGGTGCCGATCAGGATCAGCATGATCAGGCCCATGCCTTTCTGGCCGTCGTTGGAGCCATGGCTGAAGCTCACGCCGGTGCACGTGAGCACCAGCAGCGCGCGGATGGGCCACGGTGGCGGTGTCTTGCCCTCCGGCGCGCGGTACAGCGCGGGAATCTTCACCAGTTGCTTGAGCAGCAGCATGAGCAGGCCGGCGAGCAGGAAGCCGGCGATGGGCGAGAAGACCAGGCCCCTGAATACGCCCATGGCGGCATCCCAGTTCACGCCACTGGCGCCGCTGTGCGTGGAAATAAGCTGGTTGGCCAGGCCGACGCCGATGATCGAACCGATCAGCGTGTGCGACGAGGAGTTCGGCAGCCCGAAATACCAGGTGCCCAGGTTCCACAGAATGGCCGCGATCAGCAGCGCGAACACCATCGCAAAACCGGCTTGCCCACCCACTTGCAGGATCAGCTCCACCGGCAGCAGCGACACCACCGTGAAAGCCACGGCGCCTGAGGACATCAGCACGCCAAGGAAATTGAACGCGCCTGACCAGATCACCGCCATGTTGGGCGGCATGGAGTTGGTGTAGATCACCGTGGCCACCGCGTTGGCGGTGTCATGGAAGCCATTGACGAACTCAAAGCCCAGTGCGATGAGCAGCGCCACGCCCAGCAGGATGAAGGGCGCGAGCGATCGCACATGGACCGTGGAGAGATCCTGCACCAGGTGCATGCCGGCATAGCCTGCACCGATCAGCAGAATCACGCCGAATATCACGGCGAAGAACCGACCGGAACCCTGGCGCGATGGCGCACTGGCGGAGACGACGGCGGCTTCGGTCTGCATGACGTGCCCTCATAGTCGGTCCCGCGCAAGCTAAACACTGACGCAAGACAGGCAGGTGACAGCCAGAGGGCGGTCCGCCACGGTCGCAACGTTCCTGTCGCGTCGTGGCGGCTGGCCGGTTTGCAACGGAATCAGCGCTCGCGCATCACCATGAGACGCAGCTCCGTCATGTCTTCGATGGCCCAGCGCACGCCTTCGCGGCCGATGCCGGACAACTTCACGCCGCCATAGGGCATGTTGTCGACACGGAAGCTTGGTATGTCATTGACGATGACGCCGCCCTGATCGAGTTCGTTCCACGCACGCATGGCGTTGGACAGGCTGTCGGTGAAGATGCCGGCCTGCAGGCCGTAGTCGGAGTCGTTGACCATGTCCACGACCTCGTCGAAGGTGCGGAACGGCGAGAGCAGGGCGAACGGGCCGAAGGCTTCCTGTCGATGGGCCTTGGCGCTGGTGGGTACGTTTTCCATCAGCGTGGCTTCGAGCATGGCGCCGTTGCGCTTGCCGCCGCACAACACCTTGCCGCCGGCCTTGCGCGCTTCCTCGATCCAACCGTGCAGCCGCTCGGCGGCGGCTTCGTCGATCATCGGGCCGAGGAAGGTGTCCTTCTTCTTCGGGTCGCCTGCCTTGAGCTTCTTCACGGCGGCGACGAGGCGCTTTTTCAGTTCTTCATACAGCGACTCGTGCGCATAGATGCGCTGCACGCTGATGCAGCTCTGGCCGGACTGGTAGAACGCGCCGAACACCAGCCGGTCGATGACGTGGTCCAGATGCGGCCCCTGGTCCGCATCGATGATGCAGGCCGCGTTACCGCCGAGTTCCAGCGTCACCTTCTTGTGGCCGGCGCGCGCTTTCAGATCCCAGCCGATCTGGCTGCCGGTGAAGGAGAGCAGCTTGAAGCGGGGATCTTCCACCAGCGGACCGGCATGCTTGCCGTCGAGATTGAGGACGGAGAACGCGCCTTTGGGTAGATCCGTCTCCGCCAGCACTTCGCCGATGATGAGCGCGCCGATGGGCGTGCGCTCCGCCGGCTTCAGTACGAAGGGGCAGCCTGCCGCGATGGCAGGCGCCACCTTGTGCGCCACCAGGTTCAGCGGGAAATTGAACGGCGTGATGAACGACACCGGGCCCAGCGGTACCCGCTTGGTGTAGCCGTGGTAGCCATCGAGCCGCTTGGCGAGGTCCAGGTTGATCGTTTCGCCGTTGATGCGCACGGCTTCGTCCGCCGCGATGAAAAAGGTTTCGATCAGGCGCGTGACCTCGCCGTCGGAATCCTTGATCGGCTTGCCCGCTTCCACGCAAAGCGCATAGGCCAGCTCTTCGCGGCGCTCCTTGAAACGCTGCACGCAATGCGCCAGCACGGCCTGTCGTGCCCAGGGCTTGAATTCGCGCATGGGAACGGTTGCCTTCACGGCGGCGGCAATCGCCTTCTCGACAGCCTTGGCATCGGGTACGGCGACCCGGGTGGCCACCTTGCCGCTGTACTTGTCCAGCACGTCCATCATCTCCTTGGATGTCTGCGGCTGGTTGGCGAGGTAATACGGGTAACTCTTGGCAAGCATGGAGGGCTCCGGCTCGTAGGCGGTCAGACGGCTGCGCTGAGCCGCGGAATGTCTTGGTTGAGAATGCGGTGATTGTCCGAGTAGTCGATGACCAGGTCGATCAGGTGCACGCCGCCCGCGTTGAATGCGCGCTCCAGGGTCGGCAGGAATTCGTCGGCGCTGCCGGGGCGATGCCCATGCGCGCCATGCGCCTCGGCGAAGGCGACGAAGTCCGGGTTGCCGAACACCATGCCGTAATCGGGGTAGCCCATCTCGCCCTGTTTCCAGCGGATCATGCCGTAGGCGTCGTCGCGCAGCAGCAGGATCACCAGGTCCAGCTTCAGGCGCACGGCGGTTTCCAACTCCTGCGCGTTCATCATGAAGCCACCGTCGCCGCAGATGGCGAGCACCTTGCGCTCCGGATAGACCATCTTCGCGGCCATCGCCGAGGGCAGGCCGGCACCCATGGTGGCGAGCGCGTTGTCCAACAATACGGTGTTCGGCTGGCGGGCGCGGTAGTAGCGCGCGTACCAGATTTTGTACATGCCGTTGTCCAGGCACAGCACGCCGTCGTCAGGCATGTAGCGGCGCGTGTCGTCCACCACCCGCACCGGGTGCATGGGGAAACGGTCGTCGCGCGAGTGCTCCTCCAGCTGCTTGTGGAAGGCGTCGCGCACGCGGTTGAAGAAGCTGAAGTTCCAGTGCTCCTGCGGCTGCAGGGCATCGGTAAGGCGCTCGATGGTGTGGGCGATGTCGCCGACCACCTCGATCTGCGGGAAGTACACCGCATCCACCTCGGCGCTGGAAAAGTTGATGTGGATGACGGTACGGCGTCCCTTGCGCATGAAGAATGGCGGTTTCTCCACCACGTCGTGGCCCGCATTGATGATCACGTCGGCGGCATCGATGGCGCGATGCACGAAGTCGCCATCCGAGAGCGCCGCGTTGCCCAGCCACAGCGGGTGGTCTTCGTCGATCACGCCCTTGCCCATCTGCGTGGTGAAGAAGGGGATGCCGAGCTTGTCGACGAAATCGCGCAGGGCGACGGTGGTGCGCTGTCGGTTCGCGGCAGCGCCGATCATCAGGATCGGGTGCTTGGCGCGGCTGATCGCTTCGGCGGCCTGCACCAAGGCCGCCTCGTCCGGCGCGGGGCGGCGGGCGTATCCCGTGGGCAGCAGGATGGCCTCGTCGACCGAGTCTCGGGCGATGTCTTCGGGAAGCTCCAGGTGCACGGCACCCGGGCGCTCCTCTTCAGCGCGGCGGAACGCCTCGCGCACACGCGCCGGGATGGTCGCGGCAGACACGATCTGCCGCGTGTACTTGGTCAGCGGCTGCATCATGTCGACCACGTCGACCAGCTGGAACAGGCCCTGCTTGTGCTCGCGGATCGGCTTCTGGCCGGTGATCATCAGCATGGGCATGGCGCCGAGCTGGGCATAGGCGGCAGCCGTCACCAGGTTCGTGGCGCCCGGACCCAGCGTGGACAGGGCCACGCCAGCCTCGCCCGTCAGTCGTCCCCACGTGGCTGCCATGAAGCCGGCCGCCTGCTCGTGGCGGGTGACGATGAGGCGGATGGAGGATTCGCGCAACGCTTCGACGAAGTCCAGGTTCTCTTCGCCCGGTACGCCAAAGATGCTGTGCACGCCTTCGGCTTCCAGTGCCTTCACGAACAACTGCGCTGCCTTCATGCCTCGCTCCTCGTGTGGAAGCGCGAAGGATGCAGTACGGCTCGTTCACGGCATGTGAGGTGAGGCAAGAGCCGTCGCGCACAGGGTGCGCTCCCACAAGTGCGCGGTACTCCTGCGGGAGCGCACCCTGTGCGCGACTCGGACTCGCGACTACGTGTCTTTCTTCGTCACCATCAGCGGCAACTCGCCATCCGCCAGCCGCGCCCGCAATGGGGTGCCTGCGTCCACACCTGCCGCAGAGCGCAAAACCTTGCCGTCCTTGTCGAACAGGATGGCATAGCCGCGCTCCAGCGTGGCCAGCGGGTTGATGGCGTGCAACGCGCGGCCGGACTGCCGAAGGTTGAGCTGCTCGCGTTCGAGCTTGCGCTCGATGGCGTGACGCAGGCGCTGCATCAATTCAGCCGAGCGGCGTTGCAGCAGCGTCAGGCGCAGTCTTGGGTGCTGGGCGAGGAGTTGTGCATGCACACGCTCCAGTCGGTTCCGGCGGAGCTGCGTCTGTTCGCGCTGCACGCCCAGCAGGCGGCGATGCAGGTGGGTCAGGCGCTCGCGATCGCGCGCCAGACGTGCCTGCGGCCGCTGAGCCTGCAGGCGCGCGAAAAGGTGGTCGACGCGCTGGATGCGTGCCTGTAGCCGTCGTTGTTCCAACGTGACGAGCCGCTGCTGCAGTTGGCCGAGATGGCGATGCAGTGCATGGGCGTCCGGTACCAGCAGCTCGGCGGCGGCCGACGGCGTGGGTGCGCGCAGGTCGGCCACGAAGTCGGCGATGCTGAAGTCGATCTCATGGCCCACGGCCGACACCACCGGCACCGCGCTGGCATGGATGGCGCGTGCCACCTGTTCGTCGTTGAAGGCCCACAGGTCTTCCAGTGACCCTCCGCCACGCGTCAGCAGCAAGGCGTCGTAGCGTCCGCTGGTTGAAGCCTTGCGCAACATCTGCACGATGGCGGGTGGTGCCTCGCGTCCCTGCACGGGGACAGGCAGCACCTCCACGTCGACCAGTGGCCAGCGTCGCGACATCACGCTGAGCACGTCGCGGATGGCGGCGCCGGTGGGCGAGGTGATCACGCCGATCCGGCGCGCGTAGCGGGGCAGGGGCCGCTTGCGGGCGGGGTCGAACAGGCCTTCGGCATCCAGCCGCGCCTTGAGCTGCTCGAACTCGCGCTGCAGCGCGCCTTCGCCGGCCGGCTCCATATGTTCCGCGACCAGCTGGAATTCGCCGCGTGGCTCGTAGAGCCCGACACGCGCCCGCACCAGCACGTGCATGCCGTCGGCCGGACGGAATTTCAGCCACGTGCTCTTGGGGCGGAACATGGCGCAACGCACCTGGGCGCTGGCGTCCTTCAGGGTGAAATAGATGTGTCCCGACGCGGGGCGGGCGACGTTGGACAGCTCGCCTTCGATCCAGATCAGCGGCAGCGCGTCTTCCAGCAGATCCCGCACCAGCCGGTTGAGCGAGCTGGGGGTGAGGATCTGGCGGGACGGCGGGCCGACCTGGTCGGAGCTGTAATCGTCTGGCGAGCGCATGAAGGGGCGAGCCTAACATGAGATTCGTCCCGCGAATGCAGGGATTACATCCGCTTGGCCCACCTAGCGTAGCCCCGGCCTAAGGCATGGTTTCTATCTTTATGTATTAGCTAAAGATTGTGCATTCAGGTTTCGTCTTCCTGTTCGACGGTGAGCTGTCTGAACCGCTGGCGCAGCCGCCAGGCCCGAATCCCGAAGTTCAGCGCGAACCACATGGCCACCACGCCCAGCGGCCAGCCTATGACGGCGGGCCAGAAGATGGCCACGGCCGCAAGCACGAGCAGCGCGAGTACACCGGCCAACAGCGGTCCGGTGGTGGTGTCTCCCAGTACCCGGCGATCCGTCAACGCTGCCCCCACCGTATTAGCGATGCGCAGGGCACCGGCTGCCGCGCGTCCTGAGCTGCCGCCCATGGGGCCGGCGCGGGGTGTTCGTTCCTGGCTGCTTCGCACGTGATCCGCATGGCGGCGCCAGCGGCTGGGGGTGAGCACGATCTCGGTGGCGCCCCGCAGGTCGCGCTCGTATTGCTCGGCAAGTTGTCCGGCGAAGCCGGCGTCTTCCACGGCCACGTCGATCTCGCGGTTGCTCAGCCAACTGGCGATATTGAGGTTGGATGAGCCCACCCGCGCCCACAGGCCATCGGCCACGGCGGTCTTGGCGTGCAGCATGGAGCCATTCCATTCGAACACGCGGATGCCTGCCTTCAGCAGGGGGCGATAGCCCGAGCGCGACATGCCGGCCACCATGGGGATATCGCTGCTGCCCGGCACCAGCAGGCGCACGTCCACGCCATCGCGCGCGGCGGCGGCCAGTGCCTGCACGTATGGGGCGACGCCGACGAAGTACGCGTCCGTCAGCCACAGCGTCTTGCGCGCCATGGCGGCGATCAACTGGTCGAGGCGGTACATGCCGGCCGTGGCGGGCTGGGTTGCGATAACGCGAAGCGCCACCTTGCCGGCAGGGATGTTCGCGGGGGCGGGTGCCAGGGGCGGCAGCGGCGTGCCGATGCTTGCCCAGCTCTCGGCAAAGGCCTGCTCCAGTTCGATCACCGCAGGGCCCTGCAGGGCGACGCCGGTGTCTCGCCAGGGCGCTATGCCCTTGGCCGGGTCGCCCAGCCATTTTTCGCTGATGCACACGCCGGACAGGAAACCTTGCGCGCCATCAACCACCAGCAGCTTGCGGTGATCGCGGCTGATCCAGCCAAACGGTTGCCCCAGTTGCGGGGGATTGAACGCGCGCACCTGTCCGCCGGCAATGCGCAACGGTGCCCAGAAGCTGTCCCGCGACTGGCCCTTGCAGCCAAGCCAGTCGTAGACCACCGCTACGAACACGCCGCGCCGCGCGCATTCGACCAGGGCGTCGCGGAAGGCGCGGCCCACGGCGTCGTTGCGGATGATGTAGTTCTCCAGCAGCACGCGTTCCTTCGCGCCACGGATCGCGGCCAGCCATGCTTCGAAATGGGCGGCGGCGTCGATCAGCAACTCAACGTGATTGCCGGCCAGCAACGGCGCGCCTGCGGCGCGGCTCAACGCCTGTTCGGCAAGCAGGCGGGCATGGAAGGGTGCGGCGGGTCGACTCATGGCCGGGAGTGTAGGGCATGCGTTCGGGGCGTCTTCAAGCCGTATTCACTTCTGCCATGTCACCAATACGCAACATCGACTCGGCCGTATCGCTCCATGTCGCCAGAGCAATGTCATACCGACACCGAAACATGCGCACAGCAGATCGCCGAAAGGATCGGCCCTGACCTGCGCGTCGCCGCTCCTCTCGGGCTGGGCAAGCCCCATGAATTGCTCAACGCGCTCTATCGCCTGACCAAGGCCGATACGTCGCGCTCGCTGTCGCTCTACACCGCGCTGTCGTTGACGCGCCCACACCCCGCACCCGGGCTGGAGGCGCGCTTCGTGAAGCCGTTCGTGGAGCGGCATTTCGGTGCGGATGCGGTGGATCCCGAATACGCGGTGGACCAGGCGCGCAACCAGTTGCCGTCCAACGTGGCGGTGCACGAGTTCTACATGCAGTCGGGCGCGCTGCTGCATTCGGGCAGTGCGCAGCGCAACTACATCAGCCAGAACTACACGCACGTGGCGCGCGACCTCGCCGTGCAGGACATCAACCTGCTCGTGCAACTGGTGGCGCGCCGCGAAACACCGGAAGGCGTGCGCTACAGTCTTTCCTGCAACCCGGACCTGACGTTCGATTTCATCGATCGCGTGGTGCAGTCCGGCAAGCCGCGGCCGCTGTGCGTGGCCGTGGTGCATCCGGACCTGCCGTACATCACCGGGCACGCCGAAGTGGGGCGAGAGTATTTCGACGTTGAACTGCGTCCTGACACTTCCCCGCCGTTGTTTGCCCTGCCGCGCCAGCCCATCGACCTCGTCGAGTACGCGCTGGGCATGCACGCCAGCGCCCTGGTGCGCGACGGTGGCTGTCTGCAGATCGGCATCGGCGCCTTGTCCGATGCCCTGGTGTGTGGCCTGCGCTGGCGGCAGGAAGACAACACGCAGTGGCGCCGCGCGCTGGTGGCGCTCGATCCGCGCGGCAGCACGCACGCGCTCGCGGCCCGCATGGGCGGGCTCGCACCGTTTCGCACCGGCCTGTATGGCGCCAGCGAAATGGTGATGGACGGTTTCATGCACCTGCAGCGCGCAGGCATCCTCAAGCGTCGCGCGTGGGACAACATGGCGCTGGAGCGCGCCGCCGCGGCCGGGCGCCTGTCGCCGGGCACGCCGGGCGGGCACTATTTGCGGGGCGCGTTCTTCCTGGGCTCACGCGAGCTGTATCGCTGGCTTGCCGAGCTGGATGCGAGCGACCCGGATGCGCTGGACATGTGCCGCGTCTCCAACGTCAATCAGCTGTACGGCGACCACCAGATGCTGGCGTCGCTGCAGCGACGCGGCGCGCGATTCTTCAACACCTGCATGATGGCGACGCTGCTGGGTTCGGCGGTGTCGGACGGTCTCGAAAACGGCGACGTGGTGAGCGGCGTGGGTGGTCAGTACAACTTCGTGGCGATGGCGCACGAGTTGCCTGATGGCCGGTCGGTGCTGATGCTGCGCTCGACCCGGCAAGGGTCTGGCGGCGTCGAAACCAATATCCGTTGGAACTATGGCCACACGACCATCGCGCGCCATCTGCGCGACCTGTACGTGACCGAATACGGCGTGGCCGACCTGCGTGGCAAGACCGACAGCGAATGCGTGGAGGCGATGCTTTCCATTGCCGATGCGCGTTTCATCGACGCCCTGTGCGCGGAGGCAAAGGCGCATGGCAAGCTGGCGGCGGATTTCCAGATTCCCGAGCGCTGGCGCAACAATCGTCCCGAGCACCTGCAACAGGTATTGGCGCCGTGGCGATTGAAAGGGCAGTTGCCGCCCTTTCCGTTCGGCAGCGATTTCACCGAGGTGGAGCAGCGCCTGCTGCCTGCGCTGGACTGGCTCAAGCGGCGCAGCACCACCTGGCGTGGCAAGGCGGAGCTCGTTCGCGCCGTGGTGGCTCCGGGCCATGCGGTCGGTGGCGAGGACGAGGCCGTCGATCGCATGGGCCTGGCTCGTCCGTCTGGCCTGGGCGAGCGCGTTCAGCGCCGGCTGCTGCAGGCTGCCCTGCGGCAGGCAGCCAGGCCGGGGGCGGAAGCGGTCAGTGCATCAACAGCGACTGCCCCTGCGTCCGCAACGCCGGAAGATCGGTGATGTGCAGGCCCAGGCGATCAGCCCGCACCCAGCCACGCTCGCGGAAGCGGCCGAGCAGGCGGCTGATCGTCTCCGTGGTCAGGCGCAGATGATTGCCGATATCGGCGCGGGACATCGGTAGCGGCAGGTAATCCGACGGCAGGCCGAGCACGGCCCGCCGGTCGCGCAGGTCGACCAGGAAGGCGGCGAAGCGTTCCTCGGCCATGTAGTTGCCGCTGCTGAGCTGCAGACGCGAAATGCGCTGGCTCGCCGACTGCACGAGATGCCACGGCACTTCCGGTTGCTGGGTGGCGACCTGGCGCACGGCCGGGTAGGGGAAGCGGCAGAACTGCGTCTTGCCCAGCGCCACCACGGCGTTGTCGTGCACTTCGCGCTCCATGGCGTCCAGGCCGATCACTTCGCCGGGCAGGTGGAAGGCGAGCACCTGCTCGCGCCCCGCCACGTCGACGGCCACGGTCTTGGCCATGCCCGTCTGCACCGCATAGAGCGCGCGGAAGGGTGACATGGGGCGATAGAGGTATTCGCCCGTGCGCATGGGGCCGACGCGCTCTGCGATATGGCGAAGCCCTGACAGTTCGGGGCGGTCATAGCCGCTGGCCTGGCAGACGGCGGCGTGGCCGCAGCCGGCGCAGGAGGGCGAGGGCGCCATGCGCTGGGCGCCATCCTGGCGGGAGCTCTGGAGCATGGGGTGCACTCCTGTTTTCGTGCGTGGGGACAGGGTTCCATGATCCTTGTTCAGGGCATAAGAGTGTTCTTATGTGCGGTTTTGCCGCATCGCGTACCCCGCTGCGACGCTTGCTAGGGAGTGTCCGGCGGTTCGGGTATTCTCTTCCCGTTGCCGTCCCACCACTCGATTCCCACCATGAGCGATACGACTCCTTCCCCGCGTCCCGCCCTGTCCGCCCCGCGCCGCCCCAGTGTCGGCGTCAA
The DNA here is from genome assembly GCF_000725385.1 of Dyella japonica A8. Classification (NCBI taxonomy): domain Bacteria; kingdom Pseudomonadati; phylum Pseudomonadota; class Gammaproteobacteria; order Lysobacterales; family Rhodanobacteraceae; genus Dyella; species Dyella japonica. The sequence goes on along the minus strand of NZ_CP008884.1, from coordinate 3,328,207 downwards.
GATCGGCAAGATCACGGTGGGTGGCGGCGCGCCCATCGTGGTGCAGTCGATGACCAACACCGACACCGAGGACCCGGCCAGCACCGCCAAGCAGATCGCCGAGCTGGCGCGCGCCGGCTCCGAGCTGGTCCGCATCACGGTGAACACGCCTGCCGCCGCCGCCGCCGTGCCGCGCATCCGCGACAAGCTGGCCATGATGGGCGTGGACGTGCCGATCATCGGTGACTTCCACTACAACGGCCATCAATTGCTGGAAGCCGAGCCGGCCTGTGCCGAGGCGTTGGCCAAGTACCGCATCAACCCCGGCAACGTCGGTTTCGGCAAGAAGAAGGACACGCAGTTCGCGTCCATCATCGAGATGGCGTTGCGCTATGAGAAACCCGTGCGCATCGGTGCCAACTGGGGCTCGCTCGACCAGAGCATGGTCGCCACGCTGATGGACGAGAACCATCAGCGCGCCGAGCCGTGGGATGCCTCGCACGTGGCTCGCGAGGCGCTGATCCGTTCCGCGCTCGACTCGGCCAAGCGCGCCGAGGAGATCGGCCTGCCGCGCGATCGCATCATCCTCTCGTGCAAGGTGTCGGGCGTGCAGGAGTTGATCGCGGTGTACCGCGACATCGCCGGGCGCTGCGATTACGCGTTGCACCTGGGCCTGACCGAGGCCGGCATGGGGTCCAAGGGCATCACCGCTTCCTCGGCGGCGCTGGCGGTGCTGCTGCAGGAAGGCATCGGCGACACCATCCGCATTTCGCTCACGCCTGAGCCGGGCGCCTCCCGCACCGGCGAAGTGATCGTGGCGCAGGAGCTGTTGCAGACCATGGGGCTGCGTGCGTTCACGCCCCTGGTCACGGCCTGCCCGGGTTGCGGGCGCACCACCAGCGAGTTCTTCCAGGTGCTGGCGCGCACCGTGCAGGATCACGTGCGCGAGCAGATGCCGCTGTGGCGCGTGAAGTACGACGGTGTGGAAAACCTTACGCTGGCCGTGATGGGCTGCGTGGTCAATGGTCCCGGCGAATCCAAGCACGCAAATATTGGCATTTCGCTGCCGGGCAATGGCGAGGCGCCGTCGGCCCCGGTGTTCATCGATGGGCAGAAGGCGATGACGCTGCGTGGCGATCACATCGCCAGCGAATTCATCGGCATCCTCGACAACTACGTGGCGTCCAAGTACGCCAGCCGCGCGGGCTGAGTTCCGCGTGCCTGCCAGCGCGAGCGAGGACCAGATCCTCGACGCCTGGCATGCGAACGCGCACGCCTGGGAGCGTGCCGTTCGCGAAGGACGCATCGAAAGCCGCCGGCTGGTGACGGACCGGGCCATCCTGGAGACCGTGCGGTCGCATGAGCCCCGCACGGTGATCGACGTGGGGTGCGGCGAAGGCTGGCTGGCCCGGGCGCTGGCTGCCGAAGGGGTGCGCGTGCTGGGGGTGGATGCCGTTCCGGCGCTGGTCGAGGCGGCGCGATCCCGGGGCGGTGGTGAGTTCCGTGTGCTCTCGTATGACGACCTGGCGGCCGGCTTGCTCGACGAGCGGGCCGACGTGGTGGTGTGCAATTTTTCCCTGCTCGGCGGCTCTTCCGTCGATGCCTTGCTTGCCGCCGTGCCGCGCCTGCTGGCGCGGGGCGGTGTGCTGATGGTCCAGACGCTGCACCCGCTGATGGCGGAGGCGGGGCCGTATGCCGACGGTTGGCGGGAGGGCTCCTGGGCGGGTTGCGGGGAGGGCTTTGGCCGGCCCGCGCCCTGGTATTTCCGCACCCTGGCCGGCTGGGTGGCCGCTTTCGACCGGGCGGGTCTTTGCCTCCGGGATCTCAAGGAGCCAACCCATCCTCACACTGGGCGCCCCGCGTCCGTTATCTTCTTGGCGGGGGTACGCCAGGGGGACGGGGATGAACAGGCATCGCGCCGTAGCGTTTCGCGCCACCGTACATAACGACCAGCGGCCATGGTTGGTGCCGCTGCCGTTCGATCCGGTCAGCCAGTGGTCCACGCCGGCACGTCCGCTGTGGAAGTGCGGGCACGGCCATCGGGTTCGCGGCAGCCTCAACGGGCAGGATTTCCGCGGCGCCGTGGTCGAGCGTTCGGGCACGTTCTGGCTGCAGCTGGAGGAAGCCTCCGGTGCCGCTCCATCGCTGGGGCGCGGCCAGTGGGTCGACGTGCTGATCGAGCCTGAAGACACCTGACAGATAGTTGCGAACCGCGTGGCAGCCGGCGCGTGGCGGCGGGCGTATGCTCCCTCGTGCCGTACATGCGCTGGTGTCCGGCTGTCGAAGCGGCGGGGGAGATGCGGTGACGGTGAAGCCCCAATTTCGCATTGTTGCCATCTATGTCGTGGTGGCTTTGCTGTGGGTGTTCTTCTCTGATCGCCTGCTGCTTTCGTTCGAGATGGATACGCGCACCCTGAGCCTCCTGCATACGATCAAGGGGTGCTTCTACGTGGTGGTCACCGGCGCGCTGTTGTATTGGCTGATTGGCCGCGACGTCCGCCGCATGGATCGCCTCAACCACCTGCTGCTCACCGGCAACGAGCAGTCGCTGCGCGCGCTGGTGTCGGCGATGGATGTTCGCCACAAGGAAACGCGCGACCATTCCGAGCGCGTCATGCGCATGACCGTGGCATTGGCCCGGCGCGTGGGATTGGAGGGCGATGCGCTCCGGCACGTGCGCTTCGGCGCCTTGTTGCACGACATCGGCAAGCTGGCCTTGCCCGACGCGGTGTTGATCAAGCCCGGTCCGCTCACGCCAGAGGAAACGCTGCTGATGCGCAGGCACCCCGCGCTCGGCCGGGACCTGCTCATGCGCACCGCGTTCCTGCGCCCGGCCATCGACATTCCCTTTGCGCACCATGAGCGTTGGGACGGCACGGGCTATCCGCGTGGCTTGCGCGGCGAGGATATCCCGCTGGCCGCCCGTCTCTTCAGCGTCGTCGACGTATGGGATGCGCTGAGTTTTCCGCGTGTCTACAAGCCGGCGTGGCCGGAGCTGGAAGTCATCGAGTATCTGCGCGATGCGGCGGGTGGCCAGCTCGATCCAAGCATCGTCGCGCTGTTCCTGGAACATTACGACGAGCTCAAGGACATCGGCCTGGGGCAGCTGTCGCCGGATTGACACGGACGACGACACGGCCATCCGGTGCGCTACACTGCGCCGTCGCCCGGGAGGGGCGGAACCAGGGGAAACACGGTGCTGCCGGATCTTTCAACGCTGCCCGCCTTCGCAGCGTACTTCGGGTTGGGTGTCCTTTTCCTGGCCATTTTCTGCACGGTGCACATCTGGCTGACGCCGCAGCGCGAGATGGCGCTTATCCGCCATGGCAACCAGGCGGCAGCGATCAGTCTTGGCGGTGCGCTGATCGGCTTCATCGCGCCCTTGGTCAGTGCCATGTCGCACAGCGTGAACCTGCTCGACCTGGCCTTGTGGGGGTTAGTGGCACTGGTCGTGCAGTGGCTGGCGCATCAAGCCATTCACCTGCTCATCCGTGACCTCGCCACGCAGATCGAGGAAGACAATCGCGCCGTGGCCATATTCGCGGCGGTGATCGCCATCGCCGTTGGCCTGGTCAACGCCGCGGCCATGACGTGGTGACCGCGGATGGGTGCTGACGACAAGAAGGGCCCGTCGCACGAACTTCGCACCGCAACGAAGCCGGTGCAGCGCCGTGATGCGCAGTTCCGTCCGGTTCCGCCGCGCAACCAGAAGCGTTCGTTCGCGGTGCCGTTGATCGCACTGGGCGGTGCCACGCTGGTCGGGCTTTCCATGCTTGGCCGTGGGCACGATGTGCAGCGCAATCGTTACGACAGCTACGAAGACTGCGTGCACGACTACTCCAGCGGGCAATGCCAGATCGACAATGCGGTGAGCGGGCCTTCCGGAGGCCTGCACTATTACGGTCCGTGGTATCGCAGTGGCGGTACGGTCCAGGGTGATCCGGGGCCGGGGCGCACGCTGGCGTCAGGTGGCCGTCTTGCCGGTAGCGAAGGTTTCGGCGGGCCGCGCAGCGTCGAGCTGGGGACGCGCGGCGGCTTCGGCTCCACCGGTCGCGTGTCGGCACGGGCGAGCTGATCGATGCGGCGCATCGCGAGCACGCCGCGCGCCGATGGGCGGCAGCGGCTGGAAGCACAGGGCTTCCGTTTCCACACCATCGATGGCGAGCCGTACTGGCGCGAGGACGTCTGCTACGTTTTCGACGCGGACCAGATCGATGTGCTGGAAGCGGCTACGAACGAATTGCACGCATTGTGCCTGGAGGCCGTCGACCGCGTGGTGCGCCACGCGCGCTATGCGGACCTTGGGCTGGACGAGCGCGCCGCCACGCTGATCGAGCGCAGCTGGTGGGATCGCGAGCCGGCGCTGTACGGGCGCATGGACCTGTCCTGCGACGGTGCATCGCCGCCGCGCCTGCTCGAGTACAACGCCGACACGCCCACCGCCTTGTTCGAAGCGTCCGTGGCGCAGTGGTATTGGCTGCAGGACACGGCACCCGACGCCGACCAGTTCAACTCCATCCACGAGGCCTTGGTGGAACGCTGGCGGACGCTGCCACCGGCTTCGCACGTCCACTTCGCCGCCTGCTACGAAAGCACGGAAGATGCCCTGACCTGCGACTACCTGGTCGATACCTGCCTGCAGGCGGGCCACCGCGCGACCGCGCTCGACGTGGAGCAGGTCGGCTGGTCGGGGAAGGACTTCATCGACCTGGACAACGCGCCCATCGAGCGGCTGTTCAAGCTTTATCCATGGGAGTGGATGCTGGCCGAACCATTCGCGCAGCATCTTCCGCAGACCCGGCTGCGCTGGTTCGAGCCGGCATGGAAGATGGTGCTGTCGAACAAGGCCATCCTGCCGTTGCTATGGGAGTTCTTCCCGGGCCATCCGAACCTGTTGCCGGCCAGTCGCCGGCGCGGTGACCTGCAGGGTGCCGTGGTGCGCAAGCCGTACTGGGGCAGGGAAGGCGCGGGCGTCGTGGTGCTGGATGCAGGGAGCGCCGAAGGGCCGGTTACCGAGCCGTGCATCTACCAAGCCTTCTCGCCACTGCCGGTATTCGACGGACGGCATGCCCTCGTGGGCTCCTGGGTGGTGGGCGACAACGCCGTTGGCATCGGCCTGCGCGAGGATGACGATCGCGTGACCCGCAACACGAGCTGCTTCGTGCCCCACCTGTTCCGTTGAGGCCGCTGCGTCAGCACTGTCTGGCGGAAGGCCGGAGCAGGTAGTCTTGGCGCAGGCCCCAGGAAGAGGACGCCGATGCTCGCTTTCCTCGATTATGTTGCTTTCGGTTTGCTGGGTCTGTTGCCCATCGCCAATCCGCTGACCAGTGCGACGGTGCTGCTGGCGCTTACCGGGCGCTACCCCGACGCGGAGCGCAACCGGCAGATCAATCGCGCGACGATGTTTGTCTCTATCGTGTTGCTGGTCTGCTTCTACGCGGGCAATGCGGTCATCAGCGGGTTCGGCATTTCCATCCCTGGTCTGCGCCTGGCGGGTGGGTTGATCGTCAGCTATATCGGCTTCGGCATGTTGTTCCCGCCCGCGCATGCCAAGGAGGGCGAGGTGCAGGCGGAGATGGCGGGGGATGAGGCGAGCGCCAGGCTGCCGGATGTGTCCTTCATTCCGCTGACCATGCCTTGCACCACCGGGCCGGGCACCATTGCCTTCATCATCAGCGCGGCATCGTCCATCCCCGGCGGCAGGCTCACGCCGATGGTGCACGCGGTGGCGCTGACGACCACGGTGTTGTTCGCGCTGGTGTTCTGGCTGTGCCTGCGCGGCGCCACGCGCATCATGCGTTTCCTGGGCGAAACCGGCATCGATGCGCTGGCACGCCTCATGGGGTTCCTGCTGGTGTGTATCGGTGTGCAGTTCGCCATCAATGGCGTGCATGACCTGCTGACGGCATGGGGCTTTATTGCCGTGTGACGCGCGTCATTCGCGCATGGCGCAAAACGTGCGCCGATAGTTGGCTGGCGATGTGCGGTAGGCGCGCTGGAACTGCTGGCGCAGCGTCACCGGCGAACCCAGTCCGATATCGGCCGCAATGCGCTCCAGCGGCAACCGCGTGGTTTCCAGCAACCGCTGCGCTTCGGCAAGGCGTTGCGCGAGCAGCCAGTCGCCGAAGCTGCCGCCGGTCAGCTGGCGGAAATGACGGGTGAAGCTGCGCCGGCTCATGGCGGCCTTTTCGGCGATGGTGTCGAGGTCGTGTTCTTCCTGCAGGTGCCGCTGCACGTGTTCGAGCAGGCGGGCCATGCGATGGTCGCCGGGTGCGTCGGGCAGGGGCCTCTCGATGAACTGTGCCTGCCCGCCGCCGCGCACCGGCGGAACCACCATGCGTCGCGCCACCCGATTGGCCGCCTCGGCACCCAGCATCTGGCGGACGATGTGCAGGCAGCAATCGATGCCCGCCGCCGCGCCAGCGGAAGTCACGACCTGGCCTTCGTCCACGTACAGCACGTCGGCGTCCACGGTGATGTCGGGAAAGCGATGCACCAAGGCTTCAGCCCAGGCCCAGTGGGTGGTCGCACGCCGGCCATCGAGCAGGCCGGCATGGGCGAGCACGTAGGCGCCAAGGCAAAGGCCGACGATGCGCTTGCCGCGTGCCGCCGCCCTTCGCAGTTGCGCCAGCAGTTCGGTCGGCGGCGTTTCGTCCGGATCGCGCCAGGAGGGCACGATGATGATGTCCGACCGTCCCAGTTCGTCCAGCCCATAGGGCGTGCCGATGGTGAAGCCTGAGGCGCTGTGGAGCTGCCGGCCTTCCGCGGAGCACACGCGTAGGCGGAACGGCGACTTTCCCTCCGGGGTCGGCGACTGGAATACCCCGCAAGGGACCGCGAGGTGAAAGGGCAGGATGCCCTCGAAGGCGACGACAGCGATGCGTATCGCACTCATGGCTGGGTTTCCGTTGGCCCGATACCATCGATTATTGTCCTTCGGGCCACTCGTTGGCCAGTGGCTTCGGGCGCACCATGGACACATCCTTCAACGCAACAGGGAGTTGTGCCATGTCCACCCAGCCGCGCCGCGCCGTCATCGTGGTCGATGTCCAGAATGAATACTTCACGGGCAATCTGCAGATCGAATACCCGCCTTCCTCGCAGTCGCTGGCGCACATTGCCCGCATCATGGATGCCGCCACGGCGGCCGGTGTTCCGGTGGTGGTGATCCAGCAGGACTCGCCCGCCGATGCGCCGGCGTTTGCCGTGGGCAGCGACGGCTGGCAGTTGCATGCCGAGATCGGCCGCCGTCACCGCGATGCCTTGTTCCACAAACCGCTGCCCAGTGCGTTCAGTGGCACGGCCCTGGGCGAGTGGCTGGAGCAGCACGGCATCGATACGGTGACCGTGGTCGGTTACATGACGCATAACTGCGACGACACCACCATCAAGCATGCCTTCGATCGCGGGATGGACGTTGAATTCGTCCACGATGCATCCGGGGCGGTGTCCTATGCCAATCGCGCGGGCTATGCCAGCGCCGAGGAAATCCATCGTGTCTACAGTGTGGTGCAGCAGTCGCGTTTCGCGGCGGTGTTGAGCACGGAGGAATGGTTGCACTCGCTGGCCTCGGGCGAGAAGCCCGTGCGCGACAACATTCTGGATTCCTATCGCCGCGCGCAGGCCCGTCAGTCGGCGGCCGCTTGATCCACCAGTTGCGCCAGCGATGTAAAGCGAGCCCAGTTGCCGGGTTGCCCCGGCAGCCGGGCGAGCTGGGCGATGGTGCGCAGGAATTCGGTGCGCGGGTATTCGACGGCGCCCAGCTGCAGCAAGTGCGCGTTGGTGACCTGCGCGTCGATCCAGGGGAAATCCCAGCATCGCAGCAGCCTGGCGAGTGCCATCAAGGCGACGCGGGAGCCGCCGCTTTCACGGCTGAACATGGATTCGCCACAGAACAGGCGTCCCACCGCGATGCCGTAAATGCCGCCGACGAGCCGGTCGTGTTCCCACACTTCGACGCTGTGCGCATGGCCCAGCGCGTGGAGTTGCTCGTAGGCCGAGACCATCGCGGGCACGATCCAGGTGCCGCTCTGGCCGGGGCGTGGCGCCGCGCACGCCTCCACGACATCGCGGAAGGCGTGGTCGATGGTGATGCGCCAGTCCACCTGTGCCAGGCGGCGGCGCAAGCTCCGGTTGGGTACGAGCGCGCGGGTGTGGAACACGCAACGTGGATCGGGCGACCACCACAGCAGCGGCTCATCCTCGTTGAACCATGGAAAGATGCCCTGCGCGTAGGCCGCCAGCAGACGCTTGGGCGACAGATCCCCGCCGAAGGCCAATAGGCCGTTCGGATCGTTCAGCGCCTTGCGCGGATCAGGAAAGTGTTCCGGCCTGGTCGCGTCGAGCAGGGGCAGTCGGATCATGGGCGTCGGGCAGAGGTCGGGTGAATCCGGGAGGACCGGTACATGCTACCGGCATGGCCCTGTGGTTAGCATGCCCCACCGTCACCGGCCCAAAGGTCCGGCATGCGTCGTCGTTGCTTGTGGCGGATAAAGCGGGTCGCGCCCGTGGCAATGGCGTCGTCGACCGGTAGCAACCTGCCGTTTGGCGTGGGGCTGGATGGCGACGGCAAGGTGGCCGGCATGCCATCGGCTAGGCGTCAGGTCCCCGGGGCGTGCGCGTAGGGGCTGTGTTGCAGCAGCTCCCGGGCGTACTCGTCCATGGCTTCGGCCTCGCGCAACATCGCCTGCTGCACGGCGTCGCGGAAGCTGCGATTGACCAGATAGTGCCGTGAATGGGTTCGCACCGGAAGAAAGCCGCGCGCGAGCTTGTGCTCGCCCTGGGCGCCGGGCTCGAAGCGCTGCAGGCCATGGCGAATCGCATGCTCGATGCCCTGGTAATAACACAGCTCGAAGTGCAGGCCCGGTACGTCGAGCTCGGCACCCCAGTAGCGACCGTACAAGGTGTCGCTGCTTTGCAGGAACAGGGCCATGGCGACGATGTGTTCCCCGTGGCGGGCAAGCGCCACCTGCACGCTGTCGCCCAGCGTGTCGCCCATGCCCTGGAACATGGGGCGCGTCAGCGCGGCGTGGTTGCCCTTGGCGTCGAAAGTGGCTTCATAGAGTGTGTGGATCTGCCGCCATTCATCGGCGCCGAGCGTGCCGCCGCCGCGCATCTCGATGGATAGCCCCGCCTGCGCCACGTGTGCGCGTTCCTGGCGGATGTTCTTCCGCTTCTTGTGGTTGAGTGCACCGAGGAAACCGGCAAAGTCCGCGTAACCCCGGTTGTGCCAGTGAAACTGCACGTCGGAGCGGTTGATCCAGGGCCCATCGAAAGCGGCCAGTTCGTCGTCGCGCAGAAAATTGGCGTGCACGGACGAGAGGTTCATGCGCTCGGCGAAATGGCGCATGGCGCTCGTCAGTGCCTGCTGTCGTTCGGCGGTGCGTGCACCGCGGCCCGCGAGCAGGCGCGGACCGGGCACGGGCGAGTAGGGCACGGCATTGAGCAGCTTGGGATAGTAGTCGCCACCCGCGCGCTCCCAGGCGCTGGCCCAGCTCCAGTCGAACACGAACTCGCCATGCGAGTTGCCTTTGAGATACAGCGGCGCGGCGGCGATCAGTTCGCCGTCTTCGTAAAGGCCGAGATGGTGCGCTTGCCAGCCCCCGTCGGGGCGGACGCAGCCGGTGCGCTCCAGCAGTGCCAGGAAGGCGTGCGAGACAAAAGGGTTGTCGTCGGGGCGAAGCGCATCCCATGCCGCGGCAGGGATGCGCTCGATGCTGTCGTGGAAGCGGGCTTCGATCACGTCAGTCTCAAGTAGGCACCGTAAATCTTCACCCTTGCGCCCTTCTTGGGGTGCGCCGGAATGACGATCAAAAAACTTTGGGCGCGCCCGAATGAAGTTCACGGCGCGCCCAGAGGCCATCAGCTCGCCGGACCCTGCTGGTCCAGCCAGCGCTCGGCATCCAGCGCGGCCATGCAGCCGAAACCGGCCGAGGTGATGGCCTGGCGGTACACATGGTCGGCCACGTCGCCAGCGGCGAACACGCCCGGCACCGAGGTCATGGTGGCCATGCCGTTGAGGCCGCTGCGGATCTTGATGTAGCCGTCGTGCATGTCCAGCTGGCCATCGAAGATGCCGGTGTTCGGCGTATGGCCGATGGCGACGAAGAAGCCGGTGGCGGCGATGTCGCGCGTCTCGCCGGTGTTCACGTCCTTCACGCGCACGCCGGTCACGCCGGAGTTGTCACCCAGCACTTCGTCCACGCTGTGGTTCCATACCAGCTCGATCTTGCCGGCAGCCGCCTTGTCGAACAGCTTGTCCTGCATGATCTTCTCGGCGCGCAGCTTGTCGCGGCGGTGCACGAGATAGACCTTGCTGCAGATGTTGGACAGGTACAGCGCCTCTTCCACGGCGGTGTTGCCGCCGCCGATGACCACTACTTCCTGCTCGCGGAAGAAGAAGCCGTCGCAGGTGGCGCAGGCGGACACGCCTTTACCCTTGAAGTGCTCTTCGCTGGCGATGCCCAGATACTTGGCCGTGGCGCCGGTGGCGATGATGAGCGCGTCGCAGGTGTATTCACCCGAGTCGCCCTTCAGGCGGAACGGGCGCTGCTTCAGGTCCACGCTGTGGATGTGGTCGAACACCATCTGCGTCTCGAAACGCTCCGCATGCTGCGCCATGCGCTGCATCAGCTCCGGACCCTGCACGCCCTTGTCGTCGCCCGGCCAGTTGTCCACCTCGGTGGTGGTCATCAGCTGGCCGCCCTGCTGCAGGCCGGTGACCAGCGTCGGCTTCAGGTTGGCGCGGGCAGCGTAGACGGCAGCGGTGTAGCCGGCGGGGCCGCTGCCCAGGATCAGCAGGCGGCTGTGCTTGGTGGATGCGTTCATGCGTTCCTTCTATCCGCCTTGTCGGCGGTGGTGTTCGTGGGTAATGGGGCTGGCCGGGGTGGCCTGGCCGCGTTTTGGCGCGGTCGGCCGCTGATCGGCCCAATATGGGGTCGGTCAGCTGGTTTTCAGTGCGACGGGGTGTATCTCTTTGACTTTACGGCAACTATGCCGTGGCAGCCGGCCTGAGTGGTGCGGCGGTCGTGTCGAAGTGATTGGCCCATCATCGTCATCATTCCTCGGGTTTGCTGGCGACTTGTACGGTCATTCGCTCCATCGCCTGCGACGGTTTCCCGCTGCCGCGCCGGGTGGGTGGAGCGGGGCGTCCGAACCCGGAAGCATGGGGAAGACGCCCGGGTGATTCAAGGCTGCCGGCGCGAGGGCGCCCAAAGAGGGCGACCGGGCGGCGCCGATGTGTCGTTCTGGCCTGGCCCCCAGCCAGTGATGCCAACGACGGCGTTGCGCCGGAAGGCGGGGCGGAAGAGCCTGGCCCGGCGCGACGCGGCGCAATCAAGGCTGCGTCACGAATATGCCGGATGCCACGCCTCAGGCCTCGTCGGTGGCGGCTTCTGCCGTTATCCTGCCGCATGTGCAGTGTCTGTCTGCCGGCAGCGAACGGCGCCGGCAGGGATCGCTGCGCAGGGGCTTCAGCGTCAAGGGCAGCGAGCCGGTTCATCCGGCGCTCAAGGGCATGATCTAAGGTCTTGCCTGCCGCCTTGGCGGATGTAGTACTGTCCGGCCGCCGCTTGGCGGCCGGACTCATGCTTGAAGACAGGATAAGGATCACGTGCCGCGTACCGCGAACGTCAAGAAGGACAAGAAAGAGCGCGAAGGTCTCAGCGAAGAGCTGAAGCGCCGCCTGCGCGAGGCCGGCGCACTGCTGCTGTTGCCCCTGGCCCTCTACTTGCTGGTCTGCCTGTTCAGCTACAACGATCAGGACCCCAGCTGGGGCCATGCCGGCACGGTCGAGCATGCCCGCAATTTCGGCGGTGAGGTCGGCGCCAACATCGCCAACGTGCTGCGCTACATCTTTGGTCTGGTTTCTTATTTCTTCCCGCTGTTGCTGCTGTTCCTGGGCGTGCAGGTGCTGCGCCATCGCGGCGAGCGCACCGTGCAGCCGTGGGAGCCGTCGCTGCGGCTGATCGGTTCGGTGTTCTTTTTCATCACCTTGCCGGCGCTGCTTTATCTCAACATCGATGAGCCCATCCTGCCGCAGGGTGTGGGCGGCATCATCGGCATGTGGGTCGGTCGCGGGTTGACGCATGCACTGGGCGGCGGGGCATCGTTGCTGCTGCTGGCGCTGTTCCTGATTGCGGTCACCCTGGCCACCGGCCTGTCGTGGTTCAAGGTGGCTGATATCACCGGTCAAGGCGTGTTGAAGGTTGCCGGCTGGTTTGGCGGCAAGCTGCGTGAGGCGCCGGAGGTGCTGGCTGCCCGCCAGGCCCGTGCCGAGCGCGAGGTGGTCAAAAAGACCGAGGCCGTCAAACAGGCCAAGCGCGAGCCCGTGCGCATCGAAACCGCGCCTGCGCCGGTGGTGAAGAGCGAGCGCGCGAAGCTGGAAACCCAGATTCCGCTTTTCACCGGCGCCGCTGCGCCGGGCGAACTGCCGCCGCTGTCGCTGCTGGACGAGGCGCCGGAGCAGGGGCCGGGCTACTCGGAAGAAACGCTGGAAGTGCTGTCTCGCCAGGTTGAGCTGAAGCTTAAGGATTTCCGCATCGAGGCCAAGGTGGTCGGCGTCTATCCGGGCCCGGTCATCACGCGCTTCGAGCTGGAGCCTGCCGCTGGGGTGCGTGGTTCGCAGGTGTCCAGCCTGGACAAGGACATTGCGCGCGGCCTTTCGGTGGTCAGCGTGCGTGTGGTGGATGTGATCCCGGGCAAGAACGTCATCGGCCTGGAAATCCCCAACGCCAAGAAGCAGATCGTGTATCTGTCCGAGATCCTGCGTTCGGACCGCTACGACGCCATGAAGTCGCCGCTGGCGCTGGCACTGGGCAAGGACATTGCCGGCCGCCCGGTGGTGGCCGACCTGGCGAAGATGCCGCACCTGCTGGTGGCCGGTACCACCGGTTCGGGTAAGTCCGTTGCCGTGAACGCCATGGTGCTGAGCCTGCTGTACAAGGCCAGCGCCAAGGACGTGCGCATGATCATGATCGACCCGAAGATGCTGGAGCTTTCGGTCTACGAAGGCATCCCGCACCTGCTCGCGCCGGTCGTGACCGACATGAAGGAGGCCGCCAACGCGCTGCGCTGGTGCGTGGCCGAGATGGAGCGCCGCTACAAGCTCATGGCGGCCGTGGGCGTGCGTAATCTGGCGGGCTTCAACAAGAAGGTGAAGGACGCCGAGAACGCCGGCCAGCCGCTGCTGGATCCGCTGTTCCGCCCGAACCCCGAGATGCCGAACCTGGCGGCCGAGCCGCTGGAGCCGCTGCCGTACATCGTGATCATCATCGACGAGTTCGCCGACATGATGATGATCGTCGGCAAGAAGGTCGAAGAGCTGATCGCCCGCCTCGCGCAGAAGGCCCGCGCAGCCGGTGTGCACCTGGTGCTGGCGACGCAGCGCCCGTCGGTGGACGTGATCACCGGCCTGATCAAGGCCAATATCCCCACCCGCATCGCCTTCCAGGTGTCGAGCAAGATCGACTCGCGCACCATCCTCGACCAGTCTGGTGCCGAGGCGCTGCTGGGTCACGGCGACATGCTGTACCTGCCGCCGGGTACCGCTACGCCGGAGCGCGTGCATGGCGCGTTCGTGGACGACCACGAGGTGCATGGCGTGGTGAACTGGCTGAAGGCGCAGGGTGCGCCGCAGTACATCGAGGGCGTGCTGGAGGAAGTGCAGGCGACCGGCGACGGCAAGTTCATCAACGACTCCGGCCTGCCGCAGGATGGCGAGGAGGGTGGCGACGCCGACGCGCAGCTGTACGACAAGGCGGTGCGCATCGTCACCGAGACGCGTCGCGCCTCCATCTCCGGCGTGCAGCGCCACCTGCGCATCGGCTACAACCGCGCCGCCCGCCTGATCGAACAGATGGAGCAGGATGGCGTGGTCAGCGCGCCGCAGCACAATGGCAATCGCGAGGTGCTGGCGCCGCCGCCGCCGAAGAATTGACGGGTTTTGCTCGTCATTCCTGCGAAGGCAGGAATCCAGTGCCTTTACGCTTTGACCTTGGCTTGCGCCGAGCAAAGACACTGGATTCCTGCCTTCGCAGGAATGACGATGAGGGAAACCCCTCTCAGCGTTAAGCTTCTACGCCCGACAATCCACATTGCCGCCTCATCCACAAGGCATTTATGAAACGCTTGCTTCTCCTGGCTGCAGCCACCGCCGCGCTCTCCATCAGCAGCCTCGCCATGGCCGCCGGTCCTGCGCGGACGAAACTGGACGCCTTCACCACCGGCCTGCACTCGCTCACCGGCAAGTTCTCGCAAACCCTGAAGGATGCCAATGGCAACGCCGGCAAGCCCAGCAACGGCACGCTGGCGCTGGAGGCGCCGCGCCAGTTCCGCTGGGAAACGCTGGCGCCCTCCAAGCAGACCATCGTCGCCGATGGCAGCCGCGTGTGGCTGTACGATCCGGATCTGGAGCAGGTCACCGTGCGCATCCAGAGCTCCGAAGAGTCCCACAGTCCACTGACCGTGCTTACCGACGTGAAGCAGATGGACAAGGACTTCAACGTCGCGGAGCAGGGCGATCATGACGGCCTGAGCTGGCTGCGCCTGACGTCCAAGGCCAAGGATCCACAGTTCGATTACGCCGACCTCGGGTTCGATGCCAGCGGCCTGTCGCGCATGATTTTCCGTGACCAGCTGGGTGCCGTCACGGATATCCGTTTTTCGAGCTGGCAGCGCAATGTGCCGATTGCGCCGGAGACCTTCAACTTCGTACCGCCGCCGGGCACCGACGTTATCGGTGACGCGCCGGTGATCCAGACCCAGCCCATCAAGAACTGATCCGGCGATGCTGCGCCAGTTGCCACGCTGGGCCTGGGTGGGCGGTGGCCTGCTCGCGCTCGTGGCGGGCAGCATCAATACGGTGGGTTACCTGTGCTTCCGGCACCAGCCGATCACGCACCTCACCGGCACGAGCACCGAGTTGGGCATTGCGCTCGGCCAGCTCGACGCGGCGGAAATCCTGCATTGGGGGTTTGTCATCGGCGCGTTCCTGCTGGGTGCCATGCTCAGCGGGTTCATCGTGCAGCAGCGCACGCTCCAGCTGGGGCGTCGCTACGGCGTGGTGTTGATGATGGAGTCGGCGCTGTTGTTCGCGGCGACGCCGCTGATCCATGGGCAAAGCGACCTGGGGCTCTATCTGGCTTCCATGGCCTGCGGCCTGCAGAACGCCATGGTCAGCACGTATAGCGGTGCCACGCTCCGCACGACGCACCTGTCGGGCATCTTCACCGACCTGGGTATCTACCTTGGCCAGCGCCTGCGCGGACTCCAGGTCGACATGCTGCGTATCCATGTCTGCCTGCTTGTGGCGACCTGCTTCATCGCCGGTGCGGCGGCGGGGGCCGTGGGTTTTCATGCCGTGCAGGAGCGCGTCCTGCTGGTGCCAGCGGCACTGACCGGCGTCGTGGGGCTGGGCTACACCATCTACCGCCTGCGGCATTTCCGTTGATCCGGTGACGGCGCCGCCGCAGCGCTATCGTGCGGCGACGCTGCGGTTCCTGCCGCCATGCTTGGCTTCGTACAGTGCGCCGTCGGCCCGTGTCAGCCATTGCGACAGGGTTTCTCCCGCGCGATAAGCGGCCACGCCGATGCTTACGGTGATGGCGATGGTGTGCCCATCGTAGGTCAGTGGCTCGTCGGCCAGTGCGCTGCGTATGCGCTCCGCAACCACCATGCCTTGCTCCAGCGTGCTTCCGGGCAGACAGGCCAGCAGTTCCTCGCCGCCGTAGCGGCCGAAGGCATCGGTGTCCCGCCCATGCTGCTGCATGACCCGGCAGGCATGGCGGATCACGGCGTCACCGGCGAGGTGGCCGTAGGTGTCGTTGATGCGCTTGAAGCGGTCCAGGTCCAGCAGAGCAATGCAGGCCTGGCCGTCCGGGCTTTGCGCGCGCACCTCTTCGGCCAGCTCCAGCACCCGTCGCCGGTTGCACGCGCCGGTGAGTGCGTCGGTGTTGGCCAGTTCGTCGAGCCGCTTGTTGGCTACCAGCAGATCTTGCGTACGCAGTTCGACCTGTTGCTGCAGATGCCTTGCCTGGCGGCGCAGGTACAGGGTGCGCAGCTGGATGACAGCGACGATCGCGGTGAGCGCCAGCAGGCCTGCGACGACCAGTGCGGCCACGGTTTCATACCAGCGCGGTTCCGCACTGACGTCGAAGTTCGATTCGATCAGCCGCGGCTGCATGCCATGCGTCTGCGCGCGCAGGTGGAGCTTGTAGTCGCCATGCGGCAAGTTGGTGTAGATCGCCGTGGGCAGGCTGCCGCGCGGTATCTCGACCCAGTCCTCGTCGTAGCCCTGCAGGCGGTAGCTGTAGCTGGTTTCGCTGGGAGCGTCGTAGTCGAGCAGGGCGAAATCCACGCGCAGGCTGCGGTTGCGCGCATTGATCCTCAGTGATTCGCCGGGGCGGGGCAGCTTGCCGAAGGCCAGGGGTGCGCCATTGACGGCGGCATAGGTGATGGCCAGGGCGGCGTCCGGTTCGTCTGGCGGCTGCCATGCCGGCCGGACCACGGTCAGGCCGCCCAGCCCGCCGAACATCAGCTCGCCATCGGGTGCGCGCGCCGAGGCAGCGTAGATGTAGCTGGCGATGCGCAGTCCATCGCGCACGCCCAGGTTGTGCACGGCGTGTGTGTTGCCGTCGATCATGGCCAGCCCGTTGGGCAGGCTGACCCAGGGGTTGGCGTAGTCGTCCGGCTGCACGGCATTGATGTTCGCACTGGGCAGCCCATTGGCCGTGCCGATGGTGGTGAAGCGATAGGGGTCGCCTGCGCTGCGTGGCTGCAGGATGGCCAGCCCGCCATACGTGCCGACCAGCAGGTTGCCCTGGGGGTCCATGGCGATTGAGCTGGCCAGGTTGTTCGGCAGGCTGGTGGCGTCGCCCGGGCGATTGAGCAGGTTCCGGAAGCCCCTGTTCTGCATTGGGCTGGTGGCGATGCTGATGCCGCGCCCGGTGACGTACCAGATATCGTCGCCGATGTGCGCAATGCGCCGTACCGTGTCGCTGGCAAGGCTGTCGGGATCGTTGGCGTCGTGGGTGAAATGCGTGAGGGTGCGCGTATGCGTGTCGTACCGATACACGCCGTCATACGTGGCGATGAGCAGGCGCGGCCCGTCGGACAGCAGGTGCAGCACGGGCTTGTCGTCCAGCTCGGGGATGGCGGAATCGCGAATGGCGAACGTGGCGGGGTCGATCACCGCCAGGCCCTGCGCGCCCACCCAGATGCTGCCGTCGGGCATCTCGGCGAATGCCTGCACGTCGCGGTGCGTCTGCGCGCCGCCGAGCTCAAGATGGCGGATGGTGGCGGCAGCCAGGTCGATTACGTCGACGCGCCCGGAACCCAGCGCCAGCCAGATGCGCTGCCGGCTGTCGACGAAGATGCCGCGCACGTTGGCATTGGCCAGTGCGCGGTCTGCATTGGTCGACGGCAGCAGCGCGAAGGCTTTGCGGGCGCCGGGGTCGTAACGGGCGACGCCCAGGTCGGTGGCCACCCAGATATTGCCGGCGCTGTCCCGGAGCAGGTCGCGCAACGAGTCGCCCGGCAGCGAAGATGGCATCGCTGTGTCGTGGACGATGGCGTTCAGGTGACCGGTGGCGACGTCATAGGCAAGCACGCCGCCGCCGTCGGTGGCCATCCACATCGTGTCGCCGGCCATTTGATTGAAGGCGCGTACCGTCGGGCGCCGCGAGTGGTCGTGCTCAAGGCCGCTGAAGCCGGCAACCGCGTGCCAGTGACCGGCGTCGTCGCGCCACGCGGCACCCGATTGCGTGCTGCCCGCCCACAGGCGTCCTTCGCGATCTTCCCGCAGCGCCCAGATGCCGTCGTTCAACACGGCATCGACATCGTCGCTGGTGGCGTGGCCGCTGCGTGCGAACGTCTTCGAGCCCGCCGCGCGCTCGAAAAGGCCGCTGTTGTTGCCCACCCACAGGTTGCCTGCGCGATCCTGCAGGATGCTGAAGCTGCGCGCCGCCATGCCCGCACCGAGCGGGGTGGCGGTGATGCGATCGCTGTGCAGCTCCAGATAGTCGATGCCACGATCCGTCGCGATCCATACCCCTCGGTTGCCGTCCAGCGCCATGGCGTAGATCTTCCGGTCGCTGGTGCCGCCACGTCCCACCGGATAATTGTGGAAGCTGTTGTCGAACGGATTGAAGCGGCTGAGGCCGCCGGCATTCGTGCCGATCAGCAGACTGCCATCGGGCAGGGTGAGCAGGCAGCGGACGTAAGCGTCGGGGATGTCGTTCTTGCTGCTGCCGTTGCCGGTGAATACCTGCATGCGGTAGCCGTCGTAACGGACCAGGCCCGACAGCGTGCCGATCCACACCAGGCCGCGCCGGTCCTGTTGCAGGGCCGTGGTGATCGAGTGGGGAAGGCCATCGGCGACGCCGAGGCGGTCGAACCAGGGGGTATCGAAGGGCGCCCACGGGTCGCCGCCGCGTGCCATGCCCAGGGAGGGCAGAGCCAGTGCGCAGAGCAGGGCGGCGATGAGTTGAAAACCAAGTTGCCGCCAGCGGCGCCCGGTGGGCGCCGGCACGCATCTGCGGACGTCCTGCCTGCCTGCTCGCACCAGCCTTTGCGCCACCTGCCGACCCCGCCCTGTGTATGCGGCTACGTGTTGGCCGCGGCAATGACCATCCTATTCCACAAATGTGTGGGTTTTGCGCATGTTCTGTGTCGTTGCATCGTCACGGGGCGGGAGCGCTCGCGCGCAGGGTGCGCCCTGCCGCAGGGGCGGGCCATCGGCCGAATGAAATTGTCTAACACGCACCCTGGCCTCTAGCATCCCCGGCATGCCGTCACGTCCCACATCACTGTTGCAACGCCTGCGCCGCCATCGCGGCCTGTGGGTGCTGGTGGTGGCCGTGATGTTCATCAAGCTGCTGAGCGGCACGGTGTGTCTTGCCGACGGCGGCGAGCGTGACTCGCTCGCGGGTGGCTCGCAGGCCGTCGTGGCGATGACCATGGAGGCCGCCGCCCCAGCCACCGGTGACGGCGATTGCGTGCTCGGCGAAGGCGCGTCATGCCATTGCGCCTGTTCACACTCCCTGGCGCTGCCGACGATGGTCGTGCTCGCCATCGGCGCACCCGCCACATCCTTCGCTACTTCTTCCGTCGACGCGGGCCGCGTGCCTGACGCGGCGGGCTCGCTTCTGCGCCCACCCATCGCCTGACAACGACTCCGTGCCGTGCGCCCTCGCTGGCGCACTCGTCATGATCGTTTTCAGGAGATCGACCGATGTCTTTTCTACGCGCAGCCCTTGCGGGGGCTGCCTGTCTGCTTTGCGTCGCCACCGCCGTGGCGTCGCCTGCCGGTGCTGACGCGCCGGTTCCGTCCATTGCCTCGCCCTTGCAGGGCGCCGTGCGGGTGGTGTGGGATGCCAGTCCCGATATCCAGGCGGCCCGTGCCGATGTAGAGGCGGCGCAGGCGCGTGTGCGCGCCGCGTCGCAGCCTGTCTACAACCCTTCGCTATCCCTCGATGCGGAGAATGCCGACGTTGATCGCCGCACCGCGGGCTTGTCGCTGCCCCTCGATGTGTCAGGCAAGCGCCGGGCCCGCACCCTGCAGGCCGATGCCGAATGGCGCAGCCGCGAGGCGACCTACGAGCTGCTGCGCAGGGAGGTGGCGTCGCGCTGGCTGAAGTCCTGGTCCGCTGCCGCGCTCGCTTCCCGCCAGCGGGAGCTGGGCGAGCATCGCGTCGCGTTGATGCGCCGTTTCGATGCGCTGGCGGCCGAGCGGCTCGCGGTGGGCGATATCAGCAGTCCCGAACGCGACCTCGCGGCGCTTGCGCTGGGCGAGTCGCAGATCCAGCAGGCGTCGCTGGATGGCAGCGAGGCCGCCGCACTTGCTGCCCTGGATGCCATCGCCGGTGATGCGGTGAAGTCGGCTCCATTGCTGCCCGCTGGCCTGCCGCCCGTCTCGAACGGCATCGCGCCGCTGCCGCTGGATGAGCGCCCCGAGCTGGTCAAGGCGCGTGCCGGTGAAGCGGCTGCGCAGGCCGGTATCGACGTGGCGAGGCGGGCACGCCTGCCTGACCCCACCATCAGCCTCACGGGTGGCCGCGTGCGTACCGGCACCGGGAGCGACCAGGTCATTGGCCTGAGCGTGTCGATTCCCTTGCCCGTGCTCAACAGCGGTCGTGCGGAGATCGATGCCGCACTCGCCGAGGCCGGTGCGGCGGCGGCCATGGTGCGGTCGCGCCAACTGGCCACACAGGCTTCGCTGCGCGAGGCGCGGTCGCGCTATGACGCCTTGCGCACCGCCGGCGAGGCGTTCCGGCAGGGGCGCGCGGCGGCCTTCGACGACCGCGCCGCGCTGCTCGAAAAACTGTGGCGCGCAGGCGAAATCAGCACGTCCGACTACCTCGTCCAGCTCAAGCAAAGCCTCGACACCGCGCTGTCCGCGCTCGCCCTCGAAAGCCAGGCCTGGCAGGCCTGGTTCGACTATCTCACCGCCGCTGGCCGCCTGACGGACTGGCTGGATGGACGCACACAGGATGTCTCCCCATGAATCGCATGACCTTACTCGCCAGCTGTGTGCTGGCCCTGGCAATTGCCGCCGTGCCGGCATTCGCGGAACAGGCCGGCAACCCGCTGGCGCTCGACGCGCGCGCCGTGCAGGACGCCGGCATCGTCATTTCAAGACTCGCCATGCGAGAGCTGGCGGAGGAAATCAAGGCGCCCGGTGAAGTGAAGATCGATGCCTACTCGACCGTACTGGTGTCGCCGCGCATCGAATCGATGGTGCTGTCGCGCAAGGTGAAACTCGGCGACGTGGTGAAAGCGGGGCAGCCACTGGTGGTGCTGTCCAGCGTGCAGGTCGCTGAAACCCAGGGTTCGCTGATCGTGGCCGAGCAGGAGTGGCGTCGTGTGTCCTCGCTGGGTCCACAGGCGGTGTCGGGTCGCCGTTATACGGAAGTGCAGGTGCAGCGCGACCAGGCGCGCGCCAGGCTGCGTGCCTACGGCCTGTCGGATGGACAGATCCAGAGCGTGCTGCGTGCCGGGTCGGCCAAGGCCGATGGCAGCTATGAACTGCTCGCGCCGGTCGATGGCCGCATCACCACCGATTCTTTCCTTGTCGGCGAGCGCGTGGACGCGGGTCGCATGCTGTTCACCCTGGTCAAGGAGGATTCCGTGTGGGTGGAGGCACGGATGCCGCCCGCCGACGCCGAGCGCGTAACGCAGGGCAGTGCCGCGCGCATCCTCATCCATGACCAGAGCCTGCCGGGCAAGGTCGTGCAGCGCTCGCACCAGACGGACGAAAAAACGCGCACCGTGCCCGTCCGCATCGAGGTGGACAACCGTCGTGACCTGCTGCATCCGGGTGAGCTGGTGGACGCGCGCGTCGCCGTGGGCGGACGAAAAGCCCTCGCCGTGCCGGCCGAAGCCGTGGTGCTGCTGCAGAACCAGTCCACTGTCTTCCTGGTCAGCGGCAGCGATGCGTTCGAGCCCGTCGCCGTGCAGGTCGGCGAGAGCCGCGATGGCTGGGTCGAGGTTCGCCAGGGCCTTAAGCCTGGTGCGTCGTACGTGAGCAAGGGCGCTTTCGCGCTCAAGGCACGACTGCTGCGCTCGCAACTGGGGGAAGAGTGATGCTGGGTCGCCTTGTCGAACTTTCGCTGCGTTACAAGCTGCTCGTCATCATCGGGTTCCTGGTGGTCGGCGTACTCGGCTACCAGGCCGTGCGCAAACTGCCCATCGATGCGTTTCCGGACGTCACGCCGGTGCAGGTCAACGTCTATACCGAGGCACCGGGGCTTGCCGCCGAGGACGTGGAGCAACTGCTCACCACGCCGGTGGAATCCGCGCTGGCGGGCTTGCCGAAGGTGGAGGAGGTGCGCTCGGTCAGCCTGTTCGGCCTGTCCTATGTCTCCGTGTACTTCAGTGACGACATGGACATCTACTTCGCCCGCCAGCTGGTGAACGAGCGCCTGCAGCAGGTGGGCGACCGCCTGCCGGCGGGTTACGGCAAGCCGGAGATGGGGCCCAACACCTCGGGCCTGGGCCAGGTGTTCTGGTACACCGTCGAGCGTGCCGACGACGCGCTGGGGAGCGCGCCCGACGACCGCGAGCTGCGCACACTGCAGGACTGGACCATTCGCCTGATGCTGCGCACGGCGCCCGGCGTGGATGACGTCACCTCGTGGGGCGGTCAGGAGAAGCAGTACCAGGTGCGCATCGACCCGATGAAGCTCATTGCCCACGGCCTGGGTTTCAAGGATGTGATCGAGGCCTTGCAGGCCAACAACGCCCAGGTGGGCGGCAACTTCGTGGACGTGGGGCGCGAGCAGTATCTCGTGCGCGGCCTGGGGCTGGTGCGCGATTCGCGTGACATCGGGCAGATCGTGCTCAAGAGCGAAAACGGCACGCCGGTCTTCGTGCGTGACGTGGCTACCGTGGAAGCCTCCGGTGCGCCGCGCACGGGTGCGGTGACCCGCGATGGCAGGGAAGTGGTGATGGGGCAGGCGCTGGCGCGCATTGGCGAGAACGCCAAGAGCGTGGTGGATGCCGTGAAGGGCAAGCTGGACGTGGTGCGGCAGGCCTTGCCCGACGGCGTGGTGGTCAAGCCGGTCTACGAGCGCACGGACCTGGTCAACAAGGCCGTGGGCACCGCCGTGCGGGCGTTGGTGGAGGGTTCTGTCCTCGTCGCACTCGTGCTTTTCCTGTTCCTTGGCGAATGCCGCAGCGCGCTGGTGGTGGTCGTGGCCTTGCCGCTGGCCATGCTGATCGCCTTCATCTGCATGGAGCAGGCGGGGCTGTCGGCCAACCTGATGTCGCTCGCCGGGCTCGCCATCGGCATCGGCATGATGGTGGATGGCGCCGTGGTGATGGTGGAGAACGCCTTCCGCATCATGGCCGAGCGCAAAGCGCACGGCCTGCCGGTGGACCGCACGGCGGCCGTGCTGGCCGCGGCGCGCGAGGTGGCTACGCCTATCGCCTTCGCCATCGTGATCATCATCGTGGTGTTCCTGCCCCTGTTCAGCCTGCAGGGGCTGGAAGGCAAGATGTTCAAGCCGATGGCGTTCAACATCAGCTTCGCCATGGCGGGTTCCCTGTTGCTCGCGCTGACCCTGATCCCCGTGATCGCCGCGCTGGTGCTCAAGCCCAAGGAGGAGCGCGACACGCGGCTCGTGGCCTTCCTGAAGAAGCACTACGCCAGCGTGCTCGCGTGGTCGCTGCGGCGGCGTGCGCTGGTGCTTGGCATGGCGGTCGGTGCGCTGCTGGGCAGCCTCGCGTTGTTCCCGTTTCTGGGCAAGGAGTTCATGCCCAACCTGAAGGAGGGCGCCATCATGTGGCGCATCACTTCCATCCCTTCCGCCTCGCTGGACGAATCCATCGATGTCTCGCGCCAGGTGGCGGAGCGTATCAAGGCGTCGTTCCCTGAAGTGGAGACCACGCTGGCGATGATCGGCCGCGCGGAGAAGGGCGAGACGGCTGACGTCAACTACATGGAGGTCTACACGCCGCTCCGGCCGCGCGAGCAATGGCGCAAGGGGCAGACGCTGGAAAGCATCGAGGCGGGCATGCAGCGCGAGTTGTCCGAGGCCTTGCCGACGGCCGTGGTGAGCTATACGCAGCCCATCCAGATGCGCATCGAGGAACTGATCTCCGGCGTGCGCGCCACGCTGGCGCTCAAGTTGTACGGCGACGACCTGGGTGAGCTGGATCGCCTGAGTGCGCGCATCAAGGACGTACTCGGCGGCGTGCCTGGCGTGGCGGACCTGGCGCTGGAAGCCAACCTGGGCAAGCCGCAGATCCGCATCCGCGTGGATCGCGACGCGCTGTCGCGTTACGGCCTCAATGCCGATGACGTGCTTACCGTGGTGCGCAATGGCATCGGCGGCGACCCGGTCACCACCCTGATCGATGGCGTGAAACGCTTCGACATCGCCGTGCGCCTGGACGATGCGGACAAGCGTTCCATGCAGGCCATCCAGCGCATTCCGGTCCAGGCGCCGGGCGGCGCCATCGTGCAGCTGTCGCAGGTGGCCGAGGTGTCGGAGGCGGAGGGCTATTCCTTCATCCGTCGCGAGCAACTGCAGCGCTACGCGGTGATCCAGATGGACGTGCGTGGCCGCGATATCGACGGGTTCGTCAAGGAGGCGAACGCTGCCATCGCGCAGAAGGTGAAGCTGCCGGCGGGCTACTACACGGAGTGGGGTGGCGCGTTCGAGAACCAGCAGCGTGCGCTCAAGCGCCTGTCGCTGATCGTGCCGGCCACCATCTTCTTCATCTTCATCCTGCTCTACACCGCGTTCAACTCGATGAAGTACGCGGCGTTGATCTTGGCCAACGTGCCGTTCGCCACCATCGGCGGCATCGTGGCACTGGCCATCACGGGGCAGTACCTGTCGGTACCGTCAGCCATCGGATTCATCGCCGTGTTCGGCGTGGCCATGTTGAACGGCATCGTGCTGGTGAGTTTTCTCAATGAGCAGCGCGCCAGGGGCGTGGACGTGCGCGAGGCCGTGGTGCGCGGCACGGCCCTGCGCCTGCGGCCGGTGCTGATGACGGCCAGCGTGGCCATCCTCGGACTGGTGCCGATGCTGCTGTCCAGTGGCGTGGGTGCGGAAACCCAGCGCCCGCTGGCCACCGTGGTGGTGGGCGGGCTGATCACCTCCACCTTGCTGACGCTGCTGCTTCTGCCGGTGTTGTACGACTGGATGGAGCAGCGAGCGGAGGCCAGGCGGTTGGGTGGTATGGGTAAGTCCGCGTAGGGCGTCTCCTTGGCGCGCGCATTCGCCCGTGCCACGGCGGCCTCTTCCGGGGCGGCCGTGGCACACTTGCGCCATGACGCCCAGGTGCGGGTGGAGATGGATGGTCATGATTTTTCTATGGATGGTCATGGGCGCTGTGCTTGGCGGGCTGTTGTCGTCCGGGTGGCCGGGCGCCATTGGCGGCGCCATCGTGGGCCTGCTCTGGGGAAAACAGCTTGAGTTGTCCCGTGAGCTGAAGCACCTGCGCGCTCAGCTGGCAGCGAGTAAGCCGGCGCCGGCAGCCCAGCCTGCGCAGGTGACCCCTGAGGAGTGGTCATGGATGACGGCCCATGAAGCCCGCGAGGCCTTGCGCGAGCCGGTCGAGCCGGCCTCGCCGCCCGTTGCGCTGACGCCGCAACCGCCAGTGCCGCCGGTCGAGCGCGCCAAACCGTCGCCCGAGCCTGCGCCCTGGCCCGACGAGGCGTCTGTGCCGCCTGTGCCGCTCCCGCCGTCGGGGTTCGATCGCTTGATGCAGCGCGTGTGGCGCTGGTTCACCGAGGGCAATGTGCCGGTGAAGATCGGCATGCTGGTGTTGTTCGCCGGTGTGGCGGCCTTGCTCAAGTACGCATCCGACGCTGGCCTGCTGCACACGCCGCCGGCCTTGCGCGTGTCGCTGATCGCGCTGGCTGCCATGGGTGGCCTGGCGTTCGGTTGGCGCAAGCGGGAAACGCAGCGTGTGTTCGCGCTGTCCCTGCAAGGCGGTGCCATCGGGGTGCTGGTGATGACGGTGTTTGCCGCCTTCCGCCTGTATGACCTGCTGCCGGCGGGCGCGGCCTTCGCGTTGCTGGTGGTGCTGGTCGCGGGTATCGGCGTGCTGGCCGTGATGCAGGATGCCCTCGCGCTGGCGGTGCTTGGCCTGGTCGCCGGCTTCGCGGCGCCCATCCTCGTATCCACGGGCAATGGCAGTCACGTCGCGCTGTTCAGTTACTACGCCGTGCTCAACCTCGCCATTCTCGGCATCGCGTGGAAGCGCTCGTGGCGCGTGCTGAACCTGCTGGGTTTCATCGCCACATTTGCCGTTGGCACCGCGTGGGGCGTGCTGAAGTACGAGCACTCGCTGTTCGCCAGTACCGAGCCGTTCCTGGTGCTGAACTTCCTGTTCTACCTGTTCATTCCGCTGCTGCATGTGCTGCGTGCGCCGGTGGATCGGCGCCTGGTGATCGACGGCTGCCTGATGTTCGGCAATCCCCTGATCAGCCTGCTGCTGCAAGGTGCCTTGCTGGACTGGGATGGCAAGGCGCTGGCCCTGTCCACGCTGGTCGCCGCGGCCATCTACGTCAGCATTGCCTATGCCACGCGCCGCCTGCCGGCCATGCGCCTGCTGCGCGATACCTGGGCCATCCTTGCCGTGGCGCTGGCGACACTGACGGTTCCGCTCGCACTGCGCGCGGACGTGACCGGCAGTATCTTCGCGCTGGAGGGCGCGGGGCTGATCTGGCTGGGTCTGCGGCAGCAGCGTGTGTTTGCCACCTGGAGCGGCATTGCGTTGCAGCTGTTCGCGGCCTTTGCGCTGATGATCGACCGTGCCATGCATGGCGGCCTTGGTGCGGCGTGGCCGGTGCTCAATCGCGAATGCCTCAGCGCGCTGATGCTGGTGGTTGCCGGCTTTGCCAGTAGCGGGCTGTTTGCGCGGCTGGGCCATGGGCGCCTGTTGCATCGGGTGCTTGCCGTGGTGTTGTACGGCTGGGGCATGCTCTGGTGGGCGGCGGCGAGCGCGCAGGAAATCAGCCATTTCGTGCCGGGCGCACAGACCTTCGCCGCCTGGCTGGCGTGGCTGGCCTTTACGGCGTGGGGCGTGGCGGAAGCGTCGCGCCATCGCACGTCGCGCGAGCTGGACGTTGCGCTGGAGTGGAGTCCCGTGGCCTTCATGACGGCCATGCTGTTGCTGATCGTCGGCACGGGGCTCGATCACGAGCAGCCATGGCATGGCTGGAGCCTGCTGTCGGTGCTGGCTGCCGGCGTGCTCGGCTGGCGCACGCTGCTGTGCCTGCGCGATACGGCATGGGCCGGCGCAGCCGCGCAGTGGGCTTGGCTGTGGCGCTGGGTGCTGCTGGCGGCGTTCGGTATCGGCGTGGCGCTGGCGCGTCTGCGCTGGCTTGCCGGCAGCTGGGATGCCTCGCTGGCGATGATGCCGGTGCTGCTGGTGTTCGTCCTCGCGCAGTGGTGGCCGCGCCTGCTTGCGCCACCCATGGCGCAGGCCACTTCGCGCTGGTTGCCGTCACTGAAGTATTCGCTGCTGATGGTGATGGCGGTGGCCGGTGTGGTGGCCTTGTTCGTGGGTGGCAATGCCGCGCCGCTGCGTTACGTGCCGGTGCTCAATCCGGTGGAGCTGCTGTTGCTGCTGATCGCGCTGGCCTTCGCGTCCTGGCTGACCGATGCGGCGCTGCCGGTGACGCTGAAGCGCCTCCGCGGCCCCGTGCTCGGCGGTATCGCCCTGGCGCTGGCGACCAGCATCACCCTGCGGGCGGTGCACCAGCTGGGTGGCGTGCCGTGGAGTGATGCACTGTTCGACTCCAGCCTCGCGCAAATGTCGCTGACCCTGGTCTGGAGCATCTTCGGCCTGTGCGCCTGGGTATGGGGTTCGCGGCGCGGCCATCGCCTGTTCTGGCTGGCCGGCGCCATCATCATGGGCGTGGTGCTCGCCAAGCTGGTCCTGATCGATCGCCGTCAGCTGGGCAATCTGTTCGGCATCGGCTCGTTCATCGCGTTCGGCCTGCTGTGCAGTGTCATTGGATACCTGGCGCCGGCTCCGCCGCGCCGTTCATCGTCAATGGAGGAGACCGGGCATGCGCCTTGATGTTCGCTGGATTGCGCTGGCCTTGATGCTGCCCGTGGCTGCGGCCCGGGCGGACAGCAATGTCGATTACGCGTACGCCTTTCCGCTGGTGACGAAAGAGAAGGCCGAGGCCTATCGCGTTGTGCTCACGCCCGAGGTGTACGCCTCCGCCCATCCGTCCGCGGACCTGGGCGACATGATCGTGGTCAACGCGCAGGGCAAGCCGGTGCCGTTCGCGCCGCTGCCGGCAACACCGCCGGCCAGGCACGATTTCGAAACGCAGGCGCGCCTGCTCGCGCTGCCGGTGAGCGCAGCCAGCAGCGACAGCGTGAAGGTGGAGCGCAATGCCAATGGCGGCATCGTGATCAGCCAGGACGATCGTGGCGACACCGCGCAGCGCCCCCATGCCTGGCTGATCGATGCGGGCCGTGTCGCCACCATCGACAGCATCGCGCTGGAGCCCTCGTCACTGCAGCAGGACTTCCAGCTACACGTCTCCGTGGAAGGCAGCAACGACTTGCGCGACTGGCGACTGCTGGCCGACGACGCAAGCCTGACCCGCGTGCATAACGACCAAGACCAGGTCGAGCAGCTCAATATCGACCTGGGCACGAATGCCGCGGAGCGTTATCTGCGCATCCGAGTAGTGGAAGGTGCAGTGGACTGGAGTACGGGCCGCGCGCCCACGGTGAAGCTCACGGGCAGCTACACCGATGCCGCGGCCGAACGCGCCTCGCAGCTCCAATGGCTGGAGGCCAAGGCCGGTGCGCAGGCCGCCAACGACTATGACTACGAGCTGCCCGCGGCCTTGCCGGTGGAATCGTTCCGGCTGACCCTTCCGGCCGGCAATAACGCCGCGCGGGTGCATGTGCTGGTGCAAAGCCCGGACGCCACAGCGTGGACGGAAGTAACCGCCCTCGACCTGGTGCGCGCTGCCGGCAAGGAGGGTGATGCCACCGCCACCGTGGCGCCGCGCAGTGTGGAGCACTTGCGCGTGCACAGCGACACGCCGCTGTCCGGTGCGCCGTCGCTGCGCATCGGCTGGTTGCCACCGCAGTACGCGTTCCTGCCGGAAGGCAGCGCGCCGTACCGCCTGCTGGTCGGCAGCTACGCCGCGCGACGCGGTGATTACCCGGTGGAAGAGGCCTTCGGCCGTCTGCGTGGCACCTATGGGGACGAGTGGCTGCCGCCGGTGGCCGAACTGGGCCCGCGTGTGGACGAGGCCGGCGCCGTGGCGCTGGAGGCACCCAGGGTGCCCTACGACTGGACCAAGCCTTTGCTGTGGGCGGTGTTGGTGCTTGGCGCGCTGGGTGTGGCGGCTATGGCATTCAGTGTGTTGCGCCAGGGGAAAGGGGGCGAGTCGAAGTGAGGAGGGGCGAGTCGAAGTCCTGACCGAGGCGGCGAGACCCACATTTTCGCTCGTCATTCCCGCGAAAGCGGGAGGCGCTCTTCAGCAGCCGCATGGCGGGTCATCCAAATGTCTTTGATTTGGAGGAGCGGAAAGTCGCTGGATGACCAGCCCTTGGGCTGTTGAAGAGCGTCTCCCGCTTTCGCGGGAATGACGGTTCTTTTGTGACGCATGGTCAGTTGCCGGGGCAGGGGATAAGTGAGCCTCCCATCGGCGCAATGCCCTATCATGGAAGGCATGTCACGCAGCGATATGTTCGACACGCCGGGCCTGTTTGCCGAGCCCGACGACCTCAAGCCCCTGGCCGAACGCATGCGGCCGCGCACCCTGGATGACATCGTGGGCCAGCAGCGCGTGCTGGCTCCCGGCAAGGCGCTGCGCCGCGCGCTGGAAGCCGGCCGGGTGCACTCCATGATCCTGTGGGGGCCGCCCGGTTGCGGCAAGACCACGCTGGCCTTGCTGGTCGCCCGCTACGCCGATGCCGATTTCCGCGCCATCTCCGCTGTGCTCTCGGGCCTGCCCGACGTGCGCAAGGCGCTGGCCGAGGCCGAGGGCAACTTCGCGCAGGGCCGTCGCACCGTGCTGTTCGTGGACGAGGTGCACCGCTTCAACAAGGCACAGCAGGATGCCTTCCTGCCGCACATCGAGCGCGGCGTGATCATCTTCATCGGCGCCACCACCGAAAACCCCTCGTTCGAACTCAACTCCGCCTTGCTCTCGCGCTGCCGCGTGCACGTGCTGGAAGCGGTGACCCCCGACGACATCGTCGTGGCGCTCAAGCGCGCGCTGGAAAACAATGAGCGTGGCCTCGGCACCATGCAGCTCGACGTCTCCGACGAGTCGCTCCGGCTCATCGCGCAGGCGGCCGATGGCGACGTGCGCCGCGCGCTCACCCTGCTGGAAATCGCCTCGGAACTGGCCGAAGACCACCGTATCGACGAAACCACGCTCACGCAGGTGCTGGCCGACCGCACGCGCCGCTTCGACAAGGGTGGGGAGCAGTTCTACGACCAGATCTCGGCGCTGCACAAATCGGTGCGTTCGTCCGACCCGGATGCCGCCGTGTACTGGCTCACCCGCATGCTGGATGGCGGCGTGGACCCGCTCTACCTTGCACGGCGCATGACCCGCATGGCCGTGGAAGACATCGGCCTGGCCGAACCACGTGCCTGGCGGATGGCGCTGGACGCATGGGACACCTACGAGCGCCTCGGCAGCCCCGAGGGCGAGCTGGGCCTGGCGCAGCTCGCCATCTGGCTGGCCATCGCGCCCAAGAGCAATGCCGCGTACATGGCGTACAACAACGCCCGCGCGGTGGTGCAGCAGACCGGTACGCTGGAAGTGCCCATGCACCTGCGCAATGCGCCCACCAAGCTGATGAAGGGCCTGGGCTACGGGCAGGGCTACCAGTACGACCACGACAGCGCCGGAGGCGTTGCGCTCGATCAGCGGTGCCTGCCCGACGCGCTGGACGGCACCGTGTTCTACGAGCCGGTGGAGCGCGGGATGGAGCTGAAGCTGCGCGAGAAACTGTTGAGCCTGCGCGAAGCCCGCCGCGAGGCGCGCGACCGCACTGGCCGAAAGTAAAGTTGCCGCCCACCAACCCGGGGCATAGATTCACCGCACCGAAGCCAATGGGGGAGTCGTCATGCGCGTACTCGTAGCTGCCTTGTTGGGTGGCATCGTCATGTTCATTTGGGGTGCCGTGGCGCATATGGCGCTGGGGCTGGGCAACGTCGGCATGCGGCAACCCGTGGCCGAGGATACCGTCCTCGCCACCCTGCGGCCGGGGCTGGGCGAGCAGGCCGGCGTATTCATCCTGCCTTCGGTGGACCCGGCCAAGATGGGTGACAAGACGGTCATGGCCGCCTACTCGGCCAAGTCCAAGTCATCCCCCTATGCCTTCATGGTCTATATGCCGCAAGGCGACGACCTGTCTGACATGAGTGGCCAGCTGCCGCGGCAATGGGCGTCCGATACCTTGTCCGCCCTCATGCTGGCCTTCGTCATGGGGCTGGCTGCCTTCAGCTTCATGACGCGGCTGGGTATTGCGGTCGCCGCCAGCGTGTTCGCCTGGCTCAGCACCCTGGTGCCGTATTGGAACTGGTACCGGTTTCCGACCAATTTCACCGTGGCGGCCTTGGTGGAGCAGGTAGTGGGCTGGCTGCTGGCCGGGGCGGTGATGGCGTGGTGGCTGGGAAGGGATGGTCGGCGGGCCCGCTGACGAGACACCCATCGTCGCGAGCTTCTCGCTCGTCATCCCGGCGCAGGCCGGGATCCAGAGCCTCAGTGGCCGGCTGTCGCCTCACGCATCGAGGCTTTATCGGTCGCGCAGCGCTCAGGCGCCTGGGCCCCGGCTTTGCCGGGTGTGATGGACTGAGGCTCTGGATCCCGGCCTACGCCGGGATGACGAGCCGTGGGGACTGCGGCAATTTCCGAAGGGGAGCTCGCCGCATTGCCCCCCAACCACCCCCGCAGCGATAATCCGGCGTTCCAAGTCATTCATCTGGACCCGACATGCTGGACCCCGCACTGCTGCGCTCGCGACTGGCCGAAACGGCCGCCCGCCTCAAGGAAGCCCGTGGCTACGAACTCGACGTGGCCGCCATCGAGGCGCTGGAAAGCCAGCGCAAGCAGCTGTCCACGGAAACGCAGGAGCTGCAGAACCTGCGCAACACGCGGTCCAAGGCCATTGGCCAGGCCAAGGCCAAGGGTGAGGACGTTGCCCCGTTGATGGCCGAAGTCGCCGGCATCGGCGACAAGCTCAAGGCCAACGAACAGGCGCTCGCCGACGTTCAGGCCAGGCTGGCCGACATCGCGCTGGGCATCCCCAATATCCCGCATGAGTCCGTGCCGCTGGGCAACGACGAAACCCAGAATGCCGAGCAGCTGCGCTGGGGCACCCCGCGCACGTTCGATTTCGAGATCAAGGACCACGTGGACCTGGGTGCCCGCCACGGCTGGCTCGACGCCGACGCCGGCGCCAAGCTCTCCGGCGCGCGCTTCACCGTGCTGCGCGGCCAGCTCGCCCACCTGCATCGCGCGCTCGCCCAGTTCATGCTCAACCTGCAGACCGGTGAGCACGGCTACCTGGAATGCAACGTGCCGCTGATCGTCAACGCGGACACGATGAAGGGCACCGGCCAGCTGCCCAAGTTCGAGGATGACCTGTTCTCCACCGAGGTGAACGAGGCCAAGCGTTACCTCATTCCCACCGCCGAAGTGGCGCTGACCAACCTGGTGGCCGACAGCATCGTCGAGGCCGATGCACTGCCCATGCGCCTCACCGCGCACAGCATGTGCTTCCGCGCCGAGGCCGGCAGCTACGGCCGCGACACGCGCGGCATGATCCGTCAGCACCAGTTCGAAAAGGTCGAAATGGTGCAGATCGCCACGGCCGAGCAGTCGCACGCCCAGCTGGAGGAAATGGTTGGCCACGCCGAAAAGGTCCTGCAGCTGCTCAACCTGCCGTACCGCAAGGTGCTGCTGTGCACCGGCGACATGGGTTTCTCCGCCATCAAGACCTACGACCTGGAAGTGTGGCTGCCCAGCCAGAACACCTATCGCGAGATCTCCTCGTGTTCCAACTGCGGCGACTTCCAGGCTCGCCGCATGCAGGCCCGCTGGCGCAATCCCGCCACCGGCAAGCCGGAGCTGGTGCACACCTTGAACGGCTCCGGCCTGGCCGTGGGCCGCACCCTGGTCGCCGTGATGGAGAACTACCAGAACGCCGACGGCTCCATCACCGTGCCCGAGGTGCTGCGCCCCTACCTGCGCAACCTCGAGCAGATCGCCTGAGGCCCGTGGCATGAGCAGCACGCGCTGGGACAAGGTCGAACTCACCGCCAGCTACACGCTGCTGACCATCCTTGCCACCGAGCTGCTCACCCGCCTGGGGCTGTGGACCATGTTCCCCATCCCCACGGTGGACCTGGTACTCAGCCTCATCGCCACCGTGCTGGTGATCGGCGCCTTCTGGTTCGCCCGCACCAGCCGTGCCCTGCGCTTCGGCATCATCACCTTCGCCGCCGCTACCCAGCTCGTACCCATGGTCATCCGCCAGCCGGTACTGCTGCTCCCGCTGGTCGGTGCAGCGGTGCCGGTGGGCATCATGCTGTGGGCGATGATCGCCCTGTCGAAAAAAGGGCGGGGAACGGCGAGCCATTCCTGATAGGATGGCCACCCCGCAACGACGCGCCGACCCTTGGCCCGTCATTCCTGCGAAGGCAGGAATCCAGTGACTTTGAGGGCCCGCCCCAGTCATTGGGCAAAACCAGAAACGGAGAGATGGCCGAGCGGTTTAAGGCAGCAGTCTTGAAAACTGCCGTAGGTGTAAGCCTACCGTGGGTTCGAATCCCACTCTCTCCGCCAGATACGCAAAGGCCCCCGTATGGGGGCTTTTGCGTATCTGATGGAAAGACTGGGTGAGAACCCACTCGGGTTCGACAAATTCGTCAGGAACGAATTTGGACAGCCGAAGGCTGGCCCCGTAGCGCATAGCGCGGAGGGCTTGGGTGCATGGATGCACCCGACAATCCCACTCTCTCCCCCGGATTTGCAAATAGGCCCATTTTTTGGCTTTTTTTGTTGCCTTGGAAAAGGCACGTCACTCCACATCTCGCCCCACAAGCGATGCGATTCGACGAACTCTTGCCCAGGTGGCTAGAGCACGAAGGCCCCCGGACCTGAGCCAATCAAGATGGCGAAGCCGCCGATGATGCTGATGTGTTCAAGGAATCCCGTGAACATGACGGTGCGCTCGGATCCTTCACGCCGCCAGAAGTCGTAGAAGACCACGGCAGTCGCGAGCGTGAATGCCGCAAGGGCCAGGGATGCTGGTGTAATGAAACGGCCAGCCATGATGGCGATGCCGCAGACGATTTGCACCACGATGGTTGCCAACAGAGAGAGGTGTGGCAGAGGGAGATTTTTTGCCTTGACCTCTTCCAGGCCGTGTTGGAAATAGACGGCTTTATTGAAACCACTCAAGACAAACATGAAGGCGATGAAGATTCTTCCGGCCAACAAATAGTAATCAGACATGTAGGTTTCCTCGGTTGCCTTTTCTATGGCTCAATTTACGTCGTCCTCATCGATGGCGAGCCGTTCCGCGAGAAAGTCGATGAGACTTCGGACGGAAGGCAGCAAGCCGCGACGAGAAGAGAAAACCGCGTGCACGATGCCACTGGCAGGCGTCCAGTCCGGTAAAAGCTCCACGAGGTTGCCAGCTTTGAGTTCTCCAGAAACCACCATGCTGGGAAGCTGTACGACACCTACGCCCCTGGCAGCTGCGGCACATAGGGCGATCATGTCGTCCGTGATCATGCGCGGATCATGGTGGATGGATGCTTTCAGGCCATTGGGTCCCTTGAACTCCCAGACATGGATACCGTTGTTTGGGCAAAGGTCGATGGTTGGGTAATGGCTCAGATCCGCAGGTGTGGCTGGGTTTCCGAAGGACGCGAGCAAACCGGGCGACCCCACCAGTCTCCATCTGCGTGCGGCGAACACCTTCAAGACGAGGTCGCTGTTCTCGAGCGGCGGCGGCCTTGCGCGAATGGCAACGTCAACGCCTTCTGCGATGACATCGACGCGACGGTTGGTGGCCTCCAGCAGCAACTTCACCTTCGGGTACATGGCCAGGTAGTCGCCAAGCATGACGCCCACCCGGGCGTGGAGTAGCGCAATGGGACAGGTGATTCGCACCACACCCTGAGGCTCGGAGCGCCGGAATTCGATGATTTCATCAGCGGCATCCGCTTCGACCAGCATGGCCTGACACCGCCGATAGAACTCTTGCCCAATTTCAGTCACCGAGAAGTATCGGGACGATCGTTGTATCAGCTGCACCGCCAGCCGGGATTCGAGCGTGGCGATCCGGCGGCTCAGTTTTGACTTCGGGATTCGCAGGGCGCGACTCGCCGGCGTGAAACCCTGGTGCTCGACCACTTGGGCGAAATAGTACAGGTCATTGAGATCCCGCATGTGGGCACTCATCGTTCTAAAAATAGGACGCAGGTAATCAAAATTGCCGTCTACACGGCTTATCGTTCCAAGGGTATCGTCCATTGTCAATGACGCCAGGGGCCTGTGCCGGGCGGTGGGAGATACCTCATGAAGAAGGTGTTGGGCGTGTACAGCGCCCCACATGACCACTGGGTCGGCGACGGTTTTCCAGTGCGCTCGATCTTCAGTTACGACAGCCACGGGCAGCATATGAGCCCCTTCCTGCTGTTCGACTACGCAGGGCCGGTCGCATTCGAACCATCGGCGAAAAAGCGTGGCGTGGGGCAGCACCCACATCGTGGATTCGAGACTGTCACCATCGTGTATCAGGGCGAACTTGAACACAGGGACTCCACAGGGGCGGGTGGCAAAATCGGCCCGGGGGATGTTCAGTGGATGACCGCAGCGTCAGGCATCCTGCACGAAGAATTCCACTCTCCAGCCTTCACGCGTAGCGGGGGTGTGCTCGAGATGGTGCAGCTCTGGGTCAATCTGCCAGCGAAAGCGAAGCTTTCCGCGCCTCGCTACCAGCCCTTGCTGGCCGGGGACATTCCCACATTCGAGCTACCTGCGGGGGCGGGACACATCCGTGTCATCGCCGGCGACTATCGCGGCCACCAGGGACTGGCCAAGACCTTTACGCCCATCAATGTATGGGACCTCCGATTGCGCAGGGGGCACAACACCCGTCTGGAGATTCCGGAAGGTCAAACGATTGCCTTGGTCGTGCTGCATGGTGCCGTCAAGGTCGCCGGCTCCGCCATGGCTCGCGAGGCGCAAATGGTGATGCTTTCGCGCAAAGGAACCAGCGTCATGTTGGATGCGCAGGGGGATGCCAGCGTATTGGTACTGAGTGGCGAGCCCATCACCGAGCCAGTCGTGGGGAGCGGTCCTTTTGTGATGAATACGGTCGAGGAGATCAACCAGGCCGTCGACGACTTCAACGGTGGGAAATTCGGGCGCGCGGTCGATCGGGATCCAGATCGCAGGTCTCGTTGACCAGGAAGGCAGGCTTGGGAAGGGACGCTGTTGCAAGAGTTTTTCGTGCCCGGCATGTCGCCGACAGGACTGAACCGTCACCCTGATGAAGGGGGCGGCGCCTGACTAAACCAACTGGTTGTTTGTCGGTTGCTGATCGCACGCCACCGAAAGGGCGGAGAGACGCAACCGAGTATCGAATCCGGGACGTACCTGATCGTTCCGCTTACATGCCCGGGAGGTCACCGGGCGCTTGCTTCCACTCCCACACTCCAGGAAACACGCTCATGGCTAGTGAACCGATTCGCGACCCCAGCAAAGACCATCTGCTTACCCCGCAAAACTCCGCTTTCATCATCATCGACTATCAACCGGTGCAGGTGAACTCCATCGCCTCCATGGATCGCCAGCTTCTGGTGAACAACATTGTCGGCACTTCCAAAGCTGCTATCGCCTATGGCTTGCCCATTGTCCACTCCACGGTGAACGTGAAGACAGGCCTGAACAAGCCGCCGATCAGCCAGCTCCGCAAGGTGCTCGACAAGTATCCGACCTATGACCGCACGACGATCAATTCGTGGGAGGACGTCGAATTCCGCAAGGCTGTAGAAGCGACAGGGCGCAAGAAGCTCATCATGACGGCATTGTGGACGGAGGCCTGCCTGACGTTCCCTGCGCTGGATGCCTTGAAAGAAGGTTACGAGGTCTACGTGGTGGCCGACGCGGTCGGTGGCACCTCGGTGGCTGCGCATGAAATGGCGCTGCGCCGTATCGAACAGGCAGGCGGCAAGATGATCAGCGTAACGCAGCTGTTCTGCGAGCTGCAGCGCGACTGGCAGCGGAAGGACACGGTGCCGGCCTTCATCAATCTCTTCATTGAAACCGGTGGCACCGCTGGCTTGCAGTTCTCGTACGACAAGGATTGATGCAGTGGCCGCTTCGGGGGTATGCCCCTCGGAGTGGCCCCCGCACCGCTATCGACCCAGCCAATCACGCACCGTGCCGACCTTGCCGCGATGAGTTCTGTTCTTGACCGCTCCAACGCGCTCTCCTGGCCGCAAAACGCCATGGAGTACTGGAAGGCTGATCGGGGCCGGCTGATACATGCGGCCAAGACGGCGGTTGCCGTGCTTCTTTCCGCGTGGCTCTGCATGCGGCTCGAGCTGCTTACGCCTCGTACCGCGATGGTGTCTACCGTGATCCTCATGATGCACCAGCAGGCCGGCATGGTGATTGCCCGCGGTTTCTATCGCGGCATAGGGATGGCGGTGGGAAGCCTCGCTGGCCTGATGCTCGTAACGTTGTTCCCGCAACGGCCCATGCCGTTCCTTCTCGCACTGTCGGCGTGGGTGGCTCTTTGCGTGTGGGGGGCGTCGTACTACCGCAATTATCAGTCCTACGGTTTCGTTCTTGCGGGCTATGCCACGGCAATCACCGCGGTGCCCGCGTGGAGCAATCCCTACGGTATCTTCGACAGCGTCGTTTATACGATGAGCGACGTAGCGATCGGGGTGGTCTGCGCCAGCGCCGTCAGCGCGCTGCTGATCCCCCAGCATGTGGTGCCCGCATTGCTTCAGAGCGGCCAGCGTCATTTTGCGCATTTTCTCGCTTTTGTCCGCCAGGCATTGCGCGGTCAGCTGTCGCCCGAGGCCATCGATGCCGCGCACATCGCACTCGTCAGCGAGAGGGCTCAGCTGGAAAGTCTGCGATCCGCAGCCGTTTTCGAGGATCCACAACTTCGGCTGCGCAATCCCATCATGATTCGCCTGAACCGGGAGTTCCTTGATGCGAGCGCAGGATTCCATGCCATACGTCAGGTACGCGAACGGATGGCACGCCTGCACCGCGACGATTGCTGGAATGCGCTCCGTGCGCTGCATGATGATTTCCTCGGCATCCTGACCGTGCCAGAGGGCACGCCATTGCTCCCGCTGGCGGACATCAAGGCGATCCATGCGAGCATCCGCGCCTATGTGGACGGACTGCCCGGACGCATCCAGGCGCAGCGAGAGACCCTCGCCGGCATGGACGACGAGGGGCAGGAGCTCTTTGCGACCGGTGCGGCATTGCTCTACTTCGCGGCGCGGGACTTTCGCGATTACCTCACCGACTTCATCGCGCTGCGCGAGGGTGGCGCAGCGAGCGCCGATCACGGCTCGGCCAAGGCACGTCCCGAGCACATCGTCAGCACCGCCAATCACATGGCGGCCAGTGCCGCCGCCTTGCGGGCGGGCATCGCCGTGCTGGCCGTGGCGTCTTTCTGGCTCGCCTCGGGCTGGGTGGGTGGCGCCAGCGCGCTCGTTGCGGTGTCGATCACCAGCGCGCTCTTTGCCGTCGTGCCACAACCCGCGGTTGCCAGCCGCCATATGTTCCTGGGTTGCCTCGCCGGTGGGGTCACGGCATTTCTCTTCAACTTCTTCGTGCTCCCGCGGCTGGATGGCTTTACGTTGCTGGCTGCGTGCATGGCGCCGATCCTTATGGTCGGCAGCTACGTGAATTCGTTTCCATCCACGGCGGTTCTTGGCCTTGGCTTCAATATCTACTTCTGCTTCATCGGGAACCTGGCCAACCCCAACGTTTACGACCCCACGGCGCTGCTGGATACGGGCTTTGCCATGTTGCTCGGCATAGGCACCTCGGCGCTGGCGTTCTCGGTGGTTCTGCCTTACGGCAGCGACTGGGCCATGCAAAGTTACCTGCGACAGATCCGCCGGGAGGTGGTGCGGGTGGCCTGTGGTTCTCCGCTGCGGGATGGTCTGCTGCTGCGCTTTGAGAGCGGCATGCGCGATTTCATCATTCAACTGCAGTCCCGTGCATCGACCCGCGGAGGAGCTCGCAGCGATTTCCTTGGCTGGGCGTTTGCGGCGCTCGAGCTTGGGCGCGCGATCATCCAGATCCGCATGGACGGCGCGAACTTCGCCGCGAGCCTGCCGTCCGAGTGGCCTGCCGCGCAGTACGCATGGCAGACATCCATCGCTGCGCTGTTCGACCAGGTGACGCCCGAGCGCCATGCTCAGGCGCTGGCCAGCACCCGTGCTGCCTTGCAGGCCATTCCGCGACGGAACTTCGTGGACACGTCTCCCGGGACGCTGGCGTGCTTCCGCATGCGGGCGCTGCTTCACGCCACGGAGCTGTCGCTGCTGGATGACACGCTTCCGTTGATGCCCCGGGCGGAGGCTGCGTCATGAGGTCACAAAAGCACGCTTCGCAGCCTGCATGGCTACTCGTCACGACGGCATTGTTCCTGGGTGGATGCATCGGTACCGGTGGCATCCACCCGCGCTCGACACTGCTCGATGCGTCCAGGCTTGAGCCGGGCGCCGCCGTGACTGGCGTACCTGCGGATGGCACCTGGCCTGCGAATGACTGGTGGACGCGTTGGCAGGATCCCCAGCTCGATCAATGGGTGAAGCAAGCCATCGCAGGCCAGCCCAGCCTTCGCATCGCGCAGGCGCGCCTGGATCTGGCACAGGCCCAAGCGCACATCGCAGGCGCGTCCCGAGCGCCTCAGCTCGGGGCGGTGGCCGATCTGGGTCGGGAACGCTACCCCCTCTACGCCACGCCGTCACCGCCCGGCGGATACACCGTGTGGAGCAACGAGGTCGGCGCCACCTTGTCGTACGACCTCGACTTCTGGGGTAAGCACAAGGCGGAGCTGAGCGGCGCACTGGATGTGGTCCACGCGTCCCGCGTGGAGTCCCGTGGCGTGCAACTGGCGCTGGAGACGGCCGTGGTGCGCGCCTACATTGAACTTTCGTTGCAGTACGACTTGCTGGACGCCGAGACGGTCATCGCCGAGCAGTCCCGTCAAACCCGGGATATCGTCGCCCGGCGCGCGGCGGCGGGGCTGGCGACACGGCTCGATCTGAGTCAGGCCGACGCGCAGGTGGCGAACGAGGCCAGTCAGCTCGAGCAGACCCGGCGGCAGATCGCGCTGCTCGGCCACACGCTGGCTGCCCTGAGCGGGCAGGGCCCGGGTGCGGGCGATGCGATAGCCCGTCCACGTCTTGCGCTGGACGTACCGATCGCATTGCCAACGCGACTGCCCGCGGAGCTCATAGGCCGCCGGCCGGACATCATTGCGCAACGATGGCGCGTCGAGGCGGCATCCGAGGGAATCACCGCTGCCCACGCGGCGTTCTATCCCAATATCGATCTCATCGCGACGGCAGGCTTGACCTCTGCCACCACCTTCGGTGGCTTCTTCAACTTTCTCAACAGCGATGCCATTGGCCATCGCGTGGGCGCCGCCATCTCGCTCCCGATTTTCGACGGCGGGCGGCTCCAGGGTCAGTATGGAGCCGCCGTTGCTGGGTATGACGCGGCGGTGGAGTCCTACAATCAAAGCGTGATTCTCGCGATGCAACAGGTAGCCGACCAGGTCGTCTCTCTGCAGTCGCTCGCCACGCAGCAACAGCAGGCGGAACAGGCGGTCGCGTCGGCCACTGCGGCGCACGACCTTGCGTTGCAGGGCTATCGCAGCGGCATCACCGAGTTTCTCAACGTCATCGCCACCGAGGCCACGTTGCTGCGCGATCGCCAGCAGCTGGCGGGCATCCAGGCGCGTCGCCTGGATAGCTGGGCTTTGCTGATGCAGGCCATCGGCGGCGGCTTGGAAGGCGGCACCGATGCCACACCCGATGCCGCGCGCCCCGACGGTGATCGCCATGCCCCGTGAGATCTCCTTTTTCTCGCTGCTCATTCCAAGCCTGCTTCCGGTACTGATCGGAAGCGCGCTGCTATTCATCGCCCTGGATCTCGGGTTTTCGCGCCTCGGCATGTATCGGCACGTGTGGCATCCGGCGCTTTTCCGTGCCTCGCTGTTCACCGTGATCTTCGCGCTGGCCGGCCTTTGGCTACGCCCATGACGCACCGTCATCGCCTCCTGGACTCATGCCCATGACCCGCCAATCCTTGCTCCGCATCATCGTGACCCTGGGCATCTTGCTGCTGGCGATCGTGCTCGCCCATGCCTTATGGCGGGACTACATGTACGCGCCATGGACACGGGATGGCCGGGTCCGCGCCCAGGTGATCAACATTGCGCCGGACGTCTCGGGACTGGTGGCCGAGGTGCATGTGATCGACAACCAGCGTGTCAAACGCGGTGACGTTCTGTTTGTGATCGACCCGGAACGATTCCGTGACGCACTGGCGCAGGCCGAGGCGGAAGTCGCACGCAGCGAAGCCCAGGTTGCCCTGGCGCGGGCCCAGCTCGCACAACGCCATTCCGAATCGGTCATGCGCAGCCAGCAGGTATCGCGACGCGCGCAGCTGTCCGGTGAGGTGATCACGGCGGAAGCCAAGTCTGACATCAGTGAGGTGGCGCGCCAGGCGCTAGCGGCCGAGGATGCCGCCAAAGCATCCCTGAACGCGGCCACGGCCGGCCACGATGCCGCGCTGTCGGCACGCCAAACTGCCCGGCTCAATCTTGAAAGGAGCGTGGTGCGCGCCCCCGTTGACGGGTTCATCGCCAATCTCAATCTCTACGCAGGCGACTACGTGTCCGTGGGCATGGCACGCATGGCGCTGATCGACGCGAACTCGTTCTGGGTCTACGGCTACTTCGAGGAAACCAAGATTCCCGGCGTGCACGTCAACGACGCAGCCGAGGTTCGGCTCATGGCGGGGCATGTCGTTCTGCATGG
Organism: Dyella japonica A8; assembly: GCF_000725385.1. NCBI lineage: Bacteria > Pseudomonadati > Pseudomonadota > Gammaproteobacteria > Lysobacterales > Rhodanobacteraceae > Dyella > Dyella japonica. The sequence goes on along the minus strand of NZ_CP008884.1, from coordinate 3,286,669 downwards.
GCGCGTCGAGAGCATCGCCAGCGGTATCGCCGACCGCGACAACCCTTCGAGCGCCAATCTGCTCGCCGACGTCAACCCGGTGTTTACCTGGGTGCGTCTTGCGCAGCGCGTGCCGGTTCGCATCGCCCTTGATGCCGTTCCTGACGATGTTCATCTGGCGGCCGGCATGACCTGCACGGTGACCATCCATGCCACACGACGAGATGTCCGTAGTTCTACCAAACCATGACGCAGGCTATACGCAGCATCGACGTAAAATAGTTCACCCCGCGCAACATACCCGCGCGGCGTGAGAGGCCCTCTACAGGAGCGTCCCATGTCCGAGACTCTCGAAAGCTCCAACCCCCTCTCGATCGATTCGCTCTCACGCCGTCTGTTTCTGATCGGCGCGGGCACGGCGCTTGTATGGGTCGCGTCAGGAAGAGCCCTGTCCCTTGCAGCGACCCCATCCACGGCGCCTGCCGCGGATCCTGCGTTCCTGCGGCTGTCACAAGTGCTGACCGGCAAGACCGATCTGGAGCCGCTGATGGCAGCCCGCATGGCCGAAGCGTTCAAGACGGCAGACCCTTCAACCTATGCGCATGTTGCAGAGCTGTCACAACTCGCCACCCATGTGACGGAGCCATCCGCACTCGTCGAAGCCGCGGGGCCGGCAAAGGCCGCCGCCCTGGCCATCATTGCCGCCTGGTACACCGGCACGGTAGGGAAGGGCTCGCAGGCGGTGACTGTCGCCTATCGCGACGCACTGATGCAGCGTCCCGTCGCCGATGCCTTGTCACCACCCACGTATGCCTTGGGAGGCCCAGCCTGGTGGGTGGCCCCTACGCCTGAACTGGATTCGCCGCGCATCTGAGCGGCATCGAACTGTTGTACACGCCGCTTCCGTGCGCGGCGCCGCCTTGGGGATGAAAACCTATGAACGCACCTCGTTTTCACGACGGTGATGCCGACGCTGACATCGTCATCGTGGGCTCCGGCGTCGTTGGCGCCCTGATCGCCCACCAATGGGCCGCGGCTGGGAAGTCGGTCCTGATACTTGAAGCCGGGCCACGCATCAAACGTGCCGACGTTGTCGAGAACTGGCGCAACATCAGTTTCGAACGACGGCTCGGGAGCGACTTCCAGGGCCCGTACCCGCAGTCGCCGATGGCCACGGCGCCGCTGTACTACCCGCCGAATGACTATGTGGCGTTGTCCGGACCGGACGCGAGCAGTTACAGGCAGGGTTTCATCAAGGCTGTCGGTGGTACGACATGGCACTGGGCAGCATCGTGCTGGCGCCATTTGCCGGCCGATTTCCGGATGCAATCCACCTATGGCGTCGGACGCGACTGGCCGATCAGCTACGATGATCTGGAGCCGTACTACTGCCGTGCCGAAGAGGCGATGGGGGTTTCCGGCCCGAACGATGCCGCGCTGCAAAGTCCGTCGCAGCGATCCAAGCCCTACCTCGCCGACATGATTCCGTGGGGGCACGGCGATGCCACCTTTGCGGAAGTCGTCAATCCACACGGCTACAACCTCATACCCATTCCCCAGGGGCGCATGATCACGCCGTGGAATGGCCGGCCCGCCTGCTGCGGCAACAACAACTGCCAGCCCATCTGTCCCATCGGCGCCATGTACAACGCCATCCACACCGTGGAGGCCGCCGAGCGCGTGGGTGCCAAGGTGCTGGACGAGGCTGTCGTCTACGGGATCGATACCGACGACAACAACCGCGTGACGGCGGTGCACTGGTATGACGCGAAGCACGTCAGTCACAAAGCGACCGGGCGTCAGTTCGTCATAGCGTGCAATGCGCTGGAAACGCCGCGGCTCCTTCTGCTCGCCGCCAACAAGCAAAACCCAAGGGGCATTGCCAACTCGTCTGATCAAGTGGGCCGCAACATGATGGACCACTCGGGCTTCCATTGCAGCTTTCTCGCAGATCGCCCGCTATGGCTCGGGCGCGGCCCCGCACAGTCCAGCTGCATGGTCGGTCCGCGTGAAGGCGAATTCCGCTCCCAGTATTCGGCCAATAAAATCATTCTCAACAATATCAGTCGTGTTCCCACCGCCACCTCGCAAGCGCTCAAGCGCGGCCTGACCGGCAAGGCGCTTGACGAGGAGATCCGGCGTCGTGTCGCGCTTGGCGTCGACCTGTCGATCAGCCTGGAACCGCTACCGGATCCCGCCAACCGGCTTACGCTGTCCAAGACGCGCCGCGATGGCCATGGCTTGGCTTGCCCCGACATCTATTACGCCGTTGGCGACTACGTGCACAAAGGCTATGACAAGGCCTGCGATCAACTTCGTCACATCGGATCGCTTTTCAACGCGGAAGAGTTTGAGATCACCACGGCACTCAACGCGAACAATCACATCATGGGGTCGACCATCATGGGGGCGGACCCGCGCAGCTCCGTGGTCGATGGCGATTGCCGGGCGCACGACCACCCGAATCTGTGGCTGCCTGGCGGTGGCCCCATGGCATCGGCGAGTGTGGTGAACACCACGCTCACCATGGCCGCACTGGCGCTGAAGGCAGCAGATGCCATGGGGCGTGCCGCATGAAACGGGCATGCCTGCTGGGATGGTTGATGCTCGCCCTGGTCGCACCCCATGCGTCGTCGGCCGACGCCGTGGCCGAGCGCGGGCGGTACCTGGCCACGGCCGCGGACTGCGCGGCATGCCATACCCAACCCGGGGGAGGCGAGGCGTATGCGGGCAATTACGCCATCGAGTCCCCATTGGGCACGATCTGGTCGAGCAATATCACGCCCTCCAAGAATTACGGTATTGGCAACTATGACGAGCGCGAGTTCGCCCGGGCACTTCGCGAAGGGGTGCGCAAAGACGGGGCGCATCTGTATCCGGCGATGCCCTACACCTCGTACGCGAAACTTTCCGATGAGGACATTCACGCTCTCTACGTGTACTTCATGACGGAAGTGACTCCCGTCGATCGTGCGTCCACGGAGACACACCTGCCGTTTCCATTCAACCTGCGATTCTCGATGGCGGCGTGGAACGTGTTGTTCCTTGATGGAAAGCGCTTTTCCGCCAACGCCTCGCATGACGAAGCATGGAATCGTGGCGCCTACCTTGCTGAAGCCCTGGAGCATTGCTCGGCGTGCCACACGCCACGCGGATGGCTGATGCAGGAGTTGTCTCGCCAGGCCTATGCCGGTGCGCCGCTGGGTTCATGGTACGCACCCAACATTACCAGCGATCCGGTGAGTGGCCTGGGTGGGTGGTCGGATGCCGAGCTGGGTCAGTACCTGAAGACAGGGCGCGTGCCCGGCAAGGCTCAGGCCGCCGGCGGCATGGCCGAAGCGATTACGCACAGCCTTTCGCAGCTGAGTGACGCCGATATCGCTGCCCTTGTGCGCTATGTCCGCTCGATACCGCCCATCAAGGATGCGACAGTGCAGCGGCCCGCGTTCGCATGGCCGGGTTCGCCCATGCCGGAATCGGCCATCCGCGGCACGGCAAACGAGGCCGTCAGCGGCCCCTCGCTTTACTCAGGCCTTTGTGCGAGCTGCCATGGGGCGCGTGGAGAGGGGAGTCGCGATGGTTATTACCCGTCGTTGACCCATAACTCCACGGTGGGGGCATCACGTCCGGACAACCTTGTCGCGGTAGTGCTGTTCGGGGTGGATCGCACCGTGGCAGGCAAGCACGTGCTGATGCCGCACTTTGCCGAGGGCTCCTACGTCCAGACCCTGGACGATGCGCAAGTGGCTGCGGTGTTGAGCTATGTCCGCCAGACCTTCGGCCCTGGCGACTCGATGAACGCGGGCGATGTGGCGCGGATACGCCAGGGCGGATCGCCGCCAGTCCTTCTTGGCCTGGTGCGCTATGGAGCGCTGGTGGTCCTGGGGATTTTCGTGCTTCTCTTCGGGTGGTGGTTCGGGTGTCGTCGTCGGAAGCTGGGGGCACGGGTATGACGTACGGTTGGGCCATGGCTTCCATCAGCCTGTTGACGGTGAGTGTGGGGGCGTTTGCGCAGGGCGCGAGTCCACCGAGCGATTCCCGGCCGGTCGACACCGTTCCGCAGGTGCCGCTGACGCAGGATTGGTCAGGGCGCGAATGGCTGGAGGCGCACGGCATCAACCTGACGGGACACATCATCGTGGAACCCGGCATCAACGATAAAGGCTACAAAGGCCATGGCTGGACGTCAGCGCAGAGCATCGATTTCGGCGCCATCATCGACACCGGCAAGCTGTTCGGGTTCGACGGCTCCCTGATCGTGGTGTTCTCCGACCGTTTCGGTCACGCCGTCCACGAGCGCTATACCGGCGCGTACATTCAGGATCAGGCCTATTGGGGTCAGGGCCAGAATTTCCGCTTCGACGAGCTTTCGTACGAACGTTTCTTCATGGATCGCCGCCTGAGCATCAAGGGCGGCTTCTACTCGATGGGAAATGACTTCGGCGGCCTGCCCAACGTTTGCAACTTCAACAACAACGGGCAATGCGGACATCCCCTGGGCCCCATCTACAGCTCCGGATGGCTGGACAATCCGACGGGGCAGTGGGGCATGCGCGTGAAGTGGAAGGATCCTTCCGGTTGGTACGCACAAGCCGGCGTTTACGACGTCAACCCGTCGCGAAAGCAGGCCAACGGAGGTTTCAAGCTGAGTTTTGTAGGCACCACGGGCGCGTTGATTCCCGTTGAATTTGGTTATGTGCACGGACAAAGTCCCCGCGCTTATCCTGGTACCTACAAGGTCGGTTTCTATCTCGACACATCCGATGCGCCGGTGCTTGGGGCGGCGGGGCAGACGGCATCCCATCGCACGGGCGAGTATGTCCAGCTGGAGCAGCGCTTCTGGAAGCCGTCACTCGACACGGTCCGCGGCATTTCCGCGTTCGCCATTGCCACCCAGGCCGATGCAGCCACGGGCTTGATGCGCCACTCGTGGGAGGCTGGCCTGAGCTGGCGCGGCACCTTCCCTAGCCGGGAGGACGACATACTGAGCCTCGCCTGGACGCGCCTGGATATTTCCGCGCGCACGCGCCAGGCTGAGGAGGCGGCAGGCAAAGCCGGGCAAACCAATGAGCAGTTGTATGAGCTCAACTACGGCGTCCAGGCAACTCACTGGCTTATCGTGCGGCCCGCTGTTCAATACGTTATTCGACCCGGTGCCTACACAAGCCGGCCAGACAGTTTTGTTTTCTCGCTGCACCTGCAGGCGACGCTCTAAAGGTTGCGTCGATGACGCGAATCCATGCCAGGGTGCTTCGCGCTGATGACTGAGAAAAACTTCCACTACTACGAACCCAGGCTTGGACACGGCCTTCCTCACGACCCGTTCAGTGCGATCGTGGGGCCGCGGCCCATCGGATGGGTGTCGACGCGATCTGTCGAAGGCTGCATCAATCTCGCGCCTTACAGCTTCTTCAATGCATTCAACTACGTGCCGCCCATCATCGGATTTGCCAGCGTGGGCTGGAAGGACAGTGTTCGGAACATCCAGGCAACGGGTCAGTTCGTGTGGAACCTGGCAACCAGGGGGCTGGCGGAGGCGGTGAATATGACCTCCATCGTTGCTGCTCCCGGCGTTGACGAATTCAAGTTGGCCGGGTTGACCCATGCGCCGTCGACATTGGTAAAGCCGCCTCGCGTCGCCGAGAGCCCGGTGAACTTCGAGTGTCGATTGACACAACTTATTCAGTTGAAGGGCGCCGATGAAACGTTGGTGGATACGTGGCTCGTCCTTGGTGAGGTTGTGGCCGTGCACATCGACAAGCGGCTGCTGGTCGACGGCATCTACAGCACAGCCGCCTCCGTGCCCATATTGAGAGGTGGTGGGCCAGCGGACTACTTCGCGGTAGATGATTCGCAGCGCTTCCAAATGTTTCGACCAGGGAAGTACAAGGCGCCGTCATGAGCGACGGCGACGCGGCGGCATCTGCAGCCGGTGAGCAGCGAAGCCGGGCTTAAAGTTTGGCGGAGAAGAAAGGACGGCGTGCTTTGCTTCCTGGGCTCGTCAAACGGGTGGCCGCGCGAGGGCGGCCGGCTTCGCGGCCTGGCTATCGCAAGGAAGAAACGCGGGCTATCGCTCCAAGGCGTGTGCGCCGGGCGCATTTTCTTGCCGCTTGATTCACCACCACTCCGTACTGTGATCCATTTCCGTTTTAGGTCACTCGCCCGTCATAGCTGCGGGGAGACGTATCGCAGTGGCCGGGCCGGCACGGCCAGCTGCCGTCCAACCGCAGGAAGCCGGCAGCCCATAAAACGATGGATGGAGGGAGAGGGTGAGGAAGATTCAATACAGGCCACTGGCCTTGGCTTTGGCGTGCGCGTTTTCCACGCAGGCATGGGCACAAACCAGCGACATTCCGCTGGACATCATTCAAGAGAATTACGGTGGCGGACAGTTCGGCTACCGGCTTGGCATCAACGTTGGCGTCAACGGCGCACAGCCGCAGGAATACCTGTTCGACACAGGCTCCGATTCGTTCAACATCGATGTGGGGTTGACCGCGTTGCACGGGTCGGGGCCGGCATGGTTCCCCACGCAGGCGGGCACGGCGACGGGGCCGCTGCAGTTCTATCTCTATGGCGACGGCACGTACGGTTACCTGCAGGCCTCCACCACGGTGGCCAGCATGCAGTTCTACAACTCCACCAGTGGCGCGCAGGTGGCGAACTTTGCGACGCCGGGCGGTGCGCCGGTGGCGGTCAACTACGCCTATGTCACGTCCACTGCCACGGGCGCGCCGGTGGGTACGGCCAATGGCGTGACGTTGAAGATCGACACGGGCTTCCAGCAGAACCTGGCCAATGGCGTGGCACCGGAAGAGGGCGTGTTCTACGGCATCGTGGGCGCAGGTGATTTCGGCAACGGCGTGCCGGGCATGCTCAGCAAGAGCGGCTATATCGTGGAAGCCAACGGTGGCGCGGGTGTGCCGGGCAACTGTGGTTCCGGTTGCCTGATTCTGGGGCTGACGCCAGCGCTGCGCGCGCAGTTCCTGAGCGTGGTGCCGTGGATCGGTGGTGCGCAAGGCACATTCGCACTCTCCGGCGCACCATCGGCCAATCAGTTCGACACGCAGTTCATGTATGCGTTGAGCGACGGCAAGACCACCAGCAGTGCCAGCCTGCCGACGTTGTTCGATACCGGCACGCCCAACATCATGCTGATCGACAATGGCGTGGGCCTGCTCTCGGGCGAAACCGCGGCGGGGCATATCAATGCGAATGGCGATGAAGTGCCGGGCATCACCCTGACGGCCACGGGCGTGGCGCCGGGGGCGCAGCCAAGTTCCGTGCTTACGGGCGACGACTCCAGCGGCGACTACACCAACGTGGTGACGGTGGGGCCGTATGGCGGGTTCCCGAATGGCGCGATCTACGGCATCGGCTTCTTTTTCCGCAATGCCGTGATGTACGACCTGCAGAATCAGGCCACTGGCTACACGCCGTTCTATGTCACGGATGCGGCCATCACCACCGGCTTTACGGTGACGTCCGCGATGGGGCCGCTGGGGCTGGCTGGCGTGATTTCGGGCACCGGTCCCTTCACGGTGGCGGCCGGTGGCATCGTCAACCTCAGCGGCACCAATACGTATACCGGTGCGACGGTGGTGAATCCCTCCGGCTGGCTGGGCATCGCCGGGCCGGGCAGCATCGCGTCGTCCTCGGACGTCCATATCGATGGCGTGCTGGACATCTCGCGTGCATCGCAGGCCACCACCATCACGTCGTTGTCCGGTGCGGGCCTGGTGCAGCTGGGCGGCAACGTGCTGATGCTCACGCATGCGTCAGGCAACTTCGCCGGTCAGTTGGCGGATGGTGGCCTGAGTAGCGGCGGCGGTGGCGGCCTGGTGGTGTCGTCGGGGCGCGAAGTGCTGAGCGGACAGAACACCTATACCGGGGCAACGGGCATCGCCGCCCAGGGTGAGCTGGATCTTTCCGGCTCCCTCGCCGGCGGCGTGCTCAACCTGGGTGTGCTCGGCAACACGGGCAGCATCGGTGGTTCGGTGGTCAATCAGGGCTGGCTCGCCAACAGCGGGCGCATCGCCGGTTCGGTGGTGAGCAGCGGCCTGCTGACGGGGCAGGGCCATATCGGCGGCTCGCTCAGCGTAAGCGGCACCGTCATGCCCACGGGCCCTGGCTTCGCAGTGACAGGCAATTACTTGCAGGCCGCCGGCTCGAACTATCTGGCACCGGCGAACCCCGGCCAACCGGGAGACTCCAGCCAGATCGTCGTGGGCGGACAGGCCGCCCTTGCGCAGGGTGCGGTGCTTACCGTGGGGCCGGCGCCGGCAGGCGAGTTCTACACCAAGGGCGCGCGCTACACCGTGCTTACGGCGAATCAGGGTGTCACCGGCACGTACACGCTGGGTGGCAACACGACGCTCAGCGCCGTGCTCGGCATCGCCACCGCGTATGACGCGCAGCACGTCTATCTGGATGTGGTGCAGAACCGCAGCCTGGGCAGCGTAGGTGCCACGCGCAACGAAGTGTCGACGTTGAATGGCGTGCAGTCACTGGCTGCGAACAACGCCATTTTCGCGGCGGTGGCGAACCTGCCCAGCGATGCGGCTATCCGTAGCGCGGCCGATCAATTGCAGGGCGATATCCACGCCAGCGCGCGTGGCACCTTCCTCGAAGACAGCCACTTCATTCGCGATGCCGTGAACGGAAGGCTGAGCCAGCTGGATGGCGGCGGCACGCCGAGCGCGTCCAGCGCCGACGCGTCGGCGGCGAATGGCCTGGCGTGGTGGGGGCAGTTCCTGGGCTCATGGGGGCATCGCGACAGCAACGGCAACGCGGCGGCTGTATCGCGTTCGCTGGGTGGTTTCGTCATCGGCGCGGATATGCCAGTGGGCGAGTACACGCATGTGGGCGCGCTGGGCGGCTACACGCAGACGTCGCTGCAGGCCGCGAGCCATCACAGTTCGGATGCCAGCGACGATGCGCACGTCGGCCTGTATGCCGGCTCGCAGTGGGGTGCATGGGGTCTGCGCGGCGGCGTCGCCTATAGCGGCCATAGTTTCGACAGTACGCGCGGCGTGGCCTTCGGCACGGTCGGCGAGCAGCTGCTGGGGCACGGCAAGGCCTCGACGGAGCAGGCGTTCGCCGAAGGCGGTTACCTCATGCAGTGGCGGCGCATGTCGCTGGAGCCGTTTGCGCAGGCTGCCTACGTTCGCCTCCATAGCGATGGCTTCACCGAGCATGGCGGAGCGGCTGCCCTGCGTGTGCAGGGTGACGATGATGCCTTGACCTACGGCACGCTGGGCGCCCGCGCCGCGACCCACTTCCAGCTCAATGGCGATGTGTTCGATGCACACGCCATGCTGGGCTGGCGTCATGCGTTCGGACAGGTGAACCCGCAGGCGCAGATGGGGCTTGCCGGTGGCGACGCGTTTGCGGTTGATGGCGTGCCGTTGGCCCGCGATGTGATGGTGCTGGATGTGGGACTGTCCGTGCCGGTGACCCGCCATGCGAACGTCAGCCTGGCCTACAACGGGCAGGTGGGGCATCGCGTGGTGGACAGTGGCTTCCGCGGAGGCTTTGTCTGGAAGTTCTAAGCGTCATCTGTGCATGAACGAGCCCCGGGGCTGTTTTCCCGGGGCTTTTTTTTGCTGTAGCGAGACGTTCTGGTCAGGCCGTGGCAAACAACGCAAGCGCCTGCTCGTTGAAGCCGTTGACCAGCGCGTGCTCGCCCGGGCCGACATTGGCGCGGAAGCCCTTGGCGGCCTCGACCAGGATCTCATCGGCGTCGGTGCCGAGCACGGTCATGGTTTCAGCGATGAACTGATCCAGCGGCATGGCCTGTTCGGCCTCCTGGCTGTTCATGAGTTCGGTGCGCACCCACGGCGGCGCGATCTCGAGCACGCGCACGCCGGTGTTGCGCAGCATGAAACGCTGCGACAACACGTAGGAATGAATCGCTGCCTTGGTAGCCGAATAGATGCCGGTGACCGCCATGGGCACGAAGGCGAGCACGGAGCTGGTGTACGCCACCACGGCGTGTTCCTTGCGCTTGAGGTGTTCGATCAGCGCGGAGGTCATGCGGATCGGGCCGAGCACGTTGGTGGTCATGGTGGCGGTAAGCAGGGCATCGTCGATCTTTCCGGCCACGTCGTCGGCCTGCATGATGCCGGCATTGTTGATCAGCACGTTGAGTTCCGGGTGTTCCGCGACCAGCCTGGTGGCTACGCGTTCGATGCTTGCCGGGTCGGTGATGTCAAGTTCCACCGCTTCCATGCCGGGGTTGGCGGTGATGACGGCGTCGAGATGGCTGCGGCGACGGCCGGCGATGATCACCTTGTTGCCGCGCTTGTGCAGTGCCTCGGCGAGTGCGCGACCAATGCCCGAGCCGCCGCCGGTGATGAGGATGGTGTTGCCGTTGAGTTTCATGACGATACTCCTGGGATGGGGATCAGATTGGCTAAAGATCAGGCGGGAAAGCGGTTGCCGAACATGGGCAGGCCGCTCCTGGATTCCGTTTGGGTGGCTTCGTCCTGCAGTACGTCCCAGTGCTCGGCAAGCTTGCCGTTTTCCATGCGCACGACGTCGGCGGCAATCCACGCGGCCGGGCGGCCGTGGCCAGTGAAACGCCCGTGCACGATCACGTAGTCGCCTTCGGCCAGGATCAGGCCGTGCTCGTAATGCAGGGTGTCCGGGATGCTGCGCACCAGGTTGAACAGGCCGTCGCGGCCCGGTTCGATATGCGCGCTGTGCTGGATGTACTTGTCGGACCAGAAGCGCTCGGCGGCGTCGTAGTCGCGCTGGTTGAACAAGGTGTTGAAAGCCTCGATGACGAGGGCCTTGTTCTGTTCGGGTGAGGTCTTTGACATGGTCGTGTCCTCTTCGATGACGGATGGTTGGGCGGCGGGTCGGCCTGAAACACAATGGTGACCGCCATTGACGTGATGTAGGATGGTCCTGCGGAAATCCCGTGTCAATGGTGATCACCATTGTTTTTTCGGATGGCCGCCATTGAACCGTTGAATGGGAGTAGGAATATGGGTGTCTCCAAGCGCCAAGCCATTGAAAACAAAGAAGCCATCGTCACCGCGGCAGAGAAGCTCTTTCGCGAGCGCGGGGTGGCTGATGTGGGCCTGTCGGAGCTGACCAAGGCCGCCGGCTTCACCCAGGGCGGCTTCTACAACCACTTCAAATCCAAGGACGCCCTGGTGGCCGCCGCCATGGACAAGGCGATGGAAGACGGCGCGAACCTGCTCCTCGCTGGCTTCGACGCGGCGCATGCGAAGGCGGCGGACCCCATGCGGCAATACGCGGAGTGGTACCTGTCCACCGAGCACCTGGCCAACATCGAATCGGGCTGCCCGCTGACCGCATATGCGGGCGATGTCCGGCGGCTGGGGCCGGAGGCGCGGCAATCCTATGCGCACGGCCTGTCGTGGAACATCGACCAGTTGGCCGCGTTGATGGATGGCGAGAGCCCGCAGGAGAAGCGGAAAAAGGCGGTGACGCTTTTCAGCCAGATGGTCGGTTCGCTGGTGCTCTCGCGTGCGGTGGCCGAGGCGGCACCCGCACTTGCCGAGGAGGTACTCGACGACGGGCGTCGGCAGGTGCTGCAGGCCATAGCCGGCGCAGCGTAAGTCCGCTGCTGCCGGTGCGCTGGTAAGAGCCGCAAACAAAACTCAGTGACATCTCGCATTCGTCATTCCGGCGCAGTCCGGAATGACGGAGCTGGGATCTCGCGGGGTTCTGTTAGCGGCGCTAAAGCCAGCCACGTCGTGGCCGATACCGGCTTGGTGCACGCATGCCACACGGCGGTGGCGCTGTGTGCGTTGCCGGTTGTTCCCGTCGCCCTCACCGAGATGCCGCGTGCTTTCCTCTCTCATTACCTCGGGCAGCATCGTCGTCATCAGCCTGATGTTCGGGCTTGCGCTACTGGTGGCCTGGCGACGGTTCGGGCTGGAGCGGCACGCGGCGCTGTGGGCCGGGTCATTCCTGGCGGCCGCCGTGGGCCACGGCCTACGCACGGCGGGACAGATCTGGCCAGGTCAGGTGGAGTTGTTCGCCACGCTGGCCTGCCATGCGTCGGTGGCCAGCTTCGCCTTGCTGGCGTGGGGATTCCGCCGGCGGGCGTCGCGCTCATCCCGGGGCGTCATGGCGGGCTGGCTGGTCTTCACTGTATGGATTCTCTGGGAGTGGATCGATCATTCGCAGACGTGGCGCGCCACCTCGCGCCTCCTGACGGCGACTGGCGATGCTTACATGGTGGGCTGGATCGTCGCCACGCTGTGGCACAAGCGTGGCACCGGCGCGCTCGCGCGGTGGATCATGATCTTCTACGGTCTATACGCGATGAGCGTGGGCGTGGCGGCGGAGCTGGCCAGGCCGGGCGGCATCATCAGCGACAAGGCCTTTATCCTTGTGCTTTCCATCGGTACGCCGACCGGCATGATCGGCACCGGCGTGATGACGCTGCTGATCGTGGCATCCGACCTGGCGAAGGGCTTGCAGCAACAGGCACGCACCGACGCGCTGACCGGCCTGCTTAACCGTCGCGGCGTGGAAGACGCCATCCGCGCCTTGCTGGGTACGGCGCGCAAGGCGGAACCGCTGACCGTGGTCGTGGTTGACCTGGACTACTTCAAGGCGATCAACGACAGGCTGGGGCATGCGGCGGGCGATGACGTGCTGCTGCGTTTCGCGCAACACCTCAAGACCAGCCTGCGCGCGCACGACGTGGTGGCGCGCATCGGTGGCGAAGAGTTCGTGCTGTTGCTGCCGCAGACGCCCCGGGCGGATGCCATGGCGCTGGTCGAGCGCCTGCGTTGCTCCGTGCCGGAGGCGTTCGCGCACGATACGAACCTCGAACGCGTCAGCGCCAGCTTTGGCGTGACGCAAGTGCGGCGAGGCGAAACTTTCGATGCCGCACTGGCAAGGGCCGACGAAGCGCTTTATCGCTCCAAGCATGAAGGGCGTGACCGCGCCACGCATGCCTGATCCCGAGAGCCTTGCCGTCGGGCCAATGCCTGCCGGCTGCGGCCTTTCAGTTCGCTGACAGAAGAGAAAGCGGTGCTGAACGGAAATGCCGGGCATCGGAATCCGGGCCGTTTCATTCATCGCCGGTATGGCGCGCCGGGCCCATGTTTCGTTCACCGCCCACGCGGCAGACGCCGCCGTGCTTTTCCGTGAACAGGAGCCATGTCATGCGCAAACTCATTCCTCTTGCATTGGTCGCTTCGCTCTTTGCCATGCCGTTGATGGCGTCGGCGCAGCATGGACACGGTGGCGGCGGCCCGGGCGCCTCTGGCGGCATGCCGGCCAGCATGTCGATGAACCACGACGCGCACGGTGATGCCGTATCCGCCGAAGCCAAGTCCGCCAAGGCTGCCGACGAGAAGGTGGGGCCGGAAGTGCGCGGCGTGGCGCGCGACAAGTCCCACGGCAAGGGTCTGACCAAGACCAAGGGCAAAGGGCACTAATGCACCGGTGCTGCGCCAGGCACGATGATGGGATGAGCAAGTGGTATCGCGACGGGTGGCCCGGCGCGGTTCCCTTATCGGTAGCGGCGGCGCGTTGAGGTGCACAACAAACGAAGGCCCTGCCGGTATGCAGGGCCTTCGTTGTTTCCGCCCGGTTTCATCCCGGTCCGCGCGGAAGCTTGGCGCGAAGTGTCAGGGCTGCAGCAGGTGCTGGGTGTGGTTGATGGCCGGGATCGCGAAGCCATCGCCAGCGTGGATCACGCTTATTCCGCAGGGTGATGGCTGGAACAGCCAGTAACTGGACAGCGGAAGCCCAGCCAGATGACAGAGCAGCACGCGGATCACGCTGTCGTGCGTGACCACGGCGACGGTCTGCTGTGGATGGGCATCGAGTATGGCGGCGAGCGTGTCAGTCGCCCGGGCGGCCACTTCCTGCAGCGACTCGCCGCCGGGGATGCGGAACCGGTGCGGCGCGGTTTTCCAGAAGCTGGCTTCGTGCGGCCAGCGTTGTTCGACGTCGGCCACCGGCAGGCTGCTCCAGTTGCCGTAATCGATGTCGATCAAGCCGGCTTGCGTGACGCCTTCGAGGCCGAAGGCGCTGCCAATGCCGCCGGCGGTAAGTACGCAGCGCGACAGCGGACTGCAGTAGATCGCGTCGAGCTTCCAGTGGCGGCTGAGGTGATCGCGCGTGAGCGCGATCTGATGCCTGCCGTTCTCGGTCAGCGCCAGATCCAGTCGGCCGCGAAACGTGGGTGGGGTGATGCCTTCCACTTCGCCATGCCGAATCAGCAGCAGCGTGGTCATGCGTGCGTTTTCCTTGAGTGTGCCCGCCCAGCGCCAGGCAGGCGCGTAGTGCAGGGTGTGGAATTTTTGCACGCCGCCGGGGAGCCCGGGGAGTGTTCTGAATACCGTGATGGGTGACGAAAGGGGTTTGTATCGCACGCGGCGTGGCGGCAGTATGCGCTGGCGCGGTGCACCCCCAAGCCGTGTTCCCGTCCCTTCAGGCATGCCAGGAGCAGTGACACGATGAATCCGTCAGAACGCATCGACCAGCTGATTGCAGGCATCACGGACTGGCGGGGCAAGACGCTGGCCGGTTTGCGCGAAACCATGCTCGGTGCCGACAAGGGCATCATGGAGGAATGGAAATGGATGGGCAGTCCGGTGTGGTCATGTGACGGCATGATCGCGGTGGCCAATGCGCACAAGGAGAAAGTGAAGATCACCTTCATGCACGGCGCGCAGCTGGATGATCCTGGCGGGCTGTTCAATGCAGGGCTGGATGGCGGTAAGTGGCGGGCCATCGATTTCCACGAGGGCGACAAGATCGACAAGCGCGCACTGAAGCAACTCGTACGCGCCGCGATTGCCTACAACCGCGCGAACCTCAAGAAGAACGCACCCGCCCGGCCACGGACGAAAGCCGCCAAAAGCGCCAGCAAGTGATGGTGGGCATGGGCCGGGATGGATCGGCCCCGGAAACTTGTCGCAACGGAGAAGGTACCCATGTCCGGGAAAAAGGCGTCGAGCAGCCCAAGGGTCGGCAAGGCGGCAAAGAAACCTGCCGGGAAGTTCTCTGTCGAGGAGCAGGCCGCCATGAAGGAGCGCGCCGAGGAGCTCAAGGCTTCCGCGCCCGGCCGTCGGCGCGGCGGCAAGGTGGACGACGAAGGCGCTGTGCTTGCGAAAATCGCCGGGATGGCGGCGCTGGATCGCACACTGGGCGAACGGCTGCATGCGCTCGTCAAAGCCAACGCGCCGGGGCTTTCGCCGAAACTCTGGTACGGCATGCCGGCGTATGCCAAGGACGGCAAGGTCGTCTGCTTTTTTCAGAGCGCGGAAAAATTCAAGACGCGGTACGCGACCTTTGGCTTCATGCAGGAGGCGACGCTTGACGACGGCCACATGTGGCCCACGGCCTTCGCACTGACGGCGCTGACGGCGGCCGATGAGGCGACGCTGGCATCGCTCATCAAGAAAGCGGCAGGCTGAGTTACGCGGGGCGACGCCACGCCGCACCTGACGGGCGGTGCCAGAACGCTCCGCTCATGCGATGATGTCTGGAGCCCACTCAAGGGTTGGGGAAACGTTTGATCCGACGCAGGACATCACGGCGCTTTGTTGCGTGGCTGGCTATCGCCGCCATGTGGCTGCTCGTGGCCGCGCCGACCATTTCGCGCGCCCTCCCGGGCTGGGCTCCGGCGTACGCAAGCGCCATGCAGGGGCAAGGTGGCGACCATTCGTCCATGCCTGCCATGCCCGGTATGCCGGATATGCCCGGCATGGTGCATACGCCAGGCACGCCCCCTGCGCCCGATATGCCGGGCGATCCTGCCCAGCATCTGGATCACTGCGGCTACTGCGTGCTGCTTTCGCACACGCCGCTGCTTTCGGGCGGAGTCGTCGCCCTTCTTCTGGCGACCCCCTTGCCGGTGATCGCACCGGCCATGTCCACGCCTGCGTCGTGGCACGCACAGCCAGTGCTCAGCGCAAATCCGCGGGGGCCACCGTCCATCCTGCCGGGATGACGCTCATGCAGCCTGGCGTGCACGTCGTGCGCCACTGACTGCTTTCGACGGCGACACAGGGTATGGGCGTGAACACGCGTGGAGTCGCGTGGGTGCGCCTGTTGCCCGTGCCTGCCGTGCCTTCGCCATGCGCCGCCCAGCGGTGCTGGACAGTCTGGAATTCATGTCATGCGCTTTTCCTTTTTGCGTGGGGCGGCCCTTGGGCTGCCGCTCACGTTGCTTGCTTCATCCATCGCCATGGCCCAGGGCGGGCCTGACGATCCGCCGGAACCCGCGGCCGCCGACAAGACGGTGACCAGCCTGGATCCGGTGAAGGTTTCCGCCGCCACGCAGAAGCTGGTCGCGCCGGGCTTTCCCGCCACGGTGGTATCCGTGCCCGCCGAGCAGGTCGAGGCCACCGTGAACCTGGTGGACGTGGAAGACGCGGCGAAATACCTGCCCAGCCTGTTCGTCCGCAAGCGCAACTACGGCGATACGCAGCCGGTGCTTGCCACGCGTACCTGGGGCGTCAACTCCAGTGCGCGCACGCTGGTGTATATCGATGACATCCCGATCTCGGCGTTGATCGCCAACAACAACACCATCGGTGCGCCGCGCTGGGGCATGACCTCGCCGGAGGCTGTCGACCACATCGACATGATGTACGGGCCGTATTCCGCCGCGTATGCGGGCAACGCGATGGGTGGCGTCATGCATATCGTGACGCGCATGCCCGACAAGACCGAGGTAACCATCAAGCAGACCGAGGCGGTACAGTCCTTCGACCTGTACGGCACGCACGGCGACTACAGCACCAGCCAGACCAGCCTTACGGCCGGTGGGCGCAGTGGCAAGCTGGGCTGGTTCTTTGGCGCCAGCGCGATGAACAGCTTCAGCCAGCCGTTGTCGATCATCACGGGCAACAACACGCCGGCCGGCACCAGAGGCACGATTCCGGCGCTGAACAAGACCGGCCAGGTGGCGAACGTCTATGGCGCGGGCGGCCTGCTGCATACGCGCATGCTGGATCTCAACGGCGAGCTGACCTACGACATCACGCCCCAGTGGAGGGCAAGCTATCTGGTGGGCTACTGGAGCAACCACGGCCAGTCGCGCACGGATACGTACCTGGCGGATGCCGCCGGTGATCCGACCTACGGCAAGGTAGCCGGGTTCGCCAGCAACACCTATCGGCTCAGCGCGCATCACCTGATGCAGGGCCTGTCTCTGAAGTCGGATACCAAGGGTGACTACGACGCTTCGTTCGTGGTGACGCATTACGCTTTCCTCAAGGACAATCAGTGGCAGCCGGCCGGCGTCACCAGTGGCACGGGGCTGGCCACCAACGGCCGTCTGGCGAGCTACGGGGGCACGCAATGGTCCACCGCCGATGCCACCGGGATCTGGCGGCCGCAGGGTTACGGCGGGGCGCACGAAGTGTCCGCCGGTGCGCACGCGGATGAGTACAAGCTCAACAACCCCAC
Organism: Dyella japonica A8; assembly: GCF_000725385.1. NCBI lineage: Bacteria > Pseudomonadati > Pseudomonadota > Gammaproteobacteria > Lysobacterales > Rhodanobacteraceae > Dyella > Dyella japonica. The sequence continues at coordinate 3,269,272 of NZ_CP008884.1, read as the reverse complement.
CACCAACCTGAGCGATTGGCGGGACACGGACAGCCTCACTACGCTGTATTCGGCGGGCCGCGGCAAGACGCAGACGCAGGCGTTGTGGTTGCAGGATGCCTGGAAGCTGGCACCTGCCTGGCTGCTCACCGTGGGCGGCCGTTACGAATGGTGGAAGGCGAGCGACGGCTACAACTTCAGCGGCAAGACGGCCGTGCAACAGCCGGTGGAAAAGGCCGATGGTTTCTCGCCCAAGGCTACGCTGCAGTGGAGCCTGGCACCCGACTGGCGCATCACGGGCTCGCTGGCCAAGGCGATACGCTTCCCCACCGTGGGTGAACTGTATCAACTGGTGCAGACGGGCTCGACCTACAGCGTGCCCAACCCCAACCTGAAGCCGGAAACCGCACGCAGCGGCGAGCTGGCCGTGGAGCATGCGATCGACCAGGGCGTGGTGCGCGTATCGTTGTTCCAGGAGAACACGCGGAATGCCTTGATATCGCAGACCTCGACCCTGCCGAACGTGGCCGTGCCGGTAACGTTCGTGAGCAACGTGGGCAAGCTGCGCAATCGAGGCGTCGAGCTGGTGATGCAGAAGAGCAACGCACTGGTGAAAGGACTGGATCTGTCCGCCAGCGTGACCTTCGTCGATTCGACCATCCTCTCGAACACCAGCTTCGCCAGCGCCGCGGGCACCACCTCGGAAGGCAAGCATGCGCCCTATGTGCCGCGTTGGCGAGCCACGGCGATGGCGACGTACCGCCCCGATGCGGCGTGGGCGTTCACCCTCGCGGGTCGTTACAGCGGCAGGCAGTACTCGACACTGGACAACACCGACAACACGCCGCATGTGTTCGGCGCGTTCGACACCTTCACGGTATTCGACGCGCGTGCGCACTACCAGATCAACGAGCACCTGGCGGCGTCGTTCGGCATCGACAACGTCACCAACCAGAAGTACTACCTGTACCACCCGTTTCCGCAGCGTACGTACGTGGCGGACCTGAAGCTGAGTCTTTGAGGGCCGTGAGGGGCCGAACGGCCATCGTCAGGTGGTGAGGCACGGCTGCGTTCCTGGGGGTATGGCGTCAGGAGCGCAGCCTGGGTCAATGGCAGACCAGGACGGGTACATCGGCGCGCAGGAGCACCTTGTGGGTTTCGCTGCCCAGCAGCAGACGCGTCATGCCGCGCCAGCCGTTGGAGCCCATGACGATGAGGTCCGCGTGCCTGTCCTTGCAGGCCTGCACGATGGTTTCGTACGGCTGGTCGCCGAACTCCGCGACGCCCTCGAACGGTACGCCGGCGGCGTCGGCCAGTGCTTTCACCTGGTCGAGATAGCGCTGGCCGTTGGCCTTGGCTTCTTCGTTGTAGGCGAACTCGGTGGCGGCCAGGATGGCGCCCATGTAGGCGATGGTCTGGAAGGGCGATATCACATGGATGGCGGTGACCTTGCCCTTGGTCAGCGCAGCTTGTTCGATGCCGGTTTTCGCGGCGCGCATGGAAAGTTCGGAGCCATCGACGGGGATGAGGACGTGTTTGAACATGGGTTCCTCGCATGAAGCCGCAAGGGCGGCGGAAGGGGCGTTTGCCAACGCCGAGGGAAGCGTGACGCGTCGTCCGTGCATGGCCTGTCACGGCGCGCATGGGGCAGCTTAGGCCGGGCGCCGGGGCGGGCGGGCGCGTGGCGTCAATCCGCCGCACGGAAGATGGGTCCGGTGCATGTCCGTGCACGTCATGGCAACGCCACGGGACTAAACTTGGCCCAGGGAAGTCACGGGAGTCCAGGCCATGTTCAAGCATATCCTTCTGCCGGTGGACGGTTCCGAGTACACGCTAAGGGCGGTGGATACCGGCATCGCCCTGGCCGCCAGGCTGGAGGCAAAGATATTCAGCATCCATGTACTGCCGCCGTTGTCCACGGTGTCCTTCATGTCCGAGCTGCTGCAGCATCGCGGCTGTTACAGCGAAGCGGCCAAGGCCCGCGCGCAGGCTTACCTCGACGAGGTCGTGCAGCGCGCCAGCGCGTTGAGCGTGCCGTGCGAGACGGAATTCGTGTTCGACCTACGGCCTTACGTCGCCATTGTCGCCGCCGCGGCCAAGCACAAGTGCGACCTGATCGTGATGGGGTCGCGCGGATTCGACGGCCTGGAGCGAGTGCTGCTGGGGAGTGTGACGCACAAGGTGATGCTCAGTTGCGACACGCCTGTGCTGGTGTGTCACTGAGGCATGCGTTGCGCGGCGTCAGATCTGGTCGGCGGGCGGTACCAGGTGATGCTTGACCTGGATGGCGTCCAGGCGATCGCATACCCAGCCGTGTTCACCGGGTTCGGCGCGTTGCTGGATGGTCTGGGCCATGCTCAGGAAGCTTGCCCAGAAGTCGCCTGGGGCGGGCTTGTTCTGTAACAGGCGTGGTACAGATTCATCCAGTGCGTCCAGCATCTGCTCAAGTTGTGCATGTGTCTGGAGCATGTCTGCAGCGTACACCCGTGCAGGTTCAAGACGGCGCGAAAGTCTTACCCAAAGCCTCACGACCGGTTAACGGCACCGGGGGCAACGTAGATTCCCCAACCGGGATCTGGCGGTGCCTTTATGGAATGGGATCGCGACAACGATCTGTTAGCCCGCGCCTGCGATGAGCTGACCGAGCAGAACGCACTGCTTCAGCAAGAGGTCGAGTTGTTGCGCGCCCAGTTGCGCCGCCACCCCACCGGTGAGATGCAGATCCGCGAGGCCCGCCGCCAGATGGACGAATGGCTGGAAGCCGCCCACGGGCATACGCCGATTCCGTCCGGTCCCCAGCTGGCATCCGCCTGACGATTCCCCTTCTCGGGTCAGACGGTCAGCACGATCTTGCCGATGTGCTGGCTGCTTTCCATTTCGCGATGAGCATCCGCGGCACGCGCCAGCGGGTAGGTTGCGTGGATCAGCGGCAGGCATCGCCCTTGCGCGAGCACCGGCCACACCTGTTCACGCAGCGAGGCGGCGATGGCCGCCTTTTCCTGGGACGAGCGCGGGCGCATGGCCGACCCGGTGACGATGGCGCGCTTGGCCATGATCGTCTGCAGATTCACGTGCGCCGCGATGCCACCACCGAGGAAGCCAATCAACAACAAGCGGCCATCGCGGGCCAGCGTGGCGAGGTTGTCCGCGAAGTACGAGGCGCCCATGATGTCCAGGATCACATCAGCACCGCGTCCCTCGGTGTTGGCCAGCACCACCTCTACGAACGAATCCTGCCGGTAGTTGATCGCTTCGCCGCCCAGCTCGCGGATGGCTTCGCATTTCTCCCTGCCGCCGGCGGTGGCGAAAGCGCGGATGCCGAACTCGCGGCACAGCATGAGTGCGGTGGTGCCGATGCCGCTGGTGCCACCATGGATCAGGGCCACCTCGCCGCGGCGCGCGTGCCCGAGCTGGAACAGGTTGGCCCACACCGTGAAAAAGGTTTCGGGAATCGCTGCCGCCTCCACCATGGAGACACCCTTGGGCAACGGCAGCACCTGCCCGGCGGGCACGGCGGCGTATTCCGCGTAACCGCCACCGTTGGTAAGTGCGCAAACATCCTCGCCGATGGCGTGCGTCGTGACGCCCTCGCCGAGGGCGGCCACCGTGCCGGCCACCTCCAGCCCCGGCACCGGATTGGCGCCGGGAGGGATGGGGTAACTGCCTTCGCGTTGCAGTACGTCAGGGCGGTTCACGCCCGCCGCCTGCACGCGGATCAGCACCTCGCCGGGCTTGGGCAGGGGTACCTCCGCCTCCCGTGGAATCAGTACGTCCGCCTTGCCGGGCGTACTGATACAGATCTCGGTCATCGTCGATGGCAGCGAAGCTTGCATGGAGCACTCCGGCTCAGGTGGGAAGGAGTTGGCGGGCGCGCACGCCGCGTCGGCGCCTGAACCACCAGCGTAGGGAGAGGGCGATGACGATCAGGAGAAGAATGCTCAGCGTGGCAACCGCCTGCAGCATGCGGGTCTGGCTGTACATGACGAAACGGCCGGACTGGCTATAGAACCCGTTGAACGACGCGAGCACCTGCGGAAGTTGCGCCAGATCCTCCTTGCTGAGCGATAGGGGTGCTTCATCGGGATGCCAGTTCGAGCCCATGGACTCTACCTGTCCCTGGCGATCCAGCTCGATATGGCCGCCCAGCACATGGGCGACGGGGCGGTCGCGCACGTAGTCGTTGATGCGCCTGGCGCTGGCGCGGTCGGCGTCGGTGTCCTCGATGATCAGGCGGCCGGGCAGGTAGAAATCGCCGGTGAACAACAGGCTTGCGCTGGCGTCATAGAACGATACGTGCGAGGGGTAATGGCCGGGCGTGGGAATCACGTCGACGATGCGGTCGCCAAGATCGACATGGGCAACGTCATGGGGCCAGTCGCGAAAACCGAAGCCGTCGATGACGTGCGGCAGGTCGGTGCCGAGGACGGTGACGTCGGGTTCGCCGCCAAACTGCGCATCGCCGGAACGATGATCGAGATGGCCATGCGTGTGCGCGACGAGTAACGGCAGCCGTTTGCCGTTCACTACGGGCAGCAGTCCCAGCACGGTGCGCGCGAGCGGCATCTGGTTGGCGTCGGCCACGTCGCCAGTGTCGATGAGCAGCGCCCGCGCATGGCCGATGAGCAGGTAGACGAACGGGCCTTCGTAGGTCTGGCAAAGGCTTTCGCGCAGGATGTAGGTGTCCTGGTCGTAACGATGCACCTGCAGCGGGCGGGTCGGACGGGTGGGGCAGCTGGTGGCGCCGGGATCCCAGTGCACGTTCATGTCGCCGGGTGCGGTGTCCTGGGCAAAGGCAGGTGCTCCCAGCAGGCTGGCCAAGCAGCACAGCACGATCAATGCGTATTTCATTCTCGCCTCGGTGGATCGGGGCGCAACCGGCGGTCGCGCATGCAGCGGGTCGGATGCAGGTGCGCGCGGAAGGGTTTAGTGGCGGCGCAGCGTCCCTTCCGCTTTTTGTTCAGGCGGAAGCGACGGGCGGAGCTGCGTGATGGATTCGTGAAAGCAGTGAACCCCATGCGCCCGGCGGCCGGAAAGCGTGCGCGTCAACGCTCCGCAGGCACTTACCACGATGCGGTGACTAGGGCAGAGTCGTTCGTCTGGCCGCGCGCATCCGTGCTGGCCAGTGATGATCGAACTGGAGCGGTGCCATCGGGCATCTCGGAATAGGGGATCAACTATGGAGGGAATACACATGCACCATGCATCGGGTCGTCGTTTTCGCCAGTGGTTTGCGGCAGGCATGTTGGTGGCGTCATTGACGTCGATGGGCGCGATGGCGCAAGGCGCGCTGCCGGCCTCCGGGCTTGGGCAATCCTGGCCCAACGCTGCGGACGTCAGTGCCAGCCCGCATTGGCATGTCTACGTGTTCGAGCGCCATGGCGTCCGCTATGTGCAGATCAACGACCTGGGTGGCAAGGTGCGCGCGGCGTTTGCTGCTTCCGGCGGCCACTTCCTGACCTTGCCTGTGGGTTCGGATGCGGCGCGCGTGGCGACGCCGGAGGAACCGCTGGCGGTTTCCGGCAGCACGGCAGGGGACATCGTTTACCAGGATAGTTCGGTGAAGGTGCTGGTGGCGCCGCAAGCCAATGGCACGACATCGACGTATGTGGCGGCCGGTGACTGCCACGACCCAATCGAGTGCAGCTCCCGCTTCCAGTAAATGGTGGCGTGTTGAAACAACGCCGGGGCGCTCCTAGCGCGGAGTGCCCCGGTGAGTTACCGATGTCCGCAGCGAATCGTGCAGGAGCAGGGTGACGCCGACGAGCGGACCGGTCTCGCGAAGATGCACGTCGCCACCGTAGATATGGGTGCGATCGCGGATGGAGGAGATGCCCAGTCCACTCGCGCCCAGCAGGGTCATCGCCTGCTTCCATGCTTCGTCACCCGCCTGCTCGGGTAGGCCGGGGTTGAGCACGGGGGCGCGGTGTCCCGTCAGGCGCATGACCACCCAGCGCCGCCCGCGGGTATGGCCGCCGCGCAGTTGCAGCTGGATATGCTGCATGGGGCCGCGCGACAGTACATGGACCAGCACTTCGCAGGCGAGGCGATACAGCGCCATGTGCACGTCGGGAGCAAGCTGGCTCAGGCCTCTGCCCGACAGCTCGCATTCGTAGGTGGCGCCCGCCATGTGGATGGCCTGCGCGAACGGACCTTCGCGCAAGGTGGCCGGCACGCCGCGCTCGCGCCATCCGCGCGGATACAGGGCGTTGGCCAGACGGTGCATCTCGTGCTGCGCCAGGGCTACCTGTCTTTCGTACGTGCGCCCTTCGTTCGTAGGGAGCACATGTCGAAGACGGTCCAGCAGGCGATTGTGGTTTTCGCGGATGGTGTGGCCGATGTTTTCCAACGCATCGGCCGCCTGCCGCAATCGCAGTTCTTCGAGGTAAAGCCCCTGTTGGGCCAGCTGGAAGCCGCGCAGCGTGTCGGCGTGTTGTTCGTGGCTGGCGACAGCCTGCTGCGCGATGCGCGAGCCGAGCATCAGCAGCGTGGTGATGGCGAAGGCGATCAGTGCCTGTGCCTGGATGACTGCCGGGTCACGCACGATGGAAGAGGTCATGGTGACCGCCACGCTCGCCAGCGTGCCGCCGAGTGCCGCGCCTTGCCAGCCATGGCGTGAGGTCAGCCACACCACCGGCAGGAACATGGCGATGCGGAACACCTGCATGCTGTCGCCTTGACTGCTGAAGACCAGGCCCATCAGGACCAGCAGCGAGGTCAGCACGCCGACCACGACATCCTTGGCGAGGCGGCTGCGCCACAAGGGTGCCTCGATGGTTGCGGAGGTCTTGTCAGTCAGCCACAGATAGACGGCGATGGCGGATGGCGCAATCGCCAGCGCGCCAAGATAGTTGCCAAGGAAGTAGCCGAACGCCACCTGCGCATCGATCTGCGGCGCAGGCATTCCCAGCGGCACCTGTGCGGCGGTTACCACGATGACATCGTCAAGCGCGGTGAGTGTTGCACCCGCGAAAATTACTCCGAGCAACATCGGCATATTGACCTGGTGCACGCCCAGCAGCAGTCGGGCGTGCCGTCGCACCCATGCAACCAGGGCCATGAGCGGCAGCAGCGGCGGCATGGCGGCCAGCACCGACCAACGCCAGCCGAAATCATCGACGCAATGCCAGGCGTGATAGCCCACGGGAATCAGCTCGCCGACGAGCAGCGCAGGCCAGTAGCGGGAAGGGAGCAGCAGCAGGCAGGCGATACGCAGGCCGGCCGGCAAGTTCCAGTGCGACACGGAAATATCGCGCAGCAGTGCATAGCTGATGGCGTAGGCCATGCATACGAAGACATGGCGGCCCCAGGTGCGCGGCGCGTACGTTTCCCCCATTGTGTCCTTCCCCATGTTTACCGTTGCTCCCCGGGCTTGCGTGGCCCCGGGGCTTGCGGGCGGCGCGGTATGGTCGCGCAGCATCCTTCCTTACTTCCGGTCTGGGCATCGGCTACTGGGCCAGTGCATCCCCGGACATTCCTGGCACCGCGAACAGCGATTGGGCTACACCCTCATCGAGCCTGGGAACGGACGCGCCCGTGTTTCCACTGAAGGGACTTTCGCATAGAAGCCGGTGACGTTCCGGTGAATGGCGTCGCATTGTGAGAAGAAGCAAGTACTTGCGATGCGAGCACATCTGCTTGGGCCGACGAGGCGAGATCAGGCTGCCGAAGGTGAATCGCCGCGCCGGCTGTTGATCTCTGCGCCTTCGCGCATCGCCTTGGTCACGGGTGTGTTGGCGACAATCTCGAGCAGGCGGTTCCACTGATCGTCCGTGAGTGGTGCCGAGGCATGCAGCGTGCGCATGACATGCAGGCGTCCGTCGTCGTCGCGGTCCAGTTGCAGTTCCGCGCGGAACTCACCCAGATCCCAGCCCTTGCGTTCGGCGTACATGCGCAGGGTGATCGCGGTGCATGCGGCGAGCGAGGCGAGGTAGTAGTCGAACGGCGCGGGCCCGGCACCCTGGCCACCCAGCTTGACGGGTTCGTCGGTGTCGAGCTTGAAGTGCCCGGCCTCGACGTGGTGGAGATAGTTGCTGCCCGTCGAAACGATGCTGGCGGAAGCGACTTTGGACATGACCGTGGACTCCTTGTGTGATGTGCTGCCGCGCCTCGTTCGGAAGGCGCGCGGATGCCGGTGGAGGTTAAGCGTCGGCGGCCGTGTCGCCAAGTACACGAAATGGTGAATATGCGACTGGCAATTGGACGATGGTAGAGGCCGCGTGGAGCATGTTGGAGCCACACACGCGCTGCGCGGCCCGGAAGGGCGGCGATATAATGGGCGCACAGGTGCGCGCTGCCGTTCGTTGCGTGGCGTCCGTATCGGTCCATCGTTACGTCGATGATCGCCATGTGGCGTCGCGTGCCTTTGTGTTTTCTTTCCGGAACCCCGCCATGCGCTCCCTCACTCTTCCCGCCGCCATCGCGCTCAGCCTTGTCCTTGCCGGTTGCGCCACCAGCCGCGGCCTGCATACCACCGGCACGATGACCGAGCCTGGCAGCTTGAAGTCCGAGCGCAGCCTTGCCGATGTGCAGCTGAGTCCCACGGCATGGCCGGCGCAGGACTGGTGGGTGGCCTATGGCGACCCCCAGCTCACCGCCTTGATCGAAGAGGCGTTGAAGAACAACCCCAGCCTGGAGCAGGCGCAGGCGCGCGCGCGTCAGGCGCAGGCCATCGCGGATGGCGTCAACGCAGGTCGCAAGCCGCAGGCGAATTTCGATGCATCGATCACGGGCGCCGACCTGTCGAAGAAGAACCCGATCTACCCGGAGTACGTGCTGGGCAAGTTTGCCTGGAGCAAGTCGCTGACCGCGGATTTCTCCTGGGATCTGGACCTGTGGGGCGGCAAGCGTGCCGCCTGGGAAAGTGCGCTTGGCCACAGCCGCGCGGTGGAAATCGAAGCGCACGCCGCGCGCATCGAGCTGTCCGTGAACGTGGCGCGCGCCTATGTGCAACTGGGTTATGCCTTCGCGACCAAGGACGTGGCCGATGCCGAACTGGAGCGTGCCAGCCGCACGCTGGAAGTGACGCGCAAGCTGGTGAAGGGCGGCCTTGACACGCCGCAGCAGGAGCACCTGGCCGACTCGCAGGTGGCTGGCGCCGAGCAGCAGAAGGTGGCGGCTGATCGCGCCATCGACGCCGCGCGCAGCAGCCTGTCGGTGTTGCTGGGGCAGGGGCCGGATCGCGGCCTGGACATCGAGCGCCCGCATATGGCCGATCGTGGCCCGGCCGTGCTGCCCGACAAGCTTCCGGTGGATCTACTCGGCCGGCGAGCCGACCTGGTCGCCGCGCGCTGGGAAATCGAGGCCGCCAGCAAGGACGTCAAGTCTGCCAAGAAGGATTTCCTGCCCAACGTCAGCGTGTCGGCCGTCGCCGGGCTGGTCGCCGTGGGTGCCAGCACCAATGTGCTGTCGCTGCAGGCCCGGCAGTATGCCTTTGGCCCCGCGCTGAGCCTGCCGATCTTCGACGGTGGCCGTCGCCGCGCGCACCTCGCGGCCGCGGATGCCGGATACGACGCGATGGTGGCGCGTTACAACGGCTTGTTGATCAGCGCGCTCAACGACGTGTCGGACCAGGTGTCCGCGCTGGCGTCGGTACGTCAGCAGATCGAGCTGGAAAAGCGCTCGGTGGACGACGCGCAGAAGAGCTGGGACGACGCGCTCAAGGCCTACAAGGGTGGCCTGAGAGGTCCACTCACGCCGCTCACCAGCCGCCAGCAACTGCTCACCGCGCAGCAGCGCCTGGCCCTGCTGCAGAGCCAGCAGGCCGATATTTCCATTCGCCTGATCGAGGCCCTGGGCGGCGGCTTTGACGGTAGCGGTGACCTGGCCAAACTCGGCAACGCCTCCAGCGCGCCCCCGCAGGCATCGGGCAGCACGGAAACCGTCCACCCATGATCGTTGAGTTGGTGGAAATCGCCGAACCCGGTTCGGCGGACCGCGAAGCCATTGCCGCGCCGTTGCGTGCCTACAACCTCAGCAAAGTCCCGGCGCTGGACATCCAGCCGCTGGTCATCGCCCTGCGCGACGAGCACGGTCATGTCGCTGGCGGGCTGTGGGGTGAGACCGCGCTCGACTGGCTGCACGTGGATCTGCTTGCCGTGCCGGAATCGATGCGCGGGCAGGATGTCGGCACGGCGCTGATGCAGCGCGCCGAGGCCGTCGCCCGGCAGCGCGGTTGCGTGGGCGCGTGGCTGGACACCTTTGCATTCCAGGCGCGCGGCTTCTACGAGAAACTCGGCTACACGGTCTTCGGCGAGATCCCCGATCACCCGGTGGGCGGCGCGCGCTACTTCCTGCGCAAGCGATTCTGAACCTTTGTCGTGGTTCCGCCATGGCCAAGGGATGGAAAAAACCCTTTGCGTCCCCATATTTGCGCGTGACCCTGCGTTTCGGGGTCGCCAGCAGTGTCGGGAGGCAGCAGTCATGGCAACGGGTTGGGCCGGCGATGGCGCCGTACAGGACCAGATCGACGCGACCGTGGAAGACGCGGTAAAGCGTGCGCGCAGCCGCCTGCAGCAAGGCCCTGGACTCACTCACTGTGAAGAATGCGACGCCCCGATTCCGGAGGCGCGCCGCGACGCCGTGCCCGGCGTGCGCCTGTGCGTGAACTGCCAGGCCGCGCAGGACAAGGAGGCCGCCTTCAGCGGCTACAACCGTCGCGGCAGCAAGGACAGCCAGTTGCGCTGAACGCGGGCTGGCCCACAGCACGCATTTCACTTCATGTGAACGTTTGCCGCGTCTTGCGGCAGTCCGCGGTATTGACACGCAGCGCCGCGGCGAGGGTCAATGTCGATCTTTCTGTCGACTCAGGATGCGTCCACGCATGACCACGTCTTACCGCCTGCGCCAGCCCGCTGTTCCTGACTTCCGTGAGGTGTCCCGATGAGCGGCCGCCTCAGTCCGCTGGCTGGCAAGCTGGCTCCCGAGGGCCAGCTGGTGGATGTGGCGCGCCTGCGTGATGCCTATATGGACCTGCGCCCCGACGTGGGTGTGCCGGCCCAGCGCGTGGCGTTTGGCACGTCCGGCCATCGCGGCAGCTCGTTCGACCGCAGCTTCAACGAGTGGCATGTGCTCGCCATTACCCAGGCCATCTGCGAATACCGCGCGGGGCAGGGCATCGACGGCCCCTTGCTCATTGGCATCGACACGCATGGGCTGTCGCAGCCGGCACTGGAGAGCGCGCTGGAAGTGCTCGCGGCGAACGGTGTAGAGACCATGGTTTCCAAGGGTGGCGAATACACGCCGACGCCAGCCATTTCGCACGCCATCCTCACCTATAACCGTGGACGCACGCACGGGCTTGCCGACGGCATCGTGGTGACGCCTTCGCACAACCCGCCGGACGGTGGCGGGTTCAAGTACAACCCGCCCAATGGCGGTCCCGCCGATACCGACATCACCGGCTGGGTGCAGAAGCGCGCCAACGCATTGATCGAAGGCGGGCTGCGCGAAGTGCGCCGTGTGCCGCTCGCACAAGCGCTGCGTGCATCGACCACGCACGAGCACGATTTCCTCGATGCCTATGTCTCCGACCTGGCCAACGTGATCGATTTCGACGCGGTGCGCGCCAGCGGCGTGCGCCTGGGCGTGGATCCGCTCGGTGGTTCGGGCGTGCATTACTGGGCGCCGATTGCCGACCGTTACGGCATCGACCTTACCGTGGTGAGCGAGGTGGTGGACCCCACGTTCCGCTTCATGAGCGTGGACTGGGACGGCAAGATCCGCATGGATCCCTCGTCATCGCATGCCATGCAGCGGCTGATCGGCCTGAAGGACAGCTACGACGTGGCCTTCGCCTGCGATACCGACCACGATCGGCACGGCATCGTGACGCGCACCACGGGCCTGTTGCTGCCTAATCACTATCTTTCCGTGCTGGTGGACTACCTGTTCCGTCATCGCCCCCAGTGGCGCAACGATGCAGCCGTTGGCAAAACGCTGGTGAGCACCGCGCTGCTCGACCGCGTGGCGAAGCGGTTGGGACGCCGGCTCTACGAAGTGCCGGTGGGCTTCAAGTGGTTCGTCGAGGGCCTGTTCGATGGCTCGCTCGGTTTCGGCGGCGAGGAGAGCGCCGGCGCGTCGTTCCTGCGTCGCGACGGCGGCGTGTGGAGCACCGACAAGGATGGCATTGCCGCCGCGCTGATGTCGGCGGAAATCACCGCGCGCATGGACAAGGATCCGGGCGAGCTGTATCGCCAGATGACCGATGAGCTGGGCCGCCCCGTGTCGGAGCGCGTCGATGCCCCGGCCAACACCGAGCAGAAGGCGAAGCTTTCCAGGCTGTCGCCGGATCAGGTGAAGAGCACGCAGCTCGCGGGCGAAAAGATCGAGGCCGTGCTGGATCGCGCGCCCGGCAATGGTGCGCCCATCGGCGGCATCAAGGTCGCCTCGGCCAACGGCTGGTTCGCCGCGCGCCCGTCGGGCACCGAGGACATCTACAAGATCTACGCCGAGAGCTTCAAGGACGAGGCGCACCTGCAGCGGTTGCTGGAAGAGGCGCAGGCCATGGTGGATCACGCGCTCAACGCCGGTTGATCGCCACCACAGGAATCAAAGGGCGCCCCGTATCGGAGGCGCCCTTTTTTGTTGCCATCAAACCGGTGAGGGATTGCGCTCGGTGAAACCCTGCTGGTGCCAATACGGATAGGCTGGCGTCACTCCGCTCGCGGCATCGAGCCTGGCGACCTGTTCGCGCGTGAGGTTCCAGCCGACGGCGCCGAGGTTCTGCTTCAGCTGCTCCTCGTTGCGCGCACCGATCACGACAGTCGACACGGTCGGGCGCTGCAACAGCCAGTTCAGCGCGATCTGCGGCACGCTCTTGCCCGTCTCCGCAGCGACCTCGTCCAGTGCATCGACGACGCGATAGAGATAGTCGTCGCTCACCTGCGGGCCCAGGTCGCCGGTCTTGTGCAGGCGGCTGGTGGCCGGCAAGGGTTCGCCGCGACGGATCTTGCCGGTGAGGCGGCCCCAGCCCAGCGGGCTCCACACCACGGCGCCGACGCCCTGGTCGATGCCTAGCGGCATCAGCTCCCACTCGTAGTCGCGACCGATCAGCGAGTAGCAGGTCTGGTTGGCGACGTAGCGCGGATAGCCGTAGCGATCGGCGACCGCGAGCGACTTCATCAGGTGCCAGCCGGAGAAGTTCGACACGCCCACGTAGCGGATCTTGCCTGCACGCACGAGATCGTCGAGCGTCGAGCGTCGAAAGCGTTTCCTCGGCCGGCGTCATGGCATCGAAGCCGTGCAACTGGAACAGGTCGATGACATCGGTGCCCAGACGCCTGAGCGCGGCATCGCAGGACTTCAGCAGGTGAAAGCGAGACGAGCCGACATCATTCGGGTCTTCGCCAAAGCGGAAGGTCGCCTTGGTGGAGATGAGCACGCGGTCGCGTCGGCCCTTGATCGCTTCGCCCAGCACCGATTCGGCGACGCCGTTGGAATAGATGTCCGCGCTGTCGAACAGGGTGAGTCCGGCATCGAGGCAGATGTCGATCAACCGCCTGGCCTCCGCGACGTCGGTATTGCCCCAGGCGCCGAAGAAATCCCCCTTGCCGCCAAACGTGCCCGTGCCGAAGCTGAGCACGGGAACCTTGAAACCCGATGCACCCAAATGCCGATATTCCATGGGGAACCTCGTTGCTGGTGTGAGGGGAGGGATGAGGTCGATGTTCCGTGGTTCGACGATAAGGAACCATGTCGGGCGAGGCAAACACGCCCCGCTATCGTCGCGCGGACCCTGCAAGGACTTTGTGTGCGCGCACCCTCGGCCCCGGCGCGCTAGAGGTAGGAAGCCGCCGAGCCCAGCGGTACGCGGGTTCGCCAACTCGCCAGCCGTCGCGCCAGTTCCGCCTTGTAGTCAAAGTCGGGCTCGGGACGTTCGCTGATCTTCTCCAGCACCTCGAACGCAAAGCCGGCGTCGCCATGCACCTGCCAGTCGTGCATCAATGGCTTGTTGCGATGGGTGCCCAACGTGAGTTCGATCCGGTGGCGGTGGATGGCGCCCGTCAGGTTGGTGCTCTGGTCGATGAGCATGCGTCCGTTGGCCAGGTTCCGGATGGCGAAGATGCCCATGGGCGGAAACGCCAGCTTGTAGGCCTGCACGAGCGCTTTGCGCTGGATGCGATCCATCACGCTGCTCCGTTGGCGCCATTCGCCGGCATGGCATCAAGGAGTTCGCAGATATGCCTCTGGACCGGCAGGGGCCAGGAGGAGATCTGCTGCTGCAGCTTGTCCCGGTCATGGGCAAACAGCGCGCGGACGGCTTCCTCGAAGTGAGGGCGATCCCCCGCCATATCGCGCATGTACAGATAGCAGGACTCCCTGATCGACGCCGCGCGGTATCGGCCATCCACGTCACGGCTCGCCATTTCCACCAGCTGGCGCAGGTTTGCGTTGATGCCACGGGGTTGTGCTTCCAGCCATTGCCAATGGCGGGTCAGCAGGCGGATGTTGCGTTCGTCGTGCGGTGTCGTGACGGGATTGTTCATGGCGCTTCCTTCGTGAATGGGCGGTTCGCGTCCGTAAGCGGAAGCAGCCGGGAATCTTCCAGCGCTGCCGTGCGATGCCCCAGGCCGGCGAGATAGGCGCGATGCGAGGCAAAGCCCAGGAAGGACTCAACGCTGTGCTGACGCACCAGCATCGCCATGTCCCAGCGCTCGTCGGCTGGTCCGATCAGGAATGGCCCGCCTTTGCCGAGGCATTCGATGCTGCCGCCGGACTCCCGCAGGAAAGGCAGCGTGTGTGCGATGTAGCGCTGGAAAGCTTCTTCGCCGGTGATCGGCGAGGCTGGCGCCAGCTCGGGGGTGGCGGTGTAGTCGGCGATGTCGCGGAAGCGCAGCAGGTTGAGCATGACGATGCTGCCTGCCACGGCGCGCCTGACGAATGCACGGCCCGCTGCCTCGGTGGGTTCCAGGTGTGGAGCTTTTGATGTCATGTGGGGCTCCCTGTGCAGACCCGGGGTGGGCACGAACGGTGGGCGCGAAATATACCCGGGTATATTTCATGAGGTCAATAACACCCGGGCAAAATAGAGGCTAAAAAGGCGCGCCTTGTTCGTGCGCCGCAGCAAGCATCCCGGTGCCGTTGCAGGCTAAAGTCGACCCAAGGCCACCTTGCTGGGCATCCGTTGATCGGGCTCGTCACTGCGTGGCTTTTTTTAAAGTGATTGACTTGGATCGATCTAATTGCAAAGAATGACCGGTCCGCGGTCTTCCGGGGAGACAGAAATGGGGCAGTGCTTGTCAGCGTGGCGGCAGCGTCGCGCAGGGGTGGTCATGCTGTCGGCCGGACTCTCACTGGTGCTTGCGGCACCGGCGCTGGCAGCAACCCTGTCCCGGGGTTTTGCCAGCTCTTTTGAGGTCGGTGAGCCCCAACCTTTATCGGCCAGCGTCGACGGCTGGCGAATGAGCGTGGTACCCGGCCCCGGCAAGGAGGAATCCCTCACCTCCCGGCCGGGTGCCGGCTTTACCGGCGTACGCTGTCTTCGCTACGACGCCCATGCGGTGCCGACCCCGCGCGAACGCCGCGCCACGCTGTATCGACTCAGGCAACCGGTGACGGCGGCCACGCACCTCTCCTACGTCGTGTTTCCGGCGGACGCCTCCGGCAAGGCGCGCGGCGATGCGCAATACGTAGCGGTGGATCTACTGTTCACCGATGGCACGCGCCTGTCCGCGCTCGATGCCGCGGATCAGCATCGTGTACACGCGAGCGCGGCAGCGCAGGGCAGCTCACGTGTGCTGCACGACAACCAGTGGAACGCTTTGGATATCGACGTGGGCGCCGTGGCTGCCGGTAAAACCGTGGCCACCGTCGAGTTGGTGGAGGATGCCCCCCAGGGCGCGGAGGCATTCCACGGCTATATCGACGACCTGCATCTGGCCGACACAGCCCCGACCGATGCTGCGGCCGCGCCCCATACCTATGTGGACACCCGCCGCGGCACGAATGCCAACGCGCATTTCTCGCGCGGCAACAACGTTCCCGCGGTAGCGCTGCCGCACGGGTTCAACTTCTGGACGCCGACCACGCAAGCCGGCTCCGACTGGATCTACCAGTACCAGGATCGCAACGGCGCGGATAACCATCCGCGCATCCAGGCATTCGCCCTCAGTCACGAGCCCAGCCCGTGGATGGGTGATCGCCAGACCTTTCAGGTCATGCCGGCGGCCGTGGCTGCCGGCGCGCCGCCACTGGATCGCGACGCGCGCTCGCTGGCTTTCACGCACGATCACGAGATCGCTCGCGCCGATCTTTACCAGGTCAGGTTCGACAACGGCATGAGCGCCGCGATGACACCGACCGACCACGCCGCCATGATGCGTTTCACCTTCACCGGCGACCGCTCGCAGCTGCTGTTCGACAACCGCAACGACAAGGGCGACATCGAGCTGGACGCGGCCCATGCCAGTATCAGCGGGTATTCCGATGTCGCCAGTCGGCTCTCGACCGGAGCGACGCGATTGTTCTTCTACGCGACCTTTGATCGCCCCGTGACGGAGAGCGGCCGGCTGACGGGGCAGGGGCGCGACCATGTCGCCGCATGGTTCGGTTTCGATACCCATGCCGACAAGGTCGTGACGATGCGCATGGCCACCTCGCTCATCAGCCTGGAACAGGCCAGGCGCAACCTGGCCCAGGAAATCGCGGACGGCGATACCTTCGACAAGGTGCAGGCCCGCGCGGCGCAGCGCTGGGACGACATGCTGGGTCGCATCGAAATTCCCGGTGCCAGTGCCCACGACAAGGTCACGCTGTATTCCAATCTCTACCGCCTGTTCCTGTATCCGAATGAAGCATTCGAAAACCTCGGGACGCTTGCTCATCCCGACTATCGCTACGCGAGTCCGTTCTCCGCACCTGCCGGCGCCAATACGCCAACCCAGACGGGCGCGCGCGTGCTCGCTGGCAAGCCCTACGTCAACAATGGCCTCTGGGATACCTATCGCACCGCGTGGCCGGCCTATGCCTTGCTGACACCCACGCAGGCCGGCGAGATGATCGATGGCTTCGTGCAGCAGTACCGTGATGGCGGCTGGATCGCCCGCTGGTCGTCGCCCGGCTACGCCGACCTCATGGTGGGAACCAGCGCGGACGTGGCGTTCGCCGATGCATGGAACAAGGGCATTCGAAACTTCGACGTGCGTTCGTTCTACCAGGCGGCCCTGAAGGACGCGACCGTGGTCAGCGACGTGCCTGGCGCCGGCCGCAAAGGTATCGCGCGATCGGTGTTCCATGGCTATGTGGACAACAGCACCGACGAGGGCTTGTCGTGGTCGATGGCCGGCTACCTCAATGACTTCGGCATCGGTGAACTGGCGCAGACGCTGGCCGCCGACCATCAGGCCAATGATCCGTACGCAGCGCATTACGCGGACGATGCCCGCTATTTTCGCAGCCGCTCGCTTGGCTACGTGAATCTGTTCGATGTTGCCACTGGCTTCTTCGTGGGCCGCAAGCCCGATGGCTCATGGCGCATCGACGCCGCGCATTTCGACCCCTTCGCCTGGGGCGGCGACTATACGGAAACCAACGCCTGGAACATGACGTTCGAAGGCGTGCAGGACGGGCAAGGGCTGGCGAATCTCTATGGCGGCGTTGAGGCGCTCACAGGAAAGCTCGATGCGTTCTTCGGGGCAGGTACCGATTTCCACGTGGGCGCCTACGGCGACATCATCCACGAGATGCTGGAGGCGCGCGACGTGCGCATGGGCCAGTACGGGCACAGCAACCAGCCATCGCATCACATCCTGTACATGTACGACCTGGCGGGCCAGCCATGGAAAACGCAGGACAAAGTGCGTGATGCCCTGTCACGGCTCTACGTCGGCAGCGAGATCGGGCAGGGCTATCCCGGTGACGAGGACAACGGCGAGATGTCCGCCTGGTGGGTATTCAGTGCCGCCGGTTTCTACCCGCTGCGCATGGGCACGCCGACGTACGCCATCGGCGCACCCTATTTCCCGCACATGATCATCCACCTGGAGAACGGCAAGACCATCGACATTCGCGCGCCGGAAGTGAGCGACCGCCATCGCTACATCCAGAGCGTGATGCTCAACGGCAAGCCGTACGACCGCAGCTGGCTGGCGCATACCGACCTCGCGAATGGCGCGGTGCTCGACTTCCGCATGGGCGATGCGCCCTCGACCTGGGGCAGCGCCGCGGGCGATGCGCGGCTTCCGTCGATCACCCAGGGCAGTGAAAAGCCCGCGCCGCTGGTCGATCTAGCCGACAGCGAGGGCGCCCAGGTGCTCGTGCCGGGCGACAAGGCGGCGGCGCGCGCCCTGAGTGACAACACGTCCGATACCGAGGCCTTGCTGCGCGGCGCGGAGCCGATCGTCCAGCTCGACCTGAAGCAGCCGGGACAGGTGAGCATGTATACCCTGACGTCATCGGCACAGCCGGGGCGCGACCCCGGATCGTGGACACTGGAAGGCTCCAGTGACGGCGTTCACTGGGTCACCCTGGACGAACGACGGGGCGAGAGCTTTCCCTGGCGTCGGCAGACGCGCGCTTTTGGCGTGACGCACCCGGGCAGCTATGCGCATTACCGCTGGCGGGTGGAGCGGGCCAGTGCATCGCAAGGCGTTGCCCTGTCCGAAATGGAATGGCTTGCCCCCTGACCCGGCGCGCTCCTTCATGGAGCGCTTCACCACGCCCTGGACCTGCATGGCGCGGGATGGGGCGTGGTGTTTCTTCGCCCGCTGCCCGCTCTTCATCCTGGCAAGGGCGGGAGTGCACGGGAGTGGCTAAGTAGATCTACTTGGCTTCCCGTGTTGATTTTGCGGATGCGGCAGCCGCAAGTGCTGGCTCAATCTAGCGACTTTCCGGTCAGCACAACCCATGCTCATGCGCGTACGTGTAAAGCTCCGGGTCGTTGCGCAGCCCCAGCTTGTTCATGGCGCTGATTTTCTGGTGGCTGATGGTCTTCACGCTGCGCCCGCGCTGAGCGGCGATTTCGGAAACGGACCGTCCAGAGGCGAAGAGCCGCAACACCTCGGCCTCGCGATCCGTCAGCGCGACACCGGGTGCCGCGTCGCGCCGCGATGCCGCGTGGAACAGGTGCCGCGCATTGGCGCTGACGTAACTGTCGCCGGCAACGACTGCTCGCAGGGCGGAAGCCAGCTCGCTCATGCCATCGGACTTGATGACGAGGCAGGACACGCCCCGGTCATGGATGGCGCGAAGCAGGGCGAGGTTGGTCAGCATGGTCAGCACGACGATGGGCAGGTCAGGCCGAAGGCGCCGGATCGTGTCCAGCATGGCGAGGCCGTCTTCGTCGACATCGCCCGGCATGCTGAAGTCGGTGACGAGGAGGTCGCAAGGCTCGGTACGGATGAACGCAACGAGCTCGTCGGCCGTCGACGCCTCGCCGACGACCTGGACATCGGCGATTCGACTGATCTCCATGCGGACGCTGGAGCGCACAATGGGGTGATCGTCGGCAAGAAAAGCTCGGATGGGCATGGCTGGCTGGACGGTTGATCGGGAAACAAGGTGGCAAGGATAGCGACCACGTCACGCCAAGCGATTGTCAGTCCGGGCAATTCGGATGTTTCTCATGGATGGTGCTTGTTCACGATTCTTATCCTGATGTCTTGAATCGATCAGACAGGGGACGTTTATGCATCGTGGTTGGCGGGCAGGCAAAGCGAATCGGCATGCCCCGTGGTCGTGCCATTCCGCCGCGGATACAGCTGTCCAGGCGTGCCGTCGGCTTGCATGGATGCTGGCCATGTTCGTGGCGACGACCTGTGCACAGGCCTCCACGGACATACCGGTGACGCTGACCCCGCAGGAATCCGAGTGGCTTGCGGCCCATCCGGTGATACAGGTGGGCGTATACGCCGGGAACCATTTTCCGCTGGAAGCCTGGGTGGCGGGCGCGCCGGATGGCTTTGGCGTGGACTACGCGAAGCGCGTGGCTGGCAAGGTAGGGTTGCGGTTGCAGTTCCGCCCCTTCACGGATTGGGACTACATCGCCTTCGACGACGTGGACAAGCCCATTCCGTTTGATCTGCTGGTAGCCCAGCCTTACGGGAGGAGCACGCGTCTTGACTATCTGAAGCCCTATGTGGAGTCGAACTTCGTTCTGGTCACGCGCAAAGGTGACCTGAAGATCGTCGACGAAGGGAGCCTGGCGGATAAACGTATTGCCATGGAGCGGCTCGGCAAGTACTTCACTCGTCAGCTGAAGACACGCCTTCCGGCCGCCACGGTGGTCTACTCCGACGATGCCAGGCAAGCTCTGGACCTGGTCGCGCAGGGGCAGGCAGATGCGTTCATTGGCGCACTCGGCCGCACGCGCTGGCTGCTGGCCGAACGCGAGCGCGACGACCTGGTGATCCTGGCCCGCCTGCCGGACATGGGGGTCTTGCGCGCTTCACTTGCCGTGCCGCAAGGCGAGACGATGCTGGCATCGATTCTGCGCAAGTCGGAGGCCTCGATCAGTGACGATGAGCTGGCCAACCTTCGAGCGCGCTGGGGCCTTACTGTCGACCTGTCGGCGCCCATTCCCCATGGGCACCACCTGACCACTGACGACCGCCAATGGCTTGCCGGCCTCGGCACGATCCGGGTCGGCTATGAAACCGATCGCTATCCCTACAGCTTCATGGACAAGGATGGCGGGCTCGACGGTCTGGCCAACGATTATCTCGAGGTGGTCAAGAACGAACTCGGCCTGCGGCTGGAGTTCGTGCCGGCGCGGGATCTGGATGACCTCCAGCGCCGCGTGGCAGCCAAGGAGGTGGACGTGGTCGCTGCCGCCATGTCCACGGACTACGACCCCTCGAGCATGACCTTTACGCGCCCTTATGAGCACTTTCCTGAAGTGATCGTGGCGCGCGTCGGTGGCCCAGCCATCGCGGGGCCCGAGGACCTACGCGGCAGGAAGGTGGCCGTGCGGGAAGAGGAAGGCCTGATCGACGGACTGAAAGTGCTTCTGCCGCGCACCGAGCTGGTTCCTACAGTGAGCAACGACGAAGGCCTGGCGCTGCTGGCCAAGGGTGATGTGGCTGCGTATATCGGCACCTTGCCGGCCATCGACGCGCTCATACGTGATCGTTACGCGGCCACCTTGCGCGTGGTGGCACCCGTCGGGCTGGATCAGGATTTCACCTTCGGCGTCAGCCGTGACAAGGCTCGCCTGGCCAACCTGATCGACAATGTCATTGCCGGGCTGAAGGACAATCAGCGACAAGCCATCCGCGGCCGCTGGCTCCGCGCCGATTACAACTATGGCGCGCCATGGCGATGGGTGCTGATCGGCTTGGCCATCAGCGCATCGGTGGTGGCCATCATTGGATTCGGCTACAAGCGCATGCGGGATGCCGAGGCCCGGGCGCGTGCCTCGGAACAGCGCCTCCTCGATACCAATGAAAACCTTCCGGGCGTGGTCATGCGCCTGCTTGTCGATGTGCATGGCAAGCGTTCCTACGAATATGTCAGCGGGCCCACGCTTGCCCTGTTCGGCATGTCGCACCAGGACATTCTGTCCGGCGCATCCAGTCCACTGGATGTCGCACAGGAGGGTGACCGGGAGGCGGTACGTGCGCTGGTGGGCCAGTCCTTCCACGCGCATCACGCGGAAGCGATCGAGTTCCGCACGCGCGTCAACCATGCCACGCGCTGGATACGTGCCCTGGGTGGCGAGCCCAAGCCTACGGACCACGGCGGCTATTTCTGGAGCGTCTACTGTGCCGACGTGACCGTGCTGAAGGAGCACGAACAGGCGCTGGTAGAGGCCAAGGCCACGGCCGAGGCCGCAGTGGCGGCCAAGAGCGCCTTCCTTGCCATGATGAGCCACGAGATCCGCACGCCCATGGCTGGCGTGCTGGGTTTGGTGGAGCTGCTATCCAAGACGCCACTGAACGCCGAGCAGTCGCATATGGTGGGCATGGTGCAGGACTCGGCCGAGTCGCTGCTGCAGATCCTTGACGACATCCTGGATTTTTCCCGTATCGAAGCGGAAAAGCTCGAGCTGGAACCGGAGCCGTTTGATCTTCGCCTGCTGACCGACAGCGCGATCGGTACGTTTGCGGCGCGTGCGCAGCAGAAGCATCTTCACCTGTACCTGGTGCAGGACTGGCGACTGGCTTCTGAGTATCGCGGTGACGCCAATCGCATCCGCCAGATCATCAATAACCTGCTGAGTAACGCGCTGAAATTCACCGCCACCGGGCATGTGATGCTGCGCGTAGACATGATGGGCGAGAACGGTGGCGCACATCGCCTCCGCTTCTGCGTTACCGATACAGGTATCGGCATTTCACAGGATCAGCTCAACCGGCTGTTCCAGCCCTTTACGCAGGCAGAGGCATCCACCACGCGCCGCTTCGGCGGCACCGGGCTTGGCCTGAGCATCTGTCGCCGGCTGGCCCACATGATGGGCGGCGATGTTCAGCTCAACAGCGGGGCCGGAAGCGGCACCCGCGCCATCTTTGAAGTCGATCTGCCCGTGACACAGGCGGCATCCGGCGTGCACGGCATGGCGGGCAAGCGCGCCCTGGTGTGCACCCGCGACGCGACGCTCGAGCAGGAGCTGGCCAATGCGCTTTCCGCCATGGGCCTGATGGCCATGGAGATCGATCCCGAGGATGTTGCCGAGTTCACCGCGGAGGACGTGGATGTCTATGTGGCCGATGCGGAGCTGATCGAAGAGGGCGTCATCGTCGCCGGTGCGCCCACCATCCATGTCCAGGGCGATACCGATCCGCGGGGTTTCCGTGTGGACGGCGGCCGGATCATGCTGTGCGGCAGCCCGCTGCTCTGGCGTTCGTCGGTGGAGGCCTGTCGCATGGCGCTGGGCCTGGGGGCGGCACGCGCGGCGACGTCAGTGGCGATGCCGGATGGCGCCCGCGACATCCGCGTGCTGGTCGCCGAAGATCATCCGATCAACCGTGCGGTGATCGGGCGGCAGCTGGACCTGCTCGGGTACGAACACCTTGTCGTGGAAGACGGACAGCAAGCCTGGGCGGCTCTGCAGGAGGGGCATTACGACATCCTTATCACCGACTGCCACATGCCGGTACTGGATGGATACGCGCTGGCCGAACGCATACGGCACGCGGAAGCCGGCCAGGCACGGCATCTGCCGATCATCGCGCTGTCGGCGAGTGCGCTGCCCGAGCAGGTCGATCGATGCCGGCGGGCCGGCATGGATGATTTCCTCGCCAAGCCGGTGCAACTCGATGAGCTGGAGCAAAAGATCGCCGGCATCAGACATCAGGCGGTGACCGGCGCCGTCGACGGCGGGCGATCCGGCAGGGACCGGCTGGCCTATCTCACCAACGTATTCGGCTCCGAAGCGCAGGTGAAGACCTTGCTCGAGGGGTTGCTCGATGCCGGTAACGCCGACGTGGCGAAACTCGACCTCGCACTCGCTGAACACGACACCACGGCGCAGCACAACCTGATTCATCGTCTGGTCGGCTCGTTGCGACTGATCGATCCCGGCATGCTGGAATCCGATGGTGATGAGACCCTGTCCGCGCGTCGTGACGCCATCGTGGCCCAGCTTGGGCAGATTCGGGCGCTGGTCGAGCAGCTGCGCGCGCGGTTCTGAGTGCTCGCCCGGGTTTCGCGCGCATCCGCCCATTGCACGCGCGATTCACGCCGGGCAGTGGCTAATAGGCCGCGTAGCGATATCGCATCGTCGCGGGGTAGGGATATGAAGCTTGCAATGCCGGGCTGGCTGGGCCTGTTCGTGGTTGGTCAGGTCATGGCCCTTCAGGCGCCACCACATCAGGCGGCGTCACAGATCCACAGTTCGGAAGATGCGCAGTTGCAGGCCTCCGTCCGCCAGGCCATCGCCAACGACGCGTCTTTGTCCGATGCCGGGCACCACGTCATGGTCATCGTCTCGGACGGCGCCGTGGTGTTGCGCGGCCCGGTCAGGAACGATGCGGAGAAATCGCGGATCGATGCCCTCGTGCGGAAGGTGACTGGCGTAAAGGAAGTCACCAACGAGATCGATGTAAGGCAGTGAACCCTCCGCGTTGCGCCCGCGAGCAAACGGCGCTGATACCGGCAACTCCCTGCATTGACGGTTCCTTACACGCCGGAGTGCCACGCTTACCCGCTCCAGGCGGCGTGAGCAATGGGCATGAGCAGGCGATTTGACGCGATCGTGGTGGGCGCGGGGCAGGCCGGTCCTTCGCTGGCCGCGCGCCTCGGCGCGGCAGGGCGCAGCGTGGCGCTGATCGAGCGCAAGCTGATGGGCGGCACCTGCGTCAACACGGGCTGCATACCTACCAAGGCCATGGTGGCCAGCGCCTACGTGGCGCACATGGGGCGCCGCGCCGCCGAATACGGCGTCTCGACCGGCGGGCAGGTGAGGGTCGACATGGAAGGCGTGTGGAAACGCACGCGTGGCATTTCGGAGCGTTCGCGCGGCAACGTCGAGTCCTGGGTGGCCGGCATGCCGAACGTCACCCTGATACGCGGGCACGCGCGGTTCGAATCGCCCCGCGTGCTGAGGGTGGGCGACGAGGTCATCGAAGCGGAACACATCTTCCTGAATGTCGGTGGCCGGGCTGTGGCGCCGGATTTCCCCGGTGTCGACACCGTGCCGTATCTCACCAATGTCGGCGTGATGGACCTGAAGACGTTGCCGCGCCACCTGCTCATCGTCGGTGGTAGCTACATAGGCCTGGAGTTCGGCCAGATGTTCAGGCGCTTCGGCGCCGGCGTCACCATCATCGAACGCAGCGAACGACTGCTGCCCCGCGAAGACCCGGATGTCTCCGCCGCCATCGCGGGCATCCTGCAGAACGACGGCATTGCCCTGCATCTGGGGGCGGAGTGCATCGAGCTGGAGGGAGCGGCCGGCGATGTGGGCGTGATCGCCCGCTGCGCTGAGCCACGCATGGAAATCCGTGGCAGCGATCTTCTGCTGGCCGTCGGTCGTCGCCCCAATACCGATGATCTCGGGCTGGAGCACGCCGAAGTGGAAACCGACGAGCACGGGTACATCGTGGTGGACGACCAGTGCCGCACCAATGTCGATGGCATCTGGGCGATGGGCGATTGCAACGGCCGGGGCGCCTTTACCCATACGTCATACAACGACTATGAAATCGTAGCGGCCAACGTGCTGGACGATGAACCACGGCGCATCTCGGACCGCATTCCCGCCTATGCGCTGTATATCGATCCGCCCTTGGGTCGCATCGGCATGACCGAACACGAGGCGCGGCAGCGTGGCTACGACGTCCTGGTCGGCATCCGCCCCATGACGCGCGTGGGCCGCGCCATCGAGCGTGGCGAGACCCAGGGTTTCATGAAGGTGGTGGTGGATGCCCAAAGTGAGCGATTGCTCGGTGCGGCCATGCTAGGTGCAAGCGGGGATGAGGCCATTCACAGCCTGCTGGACGTGATGTACGCGGATGCTCCGTATCGCATCGTGACCCATGCGGTGCATATCCACCCCACCATCAGCGAGCTGTTGCCAACGACCTTGCAGGATCTGCATCGCGTATCGCCGCCGCAGTGACGCACTATCCCGGTGTCGCTGAGCCGGCTTAAAGCGCGTCCACGATCTCTGGATATCCTCACCGTCATTCCCGTGCAAGCGGGAATCCAGTGCCTTTTCGCGGCCCATGGAGACGCTGGATTCCCGCCTGCGCGGGAATGACGGTGAGGGGAGTCGACTCGGCGGTAGATCGTGCACACGCTTTAAGCGGTCGATCAATCCAGCGGTCGCACCCAGATATTGCGGAAGCTGATCGGCGGCGACGGATCGCCGTGTGCCTGAAGCTTGATGGCCGCCTCGGCGTACGGCTTGTACGTCGGCTTGCCGATGTAGAGCGTTTCCCCGGTGAGCTGGGTATGGTTCTGCACCAGTACGCCGTTGTGGAACAGGGTGACGTACGCTGGCGACTTGAGCGTGCCGTCCGTGGCGAATACGGGCGCGCTCCAGACAATGTCGTAGGTCTGCCATTCGCCCGGCGGACGCATGGCATTCACCAGGGGAGCCGCCTGTTTGTAAACGCTGGCGGCCTGTCCGTTGACATAGGTCTTGTTCTGCCACGAATCGAGGATCTGGATCTCGTAGCCCTCGTCGCCCGGCCCGGTGGACGCAAGGAACACGCCGCTGTTCCCTCGCGCCTGGCCTTCGCCGGTGACGTCCCGCGGCACCTGCCATTCCAGGTGCAGCTGATAATTCCTGAAGTGTTGGCGGGTCTGGATGTTCCCCGTGACCTTGTCGACCGTGACCACGCCGTCATGGACTTTCCAGCGTGCCGCGGAATGGTCCTTGGAGGTTTCCCACTGGCTGAGGTCGCGGCCATCGAACAACACGACGGCGTCCGCGGGTGGCGCGCCTTCCCGGTTGCCCGGCATGACGGTCCTGGGCACGGGCTCCCATTGCTCGGTGGCCTTGGGGTCGGTGGGCGTGGCCGCCTGTGCCCAGGCGGATGCCGGCTCTGTGGCCGCAAGCGCGAGCAGGGCGATGGACAGGGAGTGTTTCATGAGTGTTCCCGGTGAAGGTTCATACCGTGCATATCCTGAGCGCTTCGGCGAAGGAGGCGAACGGGTCCGCTTGCGCGGGCATGAATTCGTGCGCGATGAAGCCCTGGTAGTCGAGGTCTTCGATGGCCTTGGCGATCGCGTGATAATTGAGTTCCTGCGTATCGTTGATCTCGTGCCGGCCCGGCACGCCGCCAGTGTGGAAGTGCCCGATCCAGGCGATGTTGTCGCGGATGGTGCGTATGACGTCACCCTCCATGATCTGCATGTGATAGATGTCGTAGAGCAGCTTCACATGAGGCGAGCCGACGCCCTTCATGACGGCCACGCCGAACGCGGTGCTGTCACCCTGGTAGCCGTGGTGATCCACCTTGCTGTTGAGCAGCTCCACGCACAGGGTGATGCCGTTTTCCGCCGCATAAGGGGCAATCTTTGACAGACCCTCCACGCAATGGGCGAGGGCCTGGTGCTCGTCGATGCCCGGCCGGCGATTGCCGAACATGGTGATCAGATTCTTCACCCCTGCCTGCCTGGCGAGCGGAATGGTGGTTTCGATTTCCTTGATGAGCAGGGCGTGATTGGCCGGGTCGTTGAAGCCCGTGGCGATGAAGTCCTTGCGTCGCGACGGATAACCCATGGATACGGCAAGGCCGCTGTCGGTCACAGTCGACCACTCGTCGGTGTACAGCAGATCCACGCCGGCGAAGCCCAGCGCCTTCAGTCGTTGGCAAAGCGAGGACAGGGGCTCGTCGGACGTCCAGCGACTCAGCGACTGCTTGAGGCGGCCCGCCGCCGGTTTCTCCTGCGCGGCCTTGTTCGGCGAGGCGTCGACGGAGGGCAGCCATGATGCTGCACCAAACGCAGCGGCCGCCGCGATGCGCCCCAGCGCGTCGCGGCGCGTGATGCCGCGGGAGTGATCTGTCATGGCCTGTACTTCCCCGATCGGTTGGCAGGTGGATGGGTGAGGCGGTACGCAACGGTCTGGCGTCGCGCCATGGGCTTAGTCGATGCCAAGCAGCTGGCGATTGAACGCCGGATCGGCTTCGGTTGCGACGAAATCGTCGAACGCGCGAGCGGTCACCGGGATGATGTGGTCGCGTATGAAGGCCGCGCCTTCCTTCGCGCCGACCAGCGGGTCTTTCAGGCAGCACTCCCATTCCAGCACGGCCCAGCCTGGATAGTCGTACTGCGCGAACTTGCTGAACACCGCGCCGAAATCGATCTGCCCGTCACCCAGTGAGCGGAAGCGGCCCGGGCGATCGATCCAGTTCTGGTACCCGCCATACACGCCGGATCGCCCGTTGGGACGGAACTCGGCGTCCTTGACGTGGAAGGCGCGGATACGGTCGTGATAGAGGTCGATGAACGCCAGGTAGTCCAGCTGCTGCAGCACCATGTGGCTGGGGTCGTACAGGATGTTGGCGCGCGGGTGGTGGTCGACGGCTTCGAGGAAACGCTCGAAGGTGGCGCCGTCGTGCAGATCCTCGCCCGGGTGCAGCTCGAAGCACACATCCACGCTCGCCTCGTCGAAAGCGTCAAGGATAGGGCGCCAGCGCCGGCCCAGTTCCGTAAACGCCTGCTCGATCAAGCCCGCGGGGCGCTGCGGCCATGGATAAAACAGGTGCCAGGCCAGCGCACCGGAAAACGTAGCGTGCGCCGACAAGGCCAGATGCCGGCTGGCCCGCGCGGCCAGCTTGAGTTGGTCCACGGCCCAGGCCTGCCGCTCCTGCGCATGGCCGCGCAGCGCCGGTGGAGCAAAACCGTCGAACAGCCGGTCATAGGCGGGGTGCGACGCCACCAGCTGGCCTTGCAGGTGCGTGGAAAGCTCAGTGACCACCAGCCCATGTTCCGCCAGCATGCCGGCGATGTCGTCGCAGTAGGTCTTGCTGGCCGCTGCCTGCTCAAGGTCGAACAGGCGCTGGTCGTTGGTGGGAATCTGCACTCCGGCAAAACCCAGCGACGCCGCCCAGCGGGCGATGTCGGGCAGGTTGTTGAACGGCGGTTCGTCACCTGCGTACTGGGCAAGGAAAATGCCCGGGCCCTTGAGTGTCTTCATGCGTGTTCACCCGGTCTGCGCGTGGGGCCCATGGGTCAGAGCGCCAATGCCGTTTCGACGGCCCAGGCCTTGCCGTTGCCCGCCTTGGCAAGCGGAACGTCGGCCTGGTAAGCGCCCGGCACCGCCGCGTATTGCAGCACCTGGGTACAGCCCGGCTCGGACAGGAAGAAGCCCGTCATGGTGAGCCGCTTGGTCATCAGCACGAAGTCGGCTGCGGGCTCGGGCGTGTCGCCCTTCCCGGTGGAAAGCGCCGCGCCGTGGAGTTTCGTCACCAGCGCCTTGCGCTGCGCTTCGTCCAGTTGCAGGAACGGCCTGGCGCCGGCGCGTTCGAACGAAGCGAGCGCGCTCAGGTAACGCGCCTGCTCGGCCTTGGTGTAGACGCTGGTAAACATCTGGTCGATGAAGGCCGGCACGCCGGCATCAATGGCGCCCGGGGTGCCACCGCGCGGGATGATGATGTCGACCACCGCGCTCACCACGTCGATCTGCGCCTTGCTGAAGAACTGCGGCGCAAAGCCCGGTGCCTGCGCGGCAGCATAGGCATCGGAGATGGCCAGCAGTGACGGTGCGGCCACGGCCCCCATGGCCAGGGTGGAAACGCATTTCAACCATTCGCGACGATTCATGGCGATGTCCTCAAATATTGCCGCGCTTCAGTTCTTCGACGGCGTGGCTGGCGGCGCGCGCGGTCAAGGCCATATAGGTGAGGGAAGGGTTCTGGCAGGCGGACGAGGTCATGCACGAACCATCCGTGATGAAGACATTCTTGCAGGCGTGCATCTGGTTCCAGCCATTGAGCACCGAGGTCTTCGGGTCGCGCCCCATGCGGGCGGTGCCCATCTCGTGAATGGCTGCGCCGACGTTCGCCTCGACATGGTATGGCTTCACGTCGCGATAGCCGGCCGCGGTCATCATCTCCATGGCGTCATCGACGATTTCCTTCGTCATGCGCTTTTCGTTCTCGCCGTGCGCCACGTTGAAGTTGAGTATGGGCAGGCCGTACTTGTCCTTGCGGTCGCGGTCGAGCGTGACGTAGTTGTCGTGGGAGGGCAGCATTTCGCCGAACCCCGACATGGCCAGCCGCCACGGGCCGGGCTCTTCCGCGGCGCGCTTGAGGTCTTCGCCCAGGAGGGGCTCGTCGACCAGTCGCGACCAGTTCTGGCGACTTGCGCTGCCCTGGTAGCCGAAGCCGCGCAGGTAAGGGCGCTTCTCCGAACCGAGGTTGCGGTAACGCGGTATGTAGAAACCGTTGGGACGGCGGCCAGTGTAATAGCGGTCTTCGTGGCCATCGACGGAGGCCGAGACGCCGTGGCCAAAGAGGTGGTCCATCACGTTGTGCCCCAACTCGCCGCTGTCGTTGCCAAACCCGTTCGGGAAGCGGCTGGAGGTGGAGTTGAGCAGGATGTGCGTGGTGCCAAAGGTTGAGGCGCAAAGAAAGATCACGCGCGCAAAGTATTCCGTCTGCTTGCCCGTCTCGGCATCGAGCACGCGCACGCCGGTCGCCTTGCCCTTGGCGTTGTCGTAAATCATCTCGTGGACGATGGCGTTTGGTACGATCGTCATGTTGCCGGTGCGCTCCGCCGAGGGCAGCGTCGACGAATTGCTGCTGAAGTAGCCGCCGAACGGACAGCCTCGCATGCACAGGTTGCGATACTGGCAGGTGGCGCGCTGTGGGCTCTTGTCGTGCTTGAGCGGCGCGGAAAGATTGGCCGTGCGGCCGATGATGAGCTTGCGGTTGAACTTGTCGGCCAGCCTGCCGGCAAATTCCTGCTCGACGCAGTTGAGTTCCATCGGCGGCAGGAACTGGCCGTCCGGCAGCTGCGCCAGGTGTTCGACCGATCCGCTCACGCCGATGAACTCTTCCACGTAGTCGTACCAGGGCGCGAGGTCGGCGTACCGGATGGGCCAGTCCACGCCGACGCCGTCCTTGCCGTTCGCTTCGAAGTCCAGGTCGCCCAGGCGGTAGCTTTGCCGGCCCCACATCAGCGAACGGCCGCCTACGTGGTAGCCGCGGAACCAGTCGAACGGCTTGGTTTCCACGTAGGGATTGTCGAGGTCGTCGACGAACCAGTGCTTGGTGGACTGCGTGATGCCATAGAACGACGGGCGCGTATGGATGGGATGGCGCAGCACATCCTCCCGCGTCGGCTCATCGGCGTAGGGAAGCTCCCACGGGGCCTTCATGGCCGTGGGGTATTCGCCGTGCTTGACCATGCGGCCGCGATCCAGCACCAGGGTCTTGAGCCCCTTTTCCGTGAGTTCCTTGGCAGCCCAGCCGCCGCTGACGCCGGTGCCGACGACAATGGCATCGTAGGTGTTGTTGTTCATGGTGATCCCTGGGAACAAGCTGTCGGTTCGTGGAGTGGCGTGCTGCTCAGCGCAGCGGACGCAAGTAGTCGTAGTCGATGCGCGCCGCGTCGAGCTGGCCCACGCGACTGAAGGGGCCCTCCTGCTCGACGAAGCAATGCCGGAGCCCCGAGGCATCCGCCGCCGCCATGATGGGTTTGTAATCCACCGTGCCGCGCCCGAGTTCCGCACCTGGATACTGGTTCAGTCCCGGGGAGGGCAGGAAATCCTTGGCGTGCATCAGCGGGATGCGCCCCGGGTTTGCCTTGAAATAGTCGGCGGGATTTTTGCCGCCCACGTGCACCCAGCCGCAATCGAGCTCGAACTTGACCAGTGCCGGGTCGGTTTCCTTGAGCAGCACGTCATAGAACGTCTGCCCGTGGCCGACATCGGTGAACTCCCGATGATGATTGTGGTACGCGTACTGCAGGCCGGCCTGCTTCGCCTTCTCGCCCACCTGGTTGGCGAACTCGGCCGTGCGCTTGGCGCCATCGAGGGTGTAGCCGGGTTCGCCCGTGCTTCCCTTCATCTTGCCCATGAAGGACGGCAGCATGCTGCTCACGATGTATTGCGTGCCCAGCGTATGCGCCGCTTCGATGCCAGGTTCGATGCCGAGGCTGTCGAAGTGCAGGCTGGGGCAGGCCAGTCCCGTTTCGTTCAATTGGTCGCGCAGCGTCTTTGCCGTCGAGGTGACGATGGCCTCGATTTCCGTATAGCCGATCGACTTGAGCGTCCTGAGCGCGCCCATGGGGTCGTCCTGATACGCCTTGAGCACCATGTACAACTGGATGCCGAGTGACTTGCCTTGCGCTGCCGCGGCGAACAGCCGGCCGGGCATGTTGGCGGCGAGCCATGCCGCGCCGCCGAACAGGGTGGATCGAGCCAGAAACTGCCTGCGGGTCATCATGAAGCGGTCTCCTGGATGGCCAGGTATGGGGGAGTATGGGGTCAGGCCGTGGTGGGAACGGGGCGGCTCGCTGCCACCCGGCGCTCCTTGAACAGCAGCACGAACAGCACAAGGACAAGGCCGGCGCATCCACCCGCGATCAGCCAGATGTCGTGCCAGTCGTGCGTCACCACGCCTTGGGCACCGGGGCGAGCGTAAGTGTCGACGACCACGCCGGATAGCCACGAGCCGACGAACATGCCCAGGCCGTAAGTGAGAAAGGTGATCAGGCCCTGCGTGGCGGCACGCAGGGAGGGCGGCGCTTCGCGGTCGATGTAGATCTGGCCGACCACGAAGAAGAAGTCGAAGCAGATGCCGTGCAGCACGATACCGATCCACAGCATCCACATCAGCTGGTCCGCATCACCGTAGGCGAACAGCGCGTAACGCAGCACCCATGCCAGCATGCCGACGGCGAGCATGTATTTCACGCCGAGTCGCCGGAAAAACCAGGGAATGAGCAGCATGCACAGCAGCTCGGACATCTGCCCGCCCGTCATCTTGCCGGCAGCGTTGGCTACGCCGACCTCGTTGAGGAACAGGTTGGTGAAGGCGTAGTAGAACTGCAGCGGGATACAGATCAGGAACGAGGCCAGGGCAAACACGGCCATCGAGCGGTCGCGCAGCAGGTGCAGCGACTCCAGCGGCAGCGCATGGCGCAGGGCGAACTTCTGGTGGCGCGCCAGTGGCGGCGTCGAGGGCAGGGTGAGGCAGTAAATGGCCATGAGCACGGAAAGCGCCGCCGCCAGGTGCAGTGGTGAGGCAGTCGCTTCCACGCCCCAGGCGCCCACGACCAGACCCACCACGATCCAGCCGATGGTGCCGAACACGCGGATGCCGCCAAACTCCTCGCGAGGATCGTCGATATGCCGCATGGCGAGCGACGTGGTCAGTGCCAGCGTGGGCATGTAGCAGAGGCTGTAGGCAAGCAGCGCGACGTACAGCACCGGGAACGCATGCTGTTGCGCCGCCAGTATCAACAGGCCGGCGCCCAGGACATGCAGGACGGCCAGCACAACGCGCGTATCGAACAGCCGGTCGGCCAGCAGGCCAATGAATAGCGGGGAAATCATCGCGCCGACGGCGGTGGTGCCAGCGATGGCGCCGATTTCCCGTCCGCTGAAGTGCAATGCCTTGCCCAGCCAAGTGCCCACCGTAACGTACCAGGCGCCCCAGATGGCGTACTCCACCAGCATCATCAACCGAAGGCGCCACTTCATCCGCGTTCCCCCTTTTTGCGTTGCGGTTCGATCGGGTTCTCGACGTCCTGCCAGATGCCGCCGGCCGCGTGACTGCGGAGCATGGCGTCGATCACGAGACTGTTGCGATAGCCATCGGCGAAGGTGGGCAGGGCCGGGGGCCGGGTTTCCGGCGTCGCGCCGCGGCGGATCCACGCATACGCATCGGCCATCAGGTTGCGGAAGGCATCGGCCCAGGCTTCCGGATGGCCGGCGGGCAAGTGAGCATAGCCACGTGCCGCTGTATCCAGCTGTGCGGGATCTCTCGCCAGCACGGTATTGGCCTGCGCGTGATGGCCGATCCACAACTCGTTGGGTTGCTCCTGCTGCCACGCCACGGAAGCAAGGCGGCCGTTCACCTCCAGCCGCAGGTCGTTCTTGTGCCCGGGCAATACCTGTCCCACCACCAGACAGCCACGGGCACCGTTGTCGAAGCGCAGCAGCACGCTGGCCAGGTCTTCGCTGGTGATCCGGACAGCGCGCCGCCGGGCCGCCCTGGTCGGGTTGGCGAACGCCTTGGCGGATATCGCCGGGGCTTGCCGCACGGGAACCGCCGTATGCAGGTCGGCCAGCACGGCCGTGATGCGCGAGCCGGTGACGTGCTCCGCCAGGTCGCACCAGTGCGAACCAATGTCGCCCAGCGCGGAACTGGCACCGCCCAGCCGGGGATCAAGCCGCCAGGAGTAGGTCCGCTCGTCGGTCAGCCAGTCCTGCAGGTAGCGGCCATGCACGAACACCGGCGCGCCGAGCTTGCCCTTGGCGATCATGCTGCGGGCCTGTTGCACGAGGGCATGGCCGCGGTAGTTGAAGGTCACGACATGCGCCACGCCGGCCGTGCGCGCCGCTTCGAACAGCTCGCGGCTCTCCTGTGCGCTGCTGGCCAGTGGCTTGTCGGAAATAACGTGCTTGCCCGCGCGCAGGGCGGCCAGGGAAACCTCTTTATGCAGATGATTGGGCGTGGTGTTGTGGACCACGTCCACGGCAGGGTCGGCCAGCAAGGCCTGGTAGCTGTCGTAGGCACGGCCAACGCCCAGTTCGCGCGCCCGCTTCGTGGCGGATTGCGGAC
The DNA here is from genome assembly GCF_000725385.1 of Dyella japonica A8. Taxonomy (NCBI): domain Bacteria; kingdom Pseudomonadati; phylum Pseudomonadota; class Gammaproteobacteria; order Lysobacterales; family Rhodanobacteraceae; genus Dyella; species Dyella japonica. The sequence goes on along the minus strand of NZ_CP008884.1, from coordinate 3,235,175 downwards.
TGGAGCCGGCGATGCCGATAACGTCGACCAGGCCCAGTCGACGCACGGCATCGAGGTGGTGCGCGGCAATGAAGCCCGGGCCGACGAGGCCCATGCCGAGCCTCTTCATCGAGTCATCCCGGGTGAACCGCCTGATGCGGATTGGCCTGTCATTTCCCCTCCGGTGCGTCACTGCAATCTGCAATGTATTCGATTACATCGGCATGAAACATGGGGTTTCAGCCCATGACCAGGGCTCCCCTTGAGCTTGCCTGGCCAGTCACTACGTTGAATCGGCTAAAATATGTAGCAGAAGCCTAAAAGCAGATGCAACGATTTCATGTAATCCATTACATTGCACTGCATCAATGCGCGACCGACGGGCAGGGCGGGCCGGCGCTTTTTCGCGAGGCGCGCCGGACAAAGTGGCGGTGCTATCGTCCCAAGCAATGCAACAAAGGAAGGAGGCGGGGCTTGTGAGTGCGGACGGATCCAGGCGTAAACGCCAAGGCACCGAAGGCGGAAAGCCGGGGGGCGAGGCCCAGCCAGCGCGTGCGCGAACGGTCAAGGAGATCGCCGCTGCCGCCAACGTGTCCGTGGCGACGGTGTCGCGCGCGCTGCAGCGCCCCGAGATCGTCAGCGAGGCGACGCGCCAGCACATCCATGACGTGGTCAAGCGCCTGGGTTACACGCCCAACGCGTTGGCGCGCAACCTGCGCACGGCGCGCACCCGCCTGATCGTGGCGCTGCTGCCCGACATTGCCAACCCGTTTTTCTCCGAGGTGATCCGCGGCATCGAGCAGGTGGCGCACGAGAGCGGCTATTCCGTGCTGCTGGGTGAAACCCAGGGCAGCCTGGTGCGCGAGCAGGCCTATGCCGACATGGTGGCGGCGCGGCAGGCGGACGGGATCATCACCATGTCGCATCGCGTGCCGGCCATCCCGATGCCGGGCCGGCTGCCCGTGGTCAATGCCTGCGAGTACGTCAAGGACAGCCAGATCTCCAGCGTCTATGTCGACAACATCGCCGCGGCGGGCATCGCCGTCGATTACCTCGTCATGCTCGGGCACTGCGATATCGCCTTCATCAGTGGCCCGCCGGCAAGCCCCATCTGCGTGGATCGCGAGCAGGGCTATCGGCTAGCGCTGCAGCGGGCCGATATCGCCATCAACCCGGCATTGACCGTCGCCGGTGACTTTTCGATCGAGGCGGGCGAGCGCGCCATTGAACTGCTGTTGTCGCAGGGGCAGTCGTTCACGGCGGTGTTCTGCTCCAACGATGAAATGGCCATCGGCGCCATGCGCGCGCTGAGCGCCCGCGGCCTGCGCGTACCGGAAGACGTCTCGGTGGTTGGCTTCGACGACATCCGCTTCGCGCGTTACATGTCGCCGGCATTGACCACCATCGCACAGCCCAAGAACGCGCTGGGTCGCGAAGCCATGGCCATGCTTATCGAGCTGCTCAACGATGTGGATGTGCCGGCGCGCAAGCGCGTACTCTCCGCCGATCTCGTTGTGCGAGGATCGACGGCGCCGCCATTACGGGGCAAGTAGCCGGTTGCGAGGGCCACCGGCGGAGGTCGTGCCGGGTGTATTTGTAGATTCAGGGAGAAGAATCATGGGTACCGGACATCACCTGCGCCAACGGTTGGCATCCTTCGCCTGCCTGGCTGGCATCGGCCTTTTCCCGTGCGCCTGGGCCGACCAGGCAGGGCCAGTCCTCCAGGAGCAGACTGTCATGGGGACGGTGTCGCGCCTCACTGATCGGGCAACGACCAGTCGCGCTTTTTCCATCAGCGCGGTGAGCTTTGAGCCATCGACCCGGGAGTGGACCGTCCCTGTCTCGGCGGCGGAGGGGCAGGGCGTGGTGAAAAACTTCATCGCGACGATCAACGAATCCACCGGCCTGGCCTGCCTGCGGCTCCCGCCGGGCGCGGGGTGTGTCGTCACGATCGACATCCATCAGCAGGTCATCGATGCCAAGGCCAGGACCGAGGCCGAGCTGATGGCGCAGACGCATCCGGCACCGGATCTGCAGCAGATGGCCGAAGTGCTGATCCGCTATCAACTCGATCCAAAGAGATCCGGCGCCAGCGCATCAGGGGCGCAGGCTCTCTATTACGTGACACTGCAGTCGCCGGATAACGCCAAGGGCGTGGACTTGTCTCCCGAGGTGGTAACCAGACTCAGGCGTGATGGCATAGAGACTCATCCCGGCAGCGAATGGGTGCCGCCCGGGCGGGCCGCCACCAGCAGTCTGGCGATGCACTATTCGATTGGCTTGCCGGTGCGCCGGCCCGATGGCAGGTATGACGTATCCTTTGGCTATTACTGCGGTACGTTGTGCGCTGGCTGGTTTACGGCCGTCATGACCTACGATGCGGCCGGCTGGCATGTTGTTTCGACGGTGATGAACGCCATCTCCTGATGTCCTTGGCGCAGGCGTGACGTGGTCGCCATGCAGGTGCGACATGCGGAGGCCTTGATGTCACGCCACGAGGATTCACCCCAACCCGCGAGCCTGGGGTTGCGCGCATGCAAGGGCGGCGCCGTGGCGGTGGGTGTCGCCGCAGGGAACGATGTGCCGCGGGTCGTGCTTTCCACCTTCCTTGAAACGCACGCCGAGGGTGAGCGGCTTTCCCTGGAGCCTTACCGCGCGGCTTTCGACATGGTGCATGCAGCGGATGGCGGCAGCCTGGTGGACGCCGCCGAGGTCGTCGCGACGGGGCGCAAGCGGCAGGAGCAACTGGCAACCGCCAGCCTGCAACGTATCGTTCGCCAGATGCAGGGCGCGGGATACCGGGTGGTGATCGGGGCCCTGCTGACCAACCGCGCCGGATGGATCACTGACCTGCTTGGCTACAGTCTCGCGTGGCAGGAGCATGTGGCCGTTGCCGAAACCCTCGCCGTGCGCGAAGCGATCCGGCATGCCTTTGGCCTGTGTGAGCTGGTCCTTGTCGAACAGGATGAGAAATCGCTTCCCGCGACGGCCGCACAGGCATGGGGCATGACGCAAGCCGAGATCGACGCCCGCCTGAAGGCGCTTGGCGCCACGGTCGGAAGGCCCTGGCGGAAGGAGCAGAAGCTCGCCTGTCTTTCAGCCTGGCTGGCGACGCAAACACAGCCATGAGCAGCTCGAGCCGATAGCGGGTCATCCGAGACATGCGGCGATGTTTGCGTGCCTGATCGAATGCCATGCCTGCGATATTCACTTGCTGCATTAGCGGGCGCGAATGGAGATGCCGTTTGCCGCGCAGGTTCGATGGCTCGCAGTGGAACCACTGATTGCGTCGCTTGAATCGGGTCACGGCCGCACAAGGAAATGCGTAGGACTTTGGTCTTAGGCATGTGCCAATGGGTGCGAGCCGACGTGTTGCATCAGCGCGATAACGCAATAGCCGTAGCGCGTCACGGCATTCCATGAATGCCCACCGGCGAGGCGGTTGGTTCGTCATCGTGATGCCGCAAAACCGGCAGCAGCCGTAGCGAAATCGTCATGCGAAAACCCTGAGACGGAATGACGGGTAGTCGTTGTGGTTCGGTGCAAGACTGCGTCTTCATCGAGCAGTTTGCCGCGACGAATGCAGCACGGATGTGGCCGCGTTCGTCGCCACGCAATGCCTCGACAAGGAATTCCGCCCAATACGATGGGAGACTCCGCATGGCTACCCAGAGCAGCCAGAAGTTCATTGCCCGTAACCGGGCGCCTCGCGTGCAGATCGAGTACGACGTCGAGGTCTACGGCGCACAGAAGAAGGTACAGATTCCCTTCGTGATGGGCGTGATGTCCGACCTCTCCGGCGCGAATGCCGGCGAATTACCCCCGGTGGAAGAACGCAAGGCGCTAGAGATCGATGTCGATAATTTCGACAGCCGCCTCCAGTCGATGAAGCCGCGCGTGAGTTTCGCCGTGCCCAATACGCTCACCGGCGAGGGCAACCTCAGCGTGGATGTCACGTTCGAGAGCATGGACGACTTTTCGCCCGCCGCCCTGGCACGAAAGATCGCCCCGCTGGCCAAGCTGCTGGAGGCACGTACCCAGCTGGCCAATCTCGACACCTACATGGACGGCAAGGCGGGCGCTGAAAAGCTGATTGCCCAGGCGTTGCAGGATCCTGCACTGCTGCAGTCGCTGGCCTCTTCACCCAAACCGGACGGGGAGTGAGCACCCATGGCAACCGAGAAACTCGCCGAAGCCGGCGCCGCGACCGAAACCCTCGACGCCAACGAATTCGCCTCGCTGCTCAGTAAGGAATTCAAGCCCAAGAGCGATCGCGCCAAGGAAGAAGTGGAGTCGGCGGTGCGCACGCTGGCCGAGCAGGTGCTCAGCAAGTCCGACATCGTTTCCGAGGACGTGTCGCAGACCATCAAGGCCTATATCGCCGAGATCGACCGCAAGCTCAGCGAGCAGGTCAACCTGGTGATGCACCACGCCGACTTCCAGAAACTCGAAGGCGCCTGGCGCGGCCTCCATCACCTGGTGAACAACACCGAGACGGATCAGCTGCTGAAGATCCGCGTGATGAATATCTCCAAGAAGGACCTCGCCAAGACGCTCAAGCGTTACAAGGGCACGGCGTGGGACCAGAGCCCGGTGTTCAAGAAGCTCTATGAGGAAGAGTACGGCCAGCTTGGTGGCGAACCGTACGGTTGCCTGGTCGGCGACTATTATTTCGACCACAGCCCGCCGGACGTGGAGTTGCTTGCGGGCATTGCCCAGGTTTCGGCAGCGGCGCATGCGCCGTTCCTGGCCTCGGCAGGCTCCACGCTGATGGGCATGGACAACTGGAACGAGCTGGCCAACCCGCGCGACCTCGCCAAGATCTTCTCCACGCCCGACTACGCCGCGTGGCGCTCGCTGCGCGAATCGGACGACGCCAAGTACATCGGCCTGACCATGCCGCGCACGCTGGCACGCCTGCCGTACGGCGCCGCCACCAATCCGGTGGAAGAGTTCGATTTCGAGGAAGACACCGCGGGGGCGGACTCGTCGAAGTACACCTGGCAGAACGCCGCGTATGCGATGGCGGTGAACATCAACCGCTCGTTCAAGGAATACGGTTGGTGCACGCGCATCCGGGGCATTGAATCCGGTGGTGCGGTGGAGGGGCTTCCCACCCATACGTTCCCGTCGGATGACGGTGGCGTGGACATGAAGTGCCCCACCGAGGTCGCCATCACCGACCGCCGCTCCGCCGAACTGGACAAGATGGGCCTGATGCCGCTGGTGCACCGGAAGAACTCGGACATGGCCGCCTTCATCAGCGCGCAATCGCTGAACAAGCCGGAGGAGTACGACAACCCGGATGCCACCGCCAATGCGGCGCTGGCAGCCCGTCTGCCCTACATGTTCGCCTGCTGCCGCTTCGCGCACTATCTCAAGTGCATCGTGCGCGACAAGATCGGCTCGTTCAGCAGTCGCGAGCAGATGCAGAGCTGGCTGAGCAATTGGATCATGAACTACGTGGATGGCGACCCGGCCAACTCCACCGAGCAGACCAAGGCACGCAAGCCGCTGTCCGCCGCGGAAGTGGTGGTGGACGAAGTGGAGGGTGCGCCGGGTTACTACACCTCCAAATTCTTCCTCAAGCCCCACTACCAGTTGGAAGGGCTCACCGTGTCGTTGCGCCTGGTATCGCGCCTGCCGTCGGCAGCGCAAGCCTGAGCATCCCACCCATCACTCGTTTAGCGCGTTGCACATCAAGGGAGATATGTCATGGCTTTCGACATGCATCTGAAATTCGGCCCGGGCAAGGTCGAGATCAAGGGCGCTTCAAACCACAAAAAGCACAAGGGCGAAGTGCCGATCCTCGCGTGGTCGTGGGGCGTCAGCAACACGGGCGACCTGCATAGTGGCGGCGGTTCAGCCAGCGGCGGCAAGGCGCACGTCCAGGATATTTCCATCACCAAGTACGTGGACGGTTGCTCCAACGCCTTGCTCCAGGCGTGCTGCACCGGCGGTCGCATGGATCAGGCGTGGCTGTACGTCACCAACGCCACCGGCGAACAGACCGACTTCCTCACCATCGAACTCAGCGAAGGCGTGCTGATCACCTCGGTATCCACCGGTGGTAGTGGCGGGGAAGACCGGCTTACCGAGAACGTCACCTTGCACTTCGGCAAGTTCAAGTATGCGTTCCAGCCGCAGAACGACAAGGGTGCGGCCGATGGCGGCGCCAAGGAATTCACCTACGACATCCAGGCTGTGTCGGCATAACGGCGGCCCGCCCACGTGACTGTCCTGGATGCCAGCGCGGAAAGCCTCCTCAGGCAGGGTCGGCCGGAGGAGGCGCTTCAGCAGCTTACCGCTGAAGTCAGGCAACACCCGGCGGACGCCAAGCGGCGTGTCTTCCTGTTCCAGCTGCTGAGCTTGCTGGGGCAATGGGAGAGGGCGCAACACCAGCTCGTCGTGAGCGGCGAGCTGGATGGGCTCAATAGCTTGCTGGTGGGTGCCTATTCCGCGGCACTGAAAGGCGAGCTGACACGTGGCGCGGTGTTTCGTGGGGAGGCCACGCCCACGGTCATCGGTGAGCCGGACGCGTGGCTGGCGTTGCTGCTTCAGGCGATCCGCCACACTGCGGAAGGCCACCATGTGCAAGCGGCGCGATTGAGGAACGAGGCCTTCGAGCAGGCTCCGGCAAGCAAGGGCCATGTGGACGGCGCAGCGTTCCAATGGTTGGCAGATGCCGATACACGCATCGGTCCCTGTCTTGAGGTCATCGTCAGTGGCGGCTATGCCTGGGTGCCATTTGCCAGGATCAAGTCACTGGTATTCGAGGCACCTTCGGACCTGCGCGACAAGGTTTGGGCTCCCGTGCAGTTGACCCTGGCCAATGGTGGCCAGATGGTGGGCTTCGTACCGGCGCGCTACCCGGACACGGAACGCTCGGGTGACAACGATCTGCTGATGGCACGCAAGACCGAGTGGAATGACGTGGGCGAGGAGACCTTCCTCGGCATCGGGCAACGCATGTTCGTCAGCGACGCGGGCGATTACTCCCTGCTGGACATCCGTCAGATCGACTTCGAGTCATGAGGTGAGGGCTCCATGGCCGAACTCACCACCCAGGAACGCCTGCAGCCTTCGCTGCTCGACCGGTTGACCGATGACGAGCCGGGCAAGACGGAGGAAAGCCGCGACAAGCGGGTGATCTCCGCCACGCGATTGCGCGAATGCGTGACGCGCGACATGTCCTGGCTGCTCAATTGTGTAAACCTCGGGGTGAGCGTGGACCTGGAGCCCTACCCGGACGTGGCCCGTTCCGTGCTCAATTTCGGCATACCCGACCTGACGGGTGTGGCGCTTTCCGGCATCGATGCCGACGCGCTGCAGCGTGAGATCCGCGACGCCATTCTCGCCTTCGAGCCCCGCCTCACCGGCAGCAGCCTGCGTGTCACGGTGCACGCCAACGCCGGGCGCATGGATCGGCAGTCCCTGATGTTCGACATCGAATCGGAGATGTGGGCGCAACCGCTGCCGCTGAATCTTTACCTCAAGACCGAAGTGGACCTGGAAACGGGCAAGCTCGCGGTCACGGAAAGTCTGGGTTGAGTGGCATGGATCCGCGTCTGCTCCGTTACTACAACCGTGAATTACAGCATGTGCGCGAGATGGGCGGCGAGTTCGCGCGCGAGTACCCCAAAATCGCCGGCCGTCTCGGCCTGGAAGGCTTCGAGTGCGCCGACCCCTACGTGGAGCGCCTGCTCGAGGGCTTCGCCTTTCTGGCGGCGCGCGTGCAGCTGAAGCTCGACGCGCAGTACCCTGTATTCACCCAGCATCTGCTGGAGATGATCTATCCGCACTACCTGGCGCCGGTACCTTCGATGGCGGTGGTGCAGCTGCATCCCGACCTGAAGGAAAGCGGCCTGGTCGCTGGCCACACCGTGCCGCGGCATACCGCGCTGCGCAGTCTCACCGCGCGCGACGAACGCACCGCCTGCGAGTACCGCACGGCGCACGACGTCACGCTGTGGCCGCTCAGCCTGGTCGATGCCAAGTATTTCGAGACGCCAGCGGCGCTGGCCGCCGCGGGCATCGAGCTGCCCGGTGGCAAACCCGTGCGCGCGGGGCTGCGGCTGAAGCTGACCGTGCCGGCGGGCATGCAGGTCGGCATGCTGCCCATCGATGCGTTGCCTGTCTTCATCGCCGGCAGCGACGAGCAGCCCAAGCGCCTTTATGAGCAGTTGCTGGGCAACGCCGTGGCCTGCGTGGTGCGCGGGCAGGGCGCGGATGGCCTGTTGAGCCGCACGCTGGAGGCGGGCAGCATTCGCCCCCGGGGCTTCGAGGACGCAGATGCCCTGATTCCCTATGATGGCCGCTCGTTCAGCGGCTACCGTCTCCTGCAGGAATATTTCGCCTGTCCGGAGCGCTTTCTGTTTGCTGAATTCACGGGCCTGCGCCCCGCGCTCGCGCGCATGCAGGGCACGGAGTTCGAGCTCGTCGTACTGTTCGACCGCAGCGTCGCCAGCCTGCACAATGCCGTGGACGCGAACAACTTCCGCCTGTTCTGCACGCCGGCCATCAACCTGTTTCCGCGCCGCGCCGACCGCATCCACCTGCAGCAGGGCAAGACCGAATACCACATCCTGGCCGATCGCACCCGGCCCATGGATTTCGAGATCCACAGCGTAGACCAGGTGGAAGGCTTCGGCGACCTGCAGGAGCCCGAGCAGCGCTTCCAGCCTTTCTACGGCGGCGACGAGCGCACCTGGCACCAGCGCCAGGCAGCGTTCTACACGATTCGCCGCGAGCCGCGCCTGCTCTCCGCACGCCAGAAGCTGCAGGGTGCGCGCTCCAGTTACGTCGGCAGTGAAGTGTTCATCGCCCTGGTGGACGCCAACGATGCGCCATACCCGACCCGGCTTCGTCAGCTCGGCATGCAGCTGCTGTGCACCAACCGGGATCTGCCGTTGCACATGCCGATCGGCAAGACGCGGACCGACTTCGCCATGGAAACCGGCGCACCGGTGGAAAGCGTGCGCTGCGTCGCCGGCCCCACCAAGCCGCGCGCGCCGCGCGCCACCGGCGAAACCGCGTGGCGCCTGCTCAGCCACCTGCAGCTCAACTATGTTTCGCTGCTGGATGATGGTGCAGGCAAGGGCGCAGCGGCGTTGCGCGAGATGCTGATGATGTACTGCGACGAGTTCGATTCCGCGGCGCTCCGCCAGATCGAAGGCATCAAGGCGGTCGGCTCCCGGCCCATCGTGCGGCGCATCCCCGTGCCCGGTCCCATTGCCTTCGGTCGCGGGCTTGAAATCACGCTGACCTGCGACGACGGCGCTTTCGAAGGTACCGGCGCCTACCTGCTCGGCGCGGTGATGCAGCGCTTTTTCACGCGTTACGTCTCCGTCAATGCTTTCACCGAAACCGTGCTGCGCACGCTGGAACGCAACGAGGTAGCCCGATGGCCGACCATGCTCGGCAAGCGTCAGATCCTGTAGCGCTGGAAGAGGCGCTGCAGGCGACGCCGGAAGCCTTCGAGTTTTTCGAAGCGCTGCGCCGGCTCGAATGCGCGCATCCGTCGCAGCCCCGGCTGGGCGAATCGGCCAAACCGTCCGATGACCCGGTGCGCCTGTGCCATGCGCCGTCGCTCGCGTTCGCCCCGCGCATGATCGATCGCTACGAAATGCGCGGCGCTGGTCAGCCGTCGCGGTTGCACGGCCTGTTTTTCGGCCTGTTCGGACCGAACGCACCGTTGCCGCTGCACCTGACCGAGTACGCGCTGGATCGCGAGCGCAATGCGAAAGACACGACCTTCGTCGCCTTCGCCAACATTTTTCACCACCGCATGATGGGCTTGTTCTACCGCGCCTGGGCCAATGCCCAACCCACGGTGCAACACGACCGCCCTGACGAGGATGGGTTCTACCTGTACCTGGGCGCACTGATCGGCCAGGCCACCCCGCACCTGGATGGCCGCGATGCCTTGCCCGATCGTTATCGGCGTCATTTCGCCGGCCGCCTGTGGCAGCAGACGCGCAACGCGGAGGGCTTGCGCGGTCTGTTGGAGCGCTTTTTCCACGTATCCGTGGCGGTGGTGGAATTCGTTGCCGAATGGATGAGCCTGCCGGAAAGCGCCCACCTGCGCCTGGGTGGCGGCAGCGACGTGGCAAGCCTGGGCCAGACCGCCGTGCTCGGTGCACGTGTGCGCGGTTGCCAGCAACGCTTTCGTCTGCGCCTGGGCCCACTGGATCGCCTGCAGTTCCATCGCTTCCTGCCGGGTGGCGAGGCATTGAGGCAACTCACCGCCGCCGTGCGCGGCTATGTCGGCGACGAGAAGGCGTGGGACGTGCAGCTGGTGCTTCACCCGCATGACGCCCCGGTCGCCCAACTGGGGCGTCAGGGCCGGATAGGGATGACGACCTGGCTCGGCAAGCCGCGCCACGCTGCCGACGTGGACGACGTGATTCTCCATCCACTGCGATAGGCCGTGCATGCCCATGTGTCCGATGTTGCCGGTAAATGGGTGTCGATGATGCAGTTAGCCCCAAATCAGCTGACGCGTGCCCCCAGGGTGCGTTGCTCCCAACTCTAGAAGGAAGTCGTCGCCATGGCCGAGATCAGTCGAAGCGCTCTGTTTGGCAAGCTCAACAAGCTGGCCTACCGCGGCATCGAAAGCGCCACCGTGTTCTGCAAGCTGCGGGGCAACCCGTACGTGGAACTGGTGCACTGGATCCATCAGATCCTGCAACTGCAGGATTCAGACCTGCATCGCATCGTCAAGCAGTTCAATCTCAATCCGTCGAACCTGGCGCGCGACGTCACCGACGCACTGGATCGCCTGCCGCGCGGCTCCAGCACCATCTCCGACCTGTCCAGCAACGTGGAAGAGGCCGTAGAGCGTGGCTGGGTGTTCGCCACGCTGATGTTCGGCGAGGCGCAGGTGCGCACCGGATACTTGATCCTTGGCATTCTGCGCACCCGTCATCTGCGCAACGCGCTGATCGCGATCTCGGCAGAGTTCGACAAGATCAAGCCAGAGGCCCTGGGCGAGAAGTTTGCCGAGGTCGTGGGTGGTTCGCCCGAAGACGGCCAGAACGCCAGTGACGGTTTTCGCATGGGTGGCGCGGTACCCGGCGAAGCCAGTGGCGCGATGGGCCCGGCGCAGATGGGCAAGCAGGAGGCGCTGCGCCAGTTCACCGTGGACCTCACCGAGCAGGCGCGCAGCGGCAAGATCGACCCCATTGTTGGGCGCGACGAGGAAATCCGCCAGGTGGTGGACATCCTCATGCGTCGCCGGCAGAACAACCCGATGCTGGTGGGCGAGGCCGGCGTGGGCAAGACGGCCGTGGTGGAAGGCTTCGCGCTGCGTATCGTCGCGGGCGATGTGCCTCCGCAACTGAGGGACGTGGAGCTGCGCACGCTCGACGTCGGTCTGCTGCAGGCCGGCGCCAGCATGAAGGGCGAGTTCGAGAACCGGCTGCGCCAGGTGATCGAAGAAGTGCAGTCCAGCCCCAGGCCCATCATCCTGTTCATTGACGAGGCGCACACGCTGGTCGGTGCCGGCGGCGCTGCCGGCACGGGCGATGCCGCCAACCTGCTCAAGCCGGCATTGGCGCGCGGCAACCTGCGCACCGTGGGTGCTACCACCTGGGCCGAATACAAGAAACACATCGAGAAGGATCCCGCGCTTACCCGTCGCTTCCAGACCGTGCAAGTGGACGAGCCCAGCGAAGAGAAGGGCATCCTGATGATGCGCGGCGTGGCCAGCGTGATGGAGAAACATCATTGCGTGCAGATTCTTGACGAAGCGCTTGAAGCCGCCGTGAAGCTGTCGCATCGCTATATTCCCGCGCGGCAGCTGCCGGACAAGGCCGTGAGCCTGCTAGACACCGCCTGCGCACGCGTGGCGATCAGCCAGCACGCCGTGCCGCCCGAAGTGGACGACACCCGCAAGCGCATCCAGGCACTGGATACCGAACTAGCCATCATCGCCCGCGAACGCACGGTAGGTGTGGATGTCGCCGAGCGCGAGGCGGCAGCGTGCGAAAAACTCGCTTTCGCCAAGGCGCGACTGGAAACGCTGGAAGTCAACTGGCAGGCAGAGAAATCGCTGGTCGAGCGCATCCTGGCGTTGCGCGCCCGCCTGCGCGGCGATGCCTCGCCCGTGGAGGGTACTGGCAGCGCGTTGGAAAAAGCTGCCGATGCGGATACGGATGTCGCCGTTCACGAGCCTGTGCTTGACGAGATGACGCGCGCAAAGGCGCTGGGCGAACTCAAGGCGCTACAGGCCGAGTTGGCCGAATTGCAGGGTGACGCGCCGCTGATCCTGCCTACCGTCGACTACACCGCCGTCGGCGCCGTCGTTGCCGACTGGACCGGCATTCCGGTCGGGCGCATGATCAAGAGCGAGCTGGAAACGGTGATGAACCTCGCCAGCCTCATGGCCCAGCGTGTGATCGGACAGAACCACGCCATGGAGATGATCGCCAAGCGCATCCAGACCTCCCGCGCCGGACTGGACAACCCCAACAAACCCATTGGCGTATTCATGCTGGCCGGCACCTCCGGCGTGGGCAAAACCGAGACAGCGCTAGCACTCGCCGAAGCGCTCTACGGTGGCGAGCAGAACCTGATCACCATCAACATGAGCGAGTTCCAGGAAGCGCACACCGTTTCCACGCTGAAGGGCGCACCCCCGGGCTATGTTGGTTATGGCGAAGGCGGCGTGCTCACCGAGGCCGTCCGTCGCAAGCCGTATTCCGTGGTGCTGCTGGATGAGGTGGAGAAGGCGCACCCGGATGTGCATGAAATCTTCTTCCAGGTGTTCGACAAGGGCGTGATGGAAGATGGCGAAGGTCGCCAGATCGATTTCAAGAACACCCTGATCCTGCTGACCACCAATGCCGGCACCGATCTCATCGCCAGCATGTGCAAAGACCCGGAGCTGATGCCTGAGCCCGAGGGCATGGCGAAGGCGCTGCGCGACCCGTTGCTGAAGATCTTCCCGCCGGCGTTGCTTGGGCGCCTGGTGACGATTCCGTACTACCCGCTGAGCCCGGAGATGCTGGGGGAGATAGTGAAGCTGCAGCTCAATCGCATCAAGAAGCGGATCGAGGCGCGCTATCGCATTCCGTTTGAGTATGACGATGAGGTGGTGAGGTTGGTGGTGAGTCGGTGCACGGAGAGTGAGTCAGGTGGACGGATGATCGATGCGATTCTCACCAACTCGATGTTGCCGGATGTCAGTCGAGAATTCCTGACAAGAATGATTGATGGTGTGGCGGTGTCAGGTGTACGGGTGGGTAGCAGGAACGGTGATTTCGACTACGCCTTCGCCTGAGTATGACTTGAGCGATGGCCGGATTTCTTTGGGGAGAAAGGAACTTCTATGTCAGTCAACGAAATCGAGGGCTTCGAAGAGGCAAAAAGGCGACTCACGCTCTACTTCGGTGATGGCGCCTTCAAGTCGGGCGATCTCGACAAAGCGTCTCAACTTCTTGACTTCTTATCAAGCAAGGAGTCGCGCGCAAGATTTACAAGTTCCCTTGATGAACTATCGAGATCGATTTGGGTTGCCTATAACAATCCAGAAATCATGGAACAATCAAATCGCTTCACTGCTGCCATCATCAGGGTGGGTGCGGGACTTGGCTTCTCTTGCCAGGAAAACGTTGTTTTTGTCGGCGCGCTTGACGGCAGGGCCTTTGGAGACAATTTGAAGGGAAAGGTTCTGTGGAAGGATAGTTTCGCGGTTGATCATGGAGAGTTTTCACACTCTTATCAGTGGTTGGCGGCAGGTGAAGCGCTTGGCTGGCACACGGGGACCGCCGACTTCTACAAGAATGTAGCGGAGATACGAAGCGTGGCCCCTTTATTCGTCATAGACAACGGAAGGTTGGCATATCGCCGCGCGCCCTTATGGGAGTACTTGGTTGACTGCACGAACTATAGTGACGGCAAGTGCTCCGAATCGAATCGCAGGGATGCGGTCAGCGCTTACGTGGACGCTCAGCTCGCCCGCCTGAAGAGCGGTGACTTCGTTGACCCCTATTTTGCGAATGAATATTTGCGAAAAGTTTATAAAACTGAGTTATTTCAGGACGATGGGAAGTGGAAGGCGGAGTTCGACTCCATCGATAAGCGTAAAGCCAGAAAATCCGATATTGGCAGCCTTGTCTTGCAAGGTGAGTCAACAAAGGGCGATCTCATCGCGACCTTCAAACTTCAGGAACAAGGGAAGTTTGATTTTCAGAATGCAATTACGACGGAATTTTCGGCTGGCGGGACGTATCGTTCGCCAAACAACGTCACTTACCTCGTGCGAAGCAAAGCCGATTGGTTCATAAATTCGTATCAGCTTCACCGTGCGGGGCGTCGGGCGCCGTTTGACGAGAGCCTGTATCCGTCACCGGAAGATAAAGACGGGGCCAAGCGTGGAGTGCTTGGACGCCGAGCAATGGAAGGTGTGGCGAAACTTGAAGATCAGTTCGGCGCATTGAGGGTCTCCACGCTGGATAGAGACAGACAGGTGACCGGGGAGCGAGCTCCTGGCAAGAGAGAGATCGCAAGCGGAACGGTTAAACATGTTAATGATCGCCATGGCAATTTGATCACAACGCCGCTGCCGACGGTGGCCCTGGATGTCCGTGGCCGCTCTGAAAGCTTTCGATCTACCAATCCGATCGAGGGGACACGGTACGCGCAACACAAGAACTATCTATCCAAGAATGGCTTTGTAGAAGTCGCGCCAAATGTTTATCGGCGAAGTGCTGATGCACGAGAAATAATCCGCAAGGAACAATTGTCCGCTGAGTATCACGGGGTGGCCGGCCTCATCAATGCCGGCTTGAAAGATTCAATCTCTATCAGCAAGTGAAGTGAGGGCGCGGGTAGCCTGTCCGGAAAACCCGGGGCAAAGTGAGCTCTGACCATGGCCCCCTAAGCAAGGGAAAGAGTGGGCATTTGAGCGGTAGGATTGCCGTTGATGACGACACATCGAAATAACAACGGTGCCCACTTGCAAGGTTCAGAGCGGATCCCGGAAAACCTGGCAGATACGCGCACTGGTCGAGAGCTTCAATCGGTAGCAAGTGGTTGTGCCAGCGCCAGTCCTCTATGTGCGCCAGGTTAGAAAAAGATGTGGGGCACGCGTTGCGCGGATTCGTGCGATTCCAGGTGCCGCCTGAATCATTGCGTCTCCTTGGGAAGTTGACCCGAAAATCTTTCTCAGGCAGGGAAAATCATGCGTGCCGAAGACATCAATATCGTTGCCAATCACCTCGATCCTTACTTGCATAGAACGATAATAAAAAAATCATACAACCCTGGCACCGGCAGGATGGCGGACGTTTCAAGATCGGTTATCGTCGATGATGGCGCGCTACCGGGTAATGACCCGATGATGACTGGCTCACAGGTGGCCACCGCCCAGTTGCTGGTTGGCATTCCTGGCAACGATTCCCAAGAAAGTTATTGGCTGGAGTACGGCCGCCGTATTCATCAGCGCTTCGTCGACAACGAACCGCTGGGTATCCGCTGTGACAGTTGCACCGCCCTGGCTTACTATCTTCTCCGCACCAACGGCTGCAGCGGACATATCTCCGTCATCGAGCAGGCCAAGGGCAATGCCAATGGCCATTGGTTTCTGCTGGTTGGCTGTCCACCTGGTGCAGCCATCAGCTATCAGAACAATTTTCCGCGTGGGAGTTTTGTCGTCGATCTTTGGGGGGTTGGGGTCAAGCGCCAACGCGCCGAGAGCCATAGTTTGACTTCGGTGATAGATCCGGCATCGTGCATCTATTCGTGCGGTGACGACAGCCTTAAGCGAAAGATCAACTATGCCGGATCGGTGACGGTGCCGAGTCAGGCTTCGTTCGTAGCTGAGACCACTGTATCTGGATGCTTTGGTGACAAGTCGCGCAGCGCCAAGCTCAAGGCGCTGGATGGCATGCTCGGCCAATACCACGCAGGCACAGCGACGCTGGAACAGCTCGCCACCACATTTACCGGCTGGATCAACAACAAGGATAAGCGACAGGGTGATGCTATCGATAGCATCCGAAACGCCACAGGGAAAATGGCTGAGCTCCGGCAAAGTTTGCGTTGGCTTGGCCGTGCAGTATGAAGAAATGGAAATAAACGGATCGGGTTCACTTGTGGTCCCCTTGGCTGACGGAGTCCGACCCCGCTTTTCCCTTTCTGGGGTGGCTGGCCACACATGAGTCAGTATTTGGGTTCTCCCACGCAGGGGCATCAATGAATCGCTGGCAGCTGAACATAACCAAGCAGGGAAAGGCGGGGTTTCTCGTATTCAGTTACGAGAATGGAAAGATCTACTGCATGACTCTGTACGCGGCGGATTCAGACGGCTACAGCCTGTTGCACGATGCCGTGGCAGCCGTGGCGGTCGAGGCTAAAGGACAGAATAAGATTCCATCAGATCACGAAGCGATTCACGTTCTTCTTGGTCAGAACCTTGGAGTGCATGCCGATCAGACTAAGGCCGAAGGTCGACACTTTCATTGGGTTTTCGCCGGACTGGATGCAGAGAATGGCTTCGTAACCTTGATCAAGGGCTTGAAGACCCAGAAGTTCGTCACATCGGCTGTTGCCCAGGAAATGGGTGCCCTAATGCTGTAGTGAGGGCTATTGCATCGGCAAGCGAGGCATTGCTGTAAGCGGTCCCAGAGAAGATGGTTGGATCCTGCACGGCAAAAGGGACATTGCCTGATGGCTATTCTTAGACAGGGAGTGCGCTGGCGTTTAAGGGGTCATGGCAAGTCACTCCCGAAGAGAGAAGCGGGGTCGGGTTCACTTACGGCATCCTTTGGGACTGAATTCGATTGGACTGCTCGCGTCGGACGTCAGGCGCGAAGTTCTCGGGCTTGCGGTCTGGCAAATGCGTTCCTGGCGAGCTTGATCTCGTCATTTTCTACAAGGGTGGTGACCCATGGATTTGGAGCAATTTCTGACGAAAGCAGCAAAGGCGTCCAGTTGGGATGAGCTGACGGGATGTTTTTCCAACGCCGAGAATCGAACGGCTTACTACCAGGTCGGAACCGTCACCTATTTCGCTTCCGAGCCAGTGATTTCGACCATCACTCCCTTGTGGCTACTGGTCATGTCGAGGACGAGTCGAAAAGTACTGAAGGGGAAGGATCTTCGGTCCAATTATCTCAGCCGCCAAGAGGACAGATCGGCGGCAGAGGTGGGGATTATGCAACTGACGCTCGATGGTTCGCCTCAGTACGTCAGGGTTGTTGCCCCCGGGGTGAATCCAAGCCCTGGTGGCGAAGTGAAGCGCATTTCCCTCGCTGAACTTCAAAGGAGTTTGGCGGACAAGTACAAAGTACTTGCACCTGGTGGGAATATCGTGAGTGATATTCAGTCCATTGTGGCGTCGGTGAAGTCAGACGAAGGCTATCGTGTGGCGGGAACGCAAACCGTCCATCGCCTCTATCTTGCGGCGGCGTATCTGCTGCTTCACAAGAAGCATGAGGACGGAAAGAAGGATGGCGTTGTCAGCCTTATTGTAGACAGGGGTGGAAACATCGTCAGCTGGGGTATGAAGAATAGTGACGTGTCGTGCTGGCATGGTGAGACCAGTGCCGTCATGGCGCTTGGCGGAAAAGTGCCTGACGGTGGATGTATCTTCTCGACGCTGAAGCCTTGCAAGATGTGCGCGGGCCTGATTGTCGGCGGTAGCGGCTCGGTACGAGTCTATTTTGGCCAGCAGGATTCAGGGGACGACGCCAGGAACACGGTACTTGATAGGGGTCGTCGCAATTTCTCCCTCGATGCCCACAAGCGTGAAAGCTTGCCCTACGGTTTGATGGTGAATCACGGGGACAAAAAGATAGCCCTGGCCGGCACGTTGCATGAAAATTTCGAAGGTCAAAAAGAGGGCGGCACGGTCAGCCCCATCGACTATGTCGTCAGCAACGAAGCAAGGGGCCTGATGGAGGCAACCGAGGCCGCCTTGAGGTCAAAGAGGACGAAGTATGCACTAACGGATCGCCCATTGAATCCAAACACGAAAAGCGTGGTGGATTACTTGGTGAGGTTTCTCGAATTTCAGGACATCAGGCTGGGATAGTTCTTCGTGTCGGTTTCATGCATGCGACGAGTGACCGAAACCCGCAAACATGCTTTGCCCCGCGCCCATTCGCGACAAGATATTCACGACCTTGAGCGAAAGCATATAAATCAGTGCGATTCATTTTACTGGATCGACAACAACGTGATATCGATATTCATCAATGACGTAGTCGATAGCCGGAGCACTCATGCAACCCGCTGCACGCCTAACTGATCTTCACACCTGTCCCATGGTGACCGGCGTGGTGCCGCATGTGGGTGGTCCGGTCTCCGCACCCGGTGCGCCGACGGTGCTGATCGGTGGTCTGCCGGCAGCGCGACTGGGTGACATGGCGGTATGCGTGGGGCCGCCGGATTCCATCATCAAGGGTTCGCCGACGGTACTGATCGGTGGTCAGCCAGCGGCGCGGCTGGGGGACAGTACGGCCCATGGCGGGGTGATTGTGCTGGGGTGTTTTACGGTATTGATCGGGTGAAGGGAGCGCACATGGATCAGCACTCGGCTCATGTCCTGGTGAACCTGTCGGCCTTGCGCCTGGAGGTGCCTGACTATCGCGACACCTTGCGCGAGGCCATGGAGGCGCACCGGGCGAATCAGCTGGACAGGGCGGAGCAGCTCTATCGAGCAGTGCTTGAGCGACATGCAACGCAACCGGATGCGCTGCATTACCTCGGCGTATTGCAGCATCAGCGCGGGTTGAGCGATGAGGGCGCGACGTTGATCCAGGCTTCGCTGCGCGTCACGCCGAAGCATCCCGACGCGCATAACAACCTCGGCAACATCCACAAGGAATGTGGACGACTCAAAGAAGCGGAGGCCTGCTACCGGCAGGCGCTGACATGCTCGCCGGGGCACCATCACGCGCAGAACAACCTCGCCATCGTGCTGGAGGCACAGGAGCGACCGGAGGAGGCTTTTCTTGCCTATGCCCGGCTCCTGGAAATCGCGCCCGAGTATGCTCAGGGCCATTACCTGCTGGGCCTCTTCCTGCGCAACTACGCGCAGAACATTGAGCACGTCGAGCAATCGGTCGAATGCTTTCGCATGGCCTACGCGCTGGACGACCGCAACCTGCGTGCGCTGGAAGGCATGGGCATCTCGCTGTACGCGCTGAACCGGCGCGAGGAGGCAGCGCAGGTGTATCGCGACTGGCTGGGTCGCGAGCCGGACAACCCGATTCCGCGACACATGCTGGCTTCTTGCGGCGGCGCCGAGACGCCACCACGGGCGGACGATGCCTATGTGCGTAACGTGTTTGACGGTTTCGCCGACAGCTTCGACGAGCAGTTGCTGAAGAACCTGGGCTATCGGGCACCGCAAGTGTTGATGGAAACAATGGCCGCGGTGCTGAACGGTCCCAACGCTACGCTGCATGTGCTGGATGCCGGTTGCGGCACGGGCTTGTGTGGCCCGCTGCTGAGCCCTTACGCGGCCCACCTCGTTGGCGTGGACCTGTCGCCCGGCATGGTGGAGAAGGCCAGGGCGCGTGGCGGCTACGACGAACTGGCGGTGGCTGAGCTGACGGCGTATCTGGAACGCCACCCGCAACAGTACGACCTGGTGTTGTCGGCCGATACTCTGGTGTATTTCGGCGACCTGCAGCAAGTTGTTGCGGCGGCCCACGCCGCGTTGCGCCCCGGCGGCTGGCTGGGCTTTACGCTGGAAGCGCTGGAAGCGCTGGATGCCGCGGATGACAGGGTGGAACTGACGCCCAGCGGGCGTTACCGGCATTCGCGCCGTCACGTGCAACGGGTACTGGATGACGCCGGCTTCACGGACGCCCGCATCGAGGGCGACGTGCTGCGCCGGGAGGGCGGCCAGCCGGTGCGGGGCTGGGTCGTGCGGGCCCGGCGCGCGAGCGCCTGACTACCCCATTTTCGGGACTGACCCGCCGAAGCGCTGGACGCTATGCTCGGCGGCGAGCCGCGCACGGCGCCGCGCTCATTCCGTGAGACGAAGTGACGGGCAGTCCGGCCCGGCTTTCGCTATGTATGCGGTTTACCGGCCGCTGCATGGGCGGCGTAGCGTTGCCTTCCTGGAAACCGACCGATGGCTCATGCGATCACCCTGTCCAGCGATCTCGGCGACAAGCTGCTGTTTGCCAGCATGCGCGCCGACGAGCCACTGGGCCGGCTGTTCCGCTATGAGTTGGAACTGCTGAGCCAGGACGACCAGGTGAATCTTCGCCAGCTACTGGGTACGTCCATGACAGTGAAGTTCGTCGCGGCGGACGGCTACACGCGGTACTTCAATGGCATTGTCATCGAGGCCGCGCAAACCGGCTTCCGCACCATCGACAAGCTCAGTTACGCGGTATACCGCGTGACCCTGGCGCCCAAACCCTGGCTGCTCACCCGCAAGGTGGACTGCCGCATCTTTGTGGACCAGAGCGTGCCGGACATCGTGCGCACGGTGCTGGGCGAGATCGGCTACGGCGACCTGAAGTTGAGCCTGAGCGGCAACTACGACAAGCGCGATTACTGCGTGCAATACCGCGAGGACTATTTCAACTTCATCAGCCGCCTGCTGGAGCAAGAAGGCATCTACTATTTCTTCACGCATGCGGACGGCGCGCACACCATGGTGCTGGCCGATGCGCTGGGTGCACACGCGCGCACGCCATCGTTCGAAAAGATTCCCTATGCGCCACCAGTGCAGCAGGGTAAGCGCAACGCGGCATCGGTCGATGCCTGGCGGCAACTGCGCGGGGTGCACGCCACCAAGGTACAGCTCACCGACTACGACCCCCTCAATCCGCGCACCTCGCTGCTGGCCACCGAGGAGATCGGGCAGGCGGGCGATTGCCATGAGATTTCCGGCCTGGAGGTATTCGACTACCCCGGCGCGCATGAGGTCACCGCCACGGGCGAGCGCTATGCACGCGTGCAGGCCGAGGCGCGCAATGTGCAGCGCTCGCGCTACGAGGGAAGCACCAATGCCTGCGGCATGGCGGTTGGCGCGTTGTTCGAACTGAAGGATTTTCCGCGTCGCGCATGGAACCAGGAGTACCTGGTCATCGCCACGCGCATCCGCCTGGCCGAAAGCGGGTATGCCTCCGGCGACAGCGACGGCGAACCGTTCACCTGCGAGCTGGAGGCGATCGAAAGCAAACTGCCGTTCCGCAGCCTGCCGCAGGCGATCCGCCCCACCATCGCCGGCCTGCAGACGGCCGTGGTCGCCGGCGATACCGCCGAGGACATCGCGGTGGACAAGCATGGCCGCATCCAGGTCATCTTCCACTGGAACAAGCTCGACAGG
Organism: Dyella japonica A8; assembly: GCF_000725385.1. Lineage (NCBI taxonomy): Bacteria > Pseudomonadati > Pseudomonadota > Gammaproteobacteria > Lysobacterales > Rhodanobacteraceae > Dyella > Dyella japonica. The sequence continues at coordinate 3,213,898 of NZ_CP008884.1, read as the reverse complement.
CAGAACGGCCGACAGTCCTGCCCGGTACGGGTCGCATCACCTTGGGCAGGCAAGAGCTGGGGTGCGGTAAGCATTCCGCGGGTGGGCCAGGAAGTGGTGGTGAGCTTCCTGGAAGGCGATCCGGACCGGCCGCTGATCATCGGTAGCGTCTACAACGCCGACAACCCGCCGCCGTACAGCCTGCCGGACAACAAGACCCAGAGCGGCATCAAGAGCCGCAGCCTGCAGGGCGGCACCGACGACTACAACGAGATCCGCTTCGAAGACAAGAAAGGCAGCGAAGAACTGTATCTGCACGCACAGAAGGACATGCGCGAAGAGGTGGAAAATGACCACTTCGTCGAGATCTCGCACGATGAGACGGTCACCGTCAAAAACGACCAGACCGAAACCGTGCAGCACGACCGCAAGCTCAGCGTCGGCAACGACGACAAGCTGGACGTGACCCAGAACGCCACTACCAGCGTCGGCCAAACCTTCAAGCTCACGGCGGGCAGTGAGATCCAGCTGGTGGCCGGCGCGTCCAGCATCGTGATGAAGAGCTCCGGCGAGATCGAGATCAAGGGCGTCAACGTGAAGATCACGGGTGACGTAAGCGTGAAAGTGGAAGGCCAGGTCGAAGTAGGCGTCAAGGCAGGAGCCACCATGGATATCGGCGCGGGCGCAAGCCTCAAGGTGCATTCCGACGGCATGCTGGAGGTCAATGGTGCCGCCATGACCACGGTGAAGGGCGCCATGCTCACCCTCAACGGCGAGGGCATGGCCAAGCTCGGTGGCGGCATCACCATGATCGGCTGAGGAAGCGCCCATGTCCGCCCTGATGCAGGCCGCCCGCCAGATGGATCTTTCGCCCGACGCCGTCGCGCGCCTGCACGCGGAGATGACGCCGCAGTCCGCCGTGCGGGAGCTGCTGGATGCCGGCATGACCACGGATGCGCTGAAGCTGCTGGCAAGGCTGCTGCCCAAGCGCTACGCCGTGGCCTGGCTGTGCCAGTGCGCGCGCGGACAGGCGCTGGACGGCGAAGCCCTGGCGGGCGCGTCGCTGGCGGAGAAATGGGTGCGCGATCCAAGCGAGGGCAACCGGCGCGCCGCATTCGAATTTGCGACCACCGGCGGATACCAGTCACTCGGCGCATGGCTGGCCGCGTCGGCGGGCTGGGCGGGCGGCAGCCTTGCACCCGCGACACAGGCCACGCCAGTTCCACCGGCCGACCATTTGACGGCGCGCGCCGCTGTCGCAGTGATCAACCTGTTGGCGGCGCTGGTGGCGGACGCGTTCGAGGCGCGCCGCGTGGCCTTCATCGGGCACGCCATGAACCTGCTCGAAACAGAACGTGCGGGCGCTTGAGCAGTACACGGCCATTGACTGGAAAAGGGATGAACGCGTGTCCAAGACCTTGATCCTCGCCGTTGTCGGACAGCAGGCCGCGCAATTCGGCAGCCGTCGCCACAAGGCGTTCGAAGGGCAGGGCGGCAGCATCGGCCGTTCGGACGACTGCGATTGGGTGCTCAACGCGTCCGGCGTGTCGCGCACGCACGCCATGATCCGCTTCCTCAATGGCCTGTACTTCGTCGAAGACCGCAGCACCAACGGCATGCTGCTCAACGGCATGGCGCTGGCCAAAGGCGAGCCATCCGCGCTGAATCACGGCGACCGCCTGCAGATCGACAGCTTCGAGGTGGAGGTGGCCTTGCGCGATGGCGCTGCCGCCGAACCTGACCGGACACACGTCGCGCCGACACCCGCGCCGGCACCGGCACCGGCTCCTGTATCGGCCCTGCCTGTGCACGAGGCCTTCGACCTGGACATGCTGGGCCCCGGGCCCGCCCCGGCGCACACGTCGTCACTGGACAATCTGATTGATGGCCCGGGTGCCGTCCTGCCCGGTGGCGATCTTGATCCGCTGAGCTTCCTCAACGCGCCGCTATCGTCCCAGCCGCCGGTCCGCGAGGCGGCGGCATCGCCCGGCTGGAATCACAGTCCCGGCATCGAGGATCACTTCCGTCCACCCCATGCGAGCACCCAGCACCAGGCCTTGCCGGAGAACTGGGATCTGACCATGGGCGACTTCGCGTCGCCACCGGTGGCGGCGAGCCCGGCGGCGGTCACGCCGGCTCCGGCACCCGCGCCTGCGGCGGCCTCCATGCCGGCGGAACTGGAACAGATTTTCCGTATCGTGGTCGACGGTGTGATGGACGTGCTGCGCGCACGTGCGGAGATCAAAAACACGTTCCGCCTGCCGGTCACCATCATCCAGCGTTCGGAGAACAACCCGCTGAAGTTTGCCGCGACGCCGGAGGAGGCCATGCAGAAGATCATGGCGCCGCCCAGCGCCGCCTTCCTGGCCGGCAGTGCCGCGTTCGACGATGCCTTCGACGATATCCGTTGCCACCAGATGGCGATGCTCGCCGGCATGCGCGCCGCGTTCGACTCGCTGCTGTTCCACTTCAATCCGGACCGCTTCGAACGGGAAACGGACAGTGCCGCGCGCCGCTCGGCGTTCTCGGGCAAGGGGCGCTACTGGGAGCGGTACCGGGAGAACTTCGACGAATTATCGAAAGATCCGGACGGCTGTTTCCGCCGTCTGTTTGGCGACGAGTTTGCGCGCGCCTACGAGGCCCAGCTGGCCCGGCTCAAGTCCGCGCGCCGGGCAGCCATGGCGCCGACACGTCGTTGACGGGCGATCACGAAGACGGGGGACGATGAAAGTGTCTGGCTTCCTGCTGATCGATGACCACGCCATGTTCCGCGAAGGTATCGCGCTGACCATCGCGCGGGAATTCCAGGACATGCCCATCCATGCCGTCTCCACCGGCAAGGAAGCCATGGAGGTGCTCAATGCGCACAAGGAAATCGATCTGGTGATGATGGACATCTATTTGTCCGACATCGCAGGCAATGTATTGCTTCGTTACCTGCGCCAATTGAGGCGCAAGCTGCGCATCCTGGTGGTGTCGGCGTCGCGGGATCCGGTCGATGTGCATCGCGCGCTGTCCGCTGGCGCGCACGGCTATATCCATAAGAGCGCCGACAGCCACGGCCTGCTCGATGCCATGGCGCGCGTGCTGTCAGGACAGGACTATGTCCCTGCCGCGTTTGCGCAGGCGGGCGTGCATGCGATGCGCGCGGATGATGCCGTGCTGCTCGGCAGGCTCACCCCGCGGCAGACCGAAGTGTTGCGATTGGCCTGCGAAGGCCTGCGCAACGGAGAGATTTCAAGCCGGCTTGGCATGGCCGAGAAAACGGTGAAGGCACACATGTCGGCCGTGCTGGCGGTGCTGGACGTGCCCAATCGCACGCAGGCAACCATCGTCGCGCGTCGCGGCGGCCTGTTGCGTCATTCGATGTAGATAGCAGGTTGTGTCGTGCGGTGACGCGATCGCGCGACGGTAACGCAGATAAAGCCAGGGAAAGGTTCGATCGCAGTGCAAAGAGCTGCTGTCGCGGTACTTCCAGTCATCGGATTGGAAGGCAGTAGAGTGTTGCCGAACGCAACGTCCACACCATCAGGCCTAGTGCTTTTTTGCCGAATTTCCGCCTCGAACTAGGACTTTGGTCCGATGCGCCAGGGCAAGCACGATCCTATGCTCTCTGGCGAACAAGAGGCTATCCGACGGATGCGCCACTTGTCCCGAGGCCAAGTCATCTCTCTGCTCCGCCCACCGATGACTTTGCCTCACACGCGCCACCCTTGGAAGGTTGGCGCGGTTTTGCCTAGCGACAGGGGGCTACCGATGAGCGTGGAAGGAACATGGCGCACGCCATGTGCAGCGGCGTTTTCGGAGGAAATACGGCATGCCACCACGACGATGGCCGGTGGAGTGCCGCCACCCCGCACCGTGGTATACCCAGATTTCGGGGTAGGCCTGCATCGGCGCATACGCGCCTACATCGATGCCAACCTTGGTGACGACTCTCTCGGCATCGCTTCGTTGATCCGTGCGTTCGGTGTATCGCGGTCCACCTTGTGCCGCTTGTTTGGCGACGAAGGCGGGGTAAGCCGATACATCCGCCAGCGACGCCTCGGCTATGCGCACAAGCATCTGATGGACGACCCCGGGTGCAGCATCACCTGGCTTCTGTACGAGCTTGGCTTTGCCTCGGAGCGCCAGTTCCAGCGCGCATTCCATGCCACGTACGGCATCTCGCCGGCACAGTGGCGCAAGCGTTGCCGCGGCTGCACCGTGCTTGTGCATGCCACCGATGACGAGCAGGTCGGCCATGTCATCGAAGAAGCGTATGACCTGGCGGTGGCGTCGGAGGCCGTCGCTTTCGCGCCGGACTCGGTGAGACGGAATGCCGGGTGCGTCACCAAACCATGAACCACACTTGCCGACAGTCGATCGTTCGCTCGCGCCGCAGTTCATTCCACGGCGCCTGCAGGAGTGGCCGGGTGCCGCGCGCGACGACCCGGACGGCCATCGCAATGGGCGGGCGCGACAGATGACCCAGAACAACAAAGTCGTTTGGAGCGAAGGCCTGTTCCTTCGTCCACAGCACATGCAGCAACAGGAGCGCTACCTCGAGCGCTTCGTTGCGTTGCGCAGCGAGGCCTTGCGGCCTTATGCATGGGGCTTCACCGAGCTGGAGCTGGAAACCAACCTGCTCGCCATGGGCAAGTTCGGCATTCGTCGTGCACGCGGCGTCTTTCCGGACGGCACGCCCTTCGCCATGCCGGGCGACGATCCGTTGCCGCCCGCGCTGGAGATCGATCTCAACTGGCGTGACCAGACCGTCTATCTCACCCTGCCGCTGCGCTCACCCTCGCAGGCGGAGAGCGGCTGGCCGGATGCGCCCGCCGACAAGCTGTTCCGTTACCGCGTGCGCGAGACCGAAGTAGGCGATGCCTCCGGCAGCGTCGAAGGTACGGCGCTGCTCGAGGTCGGCGGACTCAGTAGCCGCCTCCTGCCGCAGTCGCATCCGCTGGAAGGGCTTTCGCGCATTCCACTGGTGCGCGTACTGGAATGCCGGCCGGACCAGCGCGTGGTGCTGGACGAGGGTTTCATACCCAGTGTCATGAGTTGCCAGGCGGCGTCGCGCCTGAGCACCTTTCTGGTCGAACTGCTCGGGCTGCTGCATCAACGTGGGGAGGCGCTGGCCGGTCGCGTGGCGCTGACGGATCGCGGCGGTGCCGCGGAGATCGCGGACTTCCTCCTGCTGCAAGTAGTCAACCGCTACCAGCCATTGGTGGCGCACTGGTCCGCGGCACCTGTGGCGCACCCGGAAGATCTCTACCGCGTGCTGGTGGAGATGGCCGGTGAATTGGCCACGTTCACCACGGCCGGCAAGCGTGCACCCGCCTTTCCGCCGTACCGGCAGGATGCGCTGCAGGAAAGTTTCGAGCCGGTGATGCTGGCCCTGCGCCAGAGTCTGAGTGCGGTGATGGAACAGACGGCCATTCCCATTCCGCTGCAGCAACGCAAGTACGGCGTGTGGGTCGCTGTTGTTCCGGACCTTGGCCTGCTGGATACCGCGGCCTTCGTGCTGGCCGCCAAGGCGGATCTCAAGTCGGAGGACCTGCGTCGGCAATTGCCCGCGCAGGCCAAGATCGGGCCGGTGGAGAAGATCCGTGACCTGGTGAACCTCCAGCTGCCGGGCATCGTGGCCAATCCGCTTGCCGTGGCACCGCGCCAGATTCCCTATCACTCGGGCTACGTGTATTTCGAGTTCGACAAGAACTCGTCCATGTGGCGCGAACTGAAGACGTCGGGCGGCATCGCCTTCCATTTCGGCAGCGAGTTCTCCGGTCTGGATCTGCAGCTGTGGGCCATCAGGGGCTAAGCAGATGAATACCGAACGGCCTTACGACGACGAGTCCATGCGTGACGCCACGATAGTGCGTCCGCGCCAGAGCGGCGGGCCTGCCGCACAGCCATCCGCGCCAGCGGCCGGACCGGTGCCGGTCATGCCCGCGCCGGAGCCCGAGCGCACGGATATCAGCGAGCTCCTTGGCGGCGGCATGAACCCGCTGGTGCAGGCGGCCAGCCCCTTGTTGTTGCTGGGTGTGCAGCTGAGGCACAGCGTTGCGCCGCCCAACCCGGCGCATCTGCGCGAGCAGGCCGTGGTGCAGGTGCACAAGTTCGAGCATCGCGCCAAGGAGGCCGGCATCGCGACGCAGACCATCACCGCTGCGCGCTACGTGCTGTGCACCATGCTCGACGAGGCCGTACTGAGCGCGCCATGGGGCGAGCAGAGCGGCTGGTCGCAGAAGACGCTGCTGGTGACCTTCCATGGCGAGAGCTACGGCGGCGAAAAGTTCTTCCTTATCCTCGACCGGCTATGCCAGGACTTCGGTGCACACATCGACCTGATCGAGCTGATGTACACCTGTCTTGCTCTGGGTTTTGGCGGGCGTTACCAGGTAGAGGCCGGCGGGCGCGCCCGGCTGGCCGACCTGCAGGAAAGCCTGTATCGACAGATCAAGGCGAAGCGCCCGGCGCCGGCCGAAGAGCTGGCGCCGCACTGGCGCGGCATCGAAGACCGGCGCAATCCGCTGATGCGCTACGTGCCGCTATGGGTGGTCGGCGCGGCGGCGGCCAGTGTGCTGGTGGGTGCGTTCCTGTATTTCCACGTACGGCTGAATGCGCTGTCAGCACCCTTGAGCGCCCAGGCCGCGCGCATCGGCTTGTCCAGTGCCGTGCCGCCCGCAGATGCGGCGCGCCCGGCGCCTGTACACAAAAGCCTGCGGCAGCTGCTGGCGCCTGAAATCCAGGCCGGGCAGCTGGACGTGGACGAGCAACCGGATGGCAGCGCCAAACTGCGCCTCAACGCAGCCACCATGTTTTCGTCGGGCGGGGTCGAGGTCGATCCTTCGCAACTGCCGTTGCTGCGCAAGATCGCCGAGGCGCTCAACCAGGTGCCTGGCCGCGCCATCGTGGTGGGTCACACCGATGACCAGCCCGTGCGCTCGCTCAAGTTCAAGGACAACTACGAGTTGTCCGCGGCGCGTGCGAAGGCGGTCAGCGACATGCTCGCCAAATCGCTGGACAACCCGGCACGTCTCGAATCCAGCGGTGCCGGCGATTCGCAGCCGATCGCGCGCCCACCCGAACTGCCCGCCAACCGTACGCGCAACCGTCGCGTCGAGATCCTGTATCTGCCCGGGAGCTGAGTTGTGAAGAACATCGTCTCACTGCTCAAGGCAGGCTGGTTCATCACGCTGGTGGGTGTCGTGCTGCTGGCCCTGTTGATCTGGCTGGCCGGTCCTTATCTCGGCATCGGCGCCTCGCAGCCACTGGCTAGCGTCCAGGCACGCCTGGTACTGATCGTGCTGCTGGTGGTCGCATGGGCGGCGTGGCTGCAGATCCAGCAGCTGCGCGCGCGCCATCGGCAGCAGCAGCTCTCCAAGGAGATTTCGGGGCAGGACGCGCGTAGCGAGCAGGATCGTGGCGATCGCAGTGCGGCGGAGCGCGCGCAGCTGCAGGCGCGATTCCAGGAGGCCGTGGACACGCTGCGCAAGACGCGCCGCAGCGGCGCCAATCTCTACACGCTGCCGTGGTACGTGGTGATTGGCCCGCCGGGCTCGGGCAAGAGCACGCTGCTGCAGCATTCGGGCCTGCAGTTTCCGTTGTCCGACCGCTTCGGCAAGCAGGCGTTGCGCGGCATCGGCGGCACCCGCAATTGCGACTGGTGGTTCACCGACGAGGCGGTGTTCCTGGATACTGCGGGCCGCTACACCACGCAGGATTCCGACCGGGGCGCCGATGCGTCGGCGTGGAGTGAATTCCTCAAGCTGCTGCGTCGCTACCGCCGGCGGCGCCCCGTGAACGGCGTCATCGTGACCATGAGCCTGTCCGACCTGCTGACTATGGACGAGGCCAGCCGCGATGAGCACGTACACCTGATCCGCCGTCGCCTGGACGAACTGGTGGAGCATCTGCGCATCGGCGTGCCGGTGTACCTGGTGTTCACCAAGTGCGACCTCGTCGCCGGCTTCACCGAGTACTTCGACGATCTCAACCCGGACCAGCGCAGCCAGGTGTGGGGAGTGTCCTTCCCGGTCGGCAAGACCATGGACGGCAGTGCCGCCCGCCAGTTCGCCGACGAATTCCGGCTGCTGCTGGAGCGACTCAACACACGACTGCTGGATCGCCTGCATGGCGAGCGCGACCGCACCCGGCGTGCGGCCATACTGGCCTTCCCGCAGCAGTTCAGCGCCCTGGGCGACGTGGCGCGGCAGTTCGTGGAAGGGGTGTTCAGCGGGCACGCCTATGGTGCGCCACTGTTGCTGCGCGGCGCATATTTCACCTCCGGCACGCAGGAGGGCACGCCGATCGACCGCATGATGGGCGCGGTGGCGCGCACCTTCGGGCTGGAGGCATCGCAGGTGCATGCGCCGGGTGCGCAGAGCCGCACGTTCTTCGTCGAGCGCCTGCTCAAGGGCGTGCTGTTCAAGGAGTCGGGCTTTGCCGGCACCAATCCCGCACTGGAGCGCCGCAAGCTGTTGCTGCAGGCTGCCTGCTATCTGGCGGTGGTCGCCGCCACGCTGCTCCTGCTGCTGGGCTTTGCCGGCAGTTACGCGCGCAACAGCAGCTATCTCGCGCAAGTGCAGTCCGCGCTGAAGGATCTGCCGGAGCATGCCGACCTGTCCGGCGCGCACGACCAGAAAACCTATTTCGCTTTGGCGCTGCAGCGCCTGGAAGCCCTGTCGGGTGTCGTGGATATCGCCCGGCAATATCGCGGACAGGAACCGCTGTCGATGCGCTTTGGGTTGTACCAGGGGCGTGCGGTCGGCAGCGAACTGCAGGATGCCTACGTGCGCGAACTCAACGGGCTGTTGCTGCCCGGCGTGGCCGCCCAGTTTCGTGCGGGGCTGGTGGCACACGCCTCCGAGCCGCAGGCCTTGTACTACTACCTCAAAGCCTATCTGATGCTGGGCCAGCCCAGGCACGACAACGTCGATGAGCTGGCCGCGCTGACCCAGCTGGAGTGGCGGCGGGTCTTTCCTGATGACGTCGTACTGCAGAAGACGCTGGAACGGCACTTCCAGATACTGCTGGACGACCCCGGCAGGTTGCGCGCGATCACGCTGGACAACAGCCTGGTGGAGCAGGCCCGCAACACCTTGCGTTCGGCCGATCTGGCCAGCCTGATCTACGGCAACCTGCTGCTTACCGCCGAGGGCGGCGATCACGCACCGCTGCAGCTCGACAAGGAGCTGGGCCTGCTCGGCAATGTATTCCGTCGCCGCAGCGGCACACTCTTGTCGCAACCCTTGCCGCCCCTCTACACGCAGGCTGCGTTCGAGGACGAGGCAAACCAGGGCATCGAGAAGGCCGTGCAGGGGTTCGCCAAGGATGACTGGGTCTTTGGCGCCCAGCCCATCGACGCTATGCAGCGTGCGCGCCTGTCGCAGCAGGTGCTGGCGCTCTACGAGCAGGATTACATCAAGGCCTGGGACTCGCTGTTGGCCGACCTGCAATTGCAGCCGGTGAGCGACATGCCGTCCGCCAGCGCCCTGGCGGCAAAGTTGGCAGGCCCCAGTTCGCCCCTGAAGCTGCTGCTGAAGCTGGTGCGTGACAACACCAGCGACCTGATGCGCACGCCGCCGCCCGACGCAGCTGACAAGGCTGTGGCTGCCGCAGCGGGCGCGGCCCAGAAAAAAGCCACCAGCAACGCGCTGGCGGCGACGCTGGCCAAGGCGGCGGGCGGCAAGCCCGAAGCGGCGACCGACAAACCGGGGCAGGCGATCAGCGATCACTTCGCAGCACTCAACAAACTCAGCGAAGGTGCGCCCGGGGCCGCACCCATCGACCAGACGCTCACCGCGCTGGATCAGCTCAGCAAGACCATGCTGACCATGACGGATTTCAGCAGCGCCGCCAGCCAGCCCAATCCGCAACTCCTGCTGGCGCGCCAGCAGGCCGCGCAACTGCCGCCGCCGGTATCCGGCTGGGTGGATTCGCTCACCGGCAAAAGCGAAGCCCTGGTGGCTTCGGGCGCCAAGGGCGCGCTGGACGACCAGTTCCAGCAGACGGTGGTCAAGGATTGCGGCGACTTCATCCGCGGGCGCTACCCGTTCGCACCGGACAGCCGCACCGACATCCCGGTGCAGAACTTCGGCGAGATGTTCGGCTACGGCGGTCGCTTCGACACGCTCTACAAACAGAACCTGGACAAGCTGATCGACGCCACCGGCAAGACCTGGCGCTGGAAGAACACGCCGGGCGTGGTGACCGGCTCGCCGGCCATGCTGGCACAGGTGCAGGCGGCCGACCGCATCAAGCAGATGTACTTCCGCGGCGGCAATCTCCCCGAGGTGGATTTCACCGTGCTCACCCCCGTGCTGGATGCCGGCATCGCGCGACTGGTGGTCGATGTGGACGGACAGAAGTACGACTACCAGCCCGGTGGTGCGCCCAGCATGGCCATGAAGTGGCCGGGCCCGACGCCCGGGCATGTGTCGATTGCTGCCTATGACGCGAGCGGAACCCTGTTGAGCAGTTTCGATTACCAGGGCGACTGGGCCTTCTTCCGCGCACTCCAGGCCGCGAAACTGCAGAAGCAGTCGGACCTGCGCTTCATCGCCGGCTTCGATTTCGGTGGCCGTGGCGCCAGGCTGGGCATCCAGGCCAGCAATCTGCGCAACCCGTTCCTCAACGACGACGTGCAGCGTTTCCGCTGTGGCGGCTAGGCCGATGACCTATGCCGATGCAGCAGGGTTCTTCGGCAAGTTGCCCAGCGCGGGTGACTTTGTGCAACGCCGTCTGCCGGCCGCCTTTGTGGATGCGTGGGACCGCCATTTCGAGCACGCCATGGCAGCGCTTCCCGATGCACTCGGCCCCGGGTGGAAGAGCTGCTTTCAGGCGGGGCCGCCGTGGCGTTTCGTGTTGCCGCCAGGCCTCTGCGGCGAGAGCGCGTTCGCCGGCGTGATGCTGCCGTCGACCGACCGGGTAGGGCGCTGCTTTCCGATGGTGATCGCCACGCGGATCGCCCACGCGCCCGGTGCGGGTGCGTGGCGCGAAGACGATGGCTGGTATGCGCAGGCCGAGCGCATGGGTGTGGCGGCCTGCACCGATCCGGCATGGGGCGTGGACACATTCGACACGCAGATACGCGCACTGGCGGACCTTTCCGACGAAACGGCCGTGCCCGCGCGCGAACCTCCGTTTGCAGTGGACTGGGCAACCGCCGACCACTGGCGCTTCCCGTTGCCGCGACACGCCGACGCCACGGGGACGCTGCTTGGCTGGTGGTCGCAGCTCAGCGGCATGCCCCAGCCGTGGTGCCTGTGGTGGTCCGGCGGCGGTGCACGCGTGCCCGCCAGCGCGCTCGCCACGCGCGGGCTGCCCCGGCCCGAGGCCTTTGCGGGTTTCGTCGACGCCATTCATGCCGGCGCCGCCTGGCGTTCGCCGGATGTCCTGCAGCCATCGGAGGCCTGCTCATGATGACGCGCTACCAGTCCGCCGGACGCACGGACACCGGCAAAGTCCGGGCGCACAACGAGGACGCGATCCTGTTGCGCGACGAGGTGGGGCTATGGGTCGTGGCCGATGGCCTGGGCGGCCACGCGGCCGGCGACTATGCCAGCTCGATGATCGTGGAGCGGCTCGCGGCGCTTCCCCGCCAGGGCAACGTCGTCGATTTCATGGAGGCGGTCGAGGATGAGCTGCTGCGCATCAATGGCGACCTGCTGCAATCGGCCGCCACGCGCGGCGTCGACCTGATCGGTTCCACCGTGGTGGTGCTGTTGTACGGCGAGGAATACATGCTGTGCGGCTGGGTCGGCGACAGCCGCGCCTACTGTTATGAGAACGGCCGGTTGCGGCAGATCACCCGCGACCACGTGCATGGCGTCAAGGACGACGTGACGCAACTGCACCACGCCGCGCCCGGGCCTTCGCCCGGCGCACTCACCCGCGCCATCGGTGCCGAGCCGCAACTGTTTGTGGACTGGGTGGTGGCTGGCTCGCAACCCGGCACGCAGTTCGTACTGTGTTCCGACGGTATCAACAAGGAAATGTCAGACGACGAAATGGACGATGCCTGTCGACGCGTGCAGGAACCCCAGGCCCTGGTGGCCCGGTTGTTCGACCTGGCCATGAGCCGGGCCGCGCGCGACAACGTTTCCGCCGTGATCGTGCGTCTGGAGGAATGACCATGGCCGTGCCGCGCGCACTTCCCCTGAACGAGCTGCTGGATGAATTCCGCGCCGGCCGCATCGCGTTGCCCGCCTTGCTCGAGGCGATCAAGACGCGCGGCGTGCTGGACGAGGCCGACTACCGCGCGGAGGTGGCGCAGTTAGAGCAGATGCGCGACGCCGGCCAGCTGGATGCGGACGTGGTGCTTGCGATGATCGCCCGCCTGGGCGCGATGCGCATCATCGGCGCGCGGCCACCGGTGGATGCGGATGCCACCGTGGTGATGCCTGCCGTCACGCCAAAGCCCCCGCCGGCAACGCCAGCACCCGATCCGGAGTTGACCTTGGTGCAACCGACCGCACAGCCGGCGCCGGACGACGAGATGACCATGGTCAAGCCGCACGCGCCGGCGGCACCGGCGGGTGGCGCGTCCCCGGGTGATACCTCGACGCGCGGCACGACCAGCAGCCTGTCCAGCCTCGGCAGCTGGGAAAGCATCGCGGCGAAGGAGGGTGGCGACTATGTCACCGTGGGCTCGTTGCTGAAGGGTCGCTTTCACCTGGAGCGCGAGCTGGGTCGCGGCGGCATGGGTGTGGTCTACCTGGCGAAGGACGAGCGCAAGGTCGAAGCCCGCGACCGCGACCCGTACGTCGCGGTGAAAGTGTTGAATGACGAATTCCGTCGTCATCCCGATTCCCTGATCGCGCTGCAGCGCGAATCGCGCCGCTCGCAGCTGCTGGCGCACGACAACATCGTGCGCGTATTCGACTTTGACAAGGACCGAACCATCGTCTTCATGACGATGGAGTTCATCGACGGCTCGGACCTCAAGAGCCTGATCCGCGAGCGCGCGTACAACGGCATGCCGCTGGCCAAGGCGCGGCCATTGATCGAGGGCATGGCGCGCGCTTTGGCGCGCGCGCATGCCGCGGGCATCGTGCACTCGGATTTCAAGCCCGGCAACGTGATGGTGACGCGCGAGGGCGTGCCCAAGGTGTTCGACTTCGGCATTGCCCGCGCAGGCAAGTTCGCCGGAGATGCCGCCGGCGAACAGACCGTGTTCGATGCCGGCACGCTGGGCGCATTGACGCCGGCCTATGCCAGCCTGGAGATGATCCGCGGCGGCGAACCGTCTCCCAGCGATGACATCTACGCGCTGGGCTGCGTGAGCTTCGAGCTGCTGACGGGCAAGCATCCATTCGACAAGGTCAGCGCCGAGGTGGTACTGAAGGAGGGGCGCAAGCCGCCCGCCGTGCCGGGGCTGACCCGTCGCCAGTACCGGACGCTGTGCGATAGCGTGGCGCTGAACAGCGCCCAGCGCCTGAAGAGCGCCGAGGCCCTGATTGAGGGCTTGCGCGAGGTGGGCCTGAAGGAGCGTATGGGCCCCTACGTGCTCGGCGGATCGCTCGCACTGGTACTGCTGATGGCAGGCGGCTGGGGCGTGACGCGCTACATGCACAGCCACCACCTGGCCAAGGTGATCGCGAGTTTCTCCGCCACCGGCAAGCAGCGCTACGCGAACGAAGTGCAGGCCATGCAGGCCCTGTCGAGCCTGGATGAAGACGACCGCAAGCGCGTCATCATCGACCAGGGTGAGGCCATCCAGAATTATTTGCTCAGCCGCATCGATGCCTATTGGCAACCGGCGCAGAAACGGTTCGACTATGCGGGCGCCCAACGCGTACTGGCCTTGCGCGATCAGCTTCGCCTGTATTCGCCAGCGCTGGACATGAAGCGCGGCGAGCTGGAGCGGCAGCGCAACGAATTGCTCAACACGCTGGACACGCAGCTGAGCAAGCAGATCGATGCCGGCGCAATCTTCGAGAACCAGCCTGACAACGTCGTGGCCACCCTGACGCGCATCCGCGCGGTAGACCCGGGCAGTGCGCTACTGAAGAACGCCGAACTGGAATTGAAATACGACGTCGCGATCAGCCAGTCGCTGGCCGCCGACCGGCTCGACGAAGCGAAGCAACGCCTGCAGCTCGCCACGCGACTGTTCCCGGGCTCGGCCCGGTTGCAGCAACGCGACGCACAGCTCGCTGCGGACGAGCAGGCGGCGACGTTGCGTCAGGTCGCTGCCGCTGCCCAGGCCACGCCCGGCGCGCAGAGCCTGCCGGATGCCCGCCGCGAGCTGGCCAGCCTCGTAGCCAAGCCCGCCACCAGCGCAGATTGGGAGGCCGCCGTGACCCGCGCGGCAACCCCGCTGCAGAACGACAGCGCCGCGGAGACGAAGCGACTGTTCGACGCACTGGGTGACGCGATGGCAGGCGAGGCCTCCCGCGTCACCGATCCGATGCAGGTGCAACGCACGCTTGCCTGGGTGAACTTCGGCCTGCAGTACGCGCCGCGTTCGCCCAGGCTGCTCGAGCAGCGCAGCCGTCTGGATGGACTGCAACAGCAGATGGAGGCGCAGCTCGCCAAGGACAGCGTCGCGGCGGAGATCGATTCGCGCATCGAGTCGATGCGCCGTGCGGCGGCGGCCAACGACGTGGCCAAGGCGCAAGAATCGCTGGACCGCGTGCGCAGCTTGCAGGGCAACCATCCCTTCCTGGTGAACGAGGGCCCGCAACTGCTGGCGAGCGCCTATCTCGGGCAGGCCAGGGAGGCGTTCCAGCGTGGCCGCTACCAGGCTGCGGCGGATATCACGGGGCAGGGCGTACGCGCACTGGGCAATCGTGCCGACCTGCGCAGTGCGCGCGAACGCTACGGCTTTGTCGCCGAAGTCATGCAGGGTGGCACCAGCGCGCTGGCTGGCACGGATTACGATCGCCTGAAGAAGCAGCTGACGGACCTGCGCAAGACCGACAGCACCGCGCTGGATGGCCTGGAAGCCGACCTGAAGCAGCGTGGCCAGCTGCCACAAGGCTCGTTCTCCGCCAGGCTGGAAGCGCGCAAGCCGGCGCAGGCATCGACAGCGGCACCCGCCGAGGCAAGCTCCGCGGCGCCAACGGCCGCCGTCGCGACGAATGCCCCCGCAGCACAGGCCGCAGCCAAGGCAGCGGCAGGCACCACGGCTGCGCCGGCAACCGCAGCCAAATCCAATGCCAATACGCCGGCCGGCCCGGATCCCTGCGGGGTTCCGGCATTGGTCGGCGCCGGCAAGGCCTGTTTCGACATGCTGGACGGCAAGCGCGGCCCCGCCATGATCGTGGTGCCGGGCGTGGGCAGCGGCGGGGCCTATGCCTTGTCGCGCGCAGAGATCACCGTCAACGACTTCAACCGCTACTGCACGGCCACTGGACAGTGCCACGCGATGACCGTGGAGGATGCCGAACTCGGCAACCTGCCCGTGAGCAATATCAGTCTGAGCCAGGCCAAGGCCTATGCGGCATGGCTCACGAGCAGCAGCGGCTACACCTATCGATTGCCGACCGATGCCGAGTGGTTGCACGCCGCGCAGGCGGGCGGCAGCTGGAAGCAGTCGGAAGACAGCAATTGCATTCCACCGACGGCCAACGGCTCCGATGTGGCCGGCGCGCCCGTGGCCGCGCGGGGGCGCGAGCCCAATCCCTGGGGGCTGATCAACATGTCGGGAAACGTGTGGGAATGGGTCACCCATGACGGGGCCACCCTGGTGCGCGGCGGCAGCTTCAACAGCTATTGGTCCGATTGCACGGTGGAGGCCCGGCGCGCGGACAGCGGCGCCCCGCAGAAAGATGTCGGCTTCCGTGTGCTCCGGGAGCTGAAATGAGCGAGCGCGAGCAGGGCATCAACGAAGGACTGCGTGCGCTGGACGAAGCGCATCGGCTGGGCCGGCTCAACCGCGAGGAATACCGCGCGCGGCGCCGCCGGCTGCTGGGTACGCTGCATGGGGGCGATGGTGTCATCACGCGCCGCACCACGATGCGTGTACCGGAGCCGCAAGATCCGCCTTCGCCTTACGGCGGCGCCGGGCAGGCGGATGTGTTGCCGTCGATGTTTCCCCCGCGTCCCTGGTTGATGAGTGGACGCACCTGGGCCTGGGCGACCTGTGGTGTGCTGTGCCTCCTGCTGGCCTATTGGCTGCTGGCCGCATGACCAGGTTCGGCCGCCTCGGCATGATGTATCGTTCGGCATTCGATGGGCCGGGGGAGCCGGTCATCGCGGCGTCGATCGGGGGATCGAGGCGTCTTTTTCGAGGGGAATCGAACGTGCGAATGGCAGGCCTTGCGGCTGCCCTGGCCTTGGCCATGGGTAGCGGGCGAACGTATGCGCAGGACATGGAAGCCACGACGGCAGCGCCGACGCCAGGCAGCAGCGAACACGCCGTGCCACCGGTCAAAGACCGCGAGCAGGCGGGTGCCGGAACGATGTCGGTGCGCGGCTTCCGCGTGAAGGGCGTGGGCGAGCATGCCTCGGCACACATCACGCCCGAGAGCATGCAGGCGTTGGCCGATGAGCAGTACAGGCAGCTGGCCGGCACGAACGACCACGCGGTGCTTAGCATTGCGCAGCTGGAGAAGGTGGCCGACGCCATTACCAAGCGTTACCGCTCCAGCGGCTTCATCGTGGCGCAGGCCTTCGTGCCGGCGCAGTCCGTCGGCGCTGACCAGGTCGTCGAGATCCAGGTGCTGGAGGGCACCATCGGCAAGGTCGTGGTGAAAGGCGCCAAGCGCTACGGCACGGACATCATTGCCGCGCCGGCCGAACGCCTCAAAGGCCAGCCGCTGCAGAAGGACGAGGTGGATACCGCGCTGCTGTATGCGCGCGACCTGCCTGGTGTGGCGATCACGTCCACTTTCCAGCCGGGCGAGCATACCGGCGAGACGGACCTGGTCATGGTGACGCAGGAAGAGCGTCGCCCCTATGCGATCACCGTGGGCGCCAACAACTACGGCACCGACGTGACCGGCCGCTATCGCGCGCAGCTGGGCGTGGCGTGGAACAATCCGCTGGGCTATGGCGACGTCTTCAATGCCAACCTCGACTATGCGTTCGCGCCGGCGCAAAGCCTGTTCGGCGCGCTGAGCTATCGCGCGCCCATCGTCGCAGTACCCGGCCTGGCCGTGGTGGTGGGCGCCACGCGCAGCCAGCTGCAGGTGGACAATGGCGTGTTCGCTTCGTTGCGCGTACATGGCCCCACGTCCACGTGGTATGGCGGCGCCGACTGGAAGTTTGTCAACGATACCAACCTGCAAGCGCTGGGCACGTTTCGCCTGATCCGCGAGGAATCCAAGCTCAACAGCAGCGTGATACTGATGTCGGACGAGCGCTTCGACGTGGCCGAGCTCGGCTTCTCGATGAACCATACCGACACGCGCTGGCATGGTATCGACCTGCTGCAGGCCAGCGTGCGCCAGTCGATCAGCGACCGTTCGCCGTCACAGGTGGACCTGGTCAGCCCTGGGCACGACAGCAGCTTCCTGGTCGGCAAGCTGGCCTATACCCGCCTGCAATTCCTGACCCGCACGCAGCGCCTGTATTTCAAGGTCGCCGGCCAGTACACCAACGATGCGCTGACGCCGATGGAACAGTTCGTGATCGGCGGCCCGGACAACGTGCGCGCCTACCCGATTGCCGATGTGCTGAGCGATCGCGGCTATTACACCTCGGTGGAGTACCACGTCGACGCGCCCGGCTTCGCCGACAAGGTGTCGCCGTTCTACGCCCGGCCGTGGCGCGAACTGCTGGAGCTGGAGGCCTTCGTCGATTATGCCAGGGGCTGGTCCGTGGGTGGCAACAGGCTCAATGGCGTAACAGCGCAGGAAGTCAGCGATATCGGTGCGGGCTTCCTGTTTCGCCTGCCGCGCTTCCATCACTTTGAAATGCATGTGGATGCCGCCAAGGCGCTCAGCTCGTTGCAGGCGTCCGATGGCAAGGGTTACCACGTGTATGTGCGTTTTGGCATGACGTTCTGAGGGGAGACGACCATGAACCGTACCCATGACCGCACGCGTCACCCCGCATCCTCCTTGTTGCCACGCCTGAAGCGCAAGGCGCTGCCGGTCAGCCTGTCGTTGCTCGGCATGGTGGCGGGTTCGCTGCTGCCGTGTGGCGAAGCCGTGGCCGCAGGGCCTGCCGCCGGCACCCTGCCGACGGGCAACAGCATCGTCAGCGGCACGGCAACGGTAAACACCACGGGCACGACACTGACGGTGACCCAGACGTCGGCCCAGCTCGCCATGAACTGGACCAGCTTCGATATTGCTTCCAACGCCAACGTCGTTTTCGCTCAACCCGGTGCGAACGCGATTGCGCTCAACCGCATAGGCATTGGCTCGGGCTCTCCGACGGCCAGCCAGATCTTCGGCGGCCTCAACGCCAATGGCCAGGTCTTCCTGATCAACCCGGCCGGCATCGTGTTCGGCAGTTCGGCCAGTGTGAATGTCGGTGGCCTGCTGGCCAGTACGCTGGACATGAATCCTGCGACGCTGGCCGGCGGCGCGCAAACGTTCCACCTGGACAAAGGCACCGCGACGGGCAGCATCGTCAATCAGGGCACGATCAGCGCGGCCAGTGGCGGCGGTGTCGTGCTCGTCGGCGGCAGCGTGAGCAATAGCGGCTATATCCTGGCCGACGCCGGCCACATCTTCCTGGATGGCGCTGATCACGCCACCCTCGATTTCGACGGCAACAACTTGATCAATGTCACGGTGACCGGTGCACTCGCGTCGGGTTCGGGCACGGCGGTGGACAACGCTGGTCTGCTGCAGTCGAGCGGAGGCATGGTGGTACTGCAGGCATCCGCCACGCCAGGCCTGTTCACCCAGATGGTGAACAACAGCGGCGTGATCAAGGCGGATGGCATCAGCACCATCAACAGCGGCGCGGGCGGCACGGTGCAGCTGATTGGCAATGGTGGTGGCGTTGTGAGCACCAACGCGATGTCCGCCAATGCTGCCACGGGCGGCACCGCGGGAAGCGTGGCGATCACCAGCGACCAGGCCGTCAATGTGAGTGGAAGCATGTCCACCACCGGATTGGCGGGCAGTGGCGTGTCGCTCACCGGCAACGCACTGACACTTGGCGCGACGATCAATTCAGGCGCAAGCCCCACGACGCTGACCTCGCAAGGCGTCATCACCCAGACCGCCGGCTCGCTCAGCGCCGCCACGTTGACTGGCAGCTCGGCCGGAACCACCACGCTGACCCAGGCCGGCAATGCGATCAGCACGCTGGGCAACTACGCCAGTGGCGGCGATCTGTCTTTGGCTACCAGCGCCGGCCTGACGTTGAATGGTGCGGTAAGTGGCCATAACGTCACGCTGAATGCACTCGGTGGCTCGATCAATCAGACCGGAGGCGCGCTTAGCGCAGCCAGTTTGAGTGGCGGCTCCTCCGGCGCTACCTCGCTGGTGCAGACCGGCAATGCGATCAACGCCCTGGGCAATTACACCAGCGGCGGTGACCTGGCCCTGACCACCAGTGGCGCCCTGACACTGACGGGCCCAGTGAGCGGCAACAACGTCACGCTGACTGCGCTCGGTGGCGCGATCAGTCAGACCGGAGGCGCGCTCACCGCGGCCACGTTGAACGGCAGCTCGTCCGGTGCCACCACGCTGACGCAGGCCGGCAATGCGATCGGCGCCCTGGGCAACTACGTCAGCGCCGGTGATCTTGCGCTGAGCAGCATCGGCAACCTGGCTCTGAATGGCGCGGTGATTGGCAACAACGTGACGTTGAATGTCACGGGCGCCATCAGCGAAGGCGTCAACGGCAGCCTGACGGCGAGCGGCCTCACCGGCAGTACGGGCGGCAGCACGGCACTGGATCAGGCCAACAACCGAATTGCGCAGCTCAACGGCTTTTCCGCCAGCGGCTTCAGCCTGAAGAATGCGCAGGCGCTGAACGTCACCAACACATTGTCTGGCGGCAGCGCCGTGACGCTGACCACCACCAGCGGCGACCTGACCTTGAACGGGGCGGTGAGTGGCACCAACGTGGCGTTGAATGCGAGTGCGGGCGCCGTCAACCAGACGGGCGGCACGCTCTCGGCGGGCACGCTGAGCGGCGGCTCTTCTGCTGGCACCACACTGACCCAGGCCGGCAATACGATCAGCACTCTGGGCAACTACGCCAGTGGCGGTGACCTGGCCCTGGCCACCAGTGGCGCCCTGACACTGAATGGCGCGGTGAGCGGCAACAACGTCACGCTGACTGCGCTCGGTGGCGCGATCAGTCAGACCGGGGGCGCGCTCACCGCGACCACGTTGAGCGGCAGCTCGTCCGGCGCCACCACGCTGACGCAGGCCGGCAATGCAATCAGCGCCCTGGGCAACTACAACAGCGGCGGTGATCTTGCTCTGAGCGACACCGGCAACCTGGCCCTGAATGGCGCGGTGAGTGGCGGCAACGTCGCGTTGAATGTCACGGGCGCCATCAGCGAAGGCATCAACGGCAGCCTGACCGCGAGCGGCCTCACCGGCAGCTCGGGTGGCAGCACAACGCTGGATCAGGCCAACAACAAGGTTGCGCAACTCAACGGCTTTTCCGCCAACGGGTTCAACCTGAAGAATGCCCAGGCACTGAGCGTCACGAACACATTGTCCGGCACCAGCGCCGTGACGCTGACCACCACCAGCGGCGACCTGACCTTGAACGGGGCGGTGAGTGGCGCCAACGTGAGCTTGAACGCGAATGCGGGCGCCGTCACCCAGGCCGGTGGCACGCTCACGGCGGGCACGCTGAGCGGCGGCTCTTCCGGCCCCACCACGCTGACCCAGACCGGCAATGCGATCAGCGCGCTGGGCAACTACAGCACGGGTGGCAACCTGGCGGTGAGCACGGGCGGCAACCTGTCCGTGAGTGGCCCGGTGAGCGGTGCCAATGTCAGCCTGACGGGCGGCAACACGATTGGCCTGGGTGCCAACGTCACGGCAACCGGCACCCTGGGACTGTACGGCGCCGCCGTCACCCAGTCGGCGGGCACACTGAAGGCCGCCACGTTGACCGGCCAGTCAACGGGCGCTACGTCGTTGACGCAGCCCACCAACGTCATCGGTGCGCTGGGCACCTATACAAGCAACGGCTTCAGCCTGGTCAACGCGAGCGGGCTGCAGGTCACCGGCGCACTGACAGGCGGTGCCAGCGTGGCGCTGACGACCCAGAGCGGCAACCTGGTCATCAACAACGCAGTGAGTGGCGCCAGCGTTGCGTTGAATGCTGGCGGCGCCATCAGTGAAGGAGTGGGTGGCACGCTTTCCACCAGCGTGCTGACGGGCGGCTCGTCTGGCGATACCACGCTGGCCCAATCCGGCAACCAGATCGGCAGTCTTGGCAACTACAACAGTGGCGGCGGCTTCACCCTGACCAATGGTGCAGCCATTGCGCAGGGCACGGGCAGCACGCTGACCGTCGCCGGAGCCACCGCGCTGAATGCGGGCAGCAACGCCATTGTCCTCACCAACGGCAATCAACTGCAGCAAGGCGTGAGTGCGACCGGCAGCGGCATCGCCATCACCAACAGCGGCAACCTGGACATCACCAGCCTGAGCCCTGGCCTGAACAACCCGGTCAGTCTTGTCTCGCTCCATGGCGCGCTGAGCCTGCCAGGCGCCCCGATCAACACCGGCACCGCGGATCTGGCGTTGAGTTCGTACGCCGTGCTGGCTCCCTTAGTGGACCTGTCCGGCGCCAACGTCTTGCTGTCTGGCTACCTCGGCATCAGCCTGGCCCACAACGTCAATGCGACCAATACCTTGAGCCTGGTCAGCACGAATGGCGCCGTCGCACAAACGGGCGGTGCACTCAACGCGGGCGCGCTGACCGGCCAATCCGCCGGTGCGACATGGCTGACCCAAGGCAACAACAAGGTCGGCACCATCAGCGGCTACACCAGCGGCAGCGACTTCAGTCTCACCAACGCGCAGGCCATCGGGCAAACAGGTGCCCTTGTGGTGCAGGGCAATACCGCGCTCAATGCCGGCAACAACACGATCACGCTGGGTCTCAACAACGACCTGCACGGCGCCGTGGGCATCACCGGTGGCAGTACACAGATCAACAACGATCGTGGCTTGAGCTTCAACACCAGCAACGTGCTGGGCAATCTGACCGCGACAACCGCCAACGCGGCGATCACACAGGTCGGTGCGCTCACCGTGTCGGGCGCGAGTACGTTCAATGCAGGCGCTGCGCCGATCACGCTGGCCTATGCGAATGGATCGGGGCAGTGGGCCAACAGCTTCGGCACGCAGGTCAACGCGATCGGCACCGGCATCACCCTGGCCAGTCAGAGCAACCTGATCATGGGCACCTTGACCGATGGTGCGAATGGCGCGGTCAACCTGATGTCCGGCGGCACCTTGTCCCTGCCATCCACACCGATCAACACCGGCACGTCGGACCTGACGCTGGTTTCCGCTGGCGGCCCGCTGACAACGACGGCAAACCTGGCTGGCAACAACGTCTCGCTGTCGGGCAGCCAGGGCGTCACGCTCGCCAACAACATCACGGCGGCACGCAACCTGACGCTGACCAGCAGCAACGGCGCGATCACACAGACCGCGGGCACGCTGGTGGCGAACACGCTGAGCGGCCAGTCCGCAGGCGCGACATCGCTGAACCAGCCCACCAACGCGATCAACACCCTGGGCAACTACGCGAGCAACGGCTTCAGTCTGGCCGATGCCAACCCGCTGACCGTCTCCGGGACGCTGACGGGCACCGGTGGCAATATCGCCTTGACCACGACGGGCGGAAGCGATCTCACGGTGGCCGGCGCGGTGACCGGCGCCAACGTCACGCTGACTGCCGGCAATCAACTTGGCCTGAATGCCAACGTCAACGCCACCGGCGCCCTGGGGCTGTACGGCGCGGCCATCACCCAGTCGGCGGGTGTGTTGACCGCAGCGACGTTGACGGGCAAGTCAACCAGTGCGACGTCGCTGGCACAGGCCAACCAGATCACGCAGCTCAATGGCTTCATCGCCAACGGCTTCGCGTTGAACAATGCCGGCCCGTTGAATGTTGCCGGCACCTTGAGTGGCGGAAGCAGCGTGGCGCTGAGCGTGCAGAGCGGCGACCTCGCGCTGAATGGTGCAGTCACCGGCAGCACGGTCACGCTTGATGCCGCAGGCAATATCAGCGAGGGGACATCGGGAAGCATCGCCACGGCGAGCCTCGGCGGCAGCTCGGGCGGCAGCACCGCGCTCACCCAGGCCAACAACGCCATTGCGCAGCTTGGCGGTTTCTCGGCGAACGGCTTCAGCCTGGCCGATGGCACGGCACTGGCCATTACCGGGCCATTGAGCAGCAGTGCGGTCACCTTGAACGTCAACGGCGCCGTGACCGAAGGTGCCGGTGGCAGCATCGTCACCGGCACGCTCAGCGGCGCATCCACCGGCAGTACGACGCTGGACCAGGCTGCCAACAGGATCACCAGCCTCGGGAACTACTCTAGCGGCGGTGATTTCAACCTGGCCAACGGCGCGGCGATCGCTCAGTCGGGCCTGCTGGCGGTGCAGGGCAAGACCACACTCAACGCGGGCACCAACGCCATTACGCTCGGCAACAATAACACGCTGGGCGGTGCGGTAAGCCTCACCGGCGGAAACACGCTGATCAACAACGCTGGCGTCCTGACGCTGGACACCAGCAGCATTTCAGGAAACCTGACCGCAACCACGACCAGCAACGCGGCGATCACGCAGACGGCCGGTGCGCTGAGCGTTTCGGGGCAGAGCACATTCAACGCGGGTGCCGGCGCCATTACTTTGGGCAGTGGCAACCGCCTGCTGGGTGCGGTGAGCCTGACCGGCGGGAATGTGCAGATCAACAATGCTGTTGCGCTGGATCTGGGCGCCAGCACGGTGTCGGGCAACCTCAGTGCGAGCGCGGCCAATGCCGCCATCACCCAGACAGGCGCACTGGGCGTGATGGGCACCAGCACTTTCAACGCCGGCAGCGGCGCGATCGCGCTGATGTCCCCGGGCAATGCCTTCGGGTCGACCGTCAACGCCACGGGCACGGGCATCGCCATCGGCAGCAGCGGCGATCTGCACATGGGAGCACTGAGCGATGGCACGAACGGCGCCATTCGCCTGATCGCGGGCCGCACGCTTTACCTGCCGAACCAGGCGATCGACACCGGCGCGGCGGATCTGACCCTTAGTTCGCTTGGCGGCGTGCTCGCCACCGCAAGCGCACTGAATGGTGCCCATGTCTCGCTGTCGGGTAGCCAGGGCATGACGCTGGCACACGATGTCTCGGCCAGCCAGTCACTCAATCTCGCCAGCAGCAACGGCGCGATCACCCAGACAGCTGGCTCGCTGAAAGCCCCGCTGCTGACAGGCAGCTCGCAGGGCACCACGGCACTGACCCAGGCCAACCAGATCACGCAGCTCGGCAGCTTCGCCGCCAACGGCTTCAGCCTGACCAATGCCGGCGCGCTGACTGTCGCCGGACCGTTGACCAGCACCGGCAGCGTGGCGTTGACCACCCACAGTGGCGACCTGACACTGCTGGGCGCGATGAGTGGCACGGACGTGTCGCTCATCGCGGCCAACGGGGCGGTGAACCAAACCGGCGGCACGCTTACGGCGAACACGCTGAGCGGCCATTCCTCCGGCGCCACCTCGCTGACGCTGGGTGTGAACACGATCGGCAACGTCGGCAGCTACAGCAGTGGCGGTGATTTCAGCCTCGGCGATGCGAGTGCGTTGACGGTATCCGGCCCGTTGACCAGTGGCGGCAACATGACGTTGGGTACCAGCGGCAACCTCACGCTGGCTGGCTCCGTCAGTGGCCAGGCCGTGACCCTGAATACAGGCGCCGGCAACGTCAACCAGACCGCCGGCACGCTGACGGCAGGCACTTTGACGGGAGGCTCCTCGGGCGACACCCTGCTGACCCAGGCCAACCAGATTGGCCTTCTGGGCGGCTACAGCAGCGGCGGCAACTTCAGCCTCACCAATGGCGCCGCCATCGCGCAGAGCGGCGCCCTGCAGGTGCAGGGTGCGGCCACGTTGAATGCAGGTGGCAACGCCATCACGCTGACGAATACCGCGAACCATCTTGGTAGCGTGCTCAGCCTGACCGGGGGCAACACGCAGATCGTCAACAGCGGCCCGCTGACGCTGGGGGCGAGTCAGATCAACGGCAGCCTGAGCATCATCAGCAACGATCCGGCGATAGGGCAGACCGCTCCGCTCCACGTCAGAGGCAGCAGTTATTTCAACGCCGGCACCGGCAGCATCGCGCTGACCAACACCGGCAACCGCCTGGATGGACCGGTGACGGCCATCGGCACGGGCATCGCGATCACCAACGCCGACGACCTGGGCATCGCCTCGCTGTCCAATGGCCCGAACGGCGCCGTCAGCCTGATTTCCCTTGGCGGAACATTGACCCTGCCGGGCACCGCGATCACAACGGGCAGCGCGGATCTGCTGCTGACCTCCGGCGGCGGCGCGCTGAGCACGGCCGCCGACCTGAGCGGCGCGAACGTCACGCTATCGGGAAGCACCGGCCTCAACCTCGGCAACACCATCACGGCAGCAAACAGCCTGAACCTGCTCAGCAGCCACGGCGCCATCAACCAGAGTGCGGGCCTGTTGAATGCGGCCCTGCTGGATGGCAGTTCGGCGGGGGCAACCAGCCTGGGCCAGTCCAACCAGGTGCGCAACGTGGGCAGTTTCAGCGCCAACGGTTTCAGCCTGACCAATGCGGGTGGGTTGATCGTGGCCGGTCCGCTGCTCAGCAGCGGCGATGTATCGCTCACCACGCAGAGCGGCGATCTGGACATTGCCGGCACGCTGAGCGGCCAGCACGTGGCGCTCAATGCGGCGGGGGCGATCAGCGAAAATACCTCCGGCAGCCTGATCGCCACGGCATTGAGTGGCAACGCGGGCGGCACGACATCGCTGGGCACGCAAGACCAGCCCATCGCCAACCACATCGGCACGCTGGGTGGCTTTGCCTCACTCGCAGGGTTCAGCCTCACCAACGGCCCGACGCTGACCCTCGCCTCCGTGGGCGGCAGCAGCTACACCGTGAACGCGGGCACGTCGCCGCTCTATCTGTCGGTGCTGCATGGCGACCTGCTGCAGGCCGGCACCACACCGCTCTACGACAGCCAGGGCACGTTTGCCGCCAGTGGCCATATCGGCCTGGCGACGGCACCCATCTATGAATTTGGCACCTTGCCGTATCTGGTCGAATCCATCGGCCTTCCACCCGCGTATTTCTATGCACTGGATCGCGAGGGCAATGCCTTGCCCGACTTTGGCCTGCTGTCGATCAACGTGCCCATCACCATGTCGAGCGGCCACGCGCAGAACGGCAACAACCACCTGGATTCGTATATCGACGCCAGCATCATCACAGCCAGCTATCGCGCCTACGGCATCGTGCCTTCCGGTATCCGCCTGCCGCCCGACCAGCAGGCCTGCGATCCGCAGGACAGCGCCGATTGCCAGAGTGATTGAGCACCCATGCGCAGCCTGAGCTTCTGTCTGGCACTGTTCGCGCTGGCGGTCATCACGACCGCCACGGCCCAGACCGGACCGCGACTGACGGGCAGTGCAGTCATCGCCGAGTTGAAGGATGCGCAGCAGAAGCTGGATACGCGCATCCAGCTGCATCCCGATGAGCCACTCAAGACGGTGTCGCAGCGCCTGGCGCAATGGCAGGAAGCCCTGAAAAAAAGCCTGGGCACGGATGCCGCGCAGCCGGTGGACCTGATGGGCGACGCGCGTCGCGCACAAGCCATGCGCGCACATGCCGCGGCCATGCGCACGGCAGCCCTCATGGATAGCTGCACGCATTGCCTTGATGGCGACGCAGCCGTCATGGCCCAGGCACTGGCGTTGACCGTCGATCGACTGGCGGATGCGCGGGATGCGCCGTCCGCGCCGCCGCCGGTGGTCGAGTCCGTGGAGACGCCGGACCGACGCGCGATCTTCGCGGTGCGTAGCGGGGAAGGGGATAAGCACCTAGTCCTGGCAGGCAGGAACCTTGCCGATGCGCAATGCGCTGATCCGCAGGTATCCGCCACCGATGAAAAAGGCACACCTTCCGCCGTACAGCCCACCGTCACCAACGCCCAGCCGGGCCGCATCGAGCTGACGCTACCCGCTGGAAGCGGCCTCACGCCGGGCAGCTATGTGCTGCATGTCAAAAGCCAGCGCAAGGCATTCCTGGTGGGCTGCGTAGCACAGCCCGAGGCGCTGGGTGTGCTGCAGATCGCGCCCGCGCCACGGTTTGCCGTGACCTACACGCTGGATGCCCGCTGCTCCCCGCAGCCCGGCGGAGAGCCTGCAAAAACCGGGAGTCTGCCGGCGCTGACGGCCTATGGCGCGACACAGGTCGCGCAGGTGGAACCCGATGCCTGCCCAACGCCCGTTGGCTACACGCTGTCCGCCCAGGTGACCTACGCCGATGGCAGCCAGGCCGGGATTAGCCCCATCGCGCAACCGGCGGATGCCGCCATCACCGCCGGCCTGCCGGGCGGGTTGTCGCTGCAGTGGAATCCGGCCGTGCGGCAACTGGTGCTGCGCAGTGCGGCCAATGCGTGCACGGGCTTCTATTGAGCCGGCGCGTGCGCCGATCGCAGCGTGACGGCTATTCGTCGTCGCCTTGTCCGGAGACGACCTGCAGTTCGCCGAGCCCGCCGGGTGCGAGGTCTTTCAGCAGGTCGAGGAAGTTCTTGCCCACCAGGCGCTGGGCGCGACGCAGGAGCAGCGGCACCGGGCTGGAGGGCTCCTTGCGTGCGTAGTAGTCGCAAAGATCGTCCAGGCAGCGCAACACATCCTGCGGGCCCTGGATGCCCTGTGCCTGCACCGCGCCCGCGCTGACCGTGCCCGCATCCTGCGCAGCCGCTTCATTCGCGGCCATGTCATCCGTCGATGCTTGCGGCGCGCGCAGGCTGCGCTGGCTTTCAAGAAAACTTTTCAGCTCATGGGCGTCGCTGAGCAACGGCTTCAGTTCCGGGCCGGCCGTGCCTACGCGGTCCATGAAGATGGCATCGATCGCCTTGGCATGCTCCAGGGCCTCCGCTGCAGCCGCCGTGGTTTCGGCCAGCTGCTCATACGGGCAATCCATGCAGCAGGCTTCGATCTCGGTCTGTGTTGGCAGCTCGCCGCCATCCACCGACTGGGCGTCGGCGGTCTTCAGGCTGCCGTTGGCGATGCGCAGATCGCGCAGGCTGAAGCGGCCCAGTCGCGGCGACTGCACGAAGGGCGTGGTGCGAACATGGCCAAGCAGACCCACGGGATCGCTGATGGGCGCCACGGAGTTGACCCGGTAGGTCGGGTCGTCGTTGTCCTCGGCGTCCAGTTGTGGATGGACGGTGCTCCAGTGCTGTTCGAGCAGCCCGCGGATCAGGGCGAGGCCTGCGGTCCAGCCGGGGATGCCTGCCGTGCGCGTCCATGCGGCGGTCAGGTGCGTAGCAAGGCGCAGGTCCTTGGATCGTGCGAGCAGGGCCTGCGAGCGCTCCGCCACGCGGACCCAGTCGGGCTCTTCCGCCTGCTTGACGCTGTCGCCGACGACGCGCTCCGCCTTGGTTGCCGCCGCCCGCTCCAGGGCGAGGAAATCGGCGTCATATTCCAGGTTCTCACCCGAGGGCGCGTCATCGGAGATCGGGGCCAGCAGAGGTTCCAGATCGTAGATCGCCATGATGTCCACACTCGCTGAGCCTGCACGTCATGGTAAGCAGCACCGGGGGATGGCACCCGTCATTTCGTGTCGCTCGCCGCGTCGCGCTTGCTGGCGTCGGGCACAAAAAAAGCGGGCACCCGAAGGTGCCCGCCAAATGACGCCGTTGCGCTTCCCTCGTCATGCGAAGGAAGGCAACGCAGCGCGATGACTTACAGGCCGATCGCGGTTTCCGCCTTCACGTACGGCAGGTTGTGGGCCAGGGCCACCGGCTCACAGGTCACCTGGCCTTCGCTCACGTTCAGGCCGTTGCGCAGGTGCACGTCGTTTGCCAGCGCCTTCTTCCAGCCCTGGTTGGCCAGTGCAAGGGTGAAGGGCAGGGTCACGCTGTTCAGCGCGAAGGTGGAGGTGCGGGCCACGGCGCCCGGCATGTTGGCGACGCAGTAGTGCACCACGCCGTCGACCACGTAGGTCGGGTCGGAGTGGGTGGTGGCGTGCGAGGTTTCCACGCAGCCGCCCTGGTCGATGGCGACGTCCACGATCACCGAACCCGGCTTCATGGTGCGCACCATGTCATGCGTCACCAGCTTCGGCGCGGCGGCACCCGGCACCAGCACCGTGCCGATCAGCAGGTCGGCGCGACGCACCAGCTCTTCGATGGCTGCGCGGGTGGAGAACACGGTGGAGATGGCGGTGCCGAACTGGGCAGCCAGACGCTTGAGGGCATCGGCCGAACGATCGACCACGGTCACCTTGGCGCCCATGCCCACAGCAATCGTGGCCGCATGGGTGCCGGACACGCCGCCACCCAGGATCACCACTTCAGCCGCCGGCACGCCCGGCACGCCGCCGAGCAGCACGCCGCGACCACCCTGGGCCTTCTCCAGCGAATGCGCGCCGACCTGCGGAGCGAGGCGGCCGGCCACTTCGGACATCGGCGTCAGCAGCGGCAGCGAGCCGTTGGGCGAGGTCACGGTTTCGTAGGCGATGCAGATGGCGCCCGAATCGATTAGGTCCTTGGTCTGCTCGGCATCCGGAGCGAGATGCAGGTAGGTGAACAGGATCTGGCCCTTGCGGAGCTTCTTGCGCTCGACGGCCAGCGGCTCCTTCACCTTCACGATCATGTCGGCGTCGGCAAAGATCTGGTCCGCGCTCTCGATGATGGAGGCGCCCGCCGCGACATAGTCGGCGTCGGTGATGCCGGCACCCAGGCCAGCGCCCGCCTGCACCATCACCTGGTGACCGTTGTGCACGAGCTCCTGCACGGACGACGGGATAAGGCCCACGCGGTATTCGTGGTTCTTGATTTCTTTCGGCACACCGATGCGCATGGCTTGAATGCTCTCTAGCTGGGTAGGAAAGGTTGCGGACCCACCGGGGTGGGCGCCGGTGCAGCAGTATGATTGAGATATCAAGCAATAAAGTGCGGATTATTCATGGCGAATGGGTTCGCTGTAGAATAGTTGGCGACTTTTTGGATATTTCATGAAATCTTATGCTGCAATCAGAATTCGCCCTTGACGACCGGGATCGGGCGATCCTCCGGCTGCTTCAGCAGGACGGTCGACTGACCAACCTGGAGCTCGCCCAACAGATCAATTTGTCCCCCTCGGCATGCCTGCGCCGCGTGAAATTGCTGGAGGAGCGCGGACTCATTTCCCGCTACGTCATGCTGGTGGACGAAAAGGCCGCGGGGCTGCCGGGCACGGCCTTCGTGCTGATCACACTGGACCAGCAGGGGCGCACGGCGCTCGACTCATTCGAAGCCGCCATCCAGGACCACCCGGAAGTCACCGAGTGCTGCCTGCTGGCCGGCGCTGCCGATTACATGGTGCGCGTGGCGTATGCGGACTCCGCGGATTTCGAACGCATCCACACGGAGATCCTGACCCAGCTCCCCGGCGTGGTCCGTGTGCAATCCACGCTGGCACTGCGCACGGTCAAGAAGACCACCATGCTGCCGGTGTGAGCGGTGCTCGCGACGCCTGGTGAAGGCGGGGCGTCGGCAAGGGCCTTGGAGCTGCCAACAAAACCCCGCGGGACCCCAGTTTCATCATTCCGGCGCCCCACAGGGACTAGCTTCGCGTCGTGGGCCGGAATCCAGTGGCCTCTGTCGTAGGTTTTCGCAAGGCGCCCCAAAAAACATGGCCGGCTATCGCAACCACGCCATGTCTTCGCCACTGGATTCCGGCCTTCGCCGGAATGACGGATGGGAGATGTCACTACGTTTTGTTTGCGGCTCTTAGGGGAGGGCGACCACGCGCGCAACGAAACACTAGGCGCGCCGGTTGTCGGCATGTCCGACGATGTACGGCGCCAGTGCGGATTCGTCGTCGCGCAGGGCGTTGCGCAACTGCAGCAGATGGGACAGGACAGGCTGGCAGCTGGCGCGCGCCCTCGGCAGGCTGTGGCACACTCGCACGATGGCGCACTCCACCGCGCGATCGGCTTGCGTCCACCGGGCCTTGTCCGGCTCATCATAGAGCTGTGCCAGCGCCTGCACGGCTTGCTGTGCCAAGGCGCGCACGTCTGGCGGCAGCGCCGCGCTTTCCATGTCCTGCCGGAGTTCGAGCAGGGCGCGGCCGCACTCGTGTATCGCCAATCCCCATGCCATCAGGCTTCGCGACGACGCACTGCCATGCCGGGTGTGCTGCACGATCTGGTGAAAAAGATCGCGGTGGCCGCTTTCGAACGCGTAGAGCAGGCCGGGCATCGGCGCCGTTGCCGCCCGTTGCACCTGGCGACGCAATTGCTGCATCTGGCGCCGCCACAACCAGCGGGTGCCGACCACGGCGGGTATCACCATGAAGGCCATGCCGGTGACCATCAGGCCAAACAATGAAGCCAGCGCTTCGTTGATGAAGCGTTCCGACTCGTACGTCATCGGGTTCTTCAGCGCAAGCATGAGCACAAAGCCCAGCGTGTAGCCGGTGCCCACGCCCGGCAGGGTGGCGTTGCGGGTGGTCAGGTAGGGGCCGATCATCAGCAAGGGCAGGGTGCCCAGGACCAGCATGACGAAGCCATCGCCACCGGGCAGCAACACGAACGCCGACACATACGAGGCGAGCGCGCCCAGCGCGAAGCCGGCCAGCGTATTGGCGGTGGCGGCGACAGGCGCACTGGTGGTCGCGAGCAGTCCGCTGAACAAGGTGGCCAGCAGCATGGCCGTGGTGCCCGAAGGCCAGGCAGTCATCAGCCAGAACGCGCCAAGGCCAAGCATGGTGAAGAACGTGCGCGCCGCAGCGATAAGCGCGGCAACGCGGTCATTGGAACGCCTGAACACAACGCGCTCCGAGGCGCCAGGCAGGTGCCCTTGCGTGTCGCGCAGTGTGGCCTCGAGCGCCACGAAATCGCACAGCTCACCGGCGAAACGACGCAGCAGGGTGGCCCCGCTGTCAAATTCCAGCAGCAGATCCGGCTCCTGCCGGAGGGTGGCGCGCAACTGCGCCGCCCGTACCTGAAGCCGTTCTTCGCAGGCATCGAGCCGGGCGGCGAGTGGTCGTGGCGCAAGCGATCCAGCGGGCGCAAGCGCCTCCCCAACAGGGGCGTAGAGCTGAATCAGCGCCTGCGCCGTACGGCCGTGGTGGCCGCGCTCCAGCCGGTTGATCAGGTGGTGCAGGGATTGGAAGCTGGTCGCCGCGGCCATGTAGCGCAAATTCAACAGTCGCATGCGGCTACTGCGTGCGCGCGCCTGTGGATCCTCGAAGACTACCGATGCACGCAGATCTTCCAGCTGTACGGCGGCGCGGACGCAGCGCAGGTGCGCCTGCTCCAGCTGCGCCCGCGGGATGCTGCCGAGCAGGCTCTCGCGCGCCAACGCCATGAAGTCTTCATAGTGCTCGCGCTCGGTGCGCTGCAGGACATCGCGCAGGCCCTCGGGCCAGACCATATCGCTGACCAGTGCCGCGACGACGATGCCCAGCATCACCTCGCTGACGCGCAGCATCGCCGTGTCGAAGATGCGGTGAGGATCGCTGGCGGCCGGCAGCACCACCACCGCGGCGGTATAACCCGCCAGCACAAAGCCATAGGCCCGGAAGTTGCGATGGAACACGGCGCCACCCGAGCACAGCCCCACCCACAGCGACAGGCTGAGCACCAGCAACTCACTCTGCTGGGGAAAGAGCGCCATGAGCAGCAGCGCAAACAGGCTGCCGGTGACGGTGCCGATGGCGCGATAGAAGCTCTTGGCCAGCACCATGCCGCGCTGCGGATGCATCACGATGGCCACGGTGATCATGGCCGTTGCGGGCTGCTGCAACTGGAGCAGCATCGACAGCCAGGCCGTGAGGTAGAACGCCAGCAGGCACTTGAACACGAAGATCCAGGCTTGCCGTTCGCCCGTCAGGAAAAGGCTCATGCGGGAGCGTCGCCGCATGCCTGGGCGAACCGTGATTGCCGCGCTCATCGTGTCCTTGCTGCTAAGAAATGGAGAGACGGCATCACGGGTGCCGAGAAGCGACGGATGCCGCACGGCGTCCGTGCGGCATCACATGCGCGGCCCCGCCGCTGACGCGGGGATGGCCGGGCCGGATCAGCCCTGGATCTGGTATGCCTCGGTCTGTGTGTGTGCAATGCCGATCAGCGCGAGCTTCTTCAGGCTATCCAGGCGCTTGGGAAGTTCCGACACGGGCGTATGGGCAACATCGAGTGGCTTGCTCGACGTGGCCACCAGTCGCGCACCATCGCAAATCGTCAACGTCATGGTCTGCTGGGCCGGCGAGCCACCCGTTGCGACGGCCGGGGCGGGCTTGGCGCAATAGGCATCATCACGGGGCTTGGCGGGCTCGCCCAGTTCCACCACCAGTCGCGGCGAAACAAGGGTGCCAGCGCTGCCATCCATGGTTTTCGCGTTCGGAATGACCTGCGCGATCTGCTGGTTGGTGGCGCCGGGCAAGGCGCCGCGCACTTCCACCGGCAGACTCGGCATGGCCTTCTTCCAGTGGTCGACCGTATCGTCGGAGTTTGCCCAGCGCGCATCGACGGTGGCGTGGCAACCGGTCAGCAGCAACATGGCGGCGGCACAGGCAAAGGCGATCAGTCGGGATGGGATAGGCATGGCTTAGGTTCTCTTTTATGTCGACGGGGAGGCACGGCACGCGCCGCGCGTTGCGGGTGCATCGGTTCGCCGGACAACTCGCGTTCCCGGGAAAATCGATGCATGGGCAGGCACGGCCACAGGGCGCAGAAGCCCGTGCGACGCAGGTGTCGTCACGTGGTGCGTGACCTGTCTGTTCGGGGAAGGGGGAGGGACGTCAGCCGGCGGGCGCGCCCGGATGGCCGGGGTGTCCGGGCGCCCGGGCCGTGCCACCAACGATGGCGGGCATGCCCGGCGTGCACGACGCTGGCATCAGGCCAGTGCAGCGCGATGATCGCGCGGTAAACACAGAAGCAGTCATTGCTTGAACGTGCAGGGATCAGCGAGGGGCGCCAGTGTCATCGAATCGCCATCTTCGATAAATCACTGGTGGCGCCCGTCATAGGGTCCTGTCAGTCCCCAATGTTCATGGCCGCCGACTCCCATGGCGCGCCCGCGGCCCAGCGATCCACCAGAAAATCAATGAATGCACGGGTGCGGGGCGTGAGGTGCCGCTTGCTGGGATAGACGAGGCGAATGGGATCCGGCGGCGGGCGATACGCGCGCAACACTTCCACCAGCCGACCCGCCCGCAGGTCATCGCCGATCACGTAATCCGCAAGATGCGCAAGCCCGAATCCGGCGAGTGCCGATTCGCGTATCGCCTCGGAGTTGTCGACGCTGATCCGTCCGGGGCCTTCGTACAGATAAGCACCGCCTTCCGTCTGCAGGCGCCACGGCCGTGGCCGCTCCGCGTTGATGTAGACGATGGTGTCGTGATCGGCCAGGTCGTCCGGCTTCAGTGGCGCACCACGCCGCGCGAGATACTCGGGCGATGCGCAAACGATGAACTGCTGCCATGCCACGGTGCGCGTCAGGATCAGCGAGTCGTCCTTGGGTGCACCGATGCGCACGGCAATATCGAAGCCTTCATCGATCAGGCTCACGAAGCGATCGGTGAACCACAGCTCCGCACGCAGTTCCGGCCATTGCTTCAGGTAGTCATGGATCACCGGCAGCACATGGCGCCGCCCGAGCGATGGCGGCACCATCAGCCTGAGCGTGCCCGTGGGGTGGCTGCGGCGCAGCGCCATGGTGGCATCCACGTCTTCCAGCTCTTCCAGGATCTGTCGCCAGCGGTCATACACGACCGCGCCTTCGTCGGTAAGGCTCAGTTTGCGCGTGGTGCGATGAAGCAGGCGCACGCCGAGCTGGCTTTCCAGCCGCGTGATGCTCTTGCCCACGGCGGAGCGCGTAAGCCCGAGCCCGGTGGCGGCGGCAGTGAAGCTGCCGGAGCGGACAGCCGCCACGAAGGCGGCGATATCGCCGAATCGATAAGGTTCCATGATGAGGTGGGTCGTTGCTGCCGGGTTGCCGATGCAGAAGCACGTGCGAGGGCGACGAGCCGCCTTGCGGTATCGCCTTCATGCAGAAAGAAAGCACGGCGAGGGGGTGTCGGCCGTGTACCTGCGCCTATGGTACTAGCAGCCATGCAGTTCCAGGCCGCAACCGGGGCAACGGGTGGGCTGAGAGTCCTGTTTCACAAGGCCTCTGGCCGCTCCGCTGGGCGGATGCCTCAACCTTTGACGGTCATGGCGGCTTGCCAGTGATGCGCAATCTTTTGCGACGCCGCCCGGCATGAAGTGGGCTCATGGCCGGCATGGAGATGACCAAAGACATCTTGTGATCCACGTCACAAATGGGCAGCATGGCGGCCGCCCTGACATGGTCCTGGCGTGTCGACATTTTCAGCAGCAGCCGTTGCCGTTGATGCTCTTGCGACACCACGCCATGGCAGGTGCCAGACGAGGAAGTTGGCGCAAAAGCCGTATTGAGTTTTTGGATATCACCGCCCAAGGGGGCGCACCGTCGGTGCGTATCGCGCGTGATATCGGTCGAGCCATTACCGCATGACATGAAGTCTGGTGCTCAAGCGTGAGCGCCGTACAGGGGAAAATCTGGTGAACCATATCTTCCGGTTGGTCTGGAACCGCAGGCTGGGCGTGTTTCAGGTTGCGTCCGAATTCGCACGCGGCCGTACCAAAGGTGGTCGCAGCGCTGATGGCGGCATGCGGCGTGCCGCGTGGCTGGCCGGTGTCCCCCTGAGCTTGCCGCTATGGGCATGGGCGGCCGCGTTACCCACCGGCGTCGTCGCGGAGAGAACCGCCGCCACTGCATCCTCCATCGTCGCAGCCAACGCACTGCCTACCGGCGGCCAGGTCACCAGCGGCGCCGGCCAGCTCTCGCAACATGGCAACACGCTGACGGTCACCCAGCAGAGCCAGAACCTCTCGCTCAACTGGCAAACCTTCAACATCGGCAGCCAGTCCACCGTGGATTTCGTGCAGCCGGGCGCCAGCGCCATTGCGGTCAACCGCATCGCCGACACCCGTGGCAGCCAGATCCTTGGCCACCTGAACGCCAACGGCCAGGTGTTCCTGATCAACCCCAACGGCATCCTGTTCGGCAAGGGTGCGCAGGTGAACGTGGGCGGCCTGGTCGCCTCCACGCTGGATGTCGGCGACGAAGCGCTGGGCAGCAGCACGCTGACCTTCAGCGGCACTGGCAAGGGCAGCGTCATCAATCTGGGCACCATCAACGTCACCGGCGGCGGTTACGCAGCCCTGTTGGGCAACCAGGTTGGCAACCAGGGGGCGATCCATGCCCAGCTGGGCAGCGTGGCGCTGGCGGGCGGCAGTGCGGTTACGCTCAACTTTGGCGGCAACAAGCTGGTGAGCGTGCAGGTAGACAAGAGCACGCTCGACGCGCTTGCGCAGAATGGCCAGCTGATCGAAGCAAACGGCGGCCACGTATGGATGACGGCCGGTGCGCGCGACAGCCTGCTTGCCAGTGCGGTGAACAACACCGGCACCATCGAGGCGCAGACCGTACAGAACCAGAACGGCCATATCATGCTGATGGGCGGCATGGAGGCCGGCGCGGTCACGGTGGGCGGCACGCTCGATGCCAGTGCGCCCCATGGCGGAAATGGCGGCCAGATCGAAACCAGCGCAGCGAAAGTCAATGTTGCAGATACCGCAAAGATCACCACGGCCGCTCAACTCGGCCTGACGGGCACATGGCTGATCGACCCACATGATTTCACGATTGCGCCGAACGGCGGCAACATCACGGGCGCGGCGTTGTCGGGGGCGCTGACGAGTGGCTCCGTCACGATCGAATCGAGTGCGAGTTCGACAGGTGGCAGTGGCAACGTCAACGTCAACGACAACGTCAGCTGGAACGCGAACGCGCTGACGCTGACAGCGGCCAACAACGTCAACGTTAACGCGACGATGACGGCAAGCGGCACGGCGGGTCTTGTCGTCAATACGGCGACGACCAACGGCTCGGACGCGGCGGTGGCCGGCGGTACATTGAACATGGGACTGGGCGGCAGCGGGTTCGCAGGTCGCGTGAATTTCACCGGCGCGGGCCAGGCGCTGACCATCAACGGCACCCCATACACGATCGTCACGACGCTCGGCGTCGCTGGGGACGGCGGCACGACCACGCTGCAAGGCATCAAGAACAACCTCTCCGGCCATTACGCGCTGGGCGCCGACATCAACGCAAGCGTGACGAGCAGTTGGAACAGTGGCGCGGGTTTCACGCCGATCGGCGGCGGCAACGCCGGTACGGCGTTCTCGGGAGTGTTCGAGGGCCTGGGCCATACGATCAGCGGGCTCTACATCAACTACAACGCGACGGGTTCGGCTGCAGGCGTCGGCCTGTTCGGCGCTTCGTCAGGAGTGATCCGGAATGTTGGGGTGTCGGGGAGCGTTTCGGCCGGCGGCTCAGGGACGGCCATCGGCGGCTTGGTGGGGGCGAGCTACGGCACCGTCGTCAACGACTATTCGGCGGCATCGGTCAGCGGGTCAAGCTCAGGGGTACGCAACTGGGTTGGCGGGCTAGTCGGATGTAACGCGTGCAATGGGTTTGGCGACACGCCAATCTATTCGGCGAGCGGCCGCACGGTGACCGGTGGCACGATTGCCAACGCATTCGCCACAGGTTCTGTCCACGGTTTGTCAAACTTGGAGGTCTTGGGTGGGCTGGCGGGGACCAACTATGGCTCCATCAGCAATGCCTACGCTACGGGAGCGGTGATCGCTTCCTATGGTGGTGGCAACCCCGCCAATGACAATCTCGGTGGGCTCGTAGGCAATAACTACGGCACGATCACGAATGCTTACGCCACAGGCAACGTATCGTTCGGTCCTCGAAGCAACAACAACCAGAATTTTCTCGGCGGATTGGTGGGCAACAGCGCGGCCGCCGGCAGCACCGGCGCGATTACCGACACTTATGCCACGGGAACCGTGTCCAGTCCCGACTCGAGCGATATACGCGGCGGCCTGATCGGGCAACTCGTGAGCGGCCCAGTAACCTCCAGCTACTGGAATACCACGAACAACGCGGCGCCCGGTGGCGCCAGCGTCGGCGTCGGCGCTGGCGCTGGCAGCGCTAGCGGGATATCGGGCCTGACCACGCCCCAGATGGAGCAGGCCAATAACTTCTCAGGCTGGAGCATCGCCACGACAGGTGGCCAGGGTCTGACATGGCGCAACTACCTTGGCTACACCACGCCCCTGATCGAGAGCCTGCTGATCCCGTTGACGATCAATGCGAGCAACCAGACGGTTACCTATAACGGAACCAATCAGTTTGCTGCGGCAGTCAGCTCTTCGCTCGCATCGCCGAATTATTCCTACATCACGGCGCCCGGACTGACGGCGGCGCAGCACGCCGGCAGCTACAGCGAGAGCTTGGCGTCCGCCTATTCGTACAACTATGACCTGACCATTGGCACGCCGAGCGCGACCCTGACCATCAATCCGGCGACGTTGACGCCGACGCTGACCAACAGTGGCGTGATCAAGACCTATGACGGCACGACCAATGCGCCGACCGGTTTCACGCCGACGTATGGCTACAGTGGACTGATCGCCGGCGATTCCGTCACGCTGGCTAAAACCGGCGTGGCTTACAACAGCGCACACGTGGCCAGCGCCACCAGTGTCACGGTATCGGGCCTGAGCATCGCCAGCATTGCCGGCAGCAACGGCTCGCTGGTCAGCGACTACGCCCTGGCGTCCAGCAACGTGAGCGCCGCTGCATCTATCACGCCCATGACGCTGACGGCGTCGCTGTCCAATGCCGCCAACACCACCAAGACCTACGACGGCACGACAGCGGCACCGGTTGGCTTCATGCCGACGTACACCATCACTGGCCTGCTGGCCGGCGACAGCGCCTCGGTGAGCAGTTCGGCGGCGGCGGTATTCAATTCGGCGCACGTCGCCTCGGCCACGACGATCACGCAGGGTGGCCTGTCGCTGTCGTCCGTCACCGGCAACGGCAGCGATAACTCCGTGCTCAGTGATTACACCCTGGCAAGCACCACGGCTTCCACGGGTGTCGGCGTGGCCAACATTACGCCATGGGTATTGACGGTCACGGCGCCGACCATCAGCGGCACGCTGACCAAGGTCTACGACGGCACCACGGCGGCGCCTGGCGCAAGCCTGATCGGTGGCAGCATCAGTGGCGCGCTCAGCGGCGACAGCCTGTCGCTCAATGACAGCGGCATCACGTTGGCCTACAACAGCAGTCACGTAGCGAGCGCCAACAGCATCCATGCCAATGGCAGCCTGACGCTGGGCATCCTCAGCAGCACGAACGGCAGCCAGAGCACGGATTACAGCCTGCTGCCTCCGACCATTGCCTCAGTGGCAGGAACCATCACGCCAGCCGAGCTGACGATTGGCTTGTCCAACACCACCAACGTCACCAAGACCTACGACGGCACGACGACGGCGCCCGCCGGGTTCGCCCCGACGTACAGCATCTCGGGACTGATCTCCGGCGATAGCGCCTCGGTGAGCAGTTCGGCCACGCCGGTGTTCAATTCGGCACATGTCGCCTCCGCAGCGGACATCACGCAAGGTGGGCTGTCGCTGGTATCGGTTACCGGCAACGGCAGTGACAATTCCGTGCTCGGCGATTACGCCCTGTCGAGCACCACGGCCCGCACCGGTGTCGGCATGGCGGGCATCACACCCAGAACACTGACCGTGTCCGCCCCGACCATTGGCGGCGTGGCCACCAAGGTTTACGACGGCACCCTTTTTGCGCCAGGGGCAAGCCTGGTAGGCGGCAGCATCAGCGGGGCGCTCAGTGGTGACAGCCTGTCGCTCGACACCTCCGGCGTGACGCTGGCCTACAACAGCAGTCACGCCGCAAGCGCCAGCAGCATCAGCGCGAGCGGAAGCCTGGCGGTGAACATAGGCAGCAGCACAAACGGCAGCCAGAGCACGGACTACAGCGTGATACTGCCCACCATCGCCCCGGTGGCCGGAACCATCACACCTGCGCCTTTGATAGCGACGCTGGTCAATAGCGGCGTGACCAAGACCTATGACGGCACCACCCATGCGCCCACCGGCTTCACTCCGGTGTATACCTTCAACGGACTGGCCTCCGGAGACACCAACGCCAGCCTCGTCGACACTGGCGAGCTCTACAACAGCGCGCACGTGGCCGGTGCCACCAACCTCACGGCATCGGGCCTTGGCATCACCGGCATTGTCGGCAGCAACGGCTCGCAGGTCAGCGATTACCTCTTGGTGTCGACCAGCGTGAGCGTAGCGGCATCCATTACACCCGCGATGCTGACGGCGATACTGGCCAATAGCGGCGTGACCAAGGTTTATGACGGCACGACCGCCGCGCCGGCCGGGTTCACCCCGACATACAACTACATCGGCCTGGTTAGCGGCGACACCGGCGCCAGCCTGGCCGATACCGGTGCGGGTTACAACAGCGCACATGTGGCAGGCGCCACCGACGTCACGGTATCGGGCCTGAGCATCAGCAGCATCACTGGCTCCAGTGGCTCGCAAACCAGCGATTACACCCTGGCATCCAGTAACGCGAGCGTGGCGGCAACGATCACACCCGCCATGTTGACGGCAACGCTGACCAATAGTGGCGTGACCAAGACCTATGACGGCACGACCGCTGCACCGGCCGGTTTTGCCGCCATGTACAACGTCAGTGGCCTGATCGCCGGCGACACCGGCGCCAGCCTGACCGATACGGGCGCGGCCTACGACAGCGCGCATGTAGCCAGCGCCACCAGCCTCACGGTTTCGGGCCTGGCCATCGGCGGCGTCGCCGGGAGCCATGGCTCGCAGGCCAGCGATTACGCCCTGACGTCCAGCAACGCAAACGTGGCGGCGACCATCACGCCGGCACCGTTGACGGTATCGCTGCTCAATACCGGCATCACCAAAACCTATGACGGCACGACGGCAGCACCGGTCAACTTCAGCCCGATGTACGGTTTCTCGGGCCTGGTGTCCGGCGACAGCGCTACGGTAGGCAGCGCGGCAACACCGGTGTTCAACTCGGCGCACGTCGCCTCGGCGTCAACCATCACGCAGGGAGGCTTGTCGCTGCAGTCGATTACCGGCAACGGCAGCGACAACTCTGTGCTTGGCGATTACACCTTGGTCAGTACCAGTGCTTACGGAGCGGCAAGCATCACGCCGGCAACGCTGACGGCGAGCCTGACCAACCGTGGCGTCACCAAGATCTATGACGGCACGGCCGCCACGCCGCCTGGCTTTATGCCGGTATACAGCTATATCGGCCTGATCACCGGCGATACCAGTGCAACCCTGGGTGACACCGGTGCGGCCTACAACAGTGCGCACGTGGCCAGCGCCACCGATGTCTCGGTGTCGGGTCTGAGCATCAACGGCATTACCGGCGGCAACGGTTCACAGGCCAGCGACTACATGCTGGCCTCCACCAGCGCGAATGTGGCCGCA
Source organism: Dyella japonica A8 (assembly GCF_000725385.1). Lineage (NCBI taxonomy): Bacteria > Pseudomonadati > Pseudomonadota > Gammaproteobacteria > Lysobacterales > Rhodanobacteraceae > Dyella > Dyella japonica. The sequence goes on along the minus strand of NZ_CP008884.1, from coordinate 3,172,387 downwards.
ACCATCACGCCGGCAACGTTGACGGCAAGCCTGACCAACAGCGGCGTGACCAAGACCTACGACGGCACGACCGCTGCACCGGCCGGTTTTGCCCCGACCTACAGCTACGGCGGCTTTGCCACCGGCGATACCGGCGCGACCCTGGGCGACACGGGGGCGTCCTACAACAGCGCACATGTGGCCAGCGCCACCAGCATCACGGTATCGGGATTGAGCATCGGCAGCATCAGCGGCAGCGATGGCTCGCAGGCAAGCGATTACAGCCTGGCCTCCACTAGTGCGAATGTGGCCGCAACCATCACGCCGGCAACGTTGACGGCAAGCCTGGCCAATCGTGGCGTTACCAAGGTCTACGACGGAACGACGAGCGCACCGATCGGTTTTACGCCAATCTACAGCTACAGCGGACTGGTTTCCGGTGATACCGGCGCCAGCCTGAGCGACACCGGGGCGGCCTACAACAGTTCGCAGGTGGCCAACGCCACGGATGTCACGGTCACGGGCCTGGGTATCGGCAGCATTGTCGGCAGCGTCGGTTCGTTGGCCAGCGATTACGCCTTGGCATCCCGCAGCGCCAGCGTGGCTGCCGGGATCACGCCCGCCGCACTGACAGCCAGTCTTACTGGCCCGATCAGCAAGGTGTATGACGGCACCACGGCGGCAACGCTTGCGTCAGGCAATTACTTGCTGCGCGGTTTCGTAAGCGGGCAGGGCGCAACGGTGACGCTGTCCAGCGGCACCTACAACAGCAGCAACGTGGCGAGCGCCACATCGGCGACGGCAACGCTCGTCGGCGGCGACTTTGTCGCTGACAGCGGCACGAACCTGTCCAATTACATCTTGCCCATCAGCGCGAGTGGCGCCGCCAGCATCACGCCAGCGTCACTGCTGGTGACGGCAAACAACGCCGGCAAAGCTTATGACGGCCTGGCGTACACCGGCGGCCCCGGTGTGCTTTATAGCGGCTTCGTGAATGGTGAAGGCGCATCAGCACTCGGTGGTGCGCTGAACTACGGCGGAAACTCGCAAGGTGCGGTGAACGCCGGGCTCTACACCATCACGCCGATGGGACTGAGCTCCGGCAATTACACCATCAGTTACCGCGATGGCCTGCTGACGGTGAGCCCAGCCCTGTTGACGGCCGAACTTACGGGGACGGCCGGCAAGGCCTATGACGGCACCACGACGGCGACGCTGACGTCGGGCAATTACACCTTGATCGGCGTGGTGGGCAATGATGCAGTAAGCCTCAACGACCCCGGTACCGGCACTTACGCCACGGCCAATGCCGGCAGCGGCATCGGCGTGCAGGTGGGCGGGCTGGCGATCAGTGGCAACGGGGCGGGCAACTACATCCTGGGCAACAGCACAGCCAGTGCGGCTATCGGCACGATTACTCCGGCACCACTGACCGTCACGGCCAGCAACGCCAGCACCATCTACAACGCGAAGGCATACAGCGGCGGCAATGGTGTGACCTATAGCGGCTTCGTCGATGGACAGACCGCCTCCGTGCTGGGTGGCGCGCTGATCTATGGCGGCAATTCGCAAGGCGCGATGAACGTGGGTAACTACGCGCTTACGCCCGGCGGTCTTTCATCAGGCAACTACGCCATCACCTACGACAGCGGCACGCTCTCGATATCGCCCGCCACGCTGACCTATATAGCGACGCCGATGCAGGTTTATAACGGCCAGGCGATTCCACCCCTGACGGGCACGGTCACTGGCTTCCAGGGGAGCGATACCTTGGCCAATGCCACCACCGGCACGCCGACCTTCGCCACGCCCGCCACGGCGCAAAGCCCCGTCGGGCAGTATGCGATCAACGGCAACGGACTGGCCGCGAACGATGGCAACTACGTCTTCGTGCAGGCGGCCGGCAACGCACTGGCGCTCAATGTGGCACCAGGCGACACCTTGACCCTGCCTGGTGTGGCGTACATGCAACAGCAGCTGGGCCAGCCGGCAGCCGTCAGCCTGCTGGTGTCGACGACAGCCGCACCGGACGAAGCGTCCTCGGAGGCCGTGCCGTTGCGATCCGTCACCCCGGCTGCCGCACCGGACCTCTACACGCCGGATGTACGCGTGGTGGGCGGTGGCGTGCGCCTGCCATGACGACCTACACCATTTCTCCTGTTTGTTTTCCGGATGCTTGCCTGTGACCCGATTCACCGCGTTGCGCTTGTCGCCCCTTGCCATGGCATGGCTGGCCGTTCCCGCGTTTGCACAACAAGTGCCGCCCAGCAGCGGCCAGCTATTGCAGCAGGCCCAGCCCCCGCAGCAGCCGTTGCCCCGCCGTGACACGGGCGTGCAGATCCAGGCGCCCGTGGCCGCCCGCGCCACCGACAACACCTCTTTCGAGGTGAGGCAGATAACCATTGCCGGCAACACGTCGTTCGATACCCAGACGCTGCATGCACTGGTTGCCGATGGCGAGGGCCACACGCAGACGCTCGCCACGCTCACCGCCCTGGCGCAGCGCATTACCGATTACTACCGCAATCATGGGTATCCATTGTCCCGCGCGGTGGTGCCCGCACAGGCGCTGAATGATGGCGTGGTGCAACTGCGTGTCATCGAAGCACGGTACGACCAGGTGCAGGTGAGCAATCACAGCCGTGTCGATACGACCCTGCTCAAGGACACACTCAGCCCGCTGCAATCGGGTCAGCTGGTGACGCAGGACGCCCTGGATCGCCAACTGCTGTTGTTGAACGACCTGCCGGGCGTGCAGGGGCATGCGGTGCTAGGCCCGGGCAACACGCCTGGCACCAGCAACCTCACCGTCGATGCGCAACCGCTTTCACCTGTGACGGGCAATCTCTCGCTGGACAATGGCGGGGATCGTTACACCGGCCGCGTTCGCCTGGGCGGCAACGTGGCCGTGAACAATCTGGCGGGCCTCGGCGATCAGCTCAGCGCAGGCGTCTTGGCCTCCGACGGCCACATGCACTACGGTCGCGTCGCCTATGACTTCGCGTTCAATGGCGCAGGCACCCGCTTCGGCCTTGCGTACTCGGCGCTGTCCTACAAGCTGGGTGACGGCCTGTCGGAACTGGATGCCCGTGGCCATGCCGACGAAGCCAGCGCATGGCTGTTTCAGCCCATCGTGCGCAGCCCCAACACCAACTTCAGCGTGCGACTGGAAGTGGACAATCGCCATCTGTCGGACGACACGGGCAGCACCGGCATTCACGATGTCCGCCACTCGTGGGACTGGACGGCCAGCGGCACGTTCGACCATCGCGACGACTGGGGTGGGGGAGGGGTGACGCAGGCGCAACTGTCGCTGACGCGCGGGCAGTTGGGTTTTGACGATCCCGTGGCCAACGCCAGTGACGCGGCCACGGCCCACACGCAAGGCCACGAACTGCATTGGGATGGCAACCTGAGCCGCCTGCAGGTGATCACGGCCTCGACGCGCCTGTACGTGGCGCTCAGCGGTCAATACAGCCATCACAACCTCGATTCCTCCGAGCAATTCCTGCTGGGCGGCATGCAGAGCGTGCGGGGCTACGAAGTGAGTACGCTGGCGGGCGCATCCGGCTACCTGGCCACGATGGAACTGCGCCATGACCTGGGCCTGCCGGGCGGCGCCTGGCAAGGCAGCATGTTTGTCGATCAAGGCGGCATGTGGATCAACCCGCAGCCATGGGCTGGAACCACCGGCAGCAACCACGCTACGCTGGCCAGCGCGGGCCTGGGAGTGAACTGGGTCGGCCCCGATCAATGGTTGGCGCAAGTCCAGGTGGGGCAGCCGGTGGGCAGCACACCGGAACAGGCAGGCAAGCGCCCGTCCACGCGGGCATGGGTGCAGCTGAGCAAGGGGTTCTGAGGTGGCAGCGTCTACGTTCGTTGGTGTCACCGGCCTGCCGCGCGCAGGCTCGACACTGCTGTGCCAGCTGCTTGCGCAGCACCCCGACATCCATTGCGAAGGGCGCAGCTCGCCGCTGTGCAATGCGCTGCTCGGCATCCGGCGGATGATCAGCGACGATCAGTTTTTCCTGTCGCAGCTGGACTCATCGTTTGAGACGAGCTACGCGCACCTGGCCTCGGCCATGCAGGGATTCCTGCGTGGCTGGCATCACGACAGTGGCGCACACAAGGTGGTGATCGACAAGAACCGCGCCTGGCTGCACGCGGTGGAATTGCTTCTGCATATTGAGCCGAACGCCAAGTTGATCGTCTGCCTGCGGGAACTGGGGCAGATTTACGGATCGATCGAAGCGCAGCATCAGCGCACCATCCTGGTGGACTTCATCGATCACCTGGCGGACTACGACCGCTACGGCCGCGCCGATGCCCTGTTCGCGAAAGACCGCGTGATAGGTGCGCCGCTTATTTCATTGCAGGCCGTACTGGACCTGCCGGAGGCGGTGAAGCAGCGCCTGTACTTCGTGCGTTTCGAGGATCTGGTGGCGCAACCCGTGAGTTGCATGTCGCATCTGTATGCCTGGCTGGGGCTGGCGCCGTTCGAGATTGATCCGGACCAGCTCATGATGGGAACGCAGGAAAGCGACAGCCACTATCGGATGAAGTACCCGCACCGGCAGGCCACCCGCATCGTGGCGCCCACGCCGCATGCGGTGCCACCGCGGATCCAGAAACAGATCGAGTCGGTATGGGCATGGTTCTATCGACTCTATTACGGTGAAACGCTGCCCCGGTGACAATCATGGCGGACACGTGCCGCCGGGTAGTCACAGGCCGTGCCATTGCTACGAAGCAGCACCTTTTTTCCGCGCCGGTTTGCCCGACCGTTCCGGCTTTCCGTCCAGCGCCATTTTCCATTCCGCCGCAGCGAGTTTCGACACAAGGAAATCAGCCAGCGCGGTGATTTTGGCCGGTCGCGCGCGGGCCGTCGGCGTCACGAAATACAGGCCGCCTTCGGGCAGATGAGCCAGGCCCAACGCCAGCTGCTGTTCGACGACACGGCCCGGGCAATGGGCGACGCCCGCGATGAAGTGAAACAACGCCACATAGACAACTGCGCGAAAGCCGATCCCGCATACGGCATAGGCGTTGCCGCTGCGCTGGCCTGGCTCAAGCACAAACCGCCACAGCGCTGAGGCACTCCAAGAGCAGCATCCCGCCTGGCTAGCTAAGCGGGCGGGTTGCTGACGGTTGGTGGCACCAAGCGAGGTCTTGAGAGCATCCTTGGATAGGGAGAAGGCTTTGGAAGCAGGACGCTTACCGGCATCACGTCCAAATTATCTTATTTTACATAATATACATTATGCGAATTACTGGTACTTTGTGGAGTGTTGCGTCACCTAGGGCCATCCTAGACCCGAACCAAGTAATTTTGTTACTTGCCGCCAAGTAAAGTTGTTACTTGCTCGTCGATTGGCCCTTCGCGACCAAATAACGTTTTTGCTTGCAGCTGATCTGTTCTTCGCAGAGAACCCTCTTGTCTGTAGCACCGAGACATGAGCCACTGCTGCAGGCAACCTTTGCCATTTCTGCACCGAAACCTCGTCCATTTTTTTCAACTGCAGAAAAACATCGTCCAGTTCGAAAACTCTGCATTGAAACCTGCGCCAAAGTGTTCCATCCGCATTGAAACTTGCGCCAATTTTGTTGAGCGCAGATCACGGCTGTCATTCTATATGCTCTCTATATGCTCTGGACTCTACATGAGAGTCGAAGCCAGCTGACGGACATCTGAAGCCGGAAGCCTCACGTCTCGTTAGTTGTTCGAGTTACTCGCTTGGCGCTGTTGCATCAAAGCAAGAGGATTGACCAATGCCGCGCGCAAGGCATTGGCCTCCGCGTCCCCAAAGCCGTCTCGCGTGACCACGACTAGCGCGCTCGGGTCGTACAGGTGAGGCATGTCGTCGACGGCTATCCATGTCATGCCTGGCTCGGCGTTGCGCTCAAGCCACGCCATTGCCTCTTTGTGACGGGTGCCGCGATCGGTGTCACCTGCGGCCTGCGGAATGTCAGGCGTCACGTCTACGATGCGCGCGCGAAGATCGGAGCTAAAATACGAGCGTAGTGCGTCCAAAGTCTGTGTATGTCGCCACGAAGAGGCAATGACCACAGCCACACCAGGAAACTCGCGCAACACAGCCTCAAACGCAGGAAGGTCGACGAAATACGTTTCGGGCCCGCCGTCCTTCGGGTGAAGAACGCCATCGAAATCGAGCAAAATGTAGCAATCGGTGTGCATGTCGTAGCTCAGCTAACTGGATGGATCTCACTTTAACCATGCTCAACGGGTTGGTTTTCCTGGATGGCTGCGCTGGCGACAGCGGCAGGATCTCTGGGTAGCTCATCTTGTGGGCGCTTCCCTCCCAAATAGCTGTTCACGGACGCGAACCAGAATGCTAAGCGCCACCCATCCCCCACCCCGCCGAAGGCCCGGATCACCTGGTCGAGGCCCTGAGCAGGTCGGCCCGATGTGGGCTCGAATAGGTAGGCCGGGTACCAGTCCACTCCGTCGAGGCGAACACCAAATATCCGCTCCTCGCGGAGCCATTGCTTGAGGTGTTGGTGATCCAGGCTTTTGGCCGGAAGCCATTCGGTGCTGCGAAACGCCTCCTGGCGAGCGCCAGTCAATGGGTCACTGGGGTCCATGAGGCTACTCCTGGGTCAGTTCGAAACACATGACCAGAGTCGGTTGCTCGACCTAGCCCACTAGTTGGCTCAGTGCTTGTGTGAGCTGCTGGCGGACCGAAGCTTGCGCAATAGGGCCGCACACCAAGTGCTCCCGCTCTAGGGTTGGCCACGAATCCAGTGGCCATCGTTGTTCAAGTGCCAGCCAGCGCGTGCCCGGGCTACGGCGTCGGTCCAACCACAATCGAAGGCACGCATAGCGGGTGGCGAGAGCCGAGTGATAGTCGCTCCAGCACGAGTTCGTCAGCTCCTGCAGATACATGGAGTCGACCACCCGAGACGCTATGCGGTTGGGAAGCTTGCTCCGAAGCGTTTCGATCGGCGTGTGAAGGGCTCGCCGATCGGAGATCACAATCTCCAGTTGAGCCAGGTACGGCGCCAGTACTTCCTCCAGCTGCGACTCGGACGATCCGGTCATGTCGAGAACGCCATCCAGCTCGAGAAATAAGACGGCCATCGTCCGCGGCCCCGCTGATTGCTCGACGGTCAAGTCTGAATGGATCGACATGGCTTCTTCTGCGTGACTGGATGCGAATGAGCTTCGCCGGATGGTGTGATTTTAGCGCGGCCACTCGCTCGCGGAACAATCGGCTGACTTCCGGCGCATTGATTTGACGACGCTGTACGATTATTCGGATTGATTATTCCTTGTAGGGCATAAATGGCCACGTAGATTCCGCCATGTAGGGAACGACCATCTTGGCTGTTTGCGCCCTCCATAATCTGCTCTGCGGTTTCGTCCATACAGAGCATATCGATGGCCTTCCACACCACTCAGCAGATGCGCCGCCTCGCCCGCGCACGACTCGATCACGCCGGCAACTGGTGCCGGGAAATGCTTCCTCGGCTCCAAATCACTCCCCGAGGAGGCTGGATTGCCGCTACGCGCGATGCCCTGGGGATGTCGCAGTCAGAGCTCGCGCGCCGGCTGGGTGTGCGTCCCAGTTCAGTGGTTAAGCTGGAAAAAAGCGAGCGTGCCGGCACGGTGCGCATCGAAACCCTGCGCCGCGCGGCAGCGGCCATGGATTGCGAATTGGTGGTGTTGGTCGTACCTCAGCAGCCTCTGCAGTCCAGCGTGGATCAACAGCGTCTGAAGCTCTTCAACGCGACGCTCAATCGTGTCGCCGCCCACATGAAGCTCGAAGGCCAGTCGGTGTCCGATGACCTCTACCGGCATCTTCTGCAACAAGCGGAAGCCGAAATACCGGACACGGCGCTGTGGCGGGGCGAGCTTGACTGATGCCCTGGGGGCGATTCCCCGCTCGATGACGGGCAAACACTTCGACGCCCCGTGGAAGTGCGAGGGCCAACGCTGCCTTGGGCGACGACTCAGGGCGAATGGGCGTTCGACGCGTATGGGGGCGGCCAACGACTGGTCGGAGCACGGTGCAACGAGAATCCCGATCCCAACGGGGCGGCCTCGTGCCAGCCCGTCGGCGTTCACCCCCTATCGGCGGTGACCCGACTCGGGTCACACAAGCCTTTGACCCCTTGGCTGCCTCTGCTGTCCGGCTGAAGTCGCACATGTCGATTTTCGTGCGAAACATCGACATGTCGGCCGAACGTGTCGATGCCGTCGACATGAGGTTGCGGCGCCGATGCCAGATCTCGACAGCCTTCGATTCAGTCAGGTGATACCGTGCTTGCCACACCATGTGATGCGTTCATCCTATTGAAATTCATGCGATTTCAACCACAACAAAGATAGCGAATAATGGCACTTATTCGCTATCATGGGTCATCGGCGCCGCGCTGAGCGCCCCAGGATGCCTCCCATGGCCGAGCCGACTACCCTTCCCCTTCGTGTCGTCGATAGCCTCGAAGGTCTAACGACCGTGCCGGCGATTGCGCCCGAGATCCATGCACCACGTCCTGCCTTAGCCGCCTCCGTCGAGGCCGTACTCGCTCGACTTGCCAGTTGGTCGGCGGACTTTGCCGAAGGCAGCGCGCCGGCCACGGTCAAAGCGGTGCGTTCGGACTGGGTGCAGTACCTGGCCTGGTGCGAAGCGACCGGCGCGACACCCCTGCCCGCCTCCGTCACCCAACTGGAGACGTTCTTGTCGGCGGCGATTGATAAAGGTCGCAAACGCGCCACGGTGGATCGCTATCTCTATACAGTCGGTCTGGTGCATGTCGCCGCGGGCTTGCCGAGTCCGTCGAAGGATCCGGACTGGCCGGTGAAATGGAAGAAGCTGATCCGGCGCCTGAAGACGACTGGCGGTCATGCGCGCAAGCAGGCTGGCGAACTCGACATGGCCGGTATCGAGACCATTCTCGCGTCGCTGGGCAACAGCCCGCGGGACCTGCGTGACGCGGCGTTGCTGTCGATGGCGTCGGACACGTTGTGCCGTGAATCGGAATTGGTGGCTATTCGGGTCGAGCACCTGCACCACAACCGCCGGCGCAACACCTGGTCGCTGCACGTTCCGTTCTCCAAGACCAACCAGGATGGTGCCGCGCCGGACTATCGGTTTGTGAGTCTGGAAACGATCGTGCGCGTTCGCGCGTGGCAAGCGGCAGCTGGCATCGATGAAGGCGCCCTCTTCCGACCGATTGGTGGCCGCCCGAAGGCGAACGGTGATTCCGCCGATGCACTGCTACCGCAGGAAGTGGCGCGGATATTCCGGCGGCGTGCGAAAGCGGCCGGATTGGAGAACGCTGGGAGCATTAGCGGGCATTCGGCGCGGATTGGGTCGGCGAATGATCTGGCAGAGCACGGTGCAACAGGCACCCAGATACAACAAGCAGGCGGCTGGAAAACGGATCGCATGGTGACGTACTACACGCGACGGTCACAGGCAGGCGCGAATGCCATGACCGGCTTGCGCCAAGCGCGACGACCGACAAATGATAAAGAAAGGACGTCCTAAGTCACCGCCGGGTATGGTGATCCTTTAAAGTTCATGCCGTGCGTGAACGGGTTTCACTCCGGCGACTTAGGCTCGGCACCAATTTACGATGCGCGAAGCGAAGTCATGCGTTCACACCACAACCTTAAGTGGTGTGGTGGCGGACAAAATCCATCCCGGAGCACCTGCCACAGCCAATTGTCGCTCGTTTGCCAGTAGGGTCAGGTCAGGGTCGTTCAATCCGACACTTGTTAGGATCAAGCCACCGTTTGTGGCCGCTCTCAATTCATTTCCTTGCAATACCCCTCTTAGATACGGCAACTCAAGCGTGGCTCCACCTGGCATCCAGCGAACAAGACGCCTCGCTACATCAAGAGGGACATAGGATGTGGCGGCGGCTTTCGGGCTCTGGGCCTGAAAGTTCTGCATCTGAGCACCCTGAAAATGCGTCGAACAAATATCTGCCCTGGATGTCAGTTCCCGGTAAGCGCTCGTCTTTGCGACGAGCATGTATGTAGTTGCGTGGAGGCGAAGCTGGTCCGAAATGGGCTTGGATGTTCCCAGTGCGTGTACAGGTGTAGCTCGATGATTGGAGCTCTTGATGAACTGGATGGCGGCACTAACTGACGGCAGGTCATGAACAACTACAACCGGAAATCGATCGGCACTAATCATGAGCCTGTAGGGATTGCCAGTACCCGATAGATAGCTCTCATCGTAGATAGCTCCCGGATACTTCAGATGCAATTGCTCCCTGCCGGACGGTTGCTGAAGCCTCTTAACGGAACTTGCATAGCTCATGGCTCCCCCCGTTAGGTAACAATGCGAAGCCCAGAGCCATGGAGTGCGGCAGCCCTGTGAAGAATTGCCGCGCAAGCTGACGTAACATCGTCTATAAGCGGGCTGGTGGTGCCTCTTCCTCCGCGTAGCTGTGAAGACCCCAGGGCTTGAGCAAACTCGTCTTCCATCTGCTCCAAGCGTTCTTCGCAGAATGAGTAGAAGTCACCTTCAAACAGCTTTGCGATCCATAGACTCTGAAGAAGGCGAGTTGCATCCGAGCTCAAATCGCTAACCAGGGCTCGGCCGGCCTTTTGGGCAACGGGAGTCGCGCCGATAGCTGCGAGCTTCTGCTCCCATTTTTCTCTGAATTGAATTACCGGGTCCACGCAGCTTCGAGCAAAAACCTCGCGAAACCAAAACTGGTCCATGTATCCGCGCCTTTCTTGCCGACGATTCAAAATTATCGTCGCAATGATCGAGGCAATTGATACCAAGAGGGCAAAGATGGCTATGACATTTGATGCTGACGATGACGACTCGGCGCCAAAAACCAGGATATTCATCAAGGAGCCCTTCCGAAGATATCTCTCTTGTCGCGAAGAGCTCGCTGTATCCAATCTGGGATTTTACTTAGAATGAAATCTGGACCGCTGAATTGAAACTGCTTCTCAAATCCTTCGCCGCCAAGCTCGCGCACCGAAGGTCCAAAAAGGCCCAGAAAGTAAGAGCTAGTTACCGCGTAGGTTTCCTCTGGGATTCGGACCTGAACAACTTCTCCTGCTGCGAGGGAGTCAAGCTTGAGATCGTGGCGTGCCTTCTGGCCTCTGTCTCTGCCGGTAAAAACGGGCATACCAAGATTCTCGAAATCAATGACCATGATTAGGTACTCAATTTTTCTACGTCAAAGGAACTAAGCGGCGCAGCAATGCTTATCACGACACCGGGGAATCGCTGAGCTTGCAACGACTGCACTGCACTACTATCGGGCTTATTGAGAAGATCATTGGCTTGGTTGAACGCAATGACGGAGCGTTGCAATGATGGGTTGAATTGCATCTTATGGCGGCCATCAAACCTGATCGCCGTTGCACCGCTTGTGATAGTCATGCAAGTCGGCTTTCTCTTCATGGCTGCTTCTTCTGAAAGACCCTGAAAAAATTCAATAAAGTCAACCGTCCCTTGCCCGCGATTCGTGGCGGCACTGGTGTTGATGCTACTCACGTCGCCCTGAAGCGCCATCACGGTCAGCAAGTCCTCTTCATGCCAGTCACTGCTAAATAGGCCGGTGCGCTTGTGTTGCAGCAGATAGGGTTCCACTGAAGTCCAGGCAAAGCCCTCTCGGTCGAGCCTAAGAAATGTATCGGCCATGCTATTTCCGAAGCTGGCAATCACGCATCGATAGACAAGATCCTGATCTTCAAGATCAATGAACCCAACGATCACCCATTGCGCAAGTCCCGAATGAGTTTGGGCGTTGTCCAGAATTTCGCCTACGTACGTCAAAAGTTCAGACCTGGCCGCTGGCGTTAGCTTGTAACCCATGGCTGCGAGGCATGCCTGCAAGTGATCAGCAAAATCTGCGCACGTCTGCGATCGCTGATCGATCACCTGCCCCTCGATAACAAGCGCTTTTCCACGATTTTGGTGTCGAAACACCTTGGCCCCAGATTGAAGGCTGACCTTAATATCCTCCTCGGAGCCAGCGTTCAGCACGCGTACGCATCCAACCTCGTCCATCATGTTTCGAATTTTGCCGTCCCTTGGCTTGTACCCACGAATGTACGCGCCACGAACATGCCGAATTTCGAGCGAAATCTCTCTCAAGATCACACCCAAAATCGAGTCGGCCGCCAGGCCAAGGTAACGAACGTTTCTATGATCTAAGGCGAGTTTTGGAACCTTGGCTTGACGCACATATGCAATCACGTCGTGAAGGAATTGAATTGTGTCTTCCGGATTTTCAGATAGTGAAAATTTCTCTGGCAGCACAAACGTTTCCGGCCGCAAGTGTCTGCGTCCGCGGAAGTAGATATAAGGCTCAAAGAGATCAAGGATTCGTGAGCGGTACGTCCCTAGTGCCACCGGGTCCTCGGAAACCCGGTCTCCCGACATGCGCTTTCCCTTTCGTGAGAGGCGATGTTCCCAACGCTCTTTCTCAAGCCGGATAGTCCTTTGCCGCAGCTGCATCCCCGCCCCCTGTCTATCGAAGACCAATTATGGGTGTGGCGGTAACCGAAGTCGATGCTGTTTGATTCAGGGGCTGCCTACGACCGCAATCTGAAAAAAATCTCGCGTGGACATGCAGTTAGGTCTGCCAGAGCGCGCCACCATCAGGCCGTTCACGCGAGGACTCATGCCGCCGTTAGGTGTTGCTGCGCGGCTGCGTCGCTGACCATGGCCCGTTAGGAGGCCGCCAGTTCTGAGGTGTCGCTATCCGCTGCCAGTACGGAAGGCTCGTTGCGTGCAGCGGAGCCGCGTCCGCGACCCAGGCTGGGTCTTGCGACCCGGTCCCGGCAATGGGCTACTACCAGGCGGGGTGTATCGAGGATAATTTGGTGGAGTACCTAACGGACGTCCGGCACCTTGGGCTCGGGCTAGACTGGTGCGCGCCGACGAGGGATGCATGGCGGCTCAGCTCCTGCGACGATCGGGACGTAACGTAATTAGGGAGAGGCACTTCCATGGCAACGACGTCAAAAATCGAATGGACTGAGCAAACATGGAATCCAATCGTGGGCTGCACCAAGCTCTCGGCCGGATGCAAGCACTGTTATGCCGAGACCTTGGCTCGCCGTCTGCAGGCTATGGGGACGCCAGGCTATGAGAATGGCTTTGCCTTGACTCTATTGCCGGGGCGATTGGAAGAGCCCTTGCGCCGCAAGAAGCCCACGGTTTACTTCGTTAACTCCATGTCCGACCTCTTTCACGAGAAAGTGCCGGACGTCTACATCGAGCAAATTGTCGATGTGATGGCCAGGACTCCACGGCATTCCTATCAGTTGCTGACGAAGCGTGCGGCCCGCATGGCCCGATTCTTTAAGAATCGCCCGGTGCCGGAGAATGTCTGGCTTGGCGTATCAGTCGAGAACCGTCGTCACGGTGTGCCGCGCATCGACCATTTACGCGGCATTGCAGCACGCATCCGCTTTTTATCGGTCGAACCGCTGCTGGAAGACGTGGGGCCGCTTAACCTTCGCGATATCCATTGGGTCATCGTCGGCGGCGAGTCCGGGCCCAAGGCACGGCCGATGGCACCAGCGTGGGCAGAGGCTGTGCGCGTGCAGTGCAAAAAGCAAAAGGTCGCCTTCTTTTTCAAGCAATGGGGTGGCTGGGGCGCCGATGGTAAGCGCCGCGCTAAGGCTAAAAATGGCCGCTTACTGAATGGTCGTACGTGGGACGAGATGCCTGCTACCCTGCATTCCTGGGGGTAATCGGGAGGATCGCCTGGTATGGGCAACAAGGGATATGTCTGGTCCTTAGGCGGGCCGTTGCCGGTCATTGACGACCACAGCCTGGCCAAGCACGAGGTGTTGCGTTCATACCTAGTGAACTACCTGCGCATTCTCGCGCTCAGTGCGCGCAGCGAAGGAATCCGGGTCACCTTGGTTGACGGCTTTGCGGGTGGCGGTCGTTATAGGACCTCTCAGGGAGTGGAGGTTGGCGGGTCGCCACTGGTGCTATTGCATGCGCTGCGGGAGGCACGGGCCAAGATCGTGCTGGACCGGCAAGCGCGAGGCATACGCACCCCCTACACCATCGATGCACACATCCACCTCGTGGAACGCACGCCAAGCTCCTGCGCGTTCCTGCGAAAAGTGATTGACGAAAGCCCAGAAGCGCACGCGCCTCAGACGCAAGTAACAGTCCATCAGGGTGATTTTCACCAAACATTGCCAGCGATCTTGGGCGACATTCGAGTACGTCAGCGGCGTACCGGACGCAGCGTCTTCATCCTCGACCAATACGGCTGGAGTCAGGTCAATCTGGATAGCGTGCGCCAAATCTTTGCCGAGCTACCGCGGGCGGAGGTCTTCCTGACCTGGATGATCGACAACTTAGTGAACTTCCTGTCTGAGAAAACTGTGGGTGCGCTGAATCCTGCTCTCCAGCGTATCGGCCTAGGAGATGCGCTGACGGCCGAGCACTTGCTCACTATCAAGGCCGCAGACGAAACCGGGCTTGGCGACCTGACGTGGCGCCGTGCGATCCAAAGCTTGATGACAGATCAGATCCGTTTAAGTTCGGGAGCGACCTACAGCACGCCATTTTACATTGTGCCGAGGAACAGCCGGCGCGGGTATTGGCTGCTGCACTTGGCGCGGCATTTGCGCGCCAATGAAGAGATGAAACGAATCCACTGGCAGAACAATAACCTTCACCATCCGGGTGGCTCGGGTTTCAACATGCTCGGCTATTTGGGCGGCAACGGCCAGCTGACCTTCGACAATCGATTTGACCAACATGCCCAGCAGGTCACGCTGGAAGCGTTGCAAGAGGATATTCCGCAACGACTCCGCAGCTTGCGCGGCCCCATCCGTTTTGGGGACTTGGTTCAGCACACGGCCAATGAGACACCTGCCTGTCTGGCCCAGCTCCAAGAGGCGGTATTCACCCTGGCGCGAGAACGCCAGCTCATGCTCACCACGCAAGCCGGTGCAGCACGACGCACCGCACATAGTGTGGCAGAGGACGATTTGATTGAAGTGCCGCCTCAACTGTGGCTGCTTCCGATTCGTTCCTAGCTGATCGTTGCCTGGCATAGTGGATGGCTTCGAGGCAATGGATGCTTGACGCGAAGCTACTTTGGCCATTGGTTCTTCGTCCAAGACAAGACGTCCATGCTCTCTACAGACGCCCACTCTTCCTCGCTTTTGTAGGTGGATCACATGTATTTCCATATCGATGAGTCTGGCAACACTGGGAACAACTTGTTTGACCCCAACCAACCCCGCTTAAGCTATGGGCTGTTAGCGAGCGCCACGAATGTGGATGCGAGAGGTCAAGCGCTGCATGCTCGGATGTTAAAAACGCTTGGTGAGCCGACTCTTCACGCCAATGTACTGGGTGTCGAGAGATTGACGCGCATTGCCCCGCTACTCGCGGAACTGCAAACGAAGATGCAGTTCACTATGGACTATTACTTCATTCAAAAGCCGGTCTACGCCCTGGTTCTTTTGTTCGATGCGGTCTTCGACGCAGGTTTGAACAAGGCCGTGAAGTGGGACTCGTACTGGACACCGTTACGCTTCGTGCTGATTCACAAGTTGGCCTCGATTGTCAGCGACGATCTGCTCGAGGAGGGTTGGCGGCTTTGCACCCACAAACGCATCACCACGCAAGGCGAGGCCATCGTTGCCCTGCTTACCGAGCTAAGGAAGCGCGCGCTAGCATCATCGCTGGACGGACGATCCAAGGAGATCATGGCCGACGCCTTTGCCTTTGGCATTGCGCACCCACTGGAGTTGGATTTCGGCACTCAGGACGACAAGATCATGTCGCCGAATGCGGTGTGTTTCCAGTTTGTGCTTAGCTCCATGGCACGACGACTGCGCAAGAAGAGCCTCAAAGACGCGTCGTCGATCATTGTCGACCAGCAGGCCCAGTTCAATCGCGCACAAATTGGTACGCACTACCATCAAAAGTTGATTGCCCAAGGCATGAAGCGCGCATCGACTGAGGACCGCGCGTTTATGGTCGGACACCCCTTGTATGCCAATTTCGGCGCTGATGAAGTGCTGTTGCGCGGCATGCCTCGCGCGGAGATTCAAATCAGGAGGAGCAGCGAGAGCATTGGCTTGCAAGTCGTCGATATTTATCTATGGATCACCAATCGCCTTCTCCAGGACGCGCCACTGTCGGATGAGCTCACCGGTCTCGGATCAATGTTCCTGCCGCGATCGTTTATCGACGGCATTTCACTCGAGGGAATGGCACGGCGATTCGAGGAGTTCATGGCTGGCTTGCCAGAGGCTTCTGCACTCACCAAGCAACAGATGCAGATGGTGGCCGAAAACATTGCAGCGCATCATGCCCACGTCAAAACCTTGGGTCTCTAGCCAAGCAGCCTAATGAATTCTTGGGTACTTCAATGGCTACATGGATCTGAGGAAGAAGTGGCCGAGAGCATGTTCATGGACATCTTTAGCCCAGAGGGAGTCGCGCCTGGGGCTCAGTATTGCTGACCTCATCCCAAAACTGATTGGCCAAGGGGTGAAAGCCCGCCAAGACAAGCCAGTAAAGCGGCTGGTTCTTACGTCCTGTCACGCGCTCCACGTTATCACTGACCTTTAAGCCCAGTTCTCGCAACAGCATTCGCCAGTGACTGAACACGGCAAGTACCAACTGGTCGTTGCGCAAACGGGTGTCGATATGGGCTTCCCAGCCGGGTGCGAAATGGCTTAAGGCGCCCGACCGCATGAGCTGTTTTACATTCCGCTGCAAGTCCATCAGGCTCACGTGGATGAGAACATCCATTCGCGGCACGGTGGCGAGCCTGCGGATCACCGTGAAGGGCAGTGCTTCAATGCTGTATGGATCAAGAAAAGCCAGATGAAGAGCGGACTTGGATAGGCCGCGCACAATCGTGGCGACCGTTTCCTCAGCCCGGCCGGCATAGGTGGATACGTTTGTGATCTGCTGCTGTGCAAGGCGTGCGCGGCATGCATCCGTGTTGATGGAGTCAAGGTCGCCAATGTGGAGGTGACCAAATGGTGCCCGCCGAAGCCCTTCCAGACCTGCCGCGACGGCACTACCCTCGATGAGGGTTGGTTGGTCTTTAATCCTGGACCGCCCCGGACCGCAGTAGAGTTCGATGTAGCTAGAGTTTCCTTCGAACTTGCGTCGCGCCGCCGAGGAAATGTCGATGTAGTGCCGCAGGCGTTTATGCTTGTCTTGCGCCCAGCTTCCAACGATTTCTCGCCGAAACCCATCGATTGGGTCGGTTTCATATTTCTCGTCGGAGCGCTTGGTTGGCACGGTGATCCTCCTGATCGATAAAGCGGGTCGGTCGAGCACTCCCTCCGGTGCTCTACTAAGACTGAAAGGCTCCGGCCTCACCGGAGTCACCTGTGCCACGAAGGACATGCGCGATCCAAGGCACTCTGCCCCAATCACCCTATCGGCATCTAACAACAAGGATTAATAGGCCAAAAGCGCTATGTGACTGACCTCTCTTGCTGGCGAGGCGTCGACTCCTCTCCTCCCCTCCCCTGTGTCGAAATCATCGTCCATTACTGCCCCGCCTTGTTCCTTCCTGCTTTGCTCTTTGATGCCGTGGTCGCCTTGCGCGGCGCGCGCTTCGAAGGGGCGGCCTGTACGTGTCGCCATTGCTTGACGGTCGCCCCCAGCGCCGCCACTTGGCCTGCCTGATGAGCAAGGGCTTGCTCGGACGTTCGCAGAGCGGCCTGCAAGGTGTCACGCCCTGCCATGAGCTCGGTAACCTGCTTGGCGTGCTCGCGTCGCGTCCGCTCCTGCTGCTGCACGAGTGCTTTGATCTCCTGGCGGCCCTGGTCCACTCGCTGATGCGCTCGATCCTCCATCGCTCTTATATGCGTCTGCGTCGCCGCGTGCTCTGCCCGTAGCGCATTGAGCTCAGCTTGCTGCCGCTCGAGTTGCTCATGTGGCTGATCACGTTGGTGCCGCATATCGGCTGGCAGCGGACGACGTGAGCACTAGGACGTCCACTTGGGCCGACGGCCAGGTCGAGAAAAGCGCCGGCGTGTTCGGCTGCCGCGAGCCAGTAGCGATGTCGATTGCCTCGACAGAGATGCCGTTCTTCGGGTTCGACCATAACCCGTAGGCATCGGCCGTCATGCCTGCGTCGTCCCCCACGAGCACGCCGTAGTGGTCGGTCGCGGCCTGCAATACCCAACGTCCCAAGCCCGTGCCTCGGTGGGGTTGCTCCGTAAACTGCCGGATACCCTGCTTGTAGGGAACGCCCGCAATCATGAATTCCCGGCACACGAGAAAGCTGTGGCCGTTGTGGGTCGAAGGCCCGCCATAAAAGATCTCGTGGATCTGCCCGTCCACCAGGAATGAATCCTTCCAGATGCCCATGCCGCGCGTAGGGTCGTGGGCGACAGTGACCGCCTGAAGGGCGCTGATGGAGGCAATCCAGGCATTCATCTGCGACTGGTCGAGGATGTTCACGAGGCGCGGAATCATTCGGTTCTCGTTCGGGTTGGATTGGTTGCTAGGGAGTGTCGAGGGAATGTTAGGCGACGACCGGCGCGCGCCAGACTTTGATGCCGTACGCGGCCAGGCCGGCGCCGACCACGAGCACGGCGCAGAATTTGCCAAAGTTGATCCAGTCCTGGCGAGCGCGATGGCGATCCTCGGAGTCGCGATGGCGCTGATCGTTACGCTCGATGCGATCGGCCGCCTCGCGACGTTCCTCGGCGGTCTCGGCGTGGCGGTAGCCGTGAGCGAAGGTGTCGTGCGTGCCTTGGGTGCGTTGCGCCGCGCCTTCGGCGTGGACGCGGCGGGTGTCGGCGGCGGCCTGTTCGACCGCGTGGATGGTGCGGGCGAACGCGTCGGCGGCCCCCGCCATCGGTTGGCCCGTGGGCGCGCGCGGACCCGCGACGCGGCCGCGTTCGCGTGACGCCGCATCGGCGTGGGTGGCGCGAGGGGTCGGGCCGCGGCCGTGGCGCATCTGCTCGCGCACGTCGTCCAACTGCTCGTGGTAGGTGCGGTGCGGACGGCTCATGACGGGTCTCCGGAGGGGCTTGTGCGTTTGGCTTTGCGGGTGGTCTTGGGCTTTGGCGCGGCCTTGAGGGCGGTGACCTCGCCCTCGAGGCGCGCGATGGTCTGCTGCGCGGTGGCCAACTGGGCCGTCAGCGGACGCAGGGTCTTGCATTCCGCCTCGCGGGCGTTCAGGCGCTCCTCGAGCGCGCCCGACTGGCGGATGTCGCGGTCGCGCTGCTCCGACAGCCGGGTGACCGCGGCCGTCTGATCGATGAGTTGCGTTTCCGCGCTTGCCGCGCGCGCCGAGGCGGCTTCTGCCTGTTGCCGGGCGGTGGCCAACTCGGCGTTGCGCGTGGTGTGGTCGGTGACGAGGCGCCCGTGGCGATCCTGCAGGGCGGCCAGCTCCGAGGTCACGGCGACCCGGGCGGCCTCACCGGTCGCGGCGGCCGCTTGCGCCGCGTCGCGCTCGTCGACCGTGGCCTGGCGCGACGCGGTCAGTGTTTCGATGGTCTGGCGTGCGACCTCCAGCGCCTCGCGGTCCTTGGCGTGTTGCGCGTCGGCCGCCTGCAACGCCTGGCGCAAGCCGCTGGCCTCGTTTTGAAGACGCTCACTGGCGTCTTTCGCCTCGCGCAGTTCCTGCTGCAGCGTGGCGAGATGGCGCTCGCGTTCGTCGTTCGCGCTCGCGGCGGCTGCCTGCGCCTGCGCAAACTGATCCTGGGCCTGACGAAGCGCCTCGCGCTCGATGTCCAGCGTGGCGCGTTCGCCATCGAGTGCGCGCTGACCGGTTTCGGTGGCCGCGGCTTGCAGTGTCTGCCAGGCGTCCCAGAAGCCCTTGGGCACGTCCGGCGGCCGGGCCCGGCGGGCCGGCGAGAGCCGGGCCATGGCATCGGCAATCTTGGGATAGACCTGGTTGGGCGAACCGCGTCCCTCGGTCACCCCGTGCACGAGCTTGAGGCTGGGCACTTGGCCCAAGTCGAGCGCGGCTTCGACGATGGCGTCGACGTCGACCTGGCTGAGCGGGCGCGGGGTCGGGCCGCGCACCGCCTCGTAACGTGCGCGAATCCGGGCGAGCGCGTCTTCCTGCGCGACGCGTTCGTGGAGGGGCTGGTAGCTCGCACGGTGCCCGCCGGCGAAGGCCTGCTGCACGCCGTCGAGCTCGGACAGATCGGTGAGGTCGCCGGCACGCCGCAGCAGGTCAGGCACATCGAGTGCGGCGTCGACCAGCAGCAGCGCCTGTCCCTTGGGGAACTGCAACGCGTCGGTGGCCTGCGGAAATGGGATGCGCATCGGTGGCTCGCCGGCGAGCAGCTGGAAGCCCGATTGCGCGGGTGTGCGCCCGGGCAGGTACGTCAGTGCCCGGGGCGACAGAACCAGGGTCCGGCCATCGCCGCCGAGGGCGATGGCATGGTCAGCCGGGTTCTTAGGGTCGATGGCCCGGGGTGCGATCCCCATCGGGACGCGCGCGGTCACCGCCAAGGTGGCCAGCGGCACGCAGCAGACGCCGTGCTCGCTGAGCTTGTCGGCGTACCACGCCACGCAGCGGCCGGTGTCGATCAGGCGCTGTAAGAGCGTGCACACCGCATCGAATGGCGTCCACACGACGTCGCCGTCCGTCGACGCTCCGGCGGTGGCCGCCAGCACGGCGGCGTCCCAGCGGGTGGTCAGCAAGTGATCGGTGGGCGTAGCCATGGCGGCGGTCCGAGGCGGCAGTGGTCGCCACGGTACCTCCGGAGGGGCTAAAAGTAAAGTATGAAATGAAGGCTATGTAGCCCATAGTCTTGTATAGTCACAATGGTCAATAATTTCAGTTATTGCCCATTGTTGACCTTGTAAGGAGGATAAGGCCGGCGCATACTGGCCGCGTGGCCGGCACCGCGCCGGCGTGGAGGCAGCTATGACGACGCATGTGGCCGAGCGCGCCCAGCGCGCATCGTGGGTGGCGATGGAAGTCGCTGCGCATGGCGGCGTGAGTTACAACCGGGGCCCGTTGGAAAGCTTGACCGGCGGCGGCCGTCGACCGGAAAGCACCACCTTGCGCGTGCTGTGGCGCGCGGGCAGCTTGACCAAGGCGGTGATCAGCCAGCTCGACCGCATCGCCGACCACCTGGTGACGCGTAACGTGCATGCGCACGCACGCCGCGTGATCGAAGGCTACTGGTCGACCCATCCGTCGAAGCCGCACCTGTACTTCTTGTACGAGCGCAACGGCCAGCGCGTCAGTGCCGTGCCGGTCCAAGACCGTGAGGAGACCGCGTTGTCGTGGGCCGAGTTGCACCTGCCCGATCATGCGACGGCCGAAACCGGCGTGTTGATTGAGCTGCTGCGCAGCCGCTCGCCGGAACGGTTGGAGGCGGTGTGGGAAGAGTTGCGCCACACCCTGGACCTCGCACTGACGCCGCCGGCGGCGGAAATGCAGGTGACCACGACCGACCCGACGGTGGTGATTCAAACCGATCCCGCCGAGGCCCGCCGGGCCCGGCTCCTGGCGCTCGGCTGGCCGACCTCCGCAGAGGTCGCCGCGCGCGTGGGCAGCCAATCGCGCAATGCCGGTCAATGGGCAAAGGACAAGCGCGATGCGGGGCAGCTGCTCGGCGTGTGGGACGCGACCGTGCGGACCTTCCGCCATCCGGACTTTCAGTTCGAGGCGGACGGACAGTTGCGGCCCGAGGTCAAGGACCTGCTCGCCGCCTTGGCCGACCATCCGGACTGGACCAGTGAAACCGACACCAATGGGTGGCGCCGCGCGTACTGGCTGTACCAGCCCTTCCGCTCCTTGAGCCGGGCGGCACTGGCGTTCGCGACGCTCCACCCGGAAGGGCAAGGCTCCGCGTTGAACGATAGTCCCGAGGGGGCGCTGGAATACCTGCAGTCGCTGCGCGAGGCCTACGCCACGCCCGAGGATCAGCGCGCGCGGACGCCGGCGGAAGTGTTCGTCGAGCAGCCCGCGGCGGTCATTGCGCATGCCCGCCAGGCGGCGGCCGCGGCCCTGCCGGGTTTCGACGCCGAGGGCAATCCGCGTGCCGCATAACGTCCTCGAGCGCGTCAAGCTGCTGCCGCTGATCGCGCGCACCTACATCCGGGTGTTCGAACCCGCGCACGGCGACGTTTTGAGCGCCAACCCGCATGCCACAGGCCGTCTCTCACTGAAGCAGGACATGCCACGCGGGGCCACCCACGCGTCATCCTGGTACATCGCCGAGACCCTGCGCTCGGCGTTCTGGGAGAGCGTGTTGCGCGACGTCGATCCAGATGACGACGGCGGGGTCATCCTCGACCCGCGCGTGTTGGCCAAGTACGCCGTGCAATCGGTGCAATTGCTCGAACCGGCCAGCGTCTTGCGCCTGGAGCCCGCCGCGCGGCGCCACGTCATTGGACTCAATAACCATCGCCTCAACAGCGAGTGGGACCATCACCTCACCACGGCCATCTACGAAACCACCCATGTGATGGCGGGGCTGGCCCAGCTGCAGTGCCGCGCGGCCAATCCGCCCCTGGACCTACCGGGCATCTCCTGGCGTTCCCGCCAGGCCGACGCGGACCTCGCCTATGTCTTGTACGTGCCCCCTCGCGTCAGCGCCCATTGGGCTGCCTTGGACGACCTGGTGCTACTCAACACCCCCGCGGGGCACCAGCTGCTCCGCAGTGTCCTCGCGCAAGACCAGATGACGTGGCTCAATGATCCCGGCACCTCGGGTGGCACCCCGCCGCCAGGTGCGGTATGAGCGACGAGGGCCACGAACTGCTGGTCCTCGATGCGCTGCACAGCCTGCAGCGCGTCACGCCTGTCGGTCCCGTGGAAGTGACCACAGCAACCAGCACCGGGGACGTGCTCGATCGCCTGTCCCGGTGGGCACGTGAATTTGCCCGCGGCCAGGCCGAGGCCACCGTGAAGGCCGTACGCGGCGACTGGGGCCAGTACATTGCCTGGTGCGACAGCACGCGCCACAGCCCCCTGCCCGCCTCGCCCGACCAGCTGGAAGCCTTCCTGCATAACGCGGTCGCGCGCGGACGCAAGCGCACCACGCTCAAGCGGTATGTCTACACGGTCGGCCTGATCCACGAGGCGGCGGGCCTGCCCAACCCCGCCAAGGATCCGTTGTGGGGACCGAAGTGGGCGGCGCTCGGCAAAGATCTGGCGCGCCGCAAGGACGCGTACGGTCGTCCCGACAACGGCAACCTCAAGAAACAGGCCGGTGCGCTCCTCGAAGACGACATCGAGGCGATGCTCACTGGGCTGGGCAGCAGCCTGCATGACCTGCGGGACGCCGCGCTCCTGGCGCTGGCCTCCGACACCCTGCTACGCGAGGCGGAACTGGTCGGGGTTTGCGTGGAGCATTTCCAGCAGCAACGCGCGACTGGTAACTGGACCCTGTGGGTCCCGTTCTCCAAGACCAATCAGGCGGGCGAAGAGGCTGACTACCGTTTCGTCCAAGCATCCACCATGGCGCGCGTGCGCGCGTGGCAGGCGGCGGCCGGCATCGAGGATGGCTTGCTGTTTCGACCGATCGGCGGGCGGCCACGCCAGACCACCGGCACCGCCCCGCTGCCCGCGCTGACGGGCCCTGCCGGCGCCGGCGCCGATCCCTCCCAGGGCCTGCCCGCCCCGATCGTGGCGCTGAAGCCGCGCGAAGTGGCACGGATCTTCCGCCGGCGCGCCCACGCGGTGGGGTTGGACCACGCGGCCTCCATCTCGGGGCATTCGGCGCGCATCGGTTCCGCCAATGACCTGATCAACCATGGCGCCACCACCGCGCAGATCCAGAACGCCGGCAACTGGAAGAGCGCCGAGATGGTGACCGCCTATACCCGCCGCTCGCAGGCCGGCAAGAATGCTGTCGCGCTGCTGCGCCAGCGCAAGCACGGAGGCGGCGATGGCGCGTGATGCGGCCGCACTGGGGCGCGCGCGGCAACGCACCGGTCGCCTGGGCCAGGGTCAGGTCGAGACGCTGTTCATCCAGATGGACCTCACCCCCCGTACCGAACTGTGGGACGACGGCGAGGACTGCAACGTCGAGTTCACCCGGGCCGACGGCCGCTGGGAGCGGGTCTTCGTGCAGGTGAAAGGCACCGAGGCCGGTTTCCCCACCGCCCGCGATGGCACCTGGTCCGTGCGGCTCAAGGCGAACGCCGTGGCGCGGTACCGGCGCGCGGCGCACCCCGTGGTGTTGGTGGCGGTCGACGTGCGAACAGGCGAATGCCGCTGGGACGACTTGCGCGCGCTGGCCAGCGCGGCGCCCGGCCCGGTCACCCTTCGGGTGCCCACCGGCCAGCGCTTGGCCGTAGCGGACCGCGCTGCGTTCGTGGGTCGGCTGGGCCACTTAGCGGACGCCATGCGTGCCGAAGTGCTGCCGGCGCCCAACGCCCTGGCGCTCGAGGAAGCGCGGCTGCGGACGCTCGATCCTCGGCTGGGTGTGCGACTCACCGCGACCAGTGGCGCAATCACGCGCGAGATCTGGGCCGCATCGGGCTCGCCCGAGCTGCAGATGCAGGGGGAGCTCACGCCCGAGTTCGCCGATCTGATGGACGCGCACATCCGGTATGGCACACCGGTCACGGCAGAGTTCCGCAACTTCTCCGTCACCGGCTCACCGCTGTTCGAGGAGCTCGGGGTGGCGCCGATCGCGCTGATCGAGCTGGTCAGTCCGGGCAGCGTGCATCAGTTGGCCCTGGGCTGGCTCGATGCGGACGGCGCGTTCCAGTGCGCCGTCGAAGGTCCGGCGGTCGGCTACGCGGGGCAGGAAGGCCTCGAGGTGCGGCTGGAGGGCGCGGCGCTCCCTGTGGCGATCACCATCCGCGGCGCGACGGGCCCGCTCTCGCCCGGGCAGCGCCGCACCCTGACCGGGTCGTTCCGCTTCCAGTTCGGCGGCTGGGACGGCCACCTGTACCGCAAGCTGCCGTGGTGGGATAGCGTCTACGCGTTCCTTCAAGCGCTCGCGGGCGGCGCGATGTTCGCGTTGGCCCGGCGGGAGTTTGGCCAGTACGTCGACCTCAGCACCTTCCAGGTCACCGAGAACCTGCAGGCGTTCGCGCGCAAGGCGCTCGCGGGACTCGGCCCACTCCCCACGATCGTGGCGGCCGCGCGCCGGTGTGCGTCCGACCACTGTTGGCGGGAGGGCGTGATCCCGCACGACGAGATCCAGCGCTGGGCCAGGGTCGCGCGCATCCTCCAAGGCGAGGCCGTCGCCTTGGCGCCGCGACCCTGGGTGCTCCAAGGCATCGGCGAGCTGCCCGACGATCAAGAGGTGGCGCTCGCGCATCTCATCTCGCCCATCAGGCTGCCCCTCATGGGCGAGTCGATTGGTCAGCTCGAGGTCGTGTGGCGACTGGCCAACTATCGACTGGAGCGGGATCCGGACTCGCAACAGGTCATGCTGACCCCCATGCCGACGAGCACTGCCCACGCCGTGCTCCATGATCCATCCATCGCCAACGATGACCTCGTCGCGTCGGCGGAGCGCCGGGTGCTGGAACAGGCCTGAGCCACGACGGTACCCGGGCCCCTTTGCCGTGCGCAGAGGAGCCGGCGAAGCGACAATCCATCGCTTTCACCGCGCCTTCCCTCTTACCTGTCGTCGCCCTAGCCGCTGGTGTCGAAATCACTGGGCTCAACCGGCCAGCCCAGCACGCCACTGAAGTGGGCATACGCCAAATGCCCCAGGGTGTAACCATGCGGCTGCGGCAGCGTGATATGGGCACTTGGCGCCCATCGCGCCGTGGCCGCCTCGCCGGTGCCCGGCTTGCGACGGTGGCGCACCGCGGCCACCACTTTCCCTGCGCTATCGTGCTCAAACCACGCCTCGTACTCCCAGGTCACGCCGTCGGCAACAAACGTACTTTCGATCTTCTGTTTCATCGCTTGGAACCTCTGATATTGATGTCGATTGGCGACCGCTGATTCGGTCACCGCGATCAAATTAGTCATGCACAAATCAGGATGCTGAACGGGCCAACTTCGTTCGTAGCCATTCCAGCCGTGCGCCCGCCCCGTCAATCGGGGGTGCCCCCCCCCCGACGGCGATGCGGGTCGCGCGCGCATAGAACTCCAGCTCACTCGGCCCTGGTGCGAGGCGGTCAAGGAGTATCTTCATGTCCAATAGGTCTCCTGGTGATTCCAGCGGCCCCGGTCGATCCTCGATAACGCTGACCGCTACAGCCGGCGCCTTTTTCACTAGGTGCAACTCCCGGTCTGCGGTGGTGGCCACCCTTCTTGATGAGCAGCGGAGCATCCAAGCAAGCATGATGCGTGTCGCCCGCTGCCCGGTGAAATTGACTCGCCACGCGACGCAAGGCCTGCTGGTAGTGGGCAGCCACCTCTAGACTCGCTCGCAACGCGCCGCGCGAACAAGGTCATTCAGGGCGACATCTTGACCCGTTGTCGCCGAGGCTTGGCGGTTGGCGTCGTCGGCGTTTTGCGCGTGGTGTGTTTCGAATTGGCGGTTTGTGTGGGGCGCCATTGCTTGATGGCCGCCTCCAGGGCCGAGACTTGCCCGGCCTGGTGCGCAAGGGTTTGCTCAGCCGCTCGCAAGCCGGCCCGTAAGGCGTCTCGTTCCGTGGTGAGGCCGGCGAGGCGCTTGGCGTGTTCGTGCCTCGCCCGCTCCTGCTTCTGACCCAATGCCTTGAGTTCTTGGCGCGCCTGATCCACCTCCTGGTGCGCGCGGTCTTCCGCTGCGCGAATATGTGCCTGCGTCGCGATGAGTTCCGCGCGTAACGCGTCGAGCTCCGTCTGCCGGCGCTCAAGCTGCCCCTGGAGTTGATCACGTTGATGTCGCGTATCGGCCGCTTGGGCCACGAGTTGGTCGACTAAGCCTTGGCGTTCCGCGAGTTGCAGCTCAGTCTGTGCCAACTTACTCATGCCCTCGGCTAGGTCCGCCTGGGCCGCGGTGAGTGCGATCTCCCACAACTTGCGTTCTTGCGTTAGCGACGTTTGCTCCGCAAAAAGGGTGTTCTGTTGTTCCGTCAGGGCCGCCTCGGCACTCGTGGCGGCGTGCATGAGCGCCAGTCGCCAGGCTTCCGCGAACGCCTGTGCCACCTCACCTGGCAGCTCCGGCAACAGCGCATGACCCTTTAGGCGTTGCGCTAATTGCTCCCACCACTGTTCAAGCAACTGACCGACGCGGGCCGGGCTGCCGCGACCGAGCTCGGTGCGCACGCGCTCGACCGTCGGACGCTCCCCACGCGTCAACACCGCGTCCGCGGCCTTGAAGACGTCGGTTTCCGGCACTCCCGCAGCCATACCCTGCCCCTTACATCGATTAGGTCTGATAATGGCAGTTTATCCGACCTTAATTGAAAGAAACCGCTTTTTAGATACGGTGTACGTAATGAATCATACGCCTTTAGCACTCGACGCGATCACTACGCGACTGGACGTGGCCACGTTGGATGCCGCCAGTCAGGCGGCCGCGGCGGCGTTCGTGGCCGCAGGCACCGCCACGAACACAGTGCGCAGCTACCGCAGCGCCCTCGCCTACTGGGCCGCCTGGCTGCAAGGCCGCTACGGGATTCGGCTCGGCGACGGGCCATTGCCGGCCACGGTGGCGGTGCAGTTCATCGTCGATCACATGGCGCGACCGACCGAGGCCGGCACCTGGGAGTACGCCCTGCCACTCGCACTCGATGCCGCCTTGGTCGCTGCCGGCGTCAAGCATCGGGCGGGCCCGCTGACCCTCAACACGGTCAGTCACCGGTTGGCCGTGCTGGCCAGCTGGCATCGCGTGCGCGACTGGGAGGCGCCGACCGACGCGGTCGCGGTGCGGACCTTGTTGCGCCAGGCCCGTAAGGCCCAGGTCCGCCAAGACGTGGAAGTCCGTCGCAAAACAGCAATGACGGTCGAACCGCTGCAGGCCCTGCTCGCCACCTGCACTGATGGCCTGCGTGGCGTGCGCGATCGCGCCCTGCTCCTGCTGGCGTGGAGTAGTGGCGGCCGGCGGCGCTCGGAGGTCGTGGGCCTTCAGGTCACCGATGTCCGATTACTCGACGCCGATACCTGGCTGGTGGCGTTAGGGGCCACCAAGACCAACACCACCGGTACCCGCCGCGAAAAGCCCCTGCGCGGTGAAGCGGCCCAAGCGCTAGCGGCCTGGCTCGCCGCAGCGCCGGTGAGCACTGGTCCGCTGTTCCGCCGTCTACATCGGGGCGGCCGCGTCGGCACCACCGCGCTCACCGGCGATCACATTGCAAGGATGGTGCAGCGGCGCGCCCGGCTCGCCGGCTTAGCGGGGGACTGGGCGGCCCACAGCCTGCGCTCCGGTTTCGTCACCGAGGCCGGCCGCCAGGGCGTCCCGCTCGGGGAGGTGATGGCGATGACCGAGCACCGCGGCGTCGGCACGGTGATGGGCTACTTCCAGACGGGGAGCCTACTGGCCAGCCGGGCCAGCACCCTGCTCGCCGCGATGCCTGAGCCCGATGGACCTTCGCCAACTTAGTCCACACGAAAGCGAACGGATCGGTACCGCATGGAAGGTCTTCTCGCCATCCCCAATAAAAAGCCCGCAAGAGGGAGCTTGCGGGCTTCAGGTCATCCGTCTTCGCGCTTCGCAGGGAGGGGGGGCGACAAAGCAATGGGACCGGTGTCTCACGACATGCAATTACCATACTCTGCGGTATATTAATAATATGTGATGGGCGCCAAGGAACACACGTCCTTCGCCAAAAAGCTGAGGTTGCGAACGGTCTGGTGTCTCCGCGCGGCCTCGCCAACCTTGAGCAGGCATCATGTGGACGGACTGCATTTCGCGACAGGCCAGATGTCGTTGGCTCGAGAGGCCTCTGTTGCTGCGGGCCTGGGACGGAAACGCCAGCGTGCCGTGCCGAAGCCATCACTCTCGCAGATGCCGGTCATCTCTCAGATCGTTTAAGAGCCAGGCCCCATTTATGTCGGCGCGAACGGTGACACTGTGCGTCTCGCCTGCTTGGTTGTCGTCCTCGAAAGCAAGGTCGGCCACCAACTGTGGTGTTCGTCGCCGTCTATTGCGAAGAGACCGCCCTGCTCTTGGGCAACCTTCCCACCGCCTGCCGCGCGGCTGCCTCCAGCGAATTCACGATCTCATTTACGTCGGAACCCACAACTGCCTGTACCTCCCTTTGCCTCAATGAATCTGTGAGCAGCGCGGCAACAATGCATGCCTCGGGAAACCGCCCACGTAAGTCAAGTGCCAAACCATCAATGCGTCGCTCTGTGCATAGGTCACTGCAAATGATATAGAGCATTGACACGGCGTCTGGTGCCAATTCCACACGAGACTCGGAATCGAAAGCAGCAAAGTCATCTGTGGACAGATGCCGAGCATCGAGATGCATGTCACGCAAGATCCGAGTGAGAAGCTCCGCGGCCAGATCATCGGCCAGCGAGCCCAAACTCACGCAAAGAACCAACGAATGGGGAACCACCGACATCGGACCTTGCCAGCGACCGCTGATGCATTCGCGCTGCTGGCGCAGTCTTCGTCCTATGCTCATTTCGTCTAGGACAGAGGTCCTATGCTGCCTCCGGGTCCATCTACGGCCGTCACTACCGAGCATCTCAACGACCGTCACGATGACCTCACGAACGCCAGACTGCTGCTCTCGACTAATGACGCCTCGTGCGAGATCCGAGCGAGCGAGCTCCAGCGCCGGCATGAGAACCAGATCGCAATAGGCAACAAACGATCTGCGTTTAAGGAATGCACGCGCATCATCAAGAATTTCGTCAGCGTCGGCGGAAAGTGCCCGCTGATAGAGCCTCTGTTGCATTGTTAATGCCGGCGTGTCGCCCAATAGGACGCTAATCGAATCGAGCGCCTTTACGTTTCGTCCTGTAACCACGAGACACAGCGTCAATGGTGTCGACATCACTAGCCCAATCGGCCCCCACAGCCAACTCCAGAAGATCGCAGCCACAACGACCGCCAATGGAGACAAGCCCGTGGTATGACCGTAGAGAAAGGGCTCAACCAACTGAGATACCACCGTTTCGATAATGAGATACAACGCCAGGACTTGAAGTAGCAGCGACCACCCTGAATCCACAGCCGCCGCGAACAGCGCTGTGACTACTGCCACGATCCATACGCCAACATACGGCACGAATCGCAACGTTGCTGTTAGGGCAGCCCACAACGGTGCATTGGGAACACCGATGAGTGTCAATCCCAACCAAATACCGATGCCAACTCCGAGATTGACCGAGAACGTCGAGACAAAGAATCGCGATAATCGTCTTCCCGCGTCGTTAATCGCCGCCGTGGTTGCTCGAAGATCTGAACCACCGACAAGTCGTATAAAGCGATCGCGCAGGGATTCGTGCTCGAGCAAAACGAAAACCAGGACGACGAGCACAATGCCCGCTGTCTGCAATGGAGTCCAGGCCGTGAAGAGTATGCGAGTCAAGATGGCCATTGGCCTGCTCGGCGCCTTCGCTAACGCAGGGGCCTCAGTAGCTGTATTTGCCACTGTGATCGATGATCTGACATCTGACCTCCTAGGCAAGGTGGCACTTCGGCCGTCGATCGGGTTGATCACATCGCCAAATTCCCCTTGCATTACCTCGATGCGCCCGACGGTGATGGCACGCAACATATGAATCTTGGAGTGAACCGTCGCCTCGTACCGTGGTAGATCTCGAGCTATATGAATGACCTGCGAGCTAACCATGGCCACCAGTCCGGTGATTACGACGGCAAGACTCAGCACGGCGACAAACACGGAGCCAGCATGCCCTAGGCCCCACCGCCTGAGTAGGCGAACCCACGGCGCCATGAGCAGACTCAGGAATAGCGCAAGGACGATCGGAGTCAGCACCTCTCGTCCGAAATACAACAAGGCCAACACGGTGGCGTGAGCGACGATGGCAATCGCACGCTGGGGCGCCAAACTCGGCAACGTCTCGGAATCGTGAGCCATGGGAAAGAGTCCTCCCCTTGCTAACACTTGAGCTTGAAGAGCGCCGTGTTGGCACCCTGGCTAACCGTGACGCGGCTCTCGCGGAGGCGTGGTCATAACACACATCGCATGCCCCTCACGACAGCCGCGCGGCAAAGTGGATCCAGCCCCGCCTACGGCAGGCTGCCATCACCTCATCTCCTAGCCGAGAGGTCAGTAGTCCCAGGTCACCGGTACCCAACGAAAGGCGTCGCCAGCGACCGCCACTCGGCCGACAGAAGGAAACGGCAAGTGAGCGGCTATCACTGGCTCACTGGTCGCCGCCAGCTCGCGCAAAAGACCAAGCCGGACGCGAACCGCCTCTTCGGGGTCATGGTCGAAAGCGTTATGCCAGTCGGGGTGATCAAAGTGGTTCGGAAACACGGCATCGCCGAGGAACGTCAGTCGGCTGTCGCCGGACACCAGGCGAACCACGCTGTGCCCGTGGGTGTGTCCGCCGGTGCAGCAGACAACGACCCCAGGTGCCACCTCGTACTTCGTCTCGAATGGCCGAAGCTGGCTGCGATACATATCGACGAATCGCTCTTCGGCTGACTCGAGCACATCCGGGAACCCGCCAAACGTGTTGCGGGAGAAATCAGGCGCCGTCCAGAACTCAATCTCGGCAGCCGCCAGGTGAATCGGCACGTCAGGGCGCAGTCGATCTCGCAGTCCGCTGGCGAGTAGCCCGCCGACATGGTCCACATGCAGGTGCGTAAGTACCACGTCAGTCAAGGATGCGGGATCGATGCCCGCGGCGTCCAGCCGCGCCGCCAACCGTCCAACCCCCGGGGAGTCCGGAAATTCCGCTCCCGTCCCAGAGTCGATGAGTACCGTCCGGTCGCCACTACGCACCACGAGTACGTTCAGCGGCCACCTGTACACGTCCAGCGGCTGGAGCGTGTCATTCAGCCAAGCAGCCAGATCGGCCGGGGCAACATTGGTGGCCAACGTCGAGGCTGGTAGCGAGAACACCCCATCGCTGAAGACGATCACCTCGATCTCGCCGATCCGCAGCGCGTAGCGGGACGGAACCAGCTCTTCGAGCCGCTGGTGGCCGTCGCCCAAAGTGTTTTTTACGGAGGACATCATGGAATCTCCAGGAATACCGCCCGATCGCTCGGGCCAAACCAGTCGGGCGACTGGCAGAAAGTCTCCATTGAGAACCTGGCGTTATCGGACACGGTTCACGGCAGAAGGCCCTATGCCCCCAAACGTAGACGGGAAAAACGCAGTGCGCTAGGTCAGTAAACGGACTCACAGTGGTGACCAATACGCACCAGAGCGGAGATCGAAGAGAAAGCACCGCTGCAACTGCGCGCCACAAATCTATGTCTCGCACGTTTCCTTGCTTGCCCTAGCTGGCCCCAAGAAGCCTAGAGCTGACTGATTAACCATCGTAGCGATGCGGCTGGCTGCGCTCAGATCTGGCACTAGTGCAATTGATGCAACACCGTGGTGCCACTTGTAGATCTACCATTTTCCTCTTGCGCTACATAGCCTTCATCCTGCCGAACCCTCCTACCCTTTTCAGATCGCGCCGTCTTCGTTGGCCCTCATTAGAGAGCTGCTGTCCACCTTTCTTAGCCAATCGCCATGACTGACAAGACCCCACTTACCACCGCCTTCGGCGCTCCAGTCGTTG
The DNA here is from genome assembly GCF_000725385.1 of Dyella japonica A8. NCBI lineage: Bacteria > Pseudomonadati > Pseudomonadota > Gammaproteobacteria > Lysobacterales > Rhodanobacteraceae > Dyella > Dyella japonica. Next base: position 3,139,909 of record NZ_CP008884.1, on the reverse strand, counting down.
AAAATCAGAACAGCATGACAGCCGGACCACGCGGACCGCTGTTGATGCAGGATGTTTGGCTTCTTGAAAAACTAGCGAATTTCAATCGCGAGGTCATCCCCGAACGCCGCATGCACGCCAAAGGCTCTGGCGCCTTTGGCACTTTCACCGTCACCCACGACATCACGCGCTACACCCGAGCGAAGATATTCAGCGATGTTGGAAAAAAGACCGAAATGTTTGCGCGTTTTACCACGGTCGCCGGTGAGCGCGGCGCGGCGGACGCCGAGCGTGACATCCGTGGCTTCGCACTCAAGTTCTACACCGAGGAGGGTAACTGGGACCTGGTTGGCAACAACACACCGGTGTTCTTCCTACGTGATCCACGCAAGTTTCCAGACCTCAACAAGGCAGTAAAGCGCGATCCGCGAACCAATTTGCGAAGCGCCCGTAACAACTGGGATTTCTGGACCAGCCTTCCCGAGGCCCTTCATCAGGTGACGATCGTGATGAGCGATCGCGGCATTCCGGCCAGCTACCGTCACATGCACGGATTCGGCTCGCACACTTACAGTTTGGTCAACAGCGACGACCAGCGTTTCTGGGTCAAGTTCCATATCCGCACGCAACAGGGAATTCGAAACCTCACGGACGCGCAGGCGCAAGAGATGATTGGGCGTGACCGCGAAAGCCATCAACGCGACCTTTTCGATGCCATCGAACGCGGTGACTTCCCGAAATGGACGCTACACATCCAGGTAATGCCCGAGCTTGAAGCCCAAAAGGTGTCGTTCCACCCATTCGACCTGACGAAGGTCTGGCCCAAGAAGGACTATCCACTGATCGAAGTTGGCGTGATTGAGCTCAACCGAAACCCGGAGAACTTCTTCGCTGACGTCGAGCAAAGCGCTTTCGCGCCAAGCAATCTTGTTCCAGGCATCGGCGTATCACCGGATAAGATGCTGCAGGCTCGACTTTTCGCGTACTCCGATGCGCAGCGCTATCGTCTTGGCGTAAACCACCATCAGATTCCGGTCAACGCCGCTCGCTGTCCTGTCCACAGCAACCACCGCGACGGCGCGATGCGAGTCGACGGCAACTACGGTGGGGTGCTGCATTACGAACCTAACAGCTACGGGCAGTGGCAGGAGCAGCCGCTGTACCGGGAACCACCACAGAAGCTGCAGGGTGATGGCGACTTCTGGAGCTTTCGCGAAGACGACGCCGACTACTTCAAGCAGCCGGGCGATCTGTTTCGCCTGATGACGCCGGAGCAGCAGCAGGTGCTGTTCGACAATACCGCGCGGGCAATGGCTGACGCACCGGAGTTCGTCAAACAGCGCCACGTAGCCAACTGCGGCAAGGCCGATCCGGCCTACGGTTCCGGCGTAGCCAGGGCGTTAGGTTTGTCCGTGCCAGTGTCGGTAGCGGGCGACGGAGGGCCATCCGTCGAATCAAAGCTATAGCTGAAGGACACTACCATGATCTTCGGCGCGGATATCTCAGGCAACGGCTCCACTAGCCCGTAGGTTAGATCCGTGGTGTTAGCAAGGAATCTATCGAGGCGTTGAAACGAAGCTTGTGTGCGTACTTTGATTGCGTTGGCCGGGATAGGACAACGTGCCGAACTCGGCTACGTCACACCGAAAACAAGTCGTCTTTCGCACTTATGAAATGCGCACACGTCGTTCTGGATGCCATTACTTCTTCGCAACATCAATCGATTACTGGTCTTTCTCGTTGGAGGGGTTATGAGTATTTGGTTGGGAACGCTGACAGTAATTCACACACTTCTCAGCATCGCAGCGCTTCTGGATGGTATGGAAACTGTTCATAAGCTGGCCTTTGGTGGCATTTCATGGTCGCGACATTCCACTTTTATCGCGACGGCCCTGGCGACATCAATTACTGGGTTTCTCTTTCCTTTCCACGGAGTCACTCCAGCCATCGCTGTTGGCGTCGTCGCCACGATCGTTTTGGTCGTGGCGTTAATCGGCAGACCCAAAGCCGCACAATCTCGTGGCTGGGCCATTGGCTACTCGGCCTGCCTGATTGCCAGCGAGTACTTCCTGTTCTTCGTCGCTGTGGCGCAGGCTTTCACCAAGATTCCGGCCCTGCACGCGTTGGCGCCAACGCTCAAGGAGCCGGCGTTTGGCATTGTACAGATTATTGTTCTGTTGACCTTCGTCACGCTCGCAATCCTGACGATTCGTCGACTTTCGACACGACGCGGCATCGCCTCTTCTCATGACCGGGGCTTCTCAAGAGCACAGCATTAAAAATCTTTCCATGGCGCCCATCGAGACGCTAATAAGTTCTTTTGTATCAAACCAGACCTGGAAGTACGTCGCAATCACCCACCCTGGCTGGAGTCGTCTCGCACTGGCGAAAGTTAGTGCCCTGCACGCTGATATCTGCTTGTTAGAAGGTGGTCATCATGTCATCTAATTCTTCTGATTTCGGACGCATCATTGCATTTGCAATTGCCGTGGGCATTTGCGGCCTAGTGCTATTCGTAACTCGGGCCTACGCCGAGGGTGGTTCGCCCACCAATGAGCTAATGAAAATGACCATGCATGCGGATCAGGGCCCTCCTTCCTCACATCCATGATCGCCCCGCAACCTGCATCAAATGCACTAACGAAGTCGATGACTGAAGGATGCGCCTAGTGATCTATTTGTGCGGCTGATGATCGTGAATTTTATGGGCCAGTGTTTCCATGATTCCTTCGCCTCGAACCATACTCAGGAAGGAACCAGCTACTACTACGCCCCCTATGGAGGGAATGCTGATCTCCTCGGTCTGCGTGGCTGCATTCAGGCGGTGAGCTACTAGTGAGGTGGCCACTCTCGGGGCCGTCAGGCAGGACCGTACCCAATTTCCAGAGAGCGAGCGGTGTCGCTGGAGATGACTCGATGAAGCGCCAGCACCTCATGGGGGCAAAGCGATCTTGAGATGGAACGCGGCTACCGACCGCTTGGTGCCGGTCGGCACCCCTGCAGCACTTGGGGTAGCACGACTATCTGGCCCGCTCTTCACCGTTTCAGGACTCCTAATGAATCCCGCAGTTCGACGCCAAAACCTGAGATTTGCTGTCTATGTGGCTCCAGCCATCGCCCTGGCCCTCGCCGGCTGCGTAGGATCGGTAGACGTTCGGCCACCAACGCTTGCAGCGACGACAGTGGCCGAACAGGCACGCAGGTCGACAGTGGCGGCGGCACCCGCATTGACCGAGGATTCCCCTCCCTCCGAATGGTGGCAACTATTTGGCGATACGACGTTGACTACGCTGGAAGCCGAAGCCTCAGCGTCCAATCTGGATCTCCAGGCCGCCACCGCGCGCATTGACGAGAGCCGCGCACAGCTTGGTCTGGTCAACGCGTCACGACAGCCCCAGGTTGCGGCGGATGCCAGCTATGAGCGTGCGGGAATCAGCCAGCATTCGCCACTGGCTATGGTGGGCGCCCCAGCCAGCGCCACCAATCTATGGTCGATCGGTTTGGAAGCAAGTTGGGAGCTAGATTTGTGGGGCCACCTACGTCACCTGAGTGAATCAGCAGATGCACGCCTACAGGCCAGTGGTTTCGGCATGGCGTCAGTCAAAGTCTCTGTCGCGGGCAACGTGGCACGCACATACCTTTTACTGCGTGGTACGCAAGCGCAGATCTCGATCACCGAAGAGAATCGCCATATCGCCGAACACTTGGTGCAATTGGCGGATAGCCGTCTGCAGAACGGTGTGGCGACCCGCTTCGATGTAGCGTCGGCGCGCGCCGATGTAGCTAGCATCGAGGCTCGTCTGTCGCGACTTCAACAACAGCGCGACGCCTTGATGAACGCGCTAGCGCTACTTCTAGGAAAGCCACCACGAGAGCTGGATGCGCGCCTGAGCGGCACCCCCCTCCCTTCCATGCCCCACCGTCTGCCGATTGGCGTACCATCCGAACTGGCGCACAATCGTCCAGATATCCTTCAAGCCGAAGCCCGCTTACGCGCAACAGTCGCCGACATTGGTGCAGCCAAAGCAGATTTCTATCCCCGCATCAGCCTGACGGGCAATCTCGGCGTGCAAGCGTTCGATCTGAGCGACTTGGGGAGTTGGAACTCACGCCAGTTTTCCTTCGGTCCGACACTCTATCTGCCGATTTTTCAGGGCGGACGACTCGAGCGCAACTTGGAGTTGAGTGAGGCCAGGCATCGCCTGGCAGGCATTGCTTATCAGCAGACCGTTTTGAGCGCATGGCACGAGGTTGACGATGCGCTCAGCGCCTACACCACCGAGCTCAAACGACACCAGCAACTTCAAGAAGCACTGACGCAAAACCAGACCGCGCTCGATGTCGCTGAGCGCGGATATCAGCAAGGCACGGTCGACTTTACCTCCGTTTTGGTGGCAAGACGTTCATTGCTGGCAAGTCAGGCCGAACTAGTCGATTGCGCTACCGCATCCGCATTGTCTGTCGTGTCACTTTATCGAGCGTTGGGTGGGGGCTGGTCGCCCGATCTTCTGACGACGTCGGTGACTGGGGAGAGTCGCTCATGACGGCCGCCGCGTCTGCTCAGGCCGAGGCAACGGGCAGCCGCCCGTCAGCTGCGCCCCCCGAACCCGCGTTTGGTTTCCGCCTAGCCATGGGCTTGCTCGGTGTGTTGTTGGCCGCGATGGTGGCAGGACTGAACAGTCGTGTTCCAGGCTTGGTCCTGGAGGATTTGCAAGGCGCCCTGGGGTTTGCCCACGACGACGGCTCCTGGCTTAGTACCGCCTACGCTCTTGGCGAACTTGTGGCAATGCCCTTTGCGTCCTGGTTCGCCATCACCTTTTCGCTGCGGCGATTCCACCTATCCATGTTGTCTGGCGCACTGGCACTGGCAGCACTCATCCCATTTGTTCGCGAACTACATTTGCTGCTGGCTCTGCGTGCGCTTCAAGGCCTGTTTTCCGGCGCATTGATTCCGTTGCTGATGATGTGTGCACTGCGCTTCCTTCCTATGTCTCTTCGACTGCATGGCCTGGCGCTGTATGCATTAACCTCAACGTTCTCACCAAATATCGCACTTTGGCTGGCGACGCTAGCTGTGGACCGGTTAGCCGATTGGCGTTGGGCCTACTGGCATGTAATTCCCATCGGCATGGTGGCGATGGCGCTAGTGGCCTGGGGCTTGCCGAAGATGCCCACGGCGTTACCACGCTTGAGAGAAGCCGACTGGGCAGGTTTGGCGCTCGGCGCTCCTGGCTTGGCGCTACTCGTCGTGGGCCTGGACCAAGGGGTGCGCCTCGACTGGTTCCATTCGCCAATCATCACCGCGGCGTTGCTCGCTGGAACCATTCTCACTGCCCTGTTCATGGCATGCGAATGGCGACATCCGGCACCATTCATCAAGCTGCAGATGCTCCAGCGCCGCAATCTTGGCCTGGGTATAAGTGTGTTCGTCCTGCTGCTTCTCATCGGTGGAACCGCCGTAACTTTGCCCGCCAACGTGCTGGCGCAATTGCAGGGATTTCGTCTCGAGCAAAGCTCGACTATCGGGTTGATCGTCGGACTGCCACAGCTTTTGCTTGGCTCGTGCGTGGCGGGGTTGCTCTATCTACGATGGGTTGACGCCCGTCACATCTTTGCTGCGGGACTTGCGTGCCTTGCAACCGCTTGCTGGCTAGGGAGCTTTATTACCAGCGAATGGATGGTGGCGCAGTTTGTTGGTCCGGAAGTGCTGTACGCGCTCGGGTTGCCAATGACGATTGTTCCCCTTCTCTTCCTGATCACAAGCGTCGTGCAACCACAGGAGGGGCCCTATGTATCGGGCATCATCAATCTCTTCCGTGCACTCAGCGCCACGCTGGGCGGCGCCATGATCGGTCAACTTTCGGCCGTACGTAGCCGCTTTCACGCAGAAATGCTCCTCGACCAGGCAGGCGGCTGGGGCGCCCGGCTGCCCTCGGATGAACCACACTGGGCTTCCCTCGGGACCACTGTTGCGCAGCAAGCCGGCGTGCTCGCCAGCGCCGATGTCTATCGCGTTTTTGGGCTACTAGCCCTGTTGTTGATTCCCGTCGTACTGAACTTCGAGTACATCCCAGCACCCACGACAACCACCCATCGCACCCCTGCACCTTCTTTAGCTTCGTCTACAAGAGCAGCCTCCTGACATCTCTACTTCTTAGAAAGTGGTATCCCATGACTACGAACACCCTCTTTCGCATCATGGTCGGCATTATCGCGGCCCTTGCGCTCGCAGGCGCTTTCTTGATTGTGAATCGCTCCGAATCTTCTGCGTCAGAGCAAGGCACCGACGACGCTTACGTCCAGGCCGATTTCACCGTCATCGCCCCACAGGTGGCCGGCGTTATTACTCGCTTGGCGGTGGAAGATAATCAGGAAGTCCAAGCCGGCGCGCCCCTCGTGAACATCGACGAACGCGATCTACGCATCGCCACCGATAATGCGAAAGCGACCGCAGATGGCCTGCAGGGGCAACTTGATCAACAACAAAGTTTGATTGCACAGGCCCGCGCAACGGTCGCTGCTTCCAGCGCCAACCTGGCGCTAGCGGAGGCCAATCGGAATCGTTTCACAAACTTGGCTCGCGATGGCTCGGGCACTATTCAAGCCCGCCAACAAGCGGATGCCACCTGGGGTGCCCAGCAAGCCACACTGGAACGTGATCGCGCGGGACTACGGGCGGCAGAGCAGCAAGTAGCGATTCTTCGGGCCAACCTGGACAAGGCCAATGCGATCAAGGCGGATGCTGACCTAAAGTTGTCATATGCAACGATAGTTGCACCGGTCGGCGGCTTCGTGGCCCAGCGCAAGGCCCGCGTCGGTGCATACACGCATGTGGGTGAGCCGCTACTGACTTTGGTACCGCTTGGTGCCGTCTATGTGGAAGCGAATTTCCGTGAAACGCAGCTTGCCCACATGCGCGCGGGTCAGCCGGTGGACATTACCGTTGATGCCCTGCCTGACGCGCATCTCAAAGGCTCGGTGGAAAGCCTTGGCCCGGCCAGCGGTGTCAGCTTCTCTGCCGTGCCGGCCCACAACGCCACCGGCAATTTCACCAAAATTGTGCAGCGCTTGCCCGTGCGTATTCGTTTGGACCCAAACCAGGCCGACATTCGTCGACTGCGCGTTGGCATGTCGGTCCACCCCGTCGTCAGGGTTGATCAAAACTGATACTCCATTTTTCCTTTCGGCCTAAATCGCAGTGCCTTTTTTTAGATTAGGTTAGTCATCTTATCTGTTGAACGCGAGAGATCTTGGAGAGCGCAGAATTGAATCGCTCGGCTATAGTCAAAAGACGTAAAAGAGATGAGTTGGCTTCACTTTCGCGCCAAGCGCATGCCGTTATGGTCACAGATTGCCAACATGGCCCGGCCATGTGTAACAGCCGCCACCAGTTTGTCCAACTTTTTTTGGTTGCGTTGTTCTTGGATGTGAACAACGCGTTCGCCATTGGTCTCGCAGCAGTACGCAGACTTCAGGTTGCCGTTGATGTAGCGCAGTACGACGTACTTTCTGTCGATCATCGTCAGCTCGATCCGCAATGCATTCCCATAGTGACGTGGCTCAGCGCACAAGAACCGGGCAACACGCCACCCGCCGATGATTGGCTTGGAGAAGATCGTTGCCAGGCCGCCACCATCGCGCGCGAGCGTCGCCTCGTCATCAAGCATCAACGCCAGCGGGACCAGATTTCCTTGGGCGACGGCGTACGCGAAACGAAGCATCAGCTGCTGTTGCGCCTCGTTGGGCACGCGGCAAACCGGCCGCTCTTCACGCAGCAAAGTCCTGGCCCGATGCATGAGTTCGCGGCAGGCGGCCTCGCTCTTGCCAATCACATGGGCCACCTCATCGTAGTTTGCGTCGAACAATTCGAGCAAAAGAATGGCGACGCGGGCCTCGGGCGGCAGGCGTTCAAGCACACTCAGAAATGTCGCGTAAACCCCGTGGCAAAACGCATCGCCCTGCTCGGGCGTGGCAGGCGACTCAGCGGGCGCCGGTTCTTGGAGCAGATCGGCAACGTATGGCTCTCGCCCCACAGTGGCCGCACGCGTGCGGTCAATCGATATTTGGGTGGTGATCGCCACCAGCCATGCCTCTGGGTTGCCCAGGCTGGCTTGGTTCGCTTCATTCCAAAGTAACCAGACAGTCTGGACAACATCCTTGGATTCGGAAACGGAGCCGAGTATGCAATAGGCGATGCCCTCAAGCCTCGGCCGAAGTCGATCAAAAATGCTAGTAGTGAAGTCCATGCTCGGAAGACGGCTGTGCATGCATGTTTGTGACGGATCGCGCTGTCCGAAACGCCCCGCGGACAATTACTATGCCATTGTAAGTGCATGATATTTAGCGCTTATGTTTAGATTGGAACAGAGTGTCGCAGGCACGGCAAGGCTGACGTTTTGTCCGACCGTGTGGATACCGACCAACCCTTCGTACGAGGCCCAATCGAGGCCTGGCCCTCTAACCCTGTCACAAGCTGCCGATCTGAAACGTCTATCGAGTATCGGCAAGCCGATCCCGATATTTGATCGGCTCCAATAGGGGGCTACACGGCATGGAATCCAATTCGCGACGACTCAATTCTTATCCTGAATGTCGACACCGTTTCGCAATCTCGCCCCAAAGTGATCGCCCAGCATTCGGCGCGGATATTGCTATTGGCCTATTGTCTGCAAGCCACTCCTTGGATTGCAGTAGCACATTGGACACACCCGCATCGGTGGCGCAACTACTCTCACGCGCCGATCCTGCGGTCCGCGGCCCCCAAATAACCCGCTACGCCCCACGCCCGGGGCGCAACGAAGTAGATGATCGCGTGCAGATGTCGCGCGATTTCCGCGCTCATCGGCCGCGGCATCGATTCGGCATTTGCGGACTTCCGGCGATCTCGCGCTGGCATGAACAAAAGTCATTCCAACGGCCCCAACTCAAAGCGGAGACATTCCATGAAAATCCTTGTTATTGGCGGCACCGGACTCATTGGTAAAAAAGTTGTCGCGCGCCTGCGTAAACACGGGCACGAAGTAGTTCCCGCGTCACCGTCAACCGGTGTCAATACCATTAGCGGCGAAGGACTGAACGAGGCGATGTCTGACGCCGACGTAGTGGTGGACTTGTCAAACTCCCCTTCGTTCGAGGACAAAGCCGTCCTTGACTTTTTCGAGGTATCGGGACGAAACCTTGTCGCCGCGGAGACGAGGGCTGGCGTGAAGCATCATGTGGCCCTCTCAGTGGTTGGTACCGGTCGCCCGATTCTCGAGTCGAGTGGATACTTCCGCGCCAAAGTCGCTCAGGAACGACTGATACGCGCTGCCGGTATTCCGTACACCATCGTCCACGCAACCCAGTTCTTCGAGTTCTTGAGTGGTATCGCCGGGTCCGGCGGTCCGGGACCAGAGATTCGCATTTCGAGCGGACTTATGCAGCCCATTGCCTCGGACGACGTAGCCGACGCGGTCGCCGACTACTCTCTTGGCCCTGCGGTCAACGGCATTGTGGAAATTGCCGGCCCGGAGAAGGCTTCGATGGCCGAACTGGTACAGCGCTACCTCTCCGCCAAGGGAGATCCGCGCAAGGTCATCCCGGACCCGACGGCGCCGTATTTTGGGGCGTTGCTAGAGCCGGACTCCCTGCTGCCGGGCGGCGTCGCTCGCTTGGGCAAGCAAGACTTCAAGACCTGGTTCGCTCACTCGGCGTAAACCAGCCAGTGAGATGCGCCATGTCAGGCACCGAGGCTTGAGGCCTCTGCAGGCTTTATGGCCTCACGACGAGATCCGGCTCTCACCCGTGGAGCGGCTCTAACCCCCAGGTGGCCGGCACCCAAAAAAGGCGTTGCCATCGACCACCACCCGACCAGGGAGCGCGAACGGCAGGTGAGATGCGATCGGCATCTCACCGGTCGCCGCCAGCTCGTGCAGAAGATACTCCCTTACGCGAACCGCCTCCCCCGGTGTCGTGCTCGAACGCGCCATGTCAGTCCGGCTGATTCAAGTGATTCTGAAGAGCTGCATTGCCGAGAAACCTCATTTGGTCGCCACCAGACTCGATGCACACTGCGCTGTGTCCGCGGGTATGGCCGCCGGTGCAACGAACAACACTCCTGTCGCCGCCTCATGCTCTGCCGCGAATGGCTGAAGCCAACCTCGACACATATCGGCGAATCACTTTTCGGATGACTCAAGCACAACCGGAAACTCGCCAAACGGATCACGGGAGAAATCGGGCGATGTCCAGAACCCCGCCTCGGAGGCTGCCGCATGGACTGGCATGTTTGGATACAACTAACCCTTAGCGCGTCGAAGAGTAACCCGACAACGTAGTCCATGCGCAAATGAGCGATTGCCACTTCGGTGTTTCGATCACAAACCTGCGGTTCGCCCACGGGAAACGACTGAATCATCGATTGACACAGACATGATATCTCCGTCTGCACATGTCTTTGATGTTTGATGCGCATCAGGCAACACAGTAGTCACCCACTGACGCCTATCGCCAGATGCCGACTGCGACTACGCTGCGATCCACGACCAGCCTTCCTTCTGCGAAACATGCAGCTACTAGGTCCTCGTAAGGCACATCCCGTAGCCGCCAAAAGATCTCAATCATGCCAAGTGAATACCACCCTTCCCTGCTGCGTCTAGTAAAACCATGCGCGCGCGGAGGATTTGCCCTTTGTTTACTTATTGCGGCGAATGAAAGCTTTGCATCACAACGAATCGAAGTGCAGGTCGGCCGAAGCTACATGGACCACGCAGGTGCGACGACTGTGTTTGTCGATGACGTGTTTTCCGAGCAATCCATTGGATTAAGTCGCTTCAATTGGTCGCCAGAAATAAGCGCTGGCTGGATTGATGGTCGAGACCTTCAACGATACAAACGGTCCAACTACACCACTACCGACGCGATCGGGCTTGTTGCCGCCGGCGTTCATCTCAGCTATGGGACAAGGAGCGACTGGTATCACTCATTGTTCTTCAGCTTCCAACCCGCACTTCACACTGGCAAGACGCAGGCGTTGAGTAGCGTTTATGAGTTCGTGAGTTCGTTTGGATGGCAGAGTGATCGTTTTAGTCTCCAACTTCGACACATTTCCAACGGATCATTTCACCAGCCAAATCGTGGTGAAACAATGGTGTTATTTGGCATACGCCTGGATAGCTGGCGGCACTGAACCTCACCGTGACGCCGCCTGAGGCCTAGTCCCGCACGGAAATCACTGATGGCGGGAATTCGTTCTCACACCTGGATTGCACCCCGAGGCGCCACCCCACTGGCTCATGCGCCATCGCGCATTCGTCGCTATAAAGCGAGTTAAAACCGCCTCCTCGTTCGAGTCTCGAATGATGGCTAGTCCCGCAGACACCTTCGCGTGTTGCCTGCAATGAAGGGAATCTCGGTACACAAATGGCGCGCGCTCAGCACGCTTCGCAGGCCATGACGGAAACTCTTAGCCCTGTGGATCTGACCGTGTGCCTCTGGGCCACATCCCGCAGCCCACTTTGCTTCGAAACGCTGCTGGCCGCCACCCCAATGCGGTGCTCAAAGCGGCACTCGCCACAAGCAATATATGTGCATCCAGCTCACAATCAGGTGCGCGTTCCGTCGCGAATAGTTAGCAGGAACCCGATCACTACTTCTGCGCGACCCAATGCCACCAACTGTTCTGCAGTCAAGTGACCCAACTCCTCGATTGGTGTCGTCTGGTACCACTCCATCACCGCAGCCGGCTCTGGCTCAATCTCGGCGGCTACGCGCAATACGGCCAGGGACACTGGGATCAAGCTGAACAGAGTGCTGTAGCTGTGTTCACCCACGGGCGAGATCAGCTTGTCCAACGGGTCAGCTGCGTAAGCCGCCAGGAGCTGCGATTGCAGCGATGATTTGGCAATCGGTGTATTCGAATGTATTCCAGCCATAACAACAGGCTCCCACCATCGTTATCTTTTGCGTGATTTCAAAGCTTCACCAGCCTTCGGAAAAATCCCGCCGCGCGGCAGGCATGCCAAATGCCGAATCTGACAGGAGAGCAACATCGCCGCTGAACTAGAGAACCTTTGCTTGTTACCGTCCCGCATTATCTATTCCACTCAAACGCACCCGTGGCTTGCTCAATGATCGGCGAGGTAATCACGGAACGAATCGCACACGAGAAGAACTCTGCCAACGCATTACCAGCACTGGAACCGTCACGCGCTGATTTCGGCGTGATGGAAAGCGTATTTTTTTTCGTCGGCCGGCGGAAGCTACGCGCATGTGTTAGCAGTGTTGTTCATGGCGCAACATTTCCCATCGCCATACATGCACGACCTCGTGCGGCTGCTATAGCACCGCCGGCCAACTAGCTCGGAAGCCCGAGATTTCTCACATTGGTTCTCGAACGGCAACACCGTAAGGCCATACGAGTGCCTAGAGTTCGGCGATGCATCGGCTCAAAATTTCAACAGAGAGGTCATCAATAAACGAATGGGCGTGGCCACCGGCCGTGAATTCATGTCGGCGATGCAATCGCGCTTATGCCGCGCTACATCCATCGCTGGACGCGACATTGGGGTAGTGGTCGATGACGAAGAGTGATAATGACTTTGCCAAGGGGCAGTTGTGCGTGACCTATTGCCATGAGTGCTGCGCGGTCAATTACAAAAGATCGCCTAAGCCGCAGTACGCAACACGCTCGCCTTGCAATTTCTTTAAGCATTGCATGATCTTTCCGCCACCACACGGAAGAGACTTATGAAGACAATCGCAACTCAGGGACCAACCCAAGGTGAGAGCTCTTTCACGGGCCCAACGATTCCGCGGCGCTTGATCGCCAACATCTATGTCCCGGATACGGCCTTAGTAGCCCGAGCCATTGAGTACGTTCGAGATTGCTACGAACCCTACCTCTTCAACCATGTTATGCGCTCCTGGCTCTTCGCCAGCAGGATCGCCGAATTGCAAGGTGTTCCTTATGACGCCGAAATTCTTGCCGTGTCGACGCTCCTGCATGATCTTGGCCTCGTGAAGGCGTTCGATGGCCCGCTTCGTTTCGAGGTTGAGGGCGCAAACGCTGCCCGGGCATTTGCGCACAAAGAAGGTCTCGATGAGCGACGTACACAGCTTATTTGGGACAGTGTTGCACTCAACTCCACACCATCGATAGGACTCCATAAAGAGTCGGAAGTAGCACTCTGCACAATGGGCATCAGCGTCGATTGGGGCAGCGGATGGTGCTACGACTCCGTAGACACTCCCGCCATGAATTCAATCGTTGAGGCCTTTCCTCGATTAAGAATGAAAGAACGATTCGCGAGAGCCATTTGCGGCATAGTCGAGTCGCGGCCCGAAACGACCTACGACACATTCGCGCGCGACTTTGGCGAACGATTTGTCCCCAACTATAGGCCGCCATCACTTGTTGACTCCTTGTTCAATTCACCGTTCGAAGAGTAGATGTTCAAGGCCATCCAGCCCGCCTGCCATCGGACCGCGCATTACCGCAGCAAGCCGCAATCATCTCCGGCGAAGTATGGCGCAAGAATCATGGATCGCTGACGATGATGATCGCAAATCGTGCAACGCGGCGAAAATTGTGCCGCTAGCCTATCGAGTCGAGCTATGAGCGCCTTCAAGTTTTATCCAAAATGGAACGGCGGGCTTTTCTGTGTCAGTCCAAGCGGTACGCTTGAGGTCGAACTGCCCCCGGTCATTCTCACGGCATATCTGCCCACAGAGGAGTCGTGGAGAACTTCCGCGCCGGATTGGGCAAGGGATAAATGGTCCGTACTCAGATACGAGCTCGAAGCCTGGTGCCATAAGAACGAGATCAACTTCACCATAGATTCGATCGCCAGGATTTGCTGACGCCGCGATGTCATTGTGAGATCGCACGCAGCACCTCACAGAGGCGCTATCTCATGGCAAGTTTCCGCACAAATGAGATCGCCCACGACATAACGGACGAGCGATAGTGACACGCTCGAGATCAGGCGCTTTCATTTCGCCACAAAACCATTGGAGTTAGAGTCATGGGTACGATCACAACGAGAGATGGCACCGAGATCTATTACAAGGACTGGGGCTCCGGTCCCGCCATCATCTTCTCCCACGGCTGGCCCTTGACCGCCGATGCCTGGGATGGCCAGATGCATTTTCTTGCGCAAAATGGCTTTCGTGTCATCGCGCATGACCGTCGAGGGCACGGGCGCTCTAGCCAAACCACGCACGGCAACAATATGGACAGCTACGCCGACGATCTCGCCGCCCTAATCGAGGCCCTCGAACTGACGAATGTCGCTATGGTCGGTCATTCTACGGGCGGCGGGGAAGTCGCTCGCTACATCGGTCGACACGGCACCCGCCGGGTGGCCAAGGCAGTGCTTATTGGTGCCGTACCGCCGATCATGCTTCAAACGGACACGAATCTGGACGGAATTCCGCTGCAGGTATTCAACGAGATGCGAAGAGCAATCAATCGGGATCGATCGCAGTTCTACGAGGATCTCGCGCGGCCGTTCTATGGTGCGAATCGCCCGGGATCGGCGATCTCGCCTGGAGTCCTTCGCCAGTTTTGGCTCTGGAGCATGCAGGCGGGCCTGAAGAACGCCTATGACTGCATCAAAGCGTTCTCTGAAACCGACTTCTCAGAAGACCTTGCAAAGTTTGATATTCCCACGCTAATCCTTCACGGCGAGGACGACCAGATCGTGCCGATGAAGAACTCCGCCTTGAGGTCGTGGAATATGATTAAAGGTGCCAAAGCCATCTTCTATCCCGGCGCGCCCCACGGCATGACATCGACACACCAAGACCAGGTCAACGCTGACCTTCTCGCCTTCTTGAAGGACTGACCTTAAGAGGTCTGCATATCATCGGCTCCGGAGACATCGATGCAATGTTTCCGGCGCCATCGAAAAGCCATCATGCATCTCACCGTGACCGGGTGCCGACCCCATCTGCAAGAAAATAGCGCCCCACGCCTTGCTTCCATACGCTTTTCTTTTCAGGGGTCTTCCGAGAGTCGGATCCGATTACGCACTTCCAACAGCGCCATGCAAATGCACCGAACCTCCCAGGCGAGACCGGCTGTCCGGGTCAGCGCCAGTCGGCGCTGGATGATTCCGTCCTGCGCCGACATAAAGCGACTGATGCCCTACCACCATAGCGAACGACCGATAATCCGCACGCAGCCGATTGATGCACCCATTCAAGAGATCAATGCACCAGCGTCAACACCGGCTTGTTCTGATCCTTTAGCAGAAAGACCACAAACTTCGCTGGCTGGGTAAGGCTTGCATTGCGGCCAACGGTGTGGATATCGTTCGGCCCTTCGTAAAAAGTCTGCCCTGGCCCCAACGTCACCTCCTTGCCACCCTTCAGGCTCATCACAATGGAGCCTTCGATTACGTAAACGAAGGCATTGGCGTCATGGCGATGAACCGGATCGACCGAGCCGGGCGGGTACGTAACAAGGATCATTTTCCCTTCCTTGCCGGGGTAATCCCCGAGGGCCTTGGTCATGAGCTCTGCGACCTGCGCGTGAGCAGGAGTCGAGGCGCTCTGGGCCAAAGCCAGGAGCGGAACGGTTGCTGAGCAAGCAGCCAAGCTCATCAATCCGAATGTCTTAAACATACGCATAGCATGTATCCTCATGAAAGCCCGCGCGCGTGGTGTCGAGCGTCAATACAGCACTCGACACCACGCGATTGTGCCGATCACATATCAGGCGAGGCCAGACTTGTTGAGGCCGTACGCCGTATCGAGCGCACCAGGCACACACCTGAAGGCAATATTGATGCGGTTCCACGCATTGATTCCCATAACCACGTAGGTGAGATCAATGAGCTCCTGCTCAGAGAACTGATCGCGTACGCGGTCGTAGACGCTGTCTGGAACGCCGTCACTTGATAAGTGAGTCAATGCCTCGGTCCACGCAAGTGCTGCGCGCTCACGGTGACTAAAAAGCGTAGATTCGCGCCAAGCCGGTAGATGAAACAGGCGCAACGGTCGCTCACCATCAATCACGGCCTGCTTGATATGCATGTCAAGACAGAAGGAGCAACCGTTGATCTGCGATGCGCGGATCTCTACAAGGTGGCAGATGGACTTTTCGATACTTGCCTGGTTCGCCGCAGTACTAAAGGCAACCAGCTTCTTCAAAAGATCGGGAGATTGCTGCAGATAGTCGATTCGCTGGGTCACAGTAGACGTCCTCTATTGACGCGTGCTCATACCTCAATCGACTGAGGCGCCGGCTACGCGATGTTTGACATGGCAAGTCAGTTTAGATCTGTTGCGGCTTCCTCATTAGCACCTTCAAAGGACTCGCCATGTTACCTACCAAGCACCAATGCCCGGATGGTGTCACAAACGACGTAACTGAAACGTCTATCCCATATAGACACCTCAGAACGAATGTTAGATGCGCTTGCGGCACCTGATTCCACGCTGATATAGATAGACAGCAATGACGAATGAAATAATGGATCGACCACGCCCATAAAATGGCGACTCCTTCGCATCTAACCTATCTACGAATTTGGCAGTGCAACGCCGCCAACCATAGTCGCGCGCCCGCGACCCGGGCATTTTGTTCGCCTCATTGCTACTCGCGCCATGCGGCTCGTGGTCTTCGACCCATCGGCATCTCTACGCACTCATGCACAGGCCGGACAGGCAAGAGATTTCCCTCTTCGCCGATTTAACATCAGTCGATCGAATCCAGAGGGCATGGCTGCGGAGTGTACTCCTGGCTCGAACCGACAACGTGCAACGATTCGGCTTCGGCCATTGATGGTGCCGAAATGCACGGAACATACTTCATATCCAGTCCGCGTACCGCCTGGGTGACGTAGTCAATGAAGACGCGGATGCGGGCCGGCAAATGCCGCCTGCTTAGGTAGCACAGATAATGCCCGCGATCGTCGGGTGCATATGAATCAAGGCAGGTCACAAGCAAACCATCGCGCAAGTCTCCCGCCACCTGATAGCCTGCCAGCTGCGCGATACCGAAGCCATCTCGCACGCTTTGGTGCACCAACCCAACATCGTTGAATGTGCATGTAGAAGACGGCGACAGCTTGTGTTGCCGGCCGTCAACCTTAAATTCCCAATCAGAAATTCGCCCCGACGCGTTGCGAAAGTTGACGCATACGTGATTTTCAAGATCGTCCATGCTTTGGGGTGCGCCGTATCTACGGACGTACTCCGGGGATGCAACTACAAGCATCTGCATAGGAGCCAGGCGCTTGGCGACTATCTGACTATCCTCGAGATGACCGTCTCTTATAGCGACATCGACGCGGTCCGCGGTGAAGTCAGCAGGACGGTCGTCCAGCTGCAAATCGAGGGATATTTCCGGATAACGGGCGCAGAAGTCCGCAAGTAATGGAGCAACAATCTGACGACCAAAACCCATCGATGCACTAATGCGTAGATGCCCTCTTGGCGGACCGGTACGCAACTCACGCATGTCATCAAGGGCCCGCACTATGCGCTGCACCCCTGGGTGGCAGTTCTCGTAGAACAGTTCACCCTCTCTCGTTAGAGAAGTGCTTCGTGTCGTACGAAGAAAGAGTCTTGCGTTTAGTTGATCTTCAAGCTTCTGCACATTTCGACTGACTGCGGATCGGCCGATACCCAAACGATCAGCCGCGCGTGCAAAGCTTCCTTCGGCGACCACAGCAATAAATGCAACAACGCCGGTGTAACTGGCCGTAAAGCTCGCCGCCAGCGAGTCTGCGGCGTCCCTCTGCGGCTTGTCATGAACATCTAGAGTCATATGAGGCATACCTACTAAATTTCTGAATGACATGTGGGCGACGGCGCGCAGAAAGGCCAATAGCGACCAACCCTTACCCACTAGTCGTTTCAGCGAAGGCGTTTGTGACATGGATTCACGGCATCCCTGCTCATTTCGGTAGAGTCGCGCTGCAAAGCACCGATTCGAGTATTAGTCTCGGTCGTCCTTTTCCTCGATTCGACAAAAGGGGAAGCAAAGAACAGCAGCTACCGCGGCGTATAGGCCACACGACACACCAGGCCAGCGAAAAGCCATACCAATCGATGCGACATGAGCCCATATCGCAACCTTCGTTTTCCAATCGGAACCGAGCGCCTTCTGAAGCTCTGACACCGATCCGCCATTGACTCGAATCAAGCCAATGCAGAGGCATCGCCAGGAGAGCGTTGTCAGCAACAAGGTGATTCCGTAAAAAGCTGTCGGGACGCACGCCGGCACCGGCGTGGCTTTGTTGAGCCACGCAATGGAGAACGGGAACAACGACAGGCAGCCAAGGAATAGCAAGTTGAACCACATCACCGTGCAGTTGATGCGCTTGATCAAAGTGAGAACATGGTGATGATTGTTCCAGTAGATGCCCACGTAAAGAAAGTTGATGACGTAACTGAGGAACACGTTGCTCTCGTCCAAGAGAGAGCCCCAGGTCGGCGCCGACGGCACTTTTAGTTCGATAACCATGACCGTGATTACCACAGCGAACACACCGTCAGTGAACGTTTCGAGTCTTTCCTTTTCGATGACGGCACCTCACTGAATACTTCGTACCGGCTCGCCAAGCTGGCTAAATCGCGAGATGCGCGACATGAGGGTCAAACAATAGACCCACTGAGAACGACGATTACCGCATTTGGTCAACGCCCCAGTCACCTGCATTGTGCCCACGGCGAATGGCACACATTAAGCGAGTGGTGAAGAAAAGTGGGGGAATTATTGGTGCTTCATCGGCAATGCGGCATGTGCCTCATTGCATCTACCCGCACGCGGATGTGTCGTCCAACATGGACGCGCAATCTGGTGAGGCGCACATCGCCATCGGAGGAGTCGCTAGTACGGAGCTCTCTGAAGATATCGGAGTAGTCACAATTCGATCGTGGCGAGGATGACTAAATCGCAACGTCATAGGCCTGCTAAAGAGATCCAGCACTCACTACCGAAGGTTCACGAGGCCGCCATCATTCAGACAGATCATTGCGAGACCACGATCCAATCGGGTCATGCCAATCCATGCGAGCTCGCGTTAATTAGAATGTGACTATCGCGACAATCTAGCTACCCACGCACTGCGGCACGCCGCGCCGTGAATCGACATCAAAGCGGCACGAATAGCGGGACTCCCAGTTCAGACGCAATGCCGGCCAGCTTCTCTGGATTGCGCTGAATCAATAGGCGCACAATGAGATCACCATTCGTCTCCACCGTCAGGACCGACTCAAGCGAATCGTGAATATAGCGAAGAACGCTGACTTCACCGTTTATAGGAGCCAGCTTGGTTCGAACTTCACTTTTGTAACGAAGCGTGGATGCATACAGGAGTTGCGCTATTCGCTGACCGCCAAACAGTGGCGCGGCGACGCTCGACACCCTGCCGCCGCCGTCGCCAATCATTTCGGCATTCTCGGCCAAGATTGACTTTAGAACCTGGAATTGCCCCAGGGCCATTGCCTGCGCAAATCGCTCAACGATTCGGCAGTGCACCTCCGGCGTCACGGCGTACCGTGACCGACCTTCCCGCAGTTGAGACTTTGCTCGATGCACGATCTGACGAACGCTCGCCTCGTTCTTTCCGATTCCATCGGCAATATCGGCGTAGTCCACGTCAAAGATTTCGCGCAACAGAAAGGCTGCTCGGGCCTCCGGCGAGAGGCGCTCTAGAAGCGAAAGAAGTGCCATGGAAACCTCGCCATGACGCTCGTGAATTTGTTCAGGGGTGGCCGGACCATCGGCTAGTATCGGCTCGGGAAGCCATTGACCAACATAGTACTCACGCCGAGCCTTCAATGCGCGATAGCGGTCGATTGCCACTCGTGTAGTGGTGGTCACGAGCCATGCTTCGATGTTGTTTATCATGGACTTCTCGGCGTCATGCCACCGAAGCCAGACATCCTGCACGACGTCCTCGGCGTCCGCTATTGAGCCCAGCATGCTGTAGGCAATCGCCTGCAGACGGGGTCGAAGCAAATAGAAGGTGGCATTGATGTCGTTCACAGCGATCAGACACTCCCTACCTTGGCCCGCCGGCGTGATGAACCTATTTGTTAGCGTACAGTGAAGGCGGCGAATTACTCGCGGTGGTGCAGACCCAATACCTCATAATGCCGGGTAAATTATGCATGAATCGGGATAATCCAGTCATCGAACTTCTGCCATAGAGCCGCCGCCAGGAGGCGCGCAGGACACGTTGGTGTCGTGAAATTGCACTGCGGCCAATCACAGCGCCCGGTCTATCTCTTCACGCCGCCGAGCGGTGCCCCGTTGGCAAAAAGGATGTGGGAGACTCCGGCGGTTTCCAGGTCTCCGGCAATTGCCATGTTTTTGGACGTCCAATGGCTGGGGGCGGGCCTTTCTCACCCCAACCCTAGGCGACCAATGCACGGGCTTTTGGAGCGATATCGTCCCTATGGCGAGCAACTTTTCTCGCTGTGGCAGCTTCTTTCTGATTGAGCGCCTGACATTAGCGGAGATACACTGCTCCACTGTCATGCTGCCCTCGTCGGCAGGATTGATCACAAACGCACCGCAAAAGCCGGCCACAGTTTCTGTCCGCAAGAGGGATAACCTCTTCTCGCGCCACGCAACGAGCCGTCGCTGTCGCTAGTGTCGCGCTAGTGATCGCCTACGATTGATCGCGCCGAGCGCCATTCTGGCACCCCCAAACAGCACCTCCGTCAAGGCAAGCAGTCCGAAGCCAAGAAGGATGCCTAGAAACCGATGTTCGGCGGGAACGGTGTCGGCTAGCGCATAACGATCGGGCACCAGGACGACCAAAAAGGCCAGAGCAAACTGGACACCCACATATCCAAATGTGTGCGGGCCGTTCTCGACATACCGTCCTATCGCCACACCGAAACAGAGCCCCAGGGTGATCCATGCCGGGTTGTGTTGGCTCACAAGTAAAATCCCTGCTGCCAATAAAGCACCCATGGCGCAACCAAGAACTCGATGCAAGAGCCGGATGAACACGACCAAGCGTCCGTCGTCGAGAGCGGGCAATGGCACCGACATCGCCGCGATCACTGTGACTCCTGCCTGGATAAGCAGCGGACCAGAGATCCAATAGGGGAGTATGGCGAGCCAAAAGACGGTGAAGCCCGTCTCCACTGAGTGCCAGGCGCCACGCGCGTGCCAACTCAAACCCGGGGTATTTAGACAGGGTGAGCCGCAGGGGCTGGCCGACCTCCAAGTTCTTGATGCAACGTAACCTATCAACAGACTGGCCAGCGTGCCGATCAAAACTTCCTCTATGCGCGAGATGGCAAATGTGGCCGGTGTAACTTTATGTACCGACAGCCCCTCCACAAACACCATCAGAAAGGTCAGGCCAGTAAACAGCCACGCATATGGGTGGCGCCAAAGAAGCGTCAGGTACATCGTGACGAACACCAGTGTTCCCAGTAGAAGGCCGGCCACGAATCCAGGCCCCGCGAAATGGACGGCCATCAGCGCACCGGCAAATGCACCTGCGAGCGTACCAAGGATGCGAAGCCTGGCACGCTGGAGGCTGACTGCGAAGTTCGGTCGAATCACCATGAATGCACTAAAAGCGGCCCAACCGACGTGCGCCACACCCGCCCATTGCGCCGCCACTGTTGCCAACAGCACAGAGGCAACCGCCTCAGCGGCGTCGATCCATAGTTCTTTGCGCATCGGTTGGCTGCTGTTGATCCTTTGTTCATTTCGAATCACGACACCGCCACTTTTGAAGGCTGTGCGCCAGCACCGCCCCAGCGGACAAACATCGAGGGGTTGAAGTGAGATCCATCCACCAGCCTGCTTGATGTTGAAGGCAACTGACGAGGCGCCGTGCCCCCTTGATGCCAGGTGATGCCAGCCCTATTCGGGATGCGCCTGCTTCCGAGTCCACGCGAACCCAGCGGCGCATGATTGGCACATTGGCTGCACCGCCCGCTGACCGGAGGACGGCCTCCTAGTGGATAAGCTCACTCGAGCAGAAAACCATCAGAGAACTTTGACCAAGGCTTGCTTGCGCCGCGCGACGGCTATTGCTTGTCTCATTAGACGTCGTGTCGTTGACCATTGCTCTTTTCACTCAGGCTCACCTGGCGGCCGTTAGTGCAGTTCCACGTACGCCCCTGGGCGGACACCAATGCAGTCTTGCATCACGCCCGATATCTATCGCCTGACCACAGCCAGTCGTCAGAAAGGCGACGCACCACCCATCGATGCCCTAGAGCAAAAAGGGCTTGCCACTCAATCACCGTAAAGGCCGGGCGCCTCGAGCCACAATTCATCGCGCCAAGGGCGCCCTAAGGCAGCAAGTGTTCAGTATGCCCAGTTGGCGGGCACGTAGCGAAAGGCTTTGCCGTCGACCGCGACACGACCGAGGGTCGGGAACGACAGGTGACTGGCCATGAACAATTCACCGGTCGCTGCAGCCTCCTTCAGAAGGCGAACGCGGACGCGAGTCGCCTCCTCGGGCTCGTGATCGAAGGCATTCTGCCATTCGGGACACTCGACCCCGACCGGGACCAGGGCGTCGCCAGCAAACGTTAGCCGCTCGCCTCCGGATGCCACACGAACGACGCTGTGCCCGGGGGTGTGGCCACCGGTCCGGGTGACGATGACCCCCGGCGCCACCTCGTACTCCTTGTCGAATGGCCGCAGCTCGCTGCGGTACGCGTCAAGAAACTTCCGCGCGCTTGTCCGGATGATGTCTTGAATCCCGCCAAACGTATTGTGGGAAAAATCAGGCGATTCAAAGAATTCGACATCGGTGTGCGACACATGAATTCGCAAATCTGGACGCATGCGACTCCTCAATCGCTGATCGAGCAGCCCGCCAATGTGGTCCATGTGAATGTGGGTAGCCACCACGTCCGTCACCGATTCGGGATCGATACCAGCGCCCTCCAATCGCTGGGCTAACCGCCCGGCCCGTGTGGCGTCCGGCATCTCCGATCCTACGCCGGCATCGACGAGAATGGTGCAGCCTCCGCTACGGACCACGATAACGTTCAGCCCCCAATCGATCACGTCCGGTAGAAATCTGTTACGCAGTGCGGCGTCCCGGACGGCCGCATCGACGTTGGTGCCCAGGATATTGGCTGGTATCGGTATCGCCCCATCACTAATCACCAGTACGTCGATCTCGCCGATGCGCGTCGCGTATCGTGACGGGACCAACTCGTGGTCAGGATGGTGTGATTCGTGGCACATGCACATGTCTGACTCCTGTTTGCAACGTCGTTTGCCTGCCGACGATATCCATGGCACGGATGCCAATTCGCCGGACCATTCGCTTTCTCTGACAAGCAACTTACTGAGCCAGACCATCGTCCGGTAGATATGCAAATGGGCTCATCATGGTGCGCCACGGGAAACAATTGCGATTGGCAAGAGCACCAACCTGTGGCCGGTGGCCGGCGCGACTTGCTTGATCGTGCATTGATCGGCGGGCATTCCGATCCAGTCATACCAGGACCATGCGCCCTCGATAACACAGCCTGACTGCCCTATCCCGGCATCCCAAGCCTTAACTTTGGCGAGCGGGGATCGGTTGCACGTTGGCCTCTGTGGGCGTGGGGGCGACTGCCGGGCTCGCCGGGGCTCTAGCACCCGATCTGCAGGCGCCCACCAGGGGCAAGAGCTCAAAGCTCAATGATGCCTCGTCGCGCCGCCACCGTAACCGCATGCGTACGATCCGTGACGTCCAGCTTGGAAAATATGTTCTTCAGATGTCCCTTGACCGTCTCTTCGGACAGGCCAAGCATCGAGGCCACCTGCTTGTTCGCCTGGCCAGATGCCACGAGCTGGAGAATCGCGACTTCACGTTCGGTGAGCGCCTCATCGACCACATGCATCGCGATTTCGTTGGCGACATCACGATGCACATGGCGTTGGCCGCGATGGACGTTACGAATGGCATCGATCAACTCGGTCCGCAGGCCGCTCTTGAGCAGATATCCGACGGCGCCTGCCTTCAGTGCGCGCACTGCCTGCACATCACCTGTGTAAGTGGTGAGCACGATGATCCGGGCATCCGGATCATCGCGACGAATCGCTGCTATCGCCTCAACGCCATTCATCACCGGCATCTGTAGATCCATGAGCGTTACGTCCGGACGCAACGCCTGAAAACACTCGATCGCCTCTTTTCCGTTACGCGCCTCGCCGACCATAATCATGTCCTCATGGTTTCCCAAGGCAGCGGCAACACCATCACGCAAGACCGCGTGATCATCGACAACGAGAACTCGGATCTTCCGGTCATTCATCGATCGAACTCCTGCACATGAAATGCGACAGCCAAGACCGACGGGGCGGTCTACGCTTCGCGAACGCCAGCTTAGCCGGCATGGTGAGCGTGATATCCGCGCCTGCGCCAGGGCTACTGCTGATCATGATGTTG
The DNA here is from genome assembly GCF_000725385.1 of Dyella japonica A8. Lineage (NCBI taxonomy): Bacteria > Pseudomonadati > Pseudomonadota > Gammaproteobacteria > Lysobacterales > Rhodanobacteraceae > Dyella > Dyella japonica. Next base: position 3,115,568 of record NZ_CP008884.1, on the reverse strand, counting down.
GCGCCGATCTTCTCGGCGCGTTCGCGCATGCCGAGCATGCCAAAATGGCCGTCCTTGTGTCCGAGCACCAATACGTCCCCAGGGATGCCGATACCGTCATCACGCACGCGTATCGCAAGGTGCCTCGATTCGAAACCGATTGCGACCTCGGCGAACGACGCCTGCGCATGATGGGCAATATTGAAGAGCGCCTCGCGCACAATCCTTTTTATCTCTTCCGCGACGGATGGATGCAGGAGCTGTGGCCTGCCCTCCACAACGATGCGTACCGGTATCGGCGGATCGAATGGCACATCGGCCGCGAGGTGTTCGATGATTGCGCAAAGATCATTAGTGCCTTCGACTCCACGCAGGTCGCGTACGCGATTCCTGGCCTCGATCACGACGTCGTCGGCCGTCGCCAGTGCGGCCTCGAACTGCTCACGCCACTTCTCGTCATGCGTCGTCCGCTCGGCGACCGCCTGGAAACGCAGCATCAGTCCCTGTACGCCCTGCAGCAACGTGTCATGTAGCTCGCGCGCGATGCGCTCGCGTTCCTTGGCCCGTTCATCCAGGCGACCATGGATATGGCGCGTGATCTGTGTTACCCGCACCTGATATGTCACCCAAAACAAAAAGAGGACAAGCACCGCGCAGAGTACTGGGAACCACGTCGACTGGAAGAAGGTCGGCGGAATCTCGAAATCGAGTATCGCGCCAGATCGGTTCCAGATTCCGTCGTTGTTGGCGCCGATGACGCGGAACCTGTACTTTCCCGGCGGCAGGTTCGTGTAGAACGCCTGCCGCCGGGTGCCTGGATCGACCCAGTCACGATCGAACCCCTCGAGCATGTACTTGGCGCGAACACGGCCGGGGTCGGCGAAGCTCAGGACGGAAAAATCGATTTCGATGTTGGCCGTATCGGCCCCCAGCTTCAGAGTCTTCGGGTCCCGATGCGCACGGCTGTCGGCGGTGATCGACTTGATCGCAATGCCGGGAGGCAGCGTGTTGCGGACAATATGTGAGGGGTCCATCCAAAGGGTCCCGGTCTCGGTCGCGATCCACAATCGGCCGTCGCCACCACGCACCATGGACCGTTGCGAATGCGAATGAGGCCGGCTCCTCAACCCCTCACTGAAACCAAGCGTCAGCGTTGGCGTCGGAAAGGTACCGTCGCGGAACGCGTGCTCGATGTCGCCGGATCGAAGCCGCACCAGTGACCTTGGGTATGCCAGCCAGGCATCGCCTTCCGGCGTCTGCACGATGCCGTTAATGCGGCTGCCCGGTGATACTGGATCGGCCCGAATCGTCTCGACCTGCGCCCCGCGGATGCGCGACAGGCCGAACGCGCCGGCTGCGTAAACATCCTCTCCGGCCGCATAGAGCGTCAGCACCGCAAGTTCGCTTCCACCGAAATCCAGGTATGTGGACGATCGCCGTCCGGCACTGTCGATCCAGACGAGCCTGTCTCCCGTTTGTACAATCACGCCACCCGATGGGGCTGCGATCATGGTGGTCGGATAGAAGTCAGATCGATCACCAGGGGCCAGGATCGTTTCCCATTGACCGTCCCTGTAGCGGCGCAAGCCACCGCCGGAAGCGGACATCCAGAAATCACCGGCCGCATCAAAGGCACAATCGTAGATCACTTTGTGGCTGGCGGCCTGATCGGGACGTTCGATCATTTGGCGTATGCCGCCATTAGCCCATACAACGATCCGGGTCGCAAAGCCAATCCAGATCGCGCCGTCCGGCGCCTCGCACATGCTCTGGGGCTCGATCACATTGCGCAGGATCGGCTCCGGCGTGCCGCCGGGCCTGACGCGAAAGATCGTGTGCGCCTCCCCGATATAGACGCTTCCATCCGAGGCGTCCAGTAGCTTGTCGCCAAAGATCGCAGGAAGCTCCAACTCAGGGTCTGCATTCAGCGTGGCGGACCGGAACTTGTCGAGGCCTCTATCGGTGCTGACCCAGATGTTTCCTTCCCGATCCTCAAGTAACTGGTTCGTGACATCTGAAGACAGGCCGCCGCGGCTCGTGAACGATTCGGCTGCTCCGCCACCACCACTTTCGAGAGTGGCGGCCGGCGTCGAAAGACGCTGCACACCGCCGTAGCGCGTCCCTATCCAGAGGTTTCCTTCACGATCGAACAGAGGCGTTCCCGGACTAAGTGCTCCACCAGTACGATACGGAGTGCGCAGCGACACAGGCGTACCGCGCCCGCCCAACCCGGTAATTGGATAGCTTCCGTGGCTCTCCGAAAGCCATATCCGACCCTCCCGGTCCTGGGAGAGTACGCCATAGGGCGCCTTGCGATAGATAGCGAACCGCTCGGCGCCGGGCGCCAGACGCGCAATCCCATCGCTACAGGCGATCCAGACCGCACCATCGGCTGCCACGAGCATATTCGAGGAGCTGTCCGACGGAAGACCGTCGGCCGCATTGAACGTTTTCCATTGTCCGTCGCGAAAGCGAAGCGCCTCCGCACTGAAGTTCGCCGTTAGCGCCCATATTTCACCATGTGCGCCCTCCACCATCTCGACGATCCGGCTTGAGGCAGGCGGTCCATCTAGAACGCGGAGCGCGCCCTGGCGATAGACCGCGAAGCGATGCGACGTCTCCAGGCTAATCCAGACATCGCCGCTCTTCGTCACCAACAGCGCGCCTGGCAGGTCATTTTTCTGGCCGCTGCCTTCCACCTCGATCCGTTCGAATCGAGTCCCATCGAATCGGAACAACCCCTCGCCCGTCGCAAGCCAAAGAAAGCCATCAGGCCCTTGCGCCATCGCCCCCACTGGCGCCGGCGCCCCACCTCCTTCGGTCCAGTGCTGGTGCGAGTAGCGCGCGAAGGAGCGAGGTGCGCCCGCAAACGACACCAAAGGCAGCGTTGTCAGGAATGCAGGCAAAAGGATCCTGAGTAGCCACATCGTCGCCATCAAACCCCTCCGGCTCTACCCGACAAGCCAGCTTGACCCTGCATCGACCTATATCTTATCCCCGATCGGGGGGCTGCGAGCCCCCTCAATAGGGCCTCGCGGCAGGGCGATATGGCGATATCGTAGCCAAATGAGCAACTACGTATGCCGCTACCCTGATGGCGCCGCCGGGCTGGCCCTGCTGTTCCTTCGCATGGGTTACGCCCTTGTCGCTTTTGGCATCGCCAGGACGGTGCCTGCAGGCCTTGTTGGCACCGTCTTTCCTTATCTGGCCACAGGATTGGTCGCCTTGTCCCTTGTGATTGGGTTTGCAACCCGGTGGGCCGCCCTGCTTCTCGGTATATCGGCTGCCATCGCCCTGACTGAGGGCGACTCGATCCAGCAAATGCTCCTTGCAGGCCATATCGGTGGCTGTGTGGCGATCGCCCTGATTGGGCCCGGTGCCTTCTCGATCGATGCCCAGCGCCACGGCCGCCGTGTCATCCACCTCCAAAGGAACACCCCTGATCGAGGGGCTGACGACTGACCCGTCTCGGGATGCCGTGGATGGCGCGTTGCTGGCAGGCTAGGTCAACTACACAGACGAGACTGGCGAGCCATGTCAAACATCTCGTTACCCTCAAGCTCACCTGACCACTCGGACCTTCTTGTGTCCAGCCTGTCGGCCAGTTATGCCGGCGTGGTCGCCTTTATCACCGTGGCCAACGAAGGCAGCTTCTCTCGCGCTGCCGACAGATTGGGGATAGGTCGCTCTGCGGTGAGCCGAAGCGTGCAAAAGCTCGAGGGCCAAATCGGGGCACGCCTGTTCTGCCGTACGACGCGCGCAACGTCCATCACTCGCGAAGGCGAGCTGTTCTACCAGAATTGCCGCCCAGGGGTCGATCGCATCCTGCAGGCGCTTGAGAAGATGCGCGACCTGCGCGAGGGCCCTCCGCGCGGCCTGCTGAAGATCAGCGCTCCCCATGGATTTGGCCGCAAAGTTGTTGCACCACTGATGCTGGAGTTCCATGCACATTTCCCCGCAGTGGCGCTTGAGCTGCTGCTTGAAGAGCGCATGGTCGACTTCGCGACCGACGGCATCGATATTGCCTTCCGTGACGGCTACCTAGACGACAGCCAGATCATCGCCAAGCAGCTAATCCCGATGCAAATGCACGTCTGCGCATCCCCAAATTACGCTCGCAAGCACGGTTTGCCGCAATCCATCGACGACGTAGCAGCCCACTCATGCATTAATCAACGTCTTGCCAATGGTCGCCTGCAATACTGGGACTTCAAGATAAACGGCCAGATACGCCATCTCGCGCCAGAGGGGAACATCGTCGTCAATGACCCTTCGCTTGCCCTACAGGCAGTGCTTGCCGACCTGGGATTAGCCCAACTGCCGGCTTACCAGCTTAGCGAGGCGCTTCGCAATGGCGAGTTGGTGACCTGCCTAGAACACATCGCGCCCGATGACCGCGGACATTACCTGTGCTATCTGAGCCGTCAGCAACTGCCCAAGCGGATCCGTGCATTCGTCGATTTCATGACTGCTCGCATCCGAGCGCTGGATCTCTCCAGCGTCGAACTGCAATCGCTAGACCCCATCCTGGCCACTGATCCGGCGACCACCGCTGTTGTTCTGCCATGACCCGCGAGGTTGACTGAGGTGATCCACGATGCAAGGCTGGCCAGCAAGGCCGATTTTTGCGCCAGCAGCTAGGCGAGGTGTGCCATTGGTGTCGCCAGCGCCAAGCCGACGACATGCACCAACCCATCGTACAACTGTCTGAACACGCTCTCGAAGACAGGATCGCCCAGGCGAGCGCGATTGTTAAGCGATGAATAAGGCACCGTACTGCGCCATTGCTGCCCGAGCATGACTCGCCTTGCTAAGCTCCCTCCTTAAGGGCGTTTGCCCCCCCCCTTGCGATGACCTGGAGCGGACCAGATGCCCATCCTCGCCCAATAGGTAGATTGGTGCATCAAATACAACACGGTGAGCCCGGCGCGCTACCTACTGGCTGCTTTCCACGAAACCTAGTATGGACTGAATCGCCATGTTCAGGGCGATCTTGTTGTTTCTGTTGCTACCAAGGATAGACCATCGCAAGGCCCACTCCCTACGCCACAGGAGAGCCGGGTTTCGGGTTGCCTTAAGCGTGTTCGTGGCGAGCTTCTCGGTCCATGGACCCGCTGGCGTCGGCGCCATCGGGGCGGACATCCTTGGTTGACTCTCAAGCATGAACGTGACTCTTGTTGAGAATGCCGCTTGACACCTGTTGCCAGCCGGATACTTCGGCCTCTTCGTATTTCTTTGTGTGTCTACCCGTTTCGGCCTGGAAAGGGCCCGCCCCGTACCAGGGCTCGCGCGCACCGAACCATGAAGTCTAGGGTCCCACTATGAGCAAACTGCAGCGCCCACCCACTTCCCTGCTCGACAAGTATCACGGCACGGAATTTCAGCCGCTCTATACCGCCACCGTGCGAGTTACTGGAGGTGAAAGCGGTCATGCCCGAACATCCGGCGTCGCCCGGTCCGATGACGGAATGCTGGACGTCAAGCTACGCCTGCCCGCGGAACTCGGCGGGCAAGGTGAAGGAACCAATCCCGAACAGCTCTTCGCGGCCAGCTACGCCACATGCTTCCACGGTGCATTGAGCCTTTTGGCCGCCCGCGCGAACGTGGACATTCCCGATGCCGACGTCACCGCCTCCGTCACGTTCGGCAGAGACCCGGTGGATGGACTGTTCTCACTGATCGCCCAGGTTCGAATCAGCCTCCCTGGCGTCGATCGGGCGATGGCAGCAAAATTGGTACGCAACACGGAGCGGATCTGCCCGTACGCGAAAATGGCCAGGAAAGGCATCGAATGTACAGTTTCGCTGATCTAGGCATCGGCGCACACTAGATCGCGCGCTGCGATGTCCGACATTGGGGGCATTATCTCGAATACTAGGCGCACCACGCGCAAACTGTCGCGCAGTAGCCAGTTGCTACCGTGCTTCGGCTCGCCATAGACAACACTTGGCGCCACCAGCCCACCTGGCATGCTACGCCCTGAGGGTTGGAGGCGTGGCAGGACCGAGGTGCAGGCCATCACGCAGGTAGGGCGTAAGCCACACCCCCCCAACCCTCTGACTACTTCACAAGGGACCGACCGCGCCGACGCCCCCGGGGGAGGACGGCATTCGGACATCGACGCGGTCGGTATAACCACACTATCTTTTTTAATCCGCATCTGAAATCGTACGGCGGTCACCACACTTGCATAGTGCAATGACGATTCCAGGTTCCATTGACTTGTCGCGTTGCATGACAAGCGTGGATCGTCAGCTCTTGATGAACTTAAGGATGTCCTCGTTGATGACCTCATGATGGGTGGTCAACATTCCATGAGGTAGTCCGGGGTAGATTTTCAGGGTTGCGTTCTGGAGGAACTTCGCCGAGCGCACTGCGGAGTCCTTGTATGGAACGACCTGGTCGTCGTCGCCATGTAGAACCAATGCGGGCAAGGTGATCTTTTTCAGATCACTGGTGAAGTCGGTCTCCGAGAACGCTTGTATGCAGTCATACTGCGCCTTGGCTCCGCCCATCATTCCCTGGCGCCACCAATTTCGGATGGTCCCCTCGGATACCTTCGCGCCCGTCCGGTTAAAGCCATAGAACGGCCCCGACGGAACGTCCAGGTAAAATTGACTGCGATTCTCAAGGAGTGCCTTCCTGAAGCCGTCGAACACCTCAATCGGCGTGCCATCAGGGTTGGCTCCGTTCTTCACCATAATTGGCGGAACCGCACTGATCAAAACGATCTTCGCGGTTCGTGCCAGACCGTGGCGTGCGACGTAGGCCACCACTTCGCCGCCACCGGTCGAGTGACCGATATGAATAGCGTTATGCAAATCGAGCGCCTCGGTAAGCGCCGCAAGATCTGCCGCATAGTGCTCCATATCATTGCCGTCATTCGTTTGTGTCGATCGACCGTGACCGCGGCGATCATGAGCGATTACTCGATAGCCCTTGGCAAGGAAGAACATCATCTGAGCATCCCAGTCATCAGCAGACAAAGGCCAGCCATGACTGAAGACGATGGGTTGGCCCGCCCCCCAATCCTTGTAGAAGATCTCAGTGCCATCCTTGGTCACGATCTTCCCGCTCGCCCTGCGATAGGAGGCTAGCGAGCCAGTTGGTTGATTGGTTGTGGAGGCATTCGCCGCCTCTTCGGAAGACAGAAGCGGAACCGTCATTGCTGCTGCAACTGCAGCACCGGCCCCAAGCACCACCTTGCGACGGGACGTACTAATGGCCGTGCCCTGATCTTTTCTGTTCATGATCTCTCCTTCAGTTGCGATTACGTAAATTGACTTTTCTATGAGAGCCCCTGGCAACTCGACCGTGAACACCGCATATCACCGGCACTGGAGGGTCTCGTCACTTTCATTTCATCGCTCTAGCGTGAGTCGTCAAAACAAATGGATCCGTGCCATGCAACTACCCACAACAAAGGCCACATAAAAGAGAGCGACCATGTGTGATCGCGAGTAAGAAATGGCGGCGTCTAGTTCGCTAGCCAGGCCAATGGCCATCGCCCGCCCGCCATGTCATGTAGCCGCGGGCCTTACCCACGATCCATCCGGTAGCTCGTCAGCCAGGGGGATCCAGACGGTAAACTGCGCACCACAGCCAGGGCCTTCCGATCGCGCGGTGATTCGACCTCCATGGATCCTAACTAGCTCCTGCGCCAAGGCCAGGCCAATGCCGAGCCCATCCGCTCTCGACCCAACGGAACGATCTTCCTGGCCGAACATGTTGAACACTTTGTGCAGAAAACTTCTGGATATGCCCGCACCGTCATCAGTGACCGAAACACGCGCAAAACCGTCTGATGATTCCACATGTACGTCGATGCGTCCGCCGGATTTACCAAACTTGATCGCGTTGTCAAGAAGATTGGAAAAGATTTGTTCGAGCCTGACCGGATCAGCCCAGCAATGCATGTTCGCTGATGCATCTAAGCTCAAACTGATATGCCGGTCCGGCGTACTGGCGGCGGCAGTAGAAACCAAGTACCCAACCACCTCTCGCATGTCGACGAGCATCGCATCCAGGCGAAGCTTCCCGTTCCGCGCCCGCGACAGCTCGAGAAGATCGTCGACGATCCGAGCCTGGCGACGAACCGCACCGCTCAAGGCCTGAAGTTCGCCCACCAGCCGCGAATCTCGAATGTCGGACGTGGCATCGAGCATCCTTTCGATGCTTATCATCATCATGGCCAATGGTTGCTTGAGCTCGTGCGATATCAGGGCCATGCACCGGTCCTTTGATTCATCGGCGAGAACCGCCTTCTCGCGTCGATCACGCTCGACCAGCTCCTTCTGCAATTGAAGGAATCGTTCTCGCAGAGGCGTGGTATCACAGATGCACCAAACGTAACCGCCAAGGCCGTCAGCGCACATGTCATGGATAGTCATCTTTTCTGTACATAACAAGCGCCGCCCGCTTTTATGGCGGTACCACCGGAACTGACCGAAATGTCCAATCGTTTCGCTAGCTATGTCGCCCGTCGCGGCATGTTCAATTAGCGAGTCAAATGGCTGCCCAAGCACCTCGTTCTCGCGATATCCAAACGTGCTCTTGGCGCCTTCGTTCCATCCGGAGATCTGGCCGTTGCGATCCGTAATTATGATTGCAATGACTCGCGTCGACAGAGCAACGGCGCCCCAAGAATTCATGGAATTCCTCTCATCGACTCTTGCGCACGATAGTTCGCTATTCATGATTCTTGTGCCGGCTTCGCTGAGATGTGAGACGATCCATGGCTAGATGCGATGGACAGGAACGATGAGTCGGGAGTGATGCTAGCCGCTATCCGTACGTCACAGTAGCGATAGTCAGTGGATAACTGCGTTGCACTCCCGACAACAATGACTTTGGGAGAGCCGAGTGGCGGACAGCACCTATGCATCCAATGGGCTCATCAAGAACGCATCTTTTTTTGCACCAGAGACACTTAGCCCTTCTTGGCGATCGAATCTTTACGCCATCAGGACAGAAGGACCAGAAAACGGTCAAGCGACACTTGATGTTGATAGTTGCGCTATATCGGCATCACGATGCGTATCGAGTAATAGCCACCAATCCTCGCTAGACATCGATCACGACCCGGCACGCATAGAGTAGTAGGCCTTGCTGTCTCACCAAAACTGATGAGATGCGAAAGTGCCGGCCGGATTGATGCAAGGACGGCAACACTGTGCGCCCATTGAAGCACCTAGCCGTTCGCTTGGCCGAAACCTAGCATGCCAGTGAAGCACAAAAGGCTTCACTTTGGTGGCATCACCATATCTAGATCGCACCCATCCGTGGCGAGATCGCATGATCTCAATTGCCTGAGTGCTGGCCATCAGTACGCCAGATGAGAACACTGAGATCTCCTGGCAATCGAATTGAAAATGAGTGGCGCATGGCTTCGCGTCAATCCATGCACGACATGCAAATCTCTCTCCGCGATACTCTACCGAATCGATGACAAACATACGTTCTTGCAGTCTTGCGGAAAGTAGCAAGCAACCGCATCAAGATCGGCTTACGCACTGGATGAACAGGTGCCCCTGTGTTCGCTGGACGAATTGCGTCGCGCTTCGAATGGCGACTTATCTTCAGTCGACTGATAAGCGCAGGAAGGGGTAGCCATGGCCATGCCTGGCGATGCGCTTCTTTTGGCGCGATGGCAGTTCGCGTTCACTGTCTCTTTTCACATCATCTTTCCGGCCATAAGCATTGGCTTGGCCAACTACCTTGTCGTTCTAGAGGGCGCCTGGCTAATGACCAAGCGCCCCGTCTATCGAGTGCTGTTCTTCTTCTGGTCAAAGATCTTCGCCGTTGGCTTTTCCATGGGCGTAGTTTCAGGTGTCGTGATGAGCTACGAGTTCGGCACAAACTGGGCTGGATTTTCTAATGCGGCAGGCAGCGTGACGGGGCCACTGCTCACCTACGAGGTGTTGACGGCGTTCTTCCTTGAGGCCGGCTTTCTTGGCGTCATGTTGTTCGGCTGGCACAAGGTCAGGCCATCCGCTCACTTTTTTGCAACGCTCATGGTCGCAACGGGAACGTTGATTTCAACCTTCTGGATCCTCGCATCCAATAGTTGGATGCACACGCCGCAAGGTTACATGTGGCAAGACGGCCGTATTGTTCCCGTCGATTGGATCAAAATTATCTTCAATCCATCATTTCCTTATCGATGGGTGCACATGACCCTGGCCTCGTTCATCGTCGCCGGATGCCTGGTCGTAGCCTGCTCAGCCTGGCACATGTTGGCGGGAAGACAGGACCGCCCCGTTCGGAAAGCTTTTTCGATGGGGCTGTGGCTTCTATTGGTCATCGTGCCAATCCAAATCGGTGTCGGCGACGCCCATGGCCTCAATACCCGCAAGTATCAACCCGCCAAGATCGCGGCTATTGAGGGCTTATGGGAGACCGAAAAGGGGGGCACTTCGCTCAATCTGGTGGGGTGGCCCGATATGGACCGAGAGGAAACCCGCTACGCGATCAAGGTTCCCCACCTTGGCAGCGTCATCCTCGCGCACTCATGGACGGGCGAAATCCAGGGTCTCAAGAATTTCCCACCCGAAGATCGGCCAAATTCGACCATCGTGTTCTGGAGTTTTCGATTGATGGTGGCCATGGGCTTGCTGTTGCTTGCCATGGCTCTTCTCGGCCTGGCATTGCGTCGCGGTGACCGGATCTATAACGCGCGCTTCTTTCTTCGGTTTGCGATGCTGATGGGACCATCGGGCTTGATCGCTCTCATCGCGGGATGGATCACCACTGAAAGCGGTCGACAGCCATGGGTTGTCTATGGCGTGTTGCGCACGCGCGACGCGGTGTCGGCGGTATCAGCGCAACAGGTTGGCACCTCTCTGATGGTGCTAGTGGTCGTGTACTTCGCGGTATTTGGTACAGGCATCTACTACATGCTCAAGCTGATGGTGAAAGGCCCGGCCCCCTTTAATGACGAAATGGACGAGGTGGGCACCGACACCGGCAAGGGCAACCAGCGGTTTGACCATCGTCCATTGTCGCGTCCGACTGAATTCATTGACGAGTAGCTTCTATGACCTTTGACATCGCACTTGTATGGGGTGCCATCATCGCTTTTGGCGTGTTTCTGTATGTTGTTCTGGATGGATTTGATCTTGGCATTGGGCTGCTATTCCCGCTCTTCCATCGGGAGCACGAGCGGCAAATCATGCTCAACACCGTTGCCCCGGTATGGGACGGCAATGAGACATGGATGGTACTAGGCGGAGCAGGCCTTTTTGCAGCCTTCCCCGTCGCGTACTCAGTCCTTCTTCCGGCAGCGTACCTGCCGGTCATTGGCATGGTATGCGGGCTCATCTTCCGGGGCGTGGCATTTGAAATACGCGCCAAGGCCCGCCGTTCGCAACACCTTTGGGATCTGGCATTCATGATCGGCTCGGCCACCGCCATCTTCTGTCAGGGCCTCATCCTGGGCACAGTGCTCCAAGGAATTCCTGTCGTTGGGCGCCAGTATGCAGGCGGGCCGTTCGACTGGCTCTCGCCCTTTGGTCTGCTGGTGGGCTTAGGTCTTTGGGTCACCTACGCCACGCTCGCGTGCGGGTGGCTCATCATGAAGACGGAGGGTGAGCTACAACGGCGTATGTATGTCGCCATGAAGCCATTAACGTGGCTTCTGTTTGTCTTTATCGTGGCTGTAAGCGTGTGGACGGTGCTTGGCCAACCAACCATCGCCCGCCGATGGCTCACGCTGCCCAATCTTTTTTACTTCCTCCCCGTACCGTTGCTCGTGGTTGCCTGCGTGATCGGCATCCAAGTCTCAGTAAGACGTCAACACGACCGTCACCCCTTCCTCCTGGCCCTGGGCATTATGTCTCTTGGCTATTCGGGGCTACTGATCAGCATCTTCCCAAACATTCTCCCTCCCTCGCTGGATCTGTGGGCGGCATCGGCACCCTATTCGAGCCAGGCATTCACCCTTGTTGGAGCGGCGATTGTCGTGCCCATCATCTTGGTATACACGGCTGCGTCGTACTGGATATTCCGCGGCAAGGTACGGGCTAACGACCCTGGTTACCACTGATGACCGTGCCACGGAAGGACAAAACATGGTTTTGGTTCTTCGCTTTGTACTCGGGCGGGGTTATTGCGGTCACGATGATTGCTATGGCAGTTCGATTGCTTGTGCCCAGCTAGAGGTGAGAAAGCAGGCAAAGTGACTCCGTGCTATTAGGAATAGGAACCGCCCAAACGCGGGCTAAAGGATCGCCAACTTCAAAGGTCATCTATTGGCCCTGGCAACGAGAGAGATTGGAGGTTGTAATGCGCGCTCGAATGGGCATTTTTGATGAGACTGTGGCCAGCCTTGCGGCGGTGGAATCACTACGAGATAAAGCACGAATGGAGGCCTTCGATTTGCTTGAAAATGAGGCAAACACGCTTGCAAACATGGTCATGCAGGCGCTCGGGACCCGAGAAAGAGCTGCAAGCTGGATGTGTCTTCGGCAGCGCCGTCTGGAAGGAAAGTCCGCATACGAGGTGCTGGCTGAGGGCGACGTGGACCGTGTGTGGGATCTCATGACTGGCGCCGGCAACGATTCGTATTGACTCCCAAGCCCGGCACCCGATATTCATCATGTTCATGAAGATGACGACGTAGCCGCCGCATACCCATCTCAACATCGGTGAACCCATAGGTGTCGACGGACAGCTGTTCGACCTCAATGCCCGGCTGCCGAATGACGTCCTCGATCGCGTCAACAGCCTGACGATTCATCAGTACGATCAGCAAGTCGTACACCACGCTCCATTGAACCAGTACGTGGTGATACGCACCAATGGCCGGAATGCGCTGATGCGGATTCACGCGCGAGCCACAAGTGACGCGAAGTCTGCAGGCTCATCATGTCCGATCACGTCATGATGCTCTCCAGGAGTTCGCGACGGGGCGCTGTATGAAATCAACAGCGACCTCTTCGGCGGAGCGAAAGGTGCGTTCGTCCTCCAGCCCTTGCGTGGCCGCCATGATCTGCGGCGCCTGTATTGCGGGCATCATCATGGCCATGCCCGAGGCATCGGTAGCTGGGTTTTACCCACGCCCTTGAATAGCTGATTGCGCGTCGCGAACAGCTCTCTAGGAAGCGCCCCGTGCGGGATCGGCGGCAGCGCAGTATGTCACCAGCCACCACCCCTGCGACTCATGCGGTCATGGTGTTGAATATATCTGATAAGTCAGATATATTCAACACCATCGATAGGCGAGATGGCGCCCTGATCGCAAACGCATGAACTCCAGGCGTTCGTGAAGAGTGGTCTCGCCTTCTTTCCGACCATTTATCTGACTAGTCAAATAAATGGTCGGGAGTGCATCCACAGGTACCTCGCCGGATCCCACCATGACCACGCAGTTGCCCCCTTCCGTCCCCGCACCACTGACTGGAGCGCGGTTTGCGCTCGGTGCCATTGCGGTGGCGCTCGCCACCTTTATGAACGTCCTGGACTCCTCCATTGCCAACGTCGCCGTACCGACCATTTCTGGAAACCTTGGCGTATCCGTGGACGAAGGTACCTGGGTCATTACACTGTTCGCTGCTGCCAACGCTATTTCCATTCCACTCACGGGCTGGCTTACTCAGCGCATTGGCCAGGTGAGGCTGTTCACAGGGGCGATCCTGCTGTTCGTGCTCTCCTCCTGGCTGTGTGGCCTGTCTCCAACCCTGCCCATACTGCTCGGCGCCCGTGTTCTGCAGGGCGCTGCCGCAGGCCCACTAGTGCCGTTGTCACAGGCTCTGCTACTCACCACGTTCCCAAAGGAAAAGAGCTCTAGCGCTCTGTCTTTGTGGGCGATGACAGCGACTGTCGGCCCCATCGCAGGTCCAGCACTGGGCGGATGGATCACGGACAGCTATAGCTGGTCCTGGATTTTCTATATCAACGTGCCGGTGGGCCTGTTCGCGGCAGCCGTTGTCTGGTTCCTTTATCGCGACCGGGAAACAGCAACGCATAGGTTGCCCATAGACAAAGTAGGCCTGCTGTCGTTGATTGCCTGGGTGGCCGCTCTACAGATCCTGCTCGACAAGGGTAAGGATCTCGACTGGTTCAACTCACCGGTGATCTGCCTTCTGGCGGTTTTCGCTGCGGTAGCCTTCGTATTCTTCCTCATCTGGGAACTGACCGAACAAAGGCCTATCGTTGACCTTCGACTCTTTGCGGGAAGAAATTTCCTTGGCGGCACAGTCGCCATCTCGGTCGCCTATGGGATCTTCTTCGCCAACCTGGTGCTGTTGCCACAATGGATGCAGGAATTCCTCGGATATCGATCGGTGGATGCCGGCTTGGTTACCGCCCCCTTGGGTATCTTCGCTGTCGTGTTGGCGCCGATCATGGGCAGGATCATGCCGAAGTCCGACCCTAGGGTCCTTGCCACGCTGGCCTTCATCGGCTTTGCCCTGGTGTTCCTTATGCGGTCGAACTACACCACGGGCGTCGATGCTCACACCCTAGTAGTACCTACCCTGCTGCAAGGAATCCCCACGGCCCTGTTCTTTGTGCCCTTGACGGCCATCATTCTTTCCGGTCTATCGCCAGAGAAAATACCTGCGGCCGCGGGCCTGTCGAATTTCGTTCGCGTGTTTGCGGGTGCCGTAGGAACGTCCCTGCTCAGCACGGGCTGGAGCAATCGCACGATCATGCACCACGCCCGTTTGATGGAGCAGGCGACTCCATATAACCCCGTGTTCCTCGACTCGATCACATCACTGGAGCGATCGCTCCATGTTAGCGCGGACCGGGCTGTGGCATTCTTCGAAACCAAGCTGACGGCACAAGCCGCCATGCTCGGCCTCAACGACATCTTTTGGCTGTCTGCGGTGACGTTTATCGCCATCATTCCTTTGATCTGGGTAACCAAGCCCGGCAAGGGCGCGGGAGCCGGCGCTGCGGCAGCCGGACATTAGACGGCGACAGTTACGGGCAGTTAGGTTTCAAACAGCGAGGTGCGTGCCATGGAGCACTACAACAAGAAGAACTTCACCGTCACGCAGAGCATTGGCTTCATGCTTTCCAAATCCCGCAACCTTGTAGCGGCCGACCTGGATTCAGCCCTGAAAGATCTTGGCATCACCAGTCAACAGATGGGCGTGATTCTTTCAGTAGCTCGTGGTCTGGCACAGACCCCTCTCGAGCTATCTAGGCTGCTAGCCATCGATACTGGCCTGATGACGCGCATGCTCGACAAGCTTGAATTGCAGGGTTGGCTGACACGTCGCCGGAGTGATCAAGACCGTCGAGTTATCCATTTAGGGCTGACCAGGGCCGGTCATGCATTGGCCGAAGAGGCCTCGGGAATCGCACCGCAGGTGCTGAATCGTCGGCTTCGGCATTTCAGTAAGACCGAGTTCGCCGAGCTCCAGCGATTGCTCGCCAAGTTCATTGATGGAACTGACAGTAGTTGATGCGCCCAGGGAGGCCCTAAATCCACCTTGTAGCCGCAAAGGCCGCCCATAGGACTCATTTGAGTGCCTGATCCAGGTGCCACCGACTGATTGTGCTGCCCAAGCAGCCCGCCAAGGTGATCAGCGACCAGATGATCGCCCAAGGGCGCGCCTGCCCTCAGCTGTGCCCTATTACCGACGACCTGAACAGCAAATCTGACTACGCCCGATAAGCGCTGGTTATCGCCGGTGCGTCGCAATCAGCCAGATCCGTCTACCACGCAGAACTGTGGCGCCTATGACGCCTCAACTTCTCACCCTGGCATTGAGCAATTTGCCATTACCGAACCAGTGGAGCTGCACGGGTGTTGACGCGGCGAAAAATCGGGCAGCTCAATGAAGGGTTCGGAATCGAAGCAGCCCATTGAGCAGTGCATCCGCGTTGGGGCACCGAGAAAAATAGTCCTCATCCAGACGAGTGACCTCATACGCAAATATCGACGAGATTTCGCTCAGAGGTAGCTCCGATGGGCGCGCCAGGTCCTTGACGTCCCACTTTTCGGCAACGGCCCTTCGATTGAGGCTGCCTACCGTACTGACAAATACCTCACCGAGTCGCTGACTCCCTGCCCCACTCTGCTGATGCGTCTTTGCGACAATCCGAGCCGCCTGTAGGACGAGGTACATCACTTGCCCGACACTGAACCACTCCAGTGCCTGGCTGAGCTCTACGGCGGCAGCCATACCCCATTGAGGGTTATAGCCGAACCTGTCCAAGCTCCACCCGGCGTACTGAATGGCCTCCCCGAGCGCCAGATCCCTCCAAATAGCCAGCAGCGCTTCCAGAGTTTCTTCGGATGGCTCGATATCGCTGAGCAGCCGCCTCGCGTCGTCATGCCGCTGTCGGCAATCCCGGGGGCTCCATCGGATTCGCCACGCCACACTGTCAAAACCATACCGCTGCCAGTCCTTGGCGAGCAGCCAGTCCTCAGCTTCGGCCTGACCGAGTTCCGGCTCAATCACTCCAAGGGCCTGAAGAGCTAACAAGATGCGCTGGGAAAAATTCTCATGCGGAGACAATGACTTGCGAGTCATCCCCAGAGGCATTAGTCGCGTCATAGCCACGTCGCCGGCGACACGTAAGGCTGCGGACAGATAGAGGTTGGCGGTTAGATCACTGGGATTCACGACGTTCCTCAATCGATCGGCGCTAGGGGGTGGGGTCATGATACTAAGGAAGTCTTAGTATGCAGCCAAGCCGTGCCACTCAAAGCTTTGCCCTGTCACAAACGGGGTGCATGAGTTGGCAGGACGGAGTTCAAAACAGGCCGTTGTGGGCGGGCGTCTCAAGGAGGCCCGCTTGGCTGCTGGGCTGTCCCAGCGCGTTTTGGGGATCAACGCGGGTCTCGAGCCGTCGGTGGCATCCGCCCGCATCAACCAATATGAGCGCTCGACACACATGCCTGGGGTTGGCACCCTGGCCAATCTAGGACTCGTTCTGGATGTCCCGCTACCCTATTTCTACGCCGAGGACGACGCTCTTGCCATGTGCATCCTCGCCTTCCATCGCGGATCAGGCGCACAACGAAGACAATTAGTTCATCTGGCGAAGGGCATCAACCGCCCGAAGAGTTAATCACTTCCAGATTGCTCTTCGCATGCCCAGGGGCGCAGGCATCCCATACCCTCTCGGTCTTGACTGAACGACCGACCATACAGTCGCTAAGGCGATGAGCAGACACCACCTTATTCAGGCGATTTGCAACCGCCCTCCTTCTCGGCTGACGCGCCATGAATGTTGAACGTTAAAGACGCGATCGATAAGCGACGCGTCACAGGCAACTAGGGGTGGCCGCTTAGCATCTCCTCGGCAAGCCGCTCCAAGTTATCGAAGCGTCCGTCGCCACGCCCTTTGAAGGAAAAACTTTGCTGAGAGCTTTGACGCAAATATTTAGTAACCGCAGCCTCTAGGACGTCGGACACAGTGCCTGACGGCCTAAATCCGAGGCTTCCGAAACATCGCTTATCATTCACGACGACCTGCGTGTAAGCAATCTCCGTTAGAGCCAAGCCGATGCTTACGTCGCCAGATGCTACATAGCAGAAATTGAATTCCGACGTCTCGTGATTGAAGAATATTTCGGCAGGTGCGCTGAGCAACATTAAGTCGGACGCCAGATTCCTGAGGTGAACCCGTTCTTTTTTCTTATCCGCGTAAACGCACATGTCGCTTTGCACTTTGCTTACTATCGCGGGCGGGAACTGCCCTGGATTGTCGCGGACGTAGAAATAGACGCAGCCGAGCAGAAAAGCAAATGCCAACACCGGCACGTTTCGCTCACGCACTAGCTCAGCAAACTCCTTAACCTTTCTATCCACGGACCAGCGCTTGTTATAGAAGTGCTTAATCAACACGAAGTAGTTCGCAATAAAATTGACGTTATCAGCTACTGCCGGCGAGAACTCCTTGAATACCCCCAGCAGTCTATCGACCTCCTGAGTCGGAAGATCATAGAGATAGTCGGTCCGAAGAACGTCAACGTAGTGTCGAAACGCCTTATCCGGAGCGCCATGGGTCCGATGTTGCTCAGCCACGGCGACAATCGGCGTTACTTCCAGTCCTTGGCTTGCCGCCCAAGCAAACAAACTCCGAACGTTTGTTACGTTCTTCCGCGCCCGGATAGCTCCAAGAATATTCACGTCGAGCAACAAAAGGCAGTTAAGTGGTGCTGGCGGCCGGAAACAATCGACCTCGCTGGACGGTAGTCCAAAAAAAGGGGAGCCGACCCAAATTGGAACCTCGTCATCCGAGGAGTTGAAACAACCCAATGCGATGGACTCGGAGTGAGACAGCGTATAGAACTTGCGCATATGCATACTACGAATGTCTACCCTTGGAGGACAACAAACCCCTGTGTTCGCTTATACATGCCGCACTGCTCACCGACAACCGCAGTCGACCCGGCGCGCGCCTACAGCTACCGGTCACCTCACCTCGTATTGGTATGCCCGGGGGCACCGAACTCGGCCGCACACCCATTTGAGAATACCCGTGCGTCTTCCAATGTCGTGACCCAGGCAACCGTTCCTTCCGATGATCGCTCGCGGGCGAACTGTCGGCGATTCCAAACAATGCCGCTAAGCGCCCGCTTCGCCGCCAAAGAATAGCCACGCATCGTGTGCCGTAGGAACTGGACTAAACGGACGTTCGCTGTACTCCGTCCACGCGTGCTCGAAGTCTTTGTATCGAGTCTCTCCTATCGGACGATCTGCGGCCGGAATGGCGCGAAGCCACTTACGCAGGGCGTGAAAATAAGGCTCCATACCCGTGCATTTCACTGAACGCATAAGGCATGTCGCATCAGCTCGTACAAACGTCGCGGCATGTGCCTGTTCGCCATAGTCCAGCCACATTTCATGCTCCGCGCTGAAGTAGTGCCGCCCACCACGCCAAAGGTCTAGTGCATGCAGGTAGCTAGCCTCCTCTTCGGCCCGGATTTTTCCTGTGAGGCAATAGTGTGCGGCTATGACACTCGCGTGAAGATCGCTCCGCTCCAGCGCATAGAGGAGCACATCCAGATTTGCTGCATCCATCCGCGAGCCAAGGCCACCAGACAATTCCGTGCAGCGATCTTGTACGTCACCAAAGACCCAGGTAGCGCGGTCTCGCCATAACCAAAACCCGAGAGCCAAAGGGCAGCAATCCAGCAGCTCAGGTTCCAAACGATGACCATGGCCCGACAGGCCACGAATCTTATCGACAACTTCCCAGCAGTCTCCATGGTTTGGCGCGATGCTCTTGAGGAACGTTGCTGTCACGCGCCGGATCGCCAAATGCTGCCGCTCAACAAACCGCCTAGAGACATGATCGCGCGGAAGATCGTCCAAGTCCGCTTTGACCGATGGCTCACAAATCGAAAGCAGGGGTGCCATGAGCTTTTGTACATCGCTGCGCCATTGCTTGGGTGTGAAACCGTCGCACCGTCGCTTATAGCTCAAGAGCCCGTGCGCGACCTGCTGCAATGCCTCTGGGTCGGGTCGGCCATCTCCCAACAAACCAGCGAGTGGGTTTTGATCCTTGACGTCCCGGATCACCCAGCGACGTACCTTGCTGGCGCAAGCAAGGCCTTTCCCAGGACGGCCATCCGCCCGATGCACGCTTGCAATGGACAACTCTCCCTCGAAGGCTACCGGCTCCCGCAGCCACGACGGGACCGAATCCGATGATCGCCGAAGCGCACTAAGATAGAGATCGCGGGTATCCAGCCGACCGTCCCTGCCCCACGCAAACGTCGAGATTACCCCTTTTTTCACGATGCCATACTCGATGCAATCGACCCGGACTCCAATATTCAGGGCATCAAGCCATTGTTGCGCGCTCTCACACGCGTGATCGACGAATGCGCGATCGTGATCCAAGTGAAAAAACTGAATATCCCCGTTGCTCAAGAAGCAATGACCGCACTGGCCACAAGAGAAGGCGTGCCGCTTCTTTGCGATCGAGTAGTACAACGTGCTTCCACACGATGAGCATGTCGACCGGAGGGGTCGATCATGCAACGGGCAGCGCATCACAGCACTGTGTTGATGAAGGCGCAAATGAACGCCAAGGCCGATACAAACCTCACATACGCGGAGGTTATCGCACCACCACTGCCGCCCAACTTCTGCTTGCGCTTGCTCTGCCAATCTACGAATCATATCGACTGCAGAATGGCCATTCACAGCAGGAAGGATCGAGTCATTATCAATGGCAGAGATCCAGTGACTTGGATCTCTATAACAATACCCTTCCCATCCTGTCATCTTGCCGCCACTGACCAAGCGGCATGCCTTGACCAACTTCATGGGCGCCACCCCGGAAAACCAGGAAATCTTATTCCATAGCGCATAAGCAGATTCCTGACTGAGTAGTGAGTCATCGCGCCAAGGGACGAAGCGATTGCGACCATGACTCACGATCAATCCTGCAGGGCAAGCTTGAGGGCTTTATCGATGACAGGCTCCGAGATCGTCATTTCGGGTCCGTCATGTCCCTTTTGCTCCATGCAGATGTTCGCCAAGAACGCCGCCACGATATCCATGGGAAGACCAGCGGACAGCATCTTCTGAGGAACCATCAAGGCCAGCCGATCCCAGAATGCACCCAGCCAATTGTGGAACCTAAATCCACCCTCAAACGCCTCAGGGAATAGATTGGAGGTGTAACAGGCCTCTTTTCCGTCATCGCCGGATGGCTTATCCAATGACTCCAACAATGTCGACAGATCCTTCCGAACACGAAGCCCACGAAATGGAACAAGCTTCTTCATAAATCGTTTCGCAAGATCCGATCGGCCATGGGCGTCAAGATCTGTCTTTCGCGCCACCAACTCGCGTTGACCAAATAGTATCGTCGTCACCTTGACTCCGCTTTCAGCCAGGCCGTTGATCACCGCCTTCATCCATACAAACTCGTCGTTGCTCACTTCCTGTGCCTCATCAATCACAATAACGATATGCCGGGCGTCTCCCGAAAGAGCAATCAGTGCGCGCTTCACCTGCTCTCGCTTCATCGCAAGGTCGCGATCGATCTTCCCTGCGAAATCGATCGCATTCAGGATGCCAATCAGAAGCCTCCCTTCCGCTTGCTGCTTGTCATCTACCGCCTCTAGCGAGACGATACCGACCCCGGGAATGCGTCTTTCAAGCTCTCTTTTAATGGCCCGGATGCAGGAGGATTTTCCGGTCTGCGGGTCAGCATAGAAGGCAATGGAAGCACGCGCCTTTCTTGTTATGCGTAGAACCCTGGCGACAGCATCCCGAACCGAGCGAGTGGGCAGCACGGCGCACTCGCAGATGATAGGGTGCTCATGCCAAACCTTCTCACGCTTGGCATCACGCTCGTTCAACACATCCATCATCCACTCCTGTATTTTTCATTGAACTTCTTCTCGACACCCGCCACTAGGCGATTGACGACACTGCGCGGGTGCGCGCAAAAACAGTGACGCAACCTACCACTGAAGACTTAGACTAAGCCGCCGGTGGCGTGACGCATTCGGACGAAGACAGAATGGACTAAACCTTCAGCACCACCAGTGGAGCCTGGAATCGTTTGACGGTTGCGTCGCAATTCAAGTTCGCCAGATGCGCCACACTGATTAAGCCACTCGACGTTCGTCGCCTTCCGGCCAGCAAGCGCTTTCACGCATAGACGTCGACCATCTTCAGAATGCATTGAGATCGTCGTAGTCGAGGTAGTCATCTTCCTCAGCCGTAGTTGCCACCTCGGGAGCGCTTGCCGGTAGATGCTGAAGGCCGCTCGGCTTACTGGATTGAGACAGGCTGGAATCGGTACGAGGATCAGGCCCATGCACAACCGGAGGTGGGGCCGATGGTTCAACGTGAGGCGCAGGGATTTCGCGACCTTCTACCGCGTTAGCTCGCTGACTAAGTTCGTGTTCTGCCAAATGGGCAAGGTCTTTGCGCGAAATCGATTTCGCGGACTTTTCGCTTCGTGACTTCTCTCGAATGCGTTCAAGCCACTGATGCACGGGATCGTCCAAGAAACCAATGGCCAGGTATCCCTCTTCGATCAGATCATTGATATGCTTCCGGACATCTCGCGAATGCTCGGTGTGCCGCCAGCGCCCTTGAACCTTGGCAATCCCGATAAATGTGCCATCTTCTGCAAAAAGCGGAAACTCGCGAATCGCATCGCGACTGATGTGCCCTATGACGCGCCGATTCAACCACTTCCAATCGCTGGCGAGTTCTACGGTGGTGTAATCCGCTCCTTCGAAATGAATATAGGGGCGGCGCCCATCGCGCTGGCTCCCCCTGACAGTGAACTCAGCTACAGAGACGTTGAGTGCCTTCTTTCCTGGTGCCAATGGCGGAAGGGCGGGCACAATGAGGCCGAACTTGTCCGTGTCATGCCACGCAGCTTCCAGCCGCGACATGGGATCCGATCCAAAGTTGGATTTCGAGTTCCGTCGATTGTGGTCGACAATGATACTTTCGATGAGTTGTACGATATCAATGATTGGGACCTTCGCCGCGATAGCCTGGCCCTCAGCATCTTGCCGCATGGGATCCAGTGGTGATGTGCCCACCGTGCTGCGGATTCTTCGAAATCCAAGTCGTTCCATCCCGCCGAATATGCCTTCGACGGTCGGCCTTCGATCGAATCGCCGAATCGGCCCAAAGTTGATGTCGCAACCAAGGAGATCACGCGAACGCAGACCGACCTCCTCAGCAAGGTGGATTAATGCATTGTCAACAAGCAGTTGATTCCAACCGCACCACGTAAAGGGATCTCCAAGCTCACTGGGAAGACCTGCGCTGGACTGCTCCTCAAAGCCTTCACAAAACGTCCGCGGGCGCCCATTTCCCATGGCGCTATTGAGCGCATCCAAGACGTCATCCGCATTCGCTTCTCTGCGGAAGACAATCTTGTAGCCAAGGATGGTTCGTAGCCAGCGATCAATGACCAAGATGATGGTGATACGCTCAATCGGCAGCCAACGCATTCCTTCTGGCGACGGAATACCAATGGATCCTATGAACTGACATTTGTGCTCGTCCATCTCGACGATGTCGAATGGACGGTTCGCCATCAATCGACTATGCATGCCCGTGCCTGTCTTTGAACGGGCAGCAGCACGACTACCGAACTGAGTTGCGACGATATCGTCGTAACGAAGATTGATGAAATTGTGCAGATAGCCCCGAATCGATTCGCGACCAAGCTTCTTGGTAGAAAATGGCCACTCCCAGCTGTTTACACCACCCTTCTCGCACAACTCGAGAAATTTTTGGTGCGCGGACTTCTCGCGTAACCGCGCCTCACACCCTTCGGCGCGCCTTGCGCTATTTAGTAGGTATTTCTCAAAGTCAGCGGCAATCTCCTTATGCTGACGAAGAAATTGCGCAAGGGCGCCAGCCAAACCTCCCTTCTTACTGCGCCCACTCGCCATAGGTGGCTTCCGGCGCTCCGGTGGACGAAATCGAAGGTTCTTGATGAGTCCGCGCCAACCCACGAGCTCTCCACTTCCGTCGGGCGTAATGCAGCGCCTGAAGCTACGGAGCAGTGTCTGAATGTAGATATTTTGGGATTTTAGTTCCGCATCGAACGGGCGCCCCTCGATGTAGTCAATGACTGCTTGGTAAAGAAGGTTAAACCGCTTCTCCTGCTTCTCTGGCCAGCCCTCCGTGCTAACCTCGACCCATTCGCGATAGTTCAACCAATCGCGAGGAGCATTCTCGCGCGTGTATTTGATGTCACTCATCGCCCGGCACCAGCGAAAGCGCAGTGGCAACTTTGCCGAAAGCTCGCGATCTGCGAGTGATCTGCGCTTCTTGGGTTCAGCATGCCTCTGCACTCCACACGAGAGTGTGGGTGGACCAAGGGTGTGTATCGAGGTTGGCACACAGGTCGCGCCGCCTGAGCAGCGTTGCGACTGCCCCATAGAAGATGCCCACTTCGACATCCGAGAACTCGGCCTGCAGTTTCCCGAGCGTCGAGCGTTTGAGAGAATTCAAGCGGATCAGTATTTGACGCTCCACGCTTCTGGTCGAATGCACCCGCACGCGGCGAATGCAAGGAACAACTCGCCGCCAGTTCTCGACGCGCTGGACGTGACTGTTAAGGACATGGAGGTTGACGGTGACGATACCGTCCACTGGCGCCAACTCTCTGGCTGCGTCTCCCTTGGGAGCTGCTGCATCAAATGCCAGCTCGACTTGCAGCGTGCCGCCAGCTAGCGTGGTCACGGACGCGAATGGCTTGGAGGGCTGCCATGCCTGCTTCACATCTTGGACTTCATACCAATGCGGCAGGTAGCGGATGTCTTTGAAATCTGGCTCGCCTTCGAGCAAGTAGAAAGCCTCGAACGCCGGATCGCTATTTAAAATCAGATCCTTTTGCTCAAATGGTGGCCGAACCAGCCAAATGTTGGTTCCTTTGTCACCTCTCTTTCGAATCGCCTCAGCGATTTTGCTGCGCTGCGCTTGCGCAGGCGTCTTTTGCTTCTTGTTCGCCACCACCAGTCGCACCCTCCAATATGGGCGCGGCGCGTGACTACGCTGTCCAGCTCGGGGCAATAGCTGCCCTTGACGCCTTATTAGAAGCGCCGTAAGCTCAAACACGCAGTACACGGGTCCGCTATACCCGTGCCGATAGCCAGCCCCTGACCGAGCTGGCTATTTTTTTATCTTGATTTTTAATGAGTATTTAACAAATAAGCTCGCGACCCGAATAGACCGAAACGGATCGGACGCTCCCCGTAAGAGTGCATCCGCCTGACCTTAAAAGAAAGCCTGTGTTTTGAAGAAAAAACTCTCGTAAGCGACTGATTCTTTGCATTTTTCCTAATGTGTACTGAATAATGGTCTACAGCCGCACAGGGATAAACGAGCGCCGCGCTAGCCAGCTATGGCCTGCATTCCAACGGGATTTGCGAAGAGCGCGGACCGCAACTTGGGCTGCAACAGCCCAGGAAGAGCATGACCGCCTGCGTGTCGACCTCAGGCGGCAGCACGCACAGTTATCCACCACGCGATTCGAACTGCCCTGCGAGGGCTGGTGGGCGATTCCAAAGCCGAAACGGACGAACTATCTAGACGGTCGGCAACACCCGCAGATCCGTACTATCGAAGCAGTGACGAAACACTCGCCACGGAGCGCAAAAGTATGGGAGAGCGTTCTTTGGGTCGTCCTGTCACCACAATGTGAGCTGCGCTTCCTCACCCATCTGGTCAACGCGTTTGATGAGAGCCGCCTAGACCGGATCGTTGGAGGCCTCCGCGATGGCGATCCCTACAACGTCGCGAATGATTTGCAGGACCTCAATGCGACCGCCATGGTGGTCGCCAAGATTCGCCTCTTGGTCAACGAGAAGAGGATCCCAAGAGCCTTTGACCTGGCGTGCGCACTCGTTCAGATGTTGTGCTATCACGCAATCAACCCCCTTTATGGGGCAGCTGCAATGAAGCTGTGGCACCTGACCTCGAAAGTTGTTCTCGAGGGGCTAGTGAAAGATGGATTGCAGTTTTCGCGATGCCTGGATGGCTTCGCAGGCTTCACTTCTGCCTTACGAGATCGGATTCACCGGGCGCACACGCTTTACGGAGTTGAGCGCCTAGGCACCGGCCCGCGATTTCGCTGGGAAACCCTGGTGGACCTGAGCCATCACGGCATTTTCGGATTCGCAACTCCGGAACTTGGCGGAGCTGAGGGTCTTCATTCGCTTTTGGACTCCAAGCCAACCCCGGATGGCGCAAGCTTGGCGCAAAGAGACCCCCTGTTCCGACCTGCTATACGTCAAGCCGAGTAAAAGTGCGCTGGAGCGGCATCGACCGAATGGCTCCAATGTTGAACTTTCGCACCGCCTGGGCGGGGTGAGTGGAGCTCAGCCACCGAGTTTTGGAGCGCACTGGCGCAGTGCCTGGTTGAGCGTCCGCCAATATTCATCGGCGTCGAATTCGGATCTGCCGCGTCCCGCATGAGCAACGACCAAATAACATGTTTACTTGCGGGCACGAGCAAATAACATGTTTACTTGTTTTCACGGACAACTAAAAACGTTACTGACCGAAGATGTTGCGGTTTAAGTGACTGATTTTACTTGTGTAACGAAATAACATCTTTAGTTGCTTCGGGTCCTAGCCAAATGACCTGATTCTCTTTTACTTTTAGGTCGTTTCCATCGTTGCGGCTGTGGCTATGTTCACTCGGCTGACGCTTACGGATTTGCCAGGCCCTCTCAGGGGGCCGGTCATCGTCGACGATCTGGGGCGCCCGCGGTTTTGGGCAGTTGCATGGAGCGTTCTTGCTCTCAATGACACAGCCCCAGCGACAAAGGAGAAGCGGCTCCGCTACTTAGAGAGCCTTTACGCGCACAGCGACAGCAAGTTCGGCCTAGGTTCTTTAGATTCCTCCCTGAGCCTTCTCGACATGGACCGGCTTTCTCGAATCCTGGAGACCTGGTTCATCTCAATAGCCAATCAACCCAAGCAAAGTTCGTCCGACGAAGCTCGTTGGCAAACGGGATACGAGTTCGTCAAATTTGTAGTTTCATGGAAGGTCCGCTCGCCCGTGTCCAATGTGCACCTAAAGGGTTTGCAGAGCTCTCTAGATCGCCTCACGCACCTGTATAAGCAGCTTCGTGTCCAGAAGCCGCGCCAAGCTGACCGAATACGATCGCTACCGGCGAACATAGTTCAAAGCCTGTACGAGCATCTTGATCCGTCGTCTAAAGCGAATCCGTTCACCCGGAACCACACGCGGTGGCTTGTCTACGCAAGTTTCATACTGCTGCTTCATCAAGGCCTTCGCCGTGGCGAGCTCCTTCTTCTACCGCTCGATGCCATAAAATCTGGCTTCGATGGCGAGAGAAATCAGGAGCGCTTCTGGATCAATATTCAAAGCAATCCCTATGAAGGTGAAGACAGTGACCCTCGTTTCACGAGACCAAGCATAAAAACCGATCATTCGATCCGGCAGCTACCGGTGAGCAGCGCCGTTGTCCATATAGTCCAATCTTACGTCGACAATTATCGCGGTCGCCCAGGCCACTCCTTTCTTATGAACTCACAGAAAGGGCATCCGCTATCGACCGAATCATTGACGAAGATCTTCGTCAAAGCTTGCCTTGCCCTTCCCAAGGACATACAGGCGCAAATAAAGGCCCACCTTGGGAGACCCAATATCACCCCGCACGATCTTCGCCACACGTGTGCTGTCATAAGACTCAATCAGCTTTTACGACAGGGCGACTCGATGGATGAGGCGACGCAGAAACTCCGGACATTCTTCGGCTGGACGCGCGCATCAACGATGCCGCTGAAGTACGCAGCAGCGGTGTTCGATAACAGGCTAACCTCCGTGTGGTCTGAAAAATTTGACAGCCAAATCGAAGTTCTTCGCGCGCTTTCCTAACCAACTTAAAGGAGCGGTGGAATATGGAGAATGGGGATCTATTCGCACCAGGAATCGAGCGAGATCGACTCCACGAGATAGAAGGCCAGATCCCTTCCCTGCCCTCGCGAATCAGCTATTTCGATGACTTCGATGAAATGCGGCGGTCGATCGATAGGTTGAATGAGTCAAACGTATACGAAATCCGCTACAACGGAACTACTCTGGCGGCAGACTTCTCCCGCTTTCATCCCGCTATTGCCAAGCTCCTCAAGCATGTATTCGTTCGTCTTATTTCCCGAGGCGTCACTTCCCACACCGCCTACGGCCGTGTAACGGATATCGTTCACTTTACACCCGATGAGCTTGCCGATCTGGCAACCTTTGGACCGCATCAGACTGCCAAACTCTGGTCGCGGCTTCTTTCAAAGGCCTATCCAAGGGCCGCGTATGAAGCGGCGAAAGCTCTGCTTCGAACCCTTTGCGACCTGCGTATTGCAGACTGGTCACCGGCATATCTCGAATTCGTCGGCAAGTCACTGCCTGGCGCACCGTTTGAAAAATATGCGGCGCTAAAAACCGGCGACGCGTTTCTCTCAATCGAACAGGAGGCATTGATTGTTGGCCTGATTGATGAGGCGTCGCTATCTGTAAACGTCGAGCGTGAACGGTGGCCCTACCGCGATCTGGCAGACATAGCGATGCTTGTTTGCGCATTTCAATTTGGTCTTAGGCCCGTCCAAATAGCGCGCCTAAAGATCAAGGATGTGAAACACAGGGCCCACGTCGAAAGTGGCGCCAACTCCGTCCACTTGTCTTTCCCCATGGTCAAGCAAAGGGCGGGAGTCCGTGCCCTGCCAATGGTTCGACGTGTAAAGCCTGAGTGGAACGCCATCTTTATAGAGCTTCTTACTCGAGCACATGAGTTAGGCCTAGAGGCCGACAGAAGGATATTCGCGGTAGATTCTGGCCGCGAGGCCGGCCTCCGGATTGCCACTCGTGCGCGGCATCTTCTCAGCAACGACAGCGTATCGACATACACATTCAGGCATTCCGCGGCGCAGCGCATGGTAAACGCCGGCGCAAATCACGAGGAATTGGCCGCCTTTCTTGGACACTCGGACATCACCACGGCGCTTGTCTACTTCAAAACTTCGGCGAGCCAAGCGGAACGAATTAACGAAGCTCTCGGGATCTCGAATACCTATGTCAACGTCGCAAGAATAGCGAAACAAAGGTACATCACGGCCGAAGATCTCGCACAACTGAAAGCCGACCACCAAATTGGCGGAGTGCCACATGGGATACCAATCTCAGGAATTGGTGGCTGCACATCGGGCCAACGCGCATGCCAATACAATCCTGCAATATCGTGCTACACCTGCCGTCGATTCATGCCCTTGCATGACGCCTCGATACATAGGCAGGTATTGCGTGACCTGCGGGAGGTTGTCTCACAATTTCAGCGCGCGTCGCACGACGAACAGGCATCGCCTGCCTATCTGCAGCTAAAGAGGACGATCGATGGCGTGCAAGGCGTCATCGCTGGCATCGAGGGCGATTGGCATGAATGACAATTTCTCCGCGTTTGTTGCGCTTTCTCGATCGATCGCTAGCGACCAGCAAGTCGCTTGGGATATCCCGTTGTCAGAAGAAGGAAAGGCCTTGCGAGGCCGGGGATGGAACCTCACGCAGATGGTCGGTGGTGTTGTGACGCCGGCACACCATCTAAACCATCTTGGCTGCGACGACGCCACTCTCAAGGCGTTGGCGGGTCAGGCGCCAGAATTGAGCGGCGGCGTGAGAGTTCTATCTGATGGGTGGCAGAACCTCATCAAGGCGGCGGTGATCGAACAACTACTCGTACGAAAAAATTCCACAGGTCACGTCGTCAATTGTGTGATCAGACCACTGCGCGTACTTGCCACAGTCGCACGAGACAAGGAGCCCTGGGAAATCAACTCCGACGACATTGCTGCCGCAGTCAAGGTGGCGGCGGGACTTCAATCATGCGGAGTTCTAGGCGACCGAGTGGCCGCATTGGCCAAGATACTATTCGACCAGAATCACCTCGCCGATGCCGGCCCAATTTACGCCGTTGTAGCTAGCGCAAGATTGAATCCCGGAAAGAGTCGGCGCGCAAAGTTCTTGAAATCTGCCGAGACGATCCGAAGCTCCCTGGAGGAGCGAAAACGATCCGAACGACTTCCCTCACAGCGCGCCTTTTGGGAGCTGATCCGCATTGTGATGACGGAAGAGCCACGGAGCCTTGTCGACGAACTGCGCTTTGCGGCGATACGCCTAATGATCGTCACAGGCTTTCGGATTGGCGAGGCGACTAGACTGCCTTCCGATTGGCTGCGCCGCCGTAGCCACGTATCACCGTCCGGGGCGCCCGCCTCTGCGTTTGGCGGTGTTGATAGCACTATGATGATTCGGCACTTCGCCGAAAAGCAGAATACGGATGGGGGCTCATCACTAACGCTTAGCGAGGCAACCGCATTCGTTCCGCGAATGTTTGAGGACTTTCTACAGGAAACTCTCGGTCGAGTTAACGCCATCACCGAGCCGCTGCGCAAGACACTCAGGGCCCAGGTCGAATCTGGGCGCCTACTGCCGTCATTTGGAGCGACGCAACTTGTCCCGATGCTTCACCTCTACCCTTACCTTTCGGGAAGCCCCTACTGGACAGAGTTTGACGAGAAAGAGCGCGAATCTTGGCGATCAACATGTCGCGCCGACGTCTCTGGTGGCCAGTTTGATCGGCTCTTTGAATTGCAGGTGGCGGATTTCGCCAGCGGCAAGCGATCGATCTCAAACGCCGCCTACGTCTACTTCAATCGAATGAGAGCAGCTGGCTTGAAAGAAGGCGCCCTATATGTCCGTCGCGAGGACGGATCCGAGTATGGCGCCACGGATCGGATTCGCTGGCAATTGGCCTTTTTTCGGATCGGTGAGCTAGAGGAATACCTTAAGGATGGAAAGCGAACAAAGGCGAGCGATGTCGAGCCATTGAGACTCGAAGGGGGCCTCATCCAGACTTGGGACCTTATGTTTCTCCACCCGAAACGGTCTCTAGCGGAAGAGAGAAACGAGGGAATCTGCGACATCACTAGGTACGCCTCTGTCAATCGCCCCTCCCCCGACTTCTTAACCGCAGCACTGGGAGAAAGCGATCAATTTGAATCCATCTTTCAGCGCTATGGGGCAACTGTCGAAGATCGATCCCTGGTCATCCGATCACACATGCTTCGCCATCTGTTGAACAATGAGCTGTATCGGCTAGGGGTAGCAGACACGATTATTACGAAACAATTCAACAGACGGAGTGTCACTCAAAGCTATCAGTACGATCACCGATCACTGGCCGAGGACCTGAACGCCATCGAGATACCCGAAGAGGTGGAGTACGCCCTCGGCGAGAAGACCTCCACCGTCTATAAAATGATTAGGGCCAACAAATCATCCGGCCCCATCGTCGATGATTTTAGGCGTATCCAGGCAGATGAGGGCGAAGAAGCGGCCTTGACCTTTCTCAGGGCGGAAGCGGATGGATTTCACGCCACGCCTTACGGCACTTGCGTGTCTAGCTTCACAGTAAGTCCATGTCCTAAACACCTGCAGTGCTTCGCGGGTTGTAGGCACTTGACGAGTAGCCAAGATCCGGTGGCACACGCAAATCTGCGGAAACTTGAGATCAAGCTCGTCGCCGCTGTCGACGACATTGAGGAGCGTGGCATCAGGAACGTCGGCTGGCAGAATCAGCTAGATCATGCGAGAAGCACGCTTCAAGGTGTCCGCTCCCTGCTAGCCACAGAGCCGGGGCGCGCTGCATTTCCTGATGGGAAGGACTATTCAAAACCGGAAGCAACTGACGGCAGCCAGAAATGATCACTGACAACTCAGAAGAAATTGATCAACTGTTGAGGCAAATGCTCGAACTGGATGTGGACATTACAGCCAGAGAACTCGCTAGGCGTCACCCCACCCTCAAATCAGCGAGCTCGTTTACTCGATTGCCCGGCCGCCGAGCCGCCCTCCTTCGCTATCAGGAGGAGCAGAGACGAATACGTTCGATATCTCAAAGAGTCCAGCACCGGTCGCGAGCTTCTGTCTCAACTGACATCGCTGCAAGAGATGCCCG
This sequence comes from Dyella japonica A8, assembly GCF_000725385.1. Taxonomy (NCBI): domain Bacteria; kingdom Pseudomonadati; phylum Pseudomonadota; class Gammaproteobacteria; order Lysobacterales; family Rhodanobacteraceae; genus Dyella; species Dyella japonica. The sequence continues at coordinate 3,084,151 of NZ_CP008884.1, read as the reverse complement.
AATCGAGGCACTTGAACGTGAAGTTCAAGTGTTAGTCGCTTCACATATGGCCATGATTCGCGCGGTAGGCGAGATCGGGGGATTCGCAGCTTGGGCTAAGCTATTCGAAGGCTTTGAGGATGCCAGGGAGACGCTAGTTCGCCTAAACGCCATGCCGACCAATAACATCACAATGTTAGCGGAAAGAGGCGAATCCACTCATCTCCAGAAGCGCCGCTAAGCTTTCAGGGCGCCGCAGGACGTCGCAGGCGTATCGGGGCTTCGGATACGACATCCGCGCCGCACGCTAATCATTCGAGTTAGACCTTGAGATATTCATCGCATTCGTAGATCAGTCGCTGAAGTTCGGGGTCGTCAGCATCGGGCCTCTCTGCAAGAATAGATCGCACTGCGGCAATTTGCTCATTGTTCGGAATCAGCTCACTCGGACTCTCCCACATCCAGTCGATGAGAATCCCCCTCAGATCATCTACGGGCAGCCTCGCGACCTCGCCGCGCGTCGGCACGTACATCCCGACTCGATAAACGGGATTGTCTCGACCATGACTATCGAGGGCTGCTTCGAAAGCGCTGGGCGGCATTCCAAAGCGATCGTCGTCGTCGGGTGACATAAGCACCTCTATTCTCGAAGGTAGGTTTCGCGTTTGGCACGCAGTGCATCTGCGAATCTGTCGATGAAGTCGGACATCGTGCCACGGAAGCGGAGCGCCTCATATGGCAGCGCAACGCCCAATTCTCGAGCTATGGATGTTGCGTACTGCATTTGTGCCGCCGTTGGTGGCTGGAGATCAGTGTCCAGGCAAGCGGCCAGGCTATTCGCAAAGCAAACTGCAAGGCGCTCTCGAAAATGGTCCATACCACCTCCGTGATGCGCTCTATCGTACTGAAGGGCCCAGGCCTCCCGGATCACATCATCTATCGGGATGGGTACAGGGTCATCTTCGTCGTTGAGTAAGAGCCGCATGACCGCTTCCTAAATTTCTGCCGTACGGGCCTTGTGTTGCATGCTACGAAATTCGTAGTATCCGACTCAAGGCAAAATTACGAATCTCGTAGCATCCGTCTACGAGACCCGTACGCATGCCCAGTGATGCCGATATCCGCCTGACTTTCCAGCGGCGGCTGAAAGAGGCCAGAGAAGAGCGGGCCCTTTCTCAGAAGAACCTTGGAATTGAAGCAGGGATCGACCCATTTGTGGCCAGCACCCGCATCAACAGGTATGAACAGGGGGTCCACGAGCCTGACATGGCCACCATTCAGCGCCTGGCAAAAGCGCTTCAAGTTCCCCTCCCGTACCTATTTGCAACCGATGATCGGCTTGCTGCAATGATCCTTGCTTTCGATAAGCTCACTTCCAGCGATAAGGATCGCCTTCTGCGAGACTTGGGACAGCGAAAAGGAAAGTAATGCCATGGCTCGGACAAGCATCAGCGTGGATCAAGAGATACTGTCTGAGGCCCGAATACTGCTTGGAGATCGAGAGGGCCTGGAGGAATTCGTTGACTCAGTCCTGCGCCAGGCAGTGACACGTCGCCGGGCAAGGACCGAGTTTCTCGCTCGAGCCATTGCTTCTAGCGAACGAGCGCGCCAGTCCGGTCGATATGTGGATTCGGAAGTAGTCTTGTCTGAGCTAGAGTCCATTCTGCGTGCCCATGAGGCTCCGCAGCGATAGGGTCTCTGCCTGGAGGGATAGGGCTGCTTATGCAGCGAGCTTGTGCGCGTAATAAGGCCGCACCCGGTCATCCAGGATGGCGTACAGGGCTTCTAGGTTGTTCGGATCTGGGCTTAGCCAGGCTTCGAGGTGCTCCGGCTTGATCGGGACAATGCAGCGGTCGTGGCCAGCTTCTGAGACCTCTGGCGGCGGCTCGTCCGTGATGGCGGCGAATGAGAACAGGTCAGTGTCGTGGTCACCATGAGGTGACAGGTTCCATAAGCAGGCTACGAGCATTTCCTGGGGCGGCTGCGGGGCGAACTCGAGGATGACGTTCTCTTCCTCCTCGTTCGGCGCAAGCTCCCTCCCCTCCATCTTGTGCCGTGAGACGTTCTCGTAGAACTTCGTCACGATCATGATGCCGTGACGATGGCCAAAGAGCTTGCCCCATGTCTCTTCCAGCTTGTCGCGCCGCGCGTTATAGGTGCCCGGGTATTTCCGCTCAGTCCTTTCGTCCCAGCCGGGCAGACGGCATTGGTAGCGCATGGGGACAACGATGCGCTGGCCGTCTTTCTCGATCATCACCGGGGCATAGCTGCCCGGGTAAATGCGTGAGTCGTCTGGCTCCGGCTCGCGGCGCAACAGATCATCCAGGTTCCGCTCGGCGGCTTTGATCTTCTTTTTGGCTATGCGCTGGTCTTCGGCGGCTTTCTTGGTGGGCTTGGGTCCGGCCAATACGGCTTCAGCTTTGGCGAGCCGTTCGGTTTGGGTGGCATGCTCAGCCTTGAGCTTCTCCTCAAGTTCGCGATCACCCTCGGCGACGATCTTGGCGAGTTCAAAGCCTTCTTCACCATGGGGCTTGCGGAACGCCTCGCGCATGGCCTTGGGAATCTTGGTCCAGCCGCCGTCTTTGCGCTTCTCCCAAAACAGCTCAACGAAACGCTTGATGCTGATGATGGCGCCGTACGTACGGACAAACTTTTCGTAGTCGGCTTCGACCTGGGCGGAGTAGCACATGGCACGACCCCTAACGCGGGGACGGTGCCCCGTGAAAGCGCAGCATACTCTCCAGCCTGTCCGCGACCCAGTCGTGGTCATGAGCAGGCGCACCATCTAGGACGGGATCGGCCTCGCCGGCGAACGCCGGCCAGAAGTTCTCGGGCTCTGGGAACTGATCCAAGAGGTGAGGCAGATAGGCCTCAAGGCGATTCAACGCCTTTTGGAGCTGAGCGCGGGTAGTCATGTCGGCAAGCTATAGGCGCCTGATCTCATAGCTTGAGAAGGCGCAGTGGCCTGGGTGACCTTGAGGGCTGGGTCTCAGGGTTGTTCCATGATGGCTTGCCCACTTCTCGACCCAGGCTGTCCCCTTCTCTCTTGAGCCAATCTCAAACGACTTGTTCTTGCTTGAGTCGGTGCTTGGATACCAAAACAGGTGCCACTGCCCGTCGATGCGCATATGGACCAGCGTGGCGAAGTTGCCGGTGACATGCGGCTCCACAATCCTGGCGAGCCAAAGCTCGTGATCGGCAGTGAAGCCGGGCTTCGACCATTCGATGACGATGTTGTTCATGCGTTCAACGTACGCCGTCATCGTCTCAGCACCTGACCCGAACAATTGTCACGTCGATCACCGCCGCCCGCGGGTTCGGCGCAACTGAGCTCCCTGTCGCAGCTCTGTGCGGCTCAGTCCTGCGAACAAGCCATCAGGTCATCAGCCGAGCCGGCGCAAGGTTAGCGAATTGGCAAGGCTGGTCTGGTGAAATGCCCTTGTTGCGCTGCGGCGCCCTCGGCCCTTGCGGGGCGATTCCTCTGGGGCCCCAGAAACTCTCGCCCAGGATTGTGTTTACCAAGGTATTGATTTTACGAATAAACGACACCGGTTGCGCGAGGGATTCAAGGACTTGTAGTGTTGCATTGTTATGTGCAACACTTCGCAACACACGCAACAAACCCGAGAATACATGTGGCAACACCTACTGCATCCCAGGTCGAATGGATCGCTTTGGTGCGAGAGGGCTGCGCTGGCAACGCGACAGCGTTTCAACTCAGGCTATCTCGTTTGATCGCCAGGCTGCGGCGCGAAAAGTCCCCCTTGGCAGCCATCCTCTCGAAGGCTTTATCCGAGGCAAGTGAGTCGCGCCTAACTCTTGCTCGCGATTCTGCTGCTCAACAAGCAACGCTGAGTCCCGTTGATGCCGACAGCAACCTCCCCCTCACAACCATCCAGTTCCCGGCGCACCTTGGCGTACAACCAGTATGGGCGCCGGAAATTGAGGCCGGGCTCGAGAGTGTGATCCAGGAATGGCAACAAGCGGACAAGTTGATCGCGTTCGATTTGGAGCCATCGCGTACATTGTTGTTGTCTGGTCCGCCAGGTGTCGGCAAGACACTTGCCGCCACTTACCTGGCGGAACAGCTTCACATCCCCCTAGTTACCCTTAACTTAGCGGCAGCCGTGAACAGCCTTCTAGGTAAGACCGGCAACAATCTTGTGAGGGTGCTTTCTCACGCACGATCACAGCCTTGCGTGCTCTTACTCGATGAATTCGACGCGTTCGCCAAGCGAAGGGACGATGGGCAGGATGTGGGAGAACTAAAGCGAGTAGTGAATGTTCTCCTGCAGGCTATAGATGAGTGGCCATCGACGTCTCTTCTTGTTGCGGCAACTAATCATGAGGAGTTGCTGGATCGCGCGGTTTTCCGCCGGTTCGATCTCTGGTTGCGCTTTCCTGAAAGCACAAAGTCGCAGGTGGAAACACTCTTGCTTCGCCTGGGGTGCGATCAAGGGTTGGCGGCACAAATCGCACCCGCGCTTGCAGGACACCCGTTGTCTGATACACCTCGTCTTATAAATCGTGCGCGGCGGCAGGTGGCTCTCAACGGGGTAACGTTTGAAGAAGCCGCGCTGAGCCTAATCGCCCCCGAGACTTTGAAGGACGAAGAGGTGAAGCGCTACTTGCAGGTTAAGCGCATGCAAGCCGAAGGCAAATCAATGCGCGCCATAGGCAAAGAGCTTCATATCAACGCATCAACGGTATCTCGATTGCTAAGCCGAAAAGGATAAAGGTTATGGCAGAGAAGCAGCGAAATGTATTGATCTCCAATGGCCAGGAATTGATTGGACAGCTATCGTGGCCAGCAGGGGGCGGATCCAAGTGGCTCCCCTACTCTATCGAGGATGCGCGAGAGGCCTTGCATCCACAATTGGTCGCTGTTCAAAATTTTGCGGAGGCAACACCGCTGCGCTTTGCCCCTAGGCGAGAAGTGACCGCAAAAGTGGTCCTTCATCCCGCCTTCCTGGCCAAGACGTACTTCCCTGCCAGTCTTCTGCGTGATGCAGGGCTGACCATTCTTGGTTCGCGGCCAGTGAAAATCAGCCCTCGAAAGCAACGCGGGGGAGCGACCTCGTCGCTTGAGACGGCTTCAATTTTTGTGTCGGGGACGGCGGATGACTTTCTGTCGATGGATGGAAAGCTCCGCGACGCAACTACGGCAGTGGGAAAGCAGGAGCAGTTTGCTCGAATAGAACTTATTGATCCCTACCAGAACGAAGAGAAGCTAAGAATCAGGAGTGATTCCAAGTGGCCCAACCATGTCCACATCACGCTGCATGCAAACGAGTCAGATGCAGATATCTTGGTAGCCTTCAGATCGCTGGTAGAAGAACTTGGGGGGAATGTCACTGCACGAGGCCTAAGATTCGTTCCGGGACTCACTTTCGCGGGTGTTCAAATTGCTCCTGAGAAGGTAGCAGAGCTTGCCAAGTTTTCCCGTATTCGCGTAATCCGCTCGATGCCTCAATTGCAGGGTGACTGGCAACTGAAAGGCACACTCACAAAGACCTTCAATAAACTCAAGATCCCAGAGCAAACAGCAGGATCCAACGTAAAAGCTGCGATCTTTGACGGTGGCATCGCAAACGCCTTTCCCGGTCACGCTAGCGAGTTCGCGAGCAGCAACCTTCAGCCCCCATTACCTGGTGAACTAGCTCATGGTCTCAACGTCACGTCTGCGTTCCTATTTGGGCATGTGGAGCACGCCACAATCGCGCTACCGGTTCCCTTTTGCAAAGTCGATCATCATCGAGTACTTCCCACATCCGACAGCCCCGAGCAAGCGCTGGATGTTCTGGATCGCATCGTAACGGCGCTCCGAAGTGCACGCGTATCTGGTTCCCCGTATCGTTTTGCAAACGTAAGTCTGGGGCCGATCGCAACCTTCTTTGATGATGATGTGCACGAATGGACATCTCGACTCGATACGGAGCTTGCAGACGGGCGTACCTTGTGCACCGCCGCGGTCGGAAATAACGGGCTACTTGACGGAGAGTTGGCGCGAATCCAGCCTCCCGGCGACGCAGTCAACGTGTTTTCAATTGGCGCCGCTGGCTCAACGAAGAGGAAGTGGGGGCGCGCACCGTATAGTGCGGTAGGTCCAGGCCGGAGTCCTGGCTATGTGAAGCCTGACGCGGTGGCATTCGGAGGATCGGACGAAGAACCTGTGCCGGTATTTAATCCAATTGCCGGCGGCGTTGTCGCAGTGGCGGGTACCAGCTTCGCGAGCCCCTTGGCACTACGCGTTGCTGCAGGGGCGGACTCGATGAGTAGATCCTCTTTCGACCCAGTCACCCTTCAAGCACTCATAATCAATGCCTGTGAATACAGTCCGCGCAGCCACACTCGCCCGGAGGTCGGCTGGGGGCGCATTCCTCTTAATCCGGAGGAAATTCTCTACACCCCACTAGATGTCGTGCGTGTCGTATACCAGGGAGTAACCCGGCCGGGTCATCCTCAGAAAGCTCAGATCCCGATCCCCACTGGACTTCCGTCCGGCAGCTTCATAAAGCTGGGGGCGACGTTTTGCTATCGCGCCCCAGTTGATTCCGCCCACGCCATCAACTACACGCGAGCGGGCTTGTGGGTGCGATGCTACAAGGGTCCGAAGAAGTCACTGCCCCTATTTGGCAGCGGAATGTATAAAACTGAAGAACAGCTCAGGCGAGATTCCATGCGTTGGGACACGGTGCTACACAATAAGTGTCGCGTTGGCGTGGATGACCTTGAAGATCCATATTTTCATATCAACTACCAGGTTCGCGATGAAAGCGAGGCCGTCAGGAGCGAGGATGCCGTGCCAATGCCCTTCGCCCTGGTCGTGACGATCGAAGCACCTGGTGTCACGGATCTCCTAACGAGAATCCAGACGCAGTTTCCCATTCTGCAGACACTTAGCGTCCAGTCGCACGCAGAAGTGACTTCAGGCGGTGCTCCTTGAGATTTCGCGAGTCAAATGATTCCTCTGGTACGCGACTCCCCTAACAGCCAGGAGAAAAGCGGCATGAGCAAAAAGTTGTTTGTCGAACGGCGTGATCAAGGTGACTATGCGGTGCGCAAAGCAGGTGCCAAACGCGCAAGTGCGACCGCCCCCACTCAGGCAGAGGCCATAGAAATGGCTCGAAAGATGGGATCTACAAATCCGGACGTAGAGCGCGTGCGCCACACCAAAGCCGGGAAACCGGATCAATGGCGCAAGGCGTGACTGTTTTGGGCTGGTCATTGACACGCAACGAATATCCGCATTACCACTGCAACAGTCGCTAGCCTTCTGCGCGCAACGGGACATGGAGAGAGTTGCGTACTTTGATGAATTTGAGGAAACACAGAGGTCAATCGCGCACATCAAGGAATCCGATAGCATTAGGGTGCACTACAGCGGTAATGAAATTGTCGTAGATTTCCGAAAATTTCCTGGTCCTGTTGCCCTACTCCTCAAGCACTCCTTTGTCAGGCTTCTTAGTCCCGGATCTTCCCAAGGCACGGCGGCTAGCTACTTGAACTTTGTCAGTTACCTGGCTCCTGGCGAAGTAGAGGAGCTTGCCCTGGCAAGCCCGCAAACCATTGCTTCGCTTTGGTCTCGCCTTCTTGCTCGCGATTATCCACTGAACTTCGACCCTGCCCTGATTAAAGACTACCTTGACTGCTTCAAGTCTGATGCATCCAAGGCCGAGGTCATGGATGAGCTGGAGTCGCACTACGAAGACATGGATCCGGAGAAGAGGAAGGCACGACTCGAAATTATGGGGCTCATCGCCAACCCGCAAGTCTTCTTTGATGAATTTGAAGATGACAGCGAGTACGTAGCGGATGGCAGCGCGGCCGATGAGTGGTAAGGGCGTGGTAAACCCTTGTATCGGGAAAGTTATGCCTTTACCAGCACGGTTGGCGGAGTCAGGAGCGATAGGGCGTTAACGGGGAAGAGCACAAGGGGAAAGTTCGTGATCAAGGCGCTGTACAACTACATGCGGGTGCAACATCTTGAGACTTGGTTGACAAAGGGTGTCTATTTTGGTCTCGCCTGCTGCTTTGATGACCAAAGGGAGGGTCATCTGACTCGACAGGCGGTAAACGCTCTTGTCGAGGACATGGCGCGGGAGGCGCACTGCCTTGGAAATGGACCAGACGATGGCACCCTGGCGCGAGTTGGATCTCTTACGCATAGAATGGCCCTTGCCTCGAAGCGCCAAACATTTATTAGCTGTTGGCATGAGAACTCAGCCTTCTCCCCACGTATGTCGGCCATGTATGGTGAGGGTGGTGTCTATATCAAGACGTCGAATGACCGACTGATTCGTTCGATTCGTCGCGAGCTGCTGATGCTGTTGGACCCCGCAGACGGTGAACAGGACCCGCCATTCTTCGAGGCACGCTATATTCCCCGGCTTCTAGCGCCTGAAGCGATCAAAGCGCGCATGGACCTACTGTCACTAGTTTTCCACAAGAACAAGCGAACGCGCTGGGAATTTCAGCGGGAGCATCGGCTCATTGTGGACGCGTCCCAAATCGCGGTACGGACGGGCATTGAGGTCAATGGCGCGCAAGCTGTTCACGGCGCAGACCATCTTCGCATCGACCACGCAGGCCTAACGGTGGATTTTGAGACCGATGGGTTGGTGAGGCACCTGTATCTTCAGGCAGATCCGCAAGTTCTGGCCGAAGAAATTGGCGTGATACACCCAGAGCACTTCGACGAAGTTGCGTCCTTGTGCGGACGCTTGGGCCTTCCTTCCCCGAGATTGGTCACTGACGCTGAGAAATTGCAACGCAATGACGACACCAAGAATAATGAGATCGATGGCATGTGGCTGACTGATCCCCCGCACAAGGTAAGTGCGGAACGCCATACATAGTCCCCAAGGTTCATTCAAATGAGTAACACCCCATGTTGGAACAAACATTAGACGAGTTGTGGTCAAGGATCATGGCGGCAGGAGTCTCCTCATCAGGAGGGGGAGAGATGCTTTATCGTGGCATTTCCGATGAGAGCTACGAGCTTATCTCGTCGCTTGGGCGGAAGACCGGGGAAAACACCGGTGGCGATGTGAGCACGCTCGAACGCAGTTTGATGACCGAATTTCGTCGACTCACAGTACCGTTGCTGGTGAATCCTCCGCGCACTGACTTCGAGTGGTTGTTCCTTGCGCAGCACTATGGGCTGCCGACACGCCTTCTGGACTGGTCAACCAATCCACTTGTCGCTCTTTATTTTGCGGCAGCAGAAGGCGACACTACGGATGGCGCATTCATCCACGTACAGACAGCGGTCACTGACCAATACGAGCTGTTTGACCCATCGACTGCACAATTCACGGTTGAGCACCGCGCAAAGCCCATGGGGCTTTTCGCTCTTCAGCCACACCAGGGAACGGTCATCTTTGTTAGGCCGCGTTACTCCGATGCGCGGTATCTAAACCAGAAATCGGTCTTCGCGTGTCCTGCAGACCCTTTCACGCCACTGCGCATCCCCGGCATCAGCACAATCACTATACCGGCGAAGTGGAAGCCGGAAATCAGAAAACGCCTCCGCGTATTGGGAATATCGACGTCCCACATCTACCCGGGACTCGCTGGGGCGGCGTCGGAAATCAAATCGCTGATGTTCAATCCCGTCGCATCGGGTCAGGCCCGGATGATCACGCTTAAAGTCGACTTGAGACTCGATTTCGCTTAATCGCACGTGGTAGCAACGACGTACCGCCAGGTCGTCGCGGGCAGGCGCTTCGCCCCATGCGGGTGTACTACACGGAACGGACTAATCACCCTGCCCCGTGGCGGAACAGTCGCATCTTCCGCGCAGGGCATCGCCAACAACTTCGTCAATGAAACCATCGACAAATCCATTTTCGATCGTTGGCGGCGCGGCAGCACCTGCCGCCCCAAGAACCTTGTCGACTGGGCAACGCGGGCCAAAGTGGATCCAGGCGTTTTATTGATATCCGTTCGAGCGGACAATCCGTCGATTACAATCAGCGACGACCAAAGGCATACGCAGCCATGGCTTCCGCAACTCCCAAGCAACTTCACTGGTTTGAGAAGACGGTCGAATATGCGTTTGTAATGAACCATGCCCGACACCTGACATGGGCCACGCCCTTGGATGGCAATCATGAGCGGGCAGCCGATGCCATTTTCACGATCGAAGATTCCAAATGGTTGCTGATCGAGTTCAAGCGCGCAGCCGGTGACTTTAGCAGTGAGGAGCGCAAGTTCGCATCACACGCTCTTGCCAAAGAGGCACTCAGTGGGGATGGGGAGTGTCTTCATTTCTTCGTCTACGGAACGTTGCCAAGCGGCGGCCGTCAGCTGGAACTCACTGCCACGCCCTATTGGAAGCAATCGCCCATGCTTTCCGTGAGCGAACTATTGGACACGAAGGGGACCCGTGACCGCGAGTTCTTTTGGGAATATCTGCATAGGCTCGTGGAACAAAAAGAATCGGCACAGGGCAGTCAGGGCGGCCCTGACTACTCCCTTATCGCGGCCGTGACGAATGAGGGACACATACGAGCAATCTCATCGCTTTCAGAAATTTTTGCTCCAACGCCAGTCAATGAACCTACCTTCGCACTCCGTTTTTGAGCCATCAATCAATTCATGAAGAATCACATCAAACGCGCTCATCAGAACGAACACCAGCAACGAAAACAGACTGAAAGCCAGCGTCGCGAGCAAGCCGAAAAAAAATGGAGCAAATTTCTCAATGAGTCATTGGGTTTTTTGGGGTTCCCGCTAGGGCTTGCCTGTCTCACAACCAAAACGCCTTCGATCAATGCAACTTTGTGCCTCGCCTTCATCTTGGCGGTATGGTTTTCAGGGATTGACCTGATGCCGAAGCACTTCCGTGAGCGAGCGCCGACAGGGCCGTCGGAGCCCCAGGGTCAACGAATCAGCTTTAGATCGAGGCATCAGTTCTGGTTGCAGACACTTCCTGCAATTCTCGGCTATGCCTATTTGATCGTCATTGCACTCAGCTATGGCATAGAGCGGCATTGCAACATTCCCGCTGAACCATGCGCGACAGTAAGAGCGATGCTCCAGGCCTATGTGGGCGCCCCTGGGCTCTGAGCGCAACCCTTGAGAGTTCGGACACCCCCATTTGGGCCGAGGGTTGAGCCCGGAGGCCGAGTAGAGGCGCCCCCTGGCGTCTCACGGTTAAATAAGACAGGGCTCCGCCCCTCCCCCCCCCCCCCGTCGTCAACCGGCCTGTTCCGCATTGGCTCGGAGGCAGCCCCGAATCGGGTCCGTTTGGCGCGAAACCGGATAAATTATGGATGAATTTTCCATTGACAATGGGAGGTTTTAGGACTATTTATACGTTACCTGTAGAGCGACTGGAGGTGTGCCGCTATGGCTGAGCTGCGATTGAATGTCCCTAGCGCCGTCGTCGAGGGGATTAACAACAATTTGAAAGAAGTCTTGGGTGCCGAGGCCAGCGATAAGCCGCTGTCAGTCAATGACATTGGCCGAGAAGCGCTGGCGGTCTATAAATGGTTCGTTGAGCAGACCAAGGCAGGCAAAGCAGTGGTCGCAGTCGATCCGGACCTCACTCATTTTGTTCAGATATCCACCCCGCACTTGCCAGCAAAGATTTCGCTAAACCGCTGATTGATTTGCAGCCTTTTGGGGGTGTCCGGTGCCAATTACGGAAGGCGACGGTATTAGTGTAGTTAAGAGTGCGGTCGACCCGATCGGGAGTCCGCCCATCGTCGATGAAGTCGACAAGGTGACTCCGATCGGGGACCCCTATGAGGAATCTCATAATCGCACCAGAGAAATTATCGCTCTCTGGCTCGTTGGATTGCTGTGCTCAATCGTGGCACTCGCTTTCGTCGGACTCTTTTTCGTAGAGCGGGCCATTGATCAGAAACAAGCGTTTGAGAACCTCAAAGCTGTTCTCGATGTGCTTGTGGGACCTATTGTCACCCTGCTTTCGTCGGCCATCGGTTTCTACTTTGGCTCACGAACGGCGCAATTGAATCGCAAATAGAGGATTCTCGGGCTGACATCGGAGCAACACGATGTCTTTGGACTAGGGGGAGCCAGCTTGCCAGATAGCAAACGAACGGACGATGGGGGTGCCTATGGTTTCCTTCAGAAAGTATTGCCCGCTGCCGCGCCGGCGCTTGTCATTGCGTCCGTTCTTCTTTTTATCGCCATTCTCTTTCCCGTTCTGGAGTATGCGTCTCGGGCAGCACCCCCCGCGCAGCCCACCGTTGTCTATGTTGACGCGGCAATAGGCCCAGGCCTCCCCCAGGCCGCCGCTCACATTGTTCTTCCGAGCGACTCCCTTTTCGAGTTCAATTCAGCCAAGCTGACCGAAGACTCCGCCAAGCTCCTCCAGCCGGCCATATCTGAAATGCGAAAGGCTGGCGACGCTGACTCCATCCTCGTGATTGGTCATTCCGACTCCATCGGCGGGCAGTCGTCTTACAACGACAAGCTGTCCCTGGAGCGAGCCCAGGCCATTCAGTCCTATGTCGAAAGTGCAGGATTTGCGCACGACAAAATTGAAGCAATCGGCGTGGGTGATCGTGCGCCCGCAAAGGCTTCAGTCCAGTGCGACGGATTGTCTCTCGACAAGAAAATTGCCTGCGAAGCTCCCAACAGGCGAGTAGAGATCTGGCTTCGACTCGCACACGCGCCTGACCACGCTTGATTGCAGTCACCAATGTCCGCATGCCGGCGAAGGCGACTGCAAGTGTGGATTCAGCGGAGCTGCAGGACGGCGTGTTCGCAGGGTGCGCCATTTTTTACAGCAATCGGGATTGGCTCGGCATGCTGAATAGCGGCACGCTACCTAATTGCCCTGGCTGAATGAGCAGCAGGGTCTTGGCTATAGCGAGCGCGGAGGTCCTACGACTGGCGCGCCGCATGGCAGGCGTCCGCTTGGAGCCGAAGGCAATCGCCCCTTACCCCTGATAACTTGCCCCAATCGCCCCACCTTCCACTTCCGGCCAGGAGTTCACGGTGGCAACTGCTCACCAGTTCGCAACAATGCCATAAGCATCAAACCAAACGATGCGTATGTTCGGCACTCGGCGCGAAGCAATGGCCTTCAGCGGTTGCAATCGTCGGGTCACCATCTGCGATAGCTAGAATGTCCAACCCGCGTAGAAAGTCCGTTCAATCAACGAAGAAATCTTTCCCAGTCTTTCGGTAGATTTCCGGCTGGGCCGGGTACCGCTTGAGCCAAGGGGTGGGACGTCGGAGGCGCCAATTGCGGACCGTCGAAGAATTGTTGGGTACGATAGTCGTAGAACCAGTCCTCGCCTGGTTCAAAGCTAGCAATGACATGATGCCCGGTTGCCAAAGCGTGCTTCGTGGCATGCTGATTGGGCGAATTGTCGCAACAACCTATGTGACCACACTCCGCACAACGTCGAAGATGGAGCCACCACTGGCCTGATGCAAGACACTCCATACACCCAGTCCCACTGGGCGGGGTATGCGGCTTGATACCAAGATGTTCCGTAACCACAATTCACCTCCTTTGCTCTGGGTTTCTTCCGGAGCGTGAGCGCCCTACGCAGAGGCGGCGGACTATCCCAATTGATTATGCTGGCGAATGAGGACGTCGCTCGCACGTTCGCTCACCATGTAGACCGCGCTGCAGATGAAAATTCCTGGGATGCGCGGAAAGACGCTGGCATCCACGACACGCAAACCCCTTACGCCGCGCACCCGGAAATCGCCGTCTAATACCGCTTGCGGATCATCGCTCGAGCCGATCTTGCAGGTGCAGGAAGCGTGGTGCCCCCAAGCGTTGTTGTGGACCCAGTCGCGCAGTCCCTGCTCGTCGGTGTCCTTTCCAGGCATCACCTCGGCGGCAATGATGTCGTCCAGACGCGCGGCGATCCGCCTAGCAACTGCGATGCCGTCCAGCACGCCCTGCATATCCCGTCCCTCGACGTCGGTGCCTTCCTCGAAATAGCGGAAGTCAATCTGCGGCCGATCTCTTGGGTCGGTACTCACCAGCGTCACCTGGCCACCACGATTCCGGGTATGGCCCTTGAGCACCAGCAACGTCAGTCTGTCATGCTCTAGCGCGCCTTCGGCGGCATAGCCGGGATAGTAGCCGTGAAAATCAATCGGCAGTGCCATGACGTACAGGTCTGGATCCTCTTCTGCGACACTGGATCTGGCAACAAAGGCTGCAAGCGAGCCATTGGTGCTGTACGGCCCATCGCGGTCTGCGTCCCACTCCGCAAAGAGGCTATCAGCCTTGCCATCGCGGCCCGGTACGTTCAGCGTCTGATCTTTGAAGATCGCGTAGTCATGGATCAGTCGATGGACCACGCAGACCTCGTAGCGGTCCTGTAGGTTCGCGCCCACACCGGGCATGTCGAGGCGCACGGGGATGCCATGGCGCTCAAGCTCTGCCCGAGGACCGATACCAGACAGCTTGAGGATCTGAGGCGTGTTGTAGGCCCCGCCGGCGAGGATTATCTCGCGCCTGGCGTAGGCCCTCTTAGGGGTGCCGGGGCCATGTGCGTCAGCAGCGCTTGGATCCCCCATGTAGAGGCGCGCTCCGGAGAGAAACGCCACGCCCACGGCAAGATCGCCCTCGAACAGCACTTCGGATACCAGTGAGTGAGGGCGAATCTCCAGCTTGTCAGGGTGCTTGCGCTGAGCCGCCAGGATACGCTCGCGCGAGCCATTACGGTTGCCATCGTCTACTGCGACGGGGACGAAGATCATGCCCTCCCCCCGCTTCTCGACAAAACCCCAGTCGTTCGGGTCGTTAGGCAGAACCACCTCGTCGGGCGTGCGGTAGGTGGCACGGCTCTCGGCGTCGATAGCGTTGATGATCTTTAGAAACCACGGCTCGCGCGAGGCAATCTTTGGATTGGCGCGACTGATGGGCAGCCAGCCGTTAAAACCGTGGCGCGAGCCGTCGCCAGGCCGCGCCGGATGGGTAGGATCGGGGTCGGGTCCACGCCACGATTCCAGCCGCTCGAAGCGGCGACGCATGGCCTCTGGGCTCCAGTCGTCGTCTCCGGTCAGCTTGGCGAGATACTCCCAATCCGAATTGCTTGGGTAAAGGGTGATCATGGCGCTAATGGCAGTAGATCCGCCCAACGTCGCCCCACGCGGATAAAGGATGCCATCCTCGTTCTCGACATATTTCGGATCGCGCACGCGCTTGTCACGTTCGACATAATGCCGAACGAAGAAGTCCCAGCGCATGTCCGCGTCCTCGCTTGCGCGGGCCTGCATGATCGGAACCTGATAATAGGGGCACTCGTGTTCGCCACCGGCCTCTAGTAGCAGGACCGAGAAGCCCGCCTCAGCCAAATTAGCTGCGAGCGGGCCGCCGCCGGCCCCTGAGCCTACGATGATGAAGTCATGTTCCGCAGTAGTATGGTCCGCCATAATCATCTCCAGAAAAGACAGGGCGGTAGGCCAGTTGCGCACTTAGTTCGACTTTACGCTCCGGTAGCGTATATGGCTCGTCATTGGCGTCGCCGTGCTCTCTGTCATACCAACAATGGCTCTACATCGACGTCGATGCCACCCGTCCGTCGTCCAGCGTTGGCTCCGAACCCTTTTCGAAAAGCACAGAGCGCCATATGAGCAGTGATGTGACTGGTTCTTTTGAGGGATCCTGGATTCTCCAGCCAGAACTGTCTCGCTACCAGTTGGGTCTCCCGCCTCGGAGCGGGATTTACATCGTTTGGCTCGGAAGAGATGGTGAAATCACGATTGAATCTGATTGGGTAAGCGCTTCAGGGCGCCGCCACCAAATCGAGTTCAGCGGAAGGATAGATGGGCATCCTTATCCGTATAACAGTACATCGATCGCCGATAGCCTGAAGTTTGAGCTCACTTCAACCGGACTACTCCGTTCCAGTGCATGGCTAAACGGACGCGTGATGATGTGGGCGGAGCGTGAGCTTGCGGATGACAAGCTACTGACAATACATGTGCATGGCAGACTTTCCGACGGCTCGGTCTATACGAACACCGACGTCTATCGTCGTGATATTGATGCTGAGGCGATCGTCAATCGAGGACCGCTCGAACCCGATCATTGACCACTGTTACACGACCTACACTCAATGCTTGGCAAATCCCGTGCTGAGGCTGAGTTCACGGTAGCGCTGTAATCCCTGAGTGAGGCGATCAAGCTGCTTCTCCATCGCCCGCACTGCGTCCGCACCGACATAGAGTCGCGTCGGCGGATGAGCCATCTGACTCAACTGAATCATGAGTTCGGCTGCCTTGTCTGGATCCCCGCCCTGGTGCTTGTTCAGTTGCCGATAGAGCTCAAGCACCTGGTGGACCGATTCGTATTCGGGAATGGGGGCGCTGGCACGCCTGGAAGAGCTGTGCTCGTCCAGGAAATCAGTACGAAATCCACCAGGACAGATTGCCGTCACCGAAATACCGAATTCGGCCACTTCGTCCGCGAGAGACTCAGAGAGGAGAATGACCGCTGCCTTGGTGGCGCTGTAAATACCCGTCGACAGACCACCGATCGATCCGGAGATCGATCCAACATTGATAATGTGGCCGGAGTGCCGCTGCCGCATGACGGGCAGCACGGACCGAAGCATATTCAGCAGACCGAAAACATTGATATCAAAATTGGCCCGCGTCTCATGGTCAGTGACCTCCTCTACGGCTCCAAGCACCGCATAGCCCGCATTGTTGACCAACACATCGACGCTTCCGAATTGTTGGACGACATCCTGGACGGTCTTCTCCACGCTCGATGGATCGGGCAAATCTGTCTCAAGTGCGAGAAATTGCCCTGGAGCACCATTCACTTGAGCGGCAAGGTGTGCAGCATCACGTGAGGTTCCAGCGACACGATCGCCCCTCGCGAGAACGGCCTTTACCAACGCCAACCCAAGTCCCTTCGACGCCCCAGTTATTAGCCACACCTTTGACTGAAGAGACATGCATGCGCTCCGATCTGTTTAGGTCTTTGCCTTGGTGAGGCGTGGTTCGACTATCAAGAAGTCTTTGAGTAGCACGTCCCTGCTTATCCCGTGATATTCGTGCTCCTGAATCATCAGGCACTCCTTCACGAATGAGTGTCTTTGACCACGAGCACGATGCGACCGGTGTAACCGCCCGACTCCATCATTCGATGAGCACTGGCAGCCTCGGCCAGTGGAAAGGTCTTTGCAATGACCGGGCGGCACAGTCCCCGATCAAGTACCGGCCAAACCTTCGCCCTTAGTTGGCGGGCAATTTCGCCCTTTTCGGCGATCGTACGTGGTCGCATGGCCGAGCCAGTAATGACGAGTCGCCGGGCAAGCACTTCCACGAGGTTAAAGTAGGTGACGATCTCTCCGCCAAGAAAGCCGAGCAGGATTAGGCGACCGTCCGTAGCCAGGCAATCGAGATTGCGCTGAAAGTAGTCAGCACCCACAACATCGAGGATGACATTGACCCCGTGGCCGTGGGTCTCCTCTTTGACAGCAGCGACGAAATCTTCAATCGAGTAGTCAATGGCGCGGTCAGCACCGAGCTCCACGCAGGCTCGGCAGGCATCGGCACCACGCGCCGTAGCAATGACGCGCGCTCCAAAAGCTTTTGCCAGTTGAATCGCGGTCGTCCCAATCCCGCCGCTACCACCGTGGATCAAAACTGTCTCGCCCGACTTCAGGCGTCCCATCTGGAATAAATTGGCGTACACGGTGAACAGCGTCTCTGGCAAGCACGCCGCCAATTCGGCGCCATACCCCTCTGGCCACCGCAACATCTGCGGTATCGGTGCAACAGCATATTCGGCATAGCCGCCCGCCGGTATTAACGCGCAAACGCGATCCCCGACCTCAAATTCTTCTGAGGCGCTCCCCATAGCAACGATTTCACCGGCTACCTCGAGACCCAGCACTGGGGTGGCATGCGCTTGAATCGGATATCGCCCCTGCCGCTGCAAGACATCGGGGCGATTGACGCCCGCCGCTTGCACACGAATCAAAGCCTCTCCCTTTCCCGGGATGGGGACCGGTTCAACCGATAGTTTCAACACTTCGGGCACGCCTGGCTCTTGAAATGTCACCGCGTGCATAACTTTTGGGAGCGCAGACATTGACCACACCTCAAAGTATTGCCCGTCAACAATCACCGAAAGCTGTCGATAAGAAGGGCTTATAGCTCGATTTCACCGAGCGCCAGTGCCCTGGCTACGGCATGTGCTGTCGATGACGCATTAAGTCGACGTCTAGCTGATCGGAGATGGTTCTCAACGGTTCTCTCTGAGATCGAGAGTATGGAAGCCACCTCTGACTGTAATCTTCCTTGAGCCGTCCAGCGAAGGATTTCCCGCTCGCGCTCGGTCAACTGCTGATGAACCTCTTCGATAACCTTGGCGCGGCGTCGCCTGAACTCATGAAAGGCAAACGTGCAGACAGACTGAAGTAGTAAGCGAAGGTCCGAACTCATATCCAGGATCTCACCAGCGAAGGAAATCGCTCCCTCCAGACCGGTGCGGCCGAAGATGGGAACCTGAATTCCATTCACCTCGCCGAGATCACGTGCGCTGTGCACGATGCGATAGACCATTCGATCCGGTGAAGACGAGGTGCTCTTGGACCAGAAGAAAGGTTCATCGAACTCCAGGACATGCCGCGTGACGGGGCAATGGAGCAGGTACGCATCTCTTTCTCGCGCGCTACGCCCTTCGGCCCAATCGCCGTGGACGAAAAAGATTTCATCAACAAGACGGTCAGACGATCTCGGCGAGACGCTGCACACGATGACTCGGTCAAAGCCGATTGCTTTCGCGAACTCGACGAGCGCGCCGCATACAGCCTCGGCCGTGGGGGCCCTGCGAATGCGCGACGAAGCCTCAAAAAGGACCTTGGCAAGCTCTGTGGTCGATGCGCTCATGGGCACTATCATCGCGCCCTCGGCGTTTAGCCGACATGAGGGATATCCCCTATATCCCGACTCTTGAAGTCGGGCTTACTGTTGACCGGGCCAGGCGATCACCTCGTGATCGCGCACGAAGGAGCATCGTCGGCAAATGCCCCGGCACCATTGGAAACCCAGCGCAAGTCTTCACTATTGTGCTCGGCAACTACTTGGAGATCGCGATATCGGCGAATGCGAACCAGCCCTTTTCAGGTTCCGGCACATAACGGCCTGAATTTCCGGCCAAACCCCGCCGCAGCCCCGTGAAAGCGGCGGCCCCACGGTCGAGCGTGCCCCTGAAGGTGCGGTTATGTGTTGCATTCCCGATACACCTATCCCGGTCACGCGGCAGCACGCTTTCCACCTGTCGCCCAGTCGAACCATTGGTACGTGAGCTTAGATTCCTGAATCGACGTCAATCACAGAGGATGCAGTCATGACCAAACAAAGCGCCGACGCGGATAGAACCCCAACTCCGGATCCGGCGGAAAACAATGCGTATTTCCCGTCCCCCTATTCGCTCCATACGTACACCGCACCCAAATCCGATCTGAGCGATGCCAACTACCCGGACCCCTACAAGGGAGGGAAGTGGAAAGTGCTCATGATCGCGACGGATGAACGGTACGTTCTCATGGAGAACGGCACCATGTTCTCGACGGGTAACCATCCGTGGGAGATGTTGCTACCGATGTATCACATGGCTAAGGCGGGATTTGACATCGAGATTGCGACGTTGTCTGGCAATCCCGCCAAGCTGGAGCTTTGGGCATTTCCAACAGAAGACAAGGAAGTGCAAAGCATCTATCAGCAGTACCTCGCGCAGCTCAAGAGTCCACAGAAGCTGTCTGACGTCATCGAGAAGAAGCTTGGAGATGACTCGGACTACATTGCTGTGTTCATACCGGGAGGGCACGGGGCGCTTGTCGGTATTCCACACAGCAAAGAAGTCAAGTCGGTGCTCAAGTGGGCCATGGCCAATGACAAGTATGTCATTACTCTTTGCCACGGACCGGCATCACTTCTGTCTGCTGCGGTGGGCGAAGCCAAAGAGAACTATATGTACAAGGGATACAAGATCTGTGTGTTTCCTGACTCTATCGACCGACAAACTCCAAATATCGGCTACATGCCAGGCCAGCTCACGTGGCACATCGGTGAGGAATTGAAGAAGCTTGGCGTCGAGATCCTAAATGGCGACATTACTGGCATGACTCACCAGGACCGGAAGCTGATTACCGGCGACAGTCCTTTGGCGTCCAATAATCTTGGCAAGGCGGCCGCCAAGGCACTCCTGAAGGAAGTAGGCGTCACCGTTTGAGTGCACTACTCAGACCGCAGATGCATCGCCTTGCAGTCTGATCCATACCCGAGCGAGTGGGGCGCATTGGCCCCACTCTGCCCTTGATGGTCGTGTTTCGGACGGCTGAGCTAGACAGTTAATGGCCGTTGCTCACACCAGCCAGTCAGATATTCACCCTGTCGATCCTTCAGGTGGGAACCTGACCACCCAGTTCCTTAAGAAGTTTCAAATTGTCCCAGTAGGCGGTCATGCGTGAGATCTTTCCGTCGGAGCCGCACGTGATAATAAACGCGTGCTCCAGGCGAAACGATCGACCCTGGCTGGCAATCCCCATAAATTCTTTTGCTTGTCGTCCACCGATGACGACCTCAACGGTGGCGTAACCTTCGGCGTCTGATGCATACATCCGACTAACGACGTTTGTCAGATCAGGGAATGCGTCGATCAAAGCGCCCCATACTCCCTTTCCTTCTTTCGAGGCCGTACCTCGCATCTCCAAAGGCACGTACTCGACCAATCCGTCAGCTTCGAATAGGTCGACCATGGTTGCCACATCGTGCGATCGGTATGCGGCGAAGAACGTATTTGCAAGCTCTCGGATTTGCATGATGGATCTCCGAAGTGTTGAGGAAAATCCTGCTGCCCCGTAACTCATCAGCACTTGGTTTACCCCCAACTATGATCATTATCCATCTCTCCGCCCTCTCACATAGGGGAAAACCCTCACATGTGGAGCGGCGGATATGGCAGGTTTGCTGTGCCATGCCATAAAGGGCATCTCCAACAGGAGCCCTGTGATTGTCGCCACACGACTTTCACCCGTGTCAGCGTAAAGATGACTATGGCATCGCCGAGGTGCGATGTTGGTCGGCACGTGCCGCTTTAGGCTTGGTTGAAAACACAAGCCGGCGGTATGGTGCAGTTGCCTGAGGGGTCTATTTGGCCGCGCCGGGACCCGTCAAGTGTTCAACCAGCTTCCGCCAACCAAAGATCAAATCACGCTGGATGTCACTTCGGAACATCAACGCTCTGAGATACCTCAATGCGCTTCGCAAGATTCCTTAATTCAGATGGGCATCTTGGACTGGCTGCCAAAGCACGCACAGGGGAGTTCTTTGGTATCGCCGAAAGTTCTCCAGACTTCCCTGGTGATTTGGATCGCCTAGTTGCTTCAGGCCTTGAAGCCATGAAGAACGCAAGTACCACCCTATTAGCAAAGGGGGCGCCGATTCCACATGACGACATTGGACACATCCCGTTGCTGATGCGTTCCGGAAAGATCATTTGTGTCGGCCTGAACTACGCCGAGCATGCCGCAGAGACCCATTTTGAAGCTCCGGAGTACCCGACGATTTTCGCCAGATTTACGACTAGTCTTCTCGGCCACCAATCCACCTTGCAGGTCCCTCTGGAATCCGACCAGCTGGATTACGAAGGGGAGCTGGCCGTCGTCATAGGCCGAGCGGGTCGACGAATTTCGCGACAGTCCGCCCTGTCGCATGTCTGCGGTTACAGCGTGTTCAACGATGCCTCCGTGCGCGACTACCAGATGCGGACGCCGCAGTGGACGCTAGGGAAGAATTTTGACCATACCGGCGCGTTCGGGCCGGAGCTTGTGACAATTGATGAGCTACCGCAGGGTGCATCCGGACTTGTGCTTGAAACCACCCTCAACGACAAGATCGTCCAGAAGGCCAACACCAATCAGCTGATATTTGACGTATCCACCCTAATTGCCCTCTTGAGTGAAGCAATGACTTTGGATCCCGGCGACGTGATCGTCACCGGAACGCCTGGCGGTATTGGCATGACGCGTACACCACCTCTATGGATGAAGCCGGGCGACATCTGCCGCGTGCGTATCGATGGGCTAGGTACACTAATCAATCCTATTGGATCCGAAGCGTGAAGCCCGACGACGACCGTGGCCATTGGTAAGCTTTAAGCCAGTGGCGGTTCGACCTTTTGAGCTACCGCGTTTCGATGCAGCGGTGCCTGCGATTGGCCATCAGCACCACGTTTCCACTCCATCAGGGTGTTATTCAACCCCTTTTCTGCGCAATTCTTACTTACGAGAAAAGCACGCGGACTGCCCTCTCATCCGCTTGTGAGGACCGTAGACCTTGTCTGAGCGCCTAATTTCCGGATCGCAGGAAGCTCGAATGTCTAGCTCGCAGGAGGCAGTTTTGAAAACAAGTCGGGAAGATTGAGCTCGACATCGTACGTCTCGGCGCCGGCGGCGATGGCCGCCTTGATGCGCTCCTGAACCAAATCATTGGCCACGCAGAGATCGGATTCGTGTGCTTCCACAAGTAGCGCCTCAGAAAACGGGGCGTCTGCGCCCATGTCCACTGCTCTTTTGATGTGCTCGATCGCGACTGACGGGTAAGTTGCGATGCGCCTCGCAAGCTTGTCCACAAACGGTCCAAGTTCCGCCGCTGGCAGTGCACGATTGATGTAGCCGTAGTGATCAGCCAGTTCGGCCGAGAAATCTTCGCCTCCCAAGAGTGCCTCCATAGCACGCGGCCGCCCCATTCGGCGCGGCAAACGCTGTGTGCTGCCGCCGCCTGGGACGAGCCCAAACCCCACCTCTGGCTGTCCGAAAATGGCCTTCCCCTTGGCAGCGAAGCACATGTCCGCAGCCAGGGCGATCTCGGAGCCTCCTCCGCGGGTAATGCCTTCAACTTTGGCGATCACTACCTTCGACATGTTGCGCAGGCGCTCCCCGAGCAGCTGGGTCAGGCGAAAACTGCGTGTATTGGAAACCGTCTTTGGCGCCTGCGCTACGCGATGTAGACCAGAGTGAGCGATGAAGAATTTCGGCAGGGCACTCTGTAAAACAATGACGCGAATGTGGGTATCGATCTCCAGTTGTCTGGTGAGGCGATCGAACTCATCCGAAAGCGCCTCGTCAAGTAGATTCAGTGGCGGATGATTCAACGTCACCATTGCAACGCCACTGTCTACTGCGACTTGGATGAGCTTGTATCCCGAGTAGCCGTCGGTTGCGGCTGAAGCCTGGAGCGGCATTGCGCCACTGGTATCATGCGACCCAGTGCTCTCGGCCGCCATCAGGGCAGAGGGTAGGAGCGCAGGGGCGAGGGTTGCGCTACCCATGAACTTGACGAACGAACGCCTTGAAATGCTAGACATAGCGGACTCCTCATGGTTCATCTTGATTGACCGGTTTCGGCAATTGTTTTGCGCCGAAGACGGCCGACGTGCCTGGCTTCCACGGAAACTTCACGTGCAACTTTCATCAGGGTTGGCCGCGAACCTGCTGCATCGCTTCTCCCGCCACGAGTTTGATTGCGGCCGTGGCGCCATACATACGCGACCTCTTTTTACGAGCGCTATTGCCAGTAGCGATTGATCATCCGGCCATCTCGGCGATCGCGGCTTGCGCCTGCGACATCGCAAACAGGGCCCAGCGGTGGCATCAATGCTCAGCGACGATTCAATGGTGTCTGGGCTAGCTCGATCGCAGATGCATTCCCGGCCACCATAGTCTCGCCCTTGGCATCCAATCGACATGAGGGATATCCCCTACTGCTCAACCCGGCAGCCGAGGCTGATTGCGGAAAGGGGGTGCTGACAGAGAGCTGGCTCAGGGATTGCACCCGAATCAAAACTGCAGAGAGCAACCTGACGTGCAGTCATGGCGCGATATAGGTAAGCAAACGGCCTGCAACCATGCCGAAATCCTATAATTGTCTTCGTGAGCAAGCCGCATATTCACGACGAAGCGAAATGACCGCATCAGGGGCTTCGCAGGCGAAGCCCTGACGCTGGAGGACTTTCCCATCAAACTAGCTGGAGGGTGGGAATTCCACGGAATTTTTCTTGTCGCCGGGCGTCTCTTCAAAAACCTTCGCGATGTGATCGATCATCGCACTGACGCGCGCGGTATGTCGCAGGTCTTTGTGGGTCACCATCCATACTTCGTACGCCATTGCGCTGACGCGATCAGGCCATATGCGCACGAGGCCGTCGCGCTCTGCAATTGGAACTGCGAGTTCGCCAAGACCGAGACCTGCGCCTACGGCCGCGCGCAACAGCAGGCTCGAATTCAGCCCCGAGACAATTCGGCCCGCATGAATAGGCTCTCCCACGAACGTGAGCAGCCGGCGCGCCTGCATGTGCGGTAGGTAGCAGACCAGGTCGTGCCCTTCAAAGCTTTCCCCTGGGACAGGCTCTCCATGCCGCTCAAGATAGTCGACCGACGCATAGAGTCCCACTGGCCACACAGCGAGCCGGCGCGTGAGAAGATCGGGATTATCAGGCTTGATCGTACGAACCGCGATGTCGGCTTCCCGCCTCGCCAGATTCTGCACCTGAGTTGACGTGTCGAGCAGTACGCGCACATTTGGATGCTCGTCATGGAGGTGTCGGATCGCTGACATCACGAATTCGAGCCCAATCGCATCCGTCGTCGTCACGCGGACTTCGCCCGCCAGGCGCTCGTCCACGCCCTGGGTTTGTCGTACGAGATCGATTGCTGACTGCTCCATTTTTTCTGCCCACCGCAAGGCGACCTCGCCGACCGGGGTCAGCACGTACCCATTGGACGTGCGTAAGAAGAGCGTCGCGCCGAGCGCACGCTCGAGCGCTGCCAGGCGTCTACCGACCGTGGCTTGATCGAGGCCGACCAGTCGTGCGGCGCCTCGCAGGCTGCGCTCCCGATAGATAGCGAGAAAGATTCGAGTGTCATCCCAGTTCAAGGACGAGCCCTCCGCTTCGATGCAATTTTGCATCAGTGGACGTGAAAATCGCTGCGCGATTTCATCATTGGCCAAGCATATGCTTCCCCTCGCCAAAAATCCCTTAGCTTCTTCGGAGGTTTCCCATGTTAGACACCATGCCCATCCTGCCCGCCGAAATGACGGCCATTGAAATTAGCCGACCTGGCGGCCCGGAGGTCCTGGTGCCAAGGCAGCGCCCAGTGCCGACCCCGGGCCACGACGAAGTGTTGATCCGCATTCACGCCGCGGGCGTGAATGGCCCCGACGTGTTCCAGCGAAAGGGCCAGTACAACCCACCGCCGGGCGCATCGGACATCCCGGGGCTCGAAATTGCCGGTGAGGTCATCGCCGTAGGGTCCGCCGTAAATCGCTTTTCCCAAGGTGACATGGTCTGTGCGCTCGTGACCGGCGGCGGATATGCAGAATATGCAGTCGCCAATCACAACGTCACGATGAAACTACCTATTGGCCTCGGCGTGGCAGAGGCTGCGGCGATGCCAGAAACATTCATGACCGTATGGCTCAATCTTATCCAGCGCGGCAAGTTGAAGGCTGGCGAATCGGTACTAATTCACGGTGGAGCGTCTGGAATTGGGACGGCCGCGACGATGATTGCGAAAGCCATGGGCGCTTCGAAGGTCATCACCACCGTGGGGTCGGACGCACATCGTGAAGCTAGCGTGCGCCTCGGGGCAAACCACGCGATCAATTACCTTGAAGACGACTACGTGACAAAGGTGGAAGAATTCACGCATGGCAAGGGTGTGGACGTCATTCTCGACATCATTGCGGGAGATTACGTGGCCCGAAACCTCCAGGCCGCAGCCATGAATGGGCGCATCTTGCAGGTCAGCGTGCTAAAGGGGCCGGCAAAGGAGCTTGACCTATGGCCATTGATGACCAAGCGCCTCGCACTCATCGGCTCAACGCTACGTTCGCGCACCTACGAGGAAAAGGCCGCCATCATTGCCGATCTCGAGGCGCATGTTTGGCCCCTCATCGAAAGTGGCAAAATTAAGCCCCAGGTATATCGGTCCTTTGCGCTTGAGGATGCGCGCTCTGCTCACGCGCTGATCGACTCGGGCATACATTTTGGCAAGATCGTGCTCACTACCGCCGCGCAGCGCTCTGTATGACCTGACCAGATAACGAGCCACGGCGATATGACCATCGACCTGCACGCTCACGACGGTAAGCCAGATTTGGATTAATGCCCAACGGCTGCAATGGACATATTTCGCGTGGATGTGCGTGTCCTTCCCTAGGCGGTCTCTATTGGACCGCCTAGGGGAAACAAGAAGCCACTGAGCAGGTAGCGCCGGGTTTCCTAGGGGAAATAGGAAATTTTCAGGTGATTTGTCTAGGTCTTTCTAGGGGAAATAGGAAGGCCTCGAATCCTAGGTTGCGTTCGGTGAAGCGGCCAAGGTTTTCGCTCTCCACGCCCCCCTGATGACGTCGATTTGAAACTCGTCGTTAGTTGTTCGCGTCGATCTATGGTCGAGCGTGCTACAGATAAGTGGCTGCTTGGGAAGCCAACTTCACGCTTTGCTCGCACCTCGCGCGCCACGATGACTCACGCTTTCGTTCGATCGTGTTGGGGAGCGCCATGTCGAACAAACCTCGCTCTACACAGCGCCGTGAGTTTCTCCGAAAGTCGCTCGTTGTCGTGCCGGCGATCGGCCTATTGGGCCCAGCGTCGCTTTCGCAAGCGCGGAGTGCATCGATTGCATTCACCGAAGCCGCATACACGCCACGTTACTTCACTGCCCCAGAGTGGCAATTTCTGCAAGCTGCGGTTGACCGGCTAATTCCTTCCAACGAAGACGGTCCAGGGGCACTCGAATCGGGCGTTGCTGAGTTTATTGATCGCGAGATGGAGACCGCGTACGGCCATGGCGGGCTCTGGTATATGCAGGGACCGTTTACGCCCGAAGCACCGCCAACGCTCGGTTACCAATTGCGGTTTACTCCGCGTGAACTTTATCGTGCCGCCATTGCTGCAGTAGATGGGTGGTGCAAAAAGCAACATAACATGGTGTTTGCGTCACTCGCGCAAGAAATGCGCGATGAGGTACTTCATCAGCTGGAGAAGGGCCAGATTGTGCTGGAGGCAGTACCTTCCCAGATCTTCTTCGCGCAGTTGCTTCAGAACACCAAGGAAGGCTATTTCGCCGATCCCATGTATGGCGGAAACAAGCAGATGGGCAGCTGGAAAATGATTGGCTTTCCCGGTGCCCGCGCCGACTTTGCCGACTGGGCTGAGCAGCCGGGAAAAGTGTATCCCATTGGCCCTGTATCGATTCGCGGAGACAAGTCATGATCCGCATGAAGTCGGTCGATGTGGTGATCATTGGGTTTGGTTGGACCGGTGCGATCATGGGCATCGAGCTGAGCGATGCTGGCGTGAGCGTACTTGCGCTCGAGCGCGGTGATTACCAGGACACATCGCCGGATTGGGCCTATCCGAATATTGCCGACGAATTGGCATACGGCATCCGGGGTAAGTTGTTCCAGCCATTGGCGCGGGAGACGGTCACTGTCCGCCATGCAGTTGGCGACACGGCGGTACCCTACCGTCAATACGGATCATTCCTACTTGGTAACAACGTGGGTGGTGCGGGTACGCACTGGAACGGCCAGCACTACCGCCCCTCTCCGGAAGATTTGGAGTTCCGAAGCCATATCCGTAATCGTTATGGCGAACGATTCATGCCGGCAGATATGCAAATTCAAGACTACGGCGTTACATACGATGAGCTCGAGCCGTTTCTTGAGAAGTTTGAGTATGTGTGCGGAACCTCCGGTCGCGCAGGCAATCTCAACGGTCGCCTCCAGGAGGGCGGGAACCCCTTTGAAGGACAGCGCAAGAAGGAATATCCCAATCCGCCGGTTGCCGACGGCTACGGTGCCAAGCTGTTTGCCGACGCGGCGCGCACGCTGGGTTACCACCCCTTTCCGCAACCAGCATCAAATGCATCGCGGCCATACACCAATCCATACGGCGCCCGCCTCGGACCATGCAATCTATGCGGCTATTGCGAACGATTCGGTTGCTTCATGTACTCCAAGGCATCGCCGCAGACCACTATCTTGCCCATCCTAATGCGCAGACCAAACTTTTCTCTGCGTACCAATAGCCA
This sequence comes from Dyella japonica A8, assembly GCF_000725385.1. Lineage (NCBI taxonomy): Bacteria > Pseudomonadati > Pseudomonadota > Gammaproteobacteria > Lysobacterales > Rhodanobacteraceae > Dyella > Dyella japonica. Next base: position 3,056,108 of record NZ_CP008884.1, on the reverse strand, counting down.
CGTTACGCGAATCAACCTCGACTCCACTGGCAGGCGCGCCACCGGCGTGACTTATATCGACGCCAAGGGGCAGCAAGTGGAGCAGCCGGCAGATCTGGTCATCGTAGCCGCATTCCAGATGCATAACGTACGGCTGATGCTCCTTTCCGGTATTGGTCGGCCTTACGACCCGGCCACCGGCGCGGGCGTCATCGGAAAGAATTACGCCTACCAAATGATGAGCAGCATCGGCGTGTTCTTCGATAAGGATGTTGCCATCAACCCCTTCATTGGAGCAGGCGCCGGGGGCGTCCAGATTGTCGACGACTTCAATTCCGATCACTTCGATCATGCCAGCCATGGCTTCATTGGCGGAGCGTATATCTTCGGTGGGCAAACAGGCGGCAGGCCGATTCAGCAGCTAAGTGTTCCACCTGGCACCCCGTCGTGGGGCGCTGCTTGGAAGCGTGCGGCAAAGGACAGCTACCTGCATTCCACCACGGTGGCTACGCACGGCTCAGTGATGTCCTATCGCGATCGATACCTGGACTTGGACCCTACGTACAAAGACGCGTTTGGACTTCCATTGCTTCGCATAACCTTCGACTGGCACGAAAACGAGTACAAGATGTCGCGCTTTGTGACCGACCGCGCGAAGGATATCGTCGATCAGATGAAGCCCAAGGCTTCGTCTTTGAATTTACGCAAGCCCGGAGATCATTACGACATCCGCCAATATCAGACCACGCATACCACCGGAGGCGTGATTCAGGGTAATGATCCAAGTACAAGTGCATTGAATCGATTCCAGCAGAGCTGGGATGTACCTAACGTGTTCGTGACGGGCGCGTCGGCGTTTCCGCAGAATCTCGGGTATAACCCGACAGGCCTGATCGGCGGCCTCACCTATCTGTCAGCCAAGGCCATACGCGAGATCTACCTCAAGCGCCCGGGCCCATTGGTGCAAACATGACTGCTCGGCTAGCTCCCCTATTCCGTCGCAACGCCTTGTGGCGCGTGATCATGGTTCTGATCGCGCTACTTTTATTGGCGTGGCTGGTGACGCTTTTGGTTCCGCGAGGCGGGGATGCGACCGCCACGGCCCCCCCACCAACGGAAGAGCAAATTAGGCAGGGAGAATATCTGGCGAAGCTAGGCGATTGTGTGGCTTGTCACACAGCGAAGGATGGCAAACCTTTCGCGGGAGGGCTACCCATCGCGTCGCCCATTGGCGTCATCTATAGCACCAACATTACTCCTGACCGCGACACTGGTATCGGCAGGTATAGCTATGGTCAATTCGAGCGTGCCGTGCGGCGTGGCGTTGCCGCTTCGGGAGACACGCTCTATCCGGCCATGCCATACCCCTCATATGCGAAGGTGAGCGACGAAGACGTCCAGGCGCTGTACGCCTACTTTTTACATGGTGTGGCGCCGGAGAAACAGGAAAATCACCGCAACGGCATCACTTGGCCACTCTCAATGCGCTGGCCGCTCACGTATTGGCGTTGGTTATTTGGACCAAACGTCACTTCACCGCAAACGGCTTTAACACTAACTCCGGAGCAGCAGCGTGGTGAATACCTCGTCGAGGGGCTCGGCCATTGTGGCGCCTGCCATACCCCGCGGTCCGTGACATTGCAGGAGAAGGCGCTTGGCACGTCCGGCGGTTTGGTGTACCTCAGCGGCGGCGAAAGCGACAATTGGATTGCACCTAGTCTGAGGGGAGAGAGTGAGAGCGGACTCGGTAATGTCAGCGCAGACGATCTTGTCGTCTTGCTTAAAATGGGGCGAAGCGATCGCAGTGCCATCTTTGGTGGGATGGCTGATGTAGTGCAACACAGCACCCAGTACATGAATGATGAGGATCTCCGCGCTGTCGCCCTCTTCCTGAAATCGCTCCCACCCGAGAGAAAGGAGGCCACATTGGTCTATGACCAAGCGACGCAAAGCGCGCTACATGCGGGTAACGTCAGTGCGCCTGGATCCCAGCTCTACCTTGATAATTGCGCGACCTGCCACCGCACAGATGGTCGAGGTTATGTACAGGTCTTCCCAGCATTAGCAGACAATCCATTGCTCAATAGCGACAACCCGGATTCATTGATTCGCCTGGTGCTGCAGGGCGGCACGATGCCCTCGGGACGAGATGCACCGACGCAGTTCAGTATGCCTGCTTTTCGCAATCGCTTAAGTGATGCGCAAGTGGCAGCGTTGCTTACCTTCGTGCGCTCCAGCTGGGGAAATCGTGGCGGTCCGGTGGATCCCCGTCAGGTGGCGCGCCTGCGCGCACTTCCGTCTACTGACGAGACTATGATGAGTAGTTACGATCCCCGAATGAAGCATCCTTAGGGTGTGGTCATCCGTGAGTTGGGGATCAATTTCTCCTGGTGCGCATCCTGACGAGGAGGACCAGAGGTCGTCGGTGAAGTAGGCTGTCAATGGTAAACGGAGCGGGTGCGTCATGAGCCTCTCGAGAGGAGAGCTGTCGGAGACATTCAATCTGCTGGAGGTTGAGCTGACCAAGCTTGAGGTGGAAGGGCAGCCCGAGGAGGCTCTGTGGGACGCGTTCGAGCGAATGGTTCAAATGCCATCGCTCGCCATCGATCAGCGAGACCGCGTCTGGTGGTGGGAGCAGGTCTACTCGATGATGGAGCGACACTCCCTGACCGAATTGAGTCGCAGGCGGACTGTTCGGGAGTTTCCCTGAAGACAATGAACACCTCGCTGAGATGTCCCTCAATAGCCGGAATACCAGCTTTACAATGTTCACCTTGGGGCAAATGGGCGCTCGCCCTACCCCCGAAGCGCGTCCGAATCACCAGCCTCAAATGGCGATCAAGGCGGGTCGACCCAGCTCGATGAATTTAAACGGGTATTAGTGTTTCTTCGTGAGGCAAATGCAGTGCGCCGCTGACTTCTCGTCCACAACAAGGACATCATCGATGCTTACCGCCAGCGACCTTCTCTCCGTAGACGCCTGATCTGAAGGTGTGCGCGCAACCTGTGACTGGTTGACGTTGCCCCGAATTCGCCCCTGGCCCGAGCTATCGGATGCACCTACTCACATCCCCGTGCTGGACGATCCGTGGCGCCGCTGCAGCTAGACGCAGCGGGACGGAACGGTCGCAAGAGAGCGGGGTGTTCCCTGGGTGGTGCGGGCTACGCCGTTCGCCCTTTACCACTGGATTGCCTACCAATACCGCCCGGTAGGTTGTCGATCGTGTTCATAGCCGCTACTGGTCACGGCTGCGATGGAGACGTTGCTCCGGTCGGTCCGCTTTCGTTTGCTGTCTGGCTTATGATTTGTAAAGGAGAAGGAAGGCTTGCCACCCCCTGTTCTTCATCTCGCCCCAATGTCGGCTGGCTCGTACACATGGGTTTACTGTGCGCATCCGCAGGAAGTCCACCACCAGGACCGGAAAACTCTTCCGCGTAGGGCTTTGCGCCAGCCTTGATGGTTTCCAATGATTGGCAAATCACGGCAACCGTGCCCGCATGAAGAAGCGCTCCAGTCTTCGCGTCCACAACTTGATAGCGTGCATGCACCGCCGCATGCATCACAAGATCATATGTTCCCCACCAGTGAGTGTATGTCCCTCGATCGACGGCACTACTGCCCAGATCTACTTGGAGCACAAGATTCTTGTTGATCGCTGCATTCTGGCGATACATCGCTGCCTGGTAGGCCTCATCTGCAAGCATGGCAGCAGACATTTCTCCAGGATCTTTCTCTGGATCAGTGGCGGGAAGTGCGCTGTCGAGGTTTACCGTAAGTTTGGTGGAGACGCTGCCAATGTCGTCATCCAGGTCTGTCAGGGCTTTCTTGATCGCCGAGCATTTCTGTGGCGTCGCTGGGCCAAGCGCATTTAACTTTGCATTAATCTCGCTCTTCAATTTGCTTAGTTTACCTCGTACATCTTCTGCGCGAGTCTCGATATCGTCGCTCGCGCCATCGGGCAATTTGGCTACTAAGCCTCTAGCCTCCATGGACTGCAAGACGTCCGCCATCAAGTCGTCGGAAACCAACCCGCTAGCCGAGTCGGGTGACATCGACACTGTTGGCGCAAACGACTTCGCTATCGCAACTACTCCGGTGCCTAGAGCCCCAACAGCCGTTACCCAAGCATTCGCATGAAGCAGTGGTGTAAAGACAGGTGCAGCCGCTTCAGTCGTCGCCCCGGTGGACGATGTACTGTTAGCTAGGGCTTCATACGCCGAGCCGTAATTGTTCTTGAGGGCATCGATAACCCTTTCGTCGAGGACTTTATTTGTTGCAGATGACCACACCATGGCCTGGCGAGGTATCACGTGAGCGGGCTGTGGAATGATTGGGGTTGGTGTCGAGCATGCTGTGCTGTCAATGCCGCGGATTTCCTGTTGTGCTTTGGAAAATCCGCGACTAGCTTCATCGAATTGCTCGACTATCTTTCTGCCTCTCAGGGATGCGGCACGAAAGGTTTTCCAGTTGCTAATCAGGCAGGAGTTGCCCTGGCTGCATAGATTCTTTACCGCATAGGCGATTTCGTAGCCCGCCCGTTGAGCGGCGACGCTCGCCAGCCAGGATGCCACCTCGGCGTCGCCGCCTTTGCTGTTTTGCTGAGTGGACTCATCCTTGGATTTGTTTGTCGTTTCTTGTTTAACGTCGGCATTCTGATCAGATTTCGAGCCTCCCACTTTGCTCGAAACGTTTGTATTCTTCCCCGCGCCATTCGACAGGCCATTGGCTTGCATAGGAATCAACGCCAAGGCAAGCAGCGCGAGAACTGGCAACTTATCTAAACGATGCATTGCAACGACCTCCCGACTTGAACGCCAATGGCCGCGATAAAGCCGCTGAACGTCATTTCAAACAACTGGCCGAAAGTTGGGTGTATTTGATGCTGGTTCTGTGTTGAATGAGGCAGGGATGTCGCTCACAGGCGGCTCTGGAGTTTAGGCTGCTTGCTCCAGGTTTTGAGTGGAATGTCGTCATGCACCTGGCAGCGCTTCTTCCAATGGAGCAATAGCGCCTCGCGTGGGCGCGAGGCTGATGCTCCATCCATACTCCACTTTATGGGCCAGGGATGGTAGCTCCTGGGGTCAGGTAGGCAATGCTTCGCCCCCGGCGCCTGCAACAGTGCAAAACTATCGAGTGCAACACCTCGAACTTACCCGTTGCGCGCAGGCCGGGCGTGGCGCAACACAGCGCCCCGCGTTCGCGCGCAACGGCATAAGAGGCACCATGCGCTCAAATTCCTCACAGGAACTAGAATTCCGAAGGCGCAACGGCATCCACAACTACCAAGAATGTACAATTATTGATAATTGGAACTATAGTCAGTTTCCGAATTGGGTTCGTACTGGCGATAAGTGATGATTGTCGTGGGTAGACGCCCTGTGGTCGTGCACGAGCACTGGATGTCCAGTGGGTTTGCCGGCACCGACCTCGATACGCTTTGCAGCCGAGCCTGGCTACGAGGCAACCGTCATCAGGGATGCCGTTGGAAGTTTCGGGGGCGTGGAGATGGATGCCACGCAGCCTTTTGTTCGCACCTGGCCTTAGCTGCCGCACCTGGCTACCTGGGGGCCATCCCGTGAAGCCGCCGCAAGCCCTCCATCAGTCGCTGAAAAAGCCCTTCCCTCCCCATTGCCTGGGCGGGGATTTCTCTAAGGACCTCCGCCTCCCGCGCCTGAACCTCCAGCATGTCGCTGAGCATGGTTTTCGCGAGATCCGGAAACTGCTGCAGCAGAGGTGTAATCGCATCCTTGTCGAGTCGAAGGATCGAGACGCTGCTCAGCGCGCGCAGCCTGATCGAGCTGCTGACGCCGGCGAGAATGCTTGATCGACCAACCGCATCCCCGGGCCCCAATCTTCTTAGCTCGATGTTCTCTCCTTCGTGCGGAGCCAGGAGCACGGCAACCCCTGATGCCACGATACACAGGGCCCGTTCCTGATCCGGGCAATCGGACTTGGCGTCGTAGATCATCTCTCCAGCGGAAAACTGCTGCCTCAGGGAGGCTGCAGCCAATTGCCCGATCTGAGCCTCGCTCAAGGACTTGAACATTTCGATATGGCGGAGAAGCCTCTCCGGATCGCTCATGAATTCACCACCCTGCTGCTCCTGCCCCAAGCAGATGCCATGGGCATTCAGATGACGATGCACCTGATCCACCATTTCGTTCTGGGTGGTCGCCTTCCTGTCGGCCGACGCAACATAGGCCTGGATCTCGTACTCGATGTACTTTCGGTGCACCTCCAGCGCGGTGATCACCGGCCCGGGATCGGCCAATAGTTCAGAAGCACTTCTGACTGCATCTTCGAGCGCAGAGATAACTACCGCAGGGCGGATCGTTGGCGATATGCGAATCCGCATGGTCAGTCCATGAATCTGCGGTGGCCGACTCAGGTTGACTATGTTGGCTTTGGCAGCAGCGCTGTTGGGCACCTGGACAAAATTCCCCTGGCTGTTCAACAAGGTCGTCGCCCGCCAGTTTCTCTCCACGACCTTGCCCTGGATGTCACCGATCGCCACCGTGTCGCCCAGCTGGAATGGCTGGGTGGCACTGAGTACCAGACCTGAAAATACGTCACTGAGCGTGCTCTGGACGGCAAGACCAAGAATGATTGCCAAGGCGCCCGATGTGGCGAGCAACCCGCCGAGGGGAAGTTCCAGAACATAAGCCACGGCGGCCACCGCCGCCGCCAGAAAAACGATGGCTCGCAGCAGGTCCTGAAACAATCGCTCCCGGTGCAACGCCGAGGGCAGCACAATTCTTCCGAGAACCGCGGCTGAGATCTGTGCGGCCTGCAGCCACCAGAGAAATTCGAGCCCTTGCGCCAGGATGTGCCGTACGGGTTGATCCGCCCAGGGCGCCACCTGAAAGGGACTGATCGGCACAGTCCACAACACATAGCTAAGAAGCAGGAAAAGCGCCGACCGAATCCCGAGGCGCGCCAGCTCATGGTTGAGCTTCAGGAAGCGCCAGGTCAGGAAGTCTATGAGCAGGACGCCGAAGCCAAATATCATGCCGCGATCAATGGGATTCATGGCAGCTCAGACCCGGAAAGTTAAGCGCGATCCGTCACCCTTGCCTTCGCATCCAACGATAGGGCAAGACATCTTGCCACTCATGTTGGCGCCAACGGCATCCCCGGCGAGGAGTCAACTCAAACCAGTCAGGAAATCCGGCAGTCGGTGTATTGATCTGACGCGGCCGCGTCGACTTTCGTAGACCGCGCTGGATGCCCCCTGACCCTTCTCCGTCATAGACGCTCCAGTCACGCACCTTAAGGCTCAATATGCCTTTAAGGTCAAGCCATCCAGACGAGTTACAAAGATGAAACGCAGGCCGAAACTGCTCTGGCGAGCGTCAACGCGTGGGCGAGCGACGGGCTTCAGGTGTCACTGCATGATGCGCGGAGATGGCGTTCCGCTCATGGAGGCGATCCAACACCCACTGGGTTCGATCGACACAACCGAGGTTCTTGGGCCGGTTCCTGATGTCTTCGTCTGCCATGAGCAGTCGGGCCTTGTTTGAGTCCAGGCGCGTTTGCAACGACTCGATCTCAACCATCTTCCGCTCAATCACGCTCGGCCATTCCTCCTGATGCCAACCAGCGCCCAGCGTGATCGGCAGCAAGTGGCGGATGTCATCAAGTAAGAAACCTGCAGCCTGGGCGCATGCAATGACACTCAGGATCGACACCACGTCGGGAGGGTAATTGCGATGGCCATGGGCCTGACGCTCGACCGTCCGCAGCAAGCCACTGGCCTCATAAAAGTGGATGCGGGAGGCGCTCAGACCGCTTAGTTTTGCCGGCTCTCCGATCTTCATCAGTTACATCGATGAAACAGTTGACATTGAAGTCAACTTTAAGCCTACAGTCGAACGGCGGTCCAACAAGGCGGCACGATGAATGGGCTCGACCAGCGAGTACCTCTGCGGCTCGAATCATTCGAGCCGCCCATCCAGGTCGTCCCCTGGATTTCCTTGGCGGACGTTTGCCTTGCGAAAAACAGCGGCACCCTCCCCTCGTTCTGCATACCTCGTTGCCTCAACCATCGGCGACCAGGTTCCTTCTCATCCTTTTCCATCAAGGAGCAACACTCGACCACTCACCAGCAGCCATCAGCAATGTGTGCCTTCGACCGATAACTGATACCTCACTTGGGAGTAGCGACCATGGGATACGTCACAACGAAAGATGGCGTTGACATCTTCTACAAGGACTGGGGTCCGAAGGACGCCCCGGTCATCTTCTTTCACCATGGCTGGCCACTCAGCGCGGACGACTGGGATGCCCAGATGCTCTTTTTCCTGCAGCACGGCTTTCGTGTCATCGCGCATGATCGGCGAGGCCACGGCCGATCCAGCCAGGTATGGGATGGGCACGACATGGATCACTACGCCGACGACGTGGCGGCGGTCGTCAAACACCTCGGCGTACAAAAGGCGGTTCACGTCGGGCATTCCACGGGCGGCGGCGAAGTCATCCACTACGTTGCGCGGCACGGCGAAGACAAGGTCGCCAAAGCTGTCCTGATCAGCGCCGTGCCACCCATCATGGTGAAGACGCCAAACAATCCGGGCGGCCTGCCCAAGAGTGTCTTCGACGACCTCCAGGCAAAGCTGGCCGCCAACCGCGCCCAGTTCTACCACGATGTACCGGCGGGGCCGTTCTATGGTTACAACCGGCCGAATGCGAAGCCTTCCGAGGGCATCATCTGGAACTGGTGGCGCCAGGGCATGATGGGCAGCGCCAAGGCCCACTACGATGGCATCGTCGCCTTTTCGCAGACCGACTTCACGAACGACCTGAAGGGCGCCACGCTTCCCGTGCTGGTAATGCATGGCGACGACGATCAAATCGTCCCCTACGAGGATGCCGGCGTGCTTTCCGCCAAGTACGCCAGGAACAGCACCCTGAAGATCTACAAGGGCTTTCCGCACGGTATGCCCACCACCGAAGCAGAGACCATCAACGCGGATCTCCTGGCGTTCATTCGCAGCTAGCCGGCGGATCCCTGTCGCTCACCGGCGCTTGTGGAAACCGTGGGCTGCCCATCGGCGGCCCATCGCCCTTTTCAACGGTGGCTGAGTTAAGAGGGGGCACTTGCCCATGGCTCGATGGCCTTATCGAGGCGTTTGATCGTGCGCATGGACGGGTGTAGCGCCGCATCATCACGAGAGGAGTGTTGTCATGAGTGACAAAGACAAGGTCGACATCGTCAGCCAGTCCCGCCGCAGAGTGGTCGTTGGCGCGGGCGTGGTGGCTGCCGCTTCTGTTGCGCTGCCCCTGCTTTCTTTCACGGACGCAGCGAGCGCGGCGACACCGGAGAAGCCGGCACACCCGTCGGCGAGTGGCCGGCAAGAAGGGAACAAGATCGTCACGAAAGACGGCGTCGAGATCTTCTACAAGGACTGGGGCAAGGGCCAGCCCATTGTCTTCAGTCATGGCTGGCCGCTGTCCGCGGATGACTGGGATGCCCAGATGCTGTTCTTTGTCGAACACGGCTTCCGGGTAATCGCCCATGATCGTCGAGGTCACGGGCGCTCCACCCAGACGGCCGATGGCAACGACATGGTTCACTACGCCGCCGATCTGGCGGCCCTGACGGAAGCGCTCGAACTGAGGGACGCCATCCACATCGGGCATTCCACCGGTGGTGGCGAGGTGGCGGCCTACGTTGCACGACACGGCATGCAGCGCACCGCCAAGATCGTGCTGGTTGGCGCAGTGCCTCCGGTCATGGTGAAGAGCGCAAGCAATCCGGGCGGAACGCCCATTGAAGTCTTCGATGGCTTCAGGAAGCAGCTCGCCGCCAACAGGGCCCAGTTCTTTCTCGACGTGCCGTCGGGTCCGTTCTACGGATTCAACCGACCGGGCGCCAAAGTGTCCGAAGGCATCATTCGCAATTGGTGGCGCCAAGGCATGATGGGTGGAATCAAGGCGCACTACGACTGCATCAAGGCGTTCTCGGAAACGGATTTCACCGAGGATCTGAAGAAGATCACCCAGCCCGCCCTGGTGCTGCACGGCGACGACGATCAAGTGGTTCCGTACAAAGATGCCGGCGTGCTGTCCGCCAAGCTCCTGAAGAACGCCAAGCTGAAGATCTATCCGGGCTACCCGCACGGCATGCTGACGACCAACGCAGATGTCCTCAACGCGGACATCCTGGCGTTCATCAAGGGCTAGGCGTCAAGGCGGACTCTCCGCGGAGAGTCCGCCTTTACCACCACCCGACCACTCACCTGCCCTCACCCGCCGCTGAAACTCCCGGAGCGGCGCAGAAGCCAGCCCGCGCATCGCGCAGGGCGCGGCCACCTTTCCCACTGCGCTCGCTCATGCAGCCGGCTGTTGGGCGGGCGAGCCCTTTGCACCCACGCGCTTCAGCTGATCCGCCATCCAGCGGCGGTATTGCCGCGTGCGACAAGCCGTTGAGACCTGCTGCACCACAAGTGCGCGCAACGGCGAGACCTTCGGATTGGGCGACTTGCCCATGCTGATCTTGCGCAGTTGAAACTTGACCGCGGCCATGTTGGCGAGCGACGCAAGCGGCTTGTTCTTCCAGGTGATCGGCGCCAGCTCAGGCGTGTTGTTGGCGCCCATGCGCCAGTCGGCAGGCAACTGCGGATCGATCGCCAGCGCGGTTCCGATGCCCACCATGTCCACGCCGCTCTGAATGACCGCCTCGGCAACCTGCCGGCGTCGAATGCCACCGGTCACCATTACCGGCATGGCGGCCACCTTGCGGATATCGCGCGCGAACTCGACGAAGTAGGCTTCACGCGCGAGCGTGCGCCCATCTCTTGCCTGCCCTTGCATGGCCGGCGCTTCGTAGCTGCCACCCGAGAGCTCCACCAGATCCACGGACAACGGGTTCAGCAGGGCGACCACCTGCCTGGCGTCTTCCGCACTGAATCCACCGCGCTGGAAGTCGGCCGAGTTGAGCTTGACGGCCACGGCAAAGGTCGGCGATACGACCGCCCGCACAGCGGTGACGATCTGCAGAAGCAGCCGCGCACGATTCTCCAGCGTGCCGCCCCATTGATCGGTTCGACGGTTGCTCAGCGGCGAGAGAAACTGGCTCAGCAGGTAGCCGTGCGCCGCGTGGATCTCCACGCCGGTAAATCCCGCGCGCTCAGCCAGGCTTGCCGTGCGGGCGAAACGCTGGATGACCTCTTCAATCTGCTCCTGCGTCATGGCCTTCGGCGTGTTAAAGCGCTTGGACAACTTTCCCAGGTCCAGCGCCACCGCGGAGGGCGCCAAGGTCGGCTGGCCCAGATTGGCCTGCATCTGCCGACCCGGATGATTGATCTGCAGCCAGAACTGGGCGCCCTTCTCCCGCCCGATCTGCGCCCAGCGCTTGAACTGATCCAGGTGGCTAGCGTCTTGCAGCACCACGCCGCCGGGCCCCGTCATCGCGCGGCCATCGACCATAACGTTACCGGTGATCAAAAGCCCCGCGCCCCCGTTGGCCCAGGCCTGGTACAGGCGCATCAGGGGTTCGGACGGCGCCTGGTTGGCGTCGGCCATGTTTTCTTCCATCGCGGCCTTGGCGATGCGGTTGGGGATGCTCGATCCATTGGGGAGAGCGAGCTTGTCGAACAGGTTCATGGGGTGACCTCTCATAGGCAATGGCTTAACTATAAAGTTAAAGTTAACTTTAATGTCAAGCCCCAATGGCCCGCTTATTCCCTTCTCCTGGCCTCGTTCAACCGTGAGTCACCGGAGATAACCCTTGACAGTCTTGTCGGGCACAGGCTTAAAGTTGACTTGCAGGTCAACGTTTCTCGATGCGATGTATGAAAATTGGTGAATTGGCAAAACTGAGTGGCCTAAGCGCCTCACGTATCCGCTTCTATGAGGCCAGCGGCCTGATCCATGCCGTCGACCGCAAAGCCAACGGCTACCGCGATTACCCGCCCGAAGCAGCCGCGATGCTGGACATCATCGCCAGCGCCCAGAGCGCCGGGTTCACGCTGGACGAAATTCGCCACCTGCTCCCGATTGCCTCCAAGGGCCACTGGCAGCACGAGGAGCTCCTGGAAGCGATCCAGCGCAAAGTGGTCGAGATCGAGGCCATGCAAAAGCGCCTGGAAGCGACCAAGGCCCAACTCCTGACGGCCTACGAAAGCATCAAGAACCGCCCCGAAGACCTCAGCTGCATCGACCGGGCCAAATGGGTGATGGAACGCCTCCACGGAGACGGGATAGCTCCGAGCCCAAGCGCCACACACAAACCGCCCAAGCCCCGCCGTTCCTCCGGGGGCTGAACCGCCCTGGCCGGGCAGCTTGACATTAAAGTTGAATTGAACCTTAGAGTTGTGGAGCTGGGGCACTCGAAACCCGGCCTTTCTCCCTCTCTAAGGTCATGGCGTACATGGAAAGGCGGTTCACTCAGGTCAACTACGGTCCTTACCTTGTTCCGGTACGGGAAGGCGGGTATTACGACCGCTTTCGGATGAACCCGAATCTGGACGAAGTCGCCCGCGATCCCGCCGCCGGCAACATCGATTTCTTTCGCCGCATTCCCAAGCAGCAGGTGCCCTCCCGCGTGGGCCCAACCTGGGCGCCGAACTTCTACTATCGAACCAGCAACGTCCAACTCCTGATGCAGGCGCCGCTTGCACGGCTGCGCGCCATGCTTCCGGCACCCCTGGAACCTTTGCGCGCCCTGCCCGGCACCGGCCTGGTGGCGCTGACGTTCTTTTCGTATGCGGTCTGCGATAACGACCCCTATGACGAGGCGTCGATCGCCGTAGTAATCCGCCGACCCGGCGCCACGGGCTCGCCAACACGGGAGTTGCTGTCTTCCATGCGGCGACGCAGCTTCTGCGCGCATGTGCTGGCCCTGCCGGTCACGACCGAAATTGCACGCGTGCGTGGCGTCCAGGGCTATCAATTGCCCAAGTGGCTCGCGGATATGGACGTCTCGATCGATGACGAGGTTCGCGCATGCATGTACGGCCCGGACGGCAGGCCCGACCTTTCCGTTCGCTCGCCGCTTCCCGCCCTCCGGCGTGTCACCCCTCAGTCCCGCATGAGCACCGCCACCATGGTCCATCAGATCGACGGGGCCTGGCATCAAACGGTTGTGCAGACCAATACGCTGGCCTTTGCCCAGCGCCTGTTTCCTCAGGACGTGGAACTCCTGCGTCAAGGCGGCCCCATGAGCCAGCTGCTGGACGGACTGGGCGCATCAAGGATCGTTCGATACGACGTGATCAAGGACGCCCAGGTGGTGTTGAACATGCCCACACCGCTGAACGCCTTCGATCCGCATTGAATCCGTTTTCGTTGCCGTTGCCCGACAGGTGCATCATGACGCTCGCCCCAGAAGCCACTTCCCAGATTGACGCTGCAGCCCTGCTGACTCGGCAGCGCGCCGCTTTTCTCCGCGAAGGCGCCCCGTCGATCCAGCAGCGAAAAGATCACCTCGCCCGCCTGCGCGCCGCGGTGCTGGCCTACCGCGACGAACTGGAGGCAGCCGTGAGCGCCGATTTCGGACACCGCTCGCGACACGAGACGGCGGTGATGGAACTGGTCGGCGTGATCCAGTCCGTCGATTACCTGACCCGGAAACTGCGCCGCTTCATGAGGCCCGAACGTCGACATGTCGCCTTCACCTACCGCAGCGGCAAGGCTTACGTAGAACACCAGCCCAAGGGCGTCATCGGCGTGATGGCGCCGTGGAACTATCCGATCTCGTTGACGCTCATCCCGTTGGCGACGGCCCTGGCCGCAGGCAATCGCGCGATGCTCAAGCCCTCGGAACTGACGCCGCGCACCAGTGACGTATTGAAAAAACTGCTGACCGAGACGTTTCGCCCCGATGAAGTGGCGGTGGTGCTCGGCGGGCCGGAGGTGGGTGCGGCATTCAGCGGCCTGCCCTTCGACCATTTGCTGTTCACGGGAAGCACGCAGGTGGGTCGCAAGGTGATGAAGGCTGCCAGCGACCATCTTGTACCCGTCACTCTGGAACTGGGCGGCAAGAGCCCGACGGTGGTGGCGCGCGGCCAGGTCAACGAACGCACCATGGGAAGCATTGTCTTCGGCAAGCTGGCCAACGCCGGGCAGACCTGCGTGGCTCCCGACTATGCGCTGGTGCACGAAGATGATGCCGAAGCATTCATCACGCAGTTCGATGCCACGGTACGCCGCTTCTATCCGGCTGGCCCCACCAGCGCGGACTACACATCCATCGTCAGCCACGGTCACTACGAGCGCCTGAAAAATCTGCTCGAGGATGCACGTGGAAAAGGTGCGCGGGTGATCAAGGCGGGCAATCATCCGGAGCACGCCGCCAATCGCGTGCGCACGCTTGCCCCCACGCTGGTTGTCAGTGCCGGTGACGAGGCCGCCATCATGCAGGAGGAGATCTTCGGCCCCATCCTGCCAGTGCGAACCTATCGGACGATGGGCGAAGTCATCGATTACATCAATGCCCGCCCCCGGCCACTGGCGCTCTACTACTTCGGAAACCGTGATGCCGACGGCGAAGAACTGCTGGCCCGCACCACCTCGGGCAATGTCGGCATCAACAACACCATGATGCACGTTGCGCAGGATGACCTGCCCTTCGGAGGCATCGGGCCGAGCGGCATGGGTGCGTATCACGGCATTGAAGGCTTCCGGGCGATGAGCCACGCCAAGGGCGTGTTCATCCAGGGCCGCTGGAACCTGCCGAGCCTGCTCCGGGCGCCGTTCGGCAAATTCATGGATCTGGCCCTGGCGGCGACACTCAAATCCAGGCGACTGCCGCCTCCCGAAACACCGGCCCCGGGGCTGCATCAAGGGGCTTGATGCTCCAGGGTTGATGAAGCCCTGGGTTCGACATAAACCCGTAGACGGTCCGCCGGATGGATGCCGGCGGCCGTACTCACCTGAAGCCATGGTTCTAGTATGGGCGCCAAAGATAACGTCGACGTCGTCAACAGGTCTCGCCGCAGGGTGGTGATCGGTGCCGGTGTCCTGGCCGCGGCCTCCGTGGCGCTACCCCTGCTTTCTTCCAGAAGCGTGGCGAGTGAACTCACCCCAGACCGCACTCCCTTGAAGGATGGTTCCACCATGGCCAAGCGCATTCTGCACGTCGTCACCAACGTGTCGCACTATGCCGACCCCCATCACCTGACTGGCCTGTGGCTTTCTGAACTTACGCATGCCTGGCACGTCTTTGCGGAACATGGCTTCGAACAACACCTGGTAAGCCCCAAGGGTGGCGTATCGCCACTGGAGCCGCGCTCCCTGAAATGGCCGTTGGCGGATGCCTCGGTGAAGCAATGGCTGACCGACCCGCGCAGCCAGGAACTGCTGAGGACCACAGCGCGCCCCGAAGACATCAACCCCATGGAATACGATGCCATCTATTTCACCGGTGGCCACGGCGTCATGTGGGATTTCCCCGATGATGCCGGCTTGCAGCACATCACCCGGGACATCTACGAGCGCGGCGGCATCGTCTCCTCCGTGTGCCACGGATATTGCGGCCTGCTTAACACCACACTCTCGGACGGCACCCTGCTGGTCGCTGGCCGCAAGCTCACCGGCTACGCCTGGCCAGAGGAAGTTCTCGCCGGAGTCGCCAAGGACGTGCCCTACAACGCCGAGCAGGCCATGAAGGATCGTGGCGCGCTGTACGAAAAGGCGCTGCTGCCCTTCGTGTCGAACGTGGTCGTCGATGGGCGGCTGGTCACGGGCCAGAACCCCGGCTCGGCGAAGGCCACGGCCCGAAAGGTTGCCGCCCTCCTGCAAGCGGGCGCTTGAGTCCACTGGCCACGACTCAAGGCTTGGTCACGCAAGCCGGCAGGCAAAGAAAAACCCTGGCGAAATCCAGTTGATTTCACACAAGAATTCTTACTGCAATTCATTGACAGTACGCTTTTATGTAGCCTTTAATGACCTCTATCTTATGGACGTCTTTACGTCCCGATGACCCATGTCAAAGGTAGAGCATGACGCGACTTGCCCGCACACTTCTTGGCGCCGCCATGGCCTGCGCCCTCCTGCCACATGCGGCGATGGCGCAAGGCACGACTGACATCAAACCCTCTCCCCAGCAGATTCATTGGCAGGATCTTGAATTCGGCGTGATCGTGCATTTCGGCACGAATACCTTCCTCGACCGGGAATGGGGAGATGGCAAGGCCGACCCCAAAGTGTTCGATCCCGACCACGTGGATACCGTGCAATGGGCCCGGGCCAGCAAGGCTGCCGGGGCGCGCTACATGGTCATGGTGGCCAAGCACCACGACGGCTTCGCGCTGTACCCGACGACCCAGAGCGACTACTCGGTGAAGAGCAGCCCGTGGATGGGTGGCAAGGGCGACCTGGTCAAGCTTGCCTCCGACGCGGCGCGCGCCGAGGGACTTGAGTTTGGCGTCTATCTTTCGCCCTGGGACCGACACGAGCCCCGCTACGGCGAACCAAAGGCCTACGACGCCTACTACCAGGCCCAGGTCGAGGAGCTGGCGCAACACTACGGCCCGCTCGTCGAGTGGTGGCTCGATGGCGCGGGCAGTGCCGGGCACGTTTACGACTTTCCGCGCTACATCGAAACGCTGCGAACCTATCAACCGAACGCCATGGTATTTGCCGACATGGGCCTGTTCGAGTACGGCGACATCCGCTGGGTGGGCCAGGAGGACGGCTATATCCGTGGCGAGAACTGGAACGTCATCGATCGGCATGGCTACCAGCGCTGGCGTCCGGTCGAGGTCGACACGCCACTGCATGACCTGCACTGGTTCTGGCACCCCCATGACGAAAGCACCCTCAAGAGCGTGGCCAAGCTCGTGGACACGTGGGAAAACAGCGTGGGGCGCGGCGGACAATTGATGCTGGGCATCGCGCCGGATCGCCACGGCCAGCTCCCAGAGGCCGACGTCGCCCGCCTCGATGCGTTCGGCAAGGCGCTGCGCGAGCGCTACGGTGACGCGAGCAACCTGGCCCGCCACCATGCAGCCACGGATGAAAACACTGAAGCGGCACTGGATGGCAACAAGGACACGTTCTGGTCTGCACCCGCCGGCTCGCGACACGCGACGATCGAGGTGGATTTCGGCCACCCGGTCACGTTCGACCGCACGCTCGCCATGGAATGGCTGGACGACGGTCAGCATGTGCGCAAATACGCCATCGAAATCTTCGATGGCAAAGCATGGCATGCCGTCGCGGGCGCCGAAGCCATCGGGCACATGAAGATCGACGTGTTCCCCAGGGTCACGGCGCAGCGCGTGCGCCTGAACATCCTGTCCAGTGTGGGCGCCGCATCCATCCGCGAATTCCAGGTCTTCAACGCGGCACCGCTGCCCTCGCCCTGAATCGCCACCGGCGCGCGACGGTGCTCGCGCGCCGGCCATCGATAACCCGGCTGGCGGAACGGCGTGCTGGAAAACGTGCGGGGATCGGTGCATGTCTTCCGCCGAACTGGCGCTCTCAGCGCGGCAGGTCCGCGTGCCCGGTGATGGTGAATGTCACCGGCGCTTGCCCTGCCGTGGGCTGGCGACCGCCCACGAACAGTTCGTAACGCCCCTCCCTCACGGCACGCACGCCTTCTGCATCCACCAGACTCAGGGCGCGCGAATCAAGATGAAACGGCACGGCCCGCTGCTCACCCGCCGCCAGTGACACACGCTGAAAGCCCACCAGGGCGCGGCGTGGCGCATCAGTCGCATCGGGATACGCCAGATACACTTGCACCACCTCATCGCCACGACGCGTGCCGGTGTTGCGCACATCCACGGTGACGCCCAGTGGTTCGCCCGCCCTCAACTGCCGGGCGGACAGACGCGGCGCGTCATAGGCGAAAGTCGTGTAGCTCAACCCATCGCCAAACGCATACAACGGCTCACCCTGGAAATACCGGTAGGTGCGTCCCCTCATGCCGTAATCGATGAAAGGCGGCAGATCGCGGGCGTCTCGATAGAACGTCACTGGCAGGCGCCCAGCGGGATTCAAGACGCCAGCAAGCGTCTGCGCGATGGCGGTGCCGCCCTGCTCGCCGGGATACCATGCCGCCAGTATCGCGTCCGCATGATCCCTGGCCCAGGTCATGGCTACGGCGCTGCCGCTCATCAGGACCACCACCAGCGGCTTGCCACGACCCGCCGCTGTTTCGAGCAACCGCTGCTGCGTGGGCGGCAGGCCAATGTCCGTGCGGTCGCCGCCCAGAAAACCGGGCACATCGACCTTGAGTTCTTCGCCCTCGACATCCGGCGACAGACCCACGAATGCAACCACGACATCGGCGGCATCCACGACTCGCTTCGCCTCGGCGAGCTGGGCATCCTCCGGCGCGATCCATTGCAGGTGGATGCCCTGGTCTTCGCCCGTGTGCTGCCATTCCAGCCGGAGATCATGTGGCCGCACATCATCGACATGGACTTTCGCTGACGGCGATTCCTTGTCGCCACTCGTGGCGGAGATCAAACGGCCGTCCAGATACAGGCGCACCGGGTCATGCCCGCGGCAGTCGAAGCAGCGATCCACGCGCACGAACAAGGTGTAGTCGCCGGGACCCGGCGGCAACAACTGCCCCGTCCAGCGAACGGCGTAGCCCCGGCCATCCAGATGCTCTTCTGGCGGCAGGTGGTCCGTGTCCATGTCGACGGTGCGATCGATGCGCGTGGCGGAAGGCCTGCCGGAAAAGCTCACGCTCTGGAAGTATTCGCCCTTCAGGCCGGGAACATCCCCGCCCTGCCCGGCACGCAGGGCCGTGCCAGGCACCGGTACGGGCACGCCTTCGGCAAGCGTGGCACCTTGCGCGTACAGCACATGCTTTGCACCGAATTGCCGTTGCATGCCCTGAAGCGGGGTCACGGGATCGCGTGCGGTGCCATGGTAGTTGGCTTCCAGCACGGACAAGGCGTCGGCATTCGGGCCGATGACGGCAATGCGCGTATCGGCCTTCAATGGCAAGGTGTTCGCGCGATTCTTGAGCAGCACCATCGACTCGCCCGCCGCACGCAGCGCCAGTGCCCGGTCCGCTACGGGATCGTCAGGCAACCGGGGCGCGGACGCATCGAACATGCCCAGGCGATAGCGCGACGCGAACAGGCGAATGGCCGCCGCATCCAGGTCGCGTCCGCTGATCTGGCCGCCCGCCAGGGCGGAGCGAAGGCCGTCGTAAGCCACGCCACAGTTGAGGTCCGCGCCCGCACGCAGCGCGCTTGCCGACGAGCCTGCATTGTCCTTGCGGTAGTGATGGAACGCCGTCATGTCGTCCACCGCATCGCAATCGGTGACCACAAAACCCTTGAAGCCCCAGTCGCCGCGAAGGCGCTCGCCGAGCAACCACGGCGAGGCGCAGGCGGGCACGCCACGAATGGCGTTGTAGGCACACATGATCGATCCGGCACGCGCATCCACGATGGCTGCGCGAAAGGCTGGCAGGTACGTGTCTTCCAGATCGTGCGGGGACACATCCACATCGAATCCGTGCCGCCCCGGCTCCGGCCCGGAATGCACGGCAAAGTGCTTGGGCGTGGCGATGACCGTGGGATGAGCAGCATCGTCGCCCTGCAATCCCTCGATGAACGCGACACCGAGGGCGGCCGTCAGACGAGGGTCTTCCCCATAGGTTTCCTGCCCCCGCCCCCAGCGCGGATCGCGGAAAATGTTGATGTTGGGCGACCAAAGGGTGAGGCCGTTGTAGCGCCCGTGATCCTTGCGCAGGCCCGCTGCCATGAAATGCTCGCGCGCCTGCGCCGCCACCACGCCACCAACGGCGTGCAGCAGCGCGGGATCCCAACTGGCGGCCAGGCCGATGGCCTGGGGGAAAACGGTGGCATCGCCATGGCGCGCGAACCCGTGCAGGCCCTCGCTCCACCAGTCATACGCCGGCACACCCAGGCGAGGAATGGCCGGCGCCGCGCTCTGCAGTTGCGCGATCTTTTCTGCCGGCGTCATCTGCGCCACCAGCCGGCCCGCCTGCTCGTCCGCCTGGTCCGACATGGCTGAAACCGTCACAGCCACACCCCACAGCAAGACACCGAACCATGGGCCGGCAATTCGCCTTCGAATCGGGCGCCTCAACCTCATCGCCGCTGGCATATCACGGTGTTGCGCCAGCTGTCGCGGGGGAGATGAAGGACACGCGACCAACGGCAGACAGCGGCCCATGAATCGGTGCCGTGGACAACACGCATACATCGTGTGTTCCGGTGAGGGCCAACCATGTCCCGTCGACACGGAACGTTCTGCCTGGCGCGGCCGCCGCCGGCAATGGCAGACTGACCATCAGCGGTCCGTCGCAACGGTCCAAGTGGACCTCGAATTCACCCAGAGGCGTATGTGCGGCGCGGGAAACCACCTTGGACGCATCGCCCGCCAGTCCGTAATTGCGCGCCAGCCATGCACCGTCGATGACGATCGCGGATGCATCATCCAGCGCCACCTTCGGCACGATCCAGCAACTGTCCATGATATCGACGTTGTAGACCGGCGCCGGATCCGTCGCGTCCGGCAGCAATCGCACGCGCAGGCCAAGGCCGCCCTTGGGGCATGCCTCCATGGCACTGCTGTCGATGCTTGCGAGCGTCTGCGCATCGAAACGATGCGTGCGTGCGCGCGCCAGCGCATGCCCATCGGCGGCAAACGACGTCGCGTTGATGGTGACGGGAAGCGTGACCTTGATCGGCTCGCGATACATCGCCGAACCGGCCACTGGCAGGCTGCCATCCGTCGTGTACCGGATCGTGCCGGACGGCACCTGCGTCACGAGCGACACGACAGCCTTGTTCCCTGCCCCGGCGGATCGCTGCGCCTGCATGTCCACGGCAAAGGCGCTGTCGGCGTAGGTGATTCCCAATCGCTGGTAGCGATCGAACTGGGCAGGCAACCGCGCCACGAAATCATCGAAATGCCGCTCATTCACGGGCGTCCACACCGCCTCGGCAAGTGCATCCAGACGCGGAAAGGCCATGTGCTCGACCTGCCATGGCGCGGTGACGTACTCGGTCCAGAGATTGGCCTGCGCGCCGAGCACGTGCTTTGCCTGCTCCGCGGAGAGTTCCGCCGGCACGGCCTCGAAACGGTAGACGCTGGCGAGTGTCTGGAATGACACGCGCCCGGCCGGCTCATCGCTGCGCGCGCTTTGCAGGTTGTCGAGGTAAAGCGTCGGCGCGGGTGACAGCACCACGTCGTGCCCCAGGCGCGCCGCATCGATCGCACCCTGCGTGCCGCGCCAGGACATGACCGATGCGGAAGGCGGCACGCCACCCTCGAGGATCTCGTCCCAGCCGATCAGGCGCCGGCCATGCTGTGCCAGATATTGCCCCATGCGCTCGATGAACCAGCTTTGCAGCGCATTCTCGTCCTTGATGCCCAGCGCATGCATGCGCGCCTGCACGGCGGCGGAGGCCTGCCACTGGTTCTTGATGGCTTCGTCGCCACCGACATGAATGTAGGTGGAGGGAAAGAGCTCCATCACCTCATCCAGCACGTTGTGCAGGAAGGTGATCGAGTGCTCGTCCACGTTGAACAGATAGGGGTTCACGCCCCAGTCGATCGATACGGCCGGCCGCTCGCCCGTCACGCCGACATCCGGATAAGAGGCCACCGCGGCCTGCGCGTGCCCCGGCATGTCGATCTCCGGCACGACGGTAATGTGGCGGGTCGCGGCGTAGGCCACGATGTCCTTCACCTCGGCCTGCGTGTAGTAGCCACCGTAGGGCTTGGCGCCCTCGCCCGGCGGCTGGCGCCACGCACCGATCTGCGTCAGCTGGGGATAGCGGCGGATTTCCAGCCGCCAGCCCTGGTCATCGGTGAGATGCCAGTGGAAGACATTGAGCTTGTGCTGGGCCATCACATCCAGCAGGCGCCTGACCTCGTCCGGCGACTGGAAGTGGCGCGCCGAATCGAGCATGAAGCCGCGCCAGGCGAAGCGCGGCCAGTCGGCGACATGCATATAGGGCACGGCGACCGCACCTTGTGCGCCATCGGGCGTCAGCAATTGCCAGGCGCTGATGGCACCGTAGAACAATCCCGCGGCATCGCGCGCACGGATGTTCATGCCGCGTGCATCGACATCAAGCACGTAGCCTTCCGCCTGGGTGACGCTGGCGGCGGCATCGCTGCGAATCACGATGCCGCCACGACTCGTCGCTGCCGCATCCTCGATCACCGTCAAGGACAGGCCGCGCGTGCGCCCCAGCAGTTCCGCCAGGTAGCGTGCCGCGTCGGCGGCAGGGCGATCGCCCGGCCCCACATGGATGGCGACAACGTTGGTAACCGTATAACTGCCCTGCTCCACCTTCATCTGCGCAGGCAAGGGAATGATGGCCGGCGTGGCGGCATGCGCAGCGCCACCAAAGGCCAGCAGCCAGGCGAGCGCCGCTCCCTGTACGCCGTTGCACAACGGCCTAGCGAATGGCATCGGGCAACTCCTCCCAGACCTTGGGATCTTCCGCGCCCAGCACCCAAGCGCAAAAGCCCTCCAGACCGTACTGCTTGACCACGTCGTACCGGTCCCGGAAGGCATGGGCATCAGGCAGGAAGACCCACTCACGCATGCCATCGCGATAGAAGTAGAACCACGATTCGTGCTCCACCGGATCCCACTGCATGGTGGCATGGAACTGTTTGGCCAGCGGGAACGACTCATCCGCGTCGATGTACTCGGCGGTGATGTGCGAACTCTCCTTGCCGTCCTCCCCCACCGGGTTGCCAGCGAACCAGTGGTAACCGTACAGACCGATGCCCAGCGAGAGCTTTTCCTTGGGCACCAGCTTCAGCGCGTACTGAAGGTTGTCCATCACCCACGGCATGCCCGCCACGGGTCCGGGCGTGGTCCAGCGGGTGTGCTGGTCGTAGGTCATCAGGCAGACCAGGTCGAGCACCTGCCCCAGCGCCTTCAGGTCGTAGGCGCCGCGCCAGTATTCCCACATCCATTTGCTGAAGGGACCATTGCCGGCCTGACCCGGCGCATTGGGCACCACCGCCATCGACAGCTTCAGGCCATGCTTGTGCAGCGCATCGGCCGTCTGCCGGGCCAACAGGGTGAGCGCGTCGCGATCGGTCCAGGCGATGTTCTCGAAATCGAACTGGTAGCCGGAGAAGCCATACCGCTTCGCCTGCTCGACCATGCTGGCGATCATGGCGCGCTTTGCCGTTTCGTTGCCAAGCAGGTCGTGGAACTTCTTGCGATCGCCATTGGCCGAGATGATCGGCATCACCGGCAGGTGATGCGCCTTGGCAAGATCGAGCACATACATGTTGGGCCCGCCGGACACCAGGCCGTTTTCATCCACCCCGAACCACGTCGGCACCAGCAGGTCGATCTTGTCGATGTGCGCTTCGAACGAGTTGATCGATTTCTGGCTACCCATCATGTAGAACAACGCCGTGGGCGCTTTGGCAAAAGCGCTCGTCGACGCCAGTGCGAGACACAGCCACAGGGCTGGGAACATCCATCGTTTCATGGTGCGGCCTTGAGCGAGTTCGGCGTGGAGAAGCTGATGCGGTAGACGTACGCATCCGTGCCGATGGGGTGGGAAGGAAGATGCAGATGCAAGCCGTCGGCATCCTGCGTGAACGGAATGGAGCGGCGGTCAGCCACCGACTCGACGCTGGCCACCTTGTCGGCAGGCTTGATCGAATGGATCACCGCCTGCGCTCCGGCGGGCCAGCCCAGCTCGATCGCATAGAGCTTGCCGTGGCCGGTGGTGAAGCGGAAATCCTCGGCGGTGTATGGCTTGGTCTTGGTGTCCTGGAAGGTACCGCTGGCCACTTCGGTCGGCCCTTCGCCAAACGTGCGCCACGGCCTGCTGCCGTAGATCGCCTCGCCATTGGCCTTCAGCCAGCGACCGATGCTGCGCAGCGTGTCCTGCGCTCCCTCGGGAATGGTGCCGTCCGCGCGGGGTCCGACATTGAGCATCAGGTTGCCGTTCTTGCTCACCACATCCGCCAGCAGATGGATGATGAAGGTCGGCGACTTGTATGTGTCGTGCTCGATGTAACCCCACGAGTCGTTGCTGATCGAGGTATCCGTCTGCCAGTGCGCGGCATGGATGCCCTGCAACTGGCCACGCTCGATATCCAGCGTGCCGGCGCCTTCCGGGAAATCGCCCAGCTTGTAGTTCACCACCACGCCGTCGCGCTTCGCGCCCTCGTTGTAGTAGTACGACAACAGGGTCGGCAGCGTGTTGCGGAAGGTCGGGTGGCCGATCCACCAGTCGAAATAGATCAGGTCCGGGTGGTAGGTATCGACCAGTTCCGCGGTGCGCGCGAGCCAGTCGTCCAGCCAGGCCTGGGAGACATAGGTCCAGTCATCCGCCAGGTTCTGGTCGTCCTTGCTCAGATGGGCGACCGCGGGGCCATACAGCTCCGCGTTGTGCGGATCGTTGACGTCCGAGTCGAACCGGCGGCCACCATCGAAGAACCAGTCGTGCTCGGCGCGATGGGAAGACACGCCAAAGCGCATACCCTGCCCTCGCACCGCGTGCTCAAGCTCGCCGATCACGTCGCGCTTCGGGCCCTTCTTGACGGCCGTCCAGTCCGACAGCTTGGAGTCGTACATGGCAAAGCCATCGTGATGCTCGGCCACGGGCACGACATAGCGGGCACCGGCATCATGGAAAAGCTGCGCCCATGCCCGCGGGTCGAAGTGCTCGGCCTTGAACATCGGCACGAAGTCCTTGTAGCCGAACGTCGACTGCGGGCCGTACGTCGCCACGTGGTGGGCGAACTCCTTCGTGCCCTGCTGATACATGTTGCGCGAATACCACTCGCTGCCGAACGCCGGCACTGAATAGACACCCCAGTGGATGAAGATGCCGAACTTGGCATCGTCGTACCACGCAGGCGAGCGGTAGGTCTGCAGCGACACCCAGTCGCCGCGGAATGGCCCCTGGCCGGCAGCCTTCGCCACGCGATCGAGGACGGCCTTTCGCTGCGGGTCGAACTTTGCTGCAGCCTGCTGCCACGCATGGTCCTGCGCGGCAGGCGACAAGGTATCCGCGGTGGGCGCAGTGGCGGACTGCGCCAGCGCGGCGGTGCACGCGAGCCAGCCGGCGAGCACGGCGCAGCGGGCGACGGGTTTCATCATGGTTGCTTGCCCCGGTTGGAAGGAAGTGGGCGCCGCCGAAGCGTGGCCGGGCACATCTGCTGACAAACAAGCATTAACAGGCGATCAGGAGGGGCTTCATCGCGTACGGCAGCCAGCGCCATCCCCATGCGCCGCACTGCGTCACCCCTCACCTTTCGCGATCATATATAAACCTAGTTTTTATCAGTGCACAAGTAGTAGGATGGGGACGAGACAGCCCGACCCACGCGGCCGGGGCGCCATCACGCACTTTCTCGCCTCTGGGGAGGCAAGCCCGGGAGCTTCGATGCCGGCTCAGCAGCAAGAACAGAATCCACCCGGCAAGTCCGAGGCAGGCAGCCACCGGCTGGCAGCGCTCGCGTTTGGCGGGGCCCCGGCCGGCAATCTCTACACCGGCGTAGACGACGAGGCCGCCCGCGACGCCATCGCACACGCCTGGCGCGCAGGCATACGGCATTTCGATACCGCGCCCTATTACGGCTACGGCCTTAGCGAAACCCGCATCGGCAACGCTCTCGAAGGCGTCGAGCGCTCCAGCTATACGCTGTCGACCAAGGTGGGCCGGCTCATCGGCGCCGACCATGATCGACGGGATCGCAGTGACGGTTTCGCAGTCGACGGGTGCCGCGCGCATTTCAATTACACGCGGGACGGGGTACTCCGCAGCCTGGAAAGCAGCCTCCGGCGATTGCGCACCGAACGCATCGACCTGCTGTTACTGCACGACATCGGCGAACTGACGCACGGTCCGCGCCACCCTGAAGTGCTCGCGCAAGCACTGGACGAAGCACTGCCGGCGATGGCCGAGCTGCGCGACCAGGGTGTCGTTGGCGCGATCGGCCTTGGCGTCAACGAGGAAGCCGTGTGCCTGGAGGTGATGCAACGCTTCCCGCTGGACGCCATCATGCTGGCGGGCCGCTATACGCTCTTCGAGCAGGCACACAGCAGGTCGGTGATGGCAAGAGCCCAGGCGGGCGGCGTGGCGGTACTGATTGCGGGCCCCTATAACTCAGGCCTGCTCGGCGCAGACACCGGCCCCGGCGACACCTACGACTATGCACCCGCATCGCCTGCCACCCGGGCACGCGCACAGCGGTTCTATGACGTATGCGCATGCACCGGCGCCACCGTGGGCGAGGCCGCACTGCAATTTCCGCTGGCGCATCCGGCCGTGGCGAAAGTCGTGTGCGGCCTGCGTTCCGTCGACGAAGTCGACAGCGCCATCGAACGCATGCGCGCGACGGTTCCCGCGGCCACCTGGGCAACCCTGGTCGAGGAAGGCCTGCTCGATGCGGGAGTGCCCACGCCATGATCATCGACGCGCACCGCCATTACTGGGATCCCTCGCGACTACAGTACGACTGGCTCGCGCACGCCCCGGCCGCACTGCAGCGGCCGTTCCTGCCCGCCGACATGAATGCAACGCAAGACGCCTGCATCCTCGTGCAGGCGGCACCGGATGAGCGCGAGACCTTGTTCCTGTTCGATCTCGCGCGCCAGACCAAAGGCGTGCTCGGCGTGGTCGGCTGGGTGGATATGGAGGCCGCGGATGCGACGCAGCGCATCGCCGCGCTCGTCGAGCAGGGCCAGGGATTGCTGTGCGGCATCCGCCCGATGGTGCAGGACATTCCCGATACGGAATGGCTGGCCAGGCCCTCGCTCGACCGCGCCTTCGACTGCGTGCGCGACCACGGCCTGGTGTTCGACGCACTGGTGGACAACCGGCACCTGCGCGCGCTTTCCCAGCGACTCACCCGGCACCCCGGGCTGATCACCGTGGTCGATCACGGCGCCAAGCCGAACATCGCTCGCCGGGCATTCGCGGAATGGGCCGGCGCCATCGCGCGCGTCGCCCAGGTGCCCGATGTGGTCTGCAAGCTGTCCGGCCTGTTGACGTTGACCGACGCGCAGGGCGACACGACGGCCATCGAGCCTTACGCCGCGCACATCTTCGAGAGCTTTGGCGGCCAGCGCGTGATGTGGGGCAGCGACTGGCCCGTGCTGACCACACACGCGACGTACGAGCAGTGGAAGGCCTGCGCGCAAGCACTGACCCGACGGTTCGCGCCGCGCCACGAGGCAGCGGTGTTCGGCGCCACCGCCAGGGCGATCTATTCACTCAACGGCCGCACGACGGCATCGGCGAGAACAGCATGAACACGCACCCCACGACGGGCCATGCTTCCATCCACGCAGGAGACCACGCATGAGCGGACGCCTGAGCGGCAAACATGCACTGGTAACGGCCGCCGGCGCGGGCATCGGGCGGGCCACCGCCCTCGCCTTCGCCGAAGCCGGGGCCACGGTACTGGCCACGGACATCTCCCAGGACAGCCTCGCCTCGCTCGCGCAAAGCCATCCGTCCATCCGCACGCAGACGCTCGACGTCACCGATGCCACGGCGATCCAGTCGCTGGCCGGCGTCGCCGGGCGCGTCGACGTGCTGTTCAACTGCGCCGGCTACGTGCACGCCGGCACCATTCTCGAGACGGACGACGCCAGTTGGCGACGCTCGTTCGCCATCAACGTGGACAGCATGTTCCACCTGTGCCGCGCCTTGCTTCCCGGCATGATCGAACGCGGCGCCGGCAGCATCATCAACATGTCCTCGGTCGCATCCAGCATCAAGGGCGTGCCCAACCGCTTCGCCTACGGCACGACCAAGGCGGCGGTGATCGGGCTCACGCGCGCCATCGCCGCCGACTACGTCGCCGCCGGCATCCGCTGCAACGCCATCTGCCCGGGCACGGTGAAAACACCCTCGCTCGCCGAGCGCGTGCGCGCACTGGGCGGCGATGAAGAGGCCGCATGGCGTGGCTTCACCGCGCGGCAGCCCATGGGGCGCCTGGGCTCGCCCGAGGAAATCGCCGCGCTCGCGCTCTACCTCGCCTCCGACGAATCGTCCTTTACCACCGGCACCATCCACGTCGTGGATGGCGGCTGGTCGAACTGATGGAAGCATCTGCATGAAACTCTGCCGTTACGGAAACCCCGGCGCGGAAAAGCCCGGCCTGATCGATGGCCATGGCGCCATCCGCGATCTCTCTGGCGTGATCAGCGACATCAGCGCCGACGTGCTTGGACGCGACGGATTGCGCAAGCTGATGGCGATCGCCCCTGCCACCCTGCCCCTGGTCGAAGGCTCGCCGCGCTTCGGCACGCCCGTGGCGCACGTGGGCAAGATGCTCTGCGTGGGCATGAATTACGCCGACCACGCCGCGGAAACGAATGCACCCGTGCCCGAGCAGCCCGTGCTTTTCATGAAAGCCACCACGGCCATCGGTGGCGCCAACGACCCCATCGTGATTCCTCGCGGCTCGGTGAAGACCGACTGGGAAGTGGAGCTTGGTGTAATCATCGGCGAGGTGACCCGCGATGTCTCCATCGACCAGGCTCTCGATCACGTGGCCGGCTACGCCGTCATCAACGATGTGTCCGAACGTGAGTTCCAGCTCGAGCACGGCGGCCAATGGGTCAAAGGCAAGAGCTGCGACAGCTTCGGGCCGATCGGCCCGTGGCTGGTCACCAAAGACGAAGTCGCCGACCCACAGAACCTTTCTCTCTGGCTCGAAGTGAACGGCCATCGATACCAGCACGGTAATACGCGCACGATGGTGTTCGGCGTGGCGCACCTGGTGAGCTACATCAGCCGCTACATGACCTTGATGCCGGGCGACGTCATCAGCACGGGAACGCCCGCGGGCGTCGGCCTAGGCCTGCATCCGCCCACCTACCTGAAGCCCGGCGACGTGATCGAACTGGGCATCGAAGGCCTTGGACGGCAGCGGCAGGACGTGATCGCCCATCCCGCGTCGCGCGCATAAGCCCTTCCCGGGCCATTCCCTACATTGAGCACCCGGCACCGGAGGCCGGACACGATGGTGAAGATCACCGCCCTGGAAACCTTCGACGTCCGTTTTCCCACGTCGCTGGCGCACGATGGCTCGGATGCCATGAACCCCGACCCTGACTATTCCGCCGCCTACGTCGTGCTGAAAACCGATGCACCCGATGGCCTGGCGGGCTACGGACTGGTGTTCACCATCGGCCGCGGCAACGACATCCAGACCGCGGCGCTATCCGCACTGCGGCCCCTGGTGGTCGGCCGCGGCGTCGCAGATATCGCGGACAACCTGGGCGCCTTCGCACGCGACCTGACCGGCGACTCGCAACTGCGCTGGCTCGGCCCCGAAAAAGGCGTGATGCACATGGCGATCGGCGCCGTCATCAATGCCGCATGGGATCTGGCCGCACGCAGGGCGAATAAGCCCGTGTGGCGCTTCATCGCGGACATGACGCCAGAGCAGATCGTCGAGCAGATCGACTTCCGCTACATCACCGATGCACTCACGCCCGAGCAGGCGCTGGCCATCCTGCGCGAGGCCGAGCCCCACAAACAGGCGCGCATCGCGCAGCTCGAAGCCGAGGGCTACCCCGCCTACACCACCTCGCCGGGCTGGCTGGGCTACTCCGACGAAAAGATGCAGCGCCTCGCCATCCAGGCCGTGGCCGACGGTTTCCGCACCATCAAGCTCAAGGTGGGGCTGCGCATGGAGGACGACCTGCGGCGCTGCCGGCTCGCCCGTGAAGCGGTAGGCCCGGATATCGCCATTGCCGTCGACGCCAACCAGCGCTGGGACGTCCAGACGGCCATCGAATGGCTGAAGCCACTGAAGGACATCGGCCTGGCCTGGGTCGAGGAGCCCACCAACCCCGACGACGTACTCGGCCACGCCGCCATCCGCCGCGGCGTATCACCCACCCCCATTTCCACCGGCGAGCACGGGCAGAACCGCGTACTCTTTAAGCAATTGCTACAGGCTCAGGCCGTCGATCTCATCCAGATCGACGCGGCACGCGTGGGTGGCGTCAACGAGAACCTCGCTATCCTGCTGCTGGCCGCCCGCTTCGGCGTGCGCGTGTTCCCGCATGCGGGCGGCGTGGGGCTGTGCGAACTGGTGCAGCATCTGGCGATGGCGGATTTCGTGACGATCACCGGCAAGAAGGAAGATCGCGCCATCGAGTTCGTCGACCACCTGCACGAGCATTTCGAGGACCCGGTGACCATCGCCAAGGGCCGCTACCTGGCGCCGACGGCGGCGGGCTTCTCCGCCCGCATGCACGAAGCCTCGGTGCGCGACCACCTGTTTCCCGACGGCATCGTGTGGAAGGACGCACCCAAGACCGCAGTGGGGTAAGCCATGAAAACGCCTGTGACGAATATCGCCGACCTCCGCGAGCTCGCCCGCCGGCGGGTGCCCCGCGCCTTCTTCGAATACGCCGACCGCGGCTCGTACGATGAAACCACGCTGCACGAGAACCGTCGCGCGCTGGACCGGCTGCAGCTTCGCCAGCGCGTCATGCAGGACGTGGACAACCGCTCGCTGGCGACGACCCTTCTCGGCGCGCCGGTCAGCATGCCGCTGGCCATTGCACCAACCGGCTTGACCGGCCTGCAGCACGGCAGCGGTGAAATCCACGGCGCACGCGCGGCGGCCGACGCGGGCATCCCGTTCTGCCTCAGCACCATGTCCATCTGCTCCATCGAGCAGGTGCGCGCCGCCTGCGATACGCCGTTCTGGTTCCAGGTGTACGTGATGCGCGACCGCGGCTACACCCGCGAACTGATCCGGCGCGCCCGCGCCGCACAGTGTTCCGCACTGATGCTGACGGCCGACCTCACCGTGCAGGGACAGCGGCACCGCGAGATCAAGAACGGCCTCTCCGTGCCGCCCAAGGTCACGCTGCGCAACCTGCTCGACATCGCCAGCAAGCCGCGCTGGGCCTGGCACGTACTCAAGGCACCCAGTCGATCGTTCGGCAATCTCGAGGGACGCATCGGCGGCGCGGACAGCCTGACCACGCTGGCGCAGTGGATCGCCAGCCAGTTCGACCCCACCTTGAACTGGGACGACCTGGCGTGGATCCGCGAGGAATGGCCGGGCAAGCTGATCATCAAGGGCATCCTGGACCCGGAGGACGCGCGCCTTGCCGTGCAGCACGGCGTCGATGCCATCGTGGTATCCAACCACGGCGGCCGGCAACTCGACGGTGCGCCCGGCACCATCGATGTTCTTCCTGCCATCGTCGATGCCGTCGAGGGCCGCACGGAAGTGTTGTTCGACAGCGGCATCACCAGCGGCCAGGATCTGCTCAAGGCCTTGGCGCTGGGCGCACGGGCCGGGCTGATCGGCAAGGCGTTTCTCTACGGCCTGGGCGCAAACGGCCAGCAAGGCGTGACACAAGCGATCGAACTGATCCGGCGCGAACTGAGCGTCACCATGGCGCTGACCGGGCAGCGCGATGCCGCACGCATCTCGCGTGACGTCATCTGGCGCGGCAGCTGACTGCGGACTCTCGTCAGGTTAAACGTCGATTTCGCCACGTTCTGAATTCCCCTCTGGTGTCCGTCATGGGTGCAAGAGGTGCTGGCGGCGATATTCGGGAAAGGTCTGCTCTCGATCCACAGCGGACACCTCGGCATCCGCGGATTGATTGAGGGTACGATCGGCCATCGAAAGATCATGGATACCCTGGAGCGGAGGTGGCGTTTCAATGGCGGGGATGAGTCGCAGGGTCGCGTGGGGAGCGTGTTTATTCCTGCTTGCCACACAGAGCATCGCTGGTGAAGCAAAGGTGGGCGGCGCGTCCGCGGAATCGGGCAACGCCGCGCCGCTGGTGGTGCCAACCCTCCAGCAGTGGCAAGGCGGAGAAGGTAAATGGGGGGTAGACGGCCACACCCGCCTGCTCATCGACCCAGCGCACGCCACTGCACTCAAGCCGATGGCTGAAGAGCTGGCCCGCGATATCCAGTCACTGACCGGGATGAAGGCAGCTGTGGCGATCGGAAACCACGCCACGCGCCATGACATCGTTCTGCGTATCGGCGAGTGCGGGTCTTCGTCCCCGTCCATTGGTCCGGAGGGGTACACGCTTGATATCGATGCTCACGTCACCCTCTGTGCGAACACCCAGAATGGCGTGTTCTACGCCGGGCGCACGTTGCTCCAGATGCTCGTGCTGGAGAGCCGGCCCGAGGGAAAACTCCACGCGCTTCCTCGCGGCCATGCCGTCGACTTTCCGCGTTATCGCGAACGCTCCGTCATGTTCGACGTCGGGAGGAAATTCGCTGACGTCGCCTTCTTGCAGAGCTATATGCGCTTCATGGGTTGGTACAAGCTCAACACGCTGCATCTCCACCTCAATGATCAGGTGCATAGCGACGACAAGAAATCATGGTCGAGCCGGGCGTTTCGCCTGAAGAGTGACAACCCTGCCTTTGCCGGGCTGGTGCCTGTGGATGGTCACTACTACACCCGTGCCGACTGGAACGCGCTGGAACAGACCGCAGCCGCCAACGGCGTCACCATTGTTCCGGAGATTGACACGCCAGGGCATTCGGGGGCGTTTGTGCTTGCGCGCCCGGATCTTGCTTATCCGGGTGACTCGCCTGCGGGCGGCACACTTGATCCGACCAAGCCGCAAACACTCGGCTACGTCGAGTCGGTCTTTACTGAATTCCTTCCCTGGTTTCGATCCAGCGTCATCCACATTGGCGGGGACGAGGTCAACGTCAACGGCGGCAAAGTCGATCTGGCGGCGCAGGTTGACTACCTGAATAAGCTGGGCCATTTCCTGCAGCAACACGGCAAGAAGATCGAAATCTGGGGTAGTGCCGAGATGGCTGGCGGGCTGGACAAATCCTTCGTCGTCCAGCGCTGGATCAACTGGGGAGACGAGGCAAAGATCAATTGGGGCGACCGGGGATTCACCTGGGTCGAGTCATTCGGCGACTGGTATGTCGTCCCGCTTGGCCCTTCGTACTTCAATCCGAACGGCCTGCGCGGCGATGCGCTGTACGACGGTTGGGACAAGCGCCTGCCAGCAGGCAGCAGTGCATCGACCGGGCCGGTCGGTGGGCAGATTGCCGTGTGGAATGACAAGGGCACCAAGGACTACAGCTACGCGACGACCGTCAACGGACTCATCAAGGACGCCATCCCTGCGGCTGGCCAGTTGTTCTGGCGCGGTCAGGCCGAGGATGCTTCCGGGAAACGCGTGGACTACGCCACACTGCATCCAAGCATCCAGTTGCTCCAGTACGGTCCCGAGGCGACCCGCGAGCAGGGAAACAGTCCACTTCTCTAAAGGGGTGTATTTCCGTCGGTGCGGTGTTCAAAAGAAACGGGACGGGTTCACTTCTTTGCATGGCTCGGAAGTGAGCTTGACCCCGGTGTTTGGCCAGTAACGGACGCTTAAGTACGTTCCGCGCTTTCCCCGCCAGAGTTCAATTGATCGCCAAAGGGATCACTAATGTCCGCTTTCGACCCGAAGCGGACTCATCGAATGGGACGAGCAAGTGGCGGCACCGCCATTTTGGGAACGGCTTCGGCACATCACATCATATGACGCGGGGACGACATGCCTGCAGCACGAAAGTCGGTAAGGCTTGAGCTTCTGGAAGGTAACTACAGTGTGTCCCGACTGGATGGGAGCGACGCTGTGCCGGCGTGGGCGGATGGCGCGGGCTTTGTTTCCATCTCACGCCATGGTGATGAGTTGTCGATCGTTTGCCTTCAGGAGCGCGTGCCGCCCGGCGTTCGATCCGATCCCGGCTGGCGCTGCATCAAGTTTCTCGGACCGTTCGCGTTTGACGAAACAGGCATCGTGCTTTCGGTCATTCAACCTCTCTCGGAAGGCGGCCTTGGCGTGTTTGTGGTTTCCACCTTCGATGGCGACTGCCTGCTTCTGAAGAAGGACTGTCTCGACAGGGCATGTGTGCTTTTGCAGGAAGCTGGCCACAGGATCGTCAACATGAGGATCCCCGCTTGAAGGTCCATATGCAGGATGCCGCGCTTGAAGGTGCCGAAAGCCTGTGGCCGTTTCTCGCCATGGCCGCGCAGGAGGACAACGTGGAGACGGCGCGCACGACACCTCTCGTCGCATCGCATCTGGTGGGATGGCCGCGTGCAGGCGATTTCGGTGTTGTGGCAAGGCACCAGGGCCACTTGGTTGGAGCAGCCTGGGCCCGCCAGTTCACCCCGGAGGAGCCCGCCGGTTATTACATGGACGAACGAACCGCCGAGCTGGCGATGGGTGTTTCAGCGCCATACCGAGGCCAGGGCGTGGGGCGGAAACTGTTGTGCGGCCTGATTGAAGCAGCGCGTAAGCGACATGTTGGACTATGCCTGAGTGTCAGAGAAGGCAACCCTGCTATTCACCTTTACGAGAGCGTCGGCTTCCGCAAGGTTTCCGGATCTCGCAGCGCGAACCGGGCGGGTGGATTTTCATGGGGTATGGTGCTGCCCACGATGGCCAATTGACAGGTCGCCGGTCTTGGGCGGATTCGGATACAGCACTACGCCTGCTTTCGATCCAAAGCGGACCCTTCTGAGGGCCCGGGCTGGCCAACCGCAGCCGGTTGGCCAACGCTAGCGTTTTGTCCGCAACGTGCCGGAACGCTGTCCGGTCGTCACCGTCATCCGCAGCGGATCAGGCCCGGCATTCGGCCAGGTCGAAAATCCGCTGCATCGGCACCCACTTCTGTCCCGCGGCCGCCCACGGCAGCGGCTGCTGGAAGGTGGACATCAATGCCTCCCATGCCTGCACGCGCTCGCTGGCCGCGTCCGCTGCCGCCTTGGCGCCGGCATCGAAATCCGGCGACACGCGCATCAGCATGACCAGCCGTGTACCCGTGCGGAAGATCTGCATGTCCAGGATGCCCGCCTCGCGAATCGATGCGACGATCTCCGGCCAGATGTGCTCGCGACGATGCCAGCGTTCGTACTCGGCAATGAGCGCGGGATCGTCGCGCAGGTCCAGCGCCAGGCATTGCCAGTTCATGCCACCGCCCCGGCCGTCACGCGCTGCCACTGCTGCTGCGCAAACAGGAAGATCGCGATGAAACAGACGGCCGGCACGAGCATCGCGTGCGCGATGCCGACACGGTCCGATGCCACGCCCATGGCCGCAGTGAGCACCGCGCCGCCGATGATGGCCATCACCAGCAGTGCGGCGGCGAACTTGCGCTCGTCATCGCCACGCCCCTCCACGCCCAGCGCGAAGATGGTGGGATACATCACCGACATGAAGAAGCTCGACACCACCAAGGCGTAGATGCCCAGACGGCCAGGAACGAAGGCCGCCATGACCATCAGCACCACGTTGATCAAGGCGAACAGCGCGAGCACGCGCGACGCCTTCAGGTGTTTCATCAGTGCCGCACCGGCAAAGCGCCCCACCATGAAGCAGACCAGCCCCGCCGTGACGAAGCCGGCGGCGGCCTTGTCCACGGTGCCCGGCATGGTCGCCTCGGCGTAGCGGATCATGTGACTGAACACGGCGACCTGCGCACCCACGTAAAAGAACTGCGCCGCGACAGCGCCGAGCAGACGCCCGTCACGCAGCAGGCGCCTGAGCACGTTGAGCGGCGCTGGCGCGCCCTCCTCGTGGTGCGCCACCGAAGGGAAGCGCGTCAACACGATCACCACGGCCCAGACGATCACGCCCAGGCCGATCACCAGGTAAGGCAGCTGCACGGCCGCGGCCTCGCTCTTCATGAAGGCCTCGCGTGCGCCCGTGCTCATGGCAGCGAGTTCCGCAGGCGTGTGCTCCACGCCCGTAAAGATGAAATGCTGTCCGATCAGCACGCCCGCGATCGACCCCAGCGGATTGAAGGCCTGGGCGAGATTGAGTCGTGAAGCCGCCGACGATGCCGGCCCCAGTAAGGTGACGTAGGGGTTTGCCGAAGTCTCGAGAAACGCCAGCCCGCACGCGATGACAAACAAGGCCGCAAGGAACATGGCATAGGTGGCGTATGCCGCCGCCGGCCAGAACAACAAGGCGCCCACGCCATACAGGCACAAGCCGAACACCACGGCGGACTTGTAGCCATATCGCCGCATGTAGGCACCCGCGGGGAGCGCGACGATGAAATAGCCAAGATAGAAGGCGCTTTGCACCAGCGCGGCCTGGAAATCCGATAGCGTGAACGCCTTCTTGAACTGCGCCACCAGCACATCGTTGAGGTTGTTAGCCACGCCCCACAGAAAAAAAGACTTACGATCAGCGCAAGCGGCAGCAGTGGCGTGCTGCTCCGGAAGTGACCACCCGCCGTTGTCGATGCGGCTTGTGGGTGCATAGATGTCATCCTCCGTCGATTGGCGAATGTGGCCCTGCTGCACCGGGCGCGACATGTGTGCAAATATGAACTTATAATTCACTGGCATAACAAGCTGCAGCGCAGCATGGCAGTACGCGGACGCAACGGCACGCCAGCGTCCGCACGACGAGCCACCCAACATCATGGACGCCTATGGCCGCAGAGTCTCCCAAATACCGCGCTCCCGCCCTCGACAAAGGGCTGGACATCCTTGAGCTGCTGGCGCGCGCCGTCGCCCCGCTGACCATTGCGGAAATTTCGGAAGGCGTGGGTCGTTCGCGCGGCGAAATATTCCGCATGCTCCAGGTGCTGGAAGAACGCGACTACATCAGCCGCCCCGATGGCGAGGGGCGCTATTCGCTCACGCCCCGGCTGTTCCGGCTGGGGATGGAACAGCCGCCGGTAAAGAACCTGGTGGAAACCGCCCTGCCCGTCATGCACCGGCTGGCGGATGACATCGACCAGTCCTGCCACCTGGTCGTGCCTTCGCAGGAGCAGATCGTGGTGATTGCGCGCGTCGACCCGCCAGGCGAGATCGGACTGGTGGTGCGCGTGGGCCACCGCCGGCCGATGTCCCACTCCGCCTCCGGCCACGTGCTGCTGGCGTGGCAGGACGACGCCACGCGCGAACGCTGGTTCGGCATGATGATCGAGCACGAACCCCAGCTGCGCCGCCCGACGCTCGACAAGGCGATCAGCGGCATTCGCGCTGCCGGCGTGGCCACCATCCCCAGCCAGGTGGTCGATGGCGTCACCGATATCTCGGCACCGGTCATGCAACACGGCCATGCCATCTGCGCGATGACCATTCCCTTCATCGAGCGGCGCGGCTCCACGATGAACATGGCCACCACCACCCGGCTGCTCATCGAGGCAGCCAACGAAGTGACAGAAGCGCTGGCCCATCGCCCCACGGCTTCGCTGGGGAACTGAGGGCACCCGGCCAAACCATCCCGCAGGGTGTGGCGTCCACGATGCCGTAGCCGCCCCGGGGCTCACCGGGCTAACCGTTCCGCCCATCCATGGAAAGACTGGCTGTCGCGCCGCGACTACACCCAATGCTGCGCTGCAACTTGCATCGATCCAGTTTCGGCCTTTAACTCACTCAGGAATCAAATATGAACCATTAGTTCGTATATGAATCCAGCCTGACGAAAACCCGGAACGCGGCGCAGCAAGGCCGCCTGTAGCGACCGCATGCGGGGGCATGCGCCGGAGATGCAGCCAGGCAGCGGCTCATGCGGGAGGGAAGTCCAGAACAACAGAGATCGCATCGCTAGCGGACGGCAAGGAGAAAAGCCGACGGAGCCGATTCATGGCTTTGTCGCGGGCAAGGCAGCCCGAAACGCCTGCCCCGGTCAGGGGACTGCAACAGCAGGCCGGTGCAGGCAAAAGAACACAGCGCACAAGAAGTGAATCGAGCTGGCGAGCGCTTACTCAACAGCAATCACAACATTGAAGCTTCCCGGGGAGGAACCACCATGAACAACATCGGTTTGCGACGCGGCGTACTGGCCAGTTCTCTGGCACTGGCGCTTTTCACGCCACACGTTTTCGCGCAGTCGGCATCGTCCGGCAGCGATCAGCCGGCGGCACAGCAGCCGTCGCCGCAAGACGACACCCAGTCGTCCGGCAAGACGAAGAAAGCGATCAACCTGAAGGAAGTCACCGTCACCGGCTCGATGATTCCGCGCGCGCAGGTCGAAGGACAGGCCCCCGTGATCGCCATCACCGGCGAGCAGATCAAGCAGCAGGGCTTCACCACCTTGTGGGAATTCCTCGACTCCTTGCCGCAGGTCGGCCAGCAGCAGTCGGACTCGGCCTCCTGGGGTTCCAGCTCGGTCAATGCGCGCTCGGTCAACCTGCGCGGCCTGGGCCCCGGCTTCAGCCTGCTGATGATCGACGGCCATCGCATCGTCGATTACCCCCAGCCGCTGAACAAGCAGAGCAACTTCCAGAACTACAACAACATTCCCACCGGCATGGTCGACCGTGTCGAGATCCTGGCCACCGGCGCCTCGTCGATCTACGGTTCGGACGCCGTGGCGGGCGTGGTCAACGTGATCCTGAAGAAGAACTACCAGGGTGACGAGCTGCAGGTCACCGGTGGCACCGCCACGCGCGGCGGCCGCAACTACGGTGACATCAACTTCTTCGGCGGCCATTCCGGCAGCAACTGGAAAGTGCTCTACAACCTGGAGAAGTCCAACCGCACCGCGCTGTGGGGCATGGATCGTCCGTACCAGGACTCGGTGTCCAGTGCGGGTTACGGCGCCTGGGGTCCGGCGGCACGCATGTTCGGCTATCAGTACGACGCGGCCGGCGCCATCGCCCTCTCCGCGATGAACGCCAACGGCCAGTACATCACGCCACCGGCGGGCACCTGCGGAAAGTTCACCAACTCGCAGCTGGCCCAGTCGCATAGCGTCACCACCAACGGCACGCAGATCACCGGCGTGACCGACAACGGTTATTACTGCGCGCAGCCGCACCTGTTCCAGAACTGGGTGCTCACCGGCGGCAGCCGCAACACCGATGGCTACGTGTCCGGCGAGTACGACTTCAGCAACGGCCTGCAGGCTTATGCCTCCGCCGCCCTGTACGACACGGTGGGCATCTCCAACACCCAGTTGAACGGCTATGGCACCGGCCAGTTCTTCGACCAGACCACCGGCCAGGTCATCAGCCAGGCCATCCGCCAGCTGACCGCGCAGGAAATCGGCTCCACGGCCAACACCCACGACCGCGAGCAGAACTGGAACCTGCAGGTCGGCCTGCGCGGCACGGTATTCGACGGCCGCTTCAACTGGGACCTGAACCTCAACAGCCAGAAGTACACCGTGCGTGAGGACTTCACGGGCTACAACGCCCAGGCCATGAACAACTTCTTCCTCGGCCCGCAGCTGGGTACCGACGGCAGCGGCAACCCCATCTACGCCATGAACTGGCAGCGCTGGTGGAACCCGATCACCAAGCAGGACTACGGCCAGTTCGCGGTCAGCGGCGAGAACACCTCCTCGTCGTGGCTGGACCAGGCACAGTTGCGCGTCAACGGCGACCTGTTCAAGCTGCCGTGGGCAGAAGAAGCCATCGGCTGGGCGGCCGTGCTTGAAGCTGCGCACAACGGCTTCAAGCTCTCGCCCGATCCGCGCGCACAGGACCCCAACACGTTCCAGAACCCGTTCGGCGCATACCTCACCGGTGGTGGCACCCGCCAGCGTTATTCGCTGGGCACCGAGTTCCGCGTACCCATCCTCGATTCGGTGACCTGGACCATTTCCGGTCGCGGCGACCAGTACAACGACGCCAGCAAGGCCGACCTGGCCAAGACCTGGGGCACGGGCATCGAATGGCGCCCCTATGGTGGCCTGCTGCTGCGCGGCAGCTACAACACCAACTTCAAGGCGCCTGACATGCAGGCGATCTACCTGACTGGCTCGACCTCGCCGGTGGGTGATTACATCGACCCCCTGCAGTGCATCAACGCCATCAAGGCAGGCCAGTCCAACAGCACGTGGTGCAACCTGGTACAGCGCCCGACCTCGCAGTACTACACCCTGTACACGAACGGCAGCCGCTTGCTTGAACCGCAGACCGGCCACTCCTGGACCTATGGTTTCGTGTGGCAGGTCCCGGGCGTGCAAGGCCTGTCGGTGTCCGCCGACTACTGGCACCTGGGTGTGGACAACTCCATCCAGTACCTGGACAAGGACACGGTGCTGGTCGACGAAGCCGGCTGTCTTACCGGCCAGCAGGCCAGCGGCACCTCGGCCCTGTCGCCGTATACGGCACACGTGCCGGGCTCGGCCTACTGCAGCATGGTCACCCAGATGGTTCAGCGCAACGCGGCTGGCCAGATCATCTCGGAGGAATCCGGCCCGATCAACGAAGCGTCGCTGTACGTCAGCGGTATCGATGCCACGCTGGATTACAAGTACCACACCGACAGCTACGGTGATTTCCGCGCCAACATCAACTACACCGACAACCTCTCGTACAAGCAGCGCGTGCTGGCTTCCGACCCGCTGCAGAACACGCGATTCAACAACGTGGCTAGCCGCGTGACATGGATCGGTGACTGGACCAAGGGCGACTGGGACGTGTCGATCTCCGGCGTGCGCGACGGCAGCATGCGTGCTCCCAACTACGCCGGCTGCAACGTGCTGCCCAACGGCATCCAGCCGGGCATGGTCAACATCCAGAACGGTGCCGAGTCGATCAGCACCGGCGTGTGCCAGGTAACGCTCAACGGCAACCCCGTGACCGTCGCCGACACCACCTACCGCGGCCGCACGCCGGTGTGGATCACCTGGAACACCGCGATTGGCTGGCAGATCAACCCGGACACCAAGCTGAAGCTCACCGTCTCCAACATCTTCGACAAGGTCGGTGCGATTCCGTACTACTCCGGCGGCTTCGAGTTCGTCACCACGGGCCAGACCGCCAGCGAGTACAACGGCCGCGAAGTGTTCCTGACGTTTGACTACAAGCTCGACTAGAACCGGCTCGACTAAACCCGGCTCGACCAAAGCCGGCTCGACTCGAGCCGGCTTGACCAAGACTGGACCCGTTCAACGCAACGTTTCACCGCAGGTGGCCCGATGGAGGATGACTTCGCGCCCCTCCCCGTTCGAGTCATGACTCCACGGGCCTGCTGAAAGGGTCGGCCCCGGTAACGCCGGGGCCGACCCACTCATGCGTGACAAGCCTCGAGGGTACGCAAAAGCCAAAGGGGTATGCGCGAATTCTTCTCGCGAGCGGCGATCGAATGCGCCGCGCTTCTTCTCATGCAGCAAACGACCTTCTGAACTTCAGCGCCGCCGCGCCACCTCGGAGGCGCTCAACGCTCCCTGCTGCCCGCCAAAGTGACTGACGACATAGTTGGACAACGCAGCGACCTCGGCGTCGGAATAGGCGTGTCCGAACGACGGCATGAACACCTCCTGGCCGCCCACGTGCAGTGACGATCCATTGAGGATGATCTGCGTGAGGTTGGTGGCGTGCGGATCGCGCACGGATCGCAGG
Source organism: Dyella japonica A8 (assembly GCF_000725385.1). Taxonomy (NCBI): domain Bacteria; kingdom Pseudomonadati; phylum Pseudomonadota; class Gammaproteobacteria; order Lysobacterales; family Rhodanobacteraceae; genus Dyella; species Dyella japonica. The sequence continues at coordinate 3,014,909 of NZ_CP008884.1, read as the reverse complement.
CCGGTCAGCATGGCGTAGTCGGTCTGGCGACCCTGGCCGCTTTGCGTGTGGCAGCCGGCGCAGGCGCCGACGAACAGCTGCGCGCCCAGGCTGGCGGTGCCGGCAGCCGACGCCACGGTCGAACCCATGGGTGACGGCACGGGCGCGCCGCTCTGCTGGGGTTTCACGTCGCGCAGATAGGTGACAAGCGCGGACAGGTCCGACGGGGTGAGGTATTGCAGGCTGTAGCCGACCACCTCGCTCATTGGACCGGAAGCCGTGCCGCGGCCGGCAGCATGCCCCTTGGAAAAATAGTCGACCAGCTCCTGGTCGCTCCACGCACCGATGCCGTGATCCTTGTCGGCGGTGATGTTATAGGCGAGCCAGCCTTGCAGTTCCGTGCCTGCCAGCGCCTTGCCGTTGTCCATGGCGAAGGCGGCATTGCGTGGCGTGTGGCATTCGCCGCAATGACCCAATGCCGTCGCGAGGTAGGCGCCACGATTCCACGCCGCCGACTTGCCCTGCTCCGGCTGGAACCGCTCCTTCCGCAGGAACGCGGCGTTCCACAGGCTCAGCGCCCAACGCTGGTTGTACGGGAACGATAGTTCGTTGGGCCGGGCCGGCGCATGCGCGGGCGGCAGACTGAAGAGGTAGGCCTTGATCGCCACGATGTCGTCACGACTGAGCGCCGTGTACGAGGTATAGGGAAAGGCGGGATACAACGGCCGCCCGTCACGATCGACGCCGGCATGCAACGCGCGCACGAATTCCTCGTCGCTCCAGTTGCCGATGCCGGTGTCCTTGTCCGCCGTGATATTGGACGAATAGATCGTGCCGAACGGCAGTTTGAACGCCACGCCGCCGGCAAACGGCTGCCCGCCCGGCGTCGTGTGGCAGGCCTCGCAATCGGCGGCGCGCGCCAGGTATTCGCCGCGCGCCATCTGCGACGGGAGGTCGGTTGGCGCCCCCGCTCCCACGGGTTGCGCGGCCTGCTCGTTGCCGCTGTGGGTGACGGTGACCAGCGCATAGCCCGTGAAGCCGACGGCAACCACGACGATGACACCGACAAGCCTGCCGATGGTGCGTCCGATCTTCATGCAAGCCTCCCCGCCGGTGATTCCGACGATGCTGCCGACAGCACGGATTTGAGCGCATCCTTGTCCTGCACGAGCAGCGACCGGTCGATGGGCAGCGTGCGCAGGCGCACACCCGTCGCCGCGAAGATCGCATTGGTCAGGCTGGGCATCGCCATCACCGTGCCGGTTTCGCCAATGCCACCAGGCAGTGCCTTGCTGGGCATCAGGTGCACTTCGATCGGCGGCGTCTGGTTGAGCCGGAGCACGCGGTAGTCGTTGAAGTTGCGCTGCTCGACGGCGCCATTCTTCAGCGTGATGCCGCTGTACAGGGCCGCACTCCAGCCGAACACCAGGCCGCCCTGGATCTGCGCCTCGACCGTATTGGGATTGACCACCGTGCCACAGTCGACCACGGCCACGGCACGTCGCAACATCACCTCGCCCTGCGGCGTGACTTCCACATCCGTCACCACGCACAGGTAGCTGCCGAAGGGCGCCGCGAGCGCGATGCCGCGGCCATGACGCGCCGGCACCTCACCCTTGCCCCAGCCCGCCTTGTCCATGGCCATCTCGAGCACGGCCCTGGCGCGCGGATTGTCGCCGAGGATGCTGTGCCGATACGCCGCGGGATCCTTGCCGGCGACATGCGCCAGTTCGTCGACGAAGCTTTCGACCACGAACACGTTGTGCGTCGGCCCCACCCCGCGCCACCAGCCGATCGGGATGCCGTAGGGCATGTCGTGCCGCACCCATTCCACTCGCAGGTTGGGCACTTCATAGGGAAGCTCGGCGGCACACTCCACCAGATCGGAATCAAGGCCGTTCTTGCCCATGGCCTCCGGCGCGAACGTCGCCATGACCGAAGCGCCGGTGGTGCGATCGGTCCACGCCTGCGGCCTGCCCTGGTCATCGAGCGTGGCGGAAATGCGGTCGTAGTACGCCGGGCGGTAACGGTCCTGCGCGATGTCTTCCTCGCGGGTCCAGACCACCTTGACGGGATAATCCACCTGCCGCGCAATGCCCACGGCCTGCCCGACGGAATCCTCGAACAGGCGCCTGCCGAAGCCGCCACCCAGGTACTGGTTGTGCACCTGGATGCGCTCGGCCGGCAGACCCGTCACGCGCATGGCCACATCAACGCAGCGCGCCGGCACCTGCGTACCGACCCAGATGTCGCAGCCGTCCGGTCGCACATGCACGGTGGTGTTGATCGGCTCCATGGTGGCGTGCGCCAGCAGGGGCAACTGATAGGTTGCCGAAACCACCTTGCCCTGGACCTTGTCCACCTGGCCGACTTCACGCGCGACGATGGGCTTGCCGTGCTCGGACGCATCGGCCATGTCCTTGAACAGCTGTTCGGTGGTGAAGTCGGCGCCGGCACCGCGATTCCATTGGATATCCAGCGCCTCCAAGCCTTTTTTGGCCGCCCAGAAGTGCTCGCCGATGACGGCGACAGCATTGTCCAGCTTCACCACCTTGAGCACGCCGGGCACCGCGCGGGCGCGCGTATCGTCCACCGAGGCCAGTGTGCCCCCGAAGGTCGGGCACGCCTTCACGGTCGCCACCTTCATGCCCGGCACGCGGATATCGAGGCCGAACGGCAAGCTGCCATCCACCTTCCCTGGCGTGTCCACGCGGCGCATCGGCTTGCCGATCAGCTGGAAGTCCTTGGGGTCCTTCGGCATGGGCTTGGCCGGTGGAGCCACTTTCGCCGCCTCGTCGGCGAGCTCGCCATAGCGCAGGGTGCGTCCGCTGGCGGTATGGGTCACCACGCCGCGTACCACGGTGCATTGCGAGGGATCCACCTTCCAGCGCTGTGCCGCCGCCGACACCAGCATGTAACGCGCCACGGCACCGGCATCGCGCAGACTCGTCCAGCAGAAGCGGATGGTGGTGGACCCGCCCGTGGCCTGGTCGCCCAGCAGGGTGTTGGCGTAAAGCTTGCGATTGGCCGGGGCATGTTCGACGGTGACCTGGTCGAGCCCGACATCAAGCTCCTCGGCCAGCAGTGTCGCCTGCCCCGTATACGACCCCTGCCCCATCTCCACGCAGGGCATCACCAGTTGCACGCTGCCATCGCTGCCCACGCGTACAAACGCGTTAGGCTCGAATCGCGGATGGCCCGCCTCCAGGCGCGTGCCCTCGGCAAAGCCCCAGACGCGGCTGGCGCCACCCAGCCACATGAAGGCCACCACCAGCCCGCCTCGCTTGATCAACTCGCGACGCGCGGGGTTCTGCGGTTCGATCTCGTCCTGGGCAGGATCAACACGAAGCATCATGGCGAACTCTCGGCAGTCGGCAGGGGACGAAACAGCGGCAGCTCAGGCAACGGTCTGCGGCACGGTGATCTGGCCCGTAGCCGCCTGCTTGATCGCCGCGCGGATGCGCACATAGGTGCCGCAACGACAAAGATTGCCGGACATGGCCGCATCGATGTCTTCGTCGGTCGGCGACGGCTTCTGCGCCAGCAACGCGGCGGCCGACATGATCTGCCCGGTCTGGCAATAGCCGCACTGCGCCACTTCGATGCCCAGCCAGGCCTGCTGCACGCGCTTGCCCAGCTCGGTGGCGCTCAGGCCTTCGATGGTGGTGATCTTCTTGCCGACCGCGCCAGCCACGGGCAGTACGCAGGATCGCACCGGCTGGCCGTCCAGATGCACCGTGCATGCGCCGCACTGCGCCATGCCGCATCCGAACTTGGTGCCATTCAGGCCAACGATGTCACGCAGCACCCACAGCAACGGCATGTCGTCGGGCGCATCGACCTGGGCATCCTGGCCGTTGATGGAAAGCACGATCATCGGAATCTCCCCGGCAGACCAGTACGCACTGGCAACTCGTTGCAGGAAGCGCCACGGACCATGGCCGCATCGCAGCACCGTCATGAACCCCTGAAATATTCCTCCCGGCCAACGAAAAGACAAGTGAAGACACTTTCATGGTGCAAGCGACCCCCACTGGCGCCCATCCCCGGGCTTGACGGAACATCGACGCCAACCATTGCTGACTGCAGCCCATGAACGTCGCCCAGGAATTCGAGCCGCTCTACCACGCCGCCCGCAGGCTGGACCTTCGCGGCGACACCGGCGAAGCGGCGCTGGTCACCATCACCCGCACGCAGGGCTCCACCTTTCGCCGCGCTGGCGCAAGCATGCTGGTGCATCGCGATGGACGACTGGTGTGCGAACTGTCGGGCGGCTGCCCGCAGCGGGATATCGTGCTGCGCGCGCAGCACGCCATGGAGACCGGCGAACCCGTCGTGGTCGCGTATGGGCGCGACAGCAACTACGACGTCATGATCGAAACCGGCTGCGGCGGCGAACTCGAGGTGCTCATCGAACCGTGGCGGCATCCCGACGACGTGCAGTTCCTTGACGCCATCGAGTCACTGCGGACGCAGCGCGTGCCTGGCGTCATGGCCTCGCTTTTCGCTGTCGCCGGCCGCGCGCTGGCACCGCGCCCGTATCGCCTGATTCGCGGCAACGACAGCCTGTGGACGAACATCGGGGATCCATCGCTCCGCATGCAAGTTCTTGCGGGCATGGCCTCGCAGTCACCCTCCTCTTCGTCCGCCATGGCTACGCATGTGGCGCATGAGGGTCATCGTTACGATGCCCTGCTGGAATCCCTGCACCCGCCACACGCGCTCGTCATCATTGGCGACGGCATCGGCGCGGACATGCTTGCCGCCCTGTCCCTCCAGCTCGGATGGGATACGACCCTGGTCAGCACCAGCGAACCGGACAAGCAGACTCCCGCCGGAGCGCGGCACGTCGTGGCACTGCCGCATTCACTCACCTCCACTGTGGCGTTCGATCACCAGACCTCGGCCGTGGTGATGACGCATCGCCTGGAGCGCGACCTTGCTTACGCGACCTCACTGATGGCAACCCCGGTGCGCTATATCGGCGTGATCGGCTCCCGTCAGCGCGCGGGGCAGATACGCGCCATCTTCCCGGAAGACGACCGGCTGCACGTGCCTGCCGGACTGGACATCGGCTCGGAGACGCCCCAGGAAATCGCACTCGCGATTGCCGCCGAGATCCTCGCCTTGCGCAACGGACGGCTTGGCGGGCCGCTCGCCCACTCGCAATCACCCATACATCCATGACCTCGCCACGCAGCGGCACCGGCGCCGTCATCCTCGCAGCGGGCAACGCCAGCCGTTATGGCGCCCTCAAGCAGGTGATCGCCATCGATGGCGAGCCGATGGTCCGCCGCATCGCGAGAAACGCCCTGGCGGCGGGCCTCTATCCGGTCGTCGTCGTGGTGGGCGCTGAAAGCGCGCGGGTCATCGAATGCCTCGCTGACCTTGACGTCCATGTCGTGACCAACGCCGGGTGGGCGAGCGGCATGGGCAGCTCGTTGTCCACCGGCACGAAAGCACTGATCGATCAGCCCGTGGCAATGCAATCACTCATGGTGCTGCTGGCCGACCAGCCGGCGATCAGCGTCGATGAACTGGAACGCATGCTGGCGGCGCATGCGCCATTCGCGGACCGCATCCTGGCCTGCCGGCATCAGGGCAACCTTGGCCCGCCGTGCATCTTTCCACTCTCCTATGCCGATGAACTCATCGCCATGAGCGGCCCCGACGGCGCACGCGCTTTGCTGGACAGGCATGCGTCGCACGTCGATGGTTTCGACCTGCCCTCCGCCTTCCGCGACATCGATACACCCGAGGACTACGCCGCCTGGCTGGCAGCTCGCGACAAGCCGTTATCCAGCGAGCCTGAGTAGGCGCCGCTGACAGAACACCGCAACGCCTCAACTCCGTCATTCCGGCGCAGGCCGGAGAGGCTGGTCATCCAGTTGCGGAAGCACTCGGTGGTCGCGATAGTCCCCAAAAGCTGTAGCCGCAACGCGACAACCATCCCCGCGGCCACTGGATTCCGGCCTGCGCCGGAATGACGAGGTTGGAGCATGAGGGATCTTGTCGACGACTCCACGAGTCACCAGAAAAACGACCACACGATCCTTGGTATACGCTTGTAGACCCGCGTCACGCTCAGCCGAGATGTTCTGGGGTGACGACCGTCTGGAAGACGCGCTGGCCTTTGCGGCCAATGCGGGTGCGTTCCCCGCTACCGCCTCATCCGTCACATGAACCAGTCACGGCGATCGCAAATGCCTGAGACATCGTAAGCACAGCCAACCAAGTCAGGCGGCGTTACAGGTACCGGAGGCCTGCGCAAGTATGCTCGGAGCATTGTCTTGCCGAGCCATGCCAGATGACGAAAGCCCACGAGCTGAGACAGGAAGACCTCTGCCACCTCTTCTGACTGGATGACGGCCGCGTGAGGGAGATCCCGAAAATCGTCGCCGAACGCCTCGTGGCGCACGACCTCGTTCAGGCGGTCGCTCCGTTGCGGGGCGACCACGCGCCAGACATGGAGCCCCCGTCATGTGGGGGTATCCATGCAGGGCCGCGTATTCATGGCCTCCGTGCGGTCCGGACTGGATGCACGCTTCCGCGTTCCCGAGCCTTGAGGCGTTCGCGCCGACGGTGAACCGCGACGGTTACGCTGTCGCGTCACCATGGCGCAACAAGGCTGCCGTCGCCAACACCGGCGGCACCACAAAGCACCACATGCCACCGAAGGCATAACACAGCGCGCCACCCGCGCAGCCCACCGCGAATGCGAGCACGGCCACGCCCATCTTCTTCAGCCGGCTGTTGATCACCTCCCGCTGGTCACTGGGTGCGCCACACAGCCGATCGCCGATATCCAGCATCATCTGCGTGGTGGTGCCGGTCATCAGCGTGGACGGCGGTGAGCTGCCCAGGTGCACGCGATGCAGCGCGTTCTGAATGGCCATGGCGCCCACCAGGATCATGCCCGTCAGCGTCGATGACCAGCTGTCCACGTGCGGGAACGGCCCGTAGCGCAAGGCCAGGATCATTGCCGCCACCAGCAACGCCAGCTTGATCGCCAGCAGCGAGCGCACCACGCTCAGCCCCCGGTCCATCAGGCGATATCGCAGCAGTCGCGAGCCGATCACGAACAGACAGAACACGGGCAGCGCGAGCAGCTTGGCGATGACGCCGGACGTGCCCGACACCAGCGCCGCGCCGATCGTCACGAAGTTGCCCGTGACATGCGCGGTGAACAAGCCATGCAACGCGAGGAAACCCGCCGTGTCGACATAGCCGGCCATCACACTGAGGATGGTTGGCAACCAGGGCTTCTCAGTCATGCGTACAGATTCCCTCCGGATTTCGCCCGGCTGCGAGTGGTTTCACCACATGAACTTCCCTTCGACGCCGACGTAGTCGCCGTCGCGCCCGCCCGCCATGCGTATGGCGCGCCCCGCGTCATAGTGCACAGCCTCCACCGCGCCGGTGAAGTTGGCGTTGAAGACAACATCCGCACGCACCTGCCCATACACGCCCGTCCAGCTCCCTCCCCTGCCCGCCGTGCCGGGCAACGGGATGTTCGGTTGCACGTACACCGCGTCCGCCGTCGTCTGCCGCCACTGGAACCCTACGGCGGTCATCAGGGTAAGTTTCGACCATGGCTTCAGCGTCAGGCTCGGCTTGACGTGGATGAGGTTGGTGTAGCCCGTGAAACCGGCCAGGGTGAAGTAGTAGCCGTTCGGGAACAGCGGATTGAACGTATCCAGCGTGTGGTCGCCGGGGTGGCGATCGCCGGACGCGGCATCCACCTGCAGCCCCACGCGCGGCTGCCATCGCAGGTCCAGCGTGTAGCCCGCGCGTGCGCCGGAACCCCAGGCATCGATGTCCTTGCCGCCCACGTGGCCGCGCTGGAGCATACCCTCCACATCCCAGTCGATGCCCGCGCGGTTGCCGGCGAAACGCACGTCGTAGACGTCGCGATGCTCGTTGCCCGTGGCATCCAGGTAGCGGGCATCGTCACGGACGTAGCGGGAGTAGTACGCCGAAAGTTCGTTCCTGCCCCAGACCAGGCGCTCGACACGCAGCGTGTCGAAGCGGAAATGGTGATTGGACGTATCGTCGAACGGATGAAGGGCCGAATACTGCACGGGCTGGCTGATGAAGGCGATGAAGCGCCACTTTCCCGTTTCCCAATCCACCCATGCCGCATCGAACGACTGCCGCACGTTGGGACCGTCGCGCAGCGACACGAAACGCTGCAGGTCGAACGCGAAATCCTGGCGACCGACGCGCACCTTGAACGTGTCGTCACCGAACTTGCGCACATAAGCCAGGAAGGCCAGCCGCAGGTCCCACGGGTTGCGGTCGGCGCCGCCGATCACCTGCTTGCCCACCGTGCGCGCATCCTCGAATTGCACGAAGGCCTGCCAATACGTGGCGAAACGCAGGTCGGCATGCAGCTGGAAGCGTTGCAGCAGATAGGTGTCATTCGGGTTGCGCCCGATACCGAAGGCCGCGGCGTCCGACATTTCCACACGCTCGCGCAGATTCACGCCCAGCGAGAGATAGGTGCCCTGATCGTCCGCGCTCAGCGGGATGTACTTGAGCGCATCACCCCACTGCGTGCGCAAAGAGGGGTCGGCGAGCACCGACCAGTCCTCCTGCCATCGATTGCTGCTCACGACGGGACGCACGGAAGCATCCTGCACTGGCGTGGCCTGGGTGGAATCCGCCGACACCTCCTGTGCGTGCAGGGGCGCGGCACTCGCTACCAGGGCAGCGAACGCACCGGTCGCGGCAGCCCGGCCCACTGCCCTCCGTCCCCACGCCGGGCCGAGGGAAAGGCGAAGCATCCCTCGCCTTCGCATGACCAATCAGTGAGCCGCGCTGGCGTGGATCTCCGCGACGTATCCGCCCGGGAACTCCACCACCGCCGACTCACGCCCTTCACTGGTGAACGGCTCCACCAACACCTTCGCGCCATGATCCTTCGCCTTGGCCAGCGTATCGGCCAGGCTGCTCACTTCGTAGCCGGTCATCTCGTGTCCATAGGGGTACGGCAGATGGCCGTCCGTCACGAACACGGTCAGTTTGCCAAAGCTGGACTCGATGCGGATGCGGCGATACGTGTCGCCGGGGCGGCCGATTTCCACGCCAGGCGCCTTCGCCTCGTCGGAAACCACCTTGCCATGCGAGAACGCGGCGAAGCTTTTCGCGAAGGCCTCGGCGCGTTCGGGCGACACGTACACGCGATTCTCGGGAACGGTCTGGAACGCGGCATAGTTCGGCGCCGTGGTGTGCCAGTACAACTGCATGTTCACGCCACCGGGCCACTGGATCACGGCGTCGCGGCCGATGGGGTCGGGGAACGGCTGCACGATGACGTCGGCGCCGGTAGCGCGGGCCGCCTTGATCGCCACGTCCAGATCCGTCACCAGGTAGCCGGTACGCTCGCTGCCGAAGGGATGCGGCACCGGCGTGCGGAAACCGAACAGCGACACCGTGCCCACCGGTGTCTGCAGGAGCTGCGTGCTGGTGCTGCTCGGCGTCGGCGTGACGGTCGCAATGGCCTGCTTCGTGCTCTGGCCACCGAACGTGCCGAGGAAACTGGCGATGAAGCGATCGACATCGGCGGGCGCCACGTAGACGTGGGTGGTGTCGTATTGCGGGCCCACCGCCACCATCGGTGAAGGCGCCTCTTTCGCGACGACCGGCGACGCGGTGGCACCGGCAAGAACCAGCCCGAGGGCCAGTGCCCATAGCCCTGAGTATGTGCGCATGGAATGTCTCCCTGTGGATGTCATAGAGGTGTCGGTCCGGTCAGATGGCCTGCTTTTCGCGCAGATCCTGCCAGGCCACCAGCAGGAAACCGCCTACCAGTCCCAGATGTTCAAAAAACGCATTAGCGGTGACGAAGCGCTCGGCGACTGGCACCGACCAGAAGCGATTGGCGAGAAACGTGGCAGCGAGCGTGAATGCGGCCAACGCCAGGGCGCCCAGCCAGCGACAGCGCCCGGTGAGGATCGCCAGCGACGCACCCAGCTCCAGCACGATCACCGCCAGGGTCATTGGCCCCGCAGGCTGAAGACCGAAATGCGCCGATTCGGCGACAGCACCGCTGAAATCCAGCGCTTTCTGGATGCCGCCCTGCAGATAGGCCGCACACAGACCCAGCAACGCGATCCAGTGCACGACTGGCGTGGCGAACGGCCGCGCCCAGCGCGGCCGGGTTGGAAGCGAGGGTGTAGGCTGCGATGCCATGGCGTGCTCCTAGACCGCCCAGCACGCGCAACCCAGCGCGCCCCAGAACGACTTGAGATCGGACACGGGCAAGCGGCTCGACCAGGCCGTCGCGTGCTCGTGTCCGTGCACGCCGCAGGCATGACCGCAGCCACACGCCACGCGCTCCGCCACGGGCGATGCCTGCCGCTGCTGCGCCCACGCGCCGTAGCCGCCATAGGCGCGCACCGGCGACCATTCGGGCATGGCCGGTGGCACGGTCACGTCTTCGTACTGGCTGAAACCACCACTGCCGTAGACCACGCGCCCACCCACGATGGTGAGCAGCGAGGTGGTATCGGCGATATCCGCTTCCGGACAGGCGAAGAAATCACGATCGGGCACGATCAGGTCGGCCAGCTGGCCCGTCTTGATCTGACCCTTCTTGCCCTCTTCGTTGGAGAACCAGGTGACATGCTCGGTCCACATGCGCAGCGCCGTGTCGCGGTCGAGGCAGTTGCTGCGCGGATACATCGACAGACCGCCCACGGTCTTGCCCGTCACCAGCCAGGACAGCGACACCCACGGGTTGTAGGACGCCACGCGGGTGGCGTCGGTACCGGCCGAGGTGCGCAGGCCTTTTTCCAGCATGCGCTTCACCGGCGGCGTGGCCTGTGCGGCGGCAGCACCGTAGCGCTCGACGAAATACTCGCCCTGGTAGGCCATGCGGTGCTGCACCGCCACGCCACCACCCAGGGCGGCGATACGGTCGATGGAGCGCTCCGAAATGGTTTCGGCGTGATCGAAGAACCAGTTCAGGCCCTGCAGCGGAATGTCGCGATTGACCTTCTCGAACACATCCAGCGCGCGGCTGATGGTTTCATCGTAGGTGGCATGCATGCGCCACGGCCAGCGATTCTCCGCCAGGATGCGCACCACCTCTTCCAGGTCGCCCTCCATCTGCGGCGACATGTCGGGACGTGGCTGCCGGAAGTCCTCAAAGTCCGCCGCGGAGAACACCAGCATCTCGCCGGCGCCGTTGTGGCGGAAATAGTCGTCGCCCTGCTTGTACTTGGAGGTGCGCGTCCAGTTGAGAAAGTCGTCCTTCTCCTGTTTCGGCTTCTGCGTGAACAGGTTGTAGGCAAGGCGAATGGTCAGCTGGTTGTCCGCCGCCAGCTGCTCGATGACGGCGTAATCCTCGGGATAGTTCTGGAAGCCGCCGCCGGCATCGATGGCACCCGTCACGCCGAGACGATTGAGCTCGCGCATGAAGTGGCGCGTGGAATTGAGCTGATACTCCACCGGCAACTTCGGCCCCTTCGCCAGCGTGGCGTAAAGGATGGCGGCATTCGGCTTGGCCAGCAGCAAACCCGTGGGGTTGCCCGCGCCGTCGCGCACGATCTGTCCGCCCGGCGGCTCGGCCGTGTCCTTGGTGTAGCCCACCGCGCGCAGCGCCGCGCCATTGAGGATGGCTCGGTCGTACAGGTGCAGCAGGAATACCGGCGTATCCGGCGCCACCGCGTTGAGTTCCTCGATGGTCGGCAGGCGCTTCTCGGCGAATTGGTGCTCGGTGAAGCCACCCACTACACGCACCCATTGCGGCGCAGGCGTGATCGCCACCTGTTGTTTGAGCATGGCCATGGCGTCGGCCAGCGAGCGCACGCCATCCCAGCGCAGCTCCAGGTTGTAGTTGAGGCCGCCACGAATAATGTGCAGGTGGTTGTCGATCAGACCAGGCAGCACACGCTGCCCTTTTAGATCGATCACGCGGGTGCGCGGGCCGGCCAGCGGCATGACATCGGCGTCGCGTCCCACGGCCACGAAGCGACCATCGGCCATCGCCACCGCTTCTGCCTCGGGCTGCGCACGATCGAGCGTAGTGATGCGCCCGCCATGAAGAATCAGTTCGGGTGCCTGGGTAACGGGCGTCATGACTGCGGCTCCTTGGCTTCGCTCTTGCTGGCGGCGACCTGCGCACCGGGCAGCTCACCGCACATGTGCGGCTTGACCTGCTCACGCAGCCAAACCGTGGGTGTCGCCTCGCGATGCAGCACGTTCCTCACCAGCGGAGGCAGCTGCTCACCACAGAGGATGCCCAGCAGGCCAACCAGCGCCACCAGGGGCGGCGCCGGCGAGCGAACCTGCAACAGGCCATAGATGACGCCGACCAGTATGCCGGCGGCAAGCGAAATGACATAGATTTTCATGGCCTTGCTCCAGAACAGCGTCAGCGATCAGCCTTCGTGCGCACCGAACATGGTCTTGGCATAGGTGATGCCCAGGCCATACGAACCGCCGAAGCGCCTCGCGATGCCGGTGGTACTGTCATAGCTCTCGGTGCGCGCCCAGTCGCGCTGGAGCTCCAGCAGGTACTGCACGGAGGTCATCGGGCGCACGCCCGCCTGGATCATGCGCTCCATGGCGCGGTTGTGTGCCTCGGTCGACACGTCACCGCAGGCATCGGCGATCGCATAGACCTCGAAACCCTGGTCCAGCGCCGACAGCGTCGGCCCGACGATGCACACCGAAGTCCACAGGCCGGCGAACACCAGACGGCTCTTGCCGATCTCGTTGACGCGCTTGATCACGGCGGCGTCCTCCCACGTATTCATCGACGTGCGATCCAGCAGCGCCTGCCCCGGGAATGGGTCGGTAATCTCATTGAACATCGGGCCGGAGAAGCTTTTCTCGGCCACCGTGGTGAGGATGGTGGGCACCTTGAAGCTGGCCGCCGCATTCGCGATGAGCGCGGCGTTGTTGCGCAGGGTGATGGCATCGATCGAATGCGTGGCAAACGCCATCTGCGACTGGAAGTCGATCAGGATCAGGGCGTGATCCTTCGGGGTGAGCAGCGTTTTGGCGGGGGTCGGCGTAGCGGTGATGGACATGAGCGTTCTCCATGGTGCGAGAGGGAGCGCGCCGCAGGCCGAAGCCGGCGGCGCGTCCGGGTTGGATCAGGAACGGATGAACTCGAGCAAGTCCTTGTTGAGCTGCTCTGCATGGGTTGCTGCCAGGCCGTGCGGCGCGCCCGGATAAACCTTCAGCGTGGCGTGCTTGACGATCTTGGCCGTCAGGCGACCGGAGTCGTCGATCGGCACGATCTGGTCGTCGTCGCCGTGGATCACCAGCGTGGGCACCTCGATCTTCTTCAGGTCGTCGGTGTAGTCGACCTCGGAGAACTGCTTGATGCAGTCGTACTGCCCCTTGAGGCCGCCCATCATGCCCTGCGCCCAGAACGAGTCACGCATGCCCTGCGTGGCCTTGGAGTTGGGATGGTTCGCGCCGAAGAACGGGCCGGACAAGTCCTTGAAGAACTGCGAGCGGTCGGCCAGCGTCTTGGCACGGATGTCGTCGAACACTTCCATGGGAAGGCCGCCGGGATTGTTGGCCGTCTTCAGCATGATCGGCGGCACGGCGCCGACCAGCACTGCCTTGGCGACACGGGCATTGCCATGACGACCGATGTAATGCGCCACTTCGCCACCGCCGGTGGAGTGGCCCACCAGCACGATGTTCTTCAGGTCCAGCTTTTCGATCAGGGTGGCAAGGTCGTCGGCATAGGTATCCATGTCGTTGCCGTGCCACGGCTGGCCCGAACGGCCGTGGCCGCGGCGGTCATGGGCAATGGTGCGGTAGCCATGCGAACTCAGGAAGAACATCTGCGCGTCCCACGCATCGGCGCTCAGCGGCCAGCCGTGCGAAAACACGACGGGCTGCCCTTGGCCCCAATCCCTGTAATAGATCTCGGTGCCATCTCGGGTGGTGATCGAGCTCATGCTGTTTTTTCCTTGCTGGGGTGCGCGGGGGCCGTCGCTGCGACGGCCGGTGATGACGTGGAAAGGCCTGCCATGGGCAGGACCAAGGCGGCAGATGCGGCGGCGACGCCTCCAAGAAAGGCGCGCCGGGCGGGATCCATGTCCGCCTGAGGGTCTTTGCTCGACATACGGACTCTCCTGGTGCACAGGCCGGATGCAAAACACGCGACGGGGAATGCCCTCGCGCGTACCGGCGTGCGATGCGGTCAAGACATGAAAACGAAGTCATTCATGGGCAACGGCGATGGCCGCTGTCCTTCGTCATTCTTGACTGTCACGCCGTGGAGACGTACCCCCGATCACGGCAATCTTGCCTACCCGATCAGGTAAATGACGTGAAGCTCACGTCTGCCAAACGCGCACGCCCGCCTTGCGTCAGGCTGATGTAACCGGAGCGTTACACCGCCATGACGCGCCGGGTCAGCCGTCGAAGAAGCCGCGATTGCGAGCCAGCGTGACGGCGTGCGTGCGATCGAGCGCGCCGAGCTTGGTCATGATGTTTTTCAGGCGCGCCTTGACCGTGTCTTCGGATACGCAAAGAAGATCGGCGATGCGCTTGTTGGTGTGGCCGGTGGCCACCAGGCGCAGCACGCTCAACTCGCGGTCGCTCAGCATTTCAGACCAGGCATGCGAGGCGATCTCGCCCGCCACCTCGGTCGCCACCACGCGACGGCCTTTCATGACGGAGCGGATGGCGGCAAGGATCTCGTCGCGCGTGGCGGTCTTCAGCAGGTAGGCACTCGCACCGAACGTGAGCGCACGCTTGACCCGTGCGTCGCCCGGGTAGGAGGTGACCACGATGATGCGGGCCTGCGGAAACTCGCCGCCCAGTGTCGAAATGGCCTGCAGGCCGTCGACACCGGGCATCTGCAGATCGATCAGGGCCACATCGGGGCGCAGCTCGCGGTAGCGCACGATGGCCTCGGCGCCATCCGCCGCCTGGCCGACCACGGCCATGTCCGGCGCACTGCCGATCGCAGCAACAATGCCGTCGCGCATGATCGGATGATCATCCGCAATGAGAACCCGGATGCGCTCGGCATCGGCTGTCACGATGTGGACCTTCGATACATGGCTGCCTTCCCTGCGCGGACGGAGGCGGGGAGTCGCCCGGCATGCCGTGGCACTATCCCGTCCCGCCTGCGGGTGATCAATGCCCATTCGGGTGATTCTGTGTTCGCGCCGCGGCACCTATGGCCAGGGCACACGGAACGATATGCTGCCTCCCGTCGGCATGCATCATGCCGCGCACACTTTTCCACGGAAACCCTATGTCGATGCCCGGATGGCTGGCCCGTGCCGGTCGCCACACGCTGCCACTGATCGTCGCCGTGTTGCTGGCGTGCATGACCGCCAGCCACGCCGACGAATCGCCCGGTTTCCGTCGCCGGCTGTGGACGACCGAAGCCGGCACGCCCGCCGACATCTGGACCATGGCCCAAGGCAAGGACGGTTATCTCTGGCTGGGAACCGGCAGCGGGCTCTACCGCTTCGACGGCTTCCGCTTTGAACGCTTCCAGCCCGCAGCCGGCGAACGCCTGCCGTCCAACGACATCACGGCCCTGGGCATGCAGGAAGACGGTGCGCTGTGGATCGGCTTCTATTACGGCGGCGCCAGCGTCGTCCGCAACGGCCACCTGCACCACTACGCCACCGAACAGGGCTTCCCGCGCGGCATGGTGCTGGCCTTTGCACGAACCGGCGATGGATCGCTGTGGGCCGCCACCGAAGGCGGTCTCGCACGCTTCGACGGCACACAGTGGCAGGTCGTGGGCGCCGACTGGAATTACCCCACGGCGCGCGCGGACTGGCTGCTGGTCACGCGTGACGGCACGCTCTGGGTCACCACCGGGGAGTCGCTGGTGTTCCTCAAGCCAGGCGAACACCGCTTCCAGCGCACTGACCAGGCGGTGGCCAAGTACGCCATCGTGGCGCAGGCCAACAACGGCACGCTGTGGCTGTCCGACCATCTGCATGGCACGCGCGCCCTGCCCGGCCTCACCGCCGACCATCCCGAGAGCTCACCCGCCGAATCGCCCGACGACACCGATTTCAGCTGGGCCAACCGCCTGCTGTTCGATCGCTACGGCAACCTGTGGGCGACTCGCGTGGACAAGGGCGGCATTTATCGCGTGAACGCGGTGGACCCGTTGGCCAGCGGACGATCGCTGCGCGCCGCGGACTTCTCGGAATCCATCGGCCGCACCAGCGGACTGGTTTCCGAGCGTGCCGTGCCGCTGCTGGAAGACATGGAAGGAACCGTGTGGGCGGGCACCAACATGGGACTGGCCAGCTTCCATCGCAACAGCTTCCAGACACCCGACTTCGTGCTGCCCGGCGCGGCGGCGAACTACGCCATGACAAGAGACGCCAGTGGCGCCGTCTGGATCGCCAATGGCGGCACGCTGTTCCGTTTCGATGGTGAGACCGGCAAGGTGGTACGCCGCGACCTGAACGACGTGATCGACATGCAGTTCGATCGCGCCGGTGACCTGTGGCTGGTCGGCCGGAACCGGTTTTTCCGGCTGCACGATGGCGTACTGAGCGCGAATGACTGGCCCGTCTCGCCCGACCTTACCCGTGCCAATGCCTTCGCCATCGACAGCAAGGGCGAACCCTGGCTGGCCCTTGCCGAGCGCGGCCTCTACCACCTGCACGAGGGCCGGTGGTTGCGCGTGATGCCCGTGCCGTCCGTCGCCGATGACACGCCCGCCTCCCTGGGCAGCGACGAAAGGGGCGGGCTCTGGATTGGCTATACCGGTAATCGACTGGTGCGGCTCGACGACAAGGGCGCGCGGCTGTTCACCGAAGCGGACGGACTGCACATAGGCACCATCACCGCCATCCGCGCACGCGGGGACGAGGTGCTGATGGGTGGCGAACAAGGGTTGGCGCGCGCAGCGCATGGGCGGATCACCTCACTGGACGTTGCCGATGACGACGCCTTCATCGGCGTCACCGGCATCGAGCGCACGCCCGGCGGCGATCTGTGGCTCAACACCGGCAAGGGCGTGGTGCATATTGACGCCGACGAAGCAGCAGAAAGCTTTGCACAGCCCAACCACCGCCCCGCATACCGCCTGTTCGATTACCGCGACGGCTTGCCCGGCATCGCCAAGCAGGCGGCGATGTTGCCGACCACCCTGGTCGACGGCCGACACCGCCTGTGGTTCCTGACCAACCAGGGCCCGGCATGGATCGAGCCGGATGCGCTGAGCAGAAACCCCCTGCCGCCGCCGGTGGCCATCGTCGACATCATCGCCAATGGCAAGCACTACCCGGCAGACAGCCGCATCCACTTGCCCAAGGGCACGACCAACCTGCAGGTGCGATACAGCGCGGCCAGCCTGGCCATTCCCGACCGCGTGCGCTTCCGCTACCGCCTCGACGGCGCGGATGCCGGCTGGCAGGACGCCGGCATCCGGCGCGATGCGTTCTACGCCAACCTGGGCCCTGGAACCTACGAGTTTCGCGTCATCGCCGCCAATGACGATGGCGTGTGGAACATGCAGGGCGCCGAGACCCGCCTCACCATCGCCCCGTGGTTCTACCAGTCCGCGTGGTTCTACGCGCTGTGCCTGCTCGGCATCGTCGCCCTCGCCGCCAGTTTCTTCGTCTGGCGCACGAGACTTGCCGCCGACCGGGTACACCTCCAGCTGACGGAGCGCATGAATGAGCGCGAGCGCATCGCCCGGGAAATCCACGACACCCTGCTTCAGGGCGTGCAAGGGCTATTGCTGCGACTGCAGGCACTGATGGCCGGCCCGAACAGGAGCCAGGCGCACGACGAAGCCCTGCACGCTGCCATTCAGCAGGCCAGGAACATGGTGATCGAAGGTCGCGACAAGATCATCGCGCTGCGCGGCGAAGCGTCCCGACAGAACGAACTGGTGCAGTCGATCCTCGCCGTCGGCGAGGATCTGGCATCCATCCATGCGCCCACGGCCTTCCGCATGACCACGGACGGAAAACCGCGGCTGATACTGGCCAGTGCGCGCGACGAGATCGTGGACATCGTCCGCGAGGCGATACGCAATGCCTTCCTGCATGCGCGGGCAGACCATGTGGACGTGCAGGTGGATTACCAGAAGCGCGCCTTGCACATAAGCATTGCCGACGACGGCAGCGGCATCGGCGACGGCATACTCGAATCGGCAGCCAAGGCGGGCCACTGGGGCGTGGTCGGCATGCGCGAACGCGCGGCACGGCTCGGCGCCACGCTCACGCTCCGGCAACGCCGCCCGCAGGGCACGGAATGGCAGCTCCGCATTCCCTGCCGCGCCGCCTACCTGCCGCCCCGACAGAACACCTGCAGCATCGAGTAACAGCGGGCGTCTTCCGTGGCGCGATCGCCATCGCGCCGGCCGCACCATCGATACCCTCTAGCCGCGAATATCGCGTCGAGACAACGCGCCCTGTCTTTTCGGCACGCTCATTGAGCCACCCTGAAAACGATAAGGCTTATATTTAGCTTATTAATTGTCTTAACAAAACTTATAATCGTCTTAGCGTAACTAAATGCGATTATTATCGCGATTTTCGAATAATCATTTTGTTGTCAACCTGTCATATGCCCGCCCTACGGTGTCGCCCCGCTTTGACACCTTTCTGATAATCAAACGGGCATCTCATGACACGGCAACTTTCAGCGCCCATCGCGCTCGCTCGCACCACGCTTGCTCTCTGCCTTACCGCTGCCATCGCGGCGCCTGCCTGGGCGGGCGACAATGCCGCCACGGATACCAGCGCCACGCCGCAGCAGGCCAAGAGCCTGGATGCCGTGCAAGTGACGGGCACCGACGCGGTGACCAACATCGCGCCCTCGCAGGGCTCCATGGTTGCCACCCAGCCGCAATCGATCATCGGCCGCACCTACATCCAGGAAAACGTTCCGCCGACCGGCGACTACACCGACATCGCGTCCATCGCGCCGAGCGTGTACACCGTCGCGCCGAATGGCTCCGGCCTGATGGAGGCGGCGGTCGTCTCCATCCGCGGCTTCCAGGATGGCCAGTACAACGTGACGTTCGACGGCATCCCGTGGATGGACTCCAACGACTTCACCCACCACTCCACCTCGTACTTCACCAACCAGCAGACCAATGCCGTGACGGTGGATCGCGGCCCCGGCACCGCCAGCACGCTCGGCAACGCCACGTTCGGCGGCACCATTTCGGTGGACACGATCAACCCGCAGAAGCAGTTCGGCATCAGCCCCTACGTCAGCTACGGCAGCTGGGACACCGCCGTGGAAGGCGCCACCATCAACACCGGCGCATTCACCAACAGCGGCACCAGCGCGGTGCTCAACCTGCAGAACAGCACGTCGGATGGTTACCTCACCTATGCCGGCCAGCGCCGCCAGAGCGTGTTCGCCAAGCTGATCCAGCCGCTGGGCGAGAACACCACGCTGACCTTCGTCGCCATGGCGAACAACCTGCACCAGTACGTGCCGTTCGGCGCGACCAAGGCGCAGATCGCCCAGTATGGCAACAACTATGGTCTGAACGACGACCCGACCAGCCAGGCGTACTACGCCTACAACAAGGACGAGATCAACACCAATCTCGGCTATATCGGCCTGCACTCGGCGTTCGACGGCTGGACGTTCGACAACAAGGTCTACACCTACGGCTACAACCACTTCGGCTACAACGGCCTGGACCCGAACGGCGAAACGCCGAACGGCACGGCCTATGGCACCGACAATGTCCCAGGCCAGCACATGCGCAACACGAACCGCTCGTGGGGCGACATCTTCCGCGTGGGCAAGGAACTGGGGCCGGGCGAACTGCGTGCCGGCGTGTGGTACGACCACCAGGACGATATCCGCTGGCTGTATGAGTTCGACGACACGCTCAACCAGCTCAACCCGATCAACAACCCCGGCGCGGCCACCTTGCAGGATGCCGCCGTCGATCGCCGCATGAACGACACGCTGATCACCATCCAGCCGTTCATCGAATACCAGTGGAACATCACCGACAACGCGTATGTCATCGGCGGCGTGAAGTACAACAACTTCGAGCGCGACCTGAGCGCCACGGTGAACCAGAAGACGGGGACGCCGCTCGACTATTCCAAGAAGTGGAACGCCACCCTGCCCTCGGCCTCCTTCCACTACGCCTTCACCTCCAGCTGGACGGCGTACGCGCAGTGGGCCAAGGGTTACCTCGCGCCCAACCTCAACCTGCTGTACGTGCCCAACCCGGCGGTTTCCGACAGCGCCGTGGCCCCGGAAAAGACCACCAACATCCAGCTCGGCACCACCTGGACGAATGATCGCCTCACGTTGTCCGGCGACGTGTACAAGATCGACTTCAACAACTTCGTGCAAAGCCACAAGGTCGGCGGCATCACCGAGTTCTACAACGGCGGCGGCGTGCACTACAAAGGCATCGAACTGGAGGGCACCTACCTGCTAGGCGCCGGTTTCAGCGTCTATGCTAACGGCTCGCTCAACCGCGCCATCCAGACCACCGACAACCAGTGGAACGCCAACACGCCCCACAAGACCGCCGCCCTGGGCTTCACCTACAGCAACGGCGCCATCTACGCCTCGCTGGTCGACAAGTTCGTCGGCAAGACCTACTACACGGCCAACGCGGAAGATGACACGCCGATTGGCGGCTACGCGATCACCAATTTCGCCGCCAGCTACAAGTTCGATCCGCACATCACCGACGTGAAGGACTTCAAGATCGGCGTGCAGCTCAACAACCTGTTCAACAACACGCACATCAACGCCCTGGCAGGCACCACAGGGGCGGACAACACGCCGCTGTACTGGACCATTCCGGCGCGCAACTTCAACTTCACGATCTCGGCGGACCTGTTCTGATGAAGCGCTCCGCCCTCTTGTTGCTGGCACTGCTGGCCAGCCAGTCCGCGATGGCCGATGGCGGCACGCCCAGTCATGCCCTCATCGCACTGTCGAACCTGCTGCCGCCACCGCCGGCGGCAGGCACGACGGAGGCCAGCCAGGATCTGCAGGCAGTGCTTGCGGCGCAGCAGTCCCGGACGGCCGACGAACAGTCGGCCGCCACAGCGGATACCGAGCGCTCCGTATTCCGCTTTGCGGATGCGCTCGGCCTGACCGCACAACCTGCCACCTTGCCGAAGACCGCCGCGTTCTTTGAGCGCGTCGCCAAGCTCGACAAGACCGAGGCGGCGGACGCCAAGCTTTACTGGCGACGCCCCCGCCCCTCGGTGACGTCCGACCAGGTGCATCCGCTGTCCAAGGAGAAGCCGGATGACTGGAGCTATCCGAGCGGGCATGCCACTTTCGGCTACACCACGGCGATCCTGTTGGCCAACATGGTGCCGGAGCGGCGCGCGGCGATCTTTGCCCGCGCCGACCTGTATGCGCAACACCGCATCACCATGGGTGCGCACTTCCCAAGCGACGTGGAAGCCGGCCGACTCGCCGGCACGGTCATCGGCGCGCAACTGCTGCAACAAACCGACTGGCAGCCGGACTACCAGGCAGCGCGCGCCGAACTGCGCACCGCCCTGCATCTGCCAGCCTCGTCTCCAACATCACCCTGAAACAAAACCAGCGGAAGCGGCCGGCGCCCATTCAGGGCGCCGGCCCATGCCAGCGAACGAACGGGCGTCGCGTGACGGTGGAACCTGGCGTCCGGTGTCTCTCGATTTGATCCGGGGCGCCCCTATATTGGGGAACGCATCGCTCTTTCGACGTCCGCTCAGCCCGTGTCCCAGCTTTCGCTATTCACCCAAGGCCCTCTCGTGCTGCTGGACGATGCCAGCGGCCGGATCGTGTACGAGGAAAACGTGATCGGCGCCCAGGAAGCCGCGCGCTGGCATGAGCGGTTGCTCGACAGCCCGATCTGGCGACAGCAGCGCCGCATGATGTACGAGCGGGAACTGGACGTGCCGCGCCTGACCTCCCATTTCTCCGCTGCCGACCCCGGCTTGCCATGGCCATTGGATGTGGCACTGGAGCGTGTCCGCGCACTCACCGGCGAACGGTTCAACAGCATCGGCCTGAACCTCTATCGCAACGAACATGACAGCGTGGCGATGCATAACGACCGGCTCGGCGACCTGCAGGAAGGCCACCCGATCGCCCTGATCTCACTGGGCGCCACGCGACGCATGCACATCCGCAACAAGAAGCACGCCGCCGCTCGACGCCTGGACCTGGACCTTGCCCCCGGCAGCCTGTTGCTGATGAGCTTGGACACCCAGCTGCATTACGACCACGGCATCCCCAAGCAGGCCCATCCGGTGGGTCCGCGCATCAGCCTGGCCTTTCGCACGCGCAAGCCGGAGTGACGCCGTTGGCGCGACGAGACATGGGCATCGCGCTGAACTCCATCCATACGATTCCTTGATCCGGCCATCACCTTCGCACTGGCTACCATGCCCCCAGACGCCACGCCGGCGTTGGCAGGGGAAACGCGAATGCGAACGTTGGCCACGCGTGAACGGAGCACACCATCGATCGCCGAGCGGGCGGCCTTTGACGAAGCCGTGGCCATCTATACGCGGAAGGTCGCGGACTGCCGCCGTCGCCGGCTGGGCGCGGACCTGCTGCTGGTACTGGCCTGCGTGATGCTGGCCAGCAGCGGATTGTTTCCTCCCGTGTTGAGACTGGCCGCCCTGCCGGTGGCATTCGGCCTGGCCTGGGCCGGCGTTCACCTGGGGGAATGCGCCGCCCGCGCACGGGCACGCCTTCGCTGGTAGCCGCAAGCCCGCTACAGGCGCACTCACTGCAAGGCGCGCCACGCCAAGGCGGCATCGGGAAAAATCGCCGATAGCGGCAGCCCCACCGCCTCGCAGGCATCCATCACATAGCGCAACGAACGTGCCGCCTCGCCGTGCTGCAGCGCCACGGGCACATTGAAGATTTCATACTCGATGGCCTCCAGCATGCGCAACGACCACTCGTACAAGCCATCCGAGCGGCCGTCGAACCATTGCCGCAACCAGTCCCGCAGGGAGCGCAGCGCAAGCCCCTCGCGTTCCGCCACCTCGTGTAGCTCGGCGGTCACCTCCGGGCAAACTCCGCGAAACCATTCGCTATAGCCCGCGGCGGCATCCGGCACGGCGAGTGGCGGCGGCGAACGCTGGTCGGCATGCCGCAGGATGATGTCGCGCTCGATCTTGCGCGCCTGCGCCAGACGCCCGGTTTCCAGCAGGCGGCCGCGATCCAGATCGAACACGTCGAAGAATCGTCGATGCAGGGCGCGCAGGCGCACCAGCGGCTGCCGCGAGTAGCCGATCTTCAGCAGATCCTGCTCCCGCCACGGAAACAGATAGACATAGGTACGCCCTTTGCCGAGCGTCCTGGGCATGGAGAATTCGTCCATGGTCACGATAGTGACATCAACACCCGCGGCGCGCGTTACCCCGATACGCGCGGCCACTTCCATGCGTACCAGACGATCAACAAGGAGAGGATGATCTCGATGACGCCAAGGAACAGATAGAACGTCCAGGCGCCCGGCATCGACACGGCCATGATGAGTGCATACAGCAGACCGAGGATCATGTTCACTGTGCGCCCCAGCGCCGGCTTCATCACCAGCGAGAGGAACACCATCACGCTGGGCACAGCCATCAGCACCGACGTACCCAGCAATACGCCCTGTGTCGTCGGCCCGAGCGGCCCCATCTTTCCCTGCAGCATGTCCTGCAGTATCCCGGGCTGATAGAGCCCGAAGTAGTCGCCATAGATGTAGCAGAACATCAGGCTCGCCCACAGCCCGGCAAGCTTCAACTTGACGGGAACCGGCAGGTCTTCGAGGGCGGACTTTCCATGGGGAGCGGGTGCCATGCGTATTCCTTGCCGACAGATGGAAGTCAGTGCGACGGCGACGGCATACGCCATGTCCGTCGTTGTCAGTTTTCCTTGCTGAGCTTCAGATCATTGAACTTGCGCCGCTCGATCAGGGTGGTGACCCTGCCGCGCTCATCGCGCTGGAAGATCAGCAGATTCCGCTCGTCGTCGGCACCCATGAACACATCCTTCGCCACGGGCTGCAGCGTCGTGACCGGACCGCCCTGCCGGGTGGCAACACCCAACGCGCCGTGGTCGACGGATACCGTCCACGCACGACCCGGTGCAAAACGATACGTTCCCGCGTAATCGCCAGGCATAAGGCCGGGAACGTCCAGCGTCGGTGGCGCTGTCGGAATGGTCACGTCCTGCGCGCCCGCCAGCTTCCACTGCCCACCTTGCCTGACAAAGGTCAACAGCGACCGGTAGCGCACCACGAACGACTGGCCGAAATAGGATTCGCGCTCGTACTGCTCGACGCTGAGCAGCGCGCTATCGCCATGCAGCCAGGCATGCGGATCGCGCATCTCCATGCTGCCCGTGACGCCGGTGGGAAACCGGTGCAGCGAGGCGATGGTTTCAGCTTTGCTGGCCACCCGCCCGAATTCGTCGATGATCACCGCATCGTCGGTCACCGATTGCTCCCATGGCGTCTTGTCACCCACAGGCAACGCATCCATCAGCCGCTGGGTGGTCTTGACCAGCTCGTCGCGCAAGGCCGTGGGCGCCTCCCCGGCATGTGCCGCCAGCGCCCCGCACAACCCAAGGACAAGCATCGTTGCTGCAACTCGCTTCGTTGGCATGCCGGCTCTCCCGCAATGCCCCGAAGCATGCACGGCGGGCACCACCGCAAGCCCGTGCTTGAAGTCACTGCGAGCGCGGATCACTGCCCGAGTGTGGCGAGTTCTGGCACAGGCGCTGGAGTGCCCCGGCATCCAGCAGGCGCACCGTGCGGCCGGTGACGTCGACCCAGCCTCGCGCACGGAACCGGCCAAATACCCGGCTCACCGTTTCGGCCGCCAGCCGCAGATAGTTCGCCATGTCCCTGCGCGACATCGTCAGGCGCATGACATGGAGCTTCCCGCTGCCGGCAGGGTCGCGGCGCGTCAGATCGAGCAGGAAGGACGCCACGCGCTCCTCGGCGTTGAGGTCACCCGCCAACTGGCTCGCACGCCCCAGTTCGCGACTGACCAGCCGAAGAAGCTGCTGCTGAACGGCGGGCATCCGCGATGACAACGACAACACGTCATGGAACGACAAGCGGCAGAACTCGGAGGACTCCAGCGCCACGACGTCGCCGGGATGACAGTCCAGGTGGATCGCATCGAGCCCGATCAGTTCGCCCGGCAGATGGAAGCCAAGCACCTGTTCGCGCCCGTCGCTGGCAACGACGAACGCCTTGACGCCTCCCTTGCGGACCATGTGCACCTCGCGCAAGGCGTCACCACGCCGGATCACGACATCGCCGGCACCGCAGGACCACGCACGCCCCAGCCCATCGGCGCGCATCTCGGGCGACTGCTCCAGCGTCGCCAGGCAACTGCCGGCAAACGCACAATCCAGGCAAGGTGGCAATGGATCCGTGGTCGTCGATGGCTGCCGCCGGTGCGGCTTCGGGCGCTGTCGCTTGCCGATGGATGGCGCGTGCCCATGCTCGCGTTGCGCCAACGCCTCGCCGTCGGCATGAACGACGTCGCCGGGCACGCCTGGATGTCCGTTGTGGGAAAGCCTGTGCATCGTGGCCCCGTCCCCGCCGTCCCCTGTGTGGCGACAGTAGCATATGGGTTGGCGCATCCGCGCTCCCGAGGCCAGCCAGCATCCGCCGGCCAGGGAGGCTGGCCCGGCGTGGCGCCGGCATGCCTATCCCGCGCCGGATATCGCCCTGGTCATGCCTGAGATCTGACGCAGATCAGGGCGTCGGATTGGCGGCGACGCGGACACTACGGCCCCGGCGCACCGCGCGGGCATCCAGCACATCATGCAAACCACACCTTCACCCACGGCCGGGACGTCCGGCTCCACCTTCCTCCTGCTGGCCGCGCCGCACCGGGCGATGTTCTTCATCGGCGCCACGCTGCTGGTCACCGGCATGGGCTGGTGGCTGTGGATGTTGCTGGCGCCGTGGCTTGGCTGGCCGGCTGCCGCACAGCCGATGCCGGCCGTGTGGATGCATGGTTTCCTGATGCAATACGTCACCCTCGCCCCTTTCGTGATGGGCTTCCTGCTCACCGTGTTTCCGCGCTGGATGAACGTGGCAGTGGTGCCACGCCGCGTCTACGCCGCCGTGTTCGGCCTGATGCTCACCGGTGCGGCCCTGGTGCTGTCGGCCGCGTGTGGCGCGCCGCGCATGTTGCCGGCGGGGCTGGCTGCCATGCTGCTGGGCTGGCTCATCGCGACAGGGACACTGGCGGACCGGCTGCGACAGCACGGCTTTCGCGACACCTGGGCACGCTCCGCCTGGTGCGCGCTGGCCATGGGTGCGGCGGGGCTCTTCCTGGTGCTGTGCGCCAGTCTTGGGGCGCCGCCTGCATGGGTGGCAACGGCCAACCGCATCGCCACGTTCGGCTTCCTGCTGCCCATGTACTTCACGGTCGCCCATCGCATGGTGCCGTTCTTCTCGGGCAACGTGGTGCCAGGCTACCGCGTGGTCCGGCCGGCCTGGTCACTCTGGGCGCTGTGGGTGCTGTGCCTTGCCCACCTGGTGCTGGACCTGTCCGGCCTGAGCGCATGGCGCTGGCTGCCGGACGCCTCCCTGACCGCGCTGCTGCTGTGGCAGTGGGTGGCGTGGCAACCGTGGAAGGCCCGCCGGCCCGGGCTGCTGCTGGTGCTCTACATCGCACTGGCGTGGTTGCCGCTGTCGTTCCTGCTGTACACCGTCGACAGCCTGCATGTGCTGGCGACCGGTATCGACTCGCGCGCGGTGGCGCCGCTGCATGCGCTGACCATTGGCTTTTTCAGCGCCATGCTGGTGGCGATGGTCACGCGCGTGACCCACGGCCACTCCGGCCGGCCGCTCGCCATGGGCGCGATTCCCTGGCTGGCCTTTCTTGGCATGCAGCTCACGGCCTTGATTCGCGTGGCGGCGGAATACACTACACAGCCGTGGCCCTGGTATATCGCCGCGGCAACGCTCTGGCTGCTCGCCCTCATCCCTTGGGTGGCGCGCTCGCTATGGATCTATCTCACCCCACGGCGCGATGGCGCGCCCGGCTGACAGGCTTCACATTCACGTATCCGCTTATGGCTCTCTTTCCTACTGCCAACGAGGTCGGCATCGCGACGCTGGTCGACCGCTTCTACGACAAGGTCCGCGCCGATGCGGAGCTTGGTCCGGTGTTCAACACGGCCGTGCACGACTGGACCGAGCACAAGCACACGCTGCGGGATTTCTGGTCGTCCGTGATCCTGCGCACGGGCCGCTACCACGGCAACCCGATGGGCGTGCACCGCGCCTTGCCCGCGTTTCCGCAGATGCTGTTCCACCGCTGGCTGGCGCTGTGGCGCGAAACCGCCCGCGAGGTCTTCGAGCCGCCGGCGGCCGAGCTTTTCATCGCCACGGCCGAACGCATTGCGCAGAGCATCAGCATAGGCATTGGCCAGGGCAAGCTGACCGTGGAGCACCCCTCGCGGATCCTGGGCCCGCTGCACATCACCTCGTAATGCCGCGCTGAGCCGCCACCCACTCCCACCCGCGACATATCGCCGGAAACGGGAGTACACTTTACAAATGAGAATTACTCGCGTTTGTAGAGTCATCCCGGCGTGGCTGATCGCGCTGCTCCTGATCGGGCTGGCCCTGCCGACCGCGCGGGCGCAACAAGGCACCACTGATCCCGCCGCCAGCGTGCCGCAGACCTGGCAGATGCTGGATTACCTCGCGGCGGACTATGCCGGCGCCGTCAGGAACGGTGAAGTCGTCAGCGCGTCGGAATATGCCGAGATGCGCGAGTTTGCGCGCCACGCCCGCGAACGCGTGCTGGCGCTGCCACCATCGCCGGCCACGCCCGCGCTGCATGAACAGGCCGACCAGCTGGTGGCGCTCATCGATGCGAAGGCTCCCGAGGCCGACGTGTCACGGCAGGCACATGCGCTGACGGACACCCTGCTCCAGGCCTACCCCATTCCAACCGCGCCGGGCCGCACACCCGACCTCGCACGCGGTGCGTCGATCTACCAGGCGCAATGCGCGGCCTGCCACGGGGCCACCGGACACGGCGACGGCCCGGCCGGGCTGCCGCTCTCCCCCCGCCCGATCGATTTCACCAACACCACGCGCGCCGACCAGCGCAGCGCGCTCTCGCTGTACGAAGTGATCACGCAGGGCGTGACCGGCACCCCGATGGCCAGCTACGCGCAGACCCTCTCAGCCGACGACCGCTGGTCGCTGGCGTACTACGTGGGCACGCTGGCGTATCCCACACCAGGCTCGCAGGGCGAACAGGCGTGGCGGGACGATCCACGCGCCCGTGGCGCCATCGCCTCGCCGAACGAACTGGCCCGCGCCCGCGTCGCCGGCCTCGCCGACACGCTGGGCGATACGCAGGCGCGCCTCATCATCGGCTACCTGCGTGGGCATCCCGAAGCGATCCACGAGGCGCTCACCGGCCTATCGCTGGCACGCGTCCGCCTGGCGGACAGCCTGGAGGCCCATCGCCATGGCAAGAGTGAAGAGGCCAGGCAACTCGCCCTGTCCGCCTATCTCGACGGGGTCGAGCCGGTCGAGGCGCAACTGGATGCCCGCAACGCCTCGCTGCGGGCAAGCATCGAGACGGCGATGGGGGCGTACCGCACGACGCTGACGCGATCCCCGGACGACGATGCCGCCACCCGCCAGGCGCATGAAGTCGACAGCCTGCTGGGACGGGCGCAGACCCTGCTGTCCGGAACATCAGCCAGCCCGATGACCACCTTCGTGGGCGCACTCACCATCCTGGTGCGCGAGGGGCTGGAGGCCCTGCTGGTCGTCGTCGCCCTGCTGGCCTTCCTGCGCAAGGCCGACCGGCATGACGCCACGCGTTACGTGCATGCGGGCTGGGCACTCGCCCTGCTGGCGGGCGCGGTGACATGGGCGGCCGCCAGTTATGCCATTTCGATCAGCGGCGCCAGCCGCGAGCTGACCGAGGGGCTGTCGTCCCTGTTCGCCGCCGCCGTGCTGCTGGGCGTAGGCTTGTGGATGCACCAGAAGAGCATCGGTGGCCGCTGGCAGTCCTACCTGAAGGCGAAGATGGCGACCGCCCTGAACCGTCGCTCGGCCTGGTTCGTGTTCGGCCTGACCTTCATCTCGGTCTATCGCGAAGTCTTCGAAACCATCCTGTTCTACACAGCGCTGTGGAACGAGGGCCAGGGCCTCTGGCTGTTCGCCGGGCTCGCCGCCGGCGCAGTCATCCTGGGGGTGATCGCCTGGGTGTTGCTGCGTACCAGCCAGCGCCTCCCGCTGGGGCTGTTCTTCTCCGTCAGCTCGCTGGTGATCGCCGTGCTGGCCATCGTGCTGACCGGCAAGGGCGTGGCGGCACTACAGGAGGCCGGCTGGGCCGCCGTTACCGTGGCGCCGGCGCCATCCATCGACCTGCTGGGGATCTACCCCACGTGGCAGTCGCTGCTGGCGCAGCTCGCGGTAGCCCTGATGCTCGCCACCGGTTTCGCCGTCAATCGCTGGCGGGCGCGCACCGCCTGAGCGGGCGCGATCAGCGAATCAGCAAAGCCAGCTTGTGCGGGCGCCCGTTCCACTCGGCCGCGTCGGGCATGGCAGGGATCCTGGCCGAGATGACCGGCCACTGCTTCGCCAGCTCGGCATTCAAGGCCAGGAGGGGCTCCTGTCCCGCCGGCACGTCGTCCTCCGCATAGATGGCCCCCACCGGGCACTCGTCGACGCATAGCGTGCAGTCGATGCATTCATCGGGGTCGATCACCAGGAAGTTGGGGCCCTCGTGGAAGCAATCCACCGGGCAGACCTCGACGCAGTCGGTGTGCTTGCAGTTGATGCAGTTCTCGGTGACGACATGGGTCATGGCGGCTCTCGCGCGAAATCCACGCGAGCTTGCCCCGCCTGCCCGGCGCCGGCCCTGACGGGGGTCAAAAACCGCTCCCGGGCACCACGGCCGCGCCAAGTCATTGACCCGGATCGACTGCGTCAAAACGTCTGACAGGCATAACAGCCATGGCCTACAAAAATTGACTTAGGTCATCGATATGCGACGACCCTGCGGCGCACCATCGCGCCATCGTCCAGGGTGAACCCATATGCCGAATACCGAGTATTACGACGACAAGGTCGTACGCCTGTTCCTGTTGGCAGCGGCGGTGTGGGGCATCATCGGCATGTCGGTCGGCGTGTACGCCGCCGCCGAGCTGATGTGGCCCGCCCTCAACTTCGACATTCCCTGGCTGACCTTCAGCCGCATCCGGCCTGACCATACCTTTGGCGTGATCTTCGCCTTCGGCGGCTCCGCGCTGATGGGCACCTGCTACTACGTCGTGCAGCGCACCGGCCACACGCGCCTTGCCATGCCACGGCTGGCCGAACTCACCTTCTGGGGCTGGCAACTGGTCTGCGTGCTGGCGATGACCACGATGCCGCTGGGCATCACACAGAGCAAGGAATACGCCGAACCCGAATGGTTCGTCGACATCCTGATCGCGGTGGTATGGGTCTCGTTCGGCGCGGTGTTCTTCGCCACGCTGGCGCGCCGCCGCATCAAGCACATCTACGTGGCGAACTGGTACTACGGCGCGTTCATCATCGCCGTGGGCCTGCTGCATATCGTCAACAACATTGCGCTGCCGATCAGCCTGACCAAGTCCTACCCGGTCTATTCGGGCGTGGTCGATGCCATGGTGCAGTGGTGGTACGGCCACAACGCGGTAGCGTTTTTCCTCACCGCCGGCTTCCTGGGCATGATGTATTACTTCGTGCCGCGCCAGGCGCAGCAGCCGCTGTGGAGCTACCGCTTCTCCATCGTCAATTTCTGGGCGCTGATCTCGGTGTACATGTGGGCCGGCTCGCACCACCTGATGTACACCGCCCTGCCCGACTGGGTGCAGTCGGTGGGCATGGCTTTCTCGCTGATCCTGCTGATGCCGAGCTGGGGCTCCGCCGCCAACGGCCTGTTCACCTTCAACGGCTCGTGGGCGCGACTGAAGAACGATGCCGCCGCCAAGTTCATGGTGATGTCGCTGGTGTTCTACGCCGCCGCCACCTTCGAAGGCTCGATGATGGCGATCAAGACGGTGAACTCGCTGTCGCACTACACCGACTGGACCATCGCCCACGTGCACTCGGGTTCCATCGGCTGGGTGGCGATGATCACCATCGGCTCGCTCTACGCCATGGCGCCGCGCGCGCTGGGCCGTCCGGAGATGTATTCGCAGAAGGCCATGGAGCTGCACTTCTGGCTGCACATCATGGGCCTGCTGCTTTACATCGGCTCGATGTGGACCGCAGGCGTCACCGAGGGCCTGATGTGGCGCGCCACCAATGCCGACGGCTCGCTCACCTATTCGTTCCTCGACAGCCTGATCGCGATCAAGCCGATGTACCTGATCCGCTGGATGGGCGGCCTGCTGGTGCTCTCGGGCATGGTGGTGATGGCCTGGAACCTGTGGCACACGGCGGCCGATGCGCGTGCCCGCATCATCAAGCCCATTCCCGTTCCCATTCCCGAGCCCGAGCCGGACCAGATTCCTGCTCCGTTGCCGGCGGCGGGTTGAGGAGCGCGATCATGGCCTATCGACACTTTGAAGCTATCGAGAAGCACGCCGGCCTGCTCGGCATCCTTACCGCCGTGATGGTGTCCATCGGCGGCCTCGCCGAAATCACCCCGTTGTTCATGCGCGCGCACGAGGTGCATGCGCCCTCCGGCGTGAAGCCTTATGACCCGCTGCGACTGGCGGGCCGGGACATCTACGTACGCGAGGGCTGCTACCTCTGCCACTCGCAAATGATCCGGGCCCTGCGCGCCGAAACGGAACGCTACGGCCATTACTCCATCGCCGAGGAATCGGTGTACGACCGGCCGTTCCAGTGGGGCTCCAAGCGCACCGGCCCGGACCTGGCGCGCGTGGGCGGCAAGTATTCGGACCAGTGGCATGTGCTGCACCTGATGAATCCACGCCAGGTGGTGCCGGAATCGAACATGCCCGGTTATCCGTGGCTGGCCAAGACGCCGCTGGACGCCTCGGACATCCAGGCGCGCATGCGCGGCCTGCGCAAGCTGGGTGACCCCTATTCGGATGCCGACATCGCCGGTGCGCCCGACGCCGTCAAGGACAAGACCGAACTCGACGCACTGGTGGCCTACCTGCAAGGCCTGGGCATCAAGAACGAACCGACCGGTACGTCATCCGGTACGGCAGCCACCGACGGAGGCGAGCCATGAACGAACTGTGGGGACACCTCACCGGCGTGATCATTGTGGTGATCATGGTCGCCTTCATCTGCATCTGGGCATGGGCGTGGAGCGGACATCACCGCCGCACGTTCTCGCGCATGGCGGCCCTGCCCATGGAAGACGACCCTCCGCCGGGCCACGCCGCACCCGCCCCTGCCAAGGACGCCGACGCATGAGCCTGTTCTGGTCGCTGTGGATCATGCTGTTGGTGGTGCTGAACCTGGGCATCACCTTCTTCCTCTACCTGTGGGCGCCACGCGCGAAGATTCCCGTGCGCGAGGACGGCACCAGCGGACACGTCTGGGCCCATGGCGTGCTGCGCGAAGGCGTGCACCGCCTGCCGACGTGGTGGGTGGTGATGTCTGGCGCGATGTTCGTCAGCGGCTTCATCTACCTCGCGCTGTTTCCCGGCTTTGGCGCCTTCAAGGGCCTGCTGCACTGGACCTCGCATGGTGAACTGGCGGAGAACGCCGCCGCCAACAACGCCAGGCTGGACGAACTGATGAAGCGCTTCTCGCTTTATCCCATCGAACAGCTGTCGAACGATGCGGAGGCGCAGCAACTCGGCAAGCGGTTGTTCCAGGACAACTGCGCGGCGTGCCACGGCCGCGCCGGCAAGGGCAACCAGTTGCTGGGCGCACCCGACCTCACCGACAGCGACTGGCTGTACGGCGGCGAAGGCAAGGACATCTACACCTCCATCCACGACGGCCGCAGCGGCGTCATGCCGCCATGGGCCAGCCTGGGCGAGGACAACGTGAAGAACCTCGCCCAGTACGTGCTGAGCCTGTCCGGCCGCCCGCACGACGAGAAAGCCGCCGAGGCCGCCAAGCCGCTGTTCGCTACCTGCGCTGCCTGCCACGGCCCGGACGGCAAGGGCAACACGGCGCTGGGCGCACCCAACCTGACCGACCAGATCTGGCTGCATGGCGGCTCGCTCAACGACATCGAAACCAGCATCCGCGACGGACGCACCGGACATATGCCCGCCTGGAGCCCGCGCCTGACGGATGACCAGATCCGCGTCCTGGCCGCCTACGTGTATCACCTCTCCCGCACGGATCATGAGCCGTCGCCATGACCTTGCCGCCGATACCGGTGACCGCTGGTATCGGCAGCCCATCCTGTGGCTGGGCGCCGCTATTTTCGCAGCGTCGCTGGCCGGCTGCGTGTGGATGATCGTGCTCGGCGCGCACCATGCGGATGACCCCGTGGACGCGCCGTCGCCGCTGATGGGCGTGCCATCCACCACGCACGACCATCGCCCGGCCAAGCCATGAACACCTACGACGTGTGGTCGCACCCGCAGCTTGCGGCACAGGTCATCCGTCCACGCCGGGATGGCCGGCAGGAGGCCGTGTTCCGCCTCGCCTCGCTGCAGGACGCACGGCAGATCATGCAGCTCGACCAGATGCTGCACGCCCTGCCCGGCGTCCAGCGCGTACGCATCGATGCCGCCTCGCGCCGCGCACACGTGATCTGGGATGGTGCGCGCACCACCCTGCCCGCGCTGCTGCGCAGTTTCGAAAGCATGCGCTGCCCCGCGCAGCCGCTGGGCAAGGACGTGGCGGACGACACCCAGGCCCGCGAAGCGCGCGACCTGCTCAAGCGCCTGCTGGTGGCCGGCATGTTCGCCATGCAGGTGATGACCTATGCCTTCGTGATCTACCTGGGCGTAGTGGATTTCGTCGACTTCACCACCCGGGGCCTGTTCCGCTGGCTCGGGTTCCTGTCGTCCGTGCCGGTCGTTTTCTACGGCGCGCATCCGTTCACCCGCGGTGCGCTGAAGGAAATCCGCAGCGGCCGGCTCGGCATGAACATTCCCATTGCCGCGGCGGTATGGCTGGTGTTCCTGGCCAGCGCGCTCAACACCCTGCGCGGCCAGGGCGAGATCTATTTCGACTCGATCACCATGTTTGTCTTCCTGCTGCTGGCGGCGCGCTATGTCGAGCTGCGCGCCGAGCACCGGAATACGGCGCTGGGCGATGCCGTGTCCGACGGCACGCCCCTGCTCGCGCAACGACGCCGTGCCGACGGCATGCTCGAACTGATGCCGGCCATGGAACTGCTGCCCGGCGACTACGTGCACGTCGCCGACGGCGCCGCCGTGCCAGCGGATGGCGTACTGGAGAGCGAGGCCGTGCAGGTCGACGAATCCTTGCTTAGCGGCGAGTCGCTGCCGGTGACCCGCCGCCGCGGGGAACGCCTGACCGCCGGCAGCATCGTGATCGATGGCCCGGCGCAATTGCGTGTCGAGCGCAGCGGCAAGCACACGGCAGCCGCACGCATCGGCGCGTTGAGCGCACGCACGCGGCTGGCGCGCGAAGCGGCCGCCCGCGTGGATCATGCCGACCTGCGCCGCTTCGTCGGACGCGTCCTGCTGCTGACGCTGCTGACGGCGGCGGGGTGGCTGGCCGTCAATCCGTCCCGCGCGTTCGAATCGACCATCGCCGTCCTGGTCATCGCCTGCCCCTGCGCCTTCGCGCTCAGTGCGCCAAGCGCACTGGTGCGGGCCCTCGGCGTCCTCGCCCAGCGCGGCGTGCTGGTGGTCGACGGCGCGGCACTTGAAACCCTGGCCCGCGTCGATGTGGCCGTGTTCGACAAGACGGGCACGCTGACGACGCCGCGCGTCGATCTGGCCGCGGCACGCGTGCACCGCCCCGGCATCTCCTCGTGGGCCGGCTGGGCCGGCGCCCTCGCCGCGCAAAGCGCCCACCCCATGGCGAAGGCCGTGAGCGCTGCCACGGGCGGCGACCACGCAGGCCGTGCACACCACGTCTCCATCCTTTCCGGCAGCGGCATCACCGGGGAAATCGACGGCCACACCCTGCACCTCGGCCGCGCCATGGAGCGGACGGACAGCGAGGATCTTTGCCTCTCCGACGATCGCGGATTGCTGGCAACGCTGAGCGTGGACGAAACCGTGCGCGCCGATGCCGTCGCCACGCTGCACGAGTTGCGCGCCGACGGCGTCGATACGGTGATCGCCAGCGGCGATGCCCCGTCGCGCGTTGCCGTCGCCGCAGCCAACCTCGGCGTGCGCGAAGCCCATGCGCGGCAGACACCGCTGAACAAGCTCGCGCTGCTGAAGCGCAAGAAGGCACAAGGCCATATCACGCTAGCTGTAGGCGACGGCAACAACGACGCCCCCATCCTCGCTGCCGCCGACGTCTCCGTGGCACTGGCTTCCGGCACGGAACTGGCCCAGGCCAACGCGGACCTGCTGCTGTTGCACGGCAGGCTGGGCGGCCTGGCCGAGGCTCGCCAGATCGCGCGGGAAGTACGCACCGTCGTGGCACAAAGCCGTCGCTGGTCACTGGCCTACAATCTGTGCGCCGTGCCGTTCGCCGCCTTCGGCCTGGTTCCGCCATGGCTGGCCGCCATCGGCATGTCGGCCAGTTCGCTGGCCGTGGTAATCAATGCGCTGCGGGTGGGCCGGACCGGTGCACGCAGCGGGACCCAGGCATGAACATCATCCTCGTGCTCATCCCCGTCACGTTCATGATCGTGGCCGTGGCCATAGGCGTGTTCTTCTGGGCGGCCAACCACCAGCAGTTCGACGACCTGGAAAGCCCCGGCGTGCTTCCGCTGATGGAGGAGCGCGATGCGAACGTGGCGGCCCAGCCCGCGGACGAGCCGGAACCCGCCAAGGATGGGTTCACGCCGCCGCCGTAAGCTGGCAGAGCGAATAGCCGGTTTCGCGCAATGCATCCACTTCCTGCAGGTGCACGCGGCGCCCATGGATGCTCACCCACTGCTTTTCGCGGAAGCGGCCGATCACGCGGCTCACCGTCTCCGGTGCCAGGCGCAGGTAGCTGGCGATGTCGCTGCGTGACATGGCCAGCCGGAACACGGTTGCCGACTGCCCGCGACGGGCGAAACGGTCGCCCAGGTCCAGCAGGAATGCCGCCACGCGCTCGTCGGCCGTATGGTCGCCGGCCAACAGGCTGGCCACGCCAAGCTCCCGGCTCAGCATGCGGAACAGGTGCTGCTGCACCACCGGCAACGCCGTCGCCAGGGTGCTCATCGCCGGAAAAGCGAGATGACAGAAGGACGAGCGCTCCAGTGCGATCGCGTCGCAGGGGTAGCTTTCCGGATAGATGCCATTGAGCCCCACCACATCGCCCGGCAGGTAGAAACCCAGCACCTGCTCGCGCCCGTCACGCGTGAAGACGGAAGTCTTCACACTGCCCGAGCGAACCGCATAAATCGCGCGAAACGGCTCGCCCCGGCGAAACACGTGCTTTCCGCTGTCCACCATGGGCACGTGCTCCACCACGCACTGCAGCGCCGCCAGCTCCTGCTTCCCATAACCCTCGCCCTCACAGGCGCTGGCGAAGGCACAGCTGGTGCAGAACCGCACGGCATCGCCCTCCTGGCCGGCCGTGCCTTCGGGAACACGGGGAATACTCAGCAGCGGGCTATGCATAACGTGCTCAGGTGCGGGGTTGGGGATGCCTCATTTTATGGATTGAGGCAGCGCAAACGGCGCATGCGTCCCGATGTCGCGGCCGCCGGATCGCCATCAATGGAAATCGCGCGAGCGGCTATCGAGCGCGCCCAGCAACTCGCTCAGGTCATGCAGCCGATGCGCGATGAGATGACTCACGCCATCGACGTGTTCCCACCGGCCGTCCACGCCCAACAGGCGTGATTCGAGGAAGATGCGCCGCTGGCGTTCGGCCACGTGGCTCCACACCACCACGTTGATGGGGCCGAACTCGTCTTCCAGGGTGATGAAGGTGACACCGCTGGCGGTTTGCGGCCGCTGCCGCTGCGTGACCAGGCCAGCC
This sequence comes from Dyella japonica A8, assembly GCF_000725385.1. Taxonomy (NCBI): domain Bacteria; kingdom Pseudomonadati; phylum Pseudomonadota; class Gammaproteobacteria; order Lysobacterales; family Rhodanobacteraceae; genus Dyella; species Dyella japonica. Next base: position 2,977,978 of record NZ_CP008884.1, on the reverse strand, counting down.
GCCCGCACGTGGCTGGCATGCGGCCGGTGCTGCAGGCTGCGCGAATCCACGCATTGCGCCGCGCGCAGGCGCGCACGGATCTGCTGCAGGGGATGCGGCCCAAGGCTGAGCCCCATGCGGGCGTAGTCCGCCAGCGTGTTCTCGCCTTGCGACGGTGGCGGCAGGGCCACATCGTCTTCCTGCGGACTGGTGTTGCCGAACAGCGGCAACTGCGCCTCGATGCCAGCCATCGCCCAGCGCGCGCGATGACGATGGCCGGCCAGTCCACGCAACGCATCCGCTTCGGCCAGTGCCTCCTGCTGATGGCGATTGAGTCCGGCACGGGCACACAGGTCGGCCACGTCGCTGAAGGGACGCCGGGCACGCGCGATCATCAACTGTTCCATCACCTCCTGCCGGCAGCCACGCACCTGCCGGAACCCCAGGCGCAACGCAAAGCCGCCGCGCGAGGAAGGGTCGTCTTCCAGCGCGTTGTCCCAGCCGCTGTAACGCACGTCCACCGGCCGCACCTTGATGCCGTGGCGCTGCGTGTCCTGCACGATCTGGCTGGGGCCGTAGAACCCCATCGGCTGCGCATTGAGCAGCGCACACATGAAGGCCGCGCGGTAATGGCATTTGAGCCAGCAGCTGGCATACACCAGCAGGGCGAAGCTCGCCGCATGGCTCTCGGGAAATCCGTAGGAGCCGAAGCCCTTGATCTGTTCAAACAGGCGCGCGGCGAACTCCGGCGTGAAGCCATTCTTCAGCATGCCTGCCATCAGCCGCTGGCGATGGATTTCCATATCGCCATTGCGCCGCCACGCCGCCATCGAACGGCGCAACTGGTCCGCCTCGCCCGGCGTGTATTCGGCGGCCTCGATGGCCAGCTTCATCACCTGTTCCTGGAACAGCGGCACGCCCAGGGTACGCTCGAAGACGCTGCGCAGCTTTTCCGAGGGATAGGTCACCTCCTCCTCGCCGCGCTTGCGGCGCAGGTACGGATGCACCATGTCGCCCTGGATGGGCCCGGGGCGCACGATGGCCACCTGGATCACCAGGTCGTAGAAATTTTGCGGCCGATGCCTTGGCAGCATGGCCATCTGCGCGCGCGACTCGATCTGGAATACGCCAATGGTGTCTGCCGCCTGGATCAATCGATAGGTATCCGGATCTTCCTTGGGCATCGAGGCCAGCGTTTCGACGCGGCCATGATGAACCTCCAGCAGCGCCAGGCATTTTCGGATGCAGGTCAGCATGCCCAGCGCCAGGCAATCGACCTTCAGCAAGCGCATGGTGTCCAGGTCATCCTTGTCCCATTGGATGATGGTGCGGTCGGGCATGGATGCGTTTTCCACCGGCACCAGATGCGACAGCGGCTGATCGGAAATGACGAAGCCGCCGACGTGCTGCGACAGGTGGCGCGGAAAGCCGATCAATTCCGCCGTCAATGCAATCACCCGGCGCAGCAGCGGGCTTTCGGGATCGAAGCCGCGCTCGCGCAGGCGATCGTCCACCGGGTCGTCTCCGTCCTGCCAGGCGAAGGTGCGCGACAGCAGGTCGATCTGGTCGGACGGCAAGCCCAGCACACGCGCCACATCACGCACAGCGCTGCGGCCACGGTAAGAGATCACCGTGGCGGCCAGCGCGGCACGCTCGCGGCCGTACTTCTCGTAGATGTGCTGGATGACCTCCTCACGCCGCTCGTGCTCGAAGTCGATGTCGATGTCAGGCGGTTCGTTGCGCTCGGCGGAGATGAAGCGCTCGACCAGCAGCGTGGTGGTGGCCGGGTCCACTGCCGTGACGCCCAGCGCATAGCACACGGCCGAGTTGGCCGCCGAACCGCGCCCCTGACAAAGAATGTCCTTGCTGCGCGCGAAGGACACGATTTCGTGCACGGTGAGGAAATACGACTCGTACTGCAGCTTCTTGACCAGATCCAGCTCGTACTCGACCTGATCCCTCACCTTCTTCGGCTCGCCCTGCGGCCAGCGCCATTTCAGGCCTTCCTCCGTCAGATGCCGCAGCCAGGTGGTCGGCGTTTCGCTCTCTGGCACCAATTCGGCGGGATAGCGATAGTTGATGTCGGTCATCACAAAGTGGCAGCGCTCGGCGATGCGCACGCTTTCGGCCAGCAGTTCCGCCGGATAGATCGCCGACAAGGCCTCGCGCGTGCGCAGGTGCCGCTCGCCATTGGGAAACAGCAGGTCGCCAGCATCGGCCACGGTGCGGTGATGGCGGATGGCTGTCATCACATCCTGCAGGGCGCGGCGGCGGCGCACATGCATGTGTACGTCGCCTGCCGCCACCATCGGCAACGCCAGTGCTGCAGCAAGCGCACGCAGCGCGTCGAAGCGGCGCGCGTCATCCGGCCCGTGGTGCAGCTCGACGGCCAGCCATAGGCGGCCATCGAACAAGGTCTTCAGCCAGGCACCATGCTCCTGCCCCGAGTCATCCTGCGGCAGCCACAGCGCCAGGGTACCCGGCAGGCCACCGGCAAAGTCATCGCGCGTCACGCGATACGAACCCTTTTCGGCCACGCGCCGCCCGCGGGTGATCAAGGCGCATAGCGCGGTGTAGCCCTGCAGGTTCTCGCACAGCAGCACCAGCTTCGGGCCATCCTCGACCTGGAACTCGGCGCCGACGATCAGGGGAAGGCCGGTGTCGCGCGACGCCTCGTAGGCGCGCACGATGCCGGCCAGCGAGCATTCGTCGGTGATGGCCAGCGCGCGATAACCACAATCCTTCGCCCGTTCGAACAACTCACGCGCGCTCGACGCGCCACGCTGGAACGAAAAATTCGACAGGCAATGGAGTTCGGCGTAGTCGTTCATGCACAACCCCACAACACTTGACTTCGTCATTCCCGCGAAAGCGGGAATCACGTAGTCTGCCTTGAAGTGCAATGATTCCCGCTTTCGCGGGAATGACGGTTTCTTTGAGGACACACGCAAGCCATGTAAGTCATGCGAACCACTCGTGTCATGCAAACCACCCATGCAGCATCCAGCTCCCCTGCTCGCCCGGCGCGCAATACACCCAGGCGCACTGTCCCTGCGTGGTACGCACCACGTAGTAATCCCGCCGGATGTCGCCACCATCCCACCAGCCGGTTTCGATGCGCTCGGGGCCAGCAAGCACCTCGGGCGGCGAGCCACGTAAGGGGCGCGGCGTATCCAGCAGCCAGGTCGGACGCGGCAGGGTTTCCGGTTTCGTCGCCGCTTTCACATGCGCCATATCGGACTGCGCTTTCTCCGGACGGGGATCCACCGTGCGGTGTAGATGACGGATGGCCTGCTCGCCCAGCCGTGCACGCAGGCGTTCGCGCAACTGTTCCAGCGGCACGGCGTTGACGGGGCGCATGTCGAACAGGTCACGCCCCGCCGGCACGAACGGCGGCAACTCGCGCGCCACCAGCCGCATGGCCAACACCGGCTGAGGCAATTCGATGCGCTCAAGCCGCCCGCGCGCACAATCGAACAACAGTGCGGCATCGCGCGCGGCAGCCAGCATGCCCACCGTCACGCGGGTCGGCGGCCCGCTGCGATGTTCCAGCTCCAGCTCGAAACGCTGTACGCCACCGTCGCGACCAGCCAGGTAGGCAGCAAGATCGCCAGTGAGGCGGCGCAACGGAAACACCAGGGCCTCGACGTGCTCAATCTCGTGCGTCCACTCCATGCGCTGCTCGAACGCGTCGGGCGGACGGTAGCTGTCCATGGGCGTGGGTTCGTCACCGGCAAGGCGATCGAGCTGCGCCACCAGCTCGCCCCCGAAACGCCGCTGTAATCCAGCGCGCGGCAATGTGAGCACCTGCCCCAGCGTACGGATGCCCATCGACGGCAGGCCCTGCGCGGCCTCTTCCGGCAGGCGCGCACGCGCAATGGGTACGGGAGCCAGCGCCTGCCGGAGCGTATCCGGCGACGTCACCGCCAGGCCGTCATGCACGCCGGCCAGGACATAGGCGGCATGCGGCGTTGGCGCGAGCGCGATGCGATGACGGAACCCCAGCCCCTTCAGGCCATCGCGCAGCAGCGATTCAAAGCGCGGCCACGGCCCAAACAGATTGAGGCTGCGACTGACCTCCAGCACCACGGCATGCGCGCACAAGCCGACTTCCGCGCTATAGCCATATGCCCAGGCGGCGATCAGGCGATGCCAGTGCGCTTCGTCCTCGGCGTCGTACTCGATCATCGCGAATTGCTGCAGCAAGGCCTGCGCGGCCATCAGCCGCTGCCCGCGATAGATGCCTGCCGCACGCGCCGGCGCATTGGCGGCGTGCACGATGCGCGCCTGCGCGGGACCGCTCACCAGCACCAGCGGCTCGTCCGACGGCGGACGCCGCCGGAGGACACCGTCCAGCGCCAGTTGCGGCAGCAGAATGCAGGCCCAGAGCACGGCGCGACCTCACGACCAGCCGGAGGCCAGCGGCACCGCCTGCACCGGCGGGTTGCCGCCACGGCATTTGCGCACGCACACCTGCCACGTGGGCGTGCCATCCAGTTCCAGCCGCAAGGCTGCTGGCGAGGCCTGCACGGCATGGCGGCGGTCGCGAAACACAAAGGCCATCGCCTTGCCGGTATCGGCCGCCACCTGCAGGCGGCGCAGGGACCGATCATCCGCGTGCATGGGCCACGCCAGCACGGCGGCGCAACTGGCCGAGCGCAGGCATTGTTCGGCCGCCCACAGCACATCGCGTTCGTCCGCCTGCACGATGTCCACGCACGACATCACCACGCCACGCGCCTCCCATCCCGCCACGTAAGGCACGTAAGGCGGCGAGATGACCACGACCGGACGCGCTTCGCGGGTCAGCCTCGCCAGTGTGGGCAACACCAGCTGCAATTCGCCCACACCATCGGCGGGCAACAGGATTTCCGTCATCGCATGCTCGGGCCAGCCCCCCGTCGGCAAGGCGGCATCGAGCGCCGGCCAGCCGGTCGGTTGGCTGGCCGGCGGTGCCGGCGCGGCGCGCCCTTGCCAGACCTGGCGGCTATGGAAGAGCGAATCGAGCGCGACGACCTGGCCCACGACACGTGCCTCAACGCAGCGTACGAAGACAGCGGGTGACCACGCCCCAGACACTGAGCGTCTCGCCCTCGCGGAACACGATAGGCTTGAAGTGCGCGTTCTCCGGCAACAAGGCGATGTGTCCGTCCACCTTGCCCAGCCGCTTGATGGTCAACTCGTTGTTGACCACCGCCACCACAATGTCGCCCTGGCGTGGCGCGAGCGCGCGATCCACCAGCACTTCGTCGCCGTCGAAAATGCCGGCGCCGATCATCGACCAGCCCGACACGCGGATGATGAAAGTGCTCGGCTCATGGCCAGGCAGCACGAGATGCTGGTTGAGGTCGACCACTTCGTCGACATCGTCCTCCGCCAGCGAAGGCACGCCGGCCGGCACGCGACTGAGGAAGGCCGTCAGCGCGACGGTGGACGGATCCTGCGAGACGGGACGCGGCGCCTCCAGCGAAGCCGGGCTGCGGTAGGCATCCAGATAGGCCAGCACCGCCGGCACCTGGCTTTCAGGTACGCGAATGCGCTGACTGGGTTCACCGGCGGGGCGACCGGCGCCAGGGCGACGTCCACCGTGTTCGGAAGGAGGCATGGGACGACTTGATTACCGGGACGGCATTCAAGATACCACGATGGCATTCTCATGGACCGAGATTCAGCGCCCCGCCCCGAAATAAATTCAAGTTATTGTTTCAAATGGTGATTCAGGCGCCCGTGCCATACACCCGCCCCTTCCACTGGGAGCGCACGCCGCGCCAGTAGCGGATCGCCGAGCTCCAGGTCATGCCCAGGTACAGGGCCGCCCCCAGCGGCAGCAGCAGCGCCCACCACAGGGGCATGCGGTAGTACCTGAGCATGGGCAGGTAGCCCAGCATCATGGCCAGCAAAGCCACCCAGGCCAGCGGCCATAGGTGGGGCGCACCGAGCAGGGCCAGCGGTGCGCCGTAAGCGAGCAGGAACAGCATCGTCACCACCAGCAGCAACGCGGTCGAGTAGCCCAGCTGGGTAAACGCCGAGCGCGCCACCATGCGATGGATCGAATCGAAGCTGCCGTACGGCCGCAGGCTCACCACGTCGCGGCTCAGGCCGATCCAGGTACGGCCACCGGCTCGCTTCACCTGGCGCGCCAGCGTGCAGTCGTCGATCAGCGCATCGCGCAGGCTGGCGAAGCCGCCGATGCGCTCCAGCATGTCCGTGTCCAGCAGGATGCAGCCACCCGCGCCTGCCGCCACCAGCGTGGAGCGGGAGTTAGAAACAGCGAACGGATAAAGCAGCTTGAAGTAGTAGACGAATGCCGGCAGCAACAGACGATCCCAGAAGCTGGTGCGGCGCAGGTCCGCCATGATCGAGACGAACCGTCGCTGCTCGCGCTGCTTGTGTGACAGCAAGGTCGTCAGCATGCCGGGGCGCAGCTCGATATCCGCATCCAGCAGCAAGGTCAGCGGCGTATGCACGTGTTGCCTGCCCTGCTCCAGCGCCCACAGCTTGCCGGCCCAGCCATCAGGCAGTGGCGTGCCCGGAATCACGCGCACATTCGCAAACGCGCTCGCCACGGCAGCTGTGCCGTCGGTCGACTGGTCATCAATCACGATGATTTGCAGCCCTGCGCCCTGCGCCTGCAAGGCGCGCAGCGTCGTGCCGATCACCTCGGCTTCGTTGCGCGCCGGGATCAACACGGTGATGTCGTCGAGCCGCGCGCTCGATGACGGATCCGCTTCAAGGTGCTCGCGCGTGCTCCATGGACGCCAGGGCACGAGTAGCAGGCCCAGCCACATCAAGGCCGGGACGATGGCGCAAAGGAACGCCCACATGGGTCAGAGCCTATTTAGAGTCACCACTCGCCGCGCCGTCATTCCCGCCTCACCGTCATTCCCGCGAAAGCGGGAATCCAGCGTCTTTGCTCGAGGCGGAAACCAAAGGCACTGGATTCCCGCTTTCGCGGGAATGACGGTGAGGGAAAACAAAAGGTGATGGACCGTCAATGCCCTACATCAGTCCCATGAGACGAATGAGGCCGCTGAATCGCACTGATCGGAATCCGAATCGCCGTGGCATCCGCGCGATCGCCATAGAGCACCGGCAGGTCCGGCGCCATCGCACCGTCGATGCGCGGACCAAACGTCGCCACGCGTGCCGCCTTCAGCGGGTGCGCGAAGGTATCGTCCACCGCCGTGCCCTCGAAACCGCAATGCGCCATGCAGTTGTCGCACTTGGGGTTGATGCCGACGCCGTACTTGTCCCACGCGGTGCCTTCCATCAGCTCCTTGTACGAACTGGCGTAGCCTTCATCGACCAGGAGGTAGCACGGCTTCTGCCAGCCGAAGATGTTGTAGGTGGGGTTGGACCATGGCGTGCACTGGTAGCTCTGGTTGCCCGCGATGAAGTCCAGGAACATGGACGACTGGTTGAACACCCACTTGCTCTTGCGCTCGCGGCCAATGCGGAACACGTCGCGGAACAACTGCTTGCTTTCCGTGCGCCCCAGGAACACATCCTGCCGCGGCGCATGCTGGTAGCTGTAGCCCGGCGACACCGTGATGCCCTCGATGCCCAGCGACATGGCGAAGTCAAAGAACTTCGCGATCTCCTCCGGCTCCTCGTTGTTGAACAGCGTGCAGTTGATGGTGACGCGGAAGCCGCGCGACAGGGCCAGCTTGATCGCCGCCACCGCCTTGTCGAACACGCCCTCCATGCATACCGACGCGTCGTGCCGCTCCTGCAGGCCATCCAGGTGCACTGACCAGGTGAAATACGGCGACGGCGTGTACTCGTCGATGTGCTTGGTCAGCAGCAGCGCATTGGTGCAGAGATAGATGAACTTCTCGCGGGCGATGAGGCCCTGCACGATCTGCGGCATCTCCTTGTGGATCAGCGGCTCGCCACCGGGAATGGACACCACCGGCGCGCCGCATTCATCCACGGCGCGCAGCGCATCTTCCACGCTCATGCGCTTTTGCAGGATCTCTTTCGGATGATCGATCTTGCCGCAACCGGCACAGGCCAGGTTGCACTGGAACAAGGGCTCCAACATCATCGCCAGCGGATAACGCTTCTGTCCGCTCAGCTTCTTGCCAATGATGTAACGCGCGATCTTGGTTTGCTGAATAAGAGGAATGCCCAACGGAATCTCCTCATCGCTGTTCGATGGATCATGACGTGCCGCGCCATCCGGCGCGGGCAACTGAATTCCAGTCGTTTACATCGCTGTCCTGAAGTATAGCCACCTGGGAGCCGCGTGGCGTTCAGGACGCCAGAGTGGCCGGCGGCGCGAACACATGCGCATGCTCGCGCCGCAACCGGTCCCATTCGATCTTGAACCAGGGCGTGAAGCGCTCCGGGTGCCCGGCGATCTCGCGATCGAGCGCATCCGGCGCGATGTATCGCAGCGCCGCGATCTCATGGATGTTGGCGACAGGCGCCGCATCGCTGCGGCCAGCATAGACCCAGCAGAGCTCGTTCTCCGCACCGTCGGCGTCGAATTGCGCCTGGTACTGGAACTTGAACTGGAACTGGAATTCGCAGGCCATGCCCAATTCCTCGCCGAGCCGGCGCTGGATGGCCGTCTCCATCATTTCGCCACGGCGAGGATGGCTGCAACAAGTGTTCGACCAGTAACCCGGCCACAGGCGCTTGCCTTCGGCGCGCTGCTGCAGCAGCAATTCACCATGCGCATTGAACACGAACAGTGAAAAGGCACGGTGCAGCGTGCCCTGCCCATGATGGGCGGACGCCTTGTCGAGGAAACCGGTTTCGCGGTCGTGCTCGTCGACCAGCACCAGGGGCTCGTCCTGAAAGGAAACCACGTTCCTCGACCAGGATCCTTCGTTATTGTCCAACTCGCGGCTAGCCAAGGTCCAAACCTCTCTGTTCCGGCGAACGGCACTCATCCGGTCATCACATCTTCGTCACAAATGACGCAACGCGCGTTCGACCGTCGAACGAATACACCATCAGGCTAGCAAGGATGGACGAAGCCGAGTAGCCCCTCGCAAGTCATTACGTGATGCTGGCAGGCATTACTGCACCGGATGGACACGGGTGGCCGCCGCGGGAAACGGTTCATGCGTGCGCGTCCAGGTCGTGCTTCCACCCAGCAGGGGGATGCCGATATACCCGCGCAGCACCAGCCGATCGGGCGCCGGCACATGAACTTCGCAGTGGTATTGCTTGCCGTTGTCGGCGTTGTAGACGAAGCCGTCCACCCAAGCCTGCGCATCGGCGTCGTAATGCAGGCCCCATAGCAGGCGCAGCCCGGTGAGAGGGCGCGAGCGCAGGGCAGGATCGGGATTGTGGCGGTCCGTGACAATCTTGCCGTTGAGCTCAGGCCCATCCTCAGGCCCATAGGTATCGTGCAGCTGCCACACAATGGTGCCGATGAACGTGTCGCCTTGCGCCTCGATGCGGATGATGGCGTCACGGCTCGCGACCAGCCAGTCGCCCTCGATGGCCGAGGCAGGCGTGCCGTCATCCTGCGGCGTCTGCGCGAAGGCCACGCCACAGCACCCCACCCACAAGAGGGCCAGCCCTACCCAGCGGCGCCAACCCGAAGAGAGATAAGCATTCACGAAGCGCATGCAGTAACTTTGCAAGGAATGGTGGATCGCGTCCGAACCGACTTCATGCCGCCTCATCCTGCCGATATATCGCCGCTGTCCTGGTTTGGCATCGCACTGGCCCTGTGCGCCACGGCCTATGCCTGCCTGAGCCTCTGGGCCTGGTTCCGCTGCGAACGCCTGAGCAAGCATCGGCGAGCGGATGTGAACGATCAGGCAAGCCTTCCGGTCAGCGTCCTCAAGCCACTGCATGGCGCCGAGCCGCGGCTCTACGAGAACCTCCGGGGCTTCTGCGAGCAGCAATACGCGGACTATGAACTGCTCTTCGGAGTGCGCGACCCGGAGGATCCGGCCATCGCCGTGGTGCAGCGGCTGCAGCGCGAGTTTCCACGGCTATCCATGGCTCTGGTGATCGACCCCATGGTGCACGGTGCCAACCTCAAGGTCAGCAACCTGATGAACCTGTTCCCGCACGCACGCCACGGTTGGCTGGTGCTGGCCGACAGCGACATCAGCGTGACACCGGACTATCTTGCGCGTGTCACGTCACCGTTGAACGATCCGCGCGTAGGCATCGTGACCTGCCTCTACCATGGCGTAGCGGGCGACACGATCTGCGCCCGGCTGGGCAAGCTGTTCATCGACGACTGGTTCGCGCCTTCGGTGCGTGTGTCGCACGCGTTCGGCTCCACGCGCTTCGCGTTCGGCTCCACCATCGCGCTGCGGCGCGACGCACTGGAAGCCATCGGCGGCTTCGACGCCCTGAAGGACACACTGGCTGACGATTTCTGGCTGGGCGAGCGCACGCGCGAGCTGGGCATGCGCACCGTGCTCAGCGACCTGATGGTAGGCACCGACGTCAGCGAAACGCGGCTCGCCAGCCTCTGGCCGCACGAACTTCGCTGGTTGCGCACCATCCGGGCGATATCGCCGACCGGCTTCTTCTTCAGCGTCATCTGCCTTACCTGGCCCTTGCTGGCGCTGGCCTTGTGCCTTTCACCCTCCGCGCCCTGCTTGGTGCTCGCCCTGCTGGCCGGCACGGCGCGCCTGGCGCGTTACGCCGTTGCCTGGCGGAGCGCCGCAAGATCCTCCCGTTGGCGGGACGCCTGGCTCACCCCTTTCCGCGACACGCTATTGCTGGTGGAATGGGCGGGTGCGCTGATCCACTGGCGCGTGAAATGGCGTGGCCAGGATTTGCATGCGCGCGACCACGCGCCATCGCGGTATCCTTGACGACGTGGTCGACAGTGCGATGAACAACTCGTTGCGGAATGAACTGCAGGAGCTTGGCAATCCCATGAAGACGCTTTTTCTGCAAGCCCCTTCGTTTGACGGTTTCGACGGTGGCGCTGGCTCCCGTTACCAGGCCAAACGGGAGATCAAGAGTTTCTGGTACCCCACCTGGCTGGCGCAGCCGGCCGCGCTGGTGCCCGGCTCACGCGTACTGGACGCCCCGGTGGAAGAGTTGTCGGTGGAAGAGACGCTCAGCATTGCCGGCGTGTACGACCTGGTGATCATCCACACCAGTACGCCCTCCTTCCCCACGGACGCGAAGTTTGCCGAGCTCCTGAAGGCACTCCACCCCGACATCCTCATCGGCATGGTGGGCGCCAAGGTCGCGGTGGAACCGGATGCCTCGCTGCTGGCATCGGCTGCCATCGATTTCGTGGCACGTGAAGAATTCGACTACACCTGCAAGGAAGTTGCCGAGGGTCGCGCGTTCAAGGACATCGCCGGCATCAGCTACAAGCTCGCCGACGGCAGCGTGCAGCACAATCCGTCGCGCGCCACCATCGAGCACATGGACGACCTGCCCTTCGTGGCGCCGATCTACAAGCGCGACCTGAAGATCGACCGGTATTTCATCGGCTACCTGATGCACCCGTATGTGTCGATCTACACCGGCCGCGGCTGCCGCTCCAAGTGCACGTTCTGCCTGTGGCCACAGACCGTGGGCGGCCATCGCTACCGCGTGCGTTCGGCCGCCAACGTGCTGGCCGAGGCGAAGTGGATCAAGGAGAACATGCCCGAGGTTCGCGAACTGATGTTCGACGACGACACCTTCACCGACAGCTCCAACATGGAGCGCGTGCACGAGATCGCGCGCGGCCTGCACGCCATGGGCTGGACCTGGAGCTGCAACGCCAAGGCAAACGTGCCGTACGAATCGCTGAAGATCATGAAGGACAACGGCCTGCGCCTGTTGCTGGTAGGCTACGAGTCGGGCGACGACCAGATCCTGCACAACATCAAGAAGGGCCTGCGCACCGATATCGCGCGCACCTTCACCGAGAACTGCCGCAAGCTCGGCATCACCGTGCATGGCACCTTCATCCTCGGCCTGCCGGGCGAAACCAAGGAAACCATCGCCCGCACCATCGAGTACGCCAAGGAGATCAACCCGCACACCATCCAGGTGTCGCTGGCCGCGCCCTATCCGGGCACCACGCTGTACAAGCAGGCCATCGAGAACGGCTGGCTGGAAGAAAACACCTCGGCGCACCTGGTCAACGACAAGGGCGTGCAGCTGGCCATGATCAGCTACCCGCACCTGTCCAAGGAAGAGATCTTCCACGGCGTGGAAACCTTCTACCGAAGCTTCTATTTCCGCCCGTCCAAGATCTGGGAGATCGTCAAGGAAATGGCCGGCAGCTGGGAAATGACCAAGCGCCGATTGCGCGAGGGCGTGGAGTTCTTCCGCTTCCTGCGTGCGCACGAGGCGTGACCTCGCTGCCTACGCTGGCCCCATGACTGCGTCACCCGCATCCTCGCGACCGCGACTGATTGTCACCGCGGACGATTTCGGCTTGCATGCCGCCGTCAACCAGGCGGTGGAGCGCGCCTTCCTCGACGGCGTGCTGCGCGCGACCAGCCTGATGGTGACGGCACCGGCCGCGGCCGATGCCGTGGCGCGCGCCAGGCGCCTGCCCGGCCTGGCCGTGGGCCTGCACCTGGTGCTCGCCGACGGGCCATCCGCGTTGCCGCCCTCGCGCATACCCGCACTGGTGGATGCGCGCGGCCAATTCGGCAACCATATGGCGCGCGACGGCGTGCGCTTCTTCTTCCTGCCGCATGTAAGGCGGCAACTGGCAGAGGAAATACGTGCGCAGTTCGAAGCGTTCGCGGCGACCGGCCTGCCACTGGACCACGTCAACGCGCACAAACATTTCCATCTCCATCCGACGGTGCTTTCCTTGATACTTTCCATTGGGCGCGACTACGGCTTGCGCGCCGTACGCTGGCCAGCCGAACCCGGCTCCGGCCCGTGGCTGAAACCCTGGCTTGCGCTGATGCGCCACCGCCTGCGCCGCGCGGGCATGCTTTCCAACGACCATGTCTTCGGCATCCACCAGACCGGCGGCATGGATGAACAGGCATTGCTCGACGTCGTGCAGCGCCTGCCCGACGGACTGAGCGAGGTTTACCTGCACCCGGCCACTCACGGGGAACTGACCCCGGCCATGGCCGACTACCGGCATGCCGATGAGCTGGCCGCCCTGCTGTCGCCGCGCGTGCGGCAGGCCGTGGAGGAACGCTGCCAGCTTTGCCACGGCTTCAGTGATCCGGCGGCGGCATGAAGTACTTCGTTTACATCGCCGGCCTGCTCGGCTTGATCGCCGCGATCATCCTGGTGACGCACCAGAACTGGTCCGCGATCGAGAGCGCGTTCAACCACGCAGGCTGGGCGCTGCTCTGGCTGTTGCCGTTCCATGCCCTGCCGCTGTTGCTGGACGTGCTCGGCTGGCGCGCACTGCTGGCACCCTGCGACCCGCAGCGCCGCGCCGGCACGCCCTTCCTGTTCTGGGTCGCCACCGTGCGCGAGGCATGCAACCGCCTGCTGCCCGTCGCCAATGTCGGCGGCGAGATCGTGGGCATCCGCCTGGTCAAATGGCGTGGACTGGAAGGCGCCCCGGTGGCGGCCAGCGTCATCATGGAAGTCCTGCTGACCCTGGTCAGCCAGTACATCTTCGTGGCGCTCGGCCTGTTGTTGCTGATCGGCATGGCGGGCCATATCGGCACGCTCAATTCGGTCATCGGCGCGGTCGCAGCCTCGCTCCCCTTGCCCCTTGGGTTGATCTGGATACTGCGCCACGGCCAACTGTTCTCGCGACTGGAAGCCTTCGCGGAAAAGCTGCTCGGCGGCCCCTCGCGCTTTACCGAACTGCTGGACGGCGCCCGACTGGACGAGGAAGTGCGCAAGCTCTACGCCATGCCCGTCCGCCTGGCCATCGCCTGTGGATGGCAGGTGGCCGGCTTCGTGGTGGGCAGTTTTGAAAGCTGGCTGGCGCTGCAGTTGCTGGGCTACCCCATCTCCGTGTGGGATGCCATCGCCATCGAAGCGACCACCCAGGCGGTGCGCCACATCATCTTCTTCGTCCCGGCGGGACTGGGCGTGCAGGAAGGTGGACTGGTGCTGTTCGGCAACATCATCGGCCTGCCGGCCGATGCCGCCATCGCGCTGTCACTGGTCAAGCGCGCGCGTGAAGTAGGCTTCGGGGTGCCCGCCCTGCTGTCGTGGCAATGGGCCGAGGCGCACCGGTTTCACCGCCGCTGGCTTTCGCGCCGCAAGCCCAAGCTTTCCGAGATCCCCTGAGCGAGGTGAGCATGTCCCATGACGCCGTAGCTGCCGCCGATCACACCATGCGCCATTGGACCGGCAACGATCCAGGGCACATCAAGATCGGTTCGGATGCCCACAAGCGGCTGTTCTGCCGGATGCTGCTGGACACGCACAACCCGTACAAGCCGGCCGTGATCGAATGGCCGGCACTGACGGCCGATGCGCTACACCGCATCACCTCGCTGCCCATCTGGGACATTGCCGTGCAGACCGAGGGCAAGGCCAAGCTGCGGGTGGCCACTTATACGAACACCGTGAGCGACCCGCTGCTGCACGAGGCGCTCACCATGGACGGCGATGAAGAGGCGCGCCACAAGGTCGTGCTCAGCAAGATGGTCGCCGCCTACGGCATCGAACTGGCACCCGAACCCGAATACGAAGTACCCAAAGACCCCGAATGGGGCTGGCTGGTCACCGGCTACAGCGAGTGCATCGACAGCTTCTTCGCCTTCGGCCTGTTCGAGTCCGCCAAGCGCACTGGCTACTTTCCCTCCGAACTGGTGGAAACCTTCGAACCCGTCATGCAGGAAGAGGCGCGCCACATCCTGTTCTTCGCCAACTGGGTGGCGTGGTATCGCAAGCAGCTCCCGTGGTGGCGACGCCCCGCCTTCGAGCTGAAGGTCATGCGGGTGTGGCTGTTCCTCATCTGGGAGCGCATCGGCATCGCCAAGGGCCTGGACGGCAACGGCGAAATGCAGGACGCCAACTTCACCCTGACCGGGCACGAGCAGATTGGCCTGGACCTGAAGATCAGTGAATTGCTCGACCTGTGCCTGGCGCAGGACAGTTTCCGCATGGGTGGTTACGACGAACGCCTGCTGCGCCCGACCTTCGTACCCCGCATGGCCAGACTGGCACGGCGCTTCTTGAAATAACCCGGGACAAGGCCCCTCGCCTCAGCGGTGCAGACTGAACCACGCCACCGCGTCTTCCAGCGCCAGCCGCACCGGCCCCGCCGCGTAACCCAGTTCACGCTCCGCCTTGGCGCTGGTGAAGAACATGCGCTTGCGCGACATGCGCACCTCTTCCACCGTGGCGATGGGCGGCCTGCCGCTGAGCTTCGCCCACGCTTCGGCCACGTACGCCACCGGCATGACCACCCCATGCGGCAGCCGCCAGCGCGGCGGCGGACGGCCCACGATGTCGGCGATTTCAAACAACAACTCGCGCAGGCTCATGTTGGTGCCACCAAGGACATAGCGCTGCCCCACCACGCCTTTCGCGAAAGCCAGCCAGTGCCCGTCCGCCACGTCATCCACATGCACGACGTTGAGCCCGGTATCCACATAGGCCGGCATGCGGCCCGCCATGGCGTCACGCACGATGCGCCCCGTCGGCGTGGGCTTGATGTCGCGTGGACCAATCGGGGTCGACGGGTTGACGATGACCACCGGCAGCCCCTGCGCGGCGTACTCGCTCACCAGCTGTTCGGCCAGGAATTTGGACCGCTTGTAGTGACCGACCATGTCGGCCAGTGACACCGCTGTCGTTTCGTCGCCGGGCGTGCCGTCCCTCGGAATGCCCAGCGTCGCCACGCTGCTCGTATAGACCACGCGCGGCACGCCGGCACGCCGCGCAGCATCGAGCAGGGCGCGCGTGCCTTCGACATTGGTCTGGTACAACTCCTGCGGCCGCGGCGCCCACAGGCGGTAGTCTGCCGCCACGTGGAACAGCGCATCGCAGCCGTCGCAAATCCTTGCCAGCGACTCGGCATTGGCAAGGTTGCCCTCCACCACCTCCACGTCCAACCCCAGAAGGTTGCGCCGGTCGGACCCCGGCCGGGCCAGCACGCGCACGCGATGATCTTCGCGCAGCAGTCGCCGGGCGACGGCTGAGCCGACGAAGCCCGTGGCTCCGGTCACCAGCGACCTCATCGGCGGAACACCAAGGTAAGCCCGACCACCGCCCGCATCGCGCCTGGACACATAAGGCTGCTTTTCCCTGAACCCGGGGAGGAGTTGGAGTTCATTATGTACGAACGGCACACGGCGCCGACGCCCTTCCACCGTAACCAGTTCGTGGTATGCCACACCAGTGCCAGTGGCCGGGGGGCGTGCTTTCCCCAGCCTTTCAGCAGGCACCGGACGTCTCGACGAACCGAAGACATTGGCTCTGGTCAGATGACTGTGTCGATCACGAACAGGGTGTTACCATGCCGGTGTCGCTGGTTTCTCTGTATGTGAATACTAAGAAGGCCGAGGCATGCCCATGTTCGAAGCGAAACAAGCTGCTGCGATCGCCCCGAGCAACGCCAGCGCTTACCAGGAAGCGATACTTCCCAAGGTGTCACGAACGTTTGCGTTGACGATTCCGCAGTTGCCACCGGCGCTGCGCGATGTCGTCGCCAATGCGTACCTGTTGTGCCGCATCGCCGACACCATCGAGGACGAACCCGCCTTCAGCGCGGAGGAAAAGGGACGCTACGAGAACGCCTTCGTCGATGCCGTGACCGGCCACCTCGACGCACGCGAATTCGCCGCCAGCATCGCGCCAAGGTTCTCCGACGCCACGTCGGAAAGCGAACGCGACCTGATGTCCCACCTGCCACTGGTGCTGGAGATCACCGAGACGTTCAACCCCACGCAACACGAAGCCATCGTGGAATGCCTGCGCGTCATGTCGCAGGGCATGCACGACTTCCAGCGCGTCGTCGGCCCGCAAGGCCTGGAGACGCTGCGCGACATGGACCGCTACTGCTACCACGTCGCCGGCGTGGTCGGCGAAATGCTCACCAAGCTGCTGGTCGATTTCGAACCGGAACTCGCAGCGCAGTCACGCACGCTGATGCGCCTGGCCATTTCGTTCGGCCAGGGACTGCAGATGACCAACATCCTCAAGGACCAGTGGGAAGATCGCAGCCACGGCGTGTGCTGGCTCCCCCACGACGTCTTCGCGCGTTACGGCGTGGAACTGAGGGATCTCACCCCCGGCCGGCAGGACGCACACTACGCCGACGCCATGATCGAACTGATCGGCGTGGCGCACGCGCACCTGTGCCGCGCCGTGGAATACACCCTCATCGTGCCCGCGCGCCACGCCGGCTTCCGCCGGTTCTGCCTGTGGAGCATCGGCCTGGCCGTGCTCACGCTGCGCAACCTGCAGGATCGCCTCGACTTCTCGTCGGGCACCCAGGTCAAGGTATCCCGCGCGGCAGTGGCCCAGACCATTGGACTGACGCGCCTTACCGACAAGTACGATCCTGCCGTCCGCTTCCTGTTCGGCGCCGCCGCGCGCAAGCTGCCGCTCACGCCACTGGCGCCGGAGTGGGACATGCCGCAGGCACGCCATGCGGCATGGCCATGGCGAAGGGCATCGCATCTGAAAAACGCCCGTTCGCTATGACGGATACGCCTGCCTCTGCCGCCTCCTTCGCCCCGCCCCACTTGCGTCAGCCGCAGCACACATCCGACCGCATCGACCAGGCCATCGAGCGCGCACGCCGCGCGCTCATGGACCGGCAGCAGGCGAATGGGCACTGGTGCTTCGAGTTCGAAACGGACTGCACCATCTCGTCCGAATACATCCTGATGATGCACTTCATCGACGACATCGACGATGTGCTGCAGGAAAAGCTGGCGCGATACATCAGGCTCAAGCAACGACTCGACACGCATGGCGGCTGGCCGCTGTACCACGATGGCGCGCTCGATGTGTCGTGCACGGTAAAGGCCTATTACGCGCTCAAGGCCGCCGGCGATTCACCCGATGCGCCGCACATGCGCCGCGCGCGCGAGGCCCTGCTGTCCCGGGGCGGCGCCGCGAAGAGCAATGTCTTCACCCGCATCCTGCTCGCCATGTTCGGCCAGGTGCCGTGGCGGGCCGCACCCTATGTGCCGGTGGAGATCATGCTGTTTCCGCGCTGGGCGCCCTTCCATCTCGACAAGGTGTCGTACTGGGCGCGCGCCACCATGGTGCCGCTCTTCATCCTCTGCTCGATGAAGGCGCAGGCAAGGAACCCTCGCAAGATCGGCATTCCCGAATTGTTCGTGACGCCACCCGATGAGGAGCGCCACTACTTCGCCACCACCACCTTCATCAGCAAGCTGTTCCTCGTGCTGGACAAGGTAGGGCGCGCCTGCGATCCGCTGATGCCCGCGTCGCTGCGGCGCAAGGCCATCAAGCGCGCGGAGGAATGGTTCCTGCCGCGATTGAATGGCGACGACGGCCTGGGCGCCATCTTCCCGCCCATGGTCAATGCGCTGGAGGCGATGGTGTTGCTTGGCTACGCCAAGGATCACCCCGCGCGCGCCACCTGCCTGAAGTCGCTGCAGAAGCTGATCGTGCATCGCGACGACGGCACGGCGTTCTGCCAACCCTGCGTGTCGCCGGTGTGGGACACGGGCTGGGCGGCGATGGCGCTGCTGCGGGCGTCGCCCGATGCCGCCACGCAGGATGCCGTGACGCGGGCACTGGAATGGCTGGCGCCCCTGCAGGAACTTGAACTCAAGGGCGACTGGGCCGTCCAGGCACCCGACGTTCCACCGGGCGGCTGGGCCTTCCAGTACGCCAACGCCTATTACCCGGACCTTGACGACACCGCCGTGGTCGCCGGCCTGCTGCATGTCGCCGTGCGGGGCACACCGCGCGAAGGCATGTATCGCGACCGCATCGAACGTGCGGCCGACTGGCTGATCGGCATGCAATCGGACAACGGCGGGTTTGCCGCTTTCGACCGCAACAACACGCACTACCACATCAACGAGATCCCCTTCGCCGACCACGGCGCGATGCTCGACCCGCCAACGGAAGATGTGTCCGGACGCGTACTGGCCTTCCTTGGCGTAATCGACCGCCCGCAGGACAAGCCCGCCATCGAGCGGTGCATCGCCTACCTGCGCGGCACACAGCTGCCTGACGGTTCGTACTGGGGGCGCTGGGGCACCAACTACATCTATGGCACATGGTCAGTGTTGGCAGGCCTGGCACTGGTCGGCGAGGACATGCAACAACCGTGGATCCGCCGGTCCGTTCAATGGCTCATGGCGAAACAGCACGCCGACGGCGGCTGGGGCGAAACCAACGACACTTATTTTGATGCACAGCTGCGCGGCACCAACGGCGGCGCAAGCACCGCACACAGCACGGCCTGGGCCTTGCTTGGCCTGTTCGCCGCCGGCGAGCACGCCTCCGACGCAGCACGGCGCGGCATCCAGTGGCTGCTCGACCATCAGCAACCACCGGGCGAGATGGAGGCGGATCTCTGGTACCACCCCAGCTTCAACGCCCCCGGATTTCCCCGCGTGTTTTTCCTGAAGTACCACGGCTACACCGCTTACTTTCCCTTATGGGCACTCACCCGCTATCGCCAACTGCTTGCGCGCTCGCAGCCAGCCCAGTGATGCCTGGACACGTAGGCATCGTGACGGCGCTTGCGCCGGAAGCGCGCGTGCTGACGCGGCAATCCTTGCGCGTGCGTGAGGTATCGACACTCACCCCGGACAGCTCGATCTGCCTGACGGGCATGGGGCCGGAGGCAGCACGGGAAGGCGCGCTGGCCTTGATCCAGGCAGGCGCGAATGCGCTCGTTTCCTTCGGCGTGGCCGGCGGCCTTGCGCCGGGGCTGCGCAGTGGCACGCTGCTGTGTCCGTCCTGCGTGCTCGACGAACGCAGCCATGATTACCGCCCTGACCCGGCATGGCGCGCCTCGCTGCTGCTTCGGCTTGCCGCTGCGAACCTGCCACTACTGAAGGACGGCAGCCTGCTGAGCCTGCCGCACCCGCTGCTTACCGTGGCGGAAAAAGGCGCCATGCGAGAGCGGCACCAGTCGGTGGCCGTGGACATGGAGAGCGCCGCCGTCGCCAAAGTGGCCGATGAGCAGCAGATCCCCTTCGTCGTGCTCCGGGCCATCGTCGACGAGCGCGATGATGATGTGCCCGCTCCCTTGCAGGCGGGCATCGATGCGTGGGGTCGGCCGCGGGCTGGCCGCATGCTCGCCACCCTTCTGCGTCACCCTCAGCTGCTGGCGGAACTTCCAGGATTGGCGATACGCATGGGCAAGGCGACGCGAACACTGCGCGCCGCGGCGGAAGCCGCCGGCACGACATGGGGACGCGACGCGACCCAGCCCTGCTAATCTCTCATCAGCAACCCGGATGTCAGACTGGGCCTTGACGCACGGCCCACGGCATCGAAGCACGGAGGTCCGGCAGCGTGTTCAAAGCGATTCACAAAGGACTGGTTGTCACGGTGGACCGCAGCGGTCGCCACCACTACACCGTGCTGTTGCTGGCGGCGCTGTTCGTGGTGCTTAGCCTGTGGGGCGCCTCGAAGCACCTGAGCATCGATACCGACTCCGATCACCTGTTCTCCGACAAACTGCCGTGGCGACAGCAAAGTCTCGCCTTCGCACGGCAGTTCCCCCAGTTCAGCGACACGCTTACCGCCGTGGTGAGCGCACCCACGCCCGAAGAAGCCCGCATCGCGGCGCAGGCGTTGAACGCCAAGCTGGTGGCCGACAAGGAACACTTCCGCTCGTCCTCCACACCCGGCATCAGCCCCTTCTTCAATCGCGAAGGCCTGCTGTTGCTGCCGCAGGACGAACTGGAAAGCACACTGGACAGCATGCTCCAGGCGCAGCCATTACTGGGACCGCTGGCGAAGGATCCTTCCGCGCGCGGCCTGTTCAAGGGCCTGGACTTGATGGTGGAGGGTGTGCGCCGTGGGTTTGCGGAGGACCTGTCCTCCTATGACGCCGCACTCGGCAACGTGGCGCAGACCATGGAAGATGCTGCGGCGGGCAAGAATGCGCCGCTGTCCTGGCAGGCCCTGCTCACGCCGGATCTGGTGAACAGCAACGGAGGACAGGAATTCATCCTGATCCATCCAGTGCTCGACCACGCCGCCCTCGAACCTGGGCAGGCCGCCACCGAGACGATGCTGCGGCTGGCCAACGAACTGCCCGAAGTGACATCCGGACGCGTGCGCATCAATTACACCGGCTCGGTGCCACTGGCCGACGAAGAGTTCGCCTCGCTCACCGACCGTGCCGGCCCCATCGCCATCGGCAGCAGCCTGTTGCTGGTGTTCTGGCTGGTGCTGGCGCTGGGCACCTGGCGACTGATCGTGCCGGTGGTCATCACCCTGGTCGTCGGCCTCACTTATACGCTGGGTTTCGCGGCACTCGCGGTAGGACGCCTCAACCTGGTATCGGTCGCGTTCGCGGTGTTGTTCGTGGGACTTGCCGTGGATTTCGGCATCCAGTTCGGCGTGCGCCTGCATGCCCGCCAGTACAGCGACCGCACCTTCGACGACTCGCTGCATGAAACCGCCAACCGCGTGGTCAGCCAGGTCGGCCTGGCCGCGCTCGCCACGGCCTGTGGCTTCCTGGCCTTCGCACCCACCGATTTCACCGGCGTGGCGGAACTGGGCATCATCGCCGGCGCGGGCATGCTGCTCGCACTCATCTGCACGCTGACCGTATTGCCTGCCCTGCTGCGCCTGTTGTCGAAGGGATCGCCGCACGCGGAAGTGGCGCTACCGGGCGGCACCGCGGCCGATGACTGGCTGAACCGCCAGCGCAAGGCCGTGCTGGTGCTATTCGGCGTGCTCGGCGCCGTCGGCATCTGGTGTGCGATCACCATTCCTTTCGACGCCAATCCGCTGCACACCAAACGCGCGGACACCGAGGCGATGCGCACGCTCACCTCGCTGATGGATGACCCGAACACCAACCCGTTCACCATGGACGTGCTGGCCAAAGACCTGCCCTCCGCCAAGACGCTCAGTGAACGCCTCGGCAAGCTGCCGGAAGTGGCGCAGGTGGTTTCGGGTGTCGACTTCGTGCCCACGGGGCAGGACGACAAGCTCAACCAGCTGCAACAGGCGTCCGACCTGATGTATGCGGTGTTGAACCCGGGTGAGAAGGTCGCCCCGCCCAGCGCCAACGACATGCGCGAGGCCGCAAAGGACACCAGCGAAGGCATCGCCAGCGTGACGGACAAGCTGCCGGCGAACTCCCCGCTGCGCCGCATCGGCAAGGCACTGGCCGTGCTGTCCCATGGCACCGACCAGCAGATGGCAACGGCCAACCAGGCGCTGACGCAGTTCCTGCCCTACACGCTCCACCAGCTCGCCGATTCGCTCTCGGCCGAGCCCATCACCATGCAGAGCCTGCCGGATGATCTCAAGCGCGACTGGTTCGCTCCAGACGGCCGCGTGCGCGTGCAGGTGACGCCAACCACCAAGGCACAAAGCACGGCCGGCCTGCGCGATTTCGTCAAAACGGTGCAACAGGTCGCGCCCGACGCTGCCGGCTCTGCCGTCGATACCATCAAGGCGGCCGATACCATCCTCATCGCCTTCCGCGAGGCGGCCGTGTATGCCACCGTGGCCATCGCCATCGTGCTGATGCTGGTGCTGCGCCGCGTGCGCGATGCCGGGCTGGTGCTGGCCACGCTGCTCATGTCGGCCCTGCTCACCGCCCTGCTGGCGCGGCTGTTCGGCATATCCATCAACTTCGCCAACATCATCGCGTTGCCGCTGTTGCTGGGCGTGGGTGTCTCGTTCAACGTCTATTTCGTGATGAACTGGCGTCACGGCGTGCATCACTTCCTGGGTTCACCCACCGCGCGCGCCATCCTGTTCTCCGCACTCACCACCGGCACCGCCTTTGGCAGCCTCGCCATTGCGCGCCACCCCGGCACGGCCAGCATGGGCACGGTGCTGCTGCTCAGCCTGCTCGCGGTGCTGCTGTCCACCTTTGCATTCCTGCCCGCCATGCTTTACTCGATTGGGCACTGCAAGCAGCCGATCAGCCAACCCTGACCCTTGTCCTTGCCGGAGTCATCGCATGCAGCTCAACCATCGTGTCGCGATTGCCATCCTCGCCCTTGCCGTCAGCATCAATGCCAGCGCCCACGCCATCCTCACCGACAGCACGCCCAAGCCCAACGGCAGCGTGCCGGCGGGTCACCTGGCGCTGATGCTGAAATACAACAGCAAGATCGACCAGGCGCGTTCGCGGTTGATACTCATCGCCCCTGACAAGAGTGAGACGCCGCTCGCCATCACCGCCAACACCGGCAAGCCCAACGAACTGGACAGCGCGGCCGACCTGAAGCCAGGCGCCTACACCATTCGCTGGCAGGCGCTGGCGCTGGATGGACACATCACGCGCGGCGACCTGCCTTTTACCGTGACGGCTGCGCCGTAAGCGCACTGCCCACCACTCGCCCGTTCCATCACCACCGCTGACCCAACGGGGGTTCCGTGGCCCTGCTTGTCGACATTTTCGGGTACCTCAGCGTCATCCTGCATGGCTTCGTCATCGTCACCCAATCGATGACGTTGGGGGGATTGCTGTTCCTCATGCTTCTGCTGCACCCGCTATCGCCCCGTCTCCCGCAGGGCGACGTGCTCGAGCAACGCGTCGTGCGCCTCACGCGTTGGAGCGCCTGGGGCTTGCTGCTGTCGGAACTGGCGACCACTGCGCTGCAGGTGTCGGTATTGATGTCGACGGTGGACCTGTCCTTCGCGAACGTCATGCAGGCATCGTTCGCGGTGGCGGGCAGCATCAAGATCCTGTGTGCGCTGGCCATCGCGCTTGGCCTGGGCCGGCGCAGCATGGCGCAACCGCTTCCGCGCGTACTCCTGCTGCTGGTCGGCCTGCTTGAACTTGTCGCGGCCACGGCCACCACGCACGCCTACGCGCGCCTGGACCACAACGCCTTGCTAATGGCCGTGGAAGGCCTGCACCAGTTCGGTGCCGCGATATGGATCGGCGCCATCCCCTGCTTCGTGCTGGTGTTGCGCCATCTGCAGGATACTGATGGCCTGACCCTGGTCGGTGCGCGCTTCTCGCGCATGTCGATGATCGGCGTGGCCTGCATCCTGCTGTCGGGCATCACCATGTGGATCTTCTACGTGGGCGATGTGCAGGGTTTCTACGGGACCGCCTACGGTGTGATGGTCGGGGCCAAGGTGGCGATGTTCATCGGCCTGCTGGGCCTGGGGCTGGGCAACTTCCTCGTCACCGAGCGGCTGCGCAAAGGCGCCAACGCTTCCGTGATCCGCCTGCGCCGCTTCGCCGAGGTGGAGATCGGCATCGGCTTCACCATCTTCTTCGCGGCCGCGTCGCTGACCTCGGTGCCGCCCGCGGTGGACCTGACCACCGACCGCGTATCGCTGCACGAGATCGCCGAACGCAACGCACCCGCGTGGCCGCGACTAAGTTCGCCAGACCACGACACACTCGCCATCTCGCAATTGCAGACACAACTTGACCGTGAAGCGGCACGCGACCATCAGGTCGCCCAGTCGGCCACCACGCCCGGCTCCGGCGTCATTCCGCCGCGCAACGCCGAGGACATCGCGTGGTCGGAGTACAACCACCACTGGGCGGGCATCTTCGTGCTGCTGATCGGCTTCATGGCTTTGCTCGGGCGTGCGGGCGCGGGATGGGCCAAGCACTGGCCGTTGCTGTTCCTGGCCATGGCCGGCTTTCTGCTGATCCGCTCGGACCCGGAAGTGTGGCCATTGGGACAGGAGGGCTGGTGGATCGCGTGGCGCGATGTAGAAGTGGCGCAGCACCGTTTCTTCGTGCTGCTGATCATCCTGTTCGGCGCGTTCGAGTGGTCAGTACGCACCGGGCGCCTCAAGAGCGAACGCGCGGCCATGGTGTTTCCGCTGCTGGTGGCGGTGGGCGGCGCCATGCTGCTCACCCACAGTCACCAGATTTCCAACGTGAAAGACCAGATGCTGATCGAGCTGACCCATACGCCGCTGGCGCTCGCCGGTGTCGCCGCCGGCTGGGCCCGGTGGCTCGAATTGCGGCTGCCAGGGCGTGGCGGCCGCATCGCGGGTTACGTGTGGCCGGCGTGCTTCATGCTGATCGGCGTGATTTTGCTGTGGTATCGCGAGGCTTGAGGACATCACGACAGGCGACGCCCTACCGCCGCCTGTCATTCCCGCGAAGGCGGGAGGTGCTCTTCAACAGCCGAAGGGCTGGTCATCCAGCGTCTTTGCCTGTGAGCCCGCACGTCACTGGATTCCCGCTTTCGCGGGAATGACGTGAAGACACACGACGCGCCGGCATCAGCGGATACGGTGAACCACCATGTCGGCCAGGCCGTGCAGATGCGCGGCGCGCTCGCCCAGCGGCGCCAGAGCGGCACGTGCGCGCTCGCCCAGCGCTTCGGCCAGTTCGCGCGATGCGTCCAGGCCAAGCAGCGACACATAGGTGGGCTTGTTGTCCTGCGCGTCCTTGCCGGGAGTTTTACCCAGCGTGGCCGCGTCGGTGGTGACGTCCAGAATGTCGTCGACCACCTGGAAGGCAAGTCCCACGGCGCTCTGGTAACCATTCAGCGCGGCATGGAGCTCCGGCGACATGGGTTCGGCGCCGCAATGCGCCCCCATGAACACCGAAGCGCGCAGCAAGGCGCCCGTCTTCAAGCGATGCATCTGCTCAAGCTGGTCGCGAGCCAACACATGGCCCACGCTTTCCAGATCAATCGCCTGCCCGCCGACCATGCCCTGCGAACTGCTGGCAGCAGCCAGTTCCTTCAGTAGCGCCACGCGCTGGGCGGCGCTCGCGGGTAGCTCGCCAATCGCCGCGAACGCCTGGGCCTGCAGGCCATCGCCCACGAGGATGGCCATGGCCTCGCCATAGCGCACATGTACGGTGGGCTGCCCGCGACGCAGCAGGTCGTTGTCCATCGCGGGCAAGTCGTCATGCACCAGCGAATAAGCATGGATCATCTCGATGGCACTGGCGGCGCCATCGAGGATGGCGGGATCGGCATCCACCAGCTCGCCCGCGGCGTGGCAAAGCAAGGCGCGCAGGCGCTTGCCGCCCCCCAGCGTGGCATAGCGCATGCCCTCGTGCAGCGTCGCCGGCACGGTGTCCACCGCGGGCAGGTAATGCTCCAGCGCTCGCTCGGTACGCTCAAGGATCCGTGGCATCCATGCAGCCAGCGGCTCGGGCACCACGGTCACACCGGTCGAGGCAGGCCACAGCTGAATCGCTTCACTCACAAGCTCGTCTCCGCATCACGTCAATGAATGGCTTTCGCCACGGCCCGCCGGGCGGGCAGCTGCGCCATGATCTGGCGCGAGGTCACGCGCGCAAGCTCATCGGCCGCAAGAATGTCGTCCAGCTGCGCCGAGGCAGCAAGCGCCGGCAACCGGTCCAGCGTCTGCTCCACCACGCGGGCGATGTCGGTGAAGCGAATCTGTTCGTGCAGAAACGCATCGACGGCCACTTCATTGGCGGCATTCAGCGTTACGCTGGCGGCGCATCCGTCACGCAATACCTGCAAGCCCAGTCGCAGACAGGGAAACCTGGCCAGATCCGGCGCACGGAAACTCAGCTCGGCCATGCGCGTGAGGTCCAGCGGCGCCACGCCCGAATCGACGCGCTCCGGATGGGCCATGGCATGCGCAATCGGCGTGCGCATATCCGGGTTGCCCAGTTGCGCCAGCACCGACTGGTCGGCAAAGGCCACCATCGAGTGGATCACGCTCTGCGGGTGGATCAGCACCTCGATGCGCCCGGGCGGCATGTCGAACAGCCAGCGGGCCTCGATCACCTCCAGCCCCTTGTTCATCATGGTGGCGGAGTCGACGGAGATCTTGCGTCCCATCACCCAGTTGGGATGTTTGCAGGCCTGATCGGGCGTCACGTCATCGAGCGAGGCCAGTTCCCGATGAAGGAACGGACCACCCGATGCAGTGAGGATCAACCGCTCCACTCCCACGCCCGCGCTGCGGCACGCGCCCGTACCCAGGCACTGGAAGATCGCATTGTGTTCGCTGTCGAGCGGCAGCAGCGTGGCACCATGCTCGGCCACGGTGCGCATGAACAGCGCGCCGGACATGACCAGCGCCTCCTTGTTGGCGAGCAGGATCTTTTTGCCGGCACGCGCGGCAGCCAGCGACGAGGCAAGGCCTGCCGCACCCACGATGGCAGCCACCACCGTATCGCAGCCCGGCGCGCTGGCCACGGCACTCAAGGCTTGCGGGCCATAGGCCACCTCGGTGGAAAGGCGGGCCGTGCGCAGGCGTTGCGTCAGTTCGGCCGCGCCCTCGGCATCGCCGACCACGGCGACCTCGGGCAGGAAGGTCCTGCACTGTTCGAACAACCGGTCGATCTGCCGGTGCGCCGTCAACGCGAAGACACGGAAGCGGTCCGGATGCCGCGCCGCCACGTCCAGCGTGCTGGTGCCGATGGATCCGGTCGAGCCAAGAATGGAAAGACGCTGCATGCTCATCACACGGCCTCCAGCACCACCGGAAGGGGAAACACCGCACGTTCGCGGCGCCCTTCCATGGTGACCAGCTCGACCGGAGCCAGCTGCCGCAAGGCACGGATCACGTCGGCGACGGAGGCCTCGGGTGCCGAGGCCCCTGCCGTCAGACCAATGGTACGCGCATCCGACACCCATGACGGCTGAAGTTCACTGCCATCGGCCAGCAGGTAACCGGGCGTACCAAGTTCCTCGGCGATTTCCTGCAGCCGGCGCGAGTTGGAACTGTTGGGCGAGCCGACCACCAGCATCACGTCCACCTGCCCCACCAGCTCGCGCACCGCGCTCTGGCGATTCTGCGTGGCATAGCAGATGTCGCCCACGCTGGGCCCGGAAAGCCGGGTGAACCGCCGACGCAGTACATCGATGATGCGCCGGGTGTCATCCACGCTCAGCGTGGTTTGCGAAACATAGGCAAGCGGTGCGTCCTCGGGGAAATCCAGCGCTTCGGCCTCGTCGACGCTCTGCACCAGCACCACGGGCCCGGGGATCTGGTCGAGCGTGCCCACCACCTCGGGGTGCCCGGCATGCCCGATGAGGATCACCGTGCGCCCCTCCTGCGCGTAGCGCTGTCCCTGGTGATGCACCTTGGACACCAGCGGACAGGTCGCATCGAGCACCTGCAGGCCGCGCCGTGCCGCCAGCGCCTCGACGGAACGCCCCACGCCATGCGCACTGAAGATCGCATGCGCACCCTCCGGAACCTCGGCGAGGTCGTCGACGAAAATCGCGCCCTTGTAGCGCAGCTCATCGACCACGTGCCGGTTATGCACGATCTCATGATGCACGTACACCGGCGCGCCGAAACGCTGCAGGGCGCGTTCGACGATGTCGATGGCGCGGACCACACCGGCGCAGAACCCGCGTGGCTGGGCGAGTATCACCTTCATTTGGAACGCGCCTCCCTTGCCACGGCGCAACTCGGCCCGGCACCCAGTACCTTGTCGGTGAAGCGCTGGATGGATGCACGGATACCGTCCGCGTCCAGTCCGTAGTGATTGAGCAGGCCCGCCGGATCGCCGTGCTCGATGAACTCATCGGGCAGCCCCAGGCGCAACATCGGCACGCTGACGCCCGCGTCGGACAGGCATTCAAGACAAGCGGAGCCGGCGCCGCCCTGCAGGCACCCCTCCTCCACCGTCACCAGCACGTCGTGGGTCTGCGCCAGCTGCCGCACCAGCGCCTCGTCCAGCGGCTTCACGAAACGCATGTTGGCCACCGTGGCATCCAGCGCCTCGGCCGCGGCCAGGCTCGGCGCCACCATCGAGCCGAACGCAAGCATGGCCACGCGCTGGCCTGCCGCCTTGCCACTGTGACGACGCACCTCGCCCTTGCCGATGGGCAGCACGGTCATCTCGGCTTCCGTGGCTATGCCCGGGCCGGTGCCGCGTGGATAGCGCACGGCGCATGGCGCCTGGGTATGCACGGCGGTGTGCAACATCTGGCGGCACTCGTTCTCGTCCGAGGCGGCCATCACCACCAGGTTGGGGATGCAACGCAGGTAGGCCAGATCAAACGCCCCCATGTGGGTGGCGCCATCCGCGCCGACAATGCCCGCGCGGTCGATGGCGAATGCCACCGGCAGGTTCTGGATGGCCACGTCGTGGATCAGCTGGTCGTAACCGCGCTGCAGGAAGGTGGAGTAGATCGCCACCACCGGCCGCAGCCCTTCCGTCGCCAAGCCGGCGGCAAAGGTCACGGCATGCTGCTCGGCGATGGCAACGTCGAAATAGCGCTCCGGAAAACGCTTCTCGAACTCCACCAGTCCTGAGCCCTCGCGCATGGCCGGCGTGATGCCGACGATGCGCGGATCCTGCGCCGCCTCGTCGCACAACCATTCGGAGAACACCTGCGTATAGCTCTTGCGCGACGCCTTGGCGGAGGAGACCAGGCCGATGGTCGGGTCGAACTTGCCCGGCCCGTGATACTGGATAGGATCGGCCTCCGCCAGTTTGTAGCCATGCCCCTTCTGCGTGATCACGTGCAGGAACTGCGGACCGCGCAGGGTCTTCAGGTTCTGCAATGCGGGAATCAGCACGTCGAGGTCGTGCCCGTCGATGGGACCGGTGTAGTTGAAACCGAACTCCTCGAACAGGGGCGAAGGCACCACCATGCCCTTCATCTGCGACTCCAGCCGGGATGCCAGGTGGCTGATGGGCGGCATCGGCCGCAAGGCATAATGCACACCCCGCCGTGCGTGCTGGTAGAAGCGCCCGGAGATCAGGCGCCCGAAGCAGTAACGCAGCGCGCCCACCGGCGGCGAGATCGACATGTCGTTGTCATTGAGCACCACCAGCAGCGGCATGTCTTCGGTGACACCGGCATTGTTCATGGCCTCGAAGGCCATGCCGGCGCTGAGCGCGCCATCGCCGATCACCGCGATGCTGTGGCGCGGCTCGCCCTGCAGGCGCGCCGCATGCGCCATGCCCAGCGCCGCGGAGATCGACGTACTGGAATGCGCCGTGCCGAACGTGTCGTACGCCGACTCGGTGCGCCGCGGGAACCCGGAAATGCCACCCAACTGCCGTATGCCGCCCATCGCCTCGCGGCGGCCGGTAAGGATCTTGTGGGGATAGGACTGGTGCCCGACGTCCCACACCAGGCGGTCACCCGGCGTATCGAACACATAATGCAGGGCAATGGTGAGCTCGACGCTGCCCAGGTTGGAGGACAGGTGGCCGCCGGTGCGCGACACGCTTTCCAGGATGAACGCGCGCAACTCGCCGGCCAGCTGGTGGAGCGCCGGCATGTCCAGTTCTCGCAACTGCGCCGGTGAATCGATGGTTCGTAGCAACTCGTACACGACGGACTCTCCTCGGGGCTACCGGAGTCTCTAGCCAGACGGTTTTTGTTGTGAGCACTTGTGCCTGCCCTGGCCGCTTCCGGCAGCGACATGACGCTGCCACCTACCATCGGTTGATATCGGCTACACCGCCGGGATCACCCGATCCATCCTGCATCCTCCTTGCCTGCATTCACCTTTCGACGAAGGCGCGCTCGATCACGTAATCACCCGGCTCGCGCGTGCGCGGCGACGCCTGGAATCCGCGACCGTCCAACAAGGCGCTGGCGTCCTCCAGCATCGCCTGGCTGCCGCACAGCATCACGCGGTCCGTGCCCGGATCCAGCGGCGGCAGCCCCGCGAAGTCGCTCATGCGTGCATCCACGATGGCATCCGTAAGACGCCCGCGATGGTGAAATGGTTCACGCGTGACACTGGGGTAATAGACCAGCTTCTCGCGCACCAGGTCGCCCAGGTACTCGTGGCGCGGCAGTTGCTGCTCCAGGTACTCGGCAAACACCAGGTCGCTGGCGCGGCGCACGCCGTGTGCCAGCACGATCTTGTCGAAGCGCTCGTAGGTTTCCGGGTCGCGCACGATGCTCAGGAACGGCGCCAGCCCCGTGCCCGTGCCCAGCAGGTACAGATGCTTGCCGGGCTTGAGGTCGTTGAGCACCAGCGTGCCCGTGGGCTTGCGGCTGACGATGATGGGGTCACCGGGCTTGAGGTGCTGGAGCCGCGAGGTGAGCGGGCCGTCCGGCACCTTGATGCTGACGAACTCCAGGTGTTCCTCGTAGTTGGCGCTGGCGATCGAATAGGCGCGCAACAGGGGCTTGCCTTCCACTTCCAGGCCAAGCATCACGAAGTGGCCGCTGTCGAACCGAAACCCCGGGTCCCGCGTCGTACGGAAACTGAAAAGACTGTCGTTCCAGTGGTGAACTTCGATCACATATTCCGTCGCCAATGCCACCATCACAGCCACCGTTGCCAAGTGAAGAGATGCCTGCACGCGACCACACCCTTCGACGCGACGGGTCTGGCTGGCGTCGAGTGGCTTGACCGTTATTGTCTAGGTACAAGTACGGACCTACTGAAGTCAATCCTGCGCGACGATCTCTTTCGTCTATCGCCGCTTTCATGCAAGCCCATGGCGTAAAAGCACAAATCGTCACGCGTTTATCACGTTGCAGTTGCTAACGCGACACGATCGACATCGCTGTCATCCCTCTGCAAGACCCGCCGCGTTTCATGCCACGCATGCGCGCAACAAACACATCGCCACCACCGCATCGATGACAGCCCGCGCTGACCAGGGCGGATCGTCGCGCTACCTTGCACCCGCCGATCGCGATGCCACGCTGCATGGATGCAACAGGTGCGGCGGGCTCGCTGGTGCGCGTGATCGGGATGACCGGACAGCCATAGCCACTGTCAATGACCATCATCCCAACAATCAATTAGACCTATTGAAGCCAAACCCGTATTCTTAGGCTTCCACCAACCACAACCGACGGAAAAACAACGATGTCGTTGATCAATACCGAAATCAAACCGTTCAAGGCCAGTGCTTTCAAGGACGGCCAGTTCATCGATGTGACCGATGCCTCGCTCAAGGGCAAGTGGTCCGTGGTGGTGTTCTACCCCGCCGACTTCACCTTCGTCTGCCCGACCGAGCTGGAAGACCTGGCTGATCATTACGAGCAGTTCCAGAAGCTGGGCGTCGAAGTCTATGGCGTGTCCACCGACACGCATTTCGCCCACAAGGCGTGGCACGACACCTCGGATGCGATCAAGAAGGTGAAGTACACCCTGATCGGCGATCCGACCGGCACCCTCACCCGCAACTTCGATGTGATGATCGAAGAAGAGGGCCTGGCCCTGCGCGGCACCTTCCTGATCAACCCGGAAGGCCAGATCAAGCTGTGCGAAATCCACGACAACGGCATCGGCCGCTCGGCTTCCGAGCTGCTGCGCAAGGTCAAGGCCGCGCAGTACGTCGCCGCCCACCCGGGTGAAGTGTGCCCGGCCAAGTGGCAGGAAGGCGACAAGACCCTGAAGCCGTCGCTCAGCCTTGTCGGCAAGATCTAAGTTCACCACTGCATCACTGTCTTGCGGCCCGCTGCATCGGGCCGCACCGGACCCGGCGTCCTGCCGGGTCCAACTTCCGAATTCCAAAGCGCGCAACGCCCGGCCAGGCCCGGGTGCCGGTGGCGCTCACCCCGAATAAACGACGGAGTCACCCATGCTGGATGCCGATCTGAAGTCCCAACTGCAGGCCTACCTTGAAAAGGTCGTACACCCGATCGAGCTGGTGGCCTCCCTCGATGCTGGCGCGAGCTCGCAGGAGCTGAAGGCGCTGCTGGAAGACATCGCCCCGCTGTCGGGCAAGATTTCGCTGCGCCTCGACGGCACGGCGGCACGCAAGCCGTCGTTCACCATCAACCGCGTCGGCACCGACGTGGGCGTGAGCTTTGCCGGCATTCCGATGGGTCATGAGTTCACCTCGCTGGTGCTGGCCCTGCTGCAAGTGGGCGGCCACCCGTCCAAGGCCACGCAGGACGTGATCGAACAGGTGCGCAACCTCGACGGGCAGTTCCGTTTCGAGACCTTCATGTCGTTGTCCTGCCACAGCTGCCCGGACACCGTGCAGGCGCTGAACCTGATGAGCGTGCTCAACCCGAACATCTCGCACGTCGCCATCGACGGCGCACTGTTCCAGGACGAGGTAAACGAGCGCCAGGTGATGGCGGTTCCCACCGTATTCCTCAATGGCGAATTCTTTGACACCGGCCGCATGGAGATCGAGCAGATCGCCGCGCGACTGGACACCAACGCCCATGAACGCGCTGCCGAACGCCTGAACGCCAAGGCGCCGTTCGATGTCCTGGTGGTCGGCGGCGGCCCCGCCGGCGCGGCGGCGGCCGTGTATGCGGCGCGCAAGGGCATCCGCACCGGCGTAGCGGCGGAGCGCTTCGGCGGCCAGGTGCTGGACACCATGGCCATCGAGAACTTTATTTCCGTGCCGTATACCGAAGGCCCGCAGCTCGCCGCCTCGCTGGAGCAGCACGTGCACGAGTACGACGTGGACGTGATGAACCTGCAGCGCGCGGAGCAACTGATTCCGGCCACCACCGAAGGCGGCCTGCATGAAGTGCGGCTCGCCAACGGCGCCACGCTGAAGGCGAAGACGGTGATCCTTTCCACCGGCGCCCGCTGGCGCAACATGAACGTGCCGGGTGAACAGGAGTACCGCAACAAGGGCGTCACCTATTGCCCGCACTGCGATGGCCCGCTGTTCAAGGGCAAGCGCGTGGCGGTGATCGGCGGCGGCAACTCCGGCGTGGAAGCGGCCATCGACCTGGCCGGCATCGTCGGTCATGTCACCCTGCTCGAGTTCGACGGCAAGCTGCGCGCGGACGACGTTCTGCAGCGCAAGCTGCGCAGCCTGCCGAACGTGGACATCATCGTCAGCGCGCAGACCACGGAAGTAGCCGGCGACGGCCAGAAGGTGACGGCACTGCACTACACCGACCGCGCGAGCGGCCAGCATCACCAGGTGGCGCTCGAGGGCGTGTTCGTGCAGATCGGCCTGCTGCCCAACACCGACTGGCTGAAGGGCACAGTCCAGCTGTCCCCGCGCAACGAGATCGAGGTGGACGCGCGTGGCGAGACGTCCGTGCCGGGCGTGTTCGCCGCCGGCGATGTCACCACCGTGCCTTACAAGCAGATCATCATCGCGATGGGCGAAGGCTCCAAGGCCTCGCTGAGTGCCTTCGACTACCTGATCCGCCTGCCGGTGGATGAGCCCGCGAAGGAAAGCGTCGCCGCCTGACGCTGCTTCACCGCCCGGTCCCGCGTAGCCGCCCCCTCACGGCTCGCCGGGCCGGGCTTTTTTTATGCGCGAACGCAGCCCATGTGCGGCAACCTTCAGGCCACCACGGCATCCGACGGCTGTCCTGACCCGGCTGTCACCGGCCACGGATCGGCCCAGGCTGGCAGGCGGTCCAACCCATCCAGCCAGCGGACGATGTTCGGATAGTCCGCCAGCGGCATCTGCGCCCGGCGCCAATCGCATGCCATGGCAGCAAGCTGGAAATCGGCGACGGTCAGCCGGTTGCAGGCCACGAAGTCGCGCCCTTCGAGCCAGCCATCGAGGATGCCAGCGAGGCTTCTCACCTGCGGCATCATCGGCTCCAGCTCGTTCGGATCCGGCGGCCCCAGCTCGAAGGTGGCCTTCACCACGTGCTCGAAATAGAACGCGCCCACGGCGCGGGCCCAGTGATTGTCGTTCCATGACAGCCAACGCAGCACCTGCACCTGTTCATCAGGCCGGTGCGCTGGCCACATGTCCGAACCTGCCTTGTGGCAGAGATAAGCCATGATGGCCGACGACTCCCACAGCACGAAGTCACCGTCGACCAGCGTCGGCGCCTTGCAGTTGGGATTGAGCGCAGCGTAGTCGGCCTGCCGCATGGCGCCGACCTTCGCATTCATCCAGACGAACTCGGCCTTGAGCCCGAGATGCTTCACCAGGGCCAACACCCGGCGCGGCGCCTGTGCCTTGATCCAGTAGATCTTCATGCTGTCCTCCGTTGGTGTGAGTTGCCACCTGCGGCGACCCAGCATACGCAGGGCCAAATTATGTTAAAGAACATATTCTGGGGTGCTGCTATACCCACAGGCAGGAGGTACTCGCCATGCCCTACAGCCCTGAACACAAGGCCCAGACGCGCGCACGCATCGTGGAATCCGCACGGCGCCTGTTCAACCGCCATGGTTTCCAGCAGGTCACCATCGATCAGATCATGGCCGAGGCCGGACTGACCCGCGGCGCGTTCTACCATCACTTCGAAAGCAAGGACGAGCTATACGCCGCCGCCGTAGCGAGCTTCGCTGCGTGCAATCCTTTTTCGGTGAAGGTATCCAGGGGCGGCGTACCGCTCGACGACCCACGCCGTCTCGCGTACATGCTGGTGGACCTCTACCTCAGCGATGAAGTGCTGGACGACATCAACATGCATTGCCCGCTATACGCGCTGCCATCGGATGTGGCGCGGGCGGGGCTCGAACCGCAGCAGGCGTATACCGACCTGATCCGTGGCATGAGCGAGGTGTACCGCTGTGCACTCCAGGGCGCGAGCGATGCGGATCGCCGCGCCGAATCCATGGTGTCCCTGTGCGTGGGCGGCATGGTGCTGGCGCGCACCACCAACGACCCGGGCCTGCGTCGCTCGCTGCGCGCCTCCGCCAGGCACCAGGCACTGGCTCTGCTGAACGCCTGATCGGGCGACACACGGGCGTGCAGCCGCCCGCAGCGGCCACGCCGTCGTGATGACCCGCACAGCAGCGTGCCGCTGCAGCCGGCCCGTTTTATGACTGCAACTGCAGCAGCAGGCGCTCCAGCTCGGCGCGCATCTGCTTTACCTGGAACAGCGC
The DNA here is from genome assembly GCF_000725385.1 of Dyella japonica A8. Classification (NCBI taxonomy): domain Bacteria; kingdom Pseudomonadati; phylum Pseudomonadota; class Gammaproteobacteria; order Lysobacterales; family Rhodanobacteraceae; genus Dyella; species Dyella japonica. Next base: position 2,942,356 of record NZ_CP008884.1, on the reverse strand, counting down.
CTCGTCGCGCTCGCGCACCACGTCACTGTGCACCGCCAATGACACGACGTGCGTCGCCAGTGTTTTCTTTCTTGCACGGTAACGACGCGCGCGCTCCGCCGCCGTCAGTGCATTGGGCTTGCGCGGACGCCCGCGCGGACGCTTGAACGTCAGGGGCAAAGCAAGCGTGCCCGGATCTAGTGGGTCAACCATGGCGCATCCTCCTCGTTTGCGCATACTTTACGTGACGTCACGTAAAATACAAGAAAAATCTTATAGAAAATCAGCCAAAAAGGAGACTTTCTTGATCTGAATTCACGTGATTTTCGTGTCGGCCCGCGTCCGCCTGGCGCGTTCACATGACGAGGAGCTGGCCATCGCTACCGTGCCAGACACCGACTACCAGACAAGGCGACCGGGCGGCCTCCTGGCGAGCGCGCCCACCGCGAAGAAGAACAAAGGAAACCGAAGATGGATTCGCTCTATGAGCTGTCATCACGGGCCATCCGCCGCCTGTACGACGCCCGCATCAACACGCCGCCCGTGCTGGACCTGGACACCTGCTTCCCCGACGGTCGGCGCTTCCAGAATGCATGGGAGGTGATCCGCGGCGAGGCGATGGCGATCCTGGAAGGCGCCCAGCCAATTCCCCGCTTCCACGAGATCATGCCGGCGCAGGCGGAGATATCAGCGACCGATGGGCGTGACTGGCGGATGTTCCTGCTCAGGGTCTACGGACAGGACATTGCGTCGAACCAGGCGCACTGCCCGTTCCTGTCCGAGCTGCTGGCCGCGTGCCCCGATGTGCTGTCGGCAACCCTGTCTTTTCTGGCGCCACACAAGCACATCCCGCGTCATTGCGGACCATTCCGGGGCATCCTGCGCTACCAGCTCAACCTGGAGGCCCCACTCGCCGACGATGGACGGCCTGCTGCCGTGTTGTGGCTGGCCGGCGAAGAGCACCGCCTTGGCAATGGCGAACAACTGCTGTGGGACGACACCTATCCGCACGAAGTGTGGAACCACTGCGAACAGACCCGCATCGCGCTGCTGCTGGACGTGCATCGCCCAGGCATGCCGCTGGACCTGCGCCTATTGTCGAGCGCGGTCACCAAGGGGGTCGGCATGGTCGCGCGGTGGCGTGGCTACGGCTGACCGGCTTCCATAGGGGCGGCACAAGACCGCCGCAAAGCGTCAGGGCGACGCGTCCGCACGGATGCAGTGGAATGTCGCTGCACAGCAGAGGATGGCGGCGCGAGCATCGCTTTTATCCATAGCGATCCCGCTCACCCTTGAGCAGCGTCAAACGCGTCCTGCCGTCCGGTTGAAAATGCGTGCCAAACCGCACCAGCCCCGCCTGGTGCAGATGACAGGTCATCATGAAGCTCAAGAGCATCCCCGGTTCGGCATCCGCGATGTCGATATCGACCGCCTTCAGGCGCGGCTCGTAGGTGAGCAACGTCTGCTCCATCACGCGCTTGAGGCGTAACGTGGAAGCCGGCAGATCCCGATACACCTCGGTCAGATCATCCAGACCATAATCTGGCAGATGCAATAGCCCGTGGCGACGACTGTTGAGAATGCGCTGAATGTTGTCCTGCACCGACAAGAACGTTTGCGTCGCCGGGTCGAAGTCGTCCACTGCCGCGCCATGGGCGAAGTACCCAGTCACCTTCTCGAACAATCCCGGCCCGCCACGACTCACGCCACCAATTCCATGGTCGCATCGAAGTCCACCGTCACGCCTTCGTCGTCCGCGTAACCGAGACGGAAGCACGACGGCAGCACATCATGCGCTTGGCGTACGAGCAGCTCGCGCGAGAGCACTGGCAGAATCTGCTGATCCAGCAGGTGGTCGATAAGGCGTGCGCCAGCATCGGGCAGTTGACAGGCGCGTACCAGGGTGGCGATCAAGGCATCGTCCCACCGCATCGCAGCCCCGAACCGCTGCGCGATGCGCTGCGCCACGGTGGCCAGCTTCATGCGCACGATGGCGGCCAGCGCGTCGGTCGCGAGTGGCTGATAAACGATGGTCTGAAAGCGCGCGAGCAGTGCCGGCTGGAAGTGATCCACCAGCGCGGGACGAATCACCTCCATAAGCTGGCCAGACGTGACCTCGCCCCCGGCATCCCGCAGGGTGGCTGCCGTGGCCAGGATAGCGTCGCTACCGAGGTTGGACGTCATCAGAATAACGGTGTGCCGGAAATCGATCTCTCGCCCCTCACCATCCCGCATCACGCCTCGGTCAAAGACCTGATAGAACAGGTTCAAGACGTCGCGATGGGCTTTTTCCACCTCATCGAGCAGGATCACGCTGTAAGGCCGCTGACGCACCGCTTCCGTCAGCACGCCGCCCTGCCCGTAGCCCACATAGCCCGGCGGAGAGCCCTTGAGCTGGGACACCGTGTGGGCTTCTTGATACTCGGAAAGGTTAATGGTGATGAGCGCTCGCTCCCCGCCAAACATCAGGTCGGCCAACGCCCGTGCCGTTTCCGTCTTGCCGACACCCGAGGGGCCAACCAATAGAAACACGCCGAGCGGCGCCTGGTCGGACGTGAGGCCCGCTTTGGCCGCGCGCAGGTTTTGCCCCAGCGTCGCCAACGCATCGCGCTGCCCCACCACCACGCGCCCCATGCGCGCCTCGAGCTCCAGCAAGGTTTCCAACTCGTCTTCCAGCAGGCTGCCAACGGGCACACCCGTCCAATCAGCGATCACACTGGCGACCGTGGTTTCGTCGACCTCGGCATGCACCAGCGCCTCCGCGCCACGCTTCGACAGCGAGCGATGCAGCTCCCCGATGGAGGACTCCAGGGCATGCAGCGTGAGGCCGTCGTCAGTGGCTTGCCATTGCTCACGCAGTGACTGCAATTGCGATACCGCCTCGCGCTGCGCGGCGCACCGCTCCGCCAACCGCTCCTGCTCCACGTCCAATACATCGAGCTGCTGATCAATCGCCGCCAGCCGTTCCGTCACCTGAGCGGCGAGGATCCCCTGATCCTGCCGCAGTGCCTCACGCTCGATCTCAAGGGCCCGGCGAGTCGCCTGGCACGCAGCCAACGGCACCGGTGTCGCCTCCATACTCATGCGCGCGCGGGCAGCCGCCGTATCGATAAGGTCCACTGCTTTGTCGGGCAACTGCCGCCCCGTCAGATATCGGCGCGACAGGCGAACGGCCGCGCCGATGGCGCCGTCGGTGATGTGCACCTGGTGGTGTTGTGCATAGCGATCTTTGAGGCCACGCAACATCAGACACGCGTCCGTATCATTCGGTTCGTCGACCTTGACTCGCTGAAACCGCCGCTCCAATGCGGCATCGCGCTCGAAATACTGCTTGTATTCAGACCATGTGGTGGCCGCGATGGTACGCAGCTCGCCACGCGCCAAGGCGGGTTTGAGCAGATTCGCCGCGTCGGCGCCACCGGCGGTGTTGCCCGCGCCAATCAACGTGTGCGCCTCGTCAATGAACAGCAGAACCGGCGTGGCCGAAGCCTGCACCTCATCAATGACGTTCTTCAATCGTTGCTCAAACTCCCCCTTCACGCCCGCCCCGGCTTGCAGCAGGCCCAGGTCAAGGGTGAGTACGCTGACCGGGCGAAGCGTCGCGGGAACGTCACCCTCGGCAATCTTCAGCGCAAGCCCTTCGACAAGGGCCGTCTTGCCCACGCCCGGGTCCCCCACCAGGATGGGATTGTTTTTGCGCCGGCGTACCAGGATGTCGACCATCTGACGAATTTCGATATCACGACCAAACACCGGATCGATGCGGCCATCCCGCGCCTTTTGCGTGATGTCGGTGGTGAAGCGACTCAACGCACTCGCCGTCGCCGAGGATGCCCCGGTGCGCGGAGCAACTGGCCCGACCTTGGCCGCCGCCGGCTCGCTCACCGTGGAATTCACCGGTGCCTCCACGGCGCCTGAGGCCTCCAGCGCTTCGATGGAGATGACGTCAAGCTCAGGCATCAACCGCGCGATCTGGGCTGACGACACCGTCAACAGCGGCCAGGCCTCGGGTGCGCGCAACAAATGCGGCTGGTCCGCCAGAGCAGCCAACAGATGCGCCGAGCGGATCGACGGTGCACCCGCGTGCGCTTCCAGAGAGGCACGCAGCCACGCGGCCTCCAGCCACTCACCGAGCCGTGATGACAGGCCCGGCTTGCCCCGGAGATCATGCGGCAAGCGATCGATCGCACTCAGCAAACCGTTCCAGATCGCATCAAGGTCAAGTTCGTAACGGCGCGAGATCGCCAGAAGATCACCTTCGCCTCGTTCAAGCAGCTTGATCAGCCAATGCTCGACCTCGATGTCGCGATGGGCGCGCGTCTCGCACAAACCGGCCGCATCACTCAGCGCACGTGCGCAGGTATCGTTGAGGCGGCGTAGAAACGCTGAAGGGTCGCGGGAAGTCATCGCAGGCATCTCGTGGAAAGGAAGATTCAAAGGAGGCCATCGGGTGCGACCGCCATAGTGGGCACGAAGCCCGGACCCGAAGGTCCAGGCTTCCACGGGAATCGGCCGCCTATCGGGCGACCGCCCGCACACGCGCTTTACGAGCGCTCGTTCCAGGTATCGGCATGCACGATGTTGCCGTCCTTGTACGCCCAGGTGATCTTTTCGTACGAAGCCAAGGCCGTACTGGAAATGGTTGTCTCTCCCCATCTGATGCCGGCACCGATATTGGACGAACGCGCGAGCAGCCTCGGCTATACCAGCTTGCTTCCCTCGGCGCCCGCCCAGCCTGCCCGTGGCCCGATCCGTATCCGGCTGGGCGCATGGAACCTACCGTCATGGCAGCCTTCAGACGGACGCGACCATCTCATCGAGGTGCGCTCACCGGATGCACGCGCATGACGCCTTCTTGCCTCCTGCGCCTGCCCCTGCTCGGGCTCGCTATCTTCGGAGTGACTGCCTGCGGTGTGGGTCAGGCGGTTCACGACGGCACCGTCAACACCTACCGGCGGGTATCGCCGGGTTACGTCAGCAACGCACGGATTGATCTGCGTTATATCCCTTCCACGCCACCGAGTGGAGAGCCGCCGCCGACCATCGTCGTCCGCGTCTATCAGCTCCGCGCGCCGGAGGCGTTTCTTGCGCTGAGCGACGAGCAGTTGCTGACGAACGATAGCCAGGCGTTGAAGGACGATCTGCTGTCCGCACAGGGCACTCGGCTGAGACCGTACGCGAGCCAAAGCCTCCACGAGCCGATGCACGCGGAAACGCGCGCTGTCGGCGTGGTGGTGTTCTTTCCGACACCCGACCAGCCGGCTGCCGCACGCCTGATCGTGCCCCGGAAAGGCTGGCCCACCACCGACCCGGTGACCATCGACATCACCGAACGAACCCTTCGTCGTCGCGACGGTGTAAGTGAGAAGTAGCATGGCCCCTCACCCGGCGGCTTAGGCGCCTGTCATGGCCATGTCGCCACGGGCCCGGCCTACCGACTGCAGCCACACCACACGCTGCATGTTGGGGCATCCCGCCGCGCCGTGAACCCCGCGAGGCCACGGCGCGGCAGTGAAGGCGACTACTTCGCCTTCGCTTCCTTCTCCATCAGCGTATCGACCAGGTTGGCGGGCACCTCTTCGTAGTGGTCGAACTCCATGGTGAAGGTGCCGCGGCCACGCGTGGCCGAGCGCAGGAAGTTGATGTATCCGAACATTTCCGCCAGCGGCACGAAGCCCTGCACGAACGCCTGCGTGCCCTTCTGTCCCTGGTCGCTCACCGTGCCGCGACGCCGGTTGATGTCACCGATGACATCGCCGAGGTAATCGGCCTCCATCACCACCTCCAGCCGCATGACCGGCTCGAGCAGCTTGGGCTTGCTGAGCCTCTGGGCTTCGCGGAAGCACTGGCGCGTGGCGATTTCGAAGGCGAGCGCGGACGAGTCGACGTCGTGGAACTTGCCGTCGATCAGGCGCGCCTTGAAGTCCACCACTTCGTAACCGGCGACCTGCCCTTCCTGCGATTCCACGTCCACCGCGTGCTCCACGGCCGGGATGTACTCGCGCGGCACGCGGCCGCCGACGATCTCATCGGAGAACACCACGCCGCTGCCCGTCTCGCCCGGCTCGAACACCATGGTCACCTCGGCGAACTGGCCCGAGCCGCCTGACTGCTTCTTGTGCGTGTACGTGTGCTCGACCGCGCGGCCGAATGCCTCGCGGAAGCTCACCTTGGGCTTGCCCATGTTGGCGTCCACGCCCAGTTCCGTGCGCATGCGGTCGATGGTCACTTCCAGATGCAGCTCGCCCATGCCCTTGAGCACGGTCTGCCCGGTTTCCTTGTCCACTTCCAACCGCAGCGACGGATCGGCCTTCACCATCTTGTAGAGCGCGGTGGAAAGCTTGTCGACGTCGTGGCGGCTCTTGGGCTCCACCGACACACTGATCACCGGATCGGGGAAGCGCATGCGCTCCAGCAGCGCAGGGTGCGCCGGATCGGACAGCGAGTCGCCGGTTTCGGTTTCCTTGAGCGACACGAACGCGCAGATGTCACCCGCGCGCACTTCGTCGATTTCCTTGGTCGCGTTGGCCTGCACCTCCACGATGCGGCCGATGCGTTCCTTCTTGCCGCGCGTCACATTGAGCAAGGTGTCCCCCTTGCTGATCACGCCCGAGTAGATACGGCAGAACGTGAGCGTGCCGAACTGGTCGTTGATGACCTTGAAGGCGAGCGCGCGGGCGGGCGCGTCGTCGACGACGCCCTGGTCGCCCGTGATGTGGCCATCCTCGTCGACCAGAGCGATGCCGCCGTTTTCGCCCGGGTACGGCAGGTAGTCGATCACGCCGTCCAGCAGCTGCTGCACGCCCTTGTTGCGGTACGACGAGCCACAGAAGACGGGCACGAGCTTGCCCGACACGCAGCCCTTGCGGATGCATGCCTTGAGCACTTCCGGATCGAACTCGCCCGTCTCGATAAGGCGGTCGAACGCTTCATCGTCCATCGCCAGTGCGTATTCCAGGGTCTCTTGGCGCAGCTTTTCGAGGTTTTCCACCCAGGCGCGGTCGCCCGCGGCCGTGAAGTTCACCCGGCCGGCGATCTCGCTCAGCGGCACCGTGTCCCACGGGCTGTCCTTGTCATCGCCCTTCCACAGGTAACCGACGCCCGCCACCAGGTCGGCCATGCCGATGAACTCGTCGTGGCTGCCCAGCGGCACCTGGCACAGCAGCACGTTGGCACCCAGGCGCTCGCGGATCCCCTTCACGCAGTGCTCGAAGTTCGCACCGATGCGGTCCATCTTGTTGACGTAGCACAGGCGCGGCACGTTGTACTGGTCGGCGAGGCGCCAGTTGGTCTCGGTCTGCGGCTCCACGCCGGCCACGCCGTCGAACACCACCACGGCGCCGTCAAGTACGCGCAAGCTGCGATTCACCTCGATGGTGAAGTCGACGTGGCCCGGGGTGTCGATCAGGTTGATCTGGTGGCCCTTCCACTCGGTGGACACCGCCGCCGACTGGATAGTGATGCCGCGCTTGCGCTCCTGCTCCAGGTAGTCGGTGGTGGTGGAACCCTTGCCGTCCTTGGTGTCGTGCACGTCCACGATCTGATGCTTCCTGCCCGTGTAGTACAGGATGCGCTCGGTCGTGGTGGTCTTGCCGGCGTCGATGTGCGCGATGATGCCCAGGTTCCGGTAAAGCTGAAGCGACTTCTTGCGTGCCATGGTTTCCGCCTTGAATGAAGGTGCAGTCCGGCCGGGCTGGCGTTGAACAAACGCACGCCGCACGGCGACCCGCCGGATATAGGGTCGTTCAGCGAAGCATCAATGCCGCGTGAATTTCTTTAAAATCAACAACTAATCATTTTCAACACCCGTTCGGGTGAAACGCGGACCCAACTCCGCCTGTCGCCACCCTGTCACTTTTGTCACGTGACGGCGGCGCTGCCCTGCCCCATGCTCATGCCATCGCGTCATGAGGAAAAAACCAGAATTCATTGGACATGTTTGGACGTCTATACCGCTGTTGACTCGAACGGACCAACACCGCTAGCCTGCCGTTGTTGCACTGCGTCACCGCTTTATTAGACCGGGGAAACCACAACATGAATAAGAATTTCGTCGGCCACAAGGCCGCGCCAAGCCTGCTTGCCCTTGCACTGCTCTCCATCCTCTCCCAGGCATCCGCCCAGGACGCCACGCCACCACCCTCCTCCGAGAACGCCAAGAAACTCGACACGGTGATCGTGACCGGCACGCGTGCCGACAACCGCACCGAAAGCAGCTCGCTCACGCCGATCGACGTGGTCTCGGCGCAGACGCTGAAGGAGACCGGCACCACGGAACTGACCACCGCGCTGGCGCGCATCATTCCGTCGCTGACCTTCCCGCGCCCCGCCGCCGCCGATACCGCCGACTCGCAGCGTCCCGCGCAGCTACGTGGCCTGTCGCCGGACCAGGTGCTGGTGCTGGTGGACGGCAAGCGCTGGCACCCCGGCGCCATCCTGCTCACCAATGGCGTACTGGGCCGTGGATCGCAGGCGGTGGATCTCAACACCATTCCCATCGGTGCCATCGACCACATCGAGGTGCTGCGTGACGGCGCCTCCGCGCAATATGGCTCCGATGCCATTGCCGGCGTGATCAACATCGTGCTGAAGAAGGGCGCCAAGGGCGGCGAGGTCGACGTTACGGGCGGCCAGTATTCGGCCGGCGACGGGCGCCAGTGGCAGGGTTCGGCCAACTTCGGCATCCCGCTCAGCGACGACAAGGGCTGGCTGCGCTTCACCCTGCAGGACGGCAACCAGGATTACACCAACCGCTCCGAGCCCAATCGCACGCGCCCATGGGAAGGCACCACCCAGCGCTACGGCGACCCGGCGGTGAAAGACCACAACCTGTTCCTGAACTCGCAGTTCGACCTCGCACCGAACGTGCAGCTCTACGCTTTTGGCCATTACAGCGAGCGCAACACCACCTCGCCGGCGTTCTTCCGCAATCTCGCGAGCAGCAACTCGGTGCCGTCGATCTATCCCAACGGCTACCTGCCGCTGGAGCACGCCGACTCCACCGACCGCTCGCTGGTGGTCGGCATCCGCGGCAAGACGGAAAGCGGCTGGCGCTGGGACGTGAGCGGCAACTACGGCGGCAACCGCGTGTCGTATGCCACCGAAAACAGCGTGAACCGCGCCTTCCTGCACGACTTCGGCTACAGCCCCACCGAGTTCCATGACGGCATCCTCAAGGCCTCGCAGCAGTCCTTCGACGTGGATATCGCCAAGGAATTTTCCACCAGCTGGCTGCCCAACCCGGTGACGCTGGCCTTCGGTGCGGAATACCTGCGCCAGACCTACCAGATCGACGCAGGCGACCTCACCTCGTGGTACACCGGCAAGTCCGGCGTGTCGGGCGGTGCGCAGGGCTTCGGCGGCTACCAGCTGACCGACGCGGGCTCGTACAGCCGCCACGACGTGGCCGAGTACATCAGCCTGGAATCCAACCTGACCGATCGTTTCAGCGCCTCGGCGTCCTTGCGCCATGAGGATTACAACGACTTCGGCAGCACTACGTCCGGCGCACTGGCGGGCCGCTTCGACTTCACCGACCGCTTCGCCCTGCGCGGCAGCGCTTCCACCGGCTTCCGTGCACCGTCGCTGGCCCAGCAGCATTATTCGTACACCTCGTCGCTCTACTACGGCGCGGGCAACTCGCTGCATCTGCCTGCGGGCATCTACAACACGGGCATCGTGCCGGTGAACAGCCAGGTCGGCACGCTGCTCGGCGCCCAGCCGCTGGAGCCGGAGAAGTCGCACAACTACACGCTGGGCGCGGTGTGGAACCCGCTGGACCCGCTCAACCTGAGCGTGGACATCTACCAGATCACCATCGACAACCGCATCACGCTGTCCAGCAACCTGGCGACCACCTCGCCCACGGTGCGGGCTTACCTTGCCGCCAACGGCGTCACTAACCTCAACTACAGCGGCATCGCGTATTTCACCAACGCGGTGAACACCCGTACGCGCGGCGTGGACCTGGTGACCAGCTACCTGAGCGACTTCGGCGATGCCGGCTCGCTGCAGAGCACGCTGAGCTACAACTACAACAAGAACAAGGTGACGGACGTCAAAGCCAACCCGGCGATCCTCAACCAGCTCGGCGTGAACCTCAAACGTGTCGATCGGCGCGACCAGTACGGCCTGCTGGCCGATACCACGCCGCGCAGCAAGCTGATCCTCAACGAGGTGTACAACCTTGGCCACTGGAGTTTCGACGGCACGGCGACGCGTTACGGCAGCTTCGTGTCCTACAACTCCACCACGGCTGCGCTGGACCAGACGTTCGGCGCCAAGTGGATCTTCGACTTTGCGGTGAACTACAACCTGGACCGTTGGACCTTCACCCTGGGCGGCGACAATATTTTCAACACTTACCCCGATCGGGTCATCCCGGCCAACGACAACAATGGCACCCTGCCGTACTCGGTGTTCTCGCCGTTCGGTTTCAATGGCGCCTACGTCTACGGCAAGGTGGCCTATCGCTGGTGAGCGCACCGCACCGGCCCGTCCTCGCGGGCCGGTGCGTAGCCCTTCACCGCACACGAACGAGGCGTGTGCCATAGCTACGGGAGGTTTCTCCCGATGGAGTCCGCTATGTCTGCCGAGCAGTCCCTCAGTCCTGAATTCATCGCTCAACAGCGCAAGCGCCTGGAAGCGCTGCAACGCCAGGTGCTTGGTGGCGAGCTGAACGTCAACGCGCGCAAGCGCGGCTTCACCGAGGAGCACGGCGACGAAGCCGAGGAGTTCGAGGACACCGCGCAGGATCTGGCGCAGGAAGAAGTGCGCCAGGCCCAGCATGACGTGGACGAACAGCGCGTCAACGACATCCAGCGCGCGCTGGAGAAGATCGACGACGGCACTTACGGCTACTCCGACGACTCCGGCGACCCGATCCCCAAGGCGCGCCTGGAAGCCAAGCCCGAGGCGGTGCTTACCGTGGCCGAAGAAGAGGCCCGCGAACGTCAGCGCTGACCCCTTGCACCGGACGCGTTCGCCCCGATCATGTGGGGCACCCGGGCTCCCGTCCGGGAACGTTTGCCGAGGAGATCACGCCGTGAGCCATCGCTCCACCTTCGACCTGTCCCCTCCCACCCCGCTGCAGTTCGACGCCCTCGCCGCCACGCTGACCCCGGACGAGCGCCAGGTGCTGCTTGACCACGGCACGGAATCGCCGTTCTGCGGCGTGCTGCTCACGGAGAAGCGCGCCGGTGTCTATGCCTGCCGCCTGTGCGGCCTGCCGCTGTTCCTGGCCGGCAACAAGTTCGACAGCCGCACCGGCTGGCCGAGCTTCACCACGCCCTTCAACGAGCAGCACCTGAGCTACGTGCGCGACACCAGTTACGGCATGGTGCGCACGGAAATCCGCTGCGCGCGCTGCGGCAGCCACCAGGGCCACGTGTTCGACGACGGTCCGCCGCCGACCCACCAGCGCTACTGCATCAACTCGGTATCGCTCCAATTCGTGGCCGATACCGACCCGCTGCCCGACAAGCTGGGCCGGGGCGCGCCGGAAGGAGCGGTCTGGCAAGCCCCTGCCGCCTGATTCTTCCCACCTCGCCAGGACACGCCCATGCCCCTGAAGTCCCGTTACGACCGTCCCGTCTGGCTGGCTTCCGGCCTGCGCACGCCGTTCGCCAAGGTCGATGGCGCACTGGCCTCGTACGATGCCATCGCGCTGTCGGTGCCGGTCGTGCAGCGCATGCTCGCCAGCCTGCCGGAGGGGAAGCGCCCCGACTTCGCCACCTGGGGCACGGTGGTGCCCAACCTCACTTGGAGCAACATCGCGCGCGAAGTGCTGATGGATGCGGGCGCCCCGGCGACCATTCCCGCCTTCTCCACCATCATGGCCTGCTCCACCAGCATGATCGGCATGATCGAGGCGGCCGGCATGCTGGACGACGACAGCATGCAGCTGGCGCTGGTCGGCGGCGTGGACAGCCTCAGCCGCGTGCAGCTGGGCCTGCCGCAACGCTTGTCCGACTGGATCCGGCAGTTCCAGACGGCCCGCTCGGTGGGCGAAAAGGTTTCGCACGCGCTGTCGCTGAAGCTGGGTGACATCAGCCTGTACATCCCCGGCATCGTGAACCGCACGACCGGCCTGAGCATGGGCGAACACACCGAGATCACCGCCAAGGACTGGCACCTGCGCCGCGAGGACGAGGACGCGCACGCGCTCGCCAGCCACCAGCACACCGTGGCGGCCTGGGACAACGGCTTCTTCGACGACCTGGTCATTCCGGTGGGCGAGTTCCGCCGCGACAGTATTCCGCGCGCCGACACCTCGCTGGAAAAGCTCGCCAAGCTCCCGCCCAGCTTCGACCGCACCAGTGGCCAGGGCACGCTTACCGCGGGCAACTCCTCGCCGCTTACCGACGGTGCCGCTGGCTTGTGGGTCGCCAGCGACAAGGGGCTGGCGCGCGTTCCCTCGCACGTGCCGCGCGTGAGGCTGGTGGACTGGGAGGTCGCTGCCGTCGATTTCCGCATCGAAGGCCTGCTGATGGCGCCGGCGTTCGCCATTCCCAAGCTGCTGGCGCGGCACAACCTGCGCTATGACGACGTGGCCCTGTGGGAAATCCACGAGGCCTTCGCCGCGCAGGTGCTGTTCCACATGGCAGCGCTGGAGAGCCGCGAGTTCCTCACCCGCAAGGCAGGCGTGGATCGCGACTTTGGCCCGTTCCCGCGCGATCGCGTGAACCCGAACGGCGGCAGCCTTGCCATTGGGCATCCGTTTGGCGCCACCGGTGCGCGCATCCTGAGCCAGGCGGTGAAGGAGCTGGCGGCGATGCCCTCCGGCACGCTGGCCATCGTCAGCATCTGCGCCGACGGCGGCCAGGGTACGGTGGCACTGCTCGAAGCGGCTTGATCGCCCGCTGGCGCCGCTTGTTAGGATGCTCCCCATGTTTGAGATGGGGGAGCATCCATGACGTTGAAGCCTGCGCTTTTCACCCTTGCCATGACCGGCCTGCTGGCCTCGGCCGCCGTTTCGGCGGCTGACGGCAAGCCACCTTCGGACAAGGATTTCATCGCCTACGACCAGCCGCTGATCGCTTTCACGCATGCCACCGTCATCGACGGAACCGGCGGAAAGGCGGCGCATGACCAGACGCTGGTGGTCGACAAGGGCCGCATCACCGCGCTCGGCAAGAGCAGCAAGGTGAAGGTACCGCAGGATGCCAAGGTCATCGATGCCCACGGCAAGACGCTGATGCCCGGCTTCGTGATGGTGCACGAGCACATGTTCTACCCGGCCGGCGGTGTCGAATACAACGAGATGAGCTACAGCTTCCCGCGCCTGTATCTTGCCGGCGGCACCACCACCATGCGCACGGCGGGCTCGATGATGCCGTACGCCGACCTCAACGTGCGCGACGCCATCGCCAAGGGCAGCGTGATCGGGCCGGACATGGACGTCACCGGCCCCTATCTCAACGGGCCCGGCCTGCCGATTCCCGCCGTCCACGCACTCAGCGGCCCGGACGATGCGGAGCGCACCGTCAACTACTGGGCCGACGAGGGCGTGACCTCGTACAAGGCCTACATGCAGATCACCCGCGAGGAGCTCAAGCGCGTGATCGACACGGCACACGCGCGCAAGGCGAAGGTCACGGCCCACCTGTGCTCGGTGACGTATCGCGAAGCGGTGGACATGGGCATCGACAACCTGGAGCACGGCTTTTTCGTGTCCAGCGATTTCGTGAAGGACAAGCAGCCCGACACCTGCCCCAAGAGCCCCGGCGTTTCCGATTCGCTCGCCGCCGTGGACGCCAAGTCCCCGGAAGTGAAGGCACTGATGAAGGACATGATCGACCACCACGTGGCGCTCACGTCCACGCTGACGGTCTTCGAGACTTTCGTGCCCAATCGTCCGAAGGCACCGCAGGGCGCGCTGGACCTCATGCTTCCGGAAGTACGCGCGCAATACGAGGCAAGCTGGAACAAGGTGCAGGGCAGCAAGGGCCGGATGTCACCCGACACTTACCTCAAGCTCGCCCGCATGGAAAAGCAGTACGCCGATGCGGGTGGCCTGCTGCTCGCCGGCACCGACCCGACCGGCTATGGCGGCGTGGTGCCGGGCTACTCGTCCAAGCGCGAGATCGAACTGTTGGTGGAGGCGGGCTTTGGTTTCGAACAGGCCGTGAAAATCGCCACGTTTAACGGCGCGAAGTACCTCGGCCGCGACGCCGACGTCGGCACGCTCGCCATCGGCAAGCGCGCCGACCTGGTGGTGATCGATGGTGACCCCGCAAAGAACACCGCCGACATCGAGCACATGCCCTACGTGTTCAAGAACGGCGTGGGCTACGACACGCAGAAGATGTTCGACGCCACCCACGACACGGTTGGCCTGCACTGAGGCATACGGCCGGCGCCCTGACGCGGGCGCCGGTCATGCCGGCATCAGAAGTACACTTGCGCGCGCATCTCGACGATGTGCGGATCGACCTTCAGCTTTCCCTTGTCGCTGAAGGCCCACACGTAGTTGGCCTGGAATTTCAGGTGCTCGCCCAGATACCAGTTGGCGCCCACCGTCCAGTCATGCTCCTTGCCGCCGGTGATGGCGCCATCGCTGAGGTCCAGCTCGCTGTAGCGCACGGCCAGTTCCACCGCGCCCCACGCGTGCGCGGGCCGCACCGCCTGCAGGTCGCGGCCGTTGTAGCGGCGGTCCGCCACGTTGCCGTCACTGTAGGCCCGCGATTCGCCTGTCAGGGTCCATGTGGTGAACACGTAGAAGCCGCTTACGTCATAGTCGGGCTTGCCTTTGTAGCGTTCGACCTGCGCCTGCAGGTATTCACCCTGCAAGGACCACGGCCCTTGGATCCACAATCCCTCGAACCCCTGGCGGCTCACGCTCTTGCTGTATGGCAGGTTGCCCGAATCCACCAGCCGGACCGGCGACAAGCCGTCCTCGGGACGGGCGCGCAAGCGTGCCGATGGCGGCACGGCGCCACTGTCCGCCCAGTCCAGCGTCTCGCGTGAGGCGGAAACGCCCAGATGCAGCACGTTCCCGGGTGCATTGAGCGGTATCCACGCCGCACGTCCGGCCCAGGTGCGGCCTGGATTATTGCCATCCAGATCCTTGCGCCAGAAATAGTCACCGACGTTGATGATGAAATGCGGTCGCACCAACGCCCAATCCACGCCGGCACGACGCCCCTCCCACACGGCCTGCGTCGGCAAGGCCGTTTCAATAAAGGTGGTGGCGGATGTGCTCGTGACGCCCTCGAAACCCACTGGCGTCTTGGAATAACCGAAACGGACGTTGCCTACGTCCTGGCCGATCACGCCGCTACTGCGGAAGCGCACGAAGGCATCGGCCCATTGCTTCGCCTGGAAGTCGTATTGGGCGATGGCGTCGTAGACACCGGGTTTGCGCAGGTACAGGCCAAGGTAGCGGCGCCGGTTCGTGCTGGCATCCTCGAAGCGGCCACCGTCGTTGGAGAAGCGGTTGACGTCGTACTGGTACAGCACGGCAAGGCCAAAGTCCGTGCCGTCCGACGCCGTCACGTGCGTGGGCCAGTTGCCGTAGACGTCATAGTTGTCCGCAAGGCAACACACCGGCGCCGCACACAGCAACATGCCTGCGGCAAGCGCGCGGCGAAAAGCGAAGGCGGTGTGTGCGGATGCAGTTCGGTTCATGGTCTCGCCTCCCAACGAGTCAAGGCATGCTGTCCAATCGCTGTCATGGCGGGAAATGACTTTTGTGCATATGCACATGACCCGTATCGAGCGCTGCCAGCCGTGCCACGGCGCAGGAATCTAGCGGCTGGCGACGATGAGGCCCTGACCAAACGGCTTGACGCCTCCTAAACGCGCAACCCCGTACATCTGTTCGCGAAGGGAACGATTGTCATCAAGGCGACGCCTATGGCCGTGTACCCGACACTGATCGTCCACAATGCGAAAATCCACACCGGTGTCGCGCACCGGCCCGAAGTGCAGGCGCTCGCGGTCAGTGGCCGGCGCATCGTCGCCGTGGGCACCAGTGGGCAGATACGCTCGCTTGCGGGGCCTGCGACCCTGGTCATCGATGCCGGGAAACGCCGCGTCATTCCCGGCCTGATCGATGCCTGCCAGCACCTGATCGCCACCGGCCTCGACTACAACCAGCAACTGCGCTGGGACAGCGTGCCGACCCTGGATGAGGCCATGCGCCTTCTCGCCGAACAGGTGCAACGCACGCCCGCGCCACAGTGGGTGCGCGTGATGGGCGGCTTCTGCGAACAGCAGTTCGCCGAACGGCGGTTGCCGACACCGGCAGAGTTGAGCCATGTGGCGCCGTCCACGCCGGTCTATATCCAGCACCTGCAGGACCGGGCCGTGCTCAATGCGGCCGCACTGGCCCTGTGTGGCTTTGACGCGCAGACGCCCGATCCCGCCGACGGCCATATCGACCGCGACGATGCAGGCCAGCCGACCGGCCTGCTCATCGCGACACCGGGCACTGGCGTCTTTCAGCAGGCGTTGGCCCATGCCCCCGTGCTTCCCCACGAATACCAGATCAACAGCACGCGCCAGTACATGCGCGAACTCAATCGCCTGGGCATCACCAGCGTGATCGATGCCGGCGCGCCGTACCTACGCTACCCGGAGGACTACCGCGCCATCGAGGAACTGGCGCAACACCACCTGCTCACCGTGCGTATCGCGTACCACCTTGCGGCACACACGCCGGGCGCGGAGGTCGCCGACTACCTGCACTGGTCCACCATCAACCGTTACGGCGATGGCGACGAGCTGTTCCGGTTCAATGGCGCGGGCAACGTGCTCGTCCATGCCGCGCAGGACCGGCCCAACTTCCGGCAACCGCCGCCGGGCATCACTCTTCAGGCAACGGCGGACCTGGAAGACGTGGCCAGCCGGCTCGCGGCGCGCCACTGGCCATGGCGTCTGCAGGCCGCCCATGACGAAACCATCGACATGGCGCTCGACGTTTTCGAGCGCATCGATGCGCAGATGCCGCTGCGGGCATTGCCCTGGTTCATCGATGGCGCGGAAACCATCAGCCTGCGGAATATCGAGCGCATCGCACGCCTGGGCGGCGGCATCTGCGTACAGCCGAACATGGCCTATCAGGGTGAATACGTCATCGGGCGATACGGAGAAACGGCGGCAGCGCGCTCCCCACCGCTGCGCCACCTGCTCGACGCCGGGCTGCCGGTGGGTGTCGGCTCCGGCGCTGCCGAACAGGCCAGCATGGATCCCTGGACGACGCTGTACTGGCTGACCACGGGACGCACGATGGGCGGCGTCACGCTTTATCCACCGGAACAGCGACTGGATCGCACCACCGCACTGGCGCTGCACACGCGCGCCAATACGTGGTTTTCCGGCGAGGAAGGCAGCAAGGGGCAACTCGACGTTGGCCAGTTCGCGGATTTCGCCGTGCTCACGGACGACTATTTCGCCGTGCCGGACGAAGACATTCGCCATATCACGGCAACGCTTACCGTCATGGATGGCCGCGTCGTCCATGCTGACGGGCATTTCCAGTCGCTTGACCTGCCGCCACCGGCGCCATTGCCAGAATGGTCACCCGTGCTCCATGGCAGCCGCGTCTGGCGAGCCCCCATCCACGCCATGGATCACGAATATGTCCTGCCGGACAAGGTTCGTACGCACCCTTGAGCCCGGCCGGGTCTCAACGCGCTCCGGACGCTGGCGCCAAGGTGTTTTCTGGGAAAATGCCCCCATGTGATGGGGCTGGCCCTGCATGGCGGACGGATGAACAACGTGATTGAGTTGGTAGGTTTCGACGGCGACGACACGCTGTGGCATAGCGAAGGCTATTACCAGTCGGCGCACGGTGAGTTCGAGCGCATCATCGGCGAATACGTTGATCTGGCGGATGTACGCGTGCACGACCGGCTGCTCGCCACCGAGCGCCGCAACATCAAGCTGTTCGGCTACGGCGCCAAGGGCATGACCCTGTCGATGCTGGAGTCGGCCATCGACATCACCGGGCAGCGCATCAGCGCCACCGACCTGCATCGCATCATCGAACTGGGCAAGCAGGTGCTTGCGCACCCGGTGGAGCTGCTGCCGGGCATCCGCGCGGCCGTGGAAGCCGTGGCGCAACACCACCGCGTGGTGCTCATCACCAAGGGCGACCTGTTCCATCAGGAGCAGAAAGTCGCCAGCAGCGGACTGGCTGACCTTTTCCATCGCATCGAGATCGTTTCGGAGAAAGACGAGCGCACCTATCGCAACGTGCTGGACGAGTTCCAGCTCGCGCCTGCCCGCTTCGCCATGGTGGGCAATTCGCTGCGCTCCGACATCGCTCCCGTAGTGGAGATGGGTGGCTGGGGCGTGTACATGCCCTATCACGTCACCTGGGCGCACGAGACCGACACCGACTTCGTCGACCGTGCCTCCCGCGTGATCCAGGTGGAGGGCCCGACCGGCATCGCCGGTGCCATTGAGGAGTTGCAGGGCCGTGCTGCAGCCTGACATCACCCTCGACGCATCCGCCGTGTCGCCCGCAGGCGACATCGAGATCGATCGCGCGCGCCTGCGTGATTTCATCGAGGCGCATCCGCGCCTGTTCGTGCTGACCGGCGCCGGTTGCAGCACGGATTCGGGCATTCCCGACTACCGCGACACCCACGGTGGCTGGAAGCGACCGCAGCCGGTGACGTATCAGGCCTTCATGGCTGAAAAAGCCACGCGCCAGCGCTATTGGGCACGCAGTCTGGTGGGCTGGCGCCGCTTCGGACGCGCCCGGCCCAACGCCACGCATCACGCGCTTGCGCGGCTGGAACAGCATGGGCGCCTGACGACGCTGCTTACGCAGAACGTCGACGGATTGCACCAGGCGGCGGGGCATCGCGAGGTCATCGATCTGCATGGCCGCCTGAACGAAGTACGCTGCATGGGCTGCACTGTGCGCCTGCCGCGCGACACGTTCCAGCAGGCATTGGTGGAGCTCAATCCCGCGTGGGCCTTGCTGGATGCCGGCGATGCACCGGATGGCGATGCGGACCTCGAAGGCCGCGATTTCTCAACCTTCGATGTACCGCCCTGCCCGCATTGCGGCGGTGTGCTGAAGCCCGACGTGGTGTTCTTTGGTGAAAACGTGCCGCGCGAACGCGTTGACGCTGCCGTCACATCGCTGAACGAAGCAGACGCCATGCTGGTGGTCGGCTCGTCGTTGATGGTGTTTTCCGGCTACCGCTTTGCCGCCGCCGCTGCGCGGGCGGGCAAACCGATTGCCGCGGTAAACATGGGGAAAACACGGGCCGACCCGCTGCTCAGCCTGAAGATCGAACAATCTTGCGCGGAGGCCCTCGCCTTCGTGTCATGACGCTGCGCCCTCAAGTCGCTCGCGTAATGTGACAACTTGATGCAAAGTAGACATCCCGGTCGTCCGGAATGACTGCATGAATGCCAGGTTGCAGCAACGCGTCACCCCATCGCGTGTGCCCGTGGTTTCGCCCCGAAAGCGGTCGGAGTCGCTTTCCGAGTTCGATCGCATCCGGCACACCATCGACGGCTATCTGGCGAAGGCGGCCGAATCACGCAAGCGCCTGCTGGAAGAACCCTACGACCCGAAACTGCTGCACGCATGGCGTGTCAGCCTGCGCCGCGTCACGGCCACGCTGAAAGACGTGGCCTCGGTGTCCGACGACGACCTGCACGACGTGCTTGGCTATCTGCGCGCCTGCCGCGAAGCCACCGGCCAATGCCGCGACATCGATATCCTCGCGCTGGAAACGCTGCCAGCCTTCCTCGACAAGGCGCACGGCAAGCCCGCTGACGCGGAAGGCCTGCGCAACATCCTCGGCAAACTGCAACAACAGGACCACCAGCAGGCGCTGGCGCAGCTCAGGAGGCACAGCCTGGCGACACCGTTGCGGGCGTGGCGGCACTGGGTTCACACGCTGGAGCCGCCCACCGACGGGCGCATCCGTGACATTGCTGCCGCCACCCTCGAGAAGCGTTTCGGCGAGCTGAAGAAGCGCGCCGGCAAGCTGGACGGTGGCCAGAAGCGCCTGCATCGCCTGCGCAGCGCCACCAAGAAGCTGCGTTACAGCATCGAGCTGTATGAGCATGCGTTCCCCAAGCAGGCCACCAGCCAGTGGCTGAAGTGCCTCGCCGACCTGCAGGCGCACCTGGGGTTGGCGCATGACCGCATGATGGCGCGCAAGCTGATGGGCGGGGTGACGGATGGCAAAGACGCCAAGGTGCGACTGAAGGCCTTTCGCCGCTGGACCAAGCGCACTGCCTTTGAGGCCTCTGAGAAGGCCATGCATTCACTCGCCAAGCTGGAACAGCTGAGCGCCTGGTGGCGCCCGCCCGCGCACTGACGCCTAGCGCCGGGCGCGGAAGAATTCGCGCAGCATGGTCGATGCCTCGTCGGCCAGCAGGCCGCCTTCCACGGCGACGCGGTGGTTGTGGCGATCGGAAATCAGCGTATCGAACACGCTGCCGGCCGCCCCTGTTTTCGGATCCGTCGCCGCGTACACCACCCGTCCGATGCGGGCGTGCACCAGCGCCATGGAACACATCGCGCACGGCTCCAGCGTCACGTACAGCGTGGCGCCCGGCATGCGGTAGTTGGACAATTTCTCGCCCGCAGCGCGCAGCGCCATGATTTCCGCGTGCGCACTGGGATCATTCAGCGTGATGTTACGGTTCCAGCCGAGCCCGATGATTTCCCCGCCCTGCACCAGCACCGCACCCACCGGCACTTCGTTCTCCGCATCGCGCGCGTGCGCGGCCAGCTGCAAGGCATGGCGCATGTAGCCTTCGTCTTCGGTGGAGAACAAGGGCGGCGTGGGCAGAAGGGTGTTGGTCATCGGGTCGGTCACAAACGGCAGACCTGCCATTCTATCGCCCGCGGTGCCGGCGCAAAGCGCCCGTACGGACAGAGGACAGCCCCATGACATCCAGTGCGCAGCAAAAGCGGCAAACGGCGCTGATCGTGGGCGCTTCCCGCGGCCTTGGCCTTGCCCTCGCCGCCGAATACCTCAGGCGCGGCTGGCAAGTCATCGCCACCGTGCGCAGGGCGGCCCGCACGCCATTGCACGACCTTCAGCCGTCTGCCGGCAACCGGCTGGAGATCGAGCAGCTCGACATCGATATGCCGGCCGGCATCAGGGCGCTGCGCCAACGGCTGACAGGCCGCTCGCTTGACGTCCTGTTCGTCAACGCCGGCATCTCGGTCGAGCCGGACAAGACCGCCGCCCGGATGGATACAGATGCCTTCACGCGCATGATGGTGACCAACGCACTCAGCCCGATGCGCGTCATCGAGGCCCTCGATGCGCTAGTAGCACCTGACGGCGTGATCGCCGCCATGTCGTCCGACCTGGGCAGCGTGGGCAACAACACCGACGGCGGCTGGGAGGGCTATCGCGCCAGCAAGGCGGCGCTCAACACCTTGATGCGCAGCTACGCCGCACGCCAGCCCGTTCCCACCCGTGCGCTGCTGCTGATCGCGCCGGGCTGGGTCCGCACGGACATGGGGGGTGCGGATGCGCCACTGGAGATCAGCGACAGCATTCCCCGCGTGGTCGACGTGGTGACTTCCCGGGCCGGCTGCGGTGGCCTGCAATACCTCGACTACCTGGGCGCGGTCGTGCCGTGGTAACGTGGAAGGTCGCGCAGGCAGGCCGAATCAGGCCCGGATGTAGACCCAAGCCTGTTTACCGGACTTGAGCCGCACGGCGACCCGCTTGTAGTCCGCGACCTCGTACAGGTCAGCCGCCGCAAGCTCGGCGGCGGTCACCTGGAACACCTTGCCCGCGACTTCATCGGCCGGGTCGCCGCTAGGCGCAACGATCGGATGGAAGCGCTCGCCGCTCTTGCGCAGGACCTCCGGGTCGGTGATCTCCACCATCGTCCGGCGGAAACCCGGCATGGCGTCCTCTTCGCCCTCCAGCAACCGGCCGAAGGACTCGAGCTGGACGCGCTCGAGCTGCAGCGTCCCGTAGGAGAACAGTAGCTCGTGGCGCGCACCGGAAGAAGACATTACGAATCCCTTCCTATCAATAAATTACGGGCAATTCCTGATAATGCCGGACCAGCCATGGCTTGTCCGGCTCACTCCCACTCGATCGTCGCGGGCGGCTTGCCACTGATGTCATAAACGACACGAGAAACACCGCGCAACTCATTGATAATGCGATTGGAAACCTTGCCAAGAAACTCGTACGGCAAGTGCGCCCAGTGCGCGGTCATGAAGTCGATGGTTTCCACCGCGCGCAGCGCGATCACCCATTCGTAGGCGCGGGCGTCGCCCACCACGCCCACCGACTTCACCGGCAGGAACACGGCGAAGGCCTGGCTGGTCTTGTCGTACAGGTCCCAGGCGCGCAGCTCTTCGATGAAGATGGCGTCGGCACGGGCGAGCAGTTCGGCGTACTCGGGCTTCACTTCGCCCAGGATGCGCACGCCCAGGCCGGGGCCCGGGAACGGATGGCGGTAGACCATCTCACGCGGCAGGCCGAGCTCCACGCCGATGCGGCGCACCTCGTCCTTGAACAGCTCGCGCAGCGGCTCGATCAGCTTGAGCTTCATGTGCTCCGGCAGGCCGCCCACGTTGTGGTGGCTCTTGATCACGTGCGCCTTGCCGGTCTTGCTGCCAGCGGACTCGATCACGTCCGGGTAGATGGTGCCCTGCGCCAGCCACTTCACCTGGCCATGGCCGGCGTTGGTGACCTTGACCGATTCCTCGTCGAAGATCTCCACGAACAGGCGGCCGATGATCTTGCGCTTGGCCTCCGGGTCGGCCACGCCTTCCAACGCGCTGAAGTAGCGCTCGGCGGCGTTGACGCGGATGACCTTGACACCCATGTGCTCGGCCATGGTGGCCATCACCTGGTCGCCTTCCTGCCAGCGCAGCAGGCCGGTGTCGACGAACACGCAGGTCAGCTGGTCACCGATGGCCCGGTGCAGCAGCGCAGCCACCACGGACGAATCCACACCGCCAGAGAGGCCGAGCAGCACGTGGTCATTGCCGACCTGCTCGCGCACGCGGGCGATCTGGTCCTCGATGATGTGCGCGGCGGTCCACAGCGTCTGGCAGCCACAGATTTCCGTGACGAAACGCTTGAGCAGGCTGGTGCCCTGCTTCGTATGCGTCACTTCCGGGTGGAACTGCACGCCGTACCAGCGCTTGTCTTCGTTTTCCATCACGGCGACCGGGATGCGATCCGTGGTGCCGGTGATGGTGAAGCCCGGCGGTGCCTTGGCGACGTGGTCGCCGTGGCTCATCCACACATCCAGGCGATGATGGCTGTCGTGGTCGCTCAGGCCGGCGAACAGGCGGCTGGTCGCCACGATGTCCACTTCGGCATGACCGAACTCGCGCGCGTCAGCCGCTTCGGTGGCGCCACCGAGCTGGGCAGCCAGCGTCTGCATGCCGTAGCAGATGCCGAGGATCGGCAGGCCGGAGTCGAACACTTCCTGCGGCGCCTTGGGCGCGCCCGGCAGCGTGGTGGACTCGGGGCCGCCGGACAGGATGATGCCCTTGGCGCCGAACGCGGCGATCTCTGCCGGGTCGTGGTCCCACGCCCAGATTTCGCAGTACACGCCGATCTCGCGGACGCGACGGGCGATCAGCTGGGTGTACTGCGCGCCGAAGTCGAGGATGAGGATTTTGTCGCTATGGATATCGGTCATGGCGGCGAAAGTCAGGGTTCGGAAAAGAGAAAGGCCGGAACGCAGCAACGTCCCGACCTGCGAATACATTCATGACCGTCATCCCGGCGAAGGCCGGGATCCAGCGACTTTTCTCGCAGCGCCGAAGGCGCTGGATTCCAGCTTTCGCTGGAATGACGACTCAGCATGGATCGGGAGTTGCGAGACATGGAGGACAGCACTCGCAACACCCTTGCCCCAGCCTCAGGAATTCAGCCGGTAGTTCGGCGCTTCCTTGGTGATCTGGATGTCGTGCGGGTGGGCTTCGGTCACGCCGGCGCTGGTCACCTTCACGAACTGCGCCTTCTGGCGCACGTCCTCGACTGTGGCAGCACCGAGGTAACCCATGGACGCACGCAGGCCACCGATCAGCTGGTGGATGATGTTACGCAGCGGACCACGGTACGGCACGCGACCTTCGATGCCTTCCGGCACCAGCTTGTCGGCGTCGGCCTCGTCCTGGAAGTAGCGGTCCTTGGAGCCCAGCGCCATCGCGCCCAGCGAACCCATGCCGCGGTAGCTCTTATAGGAGCGGCCCTGGAACAGCTCCACATCGCCCGGCGATTCTTCGGTGCCGGCGAACATCGAGCCCAGCATCACGGTGGACGCACCGGCAGCCAGCGCCTTCGGGATATCGCCCGAGTAGCGGATGCCGCCGTCGGCGATCAGCGGGATTTCGTCCTTCAGCGCCGTAGCGACCAGGTCGATGGCGGTGATCTGCGGCACGCCCACACCAGCGACCACGCGCGTGGTGCAGATCGAGCCCGGGCCCACACCAACCTTCACTGCATCGACGCCCGCATCGAGCAACGCACGCGCCGCTTCGCCGGTGACGATGTTGCCGGCGATCACCTGCACCTGCGGGTAGTTCTTTTTCACCCATGCCGCGCGCTCGATCACGCCCTGCGAATGGCCGTGGGCGGTATCGACCACCAGCACGTCCACACCGGCATCCACCAGCGCTTCCACACGTGCCTCGGTGTCGCCACCCACGCCCACCGCGGCGCCGACCAGCAGGCGCTCGAGGCGATCCTTGGCAGCGTTCGGGTTGTCGCGGGCCTTCTGGATGTCCTTGACGGTGATCAGGCCACGCAGCTGGTAGTCGTCGTTGACCACCAGCACTTTCTCGATGCGGTGCTTGTGCAGCAGCTGCAGCACTTCGTCCTGGCTGGCGCCTTCACGCACCGTCACCAGCTTCTCCTGGCGGGTCATGATGTTGCGCACGGGGTCTTCGTGCTTGCGCTCGAAACGCAGGTCGCGGCTGGTGACGATGCCGACCAGCTGCTCGCCTTCCACCACCGGCACGCCGGAGATGTTGTGCGAACGGGTCAGGCGCAGCACGTCGCCAATGGACGTATGCGGGGCAACCGTAATGGGGCTGCGGATGACGCCGGCTTCGAACTTCTTCACCAGGCGCACTTCGGCGGCCTGCTGCTCGGCGGTCATGTTCTTGTGGATGATGCCGATGCCGCCCTGCTGGGCCATGGTGATGGCGAGGCGGGCTTCGGTCACCGTGTCCATGGCGGCGGACACGATGGGGATGTTCAGGCGCAGGTTTCGGGTGAGCCGCGTGGAAGTGTCTACGTCACGTGGCAGAACGGCCGAATGGGCCGGAACGAGGTAAACGTCGTCGTAGGTGAGAGCCTCGGCGAGGATACGCATGCGATTTGTCCCGCTGCAAAGAGGAGATTATACGCGGACGGCCCGGGGGCCGCCACTCCTTGCATGAACGAAACCCCGAACCCCCTGTAGGAGCGCACTTGTGCGCGACAAGCCAACAGGACGGAGAATCCGTGGGCCGCGGTCGCGCACAAGTGCGCCCCTACACGAGGATTCGGCGCTCAACCGTGATGCGCCACGTCCCGCGCCTCGGCCGCTTCCAGCGTGTTTTCCAGCAGCGTTGCCACGGTCATCGGGCCGACGCCACCGGGCACCGGGGTGATCCAGCTGGCGCGCTCGGCGGCGGGGGCGAAATCGACGTCGCCCACCAGACGGCCGTCCTCCAGGCGATTGATGCCCACGTCGATCACCACGGCGCCCGGCTTGATCCACTCACCCTTGACCAGCCCCGGCTTGCCTACCGCGACGATCACGATGTCGGCCTGGCGCACGAAGCTCTCCAGGTCGCGGGTGAATTTGTGGCAGCAGGTGGTGGTGCAGCCGGCGATCAGCAGCTCCAACGCCAGCGGACGCCCCACATGGTTGGACACACCGACGACCACGGCATGCTGGCCGCGCACCGGGCGATCCGTATGGCCGAGCAGCGTCATCACGCCACGTGGCGTGCACGGACGCAGCCCAAAGCGGCGCAGCGCCAGGCGGCCCACGTTGACGGCCTGGAAGCCATCCACGTCCTTGCCCGGGTCGATGCGGTCGACCAGCGCGTCCTCGTCGATGTGATCGGGCAGCGGTGACTGCACGAGGATGCCGTGCACGGCCGGATCGGCATTGAGCCGGTCGATCAACGCGATCAGCTCGTCCTGCGTGGTGCTGGACGGCAGGTCGAAGTCGAACGAACGGAAGCCCACCTGATGGCAGGCCTTGCGTTTGTTGCGTACGTAGACGGACGACGCGGCGTCGTCCCCCACCAGCACGACGGCCAGGCCGGGCACATCCAGGCCCTTGGCCTGACGCTCGGCCACGCGCTGCCCGATGCGATCCATCAGTTCCTGCGCGATGCGTTTGCCGTCGAGGATGCGTGCGGTCATGATCGGGCCTACCTGCAAAGAGACGTATTATCCCGGCTCGGCCGCACTCATACAAACGACATCCCGGGGAGCATGCCAGTGGCTGACACGATGGACATCACCACCCCTTTCGAGCTGGACGCCCAGGGCATTCGCCTGCGCGCCTGGCAACCCGGCGATGCCCAAGCCCTGTTCGAGGCGGCACGCGAATCCATTGCCTCCGTATCACCCTGGCTGCCCTGGCTGCATGAAGGCTATAGCCAGGACGACAGCGCAAACTGGATCGAGGCCTGCCGATCCGCCCGCGAACGTGGCGATGCCTATACCTTCGGCATCTTTGACGCGGATGGCCGGGTACTGGGCGACGTCGGCCTCAACCGCATCGATCCCAAACGGGGTAGCGCCAATCTCGGCTACTGGGTGCGCGAGTCGGCCCAGGGGCAAGGCGTGGCGGCACGCGCGGCCAAGGCCCTCGCTGCGTTCGGGTTCGACGTGCTGGGGCTGGTCCGCATCGAGATTGTCGTTGCGGTCGACAACAAGGCGAGTCGAAGCACCGCGCAGCACCTGGGTGCCTACTTCGACGGTATGTCGCCCAACCGCATCATGCTTCAGGGAGAGGCCAGCCCCGCCGCGGTGTATTCGCTGCTGCCTCCCGAGCAGGGCGAGACGTCGCCGGGCCCGGTCCTGGAAGAAGGCAAGCTGCGCCTGCGCCCATTCCGCCACAGTGACGCGCCTGCGCTGCACGCATCCCTGCATGAATCCATGGAGAGCATCAGCCGCTTCCTGAGCTGGTGCACTCCCGGCTTCAGCATGGAGGACGGCCTGCACTGGATCACGAAGACGCGTCTGGCTTGGCACGGCATTGGCGATCAACGCGCCGTTGCCATCGTCAACCGCGAGACGGACGAATTGATGGGCAGCATCGTGCTCAACAACTGGCAGTCCGACAACGGCACGGCCAATGTCGGCTGCTGGATACGACGAAGCTGCCAGGACCATGGCGTGGGGACCAATGCAGTACGTCTGCTGGCCAGACATGTGCTGCACAAAACGGAATTGAAGCGACTGGAAATGGTGATCGCCACCGACAACCTGGCCAGCCGCCGCGGCGCCGAGAAATCAGGTGCACAGTTCGAGGGTATCGCCCGCAAACGACTCATGCTGCGCGGGGAAGCCTTGGACGCGGCGATCTATTCGCTTGTTGCCAGCGATCTGGACTGATCAGCCTGCCGACGCGCAGAGCTCCACCAGATCCTGGTAGCCCTGGAACACAGCGGCCTTGCCGCAACCGGGGCAAGCGGGATCACGGGGCAAGCGCGTCTCGCGGAAACGCATGCCCAGCGCATCGACATGCAGCAGGCGCCCGACCAGCGGCTCGCCCATGGCAAGGATGAGCTTGAGTGCCTCGGTTGCCTGCAACAGGCCAACGATGCCGGGCAGCACGCCAAGCACCCCCGCCTCGCTGCAATTGGGCGCATCCACGGCTGCGGGTGGCTCGGGGAACAGGCAGCGATAACACGGCGAATCCGCGCGACGTGGATCGAACACGCTGACCTGCCCGGTGAAACGCTCGACCGCTCCGTAAACCATTGGAAGCCGCAGGCGCTGTGAGGCAGCGGCCACCAGGTAACGCGCCGGGAAATTGTCCGCGCCATCGATGATCACGTCGTGATCCGCCAACAGACGCTCGACGTTGTCGGCCTGCAGGCGCTCGTTGCGAATCTCTACCCGCACGCGAGGATTGAGTGCGGACAGCGCGATCCGTGCGGATTCCGTCTTAAGCATGCCCACGCGGGCATCTGCATGGATGATCTGCCGATGCAGGTTGGAGCGCTCGACGCGATCGTCGTCGATCAGGGTGAGCTGCCCAACGCCGGCAGCCGCCAGATAGAGCGCCGCCGGCGCACCCAGGCCACCGGCGCCCAGCAGCGCCACGCGCGCCGCCGTCAGTTTTGCCTGCCCCGCTTCGCCCACCTGCGGCAACTGCAACTGTCGCGCGTACCGCTCGGCGGCGTCGCTGTCCATGGCCGCTGCGGCGATCGGCAAGCCCTCGGCCTTCCAGCGCTGGAAGCCGCCGGCCACCGATGCTACCCGGGCGTACCCCATGCGCTGCAGCGCTTCGGCCGCCAGCAGCGAGCGCTGGCCACTGCCGCACAACACGAGGAGGGAACGATCGCGATCCGCCTCGATCTGTTCAATGCGCAGTTCAAGGAAACCACGGGACAAACCCACCGCGCCCACCGGCGTGCCGCCGGCGCGCTCGCCGTCCTCACGCACGTCGATCAACAGGCCGCCTTGCGCCTGCCCCGCGAGTGCCTCGGCGGGGGAAATCTCGGGAATGCTGGCCCGCAGGGAATCCAGCCAACGGTCGCGATTGAGGCTTGTCATGGGGCTAGCTTACGGCGGCGCGGCGGTGCGTCCAAGCGTGCCGCTACTTGTGGGAGCGCACCCTGTGCGCGACGGGCGCGAGGCAAACATCGCGCTCACCAGCGCGACATGCCCCAAAACCAGCGCAGGAATGAATGCCGAGGAAAACCGTTACGCCGCGGTCGCGCACAGGGTGCGCTCCCACAGGCAAGGCAAGAGGCTTAGCGCTTGCGCTTCTTCATCTCGCGGATCATGCGCTGGCGCTTGCGCTTCTGGCTGTCCGTGAGCACGTTCTTCTTGCCGGCGAAGGGATTCTCGCCGTCGCGGAACTCGATGCGGATTGGCGTGCCTTCCAGGCGATAGCGCTTGCGGAAGAAGTTTTCCAGATAGCGGCGGTAAGCCGGCGCGATGTGCTTGGTGCGGCTGCCGTGAATGACGATGGTCGGCGGGTTGGTGCCGCCCGGATGCGCGAAGCGCAGCTTGGGGGCATGGCCACGCACCAGCGGCGGCTGATAACTCTCGTAGGCGCGCTCGAGCGTCTTGGTGAGCTCGGACGAACCCAGCTCCTTGGTCGCCGCCTGGTGGGCGCGCACGACGGATTTCATCAGCTCGCGCAGACCTGAACCATGCAAGGCCGAGATGAATACCGTCTTGGCCCAGTCGACGAACTGCAGGCGGCGTTCCAGCGCCTTCTGGCACTGCTCGCGCTGGTAGCTATCCATGCCGTCCCACTTGTTGACGGCGATGACCAGCGCCCTGCCCTCGTCCACGGCATGACCGATCAGGGTGAGATCCTGGTCAGCCAGGTTCTCGCGCGCATCGATCATCACCACCACGACCTGCGCGGCGGCCATCGACTGCAGCGTCTTGATGACGCTGAATTTCTCTACCGCCTCTTCGACGCGCGCCTTGCGACGCACGCCAGCGGTATCGATCAGGGTGTACTTGCGGCCGTCGCGCTCCAGCGACACTCGGATCGGGTCACGCGTGGTGCCGGCCACGTTGGAAACGATCAGGCGATCCTCGCCCAGCAGGCGATTGATCAGGGTGGACTTGCCCGCGTTCGGGCGGCCCACGATGGCGACGCGGATGCTGTCCGCGTCACCTGGTTCGACTTCTTCGTGCTCGTCCTCGGGCAGCAGCGTGAGCGCCGACGCCACGAGATCCTCGGTGCCGCGGTTGTGCGCAGCAGCCAGCGGCAACGTGTTGGCGATGCCGAAGGCGGCGAACTCCGCCATGGCGTTCTGCAGATCAAGGCCATCGGTCTTGTTGACCGCCGCGATGATCGGCTTGCCGCTGCGGCGCAGCTCGTCGAGGATGGTGCGGTCCTGCGGCAGCAGGCCATCGCGTGCATCCACCACGAAGACCAGCACGCTGGCCTCCTCGATAGCGAGGCGCACCTGCTGCGCGGTAAGGCCCTCGATGCCCTCTTCTTCACCGGAAAGACCGCCGGTATCCACCACCACGAACGGGCGTGCACCAGTGCGGCACACGCCGTAGTGACGATCTCGCGTGACGCCCGGCATGTCGGCCACCAGGGCGTCGCGGCTGCGCGTCAGTGCGTTGAAGAGGGTCGATTTACCGACATTGGGACGACCGACCAGGGCAACGACGGGCAGCATGAGTCAGACAACCTTTGGATACGATCAGCGACCGCCGAGACGGTAAGCGCCGATGCGGCCCTTCACGTCCTCGACGTACACGATGTCACCCACCACCAGCGGCTGGGCGCGAATAGCCTTCTTCGACAGTCGCTCGCGCGCGGCCAGCGCACCGTCGCCGGTCTGCAGGAAGTGCACGTAGCCCTCGATGTCGCCAACCACGACGTAGTTGCCCAGCACGGCCGGACCGGTCAGCCAGCGATACTTGAGCGCATCGTTCTTCCACATGTCCGCGCCGCCGCTCTTGTCGAACGACCACACCTGCGACTCGTCGTTCACGCCATAGATGGCGGTGTCGGTGACGTCCAGCGAGGTGAAGGTGGAGAACGGACGCCCCCACAGCGGGCGACCGCTGGGGCCGTCGATCGCGGCGAGGTTGCCGTGAAAGGCGGCGCCGTACAGGGTGGTGCCGGAGAGCAGGATGCCGCCGTCGGCATCCGCCAGGCGATCGATCTCGGTGCGGCCTTCGCCGCTGGCGAGCGTCTGCTCCCACAGCTTCTCGCCATTGTCCAGGCGCAGCGCGACCAGCTTGCCGGCGTCGCTGCCATAGAACACCACGCCGTTGGCCACCAGCAGCGGGCCATTGCCGCGCAGGCTGAGCAGCGGCACGGTGTCCTGATCGTAGACCCAGCGGCGCTCACCGGTGGCACTGTCGAAACCGTAAAGGCGACCGTCCTGGGTACGGGCGACCACCAGGTTGCCGGAGATGACCGGCGCGGAAATCATTTCGGAGTTGACGACCGATTCCCAGCGGGGGCTGCCGTCCTTCGCACTGATGCCGTAGACGTGGCCATCGAGCGTACCGACTACGAGCAGGTCGCCGGACACGGCCGGACCGCCTGCATACAAGGCGTCGGCGCGCTTCTTGTCGCCCCAGCCGAACCAGCCCTTGGTACGCGAACTCTTCGACCACAGCGTCTTGCCGCTGGTGGCGTCGATGGCGGCGACCTTGCCGTCGGTGCTGCAGGCGTAGAGGACACCGTCGGCGAACGCCGGACGCAGGCGCACGCCGCTGTCGCCAGCACCATCACCCACGCTCGTGGTCCACAGCTTGGAGACCTGGGCGGTGGGCTTGAAGTCCTTGGCCAGCGGGGTCGGCGGCTGGACGTTTTCCTTCTTGAACGAGTGGCAACCGGCGAGGACCACCAGGGAGGTCAGCGCCACCAGCCATACGCGACTCATCGCACCGCGCTTCTTCACTTCAGGTTTCATGCACCCTGCTTCCCGGCCACGGCCAGATCATCGATTTTCATCTGCACGCTCTGAGGCGCGGTCTCACCCATTGCCGCCTTGGCGGCTACGTATGCCTTACGGGCATCGTCCGGGCGCCCAAGCTTGACCAGCACATCGCCGCGTAGTTCCTCGGCAACGCCTTCGTAGGCTTTTGCCGGCATGCGGTCCAGCGCGGCCAGCGCATCCGCGCCCTTGCCCTGCGCCAGCAGCACTCGCGCAATGCGCATCTGCGACAGCGCCTTCAGGTTGGGATCGGAAGCATGGGTCTCGGCCCAGCCCAGCGTTTCCAGGGCCTTGTCCAACTGCTTGGCCTGCGCCTGGCGCTCGGCCCGATCGCCCATCGCAAAAATGGCGTAGGTCGAATCGGTGTAGTCCTTGGTCAACTGCTCGGTCAGCTGGTCGGCGCTGTCGGTCTTGCCGGACGCCACGGCCACCTGGATCTGCTGGTAAAGGTTGGCCGCCTCGGCCTGGTGCTCGTCCTTGTGCTTGTTCCACTGCTGCCAGCCAAAGATGCCGACCAGACCAATGGCGATGCCGACGACGATGGACAGGCCGTTCTGGCGCAACCACTGCTGTACGCGTTCGCTCTGTTCGTAGTCGTCGTACTCTTCAAATGCCATGCAATCACCCTGGGGGAACCGCACGCCAAAGGCCCTGCGGGGCACCTGTCATGCGAAAAAGAAATCAGCCCGACTTGCCCGCTCGTGACCGAGCGGACAATGGGCAAGCATAACCGATTGCGTCAGGCCGCACAGGCCCGGCATGGTTCAGGCGCCAGCCGGCGCGGCCTTGCCGTCACGCACTTCCACGCGGAAATGGGCGACGTTGGAACGACGGTAGCTGTCCAGCGCCATCGGCTGGCCATCCAGCATGACCTGTGCGCCACTGGCGTTGCCGATGCGCACTTCCAGCGGCTGGTCGCTGTGATAGGTCTTGGAGCTGCCGGCCGGCAAAATACCGTATTCGAGACGCGCGCCATCCTTGGTGGTGACTTCAACCCAGCTGGCCCCTTGCAGGCTCAACACCAGGCTGTGTGCACCATTGCCGACCGCGTCGGCAGCTGTCGGTACGGCAGGTTGCGTCGCGGGCGTGGTGTGGGTGTCGCCACCCAGGTTCGGGAACGGCGTCATGGACGCCATCAACGGCTGATCCTGCGGCGGCGTCGCATCCGGCTGGGCAGCCTGAGGTGCGGCGGCAGCAGGTGCCCCGTCCTGCGGGCCGGCCGGGGTGGATGCCACGGCGTCCGTCGTCGTCAGGGATGCCAGGACGCTGGCACTGCTCGCCGGCGCATCGACCTGCGCCACGGGTGCGGCATCCAGCGGAGCCAGGTGGCTGACGTCGTGATCCAGCGTGCCACGCACGCCCAACCAGATGGTCGGTACCACGATGGCAGCGGTCAGCACCACATAGGTCGCGGCACGCGCATAGTTCTCGAGCAGGTAACGGGAGTGCGAGATGCCACCGGTGGCCACCAGCGAGGGCTGCGGCGGCTTGATGCGCTCAAGCTCACCCTTCACCTCGCCCTCGTCCACGCCGAGATAGCGCGCGTACTTGGTGAGGTAACTGCCCAGGTAGACCTGATAGTCGATGCCACCGTACTCGCTGCTTTCGATCTGGCGAAGCACGCGCGTCGGCAGGCGCAGCGTATGCGCGCACGACTCGATGTCCAGCCCACGCGCCTCGCGCGCTGCGCGCAGACGCCCGCCAAGGCTGCCCTTGATCGCTTCCAGCGAGGAATGTTCGGTATCCATGGTGACGTCGGGTGCTTGGCTGAAGTGGAATTCTCGGTTGCCGCTATTGGCCGAATTTGACTGCTGGGAGGTCATTGGCGTGCGGTTGCGTCGAGGGCGCGCGCCTGTTCCGAATCCGGGAACTGGCTTTGCAGTCGCCTGCTGTAGTTGAGAGCAGCATCCCTGTTGCCCAACCGTGATTCGATGTCATGCCCAAGCTTGAGCGCCGCCGCCGTCGGCTGACCCAGCGCATCGAATCGCTGGATGAAGGCACGAGCACGGAACGCATCATTCTGAAGATAAAGCACATGGGCGAGCTGATACAACGCCCTGCCGTTGTTCGCGTCAATTTCGATGGCCTTGCGGAAGTCCGCTTCGGCCGCCGGCAGGTTCTGGCCCTTTTCCTCGCAGGCCCCGGCGTTGGTCCAGGCCAACACGGGCGTCTGGTAGAACGGGTCGGCCACGGCCTTCTGGAAATACGGCAAGGCCTCGGCCGTCTTGCCCTCGGCACTGCACAGGAACCAGCCGAGGTTGTTGTTGGTGTCACCCTTGTCCGACGCCAGCGACTGCGCCTTGCGGTAGTGCAGCTCCGCGTTGGGCAGGTCGTTGATGCGCTCGTAGATCACGGCGGACACGGTGTGTGCGGGCACATAGTTCGGATCGAACTGCAGCGCCTTGGTGACCTTGACCAGCGCGTCCTGCAGGTCGCCGTTGACCAGGTATTGCTGGGCCAGCTCGGTATGCACCCGGGCGGCCTCCTGCTTCTGCTCGGCCTTGCTGGTGTGGGGGATCTTGTCGGGCGGCGCGCCGTTGTTCGTGTTGGCCACGGGCACGCAAGCCGCCAGAAGCACGGCCACGCTCGCACTCAGCAGGGTTCGATCAAGCCGCATGACTCGCACCTTCGTCCAGACGCTTGCGGAATTCGGCCTGGCGACGGGTGCGATCCAATACCTGCCCCTTGAGCTGACCACATGCCGCGTCAATGTCGTCACCGCGGGTACGGCGCAACATGGTCAGCACGTTGGCATTGAGCAACTGGGTCTGGAAGGCGCGAATCGTTTCGGCGTCCGAGCGCTCGAAACGCGTACCAGGGAATGGATTGAACGGAATCAGGTTGACCTTGCAGTTGGGCATGCGACGCATCAGCTTGATCAACTGGCGGGCATGCTCGGGCTGGTCATTGACACCCTTCATCAGGGTGTACTCGAAGGTGATGGACGTGCGCGGCTTGCGGTCCAGCCAGCGCTGGCACGCCGCCATCAGCTCGGCAATGGGGTAACGCTTGTTGAGCGGCACCAGCTCGGTGCGCAGCTCATCGTTTGCAGCGTGCAGCGACACGGCCAGCGACACGTCGATGGTTTCCGACAGCTTGTCGATCATCGGCACCAGGCCTGCCGTCGACAGGGTGACGCGCTTGGACGCCAGGCCAAAGCCCAGGTCGTCGCGCATCAAGCTCATCGCCTTGGTCACGTTGTCGAAGTTCAGCAGCGGCTCGCCCATGCCCATCATCACCACATTGGTGATGCGGCGGTTCTGGTGCGTGACGTTGCCGAGGTATTTGGCCGCCACCCACATCTGCCCGATGATTTCGGACGTGGCGAGGTTGCGGTTGAAGCCCTGCGTCGCGGTGGAGCAGAACTGGCAGTTCAGGCCGCAGCCCACCTGCGAGGACACGCACAGCGTGCCGCGGGTGGGCTCGGGGATGTACACCGCCTCGACGGCGTTACCGCCGTCCATGCCGAGCAACCACTTGTGCGTGCCGTCGGCAGCGCCCTTCTCGAACATGGTCTTCGGCGGACCGACATAGCACGACGCTTCGAGCTTCGCTCGAAGCGCCTTGCCGACGTCGGTCATGTTTTCGAAGTTGTCTTCCAGGCGATGGTAGATCCACTTCATCACCTGCTCGGCGCGATACGGCTTCTCGCCCAGCTGAGCGAAGAAATCACGCAGGCCCTGTCGATCGAAATCGAGCAGGTTGACCTTTTCGTTGGTGGTGGTGGTGGATACGGCCTGGTCAGTCATCTTCTAATCGCGGCGCGATGCCGCCCTCTATTCCTTACGCCATCAATGAAACGCGTTGTTTGGTGAAGAGCGCGGCCATGGAAGGCCGCTTTTTGATCTTCGCGTTCAAGGAAGAACGCTTTTACCTTTCAAGAGTGCGGTCATGGATGGCCGCTTCTTGATCTTCCGCGCTCACGGATGAGCGCACTTACCTCGAATGAACTTCGGTGGTCGCGAAGAAGTACGCGATCTCGACGGCGGCCGTTTCGGCAGCGTCGGAACCGTGCACGGCGTTCGCGTCGATGGAATCGGCGAAGTCGGCGCGGATCGTGCCCGGCGCGGCTTCCTTCGGGTTGGTGGCACCCATCAGGTCACGGTTCTTCAGAATCGCGCCCTCACCCTGCAGCACCTGGATCATCACCGGGCCGGAGATCATGAACTCGACGAGCGCCTTGAAGAACGGACGCTCCTTGTGCACGGCATAGAAGCCTTCGGCCTCGGCACGCGACAGCTGCGTCATCTTCGATGCGATGACCTTCAGGCCAGCCTTTTCGAAGCGGGCATAGATTTCGCCGATCACGTTCTTGGCAACAGCGTCGGGCTTGATGATGGAAAGGGTGCGCTCCAGCGCCATGAGGGTCTGCTCCGGAAAAAACTGGTATCTGAGTGGGCGGGTCGGTCGTTACCGACGAACTTACGCGAAATCCTGCCTAGATATGCGGATTTAGCTCACGAAAGTTTGACAGATTCTACCTGATACGCAAGTCGGGCGCTGGTTTTAGGATGGGTCTTAAAACGACCGTTTGACGGCCGCAAATCGACCCGCGTATCCTCAAACGATCGTTTGATTCCTGCCGGGGTAGCGGACCATGCCAGTCGCCAGTGCTTCCATGCCAACCAAGGAGCGCATCCTCGGCGCGGCGGAGGAATTGTTCGCCCGCCACGGCTTCGAAGGGGCCTCCCTGCGCCAGCTCACCGCCGCCGCCGGGGTCAACCTGGCCGCCGTGAACTACCACTTCGGCTCCAAGGACCGCCTGATCGAAGAGGTGTTCCGCCGCCGCCTGGACCAGCTCAACAGCCGCCGCCTGGCTGGCCTGCAGAAGATCGCCGGGGAGCCGGGCACGACCATCGAAGATGTGCTGGCCGCCTTCATCGCGCCTGCACTGGAGCTTTCCCACGATGGCAATGGCTCCCTGTTCATGCGTGTGCTGGCCCGCGCCTTCGCCGAGCACGACGACACCCTTCGCAAGTTCCTGTCGGACAACTACGGCCACGTGATGCGCCAGTTCACCGCCGAATTCGCCCGCCTGCTGCCGCACCTGAGCAAGGAAGAGCTGTACTGGCGGGTGGACCTGGTGACCGGCGCCCTGACCCATGCCATGTCGGGCTTCGGCATGATCCAGCGCAAGAGCGACGTGCCCGAGCAGCGCCACCGCGAGCAGACCGCCGAGCACCTCATCCGCTTCGCCGCCGCGGGTCTCAAGTCCCCCTGATTTCGATCCACCGACTCCCTTCGGCCGGCCACGGCCGCCTGTCTTACCACCAGCGTTTCGTATTACGGAGAAGCCAATGACCGCTCCATCCACCCCCAAAGCGCTACGTATCCGCAAGGCTGCGGTACTGGGCGCCGGCGTCATGGGCGCGCAGATCGCCGCGCACCTGAGCAATGCCGGCGTCGAAACCGTGCTGTTCGACCTGGCCGCCAAGGAAGGTCCCAAGAGCGGCATCGCGCTGAAGGCCATTGCCAACCTGCAGAAGCTGTCCCCTACCCCGCTGGCCGACAAGAACGTCGCCGCTACGATCATTCCGGCCAACTACGACGAAGACCTGGATCATCTGAAGGACGTCGACCTGGTGATCGAGGCGATTGCCGAACGGATGGACTGGAAGCTGGATCTCTACAAGAAGATCGCTTCGCACCTGTCGCCGACCGCCGTGATCGCGTCCAACACCTCGGGCCTGTCGATCAATGGCCTGACCGAAGCGCTGCCGGAAGAGATGCGGCACCGTTTCAGCGGCGTGCACTTCTTCAACCCGCCGCGCTACATGCACCTGGTCGAGCTGATCCCGACCAAGCTGACGGACAAGAACGTGCTGGAGGGCCTGGAGGCGTTCCTCACCACCGCGCTCGGCAAGGGCGTGGTGTATGCCAAGGACACGCCGAACTTCATCGGCAACCGCATCGGCGTGTTCTCGATGTTGGCCACCATGCACCACACGCAGCAGTTCGGCCTGGGCTTCGACACCGTCGACGCGCTGACCGGCCCGGCCGTGGGTCGTCCGAAGAGCGCCACCTACCGCACCGCGGACGTGGTGGGCCTGGACACCATGGCGCACGTGATCAAGACCATGGCCGACACGCTGGCCGACGATCCGTGGCACGAGTACTTCAAGGCGCCGGTGTGGCTCTCTGCCCTCATCGAGAAGGGTGCGCTGGGCCAAAAGACCGGCGCGGGCTTCTACCGCAAGGCCGGCAAGGACATCGTCGTGCTCGACGTGGCCAAGCAGGATTACCGCCTGTCTGAGCAGAAGGCCTCGGATGAGGTGTCCGCCATCCTCGCCATCAAGGATCCGGCCGAGAAGTTCGGCAAGCTGCGCGCGTCCAGCGACCCGCAGGCGCAGTTCCTGTGGGCGACCTTCCGCGACCTGTTCCACTACACCGCCTACCATCTGGCCGACATCGCCGACACCGCGCGCGACGTCGACTTCGCCATCCGCTGGGGTTACGGCTGGAAGCTCGGCCCGTTCGAGACTTGGCAGGCTGCCGGCTGGCAGCAGGTGGCCGGCTGGATCGCCGAAGACATCGCCGCCGGCAAGGCCATGAGCAAGGCCCCGCTGCCGGCCTGGGTCACCGACGGCCGCACCGGCGTGCATGGCAAGAACGGCTCGTACTCGGCCAGCGCCAACACCGACAAGCCGCGCTCGCAGCATCCGGTCTACCAGCGCCAGCTGTTCCCCGATCCGATCCTGGGCGAGAAGTTCGACCAGGGCACCACGGTGTGGGAGAACGACGGCGTGCGCCTGTGGACGCTGGGCGACGACGGCGTGGGCATCATCTCGTTCAAGACCAAGATGAACACGGTCAACGACTACGTGCTCGACGGCGTGCAGCAGGCGATCGACATCGCCGAGCAGCAGCTCAAGGCCGTGGTGATCTGGCAGGCCGGCGAGCCGTTCTCGGCCGGCGCGGATCTGAAGGGTGCACTGGGTCTGCTGCAGGCAGGCAAGTTCGACGACTTCGAGAAGATGGTCGCCAACTTCCAGGCCACTAGCATGCGCATCAAGCACTCGCTGGTACCCGTGGTGTCGGCCGTGCGCGGTCTCGCCCTGGGCGGCGGCTGCGAGTTCCAGATGCATTCGGCACGCACCGTGGCCGCACTGGAAAGCTACATCGGCCTGGTCGAGGCCGGCGTCGGCCTGCTGCCGGCCGGTGGCGGCCTGCATGAGCTGGCCATCCGCGCCGCCAAGGCCAATCCGGAAGACCCGTTCGAGGCATTGAAGAAGGTGTTCGAAACCGTCGCCATGGCCAAGGTCTCCGGCAGCGCGATGGAAGCCAAGCAGTTGGGCCTGCTGCGCGACAGCGACATTGTCGTGTTCAACGCCTACGAGCTGCTGTACGTCGCCAAGAAGGTGGCGCTGTCGCTGGCCGAAAGCGGCTGGCGCCCGCCGATGATGAACCGCAACGTCCCGGTTGCCGGCGATGTGGGCACGGCCACGTTCCAGGCCTCGCTCGCCAACCTGGCCGAGGGTTACTTCGCCTCGCCGCATGATGTGGCCATCGCCACGCGCATCGCGGACACGCTGTGCGGCGGAAAGATCGAGCGCGGTTCGCTGGTCGATGAGGAATGGCTGCTGCAGTTGGAGCGCAAGCACTTCGTGGAGCTGGCCAAGACCGAGAAGACGCAGGCTCGCATCGCGCACACCATGACCACCGGTAAGCCGCTGCGTAACTAAAGGCCCAATGCTCGTCATCCCCGCGTAGGCGGGGATCCAGCGACTTGAAGGCACTGGATTCCCGCCTACGCGGGAATGACGAGCAAAAAAAGGCGAAAACCGTTATGGCTCGTCACACCTGAATTCGAGTGACGATCAAAAACACCAATAGCGTCGCCGCGAACCACGCGCGACGCCACGGAGCAAACCCATGACCAAGCAAGTGCAAGACGCCTACATCGTCGCCGCCACCCGCACCCCGGTCGGCAAGGCGCCGCGCGGCGTATTCCGCAACACCCGCCCGGACGACATGCTCGCCCACGTGATCTGCGCCGTGATGGCGCAGGCGCCGGGCATCGATCCGCATCGCATCGAAGACGTCATCGTCGGTTGCGCCATGCCGGAAGCCGAGCAAGGCATGAACGTCGCCCGCATCGGCGCGTTGCTCGCCGGCCTGCCGTACACCGTGCCGGGCGTCACCATCAATCGCTTTTGTTCGTCGGGCGTGCAGGCCATCGCCATGGCCGCCGATCGCATCCAGCTCGGCGTCGCCGACCTGATGATCGCGGCCGGTACCGAAAGCATGAGCATGGTGCCGATGATGGGCCACAAGGTGGCGATGAACCCCGCTATCTTCGCCAACAAGGAAGACGTCGCCATCGCCTACGGCATGGGCATCACCGCCGAGAAGGTGGCCGAGCAGTGGAAGGTCACGCGCGAGCAGCAGGACGCCTTCGCGGTGGAAAGCCATCGTCGCGCGCTGGCCGCCATCGCCGCCGGCGAGTTCAAGGACGAGATCACCCCGTTCCAGCTGGATGATCACTACCCCGACCTCGCCACGCGTGGCATCACCACCGACAGCCGCCTGATCGACACCGATGAAGGTCCGCGCGCCGGCACCACGCTGGACGTGCTGTCCAAGCTGCGCACGGTGTTCCGCAACGACAAGTTCGGTGGCTCGGTGACGGCCGGCAACTCCTCACAGATGTCCGACGGCGCCGGCGCGCTGCTGCTGGCCAGCGAGAAGGCCATCAAGGAGTTCAACCTCACCCCGATCGGCCGCTTCGTCGGCTACTCGGTGGCAGGTGTGAAACCGGAGATCATGGGCATCGGTCCGAAGGAAGCGATTCCGAAGGCGCTCAAGCAGGTCGGCCTGACCCAGGATCAGCTTGACTGGATCGAACTCAACGAAGCCTTCGCCGCGCAGGCGCTGGCAGTGATCGGCGACCTTGGCCTCGACCCGTCCAAGGTGAACCCGCTGGGCGGCGCCATCGCGCTGGGCCACCCGCTGGGCGCTACCGGTGCCATCCGCGCCGCCACGCTGCTGCACGGCATGCGCCGCCGCAAGCAGAAGTACGGCATGGTGACCATGTGCATCGGCACTGGC
This sequence comes from Dyella japonica A8, assembly GCF_000725385.1. Lineage (NCBI taxonomy): Bacteria > Pseudomonadati > Pseudomonadota > Gammaproteobacteria > Lysobacterales > Rhodanobacteraceae > Dyella > Dyella japonica. Next base: position 2,901,747 of record NZ_CP008884.1, on the reverse strand, counting down.
ATGGGCGCGGCGGGCGTGTTCGAAGCGCTCTGATCTCTCGCGCCGCTGAAGTCGGAAAAGGCGCCGTGGCAACACGGCGCTTTTTTTATGTCGATACCTCCCCTACCCGTCATTCCCGCGAAAGCGGGAATCCAGCGACTTTGCTCTAACGCAGCGCATAAAGACGCTGGATTCCCGCTTTCGCGGGAATGACGGTGAGGGGTGACGGGACCTTTCTCGCGATCAACTCAGCGCCGCGATCTGCCTCGCCACATACACGGTCAGGAAGATCGCCATCAGCACGAGCAGCACCGCCATCGCACGCGCTACCCAAGAGTCGCCATACATCGACGACTCCGATGCCTGGATGGCGCGCCGGTTGCGATAGAAACGCAGCGTGGCACCCACGATCATCAGTGCGCCAACCAGCAACAAGCCCAACCCCAGCCATTGGGACGCGCGGGTATGCAGGCCTTCTGCCGCATGTTCGGCGGAACGCGTGGCAACGAGAAGGAAAATATCGAAACGCTCCAGCAGAAAGCCGAATGCCATCACCGAGATCGCGGTGCGGACCCATGCGAGATAAGTGCGCTCGTTGGCCGAGTGATCTGAGAAATTCGGAATCACGGCGGGTCCTCTTCCGGGGGCTTCTGCACCTTGGCCTCGCCATCATGCCACGAGCCGTCTCAATGTCGTCGAGAGGGACGCGGGTTGGGCCCGCCTTGCGCGCTACAATTGGCGGACAGGCACCATGGACATCTTCGATGCGTAACCCCCTGCAGGAACAACTACTCAAGGCCGGCCTTGCCAAGAAGGGTAAGGTGGATCAGGTTGCACGAGAGCAGGCCAAGCAGCGCCAGGGCAAGGGCGGAGCGTCGGCGCCCGCCGACAAGATCGACGCCCAGCGCCTGCAGGCGGAAAAGGCCGAACGTGACCGCGCCATCGCCGCCGAACGCAACGCCCAGGCCCACGCGCGCGAGATCGCCGCGCAGGTGCGGCAGATCATCGACGCCAACAAGGTGAAGCGCGAGGGCGAGATCAGCTACCGCTTCAATGATGGCGAGGCGATCCACAGCGTCCTCGTGAACGAGACCCTGCGCACGCAGCTGGCCAAAGGTGCCCTGGTCATCGCACGTTCGGGCGAAAACTACGAATTGCTGCCGCGCGCCGCCGCTGCGAAAGTCCGCGAGCGTGACGCATCGGTCATCGTGCTGGATCACGGCAAGCCGGGCGACGACGCACCAGCCGGCGAAGAAGACGAGTTCTACAACCAGGACCAGTTCAAGGTGCCCGACGATCTGGTCTGGTGAAAGCGCGGACCGTGTAATCGCAAGAAACGGAGTGCGTCGGACCGGGCACGGCACTAGCCTGCCTGTTCCACTCTTCGGCGCACACGGTCATGCACGCACGCTCCATCGACATCCAGGGCCAGGCGCTCGTCTCACGCATTGACGGCATCGACTGGGTGGCCGTGCGCGAACAACTAGACGCGCGCGGCCACGCCATCCTTCCCGGCCTGCTGGATACGGACGCCTGCCTCGGCATCACCCATGGATATGGGGACGCATCGCTGTACCGCTGCCGCGTGGTCATGGCCCGGCACGGCTTTGGCCTCGGCGAGTACAAGTACTTCCGCTATCCCCTGCCCGCTCTTGTGCAGCGGCTGCGCGACTCGCTCTATCCGCACCTGGCCCCGCTGGCCAATGACTGGAACGCGCGCATGGGCATCGATGTCCGTTATCCCGATACGCATGCCGCCTTCCTTGCCCGCTGCCACGCGGCCGGCCAGACACGCCCGACCCCGCTACTGCTCCAGTACGGCGCGGGCGACTACAACTGCCTGCACCAGGATCTCTACGGCGAACATGTGTTTCCGCTACAGGTGGCCATCCTGCTGTCCGAGCCGGCGACGGATTTCACGGGCGGCGAGTTCGTCCTGACCGAGCAGCGTCCACGTATGCAGTCCCGCGCCGAGGTGGTGCCCCTGCACCAGGGCGACGCCGTGGTGTTCGCCGTCAACCAGCGCCCGGTGGCCGGCACCCGCGGCTCGTATCGGGTGGCCATGCGCCACGGTGTCAGCCGCCTGCGCAGCGGCCGGCGCCACACGCTGGGCATCATTTTCCACGACGCCGAATAGGTCGACCGGGCACGCGCGGTCACGAATCCTTTAGGATGGCCCCTTCGCATATCGTCACCGAGGGGATCGTGCCGCCCATGCAGAACCATGAACCGACCGTCGCGCCCGGCACTGCAGACCACCACCTGCAACGGAACCTGCACAACCGCCACCTGCAGTTGATCGCCATCGGCGGGGCCATCGGCACCGGCCTGTTCATGGGCTCGGGCAAGACGATCAGCCTGGCCGGCCCTTCCGTGATCTTTGCCTACGCCATCATCGGCAGCGTGCTGTTCTTCATGATGCGCGCGATGGGCGAGCTGCTGCTCTCCAACCTGCACTACAAGTCGTTCGTCGACTTCAACTATGACCTGTTGGGCCCCTGCGCGGGCTTCTTCACCGGCTGGACGTACTGGTTCTGCTGGGTGGTCACCGGCATCGCCGACGTGGCCGCCATCACGGGCTATATCCAGTTCTGGGCACCGGGCGTGCCGTTGTGGCTACCCGGCGCCGTGTGCATCGGCCTCTTACTCAGCCTCAACCTGCTGACGGTGAAGCTGTTCGGCGAGATGGAATTCTGGTTCGCGCTGGTGAAGATCATCGCCATCGTCTCGCTCATCGCCATCGGCATCGTGCTGATCGCCATTGGCTTCACCTCGCCCTCCGGCGCCAAGGCAGCCGTGTCGAACCTCTGGAGCAACGGCGGCTGGTTCCCGCATGGCGGCGCAGGGTTTCTGGCGGCCTTCCAGATCGCGGTATTCGCTTTCGTGGGCATCGAACTGGTCGGCACGGCCTCGGCAGAAGCGCGCGACCCGGAGAAGACGCTGCCCAAGGCGATCAACTCCATTCCGATCCGCGTGATCGTGTTCTACGTGCTCGCCCTGCTGGTGATCATGACGGTCACGCCGTGGAACCGGGTGATGCCGGACCGCAGCCCGTTCGTGAACCTGTTCATGCTGATCGGCGTGCCGATTGCCGCCAGCCTGATCAACTTCGTGGTGCTGACCTCGGCCACCTCGTCGGCTAACAGCGGCATCTATTCCACCGGCCGTATGCTCTACGGCTTGTCGGCCGGCAAGCTCGGCCCGAAGCCGTTCGCACGCCTGAGCAACAACAACGTGCCGGCCAACGGCCTGGCCTATTCCTGTGTGCTGCTCTTCATCGGCGTGTTCCTGCTTTACCAGGAAGGCAACGTCATGAAGGTCTTCACCATCGTCACCACCATCTCCAGCATCTGCTTCATCTTCGTGTGGTCGCTGATCATGATCGCGTACATGCGCTACCGGAAACTGCATCCGGAGCGCCATGCCACGTCGATCTTCAAGATGCCTGGCGGCGTGGCCATGTGCTGGCTGGTGCTGGCCTTCTTCGCCTTCGTGCTGTGGGTGTTCGCGCAGAAGGAAGACACCCTGCAGGGCCTGATCTATACGCCGATCTGGTTCGTGTGCCTGGCCATCTGCTACCCGTTCTACCGGAAGCAGGCGATCGAGCATCGCAAGGAGACGCACTGAGAACATGTTCCGTCCGTGGGGCCCCGCGCGTCACGGACGGAATGGTCGTATCGGCCATCCTGCTTTTCCCGCAGGCAATAAAAAAGCGACCCTAGGGTCGCTTTTTTGTGGATTGCGATGCTTCAATCCACGGAATCTGGAGCGGGAAACGAGACTCGAACTCGCGACCCCGACCTTGGCAAGGTCGTGCTCTACCAACTGAGCTATTCCCGCATCGGAGTCGCGCATTGTAATGGCTAATACGCGGCCGTCAAGCATCCGTCATAAATTAATTCAGTCTTCGCCCCGGGGCAGCGGATGGCCGGCGCCGTCGCCCTGCAGGCTGGGCCACGCCGCGCGCAGATAATAGAGCCCGGACCAGATGGTGAGGATGCCGGCAATAACCAGCAGCGCCTCGCCGATGTGGTACAGGCGCAGGGCCTCGGCGCTTTTTTCATGCTGAACGATCAACACCACCAGGGCCACCATCTGCATGGTGGTTTTCAGCTTGCCGATGAAGGCCACCCGGACCGTCGAGCGCATGCCAATCTCCGCCATCCATTCACGCAGGGCCGAGACGCTGATCTCACGCCCCACGATGATCGCCGCGGTGACCGCCATCAGGATGCCCGGCCAGCCGCCGCGATGGGTTTCCACCAGCAGGAACAGCGTGACCGCCACCATGAGCTTGTCGGCCACCGGATCGAGGAAGGCCCCGAACGCCGAGGTGAGGTTCATGCGGCGCGCCAGGTACCCGTCCAGCCAATCCGTGATGGCCGCGAGCAGGAACACGATGGCGGCGGTGATGTTGTGCCCGGGGAACTGCCAGTAGAACACCACCACCATCACCGGCAACAGCAGCACGCGGAACAGGGTCAGCCAGGTGGGCAGGTTGATGTGCATAAATCCTTTCCGGGTTGAAGCCGTTGGCAGGGTGACCCCGCCATCATCACAGTTGCATGGTCCCCGCGTTCGATCATGCGGGATTTTGGCTTTCGGCGGAATGACGGTGGGCCGTCCGATTCCGGCCGGTCAGCCGTGAAGTGCAGCATAAATGCGTTCCGCCAGTCCGCGATCAATGCCTTTCACACGGGTCAGCTCTTCCACGCCGGCGGCTTCGACGCCCGCGAGGCCGCCAAAGGCCTTGAGCAGCGCGGAGCGGCGACGCGCGCCCACGCCGGGAACATCCTCCAGCACGCTGCGCTCCCGTGCTTTCTCGCGACGCTTGCGATGGCCGGTGATGGCAAAGCGGTGCGCTTCGTCACGCACCGCCGCCACCAGGTGCAGCGCAGGTGACGACGGCCCCGGATGCAGGTTGCGACCGGAGTCGGCCAGCACCAGTGTTTCCTCGCCAGCCCGGCGGCCCGGCCCCTTGGCCACGCCGACCACCTGGATGCCGGTGACGCCCAGCTCGCGCAGCACGTCCAGCGCCTGCGCCACCTGTCCGCTGCCGCCATCGATCAACAAGATGTCGGGTTTTGCGCCGTCGCCCTCGGCCACCTTGCGGAAACGTCGGACCAGCGCCTGGTGCATGGCAGCGTAGTCGTCGCCCCCGGTAATGCCGGTGATGTTGAAGCGACGGTAATGTGATTTTTCCGGACCTTCGGGCCCAAATACCACGCACGAGGCGACCGTCAGCTCGCCCTGGGTATGGCTGATGTCGAAACACTCGATACGGCGCGGCGGCTCGCTCAGCTCCAGCAGTTTCTGCAGGTCGTCGAAACGTGCACCCAGCGTCTGGCGGCTGGCCAGCCTGGCCGTCAGCGATGCCTGCGCGTTGCGCTCGGCCATTTGCAGGAAACGGGCACGCTCGCCGCGCACGCTGGATTTCAGCTCCACCGCATGGCCCGACTGCTGCACCAGCAGCTCGCCCAGGATCTGCTGGCTCGGCAAGGTCTCACCCAGGATCAGCTCACGCGGCACCGGGCGATCGAGGTAATACTGCGCGACGAACTGCTCCAGCACGTCGGCCGGCTCGGCATCCAGCGGCAGGCGCGGGAAGAAGTCACGCGTACCCAGGCTGATGCCGTTGCGGAAGAACAGCACGCTCACGCAGGCCATGCCCGCCTCGATACGGCAGGCCAGCACGTCCATGTCCGCGCTGGCGCCCTGCACGTGGTGCTCCGCCTGCAGTTTGCGCAAGGCGGCCACCTGGTCGCGCAACGAAGCCGCGCGCTCGAACGCCAGCGATTGGCTGGCCTGCTCCATTTGGCCGGCCAGTTCGTCGATGACCGCACTGCTGCGCCCCTCGAGGAACATTTCCGCGTGACGCACGTCATTGCGGTAATCCTCGATGGTGATCAGCTGCACACAGGGCGCCGTGCAGCGGCCGATCTGGTGCTGCAGGCAGGGGCGCGAGCGGTTCTTGAAATAGCTGTCCTCGCACTGGCGCACCTTGAACAGCTTCTGCATCAGGTTGAGGCTTTCGCGCACGGCGAAGGTGCTGGGATACGGGCCGAAATACCGGCCCGGCATGTTGCGCGCCCCACGATGGAACGCGAGCCGCGGATAATCCTCGCCACCCGACAGATAGATGTACGGGTAGCTTTTGTCGTCGCGCAGCAGGATGTTGTAGCGCGGTTTGAGCGACTTGATCAGCTGCGATTCCAGCAGCAGCGCCTCGCCCTCGGTGCGCGTCACCGTGATCTCGGCACGGGCGATCTGCGACACCATCGCCGCAATGCGCGGCTCCATGCGCGGCTTGAGGAAATAGCTGCCAACGCGCTTCTTGAGGTTGCCCGCCTTGCCCACGTACAGCAGGTCGCCGTCCTCGTCGAAATAACGATAGACGCCGGGCGAGGTGGAGAGCGTTTTGACGAAAGCCTTGCCGTCGAAGGCTTGCGGCGGCGGAGTGGACTGCATCAGGCAATTCTATCCGTTCACCGGTCGCGCAGGCGCGCGATCAGGCCATCCACGCCCTGCTCCGCCAGCGCCACGGCACGGCGAAAGCCTTCGTTGTCGCCAAAGTACGGATCCGGGAATTCCTCCGGCCCGGCCACGCCCGCCCAGGGCAGGAACAGGGCCGGTTCCACGCCACGACCACGACGCAGGCCCTGCAGCGTTTCCAGGTTGTCCTGATCCATCGCCAGCACCCAGTCGAAATCCTCGAAATCGGATGCCCGCACCTGTCGCGCCCGGTGCGGCGACAAGTCGTAGCCCGCATCCGCGGCGGCGCGCACCATGCGCGGATCGGCACCCTTGCCCACATGCCAGTTCCCCGTGCCGCAGGAAGCCAGCGTCAACGAAAGGCCAGCCTGTGCGCTGCGCTCGCGCGCCACCGCCTCCACCAGCGGCGAGCGGCAAATGTTGCCCAGGCAAACGAACAGGATGGATGGCTTGTCGCTGGCTTTCATGGGTGGAAACGTTCCTTTGAAACCTTGTGGCGCGACGGTGTGCAGCATCGGCAGCACTGGCGGAAACCAGCGTTATGGCTGCGCCGAAGGCCGCTATCAAGCCCTTCGACCGTGCCGGACGGCACGATTGTTGTGTCATGAGGGCCCCGACTATGCTTGGCCGGTCGACAGGGGAGACAGAAAGTGAAAAGCAAGCTGATCACGCTCGCGCTCTGCGCGGCTGCCATGATCCTGAGCCAGGCCGCGGTTGGCGCCGTCGCGCAGGACGCCCAGGCACCCGCGCCGGCTTCATCCGCCGCGGGCCATGGCGACACTGCCCTGGCCGATCGTCCAGCCAGCATCGACGAAGACCGGCCCTTGCCCCAACCGCACTATTCCGCGGCCATGAAAAATACCGCCGGCTCGGGCACCGTCGTCGTGATGGTGCAGGTGGATGCCGAAGGCAAGATCCAATCTGTCCATGTGATGATGTCTTCGGGCGCTCGGCAGCTGGACGATGAAGCCATCCGCACGGCGAAGAGCTGGTCGTACAAGCCGGCCATCAAGAACGGCGTCGCGACCGGTGGCTATGTGCAGGTACCGATCACGTTCAACAAATGACCCCGCGCGCCGCTGCCATGTGCTGGCGAAGGCGGCGATAGGCCCGGAAAACGCCCATGGGTTGCCTGCCACTCCCCATCCTGTTCGTGCTCGGCTTCCTGATCGGACGGGCGGTCGCCGGCAACAACGGCGCCCTGTGGGGCGCCGGCATCGGACTCGTGCTGGGTATCGTGCTGGGCGGCCTGCTGGTGATGATGATCCGCCGGCGCCGCTGACCCGTCAGTGCCCGGCCAACCAGCGCTCGGCGCGTTCAAGATCGGCCTCGGTGTCGATACCTGGCGGGAACGGCTCGGGCGTCAGGCGGGCCGCGATCGGGAAGCCGTGCTCCAGCACGCGCAACTGCTCCAGCGACTCGGCCTGTTCCAGTGGCGTGCGATCCAGGGTCGTGTAGCGCTTCAGGAAGCTTGCGCGGTAGGCGTAAATGCCGATGTGGCGCAGGAACGGAACATCGGCCGGCAGCACATCGCGATCCAGTGCGAAAGCGTCGCGCGCCCAGGGCGCCGGCGCACGACTGAAGTACAGCGCACGCCCCGTGATTGAACGCACCAGCTTGACGACGTTGGGATCGAACAGCTCATGCGCTTGCGTGATGGGCGTGGCCAGCGTGGCCATGGGGGCGTCGTCTTCGGCCAAGGCACGCGCCACTTCGCGAATGCCGGCAGCGGGTGCGAATGGTTCGTCACCCTGCAGATTCACCACGATGGCGTCATCTGCCCAGCCATAGTGCTCCGCGCACTCCGCCAGGCGATCGCTGCCCGAGGCGTGGTCGGCGCGCGTCATGCAGACGTCCACGCCCTGCCCCTGCAACGCATCGACGATGCGCTGGTCGTCCGTGGCCACAACCACTTGCGAGGCACCCGCTTCCAGTGCGCGCTGCGCCACGCGCACCACCATAGGCACGCCGGCAATCTCCCGCAGCGGCTTGGCTGGCAACCGGGTGGAGCCATAGCGGGCGGGAATGGCGACGATAAAGGAAGGCGTGGCGGTGGGCATGGCAACCTCGACAGGAAGCGCCAAGCGTAACGGTTAGGCCACCGTGCGGCGAGTGGCACACGCCTCTTGTGGGAGCGCACCCTGTGCGCGACGGCCGCCTGCGTCGGCGCCGGGGCCACCGTCGCGCACAGGGTGCGCTCCCACAGGCCCGCGTCGCTCAGGTATTCCTTAGGTCGAACCCGCACCCGTTGGCGAGCTCAAGAAAGCCGGGGAATGATGTCGCCACGTTGCTGCAGTCGTTGATCCGCACCGGACCGTCAGCGATAAGTCCTGCTACGGCGAAACTCATGGCGATGCGATGGTCGCCGTGGCTCTCGATCGTGCCGCCACGGAGCGCACCGCCGGTGATGGTCGCGCCATCCGGCACTTCGTCAATGAACGCGCCGAGTGCGCGCAAGCCATCCGCCATGGTGGCAAGGCGATCCGATTCCTTCACGCGCAACTCGGCGGCACCACGCACCACGGTCTTGCCGCTGGCCGCCGTCGCCGCGACGAAGAAGACCGGGAACTCGTCGATCATGTCTGGCACCAACGCTTCCGGCAGCTCAATGCCATGCAACGGCGCGTGTCGCACCACGAGGTCGCCCACCGGCTCGCCGCCGCTTTCGCGCTCGTTCTCCACGCGGATGTCCGCGCCCATCAGGCGCAGCGCCTGCAGCAAGCCGGTGCGGCGCGGATTCAGGCCTACGGCCGGCAGGCGCAGCTCGGCCCCCGGCACAATGCTGCCGGCGACCAGGAAGAAGGCAGCAGACGAAAAATCGGCCGGCACATCCACATCCGTGGCGCGAAGTGTGTGGCCGCCGCTCAGTCGCGCACGACCCGGCGCGAAATCGATGGGCCAGCCAAAGGCCGCCAGCATGCGCTCGGTGTAGTCGCGCGTCGGATGCGGCTCGATCACTTCCGTCTCGCCGTGTGCGTACAGGCCTGCCAGCAACAGCGCCGATTTCACCTGCGCACTCGCCACGGGCAGCGTATAGCTGATGCCCTGGAGAGACTGTCCGCCGCGTACGCGCAGCGGCGGCAGGCCATCCTGCGTATCGATCCTGGCGCCCATGCGGGCAAGCGGATCGGTCACGCGGCGCATCGGGCGCCGGGACAGGGACTCATCGCCTACCAGCGTGCTGTCGAACGTCTGCCCCGCCAGCAAACCGGCCAGCAAACGCATGCCGGTGCCGGCGTTGCCGCAATCGAGCAACGCCGTGGTGCCGCGCAGGCCATGCAGGCCAACACCATGCACGATGCGCTCGCCATCAGCCGGCGCATCGATGCGCACGCCGAGCTGCTGCAGCACGGCGGCGGTGGCGCGCGTGTCCTCGCCCTCCAGGAAGCCGCGGATATGCGATGTGCCATCAGCCAGGGCGCCCAGCATCAGCGCGCGGTGCGATACCGATTTGTCACCGGGCACGCGCACGCTGCCCTTGAGCACGCGAGCGTGTTGACTGGTCCAGTCGAGTCGGGTCACAAAGGATTCTCCATGGGCCGCCAGGCAGCGGCCGTTGCATGCATCAGGGCAGAGCGACCGGGTACGAGCCAAGCACGCGCACCTGCGCGGCGGCTTCGCCCATCTCCTTCATTGCGGCCTGCATCCGCTCGTCGTTGATGTGGCCGGACACATCGATGAAGAAGGCGTACTGCCACTTGCCCGAATGCGCCGGGCGTGACTCGATGCGGTTGAGGCTGATGCCATGCTCGGCGAACGGCTTGAGCACGTGGTACAGCGCGCCCGGCTTGTCGTTTACCGTGATCAGCAGCGAAGTACGGTCATTGCCCGAGGGCGGGAACAGCGAGCGGCCGATCACGAGGAAGCGCGTGGTGTTGTCCGCGCGGTCCTCGATGCCGGTGGCCACCGTCTTCAATCCGTACACACGGCCAGCAGTTTCACCCGCGATGGCCGCGGCATCGTCCGCATGGCGGGCGAGGCGCGCCGCCTCGGCATTGCTGCTCACCGCGACGCATTCCACGCCGGGCAGGTTGATGCGCAACCACGTCTTGCATTGCTGCAACGACTGGGCGTGCGCATAGACGCGCTTGACCCCGTCGAGCTTGCCGCCCAGTGAGTGCAGGCACTGGTGCACGCGCAGCTCGACTTCGCCGCAGATGGTGGCTTCCGAAGTGAGAAACATGTCCAGCGTTACCTGGATCATGCCCTGGCCGGAGTTCTCCACCGGCACCACGCCAAAATCGGCATGGCCGGCGGCCACTTCCTGGAACACCTCCTCGATGCTGCCCAGTGGCAGGCCATAGGCGGCATGGCCAAAGTGCTTGCGCACCGCCTGTTCGCTGAAGGTGCCCTCGGGACCGAGGAAGCCGACTTTGAGGGGATCTTCCTGCGCCAGGCACGAGGACATGATCTCGCGGAACAAGCGCACCATCTCCACGTCGGAGAGCGGGCCGTTGTTGCGGTCGACCACCATGCGCAGCACGTGCGCCTCGCGTTCCGGCCGGTAATAGTCGATCGCCGAAAGCCCCTCGCCCTTGACGCGAGCCACTTCCTGCGCCCAGCCGGCGCGCTCGGAAATCAGCTGCTGGATCTGTTGGTCGATACTGTCGATGCGTTCGCGTACATCGGAAAGCGAGGACTTTTTGTCAGTCATGTCGAGCGGCTTGGAGGGAAAGAAGTCCAAATGGGGAACCGGGGACTATCCCCGATGCCCCATCACCGTGCAACGGTTTCATCCGTGACGTTTGGCAAAATCCTGCATGAAGGCCACCAGCGCCTGCACCGCCTCGAGCGGCACGGCGTTGTAGATCGAGGCGCGCATGCCGCCCAGCGCCTTGTGCCCCTTCAGCGCGAGCAGGCCGGCGGCCTCGGATTCCTTGAGGAAATCCGCATCCAGCGCGCTGTCATGCAACGTGAAGGGCACATTCATGCGCGAACGCGAGGCGAGTTCAATCGGGTTGCGGTAGAAGCCGCCGGAGCCGTCGATCGCGCCGTACAGTAACGTCGCCTTCGCTGCATTGCGCTCGCGCATCGCCGCCAGCCCGCCCTGTTCCTTGAGCCACTCGAACGTCAGCCCCGCCAGGTACCAGCCCCAGGTGTTGGGCGTGTTGAGCATCGAGTCGTTCGCGGCGTGGTCCGCATAACGGAAAATGCGCGCCATCGGACGCGAGGCGCGTTCCAGCAGGTCGCGGCGGATGATCAGGATCACCAGGCCCGAGGGGCCGATGTTCTTCTGCGCGCCCGCATAGATCAGGCCGAATTTCGACACGTCGATCGGGCCGGAGAGAATGTCCGACGACATGTCCGCCACCAGCGGCACGTCGCCGACGTCGGGGATGTCATGAAACTCCACGCCATGGATGGTTTCGTTCGGCGTGTAGTGCACGTACGCGGCGCGCTCATCGAGCTGCCACGTCTCGCGCGGCGGCACGCGCCGATAGCTCTCGCCCTTGCTGCTCGCCGCGAGGTTCACCTTGACGTAGGGCGCTGCCTCGCTCGCTGCCTTCTCGCCCCAGTGGCCGGTGACGACGTAGTCGGCGCTGGCGCCCTCGGCCGCGAGGTTCATGGGAATCTGGGCGAAATGCTGCGTGGCGCCGCCCTGCAGGAACAGCACGGCGTAGTGCTCGGGAATCGCGAGCAGCTCGCGCAGATCCGCCTCGGCCTGCCGGGCGAGCCCGGTAAAGAGCTTGCCGCGATGGGACAGCTCCATCACGGAGGCCCCGCAACCCTGCCAGTCCAGCAGTTCGCGCTGCGCGCGTTCGAGTACGGGTTGCGGCAGCGCGGCCGGGCCGGCGCTGAAATTCCACAGTCTGCTCACTGACGACGCCCTAGGAAAGATAGTCGTCGCATTATGCCGCGACGCAACAACGCGGCGTCAACAGCAGGCCGGCATTGGCGCGGCGCGCGAAAAGCCCCTTAGAAGCGCACCAGCAGGGCCACGGCGATACCCAGCGCCAGCACAGCGGCAGTGGCGATCAGCCACCACACCTCTCCACGGGGGCCGGCGTCCTCTTCGGGCAGGTGCGGATGCTCCGGCTCGGGATGCACGATCTCCGGCTCGGGCTCCAGCCCCGGCGCATCGACCACGAAGCGGTGCATGCCCAGGCCGATCTGGTCACCCGGCCGCAGGGCCGCCTGTGTCACGGGCACGCCATTCACGCGCAACGGATAGCGCCCGGACTGCTGGCCCGCCTCCAGCATCAGCTGGCCGTCGCGCCAGAACACGGCCAATGACGCTGTTTCGCCCTGGGGAAGTTCCAGCGGAATACGCCCGTGCGGCCCCAGCTCCAGCTTGTTCTGCAACGACAGTACGCGACCGGAAAGCGGCCCCGCCACGGCGCGCAGGGCCACCGTGCAACGCCCTTCGGCAGGCACGGTGACAGGCAGGTTGTGGGCGGGTTCTTCGTCAGTGCGCAGCAGCATGCGGCAGTCGCCCACGCTGAGGATGTCGCCAGCGCGCAGCAGCGCCTTCTCCCGCACCGGGCGTGCATTCACGTAGATGCGGTTGCCCTGCGGCAGTACCTGCAGCACCCAGCCGCGACGATCGAGCTGAATGCGCAGGTGGTACGCACCCGCCTGGTGCGCCGCCAGGATCAGGTCGTTGTCCGGCGCACTGCCGATGCGCAAGGCAGGGCTGTCCCAGTGGAAATCCTCGCGGGGCGAATTGGGAAACTCGATGCGCATCAGTGAACCAGTCGATGGACGGCCGGGACTCTAGCAGATGCCCATGTGTTTCAGCGCCTGTTTTCCGGTGAATCACGCGATATACAACAGTCAGCCTATCCGTGCCGGTCTGGCATACCATGCGTCTTTTGCCCCGCACAGGAATTCGTCCATGCCCAAGATCGACATCCGCCGCCCGCACCAGCTCTCCGTGGCCGAGGCCCGCGCGGTGGTCGACAAGGTTGCCGCGCGCATGCAGGAGAAGTTCGGCATGGAAGGCCAGTGGCAAGGCGACACGCTGCGCTTCGCGCGACCGGGCGTAAACGGCAGCATCGCCGTGGCCAGTGATGCCATCCACGTGACCGCCGAACTGGGCATGATGCTGGCGCCGCTGAAGGGCATGGTCGAACAGGAGATACGCCGCAAGCTCGATGAGCATTTTGGCGGATGATCCGATGACCCGGGCGGCGCCCCGTCCCCATCCGTGCAGCGGCAAGATGTTCATGGCCGCGATCGGTCCGAAGGGCGCGGGCCTGCTTTGATATCAAGGTGTTGGGGCCGCCATGCCGGCCCGGCACCATGGCGAGAGCCGCCCTCAATACGCCGTCGGCTCGCCTTCGCCGGAGCACCCCGGCTTGCGGACGAACCAGGCCCGCCGCGCCCGACCTGAATCGAAAAGAGCATCTGGCGAACTTCCGTGGCATAATCGACGGCTTACGCAGCCATGACGGCTGCCCCTGCCCTCACCGGAACGCATGGCCAAAGACGACGTCATCGAAATGGAAGGCACGGTCCAGGAGACCCTGCCCAACACCATGTTCCGCGTACAGCTGGAAAACGGCCACGTCATCACGGCCCACATTTCCGGCCGCATGCGCAAGCATTACATCCGCATCCTCACCGGCGACAAGGTGAAGGTGGAGATGACCCCCTACGACCTGACCAAGGGTCGCATTACCTACCGCATGAAGTAATTCCATGTCTGCTGCACGACCGCACCGCGGGTGCGTCGGGCCAGCCTGGCACTGAAGGCTCCATCCGGTTCGCCCTGATCAAGTGCAGACCCCAAGAAGGCCGTGCTCTGTGCGGCCTTTTTTTGTGGCCATGTGCCCTTCGAGGCGCCCGACCAGCCGCGCCAGGCTGCGGGTTTCGCCGTTTCCGGGTGCAACCTCACGCCGACGAGCCGTTGATGCTCGCTTCATGCAACAAGGGCGCCTTGCGGCGCCCTTGTCGTGTCATTTCAGCGATGGGTCCTGCCGGGCTCAGTTCACCGTGGCCGGCAAGGCCTCCGCCGCCTCGGTGGTGACCACCAGCTCGCCCTCGTTCACGCTCAGGCGCACCTTGCCACCATCGGCGAGCTTGCCGAACAGCAGCTCGTCGGCGAGCGGACGCTTGACCTTCTCCTGGATGACGCGGGCCATCGGGCGCGCGCCCATCTGCGGGTCGAAGCCGTGCTCGGCCAGCCAGCGGCGGGCATCCGCATCGACATCCAGGCTCACGTGCTTCTCGGTGAGCTGGGCTTCCAGTTCGATCAGGAACTTGTCGACCACGCGCAGGATGTGGTCGAAGTCCAGCGCGTTGAACTGAATGATGGCATCCAGGCGGTTGCGGAACTCCGGCGTGAACATGCGGCGGATCACCTCCATCGCGTCCATCGTATGGTTCTGCTTCACGAAGCCGATGCCGCGACGCGAGGCCTGCTGCGCACCCGCATTGGTGGTCATCACCACGATCACGTTCTTGAAGTTGGCTTCGCGGCCGTTGGTGTCGGTGAGCACGCCGCGATCCATCACCTGCAGCAGGATGTTGTAGACATCCGGGTGCGCCTTCTCGATTTCATCGAGCAGCAACACGGCATGTGGGTGCTTGGTGACCGCCTCGGTCAACAGACCACCCTGGTCGAAGCCCACATAGCCCGGGGGCGCACCGACCAGGCGCGACACCGAATGCGCTTCCATGTACTCGGACATATCGAAGCGGATCATCTCGATGCCGAGCTGCATGGCGAGCTGCTTGGTCACTTCCGTCTTGCCCACGCCGGTGGGGCCGGCGAGCAGGAAGCAGCCGATCGGCTTGGACGGGTCGGCCAGACCCGAGCGCGCCATCTTGATCGACGCGGCCAAAGCCTCGATAGCCTGGTCCTGGCCGAACACCACCATTTTGAGGTTGCGCTCGAGGTTCTTCAGCACGTCGCGATCCGACGCCGACACCTGCTTGGCCGGGATGCGCGCCATCTTGGCGACGATGTATTCGACCTCCGGCACGTCGATCTTACCGGTGCGCTGGTCGACCGGCAGCAGGCGCTGGCGGGCACCGGCCTCGTCGATCACGTCGATGGCCTTGTCGGGCAGCAGGCGGTCGGGAATGTGCTTCACCGACAGGTCCACCGCAGCCTTCAGGGCTTCGCTGGTGTAGGTGACGTTGTGGTGCTCTTCGAAGCGCGAACGCAGGCCCTTGAGGATCTCGAAGCTGTCGGCCACGGTGGGCTCGACCACGTCGATCTTCTGGAAGCGACGGGCCAGCGCCCGGTCCTTCTCGAAGATGCCGCGGAATTCCTGGAAGGTGGTGGAACCGATGCAGCGCAGCTCGCCCGACGCCAGCATCGGCTTGATCAGGTTGCTCGCATCCATGGTGCCGCCGGAGGCGGAACCCGCGCCAATGATGGTGTGGATCTCGTCGATGAACAGGATCGCACCCGGCTGCTTCTTGAGCTGGCCGATGACCGCCTTCAGACGCTTCTCGAAATCGCCGCGATACTTGGTGCCCGCGACCAGCGCGCCAAGATCCAGCGACCAGATGGTGGCGTTCTCCAGCACCTCCGGCACGTCGCCATCGACGATGCGCTTGGCCAGACCTTCGGCCAGTGCCGTCTTGCCCACGCCGGCCTCGCCCACGTAGAGCGGGTTGTTCTTGCGGCGGCGGCACAGCACCTGGATGGTGCGCTCGATCTCGTCCTGGCGGCCGATCAGCGGATCGATCTTGCCTTCCAGCGCCAGCTCGTTGAGGTTGCTCGCGTACTCGCTGAGCGGGTTGCCCTTGGGATCGCCGTCCTCCGGCTCACGCTCGGAACCGGGCATGCTCTGCGAGGGCTCGTCGCCGATCTTGGCGATGCCGTGCGAAATGTAGTTGACCACGTCCAGGCGGGTGATCTCCTGCTGATGCAGGAAATACACGGCGTGCGAATCCTTCTCGCCAAAGATGGCCACCAGCACGTTGGCGCCGGTGACTTCCTTACGGCCCGACGACTGCACGTGGTACACCGCGCGCTGCAACACGCGCTGGAAGCCCAGCGTCGGCTGGGTATCGCGCTCGTCCCCGTGCGGCAGTACCGGTACGGTTTCGGCAATGATCTTTTCCAGCTCGCGCGTGAGGCGCGGCAGGTCGACGCCGCAGGCGCGCAGCGCGCCCAGGGCCGACTGGTTTTCGGTAAGTGCGAGCAGCAGGTGTTCCACCGTCATGAACTCATGACGCTGCTCGCGGGCCTGCTTGTAGCACTGGCCGATGGTGACTTCGAGATCCTTGCTGAACATCCGGACCTACTCCGCTTTGTGGCAGGGCGGCATTGCCGCGATGGTTACGAGATGGGGGGTACTCGTAGCCTCTTCAATATCCATGCCATGAGTGGCGGGAATCAAAGCTTTCAACCCGCTCTCAGAGCTTTTCCATAGTGCACAACAACGGGTGTTGATGAGCACGTGAATATTCGTTCACCTGGGTCACCTTGGTTTCAGCGACTTCCCGGGTGAACACCCCGCAGACTCCCTTCCCGCGCGTATGGACGTGCAGCATCACCTGCACCGCCCGCTCCTGGTCAAGGTTGAAGAAACTCCTCAACACCTCCACCACGAAATCCATCGGCGTGAAATCGTCATTCAACAGCACCACTTGGAAGAGCGGCGGGCGGGCCACCTCCGGACGGGAGGTTTCCAACGCCAGGCCGTGACCGCTGCCTTGTTCGTGTTCGGGTTCGTGAGCCATGGTTCTACGTGAGATTTCCTTGGGGAAAGTATACCGCCCGGCACCCGGGGTGCCCCGTCAAAGGCAGATCGCTTTCAGGTAGTGGCACAATGGGCGCTTTTCTAGCCCCGCCGCCGTCGCCATATGTCCCCCATGGCCGATCCCACACCCATTCCCCTGCAAGTCTGGTGCCCGCACGTCACGGTGGCCTGCGTGGTCGCCGACGGTGACCGCTTCCTCATGGTCGAAGAGGAGGTGAACGGCCGCCTGGCCTATAACCAGCCGGCGGGCCACCTGGACGACAGGGAGAGCCTCGCCACCGCCGCCGTGCGCGAAACACTGGAAGAAACCGGCTGGACGGTGTCCCTGGAGCACCTCATCGGCATCCACCAGTGGCGCAGCACCGAGCACGGCGACGGCGTGGTGCGTTTCAGCTTCGCGGCCCGGGCGGTCAGCCATGACGCCACGCGTCGGCTTGATGACGGCATCCGCCGGGCCCTTTGGCTCACCCGCGACGAAATCGCGGCACTAGGTGACAAATTGCGCAGCCCCCTGGTGCTCCTGAGCATCGATGCGTGGCTGGCCGGCCAGCGCCACTCGCTGGACCTGCTCCACAGCCTGCTCGTGGAGGACAGCTACCCGTGAAAGTGATGCTGGGCATCTCCGGTGGCGTGGACTCGTCCGTGGCCGCCCTGCTGCTGCAACAGGCCGGATACGAAGTGGAAGGCCTGTTCATGCAGAACTGGGAAGAGGACGACCGCGACGGCCCCTGCACGGCCGACGTGGACCGCAAGGATGCCGTGGCCGTCTGCGGGCGGCTGGGCATTCCGTTCCACGCCCGCAATTTCGCCGCCGAGTACTGGGACGGCGTGTTCGAGCACTTCCTCGCCGAATACCGCGCGGGGCGCACGCCGAACCCGGACGTGCTGTGCAACCGCGAGATCAAGTTCAAGACCTTCCTGGACGAAGCGCAGGCGCTGGGCGCCGACAAGATCGCCACCGGCCACTATGCCCGCGTGGATTTCCACCAGGGCAGGTACCGCCTGTTGCGGGCGGTGGACGCATCCAAGGACCAGACCTATTTCCTGCACGCGCTGGGGCAGCAGCAGTTGGCCGCCACGCTGTTCCCGGTCGGCGAGATCGAGAAGTCGCTGGTGCGCCGGATGGCCCAGGACGCGGCCCTGCCCACGCACGCCAAGAAGGACTCCACCGGCATCTGCTTCATCGGCGAGCGCGATTTCCGCAGCTTTCTGGCCCAGTACATCCCGGCCCAGCCGGGCCCCATGCGCACGCCCGAGGGAATGACTGTGGGCGAACACCAGGGCGTGATGTATTACACCCTCGGACAGCGCAACGGCCTGGGCATCGGCGGACGCCATGGCGCCAGCGGCGAGGCGTGGTACGTGGTTGGCAAGGATGTTCCCGGCAACGTGCTCTATGTGGCCCAGGGCGGCGAGAACCACTGGCTGTACTCGCGCCGCCTGCACGCCGAACCGCCCAGCTGGGTGGCTGGCGAGCCGCCGGCCCGGCGTTTCCGCTGCACCGCCAAGACCCGCTACCGTCAGGCCGACCAGGCCTGCGAGGTGTTGGTGTTGGATGACGGCCTCGAGGTCGTGTTCGACGAACCCCAGCGGGCGGTCACCCCTGGCCAGTCGGTAGTTTTCTATGATGGCGAAGCCTGTCTGGGCGGCGCCGTGATCGACCGCACCGACGCCCCCTTCGGCGGCTGGAATGATGCCGCTGCCCTCCCCGCCCCAAGCGAGTCCTTATCCGGTGTTTGAAGCTTTCGCGATGAACGAAGAGCGCGTGCTGGCCCTGGCGGGTCTGTTCCAGGCCACCACGCTCGCCCAGCAACTGGCCAATGACGGCCGCTGCGACGACATCGCCATGGCCGCGAGCATGGCCAGCGTATTCCGCATCGACGCGCCGTCGGTGGTGGGGGTCTATGGCGACGTCTCGGCGGTACGGCTGGGCCTGCGCCAACTGATCACCCTGCTGGACGAGAGCAACCGCGACGTGGCGGTGACTCGCATGGCTTTCACCGTGATGCGGCTGGAGCGCAGCCTCTCCCGCCGCGGCGACCTGCTGGATCGCCTGCAGCAAGGCGTCGTCGCCGCACAACGCCAGGTGGAGCACTTCGGCGCGGATTCACCGCAGGTGGTCAAGCGCCTCGCCGAGCTTTACGCCACCACACTTTCCACGCTGAAACCGCGCGTGATGGTCACGGGCAGCCCCCAGCAGCTCCAGCAACCGGCCGTGGTGGAGAAGGTACGCACCAACCTGCTCGCCGCCGTGCGCTCGGCCGTGCTGTGGCGCCAGCTGGGCGGGCGCCAGTGGCAACTGCTGCTCTATCGCCGGCAGTGCAGCATGCTGGCGCGCGGGTTGCTGACGGGTTCGACGATCAACAACACCTGATTTCCGCCAGACGACACCAGCGTCGACTCAGTCCGCCAGTTCGCCTGCGCCTTTTCGTTTCGCCAGCAGCCACAGCGACGCCACCACGCTGACCACGGCCGTGATGGCGACGTAATGCGCGGGAGCCATGCGACCGGCGCGCTCGGCAAGATAACCAATCAACGTGGCCGTGCTGGCGCCGAACACCGCATAGGCCACGTTGTAGGCGAAGGAAATGCCCGAATAACGGATAGGCGCCGGAAACGCCGCCACCATGATCGTCGGC
Organism: Dyella japonica A8; assembly: GCF_000725385.1. Lineage (NCBI taxonomy): Bacteria > Pseudomonadati > Pseudomonadota > Gammaproteobacteria > Lysobacterales > Rhodanobacteraceae > Dyella > Dyella japonica. Next base: position 2,881,976 of record NZ_CP008884.1, on the reverse strand, counting down.
ACCACCGCCACCGTGCCCACCAGGAAGCCCGTGAGCGCATACAGCGGCAGGAAATGCGCACCACCGGCGGCCAGGTCGCCAAACAGCGCGTAGGTCACCATCACCAGGGCAACGGAACCCAGCAGCAACGCCCAGGCCGCGCCGATGCGGTCCACCAGCCAGCCGAAGGCGATACATCCCACGCCCAGGCCGAAAGCCGCGATGCTGTTGCCCAGGAAAGCCGTGTCAGGGGCGATGCCGAACGATTTCTGCACCAGATTCGGCAGCATCAGGATCAGCACGAGGATGGCTGCGGTAAGCATCCACGTCACCGCCATCGACAACGCGACGCCACCGCCATGGCCCGCCAGCACGTTGCGCAACGGCAATTCACGGCTGAGTGCCTTGCGCTCGCGCAGTTGCGCAAAGACTGGCGTTTCGCTCAGCCAGCGGCGCAACCACACGGCGATGAAGCCGAACACGCCCCCCAGCAGGAACGGCACGCGCCAACCCCAGGCCAGCACCTGGGCCGGCGCCAGATGGTGATTGATCCACGCCGCCGTGAGCGAACCGATCAGGATGCCGGCCGTGAGACCCGAGGTCAGGCAGGCACAGGCAAAACCGACCCGACCGCGGGGCGCGTGCTCAGCCACGAAGACCCAGGCGCCCGGCACTTCGCCGCCAATGGCCACGCCCTGCACCACGCGCAGGATCAACAGCAACCATGGCGCCAGCAGCCCGACGTTGTCATAGACCGGCAACAGGCCGATGGCCAGGGTGGGCAGGGCCATCAGGAACACGCTGAGGGTAAACATGCGTTTGCGACCCTGCCGGTCGCCGAAATGCGCCATCACGATGCCGCCCAGCGGACGGGCCAGGTAACCGGCCGCGAAGATGCCGTAGACCTGCAGTTGCGCCAGCCACGGGGCCGTGTCCTGCGGAAAGAACAGGTGGCTCAGCGGCAACGCGAAAAATATGAAAACCACGAAATCGTAGAACTCCAGCGCGCCACCCAGCGAGGCCAGCAACAGCGTCTGGATGTCACGGGCGCCCAGGCGGCGCTCCGGGGAAGCGAGAGCGGGCGTGGTCGGAATGGCTTGCGTCATCAGTAATCCTACGGTTGCGGACAAGAGCGCCGGAGCAGCATATAGCCAGACAATTCCTATTCAATGCTTCATTCCTTGTCGTTAGCATGCCCCGCCCGCACGATTCGGCAGAACGTTTTGCTAGCCTATGGGCACCTGGGCCAAGCATTAAGCGCCTGTTTCAATTCGGGATCGTTGTGGAAATCACGCAGGGACGCCGCCCAGGCCAACCCCTGAAAAATTCTGGCAAGGAGAGTCCGTATGAGCATGGGCAAGCGTTTGGGAGCAGAGTTCTTCGGTACGTTCTGGTTGGTGTTCGGCGGTTGCGGCAGCGCCGTTTTTGCCGCAACGTTTCCTGAGCTGGGCATCGGCTTTGCCGGTGTTGCCCTGGCCTTCGGCCTCACCGTGGTGACCATGGCCTACGCCGTGGGTCATATTTCCGGTGCCCACTTCAATCCGGCCGTGACCGCCGGCATGTGGGCCAGCGGGCGGTTTCCCGCCAAGGATGTGGTGCCCTACTGGATCGCCCAGGTGATCGGCGGCGTCGCTGCGGGCGCCGTGATCTACATGATCGCCAGCGGCCGGCCCGAGTTCGATCCCGTCGCTGGCGGCTTTGCGTCCAACGGCTATGGCGAGCATTCACCGGGCCACTACTCGCTGATGGCCTGCATGATGGCCGAGTTCGTGTTGACGGCGTTCTTTCTCATCGTCATCAACGGCACCACGCACAAGCTCGCGCCGACCGGCTTTGCACCGCTGGCCATCGGCCTCACCCTTACGCTCATCCACCTGGTCGGTATTCCGATCACCAATACCTCGGTGAATCCGGCACGAAGCACGGCCGTGGCCGTATTCCAGGGCAGCTGGGCCATGGGCCAGCTGTGGATGTTCTGGGTCGTTCCGCTGATCGGTGGCGTCGTCGGTGGCCTCATCTATCGCCACCTGCTGGACTCGCGCGAAAGCTGAGCGTATCGCTCATCGCCAAGGCAAAAACCGGCGGCTCGCAAGGGCCGCCGGTTTTTTTATGGGCGTTGGCGAAGAATCAGGCCTCGTACAACTCGATCGGCAGGCCGTCCGGATCGGCGAAGAAGGTGAAGCGCCGATCGGTGAATTCGTCCACGCGGACAGGTTCGCAGGTTACGCCACGCTCGAGCAGCGTAGCGATGACCGCATCGACATCGGGCACCGAAAACGCCAGATGACGAAGACCCTGCGCCTCGGGCCGCGAGGGTCGCGGCGGCGGCGAGGGGAACGAAAAGAGCTCGAGGCTGACGCCGGGGGAGACTTCCAGGTCAAGCTTCCACGAATCGCGCTCCGCCCGATAGACCTCGCGGATGATGCGAAAGCCCAGCGTCTCGCTGTAAAAGGCCTTCGAGCGCGCGTAATCCGAACAGATCAGCGCCACGTGATGGATCGCCGGCAACAAGGTCGAAGCCATCCGCTCAGGCCTCCGCAAAGGGGAACGTGAGGACGTCGGCAATGGCATCCGTGCCGACCAGGCACATCAGCAGCCGTTCGATGCCCAGCGCCACGCCGGCACAATCGGGCATGGCATCCAGCGTTTCCAGCAGGCGCTCGTCCATCGGGATGGCCGGCTGCCCGCGCGAGCGCCGCACCTCATTGTCGCGCTCGAAGCGTCGGCGCTGCTCGGTCGCGTCGTTGAGCTCGTGGTAGCCGTTCGCCAGCTCGTAGCGACCCAGGTACAGCTCAAAGCGCTCCGCCAGCGGTGGATCGCCCGGCCGCACCTTGGCCAGCGCGCACTGTGATGCAGGGTAATCGTGGATCACGGTGATACGGTTGGCGGGAAACGAAGGCTGCAGGCGATGCGTGATCAGCAGGTCGAGCCAGTCGTCACGCGTGAGGCCGTTGGGGTTGATGTTGAATTCCTCAAGCGGAACCTGCAGCTGCTCGATCGGCGCATGGGCGGGGTCGATGCCCAGTTCGTCGATGAAGAGCTGGCGATAACCTTCAATCCACACCTCTGCCCTCGCCCCCTTCATCGCCAGCGCGGCTTCCACCAGGGCGATGGTTTCCTCCATCAGCTGACGGTGATCCCAGCCGACGCGGTACCACTCCAGCATGGTGAACTCGGGGTTGTGACGACCACCGGCCTCACCATTGCGAAACACGCGGCCAAGCTCGTAGCAGTCGCCGACACCGGCAGCCAGCAGGCGCTTCAACGGGTATTCCGGCGAGGTGCGCAACCAGCGTTGTCGCGCACCGGCATCCACATGCCCGCTGAAGCTGGCGCTGAAACTCTCGATGTTCGGATCGGTGTTGCCGGCCGCCGACAGGATCGGCGTTTCCACCTCGAGCACGTTGCGCTCGGCGAAGAACGCGCGGATCAGCGCGTACAAGCGCGCACGCAGGTGCAGGCGCCCGGCCATGTGCAGGTTCATGCGCCGCCCTCATGCGTGGCGAGCAGTTCGAGCAGGCGTGCTTCGTCCCACACGTCCACGCCCAGCTCCTGCGCCTTGTCGAGCTTGGAGCCAGCGGCTTCGCCGGCCACCACGAAGCTGGTCTTCTTGGAAACCGACCCAGCCACCTTGGCACCCAGAGCCTCCAGCCGCTCCTTGGCTTCGTCGCGGCTGAGCGAGGTCAGCGTGCCGGTGAGCACCACGGTCTGCCCTTCAAGCGGCGCCGCCACCGTCTGGGTCGCCTTAGGGATGGCGTCGAGCAGCTCCCACATGGCGGTGTCCGCCTCACGCAGCTGACGGAGGTTCGCCTTGTCGTGGAGAAATGCCTCCAGGTTGGTTGAAGCCGCCGATGGCAGCCCGGCCGTCACCCAATGCGAAGGGCCGGCATCGATGAGCTTGTCCAGCGAGCGGAAATGTTCGGCAAGCAACTTCGTGCTCTTCGGACCTAGCTTGCTGACGCCCGCCATATCCAGCAACACGGCCAGATCAAGGCGCTGGCGCAGCTTGGGCGAAGGATGGGTCTCGTCCGCAAATACGATGCCGGAGGCCAGCAGCGCGTCGACCACCTTCTGGTTGCCCTCCTGCGCGAAGAAGCCGGCGATGGAGCGCGCCACCTCGTCACCGATATCCGGCAGCACGCGCAGCACCGCGGCCGGCATGCGGCGAATCACAGCCAGGCTGCCCAGCCAGGCGGCAAGGGTCTTCGCCGTGCTTTCGCCGATGTGCATGATGCCAAGGCCAAACAGGAAGCGCGGCAAGGTGGTGCGTTTGCTCGCCTCGATGGCCTCGATCAGGTTTTCGGCCCATTTGGTGGCCACCTTGCCCTGCCTGACGGTTTCCGGCGTGGTGCCATCGCGCTCGTCGGCGCGGCGCTTCATCTCCAGGAAATCATCAAGCGTGAGCTTGTACAGATCCGCAGGCGTGTGCACGTAGCTGAAATCGACGAGCGCATCCACGAAGCGCTCGCCGATGCCTTCGATGTCCATGGCGCGTCGCGCAGCGAAATGGATCAGGGCTTCCTTGCGCTGCGCGGGACAGATCAGGCCGCCCGAGCAGCGCCAGGCGGCCTCGCCTTCCTCACGCAGCAGTGCCGAGCCGCATACCGGGCAATGCGTCGGCATATGCCAGGGATGCGTGTGCGCGGGGCGCAGCTCCGGCATTACGCGCACCACCTCCGGGATCACGTCGCCCGCGCGGCGCACCATCACACTGTCACCCACACGCACATCCAGGCGCGCCACCTGGTCGGCATTGTGCAAGGTGGCGTTGGTGACGGTGACGCCCGCCACCTGCACCGGCTTCAGCCGGGCCACCGGCGTCGCCGCACCGGTGCGTCCGATCTGGATCTCGATAGCCTCGACCGTGGTGGTCTGCTCCTGCGCCGGGAACTTGTGCGCAATGGCCCAGCGCGGCGCGCGCGACACGAAGCCCATGACGCGCTGGCCTTCGTAGTCGTCCAGCTTGTAGACCACGCCGTCGATGTCGTAAGGAAGCTGGTCGCGCTTGGCGCCGATGCGCCGGTAGTAGGCGATGAGTCCTTCGAACCCCTTCGCGGTATCCACTTCCGGCGATACGGGGAAGCCCCAGTCGCGCAGCTTCGCCAGCATCTTTGAATGCGAGGCAGGCAGCTCGCCGCCCTGCACATCGCCCACCGCGTAGGCAAAGAAACTCAGCTTGCGCCGGGCGGTGATGGCAGGATCGAGCTGACGCAGCGAGCCGGCCGCGCCATTGCGGGGATTGGCCAGCGGCTTCTCGCCGTGCGCACGGGCATGCTCGTTGAACGCCTCGAAATCCTTGTGCAGCATGATCACTTCGCCGCGCACTTCCAGCACGCGCGGCCAACCTTCGCCACGCAGACGCAGCGGGATCGCGCGCACGGTGCGCAGGTTGGCGGTGACGTCCTCGCCCGTTTCGCCATCGCCACGCGTCGCGCCCTGCACGAACACGCCGTTCTCGTAGCGAAGGCTGATCGCCAGGCCATCAAGCTTCGGTTCCACCGAGAACACCGGCTGGCGGCGATCCAGCGTCTGCTCAATGCGGCGCTCGAATTCGGCGACCTCGCGGAAGCGCTCCCGATCGCCGTCGCCATCCAGCTCAAACGCATTGTTGAGCGAAAGCATGGGAATGGCATGCCGTACTTCGGCAAAGCCACCCTGCGCGCGCGCGCCGACGCGCCGCGTAGGCGAGTCGGGCGTGGCCAGTTCTGGATGAGCCAGCTCAAGCGCTTCCAGCTCGCGCATCGCGCGGTCGTACTCGGCATCCGTGATCTCGGGATCGTCCAGTACGTGGTAGCGGTAATTGGCGCGCTCGATCTTCTCGCGCAAGGCGCGGGCTTGGGCTTGCCAATCGTTGGCCGGGCTATGACTCATGCGGGTTTCCTCGTGTCCGCCGAGTTTAACGTCTCAACGCCGCTTTTCGCCCCGTGTAAGGCGGAGGAAAGCGGCCCGGCGTAACGTTTTTCGAGACAACTCAAGCCGTTTCGCACTCTGGAGGGTGAGCTTATGCATACTCGACAGCTGGCGGCTCTGGCGCTTGTCTTTGCCCTCAGCCCTGCCTGGGCGGGCAGCGGCATTCTAGGCATGGACCACGTCGTGCCCTACGACAACAGCGGCATCTGGAAACGCAGCAACCAGGAAATCCTGCTCTACGGCACCGTACTGTCGGTCGCCGGCGGCGCCATCTGGCTCGGCGACAACGACGAGTTCGGCGACACCCTCTGGCGTTCCGTGGATTCGATGGCCGTCACCGCGGCCGGCACGCAGGTGCTCAAATGGACGTTCCAGCGCGAGCGCCCCTCGCAAACCAGCGATCCCAACAAGTGGTTCCAGGGCATTCATAACCAAAGCTTCCCCAGCGGCGAGGTCGCGGCCGTGTCGGCCGCCGTCACGCCGATCATCGCCAGGTACGGCAGCGACCATCCCACCGTGTACCTGCTGGCACTGCTGCCCGCCTATGACGCCGTGGCGCGCGTCAAGACGCACGGACACTGGCAGAGCGATGTGGTGTTCGGCGCGGCCATCGGCGTCGGCGTGGGGCTGTGGGCGTCGCACCGGGATTCACCGTGGATCGTTTCCCTGCTGCCTGGCGGCTTCCAGGTGGGCTACGTGCACCACTTCCACTGACACGCCGCGGGATTCACGCCAGCGACACGCTGGCGTGACGTGACGATGACGTCAACGATGCAGGTCGCCCGAGGCTTCGGGCTGGTATTCGATCTCCAGCACGCGCAGCTGGCGGCGACGGCCGTCGGGCGTGGGCCATTCGATAGGCTGCCCCACCTTCAGGCCCAGCAGCGCGCTGCCCACCGGCGCAAAGATCGACACCGTGCCTGGCACGCCCGCACCGGATGGATACACGAGGGTGATGGTGAGTTCGTCCCCCGAATCGTCGTCCTTGAAGGTGACGACGGAGTTCATGGTGACCACATCCGCCGGGATCTGCACCGGCTCCATCACATCCGCCCGGTCCAGTTCGCCACGCAACGCCTCGTACTGCGCCGCCTGCGCCGGCGGCATGCGCTCCAGCAGCGCTTCGATGCGCTCCAGGTCGAGCGAGGAAATGACGATGGGTGGCTTGCTGCTCATGGCGACTCCTGTCGTTCGGCGGGCGGCGCATCGACCGCATGCTGTCGCAAAAGACGACGCGCCGGGACGGTGCCGCCCCAGCGCGCTCATTCCTTCGCTGTTTGTCGTTCATCCCGGGGTGTCGCGGCGCGATTGACGCTGTCCGCACGATCGACCATCAAAGATGAAGCCCAAGCGACTTTGGACGCTTCGATACGCAAAAGCAAGCTGCCATAACAGTTATCATAATGAGACATGCCCGAGAATCTCGCAGCCACGCAGACCAGCCTCCCCGTTCCACCAGCCGGCGAGGAGGCGCGGGATCCAGGGTCACCGACGGAATCTTCACGCGAGCGTTATCGCGGACTGATCTGGCTGGTCGCCGCCGCCTTTTTCATGCAGGCGCTGGACTCGACCATCGTCAACACCGCCGTGCCCGCCATGGCCGAGGCGCTCAACGTCACGCCGCTGGGCATGCGTACCGCGCTCACCAGCTATGTGCTGACGCTGGCCATCTTCATTCCGGCCAGCCCTTGGTTGTGCGACCGCTTCGGCACGCGGCGCATCTTCGCCGCTGCCATTGCCACCTTCACCATCGGCTCGCTGTTGTGCGGCATCGCGCAGACCTTGCCGCAGCTGGTGGCCGCACGCGTCCTGCAGGGCCTTGGTGGCGCGGCGCTGATGCCGGTCGGGCGCTACGTGCTTGTGCGCAGCATCGACAAGCGGGAATTCGTGCGGGCGATGAGCACCGTCGCCACGGTGGGTCTGCTCGGTTCGGTTTTGGGCCCGTTGCTGGGTGGCGCGCTCGCGGAATACACCTCGTGGCGACTGATCTTCCTGATCAACGTGCCCGTGGGCCTGGTGGGCATGTGGATGAATCGCCGCGACATGCCTGACTACCGGCTCGACGACGTGCACCCGTTCGACCTGTTGGGCTTCCTGTTGTTCGCCGCGTCATCGGCCATGTTGCTGACGGCGTCCGAAGTGGCCAGCGGCGGTGGCGGCCAGTGGGCGCGGATCGCCATCTACGGCGTGCTCGCCATCGTGTTCGGCGCAACCTACGTGTGGCACAGCCGCCGCACGGATCACCCGGTGGCGGACCTGAGCCTGCTGCGCGTGCGCAGCGTGTGGGTGTCGCTAGCCGGCAACCTGTTCACGCGCCTGGGCGTGTCCGGCATGTTCCTGCTGCTGGTGCTGTTCCTGCAGGTCGGTTGCGGCTGGTCGCCGCTGATGGCCGGCCTGATGATGGTGCCACAGGCGTTGGGCTCCATTGCCGCCAAGTGGGGCATCAACCGGCTGTTGCAACGCTTTGGCTATCGCCGCCTGTTGTTCACCAACACCTTGATGGTGGCGGTGCTGTTGGCGTCGTTCGCGCTGCTCGGCAAGGGTTCGCCGATGTGGCTGATTGCCTCGATGGTGTTTGTCTACGGCGGCTTCATGGGCATGCAGTACACGGCCATGAATACGCTGATCTACAACGACCTGGACGTGAAGTTCGCTTCACAAGCCTCGTCCATGGCATCGACGGCTCAGTACCTTTCCATGAGTTTCGGCATCGCGCTGGCCTCGCTGCTGATGGAGGCGTTGCTGCAAGGGCATGCCCATGCCGACTACATCCCGGCCTTCCGCTGGACCGTGCTGCTGCTGGCCATCGTGACGGCCACGGCAAGCTGGGTCTTCAGCCGCCTGCAGAACGAGAGCGCCCCTCGATCGGAAACGGCACCCGGTTAGCGCCACGCCCCGCATTGAACATGTAGCATGCTCCGGATCCAATCACGGGGCCGCTACTGTCCATGCACCACGCCAGCGACATCCTGTTCACGCTCTTCATCGTCTTCCTCGCGGCCCAGATCGGCAGCGAGGTGGCGCAGCGCCTGAAGCTGCCCGGCGTGGTGGGCGAAATTGCCGCCGGCTGCGTCATCGGCCCGTCCGTGCTTGGCTGGATCACGCCTGATCAGGTCGCGGCGGGAACACCGCTGGACGTGCTGTCGGAAATCGGCGTGGTCCTGCTGCTGTTTTCAGTAGGCCTGGAGACCCGCCTTGAAGACCTGAAGAAGGTCGGCAAGGTGGCCTTCCTGGTCGGTGTACTGGGCGTGCTGGTGCCGTTCGGCATGGGTGGCGTGTGGGCCCACGCCAGCGGATTCGACTGGAGCCGCTCACTGTTCATCGCCGCCGCCTTCGTGGCGACCTCGGCCGGCATCACCGCGCGCGTGCTGCAGGAACTGGGCGCACTCCAGCGTATCGAAAGCAAGGTGATCCTGGGCGCCGCCGTCATTGACGACATCCTGGCCATGCTGCTGCTCGGTGTCGTGGTATCGCTGCAGGGCGGCGAAGGTATCGACGTGGTCCACCTCGTCGCCGTGCTCGCGGGCGCCATCGGCTTTATTGCCATCATCGGCGTGGGCGGTGCGCGCGTGATGCGCTGGAACTCCAGCTGGCTGGACAAGCCACAGAGCCCGCATTCGGCGCTCGCCATCGTGCTGGCGCTGTGCCTGGGCCTTGCCTATGTGTCCACGCTGTTCGGGCTGGCCGCGATCATCGGCGCGTTCCTCGCCGGCATGATCGCCTCGGAGACGCGCCAGCAGCACACGCTGGAGAAACAGACGCAGCCGTTGCTTGCCCTGCTCACGCCGTTCTTCTTCGTCATCACCGGCAGCAAGATCGACCTGCAACAGCTGGCCAACGGCGACGCCGCCGTCATGTTGCTGGTAGTTACCCTGATCGCCATCGCCTCGAAGCTGATCGGCGGCTTCCTCGGAGCGCTCTCGCTCGGCACGCGCGGCGCGACGGTGGTGGGCTTCGGCATGGTGCCGCGTGGCGAGGTCGGCGTGGTCATCGCGAGCCTGGGGCTGTCCGCCGGCGTTTTCACCGGGCGCATCTACGCCATCATCGTCGCCATGTCGTTGTTGACCGCGATGGTGACGCCGCCGGTGCTGGCATGGATGCTGCGAAAGTCGCCGGCAGTGGGCGACGACACGCGCTGATCACGCGTTTGATGCTGCCCTGGCCCATGCGCGCCCGGCGCTGAGTCGAGCCGGATGCCGCCGCGAGGACGGCATCCGGTCATGACCGGTCAGAGCTCGACGACGTCGAAGCGACGATCCGGGTTCACGTCTTCCTCGTAGTTCACGTCGTTGCGGCCAAAGCCGAACAGGTGCAGGAAGTCGTTCTTGTATCCGACGTAGTCAGTGAGCTGGTTCAGGTTCTCAGTGGTGATGGTCGGCCACAGCGCCTTGCATTCCTGCTGCACGTCCTCGCGCAGCTCCCAGTCGTCCAGGCGCACGCGGCCATCGCTGTCGGTTGCCGTCGGCTGATGATCCTTGCGGTACAGGCGATCGCGGAACAGGCGGTTGATCTGCTCGATGGTGCCTTCGTGGATGCCCTTTTCCTTCATGACGCGGAAGGAAATGGCGATATAGAGCGGCAGCACCGGAATCGCCGCGCTCGCCTGCGTCACCACCGACTTCATCACGCCCACGTAGGCATCGAGATGCTCGGCCTTGTGCTCGGCCACCAGTTGCCTGGCGGTGTTGTCCAGGTGCTGCTTGGCCTGGCCCAGCGTGCCGTGCCAGTACATCGGCCAGGTGATTTCCGTACCGATGTAGCTATAGGCGATGGTCTTGGCATGATCGGCCAGCACGCCGGCATTGCTCAGCGCGTCAATCCAGAGCTTCCAGTCCTCGCCGCCCATCACGGTGACGGTGTCCTTGATCTCCTGCTCGGTCGCCGGCTCCACCGACGCCTGCACCACGGTATCGCGGTTGGTGTCGATCGAGTTGGCCGTGAAAGTCTCGCCGATGGTCTTGAGCGAGGAGCGCACCACTTCACCGGTGTCCGGCAGCTTGCGTACCGGCGAGGCCAGCGAATAGACGACCAGGTCGATCTTGCCGCCCATCTCGTTCTTGATCATCTCGATGGCGCGTTCGCGGGTTTCGTTCGAGAACGCGTCGCCATTGATCGAACGGCTATACAGGCCCGCTTCTTTGGCGAGCTTGTCGAATGCGGCGGAGTTGTACCAACCGGCCGTGCCCGTCTTGGTCTCGCTGCTGGGTTTCTCGAAGAACACGCCCAGGGTGGCCGCACCGTAACCAAAGGCCGCAGTGATGCGCGAGGCCAGGCCGTAGCCGGTGGAGGCGCCGATCACCAGCACGCGCTTGGGGCCTTCGCCCAGGTCGCCCTGCGCCTTGGTGATGTTGATCTGTTCGAGCACGTTGCGCTCGCACCCGACCGGATGGGCCGTCACGCAGATAAAACCACGCACCTTGGGGTTGATGATCACTCGAGGACTCCTGGAAGGGCATTGCAAACCACCATAGTAACCCGCGGGCCTTGCCATGCGCTTCCGTAGGGACGCCTGAAGCCCAGGTGGGCCAAGCCTTGGGCGGACGGCAAAAAGCGCCGGCAAAGCAGTAGTTTTGCGGTTCGTTCCTACAGACCAAAGCCTTACGATCCCTGCACTATGACCCCCGAAACACCGGGCATGGAGCGCCGGTCCGTGGGATCAACGGCAGCATGTGGCAAGAGGACGTCGGGCACCATGGCTGATAGCAGGCACAAGACACTGACCCGTCGTGCCCTGGCCAGGTCTGTTGCCGCTCTCGCCTGTGCGGTGGCCGCCGGCTGCGTCCATCAGCCCGCCAAACCCTCCACCCCATCGTCCTCGACGGCCATGCCCGGCGCATCGAGCGCGTCGACGGAACCCAGCGCCAGCGGCACCACGCCAGCTCGCAGCGACAACGCGGCGCTCGACGCCCTGCGCCGACTCTCCCTGCTTCGTCCCTTCGAAGGTGGTATCGACACGCCGTTGGTCCACAACCAGATCCACGGTTACGTGATGATCGATGCGGCCAACTACACCAACCACGGCCTGGGCGAAACGCAGTTCTCGATCCGCCGTGCGGACCTCAGCCTGCTGCACGACCTGGGCTTCGGCTGGCTGTTCTACGCTGATGCGCAGATCGTCGACCGCAACCTGGAATTCAAGGACGTCTACGTCAGGAAGCAGACCTCGACCTTCGGCGTCGTAACCATCGGCAACCAGCAGGAGCCGTTCGGACTCGAGCAATACGGCAGCTTCCGCACCACCACCTTCCTGGAGCGCGCCACCACCAACGCACTGGCACCCAGCCGCAGCGTCGGCATCACCTCCAGCGACTTCCGCGGCCCCTGGATATGGAGCTATGGCTTCTTCACCGCCGGCACCAAGGACGAAGGGCGCACCCAGCGCGGCGTCGCCCTCACCGGCCGCCTTGCCTATCTGCTGAAAACCGACAGCGGCCTGTATCACCTGGCGCTCGACTACTCCTCGCGCCGTGCCGGGCCGAACAACGACCAGCACTTCAAGTCCTCGCCGGAAGTGGCCCTTTCGTCCGGCGACGATTTCCTCGACACCGGGAGCATCACCGGCTCGAACAAGGTGCAGCGCTACGGGCTGGAAGCCGCCCACGTGAACGGCCCTTTTTCCTGGCAGGCGGAATACATGGAAGCCCACCTGCAACGGGACGACGGCCTTCCGCCCCTGCGCTTCCGCGGCTGGTATGGCTATGCCAGCTGGATGATCACCGGCGAAAGCCGTGAGTATCGCGAGAGCAACGCCACCTTCGGCGCGGTCGTGCCCCATGTCTCATGGAACGGTCATGGTGGCGGCGCGCTGGAAGTGGGCGTGCGCCTGAGCATGACCGACCTCAATAACCGCGATGTCGTCGGCGGCAAGGAAACCAACCTCTCCGTCGGGGTGAACTGGTATCTCGATAAGTCCGTCCGCCTGTCCGCCAACCTTGTACGTGCGATCGACCTGAACAAACCCGGCGACCCGAGCAGCGGCAAGCACCCTTCGGCCATCGTTGGACGTCTTCAGTACCAGTTCTGAGCGCCTTCCCCTTTGTGTTCCGGCGCGATGCCGATCAAGGTACGCCGGCACGCGGTTGACGCCCTGTCGTCAAATGCGAATAATTCTCAATATTATGAAACTCCAGTCTGGCTCAAGACCCTGACGTGATCACCCTGCTTGCCCTGCTGTGGACCCTGTCGGGCGCCGTGCTGATCTATCTGGCCAGCGCGCAGCAACGGCTGCGCGCATGCGCCCTGCCGGCGGCGGCCCGGCATGCGGGATGGTTGCTGGTGATCGCGGGAACGGGCTGCTGGTGGTACGACGCGGGCATGGGCCCCGGCATGGCGGCAGCGCTGACTCTGCTGATGTTCACCTGGGTGGTCCTGCCTTACGCGGCATGGTGGCGCACCGCCGCCGCGGAAGCCGGGGAATGATCGCGCGCTGCCTCGCCGGCACGGTGCTCGGTTTTCCGCTCGCGGCCCTGTTGCTCGCCTTGTTGCTGCACGTGCTGCCGCGCCACGGCGACGCCTTCCTCATTCCGGGACTGATCCTGTTCTTCCCGTTGTGGACGGCATTCATGGCTGGCGCCTATCTGTTCCGCAGCGGCGCCCGTGCGTGGCTGGTGATGGGTGGTGCGAACATCGTCGTCTTCTCGACGTTGTGGCTGCTGCGCCTGCCGGCTTGATACAGGGACGTCGTCGATGAAAGCCGCCACCATCCGCACCTTCCAGACGGTGCACACCTGGACCGGCCTGCTCGCCGGTTTCGCGCTCTTCGTCGCTTTCTATGCCGGCGCGCTGACCGTGTTCCACGACGACATCGCCGCCTGGCAGAACCCGCCGTGGCGTGTCGCCACGGATTCCGGCGTATCGATGGATGCGCTGATCGAGCGCCTGCTTGCCCGGCACCCCGGTGCGCGGGATGACTTCGGCGTCGTGTTGCCGCGCGACAGTTCGCACGCGGCCTACGCCTATTGGCAGGACAAGGACGGTGCGCGCTTCGCCACCGCCAGCCAGATGGAGGCGCCACGCACGGATGCCTCCGAGAACGAGCTTGCCGATTTCATCTACGCGCTGCACGACTCGCTGGGCTTGCCGGTGATCGGCCTATACCTGATGGGCATCGTCAGCGTGCTGTACGGCCTGGCGCTGGTGTCGGGCATCCTCATCCATCTTCCGCAACTGGCGAAGGACTTTTTCGCCATGCGCGTGGGGCGCAACCTCAAGCGGCTCTGGCAGGACGCGCACAATGCCATTGGTGTGATCAGCCTGCCGTTCCACGTCATCTTCGCGGTCACCGGCGCGCTGTTCTGCCTGTTCACCATCACCCTGGCCGCACTCAACACGGTGGCCTTCGACGGCAAGCTGTTCGAGGCTTTTGCCCGGGCGACGGAAACCACGCCGGCCATCACCCTCAGCGGCACCCCCGCCACCATGCTGACGACCGATGCGCTGATGGAACTCGCCCGTGCCGAAGCCCTGAAGAACGGCGTGCGCACCTTCGAACCTGACTACATGCACTTCGTGCACTACGGTGATCGCAACGCGGTAGCCGAGGTGCGTGGACTGTCGCAGCACACGCTGGGCTCCTACGGCACGGTGGCGATGTCGGCGCATGACGGTACCGTGCTGGCCACCTATGTGGGTGACCGCTACAGCCTCAATGGCATCAGTTATGCCTCGTTGTTTGGCCTGCACTTCGGCAGTTTCGGCGGGCGCACGGTGCAGTGGTTGTACTTCATGCTCGGCCTGGCCGGTGCCTTCCTGTTCTACTCGGGCAACCTGTTGTGGATCGAGTCGCGCCGCAAGCGACGCCATGTCGACCAGCCGCGCAAAACCCGCATCATGGCGCGCGCCACCATCGGCGTCTGCATCGGCACCTGCCTGGCGATCACCGGCGCGTTCGTGGCGACATGGATCGCCGTGCGCATGGATGTCGATGCGGGCCTGCCACAACGGGTGGCCTGCTATGGCCTGTTCCTCGGCGCCTGTGCCTATGCCTGCCTGCGCCCGGTCGCGAAAGCCACGATTGAATTGCTGGGGATAACCGCTGTGGCGACCGTGGCCATGGCACTGATCGACCTGGCCACCAACATGGGTGCCATGGCGTCATCGTGGTCGCCGCTCGCCTGGCGTGTGATCGGCGTCGACCTCACCGGCATCGCGCTGGGTATCGTGTTCGCGCTGTTTGCCCGTGCCGCGGCACGGCGTGCACGCGATGGCGACGCGAACAGCGTGTGGTCATCGCGCGCACCCACGCCGTCCGCGCCGTGACCAGCGCTATCAATCGCAGCGGCCAGCCCGGCGCGCTGTCACATGGGCGATGGTCGCCCGTCCGCGGGGACGGGGCCACGGCTCAATAGGCCATGCGAACCGCATGGGATTTTGCCGCCACTGGCGCTTCCCCCAGCAACGCGATCTCGTCCCAGACGGTGTCCTCCTCGCCATCGGCGAGCAGTTCGTAGGCGGTGCGTCCGCTGAAGGCATTCTGGTGGCGACACATCCAGCGCACGGCGCGCTGTCGATCCCCCAGGCTCTGCACCAGCATCGCGGCAAGCGTGCCATGGCGTTGCTCCAGCATGATGAAGGCGCGCTCCATCACGTCGTCACGCAACGCGTTGATCTGGGCTAATTCGGTGGCGACGTCCTGAAACCTGATCGTAACCTTGCGCATGCGCTCACTCCCTTTCCCCCACGCCGTCCGTCCATGCCGCCCAGGTCGCGCCGCCTTCGAGGGAAAGCTGCGCCCGGGTTCCTGTCGCTCTTCCCTAAGCCACGCCTTGCTCGATGCGCCATGACCGCTGACCCTTCAAGCGATCATGACGCGGCCCGATCATGCGCAAGCAAATGCTGAATTGGCGTGAATTCCAGGGGCGCATCGTCTAATACTTTTGGAGGGTCACCCGCCGGTCCCATCCCGCCTTCAACACGTGCGCGACGCAAGCAACGCCGCCAGCCGTTCCATGGATGCATGGATGTCGTCCACCGGCGTGTCGCCATAGCCGAACAACAGGCCTTGCCGCTGGCGACGCCCTGCATGGAAGCCGCTGATGCCGTAGAGCGCGATCGATGCCGCGCGGGCTTTCGCGATCAACACATCCTCGTCCACGCCCTTGCGCAGCACGGCCGCCATGTGGATGCCCGCCACCGGCGCGATGGGCTCCATCCAACGTGACAGCGGACCGCCCAGATGTTGCAGCAAGGCCTCCCTGCGCTGCGCGTAATGCTTCTGCATGCGCCGGACATGGCGACCGAACTCGCCATCCAGCATGTAACGCCCCAGTGCCATCTGGATGAGGCTTGATCCGTGCCAGTCGCTGAGTTGCCGGGCCTTGAGGAAAGCCGCCGCCAGCGACGGTGGCGGCACCACGTAGCCCGTGCGAAGCTCGGGGAAGATGGTCTTGGAGAACGTGCCGACATAGGCCACCACACCGCTGCGATCCAGGCTCTTGAGCGATTCGACCGGCCGGCCTTCGAAGCGGAACTCGCCGTCGTAATCGTCCTCGACGATCAACGCGCCACGGCGTGACGCCCACTCCAGCAACGCCACCCGCCGCTCCAGGCTCATGGGCATGCCCAGCGGAAACTGATGCGAAGGTGTTACATAGACCAGCCGCGCATCGTCGGGAAGCTCGTCGACACACAAACCTTCCCCGTCGACACGCACCGGCTTCACCCGCGCACCCTGCGCCAGCAGGCAGCCGCGCGCGGGCGGGTAGCCGGGCTCCTCCACGGCGACCGTGTCACCGGGTTCGATCATCACGCGGGCGGCCATGTCGATGGCCTGCTGCGCGCCCTGCGTCACGATTACGTCCCGCCAGTGGCAGGTGACACCGCGACTGAAACCCACGTAGCGCGCGATGGCCAGCCGCAATTCCTCCTCGCCGGCCGGGTCACGATAGAAGCCCCGGCCACGCGCCTGCACGCGCAGCGCATGGGCCACACACTTGCGCCACGCATCCATGTGGAAAAGCGACTTGTCGGTCACGCCGCCCAGGTAGTCATAGCGAAGACGTTCCGAGAACACCGGCATCGACAGCGCCTCGGGCACGCGTTGCCAGATCCGCGCCGCCCTGGGCGCCACCGCTCCCCGGGTCCGCGCGCGCGGCGGCATGGCAGGGAGCCCCTCGGCCACGAAGGTGCCATCGCCCTGCCGGCCGGCAAGAAAGCCCTCGGCGATCAGCCGCTCAAATACCTCAAGCGTGGTCTTGCGCGATACGCCCAACTGGCCCGCGAGATCGCGCGTGGAAGGCAGGCGCGCGCCCGCGGCGAGGCGCCCGTCGACAATCGCCGCGCGCAACTGCTGGTAGAGCTGGCCGGCCAGATCCCTGCGCCCGGCGATGACAAGCTGGATATCCATCAGTGGCTACCTCAAATATCCAGAAAATGGACATTCAACAAGGCCAGTGGAAAGTCTAGCCTGATCCCCGACCCATGAAACCCCTACCGAGGATCAAGCCATGAACCAGCGTCTCGATTACGACAAGGCCAGCCCCGAAGCCATCAAGGCCATGGTGGGCCTGGAGCAGCGCATCGGCAAAAGCAGCCTGGAGAAATCGCTCGTCGAACTCGTCCGCCTGCGGGCTTCCCAGATCAACGGTTGCGCCTATTGCGTGGACCTGCACTCGGCGGATGCTCGCAAGGCGGGCGAGAACGAGCGCCGCCTGGCCACGCTCAGCGTGTGGCGCGAAACGCCGTTCTTCACCGACCGGGAGTGCGCTGCGCTGGAGTGGACCGAGTCACTCACCCTGATCGCCGGCAACCACGTTCCCGACAGCGTGTGGCAAGCCGTGCAACCTCACTTCTCCGAACAGGAACTGGCGGACCTTACCCTGCTGGTCATCGCCATCAATGGCTGGAACCGCTTGGCGATTGCTTTCCGCAAACTGCCGGCATGAGTGGAGGGACGCCATCATGACGACCACGTTTTCGCGCGCCGCGTCCACCGTGTTTTCGCTGATCGCGGCTTTCGGTCTCGCCACCACGGCGTTCGCGCACGACGGTGGCGAGGAACATGTCCAGCCACTGATGAAGCAGCCACTGCCCGACGTGCCGGGCAAGGACGTGATGATGGCCACCGTCACGCTCGCCCCGGGACAAGACGCGGCACCGCATCTGCATCCGGGCTCCATCGTTGCCTACGTGCTCGACGGTGAGGTGGTATCCCAGCTCGAAGGCCAGCGGCCCAAAACGTATGCGAAGGGCGAGAGCTGGTACGAACCACCGCGCGCCCATCATCTGGTCACGCGCAATCCAAGCCGGGCCAAACCGGCGACACTGCTCGTATGGGCCATCGTGGCGCCGCAGGATCCGATCAAGCTGCCGCTACAGCAGACCTCGTCACGCGCGCCCGCCCTGCCCTCACTCGCGGCGCACTGACGGGACGTCAGGGCTGGCGAAGAATATCCAGGATCTTCGCCAGCACTTCGTCGTTGAGATACAGCTGGTGGCCGTCCTTCACAATGGTGGTGGAAACGGCACCCGGAATCACTGCGCTCTTGAGCGGCACGATGCCATCGCCGGGCGGCGTCGTGCCAGGCAGGTCACCGGCGAACGTGTAGTAACGCACCCCGGCGGCGGGCATCAGCGACTGCGCCGCGCGACTCACCGGCTGCGCGGCACGCAGCGTGCTGATGCTGCTCAGCCCGTGGCTGGCATAGTCCTGCGCCAGGAGCGGGTTTTCATGGGTGCCGTTCTCGGCGACCACGCGATGCAATGCCTCCAGTTCCGGCGCATGGGCATGCACGACGCGCAACGCCAGCCATCCGACGAAACTGTCTGCCAGTGGACTGCCCAGGTGCGGCGTCGCCAGGAAGATCACGCGTGACACGCCGGGGTAAGGATGGAAACGGAACACCGAGTCGAGCGTGGCGATGTCCGCCGGCGTGCCCTTCAAGCCCTCCGGCGGAATGTCGAATACCGCCTTCCACACCACATCGTTGCTGTCGGACACCATCAGCCGGGAAATGACACCTCCCATGCTGTGCCCGACCAACACCATGTCCTGATGGGCCGGTGCGGTGCCGTCGGGATCCAGGACTTGCCACGCACGGTCCATCATGCGCTGCACGTACATGCGGTTGAGCAGCACCGGCGTGTTGGTGGGATAGACGATGTGCCACACCTGGTAACGGGCACGCAGCTCCGGCGTGCCATCGATGAGGTTGGTCAGCCGTGCCCAGATCAGCGGGCTGCGCCCCAGGCCGTGCACCATGATCACCGGCGTCTTGGCCGGGTCGTAGTCCTGCAGCAGGTAGAGCCCCTCTTCCTGCGCGAACTGGCTTCCACCGAGCAGGTTCCACAACGCCAGCCGGTTGATGTGCGAGCGGTCGAACAAGGCGGCATACGGCGCCGAAAAGTCGCTGGCCAGCGGCACGCTGCGATGGCCGATGGCCATTTCCGGATGCTTGCGCGTGCCCGTCACCACCAGCTGCGCGACGCCGTCATCCCCAGGCTCCACCCATGCCGTGAGTGCCCGCGTGACGCCATCCGGCGGATAGAGTTTGCAGATGGGCCGGTCACGACACGGCGCCCGCCATCCCACCAGTGGCACGCCGTAGCCCGGTGTGGTGAAGCGTTCGCCCATCACGGGCGGCATGGTCACCTCGTCCGCACGGCCCAGCACCACCGGCCCGTCGTCCAGGCTGTCGGGCAGGTCGCGGAATACCACCCGCAACGGCTCGTCCACCACGCGGATGGTATGCGGACGCCACGGCACCGGCTCCTGATCCAGCAGGTAGCCCACCAGCTCGTGCGTGCAGTTGTCGGCCATGGCCTGCGCCTGCTGCTGGCGCGCCGCGTCGTCGGCCTCCGACGCGTGGTAAGCCAGCATGGCGCAATGCATCCAATTGCGCGCGGCCATGTCCTTGCGCTGGATTTCCGCCGCATCGCGCCACAGGCGTTGGGCGACGACCAGTGAATCACCTTTCTCCGGGGCACCGGTCTTTACCGCGCCACTGCACGCCGCCAGCAGGGCCAGGCCCGCGAGCCACGCGTAGCCCCACCAAGGACGCGAACGTGGCTTGCCGGAAGCAGGTGAGCGGTACATGCGGGCACTCAATCGCCGGAGAGATGGCAGACAACGCAGGCCGTTCTGCATGGCCCACGGCCGTAGGAACGCGGCGCCAAGCTACGACATTCGCGCCGTTTGCGCACCACCCTTTTGAACGCGCCGCCGGCCCTACGCCCGGCCGGCCGCGTCGCGGATGTCTGCCACCTCCAGCATCGGCCGTGGTGCCCCATGCCTCGCCACCGACAGCATGGCCTGCCCGATGTCCACCGTGCTGAGGATGTGGCGCGGAAAGAGCCGCCGCAGCACGGGAAACAGTGGCCGCAACAATGTGTAAAGCAGTCGGTATGCGCCTGTCTTGGAGCGCTCGCCGTGGACGGGCTCGATGAAGCCCGGCCGGAACAGATACACCGCGCGCAACGGCAGTCGCTGCAAGGCGTTCTCTGTCCGCCCCTTCACCCTGGCCCACATGCTGCGCCCCTGCTCGCTGGCATCCGTGCCGGCGCCGGAGACGTACACGAACACCATTGCCGGATTCAGGCGGGCCAGCGTGCCCGCCGCGGCCAGGGTCAGGTCATGGGTCAGCCGGGTGTAGCGCGGCTCGTCCATCCCGCCCGCGCTGACACCCAGGCAGAAGAAGCAGGCGTCATAGCCCTTGAGCGCCGGCTCGATCGACGCGTAGTCGAAGAAATCCGGATGCACGACCTCCCGCAACTTGGCATGGGTCACGCCAAGCGCGGATCGCCCTACCACCAGCACCTCGTCCACGTCGGGTGCCGCCAGGCATTCGCGCAGCACGCCCTGGCCGACCATGCCGCTGGCACCGAACAGGATGATCTTCATCGCCTGGCCTCAATACGCGGGAAACGAAGGAGTGACGTCCTTGCCGGCATCGGTGGACAGGCTCACCTCGCGCCAGCGCTCCGTGGCGGCGACGCGCTCCTGCTCCACCAGGCTGAAGTAGTGCATGGCATCGCTGCCCAGCAACAAATGCAGCGGCGGCCGTTCGTGGTAGGCAAGCTTCAAAACCACCTGCGCCACGCGCGCCGGATCACTGGCCTCCTTGCCCTGATGGTCGCGGATCAGTTCCCGGAACGCGCCCACCGAGGCTTCGTAGTCCGGCAACAATTCACCCAGCGTGCTGTTGGCCTCGGCGCCCCAGCCCGTGCGCATGCCGCCCGGCTCCAGCGAGCAGAGGCGGATACCCAGGTGGGCGACTTCGGCGGCCACCACTTCGGTGAAGCCACCCACGGCCCACTTGGCCGACTGGTAAGCGGCAAGCCCCGGCGTACCGATGCGTCCACCCACCGAGGAGACCTGCAGGATGTGCCCCGACCGTTGCGCACGCATCACCGGCAAGGCCGCGCGCGTCAGGTTCACCACGCCATGGAAGTTCGTCTCGATCTGCGCGCGGAAACCGGCGTCGTCGCTCTGCTCGAACGGCATGGCATGGCCGTAGCCGGCGTTGTTGACCAGGACGTCAAGACGTCCAAACGCCTCTACCGTGAACTGCACCGCCGCCTGCGCGGCGTGGGCGTCGGCCACGTCCAGCGCGACGGCACGCACCTGATCGCCGTAGCGCTGGACCAGATCGGCCAACTGCTCCGGCCGGCGGGCCGTGGCCACGACTTGATCGCCGTGCGCCAGCGCAGCCTCGGCGATGTCGCGGCCCAGGCCGCGGGAACTACCAGTGACAAGCCAGACTTTCGACATGAGGTTTCTCTTTCGAATATTGAGTGCTTACACACTCATTAAATGGATACAAAAGAATCAGCTCTTGCTGATCGCATTCCAGAACGCCTCGAAGCCCGCCGCCCGGTACGGCTCGGCCCGCTTCGGTTCCCGCTCGATAAAGCTGATCGTGGCCTCCGCCATGGCAGACAACAACGCCCCGACGAAGGCCGGCGCCATCTCGCGCAGCACCCCCTTGGCCATCGCCTCCCGCAGCATCTCCTGCACGCCGCCAAACGGAGCGGAGCCCACGGTCTTGCTGTCCTCCGTGATGCGCTCGGACACCGTGAGCTGGGCCATCACCTTGCGTCCTTCCGGATGGGCCACGCCCCAGTCCACATACCCGTTCCAGGCGTGGCGGGCCCGCTCCCGGGCACTGGCCCGATGCGGGTAGCCCTCCAGCATCTGCTCCCGCAACCCGCTTTTCAGCGTGAGGTAGAGCTCGTTGAGCAGCACGTCCTTGCTCTCGAAATAAGTGAACAGGGTGCCCTCGGCCACGCCCGCCATGCGGGCGATCCGTGCGGTCGGCGCGCTCGTGCCCTGCTCCGCGAACACCTTGGTTGCGGCCTCCAGGATGGCGTTGCGCTTGTCTTCGCTGCGGGGACGGGCCATGGGGCAAGGATCAATAATTGAGTGTGTACTCAATCATATGTTCACCCGACCCCGCTTTCAAGCCCCCTCCTCAGAGCAGGCTCTCGATCGGCAGCAGACCGCCCGCGTTCACCTTGAAACGGCGCCACCAATTGGTTTCAGGTGCCGTGCCGTAGCGGATCATGGGCTGCCCCGGTTCCTTGCCCTGCCAGTAGACCTTGCCGCTGTCGTCCAGCAGCACCCGATAGCTGTGGATGGGCTGGGTCGCGTCCGCGAAGATCGCCAGCAATGCCCGGGCGAGCTCGGGCGAAT
Source organism: Dyella japonica A8 (assembly GCF_000725385.1). NCBI lineage: Bacteria > Pseudomonadati > Pseudomonadota > Gammaproteobacteria > Lysobacterales > Rhodanobacteraceae > Dyella > Dyella japonica. The sequence goes on along the minus strand of NZ_CP008884.1, from coordinate 2,859,460 downwards.
CCACGATCACGCCGTCCTCGGTATTGAGGTGCACGGAACGCGGGTCGAGGTTCATCGAACCGACGAAGGCGTGCTGCTCGTCCACCACCATGGCCTTTGCGTGCAGGCTGTTGCTGCCCGTCGACGATCCGAAGAAATGGCTGCCGTGCCGGCCGCGCCGGACATCGGGCTTCAGTTCGAAGAGCTGCACGCCGGCCTTGAGCAGCGGCACGCGATACGACGCATAGGCCACGTACACATTGCCGGCATCGGTGGAGGCCAGCGAATTGGTCAGCACGCCCACGGCGACGCCGCGTTCGCGCATGCCCTGCAGATAGGCCACGCCCTTGTTGCCAGGCACGAAGTACGGCGAGATCAGCGTCAGGCGATGCTGTGCGCCGTCCATCCAGGCGCGGATCTGCGGTGCCATGTGCAGGTCCTTGCCGCCCGCGTCGGGGTTGCCCTTGTCGGGGTCATCCGCGAGATAGATGGTTGGCCCCCAGGCCCAGTCGGTGGCGGGCGCCTCATGGGCAAGGTCGCCGACGCGCGCGACCAGGCTCTGTGCGTAACTGCCCTGGCTGAATCGTCGTGCATGCGCGGCCATGTCCTTGCGCAGCTGTTCCAGTTTTTCCGGCCCAGGCACATGGCGATGGAACGCCCCGATGGGATAGGACAGGTCACTGTTCCAATAGCGGTCGAACACCTGCTCGACCTGTGCCACCACGGGACCGACCGCCAGCACGTCCAGGTCGCGGAAGTTGACGCTCTCGTTGGCATCGAAATATTCGTCACCGATATTCCTGCCGCCGACGATGGCCATGGCGCCGTCGGCAACGAACGCCTTGTTATGCATGCGCCGGTTGAGGCGCGAGAAGTCCCCGGCGAATTGCTTGCCCATGCCCCATAGCGACGGGTCGCGCTCGAGGAATGGATTGAACAGGCGTATCTCGATGTTGGGATGGCCATCGAGGACACGCAGCAACTTGTCGTTGCCGGCCACGTGCAGATCGTCCAGCAACAGGCGCACGCGCACACCGCGATCTGCCGCGGCCAGCAACCGCTGCGCCAGCAGGCCGCCGGTCGCATCGCTGTGGAACATGTAGTACTGCAGGTCGAGCGAACGCAAGGCGCGGTCCGCCAGCGCCATGCGCGCCAGCAAGGCGTCATTGGAATCGCTGATCAGGCGCAGGCCGCTGTCGCTGCCATGCCCCACGGTCATGCGCGAGGCGTAAGCCACCAGCGGCGCGTCCGCTTTTACCGGAAGGACGGTGCTGGGAACGCGCGGGTAATCAGGGCGAAGGTCCGAGTGGGTGCAACCGGCCAGGGCCAGCAACGCGAGGCAGGCAAGGCTGCGCCACAAGATGTTGGCCATGGTCCCTCCTTGGGATGGACTCTGTGGGAGGTGGTGAGCGGGCGCAAGAGTGGCGCTTGGCCGGGGAGACGCCACAACGCTTGCCGCCATCCTACCTATCCGTCATTCCGGCGCAGGCCGGAATGACGGTGAGGGAAACCGGCCCGCCCCATCACACCGTCACTCAAGGCCGATCAACGCCCGAAGGTAATTTCCTTGCCTTCGTGGTCGCGATCCCATCCGCGCAGCTCGTCGCGGATGTGCGCTACGCGCTGACGCCCCAGCGCATTGCGCTCTTCGTCCAGTACCTGGCCGTCCAGCAGTTCGGCCAGACGCTGCGCCGTGGGCAGCATGGCGTCCCACGCATCGAGCGCGGGGATGGGGGCCGGCAGCGTCATGAAGAAGCTCAGGCCCGGCGTGCGCAACGCGTCGACACGGCTCAGGTCGAAATTGCCGGGCTTGACCATGTTGGCGATGCTGAAGATGGGGCCAAGCTCGCGCTTGCCGTCCACGAGGCGGTGGTAGATGCCCATGTCGCCGAACTCCAGGCCCGTCTTCTCGGCGGCCACGATCAGGTCGGCGCCGTGGAATACGTTGCCTTCGCGCGCCACCACGAACAGCGTGACGATGCGCTCGACCGGCATGCGTTCCGGGCGGCGGCCAACGTCGGAGCGCGGCGGCACGCGCGGTGCTTCCGGCGCAGGCGCGGGTGCGGGCGCAGCAACGGGAGCCGGGGCCGGCGCGGGGGCCGCCACCGGCTCGGGCTCTTCCGCGCGCGGCAAATGAACGTGCTCGGCACCGGTCGCCTGCGCCAGGCTCTGCTCGAATTGTTCCGGCGGTGCGCGCAGCGCATCGACGATGGACGCAGCGATACCCTGCGGCCTGGGCTTGCCGACCGGCGCCGGTTCGACGTGTCCCTTGTCGCCGGCCAGCGTGGCGCCCAGGCGCTCCAGTTCTTCGCGCAGGCCGACGTCCAGCTCACCCTGATGCGGTTGGCGCTCGTCCAACGGATCCATGTGGAAATCGTCGCGTGCGCTGAAGGATGGCTCGTCGAGCGCGTCGCCTTCCCCGCCGAAGGTCGGCTCGCGGCGCTCGCCCGTCGGGTTCGGCACCACGCGCCGCTTGCCCTGCTCCTTCTTCGGCTTGCCGAACAACCACATCGCCGCGAGAACGATCAGGCCAAGGATGAGCATCGGAATGCCAACGGCGGCATTCCAGGCGAAAGCGAGTACGGGTTGCGCGGTCATATCCATGAAATCCTCAAGCTGCGCCCGCAAGTTTAGCTGCTTCGGCGAGATCCACCTGCACCAGTCGCGACACGCCCGGCTCGCGCATGGTCACGCCGCACAGCTGGGAGGCCGCTTCCATGGTGGCCTTGTTGTGGCTGACGAAGATGAACTGCACCTTCTCGCTCATCTCCTTCACCATGTTGGAGAAGCGGCCCACGTTGGCCTCGTCGAGCGGCGCGTCCACCTCGTCCAGCAGACAGAACGGCGCAGGGTTGAGGCCGAAGATGGCGAACACCAGCGACACCGCGGTGAGCGCCTTTTCGCCACCCGAGAGCAGCGTGATGTTGGACACGCGCTTGCCCGGCGGGCGCGCCATGATGGCCACGCCGGTATCGAGCAGGTCGTCGCCGGTGAGTTCCAGATACGCATGGCCGCCGCCGAACAGGCGCGGGAACAACTCCTGCACGCCGGCATTCACGCGGTCGAAGGTTTCCTTGAAGCGCTGGCGCGTTTCGCGGTCGATCTTCTTGATCGCCGCCTCCAGCGTTTCCATCGCGCTGGCCAGGTCGGCGAGCTGGTTGTCGAGGTAGGTCTTGCGCTCGCTCTGCTCGGCATGCTCCTGGATCGCGGCAAGGTTCACCGGCTCCAGGCGGACGATCTTCTGGCCGATGTCGACCAGCTGCGTGCGCCACTGGCTCGCGTCGGCGTCTTCGGCCAGCTCGGCCAGCAGCGGCTCCAGCTCCAGGCCGGAGGCGGTGATGGCTTCGGCCAACTGCTCCGCACGCAATTGCAGGGCCTGCGCCGCCAGGCGCTTCTGCGACAGGTTTTCGCGCAGGCCATTGAGCAGGTGCTCGATGCGCTGGCGCTCCTGTTCCAGGCGGCGGAATTCGCCGTCGCAATCGTCCAGCGCACGGCGTGCGTCCACCAGTTGCTTGTCGACCAGCAGGCGCTGGTCCAGGTAGGTCTGGCGTTCGGCTTCCAGCTCGGCGATGGGGTCGGAACCGGCCGCCAGCTGCTCGGCGATCTCGCTGCGGCGCGCGTCGATCTGGCGCAGCTGCGTTTCCATGCGGGACAGCGACTGTTCCAGCGACGTCAGCGAGGAGCGCTTGGATTCCATGGACAGCGCCAGTGCGTGCGCCTGATCCGCAGCCTCGCGTGCATTCATGCGCGCTTCCTCGCGCGCTTCCAGCAAGGCGCGACGCTCGTTTTCCAGCTCGCGGCGCTGATCTTCCAGGTCGCCCATGTAACCCACGGACTCATCCAGGCGGGCGCGCGCGTCGCGCGTCTGCGTCTGCAACTCGTCGAGCTGGGTGGTCAGGTCGCCAAGTTCGCCAGCAACCTTTTCCGCACGGGCGCGCGCGGTTTCCATCTTGCCGCGATGACTCTGCACCTGCCCGGCCAGCTCCGACTGGCGGCGGTGCGCGTTGTACAGCTCGCGCTGCGCATCGTCGCGCGCGCGCTCGGCTTCGAACTTGCTGGTACGCAAGTCGTCCAGCGTATTGGTGGCTTCCTCGATGCGCTCTTCCAGCGCCAGGATCTGCTCCGCCAGCGTGCGCATCTCACGCTCGCGCGCCAGCACGCCCACCTGGTTGCCCTGGGCACGACGCACGCGCGCCCAGCCCGGGCCCAGCCATTCGCCGTTGCGGGTCATCACCGACTGGTATGGCGCCAGCGCGGACAACCCGGCGACGACCTGGTGCGCGTGCTCGATGGAGTCGGCCGTCAGCACATGATTGAGGATGGACAGCGCCGCTGCCGGCCCACGCACGTGTGCGGCCAGCGTGCCCGCGGTGTTGGCGCCGCCCTCGGCTACGTTGACCAAGGCGACGTCGGCATTCTCGAGCGCGCCGAACTCGGCCGCCAGCGAGTGGGATTCATCCACCAACACCGCGTCGAGGAAGCCGGCAAGCGCGGTTTCGACGGCCGTTTCCCAGCCCGCTTCCACCTGCAGCGCCTCGCCAAGGCGACGCGACTTGTCCAGCCCCAGGCGGGCGAGCCAGCCACTGGCGGCGCTTTCCTCCTGGCCGAGCGCCGCATGCTGCAAGGCTTCCAGTGAAGCCTGGCGGCCGCGCGCGGTCTGCAGCTGCTGGCGCGCCTCGTTGAGCGAGGACTGCACCTGGCGCTCTTCGTCGAGCACCTTCTCATAAGCCGACTTGTGCTGGTCCAACAGACTGCCCAGCGATTCGACGCGCTCGCGCTGTGTATCGTGCTCGGTATGCAGCTGTTCGGCGGCGGCATCGAGCGCGGCGATGTCGGTGGCCTTCTGCTCGGCCTCCAGCGTTTCGCGGCGACGCGACAGGTCCACAGCCTGGCGGTCGAGGTAATTGAGCTTGGTGCGTTCCACTTCGGCCGCGCGGCTGGATTCGCCCGCGGTGCGCGTGTGCGCGTCCCAGCGCTGCTGCCAGTCGGCCAGCTTGGTTTCGGTGTCGCGCAGCGACTCGGACGTATCGTCCTGCATCTGCTGCAGCGCTTCGAGCTTGGGCTCGCCTTCGGCCAGCGCCATGCGCAGCGTTTCCACCTGCGTGCGGTCGTTGCCGATGTGCTCGGCCAGTTCCGCGTGCTCGCGCTCGGTCTCGCCCTGTGCGCGCTGCAGGCGTTCGGCGGTTTCGCGGTTGAAGCGGACCTGCTGCTCGACGCGGGCGATCTCGGAGCCGACCTTGTACACCTCGGCCTGCACCTTGTTCAGGTGCTCGGTGGCGTCGGTATGGCGCTCGCGTATCGTTTCCATCTGCGCCTCGTGATGGCGCTGCGTGGCAACGTGCTTTTCGATCTCCACCTCGGCCGCGTTGAGCCCGGAGCCTTCCTTGTCGTGCTGGCCCTTCAGGCCGCGGTACTCGAGCGCGCGCAGCTCGGCTTCCTTGCGCGTCTGCTCTTCCTTCAGCGCCTTCCAGCGCTCGGCGGCACGGGCCTGGCGGTTCAGGTGTTCGAGCTGCTTGTCCACCTCGTCGCGCACGTCGCGCACGCGGTCCAGGTTCTCGCGGGTGGACTTGATGCGGCTCTCGGTTTCCTTGCGGCGCTCCTTGTACTTGGAGATGCCGGCGGCTTCTTCCAGATGCGTGCGCAGCTCGTCGGGCGCTGCCTCCACGATCTGGCTGATCATGCCCTGCTCGATGATCGAGTAGCTGCGCGGACCCAGGCCGGTGCCGAGGAACAGGTCGGTAATGTCGCGGCGACGGCAGCGCGCGCCATTGAGGAAATACGCGGACTGGCCATCGCGCGTCACCTGGCGCTTCACCGAAATCTCGGCGTACTGCCCGTATTCGCCCTGGATGGTGCCGTCGGCATTGTCGAAGATCAGCTCGACCGTGGCCTGGCCCACCGGCTTGCGCGCGTTGGAGCCGGAGAAGATCACGTCGGTGAGCGAATCGCCGCGCAGGCGGCTGGCCGCGCTTTCGCCCATCACCCAGCGGATGGCGTCGATGATGTTGGACTTGCCGCAACCATTGGGCCCCACCACGCCGGTCATATTGGTCGGCAGATGGAGGGTGGTCGGGTCCACGAAGGACTTGAAGCCGGCGAGTTTGATCGTGGTCAGGCGCATGCGGGCGTCAGCAGCCAAAGAGAGTGGGGCCCGGGATGATCGGGCGATGGGTCACTGTGCCAAACGCAGGTCCCTGTCGCAATGCGTTTCGGCCATATGTTTCACTTTAACACTGACTTGTAAGTCAATGTTATGAAAGGGTTTACTTTCTAAACCAATATCGTCATTCCTGCGAAAGCAGGACAAACGCAGTGCAGAACGCCCAAAGGACGGCCCCGTGAGGGGCGAGCGAAGCGAGTCATCCAGCGCCGTTTGAGCCACAGGAAGCCGAAAGCTACTGGGTCCCGGCATTCGCCGGGACGACGCCGGGCGAAGGAACAGGCTTTATTCGCCCGGCGCCTTCGCGTCGATGGAAAGCGCGTGGATGCCGTTGTCCATCAAGCCCTGCAGGGCGGCGTACACCAGACGGTGACGCTTGATCGAGAGCTGGCCGGCGAAAGCCTCGCTGACGATGCGCACGTGGAAATGCCCCTTCCCTTCGTTGGCGTGCCCGGCGTGCTTGTAGCCCTCGTCCAGCACCTCCAGCGCGGACGGGGCGAGCGCCTGCTGCAGGCGCTCGCGGATCTGCTCCACCATCGCCGCGCTCATGGCAGCGCTTTGCGGAACGGCTTGATGCTGACGCTGGCGTAGACACCGGCGGCAACGTAGGGATCGTCCTTGGCCCAGGCTTCCGCGTCGGCCTGCGAAGGGAATTCGGCCAGGATCAGGCTGCCGCTGAAACCGGCGGGGCCCGGATCTTCCGCGTCGATGGCCGGGAACGGGCCCGCGATCATCAGGCGACCCTCGTCCAGCAACTTCTGCAGGCGCTCGATGTGCGCCGGGCGGGCGCCCTTACGCTTTTCGAGCGAATCAGGCACGTCCGTGCCGACAATCGCATACCACATGTCCAACTCCTGGGCGGTCCGAGCCGCACATTGTAACGTGGCCGCGGGTTCGGGCGGCCGATACCGGGCCCGCCGGCCATCATTGGATCGGCTGGAAATCGCCGTCCGCGAGATCGAGCGCATCGGTGGTGAGCTGGCCGCTGGCGCGATCCAGCTTGAACGAGAACAGGCGCGGCGAGGTTTCCGGATCCCCACCGCAGACCGTATCGTGCTTCTCGTGCACATCGACGTTCACTGTGGCGCCATCGGCGTTGTCGACGAGGTAGTCCAGGCAGGTATCCGCCAGCGAGGTCAGCTGGTGTCTGCGGATCACCGCGCCGACCTGGCGGATCACCGCCTCGTCGCCACCGGTTGCCGGCGACACCGCGTCAGGCGCACTGCTCGCCGACGGCAGCAGGGTAACGGGGCCCGTCGGCGTATCCACTTTCAACGGCCCACCGGGCGCCGATGCCGTGGCGTGCTCATCCTGCGACTGCGAGGGTGAGCACGCGACCAGCGCCAATATCACGAATCCGGCCGCCAGCAGGCCGGATGCCTTCCCTCGTACAAACGCGCGGAAAGGCTTCATGGGTTCACGCCTCGGGGCGCATGTACGGGAACAGCAGCACGTCGCGGATCGAGACCGAGCCGGTCAGCAGCATCACCAATCGATCGATGCCGATACCCAGGCCGCCGGTCGGCGGCAGACCCACCTCCAGCGCGCGGATGTAGTCCGCGTCGAAGTGCATGGCTTCGTCGTCGCCGGAAGCCTTGGCTTCCACCTGCGCCTGGAAGCGCGCCGCCTGGTCTTCCGGATCATTCAACTCGGAGAAGCCGTTGGCCAGCTCCTTGCCGTTGACGAACAGCTCGAAGCGATCGGTGATGCCAGGATCGGTGTCGCTCTCACGAGCCAGCGGGGAAACTTCCACCGGATGCTGGATGATGAAGGTCGGCTGGATCAGGGTGTGCTCCACCGTCTTCTCGAAGATCTCCAGCAGCAGGCGGCCCCAGCCGAACTCGTTCTTCACCTGGCACCCCAGGCGCTTGGCATGCGCGGCCATGGCGTCACGGTCGCGCAGTTCCCCGCGCTTGATTTCCGGGTTCAGCTCGAGCACGGCGTCTTCCATGCTCCAGCGACGGAACGCGGGACCGACGTCGATCTCGTTGCCTTCCCACACCAGTGTGGTGGTGCCGATGACGTGCCTGGCCGCCTCGCGGATCACTTCTTCCGTCAGGTCCATGATCTCGGTGTACGTGGCGTAGGCCTGGTACAGCTCGAGCATGGTGAATTCGGGGTTGTGGCGCGTGGACACACCCTCGTTGCGGAAGTTGCGGTTGATCTCGTACACGCGGTCGAAACCGCCGACCACCAGGCGCTTCAGGTACAACTCCGGCGCCACGCGCAGGAACAGATTCATATCCAGCGCGTTGTGATGCGTGACGAACGGACGCGCCGTGGCGCCGCCCGGGATCACGTGCATCATCGGCGTTTCCACTTCCATGAAGCGGCGCGGCTCGGCTTCGAGCCACTGGCGGATGAAGCCGATGATCTTGGAGCGCTGCGCGAACGTGCGGCGCGCCTCTTCGGTGACGATCAGGTCGACGTAGCGCTGGCGATAGCGCTGCTCCACATCGGCCATGCCGTGGTGCTTGTCCGGCAGCGGGCGCAGGCTCTTGGTCAGCAGGCGCAGCGTTTCCACCTTCACCGACAGCTCGCCGGTGCGGGTGCGCATCAGGGTGCCTTCGGCGCCGACGATGTCGCCCATGTCCCAGCCCTTGAACGCCTTGTAGGTGTCCTCGCCCACCGTGCCCTGGTGGATGAACAGCTGGATGCGGCCGTTGAAGTCCTGCATCTGCACGAAGGCGACCTTGCCCTGGTCACGCTTGAGAATGACGCGACCAGCCACTTTCACCTTGCGGTTCAGGGCTTCGATGGCCTCGGCGGTCCACTTTTCCACATCGGCGAACTCGGCCTGCAGGTCGCCGGCAAACGCATCCATCTTGAAGTCGTTCGGAAACGCCACGCCCTGTCCGCGCAACGCCTTGAGTTTCTCGCGGCGCTCGGCGATCAGCTTGTTCTCGTCGATGGGCTGGATATCGGTCGGTTCAGTCATGAGGTTTCCGTAGCTGCTGGCGCCCGCGCTGCTCGGCGGACGCATCTCTAATGTGTCTTGCGATCATCGGATGGGCGCGGCCGTGCTTTCCCGCCGCGCCGACCGTCAATCGTCCTTGCCGACCGCGTGCTTCACCGCGTGCTTGGTGGCGTTCCAGCCATCGCGGGCACCGTGGCCGATCTTCAGGCCGACGTCCTTCGCGCCGTGGCCGATCTCCACGCCGGCATCCCGTGCACCATGCCCCACCTCCACGCCGGCATCCCGCGCGCCGTGGCCGACCTTGACGGCCGTGTCCCGGGTTGCATGGCCGACGTCCCGTCCGGCGTCACCGACCGCATGGCCCGCCGCCTTGGCATCCTGCTTGATGCCCTGGCTGGCGGAACCATCGTCCTGTGCGCTGGCCACACCCTGGATGGCCACCAGGGCGACACAGGCCACCAGAATCCGGAAAGTTTTCCTGCGGTTCATGCGGGTGTTACCTCCGTCGTAGGCTGGTCCATGGCTGGCGATCAGGCATCCACGCGCTTGGCGCCGGCATCCAGGCCCGACTTGAGGCTGGCTTCGACAAACTCGTCGAGGTCGCCGTCGAGCACCTTCTGCGTATCCGAACGCTCGATGCCGGTGCGCAGGTCCTTGATGCGGCTCTGATCCAGCACGTAGTTGCGGATCTGGCTACCCCAGCCGATGTCGGACTTGGAGGCTTCCAGCGCATCCTTCTCGGCATTGCGCTTCTGGATCTCCAGCTCGTACAGCTTGGCGGCCAGCATCTTCATCGCGCGATCGCGGTTGGCGTGCTGGCTGCGCTCGGTCTGGCAGGCCACCACCACGCCACTGGGAACGTGCGTGATACGCACGGCCGACTCGGTCTTGTTCACGTGCTGGCCACCGGCGCCGGACGAGCGGTACACGTCGGTCTTGAGGTCGGCCGGGTTGATGTCGATGTCGATGTCGTCATCCACTTCCGGCGACACGAACACCGAGGTGAAGCTGGTGTGGCGGCGGTTGTCCGAGTCGAACGGGCTCTTGCGCACCAGGCGGTGCACGCCGATCTCGGTCTTCAGCCAGCCATAGGCGTAATCGCCTTCCACGCGGAAGGTGGCGGACTTGATGCCAGCCACTTCGCCGCCGGAGACTTCCAGCAGCTCGGTCTTCCAGCCGCGCGACTCAGCCCAGCGCAGGTACATGCGCAGCAGGATTTCAGCCCAGTCCTGCGCCTCGGTACCGCCGGCACCGGCCTGGATGTCCACGAAGGCGTTGTTGGCGTCCATCTTGCCGGAGAACATGCGCTGGAATTCCAGCTTGCCCACCTTGGCCTCGAGGCCGGACAGATCGGTCACCACCGACTGGATGGTGTCCTCGTCGCCATCGGCGGCGGCCATCTCCAGCAGTTCGCCGGCATCGGCAAGGCCGCCAGTCAGCGAGTCGATGCCGCTGACGATGGTGTCCAGGCGGGCGCGTTCGCGGCCCAGTTCCTGCGCGCGCGGCGGATCGTCCCACACGGTGGGACTTTCCAGTTCGCGGCTTACTTCTTCGAGACGCTCACGCTTGGTGGCGTAGTCAAAGATACCCCCTAAGCGACTCGACGCGGCCCTTGAGGTCCGCGATCTGCGCAAGGATCGGATTGGTTTCGATCATGGATGGGAAATCATGGGAAAACGGCCCACCATGGTAGCAGAGCGGGCTAGAAGCGGGGCAGCGCGGCGCCGGCTTCCTGCGTTCTCTCCCCTCTGGGCCAGCCGAAGGTAGTCCCTGTGGGAGAGAGGGCTGGAGTGAGGGGCCAACCTGGCCTCACGAGCCGGCCACCTTCCCTGTCATTCCGGCGCAGGCCGGAATGACAGGGCAGGAAAGGTTACCCCTCGCCTCGGGCCTCTCTCCCACGGGAACTGCCTTCGGGTCGCCCGGCGGGGAGAGGAAGCTGAAAGCTCAAGCCAGCGCCTGCTGATGCACCCCCTTCACCGCCCGGCCCGACGGATCCGCTGCCGCCGCAAACGCCGGGTCCCACGCCAGCGCGGCCGGCGACGAGCAGGCAATGGACTTGCCGCCCGGCACCGTCTCCGCACATGCCTGCCCCGGATAGAAGCGCTCGAAGATGCGCCGGTACAAATACGCCTCCTTGGTGGCTGGCGGGTTGTGCGGAAAGCGTGTGGCAGCTGCGGCGAACTCGCGATCGCTCACGGCCTGCTCGGCATGCGCCTTGAGGCCATCGATCCACCCATAGCCGACGCCATCGCTGAACTGCTCTTTTTGCCGCCACAGGATCTCGTCCGGCAGCGCGCCCTGGAACGCTTCGCGCAGCACGGCCTTTTCGATGCGTCCCTGCCCGGCCATCTTGTGTCGCGCGTCCATGCCCATGGCGACATCCAGGAACGCCAGGTCGAGAAACGGCACGCGCGCCTCCACGCCCCAGGCCATCATCGACTTGTTCGCACGCAGGCAGTCGTAGCTGTGCAGGGCGTCGAGCTTGCGCACGGTTTCCTCATGGAAGGCTTCCGGCGACGGCGCCTTATGGAAATAAAGGTAGCCGCCGAAGATCTCGTCCGACCCCTCGCCCGACAGCACCATCTTCACGCCCATCGCCTTGATGCGTCGGGCGAGCAGATACATCGGGGTGGAGGCACGGATGGTCGTCACATCATAGGTCTCGATGTGGCGTATCACCTCGGGCAGCGCATCCAGTCCTTCCCAGAAGGTATAGACGAAGCCGTGGTGCACGGTGCCCAACGCATCCGCGGCCACTTGCGCCGCGGCAAGATCCGGCGAGCCTTCCAGGCCGATCGCAAAGGAATGCAGGCGCGGCCACCAGGCTTCCGCGCGGTCGTCGTCTTCCACGCGATGACGGGCGAAACGCGCGGCACAGGCCGCCACCAGCGAGGAGTCCAGCCCACCGGACAGCAGCACGCCATAAGGCACGTCGGTCATCAGCTGGCGATGCACGGCCTGCTCGAAGGCCTCGCGCAGGTCCGCAGGCGCCACCTCGCGCCCCTGTGTCCGGGCGTAGTCGCGCCAGGGCTTGTGGTAGTAGCGACGCAGCTCACCGTCGGCGCTGTCATAGACATGCCCTGGCGGGAACGGCGCGACGTCGTTGCACAGCCCCACCAGCGACTTCATTTCCGAGGCCACACACAAACGCCCTTCGCCATCGTGCCCCCAATAAAGCGGGCAAACGCCGATGGGATCGCGCGCAATGACGTAACGCGACTCGGCACTGTCCCATAGTGCGAACGCGAAGATGCCGTTGAGCTTCGACACCCAATCGGCCGGCGCGCCGGCTTCGCGATACAGCGCGTTGATCACCTCGCAATCGGAACCCGTGGTGAAGTCATAGCCGCTGGCCGCGCGCAGCTCGCGATGGTTGTAGATCTCGCCGTTCACCGCCAGCGCCAGTACGTCATCGCGCGAACGCAGCGGCTGCGCGCCACTGGCCGGGTCGACGATGGCCAGGCGCTCGTGCACAAGAATCACGCCCGCGTCGACAAAGACGCCGCTCCAGTCCGGGCCGCGATGGCGTTGCCGCTGGGACAGCTCCAGCGCCTGCTGGCGCAACGTCGCCAGATCATCGCCGGGTTGCAGATCGAACATGCCGAAGATCGAACACATGTGTGGATTCCCTGGTTGCTTTTCAGACGTCGGAAAAACAAAAAGGCCCGCTGGGAGCGGGCCTTTTTGCGTGTGTATGTGTGTTGCTGCTGCTTACACGCCGGCCCACCCGTTCATGCGGGTATTGTTATTGGCGTTATTGTTGTTCAGCGCGCGCAGGCACACGGCCGCCGACGCGGATGCGGCGGTCATGGCGAAGAGCGTGGCGTGGATGCTGGACATGTCGCCGACTTCAACACATGTTGCGCCGCCACACAAGTACGGTGAAAAGTTTCATTTGTTCCCATCGTCCTCGGCGGGACGCGGCTCACCAATCCATGCCATCGCCTCGTCGAACTGGGCGTTGTGGAACAGCTTGAACTCCGCCGGCACCGCAAACCCCATGGCGGCGGCCGTCACGCGCAGCCACTGCACGTCGGTCACCAGCGCCACGCGGTCCCACCCGCTGAAGTGGCGAAAACCCAGTTGCGCGTCTTCCCACATGGCGCCCGCGTCGAAGCCGGTGAAATCGGGGCCAATCTGGTACAGCAGGCGCAGCTTGCGGTTCACCGCAAAGGCCGCCTCGATGTCCGGCACCAACACGCCGGAATAATCACTTGCGGTCACCTGCCCGCTGGCGCGAAACCCCAGCGCTCCCGCCGGCAATCCAGGAATCTGCTCGATCATGGTCAACGTCCCGGTAGCTTTGGACGTCTGTATCGCAGAAGACGCGTTACGGACGCGTCACGGCTGCACCCGCGGCGCGATCAGCGTGGGGATCGCGTGTGCGCATCCAGCCAGTATCCCAGCGGCACCTGCCATATGTTGTACTTGCCGTTGTCCCAGCCTGCGCGCACGGTGCCGGGCGCGATCTCTTCCAGGCGATCGCTGGCGAAGAACAAGGTCTGGTGATCGGGGCTCAGGCGCGCTTCCGCGTCGGAGCCTGCGCTGTTCACGCCGTTGCCCAGGTGAATGGGCGTGCCCCATTCACCGTGGTCGCGAAACACGATGAAAAGGTCGATCTGCCGTGCCGGCGAACGGCTGGAGCCGAACACCACGAACGATTCGTCGGGTGCCACTGCCGGATCGACATCGGTCACGTGCCCATCACTGAAAGGCAGGGCTTGTGGTGTGTCGTAACCGTTGCGATGCCAGGCCGCACGGAACAACTGGAAGTGCTTCGGATCAGGGCCCGGATGCATGAAATACAGGGTGCCATCGGATGCCACGGCGGGCGCGAAGGTCGAATCGCTGCGGTTGACGTTGTCCGGCAGGCGCGCGGGACGACTCCACTTGCCGTTCTCCCACGTCACCTTCCAGAGGTTGCCGCCGTGCCCGGGAAAACTGCGCCCCATGAAGAACCCGTCCAGCGGCTTGCCCGCCGGCGTCTTCGGCCGGTTGGATATGAAGACAAGGAAACGACCGTCCGGCGACATGGCCGGCTCCATGTCGCTCCACTGTCCCGAGAACTCGGCAACCGTCGGCGTGGACCAGTGCCCGTTGTCGAGATGGCTGACCAGGATGCTGGAGTTCGTGCCATCGCTGCGCGTGAAATAGACGGTGCAACCGTCCGGGGTAAAAGCGGGTGCGCTGTCGTGCAGCGGACCGGAAATCACGCCCGGCGCGAAAACGGTGGGCGCGACATCCTGTGCGGCGACATCGGCACACAGCAGGGCGAGTACGGCAGCGAACACGAAACGCGACATCCGGACACCTCGCGAAGGGATGGCGGATGCTATCGCCCCCGCGCACGCACGCAAAGTGCGCTTAGTCCTGCTCGGCCACCTTGCGACTGACGCGGCGCTTGCGCGGCGGCGCCGACTCCGCCGCGGCGATCAGCCCCTGCAGGTAGACAATGCCCTCTTCCTCCGGGAAAAAGGCCACTACGTCGGCCACGCTCAGCTTGTAACGCTCGCGCAACGCCAGGAACTCGCGCCGGGCACGCTCCTTCGGTACTTCTTTCGATTCCGTTCGACGCTTTTCCTGATCCTTGTCGAGTGCGGCCAGCTCTTCCTGGAACTGCCGATAGGCGTCTTTGTTGATGGCCATCGCAAGCGGCGCCGTGGCGCGGAGGGGCACTCATTCTTGCACGCTTCGCCCGTGCGCGATAAAGAGCCAGGGCCTGCAGCGCATGGCCACGCCATCCCGGCCCTGCCATCGCGCCGTCATCATGGCGTCAAAAACCCCTATTTCCCGGCAATTTCATAAGAATTGCGTTCGCCAAAACATGCTGTTGCTTTAACCGGCGACCAACGATCGGCTCGCTAGGCTGACCTTCCCACGCGACAACCGACAGGAGTGCATATGGATCCCACGACCCTTGATGCGCCGATTGCCAGCGCGGAACACCCCCAGGTCCGGCGTGTATCGCAGGAACCCACCGAGGGTTATGTTCTGGATCCCTGGTCCGGCCTCTACAAGGAAACGGACGCGACTTATCACCGTCGCCTCCAGGCATTGCCCGGGCTCAGCGCCTGATGCAGAAAACCCCGCCAAACGCGGGGTTTTCTCTCTCTCAGCCGGGGAGTTCGACGTACTGCGGAAGGTCGTCCGTGATATCAAACCACGGCGCCTTCGAACCCACGAAAATATGTTTCTGCGGGCGAATGGCCGGCGTATCCACCAGCGTTCCCATGGTTACGTGGACGAACGCACCATCGCGCACCACCGAATAGAGCAGCGACCCGCAACGGCCGCAATGCGCGTCATGCCCGTTCGCTTCGCCGACGACCAGCAAATACCCGCCGCCCTGCGTCACACGCAATTTCTCCCGCTCGATGCCCGCGAAGGGCTTGAAGGCCGAGCCGGTTGTCCGCCGGCATTGTGAGCAGTGGCAATTGGCCGCGTAAAGAAACGCGTCCTCCACCTGATACCTCACCTCGCCGCAATAGCACCGCCCCGTCAGCGTCTTGAAGACATGCTGGGTCGTCACGACACGCTCTCACCGTCACCGTTGACCGGGCCATCTTAGCGGCATCGCATCGCCGTCATCGCGGCGATGCGATGCGCCTTGTCACTTCAGAAATGCACCACGGACCGGATTGACTTGCCTTCATGCATCAGGTCGAACGCCTCGTTGATGCCGGTCAGCGGCATCGTGTGCGTCACGAAAGGCTCCAGTTTGATGTTGCCAGCCATGGCATCTTCCACCATGCCCGGCAACTGCGAGCGCCCCTTCACGCCGCCGAACGCGGTGCCCATCCACTTGCGCCCGGTCACCAGTTGGAACGGACGGGTGGAGATTTCCTGCCCCGCGCCGGCCACACCGATAATCACCGACTGGCCCCAGCCACGGTGCGCGCATTCCAGCGCCGCGCGCATCACGTTGACGTTGCCAATGCACTCAAAGCTGTGGTCAACGCCCCAGCCGGTCATCTCCACGATCACCTGCTGGATCGGCTTGTCGAAGTCCTTGGGGTTGACGCAATCGGTCGCGCCAAAGCTGCGTGCCAGCTCGAACTTGCCCGGGTTGGTGTCGATGGCGATGATGCGACCGGCCTTCGCCAGCTTCGCTCCCTGGATCACGGCAAGACCAATGCCGCCAAGGCCGAACACCGCCACCGTATCGCCTTCCTGCACCTTGGCGGTGTTCTTCACCGCGCCCAGGCCCGTGGTGACGCCGCAGCCCAGCAGGCAGACGTGCTCCGGGTTGGCATCCGGGTGGATCTTCGCCAGCGACACCTCCGCTACCACGGTGTATTCGCTGAAGGTGGAGCAACCCATGTAGTGATAGATCGGCTGGCCGTTGTAGCTGAAACGAGTGGTGCCATCCGGCATCAGCCCCTTGCCCTGCGTCGCGCGCACGGACACGCAAAGATTGGTCTTGCCGCTCTTGCAGAACAGGCATTCGCCGCACTCGGCGGTGTACAGCGGAATCACGTGGTCGCCCGGCTTCACGCTGGTCACGCCCTCACCCACTTCCACCACAATGCCCGCGCCTTCGTGGCCAAGCACCGCCGGGAACACACCTTCCGGATCATCGCCGGACAGCGTGAACGCATCGGTATGGCACACGCCGGTGTGCGTGATCTTCACCAGCACCTCGCCCTTGCGCGGCGGCGCGACATCGATCTCGACGATTTCCAGGGGCTTGCCCGGCCCGAAGGCAACAGCGGCGCGTGATTTCATGACGGTTCTTTCCTGAGGCAACAAAGAAGGATCGGCCGCCGGCACGGCAGCCGGCGAACGTGGTTAACGAAGATAGGAGCGCACCAGGGACACCACCTCGTCGATGGACTTGTCCGGCGTGCCGTTAGCTTGCGCCAGGTGCGAGAACTCCTCGCGCAGGTGGCTCTCCAGCACGCCGGCCATCAGCCCGTTGATGGCCCCTCGCACGGCGGCAATCTGCTGGAGGATGGGCCCGCATTCCGCCCCCTTCTCCAGCGCCAGCTCCAGCGCATCAAGTTGGCCCCGCACCCGGCGGACACGGGCAAGGACGCGTTTCTTCTCTTCGGCGGTGTGCGGCATGGCGGGCCTCGCCAGGTACTGGGTAGGAATATATCTTGCATACTCCCCAGGAGTATTTCAACACGACGCGCAGCGGGGCCTGCGCCCGGCAACATCCATTCCCGCCCTGACGCCGCAAGCGACCGGCCACCGGGCACGAAACGGCATGCCATCACAGGGCATCACGGGGAATGAGCGTTGCGGATGTCCGGTGTTGCGGGGGTGAACAATGGCGTGCTCCCACGGCCATGACGGCGGGAACAGTCCTCACCTGCGCAGGCCGGGCCTTGCCCGGAGTCACGAACCGACTCGTGCCTTGCATGCCCGCATGCGTGACCAGCGACAGCAACCGCTGGTCACGGTGCGTAGTGTCAGTTATTGCCCTTCCGGGTCAGCATGCGCGCGAATGCCGCGCACCATGATCTCCGCCTGGATCTGCCCCGGAATGATCGATTCGTGCGCGGCACGACCTTCCAGCGTTTCCAGCAGCGTGGCAAACCCATACAGCCACGCGCGCCAGTACACCGCCTCGCCGCGCTCGAACACCTCGCAGAACACCTCGACAGGTTCGCCAAGCTCGTCGACAAGGGTGAAATTCATTTCCATTGCAGCAGCCGCTGAGTAACGCATAGCCCCTCCCATCGCCGCCCTGGATGGCGACGCCGATCAGGCGTGGAACTTGATGCGGGGATGACGTGGTGGTTCTCTGGGCAAAGGAGATTCAAGGAACGTGCCAGCGGCAGCGAAACCTTCACCACATCCGGAATGTCAGCCCTGGGGCACGGGAACACGCAGGCCGGCCACCAGACCGTGGCTGGTGGAGGCCAGCGTCAACTCCCCTCGCATGCTGCGCGCCGCGTTCTGGACAATGGCCAAGCCGAGGCCGCTGCCGGTTTCACCGGAGCCCTGCCCGCGAAAGAACGGCTCACACACCCGCGCCAGGTCTTCCGGCGGAATGCCTGGTCCGTTGTCTTCGACCTCGATGCGCAGCCACGCATCCGAGCGCTGGACGCGTATATCCACCCGGCCGCCAGGTGGCGTATAGCGGATGGCGTTGTCGACCAGGTTGCGCAAGGCGGCATGCAGCGCCTGCCGGTCGATGACGAGTTCCACGGCATCGAGCCTTTCCACGCCCAGGTCGATGTGCTTGCTCACGGCATAGGCATCCGCCTCGTTCACCACCTGCCCCACCACCTCCCGCAGGGAGGTTAGTTCAGGCGTGGGCTGCGCATCGTGCTGGAGGCGTGCCAGCGACAACAGCTGACCGATCAGGTGTGTGCTGCGGGAAAGGCCTGCCCTCACGGACTCCAGCCGCGCCTGCGTATCGGGGGGAAGGTCCGCCCTGCCAAGGTTTTGCATCTGCAGATTGAGCGCAGCGAGCGGTGAACGCAGTTCATGGGCCGCATCGGCCACGAAACGGCGCTGCTGTGCCATGGAATCCCGCAATCTGGCAAGCAGGCGGTTGATCGAGCGGACGAAGGGCGCGACTTCGGAAGGAATATCGTTCTCTGGCAGCGCGTCGATGACATGG
Organism: Dyella japonica A8; assembly: GCF_000725385.1. Lineage (NCBI taxonomy): Bacteria > Pseudomonadati > Pseudomonadota > Gammaproteobacteria > Lysobacterales > Rhodanobacteraceae > Dyella > Dyella japonica. The sequence continues at coordinate 2,840,830 of NZ_CP008884.1, read as the reverse complement.
TCGCCGGTGTTGTCGAGTCGCTCGGCCAGCCGTGCCACCGGCGACAACATGCGGCGAACGATCAACGCCATCAGCGGAACAAGAGCGGCCAGCAGGCAAAACATCAGCATCACGATGCGCAGCGAGCCGTCCCGGGCAATCTCGTCGCGCAGGGATGTCGGCTGGGCAATGGCAAGACGCCGCCCTGTTGTATTGGAGGCCACGAGCACACGCCAACGGGCGCCGCCCAGGGGCAGCGTGTGAAAGCCATCGTGCAGGTCACAAGGCAGCGCGATACCTTGCGGTGCTCCGCAGGCGCCGTGTGTATTGCTATTACCAAGGCGGACGACGACCACGGATTCGGGCGAGGCGGCGTCCTCCCCCAACACACCCCATGGATCGACCAGCTCTGGCGGCATGCGGGTGATGATGCGGCTGACCTGCCGCAGGGTTTCGTCCTGCAGGCTGTGGGCCTCGTCAAACGCGAAGTAGAACGACGCGATACCCGCGACGCTGCCCACCACCAGGATAGCCGCCGCCATCCACAGCGAAAGCTGGATCCTCAGGGATCGCGTGTTGGCGGGTTGCCCAGTGTCCATCCGACGCCTCGCACGTTGCGAATCACCGATACGCCCAGTTTTCTGCGCGCACGGTGGATGAGAAATTCCACGGCATTGCTCTCCACTTCCTCGTTCCAGCCGTAGATCGCCGTTTCCAGATTCTCGCGCGAGACGATGGCGCCACGACGCAGCACCAGCGCCTGCAGCAACGCGAATTCGCGCGCCGACAACTCGCATTCGGTCTCGCCGAAGCGCGCGCGATGCGTGCCCGGATTGAGCGAGAGCGCGCCATGCACCAACTCACTGGTGGCCTGCCCCGCGAGGCGGCGCCCCACGGCACGCAGGCGAGCGAGCAGCTCGTTCACGTCGAACGGCTTGACGAGGTAGTCGTCAGCGCCCAGGTCCAGCGTGGCGATGCGTTCGGCGACGGCATCACGCGCCGTCATCACCAGCACGGGAACTGCGTCTCCGGCCTCGCGGATATGACGCAGCACGTCCATGCCGTCCTTGCGAGGGAGGCCAAGGTCCAGCAGCACCGCGTCGTAGTTGTGCCCGGATAACGCGGCCATCGCCGACTGACCATCCCCGACGCGGTCGGCCGCGTACGCGGCATCGCGCAGTGCCTGCAGCACCGCGTCGGCGATCATCGCGTCGTCTTCAACCACCAGTATGCGCATGACCCATTGTAGGGGGCGCGATGCGGTTGTGGACAAGTCGCACACGCACGGCGAGAGTTCTAATGCTCAGCTAAGTCTCCGCGTTCAAGCTTGGGGTTGCTTTCGGACACCCCTCGACACGCATGACCTGGCCGTCTCATCTCGCTGTTCGCTGCAGGAACGTCCACAAATCCTATGGAACGGGCGATGCCAGCGTGCCGGCGCTGCGCGGCGTGGATCTTGAGGTACACAAGGGTGAGTTGCTGATGCTGGTCGGGCCCTCGGGATGCGGCAAGACCAGCCTGATCTCGATTCTCGCTGCCCTGCTCGACCCGGACACCGGCGAGTGCCAGATTCTTGGCGAGAACATGCAGCAGATGAAACGGCAGGACCGCGCCGTTTTCCGCGGTCGTCATATCGGTTTCGTGTTCCAGGCGTTCAACCTGCTGCCGGCGCTATCGGCGCTGGACAACGTGGCGGTTCCCTTGCTCATCCAGGGCACGCCACGCCAGCAAACCGAAGCCAGGGCACGCCAGTTGCTTGAACGCGTCGGCCTGGCCGATCGCGCCCATCTACCGCCACTGAAACTTAGTGGCGGACAGCAGCAGCGCATCGCCATCGCGAGGGCACTCGTGCATGGTCCCGACATCATCCTGTGCGACGAGCCCACCAGCAGCCTTGACCACGCCACGGGACACGCGGTGATCCAGCTGCTGCGTGAACTGGCCAGGGAAGAGGAACGCGCCCTGATCATCGTGACGCACGACACCCGCATTCTTTCGTTCGCCGACCGTATTGCGCACATGGATGACGGTCGCATCGTCGACATGAGCAAGGCTTCACCCGAGGGTTTTCATGAAAGCTAGTTACCTCATCCCCGCACTGGCCGTGCTGGGCGTCGGCATAACGGTGGCGTTGATCGTCTTCGACGACCAGGGCCACGCCCCCGCCGTGACCGCACCCGCGAACTTCCCCGCCATTCCGTATGCCGCGTATGTCGCCGGCCCGGGCGTGGTGGAGTCGCAGGCGGAGAACATCGCCATCGGTTCCCCGGTCAGCGGCATCGTCACGGCCATCGCGGTGACCTGGGGCCAGCGCGTGGACGCGGGTGCGCCCCTGTTCCAGTTGGACAAGCGCGACCTCGAGGCGCAGCTCATGCCGGCGGCAGCCAGGATGCAGGAGGCCAGGGCCGCCGCCGAGCAGGCTGCCGGACAACTGAAGGTAGCCGAGCAGGTGCCCGATCCACGGGCTGTCAGTACGGAGGAAATGAAGAATCGCCGCGCCCATGTCGCAATGGCATCCGCCGCCGTCGCGAGCGCGCAGGCCGAGGTCGATCGCCTTCGCAAGGAGTTGGAGTTGCGCACTGTGCGCGCGCCGGTGGCCGGCAAGGTGCTGCAGATCAACATTCACCCCGGCGAGTCCGTGCCGGGTGCCGGAAACACGCCACTGATGTTGCTGGGTGACGATCGCCGTCTGTGGGTGCGCGCGAACATTGACCAGAACGACGCCTGGCGCGTACAGGCCGGCGCCAGGGCGACCGCCTTCTTCCGCGGCAACGCGCGCCTCAGCATTCCACTGCGCTTCGAGCGTATCGAGCCCACCATTATTCCCCGTGCCGTGGTTACCGGCGACAGCACGGAGCGGGTCGACTCACGCGTATTGCAGGTCGTCTACAGCTTTGATCCCGCCAGGATGCCCATCTACGTGGGTCAATGGATGGACGTCTATATCGAGGCGCCTGCCACATCCACGAGCAACAGCGCGGGGGCGGGTCAGTGATCGGTCGGCTGCCCGCCCCGCGTGCGCTGGTTGCGACGGCGATCGCCGTGATGCTGGCCGGTTGCACGGTAGGTCCGGATTACCAGCGACCGTCCGAACCGTTGCCCACGCAATGGAGCGAAGCCGCCCCGCAGGCGGGTTCGCACGCACCCGTCTCTGCAACATGGTGGTCCGCTTTCGGCGACCCCGAGCTGGATGCGCTGATCGAGCGTGCGCTCAGCGCCAATCCCGGCCTGCAGCTCGCTGATTCGCGACTCAGGGAAGCGCGTGCGTTGGCGGCCGCCGATTCTGCGGCGGAGTGGCCCCGTGTGGATGCGCGTGGCTCGGCCCAGCGCGGCAGTCAGAGCAAGCACGCGCCGGGCGTATCACCGTTTGGACAGGGCGGCGACCTGGGCAACGGAGAGGGCCTGGAGAATCTGTTCCAGGCCGGGTTTGACGCCAGTTGGGAGCTGGACCTGTTCGGTGGCACGCGGCGAGGCATCGAGGCGGCCAGGGCAGATGCCGAGGGTGCCGCCTTTGACCGTGAGGCCGTGCAGTTGTCATTGATGGCTGAGGTGGCTCGCAACTACATGGCGCTTCGCGGTGCCCAGGCGCAGCGCGTGCTGGCCCAGCGCGGCAGCGACCTGCAACGCGACGCCCTGTCCCTCGCCCGGGCCCGCTACACCGGTGGCATGGCGACCGACCTGGAAGTGGCGCAGGCCGAAGCGCAACTGCGCGATGCCGACGCGGCCGTTTCGCCGTGGGAAGTGCAGGCCAGGCAGGCCATGCACCGATTGGCCGTGTTGCTTGGCGCATCGCCTGTTGATCTCGCCGGCGAACTGGCCGAGCCGCGCGACGAAGGGCCCATGCCAACCCTGCCCGATGCCGGCCTGCCTTCGGACCTGCTGCGTCGACGACCCGATCTTCAACTTGCCGAGCGACAGGTTGCGGCAGCGAGCGCCCGCATCGGCGAAGCGACCGCCGAACTCTATCCACAGTTCTCGCTGAACGCCTCGCTGGGCCTGGCCAGTTTCACCACCAGTGATTTCTTCAATCGGCAAAGCACGCTCTGGTCCGTCGGCCCCGCTTTCAGCTGGCCGGTATTCCGGCATGGCCAGGTCAAGGCCATGATCCACGTAAGGGACGAGCAGGCCCAGCAGGCGTTGATCGCTTATCGCCAATCCATCCTTACCGCCCTGCAGGAGGTTGAGGATGCACTCGCCGCCAGCCAGGAGGAACAACACAGGCAACAGGCGCTGCTGGCCTCCCACGCGGCCAGCCTGCGTGCACTGGATCATGCGCGCGCGCTCTACAAGGGAGGCATGACGGACTTTCGCGCCGTGCTCGACCAGCAACAGCGGGTGCTGCAGTCGGAGGGTGCCATGGAACAGAGCAGGATGACGCAGCGCACGAATCTCATTGCGCTTTACAAGGCGCTTGGCGGCGGCTGGAACGGGGAGCGCCACTGATGTTCCGCCTTGCCATCCGCATGTTGCTGGGTGATCGCGCCAAATATGCCGGATTAATCTTCGGCATCACCTTCACGTCGTTCCTGGTGACTTTTGCGCTGTGCTATTTCTGCGGCTTCATGACCTGGGGCTTCGCCCTGGTCGCAGAGCATCCCTATGCCGACGTGTGGGTCATGGACCCGGCCGTGGAGTCGGTGGAACAGACCATCAACATGGCAGATTCCGCGCTGTATCGCGTGCGCAGCGTGGAGGGCGTTCGTGCCGCAGTGCCCATGGCGCTCGGCACCACGGACATCCATTTTCCCAATGGAAGCTTCCAGCCGTACCAGGTTATCGGCGTGGATGACGCCACGCTCGCCGGCCTGCCCAACATGGGCAACGGCGCCACCAGCGCCTTGCTGCATACGCCCGATGGCGTGCTCGTCAGCGCGGGCGGCACCGACGACAAGCTCAACACGCCCTTGCGGAAGAAAGACCAATGGCCCTATGGCCGGCCGCACCTCAATGTGCCCATTCGGGAGCTGCGCGGCGGCGACACCCTGCAGATCAATGATCGCCGCGCGCTGGTGGTGGACAACGTGCAGGCGCTTCCACGCTACCCTGCCCGGCCATTGCTCTATACCACGGTAGCGAATGCCAGCCGCTTCCTCCCCTCCGAACGCCACCACCTGACCTTCGTGCTGGCGAGCGCGGCGCCTGGGACTGACCCAGGCCTGCTGGCCAGGCGCATCGAGGCACGCACGGGCCTGCGGGCCCGCACGGCCTCGGATTTCAAGACCGACACGGTCTACTGGTTTCTGTTCAACTCCGAGGATGTCGGTGATGTCGCCACCATGTTGATCCTGGCGATGATCGTCGGCTTCGGCGTCACCGGCGTGATGCTCTACATCTTCACCAGCGAGAATCTCAAGCAGTACGCCGTGCTCGGCGCCATGGGCGCCACGTCAAGGCAACTGGTGCACATGCTGTTCGCCCAGGCGGGCGTGTGCGCCCTGCTGGGTACCGGGCTCGGCCTCGGTTTATGCAGCATCGCCGGCAAGGCACTCAACGGGCTCGACTACCCCTTCCGCATGATGTGGTTCACGCCCCTTTTCGGCATCATCATGGTGTCGCTGGTGAGCCTGGCCGCGGCGTTGCTTAGCGTGCGCCCCGTGTTGAAGCTCTCGCCCGCGGTCGTTTTCGCCGGGCGCTGACGCGTACATCATAAGCGGCGAGTAAAAACGCGCGGCTTGTTGCCGCGCGCTTTCACGACATGCCGAATGGAGGGAACGCAGGTTATGGCTTGACGAACTTCAGCGTCATCCGGTCGGACTCGCCGATGGCCTTCATCCTGGCGTGCTCCTCTTCCGGGCCCGAGAGATCCGGCGGCAGGCGATGCACGTTGATGTCTTCCGGGTCATTCGGGTTGGCATTGATTTCCGAGACGTCGGCAAGCCTGAAACCCGCCTTGATCGCCTGCGCGATCATGTAGTCCTCGGAAATACGATGCAGCGCGCCGGCCGTGGCCTGGCCTTCCGCGAACGGTTTGGCGCGGTGTTCCTCGATGCCGAGGACGCCGCCGGGCTTGAGCACGTCATAAGCGGACTTGAATACGGCGGCGAGCGTGTCCGGGCTGTTGATCAGCCAGTCGTGCGTATTGCGGAAGGTCAGCACCATGTCTGCCGACTGGGCGGGGCCGAGATTCACCTGCTCGGGCGGCGCAAACGGAATGACCTTGGCGACATGGCCGAAGACAGCCGGGTTGCTCTTGAGCTTGTTGTTGAACTTCTCGGCCTTTGGCGGCGCCGCCTCGATGAGCTGGCCGTGCGCGGCGAGATAAGGCGCCAGTATCTCGGTATACCAACCACCTCCCGGCGACAGCTCGATCACCGTCATGCCAGGCTGGATGCCGAAGAACTGCAGGGTTTCCACGGGGTGCCGGTAGACATCGCGCGCCTTGTTGGCGTCGGAACGCCAACTGCCGCTGGCGGCCTGTTGCAGCGACATCTCCGGTGCCGCCGTCTTCGTGTCGGCGGCGCAAGCGGCAGCGGCAAACAGGAACAGGGCGGGAAGCAGGACCAGCGACTTGCAGGTACGGCGGAACATGGCTCGACCCTCCTGGCGGTGAGGCCCCTAAGCGTACGCCCAAAAGCTGGACCGCATGAGACATCGGGCCCGTGGGTGACCCTGTCCAGGCCATCCCACAATGCCGGGCCTGCCGTTGATACCGCACTCGCCTTGCGTGAACGTGGCGTCTGCTTGCTGAAAAGAAATAGTTTCGGTGTGAACAGGCAGGCCTCGCCTGTCCGATGCAGTAGGTACGTTCAGAGGGTCGAACGAGGCCCGAAAACCCGCTGATGACGCTTGGCATCTCAGCAGGGACAGCCTGACCGGACGTCACACCTGGCTGCCGTAGTTAAGAGCAGCGTCAGCCTTGCCAAGGTAACAAGGTGCATCATTGCCCCGGTTTGAACCGGCATCCGCCCTGATAGTCGCCAGCCATGCGCGGTACACAACAGCTTGCGCATCAGTGCATGACGACAGGCCGATGGCCTGCGGGATGTATCCATGACCCTGCCTCGATGGACGTCATCGTCCAGCCACCTGAATCCTTTGCTTGCGCTCCTGCTGTTCTTCGTCGCCTCCGCGGGCTTGGGCAACCCCGCTTCTGCGCAGGCCGCCCCGGCGACCACGCCCATCCGGCACGTGTTCATCATCGTGCTCGAAAACGAAGCCTATGAATTCACCTTCGGGCCAAAGACACTCGCGCCCTATCTTGCGCACGACCTGGTGCAGCGCGGCGCCCTGCTGACCCATTACTACGGCATAGGCCATAACAGCCTGGGCAATTACGTGGCACTGATCAGCGGCCAGGCACCCAACGCCGCGACACAGGAAGACTGTCCCGACTTTGTGGACTTCGCTGCAACCGACGGCAAACCCGATGGCAATGGCCAACTTGCTGGCCAGGGATGCATCTACCCGGCATCAGTGAAGACAGTCGCCGACCAGCTGCATGACGCAGGCTTTGCCTGGAAGGGATACATGGAGGGCATGGGAAGCACGCCCTCGCGCGAACCGACGCGCTGTGGGCACGTCGCCCCCGGTACGCGCGACAGCACCAATCAGGAAACCATCGGTGACCGCTATGCGGACAAGCACAACCCGTTCATCTACTTCCACTCGATCATCGACGACCGTGCCTATTGCGATCAGCACGTCGTACCGCTCAAGGATCTCGCCGTTGATCTGAAGCAAGTGCACACCACGCCCAACCTCTCCTTCATCACACCCGATCTCTGCCATGACGGCCACGATGCCCCATGCCTGAACGGAGAGAAAGGCGGCCTGATCTCGGCGGATGCGTTTCTCAAGGCATGGGTTCCACGCATCATGACATCGCCCGCCTTCAGGCAAGACGGAATGATCATCGTGACGTTCGACGAGGGCACCGATGCGAACGCGTGCTGCGGCGAGCTTGCGCTGCCTGGCGGGCCCGCGCCGGGCAAATATGGTCCCGGCGGCGGCCGCATCGGCGCCGTGTTGATCTCGCCGTCCATCAAGCCCGGAACCGTATCGAGCACGCCGTACAACCACTACTCGACGCTGCGCAGCCTCGAGCAGTGGTTTGGCCTCGGTTTTCTCGGCTATGCCGCTCACCCGGGCCTGCGCACCTTTGGCCATGACGTCTTCAATCTCCCCGACAGGCTCGACTCCGGGACGGCCAACGCGTCGACGCCTGCCCCGTCCAGGTGACGTCTGGCGCTTCCGCCGCGGTGATCGCTGATAGCGCAATGCGTCGCGTCTGTTGCCCTCGGCAGCGCTACCGGTAGCCGTATGGATGCGCCGATTGCCAGCGCCATGCGTCTTCGCACATGCGCGGCAATCCAAACCTGGCGCGCCAGCCAAGCGTTCGTTCCGCCAGCGACGGGTCTGCCCACGCTTCCGCGACATCACCTGCGCGGCGTTCCACGAACTGATAGGGCACCGGGCGACCCGACGCATGCTCGAATGCCTCCACCACATCGAGCACGCTGTAGCCACGTCCTGTCCCGAGGTTCATGGCCATGCAGCCGCCGTGATCCATGATGCCAAGTGCCTTTACATGCGCATCCGCCAGATCCATCACATGGATGTAGTCGCGCACGCCGGTGCCATCGTGGGTCGGGTAGTCGTGCCCGAATATGCTCAGGTGATCATGCAGCCCTGCGGCCACCTGCGCCACGTACGGCACGAGATTACTGGGCGTGCCGCCCGGGTCTTCGCCAAGGTGGCCGCTGGGATGCGCGCCGGCGGGGTTGAAATAGCGCAGCAGGATGGCACTGAACGCCGGGTCCGCATCACACAGCTCCCCGATCAGCTGCTCCATGACCAGCTTGGTGCGGCCGTAGGGATTCTTTACCCGCAGCGCAGCGTCCTCGGCAATCGGCATCCGTTCGGGATCGCCGTAGACCGTCGCCGATGAACTGAACACCAGCTTCTTCACGCCGGCGGCCTGCATCGCCTGCAGCAAGGTGATCGTACCGGCGATGTTGTTTTCAAAGTAAGTCAGCGGATTCTCGTAGCTCTCGCCCACCGTTTTCAGACCGGCGAAATGAAACACTGCATCGATACCGACCGACATCACCGCATCCAACGCGTCACGATCACGAATATCGCCACGCACGAAACGTGCCTTCGCCCCGCCCAGTGTACTGATGCGCTCCACGGTCAATTCGGAGCTGTTGACGAGGCTGTCGAAGATAAGCACGTCGTAGCCGCGCTCAAGCAGCGTCACGCAGGTGTGACTTCCGATATAACCCGCACCGCCGCAGACAAGTACCTTCATGCCTTCTCCTCGCCCCATCAAGCAGACCACCGACACGGACCACTGCCCTGTCCTGGACAACCCGCTGGGCGCCGGCCGGTGTATCGCATGGGCGGCTACCTAGTCTTCCTGTGAGCGACATCCACGCTTGAACAGCCATCTGGCGCTTCAAACGATCGCCCGGCACGCGGCCACCGCGGTTGCCGACAAGCTGCAAGTCATCCGTGACCGCGTCGCGATGTGCAACAACGCTGCCACCATGCATTCGCCATGCCCGCGCCATGTCGCAATGACAGTCTGTCGACAGCAAACACAGCGGCGTGCCTGTGATGGAGCCAACACAGCAAGCAACGTACACACCGGAGTCTAGGAAATTGCAGCGCTGGTCCAATACATCATGACGAGCAACGTTTCACTCAGATTCATTGAATGCACACGTCATCCACATCGAATGAACAGCAGCTATCCGCTCGCCCCCATCATGATGGATATTCATCGACATCACTCCGCGGTTGAGCCGCTGTTCACGAGAAGTGTGTCATTTCTCCACAACCACTTTTCGTGCTGCTAACGCGTCGACGCTCCGAAATGCAACACATGGAAAGCTCGTTCACGAAGGTGATGATCACGTTTTGCGGCGACGCCGGCATCGGGCTTTAGGCAAGACTCAAAACACAACGGACTTGTGGTCCGGCGACCTCTTCATCCGCTCTGGCGATGAGGGGGCCTCCCCCGGTTTTCCTTTTCAAAGAGGAGTTCACAGACCGTGAAAACAAAATTCGCCTTGCTTATCCTTGGCAATGCATTGCTGATACATGGATGCGTCTGGGCACCTGGGCAACGCATGTCCAGTGATGGAGTCGTTCGCGGCACTCCCAAGGACAGCAGCGAGATCGAGTTGGTGGACATCACCCCGCAGCTGCTCTCGGCCAGCCAGCCGGCAAAGCTGAACGCGGCGGTGCCGCAGGAACTTCTCTCGTACAAACCGGAGCCTTATCGCATCGGCCCCGGTGATCAGCTCTACATCACCGTCTGGGATCATCCCGAACTGACATCGCCCGCTGGCGTGCAACAACAAACAGCGGCCAACGGACGACTGGTCCGCTCCGACGGCACGCTCTACTACCCCTACCTGGGCTCCACCAAGGTCGAGGGGATGACCATCGAAGAACTGCGCCAGGCCCTTACGTCCAAGCTCGCGAAGTACATCGAGAAGCCACAGGTCGACGTCAATGTCGTCGGCTTCAACAGCCAGCATGTGCTGTTCCAGGGGGCCTTCATGAAGACCGACCCCCAGACGATCACCGCTGTTCCGCTCACGCTTGGCCAGGCCATCGGCTTCGCAACCATCAATGCCGACCAGGCCAACCTGTCCGACCTGATACTCAGCCGCGATGGACACGACTATCACATCGACCTGTCGAGCTTCGGCGACCTGCCGAACATCCCCAACGACATCTATCTGAAACCGGGAGACCGCCTGTTCCTTCCCTATAACGACACCAAGGAAGTGTACGTGGTGGGCGAAGTGGTTCGCCCCGCGCCTGTCGGCTTCCGCACCGTCGCCAGTCTTTCACTGACTCAGGCGCTTGGCCGCGCGGGTGGCCTCAATCCCGCCACGTCCGATGGCAAGGAGGTCTACGTGATTCGCGGTGCGAAGAACCTCGAGAACACACCGCCCAAGGTGTTCCAGCTTGATGCGCGTTCGCCAACTGCGTTTGCGCTGGGCGACCAGTTCATGGTCCGACCGGGCGACGTGGTGTTCGTGGGCGCCGCAGGCATCACCCGCTGGAACCGCGTCATCAGCCAGATTCTCCCCTCTGCGAGCCTGGTGACCAGCGCAGCCGCCGCCAACTACAGCGCGACGCACTGATGTAGTTCACACATGTTGACGGTTTCGCAGCGACCAGCAAGACGCTCACTTTCGCCTGAGATGGTCGGCGTCAAGCATCGAAGACGATGCACGGCAGAAGCCGCGTTTGACAGATCAACCACCTGAACAACGGAGCGCTGAATGAATCGCCGGTTACGCAACAAAGACTTCATCAAATGATGCTAGGTTCCAGGTGAGCGCGACGAGCACGCGCTCCATCACCACTGGCCAGATGAGCAACATCATCCGCTTCATGCTGGCCACGCAGCGTAAGGAAGCAAAGAGCGACCTCATACACCGCCCGAGATGACGTGGGCGAGGCCGTGCGAATCAGGGGGCTCATGCAACACCTGCGGGAGGGACATGCCGTGCAGGAGCCTCGCATCCTTGTTGATTGCCTGCTTGCAACGTGTACTTCGACGATCGCCATCGTGGTGTTACGGCGCTATGCCATCTTGTTCGGCCTGGTGGACCACCCTAGCAAGCGCAAGCAACATGTCGGGCATGTGCCGCTGGTAGGCGGGCTCGCCATCTTCATGGGCGTCACGGTGGGCGCCGCCTGTTACGGGCAATTCCACTGGTTCGAGAAATCCATCATCAGCACGGCATTCCTGCTCACGCTGATCGGCGCGCTGGATGATCGCTTCGACCTGAGCGTCCGCGGCCGACTGTTCGTGCAGGCCATCGCCGTCATCGCGGTCATCGCGGTATCAGGCGTTTACATACATACGCTGGGCAACCTGTTCGGCCACGAGATCAACCTCGAATGGCTGGGTCCACCCCTGACCATTCTCGCCATCATCGGCCTGGTCAATGCCTTCAACATGATGGATGGCATCGATGGCCTGGCCGGCAGCCTGGAACTGGTTTCCATCGCGGCCATCGCGCTGTACTCGGGGGCGGACAACCTGCGGGGGTCGCTCATCCTGCTGATCCTGCTCGGCACGGCCTCGGTGCCCTATCTGATGGCCAACCTCGGCATGCTTGGAAACAAGATATTCCTCGGCGACGCCGGAAGCATGCTCATCGGCTATCTGCTTGCGTGGACGCTGATCCATATGAGTCAGGCGCCGCAAGCGCATCTGTCTCCTGTCGACGTCCTGTGGTGCGTCGGCCTGCCGGTATCGGACACGCTCGCGGTAATGTGCCGCCGCATGAGCCAGGGAAAATCGCCCTTCAAGCCCGACCGCGGCCACGTTCACCATATCCTGCTACGAGCGGGCCTGAGTCATCGCGCCACGCTGCTCTCGCTTATCGCCATCGCGGCTTCGTTCGCCTGTGTCGGCGCTGCCCTGCGGCACCTTACCGCCTCGTCCGGCCTTCACCTCGCCGCCTTCATCGTCATCATGTTCGCCTACGGCCTGACGGCCACCATTGCCTGGTTCCGTCAGGAGGCGGCCCAGAAGAAGCAGGCCGACGTCATCCCGCTCAAGAGCATTCCCCGGCCCCTGCCATCCACCGCAAGCGGTTCGCTCAACAGCGCCCGCTCGCCCATGGTGGCCGGTCGGCAGTAGTTCATCCGCGCGCAACGGCCCTCATCGGCCCAATCCAACGGGGCGGCATGCCGCCCCGTTGGATCACGTCGGTGCGCCGGGTCCGAGAAACTTGATCACCGCCGCATCGGCAACCTTCCTCACCCCGCCGCGGACATCATTGCTGTATTCGTAGGAGCGATCGAGCGACAGGTCGCCCCGCGTGATTCGCATCTGCACGCTGGTGCTGAGGAACGACATCGGCACGGCCTTCGCCATGGCCACCGTGCTCAGTCGGGCGATGTTGCCCGATATGACGACCTGCTCGATCTTTCGCCCGTCATCGGGGGATTCGTCCTGCGAGAAGTTGATGCAGGAGCCATAGATGTCGACGAAGACATTGCCCGCACACACCAGCCCCGTCGTGCCGAGCACGCCAATGGCGCCCATCTGCGGACGGATACCGGTGAACTGGTTGCCCGTGATGACCGGCTTGATCGCATTGCGGCTGGTCTTGGATGCAATGGCGCCCAGGCGGATGGCATCACCGCCTGGCCCGGAGCCCGGATCCCGCTCGAAGACGCAGCCGCTCACCTGCGCCTGGCTCAGGCCACCCAACGAGATATCCCAGCGCACCGAATTGGTGAAGCGGCAATTCAGTACCGTGAGGTAGTCGGGCGCGCTGTCGATGGTCTTTGGCTTCGCCGAGGTGTCGATACCCCAATAGCAGTTCTCGAACTGGCAATCGGATACGACCCAGTCGTGGATGTTGTCGTTCTTCTGGTGGCCATTGAAGAAGGTGATGCCGGCGGTGTTGGTGCTGCTGATGTCGATGAACTTGCAGCGGGTGATGAGGATATTGCGGTAGACGCTCCAGTCGTGGTCGGGCTCGAAGTCGATGCCGCCGACGGAATGCGACAGCTTGGCATTACCGATGTTCTTGAAGACGCAGCTGTCGACGATCAGGTGGTCGCAGTCGATGATGGAGAGCCCGTTCCGGTTGTCCTTCACCACGCCGTCGAACGTGCAACCGCGGACCAATACGCGCTGGTTGTGGCGCTCGGTCGACTTCAGCGTGCCAGAGCCGACGTACATGCCGTCACCACGAAACCCACGGAACACCATCCGCTCGACCGTCAGGTCCGACGTCGCGTTGACGGCGAGGAGGTAGTAATACTGGGCGTAGCCGAACTCATCGACGCGTCCATTGAGCATCAGGTCATGCAGAAGGATGTTCCGCATGTTGTCGGCCGGGTTGCTTGTTCCGCCGTCCCGCACGTAGGTAACGAGCATGAACTCGCAGGGCAGCGAATCATCCAGCGCCTTTAGCTCGCTGGTTTCGCCGTCGCCGTACATTTCGAAATTCGACTTCAGGTTCAACTGCGTGACCGGGTAGATCCCGGAAGGAATGTAGACGCGCGAACTGGCATCGATCGCCGACTGGATATTCCGGGTGCAGTCGTACGTGCTCCTGCCTTTCTGAATGGCGTCGTGCTCGGGCTTCGGAATGAAGTCCAGCACGTTCACTACCCTGGTTAAAGACGACATGACAACGCTCCGTTGGTGTTCAAGTCAGGCATCCGGTGCTGGGTGGACATCCCTGGAAGCGGCCTGGCAGGCCAGGTGCGAGCGCTTGGCGTGGGATACGAGCATCCATCCACTGCGACGCCATCAGGCATAACGCCTTATCTTTTCCGCCTCGCCCGGACCGCACAGCTCGGCATAGACGCCCAGCGTGCGCGCAATGACGATGCGCTCGTCGAAGTAGGTTCGTGCTTTGTTGCGCGCCGCTTCGCCCAGACGGCGCGCGAGGACGGGATCATCCAGAAGCCGGCGGATGGCCCGCGCAATCGCCTTGCCGTCCTGCACCGGCACGAGCAGGCCATCGATGCCATCGGACACCACCTCGCGGCAGCCGGGTACATCCGTGGTGACCAGCGGCAAGCCACACGCGGCTGCCTCCACCAGGCTCCTGGGCAAACCCTCCCTGTAGCTTGGCAACACCACGATATCCACGGCCCCGAACAGGGTGACCATGTCGTCGACATGACCCAGCCACGTGACCAGCCCTTCATCCACCCAACCTTGTATGGTTTCCTCGGGAATCGCGGCGGGATTGCCGGCGTCCGGGGTGCCCGCGAGCATCGCGTGCACCGAGTACCCCTGGGCACGCAACTGCCGCAACGCCAGGACGTATTCGCCCACGCCCTTGTCCCACAACAGGCGGCTCGCCAGTAGAACGCGCGTTCGGCCATCGCCGGCCTTGCGCGCGGTGGCGCCGGCGTACTTCGCGCAGTCCACGCCGGAACCCCTGATCAGGCGAATATGCGCTGGATCGACCAGTGCTGCCCGCCGGAACAGTTTGACGTCGTCGGAGTTCTGCAGGATGAGGCGCGCCCTCTCGCCACCCAGCGCCAACCGCAGCAGTCCGCGGACAACCGGCCGCAGCAAACGGGCCTTCAGCTGGCTGCTGGTGAACACGTACCCCATGCCGGCCACGGCGTTGACCCGAGCGGGAATGCCCGCCATTTTCGCGGCCAGCGATCCATACACGGCGCACTTGATGGTGAACCCGTGCACCACATCCGGCTGTTCGCGCCGCAGCAGGCGAAACAGATGCATGAGCAACGCAAACTCGCGCAGCAGGTTGAGGCTGCGTCGCTGCATGGGCAGCGGCTCCCAGCGCAGGCCAAGGGCACGCAGCTTTTCGCCATACGGTCCGTCCGGGGAGATCAGGAGGACGTCATAGCCAACCCTGCGCAAGGACAACGCCAACGCGCGGCGAAAGTTGTAGAGATACCAGTCGGTGTTGGCGAAGAGTACGGCTTTCATGGATGCACCTCATGCGCGCCCTGCGGCACGGCCTTGAAGGCAGCGATCGGCCATGGATGAGGCCACGGAAATAACCAATCGCTGTCACGATGCCCCCTGGTTTTCCTCCAGCCATCCCTGGAACATGAGGACCGTCCACAACTGGCGCTGCCAGTTCCGCCGGCCGCTCAAGTGTTCTTCCCATGTCTTGCGGATCGGCACCGGATCGAAGTAGCCCTCGTCCCGCAACCGCCTTTCATCGAGCAATGCTTCGGCCCATTCGCGCAGCGGACCGCGCAACCAATGGTCCATCGGCAGGGCGAAGCCCATCTTCGGGCGTTCGATCAGCTCCCTCGGCACGTAGCGATGCAACACCTGCCGGAGAATCCACTTGCCCTGCCCGTCGCGGATCTTCAGGTGCAAGGGCATGCGCAGGGCGAACTCCACCACGCGATGATCCAGCATGGGCACGCGGGTCTCGAGGCTGTTGGCCATGGCGGAGCGGTCCACCTTGACGAGGATGTCGTCAGGCAGATAGCTCTGCGCGTCCATCGCCATCATCCATTGCGCCAGATCGTCGGTGCGGGGCCAGGAGGTCGGGTCGGTCAGCACGGTAATCGGCTCGGACGCACCGGCAACGACGCCTTCGGGATTTTTCCAGCAGCTGGCCAGACTGAGCAGATACGCCTGACCGGACGACAGGGTCAGTACTTCGGACAACTTGTGCGCCTTGTCACCCGCCATGGCGAGATGCCAACGACGCGGCAGCAAGGGCTTGGCCCGCTCCATCATGTGGTCCCACGCCTCGGGCGTCACGGCGCGCAGCACGCCCGCCAGGGCGCGCCGCGAGGACAGTGGCAGCCGCTGCACCCTTCCCCAGGTCGTGCGCGCAGCAAGATAACGGTTGTAGCCGCCGAACAGCTCGTCGCCACCATCGCCACTGAGCGCCACCGTCACGGTTCGACGCGCCAGCTGGCTGATCAAAAAGGTAGGTATCTGTGAGCTGTCCGCGAAAGGTTCGCAGAAGATCGACGGCAGACTTGGAATCACCGACAACGCATCGTCGGGGCGAACGTAGAGCTCGGTATGGTCCGTGCCAAGATGGTCGGCCACCGCGCGCGCGTGCATGGCCTCGTCATAGCCGCTTTCCGCGAAACCGATGGTGAAGGTCTTTACCGCACGATGGCTGCGCGCCTGCATCAGGGCCACCACGGTGCTGCTGTCGATGCCACCACTGAGAAAGGCGCCAAGCGGCACGTCGGAGAGCAGCTGCGTGCTTATGCTGTCGCCAAGCTGCTTTTCGAGCGCATCGGCAGCTTCGGTGTCCGTGCCGTCGAACGGGCTGGCGTAGCCGGAGGCGACCGCGTCGTTGTATCGCCAGTAGGACCACTGCTGTGTATCGCGCCGATCCTTCGGGCCAATGCGCAGGAGATACCCCGGGCGCAACTTGTAGATACCGTTGTAGATCGTGTGGGGTGCCGGCACGCAATCGTGGCGAAGGAACAAGGCGAGCGCATTCCGGTCGATGGCGGCATTGAACGCAGGATGGGCGCGCAATGCCTTGAGCTCCGAACCGAACAGCAAGGTGTCACCCTGCCAGCCGTAGTACAGCGGCTTCTCGCCCATGCGATCGCGCGCCAGGGTGAGCTCACGGCGCTGGCGATCCCAGAGTGCGAAGGCAAACATGCCCACGCACGACCGCAAGGTCTCCTCGACACCCCAGGCCACGAGGCAGGCCAGCAGGGTTTCGGTGTCCGAATGGCCACGCCACGCCACCGCCTCGCCCTCCCCGGCGAGACGATGGCGCAGGTCGACGTGGTTGTAGATCTCGCCATTGAACACGACGACGTAGCGCCCGCACGCCGAGTGCATGGGCTGGTGGCCTGCCGCCGACAGATCCAGTACGGAAAGCCGCTGCTGGGCCAGTGCGAGGCCCGCCCGTTCATCACACCAGACGCCGCAGTCGTCGGGCCCCCGATGCCGCAGCCGGGCCGACATCGCCTCGGCCTGCCCCCGGAGGCCATCGCCACCGTCACCCCCCATGCGCCAGAAGCCCGTGATGCCGCACATCAGCTGCCCCCTGCGCTGCGAAGCAAGGCGGCCAGCCGGGGCGCCTGCTGCCTGATGCTGTAGTGCTCCTCAACGCTCCGGCGGCCCGCGCTCCCCATGTGATGCCGCAAGGGCGGATCGGCGATCAGTCGTTGCAGGTAATCCCGCCACTCCGCGTCGTTCGAGGCGAGAAAACCATTTTCACCGTGTCGCACGATGTCGACGTTCGCGCCCACCGCCGACGCCACCACCGGCAAACCGCACGCCATGTACTGCACGATCTTGTAGCCACACTTGCCCCGCTCCCACGGGCTGTCGCGCAGCGGCATGATGCCGATATCCATCCCGGCGATGGCGCCGGCCTCGGTATCCTCAGACCACTCGACCACCTCGGGCTGCGTGACCTCGAACTGGCCGGCCACGGCTTTCTGCGCTCCGACCAGCCGGAGGCGGGCCTGGTTGCGTTCGCAGACCTTTTCCAGCAGCTCGCGGTAATCGAGCACGTAACTCTCCGTGGCGGGTGACCCGATCCAGCCGATCACGGGTTTCCCGGCACCGTCGTGCGTCGCGACGTCATACCGGTCGTCGTCGACCACCGTGGGAATGATTTCGATGCGGCGGGCACCCGCGCTCGACGCGCGCTCCGCCAGATACCCGTTGCCGACCACCACGCAAACGGCCCCACGCATCACCTGGTCGATCTTGCGCCCGAGCAGGCGCCTCACCAGCGCGCTCGACGACATGTCGTAGCGATGGAAGAGCGCATCGTCGTAGTCCACCACGTAGGGCCGCCTTGATCGAAGCAATGCCGATTCGATCCACATCGGAAGATAGGGAAACAGTTCACCCTCGAGCCAGATCAGGTCGAAATCCGCTTCCCGAAGCAGCTGCAGCAGCCGCTTTCCGCCGTACCACAATCCCCGGTATCGCGCGGATGTCGCCTTGCCGTGGTAAAGCAAGTCGAGGTACGCATCCGGAAACAGCTCGTGCGTCCGAACGTCGATGCCATGCTCCTGCAGGAGAGGCAGGTACTGCAGGCTGCGCAGCCTGGAGCTCGGGCCGCGCCGCGAATACTTTGAAAACAGCAGCACCTTTAGTCGCCTCATTTGGGCATCCGCTTAAGGATCATCGGGTAGTCCATGAACATGGCCACCAGCGGAAACACATACATCCACTGCAGCGCGAAGGCCTCGATGTACGGGTTCGTATTGGTTCCAAGGAAGGCGCAGACAAACCCGCTGAACATGAACTTGTGCTGCGGGGTGAGACGGCAGCTGAGCGCCAACTTCACCACCCACGCCACGTAGAGGAAGAACGGCAGGACATAGATGATCGTCCCCAGCAGACCCACCCTGAAGAGCGTGGCGAGCCAGACCAGCTCATAGCGCCACGGGTGGATCGAGTCGCTGATGAATCGCACGCCGATGCCGTGGCCAGAACCGAGGCCACCATTTTCGAGTATGCCCTGATACAGCGAGACGGCCATCTGCGACCGCGCGCTGCCGCCGCCCGATGCGACCTTCGTCGTCACGGCATTGATCACCACCGGCAAGCTGATCTTGGTGTAGGTCTGGAGCAGGAAGAGCACGGCGACAACTGCGATCAACAACGGCAATCCGTAGCGCACGGTACGGGTCATCACTGACGTGCGCGCGTGCCCGGCCGTCCGCGAGGAAAGGATCCAGCCAAGCACGAAACCGGTGGGCACGGAAAGAATCAGGGCGGAGCGACCGGAGGTAATCGCGCAGATCAGCAGCATCGCCAGCAGCGCGAAGCGGAACGGCCTGTGCTTGATGAGCTCCGGCGAGCTGAAGAAGCCTCCGCACAGAAAGATCATCGAACCATAGACATGCATGGTGGCGCCCGAGAATCCCTCGTTGAGATTGACGTTCGCCCCTTCGAAGAAGAAGGCGACGGCGGCGGCGCCATGCCGGAGATACAGGTAGAAGAACACGGCCACACTGAGTGCACACAGCAGGCTGAGCAGGGTGAACCAGTCGACCAGCCGACTCACGTCGAGGTACCTGCACAGGCCATTGGCGATAAGCAACCAGGCCAGTGGCGAAAGGATATAGACGGCTGCAATCTGGGCCAGCCCCATCAGTGGCGCATCATGCAGGCCGCCGACAATCAGGTAGATGACGGTGACGATGACGCTATAGAGATACAGCGTCAGCAAATTCCGGAGGCCTTGCCCCAGTCGAATGCCGGGCAAGGCCAGCATGCAAGTCAGCGCCATCATGATCGCGGTGGGGATGGGCAGCGAGTTGGGTATCACCACCGCCAGCACCAGCAGCAGGAACGCCGAAGCCAGGAAGCAGTGCCTCACTGTCAGCCGGTAGGAGCCCGCCATCGGCAGCTGCGACGGTGACGCCGAATGCATCGCGGGACGTGGCATGGGGCCTTCACCGGTGTTCATGCCAGCACCGCCTTGGACAGCCACTGGTCAAGCACCCGTGCCTGCTCGATCTTGCTGTAGGCGCCGATATCGCGCCGGTCGACCACCGTGGGTGCCGCCAGGGCCCGGCGCAGCTGCAGGGCGCCCTGCGTGCCCTGGCTGGTGAGCACGGCCTGCCCGGCCTTCGTTTCGGCAAGGATGGCCGTGGCGGCATTGCGTATCCCGGAGACGCAAACGACGTCCACGCCCACCGCAAGATACTCGAACAACTTTCCGGTGGCGCAGCTGGCGCGGGAACCCGTAAGCAGCAACAGCCGATCGCAGCGCTTCATCAGATGCAGCGCCAGGCTCCGGTCGACCGAACCCAGGGCGACGACCGGAAAACGGGCGCGCTCGAGCACCTCGCGTTCGAAGGCGGTCAGTTCCCCGACGAAGATCACCACCCTTCCTGACGATGCCCCGTGTTCGTCCGCATTCATGGCATCGACGAAGTACTCGAGGCTTTTCGATGCCGAGCCATCGCTGGCCCCGATACGACCGAAGTGGCCGACCAGCTGCCCCCCTTTCGGGGCAGCCGCCGCCAGCATCGCCTCTGCCTGCTTGCCTCGTTCCGCATCGTGATCGAGCGCGATGAAGTCCGCCGGATCGTAGCCATTGGGGAGAATCGCCACGGGCTTGTCCGGGTAGCGACGCTTGAAGTCGTCTACCAAGGGTCCGCTCACCGAGGTGATCAACCCGCGCGTACCCACGACGCGCCGCTCGATGACGCCCCGCACCAGGCCCGGCAACCAACCGGGCCGCCCCAGGGATTCGAAGACCAGGCCATCCCTGAAGTCCTGGATACAAGGCACCCCGCGCCTGTTGGACAGGCTGGCCGCTGCGATCAGCGAATCAACCGGCGAATAGGTGCCGATAGCGATGCATCGTTCACCGGCGACCAGCTTCTCGCGGCACAAACGATCCGCCTCGGAAAGCGCCGACACCAGCCACTGCCCCGTGGATAACCGGCTGCGTGCAACCAGGAACGGCAGCGTGCGGAAAAACGCAGCGGCCAGAATGGGCATGGCCGTCAGCGAGGAAGATTCACTGCCCACGCAATGCCCTGGAAGCGCGTAGACGCCCACGCCGCCGTCCTCGACATCCCGCGGGCCGGGTACCGCTTTCTCCGTGCCGCGTGCGAAGACGAACACCCGGTACTTCGCCGGATCGAGGTACTTCAACAATCCCTTGAAGCGCTGTGCCGCGATGTTGTTGGACAGATGGTGCGCGGCAAAGACAAACAAATTGATCTTGCTCACATGCTTGCCCTCGTTCTGGCAGCAGGGTCACCGGCCGGTCAAGGCACCGAGGCAACACCGCATGGGTACGCATCGCCCCGCAGGCCTCTGGGTGCCTGCCGGAGCGCGCGACCGCCGGTTAGGCCAGCCCTGGCGCTCATGAAACCGTCCCGGGCCCACTACCGGGCTCGACGGAAAAGAACTCCGACCTGATCGCCGCACGCAGCGACCGGTACATCCCCAGCCATTCGGCGCGGAAGCACCAGGCCACCACGGGCAGCAATGCCACCCACACCAGGAGCACCTGCAGCGGGTAGCCCGGCCCGAAGGCCAGCGTTGCGATGGACAGACCCACCGCCGCCGTGACAAACACGTAAAGTCGTGCGCGCGGAAAAGGCCGCCACACATGCGCCGACGCTTCGGTACGGGCGACGAAGAAGGCCAGGAACGCCACCGCGTTTGCCGCCGTCGCACCGGCCGCGCCGTATGAAGGCACCAGCAGGATGCTGCCGGCCACGTTCACCAGCAGGGCCGCGACGGTCGACCACAGCGAGAGCATGGATCGACGCGTGATGCCGATACCGACGCAAGTGATCTCCGACAGCGTGTACAGCAACGGCTGTCCGATGCAGCAGAGCATGAGGTATTTCACGGGTGCGTAGTGGGCCGGAAGCACCCACTCGGTCAGCCAGGAGAGGCTGCCGCTCAGTACCCAGATGGCACAGACGACGGCCAGCGCCTGATGCGCTATGTCATCGACGCGACGCATGTCCACGCCATTGGCCACCCATTTGTAGACCATGGGTGCCCACAGCACAGTGAAGATCGTCTGAAAGACAACGCCGACGCCGGCAAAACTCATGGACACCGAATAGATGGCCAATTCGGGAAGCGTGGAAAGGCTTCTGAGCGCGAGCGAACTGGTGGCATCCAGCCCCCAATAGGCCACGCCGGCAAAGATCAACGGAACCCCATAGCCAAGCAGATGATTCACCTGCTGTCGCGAAACGGTGGCCTTCAGCGCGGGCGACCAGTCCCGCCAGGTGTTCCAGCTGTAGATGAACAACACCGAGAGCAGCGACAGAAGATACGCTACCTCAAGCTCACCGAATGATCTCTTGAATATCGGCAAAAAGAACACGCCCATCACCACGAGAAGAATGATCTTCGGCAAGATCTGGCTCAGGGAGAAGGCAATGCCACGATCTTGCATTCGCAAAATAAGCGACAGAAACCGCGATACGAAGCTCACGACAACGCAAGCGACGAGTACCCAGTAGTACGCCACGTGGCCAACGCCAAACAGCCACTCGGCAATGCGTTCGTCAAACGGAATGCTGATCAGCACGACGGTCAGCATCAGCGCTAGACCGGGCGCAAAACATGCCTTGAGCAGGGCGCCGCGATCGCTTGATTCGTGATATTCGCGCACGTAGGCGCGATCAAGACCAAGATTGAATAGTAGTACGCCAAACGACACCGACACCTGAACCATGTTCAGTCGACCCACATCGTTCGGCGAAAAAATCCAGGCAATCGCCGGCACCGTCATCAGTCCTATGGCCGCACTGGCCACCGGCCCCATGGCGAATGCAAGGATGGTCCTGATATTCACCATGACATGCTTCCCAGTCGACCGGCGGGGCGACCTTCATGACGAGTGGAAGGCATGCGCACGGGTAACATTCAGGTCGCCCCCATGCTCAACACGTTGCTGACGAAATCGCGGTAATTCCTCGATGCGTCGAACCGCTTCTCGATCACCTGTCGCGCGTTCGCACGCAAGTCATCCCTCTCCTCCCCAAGGGCCACCCTCGCAATGGCCTTCGATATTTCACGGCCATCCGGGCTTCCACTCATCAAGGCGCCACAGCGGTCCGATACCACGTAGGAAATGCCACCGACATCCGGTGCCACCACAGGAACGCCGGTGCTCATGGCCTCCATCATGGACACCGGCGTACCTTCCGATTCACTGGTATTGACCAGGACATCGACCGGGACCTCAAGAAAAACCCGCCGGACATGCTCGTGCGGGACATACCCCCGAAATTCGAAAGACAGATTGGTGATGCCATCCAGCTTTCGCTGCGCCAGCGATCGGGTTTCTTCGAGCAACGGGCCACCGCCGACGTGCGTCCACTTCACTGCCACCCCGGGGTTGTCACGGGCAAACATCGCCAGCCCGTCGACAATGCGCCCCAGGCGCTTCACCGGCAGGCAAAACGAAACGGAGACGACGTGGACGCAGCCTGCAGGACTGGGTTGCGACAGCAGGTCGTCGAACGGTACGCCGAGCGGAATCAGTTCGAGCTTCTCCGGGAGCGCTCCATAGGTCGCCTGCATGTACGCCGCGGCATGCAACGACAGCACGAATATCCGGTCGTATCCCCGAATGAACTGCCGTTTCAGCGGCATGTATTCGCGATACCGGCGTGGCTCGTACAAGTCCACCCCGTGCACACGGGACACCACCCGCCGCACCCTGCCCCGCGCCTTCGCGAGAATGGCCGCATAGGACTGGGTATCGTTCCAGTAGCAGTAGGCCACGTCGATATCACCGTTCTTCTCGGTGTACCGCATCAGCTGACCGGCCTGCTGCAGGACCTTGGAACTGTGCAGCAAGGCGCGCAAGCCCGTACGCCAACCAAGCTTCCTGGTCCGCCACAGATGCGCCAGCTCGTTGCGGAACATGCGGTCGAACAGCGCTGCCAGCACGGCCACCAGCCGGCCGAGCAGCCGGCCCGACGTGAACGTGGTGTCGATGGCCATGCCGGCGGGTATGTCCCGCGGCACGCCGTGCGCGACCGCCGGCATCAAGGTCACATGCGCCTCGGCATGCTCCGCCCAGAAGCCGATCTCGTCATCGATGAACTGTTCGCCCGGCAGGTAGGGATAGGCGTTGGTGAGGATCACAATTCTTATCATGGGTTCGTCACCTCACCCATGAGTATGTCGACCATGCGGCGCCGGTACATGGCGTGGTCCATGTCGAATGGAACGCTCAGCTTGAAACAGGCGATCTGGGAGAGACACTCCGCCAGCACCGCCCGCCAGTTGGCCACCACTTCATCCATGGTGAGCATGGCGGTCCGCCCGGTCGCTAATGCGTTGTATTTCTCCCAATGGAGATGATCGTGGAAAATGCTGTACTCGGCGCCGACAACGGCCACGGTCATTTCCACCGCGCTGTCTGCACCCAGGTTCGACAGGCTGATGTCGGAGATGCCCTCGCGCACCACGTAGTAAAGGCGTGACGCTGGGGCGGCGACGGGTTCGATTTCCCGGTAGAGATGGTCGGGACGGATCTTCCTGCGAACGATCGCCGGATCGATCCAGTTCTTCACCCGGAAGTGGGTCCGGTCCACCCAGCCACGCCCTTCCAGGATCAGGTCACCGAGTTCATTGCCGAAACAGTCGTAGCCATAGATTTTTGGCCAGGCCATGTTGGCGTGGACCACCGAGCGCGACGAAGGCGTAGCCGACATGATGGCGATGTCATCGCAAACAAAGCCGACGCGATCGTTGCTTCTCATGGCCAGCATGGCGGCCGATTTGCCGGCACCGCCAGTGCCCGCGAGCAGGCAGGCCGCACCATCCACCGTCATGCAGGATGCATGGACGGGCGCCAGGTCGTTGAAGAAATAGGTCGACGGAACCAGCACGAACTCGTGGAGTATCTGCTCGAAGTACTCCACATCGGTGGCGTACTCCATCGACAACAACTTCTTGACGCGATGCTTGATGCCATCCCTCATCTTGAAAACAGCGTCGACCATCAGGCAACCGTTCTTCCCCCACCGCCAGGTGACGTCCACGGCGGGAAACGACGTCAGCATTCCATCCTCGAGCTTGCGGTGGAACCGGGGATTGATGGCCAGTGGCGCATCGGAAGAAACATCTTTGGAAATGCACACCTCCACCTGCGCCTCGCGGTGGCCCGCATCGGCATAGAGCGCCAGGCATTCGGCCAGCCAGACCTCATGCTCCGCCGTACCGGAGAAGGAGTAGCACTTTCCAAAGATGAGCTTTTTCATACGCCCGCCCCGGAACGCATAGTCACCTTGCGACGCCCGACAGCAGCGCGGAAGCGATGAAGTCTTGTTGAGTCGCGTCCAGATAGGGGGACATGGGCAAGCTGAGCACCTGCGCCGCCGCTTCGTCACACATGGCCAGGCGACATTCGCCGTCCATCAGCGCGGGCTGCCGGTGCAAGGGAATCGGATAGTGCACCGCGGTAGGCACCCCCGCCGCGTCGAGGTGCTTGCGCACCTCGTCCCGTCTGGGTACCCGCACTGTGTACTGCGCCCATGCGCTGGTGTTGTGATCTTCAAGGTAAGGCACGCTGACCAGGTCGGATCCGCCAAGCAGCGTGTCGTAGCGGCGCGCGACTTCCGCACGGCGTGCCATCTCGCTGTCGAGTATCTCCAGCTTGAGCAGCAGGATGGCTGCCTGCAGCGTGTCCAGCCGGCTGTTCACGCCGATGCGTGCATGGTGGTAGCGACGGTCCTGTCCGTGGCGGGCGATCTGTCGCCCGACCCGTTCAAGTTCGGTGTCGCTGGTGAATATGGCGCCACCATCGCCATAGCAACCCAGGGGCTTGCTGGGGAAGAAGCTCGTGCAGGCGATGACGCTCAGGTTGCAGCTCTTGCGCCCCTTGTAGGTAGCGCCAAAGCTCTGTGCGGCATCCTCGATGACGTGGATGCCATGCCTTTCGGCGACGTCGTGGATTGCGTCGAAGTCGGCGCACTGGCCGTAGAGCGACACGGCGATGATGGCCTTGGTCCGCGGCGACACCAGCGCCTCAAGCTGATGGACGTCAAGATTGTAAGTACACGGATCAATGTCCACGTAGACAGGCTTCGCACCCAACAGCACCACGACCTCCGCGGTGGAAATGTGGGTAAAGCCCGGCACCATCACCTCATCACCCGGCCCTATGCCCAGCGTCATCAGGGCGATCTGCAGGGCATCGGTGCCATTGGCCACCGATATGCAAAACCTGGCACCGGCGTATTCGGCCAGCTTGTCCTCGAGCTCCGCGACCTCGGGACCGAGTATGTATTGCCCGTGCGCCATCACCCGGGCAATACCCTCGTCGATACGGTCTCTGATCAGCGTTTGCTGCTGTCGAAGGTCGATGAAGTCGATCATGCGATCGCCTCCTGAGCTTCCAGAGTCCGGCCGCGCAACACATAACGCTTGCCGGAATGAACGCAGACTTCTTCAGCATGGCCTTCCAGCGGCAGGTTGAGCTGTTCGCCAAACTCGCTCATCCAGCCAACCTGCCGTGCCGGGACCCCGACCATCAGGGCATAGGCAGGCACGTCGTGGTTGACCACGGCGCCTGCACCGATGAAGGCGAACTCGCCAATGGTCACCCCACAGATGATGGTGCAATTGGCGCCCAGCGTGGCGCCCTTCCTGACCAGCGTGTCGCGGTACTCGTGCTTGCGCTCGACCATGGCTCGCGGGTTGTAGACGTTGGTGAACACCGCGCTCGGCCCGCAGAACACGCCGTCTTCCAGCGTGACATTGTCGTAGACGGAAACGTTGTTCTGGATCTTGCAGTCGTTGCCGATAACCACCTTATTGCCAACGAAAACGTTCTGCCCCAGTGAAACGTTCCGGCCGATGCGTGCCCCGCCGCATACATGCACGAAGTGCCAGATGCGGGATCCGTCGCCGATCCTTGCTCCCTCGTCGACGATCGCGGAGGGATGCTGATAGTGACTCATGCGATCTTCCTTGTCAGGAACGGATGGATGTCGCCCTCGAACGATATCGGCGTGCTGGTGCGAATCGATGCCACCGTTTCGATGGACGTGCGGCAAGCCTCCAGGCCGAACCCCCGGCCCGACAGAATTTCCGCGTAGCTGCGATCGTGCAGATCGGTGAATCCGCCGGAGAATTCGATCTCCTGGCCGTCGACGGTGATCGAACGGTAGGTGCGTTGGCCGCCGTCGCGAATCGCCGCGGGCACGTCTTCAATGTCGACCGACAGAAACCAGCGAACGCGGGCTTTTTCGTACTCGAGATAGCCCGCCGCCTTGGTTTCGCTACTCAGGTGGACCACATTGGACTGCAGCTTGCCGAAGATATGGTGCAGCATGTCGAAGAAGTGCACGCCGATATTGGTCGCTATGCCACCCGACTTCTTTGGATCACCCTTCCAGCTCTGCAGGTACCAATGGCCGCGTGATGTCACGTAGGCGAGATCCACCTCGTACTTCGTGTCCCTGCGCTCGCGCGCCACCTTATCGCGCAGCGCCACGATGGCCGGGTGCAGCCGCAGCTGCAGGATGGTATTCACCCGCCTGCCGGTCTCACGCTCGATTTCCTCGAGACCATCGATGTTCCACGGGTTCAGGACGACGGGCTTCTCGCATATGGCGTGTGCGCCGGAACGCAGGGCGAACCGCATATGTGAATCGTGAAGATAGTTTGGCGAGCAGATGGACACGTAATCGATCTGGCCGCCGTTCCTGGCGCGTCTGCGCATGTCGACATGGCGGTCGAAGCGCTCGAACTCGGTGAAGAAATCCGCGTTCGGAAAGTGACTGTCGATGATGCCGACTGAATCGTTGGGATCAAAAGCCGCCAGGAGCGCGTTGCCTGTCGCCTTGATCGCCTGCATGTGACGGGGAGCGATGTAGCCTGCGGCGCCAATCAGCGCAAAATTCTTCATGGACCTTATCCCGGTTCTGCGATGTCTTCGCGGTTATCGACGACGGTGACGGGTTCCCTGATGCCGCCGACTGGCGTGAGGCGCCGCCCTTGCCTGCCCGGCTCCCTGGAACGAAGTTGGCGTCATCGGCAGGCCACCCGGCCAGACTATGAATCGACCGTCGCGCGCCGGTGCGCGTCGAAAAGCGGGGAAGCCTGCGCGCGCAGAGGGTGGCCCCACTCATGAGGCCGCCTCGTCAAGCTCGTAATAGGCATAGGAGTAGTAGCCACTGCTCCGTTTCTCCACCGCGTTGAAGATCGCGCCCTTGATCACGACGCCATCGTGCTCGAACCGCTGCTTGGCAACGGCAAGCTCACGCGCCTGGTTGAGGCCGAAGCGCACCACCAGCAGACCCGTGCCGCAGTGATGGCCGATGACCGAGGCGTCCGTCGCCACCAGGATCGGCGGCGTATCGATGATCACCAGGTCATAGCGCGACTTCAGGTGATTGATGAGCTCCGAAAACCGGGCGTTCATCAGGAGCTCGGAGGGGTTGGGCGGCACCTTGCCCCGCGAGAGAAAGTGCAGGTTGTCCAGCGATGCCACCTTGCGGACCGCATCGCTCAGCTCCGCCTGCCCCGATATGACATCCGACAGGCCCACATCCGCCCTGCCACCGAGCACCCGGTGCAGCGAGCCCATGCGCATGTCGCCATCGATAAGCAGTACCCGCTGCCCGCTCTGCGTTACCACGGCAGCGAGGTTGGCCGCGACAAAGGTCTTGCCGGCGTTCGGACTGGCACCGGAGATCATGAGCACGTTGTTCTTCGCCTCCAGACGGGCAAAGTGCAGGCTCGTCCTCAGGCTGCGCAAGGCTTCGGTGGCGAGATCCTTGGGCGCATCCACCACCAGCATGTGTTGCCTGCCATCGCCCCGCGCCCGCCTGGCCTGCAGCGATCGTTCGCGCACGCTGACCGGGATGGTGGCGTACACGGGCAAACCGATGCGCTCGATCACGGAGGGATCTTCGATGCCGCGATTCAGCGCCTCGCGCATGAACACGTAGACCAGCGCCACAAGCCCACCGAGCATGGCTCCACCCAGCAGCACGAGGATCTTCTTCGGCCAGATGGGGTCGGTCACATCGACGGCGGCCTTGTCGATGATGCGAACGTTGCCTACCGTGCCTGCGCGGGCAATGTCGAGCTGCTGCGCCTGGTTGAGAAGACCGGTGTAGGTATCGTTGGTGACCTGCACGTCACGGTTGAGCTTCAGCAGCTCCTGCTGCGTATCGGGAAGGCTGTTCACCTTCTTGTCGATCGCGGCCTTCTGGCCCTGCAATTGCCCGATCTGTTGCATCAGCGACTTGTAGGCCGGGTGCTGCGGCGTGAACTGGCGCTGCATCTGTGCCTGCTGCAGCTGCAGCTGTTCGATGTTGGTTTCGATGGACACCGACTGATCCAGCAGGCTCTGCGTCTGCATGCTGACGTCAACCGAGTGCGCCTGGTTCTGGAAGGCGTTCAGTGCGGCGGTCGCCTTCTCCAGGTCACGCCGGACGTTGGGCAGCTGCTCTCTCACGAACTTGAGACTGCTGGCTGCTTCCGCGGAATTACGGTCGATATCCTGACGGACGTAGAGCTCGCCAACCTGCCTGAGAAATTCGGCGGCCAGTTCCGCATTCGTGTTGTTGTAGGTGAGCTGGATGATGCCGGAGTCCTTGCCGAGCTCACTGGTATTGATGGCTTTCTGGAGCTTGTTGATCACCGTAAGTTCGCGGTGGCGGATGACGCGGAAGCGCGTTCCGGGATTGGCCACGAGGGTCCACACCTGGGCGGCCACGCCATGGTCCTGCGAAAACTGTCCCACCTTACCGATCAACAGCACATTGCCATCGTCGTCCTGCAGTACGTAGGAGCCGCCTTCCCCCGCCGTCATTCTCAGCGGCTTGTCGAGCAGGCTGTCGGGAACATCCAGCTGGAAGATCTCCAGCTTCGACCCGCCCCAGTCATACCGCGACATGCCAAACGCGGGCGCCGCGAGCTTGCCTGGATTCTTGGAGGCGAAATGACGGGCGAAGAAGCTGCCAAGAATCGGAAAGCGCTTGGGCTCCGCTTCGATCTTGAGGTTGAGCTTGTCCACCGCCGCACCCACCACCATGCGCGAGGTGATCAAGGCGGATTCCGTCGTCGACTCCGAATCGGAAGCACCAAGGGTCTGGGTCAGTGCGCTCAAGCCGGGCAGGCTGGGTACCTTCTGCTCGACCTGCACTATCGATGTGGCCTGATAGATCGGCGTTGCCAGCAGAACGTACGCGATGCTGAGCACGATGAACGCAAGGACGATGAAAATGATTCGCCACTTGTGGTCATGGAGCTTGCCGATCACCTCCCGCAAGTCGATTTCGTCATCGCGCGACACGGGATCTTGGATGGTGGCTAGTTGGACGGTCATTTCGTTGCCTGGATTCTCGCCACGGAAAGGAGCCGGTTCACAGATAGCGCATCCAGCTTTCGACACCGCGCGCTATCAACTCGTGTGTATGCTCGAAGACGGGCCGCTTCTTCCGATAAGGGTCGGGTATGTCGCGCTCGTCGAGCCATTTGCCGAGCAGGTAGATTTTTCCCCGCGCTTCTGGCGAAACCTGGATCATCTCGGCGATGTGATCCTTCTCCATGCCAATCACCAGATCCGCGCCAAGCAACATCGATGGCACGAGCTGGTGAGCGCGATGCGATGAACCGTCAACGCCATCCTTTTCGTTGAGAATTTGCAGCGCCGTCGCATCCATGGGGCTGCCGATGACCGCATTGAGGCCGGCGCTTCTCACTTCAACGCCACGCAAATTCATGCGACTCTGAAACAGATACTGGGCCGTAGGGCTGCGACAGATATTGCCCCGGCACACGATCAATATCCGTTTAAACACAGTGTTTCGGGCTCCTGTGATGACATCGACCGACGTCAACGACGCCAGCCATGGGGCCCCTGTCTGATGAGGGAATCAACAACGAGCGGAATCCCAAAATTCTGCAACGCCTGGCTGTTGCGTTCCGACGATTGCCAGGTACATCGATCCGTCGAGAAGAACTAACTAACTACGATTCTTACCGTGAACCTTTGCCGAACAAGACCGGAAAAATTCCCGCATTTACCGCGCCATTCGCGTGCAGCAAGGGTTTCGCGATATCCAAGCGATTCAGTATTCATCGCTTGAACAAGCGTCAAGCCGACTCGCAAAGAGCGCAATGACCACGCTGATCATGAATGGTCTTTCGTGGCACTGACGAAACGCCTTCACCGTTTGGACACGAAGCGCTCCGTGAGCACGCACGGGTCATGAACTCGCCGCGGTGACCACGGAACCATCACTCAAGATATTCAACGTGAATGACGCGGAACGAATCGATGGGCGTCGCCACTTTCACACGCGCGTTCGTGCGGTACGCGCTCGTCCTTGGCCCGCAGCCCGATGGGTCGACGCCGACCATATGAGAGCATCACCTTGGCTACGCTCGAAGAAGCGCGGTGAGCCTTCATGTAGTGGCAACGCTCCACAGGGCTCATGTATAGCGCAGCTTCGCCGGCACTCTCTCAGCCCCAACGGGAGTACTGCGCGCATGGTGCACGCTGCGGATCATGGCGCCGCACAGGTCAGCGGGCAGTCACTTGATGCCCTTCAGCAGCCGCTGCTTGAGATAGAACAGAAGCGTGGGGTGATACCACTGCTTCGACGTGCCACCCTCGACACGAGGGTCCAGTCGTCCCTCCGCCGCGTCCTGGATTGCCGCCTGCATCAAGGGGATCGCCTTGGCCATTTGATGGATGGGATAGGTGGTGAAGTTGTCCCTGTCTTCGACATCGATGGTGGATTGATACAGAACACCGCCCGTGTCGACACCTTCGTCAACCATATGTACGGTGACACCGCAGCGTGCGCGATCATTCATGGCAAGGGCCCAATACCCCCCATGCACGCCCCGATAAGCGGGCGTGATGCCCATGTGAGTATTGATGAAAGGGGCGTCGACGGAACCCAGCAATTTCCCCGAGAGAATGCGCGTGCCGTTCACCACGATGGCATCGGGCGCCCACGTCTTGAGCAGGCGCATGACTTCGCGTCGATTGGCACTGGCTACGCGCGTGGTGACTTCGCCAGGAATCGGCGCATCATCCAGCCCGTAGCGCCGCAGAAGCTCCTGCAGCCTTGCCTGTGAGGCCTTGCCGAGCCATCGGCTGTAGGCGATGAAGGCGACCTGTCCCAAGGTGGTGAACCACCCAAGCGTCTTCATCCGGTGCCGGATCATCGTCACGGACGAAGGTTTCTCCTCCATTACCACTGCGACGATATCGCAGTTGGCACGCAAGCCGTTGTACATGAGCTTCGTGGAAAGGCCATCCCCTGCCAGAAGCACGACGCGCGGCCTATCCGGCATGCATGTGCTCCAACAGGTTGGATATTTCCCCCATGTTCAACGACTGCATGCCGTAGCGCCGCTGCAGCTGCTGGTAGTACGCAAGGATCTTGCCCAGAAAACGCTGGTTCTCTGCCACGTGCGCACCGAAATTGTGCGGATGCCACCACAGATGGAACAGACGATGATGGATCGCTGCGTGCCGCATGGCACGCTTGATGCGATGCAGTCGTAGCTCATCCATCCACGCAAACGACGGAGAGTACGGGCGAAGGAAGCGACTGGAGGGTATGTTGAACGGACGCGTCTGCGCGCATTCCTCGAAGCTGTAGGTGTTGTGCCCGGTCACGTTGAGGTAGGCATCCAGCAATCGCAGGCCGCGAACGATCGCCCCTTGCTGTTCCTGGTTTCTCGCCGTATAGAACGGCGCAGCTTCGTTGCCTCGATAGCAGCGGATCCCAAGCTCCTGCAGCAAGGATAGGTACTCAGGATTGCCCTGGTTGCGCGGAAATACCAGGCTCTGGATCTCGATGCCTCGCGCCCTGGCCGTATCGATCGCCGCGGCCATGTCGGCCCGGAACGCCTCGGCCGTCTGTCCCGGCTCCAGGCAGTAGTAGTGCGAGAACGTATGCGTCCCGATCTCCTGTCCCGTGTAGCCCCGGATCAGGTCGATCACCTCAGGTGCGAAGTGATATTGATCATCCGCGCCCCACTCGTGTTCCTCGATATAGCGATAGGGTGACAGTTTGCTGTTGCGATACGCTGGTGTATCGCTTGGCAACCGCGCACGAAGTTCGACGATATCGGTGAAAAACAGGAAACCCAACGTCGCCCAGGTGGCATGCACCCCATGGGCGTCGAACGTGTCGAGCATCTCGCTGATGGCCCGACGCTCACCACGCAGGTTCTCTTCGTAGTCCTGGATGCTGCGCTTATCGCGCACGCCCCAGTACAACTCAAGATCCAGTGAGACGGTAAATATACCTGGCATGAGGTTGCACCCATCCCTTCGATCCGACGTCTGGCCATCCAGCCGGCTATCCGGCCAGTGCCTGGCGTCAGGTTCATGTTCTGCACAAGCCCACCGCTTGCGACCAAACATGACCGATTGTTCTTGCGGAATCGTGAAGGGAGGCTGACGCGTAGGTAACGCAGGCCTCGTGCTCAAAGAGGGGCGAGATGCAGGCCATGCCCGTGTACGGCGATCCTTGATCGCTGTGACGGATCGGCGTCGGCATGACTAAAGGCATGAGTCCATAGGGCCGACCTAGAACCTCCATATGGCCAGGTTGAGGGAACGTGTCTTTTTTTGCTCGGCAACGCTGACGCGGCATTGCCTTCGCCAGCGAAGCTCACTCCACAGTCAGCTGCTTGTTTTGCCATTCGGCGAGCGGCTCACCGGCCACAGAGGATCAGCCTGCGGCGTGACTGCCGAAGAAGGAGCTGGAGAGTAATTGCTCGCCCTACCTTGAGACGACCGCGAGCGCCGTGGATTCGTTGAGCCCTTAATGACGCCGCATCGCTAGACGGTCGCTCAAGGTACAACACGACCCTGAAAACTTCTACGACAACTAATGAGCGAGCGACTTGGAGCCAGATGTAGCCCGGTCCAAAAACTCCTTGGTTTGCTTCGTGATGCGCTTCTGAATCGTGAAATCACCCTGAGGTGCCCACAGGTGTGTGCGTGCCTCAGTCGGGTTCTTGTAGCTCTGGTCAACCACAAGAGGCTCCCCGTCGTGATATGCCTTCCACAGTGCTTGGTGGAACGCAATCAGGAACCCCAATAACTTCTCGATCTGATCGATGGAAGTGACCGCGAATAGCTTATTGGCCTCGTCCTTATCGGAGTCTCGGTGGGCGAACCACTTGTCCCTGATCGCATCCAACTTCTCGGCATAGACCTGTCGGTGGGGCTTGATCTGCTTCCTCAACTCCCGGAAGTGTTGATCGGTCGGCTCGTGCTTTCCCTCCATGAAGGCCTCGATCCACTCAGCCCAATTGGCTGCCGCCCGCTCTTTGCGCGCACGAAGCGCGATGTGTGAGAACAACCTGCGGTTCTCATTGGCGCACTTGAGTAGCGAATGGATGGTGTGCCTGGAGCGATCATCAAAGATACGCCCAAGAGCGAGGAATAAGGCCGCCTGTAGGCTGGACAGCAAAGTTCTTGTAACGAGATCGTGGTTGTCGAAAAGCGTCCGCACTTCCGCACGCTGAGCGTATTCTGCGTGGAGCGTCATGAAGGCAAAGAAGTATTGGTTAGCCGCCTCCACCTCATCGCAAAACACTTGCAACCGATTCTCGAACTCCCGCTCCAACTGTGAATAGTCGGCGGACATGGCGTTCGTGAGGTTGCTCATAACGTTCATCCCAAAGGAGCCGCCAATAACTTACCAGCTCCCTCCCCGTCTGGAGGCGTTCCTCGTGGAGCTTCACCACCGAGAATGACGAGCTGTAGCATGATCGTGGGCTGGGCCGCTTTTGGACGCAGCGCGGTTCTGGAGGGAGTGCTTCGTACCATGTCGGCCCCTTCGTGTTGTACGTGGGACGACATTCGGACGAGATACGAATCCACCACAAGCCGCGCCTTACGATAGGTCTGCTGCGCTCAGCTTGGACGCTTCTCAGCAAGCCAGCGAACAGACACCGCACGAAGGGACGCCTGCTCAGCCTTAGCCTTGGCAAGTTGTTCCGCAGCCTGTCCGGCACCCACCGCATCCGCAGCGGCCTGCATCACCTTGCGCGTGCCCGCCGTTACCTTGCCCTGCTTGGCGTCGCGCTGCGCTTCGAGAGCGCGTAGGCATTTGCGGGGACCATTTTGTGTATGAAATTCGCTTTCATACACAAGAGCATACACAACAATCTGAGATTCGCTGAGACACCCTGAGAACCGCAGACACAAAAAAAACCCGCATATGCGTCGGGTTTTTTTGTGTTCCATGAGACTCACAGAGACTCGCTGAAACTTCGATTGGTGCCCAAGGGGGGACTCGAACCCCCACGCCTCTCGGCGCTACCACCTCAAGGTAGTGCGTCTACCAATTCCGCCACCTGGGCAGGTGTCTTACTTAGTTTTTCTTCGCCGGTTCCGTCGCGGCCGGCACGTCACCCGAGGGCTTGGCCGGAGCCGTGGCAGCGGGGACATCGCCCTGCGCCGGCTTCGTGGCCTGCGGGATTTCCGCGTTGGCCGGGGCGGCGGGCTGCGCATTCTGCGTTGCCGCCGGCTTGTTGGCAAGACCCGACATCACGCCCAGATCACTGCCGGTGTCGCTCTGCGCCTTGCCGTTGTGGCCCAGGTAGATACCCATGCCAAGGCTCAACGCGAAGAACAGCGCAGCGAGCACCGCAGTGGTGCGGGTGAGGAAGCTTGCCGAGCCACGCGCACCGAACACGGTGGCGGATGCGCCGCCGCCGAAACCGGAGCCCGCGTCCGCACCGGCGCCGCGCTGCATCAGGATCAGCACGATCATCGCCGCGGCGATCAGAATGTAGAAGACGCTGAAGATGACGAACATGGTTCTCTTTAAGAGTCCGTGGTGCTCAGTAGGCCGCCGCGCAGATCCCGAGAAAATCGGCCGATGCCAGCGAGGCGCCCCCGATCAACCCACCATCTACGTCCGGCTGCGCGAACAAGTCCGCAGCATTCGCCGCTTTGACACTTCCGCCGTAAAGCAGTCGGGTCAGACGGGCAATCATAGCATCTTCTTTTTCCAGTTGGCTACGGATGAACGCATGAACATGCTGGGCCTGCTCCGGCGTGGCGGTATGGCCAGTGCCAATGGCCCAGACGGGCTCGTAGGCGATCACGGCCGTATCGAAGCTGGCGATGCCGTCCAGCTCGATCACCGCCTTGAGCTGGCGCGCGACGACGGCTTCGGTAAGCCCGTTTTCGCGCTCGGCCAGCGTTTCACCCACGCAGAGAATCGGGGTGAGGCCACCGGCGCGCGCGGCTGCAAACTTGCGCGCCACCAGTTCGCTGGTTTCGTGGTGATACTGGCGACGCTCGGAGTGCCCGACCAGCACCCATTGCGCGCCCACGTCGGCCAGCATCGCCGCGGACACTTCGCCCGTATAGGCGCCCTGCCCCTGGTGCTCGCTCACATCCTGGCCACCGAAGCCGAGGCCGGAACCCGCATGCTGCGTCGCCAACTCGCCCAGGTACGGGAACGGCGGGATCACCACCACGTCGATATCGGGAGGCAGGGCCGCGGCGATGTCACCGACCAGGGCGGTCGCCATGCTGCGGCTACCATGCATCTTCCAGTTGCCGGCGACGAGTTTCTTGCGCATGCGCGTCTTCCCTTGCGTATAAACCCGAAAGCTTAACGTCCGACCATGCCACTGGCAACGAGGCAACGACAAGCCCTTGCCTTTACGGAAAAAATCAGAAGAACCACAAGGAGACCACTTGATGCCACCCAGCCGCCCACTCAGCCTGGTCACCGGCGCCTCTGCCGGCATCGGCGCCGCCTTTGCCCGCGAGCTTGCCGCCCAGGGCCACGACCTGGTGCTGACCGCACGCCGGGTGGAGCGGCTTGAGGCGTTGGCGCAGGAACTGCGAGACCAGCACCAGACCACAGTGACTGTGCTCCCTGCCGATCTGGCCGGCCCCGCCGCGGTACCCCGCCTATGCGAGGCACTGGATGCACGTGGACTTAGGGTGGACTGGCTCATCAACAACGCCGGTTACGGCGTGCCGGGCACGTTCGACGCCGCGCCGTGGCCAGTCCACGAGGCCTTTTTCCGTGTGCTGATGATCGCGCCTGCTGAACTGGCCTGGCGCCTGCTGCCGGGCATGCGCGAGCGCGGCTACGGCCGCATCGTCAACGTGGCCTCGCTGGCGGGGCATGCACCCGGCTCGGCGGGGCATACGCTGTACGCGGCGAGCAAGGCCTATCTGATCAAGTTCTCCCAGTCCCTCGCGCTGGAGAACAGGCAGCACGGCATCCACGTCTGTGCGCTCTGCCCGGGCTTCACATGGTCGGAATTCCACGATGTCACCGGCACTCGCCAGCTGATGAACAAGCTGCCGACATTCATGTGGCAGAGCGCCGAGGCGGTGGTGCGGGAGGGTTATGAGGCCACCGAGCGCGGCGACGTGGTGCACGTGACCGGACGCGTGAACCGCTTCATCAAGGCGATGATGAAGCTGCTGCCAGACAAATTCACGCTGTGGCTGTCGGCGAAGGAGTCGAAGCGGTATCGGGATCTGGGTGCGCTGGATTGAGGCATTTTTGAGCGGCCGTGGTGGGCTAGCCCCTCGCCCGAACCCTCTCCCCTAGGGGAGAGGGTGCCCATCCTGGCGTGATCAGATCAGCTTGATCTCACGCAAACGCTCAAGCAGATACTCGTGCGACGTGATGCTGGTGTCGTAGCGACTCGGATTGTCCGCCGTCACCGTCTGCGGCAGCGGATCCAGCACCACATCCGGGTTCGGATGCAGGAAGTACGGCACCGAGTAACGCGGCTTGCGCGAGTTCTCGTTCTGCGGATTCACCACGCGGTGCGAAGTGGACGGGTACACGTGGTTGGTCAGGCGCTGCAGCATGTCGCCGATGTTGACCACGATGGCATCGCCCTCGGTGGTGATCGGCAGCCACTCGCCCTCGCGCGTCAGCACTTCCAGGCCTTCCGCGCTGGCCCCCACCAGCAGCGTGATGAAGTTGATGTCCTCGTGGGCGCCTGCGCGCACGTTGGGGACGTTGTCTTCGGTGATGGGCGGGTAATGGATCGGGCGCAGAATGGAGTTGCCCTGGTCGATCTTGTCGTCGAAGAAATGCTCGGGCAGGTCGATGTGCAATGCCAGCGCGCGCAGCACGCGCGAACCTAGCTGGTCCAGCGCCTCGAACAGGCCGTAGCCGTTCTTCTGGAAATCCTTGATCTCCGACGGCCAGATGTTGGGCGGCATCACGTCGGCGAACTTCGAGTCGCGCGCGATCTCGCGGCCGATGTGCCAGAACTCCTTGAGGTCTGCGTACTTGCTGTCCTTCGCCGTTTCCACCTTGTACGGCGTGTAGCCGCGCGCGCCGCCACTACCCGGCACGTTGTACTTCATCTTCGTTTCGGCGGGCAGTGCGAAGAACTGCTGGAACGACTCGTAGGCGCCGTCGATCAGCTCGCGCGGAATGCCGTGCCCGCTGATGCAGCAGAAGCCGTATTCACGGTACGCGTTGCCCAGCTCGGCGACGAACGCGGCACGGTCCGTGTCGTAACGACGGATGTCGAGGGTTGGAACTTTCTTCATGGCTTGTCCACAGGTTGTGCGTGCGGTCCACTTGTCTGTCCGCCACCGCAGGGGCGGGGCACGTCGGGCCAATCCTTGGCGACCTGGGTGGGGCCTCTAGGCCCCCGAACTTCTTACAGGCTCACGAACGTTCTGCGGTGGATTTTACGACACCGGCCAGCTTTTCGGCCAACTGTCGGACTTCCGCCTCATCGGCCGCTTCCACCGTCACGCGGACCAGGGGCTCAGTACCGGAGGCACGCAGCACCACTCGGCCGCGACCGGACAAGGTGCGCTCGGTTTCGGCCAGCGCCTCACGCACCGGCTCGCTGTGCAGGGCCTCGCGGGCGCCATCGGCACGCACGTTGATCATGATCTGGGGCATCTTGCGCAAGCCTTGCCGCGCTTCGGCCAGGTCGGTGCCGGCATAGGCCAGTGCCTCAAGCACGGCCAGCGCGGAGACGATGCCGTCACCGGTGGTGGCGCGATCCAGGCACAGGATGTGACCGGACGTTTCGCCGCCCAGGTTGCCGCCATGCGCCTTGAGCTGCTGCAGCACGTAGCGGTCGCCTACATTGGCGCGGATCAGCTTCACATCGTGCTGGGCCAGCGCCAGTTGCAAGCCGTAGTTGCTCATCAGCGTGCCGACCACCGGGCCCAGCAGCAGTCCCTGTGCATGCCATGCGTTGGCCAGCACGAAAAGAATGTCGTCGCCGTCCGCCGGCTTGCCGTGGCGGTCGACCAGTTGGACGCGGTCGCCGTCGCCATCGAAGGCAATGCCGATGTCCGCGCCCTGCTCCACCACTGCACGCGCCAGCGCCTGCGGGTGGGTGGAGCCCACGTCGCGGTTGATGTTGAAGCCGTCGGGCCTGTCGCCGATGGTGGTCACCACCGCGCCGAGTTCGGTGAACACCTTGGGTGCGACTTGATAGGTCGCGCCGTTGGCGCAATCCACCACCATCCGGAGTCCGCGCAGGCTGAAATCCTCGGACACCGTCGACTTGCAGAACTCCGCGTAGCGCGTCACCGCATCCGCGATGCGGGTGGCCTTGCCGAGCTGTTCGGACGGAACCGTGGTGAACTCCAGCTCCAGTTCCTCCTCGATGGCCTGCTCCACATCGTCGGAGAGCTTCTCGCCGTTGGCCGAGAAGAACTTGATGCCGTTGTCGTGATGCGGATTGTGCGACGCACTGATCACGATGCCTGCATCGGCGCGCAGCGAGCGCGTCAGGAAGGCGACGCCCGGCGTGGGCATCGGCCCGAGCAGCGCCACGTCCGCCCCGGCGGCCACCAGCCCGGCCTCAAGCGCCGATTCGAACATGTAGCCGGACACGCGCGTGTCCTTGCCGATCAGCACCTTCGGCCTGGCACGGCCGGTGCGCACCAGCACCACGCCAATGGCGCGGCCCAGTCGCAGCATGAAATCCGCACTGATCGGCCACTGGCCCACCAGGCCGCGGATGCCGTCAGTTCCAAAATACTTCCGTTGCGTCATGGCACTGCTCCTACGGGCATCGGCGCCTGCCTGCACCGGCGCCCCCTGCTTTCCAATGTTTATTCGTCGTCCGGCCAGCGCGGCGCGGAAGGTTTGTCGTCCCGGCGCGCCGGCTTGTCACCGGCCTGCACGGCATGCCACACGGCCAACGCGTCGACCGTAGCCGCCACATCATGAACGCGAACCATGCGGGCACCGCGCTGCACCGCGATGACGGCAGCCGCGACGGACCCGGCCACGCGGTCGGCAGGCACCTGCCGCCCGGTCATCGCGCCGATCATGGATTTTCTCGACATGCCGACATAGACGCCACTGCCAAGATTCGCAAAGCGCTCCAGCGCGCGCAGCAGGGCGAGATTGTGTTCCAGGTTCTTGCCGAAGCCGAAGCCAGGGTCGACCATGACCTTGCGGCGATCGATGCCGGCCAGCTCGCAGGCGAACAGCCGGTCGGTGAGGAAGCGGTGCACGTCGCCGACCACATCATCGTAGTGCGGGTCGTCCTGCATGCCGCGAGGCTCGCCCAGCATATGCATGAGGCACACCGGCACGCCAAGCGTTGCGGCGGCATCCAGCGCGCCTTCGCGCCGCAGTGCATAGACATCGTTGATCATGCCGGCGCCGGCGGCCACGGCGGCACGCATCACCTCCGGCTTGGACGTATCGATGGCGAGCGGCACGCTCGTGCGCGCAGCCAATTGCTCGATCACCGGCAGGACACGGGCGAGTTCTTCCTCGAAGGGCACATCCTCCGCACCGGGCCGGGTCGACTCGCCGCCGATGTCGAGCATGTCCGCCCCCTCTTCCACCATGCGCAGGCCGTGCGCGACGGCCTCGTCGACCGACGCATGGCTGCCGCCGTCGGAAAACGAATCGGGCGTGACATTGAGGATGCCCACCACGCGCGGGCGGTCGAGTTTGAGCGAGCGACCGTTGCAATCAAGCACGGGAGCAAACAGATCAAGGGACATGATGACTCCCGGAAAGGCGTCAGGACTCGCCGCCGAGCGGCCCCATGAAGCGTCGGTAATAGCGCAGCTCGTCGATGGAGTCGCGAATGTCGGACAAGGCCGTATGCGCCGACTCCTTGGAAAAGCCCTTGCCGATGGCCGGCGCCCAGCGGCGCGCGAGCTCCTTCAGCGTGGAGACGTCGAGATTGCGGTAATGGAAATAGCGTTCGAGGCGTGGCATCTGGCGATGCAGGAAGCGGCGGTCCTGGCAGATGGAGTTGCCGCACATCGGCGACTTGCCGGCCGGCACCCAGTCCTTGAGGAAATCGAGCGTGGCCTGCTCCGCGTTGAGATGGTCGTCAGCGGAGGCGACCACCTGGTCCCACAGGCCCGAGCGGCGATGCTGGTTGCGGTTCCACGCATCCATGGCTTCCAGCCGTTCCAGCGGGTGCCGGATCGCGAACACCGGACCTTCCGCCAGAACGCGAAGATCCTTGTCAGTGACAATGGTGGCGATCTCGAGGATGGAGTCGTTGTCCGTGTCGAGACCGGTCATTTCCAGATCGATCCAGATCAGGTTGTCTTCGTTCGCTTGGCTCATGCGCCCTCCTGGCCGTGAAGTCTAGCAGCAGCCGGCGCGCCGGGCCCCTGATTCCGGGCGCATTCCCGCAACGTCACCACGGAGCCGCATGGAGCAGGCAGGAAGGCCATGCGATGATCGGCCCATGCAGACCTTCTTCTGGCACGACTACGAGACTTTCGGCGCCGACCCCTGGCGCGACCGCCCGGTCCAGTTCGCCGGCATCCGCACCAACATGGATCTAGAGGTCGTCGGCGAGCCCGTGATGTTTTTCGGCAAGCCCCCGCGCGAGATGCCGCCGCATCCCGACGCCTGCCTGATCACCGGCATCAC
Organism: Dyella japonica A8; assembly: GCF_000725385.1. Lineage (NCBI taxonomy): Bacteria > Pseudomonadati > Pseudomonadota > Gammaproteobacteria > Lysobacterales > Rhodanobacteraceae > Dyella > Dyella japonica. The sequence goes on along the minus strand of NZ_CP008884.1, from coordinate 2,799,088 downwards.
CCCACAGCAAGCCGAGCGAGAGGGTTGCCTGGAGGCGGATTTCGCGGCCCGCGTGCACGAGCAGCTTGCCCAGCCGGGCACCTGCGGCGTGGGTTACAACTCGCTGCGGTTTGACGACGAAATAGGCCGTCAGCTGTTCTACAGAAACATGTTCGAGCCCTACGGACGCGAGTGGGAGAACGGCAACTCGCGCTGGGATCTGATCGACCTGGTGCGCATGTGCCAGGCGTTGCGCCCCGAAGGCATCGAGTGGCCCAGGCGCGAGGATGGCTCACCCAGCTTCAAGCTGGAGCACCTGGCCGCCGCCAATCACCTGCGGCAGGAGCGCGCACATGACGCCCTGTCCGATGTGTACGCACTGATCGACCTGGCGCGCCTGCTGCGGGTCCGCCAGCCCCGCCTGTGGGACTGGTATTTCAACCTGCGACGCAAGCAGCGCGTGTTCGAAATGCTCGACGTGGTCGCCATGACGCCGGTCGTGCATGTGTCCTCGCGCTATCCGGCCAGCCGGCATTGCCTGGCCGTGATCGCGCCACTCGCCGCGCATCCGAGCCGGCCGGCGGAGATCATCGTGTACGACCTCGCGGGGGATCCTTCCGAACTGCTGGCGCTGGACGAGGACGAGATCGCCGATCGCGTGTTTACGGCACGCGCCGACCTGCCCGAGGGCGTCGAGCGGATTCCGCTGCGTACCGTGCGCGCGAATCGCGCGCCCGCACTGGCGCCACTTTCAACGCTGAAAGGCGTGGATCTCCAGCGGCTGCAGATCGACCTCGACAAGATCCAGGCGCATCGCGACATGCTCGCTTCCGCCGATGGGCTGGCCGCCAAGTTGCGCCGGGTCTTCCAGCGTGCGGCGGACTTGCCGCCCCCGTCGGACCCGGAGCTCGCCCTTTATGGCGGGTTCCTGCCGGATGCGGACAAGCGCTTGCTCGCCGACATCCGTGCCACGCCACCGGAACAACTGGGGCAGCGCGCCTTTCCGTTCCGCGACCCGCGCTACCCGGAACTGCTGTTCCGCTACCGCGCGCGTAACTGGCCCGAAACGCTCAGCCTTGACGAACAGGCGCGCTGGCTGGCCTTCTGTCGCGATCGCCTGACCCGCCCCACGCCGTTGACCAATCTGACGCTCGACGAGTATTTCGTACGCATCGCAGCGCTGCGTACGGACGCCGCGCATCAGGACAAACTCGGCATCCTCGACCAGCTGCAAGCCTGGGGCGAGATGCTGTCCGCCGATATCGCCCCACTGACCGCCTGACCACCTCACCATGGCCAAGACCTATTTTTCGCCTGCCACCTTTCGTTTCCTGCGTTCGCTGGACCGCAACAACAATCGCGAGTGGTTCCACGCGCACAAGGCCGAGTACGAGCGTGACGTGCGTGATCCTTTCCTTGCGCTGATCACCGACCTGCAAGCGCCGTTGTCGAAAATCAGCAAGCATTACCGGGCCGACCCGCGCAAGAACGGTGGCTCGCTGTTCCGCATCCACCGCGACACGCGCTTTTCCAACGACAAGCAGCCCTACAAGCCGTGGCAGGGCGCGCGCTTTTTCCATGAGCGCCGCCATGAGATTCCGGCGCCGTCCTTCTATGTGCATATCCAGCCGGGCGATTGCTTCGCCGGTGGCGGCATGTGGCATCCGGAATCGGATGCGCTGAAGAAGATCCGCGAATTCCTTGCCGACAATCCCGAGGCATGGAAGCGTGCCACGCGCAGCAAGGCCTTTCGCGATCACTTCCAGTTCTGGGGCGAGTCGCTCAGTCGGCCGCCGCGTGGATTCGACGCGAACCACGAGCTGATCGACGACATCAAGCGCAAGGATTTCGCCTGCGGCGAAGGGTTCGACGAGAAGCTGGCCTGCTCCACTGAGCTATTGCCATGGCTGGCGGATACGTACAAGCGCGTGGCGCCGATGATTGATTATCTGTGTGCGTCGCAGGAACTGGATTTCTGACGCCCCCTCGACCTCTCCTTCTCGTCATCCCGGCGCACCCCAAAAAGGGGCAAGGGCCGGGATCCAGTAGACGTATCGTTAGGTTTTCGCCAAGGAGCAACTGCCTTCTGGCCTGCGCGACAACCGGTGCTCATCGCTACTGGATCCCGGCCTTCGCCGGGATGACGGCGTGGGGGCTGAGGCCTAGCTGTCTTTGCCCCTGACCACGGGCGCGACACACGCGCCGCTCAACTCGCCTCGTCCACCAGCTTCAACCCCGGCCTCTGCTTGGCGAGCTTGCGCAACAACACCGCGAAGTTCTGCAAGTCGACATGCCATGGCGAGGCTTCACGCCAGTACAGAGCGATCTCGCGTCCGGGCGCCTGCCCCTTGAGCTTGGCGAGCACGACGTTGGGCATGGAGGCGAGACGGTCGTGGGCCAGTGCGGGCACAAGCGCATAACCGCCACGCAGCTCCACCAGCGCGGCCAGGCTTTCCAGACTCACATCCTGCACGTGGCCGCCGCCGAGTACGTCTTCGCAGTGGCTTTCGGTCATCAGCGTGGCGTCGCTGGCCTCGAGCTGCTCGATGCCCACGCTGCGCTTGCCGGCAAGTGCGTGATCGGCACGGAACATCACTTCCCAGGGTTCGAAGAACAGCGGACGCATCGCCACGCCACTGACCGGGGCAACACGCGGCGCAAGTACGGCGTCGAGTTCGCCTTCGTTCAAACGGCGCAGCAGGCCACGCGGCTTGCCTTCGGACAGGCTGAGGCGCGTACCAGCGAAATGCTGGGGAAACGGCGCAATCAGATGCGGTAGCAGGTAAGGACCCAACGATGCGGGTACACCGAGCCGCAGCTCGCCACCGAAGGCGACCTCACCCGCACGCGCCACCTGTTGTAGATGCTCAGCCGCAGCCAGTACGGCGTCGATCTGTTCGAGTAGTCGCTGTCCACCCGCCGTCGGCACAATGCGGCGACCGCCGCGCTCGAACAACGGTGCACCCAGCGCCTGCTCCACCTTCTGCACCTGATGCGAGAGGCCCGACGGGCTGATGTGCATGGCTCGCGCGGCGCTGTTGAAGCTGCCGTGACGGCGCACGGCCTGCACCAGCATCAGGTCGCGGAGCGAGACTACCGAGAGGTGGGAGGAGATCATCCGCGGGGTGCTGGCCTGGCCTTTGACGGTGAAAGCATAAACGACGACGCGCCGAACCGCCCCTCACCGTCATTCCCGCGAAAGCGGGAATCCAGTGTCTCCCTCCCCTTTCGTCTGCGTCCCTCCAAGAGCAAAGGCGCTGGATGACCAACCATTCGGTTGTTGAAATGCACATCCCGCTCTTGCGGGAATGACGGTGAGGGATGTTTTGGCGGTCGAACGAAATCCGGCACAAAAAAGAAAGGGCGGCTTGCGCCGCCCTTCCCTAGCCATCTTGCGAAGGCTTACCGCTCTCAGGCGCTGACCGTATTGGCCACGTCCTGGTAGTCGGCGATCTTGTCGAAGTTCATGTACTTGTAGATCTTCTCGCCATTGGCGTTGATCACGCCGATGTCCGCCATGTACTCCGCCTTGCTCGGGATCTTGCCCAGACGCGAGCAGATCGCGGCCAGTTCGGCCGAACCCAGGTACACGTTGGAGTTCTTGCCCAGGCGGTTGGGGAAGTTGCGGGTGGAGGTGGAGAACACCGTGGCACCCTCGCGCACCTGCGCCTGGTTGCCCATGCACAGCGAGCAACCCGGCATTTCCATGCGGGCGCCAGCGGTGCCGAGCACGCCGTAGTGGCCTTCCTCGGTCAGCTGCTCCTGATCCATCTTGGTCGGCGGAGCCACCCACAGACGGGTCGGGATGTCGCGCTTGCCTTCCAGCAGCTTGGAAGCTGCACGGAAGTGGCCGATGTTGGTCATGCACGAACCGATGAACACTTCGTCGATCTTGGCGCCAGCCACGTCGGTCAGCGTCTTCACGTCGTCCGGATCGTTCGGGCAAGCCACGATGGGCTCGTGCACGTCGGCCAGGTCGATCTCGATGACCGCGGCGTATTCGGCATCCGCATCGCGCTCCAGCAGCTGCGGATTGGCGAGCCAGGCTTCCATCGCCTTGATGCGGCGCTGCAGGCTGCGCGGGTCCTTGTAACCCTGGGCGATCATGACCTTCAGCAGCGTGATGTTGCTGGTCATGTATTCAATGATCGGCGCCTTGTCGAGGTGCACCGTGCAACCAGCGGCGGAACGCTCGGCCGAGGCATCGGACAGCTCGAACGCCTGCTCCACCTTGAGGTTCGGCAAACCTTCGATTTCCAGGATGCGGCCGGAGAAGATGTTCTTCTTGCCCTGCTTGGCAACGGTCAGCAGACCCTGCTTGATGGCGTACAGCGGGATGGCGTTGACCAGGTCACGCAGGGTGACGCCCGGCTGCAGCTCGCCCTTGAAGCGCACCAGCACGGATTCGGGCATGTCCAGCGGCATCACGCCCGTGGCGGCGGCGAAGGCCACCAGGCCCGAGCCGGCCGGGAACGAAATACCGATGGGGAAGCGCGTGTGGCTGTCGCCGCCGGTGCCGACGGTGTCGGGCAGCAGCATGCGGTTGAGCCAGGAATGGATCACGCCGTCGCCCGGGCGCAGCGAGATGCCACCACGGGTGCTGATGAATTCCGGCAGCGTGTGGTGGGTCTTCACGTCCACCGGCTTCGGATAGGCGGCGGTGTGGCAGAACGACTGCATCACCAGGTCGGCCGAGAAGCCCAGGCAGGCCAGGTCCTTCAGCTCGTCGCGGGTCATCGGGCCGGTGGTGTCCTGCGAACCCACCGAGGTCATCTTCGGCTCGCAGTAGGTGCCCGGACGGACGCCCTGGCCTTCCGGCAGGCCGACGGCGCGGCCGACCATCTTCTGCGCCAGCGTGAAGCCCTTGCCGGTGTCGACCGGCTGCTGCGGCAGGCGGAACAGCGTGGAGACCGGCAGGCCCAGCGCTTCGCGCGCCTTGGCGGTAAGGCCACGGCCGATGATCAGCGGAATGCGGCCACCGGCGCGCACTTCGTCGAACAGCACATCGGACTTCACCTGGAACTCGGCGATCACTTCGCCGTTCTTCAGCGCCTTGCCTTCATAGGGGCGCAGTTCGACCACGTCGCCCATCTCCATCTTGGAGACGTCCAGTTCGATCGGCAGCGCGCCAGCGTCTTCCATGGTGTTGTAGAAGATCGGGGCGATCTTGCTGCCCAGGCACACACCGCCGAAGCGCTTGTTCGGGATGAACGGGATGTCTTCGCCGGTCCACCACAGCACGGAGTTGGTGGCGGACTTGCGGCTGGAGCCGGTGCCGACCACGTCACCCACATAGGCCACCAGGTGACCCTGCTTGGTCAGGTCCTGGATCAGCTGGATCGGACCGCGCTTGCCGTCTTCTTCCGGCTGGAACGGCGCGCCGTCGCGCTTGTTCTTCAGCATGGCCAGCGCGTGCATCGGGATGTCCGGGCGCGTGGTGGCGTCCGGGGCCGGCGACAGGTCGTCGGTGTTGGTTTCGCCCGGCACCTTGAACACGGTGACGGTCAGGCTTGCCGGCACTTCCGGCTTGCTGGTGAACCACTCGGCGTCGGCCCAGCTCTGCAGCACAGCCTTGGCGTTGGCGTTGCCCTTGTCGGCCTTTTCCTTCACGTCATGGAAGGCGTCGAACATCAGCAGGGTGTGCTTGAGCGCGTTGGCGGCGACGGTGCCGATCTGAGCGTCGTCGAGCAGCTCGATCAGCGGATGGATGTTGTAACCGCCCAACATGGTGCCGAGCAGTTCGGTGGCCTTCTCGCGCGAGATCAGCGCGCTCTTCTCGGTGCCGAACGCCACGGCCGCCAGGTAGGACGCCTTGACCTTGGCCGCGTCGTCCACGCCGGCCGGCACGCGGTTGGTGATCAGGTCGACCAGGAAGGCTTCCTCACCGGCGGGCGGGTTCTTCAGCAGCTCGATCAGGTCGGCGGTCTGCTGGGCCGACAGCGGCAGCGGCGGAATACCCAGCGCGGCGCGCTCGGCAACATGTTGGCGGTAGGCGTTAAGCATGTGGTCTCGTCCGGTGAACTAGATCAAAGAGTTGGCGGGCGGTTGTTCGCACAACCGCGGCGGAGGTCGCCCAAGGGGAGGTTTCCGCGTGGCCGCCATCGGCGCTCGACAAGGCGCAAGGCCTTGTCGCCATGCCGTTTTTGGCAGCATGTCAGCCCGCTATTTTGCCAGCCGGACCCTAGGCGCCGCAACGCGAGACAACGCTTCCGGCAGCGTTCGAAATCTTGCAATGCGAATGTGGCGCAATCCCCATTCGGGTCTCTTGCGGGATCCGGCTTTTGGCCCAAACTGAATGGCAAAGCACGCCAACGGAGATGTCATGCGTCCCTCGGTCCCCACGCTCGTCATTCCGGCGCAGGCCGGAATCCAGAAGCGACCGTGTCCGGTTGTCGCGGGGCGTCAGGTGGCTGGGGCCTTCGCGAAAACCAAACCATGACGTCACTGGATCCCGGCCTGCGCCGGGATGACGGCATTGAAGGGTGAGGTCATTCTTGCAATTCCCCTCACGTTCCGTGCCTTAGGATCCCCAAGCTACGCGTCCGCGCGTTCGCCAGACTCACGCAACAGGAGTTAGCCCCATGCTGGATTCATTCGCCACCCGCGACACCCTCACTGTCAACGGCAGCCAGTACCAGATCGCCAGCCTGACCAAGCTCGGCCAGCGCTTTGACCTCAAGACCCTGCCCTTTTCGCTGAAGATCCTGCTGGAGAACCTGTTGCGCCACGAGGACGGCGTCAACGTCACGGCCAAGGAGATCGAGGCCGTGGCCAACTGGAACGCCAAGGCCGAGCCTGACACCGAAATCGCCTTCATGCCCGCCCGCGTGGTGCTGCAGGACTTCACCGGCGTGCCTTGCGTGGTGGACCTGGCCGCCATGCGCGACGCGGTGGTGAAACTGGGCGGCGATGCCAAGCAGATCAATCCCTTGGCGCCGGCGGAACTGGTGATCGACCACTCCGTGCAGGTCGACGTGTACGGCTCCGAGTCCGCGCTGGAGAAGAACGTCGAGATCGAGTTTCAGCGCAACCAGGAGCGCTACGCCTTCCTGCGCTGGGGCCAGAAGGCGTTCGACAACTTCAAGGTGGTGCCGCCGCGCACCGGCATCGTGCACCAGGTGAACCTGGAGCATCTGGCCCGCGTGGTGTTCACCGCCCAGAAGGACGGCGCGCGGTGGGCCTATCCGGACACCGTGTTTGGCACCGACTCGCACACCACCATGATCAACGGCATCGGCGTGCTGGGCTGGGGCGTGGGCGGTATCGAGGCGGAAGCGGCCATGCTAGGCCAGCCCTCGTCCATGCTGATTCCGCAAGTGGTGGGCTTCAAGCTGAAGGGCAAGCTGTCCGAAGGCGTCACCGCGACGGACCTCGTACTCACCGTCACCCAGATGCTGCGCAAGCTCGGCGTGGTGGGCAAGTTCGTGGAGTTCTTCGGCAGCGGCCTGAAGCACCTCGCCCTGGCCGACCGCGCCACCATCGGCAATATGGCCCCGGAATACGGCGCCACCTGCGGCATCTTCCCGATCGACCAGGAAGCGCTGAACTACCTGCACCTGTCGGGCCGCAGCGAGGAGCAGATCCGGCTGGTCGAGGCCTATGCCAAGGCCCAGGGCCTGTGGCATGACGAAAACGCGGCGGAACCGCGCTTCACCACCACCCTGGAACTGGACCTGGCCGACGTGAAGCCCTCGCTGGCCGGCCCCAAGCGCCCGCAGGACCGCGTGTTGCTGGAAGGCGTGCAGAAGAGCTTCCAGGATGCCGTTGGCCCGCTCACCGCGAACCGCCGTCCGCGTTCTGAGGACGCCTCGGCTTTCATCGCCGAAGGTGGCTCCGCAGCCATCGGCAATCCAGCCAACGACATCACCGATACCGGGGTGCGCGTGGAGAAGGACGGTGCATCCTTCAAGCTCGGCGACGGCGCGGTGGTGATCGCCGCGATCACCTCGTGCACCAACACCTCCAACCCCAGCGTGATGCTCGGCGCGGGCCTGGTCGCCAAGAAGGCCGCGGCCAAGGGCCTGAAGGCGCAGCCGTGGGTGAAGACCTCCATCGGCCCGGGCTCCAAGGTGGTCACCGACTACCTGGAAAAGACCGGCCTGCTGAAGGAGCTGGAGAAGGTCGGCTTCTTCATCGTCGGCTACGGCTGCACCACCTGCATCGGTAACTCCGGCCCGCTGCCGCCCGAGATCAGCAAGGGCATCGCCGAGGGTGATCTGGCCGTGGCGTCGGTGTTGTCGGGCAACCGCAACTTCGAAGGCCGCGTGCATCCCGAAGTGAAGATGAACTACCTGGCCTCGCCGCCGCTGGTGGTCGCCTACGCGCTGGCGGGCACGCTCGACGTCGACCTCAGCAAGGATCCGCTGGGCACGGGCAGCGATGGCAAGCCGGTGTACCTCAAGGACATCTGGCCGACCAACCAGGAGATCTCGGACGTCGTGGGCAGCGCCCTCAATCCCGAGATGTTCGAGAAGAGCTACGCCGATGTGTTCAAGGGTGACACCCGCTGGAATCACATCGCCTCGCCGGATGGCGACGTGTACAAGTGGGACGACTCCACCTACATCAAGAACCCGCCCTACTTCGAAGGCATGAGCAAGGAGCCGGGTACCATCGAGGATGTCCACGGCGCGCGCGTGCTCGGCCTGTTTGGCGACTCGATCACCACTGACCACATCTCGCCGGCCGGCTCGATCAAGAAGGACAGCCCGGCGGGTCGTTTCCTTATTGCCAAGGGTGTGGATCCGAAGGACTTCAACTCCTACGGCTCGCGTCGCGGCAACGACGACGTGATGGTGCGCGGCACCTTCGCCAACATCCGCATCAAGAACCTCATGCTGGACGGCGTGGAGGGCGGCTACACCCTGTACGTGCCGAGCGGCGAGCAGATGGCGATCTACGATGCGGCCATGAAGTACAAGGCCGACAAGACGCCGCTGGTGGTCCTCGCCGGCAAGGAATACGGCACCGGTTCGTCACGTGACTGGGCGGCCAAGGGCACCCTGTTGCTGGGCGTGAAGGCGGTGATCGCCGAGAGCTTCGAGCGCATCCACCGCTCCAACCTGGTGGGCATGGGCGTGCTGCCGCTGCAGTTCGAGGACGGCCAGAACGCGCAGTCGCTGGGCCTGACCGGCAAGGAAACCTTCGACATCACCGGCCTCGACGGCGGCGAATCGAAGACCGCCAAGGTCACCGCCACCGGTGCCGACGGCAAGAAGAAGGAGTTCACCGTGAAGGTGCTGCTGCTCACGCCGAAGGAGCGCGAGTTCTTCCGTCATGGCGGCATCCTGCAGTACGTGCTGCGGCAGCTGGCGGGGAAGAACGCGACCTGATTGTTGGGCTAGTGCCTCCGGGTAAGGAGAAAACGCCGCCATCGTGCGGCGTTTTCCTTGGTCGCGACACACTCCCTGTAGGAGCGCACTTGTGCGCGACCGTAGCGTTGGGTCGTCACAGCTCCGTAGGCTTGTCGCGCACAAGTGCGCTCCTACAGGGAAGCGCGCAACCTACCCACCGGAGGTCCACGTCGCCGAATAACACCGCCATTCGCGCCCATCCTTCCGCCACCCCGTCTCGACCTGGTAAACCCCGATGTTGGACGGCAGCATCCGGCCGCCGCTGGTGAGCGTGACCGTGAAGCGGGCGACATAGCGATCCCCATGCGGCTCGACCTCGATAGGCCCGGTCAACGCGTGGATGGTTTCGCCACGAAACGATGCGGCGCGCAGCAGGTCAAGCAGCCGCCGGCGTTCCATCTCGTCATGGTTCCCGTTGAAATCATCGCTCAGGACATCGCCGAGCGCCGAAGCGTTGGCTTGCTCGGCCGCATGCTCGGCCTTTTCGATACCCAGCCGAACCCGACTTTCGTCGGGCGTGCGGTGACAGGCCGAGAGGCCGGCCACCAGCAAGAGGCAAAGCAGCGGATTTGCAAGCCATTTTGGCAGCTGGGACATCAAGAATCCTCGTTGCGGCGCGGCTTGCCGCTGTACGCGAGCGTATGCTCCAATGCCGCGTCACTATCTTGCCCTACGTTGCGGCGGGCAGACACATACAGGAGCGTTGGATCCAACATGAGCATTGAGCGTCCGTGGCTGGCCCATTACCCGGAAGGCGTTCCCCCGCAGATCGACGTCAACCAGTACGCCTCGGTCGCAGCGGTCGTGGAAGAAGCCTTCGAACGCTTCCGCCACCGCCCCGCGTTCACTAGCTTCGGCAAGATTCTCAGCTACGGCCAGGTCGATGAGCTGAGCCGTCAGTTCGCCGGCTACCTCACCGGCACGCTCAAGCTGAGCAAGGGCGACCGCATCGCGATCATGATGCCCAACGTGCTCCAGTACCCCATCGCCCTGTTCGGCGCGCTGCGCGCCGGTCTGGTGGTGGTGAACACCAACCCGATGTACACCGCGCGCGAACTCAAGCACCAGCTTGAGGACTCCGGCGCCAAGGCCATCGTGGTGCTCGACAATTTCGCCTCGACGCTGCAACAGGTGGTGGCGGACACCCACGTCGAGCACATCATCACCACCGGCATCGGCGACCTGCTGGGCGCCAAGGGCGTGCTGATCAACTTCGTGCTCAAGCACGTCAAGAAGATGGTGCCAGCCTATAGCTTGCCGACCGCCGTGCGCTTTGCCGACGCCCTGTCGCAAGGTGCCCCGCACCCGCTGCCGAAGGTGCAGTTGGGTCACGACGACCTCGCCTTCCTGCAGTACACCGGCGGCACCACCGGCGTGGCCAAGGGCGCGATGCTGTCGCACGGCAACATGGTCGCCAACATGATGCAGGCCGGCGCCTGGATCGGCAAAAACGTGAAGCCGGGCGAAGAGGTCATCATCACCGCCCTGCCGCTGTACCACATCTTCTCGCTCACGGCGAACGGCCTGGTGTTCATGCGCCTGGGTGGCCTGAACTGGCTGATCACCAACCCGCGCGACATGCCCGCCTTCGTCAAGGAGCTGAAGAAGTCGAAGTTCACCGCACTCACCGGCGTCAACACGCTGTTCAACGGCCTGCTCAACACGCCCGGTTTCGCCGACGTGGATTTCTCGCGCCTGCATCTCACCCTGGGCGGTGGCATGGCGGTGCAGCGCGCCGTCGCGGAGCGCTGGAAGAAGGTCACCGGCTGCACGCTGGCCGAAGCCTATGGCCTCACCGAAACCTCGCCGGCCGCCTGCATCAATCCGCTGGACCTGAAGGATTACAACGGCTCCATCGGCCTGCCGATTCCTTCCACCGATGTCGCCATCTGGTCGGAAGACAACCAGCCGTTGCCTATCGGCGAGGTGGGTGAGCTGATGGTGAGCGGCCCGCAGGTGATGAAGGGTTACTGGCAGCGTCCCGATGAAACCGCCAAGGTGCTGGGCCCCGATGGCTGGCTGCACACCGGCGACGTCGCCCGCATGGACGAGAGCGGCTACGTCTACATCGTCGACCGCAAGAAGGACATGATCCTGGTGTCCGGCTTCAACGTGTATCCCAATGAAGTCGAAGACGTGGTCATGCAGCACCCCGGCGTCGCCGAGGTCGCGGCCGTCGGCGTGCCGGACGAGCATTCCGGTGAAGTGGTGAAGCTGTTCGTGGTGCGCAAGGATCCCAAGCTCACAGTGGAAGAGCTCAAGAAGTTCTGCCACGACAACCTCACCGGCTACAAGCGCCCGAAGATCATCGAGTTCCGCGATTCGCTGCCCAAGAGCAACGTGGGCAAGATCCTCCGCCGCGAGCTGCGCGACGAGAAGAAGACCGCAGCGGCGAGCTGATGGCCAGCAGTTGAATGCAGCGGGGTGAGTGGCGAAAGAAAACCTCGCTCCCGCCCAAATAAAAAGCCCGGCATCATGCCGGGCTTTTTATTTGACAACCGTGGTAATCAGAGCAGGGAGCGGAGGACGCGAGGGTCTCTCTCTCTACTCACTCCTGCCCCTCAGTCGTGCCACATCTCCAGGATGTCCGCATAACCGCCCAACAGGTTCCACAACGGCACCTGCTTGTCCTCGGGAATGCGCGTATAGGCAAACCCGAGGTGACGGTCGGAGATCCGCGCCACCTGCGCCTCCAGATGAATGTGCAGGTCGTGCCCGAAGATCATGTCGAGGATCCAGCTCTGCCCCTGCTCGCCATGCCAGCCCAACGGGCGGCGCAGCAGTACGCCAGTCGCGGAAATATCCACCAGCTCGGTAGGGTGCGATTCGTCGCCACGGCTCATCAGCACTGTGGTTTCGATCCGCATGCGCGCGGGGCGCAACTGCTCCGAATCGGAGCGGCTCCTGGCTTTGTCTTCCGCCTTGCTCATCCTGTTCTTTCTCCCCACGTCAGGCGCCCGAAGGCACCGCGATCGCTTCATCCTGAAGAACACGTCCCATTAGTCAATGTGGCGTGCCTCCGTCCAACTTCAATCCCGCCCCCGCGTCCTCAGCACGCCTGCTCGAACCAGGCTCCCCGTGCCAAACCGCGAGTTGATCCGGTCCTGCACCTGGTCGGTCACGCGCCGGTCGGGCGCATCATCGAACAGATCCTGCTGTCGCTTGGCCGCAAAGCCCGACAGGCTCACGCCCAGCAGGCGCAGCCGCGGTCGCCGCTGCGCCCTCCACCACGTGCCAAGCAAGGCTTGTGCCAATTTATAGAGATCGCCGGCAGATGCACTGGGCGCCGGCAACTGGGCCTGCCGGGTATACGTCTCGAACGGCGGCTCGCGGAGCTTCACCACCACGGTGCGCCCCTGCAGCCCCTGCTGTCGCGCCCTCGCCGCGATCCGCTCGCAATGCCGGAGCAGCCAGGCTTCGGCCATCGCCAGCTCCGCCACATCCACGTCGAAGGTGTGCTCCGCACCGATGGATTGTTCAGCCTGCGCCGGTTCGACGCAACGGTCGTCCTCTCCCCGCGCAAGCGCCTGCAGGCCCGCAACCTGACGCCCTAGCGCACTCGCCAGACGTACCGTGTCACATGCTGCCAATTCACCAATGGTGCGGATGCCCAGCCGATGCAGGGCCTGCTCGGTCACCTTGCCTACGGTCCACAGCCGCCCCACCGGCAACGGAGCCAGCTCCGCGGCGGCGCTCCCGGCCGCCATGCGATGGAAGCCATCCGGCTTGGAGATCTCGCTGGCCAGCTTGGCCAGCAGCTTGTTGGGGCCCATGCCCACCGAGGCGTTCAGCTGCGTGCGTTCTCGGATGGCCTGCTTGATCCGCCGCCCGATGACCTCTATCGATCCCAGCAGGCGCTGGCTGGCGGTGACGTCCAGAAAGGCCTCGTCGAGCGAAAGCCCCTCGACCAGCGGCGTCACCTCATGGAACACCTCGAATACCTGGTCGGAAACCGCCTCGTAGCGGGCCAGGTCCGGCCACACGTAGACCCCGTCAGGGCACAGGCGGCGCGCCTGCGCCGTGGACATGGCCGAGCGCACCCCGAAACGGCGGGCCTCGTAACTGCAGGTCGAGACGACGCCGCGAGGCCCCAGTCCGGCCACGATCACCGGGAGCCCGCGCAGCTCCGGGCGGTCGCGCTGTTCCACGGACGCATAGAATGCGTCCATGTCGACGTGGATGATGGCGCGTTCATCGGGCAGCATGACGGCTGTATTTTGCCGTTACGCGCGGGCGCGGTGTACTGGACTTGCCCGGCGGCAGCGGCTAATCTTGGAGTCGCCAGGGTTACAAGGGTGCGCGCACGATCGGACAGGATCGACCGCTACGGCACCCGTCCCGATGCACTCAGCCGACCGATTGAGAAGCCAGTGACGCAGGTTTCGTCACGTTATGGCTCGCGCCTATTGTCGTGGTCCAGACACGCCAGAGACGCTCAAGGGTCGCTCACGGCCAGCCTGATCGAAACGCCGCCCGCGCGATTTCATCATGCATGCCCGCGACGGTGACGCCATGCGCACCGGCTAGGCATCGCGCAAGTCAGTTTCAACGGATCGCGCCTCTTGGCCACGATCCGGGCGGGGACATTCGTCCAGCGAATGCCGGTGGGACAAACCGTTTCCTAACGTGTTGAACGCAGAGCAAGCCGTCGTGGACGGCCCAACGACATGCATTGATGAGCACTGAGCCAGTCGAGCCTCAGGCGGTCACCGCACCGCAGGACGCGTTTGCGTCGGTACCTCAACAGCAGGAAATGCCGCTGGCCATCGTGCGCGGCGAACCGCTGTTGCAGATGCCGCAGGACCTGTACATCCCGCCGGACGCGCTCGAGGTCATCCTCGAATCGTTCGAAGGGCCGCTCGACCTGCTGCTGTACCTGATCCGTCGGCAGAACCTGGACATCCTGGACATCCCTGTCGCCGAGATCACCCGGCAGTACATGGATTACATCGAAATGATGCGCGACGTGATGCGCCTGGAGCTGGCCGCCGAATACCTGCTGATGGCGGCCATCCTCGGCGAGATCAAATCGCGCTTGCTGCTGCCCCGGCCACCGGCTGAGGAAGGTGTGGAAGAAGACCCCCGCGCCGACCTGATCCGTCGCCTGCAGGAGTACGAACGCTTCAAGAAGGCCGCGGAGGATATCGACGCCCTGCCCCGCATGGAGCGCGATTTCGCCCCCGCCCACGCCGAAACGGGCGAGCGCAACGTGATCAAGCTGCCGCCGCCGCTCGATCTGAAAGAGCTGCTGCTGGCCCTGAAGGACGTGATGCGCCGGGCCGAGCTGTTCGGTCATCACGCCATCAAGCGCGAGGCGCTGAGTGTTCGACAGCGTATGGGCGAACTGCTGGGCCGCCTGACCAGCGACCGGACGTTCCAGCGCTTCGAAACGCTGTTCGACGTCACCGAAGGTCGCCTGGGCGTGGTCGTCACCTTCTTGTCCGTGCTTGAGCTGGCCAAGGAAATGCTGGTGGAGATCGTGCAGGAAGAACCACTGGGACCGATTTACGTCAGGGCGAAGGTAACGAGCGCTGAAGAGGCCGCCGAAGACCTGTTCGCCGACGACGAGCCGGCCACCGCTGCCGAATAAGCAGCCTGGCCTTTCACCATTCACCGAAGCATCGCATCCCATCCGAGGCTATGCAGATCGAACAACTCAAACCCATCATCGAGGCGGCGTTGCTGGCATCCACCCAGCCGATGACCGTGCCTCAACTGCTGGAACTGTTCGGCGAAGAGGACGAGGTCGGCCGCGAAGAGATCGGCAGAACCCTCGAGGCCCTCGCGGAAGACTGCGCCCACCGCGGCGTCGAGTTGCGCGAGGTGGGCTCGGGTTTCCGCTATCAGGTGAAGCAGCACGTGCATCCGTGGATTTCCCGGATGTGGACCGAAAAGCCCAGCCGCTACTCGCGCGCCCTGCTGGAAACCCTGGCCCTGATCGCCTATCGCCAGCCGATCACCCGCCCGGAAATCGAGCAGATCCGCGGCGTGGTGGTGTCCTCCAACATCATCAAGACGATGGAAGAGCGCGAATGGATCCGCGTGGTGGGCTACCGCGACGTGCCCGGCAAGCCCGCGCTGTTCGGCACCACGCGCGCCTTCCTCGACTACTTCAACCTGAAGTCGCTCGATGAGTTGCCGCCGCTGTCGGAAATCCGCGACATGGAGGACCCGCAGATGAGCATCGCGCCGGAACCGCTGCCTGCCCATGTGGCGCGCGACCTACCGATCGACCCGGACGAAGAAGACGAAACCCTGGTGGTTGCCGGCGAAGACACCGAAACCGACGTCACCGAACCCGCCGGGCATCATGCCCCGGCAACCCACGGTACTGAGGGCGAAGCCCCCGGCGCCGTCGAAGAGCCCCATCATGAAACACCCGAGGCGATGGAAGTCGCCTCTTCCGAACCCGGCGCTGCCACGCACGCCGAGCCCCAAGCTGACACTGCCGACGAGGCAGCGACCCACGCGGACGCCGACCAAGGCGACGCCACGCAAGACACCGAGGAGTACCGCGCATGACTGCGCCACAGAAATCCGTTTTGACCCTCAAGCGCGCACCGCGCGACGAAAGCACCCCCGCCATCGAGGAGCGCCTGCACAAGGTGCTCGCCAACGCAGGCCTCGGCTCGCGCCGCATGCTGGAGCAGCGTATCCAGGCCGGTGAAGTCGAACTCAACGGCACGCCCGCCACCATTGGCGCCAGCGTGCACGCGGGTGACCGCGTCGTGCTCGACGGCAAGCAGTTCATCGTTGCCACCGACAACCGCGACGAGACCGAAGTGCTGGTCTACCACAAGCCCGAAGGCGTGGTGACCACGCGCGAAGATCCCGAAGGCCGCCCCACCGTGTTCGAACAGCTGCCGCGCCTGAAGGGTGCGCGCTGGGTCGCCGTGGGTCGCCTGGACATCAACACCACCGGCCTGCTGCTGCTCACCACCGACGGCGAACTCGCCAACGCGTTGATGCACCCCAAGAGCGGCCTCGAGCGCGAATACCTGTGCCGCGTGCACGGTGAAGTGCCTGACGAAATCATCGAGAAGCTCAAGGCTGGCGTGGAACTGGAAGACGGTCCCGCCCGCTTCGACGAAATCGCCGTGATCAGCCGCGGCGGCAGCCATAGCTGGTTCCGTGTGGTGATCCGCGAAGGCCGCAACCGCGAAGTGCGCCGCCTGTGGGATTCGCAGGGCTTCCTGGTGAGCCGCCTCAAGCGCATCCGCTACGGCAGCGTGGAACTTCCGCGCGCACTGCGCCGTGGCGATTGCGAATCGCTGGGCGAGGAGACCGTCAAGGAACTGCGCAAGACCACTGGCCTCGGCGCACCGCAGCCGGTGCTCACGCTGAGCCCGGTGCTGCACCAGCGCCGTGCCCCGCGCAACGTCACCGAATATCGCCCCGCAGGCGGCGCCAGCGGCTCCTATAGCGCGGGCTACCAGGACGAAGCGCGCGAACTGCGCGCCTATGACCGCATTCGCGAAGAGCCTGCGCGCGGCAAGCAACAGCGCCGTCGCCCCGGCAAGGAAGTGAACGGCAACGTTGCCCGCCCGGAGCGCTCGGGCGGCGGCGGCATGCAGCGCAAGAACCGTCGTGGCGTGGCCCCGGGCCAGGAGCTGCCGTCGGTGCGCACCTGGTTCGCCGGTGAGTCGCGCGAAGGCGGCGGCGCTGGCGGTCGTGGCGGCGCGGCAGGTAACCGTCGCGGCCCGGCGGCGGGCGGTCGTGGTGGCGCAGCGGGCGGCAAGCCGTTCGGTAACCGCGCTGGCGGTGCGGAAGGACGCAGCGGCAGCCCCTACGGCGGCTTTGGCGGCGGTGCCGGTGGCAACCGTG
Source organism: Dyella japonica A8 (assembly GCF_000725385.1). Lineage (NCBI taxonomy): Bacteria > Pseudomonadati > Pseudomonadota > Gammaproteobacteria > Lysobacterales > Rhodanobacteraceae > Dyella > Dyella japonica. The sequence goes on along the minus strand of NZ_CP008884.1, from coordinate 2,781,932 downwards.
GTGGCAAGCCCGGCGGTCGCCCGGGTGCTGGCCAGGGTGGCCAGGGCGGTCGTCCGCAGGGTCGTGGCGGCAACCGTCCGCACGGCGGTGCGGGTGGTCGTCCGCAGAGTGGTGGCCGTCCGCACGGCGGTGGTGGTGGTGGTGGCGGTAGCCGTGGCGGCAACCGCTCGGGTAATCGTTGAACGAGCCAGACACCGTGACCGTCCGCATCTATCACAACAGCCGCTGTTCCAAGTCGCGCGCCACCCTGGCGTTGCTCGAAGAGCGTGGCGTGGCGTGCGACGTGGTGAATTACCTCGACACGCCGCCCAGCACCGTCGAGCTGACGCAGCTGCTCGACATGCTGGGCATGACACCGCGTGAGCTGATGCGCAAGAGCGAGGCCGAGTACACCGAACTCGGCCTCGATGATCCCTCGCTCGACGACACGACACTCATCGCAGCGATGGCGAGCCACCCGCGCCTGATCGAACGCCCCATTGTGGTGTCGAACGGCAAGGCCGCGCTTGGACGTCCGCCCGAAGCGGTGCTGTCCATTCTGTAATACCGATGAATCCCTGCCGGTGGCAGGGATTCATCCATCACGCTTCCACTTTTCTGCCCTTCCCTTCGGGCTCATGCGCCAGCACGTCGCCCGACTGGCATCCGAGGAACTCGCCGATCTAGCTCAGCGTTTCGAAACACGTCGGCGATCAACTGATCGTGCTACCGGCCATCGCCATCACGCTCGGCAGCGCCGGCCAGGGCACCAACTTGCTCGGCGGGGGCATCCTGCCATCCTTCGATCAAGGAACCATCGATTTCCGGCGCATGCAGTTCGAGGCGGGAAAGCCATTGTCGAAAACAACGGCCAGGCCGCGCGCGGCATAACCACGCACGGCCGAATAGGATCAACCCAGGTCGATCGAGAAACGATCCGCATCCATCCATGCGGGGAAGCGCTCGCGATGCGCAAGCAGCGGCGCGGGGTCAATGGTCACCGTCACCACCTGTTCCTGGGGGCCCAACTCCACCAGCGGTTCACCCACGGGATCAAGCACCGCGCTGTCGCCGGCATAAGGCAGGTCGTTGCCATCCACGCCCACGCGGTTGAGGCCCACGACATAGCTCAGGTTCTCGATGGCACGCGCACGCAACAGCGTGCGCCATGGCTGCCGGCGCGGTGCGGGCCAATTGGCTACGAATAGGGCGAGGTCGTAGTCCATGCCGCCCGTGGCTTCCTCGCGACGACCGTTGCGCAGCCACACTGGGAAACGCAGGTCGTAGCAGACCTGCGGCAGGATGCGCCAACCCTTGAGCTCGACGATGAGGCGCTCGTTGCCGCCGCCGTAGCGCGTGTGCTCGCCCGCCATGCGGAACAGATGGCGCTTGTCGTACTGCGCAAAGCTGCCGTCCGGGCGCGCCCAGATCAAACGGTTGTAGACCGTGTCGCCTTCGCGGATCGCCAGGCTGCCGCACAGCACGGCACCGACTTCCTGCGCCAACGCGCGCATCCAGGCCACGCCTTCACCATCCATGGTCTCCGCGCTGGCACGCGTGTCATTGCTGAAGCCGGAAAGAAAGGTTTCCGGCAGCACGACCAGATCGGTCTGCCCTGCCACGCGACGCACCAGCTCGCCGTAGTACGCGCGATTGGCGGGCGCATCGTGCCAGCGCGTGGCGCCCTGGACCAGGCTGATCCTCAAAGCTTGCATAGACGCTCCGCGGCGGCTTCCATGGTGGCATCGCTCTTGGCGAAACACAGGCGCAGCAGATGCGTGCCCGGCGCCTTCTCGTAGAACGGAGTGAGCGGAATCGCGGCCACACCTCCCTCCTTCACCATCCACTCGCAGAACGCCACGTCGTCCTTGTTGCTGATGGCGGAGTAGTCGACCAACTGGAAGTAGCCGCCGGGCACGTCGAGCAACTTGAAGCGCGAGGGCTTGATCAGCTCGCGGAAACGATCGCGCTTGGCCTGGTAGAAGGCGGGCAATTCCAGGTAGTGCTCCGGCGTGCTCGCCATGAACTCGGCAAACGCCACCTGCGCAGGATGGAATGTACAGAACGTCAGGTATTGGTGCACCTTGCGGAATTCGGCGCTGAGCGCCTTGGGCGCCACGGCATAGCCGAGCTTCCAGCCGGTGCAGTGGTAGGTCTTGCCGAACGAAGACACCACAAAGCTCCGCGCCGCCAGCTCCGCGTGGCGGAGCACGCTCTGGTGCTGCTCGCCGTCATACACGATGTGTTCGTACACCTCGTCCGATAGCACCACGATCTCGGTGTCGCGAACGATGGCTGCCAGCTCATCCAGGTCAGCGGCGGACAGCACCGCGCCGGTCGGGTTGTGCGGGCTATTGATGAGGATCATCCGGGTCTTCGGCGTGACCGCGTCGCGCACGCGCTGCCAGTCGACGGCAAAGGTGGGCGCCACCAGCGGAATGTGCACGGCGCGCGCGCCCTGTAACTCGATGGCCGGCTCGTAGCTGTCATACGCCGGGTCGAACACGATGACTTCGTCGCCAGCGCGCACCACGGCAGCGATGGCGGCGAACAAGGCTTCGGTGGCGCCTGACGTCACCGTCACTTCGGTATCGGCGCTCAACTTGTGGCCGTACATGCGCTCCGTCTTCAGCGCGATCTGCTCACGCAGGGGCTGCAGGCCAATGCCCGGCGCGTACTGGTTGCGACCTTCGGACATGGCGCGCGTGATGGCGTCGCGCAGCGGCTGCGGCGGTTCGAAATCCGGGAAGCCCTGCCCCAGGTTGACCGCTTTGTGCTCCATCGCCAGCTGGCTCATGACGCTGAAGATGGTGGTGCCGACTTTCGGAAGCTTGGTTTCGATCTGCATGGTCCGGATGTCTGGAAGGCTAAACGGCGATCCTAGCACGCCCCGCATGGCGGGCCGGCGTCAGAGATATTTGCCGCACTGGGCGTGGTTCTCGCGCACCGCGTCGGGCAGTTTCTCCGCGAGGAAATCCACGAAGGCTCGCACCCCCGGCAACAGGCCGCGCCGGCTGGGATAGACGAAGTGCATGGTGCCCTGGGGCACGCTCCAGTCGGGCAGCACGACTTCCAGTTCGCCACGCGACACGGCCGGGCCGCATACGAACTCCGGCAGCAACGTCACGCCGATACCGCGCTTGCAGCTTTCCAGCAACGTCGCGAAATCGCCGCAAACCAGGCGCGGCTGGATATCGACCAGCGCCCGCTCGCCTTGCGCGTCATAGAGCTCCCAGCTATGTGCACCTTCGTGCTCATCCATGGTGAGCGCGGGCAGACTGGCCAGGTCGGCCGGCTCCTTGGGATGCCCCAGGCGCTTGAGCAGCTCCGGGCTGGCTACCGGCAGCACGCGCGATTGTCCGAAGGTGCGCACCACCAGGGTGGCATCCGTATCGAGCTTGCTGCGCACGCGGATCGCCACGTCGAACCCCTCACCGATCACATCGACACGGCGATTGGTGGCTTGCAGGCGCACCTGCATCTTCGGATGCAGAGCAAGAAACTCCGGAAGGACGAAACTCACGACCGATTGCACGATGGAAATCGGACAACTCACGCGCACCACGCCGCGCGGCTCGGAACGCACTTCTTCCACGGCCTCCTGCGCCGCCCGCGCCTCTTCCAGTACGGCGCGGCAATGGCCATAAAAACGCTCGCCGACCTCGGTGACGACAAACCGGCGCGTGGTTCGCTGCAGGAGGCGCACGCCCAGGCGCTCCTCCAGTTGAGCGATGCGCTTGCTCAGGCGGGACTTGGGGATACCCAAGGCACGGCCAGCGGACGAAAAGCCCCCGTGTTCGACGACTGCGGCGAAGAAGTACAGATCGTTGAGATCCTGCAGGGCGCCATCCAGCACGGTCATCGTTGTTTCCTTATCTGAACAATACGTTCGATTTTACCCGGCTTATCAGCCGATTGTTCGAAGAATACCTTAGTCACGTCGCCGGTCGACCCGGCCCGTCAACTGAGGAAATACCATGAAACTGCTGCATCTCGACGCAAGCGCCCTGGGTAGCCACTCCGTTTCGCGCGGTCTGACTGCTGCCATCGTAGCCGAACTGACCGCCAACAACCCTGGTACGGAAGTGATCTACCACGATCTGGCCGCCAACCCCCTTCCCCACTGGACCCCGGTGGCTGATGCCAGCGACCCGGTCGCCGTGCAGGGTAGCCAGATGATCGACGAGTTCCTGGCCGCCGACGTGATCGTGATCGGTGCCCCGATGTACAACTTCTCGATTCCCAGCCAGCTGAAGGCGTGGATCGACCGCGTGGCCGTCGCCGGCAAGTCGTTCCGCTACACCGCCAACGGCCCTGAGGGTCTGGCCGGCGGCAAGCGCCTGATCATCGTGTCGTCGCGTGGCGGCGTGTACAGCCAGGGCCCGGCCCAGCCGATGGACTTCCAGGAGCCGTACCTGCGCGCTGTCTTCAGCTTCCTGGGCATCACCGACATCGAGTTCGTCCGCGCTGAAGGCGTGAACCTCAGCGAAGACAACAAGGTCGCGTCGATCAAGTCGGCCCACGCCTCGATCGGTGACGTCGCCCGCAAGGCGGCCTGAGCAACACCGGCACCACCGTCCCCGGCAAACGCCACACCTCAGGGTGTGGCGTTTGTTTTTTCCGCACGATAAACCGCCTTGCCATCCACCCAGGTGCTGAGCGGCTTGAGATCGGCGATCTGCCGTGACGGTACCGTCATCAGGTCCGCGCTGAGCACCACGAAGTCCGCGCGCATGCCCGGCTTCAGTGCACCGACCTGATCTTCCATGAAAGACGCATACGCGGCGCCACGGGTGAATCCCGCCAACGCCTGGATGCGACTCACTCGCTGGTCCGGCAGCCAACCGCCCGGCGGCTGGCCGTTGAGATCCTGCCGGGTCACCGCAGCGTAAAGACCCAGCATCGGGTTCACCTGCTCTACCGGGAAATCCGAACCGAACGCCAGCGGCACCTTGTCCTGGATGAAGCGCTGCCACGCGTAGGCACCTTTCAGCCGTTCGGGGCCTAGGCGCTGCTCTGCCCATGGCATGTCCGAGGTGGCATGGGTCGGCTGCATCGAGGCAATCAGATGCAGCGAGGCGAAGCGCGGAATGTCATCCAGCGCGACGATCTGCGCGTGCTCCACGCGCCAGCGATGATTGCTGTCCGCATGATCACCCAACACGGCTTGGTAGGTGTCGAGCACCTGGCGATTGCCACGATCACCGATGGCATGCGTGGCGACCTGCACGTGGCAGCGGTAGGCCTTTTCCACGGCCGTGCGATAGGCCTCCGGCGAGGTCACGAAGATGCCGCGGTTGCCGTGATCGTCGCTGTAATCCGCGAGCAGGGCAGCGCCCCGGCTGCCCAGTGCGCCGTCCATGTAGAGCTTGACGGTGCGCATCTGCAGCCGGCCACTGGCATCGGCCCAATGACCGCCCTGTCCACACAGCCACTCAAGCGCTTCGTGATTGCCGTTGGCCATCTCATAGAGCCGCAGCGGAATCTCGCCGGCAGCGGCCAGCTCCTGCAGCACCTTGAAATCTTCCAGGCTCACGCCCGGATCGTGTACGCCGGTCAAGCCTGCGGCGACGGCGTCGGCGAAGGCCGCCTTGTACGCATCGCGCGTCTGCTCGTGGGTCAGCGGCGGAATGGACTTCTCGACCAGCGCCTTCGCACCATCGATCAGGACGCCGGTTGCCTTCTTGCCAGCACGCACGATGCGACCGCCCTCAGGCTGCCAGTCGCCATCGAGCGCCTTCGTGGCCTGCTTCATCGCCGCTGTGTTCACCCATGCCGCATGGCCATCCACGCGATCGAGGTACACCGGGCGATCGGGGAATGCGGCATCGAGATCGGCCGCTCCGGGAAACTGCTTGTCCGTCCATCGGTTCTGGTCCCAGCCATAACCGACCAGCCAGGTCCCCTTTGGAAATTTCGCCTCCGCGGCCTTCAGTCGGGAAACCACCTCGGCGCGCGAGGCGCTGCCCATCAGGTTCACCTGGATATGCGTCATGCCCAGACCGAGCATGTGGCCGTGCGCATCGATCAGGCCAGGGATGACCGTCGCCCCCTTGGCATCCTCGACGTTTGCATCGGGGTACTGTTTTTTCAGGTCCGCGGTATCGCCAACGGCGAGCAGGCGTCCGTCCTCTTTCCACGCCAGCGCGGAGGCCTCGGGACGGGCCGGGTCCATCGTGTGGATGCGGGCGTTGACCAGTAGGGTCGTCGCCTGCAGCGGGAGCGCGGCAAGGGCGAGGCAGGTGATCGAAGTCAGGCGAAGCAGCTGGCGCATGGACGGCCCCGGACGGAAGTATCCCCCGACTTTGCCCAGCGCCGCCCCGACACACAAGCGGCCATGCAACATGCCTGGCGGGCCGGGGCGCCCCTACGCCCCGGTCACAGGTACTTACGCGGCCCGCTCCAGTGCCTTGGCCGGGCGAGCGTATTGCGCCAGCCGGATGGCGTTTTCCACGCCGGGCATCTCCACGCATACCGAGCGGCCGGAACGAAGATGTTCATCGCGCGCCACTTCCCTGGCCAGCTTGATGGCGGCGCCTAGCCGCAGATCACTGAAAAGCGAAAAGCCAAGTCGACACACGCTCCACGACCCGTCTGCACACTGCTTGAGCGAATAGGTGACCATGATTCAACCCTGAGGGGAAAGGTGTCCTGCCACCAGCGGATCGCTTACGCCTCTCACGCAGCGATCTGTCCGTTGTCTGCAGAAGAGCATGCCGTTGTTACACCAATACTCCTATCGGTCCCACGCCTTTCAACGCGTAGGAAAGCGACTACGACCATCGGTCTAGGGAGAACCCGCCGACTGTTTCACGACAGATACACGGACGATGGCCGTCCATGAATGACAGGGCATCCCCACATGAACGCCTGCCGCCGATGACATCGTCGCGTCACTTGTCGTTAACCGCCGCCACGTCAGCTTCGTAGCCCCAACGTCAAGGAGCCCAACCGATGACGGACGGCATGCGAGAGTCACATTCCCGGCTGCACGAAGCGTTTGACGACCTGCTCCGGCTCTATCGACTGCTGGAGAGAGAGAACGAGCTCCTGCGCGGCCAGTTGCGTAGACACCCCGTGGGCGAAATGCAGATACGTGAAACCGAGCGCGAGATGGCGCCCCTGCGCCACAAGGTTCCACCCGCAACGCCCGAACAATTGATCGCGCTTATCAGCGCGCACGTGGAATGAAGCCACACGCGGGGAGAGGAGAGCAGCGGCCATGACGACACCACCGCCGTCAACCGTGATGTTGACCCATCCCGAGCGCATCGTATTTCCCGATTGCGGCCTCACCAAGCAGGACGTCGCCCATTACTACCAGAGCGTGATGTCGTGCTTTCTCCCTGGGGTGAAGGGCCGTCCTACGTCGGTGTATCGCTTTCCTGAGGGCATCGCCAAACCCGGGTTTTTCCAGAAGCACCCGATGCGGGGCCTGCACCATACGGGCCATGTCAGCTTGCGCGAGGAAAGCGGTGAACGGGATGACTACCTGTGTCCGACGGATGCAGCCGCCATCATCGAGCTGGTCCAGTATGGCGCGCTGGAGTTCCATCCCTGGGCGGCGCGGGCGGGCTCACTTGAAGAACCGGACTATCTTGTTTTCGATCTCGACCCGGGCGACGGCGTGCCATGGCAGGACGTGATCGAGGCGGCGCGGCTGGTTCGCGACCGGCTAGCCAAGGTCGCGCTCAAGAGTTTCGTGCGTACCACCGGCGGGAAAGGATTGCATGTACTTGTGCCCCTTCACGCATCGTGCCGATGGGAAGACGCCAAACGTTTCAGCAGTGCATTTGCCCACCACCTGTCGGATCGGCAGCCCACTGCATTCACGGCGACCTCCGTCCTGGCCGAACGGAAAGGCCGGATTTTTGTCGACTATCTGCGCAATACGCGTGGCGCCACCAGCGTCGCTTCCTGGTCACTGCGCGCACGTAGCGGCGCACCGGTCGCCATGCCACTGCGCTGGCAAGAACTCGGCCGATGTGCGAGTGGCGGGGCGTTTGATCTCCCATCGGCCATGCGCCGGCTATCACGCCTGCGTGGCTCCCCGTGGGAAGGATTTTCCACGATGCGCCAGCCACTCGACCGTGCACTTCAGGTGTACGCGCCGACCGAAGGCTAGTGGCTGTCGCCCGATGCCGACCGGCCGTCCATCAAGGTTTCGAAGCGGCCCAATGCGGGTGACAGGAATTGGCCACCCTGCAGGACAAGCCGCACGGCATCGATCAGCTCATCGCCCGCCGATGCCTTCAGCACATAACCCTTGCCAATGGACAGAGCAGCGCGTGCCAGCGTGGCGTCGTCGTGCACGGTGATGAAAACCACCGGCAACCCCGGCCTGTCCCACAACAGCTCCCGCGCAGCCTGCATGCCGTCCATGCCCGGCATGCTGATGTCGGTCACGATGGCATCCGGCCGCAAGCGACGCGCAGCCTTGACCAAGGCCTCTCCGTGGGCCACGACGGCGAGCACGTCGAACGCTTCGCCGAGCAGCTCCCGAAGTTGCTCGGCGATCGGAGGATGGTCCTCTGCCAGCACGACAGTGGCTCGATTCACACGGGTTTCCAGGGCAGTCTTTGGCATTGGATGCAGGATCGGCCAACACGAGAATTTCCGCCACCGAAAGAGAACTCAATCGCCGCTAGGTAAAAATACCGCCAGGGGCCACGGCCTGCCCCATCGCCTCCGCCAGCTCAGAAAAGCAGACCGAGATCTTCCGCGCGACGCACCAATTCCAGCGTCGAGTGCACGCCGAGCACCTGCATCATGGTGTACTTGTGCGCCTCCACCGTGCGTACCGACAGCCCGAGCTGCAGGGCGATCTGCTTGGAACGCAACCCCGAACCCACCAGACGCAACACCTGCAGCTGCTTGGACGTCAGGTTGCGCATGTCCGTCATCTGGCCGCTGATGTAACGTGCGCCAAGCGCGGGCGTTACATAGGTCCCCCCTGACATGACCTGCTGCGCGGCGTTACGCAGATCCTCGCCGGCCGAGTTCTTGAGAATGTAGCCGCGCGCACCGGCGCGAAGCGCTGCCACGGCCAGCGCCGGCTCCATGTGCATGGTCAGGAACACGAAGCGCGTTTCCACACCCGCCTGCCGCAGGCGCTTGAGCGCGTCCATTCCATTGCAACGCGGCATGTTGATGTCCGCGACCACGATGTCGGGCTGCAAGCGCTGCACGGCATCGATCAACGCCTCACCATCGGCAACGATCTCCAGAAGTTCGAAATCTTCATCGAGAATATGCTGCACGCCTTCGGCCACCATGCGATGGTCGTCGGCGATGACGAGCCGGGGTTTCAGGCTGGCCCGTGGGCTCCTAGCGGTATTCGTATGCATAACTCGGTTCCTTTTCCAAGAGTTGATTGCAGTCGATAGCTGCCACCCAGCAGCTTTGTGCGCTCGTCGATACTCACCAGGCCAAGGCCACGACGCCCACCTCCCTCGGTGACAAACCCCTTGCCGTTGTCCGTGATGGTGAGATCTACCTGTCTGTGCGCAATCTGCACCGCCACCTCGATGCGCTCCGCCTCCGCATGGCGCATGGCGTTGCCCAGTGCCTCCTGCGTCACGCGATACACGCAAAGCGCCACGTCCTCGGGAAGGTCTTTGGCGTACGGCGATACACGCAACTCGATGGCGGGACCATTCCGATGGCGGACGTTCTGGCACAGGCCCGCGAGTGCAGCCGTGAGCCCGGTCTGGGTGAGCATGCTCGGATGCAGGTCGTGGGAGAGATGGCGCACGTCTTCGGACAAGGCAATCAATTCACTTTGAAGCTGGCTGACGTCCTGCCGGTTGTTCTCGTCCACCCTGCGACGTAGCGCGCTCAAACGGATCGATGCCACGGCCAGGCGCTGGTTGATGTCGTCGTGCAGGTCACGGGCGATGCGGGCGCGCTCCTGCTCCTGCGCTACGATCAATCGCCCTGCCAGTTCGCGCACTTCCGTGCTGCTGGCGACCAGTGCCTGCTGCGTGGCGCGGCGCTGTTCCACCAGGGCAGCGAGGTACAGCGACGCGACGGATATGCCCAGCATCCATAGCTGCACACTAATGGTGGTAAGGGTGGACTCGGTCTGGACGAACGGCCCTTCCTGGGCAAGGCTCAGCTGGATCGCCATCAACCCGACCACCAGATTGACCGCGCAAGTCCCGGTGACCTGCGCGCGCAAGGCGACGAAGATGGCGAGGGGCACCGGCGCAAGCAGGAGCAGCGGCCTCAGGGTGGCGAAGACCCCAAGCTCGCGCCAACCGAACCAGAGCATCGCCAGTGCGCCCGCCGTCACCACCCACACCCGCCAGCCCGGCAGGAAAACTCGACGCAGCGATGCGCTGGGATTGACCACGCTCAGGAGAGCGGGTGTAAGCAGCACATAACCCAGCGAGTCCGCCAGGGCCACATGCCACCATTCCCGCGACAGCCAGTTCGGCAGATTCACCACCGCCGCCAACTGAGAAAGCACGCCCCCCGTTGCCGCGGGCAAGGCAGTCACCGCCACGGCCAGAAACAGAAGGAGTCCAAAAAAGTGGTGGATCGACTGCTCTCTGCTCAGACGACTCAATGTCCACGCCGCCGCGTTGATGAGACCGAGCACGACCAACGTCACGACAAAGATGCCGCCCATCGGCAGCCGGAACATCACCGCGAAAATCAGCATGCCGGCCGCCCAGCCGGCGTCATAGGCCAACCAGTATCGGTGGCCTTCGCACAACAGCAGTGCAAGCAATAATGGCCCAGGCAGCCAGATAATCTGGGAATCACGCGAGTGATCCCAAAGCACCATGGAAATCCACTGCGCCAGCAGCGCGGCAAGGCCGACGCCTACGCCACGCGACAGGTGTTGGGACCACGCACCGGCTGGTGCTCTCCCGCTGAAAAACCCCTCTGCTCCGTGCATCCTTTCGTCCTGCTGCCGATGAGCAGCCGCCGCCCTATGAATAAACATCACTGGACAATCGAAGCCAATCCGCATTTCTCCATAAGAACCGTCATTACTTCGTGACGATTTACGTAGTTCTACGAGTCACTTTGTAGGCAAATCGCAGATAAGGCTTCGGAAAGGCCTTACGGAATCGAATACAGCTAAAAAATTCCGCGTATTTGGGCATGTCAGTCGTCGAAAAAGCCGCCAATGCACCGAAGAAAACCCGGAGTATCTCAGTAAATTTACCGACTCCATTTGAGTGAAAGTTCGCTTACCAAGCACGCATCGACAAGCGAAGCTGCATCAGGACGATCCTGACCTGATGGGGTCCTGCCGACCATGATTCCGATATGCGCCCGTCCCGCGTCCGGACACCCTCGCGAGCGTTGGCGCGCCTTTGCCGCGCCCAGGACGCCCTGCTCGGGGAGCCTTTCGCCGGCCATCGCTGACGCATGAAAGCGAACGCACGAACCGTGTCCAAAAGCATCCGCAAGCTTCGCGTCCTGCTGGCTGACGAGCATCGCTGCGTCGCTGAGGGGCTGGCTGGCCTGCTCGCCAAGCGAGCCCACTCCGTGCTGCTCGTGCATGACGGCGCCGCACTGATGGAGGCCGCCGTTGCCGGTCAGGTGGATATCCTCGTCACGGACATCGCCATGCCGCCTTTCAGCGCCCTGCAGGCGTTGCGCCGTTTGCGCCAGCAAGGCAGCGACCTTCCCGTCGTGGTGCTCTCCACCCACAGTGAGCCGCTGATCGTGCGCGAGGCCATGCAGGCCGGGGCAAATGGCTATGTTCTTAAACAGTCGCCAAGCACTGAGCTGTTCAATGCCATGGCTGAAGTTGCCTCAGGCAATCAGTTCATCAGCCCTCAACTGATGGCGTCGCTGCTCGAGGCCCCCGAATCGTTGCATCGGCTCACCCGGCGACAGCGGGAAGTGATCGAATCCATGGCCAAGGGCAAGCGCACCAGCGAGATCGCTGCGGACCTCGGTATTTCCGTGCGCACGGTGGAAAGCCACCGGCAATCGTTACTCGATCTCCTGGGCGTGCACAGCGGCGTGGCGCTCATTCGGGAGGCGGAACGGCTGGGACTTATTCCCACCGGTCTCCATGACATGAACTTGGCATCGGAGGACAAGCCGGCTCCCCAGTAACCCAACATGCTCCCTCTCGCATCCCGCTCTTCCCGCACCTTATTCAAAGGAGAAACATCCCATGAGCCTGTTCCGTTATGCCGCTCCGCTGGGAGCCTTGCTGCTCGCCGCCTGCTCGACCTTCAGCGTCAGCAATCAATGGAAGGATCCGTCGTGGCCCGGCCCGCCGGCGTCCAACGTGCTTGTCCTCGGCGTCACCAAGAGCGACACCTATCGCCATGTGTTTGAAGATACGTTCGTGCAGCAATTGCAGGGTGCCGGCGTGCAGGCCGAGCAGAGCTATTCCCAGATTCCCGCCGGTTCCAATTCGGAAAAGCTCGGCGACGTGATCAAGTCCACGGGTGCCCAGGTCATCCTCACCACGCGCGTGCAGCGCGTCGAGCAAAAGCTCAATGTCACACCGAGCGGCCCCGCCTGGGGTGGCTTCTATGGCTGGTATGGCGGCGCGTGGGCGTCGACACCCGACGTGACGCAGTACGACCAGGTCACGCTTGAAACCACGGTGTGGGATGCTAAGAGCCAGAAGGTGATCTGGTCGGTCACCACGGAAGGCGTGGGTACGAGCAATATCCCGCAGGCCACGCAGGATCTGGCCAAGACGATCATTCCGAAGCTCAAGTCGGACGGCATCATCCGCTGATGTCCACAGGGGCTGCGGCCACGCCCGGCCCCTTTCCTTCAAGACTGCCAAGGGAGCATGTCCATGAAAGCCTATCGTTTGAGGAACATCGGTTTCTCGCTCCTGTGCGTGGCCGGCGTCGCGTCAGCACAGCAGTTGCCCGTTGCCTATCCCGCCAACGGACAAGACGCCAATCAGCAGCAAACCGACAAGAGCGCCTGCATGTCATGGGCGCAAACCAACGCGCCCGCACAGGCAACTCCGCCACCCCAGACCGGGCCTGCCGTTGGCGGTGGCCAGCGCGTAGGTGGCGCGATGCGTGGCGCGGCGGCGGGCGCCGTGATCGGCGGCGTTGCCAACGACAATGCCGGACATGGCGCGGCAGTCGGCGCCGCAGCGGGGGTCGTGGCTGGTGGCGTTCGTGCGCGCGAACAGCGCCGGGAACAGAACGCCGCCTCGGCGGCCGCGCAGAACCAGAACACGGCTAACCTCGCCCAGGCCTATGGCGCCTGCATGAAGGGCAAGGGATACACCGTCAACTGACAGTGGAACATCGGTGATGCGGCCGGCCTCCGATGGAATCCGGTCGCCTTACCGCCAGGCGCTTCCCACCTGGATGTAATAGGCGTGGTCACTCTCGCTCCAGGCCCAGTCAACGCCTACATAGAGCCCCAGCGCTTTGGCAATCAGGTAGCGAAAACCGACGCCCTCGGCCGTGTGCGTACTGGCATCGCCAAAGTTCAGCGTGCGGCCCCAGGCCTTTCCCGCACCACCGAAACCCAGCAGTGCCCAGCGGGGCGTGACATTCCAGCGCAGCTCGGCTTCGAGCATGCCCACGTTCTGGTCCTGATACCGTCCGTAGGAAATGCCACGCAGGTCGATGGAAGGTTGCTGATAGAAGGGCGCATCCCCTCGCACCGCGCGATAATCGGCGCGCGTGCCCAACACCCAGTCCTGCCCCAACCTGAAATAGCCGTATGCGTGGGCCCGGTAAGCCTGGAATGTATTGTCGCTGCCAAATGCAGGCGCGTACTCGGTTGCCTCAACCCGCCACAACCAGCCCTTGGACGGCGTCAGCGTGTTGTCGCGTGAGTCGTAGCTCAGGCCCAAGCCAAGCCCCGACGCGCGCTGCGCGAATTCCTTGGGTTTGAAGTATTGATTGTCGCCGGGAATATTGAGGCGACTATCAATGTCCATGTAAAGCCAGCGCGCCGATACGAACAGGTCGCTCACGCCCAACCGACGTGATACCTGCTGGTAGGAAAAAAGCCCGTTGAGGTTGTAGCCAATCTCCTTGGGCGCTCCCAGCAAGCCCTGCGTGTAGTAATTCAGATTGACATTGGTCTTGCCGACGGCCCCCACATATCGCCAGGTGTCGTCTTTGAAGTGGAACGACCCGGCCACGCCGTACCCCCAGGTGCCGTTCTCGGTCTTGAACGCCGCGATGCCGTAGATATCCGGGGGAATGCGCCGGCCGCTTTCCTTCGACTCTTCCGACTGCTTCGGCTGGTGAAAAAACACGGCCGCCAGTCCGCCACCATTGCCTACGGCAGGCTCTGTGATGATGATCGGTACGAACAGGGCGCCCTTGTGCTTCAGCAGCCAACTCGACATGTCGAGCGCGCCATCCTTGGGATCCTTAAAGTTGCTCCACCAGGATGTTTTCTTTTCGCCGCTGGATGAGGAAGGCGGTGAATCGGGCGATAGCGGGGATGGCGTCGTGCCGGCCGGTGGGTTTTCGGCGGCCTCCTGCGCGCGAAGCCCAGCGGCGCTCAACAGCGACATGCCGCAGAGCAGAAACCACACTCCCGTCGCGAGAAAGGCCCTCATCAAAACTCCATCCATCGGCTATCGCTGCCATGCCTGACGGAGATAACTTTGCCGAATCGTCGCGCCCTCGGACAGCGCAAATACTCGGAACTATCTTAGGTAAAAGCACCTAAAGAACATGGCGCCAGACAGGCGCCATGTCGGGGATTCCAGCCCAATCCGCGCAAGATCAATTGGCAGGTAATACGTCGACCTGTTTCCAGCTGCTATCCGGATCGAACGCCTTCATCGCCTGCGCCGTGTTGCTACCGTTCTTGCCAAGATCTTTTTCGAACACCTGGCCGTCGTGGCTCACCATGAAACTCATTACACCGGTTTCGCCGTACTGGACCGGCCACGCGACGAGGGCAAACCCGTTGGTCATGCGCCCACCCTGCACATAGTTGTACGCACCTCCGGGTGCGGACGCACCTTGAGTGGTCAGGATCTTGTAGTGGTAGCCGTAATAGCCCTGCCCGGGCACGACCGAGGCGAACGCCGGACCGAGCGGGCTTTGTTGTTGATCACCAGACGCCGGCCAATACAGGCCGTCGTGTTTGCCGGGAGAACTGACAAGGCGCTGCGCGTACTGCAGCACTTTGTCACCGTCCCGGTCTTCGGAGGCGTAATCGCGCTGGGCATCGTAGTAAGCCAGCAGCGCCTGCTGCACGGCCAGTTCGTTCTGCCCGATGTCCCGCGTGCGTATCTCCTGCTGGGCCGCCGCCATGTCGAAATGCCAGCCACCACTGCCCTGCACCAGCGGCAGCGGGAGAACCCAGTTCTCCGAACCCACATCGAGATGGGCCTTGCCATCCGCCGTATCGATACGGTGGCTTTCGTCGTAGCGCTTCAGGAAAAGATCCACGTCCTCCTGATGAATACCCTCGACGGGAATGTAGTCCTTCCAGTTGCTGCCCAGCACTTTGGCCAACGCGGCCTGGTCATGGTTGCGCACCGCCTGCACGAACGCATTGGCGGCATCGTCAGCCGTGGGATACATCGCCTGCTGCGCAAGGGCGACACCGCACACGGCGCAGCCGGCCCAGAACACCACGCCCATCGCAAGTCCACGGATCTTGGGAAAACGAGTCATGGTCTGTCTCCTCAACGACGATGGAATCCGCCACCGCCCCGGCTGGGTGCGGGTCGGGAGACCTGCCGGCCGGCACTGGCACCGGCGCCATGGAACTGGGACATCGAGCGTTGGCTGGCCGAGCCGCGATCAAACTGCGACCGCGACGAGCCCGGCGACTGCACGCCGCTGAAGGCGTTGTTGCGAGGTCCCGCGCTGGATGGATGACCCGAGGACCCTCCACGCGTTTCGCCACCCAGATTTCCACGCGTCTGGCCGCCGATATTTCCGCGTTCGCCGCCACCGATGCCTTGCCCACCCGCCCGGCTGCCACCTGACGGGCGATGGAGCGCCGCGCCGGTTTCGCCGGCCGACCGCCTCGCCGCCATGGACGAGCCGTTGTTGGTGGAGCGGTCGAAACTCTGCAGGGCGCGCTGGCGATTGGCATTCATGGAGGCATCGTTGCCGCGGAAGGCCTGGCGCTGATTGGCACCGCCCACGCCCTGACCGTAGCGCTGACGGCTAGCCTGATCACGATAGGGCGTGCCCCGTCGGTTGTCGGGATTGTGGTTCCAGGACACGTTGCCGTTGCCGGTGATGCGATTGTTGACGTTGATGTTGTTGTAGCGATTGACGTTGATATTGACGTCGTTGTGGCCCCAGTCGAAGCCACCCCACAGCGAGTTGGCGATCGCCACGCCCGCACCGAACGCGAGTCCGGCCGCCAACCCACTCGCCACGGGATACGCGTAGCCCGGCGGCGGTGGCCAATAGGTCGGCGGATAGGTGGGATAGGCCCAGGTGCCATACACCACCGTCGGGTTGTACGTGGGCACGTAGACGACCTGCGGATTGGCAGGCTCGATCTGGATCACCGTCGTGCTGGGTGCGCTGGCCGCGGCCGGCGCCTGCTGCACCACTACCTTCTGCTGGTCGGTCGATTTCAGGTTGCCGGCCTTCTGCGCCTGAGCGCGCAAACGCTGGATGGATGCCATGACGTCGTCCGACTGCGCAAGGAAAGCGTCACCGATGTTCTGCACCCAGTCGGGGTGTTGTTTCATTTGCGCGAGCACCTGCGGAAAGGCCACCAGTGACTGGACGCTCGGATCCCACGGCTGGCTGGCGACCTGTTTCACGGCGTCATCGCCCTGCGCTTTCGGGTGCGCTGCGGACCAGGCGGCGGCGTCCGCCACATTGCTTGGATAAGTGCACGCCATCAACACTTGCGACAGCAGCGCATCGGGATACAGCGCCACGGGCGCGAGCATCTGATCGAGCTGCTGGTTGTTGTAGATCTTCTGCCCGCTGCTACTGGAGCCTTGCGGGCTCTGCGGGCTCTGCGCGATCACCGGCCCCGTCAGCACCAAGGGCACGCATAAAGAACACAGCAGGAAGATCCGCCAGATTCCAAGGGACTTCATCGTCTTCATCGTGTCGCTCCGATGCAGCTCTTGCGCTCGCATCAGCTTGGTACGCAGGGAGACGACTTGACCACTGCATTTATGCGGAACAAAACCGGGTAAAAATACCTAAGCGGGCAACCTGGCGTAAGACTGACTCCGGAGCCACGTAGATTTACTAATTGATGCGTAGGTAGTAGTTCGCTGTAACTGTCAGCAGCGGCGCGGGACGATATCGGCATTCGCCGACAGAGAAGGATGACAGTCATGCCCCGCGTCGCGTTTCATCGCCTTGCATCTCCCCGCGCCCTCGTCGCCATGGTCTGCCTTGGCCTTCTTTCGATCCCTGCCGCCAAGGCCGACACGCCCGACTACTGGGATGGCGATTGGCATGGCAGCATCCAGCCCTACGGGTGGTTGCCGGGCATCAGCGCCCAGACGCGCTATCAATTGCCCGACAACGGTGGCACGGTCGAGCAGAAGTCCAACAACAACATCTTCAGCTACCTCAGTGGTGCCTTCATGCTCGACGGCACGGTTCGCAAGGGGGACTGGGGCTTCTATGGCGATGTTGACTGGGTGAAGTTTTCCGACGAAAAGGGCCGTTTCACCAACATCGGCAGCCAACGATTCGGCGCCAACGCGAATCTGGACACGCGTTGGAACATGAAAGGCGGCATGGTGACCCTGGCAGGGCTCTATTCCCTGGCCCATGGCCAGCAGGGCTACATCGACCTCGTGGTCGGCATGCGCTATCTGTGGATCAAGGGCAACCTCAACTGGAACTTCAGCCTCTCGGGCAACCGCGGCAACCTGGCCATCAACGATAGCGGCCATCTCCACAACCAGACCCATGTCACCGATGGCGTGATCGGCGTGCGCGGACGCTGGGCTCCGTTCGCGGGCAGCAATTGGTTCTTCCCCTACTACGCCGACGTCGGTGCGGGCGGCTCGGACAACACCTACCAGCTCATGGTTGGTGTGGCCTATGGCTTCCACTGGGGTGACATTGCCCTCAACTACCGGGATGTGGAATACAAGAAGAACAGTGGCAACGAATTCCTGAAGAGCATGGAGCTCAGCGGACCGGCCCTCAGCCTGACCTGGCACTTCTGAGCCTAGCCGCACGGATGCCGGAGCGCATCGGATGAGCGAAGACCCCTCCAGCATCTTCGAAGAACCGAAGCACGTTGCCGTGCTTCGGCGTCTTCACCTGATCAGACCGGAGCATCGCGCCCAGGCCCTTCGGCGCGTGATCATCGCCATCGCCGTCGCGTGGCTCCCTCTTGCGTTGCTGAGCATGCTGCATGCGCTCGCCCCAGGACATGGGGAGCTGCTGCATGCGTTCCTCACCGATATAGCGGTGCATGCGCGCTACCTGCTGGCGGTACCGATCCTCATCTTGTCGGAATACATCATCCTCCCTCGCCTGGACCTTACCGCCCGGCATTTCCTGGTTTCCAGAATCATCGACACGTCCGAGCAGGCGCGCTTCAACGATGCCGTGATATCGACACGGCGGCTCAGCATTGGCATCTGGCCCTCGGCGAGCATGACCGTCTTGGTCTATGCCATCGTCGTGGCAATAGCCCTGACGGTTCATCCGGGCGTGTTTCCAGCCTGGCATCACGCCGATGACGCCACACACCTGTCGCTCGCCGGATGGTGGCATATGCTCGTCAGCCTTCCCCTGCTGCTTGGCCTGCTACTGAGCTGGGTATGGCGGGTGGGCGTTTGGACGCGCTTTCTGCACCAGGTATCGCGCATGAACCTTCACCTGATCTCGTCGCATCCTGACAAGGCCGCCGGTTTGCAGTTCGTCGCGTTCTCGCCGCGGATGTTCACGTCGCTGGCCTTGACCATCGGCATCATCACCGCAGGGACGTTTGCAAACGAGGTCTTTCACCTGGGGCTCAATCCGATGGACCACCCTGCCGTGCCGATCGCCACGGCCATCGTGGTGGTTGCCATCTTCATCAGTCCACCACTGGTGTTCGGTCGCTCATTGTTGGTGACGTGGCGGCGCGGTGTTTTCGAGTACGGCGCGCTGGCCAGCCGGCTCGGTACCCAGTTCGAGGACAAGTGGCTGGGCCCCGATAGTCTGGTCGACCGCGAATCACTGGAGAAGCCCGACTTCTCCTCGACGACCGACCTGTACAGCGTGACGGCCAATGTCTACGCTATGCGTCCGGTGCTGTTCGACCCACGCGCGGCCATGTCGCTTGCCGTGGCCACGCTGCTGCCTTTCGCGCCCATCTGGCTGTCGGTCATTCCCGCCAAGGTCATTCTTACGCAGCTGCTGAAGCTGGTGGTTTGAGCCGGGGTTTAGGCGGGCTCCATGTACCGCAGCAGCAAACGCGCGCTCTCGCGTCCTTGCCAGTCGTTGATGACGAGCTCATAGGCAGCACGCAGCATGACGGGCGGTGGCGCACCTTCGTAGCCATTGAACATCACCGCGTCATGCACGGAGCCATCGCGCGGATCACGCAGGCTCAGGCGCAGGTGTCGTTCACCCATGACGCGCCAGCTCGCGCATTCGAACAGGTTGTCGAATACCGGCTCGGGAAAAGCCTGTCCCCAGGGCCCAGCGGCACGCAGCTGGCGGGCCAGCTCCAGCGTCGCGGCGCCCGGGGGCAGCTCGCCATCCGTGTTCTGCACGGCCTGCAGGTGGTCCTCGTCCAGCCATTCGCGCGCAATGGCGTCAAAGGCCGCCGCAAAACGCGGATAGTCTTCCGTCTTCAGGCTGAGGCCCGCCGCCATGGCGTGACCGCCGAAGCGCGCGATAAGGCCAGGATGGCGTGCATCGATCATCACCAGCGCATCGCGGATATGGAACCCGGCAATGGAACGCGCGGAGCCGCGCAATTCCTCCGGCTGATCCTCACTGGCTGGCGCGAAGGCGATCACCGGCCGATGCAACCGTTCCTTCAGCTTCGACGCCACCAGCCCCACTACACCGGCGTGCCAGCTCGGCTCGAACAAGGCCACGCCCACCGCATCGATATCGGCTGCGCGCGATACCATCACTTCGGCCTCCGCCACCATGGCGGCCTGCAGCTCACGACGCTCCTGGTTGATCGAGCTGAGCAGTTCGGCGTAGCGGCGCGCCTGCATTGGATCGTCGGTCAGCAGGCACTCGACGCCGATGCGCATGTCTTCGAGTCGACCGGCGGCGTTCAGCCGTGGCCCGATGGCGTAGCCCAGGTCGCTTGCACACAAGGTGGCGGCACTACGCTGGCTTGCCTCCACCAGCGCCATCACGCCCGCATGGCCGCGACCGCTGCGCACGCGCCGCATGCCGGCTTCCACCAGCACGCGATTGTTGTAGTCCAGCGGCACCAGGTCGGCGACCGTACCCACGGCCACCAGGTCGAGCAGCACCGAGAGATCCGGTTCACTACCCGCCGCAAACACACCCTGCTCGCGCAGCGAGGCACGCAGGGCCAACAGCAGGTAGAACATCACGCCCACGCCGGCCAGCGCCTTGCTCGGAAAGGTATCGCCGCCGAGATTGGGATTGACCATCGCATCAGCGGCCGGCAACTGTTCGCCGGGCAGATGGTGGTCGGTCACGATGACGCGCGTGCCACGCGCATGCGCGGCGGCGACGCCGGCGATGCTCGCGACACCATTGTCCACGGTGACGATCAACTGTGGCGTTGGCTCCAGCGACTCCACCAGCGCAGGGCTGAGGCCGTAGCCATGCACGAAGCGATTGGGCACCACGTAATCCACGTTTCGCGCACCGAGCATGCGTAGTCCACGCACGGCGACGGCAGTCCCGGTGGCTCCGTCGCAGTCGTAGTCACCGGCGATCAGGATGGACCAGTTGTCGCGAATCGCCTCCGACAACAACGCGACCGCGCGATCGACGCCGCCCAGCTGTTGTGGCGACAACAGGCGTGCGAGGCGGTACTCCGCATCGGACGGCGAGAGCACGCCCCGCGCCGCGAACACCTGCTGCACAACAGGATGGACGTCTGCACCCCACCCCGTGGGCACGCCCACGGCCTCACGCCGACGCAGGCTGACCCGCTTCACGGGCCGCTCCCGCGCCAGAAGCGCAGCCGATGCCAGGGCTTGTGCACCCAACGTTCACCGCTGGCGAAGCTGAGCTGGAGCGGCTGCTGACCTGCCAGTGCGAGCAGGCTCGGCGTCCAGCGTGCGGCAATATCCTCCACCGGCAGATCCTGCAGGTCGATCAGCGTCCCCGGCGTGGCGGAGGCCACCGCGACCTCTGTCCGCGATGTGCGTGGCACCTTCGCCTGGCTGGCAAGCGCTGCCAGCAATGTGTCGTCACCGACCACCTCTGTGACAGGCGTGCGTACGGTGCCAGGCAAGGTTCCGGCGCCCCACAGCCACACGTGATTGACGGGCGGCAGGCCGCGCTGGCGCCGTTCTGCATTGAGCGGATGCTGATGCAGCATCACCTGCACCTCGTTGAGCAGGATGCGCCACGGGCGCCCTTCCGGCCCTTGTGGCAGGTGGTAGTACAGGTCCTCGCCCAAGGCCTGTTCGGGCGCCGCGAAGTCCGGTGCCGCTGCGCCCGCCGGCAGGCGCACATGCCAGTGATCGGGCGCCGATACCATCAACGCCATGCCGGCTTCATCGAACAACGGCTTCAGCGGCTCGGCGAATGCCTGTGCGTCGTCCATGGACAACTGCATCTGGCCGCAGGCCAGCAGGCGCGCGCCGTTCAGATCGGGCTGCACCCAGGCTGGGTCGGCGCATAGCCACGAGGCCGTTCCCGCGTCGCCCGCCATCCATTCGCGCGTGAGCGCACCCGACGGCATGGCGACACCCGGCAGATGGAAGCGCGCGGCAAGACCATCCATGTAGCCACGCGCGCCGTGTGCGAGTGGATCAGCTTTGCGCAGCAGGGTTCGCAACGGGTGGTCTGGCGCAAACCGCGCGAGGTCCGGCAGCCAGACATCGACAACGTGGGAAGCGGGAACGTCCATGCGCGCGCTCAGGCCTCCAGCTGTTCGTAAAGTTCCAGCCACTCGCCTTCGAGTGTTTCCTTCTCGCGGCGTAGCTCCGCCTGCTTTTGTCCCAATCGCATCATCTCGGCGGTCGGGCCGTTGTAGGTCTCCGGGTCGGCAAGCTTGGCGTCGAGTGCCGTAAGCTCGCTCTCCAGCGTGGCGATGCGGGTCTCAAGCTTCTTCACGCGCTGGCGGGCGGCCTTTTCGTTCTCGCGCTCGGCGGCCATGCGCTGGCGACGCTCTTCCGGCGTTTCCACCCGTTCGACAGGCTTGGCAGCTTCCTTCTTCTTGGCTTTCTTGGCCTCCGAGCCGCGACTGCGCAACCAGCGCGCGTAGTCATCCAGGTCGCCATCGAACGGTTCCACGCTGCCATCGGCCACGCGCCAGAAGCTGTCGCTGACCATGCCAAGCAAGTGGCGATCATGCGAAACCAGCACCAGGGCGCCGTCGAACTCGGCCAGTGCATCGGCCAGCGCTTCGCGCATGTCCAGGTCGAGATGGTTGGTCGGCTCGTCGAGCAGCAACAGATTGGGCTTGTCCCAGGCGATCAGGGCCAGCGCGAGTCGTGCGCGCTCGCCACCGGAGAAGCCGTCGACCGATTCAAAGGCGCGGTCGCCGGCAAAATTCCACGACCCAAGGAAGTCGCGCAACACCTGTGCAGCCACGCCGGGCGCCTTGTCCTGCAGGTGGTCAAACGGCGACGCGCCCTCGCGCAGGCTTTCCACCGTGTGCTGGGCGAAGTAGCCGATCTTCAGGTCCTTGTGCGCCTTGCGCTCGCCGCCGAGTGGTGGGAGTTCGCCCACCAGGGTCTTGACCAGCGTCGACTTGCCCGCGCCATTGGGACCGAGCAGACCGATGCGCTCGCCCGCCTCCAGGCGGAAGCGCACGTTGTGCAGGATGGTGGCCGCCGGCTCGCCGTTCTCGCCGGGATAGCCGGCCTCGACCTCTTCCATCTGCAGCATGGAATCGGGGAGACGATCGGGCACGGCGAACTGGAAGCGGAAGGGGCGCTCCGCACGCACTGCTTCCGTGCCGGCCAGCTTCTCCAGCCGCTTGACGCGCGACTGGGCCTGCTTGGCCTTGCTGGCCTTCGCCTTGAAGCGATCAACGAAGGATTGCAGATGCGCGCGTTCAGCCTGCTCGCGCTCATGCGCGATCTGCTGCTGGCGCAGCTGCTCGGCACGCAGGCGCTCGAACGCGCTGTAGTTGCCGGTGTAGAGCTTGGCGCCGCCATCGTTCAGATGCAGGGTGTGCGTGATCACGCCATCCAGGAATTCACGGTCATGCGAGATCACCAGCAGGGTGCCCTGGTAACGGCGCAGCCATTCTTCCAGCCACAGCACGGCATCCAGGTCGAGATGGTTGGTGGGCTCGTCGAGCAACAACAGGTCCGATGGCGCCATCAGCGCGCGAGCCAGGTTCAGTCGTACGCGCCAGCCACCGGAGAACTCCCTGACCGGCGTCTCGTGCGTTTCGGGCGCAAAGCCGAGGCCGTGCAGCAGGCGCCCCGCGCGGGCCCGCGCGTCGTAGCCATGCAGTTCCTCGATGCGGTGATGGGCACGCGCCATCGCCTCGGTGTCACCGCGTGCCTGAGCGTCCAGTTCGTCGCGCAAGGCCTTGGCCAGCTCCTCGTCGCCACCCATCACGTATTCGATGGCCGGGTCCGGCAGGGCCGGGGTCTCCTGCGCCACCGAGGCCATGCGGATCTTCGCCGGCATGTCCAGGTCACCGGCATCGGCCTCCACCTGGCCCTGCAGCGCAGCAAACAGGCTGGACTTGCCGCAGCCGTTGCGCCCCACCACGCCAAGCCGCCAGCCGGTCTGGATCACCAGGTCGATATCGGAAAGCAGCAACCGGCTGCCTCGGCGGAGGGCAAAACGACGAAACGAAATCATGGGGAGCGGTTATCCGGACCGGGCGTCCAGCCGCCCTAAGCCCTCCATGATAACGGCCCGGACGCCCCAATCCTCACGATGAATGCCCACGGCGTCGCAATCGCCACAGATTCGCGTGGATTAGCCCGGACAGTTCTGCTACAACGACGCCGCAACGCCTTGCGCGGAGAGGGGAACCGTGAACACGTTCGGAATCAGCAAGTTCAGCATCAGCCTGTCCATCGCCGTGCTGGCCCTTGCCGGCCTCGGCATGCCTGCCGCCGCCAGCGCGGAGAGCCTGCTCGTCAACCGCGTGCAGCAGGAAAAAACGATGGACCTGCCCTCGCGCGGCATGAGCATGACCGAGGTGGAGAAGAAGTACGGCGCCCCTCAGCACAAGCTCACGCCCCGTGGCGGCGACAGCGCCAAGCACCCGGTGATCAACCGCTGGGACTACTCGAATTTCATCGTGTATTTCGAGAAGAGCCACGTGATCCACGCCGTGCTCAATACGCCGGCGGGCAACAACACCAATCCCGCCTCCGCCAACTGACCGGCGCTGACATCACCCCGGCGCGGCTCGTGGAAACACGGGCCGCGTTGTCTTTTTCTCCCTGTCACGTCCCATCGTTTACACTCTGCGCCCTTCGTTGCCCGCCCCGCGCCGGCAGCCGTCCCCGCCGCAAGAGACCCACCTACGATGACCGACCTTAGCCTTCGCCTTCCGGCGGAATGGGAGCCGCAATCGGCCGTGCTGATCGCCTGGCCGCATGCCGGTACCGACTGGGCCGACCGCCTCGCCGATGTGGAAACCACGTATGTGGCGCTGGCCGCCGCGGTTACGCGCTTCCAGTCGCTGATCATCGTGGTAGGGGACAACACGCTGCGCCTTCGCGTGCAGGCCCTGCTGACGGGCGAAGGCGTTGATCTGTCCAAGGTGCGTTTCGTCGAGCTGCCGTATGACGACACCTGGCTGCGCGATTCGGGTCCGATCACGCTGAAGGCCGGCGACGGCGCCTTCCAGCTCACCGATTTCCGCTTCACCGGCTGGGGCGGCAAGTTCGGTGCCGATCAGGATGACGCGCTCATCGCCGGTCTCGTGCAGCAGGGCGTGTTCGGCAAGGCCTCCCACAAGCGCATCGACTGGGCGCTGGAAGGCGGTGGCATCGAGAGCGATGGCGTGGGCACCGTGCTTACCACCTGGCGTTGCCTGGTCCAGCGCCATCCTGAGCAGTCGCGCGAGCAGATGACCGAAATCCTCAGCGACAGCCTGCACGCCCAGCGCGTGCTGTGGCTGGATTACGGTTATCTGGAAGGCGACGACACCGACGCACACATCGACACGCTGGCCCGTTTCGCGCCGGGCGACCGCATCGTCTACCAGGCCTGCGACGACACCAGCGACCCGCACTACGACGAGCTCAAGCGCATGGGCGAGGAGCTGGCCGCGCTGCGCACGCCGGAAGGCAAGCCGTACACGCTGTATCCCCTGCCCTGGGCCAAGCCGATCATCGATGAGGGGCGTCGCCTGGCGGCTTCTTACGCCAATTACCTGATCGTCAACGGCGCGGTACTGGTGCCTGCCTATGGCGATGCGGTGGACGACGAGGCGGCCCGCATCATCGGCGAGGCCCACCCCGGTCGCGAGATCGTGCAGGTGCCCTGCCGCCCGCTGATCTGGCAGAACGGCAGCCTGCACTGCATCACCATGCAGCTGCCGGCCGGCATCGTCTGACGGCAGGTCGGACTCGGCCCAGGAGCGCTGGAAACCAGCCTCCGGACGCGCCATATATGAACCATCGACCGGCCCCGAAAGGGGCCGGCTTCGTCTTATCCGCTAGACTTGGCGGCCTGCTCCCCGGCAGCCCCTACCCGAGAACCCGCCGATGACCCGCAAGACCCTCAAAGTCGCCCTGCTGCAGGAAACCGACCGCGGCAGCCGCGACGCCAATCTCGACGCCATTGAGGCGGGCCTGCGCGAAGCCGCAGCCAAGGGTGTGGAACTGGTGTTGCTGCAGGAGCTGCACAACGGGCCGTATTTCTGCCAGCGCGAGTCGGTGGACGAGTTCGATCTGGCCGAGACCATCCCGGGCCACAGCACGGCGCGCATCGGCAAGCTGGCCGAGGAGCTGAAGCTGGTCGTGGTCGCCTCGCTGTTCGAGAAGCGCGCCACGGGCCTGTATCACAACACCGCCGTGGTGTTCGACCGTTCCGCCGCCATCGCGGGCAAGTACCGCAAGATGCACATCCCGGACGATCCGGCCTTCTACGAAAAGTTCTACTTCACGCCGGGCGACCTGGGTTTCGACCCCATCGACACCTCAGTGGGCCGCCTTGGCGTGCTGGTGTGCTGGGACCAGTGGTATCCGGAAGCCGCCCGCCTGATGGCGCTGGCTGGCGCGGACCTGCTGCTCTATCCCACCGCCATCGGCTGGGATCCGCAGGACGACCAGGCCGAAAAGGACCGTCAGCGCGAGGCATGGGTCACCGTGCAGCGCGGCCACGCGGTCGCCAACGGCCTGCCGCTGCTGTCGTGCAACCGCACGGGCTTCGAGGCGGACAAGGCCGGCGTCACCAACGGCATTCAGTTCTGGGGTACCAGCTTCGTGGCAGGGCCGCAGGGTGAATTCCTGGCGCAGGCGGGTACGGACCAGCGCGAACTACTGATCGTGGATGTGGACATGGCGCGCAGCGAGCACGTCCGCCGCATCTGGCCATTCCTGCGCGACCGCCGCATCGACGCCTACAGCGACCTGCTCAAGCGCTTCCGCGACTGAACCTTTGACGCGGCACGACTTGGTTCGTGCCGTGGCCATCCCCATGCAGTTCTTGCCTACGCGACACCGACACCACGCATGAGCCAGACCGACATCGCCGACGCCCTGCCCCCCGTGCTGCGAGACCAGCCTATCGAGCGCGTCACGCGCGATGGCGTGGAATACGTGGTGCTTGGCACGGCACACGTCTCGCGCACCAGCGTCGATGCAGTGGAAGCGCTGCTCGCGCACGAAACCTTCGACGCCATCGCGGTGGAGCTTTGCGACAGCCGCGCGCAGGGCATGCGCGATCCCGATGCCTTCAAGCAGATGGACCTGTTCCAGGTGATCCGCCAGGGCAAGGCGGGCATGGTGGCGGCCAGCCTCGTGCTGTCCTCATTCCAGAAGCGGCTCGCCGAGCAATACGGCATACAGCCGGGTGCGGAAATGAAGGCCGGCATGGATGGCGCCGAGCAACGCGGGCTTCCGCTGTGGCTGGTGGACCGCGAAGTCGGCACCACGCTTCGCCGCGCCTGGCACAGCGTGGGCTTCTGGCAGCGCTTCGGCCTGATGGGCGGCCTGGTCGCCAGCGTGTTCGAGCGCCAGGACATCGAAGAGTCCGAGATCGAAAAACTGAAACAGGGCGACATGCTGGAGAGCGCCTTCAGCGAGTTCGCCACCAACTCGGCGCCGCTGTATCGCGCATTGATTGCCGAGCGCGACGCCTACATGGCGGCGCGCCTGCGCGAACAGGCGGCGCAAGCCGGATTTGGCGAAGGCCGTCGCGTGCTCGTCGTGATCGGCGCGGGTCATCTGAAGGGTCTGTGCGAACAGCTGCGCACCCAGCAGAGCGACCCCTCGGTGGAGGCCGCCACGCTCGCCGCCGCACCGCCGAAAGCACGCTGGCCCAAGTGGCTCGCCATTGGCCTGGTGCTGGCCGTGTTCGTCGCCATCGGCTTCGCCTTTCATCGCAACGCAGCCCTGGGTACCTCGGCATTGCGCGACTGGGTGCTCTACACCGGCGGCTTTTCGGCGATCGGCGCCATCATTGCCGGTGCACACCCCTTGAGCGTCATCGCCGCGTTCATCGCCGGCCCCATCAAGCCGTTCCGCCCTGGCATTCCGTCAGGCGGCATCAGCGCCATGGTGGAAGCCTGGGTGCGTCGCCCGCGCGTGGCGGACTTTGAAACGCTTCGCGACGACATCGGTCACTGGCGCGGCTGGTGGCGCAACCGCGTCGCCCGCACCCTGCTCAACTTCTTCCTGGTCTGCCTTGGCACCATCATCGGCGAGTACACCGCCGGGATTCATATCTTCAAGAGCTTGTTGGGCGGCTGAACGCCCTCGCGTCGGGCCTCCGCCCGGAAGCCGCGCCACCTACACGCTGGTCATTCCGGCGCAGGCCGGAATCCAGTTGCGTCGGTATTGGATTTTCGCAGAAGCGGGGCCAGGTCCCCGCGTCAGTCCGACCTCATCGAAACTGGATTCCGGCCTGCGCCGGAATGACGAGCAGTAACTCAGTGCGTCCGCAGCGACTGATCCAGCACGCCCAGCAACTCCTCGTTGCGATCCAGGCTGTGTTCCCAATACATCACGCCACCCAGCCCCTTCGTCTTGACGAAGGCCGCCTTGGCGCGCAGCGACTCGGGATCCTCATAGCTCACGAAGGTGTGCGTCTGCGCATTCCACAGGTACGGCGCGGCGGCTTTCGCATCCCAATGGCGCACGTAGCCGTTCTTGCCGATGTAGCTCGCCACCAGCTCGTCCCATGAGGGCGCGCCCGCGAACTTGGTGTACTTCTGCTGCAGGCCATCATGTGCGGGATCGGCGCCGGTGAACGCGCGCCCGTAGAACGCCACGCCCAGGTTGAGCTTCTTGGCCGGCACGCCTGCGGCGAGGAACTGCGCCACGGCCTTGTCTCCGGCGCGATCGTCGGCCGGGGCCAAGTCGGACAGATGCAGCCCGGCGTGATGCCCGGTGGTGGGCGTCAGGCTGTTGTGGAAGTCGTAGGTCATCAGGTTGAACCAGTCGAGCGAGTGCGATACGCGCTCCAGCTCGATGCCCGCGACGAACTCGCTGTCCGCCGCGGCGATGGTCAGCAGATAGTGCCGGCCGCCGTGCGCCGCGCCCATCTTGTCGAGGCGCGCGCGCAGTGTCTCCAGCAACAAGCTGAAGTTGCGCTTGTCCTCAGGACGATGGCTGATGCCGGGACCTGGCAACGTCGGATATTCCCAGTCGAGATCGACGCCATCCACATCGTACTTGTCGATGAAGGCGGCGACGCTGTCGGCCATGCGTTGGCGCGTGGCCTCCGTGAGCGCGACATCCGAAAAATAGTCAGCCGTCCAGCCACCGATGGAGACGATGATCTTGAGGTTCGGGTTGAGTTTGCGCAGCCCGGTGAGGGTGGCAAGCGTCTGGCCAGCGACCGGACTGGGGAACACGACGTCGCCCTTGGGCTCGAGCTTGGCGAAGGCGTAGTTGATCACGTCGAGCTTGTCGGCACTCACGTGTGGCAGCGGCTGGCTGTCGCCGACATAGCCAACGATGCGGTAATCTGCCGCAGGGGTCGCCGCCCTCGCCTCGCCCACCTGCCAGGCCACACCAAAGGCCAGCGCCACCGCCGCCGCGACCTTCAGAACACGTCGATGACCGGCCTTTTCAAGCATCTTTCGCATGCATTGCCCTTTGCGTTGGTTATGGCGCGCCAGCTGTCCGCACGCGCTCCCTCCGGGCCACTGTGACATTCCGTGCTGATGGAAATCAGTGGCTTGCGACATGTTGTCCGTTCGTGAACGCTACGACTATACTGCCGTGACATTCACCATGTACCAGCCGGAATCGTGGGGACGATCCTGATGACTCGAGTGCAACTGCTTGGCCTGACCGTGGCCGCAGCTCTCTTCGCCACTGCCAGCGTGCATGCCGAGGGTGACAAAGCTGCCGGACGCAAGTTGATCTACACGTGCAATGGTTGTCATGGCGTACCGGGGTACGCCAACGCTTACCCGAACTACCCCGTGCCGCGCATCGCTGGACAGAACGAGCAATACATCGTCAACGCCCTGCATGAGTACAAGGCTGGCGAGCGCAAGCATCCGACGATGATGGCCCAGGCGCAGAGTCTGTCCGACCAGGACATCCAGGACGTCGCCGCCTACCTCTCCAGCCTCGCCAAGTAAGCCAAGGACCCGAACCGCATGAAACGTGCACTGACCCTGCTTTCATTCGGCGCCGTCCTGGCGTTCGCCTCCACCCAGCTGCTGGCCGCCGGCAACATCGACAACGGCAAGCAGAAGGCCGCCGCCTGCTTCGCCTGCCACGGCACCGACGGCAACGCCGTCGATCCGCAGTACCCGCGCCTGGCCGGCCAGTACAACATGTACATCCAGCAGGCTCTCAACGAGTACAAGACCGGCCAGCGCGACAACGCCATCATGAAGGGCTTCGTGGCGCAGCTGTCCGACCAGGATATTCAGGACGTGGCGGCCTACTTCTCCAGCCTGCCGACCAAGCTGGACACCCTGCAGGGACATATCCAGGGCGACAAGAAGTAAGTCTTGCCGCAGGCATCAAAAAAAGCCCGCCATAGGCGGGCTTTTTTTTGGACGTTCATGCGGCGCTGGCTCAGCCAAGCGCGGACTGG
The DNA here is from genome assembly GCF_000725385.1 of Dyella japonica A8. Lineage (NCBI taxonomy): Bacteria > Pseudomonadati > Pseudomonadota > Gammaproteobacteria > Lysobacterales > Rhodanobacteraceae > Dyella > Dyella japonica. The sequence continues at coordinate 2,751,711 of NZ_CP008884.1, read as the reverse complement.
CCTTCCTTCTTGCTGTAGTACGGATTGCTGCCGCCGCTGTGGTCGGTGGCGTCGCGCACTTCGGTAATTTCGGGCACGCGCTCGCGCAGCGTTTTCTCCACGCCGTGCTTGAGCGTGACATCGACCATGCCGCAACCATGGCAGCCGCCGCCAAACTGCAGGATGACCACGCCATTGGCATCCACCTCGAGCAGGCTCACCCGACCGCCGTGAGAGGCGATCTTGGGGTTAACCTCGGCCTCGAGCACGTAACGCACGCGCTCGATCAACCCGGCTCCTTCGCCCGGAATCTCACCCTTGATGCGAGGCGCCCGGATATTGAGCTGGCCGCCAGTAGCATTCGGCTCGAAATCGATGCTGGCACCTTCCAGCCACGATGCGCTGTCACCATCCACGTTGAAGTCGAAACCATCGCAGACGATGGTCCACTCTTTGCCGGTCAGTTCATCCGGCTCGGCGAACTCAAGTTCGCAATTCGCCGCGGGCGTGCCGGGCGAGGTCACGCGCAAGCGGATGCTCAGCCCTTCGATACCCTGCTGGGAGAGCAGTCGCAGGAAGTGCCTCTGTGCGCGTTCTGAAATATCGATCATGTCCACTCCAGCGGAAACTCCGGCATGGCCGGTAATACAGCACCATTTTAGTCCTATTTTGATCCGGCTGCCCGGCTTTGACTTTTCCGCGCCAAGCTTCGACGCTTCGCACCTTTCTCTCTTGCCACGGACTTTCGCCATGAGCCTCAGCCAACTCGCCAGCCAGCACTGCACGCCGCGCAAGGGGAAGGAACACGCGCTCGAGGGCGCCGCGCTGAAGGATCTGCTCGCCGCGCTACCGGGATGGAAAGTTACCGATGACGGCAAAGCCATCGTCAAGGACTTCAAGTTCCCTGACTTCCACCACACGCTCGGCTTCATCAATGCGGTGGGCTTCATGGCCAATCAAGAGGATCACCACCCGGATCTCGAGGCCGGCTACGGCCACTGCCAGGTGCTGTGGTCGACGCATGACGTGGGCGGCCTGTCGATGAACGACATCATCTGCGCGGCTCGCGTCGACGTCCTGCTCGAGCGTTGAGTACCCCGCGCCACGCCTCGCCGCTCCTTGCCGCCGCGGGCTTCCTCGCGGCGGTGGCGGTGTTGTTGTGGTGCATGGCGGGGCTGTCCCGCTGGATCACGGGTGGCCAGCTGATTCATGAGGCCGGCCAGCGGGCATCGACGCTCCGCGCGGGTGAGCCGCCCTGGCAGTGGACGCTGCGCCGCCCGTCCGACCTTGTCGCCAGCCGCGTGTTTGGCCACGCCAAACTTGGCATCACGCCCGACGGCCTGGAGATCACCAGCCTCGACGGCAGCTCGTTCGAACTCGGATTGCCATTGGCTGCCCCTGTCGACCTGGCCCACTGGCCCCTGCTGCACATCGACATGCAGGCGAGCCATGCCGGAACCATGGGGCTGCGCTACCAATCCCGGGAATCGAGCACGGCTTGCTTGGCCGACCCGGCGGCACCCATGTCGAGCGGCACAACGTCGCTGTCGATCGACCTGCAGGCCCTGGACTGGCATACGGCCCAAGGGGAGGCATGCCCGCCGCCCGGCGTGGTCGCCTACATGCTGCGACTCAGCATGACCCTGCCCCCGGGCGCCACGCTGTTGGCCCGGTCCGTCACAACCCATTCGCCGGCTGGCCGGACGGTACCGGGGGCCGTCGACCGGCAACTGGCGGACATCCGGTTATCCAGCTCCGACGGATCAGACAAATGGCTGCCCAATACGCAGCAGTTGTCGCGCTATCGGGCGCCCGTGGTGCGACTGCCGGACGGCGCCTCCGCCGAAACCATGCTGCTGCTGCGCGATCGCATCCGGCAATACTGGCCGGCGGCGATCATCGTGCCGTCCGGTCAGGCATTGCCTGACCACACGTCGACGCGCATGCCGCCCTGGCTCGACGGGGGTGTGTGCGGCCTCTATCTGGTCTGGCTGGGGTGGCTGGCCGTGCGCCAGCGGCCTGGCGTGGTGCGACCCTGGACCGAAGTTGCGGCGATTGCCACGGGTCCCTTGTGGCTGATCGCCGGACTGCGCTGGGGGCCGGAGCCCTCCCTGGCCGGGATCACCGCCTTTGTCGCCGCGTTGGTCTACGGCGGCCAGTGCGAGTGGCGGCGGCGCCCTGTGGAATGGAGCTGGTGGGGACGCGGCCGATCCGACTGGCTGTATCCACTGCTGCCGCTACCTGTCGCGGCGGCACTGACATGGGCGGACGGGCATCACCTGCTTCACCTGGACGGCCGGCATATCCTGACCTACCTCGGCTGGGCGCTCTTGCAGCAATGGGCCATGCTCGCCCTGGTGATGGGGCGGCTGGAGCGCACGGGCCTGCCCAAGGCAGCCGTCATCCTCGTGACGGCGACCCTGTTCGGCTTGCTCCACACACCGAACGGCTCGCTCATGCAACTGTGCCTGCTGGCCGAACTCTGGTGGGCATGGTGCTTCATGCGCTCACCGCGCCTGATACCCATTGCCTTCGCCCATGCGGCGAGTGCCTTGCTGGTGGAGGCCGGACTGACCGGCCACCTGCTGCGCTCACTCGAGGTCAGTGCGCGCTTCTTCCTGTAGCCTTTCCCACAAGTACCTGATTTTCTTTCCTTTAACCGCGAGAAGATCGAGGAAGTCCTTCAGGTCGTCCGGCAATGGCGCTGAGAAGCTATACGAGCGACCGTCCAGCTCGAAACTCATGTGCGAGGCATGCAGGAACAGGCGATTGAGGCCCAGGTCCTTGAACGCCTTGTTCATTTCCTTGTTGCCGTACTTCGGGTCACCCGCCAGCGGATGGCCGATATGGGCAGCATGGACGCGGATCTGGTGGGTACGGCCCGTTCCCAGCGTCGCCTGCATCAGGCGCGCGCCCGGGTAATGCTCCATCTCCTGGAAAAAAGTGAGCGATGGCTTGCCGTTATCGGACACTCTTACCATCCGCTCGCCGCCCTGGAGCACCGACTTGAGCAGCGGCGCATTGACGCTGAACTTGGCCTTCCCGGGGTGACCGTCCATCAGGCAGAGGTACTGCTTGGTCACCTGGTTGTCGCGGATCGCGGCCTGAAGGCCGGTCAGCCCGGCGCGGGTCTTGGCGAACACCAGCACGCCGCTGGTGTCCCGATCCAGGCGATGGACCAGTTCCACGTGCTCATTCGGGCGCGCCGCGCGCAGCAGCTCGATGGCACCGTGACTGACGCCGCTGCCGCCATGACTGGCGACGCCGGTCGGCTTGTCGATGGCGATGAAGTGCTTGTCTTCGAAGATGATCGACTCAACAAGCGATGAGACGGCACCGGCAGGCGGCCCCTTCTCGGCCACTTTTTCCGCCGTGCGGACGGGCGGAATACGCAGCATGTCACCGGCCGCGAGACGCGTCTCAGGCTTCGCGCGCTTGCCGTTCACACGCACCTGCCCGGTACGCAGGATGCGGTAGATCATGCTCTTCGGCACCCCCTTGAGCAGGGTCATGAGCGCATTATCGATGCGCTGACCGTCCCTTTCGGGTCCGATCTCTACTTGACGCACACCGTGAGGTGCGTCGGGGGAAGTTACCGTCTGCATTGAAAAAAACCTGACGAAATAGGATACTCGACCGGCGTTTGGTCCCGCCCTGCCGAAGTTCGGATGGAGTCGGGACGCCCATCCCGTGACGTCGGCGAGGATAGCGCCGGTCGCCTCTTGGCAGCCGGTTGCTGCTCCCTTACATCGTAACGGTTCGGGTTGTCGTTTGTCCGGTTTCCGAAGGATTCCGGAGGGCGATCGACGCGAGCCTAAGAATCATCCCGGCACCGAGAACGATGCCGTCATTTGCCGCTTAACCGCAGCGGCGCGATCCCCGGCAGGCCGCCGAAGCTACTGGCGCCACCGAGGCACGCGACGCGCGGCAAGCCGAGGAAAAATTACAATGAAACGTATGTTGATCAACGCAACTCAGCGTGAAGAGTTGCGCGTGGCCATCGTCGATGGCCAGACCCTTTACGATCTCGACATCGAAATCCCCTCCCGCGAACAGAAAAAGGCCAATATCTACAAGGGCCGGATCACCCGCGTGGAGCCTTCCCTGGAAGCCTGCTTCGTCGACTACGGCGCCGAGCGTCACGGCTTCCTCCCGCTGAAGGAAATCGCCCGCGAGTACTTCACGCCGGGCCTGGACCCCAACAAGGCCAATATCCGCGACCTCATCAAGGAAGGTCACGAGGTGGTCGTGCAGGTCGAGAAGGAAGAGCGTGGCAACAAGGGCGCCGCCCTGACCACCTTCATCAGCCTCGCCGGCCGCTACATGGTGCTGATGCCGAACAACCCGAAGGCGGGTGGCGTGTCGCGTCGCATCGAGGGCGAAGACCGCCAGGCGCTGAAGGAAGCGTTGGAGCACCTCAACGTCCCCGACGACGTCGGCCTCATCGTGCGCACCGCCGGCCTGGGCCGCGACGCCGAAGAGCTGCAGTGGGACCTGGACTACCTGCTGCAGCTGTGGAAGGCCATTTCTGGCGCCGCCCAGGCGCAGAAGGCCCCGTTCCTGATCTACCAGGAATCGAAGCTGTTCATCCGCGCCCTGCGCGACTACCTGCGCAACGACATCGGCGAGATCCTCATCGACGAGGAATCGCTCTATAACGACGCGCGCGAGTTCATGCAGCAGGTGATGCCCAACGCCCTGCGCAAGCTCAAGATGTACCGCGACGACACCCCGCTGTTCTCGCGCTACCAGATCGAGACCCAGATCGAGAGCGCGTTCGACCGCCAGGTCCGCCTGCCGTCGGGCGGCTCGATCGTGATCGACCAGACCGAAGCCCTCACCGCCATCGACATCAACTCGTCGAAGGCCACCAAGGGCAGCGACATCGAAGAAACGGCGTTCAACACCAACCTGGAAGCGGCGGTGGAAATCGCCCGCCAGCTGCGCATCCGCGATGCCGGCGGCCTGATCGTGATCGACTTCATCGACATGGACAGCCCCAAGCACCAGCGTGAGGTGGAAGAACGCCTCAAGGACGCACTGAAGCTGGACCGTGCCCGCGTGCAGATCGGCCGCATCAGCCGCTTCGGCCTGCTCGAAATGTCGCGCCAGCGCCTGCGCCCCAGCCTGGGCGAAGCCACCCAGATCGTCTGCCCGCGCTGCGAAGGCCACGGCCACGTCCGCGGCGTGGAGTCGCTGGCGCTGTCGACCCTGCGACTGATCGAAGAGCACGCCATGAAGGACAACACCGGCCAGGTGCTGGTGCAGGCCCCGCCGAGCGTGGCCAACTTCATGCTCAACGAAAAGCGCGCCAGCGTGGTCGAGATCGAACTGCGCAACAAGGTGCACGTGGTCATCGTGGCGGACGACAAGCTCGAGACGCCGCACATCGAGATCCAGCGCATCCGCGAAGCGGACATGGGCGAGCACAGCAAGCCCAGCTACGAGCGCCTGACGGCCGTCGAAGCGTCGCCGGTCCCGAAGATGGGCCAGACCCTCGGCAGCGGCGAACAGCCCGCCGTGAGCGGCATCGTGCCCTCCTCGCCGGCACCGGTCCGCGAGGAGGTCGTCGCAGCCCCCGCCCCGCAGGTCCAGGCTGCACGCCAGCCCGCGGCAGCCCCGGCGCCGAGCGGCGGCATCATCGCCCGCCTGTTCGGCTGGTTCCGCGGCACCGACGCCCCGGCCGCACCGACTCCGGCGGCACAGGCCCAGCCGGCACCGGCCGCGCGCGGCAACCAGCGCCGCGACGAGCGCGGCCGCTCTGCCCAGGGTCAGCAGCAGGGTAACCGCCAGCAGCAACAGCAGCGTCGCGAACAGCCGCAGCAGGGCCAGAAGGGCCAGCAGCAGGCCAAGGGCAACCGCCAGCAGCCGCCGCAGGGCCAGAAGGGCCCGCAGCAGGCTCAGCAGCAGCCGAAGCAGGAACAGCGTCAGCAGCAGGCCAAGGCCGAAGGCCAGCAGCCCCAGAACGAGCGCAGGCAGCAGCGTCAGGAACAACCGCAGCGCCAGCAGCGACAGGCACAGCAACAAGGCCAGCAGGCAACCGCCACCGCCGTCGCAACGCCGGTAGCCAGCACGATGCCCGCGGAACGCGCTGCCGCACCGGCCCCCGACGTCGTCATCAAGGATCTCGTCGCCGCTCCGGAAACCGCCTCCGAGGTGGCAGCGACCGGCGCCGCAGTGACTGCCACCGGCACGCCGGAAGGTACGCCTGAAGCCGAGGGCGGCCAGTCGCGCCGCCGCCGCGGCCGTCGTGGCGGCCGCCGTCGCCGTCGCCATGAGGACGCCACGCAGGCAGGTGCAGAGGCAGCGGAATCGTCGGGCCATCATGACCTGGACGACCTGGACGACGAAGACCGGGCCGAAACAGCCGCACCGTCGACGCCGGCCGCTGTCGCAGCGACGGCTGTCGTGAGCGCAGCCGCTGTCGCCACCGTCGTGGCGCACGTCGCCAGCGAGGAAGTCAGCAAGCCCGCCTCGTCGTCAGACAGCTACGCCACCCCGCACGAAAAGATCGCAGACGCCGCGCCGGCACCTGCCATCCACGTGCCCGAGCAGGTCATCAGCGCCGTGGCGCCCGCCTCGTTCAATCTGCCGACGCTTCCGCCGATTCCGCCGGCCGCCTCCGTTGAGGAGCGCATGCACGAGGAAGCCCATGCGGTTGCGGAAGCGATTCGCGAATCCGATCCGGTTGTCGAGCAACCCGTCGTGACGGTCACCCCCGTCGCTGACGCGGTGGTCCATTCCCAGACCACCGACGTTTCCGCCAGCGCGTCGCATGCCGCCGAAGTCGCCCACGTCGTGACGGAGGAAGCAGCTCACACCACCGTGCAGAGCGCGACCATCGATTTCCGCACGCACCTCGATGTCGCGCCCAGGATCGAACCGGCCGCCGAACTCCCGGTGGCACCGTCCGCCGAGAGCGAAGTCGCGCCGAAGGCTGAGCCCGTTCATGCCGCCACGGCAGAGCAGCCTGCACAGGGAGACCTGCTGGCCCATGCAGGCCTGCCGCAGACTGCTCCGGAGTCCAAGCCCGCTACCCCGGCGGACGAAGAAGCCGCCGACGAGGGCGTGAAGAAGGATGCGTCGTCACACGGTTGACGACGCGATTCGAAAGCATAAAAAAAAGCCGGACTTTGTCCGGCTTTTTTTATGCTTGATCCGCAACTCGGTCGATTACGCCTGCTGCGACTACCCCGGCTGCAATTACCCCTGCTGCAATTACCCCAGGAGGTTGTTTCCCACCTGGTTGTTGTGGGTGTCCAGCAAGCCATGGATGGTCATCAGGTGCGCCAGGCTGATCACATGGTCCACCTGCAGCTTTTCCATCAGTCGCTGCTTGTAGGTCGATACCGTCTTGGGGCTCAGGTTGAGCTGCTCGCCGATCGTCGTGAGCGCTTTTCCGCGCACCAGCATCATGGCCACTTCAAGCTCACGACTGGAAAGCGCGTCGAACGGTGACCCTTCGCCATCGAGCGTCGCCAGCGCCAACTGCTGCGCCACGGCGGGAGCCAGGTAGCGGCGACCCGATGCCACCTGGCGCACGGCATCCAGCAATTCTTCCGATGTGCATCCCTTGGTCAGGTAGCCAAGCGCACCGGCGTCGAGCAATCGCTTGGGAAAGCGGGCGTCATCGACCACCGTGACAATGATGATGTGCGTTGCCAGCTTGGAGCGCGACACTCGCTCGGTAAGCTCGATGCCGCTCATGCCTGGCATGTGGACGTCCACCAGGGCGATATCAGGCGTTTTCGCCCGAATCAGTCGCAACCCCTCTTCCGCGGTGCCCGCTTCACCACAAATCTGAATATCCGGCTGCTGCTGCAGGATCATCCTGAAGCCGGTACGTACCAGCTCGTGATCGTCAATCAGCACTACCTTGATCACCAGTCGCCCTCCTTGGGTGTGTTACGGGAACATAGGCTGCCGTATGACTCAATGCAAGCACCTGACCTGCATAAAAAACTGGCGACAAGGCCCACCTACTGAGGTGCACGGCATTGCCTTACAGGGCCGACTATCCCGCTACCGACAGCTTTACTCGACACCCGTCGACCAGTTGCGTAGGCCATCGGTATCGAGGTCGAATTCCTCGACGATAACCGTCATCACCTCGCCCCGACCATCAGACCACTCTTGTTCGCCGACGCGTCGAGCAACACCGTGAATGAAGGCACCTTGCTGGAGCCGACATTCGCCTTTGCAGTAGCCCACGACGAAGCCCTCCGGCAGTTCCGCCGCGACGCGATCGTCATAGGGCCCGAGAAACCTGATACCGCTCATGACACCCCTCGAATGTGCCGAATGGGAGGCGAATATCCCGCGATGGTGCCCGGACCGGGAATCGAACCCGGATAGCCTTGCGGCTGAGGGATTTTAAGTCCCTTGCGTCTACCAGTTTCGCCATCCGGGCCGATACGGAAGGGATGCGCATCCTAGCATGCGCAGAACAGGCCCCCATGGCAGCAGACCCAATAAAAAACCCGCCGTATGGCGGGTTTTCAACGAGCAATGGAGGCCTGGGTCGGAATCGAACCGGCGTACACGGCTTTGCAGGCCGCTGCATGACCACTCTGCCACCAGGCCATTGCTCACGGATCGTAACCTGAAACCTGGCTACCATCCGCTTAAAAAACAAAACCCCGGGATTTCCGAGGTTTTGCTGAAAACTGGAGCGGGAAACGAGACTCGAACTCGCGACCCCGACCTTGGCAAGGTCGTGCTCTACCAACTGAGCTATTCCCGCATCAGAGTTAGAAATAGTAACAGAACAATGGCATTTGTGAAGAGCCTGAGAGGATTTTTTTTGATATCCCACGCCATCGGCTCTGGGTTCGCCACCCTCACATCGCGTCCGGGCGAAGTCGCAGGTTCGCCGCGCTGGCGGTGGTCCTGGCGTCTCCTACAAGCAACAGTCCGTCCTGTTTGTGCCGACTGGCGTCTGCACCTGGCGGGCTTATCTTAGTTGCAGGCGCCAAGAGCGCTTCCCACTATCAGGAGTGCAGCATGATCGACCGTCGACCGTTCAACAGCCTTGGCGGTGCCAACCACGGGTGGCTCAACGCCAAGCATCACTTCTCGTTTGCCAACTACCACGACCAGTCCCGCATGGGCTGGGGTGCACTGCGTGTGTGGAACGACGACACCATTGCGCCTCAGACGGGCTTCCCGCCCCACCCTCACGCGGACATGGAAATCATCACCTATGTCCGCGAAGGCGCGATCACGCATCAGGACAGCCTGGGCAACAAGGGGCGCACCATCGCCGGTGACGTGCAGGTCATGAGCGCGGGCACGGGCATCACCCATGCCGAGTACAACCTTGAATCGGGCAACACGCAGATCTTCCAGATCTGGATCATGCCCGACGAGCATGGCAAGCCGCCGTCCTGGGGTACCAAGCCGTTTCCGATCGGTGAGCGTTCTGGCCGATTCATTACGCTGGCCAGCGGTTTCAAGGAGGACACGGACGCCCTGCCGCTGCGCACCGATGCGCGTGTGCTTGGCGCCACCTTGAAAGCCGGCGAAACCGCGGTGTACGAACTGGATGGCCAGCGCTATGCGTATCTGGTGCCTGCGAAAGGCAAGATCGACGTCAACGGCGTCGCACTCGATGCACGCGATGGCGCGGCGATCCGCAACGAGACCAAGCTCACAGTGACGGCGCTTGAAGATGCCGAGCTGGTACTGGTCGACAGCGCCCCGTGAAGAACGTTGGCAGGCGTAAACGCCTGCCAACCTTCCGACCAAGGCGGGGGTGAACCAACGGCACGACCTTGCTAACCTCGTCAGGTCCCCCTGTGCGAGGTTGGCGATGAACCACGGCATCCACACCATCGACACCGGCTTCGTCCGCCCGCGCTTTGATGCGGCCTACCTGCTTGTCGAACATCGCCGCGCCGCCTTCATCGATTGCGGCACGAACCACTCCGTGCCGCGCATGCTCAAGGCGCTCGACGATGCGGGCCTTGGGCCGGCCGACGTCGACTGGCTGATCCTCACGCACGTCCATCTCGACCACGCCGGCGGTGCTAGCGAACTGATGGCAAGGCTGCCGAACGCGCGCCTTGCGGTGCATCCGCGCGGCGCGCGACACATGATCGATCCGAGCCAGTTGTGGGCAGGTGCCTCGGCCGTCTATGGCGAAGAAGTCATGGAGGCCACGTATGGCCGCCTGCGCCCCATACCGGCTGAACGAGTGGTCGAAGCACCCGATGGCCATATCGTGTCGCTCGCCGGGCGCGCACTCCGCTGCCTCGAAACCCCCGGGCACGCGCGCCATCATATGAGCATCTATGACGAACGCGCCAACGTCTGCTTTACCGGAGATACGTTTGGTTTGTCGTATCGCGAATTCGATACGGCCAAGGGACCGTACATCCTTCCGACGACCACGCCCGTGCAGTTCGATCCGGATGCGTTGCACGCATCGATCCGGAGGCTGGTCGCCCTGAAGCCCTCGGCGATGTATCTGACCCATTTCGACCATGTTGACGAGGTCGAGAAACTCGCCGGAGATCTGCACGCGCAGATCGATGCCATGGTGTCCATCGCGTTGTCCGCGCAGGAGCAATCACCCGATGCGGCGCAACGGCACGAAGCGATGAAGGCGGCATTGGCTGATCTCTATCTGTCGCGCGCCCATGCCCATGGCTGGCACGGAAACCGTGCGCAGCTGCTCGAACTCCTCGGGATGGACGTCGAACTCAACGCACAGGGCCTCGGCGTGTGGCTGGACAGTCTGCAGAAACGCGCCAGTTGATGACAGCGTCAACGCAATGAGGCGTCGATCAACTGGTTGGCAATCCTGACAAGCGACGCCGCGGGGCCGCCCGGTCCAAACATCTGGCCTGACGCATACGTGCCTTCAAGCAGTAGCAGCAAACCATCGGCAAGCAAGGCTGGTTCTTTCGCGCCCATCGCCGTGGACAGTTCAATCAGTCGCGCGCGGAATGTGCGCTTGTGTTCTTCGGCCACCTTGCGCGCGGGATGATCATCACCGGGATATTCCACCACGGCATTGGTCAGGCCGCAGCCGCGATAGCCCGCCTGCGTGGCGCGCTGGGCAAGCCCTTCGATGTAAGCCATGAGTTGCCCGCGCGCGTCGCCGGGATGCGACGGAATGCCGGCTTCGAACACTTTCCAGAATGCCACTTCGTAGTCGCGCAAGTATTCGGCGGCCAGTTCGTCCTTGGACGCGTAGCTGCGATACAGGCTCGGCTTGGTGACCCCGGCCCGCGTGACGATTTCCTCCACGCCGATGGCGCGGATGCCTTCGCGGTAGAACAGTTCGCGCGCCGTGCGGCGGATGCGTTCAGCCGCCTTGGGCTTGCCTTCGGCAGGCGGTTCCTGGGGGGGCGCGGAGGGAGGACGTTTGGTCGACATGGCACATCAGTATTGACAATGTTACCGATCGGTACGTAGGATTCATCCACCCAACGTACCGGTCGGTAACATGACTATAGCGCGCCCCCGTCCCTTCGGCCAGAAGTACGCCTTTGTCGTTGCCGGCGTGATCTTCCTCGCCCTGCTTGCCGCCGCCGGTGTCCGCGCCGCGCCGGGCGTGCTCATCATTCCCCTGGGCAAGGCGTTCGGCTGGAGCCGGGACACCATTTCCCTGTCCGCGGCGCTGGGCATCTTCCTTTACGGCATGGTCGGCCCGTTCGCCGCAGCCCTCATGCAGGCCGTGGGCGTGCGACGCACGCTGATCGGCGCACTGGCATTGATGGCCGTCTCCATTTCCGCCAGCGCCTGGATGACGCAGCCCTGGCACCTCATGGTCAGCTGGGGCGTGTTCTCCGGCATCGGCTCGGGCTGTGTCGCCATCGTGCTCGGGGCGACGGTAGTAAACCGCTGGTTCGTCACGCACCGTGGACTGATGATGGGCCTGCTCACCGCCAGCACGGCCACCGGTACGCTGGCCTTCCTGCCGGCGCTGGCCGCCATCGCCGAACACGGTGGCTGGCGCCCGGTGGTGTGGACCGTGGCAGCCGGTTGCGCCCTGCTGATTCCGCTGGCGTGGTGGCTACTGCCGGAGCGCCCGTCCGACATCGGCCTGCGTCCCTATGGCGCGACCGAAGACGAGGCCGATACGGCACCTCGCCGCAACCTGCTGGCCATCGCGCTGGGCACGCTGGCGTCAGCGACGAAGCAACGCACGTTCTGGTTCCTGTTCGCCACCTTCTTCATCTGCGGCTTCACCACCAATGGGCTGATCGGCACGCACTTCATCGCCATGTGCGGCGACCACGGCATTCCCGAAGTCCGTGCGGCGGGCCTGCTCGCCATGATGGGCGCATTCGACTTGATCGGCACCACGCTGTCGGGCTGGCTCACCGACCGCTACGATCCGCGCAAGCTGCTGTTCGTGTATTACGGCCTGCGCGGGCTCTCGCTGATCTGGCTGCCCTATTCCGACTTCTCGCTCACCAGCCTTTCCTTGTTCGGTATGTTCTACGGCCTGGACTGGATTGCCACGGTGCCGCCCACCCTGCGCCTTGCCAGCGAGGCCTTCGGTGATCGCGATGCGCCGGTGGTGTTCGGATGGGTCGCCGCAGGTCATCAGATCGGTGCGGCCAGCGCCGCGTTCTTTGCCGGTGCCTTGCGCACGCAGAATGGCGACTACCTGCAACCGTTCGTGATCGCCGGTGTTACCGGCCTGATCGCTTCCGGCCTGGCGCTGATGATCCGCCGTCGCGCGTACCTGCAACCCGCGTTGCAGGCCGGCTGATCAGGCCAGCCGGGTACCGTTGGGAACGGGGCGCTCGACAGCGGTAAGCACCACGCCGTCGTCCGTGGGAAAACCCGTCAACAGGAACTGCGAGCGGAACGGCCCCACCTGCTTTTCCGGGAAGTTGATGACGCCGACGACCTGGCGACCGACCAGATCCTCAGCGCGGTAGAGCTGCACGATCTGCGCGCTGGTCTTCCTCTCGCCGTAGGGGCCGAAATCCGCCCACACTTTCCAGGCGGGCTTGCGCGCTTCGGGAAAGGCCTCCACGCGCGTCACCGTACCGGCGACGATCAACACCTTTTCGAAATCGGCCCAGCTGATCTCGTCCGGCGCGTTTGCTGCTGTTCCGCTCATCCTTCCAACCTCGTCTTGAACCAGTCCCTGCTCTGCTGCCACCAGTAGCTGGCCTGGGCACCCAGGTAACCGAACGGCCGATAGGTGGGCTCGAGCCCATAGGGTGCGAACTGCTTCCAGCGGTCATCGCCTTCCGCCAGCGCGGACGCCAGCAGCTCGCCCGCCGCGCACGTGGGCGCAAGGCCATGGCCACCAAATGCCTGCGCCCACCACAAGCCGTCGCCACTGCTGCCGATCTGCGGCATCTGGTGGCGCGCGTAGCTCATCAGGCCCGACCAGGCGTAGTCGATGCCCACGCCCTTCAGTTGCGGAAATACGCGCAGCAGGTCGTCCATCAACAGGCGTTGCACCGCTCGCGGCGAACGATCGCGCACCGAGATGCGCCCACCCCAGAGCAGCCGGCCATCGTTCAACGGCCGGTAGTAGTCGAAGGCAAAACGCGAGTCGTACACCGCGGATCGCGTTTCCATGGCATCGCTCATGCGCTCGCCCAGTGGCTCGGTCACCATGACGTACGTGGCAATGGGCAGGATCGCCCGATCGACCTGCCGCTTCAGCCCCGCCAGGTAACCACCGCAGGCAAGCACCACCTGGTCGGCATGCACCGAACCCTGCGCGGTGTCGATGCGCCAGCGGGTGCCCTCGCGACGCAGCCGCCACACGTCGGTGTTCTCGTGGATGCCTACGCCAAGGGACGCGGCGGCACCCGCCAGGCCAATCGCAAAGTTCAAGGGATGCAGGTGCAGCGCATCGCGCTCATACAGGCCGTCGTAGTAACGCGTGGTATGCACACGTGCACGAAGCTCGTTGTGCGGCAGCCATTCCCAGGCCACGCCGTACTGTCGCGCCAGCAGCTCCTGCCGCTCCCGCAGCACGGCCGGGTCACGAAACCAGTTGGCCCAGATGACGCCTTCGTCGACCAGGTCGCAGGGGATGCTGTAGTGCGATACGTGCCGGCGAATGCGTCCCACCGCCTCGGTGGTCAGGTGAAACAAGGCACGGGCTGCGTCCTGGCCCCGCTGATCAAGCAGCGACTGCTCGCCGAGCGAATAGCCCCCGAAGACGAAGCCACCGTTGCGTCCGGAAGCCCCGAAACCGACCTGTTCGCGCTCCAGCAACACCACGTCACGCACGCCGCGTTCCGCCAGGCCCAGCGCGGTATGCAGGCCCGCGAAACCGCCGCCGATGATGGCAACGCGTGCATCGACCTTGCCCTGCAACGGGGCGTAAGGGGCGTACGGAATGGCCGTGGCGCGGTAGTAGGAGGCAGCCGGTGACGAACTCATGCGATGGGCGCGTGCTTGTCTCGGGTAAGTCGAGCAAGCATAACGCAGCCGCCATGTCTCGCCGCGGCATGACCCTTGGCAGGGTGCGTCAGTCGACGATGTTCACGCCAAGCGGGCGCGCATCGCTGCGGCCGCGATCGTCGACCACACGCACCTCATAATTGCCGGCTGTCGCGGGCTGCCAGAACAACGACTCTCCCGGTGCACTGGTGCCCACGTAGGCGTCGTTGACGAACCAGTACATCGCCCGCACCGATGCGTCGGCGTTGGCCGTGAACGCGATGCGATCCTGCCCCGCCGACTTCAGCCGCAGGGCATAGATGCTGCCGCGCAGCGGCGAGGTGATGGCCGGGGCTTCGCCGTCGACACCGCTGAGGACGCAGGCATCGTTGCGCGGCGGGCTACGCCGGGGAATACCGGCCTGCACGAAGACGCGCTGCAATTCCGACGGCCAGAATTCATACACCTCCACATGCGTGTGCTTGCCCTCGTAAGGCGGGCACGCGGGCTTGCCGGTATCGTCGTCCATGATGACGGGGCGATGCACCTGGCTAACGCGGATGGGTGATTTGCCCGGGATGAACCAGGTCATGCCACGTTGCGGGCACCATTGGTTCGGCAGGTCGCCGCTGGCGAGGCAAATCTCCACGCGCTTGAGGTGGGCCGGCATGTGCCGAACGGGTTCGGTCATTCGCGGTTGTGCGGCCCGCAAGGCATCGACCATCTGGAAGAACAAGGGCGCCGCCGCCTCCACGCCGACGAAGGCCGGGTTGCTGCTGCCGTCGAAGTTGCCGACCCACACCACCAGCACGTACGGCCCGAAACTGCCCGTCGTCCATGCATCACGGAAGCCCCACGAGGTACCTGTCTTCCAATAGACCGGCAGGCGATCCGGCTGTGCACCCGTGGTTTCGTCGGGCCGCGGGTTCTGGCGCAGCATGTCCATGGCCATGAAGCTCGCTTCTTCGCTCAGCACACGCGTGCCATCGCTGCGTGGGTCGCCGGCAAGCAGGCGCAGCGGCCGCAGTTCACCCCGGTTCGCGAGCATGGCATAAAGGCCCGCCAGCTCCTGCATGGTGACTTCACCGCCGCCCAGCACCAGCGCCAGCCCGTAGTGCTTTTCGCTCGCCATGCGGCTGATGCCAGCGTCGCGCAGGAACTGGTAGAAACTCGGCTGTTGCAGCTGCGAGGCCACCCACACAGCGGGAATATTGCGGCTGCGTATCAACGCCTCCGTGGCCGTGATGGGCCCAAGGAAGTGGCCGTCGAAGTTCTCCGGCGCGTAAGGGCCGAAAGCCGTCGGCACATCGCGCAATACCGTCTGCGGGTGCAAGACGCCCTGGTCGAAACCCAGCGCATAGATGAACGGCTTCAGCGTTGATCCCGGCGAGCGCTTGGCGAGCGTACCGTTCACCTGCCCCTGGATGTCCGCGTTGGCATAGTCGGCGGACCCCACCAGCGCCTTCACGCCCATGTCGCGGGTATCCACGAGCAGGGCAGCCACGTTGCGGATACCCCGCCCGCTGTTGCGCTCGACGTAGCGGCCTACCTGCCGCTCCAGCAAATGCTGCAGGTCGAGGTCGAGCGTGGTGGTGACCCGACTGTCGCCATCTCCAGACATCAACCGGCGCGCGGTAAGCACCTGGTCGACCGCGTGTGGCGCCTCGTATGGCAATTGCGACAGGGGCCTCAGGCGAAGCGGCAAGGCGAACAAAGGCTGCAAACCCGCGTCTTTCGGATGCAGTGCCTTCCATCGGGCGTAGAGGCGATTGCGCGATTGGCTCAGCCGGCCACTGATGAGGTCGGGTGCATCCGCACCGGCCTGCAGGCGCCGGCTGGGGTCCTGGGGAATCACGGCCAGCGTCAGCGCTTCGGGAAGGCTGAGCTTGTCGGCGGGTTTGTCGAAATACACCAGGCTCGCCGCGCCCACGCCTTCCACGTTGCGCCCGTACGGCGCGTAGTTGAGATAGGCCTCGAGGATCTGGTCTTTCGAGTAGAACAACTCCAGCTGCATCGCCCGCGCCACCTGCTGCAACTTGCCCAGGGGTCTGCGGGTGTTGAGGCGCCACAGCAATCGCGCCAGCTGCATGGTGATGGTCGAGCCACCCTGCCGGTTGCCGCGGCTTACATAGGTCACCCATGCACCACGCGCCAGGCCATAGGGGTTGAAGCCCGGGTGCCAGCGATACCAGCGATCCTCGTGCAACAGCACACCATCGACCAGTGCAGGAGCGACGTCCTTGAGCGGCACCCATAGCCGATAGCGCTCGTCGCTTGCCAGGGTGAGGCGCAACAGCCGCCCGCGTTGGTCATACACCGCCGTGGACGACGGCAGCCACGCATTCAACGGCCGATGCGGCCACAGCCGGCAGCCCACCAGCAGCGCCCCGAGCAGCGCTACGCCGACCAGCCAGTTCTGCCAGCGCACGATCCAGCGGAAGGTGGCATGCCAGCAGCGGTGGATGAGCGATGGCGTGATCATGTGCGTGCCCACGGAAGCGCCCGGCCTCTGGGCGCCTCCCATCCATCAAGGCTGACGGACAACCTCCAGCGTCTTGCCACCGGCCGTGCGCGCCTGGACGCGGCGGTCATACAAGGCTTCGCCATAGGCGGGCGGCACAATGAACTTGCCTGCATTGGTGGCCTTGATGCGGTAGACGAACTCACCAACGCTGGGCGTCGCCGAGCCATAGAGCACCACACGGTCTTCCCGAATGTCGGCATATTCCAGCGCCCAGCTTGACTGGCCCACGCCAATCGGCGAACGCCATGCACTGGCCTTCACCTCGCTGTCGCCACCGCCATCTTGGTGATCAACGCCATCCTGCTGCTGGTCCGTGACCGCCGGCGGCGGCTGGATCACCGGTTCGAAGCCGCCTGGCAGCAGGTCGACGATGGCGACATTGTCCAGACCGCGATCATCCGTGGCGCGGATCTTCAGGTGCACATCGATTTCCTGGCCGATGGTGACCTTGTCGATGGCCTTGCCGCTGGTGTCGGTGTAGTCGCGGGTGATCTCCAGCCCTTCCTTGATGGCCTTGGCCGGCTGGTCACGGTCATAGCCGCCCTGGCTCACCACGCGCCACGCCGGCAGCGTACTGTCGTTGGTGAAGCGCAGACGCCGGGCATCCGCGTTCCAACTGCCGGCCTGCAGCAGGTTGCCTTGCGGCGCGGCGATGGCCTTGACCGAACCGTCGGCCATCACCTGGTCGATGCGCAGCTTGTCGAGCTGCCCGTTGTTTTCCTGCGCGTAAGTATCAAGCGCCAGCAGCACCATCGACGAGGACAAGGTGTTGTACCAGCCGTACTGCAGCGGCTCGGTGATATTCTCCATCACGCGCGGCGGCAGTGCCTTCGCGCGATCGGGGAAATGCTTGCTCAGCAGGTACAGCGTGCTGGCGTCGCGGATCAGCGAGTCGTAGTAGTAACCATAGGTGTAGTCCTTGTCGGCCTTGCTGCGTTCGAGCAGCTTCTGCGGACCCGCGATGAGCTGCGCGGCCTGCTTGTCCTGCTTGAGCAACTGGTACGACGCCGCCAGCCAGGCCGCGGCCAGGTCGTTCTTCCACTGGTCGGGATAGGCATCCTGCAGGCGCTTTTGCACGGCAGCCAGGTCATTGGTGGTGACGTTGCCCTGGCGGGTCAGCAGGTACACCGCGTAAGCGCGCTGGCGCACCAGAGCCAGCCCGTCGAGGGTGTCGTCGCTGGCCAGCTGCTTGAGGTACTTGTTGCCGGCGTCGAACATGTCGCGCGGAATGTTCACGCCACGGTCGTGTGCCTCCAGCATGAAGTGCATGGCATAGGTGGACACGAACGGATTCGCATCCGGCGTGGCCGACCACAGGCCGAAGCCGCCCTGCCCGTTCTGGCGCGAATGCAGCACGTCGAGGAACTGCGACAGCGCCTCCTCGTTGGTGAGCTTCTTGCCGCCACTGACCGCCGGCTGCAGTGCATCGGCAAACACCTTGACCTGCGGCCACTTGGGCAGCACCAACCGCGGCATGGCCGCGCTGACGATCTGCTCGCTGCAGTAGTGCTGGAAGTTCACGAGGTAAGTGGTAAGGCCGCTCGACAGCGCCACCGGGATATTGGAGATGGCCGAATCACGCGAGGCGTACTCGCTGTACATGCGGCGCAGGTCCGGCTGGTCCTGCTTGCTGCCGGCATCCACACGGCCCACATCCACCTGCGTGCGATAGGCCGACGCCGGGCGCACCGACACGTCCACGCTCTGGTGCGCCGACTTGTCGCCGTAGCCGGCCGTGAAGCTGAGGTTGCCCGATCCCAATTTGTCGGTCGCCTTGACCCGGAAGGTCACCACGCCCTCGCGCATCTCGCCGAGGTTCAGGCTCTGCGTCGGCGTGCCGACGATCTGCAACTGAGGGCCGGTCTTCAGCACCACCGCTACCGGCACCTGCTTGCCGCCCAGCCCGGCAAGGTTATTGGCCACGCCTACGCTGACGTCAACCTCGTCGCCGGGTGCCAGCGTTGTCGGCACGTTCGGCGAGAGCACGAAATCACCGCGTACCGTCGTGCTGCCTTCGTAGGTGCCGATGCGTTCCTGCGACACGGCCACTGCCATCACACGAAGCTTGCCGTTGAAATAATCCGGCACCTGATAGGTGAAATCTTTCTCGCCGTTCACCTCGACAATGCCGGACCAGTAGGCTACCGGCTTGTCGCGCTTACGCTTGAACGGATTGAGCTGGCGACCGATGGCGGCATCCGCGTCACCACCAGGCGCGGCCATGGCCATCAGCTTCTCGAAGTCCGGCAGGATCAGGTCGAGGATCTGCGAGGTGCCCACTTCCAGCATGCGCTTGCGGAAGAAGAACTTCAGCGGATCGCCCAGCTTGTAGCGCGCGACCTGCAGGATGCCTTCGTCCACCGCGAACACCACAGCGTGCGTCGGCTGCGGGGCACTCAGCTTGAAGGTCACCGTCTCCCCCGGCTTCACCAGCGCCGGCGAATCCACCTTGATGCCGTTGCGGCGCGCATCCAGGTTCACCGAAAACGGAACCACGCCGTAGCTCAGCGGGCTCATGAAGATCTCGTCCGACGACGGATCGCGGATGTACTGCACGTTGATGTAGCCGTTGCCTTCGAAGTCCGCCGGCACGGTGATGTGCTGCACGGAGCTGCTGGTATCGGCATGGAACCAGGCGTGTGCGTAGACCTTGTCGCGCTCGATGGTGATCAGGCCGCTGCCGGCGTATGGCGCGCGGATGGCGATATCCACCGATTCGCCGGGTGCGTAGTCCTGCTTGCTCAGGTTGAGCTGCAGCTCCGCGTTGCGGTCCAGCGAACGGGACACATTGGCGGCGCCGGCCACCGAGTACTCCACGCGGTTCACTTCCACACCATCGCTGGCGCGCACAATGACCAGCGCGTAGTTACCCGGTTTGTCGGTCGGCAAGGCGTAGTCCATGCCGTTGGCAGGAAGTGTCAGCGCCTGCTCGTTGATCGGTACTTCCTTGAGCTTGGACTGGTACTTGTAGACACCCGAATCCTGCTTGGTCAGCACCGACAGGTAACGACGTTCGATCAGTCGCGCCTTCAGGTCATTCAGGGCAATCGAATGGGCGGTGTGATCAATGGCAACCAGATGCACGCTGCGCGTGGCATCGCGGTTGACGTAGTCGAGGTTGTCGACGGACTTGTAGCCCACCAGCCAGTCGTTGCTGGACACCAGCGTCTGCGCCGCGGCAGCGACGCTGCGACCGCCATCCGGCTCATAGGCCTTCGCCAGGAAGTACAGCTGGTAGGTCGCGTCCGCGTACTTCTTCAGATCGAAATTGAATTCGGCATGGCCCTTGTCGTCGGTCTTGCCGTCCTGCAGCTTGTCTTCGTAACCCTCCTTGGCGCGCTTCACATCATAGAAGTGATAGTCGGGCCAGCTGCGGAACGCCGGCCATGCCGGACGCAACGTGAGCGACGCCTCGACGCGGCGATCCGCCGCCGGCGTGCCGAACAGGTTCATCACGTCAACGATGCCCTTCACCTGGTCGGGCTTCACCCAGCCCTCGGGCACCTGCCCGGCCAGCTTGGCCTCGACCTTCATGCGATCGGGCAGGAACTCCTTCACCTGCACGGTGGTGCTGCCGATCTGCGCGCTGGCCTTGCCGTCCTTCACGATGTAAAGGTTCACCGTCCATGTGCCGGTAGGCGCCGTTTCAGCAGGCGCGTACTCGAGCTCGCCAAAACCGGAGGCATCCATCGACATCGGCAACTGTTTCACCGTCATACCGCGTGGATCGACGATCTCCGCCTGCAATGGCACGCCGACCACGCTGCGCGTCCAGCTGGCCGCGCGGACGATAAGCCCCACATGGAAGGTGTCGCCCGGCCGATAGATACCGCGATCCGAGAATAGATAGGCCGACAGCTGGCCCTCGTTCTGGGCGTTGCGCTCGCCGCCCACGTCGAAGCGCGAAAAGTCGAGCTTGCGTTCGTAGCTGGTGGAGCCGCCGATGGGCAGGAAGGACAGATCATCGCCCTTCTTCACCATGTAGAGCGTCGGTTGCTTCTCCCGCTCCAGGCCCTTCAGGGTAGGGAAATGCACCACGCCGTCGGCTGACGTCGTGTCGGTGAAGAGCGTTTGCCCGTTCACCGCCAGCACCGACACGGCGGCGCCAGCCACAGGCTGGCCGGTGTGGATGGACTGCACGAACACGTCCTGGCTACCGTCCAGCGAGCGCTTCACCAGCATGCCCAGGTCGGTGACCACGATGAGACGCGTGTCGGTGGGAACGGACGTGTCGCCATCGTCACCGTTGTCCGACATCTCGCCCTGCTCGTCGCCGCCCTCGTCGGACTCATCGCCGGACGTGTCGTGGGTAGGCGCGGCCTGCGGCTGGTTCTCCGCCGCCTTCTTCGCATCTTCCTTTTTCTTTTCCGCAGCGGCGTCGTAGCTGGACAGGTGCAGCAGAAAGACGCCGCGCTTGCCTTCCTTCAGGTACTGACCCAGGTCGACGCCCTCGTAGTGCGCCTTGGCCGGGTCGCCCTTGGGGAAGCTGCGCTTCTGTTCGAAGCGTTCGACGATGTGATCTTCGCTGAAGTCGTAACTCAATTCCGGGCGCGCATAAGTGCCCTGGTTGAAGCTGACCAGGTGCTGCAGCTGGTCCGGCAGGACGCGGCCCACTTCGATGCGCATGCCAGGCAGGTTGCGCGACACCACGGAGATACGCTTGCTGCCGGACATGGACAACAGCGAACCGTCGGCCATAAAGCGCAGCAGCCTGGGATAGTTGGGCACCGTGACCACGGTGGCATAGGCCTTGCCCAGCACGTAGCCGCCAAAGGACTTCAGCCCCTTGTCCACGCGCACATAGATACGTTGCCCGGGCGCCGCATGGAACCTGAAGCTCTGCACGGCTTCGTAGTCGTTCTCGGTCGGCACCATCTCCAGCTTCAACGACTGGCTTTGGCGCAACTCCGCTTCACCGACTTCGCCGGCGGACCAGTCGTAGGGCGGCGCATCTTCGCCCTGCTCCTCCCCGGCCTTGCGCGCGGGCAACACCCAGGCCTTGATCAGGCCACCGAGGTCGCTGTCGCGCACCGTGCCGCCGACGTTGACCAGCAGCACCTGCTCGGGCTCGTATTTTTCATTGTCGACCAGCGTCGGCTCGACGCTGTCGATGGTGAGGCTGTAGAGGCCCGGCACACGGATCTGCGTCTTGATCGCCTCGCCGGTACCGTCGCCACCACGCGCGCTGCGCACGCCCTTGGCGATCACGTAGGACACCGCGCCCTCGTCGCGCGGCAGCGAAAGCGGCTGCGAATGGATCCATGCATGCAGCTTGTACTGGTCGTAGGTGACCGTGTACTTCAATGCCGCATCGCTGTTGTCAGGCTGCTTCAGGCCCACGGCGATACGCTTTTCGAAATCAGCCGCATCGACTGGGTAATTGAACGTCACCGGCAGGATGGTTTTCTTGGCCGTGGCATCCTGCGGATCCTGGTAGAACTCGCCCTTCTCTGCCTTGGCTTCGAACGCCGGGATGTCGAACGCGAAGTGATCGTCGGCCATCAGCACGTGGCGCGCGAAGGCCGTGGCGACGTCAAAGCGCACCTGGAAGTGCTTGCCGACCGGCCAATCCTCGGCAGGTGCAAAGCGGAGCGTGTGGTCGTCGACCCAGCTCCACTGCCCCTTCATCGCCGGTTGCATGACGATTCCTGTCGTCACGGGCTTGCCGACCAGCTCGATCGGCGCGGCGGAACCGGAAAATGTCACCGTGAGCGGATGGATGACGAGGGGCTGCCGGGTGTAATCAGTGATCGGCGGCGCCTCCACGCTCAGCGTAACGCGGGACGGTTCGACCGGTTGGGGACGGTTCTTGTACCACTGCCATCCAAACCAGCCACCCGCCGCTAGCACGAGCAGGCCAACCAGCAGAGCGGCCGTCTGCGCGGGACGGCGCCTGATCCATCCACCGGTTGCGGGCAACCATGCCGGCGCGGCCCAGCTGACCTGGCCGATCAGCGGACGCAGGAGCAGCCCGATGACCGCCATAAGGCCGCGCAGCAGGCGCACGGGGAGCAGGAGCAGAAATCGCAGCAGATCCATGATGCTTTCCCGGTTTTCATCCAATGAACGCGGCGCCAGGCCGGCCCGGGGTGAAGCCAGGTGCAGCAAAGCGCCCGCCTCTTGCGAAGCGGACCCGACAACACTGGCTTACCCTGCAGACAGCTTGCTCGCCAAACATGGCGATGTGCTGCAGGGATTCTGACACGCTCGCGTCAAGGACGCATGCAGGCGCGTGGCAAACAAGAAAAACCTGACACCGAGGCGACGGATTCGAAAGGCTCCCGCAGCAGAGCAGGCCCCGAGTGTGCCAACGCAGGCTGGTCGCTTAGAGCCTGGTCACGATCTCCATCAAACCTCCTGCTTCCCACGTCATCCCCGCGAAAGCGGGGATCCAGCGCCTTTTGGCCTTGAGTACAACGGGAAAAGACGCTGGATTCCCGCTTTCGCGGGAATGATGGTGAGGAAAACCAGGTGCTAGAGCAAGATCTTGAACGGGTTGCTTAGAGCGTCGCCATGATCTCGCGCACGACGGGCGCGAGCTTCGGGTCCTGCATGGCCATGTGCATGGTGGCACGCACGAGGCCGGCCTTGTTGCCGCAATCGAAGCGGGTGCCTTCGAACCGGTAGGCAAGCACCTTGCCCTGCTCCTTGAGCAAGGCGTCGATGGCGTCGGTCAGCTGGATCTCGCCACCCGCACCCGGCGTGGTCTGCTCGAGCAGCTGGAAGATACGGCCGGGCAGCACATAGCGACCGACCACGGCGAGGTTCGACGGGGCGTCGGCCGGCTTGGGCTTCTCCACCATGTGGCGGATCTGCGCGCTGCGCTCATCCACCGGGGTGGCGTCGACGATGCCGTACTTGTCGGTATCGCTGTGCGGCACTTCTTCGACGGCGATGACGCCGGCATCCGTGGACTGGGCCAGTGCGGCCATCTGACCGAGCGCCCCCTTGCCCTTGTTCCAGATCAGGTCATCGGGAAGCACCACGCCAAACGGTTCGTCGCCCACCACGGGCTTGGCGCACAACACGGCGTGCCCCAGGCCCAAGGCTTCCGGCTGGGTCACGAAGACGGCGCGCACGTGCTTGGGCAGCGTACCCTGCACCAGTGCGAGCAATTCATCCTTGCCCTTTTCCTGAAGCTTGGCCTCCAGCTCATACGCCTTGTCGAAATAGTCGGCAATGGCGTGCTTGTAGCGATTGGTGACGAAGATCAGCGTATCAGCGCCCGCGTCTACAGCTTCGTCAACGGCATACTGGATCAGCGGGCGGTCCAACACCGGCAGCATCTCCTTGGCCACCACCTTGGTCGCGGGAAGGAAACGCGTGCCAAGACCAGCCACAGGGAACACCACCTTGCGCAACGGCTTGCTCACTTACTTTTCTCCTGATTCATTACGACGTAGTGCCACTACGTTATCGATCTGCACCGAATCGCTCCAGCGGAACGACGGCAGCAGGCTGGAAACGCACTGGCGCAGTGCTTCCTCGTCATAGGCGACGACGGCATCGGCCGCCTTCGCCATCTGGGCGTTGAGCAGATCCCACTTCACCGGACGATACTGCGCGAGGAAAATCTTCGCGTGCGTGGTTTCGATGTAGTTCTCGAGGGGGTGGAACAGCTCCTCGAACAACTTCTCGCCCGAACGCAGGCCGGTATAGACGATGGGGATTTCCGTACCCGGCTTGCGACCGGCCAGCCGGATCATCTGCTCGGCAAGATCGCGGATCTTGATCGGCTCACCCATGTCCAGCGCGAAAATCTCGCCGCCCTTGCCGATGCTGGCGGCCTGCAGGATCAGCTGGCAGGCCTCCGGAATGGTCATGAAATAGCGGGAGATTTCCGGGTGCGTAATGGTGACCGGGCCGCCATTGCGGATCTGCTCACGGAACAGCGGCACCACGGAACCGGCCGAATCGAGCACGTTGCCGAAACGCACCGTGATGAAGTGAGTGTTGGAATGCTCGTTGAGATTCTGGCACCAGATTTCCGCGAGGCGCTTGCAGGCGCCCATGACGCTGGTGGGGTTCACGGCCTTGTCGGTGGAAATCAGCACGAAGCACTCGACGTGATGCCTATCCGCCAGGTCGGCCACGTTGCGCGTAGCCAGCACGTTGTTGCGGACCGCCGCACGCACCTGGCCCTGCAGCATCGGCACGTGCTTGTAGGCCGCCGCATGGAACACGACCTGCGGCTTGTACTCGGTAAACAGCTTGCGCATGGCCGCCGCGTCGCCGCAATCGGCCAGCACGCCTTCAAAGATCAGCTCAGGATACTCGGCACGCAATTCCTGCGAGATCCGGTAAAGATTGAACTCGGTGTTGTCGACCACGCACAACGACTGTGCACCGAGGCGCGCCACCTGGCGGCACAGTTCCGAACCGATCGAACCGCCACCACCCGTCACCAGCACGCGGCGCCCGGTCAGCGTGACGCGGATGGCCGTCCAGTCGAGCTCGACCGTGTCACGGCCGAGCAGGTCCTCGATGGCGACTTCCTTGATCTCGTTGAAGTGCGCACGCCCGGAAACCACGTCTTCCAGCTTGGGCACGGTGCGATACGGCAACCCGCTCTGGTCGCACAGCTCGACCACGCGGCGCATCTCCTGGGTGGACGCACCGGGCATGGCGATGAGCAGCATCTGCACGGCGACTTCGCGCACGAGCTCGGGGATCTGGTCGATGCGGCCAAGCACCGGGCGGCCATTGATGCTGGCGCCGCGCAGGCTCTCCTTGTCATCGACGAAGCCCACCACCGTGAAGCCATTGTCCCGATGGAGGTCACGCGACAGGGCTTCGCCCGCGCGATCGGCACCGACGATGAGGACGCGCTGGGCGGGCTTGGCCTGGAACAGGTCGACCCGGCTGTCCTTCCAGAAACGGTAGGCCAGGCGCGGAGTACCCAGCAGCACCGACAGCACCACCGGATACAGCAGCAACACCGAGCGCGGCACGTCGGCCAGGCGGTTGTAGAGGATCAGCACGGCCGCAATGGCCAGGGTGCCGATGATGGCCGCGCGCAGGATGTTCCACAGGTCAGGCAGGCTGGCGAAGCGCCAGACGCCCTTGTAGAGGCCGGTCCAGCTAAGCACGGCGCCCTGCACCAGCAGGACAAGGGGAAATTCCAGCGCGTGGAAGTTGATCGCTGCGTTGTCGATCATCGCGTAGCGCAGGGCCTTGGCCACCCACCACGCCAGCGCAGCCATCAGCAGGTCGTGGAGCACCACGGCCGTTCGCGGATGAATGACACCGACCCATTTACGTAGCGACATGTCGACCTTTGTCCCATACGCGCCGCACACACCGGCGCTTCATGACGATCCAAACCGTGGTCGCTATCAGGTAAGTGCCGAAAAACAACGACACTGACCACATCGGCCTGGCCCATGCGAGGAAAGCGAGCGGCGCCGCCACCAACATGTTCCAGCCCAGATAGCACGCCCCCCCGGTGGCATGCGTGAATCCACTGCGTACCATCCATTGATACAGATGTTCGCGATGGGCAGTGTACCAACGCCGGCCACCGACCATACGGCGCAACAGGGTAAGACTAGCGTCCGCTACGAAAGATGAACTGAGAATCAGGGCCGGCCACAGGAGATGCCAGTCCGCCCGCCAAAGCAGCGCGGTCAGGGCAAAGACCAGCAAGCCCATAGTGCCGCTCCCCACATCTCCCATGAAAATGCGGGCCCGCGGCCGGTTGAACCACCAAAATCCCAGTGCGGCGGCCGCCAGGCAGGCCGCCGCCACAGCCAGGGCCGGCTGAACGGCTGCCCAAGCCAGCAACGCGAGCCCCAGGCCGACGAAGATCACCTGCTGGGCCAGCAGGCCATCGATGCCGTCCATGAAGTTGTGCAGGTTGATGCTCCACCCACCGGCAAGCATGAGCACCGGCACCCACCACCACGACATGCCCGTCAGGGCCAGCGACACGGCAAGCAAGCCTGCCGACAGCAACTGGATGCCAAACCGCGGCAGCACCGGCAGCGACGCATGGTCGTCCCACCACCCCACGGCTGCCACCAGGACAGTGCCGACGGCAAGAGCGCCGACCACGACAGGCGGCAACGGCCCCGGGAGCGCGGCGAGGCAAATGGGCATCGTCAGCAACACCGCCACGACGATGCCGATGCCGCCGCCGCGCGGCGTGGGAATGGTGTGCGAGCGGCGCTGCCCTGGCAGGTCCATCATGCCGCGGCGGTGCGCATAGGCAATCGCAGCCCGAACGACCACCAGCGCAATCAGCAACGTGGCCAGCACCATCCCTGTCGCCAGCGAAACGAAGCTCATCCGCGCCTCATTCGTTGGCCACGCCGTGGATGGGGCGGATCGTGCTCCAGCTCTTGCAGCTGGGGCACTGCCAGTGATGCGCTTTGGCGCCAAAACCGCAGCGGCTGCAGCGGTACATGGCCTGGCCTTCCAGCAGCTTCTTGGTCAGGTCGCGCAGGATCAGGAAGTTTTCGCGCGCCTCGCCTTCCATCTTGTCCATGGTGGCGTCGATCAGGGCCATGAGGCCTCGAACGGACGGACGCTGGCGAAGCTGGGACGTAAGGAACTCCACCGCGGTGCGTTCGCCATCGCGCTGCTGGTACAGGCGGGTCAGTGCAAGCACCGGCGATATGCCGTGATAGCGCTCGAGGATGTCCCGCAGGAAATGCTCGGCATGCTCCATCTGTTGCGAACGCGCGTAGCTGTTGAGCAACGGCGGCAGGATTTCGGGAACGAATGCGATATCCGCCTCGACGGCATGCTCATAGGCCTTCGCAGCATCCGCATGCTGGCCTTCTTCGGCATAGAGGCGTCCGGTCAGCATGAAGGCGCGCACGCAATCGGGCTGGCACGCGAACGCCTGGCGCAGGTATTCACGCGCGTCCTGGCGGGCACCATGCTGACGGGATTGCTCGGCCAGCTCGCAATAGAACTGCGCGATCATCCCGGCTTCGTCTTCGCCGGTCATGGCCTCTAAGCGGCGTGCATGTTCAATCGCCTTGTGCCAGTCGCGCTCGTGTTGATAGATGGCGATGAGGTGGCGCAGTGCGGATGGCGCATGCGCGTCCATCGCCACCAGATCGGAGAACAGCGTTTCGGCGCGATCAAGCAGGCCGGCGCGCATGTAGTCCTCGCCCAGCTCGAGCAGGGCCACGGTCTTCATAGCGTCCGAAAGACCGGGGCGCGAAACCAGATGCTGGTGCAGGCGGATGGCACGGTCCACCTCACCCCGGCGACGGAACAGGTTGCCTAACGCTAAGTGCGTTTCCACCGTGTCGCGGTTGTATTCGGCCAGCTTGAGGAACACCTCGATGGCCTTGTCCTGCTCTTCATTGAGCAGGTAGTTCAGGCCACGGAAGTAGTCCGAGGAAAGCTCGCTGACCTGGGCACCCGACCGCCGCACGCCAGCCCGCCGGGCCGTCCACCAGCCGCTGGCAAATGCTGCAGGTACCAACAGGATGAGTACGTAGAGAAGCGCGCTCATGCACCAGCCGGAGACGTTTTGGCCTTGCCGCCGGCCTTTCCGGCGGCTTTGCGACGCAGGCGCTGCTGCCTGGCGCTGACACCCAGCCATGCGGTGAGCCCGCCGAGCAACCAGCCGATCACCAGCGCCACCAGGAGAGCCGCCCCCTTGGGCAGCGAAAAATGCACAAAGCCCAGGTCATAGGCGACCAGGTCGGCATTCAGCGCACCGAGGACAATGCCCACGGCGACAAAGAGCAGGAGAACCAGCGTAACGATCAGGCGCATAGGTGCGACTTTAACCGATTGCCCGAGACCGTCACAGGCGGGGCGTATGGTGCCCTTCAGAAACCGGGCGACAAGTCCTGGTCTGCCGCGCCCTGTCCGCCGCAAGAACCTGCTGCAGGCAAAAAAGAAGGCAGGATCGACTCATCGCCGCCTGCCTTCCGAAAGTACTCCGAGGTGCCACCCGCGTAAGCAGGTCTCACTCCAGATTCAAGTTGACGCGCTCACGCAGTTCCTTGCCTGGCTTGAAGTGCGGGACATGCTTGCCCGGCAGTGCCACTGCGTCGCCCGTCTTGGGATTACGGCCCATGCGCGGCGGACGGTAATGCAGCGCAAAGCTGCCGAAACCGCGAACCTCGATGCGCTCGCCATTGGACAGGGCATGGCTCATCTGCTCGATCACGCTCTTGACCGCCAGCTCCACGTCGGCGAACGCGAGGTGGGTCTGACGCCGTGCCAGCGCCTCAATCAATTCGGATTTGGTCATGGGTCCCCAATGTCCGTGACGTGAAACCGCGGGGCGGCCGAGCGCCGCCCCGCATTCCTGCTGCTACTGCTTAGTCAGCCTTGTTGAGCTGCTCCTTGAGCAGCGCACCGAGCTTCGTCGTGCCGCCGGAGGCGTTCGAGTACTCGGCCATGGCATCGTGCAGTTCTTCTTCGTCCTTCGCGCGGATCGACAGCTGCAGCTGGCGGCCCTTACGGTCCATGCCGGTGAACTTGGCTTCGACCTTGTCGCCCACCTTCAGATGCTGCGTGGCATCGTCGATGCGCTCCTTGGCGATGTCGTTGGCGCGCAGGTAACCCTCGACGCCCTCGCCCAGATCGATCACGGCGCCCTTGGCGTCCACTTCCTTCACGACACCGTTGACGATGGTGCCGCGCGGGTTGGTGGCCATGAACTGACCGAACGGATCCTGCTCCATCTGCTTGATGCCGAGGGAGATGCGCTCGCGCTCCGGATCCACGGCCAGCACCACGGCTTCGATCTCGTCGCCCTTCTTGAAGTTGCGAACGAGGTCTTCGCCGGAAGCCTGCCAGGAGATGTCGGACAGGTGGACCAGACCGTCGATGCCGCCGTCCAGGCCGATGAAGATGCCAAAGTCGGTGATCGACTTGATCTGACCGGACACCTTGTCGCCCTTCTTGTGCATGGCGGCGAAAGCTTCCCACGGGTTCGAGCGGGTCTGCTTGATACCCAGCGAGATGCGGCGACGCTCTTCATCCACGTCCAGCACCATCACTTCGGTCTCGTCGCCGACCTGCACGACCTTGGCCGGGTTGACGTTCTTGTTGGTCCAGTCCATTTCGGACACGTGGACCAGGCCTTCCACGCCCGGCTCGATCTCAACGAAGCAGCCGTAATCGGTGACGTTGGAGACCTTGCCGAACAGGCGGCTGCCGACCGGGTAGCGGCGGGCGATGGCGACCCACGGATCGTCACCCAGCTGCTTGAGGCCCAGCGACACGCGGTTGCGCTCGCGGTCGTACTTCAGCACGCGGACGTCCAGCTCGTCGCCGACGTTGACGACTTCGGACGGATGACGCACGCGCTTCCATGCCATGTCGGTGATGTGCAGCAGGCCGTCGATGCCGCCCAGATCCACGAACGCGCCGTAGTCGGTGAGGTTCTTGACCGTGCCCTTGACCACTGCGCCTTCGGTCAGGCGCTCCAGCAGCTTCTCGCGCTCCTCGGAGAACTCGGTCTCGACGACGGCGCGGCGGCTGACCACAACGTTGTTGCGCTTGCGGTCGAGCTTGATGATCTTGAACTCGAGGTCCTTGCCTTCCAGGTAGACCGGATCGCGGACCGGACGCACGTCGACCAGCGAGCCCGGCAGGAATGCGCGGACGTCCTTGATGTCGACGGTGAAGCCGCCCTTGACCTTGCCGGAGATCTTGCCGGTGATGGTCTCTTCCTTGTCGAAGGCCTGCTCGAGGTCGTCCCACACCATGGAACGCTTGGCCTTCTCACGGGAGAGCTTGGTCTCGCCGAAGCCGTCTTCCAGGGCGTCGAGGGCAACCTTCACCTCGTCGCCGACCTGCACTTCCAGCTCTCCGCTCTCGTCCTTGAACTGCTCGATCGGGACGATGCCTTCGCTCTTCAGGCCAGCGTTGATCACGACGACATCGTTGCGGATTTCCACAACGATACCGGTGACGATCGCGCCCGGCTTCAGCTTGGAGATAGCCTGTTGGCTCTGTTCAAACAGCTCGGCAAAACTTTCAGTCATGTTGATTCCAGAAATGAGAAAAGGCCTTAGGTCCTTGTGCGCACCTGTGTGAACGGCGCACGGACGGTCGGCCCACCGGTTATGGGTGTCGCGGGAAACATCCCTTGGCACCGTTGACCAATATCCCCCGCCAAGGCGGGGGCGCCAAAAGCCATCAGCAGCCCATCAGGACTGCACGACAGCCAATACTTTCGCGACGACATCGCCGATGCCCATGCCGGTGGTATCGATGAAAACCGCATCCGCGGCCGGCTTGAGCGGCGCAACAGTCCGTGAGGCATCACGGGCGTCGCGCGCTTCGATCTCGTGCTGAAGGGTAGCAAGTGTAACGCTCAGCCCCTTTTCCTTCAACTGCTTATAGCGCCTTTTCGCCCTTTCGGCAGCGCTGGCCGTAAGGAATACCTTGAACGGGGCATCGGGGAAGATCACCGTGCCCATATCCCGACCGTCGGCGACCAGGCCGGGCGCCTTGCGGAAAGCCAGCTGCATATCCACAAGTGCTTGACGTACCGAGGGAATCGAGGCAATCGCGGAGGCCGCGGCACCGGCCGTTTCCGTACGCAGTTCGTCCGTGGCGTCATGGCCGTTCACCAGCACATGGGTGTCGTTGCCGTCGGTGGCCGCCTGGAAGCGGATCTTGGTGGTCTGGGCGCAGCGGGTCATGGCGTCCACATCGGACAGATCCAGCCCTTCCATGCCGGCCGCATAGCCCACCGCGCGGTAAAGGGCACCCGAATCCAGCAGTCGCCAGCCCAGCTTCTCAGCCACCATGCGACTGATGGTGCCCTTGCCCGACCCCGAGGGTCCGTCGATGGTTAGTACAGGGACGGATGGGGACGAGGTCATAGGGACTCCTGACGGGGGCGAAAGAAAACGCATATGCTATCGCGTTGGTCCTCGCACGGAACGCGGTGTGTCCACCCACCTTTTACAGTCCGTCAGACCATGCACGTCCACACCATGACCGATCTGCGTCGCGAATTCGAACAGGCCGCCGAAGACATCCAGCAGCTTGGCCAGCGACCGGACAACGACACCCTGCTCAAGCTCTACGCCCTTTACAAACAGGGCTCCGAGGGCGACGTCCACGGCGAACAGCCGGGCTTTTTCGACTTCGTCGGCACGGCCAAGTACGAGGCGTGGGCGCATCTGCGCGGCGTGTCCGAGGACGAGGCCATGCATCGCTATATCGAACTCGTGCAGGATTTGCTGGGCTGAAGCGCCCAGTCCGCTCGACGCATTTTCGTCGCCTAGCCCACCAAGGCAGGCACCATCCAAGTCACCTCACCGTCATCCCCGCGAAGGCGGGGATCCAGCGACTTTCGCCTTGTACCTGACGTAAAGGCACTGGATCCCGGCCTTCGCCGGGATGACGGTGAGGGAATCCAGCCTCCACGCAACGCGCGGCTCTTGCATTCAAACGCCCTCCGCAGGCACATTCATACGATCGTTTGAACCTCGTCGGCGGTCCGCATGAACTTCCCGCATCTGTTCTCCCCGCTCGACCTGGGGCACACCACCCTGCCCAACCGCATCCTGATGGGCTCGATGCACACGGGCCTGGAGGACAAGTCCAGCGACTACGACAAGCTCGCGGCCTACTTTGCGGAGCGCGCACGCGGCGGCGTCGGCCTGATGGTCACGGGCGGTATCGCGCCCAGCGTCCAGGGCTGGCTGAAGCCCTTCGGCGGGCGGCTCTCCATGCCCTGGCACGTGGCGCGCCACCGCAAGCTCACGCGCGCCGTGCATGCCGAGGGCGGCAAGCTGTGTATGCAGATCCTGCACGCAGGACGCTACGGCTATCACCCCCTGTCGGTGGCACCGTCGAAGATCAAGTCACCGATCACCCCATTCACGCCGCGCGCGCTTTCCTCGGGCGGCGTCGAGCGCACCATCCGTGACTTCGTGCGCTGCGCGAAACTGGCGCAGGACGCCGGTTACGACGGCGTCGAAGTGATGGGTTCGGAAGGCTATCTGATCAACCAGTTCCTTACCGCGCGCACCAACCAGCGCAACGACGTGTGGGGTGGCGATGCCGCGAAGCGCATGCGCTTTCCCGTGGAAATCGTGCGGCGCACGCGCGAAGCGGTGGGCCGCGACTTCATCATCATCTATCGCCTGTCGATGCTCGATCTGGTGGAAAACGGCCAGGACTGGAGCGAGATCGTCGCGCTGGGCAAGGCCATCGAGGCCGCCGGCGCCAGCATCATCAACACCGGCATCGGCTGGCATGAGGCACGCATTCCCACCATCGTGACCAGCGTGCCGCGGGCGGGCTTCGCTTGGGTCACCAAGAAGCTCAAGGGCGAGGTGTCGATCCCGCTGATCACCACCAACCGCATCAACATGCCGGATGTGGCCGAACAGCTGCTTGCCGCAGGCGAAGCCGACATGGTGTCGATTGCGCGCCCCTTGTTGGCCGATCCGGAATGGGCCAACAAGGCCAGGGCGGGACGCAGCGAGCGCATCAACACCTGCATTGCCTGCAACCAGGCCTGCCTGGACCACGTATTCAAGAACCAGCGCGCGAGTTGCCTGCTCAATCCACGCGCCTGCCACGAAACCGAACTGCGCATCGAACCCACCAAGGCTCGCAAGAAGATCGCCGTGGTCGGTGCCGGCCCCGCCGGCCTCGCGTGCGCCAGCACGCTGGCCGAACGCGGCCACGCCGTGACGCTGATCGACCAGGCTAGCGAGATCGGCGGCCAGTTCAACTACGCCAAGCGCATCCCGGGCAAGGAAGAATTCCACGAGACACTGCGCTATTTCCGCCACCGCCTGGACGACGCCGGCGTGACGGTGAAGCTGGGTCAGGCAGCCCATGTCTCCACCCTCGCCAGCGATGGCCACGACGAAGTCGTCGTCGCCACCGGCATCACGCCCCGCCGCGTGCACTTCCCCGGCAGCGATGACCCGCGCGTACTGAGCTACCTCGACGTGTTGGCGCACGGCAAGCCGGTAGGCCAGCGCGTGGCCATCATCGGTGCCGGTGGCATCGGCTTCGACGTGGCGGAATTCCTGGTCGAGCACCAGCCTTCGGCCACGCTGGATGTATCCCGCTGGACGCGCGAATGGGGCGTGGACATGCAGCTGGCATCGCGTGGCGGCCTGGCCCCGGCTGCGCCGGAGGCCCCTTCGCGGCAGGTGTGGTTGCTGCAGCGTTCCGAAGGCCGCCCCGGTGCCCGCCTGAACAAGACCACGGGCTGGGTGCATCGCGCCACGCTCAAGGCCAAGCGCGTCAGCATGCTCGGCGGGGTGAGCTATGAACGCTTCGACGATGAAGGGCTGCACATCACGGTCGATGGCCAGTCGCAGGTGCTGCCGGTGGACAACGTGATCATCTGCGCCGGCCAGGAGCCGAACCGTGGACTGGCCGATGCGCTCACCGCCGCCGGCATCAAGACCCACATCATCGGTGGCGCGGACGTGGCCGCCGAGCTGGACGCCAAGCGAGCCATCGACCAGGGGACCCGGCTGGCCGCTACCCTCTGACCGCAATGCTCTTGTGGGAGCGCACCCTGTGCGCGACTGCCGCACCGTCAATGTATCCGGCCGTCGCGCACAGGGTGCGCCCCACCACTTAATTCCTTGATCCCAAACGACAACGCCCGGCGCTAGGCCGGGCGTTGTGCTGAAAAAGGAAGCGCCCCGCTGGGCGACGCGTCGATATGGGTCAGGGGGGAGGAAGACCAGATATCGCGGGGATAGCGTCGCAGCGGGGCGAGGGTCGCCGGCACCTGGGGGGAGGGGACGGTGCCGGGACGGAAGAAATAATATGATCGACGAGTTATAGAAACAAATATATATTTGGAGTCCTACTTATTCGAAAAACGTCTTAAAGCTCCAAAATGTTCGACTTCCGTCAGCTTCGTTACTTTGTAACGGTCGCCGAGGAGCTCAGCTTCACGCGGGCGGCCCAGCGCCTGTACATCTCCCAGCCTCCACTTTCCCAGCAGATTCAAGCCCTTGAGAATGACCTCGGGGTCCGTTTGCTGGAGCGGAACAAGCGCAACGTCTCGCTGACCGAACCCGGCAAGCTGTTCCTTGAGCAAGCGCGCCAGATTCTGGACAAGGCCGAGGAGGCCCGGGCCCAGATGGCTGATGCAGCCACCGGCTTCAGCGGCAAGCTGCGCCTGGCCTACACGGTGTCGGTCACCTTCCACCCCGCCCTGCCCCAGACCCTGCTGCGCTACCGCAGCTTCGCGCCGCAGGTGCGCCTGATGCTCTGCGAGATGTACACCGAGCAGCAGTACGCCGCCCTGGTCGCTGGCGAACTCGACGTCGGTTTCGTCCGTGACGAGCCGGAGCATCCCGGTATGGCGAGGCAACTGCGGTTGGACGTGATCGATCGCGAACCCCTGCTGCTCGCCCTGCCCGCCAATCACCCCCTGGCTGGCCGAGACAGCATCTGGTTGCGCGAGGTGGCCATGGAGGCCTTCATCGTGCAGCCGCGCGAACTGGCAGCCACCCTGTACGACCGCCTGGCGCAGATCGCGGCCAAGGCCAACTTTCACCCCCTGATCCGCCAGCACGCCCAGCAGATCAACGGCCTGCTGGTGCTCGTGGCCGCGGGCATGGGGTTGGCGCTGGTGCCGGCGTCCATGCGCTCCGTGAACCTGCCCGGCGTGAAGTATCTTGAGCTGGAAGATCCGGACGCCTATATGCTGCTGGCGCTGGCCAGCCGTATCGACGACCCCAATCCGGTGGTCCGCCGCTTCCTGAGCGCCATGACCGAGCCTGAATGAGTGGCGGTCTCATCCTGTGTGAACGGCCAATTGCGCAATCGATCCAAGGACTTGTATGGCGTCTACAAACTGTTTATGATTGCCGTCTTGTCTTTTTTCTTTCGCATAGTTTCAGGAGCTGGCCGTGAAGGTGCTTTCCTCTTTGAAGTCCGCCAAGGCGCGGCACCGTGACTGCAAGGTTGTGCGTCGTCGCGGCAAGGTGTTCGTGATCTGCAAGAGCAACCCGCGTTTCAAGGCTCGTCAGCGCTAATTTCAGCTGCTTTCGGGTTTTGCGAAAAGCCGCCCTTGGGCGGCTTTTTTGTTGCCTGCACATCGCCTCAAAACTGACTCGCTCTTTTGTAGGAGCGCACTTGTGCGCGACAGCCTGCCGGAACACTGATCGGATGTGCCGCGGTCGCGCACAAGTGCGCTCCAACAACGCCCCCCCCTAGCCGCCAAAAAAATGGGCCGCGAAAGCGGCCCTCTTCTGTTGCCTCGATCAACCCGAGACTTTCTGTGGGAGCGCACCCTGTGCGCGACAGCACCTCACGTCGAGGCAAGGTTGCCGTCGCGCACAGGGTGCGCTCCCACATGTTTCCTACCGAAATCAGGCGTAGCGCACGCCCGTGATCTCGTAACGCTTCACGCCATTGGGCGCGCTGAACTCGAAGCTGTCACCCTCGCTCTTGCCGATCAACGCACGCGCGATCGGCGAAGACACGGCGATAAGGCGCATCTTGATGTCCGCTTCCAGGTCGCCAACGATCTGGTAGGTCACGGCTTCGCCACTGTCCTCGTCTTCCAGATCCACCGTGGCACCGAACACCACGCGGGAGCCGGCAGCCAGGCGGCTGACGTCGATCACTTCGGCCGTGGACAGCAAGGCTTCCAGGGCCGCGATGCGGCCCTCGATGAAGCTCTGCTGCTCACGCGCGGCGTGGTACTCCGCGTTCTCCTTGAGATCACCGTGGGCACGTGCTTCGGCAATGGCCGCGATAATGTGCGGCCGATCCGAGGACTTCAGCTTTTCCAGCTCACCGCGAAGACGCTCCGAGCCCGACTTGGTAATGGGAGCACGACTCATGCCTTCAGCTCCTTGTGCAGTTCCTGCAGGCTGTGCACCGCACCGTCACCGTGGTAGTCCAGCGAATGCACCAGCGCGCGGGCGCCGGCCACCGTGGTGGAGTACGTGACGCGCTGCTGCAGCGCCTCGCGCCGGATCGAGAACGAGTCGGCGATGGCCGCCTTGCCTTCCGTCGTGTTGACGATATAGACGATCTCGCCGTTCTTGATCAGGTCGACGATGTGCGGACGGCCCTCGATCACCTTGTTGATGCGCTCGCAGGCCACGCCATGCTCGGCCAGGTACTTCGCCGTGCCATCGGTGGCGACCAG
This sequence comes from Dyella japonica A8, assembly GCF_000725385.1. Lineage (NCBI taxonomy): Bacteria > Pseudomonadati > Pseudomonadota > Gammaproteobacteria > Lysobacterales > Rhodanobacteraceae > Dyella > Dyella japonica. The sequence continues at coordinate 2,714,755 of NZ_CP008884.1, read as the reverse complement.
GCTGAAGCCCTTCTCCAGCACTTCGCGGGCGACGGGCAGCAGGCGATCCTTGTCGGCATCACGCACCGACACGAACACCTTGCCCTTCGGCGGCGTCTTGATGCCGGCAGCGTCGTGGCCACGCGCAAAGGCGGCGCCGAAGCTGCGGCCCACGCCCATCACCTCGCCAGTGGAGCGCATTTCGGGGCCGAGGATCGGGTCCACGTTCTGGAACTTCAGGAACGGGAAGATCGCTTCCTTCACCGAGTAGTAGCCCGGGATCACTTCCTTGGTCGTGCCCTGGTCGATCAGCGAACGGCCGGCCATCGCGCGCGCGGCGATCTTGGCGAGCGGCACACCGGTGGCCTTGGAAACGAACGGCACCGTGCGCGAGGCGCGCGGATTCACTTCGAGGATGTACACCGTGTCGCCCTGGATGGCGAACTGGGTGTTCATCAGGCCGACGACCTTCAGCTCCTTCGCCATCGCGGTGACTTGGCGGCGCATTTCATCCTGCACCTCCTGCGTCAGCGAGTACGGCGGCAGCGAGCAGGAGGAGTCGCCCGAGTGGACACCAGCCTCTTCGATGTGCTCCATGATGCCGCCAACCAGCACGTTGCCGTCGGCGTCAGCGATGATGTCCACGTCCACTTCGACCGCATGGTCAAGGAAGCGATCCAGCAGCACCGGCGAATCGTTCGACACCTGCACGGCTTCGCGGATGTAGCGCGAGAGATCGGCATCGCCGTAGACGATTTCCATCGCACGGCCGCCCAGCACGTAACTCGGGCGGACCACCAGCGGATAACCGATCTCGCGGGCCGAGGCCAGCGCCTCATCCGGCGTACGCGCGGTCCGGTTCGGCGGCTGCTTCAGGCCGATCTTCTCGATCATCTGCTGGAAGCGCTCGCGGTCTTCGGCGAGGTCAATGCTGTCCGGCGAGGTGCCGATCACCGGCGCACCCGCGGCTTCAAGCGCACGCGCAAGCTTGAGCGGCGTCTGGCCGCCGTACTGCACGATCACGCCCTTGGGCTTTTCCAGATCCACGATTTCCAGCACGTCTTCCAGCGTCAGCGGCTCGAAGTACAGGCGATCGGAGGTGTCGTAGTCGGTGGAAACGGTTTCCGGGTTGCAGTTGACCATGATGGTTTCGAAGCCATCCTCGCGCAACGCGAGTGCTGCATGCACGCAGCAGTAGTCGAACTCGATGCCCTGGCCGATGCGGTTCGGACCACCGCCGAGCACGATGATCTTCTCGCGGTCGGTCGGGTTGGCTTCGCACTCTTCCTCGTAGGTCGAGTACATGTAGGCCGTGGTGGTGGCGAACTCGGCCGCGCAGGAATCCACGCGCTTGTACACCGGGCGCACACCCAGCGTGCGACGCAGGTGACGCATGGCCGCTTCGTTGGTGTCGAGCAGTTCGGCCAGGCGCGCGTCGGAGAAGCCCATGCGCTTCAGCTCGCGCATGCGCAGCGCGTCGATGGCGGTGATGCCCTGCGCCTGGACTTCCTTCTCGGTGAGGACGATGTCTTCAAACGCGGCGAGGAACCAGGGATCGACGCGGCTCAGGCCGTACACGTCTTCCAGCGACAGGCCGGCGCGGAACGCATCGGCCAGGTGGAACACGCGATCCGGACGCGGCTCGCGCAGTTCGCGCTTGAGCGCGTTGATGCCTTCGTCGGAGGTCAGGTCCAGGCCCGTCGGGTTCAAACCGTTCTTGCCGATCTCCAGACCACGCAGCGCCTTCTGCAGCGATTCGTGGAAGGTGCGGCCCATGGCCATCACTTCACCCACGGACTTCATCTGCGTGGTGAGGCGGGCGTCGGCGGACGGGAACTTCTCGAACGCGAAGCGCGGGATCTTGGTAACGACGTAGTCGATGGTCGGCTCGAACGACGCCGGGGTCAGACCACCGGTGATGTCGTTCTTCAGTTCGTCCAGCGTGTAGCCCACGGCCAGCTTCGCGGCGATCTTGGCGATCGGGAAACCGGTGGCCTTGGAGGCGAGCGCGGACGAGCGCGACACGCGCGGGTTCATCTCGATGACCACCACGCGGCCGTTCTCGGCATTGATGCCGAACTGCACGTTGGAGCCGCCGGTGTCCACGCCGATCTTGCGCAGCACGGCGATGGAGGCATCGCGCAGGCGCTGGTATTCCTTGTCGGTGAGCGTCTGCGCCGGCGCGACAGTGATCGAGTCGCCGGTGTGCACGCCCATCGGGTCGAGGTTTTCGATGGAGCACACGATGATGCAGTTGTCCGCCTTGTCGCGGACCACTTCCATCTCGAACTCCTTCCAGCCGAGCACGGATTCCTCGACCAGCACTTCGCCCACCGGCGAAAGCTCGAGGCCACGCTTGACGATCTCTTCGAACTCTTCCTTGTTGTAGGCGATGCCGCCACCCGAGCCACCCAGCGTGAAGCTCGGGCGGATGATGGTGGGGAAGCCCACCTTCGCCTGCGCCAGCAGCGCCTGCTCGAAGGTGCGGACCACTTCGGCCTTCGGGCATTCCAGCCCGATATCGGCCATGGCGACGCGGAACAACTCGCGGTCTTCGGCCATGCGGATGGCTTCGCGCGAGGCGCCGATCAGCTCGACGTTGTACTTCTCGAGCACGCCGTTGTCGGCAAGGTCGAGCGCGCAGTTGAGGCCGGTCTGGCCACCCATGGTGGGCAGCACGGCGTCCGGACGCTCCTTGGCGATGATGCGCTCCACCGTCTGCCAGTTGATCGGCTCGATGTAGACGGCGTCGGCCGTCTCCGGATCGGTCATGATCGTGGCGGGGTTGGAGTTCACCAGGATGACGCGGTAACCCTCTTCCTTCAGCGCCTTGCAGGCCTGCGCGCCGGAGTAGTCGAACTCACAGGCCTGGCCGATGACGATCGGGCCAGCGCCAATGATGAGGATGCTCTTGATATCGGTGCGCTTAGCCATTCGTGCGGGCCTCCTGCATCAGTGCGGCAAAACGGTCGAACAGATAACCAATGTCGTGCGGACCGGGGCTGGCTTCCGGGTGACCCTGGAAGCAGAACGCCGGGCGATCGGTGAGCGCGAAGCCCTGCAGCGAACCATCGAACAGCGAGGCGTGGGTGACGCGCACGTTCGCCGGCAGCGTCGCCGGATCCACTGCGAAGCCGTGGTTCTGCGAGGTGATCAGCACGCGGCCGTCGTCGAGATCCTTCACCGGATGGTTCGCGCCGTGGTGGCCGAACTTCATCTTCAGCGTCTTGGCACCCAGCGCCAGGCCCATGATCTGGTGACCCAGGCAGATGCCGAACATCGGGATCTTCGCGTCGAGGAATTCACGCGCGGCGACGATGGCGTAATCGCAGGCCGCCGGATCGCCGGGGCCGTTGGAGAGGAACACGCCGTCAGGCTTCATCGCGAGCACGTCGGCAGCCGCCGTCTTCGCGGGCACGACGGTAATGTCGCAACCCTGCTCGGCCAGCAGGCGCAGGATGTTGTACTTCACGCCGAAGTCGTAGGCCACGACCTTGAAGCGCTTCGCCGGCTGGTTGAACCGGGTGTTGTCGAGGTCGTACACGCCCTCGTTCCACTGATACGACTCGCCGACGCTGACCACCTTGGCCAGGTCCATGCCATTGAGGCCCGGGAACGCACGCGCCTTGGCCAGCGCCGCTTCCGCGTCGATCTGCTCGCCCGCGGCGATGCAGCCGTTGAGGGCACCCTTGTCGCGCAGGATGCGGGTCAGGCGACGGGTATCGATGCCGGCAATGGCAACGATGCCGTGGCGCTTGAGGTAGTCGGGCAGGCTCTCGGTACTGCGCCAGTTACTGGCTCGGCGCGGTACGTCACGCACGATCAAGCCGGCGGCATGCACGGTGTCGGACTCTTCGTCCTCGACATTCACGCCGGTGTTGCCGATGTGCGGATAAGTAAGGGTAACGATCTGTTTGGCGTACGAGGGATCGGTGAGGATCTCCTGGTAGCCCGTCATGGCGGTGTTGAAAACCACCTCGCCGACGGTTTCACCAGTCGCGCCAACGGCGTAGCCGTGGAACACGCTGCCGTCTTCGAGGGCAAGCAGAGCAGGAATAGGCATGGGAGGACCGCCTTTAGGTGCAGCAAGGCCCGCAAGCCGCAGCAAAGCAGGCTTGTGGACCTTAGTCGAGGAATGTTTCAGGGCGGGTAACAATGATAGGTGCAAGCCCCCCTGGTGTCCACCCGGAACTGCTGAACATGCGGAGAAATCCAGGCCAACCGGCGCATGTCCGCAGCGTTACACTTAACCAGCTGCCTTGCCCATGACCGGATGTCCATGAACTCAGCCGTGTTGCTCGATCCCGCCCGCCTCGACCGACCGGATACGGACGTGCGGATGGAACCCTTCCCCTTCCTGATCGCCCACGGGCAGTTGCCCGACGAGGCGCGGGGGGATCTGGAGCGGGACTTCCCCCGCTATGCCAGCGCCGGCTTCTTCCCTTATGACGCCAGCGACTGCGGTCCGTCGGTGAACGCCCTGGTGGAACGCCTGAGCTCGGCCGAGTTTGCCAGCGCCATCGGCGAGCGGCTGGGCATCGAGGGCCTGGGCCGATACCCCACCCTGATCACCCTGTGTCGCTCGCTCAACAAGCGCCACGGCACGATCCACACCGACAGCAAATCCAAGGTGGCCACGGCACTGCTGTACCTCAACAACCTGTGGCCGGACAGCAGCGACGGCTGCCTGCGCTTCCTTGGCAGCATCGACAACATCGACAGCATGGTGGCCCCGGAACTGAAGCCCCTGTATGGCGAATTCGCGGTGTTCAAGCGCTGCGACAACTCCTTCCACGGTCACCTGCCCTACGAGGGCGAGCGCCGCGTGATCCAGGTCGCCTGGCTCACCAGCGAGGAAGAAAAACTGCGCAAGACCAAGCGCGGCAAGTTTTCACGGGCCTTCAAGCGGATCTTCGGCTCGCTCGATCGCAAGCTTGGTGCCGACCGCGACCGCAACGCCGCCCACAAGGACTGACGTGCGCGGCGCCCAAGGGGCGCCGACGCCTCAGCCGTCGATCAGAGATGGCTGCCGTAATGCCACGCGATGTACGCGGCGAACACGCCATACAGCAGCCCCACCGGCACCAGCCAGCGCGCATCCACGCGCCCACGGCGGAACAGCCACCACAGATAGACCACGGCAACGCCGGTAAGCACACCAGCCACCATCAGCGGCGCGTCGAACAGCCACGGCGTGCCGAACAGCGCCAGCGAGCTGGGGATGGTGGCCTGGATCATCATGGCGCCAGAGATATTGGCCAGCGCCAGGCGCTCCTTGCCCTGCCGCACCCAGATCAGCGCATTCATGGTCTCAGGTAGTTCGGTGGCCACGGGGCTGAGTACCAGCGCCACAAGATGCGGCGACAGCTGCCATGCCACGCCGATGGCTTCGATCTGCTTGACGAAGGTGTGCGAAGCGAGCGCAATCACCAGCAACGCCAGCGTCGTCTGCGCGGCCACCCACCAGAACGAGGGATTGGCCTCGTTGGGCCGGAGCTTCAACGGTTCGAGTTCTTCTTCCTCGGGCGCCGTATCCGACGCCTTCAGCTCGCGCCACACGTAAAGGCCATACGCGGCAAGAAAGAGCACGCCCAGCCATGGCTTCAGCGCGAACGCGACCAGGCCAAGCCCGCACTTCACCACGAAAATGGCGAGGAACCACGACTGGTCGCGAGCCAGCCGCCCATGCTCCACGCGCACCCTGTGGTCCGCGCGCATGAGCCGGTGACGATTCATCCATAACGCCACGCCCACCACGGCATAGGCGATGGTGGCGAGCACCAGCGGGCCACCCAGTGCGGCGCCGACGCCAATGTCCCTCTGCTCCGGGGTCTTGCCCAGGATGACGGCCACGAAGGTCACGGCACTCTCGGGCAGCGCCGTGCCGAACGCGGCCAGGATCGTGCCCGTCGCCGTGGCGCCCAGATTGAGCTTCTGGCCGAACCACTCCACGCCGTTGACGAAGTACTCGCACGCGAGATAGATCGCGCCAGCCGAAAGCAGGAACAGGAGAGCGGTGAGCATGCTTTTTCCAGGGCCGGGCGAGCGGAAAACCATTGGCTCAGCGACGCGGGCTCGCCCGGCCGGGTGAGCGCGTCGTGGCCAAAGGTCTCGCCGGGCTGCCGATGCCGCAAGGCATCGGTGCCATCCACGCCATGAAGCGAAGCGCTTCAAGTCTGTTGACGCGGATTCCTCTGGAGCCGCCACCGGGGACCGGTCGCGAAGGGGTGAGGATGGCTACTCCCCAATGACAATCCCCAAGATTTTAGGGGCTGGAACGCACCCGGGCAAGCGGCCGGGCGACGGTCAGTGACCGGCGCGATCGGCCAGCATGGCATCCAGATCGTAGTCACCTGCCACCCGGCCGCTGAGCCAATGGGCGGCCTCCAGTGCGCCGCGGGCGAAAATCGAGCGATCCGTAGCCCGATGGGTGAGCTCGATACGCTCGCCCTGCCCCATCAGGAACACCTCGTGCTCGCCCACCACGTCGCCCCCACGCACCACGGCGAAACCGATGGTGCCAAGCTCGCGCGGGCCGACGCGCCCCTCGCGCGCGTACACCGCGCTTTCGCGCAGCGAGGTGCCGCGCGCCGCCGCTGCCGCCTCGCCTAAGGCCAGGGCGGTGCCCGACGGTGCGTCTTCCTTGCGGTTGTGGTGCGCCTCGATGATGTCCAGGTCCCAGTCCGGCAGCGCCGCCGCCGCCTGGCGAAGCAGGCGCGTAAGCACGGCCACGCCCAGGCTGAAATTGGCAGAGCGCAGCAACGCGATACGCGCGGCCGATGCGTTGAGCCGTTGCGCAAACGTCGCATCAAGACCCGTCGTGCCGGTGACCAGTCCCACGCTGTTGGATTCGCAGTACGTCAGCGCCTCGGCCAAACCCGCCGGGCCGCTGAAATCCACCACTACGTCCAGCGTTCCCGGGGCCGGCCATTCGTGCGAATAGGTCAGCGCGCCGGCACAGGCGTCAATCGGCTGCCCGAGCTTCGACGAAGTCGGCGAAGCAATGGCGGCGACCAGGATGAAGCGGGCATCGTCCTTGACCAGCGCAAGCAAAGCCTGCCCCATGCGACCGGTGGCGCCATTGATGGCGAGGCGAACGGGCTTGGGCATGGGGGCTTCCTGGATGGCGGACAACGAAGTGGCGATGCTACTGCGTGCAGGCATGGTTGTGCACGACGGTATCCCGTCCCTCGAAAGTCATTCCCCGCGGGAATAAAGAGCGTAGAGGCATCCCTCGCCCTCTTTCTCGTCATTCCGGCGCAGGCCGGAATCCAGTGGCGAGTAGGGCACGATCTTCGCAGGGGCTACCAGCCATTGTTCAAGCGCGTCGCAATAACCGACCGTTGTCGCTACTGGATTCCGGCCTGCGCCGGAATGACGAGCAAGGGGACTGAGGCAACACAAAAACAAAGCCCCGGCATTCGCCAGGGCTTCGGACATGCGACACGTACCGCCGATTTATGAGGTAACGCGCGACCAGAACTGCTTGACACCATCCACCCAGGTCTTGGCGCGCGGCGTGTGCTTCTCCGCTTCGCCATGGGCGAACGTCGTTTCAAGCTGTTCCAGCAAGTCGCGCTGCTGCTTGGTCAGGCGCACCGGGGTTTCCACCACCACGCGGCAGATCAGGTCGCCGGTACGGGCGCTGCGCACGGACTTCACGCCACGTCCGCGCAGGCGGAACATCTGGCCGGTTTGCGTTTCCGGCGGGATATTGATCGGCACTTCGCCTTCCAGCGTCGGCACGAGCAACTCCGCGCCCAGGGCAGCCTGCGCGAAGCGGATCGGCAGTTCGCAGTGCAGATCGTTGCCTTCGCGCTGGAAGATGTCGTGCTCGCGCACGCGCACTTCCACGTACAGATCGCCGGCTTCGCCACCGGCCGGGCCAGCTTCGCCCTGCCCGGTCAGGCGGATACGGTCGCCGTTGTCCACGCCCGCGGGAATGTTCACGGACAGCGCACGCGTCTCTTCCAGACGGCCCTCGCCATCGCACTCCTTGCAAGGCTTCTCGATCATGTGGCCGCTGCCGCCGCAATGCGGGCAGGCCTGCTGGATGGAGAAAATGCCGTTCTGCATGCGCACGCGGCCGTGGCCTGCGCAGGTCTTGCAGGTCACCGTCTTGCCGTCGGCGGAGCCGCTGCCGTTGCAGTGGTGGCAGTTGACCTGGGTGGGAATCTCGATCTTCTTTTCGACGCCGAACACGGCCTCTTCCAGATCGAGCTCCATGATGTAGCGCAGATCGGAGCCGCGACGCGAACGTCCGCGCCCGCCGCCGCCCATGCCGAAAATATCGCCGAAGATGTCGCCGAAGATGTCGCCCATGTCGCCAAAGCCGCCGCGACCGCCGCCCATGCCGTGCTCGAAGGCAGCATGGCCGTGCTGGTCGTACATGGCGCGCTTCTGGTCATCCGACAGAACTTCGTAGGCCTCCTTGGCCTCCTTGAATTTCTCCTGTGCGTGCGGATCGTCCGGGCAACGGTCCGGGTGGTACTTCATCGCCAGTCGACGGAACGACTTCTTCAGTTCGACCTCGGTGACGGTGCGCTCCACCCCAAGGATTTCATAGTAATCACGCTTGCTCATCGTTGCATCCGGCATGGATCGCTCACTTCCACATGAATCGAGCGATCCATGTCTCCTCAACAAACAGCCCGCGGCCAGACTCGAGTCCGGACGCGGGCTGCGTCAGATCGGCAGCGCCGACCGGCCAATATTACTTCTTGTCGTCCTTGACTTCAGTGAACTCGGCATCGACCACGTCGTCCTGACCGGCCGAGGAGCCGCCCGCCTGATGGCCGGCATGGGCACCGGCATCGGCCTGGGCGCCGCCCTGGGCCGCGGCGTAGAGGGCCTGGGCCACCTGCTCGAGCTTCTCGATCTTCGACTCGATGGCGCCCTTGTCGTCGCCGTCCTTCACCTTCTCAAGGTCGGACAGCGCACCCTCGATGCTGCTCAGCTGTTCGCCCGGCACCTTGCCGCCGTGCTCCTTGAGCGCGCTGCGGGTGGCGTGCACCAGCTGGTCGGCCTTGTTGCGGGTGGCGACGAGCTCGTGGAACTTCTTGTCTTCTTCCTTGTTGGCCTCGGCGTCGGCCACCATGCGGGCGATCTCTTCCTCGGACAGGCCCGAACCGGCCTTGATTTCGATCTTCTGTTCCTTGCCGCTCTTCTTGTCCTTGGCCGACACGTGCAGGATGCCGTTGGCGTCGATGTCGAAGGTCACTTCGATCTGCGGCATGCCGCGCGGCGCCGGCTCGATGCCCTGCAGGTCGAACTTGCCCAGCGACTTGTTGGCGCTGGCACGCTCGCGCTCACCCTGCAGCACATGCACGGTCACAGCGCTCTGGTTGTCGTCGGCGGTGGAGAACACCTGCGAGGCCTTGGTCGGCACGGTGGTGTTCTTCTCGATCAGCTTGGTCATCACGCCGCCCATCGTCTCGATACCGAGCGACAGCGGGGTGACGTCGAGCAGCAGCACGTCCTTCACGGTACCGCCCAGCACGCCGCCCTGGATCGCGGCGCCGACAGCGACGGCCTCGTCCGGGTTGACGTCCTTGCGCGGTTCCTTGCCGAAGAAGTCCTTCACCGACTCCTGCACCTTGGGCATGCGGGTCTGGCCACCGACGAGGATCACCTCACTGATGTCGGACACGCGCAGGCCGGCGTCATTCAACGCGGTGCGGCACGGCTCGATGGTGCGCTTGATCAGGTCTTCCACCAGCGACTCGAGCTTGGCACGGGTCAGCTTGATGTTGAGGTGCTTCGGGCCGGAAGCGTCGGCCGTGATGTACGGCAGGTTCACTTCGGTCTGGTGGCTGGACGACAGCTCGATCTTCGCGCGCTCGGCGGCGTCCTTCAGGCGCTGCAGCGCGAGCGGATCCTTGCGCAGGTCCATGCCCGTGTCTTTCTTGAATTCTTCGACGAGGTAGTCGATGACGCGCATGTCGAAGTCTTCGCCACCCAGGAAGGTGTCGCCGTTGGTGGCCAGCACTTCGAACTGCTTCTCGCCGTCGACTTCGGCGATCTCGATGATGGACACGTCGAACGTGCCGCCGCCGAGGTCATACACCGCCACCTTGCGGTCGGCGCCCTTCTTGTCCAGGCCGTAGGCCAGCGCGGCCGCGGTCGGCTCGTTGATGATGCGCTTGACGTCCAGGCCGGCGATGCGGCCGGCGTCCTTGGTGGCCTGGCGCTGGCTGTCGTTGAAGTAGGCCGGCACCGTGATCACGGCTTCGGTGATGGTCTCGCCGAGATAGTCTTCGGCGGTCTTCTTCATCTTCATGAGGACCTTGGCCGAGATCTCCTGCGGAGCCATCTTCTTGCCGTCGGAGGTCTCCACCCAGGCGTCGCCGTTGTCATGCGCGATGATGCCGTAGGGCACGATGTGCAGGTCTTTCTGCACTTCCGCGTCGGTGAACTTGCGGCCGATCAGGCGCTTCACCGCGTAGAAGGTGTTCTTGGGGTTGGTCACGCTCTGGCGCTTGGCCGGCGCGCCCACCAGGACTTCGCCGTCCTTGGTGAATGCAACGATGGACGGCGTGGTGCGGTCGCCTTCCGAGTTTTCGATGACCTTGGCGGTGGTGCCGTCCATCACGGCGACGCACGAGTTGGTCGTGCCCAGGTCGATACCGATGATTTTACCCATGTTGTCTACTCCCGAATGCTTTAAGCGACCCCTCGGCCGCGATCTGATTTGTCAGATGGGGCCCGGCACGTACCATCTCAATGCCGGCAAGACCCCGTATGCCTTTCCGCCGAAGCCCGCAGGGGACGCCGTTCAGGCGCCCTCGACCGCGAGCCGGGGCGTTACTCCTTGGCGACCGCCACCAACGCGGGGCGCAGAAGCCGGTCGTTCAGCACGTAGCCCTTCTGGAGCACGCTGACGACCGTGTTGGGGGCCGCGCCCGGGGCCTCCACCATGCTAACGGCGTGATGCTTGTCCGGATCCAGCGGTTGCCCCACTGGGTCGACCTGCACCAGGCCATTGTTCTCGGCAATCTTCAACAGCGACTTCAGCGTCAGCGCGATGCCCTCGCGCATGCTGGCCACGTCACCGCCTTCCACCTGCAGGCCGCGCTCCAGGCCGTCGTAGACGGGCAGCAGCTCGTTCAGCAGCTTCTCGTTGGCGAAGCGGCGGGCCTGCTCCACGTCGCGGTGCAGGCGGCGGCGCTGGTTCTCGATCTCCGCCTTTTCGCGCAACACGGTGTCGCGCAGCTCCACGTTGTTCGCCTCCAGCTCCGCGATGCGCGCCTTCAGCGCCTCCAGCTCTGCGCTGGCCGCGTCGCCCTGCGCCCCGGTGGGCGTCGTTGGATCGTTGCTTTGCATGAATCACTCCAAGCCTTATCCGTGGCCGGCACCAAGCGGCACCAACCGTCAATCACTTGCGGGTAAAACCCCGCCTCCCGAGCGCGTTATAAGGTCGTCGCGACGCGATTCAAGGCGTCGCTGAGCAAACCGGCCGTTGCCTGCACCACGGGAATCACCCGCTCATAGGCCATGCGGGTGGGGCCGATCACCCCGACCGCACCCAGCACGCGCCCCTGGGCTCCGTAGCTGGCCGTGACCACGCTGCAACCATCCAGCGCCGCAAACCCTGATTCTTCGCCGATGAACAGGCGCACGCCAGGGGCTTTGGCGCACACTTCCATGAGCTGCAGCAGCTCGCTTTTCTTCTGGAATGCCTCGAACAGCTCGCGCAGGCGCTCCAGGTTGGCCAGCTCCGAATAACCCATCAGATTGGTCTGGCCGCTGACCAGTACGTCGTCGCTCTCGCTCTGCGGGGCGAACGAGGCCGCCGCCAGTTCCACCGCGCTGGACATCAGGCGGTTGAGCTCGCCACTGGCCTCGCGCAGTTCACGCAGCAGGTGGCCCCGGATGTCGTCCAGGCGCAGGCCGGCAAACTGGGCATTGAGATAGTTGGCCGCCTGCTCCAGCTCGCGGCCGTCCAGCGGCCTGGCCAGTTGGACAATGCGGTTCTGCACCTGGTTGTCCGAAAACACCAGGATCACCAGCACCCGGGCATCGGGCAGCGCCACGAAATCGATGTGTCGCAGGGGGAAGTCAGCCTGCCGCGGCACCGTGACCACGCCGGCGAACTGCGTCATCGCCGACAGCAAGGTCGAGGCGTTGCCCAGCAGGTCGCGGGTGGTGGTCGGGCCCGGGGGCAGCTCGCGGCGCAGGCGCGCCATCTCGTCCTGCGGCAGGGGCTGCAGTTCGATCAGGCTGTCCACAAACAAACGCAGGCCGCGCGGCGTCGGCACGCGCCCCGCCGAGGTATGCGGCGACGCCACCAGGCCGGCGTCTTCCAGGTCGGACATGATGTTGCGGATGGTCGCCGGGCTCACGTCCAGCCCGGAGGAGCGCGACAGCGTGCGCGACCCTACGGGCTCGCCATCGGCGAGGTACTGGGCAATCAATGTGCGCAGGAGTCGGCGTGCGCGGGCATCGAGTTGGGCGGCAGGCATGCTGTAGCAATCCGTGAGACACAAAAGAAATAAGGTCTGGCGGCAAAGTTTGCAAGAAAGGGGACAGGGCCGGGGGGCGGGCGTGGCAAAACCGGGGTGTGGCGGAGTCATGCCATCGCCCAGGCATGCACCCCACTAGCCGCGCCCCATCCCCTCCCCTTTACAATCCCACGACTTCACCACGTCGCCGCCCATGCTCACCTCGCTCTACGTTCGTCATTTTGCCGTCGTCGAAGAAGCCGAGATCGCCTTCGGCCCGGGTCTTACCGTCGTCAGCGGCGAAACCGGCGCGGGCAAGTCCCTGCTGGTGGACGCCTTGATGCTGCTGGCCGGCGCCCGCGCAGACAGTGGCATGGTGCGCGCCGGCAGCGATCGCGCCGAGCTCACCGCCGAGTTCGACCTGAGCGAGCTCCCCGAGGCCCGCGAGTGGCTGCACCGCGAGGAACTGGACGAAGAGGACGCCTGCCAACTGCGCCGCGTCATCCGTGCCGAAGGCAGCTCGCGCGCCTGGATCAACGGCCGCCCGGCCAATGCCAGCCAGCTCGGCGAACTGGCCACGCTGCTGGTGGAGATCCACGGCCAGCACGAACACCAGGCCCTGCTGTCGCGGGCACACCAGATGGAACTGCTCGACGCCTACGCCGGCAACGAGGATCTGGTCGCCCAGGTCCGCGAGCTGGCCCAGCAATGGCGCGAGCTGGGCAACCGCATCCGCAAGCTCAGCGGCGGCGACGACCGCGAGCAGCGCATCGAACTGCTCAGCCACGAGCTGGGCGAACTGGAAAAGTGGGCGCTGCCCGCCAACGAACTCACCGAACTGGAAGTCAGCCACAAGCGCCTGGCCAACGCCGGACGCCTGGCCGAGGGCGCGGGCGGCGTGGTCGAACTACTCGATGGCGACAGCGAATTCGCCCTTCGTCGCGCCTTGGGCCGGGCCCAGTTGGAGATGAGCAAGCTCGCCGCGCTGGACGATCGCCTGGCGCCGCTGCTGGACCTGCTGGACAACGCCTCCATCCAGCTCAGCGAAGCCGCCGACGGCCTGGGCCGTTATGCACTCGATGTCGATCTGGACCCGGAGCGCTACAGCGAAGTCGACACCCACCTCACCCGACTGCACGAACTCTCGCGACGCCACCGGGTGCCCGTTCCCGAACTTCACGACAAGGCCGCCGCGCTACGCGAGGAGCTCGGTGAACTCGAAGGCGCGGGCGACGCCTTGGAAAAACTCGCCAGCCAGCGCACGCGCCTGCAGCAGCAGTACGACGAGCAGGCCGGCAAGCTCAGCGCCTCGCGTCTGCAGGCCGCCGAACGGCTCGGTGGCGAGGTCAGCGCCCTGATGGGCGAGCTGGGCATGAGTGGCGGCCGCCTCGTGGTCGAACTGGAAGCCACCAGCGACAGCGAGCCCGACGCGCAAGGCCGGGAGCGTTGCGAACTGCTGGTCAGCGCCAACCCCGGCCAGCCGCCGCGCGCCCTGCGCAAGGTCGCCTCCGGCGGCGAACTGGCGCGCATCAGCCTGGCCATCGAAGTGGCCACGCTGGGCAAGGACACTATCGGCACCATGGTGTTCGACGAAGTCGACACCGGCATTGGCGGCGCCGTGGCCGAGGTGGTGGGGCAGAAGCTCCGCGCCCTCGGCGCGCAACGCCAGGTGCTGTGCGTCACCCACCTGCCGCAGGTGGCCGCGCAAGGCCATGCGCACCTGCGCGTGAGCAAGGCCAGCGACGGCGAATCCACCCGCACGCGCATCGAGAAGCTCGATGCCAACGGTCGTCGTGACGAACTGGCGCGCATGCTGGGCGGCGTGGAGATCACGCGCGAAACGAAGGCCCATGCGAAGCAGATGCTGGAGCGGGCGCAGGTTTGAGGCTGCCTGCGCCGCATCACACAGGCCATTGGCGCTAGCCCCAGCCCCAGCCCCTCGCCAACGCCAACGCCAACGCCAACGCCATATTTCCCTCACCGTCATTCCGGCGAAAGCCGGAATCCAGTGACTTTCTTCACTGAAGCGAAAGTGCCTAAAAGCAAAGGCACTGGATTCCGGCTTTCGCCGGAATGACGGTGAGGGGAATGGGTGAATCTATCAAGCTGGCAGGCGTGCGCTACCGACGTCGCAGTCAGTTCTTCCGCGGCAACAACCCACGCTCGGCGGCCATACGATAGAGGTCGAGCTCCGACCCCGCCCCCAGCTTCCCCATCAGGCTAGCGCGATGGATATAGACAGTCTTCTGGCCAATACCCAGCTCACCCGCCACCTGCTTCGGCGCCCGGCCCGCCGCCAGCAGCAGGAACACTTCGCGCTCGCGCGCGGTGAGCCGGTGGATGGGGTCGCGTGCTTCGCTGGGCCGTTCCGCGCGTCGCTTGCGCAGGTCGGAACTGAGGAAGCATTCGCCCTGCATCACGGCGCGCAGCCCGGCCACCAGTTCTTCCGGTGCCACGCCCTTGGTGACATAGCCGCTGGCACCGCGGCGCAGGGCTTCCGATACGTAGGGTTCGCCGTCGTGCATGCTCAGCACCACGATGCGCGTGTCCGCAGCGACGCTACGCAGATGCTCGATCAGCGGCAGCCCGCTGCCATCAGGCAGCGAGAGATCGAGTGCCACGAGATCGGGACGACGTGAGCCAACCGCTTCGACCGCATCGTCGGCGCTGCGGCATTCCGCAACGACCTCCAGATCCGGTTCCATTTCGATCAGCCGCTTGAACCCCTCTCGTACGATGGCATGGTCGTCAACCAGGACAATGCTGTACATGGGCCCAATGTATAGCAGGCCAAGGGCCTGTTTACGATCTCGCACTGCGGCAGGGCCCTCCGGGCCGAACGCGAAAGGGCGCTGGAATGCCGCCTAAACGCCGCCCGGCGCCATGTACCATCGCCGGATGCGACCGAAATACTCCCTGCCGGGCTCGGATCTGCTCCTTGGCACCGGCTACTTTCTGCTCTGGCTGTTGCTGTGGCCGACCGAGCAACCCTATTGGATGCTCCCCTACGGCCTGCGCTTCGGTGCGCTGCTGCTGGCCCCCATGCGGATGTGGCCGTGGCTGCTCGGTGCCGAGTTCGCCGCCAGCGGCCTGATCGCCTCGTTCCACCCGCTGCCGCTGGGCTGGCGCTATTTCCTGCTGGGTGCGCTGCCCGAGCCCATCGTGTCGGCCATCTGCCTGTGGCTGATGCGCCGGGCCAAGCTGCACGCCAGCCTCCGCGACCCCGAGGATGTCGCCCGCCTGCTGCTGTCGGCCGCCTTCACCGTAGCGGCCACCACGGCCACGGATGCCGTGATGCTCGCCCTGATCCACGCCGCCCCCGGCGCGGACATGATGATGCAGGCGCTGGGCCAGGATCTGCTGGGCAACTACGTGGGCGTGCTGCTCGTGGTGCCCTTGCTCGTGATGTTGCTGCGGGCCCGCCTGGACAAGCGCGGCCTCGGCCGGCTGCTGATGGACGGCCTGCTGGTGCTGCTGCCCTCGCTAGCCATCCTGCTGGTGCTGTCCTCGCATGAAGCGCCGCAGCCGCAGTTCGCCCGCGTGCTGTCACTGGCACCGGTGCTGTTCTTCGCGTTCCGGCACGGCTGGCGCGGCGCCAGCCTTTCCATGCTGATTTCCAGCCTGGGCATGACGCTGGTGGATCATCTCTCCGGCCACGGCGCCCCCGGCGCCGCCGGCGAGCTGTTCCTGGCCGTGGCCGGCACCGGCGCGCTGATGCTGGGCTCGGCCACCGACGCCCTGCGCCGCAGCAGCGAGCGCGTGGCGGAACAGAACGTCTATCTTGCCGCCGTGAACCGCCGCCTGGACCACCTCGCCCGCCAACTGCGCGACGCCGCGCGCGGCAACCTGCGCACCGAGGAAAACCAGCGCCGCCACATGGCCGCCGAGCTGCACGACGAACTGGGCCAGAACCTGACGGCCATCCAGACCCACCTGAAACTCGCCCAGTCGCGGCTCGCCCAGGCCGGCATGGACGACATCGGCGTGTCGATCAACGCCATCATGGGTCACATGCGGCGCGCCCTGCACCGCCTGCTCGACGATCTGCGCCCCGCCGTGCTCGACGAGTTCGGCCTGCTACGGGCGCTGGACGAAGGCCCGATCCGCGACCTGCTCACCGCGGCCGGCGTGGCCTATCGCACCGAACTTCGCGGCGACCCGCGCTTGCTCGACGACGACACCCGCACCGTGGTCTATCGCCTCGTGCAGGAAAGCGCCACCAACGCCGTCAAGCACGCCCACGCCGACACCTTCCAACTGCGCCTGCGCATCGGCGAGCGCCAGGGCGTGGCGCTGGCTTTGCTGGATATCCGCGACAACGGCATCGGCCTGCCGGCCCGCATGCCCCGTGGCGGCCGTGGCATGCAAGGCATGCGCGACCGGGTGACATCCCTGGGCGGCCTGTTCAGGGTTCGCCCCGAAGCGCAAGGCGTTCATCTACGCATATTGTTGCGAAGCAACACGCAAACTGGTGACGCAGCGCGCACTTAGGAAACGTTACATAGGAAATTTTCCGATACCCGACGTGTGAAGGCTTCGTTACGCTGGATCCATCGATGTGGGGGAGCCACCATCGCAAGATGGTGAGCCATGCCAACCGTGGGGACGGTGGGCATGAAGAACGGCAGGATGCCGTTCCGCCGGTATCGGTGGCACGCCCAGGTTACGCGAGCAACTCGCCTTTCTCTGGAGCCATCCGGTAACGGATCAAGCCGCAGGGCGGACAGGAGTCCTCCCGCGGCTTTTTTTATGGGCGCTCGCCAATGCCCTCGCCCCGTTTGCAGCCTCTGCCCAGGCCTTCACAAAGGCGCTGGATCCCAGCTTTCGCTGGGATGACGGCCCGATGAGGCGGAGAGGTATTTCCTAATGACGGGCCACGGTCAACCCAGGCTGTGGTCGAACACCGAAACTAGCTCGTCATTCCACAGCTCGTCATCCCAGCGAAAGCTGGGATCCAGCGCCTTTTCCATAGGCCAGCCCTCGCAGGCCACGCCCCACTCAAAAAAACAAAAAGGCCGATGGCGTCACCGCCACCGGCCCAGGCGCCTCGCTGCCCGCACTGCTTATTTGTGGTGGGACTTCTTGGGCCGCACGTACAGCACCAGGCTGTGGTCCTCGATGACATAGCCGTGGCGGGCCGCAATTTCGTGCTGGAGGCGCTCGATCTCCTCGCTGACGAACTCAATGACCTTTCCGCTGTCCACATCAATCATGTGGTCATGGTGCTTGCCACGGTCCAGCTCGTAGACGGCCTGGCCGCCCTCGAAATTGTGCTTGACCACGATGCCGGCGGCCTCGAACTGGGTCAGCACGCGGTAGACGGTGGCCAGCCCGATGTCCTCCTGGTGGGACAGCAGGCGCTTATAGATGTCTTCGGCGGTGAGGTGGTGGGCCTCCTCGTCCTCGAAGATCTGCAGGATGCGCATGCGGGGGTGGGTCACCTTAAGCCCGGCTTTGCGCAGTTCTTTGGTTTCCTGTTCCATAACAAACTCCACGCACGCGGCGCCACAAGGCCGTTAGTGTATCATCCGACACCTTTACGATCCGGACGCAACACGCATGCACAAGCTGATTCGCACGCTGGGATTCGCCATGCTGGCTCTGTCGCTGGCCAGCTGCCGTCTCGTCTACACCCCAGACGTGTCGCAGGGCAACCTGCTCGACAAGAAGACCGTGGATCAGCTGCAGCCGGGCATGACCAAGCGCCAGGTGCTGGTGCTCATGGGCTCGCCCTCGGTGAACTCGCCGTTCAACCAGAACCAGTGGGACTACGTCTCCACGCAGCAGCATCGCGGGGGCGACATCAAGATCCACACGCTCAAGCTCACCTTCAACAACGATGTGCTGGTGCGCACCGAGGGTGACTTCTTCGCCGAAGACGCCCAGAAGCTGGTCAACGACACCAAGAAGTACCACGCCAGCTACCCGGTCGACGAAACCAAGGGTGACAAGAACACCGGCGGCTCCGGCGGCGGTGACAAGGGTGGCGACAACGGCGGCAACGACGGCCACTGAGGCCATCTGGCCGGCGTCAGCCCTCGTGGGCGCGGCGCCGGCGTGCTTCCTTCGGATCGAGCGTGAGCGGCCGGTAGATTTCCACCCGGTCGCCCTCGCCCACCACCTGGTCCAGCGTCGCCTTGCGGGAAAAAATACCCAGCCGCGCCGGATCCACCACCAGCCCGGGAACCTCCTGGGCCAGCCCTGATGCCTCGATGGCTTCGGCCACCGTACTGCCGGCAGCCAGCGTCACCTGACGCAGCCAGCGGCGCGATGGTTCGGCATAGACCACCTCCACGGTGATCCGCTCAGCCATAAGTGCGCTCCGCCTCGCGACAGAAATCGTCCACCATGCGGGTGGCCAGCCCCTGGAAACCCAGCTTGAGGGCCGAACCCACCAGCTTGCCGGCGTAATCGAAATCCAGCTCGAACGCCACCTTGCAACCCGCGTCGCCTAGCGCAATGAAGTTCCAGACGCCGTCCAGGCTGCGGAACGGGCCGTCCACCAGGCTCATCTGCAGACGACCGGGGGGCACCGTGGTATTACGCGTCGTGAAGGTCTGGCGGAAACCGGCGTACTTGAGATCCAGCTTCGCCACCAGCACATCTTCACCCCGCTCCAGCACCTCGGCGGCAACACACCACGGGAAGCGCTTTGGGTATGCTTCCACGTCATTGACCAGATCGAACATCTGGGCTGGCGAATATCGCACCAGGGCGCTGCGGCGGATCTCGATCACTTCAGCCTCTTCGTGAGCATCATCTTCAGGTCCCTCCACGGACGGGACCGTCATCAGGGCAATAAGCCCGAAGTTTAACGGACATGGCCAAGCCTAAGGACAAAGACAAGAACACAGGCGGCACCATTGCGCTCAACAAGCGCGCGCGCCACGAGTACCACATCGACCAGCGCTTCGAAGCCGGGCTTGAACTGCAAGGCTGGGAAGTGAAGTCGCTGCGCGCCGGCCGCATCAACTTCGGCGACAGCTACGCCATGGTGATCCAGGGCGAGATCTTCCTTGTCGGTACCTCCATCCCGCCGCTCATCAGCGCCTCCACCCACGTGGTGGCCAACGACCGCCGCACGCGCAAAGTGCTGCTGCACCGGGAAGAGATCGACACGCTCATCGGCGCCGTCGAGCGCAAGGGCTACACCCTCATTCCCATGGCCCTCTACTGGAAGGGCAACAAGGTGAAGGTGGAAATTGGCCTGGCCAAGGGCAAGCAGGCGCACGACAAGCGCGAGACCGAGAAGGAACGCGACTGGCAGCGCGAAAAGCAGCGCACCATGCGCGCCCATAACAAGCACGCCTAAGCGCCGCCAACAAAACGACCGAGCACATCAAAAACAGTGCTCTTGATCGTCATCCCCGCGAAGGCGGGAGGCGCTTTTCAACAGCCGAAGGGCTGGTCATCCAGTGCCTTGACCTTCAACGAGCCGAAAGGCGCTGGATGCCCAGCCCTTCGGCTGCTGAAGAAGCGGTTTCCGCTTTCGCGGGGTGACGTGCGTGCGGAGCCAGGCCGAGTCTCTCTGGTCACCCTAAGCCCGCTCAGCCCGCCACCCGCCGCCAGGAGCCGGGCTCGCCTTCCGACAGGCCAACCACACCCTCATGCAACGTCATGTTCATGGCGTCCACCGACGTGCCGAAGCCGAAGCGCTCATACAGCGTGTGGCCGGCCGCCGTGGAATGCAGGTTGAGCGAATCCACCTCCTGCTCCCGCGCCGCCGCCCCCAGCGCGGCCAGCAACCCGGCGGCCACGCCCTGCCGGCGATACGGCTTGCGCACGTACATGTTGAGCACGTACCAGCCCACGCCGCGGCGGAAATAGGCGGAGGGCATGTGCGTATACGGATGCACCATCACGCAGCCGGCCACCCGCCCCTCCACCTCGGCCAGCCAGGCCAGCAGGCGCCCTTCGGGCATGGCCTCCTCGATCCAGCTGCGCAGCTCGTCCGCAAACCCCTCCGGCAGCTGCTGGTGCAGTTCCTCTTCCAGAAACCCGCAACGCAAATCCGTCAACACACCCGCATCATGCAGCCCTGCCTGACGTATCCGCACCATGGTCGGTCCCTATGGGTGGTGGTCCTGGCCCACAATAGCGGCGACATGCCGCCTTGATGAAAGCCCACCTGCCTACATATACTGACTGACCAGCTTCAGTTTCCCCGGGGGTGTCATGGCTTCGACGGGGGTAGTGAGATAGCTTGGTGCATGCCGAGGGGGCAGCTTTCCTCGTTAATCCAGTTGCAAAACTCATAGTTGCCAACGACGACAACTACGCTCTGGCCGCTTAAGGCCTAGCCCCGAACCCACTTGTGCTCGTGCTCGTGGATGTAGGGTCATTATCACGAGATCGCCCGAAGCTGCCGCCTGTCGGTCAGGGCTAAATCAAGCAGGCTGGTCCTTCGATGCGCTTTGCACGCTGTGCTGTCGCGGGACGAGATCTAACGGCGAGCTAAGCATGTAGTACCGGGCGTCAAACGCCTTCGGACGCGGGTTCGACTCCCGCCACCTCCACCATCAAAAGAAAAGCCCGGCGAGAGATCGCCGGGCTTTTTCTTTGCCCATTGGCTAACTTGTCAGCAGGCATCTAAACCGTCAAAAGTGCACTCTGACCCCAGTTTTGGCTGCCGCACACACCAGCAGCACCGCATAGGGTCATCGAAACGTCATGGCGCAGCGCCCCCCCAATTCTCGGCGCAGCATGGATGCAACCACCAAACCATAGCCACCCGCGCAAGCGCGATTGGCGCCTTTCAGGGCGCCGCGCCGTGCGAGCAGCCTATCTGTCCCGCGCCGCATTATCGGCGGCTCGCACTGGCGGCGCACTCCATTGCCAGCATCCATCCGTAGCCCCCACGCTGCCAGCACACATGGCCCGGTAACACTGCTCCGTGTCACTGACACCATACCGGACTTCACAAAAGTCTTTGAATCTCGCCGTTTCGTCAGGAGTAAGCTCGTTCATCATCTTTGCCTCAATCCCCGAAGGATTCGCGGGATTGACGAACTTGTATTGCCACGTCTTCCGATGCTTCACAAACCACTCCCACCCCACCGGACTTTCTTCGATGTCGGAAGTGACGCGCTCCACGCCGATGTTATAGCGCCACAGGGGTTCAACGACGACTGCCACGCACACTATTAGTGCCGCGTACTGCCAGCGAAACTTCATGGCTTAGTAACGTCCAATTCATGGCGCGAAGCATCGTTATATCTGCGGATGCAAACGTTGTCAGGAATCCAGCCACCTGGTTTTATCTCAACGTGGTACGGGGCACACATCACCCTATAACACGCGTCTACATCCTCAACCCCGTAACGCACCTTACAAAACTCTTTGAGCTTCACTTGTTCCCCCGCCGAAAGCGTCTCATACGCTTCGATTTCAAGAACGGGCCGCGCGGGATTGACGAACTTGTATTGCCACGTTTTGCGGTGCTTTACAAACCACTCCCACACCACCGGCATTTCCTCGTCATCGGAAACGATGCGCTCCACGCCGATGTTATAGCGCCACACGGGTACCGCGACGGCAGCCGCACACACCAGCAGCGCCGCATAGGACCATCGAAACTTCATGGCGCAGCAACGCCTAGTTCGCGGCGCAGCATGGATGCGACCGTCATACCATAGCCCCCCGGGCAGGCGCGATTGTCACCAAGCGTCTTAGCAAATTCACGATGCCCACCGAGCTTCACGATATTGAAGTAATCCGCCAGCGTCGCGCAGAGTTTCGAGGCGGATTCAATTTGCGCCTCACTCGGAACATCATAGACAACGTCCACGGCATCTTTCGCAATGCCTAGAAACTCGCGCGCAGCGACTTTCATACCTTTCTCTTTGTATTTCTTCCATATGCCCGGACCTTCTTCCATGCCTTCGCCCGGCAAACTTAGGTCTGCCAGCAGAACGATTCCGATCACGCGGGAGTTTCCGAGTTCTATGTGGTTGCCTTTGTAGCGTATGTCCAACGCCTCATAGATGATGCCCTGGCAGTCGATGGCATAGTGATAGCTCACCCGACCAAAGTTTCTTACATCGATAGCCTCGACTTTCCGCATCTGGTCCGCACCATCGGCCGAACAACTGAAACTGTTGCCCGCATGGTGGATCGCGATAGCGTCGTAGTTCCAATCTTTCTCGGCGCCCTTGGCGATGTCCAAGGCGTGCCACGCGGAACGCTCTTGCACCTGCACGTTCTTAGCGCGCAACTGGTCAAAGATGGCCTGCCGCACCGCTCCGCGATTGTTGACGCGGATTTCTATCGCGTCGTCCTTGCTGCTGCCTACGCTGGTGGTGGCAACGGTCCAGTGTCGTATCGTGTAATCAGCCATGGCATCACATGCGGTTGGTGAAGTGGAGTTCCCGCCGGGGGGCGGAAAAGACGATATGGATAATCACGTCTAGCGGGTCTTTGGTTTGCACGACGGCGTAACCGTCCGCATCCGTGGTGCCGCGCACGCGGTCGCCAAGAACCTCCGCGACAATGGGATGGTTACGCAACGGCTGTCCCGTGGTGCTATCGCGAACCTTGATCCAGCACGCCACGGGGTCAGAAGGTGGGCTAGGGGCCATCCGCTCGGCCGCGCCGCTCTCGGGCTGCGGTGGTACTGGTGGCGGCGATGACGGCGCGGTATCGCCCGGATCAAATGATTGACCCGACCTTGTTTGCGCGGCAATTAGCCTGGGCGACGGCTTGCATTGGCAGAGGCATAGATCGCCATCTAAAAGGACTTGCTTGCCGTTCGTTACTTCTCGGTGGAACGGTGAAACGTTGGCGCCGATTCCCGTGGTTTTGCACACCGGGCAATAAATGTGCGCACCTGCACAGGCAATGGGCTTCCCATCAGTTAAGCGGTTTCTTTCACCGTCGAGCACGACACCGCCGCAGGTGGTTTTTGCGCCTAAGGTGATGTGATATCGCTTCATGCCAACCCTTTGCTGTCGAAGACAGAGGCGCGCGCTTTGAGCGCGCTTAGGCACTTTTAGGCGATAACTTCATGCGCGCGCAATCGGACGAGTCCCATCGCAACGCGGCTCGTGCTAAGACACCGCTTTGCGTATGTGATCAGTGTTCTGCGGAAGGGTCGGCGGACGGACGTCCAGGCGGGTTGATGCCATCGGCCGCAGGCGGGCTACCGATATACGTGCCGCAACGCGGGTAAGTGGTCGTGCCGTCGTCATGCTCAATATAGGGCAGAAAGTTCCGTTCGCCACCCGGCAACTGCTCAACGCAAAAGACGCCAATAAATCGCCCGGTAGGAGAGTTTCCCGTATCGCCCACGCGTTGCAAAAGAAACCCGTAGGTTTCCCCGGGTTGCAGCGGCTGGCCGCCTCCAACCTGGGCATAACCCTTTAAGGGCTGGTTGTATTGAATACAGTCACCGGCTTTCAACGTGACCGGCCTCGCCTTTGGCGAACGTACCACGGCCCATTCCTCGGGTGGCCAACCCCCATTTATTTGTGAAACGGCGGCAGCACGAAGCGGCATGGGTTTGGCATCACTGGGCAGGCAAGCCAAGAGGTCAGCGCCCCGCTGCTCCAACTTCAACGGGGGCGGCCACACCACTAAATGATATTGGCCGGTTTGTGCCTGTGAGCCCATGCTCGCCAACACGAACAACCCAAAAAAAAGGCGCTTCATACGTTTCCGCTGACTTGGTTGGAAGATGCCATGGATGGAGTGGGTTAACGAACGGCTGCATGACTTGATACACAATCGGACCAGTCCTATCGCAAGGCGATTCGTGCTACGACACCGCTTTGCGTATGTGATCAGTGTTCTGCGGAAGGGTCGGCGGACGGACGTCCAGGCGGGTTGATGCCATCGGCCGCAGGCGGGCTACCGATATACGTGCCGCAACGCGGGTAAGTGGTCGTGCCGTCGTCATGCTCAATATAGGGCAGAAAGTTCCGCTCGCCACCCGGCAGCTGCTCAACACAAAAGACGCCAACATACCGCCCGGTCATGGAGTTTCCCGTATCGCCCACGCGTTGCAAAAGAAATCCGTAGGTTTCACCAGGCCGCAACGGTTGACCGCCTCCGATCTGCCTATAACCCTTCAACGGTCGGTTGTAGTGAACACAGTCACCAGCTTTCAACGTGACCGGCTGCGCCTTTGGCGACTTCACGATAGCCCATTCCTTGGGCGGCCACGTCCCGCTAATTTGCGAAACGGCGGCAGCATCAAGCGGCATGGGTTCGGCGTCACTAGGCAGGCAAGCCAAGAGGTCAGCGCCCCGCTGTTCCAACTTCAACGGGGGCGGCCACACCACCAGGTCACCGGTTTGAGCTTGTGTTGCCGTGCTCGCCAGCAAGAACAACCAAAAAAAGCGCTTCATACGTACCCGCTCACTTGGTTGGCAGATGCAGAGGTTTGATCGGGTTAACGAACGGCTGCATGACGTGATACAACAAATCCGCTGACATTCGCGGGTTAAAGGCGTCCTGCGGATTGCGCTCAATACATATCATGTAATAGTCGGCCATGATGTCGCCTTGTTGCTCCATGTTGTAATCGGCAAGGCGACTTTCTGGGGACAGCTGATACTGATACGCGATTCGACCCCGACTTGACACGCGCAAACCATTGAGTTTCACCGCATAGTCGCGTTGAAACTGCCAAACGTGAACCATTTCGTGCATGAATAATCGGCGATCTGCACCCGTACCGGCAGAATAGTCGTCTCGGTAGATCGGGTGCGGCGCGTGAATATTGCCGTCCGGCGTTACCGCCGTGTCTTCTCTCTGGAAGCGCCCAAGCAGCCAATAACTTCCATGGCGAATTTTCACTTTGCGATAGTCGATGCTATCCCCGAATACCGTTCGCGCCATCGCTTCTTCGCCGCGTGTCAGCGATCGTTCGCCTCCCTTGGGAACCTCTACCGTTGTAATCGCTGGCGTTGTCGTTGTCTTGGCGGTGAATGCAAACGGCGCGTTGCCGCTGGGTACTTCAAAACCCATCTTTTCATATCCACGATCCGGAGCGTCGCAACAAAGGGGCGCGCTGGCTGGCACGGGCAGCATTAATCGCCACAGGGCGACCGGCTGTTGAGTACATATGACGGCCGTCAACCCTTGGGCATCTGTCGTGCCACGCTCATAGGTGCCATCGCCAAGCAAAAGCCGGTAGGGCACGTTTGCCACTGGGTTGCCGTTGCCTTCACCCTTGCCCACAAGCCGCAGTTGTGCGTAATACAACTCGGTATCGTAGGGCGACCAGCCTGTTCCCTTGGGGTGGCAAATGGGGCAACTGGGATCGATGCAACTCATGGACGTGTGCGCCTAGTGAAAGGGCCATAGGAACAACAACACACCGCCACAAGAAATAGGATTGCACTGAAATCCCTATGAGCGTGCGTGATGCCTTAGCGCGTTACCTCGCTTTGCGTGTGGTTGTCCCGTCGCACGGCGTTCCCTCATCAGACGAAAACCCCGCATTAGGCGGGGTGGGTGGTGGCGGTCGTCGTGGCGGGTGTTTAGGCAAACAGGGTCAGGTTGAACTACTCCTGATTTTGAGGTGCCCAACCCGCTCCCGCTCTTGCTTGCCCCGGGTTTTGGTGAGTGTCCGCCATGAGTCGAAGCGGATCACCGGCATCTCGGCAAAAGCCTTCATTCCCACTCTCAAAACTCACTCTTCGAAAGGCCGCTCACCCAAAGCCTCCACAATGTGATCGACGAAACACGTAATGCGAGAAGCTAGCGTCGTGTTTCGATAGTAGACAGCGTTGATGGGCTGTCGCACGTCGAGTGTGTGGCGGGCAAACAATGGCACCAGTCGACCGGACTGCCGGTCTTCGCGCGTCATGAAATCGGACAGGCAGACGATGCCCAGTCCGGCCAGTGCCATCTGCCTTAGCGTTTCGCCACTGGACGAGGCGACGGTCGGCGTGACATGGACGGTCGTTCCGTTCGCGTCACGCAAGGGCCAGTCGTTCAACGTATCGGGGTGATTGAAGCCGAGTATGGCGTGCTGCGCCAACTGGGCCGCGTTGGAAGGCGTGCCGCGGCGCTTCAGATAATCGGGACTGGCAAGTATGCGTATGCGGCTGCTGCCGATGGGTCGCGCATGAAGCGTGGAATCTTTCAGCGCGCCGATGCGGAAGGCCACGTCGGTGCGCTTCTCGATCAAGTCGACGATGCCCTCGTTCGAGTTGAGTTCCAGCTCCACGTCCGGGAAGCGTTCGCGAAAGCCCCGTACCAGCGGCACGATGACATGCAGCATGAAGGGCGTGGCGGCATCCACGCGAAGCCGCCCGACCGGGCGCAGCCGCCGGGCCGCCATCTGCTCCTCCGCCTCGTCAACGGAAGCAAGGATCTCGCGCGCGTACTGCAGAAACGCCGCGCCCTCCTCCGTCAGCTCCAGCCGGCGGGTGGTGCGCCGGAGCAAGGTGGTCTGCAGCTTTTCCTCCAGCCGCCCCAGGGTGCGGCTGGTGGCCGAGATGGTCAGTTCGAGCTGATCCGCGGCCGCGGTGATGGAGCCCGTGTCCACGACGGCCACGAACGCCTGGAGTTCGTCGAGGGTCGTTTTCATATTTGATTTCAAATCAAAAGTATTTGGCTTATATACGGCTTAATCAGCAAATGTAAAGCGAGCAGACTGCGCCCCATTGATTCCCCTCCTGGATCGCAGTCATGCCTCTCGCACTGTTTGCCCTGACCTTGGCGGCCTTCGCCATCGGCACCACGGAATTCGTCATCGTCGGCCTGATTCCGACGATTGCCGGCGACCTGGGTGTCGGCCTGCCTTCGGCCGGCCTGCTGGTCAGCCTCTACGCCCTGGGCGTGGCGGTCGGCGCCCCTATTCTTTCCGCCATGACCGGCCGCGTGCCGCGCAAGCCGCTGCTGGTTGGCCTGATGGCGCTGTTCACCGTCGGCAACGTGGTGGCCTGGATGGCGCCCGGCTACGGCACGCTGATCATTGCCCGCCTGCTGACCGGTCTGGCTCACGGCGTGTTCTTCTCCGTGGGCTCGATCGTCGCCACCAATCTGGTGCCGCGCGAGAAGGCCGCCCGCGCCATCGCCACGATGTTCAGTGGCATGACGGTGGCCTTCGTCACCGGCATCCCGCTCGGCACGTTCATCGGCCAGCACTTTGGTTGGCGCATGACTTTCCTCGCCGTCGCCGCGTTTGGCGTGATCGCGCTGATCGGTGCGCTGGCCCTGGTGCCCAGCAATATTCCCAACACCGAACCCGCGCCGCTGCGCCGCCAGATGCGTGTACTGCTGGAACCGCGCCTGCTGCTGGTCTACGCGATGACGGCCGTGGGTTACGGCGGCTCGCTGATCGCCTTCACCTTTCTTGCGCCCATCCTGGAGAACATTGCCGGCTTCAAGCCCGACATGGTGGGCCTCGTGTTGCTCGCTTATGGCGTCTCCGTCGCGATCGGCAATGTGTGGGGCGGTCGCCTCGCCGATCACCGCGGGCCAGTGGCCGCGCTGAAGATCATCTTCGGTCTGCTGGCTGCCGTGCTGCTGGTGCTCACGTTTACCGCGCCGAGCAAGCCGCTGGTGGTGCTGACGGTGCTGGCGTGGGGTGCGGTGGCGTTCGGCAACGTGCCGGCCCTGCAGGTCTACGTGGTGCGGCAGGCCGAACAGGTCGCACCGGAAGCCACGGACGTCGCCGCCGGTTTCAACATCTCGGCGTTCAACCTCGGCGTGGCCGGCGGCTCCTGGGCCGGCG
The DNA here is from genome assembly GCF_000725385.1 of Dyella japonica A8. Taxonomy (NCBI): domain Bacteria; kingdom Pseudomonadati; phylum Pseudomonadota; class Gammaproteobacteria; order Lysobacterales; family Rhodanobacteraceae; genus Dyella; species Dyella japonica. The sequence goes on along the minus strand of NZ_CP008884.1, from coordinate 2,686,651 downwards.
CGCAGGTGGTGAGTCACCTCGGTCTGGCCCACACCCCGTGGATCGCTGCGCTGGTCACGCTGGGCGCCTTCGGGCTGACAGTGCTGGCCGGACGACTGGACCGCCGCACCGCCACGACGCAACTCGTCGAAGCCTGATTACTTCCCCTCATTCCCCTTAGCAACGCAACAAGGAGTCATCCCGTGAGCATTCCCACCTTTGGCGTCGGCACCTTCCGCCTGACGGGCCAGACTGTCATCGATTCCGTGCGCACCGCACTCGAACTGGGTTACCGCGCCGTCGACACGGCACAGATCTACGGCAACGAGGCCGAGGTCGGCCAGGCCATCGCCGAGAGCGGCGTCAAGCGCGACGACCTGTTCGTCACCACCAAGATCTGGACCGAGAACTACGGCAAGAACAAGCTCGTCGACAGTCTGCGCGACAGCCTGAAGAAGCTGCGCATGCCTTATGTCGATCTCACGCTCATTCACTGGCCGGCACCGGGCAACGGCATCGAGTTGCCGGAATACATGACCGCGCTGGCCGAAGCCAAGGCGCTGGGCCTGACGCGCCAGATCGGCATCTCCAACTTCAATATCGAACTGACCCGCCAGGCCATCGCCGTGGTGGGCAAGAACGAGATCGCCACCAACCAGATCGAGCTGAGCCCTTACCTGCAGAACCCCAAGCTCACCGCGTTCCTCAAGGAACAGGGCATCACGGTCACGTCCTACATGACGCTGGCCTACGGCAAGGTGCTGAAGGATCCGGCGCTCGCGCAGATCGCCCAGAAGCACCAGGCGACCGTGGCGCAGGTGGCGCTGGCCTGGGCGCTGCAGCTTGGTTACGCCGTGATCCCGTCCTCCACCAAGCGCGAGAACCTCGCCAGCAACCTGCTGGCCCGCGACCTGCACCTGGATGCGGACGATATGGCGGCCATCGCCGCGCTCGATCGCAACGGCCGCGAAGTGAATCCTCCGGGCCTCGCCCCGGTGTGGGACTGATCGGGGAACGGTCATGAACGCCCCACTCGACCGTCTGACCCAGGGCGGCTTCAGCATCGGCATCGAAGCTCCCCTGGACAACGACTGGACGCCTGCTGGTGACCGCGCGCGCCGCATGGCCGGGCGCCTGCCCGGCGAGCCGGATCTGCAACGTCATGCAGCGTTGGCGAAGCTGGCCGACCAGTCGGGTTTCCGTGCGCTGTGGGTGCGTGACGTACCGCTCTACGATCCGTCCTTCGGCGATGCCGCCCAGGTGTTCGAGGTGTTCTCCTATCTCGGTTACCTGGCCGGCGTTACCCGGGACATCCTGTTGGGCACCGCCGCCGTCGTGTTGCCGATTCGCGAACCGCTGCTCACGCTGAAGTCCGCCGCCACCGTGCAGCGACTCAGCGGCAACCGCCTGTTGCTCGGCGTGGCCAGCGGCGACCGGCCCGTGGAATACCCGTTGTTCAGTCGCGACTTCGAAAGTCGTGGCAGCCACTTTCGCGAGCAGGTCGAACTGTTGCGCCATGGCGGAACCGCCACGCTGCCGTCCGGCCTTGCCGTACTGCCGAAGCTCCAGCAGCCCCTGCCGCTGCTGGTGGCCGGACTGGCGCAGCAGCGCCCGGAATGGATCGGCGAGCACATGGACGGAAGCCTTGCTTACCCCGGCACGCCCGACGACCACCGCCACCGCATCGCTGCATGGCGCGCTGTTGCTGGTGCGAAGCCGTACATCAGCTTTATCCACCTCGACCTGGCCGAGCGCGCCGACGAGCCGATGCAGCGCTGGCGGTTCGGCTTCCGTGGCGGTCGCGATGCGCTCATCGACGAATTGCATGCCCTGCGCGAAGCCGGTGTCGGCCATATCGGCCTGCACTTCCGTCGCAATCAACGCCCGCTCGACGAAACCTTCCATGAGATCGCCGAGTACGTCCTACCGCTTTTTCACACGCAGTCGACCGACACGAGGGTGCCGGCCGTGGAGACCTTCCATGTCTGATACAACCGATTCCCTGTTCCAGCCTTATGCCCTGGGCAGCCTCGAACTTCCCAACCGCATCGTCATGCCGCCCATGACGCGCTCGCGCGCCAGCCAGCCCGGCGACATCCCCAACGCCTTGATGGCCGAGTATTACGCGCAGCGTGCCAGCGCCGGCCTGATCATCAGCGAAGGCACATGGATCTCGCCGCTCGGCAAGGGCTATGCATGGACGCCCGGCATCCACACCCCGGCGCAGGTGGCGGGTTGGCGCAAGATCACCAAGGCGGTGCACGACGCCGGCGGCCGCATCTTCGCGCAGCTCTGGCATGTGGGCCGCCTGAGTCACACCAGCCTGCTCGATGGACAGGCGCCGGTGTCTTCGTCGGCCATGCAGGCCGAAGGCGTCAACGTGTTCGTCGCCGAGAAGGACGGCACGCCCGGCTTCGTGCAGGCCTCCAAGCCGCGTGCGCTCAAGATCGAAGAAATCCACGCGCTCGTCGACGAATATCGGCAGGCCGCTCGCAGTGCCATGGCTGCCGGTTTCGATGGCGTGGAACTGCATGCCGCCAATGGCTACCTGGTCAACCAATTCATCGACTCCAACGCCAACGACCGCACCGATGCCTACGGCGGTTCGCTGGAAAACCGCCTGCGCTTCCTCGGCGAGGTGGCGCAGGCGCTGGTGGAAGGCACGGGCGACAAGAGCCGTGTCGGCATTCGCCTCGCCCCGCTCACCACGCTCAATGGCTGTGCCGACGCCGACCCGGAAACTACCTATACCGCTGCTGCGGCGCTGCTGGCCTCCATCGGCGTCGCCTACATCCATATCGCCGAGGCCGACTGGGAAGATGCCCCGCACATGTCGCTCGAGTTCAAGCAGCGCCTGCGTTCGGTATTCCCTGGTACGCTGATCTACGCCGGCCGATACACCGCCGAGCGTGCACGCACCGCGCTGAAGGAAGGGTGGGCAGACCTCGTGGCGTTTGGCCGTCCATTCGTCGCCAACCCGGACCTGCCGGCGCGACTGCGCAACGGAGCGCCACTCAATCCGCACGATCGCAACACCCTGTTCGGCGGCGACGCCAAGGGTTTCACGGACTACCCGGCACTTACCGCGGACGCCGCCTGAATGAACGCAGGAGTTGCCGCCATGAATACCTCATCCGCATCCAGTCCACGGTTCGCAGGGCGCGGCTTCCGCGTCGACTACGAGGGTCTGTCGGCCCACAACATTTATGCCGCCGATGGGCAATCGGTCCGCTACGCGATCGTCTCCGGCCCTTACGCCGGAGCCCGTGGCGAATCGCCCTGCCAATGGCGGGAGATCGCCGAGGGCGTCTATGTCATCTCCTGGCAGGAAGCCAACGGCGCCACGGTGGTGCACATCGACGATTTCCCCGGCGGCCGGTCGATGGCCTTCTTTACCGCAACTGATTTGAGTTTTCACCGCATGCAAGGATCGCTGACCGAACTGGGCGCCGCCGACGCAACGCCTGTCAGCCCCACTTGAGCCTTTCGGCAGAGAGCACATCATGAGCATTTCCATCCCGACCAAGATCGGTTTCGGTACCGCCCCGCTGGGCAACATGTACCGGAACATTCCCGAACAGGAAGCCCTCGACACGGTGGAAGCCGCCTGGCAACAGGGCATCCGCTACTTCGACACCGCGCCGCTGTATGGCGCGGGTCTTGCCGAGATCCGCCTGGGCAAGGCACTCCAGCACCATTCGCGCGACGAGTACGTGCTCAGCACCAAGGTGGGCCGGTTGATCCTCGACGAAGTCGAAGACACCAGCACGCGTGATCTTGGCGAGAAAGGCGGCCTGTTCGAGCACGGCCTGCCGAACAAGATCGCTTACGACTACACCGCAGATGGCACGATGCGCGCCGTCGAGTCCAGCCTCAAGCGACTCAAGACCGACCGGCTGGACATCGTGTTCATCCATGACCCGGCCAAGGACTTTCACGGCGACGCCTGGAAGGACGTGTTCCAGACGGCCATGTCCGGCGCCGCCGTGGCCCTGGACCGGCTGCGTGACGAAGGCGTCATCAAGGCCTGGGGCCTGGGCGTGAACCGCGTGGAACCCTGCGTGATGGCCTTGCAGCAGTCGGACCCGGATGGTTTCCTCATTGCTGGCCGCTACACCCTGCTCGACCATGCTGAAGCCCTGCAGGAGCTGATGCCCCTCAGCCTTGAGCGGGGCGCCCGCATCGTCGTGGGCGGTCCGTACAACTCGGGCATCCTCGCCGGCGGCGAGCACTACGAGTACCAGAAGGCGACGCCCGAGATCCTCGCCCGCGTCGAGAACCTTCGCGCGGCGTGCGCGGAGTTTGGGGTAGATATCCGTGCAGCCGCGCTGCAGTTCTCGTTGGCGCATCCGGCGGTGGCGGCGGTCATTCCGGGCGCAAGCCGGCCCAGCCGGATTGCCGAAAACCTTGCGCTGGCCGACGCCGCCATTCCTGCCGCGTTCTGGCAGGCGTTGCGCACGCGCGGGCTGGTATCGCCGGACGCGCCGTTACCTAACGCCATTTGAGAGAGGCCGTGATGAAACCCAGGGCCGCTTTGCTGGCACTCGCTGTCGGCGCCTTCGGCATCGGCACCACCGAATTCACGCCGATGGGGCTATTGCCGGTCATCGCCAAGGGCGTGGACGTCAGCATCCCCACCGCGGGGATGCTGATCACCGCGTACGCGGTCGGTGTCATGGTGGGCGCCCCCGTGATGACGCTGCTGTTCAGCCGGCTTCCACGGCGTACGGCCTTGATGTCGCTGATGGCGATCTTCACCGTGGGTAACCTGCTTTCTTCCGTTGCGCCGAACTACACCACGCTGCTGCTGTCCAGGCTCGTCACCAGCCTCAATCACGGCGCCTTTTTCGGCATTGGTGCCGTCGTCGCGGCCAGCCTGGTGCCCAAGGCCAGGCAGGCCAGCGCCGTGGCGGCGATGTTCATGGGCCTGACGATTGCGAATATCGGCGGTGTGCCCGCGGCCACCTGGATGGGCCAGCAGCTGGGTTGGCGACTGGCGTTCGCAGGCACGGCCTTGCTGGGTGTCCTTGCCATTGTTGCGCTCAGGTTGGCGCTGCCCCCGTGTGAGAGCAGCACGCCGCCCCATGTTGGCCGCGAGCTCAAGGCCATCATCCATCCTTCGGTGCTGTTGGCGATGGGGACGACGGTGCTCGGGGCCGGCGCAATGTTCACCCTCTACACCTATGTAGCCCCGGTACTGACGGACCTGACCGGTGCATCGAACACGTTCATTGCGTTGTCACTGTCATTGATCGGCATCGGCTTCACGCTCGGCAACGTCATCGGCGGACGCATGGCGGACTGGTCGCTGGATGGCGCCACCAAGGTTCTTCTCGCCGCGCTTGCCGTCATCATGCTGGTGCTGCCGCTGGCCTTCCGGCTGCATGTCACCGCGGCCGTTGGACTGCTGATCTGGGGCGCGGCGACCTTCGCTGTGGTGCCGCCTCTACAAATGCGGGTCATGCAGGCGGCGACGGATGCGCCCGGGCTGGCATCGTCCATCAATGTCGGCGCATTCAACCTGGGCAATGCGCTGGGTGCCGCACTGGGCGGTGGCGTCATCACCCTGGGGCTTGGCTACGGGGCGGTTCCTATCGCTGGCGGGTTGCTGGCTGCTGCGGGGCTGCTGCTGGCGTGGCTGGGGCGTGAGCGTTCCTGAGCTGCGACCACGCCGAAGCACGTCTTGAGCCTTACGCCCTAGGTGGGTTGGCTGCGAGCTGAGTTGAGGGTTTTGCGCCTTTGGTGATTCCCCCTGTGGCGTGCCGGATCAAACCGCACGCCACACCCAGCAGCCCGGTTGGAGCCAACGGCATCATCCGGGAACGGGCCTGCAGTCCAACGCATGACCAATGGCGCATACGGGGCCGTTGTCGTTGCACCCCGGCGATTTGCATGTATACACTGTATACATGGCTCAACCCACCACCGCCGAAAAGATTCTCGAAGCCGCCCACGCCCTGTTCGACAGCGAGGGTCCGGAGGCCGTGTCCATGCGGCGGGTGGCGGACGCGGTGGGCATCACGCCTATGGCGATCTACCGACACTTCCCCAATCGGGAGGCCCTGCTCAAGCGCCTTTCCGATGACAGCTTCCAGGCGGTGGCACACGAATGGAAACGTCGCAGCAAAAGCAGCGATCCGGTGAAGCGGCTGCTGGCCCTGTCGGAGCCCTACCTGGACTACGCGCTGGCACATCCGCACCTGTTTGACCATGCGTTCTCGGTACGTCGCGACGATGCACGCAAATACCCGGAGGATTTTCGCGCCGGCCTGTCGCCCACGTTCAACGTCACCATCGATGCCATCAAGGAAGGCATGGCCAAGGGCGTATTGAAGAAAGACGACCCCTACGACGTCGGGATGGCGCTGTGGGCGCATCAGCACGGCCTGGTGGCGCTGTATCGGGCGGGCCGCTTCAGTTTTGACGAGGCGCAGTTCCGCGTTTTCTGCCGGAAGTCGTTGAGGAGATTGATCGATGGCATCAAAGCCTGATCGGGCACGCTTGCCCGCTGCTCTTCTTGCCGTCGCGTTGTCCGCGGTGGCGTGTTGGTTCGGTAACGGCACGCAGCCGGTGTGGTGGTTGACCTGGCTTGCTCCCCTGCCCGTGCTGTGGCTTGCGCCGAGGGTGCGCGCGCCATGGGCCGCGCTGGCCGCGCTGGCTGCCTACGTGGCGGGTGGCTTCAACATCTGGACGTACGCGCACGGCCACCTTGGCCTGCCCTTGCCCATCATCCTCACCTTCATCGCCACCACCGCCGTGGTGATGTCCGCCTGCACGCTGCTGTTCCGGCGACTGTTGCTGCGCGGCCACGTCTTTGCGGCGGCGCTGTCCCTGCCGGCGGCATGGGTGGCCTTCGAGTACATCAACAGTCATCTCTCGCCTCATGCCACCTTCTTCAACATCAGCTACACCCAGGCATCCGTGTTGCCGGTGATCCAGCTGGTTGCCGTGACCGGCCTCTGGGGCCTGAGCTTTCTCATGTTGCTGGTGCCCACGGCCGCCAGCCTGCAGATGTGGCCGCATGCAGCAAAGCGGGTTCGCTGGTCCGTCGCCGGCCTTGCCGTGCTGGCGCTGATCGCGACCCTGGCCTATGGCGGCTGGCGATTGCAGCAGGCGCCCACGTCCACGGTTCGCATCGGCCTGGTGTCATTGGAGGCGCATGGCTGGGCCGTCCTGCCCAGCGAGGAAGGCGATGCGCGGCAAGCACGCTATGTGGACGCCCTGCAGCGCCTGATCAACCAGGGCGCGAAGATCCTGCTGATACCCGAGGGATCGTTCGCCACTGGCACCGCGACCATTCCGGCCTTCGCGACCCTGGCCATCCAGAACCACGTCACCATCGGTGCCGGCATTGCCTTGCATGGCAACGCCCCTGACGCGCGCAACATGCTGACCGTCTTCGAGCCCGGCACGACCTCACCGGCCACCTACAGCAAACATCACCTGCTGCGTGGACTGGAGCAGTTTGTCCCCGGCGACAGCTTCACGATGCTGAGCGGCACCCCAAGGATCGGCCTGGCCATCTGCAAGGACATGGACTACCAGGACATCGGTCAGGCCTATGCCGCCCGCCGCGCGCAGCTGCTGCTGGTGCCTGCGTTCGATTTCCAGGTGGATGGCTGGCTGCACAGCCGCATGGCCATCGTGCGCGGCGTCGAGAGCGGTTTCGCCGTCGCACGTTCCGCGCGCGCCGGCCGGCTCACGCTGAGCGACGACCGTGGCCGCGTGGTGGCCGAGGCGTCGAGCGAGCAGAATGATGCCGAGCTGGTGGGTGACCTTCCGCTGCATGACACGACGACGCTTTATTCCCGCCTGGGCGACTGGTTCGCATGGCTGGATCTGGCCGTGCTCGCGGGCGTGCTGGTGGTGGCCTTGCTTCCACGCAAACGGGTCGCCTGAAAGGACAAGGCAGGCGCAGGCAGGCCATGCCACCGGCACCGCCTGTTGCTAGCCTCCACGCCCTTCCTGATCTCAGGCTTCCCGGCGCGACATGGCGCTCAGGCCATGCCCGCCGCGGCGACCTCACCCGCATGGATGCGCGCCCGGCCCTGCTGCTTGGCCTGATAGAGCGCCCGGTCCGCCTGTTCCACCAGGGCGGCCATGGTGAAGTCACCACTGGGCACGACGCTGACCACGCCGATGGACACGGTCACCTGGCCGTCGATACCGCCGACGTGGGGCAGCTGCAGTGCGCGGATGGCCGCATCGACGCGTTGGAGCAGCTTCACCGCATCCTGCAGCGGGGTGCCGGGAAAGATACAGAGGAATTCCTCGCCGCCCATGCGCCCCGCGAAATCACCGGCCCGCTGCAGGGAGGACTGGATGGCCTGCGCCACGCTGCGCAGGCAATCGTCACCGGCCAGATGCCCGTAGGTATCGTTGAAGGCCTTGAAGTAGTCGATGTCGACCACGGCCACGGCCAGCGGCAGTTCCTCGCCCCTGCAACGCCGGAACTCCTCCTCCGAGCGCGCCTCGACCTGCCGCTTGTTGGGGATGCCTGTCAGCCCATCCACCCATGCCAGCTGGCGCAGCATGTCGGCCTGATACTTCAGCGTGAGATGGGCACGCACGCGGTTGCGCGTGGTCTTCGCATTGATGGGCTTGGTGATGAAATCCACACCGCCCACGTCCCAGCACGCGCTTTCCTCTTCGGGATCATTGAGCGACGTCACGAAGATCACCGGGATGTCCGCCGTCGCCGGACTGGCCTTGAGCGCGCGGCAGACATCCAGCCCGCTCAGCTCCGGCATGACCACGTCCAGCAGCACCAGGTCGGGCTGCGATGCCTCGCAGAAGGCAATCGCATCCGATCCATTGGTGGCCATGAACACATCGTGGTCACCGACAAAGATCTGGTGCAGTGCGCGGATGTTCACCGGTTGGTCGTCGACGATGAGCAGCCGTGGCCGGGCCATGGCCGCCGCGGGCTGCGCTTGAACCGAATCAGGGCTGTCAATCATGCGGGCGTTCCTTGTTCGTCCCCTCAAGCAGTTCGTTGCAGATACGCAGGCCTGCCTTCAGGTCCAGCAACGACATGGCGTCATCCAGCTGTTGCCGGACCTCCGGATGCGCGGAAGCGAACTGTCCGCGCATGCCTTCGTAATGATCCACGGCGGACATGTTCGACGCTGCCAAAAGCCTCGCAAGTTCGGAAAGTGCGTCGCGATCCAGCGGCAAGTCGGGCGACATCGCCAGACGCCCGACGGGCTCCCCCAGCACGTTCTGAATTGACGCAACGACGGCTTGGGTCAGCTCCGTCAAATGGCTGACCGCCGTATTCTCGCCCGCCAGGATCGAGCCGATGGACGCCTCGCGCTCGTAGGAGCCCGCCATGGCCGACAAGCGATTGGCGCCTATCGTCGCCGCCACGCCTTTGAGCGCATGCAGGTTCATGGCGGCCTCCCGGGTGTCGTTGTTCTCCAGTGCCACTTCAAGGCCGACGATGGATTCCTTCGCGGAGCGCTCAAAGGTGCGCAGCGCAGTGTGATAAGGCGCTTCCCTGCCCCCGAAACGCGCCAGTGAGCCCGCATAGTCGAGTTCCGCATCCACCCATCGGCTGGTCACCTGCGGCGCCGGCGCGGTGACGGCACGTTCGCCGGCCGTGTGCTCGTGGTCGCCCGTCCAATGCAGGATAGTGTTCACCAGCACATCGATATCGAACGGCTTGCCGAGGTGATCGTTCATACCTACCTCGAGGCAGGCCAGGCGGTCGGTCTCCAGCACGTTGGCCGTCATGGCGATGATGGGCAAGCTCTCCATGCCCACCGTCGCGCGGATATGACGGGTGGCGGTAAAGCCGTCCATGCCCGGCATCTGGATATCCATCAGCACGACGTCATACCGGCTCGCCCCCTCATCGAGCATCTTGAGTGCTTCGATGCCGCTGCTCGCCACCTCCACCACGGCGCCTTCGAATTCCAGCAGCTCCTTTGCCACCTGCTGGTTGGTGGCGTTGTCCTCGACCACCAGGATGCTCACCCCGGCCAGGCGGAGCTGCGCTTCACCATGTCGGCCAGCGTCATGCAGCGCCGGCAGCAAGGGCTTCCGCGATGCCAGCGCATCGGCCACGGCATCCAGCAGCATGGACGAGGTGACGGGCTTGACCAGGAAACCATCCATCACCACGCTGGCCGACGACATCTGCTCCGCCACGGCTTCGCGCTCGTGCATGGTCACCATGACGATCAACGGGCACTTGTCCGGCTGGCAAATGTCGCGGATGCGCCGCCCCGCTTCCCAGCCATCCATGCCCGGCATGGACCAGTCCATCAGGATCACGTCATAGGCCACCGGCTCCCCATCCTTGCCGGCCACCCGACGCACTGCCTCGGCGCCATTGGCGACGACATCGCAGTGCCACCCCAGTGACGCGGCGATCTCGGCAAGAATGGTGCGCGCGCTAGCGTTGTCATCCACCACCAGCACCTTGAGTTCGCGCAGCTGGCCCATGACCTCCGCCGACACACCCGTCGGCCGTTCCGTCGTCTGCACGTCCACGCTGAAGTAGAACCGGCTGCCTACGCCGGGCTGGCTCTCGACCTGCAGTTCCCCGCCCATCATCTCGACCAGACGTCGGGAAATGGCCAGGCCGAGGCCACTGCCGCCAAAGCGGCGTGTCGTCGATGCCTCGGCCTGCGAAAACCCTTCGAAGATGGTCACGAGCTTTTCCTCGGCGATGCCGATGCCCGTGTCCTGCACCTCGAAATGCACGCCGACGCTGCCACCGGTCCGGCGCACCAGCCGCGCCTGCAGGCGCACCTCGCCCGCTTCGGTGAACTTGACCGCATTGCCGGCCAGGTTGATCAGGATCTGCTGAAGTCGCAGCGAATCGCCCACCAGCCAGCCCGGAATGCCGGGGTCGATATCGAACACCACCTCGATATCCTTGCTGCCGATGTTGGCGCTGACGATGACGGCAATCTCCCGCAGCAACTTGTCGAGATCGAACTCGTGCATCTCCAGCGTCAGGCGCCCTGCTTCGATCTTGGAGAAATCGAGAATGTCGTTGAGCAGGGTCAGCAGCGTCGTGGCGGCCGTCTCGGTCTTCTGCGCGTAGTCGCGCTGCTTGGTGTCGAGCGCGGTTTTCTGCAGCAGCTGCAGCATGCCGAGGATGGCGTTCATCGGCGTGCGGATTTCGTGGCTCATGTTGGCGAGGAAGTCGCTCTTCGCCTGGCTGGCCGCCTCGGCCGCGGCAATCGCCTTCACCATGGCCGCTTCGGCAAGCCGCTGGTCGGTGGTGTCCTCGACGATGGACCAGATGTACGGCTTGTCGTCGATGCGCAAAGCCACGCCGTTCAGGCGCACCGGCACGCGGCTGCCGTCCTTGCGGATGTAGTGCTTGTCATACGGTCCGTAACGCCCCGACTGCTCGAGCACGGTGAGAATGCGCTGCTCCTGCGGCAAATACTCCGAAGGCGTCAGACGCCAGTAGTCCATGCTCATCAGTTCGGTATCGCTGTAACCGGTCAGGTTGCGGTACGCCTGATTGAACTCGACCAGCCTGCCCGACTCGTCCGTCAGTGCAATGCCGAGCGGCGACAGCTCGAACAGGCCACGCAACTTGCGCTGGTTCACCGCCAAAGCGACCTCGCGCCGCTTCATTTCCTCCAGGCTGGCCGCCACGCCCAGATAACCTTCTATCGAACCATCCTCGCGCTTCATCGCGCTGATGGTGACCAGCACCGGCACGCGCTTGCCGCTCTTCTTCACGTACGTCCACTCGTGTACGTCGGGAGCCGACTGCGCCTTCGCCACCAGCGCTTCGAAGCCCGCACGCACCGGACGGTTGAGTTCCTCTTCCAGCGCTTCGGCGCGATGGATGATCTCGGCCTCGTCATGGAACTGCAGCGGCGATACCTCGCCGATCAGCTCCTGCGCGGTATAGCCCAGCATCGCCTCCGCCGCCGGATTGACCAGCGTGATCTTTCCGTGGGTATCCGTTGCAAAGATGGCGTAGCCCGCGTTCGACAGCACCGCCTTGTGCAGGCCGGAAACCGCCTTCAATTCCTCGGTGCGCTGCTGAACCTGTTGCTCCAGCGTGGCGTTGAGTTCGCGCACACGGCGCTCGGCGGCCTTGCGGTCCGTGATGTTGCGCAGGGTTTTCGCTACGCCGATGACGCGCTGGTGCTCATCGCGGATAGGCGACGCCGAGATCTCCACATACTGCATCGAACCATCGGCGTGCCTGCGCACGGATTCGCTGATGGCGATGTTCTCTCCCGCGGCAATCCGCTGCCGCATGTTCCGGTCCTCGTCCAGGTATCGCCTTGGCACGATGAGATCCGCCAGCGACTTGCCCAGGGCCTCCTCCGCGGCATAACCAAAATGACGCGTGGCGGCGCGGTTCCACTCGATGACGATGCCATCGAGCGTGGTGCCGATAATGGCGTCGTGCGAGTCTTCGACAATCGTGGCCAGTCGTGCGCGCTGCACCAGGGAGCGCCGCCGCCGCGAGGTCGCGTACGCCACCAGTCCCGCGATGACTGCCAGCAACGCACCGCCCAGCGCCATCCAGAACGCACGGATCGCCGGGTCAGGCAGCCGCATGTCCCGGATGAACGCGGCGCTGGGCGCCATGCCCAGGCGCCAGTCGCGGCCATACATGGGGATATCCCGCGTCAGCACGCGCTCCCCCTTCCCGCTGGCACGCGCCGGCCCGGAGGTGAAGACACTCTCCGCGCCGCCACCACCGGACACGTCGGCAATATCCAGTGACATGCCCGGGTAAGAGCGCGCGAAAGTCGCCAGGATCTCGTCCGTGACCAGCGGGGTATAGACCCAGCCGACCAGGTCCGCATCGCGCCGAGCCGGCGGCGGTGTCTGGGAGGTGCGATAGATGGGCAGAAGGAACAAGGTGCCCCGGTTCTTCGCGCCGGTGGCCTGTACCAGCGTAATCGGCCCCGTGAGCGTCGCGCCGGCCGATGTCATGGCGCTAAGCGCCGCCGCGCGCCGGTTCGGGTTCGACGCAATATCCAGACCGATGGCTTCCTCGTTGGGCGCCTCCGGTTCGACGAACTTGATGATGTACCGGTCGCCCGTGACGGCGGTCAGTTCGCGCACATGAAACGGGGTACCACGATCGGCCTGTGTCCGGGCCACGAACCGTGCCAGGTCGCTCTCCGGCACCCGGAGGATGTACCCGAACCCCCGCGAGCCCGGAAACTCCATGCCCAGGTCGCGCGACTGCATGGCGCGCACGAAGGTGTCGTGGCTGATCGCGTCAGGACCCGCGGCGATGATCGCCGCACGCACGCCACGCAGGCCATAGTCGTAAAGGCGGAAGCGCGTCTGCAGATCGCGCGAAATCTGATCCGCAGTGACATTCAACCGCTGATCCACCGCCCGGCGGTTATTCGCCAGCAGGTGCCAGCACGCCGCGGCAGTAATGCCCCACGACAGCACCAGAACCACCGCGACCGACCAGAACACCGGGCCAAGTTTCCGTGCCATTCCTTCCCCCGACAGAACGAACCGCAAGCAAGCGGCCGGGCGGATTATGGCGCTGCCGGGCATCCCGGTTCCATGAAGATCGCCGCCTTTCCGGGGCCGCCCGGGGTGGCCGGGGACGGACGCAAGATCATGCTGCCGAGGGTGCGCGCGTAGGATTGGCGACAGCGAGGGACGCCCCGCCCCTTGCCCCATCGCCAGTCACCAAAGAGTAACGATGGCTGCCGCAAGCTGCACGTCCCTATCAATCAACGTGGAGAGGCTGTCATGGGCATTCTGGATACCCTGGGTGAAGTCGCTGGTGCGGTGGCCGCCGTCGAAGCCGCCAAGAAGCTCGATCCGAACGCTGGCCTGCTGACCGAAGGCCTCGCCGCCGTGGCCGGCTTCAAGGGCGCCGGCAAGCTCGAAGACATGGTGGAGCACAAGGAAAAAGGCGAAGCGGAGTCGAACGAGGTCGAAGCACAGCCGCAGACCCAGGACAACGATTCGCAGGCCTGATCCGGTTGCCCTCGCGCACCGACGGCGCGCACCCGCAACCGCACGCAGCAGACAAAAAGCCCAGCGAGTGATCGCTGGGCTTTTTTCGTCCCGAAAAACCCACGCATCCCGCAGGCGGGCCCGCAACGCAGCCGGTGGAATCAAAAGCGCGCCCTGCCCGGGCTTTCCCGGATAGGGGCCGCTCTACCGGATGCTGCTGCCGCACCATGACCCGGGCAGACCCGCCATTCCCGCAGGCCGGGGGGCGGCAAACGACGGCATCTGGGCCCTCGCGCGCGAAAGCGCATCGCAACCCCGCGCAAAGCCGAACACGCCATGGCGCCCCACGGCACCGCCACGAAACCGTCATCCGCGGCTCAACGCCCCCGGTTTGATTGAAATGCGACCTGACACCGCTGTCGTGCTGGACAGCGTCAGCCATGTGCGCGACAACAACCAGCCAAGGGGGGGGCCCGCGGCGGAAACGTCCCGGAGCTGCGCCATGAAGAAGACAGCGCATGGGTAGAGAGACATGAGCGGAAAGTGGCTGTCCGGTAGTGTCGGGCAAGTTTTGCGGCTGACGGGCATGTTCGTGGCCACCGTCGTGACGCATGGGCTTACCTTCACCCTGTGGAACAAGCGCGGCGACGTGCAGATGATCCTGCTGTCGGGTCCCATGCTCCTCGCGGTGTTGATGTCCTCGCCCAAACGCTACTGGCCCGCCTATGGCGCGGGCTGGGCGCTGGGCATGCTCTCCCTCTCCGCCCTACGGGGATACCCCGTGCCGGTCATGGCACTGGCCTATGTGCTGTGCGTACTGTTCGTCTACACCACCGCCTGGGCGCTTGGCCGCTACCGTAGCGACCAGCCCATCCACGACTTTCCGCGCCTGTTGTGGTTTCTGCTGGTGGCGGCCGTGCTGCTGCCGCTTGCCGTTACCGCCATGGTGGTGACCCTCACTGGCATGCTCGCCACACCGCCCTGGCTGCACAAGGTCTGGTGGCACATGTCCCTGGCGATCTCGCTGGGCTTTGTGCTGCTCACGCCGGCGGTACTCAGCCTCACCAACCCGGCGTCGACATTGCGCAGGGATGCCATGCCGCTTCGCAGCGTGCTGCCGGTGATGGTGCTGTCGCTTGCGCTGATCTGGCTGGGCTGGCGCGAACTGGGAAGCATCGAAACCCTACAGCCGCTGGCGCTTATCGCGCCGGTACCTTTGTTGATCTACGTGGCGCTGCGCACGCAGATTCCCGGCGTCGGCATCGTCAACCTGGCCCTGGGCGCCATTGCCGCGCAGTTGAGCTTTTCCGGATACGGCCCGTTCCTGCAGAACGAACCGCGCGCAACCACCGTCAGCATCCAGCTGTGGATGGTGGGCACGTCGGTGGCGTCCCTGTTCTTCGCGGCGCTGGTGGAACAACGCCGCGCGACGCAGCGGGCCTTGTCCGCCAGCGGCAACGAGGTGATGCACCTGGCCGGGCGGCTTATCGTGGCGCAGGAGCAGGAGCGCGCGCGCATCGCCCGCGATCTGCACGACAACATCAACCAGCGTCTGGCTGTTGCCTCGATGCGACTGAGCGCGCTGCGCCCCAAGCTGGACGATCGCAACCGCAACGACGTAAGCCAGCTGCAGAGCGACCTGATCGCCCTGTCCAGCGATATCCGCCACCTGTCGCACGGTCTGCATCCCAGCATGCTCGCGCAGATCGGGCTCACCGCCGCACTGGACGAGTTGTGCATGGCCAACCGGCAACACAACGGCCCGGCGATCGACCTGAAGATGCCAGCCATCGTGGAAAACCTGCCCGCCGATGTGGCGCTGTGTCTCTACCGCGTCGCCCAGGAGGCGCTGGGCAACGCGCTGAAACATGCCCGCGCAAAACGCATCACCCTGGTGCTGCGCATCGACGCGCGACAAGTCGATCTGGACATCAGGGATGACGGGAAAGGATTCGACCTGCGCGCGACCGGCCGCCGGGGACTCGGCCTGATGAGCATTGGCGAGCGCACACGACTGCTCGGCGGCAGCTATCGCCTGCACTCCACACCCGGGCAAGGCACCGAGCTTGGCATACGCATTCCGCTGGCAGCGCAGGCCTCGTAGATCCGCGCGCGGCTTCGCGTCCGGGCAGGACAATTCACGGAGAAATAGGGCGTTTCATTGTCCGCTTCCGACCGAAAGCGGACGCCATAGCTGTGGCGCGATCAAGTGGCGTGACTAGGTAAAACTACTCGACACATCTGTGTAGATTTGCAGTCGCAATGAACGCCCCGTTTCAAGCAGGCTTCCTCCCATCTGGACGGGAGGCGATGAATCATGAAGCTGCTATCCGCCGCGCTATGTACGATTGCATTGAGCGTTACAAACTTGGCCACAGCCGAGGATCGCGCCGCCGGGCCAACGGAGCAAGAAGCCCACGACATCGCCAAGGATGCCTACGTCTACGCCTATCCGCTGATGCTGGAATACACGACGCTGCGGAAATTGAGCAACTTTGCCGAGCCTATTGAAGGCGACGCGTTCGGCCCGCCCAACCAGTTTCATCATGCGCGCGCCTACCCCAATCCCGATGACAAGATTGTCATTCGTGAGAACGTCGACACGCTGTACTCGGCGGCCACGCTCGATCTCAAGGCCGAGCCGATAGTTCTGTCGGTGCCGGCGACGGATAGATACTTCCAACTACCGATGCTGAGCCTGTGGTCGGATGTGTTCGCCGTGCCGGGCACGCGTACTACTGGCAAGAACACGGCGAGAAACTTCCTCGTCGTGGCGCCGGAGTGGCGTGGTGGTACGGCACCGGCGGGACTGGAAGTGATCAAGAGCCCCACCCGTTATGTGTGGATCATAGGTCGTACCCAGACCAATGGCGCTGCCGACTACGAGAATGTTCACAAGATTCAGGACGGGTACAAGCTGACGCCGCTCTCCGCCTGGGGCAAAGGAAACTACGTGCCACCCAAGGGCAAGGTAGACCCCAGCATCGACATGAAGGCGCCGCCGCCGGTCGTGGTGGACAAGATGGATGCGACGACCTACTACGGCCACTTCGCCGAGTTGCTCAAGGAGAATCCACCAAACCAAGTGGATTACCCCATCATTCACCGGCTGGAGCGCACGGGCTTCAAGGTCGGCCAGAGCTTCGATCTGGCGAAGGTGCCGGCGAATATCCGGCAGGCCTTCGAGCGTGGTTACGCCGACGGTAAGGCCCTGGTGGCGGCAGAGGGCGACAAGGCGGCGGGTATCCATGGCAAGGGCTGGGTCTATACCACGCGTAGCGGAACCTACGGCACGGATTACGTCTATCGTGCCGCCATCGCCCAATGCTGTATCGGCGAAAATCTTCCGCAGGACGCGGTCTATCCCTCGCTATCGACAGATAGCGAGGGCAAGCCACTGGATGGCAGCAAGAACCAGTACGTACTCCACTTCGCCAAGGGCAAGCAGCCGCCAGTGGACGCCTTTTGGTCGGTGACGGCCTACGACATCCAGGGGTACTTCATCCCCAACGTACTCAAGCGTCAGGCCATCGGCGACCGCGACAAGCTCGTCACCAATGCCGATGGCTCGCTTGACCTCTACATCCAGGCCGACTCCCCAGGAAAGGACAAAGAGGCCAACTGGCTACCCGTCGCCAAGGCGCCCTTCACCCTGCTCATGCGCCTTTACTGGCCACGTGAGGCGTTTCTTGAAGGGGCCTGGACACCACCGGATGTCGTCCGCCATTGACCCAGCGAGTGTCCGCTTTCGACACAGAGCGGACCGTCCTGAAGGAAGTGAAGTGACGCCCCTGGGGTGCGTCCCCAATGGGGTGTCGTGGACCGCCGCCTCCCATCCTTGGTGGGCATAACCTTTGCGTGCAAAGCCATGGTGAAGCTGGGCAACACCAGCGACCGGCGCAGATGGCATGGCAGGGAATGCCGCCATAACAAAAACGTCACGCGTGCCATGCACGGCGCCGCCACGCGCCCGGCGTAGGCTCAGCAGGAGCAGGGAACGTAAGCGGCACGTGGGGGGCAAACACATGGCTGCGGAGACTGCCTCTGCTGCCTGGATGGCGTTCGACGCGATCGAGATCGACATCCTTGGCCATCGCCTGTTTGTCGAAGGCAAGGAGGTCGGGCTCGAGCGCAAGGCATTCGCCGTACTTGTCCTGCTGGCGAGCGAACCCGGCTGCGTCCTGACTCGTGACCAGATTCTGGACAAGGTATGGGGGCACAGCCACGTCACCCCTGCCGTACTCAGTCGAATCATCGCCGTGCTGCGCCATGCGCTCGGCGAGAGCGGTGAAGAGTGCCGCTATCTGCATACCGTGCATGGCGTCGGCTTTCGGCTCGACGCCGACGTGCGATTCGCTGCGTCACGTGAGGATTTGATGGCGAACCGGGCGCCAGCGACCGCCGAACTCGAGGCGGCGCCGGCCCTCACCAGCCCTGAGGCCGCACTACCGGCCGCGGTGGCGGACGATCCTGCAACGCCCCTGCCCCGTGGCAAGACACGTCGATTGGATCGGCGCGCGGTTGTCGCGCTCTGGGGTTTGCTCGCGGTGGTGGCCGGACTGCTCGCCTGGCACCAGCTTGCCCGTCACGCAGAAGTCGCGCCCCCGGTGGGCGATCTGAAGTCCGTAGCGGTGCTGCCGTTCGAGAACCTCACAGCAGACCCGGACAACGCCTATTTCGCCAGCGGCATGCAGGACATGATCCTGACCCAGTTGGTAGGCATCGAGGGACTCAAGGTGATCTCCCACACCTCGACGGAGAAGTACCCGAGCCATCCACGAGACATCAAAACCACGGCACGACAATTGGGTGTGGCAACGCTGCTCGAGGGCACGGTGCAGAAGGAAGGCAATCAGGTGTTGGTCAACGTGCAGTTGATCGATGCGAACAGCGGCAGCCATCTTTGGGCGCAAGCCTACACGCGCACGCTGGGCAACGTTTTCAACGTGGAGGGTGAGGTCGCGCAAAACGTGGCCGAGGCGCTGAAGGTGCGACTGACGTCAACCGAGACCGAGCGCATGGACAAGCTGCAGACCTCGAACGCCGGCGCCTATGACCTGTACCTGCAAGCCGACGCACATGCCAATCGGGCTTACGATGATCTCGATCTGTCGCCATCTGAGTTACCGGTGGCGATCTCGCTGTACCAGCAGGCCCTGGACAGGGACCCGAACTACGCGTTGGCTGCTGCCGCGTTGGCGCGCGCCCACATCTACATGTATTTCTTCGCACCCGATCGCACCAACGCGCGGCTGGCAAAGGCGAAAGCAGCCGCCGACCGCGCCCTGGCGCTGCAGCCGAATCTGGGCCTGGGCCATTACGCGCTTGGGCTGTATTACTACTGGGGGCATCGGGATTACGCCGCCGCCTCCATCCAGGCGGAACTAGCCCGGAAGGCGTTGCCCAACAGTGTCGCGGTCGAACTCCTCATCGGCTGGATCGCCCGGCGTCAAGGGCGTTGGGGTGAGGCGATGGCGCGATTTCACATGGTCACCGTGCTAGATCCACACAATGATCTTGCGCTCACGGATCAAGCGTCGATCTATCAGGCCCTGCGTCACTACGCTGAAGCCGACCAGGCCTATGGCGCCGCCCTGACCATGAGTCGCAGCCCGGTGGGTGAACGCCTGGAGCAGGTCCTCAATGTCCTGATGTGGAAGGGCGATCCGACACCGCTGCGCTCCGCCATCGCGGCACTCGAACCGGGTAGCGATGCCTACGTCGGCAATGTCACGTACGTCTATGTCGAACGGTGGTTGGCGCGCGACTACGCCAGTGCCAGAAAAATTGCGGACGCAGACAAGGCGGAGAACTGGTCCGACCAGAACGACATAGTTTTGCCCCGGCGCCTGTATCTGGCGTGGGCCCTGCAAGCAGAGGGAGACACAGCAAAAGCGACGGCCGCCTATGTCGACGTGGCGGCCCATGTCCGCACTGCTCTGGTTGAGCGGCCCGACGACCCGGACCTGCATCTTGCCCTGGGATACGCCTATGCCGGACTCGGGCGAAAACCCGAGGCCATCGCGGAAGGCGAGCATGCCGTCGCCCTGCTCCCGGTCGCCAAAGACGCCGTTACCGGGCCGGACTTGCTCGCGCACCAGGCTGACCTCTATGTGCGGGCCGGTCAGCCCGATCAGGCCATCGCCGTGCTCGGGCGCGTGCTGTCCATGCCGGCGGGATGCATCCTGTCGCCCTCGGTGCTTCGGCTCGACCCGACCTGGGATCCGCTGCGAGATGATCCACGCTTCAAGGCGTTGCTGGTGAATACCCCGACCGTATGGAGCCTGCCGGTCACACCGCGGATTCACCCGGGCCGGATGGGAGAGGACGGCGGCGGCGAATAAGCCGGATGAAGTGCAGCGCGAATCCGGGATACGGACCTGTGGATCAAGTGTCCCGACGCCCCACGGAGACGCCCCACAAGTGCTGCGGCGCAGCAGCCACCCCGCCGGCAACGCCCGGCAGCCTGGGTAACGTCATCGGGCTAATGCGTTTGGTCTATTTCCGGTGGCCCGGAAAACGCCCAGATTGAAATGACCGCCCCGTGTTAACCAGCTCAGGTCCGTCGTCGAGCAGCATGTGTCATCGCGGCGTTGCGAACCGGACCTGACTCGTCGGCATCCGGAACGGAGCATGTCATGCGCCACTCAAGCCCGCTCATCCGCGTTGCACCGGGATATCCCTGGCGCGGGTCCGAACGTCTCTACTTTCTTGCGCATGCCGCCACGGCACGTACGCCGCGATGGCCCCGAGTGCATCACTTCAGCAGATGAAGCGCGTCGTCGCCGCGACCCTCCGTGGCGTGCAAGACCATCTCTGCATCACTCCACCTCAAGCGGGGCATTGCTCCGAAGGAGATCTCATGAAAACCTCGTCTCTTCGCCTCGCGGTTGCGCTGGCAGTGTCGTGCGCCGGCACCGCCATGGCTGCGGACAATAGCAGCAAGGTCACGGTCGTACGCGACTACACCGATATCGTGGCGCCAGCCGATCAGGCTGCGTACGAGGCGGGCGTCAAAAGCTTCAACCAGTGCCTGAGCCAGCATGGCTTCAAGTACACCTGGACCGCATGGACGCATGAGACCGGCGACACCTACGCTTACTCCTATGTCTCCGATCCGCTGCCGTGGGCCGCGTTCGATGCCATGCGCACCGCGGGCAAAGCCTGCGACGCCGCCATCCGCAGCGACGTCAATCCACACCTCAAAAGCGAGACCAGCGCGTTCTTCAAGACGCTTCCCGAACTGAGCCACATGGCCAAGGGCGTCACCATCAACTCGCCCTACATCGAAGTGATCTACTTCAAGCTCAAGCCGGGCCATGAGCCGCACGAAACCTTCCTCGACGTCGCGAAGAAAATCACCGCCGCCGCCGAAAAAACCAAATGGCCGGGTAATTTC
Organism: Dyella japonica A8; assembly: GCF_000725385.1. Taxonomy (NCBI): domain Bacteria; kingdom Pseudomonadati; phylum Pseudomonadota; class Gammaproteobacteria; order Lysobacterales; family Rhodanobacteraceae; genus Dyella; species Dyella japonica. The sequence goes on along the minus strand of NZ_CP008884.1, from coordinate 2,665,350 downwards.
GCCATTGGCGAAGTGCTCGACGCGGGTGCGGGCGCGCCCAACTTCATCGTGCTGCTGCCGGCGAAATCCTGGGCCGAGCTGGGCAAAGACCCCGACACGCCGCTATGGACGATGATGGAAAACGCCTATGGCAAGCAGGATGCGCAAGCCATGCGCAAATCACTGAACGATGCGATCCAGGAGCAAAGCTCGCACGTCGACAGCTACAGCGAAGAGCTGACCTACAAGGCCAGCAGCAAATAGCGGCGATATGCCGGACAAGCACAGGGGGCGCACGGTAGCGCCCTCTGTGCCGGGGACACCCCGGCGGCACGCATCGAAGCGCCCGATCGCGGGCTGGATGAACTCAGGAAGGTCAGCCGTGCAGTGCTGAACGGGGTGTGGGAGTCAGCCGCATGGCCTGGGTCTGTCCTGCCAGCCACGTGTCGAGGGTCGGGGTGATCCGTTGCGCCCAGACGCCCGACGCGATGAACGCGTCATGCTGCTTCGCATCGCGAAACACGGCCACGCCTACCAGCACCTGTTCGCCGGTGCGAACCGGTAGCCGGGGAAAGTTGTTCGGTGCGTTCTCGGTCACGTACCACGCGACGTCGTGGGCGCCGGCGCTTTCAAGGACGGTCGTCATCTCGTGCCGGCAGAAGTCCAGCAGGCGCTGGTCGGCGGCGGCCTTCAGCGGGAACACCGTGATGTCGATCAGGCCGGGCGGAAGGGAGGGAACGCCGACCGGAGCGCGTCCATGCGGTTGGTGCCGAAGGCCCGCGCCCGGCCACGCTGGCGTGAGCAGCAAGACGTTGTCCGAATCCACCATCGTGTCGTTGGCCGCACTCCGGTTGGCCATCCAGACGGGGCCGGTATAGAACCCCGTCAGCCCTTCCTGCCGCGCGGTCATGTCCTTGAATCCGCGCATCCAGACGAACTGGTCCGGACGGTCCAGGTCACGGAACTGTCCAAGCAGGCGCATGCCCCAGGCCTCCTGCGATTCCACGAACTCGCGTTCGAACAGTTCAATCAGGACATCCCGCTTGCCTGGGTGCAGCGTGTATTGCCGAAGCTCGATGACGGTGCACTCGGCGCAGTCGTCTGTGGAGTGCCGGGGTTCGCGGTCGGAAAGCGTGGTGGTCGGGGGCACGGAGGTCATGGGGATCCTGCGGAGCGGATAAAGGGTAAGCCCGCGATGGCCAGACAGGACGGGCACGAAACCCTCCCGGTCGCCGCACCATGCGGGTGTGTCCGCGCCAACCTAACGTGGATATAGGACGCTGCGTGTCCTATATCCGCCCCGGCGATGCACCCGTGACGGACCGCCGGCCCAACGGGGCGTCTCTTGTCAGTTTGTGACTTGAATCGCACAAATCGTCACCTTCTTCCGATAGGCGCTCGCCGCACGAACTTTCAAGTTACTGTTTTTACTTGGAACCATGAACGACGCCACTGGCACATTTTTTGCCCTGTCTGATTCACAAGACCGGCGGGCTCGACCGTGTACGTGCACCTGAATCCGCCAATGGTCAGGGGGAAGTACGGATAACCACCGATGAGTAAGCCAGCTCGCCGACATCATTCCGGCGAGCGTGGAACGGCTTATGCCCAGGGAAAGCAGCACCTGCGACGGGGAGATGGTCATGAGTGTGGATGCACCGCAGTGCTTCAAGGAAGCCGACTCGCTGAGGCCGCTGCAGCTGTCGCAGGCGGCGGCGAACGAGCAGCTTCGGCAGCGCTGGTATTACATGCCGGTACGCATGAAGTTTGGGCTGACGCTTGCGCTCTCGCTGACCTGGGCGTGCCTGTCATACGTCATCGCGCGGCAGTGGATAACCGAGCTGTCGGCACTCGTGGGTGTCGTGCTGGCCCACCTGATGATCTTTGGCATCGCCATCTTTCCCGGCTTCATGAATGCCTTTCTCGTGGTTGGCCTGTTGCTGGACCGGCGGCCGCCGCGCAGCCAGTTCCAGGACCATGAGCTGCCGGGCATCACGGTGCTCGTGGCGGCTTACAACGAGGAGGATTCCATCCTCACGACGCTCGCCAGCCTGGGCAAGCAGAACTACCCGGCACCGGTGGAAGTGTTCGTGATCAACGATGGCTCGACCGATCGCACGATGGAGCTGTTGCGCAGCGTGTCCTACCCCTGGCTGCACGTGATCGACCTGAAGTGCAACGGTGGCAAGGCCAATGCGCTGAACATCGGACTGCGCCAGGCTTCCTATCCGCTCACCATCACGCTTGACGCCGACTCCTACCTCTATCGCGACGCCCTGCTCCGCCTGGTGGAACGCTTCCTCAGCGACCCGCCGAACACGGCCGCCGTGGCCGGTGCCGTGCTGGTTCGCAACTCGCGCACCAACGTGGTGACGCGCATGCAGGAGTGGGACTATTTCCACGGCATCGCCGCGGTGAAGCGCCTGCAGAGCCTGTTTCAGGGCACGCTGGTAGCGCAGGGTGCGTTCTCGCTGTATCGCACGGATATCCTGCGCACCGTCGGCGGCTGGCCCGAATGCGTGGGCGAGGACATCGTGCTCACGTGGGCCATCCTGCGCGAAGGTCATCGCGTGGGCTATTGCGAGGACGCCATCACCTTCACCAATGCGCCGACGACGTTCCATCAATTTGTGCGGCAACGGCAACGCTGGTCGCGGGGGCTTATCGAAGCGTTCAAGGCGCATGGTGAACTGCTGCTGCAGCGTCGCATGAGCACCTTGTTCATCTGGTGGAATTTGCTGTTTCCCTACATGGACCTGGTCTACACGCTGGTGTTCATCCCGGGCCTGCTGCTTGCGTGCTTCGGTGTCTACTGGCTGGCTGGCCCCATGACGCTGCTGGTACTTCCCATGGCATTCCTGGTGAACGGCCTGATGTACCTGATCCAGTCGCGCATGTTCCATGAGCAGGAGCTCAAGGTACGGCGCAACCCGCTGGGCTTCCTGCTGTACACGCTGTTCTACGGCATCGTGCTGCAACCGGGTTGCGTGATGGGCTACGCCGCCGAACTGCTCAGGCTGCGCAAGCGCTGGGGTACGAAATGAACAGGCGGCTGCTGTGGCTTGCATTGCTGGTGCCGCCGGTGGCACACGCCGACCTGCCGTCGATGGCGAATGATATCCAGGCCGGCCGTGCGGCACTTTCCGCAGGGCAGCCGGCGAAGGCGCGCGAGCTGTTCGAGGCGGCGCTGGCGCAGCCCGGCGGGGCTCGCGAAGACCGCTACGCGGCCTCCATGGGGCTTGGCCAATCCTCGCTGTGGCTGGGTGCGTATCCAGGAGCGGCGTCTGCCTTTCGCGCAGCGCACGACCTGACCGACGACACCCAGGCGCAACAGGCGGCCGACACGGGGCTCGCGCAGGCGCTCAACGCGCAGGACTATCCACGCAAGGCCTACGCATTGGTGGAGCCGTTTGCGAAAGGCCAGATCCGGCCCACCGTTGAACTGATGCGGGCAACGCAGGCACTGGGCTGGCAGGACCTGGGCGCGAACTATCTGGACCTGGAAACACCGCCGCAGCAGGGTTACCTGGGCACGCAATATCAATTGCTCAAGGACGATATCCACTTCGCGCAGGCCCCCCAGCTCGAGGGCGACTTCGGCTACAGCCACGACAGCGATGGCCTCGATACGTTGCACCTCGGAGCAGCCTACCGCTTCGCACCCTCCTCCAGCGGCGACTGGTCGCAGCGCTGGGGCGTGGCGGCGGGCACCACGCGCGTGGATGACGGCGTGGCGGTGCATCATCTCGACGATCTGTCGCTGTTGGGTCAGCTGCGCATCGGCGAAAGCAACGTCGTCGATCTCGATCTGGGCCCCGGCCGCAGCGGCAGCTGGCATTACCTGCAGGGCACCGCGCGGTGGACCTTGCAGCCCAGCGACAGCTTCAGTCTCTCCACTGGCGCGGAACGTGCCCCCATTCCCACGGATACGGCGGTTGCCGACCGTTTGATCTACAACATCTACAGCGTGGGCGTGAGCTTCCGGCCCGCGGCCCGCTGGTATGTCCTGCCGACGTACTACCGCCAGAACTTCAGCGACGGCAACCACCGCGATGGTGGCACGCTGCGCGTTCTGTTGAGCCCCTACGACATACCGGGAACCCGCGGCGCCATCGGTGCGGAGTTCTCCGCGCGCATCTTCAACAGCAGCCTTCCCAGCCGCGGTGTCTACTTCAACCCCGCCCAGTACCGTACCGCGCAGATTGGCCTGGTGGGTGTGTACAGCATCAACCAGGACTGGAAGGTACGCGGCGTGGCGTCCGTCGGGCGCCAGGAGGTCGATGGCGCGGGAGCCAGTGCCTACACCGTCGGCGTCTCGCTCAGTGGCCGCTTGCCGGGCAACGGGCGCCTGGAGTTGCAGCTGGGCCGCAGTTCAACGGCATCTGCCAGCGGCGGCGGCTCCGGCTACTGGAACAACAGCATGAACCTGGCGGTGCGCTACCCGCTCTGAGCGCCACGTCGCCTCGCTTGGCCATGGCCAGGCGAGACAGCTGACACGGTGGCGGGCGCCCCCGCCACCTCACCACGGTACGACGGCCTTTCAGGTCAGGTGACCCTTGCCGTAGATATAGAAGTCGGCGAGCGAACCCGTGTCGTTGTCCCCGGTATAGGGATGGCGATTGGGTATGTGCCGCAGCAACCGCCATCCCGGCGCGTTCGCACGCACCCAGTGGCTGAACTGGCGATGGCGCACATGCGCGCTCGGCGTGTGCGGCTCGTCCCGGTCGGACGAATAGATCACGACATAGTCCTGCGCCGCACCGAACAAGGTCTGCATGTACGTTTCGTACACCTCGTCCTCGGTCAGGTGGTAGATCACATCCAGCGACAGCACGAGCTGGGCGGTCTGGCCGGTGTAGTCGCGCACCAGCATGAACGATTTGCCGGCGTCCCGGGCGAAGCGACGGGTGCAGGCATCGACAGCATGCGGGCTGACGTCCAGGCCGAGATAGGACGGATAACGCGCCAGCGTCAGCTGGTTGCCATCGCCGCAACCGAACTCGATCACGTCACGGATGCCATGGTGTTCAACGAAGTCGTTGAGCACGTCCGCCTTGAATTCAGCGAGCCGATGGTACGAACCCGCGCCGGAATTGCCGCCTTCGCGGTATCGCGTGATCCAGTAATGCTCTGAACCGTGGAAGGGCTTGGGGGGATTGAGCCATCGCCGGTACACATCGCGGGCAACGGGGCCGATGACGGGGATTCGCTTGATGAGGTTTTTCATGACGGCGCTCTTGTCACGTGAAGATCCGTAATGTCGCCGAGGCAGCTACCCCCATCTCACGCCCAGGCACCGATGTTGATTCGTCTTCCACCCTGCGGAGTGCCCGAGGGGTCGCGTCGATCGTCAGACACCATCGATCCTGTCAGGACACGACATGGCCACGCGGATGATGTTGTCACCCACGCAACCTTGTCACCCAAAGAGGACCCTGGATATTCAGGTTGCCGCCGATGATTCAATGAGGGCAGCGCACCCAAGGCTAGTCGTTCTTCGCCCGAAAGTGTCGTGATTGAACAGCCATGCCGCGACGCGACTTCAGCATCGAGATAGGTAGTTCTACTTATCGGCTGAGACGCCATGGGCGTGACTGGTTCATCGAGCACTGCTGTTCATGTGGCGAGCCATGGGGTGATCGCGTGCCATGACGCCGTTGCCTGCGCCGCGCGCCGGCCTGAACAACATGCGCGTGTCGCCCTGATTTCCGGCCGATTTGTTTTGACTCCACCTCAAGCGGCGCGCCCTGCTTCACTTCCGAATCGTGAAACCTCTACAGTGTCGCCTCCGGTCGATGCCATTCGTGCAAGGAGCAGCGCATGAGCTTCACGTTCAACCACCCGCTCGTGGTATTCGTCATCTCCCTGGTCGGCATGTGGATCGCGGGACGCCTGGGTGCCTTGTGGGGCCGGCGGCGTCCACCCAGCGAGTCGGAGCGCGACACGTTCAACGTGGTGCAAGGCGCCACCCTGACCCTGCTCGGGCTGATCATCGGCTTCAGCTTTTCCATGGCCATCAGCCGGTACGACCAGCGCAAGAATTACGAAGAGGCGGAAGCGAACGCCATTGGCACGGAATACGTGCGCCTGGACCTGCTGCCGCCGGAGGACGCTTCCAGGCTGCGTCCCATGCTGGCCGGCTACCTCGAACATCGCATCAAGTTCTACGAAACCACCGATCGCAGCCTGCTGCCGGATATCACCTCGCGCAAGAACGCCCTGCAGGCCAGCCTGTGGAGCGCGGTGACCCTGCCCGCCAGCCAGCAACCCACTCCCATCACCGCCCTGGTGGTGTCGGGCATGAACGATGTGCTGAATTCGGAAGGCTATACGCAGGCCGCATGGTGGAATCGCATTCCTCCCGCTGCCTGGCTTCTGATGGGTGCCATCGCGCTCGGCTGTAACCTGCTGGTGGGCGTGGGTTCGCGCCGCCCCGCATCGGGAACGGGCCTGATGATGGTGCTGCCGCTGGTGGTCGCGGTGTCCTTCATGCTCATCGCGGACATCGACAGCCCGCGCGGTGGACTTATCCGCGTCGTGCCGCAGAACCTGAAAGCCTTGCTGGCGACCATGCCGCACCCTTAAGCGCCGGGCCGAGCGCAGGCGCGACAAGGTCCACGGGTTGTTGCCGGCGTTACCAGCCGGCCAGCGCCACGATGGCGCCAGTCACCACGGCGGTGATCAGCGTGCGGTTGATGCGCCTGTTTTCATGAGTGCCTGAAGTTCGGCGAGATCCTTGACGTTGACCATCAGGCTCCCATCGGTGGTGGTGCCGTTGGGGCCCATGTAGCTGTGCTGCAAACCGTCCCTGGACTGGTCGGTCAATTCCACCAGCTCGCGGCCATCCTTGTTCACCGGCCGCAAGGTGATCTCATGGACGGTGCCGTCGGACGTGGTCACGACGCGCTTGTAGGCGCCCTCGATGGTTTCGCTCCAGACGAAGTTCTGCCTTACCTCATCAATGGAAACCGTATAGGCGTGCCCGGAAGGCACGATGACCGGCGGTGCCACTGCCGCCGTGACGATGCCGGCGGAAACCGCCAGACCGGCCACAAACCCCATGCCCACGAGCACAAACGGACGTCCAGAAGGAAACATGACCCTCTCCCCGGTGTGATTCGACAAGACAGATGAGGCCCGGACAAGCGCCCATCCTTGCGACCGGCAAGCCGGGGAGGAAGTTCCACCGCGGAGCGCTACCGCTCGATGCGCCCGGCGGACGAGGGCCGACAGGCGGGAACGATGTCAAAAATCCTTCACGCACGTGGATGGCTTGCCACCCACGGAGCCATCACGGGGAGCCACCGACACTGTGCGCCGGGAACAGGGGGACTGGCGCCGGGGCAGGCAAGCATCCGCGTCCGTCACGGGCTGTCGTGGGCGAAGCCGCGGCGGTGGATCACTTTCTTCCGGACGACAGGAACGCATGCCCTCCACGCTGCCACCAAGCGAATCGATCAACCGCCGCTTCCGTTATTTCGCCGCCATGCTCTACCTGCTGGTGGTGGCGCTGGTGCTGGCCCTGTTCGCCATGCAGTGGAAGGGCTACCGGGATGCCCGCGAGGCGAAGAAGGAATTCAACGTACTGAGTGCCGCGCTGGGCGCCATGGCCGACGTGTCCAGCGAACGCCGCCCAACCTACGCCGTGTCGGTACTGGGGGAACCCGAGCCGCAGCCGTGGGTGCTTGCCCTGAAGACCGCGCGACAGGCCACCGATGCGCGCATGCTCGCGCTGGAGGCGGCCCTGCGCGACCCCGAATGCGGCAACTGCGCCGCGCACATGCCGGCCTGGGAGCACGCGCACGAGCAGCTGGTGGCGGCGCGCGAGAACCTGGATGCCATCATCCACAAGCCGCGTACCGACGAAGCGCTGCTCGACGGGTTCGCCCGCCTGTCGAGCGTGATACCCCGCCTGTCGTCGATTGCCGAAATCGGCGCCCTCGGTGTGGTTCGCCAGAACGCCGACGTGCAGAGCTATCTCCTGGTTGCGCGCTTGTCGGGCCTGCTGCGCGAACAGGCCGGGATGATCGTGTCGCAATTTGGCCCGGCGATCGTGTCGCGACGCGCCTTGAGCGACAAGGAACTCTTCGGCATCGCGCGCACGCTGGGCAGGATCGAGCAACTGCGTTCGCTGCTGCAGCCCAGCATCCGGGTGCTGCCGTCGAGGCTCCAGGCCGACTACGCCGAGCTCGACCAGCGCTACTTCGGCGATGCCCTTGCCATGCTCGAGCGTGTACGGCAGCAGGTCGGCCACCCGGATGGCTTGCCCGAGTCACCCATCGAGCTCACCGAAACCTACGGGGCCTACATCACGCCGATCAACCAGTTTCGGGACGACGCGCTGGTGCTGGCGGGCAAGACCATCGACGGCAGCCTGCGCCGGCACGTTATCTACCTGATCGCCAGCGGCACCCTCGCCGCGGTGTTGACCGCGATGTTGCTGCTCATCATCTGGCGGTTCCGCGAGAGGATCATCCAGCCCGTCGCCGAGGCACGGCGGTTCATCCTTGCCATAGCTTCGGGCGATGCCACGGCCGAGCTTCCCCGCGAACACTACGGCAACGAAATGCAGGAGCTGTTCAGTGCGCTGAACGTGCTCAAGCAGAACGACGCCAAGCGCGTGCAATTGGAGCTGGAACGGCAGCGCCTGATCGATGAATTGCAGACCATGGCCGAAACCGATGCCCTCACCGGCCTGCTCAATCGCCGCGCACTGGAGAGTCGCGCCCGCGTGCTGCTGGCCGACCAGCGCGGAAGCGATTCGGTGATCGCGCTGATGATGCTGGACATCGACCGCTTCAAGCGCGTGAACGACACCTACGGCCACGAAAGCGGCGACAAGGCGCTGGTGATGCTGGCGGCCGTGTGCCGCGATACCGTGCGTGCCGATGACATCGTCGCGCGTTTCGGCGGCGAGGAATTCGTCATCCTCCTGCGCGTGCAGTCGCCGGAAGTGGCCCATGCACTGGCAGAGCGCCTCCGGCTGCGCCTGCACGACGAGACAGTAGTGGCGACCGATGGCCAGTCCTTTGGCTTCACCGTCAGCATCGGCCTTGCCTGCGCACGCCGCGAGGCGGGCAAGGAGATCGACATGGAAGCCCTGTTCCGCGAGGCCGACGCCCTGCTCTACCGCGCCAAGCAGAACGGCCGCGACCGCACCGAGGCCGCCCCGACAGCCTGAGTCATTCCTGGCGCCCGGGGCCTGCGTCGTGCGGATACAGCACATCGGCCAGCAGCGGCCAGCGCCTGCGCGCCGCCGCCTGCAGGTCCGCCGCCTGGCTGTCGTAGTAGCGTGCCGCATCCATGCCGGGCACGTAGCTCGCGTAGGTTTCGATGTCGCTGGGCGACAGGCTGGGGTTGGCGTCCTGCGGTGCGTTCATCACTTGCCCTCCATCCACACGCCGTCGGGGGTGTGGATCACGTAGCCATTGGCCGTGCCCAGGGTGACCGTGGTGTCGTTCTCGCCCACCAGCCGCGTCTGCGGCAGGTCGCGCGCGTACTGGTCCAGCGCTGGCGCATGGGTCTTGAAAGGACTGTTGGCCACCAGGTTCGACACCAGCTGCGCCAGCGCGAGGTAGCTGGTGGGCGTATCGATGGCAACGGCATGTCCCGAAGGCGCCTTGTCCGCCGGCAGGCCGATCAGCCGCACGCCCACGGGAACATGGATGATGTGCGGCGAGGGAACTTCGCGCAGGCCGGCGATCTGTCCCGCGTCGCCGCGCAACGCGGCGCCGTGCTCGGGCACGAAGATCACCACTGCCTTGCGGCCGGAACTGGCGATCACTTCGGTGAAGCGGTCGATGTCGTTGAGCAGCCGCGTCAGGCGGATGGGGTAGGACTGCAGGCTGGTGAGGTTGTTGCCTGGCAGGCGATTGCCGTCGTGCATCGTCACCGTGTTGTAGTACAGCGCGACCGGGCCGCCACCCTTGGCGGCCTGCTGCTGGTACCACCGGGCCAGCGCGTCGTAATCGTTGACGAGCTGGGAGCCATCGAACTCCCTCATGAAAGGTGGCAGGCCATCGACCGACTGCGGCTGGATGCCGGGACGGCCGATCTCGCGCTGGATCAGGCCGACGAAGTCATCGAACCGGCCGTTGTGGTTCATCATGAACTGCACGTCGTAGCCGGCCGCGGCAAGGTCGGCAAACACATGGCAGTCCGCGGCATCGGCACTGTACAACTCCTGGTGGGCCTGCTGCCCGCAGGACGCGCGCAACAGGCGGATGGCCGCCGGCCCGCTGTAGCTCGCCGCGCTGCTGAAGTTCTTGAACACGTAGTCGAACTTGTCGAACAGCGGGTTGTCGCGCATGTTGGCGACATCCAGATCGTCCCACGACAGCGAACAGACGTGGATGACGATGATGTCGAACTGCGCATCCTTGTCCGCACTCTGCGGGAAGAACGCCACGCGGCGGCTCTTCTCCGCATGATGGAACGCGGCCAGCTGCTCGTCGTAGCTCCCGGTGGAGCCCTCGGCGCCCGCGTTGACGATGCTCGCGTCGGCACGCGGATTGGCCGCGTAGCCCTGCGGCTGGCCGGACCGGGCGATCAGCGTGCCCATGCCCTGCCACAACGGGAAAATCACCAGTGCCAGCAACACGAAGGTGGTCACGCGCACCCAGCGGTTGACGATGGCGTAGATCACCGCGACAAGAATGGGGATGTACACCATGGCCGGCCGGAACACGCGCCGCAACAGCTCCATCATGTAGCCGGGCGAGAACGAGGCCAGCCCGGGGATCTGCCTGAGCACATACGCGAATGGCGGCAGGTTCGACTGGTAATAGAGCAAGGCACCGCCCGCGAGCACGGCCAGCACCTGCCGCGTCACGCTCTGCCAGCGCTTGTGCAGCGGTACCAGCAAGGCCAGCGCGAACAGCAGGTTGAGCCACCAGACCGGCTGGATGTCGCCCGCCCAGGCCAGGTAGAGCACCGCGATGAAGTAGAGGTTCCAGAATCCCATGCGTTACCTCATTGACCCGGCTGGCGCGGTTTGCGCACCACGACGGCTTCCGCGGCATCCAGGCAGGCATCGAACAGCCGCAGCACGCCCTGGTAGCCCATCTCGATCACCTCCACGAAGCTGTGCAAGGGGGCGTCGGGCACCAGTTCCTCTTCCCAGCGAACCCATGCATCGGCGCGGCCGAAGGTGCACTGGATCAACTGGGTTTCGTTCTCGTACGACCATTCCTCGAACTTGAGGCCAAGGTGCAGGCCGCTGTAACGCGCCACCACCGCGGGAAAGTAGTAGTCCGTATCGCCGCGCGACAAGGCCACGCCAAGCCCCTCGCCCCGTTCCAGCGCCAGCTCCGCCGGAAGCACGATGCCCAGGCCGCCCGTCGAATAATTCTCCGTGTGGCAGGCGATGGTCTTGCCGTCCGCGAGCACCAGCGTGGCCGGCACGCGCAATGGCACGTGGTGGGAAACACGCACCTGCTTCGCTTCCTTCGCCACGCCCACCGCCGCGCCCAGCATGGCCACGTTGAACAGCGACCACACCATGTTCATCAGCACCGTGACCGGCTCGTCGCGCTGCACGGTGAAAATGCGCACCAGCCCCGCCACCAGGCCGGCCAGGTTGATCGCCAGCAGCCACACGTAGGGCTTGGAGGTGGCCCAGTCCAGGTACTCCTGCTCGATCAGGCCGCCCTTGGCCGTGACGTTGAACTTGCCCTTGCTGGGGTTGATGAAGGCGATGGTGGTGGGCAGCACGGTGTACCAGGCCAACACCGATTCGTAGACCTCCGCCCAGAAGGAATGGCGGTACTGGCCCTGGATGCGTGAATTGGCCAGTCCCGACACGAACAGGTAGGGGAACACGTAAGCCATCACTGAAATGGCATCCGCACCGAACACGTGCAGGCCAAAGAACAGGAAAGCGCACGGCATGGAAAGAAAGATCAGGCGCGGAATGCCGTAGAAAAAATGCAGCATCGCGTTGCTGTAGCAGATGCGCTGGAAGAAGGTGAGGCCCTTGCGCAGCCACGGGTTGTCGATGCGGAAGATCTGCGACATGCCGCGCGCCCAGCGGATGCGCTGGCCGATGTGGCCCGACAGGCTCTCGGTGGCCAGGCCCGCGGCCTGCACGATGCGCAGGTAGGCGGTGCGGTAGCCACGGCGGTGGATCTTCAGCGAGGTATGCGCATCCTCGGTCACGGTTTCCACGGCAATGCCGCCCACTTCCATCAGCGGCGCGCGCCGGATCACCGCGCAGGAGCCGCAGAAGAAGGTAGCGTTCCAGAAATCGTTGCCGTCCTGGATCAGGCCATAGAACAGGCTGCCCTCGTTGGGGACGCGCAGGAAGGTGTCGTAGTTGCGCTCGAACGGATCCGGCGAGAAGAAATGGTGGGGCGTCTGCACCATCGCGCACTTGGGATCGGCGATGAACTCACCCATCGTGGTCTGCAGGAAGGAGCGGGTCGGAATATGGTCGCAATCGAAGATGGCGACGAACTCGCCGCTGGTCATCGACAAGGCGTGATTGATGTTGCCGGCCTTGGCGAAACGGTGTTCCTCACGCGTGATATAGCCCACGCCCACCTCGTTGGCGAAGCGGTTGAATTCCTCGCGGCTGCCGTCGTCCAGCAGGTAGACGCGCAGCTTGTCGCGCGGCCAGTCCATGCTCTTGGCGGCCAGCACCGCCGGGCTCACCACCGACAACGGCTCGTTGTAGGTCGGGATATAGACGTCCACCGTGGGCCAGCTGTCGGTGTCTTCCGGCAGCGGCTTGGGCTGCCGGTTCAGCGGCCATGCCGTCTGGATGTAGCCGAAGAACAGCACGATCCAGGTGTAGATCTCCGCCGCGAACAGGATGTAGCCGAAGATGGCCTCGATCGGCGCGGCGAAATGGAGCGTCTGCGTGATGCGCCACCACATGTAGCGCCCCGTCATCAGGATCGACAGCGACACCATCAGCATGGTCGGCCATCGGCCCGGAATGCGCCGGGCCACGATCATCACCGCGCACACCAGGATGAACAGGCGGAACTGGGCCTCGATGGGCAGGGGCGTCGTCCAGAAGGCGACGGCCACCAGGAAGGCCAGCAACAGGATGACCTGCTTCAGGTGCGGGACGCGGTCCAGTCCGGACGACCAGTGGTTCACCCGTTCGCTGATACGCGCCCAGGGCACGCCAGGCAATCGGGAAGACACGGCCTGCCCTGCCCGGTTCATGACGCCGTGCACCGGCGCCAGCCATTGGCCGATGCGCCCCAGCAGCATCGAACGTCGACGCGTGCCGCGCTGGTGGCGCACGCTGCGCAGGTTCGCGGCCAGATGCACGCGTCGGCGACGCGGGCGGAAAAACAGGCGCTTGAGCCAGGTCGCGGCGCCTTCGTCGTGCCCCACCGCAAGCGCGAGGCGAAGATACTGGCTCAGCCGCTTCACCCCGTGCGCCGGCCAGTCGCGCTGCCCCGGGGGCGGCGCGCGGAACACCAGTCGCAGTAGCCACATGCCGCGATCCGCATCGGAGTTCACACCAAGCTGCTGCGCCAGCAGCGGCCGCAGGCGTGACCGCCAGGACGCGGGCGCCAGCCGGTTCATGCGTTGCCTCCACGTGCGGACGCGAGCGATGGCGACGCGGTACGGATCCAGTTCGACAACCAGGTGGCAAGGCCCTGCATGTCGTGGGCCGCCTGCGAATGCGGCGAGCTCTGCACGAAGCTCTCGTTGCGCGCCAGCGATTCGGGAATGCCCGCATCCGCATGCACGCGATAGGCCGATAGCTCCGCGCCCAGCGTGTCGCGCAGCAGCGCGAGGATGTCGGTGTGCAGCCGCGATGCCGGCGATACCGCATTGGCCACATAGACGGCCTGCTTGCCCAGCGCCTTCAGTTCGCTGCGCAGGCGCGGCAGCGTGGCGCAGGCCAGCGGCGTGGGTGGCAGTACCACCAGCACCAGGTCGGCGGCGGCCATGGCTTGCGTCGCATGCACCGATGGCCAGGCCGGTGTATCGACCAGGGCCACGCCGTGCCCCGGCAGGTCGATGCGGGTCAGCAGGTCACGCAACCAGGCCGGTTGTCTGTACAGGGCCGCCGCGACAGCGACGGAAGTCTCACCCTCCGGCCCTCGCCCATCGTCGCGCGCCCCGCCCCACGGCAGCCACAACACACCGTCGTCGGTCTGCAGGGCCGCGTCACTCCAGTCGTCGGCTGGCCCGAGGATGTGCGACACCAGTCCTTGCCGTGCGGGCGTGCGCCAGCCGCAATAGAACGTGAGCACGTTGCGCGGATCGCACTCCACCGCAAGTGCGGGATGCTTGCGCGCCATCAGCAGGCCCGCCAGTGAGGCGGTGAGCATTGTGCGTCCCGCGCCGCCGACGGAGGAAACGATGGCGATGGTCTTCATGCCTTCCTCCCCGGGCTGCCCACGCGCTTGCCGCGGATGACCAACCCTTCGAGCTGGGACGGCAACTGCACGGCACGGCGGCGGAACAGCGAGCGCGAACGCGCCAGCCAGTAGCCCAGGCGGAATCGCCACCACAACCACCACAGCGGCGCCGCGATGATCAATCCCCAGATGAAGAAGTTGATGAAGGTGTTCATGGCCGCCTCACCCCCGCGCCTTCAGGGGCAGCGACGCCGGGTGCGCCGTGCGCGGTGCCCTGGCGGCCTCGCCCGGCGGGGCCGCAGGCTTGCCAAGTATGGACAGGTCCTCTGCCGTGTCATCGTCAGCCGCATGTGGTCCGGGCGCGTCGATGGCCGGCTCGGCGGCTTCCGGCGCCATCGGGTCCACCGGTTCGATCAGTCCGGTGTAATCGGGTGGCGGCAGCTCGGCGATCTCGTCGTCGAGTTCGTCGAGCGCGGCGAAGATCGTATCGCGGTCGCCGCTGCGCAGCTCGCCGCGGAACAGGTCGGACAAGGGAATATCGAACACCCGCTCCATCGCCTTGCTGGCGTTGTCCACGTGGCAGGCGAAGAAGAACAGGTAAAGGCTGTCGCCGCTGGCCGTGCACAGGTCGCCGGCGCGGCGGATGTGGCATGCCTTGAGCGCATCGATGCCCGCCACGTCATGTTCCAGCGGCAGGCGCAGCAGCACATTGGGCAGCCGGATCGGCCGGCTGCGCTCCACCGCCTCGCGCACCAGTTCGATGAAACGCCGGGGCGGCACATAGCCCGTGGTGGTATCGCGCATGGCGGCGGAGAGCGCGCTGCGGTAATCGTCCGGCACCGGGCGCGAGAACAACTGCCCCTGCACGCCATCCACGGCAATCTCCACCTGCGCCATCGGCATGTTGCGCGGCAGGATGGCGTTGGCGCCCAGCGTGAGCATCAGCAGTTCGTAGCGGATGCTGACGTTGTCTTCGCGGATGAGGATCTTCAGTGCCTTGCCGCACTGACGGCGCAGGAAGTTCACCTGCTTGGCCAGCGTCGCCAGGCTTTCGTTGATGCCGTAATGCAGGATCACCGTGGCGGCCACGGTGCGGCTCGCGGCCATCACCAGCGCCTCGTTGTCGGCCAGCACCTGCCACGACTTGGGCATCGCGCGTTCGTGGGCCACGGCATCGTGCGACACCATCACCACCGACTCGTCGGGCGCGAGCATGCCGATGCCTTCGCCGTTTTCCCGATCACCGTCCATCATCGCGACCAACCGGTGATCGGTGGCGGAGAAGCGCAACGGAATGGATTCGCTGGCCGACAAGGCGCCGTAGTTGTCGCGCCAGAAGGCAACCTCCCAACGGAACTCGCCCTGCTCGTGCACCAGCTGCGCAGCCCCGGCGAACTGGATCTGGAAGTCGGTGAGCGGACGGAAGTCGCCGCTTTCCTCGACCAAAGGCGGCAGCATGACCAGCAGCACCGTGTGGCGCGTCTGCGCACACCAGCCGGCAAGCGCGGCACCCTGGCGGATCAGCGCGGCGCGGTCATGCCAGGCGAAACACGCCGCCACGCCTTCGAGCAGGAACTGACTGGCCGGGGCGGCGCATTGCTCGGACAGCGATTGCAGCGCTTCCATCAGCACGTCGCAGCCGTCGCGGTTGGGCGACAAGCGCAGCGAGCAGACGTTGGAGCGTGGGTGCACCGCGCCTGCCTGGTCGATATCCACGCCTTGCTGGCGCAGGGCGTAGGTGATGTCGGCGGCGGAACGCGTGGAGAGCACCGTCACCGGCGTGAGCAAGGCGTTGGCGGCGGTCTTCCAGTACAGCGCATCGCGCGCGGGCGAGCGGCTGGCGTACACCGCATAGACGCACCCCGTGGCCAGCGCCGACAGCGACGAGGGCAACCCTTCGATGGCCAGCGACTGGTTCAGCCGCAGGCGCGCCCGCGACGCGGCGCGGTCGGTCGATTCGGAAGGTTGTGGAGGAAGGTTCGCCACGGCTCTCGTCCCAGGGTTTCAGTGTGCCGGTTCAGTACGCGGAGTACGGCTTGACCGGATCAGGCGGGTACGGCACCGGCAATCGCTGCCGGTCAAAGAAGTAGCGCAGATAGATCGTGCCAAGGTTGGGTGCGTAGTCGCGTGAACGGTCGAGCTTGAAGCGCGAGCCGATCACCCAGTGCGGCGTGAGCCGGTATTCCAGCGCGCCCGCCACGGTGTAGCTGAAGCCGCCGCCGGTACCGGTGCCGAAATACGGCGAGCCGAGACCCGCCGCGGCCATGCGGGCAACGGCTTGTGCCTGCAGGTCCGGGCGCGTGGGGAAGTACGGCGCGCTGTCCTCGCGCGTCCACGAGTTACCCACCGAGGCTTCCAGCTCCCAGGCCCAGCGCTTGTAGCGGCCGGTCCAATCCAGCGGAATGGAGACGGAAACGTACTTCCCCGGGCTGTAGTAGCCGCCGTTGCCGAACGTGTAGAAGTGCTGGTTGTTCGAGTAGCTCCAGTAGTTCACCACCAGGCCGCTGGAAAAGCGCTGGTCGGTACTGACATACACCGGCAGGTCGACGCCGCTGCGCACCTTGAACTCGTGATTGGTTTCGGTGTTCTTGCCGGTGAGCACGCCAAAGCCGACCGAGGCGAACAGCGTGCTGCGCCCCCAGTCCTGCGCGCCGCGCACCGTGACGCCGCTACGCACCACGCCGCCCCAGCTTTCGCCGGTGGCCGGATCGCGCGCGCCCGCATACGACACAAGGCTGCTGGTCACGGGCCGGCGCGATACGTCCAGCGTGAGCGATGAACTGTAGAAATCATGCCGGTAGAGCAAGCCACCCAGGATGTTGCTGACCGTGAAGCCCACCGGCGAGGTGCCGATGTCGGCGCGCCAGGTATGGTTCGCGCCGTTGAAGTCATAGCCCGCCGCCAGCGCCACGCCCTTGTCAGTCTGGTCCACGGGATGCAGCCCGGCATTGCCGAGCGCGGCGATCTTGCCGAACTTGTAGGCGGGATCGAACTGGTCCGCCGGCAAGGTGCCCGCATGGAGCAGCACGGTGTCCGCATGGAAGAAATAATGGCCGGTGTAGCCGTCGGGTATGCGCAGGTAGACGGGGATCTCCGTCGCGTCCAGCCGCGACATGCCGCTGCTGCCCGACTCGTTGGACTGGATGACGGCGGTAGCCACCTGCCCTTGCCGGCGATCCTGCAGCCCCTGCAAGGCACGTTGCGCCGAGGTCAGCCCATCGACAGGGCTCGGCGTATCGCCTTCGCCCTGCTCCTGCGTCAACGCGCTGCGATAAAGCTGCGCCGCGTCGTCGTAATGCCCTTGCGATTGCGCGATGCGGCCGGCTTGCATGGTGACGTCGGACCGCCCCAGATACTGCTGCCGCAAGGGATCGACCACCGCACGCGCCTGCGCGTTGCGCCCGATGGCGGTGTAGCGACGGGCGATGGCCAGGCGGGTATCGACATCGTCCGGCGCGGTGTCGGCCAGGACCTGGTCGATGATGTCCTGCGCGGCCTGGCGATGCCCCATGCGTTCTTCCATGCGCGCGATGGTGAGTCGCGCATCGGCGTCGCCGGGATGACCGACCAGCACCGTGCGGGCGGCGTCTTCCGCGCCACGGTAATCGCCACGCGCCTCGCGAAGGTCCGCTTGCGTGAGCAACCAGCGCTTGTCCTTCTTGCCCGCCTCCGGCACGGCGTCCAGCGTGCGACCGGCAGCGGCGAGATCGCCGGCCTGGATCTGCCGCTCTGCGGTGCGCAGCGACAAGCGCAGCAGCTGATCGTCGAAGAGCGCCTGCTGTTCGGCGGTAACGCCAGGGCGCGTACGCGCATCGGCGATCCACGAACGCAATGCGTCGTCGCGATTGGCCGAGGCCAGCAGCTCGCCATACCGCAGGCGCACGCCGATGGCGGGATCATCCGGGTGCGCATCGAGCCAGTCGCGCACCAGTGCCAGGCCCTTGTCCGGTTCGCCCAGCGCGATCCACTCGCGGCCGACGCTGGCCAGCATCTGTGGGTCGTTGCGCACGTTCATGGCGATGCGATCGAGCAACGCCCCAGCCTCTTGCCGTCGTCCCTGGGCCTCCAGCTGCCGCGCCTCGCGCAGGTCGCGCTGCGCCTTGAGGTTCGCCGCCAGCTCGCGCATGCCCTGGGAGCGCTGCCCTTCTGGCACAGCAGCCAGCACCGCGCTGGCGCCATCGACGTCATCCAGCGCGTTGAGATAGAGCGCGGTGGCATAGCGCATGTCCGGCGTCGCGGCATAACGCACGCCATCCTCCATCACCGAACGTCCCAGCGCGGGAAGCCCCAGATCCAGATACTGGCGCGCCAGCGTGTAGCGCAGCCAGGCGTCCTGTGGCCGCAGGCGCACGGCATCTTCCAGCTTCAGCACGGCGGCGCCGCTCTTGCCTTCGGCAATGAGCTGATCGGCTTCGATGGAAAGCAGCTGCGCGCGCAGTTTGACCATCGCGTCGCCGGCCCCTTGGTAGCGCTGCTCCACCTGCGCGAGCAGCGGCGTGATCTCGCCGGTGCGATTCGTCGCGATCCAGACTTTGGCGAGCATCTCCAGCGCATCGATATCCGGCGGCTTCGCGTCCACCATGGGGCGCAGCAGCGCTTCGGCTTCCGGCCATTTCTCCTGCGCCATCAGCGAGGTCGCCAACACCTTCTTTGCATCGACCTGGTTGGGCTGCTGCCGCAGCGCGTCGCGCGCCAGCGCTTCGCCCTGCGCAGGATGCCCCTGCTCGTTGGCGGCGCGCGCCTTTGCCAGCGTCCCCCAGAACGTGGCGGTGGCCATCAGGCTGCGCCACTTGCCGGCGTTGTCGGGGTCCAGCTTCAGCGCGCGTGCGAACAGGGCGCGTGCGTCGTCGTGGCGTCCTTCGCGCAGTTTCGCCAGGCCTTGCTCGCCAAGCGCCGCACCTTGCCGCGCCGTCGGTGAGGGTTTGCCCGCACTCGATGCCGTGCCGGCGGTGGTCGCGCCCTTGGGAGGAGGCACGTAGGTCGCGCCGCCCTTTTTCGCCAACGCGGCGAGCGCGGCCCTGGCGCTGGCATCGTCGGGGGCTTCCTTGAGGTAGCGCTGGTACCACACGTAATAAGCGGGATCGTCCGCGCCGGCGCTGTTGAGCGCGCGCCGCCACAGCTCCAGCGCCTCTGGCCGGTTGGCATCCGGTCGCTGGTAGATGCGATAGATGATGTCCAGGCCTTCCATGCGCGTGTCGCCGCGGTCCGTCAGCATGTCGGCCAGGATCAGGGCCAGGCCGAGGTCGTCGGGGTTTTGCCGCACGCGCTCGCGCAGTTCGTTCAGCGCACGATCGCGCTGCCCCGCCGACGCCATGGCGCGGTAATAGTCGCGGGCCATCGGCCCGCTGGGCGCGCCACGCGGGAACAGCGCCTGCATCTTTGCCCATGCCTCGGCGGATTTGCCCGTGCGTGCATCCAGCCGCGCCTGGGCGAGCGCCATCTTGTCCGTGGTGGCCAGCCGGTACTGGTCGGCCAGCGCCAGCGTGGCCGGATAGGTCGGGTAGAGCTTCTGCAGCTGTTGAAGCCACTTGCCGGCCTCGACGGGCCGGTTGGAGCTCAACTCGATCTGTCCCATCATCGCCATCGCATCCGGCTGCGTGGGATCGATGAGCAGGGCCTTTTCCACGATGCCGCGCGCCATGTCGGGCCGGTTCTTGGATTGCCACACGCGCGCCGAATCCAGCAACTGCTTCATCTGCGGGCTCGGCGCCGGTGCATGGGACTGCGCCATCGCCGGCATCGCGCTACTGGCGATCACCAGCACGATGGCAGGTGCGAACAGATCGCTCAGTGCGACGCGGGGCACGTGGATGTCCAGGCGGGAATGACGGCGCCATCCGCATCGAAGCGATACAAGCCGTCGAGATAGCCAAGGCCGAACAGCGCCAGCACCTGGCTGTAGTAGCCCAGCGGCGACTGCGCCGCGAGCCGGCGCGCGCGCTGCACCTGTGACTGCGCCAGGTCGCTGCGCCCCAGCGCCGCCAGATACGGCGCCACAGCGGCGGAAAAGCCCGCGTTGCCTTCGTTGCTTGCAGGCGTGCCGGTCTGCGTGTCCACGCGCTCGGGCGGGAAACCGTGCGCCGCCACGAAATCCGCGAGCGGCCTGAAGGTATCGAGCACGGACGCGCGGCCTTGCGCATCCGGCGCCAGCATGCCGGCCCACAGGTAGACGCGGATCGCGTTGTACGCACTCTCCGCCTTGGTGGCGTCGTCCGGGCCAAAGCCCTTGCCGCTGGTGTAGATCACCCAGTCCGGCGAGTAGCCGTGCGGCGCGGTGCCGGTGACCAGCGTCGACGAGCTATCCAGCATGGCCTTCCATTCGCTCTGCTCGGGCAATGCACTGGCCATGCGGCGCATGACCTGCAGCGGGACATAGCTGGGGTTGAGCCGCCACACGTGATCCTGCGGATGAAAACCCACGGGCCCCGGCAGCACGGTGCGCCCCAGCCCCGGCAACACGGCGGTTTCCTGCGCCACGATGGCGCGCGCCATCACGGTGCCCAGTGCGGTATAGCTGCGCTCGTGCCACAGGCGCCCTGCTTCGAGCAGCGTGTAGGCGATCCAGATATCCGCGTCGGAGGCGGGGTTGCCGTCCAGCACGCCCCAGCTTGGCGCCGCATCGCCGGGCTTTGTGTCGCGGCGCCCCCAATGCCATGCGGGCAGGTGTTTGGTCAGGTCGCCCTGCGCGAGGTTGTTCTGTGTCCAGTGGAGCAGGCGATCGAAGGTGGCGCGGTCATTGGCCACCAGCGCGAAGAACAGCGCGTAGGCCTGCCCTTCGGAGACGGTGACCTGCTCCGGCGTGCTCGCGTCGATCACGCGGCCATTCGCGCTCACGGTGTGCTGCCGGAACTGATCCCAGTCGGGCCACGCGCAGGATGCCGCCAGCGCGCTACACGATGCGAGCATCGCGGTAGTGGCCCATAGCACGCGCAGGAATGACGTCGAACGGCGTCGCATGGATCACCTTTCCAGGCGACGCGCGGCGAGCCGACCCAATGCCCAGAACACCGTCAAGGCCACGAACAGGCCCGCGAGGATGCCGGCAATGGCCATCAACGCCGGGTACCTGGAAATATGCACCCACAGCCACGCATACCACGGCAGGTGCCCCACGTAATACGTGTCACCCACGGTGAGCCCCACGACGATCTTCTGTCGCACCACGGCCAGGTCGCCGCTTACCTCGTGCACCCGTGCGTCATCGCCCAGCACGTCCGTCAGGTCGCCCAGGCGATCGGATGTGTTGGCCGCCAGCGCCACCACGCTCCTGCCCTTCGCATAAGGTGACTGGAAAGCCACGAAGGCTGCCGTGGGTCCGTTGACGCTCATCGCCGCGCGTCCGGTCGGTGCATTGCTCCGCAGGCGATCCGACGGCTCGCGCAGCGACAGTTCGTTCTCGCTGCGCTGAATCAGCATGGGCAGGTCCTTGCCCCATTTGGCCATCAGCTCGCCCGCCGTACCGGTGCCGATCACCAGCAGGTCGCGGCCACGCACGGATTCCACCGCGCTGGCCGGCACCAGCGACATGCGCAATGCGGGCAGCCCGCTCCAGCGCCCCATCTGGCCCAGCATGGTGAGCATGGCTTCCTGCTCGTGCGCATCCGGCGTGTCGGACATCACCACGGCGGTGTCGGCCAGGTCGGCCATGCGGGTGAACGGGAAGCCGCTGGTGGCGAAGAACGCCAGGTTCGGCATGGCCGTGTAGTGCACGAACTGGCTGAAATCGATGGTCGAATCCGGATCGACCGCGGCGCGCGTGCTGTCGGGCGCCGCGGAGGCGCATAGCCCGGTCTTCTGCGAATCCATGTGGAACTGGAACTGGAACTGGTTGGTGCTGCCGATGCGCAGCGCCGGCACGCGGATCTCCTCCGCACCACGCGCCTCCGAGCCTGACAACAGCGGCACGTTGAACTGGCGCTCGACACCTGAGGGATCGGCCGGACGCAGGCGCACCGAACGCAACAACTGGTCGTTGACGCCGATGTTGAGCACCGAGTCGTTGTAGTTGGAAGGCGCCGTGTAACGGTAGTGCACGTTCAACGGCACGCTGTGCCGCGCCCATGCGAACAGGTCGGGCGGCAAGCGCACGTCCACGCGGATGGCGGGCGGGTTGAAGCCGGACGCCTCCAGTTGCCCCGGATCGGTCACCAGCTCCTTGAAGCTCACCTGCCGGTCGACAGGCGCCCAGTTCGGCGCATCGTAGGGGCGGCGTTCGGGCCCGAGGTCCACCGATTTGACGATGGCCTGGTCACCGGACATGCCGACCTGGCCGAGCACCAGCGCATGGACGGCGTCCTGCAGCTCCTTCGTGTCGCGGCCGGCGAGCACGAGCAGCTTGCGACCGGACTCCGGCGGGCTGGCCGGGTTGGGCATCACGATCACCGTGGGGCCTTTGATCTCGTCGATCTTCACGCCCTCCGGCATGGCGTTGGGCAACGCAAAGACGATGGCATGCGTATCGGCGGGTGACGTATTGGCCACCGGGAAGCGTGCGCCACGCCAGCCGGCGAGCGCGCCGAACCAGGACGACACCACGCCGGCCGCGCGCAGGGTCGGCGCATCCGCATGCGCGGGCAGCACGAAGGGCAGCACCAGCGGCCGGTTGTCGCGGCGGTCGAAGAACGGTGCCGGCAACAGCGCGAGGCTGTTGGGCAGGCCGATCTGCGACGTGGTCAGGGTCAGCGATGTATCGGGGCTGATATCCGTCCACAGGGAGGAGTGATACGGATCCTCGCAGTGATCGAGCGTGTAGTGCGCGATCATCTGCAGGCCGATGCGGTTGAAGTCGGTAAACAGGCGAGGATCCAGCGCGACATCCCTGCTGACGGTCTGCCCCGCCGTCTCCTTGTCCATCGGCAAGGTGGCGACGACTTCGCCGTTGAGGAACACCTTCAGGTGTGACAGCGAGTAGATCAGCGAAGGCGAGTAGGTGTAGACCAGGTGCAGCTTGGCGCCCGTCACCACTTCGTCGTTGCGCACGGAGACATTCAAGCTGCCGTTGGGATCCTGTCCCCGCAACTTGATGGAGCCGTAAGCGCCCATCTGCTTCAGCGTGAGGTCGCGGGCGACACCGGCCGGCGTCGCGGCGGCTTCATTGTCATGGGCGACGGCGGACGCTGACGCAGCGGATGCCGGCTGGCCCCGCGTTGCGGCTGGCGCGGCATTGCGGGCCGCGTCCTCGACGGCCACGGCCTGGGCGCCCAGCGCCATCCAACAACCCGCAATCAACAGCCCCAACCAGACGTGACGAAATGGCCGCATGGAATGGTTGCCTTGGGTCAGCGGCGGAACATCGGTCGACGGGGCAGCCCACGCGGCGGATCCCGTTGTCCTGCGTTCCTGCCTTGATCAACGAACCCACACGATCCGCGGAAACCCCGGGCGCATGCCATGCCGCATCCGGGCTGTTGCAGCGCCTCCACGCTCATGCCCCTGCCGACGATGATGCTTCTCCACTCCGTGGCGATACGTCACGTACCGACGGACTTCCGGTGAAGCAGTGACGCGGCGCGTGAAACCTGGCGGCTCGCCCCTTCACGCACCCGCGCAACAAACATCGTCACTCGCGTGAAACGATTAAAGAAACCGGCATAAAAGGAATGTGAACTGCCATGCCCTGTGCGTTTCCGGCAACAGCCCATGCAGGCGGCGCGACGCAGCTAAATGCGAATGCCGCCTGGTATCGCACGGCGCATCGCGGCGGCCGTGCGGGCCTCAGATCACGCTGGTCTTGCCGCCATCCATCGGAATCACGGCGCCGGTGACGTAGCTGGCCAGCGGCGAAGCAAGGAACAAGGCGACGTTGGCGACCTCGTGTGGATCGGCCATGCGCCCCAGGGGAATCTCGGCCAGCTGCCCCGCGAGGATCTCTTCGGCGGGACGCCCGCTCGCCCGCGATTCCGCATCGAGCCCCTCCTGCACGCGCCCGGTGCGGGTCAGGCCGGGGTTGATCACATTCACGCGCACGCCCTTGGCCGCATACGCCTTGGCATAACCCACCGAGGCAAGCATCAACGCCGCATTGGCCGCGCCGCCGGCGATATGCAGCGGACTGGCCTGTCGCCCGCCCTGCCCCACCACGTTCACGATGCTGCCGTGGCCTCGCGCCGCCATGCGCCGGATCACCGGGTCGATCATGTGCATATAGGTGAAGTACTTCGCCTGCATCGCGGCGTGCATGGCATCGGCGTGAAGCTCGGCGGGCGGCGTGCGGCGGGCCGCGCCGGCACAGTTCACCAGCACGTCGATCGGCCCGAATTCGTTCTCGATGTATTCGGCCACCATTTGCGCCGCCACGCTCTCGCGCAGGTCGGCGGCGGCGACCTCCAGGTGCAGTCCTTCGCGCTGCAGGTCATGTTGCGCGGCATGCAGGTGAGCCAGGTCGCGCGACACGCCGACCACCTTCGCCCCTTCGCGCGCGAACGCCAGCGCACAGGCGAAGCCGATGCCCTTGCTTGCCCCGGTGACGACAACGACGCGTCCGGCCAGACCGACATCCATGGAGCATTCCTTCCGCATGGGATGCGTCATTGAAGCACGCCGCCGGGCGCGCGCGTGGGGTGATGGCCTGGGGTGATGGCATGGGGTGATGGCATGGCGTGATGCCTGTCACCCGCGATACCTGATGACCAGCCCTGCCGCCGCCAAGCCCCGCCAGGGAACATGAGCGCCACCTCCCGGACCCAGGCCTGCCCCGGGGCTCGTTCAGGCTTATAGGCCATCAGTCATGTTGCGAATTTCAGACGTTCCTATTGACGGTTTCTATTCTGGTGTTATAGTTCACTACAACACCGGTCCACGAGGTCACTAAAGGAGACCCGCCATGAAAGCGAACAACCTGCTAGCTCTGACCGCCGCCGCTCTGTTCACCACGGCTGGCCTGGCCGCCATCCACTCCAACGTCTACAGTCTCCCCGCCAGTGAGATCAACGGCGTCAAGGTCATCGACCTGGCTCCGGTGGTGGTCCACCCCTCGGCCGAGGACCTGCGCGCCGCCGCCCTGTTGGCCGATGCCACCGTCGGCACCCTGACCGTCTCGCCGCTGCTCGCTCCGGAGAGCGCCAGCGCGAAGCTCGGGAGCCAGCTGGCCATGCCCTACTATTCGTTTGGCAGCACCAAGCTCGGCCGTATCAGCAAGGAATAACCGTATGACCATTACCTGGAACGACAGCGTCCCGATTTACCGCCAGCTCCGCGAACGCGTGGTGGCGATGATTCTGGACGGCGCCTTGAACGAGGGCGACCCGCTGCCGTCAGTACGCCAGGTTGCAGCGGATTTCCAAATCAATCCGCTCACCGTGTCCAAGGCGTACCAGGAACTGGTCGACGATCAACTGGTGGAAAAAAGGAGGGGATTGGGCATGTTCGTCATCGATGGAGCCAGGGAGGCACTGCTCAAGTCCGAGCGCGAGCGCTTCCTTCGCGAAGAATGGCCCGCGCTCTACGCCAGGCTGCAGCGCCTCGGGTTGGACCTGAAGACACTGTTGCGCGAAGCGCCGGAAAGCCCGGTCGGCCCGGAAGGGAGCCAACCATGAACGCGGTCGTGACGGCCAACGGCCTCACCAAGGCCTACAAGAATGCGCTAGCGCTGGACGACGTCAGCTTCCGCATCGAGTCCGGCCGCATCGTGGGCCTGATCGGGCCCAACGGCGCCGGCAAGACCACGGCGCTCAAGGCCATCCTCGGCCTGACCGACTTCAAGGGCGAGCTGAACGTGCTGGGCTTCGACCCGCGCACCCAGCGCGACAAGCTGATGGAACAGGTGTGCTTCATCGCCGACGTGGCGGTGCTGCCCCGCTGGATCCGGGTAAGCGAGGCCATCGATTTCGTGGCCCACGTGCACCCGCGCTTCAACCGCAGCAAGTGCGAGGCTTTCCTTGCACGCACCAAGCTCACGCCCAACCAGCGCGTGAAGCAGATGTCCAAGGGCATGATCGTGCAGTTGCACCTGGCCCTGGTGATGGCCATCGACGCCCGCCTGCTGGTGCTGGACGAACCCACGCTGGGCCTGGATATCCTCTACCGCAAGCAGTTCTACCAGAGCCTGCTGGAAGATTATTTCGACGAGGACAAGACCATCATCGTCACCACACACCAGGTCGAGGAGATCGAACACATCCTCACCGACCTGATGTTCATCCGCGACGGCAAGATCGTGCTGGACACCGACATGGATACCGTGGGCGAGCGATTCGCCGAAGTCATGGTAAGCGCCGACAAGGCGGCCACCGCGCGCAGCATGAAGCCGCTGGATGAGCGGCAGGTGTTCGGCAAGAGCATCTTCCTGTTCGACGGCGCCGACCGCGCCACGCTGGAAAGCATGGGCGAAGTACGCCGGCCGACCGTCAGCGACCTGTTCGTCGCCACCATGAAGGGGACCTACGCATGAACAACACCTTCTATTGGCTGCTCAAGCGCGAATTCTGGGAACACCGCGGCGGCTTCCTGTGGGCCCCGGTGGTGACCGGCAGCGTTTTCCTGGTCCTCAACATCATGGCCATCATCACGGCCGAAGTGCTGAGAGCCCGCCACGGCATACAGATCGGCGGCAACGACATCGGCATGATGATGCGCCACGCCGATGCCGGTGACCTGGCCCAGGTCGGCGCAGCCGCCGATATCGCCATGATCTCCTCGATGGGCCTGATCGGCATCGTCATGGGCATCGTGGTGCTGTTCTACTGCCTCGGCTCGCTCTACGACGACCGCCGCGACCGCAGCGTGCTGTTCTGGAAGTCGCTGCCGGTGTCCAACACCAGCACGGTCCTGTCGAAGGTGGCCAGCGCGGCCCTCGTTGCCCCGGTGATCGCCGTGGCGGTAAGCATCGCCTGCGGACTGCTGCAACTGGTGCTGTTCGCTATCGTGCTGTCGTTCCATGGCGTCAACGCATGGCAGCTGCTCACCCTCTCCCACCCGTTGCGGGCCATCGCATCGTTGGTGAGCAACATCCCGCTGTATGCACTGTGGGCCCTGCCCGCCGTCGGCTGGCTGATGCTCTGCTCGTCCGGTGCACGCAGCAAGCCCTTCCTGTGGGCGGTGGCGGTGCCGGTGGTGCTCGGCGTGCTGGTGAGCTGGTTCGGCATCATGGGCCTGTTCAACCTGCCCACGGAGTGGTTCTGGGTCAACATCGTCCTGCGCGGGCTGCTCAGCGTGTTCCCGGGCTCCGCCCTGATGTTCGACATGCACGGCTTCGACGGCATGAACGGCATGGACAATAACCCGCTGGGCGCGCTGTCCCCCGTCCACACCTACGGCCTGCTCGCCTCGCCCAACCTGTGGATCGGCGTGGCGGCGGGCGCGGCACTGATCGCCGGCGCCATCTGGTTCCGCCGGGTTCGCGACGACAGCTGACCTCCGACTGCATTCGCCCGCGGACATATGACTGGGGACATACGATGAAGACCAACGCTATCGCCGGCCGCACTCTTGCACTGATGCTGTTGTTGCCGCTGACCGCCTGCAGCCAGTCCGGCAGCAGCTCCAACAGCAACAGTGATGTCGCGCAGGCCGTGAAGGAAGTTCAGCAGCAGACCTCGCCGTCGGTCATCGGCGCCGAGATCCAGAAAGGCATCGACCAGGGCAAGAAGGAACTGCTCACCCAGGACATCGACGTCACCAACGTCCATGCCGGCAAGCACCCGCACGATCCGGACAACACCCGCCCGAAGGCCGTCATCACCCCGCAGGGCAGCCTGGTGATCGCCGGCAAGCCGGTCGATGCCACGCCCGAGCAGCATGGCCTGCTGGTGGATTACCGCCAGCAGATCATCGGCATCGCCAGCGCCGGCATGGATATCGGCGCAAGCGGCGCCGCCATGGGCGTGGACGTGGCCAAGCAGGCGATGCTCGGCGTGCTTAGCGGCAAGAGCGACAAGGAGATCGACGCCAGCATCAAGCCGCAGACCGACAAGATCCAGGCGGCGGTCGTCCAGTTGTGCAAGCGCATGCCTGACTTGCTCGCCTCGCAGCAGAAACTGGCCGCCGCCATGCCGGCATTCCAGCCCTACGCGACGATGACGCAGAAAGACGTCGACGATTGCAGCAAGCAAACCGACGAGCACGGCAAGCCGGGCGTCGCCGTGTTCTCCGATTGATCCTGCCTCATCCGGCGCTCGCGCCGGGTTTCACCGCCATCCGTGCCATGGATGTCCGGCGGGGTAGCGACAACGGCTGACGGTCGTGTCCCGCCTGCATCTTCCACAAGGACGTGGAATGCAGGCGGGACATTTTTTTGGGCAGGCCGCACGGGCCAGCCCCATGACGATAGGGACAGGCGGCCCGTCCGGCCACGCGACTACGATCAGGCCATACCGGCGGAACCGTTTCCGCTGCTTCTCCACGGCCAAGGAGTCCCGCCATGTCTTTTCGCTATCTGCCCTGCGTACTCGCCCTGGCCGTACTGACCACCGCCTGCAGCGGCGCGGGTGACGATATCCAGGTGTTTGGCGGCGGCACCGACGTCATCAACCATCGCCTCACGATGCATGACGGCGTCATCACCATCAAGGCGCCCGGTGTGCCCAACGCCACGGTGAGCCCGGAAGGACAGCTGGCCATCGACGGCCAAAACGTCGCCGTGAACGATGCGCAGCATGCGCTGCTGCAGCGCTACAACGCCGCCGGCAAGCAGATGCACGACGACGCCGTTGCCACCGGCAAGGCCGGGGCGGAGACGGCGACCAAGGCACTGGGCGCGGTGGCAGGCAAGATGACTGGCGCCGAAAGCACCGAGGAAACCCGCCAGAAGATGGATGCCGCGGCGGAGGGTGTGCGCCAGGCCGCAGCCAAGATCTGCG
Organism: Dyella japonica A8; assembly: GCF_000725385.1. Classification (NCBI taxonomy): domain Bacteria; kingdom Pseudomonadati; phylum Pseudomonadota; class Gammaproteobacteria; order Lysobacterales; family Rhodanobacteraceae; genus Dyella; species Dyella japonica. Next base: position 2,636,249 of record NZ_CP008884.1, on the reverse strand, counting down.
ACGACCTCGCGGAAATGAAATCGGTGCAAGACGAACTGGCGAGCCAGCTGGAAGCGTTCAAGCCCTATGGGCAGGCGTTGACCGACCGCAGTGTCGACAAGTGCAGGAGCAGTGGGAAGCGCTGACGCACGATAACGCTCGCAGAAAACTGTGGGAGCGCACCCTGTGCGCGACGGAGGTAGCACGTACCTTGCCGCAGGGCTGTCGCGCACAGGGTGCGCTCCCACAAGAGCATGGCGAGACGAGGACTCAACCCCCGCCACCACCCCCGCCATGGATGCCACCCTTGGTGAGCGCCATCGGATCCAGCAGCTTCTGCAGCTCTGCTTTCGACAGCCCGGTGGTTTCCAGCGCCACATCCATGATCGGCCGCTTCTCCTTGTAGGCCTGCTTGGCCGTCGCCGCGCCCTTCTCGTAACCGATCACCGGGTTGAGCGCGGTGACAAGGATGGGGTTCTTGTCCAGCGCTTCCTTCACGCGCGCGGTATTCACCTTGAAGCCGGCGATGGCCTTGTCGGCCAGCAGCGTGCTGACGTTGGAAAGGATGCCGATCGACTCCAGCAGGTTGTGCGCTATCAACGGCAGCATCACGTTGAGCTGGAAATTGCCGGACTGGCCGGCGATGGTGATCGCGGCATCGTTGCCGATCACCTGTGCGGCGACCATCGCCGTGGCTTCGGGAATCACCGGATTCACCTTGCCCGGCATGATCGACGAACCCGGCTGCAATGCCGGCAGCTCGATCTCGCCCAGGCCGGCCAGCGGCCCGGAGTTCATCCAGCGCAGGTCGTTGGCGATTTTCATCAGTGCCACGGCGAGCGCCTTGAGCTGGCCCGACAATTCCACCGCGGCGTCCTGCCCGGCCATGCCTTCGAAGAAATTCTCCGCCGAGTCGAACTTCACGCCGGTGAGCTTCTTCAGTTCACGGGCCACCGAGGCACCGAACTTCGGATCGGCATTGATGCCCGTACCCACCGCCGTGCCACCCAGCGGCAGTCGGCGCATGCGCTTGAGGCTGTCCTCGATACGTTCGATGGCAGTGCCGATTTGCGCCGCCCAGCCCGACAGCTCCTGGCCGAACGTCACCGGCATCGCATCCATCAGGTGCGTGCGCCCCGTCTTGGGGACGTTGCGCAACTCGCGCGCGCGCCGATCGATGATCCGCTTGAGGTGCTTCAACGCCGGCAGCAACTGCTCGCTGGTGGTGAGCGTGGCGCTGACGTGGATGGCGGTGGGAATTACATCGTTGGAGCTCTGCCCATAGTTGACGTGATCGTTGGGATGCACCTTGCCGCCACCGCGGCTGGCGAGGTGGGCAATCACCTCGTTGGCATTCATGTTGGTGCTGGTCCCCGAACCGGTCTGGAACACGTCGATGGGGAACTGGTCGTCGTACTCCCCCTCCGCCACCGCCAGCGCCGCCTTGCGGATGGCATGCGCCTGGTTCTTCTTCAGATACCCCAGCAGGAAGTTCGCGTCAGCCGCTGCTGCCTTGATCAGGCCCAGTGCACGGATGAAGCTGCGCGGCAGATGCATGCCCGAGATGGGGAAGTTGTCGACGGCGCGCTGCGTCTGGGCGCCGTAGAGGGCTTTGGACGGCACTTTGAGTTCACCCATGCTGTCGTGCTCGATGCGGAACTGGCTCATGTCCTTGCGATTCCTCGGGAGGGATTCGGGGAATATAGGTCGGGGCGTGTTAGTGCTTCGCCAAGGGTGGTAGCCCTTCTGGCGCGCTCTCCTTGCAGGGAAGGCTGGGGAGAAGGCCGGTGCCTCGCTGCTCCCCGTCATCCCGGCGCACCCCAAAAAGGGGGCAAGGGCCGGAGGCGCTTCACAACAGCCGAAGGCTGGTCATCCAGTTTCGGCTAGGTTGGGTCTTCGCCTCGTGCGTCCCGCGACCTGGCTCGCCTGCCGCGGGCTTCCGAACTGCTGCCGCAGTCCGGGTCACTTTTCTTTGCTTGCCCAAAGATCCCACGGGGACTAGCTTCGCGTCGAAAGTAACCAAAAGAAAGGGCCCCCCGGATGACGCGCCTTCCGGGCCGTCGGCCCTCAAGGTGCGCGGGCGGGTTCCGGGCTTTTCGACGGGGCTCCTGCCCCGACGAAAAGTGCCTGGCCTCCCTGCCAGGCACCCCTACGGGGCCTGATCTCCACCCGCCCGCCGCGTCATACGGGGACCCGGTAGGTCAAAAGCCAAAAGCCAAAGGCCAAAAGCCAAAAGCCAAAAGCCAAAGGCCAAAGCAAGAGCCCGAGCCGTCAGCGGAGCATCCAAAGAGGCGAGTCCCCTGTGGGAGCGCACCCTGTGCGCGACAGCGGCGCCTCGTAGTCACCGCTCCGTTAGGTTGTCGCGCACAGGGTGCGCTCCCACAGAAAAGAGAAAAGCGGGCGACCGTGCGGGTCCCGACCACGCCAAAGCGATGCGAGAGGCTGCTTTAAGTCCTCATCGCTCCGGTGCGTTGCGAAGCGCTTGGAACTACCCGCTGTATAGAGGCGAAGGTTGCCAAGCAACAAACCGCCTCGAGCGTTCGAGCTTTTTCCCACGACATGCTGCCAGCTCTGGCTCTGAAGGCCATTTTCTTTGGGTTACTTTTCTTTTGGGCCAGCAAAAGAAAAGTGACTCGGCCTTCGGCAGAAGGTCGAAACGCCCGCTGCGTAAGCGGCCAGATCGTGGGAAGGCCTGAGGCGACGACCAAACCTGGCCGAAACTGGATCCCGGCCTGCGCCGGGATGACGGGCAGGAAGGGAGAGGCAAGCGCGCCCCCCCTCACCCCAACCCACTCCCCCAAGGGCGGAGAAAGCAAACACCGCGGCCACCGACGCCCAAAAGCAAGCCCACCAAAGCGCCCCGCGCACCCGAAATCCGCCCCTCCCCGCCCCTGTTGTAAAATCCCCCTTTTCCCGCCTCCGGAACACCCCCCCATGTCCTCCCATGCCCTGACCGCCCTGTCGCCGCTGGACGGCCGTTACGCCAGCAAGGTCGAAACGCTGCGCCCGATCTTCAGCGAGTTCGGCCTCATGCACCGCCGCGTGCACGTGGAGATCGAATGGCTGCTGGCGCTGGCCGCGGACAAGGGCATCGTGGAGCTGCCGGCGTTCAGCGCGGAGCAGGTGGCCAAGCTCAAGGGCATCTCGGCTGACTTCAACGTCGACGACGGCGCCCGCATCAAGACCATTGAAGCCACCACCAACCATGACGTGAAGGCGGTGGAGTACTTCATCAAGGAACGCATCGGCAATGACGCGTCCCTCGCGCAGGCCAAGGAGTTCGTGCACTTCGCCTGCACCAGCGAGGACATCAACAATCTCTCCTACGCCCTGATGCTGCGCGACGCGCGCGACCAAGTGCTGCTGCCGGCCTTTGACGGCATCATCGCCAAGCTGCGCGAACTCGCGCACGCCAACGCTGGCCTGCCGATGCTCTCGCGCACGCACGGTCAGACGGCCTCGCCGAGCACGCTGGGCAAGGAGCTGGCCAACGTGGTCGCCCGCCTGGAGCGCCAGCGCAAGCAGCTCGCCGCGGTGGAAATCCCCGGCAAGATCAACGGCGCAGTGGGCAACTACAACGCGCATGCCATCACCTATCCGGAACTGGACTGGCGCGGTTTCTCCCAGCGCTTCGTGGAAAGCCTGGGCCTGGACTACAACCCGTACACCACGCAGATCGAACCGCATGACGGCGTGGCCGAGTACTGCGACGTCGTGCGTCGCGCCAACATCATCCTGATCGACCTGGCGCGCGACATCTGGGGCTACATCTCGCTGGGCTACTTCAAGCAGGCGCTGAAGGCCGGCGAAGTGGGTTCGTCGACCATGCCGCACAAGGTCAATCCGATCGACTTCGAAAATGCCGAGGGCAACTTCGGCCTCGCCAACGCCCTGCTCGGCCATTTCGCCGAGAAGCTGCCGATCAGCCGCTGGCAGCGCGACCTGACCGACTCCACCGTGCTGCGTGCGCTGGGCACGGCGTTCGGCCACACCATGGTGGCGCTGGAATCGCTGAAGAAGGGCCTGGGCAAGCTCACGGTGAACGCCGACCGCCTCGCCGCCGATCTCGACGCAAGCTGGGAAGTGCTGGCCGAAGCCGTGCAAACCGTGATGCGCCGCTACGGCCTGCCGGAGCCGTACGAGCAGCTCAAGGCACTCACGCGCGGCCAGGGCATCACCAAGGACTCGATGCGCGAATTCATCACCGGCCTTGACCTGCCGGCGGACGCCAAACAGCGCCTGCTCGACCTGACGCCGGGTGGTTACATCGGCCTGGCTGAGCCGCTCGCCAAGGACATCTGACACATGTGTGCCGGCCCCACGGGCCGGCATGATCCGGCGCATTCAGGAGACGGAGCCTCTCCATGCGCCTGGGACCACGACGGTCAAGGAATGAACCACTCGGCGCCTTCCGCTATCGGCAGGCGCTGTATGGGTGGCCGTGGGTCTGGAGCATCGCCCCGGTGCTCGTCATCTCGAGCTATCTCCTTCGGCTGAAACACGGCCCGTTATGGTGGGCAGCGGTGTGCATGTCGCTCCTTTCGGGCGCAGCACTGCTCTTAGCCGCAACGACAAGCGCCGGCCTTTCACTCTGCGCACGCTGGACCGCTTTGAACGACGGTCCCGCCGCCTCGCGCCGATGGCGATACATAGGCTTCGCCATCAGTACCGCGGTCCTCGTGCCTGCCTGGCTATGGAGCGGCTACTGGACCTTCGTCGCCATCACGCGGCAGCACATCATCTACGGGCGATGGGACCATATCGTCGCGCTCAGCGCGGAACCGCAGCGTTTCCTGCTCTCGCTGACGGCGCATGCCGCCATGCTCATCACCATTCCGGCGTACTGGATGGCGCAGGCGCGCAAGCAGGCCATGCTTCCGGAAGCCGACAACGCCCTTGGCGCTTTCGCCGTGGACTTTCCTGCCCACCACAGGCCCGCCCCGCCACGCCGACCGCCCTCGCAGGGCATCGACAACAACGACGGTTGACATGCCCGGCACGGCACCGGGCACGTCAACCGTTGCGTCAGGCTGCCTTGAGCAAGCCTTCCGCCTTCAGTGCAGCCTGCACGTTCGGGCGCGCGGCCACGCGCTGCTGGAACGCCTGGATCGCCGGGAATGCCGAAAGATCGAAGTTCACGTGCTGCGCCCAGTTGGTGACGGTGAAGAGGTAGGCATCGGCCGCCGTGAAGTGGTCACCCACCAACCACTGATGCTTGGCCAGGTGCTGGTCGAGCAAGGCATAACGCTTGCGCAGGTATTCCTTGCGCTCCTCGCGCACGACGTCCGGCGTCTCGGGCTTGAACAACGGCGAGTAGGTCTTGTGCAGCTCGGAGTTGATGTAGCCGAGCACTTCCTGCAGGCGATAACGTGCCGTGGTGCCATGGGCCGGGGCAAGGCTGCTTTCCGGCTTCAGGTCCGCCAGGTACTGCACGATGACCGGGCCTTCGGTCAGCAGCTCGCCGTTGTCGAGCTGCAGCGCCGGCACATAACCCTTGGGGTTGATCTGCCAGTAATCCTCGCCACTCGCCGTACGCTTGGCCTTGGTATCGACCTTTTCCAGTTCCACCGGAATGCCCGCTTCCAGCGCGACGATGTGCGGCGACAGCGAGCAGGCGCCCGCGGCGTAATAGAGCTTCATGATGGTTCTCTCCATGAGGGGACGGGATCGGCGCAACCCTGGGTCACGCAGGCCGTCGATGCTAGGCCACCATGGTTACTGTTGGATACCATCTAACCCCTGGTAACCCCTAAAATGCGGTAACCGCCGGGATACCGGATTCGTCCCACAGGATCGTCGCCATGGGCCTGCCCCTGCGCAAAAGCAAAGTCGCCCCGCCCCCCGGCTGCCCGCTCAGCGAAGTACTCGGCCTGCTGCGCGGCGCCTGGGCGCCCAACGTGATCTGGCAGCTGAGCGGCGAACCTCGCCGCTTCGGCGAACTGCGCCACGACATACCGCGCATTTCGGCGCGCGTGTTGAGCGCGCGGCTACGTGAGCTGGAAACGCGCGGCCTGGTGGCCCGCCGAGTGCTCGATACCTCGCCGCCTTCGGCCGAATACTCGTTGACGCCGCTGGGGCGCGAGTTGCTGCCGGCGATTGATGCGCTGGCGGATGTGGGGAAGAAGCTGCTGGATGAGTGGGAGGCCAGTCAGCGCCGGGGTGGGCGCTGAGCGGTGTGCGCAGGAGGCAAGCCCTCCAGCTCCCTCTCCTCGAAGAGAAGAGGGAGAAAAGAACTTGACCGCCTCACTCCACCTCGTCAGAACCCTCGTTGACACCCTCGAACAGGAACGTCGACAGATACCGCTCACCGGTATCGGGCAACATGGCCAGCAACACCGAGCCCTCCGACGCCCCCTTTGCTACCTCGAGCGCCGCCGCAAACGTGGCGCCCGCCGAAATACCCACGAAAATGCCTTCCTTCTTCGCCAGCTCACGCGACGTATCGCGAGCGAGCACATCGTCGATCGGCAAAATCTCGTTCGCCACGTTGCGATTGAGTACCGCCGGCACAAAGTCCGGCGTCCAGCCCTGGATCTTGTGCGGCTGCCACTCCTTGCCCGACAGCAACGCAGCACCCGCCGGTTCGCAGGCAATCACCTTCACCTCCGGCCGCGCCACCTTCAGCACCTCGCCCACGCCCGTGAGCGTGCCGCCCGTGCCCCAGCCGGTGACGAAATAATCCAGCCGCTTGCCGGCGAAATCGCGCAGGATCTCCGCCGCCGTCGTGTTGCGGTGATAGGACGGATTGGCCTCGTTCTCGAACTGCCTGGCGAGGAACCAGCCATTCTTGTCGGCCAGCTCCTTGGCCTTGCGCACCATGCCGCTGCCACGCTCGGCCGCCGGGGTGAGGACGACCTTGGCGCCGTAGGCGCGCATCAGCTTTCGGCGCTCGATGGAGAAGGTTTCGGTCATCACTGCCACGAACGGATAACCGCGCGCCGCACACACCGCGGCCAGGGCCACGCCGGTGTTGCCGGAGGTGGCTTCCACCACCGTCTGCCCGGGCTTGAGCAGGCCGCGCTGCTCGGCGTCGATGATGATGGCGTAAGCCAGGCGGTCTTTCACCGAACCGGCCGGGTTGAATGCCTCCACCTTCACGTACATCGTCACATGCTTCGGCGCCAGGCGATGGATGCGCACGATGGGCGTGTTGCCAATGGTGTCGAGGATGCTGTCGTAGATCATGGAAGGGCTCCGGAACTCGGCGTGGATAGGAAAGACAGAGGGCGCGATGGTGCGCCCCTCAGGGACAAGGTTGTGTCAAGCCGCCGCCGCGTTCGACAGCGATGGAGCCGGCGCGGCAAGGCTGCCCAGGGGCGGGCTGCCGAACCATGACAGGGTCGATGCCAGGCTAGCCACTTCACCGATGATCAGTAGCGCCGGCGACCTGACCTCATGCATGCTGGCCTGTTCGACCAGGTTGGCCAGTGTGCCGGTCACCACCCGTTGCTCCGGCCGGGAGCCATTCTCGACCAGGGCGAAGGGCGTACTCGCCGCGCGGCCGTGTTCCAACAGCTTCTGGCGGATCACCGGCAGCTCGCTGGTGCCCATGTAAACCGCCAAGGTCTGGCGCTCCTGCGCCAGCGCCGCCCAGTCGAGCGTGTCGTTGGAGTTCTGGCAGTGCGCCGTGACCAGACGCACCGACTGCGCGTGGTCGCGGTGCGTCAGCGGCACACCGGCATAGGCGGCGCAAGCCAGCGCGGCGGTAATGCCGGGCACCACTTCATACGGAATGTCATGGCTGCGCAGGAATTCCAGCTCCTCGCCGCCGCGCCCGAACACGAATGGATCGCCGCCCTTCAGCCGCACCACGCGCCGCCCCGCCTTGGCGTGGGCCAGCATCAGCGCGTGGATCTGTGTCTGCGTGGTGTGATGGTTGCCGGCCTGCTTGGCCACTTCGATGCGCTCAGCGTCACGGCGAGCCAGCGCCAGCACCTCCACGCTCACCAGGCGGTCGTGCAGGATCACATCCGCCTCGTTCAGCGCGCGCAAGCCACGCAGCGTGAGCAACCCCGGATCGCCAGGGCCGGCTCCCAGTAGCACCACAGAGCCGGCCGGCTTCGCTTCGATGGCGTCGAGCAGGCGCTCGGTCGAGGCTTCCGCCAGCGCCCACTGGCCACGACGCAGCAGGCCCTGCACCGGACCATTCAGCAAACGCTCGTAAAAGCGCCGACGCAGCGCCATGTCGGGCAGGCGTACCCGAATGCGTTGGCGCATCTGCGCCAGCAGGGTCGCCACCGGGCCCACCACCGGATCGATCAGCGTTTCCAGGCGCTCGCGCAGCAGCCGCGCCAGCATGGGCGCATGGCCGCCACTGGAAATGGCGATGGTGACCGGGGCGCGGTCAATCACGGCGGGCACGTGGAAACTGGACTGCTCCGCATCGTCGACGACATTGACGAACACGCGCCGGGTTTCAGCCAGCGCCGCGACACGTGCATTCAGCACCTTGTCCGACGTGGCTGCGACGACCAGCCACGCATCGTCGAGCCATGCGTCCTCGAACGAACCGCGCAACCATTGCATCCGCCCGGCCTGGACCCAGCCGAGCAGCGCGGGGGTGAGGTCGGGCGCCCCCACCGCAACCCGCGCGCCGGCTTCCAGCAAGACGGCAGCCTTGCGCTCGCCCACCACGCCGCCACCAACCACCAGTACCTGGCGACCGGACAGATCGGCAAACAGCGGGTAGAGCTTCATGAGACCCAGGCTCCATCATGAGGTGAAATACAGAACTGGCACGCTAGGCAGGCGCCGCCGCCCATACAAATGATTTCTGCGCGCGCAGACATGCCAGACCGTTATAAGCCTTGCGCCCCGGGCATTCCGCGGAAGTGTTGACGCAACGCAGCAATAGCTGTATAGACGTCTAATTGAGATCGCACCGTTACGGTAATCCATGGACATCCATCGCCAGCCGCCGGAAACCACCCTGACCGCCTGCAAACGCATGGCGGCGGCGTGCGAGCCTGCGCGATGTATCCGCAGCGCGACACCGAGCCTCCCCCATCTCGCTTGCCTGTGGAACCCGCACCATGACGCTTACCCAACTTCGTTACCTCGTCGCCATCGCTGATGCCGGCCTGAACATCACCCTCGCGGCCGAACGGGTGCACGCCACCCAGCCGGGCCTGAGCAAACTGCTGCGCCAGCTGGAGGACGAACTCGGCTTCCAGCTGTTCCACCGCAAGGGCCGCAGCCTGCACGCCATCACGCACGCCGGCACCCATGTGCTGGAACGCGCGCGCATCATCCTGGCGGAGGCGGCCAATATCCGCTCCATCGCCGCCAACCTGCGCAACGAGTCGCGCGGCACGCTGCGCATCGCCACCACCCACACGCAGGCGCGCTTCGCCCTGCCATCGGCCGTGGCGGCGCTGAGCCGCAGCTACCCGCAGGTCAGCGTGCACCTGCAGCCGGTCAGCGATTCGGACGTGATGTCGCTGCTCGACGGTGGCCAGGTCGACCTGGCCATCGTCAGCACCGCCGCCGGCGCGCCCCCGCCGAACGGCATCGCCCTGCCCGCCTACCGCTGGAATCGCACCGTCGTGGTGCCGAAGAACCATCCGCTGGCGAAGCACAAACAGGCGCCGACACTGGAACAGCTCGCCGCGCATCCGCTGATCAGCTACGACTCGTCGTTGAAACCGGAGTCGTCGCTGGTCCGGGCGTTCCAGAGCGCCGGCCTTGATCCGCAGATCGTGATGACGGCGAGCGATGCCGACCTCATCAAGACCTATGTCCGCGAAGGCCTGGGCATTGGCGTGCTGGCGGAAATGGCGTTCCAGCCCGGACAGGACACCGACCTGCGCGAACTCGGCGCCGACCATCTGTTTGCCGCCTGCACCACGTGGATCGTGCTGCGCCGTGAAAGCGTGCTGCGCGAATACGCGCTGGATTTCATCAGCGTGTTTGCGCCGCATCTGGAACGGCGGGCGGTGAGCCGGGCACTTACGTCGGGTGGTACGGGGACGTCGCAGTGGCCGGGGGTACCGCACTGGCGGGAGCGGAAGGTTCCGCTGAAGGTGGTGGAGCCGGTGGTGGAGGCGCAGTAGCGGCGTGACACTTGCTGCGCTGGTTGCGCGCAAGGGGTCGGGCTGACTTCACCGCTCTACAAGAGTCGTCATCCCCGCAGAGGCGCAGATCCAGTGACTCTGATCTCGGCCTTCGGTTGCTGTGATTCCGCAATCTGGCCGCCTACGCGGCGGGCGTTCCGACCTCCTGCCGGAGGCCGGGTCACTTTTCTTTGCTTGCCCACGCATGCGCAGGAGCGCCTGCGAACGGCAAAGCCGGCCCGAAGGGCGGAGGGCAGGATGCCCGGAGTAAAGATCCCACGGGGACTAGCTTCGCGTCGAAGGTAACCAAAAGAAAAGGCACCCGGAAGACGCGCCTTCCGGGCCTGCGGCCAGGAAGGTTCGCGAGCGGGTTCCGGGCTTTTCGACCGGGCATCCTGCCCCGAGGAAAAGTGCCTGGCATCCTTGCCAGGCACTCCTGCGGGGCCTGATCTCCACCCGCCCGCCGCGTCATACGGGGACCCGGGAGATCAAGAGCCAAAAGCCAAAAGGCAAAAGCCACAAGCCAAAGCAAGTGCTCGCGTCGTTGGCGGGGCATCCCAAGGTGGCGAGTCCCTTGTGGGAGAGCACCCTGTGCGCGACTGCGGCGTCTCGTAGTCACCGCTCCGTTAGGTTGTCGCGCACAGGGTGCGCTCCCACAGAAAAGCGGGTGACCGTGCGTATCACTTCTGGGCCGAAACGAAGCGAGACGCCGCTTTAAGTCCTCATCGACATGGCGCGTTGCGAAGCGCTTGGAAGTACCCGCTGTGTAGAGGCGAAGGTTGCTGAGCAACGACCTGCCTCACTCGTTCGGGTTTATCCCCACAGAATGCTGCCAGCCCTGGCTCTTCAGGCCATTTTCTTCGGGTTACTTTCGACGCGAAGCTAGTCCCCGTGGGATCTTTTGGGCCAGCAAAAGAAAAGTGACTCGGCCTTCGGCAGAAGGTCGAAACGCCCGCTGCGTAAGCGGCCCGATCGCGGGAAGGCCTGAGGCGACAACCGACCACGACAGAAACTGGATCCCGGCCTGCGCCGGGATGACGGGTAGGAAGGGTGGGGCTGGATTGTCGAGAGCCTCCAGCGGGCCCCTCCGTGCGCCTCGCCTCCCAAAGCCACACCCACCCACTCATCCCCCAAGCAACCCACGCTGCTCCAGCAGCGAAACAATATGCGTCGCCAACACCAGCGGATCCCCACCATTCCCATCAATCCGCAACTCCGGTGCCACCGGCTCCTCATACGGATCACTGATCCCGGTGAAATGCGTAATCACCCCGGCCCGCGCCTGCGCATACAACCCCTTGCGGTCCCGCGCCTCGCACACATCCAGGGCCGTCGCCACATGGATCTCGATGAAGTCACCATGCGACTCCACTAGCGCACGTGCTTCGGCGCGCGCATCCGCATAAGGCGCAATGGGCGCGCACACCGCGATGCCGCCGTGGCGCACGATCTCGCTCGCCACATAACCGATGCGCGTCACGTTGGCGTTGCGGTCTTCGCGGGAGAACCCCAGCCCGCGCGAAAGATGCTTGCGCACCTCATCACCATCCAGCACGGTGACCGCGCGGCTGGTGCGCTCCAGCAGCTGCGCCACCACGGCCTGGGCGATCGTTGACTTGCCAGCGCCCGACAGACCGGTGAAGAACAGCGCAAAGCCACGTGACGCCTGGGCGGGATGACGCTCCCTCAGGATCTTCACCACTTCCGGAAACGAGAACCACGACGGAATCTCGCTGCCCTCATGCAGATGGCGGCGCAGCTGGGTGCCGGAGATGTCGCGCACCTCGTCGTCCGGCAGCACTTCGTTCGAGGGCAGGTAGGCGTCCCGATTGGCAACATAGACCATCGCCGGGAACGGCACGATGCGGATACCCAGTTCATCCTGGTGCCGTTCCAGCAGATGCTGTGCATCGAACGGACCGTAGAACGGGTTGCCGTTGGAATCCTTGCCCGGACCTGCATGATCGCGGCCCACGATGAAGTGGCTGGCACCGTAGTTCTTGCGGATGATCGCGTGCCACAAGGCCTCACGCGGCCCGCCCATGCGCATGGCCAGCGGCAGCAGCGAAAGATGCGCGCTGTTCGCGGGATACTGCGGCAGCAGTGCCTGGTAGCAGCGCACCCGCGTGTAGTGATCGATATCGCCCGGCTTGGTGCGCCCCACCGACGGCTGCACCAGCAATTTGGCGCCCACCTGCTGCGCGGCGCGCAAGGTCAGCTCGCGGTGGGCACGGTGCATGGGGTTGCGCGTCTGGAACGCGACGATGCGGTGCCAACCTTGCGACTCGAACCACGCACGCAGGCTGCGCGGCGTATCGCGCAGCGAGGTGAAGTCGTAATGCGAGGGTGCCTGGATGCCGCGCAGGCGGCCACCCAGATTGACGGGCCGATACCGATCCAGCAGGTCGGCAACACCGGGATGCGCGCGGTCGGTGGTGCCGAACACCTTCAGCGCTTCGTGGGTGCGATCCGGGCGATAGATATCCTGCACTTCCAGCACGGCCAGCGGCACGCCCTGCGAGTCGCGCAGCGCCACCTCGCTGCCGGGCGCCAACCGCTCGGCGAACGCTTCGCTGACGTCCAGCGTGATGGGGATGGGCCACAAGGTGCCATCCGCCAGGCGGTACTCTTCCACCACGCGGTCGTAATCGCGCTGGGTAAGAAACCCTTCGAGCGGCGAAAATGCGCCACTGAGCAGCAGTTCCAGGTCGCACAACTGCCGCGTATCCAGGTCCACGCCGGGCAGGCCCGCGCTGCGCTGCTTGAGCGCAGCGGCTTCATCGGCGGGCAGGTACAACTCCTTCAACACGCCGCCGTGCGGCGCGATCAGCGTAGGGGCTTCTTCATCGAAAGCGGTGACATCGGACTGGGCAAGTGCGCTCTGGCTCATGGTGTGTGTCTTTGTTCGGGCGGGGCGGCGACCGGCGTCAGGCGCCGGATCGGTTCTTGTGTGCTTCGGTCAGACCAGGCCGTGAAGTCCGCATTCGCGCTTCAGGCCGAAGAAACGGGTGGCGTCGGCATCCGTGCCGGGCTCCCAGCGGTGCGTGGTATGCACGTCGCCGATGGAGATGTAGCCCTGGTCCCATAGCGGGTGGTACGGCAGCCCGTGCTTGCGCAGGTACATGCCCACGTCGCGATCACTCCAGTCGGCGATGGGATGGAATTTCCAGCGCTCGTCGCGACGCTCGGCGAACGGGACACCGGCACGCGTACGCGCCTGGCTGCGGCGCAGGCCGGCAAACCACGAACCCGCGCCCAGCTCGCGCAAGGCGCGCTGCATCGGCTCAACCTTGCGCAGCTGGTTGTAGCGGTCGATACCCGCCACGCCCTGCTCCCACAGTCGCCCTTCCCGCGCTTCCAGCCATGCCGGGCTTTCCTCGGCGCTGAAAATCCTGAGGTTCAGCGACAGGCGATCACGCAGCTCGTCGATGAAGCGATAGGTCTCGGGAAACAGGTAGCCGGTGTCGATCAGGATCACGGGCAGATCTGGCCGCTGCCGCGTGAGCAAATGCAGGGACACAGCCGCCTGCGCGCCGAAACTGGAAGAGAGCACATGCGCCCCGGGCGCATAGGCCAGTGCCCAGACCACGCGCTGCTCCGCATCCAGGGTACCCAGCCACGTATTGAGCTCATTCCGCGCCTTGGCATCGTGCAGCGCATCCTCGAGCAACGCCTGTTTCATGCCACCACCTCCGCGGGAATCCGGCGCGTGTTCGCGCTTATGACGCCGGTGCGCAGCAGGAAGTCGCCGAAGCCTTCCTGGTCGACGCGACCGCTTGCATAGTTGGCGAACAGCGGCGCCAGTGCCTCGAGAATCGAGGGCTCGTCCACGTTCTCCCGGTAGAGCTGGTTCAGGCGTTCTCCGCGGAAATCCGCGCCGAGGCGAAGGTCATAGCGCCCGGGGCCACGCCCCACCAAGGCGATCTCGCCGAGATAGGGGCGCGAGCAACCGTTCGGGCATCCCGACAGACGCAGAAGGATCGGCGCATCGCGCAAACCGTGCGCCTCCAGCAATGCCTCGAGTCTGGGGAGCAGTTGCGGCAGATAGCGCTCGCTTTCCGCCATGGCCAGGCCGCAGGTGGGCAAGGCCACGCAGGCAATCGCATGCTTGCGGATGCCGCTCTGCGTGCGGTATCCATCCAGGCCGTGCGCCGCCACGATGGCGTCGATGCGCGCACGTTGATCCGCCGCCACGTTGGCGACGATCACGTTCTGGTTGCAGGTCATGCGGAAATCGCCGTCATGCACCTTCGCCAGCTCGCGCAAGCCGCTGAGCCAGCGGTGCTCGCCCACGTCGGCGAGCCGGCCGGACTCGATCTGCAACGTCAGGTGCCAACGACCATCCTCGCCTTCGATCCAGCCATAGCGGTCGCCGTTATGGTCGAAGCGATAGGCACGCGCCGGCTCCAGCGCGAAACCCAGGCGTTGCTCGAGCTCCGCCTTGAAGGCATCCAGGCCCCGGTGATCGAGGGTGTACTTCAGCCGCGCGTGCTTGCGCTCGTTGCGGTTGCCCCAGTCGCGCTGCACGGCCACGATGGTCTCGGCGACCGCGAACAGGCGATCGGGCGTGGTGAAGCCGATGACGCTCGCCAGCCGTGGATAGGTGCTGGGATCGCCATGCGTGGCGCCCATGCCACCGCCAATGGCGACATTGAAGCCCGTCAGCTCGCCCTGCTCGATGATGGCGATAAGGCCCAGATCCTGGGCGAATACATCGATATCGTTGAGTGGCGGTATGGCCAGGCCAATCTTGAACTTGCGCGGCAGGTAGGTGCGCCCGTACAGCGGTTCCTCGTCCTTCGGCTCGCCAACGAGCGGCTCACCGTCCAGCCAAATCTCGTGATAGGCCCGCGTGCGTGGCGACAGCTCTTCGGACAGGCGCGTGGCCCATGCGTAGGCGAGCGCATGCGCGGATGATTCCACCGGATTGGGCGTGCTCACCACATTGCGGACCACGTCGCCGCACGCGGCGATGGTGGTCGCCAACGCCTCATGGATGGCTGCCATGGTCGGCTTGAGGTGGTTCTTGATGATGCCGTGCCACTGGAAGGTCTGGCGCGTGGTGATGCGCAGCGTGCCATTGGCGTGCTCGCGGGCGATGCGGTCGAACACCAGCCACTGCGCGGGCGTCACCACACCGGACGGCAGGCGCGCGCGCAACATGAAGGAGTAGGCAGGTTCCAGTTTCTGCTTGCGGCGTTCTTCGCGCAGGTCGCGATCGTCCTGCAGGTAGCTACCGTGGAACTTCAGCAGCTTGTTGTCATCGTCGCTGATTGCGTTGGTGACCGGATCGCGCAGACCCTCCGCGATGGAACCGCGCAGATAGCGGCTGTTGACCTTGATGCGTTCGAGATCGGAAAGCGGTGTCGTCATGTCAGTACACGTCGCGGGCGTAGCGCCCCTGCTGCAGTAGGTCGGACAACCATTCCCTGGCGTGTTCCTGCGAAAGGCCACCGTGCGTCACGGCCACGTCGAGCAGTGCGGCATGCACGTCCTTCGCCATGAAGTTGGCGTCGCCGCACACGTAAATGTGGGCGCCTTCCTGCAACCAGGCATACAAGTCGCGCCCCTGCTCTCGGATGCGCTGCTGCACGTAGACCTTGGCGTCGCCGTCGCGCGAGAAAGCCAGGTCCAGGCGATCCAGCGAGCCGTCACGCAACGCCGCCTGCCATTCGATCTGGTAGAGAAAATCGCGGGTGAAGTGGCGGTTGCCGAAGAACAGCCAGTTGCGCCCACCCGCGCCGGTTTCGCGGCGCTCCTGCACGAAGGCGCGGAACGGCGCCACGCCAGTGCCCGGGCCGATCATGATGACGTCGCGCGCGCTGTCCTTGGGCAGTCGGAAGCGCTCGTTTTCCTCGATGAAGACCGGCACGCGGTGATCGTCGCCAGCCGCCGCGATGAAGGAGGACGCCGCGCCCCAATGGCGCTCGCCATACGCCTCGTAATCCACCACCGCGACCGTCAGGTGCACTTCATCACCCACCGCCTTCTGGCTGGAAGCGATGGAGTACAGCCGCGGCGTCTGCGGGCGCAACACGGCCACCAGTTCGTCGGCTGCCCATTCGGCGGGGTGACGACGCCACAGGTCGATCGGCTGGTCTTCCGCCAGCAGTGCGGCCAGGCTGGCCGAGCGGTCCGGCCGCAGCAGGCCGGCCAGTTTCTCGTCGCCGCTGGCATCGGCCACGGCGGCGATCAGCGGTCGGCTCAGGCGCGTCAGTTCGCGCTCATGCGAAAGCCAACGGCGCAAAGGCAATTCCCTGCCGTCGTGGTGTACCGGCTGTTCGCCATCCAGCTTCAGCAGCGTGAGCCACTGGTCGACCAGCGCCGGCGGATTCTCCGGCCACACGCCAATGGCGTCGCCGGGTTCGTAGCTCAGGCCGGAGCCTTCCAGCGAGAGTTCCACGTGGCGAATATCGCGACCGGCGTCGCGCGCCACGATGGCCTGATTGTCGAGCACGCTTGCCGCAAAAGGATGTTCACGAGTGTAAGCGACGCGCGAGGGCACCGGCTGCAGGTTCGCCACGCGCGCCACGGGCTGCGTGGCGCCCAGCACCTTCTTCGCCTGATCGAGTGCGTGTTCCGCCCACGGCGCGGCGACGGCATCGATGTCCACGTCAGCTTCGCCCAGTGGCGCGAAGCGCGAGGCGCCCAGTTCGGCAAAGCGCGCGTCCAGTTGGCGGCCGATCGCGCAGAACTGCGGGTAGCTCGAGTCGCCAAGCCCGAGCACCGTGTACTGCAGGCCGGGCAGTTTCGGGGCACGCTTGCCGAGAATGAACTCGACCAGGCCGCGTGCGTCGTCCGGCGGCTCGGCATCGCCCTGCGTGGAGATCACGACGGCGAGATGGGTTTCCTTGGCGAGGTCCCGCTGGGGATAGCTGTCGGCCCGGACCAGGCGAACGGCCAGCCCGGCGGCTTCAGCGCGTGTGCTCAGCTGGGTGGCGAGGCGCTTGGCCTGGCCGGTCTGGCTACCATAGAGAATGGTGAGCCGTTCGCCCGTGGCCTTGGCCGCCTGCACCGGTACGGTGCCATGCCGCACCTGCTCGGCACGGGCGGCGCTCCACGCGGCGATCCAGTAAAGCTCGGCGGGGCCGAGTCCGTCGGCCAGCCGCTCCAGTGACGACAGCTTGTCGCTGTCGATGGAGGCCAGCCCGGTTTGCATTGCGACGACGGCGTTCACGGTCCACCTTTGGACGTCCAGACATCTGGACACCCAAAGTAGTCATCACGTTTTGTCATGTGAAAGGACGTGTTGTCATAACCTTATGTCCGCGGGCTTATTTCCCATCCGCGGCAGGCACCGCGTAAACTGGGCCCGTCCTCACCACGTTCAGGTTCATGCCCACGGACTTCCTCATCTCCGCCGCCATCGGCGTGCTGGCCCAGCTGGTCGACGGCGCGCTGGGCATGGCCTATGGCGTCACCTCGGCGGCCATGCTGCTGGCCCTGGGCATTCCGCCCGCCATGGCCAGCGCCAGCGTGCATTACGCGGAAACGCTGACCTGTGGCGCCTCGGGGATCAGCCACGTCATGGCCGGCAACGTGATCAAGCGGCTGTTCTGGGCGCTGGTGATCCCGGGCGCCATCGGCGCCACCGCGGGCGCCTACGTGGTCAGCCATGTCCCGGCGGTCTGGATGAAGCTGGCGCTGACGCCCTACCTGATCGGCATGGGCCTGTTCCTGCTGCTCCGCCCCCAGCGCCGCCAGCGCCTGCACGAGGACACTCCGCCCGTCAGCCGCCCGCTGGGGCTGGTCGCCGGCTTTGCCGACGCCGTGGCCGGGGGCGGCTGGAGCGCGCTGACCGTCACCACGCTGGTGGCACGCGGGGTGCGCCCCCGCATGGTCATCGGCACCGTCCACTTGGCCAAGTGCGTGGTGAGTGCGGTCGCCAGCATCAGCTTCTTCGTGCACGTGGGCTTTCCGCACGGCGCGTCCGTGGCCGGGCTGATCGTGGGCGGCGTGGTGGCGGCACCGCTCAGCGCCGTGCTGGCCCGCCGGATGCCGCCCCGCGTGGCCACCATCCTTGCTGCGCTGGCGGTGCTAGCCATCGGCATCAACAACATCGCGCACACCCTGCTGTCGCACTGACGGCGGTCAACAGGGCCGTCATCGCCTTCGCATAGAATGGCGGGATGACCAAAACACCCGCCCTCCCCATCGAAGTCCGCGGCAGCGCCAAGCAGCCGCTGGGCATGAGCCCCGCCCAGTTCCTGCGCGACTACTGGCAGAAGCGCCCGCTGCTGATCCGCCAGGCTTTTCCCGATTTCGTCTCGCCCATCGAGCCGGACGACCTGGCCGGCCTGGCGCTGGAGGAAACGGCGCTGTCCCGCCTGATCATCCACGACGAGAATCGCGACCGCTGGAAGGTGAAGACCGGCCCGCTGACCGAGAAGGACTTCGCCAGCACGCCCAACAAGAACTGGACCCTGCTGGTGCAGGACGTGGACAAGTGGGACGCCGACGTGGCCGCCCTGCTGGAAGACTTCCGCTTCCTGCCAAGCTGGCGCCTGGACGACATCATGATTTCGTACGCCGAGCCCGGCGGCGGTGTGGGCCCCCACGTGGACCAGTACGACGTGTTTCTGCTGCAGGGCCTGGGCCAGCGGCACTGGGCCATCGACACCAACCCGGACGCCCCCAAGGACTTCCGTCCCGACGTCGAACTCAAGCAACTGAGCGTATTCGAGCCTGACCACGAATGGTTGCTCGAACCCGGCGACATGCTCTACCTGCCGCCCGGCGTGCCGCATGACGGCGTGGCCTTCGGCGGCCCCTGCCTGACCATCTCGGTGGGCATGCGCGCGCCCTCGCAGGCCGAGTTGACTGGCGACCTGGCGGACTACCTCGCCGAACGCCTACCCGACGAGCTGCGCTACACGGACCCCGACCTTGCCCCGGCCAAGTCCGCCGGCGAGATCGACCGCACCGCCCTGGCCCGCCTCCGGCAGGCCCTGCCCTTTGCGTCGGCACTGGACGACGCCACCCTGACCGATTGGTTCGGTCGTTTCATCACCCGTTACCGCAACGCCCGGGCGCCGGTGCCGCCGGAGAAGGAACTGGCCGAGGCGGCCCTGCGCAAGCAGCTGGATGGCGGCGCCAGCCTGCTTCGCCACCCCTGGGCACGCATGGCGTGGGCGCGCGGCAAGAAAGGCGCGACCCTGTTCGTCAACGGGCATGCCTATCCGACCACGATGGCGCTTGCCGAGGGCCTTTGCCAGGCGCGTGAGCTCACCCCGGGCAAGTCGGCACCGGCGGACGAGCTGGCCATCCTGCTTGCCCTGGTCAACGACGGCCACCTGGTCGCGCACAAGCCCCGCCGGCGATGAGCGGCCCGGGCGTCCATGGGGAAGGCGCGGACAGCGGGCAGGCCTCGGCCACGCCGCCCCTGGTAGCCGGCAGCCGTGCGGAAGTGGCCGCGGCCCGCCTGCGCCTGCTCACCGACGCCCGGCGACGCGTTGCCATCTACCAGCCGCTGCTCCCCGATGACGTCTACGGTACGCCGCCCGAGCTGGCGGAGCTCCGGCGCATCGCCACCTCCGGCCGCGGCGCGGAGATCCGCCTGATCCTGCACGCGCCGGAAGAGGCCTTGCGCGACAACCATCGCCTCATCGCCCTGGCTCAGCGCCTGCCCAGCATGGTGCTGGTGCGCGCACCGCTGGAAGATGTGGATCTGGCCTACGCCTCGTCCTACCTGCTGACCGATCAGGGCGGCTACCTGTTCCAGCCGGACGCGCGTCGCACGGACGGTCGCGCCTCCACCGCCGATCGCGCCACCCAGGCGCCCCTGCTCCAGCATTTCAACGATGTGTGGGAGCGCTCGGCCCGCGCCACGGCCTGGCAGCCGCTCGATCTTTAGCCGCAGGCTGAACGGCCGGCGCGTCCATGCCCGCCACGGCCACATCGCTGCAAAACGCGTCCTTCACCGTTCAAATCCGTGGCCTACGACGATGGTCGGTACCCGGAAACTCGAAATATCGTCCGATGACCCCATCTGAAGTGCGTCTTTTGGGTTGCCGCGTCGCAGCAGCCCAAGGCTATAATTAACGGGATTTTTCCCAGCCATCCGGCCAACCCCGGCCGGAGCGCTGCAAGCCTCCCTTCCTCACCGGTGGTGACGTGAGCACTAATCTGATCCGCGAGTTTTTCGAATCCTCCCAACTCGCCGGCGGCAACGCCGATTACGTTGAACAGCTCTATGAATCGTGGTTGGCAGACCCTTCGTCGGTCGATGCCACCTGGAGCAAATATTTCGAGACTTTCAAAGGCCGCGAGTCGGGGGACGTGCCCCACTCTGCGGCCATTGCGCGTATAGAGGCCGCGCAAAAGCAGCGCCGTAACGGTGTTGCCGTCGCCGCAGGCCCTGTCGACGACGCCCACGCCCGCAAGCAGGCCGGCGTGCTGCGCATCCTTACCGCCTACCGTTCGCGCGGCCACCTGGCCTCGAACCTCGACCCGCTCGGCCTGGCCGAGAAGCTGCCGGCTCCGGATCTGGAACCCTCGTTCCACGGTCTGTCCGACGCCGACCTGGATACCGAGTTCGACTGCGGCAACTTCGCCGGTGGCGGCCAGCGCATGAAGCTGCGCGATCTGCTGGCTCGACTGAAGAAGGTGTACACCAACACCCTCGGCGTCGAGTTCATGCACATCAGCAACCATGAGCAGCGCAACTGGATCTACACCCGCCTGGAGCAGGCCAACGGCAGCGCCGGCCTCGACGCCGCGGGCAAGAAGCGTGTCCTCGCCGAGCTGACCGCCGCCGAAGGCCTTGAGCGCTACCTGCACACCAAGTACGTCGGCCAGAAGCGCTTCTCGCTGGAAGGCGGCGACAGCCTGATCCCGATGGTGGACGACATGGTCCGCGCCGCCGGCGACAACGGCATCAAGGAAGTCGTGATCGGCATGGCCCACCGCGGCCGCCTCAACATGCTGGTCAACATCCTGGGCAAGCCGCCGCGCACCCTGTTCAACGAGTTCGAAGGCAAGTGGGACCATCCGGATGATCCGGCCCACTCGGGCGACGTGAAGTACCACATGGGCTTCTCCGCCGACGTCAAGACGCCGAATGGCGGCACCCACGTGGCGCTGGCGTTCAACCCGTCGCACCTTGAGATCGTCAACCCGGTGGTGGCCGGCTCGGTGCATTCGCGCCAGATCCGCCGCCGCGACACCGAGCGCAAGCAGTCGATGGCCGTCATCGTGCACGGCGACTCGGCGCTGGCCGGCCAGGGCGTGAACATGGAACTGTTCAACATGTCCCAGGCCCGCGGCTTCAAGATCGGCGGCAGCCTGCACATCGTGGTGAACAACCAGGTGGGCTTTACCACGTCGAACCCGCAGGACACCCGCTCCACGCTGTACTGCACCGACCTGGCCAAGATGGTCAACGCGCCGGTGTTCCACGTGAACGGCGATGACCCGGAAGCGGTAATCCAGGCCACGCGCCTGGCCTACGATTTCCGCAAGCAGTTCCGCAAGGACGTGGTGATCGACCTGGTGTGCTACCGCCGCCACGGCCACAACGAGGCCGACGAGCCCGCCGCCACGCAGCCGGTGATGTACCAGATCATCCGCAAGCGCCCGACCACCCGCGATCTGTACGCGCAGGAGCTGGTCAAGCAGGGCGTGATCGCCGACGGCGACGGGCAGAAGATGTTCGAGGACTACCGCAACCGCCTCGAGGCTGGCGAGCCGATGACCGAGCTGACCACGTCGCTCATCAAGGACATCGAGGTCGACTGGGACAAGTTCATCGGCGGCAAGCTGTCCACCGAGACCCCGACCGGTTACCCCAAGCAGCGTCTGGTCGAGCTGGCCAACCAGATCCTGGTGACGCCCAAGGACATGACGCTGCAGTCGCGCGTGGCCAAGATCTACGACGACCGCGCCAAGATGGCCGCGGGCGAGCTGCCGGGCGACTGGGGCTTCGCCGAGAACCTGGCCTACGCCTCGCTTATCGACGAGAACTACAACCTGCGCCTGGTGGGCCAGGACGTGGGTCGCGGCACGTTCTTCCATCGTCATGCCGTGCTGCATGACCAGAAGACCGGCTACACCTACATGCCGTTGGCCGACGTGCGCTCCGGCGCCGACGTGGAAGTGATCGACTCGCTGCTCAGCGAAGAAGCGGTCATGGCGTTCGAGTACGGCCACGCCACCACCGACCCCTACACCCTGCACATCTGGGAAGGCCAGTTCGGCGACTTCGCCAACGGCGCGCAGGTGGTGATCGACCAGTTCATCAGCTCGGGCGAAGCGAAGTGGAACCGCCTGTGCGGCCTGGCACTGTTCCTGCCCCACGGCTATGAAGGCCAGGGTCCGGAGCACTCCTCCGCCCGCCTGGAGCGCTTCCTGCAGCTGTGCGCGCTGGACAACATGCAGGTCTGCGTGCCGACCACGCCGGCCCAGGCGTTCCACATGATCCGCCGCCAGATGGTGCGCCCGACGCGCAAGCCGCTGATCGTGATGACGCCCAAGTCGCTGCTGCGCCACAAGCTGGCCGTGTCCACGCTGGACGAACTCGCCAACGGCAGCTTCCAGCTGGTGATCCCGGAACACCGCGAGGTGGCCGCCAAGAAGGTCAAGCGCGTGGTGTTCTGCTCGGGCAAGGTCTACTACGACCTGCTGGAAGACGCCGAGAAGCGCGGTCTCACCGACGTCGCCATCGTGCGCGTGGAACAGCTCTATCCGTTCCCGCGCCCGCAGGTCACGGCCGAACTGGAAAAGTATCCTTCCGCCAAGGAAGTGATCTGGTGCCAGGAAGAGCCGATGAACCAGGGCGCGTGGTTCCAGATCCGCCACCATCTGCAGGCCTGCATTGGCAGCAAGCAGAGCCTGTCGTACGCCGGTCGCGCGCGTTCGCCGGCGCCGGCCGCGGGTCATCTGAATACCCACGTCGCCGAACAGGCGGCACTCGTCGAGCAGGCACTGGTCGCGCCGGTTGGCACCGACCACGCGGCTGAATAAAAAATACTGAAAAGTGCGGCCAAGGACGGCCGCTTTTTGACCTTAGCGTTCAGGGATGAGCGCACTAATCAAGGACCATTTATGTCTATCGAAGTCAAAGTTCCTGTCCTGCCCGAGTCCGTCTCCGACGCCACCATCGCCACCTGGCACAAGCAGGCCGGTGAAGCGGTCAAGCGCGACGAAAACCTGGTCGACCTCGAAACCGACAAGGTCGTGCTCGAAGTGCCCTCGCCGGTCGACGGCGTGCTGAAGGAAATCAAGTTCCAGTCCGGCGACACCGTGACCAGCCAGCAGGTCATCGCGGTGATCGAGGAAGGCGCTGCCGCCGCTGCTCCGGCTCCGGCCGCTGCCGCTCCGGCCCCCGCCGCCGCTCCGGCTGCTGCCCCGGCCGCTCCGGCTGCCGCCAAGGCGGGCAACGCCGACCTGTCGCCGGCCGGCCTGCGCGTGGCCACCGAGCAGAACATCGACGCCTCCAAGGTCGCCGGCACCGGCCGCGACGGCCGCGTGACCAAGGAAGACCTGGTCAATTACGGCAAGGGTGGCTCCGCTGCGGCTGCCGCCCCGGCCGCCGTGCCGACCCCGGGCTCGCGTCCGGAAGAGCGCGTGCCGATGACCCGCATGCGCGCCCGCATCGCTGAGCGCCTGATGCAGTCGAAGAACTCCATCGCCATGCTCACCTCGTTCAACGAAGTGAACCTGGCTGAAGTGGTGAAGATGCGCAAGGCGCTGGGCGAGTCGTTCGAGAAGGCCAATGGCGTGAAGCTGGGCTTCATGAGCTTCTTCGTGAAGGCTGCCGCCGAAGCGCTGAAGCGTCATCCGATCATCAATGCCTCGGTCGACGGCAACGACGTCGTCTATCACGGCTACCAGGACATCTCCATCGCCGTGTCCACCGACAAGGGCCTGGTGACGCCGGTGCTGCGCGACGTGCAGGACATGGGCTTCGCCGATGTCGAGAAGGGCATCCTCAACTACGCCAAGAAGGCGCGTGACGGCAAGCTGGGCCTGGACGACCTGCAGGGCGGCACCTTCACCATCACCAACGGCGGCACCTTCGGTTCGCTGCTGTCGACCCCGATCGTGAACCCGCCGCAGAGCGCCATCCTGGGCATGCACGCCATCAAGGAGCGCGCCATCGTCGAGAACGGCCAGGTGATCGCCGCCCCGATGATGTACCTGGCGCTGTCCTACGATCACCGCATCATCGACGGCAAGGACGCGGTGCTGTTCCTGGTCGACATCAAGAACCAGTTGGAAAACCCGCAGCGGATGCTTCTTGGTCTCTGACCAAGAAGCAAAATCAGGCACGAAGCTCTGGCGGCGAGCGTAGATATTGCATCCACGCTCGCCGCACATATATCCCGCTTTACACGTGACTCGCCCTCCCCTGGCGTCTCACACAGCAAGGAAAAACCATGAGCGAAAAATTCGACGTCATCGTCATCGGCGCCGGCCCTGCCGGCTATGTGGCCGCGATCCGCGCCGCGCAGCTGGGCCTGAAGACCGCCTGCGTCGACGCCTTTGTCGGCAAGGATGGCAAGCAAGCCCTCGGCGGCACCTGCCTCAACGTGGGTTGCATCCCGTCCAAGGCGCTGCTGGATTCGTCCAAGCAGTACTACAACATCGCCCACAACCTGCCGGTCCACGGCATCACGGTGGAAGGCGCCAAGGTTGACCTGGGCACCTTCATCGGCCGCAAGGACAAGATCGTCAAGCAGTTCACCGGCGGCATCGGCCAGCTGTTCAAGGCCAACAAGGTCACGCCGTTCTTCGGCAAGGGCAAGCTGCTCAAGAACAACGACGTCGAGATCACCGGCAACGATGGTTCCAAGCAGACCATCAGCGCCACCAACGTGATCCTGGCTTCCGGCTCGGTGCCGATCGAGCTGCCGTTCGCCAAGTTCGACAACAAGTTCATCGTCGACAACGCGGGCGCGCTGGACTTCACCGAAGTGCCGAAGCGCCTGGGCGTGATCGGCGCCGGCGTGATCGGCCTGGAACTGGGCAGCGTGTGGAAGCGCCTGGGTTCGGACGTGACCGTGCTCGAAGCGCTGCCGGACTTCCTCAGCGTGGCCGATGCCGACATCGCCAAGATCGCCGCGAAGGAATTCGCCAAGATGGGCTTGAACATCAAGCTCGGCGCCAAGCTGACCAAGGCCGAAGTGAAGGGCAACGAAGTCGCCCTGACCTATGAAGACAAGGACGGCGCGCACGACCTCGTGGTCGACAAGCTGCTGGTCGCCGTGGGCCGTCGCGCCTACACCGACGGCCTGCTGGCCGCCGACACCGGCGTGAAGGTCGACGAGCGCGGCCGCATCGTGGTCGACGAGCACAACCACACCGGCGTGAACGGCGTGTGGGCCATCGGCGACGCCGTACGCGGCCCGATGCTGGCGCACAAGGGTTCCGAGGAAGGCGTGGCCGTGGCCGAGTGGATCGCCGGCAAGGCGGGCCACATCAACCTCGATACCGTGCCGTGGGTGATCTACACCGAGCCGGAAATCGCCTGGGCGGGCAAGACCGAGAAGCAGCTGAAGGAAGAAGGCATCCCCTACAAGGTGGGCACCTTCCCGTTCGCCGCCATCGGCCGCGCCGTGGCCATGAACGAGGCCATCGGCCAGGTGAAGATGCTCGCCCACGCCGAAACGGATCGCATCCTGGGCGTGCACATGGTCGGCCCGGGCGTGTCCGAGCTGATCGCCGAGTGCGTGGTCGCGATGGAGTTCAAGGGCTCCTCCGAAGACTTGGCCCGCATCGTCCACGCGCACCCGACGCTGTCGGAAGCCGTGCACGAAGCCGCCCTGTCGGTGGACAAGCGCGCCATCCACAAGGGCAACTAAGGGACACCGTGCCGGTCAGTCATGGCCGGTGACACGGAATCCGCGGCCCGCTCGTGGCAACATGAGCGGGCCGTTTTGTTTTTCACGGTTTGCGAAACACCCAGCAGCGCCGTCATTCCGGCGCAGGCCGGAATCCAGTAGCGTTATCGCCTGATCGTCGCGACCGTATTCGCCGCTGTAACCGCTTGGCGATAACCCTATCGCGCGGATACTGGATGCCGGCCCTTGCCCCCTTTTCGGGGTGCGCCGGAATGACGCTTGATTCAACCTTATCGCGACGCCCCCATGCCCAAACCCACCGCCCTTTGCGTCTACTGCGGCTCCAGCAGCGGCAGTCACCCCGAGTACGTCGAACAAGCCCGTGCCTTCGGCACGGAAATGGCCCGCCGTGGCATCGCGCTGGTCTATGGCGGCGGTAAGGTCGGTCTGATGGGCACCGTCGCCAATGCCGTGCTTGCCGCCGGTGGCAAGGTCATCGGCATCATCCCGCGCCAGCTGGTGGATCTTGAGGTGGCGCATGCCGGCCTGACCGAGCTGGTGGTGGTGGAGACCATGCATCAGCGCAAGACACGCATGTTCGAACTGTCGGATGCATTTGTCGCCCTGCCCGGCGGCTTCGGCACGATGGACGAAATGTTCGAAATGCTGACCTGGGCGCAGCTGGGCTTGCACCGTTATCCCTGCGGTTTCCTGGATGTGCGCGGCTACTACACCCAGCTGCGCGTCATGATGGACCACATGGTGACCGAACGCTTCGTGCGCCCCGAGCAACGCGAAAGTGTATGGTTCGGTCAGGACATGGATCAGCTGTTCGACTGGATGGAGCACTACCAGGGCGTCCACATGCCCAAATGGATCGACCGCAGCAGCGTTGAAGCCTGAGTAAACAGTTTCACGCGCAACGAGAAAGGATTGGCCATGAGTACCCCCAGCGCATTTCGCGCTTTCCGCATCCACAACGACGCTGCCGGCTATCGCGGTGGCGTGGAGACCATCGGCGCGGATGCGCTGAGCCCCGGCGAGGTACTGGTGCAGGTCGCCTACTCGTCCATCAATTACAAGGATGCGCTGGCCGGCACCGGCAAAGGCAAGATCCTTCGCCATTACCCGCTCAACGGCGGCATCGATGTCTCCGGCACGGTCGTGGCGTCCACCGACCCAGCCTTCAAGGAAGGCGATGCGGTGCTGTGCACCGGCAGCGGATTGTCCGAGACGCGCGACGGTGGCTACGGTGAATACATCCGCCTGCCGTCCGCCTGGACCATCCGCCTGCCCAAGGGGCTGAGCCTGCGCGAGAGCATGATCATCGGTACGGCCGGCTTTACCGCCGCACTGGCCCTGCTGCGCATGGAAGACAACCGCCAGACGCCGACCCTCGGCCCGATCGCCGTGACGGGCGCCACCGGCGGCGTGGGCATGCTGGCCATCGACATCTTCACGCGCGCCGGTTACGCCGTGCACGCCATCAGCGGCAAGGCATCGCATTTCGACTTCCTGCGCGATCTGGGCGCGGCCGAATGCATCGACCGCCACCAGCTCGTCTTCAGCGGCAAGCCGATGGATTCGGCGCGCTTCGGCGGCGCGTTGGACAACGTCGGTGGCAGCATGCTGGCTGGCTTGCTGCCGCTGATCGCGCCTTACGGCAATGTGGCCATTTGCGGCAATGCGGGCGGCATCGGCTTCGAGAGCACCGTGATGCCCTTCATCATCCGCGGCGCGAGCCTGCTCGGCATCGCCTCGGCCGGCACGGCCCGGGACATCCGCGACCGGGTGTGGGAGCGGCTTTCCGGCGACTGGAAACCGCAGCATCTTGAGCGCATCGCCACGCGCGAAGTCGCGCTGGAGCAATTGCCGGACGTGTTTTCGCGCATGCTGGAGGGGGAATCCTTCGGCCGCACGGTGGTACGCGTCGGCAGCGCAGGCTGAATTCGAGAGCCGGTGTCACCGCTGTGCGTCGCCGGGCCTGGCCGCGTGTAGCATGAAACCGGCGCTCGGCTTGGAAGCTCCGCGGCAGCGTCATAGAATCCAACGAAACAACAAGGGGAATTCCACCTTATGGCACGCATCCTGATCGTCGACGATTCGCCGTCGCAGCTGTTGGGCATCAAGCGCATCGTCGAAAAGCTCGGGCATGAAGCGCTGACCGCCGAGGACGGCGCCGCGGGTGTCGAGGCTGCCAGGCGCGAGCGCCCCGATCTGATCCTGATGGACGTGGTCATGCCGAACCTCAACGGCTTCCAGGCCACCCGCACCATCAGCAAGGACCCGGATACCCAGCACATTCCGGTCGTGCTGGTGACCACCAAGGACCAGGAGACCGACAAGGTATGGGGCCTGCGCCAGGGCGCGAAGGCCTATGTCACCAAGCCGATCCGCGAAGAAGAGCTGGTGACCACGCTGAAGGAACTGCTGCCGGCGTAAGGCACGGCGCGCTGCCCGCACAGGAAAACGGCGCCCTTCGGCGCCGTTTTTCGTTGCGCCCCGCTCAGCGGCGGGGGTCGTAATCGCCGAACTGCTCGCGCAGGGCCTCGTAGGCCTTCTTCTGGGCATCCGTGTCCGCCAGCGGTGCGCGGATGGACAGCTCCACCAGTTGGTCGCCGGGGTGCGCGCCGGGCAGTCCACGCCCCTTGAGGCGCAGCTTGCGGCCCGACTGCGAACCGGCCGGAATGCGCAGATCCACGGTGCCGGCCAGCGTAGGCACCGGCACGGTGGCGCCCAGGGCGGCTTCCCAGGGCGTGATCGGCAGCACGTGCAGCACGTTCCGGCCATCCAGGCGGAAGCGCGCGTCGTCACGAATGCCCACCTCCAGCAGCAGGTCGCCGTTGGGTGCGCCGCCGGAGCCGCTGTGACCCTGCCCGGCCAGACGGATCACCTGGCCAGGCTGGATGCCGGCCGGGATCTTCACCTCCAGCACGCGCTCGCCGCCGCTGCCATCCTGCAGGGCCAGCCGGGTCTTGCCGCCGTCGAAAGCGGTTTGAAGGTCGATCTGCACGTGTGCATGGACGTCGCCGCCCCGGCGTGCGCGCGGCGCGCCTCGATGGGCGTGCGCGCCAGCACCGCCACGACCGAACAGGCTTTCGAAGAAGTCGCTGAAGTCACCACCACCATCGCCACCGAAATCGAACCCGTGGCTCTGGCCCCAGCCCGGCGGAGGCCGGAACTGCTCGCCACCGCGATAACCGCCGGCGCGCAGTTCGTCATAGGCGCGGCGCTTTTCGGTATCGCGAAGCACTTCGTTGGCTTCGTTGATCGACTTGAATTTATCCTCGGCGCCCGCGTCCTTGTTGCGGTCCGGGTGGTATTTCTTGGCCAGCTTGCGATAGGCGGCCTTGATCTCCGCCTCAGTGGCCTCCGGCTTGACGCCAAGAATGTCGTAATAGTCTTTGAATTCCACAACCACTCCCCGTCGATCCGCCCGGCAGGACCGACGGGGCGGAGACCATGGTGCTCCGCCAGCCAGCCGGCAAGGTACGCCCGACTCCTATGGATGATGCATGGCGATGCCTCGCCACCCTCTCTATGGTCTGCCAGATGGGTGCGAAAAGCGCGTGATTCAAGGCGACAAGCCGCCTCGCTGGCGCTAGCATCGCCTCCTCCCTTATATCAACCAAGGCAGCCTCCCATGAACATCCAGGTCGGTGACACCCTGCCCGATGTCGAGATCCGTGTCGTGAGCAACGGCATCGAGCAGACCCGGACCGGCACGCTGTTCGCTGGCCGCAAGGCGGTGCTGTTCGCCGTGCCAGGCGCCTTCACCCCGACCTGCTCCAACCGGCATCTGCCGGGCTATGTGCAGCACTTCGCCGAGTTCCGCAAGCGCGGCCTCGACGTGATGTGCCTGGCGGTGAACGATGCCTACGTCATGCAGGCCTGGGCGACCTCCCAGCAGGTGCCGCCGGAACTGCTGATGCTCGCCGACGGCAACGGCAACTTCGCCAAGGCGCTGGGCCTTGAACTCGATGGCAGCAGCTACGGCATGGGCCTGCGATCCCGCCGTTTCGCGCTCTATGCCGACGATGGCGTGGTGAAGCAGCTTCAGGTCGAGGCGCCGGGCGAATTCCGGGTGTCGACCGCCGAATCCATGCTCGAACTGCTCGGCTGAGCTCGCGCACCGTCCGGATGGGTGCCCTTGGCACGCCATCCGGTGCTGTTCCGAACGCCTTGCCGTTGATGCCGATGGCGTTGCCCGATGTTGTTGTACCCCGACCACCATCCCTGCCGTGGAGTCCGTCGTGCAACCAGCGTTCCCTCGCTCCCTGCTGTTGTTTGTCGCTGTGCTGCTCACTTCGGCCACGCATGCGCAAGCAGCGACGCCCGACGAGCAGGACGCCTTTGTCCTGCACAAGTTTGCGCGTGCCATCGGCGAGGAGCGCTACACCATCCGGCACGACCACGGAGAGCTGACGCTCACCTCCGATTTCAAGTTCACGGATCGGGGCACGCCGGTGCCGCTCAGCACCGTCTACCACGCCCGGGACGATGCGCATCCGTTGTCACTGAAAGTCGATGGCAAGTCGTCACGCCATTCGGACCTTCATGACGAATTCTCGCTCGATGCGCCGCGTGGGCAGGTCACGCTTCGGCGCGACGGCAAGACGCAGACATTCGCGGCCACGGAACATACGTTTCTGATGGACGGCTATTCGCCCGTCGCCATGCAGCAGGTGCTGATGCATTTCTGGCTGGCCAAGGGCAAGCCGGCGAGCATCGATGCGCCGCCCGGCGAATCCATCCGCATCGCGCCCACGACGGATCTTCAGGTCGACGTCGCAGGCCACCCCACCACCTTGCACGGCTACGAAGTGGCGGGGCTCGACTGGGGCGCCGAAACGCTGTGGCTGGATGATGCCGGCAAGCTCGTCGCGCTGGTCACGCGCGATGCCGAGCAGGACCACTTCGAGGCGGTGCGCACCGCTTACGAGCCCGCGCTTGGCACGTTTATCCGGCAAGCCGCCAAGGACAGCCTTGCCTCGCTCGAGCGCCTTGGCGCCAGGGCGCGCCAGCCCGCGACCCGGCGGCTGGCCATCACACACGTGACGCTGATCGACGGCTCCGGCACGGCGCCGCGCCCGGACACCACGGTGCTGGTGGAAAACGGTGCGATCACGCATGTGCTGTCCGGCAAGGGCGCAACGTCGGCCCTGCTGGCGGGCTACAACGTCATCGACGGCTCGGGCAAGTTCCTCATCCCGGGCCTGTGGGACATGCATGCACACTACGAACAGGTGGAGTGGGGCCCGGTATACCTGGCCTCCGGCGTTACCACCGTGCGCGATTGTGGCAATGAGCTGGATTTCATCACCTCGGTTCGCGACGTCCTCGACGAGGGCCACGGCATTGGCCCGCGCATCCTCATCGCAGGCCTGGTGGACGGCACGGGGGCGATCACGCTGGGTGCGGTCACCGCGGATACGCCCGAGCAGGCAATCGCCGTCGTGCGGCGCTACAAGCAGGCGGGCGCGCTGCAGATCAAGATCTACAGCAGCATGAAGCCCGAGCTGGTACCCGTGATCACGGCCGAGGCCCATCGCCTGGGCATGACCGTCACCGGCCACGTTCCCCAGGGCATGACCGCGCCGCAGGTGGTCAAGGCTGGCTACGACGGTATCAATCACATCGATTTCGTCACCCGTGCCCTGATGGACGTTGACCGGGACAAGCCACTGCCGCCCCTGGACCTCCGCAGCGCGAATGCCTCCGAGCAGTTCGCGCTGTACAAGCAGCATCACACGGTGTTCGACGACACCATCGCGCTGTATGAGATCTTCATGCATCCGGGCAGCACGCCACTGTCCTCGCTCGAACCCGGCGTGAAGCATCTGCCGCCGTCGCTCGCCGCCGCGCTGGATGGCCCGGGCGCCCCGCCCGCACGCGAGGCATGGCTGGGCGGCTACTACAAGGACATGCTGTCCGTCCTGGGCGAGCTGCATCGCCAGGGCCTCACCGTGGTGGCGGGAACCGACCAGGCCATCCCCGGGTATTCGCTCCACCGCGAACTGGAGATCTACGTGCAGGCGGGCTTCACTCCGATGGAGGCACTGCAGGCGGCGACCAGCGTGCCCGCGCGCGTGATGGGGCTGGACAAGGAACTGGGCACCATCGCTGAAGGCAAGCGCGCGGACATGGTCTTGCTGGACGGTGATCCGCTGGCCGACATCCGCAACACCCGGCGGGTGGCCAGGACCATCGCCGGAGGCGCCGTGTACACGCCCGCGCCGCTGTGGCAATCGGTGGATTTCACGCCGTAAGGGGGCGCCCTTCCACCATTCCTTGCCATGACGTGGCGTAGCGTTCGCGGATCGCGCTTGCGCCCACGGGAGGCTTGCCATCATGAACGCACGGGAACAACGCCAGCCGGGCCCCGATCACCCGATCACGGTGACGCCCTGCCCCGACCACATCGTCGTGCGCGCTGCGGGCCGCGTGCTGGCCGATACGCGCCACGCGCTGGAACTGCGCGAAGCCTCCTATCCGGTGGTGCATTACATACCGCGCAAGGACGTGGACATGTCCCTGCTGGAACGCACGGATCACCACACGTACTGCCCTTACAAAGGCGATTGCTCGTACTACAGCATTCCCGCCGCCGGGGAGCGGGGCACGAATGCCGTCTGGACGTATGAACATCCCTACGATGCCGTCGCTGCGATCAAGGACTATCTGGCGTTCTACGGCTCGCGCGTGGACAGCATCGACATCAGGCCCGGCTGATCCGCGTAAAAAGAAACCCGGCCAAGGCCGGGTTTCTTTTTATTACTGAGCGTGGATCACTCGCCGTCGGCGGGTGCTTCCGGCGCCGCATCGACAGGGCCTTCTTCACCCTCGCCTTCGCCGTTCTCCACTTCCGCGTCCAGGCGCACCACGCTCACCAGCTTCTCATCAGCCGGCAGGCGGATCAGCGTCACGCCCTGGGTGTTGCGGCTGAGCTGCGATACCTCGGCCACGCGCGTGCGCACAAGGGTGCCCTGGTCAGAGATGAGCATCATCTCGTGGGCTTCGGTGACCTGGGTGGCAGCAACCAGCGGACCGTTGCGTTCGGAGCACTGGATGCCGATGACACCCTGCGTACCGCGGCCCTTCTTCGGGAACTCGTCGAGCTGGGTGCGCTTGCCGTAGCCACGCTCCGTCGCGGTGAGGATGTCACCCTCGGCAGCCACGATCAGCGAGACTACTTCAGCGCAGTCAGCGAGCTTCATGCCGCGCACGCCGGTGGCCGTGCGGCCCATCGAACGCACTTCGGATTCATCGAAGCGCACGGTCTTGCCGTTCGACGCGAACAGCAGCACATCGCTGTTGCCGTCGGTGAGCGCAACGTTGACCAGCGCATCGCCCTCGTCGAGGTTGATGGCAATCTTGCCCTTCTGCAGCTGGAACGCGAACTCGGTGAGCGGCGTCTTCTTCACCGTACCCTGCTTGGTGGCGAAGAACACGAAACGGTCTTCCGCGTACTCGCGCACCGGCAGCACGGCCTGCACCTTTTCGCCCTGGCCCAGCGGCAGCAGGTTCACCATGGGCTTGCCGCGTGCGTTCGGGCCGGACTCCGGCATCTGATACACGTTGAGCCAGTACACGCGACCGGTGGAGGTGAAGGTGAGCAACGTGTCATGGGTATTCACCACCCACAGCTGCTCGACGAAATCCTCGTCCTTCAACGCCGAAGCCGAACGGCCCTTGCCGCCGCGACGCTGCGCGCGATACGTGCTGGCCGGCTGGCGCTTCACGTAACCGGTGTGCGACAGCGTGACCACCACGTCTTCCGGCGCGATCAGGTCGAGGACGTTGAGGTCTTCCTGCGAATGCTGGATCTCGGTGCGACGCTCGTCGCCGAACTCTTCCTTCACCGCTTCCAGCTCCTCGCGGATCACCGAGAGCAGGCGCGCAGGGTCTTCCAAGATCTGGATCAGGCCACGGATGGTCTCGAGCACCTGGCGGTACTCTTCGGACAGCTTGTCCTGCTCCAGGCCGGTGAGGCGATGCAGGCGCATCGCCAGGATTTCCTGCGCCTGCACATCAGACAGCTGGTAGCCGTCGGCCTTGAGGCCGTCACGCGGATCCATGTCTTCCGGACGCGATGCTTCGGCGCCCGACGCGGCAAGCAGCGCCGACACCATGCCCGGATCCCACTTGCGCGCCAGCATGCGCTCGCGTGCTTCCTGCGGCGAGGCCGAGGTGCGGATCAGCTCGATCATCTCGTCGATGTTGGCGAGCGCGACCGTGAGGCCTTCCAGGATATGCGCACGGGCACGGGCCTTGCGCAGATCGAAGATGGTACGGCGCGTCACCACTTCGCGGCGGTGACGGATGAACGCCTCGAGGATCTCCTTGAGGTTCAGCAGGCGCGGCTGGCCGTCCAGCAGGGCGACCATGTTGATACCGAACGTCACCTGCAGCTGCGTCTGCTGGAACAGGTTGTTGAGCACCACGTCGGCCATCGCGTCGCGACGGATCTCGATGACCATGCGCATGCCGTCCTTGTCGGACTCATCGCGCAGCTCGCTGATGCCCTCGAGCTTCTTTTCTTTGACCAGCTCGGCGATCTTCTCGATCAGGCGGGCCTTGTTCACCTGGTACGGCAGCTCGTGGACGATGATCGTCTCGCGGCCGTTGGATTCGGTCTCGATCTCAGTGCGTGCGCGCACCAGGATGCGGCCACGACCGGTGCGGTACGCCTCGACGATGCCGGACGAGCCGTTGATGATGCCCGCCGTCGGGAAATCCGGACCGGGGATGTAGTGCATCAAGTCGTCAATCGACAGCGAGGGCTCGTCGATCAGGGCGATCGTGGCGGAAACCACTTCGGTGAGATTGTGCGGCGGCACATTGGTGGCCATGCCCACGGCAATACCGGCCGAACCATTAATCAGCAGGTTCGGCACGCGGGTGGGCAGCACCAGCGGTTCGTGTTCGCTTTCGTCGTAGTTCGGGCCGAAGTCGACCGTGTCCTTGTCGATGTCGGCAAGCAGTTCCTGCGTGAGGCGCGACATGCGCACCTCGGTGTATCGCATGGCCGCGGCGTTGTCGCCGTCGACCGAACCGAAGTTACCCTGGCCATCGACCAGCATGTAGCGCAGCGAGAACGGCTGGGCCATGCGCACGATGGCGTCATAGACCGAGGAGTCGCCGTGCGGGTGGTATTTACCGATGACGTCACCGACCACGCGGGCCGATTTCTTATAGGGCTTGTTCCAGGCATTGCCCAGTTCGTTCATGGCGAACAAAACGCGGCGATGCACGGGCTTCAAGCCATCGCGGACATCTGGAAGGGCGCGTCCCACGATCACGCTCATGGCGTAATCGAGGTAGCTCTGGCGCATCTCGTCTTCGATGTTGACGCGAATGACTTCTTTGGCGAGTTCTGCCATCAATCGGCTTCCCTGATCTAAGAAAAAAGGCCCCTGCGCGCTCCCCCTGGAACGTAGGCGCGGGCAGCCTGGAGACAACCTGCGAAGTGTACCACGTCCAGCGTGGGATTCACAGAATTTTCACCATATCAATCAATGAGTTACGCAGACGTTTTGGCGCCTTTGAAAAGCATCAGGCGGGCTGTCGAAAAATTGAACACCGCGGCCACGACGGAGCCACCGGCCGTGGCGATGGCGGGCCAGCGGCCCAGCATCGGAAACACCAGCAACAGCACGACATAAGTGCCGTAATTGACCAGTGCGCCGACGCCCATCAGGGCCATCCAGTGCAGCCATTCGGTAAACAGGCCGCGCCCGCTGTGATGCCCGGCGAAGGTCTGCCGCCGATTCCACCACCATGTCGCGGTGGCGGCCACGGGAATGGAAACGAGGCGCGAGTAGTACGCACTCCAGTCGCCCCACGACACCAGGGCCTGCGCGATACCGGCATCCACGATGAAGCCGATCACGCCACCGATCATGAAGAGAAAGAATTGCTTCGAGAGCTTCATGAACCGAACAGGGCTTGCATGGCGAGGGTCGTCGGCCGCTCGATCACGCCACGCTCGGTGACGATGGCATCGATCAGCTCGGCAGGCGTCACGTCAAACACCGGATTCCACGCATCCGCGCCTTCGACCACGGTGCGACGGCCTGCGACGGCAAGCAGTTCCGCCGAGTCGCGCAACTCGATCTCGATGTCGTCGCCCGATGCGGTCGCCATGTCGACCGTGGACGACGGGGCCACCACCATGAACTTCACGCCGTGATGGCGCGCGGCGATGGCGAGCTGGTAGGTGCCGATCTTGTTGGCCGTGTCGCCGTTGGCGGCAATGCGATCCGCGCCGACGATGACCCATTGCACCACACCCGAGCGCATCAGGTGCGACGCGGCGGAGTCGGCGATCAGCTTGGCGGGAATGCCATCACGAACGAGTTCCCACATGGTCAGGCGCGCGCCCTGCTGCCAGGGACGGGTTTCACCCGCGTACACGTGGTCGATGCGGCCGCCGGCCACGCCAGCACGGATCACGCCGAGCGCGGTGCCGAAACCGGAAGTTGCGAGGGAACCGGTATTGCAATGGGTCAGCACGCCGGAATGCGGCGCGATCAACCCGGCGCCCAGTTCACCCATGTGACGGTTGGCGGCGAGGTCCTCATCCTGGATCGCCTGCGCCTCGCGCTCCAGCGCGGCAGCATCGGCACCAGCGGCGATGCGTGCCTTCATGCGATCCAGCGCCCACATCAGGTTGACAGCGGTCGGACGTGCCGCGCGCAGCATGGCCAGCGCCGGTTCCAGCGCTTCGCCCTGCTTCGCGGCAAGCACCACGCCCCAGGCTGCGGCGATGCCGATGGCGGGTGCGCCACGGACGGCGAGATCCTTGATGGCCTGCGTGACCTGTGCGGCGTTGCTGCAGTCGATCCAGCGTTCTTCCTGCGGCAACAGGCGCTGGTCGAGCAAGCGGAGGTGGTCGCCCTGCCACTGTACGGCACGGATGCGGTCGTAACGGTCGTAATCCATAAACGGTCTTACCAAACAGAGAAAGGAAAGGAGCGGGGCATGGCCCGCGCCCGGGAATTCAGTTGCCTTCGGGCATCAACAGCCAGAGCACAAGGTAGGCCACGATGCCGGAGCCACCGAGGAAGGTCAGCACAACCCACAACAAACGCACGAGTGTCGGGTCCCAGCCCAGGTATTCGGCAATGCCGCCGCACACGCCGGCGATTTTCCTGTCCGTGACCGATCGATGCAGACGCTTTTCCATGACCCTGCCCTGTATATGCGCTGGTGATGGCTCAGTTTCTCGTACTGAGCCACTGGTGGATAGCCGGCGGCACTTCGCGCTGCGCGCGCCCCGACACATAGATGCCGATGTGCCCGCCCTTGAAGGCCAGCTGCGTGTAGTCGGTGGTACCGACATGACGCCCCAGTGCGCGCGAGGCATCCGGCGGAACCAGGTGATCCTGCTCGGCGAAAATGTTCAGCACCGGGTGCATGATCATGCCAAGGTCCACCGGCTTGCCACCGATGATCAGCTCACCCTTGATCAGCTTGTTCTGCTGGTAGAACTCCTTGATGAACTCGCGAAAGGCTTCGCCCGCCTGGTCGGGCGAGTCGAAGATCCAACGCTCCATGCGCAGGAAGTTCTGCAGTTCCTTCGGGTTGTCGAGGATGTCGACCAGGCCCACGTACTTCTGCTGGTTCAGGCGAACGGGCTTCAGCGTGAGGTACACCCAGTTGAGCAGCTCGGCAGGAATATTGCCCATGGTGTCGACGAACTGGTCGATGTCGATCGCGCGCGACCAGTTCGACAGCATGTTGTCCGGCGTCTGGAAATCCACCGGCGTCACCATGGTGATGAGGTTCTTCACCTTCTCCGGATGCGTCGCCGCATAACACAGCGAGAACGTGCCGCCCTGGCAGATGCCCAGGGTGTTGATCGCATCGACGCCGGCATGGTTGCGCACGGCATCCACGCAGCGATCGAGATAGCCATTGATGTAGTCGTCCAGCGTGAGCCAGCGATCGACGGCATCGGGATAACCCCAGTCCAGCAGATACACGTCCTCGCCCTGCGCGAGCAGGTTGCGGACCATGGAGCGGTCTTCCTGCAGATCCGTCATCCACACCGTATTGACCAGCGCGTAGACGATCAGCGTGGGGGTTTTCGCCGTGGGCTTGCCCTGCCCCTTCATGCGCCATACCGAGAGTTTGTCCTCGCGGTACACCAGCTCGCGCGGGGTATTAGCGTATTCCGGTTCAAGCTGGTGCTTGAGGTTGTCGATACCCGCTGTCAGCTTGCGCTGGAACGCGGAAATTTCGCCCATCAGCGCGGCGGGGTCGAGGCGAAGCGGTGAATACATGGCTGCTCCTTACTTGCGCTTGACGCCGCGCGTGGCGGACTTGCGGGCCGCCACCGACGAAGCGGCCTTCTTGGTACGTCCGATATCGATGGACTCGCCGGCCGAACGCTTGCTGCTGCGCGGGGGCGATTTCTTCTCGACCGGCTTGGCCGCTTCCGGCTTGCCCGCAAGCTGGCGCTTGAGCGCGGCCACTTCGGCGCGCAACGCGGCGACTTCATCATGGCCCTGCGGGCCGCGCTGTTCGCGCACTTCGCGACGCAATTCGTGCATGCGCTTGCCGAGCGCGGTGACTTCGCTGCGCGTGGGCAAGCCCATGTCGCGGCACAAGCCATCGAGCTGCTGCTGTTGCAGCTGGCGCACCCGGCCCTGCGCGTTCACCATCTCACCGTAGGCGTTGCGGAATTCTTCCGACAAGGCGATCTGCCCGTAGGCCTCTTCGGTGGCATCCACCCACAGGTCATACAGCCCCTTCAGCGATTCGATCTGTTTGGACGAATCGGTGAATTCCGCAAGCTTGGCCTGCAGGCGTTCGAAACCCTCGGTGTTCGCGCGCTGAATGAGCGTCTGGTACTTGCCCGCCCATTCCGAGTAGTCGCGTGTAGCGGCTGCCAACGCCTGCTGCAGGCGCTGGCGCTCGCGCGTGTAACCGAAGGCCGCCAGGTGTTCGACGTCGAAATTCGCGCCCGGCATGCCCGACGGGTTGCCCTGCATCCACGACTGCCACAGCTGGGTAAAGCTCTTGGCCGCTTCGCTGTCGATGCTGGAGAAGGCATGGGCAAAAGGTTGCCCGCCGAGGCTGGAAAACAGGTTCTGCAGCGACTGCTGCCAGTCGGAGGGCCCCTGGCCAAGGCCACTGCTTACGGCACCCTGTAGCCACTCGCTATAGCCCTTGAGGGCCGCCATGCTGCGCGCCATGAGGTCGTCCCCCGTGCTGGCCGGGCCGAAGGGCATGCCGCCGCTCGCGAAGGGTGGCGAAGAGGCGGCTTGCTGCTGCAGGTAACGGGTCCAGGCATCCCAGGATTGCTGCGCCATCGTCTGGTAATTCTTCAGAAAATCACTTGCCTGCTCAGCCATGCCCGCATCCTCTTCATACTCGGGCCATCCTAGCAAAAGCATGTTGCGACATTCGCAAAAAGGGTATTAGTCCAATGCCCCTAAACCGTGATATTGCGACGCAACATCACCATGGCCGACGCACAAAACAAAAGCCCGGCTTTCGCCGGGCTTTTGTCAGTACGTCGGATCGACGACTCAGGCGCTCGCGCCTTCGTCCTCGGCCACGGCCTTCATGGACAGGCGGATACGGCCCTGCTTGTCCACTTCCAGCACCTTGACCTTGACGATGTCGCCTTCCTTCAGCTTGTCGGAGACCTTTTCCACGCGCTCGCTGGAGATCTGCGAGACGTGCACCAGGCCGTCCTTGCCCGGCATGATGGTCACGAACGCGCCGAAGTCCATCAGCTTGGCAACCTTGCCTTCGTAGATGCGGCCCGGCTCGACGTCGGAGACGATCTGCTCGATGCGCTTCTTCGCTTCGTCAGCCGCCAGGCGGTTGACCGAGGCGATCACGACCGTGCCGTCGTCGCTGATGTCGATGGTGGTGCCGGTCTCTTCGGTGATCGAGCGGATGGTGGCGCCGCCCTTGCCGATGACTTCGCGGATCTTGTCCGGGTGGATCTTGATGGTGAGCAGGCGCGGGGCGAACTCGCTCATCTCGGTGCGGGCGGTGCTGATCACCTTGGCCATTTCGCCGAGGATGTGCAGACGGCCACGCTTGGCCTGTTCCAGCGCCACCTTCATGATCTCTTCGGTGATGCCGTCGATCTTGATGTCCATCTGCAGCGCGGAGATGCCATCGGCGCTACCGGCCACCTTGAAGTCCATGTCGCCGAGGTGATCTTCGTCACCCAGGATGTCGGACAGCACGACGAAGTCGTTGCCTTCCTTCACCAGGCCCATGGCGATACCGGCCACCGGAGCCTTCAGCGGCACGCCGGCGTCCATCATGGCGAGCGAGGAACCGCACACCGAAGCCATCGACGAGGAACCGTTGGACTCGGTGATTTCCGAGACCACGCGCACCACGTACGGGAACTCTTCGATGCTCGGCTTCACAGCCTGCACGCCGCGCTTGGCGAGACGGCCGTGGCCGATTTCGCGACGCTTCGGCGCGCCGAAGCGACCGGCTTCACCCACCGAGAACGGGGGGAAGTTGTAATGGAACAGGAACGGATCCTTCGATTCGCCTTCCGGCGCATCGATGATCTGCGCATCACGGGTGGTGCCCAGCGTGGTCACGACCAGCGCCTGGGTTTCGCCGCGGGTGAACAGCGCCGAACCGTGGGTACGCGGCAGCACGCCGACGCGGATGGTGATCGGGCGGACGTCGTCCAGGTTGCGACCGTCGATGCGGATCTTCGTCTTGAGGACGCCGTCGCGCATGGTGCGGTATTCGAGTTCAGCGAATTCCTTCGCGAGCTCGGCCTTGTCCCAGCCCTTGGCTTCCACATCGGCAGCCAGCGAGGCGAGCACATCGCTCTTGATGGCCGAGATGGCATCGCGGCGCTGCAGCTTGTCACGCACCTGGAAGGCGGTTTCCAGCTGGTTGCCAACGGCACCCGTGAGGGCGGCGACGAGCGACTCGTTGCGGGCCGGAGCCTGCCAAGCCATGGACGGACGAGCCGCCTCGGTGGCCAGCTCGGCGATGGCGCGGATGGCCACCTGCATCTGCTGGTGACCGAACACCACGGCGCCCAGCATGACGTCTTCCGACAGCAGCTTCGCTTCGGATTCGACCATCAGCACGGCGTTGGAGGTACCGGCGACGACCAGGTCCAGCTCCGAGGTCTTCAGCTCGGTGGCGGTCGGGTTCAGCAGGTACTTGCCGTTGGCGTAACCGACGCGGGCGGCGCCGATCGGGCCCTTGAACGGGATGCCGGCGAGGCTCAGCGCGGCGGAGGCGCCCAGCATGGCCGGGATGTCACCGTCGATTTCCGGGTTCAGCGAGACGACCTGTGCGATGACCTGCACTTCGTTCTTGAACTCTTCCGGGAACAGCGGGCGCACCGGACGGTCGATCAGACGCGAGGTGAGCGTCTCCTTCTCGGTCGGGCGGCCTTCGCGCTTGAAGAAGCCACCCGGGATGCGACCCGCGGAGTAGAACTTCTCGACGTAGTCGACCGTGAGCGGGAAGAAGTCCTGACCTTCCTTCGCCTTGGCATTGGCCACCACGGTGACCAGCACGACCGTGCCGCCCATGCTGACCATGACGGCACCGGAAGCCTGGCGGGCGATTTCGCCCGTCTCCAGTGTGACTTCGTGATTACCGAACTGGAATGACTTGGTTACTTTCGCCACTTTAGTTGTTCCTTTGGGGATTAGCGACGGAGGCCGAGGCGCTCGATGAGGCCCTGGTAACGGGCCAGGTCACGATCCTTCAGGTAGGCAAGCAGGCGCTTGCGCTGGTTGACCAGCTTCAGCAGGCCGCGGCGGGAATGGTGATCCTGCTTGTGAGCCTTGAAGTGGTCGGTGAGGTGGTCGATGCGGGCCGACAGCAGGGCGACCTGCACTTCCGGCGAACCCGTGTCGTTCGGCACGCGGCCGAAGTCAGCGATGATCTTGCCGGTCTGTTCTGCGGTAAGGGACATGTGATCTCTTCCTAAAAAAACGGGTGCGAAGCTTGCGCAACGTCACGCGATGACGTTGCGCAAGCTTCGCCTAGATGAATGAAAAGTCTGGAACAAGCTCCGTATTGTAGCGACCAGAGCCCTATGACAACAAGACCGTCATGGTCAACTGGCATCCTGTGGGGTCGGCGGCAGGTTGAACCCCCGCACGATATGCAGCTTGCCGTCGACGGCCTCGCCCAGGATCTGCAGGCGGCCGTCATCCGCGAACACGGCCAGCTGCCCACTCAACGCGGGATCGACGGGAATCTGCTGGCCCTGTGAGACGGCCAGGGACTGCGCCGCGTCCAGCCGCAGCGTAGGCAACCCGGCCAACCCGGCCGACACCGGCAGCAGCAACGCCAGCAGGGCGTCGTCACCCTGCGCCGCCGCGGCTTCGAGCTGCTCGACGGTCACCATCGCCGGCTCCCTGAACGGTTCCACCCAGAGGCGGCGCAGCGCCGTCAGGTGGGCGCCGCACCCCAGGTCTTCGCCCAGGTCCACGGCCAGGCTGCGCACGTAGGTGCCGGAGCCGCATTCGACATACAGGGTCAGGCTGTCCCGGGACCGGGAAACCAGGTCCAGCCGGTACACGTCGACCTCGCGTGCCGGTACGTCCACCGCCTCGCCACGCCGCGCCTTGACGTACAGCGGCTCGCCATCCTGCTTGATGGCCGAATAAGCCGGAGGCACCTGGGTGATGCGCCCGCGCAGCCTGGCCAGCGCGGCCTCGATGGTTTCGTCAGATAGCTCGGGTACGGGGCGCTCCAGCACGATCTCACCCTCGAGATCGGCCGTGCTGGTGGTGGCGCCGAGCTTGCACTCGGCCAGATAGGCCTTGCGCGAGCCCAGCAGCATGCCGGCGAGCTTGGTGGCCTCGCCAAAACACAGCGGCAACAGGCCAGTGGCCAGGGGATCGAGCGCGCCGGTGTGGCCGCCCTTCTCCGCCCGAAAAATACCTTTGCGAACCACCTGCAGGGCCGCGTTGGAGCTCAGCCCCAACGGCTTGTCCAGCAATACGATGCCGTGCAGGTCGCGAAAACGGATGCGGCTTTTCTTCTTGCTCATGAGGTCATGCGGGCTCGCTGCCCTGCTCTGGCAACACGGGTCCTTTACTTGCGATCGGCAGGCCCTCAGTCCTCTGCAGCGTCCCCGGCCTCGTCCTTGGACGGCTCCGGGTTACGCGCGCTGTCCTGGCGGAGCAGCGTTTCGATGCGCTCGCCCTTGTCGACTGAGTCGTCATACTTGAAGCGCAGCTCCGGCACCCGCCGCATGCGCATGGTGCGCGACAGCTCCCGGCGGAACTCGACCGCCAGCTCCTTGAGCGCCTTCACGGCCTCGGCGGAGCGCTCCGGCTGCAGGGCGGTGACCCACACCGTGGCCCAGTCCAGGTCGCGGGTGACTTCCACGTCGGACACGCTCACCGACGGCAGGCCGTGGTCGCGCACGGCGGCATGGACCAGCAGGCTAAGCTCGCGGCGCAGCTCGGCGCCGACGCGGTCGGTACGCTTGAAATCGCGTGAGGGCATGACGCACTCCTTGGTTTTTGCGTTCATCCGTGAACAAGAGAGTCAAAAAGCGTCCATCCATGGGCGCATGGTTCAATTGATGGCGGGTCCCGAAAAACAAAGCGAGCGATGTGGGTGTCCACACCGCCCGCCGATAAAACCACCGCTGGGGTCGATGGCCCGTTACGGGCCACTGACCGTTACAGCGTGCGGGCCACCTCGATACGCTCGAAGCATTCGATCTGGTCGCCGACCTTGACGTCGTTGTACTGCTTCACGGCGATACCGCATTCCATGCCGTTGCGCACTTCGTCGACGAGATCCTTGAAGCGCCGCAGCGACTCCAGCTCGCCCTGGAAGACCACGGTGTTGTCACGCAGCACGCGGATCGGCTTGCTGCGCTTGACCGTGCCTTCGGTGACCATACAGCCGGCCACCGCGCCGAACTTGGAGCTGCGGAAGACTTCGCGCACCTGGGCGATGCCGATGATCTCTTCGCGCACTTCCTTGCCCAGCAGGCCCGAAGCGGCCTGCTTCACCTGATCGATCACGTCGTAGATGATCGAGAAGTAACGGACGTCGAGGCCCGAGGTATCGATCACCTTGCGCGCCGAGGCGTCGGCACGGACGTTGAAGCCGATGACCAGCGCCTTGGAGGCGGCGGCGAGCGTGGCGTCGGACTCGGTGATGCCGCCGACGCCGGCCGCGATCACGTTGACCTTCACATTCTCGTTACCGATGGCACTGAGCGACTCGCGCAGCGCCTGCACCGAACCC
Source organism: Dyella japonica A8 (assembly GCF_000725385.1). Classification (NCBI taxonomy): domain Bacteria; kingdom Pseudomonadati; phylum Pseudomonadota; class Gammaproteobacteria; order Lysobacterales; family Rhodanobacteraceae; genus Dyella; species Dyella japonica. The sequence goes on along the minus strand of NZ_CP008884.1, from coordinate 2,592,202 downwards.
TGCACGTCGGCCTTGACCAGGATGTTGAGCGTCTGCTGCTCGGCACCCTGGGCCATCTGGGCCATGATGTCCTCAAGGCGGTTCGCCTTGCTGACCATGCGCGTTTCACGGCGCTTGAGCTGACGTTCGGCGGCCACTTCGCGGGCGAGGCGCTCGTCGGCCACCACCACGAAGTCGTCGCCGGATTCCGGCACGCCGGACAGACCCAGCACCTGCACCGGAATCGACGGGCCAGCCTCCTGCACGGTCTTGCCGTTCTCGTCGATCAACGCACGCATACGGCCGTACTCGATACCGCAGACGACGAAGTCGCCGCGCTTGAGCGTGCCCTGCTGCACCAGCACCGTCGCCACCGGGCCGCGACCGCGGTCCAGGCTGGACTCGATCACCACACCGGACGCCGGGCCGTCTTCGACCGCACTCAGCTCCATCACTTCAGCCTGGACCAGGATGGCGTCCAGCAGGTCGTCGATACCCATGCCCGTCTTGGCGGAAATCGGCACGAACGGCGTGTCGCCACCCCACTCTTCCGGAATCACTTCCAGGTTGCCGAGGCCCTGCTTGACGTGGTCCGGATTGGCGTCGGCCTTGTCCATCTTGTTCAGCGCCACGATCAGCGGCACCTTGGCGGCGCGCGCATGCTTCACGGCTTCGGCCGTCTGCGGCATGACGCCGTCGTCGGCCGCGACCACCAGCACCACGATGTCCGTGGACTGGGCGCCACGGGCACGCATGGACGTAAACGCCGCATGGCCCGGGGTGTCGAGGAACGTGATGACGCCCTTGGGCGTTTCCACGTGGTACGCACCGATGTGCTGCGTGATGCCGCCCGCCTCACCCGACGCCACCTTGGTGCGACGGATGTAATCGAGCGTGGAGGTCTTGCCGTGGTCGACGTGGCCCATGATGGTGACCACCGGCGGACGCGGCTTCTTCTCGCCTTCCAGCTCCGCGTTCTGCGTGTGGGCAGCCAGCGCGGCTTCGGCGTTGTTCTCGCTCACGGCCACGGCCTTGTGGCCGAGCTCTTCGATCACCAACACGGCGGTGTCGTGGTCGATGGTCTGGTTGATGGTGGCCATCACGCCCATCTTGAAGAGGGCCTTGACCACTTCCGAACCCTTGACCGCCATCTTATTGGCGAGATCGGCAACCACGTTGTTGTCGCCCACCATGACTTCGCGCACGACGGCAGCCGTCGGACGGGTGAAGCCGTGCGGACCACTGGACGCCTGCGGGCTGGAGCGACCCATGTCACGGCCGCCGCCCCTGCCCGGCTTGCCGCCGCGCTTGTTGTTGCTGGAACGGCGTGCGCGATCGGCGTCGCTCAGGTGCAGCTCGCCGGCAGCAAAACGCTTGCCGCCGGGGCCTTCGTCCTTTTCACGGGCATAGCGCGTCTTGTTGCTACTGCCGGGCGCGGCAGCGGCGGCGGCAGCCGGTGCGGGCGCCGGAGCCGGCGCGGGAGCCGGTGCCGGCGTGACCACGACCTTCTTCTCGCGGCGGCGCGGCTCATGGATGCGCGGCACGATCATGCCGAGCGAGCTGTGGTCGATCCTCTGCACCGGGGCCGGCTCGACCGGCGCAGGCTTCTCGGCGGGCTCGGCGGCAACGGGTGCAGCCGGCGCGGGCGCCGGAGCCGGGGCCGACACGGGCTCCGGACGAGTGGCGGCAGCGGCGGCATCGGCGGCTGCCTGGCGCTCCTGCTGTTCCTTGGCGCGCGCGGCGGCCTCAGCCTCGGCCTGCTGGCGACGCTGTTCTTCTTCGGCCTCGAGCTGGCGCTGGGCAGCTTCCGCACGCTGCTCCGCTTCTTCGTGGCGGCGGCGGTCGGCTTCCAGGCGCTCGCTTTCCTCGTGGTCGCGCTGAGCCTGCGACTCCTGAAGCTTGCGCACGGCCTCTTCGCGCTCGACGTCGCTGCCCGCCTCTTCGGCGATGACGCTGCGCTTGACGTAGGTGCGCTTGGCGCGGACTTCGACGTTCACCGTCTTGGCCCCACCCGTGGCACCGCGGCCGCCCGGCGTGGACAGCTTCAGCTCGCCGCGCGTGCTGCGCTTGAGCGTGATCTGGCGTGGGGAGGCGCTCTCACCCTCGGCCGGTGCGTCCTTGCCGTGGCTGCGACGCAGGAAGCCCAACAGCTTCATCTTTTCGGTACTGCTGATGATCTGCTCAGGGTCCGAAAAGGACATGCCAGCCTGACTCAGCTGCGTAAGCAGCCTGTCGACGGGCACCTTCATGCTCTGGGCAAGTTGTTTGATCGTTTCACCGGACATCGTGTTCTTTCTCCGCCGTTCCCGCGCTTATCGTCCGTGCGGCCTTGCCTGCACGGCCACCACCATCCGTGGCGGAAGGCCTTCCGGCCTTCCTCGGCGCGCCCATCCAGGGCGCGGCCGCCCGCGGTTAGCCGCCCTTCTCCAGACGCGCGATCATCGGCGCTCGAGCAGCCATGATCAGCGCTGCCGCGCGATCTTCGTCCATGCCTTCGATATCGATCAGGTCGTCGACCGCGAGGTCGGCCAAATCGTCCACCGAGACGACTTCACGCGAGGCCAGCGCATACGCGGTGGCTTCGTCCATGCCCGGCAGGTGCAGGAGTTCTTCCGACGGCTGGTGCTCGTCGATGCTCTCTTCCACCGCCAGTGCTTCGGTGAGCAGCGCGTCGCGGGCGCGGGCGCGGAGCTCCTCGACGATGTCTTCGTCGAAACCTTCCACGGCCAGCAGCTCGGCGCTTGGCACATAGGCGATTTCTTCGACGCTGGAGAAGCCTTCCTGCACGAGGATGCTGGCGATCTCCTGGTCCACTTCCAGCTTGTCCATGAACAGCTGGCGCGCGGCTTCCTGCTCGGCCTCGCTCTTGGCGGCGACCTGGTCCTGCGTCATCACGTTGAGCTGCCAGCCGGTGAGCTTGCTGGCGAGGCGCACGTTCTGGCCACCGCGGCCGATGGCCTGGGACAGCTTGTCCTCGGCCACGGCGATGTCCATGGAGTGCTTTTCTTCGTCCATGATGATGGACTGCACTTCCGCCGGCGCCATGGCGTTGATGACGTACTGGGCCTGGTTCTCGTGCCACAGGATGATGTCCACGCGCTCGCCGTTGAGCTCGTTGGACACGGCCTGCACGCGCGAACCACGCATGCCGATGCAGGCGCCGATGGGATCGGTGCGCGAATCGTGGGCCACCACGGCGATCTTGGCGCGGTCACCCGGGTCGCGGGCGCAACCCTTGATCTCCACCAGGCCCTGGCCGACTTCCGGCACTTCGAGCTTGAACAGCTCGATCATGAATTCCGGCGCGGCGCGGGACACGAACAGCTGCGGGCCGCGGGCTTCCGAACGCACCTCGTAGAGGTAGCCACGGACGCGGTCACCGACGCGGGCCGATTCGCGCGGAATGGTCTTGTCGCGCGGGATGAAGGCTTCGGCGTTGCTGCCCAGGTCGAGGTAGACGTTGCCGCGCTCCACGCGCTTGACGATGCCGGTGACCAGCTCGCCCACGCGCTCGCGGAAGGCGTCCACCACCTGCATGCGCTCGGCTTCGCGGACGCGCTGCACGATCACCTGCTTGGCGGCCTGCGCGGCGATGCGGCCGAACTCGGCGTTCTCGATCTGCGCCTCGATGTACTCGCCGACTTCGGCGCCTTCGCGCTCGTCCACGGCATCCATCAGGCGGATCTGGTGGAACGGCGACTCCATCTCACCGTCGTCGGCGATGATTTCCCAGCGGCGGAAGGTCTCGTAATCGCCACTGTGGCGGTCGATGACCACGCGGATATCCGGGTCTTCGTCCGGATAGCGCTTCTTGGCCGCGGACGCGAGCGCCGCTTCCATGGCCTGGAAAATCACTTCGCGCGGCACGCCTTTTTCGTTGGCAACCGCGTCAACCACCAGCAAAAGTTCTTTGCTCATTGCAGCAACTCCGTAGACACCACCGGCGTCCGATCGGTTTCGAATGATTTAGTTCTTTGACGACTTCTTGGCCGGACCTTTGCCTGGCTTGGGCTGGGGCGCATAACCGAGCGCCACCCAGTCAGGCACCACGCGCGCGCTTTCTACCGCGTCATGGTCGAACTCGAAGGTCTTGCCTTCGGCTTCCAGCGAAATATGTTCGCCTTCCACCGCCGTTACCTTGCCGCGAAGACGGCGCCGGCCTTCCAGCGGCGTCTTCAGCAGAATCTTCACTTCCTTACCGGCCACCTTGGCAAACTGCGCCGCGGTGAAGAGCGGGCGGTCGATGCCGGGGGACGATACTTCCAGGACGTAGTGGCCGGGAATCGGGTCTTCCACGTCCAACATCGCCGACAGCTCCCGGCTGCCCGCTTCGCAATCGTCTACCGTGACTTCGCGCCCTTCGGCGTCGATGTAGACACGCAGGGTACTCTGCCCCTGCGACGGGGAGAACTCCACGCCGATGCATTCCAGCCCGAGATCGGCCAGAACTTCCGTGAAGCGTTGAGTCAGTGCCTGCGTATCCATGATTCGCCTATCGTTACCAGTCGCCAGAAACAAAAAATGGGCTCAAGCGGCCCATTCCCTGCTCTTTTGCAAGAGCGTTCTCGCCGATGTCCCGACCCGTCCAGACTCTTCCGGGGCACCGTACGAGCAGCATTAAAGCGGCCTGTGACATACGTGCGACGCTTCCTTGCGCCCAACAAAAAAGCCTCACGAGGAGGCTTTCTTGTTCTAAGAAAGATCTGGTAGCGGGGGTAGGATTCGAACCTACGACCTTCGGGTTATGAGCCCGACGAGCTGCCAGACTGCTCCACCCCGCATCAGAGTCCAGAAATATTAGCGAGATGGCCGAATTCTTGCAAGCCTTTTCGCAAAAATAATTTCACATTTCCCAACAAGACAGCGTGACGGACATGTGGCCGTCACACTGTTTTTCAACCGACGAACACGCTCTGGCACCAGCCGAACAGCGGGCCCCAGACGATGCCGAGCACCAGCAGTGCCAGCACGTTGAGCGACAGCACCAGGCGAACCGAGACATCCTTCTGGAGGTACACGTCAGCCCCTTCCACCGGCTTGTCGAAGTACATGACCTTGACGACGCGCAGGTAGTAGTAGAGGCCGATGATGGCGAATACCGCGCCCACGATGGCCAGCCACATGAAGCCGGCATGGATGGCGGCCTGGAACACCAGCAGCTTGCCGAAGAAGCCGAACATCGGCGGCACGCCGGCCAGCGAGAACATCACCAGCATCATCAGGAACGCCGCCCAGGGTGAACGCTGGTTCAGGCCCTTGAGATCGTCGATTTCCTCGCACTCGAAACCGGCGCGGGCCAGGGCCAGGATGATGCCGAAGGCGGCGGCGCCGGTCAGCGCGTAGCTGATGGCATAGAACAGGGCCGCGGCATAGCCTTCCGGGCCGGCATTGACCAAGCCCAGGAGCAGGTAGCCCATGTGCGAGATGGTCGAGTAGGCCAGCAGGCGCTTCAGGTTGCTCTGCACCAGGGCGACGATGTTGCCGATCGCCAGCGACAGCACGGCCAGGCAGGCCAGCATGAGCTGCCAGTGGTTGGCCAGATCGCCCAGGCCGGCGCCCAGCAGGCGGTAGGCCATACCGAAGGCAGCCAGCTTCGGCGCGGAGCCGATGAAGATGGTCACCGCCGTCGGCGAACCCTGGTACACGTCCGGAATCCACATGTGGAACGGCGCGGCGCCCAGCTTGAAGCCAATGCCCACGATCATGAAGATCAGGCCGAATACCAGCAGGTGCGGCATGTTCGTGTGCGTGGCGGCCATGTGCAGGTGGGCCAGGTCCAGCGTCTGGGTGGCGCCGTAGACCATCGACATGCCGTACAGCAGCATGCCCGAGGCCAGCGCGCCCAGCACGAAGTACTTGATGGCCGCTTCCGAGGACAGGCGCGAGTCACGGTTGAGCGCGACCAGCGCGTACGACGACAGCGTCAGCAGCTCCAGGCCCAGGTACACGGTGATCAGGTTGCCGGCCGAGACCAGCAGCATGATGCCGATCACCGCGAAGATGGTCAGGGTGTAGAACTCACCCACGAACAGCTTGCGGTCTTCCAGGTAGGGCTTGGCGTAGACGAACACCAGCACCGTGCTCAGCAGCGCAAAGACCTTGAGGATCTCGGAGACGCCGTCCCGCACGAACATGCCGCTGAAGGCCACGACGGGCTGGCTCGGCTGGCCTGCGACGACCAGGTAAATGGCGACCAGCAGCACGGCGATGGACAGCCAGTGCAGCATGGGGCGCTGCTCCGGCTTCATGAAGGCATCCAGCAGCAGCAGCAAGCACGCCGCCGCCACCAGATAGAACTCCGGCAACAGGATCAGAATGTCATTGATATTCGGCATGATCGGTCCTGCTTAGATCTTGTGGTTGGCAAGCTGGGTCACGAGCTGCGAGACCGACGAATCCATCAGGTGGATCAGCGGCTGCGGCCAGATGCCCAGGGCCATCACGGCGGCGGCGAAGGCGCCGAGAACAAACCATTCGCGGCCATTGATGTCCTTCATCTCGGCCACGTGCGGGTTGGTGACGTCGCCCCACAGCACGCGCTTGACCATGTACAGCGTGTAGGCCGCGCCGATGATCAGGGTGAAGGCGGCAAAGAACGCGATCCACGGGTTCGCCTGGAAGCTGGCCAGGATCACCTGGAACTCGCCCACGAAACCGCTGGTGCCCGGCAGACCGCTGTTGGCCATGGCGAACAGCACGTAGAAGAAGCCGAACCAGGGCATGACGTTGATGACGCCGCCGTAGTCCTTGATCTGGCGGGTATGCAGGCGGTCGTACAGCACGCCGATGCACGAGAACATCGCGCCCGAGACGAAGCCGTGCGAGATCATCTGCACCATCGCACCCTGCATGCCCAGCTTGGCGGCATCGAGGTTGTTGGTGCCACGCACCAGCATGAAGGCGATGAAGATGCCCAGGGTGACGAAGCCCATGTGCGCCACGGACGAATACGCCACCAGCTTCTTCATATCCTCCTGCACCAGCGCGATGTAGCCGATATAGACCACCGCGATCAGGCTCAGGCCGATCACCACCCAGGCGTACGCGTCAGCGGCGTCCGGCGTGATGGGCAGCGAGAAACGCAGGAAACCGTAGCCACCGATCTTCAGCATCACCGCGGCCAGCACCACCGAACCACCGGTCGGCGCCTCCACGTGGGCGTCCGGAAGCCAGGTATGCACCGGCACCATCGGCACCTTCACCGCGAAGGCGATAAGGAAGGCGAAGAACAGCCAGGTCTGTTCCTTCATGGAGAGCGGCAGCGCCGCCAGCGTGGCCAGGTCGAACGAACCCGCCTTCAGGTACAGGTAGATCAGGCCCACCAGCATGAAGATGGAGCCAAAGAACGTGTAGATGAAGAACTTCAGCGTGGCGTAGACGCGACGCGGACCACCCCAGACACCGATGAGGATGAACATCGGGATCAGCATGGCCTCGAAGAACACGTAGAACAGCAACGCGTCGGTGGCGCAGAACACGCCGATCATCAGGCCCTCGAGCACCAACATGGCGGCCATGTATTGGTGCGGGTTGGTCTGGATGACCTCCCAGGCGCCCACGATCACCAGGATGCCCACGAAGGTGGTCAGCAGGATCAGGGCGACGGAGATGCCGTCGACGGCAAGGCCGTAATGGACGCCGAGCGAGGCGATCCACATGTGGCTTTCCACCAGCTGCTTCGAACCGTCGGCCGCGTTGAACTGCGGCAGCAGGTAGAGGCTGGCCACGAAGGTGAGGATGGCCACCAGCAGGGCAATCCAACGCGCGGCGTTGGGACGGCCGGAGCCGGCGAGCAGCACCGGGATGGCGCCCACGATGGGGAGCCAGATCAGCAGGCTGAGCAAATGATTGAACATGGAGCAGGTTCCCTTATTGCCCGACCAGCCAATACCCGCCAAGCAGCAGGATAAGGCCGAGAATCATCGCGAAGGCGTAGTGATAGAGATAACCGGACTGCAGGCGACGCACGCCACCCGCGATGCGGTCCACCAGACTCGCCGAACCGTCGATCAGCACACCGTCAATGATCGTGGCATCGCCACCCTTCCAGAGGGCGCGACCCAACGCCATGCCGCCACGGGCAAAGACGATGTAGTACACCGCGTCGAACCAGTACTTGTGGTTGAGCACGTTGTAGATCGGCTTCAGCGCATTCTTGATGCGATCAGCCACGGCCGGGTTGAACAGGTAAATGTAGGTCTGGATGGCGAAGGCTGCGGCCACCAGCCAGAACGGCAGCTGGGTGAAGCCATGCAGTGCCATGCCGACCCAGCCATGGAATTCCTTGCCGATCTCACCGAGGACATTGCTCGCCTCGTTGACGTGGATGGCAGAGCCGAACCATTCGCCGAAAAGCAGCGGCTGGATGGCCAGAGCACCCACGATGATCGACGGGATCGCCAGCAGGATCAGCGGCAGCGTCACCACCCACGGCGACTCCTTCGGCGTCTCGTGCATGATGCCGGCCTCGTGGTGGCCGTGGTCATCTTTGTGCGAGACGTGATGGTGCTCGTCGTGCTCGGCGTGCGCATGGCCGTGATCGTCGTGGCCGTGACCATGACCGTGGCCATGATCGTGCACCACCACGAAACGCTCCTTGCCGTGGAAGGTCAGGTACATCTGGCGGAAGGTGTACAGCGCGGTCACGAAGGCGCCGGCCATCACGCAGAAGTAGGCGTAGCTGGCACCAGCACGGTGCGATTCGCCTACTGCCTCGATGATGGCGTCCTTCGAGTAGAAGCCGGCGAAGAACGGCACGCCGCACAGCGCCAGCGAACCGATCCACATGGTGATCCAGGTGATCGGCATGTACTTGCGCAGGCCGCCCATGTAGCGCATGTCCTGCTCATGGTGCATGGCGATGATGACCGAGCCAGCACCCAGGAACAGCAGCGCCTTGAAGAAGGCGTGGGTCATCAGGTGGAACACGGCGCCGGCATAGGCCGACACGCCCAGCGCCACCGTCATGTAGCCCAGCTGCGACAGCGTGGAGTACGCGACGACGCGCTTGATATCGTTCTGCACGATGCCGATCAGGCCGGTGAACAGCGCGCCGGTGGCGCCGATGATCATCACGAAGCTGAGCGCGGTCTCCGACAGTTCGAAGATCGGCGACATGCGGGCGACCATGAAGATGCCGGCGGTCACCATCGTCGCGGCGTGGATCAGTGCCGAGATCGGGGTCGGGCCTTCCATCGAGTCCGGCAGCCACACGTGCAGCGGCACCTGGGCCGACTTACCCATCGCACCGATGAACAGCAGGATGCAGATGACCGTCGCGGCATCCCAATGGGTGTTCTGCGTGATCTGCAGCGTCTTGCCCACCAGAGTCGGCGCAGCCGCGAACGCGGTGGCGTAATCCAGCGTGTTCAGGAAATACAGCACGCCCGCGATACCCAGCAGGAAGCCGAAGTCGCCCACGCGGTTGACCAGGAACGCCTTGAGGTTGGCGAAGATCGCCGTCGGGCGCTTGTACCAGAAGCCGATCAGCAGGTACGACACCAGGCCCACCGCTTCCCAGCCGAAGAACAGCTGCATGAAGTTGTTGCTCATCACGAGCATCAACATCGAGAAGGTGAACAGCGAGATGTAGCTGAAGAAGCGCTGGTAGCCCGCATCGTCGGCCATGTAGCCGATGGTGTAGACGTGCACCAGCAGCGACACGAAGGTCACCACCACCATCATCATGGCGGTCAGGCGATCGATCAGGAAGCCGACATGGGCGCTGTAGTGGCCGATGTCGAACCAGGTGTAGATGTTCTGGTTATAGATCGGTGCGCCGCCAACAGTGAGTTGGTACAGCACGTAGAACGACAGGCCGCAGGCAATCGCCACGCCAAGAATGGTCGCGGTGTGGGCGCCGGCACGGCCGATGAAGCGACCAAGGAAGCCCGCAAGCACGCACCCGACGAGCGGTGCGAGGGCGATGGTCAGCAGAATGGAGGTAGACAATTCCATCGGGTCAGCCCTTCATGCTGTCGATTTCGGCGACGTTGATGGTGCTGCGGTTGCGGAACAGCAGGACCAGGATCGCCAGGCCGATGGCGGTTTCCGCCGCAGCCACGGTGAGGATGAAGAACACGAACACCTGCCCCGCCACGTCGCCCATGAAACGGGAGAACGCTACGAAGTTGATGTTCACCGCCAGGAGCATCAGCTCGATCGACATCAGCAGAACGATCACGTTCTTGCGGTTGATGAAGAGACTGGCCAGGGCGATGCTGAAGAGCACCGCACCAAGCACGATGAAGTGCGAGAGCGTGATCATGGGGTGGTCTCCTTGCCCGGTGCCGGTTGCGGCGCGACGGGGACTTCGGCCGCCATCTTCACCACGCGGATACGGTCACGCGCATTGACGCTGACCTGCTGCGACGCCTGCTGGTGACGGGTGCCGGCGCGATGACGCAGAGTCAGCACGACCGCGGCCACCACGCCCACCGTCAGGATCAGCGCGGCAATTTCAAACGGCAGCAGGAACTGCGTGTACAGGGCGCTGCCGAGCCAGGCGGTGTTGGACATGCCGGCGGCGGTGGCCGGGTTGGCGCCCATCACCGTCTCGTGCATGGCGCGAACGCCGATCAGCGCAAGCATTTCGCCGAGCATGACGAGGGCCACGATGATGCCCACCGGCAGGTATTTGATGAAGCCTTCCCTCACCTGCTCCTGCTTGATGTCCAGCATCATCACCACGAACAGGAACAGCACCATCACCGCACCGACGTAGACCACGATGAGCGCGATGGCGAGGAACTCCGCCTCCGCCAGCAGCCAGATACAGGCTGTGCTGAAGAAGGTGAGCACCAGCGACAGCACGGCGTGTACCGAGTTGCGCAGGGTGATGACGCCCAACGCCGCCGCCACGGTGACCGCGGCGAAAGCGTAGAAGCAGACGAGTTGGAACATGGACGAATCGATCATGATGTTCCTTCCTCAGCGATACGCAGCGTCTTGAGCGCGGGCAGCCGCGATCTCCGCCTCGAAGCGGTCGCCGATGGCGAGCAGCTGCGGCTTGGTCACCACGTTCTCGCCACGCTGCTCGAAGTGGTACTCATGGATGTGGGTTTCGACGATCGAGTCCACCGGGCAGCTCTCTTCGCAGAAGCCGCAGAAGATGCACTTGAACAGGTCGATGTCGTAACGCGTGGTGCGGCGCTGGCCATCGCTCTCGCGCGGGGCGGAGTCGATGGTGATGGCCAGGGCCGGGCACACTGCCTCGCACAGCTTGCACGCGATGCAACGCTCTTCGCCGTTGGCGTAGCGACGCAGGGCATGCAGGCCGCGGAAACGGTTGGACTTGGGGATGTGCTCCATCGGGTAGCGCATCGTGTACTTGGGGCTGAACATGTAACGCATGGTCAGGCCCAGGCCCTTGAGCAGCTCGATGAGCAGCAGGCTTTTGAAATAGTGAGTTACGCGGGACATATTTTCTTCAGCCTCCCGTGCCGACGGTGACCCAGCCGAAATACTTCATGCAGCCGGCGACGAGGACCCAGACGATGGTGATGGGAATGAATACCTTCCAGCCCAGACGCATGATCTGGTCATAGCGGTAACGCGGGAAGCTGGCGCGGAACCACAAGAACATGAAGGCGAAGACGAACACCTTGACGAGCAGCCACAGGATGCTGTCGTGGCCCAGGAAGCCCCAGGAGGCCGGGAACGGCGACAGCCAGCCACCCATGAACAGGATCGAGGCAAGGAAGCTGACCAGGATCATGTTGGCGTATTCGGCCAGGAAGAACAGCGCGAACGCCGAGCCGGAGTACTCCACGTGGAAGCCGGCGACGATTTCCGACTCACCTTCCGCCACGTCGAACGGCGCGCGGTTGGTTTCGGCCACGCCCGAGATGAAGTAGATGATGAAGACCGGGAACAGCGGCCACATGAACCACTCGAAGATACCCTTCGAACCAGCCTGCGCATGCACGATGTCGGTGAGGTTCAGCGAACCGGCCAGTACCAGCACGCAGACCAGGCACAGGCCCATGGCCAGTTCGTACGAGATCACCTGCGCGGCGGAGCGCATGGCGCCCAGCAGTGCGTAGCGCGAGTTGGAGGCCCAGCCCGCGAGGATGATGCCGTACACGCCCAGCGAGGTCATCGCCAACAGATAGAGCAGACCCGCGTTGACGTTGGCCAGCACCAGCTTGTCGTTGAACGGGACCACGGCCCAGGCGGCCAGCGCCGGGATCAGGGCGATGAGCGGCGCCAGGTAGTACAGCGCCTTGTTCGCGCTGGTCGGAAGGATCACTTCCTTCAGCAGCAGCTTGGTCACGTCGGCAAAGGCCTGCAGCAGGCCGAACGGACCCACCTTGTTGGGCCCCATGCGCACGTGCATCCAACCGAGGACCTTGCGCTCCCACCACACGTACAGCGCCACCGTGATCACCAACGGCAGGACGATGCACAGGATGTAGATGATCGGCAGGCCGAGCTGATTGATAAGCTGATCGACCATGTGCTTACGCCTTGCTCAGGGTGAGGGCTGCGCCGTAAGGCGGCAGCGTGACAGTGTCGTCGTGCGCGGCTTCGATCCATGCCGCGCCATCGGGCACGGTCATGTCGATCACCAGCGGCAGCACGGCGTCGGCAACGCGGACAGCATCGCCCTCGCCCAGGCCCAGGCGCTTGGCTTCATCCGCATTCACGCGGACGGCCGGCGCACGGTTGAGCGGGTGCTTGCTGAGCGCGGTGGCACGACGGAGCACGGCGTCGGTGCGGTAGATCGGCCAGGTGGCCAGACGGCTCAGGCCGCCGGTCGGCTGACGCGGAGCCAGCTCGGCGCGCGACGGGTGTGCACGCTCGGTGATGCCTTCACGCAGGCCGGCCAGGTCGTCGAACTCAAAACCGGCGAGCTTGAGGACGCCGCCCAGTGCGCGCAGCACCTTCCAGCCCGGACGGGTTTCGCCCGGCGCCTTGGCACCGGCGGCCACGCTCTGCGACAGGCCGTCGACATTGACCAGCGTGCCGTCGATTTCCGGCAGCAGGCCGATCGGCAGGATCACATCGGCCACGGCGCGCAGCTCATCGCTGGCATAAGCGGAGAACGCCACGACCTTCTGCGCACCCTTGAGCGCCTTCAGGAAAGCTGCGCCGTCGGCCACATCCAGCGGCTCCACGCCGTACAACACATAAGCCTTGCGCGGCTGAGCCAGCATGGCCTGCGCGTCGAGACCGCCGTTGCCCGGCAGCACGCCGACACGGCCCAGGCCCACGGCGTTCGCGCCGACCGGCAGTTCGTTGTAAGCGGCACCCGTGGCCTGCGCGATGAACTGCGCCACGGCGCGCAACCACGAAGCCTGCGGATGCGTGACAGCGGCCTCGCCGAGGATGACGACCGCGCTGCCGCTCTTGAGATCGGCGATGGCGTCCTTGTCGCCCTGGTCGGACGTGGCGCCGTTGATGGCGTCAGCCAGCGCTGCGGGAGCGGAAGCGCCCGACTCCACGGCAGCCTTGGCCAGCGCGAGCAGCGCATCGACCAGCGCCTGCGGCGCGACGATGGCCTCGCCAGCCAGCTTGTAGTTGAAGTGGAAGCTCGCCGGGTTGACGGCGTAGACCTTGGCGCCCTTCTTCACCGCCTGGTGGATGCGGTGATTGACCAGCGGCAGCTCGTGGCGCAGGTCCGAACCGACCAGCAGCGCGGCCTTGACCTTGTCCAGTTCCGCAACCGGCTTGCCGAACGCCGTGGCGATGGCGTTATCGGCGAAGTCGAGCTGGCGCACGCGGTGGTCGACGTGGGCACTGCCCAGGCCACGGGCGAGGCGCACCAGCACATCACCCTCTTCATTGGTGGTGGCCGGATGCACCAGCACGCCCAGATCGCTGCCCGGCACGGCCTTCAGTGCTTCGGCGGCGGCGCCCAGTGCGTCTTCCCACGTGGTGGTGACCCACTGGCCATTGCGCTTGACCTGCGGAGCGCTGACGCGGTCAGCCGCGTACAGGCCCTGATGGCTGTAACGGTCACGGTCCGACAGCCAACACTCGTTGATCGATTCGTTATCGCGCGGCACTGTGCGCAGCACCTCGCCGCGGCGCGTGTGCAGCCACAGGTTGGAGCCCAGCGCATCGTGGTAGGCCACGGACGGCTTGGCGATCAGCTCCCAGGCGCGGGCCTGGAACTGGAACGGCTTGTTGGTGAGCGCGCCGACCGGGCAGACGTCGATGATGTTGCCCGACAGCTCCGTCTCGATCGTCTTGCCGATGTAGGTGCCGATCTGCAGGTTGTCGCCGCGGCTCATGCCGCCGAGCTCGTACGTACCGGCGATTTCGCTGGTGAAGCGCACGCAGCGCGTGCACTGGATGCAGCGGGTCATCTCGGTGGCGACCAGCGGGCCGAGGTTCTCGTCCGCGATGGTGCGCTTGCGCTCGGTGTAGCGCGACACGCTGCGGCCGTAGCCCAGCGCGACGTCCTGCAGTTCGCACTCGCCGCCCTGATCGCAGATCGGGCAATCCAGCGGGTGGTTGATCAGCAGGAACTCCATGACGTCCTTCTGATACTTCAGGGCGACGTCAGTGCGGGTCTTCACCTTCATGCCTTCGGCCACCGGGGTGGCGCAGGCCGGCTGCGGCTTGGGCATGGGCTTGCCGCCCATTTCCACTTCCACCAGGCACATGCGGCAGTTGGCGGCGATGGGCAGCTTGCGGTGATAGCAGAAACGCGGGATCGACACGCCAATGGCGTCGGCCGCTTCGATGATCATGGCGCCCTTGCGGATCTGCGTGGGCTTGCCGTCGATCTCGATGTTCAGCAGGTCAAGATTTGGCGTAGTGGGCTGCGCACTCATGCGGCGGCTCCAAGCTTGTCGTCGACAATGGAGCGGCCATTGACGATGTAGTACTCGAATTCATCCCAGAACTGGCGCAGGAAGCCCTGCACCGGCCACGCGGCGGCTTCGCCGAACGCGCAGATGGTGTGGCCTTCGATCTGGCCGGCAATGGCCTTGAGGCGGTGCAGGTCGTCCATCGTGCCCTTGCCTTCCACGATGCGGTCCAGCACGCGGTGCATCCAGCCGGTGCCTTCACGGCACGGGGTGCACTGGCCGCAGCTTTCCTTGTGGAAGAACTGCGAGATGCGGCGGGTGAAGCGGACCGTGCAGACGGTGTCGTCGAGCACCACGATGGCGCCCGAGCCCAGGCCCGTCTTGAGGTCACGCAGGGTGTCGTAGTCGAACGGCAGGCCCTTCAGCTGCTCGGCACGCAACACCGGCATGGACACGCCACCGGGGATCGCGCCCTTCAGCGTGCGACCCGGACGCAGGCCACCGGCCATTTCCAGCAGTTCGTCGAAGGTGGTGCCCAGCGGCACTTCGAAATTGCCGCCCTTCTGCACGCAACCGGAGACCGAGAAGATCTTCGGACCACCGTTCTTGGTCTTGCTCTGCGCCAGGAACCAGTCGGCACCCTTGCGCAGGATGGCCGGCACCGAGGCGTAGGTTTCGGTGTTGTTGATGGTGCTGGGCTTGCCGTACAGGCCGAAGTTGGCCGGGAACGGCGGCTTGAAGCGCGGCTGGCCCTTCTTGCCTTCCAGCGATTCCATCAACGCGGTTTCTTCGCCGCAGATGTAGGCACCGGCGCCGAGTGCGCCATAGATGTCCACATTGAGGCCGGTACCCTGAATGTTCTTGCCGAGCAGACCCGCGGCGTAGGCTTCCTTCAGCGCTTCTTCGAAGTGCTCGAAGGGCTCGTGATGGAACTCGCCACGCAGGTAGTTGTAGGCAACGGTCGAGCCCGTGCAATAGCACGCAATGGCCATGCCTTCGATCACCGCATGCGGGTTGAAGCGCAGGATGTCGCGGTCTTTGCAGGTGCCCGGCTCGGATTCGTCCGAATTGCAGAGGATGTACTTCTGCATGTCACCCTTCGGCATGAAGGACCACTTCAGGCCGGTCGGGAAGCCTGCGCCGCCACGGCCGCGCAGGTTGCTCTTCTTGATCTCTTCGATCAGAGCATTCGGATCGGGCTTCTCGGCGAGGATCTTCTTCCACGCTTCATAACCACCGACCTGGGTATAGCTGTCCATCGCCCACGGCTTGTCGAAATGCAGCGTGGTGTAGACGACCTGGTGTTCTTTGGGTGCGGGTCCGTAAGCCATTGCGCCCTGCCCTTACTTGAGACCGTCGAGAATCTCGTCGATCTTCTGGATCGAGAGACGCTCGTGGTAGTGACCATTGACGGTCATCGCCGGCGCGGAGGCGCAAGCGGCGATGCATTCTTCTTCGCGCTTCAGATACACGCGGCCATCGGCGGTGCTTTCACCGAGCTTGATACCCAGCTTTTTCTCGGCGTGCGCCACCAGCTCTTCTGCGCCGTTGAGCCAGCACGAGATGTTGGTGCAGATGGCGACGTTGTTGCGGCCCACCGGCTTCGTCTCGAGCATCGAGTAGAAGGTGGCGACCTCGTAGGCCCACACAGAGGGCAGGTCGAGGTACTTGGCTACCGCGACGATCAGCTCGTCGGTCAGGAAGCCGTGGTTCTGTTCCTGCGCGGCGAACAGCGACTGGATCAGCGCCGAACGCTTGCGGTCCGCAGGGAAACGGGCAACCCACTCCTCGATGTGATGACGAGTGTGTTCGTTGAGTACGACGAGCGGGTCGACGTTCTTGACCTGCTCGTAATTTCCGGTGGCTTTCATGTGTGCTTTCCTCCCGGGCTCAGCGATCGACTTCGCCGAACACGAGGTCGTAGGTACCGATCATCGCCACCACGTCGGCCAGCATGTGGCCGCGCACGATGGCGTCCATCGACGACAGATGGGCAAAACCCGGGGCGCGCAGATGCACGCGGAACGGCTTGTTCGCACCGTCGGAGACCAGGTAGCAGCCGAACTCGCCCTTCGGCGCTTCGACGGCGGCGTAGGTTTCACCGGCCGGCACGCCATAGCCCTCGGTGAAGAGCTTGAAGTGGTGGATCAGCGCTTCCATGTCTTCCTTCATCGTTTCACGATGAGGCGGAGCGACCTTGTAGTTCTGCACGATGACCGGGCCCGGGTTGGCCTTCAGCCACTTCACGCACTGCTGGATGATGCGGTTAGACTGGCGCATCTCTTCGACGCGAACCAGGTAACGGTCGTAGCAGTCGCCGCCCACGCCCACCGGGATGTCGAAATCCATCTCGGCGTACTTGGCGTACGGCTGCTTCTTGCGCAGATCCCAGGCAATGCCCGAGCCGCGCAGCATCACGCCCGTCATGCCCCAGGCCTGGGCCTTTTCCGGCGGGATGACGCCGATGCCGACGGTGCGCTGCTTCCAGATGCGGTTGTTGGTGAGCAGTTCCTCGTACTCGTCCACCTTGGTCGGGAAGTCGCTGGTGAACGCTTCGAGGTAGTCGAGCATGGAGCCTTCGCGCCAGCTGTTGAGGCGCTTGAGATCCTTGCCCTTGTGCCAGGGCGACTCGCGGTACTGCGACATGTGGTCCGGCAGGTCGCGGTAGACGCCGCCCGGACGGTAGTAGGTCGCGTGCATGCGCGCGCCCGACACCGCCTCGTAAACGTCCATCAGTTCCTCGCGCTCACGGAACGCGTACAGGAACACCGCCATCGCACCCAGGTCGAGCGCGTTGGAGCCGACCCACATGAGGTGGTTCAGGATGCGGGTGATCTCGTCGAACATGGTGCGGATGTACTGCGCACGCTCCGGCACCTCGATACCCATCAGGGTTTCGATGGCGCGCACGTAGGCGTGCTCGTTGCACATCATCGACACGTAGTCGAGGCGATCCATGTAGCCGATCGACTGGTTGAACGGCTTGGACTCGGCCAGCTTTTCCGTGCCACGGTGGAGCAGGCCCACGTGCGGATCGGCGCGAACGACGGTTTCGCCGTCCATCTCCAGCACCAGGCGCAGCACGCCGTGCGCAGCGGGATGCTGCGGGCCGAAGTTCATCGTGTAGTTGCGGATTTCTTGCATGATCAGTTATTCCGCCAGTTGTCGGCCGCCTCGGCCTTGGCCTGCAGCAGGTCGGCGTCGTCACGGATGACGCGCGGCACGAGCACGCGCGGTTCGATCGACACGGGTTCGTACACCACGCGCTTCTGCTCGGGGTCGTAACGTACTTCGACGTTGCCGATCAGCGGGAAGTCCTTGCGGAACGGATGGCCGACGAAGCCATAGTCGGTAAGGATGCGGCGCAGGTCCGGATGGCCTTCGTAGACGATGCCGTACAGGTCGAACGACTCGCGCTCGAACCAGTTCACGCCCGGGTAGATGCCGGTCAGCGAGGGCACCACCGGCAGCGTGTCGTCTTCGCAGAACACGCGCAGGCGCACGCGCTGGTTGTTCTCCAGCGACAGCAGGTGAACGATGGAAGCGAAGCGGTTCGGCAGCGTATCGGGACGCGGACGGTCGGACCACTTGAAGCGGCCCATGGCCTCGCCCTCGACGCCACGCGAGAAACCCGTGCCGGACACGGTTTCGGTGTCCCACTCGGTCTGGCCGTAGCTCATGTAGTCGACGCCGCAGACGTCGATGGGCACGCCGAAACGGAACGGTGCCTCGTCACGCAGCGCGGTGGCCACCGCGAGCAGGTCGGCGGCGGCCACTTCGGCGGTGACTTCGTTGCGGACGACGCTGATCTTCAGCGTGTCGCCGAATCGCGCGGACAGGCGCTCGGCCAGCGAGTTGATCGGAGTATCAGTCATGGCTCAGCTGCGCCTTTTAAGAACGCGCGATGGTGTTGGTGCGGCGGATCTTCTTCTGCAACTGCAGGATGCCGTGGATCAGCGCTTCGGCCGTCGGCGGGCAGCCGGGCACGTAGATGTCCACCGGCACGATGCGATCGCAGCCGCGCACCACCGAGTACGAGTAGTGGTAGTAGCCGCCACCATTGGCGCAGCTACCCATGGAGATGACCCACTTCGGGTCGGGCATCTGGTCGTAGACCTTGCGCAGCGCCGGGGCCATCTTGTTGACCAGGGTGCCGGCCACGATCATCACGTCGGACTGGCGCGGACTCGGGCGGAACACCACGCCGTAGCGGTCCAGGTCCAGGCGCGCGGCGCCGGCATGCATCATTTCCACGGCGCAGCAGGCCAGACCAAAGGTCATCGGCCACATCGAACCGGTGCGCGCCCAGTTCATCAGGGCGTCGACGCTGGTGGTGGCGAAACCGCGCTGGATGACGGGGTTGTCCTCGGCCGGACGCAGGATGTCGTCCACCAGGTTCAACGGCTGCGGGTTGTGCATCACCCGGTCAAGGGACGAGATCACTCCCATTCCAGTGCTCCCTTCTTCCACACGTAAGCAAAACCAATGACAAGGAGCAGCAGGAACAGCGCCATTTCAATCAGCGCGACGATGCCGATCTTCTGGAACACCACTGCCCACGGGAACAGGAAGGCGATTTCCAGGTCGAAAATGATGAACAGGATCGCCAGCAGGTAGTACCGCACGTCGAAGCGCATGCGCGCGTCTTCGAAGGCCTCGAAGCCGCACTCGTAGGGCGAGAGCTTCTCCGATTCGGGTCGACGGGGGCCGGCCAGGAGGCCAATGACCAGCAGCACCACGCCAAGGCCGGCGGCAACGCCGATGAACAGCAGAATGGGCCAATATTCGGCAAGCACGGTAAAACGTACCTCCGCGCCGTCTTTGGCGCATCAGTGACCGTCGGGGAAACGGTCCGGAACCGGATTCGGCATGGCCCGTGAAGGCCAAGGGTTATGCACCACGATCACGATGCTTGCGCAGCAGCGAACGTCCGACTTTCCACGATCAGAGTCGGGAATCGCGACATTGTATCAGTGCGCTTAACAACAACAAGCCTTGATCGGCACTTGGAAGGCGATTTGCAGGGGCGCGCGCCCGTCGGCGCAAGCAATTACTACCAATGTCTTACATGGTGTGCGTGGGCCGCTCGGAACCGGCCATGCCGGCCAGGATGTTCTCAATGCGGGTGCGGGCCGCCTCGCCATCGGCGGATTCGTTGAACTGCACGCCGATGCCGGCGGTACGGTTGCCCTGCGCGCCGATCGGGGTGACCCAGACGACCTTGCCGGCGACCGAGAGGCGCTCACCCTCGTCGGTGAGGTTGATCAGCAGCACCACTTCGTCGCCCAGCGAGTACTTCTGGGCGGTGGGCGCGAACAGGCCGCCGCTCTTCAGAAAAGGCATATAGGCGTTGTAGAGCGACGCCGCGTCCTTGATCTTCAACGAAATAATGCCCTGGCGGGCGGCAATGACCGGATTCATGACTGCTCCTGCACGCCATTGATGCGGCGCCCCTGCCCGCATCGTAACGACCGCCGCGACCCAGCGACAAGCGAGATGTCGACGGATTGTGACGGGGACGGCGCGCCCCGAAGGCCGACTAGGCCCCGTGGAGCTCGCACCAGCCCCATCGGTCGAAGATCCAGGGCGACGGAAGATTCATGTGAAGCTTGGCGAAGCGCGGCCCGGCGACCGACGGGTCCAGCCCGTGCAGGACGTATCGCCCCTGCCCGTCCATGGCCAGCGGCGCCCGGCGCCAGGACCACTCGCGAATACCCTGCCCGTCCACCAGGGTCAGACGCAGCCACCGCTGCAGCAGCGGCGACGGGCGCCACGGCAGCACCGCCGACTCCGTGACCGGCGAGGCATCCCGGGTCCAGTGGTAGCGCTCGGCACGGTCGGCAAGGCGGCGCATGCGCTTGCCACTGAGGGCCATCTGGCTGCCGTGGCAGGCGAGTGCGGCCATTTTGTTGGCGTGCAAGCCCACCGAGGAGTCCAGCTTCACCCTGCCTGTCCCGGCCATGTCGTGACCATGCACGAGGTAGGACAGCATCCTGGGTGGCGCCCCTTCCCGACCGGCCACGGCCAGGCGGGTCAGCACGTGGGCCGCGCCATGGTCCGGATGGCGATCCCCCAGTGACGGCAAGGCCACCAGGGTCGGCCGGAAATCATCAAGGCGCTCCTGGATCACGGCAACGCTGGCATCCAGCGCCGTACACAGCAGCCCGGTCACCCCCATGTCAGGCCACCCTTGTGGCTGCAGGGCCTGCGCATCCACGCCCAGCTGGGTCAGGGCGCGGGCCACCTCGGCCCGGCGTCGCTCGCCCCAGCGCCGGCGCTCGTCGGCGCCAATGCGGATGCGGCGCTCCACCCAGCGCTGCGGCCAGGGGTTGTTGTCGCCATTGGTGAGCAGGACGATCTGCACCTCGCCGCCAGCTTGCCGCACCTGCTGGATCAGCTCACCGGTGGCGATCGATTCGTCGTCGGGGTGCGGGGCCACGACTAGAAGCCGTGTCCCGCTATTCAGGGTCAAGGCCACGTCAGCCTCCTAGAACAGGAGGCGCGGGACGCCAGCCACGGTCGAAGGCCTGGGACCACACCAAGGCCACGGGCGTACCACCACCCAACACCAGATGATGGGTGCCGCGGTCAAGGAACCAGTGATCCGCCACCGGGCCACCGTCCAGGCTGCCACTGAGGCGCTGGTGGCCGTCGGTCACGGCATAGTCTCCGGGCACATTCACTTCGATCGTCTGGCTCGCCTGCTGGTCGGCAAGCATACGACCCGCCACCCAGATGTCGCCGCCCGCATTCACGTAATTGAGCATCACGAAGCGCGCACTGGACGGCGGCAGGCGACGCAGGATCACCAGCATGGTCCGGCGGTTGACCAGGTCATCGGCAATGGTGTCGGCCATCTGGCCACGACGCAGTCGCCGCATGGCCAGACTTTCAATCACGGGATAGTAGGGGCGCGTGCGGAAAACCGAGTCGCCCTTCGGATCCATCACGGTGTCCGTCTCGTCCGTATAGTGCAGCACGGTCGCCAGCTCTTGGCGCTGTCCGGCGAGGGTATCGCGCCAGGGCGGCGCGTAGATCAGCACGGTCGCCAACTCCAGCGCCAGCACGACCACCGGCAACGCCCGCTGCAGCCGCGGACGAGCCACCAGCCATTGCCACGTCGACATCCAGCCGACCGCCGCCATCGTGAGCACCGGAATCACCGGCAGGAAATCCTGCTTGGTGATCAGTGGCCAGATGAACCAGATCAGGAACAGGAACAAGCCGCCCTGCAGGGCGAAGAACACGGTCCAGTCGAAGCCACGCACGGAACGCTGACGCACCTGGTGAAGGCAAAGCGCAATCAGGCCCACCGCCAGCAACACGAACCACAGGCCCTGCTGCGCCGCATGCCGCTTGCCGGCACCGCCCACGTTGTATCCGGCCAGCCCGTACCAGGCGTCGTCCAGCACACCCTGCATCGCCAGCCAGATGACGAAGATCGTCGGAACCACCAGCAAGCCGAGCAAGGCGGCCGCCCAGCAACGGACACCGGCGCGCGGTGCATCCACCGGACGCAGCAGGCGCACGATGCCGGCGGCGACCAGCGTGGTGGCCAGCAACACCAGGGTTTTCTGCGAAACGGACAAGGCACAGCCGAAGGCTAGCCCAGCGACGAAGTAACGCCACGCACGCGGCGGCGCGCCGGCAATGAAGGCCAGCCCCAGCAACCACATCGCCGTCCACATGTCGTCGGTGCGGAACTGCCCGGTGACGACGAAGAAGCGCGGGAACAACCCCGCCACCAGCACGACCACCACCGCCACGCGCCAACCGTAAAGGCGCCGGGCCATCCACCCCGTGGCACCCAGCGCAACGACGTACCAGAACTGCATGGCCAGACGCAGCCAGGTCAGTACGTCGGGACGGTTGTCCAGCCAATGCAGCAGCGGCGAATGAAGCCAGCTGAACAAGGGGCCGTGGTTGTCGAACACGTCGCGGTAAGGCAGCAGCCCTTGCGTCCACGCCCAGGCAACGTGCGCATGCTGCGCTTCGTCCGAGTTGAGCGTGTACGCGTTGAGCCATGCCAGTCGCATGACCAGCAGGAGCAGGAGGGCGATCCACGGCCAGACGGCGAAGTGGCGTTGGGAGGAAAACGTCATCATGTCAGCGTAGGTAGACGGCCTGTCAGCGGGCTTTCCCATAGGAGAACACCTGCCGACGACCCATCCATGTCAGGGCCCGCTCAATGCCAGCGGGCGAGCAACTCCAACAGCAACAGGTCGCCGCGCAGCGGACCACGCAAAGCGTCCCGCGCACGGTTCGCGGCCATGTACCACAGGTCCAGTCCCTCGGCATCGAGCTGGCTGGACAGCGGCCCTTGCCCAGACACCGCGCGCCCCTTCATTTCCTCGGCAGCCGCCTGCGCGGCAAACCAGAGTCGTTGCTGGGGTTCGTTGTCGAGCCAGCGCTTGGCCACTTCCATGGCCTCGCCACGCCCAGCTGCCAGCGCGCCAAGATCCTTGCGCACTTCCTGCCGGCGGGCGAGTGCGCCCTCTTCCACCCAGGCGGACGCCATTCCCGGATTGCCGCCAGCGGCATCGAGTGCGGCGGCGGCATCCTTGACGCCACGCTGCTGCAGCCAGGACAAGGCTTCCTCGCGCGGCGGCAGATGGAACTCGATGCGCTGGCAACGGCTGCGGATGGTCTGCGGCAAACGCCAGGGCGCATCGGCCACCAGCAGCAACAGGGTTTGCGGCGACGGCTCCTCGAGCGTCTTCAGCAGCGCATTGGCCGCCGCGGCGTTCATGGCGTCGGCCGGGTCGATGCACACGATCTGCCAGCCGCCGAACTGGCTGGCCATGGCCAGCCGCGCGGACCATTCGCGGATCTGGTCGACCACGATCTCGCTGCGTTGCACGCCGTCCTTGCGCAGCCCGAAGCTCAGCACGGCGAAATCCGGATGCGTGCCCGCCGCGAACAACAGGCAGCTACGGCACTGGCCGCATGGCTCGCCATCCCGCGTCTGCTGGCACAGCAGGCCTTCGGCGAAACGCCGCATGAAGTCCCGCTTGCCCAGCCCCGCGGGGCCGCACAGCAGCAGCGCATGGGGCATCGCGTCACGCGCGCGGCGCGCCTGCAGCCGCGCCCAGTGCTCGGCGTGCCACGGCATGGCGCTCATGCCACGGCTCCAAACAAGTGACGGGTGGCGTGGATCGCAGCCGCGAGCACTTCCGGGGGCGTAAGCGTGGCATCGATGACGCGAAAGCGCGCCGGCTCAGCCGCCGCACGCGCGCGATACGCCGCACGCACGCGCTCGAAAAAGTGATCGCCTTCCACTTCGATGCGGTCGGCCTCGCCACGGCCCGCGGCGCGTGCGCGCCCGGTAGCCACCGGCAGGTCGAGCAGCAAGGTGAGGTCAGGCGTCAGGCCATGCGTCGCCCACTGCTCCAGCAAGGCGATGCGCTCCACCGGCACGCCGCGACCGCCACCCTGATACGCATAGCTCGCGTCGGTGAAGCGATCGCACAGCACCCACCGTCCCGCGGCAAGCGCGGGTTCGATGCACTCGCGCACCAGCTGCGCGCGCGAGGCGAACATCAGCAGCAGTTCGGATTCGGCGCCCATGTCCCGATGCGCAGGGTCGAGCACGATGGCCCGCACCGCTTCACCCAGCGGCGTGCCGCCGGGCTCACGCGTCTGCACGAGGTCAACGCCCTGTGCCAGCAGATGCTGCTTCAGGCCGGCAAGCAAGGTGCTCTTGCCGGCGCCTTCGCCGCCTTCGAGCGTGATGAGTTTGCCGCGCATCATGGCTGGCACCGTTTCAATTGGAAGCAGGCGACATTGTGATTGTGCTCGTCCAGTGTGCTGGAGAACACATGCGTGCCATCACCGCGCGCCACGAAATACAACTCCGTGCCGGACGCCGGATGCAGGGCCGCCTCGATGGCGGGCCTGCCCGGCATTGCGATCGGCGTGGGCGGCAGACCCTGGCGCGTATAGGTGTTGTACGGCGTGTCGGTGGTGAGATCCGACTTGTGGATGTTGCCCGCGTACGCTTCGCCCATGCCGTAGATCACGGTGGGGTCGGTCTGCAGCAACATGTGGGTCTGCAGGCGGCGAATGAACACGCCGGCAATACGCGTGCGCTCGTCCGCGCGACCGGTTTCCTTTTCCACGATGGAGGCAAGGATCAGCGCGTCATACGGCGTCGCCAACGGCACGTCCCTGTCGCGCTGGGCCCACAGCGTGTCAAGCATCTTCACCATCGCGGCGTGCGCGCGGCGCAGCACGTCCAGATCGCTATCACCCTTCACATAGGCATAGGTCTCGGGAAGAAAACGCCCTTCAGGCATTTCACCCGGTGCACCGATCTTCGCCATCAGTGCCGCATCGTCCAGCGCGGCGCCGTCCTGCCGCAGCTTGTCCGCCTTGGCCAGCGCCTGGCGCAGGTCGCGGAAGTTCCAACCGTCCACGATGGTGAAGTTACGTTGCACCACCTTGCCCGCCGCCATGTTGAGCAGCAGGTCGCGCGGCGTCATGCCGGCGGTCAGTGCGTACTCGCCGGCATGCAGGCGACCGGCAACGCGCAGCTGCTCGGCCAGCACGCGCCAGTACAGCGGCCCGGTGCTGGTCGCGTGCTGTTCGCGCAGCAGGCCAACGACATCACGCAGATTGCTGCCCTTGGCCACGTCCACGCTGGGCGCTTGTGCCGATACGGTCAGCGGCGTGCTGACGAAACGCTGGTAATCCATCCAGCCGTAGACGATGCCGCCGGCCACCGCCAGCAACACCAGCACGATCAGCACGCGCCAGAAGGCCCGCCCCTGCATCTTGTCTCGACTCATGCCTGCTCCATCGGAAATCCCAGGCCGCGCCAGTGCTGCTGCAAGGCGCGGGTCACCGGGCCGGGACCATACACGGTATCGCCCACGGCCTGAACAGGCAGAATGCCCCGGACGCTGGAACTGAGGAAGACCTCATCGGCCCTTGCAAGGTCTTCCGGTCGCAGCTCCCTGACACGTACCTCGGGCATGGCGACCAGGACTTCCGCCCTGGCCACACCGGCGACCCCGCAGCGGTCCAGCGCCGGTGTCACGAGCTGACCATCCAGCACCGCGAACAGGTTGGTCATGGTGCCGGAAATCACCCGGCCGTCGACATCACGCATCAGGCCTTCCGCCACGGCAGGATCGGACCATTCGGCGCGGGCCAGCACCTGTTCCAGCCGGTTGAGGTGCTTCAGCCCCGCCAGCAATGGCTGCAGCGCCAACGCCGTGTCGCACCAACGCACGCGGACGCCCGCCACATACGCATCGCCGCCCATCAGCGGCGCCTTGAAACCAGCCACGATCCGCGTCATCACCGGCGATGCCGGCGGCGCATAACCCCGCTCGCCGAGGCCACGCGTAAGGGTGATGCGCACCACCGCATGATCCATGCCGGCGGCCATCGCCATCGCCTCGCCCTGCAGCGCGGCGATATCCGGCGTGGGCAGCCGCAAGCGGCGGCAACCGTCGCGCAGGCGATCCATGTGTCGCGACCACAGCGGCGCTGCGCCATGCGCAAAGCGAATGGTTTCAAACAGGCCATCCCCATAGGACAGGCCACGATCGAAAACGGAAACGGCAGTCGCGGCTTCACCATTGACCAGCACGCGGCCGGCCATCAGCCCTGCACTCCCAGCGCGCGAAGCAGACCCCGCGCCTTGGCGCGCGTCTCGTCCAGCTCTTTCTCCGCCACCGAGTCGGCCACGATGCCAGCACCCGCGCGCAAGGTGACGTCAGAGCCCGCCAGGGTGAAGGTGCGAATGAGGATGTTCAGATCCAGATCGCCATTGCGGTCGAGATAACCCAACGCGCCGGTATAGGCGCCGCGCGGCGCATCCTCCAGCGCCGCGATGATCTCCATGCAGCGCACCTTGGGACAGCCGGTGATGGTGCCGCCGGGGAACGTGGCCGCGATGACCTCGCCCGGCGTCACATCGTCGCGCAGGCGGCCACGCACGTTCGACACGATGTGATGCACGTGCGCGTAGCTTTCCACCACCATCAGCTCGTTGACCTCGACCGTTCCCGGCACGCAGACGCGACCCAGGTCGTTGCGCTCGAGATCGATCAGCATGACGTGCTCCGCGCGCTCCTTCGGATGCGTGCTGAGTTCACGGATGCGCTCCACGTCGTCATCACCCGGTGTGCGCGGACGCGTGCCCGCGATCGGGCGCGTCTGCGCCAGGCCGTTGCGTACTTCCACCAGGCGTTCCGGCGACGAACTCACGACCGCCCAGTTTGGCTGTTGGAACAAACCGGCAAAGGGGGCAGGATTGGCTTGCCGCAACGACTGGTACAACTGCGCGGGCGTCGGCGGCGTCGCGTAGTGCGCACGCCATGCACGCGACAGATTGACCTGAAAGATGTCGCCCGCGTGCAGGTGCTCGTGAATACGGGCGACACCATCAAGGAACAAGGTCGGCGTGTCTTCTTCGCACGCGTCCGGCGCTGGCAGCGCAGGCACGTCAACGGAAGCGGCGAGATCTGCCTCCATGACGTCGAGCAGCGACTGGCTGCCCTCTTCGGCCACCAATACCGTACAACCGCGCGCGTGATCGACGATCACCGCCGCCGGGCAACGCAAGGCCATGGCGGTTGGCAACACGTCGGACGAACGCAGTCGCAGGCGGCTCTCTATCTCGCCGACGAGCTCATAGGCCAGCAGCAGCAGCCATCCGCCATGGAACGGTAGGTCGATGGACGCCTCACGCGGCAGACGCTCCGCACGCCACGCGTCGTCGAGCGCGTCGAGAAAACGGCCTTCCCGCGGATGTCCCTGTCCGTCGACGAGCCGGCCATCGGCCAGCAAGGCCAGGGTTTCCTGCGGAAACGCAAAAAGGATGTCGTAGCGCGACTGCGGCGTGCCATGCGTCACGCTCTGCAGCAGGCCCGGATAGCGCTCCGGAAATGCAGCGGCCGGCGCGAGCAGATCGCGCCGGCCGTGCAGGGTACGTCGATGAAACAAGGTCACACGCGACGGAAGGCGAGTGTGCCGTTGGTGCCGCCGAAGCCGAACGAGTTGGAGATGGCCACGTCGAACTTGGCCTCGCGCGCGGTGTGCGGCACGAAGTCGAGGTCGCAGCCTTCGCCCGGCTCGTCGAGGTTGATGGTGGGCGGCAGCACCTGGTCGCGCAGCGCCAGGATGGTAAAGATCGCCTCCACGCCACCGGCCGCACCGAGCAGATGACCGGTCGCCGACTTGGTCGAGCTCATGGCCAGCTTGTAGGCGTGGTCGCCGAACACGCGCTTGGCGGCCAGCACTTCACCCAGGTCGCCCAGCGGCGTCGAGGTGCCGTGCGCGTTGATGTACTGCACGTCGGTCGGGTTGAGGCCCGCGTCCTTCAGTGCGGTTTCCATGCTGCGCGCCGCACCCTCGCCACCCTCGCTGGGCGCGGTGATGTGGAACGCATCGCCGCTCATGCCGAAGCCAACGAGCTCGGCGTAGATCTTCGCGCCACGGGCCTTGGCATGTTCGTACTCTTCTAGCACCAGCACGCCGGCGCCGTCAGACAGCACGAAACCGTCACGGTCCTTGTCCCACGGACGGCTGGCCTTGGTCGGCTCGTCGTTGCGGGTGGACATGGCCTTGGCCGAGCAAAAGCCCGCCATCGCCGTGCCGGTGGTGGCGAACTCGGCACCGCCGGCGATCATGACGTCGGCATCGCCGTACTGGATCATGCGCGCGGCCAGGCCGATGTTGTGCGTACCGGTGGTGCACGCGGTCACGCACGCGATGTTCGGGCCCTTCAGGCCATTCATGATCGACAGGTGGCCGGACACCATGTTGATGATCGACGACGGCACGAAGAACGGCGACACGCGGCGCGGCCCCTTGTCGTGCAGTTCGATCGAGGTGTGCTCGATGGTGTGCAGGCCACCGATGCCGGCGGCCACGGCCACGCCGATGCGCGGCGCGTTCGCTTCCGTCACTTCCAGGCCGGAGTCGCGCAGGGCTTGCGTGCCCGCGGCGATGCCGTAGTGGATGAACGGATCCATCTTCTTGATCTCTTTCGGGGCAATCCACTGCGCCGGGTCGAAATCACGGACCTGACCGGCGATGCGCGTGGCATAGGCGGTAGCGTCGAAATGGGTAACCGCGCCAATGCCGCTCACGCCCTTGAGGATGTTGTCCCAGGCGGTCGCGATATCGTTGCCGACCGGCGAAATGATGCCGAGGCCGGTTACAACCACACGTCGTTTGCTCATGCTGATCTTCCCTCGTGTTTCCGTGGCACTGTCGATAGGGACAGGGGATCTGTGCTATTCGCGGCCACGTCGTCCGGGCCACGTCGTGCGCAGCGCGCACCATACGGGATCGGACGTTGCAAAATGCAGAAACGAAAACTGCGCCAATGTGGCGCAGCTTCCGGTATCGCTAGTGGACCGACGCATCGTCAGGATGCGTCCGCCGCATCGGAGCGATCACTCCTTGGTGTGGGCCTTGATGTAATCGACAGCCTGCTGCACCGTGGTGATCTTCTCGGCTTCTTCGTCCGGAATCTCGGTCTCGAACTCTTCCTCGAGAGCCATCACCAGTTCAACGGTGTCCAGCGAATCAGCGCCCAGATCGTCCACGAACGAAGCGTTCGCCGTGACTTCCTCTTCCTTCACGCCCAGCTGCTCGATGACGATTTTCTTGACGCGCTCTTCGATGGTGCTCATGTTGCCAATACCTCCCAAGGAGTAGTTACCTGATCAACACCGGCCCGTGGCCGGCATATGACCGGCGGATTGTAGTGGCTAAGCCTCAAGGCCGCCACGATCCGCCAGCGATGGTTGTACGCAGGCCACGGGACCGGCGCGAAAGAAGCAATTGTCGCCTAAAACGATGCCGCTTGCGACAACTCCTTGTTAAGCCGGCCCGTGCCGGCGCACCGGACCGCCCTCCCACGATGCGGGAAGGCCATCCGGCCGTTTCAAACAAAAGAAGGACGTAATAAGGGCTTGGCGCCCTTTCTTCACGCCTTACGGCATGTACATGCCGCCATTGACATGCAGGGTCTCGCCCGTGATGTAGGCCGCCGCCGGGGACGCCAGGAAGCCAACTGCCTTCGCGATATCGGACGCCTGACCCAGGTGGCCCAGCGCGATCTGGCCGAGCAGTGCCTGGCGAGCGTCTTCGGGCAGTGCGCGCGTCATGTCCGTATCGATAAAGCCCGGCGCCACCACGTTCACCGTGATGCCACGCGAGCCGATTTCGCGCGCCAGCGACTTGGAGAACGCGATGATGCCGGCCTTGGCCGCGGCGTAGTTCGCCTGCCCCGGATTGCCGGTGACACCCACCACGGATGCGATCGAAATGATGCGGCCCTTGCGCGCCTTCATCATGCCGCGCATCACCGCCTTGGAGGCACGATACACCGAGGTGAGGTTGGTATCGAGGATGGCCTGCCAGTCTTCGTCGCGCATGCGCATCAGCAGCTGGTCGCGCGTGATGCCGGCGTTGTTGACCAGGATCGACACGGCGCCGAATTCCTTGGTGATGCCATCGATAAGCGTCTCGATGGAGGCGCCCTCGGTCACATTGAGCACACGGCCATGACCGCCGTTCGCAGCGAGACGCTCGCCGATCGCCGCCGCACCGCTCTCGCTGGTCGCCGTACCGATGACGGTGGCGCCCTGCGCTGCGAGTTCATCGGCAATGGCTGCGCCGATGCCACGACTGGCGCCGGTCACGAGGGCGATTTCACCTTGCAGAGGCTTGCTCATCTGTCATTTCCCTTTGATGGGCCAGGCATCGTTCGACCCAACCCGTTTGAATGTATGCGATACCGGAAAACTCACGCCCACTCGGTGCGAGTGGCGTCCAGTTCGGCCGGCGTACCGATGGCGCGCGCCTCGACGCTCTTGTCGATGCGCTTGATCAGGCCAGCGAGCACCTTGCCCGGACCAGCTTCGGCCATGCGCGTCGCACCACCTGCGACCAACGCCTGCACGCACTCCGTCCAGCGCACCGGCAGATAGAGCTGGCGCTGCAGCGCGCCGCGAATGTCCTCCAGCGTGCCGTAGCTGCGCGCTTCGGCATTCTGCACCACCGGAATCGACGGGAGCGCCCACGGGATCGACGCCATGCGCTCACCCAGGCGATCCGCCGCCTCACGCATCAGCGCACAGTGGGACGGCACGGACACGGCCAGTTTGATGGCCTTCTTCACACCCAGCTCGGCCAGTTTGGCCAGCGCGCGGTCCACCGCCTCGGCATTGCCCGCGATCACGAGCTGGCCTGGCGAATTGAAGTTGGCGGGCGACACCACCTGCCCCTGCGCCACTTCTTCACACACGGCCGCAATCTGCGCATCGTCACCACCCAGGATGGCGGCCATGGCACCCACGCCCGGCGGCACGGCGGCCTGCATCAGGCGGCCACGCTCGGCAACCAGCGCGGCGGCATCATGCAGCGACAGCGCACCAGCGCACACCAGCGCGCTGTACTCACCCAGGCTGTGACCGGACAGCTGCGCCGGCTGCGCGCCACCCAGCTTCTGCCACACGCGCCACACGGCCACACTGCCCGCCAGCAAGGCCGGCTGGGTGTTTTCCGTGCGGTTGAGATCTTCTTCCGGCCCCTGCTGGCTGAGCGCCCACAGGTCCACGCCCGCGCCCTGCGACGCCTCGTCGAAGGTGGCCTTCACTTCCGGATGCACAGCGGCCAGCTCGGCCAGCATGCCGACGGATTGCGAACCCTGGCCCGGGAAAACGAAAGCGAGGTTGGCGGCGGTCTGGGTCATGGGTGAAGGGATGTCCGAAAACGAAAAACGGAATGGTGCCAGCATTGACTGCCATACGCAGCTGTATTTGGTTGAAAGTGGGGCTTCGGCAGCCTTTTTTGGGTACTAACGGACCTTCCTACCCGTCATTCCGGCGCAGGCCGGAATCCAGTGACGGTCGCGCCTGGGTTTTCGCGAGCCGCTGATGCCCACTCGCGAAAATCACCCTCTGTCGCTACTGGATTCCGGCCTGCGCCGGAATGACGAGCAAAGAAAAGCCGCCCAGCAGGCGGCTTTTCTTCGGTACGGCAATGAACAGCAATCAGTAACGCAGCAAGGCCGACGCCCAGGTGAAACCACCACCAAAGGCCTCCAGCAGCAGATTCTGGCCACGCTTCACCTGGCCCGAACGCACCGCGTAATCCAGCGCCAGCGGCACGGAACCCGACGAGGTGTTGGCGTGCTCCTGCACGGTCACGATGACCTGCTCCATCGGCATGTTCAGGCGCTTGGCCGTCGCCTCGATGATGCGCAGGTTGGCCTGGTGCGGAATCAGCCAGTCGATCTGCGAGGCTTCCATGCCGGCGGCCTGCAGGGTTTCGTCGACCAGCGAATCCAGCGTCTTCACCGCGACCTTGAACACTTCGCGGCCGGACATGTTGATGCGCACGCCGTGGTTCGGCTCGTCCTTGAAACCAACGGACACGCCAACCGGGTTGAACAGCAAGTGCTTGAAACCGCCATCGGCGTGCAGCAGCGTGGCATAGATGCCCGGCTCCTCCGAGGCTTCCAGCACCACCGCGCCAGCGCCGTCGCCGAACAGCACGCAGGTTTCGCGCTCGTTCCAGTCGATCATGCGGGTCAGCGTTTCCGCGCCGATCACCAGCACCTTCTTGGACTGGCCGCTGCGGATGAACTTGTCGGCAATGCCCAGGGCATAGACAAAGCCCGAGCAAGCCGCGTTGACGTCGAACGCCGCGCAGCCGTTGGCACCCAGGCGGTGCTGCACCAGGCAGGCGGTGGACGGGAAAATGATGTCCGGCGTGGTCGTGCCAAGCACGATCAGGTCGAGCTCGGACGCCTTGACGCCAGCGGCCTCAAGGGCACGCTCCGCGGCTTCGGTGGCGAGGTCGCCGGTGGTCTGGCCTTCAGCGGCAATGTGGCGGCGCTGAATGCCGGTACGGGAGCGAATCCATTCGTCACTGGTCTCGACGATCTTCTCAAGATCGGCGTTGGTCACCACTCGCTCGGGCAGCGCGCTGCCGGTGCCGGTGATGCGGGCGTAGATCTGGGCCATTAACTTTCCATGCGACGGGTTGTGACAAAGGCGCTGCGCTCGCGCTACAGCCCCCTTTCAAACCGCCAACGTTACGTGGGTGATCGCACAAACGCAAAGCGGCGCGAAATCGCGCCGCCGTGCGGAACCGTATCCCTTGCGGGAACGATCAATCCTCTTCGACCACCGAGGTGTTGGTGTCGATGACCTTCTTGCCGCGGTAGTAGCCATCCTTGGTGACGTGGTGGCGCAGGTGCACCTCGCCACTGGTCGGATCGGTGGCCAGCTGCACGGTCTTCAGCGCATCGTGCGAACGACGCATGCCGCGGGTGGACGGGGTCTTGCGGCTCTTGGCAACGGCCATGGCGAGTCTCCAGCTAAATCAACGTTTCTTGAGTTCGCGCAAAACCGCGAACGGGTTATCGGGACGCCCCTCGCTGGAGGATTCCTCCGGCCCGGGACCTACTACTTCTTCAGGCAGTTCGCTGTCCGGGTTGATCGGGATCAGCGGCAATGCCAACAACAATTCGTCTTCGATGACATCCAGCAGGCCCAGCTTGCCGTCGTCGGCGATCAACAGCGGCTCGACATTCGGCGGCAGAGCCGCTTCTTCGCGCTCGGAGCGGATCAACCCGAGGCGGCTATCCACCGTCACGGGCAGTACAAACGGCTCCAGAGAGCGCTGGCAGGTCAGCGTGAGCGGGGCCTGGACGCGGACATCGAGGTACGCCGTACCAAACTCGTCCCGACCAAAATCCAGCTCGTATTGCGCCGTTCCTTCCGTGCTGGCCAGGGCCTCGCCCAGTCGCTTCATGGCGACCACGGGCAATTCCCCCTGGAACGAACGCCGCGCCGAGACCATGCGCCAAGCGTCCACGGACTCTGGCAGTGTCACGGACATAGACGTGAAATCTTAGGATTACAACACGTTGAAGTCAACGGGTTGGTCGGACCCGGACGAAGGTAAAAGCGGATTTTGCCTGAACGGCCGCGGTACGGCAGACTTTGGACATCTTTTCTGCGAGCCCGCCGCCCGTGAACTCCTACCTGATCCTCGGCCTCGCCGCGCTGGCGATCCTTGCCGCGGCCTTGGTCGGCGCCGGCCTGATCACCTACCGCCGCCGCGCCGATCGGCGTACCCGGAGCATGGTGCAGCTGCTGGAGCTGGCCGACAAGCTGGAAGCTGACCTCAAGACCTGCCGCGCCGGCCTGCAACAGGCCCACGCCGTCATGTCGCTGAATCCCGACCTGCCCGCCAGCAGCGAACAGGAGGCTCGCCAGGCCATGGACGCCGGCCTGCGCTCACTGTTGGCACAACGCATCTGGATCCGTGACCAGGCCCCCCGGGCAGTCCAGGAAGAGCTGGATAAGGCCATCTCATCGATGAATGATACCCGCGACCGGCTCCGGCCGCTGCTCGCCGCACTGGACCGCGCCCAGCATGACCTGGACAGCGCCATGCGCGAGCACCTGCGCCGGGAGCACGACGCATGAGTCTGCCCACCCTGGTGCTGGGCTCGACCTCACGCTACCGCGCCGAGCTCCTGCGGCGGATTTATGCCGACTTCGAGCAGCGCGCCCCCGGCACGGACGAAACACCACTTCCTGACGAAACACCACGCGACCGCGCCCTGCGGCTCGCCGTTGCCAAGGCACGCGCGGCAGCCGACGGGCTGGATGATGCGCTGGTCATTGGCTCGGACCAGGTCGCGGCACTGGGCGACACGGTGCTGGACAAGCCCGGCACGCGCGAACGCGCGCATGCCCAGCTGACCGCCAGTTCCGGGCGAGAGGTGCATTTTCATACCGCCCTTTGCCTGCACGACACCCGCACAGGGCAAGATCGCGTACACGTCGACCACACCGTGGTGACCTTTCGCAGCCTGGGCCCGGAGGAAATCGACCGCTACATCGAACGTGAACAGCCACTGGACTGCGCGGGCAGCTTCAAGTGCGAGGGCCTTGGCATCAGCCTGTTCGAGCGGATCGACAACCAAGACCCGTCGGCGCTGATTGGCCTGCCACTCATCGCACTCGCGCGACTGTTGCGCGAAGCAGGCGTGCCCCTGCCCTGAGCGCGCCCAAGAGGCGACCCAGGGCGGAGCAACGGCTTTGCGACTGAACGCCTCGTCACCCCACGGTGACGTCGCCATAGCAAGCATCAGGCTGCCAATGCCGGGCAGCGCGAAAGCGATCACGAAGTTCGCTCGCCACTGCACGAGACCCAGGGCTACACTGCGGCCGTTGCGCATGCGCTCCGCTGCGCACCGCCCGCCCCGCTGCCAGAACGCCATGTCCGCCATCACTCCGCTGCACGACGAATCGCTACGCACGCGCCTGGAGGCCGCCATGGCTCAGGTCAATCGCGTTCTGCTGGGCAAGCCGCGCCAGGTCAAGCTGGCCTTTGCGTGTCTACTGGCGGGCGGCCATCTTCTGCTTGAAGACGTGCCGGGCGTGGGCAAGACAACGCTGGCCCATGCACTGGCGGCCTCCTTCGCGCTGGATTTCCAGCGCGTGCAGTTCACCAGTGATCTGCTGCCTTCGGACATCATCGGGGTGAGCGTCTACGAGCGCGAAACGGGGCAGTTCCGCTTTCACCCTGGCCCGATCTTCACCGGCCTGCTGCTTGCGGACGAAATCAATCGCGCCACGCCGAAAACCCAGAGCGCCCTGCTTGAATCCATGGCGGAAGGCCAGGTCACGGTGGACGGCCAGACGCACACCCTGCCCCAGCCATTCTTCGTCGTCGCCACGCAGAACCCGCTCGACCTTGCCGGCACATTCCCCCTGCCTGATTCGCAACTCGACCGCTTCATGCTGCGTGTCTCGCTGGACTACCCCGATGCGGCCGCCGAGCGCGCGCTGCTGACCGGCAGCAACCGCCGCGACCTGCTTGCCCAGCTCACGCCGCAGCTGGATGCCGCCGCGCTGGCGGAACTGTCGCGCCAGGTGCAGTCGGTCACGGCCAGCTCCGCGCTGCTCGACTATCTACAGGCACTGTTGGCGGCAAGCCGCCGCCACGCCGACGTGCGCGTCGGCCTGTCACCGCGTGCCGGCCTTGCCCTGCTCAGCGCCGCCCGTGCGTGGGCACTACTGAGCGGGCGTTCGCATGTATTGCCGGAGGACATCCAGGCGCTGTTCGTGCCCTTGGCCGCGCATCGCCTGGTGACGACGCGCGGCGCGAGCGGCGACAGCCTCGCGCGCAGCCTGCTCGCCGACGTCGCGGTGGGTTGATGCAAGAAGCGATTCGTCGCTTCCGGCTCTGGGCGGAACGCCGCCTGCCCGCGCTCACGCGCTACCGGCGCCGGGAAGATCTTCCCATCCTGCTGCACCGGCGGCGCATCTACATCGTGCCTACCGGTTTCGGCGCAGCCTTCACCCTGCTCTTGCTGGTCATGCTGGTGGGTGCGCTCAACTACTCCAACAATGCAGCGCTGATGCTCACCTGCCTGCTCGGCGCCACCACCTCGGCGAGCATGCTGGTCGCGTTCCGCAGCCTCAACGGCCTGCGCCTGACCGGCGTGCGGCACGGGCATGCCATTGCCGGCGAACCGATGGCGGTGCAATTCGTTTTTGCGGGCGGCGACCACGCACATGCATCCATCCACATGGAAATGGATGGCCAGACCGAAGCCTTCGCCGTGGCGGCCCTTGGCGAAACCGTGGTGGCGATGAGCCTGCCTACCGCCCAACGCGGCTGGCAACCCTTGCCGCGCATCAAGCTGTGGAGCAACTGGCCGCTGGGGCTGTTCCATGCCTGGAGCTGGATCCATCCGGACCAGGCCGTACTGGTCTGGCCGCGCCCGGAAACCGGTGGACCACCACCCGTGTTGCCTTCCGATGACGGCAAGAAACAACGGCTTCACCAGGGCGAGGACATCGCCGCGCTGCGCGCCTACCGCATGGGCGACCCGCAGCGCCACATTGCCTGGAAACACAGCGCGCGCCATGAGCAGCTGCTGGTGAAGGACTTCGAACAACCCGAAGCGCAGGAAGAATGGCGACTGGACTGGCGGCAATTGTCGCAACTGGTTCCCGAGGCGCGCATCGCCCGCCTGGCGCGCTGGCTTGGCGAGGCCGAAGCCGTGGGGCGCCCCACCAGTTTGTGGCTGCCCCATGAAGACATCGGCCTGGGCCATGGCCGCAGTCATTACGCGCATTGCATGAGCGCGCTGGCGCGCCTGCCGTGATGCGCTGGCGCCTGTTCAGGCAGAAACCACAACCGCCGCTGGAACAGCGTCCGTTCGACCTTTTGTGCCTCACCATCGCGGTGGTGCTGGGTGTGCATGCGCCTCACCTGCCGTGGTGGCTCACGGTGGCCTCGGCCGGCACCTTGTGGCTGCGCTGGTGGCAACGCCGGCAACGCACGGGTCGTGCGCCCGCCTACCTCAAGCTGCCACTGGTGGCGCTACTGGCTGCCGCCGTGGTGTTTCATTACGACACCCTGTTCGGTCGCGAACCGGGTGCTGCCATGGTTTCGGGCCTGCTGGTACTGAAGCTGCTGGAAACAGAAGCGCCGCGCGACGCCCGCGTGGGTGTGGGATTCGCCTGTTTTGCGTTGATGTCCGCCCTGTTGTTCGATCAGGGCTTGCTGGCCACGCTGTTTGTGGCACTCGGCCTTCTTCCTGCCATCGCCACGCTGCGGGCGTTGCAGCCCGCACGCCCGCAGACCACGCTGCCGCGCGAGCTGTTGCCCGCGCTGGGCCTGCTGGGCGTCTCCCTGCCGCTGGCGCTGGTCGCCTTCGTGTTCGTGCCACGCCTGAGTTCACCCTTGTGGGGTGCGCCCAACCCCACGCAATCGAAATCGGGCCTGAGTTCGGACATGTCACCCGGCGACTTCTCGCAAGTGCTGCTGGATGATCGCCCTGCCATGCGCGTGAGCTTCGATGACGCACCGCCGCCCAACGCACAACGCTACTTCCGCGCCTTCGTGCTGTGGAACTACGACGGCCGCACCTGGCGCGAAAAGACGCCTGAGAGCAGCCCGGCACCGGCGGAGCATGGCCCGGTCGCCCACTACACGATCAGCCTCGAGGCGACGGGCCAGCGCGTATTGCCTGCACTCGACGTTCCCATCGAGGCGCCTGCCAACGCCCAGCTCGGCCGCGACCGGGAGTTGCGGGCGGACCGGCCCGTCAACGATCCACTCGTCTACCGGCTCGGCTCGGCGCTGAGCTACCACCTGCAGACGCAACTGGGTGATCTCGATCGCCGTCGCGCTCTGCGCTTGCCGCCCGGGTTCGACCCGCGCACCCGTGCACTCGGCGAGCACTGGCGCATGCAGTACGGCGCCAACGACGCGGCGATCATCCAGGCAGCGATGAACCTGTTCCACAACGGCGGCTTCAGTTACACGCTGGGCCCGGCGCCACTGGGCAGCAATGCCATCGACGACTTCCTGTTCGGCACGCACGAGGGTTTCTGCGAACACTACGCATCGTCGTTCACCGTGCTGATGCGCGCCGCCGGCATTCCGGCGCGCGTGGTCACCGGCTACCAGGGCGGGTACTGGAACACCCTCGGGAACTACTTGCTGGTACGCCAGTCCGATGCCCATGCATGGAGCGAAGTCTGGCTACCAGGGCGCGGTTGGGTTCGCTTCGATCCCACGGCGGCGGTCCGGCCGGAACGGGTGAACCAGGGCTCCGCGGCAGCCAATGCCACGACCGCTGACTGGGCACCGAATCGATGGATGCTGGAATGGCGCAATCACTGGGACGTCGTCAACCAGTGGTGGAACCAAGGCGTTATCGGTTTTGACACGCTTCGTCAGCATGGGCTGCTGACGCCGTTCGGCGTGCACGACACCAGCGTGGGCACGCTGGCGGTGCTGCTTGGCGTGGGCGGGTCGTTGTTTGCGATCCTGGGTCTGTCATGGGCGCTATGGAAACGCCCGGAAACCGACCAGGCGCGCGCAGCGATGCAGTTGCTGGAAAAACGACTGGCTGCGGCGGGCGTGGCCCGCCGACCCAGCGAAGGACCGCAGCATTACTTCAGCCGCGCCGCGCGGACGCTCCCCGGTCAGCGCGACGAGCTGGAACACTTGATGAGGACGTATCTAGAACTGCGCTATGCGCACGAGGAACCGCCAGCGGACCTGCTAAAGAACTTTCGACAGGCCGCGCGGGACTTTCGGCCGCGTCGCGTGTTCAAATGATATTGAACCGTGGATGCGCGGCATCCACCACACGATGGAGAAAAGCGTCATGTCCATGTACAAGCCGTTGATTCTCGCAACCGCAGTGGCCACGCTGGCGGCCTGCGCAACGGTGCCGCAACCGCTGCAGGGCACGTACACCCAGGTCACGTCCGTTTCCGCCCAACAGGAAGGCAACGGGGCAAGCGGTGCACAGGTTCGCTGGGGCGGCCAGATCATCAAGACCGAACCGGGCCCGCAGGAAACCTGCTTCTACGTGCTCCAGCGTCCGCTGGATGACCAGGCACGCCCGAAGGAAGGTAGCAGCGACAGCGAAACGCAGGGCCGCTTCGTGGCCTGCCGCGCGGGCTTCTACGATCCGGAAGTGTTCACGCGCGGCCGTGACATCACTGTCACGGGCGTGATCCAGGGCTCGATGTCGGAGAAGATCGGCGACTACAACTACGCCTACCCGCGCGTCGAAGCCAATGTGGTGTACCTGTGGCCCAAGCGCGTGGCCGTGAACTACGGCCCGGGCTGGTACGACCCTTACTGGGGCCCCTACTGGGGTCCGGGCTGGGGCCCTTGGGGCGGTCCGTGGGGTGGCTGGGGTTGGGGTGGTTACTACCCCTCGCGCGTGATCGTGGTGCCGCGCCCGGTTCCCCCGCCGCCGCACCATTGATCCCCATGCAACAGAAAAACGCCGGCGAAAGCCGGCGTTTTTTCATGCCGCATGCCGCGCGGGCTCAGCCCGGCGGCCAATGCATCTGGCGACCGGCCAGCAAATGCAGGTGCAGGTGGAACACGGTCTGGCCACCGTATTCGTTGCAGTTGATCACCGTGCGATAGCCCTGGTCGGCGTGGCCCTCGCGCCGCGCATAAGCGGCCGCAGCCAGCAGCAGCTTGCCCAGCAACTCGGCATCGGCGGCCACGGCACCGTCCAGCGTCGCAATGGACTGCTTTGGCACGAACAGCACGTGTACCGGCGCCTGGGGATTGAGGTCGCGGAAGGCCAGCACGTCATCGTCTTCGTAGACGATGTCGGCGGGAATTTCGCGGCGGATGATCTTGTCGAAAATCGTATCGGCCATGTGCGACTCCTTAGGTCAACCGCAGCAGCATACCGTGCGCGCCAGGCGCCACCAGCTTGAAACCGAATTTCGCGTAGAGCTCGTGTGCCGTGCCGTCCGCGATGAGCCCGACCATGGCGCGCAACGGTGCGCGTGCATGCACGTCGTCCATCAAGGCCTGCATGATGCGCCGGCCCAGCCCCTTGCCTTGCCACGCGGGCGTCACCGCGATGTCGACCACGAACAGGAACAGGCCGCCATCGCCCACGATGCGCCCCATGCCGATCAACTCACCGTCATGGCGCACGCATACCGAGCTCCAACTGGCGGGAAGCCCCCGTGCCGCGCCCTCTTCCGTCATCAGGCTCAGGCCCGCCGCGGTGCGCAGCGCGCGGTATTCGTCGTTGCCGGGAATGTCTCGGGTGAGCGTGGGTTCCATCGCATCAATCCGCGGATTGGCGGCTGCCGAACGCATGCGCCAGCGTGCCGCGATCGACGTATTCGAGCTCGCCGCCCAGCGGCACGCCATGCGCAAGCCGCGTCGGACGTACGTTGGCAGCACGGGCCAGCTGGGCCAGGTAGTGCGCGGTCGCCTCACCTTCCACGGTCGGGTTGGTGGCGATGATCATTTCCTCGATCTCGCCTTCGCCCAGCCGCTCGGCCAGCCGGTCCAGGCCCAGCTCTTCGGGGCCCAGGCCATCCAGCGGCGACAGGCGCCCCAGCAGCACGAAGTACTGCCCGCGATACCCGGTGGCCTGCTCGATGGCGGCCAGCTCCGTCGGCGATTCCACCACGCACAGTACGTGGCGATCACGGCTGCTGCTGGCGCACAACGTGCACACCGGCGTTTCGCTGAAATTGCGGCAACGCGAGCAGTTGCCGATCTCGCGCATGGCCTGCGCCATCACCTGCGCCAGCCGTTGTCCGCGCTCGCGGTCGCGCTCCAGCAGATGGAACGCCATGCGCTGCGCGCTCTTGCCGCCCACGCCGGGAAGGCAGCGGAGTGCTTCGATGAGATCGGTGAGGAGCTTGCTCATGAAACCGGTATCACTGTGGGAGCGCACCCTGTGCGCGACAACCTGCGAAGCAGCGATGCAAGGGCCGCTATGTGGCGAAAACCGCTGACAGAGAAAACAACATGCCTCCGCGGTCGCGCACAGGGTGCGCTCCCACAGGACAGCGTCAGAACGGCATCTTGAAGCCAGGAGGCAGGTTCAGGCCGGAGGTCACGCCACCGAGCTTGTTCTTGCTGACATCCGCCACCTTGTTCACCGCGTCGTTGACGGCCGCCGCAACCAGGTCCTCGGCCATCTCCGGATCATCGGCGAACAGCTTGCGGTCGATCTGCACGCGACGCACTTCGTGCGCACCCGTCATCACCACGGTGACCAGGCCGCCGCCCGCGCTGCCGGTGACTTCGAGCTTGGCGATCTCTTCCTGCGCACGCTTCATTTCTTCCTGCATGCGCTGGGCCTGCTGCATCAGCTGACCGATCTGTCCTCTCATGGGTAACTCCGCTATCTGTCTCAGTTTTCAAACGGTTTGACCGACTGGGGCACCACACGCGCACCGAAGTCGCGCTTGAGTGCCTGCACCAGCGGGTCTTCCTCGATGGCTTGCTCGGCAGCCGATTGGGCCACTTCGCGTGCGTTGGCGGCACGTGCCGCCGGGGTCTCGCTTGCCGCGCCGTGCTCCTCGACGAAGCGCAGCTTCACGCGCTCGCCCAGCGCCTGGCTGACGCGATCTTCCATCTGGCCGGTCATGGGCTCGACCGCCAGGTGCATGTGCATGGGCTGCAGGGCCAGCACCAGCGTCTGGCCCTCACGCCCGCGCAAGGCGGCGTTCTGTGCCAGTTGCCCCAGCGGGCCGCGCAGGTTCGCCTGCTCGATCAGGGTGTCCCAGTGCGGCAAGCCATTCGCATCGACCGGCACCGGTGCGCGTGCAGGCGCTGCCGCGACAGGCGGCGCGGCCGGCGCAGGTGCCGAAACGCCAGCATGCGCAGCATGGCCATCTCGAAACCGGTGCGGGCATCGGGGGCAAGCGATAGATCGCGGCGTCCCGTGGTGGCGATCTGGTAGTACAGCTGCACGTCTTCCGGCGCCAACTGCTGGGCCAGGTCAACCAAGGCACTGTCGTCACTGCCATGCTCTTCCGGGCGATAACCCGGCACCAGCTGGATCAGCTGGATGCGATGGAGGACGCTGGCCAGGTCGTCCAGCACACCGCCGAAATCCGGCGAGAACGAGGCGATGCGCGTGCATTCGGCCATCAGCGATTCGCCACTGCCTTCGACCAGGGCCTGCAGCAGGCCCAGCACCTGGCCGCGCGCGACGCTGCCGAGCATCGCGCGCACTTCGTCCACCTTCAGCGTACCGCCACCGTAGGCGATGGCCTGGTCGAGCAACGACAGACCGTCGCGCAACGAACCATCCGCGCCACGCGCCAACTCGGCGATGGCGGCGTCTTCGTAGGGAATATTTTCCGCGCCCAGGATGTGGCGCATCTGCCCCGAGATCTGCTCTGGCAACAAGCGCTTCAGATTGAACTTCAGGCAGCGCGACAGCACGGTGACCGGCAGCTTCTGCGGGTCAGTGGTGGCGAGCAGGAATTTCACATGCGGCGGCGGCTCTTCCAGCGTCTTGAGCAACGCGTTGAAGGCCGGCTTGGAGAGCATGTGCACCTCGTCGACCAGGTACACCTTGAAGCGACCGCGGGCGGGGGCGTACTGCGCGTTCTCGATGACCTCGCGCACGTCGTCCACGCCGGTGTTGCTGGCCGCGTCGATTTCCAGCAGGTCGACGAAGCGACCCGCATCGACGGCCGTGCAGACGGCGCACTCGCCACAGGGATCGGCCGATTCGCCACGCTCGCAGTTCAGCGACTTGGCGAAGATGCGCGCGATAGTGGTCTTGCCCACGCCGCGCGTACCGGTGAACAGGTAGGCGTGGTGCATGCGGCCGGTGTCGAGCGCATTGGTGAGCGCGCGCACGACGTGCTCCTGCCCGACGAGTTCAGCGAACTTGCGAGGGCGCCATTTGCGCGCGAGTACCTGATAAGACATGCCTGGATACCTTGGGGCGAACACCGATTGTGCCAAGTCGACCGTGGCAAGTCAGTAACGCCTGCGACACGGGCAGATCCGGGGGCCGAAAAGGCGGCGGCCCTGCCAGCCACACCCCGGCACCCGAATCATTCGCTACCGTTGCTCCCTTCCGGGCCTGGCGGGGTTTACGAACTATCGTCGCGGGGGGACCGACAGGGCCACCATAGAGACGTGCTTTGTGCGTCGACTCTGGGCCGTCGCTCGGTTTCACTCACTGGCGGAGAGGGCGGGATTCGAACCCGCGATACGGGGATAAGCCGTATACACACTTTCCAGGCGTGCTCCTTCAACCACTCGGACACCTCTCCGCAATGGTGAAACCGCTCGCCAGGGACTCACGTCCCGGCAAAGAGGCGAAAGGATAGCCGGCCCGGCCCGTTCACACAAGATAGCGCCAGGCGGTCTCGCTCACCCCTGCGGCACGTCCCGCAGGAACACCGGCAGGTCGGTGGCCGGCGGCTTGGCCGGCACCTGGTAGAACATGTCCGCCACGAAACCCCGGTGGTAAGTGGCATGGTTGACCACGTGGAGGATGATCTCCTCGCGGGTCATCCGCCCTTCCCCACCACCGATGAACTGGAACGCGACGATTTCCGAGGCCTGCTCCGGCGTGAGTGACGAGCCGTACTCCAAGTACCACGCATTCATGGCCTGCTGCCGCGCCCACAGCTCATCCAGCGGGAGCGGCTCGGGCGTGTTGCGACTGGTGTAACCGTGGGGGCGTCCTTGCAGATGCGCCCGGAAAATATCGTCGACGACCCAGCTATGGCTGAGCGTGCGCAGCATATTGCCGAAGATGGTCGCGCGTGGCGCCGTCGCAGCGCCTTGCGGCAGGGCGGCGACAGCGTCGTAGGTCAACTGGTCGGCCCAGGCGCGGTAGTGCAGCAGTTTGCGAAGGTGATGCGAACCCATGGTGATCGGGACTCCTGTCAGGCCACTCAGCCGGCGTCAGGGCGCGAAGGTGCCGGCGCCGGCAACGCCAGGCGCCCGCCCGTGCGCGCGACGACGTAACCGCGCGAGGCCAGCACCTGACCATCCGCCTCGCTGCCGTAGTGATAGAGCCGCAGTCGCGGGCGCCAGCTTTCCGGATACTCGCGCTCGATGTCGTCGATGCCGGTATGGGAGGGATTGCCGACCAGGCCG
Source organism: Dyella japonica A8 (assembly GCF_000725385.1). Lineage (NCBI taxonomy): Bacteria > Pseudomonadati > Pseudomonadota > Gammaproteobacteria > Lysobacterales > Rhodanobacteraceae > Dyella > Dyella japonica. Next base: position 2,548,040 of record NZ_CP008884.1, on the reverse strand, counting down.
CAGTCGTGGGCGATCAACTCGTCACCGCCCGCCACCCGGGCGAGCACTTCGGGAATCGGGCGCGTATCGCCGGTGTAGGCGAAGCTGCCTGCCAGCGCCACGCCGTAGGACGTCCCGGCCATGTGATGGCGCGTGCCAAACACGTCGAACCACAGTCCATCCAGCCAGAATCCGCGCGTGCAGGTGACCAGCCGGAAGGCCTCCCAGAAATTGACGCCGCCCTCGGCCAGCACGTTCGGATAATCCGCCACGCGCGCCTGCAGCCACGGCATCAGCCCGGCATGGACGAACACCTTGGTGCGTCCCCGCCATGCCTCGTCGAACCACAGGCGGAAGAACAAGCGCTCCATGCCGCCGATGTGGTCCATGTGTGTGTGCGTGATGTACATCGCGCGGGGCGGCTCGCCGTAAGCGGCCAGGTAGCGATCCAGCGTGTCGGGACCGCAGTCGATCAGCAGCATCGGCTTGCCATCGTGCTCGAGCACCACGGCGGATGAGCCCAGCTCCACGGCATGCGCCGCACCGACACCCAGGAAATGCAAAGACCAGTTCATGCTCTCAGTGTGCGCTCATAGCGGTAAACCAGGGGCTTCCACAACGTTTCCTCGAAAGCCGGCTCGCCTTGTGCCGCGGCCCCAAGCTTGACTAGTGACCGCCGCAGCCGCAGCAGGTTCGCCTGTTGCCAGCTGTCCGCCGGCTCGCGTTGGCGGCCACGGTCGAAATCGATCAGGTAGAGCTCGTCGTCCGTGACCAGGATGTTGTGGGCGTTGAGGTCGGCATGCCAGATCCCCGCCCGGTGGAAACGCGCCACCAGCGCGCCCACCAGTTCGGCCATCTCGCCGTCCAGCCGTCCCGAGGCCAGGCATTCGGCCAGCGTCTGCGCGTTGGCGATGCGACGGGTGATCAGGTCGGCGGTATAGAACATGCCATGCCGGCGGTACCGGCAGGCCACGGGCGGCGCGCCTGGCAAGCCCAGCGCAGCGATGCGCCCGAGCAGGCGGAATTCCTTGAAGCTGCGCGTCAGGTCGGCGCCCTTCCACAGGTAACGGTCGCCCATCAGCCTGGCCACCATGCCCCCGCGCCGGTAATGGCGCAGCACGCATTCGCCGGCAGGCGTGTCGATGATGGCCACGCCGCCACGGCCGCCCGACTGCTGGCGCAAGCCGCCCCGCTCGCGCCAGGCCTCAGGCTCGAACCAATCGTCCTCGACTTGTGGCGACACCTCGGCGTCGAACAGAATCGCACCCGTGGCGCCTTCGCGAATTCGTTCCTGCATCGCCATCTGTACGTCAGACGCCCGCCCTGAGGCCCAAGTGCCGTGATTCTAGCCGAGGGCTGCCCTGATTCCATGCCACGCCCGCACCATCGGTCAGCCCATCCATGTCCACGCCCGCCTCGATCTGCATCCTGCGCACTTCCGCCATCGGCGACGTCACTCACGTCGTGCCGCTGGTGCGCACGCTGCAGGCCGCGTGGCCGCAGACCGAGCTCACCTGGATCGTCGGCAAGCTGGAAAGGAAGCTCGTCGGCGACCTGCCGGGCGTCCACTTCGTCACCTTCGACAAGGGCGCCGGGCTGGCCGGCATGCGCGCCGTCGGCGAGGCATTGAAGGGCCAGCGTTTCGATGCCTTGCTGCAGATGCAGGTCGCGCTGCGCTCCAACCTGCTCAGCCTGTTCATCAAGGCCGGCCGACGCGTCGGTTATGACAAGGCCCGTGCCAGGGACGGTCACGGCCTGGTGATCAACGAACGCATCCCCGCCCGCACCGGCGAACACGTGCTGGACGCCATGGGCAGCTTCTGCGAACCGCTGGGGCTGAAGCAGACGCAGGTGCGCTGGGACATCCCGATTCCCGAGGAAGCCCACGCCTGGGCCGCCGAACAGCTGCCGGGCGACCAGCCGACCCTGCTGGTCAGCCCCACCTCCAGCCACTCGCTGCGCAACTGGCGGCCGGAACGCTATGCCGCCGTGATGGACCATGCCGCCGCGCGCGGCTGGCGCGTAGCGCTGTCAGGCGGCCCGTCGGCCTTCGAACGCCGCATGGCCGATGCGGTGCTGGCGGCCTGCCGGCATGGGCCCCTGGACCTCACCGGCAAGGACACCCTGAAGAAAATGATGGCCCTGCTGGTGCGCGCCCCCATGCTGCTGACCCCGGATTCCGGCCCGATGCACATGGCCAATGCGGTCGGCGGCAAGGTGCTGGGATTGCACGCCGCGAGCAACCCGAACCGCTCCGGCCCCTATTCCGATCGCCGCTGGTGCGTGGACAAGTACGACGAAGCCGCGCTCGCCTTCCTCGGCAAGCCCGCCAGCGAGATCCCCTGGGGCGCCAAGATCGAAAAGCCGGGCGTGATGGACCTGATCACCGTCGACGATGTCGTCGAACGCTTCGAGGCCTGCGCCAGCCACCTGGGCCTGGCCTGAAAAACGAAACCTGTGGGAGCGCACCCTGTGCGCGACTGTCTCGCCGGGGCGTACAGCCGTCGCACACAGAGTGTGCCCCCACAAAGGTCACGCGCAGTTACTTCGCGCGGTAATCCTGGTAAGACTTCTCTTCCACCAGCTGCGAGCCCAGCTTGACGTTGATCTCGCGCTTCACCGCGGCGCGCTCGTCGTTCTCGAAATACACCGACCGCGCCAGCTCGATGAACTCGGCGTCGAACGCCTGGGCCTTTTCCTTCAGGCGGATGCGGTCCTCGATATCCCACAGCCTTTCGTTCACCGCCAGCAGCCGCGCACGCTCGGCGGCGATATCCGTTTTCGATGCCGTGTGGTCGGCCCAGGTGGCATTGAGCAGGTCCAGCTCGGTGCGGACGTTGGCCAGTTTGGCGGCGTCGGTGATCTGCCTGGACTTGATCTCCAGGATGGTGATCTTGTCGATCAGCTCGCCGTAGGAAACCGGAACTTGGATAAGGCTCATGGGAACTCCAGAAAAAGGAACGTTGTCCGGTGACGTGCCGGTCACGACGGCCGAGCGAGAAAGTGCTCATCATACGGGCTACGGCCCAATCATTCAGTCCATCATTCAGCATGTCGGGATAGACTGGTCACGCAACACCTTCCCAATGGAGAGAAAGTCCATGTTCACCCCCCGTATCGCCGTGTTGTCCCTGGCAGCCCTGATGGCCATCAGCCCGTTCGCTGCCAGCGCTCAGTCGCAGTCGCAGTCGGCGCCGCGCAACGGCGTGCTGGTCCGCAACGACGGCATCTACCTCCGCTGCGACCAGTGCGGCACGGTGGAATCCATCGACCAGAACATCACCCAGGGTAATGATCACAGCATGGCCGGCACCATCATCGGCGGCATCGCCGGCGGCGTGCTGGGCAACCAGGTCGGCAAGGGCAAGGGCAACACCCTCGCCACCGTGGCCGGCGCGGTCGGCGGCGGCTATGCGGGCAATCGCATCGGCGCCAACAGTGGCAAGCCGAACGCCAGCTACACCTTGCGCATCCGCATGGGTAATGGCGGCTACAGCAACATCACCGTGCCCGACGCCAGCGCCATCCGCGTGGGCGACATGGTGCAGATCGATCAGCAGGGCAACATCGCCCGCATCCAGTAAGCGGCGAACCCTTGGCCCATGAAAAAGCCGACCCTCACGGGTCGGCTTTTTTTTGTCGGGAGTCAGTGCCCGGATCGGCGCAGGCGCGCCTCGACATCGTCGAAAAAGGCGGGCGGCAGCACTGCCCTCACCGGCACCGACCACCAATGGGGCTGGGCGAAAGCGCGGCACTTCACGGCATCCTTCTCGGTCATCAGCACGGGCTGGCTGTCGCCGAACGAGAGGTCACCCGCCACGAATGCGTGATGGTCGGGGAACGGGTGCTCGATCACCTGCACCCCCTGGGAGCGCAGGCTGGCAAAGAAGCGCACGGGGTGCCCGATGGCGGCCACGGCGTGGACGGTCTGCCCGGTGAAATCCGCCAACGGCTGAATGTGGTCGTCGAGCAGGGCCCGCACGGTACCGCCCCGAAGCTCCATGGGCACGTCACCCGGCGCCACGGCGCCACCGTTGCAGACGCGAAAGCTCACCCTCTCCAGGCGCGACATCGGCTCGCGCAGCGGACCGGCCGGAAGCAGGCGTCCGTTGCCGAAACGCCGGACGCCATCGATGACGCACACTTCCAGATCACGGGCCAGCGCATAGTGCTGCAGGCCATCGTCGGCGATGACCAGGTCACAGCCAGCCGCCAGCAGCAGCCAGGCCGCGGCTGGCCGGTCACGCCCGATCGCTACCGGCGTGCCACTGGCCCGGATCAGGCAGGGTTCGTCGCCCACCCGGGACGGGTCCGGTACGTCGCCCAGCAGCAGCGGCTCTTTCTGCGTGCCACCGTAGCCGCGACTGACCACACCCGGCGTGTAACCGCGCTGGCGCAGCGCCTCGGCCAGAGCAATGGTCAGTGGGGTCTTGCCGGTGCCGCCGACGCTCAGGTTGCCAATGACGATCACCGGCACCGGCAGGCGCACTTGGCGCAGCACGCCGATGCGATAGAGGCCGCGCCGCAATGCCGTCAGCGCGCCGTAGAGCCACGACAGCGGCGTGGTCCACCACGGCGCTCGGGCCGTGCCATACCAAGCCGACTCGAGCCGTTCGGCAAGCGTCATGCGACGGCCTCAGTCACCAGGCTGGCTGTGGAACTGCATGCGGTGCAAGGCCGCGTACTGCCCGTCTTGAGCCAACAGTTCCGCATGCGTGCCACGCTCAACGATGTGGCCACGGTCCATCACCGCGATCTGGTCAGCGTGCTCGATGGTGGAAAGACGGTGGGCGATCACCAGCGTCGTGCGGTCGCGCATCAGGCCCTGGAGCGCCTGCTGGATCAGTCGCTCGGACTCGGTATCGAGTGCGCTCGTTGCCTCGTCCAGCACCAGGATTGGCGCGTTCTTGAGAATGGCACGCGCAATGGCTATGCGCTGCCGCTGACCACCGGAAAGACGGTTGCCGCCCTCGCCGATCGGACTATGGATGCCCTCGGGCATTCCCGCGATGAACTCCATCGCATGGGCTGCCTCGGCCGCGGCGATGATTTCCTGCTCACTGGCGCCGGCCAGCTCGCCATAGGCGATGTTCTCCGCCACCGTGCCATCGAACAGCACGACGTTCTGGCCCACCCAGGCAATCTGGTGGCGCAGCGAGTCCAGCGTGTAGTTCTCGTAGTTCTCACCGTCGAGCAGGATGCGCCCGCTGCTCGGCTCGTTGAAACGGGGCAACAGGCTGACCAGGCTGCTCTTGCCGCTGCCCGAGCGTCCCACCAGCGCCGTCACCGTACCGGGTGCGCAATACAGATCCACACCGGACAAGGCTTCGAAATCGCCGAGGGGATAAACCAGCCTCACGTCGTCGAAACGCAGGTCGCCCTTGGTGCGCTCGAGCAGCTTGGTGCCGCGATCCACTTCCGGCGGCAGGTCCATCAGCGAGAAAAGATTCTCGGCTGCCGCGATGCCCGTCTGCATATTGGACTGCACATTGGTAAGGCGCTTCAGCGACGACAGCATGCCGCCCATGGCGGTCAGCACGGCGATGAACACACCCGGCGAAATATGGTCGATCTGTGCCGGCCGCGACGCCAGGAACACCATGCCCGCGAGCGCCAGCGAAGCTACCGTCTGGATGGACGAGCCGGAGATGGCGCTGGTGGCGATGATCTTCATGTTCAGATAGCGCGCGCGATCGGATACCTGCTTGAAGCGGTCGTCGGCCTGCTTCTGCCCGCCATAGATGCGGACTTCGCGATGGGCCCTGATCATCTCGTCCACCGTGCCGGTGACCGAACCCATCATGCCCTGGATGCGCCTGCTGACCATGCGGTAGCGACGACTCACCGCCGAGGCGATGAGCACGATGGCAGGTACCAGGATCAGCAAGGCCGTCGTGAGGTATACGCTGTTGCGCAGCATGACCACGATCATGCTGATGACGGTGATGCTCTCCGTCACCGCCACCTTCAACGCATCAGTGGACGCGCTAGCGACCTGCTCGCTGGTATAGGTGATGCGCGAGACCTGGTGGCCCGAGTGTTCGCTGCCGAAGAACGATGCCGGCAGGCGCAGGTAGGCGGCGAACACATCGCGCTGCATGGATTGCACCACGTTGCGCGCCACGTAACCCATGCCGTAGTTGCTGATCAGGATGGCAACGCCGCGCACCGCGAAAATGGCGATGATCCACCACGGCATCCAGCGGATGAGGTACGGATCCTTCTGCTGCAGCAGCGTGTCCATGATCGGCCGCAACGCGCTGGTGAAGACGGCCAGCGCACCGCCGTCCACGGCGAAACCGATGGCGGCAATCAGTATCACCGGCCAGTACCGGCCGGAGTAGCCGAGCAAGCGCTTGTAGATCTGCCGGCTATGTGCGTCCCACAGGGCGACTTTCTTCTTGCCCTCGCTCATGGACCCGTGCCCGACTGGGTCGGCGTGGTGGCGATGGAAAGCTTGGTGAAGCCCAGCTGGCCCAGCGCATCCATGGCGGTGACCACGTTCTGGTGCGGCGTCATCGCATCCGCGCGGATGGTGACCTGACGCTCGCGATCCTCGCCGGCGACGTTGGCGATGGCCTGCTTGAGCGGCTCCACGCCTTCGCCATGGACTTCATCGCTGCCCACGAAGAAATGGCCGTCGCGATCCACCACGACGGTAAGCGCGGGCGCCTGCATGTCGCGTTCTTCCGCGCTGGCCTTGGGCAGCGTCACCTGCATCCGCGAATGCTGGATGAAGGTGGTGGTGAGCACGAAGAACATCAGCAGGGTAAGCAGCACGTCGATCAGCGAGATCACGTTGATCTCGAAATCGTCTTGCCGACGGTCGTTGCCGATACGCATGCGTCAGCTCGCGCTCGACTCGGTCGAAGCGACACGCGACGGACGGACGCGCGCCAGCTGGTCCATGGTCAGCTCATCGAGCAGCCCGGTCGCCTGCTTTTCCATTTCCACGCAGTAGCCGGCCACCTTGGAACGGAAATAACGGTGCAGCACGTAAGCCGGAATCGCCACGATCAGGCCCGTGGCCGTGCAGATGAGCGCTTCGCCGATGCCACCGGCCATCTTCATGGGGTCGCCCACGCCGCCGCGCATCACTTCCATGAACATGCGGATCAGGCCGATCACTGTGCCCAGCAGACCGAGCAGCGGGCCGATCAGGGCGATGGTGCCGAGCGTGTTGAGATAGCGCTCCATGCGATGGACGACATGGCGGCCAGTGTCCTCGATGCGCTCCTTGATGAGTTCGCGCGGACGGTTGCGCACGGCCAGCGCCGAAGCCAGCAGCTCACCCAGCGGCGAGCCGTTCGCCAGCGTCGTGAGGTGAGCCGGATCGAGCTGGCCCGAGCGGGCCCAGTTGCGCACTTCCTCGCCCAGGCCGGGCGGCAGCACCGATTTGCGACGCAGGGTCCAGCAACGCTCCAGCACGATCGCCAATGCAACCGCCGAACAGATCAGGATGGGCAGCATCGCCCAGCCACCAGCCATCAGGATTTCCAGCACAACGACTCCGGGCCGCTCAGATAGTCAGGAAGCACGCATCATAACAGTCTCGCCCAGCCGTTCCGCGGCGCGGGTGGCAGTTGCGAAAGTCGTGTGAATGGGGTCACGGATGGCCTTCGGCAAGCACGGGCGCCCCCCCCTGGATGTCATTCCCGCCAGTAGCGGGCTTGGCGCTGGCGCCAGGTTTCGGCGACGTACGGGGGCCGATCGGCAGGGACATCCACCTGAATGGCGCCGGATGTCGCCGTATTCAGCCAGGGCACGCCCGCCGCGTCGTAGCGCTGCATGACGGCGGCATTGGGGTGACGAAAGCGGCTGCGCCACCCGGCTGAGACCAGGGCAAGCACCGGCGATGTCGATTCGATGAATGCAGGACTGGAGGAGGTCCGGCTGCCATGATGCGGCACCGACAGCACCAGTGGCGGCCCCGGCGGCAGCGCCTTCGCCACCACGGGCTCGATCGCCGAGGTGATGTCTGCCGTCAGCAGCGCCCGGCCACCCGTCCCCTCCACCAGCAGCACGCATGACCGGTCGTTGGCAGGCGCGCCAGCGACGCCGGAGGGCAGCACGCTAACGGTGACGCCGTCCCAATGCCAGGCCTTGCCAGGCTCGCAGGAAGCCATGTCGATGGGCAGCCGCTCAGGCTCGCCGGAGATCCGCTCCGCTTCCGGAAAGGCGGCGGCCACGGCTGGCACACCACCCGCGTGATCGTTGTCGGCATGGCTGGCCACGAGCAGGTCCACGCGTCCGATGCCGAGCGCGTGCAGCGATGGAATCACGGCAGCCTCGCCCAGATCGAATTCCGAGGGATAACGCGCGCCCGCGTCGTAGACCAGCGCGTGATGCCGGGTGCGAACCAGCATGGCCAGGCCCTGTCCGACGTCCAGCGTCCACAGCTGGAATCCACCCGGCGCCGGCAACTCCTGCCTGGGCCACACCAGCGGCAGGAACAACAGGCAGCTCAGCCAGCGCATCGGCACGCCACGAGGCATGAATGCCCAGAGCGCGCCCAGTGTGGCGAGCAGCAGGGCCCAGCCGCTGACTTCGGGGAGGTACCAATGCGCGCCGGGCCACGTCGCCATCTGTTCGAGCAGCCACCATTGCGCATGGGCCAGCCACGCGGCACACCAGAACACCGGTTGCGCCAGCGGCGGACACAGCCCCAGCAGGATCATGCCGACCAGGGTCACCGGCACGATGACGAAGCTGACGAACGGCACCGCGATCAGATTGGACAAGGCGCCCACCAGCGAGGATTCACCGAAGAACCACATCGTGAGCGGCAGCAGCGACAACGTCATCACCAGCTGGCCCGCGGACAGTTCGTGCAGGAAGCCACGCAGCCCCCTGCCCTGCGTTGTCATGCAGGCCATCAGGAACGCCACGCCGATGAAGGATAGCCAGAACCCCGCCGACAACACCGACAGCGGATCGAACAGCAGCACGGCAACCAGTGCAAGGGCCAGTGTCTGCGGCCCGGTCGGGTGACGCCGCGAACAGCGCGCGAGCGCCACCACGCCGATCATCAGCAGCGTTCGCACCGTCGGCAGCCCGAACCCGGCCAGTGCGCCGTACACGCCCGCAGCCAACATGGCCATGGCCGATTGCGCCTGAGAACGCGGCAAGTGCCATCCCAACCGTGGCAACAACAGGTACGCCAGGCGCGCGAGCCACACGCCGAACAACGCCGCTACGCCGACGTGAAAGCCGGAGATGGAGATCAGATGGGGAATGCCGTTGGCGCGCGCCACTTCCCAGTCGTGCTGACTGAGGCCACGGATGTCGCCTACCGAAAAGGCCTGCAGCAAGGCCGCATCGTGTGGATCGGCCACACGCGCGGCAATGCCGCGGCTGATGGCCTGGCGAATGCCATTGATGCAAAAGCCGGGATCGCCAGACAACGCGCCGTCCGCTCCGCTGCGCACATACCCCACCGCGGCGATGCCACGCTCAAGCGCACTGCGCTCACTGTCCGAGCCGCCCGGGTTGAGCATCCCACGCGGGCGCTTGAGTCGCAGGATCAACTGCCAGCGACTGCACGGCCGAATGTCGGGAGCGCCGTTGTACCAGTTCACCCGCACGCGCCCGCGCAAGGGCACCGGCTTCACGCCGAAGAAAGCCTCTTCCACGTCCAGCAGGAAGCCGGTGGCGTCACTGCGCGCCAGAGGCAGATCGACCACGCGTCCGACGACGCGAACATCCTGCCCTTCCAACTCACGCGGCAAGCGCGCGTCCATGGCTGCACCGCCGCGCCAGCACGCCCAGGCGACACCCAACAGCCCCCATGCCAGCGCCCTGCCATACGGACCGCAGCGCGACAACGCCAGTGCAACGAGAGCACATGCTCCACAGAACCATGCCCCGGGAAGCGCGACCCACCACTGCACGAGCAGCACGCCGAGCAGCAGCATCACTGCAGGCACCAGCGCACCGTCCTTGCCCACCCGTTGTCCCCCCGTTGGTGAAAGGGAACAGCGTAGTCAGTGCTGGAAGGAGACGTCGCCGAAAAACGTGTAGGCGTCAACGAAAGACGCCGCCCTCAGGCGGCGTCGGGATCAGGCGAAAACCTTCTCGACCAGCTCGCCGTTGTGCAGCTCCAGCGTGCGATCCATGCGCTGCGCCAAGCGATGATCGTGCGTAACGAGGATGAAGCTGGTACCGATCTCGCGATTCAGCTCCAGCATCAGGTCGTAGACCTGCGCGGCGTTGATCTCGTCCAGGTTACCGGTGGGCTCATCGCCCAGCACCACGGCCGGACGCGTCACCAGGGCACGGGCCACCGCGCTGCGCTGACGCTCGCCGCCGGACAGCTCCGCCGGCTTGTGATGCAGGCGCTTGGCCAGGCCTACACGCCCCAGCAACTCGGCGGCCTGGCGCTCGGCCTCGCTGATGGACACGCCGCGGATCAGCAGCGGCATGCACACGTTTTCCAGCGCGGTGAATTCCGGCAGCAGGTGATGGAACTGGTAGATGAAGCCCATCGAGCGGTTGCGCACGCGACCACGCTCGGCATCGGAAAGGCTGGAAAGGTTGCGCCCCTCCACTTCCACCTCGCCGCGCGTCAGCGTATCCAGCCCGCCGAGGATGTGCAGCAACGTGCTCTTGCCCGAGCCGGACGCGCCCACGATGGCCAGCGTCTCGCTGCGCTTCAGCGTGAAGCTCACGCTGGACAGCACGTCAGTCTTGAGGTCGCCCTCTTCGTACGTCTTGGCAATGTTGCTGGCGCGCATCACCACGCCGTTGCTGGTATTCATCGGCTTATTCATAACGCAACGCCTGCGCAGGCTGGGTGCGCGACGCACGCCAGGCGGGATAAAGAGTGGCCAGCAGCGAGAACAGGAAGGTGATCAGGGCCACCCAACCCACGTCGCCGGCATCGAGTTTGCTCGGCAGCTCGCTGATGTAATAGACGTCCGGCGAAAGGAAGGTCACACCGGTGACGTGTTCGATCCATTTCACGATACCGGGCAGCTTCCACGAAAGCAGCGAACCCAGCGTGACGCCGAAACCGATGCCGACGAAACCGACCAGCACGCCCTGCACCATGAACATGCCCATGATGCTGCGCGGCGTGGAACCCAGCGTGCGCAGAATGGCGATGTCCGCCTGCTTGTCCGTCACCAGCATCATCAGCATGGAAATGAGGTTGATCACCGCGACCAGGATGATCAGCGAGAGGATGATGAACATCACCTTCTTCTCCATGGAAATCGCGGAGAAGAAGTTGGCGTGGCTGTCCATCCAGGTATCCACGCGGTAGACCTGTCCCAGCTGGTCGGCCAGCTCGCGTGCCACCTCGCGTGCGTTGAACATGTCGTCCAGCTTCAGGCGGATGCCGGTCGGGCCGCCAAGGCGATTGAGCCGCTCGGCATCGGTCATGTTGACCAGGGCCAGGCCGGAGTCGAACTCCTGCATGCCCATCTCGAACACGCCCGACACCGTAAACGTGCGCAGGCTGGGCACGCTGCCGGTAATCGGCGAGGACTGGAACGAAGGCACCGCGACGATGACCTTGTCGCCCACCGACACACCCAGCTGCAGCGCCAGCTCGCGGCCAAGCACCACGTTCCAGCTGCCTGGAACCAGCGTGCCGAGCTTGCCCTCGACCATGTGCTGGTCGATATCCGACACCTTGGGCTCTTCCGCCGGCTCGATGCCGCGGATCAGGCCGCCGGTGGAGCGGCGGGCCTGGAAGAAGGCTTCCGACTCCACATAGGGCGCAGCGCCCTTCACGTGTTTGTTCGCCTCGGCGATCTTCACCGCGCGGGGCCATTCCTCCACCGCCTGCCCCGGCATGCCCGACACGGTGGCATGTGAGATCGCGCCCAGGATGCGCGAACGAAGCTCGTCATCGAAACCGTTCATCACCGACATCACCGTGATCAACGCGGTCACGCTGATGGCGATACACACGATGGACACGGTGGAAATGAAGGAGATGAACTGGTTGCGACGCTTGGCGCGGGTGTAACGCAGGCCGATGAAAAGCTCTAGCGGTCGGAACATTAGGGCGGTCGCTTGTGGGGTTCGAAGGGCTGGCCGCCCGAATGGCAGGGATTATCGCTTGTAACGCGGCCAAACCGTAGGACCGCGTTCAGCGGCCGGAGTGCCCGGCTGCTTCGACCTGCGCCAGACGCATGCGCAGGCGGCGCCGGATGTCGGCATCGCTGTTGTCCGGGGCCAGCAGCAACAAGGCCTGGCGCCGCCCGGTCAGGGACAGTCGCAGCCATACGATCTTCTCGCCAACCACCCGGAACGAGGCCAGGGTCGCCACGGCATCCTCGCCGGAACGCATGCGCAGGCTCCAGCTGCCGTCACGCGCCCAGCCGGCGGCTTCCACCGCCTGATCCGAGAAACGCTTCCGCGCCCGCCAGCAGGCCAGCGGCACGCCCATGGTGACGACCAGCTTCGCCGGCCACGGTACGGCACTCAACCACGTCGCCAACAGGGCGAGCAGGGATACGAACAGCAGCAGACGGCCCAGCCAGCGCGAGGGCCGGCATTCAAAGCCGATGGCGGGCGCGGATGTCATCGATGATGGCCTGCCAGTCCGGGCGGGTCGCCTGGGCATGCCCCATCACCCAGTCCCACAGGTCCGGGTCCTGCACGTCCAGCAGTTCGTCGAACGCCCGGCGCTCGGCCTCGTCGGCATGGGGGTAGCGCTCGTCCAGCCAACCGCCAAACAGCGCATCGAGCTCGCGGGTGCCGCGACGCACGCGCCAGCGCAGGCGTTTCTCCATCGCATCCTGGCTCACGGCGCTGCCCCGGTTGCGGTCATGGCCACGGTTCGGGATTCAGGCATGGGGTTGTCCTCGCAGCGTCGCTTGTAGAAATGCAGGATGGTGTTCGCTGCATCCCCCACCAGCAGCCGCGCCAAGGGCACAGCGTACCAGTTGAACTGCGTGGTGACACGGTAACTCACCTGGATGGACAGCCGCGTACCGCCCTGCTCCGGGTCCAGCTGATAGGACGTATCGACCAGGTCGAAATACTTGCCGCCGACCTGCACATGCTCGTCCAGCGCGCCCGGGGGTATGGAGTCGGTCGCGAAACGGTAGGTCCAACGGATCAGCCGGTTTTCCTGCCAGGCCACGATGGGCTCGTCGAAGTGCACGCCCTTCTGCCAGCGCAGCTTGCGCACGCGCCCATCGGGCGACGCCACGGTCAGTGCGGACACCGGATAAGGCACGCCGATGCGCCAGGCCAGCCCCTGGGCCATTTCGTCCGGCTGGATGCCTTCGGCGTCGTTGATGAGGTGCCAGATCTGCGCGGGCGGCGCGTTGATATGCACGCTGGCGGCAGTGACGCGCGTGGCGTTGGGCAACGGCAATTCGCGCTCGCCATAGCCCAGCATCAGCGGCACCAGCAGCACGAAGCAAAAATGACGCGCACGCGGCACCGCCGCCTTCAGCACGGCGAACATGAGCACGCCGCCGATGGCGCTGAGTATCATGAAAATAGGTGCGGCGAGCAGGATGCAGATGCTGCCCTCGATAGCGGTGAGCGCGCTCAGCAGCAGCACCAGCATCATGGGGATACAGGGCGAGAAAATCGCCTTGGGCCAGCTCATGTTGGCCCGGTCCACGTAGACCATGAGCATGCCCACAATGAAGGGCGTCAGAAACAGAAACGACATCAGCATGGCGCCGCCCGCATGCGGCAGTGCCGACTGCAAGGGCGCGTACAAACCAAAGGCCAGGCGGACCAGCATGCCGTAGGCGGTCGATATGCCGATCGCCAAGAGAAAACGCCCGTCTTTCGACGGGCGTTTCGGCATGACTTCCGGCGGCGACGTTACATCCTTGTCGTTCATGGCATGTCCCTGGTGGATGCCAGCCGTGAAAAAAAACCCCGCCCGATTGGGCGGGGTCGTCACTCAGGTACGACGCTCGACGATCAGCTTCTTGATCTCCGCAATCGCCTTGGCCGGGTTCAGGCCCTTCGGGCAGGTGCGGGCGCAGTTCATGATCGTGTGGCAGCGATACAACTTGAACGGATCTTCCAGATCGTCCAGGCGGGCACCGGTGTCTTCGTCGCGGCTGTCCACGATCCAGCGGTAAGCCTGCAGCAGGATAGCCGGGCCGAGGTAACGGTCACCGTTCCACCAGTAGCTCGGGCAGCTGGTCGAGCAGCACGCGCACAGGATGCACTCGTACAGGCCGTCGAGCTTCTTGCGGTCTTCCGGCGACTGCAGGCGCTCGCGATCGGGTGCGGCGCTCTGCGTGCGCAGCCACGGCTTGATCGAGGCGAACTGGGCGTAAAAGTGCGTCAGATCCGGCACCAGATCCTTCACCACCGGCATATGCGGCAGCGGGTAGATCTTCACGTCGCCGGAAGCGCAATCGCTGATGGCCTTGGTGCAGGCCAGCGTATTGGTGCCGTCGATGTTCATGGCGCACGAGCCGCAGATGCCTTCGCGGCACGAACGGCGCAGCGTCAGCGTCGGGTCGATTTCGTTCTTGATCTTCAGCAGGGCGTCCAGAACCATCGGACCGCACGCGGCGAGGTCAACCTCGTACGTGTCGATGCGCGGGTTCTGGCCGTCATCCGGCGACCAGCGATAGATGCGGAACGTCCGCGGCTTCTTGGCGTCCTTGGCCGGGAAGTTCTTGCCCGGCTGGACCGTGGAATTCTTGGGTAGCGAAAACTCTGCCACAGTGGCTCTCCAGTCCGGGTATCAGTAAACGCGCTTCTTCGGCGGGACGACTTCGACATCGCTCGTCATGGTGTACATGTGCACCGGACGGAAATCGAAGCTGGCCTTGCCGTTCTCATCGACCGCCACCAGCGTGTGCTTCTGCCAGTTGTGGTCGTCGCGCTCCGGGAAGTCCTCGCGGGCATGAGCACCGCGGCTTTCCTCGCGCTGGGCCGCCGAGTACATGGTGGCCACGGCCTGGTCGAGCAGGTTGGCCAGTTCCAGCGTCTCGATCAGGTCGGAGTTCCACACCAGCGAACGATCGCTGACGCCCACGTCCTTGAACGACTCACGAACCTTGGAGATCTTCTCGCAGCCTTCCTGCAGGGACTCGCCGGTACGGAACACGGCGGCGTCGGACTGCATGGTGCGCTGCATTTCCGCACGGATCTTCGCGGTCGGCTGGCTGCCCTTGGCGTTGCGCAGGCCGTCGAAGCGGGCCAGCGCCTTGTCCAGCACGCTGGCCGGCAGGTCCTTCTGCGCCCCGCCCGGGGTGACGATCTCCGCGCAGCGGTTCGCCACCGCACGGCCGAACACCACCAAGTCGAGCAGCGAGTTGGAGCCCAGGCGGTTGGCGCCGTGCACCGACACGCAGGCCGCTTCGCCGATGGCGAACAGGCCCGGCACGACGGCGTCGACGTTGTCACCCTGCTTCTGCACCACTTCGCCGTGGTAGTTGGTCGGGATGCCGCCCATGTTGTAGTGGACGGTCGGGATCACCGGAATCGGCTCCTTGGTCACGTCCACGCCGGCGAAGATGCGCGCCGACTCGGCGATGCCCGGCAGGCGCTCGTGGATCACTTCCGCGCCCAGGTGCATCAGGTTGATGTGGATGTGGTCCTTGTGTTCGCCCACGCCGCGGCCTTCGCGGATTTCCATCGTCATGGCGCGGCTGACCACGTCACGCGACGCGAGATCCTTGGCGTTCGGCGCATAGCGCTCCATGAAACGCTCGCCGTTGGAGTTGGTGAGGTAACCACCCTCGCCACGCACGCCTTCGGTGATCAGGCAGCCCGAACCGTAGATGCCGGTCGGGTGGAACTGCACGAACTCCATGTCCTGCAGCGCGAGGCCCGCGCGCAGCACCATGCCACCACCGTCGCCGGTGCAGGTATGCGCCGAGGTGGCGCTGAAGTACGCGCGGCCGTAGCCGCCGGTCGCCAGCACCACGGCCTGGCCGCGGAAGAAGTGCAAGGTGCCTTCGTTCATGTCCAGCGCAAGCACGCCGCGGCACACGCCCTCTTCGTCGAAGATGAGGTCGATGGCGAAGTACTCGATGAAGAACGTGGCGTCATGCGCCAGCGCCTGCTGGTACAGCGTGTGCAGGATGGCGTGACCGGTACGGTCGGCCGCGGCGCAGGTGCGCTGCGCGGTGCCCTTGCCGTAGTGCGTGGTCATGCCGCCGAACGGACGCTGGTAGATCTTGCCTTCCTCGGTACGCGAGAACGGCACGCCGTAGTGTTCCAGCTCGATGATGGCCGGAATCGCCTCGCGGCACATGTACTCGATCGCATCCTGGTCGCCGAGCCAGTCGGAGCCCTTGATGGTGTCGTAGAAGTGGAAGCGCCAGTCGTCCTCGCCCATGTTGCCCAGCGCGGCGGAGATACCGCCCTGCGCCGCCACGGTGTGCGAGCGCGTCGGGAACACCTTGGTGATGCACGCGGCCTTGAGGCCCTTTTCGGCCAGGCCGAAGGTGGCGCGCAGGCCGGCGCCGCCGGCACCGACCACGATCACGTCGAACTTATGCTGTTGGATCTTGTAGCTTTCCATGGAATCAGGCTCCCAGCGCCACGCGCAGCACGGCCATCAGCGTGGCCAGCGTGCCGAGCACTGCAATGAACTTCACCAGCACCAGGAGGGCGACTTCCTTCCAGCGCGTATGCACGTAGTCTTCGATCACGACCTGCAGGCCGAGCACCGCGTGCCAGCACATGGCGAGCACGAAGGCCACCATCAGCAGGGCATTCCAGGGCTTGGCGATGATGCTGCGCGCCGTTGCATAGTCGGAGTGCAGTGCGCCCAGCACCGTCACCACGAACCAGATGCTGAGGAACACCAGCGCGGTGGCGGTGACGCGCTGCGTCCACCAATGGCCCACGCCGGACTGTGCCGAGCCGAGGCCGCGGGCGCGCTTGAGGGGATTGCGCAGCTGGCTGCGCACGTCATGCTGCTGACCGTTGGCGCTCATGCAGCACCTCCACAGGTGAACACGTAAGCCCACACGATGACGGTCAGCACAATGCTGCCGATGATCGTGAGCCAACTGGAACGGACGAACTGCGGGATGGCGTAGCCCATGCCGCCATCCTGGAACAGGTGACGGATGCCGTTACACAGATGATAGAAGAGTGACCAGGACCACCCGAACAGCAGCACCAGACCAATCGGGCTGCCGATGCAGGTCTTGAACTGGTTATAGCTGTCTTCGCCGCTGGCGAGGGACAACACCCCCCACAGCACGAGCAGGGTTCCGACGGAAAGGGCAATGCCGGTAGCGCGGTGCACGATGGAGGTCACCATCTGCACTTGCCACTTATATATGCCCATGTGGGGAGAGAGCGGTCGTTGCGTGTCTGCCATGGCGGCTATCCTGGGTGGAATCGCTGATGCCCTATACCGCCCTTCCCTTACCCGACGACGCCGGCGCGGAGCCGGCGCGGCGCGATCAGAAGTCGATACAGCGCCCGTTCTTTTCCCAATCGCCGTAGCGGGTGGGATCCGGGGCCGGTTTCTCCGACGAAGTCTTTCCCGCTGCCGGAGCGGCAGGCACGGGCGCCTGTTCCGCAGGAGCGGAAGCGGGCTTGGACTCGGTTTGGGAGGACGTATCGGACATGGTGTTTGAAAGCCGTAAAAGCGTAATACCTGCGTTAATGCAGCACAACCTTGACGGCGGTGCGCGGGTCTGCCAGTAGGGTCGCCAGACCTTGCATCTCCCGCCCCCAGCCCTTACCTCGCTCCCCTATGACGACAGATCACCCCGCCCAGATCCTTCTGCTCGAAGGCGCCGACGCCACTGCGTTCGCGCAGGCCCAGTTCAGCAGCAACGTCCAGTCGCTCGGGGTCGGCCGATGGCAATTCGGCGCATGGCTCGACGCGCAGGGCCGTGTGCTCACCCTGTTCCACCTTGCACGACTTGCCGACGACACCCTGCTATTGCTGCTGCGCGGCGGCGATGCTGCCGCCATGGCGCAATCGCTGCAGCGCTTTGCCTTCCGTTCCAAGGTCAAGCTCAGCGTGCCCGAACCCCGCTCCCTTGGTGCCGGGCCGGCGGTCGAGACTTACGCTGTCCATCGTGAAGGCGATGCCTACGTGTTCGGTTGCGGCGATCACAGCATGACCGTCGGGACAACGCAGCCGGATGACGCATGGCGACTGCCGCAAGTTCGCATGGGCTGGCCGTGGCTGCCGCATGACGTGCCAGGCAAGCTGCTGCCGCAATCCCTCTCGCTTGAACGACTTGAGGCCGTCGCCTTCGACAAAGGCTGCTATCCCGGCCAGGAGATCGTGGCACGCTTGCACTACCGCGGCGGACTCAAGCGACATATGCATTGCGTCGTATTGTCGCAGCACGTAACCGAAGGCACCGTGCTGCACCGTAACGGCGAAAACGGCATCCAGTTGCTCGATGTCGTGACCGATGATGCAACCGTTATCGCTCTCGCCGTCATAGACGATGGTCTGGTGAGTGCGATCGAAAACACGTCGGATCTAGACACCGATGAAGGCGTCTCCCTGCGCGTCACGGAGAGCTGGCCCGCATGATGAAAACGGCGTTGCGCAAGGATTCACGATCAAGATGACAATGTGAGCGAGGCGTGAACCTGAACTGCCAGGCACTTGCCAGATCGGAAACTGGCCACTAGGCTCCGCCAACCAATTCGACGACGCCCCACTGCCCGAGGGTGTCGACATACGCGACGAACCGGAGGGGTCCGGATCGGCGCGACCCGGCAGAAATGCCGGTGTACATACCGCCCCATGCGCGGTCAGAAGTTGCAGGCACGAGGTCGTTTAGTACCCGAGCAATGCCCTTGCAGCACAACACGTTTTGAGTGGCACCGGATCAGCCGCTCGACTGGCCACAATCCCGTGGCAAACCGCCTGACCACAAGTTTCGGTCGCGGCGATCAATCCAGGTGGAACGGCCTGCCCGCCCGTCCACCGCAACGGCGCGTGAAGTCAGCAGCATCGACCTCGCGCGTACAGCACGTTGGAGGCAGACAATGAAACTTTCGATGCTGTTGTGGCTAGCGTCCGTGCTGCCCCAGCCCCTCGCGGACCAGACCTGCCTGGCCACGACGGTTTATCTCGAGGCACGCAGTGAGTCCACCATCGGCCAATACGCCGTGGCGGAAGTTGCCATGCGTCGCCGCGATCGCGGCACCTGGGGCGACAGCGTTTGTGAGGTCGTGACCTCCCCGCGTCAGTTTGCACTGACGACAACCGCGAGCAATTTCGAAGTGACCGACCTCAACTCCTGGACCAAGGCGTGGAAGATTGCTGGCGACTCGATCAGCAACTGGAGCCTGCCGCAGGGAGAGCGCACGGTATACGTACCGCGCGCGGATGCATTCGCCACGCTCGCCGTGACGCCAACCTGGTCGACCAAGCGGGTCAAGACCATCGGTGAACATGCGTTCTACGTGGTCAACAACTAACCCACACCAATCATCCCCGGAAATAAAAAAGGCCCTCTCGCGAGGGCCTTTTCATTTGGACGTCCAAACGTCTATTTGTCAGAGACGATAGACGAGGTTGTTGCGAATCTGCACGTAGTCGCCCGGGCGAACCTGCGGATCAGCCGCCTGCGTCACCGTTGCGTAGCGGCCATCGTCCAGCTTGATCGTCACCTGGTACGCAATGTCCGGGCCACCGGAGTTCTTGCCGACCTGGTTGCCGATCGCACCACCAGCCACTGCGCCGGCAACCGTCGTGAGCGCCTTGCCGCTGCCGCCACCGAACTGGTTGCCGATCACGCCACCGGCGATGCCGCCAATGACCATGCCGAGCGGCGAGGCTTCCTTCTGCGTCTGGATCTGGCGCACATCACTGACCACGCCACACTGCTCGCAACGATTGGATGCACCGCTGTAAACCACTTGCCGTTGCGGTGGCGTCTCACATCCTGAAAGAAGCGCTACAGCGGAAAACAGTCCAACGACAGCCAAACGTCTAAGCAGTGTATCCATGGCGTGAATCCTCAGTGAGCGTCAGAAACGGCTACCACTCCTTCCTGTACCTGCAGCCTGTCGCCCGGATCGTGATCCATGCGCACCGTGCGGGTCACACCGTTGTACTCGTATGTCACGTCGTACGCCACCACCTTGTCGCCACCGTTGCCCTGCACCGTTTCGCAGTGACGCTGGGTGCTCTGCTGCGTGGCGTTTGCCTGATGGTTCTTCTGGATCTCGTGGCCCGCATAGCCACCGCCAACGGCGCCGGCAACCGTCGCCAGCGTACGACCCTTGCCGCCGCCGATCTGGTTACCCAGCAGGCCGCCGGCCACGGCACCAATGGCCGTGCCTGCGATCTGGTGCGTGTCCTGCACCGGCTTGTGCGTGGTCACGACCTCGTCATGACACACCTGCTGCGGTGCGGTCGCGGCATCGCGGACAGGGGTCACGCTCACGACGCGCGCGTACTTGGCTCCGTTGGAAGCCCCCTGCTGCGCCATGGCGCCTACGCCACCGTCGGCATTGGCGTCCTTGTTGCACGCCGAAAGACCAAATACCAATACGCCGGCGAAACCGATATGCAGCGCCGAAACGACCAACCTGTTCATAATGCTCTCCTGTCTGGACCTGCGGAGCGCCCCCGCTCCGTGCTTGAGTTCGATCCCAGCACAAATATTGAACCTCTGTATCACTGAATATTCGCTTAGATCGAAGCCAGCCATTTTTTCAAATTCAGGACGCCTAATACTGTGCTCGAACTCACCGACAGCCACGCGCACCTCGATGATGCGAGCTTCGCGCCCGACCGGCCGGCCATGTTCGAGCGCGCCAGGGAGGCTGGCGTCCGGCATATCGTGGTGCCCGCCATCGACCGGGCTTCCTGGCCGCGGATCACCGCACTCTGCGACGCGCATGCCGACGCCCACCCGGCCTACGGCATGCACCCGATCTACATCGACCAGCACCGGTCCGAGCACCTCGATGAGCTCAGGACGTGGCTGGAGACCCACCGCACCGTCGCCGTCGGCGAGATCGGCCTGGACTATTTCCTGCCCGAGCTCGATGTCGAACGTCAGCGGGAATACTTCCAGAAGCAGCTGCACATCGCCCGCGATTTCGACCTTCCCGTGATCGTGCACGCGCGGCGCGCCATGGATGAAGTCACCTCCACCATGCGCCGCATCGGCGGCCTGCGCGGCGTGGTGCACAGCTTCTCCGGCAGCCTGCAGCAGGCCGAGCAGTTATGGAGCATGGGTTTCCACCTGGGCATTGGTGGCCCGGTGACGTATGAGCGCGCCCAACGTCTCCGCCACATCGTCGCGACCATGCCCATCGAACGATTGCTACTGGAGACAGACGCACCGGACCAGCCGGGCGCCTGCCATCGCGGCGAACGCAATGAACCGGCCTTTATCGTCGAAGTGCTGCAGACCATCTCGCAGCTGCGTGGCGAAAGCCCCGAGTCCATCGCACAGGCCACCACCCACAACGCCAGGCAATTGTTCCAGCTTCCCTAAGGTTGCGGCCCGAACACGGCCGGCGCTAGACTAAATACTTCACTGGCGAAATATCCTTTGGTGAAATGAAGCGGATGCCCGAGTGCCTCGCCCACATGGACGAGGGAATTGGCCGTGTGGGAGAGATCTTCCCTGACCTTCCCGTCCAGGAAGTCGTGCTCACGCGCCTGCTGCTGCTGGTGGGGGGAACCCTGCTCGGTGAGCTGGAGCGCAATCTCAAGCCTCATGGCCTGAACGACAGCGATTTCCGCACGCTGATGATGATCTACAGCAGCCCCTCCGGCAGCGCGACGCCCAGCGAGCTGTGCGAATACGCGCAGCAAAGCGCCACCAACATGACGCGCATTGCGAACGTACTGGTGAAGGCAGGCCTGATCACGCGCGCCACCAGCGCCGAAGATCGCCGCCGCATCGTGCTGAGCATCACGCCTGCGGGAAAGCGGCTGGTACGCAAGATCCTCCCGCCACTGTTTCCCAACGTTCACCGTGCCTTCGCCACGCTCAGCGCGACCGACAAGCGCGCGCTCGACCGACTGCTTCGCCAGATCGCCGTCAACATCGACTCGCTCACCCAGCCGGACGCCCGTCCATGACCTCACTCCGCTCTTTCCGCCACGGACCCGGCCGTCGCGCGCTGCTTGCCTGCGCCGTCGCCATCGCCGTGGCGGGCTGCTCCATTCCGGCCAAGCTGAACCGGCCACCCATCCGCGATGACGTGCCTCTCGCCGGCCTCGACACGGGCCAACGCGCCGGCTGGCCCGACACGGCGTGGTGGAAGTCATACAACGATCCGCAGCTCAACGAACTCGTCGAACTGGCGATGCAAGGCTCGCCTGACCTGCAGCAGGCGCGCTCACGCGTGGATTCCGCGCAGCAGTCCATTCGCGCGGCCACCGCGCAGGCCGGACTCAGCGTCAGCGGCAGCGCACAGGTCGAGCGCCAGCGCCTGAGCGAAACCGGCCTGATTCCGCCGAAATTCCTCGGTTTCACCTGGTACAACCAGGGTGACCTTGGCGTGCAGGCGCAGTACGACTTCGACTTCTGGGGCAAGAAGCGCAACACCATCGAAGGCGCCGTGGACCAGGCGCACGCCGCCGAGGCACAGAGCAGTGCCGCGGCCCTCGCCATCCAGACCAACGTCGCCGACACCTACTTCGGCTGGCTCGCCGACCAGTCGCGCATCACCCTCGCCAGACAGGCCGTGCAGACGGCCGAGCAGTTGGAGCAGATCGCGGCGTTGCGCGTGAAGCAAGGCGTCGACCGCCCGGACACGCTCCTGTCGGCCAGGGCACAGACGGCGTCCGCACGCCAGACGCTGGTGGCCATCGAAAGCTCCGCCCGCATTCGCCAGGCCGCGCTCGCCAGCCTGTGCGGCGTATCCCCCGCCCAGCTGCCGACGCTGCAGCCGCGCCCGCTGCCCGCTGTCACCACCGGCCTGCCCGACAACGTGGGCGTGGACCTGATCGCCCGTCGCCCCGACATTGCCGCCAGCCTGTGGCAGGTCGAAGCCGCACTGCGTCAAACCGACGTGGCGCGCGCGCAGTTCTATCCGGATATCAGCATCAGCGCGATGGCCGGCCTGTCGAGCATCGATCTCGACAAGATGTTCAACGCCGGCAGCCGCGTGTTCAGCCTGGCGCCTGCACTTCACCTGCCGATTTTCACCGGCGGGCTGCTGGAAGCGAACTACGGCGTCAGCAAGGCGCAGCTCGATGCCGCCGTGGCGCAGTACAACAGCACGGTGCTCAGCGCGGCCCGTGACGTCGCCACGCAAAGCCTCACCGCCGACCAGATCGAAGGCCGCCGCAAGGAACAGGCCCGCGAGATCGCCGCCAATCAGCAATTGCTCGCCACCGCGCAATCGCGCGTGCAACGCGGCGTGACCGATCGCCGCGAAACACTGGGCGCACAGGTGCAGTTGCTGCAGCAGCAGGACAACGACGTGAGCCTGCAGGCGCAGGCCCTGTCCACCGATATCTCGCTGATCAAGGCCCTGGGTGGCGGCTACCGCGCCAGCCTGCCGGCGCAGGCTTCCAGCGACCGCCCCTCTTCCCCTTTGAACCTTTCCGGAGACGCCCCGAATGAGCGCCACTGAATCCGCCGTCAACAAGAACGGCAATGACAGCGGCATGGCCGCCAAGGATCCGGCCAAGCGCCGTCGTGCGCTGCTGATCGTTACCCTTGTGTTCCTTGCCGCCGTGGCGGCATGGGTACTGCTGTGGCTGTTCGTGTTCTCCACCCGCGAAACCACCGACAACGCCTACGTGGGCGGCAACCAGGTGGCGATCTCCGCCCAGGTGCCGGGCACCGTGGTGGCCATCCTCGCCGACGACACGCAGCGCGTGGAAGCCGGCCAGATCCTGGTGAAGTTCGACAACACCGATGCCGACGTCCGCCTGCAGCAGGCCAGCAGCACGCTCGGCCAGGCCGTGCGCCAGGTACGCCAGCAGACCGATTCGGCCACCAGCGCAGACGCCCAGGTGGCCAAGGCCAAGGTGGACCTGAAGAAGGCCCAGGCCGATCTTGCCCGTCGCGCCCCGCTGATCGCCGCCCAGGCGGAAGCACCGGAAACCGTGCAGCACCTGCGCGACACCGTCGACCAGGCACAGGCCTCGCTTGATTCGGCGCAGGCCCAGGCGTATGCCGCGCATGCCGCCATCGAAGGCACCGTCATCGCGAACAACCCGTCGGTGGTGCAGGCCCGCGCGAATTTCCGCGCCGCCTGGATCGCCGCGCAGCGCAACAACATCTACGCGCCGGTGACGGGCTATGTCGCCCAGCGCAGCGTGCAGGTGGGCAACAGTGTGCAGCCGGGCCAGCAGCTGATGACGGTAGTGCCGCTGCACAACCTGTGGGTCGATGCCAACTTCAAGGAAAACCAGCTGCGCAAGATCCGCGTGGGCCAGCCGGCCAAGATCGAAGCCGACGTCTACGGCGGCAGCGTCGAATTCCACGGTAAGGTGATCGGCCTGGGCGCCGGCACGGGCAGCGTGTTCTCGCTGCTTCCGGCGCAGAACGCCACGGGCAACTGGATCAAGGTGGTGCAGCGCGTGCCGGTGCGTATCGCGCTGGACGACAAGGAGCTCGACGATCATCCGCTGCGCGTGGGCCTGTCCACCGACGTCACCGTCGACATCACCAACGACAAGGGCCCGATGAACGCCGCTCCCGGCAACGGCCAGCCCGTGGCGCAGACCACGGTGTACGACCAGATGGCCAGCAAGGCCGACGAAGAGGCCGAGAAGATCATCAGGGCCAACCTCAGCCCGCGCGACGCAAACTGACGAGACGACGGGCGCGCCGCCATGGCTGACCATTCCAACGAAGAAAAGACCTCCGAAGGCTTGCCGCCTTTGCACGGCACCGCGCTGGTCCTGTTGACCATCGCGGTCGCGTTCAGCACCTTCATGGAGGTGCTGGACATGACCATCGTCAACGTGGCCGTGCCGCATATCGCGGGCAGCCTTGGCGTCAGCGCCAACGAAGGCACCTGGACGATCAGTTCGTACTCGCTGGCCAGCGCGATCATGCAGCCGCTCACTGGCTGGATCGCGCGACGCTTCGGCGAGGTGAAGACCTTCGTCGTCTCGGTCGCCCTGTTCGTCGTCTTCTCGATGATGTGCGGCCTGGCCACCTCGATGCCGATGCTGGTGTTCGCCCGCCTGATGCAGGGCGCCGGTTCCGGCCCGATGGTGGCGCTGTCGCTCACCCTGCTGCTGGCGAGCTACCCGAAAGCCAAGCAGGGCATCGCGCTGGCGCTGTGGGCCATGACGGTGGTGGTGGCGCCGATCTTCGGCCCCATCCTGGGCGGCTGGCTGACGGACAACTTCTCCTGGCCGTGGATCTTCTACATCAACCTGCCGGTGGGCGTGCTCGCGGGTGTGATCACCTGGACCCTGCTGCACAAGCGCGAGACCAAGACGTTCCAGTCGCCCATCGACGTGGTGGGCCTGGTATTGCTGGTCGCTGGCGTGGGCTGCCTGCAGTTCATGCTGGACAACGGCAACGACCATGACTGGTTCGCCTCGCCGCTGATCGCCACGCTGGGCATCATAGCGCTGGTCTGCCTGACCTTCCTGGTGGTGTGGGAACTGCACGCCAAACACCCGGTGGTGGACCTGAGCCTGTTCAAGCAGCGCAACTTCACGGCCGGTGTCATCGCACTGTCGTTGGGCATGTTCGCCTTCTTCGGCATCAACGTGGTGTTCCCACTGTGGCTGCAGACCACGCTGGGCTACACGGCGACATGGGCGGGCCTGGCCACGGCGCCGGTGGGCATCCTCGCCTTCCTGCTGTCGCCGGTGATCGGCCGCAACATGCAGAAGCTGGAACTGCGCGCGGTGGTGACGTTCGCCTTCGTGGTGTTCGCAAGCACGTCGTACTGGTTCTCCACCTTCGACAGCGGCGCGTCGTTCTCCACGCTGGTGCTGCCGCGCTTCGTGATGGGCGTGGCCATCCCCTGCTTCTTCATCCCGCTCAACCAGATCTACCTGTCGGGACTCCCTGCCAGCGAGATCGCCAGCGCCAGTGGCCTGGCCAACTTCTTCCGCACGCTGGGCTCCAGCGTATCCACTGCGGTCACGGTGACGCTGTGGCAGCACCGCGGCATCCTGCATCACGCCACGCTGACCGAGAACGTGACCAACGCCAGCCAGCCCGCCACGCAGGTCGTGGGACAGCTGACGCACGGTGGCCTGGGACAGACCCAGGCGCTGGGGGTGGTGGACCAGTTGGTGAACAAGGAAGCCCTCACCCTGGCAGTGAATGACATCTTCCTGCTGTGCGCCGTCCTGTTCATCGTGCTGATCCCGGTGATCTGGCTGGCCAAGCCACCGTTCGGCTCGGCGGGCGGACCGGCACACTGAGTGAGAGTGCCGGATTACTCTCAATCCGGCACAAACCGGCAAAAACAGGCATGTAGTTGATCTAACAGGAATTGCTGCAACTGACCAGTGCAGCAATGAATACCAGTTGGGCGACTGGTGCGCCGCAATACCTTCTGCTAGTTTGTGTGCATGGCACAAACGATCCGCATCATCAAGAAGTATCCGAACCGTCGGCTCTACGACACGGAAATCTCCAGCTACATCACGCTGGAAGAGGTCCGTCAGTTGGTGTTGGACGGCGAAACCTTCGAAGTCCGCGACGCCAAGAGCGGTGAGGATCTCACCCGCTCGGTGCTGCTGCAGATCATCTCTGAGCACGAGGAAAAGGGGCAGCCGATGCTGTCGCCCCAGCTGCTCAGCCAGATCATCCGTTTCTACGGTGATTCGCTGCAGGGCTTCATGGGCCCGTACCTCGAGCGCAGCCTGCAGGTCTTCCTGGACCAGCAGCAGCAGTTCCGCACGCAGCTCAACAGCCTGCTCGGCCAGACGCCCTGGTCCATGCTCAACGACCTGACCGAGCGCAACATGGAAGCCTGGCGCAACATGCAGCGCGGCCTGCTCGACACGGCCACGCAGACCCAGACCCCGCCGCGCGGCACGACCAAGAAGCCGGGCTGATCCAGTCCGGCTCGCGCCCGCGAGCCACCCTCTTCCGTCTGATCGGCCGCTGCAGCACAACACGTGCTGCCCTGCGGCATGTGCACGAGTCTTTCACATGAGCACGAACTCCCGCACTGCGCGCGTTGCCCTGGTCACGGGCGGCATCGGCGGCCTTGGCACCGAGATCTGTCGCCAGCTGGCACAAGCGGGGCGCCAAGTGATCGCCGTGGACCTTGCCGGCCGCGAGGAGCGTCTCCGCTCCTTCCAGCAGGAAACGGCCGACCTCAACGGTGCGGTGCGATTCGAGCACGCCGACGTCAGCCAGTTTGACAGCTGCGCTGAGCTGATCGGCCGCATCGAACAGGAGCACGGCGGCGTGGACATCCTGGTCAACGCCGCCGGCATCACCCGCGACACCAGCCTGCGCAAAATGACGCCGCAGCAGTGGCACGAACTGATGCGCGTGAACCTGGACGGCGTGTTCAACATGTGCCGCAACGTGGTGGAAGGCATGAGCACGCGCGGCTTCGGCCGCATCGTCAACCTGAGTTCGGTCAACGGCCAGACCGGCCAGTTCGGTCAGACCAACTACTCCGCCGCCAAGGCCGGCGTGCACGGCTTCGGCATGGCGCTGGCCCGCGAAACGGCGCGCAAGGGCATCACGGTGAATACGGTGTCGCCGGGTTATTGCGATACCCCGTTGGTGGCCGCCGTGCCGCAGGACATCCGCGAGCAGATCATCGCCGACATCCCGGTCGGCCGCCTGGGTTCGCCGGGAGACATTGCCCGCGCCGTAGCCTTCCTCACCGCCGACGACGCCGGCTACATCACGGGTGCCAACCTGCCGGTCAACGGTGGGTATTTCATGAGCTTCTGAGCGAAGCACAAGCGCCGCATCACTCCGCCAGGTTCGACCAAGCGATCCCGTCATCCCCGCGAAAGCGGGGATCCAGAGACTTTCGCATCTACCCAGAAAGACACTGGATTCCCGCTTTCGCGGGAATGACGATTCTAGACATTCCTCCGCAACGTCAGCCCAGCAGGCACAGTGCGCGCCATGCCGCACTGCGCATCGCCCCACCCGCCCCTGACCCGCTACTCTTGGCGCTTTCCGTGGTTGCCACCTACCCAGCGGGACTTCATGGCGAAGCACATCACTCTTATCGGCGGCGGCCTGGTCGGCGCCTTGCTGGCGCAGCAACTGGCGGGCCGCGGCTTCGCCGTCGACGTCTTCGAAAAACGCCCTGATCCGCGCATCGCCGGCTTTACCGGTGGACGCTCCATCAACCTCGCCCTCGCCGAGCGCGGCCTGCAGGCACTGCGCGAAGCCGGCCTTGCCGATGACGTGCTGCAGCGCGCCGTGATGATGCGCGGCCGCATGGTGCATACGCGCGATGGCCGGTCCGGCTTGCAGCGTTATGGCGTGGACGACAGCGAAGTGATCTGGTCCGTCTCACGCGGCGCGCTCAACATGCTGTTGCTGGACGCCGCCGAAGCGGCTGGCGTGAACTTCCACTTTGGACAGTCGCTGGCCAGCGCGGATTTCGACCAGCGACGCATGCGCCTGGTCGATGAGCTGGGCGTGTCGCGCGAGCTCGATGCACCGGTGGTCATCGGCGCCGATGGCGCGGGCTCCGCCCTGCGCGCCGCCATGAACGCCTACGCTCCGCTGGGCGAACGCGTGGAGTCGCTGGGCCACGGCTACAAGGAACTGGAGATTCCGCCGGCGGGCGGTTTGTCCGCCGACTTGGTGGGGCGCAGCGGCGGCCACGACCAGTTCGCGCTCGAACCACACGCCCTGCACATCTGGCCGCGCGGCGGCTACATGTGCATCGCCCTGCCGAACACCGAGGGCAGCTTCACCGTCACCCTGTTCCTGCCGGCGCACGGGCCACATCCGAGCTTCGACACGCTGGGCAGCGCAGGCACCGCACGGGCCTTCTTCGAGGAAGACTTCCCCGACCTGCTGCCGCTGATTCCGGATTTCGCCAGCGATTACGACGGCCATCCGGTCGGCACGCTCTCCACGCTCTATCTCGACCGCTGGCACCTGGACGGGCGCGCGCTGCTGGTCGGGGACGCCGCGCATGCCATCGTGCCGTTCCACGGCCAGGGCATGAACTGCGGCTTCGAAGACACGGTGGTGCTCGCCTCGTTGCTGGCCCAGTCACCCGACGACACCGCCGGCGTGTTCGCCGAGTTCCAGCGCATCCGCCAGCCCAACAGCGATGCCATTGCCGCGATGGCGCTGGAAAACTACGTGGAAATGCGCGACTCGGTCGCCGACCCGCACTACCTCGCCAAGCGCGCGCTGGGCGCCCTGCTCGCCGAACGCGCGCCGGGGCATTTCATGGCCCGTTACCGCATGGTCACCTTTACCCACCTGCCCTACGCCTATGCCTACGAGCGTGGCCGTGCGCAGGACGTACTGCTGGACCAGCTGCTGCGTGGCTCCACCGACGCCGGCACGGTCGACCTGAGTGCCGCCGTCGACGCCCTGCGCGCCACGCTTCCGCCACTGCCCGACCTGCGGCATGGATGAGGCGCTGCTCGCCGCGTACCGGGCCACCGACTATCGGGTGCGCCTGGCGCGCGGCGGCTGGGCCACCATCCGGATCGACCAGCCCCTACCGCCGGCGCTCGGTGCCTTGGCGGAAGATCACCCCTGGGGATTCATCACGGCCTGGAATCCACGCTCCGAGCCCTCGCCCCGCCCGCGAAACCGAGCCGCCCTGCGGGATCTGCTCATCGCCTTGCGTGTCCTGCCGGAGACCGTCGCCATTCGCCCCGCACGCGGCGTCGGCAGTGACGGGCAGTGGAAGGAACCCAGCCTGTGGGTGGTCGGGCCCGATGTTTCCACCCTCGACCCGCTGGCCCGTCGTTTCAGACAGATCGGCTACGTCCACGGTCAAGGGGCCGCCCCCGCCCGGCTGCGTCTCGTGTCGTTGGCTTGAGGGGGTATTTCCGGATGCCGGAGCCCCCCTCGCCGACACCTGCGTCGCGCCCTTGCGCTGGCGTCACCCCGCCGCATGGACAAGGCCGCCGGGCATTGCGGACAATCGGGCGATGACTGCCTCCGCCGCCGTCGCTCAACCTCTGCTGGAGGCCCGGGCGCTCACCTTCTACCGCCAGGACGAACCCGTGTTCGGCCCGCTGGATTTCTGCCTGCGCGAAGGCGAAATCGCCCTGGTGGAAGGCGACAACGGCAGCGGCAAGACGACTTTGCTGCGCATCCTCGCCGGCCTGCTGCACATCGACGAAGGTTCGCTCGATTGGCGCGGTCAGCCGTGGCGACGCATCGAGCATCTGGGCGACACGCTCTTCCTCGGTCATCACCTTGGCCTGAAGAGCGATCTCAGTGCACGGGAAAACCTCGCCGTCGCTGCCGGCCTGTACGGTGCGCGCGACGGTCGCACGGTGGAAGGCGTGCTCGCCAACATCGGTCTCGCCGGCTACGAAGACGAACCCGTGCGGCGGCTCTCCGCCGGACAGAAGAAGCGCGCTGCCCTCGCGCGCCTGCTGTTGCTGCCCGCCACGCTGTGGCTGCTGGACGAACCCTACGCCAACCTCGACCGCACCGGCATCGAGCTGGTGAATCGCCTGCTTGCACAACATGCGGCGGAAGGTGGCGCCGCCCTGGTGACCAGCCATGGCGCCGTGAGCTTTCTCAACGGCGAACCGAAACGGATACGCATGCACGCATGAGTCACGCGCCGCTCGCCTCCGCCTGCGCCGCCGTGCTGCGCCGCGACCTCACCCTGGCCTGGCGTCGCCGCGGCGACATCGTCATGCCGGTGCTTTACGCGCTCATCGTCATCACGCTGTTCCCGTTCGCGCTGGGGCCCGAGGATGCCCTGCTCCAGCGCATCGCCGGCGGCGCCGTGCTGGTGACCATGCTGCTGGCCATGCTGCTGGCGCTGGACGCCATGTTCCGCAGCGACATCGAAGACGGTTCGCTCGAGCAGCTGATGCTGTCGCCACAGCCGCTGGCGTTGATGCTGGGCATGAAGATCCTCGCCCACTGGATCACTACAGCGCTGCCGCTCATCGTCATTGCGCCGCTGCTGGCCGGCATGCTGCACCTGCCGGCCGCCGTGATGCCCGTGTTGGTCTATGCGCTGCTGCTGTCTACGCCCCTGCTGAGCCTGATGGGCGCGGTACTGGTGGCGCTGACGGCCGGCACGCGACGCTCTGGTATGCTGCTGGCGCTGATGCTGCTGCCGCTTTGCGTACCCGTGGTGATCTTTGCCGCAGGCGCCGTCGCCGCGGCTCAACAGGGGCTGCCGTGGCTTGCGCCCATCGCCTGGCTGGGCGCGGCGCTGGTCATGGCGCTGGTGCTGGCCCCGCTGGCCTGCGCCGCCGCCCTCCGCATTGCCTTGGACGCATAGGAACCTGTTTATGCCTGTTCCATACCCCGCGTTGACGCTGAGCGCCCGCCAGATGGTCGCGCGTGGCGCAGCGCCTGACTGGTGGTCAGGTCAAGTCGCGCGCGGGCGGCTGGCGGGCGCTCAGCGTCAACCCTCCGGGCCGGGTCTGTTTGCACGCAGGCCTGCGTCATCACTCAGTCGTGTATCGACATACACGTCCTTCGTTCTTCCTTGTCCTGCGCGCAAACAGATCCCGGCGCGGGGCATGGAACAGGCATAAACAGGTTCACATGGCCAACTGGATCCCGCTCTGGGTTCACAAGCTCAGCTCTCCGCCGAACTTCTATCGTTTTGCCGGCATCGTGCGTCCATGGGCCCTGGCCCTTGCATTGATTTCCGGTGCCATCGCGCTTTATGGCGGTCTGGTATTAGCGCCCGCCGATTACCAGCAGGGTGACGCCTACCGCATCATCTTCATCCACGTGCCATGTGCGTGGATGGGCCTCTTCATCTATGGCCTGATGGCCGTCGCCTCCTTTATCTCGCTGGTGTGGCGCATCAAGCTGGCCGAAGTGGTGGCGATGGAATCGGCGCCCATCGGCGCGGCCTTCACCTTCATCACGCTGGTCACCGGCTCACTGTGGGGCAAGCCGATGTGGGGCACGTGGTGGACGTGGGATGCGCGCCTTACGTCCGAACTGGTGCTGCTGTTCCTGTACCTGGGCGTGATCGGCCTGTATCACTCCTTTGAAGATCGGCGCCAGGGCGCGCGCGCCGCGGCCTTCCTCGCCATCATCGGCATCATCAACGTGCCGATCGTGCATTTTTCGGTGAACTGGTGGAACACGCTGCACCAGGGCTCCACCGTGCGCATCCTCGGACCCTCGAAGATCAGCGGCGACATGCTGTGGCCGCTGCTCACCATGATGGCCGCCACCAAGTTCTATTACATCGCCAGCCTGTTCGGCCGCGTGCGCACCGACCTGCTGTCGATGGAAAGCGGCAAGGAGTGGGTGAAGCAGATAGCAGAGCGGGAGGGCAAGGCATGAGTGCCTTCGTCGCCATGGGCGGTTACGCCATGTACGTGTGGCCGGCGTACGCTGTGTTCTTCATCGTGCTGATCGCCGATTACCTCAACCCGTGGCTGCGCCGTCGCCGCAACCTGCGCGAGCTGCGCGGTCGCATGGCGCGACAGGCCGCACGCCAGCAACGCAACCCGACATCGCCCTGAGCGCACCTACGCATGAACCCTACTCGCAAGCGCAGGCTCACCATTGTCCTTCTTGTCGCCGCCGCGGCGGTGGTGGCGGTGGGCCTGATCGTGTTCGCCCTGCAGCAGAACATGAATTACCTGTTCACCCCGAGCCAGGTGCAGACTGGCCAGGCGAACAGCTACAAGACCTTCCGCCTGGGCGGCATGGTCAAGGCCGGTTCCATCCAGCGCAGCAACGACTCGCTGAAGGTCACCTTCACCGTGGTCGATGCCAGCGGTTCGATGCCGGTGGAATACACCGGCATCCTGCCGGACCTGTTTCGGGACAACCAGTCCGTGATCGCCACCGGCCACATGGACAACGCCCGCTTCATCGCCACCGAAGTGCTGGCCAAGCATGACGAAACCTACATGCCCAAGGAGCTGAAGGACGCCATGGCCAAGGCCCACGAAGGCAAGCATGTGAGCGAGGAAGCCGGACAGGACAAGCCGCAATGACGCCCGAACTCGGCCAACTCGCGCTGATCCTCGCCTTGCTGCTCGCCATGGCGCAGGGCGTTCTTCCGCTCCTGGGCGCATGGAAGGGCAACCGCGCGCTGATGGCCGTGGCGCGTCCGGCGGCGGCGGGACAAGCGGTGTTCGTGTCACTCGCCTTCGCGCTGCTGGTGTGGGCGTTCCTGTCGTTCGATTTCTCCGTGCAGTACGTCGCCGACAACTCCAACCTCGCACTGCCCTGGTACTACCGCATTGCCGCCGTGTGGGGCGCGCATGAGGGTTCGCTGCTGCTGTGGATCTTCATCCTCAACCTGTGGACGCTGGCGCTTGCCGCGTTGAGCCGGAACCTGCCCGAGGTATTCGTGGCGCGCGTGCTCGGCGTGCTCGGCCTGGTCGCGGTCGGCTTTCTTGCCTTCATCATCTTCACCTCCAACCCGTTCGCGCGCCTGTTGCCGATGCCGCCAGATGGCGGTGACCTCAACCCGGTGCTGCAGGATCCGGGCATGACCTTCCACCCGCCCGTGCTCTACATGGGCTACGTGGGCTTCTCGGTGGCGTTTGCCTTCTCCATCGCCGCGCTGCTCGGCGGCGAGCTGGAACAGGCGTGGGTGCGCTGGGCACGGCCGTGGACCAACGTGGCGTGGGGTTTCCTTTCCGCGG
This sequence comes from Dyella japonica A8, assembly GCF_000725385.1. Classification (NCBI taxonomy): domain Bacteria; kingdom Pseudomonadati; phylum Pseudomonadota; class Gammaproteobacteria; order Lysobacterales; family Rhodanobacteraceae; genus Dyella; species Dyella japonica. The sequence continues at coordinate 2,514,451 of NZ_CP008884.1, read as the reverse complement.
GTATCGTCGCGGGCAGTTGGTGGGCCTATGCCGAACTCGGCTGGGGCGGCTGGTGGTTCTGGGATCCGGTGGAGAACGCCAGCTTCATGCCGTGGCTGGTCGGTGCGGCACTGATCCATGCACAGGCAGTCACGGAAAAACGTGGCGGCCTGCGCGCATGGACCATCCTGCTGTCCATCTTCGCCTTCTCGCTGTCGCTGCTGGGTACCTTCCTGGTGCGTTCGGGCGTACTCACCTCGGTGCATGCCTTCGCGTCCGATCCACGCCGCGGCCTGTTTATCCTGTGCTTCCTCGCCATGGTGGTCGGCGGCTCGCTGCTGCTGTACGCCATGCGCGCGCCCAAGGTCGCTGGCGGCAAGCCCTTCAGCGTGGTGTCGCGTGAAACCGCCATCCTCATCGGCAACCTGATGCTCACGGTGGCTGCGGCCATGGTGCTGCTGGGCACGCTGTTTCCGCTGCTGGGCGATGCGCTGAACCTCGGCAAGATCTCGGTGGGCCCGCCCTACTTCGGCTTCCTGTTCACCCTGCTGATGGCGCCTGTGGTTCTGCTGCTGCCGTTCGGCCCCTACCTGCGCTGGGGCAAGAGCGATGTGCCGGTGCTGAAGAAGGTGATGTGGCGCGCCGGCCTTGCCGCCATCGCCTGCGCCATCCTCGCGGCGTTCGCCACCAGCGGCGAAACCAAGGCCGTCGTCGGCACGGCGGCGGCCGTGTGGTGCGGCTTCGGCACCCTGCTCTATGTGTTCAAGCGCTGGCGCGAGATGCCGGCGGGTCGTCGTTATCCCGCCGAAATGGCCGGCATGCTGCTCGCGCATTTCGGCGTGGGCGTGTTCCTCGCCGGCGTGATGCTCACCAATGCACTCAGCGTGGAACGCGACGTGCGCGTGGCGCCGGGCCAGACAGAAAGCATCGGCGGCTACGAATTCCGCTTCGATGGCGTGCAGCACACGCGTGGTCCCAACTGGCAGGGCGACCAGGGCACCGTCACCGTGATGCGCAACGGCAGCGAAGTGGCGGTGATGCATCCGCAGAAGCGTACCTATACACGTGGACAGGTGCAGACCGAATCGGCCATCAATCCGGGCTTGTTCCGCGACCTGTACGTGGCGCTGGGCGAGCCGATGGACCCGAAGCAGCCGGAGGGTGCGTGGGCGCTGCGTCTCTACGACAAGCCCTTCGTGCGCTGGATCTGGGCCGGTGGCCTGTTCATGATGCTGGGCGGCTTCTTCGCCGCGGCCGATCGCCGCTTCCGCACCCGGCGCGTCGCCGAAACGGAAGCCGTCCCGGCCACCGTGCTGCAGGAGTCGCGCGCATGAGCCGCATGATTCCCTTCTTCGGCTTTCTGCTGCTGGTCGCCCTGTTCGGCTTTGGCATCTGGTGGAACACCCAGCATGACCAGCGCGAAGTGCCCTCGCCGCTGATCAACAAGCCGGCACCGGCCTTCGTGCTGCCCAGACTGGATGATCCCTCGCAGACAGTCAGCCGCGACGCCCTGCTCGGCAAGCCCTACCTCATCAACGTGTTCGCCAGCTGGTGCATCGCCTGTGGCGAGGAACACCCGGTGCTGATGGCGCAAGGCAAGTCCATCGGCGTGCCGGTGATCGGCTACAACTACAAGGACGACGAAGGCGATGCCAAGGGCTGGCTGGCCAAGCACGGCGATCCCTACGACATGGTCATCGTGGACCGCGAAGGCCGCACCGCCATCGACTTCGGCGTGTACGGCGCGCCGGAAAGCTTCCTGGTCGATGGCAAAGGCATCATCCGCTACAAGCGCATCGGCCCGCTCACGCCCGAGGTGATCGAGAAGGAACTGAAGCCGGCCATCGCAGCCCTGGCGAAGGAGTCGCCATGAAGCGCGGCTCTTCTCTTCCCGTGGGAGCCCACCCCGTGGGCGACAAGCCGACGAAGCGGCGAGTATGGCGTCGCGCACAGGGTGTGCTCCCACACGTGGTGTTCGCGCTCCTGTTCCTGATCGCGGGCATCGCCTTTGCCCAGGCCATCGACCCGCTGCCCTTCAAGGACCATGCGCAGGAAGTGCGCTTCCAAAACCTCACGCGCGAGCTGCGTTGCCTGGTCTGCCAGAACGAAAACCTGGCCGATTCCAACGCCGATCTCGCCCGCGACCTGCGCCACGAGGTGTTCAACCTCATGCAGCAGGGCAAGAGCGACGACGAGATCAAGCAATACCTGGTCGACCGCTATTCCGATTTCGTGCTGTACGACCCGCCGATGAAAACCAGCACGCTGCTGCTGTGGTTCGGGCCGTTGGTGATCTTGCTGGCCGGTGCGGCCGTCGTCGTGGTCACGGTACGCCGGCGCGGTCGCGCCGCGCCTGCCGCCACGAACGACAGGCCGACCGATGAAGGGGACGACTGGTGAGGCTGGCTTTCTTTCTGATCGCTGCGGCGATGATCGTCGCGGCGCTGCTCCTGCTGTTGCTGCCACTCATGCGCCACGGGCGCCAGCAAGGCCGCCCGCGCAGCGTCTTCGCGCTGGCCATGCTGGTGGCCTTCTGCCTGCCGGTCGCCGCCATCGGGCTCTATCTTGCGGTGGGCACGCCTGTAACGCTCAACGGCGTGACCAAGGCGCCGGCCAGCATGAGCATCGACCAGGCGGTGGACGAACTGAAGACGCACCTCGCGCAACAGCCCGATGACCTGCAGGGCTGGATGCTGCTGGGCCAGACCTACAGCGTGATGCATCGCGCTGCCGATGCGAAGCAGGCCTATGAGCAGGCCATGCGCATTGATGCCGACAACAGCGTGGCCATGGTCGGCTGGGCCGAGGCCGATTCGCTGCTGCGCGACGACCACCGCATCGAAGGCCGCGCGCAGGAACTGCTCGAGCGCGCGGTGAAGATCGACCCGCAAAGCCAACGCGGCCTGTGGCTGCTCGGCATCAGCCAGTTCCAGCACGACCAGTACGCCCAGGCGGCGGCAACGTGGCGCCAGCTGCAACCGCAGCTCGATCCGGGCTCCAATGTCGCCAAGGCCGTGGCGGAACAGATCGCCCTCGCCGACTCGCGCGCCAACAGCAGCGGCAAGGCGGCGCCGGAAACGCCGGCGCCGAAGACCCCGCAGGCAGCCTTGCACGTGGAAGTGGCGCTGTCGCCGTCGCTCAAGGACAAGCTCGCGCCGGGTGACACCTTGTTCGTCTATGCCCGCGCCGAACAGGGCCCGCCGATGCCGCTGGCCGTCGCAAAAATGGATGCCACCGCCCTGCCCGCCACCGTCACGCTCAACGACGGGATGGGCATGACGCCGCAACTCAAACTATCCTCGGCGTCGCGCGTGTTCGTTGGCGCCCGCATCAGCAAGAGTGGCCAGGCCATTGCCCAGCCGGGCGACCTGGAAGGCAATGCCGGCGTGGTCGACGTGAACACGCAGACGCCCATCAAGATCAGCATCGACAAGGTTCACTAAGGGTCATGACACACGACGCGCGCCGCTACGCCGCCCTTCCCTCGCCCTTTGCGATGAAGCGTGGCGGTGAACTCCACGGCGCCCGCGTCGCCTACGAAACCTGGGGCACGCTGAGCGAAGCGCGCGACAACGCCGTGCTGCTGCTCACCGGCCTCTCGCCCAGCGCGCACGCCGCCTCCAACGCGGACGACGCTTCCGAAGGGTGGTGGGAGGCGATGATCGGCCCCGGCAAAGCCATCGACACGTCGCGCTGGTTCGTCATCTGCGTGAACTCGCTGGGCAGCGACAAGGGCTCCACCTGCGCTGCCTCGATCAACCCGGCTACCGGCGAACCCTATCGCCTCGATTTTCCCGAACTGTCGCTGGAAGATGTCGCCAACGCAGCGCAGGTCGTGGTGCAAGGCCTGGGCATCGAACAGCTCGCCTGCCTCATCGGCTGCTCCATGGGCGGCATGAGCGCGCTGGCCTACATGGTGTTGCACCCGGGCAGCGTGCGCGCGCACATCAGCGTGGACACCGCGCCGCAGGCGCAGCCCTTCGCCATTGCCATCCGCTCCCTGCAGCGCGAGGCCATCCGCCTCGATCCGCATTGGAACAAGGGCCGCTACAGCGACGGCAGCTACCCCAGCGATGGCATGAGCATCGCGCGCAAGCTCGGCGTGATTACCTACCGCTCCGCCATGGAATGGAACGGCCGCTTCGCGCGCATCCGCCTCGACCCCGAGCGGCGCGACGACAACCCGTTCGGGCTGGAATTTGAAGTGGAGTCCTACCTCGAAGGCCATGCACAACGCTTCGTGCATACGTTCGACCCCAACAGCTACCTCTACCTGTCGCGCGCCAGCGACTGGTTCGACATCGCCGAGTACGGCAACGGCAGCATCATGGAAGGCTTGAAGCGCATCCGCATCGAGAAGGCCATGGTGATCGGCGTAAGCACCGACATCCTGTTTCCGCTGGAGCAGCAGGAACAGATCGCCGAGGGCCTGCGCGCCGCCGGCGCCGCCGTGGATTTCGTGGCGCTCGATTCGCCCCAGGGCCATGACGCCTTCCTGGTCGACATTCCCAACTACAGCCGTGCCATCGGCGGCTTTCTCAGCCAATTATGAACGGCTGACAGCGCCCCCGCCCCGGCGCTGCTAAGATGGCCCGGCTGCACGAACTACCGAGAACACCATGCTCACCCTGGATTTCCCCGGCTCCCGCCAACTCATCGACGCCATCGACGCCGCTGTCTCGCAGGACAGCACGCGCGCCGTCACGGACAGCCTGCGCAACAGTCTGTGCAGTCTCATCCGCGGCCAGGAAGTGAAGCTTCCGGACTGCGTGTTCGAGACCGCTGAAGGCCGTTACGCCCGTCGCGAGCTTTACCGCAGCGAGGAACACGGCTACTGCGTGGTCGCCATGACCTGGGGCCCCGGCCAAGGCACCCCCATCCACGACCATTGCGGCATGTGGTGCGTGGAAGGCGTCTGGAGCGGCGCGCTGGAAGTGGTCCAGTACGAGCGCCTCGCCGACGAAAACGGCAACTACTGCTTCCAGCCCGTGGGCTCCATCCAGGCCGGCCCCGGCTCCGCCGGCAGCCTGATCCCGCCCCACGAGTACCACACCATCCGCAACCCCAGCGACGATGCCGTGGCCGTGAGCCTGCACATCTACTCCGGCGCCATGACCCACTGCGCCGTATTCCAGCCCCTGGGCCACAACCAGTACCAGCGCACCGACCGCCAGCTGGGGCTCGACCCGGTCCACTGAACCCGGCATAATGGCGCGCTTGCAATGCCGGTGTGGCGGAATGGTAGACGCGGCGGACTCAAAATCCGCTTCTGGCGACAGAGTGTAGGTTCGAGTCCTATCACCGGTACCACGATTCAAGGAAAAGGCCCGACGATGTCGGGCCTTTTCTTTTGCCTGTCGCGGGGGACATTGGTGGCGCGTCTAGAAGAGAAAGCAGCCGGCAAGATCGTGCCCGTCGATGGAAGCGCGACTGACCTTTGATCGACTACTCGGAAGCTTTCGACCTGAGGATGGGCAACGACGACACCTGGCTCACTTGCGGGAGTACTTTCTGGCCGGCTTGGGATTTTCCGGCGCCTGTCCCGAGTGCGTCGGCTGACGATCAAATTGGTTCGTCGAGTGAAATGCACTTTTCTCGTCGACGGTTCGCGTCTCCTCGGCACCAGAGTAGACGGAATGGATGTAAGCCGTCGAAAGCGGCTTGTCTGACTTTTCCATGGAAGCAGCCTGCAGAAGGGCGGTATGTCGAGCCTACTCCCTCGCAACGTCGCGAACGTTAAGGGCTTTGGGTGACAGGGCAAGACGGGGCCGTTCCGTATATCGGTTCTTCGTCTGCACAGAGACGATTCATGGGTCCCGCTGGCGCCTTCGCGATTCAAGAAGAAGGCCCGACGATATCGGGCCTTCTCCGTACTCTGATTCACATCCGGCAGCACCAGGATGAGGAAAGCAGCCCGCTTCCCTCCGATGATGACCCGATGAGTTTTACCCACCTGAAGAAATCGCGCAGCCTCGCCTCAATGCGGCGCCGACCTCCCGGTCTCCACCTGATCCGCTAGCACCTGCTCGATGCGATCCCCCGGTATCGACGCTCCGACAAATGCCTTCTGTGCAATCTGGCCCGCTTCGGCAAGAATCAGGTTCTTCAAGGTGCCCTGCCCCAGTTCCTCTGCATAGTTGACCAGCGCGGCCGCCAGGTCGAGCGCGGGACGCGGACGCGGCGGCGTGCCACAGAAGTCATCCTCCCAATCCATGATGGTCTGTTGTGCGGCCGACATGAGTTCGGTCTTCGCCTGGCCTTCGGGAAGGTTCGAGGCGATCTGTTTGAGCGCTGCACCGCATACGAACAGCGAGACGGCGGGTGACGTCGTGCGGCTCGTCGTTCTACGCGGAATCATCGACAGCCCATCCATTCGCCAGGGCCACGTTTCGCCCCCTGATTCCGTCACGTGCCGCATGTCGGCGTGTCTTCCCGTCACCAGGCCGTCCAGTTGCTGCAGGACCTTAAGGTGACTTTGATAAACCTGCTGGAACATGGCGATCAACTCTTGCTCAAGATTCATAACAGCTGCCCTCGTTCTCAATGGAGTATGGAGACGTGTGCTGCCGTGGCGTGAGCCAGACTTTTGTCGTTGGCTGCGAGTCCCGCAGCGATGGAAACTCGCAATTGGACACAGGCCGTCCGCCACGCGACAAGCGCGGCAGGGATGGCGCAGGTGGACACTTACATGGACGTCTGCGGGCAAACGTGCCCGTCTCGCGCCGCAAGCCGCGGCGTGTGTGCTCAATGTGGTGATTGCCAAACCCGTTACCAGCGAAACCGCTGCTCTGATAGGCAACTATTCCCCGGTGTTGCGTCAACCCGATCGGCTTTGCGATTCCCTTCCTTACCCGGGCTTCCTGCGATCAGCCAAGCTCGGTCTACACCCTGTGCGGAGCCACGCCAACCCGCGAGTTAATACACGGGTGCCAGTTACCGGCGTGCGAATTTCGCCGCTGCATTGGGTAAACACCACCTGCGCATTGAAGCTGTGCGGATGGCTTCCACCGGGACTTTGGGCGGAGAAAATTCTGGCGCCAATCTTCATTGGCGCCTCAGCGGTTGAACTACGCGCCGTTGCAAGCTGACAGCGCCACGGCAATGACGCATGCGGCGATCACCGGCGCGCTTCTCAGGATCGACAGCATCACGTTGCGCATGGTTTGAACTCCACAGTCCAGAAAAAGAGAAGCCCCCTTGCGGGGGCTGTCGACCTGAGCCTTCGGCCCGCTCTTGCATCCGAAGGCTGCACCACTCCCTCAAGTCGAGGTCGACGGGTGACAGCGTACCGAGCGTCGGAGCCATGCCTCCATTGGACGATTCTGAAACCCGTATGCCGAGGCCCTGCCAGCGCAAACAGGGTTGATCACAACCATCCATGACATGCCTCGCTCGACAGGCGAAGATATTTGCGATGTGCGGCTATTTTTTTCGTCGCGAGCGAACACCGTTCCGCCGGCAGGCTGAAGCGTTGCGTGTAGCTGACTATGACAATTCACGCGCTTTATGCAGGCGCGGGATAGAACGTTCGGCAGAGTGTTCGAGGTCGCCGCTCACTGGCATATATGGGCGCCAACAATGGACTGCGGGGCTATGCTGTGGCGAGATCGACGCACTGGTTCAACCATGCCGGATCGACCTTTCACTACGAGCTCACCCTTACCAAATCACCTACCGACGTTACCTATATCGCCCAGGTCTGGCGGGACGGCTCACACTTCGGTTTCGTGCATGACACCCTTACCCGCGACGACAACGCCGTCGCGCGCTGGACAGAAGTCGCCACGGAGTTGATGGCCGTTATCCATGCGGAGGGGAAAATCCGCGGCATGGTGTAGGTCACCCCGTGGCGGTGAATCCCTCCGACACCGGCCAACATGGCGATGCGCCACGCTGGCCGCGCACCGTCGTTACGCATAAGCAATCGACGATCATCACGATAGGCAAACAGAGAAGGGACAGTGGGCGCGCAACGACACGCCCCTGTCCCTCGCTGTCCCTCACTGTCCCTCACTGTCAGGCGATGGCTTGCTGCCGTCTGGCGACGATCAGAGACCGCCGGAGACGTCGATGATCACGCCGCTGGAGATCAGCGTCAGATAGAACTGGCCGCCATCGGCACGCACCCAGCGGTAACCCGGGTCCGGACGACGCAAGTGATAGTGCTCGTAGTCCTCTACGTAGTAATCGCGGCCATAGTAGTAGTCCGGCAGGCGATCGCCCTTCTTGTACCAGCCCTTGTGCTTGCCGTTGTCGTGCCGTCCCTCGTCCTTGGGGTTGTGGCCATGCCCGTGGTCACCGTCGTCCCAATGTTTGTCGTTGCCATGGCCATGGTCGTCCTGCGGCGAAGCAACGGCCAGTCCGCTGCTGGCAACCAGAGCTGCTGCGATGGCGAACGAGAGTAGGCGTTTCATGTGAATACCTCGGTAGGGTTGAATGCTAGCGGCGGGTGTCGCGGAGCACTGACCATTTCTTGCGCCGTGCGCCCACAATAGCCAAGCACAACATCGCACAGAAAAGTGCACGCTGCGCCGAGCGCTGAAAGCCAGCGTTAAGGAAACAGGCGCCCTTCCCTGTTCAGCTTGGCACCCCGGCATGGTCAGCCCTATGCAAGGAAAAGCCTGTTTTATGCGATGAAATTCACGCATTGGACGGCTATTTGACTGGTAGCTGAAGCGTTTTCCGTCGCTTGCTGAACCTGCGCACTGGCGCTCTTTTCTTGCGCTTTCGCCTCGGCCAGTATCCGCCACCGAGGCCATCCGGCGGAGCAGTTTCTTACTGCACCGCCGCATGGTAGGTGCGGAGTACATCTAATTCCCGATGGGTGCCTCGAAGGAAAACGGTCAACTACCTTCCAAAGGCAAACCATGAAAAAACGTGTGCATGTAGTTACCGCATTGAGCGTCGCCATCAGCCTGTGCGTCGGCAGCGCCATGGCCTGGGCCGATACCACGACGACGACCACCTCAACGACAACCACGACCACCACCAGCACCCAGACGCAGGACAGCGCGAAGCTCGCCAGCTCGTACGCCACGTTTGCCGGCTCCGCAACCAATGCGCAAGCGCTGGTGAATGGCCTGCACAGCGGTACCGCGGTGGTGCTGGTCACGCCGGCGACGGCCACCACGCCGGCCACGCAGGTCAGCTTCACCCCCGCCACGCACCAGCTTGGCTACGGCAACGTGAACATTGCACTGGCGCTGGCCCAGTCCGAGCTCAAGGCAGCGGGCATCACGCAGCCGACGGTGGCCCAGCTCGAAGCCGCATTGAACGGCGGCACGATCGCCGGCGCCACCGGCCCCAAGCAGCTCCCCGGCGTGCTCACGCTGCGCAGCGAAGACAAGGGCTGGGGCAGCATCAGCAAGACCCTCGGCTTGAAGCTGGGCGCTGTGCTGGCCGACGCAAAGACGCATGGTCCGGTGCCGGACAAGGCGGACATGACGCACGGCGACAAGTCCGAGATGGCAGACAAGGATGGCAAGGCGGACAAGGCCGACCACGACGCCAAGGCCGACAAAGTGGCCAAGGCCGATCGCCCCGACAAGGTCGATCGTGCGGACAAGCCCGAAAAGCCCGAGCGCCCCGACAAGCCCGAGCGCGGCGGCCGCTGATTTCCCTGTTCCATGACACGCGCGGAGCCCCCACGGGGCCTCCGCGCATCTTGCTACGCCCTAGGAAAAAACAATGAACGTGAAGAATACCGGCACCCTCTGCGCCCTCGGCGTACTGGGCCTGATGGCACAAGCCGCGCACGCCGATGACAGCTCCACCATCAAGGTGGGCGCCGGCATCGACTACACCACCGGCAGCTACGGCACGTCGACCACGACGGACATTACGCAGGTGCCGGTCACCTTCGGCTATGACATCGACCGCTGGTCGTTCAAGCTGGCCGTGCCGTACATCCATGTCGACGGTGCGGACAACGTGATTCCCGGCATCGGTCCGGTGAAGAACAACAATCCCAAGGGCCGCGGCCATGGCAAGGGCAACGGCAACGGCTCGGGCGGCACCACGCCGACCACCGAAACGGCCGGCTCCGCCTCCGGCCTGGGCGACATCACCGCTGCCGCCACGTACGAGGCTTACCGCGACACTGCTTCGCAGTTCGGCATCGACCTGACCGGCAAGATCAAGTTCGGCACCGCCGACGCCAACAAGGGCCTGGGCACGGGCAAGAACGACTACAGCTTCGCGGTGGACTCGTACAAGGGCTTTGGTGCCTTCACTGTGTTTGGCGGCGTGAGCTACACGTGGCTGGGCAGCTCGCAGTACATCCGCCTCAACAACGTGTTCGGGGCCAACGTGGGCGCGAGCTACAAGCTCGACACGCACAGCAGCTTCGGCGCGTACTACGACTACCGCGAAAAGGCCTCGGACACGAGCTTCGCGCGCAATGAACTCACCGGCTACTACGCCTACAAGTTCGCTGCCGGCTGGAAGGCCCAGGCATACGTGACCAAGGGCTTCACCGATGGCAGCCCGGACTGGGGCGTGGGCGCCACGGTGGCGTACTCGTTCTAAGCCGGCCGGCAGGTCAGCGCAGGCCATGCGCTTGGGTTGATCGTCACGGCGGTGGAACGCAAAAAGGCCCGACCATGTCGGGCCTTTTTTTCATGCCTGCCACGCCGGCCACGCACGTCGGGCATCACCGCTTCCGGCTGATCAGGCTCAGAGTGCGCGGACGCGGCAATTCCGCCGCACAGTTCGAATAGAGCTGGCCAATCTGCCGCATGGTCCGGTTGGCCTGCAGCTGCGCCTGCACGCGTGTAGCCTCAAGGTGCTTGATGTCGTGGCGCAGTTCGTTGTCGCGCTCCAGCGCGCGCTGTTTCTGCGCGGCGTTGCGCTGCATGTTGACGCGCAGGCGCTCGACCCTTGCCTCGGATTCGGCGATACGCCGCTTCAGCTGTACGTTTCTCGCCTCCAGCTGGACCCGCCGCACTTCGGCGCGGGCACGGCTGGTCACTTGCGTGGAAAATTCGTCGAAGGCCTTCTCGGCAAATTCGAACTCGTTGGATTTCACCGCACGCCACAGCAGCCCGTCCATGTAAATGGCCGCGTAGAACACCAGCTCCGGCGCGTGGAAATAAAGCCGAACACCGTGGCCGAAGCTGTGCAGCTCACGCAGCATGGTGAGGGCGGCTTCCCGTTCCAGCCACTCCACCTCTTCCACGTCGGCCACGGCGACCATGTCGCCATCAAAGCCGGTCCGCCGCCAGCCAATGGCCATCATGCCAGGATCGGCAAGTTCCTCATCGTGCGAAGCGGCGGGCTCGTCGCCATGGCCATCCGCCGTGACGATACCCTCGTCGCACGCACCTGGCGCCAAGGGAAACTCACGTACCGCTGCATTCTCAGTCATGACGATCTCCCGCGATATACCGGACCTCTGCACAACGCACAGGCCAGGCCGGCAAGCATGGATGGGGCCGACGCAGCGGACGCCAGCGGCCAGTGATGCTTCCATCACGTGGCAACGTCCCGGCAGTTACGATCAGCATGGCGCGAATGATAGAAAGCCCATGCAACGGCGTGACATGGGACACTTCTGAATTGGTTGCCACCAGCCCGCGCGCGGCGGCTTGGCACCCCTCGCTTACCCCAGCCCCACGGCATGCATGGCCAGCGCGCCCGCGGGAGCCGCGTCGGGCGGCAACGCCTGCAAGGCGCTCTCGCGCACGTTGCGCAGAAAAGCCACACCGGTGACGAATCGTGCCCTCGCCCCCTCCGGATCGGCGAGTGCCATGTCCGTGTAGTTGTCGAAGAGCGCTTTCAGGCGTTCCGCATAGGCTTCCTGGATAATGTCTGCATCGGTCAGCTGATAAACCACGGGCACTCCTTGTGTTGGCGGGTCAGTGCAGGAAGGGGTATTGCGCCAGCTCCCGCCATCGTCGGTTCTCGCTTACCAGCAACGACATGGACTCGCACCAGCCATAGATCGGGCCGTGGTCGGCAAGCCGTGCCTGGAGTTCGTTGACGACAGCGACCTTCTCCTGCTGGATGTGCCGCGCGACGGAAAGATGGGGAATGAAGTCGGGAAAGGCGCCGCCACCCTTGGGGTGGTCGGGGAAGGCACGCTCCAGCGCCGTGGCGATCTGGATGATGGGCTTCGCGGGTTCGGGGGCGAGCCACACGACGGAAGGAAACGTCTTCACTTCCACCAGCCGGAACATGGGAGCCGGAATATCGGCGGCGATATCGCGCACGCGCGCCAGCATGGTGGGCGTAAGCAGCTCGCTGTCGATGAAGGGATAGATGAGCGTGATGTGTGCACCCAGTCCGCGCCGGGCGGAAGGGTCGTACGCATCGCGGAAGCTACCGACGACCCGCTCGGCCTCGGGCACCAGCAACGCTAGCAGGGTACGCGCCATGGGTGGCCCGTCGCCTTCGTGTGTCCCGGCAAGTTGCCGTGTCATTGCATTATGGCGCGACCGACGACAACGACGACACCGGCCATCCGCCCGAGTCATCCATGGCGTGCCGGCGCGGCGGGTGCTGGCGAACGGCAAGCGCGGCGCGATGCCCTTGCTCAGCACCAGCCGCCGACACAGGTTCGCTTGAGCGAAGGGGCGGCGACGGCCGGCACCTCCTCCCACGACATGGGTTCCAGTCCATCATCACCCTGCAGTTCACGCGCGAACGCCACGCCCTCGTCTTCTCCGGCGCGCGCCGCCATGCCGGGCGATACAAACCATGTCGGCACCTCGCCGTTGGCGAGTGGCTCCCATGCCGTGCGGTTCATGCCAGGCGAACGAAACAGGGTCCACGTACCCGTCCAGAGCGTCTTGCCGTTACGCACGATGTCGACTGCGTCGCCCTGGATCAGGTAGATGCCGACAAGCACTGCCATGAGGAACTCCTTTTCGCCTGCTTCGCCACGAAGGGAGGCCGGCGATGGGGGATATGGCCGGCGGCATGGCGTGCGTGAAATGCTTTCACCGGAAAGCTACGCGTAACCTGCCGGGACGCTCGCGTGGCAAAGGTCATGGCCGCAATCGCATGATCTTGCGACCCTTTTGGAGGCGACATGGCGATGCCGGCCCACCCGCGCCGTGCATAGGGGCGATACCCGCGCCGCGCCGAGCAGGCCCGATGCTGGCGCCCACGCTGCACGCGAGTCGTTGGTGGCGATCACCGTTTGACCCGTACGAACGGCAGCGTGGCGATCAACCACGACATCGGCACGCCGCTGATAAGCAGCTTGCGCACCGCACGCCGAACCGTCGGGTAACCGTGGCGGTGAAGGCCAACGTCCCATCCATCCCAGGGTGATCGCCGGCCACGCGCTGAAGCTGGCGTCAGCTATGCGCCAGGGCTCAGGGATTGAGGTCGTAACGCAAGGTCGTCTGGACGCGTTGCCCCTGCCCCCGCATATTGGTCAGCAGGATGTTCTGGCCCCATAGGTATTCGATGCCGAGCATCGCGCGCTGGCTGAACTGCCAGGCAAGATTGAGCGATGCGAACTTGGTGCTCTTGGGCAGATCCTGGCTGATCAGCATGTCGGACGAGGGGCTGATGCGCAGGTAGCCATACGAGGCGCTCGAACTGAGGCTGTCGGTCCAGCCATGGGTGTAGCCCACGCCCCAGCCGCGGGCACGAATGGCGCGCAGCACGCCACTGCTGGTGAACGCCGCATCGAGGCCCAGCCCGGAAATGTCCTGCAGGAAGTTGGCGTAGCCATGGCCGTTGCTGAACCAGCCTTGCGCACTGTCACGCTCGAACACCTTGGTGCTGCCGGTGAGCTGCGAGGCAAACGCCGTAGTGCGCTGGGTTTGGCCGCTGGTCTTGTCCTGCATGCCCAGGTCGCGGAACAGATTGGCCCACTGGACGTGCCAGTCCGGCGTTTCCCAGCGAAGCCCCAGCGTGAAATCGGCCAGATGCGAGTAAGGCGAATAGTTGCCGATCGCCGTGATGTCGGCGTTGGGCTTTTCCATCGACACCGGCAGGGTGAGCTTGCCGTCGCCCGAGCGGTAAAGCACCGGCGAGAAACGGATCTGCGGCCCGTACTTGAAGGTGAACGAATTGGGGCCCTCGTAATCGAGCGTGTTGGGAAACACGTCGATGTCGGTGAAGGCGGAGATGTTGTAACCGGCGAGCAGCGTGTAGTGTTCGTTGTCCAGCTCGCCGTAGAAGAACTGCAGGTTGTACGGCATGTCACCGCTGCCGCTGCCAAAGAAATTGTTCTTGTAGACCACCTTGAGCGTGCCGTAGTCGGTTTCGCGGCGGAAATCCATGCGGAACAGGCTCTGCCGCGCGCTGAGGTTGGTGCGCCAGCCGCTGTCGTAGAACGGCTGCCCTCGCACGGGGATCGACGAAGGCACGAACAGGTCGGCCGAGCCCATGTATTTGTTGTCGATCATGGTGTCGAGCTGCGCAACCAGATCAAGTTTCAACAGATTGCCCGTGTCGCCCAGTCGCACGTAGCCCGCTGGCAACGGTTCGGTCACGCCAGCCGGTGCGGAAGGCGGGCGGTAGGCGGGCGGCGTCGACGGCACGGGTGCGGTGGCCGCGGCCACTACCGGCGTGGACTGCGGTAGCGCCCTGCCGGGAACCACCGGCGTTGCCTGCGCCGTCTGCGCGGCTTTCTCCTGAGCCGACTCCTTGGCTTCCAGCTCGTCCAGGCGCTGCTGCATTTTCTGCATCGCCTGCTGCTGCGCCTCCATCTGCTGGCGCATCTGCACGATCTGGGCCTTGAGGTCATCGGATGATCCGGCCACCTGCGCACTGGCGATTGGCGCGAAGGCCATGGCACACGAACCGGCAAGCAGGGAGCGAAGCATGCCGCTCCGATTTACCGACGATCTCGTCGGACAAAGCCATGGCCGCATAAGAACACTCCTGTTCGAACCCCAAAGGGGGCGGCACACGGACGCACGCAGCCATGCCTGGCGCGGCGTACGCAGGTGAAAGGTTAGCTACAGAACGCGATCCCGGGGATCAGGGTTGGGAATCATTCCCGCAACCACCGACGCCGCGCCGAGATGCACATCACCGCAAGATGCGGACGCCTCCCTGAATCGATTAGAGCCGAGAATTTGTAGAAGCCCCGTGAATCAAGGGGACAATTCAAGCGCGTGAATGGACGTCTAAGTAAAATTTCGCAATGACGAAGGGAGTACCTGAGGATTTAGAATATTCCCACCTCGGCCTGCCTCATGCGCGAAAGGCGACGACAAGCAGACACCGATCATGCAAGCCGTGACAGCTTCTATGAGCAGCATCTGAAGACCATACACGCCGTGTAGTCTTTGACCTACATGGCGCCGCACGTCGAACAGCTACGCTATGTAGGCTATACGGACATCGGGACGAAAAATACTGTGGGCCTTCGAATCATCCTCGCTGACGACCACCCCATTTTCCGCAGCGGCGTGCGCGCACTGTTGGAAAATGGCAGCAACGCGCATGTCGTCGCTGAAGTCGGATCACCGGCCGAACTTATCGATGCGGTCGAAAAGCAGGCATGCGACTTGCTGATCACCGACTTCAGCATGCCTGGCGGCCAGGTGGCCGATGGCCTGCAAATGCTCGGCATGATCCGCCGGCGCCGCCCCGACCTGGCCGTCGTGGTACTCACCATGGTGAACAACGGTGGCGTGCTGAAGGCCATTCTGTCCACCGGCGTGCGCGGACTGATGAGCAAGACCGACGCGCTTGCGGAACTCACGCTCGCCGTGCAGGCCGTATCGCATGGCCGATCCTTTCTCAGCACCAGCATCAGCCACCTCATCGACGAGGGCGGCCCGGGCGGGCACGCGAATGATCGTCCCGCGTTGTCCAAGCGGGAAACCGAGGTGCTGCGCCTGTTCGCATCGGGCTTCACCGTCACTGAAATCGCCGGCCAACTCAATCGCAGCGTCAAGACCATCAGCCGCCAGAAAATGGACGCCATGAACAAACTGGGGTTGAAGAACGACCTGGATGTCTACGCCTATGCGCGCGAGAACGGCATCCTGGCCTGATCGGCCGTCCGGCACTACGGCAGGTTGATCACCTCGGCACCCTTGTCGCTGAAGAACACAAGGCCATCACCCAGCATGGCATAGCCCTGCACGATGGCCATGCTATGCGGCGACTCCATGGCGATGCGCGAAACAAGATCCGGTGTGAAAAGCCGCTTCCACTGCGCGGTCAGCTGGCTGGCATCGCGGATCTGCTCATGCTTGCCCGCGCCGTGGTTCACGCGCAGGGGAAAATGCACATAGCGCGCAGCGAGTGCGCTGTCGCCCTTGGCCACTGCCGTACAGAAGCCCTTGGTACGCGCCTCGAACAGCGCATCCGTTTCGTCGGTGATGGACTGGTACCAGTGGCCGGCCGGTGCCGCGCTGAACAGCCCTCCCCCTTGCATCTTCACCGGCAACGTCACCTTGCCGTTGGTCCATTGGCCCTCCAGGCCAACGCTGTTGTTGAAATCCAGCGCTTCGCCGTCTTCACTGCCGTTGCCTACGAAGTGCAGCGTCATGGTGGCGTCCGGCTCATGCAGGATGAAGGTGCCGTCGTGCAGCTCGCTCGTGAGCGGAATATCGACCAGGTGCCGGTAGTAGTAATAGCGGCTCGGCGCCACCTTCTGGCCGGCCACGTCGAGGATCAGGCCGATACGCTGTGGTCCGAGGGTGCCCGCGTACCGGGCCTGCCGGAGCTCGTCCGCGCGGACCGGAAACCATGCCAGCAGCGCGCACAGGCAGGCCAACCTGACACCAGGGGACCACCTGCTCAATCGAATGGGCATGACGACTTCCTTGCATGGGGCGCAGGCCAGTGACGCCCTAGCCTAGCCGGTGGCCAGCGAGCGTGCATACGCTCTCGCATGGTGGCCGCAGGAGGGGTGGCGCCACCGTCCGTTCCGCATGGCACGGTCCTTGATGGCCTTGCTGGACAGCGCGGTGCTTCGAAGAACAACAACGATCCGGCGCGGCCGCGGGCCGGGCACAACCATCACTCATCGCAAGACCGATCCGCGAGCGTCAGGGGCGCTCAGGCATGAACATGAGCTTCTTCGTCGTGGATGAAACCGATCACGCGCTTCAGGTGTTTTGCGAAGTCGACCCCTTGCCCGGGCGCGTTGCATGGCGCGCCCAGATCTATGGCACTGTATCGCCCCAGGAAGAACTCAGCGGCGAAGCCGTTGACCAGGATGCCGTTGCCGGACACGTACAGGCCGAAGTCCTCGACCGGGGTATTTTTGCCCAAAGCTGACCCGCTGCGTCACGGCCCTGACGAGCAACGACATCCGCAGGCTTCGCCCGCACACGGAGCGTGCGCACCGTCTTGAGCTGCTGCATGAGTGTGGGAATGGCTTTTTCGACCGAACGCGTATTGCTGGCCTGGGTGGAAGACTTGGAGCAAGGGCTCGCGGAGCTTTCGCGAGGCCCACGGCGACCACACAGGGATGAAGCGCTGAAGGATCTGCTGCAATCGGCCCAGGGTCTGCTGGAGCTGTCCCGGGTGGAACTGCGCAAGCTGTCGACCTCCCACATCGCGCTGCTCGACAAGGAAGTTGGCGATATCCGCACGCCCGACGACGTCCAGCAGCTGTGCTCGGGCATACGCCGACTGTTTCATGCCAACGACAACGGCGACGAGTCGACCGACTGAGCGGCATTGATCGTTGCCGTCAACGTATCCCGGAAGTACCTGATGGCGCGCCGCAACAACCACGCAAGTGGTTGAAAATGGTGCCCCCGATACGATTCGAACGTACGACCTTCCCCTTAGGAGGGGGACGCTCTATCCAACTGAGCTACGGGGGCAGCGGCGTGGATTTTGGCATGGATCGACCACTGGCGCGAACCCGGCCAGGTGCCCCCTGCTAGAATGGTCGTTTTCATCCCGGCGCACTCCCCGCGCCACGGTCTGGAGCGAAGCATGTCCCACGAAATCCTCACCGCCCTCGGTCTTGGCAACACGCAGTCGGGCACCTACCTGGGCCATGGTGAATGGTCGAAGACGACCGACGCCGGCACGCTGAACCCGGTCAATCCCGCCACGGGCGAAGTGATTGCCTCGGTGCACGCCTCGAGCGCGGCCGACTACGACGTGATCGTCAAGCGCGCGCAGGAAGCGTTCAAGGTATGGCGCACCACCCCGGCCCCGCGCCGTGGCGAAGCCGTTCGCCTGTGCGGCGAAGCGCTGCGCAAGCACAAGGACGCCCTCGGCTCGCTGGTCGCGCTGGAGATGGGCAAGATCAAGCCTGAAGGCGACGGCGAAGTGCAGGAGATGATCGACATCGCCGACTTCGCGGTGGGCCAGAGCCGCATGCTCTACGGCTACACCATGCATTCGGAGCGCCCCGGCCACCGCATGTACGAGCAGTACCAGCCGCTGGGCCTGGTGGGCATCATCAGCGCGTTCAACTTCCCGGTGGCCGTGTGGGCGTGGAACGCCTTCCTCGCCGCCATCTGCGGTGATATCTGCATCTGGAAGCCGTCGCCGAAGACCCCGCTTTCCGCCGTCGCCACGATGAAGATCTGCAACGAGGCGCTGAAGGAAGCCGGCTTCCCGGACATCTTCTTCCTGTTCAACGACGCCGGCGTGGAGCTGTCGCAGCACTTCGTCGATGACCACCGCATTCCGCTGATCAGCTTCACCGGTTCCACCAAGGTGGGTCGCCACGTGGGCGAGCGCGTCGCCAAGCGCATGGGCCGTTCGCTGCTGGAACTGGGTGGCAACAACGCCATCGTCGTGGACGAAACCGCCGACCTGAAACTAGCGATCCCCGCCATCGTGTTCGGCGCGGTCGGCACCGCCGGCCAGCGCTGCACCACCACGCGCCGCCTGTTCGTGCATGAGTCCATCATTGGCGACGTCACCGACAAGCTGGTCGCGGCGTACAAGCAGGTGGAAGGCAAGATCGGCGACCCGACCCTGGCGACCACCCTGATGGGCCCGCTCAACAGCAAGGAAGGCGTGCAGGCCTACCTGGCCGCCGTCGAGAAGGCCAAGGCCACGGGCGGCAAGGTGCTCACCGGCGGCGCCGCGATCACCGACCGCAAGGGCAACTTCGTGCTGCCGACCATCGTCTCCGGCGTGAAGAACAGCGACGAGGTGGTGCAGACGGAAACCTTCGCGCCGATCCTCTACGTAATGCCGTTCAAGACGCTGGACGAAGCCATTGAGCTGCAGAACAGTGTGCCGCAGGGCCTGTCCTCGGCCATCTTCACGCAGAACCTGAAGTCGGCCGAGCAGTATCTGTCGGCAGCCGGTTCGGACTGCGGCATCGCCAACGTCAACATTGGCACGTCCGGTGCGGAAATCGGCGGCGCCTTCGGTGGCGAGAAGGAAACCGGCGGTGGTCGCGAGTCCGGTTCGGATGCGTGGAAGGTCTACATGCGCCGCCAGACCAACACCACCAACTACTCGAACTCGCTGCCGCTGGCGCAGGGCATCAAGTTCGACCTGTAAGGCAGTCACGAGTGCATCCCGGCCCTGGCCGGGATGCGCGGGCTGGAAAGCCAGGCACGCACTTCGCGACGACAGGGGAGTTGTACCGATGGAGCAGGCACAAGCGATCCACGCGGCACCGACGTACAGCACGCTGGCCATTTTCAGCCTGGCCTTCGGCATCCTCGCCTGGACGGTATTGCCGGTCGTGGGCCTGGTTACGGCCTACCTCTGGCTCTACAACTTCATCGCCATGCCACTGACCGGCTCGGCCATCGCCCTGGTCTGCGGCCAGGTCGCGCAGAGGCAGATCCATCGGTCGAACGGCGCGTTGCTCGGCGAAGGCATCGCCAAGGCGGCACGAATCATGGCGACCACGCAGTACGCGCTGGTGGCACTCATCGCCGTGTTCGCGCTCGCGCAGATATTCCTGTTCCACAACACCTCGACCCGGTAACCACGCCCCCTTCCACGCAGAACGTGCACGCCATGAGCCATCCGCCCACCGCCCAGCGCACGACGAACACACTGGCCGTGATCAGCCTGGCATTTGGCGTGGCGGCGTGGACCCTGCTGCCACTAATCGGCGCCATCGTCGCGATTGTCTGCGGACACAAGGCCCGCAGCGAAATCCGTCGCGCACCGCCCGGCTCGGTGGAGGGCGACGGCATGGCCGTCGCCGGACTCATACTCGGTTACACGCAAGCGGCCTTCACGCTTGCCGCCACGATCATCATCGTCGCCTTCCTCGTGTTCGGCTTCGGCATCACCGCCCACGCGCTGCAGAACCTCCCGCATTGACCACGACCATGGCAGAAACGCGCAGACCAACGGACGAGGCATCCACGCCATTTGATTTCCGCGGGTACCGCGTGGTTGTATGCGGCGGCAGCAAGGGCATCGGCCGCAGCATCGCGCTCGCCTTTGCCGGCGCGGGAGCGGCGGTATCGGTATGCGCCCGCGGTGAGGCCGCGCTGGACGAAACACGCCACGCCATCGCCGCATTCGGTGTAACGGCACACACGCGCCGCTGCGATCTCGCTGACGCAGCCTCCATCGAAAGCTACGTCCACGAAGCCGCCGATGTGCTCGGCGGCATCGACGTGCTGGTGAACAACGCCAGCGGCTACGGTTTCAGCGACGACGACGAAGGCTGGGCCGCCGGCTTCAACATCGACCTGATGGCTGCCGTGCGCGCCTCGCGCCATGCCCTGCCCTGGCTGCGGAAGTCCTCTCAGGGCAGCATCCTGCACACCTCGTCCATTGCCGCCTTCCATCCCGGCGTGCGCGGCCCCGCGTATGCGGCGGTGAAGGCGGCGCTGAGCCAGTACACCACCTCGCAGGCGCTGCAGCTGGCGGAGCACCGCATCCGCGTCAACGCGATTGCGCCGGGTTCCATCGAATTTCCGGACGGCTTGTGGGACCGCCGCAAAACGGAAGCACCCGAGCTGTACCAGCGCACGCTGGCCAAGATTCCCTTCGGCCGTTTCGGCAAGCCGGAAGAAATCGCCCACGCCGCCTTGTTCCTCGCGTCGCCGTTCGCCAGCTGGATCACCGGGCAGACCCTGTGCGTCGACGGCGGTCAACTGCTCACGGGGTAACGTCATGACTGACCTCAAATCCACCGAGCGTTTCAGCGATCGCGTCGTCGAGTACGTGCGCTATCGACCGGACTACCCACTCGCCATGCTGACCTGGTTGCAGGACACGTTTGGCGTCACGCCCGACTGGCTGGTTGCGGACATCGGCGCCGGCACCGGCATTTCCAGCAAGCTGTTCCTGGACGGTGGCTATCGCGTAATCGCGGTGGAGCCCAACGCGCCCATGCGCGAGGCGGCGGAAAGCTGGCTGGGCGACCACCCGCGCTTCAAGGCGGTGGACGGCCATGCCACCGATACCGGCCTGGACGATGCCAGCGTCGACCTCGTTACCGTGGCGCAGGCCTTCCACTGGTTCGACCAGGACGCAGCGCATCACGAATTCCGGCGCATCCTGCGTCCCGGCGGGCTGGCGGCCATCATCTGGAACTCGCGACGACTCGTAGGCACCCCGTTCCTTGAGGGCTATGAAGCGCTGCTCAAGCAGTACGGCACCGACTACACCAGCATCGCGGAGCGCTATGGCGACGAGCCCAGCATGCGCGCGTGGTTCGGCGACGGCTACCGCGCCATGGGCCGGTTCGACC
Organism: Dyella japonica A8; assembly: GCF_000725385.1. Lineage (NCBI taxonomy): Bacteria > Pseudomonadati > Pseudomonadota > Gammaproteobacteria > Lysobacterales > Rhodanobacteraceae > Dyella > Dyella japonica. The sequence continues at coordinate 2,492,904 of NZ_CP008884.1, read as the reverse complement.
ATGGCCAGTGGCTCGACTACGATGGCCTGAGCGGCCGCCTGCTGTCCTCGTCCTACGCGCCGCGCGAAGGGCACCCGCAACACCAAGCCATGATGCGAGCCCTGCGCGAGCTGTTCGACCGCTGCGCGGTGAACGGGCGCATCAGCTTCGACTACGACACCGTGATCTACGTGGGCACATTGACCTGACTATGTACAACCTTATCCGCCCACTCCTGTTCGCGCTCGACGCGGAAACGGCGCACGGCCTGACCCTCTACGGCCTGGACGTCGCCCATCGCAGCAACCTCTCCCACCTGCTGGCGAAGCCGCCGGCCGAGCTGCCGACCACGGCCTTCGGTATTCGCTTTCCCAATCCGGTGGGACTCGCCGCCGGCCTGGACAAGAATGCCGACCATCTGGATGCGCTGGGCGCGCTGGGCTTCGGTTTCGTCGAAGTGGGCACGACCACGCCGCGACCACAGCCGGGCAACGACAAGCCGCGCATGTTCCGCCTGCCGAAGCATCAGGCGGTGATCAACCGCCTGGGCTTCAACAACGAAGGCGTGGATGCGCTGGTGCGCAACGTGCAGAAGTCCAGCTACCGCGGCGTGCTCGGCATCAACATCGGCAAGAACAAGGACACGCCCAACGAAAAGGCGGTGGACGACTACCTGTTCTGCCTGGAGCGCGTCTACGCGCTCGCCAGCTACATCACCGTGAACATTTCCTCGCCCAACACCCAGGGCCTGCGCGACCTGCAGGAAGAAGCCACGCTGCGCCGCTTCATCGAGACGCTGCGCGAGGCACAGGAACGCCTGGGTTCGCAGAGCGGCACGCGCAAGCCCATGCTGCTGAAGATCGCCCCGGACCTGAGCGAGACCGAGCTGGACGCCATCGCCGAAGTACTGCTGGCCGCGAAGGTGGACGGCGTCATCTGCACCAACACCACCATCGACCACACGGCCGTGGCCAACGACCCGCACGGCAACGAAACCGGCGGTCTCTCCGGCAAGCCCTTGTTCGAGCGCTCTACCGCCGTGCTGCGCGGCATGCGCAAGCGCGTGGGCACCCAGCTCGACATCATCGGCGTGGGCGGCATCCTCGACGGCAACAACGCCGCGGAGAAGATCGACGCCGGCGCCTCGCTGGTGCAGATCTACTCCGGCATGGTCTATCGCGGCCCCGCACTCGTCGCCGAATGCGTCGACGCGATCCGCCACCAGCGGGAGGACACGCATGCCGGTTGAACGCATCGACATGGGCGGCTACACGCTGATCGAAAACGCTCCGCTCGCCTCGCGCAACACGCTGCGCGTCGATGCTCGGGCGCACCTGCTGGCCGAGATCACCGACGCCTCGAAGCTCACCGAATTGCTGGACTTCCCCGCCGTGCGCAACGGCAAGCTGCTGGTGCTGGGCGAAGGCAGCAACATGCTGTTCACTGGTGACTTCGACGGCACCGTGCTGGCGATGGCCACGCGCGGCGTGCAGGTGGAACAGGACGGCGACGTCGCCCGCATCGCCGTGGCGGCGGGCGAGCGCTGGGACGATTTCGTGCGCTGGACGCTGGGCCAGGGCTTCGCGGGGCTGGAGAACCTGATCCTGATTCCCGGCACCGTGGGCGCTGCGCCGATCCAGAACATCGGCGCGTATGGCACCGAGGTCGCGGAGTTCATCGAGAGCGTGGAAGCGTGGGACACGCGGGAACGCCGCGTCGCCGTGCTCGACCGCGCCGCCTGCCAGTTCGCCTATCGCGATTCGGTGTTCAAGCACGAGCCAGGTCGCTACATCGTCACCGCCGTGCGCTTCGCCCTGCCCCGCACGCGCGAGCTGCGGTTGGATTACGCCGGCATCCGCGAAGAACTCGCGCGCATGGGCATTGCCAAGCCGGCGCCGTTCCACGTGGCCGAAGCGGTGGTGCACCTGCGCACGAAGAAATTGCCCGACCCCGCCGTGATCGGCAACGCGGGCAGTTTCTTCAAGAACCCCATCGTCGACGCCACGCTGGGCGAAGCGCTCAAGCGCGCGCATCCAGAACTGGTGTCGTGGGTCGGCGGCGACGGGCGCTGGAAACTCTCCGCCGCATGGCTGATCGAGACCAGTGGCTTCAAGGGCATGCGCGACGGCGATGCGGGCATCTCCAACCGCCACTCGCTGGTGCTGGTGAACCATGGCCGCGCCACCGGCGCGGAACTGTGGGCCTTCGCGCAGAAGGTGATCGAGGGCGTTCGCGCGAAATACGGCGTGCAGTTGGAGCCGGAGCCGGTGGTGGTCTGACACCCTATGCGGTGACCGATCTTCCACTGTGGGAGCCCACCCTGTGGGCGACGGCCTGGCGGAGCGATGCTGACGCGGTGCCGCGGTCGCGCACAGGATGTGCTTCCACAAGAATCGCCGAGTCGCTTGGCGCCGTTCACGATCTCTTGAACGCTCATTTCCCCTCACCGTCATCCCCGCGAAAGCGGGAGGCGCTTTATCAACAGCCGAATGGCTGGTCATCCAGTGCCTTTGAGCGCTATCGAAAACCGAAAGTCACTGGATTCCCGCTTTCGCGGGAATGACGATGAGGGGGAGCAAGGTGCTGCAGCGAGATCGCGAACAGGCTCTCAGGCGCTCTTGCGCTCGAGATTAGGCAGGAACGCCGTAATGATGCCGATCAACGGCAGGTACGCGCACAAGCCGTAGACGTACTCGATGCCGCGCGCATCCGCGATATGCCCTAGCACCGCCGCGCCAATGCCGCCCATGCCGAAGGCAAAGCCGAAGAACAGGCCCGACACCGTGCCGACCCGGCCAGGAATCAATTCCTGCGCGTAGACCAGGATGGCGGAAAACGCCGAGGCGAGGATCAGGCCGATGATCACCGTGAGCACACCGGTCCAGAACAGGCTGGCGTGCGGCAGGATCAGCGTGAACGGCGCGACGCCCAGGATCGACGCCCAGATCACCCACTTGCGCCCGATGCGGTCGCCCACCGGGCCGCCGATCAGCGAACCCGCCGCCACGGCGAGCAGGAACACGAACAGGTGCGTCTGTGCGTTCTGCACGGAAACGCCGAATTTGTGGATCAGGAAGAAGGTGTAATAGCTGCTGATGCTCGCCAGGTAGAAGTACTTGGAAAAGATCAGCAGGCCCAGGATCAACAGCGACCACGCCACCTGCGCGGGCGTCAGCGAAACGTGCGACGCGCCACGTGCCTTCGCCTTGCCACGCACGGCATGGTGATCGCGATACCAGCGACTCACCTGCAGCAGCACCACGATGGCCAGCAGCGCCGCCAGCGCGAACCACGCCACGCTGCCACGGCCGCGCGGCACGATGATCCACGCCGCCAGCAGCGGGCCGAGCGATGCACCCGCGTTGCCGCCCACCTGGAACAGCGATTGCGCCAGGCCATGGCGACCACCCGAGGCCATGCGCGCCACGCGCGAGGATTCAGGATGGAACACCGACGAGCCCGTGCCCACCAGCGCCGCCGCCACCAGCAGCACGCCGAAGTTCGGCGCGGTCGCCAGCAGCAGCAGGCCGCACAGCGTGAAACCCATGCCGATCGGCAAGGAGTACGGCATGGGCTTCTTGTCGGTGATCAGGCCGACCGCCGGCTGCAGCAACGAGGCGGTGATCTGGTAAGTCAGCGTGATCGTGCCGATCTGCGCGAAGCTGAGATTGAAGCCGCTCTTCAGCAGCGGATAAATCGCCAGGATCAACGACTGGATCATGTCATTGAGCAGGTGCGAAAAGCTGATCGCCCCCAGGATGCCGAAATCGGTGTCATGCCTGGCCGTCGCCGTGGCCGGCGCCTGCGGCGGAGCGTCAAGCGATGCAGCAGGCGGCATGGCGGCCGAAGGCAGTTCTTCAACGCGTGTTTGCATGGGGACTCGCAGGGAATAGATGCGGCAAGACGACGCGGTTGCATCGCCAGGGGCCTCACCTTAAAGTCAGGCTGGTCGGCCCGCACACGTCATCGGGTCAATTTCTGTTGAAAATGGGCCAAACCCGTGCGCAATGCCCGCGCCGAAGCGTATGACCAGACGCCCCGCGACGTGATCGCGACGGGCAACGAGTACCCGCCGCACCACCGGTTGCCGCCCCACTCGCACCGCCGCGGCCAGTTGCTCTACGCCTCTACCGGCGTGCTCACCACCATCACCAGCGAAGGCAGCTGGGTCGTGCCGCCACGGCGCGCCCTGTGGATTCCCCCGGGCGTGACGCACGAAGTGCACATGGGCGGCCCGGTCGCCACGCGCAGCGCCTACGTCACGCCGGAGGCGGCCGAAGCGGCGGGCCTGGCGCGGCACTGCCAGGTCATCGCCGTCTCGCCCCTGCTCCACGAGCTGTTGATGGAAGCGGTGGACCTGCCCGCCGAATACGACCTGTCCGGCCGCGACGGGCGCGTCATGGCGCTGCTGCTGGACGAGATCCGCCGCATGCCGGTGTTGCCGCTCAGCACGCCGTTGCCGCACGAGAAGCGGCTTACCGCGCTGTGCCGCGCCCTGCTCGACCAACCCTCGCAGGAAGTGAAGATCGACGACATGGCTCGACGCGCCGGCATGAGCCGCCGCCATTTCACGCGCACGTTCCGCGAGGAAACCGGCATGAGCTTCACCGCGTGGCGACAACAGGCCTGCCTGTTGTCAGCGCTGACGCGGCTGGGCAACGGCGAGGCGATCACGCAGGTGGCGGTGGACCTTGGCTATGGCAACCCCAGTGCCTTCACCGCGGCGTTCCGGCGCGTGCTCGGCATGGCGCCCAGCCGCTACCTCGCCTCATCGACTGCATGAAAGCGTGGAGGCCCGCGCCACGTCACGGCACCATGACATACGTGTATGCAATGTCATGGAGTCGTCAGGAGCGACCTGCAATATGTCCGGCATGTGACGGCGCGATATCGTGTTGTCTTGCCATGGCCCGGTCGTGATCAGGGCCTTACTATGATTCTTTGCGGATCAGCGCGGCTCCCCTCGCGCCCGCCCATCGAACGGTGAACCGATGAGTACCGATATCGCCCGACCCAGCGCAGAGCGTGTCACCGAAACCATCAGCCCCGTCGCCGCGGTAGCCGACGTGCCGAGCCCTCCTGCCGCTCCGGACCTGAACGACCCGTCCCTCTACATCAACCGCGAACTCTCGCAGCTGCAGTTCAACATCCGCGTGCTGGAACAGGCACTGGATGAAAGCAAGCCGATCCTGGAGCGCCTGAAGTTCCTGCTGATCTTCTCCAGCAACATGGACGAGTTCTTCGAGATCCGCGTGGCGGGCCTGAAGAGCCAGATCGCGTTCGACCACGAGATCGTCGGTTCCGACGGCGTGGCGCCGCGCAAGGCGCTCGCCGAGATCAGCGAGATCACGCACAAGCAGATCGAGCGCCAGTACGTCATCCTCAACGACAAGATCCTGCCGGAACTGGCGCGGCACGGCATCCGCATCGTGCGTCGCAACGAGTGGTCGAACAAACAGAAGATGTGGGTGCGCCGCTACTTCCGCCATGAAGTTGCGCCGCTGGTCACGCCCATCGGCCTGGATCCCACCCATCCGTTTCCGCTGCTGGTCAACAAGAGCCTGAACTTCATCGTGCAGCTGGAAGGCACCGATGCGTTCGGCCGCGACTCGGGCCTGGCCATCGTGCCGGCGCCGCGCGTGCTGCCACGCCTGATCCGCCTGCCGGACGACGTGTGCGAGGGCGGCGAGAACTTCGTGCTGCTCTCCTCCATCATCCACGCGCATGCCGAGGAACTCTTCCCCGGCATGTCCGTGCGCGGTTGCTACCAGTTCCGCCTGACCCGCAACGCCGACCTCACCATCGACCCGGAAGACGTGGAAGATCTCGCCCGCGCCTTGCGCGGCGAGCTGTATTCGCGCCGCTTCGGCGATGCCGTGCGCCTGGAAGTGGCCGACAACTGCCCGCAGGAACTCACCGACTACCTGCTGAAGCAGTTCGGCCTCACCGCCGCCGAGATGTATGAGGTGAACGGCCCGGTGAACCTGGCGCGCCTGTTCGGCCTGATCACCAAGACCCTGCGCCCCGAACTGCAGTACCCGCCGTTCACGCCGTCCATTCCCAAGGCACTGAAGAAGGCCGAGGACCTGTTCCAGGTGATCGGCCGCCAGGACGTGCTGCTGCTGCATCCCTACGAATCGTTCGCGCCGGTGGTGGACCTGCTGCACCAGGCGGCGAAGGATCCGAGCGTGCTGGCGATCAAGCAGACGCTGTACCGCAGCGGCGCCAACTCCGAGATCGTCGACGCGCTGGTGGACGCCGCGCGCGCAGGCAAGGAGGTCACCGTGGTGATCGAGCTGCGCGCGCGTTTCGATGAGGAATCCAACCTCACACTGGCCTCGCGCCTGCAACAGGCCGGCGCCATGGTCATCTACGGCGTGGTGGGCGTGAAGACGCACGCCAAGCTCATGTTGATCCAGCGCCGCGAAGGCGAGGAACTGGTGCGCTACGCCCACCTTGGCACCGGCAACTACCACACCGGCAACGCACGTCTGTACACCGACTACAGCCTGCTCACCTCCGACCAGGCGCTGTGCGAGGACGTGCACAAGCTCTTCAGCCAGCTCACCGGCATGGGCAAGCTGCTGCAGATGAAGCGGTTGCTGCATGCGCCGTTCACGCTGAAAAAGACCCTGCTGGAAATGATCAACCGCGAGACCGCGCATGCCACGGCCGGCAGGCCCGCGCAGATCATCATCAAGGCCAACGCCGTCACCGATGCCAAGATGATCCGTGCGCTCTACAAGGCCAGCATGGCCGGGGTAAAGGTGGACCTGATCGTGCGCGGCATGTGCTGCCTGCGCCCCGGCGTGCCCGGTGTGTCGCACAACATCCGCGTGCGCTCCATCGTCGGCCGCTTCCTGGAGCACAGCCGCGTGTACTGGTTCCTTAACAACGGCGAGGAACAGTTCTACCTCGCCAGCGCGGACCTGATGGAACGCAACCTGGACCGCCGCGTGGAAACCGGCTTCCCGGTGGAAGGCAAGAAGCTGCAGAACCGCCTGAAAAAGGAACTGGAGCTCTACCTCACCGACAACTCCAGCGCCTGGCTGCTGCACGCCGACGGCCGCTATACGCGCAGCCGCCCGGGGGCCAACCAGACCGTGCGCAACGTGCAGGTGCAGATGCTGGAGAAGCTGTGCGGGTCGGGGGCGACGGGCGCCGAGGCCTAAGGCCGGCTAAAAAACCTGTGGGAGCGCACCCTGTGCGCGACTGCCCGGCGGTGCTTCAGCGCTGCAAGGCCACCGTCGCGCACAGGGTGCGCTCCCACCATCGTTTCGATGCGACCGCTTAGCGCCGCAGGTGCAGCTTCACCCAGCTCACGTACCGATCCACGAAGCCCTGCAGGAACTTCTGCGTACCTTCGTTGCCAATCTTGCCATCGGGATCGATCAGGCCTTCCTTGTTCTGGATGAAAACCTCTGGCTGCGGCAGCACGGGTACGTCGAGGTACGAAAGCACGTTGCGCAGATGCTGCTGCGACAGCGCCGTGCCGGTCGCGCCCACGGAAATGCCGATCACCGCAGCCGGCTTGCCGGCGAACGAGTTGGTACCCCAGGGACGCGACGCAATGTCGATGGCGTTCTTGAGCACGCCGGGAATGGACCGGTTGTATTCCGGCGTCACGAACAGCAAGGCGTCCGCCGCGGCGATCTCGTCCTTGATGCGCTTGCCCTCCGCGGGGTAGTCCGCATCGAAATCCTGGTTGTATAGCGGCAGGTTGTCGATACGCACGTGATCGAAACTGAAATCATCCGGCGCGAGCCGTTCCACGGCGCGGGCCAGGTGACGGTTGAAGGAGTCCTTGCGCAGGCTGCCGACCAGGACGGCCACACGGATCTTGCTCATGCCTTTGCTCCCGAAGGTTGAATGAAGCGGGGAGTTGAAGCATGGCATCCGGGCCGGTGAATCCATTGTGATTCCTTGGAGTCTGTCAACGATCCCTGCGCCTGTTCAAGATCTTGCCTTGGCACCCCGCCCCCTCACCGTCATTCCCGCGAAAGCGGGAATCCAGTGCCTTTAAGCTTTGAGCGCAACGGGAAAAGGCACTGGATTCCCGCTTTCGCGGGAATGACGGTGAGGAAATTTGTGACCTGAGGGAAATGGTGAACGGGCTCGTGCAAGGCCAACACAGTCCGAGCTCCCTGCCCACTAGGAAAATCCACAAGACAATATCCATGGAAGGGCTAGGCTGGGCACCGTCCATCAAGGAGCACCGCCATGAGCACCTCTCGCGTTTCCGGCAGCACCATCATCCCCGGCCTGCGCTATCGCGACGCGCATGCCGCCATCGCCTGGCTATGCCAGGCCTTCGGTTTCCAGAAACACGCGGTCTATGACGACGATCAGGGTGGCGTGGCGCACGCGCAGCTCACCCATGGCAGCGGCATGCTGATGCTGGGTTCGGTTCGCGATAACGCGTTCGGTGAGCGCCTGATCCAGCCCGATCAGACTGACGGCCGGGAGACGCAATGCCCTTATGTCGTCGTCACGGACTGCAAGGCCCACTACGAACAGGCGAAGGCCGCCGGCGCCGTCATTGTCGACGACTATGCCGAGAAGGATTACGGCGGCGCTGGCTACAGCTGCCGCGACCTGGAAGGTCACCTGTGGTCGTTCGGCAGTTACGACCCGTGGGCCGAACACGGCCATTGAGGCGCCGGCTCAACAAGGCGCGACGGGCAGGTAAATATCCGCACGCAGCGCGGCCTCCGGCACGACCTCCGGATCGTCCATGAACTGCCGGAACGGCAAGGCGTCACGCAGCTGGTAGCCGCTGTCCGGCAGCCAGCGGGCAATGAGCCGGTCGGTCAGCACGCCAAGCCGATCGTAGGAGCCCACGTGGCGCCAGCGTGCCCACAGCCCGCCGCCCAGCTGCAACGCAAAGGTGTCGCCATCGGCCGCTACGTCGCCACCCTCGAAGGCCAGGGCGCAGTCAAACGCGCCCTCGTCGAGGGCGGCATCCGGCCCACCGTCGTGCGGCACGCCGTAGAGGCTGCGCATGCGTTCGAGCAACCCATGGTCGGCGGCCCATGCGAACAGCCGTCCATACGCCTGGTCCAGGTCGCGATGATCGCCCACGTAGCGGGTCGCCACCACGCGGAACGGCTCCACCGACACCACCTCTACCCTCAGGGCAGGCTCGCCCGCGTCATCGCGTGGCGCCGGACCACGCAGCCGCTGCATCGCCGCCTGTAACAGCGCCTGCTTCCCGCGCAGCTCGCTCGGCGTCGCGTCGAACGCCTGCCGGAACACGCGGGCGAAGGCTTGCGGTGTCTCGTAACCTACGGCCAGCGCGGCCTCCGTGACGCGTTCTTCCGGTTCAGCCAATAGCTGCAAGGCACGCAGCAGACGGAGGCGCGCGACGGTCTGCCCCACGGTCTCGCCCGACAGCGCCCGATAGATGCGGTGGAAATGGAACGGCGACAGATGCGCCGCCTCGGCCAGTTGCGCCAGATCGGGCAACGCATCGCCCTGCGCCACGGCGGACTGCAGCACGGCGACGACGCGGTCGATGCGTCGCAGGTAATCCTGTCGCGTGTTGGCTTTCATGGCCGGGCTTCCTGGTGTGGTGACGGCCAGTGTGGCCGGCGCAAACCGTGGCCGCGTTCCCATTCTTGCGCATTCGCGCGCGTGCCGCCCTTATAGGCAGGAAGTCATGCTGGGAGGACGATGACAGCTCGCTTACAGTCAATCCCCGACCACCCTTCCGCTTCGCTCACCGCGCCGGCCTCACGCCGGCCGCCTGGAGGATCCATGCCCAGCCGCCGCACCTTGCTTGCCTTCGCCACGCTCGCCTGCTTCAGCGCCGCCCTCGCCCACGCGCAAACGACGCCACTGACCCCGGACGTGCCGCAGAAAGCCTTCGTCGCCGATACCGCCGGCTACGACTATGTGAAGCGCGAGGTGATGATCCCCATGCGCGATGGCGTGAAGCTGCACACCGTGATCGTGATTCCCAAGGGCGCCCACAACGCACCCATCCTGCTGACGCGCACGCCATACGACGCCAGCGGCCGCACCGAACGCTTCGTCTCGCCACACATGGACGCCACCCTGCCGCAGGGCGACGAGGTGTTCGTGCATAGCGGCTATATCCGCGTGTTCCAGGACGTGCGTGGCAAGTACGGCTCGGAGGGCGAGTACGTGATGACGCGCCCGCTGCGCGGCCCGCTCAACTCGAGCGACGTGGACCACTCCACCGACGCGTACGACACCATCGACTGGCTGGTGAAGAACCTGCCCGAATCGAACGGCCGCGTGGGCATGCTCGGCTCCTCGTATGAAGGCTTCACGGTGGTGATGGCGCTGATCCATCCCCACCCGGCGCTCAAGGTCGCCGCGCCGGAAAGCCCCATGGTGGACGGCTGGATGGGCGACGACTGGTTCCACTACGGCGCGTTCCGCCAGACCAACTTCGACTACATCCACGGCCAGACCGCGCAGAAGGGCAAAGGCGGCGGCGTGCCACGCGTGGGCTACGACGACTACAGCAACTTCCTCAACGCCGGCTCCGCCGGTGACTACGCGCGCGCGCATGGCCTGGAACAGCTGGCGTTCTGGCGCAAGCTCGACGAGCACCCGGCCTACGACGCGTTCTGGCAAGGCCAGGCGCTGGACAAGATCATGGCGCAGCAGCCTCTGAGCGTGCCCACCATGTGGCTGCAGGGCCTGTGGGACCAGGAAGACATGTGGGGCGCCATCCACAGCTACGAGGCCACCGAGCCCAAGGACAAGGGCAACGACAAGAACTTCCTCGTGATGGGCCCGTGGCGCCACAGCCAGGTGAACTACGACGGCCGCGCACTCGGTCCGCTGCAATGGGATGGCGACACCGCCCTGCAGTTCCGTCGCGACGTGCTCAAGCCGTTCTTCGACCAGTACCTGGTGGCAGGTGCACCCAAGGCGAACACGCCGCCCGTGCTGATCTACAACACCGGCGAAAACCATTGGGACCGCTACAAGTCGTGGCCGCTGAGCTGCGACAAGGGCTGCGCCCACAAGCCCAGGGCGCTCTACCTCGGCGCCAACGGCTCGCTGTCGTTCAACGCCCCTGCCGCGGATAGTGCGAAGTACGACGAATACGTCTCCGACCCCGCCAAGCCCGTGCCCTACCAGCCGCGCCCGGTGCATTTCGCCGACCACGATGCGTGGACACGTTGGCTGGTCAACGACCAGCGTTTCGCGGATGGACGTCCGGACGTCCTCACCTACGTGACCGAGCCGCTCACCGCACCGGTGCACATCGGCGGCGCCCCGGAGGTGAACCTGTATGCCTCCACCAGCGGCACCGACAGCGACTGGGTGGTGAAGCTGATCGACGTGTATCCGGACACGGTGCCGTCCAATCCGGAGATGGGCGGCTACGAACTGGCCGTGTCGCTGGATATCTTCCGCGGCCGCTACCGCACCAGCTTCGAGCATCCCGCAGCGCTCACGCCGGACCAGCCGTTGCTGTACAGCTTCGGCCTGCCGACCACCAACCATGTGTTCCAGCCGGGCCACCGCATCATGGTGCAGGTGCAGTCCAGCCTGTTCCCGCTGTACGACCGCAACCCGCAGACCTTCGTGCCGAACATCTTCGATGCAAAGCCGGCGGACTATCAGAAGGCCACGCAACGCGTGTGGCACACGCCGGGCACGGCAAGCTCGATCAGCCTGCCGGTGGTACCCAACGGCTGACCGCCCCGCCTCCTGCCCCATCAGGCCGGCCCCGTGCCGGCCTTTTTTGTGCCCCAACAGAACCACCACCCGTCAATGACTTGAAATTAATTAAACATATGATTAATTATATGGGCCATGACCAAGCCCATCCGCCCCAGCCACGCCCGCCAGCCACGCCGCGCCCCCGGCCGCCCCGGCACCGACAGTCCTGACCTGCGCGCCACGCTGGTCGAGGCGGCACTCGCCTGTTTCGTCCGCGATGGCATCGCGGCCACCTCGCTGCGTGGCATCGCCGCCCAGGCCGGCGTGACGCCCGCCATGCTCAACTACTACTTCGGCAGCAAGCTCGCCCTGCGCGATGCGATCTTCGAGGAGCGGCTGATGCCGGCGATCATGCAGCTGCGCGAGGGCATCGCCGGTGCCGGCGACGACGTGAACGACCTGGTCACGCGCTTTGTCAAAGGCATGCTGGGCGTCGTCGACGCCAACCCGTGGCTCCCTTCCCTCTGGGTGCGCGAGGTGCTGTGCGAAGGTGGCGCACTGCGCGATGTGCTGCTCACGCGCATCGGGCCCGACCTGCCGCGATTCCTCGCGGGCCGCTTCGCCGAGGCGCAACGCCAGGGGCAGCTCAACCCGTCGCTCGATCCGCGCCTGCTGGTGGTCTCCCTGATCGGGCTCACCATGTTCCCGGCCGCCGGCGCGCCGATCTGGCGGCAGATCTTCCAAGCCGATCTCAACACCGACGTACTCGCGCGGCATGCACTCGCGCTGCTTGGCCATGGCATGGAGCCCCGTCATGAAAACTGAGCGCCGCTTCCACGCCGCACTGGCCGCCTGTTCACTCGCGCTGGCCGGCTGCCATCCCGCGCCGCCCCAGGTATTGGGAACGGTGGAATTCGACCGCATCACCCTGCCCGCGCCGGCGGCCGAGCACATCGTGGCCATCGACGTGCGCGAGGGGCAATACGTGCCGGCCGGCACGCGCATCATGCAGCTGGAAACCACTCGCACGCAGGCCGCGCTGGACAACGCACGCGCCGACCTGAAGCAACAGCAGCAAGCGCTGCTGGAACTCGAGCGCGGTCCACGCGAAGAGCAAATCCGCCAGGCGCGCTCCAACCTCGCCGGTGCACAGGCGCAGGCACGGGATGCCAACGCCTACTACCAGCGGCTGGCCGCGCTGTCGCTGCAACGCTACATCTCGGCAGCGGACCTGGACCACGCGAAGGCATCGGCAGGCAACGCCGATGCCGCCGTGGCCGCCGATCGCGCGGCGCTGGACCAGCTCATCAACGGCTCGCGCGTGGAAGACATCGCGCAGGCACGCGCCCTTGTCGCCGCGGCAGGCGCCAACGCCGCATCGCGCGCGGTCGACCTGGAAAAGCTCGACCTGACCGCGCCGCGCGACGTGCGCGTGGACAGCCTGCCTTACAAGCTGGGCGACCAGGCGCAACCGGGCACGCCACTGGTCATCCTGCTGGCCAGTGACACGCCCTACGCGCGCGTCTACGTGCCCGCGGCGCTGCGCCCTTCGATCCAGGTGGGCGACGAAGCCATCGTCACCCTGCACGACGGCAAGCGGCAGTTCCGCGGCAAGGTCCGCATGATCCGCAGCGAGCCGACCTTCACGCCCTACTACGCGTTGAATGGTGACGACGCCACGCGGCTCAGCTATCTCGCCGAAATCGCCCTGGGCACGGATGCGCGCGAGCTTCCACAAGGCTTCCCGGTGGCCGCCGAATTTCCCGGCAAGCACGTCCATGACTGACACGGCCATCCATGCACGGGGGTTGACCAAGCGCTTCGGCGCGCTGGTCGCGGTGAACAAGGTGGACCTCGATGTCCCCCGCGCCTGCGTCTACGGGTTCCTCGGACCCAATGGCTCGGGCAAGTCGACCACCATCCGCATGCTGTGCGGACTGCTCACGCCGGGCGCGGGCGAGATCGACGTCTTGGGGCTGGCGATTCCGCGGCAGGCCGAGGCCCTGAAGCGGCGCATCGGCTACATGACGCAGAAATTCTCGTTGTTCGACGACCTGTCGGTGCGGCAGAACCTGGAGTTCCTCGCCACCGTGCAGGGCCTGTCGCGCCACGACACCCGCCTGCGCGTGGACGAACTGCTCAGGCGCTATCGCCTGAACGACCGCGAAGAACAGCTCGCCGGCACCATGAGTGGCGGCCAGAAGCAGCGCCTGGCGCTGGCCGGCGCCATCGTGCACAAGCCCGAACTGCTGTTACTGGACGAGCCAACCAGTGCGGTCGACCCGGAATCGCGACGCGACTTCTGGGAGAAACTCTTTGAACTCGCCGATGCGGGAACCACCATCCTCGTCTCCACGCATTACATGGACGAGGCCGAGCGCTGCCACCGCCTCGCCATCCTCGACAACGGCAACCTGGTGGCCGACGGCCAGCCCAAGGAGCTTACCGAAAAGCTGCGTGGCCGCACCTTCGTCGTACACGCCGACTCGCCGCGACGCGTGAAGGCGGCGCTGGATAGCCATCCGGACGTGTTGAGCGTGGCGCAGATCGGCAACGAACTGCGCGTCCTCATGCGACGGGACGACGTTTCGCTGGAAGCGTTTCGCCACAGCCTGGACGGTGTGGACGCCAGCACGGACGTCCATACCGTGCCGCCGAATCTCGAAGATGTATTCGTAGTGGCCACGCGCAACCCTGGACAGGGCGAGGAGCGGGCAGCATGAATCTCCGGCGGCTACTGGCCATCATGGTGAAGGAACTGCGCCAGCTCCGGCGCGACCGCGTGACGCTGGCCATGATCATGGGTATGCCGGTCATGCAGCTGCTGCTGTTCGGCTACGCGATCAACCTCAACCTGCGCTACCTGCCGGCTGCCGTGGTGGACCAGGCACAGACCTCCGGTTCGCGCGCTGCCGTGCAGGATCTGCTGGCCAGCGGCGTCATCGAGATCAAGGCCAGCGCACAATCGCCCCAGCAGCTGGTGGACCTGTTGCGCGAAGGTCGCATCAGCGTGGGTATTGCCGTTCCTCCCGATTTCGAACGCCGCAAGCTGGACGGCCGCGAGGCCATCCAGGTGATGGTCGACGGCAGCGACAACGTGGTGCAGTCGGCCGCGGCGCAACTGACGCAGTATTCGCTCGACCAGCCGTCCGATTTCCATGCACCGGCGCAGACGCCGATCAGCGTGGTGAGCTTCTACAACCCGGAACGGCGTTCGCCGGTCAACATCGTGCCCGGTCTCATCGGCGTCATCCTGACCATGACCATGGTGCTGTTCACGGCCGTGGCCATCGTGCGCGAAACCGAACGGGGCAACATGGAGTTGCTGATCACCACACCGGTGAGCCGCACGGAACTGATGATCGGCAAGGTGCTTCCCTATGCCGCCATCGGGCTGGTGCAGACCACGCTGGTGTTGTTGTTGGGGCTATGGCTGTTCCGCGTGCCCTTGCGCGGCAGCCTGTGGGACGTCTACCTCGCCTCGGTGTTGCTGATCCTTGCCAACCTGTCGCTGGGCCTGCTCATCTCCACCCGCGCGCGCTCGCAGTTCCAGGCGATGCAGATGACGTTCTTCGTGTTCCTGCCATCCATCCTGCTGTCGGGCTTCATGTTCCCGTACGCAGGCATGCCGGTGCCGGCGCAGTGGGTTTCTGAGGCACTGCCGTTGACGCACTTCATACGGCTGATTCGCGGCATCATGCTGCGCGGCGCCGACCTGGGCGACCTTTGGCAGGATGGCGTCGCGCTGCTCGCCTTCATCGCGATCATGCTGACGCTGGCCATCCGGCTGTTCCACAAGCGACTGGATTGAACCGCGCCCAGTGGGGCATGCCCGATAGAAGATGGCCCGATAAAAGAGTGCCCAATAAAAAAGGCCCGCTTGCGCGGGCCTTTTCTTCATGCGGCAGGCGTTACGGCGTACACGTCTTGCCGTGGTCCGCGTGGTAACCCTTGGCCTTGGCGTCGGCTTCGCTCATGTACGAGCCGGCCTTGGTCTTGCCGTACCACTTGTCACCCTGGCAGTGATAGACCTTGCTGCTGTTGTTCACCCACACCAAGCCCGGGCCACCGCCCGGCGCGGCGGTTGCCGGCGGCTCATTGCCCGCCGCCTTGGCGCTCTTGCTGGCAGGTGCAGCCGCCGGAGCGGGCGCCGCTGCAGGAGCTGCGGCTGCCGGCGCGGCTGCTGCCGGAGCGGCTGCAGGCGCTGCGGCCGGTGCGGCGGTCGCCGCCGCGGTGTACCACTCCTTGACGCCCTGGTGACCCGAGCAGGCACCCTTCTTGGTGGCGTGGTTCGTGTAGCTCCCGTCCTTGCACTGCCCCGTCGAGCCTGCCGGCGCGGCGGACTGCTGTGCATAGACGGCCGGTCCGGCCAACAGACCCGCGAGCATGATTGCCATCAAACCATAGGACTTCATCTTCGATCCCTCCCGTACGATTTCGCCTGCCCCATGGGAAACCTATCCCGCGCGGCGGAACATGTCCCCCTGCCCTCGCCAGCCGCCATCGCGGATTCACCGCGATGGCGTGACGTCCTTCAAGCGCCGTGGCGCCTGTGTGAACACTATGCGCCAGACGCATGACGCTTCATCACGCTGCCTCAAACCTCGTTCATCTGGCGTGATGCCATTCCGTAAAAACCTGCGAAACAGGCCGCGTGACGCATTACGCGTCACGCGGCCCTGAGCACTCATCAGTGGTTGATCACCAGGTCGGCAATGATGCCGGTAGCGACGGCGACCAGCAGGAAGTCGCCGGTGTCGCTGCGCACCCACACATGGTCCGGCGGCGGCGGCGCCAGGCGGTACGCGCGGTAATCCACGTAGTAGCGCTGGTCGCGGTAGTACTCGGCGGGAACGTAGCCACCGCGGTGGTACCAGCCCTCGTGGTTGCCGCGATCGTGCACGATCACGTAGTCACGGCGGTCGTGGTCGTGGTCCCAGTCACGCCCATGATCACGGTCGCGGTCATGGTCACGGTCGTGATCGTGGTCGCCGCGGTCATGGTCGTGGTCGCGATCATGGCCATGATCGTAGTAGCGGTCATGATCCTGGCGGTCATGGTCGTCGTACTGAAACGGCGCGGCGGCAACGGTGGTCGAAACCATCACCGCGCCAAGCATCAGTGCGAACAGGGTCTTCTTCATGCGAACTCTCCATCGGGTCACGCCGTGGGTCAGGGCACGCCCCCTGGCGCACTTTTCCACGGCGGCGCCATGATGAGTTTCGCAACGATGCACGATGGGTGAATCCGCTCGCAAAATCGACGCATCGCCACGACGCAAGTTCATGCGTTGAAGCAGCGTTCGGCCTCGCCGGCGAACCGCCTTCGTCGTACTTCGCCATTCCCCGGAAGTGCCATCCCTGGCCAACCCTCGCCGCGCTTGCGCAAAACCAGGGGACATCCCAACCTGGAGCCTCTCAACGCTATTCGCGTACCCTCGCCTTACCCTGCCTGGAGGGTGAAAGCTGCCGGCGAGAGCCACGCGAATAGCGTAGACAGGCCCCCATCGCTCAATGCACCGCCATGCCGCCCAGGCGCGCCTTCAGCGGCGAGGCGTCAAGCAGGAGCAGCGTGCGCTGGTCGGCCAGCTCCACCACCTCGCGCATATCGTCGCGCAGCGAGCGGTCGATCTGGTTGCGCAACACGCCCGGCACGCCGATCTTGTCCGCGGCATCGATGGTCACGATGTTCTCGATGGCGTCCACCACCAGGCCAAACTTCTCTTCGTCGTTCTCCACCACCAGTACCTTGGCGGCCTGCAGGTTGTCGTATCCCTTCATGCCGTAGAGCGCGCGCATGTCGATGATGGTGACCAGCTTGCGCCGCAGGTTGAGGATGCCCCGCACGTAGTCGGGCGCTCCCGGTGGCTGCATCACGTCCGGCGGAAAATCGATGACCTCACGCAACTGGTCGATGCGCATGCCCATCAGCTGGTCGAGCCGGAACGTCACGTAGGTTTCGCGCGCGCCACTGCGGCGCTTGCCCTGCCCCCGTTCCGCGGAGGACTCCACCGCGTACAGTTCGCGGTGGCCGCGCGTCAGGTCGGCCACGATCGCATCGCTCAACAGTGCCGTTTCGTCGATCAGCAGGATGTCCGGCGTATCCTCGCGGCTGATGCACCCCGTGAACAGCTGCGGACGCTCGGCGCACAGCGACGGTATGGCCAGCAACTCCTCGTCACGGTAACCGACGATGCTTTCGACATCGTCCACCAGCAGGCCAAAATCCATGTCCTTCTGGCGGAGCACCACGATGCGTCGCGGGTCTTCGAAATCGCCCGGCGCCATCGTGGCCGCGGCCGCACCAGACAGGCCAAGGAAGCGGGCGAAGTCCACGACCGGCACCGTATTGCCACGCAAGTTGAGCATGCCCAGGCACAACTCGCTGGCGAGCACCGAGGTGAGCAGTTCCGGTACGCGGATGATCTCGTGAATGGCCCCCATGGGCAGCGCGAGGCGTGCGTCGGCCACGCGGAACGACACCCCCTGGCGGCGCTGACCCAGCACCGCGCGCTGGCGGGCTGGCTCCGATGCCGCGGCATCGCCCTTGGGCATCGGCATGTCGCGCAGCCGATGCAGGGCGTCCACGTTGAGGATCTGCAGGATGCGGTTGCCGCCGTCGAGCTTCAACGCGCCGCCGATCATCGACGAGCCGCCTTCGCCCTCGCTGAACATCACCTTCTGCTCCGCGGGAATGCGCAGGATTTCGCCGGTCGCGTCGAACAGCAGGCCGACGCGGCCCTGCCGGAATTCGACGATGGCGATCTTCGCCACGTGGTGCGCTCCGCGATCGGGCAGCTGCAGTAGCTGGCCGAGATGGATGATGGGTATCAACCGGCCACGCAGGTTGAAAAGGCCCAACAGGTAGGACGGCCCAAGCGGCACCTGCGTGACGACGGAGGGGTAGTTCACCACCTCCTGCACGGACGCAACGGGAAGCACCAGCTCGGTGTCGCCCAGGTGGAACGAACCGAACATCTCGGTAGCGTCCTGCCGGGCAGGTGAAGCGTTGGAGGATTCCATGGCAATGCTCCGGTTCACGTCGTGCGGCCAATCGTGCGGACCGCGAATTGGTGTTGCGCGCAGTCGATCACGAGCTGGCGGCCACTCTCACCGCCCACGTCGACGTGCACGACCCTGATCCTTGTTTCGGCAAGCAGGCGCTGCGCCATGCGCGCATTCTGCTCACCGATCAAACCGTGGCGCGGTATGGTGATGTGCTGAACCATGCAGGCACCGCCCGCGATGACCGCTTCCACTTCATCCTGGCACTTGCGTTCCAGGCCCATCATGGACATCAAGGTCGGCATGGCGCCGGTCACGTACTTGGCACCTTCCAGCGGCGCCGCGTGCGGCGACTCCGGCAACAGGCAATGAGCCATGCCGTAGATCCCCCGTCGACGCCAGAGCAGGCCAATGCCCACGCACGAGCCGAGGATGGCGCGCAGCACGTCGTTGCCGCTGCCCAGCCTTGCCTCGCACATGCGCACCTGGATGTCCTGCCCGTCAGGCATGCACGCGCTCCTGACGCCGATAGATCAACGGCAGCTCGAAATCAAAGCCGACATTGAGCCGCGTCAACGACTCCGATTCGCCGATGACCAGCACGCCAGCCGGCGCCATCGCACGACGCACGTTCTCCAGCACGTTGCACTGCCCCTGTTCGTCGAAATAGATCAGGACGTTGCGCAACAAGGTGATGTCAAAGCGCGAGGCACCATCCAGGCGCCGGTGCAGATGGTGTTCGCGGAACACCACATGGGCCCTCAACGACGGCGCCACGAGATAGCCACCACCACTGGCCTGAAAGTACTTCGCGAACAACTCGGGCCTGCCACGCCGCAGCCCCTCGATGCTCTTGCCCTGGTAGTGCCCCGACTTGCCCACCGCAAGCACGTCGCTGGCGATGTCGGTGGCCAGGATCTGGTATTTGAACGCCGGATGCCGCTCGCGAAACTCCTCGCACAGCATGGCCATGGAGTAAGCCTCCTCGCCGGTGGAAGCGGCCGCGGACCACAGCTGCAGCGTGGCGCCGTGGTGCTGCCGGTACCACTCTGGCAGCAGCTGCTGCCAGAAGTGGTCCCAGATGCGAGGCGTGCGGAAGAACGAGGTCTCGTTGGTGGTCACCAGGTTGATGAAGGCGCTCACTTCGTCCGGCCGCTCGTCCAGCACCGCCAGGTAGTCGCGGTACCGGCCAAGCTCCAGCGCCTGCAGGCGGCGACGCAGGCGTCCCTGCAGCAATGTCCATTTGCGCTCCGCCATATGGATGCCCGTATGGCGGTGAACCTTGTCCAGCAGGGCGCGCTGCGTGGCGACGTCGATCTCGTTCTCGATGTCCATGGCCGTTCCTTCAGACCACGAAGCGTTGCACGGTCCGGTTCAGCTCCTCGGCGCCCTGCGTGAGCGAGGTGGTGGAACGGGCGATGGTGTCGCAGGCCGCGGCCGACTTCTCCGTCTCTTCCGCCACCTGCTGGATCGCCGTGCTGACTTCGCGCGCCGCCACCAGCTGCTCGTCCGCACCGCAGGAGATCTCGGAGATGGCCTGGGTGGTGCGGCTGACGCCGCCGACGATCTTCTCGAACGCCTCGCCCGCCTGCTTGGAGATCTCGCTGCCCTGCGCCACGCGCTTCACCGACTCGTTGATGAGCTTGGAGATTTCCTTGGTGGCCTGCGAGGAGCGCTCGGCCAGTTTGCGCACTTCGTCCGCGACCACCGAAAAGCCCAGGCCGTGCTCGCCGGCGCGGGCCGCCTCGATGGCCGCGTTGAAGGCCAGCAGGTTGGTCTGGCTGGCGATCTCGCCGATCACCTTGATGATCTCGCTGATGTCTTCGGACGACTTGTTGATCAGGTCCATCGCCTCGATGGAACGTGCAATGGCCTTGGCGCCGCGCTCGGCTTCCTGGTGCGTGTCCTTGGCCAGCTGGTCGGCGCTGCGCGAGTTGGTAGCGATGGAGTTGATCGACGCGGTAAGTTCTTCGATCGACGCGTTCATTTCTTCCACGGTGGCGCCCAGCAACTGTGCGCCACTGGCGACGGCGCTGGCCCGGCTGGCGATCTCCTGCGAGCTGCCGGAGAACCCGCCCGCCGAATCGACCACCTTGCCGATCACGGCGCGCAGGTCGCCCATCATCTGCTGGATGCCGTCCGCGAGCTGATCGATGGGATCGCTGCCTTCCACGCACACTTCGCCGGTGAGATCGCCTTCCGCCGCGCGGCGCACGGTCTTGAGCAGTTCCTCCACCTTGCGCTGGTCTTCGGCGGCGCGGCGCTTCACCCTTTCTTCCAGCTCCACCTGCGCGGTGACATCGGTGGCGAACTTCACCACCTTGCACAAGCGGCCGTTGCCGTCGTAGATCGGGTTGTAGCTGGCCTGAATCCAGATCACGCGACCACCCTTGCCCAGACGCTTGTAGCGGCCGGCATCGAATTCGCCGCGATTGAGTTTGGCCCAGAATTCCGCGTAGGCGGGACTGGCCGTGTAGCTGTCCTCGCAGAACATGCGGTGGTGATGGCCCTGGATCTCTTCCAGCGCGTAGCCCATGGCCGAGAGGAAGTTCTGGTTGGCCGTCAGCACCTGGCCGCCAAGATCAAACTCGATCATGGCCTGGGCCTTGTTGATGGCATCGACCTTGCCCTGGAACTCGGCCTTCTCCTGCCGGCTCGCGGTGACGTCGGTGGCGAACTTCACCACCTTATAGGGCTTGCCGCTGTCATCGAAGACCGGGTTATACGATGCGTTGATCCACACTTCCCGGCCGTCGCCGGCGATGCGCTTGTATTCGCCGCGATCGAGAATGCCCTTGGCCAGGTTCTCCCAGAACTTCTTGTACGCGGGGCTGGCCGCGTAGGCCGGCTCGCAGAAGATGCGATGGTGCTGGCCGCGGATGTCCTCCAGCGTGTAGCCCAGTGCATTGAGGAAATTGTCGTTGGCGGTGAGGATCTTTCCTTTCAGATCGAACTCGATCACTGCCTGGACGCGATGGAGCGCTTCGTTGACCGCGCGCAGCTCATGCGGCTCAAGCGGCATATCCGGTGTTTCTTTACCCATGATCCCTCTCCCTCGTTGGCAAGAACACGGACGCGGTGGCCCGGTGACATTGGCGCGTGGGGAGGATCCGTCCGGCTAGCTGCCCTGCGAGACCAACCATGTCCCGGCGACTCGCAGACAGGCGGTGACGTGCCCTCGCGTCGCTGCTTGAGCATCACCGGCAACCTGGATGTTTCCTTCCCCTGCGTTGAGCGCTATCGGCGTGGCGCAGAGGGTCTTTAGGCGCGGCGTCGCGTGGCATGCCCGCGACCTGCGTGAGATTCGTGAGGTTTCTCGCGAGATCGGTTCAGCCGTCCGAACACTCGCGGCCGTTGGATCGAGACAATGTGATCCGGCGCCCAAAAAAAACGGGGCCGCGAGGCCCCGCTCTTACTAACAGCCTATGCCTTAAGGCTAGGGTGCCGCAGCGCGCTTCAGGCTCGATTGCGGACGTGCCACCGCGTACATCTCCCACGCGATCTGCTTGAGCAGCGCCGAGCGATCGTTGCCCACGGCATAAAGATCGAAATGCGTCTTGTCGGGCAGGAAGCGGATGTCCGAATGCGCGTGCAGGCCATCGAGCACCGCTTTCAACCGGTGCGCGGCGCCATCGAGGTAGAAGGTGTCGGCCGTTCCCACGATCAGGTGGATCTTGCCGTCCAGGTCGGGCGCAAGTTCGGGCCAGTGATCCTGCAGGCGGCGCGCGATGTCGTAGTGGTCACGCCAGTAGTCGACCACGCCGGGATCCACCTCGCCGGTATCGCGATCGAACATGGGCAGCGGACGGCCATCCTTGCCGCGCGGGGAGAACACCCATTCGAACGAGGCAATCTGCCCGCCGTAACTGCCGAGCACCCGCTCGACCTGCGCGAACTGCTGGAAGGTCGCGAGCACCTTGCCCTTGTCGCGGATCAGCGGATAGGACGAACCATCGGCCTTGCGGTACACGTTCGCGTGCGGCGCGTAGAGGTCGATGCCGGTGAAGTCGTGGAAGTCGCTGGGATCGGGCGAGGTGGACCAGGTGCCACCGAATACCTTCGGATAGCGCGTCTGCAACCACAGCGTGGCCCAGCCGCCGGACGAATGGCCATTGAGGAAACGGCCGGATGCCTTCGCGTCCATGCGATACATCGATTCCAAGTGCGGTATCAGTTCCTCGGTAAGCGCCTTGCCCCACGGACCGTTGTTCACCGAGTCGGCGAACTCGTGCGTACCGGTGGGGGACGACTCGTCGAGGTAGACCCAGATCATCGGTGGCATCTCGCCCTTGGACATCGCCAGCCAGGTGTTGGCCATGCCGCCGATGAAGTGATCCAGGCCACCGCCGAAACCATGCGTGAAATACACCACCGGGTAGGTCGTGCGGGCCTTGGCGTCATAGCCCGGCGGCAACAGCACGAACCCGCGCATGTGGATGGGGCGCCCCCAGAACGCGGTGAGTGCGGGGCTGGTGAAGTCGAGGTCCTGCACGTGCCTGCGCGCCTCGGGCAAGGCATCACGCATGGCCTGTGGGGCCGACGGCGGCAGCACCCAGGCGTCGTGTGCGGGCACGACCGTGGCCAGTTTCAGTGTCGGCACGTTCGTCGACGGCAGGTGCAGCTTGACGACTTCGCTGACCAGGTCGCCGGTGGCCCGTCCGGTGTAGTTGTAGCTGTGGTTGGTGTCCAGCACCGCCTGCACGTAGTAGTCGCCGGGAGGCAAGCGGGCAAAGGCAGCGGGATAGGCGTGATCATCGGCATCGATGTCTACGCCCTTGCCAGCCACCAGCCGCCCGGCTTCCCGCGCTGCCACGCTCACCTGGTCGGGCCTGAGCGGGTCGAAGTCCACCTCGGCCACCTTGGCCTTCCCGGCATCTGCCTCGGCCTTGGCCGCGGGCTCGGCGAACACCAACAGCCGCCCGGAGGCCACCTCGGTGCCAGCGACACCCAGATCGACATGGAAACGTTGCCGGACGCTGACTCCGTCGGCTGACGCACAGCCCACGACCAGTCCCAGGCACAGCAGGACTCCGAACTTCAGTCGGTATGACGACATGACCCCTCCCAGTGGTTATCCCTTGGGGACGGTCTGAACAAACGGCGCTTTTGCTCGTCATTCCAGCCTTCGCTGGGATGACGAGCAAAATCAGAGCATCCCTGGTGGCGAAACATTCGGGGCTTTCGGCCCCAATGTCCATCCCTGCCCCGGGGGCAGGTCATCACGGCATGCGCTCGCCCGTGCCGTAAGGCGGCTTGTCCTGCTGCCGGATCCAGTCGGCCAGCAGGCGGAAATAGCCGTCCGTGATGCGGGTGACGTGCCGCGTGCCGTCCTTGTCCTGCACAAACTCATACATGCCGTGATCGGTATGCGGATACACGTAGAGTTCGATGGGCTTGCCTTCGCGTTTCAGCGCCATCAGGCGTTCGCTGGTGAGCGCCTCGGGTGCATCACGGTCTTCGCCCGCAAGCACCCACAGCTGCGGAATGCCCAGGGCGCGGATCGCCGCGATGGCGTCGTAATGCCAGTCGATATTGAGGTTGTCATAGCGCGGTGCGCCGGTGCGGCGCAGGTCCGCCTCGTTCTCCGCCAGCAGCTCGCCGGTGTATTCGCCTTCGATGGTGTGCAGCCAGGGCTCGTTGGCAAACTTGCGCTTCACGGCCGCGAGCTGCTCGTAACCGGAGGTGAAGTGCGAGGCCATCACAGCACCGGTGGCGTCGGTGACTTCACGCACGCGGGCAATGGCGGCCGCGTCGTAACCCTTCTCCTGCATCTCCACCACGGCTTGCTGCTGGTCTTCTTCCAGCGGCGTCATCACCAGGCCAAAACCCACCTCGACGAAATCGGCGTGCGACAGGGCCGCCGCGCGGGGCGCCACCCAGCCGCCCTGGCTACCGCCGAAGAAGCCCGTGCGCGACACGCGCCCGGCGGCCAGCTTGCGGGCCTGCTCCATCGCTGCGGCGGCGTCCTCGGCCAGCAGTTCAAAGTGCTGCGTGTAGTCGCCGTCGGAGGCACCGGTCCCGCGTTTGTCGTACGCGAAGACGGCCAGTCCCTGCGCGGCGAACATATAGGGGTAATAACCGCCGATGCCCGGTGTCTTTTCCGAGCCGTGCACGAATACCACCAGGGGCGGCTTGCCATTGGTTTGTGCCGGCTCGATCAGCACGCCGGCAAGCTCGGTGCCGTGGCTCTTGAATCGCGTGGGCGTCTCGCGCAACGCCCATTTGGGCTGCACGGCGTATTGCCCGTCGTCCTGCCGCACGCTCACCACGCCACGTTCGCAGCGTACCGGTGCATCGGCGCCATTCACGTCACCGCGCCGGCCATCCAGGAAGGTATAGCGCTCAGGCGCCTGGGTGCCCTTGGAGGTCGGATTGGAAATCACCACCGGCGGCTTGCCGGCAACGCCATACACGCCATAACCGCAGGTGACCGGAGCCGCGACACCCGCGGCCGAAAACGACAGGGACAACAGTCCCGCCATCCATTGCTTCATGAGGTACCGCTCCATCGTGGGGACGCCGCCACTATAGGCAGCGCCCCACGCTTGGTGCCCCTGCTATTGGTCAGGGCTTGGCGGACGCCTTGGCGGGCGACAGGCGCAGATCCTGGAAATCGAAGCTGAAATCCGTCATCGGCGACACCGGCTGCATGCGCACATCGCGGATCTTGCCGTCGGCATCCAGCGCATAGCTCACGAAGGCATCGGCATTGAGCGAGCGGTCGTTCCAGCGCACGATGAAGGTGTCGTGCTGCCACGGCGTCATGGTGCCGACCAGTTGCGCGGTCTTGGCGAACGTCATGCGCAGCTTGCCGCCCTGCTGGCTCACCACGATGTCGCCGTACCACGGATCGCGGAAGGTGCCTGCATAGCCCGACAGTGGCAGCGAGGGCTTGCCGCTCTTGTCGCGCGCCGCCTCATGTTTCTTCCAGCTGTCGTCGGCATTGCCTTCGGACTTCTTCACGGCAGCGGCATACGCAGCCACCCAGTCGGTCTTGTCCTTGCCGAGGTATGCGTCCAGCACGCGGTAGGTGACGGCATTGAACGCGGCGCCGGATTCCTGGTTGGTCAGCACTACCACGCCGAGCTTGAGCTCGGGCACCAGCGTCACGCGCGACACCATGCCCGGCCAGCCGCCGGTGTGCCACACCAGGCGCTGGCCCTGATAATCGGACAGGAACCAGCCTTCGCCGTAGCCGGCGAAGTTCGGGCGCGTCGCCTTGAGTTCCGGCACCGGCGGCTCGGAGATCTTCATGGGCGTGAGCATCGACCACATCTGCTTTTGGCTGTCCGTGGAGAACAGCGGCTTGCCATCCGGCAGCGTGCCGCCGGCGAGCTGCACGTTCATCCACTTCGCCATGTCGTGCACGCTGGCATAGATGCCGCCGGCGCCCGGGTTGTTCGACCAGGCCATCGCAGGCACCGGCTTCAACTCGGTGAAGTTGAACTTGGCATGGCCGGTAGCCACGTCCATGCCCGGCTTGAGCTGGGTCATGTCGATCAGCGATTCGTCCATGCCCACGCGCTTGAAGATGCGCTGGCTGATGAAATCGGCGTAGCTCTGGCCGGACACCTGCTCGATCACCAGCGTGGCGACAGCGAACAGGATGTTGTCGTAGGCATAAGCGCTGCGGAAGCTGGTGGCGAGCGGCACGTCGCGCAGGCGCTGCACCACCTCCTTGGTGGAGTACGCGGTGGGCGGCCAGTACAGCAGGTCACCCGCGCCAAGCCCCAGGCCGCTGCGATGCGCCAGCAGGTCGCGAATGCGCATTTCGCGCGTCACGTACGGATCGGACATCTGGAACCACGGCAGGTGATCGATCACCCGGTCATCCATGTTGAGCTTGCCTTCCTCCGCCAACATCTGCAGCGCGGCGGCGGTGAACGCCTTGGTGTTGGAAGCGATGGCGAAGCGGGTGCGCGCATCCACCGGTTCGGCTTTGCCCATCTCACGCAGGCCATAGCCCTGCTCCAGCACCACCTTCCCGTCCTTCACGATGGCCACGGCGATGCCCGGTACATCGAACTGCTTGCGTACGCTGTCCACGTAGCCGGTGAAATCCTGCAGTTGGCCCGGCAGCGCTGGCTGTGCCGGGCTCGCCACGGCCGCGGGCGTCGCTGCGGCCGGCGCGGTCTGGGCCCAGACCGGCGCCGTCAGGAACAGCAGGGCACAACAACCCGCGACGCGCGGGGAAAGGGTTCGCAGGAACATTCAGTGACTCCGCCAAGGCAATGAGCCCAACTATCGTGGCAAAGGCGTTCCTGATCCAGCACTGAAAGTCACGTTTCCCTGCCTCTCGACGCCACGCGCCGCAGCCCGGATCATGCAGCGTTGCATCGAGGAGCACGCATGAACGACCTGGTCGAATGGATCGCCATCCATGCCCTGCCCGTCTGGGCGGCGTTGCTGGTGGCTGCCTTGGCGACGGGCGACGTGGCATGGCAATGGAATCGCCGGTACGGCGAGAAGATCCTGGCGGCAGGCGGCCAACCGGCGGCACTGCGCGGATTCACCGCCGTACTGATGCTGGCATCGATGTGCCTGCTCTTCGCCGCCATCGCGATCGCGTTGAAGGAAGAAGCCACGCGCTGGCTGCCTGCGTTCGACCAGACACTGGCGGAGGATCTGCACGCCAGCATGCAGCCCGGTGTGTTGCGAATGGTCGCCGCGGTGTCCCACCTGGGCGACCTGGGCTCCGTTGCCGCGGCAACCGTGCTGGTCCTTGCCGCCCTGCTGCTGCGCCGGCAACTGCGGCTGGCCACCTGCTGGACCCTCGCCATGGCCGGCATCGTGCCCCTCAACAGTGGCCTGAAAGCGTTGTTCCAGCGCCCTCGCCCATTGAACAACCACGGCTTCATGGTTGAACACGGCTGGAGCTTTCCCAGCGGACACGCCTTCGGTGCCATCGTGTTCTACGGCATGCTCGCTTACGTGCTGTTGCGCCTGCTGCCGCTCCGCTGGCATCGCTGGATCATCGCCGCGGCGGTAGCGATGACCGGTGTGATCGGCCTCAGCCGCATCGTGCTGCAGGTACACTACTTCAGCGACGTGGTGGCCGGTTATGTCAGCGGGCTGGCGTGGCTGGTGGTGTGCATCGGTGGTGCGGAGTGGTGGCGCCTGCGGGCATCCCGGCACTGAAGGCTGTTTGTGGGAGCGCACCCTGTGCGCGACTGGCCCCGCGATAACCGCTCACCGAAGCAGGTAAGCGGGCGCAGTCGCGCACAGGGTGCGCTCCCACAGGAAACAGCCGGGGCTCAATCCGGCGAATACAGCTTGTGCTGCAGCAACTGCTTCGAAGCCTCATCCGGCGCGCCCAGCCAGATCAGGTCGTCGTTGGCCGGATCGTTGCTGTCCGCGTCGTTCGCCGCATTGGGCTTGCGCCGCGCGAACAGGCCCGACATGGCGTGTGTGCTCTCGTCGTAGAGAATCAGGATGCGCTCGGAAGGACAGTCATGCGGTTTGCAGGCCGTAGCCAGCAACTGCGTGTGTCCATCCACCACCACCTGCTGCGCGGGTGTCGCCACACCGCCCTGTTTTGCCCATGCCGGCAACTGGTCGGCGCCTGACAGCGCCGCGAACGCCGTGGAGAAATCCGGGCGCTGCATCAGGTCGTAGAGATAGGTCAGGCCGCTGGGCGTGGCCGAGGTTGTTGCCAGAGCCGGGCTTGACGATGCCGTCGCGGGTGGTGGCGTGCTGCCGGTGGATGGCCCATGGCCTTCGTGTTGCTGCGAACACGCAGCGCAGGCCACGACCAACCCCAAGGTGATGATGAAGCGGTGCTGCATGAAAACCTCCAATGGTGATGCCGCACACCCACCGGCTCGCCAGGGAGGCGAGGCGGCGCCGTGGCAGCGGCACCGCCCCTTGTCGGTCAGGCCAGCTTGCGGGCTGCAGCCACCACGTCGGCATCGCCCGGCAACACCAGCAAGGCCGCACCGGCGAGCGGCGTGTAGGTGTCGGCACCCACCACGCGCTCCAGCGGCGTGGCGCCACTGCCGCCTTCCACGATGGCGGTGATGATGCCCTCGCCCACACCGGCGCTGCGACGACCTTCGTCCAGCACGATGATGCGCTTGGCGGACTTTGCCTGCGCGGCGATGAAGTTATTGTTCAGAGGCGCCAGCCAGCGCAGATCCACCACGCGCACCTTCCAGCCGAGTTCAGCCTCGATAGTCTTCGCCGCGCGCAACGACATCGGCACGCCATTGCCGAAGGTGAACACGACCAGATCGTTGGCGTCTTCGTTGTAGATGCGGCCTTCGCCCAGCGTCATGGCCTCGCCCGGCGCGGGATAGGCGAACTGCCACTGGCCGTCGCCGGCTTCGTACAGGTCCTTGGTCATGTACAGCGCGATGGGTTCGAGGTAAGCGCACACGCGCCCGTCGACCTTGGCCAGCGCGGTCATCGTGCGCAGCATGGTTGCCGCGTCGTCGCCACGGCTCGCACAACCCACCACGAGACCCGGGATGTCACGCAGTGCGGTGATGGAGTTGTCGTTGTGGAAGTGGCCGCCGAAACCCTTCTGGTAGCCCAGGCTGGCCACGCGCATCACCATGGGGTTGCGGTACTGGTCGTTGGAGAAGAACTGCAACGATGCCGCCTCGCCACGGATCTGGTCGCAGGCGTTGTGGAAGTACGCCAGGTACTGGATCTCCGGCAGGGGCAGCATGCCCATGTTGGCGTAGCCCTGCGCCAGGCCGAGGATGATGGTTTCATCCAGCAGCGTGTTGAACACGCGGCTGCCCTTGAAGGCCTTTTGCAGGCCCTTGGTGACGGTGTACACACCGCCCTTCTGCGCCACGTCCTCGCCGAACAGCAGCGACTCGGGATACTTCGCCATGATGTCGTGCAGCGCCTGACCGATCTGGATGGCCAGATGGCGCGGCGGCTGGTTTTCCGGCAGCTTTTCTTCGCTGCCGAAGGCGGCAAGGCGGCGATCCTGATAGTCCGCCCGTTCGGCTTCGGCCTTCACCGCCGCCGGGGTGTACGGCGCGAGCGGCTTCATCACCTGCTCCAGCGAGGTCAGGCGCGGGCGGCGATCGGCATCCTCGGCTGCTTCGAAGCAGCGCTTGCGCGTGGCTTCGTACAGCGCGAGCAGCGACTCCTTGGTATACAGGCCCGACGACAGCGCGATCTCCGCGGAGCGCAGCAGCGGGTCGGATGCCTCCACCGCGAACAGTTCCTCCACGCTGCGCCACTCGATTTCGAAATCGGTGCCGGCATGGCCCATCACGCGCGTCGTGCGCAGATGCAGGAAGGTCGGGCGGCGCGTGGTGCGGCAGTGTTCCACCGCCTCCTGCACCTGGGCGTAACCATCCGCCAGATCCAGACCGTCGGCATAGAAGTAATCAAGGTCAGCGCGATGACGGAAGTTGTTCGCCACCCAGCCGTTCGGCGTCTTCACCGAAATGCCGATGCCGTTGTCCTCGCACACGTAGAGCACGGGCGCGGGCAGCTTCTGGTAGGCCGTCCAGGCAGCAGCGTTGAACGCGGTCTGCGCGGTGGCATGGTTGGACGAGGCGTCGCCGAACGAGCAGATGGCGATGCTGTCTTCCGGAATCGGCAGCTTGTGGCCGATGCGGCGCGCCTGTTCGATGGCGACGGCCGTACCCAGCGCCTTCGGCAGGTGCGAGGCGATGGTGGAGGTCTGCGGCAACACCCAGAGCGGCTTGCTGCCCCACACCTTGTGGCGGCCACCGGAGGCGGGATCTTCCATGCTGGCCGCGAAGGACAGCGCCGAATCCATCACTGGATCCATGCCCGGCAGCTTGCGGAAGCGCTCGGCCATGAAACCGCCGGAGCGGTAGTGCAGGAACGCCGGGTCGGTGTGGCGCGTGAGGCGCGCGACCATGGCGTTGCCCTCGTGGCCACTGGAACCGATGGTGTAGAACACCTTGTTCTGCACGCGCAGCACGCGCGCCATCAGGTCGAGATGACGACTGATCAGCTGCGATTCGAGCAGCTCGCGGAAACCCTGGGCATTGAGCGCGCTGCCCGGCAGTACCGGCGCATGGTCACCGCGCGGCTGGTGCACGTCACCCTGCCAGAGCTGCACGAACTCGGTGAAGTTCTGGTCGACGATCTCGGCGCGATTGAAACCCTTGTGGCGGCCGGTGAGGGAGTACGGAATGGCGGTCATGGTGTCTCGTCAACGAACAGCCGCGGGGCGGCAATCAGGGGATTATTGGGTGGGTGGCGGCACACGCGCCAGTATGGTGTGCGAGGCGATTCAGGTGGGTGAGCATGTCGCGTTACGGCACGATCCGCAGCGGCGAACCGGAAAGCTTGCGCAAGAGTGTCGCCCGCTGGTGATCCTTCTCGCGTCCAAAACTTTCGAGGATGCGAATCTGGTCTTCGATGGACGGCACGGGTACGGCGAGCCCGTTCAGGCCCACCAGCGTCAGGCGCCCGGCCTGCACCGGTTTCCAGCCGTCGCCCCGGTTGAGCTCCAGTCCGCCCATCACCTCGACGGGCATGCCGGGAAAACGGAAACGCGCGAAGTGCGAGCGAAAGCGCTCGGCGCCTGCCGGCTCGTAGACGTGCTCGCGCCGCTCGCTCCACGATGCCATCAGGCGTTCGGCGTCCTCGCGCGAGGTCAGCACATCCACGTCGGCCACGCCCACGTCAGCGCCAGCGAGCAAGGCCGCGGCGCTGCCGATCAGACACCAGGGATCAAGGCACTGCACATGCAGCTCCGGCACGATCTCCGCCAGCGTGGTGTATAGCGCGGGCGTCACGTGACTCATGCGCGCCGCTTCCATTCGTCGCGCGTCTGCCCCCAGATCTCCACGGGGGCATCCTGGAACGGCGGAGGCAGGCGACCGGGGCCGCGCAGACGCGATCCCAGCCTTGCCGCCAGCGCCTGCGACGGTGCATTGGCCGGATCGATGTTGTGGATCACGTCATCCCAGCCGAGCTGGTCGAAGGCGAAATCCATGCAGGCGGCGGCGCCTTCCATCGCATAACCCTTGCCCCATGCATGCCGTGCCAGGCCCCAGCCGACTTCGCGGCCCGGCCAGCCTTCGGGAAACCACGGGCCCATGCGGCCGATCCAGCGCCCGGTGTCCTTCTCGATCACCGAGAACATGCCGAAACCCTGGATGGCCCACGAACCGACCATGGTGAGGAAACCGCGCCATGCCACCGCGCGCGGTTGCTGGCCGCCGATGAAGCGTGCGGATTCGGCGTCGGCCATGTTGGCGGCCCAGCCGTCGAAATCCTCGGCCTGCGGCGGACGCAGGACGAGGCGTTCGGTTTCGATGCGGATGTTTTGCCAGTTCATGGGATGCATCCCAACGTCAACGCCCCGCCACCCTCACCGTCATCCCCGCGAAAGCGGGGATCCAGTGCCTTGGACTTGGCGTGAAAGTCACTGGATTCCCGCTTTCGCGGGAATGACGGTGAGGAATTATCTGCCCTGCCGAATTCGTGATTCAGCGCTCAGAACGCGTTGATCCCCGTCAACTCACGCCCCACCACCAGCTGATGCACCGTCTCGGTGCCTTCATAAGTGATGACCGATTCCAGGTTCAGCGCATGGCGGATGGCCACATGCTCGGTGGTGATGCCCGCGCCGCCCAGGATGTCGCGGCATTCGCGCGCAATATCGATGGCCATGCGGCAGTTGTTCCACTTGGCCAGCGACACCTGCGTGGGCTGCATGGTGCCGGCGTCCTTCAGACGACCAAGCTGCAGCGACAGCAGCTGCGCCATGGTGATGCGGCGGGCCATCTCGGCCATCTTGATCTGGATGGCCTGGTTGGAGGCCAGCGGGCGACCGAACAGGATGCGCTCCCGCGTGTAGTTGAGCACTTCCTGCAGGCAGGCCTGCGCGGCGCCGATCGGGCCCCAGGTGATGCCGTAGCGGGCCTGCGTAAGGCAGCCCAGCGGACCCTTCAGGCCCTTCACGTTCGGCAGGCGGTTGGCCTCCGGCACGCGCACGTTGTCGAAGAACAGCGCGGAGGTGACCGACGCGCGCAGGCTCATCTTCTTGTGCACTTCCTGCGCGGTGAAGCCCTTGGTGTCGGTCGGCACGATGAAGCCCTGGATGCCGTCGTCGGTCTGCGCCCACACGATGGCGATGTTCGCCACGTTGCCGTTGGTGATCCACATCTTGGCGCCGTTGATGACCCAGTCGCCGCCGTCCTTCTTGGCGTGGGTCTTCATGTTGGCCGGGTCGGAGCCGCCGTGCGGCTCAGTGAGGCCGAAGCAGCCGATGATCTCGCCTGCCGCCATCTTCGGCAGGTAGTGCATCTTCTGCTCTTCCGTGCCGTAGGCGTAGATCGGGTACATGCACAGCGAGCTCTGCACCGAGGCGAAGCTGCGCAGGCCCGAATCGCCGCGCTCCAGCTCCTGGCAGATCAGGCCGTAGCTGACGCCGTTCATGCCGGCGCAGCCGTACTTCTCGGGAATGGTGGCGCCGAGCAGGCCCAGGCTCGCGATTTCCGGAATCAGTTCCTTGGGGAAACGACCCTGATCAAAGCAATCCCCGATGATCGGCAGCACGCGCTCGTCGACGAAGCGGCCGACGGCGTCCTGCACCATGCGCTCTTCGTCGGACAGCATCGAGCGGACGTCATAAAGATCAAGGGGATTCAGGCGAGCGGACATGCGTGAACTTCCGTAGCTTGGGGACAATCCTCCATTCTAGCCCTGCTTCGCCGGGCCGGTCATGGCGGAGTGCAACAGGGCCGGGCTAGGCGCCCGGGACGGCCTGTGGGACCATGCCGTTGCCCGTCGTCCCAGCCCTGGCTGGGATCCCGGCGTCGCGCCCTGCTCTTGGCCCGGGGCGAGCCCAGGCTCCCCACCCCGGGATAGCTTGCGGCTGGCTGGCGCGGCGGTCGGTCATCTCGCCCCCGCTGGATCGTCCATGTTCAAAGGTGTCCTCCTCGGCTTCGCCTGCTACGCCGCCTATGCGATCAGCGATGCGTTCGTGAAGTCCCTGCACGGCACCCTGCCGGCCTACGAGGCGGTGTTTTTCGGCGCGGTGCTGATGCTCAGCGCCCTGCCCTTCATCCGGAATCCCGACGACCGCTATGTCGACGTTTTCCGTGCGAAGAAGCCGCATCTGTGGTGGATCCGCGCCATCACCGGCGCGATCTGCAATATCTCCGCGGTGATCGCCTTCACGGCGCTGCCGATGGCCGAAGCGTTCGCACTCATCTTCCTGCTGCCGATCTTCGTCACACTGCTGTCGGTGATCTTCCTGAAGGAACACGTCGGCTGGCGGCGGTGGTCGGCCGTGATCGTCGGCTTCATCGGTGTGCTGGTGGTGTTGCGCCCGGGTTTCCGCGCGCTGGGCGTCGGCCACCTCGCGGCGATGACCTGCGGCCTCTCCGGCGCGGTGTCGGTAGTGGCCTTGCGCATGGCCGGCCCGCACGAGAAACGCATCAGCCTGTACGGCGCTGGCGTCATCGGCCCGCTGGTGAGCGGCGGCCTGCTGATGGCGCCCGGCTTCGTCTGGCCGGACCTGCACCAATGGTTCCTGCTGGCCGGCTACGGCCTGCTCGCGGGACTCGCCGGTGTGCTGCTGATGCTCGCCACGCACCACGCGCCAGCCAACCGCATCGCCCCCACCCAATACAGCCAAATGCTGTGGGCAATCCTCTTCGGTTACTGGCTGTTCGGCGATCGACTGGACTGGCCGATGCTGATCGGCATCGCGCTCATCCTCGGCTCGGGCCTGTTCACGCTGGTACGCGAGGAACGGGTCACCGGGTGGTGGAAGCGCACGCGCATGGTCTGACCCGGCCACGGTCGTGGGCAGATGAACATTTCTTAATGAAGCGGATACGCCATGCCGCGAGGCATCACTCGTCCGTGACAGCCCTTGTGTCATCTCTCACCCGCAGAAACACGCCCTGCGCGCACCCGCACCACCAGGGGAAGGTGGCGTTGGCGCCAGCCCTGCAGCGGGTCAACCTCATGGACCTAAGGATCGTTTGACATCCGTCGACGACGTTCCACGCAATGCACTGCCGTGGACAGGTTGGCACGATGACGACATGACCTTGCTCGTCTTGTGAACTTGAGTTGCTGGGAGATGGTGCATGAGTGCCAACACTGCCCAATGGTCCGGGCATCCTCACCGAAGGCGCGGCGTACTGATCGTCGCCGTGGTCATCCTCCTTCTGGTGGTGTTGATGGTGGTCCACCTTCTCACCGGACAGAAGGCAAAAACGGGCCAGCCACCGCAGGTGGTGAGCGCGGCCACCGCCACCCTTGGCGACATGCCCGAATTGCTCACGGCACTGGGCACCGTCACCCCGGTGGCCACCGTCAACGTGCTGCCGCAGCTGAGCGGCTACCTCACGGCGGTGGGCTACCAGGAAGGCCAGGACGTTGAAAGAGGCCAGTTCCTCGCGCAGATCGACCCGCGCCAGTACGAGATCAACAAACAGCAGGCCGAAGCCCAGCTGGCGAAAGACCAAGCCACGCTGGAGCAGGCACGCACCGACCTGGCCCGCTACACGCAACTGCACGAGCAGAAATCCATCGCCGAGCAGACCTATACCGACCAGAAGTTCACGGTGGCCCAGACGGAAGCTGCCGTGAAGGCGGACAAGGCGGTCATTGCGCAGGACGAATTGAACCTCACCTACTGTCACATCACCGCGCCGGTCGCCGGACGCGTTGGATTGCGCCTGGTCGATCCCGGCAATTACGTCACCCAGTCGACCTCGCCCGGCATTGTCACCATCACGCAGATGAAGCCGACCACGGTGCAGTTCACCGTGCCGCAGAACGCGCTGGGCAAGGTGCTACAGCGTGTGAATGCGGGCGCGAAGCTGCCGGTGACCGCCTATAGCAGCGACAACAGCAAGCAGATCGCCACCGGCACGCTCTACGCCCTGAGCAATCAGATGGCAACAAGCACGGGCACCGTCACGCTGCGCGCCACCTTCGCCAACGACGACGAGTCGCTGTTTCCCAACGAATTCGTCAACGTGCGCATGCTGGTCGATACACTGCAGAAAACCGTGCTGGTACCCACGCCCGCGGTGCAGAGCGGCGCGCCGGGTGACTATGTCTATCTGGTCAATGCCGACCAGACCGTGTCCGTGCACAAGGTCACGCCCGGTCCCAGCGACGGTCAGTTCACGGCGATCCTCAGCGGACTCGACGCTGGCCAGCAGGTGGTGACGGATGGCATGGACCGCCTGAGCGACGGTGCGAAGATCAAGGTCGCGCAGGCGCATCCGGCCGGCGCGGGCAGCATGGGCGCACCGCCCGCCGGGAATGGCGGCAAGCGGAAGCACGGCAGCGCCAACACCTCCTCGTGAGCGCCGGGCACGCGATCCGATGAATATTTCCCGCCTGTTCGTACTCAGGCCGGTGGCTACTTCGCTGCTGATGATCGCCCTCGTGCTGGTGGGCCTGGTCGCCATGCGCTTCCTGCCGGTGTCGTCGCTGCCCAACGTCGACTACCCGACGATCCAGGTGCAGACGTTCTACCCCGGCGCGAGTCCATCGGTCATGGCGACCACGGTGACGGCGCCGCTGGAGGTGCAGCTGGGCCAGATTCCCGGCCTGCAGCAGATGACTTCGAACAGCTCCGCGGGCGCGTCGGTGATCACGTTGCAGTTCGACCTGTCGCTCAACCTGGACGTGGCCGAGCAGAACGTGCAGGAAGCGATCAATGCCGCCAACAGCCTGCTGCCTTCCGGCCTGCCCGCGCCGCCGACCTACGCGAAGGTGAACCCCGCCGATCGTCCCATCCTCACGCTGGCGGTGACCTCCCACTCCATGTCGCTGCCGCAACTGCAGGACGTGGCGAACAACCGCCTTGGCGCGAAGATTTCGCAGGTGCCGGGCGTCGGCCTGGTGACGCCCTCCGGCGGCAATGTGCCGGCCATCCGCATTGAGGCCGACCCCAAGAAGCTCGCCGGCTACGGGCTCAACATCGACGACCTGCGCTCGCTGATCGCCAACGTCAACGTGAGCCAGCCCAAGGGCAACTTCGACGGGCCGGATCTCGACTACACCATCAACGGCAACGACCAGATCCAGAACCCGCAGGATTACCTCGACACCGTCGTTTCCTACCAGAACGGCGCGCCGGTCTACCTGCGCGACGTGGCGCGCGTGACGCAGGCCGCGCAGAACACCGAACAAGGCGCATGGTTCAACCAGACGCAGGCCATCGTGCTGAACGTGCAGCGCCAGCCCGGCGCCAACGTGATCGCCACCGTCGACCAGATCATGAAGCAGCTGCCGCAGCTGGAATCCACGCTGCCGGCCGGCATGACCGTGGACGTGGTCAACGACAGTACCGGAGTGATCCGTTCCTCCGTGAGCGATGCAGCGTTCGAGCTGATCCTCGCCGTGGTGCTGGTGGTGCTGGTGATCTTCGTGTTCCTGCGCAACGTGCCGGCCACCATCATCCCCAGCATTTCCGTGCCGGTATCGCTGATCGGCACGCTGGCGTTGATGTACGAACTCAACTACTCCATCGACAATCTGTCGCTGATGGCGCTGATCATCGCCACCGGCTTCGTGGTCGACGATTCGATCGTGATGATCGAGAACATCGTGCGCTACCTGGAGGAAGGCAGGACGCCGCTGGAAGCCGCGCTGGAAGGCGCCGGCCAGATCGGCTTCACTATCCTGTCGCTGACCGTGTCACTGATCGCGGTGCTGATCCCCCTGCTGTTCATGGGCGGGGTGATCGGGCGCCTGTTCAGCGAGTTCGCGGTGACGCTGGCCGTGACCATCGTGCTGTCCGCGGTGGTCTCGCTCACGCTGGTGCCTATGCTGTGCGCGCGCATCCTCAAGGCGCAGGCCGATCGCCACCCGAGCCGCTTCGAGCGCGTGAGCGAGGCGCTGTTCGACAAGACGCTGGCCTCGTACAAGCGCGGCCTGCACTTTGTGATGGCACACCAGCGCGCCACGCTGCTGGTGTTCTTCGCCACGCTCGCGCTCACCATCGTGCTGTACGTGGTCATTCCCAAGGGCCTGTTCCCGGTGCAGGATGTGGGCGTGCTGCAAGGCATCAGCGTGGCCGACAACTCGGTGTCCTACGGTGCCATGGTCGATCGCCAGAAGCTGCTGGCCGATGCCATCCTGAAGGACCAGGACGTGGACAGCCTCACCTCCTACGTGGGCATCGACGGCACCAACACCACGTTGAACAACGGCCGCTTCCTGATCAACCTGAAACCGCGCGACGACCGCTCCTCGACGGCGGAGGAGATCGCCCGCCGCATAAGGCAGGAGGTGGCGGACATCCCCGGCATCCGGCTCTACATGCAGCCCGAGCAGGATCTGACGCTGGACACCACCATCTCGCCCAACCAGTACCAGTTCGTGCTGCGCGGACCGAACCAGCAGGCGTTCCAGCAGTATGTTCCCGAGCTGATCGCGCGGATGAAGGACATCAAGTCGATCACCGATGTCACCAGCGACCTCAACAACGACGGTCTCGCCGTGAACGTGGAGGTGAACCGCCAGCTCGCCGCGCGCTACGGCATCACCGCGGCCACCATCGACAACGCGCTGTATGACGCGCTCGGCCAGCGCATCGTCTCCACCATCTTCGAGCAGGCCAGTCAGTACCGGGTGATCCTGGTGGCCAAGCCGGAAAGCCTTCCCACGGTGGAATCACTGGGCGACCTGTACCTGCCCAGCCAGACCGCCAGCAACGGCCAGGTGCCACTCAAGGGCATTGCCGACATCCAGGTGACCAAGTCGCCGCTGGTGATCAGCCACCTCGCGCAGTTCCCGGCCATCACGGTGTCGTTCAACCTTGCCAAGGATGCGTCGCTGAGCAAGGCGGTGAAGGAAGTGAACGACGCCGAACAGGCGCTGCACCTGCCGTCGTCCATCACGTCGTCGTTCCAGGGTGCGGCGCAGGCCTTCCAGGATTCGCTGTCCAGCGAGGTCTATCTGCTCATCGCCGCGCTGGTGGCCGTCTATATCGTACTGGGCGTGCTGTACGAGAGCTTCATCCACCCGGTGACGATCCTTTCCACCCTGCCCTCGGCCGGCATCGGCGCGCTGCTGGCGCTGATGATCGCGGGCAGCGACCTGGACGTGATCGGCATCATCGGCATCGTGCTCCTGATCGGCATCGTGAAGAAGAACGCGATCATGATCGTGGACTTCGCGCTCGAAGCCGAACGCGTGGAGGGCAAGCCGGCCGAGGAGGCGATCTTTGAAGCCTCGCTGCTGCGCTTCCGCCCCATCCTGATGACCACCCTCGCCGCCATGCTGGGCGCGATGCCGATGCTGCTGGGCACGGGCACCGGCTCGGAGCTGCGCCGGCCGCTGGGCCTGGCGATCATCGGCGGCCTGCTGCTCAGCCAGCTGCTGACGCTGTTCACCACGCCGGTGATCTACCTGTACTTCGACCGCCTCGCGCAACGCTTCGGCCGCAAGCATCCTGAGGCGGCGGTGGGGGAAGCGCCGTGAACATTCCCGGCGTCTTCATCCAGCGGCCGGTGGCGACGACGCTGCTGGCCATCGCCATCTTCCTCTCGGGCGCCCTGGCCTATTTCCACCTGCCCGTCGCACCGCTGCCCAACATCACCTTCCCCGTGGTGGTCGTTCAGGCGAACATGGCGGGCGCCAGCCCCAGCATCATGGCATCCACCGTGGCCGAGCCACTGGAGCGCCGCCTCGGCACGATTGCCGACGTCACCGAGCTGACCTCGCAGAGCACCGTGGGGTCGGCCCGCATCGTGGTCCAGTTCGGGCTCAACCGCGACATCAACGGCGCGGCGCGCGACGTGCAGGCCGCCATCCAGGCCGCGCGCGCCGACCTGCCGACCACGCTGCGCAATAACCCGACCTATCGCGAGTTCAACCCGGCCGACTCGCCGATCATGGTGCTGGCGCTGACGTCGAAGACACTGACCCGCGCGCAACTCTACGACTCGGCCGATTCCGTGATCCAGCAGCAGCTCTCGCAGGTCGACGGCGTGGGCCAGATCACGCTGGGCGGCAGCGCCCTGCCTTCGGTGCGCGTGGAACTGCAGCCGGACCAGCTCAACAGTTACGGCATTGGCCTGGAAGACGTGCGCGCAGCCATCAGTGCTGCCAATGCCGACAGCGTGAAGGGCCATATCGACCAGAACGGCCAGCGCTATGAAGTACTGTCCAACGACCAGATCAGCAAAGCGGCACCTTATCGCGACCTCATTGTCGCCTACCGCAACGGCGCGCCCGTACAACTGCGCGACGTAGCGCAGGTGCTCGACTCCGCCGAAAAC
Organism: Dyella japonica A8; assembly: GCF_000725385.1. Taxonomy (NCBI): domain Bacteria; kingdom Pseudomonadati; phylum Pseudomonadota; class Gammaproteobacteria; order Lysobacterales; family Rhodanobacteraceae; genus Dyella; species Dyella japonica. The sequence goes on along the minus strand of NZ_CP008884.1, from coordinate 2,453,066 downwards.
ATCCGCAATGCCGGCCTCTACAACGGCCAGGACGCGGTGCTGGTGATCGTCTATCCGCTGCCGGGCGGCAACATCGTCAAGACGGTGGCGCAGATCCGCAAGTCGCTGCCCAATATCGAAGCCACCCTGCCGCGCAACGTGCATATCGGCGTGGCGGTGGATCGCTCCCAGTCGGTGAATGCGGCCGTGGGCGATACGGAGCGCACGCTGCTCATCGCCGTCCTGTTGGTGATCGGGGTGGTATACGTCTTCCTGCAATCGCCGCGTGCCGTGCTGGTGCCGGCGGTGGCGCTGCCGCTGTCCATCGTCGGCACGTTCGGGCCGATGTACCTTTTGGGCTACAGCGTCGACAACCTGTCGCTGATGGCGCTGACCATCGGCACCGGCTTCGTGGTGGACGATGCGGTGGTGGTGCTGGAGAACATCGTGCGCCACGTGGAAACCGGCATGGACGTGCGCGAGGCCGCCATGATCGGCAGCGCCGAAGTCAGCTTCACGGTGATCTCGATGAGCCTGTCGCTGATCGCTGTGTTCCTGCCCATCCTGCTGATGCCGGGCATCGTGGGCCTGCTGTTCCACGAGTTCGCGGTGACGCTGTCCATCGCCATCCTGCTGTCGCTGGTGATTTCCCTCACCGTCACGCCGACCATGGCGGCCTATGTCATCACCCGCAAGACACTGCATTCGAAGGCCCGCTGGGCGGTGTGGTACGAGCGCCAGTTCGAGCGCTTCCACCAGGCCTACTCGCGCTCGCTCACGCTGGTGCTCGACCATGCCTTCGCGGTCATCCTGACCCTGATCGGCCTGATCGTGCTCAACGTCTTCCTGCTCCGCCTGGTGCCGTCCACCTTCTTCCCGGAACAGGACAACGGCATCCTGATGGGCCAGATCATCGCGGACCAGAGCATCTCCTTCCAGGCGATGGAGAAGAAGCTGGCACAGTTGCAGGACATCGTGCAGAAGGACCCGGCCGTGGCCTCGGTGGCCGGCTTCACCGGTGGCCGCGCACTCAACAGCGCCAATGTTTTCATCGAGCTGAAACCGCTGGCAGAACGCAAGCTTTCCGCCGCGCAGGTAGTGGACCGCCTGCGCCCCCAGCTCAATGCCGTATCGGGCGCCAAGCTGTTCCTGCAGGCCGCGCAGGACCTGCACATCGGCGGCCGCCAGTCCGCCGCGGAATACCAGTACACGCTGACCAGCGACGATCCGGAGGCGCTGTACACCTGGGTGCCGAAACTGATCACCGCGCTGGGCAAGTACCACGACCGTCTTACCGACGTGAACTCCGACCTGCAACAAAACGGCCTGCAGCTTTACGTGAACATCAACCGCGCCACCGCGGCGCGCTATGGCTTCGCGCCCAATCAGATCGACAGCGTGCTCTACGACGCCTTCGGCCAGCGCACCGTATCCACCGTCTACAACCAGCTCAACCAGTACTACGTGGTGATGGAAGTCGCGCCGGCGTACTGGCAGTACCCGCAGTCGATCGAGCGCATCCGCTTCAGCACCGCCGCGGGCAACGCCACCGGTACGCAGCAGACGCAGATGTCCAGGTCGCTGGTCAGCGCCACGGCGACCGCCGCCAAGGCCAGCGCAAACACCAACTCGCGCAATACGGATGCCGAGGCCAACCAGCTGACCAACGCCATCTCCAACGCCAAGGGCGGCAGCTCCAGCGGCAGCGCGGACAGCACGGCAGCCGAGACGATGGTGCCGTTTCCGGCGCTGGCGTCCTACGTGAGCAACCACACCGCCACGCAGGTGAACCACCAGGGCGGCCTGGTCGCCGGCACCATCTCGTTCAACCTTCCGCCGGGCGGCTCGCTGAGCAACGCACTCGCCGCCATCAGCCAGGCCGGGCAGGACATCGGCATGCCGGCCTCCATCCATGGCGACACCGCAGGCGCGGCGCAGGTCTATGCGCAGTCGATGGGCACGATGCCGCTGCTGATCCTGGCCGCGCTGGCGGCGGTCTACATCGTGCTCGGCATCCTGTACGAGAACACCGTGCATCCCATCACCATCCTTTCCACCCTGCCCTCCGCCGGCATCGGCGCGACGCTGGCGCTGCTGATCTTCGGCACGCCGTTCTCGGTGATCGCGCTGATCGGCATCATCCTGTTGATAGGCATCGTGAAGAAGAACGCGATCATGATGATCGACGTGGCCATTCACCTGCAGCGCGACGAGGGCATGGAACCGGGCAAGGCCATCCACGATGCCGCCGTGCTGCGACTGCGCCCGATCATGATGACCACCGCCGCCGCCGTGCTCGGCGCCGTACCGCTGGCCATCGGCATCGGCCAGGGCGCATCGCTGCGCCAGCCACTGGGCATCACGGTGATGGGCGGCCTGATCCTTAGCCAGGTGTTCACCCTGTACACCACACCGGTGATCTACCTTTACCTCGACCGCCTGCGCGCGCGGCTTGCGCGGTGGTCGGCAAGCCTGCCGTGGAACCGATCGGAGGCAAGCGCATGAGCACGATCCTTCTTCGCAACGCGCTGGCTGTCGCGCTGGCGACGGTACTCGGCGGCTGCATGGTGGGGCCCGACTACCGCCGCCCCGACGTCACCGTGCCCGCGCAGTACAAGGAGTTGCCCGGCTGGGCGGCCGCCACGCCGGCGGATGACACGCCCAAGGGCGACTGGTGGGTGGCGTTCAACGATCCGTTGCTCGACGAACTGGAACCACAGGTCGTCGTATCCAACCAGACCGTGGCCAAGAGCTACGCCAATTACCAGGCCGCCGTGGCCGAGGTGCAGGTGGCGCGCAGCGCGCTGTTCCCCACCCTCGGCATCAGCGGCAGTGCCAGCAAGCAGCGCTCGGCCGCCGGCAACGCCGGCAGCGGCGTCGAACATCTGCACCCGATCAGCACCGCCGGTTCGCTGGAAGGCAATGTGAGCTGGGCACCCGACCTGTGGGGCAAGGTCCGCCGCACAGTGGAAGAAAACAAGGCCACGGCGCAGGCCAGCCAGGCCACGCTGGCCAACGCCACGCTGTCCGAACAGACAGCGCTGGCCACCGCCGTGATCGACCTGCGCGTCACCGACGCCAACATCGACCTGCTGCAGAAGACTGTCGATGCGTACACGGCATACCTGCGCGTGGTGGACAACCAGGGCAAGGCCGGCACGGTCGCGCCGTCCGACGTGATCACCGCGCGCACGCAGCTGGAGAACGCGCAATCGAAGTTGATCGCACTGGGCGTATCGCGTGCGCAGTACGTGCACGCCATCGCCGTACTGGTCGGCAAAAACCCGGAAGAGCTCGATATTCCCCACAACGCCCGCTTGCCCACCCTGCCACAGGTGCCCGCAGGCGTGCCCACGACGCTCTTGCAGCGTCGCCCGGACATCGCCGTGGCCGAACGCCAGATGGCGTCGGCCAATGCCGCCATCGGCGTCGCCGTGGCCGCCTATTACCCGTCGATATCGCTGTCGGCGGCGGATGGCTTTTCACAATCACCCCTGGCGGGCTTGCTGCATGTGGCGAACCATGTGTGGTCACTGGGTGCGGACGTGAGCGAGACCGTGTTCGACGCAGGTGCTCGCCACGGCCAGGTCGCCGCCGCGCGGGCGGACTACGAGGCCGCCGTCGCCAATTACCGTGGCACCGTGCTGGCCGCGTTCCAGAACGTGGAGGACGACCTGTCCGGCATCCGGATACTTGCGCAGCAGGCGCAGGTGCTGGATGCCGCCGTAAAGGATGCGACGCGGGGCTCGCAGATCGCTTTCAACGAGTACAACGCGGGAACGGTCGACTACACGACGGCGGCGGTGGCGCAGGCGACGCAGTTGAGTACGGAGCAGGAGGCGTTGAGTGTGCAGCAGCAGCGGTTGCTGGATGCGGTGTCGTTGATTGGGGATACGGGTGGTGGGTGGTCGGCGGATGCGTTGGGGCATGCGCCGGTGGCTTTGTCCAGAAATGGGGTGCGGTGAGGTTGGTGTGGCGGCCCTGCGGCCCTGCGGCCCTGCAACCTTGCCTCATCGCTTCAGAAGATCCGTCATCCCGGCGCAGGCCGGGATCCAGTTTCTGTAGTGGTCGGTCGTCACCTCAGGCCTTCCCGCGATCGGGCCGCCTACACAGCGGGCGTTTCGACCTTCTGCCGACGACGCGAAGCTAGTCCCGTGGGAAGGCCGAGTCACTTTTCTTTTGCTGGCCCAAAAGATCCCACGGGGACTTGCTTCGCGTCGAAAGTAACCCAAAGAAAATGGCCTGCAGAGCCAGAGCTGGCAGCATGTCGTGGGAAAAAGCTCGAACGCTCGAGGCGGTTTGTTGCTTGGCGACCTTCGCCTCTACACAGCGGGTAGTGCCAGGCGCTTCGCAACGCGCCGAAGCGATGAGGACTTAAAGCGGCGCCTCGCTTCGCTTTGGCCCTAATGGACCCACACGGTCGCCCGCTTTTCTGTGGGAGCGCACCCTGTGCGCGACAACCTAACGGAGCGGCAACCACGAGACGCCGCTGTCGCGCACAGGGTGCGCTCCCACAAGGGACTCGCCACCTTGGGATGCTCCGCTGACGGTTCAGGCTCTTGGCTCTTGGCTCTTGGCTCTTGGCTCTTGGTTCTTGGCTTTTAGTTTTTGGCTTTTGACCTACCGGGTCCCCGTATGACGCGGCGGGCGGGTGGAGATCAAGCCCCTCAGGGGTGCCTGGCAGGGAGGCCAGGCACTTTTCGTCGGGGCAGGAGCCCCGTCGAAAAGCCCGGAACCCGCCCGCGAACCTTCCGGGCCATAGGCCCGGAAGGCGCGTCATTCGGGGGGCCTTTCTTTGGGTTACTTTCGACGCGAAGCTAGTCCCCGCGGGATCTTTACTCCGGGCATCCTGTCCTCCGCCCTACGGGCCGGCTTTGCCGTTCGCACGCGCTCCTGCGCGTGCGTGGGCAAGCAATGAAAAGTGCCCCGGCCTTCCCACGGGACTAGCTTCGCGTCGCCGGCAGGAGGGCGGTGGCCCGCAGCAGGCGAGCCAGGTCGCGGAATCGCGACAATCGAGCGCAAAATCGCTGGATCCCTGCCTTCGCAGGGATGACGGTTCTTTTGAAGTGGCGAGGCAAGAATGCCTCTTGCCCAACCCCTGCCCAAAAGCGGCAACTGCGCAGAGCGAGTCCCTAAGGGCATCTCACACGCTGGCACACCACGCCCAGCCTTGGCACACTGCCCCGCCCCCGCCGAGCCCATCTACCACCATGCCCAGCCCTTCCCTCACCCTCTCCCCCATCGTCGCCGGCCTGTGGCGCATCACCAGCTGGCAACTCAACGTGCAGGAGCGCGTGCACTGGATCGAGCAGGCGCTGGAACTGGGCATCACTTCGTTCGACCACGCCGACATCTACGGTGACTACCAGGCCGAAGCACAGTTCGGCGAAGCCTTGAAGGCGGCGCCAGCGTTGCGCGAGCGCATGCAGCTGGTCACCAAATGCGGCATTCGCCTGCGCTCCGCGCAGCGTCCCTATCGCATCAATTACTACGACACCTCAGCCACCTACGTGCGTGCACAGGTCGAGCAGTCGCTGCGCAACCTTCACGCGGAGCAGCTGGACCTGGTGTTGATCCACCGGCCGGACTACCTGATGGACGCCGCGGCGCTGGCCGGCACCTTCGCCGCGCTCACGCGGGAAGGCAAGGTCGCCCACTGGGGCGTGTCCAACCACACGACAAGCCAGTTCGCCCTGCTGCACCAGCATCACCCTCTGTTGACCAATCAGGTCGAGCTGTCGCCGCTGCAGATGAACGCGCTGGACGACGGCACGCTGGATCAGGTGCAGCAACTGGGGCTGCGCCCGATGATCTGGTCGCCGCTGGGCGGTGGTCGCCTGTTCACCGGTGATGACGAACAGGCCATGCGCGTGCGCGCCGAAATGACTGCCATTGCGCACCGCCATGGCATCAGCCTCACCACACTGGCCTTCGCCTGGGCGCTGCGCCATCCCTCGCGTCCCCACGTCATCACCGGCACGGGGCGTATCAACGGCCTGCGCGAGGCGGTCGCGGCATTGAACGTGGAACTCGATGCGGAAGACTGGTACGCCATCTGGACGGCCAGCAAGGGCCACTCCGTTCCCTGACGGGCCAAAAGCGCTCCCACAACCGGTCGCCAGGCTCAGCGATTCGACACACCATGCGGCACGTGGCCGGTCGCCACGTGCTTGCGTGCCGACTCCACATTGGCCGGTGAATCGTCGAAGAAGATGTCCGCACCGAACGCATCGAGGAACGGCCCCTTGTCGCGGCCGCCGAGGAACAGCGCCTCGTCGATGCGCACGCCCCAGCGGCGCAAGGTGAGGATGACGCGCTTGTGCGCCGGCGCGGAGCGCGCGGTGACAAGGGCCGTGCGGATGGGTGAATCCTCCGCCGGAAAGGCGGCCTGCAGGCGATGCACGGCCGACAGGAATCCGCGGAACGGCCCCACGGACAGAGGCTCATCGGCCAGCTCGCGCTCGCTGCGATGGAACGCCTCCAGCCCTTCCTCGCGCGACACACGCTCGCCTTCGTCGCCAAAGATCACCGCGTCGCCGTCGAAGGCGATCCGCAGCTGTTCGGTGGCGCGGGGTGGCGCAGTGGAAGGAAGAATGGTGGCCGCCGCCACGCCGGCCGCCAGCGCACGCCCCACGTCTTCCGCGTTGGCGGAAAGGAACAGGTCGGCCTTGAACGGGGCGATGTAATCGGAGGTCGGCGCGCCGCTGGTGAACGCCGCGCGGCTGATCTCCAGCCCGTAGTGCTGGATGGCGTTGAAAATGCGCAGGCCCGTGTCGCCCGAGTTGCGCGACAGCAGGATCACCTCGACCGGCGGCACGTCACCACCCAGCTTGTTCAGGTCCAGCAGTTTCTGCACCAGCGGAAACGCCACGCCTGGCTTGAGGATCTCGTTCTCATGCTCGATCTGGAATGCGCGGTAGGCATCCAGCCCCTGTTGCTCGAACAGTTCGTGGCTGTCCCCCAGGTCGAACAGGGCACGCGAGGAAATGGCCACCACCAGGCGGTTGTCGCCGGTGGAGTTGGGGGCGTGGGCATCGGCTGTGGGGCGGGTCATGGCGATCAATCTAACAAAACATGTGTTGAAGGAGCGCTACCTCCTCAACAGTGCGTGTGTTCCCTCACCGTCATCTCGGCGAAAGCCGGGATGACGGTGAGGGAGAATCAACGAACCAGGAACCGGATTGCCCCTCAATCCTGCGCGAACTGCTCGTCCAGGATGCGCTGCTCCAGGTTGTGCTCCGGGTCGAACAGCAGGCGCACGCCCTGCCCCTCGGACTGGCGGATCTCCACTTCGCGGATGTCGCGCACTTCGTGATAGTCCGCCGTGGCGCTCACCGGCCGCTTGCCGGGATCGAGCACGCGCAGCGTCACCAGCGTGCGATGCGGCAGGATCGCGCCGCGCCAGCGGCGCGGGCGGAACGGGCTGATCGGGGTAAGCGCCAGCACGTTGGCGTCCAGCGGCAGGATGGGCCCGTGCGCGGACAGGTTGTAGGCCGTGGAACCGGCCGGCGTGGAGACCAGGATGCCGTCACACACGAGGTTCTGCAGCTTCACCGTGTCGTTGAGCTTCACTTCCAGGTGCGCGGCCTGGTTGCTCTGGCGCAGCAGGGATACTTCGTTGAAGGCCAGCGCGTGATGCACCTCGCCGCGGGCGTCGGTGGTACGCATGTCCAGCGGGTACAGCACGGCGGCATGGGCGCGGGAGATGCGCTCCTCCAGCTCGTCGATCCGGTGCTTGTTCATCAGGAAGCCCACGCGGCCCAGCTTCATGCCGTAGACCGGCGCAGGCAGGGCGCGATAGGCGTGCAGCGTGCGCAGCATGAAGCCATCGCCACCCAGCGCCACGATGACGTCGGCCTGTTCGGGCGTGGCGTCGCCGTAGCGATCGATGAACTTGCGGCGGGCCTGCTGGGCGACGTTGGTTTCGCTGGCGACGAAGGCAAAGCGCATGGGTCGTGGTCATCGGCCGGCCGGAAGGTGACCTGAGCATAGCAGCCCTCCCCGAAGGCTACGCCAGTCAGCCTATTGCCCTTCGCCATACAGGCTCGCCCCGGACATAGCCGTTCCGTCGGATTTTACGGGCGGAGAGACGGGACTAGCTTCCGGCCCGATGTGCCCAACCGATGCCGGCAGCCACGGATACACATACGGGCAGCACTGTCCTTCCCGCACGAGCTATGAGGATGGAGGTTATGCGCAACGTTCTCGCCGCACCACTCCTGCTTGCTTTCGTCGCCCCTGGCCATGCCACGCCGCCCGCTTCGCCGCCGGACGCAGGTATCGCCTGGAACCTCACCGCCGGACAGGTCAGCCACAGCTGCGCGGATGCTTTGGCCCATGCGAAGTCGCGCATCGGAAAAATTGACGCGCAACCCACAGGCAAAGCGACGTTCGCCAGCGGCATCGGCGCCGTGGAAAACACGGTAGCGGATCTGAACGATGCCCTGTCGGCACAGTTGATCCTCAGCCAGGTGGCGACGGACAAAGGTGTACGCGACGCATCGACCCAATGCCAGCAGGACTACTCGGCCTTCATGGTCAAGGTCAACGCGGACCCTGCCATCTATGCACTGGCGCAAACCGCGCAAGGCCAGGTCAGCGACCAAGCCGATCGCCAACTGGTCAAGCTGTATCTCGAACAAGGCCGGCGCAATGGTGCCGGGCTCGATGCGGCGACCCGTGCCAAGGTCACCGCCCTGTTCGATCAGCTCAACAACCTGCAGATCGCCTTTGGCCAGGCGCTGGACGAGGAACACGTCAGCATCGATGTCAGCCAGAAAGAAGCAGCGTCACTGCCCAAGGATTTCATCGCGACGCTTGCGCCGAAGGGGGATGGATACACGGTACCCGTCGACGAAAGCACGGCCGGGACGTTCCTTCGCAACGAGTCGTCTGGCGAGGCGCGCGAGCGGTACCTGGAGGCTTTTTACCGCAGGGGCGGCGAGCAGAACGTGAAGCGGCTGTCCGATGCCGTCGCCATTCGGGCTCAACTGGCCAGGCTGCTGGGCTACCCGTCATGGGCCGCCTACCAGCTCGACGTGAAGATGGCGAAGACGCCCGACAACGTGAACCAGTTCCTGACACAGATCGACGACAAGCTGATGCCCAAGGCGCGCAGTGAACTGGCCATGCTCAGCCAGATGAAGCAGCAGGATGGCGACAGCACGCCCTTCGTGGATGCCGATTTCCAGTACTACGCCGTGAAGCTGAAAAAGGAACGCTACAACGTCGACCAGGAACAGATACGACAGTACTTCCCGGTCAACAAGGTGGTGCCCGCCATGCTTGCCATCTATGAAAAGACACTGGGCATTCGATTCGAGGCAGTGAGCAACGCCAGAACCTGGGCCCCCGGCGTCACCGAATACGCCATCTACGACGCCACCAGCCACGCGCTCATCGGCTGGTTCTTTCTGGACCTGTACCCACGCCCTGGCAAGTACTCGCACTTCGCGAGCACGCCGCTTCGCTCAGGTCGACGCCTGCCCGATGGCAGCACGCAGAAGCCCGTCGCAACCATCATCGGCAACTGGCCGGCCAGTGTTCCCGGCAAGCCCAGCCTGCTCAGCCACGGCATGGTGACCGTGTTCTTTCACGAATTTGGCCACGTCATGCACATGACCTTGTCCAAGGCACCGTACGAAACACTGTATGGCAGCAACGTACGTCAGGATTTCGTGGAAGCACCTTCGCAAATGCTGGAGAACTGGATGTGGCAGCCCTCGGTGCTGAAGGCGGTCTCGAGCAAGGAGGGCACCGGCGAACCCTTACCCGACGACGTCATTGCCCGGATGGTCGGCGCCAAGCATGTCTTTGATGGCTACAACAACATCCAGGAAGTGTTCCTGGCCAGCTACGACATGCGCCTGCATGACGGCAGCGCGAAGGTCGATCCCACCCAGTTGTGGAATGATGAGTGGCGCAAGCTCATGCCGCTGCCCGTGACCGAGGGAGTCATTCCCGAAGCCAGCTTCGGCCATCTGATGCAGGGCTATGACGCCGGCTACTACGGTTACCTGTGGTCAAGGGTCTATGCGCAGGACATGTACACCGCCTTCGGCAAGGACAACGCGAATACGGCAAGCGCAGGCATGCGCTATCGCCGGGACATCCTGGAGCCGGGTGGCACGGAAGAACCCGACGTATTGCTTGAGCGATTCCTGGGGCGCGCCACCAGTTATGACGCCTTCTACCGGGATATAGGCATTGCGCCCTGACACCCGGTTACTCACGCCGGAAACGACAAGGGGCGGTGCCATGCACCGCCCCTTGCGTTTCCAACAAGCCAATAGCGCTTACTGGTTCACCGGCACCTGCGCCAGCTGGGCCAGGCGACGGACCGCGACCGAGGCGATCGGGTAGTCCGCGTTCTGCGTCAGGATTTCCGCCAGCATGTTGCGCGTGTACTTCAGCGTGGCATCGTCACGCTGCAGCCATGCCTGCACCGGCGAGATGTCCTTCGATGCGCCCGTGAGCGAGAGCACCTGCAGGGCCAGCGCGCGATGCTGGTGGTTGAGCTCGTCCAGCAGCGAACCGCGAGCCTGCGCGTGCCATGCACCCTCGACCGGCAGCGCTTCAATCTGGCTGCGCAGCCATTCCAGGTCCAGCGACTCGCCCAGCTCGTAGAACACGCTGGCCACCTTGGCGATCGGCTGACCGCTCTGCTGCGCCACTTCGACGATGTCGAGCATGGCACGCAGTTCCGGCAGGCGGGCCAGGCGCAGCGCGAGTTCGTTGGGCATGCCCAGGCCTTCCCACTTCTCCTGGCTGGTGGCGAATTCCTGCTTACCCGTCTCGGTAAGAACGTTGGGCAGGGCCGCACGCAGTTCGGTGACACCGGCCTGGTAGCGCTCCACGTTGGCAGCGATTTCCAGCGTGGCGCCCGGACGGTTCAGCAACCAGCGCGTGGTATGGCGCAGCAGCGACCAGATCTGCAGGATGGCGTCGATCTGGGTGTTCTCGGCCACCTTGCCGTCCAGCGCCTCGATCTGCGCCCACAGCTCGCGCGCATCGAGGATTTCACGCGCGGCGGTGTACGCCTTGGCGATGGCCGCCGGGCCGTGTCCCGTGTCCTCCTGCATGCGCAGCATGAAGGTGGCGCCCATGCGGTTGATGGTGGAGTTGGTCACGGCCGTGGCGATGATTTCGCGCTTCAGGCGGTGGCGCTGCATGTGGTCGGCGTACTTCGCATGCAGCGGTTCCGGGAAGTAGCGCACCAGCTCCTTGGAGAGGTACGGGTCTTCCGGCACGTCCGAGTCGAGCAGCTGCTGGAACAGCTTGATTTTGTCGTACGACAGCAGCACCGAGAGTTCCGGACGCGTCATGCCGATGCCGCGCGTCTTGCGCTCGGTCAACTCCGCCTCGCTCGGCAGGTTTTCCACCTGGCGGTCGAGCAGGCCTTCCTGTTCCAGCATGCGGATGAAGTGCGCCATCGAGCCGATGCGGTGCACCGACTGATGCTCCATCAGGGTGATGGCCTGGTTCTGGCGGTAGTTGTCCCACAGCACCAGCTGGCCCACTTCGTCGGTCATGCTGGCGAGCAGCGTGTTGCGCTGGTCAAGCGTGAGCTCGTTGCGCTGCACGGCGTCGCCCAGCAGGATCTTGATGTTCACCTCGTGATCGGAGGTGTCCACGCCGGCCGAGTTGTCGATGAAGTCGGTGTTGAGCAGCACGCCATGCTGGGCGGCTTCGATGCGGCCCTTCTGGGTGAAGCCCAGGTTGCCGCCCTCGCCGATCACCTTGCAGCGCAGCTCGGCACCGTTCACGCGCAGCGCGTTGTTGGCGCGATCGCCCACGTCGGCATGCGTTTCAGCGCTGGACTTCACGTAGGTGCCGATGCCGCCGTTCCACAGCAGGTCCACCGGCGCCTTCAGGATGGCGCTGAGCAACTCGTTCGGCGGCAGCTGGGTGATTTCCGGCTTGAGGCCGAGCACCGCACGCACTTCCGGCGAGATCGGGATGGACTTCAGCGAGCGCGGATACACGCCGCCACCGGCGGAGATCAGCGACTTGTTGTAGTCGTCCCAGCTCGAACGCGGCAGCTTGAACATGCGCTCACGTTCCACGAACGAACGCTCAACGTCCGGCGTCGGGTCGAGGAAGATGTGGCGATGGTCGAACGCGGCCACCAGCTTGATGTGGCGCGACAGCAACATGCCGTTGCCGAACACGTCGCCTGACATGTCGCCGATGCCGGCGCAGGTGAAGTCCTGCGACTGGCTGTCGCGACCCAGCGCGCGGAAGTGGCGCTTGACCGACTCCCATGCACCCTTGGCGGTGATGCCCATGCCCTTGTGGTCGTAACCGTTCGAGCCGCCCGAGGCGAACGCGTCGCCCAGCCAGAAGCCGTGCTCGACCGAAATGGCGTTGGCGATGTCGGAGAACGTGGCCGTGCCCTTGTCGGCGGCGACCACCAGGTACGGGTCGTCGTTGTCATGGCGCACCACGTCGTGCGGCGCCACCACCTTGCCTTCGACCAGGTTGTCGGTGATGTCCAGCAGGCCGCTGATGAACATGCGGTAGCAGGCGATGCCCTCGGCCAGCTGCGCGTCGCGGTCGCCGTTCACGGGCGGACGCTTCACATAGAAACCGCCCTTCGAGCCCACCGGCACGATCACGGTGTTCTTCACCATCTGCGCCTTCACCAGGCCCAGCACTTCCGTGCGGAAGTCTTCGCGACGGTCGGACCAGCGCAGGCCGCCGCGCGCCACCGGGCCGAAGCGCAGGTGGATGCCTTCCACGCGCGGCGCGCACACGAAGATTTCGCGGTACGGCACGGGCTTGGGCAGGTCCGGCACCTGGTGCGAGTCGAACTTGAAGCTGATGTAGCTGCGGTACTGGTCGTTCCACTGCTGGAAGAAGCTGGTGCGCAGCGTGCCGCGGATCAGCGAGATGAAGCTGCGCAGGATGCGGTCGTCGTCGAGGCTGGAAACGGTTTCCAGCAGCGTGCCGATGGACTCCTCGATCACCGTGATCTGCTCGGCGCGCGGCTTGGACAGCGCACCGACCAGGCCGTCGATGAGCGCCGGATGCGCCTGGCGCAGCGACTCGGGAATCAGCACCTGCATTTCGCCGCGCAGCATGTCGCCCGCGCGCTTGAGTTCGTCGGCCGACAGCGATTCACGGCGCGGGTCGAACTTGGCCAGGAACATTTCCACCAGCAGGCCGGCAATGGCCGGATAGCGGTTGAAGGCGTCTTCCATGTAGGACTGCGAGAAGGCCACGCCGGTCTGCAGCAGGTACTTGCAGTAGCTGCGCAGCATGGCCACCTGGCGCCAGCTCAGCTTGGCGCCGAGCACGAGGCGGTTGAAGCCATCGTTCTCCGCGTTGCCGCGCCAGATCTGCTCGAAGGCGTCCTCGAACAGCGTGCCCACCTGCTCCACGCTGAAAGCGAGGCTGCCGGCGGTCTGCACTTCGAAGTCCTGGATATAGAGCTGGGTGCCGCCGACGTTGAAGTCGTACAGGTGCTCGGTGAGCACGCGCAGGCCGAGATTTTCCAGCTGAGGCAGCACTTCGGACAGGGCGATGTCGCCGCCGCTGCGGTAGATCTTGAAGCGCAGCTCCTCCGGGCGCGAAGCCGGGTGGTAGAAGGACATGCGCACCGCATCGTCGCCCTTCAGCAGCGACAGCTGGTGCACGTCCTGCGCGGCCACGGCCGGGGTCACGTCTTCCATGTAGCCGGCGGGCATGGCCTTGGCGTAGCGGTTGGCCAGCACGACGCCGTCATGGTCGCCCAGCGAGCGCACGAGTTCATCGCGCACGTCGTCGTGCCAGTTACGCACGATGGCGGCCACGCCCTTCTCCAGCTCGGCCGTGTCGTACTGCACCTGGTCGCCGATCTTCGGGCGCACCACCACGTGCAGGCGTACCAGCGCGGCTTCGCCCATCAACACGGACGAATCCAGGCTCTCGCCACGCATGGAGTCCTTCAGCATGGACTCGATACGCTCGCGCACCGACGTGTTGAAGCGCTCGCGCGGCACGTAGACGATGCAGGTGACGAAGCGGCCATAGCGGTCGCGGCGCACGAACAGGCGCGTGCGTGCGCGCTGGCGCAGCTCCAGCGTGCCCATCGCGGTATTGAACAGTTCCTCGTCGCTGCTCTGGAACAGCTCGTCGCGCGGCAGCGTCTCCAGGATGTGGCGCAGCGCCTTGCCCGAGTGCGAGTCGCGCTTGAGGCCGGAGTGCTCCATCACGTACTCGAACTTCTGGCGCACCAGCGGCACGTCCTGCGGACGCGCCATGTAGGCATTGGAAGAGAACAGGCCCAGGAAGCGCTGCTCGGCCACCGGCTTGCCCTTGGCGTCGAACTTGAGCACGCCCACGTAATCCATGTAGCCCGGGCGGTGCGCATGCGAGCGCGCATTGGTCTTGGTCAGGATGATGGCGTCGGTCGAACCCGACTGCGGCAGGTCGCTGGCGACCAGCGAGCGCAGCGAACGCGGCGCCAGCGAGCGCTCGCTCTTGTGCAGGATGCCCGCACCCGAACCTTCGTTCGCGCGCAGCACTTCCTCGCCATCGGCCTCGGTCACTTCATATTCGCGGTAACCGAGGAAGGTGAAGTTGTCGTCGGCGAGCCAGCGCAGGAACTCCGAGGCTTCCTTGACCGAGGCGGCGTCCAGCGGCAGCTGGCGCGACGGCAGGTCGGCGGCGATGGCCAGGGCCTGGTCACGCATCTTCTTCCAGTCGGCGACAACGACGCGCACGTCTTCCAGCGCGCCCTCGAGGCGGGCCTTGAGCTTGGCCAGTTCCTCGTCGTTCGCCACGCGGTCGACTTCGAAGTGCATGACCGATTCGGGCTGGCCGTCGGCGGCGCCGATCTTCAGCAACTGGCCGGAGGCGTCACGCGACACCTCGACCACCGGGTGGATCACGGCGTGGATCTGCAGGTTCTCGGCCGCGACCATGGTGACGGTGTCCACCAGGAAGGGCATGTCGTCGGTGACGACCTCGATGTAGCTGCGGCCGGCGTGACCCGTGGCCGGGTTGACCACGCGCACCGAGGCACGGCCCGGCTGGCGCTGCTGCATGAAGTTGATGAGGTCGGCGATCAGCACGGCCCATTCGCGGGCGGTGTGCAGTTCAAGATCGCCGTCGGCAATGCGCGAGAAGAAAGCGCTGATAAAAAATTGCGCCTCATCAAGGCGCTGGGTGAGTCCGCTTTGCTTCAGTTCTTCGAAAACAACAGTGGGGAATGAGCTGTTGCTAGCCGCACGAATCGCGTTCATGGCATCTACTGTGTTGGGGAGACGGAATGAGGCTAAAAAAAGCCTCAAAAGGATACGCCTCGCGTCATGCCTTATCCACCATTGTGAAAGGCGAACTTCAGCTTGCGGCAGGGCATGACGCCTGTGCAGCAAATGTCATGCGTGGGTGTTTTCGCGACGTTTGCGTGACCAGCCGTGCTCCGGAAAAAAACGCGTGCGGCGGTCGAAACACTCGGCCCTTTCGTGTGTTGCCTTGCGTGCCGCTGCGCGGCCAGCGCAGCGCGGGCGATGCAGTACCCCGGCGTATGTCACCGCCTCGCCGCGGACAAAACGTTGCAGCGCAGCAGATAAAAACGGACAGCCCCCCGCCGACCGGCGCCACCTCGGCGCAGCCATGGTCTGTGGCAAGCAAACAGGCCCCGGGCGCAACCGGACCATCGGCACAGGCTTTCTTCCGTGACCGGCTGGCACCATGGCGAGGCTGCCCCACCTGGTGCCAGGGACGCCGACACCCTTCCTTCACGGAACAGAGCCAAAATTAGTGCCCCAGGGTTCATCCAGGGGTACAGGATCCAAATCTCATCACACCCGCGACGTGTACCCTGTTGGCCCCGGGAAGGGCCGTACGGCGCGGCGGGGGTGGCTCTACAAATTGTAAACTGTACGGTATAGTCCAAGCTCGATTGCCTGAACGAGCCACGCCTACCGGGCCCCGCCGTCCCCACATCCCCTCGCGGGACCAAGGGCATGCGGGGCAGCTGTGTGTTCGTCGCAAGCCCCTTTTGCCGTCGCCCGGAGTGGCGCCGGCGCGCTGCATCCCCCGACCACATTAAAAATAGAGATTGGAGCCCACATGAAGTCCACGTCATTGCGCACACCCTTGCTGTGCCTTGGCCTGCTCTCACTGGCCGCCTGTGGCAAAGGCAAGGAACAAGGCCCGCCGCAGATGCCTCCGCCGGAAGTCGGCGTGGTGAAGGCACAGCCGCAGAGCACGCCGCTGACCAAGGACCTGGTGGGCCGCGTGTCGGCCTATCGCAGTGCCGACGTGCGTGCGCGCGTCTCGGGCGTGCTGGTCAAGCGCGTCTACCAGGAAGGCACCGACGTCAAGCAGGGCCAGGTCCTGTTCGAGATCGACCCGGCCGTGTACCAGGCGACGCTGAACTCCGCCCAGGCCAACCTCGCCTCGGCGCAGGCCACCTATGTGAACTATCACAAGAACGCCGAGCGCCTGCGCCAATTGCGCCCGCAGAACTATGTGTCCCAGTCCGACCTTGACGCCGCCGAGGCCAACGAGCGCAGCAGCGCGGCCGCGGTGAAGCAGGCCGAGGCCGCCGTGCAGAACGCGCGCATCAACCTGGGCTACACCCGCGTGGTGTCGCCCATCGACGGCCGCGCTGGCCAGCAGCAGGTCACCGAGGGCGCCATCGTCGGCGCCGGCGCCGCCGATTCCGGCTCTAGCTCCACCTTGCTCACCACGGTCGACCAGCTCGATCCGCTGTACGTGAACTTCACTGTCAGCTCGGCCGACCTGGATCGCCTGCGCGCCGCGCAGTCGGCCGGCAATGTCTCGCTGTCGGAGCAGGACAAGACCACCGTGAAGGTCACCCTGCCCGACGGCAGCAAGTACGACCAGAACGGCACGCTGGACTTCTCCGGTGCCACCGTCGACCCCACCACCGGTGCGGTCAGCCTGCGCGCCCAGCTGCCCAACCCGCAGCGTCGCCTGCTGCCCGGGACCTACGTGACCATCACGGCCAACCTGGGCGAGCAGCACAACGTGTTCCTGGTCCCGCAGCAGGGCATCTCGCGCGACGTGGCCGGCGCCTTTGCGCTGGTGGTCGGGCCGGACGGCAACGTCGCCCGCAAGAACGTGGCGGCGGACAACGTCTCCGGCGGCAACTGGATCGTCACCAACGGCCTCAGCGCGGGTGACCAGATCATTGTTTCCGGCGTGCAGGCCGTGCAACCGGGCAAGCCGGCCAAGGCCGCGCCCTGGCAGCCTGACCAGAAGCCGGGCGCCCAGGGACAACCGGCCGGCGGTAAGGCCGGCGCTGCTGCCGGCAAGCCGTAAGGGAGTCGACAGACATGCCGAGTTTCTTTATTGACCGCCCCATTTTTGCGTGGGTGGTCGCCATCCTGATCACCCTCGTCGGCACCATTGCGGTGCTGAACATGGGTATCGAGTCCTATCCCAACATCGCGCCGCCGCAGGTGGTGGTGTCCGCTACCTATCCGGGCGCGAACGCCGATACCGTCGAGAAGAACGTCACCCAGGTCATCGAGCAGCAGCTCACCGGCATCGACCACTTGCTGTACTTCAGCTCGTCGTCGAACTCCAACGGCACTGCGTCGATCACCCTCACCTTCGAGACCGGCACCAACGCCGACATCGCCCAGGTGCAGGTGCAGAACAAGGTGCAGCTGGCCCAGCCGCGCCTGCCGACGGCCGTGAACCAGCAGGGCGTGGTGGTTGCCAAGAACAACCCCGACTTCCTGCTGTTCGTGTCGCTGGTGTCGTCCAACCCGAACATCGACGGCAACCGCCTGGCCGACATCATCGCCTCCCAGGTCGCAGACCAGGTGGGTCGTATCCCGGGCGTGGGCGCGACGCGCCTGATCGGCGCCGAGTACGCCGTGCGCGTCTGGCTCAATCCGGACAAGCTGCAGGGCTATGGCCTGGCGGCCAGCACGGTCTACAACGCCGTGTCACAGCAGAACGTGCAGTTCGCCGCCGGTTCGCTGGGCGCCGATCCGTCGCCGAAGGACCAGAGCTTTACCGCCACCGTGTCCGCGGAAGGTCGCTTCTCCACGCCGGACCAGTTCGGCAACATCATCCTGCGCGCCAACAGCGACGGCACGGTGGTCAAGCTCAGTGATGTAGCGCGCATCGACTTCGGTCCGCAGAGCTACGGCCTGGCTTCGACCTGGAACGGCCAGCAGGTGGGTGGCCTGGGCGTGCAGCTGCTGCCCGGCGCCAACGCGCTGGACGTGGCCGATGCGGTCAAGGCCAAGATGACGGAGCTGTCCAAGGACTTCCCCGAGGGCGTCACCTGGTTCGCTCCGTACGACACCACCCCCTTTGTGAAGATCTCGATCGAGGAAGTGGTGCACACGCTGGTGGAGGCCATCATCCTGGTCTTCCTGGTGATGCTGATCTTCCTGCAGAACTTCCGCGCCACGGTGATCCCCACCCTGGTGATCCCGGTCGCGCTGCTGGGTACCTTCATCGGCCTGGTGGCCCTTGGCTTCACCATCAACCAGCTGACCCTGTTCGGCATGGTGCTGGCCATCGGCATCGTGGTGGACGACGCGATCGTGGTGATCGAAAACGTCGAACGCATCATGTCCGAGGAGCACCTCTCGCCCAAGGAGGCCACGCGCAAGGCCATGGGCCAGATCACCGGCGCCGTGGTGGCCATCACGGTGGTGCTGGCGGCGGTGTTCGTGCCATCCGCGTTGCAGCCCGGTGCATCGGGTGTGATCTACAAGCAGTTCGCGCTAACCATCGCCGTGTCGATGGGCTTCTCCGCGTTCCTGGCGCTGTCGTTCACGCCGGCGCTTTGCGCCACCATCCTCAAGCCGGTCCACGATCAAAAGAAGAACATCGTCTACCGCACGTTCAACCAGGTATTCGATTGGGTGACGCATACCTACAGCGGCCACATCGGCAGCGCGACACGCCATGCGCCACGCTGGATGGTGGTGTTCGTGCTGGTCGCGGCACTGGCCGGCCTGCTGTACACGCGCCTGCCCACCAGCTTCGTGCCCAGCGAAGACCAGGGCTTCGCGCTGGCCATTGTCAACCTTCCCGCCGGCTCCACCCTGCACCGCACGCAGGAAGTGATGGCGGAGATGCGCGAGCGCGTGAAGCAGAGTCCGCTGCAGGACGACATCGTCGGCATGTACCAGATCAGCGGCTTCAGCTTTATCGGCAATAGCGAAAGCACCGGTATGGCCTTCATCAAGCTGAAGGACTGGAAGGAGCGCACGATCACGGCCGACGACTGGATCATGAAGGCCAACGGCGTGATGCACGGCATTCGCGACGCGCAGATCTTCGTGGTCAACCTGCCCACCATCCGCGGCCTCAGCCAGTTCGGCGGTATCGACATGTATCTGCAGGCCCGCGCCGGCCAGACGCATGGCGAACTGATGCAGGCCATGTTCATGGCGGTGACCAAGGCGAAGGACAACAAGGCACTGTTCGGCGTGCGCCCGAACTCGCTGCCGGATGCCCCGCAGTGGGACATGAAGGTGGACCGCGTGCAGGCGCAGTCGATGGGCCTGTCGGTGAGTGACGTGTACACGGCCATCCAGCTCACGCTGGCGCCGATCTACGTCAACGACTTCGTGTACGGCGGCCGCGTGAAGCGCGTCTACATGCAGGCCGACCAGCCCTATCGCATGGGGCCGGATGCGCTGCAGCACATCTACGCACCCAGCAGCTTGTCGCCCAGCACCAACAAGGCATCGTCGTACGGGGCCACGGTCAATCCGTACAACATGATCCCGATCTCCAGCGTGGTGAAGACCAACTGGGACATGGGTTCGCCGTCGCTGACCCGCTACAACGGCTACGCCGCGGTGGAAATCGTCGGTAACGAGGCACCGGGCTTCTCGACCGGCCAGGCGATGACCGCCCTGCAGGGCATTGTCGACACCGACCTGCCGAAGGGCTTCGGTGCGGACTGGACGGGTCAGTCGTACCAGGAAATCCTGGCCGGCAACTCGGCGACGCTGCTGATGGTGCTGTCGATCCTGATCGTGTTCCTCTGCCTCTCCGCGCTGTACGAGAGCTGGTCGATCCCGGTCGCCGTGCTGCTGGTGGTGCCGCTGGGTCTGCTGGGTACGGTCGTGTTCTCCATGTTGCGCGGCCTGCCGAACGACATGTACTTCAAGATCGGCCTGATCACGGTGATCGGCCTGGCGGCGAAGAACGCGATCCTGATCGTGGAATTCGCGGTGGAGCTGCAACAGTCCGGCCAGTCCCTGTTCCAGGCGACCATCACGGCCGCCCGCCAGCGACTGCGCCCCATCCTGATGACCTCGATGGCCTTCATCCTGGGCGTGTTCCCGCTGGCCATTTCCACCGGCGCCGGCGCCAACTCCCGCCATGCCATCGGTACGGGCGTGATCGGCGGCATGCTGTTCGCCACGTTCCTCGGTTTGCTGCTGATCCCGGTGTTCTACGTCACGGTGCGTCGCCTGCTTGGCGACAAGCTTGACGAGGCATCCACCAAGATCCGCCAGGCTCACGGTGGCGGCACCACGCAAGGCCCGATGCAACCGTTCGATTCGGATCCGCGCCGCGGCGCGTGATCCGGGTCCACCGGTCGTTCAACGAAAAGCCCCGGTCGCAAGACCGGGGCTTTTTCTTTGTGCGGAAACGCTCATGGCAGCGGCACGGATGCGCCAGCGGTGAACGACGGGAACTCAGTGCTCGCCGCTTACCGTCGTATTGCGCCCGCGCACCTTGGCCGAGTACAGGCGGCGATCCACCAGCTCAAGGAACGCCTGGCGCTCATCCGTCGCCATCGGCACCACCGTGCCCGCGCCGACGCTCAGGGTGAGCGCCATGCCCGTCATCGAACGCTCGTGCGGAATCCACTCCGTGCGAATCAGCTCGTGGCAACGCTCGGCCACCTGCTGGGCGATGCCGGCATCGGTGTCCGGCAGGATCAGCACGAACTCCTCGCCACCGAAGCGGGCCAGGAAATCGCGCGGGCCGCGCACAGCCTGCTCCAGCGCCTTGGCCACCACTTTCAGGCAGTAGTCGCCCTGCACGTGGCCGTAGTGGTCGTTGTACTGCTTGAAGTAGTCGATATCGAGCATGAGCATCGACAAGGGACGCCCGCTGCGGCGCGCGTTGTCCCACTCTTCCCCGAAAACCGCGTCGAAACGGCGGCGATTGGCAATGCCGGTGAGCCCATCCTTGAACGAGAGCGTTTCCAGCTCGCGCTGCAGCTCGATCAACCGCTGCTCGGTGCGCTTGCGCTCGCTGATGTCGAACATGAAGCCCACCAGCGCATCCACGCTGCCGTCGTCCTTGCGCACCACGTGCACCACGTCGCGGATCCACACGTAACTGCCGTCCTTGCATAGCGCACGGTAGTCGGCCTCGTGATCCACGCCGGCCTTGGACTGCGCCACGCAGAAATTGACCGCCCACTCGCGGTCCTCCGGATGGATGCGGTCGGCCCAGTCCTGCACGCTCATCCAGCTGTCGGGCGCCCAGCCGAGCAGCTCCTCGATCTGCGGACCGATGTAGGAGAACGACAGGCTGTCCCACTGGATGCGCCAGGGAATGGCCTTGGTGGATTCCAGCAGGGTCTTGTAGACCATGCCCTCTACGTCCAGCTTCTCAACGACCTCTGTCATGGGCGGCTCGCGGCGCGTGGCTTGTGATCCGTGTCTCGAAGCAACCATCGTGCCGCCTCCCCTGACGCCCGGCGGAGCGCGGAAAAAGCCGGCATGGCCGGGCTCTCCTGTCCCGCTGACGCGCCAGGCCGGCACACACCCTGGCCCAGCCCGGTCAGTTCCGGACGCGTCTTGACTATCAGGGGAGCGGCGAATGGTCAGCCGAGATAACGGGAAGCGTCAGCCGGCGGGGGGAGCAAAGAGCCCTGCACTGGCGGGAAAAAGAGGAAGGGAGCCATCCCTGGCCGGAGGGGGTGCCTGTTCCGTGGCGTGTCGCAAGTATTTGCGATCAGCCAGCAGCCGTCAACCACCCGAATGCCGCACCTGTGGGAGCGCACCCTGTGCGCGACAGCCCCACGACTCATCACTGCCCAGTCGCGCACAGGGTGCGCTCCCACAGGAAACGCGCTGCACACAAAAAAGCCCCCGGCGCGAACCGGGGGCCTTCTTTCCTGTCGCTCAGCGCAGGCCGGTTTCGGCGCGCGCGATCACGATGCGCTGGATCTCGCTGGTGCCTTCGTAGATTTCGGTGATCTTGGCATCGCGGAAGTAGCGCTCCAGCGGCATTTCGCGGGAATAGCCCATGCCGCCGTGGATCTGCACCGCCTGGTGCGAGATCCACATGGCCGCTTCCGACGCCATCAGCTTGGCCATGGAAGCCTCGGTACCGAACCGTCCGCCGTGCTTCTCCACCTCGCCCTTGGTCCAGGCGGCGCGCAGCGTGAGCAGCATGGCGGCGTCCAACTTGCACTTCATGTCAGCGATTTTCGCCTGGGTCATCTGGAACGTGCCGATCGGCTGGCCGAACGCCTTGCGGTCGCGCGACCACTGCACCGAGGCCTCGTACGCCGCGCGTGCAATGCCCACGGCCTGCGAGGCAATACCGATGCGGCCCGCGTCCAGCAGGCTCATGCCCATCGCGAAACCCTTGCCTTCCGCGCCCAGCAGGTTTTCCTTCGGGCACACGTAGTCGGTGAATTCGATTTCGCAGGTGGCCGAGGCGCGAATGCCCAGCTTCGGCTCGCTCTTGCCGGCGTGGAAACCCGGCAGCTGCGTATCGATGATGAAGGCGGACACGCCCTTGGCGCCGATGCCCGGCGTGGTGATGGCGAACAGGATGATGTAGCGCGCCACCATGCCGGAGGTGATCCAGCTCTTCTTGCCGTTGATGACCCAGTCGCCGTTGGCGTTCTTGGTAGCGCGGGTATGCATGGCCGACGCGTCGGAGCCGGACTGCGGCTCGGTCAGTGCGTAGGCGCCAATGGCCTCGCCCTGCGCGATGGCGCGCACGTACTTCTGCTTCTGCTCCTCCGTACCGTGCTTGAGAATGCCGGTGCAGAACAGCGAATTGTTGACCGACATGATGGTCGCCGTGGCGGCATCGGCGGAAGCGATCTCGATCATCGCCAGCACATAGGCAATCGGGTCCATGCCCGCGCCGCCGTACTCGGTGGGCACTTCGATGCCCATCAGGCCCAGCTGGCCCATCTCGCGGATGTTATCCAGCGGGAATTCCCCCTTCTCATCCAGCTCAGCCGCCACCGGCACGATGCGCTTCTGCGCGAAGTCGCGGGCAATGGCCTGGATGGAAAGCTGATCGTCGGTAAAGCGGAAATCCATGAAGGGCTCCAAGGGGATCTGGGAAGCCCACCATTTTAGCCCGCCCGGCGTGAGGACCTCTGTGCGGGTGCAGCAAGGCAGGACTAGCCGCCTGCCCTATAGAACCGTCATTCCCGCGAAAGCGGGAATCCAGTGCCTTTGCACGTTCCGGCATCAAAGACACTGGATTCCCGCCTTCGCGGGAATGACGAACAAAACGCCGACGCTGGAACTTGACGCCCCGCCCGCCCCGGCCTAGCCTTATGTATCTCTGCATCGCGATACAAGGATAACAATGGACCTGGCCACCGCCTCGAGTGTCCTGCGCCTGCTGGCGGACCCTACCCGGGTGCGCCTGCTCGCCCTGCTTGATCGCGAGGAGCTGACCGTGGCCGAGCTTGCGGCCGTGCTCCACCTGGCCCAGCCGCGCGTCTCCACCCACCTGGCCAAGCTCAAGGAGGCGGAGCTGGTGCGCGATCGCCGCGCCGGTGTCTCCGCCTACTACCGCGCCAACGGCGAAACCGACGAGCACCTGCAGGTGCTGCTCAAATCCCTGCGCGACAACATCGACGACGCGCTGCTGCGCGAAGACGCCGGGCGCCTGCCCGGCGTACTCGCCCAGCGCGCCAGCGAAGAAGGCTGGGCCGATACCGTGGCCGGCGACATGGAGCGCCACTACTCCCCGGGCCGCACCTGGGAAACCCTGGCCCGCTCGCTGCTGCAGTTGCTGGAAACCGGCGACGTGCTCGACATCGCCTCCGGCGACGGCATCACCGCCGAACTGCTGGCCCCACATGCGCACTCCATCGTCTGCATCGACAGCAGCGAGCGCGTGGTGGAAGCCGCCGCGCAGCGCCTCAAGCCGTTCGGCAACGTGGAAGTGCTCAAGGGCGACATGCATGCGCTGGACCTGGGCGAACGCCGCTTCGACCTTGTGCTGATGCTGCACGCCCTCACCTACGCCGAACACCCGGCCAAGGCCGTGGCCGAGGCCGCGCGCGTGCTGCGCAGCGGCGGCCGGCTGCTCGCCGTAACCCTGGGCAAGCACGACCACCGCGCCGTGGTGGAGCCCTTCGACCATCGCAACCTTGGCTTCTCCCACGACGAACTGACGGGCTACGCCCAAAAGGCCGGACTGGAAGCCTTGAGCTGTACCCGCCTCAGCCGTGAGCGCAAGGCGCCGCACTTCGAAGTGATCAGCCTGCTCGCGCGCAAGCCCTAAAGACGAGGATTACACCGTGAGCACCCTGCCCTGGCTGCATCCCGACCGCGTCGCCCTGCTGGAAAAGGGCCTGCGCGAACGCATCCTGATCATCGACGGCGGCATGGGCACCATGCTGCAAGGCCACCAGCTGGATGAAACCGCGTTCCGCGGCGAACGCTTCGTGGACGGCCACGACAGCGCACACGCGCACGACCACCCGGGCGGCTGCGACCTCAAGGGCAACAACGACCTGCTCACCCTCACCACGCCGGACATCATCCTTGGCGTACACCGGGCCTACCTGGAGGCCGGTGCCGACCTGATCGAAACCAACACCTTCAACTCCACGCGCATCAGCCAGGCCGACTATCACCTGGAACACCTTGCCTACGAGCTGAACCTGGAAGGCGCGCGCCTGGCCCGCGCCGCCTGCGACGCCATGGAGGCGAAGACGCCGGACAAACCGCGCTTCGTCATCGGCGTGCTCGGGCCCACCAGCCGCACCGCGTCGCTGTCGCCGGACGTCAACGACCCAGGCTTCCGCAACGTCACCTTTGAAGAACTGGTGGCGAACTACACCGAGTCCGCCGCCGGCCTGATCGATGGCGGCGCCGACCTGATCATGGTCGAAACCATTTTCGACACGCTCAACGCCAAGGCCGCGCTGTTCGCCGTCAGCGAACTGTTCCGCGAGCGCGGCGCGCGCCTGCCGGTAATGATCTCGGGCACCATCACCGACCGTTCCGGCCGCACGCTTTCCGGCCAGACGGCCGAAGCGTTCTACTACTCCGTGCAGCACGCGCGGCCGATTTCCGTGGGGCTCAATTGCGCACTCGGCGCGGCGGACCTGCGCCCGCATGTGCAAGTGCTGGCCCAAGCGGCCACCTGCTTTGTCAGCACGCACCCGAACGCCGGCCTGCCCAATGCGTTCGGCGAGTACGACGAAACACCCGAGCAGATGGCCGCCGTGATTGGCGGCTTCGCCCGCGATGGGCTGCTCAACATGGTGGGTGGTTGCTGCGGAACCACGCCGTCGCATATCAAGGCGATTGCCGACGCGGTGCGTGATGTTGCACCGCGCGCGCTTCCAGACGAAGCGCAGGCAGCCGCGTAATGCTCGGTGCTGTTCCATGCATGGCCAGCGACTACGCGCCCCCGCATCCCCCTCACCGTCATTCCCGCGAAAGCGGGAATCCAGCGTCTTTTGCCTTTGCTGCCACTGGGAGCAGAGCAGAGGCACTGGATTCCCGCTTTCGCGGGAATGACGGTGAAGGGCCGTGTAGCGACCTGACGCCCCCCGTCCCCGCCCCCTCCCCCTTATCCTCGCCTTACCCGGGCGAGGCGGAAACCGCATGATGCCCCGCTACACCCGACTCTCCGGCCTCGAACCGCTGGTCATCACGCCTGACCTGCTCTTCGTCAACGTCGGCGAACGCACCAACGTCACCGGCTCCGCGCAGTTCCGCAAGCTCATCAAGGAAGAGCGTTACGAGGAAGCGGTGGACGTCGCGCGCCAGCAGGTGGCCAGCGGCGCTCAGATCATCGACGTCAACATGGACGAGGGCCTGATCGACTCGGAAGCGGCCATGACGCGCTTCCTCAACCTGATCGCCGCCGAACCCGACATCGCCCGCGTGCCGGTGATGGTGGATTCCTCCAAGTGGACGGTGATCGAGGCCGGCCTGCGCTGCCTGCAGGGCAAGGGCATCGTCAACTCCATCTCCATGAAGGAAGGCGAAGAACTGTTCCTGGAGCACGCGCGCAAGGTGCAGCAGTACGGCGCCGCCGTGGTGGTGATGGCCTTCGACGAACAAGGCCAGGCGGATACTTGCGAACGCAAGGTGGAGATCTGCACGCGCGCGTTCGAGCTGCTCACCTCCCGGCTCGACTTCCCGCCGGAAGACATCATCTTCGACCCCAACATCTTCGCCATTGCCACCGGCATCGAGGAGCACAACAACTACGCGGTGGACTTCATCGAAGCCACCCGCGAACTGAAGCGCCGCTTCCCCGAGTCGCACGTGTCGGGTGGCGTCTCGAACGTATCGTTCTCCTTCCGCGGCAACAACGTGGTGCGCGAGGCGATCCACTCCGTGTTCCTCTATCACGCCATCAAGGCGGGTA
This sequence comes from Dyella japonica A8, assembly GCF_000725385.1. NCBI lineage: Bacteria > Pseudomonadati > Pseudomonadota > Gammaproteobacteria > Lysobacterales > Rhodanobacteraceae > Dyella > Dyella japonica. The sequence continues at coordinate 2,426,537 of NZ_CP008884.1, read as the reverse complement.
TGGACATGGGCATCGTCAACGCCGGCGCGTTGATGATCTACGACGACCTGCCCGAGGAACTGCGCGAGCGCGTCGAGGACGTGGTGCTCAACCGCCGCCCCGACGCCACCGAACGCCTGTTGGAGATCGCCGACAACTACAAGGCGAAGAAGGGCGAGGTCGTCACCGAGAACCTCGCTTGGCGCGACAAGCCGGTGCGCCAGCGCCTTAGCCATGCGCTGGTGCACGGCATCGACCAGTACGTGGTGGAAGACACCGAATCCGCACGGCTGGAATCCACGCGCCCGCTCGACGTCATCGAAGGCCCGTTGATGGACGGCATGAACGTCGTCGGCGACCTGTTCGGCGCCGGCAAGATGTTCCTGCCGCAGGTGGTGAAATCCGCCCGCGTGATGAAGAAGGCCGTGGCGCATCTCATCCCCTTCATCGAAGAGGAAAAGGCGCGCACCGGCGACGCCGGCAAGTCCAACGGCAAGATCGTCATGGCGACGGTGAAGGGCGACGTGCACGACATCGGCAAGAACATCGTCGGCGTGGTGCTCCGCTGCAACAACTTCGAGGTGATCGACCTCGGCGTGATGGTGCCGGCGCAGAAGATCCTGGAAACCGCCATCGCCGAAAACGCCGACATCATCGGCCTGTCGGGCCTGATCACGCCCTCGCTCGAGGAAATGAGCCAGGTCGCCCGCGAGATGCAGCGACAGAACTTCACCATCCCGCTGATGATCGGCGGCGCCACCACCTCGCGCGCGCACACCGCGCTGAAGATCGAGCCGCACTACAAGTCGCCCACCGTATGGGTGAAGGACGCCTCGCGCGCCGTGGGCGTGGCGCAGTCGCTGGTCAGCAAGGAGTTGGTGGACAACTTCATCGCCAAGGTGAAGGCCGAGTACGCCGAAGTGCGCGACCGCCATCGCAACCGGGGCAGCGGCAAGCCGCTGGTTCCGCTGGACAAGGCCCGCGCGCAACGCTTCACCACCGACTGGGCGAACTACGAGCCGCCGCAGCCGAAGCAGCCCGGCATTACCGTTTTCAACGACTACGACCTCGCCGAGCTGCGCCAGTACATCGACTGGTCGCCGTTCTTCAATGCGTGGGAACTGGCCGGACGTTACCCCGCCATCCTCACCGACGAGATCGTGGGCAAGCAGGCGACCGAGCTGTTCAAGGACGCGCAGGCGATGCTGGACAAGCTCATTGCCGAGAAGTGGCTCACCGCGCGCGGCGTGATCGGCTTCTGGCCTGCGGCGAACACCGGCGACGACATCGTGATGACCGACGGGCACGGCAAGACCCGAACGCTCCATCACCTGCGCCAGCAGGTCGACAAACCGACGGACCGCCCCGACTTCTGCCTCGCCGACTTCATCGCCCCCAGATCCGCTGGCAAGCAGGACTGGATCGGTGGCTTCGCGGTGACCGCCGGCATCGGCATCGACGAGCACGTCGCCCGCTTCGAAAAGACGCACGACGACTACTCCGCCATCCTGCTCAAGGCCCTGGCCGACCGCCTCGCCGAAGCCTTCGCCGAGCGCCTGCACGAGCGCGTGCGCCGCGAATTCTGGGGCTATGCGCCCGGCGAATCGCTGGACAACGAGTCACTCATCGACGAGAAGTACAGCGGCATCCGCCCCGCCCCCGGCTACCCCGCCTGCCCCGACCACACCGAGAAAGCCACGCTGTTCAAGCTGCTCGACGCCACCCACCACGCCGGCATCGAACTCACCGACAGCTTCGCCATGTTCCCCACGGCGGCCGTATCCGGCTGGTACTTCTCGCACCCGGACAGCCAATACTTCGTGGTGGGCCGCCTCACCCGCGAACAGGTGGACGATTACGCCAAGCGCAAAGGCTGGACGCGCGAGGAAGCCGAGCGCTGGCTGGCACCGAACCTGGACTACGATCCCGACTGATATCGCCAGCGCCAGTCGCGCACAGGGTGCGCTCCCACAGGGGTTACGGTGACCTGGTGGGAGCGCACCCTGTGCGCGACCGCAGCGCCCCGCCGATCCCCGTGAACTTGCTCGTCGTGCTGCCCCTCAGACTTCGCTTTCCACCAGCGACCGCCGCTTCATCTCCCGCATGTGCACCACCAGGTTGTACACCGACACAAACGACGGGAAGAAATTGGAAAGAATGCCCACCGAGTCGTTCTTGCCAAAAATGAAGTACGACAGCAGCAGCGCACTGCCAATCACCGACAGCCACCAGAATGACAGCGGCATCACCACGCGCTTGAGCTTGCGCGTGTAGTACAGCTGCACGAACCAGCGGCTGGTGAACATCACCGACCCGAGGAAACCGACCATCTTCCAGGGCGTCAGCTCGAACCGATGAATGGCCCCGAGGATGTGGTCGAGCTGGTGGGTCAGGAAGTCCATGGACGGGCCGCCGATAGCTGAAAAGCCGAGCATTGTACTCACTCACCTTTCAATCAACTGCCGTCTCAGCGACTTTTTACAGGGGGGAGGCTTGACCACCTACCCCACACCCCGTATATTTGCGCGCTCGGCGGGCGATTAGCTCAGCGGTAGAGCACTGCCTTCACACGGCAGGTGTCGCAAGTTCGATCCTTGCATCGCCCACCACCGAATTCGAAAGGCCACCCCTTGCGGGTGGCCTTTTTCGTTGTAGATACGCTGAAAAGGCACGCCTGCCTAATCAGGCGGCCGGCCCCGGCCGCCCTTGCTTCGCTCGCACCCGGCGAATGCCCCTTCACCGGCCCCCGCCTCGGGAAATCCCCTCCCCCCGGCACCTCGCCCTGGGAAGAGCCTAACCATCCCACCCTCGGTGCGACGGCCAGCCGCCTTCCAATAAGGTTCGAACAGGGAGGAGCGCCTGCCCTTCATGGTCTCGGGGCATGGTGTCGTACGGGACCGCGGAAGAACTCGGGCAGGCACGGCACATGGTTTCCAAAAAGCGGAAAGCCGCTTCCGCAATACATCGCTGTCGCCCTCTGGTCCGAGGCCTTTGTTGGACTGATCATGATAAAGGCCTGTCATGCGCGGACCGCCCACCCGCTCGCGCCATGCAAATCGCCTAGTCGGTCTGAGGATGCGCATGGAGAAGCCTCAATACAATCGTTGCAACTCCCGCGTATAGGCCATCACGTTCTCTGGGTTGGCCGTGTCCAGTGCAGCCAGCAGGCCGCGCACATTGTGGCGATAAGCATCAAGTTCGGAGTCGTGCCGCCGAAAGGCCTCAAGCAGCGCCCGTCCACCTTCTGCACAATCAAACTCACTGTAGTAGTAACCCCACTGCTTGATGAATGTGGAGTTGTGGATCAACGGATAGCCTCCGTACAGAACCTCGTAGTAAAGATAGTTCTGGCCGTTCTCCCAATGATGGGAGATGACGCAATCGCCGAACTGGGCCATGAAATCTGCCGTAGGGAAACGCCCCTCGAAACTCGCCAGGCCGTGATTTACGACATCAAGGCTGCGCGCAAAGTGCAAGAATTTCTCATGCTCCTTTAAATGCAATGTATTGCATACGCGCAGGTTCTCGAGCATGCCCGGTTGCGCGCGGTATGCCTCTTCGCAGGCAAGCATGGGAATCACCGAGGTTTTGACCATGCACACATTGGGCTCGAACACACACACGCGCCAGCGCTGCTTGCCCGGCTGATAGCCCCAAGAGTGCTGAGGCGGCAACCTGGCGACTGCACGATCAAAAAAATAAGGTGTCCATAGATGTGGCACGATGCTGAGCGGGGCGCGCGCCATCATCGAGAAATAATCGCGGCAGCTATGCTCGTATTCCGGGATCGTCCACACCGCGTCATAGGGCTTGTCGCTCGCCAAGCCCGCGTGCGGCTTGTCAAACATCGCACGCTCAATGTCGATTACGTAGTCGTTGCCAACCTTCATCCACACATAGCGTCCGCCGTCCTCGCGAAATGCTTTTACCCAGTCATCACCGAGTTGTGCACTCATCTCGATGACCACATCGAGCTCACGGAAAGCCGCATGGACGTCAATCATTTCAACGCCAATTTCATCCATCATCATGGATGGGTGAGGCGTCTTTCCGTCACCTGCAATCACAAGCACCGCACGCTCAATAACAGGGCTTCGCTGCAACAACTGCACAAGAAACAGGCAATTCTGAAAAATGCCGTTCTCCCAGATCGACTGGGCGTTCTCACGCAAATGCAAAGTCACGCCGACACGCAAGCGATCCGCCTGCCTGCGTCGCATACCACTATCGCTCATGCAGCCTCCGCACGATCAAGAAGCGCATCGATGCGCTGCATGAATGCCTGAATATTGGCCTCGCGCATCGGCGAAACATACTGAAGAAGCTGATTTGCCTTGGCCGTGTAGTCACCCCAGTAATTGGCATCATACCGGCGAGCGTCAACCAGGCAGGCGCCGCCAGCTCGTGCATCAAACTCCGGATAGTAAAACCCCGCATTGTGCTCTCGCAGGAAACGCGAGTTGTGCACCAACGGATAACCACCAAACAATGCGTCGTAGTAAAGGTAGTTCATGTCGCACTCCCAATGGTGCGATACGACTGCATTCATTGAATGGCGTGCCATGCAGTCGACAAAATCCATCCTTGGCTCATAGCTCGCACGCGCGTGGCGAGTCAGATCCAGATTCGTCGCAAATCGGTTGAAGGTCGGGTGCTCCTTCATGTGAAACGTGTTCATCACCATCATCAGGTCGATCGAGGCGGCATCGGTGCGATAGGCCTGCTCGCACACGAGCATGGGAATCGTGCAGTTCTTCACGACCGAGATGTTCGGCTCAAAAATGGCAGCGCGCCAGCCCCGCCCTTCCTTCTGCAACGATGTCGGCCGAAACCCAAATTCGTACCCCGTCGTCTGCAGGTCACGCATCCGGCGCTCAATGAAGGTAGGCGCCCAGATATGCGGCACCGCATGCACTGGCACACGGCCAAGGGTCCGCAGCAACGCACCGCTGGTCTTCATGTGATGCGGCAAGGTCCAAATTTCATGCCGGGGTGTCTGATTGAAAATATGGCCGACGTGCTGGCGAAACATGGGGGCTTCGGCCAGATCAGAAAAGGTGTGGCCAACGAAGAACGTGACTATCTTCGTGCCCAGCGCGCGCACGTGCCTCAGCCATTCCAGCGAAAGCTGCGCACCCATTTCGATCACCAGATCAAGCTCATAGGTGACCTCTTCGGGCTTCACCATCGGCACGTCAGGTATGCCGAGATCCAGACCCTCAGGCAGCTCAGGAAGATCACCGCCGTTGAGCAGCACAATGCGCCCAACGCGCTTACTCTGACGAAGCAGCATCACCAGGAATGCCAGATTCTGGTTTAGCCCACTCGCCCACAAATGAGCACCGGCGACCGCGAAAACCGAGATGCCAACATTGATACGATCACGTTGGACGCCCATCATATCGGCCTCTTGCTCCGAAGTTCGGCCAACAAATTCGCGTAGCTTGCAATAACCGATTTGTTTTGCGGCAGATGACGGGTGATGAGCGTGCGCTGACGGCGGCGATAGTCCTCCCACTGCTCGTCATGCTGCTCCAGGACTTGCAACAGCATCCTGGCTCCCGCGGGTACATCGTTGTCCGGGTAGTAATACCCCAGGTCCCGGCACATCGATGCGTTGTGCACCAACGGATAGCCAAGCCAGGTCACATCGAAGTAGAAGTAATTGAGCGGATTTTCCCACTGGTGAGAGATCATCACATCGGTAAATTCACTTAGGAACCGAGGTGTATCGAACCTTCCCACGAAGGCCGCCTTATGGTCCCTCACCAGATCCAGATGATTCATCAGCGAAACAAATTCCGGGCTTTCGTTCGCCAGTGACAGGGCGTTGGCGACGTGCAGGAACCCGATGTCCTGTGGCCGCGCTCGATACGCCTCCTCGGCAATCAGGATGGGATAAAGGCAGAATTTCACCACGTCGTGATTGGGCTCCATCACGCTCAGTCGGCGCGGCCCTGGGCGCGGTGCATACTCGGCCGGGCGATCCAGTTCGCGGCAACGCTGATCCAGCACCAACGGAGACCACACAAACGGCACGGGGCGCGCCTCTTGTCGACGCAACGTTTGAAAATAGTGCCGGCTGATGTGATCTACCTGGGGCACCATCCAAACTGCGTCATAGCGCTGGTTGATGAAAAGGTTGTAACCCCACGATGGCCGCCGGAAGATCATGGCCTCCATCGCGTGCACATATTCGAAACCGCAGCAATAAGACACGAGATGTGTGCCCTGCTGCTTGAGGTAATCCGTCGCCTGGGCATCGATCTGGCCGCCCAGCTCGATCAGTACATCGAGCTCGTCCTTGCAGTCGGCAAATGAACGAACCGGCCAGCGCTGAACGTCCCAGGACACGCCTTCGGCTAATGAAATAGGGGTGGTGTTGACCAGAACGACCGACGCCACATTGGGGCAACCTTTGAGGGTTTCCGCAAGATAGATGGCGTTCTGCTTGATGCCATTGTTCCAGAGCGTCTCTGATGGGCTAGACAGTCCAATGGTAATGCCTACGCGCAGCTGCGCTGCGGTGGGGTCAGAAACACTCATGGTCACACCAGTTCGTCGGGGCCTATCAACAAAAATACCGCCCTCCACACCGCAGACGATGTGAAGGACGGCCTAAGGGGCCCTGCTTACGCAGGGCCCCGACGTATTACGCACTTACATCACCAGGAGAAGCCGACGCCAGCGTTGAGCATCAGGTGCTGGTTACCACCGCCCGTCGCAGAGCTCAGGCCGAACCGCAACTGGGTGTGCTCGTTCACACGAGCACCGAAGCCTACGGCAAGCGCCGTCTTGCCCACGTAGTTGCCAATGCCTGCGCCCACGTTGAAACGGTCGTTCTTCTCAACCTGGGGGATAGCTGCAAATGCGCCAGCCATCGCGATACCCGAGTAGGTGTTGTTGGCCCAGTTGTTCACCTGACTATTCAGCTGGTTGATCTGGTTGGTCACCTGACCCACCGTTGCCGCATCCGTCGGGTTAACGCCCGGCGCCACGTTGGTGATACGACGCTCGTTACCTTCCGAACCCATGGAAACCGTGTTATCGGCGTTTGCAATCGAGCCCGAACCAATCGCCACGCTGTTGTTGCCGCTGGCCACGCTGTTCAGACCCATGGCCATGCTGCCCACACCCAGCGCCTGGCTATTGGCACCGATGGCGACGCTGCCCACACCATAGGCCTTGCTATTGGAACCCAGGGCCACACTGTTGCTGCCGTTTGCGACCGCGTGAAGACCAATAGCCACTGTCGGATCGCCATTGGCCTGGGCACCCTCACCGATGGCTACAGAGCCGGCGGTCATTGCCTGGGCATTGGAACCATACGCGATGGCACCCTGGCCCTGAGCATTGGCGCTAATACCCTGCGCAATGGCGCCTTCGCCGCTGGCCGTGGCCGGCTTGCTGCTATCCACTGAGCAAGTCATGGCGCCGTTGACCACCTTACAGACGCCCGGCATGCCATTGACCAGAGCGGTAATCTCCACTACGGCCGTCGACATGGAGGAAACAGCGCCCCCCATCGTATTCATGCCCGTCGACAACGAGGCAATGTTGCCTGCGTTGGTGCTCACGCTGGTCGAAAGCGAGGCAAAGCCCGTCGAGGTCGAGGTCGACAGCGATGCTACATCACCGCCACCACCCCCACCACCGCCCGTGGACAGCGAAGCCACGATGCTGTCGGTCGTGCTCAAGCCAGTGGACAGCGACGTGATACCTGTCGAGGTCGAAGTCGACAGCGACGCCACACTGGTCGACAGCGAAGCAATGCCACTGGTGTTGGTGCTCAACGAATTGATACCGGTGGACAGCGACGCCAGGCCGGCCGCGGTCGAGGTCGACAGCGAGCTGAGCTGGGAGAAGTTCACTGCGTCCGTCGGGTTCACACCGGCAGCGACGTTGGTCAGGATGACCGGTGCCGCGCCGGTACCAAAGCCACCCAGAGTGACCTTGGTATGGCTCGGGTCGTCATACTGTACGGTCTGGGCAAAGCTCGTCGAGGTCGAGGTCGACAGCGAGGCGAAGCCCGTCGAGGTCGAGGTCGACAGCGAATCCACGTTGCTGTTGGTCGTGCTCAGGCCGCTAGACAACGAGGCGATATTGCTGGTTGCCGTGCTAAGACCCGTCGAAGTCGACGTGGACAGCGAGGCAATGCCGCTCGAGGTCGAGGTGGACAGCGACGTAATGTTGCTGTTGGCCGTGCTCAAGCCAGCCGAGGTCGAGGTCGACAGCGACGCCACGTTGCTATCGGTCGTGCTCAGGCCGCTGGAGAGCGAAGCGATATTGCTGTTGGCCGTGCTCAAACCCGTCGAGGTCGAGGTGGACAGCGAGGCAATACCGCTCGAGGTCGAGGTGGACAGCGACGCAATATTGCTGTTGGCCGTGCTCAAGCCCGTCGAGGTGGAGGTCGACAGCGACGCCACGTTGCTGTTGGTCGTGCTCAGGCCACTCGATAGCGAAACGATATTGCTGTTGGCCGCGCTCAGACCGGTCGAGGTCGAGGTGGACAACGAGGCAATGCCGCTCGAGGTCGAGGTGGACAGCGATGCCACGTTGCTGTTGGTCGTGCTCAGACCGGTCGACAGCGAGTTGATGCCCGTCGAGGCAGACACCGACAGCGAAGTGATGTTGCTGGTGTTGGTGCTGACGCTGGACGACAACGAGGCGATGCCACTCGAGGTCGAGGTGGACAGCGATGCCACGTTGCTGTTGGTCGTGCTCAGACCGGTCGACAGCGAGTTGATACCCGTCGAGGCAGACACCGACAGTGATGCCACATTGCTGTTGGTTGTGCTCAGTCCGCTGGACAACGACACGATATTGCTGTTCGCCGTGCTAAGGCCGGTCGAGGCGGAGGTCGACAGCGACGCGATGTTGCTGTTGGCCGTGCTGATACCCGTCGAAGTGGAGGCCGACAACGAGCTGATGTTGCTGGCGTTGGTGCTAACACCGGACGACAGTGAGGCGATGCCGGTCGACGTCGAGGTGGACAGCGACGTCACGGTGCTATTGGTCGTGCTCAGGCCGGTGGATAGCGACGCCAGGCCCGTCGAGGTCGAGGACGACAGCGATACTACAGTGCTGTTGGTCGTGCTAAGACCGGTCGACAGCGAGTTGAGGCCCGACGAAGTCGAGGTGGACAGCGATGCCACATTGCTATTGGTCGTGCTCAGCGCCGATGAGGTCGACGTCGACAGCGAGGCAATATTGCTGGTGTTGGTGCTGACGCCGGACGACAGCGAGGCGATGCCCGTCGAGGTCGAGGTGGACAGCGACGTTACGTTGCTGTTCGTCGCGCTCAGACCGCTGGACAGCGAAACGATGCCGCTCGAAGTCGAGGTCGAAAGCGACGCCACGTTGCTGTTGGTTGTGCTCAGACCACTGGACAGCGAGTTGATACCCGTCGAGGCCGAGGTCGACAACGAGGCCACATTGCTGTTGGTCGTGCTCAGGCCGCTGGACAACGACGCGATATTGCTGTTGGCCGTACTCAGCCCCGTCGAGGTCGAGCTCGACAGCGAGGCAATGTTGCTGTTCGCCGTGCTGATACCCGTCGAAGCGGATGTCGACAACGAGGCAATATTGCTGGCGTTGGTGCTGACACCGGACGACAGCGACGAGATACCCGTCGAGGCCGAGGAGGACAGCGACGTCACATTGCTATTGGTCGTGCTCAGGCCACTGGACAGCGAAGCGATGCCCGTCGAGGTCGAGGACGACAGCGATACCATGGTGCTGTTGGTCGTGCTCAGACCGGTCGACAGCGAGTTGATACCCGTCGAAGCCGAGGTCGACAACGAGGCCACATTGCTGCTGGTCGTGCTCAGAGCCGACGATGTTGAGGTTGACAACGAAGCAATGTTGCTGGCGTTGGTGCTGGCACCCGTCGACAGCGAAGCAATATTGCTGGCGTTGGTGCTGACGCTGGACGACAGCGAGGCCATGCCCGTCGAGGTCGAGGTCGACAGCGACGTCACCGTGCTGTTGGTCGTGCTCAGGCCACTCGACAGCGAGGAGATACCCGTCGAGGCCGAGGTAGACAGCGACGCCACGGAGCTGTTGGTCGTGCTCAGGCCGCTGGACAACGACGCGATATTGCTGTTGGCCGTGCTCAGGCCCGTCGAGGTCGAGGTCGACAGCGAGGCAATGTTGCTGTTCGCCGTGCTGATACCCGTCGAAGCGGATGTCGACAACGAGACAATATTGCTGGCGTTGGTGCTGACACCGGTCGACAGCGAGGCGATGCCGGTCGACGTCGAGGTCGACAGCGACGCCACGTTGCTGTTGGTCGAGCTCAGGCCGCTGGACAGCGAAACGATGCCGCTCGAGGTCGAGGTCGACAGCGAGGCCACGGTGCTGTTAGTCGTGCTCAGACCGGTCGACAGCGAGTTGAGGCCCGACGAGGTCGAGGTCGACAGCGAAGCAATATTGCTGGTGGCTGTGCTCAGACCCGACGAGGTCGACGTCGACAACGAAGCAATGTTGCTGGCGTTGGTGCTGGCGCTGGACGACAACGAGGCCAGGCCGGTGGAGGTCGAGGTGGACAGCGACGCCACATTGCTATTGGTCGTGCTCAGAGCCGACGAGGTCGAGGTCGACAACGAGGCAATGTTGCTGGCGTTGGTGCTGGCACCCGTCGACAGCGAGGCAATATTGCTAGCGTTGGTGCTGACGCTGGACGACAGCGAGGCCATGCCCGTCGAGGTCGATGTCGACAGCGACGCCACATTGCTGTTGGTCGTGCTCAGACCGCTCGACAGCGAAGAGATGCCTGTCGACGTGGAGGACGACAACGAAACAATGTTACTAGCAGCGGCGCTAGCACTAGAGGACAGCGAAGCGAGGCCGGTCGAGGTCGATGTGGACAGCGACGTCACCGTGCTGTTGGTCGTGCTCAGACCGGTCGACAGCGAGTTAATGCCCGTCGAGGCCGAGATCGACAGCGATGCCACATGGTCATTGGTCGTGCTAAGGCCAGTCGACAGCGAAGCGATATTGCTATTGGCCGTGCTCAATCCCGCCGATGTTGAGGTCGACAGCGACGTAATGCCGCTGGTGGCCGAGCTAATGCCCGTCGAGGTGGAGATCGACAACGACGTGATGTTGCTGTTGGCCGTGCTCAGGCCCGTGGAGGTCGAGGCCGACAGCGAGGCGATGTTGCTGGCCGTGGTGCTAGCGCCCGTCGACAGCGAGGCCACCGTGCTGTTGGTCGTGCTCAGACCGCTCGACAGCGAGGCCATGCCCGTCGAGGTCGAGGTCGACAACGACGCCACATTGCTGTTGGTCGTGCTCAGGCCCGACGACAGCGACGTGATGTTGCTGGCCGCGGAGCTGGCGCCCGTCGACAGCGAAGCAATGTCGCTGGCATTGGTACTGACGCTAGACGACAGCGAAGCCAGGCCGGTCGACGTTGAGGTCGACAGCGACGTCACCGTGCTGTTGGTCGTGCTGATGGCCGACGAGGTCGAGCTGGAGAGAGACGTGACGGTGCTGTTGGTTGTGCTCAGGCCGGTCGACAGCGACGTGATGCCCGTCGAGGCCGAGGTAGACAGCGACGCCGCATTGCTGTTTGTCGTGCTCAGGCCCGACGAGGTCGAGGTCGACAACGAGGCAATGTTGCTGGCGTTGGTACTGGCACCCGTCGACAGTGACGAGATATTGCTGGCATTGGTGCTGACGCTGGACGACAGCGAGGCCATGCCGGTCGAGGTGGAGGTGGAAAGCGAGGCAATGTTGCTGTTAGCCGTGCTGATACCCGACGAAGTCGAGTTCGACAGCGAGGCGATACCGGCCGAGGTGGAGGTGGACAGCGATGTCACCGTGCTGTTGGTCGTGCTCAGACTGCTGGACAGCGACGTGATGCCCGTCGAGGCCGAGGTCGACAGCGATGTCACGCTGCTGTTGGTCGTACTCAGACCGGTCGACAGTGAATTGATGCCCGTCGAGGCCGAAACCGACAGCGAAGCAATATTGTTGGCGTTGGTGCTTACGCTTGACGATAGCGAAGAAATACCCGTCGAAGCCGACGTTGACAGCGAGGTCACGGTACTGTTGGTCGTGCTCAGACCTGTAGAAAGCGAGGTGATACCCGTCGAGGCCGAGGTCGACAGCGATGCCACGAAGCTGTTGGTCGTGCTCAGACCCGACGACAGTGACGTGATATTGCTGGCCACGGTGCTGGCGCCCGTCGACAGCGAAGCAATGTTACTGGCGTTGGTGCTGACGCTGGACGACAACGAGGAAATGCCGGTCGAGGTCGACGTGGACAGCGAGGTCACCGTGCTGTTGGTCGTGCTCAAGCCACTGGACAGCGAGTTGATACCCGTCGAGGCCGAGGTCGACAACGAGGCCACGGTGCTATTGGTCGTGCTCAGGCCCGACGACAGCGATGTGATGTTGCTGGCCGCAGTGCTTGCACCCGTCGACAGCGAAGCAATGTTGCTGGCGATGGTACTGGCACCCGTCGACAGCGAAGCGATGTTGCTGGCGTTGGTGCTGGCGCCCGTCGACAGCGAGGCAATATTGCTGGCGTTGGTGCTGACACCCGTCGACAGCGAAGCAATGTTGCTGGCATTGGTGCTGGCGCCCGTCGACAGCGAAGCAATATTGCTGGTGTTGGTGCTAACGCCCGTCGATAGCGAAGCAATGCCCGTCGAGGTCGAGGTGGACAGCGAGGCAATGTTGCTGGTCGCGGCGCTCAGGCTGGCCGTGGTGGCGGTCGACAGCGAGGTAACGCTGCTGTTGGCCGTGCTGATACCCGAAGACGTAGAGGTCGACAGCGAGCTCAACTGGCGATAGTTCACCGCATCCGTCGGCTTGGAGCCATCGGCAACATTGGTCAGGGTGACTTCGGAGGAGGCGCCGGTACCACCCAGGGTGACCTTGGAATGGCTGGTATCGTCATACTTCACTGCCATGTCCAGGCCGGTCGACAGCGAATTGATATTGCTTGTCGCCGTGCTCAGGCTGGCCGTGGTAGCGGTCGACAGCGATGCCACGCTGCTGTTGGCGGTGCTTAGACCGGTCGACAGCGAGTTGATACCCGTCGAGGTCGAGGTCGACAATGAGACGAGACCACTATTGGCCGTGCTCAGGCCCGCCGAGGTCGAGGTCGACAACGAGGCAATGCTGCTGGTGGCCGTACTCAGACCGGTCGAGGTTGAGGTCGACAGCGATGTCACTGCACTGTTGGTCGTGCTCAGACCGCTCGACAGCGAGTTGATACCCGACGAGGTCGAGGTCGACAGCGACGTAATACGGCTGTCGGCCGTACTCAGGCCCGTCGAGGTCGAGGTCGACAGCGAGGCGATAAGGCCATCGGTTCCCGTGCTGATGCTGGTACTCAGCGATGCTATGCCGGTCGAGGTCGACGTGGACAGCGAGCTCAACTGGGAATAGTTGACCGCATCCAACGAGTTGGAGCCGGCTGCGACATTGGTCAGGGTGACCGGGGTGCTCGCATTACCCAGAGTGACCTTGGTGTGGCCAGCGTCATCATACTTCACCGCCTGTGCCGACAGCGCGTTGATGTTGCTGGTCGCCGTGCTCAGGCTGGCCGTGGTGGCGGTCGACAGCGACGTCACGCTGCTGTTGGTCGAGCTCAGGCCCGACGACAGCGAGGTGATATTGCTGGCGTTGGTGCTGACGCTGGACGACAGCGTGGCAAAGCCGGTCGAGGTCGAGGTGGACAGCGAGGTAATGTTGCTGGTCGCTGCACTCAGGCTGGCCGTAGTGGCGGTCGACAGCGAGGTAATGCTGCTGTTGGCCGTGCTGATACCCGACGAGGCCGAAGTCGACAGCGAGGTAACGTTGCTGTTGGTCGTGCTCAGGCCGGACGACAGCGAGGTGATATTGCTGGCGTTGGTACTGACGCTGGCCGACAGCGTAGTGAAGCCGGTCGAGGTCGAGGACGACAACGAGGCAATGCCGCTTTCGGCCGTGCTCAGACCCGTGGAGGTCGAGCTCGACAACGAGGTGATACTGCTGGTGGCGGTGCTCAGGCCCGTCGAGGTCGAGGTCGACAGCGATGTAATGCTGCTGGTGGCGGTGCTCAAGCCCGTTGAGGTCGAGGTCGACAGCGATGTGATGCTGCTGGTGGCGGTGCTCAGGCCCGTGGAGGTCGATGTCGACAGCGAAGTAATGGTGCTATTGGTCGTGCTAAGGCTGGTCGACGTCCAGGTCGACAGCGACGATACGTTGCTATTGGTCGTGCTCAGACCCGTCGAGAGCGACGCGAGGCTGCTTGCGTTGTCCCAGTTGATCGAATACACCTGCGAGCCGTTGATCGCATCGGTCGACGTAGCAGTGATTTGACCGGCCGCCACATTCTGGATCTGACGCTCGTGGCCCGCCGAACCCACGCTCACCACGCCATCCGTTGCCGGTGTCACACCCGCAAAGTTGGAGTAGGTCTTGCCGGCAATCGTCGCTGAGGCGGTATTGACGCCCAGCGTGGTCGCGCTCGACGCACCCAAGGCCACGGAGTTGGCCTGCGTTGCGCTTGCACCGTTACCCACCGCCACGGCGTTAATGGCCGACGCGCCAGCATTCTGGCCGATGGCGATGGCACCATCGGTCGCTGCGGCGGCCTGCGCGCCATAGGCAAGCGAACCAACGCCGCTCGCGGCGGCCAGTGTGCCCGACGCCTGCGCGTCTTGCGCGATTGCAGACGCTTGCGTGCCTTGCGCGTAGGAGCCATTACCACTTGCGTAGGCGTTGATGCCCATAGCAGTCGTGCCGGTACCAATGGCACTCGAACCCCAGCCGCTGGCGAAGGAGCCAAGACCCAACGCCTGAGAACCGCAACCCGTGGCAAAACTATTCATACCCAAGGCGGCGTTATCGCCAAACTTCTGCCCGGTCGCTGCGTTAGCCGCCGATGGCGTTTGGGCAGACGTTACATAGAACGATCCGCCATTGATGCTCTGGGCAGCAGAATAGTTATTGATCGCACCGTTAGAAATGACGCCATAGGTAATCGAAGTAGTCTGCGGCGTTATCTTGGATGAATACAGTCCACCGGTACCACCATAAATGTTTGTGGCCGTAAGCGCCGTGGGCGTATTGGTAGAGGACGTACCCGAAAGCAGGCCGCAATCGATGGCGCCTGCCATGGCCACGCCGTTGAACGAGGCGTTCGACGAGTTCTGAAAGGTGTAGGTGGCGGCGTTGCCGTCTCGAAAACTTTGGCTGGCATTGGCGACCGCATAGCCTGCCTCAGCAAGCTGCGGCGCCGCTATTCCCAGCAACGCGAGCGCCACGCCACCGGCCAATGCACCCGCGCGCAACGGCTGCACCGATCCAACGGTGTCGGAAGCCATACTCGAGCACGGGCTGACCAACTCGGATACAACGTCAATGCGTCCGAGCTTGCGGTTGTAAACAAGCCGATAGATACGATTCATGGAATCAAAGTCCGAGAGAAAACGCCGAGAAAACTCAGTAACCCGAAGACACTCGAGAAGCGCCTGAGCTGAGCCGCCAAAACCAAAAAAGAAAAGTTCCCTGCCGCAAGGTTAGCGACGGCCACAGAGGGGAAACATCAGGGGCTTCTCAAAAAATTTTCGGATTTGTTTTCGCTTGGACTTAATCAAGAAATTGCCCGAAATCTCAGAGCATTCTTACTTCGCAATCGCCAGCCAAAATGGCTTAAAGCGTGTTCGCTTTTCTCATCATCGCCACAACAAACATGAGTCGTTTCAGTCATCGATAGCGGAAGCGCTCGAGCAAGCGAAGCCTGTCGACCGCCTCCTGTCCGTACCTATCGAAGAGATTGCGAAAAGAATCGAAGGCGTGAACCTGCGCTGGACACTATCTTTGCAGACGCCTGAGCAAGCCTGGTGATGGCAAAACCATCTATCGGCGATAGCGTTCGAGCCACTTTGAAAAGGTGGCCGCGCTTAAATCACGTCAGGAAGGAAGATCAGCCAGCGCCAATCTCGCTTCGCTCTACTTGACGAACCCGGGATCTAGTCAGCACGTTCTCAGCGCTGATGCCTATGCATACTCGCGAGGTGACGAACCTTACCGCCTCACATGTGTGGCGCAACAGACGTCGGGAAGATATTGGATAGCCGGCGAACTCGCGCCAACCGTAGCTATCGCTGATTGCTGCGCTAGACCAAAGCATCCATAGCCGTGAAAGCACCAGATCGATAACCATGCCAACGAAAAAAGACAAAAGCAGATATCACCATGACACCCTTCAGCGCTTGATGGCTCAATGTAACGGCGGCTTTGCACCGTCTGCGGACCCTGTAGAGCTGTCGCTGCCATCGGAGGGAACCGCGTTCAGTGCGAGACGGACGAACCCAGACTGCTCCCACCACGTACTGGCCATCTCATTGCCGAAGTTGCATACAAGGTTGAAGCTCATCACGCGGGCATGGATCTCAGTCAGCCGCTCGTGGACATCCGCCCCCTGAAGCAGGCGGCAAACACGCGATACGCACCCTGGCAATGGCCACCGGGACGGCCACTCGCCAACGAGCCGGCCCAGCTCTTCGGTTCGTTCGCACACGTCCAGCATTTGACCTGCCGAGAGATCATGTTCGATCTCATGCACCACCGTTACGATGGACCGCCGAAGCGCGGAACGCGCGCGCACCGAGCTCGATGGGGTGTCGACATTCGATGTGTCCGACCTTGGCGGAGCCATTTTCAGCTCCCTCTCCAGCCGGGCCAGCGCCGCTGCCCGCGTAGGCACCTCTGCCCCTCGAATGGCCACATGAAGCAACAGCGCACGATCATCCTGATCTTTCATCAGACGCATGCGATCGCTAAATGGCGGCGATGCCTGGTGCGTCCCGCTCATCATCGCGTAATAGATGGCGAGTGCTTTAGCTCGCACTTCCGAATCACTACCAAAGGTCGACGCGTACTGGGCACTGGTCAGGTCAAAGATATCCGTCGGCGTCGCATGCCCCGGCATACCTGAAGAACCCACGTTACGCGTGGCATGGTCATCGCCACTCGGACCATCAATACGCACTTTCCACGACATCATGATCTTTAACCTTAGCTTCTCGACTGACGCAAAGGCGGTGATGGATCGCCACCTTCCGGTGCTGCTCCATAGGCCCGCATGGTGATCACAACGATCACGCGAAGCCCGCGCTCTGATATCGAAGGCATCGGGCATGAATCGCCCCGGGATGCGCGGCAGAAACTTCATCGATAACGCCATGAAACTTTCGCACACACCGCCAGATGGTGATTGACGTGGGACCGAATACATTCGGCTATCAGGTTTGTAGGAGTCTAGTCATAGGGAATGTGTGCTCAATAAGAAAATGCTTAGATTTGCGAGTCCTGGCCATTTGCAAGCATTCCCCTGGTGATTAGCTGCCAATACCCGCGACGCGCGAAGGTGGCCTGCCAAACCCCCGACGTCATCGCGCCTCTTCGCTCGCATAGCCGTACCGACTGACCGGGCTGAATACGTTCACGTCATCCCTCAGCTTCAAGGTCAGCCTCAACAGCTTCCCCCGCGGCCATGAACACCATTTAGTACCGCAACGATCCCGTCACCACGGTGCTCAACAGCGCGCAGGATGACCAGCCTTCGGCTGTTGTGACGCGTCTCCGGCATGCGCCGGAATGACAGGTGTTGTGCATGTAGCCCAAATGGAGCCGACGGCGCCATCTGGGGTCACGCCGCGAAACGCTCACAGGCGTGCATGGAGCAACCCACGATTATGTCTTGGCTTAACTGGATCGACCTCGCACGGCCACCCGGATTCTCGCTGCGCTTCATCCGGGCAACGTTGATCGGGGGGCGCGTTGGGTCGGGAGCGGACTTGACCAACTGGCCGACAATGCACCCCAAAGGCAACGCTCCCGAGCGAGCCGAAAGCTGGCAAGTCCAGGATCAAGGCCCACTTTTTTTCGGTCACATGCGCTCAGCCTGGGGCGTCATCGTTTTGAGCGAAGGTTCGATGTATCCGCAGAGAACCAGGCCATCGCTCAGGAAAGCGGGTCCATCGGCACCAGCATGCCCCGCTTCAACGTACTCAACGCCACGCGCGTCTGAAACCGCCGCACGTTGGCGTTCTCCGCCACCAGCCGTTGCATCAATGCTTCGAAATCATCGACGTCGCGTGCCGAGACGATGAGCACGTAGTCGCCTGCTCCGGTGACGTACCACGCCTCCTGGATGCACGGTTCGGTGGCGATCCATTGCTTGAGGCTGGCGAGTAGTTCGGGGCGTTCGCGTTCCACTTCCACGTCGACAATCATGGTCAATGGCCGGCCGGCGCGGCGTGGATCGACCAGTGCGACCTCGGCGGTGATGACGCCTTCCTCGCGCAGGCGGGCCATGCGTCGCTGCACGGCGGAGGCGGACAGGCCGACGTCCGCGCCGATCAGTTCGGCGGGGCGACGGGCGTCCTTCTGGACGATGGCGAGGATGCGGCGGTCAAGTTTGTCCAGTTCGCTGGTCATCGTGCACAAGGCCCAGGGGATGCGGGGAAAAGACGCGTTATGCCGCCCGTAGTTGCGGGCTGCCCGCGTGGGCGAAACCTAGCATAGCCCACTCAAACCACCACGCAGAGAGCGGGCTCCCGATGAAGCTTCTTTACCAATCCCATTCGCCGTACGCACGGAAGGTCCTGGTGTTCGCGCACGAGGCGGGGCTTGCGGACCGGCTCGACGTGATCCACCACGAAACCAGCCCCACGCTGCGCAACGAAGAAGTGTTCGCGCTCAATCCGCTGGGCAAGGTACCGGTGCTGATCGCTGATGACCGGACGGCGCTGTTCGATTCCGCCGTGATCTGCGAGTACCTGGACGGCCTGCACGAGGGCCGCAGGCTGATCCCGTCATCCCCTGCCCGGCGCTTTCGCGCCTTGCGCCACCAGGCCATCGCCACGGGGCTGGCGGATGCAGGCATTGCGGTGCGGTGGGAAGCCACGCGACGCCCGGAAACGCTGCGCTGGGCGCCGTTGCTCGAAGGCCAACTGCAGAAGGTCATCGCCTCGTGCGATTACCTGGAGCAGAACGTCGAAGACAGCAACGACGTGGACATCGGCGATATCGCGCTGGCCACGGCGCTGGATTGGATCGCCTTCCGCAACATCCATGATTTCCAGCACAGACGTCCCCGCCTTGCCGCCTGGTACGCAGCGCTGTGTTCGCGCGAGTCGATGCGGGCCACGGCCTTCCATGGCGATACGGTCGATCAGGTGCCTGCGTCATCCACCATCACGGGAGTGGCTCATGCCGTCGCCATGGGTTGATCTTCTGCAACTGCATGGCCACATCACCGACCTGTCGCTGCTGCGGCGACTGGCTGGATTACCTCCGGCGGCACCTCGCCCCGCCTCGGATACCCACCAAACCCCAGTCACCCGTGCAAAACGCGTCATCGCGAGATGGCGATTGTGCCTGGGCATTGGCGACGGCGTGCTGCGCACGCAATAGAGCGCTACTGCTCGCACCGCGCATGACAAGGCCAGCCGCCGGTCGGTCACGGGCTCACCCGCGTGCCCGGCCGGTGGTGGTGAAACCGCGGACGAAAACCTCGACCTCCGCGTCATGGGCCGCGTGTCGATACCACTCGCGTGTCGATTTGCCACAGCATCCATGCCCATGCTGACTGGGCGACCATGGCATCATTCCGCAAGTTCTTGTGGGAGTTAGCATGGTTCGCGGACGCGCCCGGCGAAAAATGGTCGCTTGGCTCGCCATGTTGGCGATAGGCCTGCTGGTGGTTGCGCCCAGCCTGTCCCGGATCACCTCAACGCCATCCATGGCCGCGGCCATGGGCGAGATGTGTGACGACCACGCGCACAACGACTCGCCTCGTCCGAATGATCACCGCCACGCCGACGCGCTCGATGCGTGCGCCTACTGCGTGCTGGTATCGCATGGCACGGCGCTGGGTGGCACGGTGGTGTTTTCCGTTCCGCCCGCCCCGGCTGCGCCCGCAGCCACGCCGCTTACAGGCCGCAGCATCACCACCGTCCACGTGTGGCGCCAGCCCGCGCGCGGGCCGCCGACGCGCCCCGTGAGCGTCTTCGCCACCACCTGAGCGAACGCACCTCCCTGCTCCCTACCCACGCCCGCTGACGACCGGTGTCGTCGGCCCGTCCCCGTGTGCGCGGCGCTCTTGCGCCAGCACGCGCCGGCTTCGCTGTGCCTGCGGAAGACCCGGCAGCCGGCGCCGTATCCAAGGAATTTGCATCATGTCCCGGACCTCCCCTCACGCTTCAGCCGCGCGCTGTGCGCTTGCCTTCGCCCTGAGTCAGGCCTTCGCCGCCAGCGTCCATGCTGATGACGTCGCCGCCATCGACTCCAAGACGCTTCCCCCCGTCGTGGTCACCGCCATCATGCAGGACAGCCCACTCATGGTGATTACCGATCCAAAGAAACCGCGCCAGCCGGTTCCGGCCAGCGATGGCGCGGACTTCCTCAAGGGCATCCCGGGCTTCTCCACCATCCGCAAGGGTGGCAGCAACGGCGATCCCTTGCTCCGCGGCATGAGCGGCTCGCGACTGAACATTCTGGTGGACGGCGGCATGATCGCCGGCGGCTGCCCGTCGCGCATGGATCCGCCCACCGCCTATATCGCGCCGCAGCTCTACGATCGCGTCACCGTCATCAAGGGGCCGGAAACCGTGCTCTATGGGCCGGGCAATTCCGCTGGCGTCGTTCTGTTCGACCGCGAGTTCAAGCGCTACACCCAAGCCTCGCTCGATGGTGATGCCAGCGTGCTGTTCGGCACCGCCGGGCGCAACGACCAGAACCTGGATCTGCGCGCGGGCGACGCCACGGGCTACATCGGACTCAGCGCCAACCACACGCACTCGCAGGACTACAAGGATGGCGACGGCAACCGCGTGCATTCGCAGTATGACCGCTGGAATGCCGATGCCACCGTCGGCTGGACGCCAAACGACGACACGCGGGTGGAACTCACCGCTGGCAAGGGCAATGGTGATGCCGCCTACGCGTTCAGCGGCATGGATGGCGCCCAGTTCCTGCGCGAAAGCGCGGCCCTCAAGTGGACGCAGGAGCACCTCACCCCGCATTGGGACAAGCTCGACGTGCTGGCGTACACCAACTACGCCGACCACGTCATGGACAACTACACGCTGCGCAAACCCGACCCCTCCAGCATGATGCCCATGGCCATGGCATCCGACGTGGATCGCCGCACGTCCGGGGGCCGCGCCGTGGGTACCTGGCGCTGGGACGACGCCCTGGAACTGGACGCGGGCATGGACGGCTCCGTCAGCGTTCATACCAGCCGCATGGGCGGTCCTCCGGGCAGCAGGATGGGCTACTACAAGGACAAGCCGCGCACGCGTGACGCGCGCCTGCAGGACATCGGTGCGTTCGCCGAGGCGCGCTGGACGTTCGCACCATCACAGCGGCTGGTATCCGGCATCCGCGTCGACCGTGCGCAAACGCGCGGCTACCTGCTGGATGAAGGCGGTGGCCACACGGCTGGCATGGGCGGCATGGGTCACATGCCCATGGCACCGACGCGGGTAGCCGCCGATCGCAGCGATACCCTGCCCTCGGGTTTCGTGCGCTACGAGCGCGACCTGTCGACACAACCGGCCACGTTCTACGCCGGCGTCGGCCATGTGGAACGTTTTCCCGATTACTGGGAACTCTTCGGCCAACATGTGCAAAGCACGCTCGCCAGCTTCCGCACACTGCAACCCGAGCGCACCACGCAGCTGGATGTCGGCATGCAGTACCACGACGACCGCGTGAAGGCCTGGGTGTCCGCCTATGCGGGCGTCGTCAACGACTTCATCCTGATGCACTACCCCGTCACGTCGATGAATGTCGGCTACGCCAGCAACGTGCAGGCGCGCATCGCCGGAGGCGAGGCGGGCGCCAGCTATGCGCTCACCGATCACTGGAAAGCCGATGCCACGTTCTCCTACGCCTGGGGCGAGAATCGCACGGAAGATCGCCCGCTGCCGCAGATGCCTCCTTTCGAAGCACGTCTGGGGCTGACCTACGAAGCCACCGCATGGTCGGTCGGCGCGCTATGGCGCGTGGCAGCCGCCCAGCACCGCGTGGCAACGGGCGAGGGCAATATCGTGGGCCAGGACATCGGCCCCAGCGCCGGCTTTGGCGTGCTCTCGTTGAATGGCGCCTACCGCATCGATCGACGCTTCACGCTGAGCGCCGGTATCGACAACGTGTTCAACAAGACGTATGCCGAGCACGTGAACGCAGCGAGCGCGGGCCTGGCGGGTTACGTCAACACCACCCGCGTGAACGAACCGGGCCGCACGCTGTGGATCAAGCTGGACACCAGGCTTTGACGGGCTGACTTCCTGGCCGCCTGTCGTCGACAGCATCCTTGTGCGACAGGCGCGGAACAGGAAACGACCGTCCGCAGGAGGAGCGCGAAGGCTCCTTCTGCGGATCGTGCCGTCATTCCTTGTCGTAGGAGAACGGCAGGCCTGCCGTGCCGCCGGTTTCGATGAAGAGGTTCATGAAGGCCGCCACGGCGTCCTTGCGCTGCCAGTCCTGCCTACGGGCATCGGCCCATGACGACGCGTCATCGCGGTGCGGGAACGCCTGGGATACCCCGCTGACATCAGCGGGGCATCTGCCCGAAGCGGCCGCTGTTGAAGTCCTTGATGGCCTGGTCGATTTCCTCGCGCGTGTTCATCACGAACGGGCCATAGCCGACAACGGGCTCGTCGATGGGCTCGCCGCTCAGCAGCAGTACGGTGGCGTCGCTTTGCGCGTCAAGCAGCACGCCGGTGCCATTGCGTTCAAGCATCACCATCTGGGCATCGCGGACAGTGGTGGCGCCATTCACCTGCACGGCACCATGCAGCACGATCAGGGCCGTGGTGTGGCCTTCCGGAACATCCAGCTGCGCCTGGCGGCCCTGCTGCAGGCGGAGATCCCACACGTTGATAGGCGTGAAGGTCTGCGCCGGCCCGCGATGACCGAGGTAATCGCCGGCGATGACGCGAACCTGGCCCGCGCCCTCCGGCAGATCGACCAGCGGGATGTCCTGGTCGAGCAGGGTCTGGTAACGCGGCGGGGACAACTTGTCGCGGGCCGGCAGGTTCACCCACAGCTGCACCATCTCCAGCACGCCACCCTTGCGGGAGAATTCAGTGGAGTGGAACTCCTCATGCAGGATGCCGGAGGCCGCCGTCATCCATTGCACGTCGCCGGGGCCGATCTTGCCGCCCGCGCCGGTCGAGTCGCGATGTTCCAGCTCGCCCTGGTAGACGATGGTGACGGTCTCGAAGCCGCGGTGCGGATGCTGCCCCACGCCGCGCGGCCGGGCCGACGGCTCGAACACGGCCGGACCGGCATAGTCGAGCAGCAGGAATGGGGTAACGTGCTGCCCGTGACTGTCGTAGCTGAAGATCGAACGGACTGGAAAACCGTCGCCCACCCAGTGGCCCTGGGGAGCACTGTAGACACCTAACACCTTCTTCATGGCGACCCTCCCGTGGCGGGCCGAATGCCCGCCACCATTGACAGGGAACGATACGCTTGGAACGATGCCCCCAGTAGACAGCAGTTTTTATCCTTTGCGTCCCACCGATGGAACGACAGGCAGACCGTTATGCGGGACCTGAACGACCTGTATTACTTCGCCCAGGTGGTCGAGCATCAGGGCTTTGCGCCCGCCAGCCGCGTGCTGCTTATTCCCAAATCGAAGCTGAGCCGGCGCGTGGCCATGCTCGAGGAGCGGCTGGGCGTGCAGCTGATCCAGCGCTCATCGCGCCACTTCTCGGTGACGGACATCGGACAGGAGTTCTACCGGCACTGCCAGGCCATGCTGGTGGAGGCCGAAGCCGCTGACGAAGCGATTGCCTACCGGCGGGCGGAGCCGCAGGGCGTGGTCCGGCTGACCTGCCCCACCGGGCTGCTGCATGCACGGGTCAGCGACATCCTTGCTGATTACCTGACGAAGTATCCCAAGGTGAAGTTGCAGCTGGAGGCCACCAACCGCCGCGTGGACGTGATCGCGGAAGGCATCGACGTCGCCATCCGCGCCCGGCCGCCGCCGCTGGAAGACAGCGACCTGGTCATGCGCATCTTCGCCGAGCGCAGCTGGAAGCTGGTGGCGTCGCCGTCGCTGGTGGCGTCGCTGCGTGCACCCGACGTGCCGGCGGATCTCAGCTGCTTTCCCACCATCGACCTGAGCCCGTCCAACGGCATCCATGTATGGGAGCTCACCGGCCCGAAGGGCGTGAAGGCATCGATTCATCACGATCCGCGCATGGTCACCGACGACATGCTGGCCTTGCTTGCCGCTGCTGCCAAAGGCGTCGGCATCGTGCAACTGCCGAGCATGGTGGTGTCCGGCGCATTGAAGAACGGCAGCGTGGTGGAACTGCTGCCGGCGTGGACCCCCAAAGTCGGCGTGGTGCACGCCGTGTTTTCCTCCCGCCGCGGCTTGCTGCCTTCGGTGCGACACCTGATCGACTTCCTGGCGGAACGCCTGGCGGTCGACGAGGACGAAGCAAGCCCAGCGACACCCGCAACGCCCGCCAGCGACGCATGAAGGCAAGTACAAGCATCACCCCCACGAGGACCCATGCATGATCTCCGCCATTTTCCTGATCGACGCCAAGACCAGCCAGACGGAACACCTTGAAGAAGCGCCCGAGCTGCTCGATCGCGATGGCCGCGTGTTTTCGCTCCGCGCCGGGCCGCGCCAGCCGCAGACCACCGATCACACGTGGGATCCGGTCGCCGTCTATGCACCCGACGAGCTGACCGAGGAAGAATTCCAGGACCTCTACTGGGCCAGTCGCGAACGCATACCGGAACTCAACCTCAAGTATTGAGGGCTTGCCGTGGTCGTCGACGAGCCGATGGCTTTGTCAGGCACCGCGAACATGCCGCTCCCTCAAAGCCATCGACGCACACGAAGGCGATACGCGGCGAACTCCACCGGAAAGCGCTGCGACAGCGCACGCTCCTCCGCCCGGATCTGCACGCGGTCAAGGTAGATCGCAAACAGCGGAACGCCGAGCAGGCCCACCGGACTCGCCAGGTACAACGCCAGCGCCAGCAGCTGCATGAGCCGGCCCAGGTACATGGGGTTGCGGCTCCACTGGTAAGCGCCCGTACTCACCATGACCGACGCGGCGCCGGGTGACATGGGGTTCACCGTGGTGCCCTGCCTGACGAAAAGTCGTTTCGCGCTCAGGTCGACGGCCGTGCCAAGCAAGGCCAGCGCAAGGGCTGCGCACGACGCATAACCGTTGGCTGGCCATGCGCGCGTCATGTGTCCCGAACTCATGACCGTCGCCACGGCCATCGTCACGGCGATGACGGGTGGTGGAATCCTCATCGTTCGACTCATCCTTGAATGTTCATCGGGCGGCCCCTTCACCATGATGGCCGGGCTTGCCGCCCCACCATGGGAATGGCATTTCGCCCGGCGCGCAAGAGGCTCGCTGTTGCCTGCTGCAAGGTGCAGCTGTTTCCTTAACTTTCCCGCCCCCGCGCCGATAAGACCTCAGCGCGGAGTAACCAGCTCCGTATCATGGAGCGAACATGTTGGTCCTCATCGGCGCGGTGGTGGTTCTTGGGTGCGTGTTTGGCGGCTTCGTGCTGTCGCACGGGCAGATTCTTGCCTTGTGGCAACCCTATGAACTGATGATCATCGGCGGCGGCGCGCTGGGCGCCTTTCTTTCGGCCAACCCGCCCAAGGTGGTCAAGGGTGCCGTGCAGGATGCCATCGGCCTGCTGAAGGGCCCCAAGTACACGAAGCAGGATTACGTCGACCTGCTGTCGATGCTCTACGACCTGTTCAGCCTGATCCGCAAGGAAGGCCTGCTCGGCGTGGAGGAACACATCGAAGATCCGCAATCCAGCTCGCTGTTCTCCGCTTATCCGCGGCTGCAGCGCGAGCATCACCTGATCGAATTCACCACCGACTGCCTGCGCCTGATGGTGGGAGGCAGCATGAATCCGCACGAGCTGGAACAGCTGCTGGAGGTGGAACTGGAAACGCACCACCACGAAGCCGTGGCGCCGGCGCTGGCAGTGACGAAACTGGCTGATGCGCTGCCCGGCTTCGGCATCGTGGCGGCGGTGCTCGGCATCGTCACCACCATGGGGCAGCTCGACGGCGACACCTCAGCCATCGGCGAACACATCGCTGGCGCGCTGGTGGGCACCTTCCTCGGCATCCTGCTCTGCTACGGCTTCCTCGGCCCGCTCGGCTCGGCGATGGAAAACCGCGTGCAGGAAGATGGCAAGGCGTTCGAATGCGTGAAGGTGGCCCTGCTGGCCAATCTGCGTGGCTACAACCCCAAGGTGGCGGTGGAGTTCGCGCGCAAATCGCTTTCCTCCAATGCGCGGCCGGGCTTCCAGGATCTTGAGGAACACCTCAAGGCGCCGCGCGCCAAGGCGGCGACGTGAGCGATCAGGGCGACCTCGCGCCCATCATCATCCGCCGTGTGAAGAAGCGGGGGCACGGCCACCATGGTGGGGCGTGGAAGGTCGCGTATGCGGACTTCGTCACCGCAATGATGGCCTTCTTCCTCGTGATGTGGCTGATCGGCGCAGGTACGAAGCAGCAGCGCGCGGCCATCTCCGAATACTTCAAGAATCCGAGCATGACGCAGGGCACGGCGACCATGGCACCGCCGGGCCGCACCGGCCCGGGCGGCGCCAGCACCAGCATGATCAAGCTGGGCGGTGCGCTGGACCTGCCGCACGGCCCGGGCAAGGACACCAGGAGCCAGGCAACGGCCAGCGTCGATCCCAAGGAGATCGAGCAGGAAGCGCGCAAACAGGAGCGCGCGCGCCTTGAACAACTGATGCAACAGCTGCAGGCGGCCATCCAGAGCAGCCAGGCGCTGGCTCCGTTCAAGGACCAGCTGCTGCTGGACATCACGCCCGAAGGTTTGCGCATCCAGATCGTGGACAAGCAGAACCGCCCGATGTTCGACCTGGGCAGCGCGCAGCTGCGGCCGTACACCACGACGATCCTCGAGGAGCTGGCGGGCTTCATCAACCGCGTGCCCAACCGCATCAGCCTCTCCGGCCACACCGACGACGCGCCGTACAGCAGCGATCACCAATACGGCAACTGGGAGCTGTCCGCCGATCGCGCCAATGCCGCACGCCGCGCGCTGCTCTCCGGTGGACTCACCGAAGACAAGATCGCGCGCGTCGTGGGGTTGGCCGCCTCGGTGCCGTTCGACAAGGCGAATCCGGGCGACCCGGTCAACCGCCGCATCAGCATCATCGTGATGAACAAGCAGGCCGAGGCCGCCTCGCTCTCGCAGGAAGCCGGCCCCGGCGACATCAAGACGACATCGGCACAGCTGCCTGCGGTCGCGCACGTCGTGGCGGCCACGCCGGGCATCGTGGCGACATCCACGATCGAACCAGCCGGTCAGAGCACGACGGACGCCGCCGTGCAGGCCAGCCCCAACTCACCCTGACGCGGGGCACCGCGCGTGCCGTCTCAGCGCTTCGCCTTGGCCGGCCGCAGGTAACCGTCGTAGTTGACGACCCAGGTCTGGCCACCGTCGAGCGAGTAATCCCAGACCTGGTGCACGCCGTCCGCCATGGGCGTCCAGATATTGCGATGCAGGGCCACGCGTCCATCGTCGTCCACGTGCGTGCCGATCATCACCATCTGCTTGCCACGCATGCCGCCCTCGATGGTCAGCAGCGTACCGTGGCTGCTGGCCCAGGTTTCGTTCCAGACCTTGCGGTTGGCATCGTAGATGTTGAGGCTGGTGCCGCTCTCCCCTTCCACGCCGGTCCAATGCTCGATCAGCACGCAGCCGTCGTGCGCCTTCTCCACCCGGTTGTGGCCAAGCAGCTTGCCCGCGCTGTCGTAGGCGTCCCAATCGCCGGCAAAGAAATCAAACGCACGGTGAGCGGCGTCGGTGCAACGCGGACCATCGGCGGCCCTGGTAGTGGGAACCACCAAGGCAGTGGCAAGCAAAGCGACAACGATGAAACCCATGGCTTTCACAGGATGTTCCCTCCCTAGACGAGTGACGAACGTGGCGGCAGGCACCGCACGGGTCGCTTGCGGTGCCTGCGGGACAGCCCCATGCTAGGCAGCCATTAGGACGATCTGCGTCCTAAATTCCTTCCGGGTCTTCGCATGTATCACCCCACCAGTCGTGCCCTGGCCGTCCTGGAGTTGTTGCAGGCCCATCGCCGCATCAACGGCACCGAACTGGCACGGCGGCTGGACATCCACCCACGCACGTTGCGCCGCTACATCGCCATTCTCGAGGACATCGGCATACCGATCACCACCGAGCGCGGACGCCACGGCGCCTACATGCTGGTGCCCGGCTTCAAGCTGCCGCCCATGATGTTCAGCGATGACGAGGCGCTCGCACTTTCGATAGGCCTGCTTGCTGCGCAGCGCCTTGGCATGACCCAGGCCAGCACAGCGGCCGCCAGCGCACAGGCCAAACTGGAACGCGTGATGCCCGAGCGGCTGCAGCAGCATGTGCGCGCGCTGACCGAAACCGTCAGCCTGGAGCATGGGCGCCCTGCGCCAGCCGTGAACAGCAGCCTGCTGATGACGTTGAGCAAGGCCGCCCAGGAGCGCCGGCAAGTGCGGTTGGCTTATCGCTCACCGCAGGATGAGCACACCGAACGGCCGGTCGATCCGTTCGGGCTCGGTCATCGCCATGGCTATTGGTACCTGGTGGGCCGCTGCCACCTCCGTCAGGAGTTGCGCTCGTTTCGGCTGGACCGCATCACTGCCGCGCATCCGCTTGAAGTCCCCTTTGAACGTCCCGGGAACTTCGACACGCTGACGCATCTCGCCGACAGCCTTGCCACCCAGCCGCGCACGCATGTCGCCGAGGTCGAGTTGTTCACCGACCTCCCGCAGGCGCTCAACCACCTGGGCAACGCCATCGGCGTGTTCGAACCCATGGAGCGCGGTGTGTTGATGCGCAGCCAGGTCGACGACCTGGACTGGCTCGCGCGCGAACTGGCGCGACTGCCCTTCGGCTTTCGGGTGATGAGCCCCGTACTGCTTCGGCAGGCCCTGCAGGATCTGGCGGGGCGTCTGGCGCTGGCGTAAGTGGCGCCGTTGTGCGCACACGCCGGCGCCGCTCCGCCTGTCGCTAGCCGCTGAGGGAAGGCACTCATGCTGGCCGCGACGTGCGGCCAGCATGAGGATTGACACCCGCCAAAGGCGCCATGCCTTAGAGCCTGTTCACGATCTCCATCAAGACCCACATCTCCTCACCGTCATCCCCGCGGAAGCGGGGATCCAGTGCCTTCAAACCCTATCGAAAGCCGAAAGTCACTGGATTCCCGCTTCCGCGGGAATGACGGTGAGGAAAATGGGTGTCCCGCGAGACGTTGAACAGGCTCTTAGAGACCGAAGCGGTACTCCACCGTGCCAGAAAGCAGGTACGGATTATTGGTGTTCGTCAGGATGCCCTTGGCCTTGGCTTCGTAGCGGTCGAAGTTGATGCCGACGCTGAGATTCCGGCTGAAGTTGTAGCCAGCGCCAACGCCGACGTACAAGTTCGTGTCGTTCGCGCTGAAGTCGTTGGAGTAGCCTTCCACCGTCAGCTTGGTGTTCGAGAAGAATGCGCCAAGGCGCGCGCTCAGGAACCAGTGCTCGGCCAAGTTGAGCTTGCCGTTCACGCCCAAGGTCCAGCCCGTGACGTGAAGCTTCAGGTTGTACGTATTGTTGTACACGGGATAACCCTTGGCTTCCGGCTTGCCCAGGTCGACATAGCCAGCTTCCACGCCCCAGGTGTCGTTCCAGCGGTAGCCGACGTTGACGCCGTAACCGAAGTCGTCCTGCTTCGTGAGGCCCGACACGTCGGAATGGGCGCTGCCGAGGCTGGCGTTGACGAACAGATCGCCATTGCCCGTCTCCACGGCGGCACGGCTGGCAAGGGGTGCGGCCAACAGCAGCGCACCCAGCGACACAGAAAGAAGCAACTGACGCATGATTTTCCTTATCTGGTGAAATGAACCCGACAACGCCATGTTGCCGGTGGATGGAAACGGCCTTTCCTGCGCGCATTCGCCCCACAACATCCGCCTGCGTCGACTTCAGTCGACGGCGGAAATCTTTCGCGATGTCCCGGCGGCAGCGACGGGCACGTGACGGCACGCCGGACTACAGGCGTCACGTGCGGTCTGCTTCGTATCGAACGTAGATATCCCGGCATCCGCGACAGCCTGGTGGTGCCATGAAGCACCTCCGGGCGATATCTCGGGAATCATCGGGCCCACGGGTAACGAGGTGGAGACGAAGCGACCGTAATGACATCCCTGTTTGCCTTTACCCGTCGCGGCACTCGGCCACGCGGAAACGCCACCATCCCTGGCAGAACGATCGATTGCATAGGTTGTCCCCTGTTTCGCATGTCCGTATCGCGGCAGTCGTCGTCTCGATAGCTCATCGACGAACGTTCCGCGGCAAACGGGGCGCTATGCTCGTGAATGACGCGCCCGAAGTGAATAGGCCCTTTGGCGGATGCGCACAGGACTCAAGGGAAACATTCGGGCGATACGACACGTGGCAAAACACAGCGCACGTGCGCTTCCCTGCGCGCAGGGTCACGACGCCAGCAATTCCGATGCGTCATCGCAATTATTTGCGCCATATCCCGTACGGAAGAGGCACTTCGCAATTTCTGGACCTTGATCGAAAGACCATGCTAGGTTTTGTCGCAAGGGGGAAAACATGAAAGAACACATCGCCGCAGGCATAGCGGCGGCGCGCGCTTGCGCGCCTGCGAGCCATCGCACTCCATCCTTTTGCCAACGGCGCCTTGCGACTTCGCATGTCGTTGCGTGCGCCACGGGGCACATTCGAAACCGCCATCCCTGACGCTTCGCGCCGGGGACATTCAACGCTTGCCTGTTAGCCAGACTGGGCCACGGGTCGTTCGCCATGTCGCACAACAACCTCGGGTTGTCGCGCGCCCTGTCGATCGCACCGATTGCCCGGCCGAACATCAACACCGTCCGACCACACAGGGAGATCCACCACATGCAGTTTCGTATCGGAGTCGTACTTGCAGCCGCGGCTGCCTTGTTGAGCGGATGCGCCGCGACGCCCCAGCGACCCATCGCGTTTTCCGCTCCGGCACAGAACGCCAGTGCGCAAAAGGTAGGCGTGGTCATGACCACGCTTCCCAAGGTCGATGTCTACACGCCGGGCGCGGGTTGCCTGCTGTGCATGGCGGCAGCGTCCATGGCCAATTCCAAGCTCACCACCTATTCCCACTCGCTTCCGGAAGAAGGCCTGCCGAAGCTCAAGGACGACGTGGCGACCCTGCTGCGCAAGCGCGGCCTCGACGCCGTCGTGATCAATGAAGACATCGACGTGTCCAAGCTTCCCAGTGCCAAGTCCAGCGGCGCCGACATGGCAAAGAAGGATTTCTCTTCGCTGCGCGCCAAGTACTCGGTCGACCACCTGGTGGTGATCCAGATCCAGGAAGTCGGCTTCGAGCGCCCTTACTCGGCCTACATTCCCTCCAGCGATCCGAAGGGTGTCGTGATTGGCCTTGGCTACGAAGTGAACCTCGCCAACAACACATACGAATGGTATTCGCCGGTAAACATCCACGTGGCGGCCGAAGGCAAGTGGGATGAGCCGCCGACCTTCCCCGGCCTGACCAATGCCTATTTCCAGGCGCTGGAAACGGGCAAGGACACGTTCCTCAAACCGTTCAAGGGCTGACCGCCCCGGCCTGTGCATGGAAACGGCGGCGCAACGCCGCCGTTTCCGCCAGGCCGCGCACACTCCAGGCAAGGAGATCAGGGAATGAATCGTTTTGCATTGATGCTTGCCATCGCCATGGCCACCATCGTGTTCTGCACACCGGGACGAACCGCGCGCGGCGCCGACAAGAGTGCGGCACCCGTGGCCAGCGTTCCCGCCGCCCAGGGCTTGAACTGGTCGCTGCAGCTGCCCGCGGACGAGAAGGTGCCCTTCAGCGGCGTGGCCAATTTCGACGGCTCGGGCATGTCCACCGGCAGCATGATGTATCCGGCGCCCAACGCCATTGGTTTGCTGGCGGCGGTGCTGACCCACGCGGCGATCATGAAGTCGACCCGCAACGCGCAGAAAACCAAGATCCAGAAGGACGCTGACAAGGTGCTCGGCCCTTATCAGCCCGTGCTTGATGGATTCCACACAAACGCGCTCATGGAACGCGGCCTTTCGCTCACCAGCAGCGGCACCGCGAGACAGCTGTTGCAGGAGGGGCAGGACGATCATCAGGGCTGGCTGGTACTCAGTACGCCAAGTTATGCCATGACGCAGGACCAGAGCACCCTCGTGCTGGACAACATCGTGGAGATCTACGCACCCAACGAGCGGAAGAAGGCGTCGTACGTCAACACGGTTCGCGTCATATCCAGTGCGCGGCAAGAGCAGGACATGATGACGTACTGGACGCGCGACCAGGGCAATCCGCTCAAGGAAGAGAGTGCCCGGTTGCTCGCGGCGTCCCTCGATATCGCCATCGCCGATGCATCCAGGGCAAAAGCCGATGCGCCATTCAAAACGGTGAGGTATCAGGAAGGCCATGCCGAACGCATGGAGCGCGGCCAGTTGATCGACGAGCAATGCGGGCGCGTGCTGTTGCGCTCGCTGCGGGGCACGCTCATGTCCGCGCCCGCCAAGATGGACGAGACGGCGGCACCGTCGCCCACCTGCGGCGATCAGACGGCCAACGCCGCCCAGTCACTCTGAGTCCGGGATCAAGGCACATGGCCACCTGGCCCGGGGTTTGCCCAGGCCAGGTGGAAGCCGCTCTGGCATGGTCGATGCGTGGTGCGGCACCTTGTGGCCATGGGTGAGGCGACCTGCCCTGCTTCCAGCGACGGCATGATGTCTGCGCCCACGCATCGCCTGCCCTCGCCAACAAAAAGCATGCAATAACAACGCGGATAGCGGAATTAACATGTCCTCCACGGTACGTACACCGCCACTGAGGACAGTTGGAAGGGATTCGTCGCTCGCGTGGAGCAGCCAACGGCCATCAGGCTGGGGATGTGTCATGACCCGTAGGAACAGCGCCGCCGTGTTCGGCATGGTGGCACTGAGCGCCATCGTCGCTGCCATGCTATGGGCCTTGGGATTGCCGCTTTGGCACAGCTATAGCACGGAGCATCACGTAGCAGACGCACTGAACCACGTCGCCGTCGCCAAGCTGGCGGTGATGGAAGCGGCCACGATCAAGGGCGGCTTTGCACAGGTACGCTCGAACGACCTGCAGTACAGCGCCAGGGTATCGGGCGGGCCCTACGTTTCGCGGGTGGATATCGCCGACGGCGGGCTCATCACCCTGATGACGCGCAACACGGGTGCCCATCCCGATCCGGTCCTGGTGTTCACGCCGCTACCGAGTCGTGGGAGCACCGGTGACATCATCTGGAATTGCCAGGTGTTCCTCGGTGATTCCTCACTCGTTCCCGCGAGCTGCCAGAACCAACCCATCCCGTCCTACACGGTCGTCCCTGTGTCCACTCGCGGCGCGACGGTCAGCCTGATCCCTTAACCGCGAACCATGCCTGCGAGTCAGCAGCGTACCGATGCACGCGGCCGCTGCGTCAATGCTTGCCACGGGACGCGGGTGGCGCGGGTGGCGCAGGCGCGGCCTCCTCGGGGGGCGGCTGCAGGCTCACCGCCAGCTTCTCCAACGCGGCGAGCTCCTCTTCCAGGGCATCGTGCAACTCGCCCTGGCGGTTCATCAGTGTTTCGATCGAGCTCGTATGCTTGAGCTTCTTCAGTACACCGTCGAACAGCAGCCACTGCGCTGTCAGGGTTTCGACATTGTTCTTCGCGTAATGGCGCATCTCCTTGAGTTGCGCCACAACGTCGTTGACGTGATCGAACGGAGTCTTCGTATCCGCGGACATGGCGGCACCTCAGGTCTCATCCGTACCCGCAGGATAGTCGCGCGAAGCTGGCTGTTGCCGAAACAGAGCCCGCATCGGCGAACGATGGCGGCCCTTGCCGTGCTTAGCTAATTCGGCCGCGCCCCATCATGGCGGAGAAGTTGCCGGGGCCGCCTGCATGCCGGGCGTGCCCTCAGGATTCGCCGCGATCCTCGGCACCGTCAGCGGCGAGCAGATCCGCCATCTCATACAGCGGCCGGATTTCGATCTCGCTCGGCCCCGGCATGGGATTGGGGCAGCGTTTCACCCAGGCCACCGCTTCCTCCATGTCCTTGACCTCCCACAACCAAAACCCTGCCACCAGCTCGTGGGTTTCGGTGAAAGGTCCGTCGGTGACCGTGCGGCTGGCACCATCGAATGCCACGCGCTTGCCATGCGAAGAGGGCTTGAGACCATCGGCGGCGCGCATGATGCCGGCCTTGACCAACGCTTCATTGAATCGCCCCATCGCCTCGAGCGATGCAAGGTTGTCCGGGGTGGGCGCAAAGCCCTGCTCGCTGTCCGAGGTCGCTTTTACCAGCACCATCACACGCATCGTCTGTCTCCTGGTTGCTAACCGGCCTTGTTGGCCTGGCATGGGTACGACGAACGGAAGCTCGAAAAATCGACACCATGATCGCGCGCCCTGAGGCCAGCGAGGCACCGAATGGGTCTGGCTGGGCGTGCTGGCTCACCGGGCCGGCGGAGGGTTGGCCATCGCCACACTCCGTTTTCCCACAGAAAATCGACCACCGCCACGACCGCGGGCGGTACCGGCGGCCGGCTCGCGTATACAAGGTGCATGCCGAGTTCCGTGCTTGCACGTCGATAGTTGGGCAGTACGCGCACGAGCCGTCCCTGCGCGATCATCGGCTCCGCCATCCATTGCGGAAGCAGCGAGATATCCAGCCCCGCCATGCAGGCCTGCGCCAGCACACGCCTATCGTAGACGGCGAAGCGGCGGTTGATCGCCACCGCCTGGCTGCCGCGCGGCCCCTGCAGGCGCCAAAGGTTGCGACCCTGGCGATGGGAAAGGGTCAGGCCGTCGTGCCGGGCCAGTTCGCGCAGTGTGCGCGGCGCGGAGCGCCGTGCCAGACACGAGCATGCCATCGACGGCGCAACCTGCACGCACCACCGGCAACGCGGCGGCGAACCTGCAAGAGTGAGCGGGGCCTCCCGCCGCAGCTGACTCGCTATCTGGCTTCGACGCGCAGGAGACGGGCCCGGCTTACATTGCCGCGGGCCTGCGCGTGGAATTTCCAGGATTGGCCCGGTTCCAGATCATGCACTTCATCGGTGGCGCGACCGATCGCGCGACCGGTGGCATCGAACAGGCGGAAGCTCACCCTGGCAGAATGAACGGGCACCTTCCCCGTGTTGGTGAGCGTTCCCACCACTTTGTTGCGGCCCGGCGTCACGTCGCGCTCGACGCGGTAGGTCCCCAGGTGCACCTTGGGCCTTACCACGCCGGTCGCGGTGGCGATGGAGGACATCAGACCAAATCCAAGCAACAACAACGCAACGGTCGAACGGAAATTCATCGTGTACTTCTGAAAGGAAATGCAGGAACAAGGCCGCGTAGCTTACCGGCCTTCACCCCGCTCCGGATGCCACACCGTTCACTCCCAGCGATTGGCGTTCTTCGGAAAGCCGGGGCGCTGTATCCGCACCACGCAGAACCGTTGTCCCGTGGGCGCCTGCATCACCACCCAGCGTTCCAGCCGGCTCACCACGTGGGCGCCGAGCTTTTCCAGGCGGGCGACCTCGGCGGGGATGTCGTCGGTTTCGATATCCAGGTGGATGCGGCTCTCGTGCTCTACGCGCTGGATCTGCACGATGGGCTCGTCTTCCGGCGTTTCCAGCATGCGGTAGTTGCCGCGCGTGCCGGGGTGTTCCGTGTCGATCGGCCGCCCCAGCGCATCAGCCCAGAAGCGGGCAGCCTGGTCGATGTCCGGCACGTGGCAATCGATGAGCAGCGCGCAAAGACGGGAGTGGTGCATGGCGTTTCCTCCAGAGGAAGTCATGTGACGCAGCCAGGGCATGGTATGACGGCCTGCCCGGTTCGTCCCCCTCGGACGTCGGCAGCCTCGCTGCTCCTGTCGTGACATCGTGAAGGCCGCATCGGGTCCCTGCATTTCGCTATGCTTCGACGCGCATCACCCGCGTACCCGCGAAACTTCCGGAGGCTCCTCGGCATGACCTCTGTTCGTTTGACCGATCTTGCCCACGGCGGCGGCTGCGGCTGCAAGCTCGCACCCTCCGTGCTCCAGCAACTGCTCGCCGGCAAAGCCGCCACGATGCCGTTCGCCCAACTACTGGTCGGCACGGAATCCAGTGACGACGCCGCCGTGTGGCAGGTGGACGAGCACACCTGCGTCATCGCCACCACCGACTTCTTCATGCCCGTGGTCGACGATCCCCATGATTTTGGCCGCATTGCCGCAGCCAACGCCTTGTCCGACGTGTACGCGATGGGTGGCAAGCCGATCATGGCGCTGGCCATCCTGGGCATGCCGCTGGACAAGATGGACGTGGACACGGTGCGCGCCATCCTCGCCGGTGGCGAATCCATCTGCGCGGAAGCAGGCATACCCATCGCGGGCGGCCACTCCATCGATTCGGCCGAACCCATCTACGGTCTTGCCGCCATCGGGCTGTGCGCGCCCGCGGACGTGCGCCGCAACAGCGGCGCGCAGGCGGGCGACGCGGTGATCCTTACCAAGGGTCTTGGCGTGGGCATCTATTCGGCGGCGTTCAAGAAGCAGGCGTTGCCGGCGGCGGCGTATGCGGAAATGCTGGCGTCGACCACCCTGCTCAACCGCGTCGGCCACGCGCTGGCCAGGGATAAGGACGTGCATGCCATCACCGACGTCACCGGCTTCGGCCTGCTGGGTCATGGGCTGGAAATGGCGCGCGGCAGCGGCCTGCGCATCCGCATCGAACAAGCGCGCCTGCCGTGGTTCACACAGGCCGAAGCGCTGGCCCAGGCCGGCTACCTCACGGGCGCATCGAAGCGAAACTGGAACAGCTACAGCGACGGCATCACCCTGCCCGCCGAACTGCCGGACTGGCGGCGTGCGCTGCTGACCGATCCGCAGACCTCCGGCGGCCTGCTGGTGGCATGCAGGCCGGAACGTGCCGAGGCGATCCGCGCGATGATCGAAGACGCGGGCTATCCGCGCGCCACCATCATCGGCGAAGCGCTGGCCGGAACGCCGGGCGTCGAGATGGTCTGAACACGCCGCGCGCAAGGTGGCGGAAGAGAATGGGAGTCGAACCCACCCGAGACAGTCTTGCCTGCCTCACCCGGATTTGAAGTCCGGACGCCCCACCGGGGACGATGCTCTTCCATGCTGCGAGGTTACCTCAGCCGCGGCGGCGTACAAGTCGAGGTAGCGCGACTGGAACCGGCGCAAGGTGCCGCGATTGAGCGTGACGCCCTGGCGGTCGAAGAACTCCAGTATCTGGATGGCGACCTTTCGACCGTTGTCCAGGCGGTCGCGGAACTGCGCCGCGGTGAAGCGGCCGTCCGGCGCGAGCGCGGCGATATCCGCGGCGATCAGCACCATTTCGTGCATGGTGGTGCGCAGGAAGAAATGATCGTGCGCCACTTCGTCCACCAGGCCCAGCCGGGCCGCGAAGGCCAGCAAGTGCCTTATGCCCTGCTCCGGGCGTGCCAGGATGCCAGCGATGTCGCGCACCCGTGGCGGCCGGAAGCGCGCCTCGCCTCCCAGCAGCGGCTCGATGGAATGCCATAGCGCCTCGCGCTCGGGAATCCATTGCATGATGTGGCTGGCCAGTCGCACGAACGCGCCATCACGCACGATGGGACCATCGAGGTCGGCGTGCTGCAGTGCCTGCACAAAGGCAGCTGGCGGCAAGCGTGGTTGCGAGGCGAGGCGCAGCTTCTCCCGGCTCACGCCCTGCAGATCGGGATTGGCCGTATGGAAGGCTTGCAGGTAATCGTGCACGCCCGCCACGAAACCTGGCCAGCGCGACTGGCTTATCGCGATACGTTGTGCACCGAGGTCAAACACCACCGGCGAGAGCGCGGCGACGATTTCCTCGAGCCTGGCGGCCGAGAGCGCGCGGTCCCGCGCAAAGGCGAACAGGTCCCACGCATGCGGCGGTGCCTCGAGCAAGGCAGCCAGCGCCTGCTGGGCGTCGGCGATGCCCAGCGCGGCACGCACCGCCTCCCGCCCCGCCGCGCGGCGCTGGCGCGCCGGTGCGCGCAGGTCGAGGAACACGCCGCCGCCCATCGTGCGTTGGGCGGATACGTCGCGCAACACGAAACGATCCAGCGCGGCGGCGGCGATGGGCCGGCTCAGCACCAGCTGCACATGGGTCGTACCGCCTGGCTGCAAAGGCAGGCCATCGAGCAGCACGATGCGCGCGCCGACCTCTACCGCCCCATGATGCAGGCGCGCAGGAAACCATTGGCCGATGGCTTTCGGTTCGCCAGGCAGCAGATGCACGCGCGCGTCGATGCGATCGGTCGGCGCATGCAGGAAGGCATCGACCACCATGTCGCCACGATGGATCGCATCCTTGGTGATGCCCTCCCCGGCAAGGTTGAGTGCGCAGCGATCGCCGGCCCTTCCACGCTCCACCGGACGGTTCTGCGCATGTACCGAACGAACACGCGCCGCAAGCCCCGAGGGACTCAGCCGCACCTGATCCTTCACGCGCACCACGCCGGACAGCACCGTGCCGGTCACCACCACGCCGATGCCTGGCAAGGTGAACACGCGATCGACGGCGAGACGGAAGCGGCCGTCGTCCGCGCGCTCGCCAAGGGCGCGGGCCTCGGCTGCGAGACGGTCGCGCAGCGCGTCCATGCCCCGGCCAGTGGTCGAGGAAACCGGCAGGATGTCGGCGCCGTCGAGTACGGTGCCCGCGGTTGCTTCGCGAATCTGCGCGCTGACGTCGGCCAGCCGTTCGGGCGTTGCCAGGTCGGCCTTGGTCAATGCCACCAGGCCACGGCGGATGCCGAGCAGGTCCAGGATCGCCAGGTGTTCCAGCGTCTGCGGCATCACGCCGTCGTCGGCGGCGACCACCAGCAAGGCCATGTCGATGCCACTCGCGCCCGCCACCATGGTGTGCACGAAGCGCTCATGGCCGGGCACGTCGACGAAACCAAGGATGAGATCGTCTTCCAGCGGCAGGTAGGCAAAACCAAGATCGATGGTGATGCCGCGCGCTTTTTCTTCCTTCAGGCGGTCGGTGTCCACACCGGTCAGGGCTTTGACCAGCGAGGTCTTGCCGTGATCGATGTGGCCCGCGGTGCCGATGATCATGGGGTGTGTGCGGCGACGCCGTCGATATCGAGCCGCGACAACGCGGCTGCCAACCGCGCTTCATCGGCTTCGTCCAGGCAACGCAGGTCCAGTCGCAATGCGCCGTCGGCGATGCGGCCGATGATCGGGCGCGGCAATGCGCGAAGGGCCGCGGCCAGCCGTTCCAGCGCGCCCTGGCTGCCGCGCGGGCGAATCAGCAGCGCCGCGCTGGCGAGCGTATCCAGCGGCAGGGCGCCGGAGCCGACCTGGCTGAGACACTCGCCGACGTCGACCGTAAACGCAGGACCCAGCCGCTCGGCAACGATGGGTTGTAAGCGATGCGCCTGCGCCTCGATGTCGTCCCGGGCGCGCGCCAGGAAACGCAGCGTGGGCAAGCGCTGCGCGAGCCGGTCCGGATCGCGGTAGAGATTCAGCGTGGCTTCGATAGCGGCGAGCCGCAGCTTGTCCACGCGCAATGCTCGTTTCAATGGGTTGCGGTTGATTGCGGCGATCAGCGCGCGATCGCCCACAATGAAACCGGCCTGCGGTCCTCCCAACAACTTGTCGCCCGAGAACGTAACCAGCCGCGCGCCCTCTTCCACGGCTTCGCGCACGGTGGGTTCGCGTGCAAGCCCGTAGCGCGACAGATCGACCAGACTGCCGGAACCCAGGTCGTTCAGCAGCGGGACGCCGGCGGCGTCGGCCATCGCGGCCAGTTCGCGCGCGCCCACTTCGGCCGTGAAACCCTGGATACGGTAGTTGGAGGTGTGCACCTTGAGCACGACACCGGTGTGCTCGTTGAATGCGCTGCGATAGTCGGCGGCATGGGTGCGGTTGGTGGTGCCTACTTCGACCATGCGCGCACCGGCACGGGCCATGATGTCGGGCATGCGGAAGGCACCGCCGATCTCGATCAGCTCGCCGCGCGACACCACGGCCTCCCGTCCGAGAGCCAGGGTGTTGAGGCATAGCAGCACGGCGGCCGCATTGTTGTTGACCACGGTGGCATCTTGCGCGCCGGTCAACTCGCACAGCAGTGCACGCACGTGATCGTCGCGCTCGCCGCGCGTGCCATCGGCCAAGTCGTATTCCAGCGCCACCGCGTGGCGCATCGCCTCCACCGCCGCCTCGATCGCCGCCTCCGCCAGCACGGCACGGCCAAGGTTGGTGTGCAGCACGACGCCAGTAAGGTTGAACAACGGGCGCAGGCCGGGCATGCGGGCCTCCAGCAGTCCATGGGCCCGCTGGGCCAGTTCCGTGGCGCTGGGCGCATCGGCGGGGATGACCCGCAGGGTGTCGCGAGCCGCGTCGATGACCTGGCGAATGGCCTCGGTGGCGGCGACGCGCCCGTGGCGCTCCACCAGCAGGGCCGCCTCGGCGGTGGCCAGCACGGCGGCAACCGCAGGCAGGTGGCGCAGGACGTTGACCTCGGGTTCGGCCATGGCGCTCATCCACTGGCATCGCCGGTCGCCCAGACGTCGGTCAGGGGAAAGCGGCGATGAAGTTTCGGGGTAAGCCGTATGCTGCGGGGTGCGCCGGACGCGGTCAAGGCAAGGCGCCACGCCGGCGTTTGCCGGGGGCTTGGATGCTTGGGAGAAAGCGGCGCCCTACCCGGCCACGCTGTCCTCGTCGCCGACCAGCAGCAAGGGGTTGGGCGCATGCCGGGCGAACCCCGCCTCGGCAACGAGCAGGTCCAGGCCCAATGAAGCCAGGTCGTCCGCATAGGGGTCGACCTGGGTGTCCTGCAGTTGGTAGAGCAGCTTGGCGTAGGTATGGCAGTCACCGCAGGTTTCGGCCTTGACCACGCCGGGATCACCCTCGATGGCCTGCAGGGACAACCGCCGCGTGCCACCGCAGGTGATGCACACCGCACGCGTGTGGTTCCACGCGGTGGAGCACAGCGAGCAGTAGAGGTAGCGCGTGCCTGGCGTGACCCCGGTGGCGGTGATCACCCCCGCCACTGAGGGCGAGCCGCAGCAGGGGCAGAGTTCGCGCTCTTCCAGCAGGCGCAGGTCTGCCGCGTCGAGGCGCGCCGCCGAGCAGGTGAAATAGACCTGCAGCGCGGCGGCGACGTAGACCGCGGCGGCCGCATCGGTGGCGGAGAGGCCTCCACGCAGGAACCGGTCGGCCAGCTTCTCCAGCGACGCGGCATCGCTGCTGCGCAACTGCTCCATCGCCTGCTGCGCGGCGGGCGGCAACTGACCGTCGTCGACCAGTTCGAGCAGCAGGGCCAGCCCGTCGCTCCAGGATGCGTCGCGGCGATGGCCATCCGCCGCCAGCGGCGGCAGGCGTGCCTCCACCGCCTGCATCACCTGGGCGGGGCTGAGTGTCGCGGCCGGGGCCAGCGTGGTGGCCACGGTGTGCTGGGCGTCCGCCAGCGCGGCCATGAAGCGCAGCCAGGCTTCCAGCGGATGCCCGTCCGCCAGCCGCTCCAGCCGTTGTGCCGTCGCGGCGAAGCGCCGGGCCGGATCGGCAAGCAGGATCGGTTCGGGTGCCTTGACGCCGGCGTGTGACGGGCCGGTCCACTTGCCTTCGGGCGGCGTGCCGGCTTGCTTCATGGGCGCTTCCTGATGATGTCCTTGCCCAGCCGGCCGGCGGCAATCTCGCGCAACCAGGTGCGGTGATGGCGCCAGGCCCAGCCCGGCGTCACGTAACCCTGCGTCATGGCGCGCACCGAGTCGCGGATCCACAGGGCCGCGTAGACGTGGACAATCCACACGATGATCGCGGCGATCGCCGCCATGCTGTGGATCAACACGGCCGCGCGCTGCACGGGTATCGGGGTGGCCTCGCCGAAATACACTTCCCAGATCACCAGGCCACTGCAGAACAGCACCGGGATCAGCAGCGTCATCGACCAGAACACGAATTTCTGGCCAGCGTTGTTGCGGCCCACCGGCGGCACATGTTCTTCGTCGTTTTCCACGACGTAGCGGATCGACTCCATCCACTCCACGTCGTCCTTGTGCACGAGGTTCTCGCGCCAGAACTGGACGATCAGGCCAAGGTAGCTGACCAGCAGCACGCAGCCGATCCACGGATGCATCGCGCGCATCCATTGCCCACCGCCGAACAGGCCGGACAGCCAGAACATCATCGGGTGGAACATCGCCAGCCCGGACAGCACCAGCAGCACGAAGCAGATGGCGTTGATCCAGTGGTTGACGCGGTTCACCCGGCTGTAGCGCACGATCACGGTCTTCGAGCGGTTCATGGCGTCTTCTCCGGCTCTGATGCCTCGAGGACGCGCTCGCCCTTCTCTTCGTCCTCGTCGGTGACCTCGTTCGGCCCTTCGGTGACCCAGTGGAAGAAGCCACCGAGTACGGCGGCGGCAACACCGAGCAGCGCCAGCGGCTTGATGATGCCCTTCCACGCCTCGACCATCCGGCTGATCCGTGGTTTGTCAGGCAGGCCGGAGTACAGCGAGGGCTTGTCCGCATGGTGCAGCACGTACATCACGTGGGTTCCGCCGACCTCCTGCGGATCGTACAGGCCGGCCTGCGCGAAGCCGCGGGATTTCAGGTCGACGATGCGCTCGGCCGCCTGTTGCTTCATGTCCGTCTTGGAGCCGAACATGATCGCGCCGGTGGGGCATGCCTTGACGCAGGCCGGCTCCAGCCCGACTGCTACACGGTCGGAGCACAGCGTGCACTTGTACGACTTGTGGTCTTTCTTGCTGATGCGCGGGATATCGAACGGGCAACCCTTCACGCAATAGCCGCAGCCGATGCACTTGTCGCTGATGAAGTCGACGATGCCGTTGGCGTACTGCAC
The DNA here is from genome assembly GCF_000725385.1 of Dyella japonica A8. Lineage (NCBI taxonomy): Bacteria > Pseudomonadati > Pseudomonadota > Gammaproteobacteria > Lysobacterales > Rhodanobacteraceae > Dyella > Dyella japonica. The sequence continues at coordinate 2,383,644 of NZ_CP008884.1, read as the reverse complement.
GATGGCGCCGGGCGCCGGGCAAGCCTTCAGGCAGCCCGGATCCTCGCAGTGCATGCAGCCGTCCTTGCGGATCAGCCATTCCAGGTTGCCCTGCTCGTTCTCGTACTCGGCGAATTTCATCAGCGTCCACACGTCGGGGCTGAGGTCGTTCGGGTTCTGGTACGAGCCTTCGAAGTGGCCGATGTCCTGCCGCAGGTTGTTCCACTCCATGCAGGCCGACTGACAGGCCTTGCAGCCGATGCAGCGGCTGACGTCGATGAGCTTGGCAACCTCTTCCTCGTGGTTGCGCGCCTGCGGCGGCGTCATGGTGGATGCGGAGCGCCGGATGTAGTCTTGCGATTGCAGGTCTGACATGTCGGCTCCCCTCAGGCTGCGACCGGTGCGCTGGTCTTTTCGATGTTGACCAGGAACGCCTTGAACTCCGGCGTCTGCGTATTGGCATCACCCACGGAAGGCGTCAGCGTGTTGGCGCCGTATCCCTTGCGCGCCTGCCCGGTGAAGCCCCAGTGGATGGGGCAGCCGATCACATGGGTGGGCTTGCCATCCACCATCATCGGCTTGATCCGCTTGGTCACATAGGCCTTGCAGATCACCTCGCCGCGCTTGGACGTCACTTTCACCCAGCCGCCCTGCTCGATGCCCTTCTCCTTCGCCAGCACTTCGCCGATCTCAATGAATTCCTCCGGCTGGAGGATGGCGTTGATCAGCGCGTGCTTGGTCCAGTAGTGAAAGTGCTCGGTGAGACGGTAGGTCGTGGCTACATACGGGAAGTCTTTTGGACTGCCAAACACGGCGCGGTCATCGGCGAACACGCGGGCGGCGGGATTGGACTTCACCTTCGGATGCAGCACGTTGTCCACCGGCGATTCCAGCGGCTCGTAGTGCTCGGGGAACGGGCCCTCCGCCATCATGTCGCGGGCGAACAGGCGCCCCATGCCCTCGGCATTCATGATGAAAGGGCCAACGCCGTCGGACGGTTTCACCGTGGGGCCGTAGTCGGGAACGTCGATGCCCACCCAGCGCGTGCCGTTCCACGAGATGACCGGCTTGGCCGGATTCCACGGCTTGCCTTCCAGGTCCGCGCTGGCGCGGTTGTAGAGGATGCGCCGGTTGGCCGGCCACGCCCACGCCCAGTTGGGTGCAATGCCCTGCTCGCGCGGGTCGGTGGCGTCGCGCCGCGCCATCTGGTTGCCCTTCTCGGTGAAGCAGCCGGTGAAGATCCAGCAACCCGAGGCGGTGGTGCCGTCATCGCGCAATTGCGCGAAGCCGTCCAGCAGCGTACCGGCCTTGGTCGCCACGGTGTTGGTGGCTGGGTCGGTGAGATCCGCCAGCGCGCGGCCGTTCATTTCCTTGGCCAGCTCTTCCGGATCCGGACTGACCGGGTCGGTGTACTTCCACGTCACGTTGAGCAGCGGATCGGGGAAGGCGCCGCCCTCCTTCCGATACAGCTCACGCAGGCGGTGGAACAGGCCGGCCATGATCCAGATGTCCGACATGGCCTCACCCGGACCGTCCGCCGCCTTCCAGTGCCACTGCAGCCAGCGCGCGGAGTTGACCAGCGAACCGTTCTCTTCCGCGAAGCAGGTCACCGGCAGCTGAAACACTTCGGTCTGGATTTCGCTGGGCTTGGCCGGGTTCTGCGGCCCGAAATCCTGCCAGAAGCGGGAGGTTTCGGTGTCCAGCGGATCCATCGTCACCAGGAACTTCAGCTTGCTCAGGCCACGGCGGATCTTGCCGCGATCCGGGAACGCCTGCAGCGGGTTGAAGCCCTGGCAGATGTAGCCGGTCATCTGGCCGTTGTTCATCATCTCGAACGCCTTGATGATGTCGTACAGCGGCACATCCAGCTTGGGCAGCCAGTCGAAGGCCCAATCGTTCTCCGCCTTGGCGGCGTCGCCGAACATCGCCTTCTGGAAGCTCACGAAGAACTTCCGGTAGTTCTGCCAGTAGCTGGTCTGCCCTGCCCGCAGCGGCTTGAACAGCTTGGTCTTCATGTAGACGTCGAGACTGGTTTCCTTGTCGCTGGGCAGGTTCATGTAGCCCGGCATCTGGTTGGAAAGCAGGCCGACGTCGGTCAGGCCCTGGATGTTGGAATGCCCGCGCAAGGCGTTCATACCGCCACCGGCCACGCCGATGTTGCCGAGCAGCAGCTGCACCATCGCCATCGAACGGATGTTCTGCGCGCCCACCGAATGCTGCGTCCAGCCCAGCGCGAACAGGCTGGTCATGGCCTTGTCGGGCGCGGCGGTGCTGGCCATCAGCTCGCACACGTGCAGGAACTTGTCCTGCGGCGTGCCGCAGATGCGCGACACCATCTCCGGCGTGTAGCGCGACACGTGCTGCTTGAGCAGGTTGATCACGCAACGCGGGTTCTGCCAGGTATCGTCGGACTTGGCGAAACCCTGCTCGTCCAGTTCGTAATCCCAGCTGGAGCGGTCGTAGGCGTGGGTTTCCTCGTTGTAGCCGCTGAACAGGCCTTCGTTGAAGGCAAAGCCTTCCTTCACGATCAGGCTGGCATTGGTGTACGAGCGCACGTATTCGTGCTGGATGGCGTCTTTCTCCAGCAGGTAATGCATCACGCCACTCAGGAACGCGATGTCCGTGCCCGGACGGATCGGCGCGTAGTAATCGGCCACGGAGGCCGTGCGCGTGAAGCGCGGGTCGATGACGACGAGCTTGGCGCCGTTCTCGATCTTCGCCTCGATCACCCATTTGAAGCCGCAGGGGTGCGCCTCGGCGGCGTTACCACCCATGACGACGACGACGTTGGCGTTCTTGATGTCCTGCCAGGTGTTGGTCATCGCACCGCGACCGAATGATGGGGCCAGACTGGCCACCGTCGGTCCGTGTCAGACACGCGCCTGGTTGTCGAACACCACCATGCCGAGGGAGCGCACCACCTTCCACGTGAGGTAGGAGGTTTCACTGGACGACGCGGACGCGGCCAGCATGCCGACGCTGGTCCAGCGGTTGACCGTGGTGCCAGCAGCGTTCTTGGCAATGAAGTTCTTGTCGCGGTCGTCCTTCATCAGGCGCGCGATGCGATCGAGCGCGAAGTCCCAGGAGACTTCCTCGAACTCCGTGCCGCCCGGCTTGCGATAGCGTGGTGCTTTCAGGCGGGTGGGTGCATGCACGATGTCGAGCAGGGCCGAGCCCTTGGGGCACAGCGTGCCGCGGTTCACCGGATGATCCGGATCACCTTCGATGTGGATGATGTTGGAGCGCGCGTTCTTGGCGCGATCGCCCATGCTGTAGATCAGGATGCCGCAGGCCACCGAGCAGTAGGTGCAGGTGTTGCGGGTTTCCGTGGCGTGGGTGAGCTTGAAGGGCCGTACGGCTGCGGCTTGTGCCTCCCCCGAGGCGCCGAAGCCGAGCATGCCCAGGCTGGATGCTGCCAACCCCAGGCCGGTGAACTTGATGAACTCGCGGCGGGTGAGTGCCATCGCTTGCGCTCCCGGAAAATCTGGCTGGACATACCGCCCGCTGGATGGGCGGTGGACATGGCTCGACAATCTCCGTGAAAACAACGGGTGTGACCCCGCAGTTCGCTCAAAACGGTAGCACAAGTTCCGTCAGTGGGCCGTCATGTCCGGGCGGCTTCCGGCGGGCCCCGCGGCGGCTTTGTGCCAGGCCGCCGTGATCGGCGCCACGGCCCGCAAAGCGGGCGACGCTCAGTGGCCGCAGCAGGACGACCCCTGCTGCTGGATCGGCGGGCACGGCACGGAACCGTACGAGCAGAACACGCAGCAGTCGCCGGCCTTCGGTTTCAGCAGCGCGCCGCAGGCAGCGCACTCATGGAAGAACACGCAGGCGTTCGTCGGCATGACCTCCACGCTCTGGTGGCCGCACTCGGGGCAGGTCAGCGTGGATTCCAGCATCAGCGGCTTGGCATCGGTACTTTTCATGGCTTGAGCAGCTTGTCCGTCGTCGTTTCGGTGAGATGGCGGCCGGCGACTTCGCCCCGTCATCCGGAGTTTTATACTAGGCAGCGGGCGAAGGCTTCGCCACCGTGCAACTGGGGAACACCGTGGAGTGGATTGCAAGGCTGGCCCACGCCGGCACCCTGCTTATCGTCAACGCCTTGTTGGCCGGCCTTTCCTCGGCAATGTTTCTGGCCCTCTATGCGACGCGCCGAAACCTGCGCCGCGTACGCGGCGTGCTGGCATGGGGCCTCAGTTATGCAGCCTTCGCCGTGGGCTTCGGGATACTCGTCCTCCCCGCATTCCACATCGATTTCGCCTTTCTTGCGCTGCTCGGCAACCTGGTCATCGACATCGGTGCCGTGCTGGGCCTGCTTGCCGTCAACGCCTATCTGGAACTATCCAGGCGCCGGTTGTGGGTACTGCTTCCCGTCGCCGTACTCGCGTTCGTGGAGATCGGCGCCGTCATCGCCGGGGGCGAAAACTTCCGGCTCATGGTGGTGCTGGGCAACAGCCTGACGGCCCTGCTCGTGCTCGCCACGGGTGCCGCGCTGTGGCAATGCCAGGACGCGCCCCGGCGCCCGGTGGCGCGCATGGCGGCGGCGTTCCATTTCCTGTGGGCGCTGATGCTGCTGATACGGATGGCCTGGTGGCTGGTCCATCCCGGCGCCAACGTCGGCCAGGAATCGACCTCTACCTTCGGCCTGCTGTCCCGCCTGATCCTGACCTGGGTGATCACGCCGAGCTTCCTGTGGATGCTTACCCGCCAGCTCGACGCGGAACTGATCCGGCAAGCCCGCCACGACCCACTGACCGGTGTGCCCAATCGTCGTGTCATCTGGGAACAAGGGGAGCGCATCGCCGCCGAGGCGGATCGGCGCGATACGACCATGGCCGTGCTGATGATCGATGTCGATCACTTCAAGGCAATCAACGACCGCTGGGGCCACGACGGCGGCGACCAGGTGCTTATCGCCATCGCCGCCACGCTGGATCGGCACGTCCGCAGCGACGACCTGCTGGCCCGCGTCGGCGGCGAGGAGTTCATGGTGTTGATCCCGCATGGCGATGGACCCGCCGTGCGCGAGATCGCCGAGCGGCTGCGCGTGGCCGTCGAAAGCCGGCCCATCGCCATGCCCTCGGGTGAACGCCTGACGTGCACGGTGAGCATCGGATGCTGCCTGTCCCCGCGTGGGCAGGCCCGCTGGCGGGACGTGGTCATCGCCGCTGACCAGGCGCTCTACGCGGCCAAGCGCCATGGAAGGAATCGCGTGGAGCTGGCCGCACCGCCCGCGTCGGATGCCGATCCGTCGGCTTCAGCGGCACGGCCCTGCTGAAGCATGCCCCTGGGCCGACTGGCCCACGCCCCTGCTTTCTGCCTAAATGACGGTGATGCCAGTCAGCCGAAGAGGACTCGCCGTGCGCTGTCGTGTGTTCAAGCAAGTGGACGTGTTCGCCGACCAGCCATTCAAGGGCAACCCCGTGGCGGTGATCATGGATGCCGATGATCTGTCCGTGGAGCAGATGGCCGCCATCGCCCGCTGGACGAATCTCAGCGAAACCACCTTCGTGCTGCAGCCCACCGATCCGGGCGCGGACTATCGCGTACGCATTTTCACCACCTTGCACGAGTTGCCGTTCGCCGGCCACCCCACCCTGGGCACCTGCCGGGCATGGCTGGAGGCGGGTGGCGTGCCATGCGGTGAGGAGATCGTGCAGCAGTGCGGCGTAGGGCGGGTGCGCATACGACGCGATGCCAATCGGCTGGCCTTCGCCGCGCCGCCGCTGCTGATGTCGGGCGCCGCACCGGCCCCGCAGGTGGAAGCCATTCGCGCCGCGCTGGGCATCAACGCGCATGAGCTGCTGGATGCGCAATGGGTGGATAACGGCGCGGGCTGGATGGCGCTGCGCTTGGCCAGCCCCGAGGTGGTGCTGCGCATCAGACCGGATGTCAGCAAGCTCGGAGGCACGCCCGTGGGTGTCTTCGCCGCGTATTCTGTTTCGACGGAACACGAACTTCCGGAGTTCGAGGCCAGGGCCTTCATCGCCGGTGACGCGATGCCGGAGGATCCGGTGACCGGCAGCCTGATGGCCGGCATCGCGCAGTGGCTCCAGCATGACCGGCTCGCCCCGGACCACTATGTGGTCAACCAGGGGCGCCTGCTTGGTCGCACCGGACGGATCCATGTCGACCGCCGTGGCGAGGACATCTGGATAGGCGGCAACGCCCTCACACTAGTGGACGGCATACTCGCAGCACCATTCGTCTTGTCGCGGACCTAGCACGCGACGCCATCAAGACATGTTGCGAATGGGTAGCGCTACGCCAGGGCTACGGCGGATCTCACTATGCTTCCTGCTCCCCGGCGAAGGCCGCCACGCGCCAGCGTGCCAGGTACATGCCCTCCACTCGACGGATGCTTCGATTTCTCGGCCTTGCCTGCGTGCCGTTGGCCATGCTGGCCGCACGCGCCGCGCATGCCGACCTGACCGACGAGATCCAGGTCTACGACGACAGCATCAACCGCCGCGGGCAACTCGGGCTGGAACTGCACCTCAACACCACGCTGGAAGGTCGCTCCACGCCGGCATGGCCGGGGGAAATACCGCCTAACCACGGCTTTCGCACCACCATGGAATGGTCGTACGGCATCACCGATACGCTGGAAGCGGGCCTCTATCTCCCGCTCGTGCACGACGGCACCGGTACCACCTATTTCCCCGGCCCGCGCCTGCGCATGAAGTGGATTCCCCACCGCCCCGCGACGGGTAGCTCGGGGATGTTCTACGGCCTCAACATCGAGGTGTCCGCCGTGAATGGACGATTCGAGCAGGGTCGTCCCGCCGTGGAGTTCCGCCCCATCGTCGGCTATCGCAGTTCGCTGTGGCTGGTCTCCTTCAATCCGGTGATCGACGAAACGTATCGTTCCCGCTATGTCAGCAACCGTCCGGATTTCAATCCGGGGCTGAAGATCGCGCGAACCGTGGGCCAAGGCACCTCGCTGGGCATCGAGTACTACGACGACTTCGGCTCCATCGGGAACTTCGCGCCGCCACGCAGGCAGAACCAGCAACTGTTCGCGGCCATGGACGTGACGCGGGGTCCGCTGCCCTTCAATGTCGGCATCGGCCACGGCCTGAACGCGTCGAGCGACAGGCTGACGCTCAAGGCCATCCTCGAGGTTCCCCTGGACTGAGCGCCCCGCAGGGTCGCTCATCGCCGGATCATGAGGCGGCCGCCAGCTCCGCGCACACTGCTGCCGTGTGATCGTCCGCCGGAAAGGCGCACTCGATGCGCACCTCGTCCAGCGTGACATTGCGCGGCGTGGCGAAGGTGGTGATGGTCTCGAAGAAACTCAGCTCGCCACGACGGCTGCGGAAGGTCATGGTGAGGATGGACGACGGCGCCGTGGTCACGTCGCGCTGGCGCCAGGCATGGGGAACGTCCGGGTAACGCAGGATGTCTTCGAGCAGCGCCTGCGCTTTCTCATCCTTGGGCGAGGCGGCGATCTCCTGGTGAAGATGCAGGATGAACGTCGCGGCGACCTCTTCCCAGTTCACGATGGCCGGGCGAATGTCCTCCGGATCGAAGACCTGCCGCAGGATGTTGTCGTGCTTGCCCGGCCGCCCTTCCATCACGAGCTGGTTGATGCGGATGGCGGCGTCGTTGACGCGCAGCACATCCCAATGGCGATTGACCACGAACGCCGGGTACGGCTCCTGCTGGGCGACGATCAGGTCGATCGCGCGGCGCATCATCTGCAGCGAGGGCGTATCCAGCGCCGTTTCCGGGTACTGGGGGGCATAACCCGCCGCGATCATCAGGGCGTTGCGCTCACGCAGCGGCATGCCCAGCACGTCAGCCAGGCGCGCCAGCAGGCCGCGGCTGGCCTGTGCCTTGCCGGTCTCGATACAGCTCAGGTGCCGCGCGGAGACGTCCGCCTGCAAAGCGAGCTCGAACTGGCTGTAGCGCAGGCGCGCTCGCCATTCGCGCAGAAGCTTTCCGATGGGTGGGTGGGACATGGCCGCTCGCAGTAAGGGAACCCCGTCGGCCCCACCATGCACCGGAGTACGACGCCGCGTCCCATGCCGTCAGTCCCGGGCTTCAGCCTTCCCGCGCGTATTCCAGCCTGACTGTGAGCGCCTCGCCGGCGCCGTGGTCTTCGTAGTACTCATAGGTGAAGTGCTTGTCGTCGATCACGTGCAGCACTTCGCGCAGCGGAATCCTGGCGCCCGGTTTGCCGGCGTCGGCCATGCTGCCCTTGAACGTATAGACGGCCGAAACGGGATCGAAGCTGCCCTGCGCCAGGACCATGCCGGGGAAGTTGATGTCCATCCACGTGCTGAAGTACTGGCCTGTCGCGTTGTCGTAGCCGATGTAGCCCAGCCCGTCGAACGGCTTGCCCGGGCCATCGATATGCAGCTCCTGCCGCAGATGGCGGCCGTCCAGCACCATGCTGAAGTGGGCGGTGCCGTGGTCGACTCGGGGCGCCTGCCCAGGCTTCTCCCACAGCGACTGCGTCACCGTCCAGCGGCCCGTGATGGCCGCCAGCCGCGCATGCTCCGGGTCCGGGTCCGGGGCCGGCGTGGGCGCGGTCGCAGGAGGCTGGGCGGCCACGGCCGCGCACCCACCGGCCGGCGAGACAATCAGGGCAAGCCCAAGAACCAGGGCGCGTGCGGATGTCATGCGTGCCACCTTCTTCCGTGTGAGGGTGGACGGAGCATGCGGATGGCTGCCGGGGGCGATCAATGACCTCCGAGGTCATGGAGCCCGGATGGACGCCCCGCACCAGTGCCAACCGGCATACCCGTGACGTGCTGGCCTTGCGGGGCATCCGTGGTGTTAAGTAGCGGGATCGTCCCGTTGCCTGCCGGAGTCCTCATGTCCCGCGTCCCCGCCGTTGTTTCCGCGCCTGCCTTGCGAAGCAGGCTGTCGCGCCTCGCCCTTGGCGTCACCCTGGCACTGGCCGCCGGTGGCGCCATGGCGCAGCAGAGCTATGCGGACAACGTGCCGCCCCCGCAGGACGCGAAGTACCCCGGCACGGTGACCTTGCACGTGGATGCCAGCGATACGGTGCAGGGCATCTTCCGCGTGCGCGAAACCATTCCCGCCAAGGCCGGCGCGCTGACCCTGTTGTATCCGCAGTGGATCCCGGGCGACCACTCGCCCACCGGCCCCATCAACATGCTGGCCGGCCTCAAGCTCAGCGCCAACGGCAAGCCGCTGGCGTGGAAGCGCGACAAGTACAACGTCTATGCCTTCCACGTCGACGTGCCAGAGGGCGTCTCCTCCATCGACGCCGAGTTCCAGTACCTGTCCGGCCGCTCGGAGAGCGAGGGCTACGACATCACCGACCGCATGATGGACATGGAGTGGAGCAAGGTGTCGCTCTACCCGGCCGGCTATTACACGCGCGGCATCACCTACGCACCCAGCATGACGCTGCCGCACGGCTGGCAGCTCGGCACGGCGCTGGAAACGGCCTCGACGTCGGGCGACACCGTGACCTTCAAGCCGGTGACGTTCAACAACCTGGTCGACTCGCCCGTCTACGCGGGCCAGTACTTCAAGCGCGTGGACCTCAACCCGGGCGGCGATGCGCCGGTGTACATGGACCTGGTCGCCGATGCGCCGAAGTATCTGGAAATGACGCCGGAGCAGCTGAAGGTGCATCGCGCCCTGGTCACCCAGGCGGTGAAGCTGTTCGGCTCGCACCACTACGACCACTACGACTTCCTGTTCTCGCTGTCCGACGTCATGGGCGGCAACGGCACCGAGCACCACCAGTCCAGCGAGGACGGCCTGGAGTCGGACTACTTCACGAATTGGACGGGCGCCGCGCCCGGCCGCGACCTTCTGCCGCACGAATACGTACATTCGTGGAACGGCAAGTTCCGCCGGCCCGCCGACCTGTGGACGCCCAACTTCAACGTACCCATGGGCAACTCGTTGCTGTGGGTCTACGAAGGCCAGACACAGTACTGGGGCTACGTGCTCACCGCGCGCTCGGGCCTGTGGTCGGCGCAGCAGTTCCGCGATGCGCTGGCGATGACGGCAGCCAACTACGAGCGCAATCGCGTGGGCTTCCAGTGGCGCACGCTGGAAGACACCACCAACGACCCCATCGTCGCACGCCGCTCCAGCCTGCCCTTCCGCAGCTGGCAGATGAGCGAGGAGTACTACAGCGGCGGCCAGATGATGTGGCTGGAAGTGGACGGCAAGCTGCGCTCGCTGACGCACGGCAAGAAGTCGCTGGACGATTTCGCGCGCGACTTCTTCGGCGTGGACAACGGCAGCTACGTCACCAAGACCTATACCTTCGATGACGTGGTAGCCACGCTCAATGGCGTGGCGCCCTACGACTGGGCCAAGTTCCTGCACGAGCACGTGGGCGCGCTCAACCCGCCGCTGCAGGACGGCCTGGCCGCCACCGGCTGGAAGCTGGTCTACACCGACAAGGAAAGCGACTTCGAGGCGCAGTACAACGGCCGCCAGGAACCCTCCCGCCACCTGTACAACTTCGCCTGGTCCATCGGCCTGACCATGAACGACAAGGGCGAGGTCAACGACGTGCGCTGGGGCGGGCCCGCGTTCAAGGCCGGCGTCACCACCGGCGCCACGCTGGTGGCGGTGAACGGCCAGGATTACTCCAAGGACGTGCTGAAGGACGCCATCGCCGCCGCCAAGACCGGCAAGGCGCCGATCCAGCTGCTGATGAAATACCAGGGCGGCATCCGCACGGTGTCCATCGACTATCACGATGGCCTGCAGTACCCGCACCTGGTGCGCGTGGAAGGCACGCCCGACTACCTGAGCGAGATCATCGCGCCGCGCAAGTAAGCGGCATCGCCCTCGCTCGGACGCGTCACGCCCGGCAGCTGCCGGGCGTGACGCCACCCGCGATCCGTATCTCACCGTCGTTTGCCCCTGACCCCGCCGGGTTGCCGCATACTGGCGGCCAACCGCGTGCCCGGGAAACACCGCCATGCCCTCGCCGGAATCGACGACCCCATACGCCTGGCCACCGTCCGTCTCCGGATTCGACATGCCCTCGCCATCGCCCACGGGTGGCGACGAAGGCGAGCCGGTCATGCTTGCGTTCCTGAATGGGCGCCCTGACCACTACTGGATCGAGGCCTTCGCCGCCGAACGGGACGGTTTCAAGGCGGAGCACCATGTGAGTGGCATGTGCATCGACGCACGCGGCCTGGTGGTGACGGGCCCCGCCGCCCAGTTGCGCAGCCTCACCGCGCACCTGCGGAACTTCGTGCATCGGGTGTCGCGCATCAGCCTGCAACGGCGTGTCATGGAGCGGTTGTCGTCCAACAGCACCAGCGTGTCGAACGCCGCCGAGAATGACGCGGCCAGGCGCGACATCGACCTTGTCGCGCGCATGCCTGCGGTCGCGACGATCCTGGAAGAAGTCTCGCGCTCCACCGGCATGCGCTTCGCTACCGTCGCCCGCGTCTCCGACACGCGATGGACCGCGTGCGCCGTCTACGACACGATCGATTTCGGGCTGCGCGCCGGCCAGGACCTGGCGCTGGAAACCACCATCTGCAACGAGATCCGCAAGCACGGCCAGACCGTGGTGTTCAACCACCCCAGCAGGCACCCGCTGTTCGCCTGCCATCCCACGCCGGCGCTGTACGGCTTCGAAAGCTATATCTCCGTGCCGATCTACCTGGCGGACGGCCGCTTCTTCGGCACGCTGTGCGCCGTGGATCCTCAGCCGCGTGAGCTGGACCCCGCCACCATCCAGAGCCTGGAGAAATTCGCGCACGCCATCGGCTCGGAACTCGACCGGGCAGGCCTGCATGCGGGGCCAGGCAGCAAGGCGCAGAGCTAATCAACTGCGCCACAGCCCCTCCCCCGTGGGAGCGCACCCTGTGCGCGACAACCCCACGCAGCGGTGACAACGATGCTCCGCCGTCGCGCACAGGGTGCGCTCCCACAGACCAGCAGGCAGAAGCTGCCTCAGGCGGCGTCGCTGTTCCGCCGCGGCAGCTTCCAGCCCGGCCGCGGGAAGTGGCAGGTGTATCCGTTGGGGAAGCGCTCCAGGTAATCCTGATGCTCCGGCTCCGCCTCCCAGAACGGGCCAGCCGGCACCACTTCGGTGACCACCTTGCCGGGCCACAGGCCCGAGGCATCCACGTCGGCGATGGTGTCCTCCGCCACGCGCTCCTGCTCGTCGCTGAGATAGAAGATGGCCGAGCGGTAGCTCATGCCGACGTCATTGCCCTGCCGGTTCTTCGTGCTCGGGTCGTGGATCTGGAAGAAGAACTCCAGGATGTCGCGGTAGGTGATCGCGGCCGGATCGAACACGATCTCGATCGCCTCTGCGTGGGTGCCGTGGTTGCGATAGGTGGCGTTGGGAACGTCACCGCCGGTGTAACCCACCCGCGTGGACAGCACGCCCGGGTAACGCCGCAACAGATCCTGCATGCCCCAGAAGCAGCCGCCAGCCAGCACCGCCGTTTCGGTTTTCGTGCTCATGTGTTGATCCTTCCCGTCAGAGTGTGTGGCGTAGGGGTCGGCCCGCGGGTTCGCCCGCCCCGGCGCCCCGGCACTGCGCGGCCGCGCGAACCGGCCCAAGTGACTGAAAGCAATGTGGTACTTCGCACGATGCTTCTCAAGTCGCCCCGATCGCAAGGATTGGCGACGCGCGATGCCCCGTGCCAGCCGGCTTCCGCAGCACAAAGAGCCGTCGCGTCGACACGAATGAACCGCCAGCTTGCTCTCCCGTAAACGGCTAGCCCATGCGGCCTGAGGCCCAACCAAGGTGCCCCGTAAGCCAGCGCTAAGCGTCCCATGACAAATTTTTTGCCTGTAGCCAAACGGCAGGCAACGGCGTCACAAACCTGAGAAGAATCGCAAAAAATTTCAGTAGGCATTAAGCCTTCCGGCCCGAGCATCTGCACCAACCCAACGGAGGTGTGTGATGAACAAAATTTCGATCAGTAAGCGCATGTTGCTCGGCCTGGCGCTGGTCGCGTCTGTCGGCGCGCCGATGGTCGCCTCCGCGCACGACTGGGATCACGATCGTGGTGGCTGGAACCGCGGCGGCTGGCATGACCGCGGTGGCTGGCGCGGTGACCGCGACGGTTGGCGTGGCGACCGTGGCGACTGGCACCGCGAACGCGGCCACTGGAGTGGCGGCCGCTGGATTGCCGGTGCCATCGTGGCCGGCGCGGCCGCTGCCATCATCACGCAGGCCGTTTCCGCCCCGCCGCCGCCGACCTATTACTACCCGCAGCAGCCGACGGTGGTGTATCGCCAGCCGACCACGGTGGTCTATCAGGATGCGCCGGTCGTGCAGCCGGGCACCGTGGTGTACAGCTCGCCCGCCCCCGTCTACTACGGCGACCAGGACGGCGACTGACCAACCGCGTGGCATGAGACACCCCACAGGAGCCCGGCACATGCCGGGCTCTTTTTTTCGCCGCACATCGCACAACCATGGACAGAAATGCCGCAGGTTCCTCCGGCGCCGCATCGGCGACAGCGTCCGCCTATGCCTTTTGGCGGAGCATCGATCGCAGGCAGGCCACTACTCAATCGGCCACTGCATAGGCAGTTTTGCTTCTCAGCGATGGGCAGGCCGGTGGGTGACCACCCGGCCCATGGCACACCACGATGGCCGACGCGGCGGCGAACGCGGCCCAGTCGAACACCTGGTTCTCGCCGATATCGGGCGGGGACAGGCCAAGCTTGCACAGCATTTCCCGCATCACATGCACCCTGCCGTGACGGCGCGTGGCGTCGGTGTTGTAGGTAAAGCTGATGGTGGTGGACGCCTCCTGGCTCGTCTCCACCATGTGCGGGCTGGTCAGCGGCATGTAGACACCGGTGCCGGGGCTGAGCTGGAACACGTGCGCGCGCTTGCGGAATTCTTCCTTCCACAGCGTGCGGCTCAGGTCGTGGCGAAAGTGGAAGCAGTCACGCGCGCGGTCGCTGCACACCACCCGGTCGTCGGCATCCCACACGTACACCGTCTTGGTGCCCCGCACCTGGAACAGGAAGACGTGGCTGCGATCGATGTGGAACGGCGTGGCCGTATTGGGTGACGCGGAGAAAATCCATCCCGCGCGGTAATACAAGCCCGGATCCTTGCGCTCGATCATCGGCTTCATCGGATTGATCACCGCATCGACCAGCTCCCGATACAGCGGATCGGCCTGGATATGCCGCAGCAACACCCAGGCTTTCGCGCTGCCGATGTCGCGCAACGAGTCCACGGCGGATTTGGAGGTGGGAAACAGACTGGCGGCATCGTCGAAATCCGTGCCTGCGGTGACGTCGCTGTTGAACGCATACCAAAGCTTGGTTCCCCGGCACCGCTTGCCCAGCTCCACCAGCTGTTGCGTCTGCAACAGCGGATGCTCGGTCAATCTATGCTTGAACGGCTGGATGCGCCATGGATCAAAAGCATCCCAATCCATGTCGATCACCGACACAGTCTTGTCGCTCATGGCAGCCCCCCGGCTTGGCGAACAGGCGCGTCCTGCGCGGACCCAACACCCTGTCGGCCCCACTTATACGCGCGCCCCCACAGCCGCAGCAGACGGCTGGAAGACATAGTCCATGAAAGAACATGCGTTCGTCGTTGCGGCAGAAATGATGCCCGTAAAAGCTTGCTTTGGATGCCACCGCCGCGCGATCGTCATCGCTTGAAACACATGCATTGAACAACCGAAGGAACACGCACGAGCGTAACGAAGGGACTCGCCTGAACCACCACGGTCACGCGGCCGTCGCCACGTATGGAAGGCCAAACCAGCGGCAGCCGGAAGGAGAAACGGCACAGGACACCGCAACGCCATCCGCGCCCGTTGAGGGAGGAAACACGCGGGGCCGCACCTGCTCCCGCGGCGCAGCGCAAGGCCCGCTGCAGCCCGTCACCGGCCGTCGACGCGGCGACGGGGAAAATGCCGGCACTTCCGGGCCGTTCCGCGTTGACCGGGGCGACATGCAGGACAGCTCGCCAGCCATCCGATGATCATCCTTTTGCGCCCAGCACCGCTGGCGCCCGGAGAACGTCATGAGCAGCAAGCCGGCGATCGTGTTGGTGCATGGTTTCTGGGGCGGCGCAGCCCACTGGGCCAAAGTCATCGTCGAACTGCGGCGCCTGGGTTACGACGACCTCCATGCCGTCGAAATGCCGCTCACCTCGCTCGCCGACGACGCGGAACGCACGCGCAAGATGCTCGCGCAGATCAAGGGCCCGGTCGTGCTGGTCGGCCACTCGTATGGCGGCGCCGTGATCAGCGAGGCCGGCAACCAGCCCAACGTCAGCGCACTCGTCTTCATCGCCGCCTTTGCTCCCGACGCGGGCGAGAGCCCCGGTGGCATTACGCAGGAAAAACTGCCCGAGGCCGCGCCGAACCTCGCGCCCGACAGCGATGGTTATCTCTGGCTGAAGGCCGACAAGTTCCACGAGAGCTTTTGCCAGGACCTTACCGAGGACGAGGGGCTGGTCATGGCGGTCACGCAAAAAGCGCCGCTCGCATCCACTTTCGGCGATCCGATCAGCGATCCGGCCTGGAAGCACAAACCATCGTGGTACCAGATCTCCAACCACGACCGGATGATCAACCCGGAGAACCAAAAGCGAATGTCCGGCCGCATGGGTGCGCGCAAGGTGATTGCGCTCGACGCAAGCCACGCCTCGCTCGCTTCCCGGCCGGTGGAAGTGGCGGCGCTGATCAGCGAGGCCGCGTCGGCGACGGGTTGATGCCACGGATAAACCGCGCAGCCGCGTATCCGGGCGGCTTGCGGGCACGGCCCGTGTTTCGCCCGCAACGGTCAGCCATGCTGCGCTGCAGCTGGTCATCGATGCGGGCACGCGTGCTAGCCTGAAATCCCATCCCCGGGGGATTTCTGATGCGCAACGAACGTGGCGGCAGGCTGCTGGGCCTGCTGGTGGCTGCCGGTATCGCTTACCCGTTTCATGCCTCGGCCGATGCGCCGGTGGCCGCGCCGCCGGCAACGGATCAGGTCATCACGGGCACGCTGCAGGGCGCCCCTTACCGGATCGACATTCCCGCCCACTGGAACGGTGACCTGGTCATGCTCATGCACGGCTACGAACCCAAGGGTACGCCGCGACAGGAACCTCGGCCGCAGAACCAAGAGACGCCCGTCTTCCTCGCTCGCGGCTACGCCGTCGCCGCCAGTGCGTATGCCTCACAGGGATGGGCTGTCGCGGAAGCACTGACGGACAACGAGCAACTTCGGCAGCTGTTCGCCAGGGAACACGGCAAGCCGCATCGCACGTACGTGGTCGGCTTTTCGCTGGGCGGGCTCGATGCGCTTGCCACACTGGAGGCCAACGGCCATCACTACAACGGCGCACTGTCGATGTGCGGGGTGAACGTTTCCTCGCCCGACATCATCGCGCGCGCCGTCGTTACGCCGCTGGTCGCCTTCGACGCGAACTTCCCCGGCGTGCTGCCTGACCTGGCGGACGCGGCGTCGCCGGCCATGATCGATCCGCAGAAGATCACGCAAGCGCTACAGGCCGATCCGGCCAAGGCGGCGACACTGGAGGCGCGGCTGCAGGAAACCGATGCCACGCTGCCTGGCGCCCTGATGCTGTATTACATGGTGCTGCGTGAGATCGAGCAGCGCGCCGGCGGCATGCCGGTCGACACCACGGCCACCACATACCACGACTTTGGCGACGACCAAGCGTTCAACCAGCAGGTACGTCGATACAAGGGATCGCCTTCGGCTATGGCTTATCTGGCGCAGCACGTCACGCTGACCGGAAAGATCGACGCGCCGACCGTGCTGCAGTGGAACGTGTTCGACCCCACCGTACCGTCGCGCTTTCATGGCGTGTACCCCGAGCTGGTGCGCACGGCGGGCCGCGATGCCCGGCTTACCGTGCTGCCACCCGTCGGACAGGGCCACTGCGAGTTCACGCCTGAACAGATCGGCGCGGCGTTTGACGTTCTGGTGCAGAAGGCCGGTGCGACGAAGGCCCCCTGAGCGCCTTTCCCACGCGCCGGTCACGCACGGCGCGAATGCTAAAATAGCCCTTTCCCCAGCGCGACGACATCCGCATGAATGACCAGGCTTTCTATCCCATTGGCACGCCCGGACAACCCTGGGGCGCGGCGGAACGCGCAGAGTGGCTGGGCCGTCAGGTGAAGCATCGCAGCTATGCGGACGACGTGCTGAGCGTGGTGGATCGCCTGCGCGACGCGTTCGACGTGGTTCCCTATGGCGCGCTGACCTACGGTGCCGAGCACTACCCGTTGCTGGCCGTGCGCAGCCGCGACTGGCGCGACGACCTGCCCGTGCTGATCGTGACCGGCGGCGTGCATGGCTACGAGACCAGCGGCGTGCATGGCGCGCTGCAGTTCCTTGAGCAGCATGGCCACGACTACGCCGGCCGCGCCAATCTGCTGGTGGTGCCCTGCGTCAGCCCATGGGGTTACGAGCGTATCCACCGCTGGAACCCGGACGCGCTCGACCCCAACCGCAATTTCACCAAGCACAGCCCGGCCGGCGAATCCGCCGCGCTGGTGGACCTGCTGGAACCCCTGCGCGATATCGCGCTGCTGCATATCGACCTGCACGAAACCACCGATTCCGACGAGTCGGAGTTCCGCCCTGCCCTCGCCGCCCGCGACGGCAAGCCCTTCGAGCCCGATATCGTGCCCGACGGCTTCTACCTGGTCGATGATGCCGACCATCCGCAGCCGGCATTCCAGCAGGCAGTGATCGACGCCGTGGCCAAGGTCACGCATATCGCCCCCGCCGATGCCCGCGGCGAGATCATCGGCTCACCGCTGCTGCTGCCAGGCGTGATCAAGTTTCCGGTGAAGCAGTGGAACCTTTGCGCGGGCATCACCAACGCGCGCTACGCCACCACCACCGAGGTCTATCCGGACAGCCCGCGCGCCACGCCGCAGCAGTGCAACGACGCCCAGGTGGCCGCGATCCGCTCGGCGATGGACTACGCGCTGGCCCATCGAAACGGCTGACCACTGGATCGGGATGCCGGCTGGCCTGCCCGCCTTCACGCAAGGCGGGCATGGTCTGGAGCGGCCAGACGACGGCACCGGCAGCCCGCCGTCAGTCATCCGCCCCGACGCCATGGACGACGCCCGGCGGGTTGCCGATCTGGGTGGCCAGGCCCCATGCGATGGCGCTATAGATCGTGGCGCAGAGCAATGACAGGGCAATAAGGACGAGCGCCATTCCGCTCGGCTTCTTCGGCTTGAATTTTTTCATGGATGTGTGCGCCCGGGTGTCCCGTGCGATGGCCTGTTACTGGGTCGTGTGAGTCTGCCAGTAGCGCGGTGAGGCACGGCGCGGCAAGAAAGCACATGCGGCAAAATGCACGCACGTCGCAGGCCGGCGCGGGCAGCCATGGCGACACAGCCTTTCCGCTTGCTGACGAAACGTTTCAGGAAAAGGCCGGAGCCAGGCCGCGCACGGCATAGGCCATGCCCCGTCGCCGCGCCTTCACCGCGCCGCCCCTGTCCTTGCGATAGCATCCGGCCAAACCCACCCGGTAGCGAGGGCGTCATGACCGGCCCGATATCGCTGGACGTCAAGCAGCTAGGCAGCAAGGTCATCGTAATCATCGAGCACGTCGGCCTGCTGATCGTGCTGGTGGCCGCCGTGTTCGCGGGCACGCAGGAAATCGCCGACATGTGGCGTTCCGGGCGCGTCGGGGTCAGCGACCTGCTGCTGCTTTTCATCTACCTCGAAGTGGTCACCATGAGTTCGGTGTACTGGCGCATCGGCCGGTTGCCGGTGCGCATACCGCTGTACATCGCCATGGTGGCCATGTCCCGGCACCTGATCCTCAACACCAGCGAAGTGTCGCCCTGGACCATCCTCGCCGAGTCAGGCGCCATCCTGATCCTGGCGATGGCCGTGCTGATGGTGCGCTACGGCCACACCCGCATGCCGTATACCGATGAAGGCAGTTCGGAGCAGAAGAGCCCGGATTGACGCCGCCAGCGGCTCACTGCAGTGCCGGCCGATGCCGCGCCAGGAAGTCACCAACGAACCCGGACACCGCATCGGGCGCATCGAGCGTGGCGAAATGGGTGGAGTCGAGGATGTGGATTTCCGCCTGCGGCGCGTCCTTCTTGTAAGCCCAGGCGCCCGGCGTGGTGAAGAAGCCATCCCTGTTGCCCCAGAGCACGAGCACCGGCACCTGCAGGCGGCGGAGCAGTGCCTGCCAGTGCGGATAGCGCTGCACGTTGCTCCCATAGTTGAACCACAAATCGTTGCGCGCCTCGATGATGCCCGGCCGCTGGATGGCCGCGATCATCTGCAACGTCGCATCCGGCCCGGCGTGGTCTTCATCGTCCCAGTGGCTGGCGTTGGGGTAGCCCAGTGAGCGCACGTAGGCGGCGCGCCGCCGGTCCACGGCCGGGTTGCGATGTTCCCAATGCTGCCGGAGTTCGCCTTGCGGATCCTGCGCGCTGGGAAAGCCATCCAGGTGGATGACGCCGTTCTGCACCATCACCGCGGCAATGGCCTCGGGGTGCAGCGTCATCAGGCGAAAGCCGACCGGCACACCGTAATCCTGCATGTAGAGGCTGTATCGCGTGATGCCACGCGCCTTCAGGAAGTCGTCCACGGTTTGCGCCAGATGGTCGAACGTATAGGTATAGGCAGCGGGAGCCGGCGCGTCCGAGTAGCCAAACGAGGGGTAGTCCATGGCGATCACGTGGACATGCCGGGCGGTCGCCAGCGACTCCATCACCTTCACGTACATCAATGAGGAAAGCGGGTTACCGTGCAGGAAGACCACCGTGGGATCCTTCGGATCGCCGCCCTCGCGATAAAAGATATTCAACCCGTCGACGCTCTGCCAGCCCTCGTGCAACGAAGAGGCAGACGCCGGCTGCGCCAGGGCGCACATCAGCAGCAGTGATAGACAAGCGAGAAGTCGCATATATTTTCCGCGTGGCGTCAAAGGACGTGGAGTCCGGTGGTTTCGCGGCATGGCCGACGCATCGCCGACCCTGCCTTTGGGGCGCCAGTATTCGCACCGCCCCGCCCGGCGGGAAGTGATATTTCCTCAAGCGCTGTTGAACGTCCTTCAACCTGGAAACCGGCATGCCCTACGTTCTTCCCCCCATGCACACGCTGAGGACTTTCGAAAGCGTTGCCCGCCTGCGCAGCTTCACCGCGGCGGCCGAAGAACTGCATCTCACGGTCAGCGCGGTCAGCCATCAGATCCGTGCGCTGGAAACGTTCTATGGCACGAAGCTGCTGCAACGCAGCCCCCGCGACGTGGCGCTGACGCATGCCGGCAAGGCGCTGCGGGATGTGGTGGAAGCCTGCCTGGACAGGCTTGCAGCCGTGGGTCGTACGCTGCGGCATCCACAGCCCCATCGCCTGTCGCTCAGCGCCCCGCCCTCCTTCGTCAGCCGCTGGCTGATGCCCCGGTTGAGCGGTTTCCTTGGCGCACATCCCGAGGTGGACTTCCGGCTGCACGCCACGACCCAACTGATCGACCTGGATGCCGACGACGTGGATTTCGCCATCCGTTATGGAGACGGCGAATGGCCGGGGCTGCACAGCGAGAAGCTGTTCGATGAAGAGCTGTTCCCCGTCGCAACCGCCGCCTATCTGCAAAAGTCGCATATCCGCGACCTGGGCGACCTGGGCAACGCCACGCTGCTGCGTGATGACTTCGTGCGCTGGGAAGACTGGCTGAGCCAGACGGACAGCCCCATCGACGCAAAGGCATCGGGGCCGGTGTATGGCGATTCATCGCTATTGCTGCAGGCCGCCGAAGCGGGCCAGGGCGTGGCGCTTGGGCGCAGCGTGCTGGTCGCCGATGCCCTGGCTTCCGGCGCACTCGCTCGCGTCGGCTCGCGATCACGCGAGGCGGGCGGCGCCTACTACCTTGTGCAATCCGCCATGACGCAGAGCACCTCGGCCATGGATGCGTTCCGGCGCTGGTTGATGTCCACCGCGCAGGGCGAACGGGCCTGAACGTTCCGCCTTTTCCTCAGTGCCTGCGCAAGAACGGAAGAATCATCGGCACGCGCTGGCGGTAGCGTCGATACTCGTCGCCAAAGTATGCGACCAGGTCCCGCTCCTCAAAGAAAATGCCAACGAAGATGTAGCCCGTGGTAGCCACCGCGAAAAGCAGGTGCCCTTGTGTCATTAGCGGCGTTGCCCAGAACGCGAGGATGAAACCGAGATAGATGGGGTGGCGAACCACCTTGTAGAACACCGGCGTCTTGAATGACGGTGTTGCCGGGGGCTTGCCGCGCCAGCCCAGATACGCCTGTTGCAGACCAAACAACTCAAAGTGGCTGATCAGGAACGTGGAGATCAACAGGATCACCCAGCCCAGCAGCGAGAGAGCCACCAGCAGCGTTCTGCCGAACGCGTTGTCCACTGCCCACACGACGTCGGGCAGCGGGCGCCATTGCCAAAGCAGCAACGCGACCGCCAGGCTGGCGGCCAGCACATAGGTGGACCGCTCCAGCGGTTGCGGCACGTAGCGCGTCCACCAACGCTTGAACCCCTGTCGTGCCATCACGCTGTGCTGCACGGCAAAGATGCCGAGCAGCACCGCATCCACGATCAATGCGCCCCACAACGAACCCACCGGCCCGCTGTCGATGGTCTTGAACCCCGGGACACGTTCGACAAAGGCGATCGTGTACAGAAAGGTGGCAAGAAAAAAGACGTAGACGAAGATGCCGTAAACGAGCGCTGCGAAGCCCATGGGAACCTCCCCCGGCCCCTGCCAGCTTGCGACCGGAATGGCGCGGGCCGCACGGGCCTGATGCACGCCGGCGTGGGCGCAGCGCGCAGATCGGAACATGGATACGCTGCGCCGAATGTTCTGCGCAAAAAAGACGCCGAACGATATAGCTCGCCCGGCCCGGGCTTTGAAAAGTCCGGCCGGAACCCGGAGCGGCTTGAGCCATCCCATGCTGGCCGGGATGCCGGACGCGGCTGCGCAGAAGTGCCTGGGCGCCGGGCAGGCAACCGCCTGCCCGGCGCGCGGCTCCCACCCTTCAGGCACGCCGGGCCAAGACCTGAGATAATGGTCGATTGCCCTTTCGCGCGCGGCCTCTTTATGCACATCGGCATCGACTTCGGCACCAGCTACTCAGCGGCGGCCGCCATCATCGATGGTGAACTCACCCTGGTTCGCTTTGGCGAGGCGGAGCAGTTCCGCACGGCGGTGTATTTCCCGGAACTGGTGCCCGACCCGAACGATTTCGAACTGACGCCCGAGCTGGAGGCGCAGCTGGAAACGCATATGCGCTCCGCCCGCGCCGAGTTGCGCCGGCAGGCGTCGGCAGGCATCGAGGTGTCGCGCTCCGACGAGGAGCTGCGCCGCGATGCGCTGCGCGTGGTGCGCCGGCAGTGGATGGAGGATCAGGCACGCGCCGCCACGGCCACCGTCGCCAGCTTCCAGCATGCGTTGTTCGGCGAAGAGGCGGTGGAGGGTTATCTGGAAAGCGGCGGCGGCAACCTGATCGAGTCGCCCAAGTCGATGTTCGGCTTCCGGCTGGACCCGCAGGTGCGCAAGGTGATCGTGCATATCGCCACGCACATCCTCGAACACATCCGCCTTACCGCCAGCCGCCAGTTCGGCGAGCCGGTGCGTGGCGCGGTGATCGGCCGGCCGGTGGAGTTCCGCAGCTCCATGGGCGCGGCCGGCTCGGAGCAGGCCATCGAGATCCTGCGCGAGGCGGCCGCGACGGCAGGCTTCGACGAGGTGAGTTTCCTTGAAGAGCCCGCCGCGGCGGCCATGCACTATCACAAGAGCCTCGGCGAACGGCAGCACGCGCTGATCGTGGACATCGGCGGCGGCACCACCGACGTGACGCACGCGGAACTGGGCGGCAACGCCATGCCCCTGATCGCACGCAACTGGGGCCTGCCCAAGGGCGGCACGGATCTGGACGTGGGCGTGAGCCTGCACAGCTTCATGCCGCTGATGGGCAAGGACATCGTGCGCGTGCCGCAGCATCAGTTCGTGGAAGCGGCGAGCGTGTACAACCTGCCCAAGCAGCGCGAGTTCCGCAAGCAGAACTACCGCCTGGTCGCCGCGCCATACGGCCCGCGCCTGCGCGCGCTGCAGGAGCTGGGCGCCACCACGCGCCTCAACCAGACGGCCGAACGCACCAAGATCATGCTGAGCGGCGCGGATGAACACCGCGCAACACTGGACTTCATCGAACCCGGCCTGGCCATAGATGCCACGCGCGACGACCTGCAGGCGGCCATCGAACCCTTCCTCACCCTGCTGGAACGCACGCTCACCACGGTGCGCGGCGACCTCGCCACCCTGCCCGCCAGCCTATTCCTTACCGGCGGTACCTCGCGCTCGCCACAGGTGAAGGCGCGCGTGCAGGCGTGTTTCCCGGAGATTCCGCTGGTGCACGGTGATCCCTCGCTGGGCGTGGTGTCGGGGTTGGCGGTGGCGGCGAGCGAAGTCGCCGCGTAAGGCGATTCAAGCGGTGCGTGATGCGTCGACGATGGCCCGGGCACGCTGCATCAGGACACGCGCCAGATCACTCGCCGGCATGGGCCGCTCGGCCAGCAGCCATTCGAGGATACCCGCGAGCAAGGCATCGGCCAGCATGTGGCTGAGCACCGGGAACGGCAGCCGCAGGCGACCGGGGCGATGCAGGCCGCGTGCGCCGAGGCGCGTTTCCAGATGGCCGGCAAGGGCCTTCGCGATCACCTCACGGGCACTGCCCTGCAGTATGCCAACACCTGCTTCGCGGACGTGGAGCATCTGTTCCAGCGCGGCGACGATGACGTTCTCCGGCAGTGGGTCAGCCACGAGTTGCGAGAGCAGGTCGAGCGGCCCGGCAAGGCCGGCGCGCAGCAGTTCGTCCTTGTCTTCGAAGTGCACGTAGAAGGTGGAACGTGCCACGCCAGCGTGGCGTGTGATGTCGTCTACGGTGATGACGTCGTACGGCTGTTGCAGCAGCAACTGGACGACGGCCGTGCGCAAGGCGGCGCGGCTGCGTTCGATGCGTTGATCCACCGCGCCCCTCCCGGCGTGACTCTTGTTCGTATGCGTACAGCGTGACGTGCGGGGTGGTACGGCATAAGAGCCTGTTCATGAGCTCGCTGTAGCACCTTGCTTCCCCTCACCGTCATCCCCGCGAAAGCGGGGATCCAGTGCCTTTAAATACCATGGAAAGCCGAAAGTCGCTGGATCCCCGCTTTCGCG
Source organism: Dyella japonica A8 (assembly GCF_000725385.1). Lineage (NCBI taxonomy): Bacteria > Pseudomonadati > Pseudomonadota > Gammaproteobacteria > Lysobacterales > Rhodanobacteraceae > Dyella > Dyella japonica. The sequence goes on along the minus strand of NZ_CP008884.1, from coordinate 2,359,526 downwards.
GGGATGACGGTGAGGAAATCTGGCGCTTGAAGGATGCCGTGAACAGGCTCCAAGACAGAACGTGGTGCTCCATCCGACAACCCGCGATGTGCACCACGCACCGTGTCGCACCGGCCATCACAGGGCAGCGCCTAGCATTTCTCGCTGGTTAAGCTGCGCTCGCCTTGCGCAGCGGCGTGACGTTGGTGGCATCGGCCTTGCCGGCGAGATCCGGCTCGGCCGCGATGAAGCTGGGCCGGGCCTGCATCACCGCCTGCGCGCGCTGCACGTTGGGATACTTGGCAAGCAGCGCCGGGCCTTCCGGCATGCGAGACAGCGAGTACAACAGCGGCGCGGCAAGGTAGTCCGCCATGCACGGGGCGTTGCCCACAAGATAGTCGCGCTTGCCGTAGGCGGCGTCGAGCGTGGCCAACACGCGATCGATGTCGGGCAAGGCAGCATCGATGATGGTGCGATCCGGTTGCTTGTCCGCCGAGGCGGGGAACAGGTACTGCAGTACAAAGCGCTTGACGATGGCGTCATAGCCATAGTCATCCATCACGCTGTACCACTGTTCGGCGCGCGCACGCGAGGTGACGCCGCTCTGGGGAAGCAGGCTGGGACCGTCGAACGCTTCATCGATGTAGCGCAGAATGGCGCGCGTCTCATAGAACTCCAGCGGGCCGTCGTACATCGCCGGGATCCTGCCGAACGGATGCAAGGCATCGATATCGGGCGTATGCGGCGCCACCGCCTTGAGCGTGTAAGCCACGCCCTTCTCCGCCAGTGCGATGCGAACGGCGCGCACGTACGGGCTGATGGGGCTGCCCACCACGATCACGTTGGCGGCGGTGCCATCGGGGTCGAGGTAATCCACCAGGTGGTTGAACACGGACGTCCAGCCCTGGTTGTGATCGTCGCGCGTGGCGGCGTCGGGGAAGCCAGTATGGCGCATGTGCAGCTGAGTACCATGGTCTTTCTCGGTCAGCGTCACTTCGATGAGCGTGGTGCGCGCGGCTGCGTCGCCCGCGCCATCCCACGCCCAGGTATAGGCGAGGAACGATGGCCGCTCGATCGCCTGGTAGGTACCGCTGGCGCCGTGCGTCGAGCCATCCTTGCCGGCCATGGTGATGTGGTAGCGACCGCCGACGCGCAGGTCGGAGCTGACTTCGCCCATGTGCATGCCGCGCGGGCAATGCCAGACCGCCATGGCGGCCTCGTCGGTGAGGGCTTCGAACACCTTGTCGCGCGGTGCGCGGATGAAGCGGGTCATTTCCAATTCGAAAGTGGCGGCTTGGGTGGTCATGGCTTTTTCCTCGGTACGCGTGGTGCGCCGGTGCCGCGTTTTTCCGCATCGGCGCGATGGGTTCGCTCGACAAATTCGACCAGTCGATCCAGGTTGCCTTCCCAGTGGCGGCGATACGCTTCAAGCCAGTCGTGCGCATCGTGCATCGGCTCGGCCCGCAGGCGGCAGATGCGCCACCGTGCGTCCACTTCCCGGGCGATCAGCCCCGCGCTTTCCAGCACCCGCAGGTGCTTGGAGATGGCCGGCGCGGACATGTCGAAAGGTTCGCCCAACTCGCCCACGGTGGCTTCGCCCCTGGCCAGCCGGGTCAGGATGGCGCGTCGCGTGGGGTCTGCGAGCGCGGCGAAGGTGATGGACAGCGGGTCGTCGGTGTTGGCCATGCACTCAATTAACCATTTGGTTAATTGATAGTCAAGCGCTTTTTTGTCGCCTTTTCGTGAAGAGGCGATGGAGGTACCGGTGCAGGGAAAGACGCGGTGGCGGCGCGACGCCGCCATCGCACAGAGATCAGAACTTGTACGAGATCATCAGGCGGTTGTACGTAAACGACTCGTTGCCGGGGTTCAGGTTGGCGATGCCGCCGGCTGATTTTTCCCAGCGGTCGCGCAGCTGCAGGCCTTTGAGAGCACCATCGAAGTTGTAGATGATGTCGAAGTACATGTCGTGGCTGTCACCACGCTCGAGCGAGGTGTACTTGGCATACGCGGCAACCAGCTGCAGCTTCTTGTCGAAGAAGTTGTAGATCGCGCGGCCCTTCCACGCATGGCCGGGGCCGATTTCCACCAGGCCGCGAATCATCGAGGTGGTGAACAGCGGATCGGTGCCGTAGTTCGCGGTGTACGGGGAAATCAGCGCACCATCACCCACCGCGCCGGATTCGCCGCTGAGCCTGTTGTACGCAACATCGATGCTGCCGTCGTAGATGGTGGTGCCGATGCGCGCGCCCCACGCCTCGGCCTTCACGCGATCACCCGCCACGCCCACCAGCTTGGTATGCGTATCCACCAGGATGTTGTTGCTGCCGCTGTCTTCGTTGAGCCATTGCGCGGCCACGTAGGGGTCGAATGGCGTACCGGTCTTGAACGTGTAGCTGCCGTTGACGTAGCCCATGCGCGCGAAGTGCAGGAAGTTGTAGTACCAGGCTTCGGCCTTGAGGTCGCCCTGTTTATACGTGGTACCGGCGGCCCAGGTACCGTTGGCCTCCGGCGCGGTTTTCGGCAACGAACCATTGTTGCCGTACATGGAGTCGCCCTGGTACGTCGACGGGTAGTACAGGTTGTCGTTGTACATGCCCTGCGACGTGCGGCTCTTCCAGCTGAAGGTACGGATGGCGTAGATGTTCCAGTCCTTGAGCGGGGTGAAACCCACCAGCGCCGCGTTGTACGACGAGGGAATCACGCGCGAGTCGTTGCCGCCCATCCACGGCGTGTCCAGATACTGGTAGCCGCCACGGAACAGGAACCAGTCCCGCTGGTATTGCAGATAGGCCTGGCTCCAGGCGCCCAGCGAACTGTTCGGGCCCATCAGCGAGGTATCCGTCTTGGCAATGGTGTCCGGCTTGGTGCCGAGCATGTTGGCCGTGACGAAGGAACCACCGAAGCTGAGTCCGCCGAGCACCGTACCGGTATGCCCGTTGATCAGTGCCGCCAGCGACAACGCGCTCGCATCCGGCGTATTGGGCGTGTCGTACATGCGATTGAAGTTGTACAGGCGGAGCTCGCCATCGACATGGCCGTTGGTGAACAGGTCGTTGAAACTGCCACTATCGGCGTGCGCACAGGCCGCGCACCCTGCCATGGCCCATGCCACGGCCAGCTTGCATCGCATAGCTCTCTCCCCACCCGGGATTTATTAGTAACGCCAGGCGCGCTCGCGGCGCCACTGCACCGCCTGGCCACCCGATGATTGCCGATCGATTGTCATCAGTTTGTCACAGCCGGCGCCCGGCCAGGCGAACCCTTCCGTGGAAGGGTTCGCCCATGCCAAGGAGGGGACAGCCCGCCACGACTCAGGTGGCGGCTTGATGAAAGCCGTGCATGGGCTCGGAGCCAAAGCGCAACAACCATTCGAAATCGCGGGCAACGGCGGCGTTGCTGAAATGCTCCATCACGAACACGCGCGCGGCAATGCCCATGCGCCGGCACAGCGATGGATCGCACATGGCGAGGATGGCGTTGCACCAGTCCTCGATATTGCCCGGCTCCAGCAGCTGGCCCGTCACGCCATCTTCCATCGTCTCAGGCACGCCGCCGATGCGGCTGCCGAGTACCGGCACGCCGCAGGCCTGCGCCTCGATGGCCACGCGTCCGAAGGTTTCCAGCTCCACCGAGGGAAAGGCAAGGAACGAGAACGCGCCGTAGTAACGCGCGGTGTCATTCACCCAGCCGGTGAAATGGTGGCGCGTGGGCGCACCGCCCTGCTCGGCCATGCCGTGCACCACGTTTTCTTCCGGACCATTGCCTACCCACAGCACGTGCAGGCGGGGCTCGATGGCCATCGCCGCATTCGCCGCCTGCATGAGCTGCGTGACGCCCTTGCCGCCGTGCATGCGCCCGGCGTATCCCATGACGATGGCGTCTTCGGGAATACCGAACTCGCGCCGCACCTGCGCGCGACGCCCAAGATCGGAACGGAACAGATTCGTATCCACCGGGTTGTAGGAAATATGCACAAGCTCCGGCGGCACGCCCCGGTTGAGGTAGGCGTTGCGTGCAAAGTCCGACACGGCGATGAAGCGCTGGGCGAGCCGCGGCACGCCATACTCGGACAGCCGGCTCATGCGCGGATTGCGATGGCGGAACAGCGCCACCGGCGTACCCGTGAGACGGCCGCAGGCGATCAACGGCCAGTACTCCTTGCCGAAGTTGCCCACCAGCCAATCCGGTCGGAAATGGGCGATACGGCGCAGCACCGCACTGTAGCCGCGCAGGTCGAACGCGTTGCGGAACTTGCCGGGAAACACCGGCACATGTGCCGCCGCCATGCCCTCGCCGATCAGTCCCTGTCGAGACACGATGCTTTCCACTTGATGCCCGGCCTGCGCCATCGCGCGGGCAAGCGCCACGAAATGCGTGGCCGCGCCGGTGTTCTCGGGATTGGTGCCAACGAAGAGCAGCTTCATGCGCGCTTGTCCTCGTAGCGGGTGAGCACTTTCGCCATTACCTGCGGCAACAGGTGATGGCGCGCTACCTGGATGCGCGGCAAGCGCCACAGGTCGATGGACGCGCCCGACTCCGCACGACCGCGATCGGTGGTGGTGGCCGCGGCATAGCCGGCCTCGCGCGCGGCCTCGACAGCGCGCTGGTCGTAGTCGCCGTAGGGGTAACAGAACTGCGTGATCGGTATGCCAAGGCGATCTTCCAGCTCAGCCTTGCAGCCCTGGATCTCGTCGCGCTGGTGCCTGTCGCTGCACTGGCTCAGATGCACATGCGTGCGCGAGTGCGCGCCAACCTCCATGCCGCCGTTGTGCCAGGCGAGCAGTTCGTCGGCCGACATCAGCGGCTTGCGGATGCCGAGCTTTTCGTCATCCCACGCGTTGTACTGACCGAGATAGCCGCTCACCGCGTAGCAGGTCGCGGTAAACCCGTACCGGCGCAGTGTTTCCATCGCCCATTCGAGGTTGTCGACATAGCCATCGTCCAGCGTGACGACGGCGATCTTCCCCTGCTTGTCGCCACGCAGGTAAGGCATGGCGTCGGACATCGACACGCCGCGATATCCGAGCATCCGCAACAACGCCATCTGCCGGGCGAATGCACCGGGCGAGACGTACAGGCTGCGATACACGCCGAGGCCGTCCGGCACTTCGGCGATGTTGTGATACATGAGGATGGGTATCTTCACGACGCTCCCGGGGATTCAACAAAACGTAGGCGCAATAACCCTATCCCTCATACACCCTGAGGGCTGCGCCAGCCTTTCATTGGCTTGCGCGAGCTTGTCGTCTTGCCTGGCATGGGCCCAATGGCCGGCCCGGCTGAACACACGCTTTCGCGAACGTGAAGATTTCCTGATGCGACACCTGCTGTCGCATCGGCAAATGGACGGCCTTACGGCCGACTGACGACCTGCTCGCCAGCCGGGCTCATTCCCTTCTGACCACTGCGGCCGATGGATCAAGCGTCGTGTTTACGCGATCTATACGATGCCCGCGGCACGCCGATATCGCTTCTTTACGACGCCCGCACCGACAATGCCGGCATGAAGACCCACACACATCATTCTCGCAGCATCGGATGGCGCACCGCCGGCATCATCCTTTCCGCGCTGTTGTTTGTGCTGGCCCTTGCCGAGCTGATGCTGCGACCAGGCAATGACGCCGCGATATGGCGCGGCCTCGCCCTTTCCTCGCTGTACCTGGTGATGTGCCTGAGCCAGCGACGACTGTTCGCGCCCGCCCGCACGCACGGCAACCGGCGCGCTCGCTGGTAGGAACTCACTCTCCGTCAGGGAGATATCGCCACCCGGCGGATGGCATCCCATGAGATCAGGAAGGCTTGCAGCCGGGTCGCCGCAGGTCGGGTGTGCGGGCAGCTACCGTGCACCTGCGGCGCCGGTTGCAAACCTTCCCGATTTCCGCGGTCATGCGTGATGCTCCTGCGGGAGCGCACCCTGTGCGCGACATGTCCCTACGGCCGGTTCGCGCGCCCCGGTTCTGCGGTCGCGCACAAGTGGGCTCCTACAGGGGGCATGGTGTAACTGTAGGAGCGCACTTGTGCGCGACCACAAAGGCCGACAACAACCGACTATTGGGACGCGGTCGCACGCCCGTCGCGCACAGGGTGCGCTCCCACCACCGGCGCCAGGTTAGCCGAGTGCCCCGTACGGGCCGCCCCGCTCCAGCGCGCGCTTGTAGGCCGGTCGTTGCTGTATACGCTTCACGAACGCGGCGATGTGCGGCAGCTTGGTCGCCATGCCACTGCGCGCCATCGCCGCTTCCATGGGAAAGCTCATCTGGATGTCCGCCGCACTGAACGCGCTGCCAACGAACCAGCCGGTGGGGGTGAGTTCCTTGTCCACGTACCCCAAGTGCAACGCCAGCTGCGGATCCACGAAGGTCGACTGCAACGTGTTGGCGATCTTCCGCGCAATCGGCCTGGCGAAGAACGGCATGGGTGCGCTGGCGATACGCGACGCCACCAGCTTCAGCAGCAGCGGAGGCATCGCGGAACCTTCCGCGTAGTGCAGCCAGTAGGTGAAGCGCAGCCGCTCAGGCATGCCCGGCAGCGGCGCCAGGCGACCGGTGTCGTAGCGGTCGATCAGGTATTCCACGATGGCCCCCGACTCCGCCACGACCTGCCCGTCATCCTCGATCACCGGCGACTTGCCCAGCGGGTGGATGGCCCGCAGTTCCGGCGGCGCCAGCAAGGTGCGGGGATCGCGTTCGTATTTGCGGATTTCGTAGGGGACTTCCAGCTCTTCCAGCAGCCAGAGTACGCGCTGGGAGCGGGAGTTGTTGAGGTGGTGGACGGTGAGCATGGGGGGTGTTCGCTGGGTGACTGGTGGAGGCTAGCACGGGTGGCTTGGGGCGGGGATTCGGGGGTTCCTTCTGGGGGTTCGCGCAAGGACGCGAGGATGTGGAGGCGGTCAGGGCCTGTTTCGCGGGTGCTTCCGTGAGGCGGGGTTGATGGTTTCGCTTGGGGCGGGCTTCACTGTGCTGGCCTGGCCTGGCGTGGACTGGGTCTGAGGATGCGAAGGCGCGCGTATGCAAAGCGCGTCCTTCGGACATTGGCTTTGCTTTGTGGGGCGCCTGCGAATGGCTTTGCCAATCCAGGCTCACCGCCTCAAAAGAACCGTCATCCCAGCGAAGGCTGGGATCCAGTGACTTTGCTCTTGGCCTTCGGAGTCGGCGTCCCCGCGATCTGGCCGCTTACGCAGCGGGCGTTTCGACCTTCTGCCGAAGGCCGAGTCACTTTTCTTTTGCTGGCCCAAAAGAAAAGTAACCCAAAGAAAATGGCCTTGAGAGCCAGAGCTGGCAGCATGTCGTGGGGATACGCCCGAACGCGTGGGGCGCGTTGTGGCGCGGCCACCTTCGCCTCTACACAGCGGATACTTCCAAGCGCTTCGCAACGCGCCATGGCGATGAGGACTTAAAGCGGACACTCGCTTCGCTTTGGCGCCGATAGGACACCCACGGCCGCCCCGCTTTTCTCTTTTCTGTGGGAGCGCACCCTGTGCGCGACAAGCCAACGGAGCGGTGAGCACGAGACGCCTCTGTCGCGCACAGGGTGCGCTCCCACGAGGGTTCCGCCTGTTTGAGTTGCTCCGCCAGCGGCTCGGGCCCTTGCTCTGGCTTTTGGCTTTTGGCTTTTGGCTTTTGGCTTTTGATCTCCCGGGCCCCCGTATGACGCGGCGGGCGGGTGGAGATCAGGCCCCGCAGGGGTGCCAGGGAGGGATTCCAGGCACTTTTCGACGGGGCAGGATGCCCCGCCGAAAAGCCCGGAACCCGCCCGCGAACCTTCCGGGCTGCAAGCCCGGAAGGCGCGTCATCCGGGGGCCTTTCTTTGGGTTACTTTCGACGCGAAATTAGTCCCCGTGGGATCTTTTGGGCAAGCAAAGAAAAGTGACCCGGCCTCCGGCAGGAGGGCGGAAGCCCGCCGTAGGCTAGCCAGGTCGCCGGAGCGCCTGAGGCGACAACCAACCACTACCGCTACTGGATGACCAGCCATACGGCTGTTGAAAAGCGCCTCCGACCTACGCCGGGATGACGATGCAAAGCGGTGAGGCTAGGTTACGCCCTCACCCCGCCCTTCTCCTCGCGCCTCAAGGCCCCAGCCTTCCACACCCGCTCCCCGCATACCCAGCGTGGAAGAGAGCAAAAGCTCAAAGAGCACAAGGCAACCTTACGCGGCCGCGCGCAGCGGCCACCGCCCGATCACATCGTGCTTGTGCTTCCCCACATGGCTGCGAATAAGCACGAACTCATTCACGTGCCAATCAATGGGCTCACCCGAACTGGCCGGCGGCTCGACATCGTTGGCGTAGTACAAGGTCACATGGGGCGACAGGGTGCTCTTGTCCCAGCCGAACCCGTGCTTGAACAATGCCTGGCCAATAGCGTCCTTCAACGTCTGCACACGCGCGCCCGTTTCCTCGTCGCTACAAAGGACGAGGCAGGATGTGTCGAAGCCCCCATTGAACTTGTCGAACCCGTCAAGGCGAAGATCAAACGGCGAAGCGACTACGTCCGTGCCTGCTCGCTTGAGCGATTCCTCGAACGGGGCGCGGAGCCGCTTCAGCGTTTTCGGGGTGCAAAGCGTCAGGTGCAGCCGGTGATCCTCGACGGGCGAGGGACGCGCCGACTGCACCGCGTGAACGGCGTGGGCGCGCCGCTCACCGATCTGCTGCAGGGCCTGGCCTTCCGGCATCAGGGCAAAGAAATAGGCGCAATCGGGCTCCAGTCCTTCGTCGCCCGACCATCCGAACAGATCACCGCCAGCCATCACCCACCCCGCTTACATGTTGCGCCGGTACTCGCCACCCACGTCGTACAAGGCGTGGCTGATCTGGCCCAGCGAGTTGTACTTCACCGCTTCCATCAACTGCTCGAACACGTTGCGGCGATCGCGTGCAGTGTTCTGCAGGGTCTTCAGGCTCTCCGGCGCCAAGCCATTGCGCGCCTGGCCGAAGGCCAGCACGTTGTCGATCTGTTGGCCCTTCTCGCCTTCGGTGGAACGGATGAGTTCGATCTCGGTGGCGATCTCGCCGCCATGGTCCTTGGGCAGGAAGGTGTTCACGCCGATCAGCGGGAGGCTGCCGTCGTGCTTCTTCTGCTCGTAGTACATCGACTCTTCCTGGATCTTGCCGCGCTGGTACATGGTGTCCATCGCGCCAAGCACGCCGCCGCGCTCGCTGATCGCCTCGAACTCCTTGTAGACGGCCTCTTCGACGATGTCGGTCAGCGCATCGACGATGTGGCTGCCCTGCCAGGGGTTCTCGTTGAAGTTGAGGCCCAGTTCCTTGTTGATGATCATCTGGATCGCCACCGCACGACGCACGCTTTCCTCGGTCGGCGTGGTGATGGCCTCGTCGTACGCGTTGGTATGCAGGCTGTTGCAGTTGTCGAACAGCGCGTACAGCGCCTGCAACGTGGTGCGGATGTCGTTGAACTGGATTTCCTGCGCGTGCAGCGAGCGGCCGGAGGTCTGGATGTGGTACTTCATCATCTGGCTGCGTGCGCTGGCGCCATAGCGCTCGCGCATGGCGCGCGCCCAGATGCGGCGGGCCACGCGGCCGATCACGGTGTATTCCGGGTCCATGCCGTTGGAGAAGAAGAACGACAGGTTCGGCGCGAAGTCGTCGATCTGCATGCCGCGCGCGAGGTAGTACTCGACGATGGTGAAGCCGTTGCTCAGCGTGAAGGCCAGCTGGCTGATCGGGTTCGCGCCGGCTTCGGCGATGTGATAGCCGGAGATGGACACGGAGTAGAAGTTGCGCACCTTGTGGTCGACGAAGTACTGCTGGATGTCGCCCATCATGCGCAGCGCGAATTCCGTCGAGAAGATGCAGGTGTTCTGCGCCTGGTCTTCCTTGAGGATGTCCGCCTGCACCGTGCCGCGCACGGTCTGCAGGGTTTCTTCCTTGATGCGCGCGTAGGTTTCCGCATCCACCAGCTGGTCGCCGGTGACGCCGAGCAGGCCAAGGCCGAGGCCTTCGTTGCCCTTGGGAAGGTCGCCCGAGTACTGCGGACGGCCATGGGGGAACATCGCGGCCAGCTTCTTCTCGGCAGCGGCCCAGCGCGCCGGGTCTTCCTTCAGGTACTTTTCAATGTTCTGGTCGATCGCGGTGTTCATGAACATCGCGAGGATGATCGGCGCGGGACCGTTGATGGTCATCGACACCGAGCTGCTCGGCGCGCTGAGGTCGAAGCCGGAGTACAGCTTCTTCATGTCGTCCAGCGTGGCGATGTTGACGCCGGAGTTGCCGATCTTGCCGTAGATGTCCGGGCGCGGCGCCGGGTCTTCACCGTACAGCGTCACCGAGTCGAACGCGGTGGACAGGCGCGTGGCCGCGCCGCCCTGGCTCAGGTAATGGAAGCGGCGGTTGGTGCGCTCCGGTGTGCCCTCGCCCGCGAACATGCGGGTGGGATCCTCGCCGGTGCGGCGGTACGGATACACGCCGCCGGTGTACGGGTAGTGGCCGGGCAGGTTCTCGCGCTTCAGGAAGCGCAGCAGGTCGCCCCAGTCCTTGGTCTTGGGCGGCGCGACCTTCGGGATCTTCTGGTGACTGAGCGATTCGCGGTAGTTCTCCACGCGGATCACCTTGTCGCGCACCTTGTACTCGTTGACCTCCTCGGTCACCGACTTGTAGCGCTTGGGCCAGTCGTGCAGCAGGTGGATCGCTTCGTGGCTGAGTTCCTTGATGGCCGCGTTGTAGCGCTGGCGCAGGGTCAGCAGGCTGCGGTCGGCGCCCTCTTCGTGCAGCGCGTCGGATTCATAGCGGGCCAGTTCGCGCGGCAGGTGCGCGTCGCCCAGTTCCTTCAGCGACTCGTAGTAGTGCTGCGCCTTGCTGGCGAACTCGGCTTCGCGCTCGATTTCCTTGTTGATACCGCGGCCCTGCTCGGCGATCTCCGCCAGGTAGCGCACGCGCGCACCTGGGATGAGCACGGTGGCACGCGGTTCCTTCAGCGTGGTGTCGAGGTTGGGCGACCACTTGTCGGCCGGCAGGCCGAGCTTGTCGCGCAGCAGACGGCACAGGTTGGTGAACATCCAGGTCACGCCCGGATCGTTGAACTGGCTGGCGATGGTGGGGAACACCGGCACCTGCTCGTCGGTGAGCGTGAAGGCGGTGCGGTTGCGCTTCCACTGCTTGCGCACGTCGCGCAGCGCGTCTTCCGCGCCGCGCTTGTCGAACTTGTTGAGCACCACCAGTTCGGCGAAGTCGAGCATGTCGATCTTCTCGAGCTGGCTGGCCGCGCCGTAGTCGCTGGTCATGACGTAGGTGGGGAAATCCACCAGGTCGACGATCTCCGAATCGCTCTGGCCGATGCCAGCGGTTTCGACGATGACAAGGTCGTACGGCTGCGCCTTGAGGAAATCGATGCAGTCGCGCAGCACCGCGCTGGTGGCGGCGTGCTGGCGACGCGTGGCCATGGAGCGCATGTAGACGCGATGGCTGCGCAGCGAGTTCATGCGGATGCGGTCGCCCAGCAACGCACCGCCGCTGCGGCGGCGGGTCGGGTCCACAGCCAGCACGGCGATGCGCATCTCCGGGAAGGCATGCAGGAAGCGCAGCAGCAGCTCGTCCACCACCGAGGACTTGCCCGCGCCGCCGGTACCGGTGACGCCGAGCACCGGCGTCTGCTTGCCGGCCATCTTCCACTGCTTGCGCAGGTGGTCGAGTTCGGCCTCGGCGATCTCGCCTTCTTCGATGGCCGAGAGCACGTGGCCCACGGCAATTTCGTTGCCGATATCGACCAACGGCGTCACGGCGGACGACTGCTCTTCCTTCGCCCGTTTCACCGCAGCGGCGCGCGTGCGGTGCATGACGTCCTCGATCATCTCGGTGAGGCCGAGCTTCATGCCGTCGTTCGGGTGATAGATGCGCTCGACGCCGTAGGCCTGCAGCTCGCGGATTTCTTCCGGCGTGATGGTGCCGCCGCCACCGCCGAACACGCGGATGTGCGAGGCGTTTTGTTCCTTGAGCATGTCGACCATGTACTTGAAGTACTCGACATGGCCGCCCTGGTAGGACGACAACGCGATGGCGTCGGCGTCTTCCTGCAGCGCGGCGCGCACCACGTCCTCCACCGAGCGGTTGTGGCCGAGGTGGATCACCTCCGCGCCCTGCGACTGGATGATGCGACGCATGATGTTGATGGCCGCGTCGTGGCCGTCGAACAGGCTGGCGGCGGTGACGAAGCGCAACGGGCGGCTCTCCGCCGTGGCGGCGCTGGCGGAAACGTGCTGGGCGGGGGAACTCATGGGGACTCCGGGGACTGCGGTGCGTCGGACTCCCGATTTTAGAGGATGGTTACGTTCGGAACATGTTGCGGCGCGGTGGTGGCGTGATTTTTTTGCTGAAACCGTGCGCAACGGTATGTCTGGCGCCATCACTGGCGAAACGCACCGCCTTTCCTGTAGGAGCGCACTGGTGCGCGACCGTGGCGCCATGGCGTCATCGCTCTGTAAGGTCGTCGCGCACAGGGTGCGCTCCTACAAGGAGGCGGCTCAGGCGAGGCGCCTTGTGGTGGGAGCCCACCCTGTGGGCGACCGCAGCGCCGCAGGGTCACCGCGCCGTCAGGCTGTCGCGCACCAGTGCGCTCCTACAGGGCGGGCGGACGGTTCGCTGTCGCTCAGCTGTCACCAAACGGCAGATTCGGCGAGGAGACGACACGTTCGCCGACGTTCTCGCCGCGCAGGAAGGCCAGCGACACGTCGATCACCTCGGGTGCGTCCAACACCTTGTGGTGACCCAGCCCTTGCGTGGTGTACAGACGCGCGCCGTGCCAGTGGCGTGCATAGCGCTCGCCTTCGGCCCAGGGCACCTCAAGGTCATCCATGTCATGCACGATCAGCGCCGGCTGCCCCAGCGACGGCAGGTATCGGTGCACCTGCAGGTCGTGGATGTTGATGCCGGTCATCGCTTCCAGGCTGTCGTGCATGCGACCACGCAAGTGGTCACCCAGCCGCACCAGGCGGCTGAAGCGCTGCGTGGCCGCCACCGGGTCGGCAGCCGGGGCGATGAGGATCAGTTTCTGCGAATGCCAGGCATCGCCCTGCGCCAGCGTCGCGGCGGCGCCACCCAGTGAATGGGCGATGGTCAGCGCGGCCTCGCCGAAGTGGCGCCCCACTTCGCGCACGGTCTCGATGAAATCGGGCAGCGTGCAGTGGCGCCCGTCGCTGAGGCCATGGCCCGGCTGGTCGAAAGCCACCAGCGCATAGCCCATGTCACGCAGGGGTTTCACCCACGGCTGATAGCGCAGGCCGAAGCTGGACCAGCCGTGCACGAGCAGCACGTAAGGCTGTCGCGCCGGGTCGCCCCAGGTGTAGGTGGCAATACGCTGCCCATGGACTGACAGCTCGCCGCGCTGCATTTCCGCGTCTTGCGGCGCGGTCTGCGCGCGGGCACGGCTGCTGGCGAACGGCGTGGTGAAGATGCGCACGGCGCGCTTCACCGCGCGTGCCGGCGCGATGCGGCTGCCCAGCGCGAAGCCGGCGCGCACCGCGCCTAGCGTCATGGCGCCGGGACCGCGGCGGTGGGGCTTGGCGACGGGTGTGGCTTGACGGGTCATGGCGCAGTCCTCCGATCCGGCTGCGGGGCGTAGCTGGTGATCAGGCGTTCGAAGCCCGCCAGCGTGTGCCGGCGCGCTTCATCGAAACCGAACAGGGCTGCATCGTGGTGCAGGCCCAGCATCAGGGCGTAGATCTCGAAGGCGAGCTGCGAAGGGTCGGTATCGGCAGCCAACTCCCCGTTGCCAATGGCGTGGCCAATGGCGCGGCACATTTCCCGCCGCCAGCCGGCCTGTTGCCGTGTGACATGGTCATGCAGCGGCCCTTCGCGGCCGTCGTACTCGCTGGCCGCGGCGAGCAGCACGCAGCCGCTCTGGTATTCGTGCGCCCACTCCACCCAGTTGGCCACGATGGCGCGCACCCGCGGCAGGCCGCGCGGCAGCTTCAGGGCGGGCCACTTCACGTGTTGCAGGAAGCGCAGCTGGCCTGCTTCAAGTACTGCCAGTTGCAAGTCCTCGCGCGAGCCGAAGTGCGCAAACACACCACTCTTGGACATGCCCACGTCCTGCGCCAGCGAGCCGATGGACAGTCCTTCCAGGCCATCGCGGCGCGCCAGCGCGTAGGCGTGTTCAAGGATGAGTTCGCGCGTGGCGGCGCGCTTGCCGGTGGGTGCGATGTTCATGGCCGATAAAATAGCACGACCGTTCGTTCTTTTATCGTCAAGAAAACTGAATGAACGGACGTCACTTACCTCTACGAACCTGAACAAGCGCGGCCCAGGCCGTCAACACATCAGAGAAATCTGCCGTTCTCCGCCCTGAAGCCGCACGGTGCGGCCGATCCGAAGGAGGCGGCTCATGCTGATCATCACCCGCAAACTTGCCCTGCTCGTGGCAATCGGCCTGACCGGCGCGGGCGCCGCGACCCATGCCCCGGATGCTGTCGCCGGCGTCGCGGTCTCGGTGGCCGTGGGCGTCGCCCCTCCACCGCCGCGCTACGAAGTCGTACCGCCGCCGCGCGTCGGCTACGTATGGGCACCCGGTTACTGGCGCTGGGATGGTCACCGGCATGTCTGGATCAGTGGCTATTGGGTGCGCGCCCGCCCGGGCTACATCTATCGCCCAGGGCACTGGGAACATGCCCGCGACGGCTGGCGCTGGCATGACAGCTACTGGGGCGGACGCTGACCCCGCAGCTCCTTGCGGCAAGGCGGAAGCATGACGCCGCCGCCCGCGCACGGTAGTCCCGCCGCATCAGTGACATAGACCGAGGGAGACCGGACAGGGGCCACCCAAGGCCCTCCCCGTCATCGCAAATACTTGCCACAGAAGGAAAAACCAGACTTTCCAAGAAAGGTAACCCACAGCCACGCACGGCATCGTCTGATCACCGCACTCACCTATTCTTCACAAAGGCAAACTCATCCATGTCGATTCGTCTCGTCGCACTGACCGCCCTGACCCTGCTGGCCAGCGGCTGTGTCGTGGAGCAGCCCGCACCCCGCCCCCACCCGCGCCCCGTCGTTGTCGAGCAGCCGGTGGTGGAGCGTGAAGTGGTGCAGCGTGAATACGTGGAAGTGGTGGCCCCGCAGCCGCCGCCGACCGTGATCGTCGAGGAAGAGCCCGTGCACCGTCCGGGTTACGTCTGGGCCCACGGCTACTGGCACTGGAACGGCCATGAGTACATCGCCGTGCACGGCCACTGGGAAGCGGAACGCCCGGGTTACCACTACGTGCATCCGCACTACGTGCAGCACAACGATGGCTGGCACCTCAACGTCGGCGTGTGGGTACAGGGCTAAGCCCTCCGATCCCGCGCTGCTCCCCAAGAAAGCCCCGCTTGATGCGGGGCTTTTTTGTCAGGACACCAGTTCGGGTTCGGGAGCGCGGTGATTCCCCGACGATGTCACCACACTGCGGTAATCACGCGGCGTCATGCCCACCGTGGCTTTGAACTGGCGCGAAAACGCACTCTGGTCGGCGAAGCCGCAAGCCAGGCCGATCGCCGCGATGCTGTCGTCGCCATGCAGCCGGCGCATCGCTTCCTCGATGCGCAACTTGGTCTGCAACTGTTGCGGAGTCAGCTGGAACACCTTGCGGAAATGGCGCTCCAGCTGCGCCACCGACAGATCCGCCAGTTCGGCGAGATGCGCCACGCGCACGCCTTCGGCGTAGTGCTCCTGCAGAAAAGCCAGCACACGGCGCAGGCGCGCATACGTGGGGTGACGCCCATCCGGCCGCCCGAGATCGCGCGAAATGCCCACGATGCCGCGCACCTCGCCGCGCTGACGCAAGGGCCGCTTGCAGGTAAGGCACCAGCCTGTGTTGCGGTTGGGGAACATGTGCACTTCAAGCTGGTTTTCCATCACTTCGCCGTCGAGCACGCGCTGGTCCTGTGAGGCGTAGGAACCACCCAGCGCCTTGGGAAACAACTCGGTCACACTGCGGCCAATGACGTCGCTGCGATGCTTGAGCCCCAACCGCCTCACCAGGGTGAGGTTGGCATGCGTGTAACGGCCCTCGCTGTCCTTCACGAAGAACACGACATCGGGCACCGCGTCGAACAACGCTTCCAGTTCGTCGGCAGAAATCTTCATCTGGATGAAAGCCCTCAACTCCGCACAGATCGTTGCTGCACTTGCAGCATAAGCCGATTGGGCGATTTTGCATTGTGCCGATTTCCGCATCGCGGGGCGGTAAGCGTTTCTAGACCGACCAGGCGACGCGGCGCGAGCATAAGCACCATGCATACCATAGACGTGATCGACTCACATACCGGTGGCGAACCGACCCGCGTCGTGATCGCCGGCTTCCCCGACCTGGGTGGCGGTTCGCTGATGGAACAACGCGAACGCTTCCGCCGCGACTTCGACCGGTGGCGCAGCGCCATCGCCTGCGAGCCGCGTGGATCGAGCACCGTGGTGGGTGCGCTGCTGTTGCCCCCGCAGACGGAAGGCGCGTGTGCCAGCGTGATCTATTTCAACAACGTGTCCTATCTCGGCATGTGCGGTCACGGCACCATCGGCCTGGTGCGCACGCTGCAGCACATGGGGCGCATCGGTCCCGGCAGGCATCGCATCGATACGCCAGTAGGGACCGTCGGCGCGGAATTGCACGAGGATGGCCGCGTCACCATCGACAACGTGGAAAGCTATCGCCACGCGGCCAATGTCAGCGTCAACGTGCCCGGCTATGGCCGCGTCACCGGCGATATCGCATGGGGTGGCAACTGGTTCTTCATCACCCATGACACGCCGCTGCCGGTCGAAATCCAGCACCAGCGTGCGCTCACCACCTACACCGAAGCCGTGCGCCACGCGCTGGAAGCCCAAGGCATCACCGGCGCGGAAGGCGGCGAGATCGATCACATCGAGGTGAACACAAGCTCGCCGGTTGCCGGACTGGATGGCCGCAACTTCGTGTTGTGCCCCGGACTCGCCTACGACCGCTCGCCCTGCGGCACCGGCACCAGCGCCAAGCTGGCCTGCCTTGCCGCCGCCGGCACGCTGGCACCGGGTGACACGTGGATGCAGGAAAGCATCCTCGGCAGCGTGTTCGAAGGCCGTTACACGCCCGGCACGCGTGGCGTGCACCCGCAGATCACCGGCACCGCCTTCGTGGTGGCGCGCAGCACGTTGTTGTTCGACGAGGCGGACGCCTTCACCTGGGGCAGCGGCGCGGAATGAACGGCAAGGCCGCCACGTTTGACCTGATCGTCATCGGCGCCGGCATCATCGGCGCCAGCTGCGCCGACGTGGCCAGCGCCGAAGGCATGCGCGTCGCCATCGTGGAGCCAGGCCCGGTCGGCGGTGGCGCCACGGCGGCGGCGATGGGCCATCTGGTAGCGATGGACGACGACCCGGCCGAACTCGCGTTGGCGCACTATTCGCTCCGCCTGTGGGAAGACTTCGCCGAACTGAAGGAAGCGGAGTTCAGCCGCTGCGGCACGCTGTGGGTGGCACGCAACGACCAGGAACTCGGCGCCGCACGCGAACGCATCGCGCGCCTGAAGGCCGTGGGCATCGATGCCTCGCTGCTTGACGCCGCGACGCTCTACGAACTCGAACCCGCGCTGGTGCCCGGGCTGGCCGGTGGCATGCTGGTACCCCGCGAAGCCGTGGTGTATCCGCCACGCATGGCGAACGTCCTGGTGAACCGGGCGCTGTCGCGCGGTGCGCGGCTGTATGCCGGCCGTCGCGCGCAATCGCTGCCACGTGGCGGCGTGCAGCTCGACGATGGCACACACCTGTCCGGCCCGGTGCTGGTGGCCACCGGTTGCGCCCTGCCCACGCTGCTGCCGGCGCTGGCCATGCGCGCGCGCAAGGGGCATCTCGTCATCACCGATCGCTATCCCGGATTCATCCGCCACCAGTTGCTTGAGCTGGGCTATGCCGACAGCGCCCACGGCGATGCGGACAGCAGCGTGGCGTTCAACGTGCAACCGCGGCCCACGGGCCAGATCCTGATCGGCTCTTCGCGCGAGTTCAGCGCGAACGATGCCGATGTATCACCGGCCATGGTGCAGCGGATGCTGGCACGCAGCTTTGCTTTCGTGCCGGCATTGCGCCAGTTGCAGGCGCTGCGCATCTGGACCGGTTTTCGCCCCACCACCCCGGATGGGCGTCCCTACCTCGGCGCCGTACCCGATGCCGTCGACCAGTGGGTGGCTGCGGGCCACGAAGGGCTGGGCGTCACCACGGCGCTGGGCAGCGCAACGCTGATGATCGACTTGATCCAGGGGCGCCGCCCCGCGATCGATCCCACGCCGTACTCGCCCTCGAGGATGGCCGCATGAGCGCACTCGTGCGACTCACCGTCAACGGCAACGCGGTGGAGGTACCTGCCGGCGCCAGCGTGGCCGCGGCCGTTGCGCACGTCACGCTGCACTTCCGCCGCTCTGTGCGCCAGGCTCCCCGTACGCCGCTGTGTGGCATGGGCGTGTGCTTCGAATGCCGCGTGCAAGTTGATGGCGTCGCCCATGTGCGGGCATGCATGACGCCCGTCAGCGAGGGCATGCAGGTGGTGACCGATGGCTGAGCACTACGACGTTCTGGTGGTGGGCGCTGGCCCAGCCGGTCTTGCCGCGGCGCGAGCGGTGGCATCGCATGGCGCGCGTGTCGGCCTGATCGATGCGCAGCCGCGCGCGGGCGGGCAAGTGTGGCGGTACGACGTGCGCCAACCCGCGCCGCGCGCCGCACGCCAGGCCATCGCCAACCTGCGGGGCGTGGAACTGCTGGCGCAACACAGCGTGGTTGCCGCCGAGGCGTCGGCGCTGCGCGTGGAGACTCCGCAAGGCAGCAAGCTGCTTTCCTTCGGTTCGCTAGTGCTTGCCACTGGCGCGCGCGAACTGTTGCTGCCCTTCCCCGGCTGGACCTTGCCGGGCGTCACCGGCGCCGGCGGCCTGCAAGCCCTCGCCAAACAAGGCTGGCCAGTGGAAGGCAGGCGCGTGGTGGTGGCCGGCAGTGGCCCGCTGCTGCTGGCCGCCGCCGATACGCTGCGCAAGCACGGCGCCCATGTGCTGGGCATGTACGAACAGGCATCCCCCGCCAGCGTGGCTTCCTTCGCCCGGCAACTGCTGGCCTGGCCTGCGCGCGCGTGGCAGGCCGCCGGCCTGCGTGCGCGGCTCGCTGGCGTGCCATACCTGCCGGGATCGTTCGTGCGCAACGCGCATGGCGTGGACACCGTGCAGCGTGTCGACATCGATACGCCACGTGGCGTGCGAACCGTCGAATGCGATTTGCTCGCGGTGGGCTATGGCCTTGTGCCCAACACCGAACTGGCCCAGCTGCTCGGCTGTGCCCTTGATGACGCGGGCAAGCATCCACGTGTGCAGGCCGACGCCTTGCTGCGCACCAGCGTGCCGCAGGTGTTTGCCGCGGGCGAGGCCTGCGGTATCGGCGGCCAAGCGGTTGCGCGCATCGAAGGCGCGATGGCCGGTCACATGGCCACCGGCCACAGCCAGGCGGCCCAGGCGCTGCTGCCGCGACGTGACCGCGAACGGCGCTTCGGCGCCCTGCTCGCCCGGCATTTCGCGCTTGATCCGCGCCTGCACAAGCTCGCCGACGATCTCTCCACCATCTGCCGCTGCGAAGACGTGCGCATGGGCGACCTGGCCGGTTTCACCGACGCCCGCGCCGCCAAGCTCGCCACGCGCTGCGGCATGGGCGCCTGCCAGGGCCGCATCTGCGGCACCGCCCTGGCCGAGCTGGGCCATTTTCCACGCAGCGGTGCACGACCACCCATCTTTCCCGCCCGGCTGGCCACGCTGGCCGGGCTCGCCACCCTTTCTTCTGACGACGCATAACGAGGTAGTTGATCATGAGCAACGCATCCATCTGGCACGGCGTAATTCCCGCCATCACCACGCCGTTTACCGCCAACGGCCAGGTCGATCACGACTTCCTCGCCAAACACGCGCGCACGCTGATCGATAGCGGCTGCAAGGGCATCGTGCCGCTGGGCTCGCTGGGCGAGGCAGCCACGCTGTCGTTCGACGAGAAGCTCGACATCATCCGCACACTGGTGAAGGCGCTCGACGGCCGTGCGCCGGTCATCCCGGGCATCGCCGCGCTGTCCACCGACGAGGCGGTGCGCTTGGCGCGCGAGGCCAAGGCACTCGGCGCCTCGGGCCTGATGGTGCTGCCGCCCTACGTGTATTCCACCGACTGGCGCGAAATGGGTGCGCACCTGCGCGCCGTGATCGCGGCCACCGACCTGCCCTGCATGCTCTACAACAACCCCATTGCCTACAAGACGGATTTCTCGCCGGAACAGATCGCCGAACTCGCGCATGAATTCCCCAACGTGCAGGCGGTGAAGGAATCCTCCGGCGACGTGCGCCGCTTCGCCGCGCTGCGCTCGCTGCTGGGCAACCGACTGGAACTGCTGGTGGGCATGGACGATGCCATCGTGGAAGGCGTAGCCATGGGCGCACGCGGCTGGATCGCCGGCCTGGTGAACGCCTACCCGAAGGAGTCGGTGAAGTTGTTCGAGCTGGCGCGCGACGGTGGTGCCGATGCCGCCGCCGAACTGTACGCCTGGTTCCTGCCGCTGCTTCGCCTGGACACCGTGCCCAAGTTCGTGCAGCTGATCAAGCTGGTGCAGGAGAAGGTCGGCATGGGCAGCGAACACGTGCGCGCACCGCGACTGGTGATGCACGGTGCCGAGCGCGACACTGCGATGCGCGTGATCGACCACGCCATCGCGCACGCTCCGGTGCTTTGACATGAGCGTGCAACGGCTGCTCATCGACGGCGATTGGCGCCTGCCCCTGCAGCTGATCGGCGCCTTCCGCGCGGAAGACCCGACGACGGGCGAGCCGATCGGGCCGGCATTCCCGCTCTGCGGTGCGGCTGACGTGGAGGCGGCGCTCAGCGCCGCCGCTGCGGTGGCCGACGAACTGGCCGCCACGCCGCCGGAGCGCATTGCCGCGTTTCTTGAAGCGTACGCCGCGGGGATCGAGGCGAACGCTGACGCGCTGGCCGATCTCGCCCATGCGGAAACGGCCTTGCCGAAGAGCCCGCGGCTCGCCGCAGTGGAGTTGCCGCGCACCACCAACCAGCTGCGCCTGGCCGCCCAGGCCGTGCGCGACTACGCGTGGACCCAGCCGGTGATCGACACCGCCGCCGGCCTGCGTGCGCATCGCGCACCGTTGTCCAAGCCCGTGCTGGTGTTCGGGCCCAACAACTTCCCGTTTGCCTTCAACGCCATCGCGGGGAGCGATTTCGCTTCAGCCATCGCCGCGCGCAATCCGGTCATCGCCAAGGCGCATCCCTCGCACCCCGCCACCAGCGAACGCCTCGCGCAGATCGCCTTCGCCGCGCTCCAGCAGGCGGGCCTGCCGCTGGCTTCGGTGCAGTTGCTCTATCACTTCGATTACACCGTGGGCGCGCGCCTTGCCGGTGATGCACGGCTGGGCGCCATCGGCTTCACCGGCAGCCGCGCGGGCGGTCTGGCGCTGAAGGCAGCTGCGGACAAGGCCGGCATTCCAGCCTATGTCGAACTCTCCAGCGTCAATCCGGTGTTCCTGCTGCCGGGCGCACTGGCCGAACGCGGCACGGCGCTGGCGCAGGAGTTCTTCGCCTCCTGCACGATGGGCAGCGGCCAGTTCTGCACCAACCCGGGCGTGGTGATCGTGCCGCGCAGCGACGCAGGCGATGCCTTTGTCGCGGCGGCTACCGCGCACTTCGCCGCCGCCGCGCCGGGCGTGCTGTTCTCGCGTGGCGTGCTGGAGCACCTCCAGCAGGGTGTCGCCGCGCTGCGCGAGGCAGGCGCGGAGCTGCTGGCGGGAGGCACGGCCGGCGCCACCGGCTACCGTTACGCACCAACGCTGTTGAGCGTCGATGCGGATCGTTTCCTGCAGGAGCCCAAGGCACTCCAGACCGAAGCCTTCGGGCCCGTGAGCCTGCTCGTGCGGGTACGCGACGCACAGCAGATGGCGCAGGTGGCCCAGGCGTTCGAGGGCAACCTCACCGGCACGATCTACAGCACCGACGACGGCAGCGACGACGCTGCCTGGGCAACCGTCGCATCGGCGTTGCGCCCGCG
Organism: Dyella japonica A8; assembly: GCF_000725385.1. Taxonomy (NCBI): domain Bacteria; kingdom Pseudomonadati; phylum Pseudomonadota; class Gammaproteobacteria; order Lysobacterales; family Rhodanobacteraceae; genus Dyella; species Dyella japonica. The sequence continues at coordinate 2,337,525 of NZ_CP008884.1, read as the reverse complement.
CGTCGGGCGCCTGATCGGCAACCGCATGCCCACGGGCGTGGCGGTAAGCCCAGCGATGAACCACGGCGGCCCTTATCCCAGTACCGGCCACCCTGGCTTCACCGCCGTGGGCATGCCAGCCGCCATCACGCGCTTTACCGCCCTGCATTGCTACGACCATGCTCCCGAACACCTGCTGCCCACCGAACTGCGCGACCGCAATCCCGGCGGACTGGCGCGACTGGTGGACGGCGCATGGCGTACCGATGATCTCCCCCACGGAACCCCCTGATGACGACACGCGCACAGATCGGCGGACTCGACCCCACGCAGGCCCGCGCTTCGCTGGCTCCATGGCAGCACGTCGCCGCACCCATCCGCGCCCATGAGTATGAGCAACGACTGGAACGCGCCCGGGCCCTGCTGCGTGAGCAAGGGGTCGATGCGCTGCTGATCACGGCCGGCACGTCGCTGCGCTATTTCAGTGGCGTGCCCTGGGGTGCGAGCGAACGCCTGGTGGGCCTGCTGCTCACGGCCCGTGGGGCGCCCGTGGTGATCTGTCCTGCCTTTGAGGCAGGTTCGCTGGAACGCGTGCTGCTGGTACCCACCGACATCCGCCTGTGGGAGGAGCACGAGAATCCACAGCAACTCGTTGCCGACGTGCTGCGTGAGCGAGGTGCTGGCAGTCTTGCGCTCGATCCGGCCGCCCCCTACGTCATGGCGGAGCGCCTGCGCGCCGTGCTGGGTGGCAAGCCGCTGGTCGATGCCAGCGCCATCGTGGACGGCTGCCGCATGTGCAAGTCACCGGCCGAGCTGGCGCTGATGAAGCAGGCCACGGCGATGACGCTGCAAGTGCACCGCCTTGCCGCGGGACTGATGCGCGAAGGCATCAGTCGCACCGAACTCGTCCGCTTCATCGACGAAGCCCATCGCGCCATGGGCGCCGACAACGGCTCGACCTTCTGCATCGTGCAGTTCGGCCAGGCCACGGCGTATCCGCACGGCGTGCCGGGCGAGCAATACCTGCAACCAGACGAACTGGTGCTGATCGACACCGGCTGCACCGTGCAGGGTTATCACTCCGATATCACCCGCACCTACATCTTTGGCCGCCCCAGCGCGGAACAGGCCCGCATCTGGGAACTGGAGCAGGCGGCGCAGCGCGCGGCCTTCGAGGCCATACGCCCGGGCGTGAGTTGCGAGTCCGCCGATGACGCCGCCCGCCGCGTGGTGGAGAAGGCCGGCCTGGGGCCCGACTATCGCCTGCCCGGCATTCCGCATCGCACCGGGCATGGCTGCGGCATGAGCATCCATGAATCGCCCTACCTCGTGCGTGGCGACCGCACGCCACTGCAGCCGGGCATGTGCGCAAGCAACGAGCCGATGATCGTGGTGCCCGACCGCTTCGGCGTGCGGCTGGAAGATCACTTCTACGTGACCGAGGACGGCGCAGAGTGGTTCACGCTGCCTTCGCCGGCGATCGACCAACCCTTCGCATGACTTCGCCCATCTCCTGTGGGAGCGCACCCTGTGCGCGACAAGCCAACGGAGCGGTGACGCCGCAGGCCAGTCGCGCACAGGCTGAGCCCCCACAAGGGCAACCCTCTGGCGCTGCGACATGAAACCCTTCTTCCTCGCCCTCGCCTGCACGCTCTGCCTCGCCCCTGCCCTGCAGGCGCAGGCCACCGATAACGCCACTGCCCGCTTCCGTGCGATCTACACCAAGGAGTGGGGCTGGCGCCAAGCACAGTTCGATGGCACGGACGACGAAGACAACCACGACGCCGCACTGGCCGATCATCTCCCCAGGGTCGATGCCGATACCCAGGCCATGCGCGAGCGCTACTGGGCCGATGTACTCCAGCAGTTGGACGCGATATCGCCACGCCAGTTGCAAGGGGAGGACCCGGTCAACTATGCCGTGTACCGCAACCAGATCCAGACGCTGCTCACTGACCAGCATTTCCGCACCTGGGAGATGCCCTTCAACAGCGACACCGCGTTCTGGACCAATCTGGGCTTCACCGCGCGCCGCACGCTACGCACAGCGGACGACTACCGGCACTACATCGACCAGCTGAAGGACATCCCGCGTTACTTCGACGAAGAGACGGCGAACATGCGCGCAGGGCTGGCACGCGGCTTCAGCGTGCCCAGGGTGACGCTGGCAGGACGCGACCAGTCCATCGCCGACGTGGCCCATGCCAGGGGCGACGACAACCTGTTCTACACGCCGTTCCGCAAGATGCCCGCCACGATACCCGCCGATGCGCAGGCCCGCTTGCGGCAGCAGGGCCGCGACGCGATCCGTACGTCGGTGATCCCCGCCTACGCGAAGCTGCTGGACTTCATGCGCAACACCTACATGAAGCAGACGCGCACCACGCTTGCGGCGGAAGCCATGCCAGACGGCAAGGCGTTCTACCAGTCGCAGATCCGCGAATTCACCACGCTGGACATGACGCCCGACGCCATCCACGAGCTGGGCCTGAAGGAAGTGGCGCGCATCCGCAAGGAGATGGACGCAACCATCCGTGAGAGCGGCTTCAAGGGCAATTTCCCCGAGTTCCTGCATGACCTGCGCACCGACCCGAAGTTCTATCCGAAGACGCCGGACGAACTGCTCAAGGACGCCGCGTGGATCGCCAAGCGCGTGGACGGCAAGATCGGCAACATCATCGGACGGCTGCCACGGCAACGTTTTGCCATCGAACCGGTGCCGGCCGATCTCGCGCCGTTCTACACAGGCGGACGCGGCGGCCCGGGCATCTATCTGGTGAACACCTATGACCTGCCCTCGCGCCCGTTGTATTCGCTCACCGCGCTGACCCTGCACGAATCGGCGCCCGGCCATGCGCTGCAGATGCCCTTGGCGATGGAGCACGAAGGCCTGCCGGACTTCCGGCGGTATACCTATATCTCCGCCTATGGCGAGGGCTGGGCGCTCTACTCCGAACGACTGGGCGTGGAAATGGACATGTACGACACGCCTTACGATCGCTTTGGCTACCTGAGCTACCAGATGTGGCGCGCATGCCGCCTGGTGGTCGATACCGGCATCCACCACAAGGGCTGGACGCGCGAGCAGGCGCAGGCGTTCATGCGTGACAACACCGCGCTCAGCGAACACGAAATCGACACCGAGGTGGACCGCTACATTGCCTGGCCGGCCCAGGCACTGTCGTACTACCTGGGCGAGCTGGCTATCGTGGATGCACGCGCGAAAGCGGAGAAGGCGCTGGGCGAACGCTTCGATCTGCGCGCCTTCCACGACACGGTGTTGTCGCTGGGCTCGGTTCCGCTGCCGGTACTGCAGCAGGAAGTGGGCAAGTTCATCGCCAACGGGGGCAGATCGCCGTACGCCACGAAGTAACTGCTCAATAACCAGAACATGCTTTCTTTGCCGGGGGAGACACCGATGAGCCTGATCGACGACATGCTGCGGCGAAAGCCGGTGGAGACCTTGCAAGGTGACGCCGCCAAGGGCGGTAGCGGTCTGCGCCGCGTGCTCGGCCTGTGGCAACTGACGGCCATTGGCCTGGGCGGCATCATCGGCGTGGGCATTTTCGTGCTCACCGGCACGGTGGCGGCCACACAGGCCGGCCCGGCGGTGCTGGTGTCCTTCATCCTCGCGGGCATCGCCAGCGCGGCGGCGGCGTTGTGCTATGCGGAGTTCGCCGGACTCATCCCGGTGTCCGGCAGCGCCTATACGTATGGCTATGCCGTGCTGGGCGAATTCGCGGGCTGGATTATCGGCTGGGACCTCTTGCTGGAATACGCGCTGATCGCCGCCGTCGTGGCCGTGGGCTGGTCCGGCTACATGCAGGCACTGCTCGATGCCGCAGGTATTCCCCTCCCGGCATGGGCCAGCGGTGCCTGGGGCAGTACGCCGGGGGGCGTGGTGAATCTTCCCGCCGTGCTCATCTCGGTACTTATCACCGCGTTGCTCGCCGTGCGCATGGAATGGGGTGCGCGTTTCAATACGTTGATCGTCGCGATCAAGATCGCCGGAGCGGCGCTCATCGTCATTGCAGGCGCCGCCTACGTGAAACCGGACCGCTGGCACCCCTTCATGCCCTTCGGCATGCACGGCGTGGTGACGGGCGCCGCCGTGGTGTTCTTCGCGGTGTTCGGCTACGACATGCTGACCACGGCGGCGGAGGAGTCGCGCAACCCGCAACGCGACCTGCCCCGCGCGGTACTGCTGTCGCTGGGCATTGCCATGATCCTGTACATCGCGATCTGCCTGGTGCTCACAGGCATCGTGCCGTACCAGACGCTGGACAACCCGGCGCCGGTGGCAAACGCGTTCATCCGCATCGGCCTGCCGTGGGCGATGGTGGTGATTTCGCTGGCCTCGGTGTGCGGCATCACCAGCGTGATCTTCGCCAACCTGCTGGCCGGCGCGCGCATTGGCTTCAGCCTGGGTCGCGACGGCTTGCTGCCCGGCTGGTTTGCAGCGGTGCACCCGCGCTGGCGCACACCCCATCGCTCCACGCTGCTGCTGGGCAGCGTCACCGCCGTCGCCGCGGGGCTGTTTCCGCTGGATGAACTGGCCAAGCTGGTGAACATCGGCGTCCTCGGCGCGTTCATCGTCATCTGCTCGGCAGTGGCCGTGCTGCGCTGGCGCCAGCCCGACCTGCACCGCCCCTTCCGCACGCCGCTGGTACCACTGGTACCGCTGATCGGCGTGATCTTCTCCTGCTGGCTGATCTGGGGCCTGCCGTGGATCACCTATGTCCGTTTCGGCGTCTGGCTGGTGCTGGGGTGCGTGCTGTACCTGGCCTACGGGCGTCGCAACAGCCGGCTTGCCATCGTCAGTTGACCGGCGCCCTGCTTCGCCCCCCCCGCCCCTGCCGGCGCGACAACCTGCGACACGAGCGGCCTTCCCGCCCGGCGCGGGGGTTGAGGCGAAGGGAATTTCCCCATACGCCAACCACTTGCGGCATCGCAACAACCCTTGTCACGGGGACGTACTAAACTATCGAACTAAATTCACCGCCCCGACCACTGGTCGGGGTTTTGACTTTAAGGCTTTAGTTGTTAGTCCTGGCGGGGCCGCACTGGATCGAACCCCGCCTCCATTCCTGCGGATGCCCGTCCCCACAGCACCGCCAAACGTGGAGTCTCCGTTCCAATGATTTTCGAAACCATCGCCAAAACGGGTCACGAAGAAGTCGTCTTCTGCCACAACCAGGACGCCGGCCTGAAGGCCATCATCGCGATCCACAACACGGTGCTGGGCCCCTCGCTCGGCGGCCTGCGCATGTGGCCGTACAAGAGCGAGCAGGACGCGGTGAACGACGTGCTGCGCCTGTCCCGCGGCATGACCTACAAGAACGCCGTGGCCGGCCTGAACCTGGGCGGTGGCAAGGCCGTCATCATCGGCGACCCGAGCAAGGACAAGTCCGAGGCGCTGTTCCGCGCGTTCGGCCGCTTCGTCAACTCGCTCAACGGCCGCTACATCACGGCCGAAGACGTCGGCATCGACGTCAACGACATGGAATACGTGTTCCGTGAAACCGAATACGTGACCGGCGTGCACCAGGTGCACGGCGGCTCCGGCGACCCGTCGCCGTTCACCGCGTTCGGCACCCTGCAGGGCCTGATGGCCGCGCTGCAGGTCAAGCACGGCAACGAAGACGTGGGCAAGTACAGCTACGCCGTGCAGGGCTGCGGCCACGTGGGCAGCGAGTTCATCAAGCTGCTGCGCGAACAGGGCGCCAAGGTGTTCGTCACCGACATCAACAAGGATGCCGTGCAGCGCTGCGTCGACGAACTGGGCTGCGAAGCCGTGGGCCTGGACGAGATCTACGACGTCGACGCCGACGTGTACTCGCCGTGCGCGCTGGGCGGCACGCTCAACGAGCAGACCATTGACCGCATCAAGGCCAAGATCATCTGCGGCGCGGCCAACAACCAGCTCGCCACCGACGCCATCGGCGACGAACTGCAGCGTCGCGGCGTGCTGTACGCCCCGGACTATGCCGTGAACGCGGGCGGCGTGATGAACGTCTCGCTGGAAATCGACGGTTACAACCGCGAACGCGCCATGCGCATGATGCGCACGATCTACTACAACCTGGGCCGCATCTTCGAAATCTCGAAGACGCAGGGCGTGCCGACCTACAAGGCCGCCGACCGCCTGGCCGAAGAGCGCATCGATGCCATCGGCAAGATCAAGCTGCCGACCATGGGTGACCACGGTCCGCGCTTTGCTGGCCGCATGCGCGGTCAGTAAGTTTCAGGGTGTTGGTTTGATGAAAACGCCGGCCTCGTGCCGGCGTTTTTTTGGGTGTTTTTAGCGGGGTTTGGTGTTTGGTGTCGGCGGTATGGGGGCTTTTGCCCGCGCGTTCCGTTGGGGTACTTGGGAGCAGCCGTGGATGCGGGCGGCGTTGGGGAGTGAGGAGAGGGTTGGGGTGATGGGGCAACCTGGCCTCACCGTTTCGTTCTTCAGCCTTCATCCCGGCGCACCCCGAAAAGGGGCAAGGGTCGGAGGCGCTTCACAACAGCCGGAGGCTGGTCATCCAGTAGTGATAGTGGTCGGTTGTCGCCTCAGGCGCTCCCGCGACTTGGCTCGCCTGCCGCGAGCTTCCGAACTGCTGCCGGAGGCCGGGTCACTTTTCTTTGCTTGCCCAAAGATCCCACGGGGACTAGCTTCGCGTCGAAAGTAACCAAAAGAAAAGGCCACCCGGATGACGCGCCTTCTGGGCCTTTGGCCATCCAGGTTCGCGGACGGGTTCCGGGCTTTTCGACGGGGCTCCTGCCCCGACGAAAAGTGCCAGGGATCCATCCCTGGCTCCCCTGCGGGGCCTGATCTCCACCCGCCCGCCGCGTCATACGGGGACCCGGTAAGTCAAAAGCCAAAAGCCGAAGCAAGAGCCCGAGCCGTCAGCGGAGCATCCCAAGGTCGCGGGACTCTTGTGGGAGCGCACCCTGTGCGCGACTGCGGTGTCTCGTACTCACCGCTCCGTTGGCTTGTCGCGCACAGGGTGCGCTCCCACAGAAAAGCGGGCGGCCGTGCGGGTCCCGTCAGGGCCAAAGTGAAGCGAGGCGCCGCTTTAAGTCCTCATCGCCATGGCGCGTTGCGAAGCGCTTGGAAGTACCTGCTGTGTAGAGGAGGAGGTTGCCATGCAGCAACGTTCCTCGACAGTTCGGGTTTATCCCATCGGAATGCTGCCAGCTCTGGCTCTTCAGGCCATTTTCTTTGGGTTACTTTCGACGCGAAGCTAGTCCCCGTGGGATCTTTGGGCCAGCAAAAGAAAAGTGACTCGGCCTTCGGCAGAAGGTCGAAACGCCCGCTGCGTAAGCGGCCAGATCGCGGTCACGCACGAGGCGAAGACCAAACGCAAAGTCACTGGATCCCGGCCTGCGCCGGGATGACGGTGCTTAGGAAGTCGTGAGGCTAGATTGCCCCTCACCCCGAAAGGACGATGGAGCTGAACTGCCCGCATGCGCTCCGCGCATGTCATTCCCCCAGCAGCCCCTTCCCGCAGAACAAGAAAACCTCCCAACAACCATTCACCCAGGCCCCATCCCGCGACCGCACACAAAGTGAGCACCTAAAAAAGAGCAACGACATCGTATGCTCCCCCCATGCCCACCTCCCTCACCCACCGCTGGCGCCGCCTCCGCGGCTCCGACCGCTACGCCGAATGCGTGCGCGTACTCCTCGCGCTGGGTGGCGCGGCAGCCTGGAGCTACGGCAGCGGCCGCATCAACGACGTCGTCTCCATCCTGCTCGGCGTCATCGCCTGCGCCCTCGCCGAAACCGAAGACCACTGGCGCAATCGCCTCACCACCTTGCTGCTGACGCTGGCCTGCTTCGCCATCTCCGCGTTCTCCGTGCAATGGCTGTTCCACTATCCCGTGCTGTTTGCTATCGGATTGCCGCTCTCCACCTTCGCCCTGGTGATGCTGGGCGCGGCCAGCGAGCGCTATGCGACCGTTGCGGGAGCCACGCTGCTGCTCGCCGTCTACACCATGATAGGCACGGACCAGGCCCACGCCGGCCCGTGGTGGTACCAGCCGCTGCTCCTGCTGGCAGGCGCTGCCTGGTACGGCGTGCTCTCCCTGCTGTGGAGCATCCTGGCCCCGCAGCAGGCATTGCGCCTGTCGCTGGCTCGGCTGTTCGATGCGCTCGCGGATTACCTGGAAGGCAAAGCCGCACTTTTCACCCCTGTCCACGGCGTCGATCGCGAAGCGATGCAATGGTCGCTGGCGATGCAGAACGAACGCGTGGTCGATGCGCTCAACGACACGCGGCTGATGCTGGTGGACCGCATCGGTGCCCGACGCCCACGAGGCGCGACGGCGACGCGCCTGCAGATGTACTTCCTTGCGCAGGACATCCACGAACGCATCAGCTCCGCCCACTACCCCTACGACGCGCTTGTCGACGCGTTGTTCCACAGCGATGTGCTGTTTCGCTGCGAGCACCTGCTGCGACTGGAGGCAGGCACCTGCCGACAGCGCGCGAGCGCCCTGCGCCTGCAGACCCGCCCCGCCGCCAACATCCTGAGCGAAGCGACGGTGCAGGACCTGCATGGCGCGTTGGCGGCCTTGCGCGAGCAGCCGCATCCTCCCGCCGCCCATCTGCTGCGGGCGCTCGACGCGCTGATCCGCAATGTCGCTGCCATCCAGCAGCAGCTGGCAAACGACACCCCAGGGGAGCTGCCAGGCAACAGGCAGGAACGCGTGCTGCAAAACCCCGAGCCCCAGACATGGCGCGACGCGTGGGAACGCATCCGTATGCAGCTGACGCCGCGTTCATTCCGCTTCCGGCACGCGCTGCGGCTGGGGCTGGCCCTGCTGGTCGGTTACGCCGTGCTGCACGCGGTGCATCCCACCCATGGCTACTGGATCTTGCTGACCACCCTGCTGGTCTGTCAGCCCAGTTATGGCGCGACGCGCAGGCGGCTCGCGCAGCGCGTGGCGGGCACCATCGCCGGCCTCGTGCTTGGCTGGGCGACACTCCGGCTCGCGCCTTTTGGTCCGTGGCAAATGCTGCTGATGGTGCTCTCCGGTGTGGTGTTCTTCGCCACGCGCCTGCGCCGCTACACCACGGCCACCGCCGCCATCACCCTGTTCGTGGTGCTCTGCTTCAACCAGGTCGGCAGCGGCTATGACGTGATGTGGCCGCGCCTGCTCGACACACTGATCGGCACCGCCATCGCCGCGCTCGCCATGAGATTCGTGCTGCCCGACTGGCAGGGCCGCCGCTTCGACGACGTGCTGGCGGACATGGTGCGCAGCGATGCACGTTACCTGGAGCAGATCATGCGCCAGTACGGCAGCGGCCGACGCGACGACCTGGACTACCGCATTGCACGGCGCGACGCGCACAACGCGAATGCCATGTTGAGCACCGTGCTCGCCAACATGCTGCGCGAGCCCGGACGGCACCGGCGCGGCACGGAAACACTGCTGCGTTTTCTGTCCGCGGCACACACCTTGCTGGGCCAGCTTTCCGCGCTTGGCGCGAACCGGGAGGCCATCGCCTCCCCGGCTGCACGCGATGCGGTGGCCAGGGCCGGCAAGGTCGCGGTCGACGCGCTGGCGCAATTCGGCGATGCACTGGCGAACGGACTCACCGCGCAGACCGCGACGGACGACGCCGCATGGCTGGAACCGCTGGCGGCGCAGGCCACCGACGATACGACCCGGCTCGTGCTGGGGCAGTTGATGCAGGTGCTGGTCCAGCGCGACCTGCTGGCAGAGCTGGCCGACGCGCTGGAGCCCGCCTGAATATGGATATACAAACGGTTAACAGCACGCGCAGCGCCTGAAACCAGGCTGACGGTTGTGCGTCGCGCAACGGCTTGTCACGAACGGCGCGGTACCATTGCCTTCTTCTGCAATGGTGGAGTTGTTGGTATGCGTCCGTTCCCGCTGGGTGAAGAGATCGATCTGCTGCGCGAAAGCGTGCACGCGTTTTCCGAGAAGGAGATCGCCCCCCGTGCCGACCATATCGATCGCGAAAACCTGTTCCCTGCCGACTTGTGGCGCAAGTTCGGCGACATGGGCCTGCTCGGCATCACCATTCCGGAGGAGTACGGCGGCAGCGGCATGGGCTTCCTCGCCCACATGGTGGCGATGGAGGAAATCTCCCGCGCCTCCGGCTCGGTCGGCCTTTCCTATGGCGCGCATTCCAACCTGTGCGTGCAGAACATTTTCCACAACGGCAACGAAGCGCAGCGTCGCAAGTACATCCCGAAACTGTGCTCCGGCGAGTACGTCGGCGCACTGGCAATGAGTGAACCGGGCGCCGGCTCCGACGTGGTCGGCTCGATGAGCTGCAAGGCGGAAAAGAAGGGCGACGTGTGGGTCGCCAACGGCTCCAAGATGTGGATCACCAACGGCCCCGATGCCGACGTGCTGCTGGTCTACATGCGCACCGCACCGCGTCCCGCCGGCAGCCGCTGCATGACGGCCTTCATCATCGAAAAGGGCATGAAGGGTTTCAGCACCGCGCAGAAACTCGACAAGCTCGGCATGCGCGGCTCCAACACCTGCGAACTGGTATTCGAGGATTGCGAAATCCCCGAAGAGAACATCGTGGGTGAAGTGAACGAAGGCGTGCGCGTGCTGATGAGCGGCCTGGACACCGAACGCCTCGTGCTGTCAGGCGGCCCCATCGGCCTGATGCAGGCGGCGCTGGATATTTCCCTGCCCTACGTGCGCGAACGCAAGCAGTTCAACGCACCCATCGGCACCTTCGGCGTGATGCAGGCGAAGATCGCCGACATGTACACCGCGCTGCAGAGCTCGCGTGGTTTCGCCTACATGGTGGCCCAGCAGTTCGACAACAACGTGAAATCCCGCATCGACCCCGCCGCCTGCCTGCTCAACGCCTCGCAGAACGCGGTGAAGGTGGCGCTCGAAGCCATCCAGACGCTGGGCGGCAACGGCTATATCAACGAGTTCCCGGCAGGTCGTTTGCTGCGCGATGCGAAGCTATATGAGATCGGCGCGGGTACGAACGAGATCCGCCGGATGTTGATCGGGCGCGAGTTGTTTCACGGCAAGGCGTGAGGGGTGTGGTTTCTTCCTGCTGAGGGGAGAGATCGGCGCTGAAGCGCTTTGAAGCATGGTTCGTCGGTCCCTGCGGGGTGCGGGGCGGTCATGCTTGGTTGTGGCTTGGGGTAGCGGGAAAAGGGTTGGAGTGAAGGGGCAACCTAGCCTCACCGTTTCACAGAAACCGTCATCCCCGCGAAAGCGGGGATCCAGTGACTTTGCTCTGGGCCTTCGGTTGCTGTGCTTCCGCGACCTGGCCGCTTACGCAGCGGGCGTTCCGACCTCCTGCCGGAGGCCGGGTCACTTTCTCTTGCTTGCCCAAGAGAAAGTAACCAAAGAGAAGGGCCCCCCGGATGAGGCGCCTTCCGGGCTTCGCCCTCCAGGTACGCGGCCGGGTTCCGGGCTTTTCGACGGGGCATCCTGCCCCGACGAAAAGTGCCAGGGATCCCTCCCTGGCACCCCTGCGGGGCCTGATCTCCACCCGCCCGCCGCCTCATACGGGGCCCGGGGAGAGCAAGAGCGACAAGCTGACGGCTCGTGCCGCTGCGCGGCACATCGCGGCGTCGCGCATGACGGTTCGTTCGACCTGGCGGGCCCCCTCCTTGTAGGAGCGCACCCAGTGCGCGACCGCAGGGTTCCGTCATCACCGCTTCGTAGGCTTGTCGCGCACAGGGTGCGCTCCTACAGAGGAGGGGTGCCTCGGTGCTCACCCCAGTCCTCTCTCGGGAGAGAGAGGACGAGCGACAGGGGATGTTCAACGTGACCGACCTAGGGCCAAGGAAGAAGGTTCCGCATCGCGGCACCACGCTCCGCGTTAAGTCCTCGCCGCATCGGCGCGTTGCGAAGCGCTAGGCAGTACCCGCGGTGTAGCGGCGGAGGTTGCCAAGCAGCAACGTTCCTCAGCCGCTCTGGCTTATCCCACCGGAATGCTGCCAGCTCTGGCTCTCAAGGCCATTTTCTTTGGGTTACTTTTCTTTTGGGCCAGCAAAAGAAAAGTGACTCGGCCTTCCCACGGGACTAGCTTCGCGTCGTCGGCAGAAGGTCGAAACGCCCGCTGCGTAAGCGGCCCGATCGCGGGATCGCTCGAGGCGACGACCGACCACTACAGAAACTGGATCCCGGCCTGCGCCGGGATGACGGCACTGATGGAACGATGAGGCCAGATTGTGCCCCTCACCCCCCGGCAAACCGGCGGATCGCTTCCCGCATCCGCGTGCGCCTCCTTCGGTCGTCCTCGCACAAGCTTCCGCCGACATGTCTTGCACCTCGCCACAAGCCAGCCGTCCGCCTCCTGAAGCACGGACGGCTGCATCATCCTGCCCTGGCGATCGGCGGATGGATCAGAACGACAAGCGGTACGCGAGGGTATCCATCTTGCCGTGCTCATGCTGGGCAACGTACTGGTCCATGCCCAGTGACAGGCGGGAATGCTGCGAGATGCTCCAGTCCAGGCTCAGGCCTGCATCACCGCCATACCGTGACAGGCCGATGCCGCCCACGGGCGCCCATTGGTTGAGCACTGCGAAGCTCGCGTCGAGCACGTCGCCCCGCATGCTGAAAGCGCCCTGCCACAGCATGTGCGCCTGCAGGCTGAGATGGCCTCCACCCGATAGCGACCAGTCGCGCCCCGCGCGCAGGCCGGCACCACCCTGCCAGCGTTCGATGGACTGGCTGGCAGCCTTCAGGCCGAAGCCGTCGCCACCCAGTTCGCCAAAGCCGTCCGTGCGGATGTTGGCGTACTGCAGGTTCACGTAGGGCGTGACGCTTACCTCACCCCAGCGCATGCGATACCCGCTTTCCCCATAGGCGACGTCGTAGGTTCCGTTGACGTTGCTGGCGACGCTTTCCACATCGCTGCCCAGTTCAAGATGACGGCGCATGTCTTCGCGATACGTACCCACGCCCAGGCGCCCCAGGGCATACCACTGGCTCTGCACGATGCCGCCGTAGAGCATGCCTTCGACCGCGCGGCTGCGCCCCTGGTCGGCGAATTCGTCCAGCCGTCCAAGATCCTGGCTCTGGCTCACAGCGAAACCAAGCACGCCGTTGCTGCCTACGCGATGGTCCTGGCCCACCATCCAGCCACTGAGGTCGTAGCCCACGTTGTCGTACCCGCTGCGGCCCATGCTGCCGTAGCTGCCCAGGCTCTGCGTCCAGCCGCCCGTGGCGTACACGTCGCCCAACTGGTCGAAGCGTTGCGACAGGGCGCGCGTGCCGGCGTCCATCGCATCGAAGGTCATCGCGGCGCTGGCCGCATGCAGCTGGCCGGACAGCGAACTCAACGACTGCTGCAAGGCGCTGACGCTCGCGGTCTGTTGCAGGCTGGCCGCACCGTTGATGAAAGACGTCGGCAACGGGTTGCCGGTCACCGTGGTGCCGGAACCCACCTGCGCGTTGATCTGGTTGAACGCAAGGTCGACGCGCTGCGCGGCGCCGAACGAGGCCGGCGTATAGGTCATGCCGGTAACGGAAGATGCCTGCACCTGGCTCACGTTCAACCACGCGTCCGTCGGGTTGTAGTTGAGCGTGGCGCTGAGCATCACACCGGTGGCGACGTTCAATGCCGAGAACGTGCCGGAGATGCCGCCATTGGCCGTCAGGACGTCCGTATGCGAGTTCGCCACGTAACCCTGGTTGATGCCGGTGACGTACAGGTCACCGCCGCTGAGCGACGCCGTGCCCGTCACGCGCAAGGCTGACCCCAGCGACACGGCGAGCCGACCTGCACCTTGCTGCGCGTAGTTGCCGCCCACCGTGACGTCGTTGCCGGCAACGGCCAGCACGCCCTGGTTGGTCACCGATCCGCCGATCGACGGCGTGCCGGCCACCACGCCCTGCGCGCCGATGCTCACGCTTGATGCCAGTGACTTGGCCACCAGCATGCCGCCCTGCACCTGAGTCAGCCCGGTATAGCTGGCGGGTTGCGTCAGCGTGAGCGTGCCGGTGCCCTGCTTGACCAGGCCACCCGCGCCGGAAATGGGGTTGTTCCAGTTGGAGCTGCCACTGAAGTTCACCGTGACATCGCCCCAGTTGAACTGCTCCGGCCCGTTCACCGCCTTGCCGACATCGAGCTCGCCATAGCCAAAGGTGGCATTGGGTTGCGAACCGCCCAGCGGGTCGGCCGTGCCCAGCAGGGTCTGCCGCACGAGGTCATTGGTGAAGTATGGATAAGCCTGCCACACGAGCGCCGCCGCACCCGATACCTGCGGCGCGGCCAACGAGGTGCCTTCGACGATCCAATAGGTTTCGTTGGCGGTGCTGGTGTCGCTCTTGCCGCTCACGATCACGTCGCCCGGGGCCCCCAGGCAGTAGTTCATCGCGATGCCGCACTTGTTGGAATAGCTGTCCAGTTGCGTCGGGCTGTTGCTGTTGATCGCCACGACGGTGAGCCAGCCCTTCTCCAGATCGGGCGCCAGGCTGGGCAGCGCGGCGATGGTGCTCGGGTTCGCCTGCGAGTCGTTGCCCGCCGCAAACACCACCAGGCCGCCCCAGCTGTTGATAAAGGGGCTGTACGCGTCGTGGAAACCTTGCGTGGTGGCCGTGTCGGTCGAACTCCAGCTGATTCCGCCCCAGGAGTTGTTCATCACCTTCACGCCATTGGCGATCAGGTCCGCATTGACCTGGCCCAGCGGCACGGCATCGGACGAAGTCACCGGCGCCGGTGGCGTCGAACCGTTATCGTCGGGCGCGTTGTCGGCGATGATGCGCGCCGACACGATGTCCGCGCCCGTCGCGATGCCTCCGGCGAACTGTCCGAACGGCTTGCCCGCCGCGATTTCCGCCACGAACGTGCCGTGGCCGTTGACGTCGTCCACCTTGAGGTTGTTCGTGGTCGGGTCAACGTAGGTCAGTTCTTTGATCACACGCCCGGCCAGCGCGGGGTGCGTGGACGTCACACCGGTATCCACGACGCCAATGATGACGCCCGCGCCGGTATAGCCGGCGTTGTGGGCGGCATACGTGTTGGTAAGGCTGAGCTGCGCATCGATGGGCGGCGGTGGCACCGAGGACGACGATGCCGGGGGTGCCGCTGGCGGCGGCGCCGCCGGAGGCTGCGCCGGTCGCGTGTTGCTGTTTCCACCGCCCCCGCCGCCACAGGCGCCCAAGCCAAGTGCCAGCCACACCAGCACCGCCCCGCGGCGGTAGCGCAAACCCTGCATCACCGTGTTCATAAGGCCCCCGCCCTGTCTGACGCCTGTTGAAGCTCTCCCGCCCGATATGCCGCGCCCTCTTTGGGGCTGCCGCGAGCGCCTCCATATTTGCACAACGAAATCGCAACTAAATACCGCCAGAATCCCTTTGCCATCGCAACTATGGCCGGTTTGCCCCCGCTCGGGGCCGGCTGCGATAATCGACGGACTCAACCGGGGCCCTGCCCCAATCAAGTAATTGCGGAGATCCCCATGTCGGACGTCAGCGTTGTCATCGCCGGTGCCAAGCGCACCGCCATTGGCTCCTTCCTCGGCCAGTTCACTGGCGTACCCACCCCCACCCTGGGTGCCACCGCCATCCGTGCCGCGCTGGAGCAGTCCGGTCTGGCTCCCACCGATGTCAGCGAAGTGATCATGGGCTGCGTGCTGCCGGCCAACCTCGGCCAGGCGCCCGCGCGCCAGGCCGCGCTGGGCGCCGGCCTGCCCCCGGCTGCCGGCTGCACCACCGTCAACAAGGTGTGCGGTTCGGGCATGAAGGCCATCATGCTGGGTCATGACCTGATCAAGGCCGGTTCGGCCGCTATCGTGGTCGCCGGCGGCATGGAATCGATGACCAACGCGCCGCACATGGTCAACGCGCGCACGGGCATCCGCTACGGCGACGGCACGCTGGTCGACCACATGGCGTGGGACGGCCTGACCAACCCGTACGACGGCAAGGCCATGGGCGTGTTCGGCGAACTGTGCGCCGACAAGTACCACTTCAGCCGTGAAGAGCAGGACACGTTCTCCACCGAGTCGGTCGAGCGCGCCAAGGCCGCGCAGGCCTCGGGCGCCTTCGCCGACGAGATCGTCCCGGTCACCGTGTCCAGCCGCAAGGGTGACGTCAAGGTGGATACCGACGAACAGCCCGGCCGCTCGGACGTCAGCAAGATCCCGACCCTGAAGCCGGCCTTCCGCAAGGAAAACGGCACCATCACCGCCGCCAGCTCGTCCAGCATCTCCGACGGCGCCGCCGCGGTCGTGCTGCTATCGGCGGATGACGCAAAGGCCCGTGGTCTCAAACCCCTCGCCCGCATCGTTGCGCACGCCACCCATTCGCAGGAACCCGAATGGTTCACCACCGCACCGGTCGGCGCCCTGCACAAGGTGCTGGAGAAGGCGGGCTGGAAGGTCAGCGACGTCGACCTGTTCGAAGTCAACGAAGCCTTTGCCGTGGTCGCCATGGCGGCGATGCGCGAGCTGGACATCCCGCGCGACAAGATCAACGTCAATGGCGGCGCCTGCGCGCTGGGCCATCCGATCGGCGCCAGCGGCGCGCGACTGGTGGTCACACTGCTGAATGCTCTGAAAACTCGCGGCCTCAAGCGTGGCGTCGCCTCGCTGTGCATTGGCGGCGGCGAAGCCACGGCCGTTGCTGTAGAGCTGCTCTAAGCCCCCTGCCCCGGCGGCCGGGCCTCCGGCCGCCGATGAAAGGGGGGTTAACCCCTTTTGGCCGTGTCACACAAAGATGTGGCGCATTTTCCGCGAAAGCGCTATTAATACGCCCGCCAAACGGCATTCCACGGCAAAGGAGATTCAACATGAAGTTCACGCGTACCCTTCTCGCCTCTGCGCTCGTCGCGCTGCTGGCGGCTTGCAGCAACGGCGCGCAGGATTCCGCGCAGGACGCTCAGAAGTCGGCTGACCAGGCTCAGCAGGCTGCTGACCAGGCCCAGAAGGCTGCTGCTGCTCCGGCAGAGCAGGCTCCGGCCGCTGCTTCGACCGCTGCTGCTCCGGCAGCTGCCCCGGCCGAACAGCCGGCTCCGACCCCGGCTTCGACCGCTGCTGCTCCGGCTGCCGCTTCGACCGCAGGTCACTAAGTACACTCGTGTACTTCGAGAAACCGGCCGCCTCTGGCGGCCGGTTTTTTTTGTGCCCAAGAAAAGCGAGGGCCGCCCCTGACAGCCGTTTTTTTTGTGCCCAAGAAAAGCGAGGGCCGCCCCTGACAGCCGTTTTTTTTGTGCCCAGGAAAAGCGAGGGCCGCCCCTGACGGCCGTTTTTTTGTGCCCAAGAAAAGCGGGGCCGGCCCCGGGACCCTCTATTTTCCCACGACCGGACAATGCCCTGCCCGGTTTCATGCTGCGACGCCGATTTAGCCCCCGGGCACGGACCGCTATCATCCGGGGCTCCCCACGAACGGCAGCTTCAGCTCATGAGTGTCATCGCGTCGCAGATCGATACCCGCTCCCCGGACTTCCAGGCCAGCAGCGCGCAGCTGAAAGGACTGGTCGACGACCTGCATGGCGAACTGGCGCGCAGCGCGGAAGGTGGCGGCGAGAAGGCCCGCGAAAAGCACACCGCGCGCGGCAAGCTGCTGCCGCGTGAACGCATACGCGCCCTGCTCGATCCGGGCTCGCCGTTCCTGGAGCTGTCGCCACTGGCCGCGCACGGCATGTATGACGATGCGGCGCCGGCCGCCGGCATCATCACCGGCATCGGCCGCGTCAACGGCATCGAAGTGGTGGTGGTCGCCAATGACGCGACGGTCAAGGGCGGCACCTATTTCCCGATGACGGTGAAGAAGCACCTCCGCGCGCAAGAGGTTGCGCTGGAGAACCGCCTGCCCTGCATCTACCTCGTCGATTCGGGCGGTGCCTTCCTGCCGCTGCAGGACGAGGTGTTCCCCGACAAGGAGCACTTCGGCCGCATCTTCTACAACCAGGCGCGCATGTCCGGCCTGGGCATCCCGCAGATCGCCGTGGTGATGGGCTCGTGCACCGCCGGTGGCGCCTACGTGCCGGCGATGAGTGACGAAACCATCATCGTGCGCGAACAGGGCACCATCTTCCTCGGCGGCCCGCCGCTGGTGAAGGCGGCCACCGGCGAGGTGGTGGACGCCGAAGCCCTGGGCGGTGCGGATGTCCATACGTCCGTCTCCGGCGTGGCGGACCACTACGCCGAGAACGACACCCACGCGCTCTCCATCGCGCGCGACATCGTCGCCAGCCTCAACCGCAAGAAAACCATGCCGCTGGCCCTGCGCGCGCCGTCGGAGCCGTTGTACGCGGCCGAGGAGCTGTACGGCATCATTCCGCAGGACAGCCGCCGCCCGTTCGACATCCGCGAGGTCATCGCCCGCATCGTCGACGGCTCCGAGTTCCACGAGTTCAAGGCGCGCTACGGCAAGACCCTGGTGTGCGGCTTCGCGCACATCCACGGCTACCCGGTCGGCATCATCGCCAACAACGGCATCCTGTTCTCCGAGTCGGCCCTCAAGGGCGCGCACTTCATCGAACTGTGCAACCAGCGCAACGTGCCGCTGGTGTTCCTGCAGAACATCACCGGCTTCATGGTCGGTAAAAAGTACGAGAACGCCGGCATCGCCAAAGACGGCGCCAAGATGGTCACCGCCGTGGCCTGCTCCCACGTGCCCAAGTTCACCGTGGTGATCGGTGGCAGCTTCGGCGCCGGCAACTACGCCATGTGCGGACGAGCCTACGGCGCGCGCTTCCTGTGGATGTGGCCCAACTCGCGCATCAGCGTGATGGGTGGCGAACAGGCCGCTTCGGTGCTGGCGACGGTGCGCCGCGACGGCATCGAGGCAAGTGGCAAATCGTGGAGCGCGGAAGACGAAGAAACCTTCAAGGCACCGATCCGCGACCAGTACGAACGCCAGGGCCACCCCTACTACGCCAGTGCCCGCCTGTGGGATGACGGCATCATTGATCCGGCGGATACGCGTCGTGTGCTGGGGCTGGCAATCTCCGCGTCGCTCAATGCGCCGATTGAGCCGCAGAGGTATGGCGTGTTTCGGATGTAAAGGTGGTTCGCACGCCACCAACCACATTCGCAACCTGCTTTAAGCCCTCTTGGCCACGGCGCGTTGCGGGGTAGCCGCTGTGTGTAGGCGTTGCGCCTGTCGCAATCCGGGCTCCGGAACCGACAAGCTTGTATTCCACACAATGCAGAGCACCTCTGCGCATCGGCGCGTTGCGGTGTAGCCGTACCGCAGGTCGGATGGATCGCCCGGTGCCGATTACCTCGGCCTTGAAGGCTTGTATTCAACACGGTGCTACCGGAGCTTTAGAGGCCATTTCTTTGGGTTACTTTTCTTTGGGCCAGCAAAGAAAAGTGACTCGGCCTCCGGCAGGAGGTCGAAACGCCCGCTGCGTAAGCGGCCAGACTACGGGAGCGCCCCCCGAAGGCCGAGAGCAAAGTCACTGGACCCCTGCCTTCTCAGGGGTGACGGCTCGTTTGAAGCGGTGAGGCCAGATTACCCCCTCACCCTTCTCCTCTCTCATCAAGGCCGCAGCCATCCATGGCTGTTCCCGCTTACCCCAGAGCTGCAACAACGGGAAAAGAAAAGGCCTCGTCTCTCGACGAGGCCAGGTCCCTCGATACATCAGGACCAAGGGGCTGGCGGGGGGATGCCAGCCGAAGGGAACCCTCAGTGGGAAGCGTCGGGCGTCAACTCCAGCGTCAACACCTGGAACGGCGCCAGCGTGATCGTGCCCGGCTGATCCACGTCGAAACTCATCGCCGGCTTGCCCGCATCCTCCTTCCACGGACTGCGCGCACTGAACCGATGCGCCGCCCCCGGCGGAAGCTCCAGCTGACGCGCCAGATCGATCACGGCCAGCTGCGGCTTGTCGCTGGGATTGCGCAACGTGACGATAGCCTTGGCAGGCGTCCACGCCGCCCAGCCATAGACGTCCAGTCGTCCCGGGTCGCCACCGACCCAATGCACATCCTTCAACACGCCCGCGTTGGCGCGAGACCAGCGCGCCGATTCGGCCAGCACATCCCAGTCCTGCTGGGTGAGCAAGTCCGGCGTGATGTACATCTCCTGCAACTGCGTACCGGTGGCGAAATACGAACGCACTTCGTTGGCGAAATCGTGGCCCGGGTCGGCATTGAGCCGGCGATTCTCCTTCGCGTAGATGATGCCGTGGAGCATCAGCGAGTTGAGCGGGTACAGCGGCCCCTTCACCACAATGTTGTGGTACGTCTCACGGTCACGGTAGGTGATCCAGCGCTCGCGCTTGGTGCCCACGCCTGCCAGGTCGTCGTCCTCGCCATCGCGCCAGATCGAATCCGCGTAGCGCAGCCAGAACGGGGACGCCATGGTGCCGGTGGTGAGGTTGATATAGAGGTCCGGCTTGGCCACGCGCAGATCGTCGATGAGCTGGATCGCCGCATCGAAATCGCTGCTGAAGCGGCTGCCCGGGAAAACCTTGTCCGCGTTGCCGGTGCCGTCGAACTTGAACTGGTTGATGCCGTCGTTCTTCACCAGCTCCATCACGGCGTCGTGGAAGCGCTGGTAGTACTTCGGACCAGACAGCGCCAGGCCACCGTCGATGATCTCGTAGCCTGCCGCCTGCCCGTTCTTCACCCGCTCTTCCTTGGGCTTGCCGTAGCCCCCCCAGGGCGACAGCCACATGCCTGGTGCGGCGCCGTATGTCGCGGCGGCATCGCGCAGCGGCAGGAAGCCGTGCGGGAAGTCCTTGCTGAAGTGCCAGCTGCCGCTGCGGTCGTCCCAGCCGTCATCGAACAGGTAGGAGTCGAGGGTCACCCCACGCTTGACCTTCAGCTCCTCGCCGAACGCATGGATGCGATCCAGTGCCTGCGCCTCGGTGTACGGCGTGAAGTAGCCAATGTCGTACCACGAGTTGTAATGCAGGAAGGTGCGGTACGGATGTGCACGCTCACGCTCCACATAGGTGAGGAAGTCCCGGCGCAACTGGTTGTCGTGCGTCACGCCGACCACGGCGGAATACGTGATCGACTGCCCCTTGGGCAACGGCAGGCCACGCTCGATCCACAGCTTCACCTGCTTGCCGTGCACTTCGCTGGACGACAGCGGATGCTCGAAACCGAAGTAATCGTGCCCCGCGACGATCGGCGAGCCCGGCACGACGCCGACCACTTCAGCGTCGGCCGCCTGCGCCTGCAGCAGCGCCACCTTGCCGATGTTCTCGTCCTGCTTGAGGGCGGTGATGGTGACGATAGCTCGAAGATAATCCGAGCCCTCGCGCTGCACCCACTGCCAATCGATGCGGAAGCACCCGTCCGCGTCACCGAACGTCGCTTCCACGACGTTGCCGGGTGAACGCTCCGCGAGTCGCGATGCCTTCGCATTGGCCTTCAGCTTGCTCGCCTTGGGCGCCGAAAGCACCTTCAGCTGGGCGGCGCCGAGCTTGCTGCCATCAGCCATGGTCAACTCGACCGGTGCCGTCACCGGCAGCTCCTGATGGTTGGGCTGATCCGCCAGCACCATGTCGGCGAGTTTGCCGTCGGTGATCTTCCAACGGGCAACGATGCTGTGGTTGCCGAACTGGTACGCATCACCCTGTTGCGAAAAGGCCGCTGCCTTTCCTTTTTCCGCGCACGCCGCGCCGGTCATGCCGGCCAACAGCATGCACGCCAGCAGCGTACGCCCGAACGGGCTGCGCGACGTGCCGGTAAGCCGCTTGCCGCGACTCTCTCCAATCCCTGCCATGTTCACACCTCTGATTTCATGCCGGAGCCCGCGCTGCGATATCGCCCACGAACGGGCTCCGGGTCAAGAAGCCGCGGCAACCGCCGCGGCGCGCACTTGGATCAGGCCTGATCAGAACTTCTGCTGGTAACGCAGGTAGACGTAACGGCCGATGTCATACGAGGCGTTGTAGTTGTACGGCGTGTCGCTGCCGGCATAGCCACCGTAGATGTACGGCCCCTTGCGGTTGAACACGTTGTTGGCGCCCAGCGAAATGGTGGCCTTCCACGGTGCCTTCCAGTAGACCTGCACGTCGTCAAAGGTGACCGAGGCGATCTGCGTCATCGGCTGCGTTCCCTGGCCCGGCGCATAGTAGTTTGGCAAGGTGCACGGGAACGCCGTGCGCGCATCCGGCGGCGGGAAGGCGCACGGCGCCTTCAGCGGCGAGAAGTAGCGCATGGTCCAGGTGGCGCCGAAGTCGTGCCAGGCCCAGTCCACCGTGAAGTTGCCGCGCAGGCGCCATACCGACATGGCCGTCTGGGCTGAGGCGATGCCCGTGCCGTAGACCACCGCCGAGCCCACCGTCGGCAGCATGTTGTAGCTGGTGACGTAGGTGCCGGTGAGGCCGAGCTTGAAGCGGCCGATGGCGTACTCCGGCAGTGCGTAGGCGAAGGAGAAATCGTAGCCACTGGTCTTCTGCCAGCCGGCGTTGGTCTCCAGGTTCATCAGGTTGATGATCTGCCCGGTGCCCGCCTGGCGCTGGAACTGCGTACACGACGAGGTGATGCCGTATTGGTAACAGTTGGCCAGCACCTGGTCGTTGGTGATGCCGGTGATCAGGTTGCGGATGTTGTAGCGCCAGTAGTCGACCGACGCGTTGAAGCCCTGCAACCACGACGGGCTGTACACGAAGCCAACCTGCCCGTTGTACGAGGTCTCCGGCTTCAGATGCGGGTTGCCGCCATTGAAGCTCTCGGTAATGCCCGTGGTTTCAGGCTGCGTCACCGGCTGCCCGGTATTGTCGATCTGGCGGAAGTTCGCCGGCACGCCGGCAACGCCGCCAAAACCCGTCTGGCAACGCTGCGCGACCACGGGGCTGTAGCCGTAGGTGGAAGGACCAAAGACCGCGTCACACGGATCGGTGAAGCCGCCCGCGTTGTAGAGGCCCTGGTAGAGGTCGTTGACGGTAGGCGCGCGGAAACCCGTGCCATAGCTGGCGCGAACGAGCAGGTCGTCGAAGGGCTGCCAGGTCAGCTTGAACGATGCGTTGGTGGTGCTGCCGAAGTTGTTGTAGTCGGAATAGCGGATCGCGGCATCCAGTGAAAGGCTCTTGGCGCCCGGAAGGTCCTTGAGGAAGGGTGCGTTGAACTCGGCGTAGGCCTCGTTCAACGAGTAGCCGCCGTGATTGGGGCCTACCGCGCCATCGGTCGAATTGCCCGCGGCGGCAAACGCGTCGGGCTCGTCGTAACCCGACACCGAGCGATGTTGCACACCCGTCGCGAACGTGAACTGGCCACCCGGCAAGGAGAACAGGTCACCGCCGAAATCCGCCGATGCCGCCTTCTCTTCGCTGCCGTAGCGCTCGACGCTGTTGATCATCAGGTAGTCGAGCATCGACTGGGTGATGTTGCCCAGCGGGTTCAGCGGCACGCAGCCGGCGATCACGTTGCCCGGGGTGCCGCAATGCACAGCGCCATCCGAGCCCAGGAACGACGGGCCCAGCGCGTTCGCCGCATTGGGCAGGTTGAAGTAACCCGTGCGCGTGTTCACGCCGGTGATCTTGCTGTCGTAGTAGTTCACGTCCCAGTTGAACGTGTGCTCGCCCAGGCTGAACACGCCGTCGAGGCCCGCGCTGTAGCGGGTGTTCTTGGGCTTGTTGTAGCTGTTGTAGGTGTCGCCGGCGATGCGGCGATAGAAGTTCACGTCCTGCGGCGTCTGGCCCGGCTGGTTATAGGGGTTGTAGTAGCTGTCGGCGGAGAGCACCGACGGAAAATTGTCATGACCACCCATGCCACTGTACAAGGTGGCCGTGCCGGCGGTGGCCTTCTCGTTGTCCAGGTTGTAGCCCGCGTTGAACCGCGCCGTGATGTTGTCGGTGACCTTGTAGTGCGTATCCAGGTACAGGTTCTTGGTCAGGTCCGCCGTATGCAGCATGTACTGGTGGCCACTGTCCCGGTTGTAGGTGTAGTCGCCGGGGCTGACCACGTCGCCGTCTGGCCCATAGGTCTGTCTGACCACCCGGTGGTAGTCATTGAGGTTGGACGGGTCGCCGCCCTGGTTCAGCACCACCGCGTGCTGGCTGCCATCGGGAAAGGTGGCGTTGCTGATGATGGGCTGGAAGCCCACGTAGGAGCGCCCGTAAAGCGGATGGCGATCTGTCCAGGGATAGCTGGAGAAGTCGCGGGAGCTGGTCCACACCGGCTCCTGGTTCTGGTACGAGGCGCTGAACACCACGCCCCAGCGATCGGTGCTCTTGCCAAACGTCACGTCGTACTGGCTCTGCTCGCCATCGCCGTGCGGGGCGTACATACCGTTGTAGGTATTGAGCTCGACGCCGTTGAAGTCCTTGCGCGTGATGATGTTGATCACGCCGGCAATCGCGTCGGAGCCGTACACGGCGGAGGCGCCATTGGCCAGCACGTCGATGTGGTCGATGATCGAGACCGGGATGACGTTGACGTTGGTGTAGCCGCCATGCGCCGCGCCGATACGCTGCCCATCCACTAGCACCAGTGTGCGCGGCGCACCCAGGCCGCGCAGGTTGATGAACTGACCGCCCTGGTTCGGGCCCAGGTCGCCGGGCGCCGACATGCTGAGGTCGGGCGTCGCCGCCGAGGAAACGTTTTGCAGCAGCTGGCCGACCGTGGCGAAACCCTGCCGCTCGATATCAACGCGGCTGATGGTGATGACCGGCTGCGCATCCGCCACGTCGACGCTGCGGATGTTGGAGCCGGTCACGGTGACTTGCTGCAGCTGCTTGGCGTTCTTTTCGGACGCCTTCCCATCATCCTGCTTGCCCTGCGTTTTCGACGATGCGTTCGTCGTGGCATCCGTCGTTGGCGTGGTGGATTGTGCGAATGCTGCCGCACCCCATGCCATGCCGCCCACGACCCATGCAAGGCGCATGGCCATCACCAGCGCGTTGACGGCAGGTACGACCCTGCGCTCACTGCTTCCTGAACAACCACCCTTCCCCGTATTCATGAATACCTTCTCCCCGTGGTCTGTGTCGGCTCGCCGCGCGAACTCCCCGTTCGCAACGACGTCCAGATGACGTCCCATGGAGTGGCCCCCATGGATTGGTTGGTGTGAACAACTCTTTGTTTCGCCCGCGTGGCGCCGAAGCACCACCCGGGAGGTCAGGCTCTCCTTGCCGGTGCGACGATGCGTTGCACGCGCACCTTGGGAAGCAGCGACTGCACAAGGCTGCGTTCCACAAAACCGGTTTCTTCGCCCATCGCATTCGCGGCGCCGCAGGCAACGGCCAAGCGCAGCGATTCATCGAACGCAAGGCCGCGCTGGTAGGCGACGGCCATGCCGGCGAGGAAACAATCCCCGGAACCCACGGCGTTCATGCTGCGCTCCAACGCGAGCGAGGCATGCCACACGCTTTCGCCATCGAAGCCGAATGCGCCCTGCTCTCCCAGCGTCACCAGCGGCCGTACGACGCCCCTCGCATAGAGTTCACGCAGCAACGTTTCCGCCTGCGCCGGTGTATCCACCGGATAACCGACCAGTTGACCGGCTTCGTCGCGATTGGGTTTGATGACGCAAGGGCGCGCATCGACGACCTGACGCAGCGTTTCACCACTGGCGTCCACCAGGCAGGCCATGCCTAGACTGGCCGCGTGCCGTACGATCTTCGCGTAGGTGTCGCTCTCGAACCCGCGCGGCAGGCTTCCGCTAAGCACCAGGGCTTCGCTGCTGTCGAGCGCGCGCTCCAGGGTGCGAAGCAATTGGTCGCGAGTGGCGGTTGTGAGCATCGGGCCCGGATCGAGCACTTCGGTCATCCGGCCGTCGCGCTCGCGCAGCGCCAGGCATTGGCGCAGGCCTTCGCCCATTTCAACGCCGTGGAACAACACGCCGCGCTCGCTCATGCGACGGGTCACGACATTGCGATGCGGTGCATCGACCAGACCCACCAGCTGCACGGGCTCCCCCAGCGCGGCGATGGTCTGTGCTACGTGCACACCCTTGCCACCGGGATAACTCTGTACCGTGCTGGCGCGCTGCACGGCACCGGGCTGCAACACGTCGAGCGTCACCAGCCGATCGATCGCCGTGTTGAAGCCGCCTACCGTGATCACGCGGCGGCCTCCAGCAGCGCGCGCACATCGTCTTCGCTGCCCTGGCAAGCCGTGCCGCCGATGCCCCGGGTAGACAGCGAACCGCAGGCGCTGCCCCAGCGCATACACGCCGTCAACGGCATGCCTTGCCGCCATGCATGCAGGAAACCGGCATCGAATGAATCGCCGGCACCGGTGCTGTCCAGCACCTGGACCGCATGAGCGGGCACGGCGAGCGGGGAGCCGTCGTCCTGGAGCGTCATGCAGCCATCGCTGCCCAGCTTGACCACGGTGAGCGTGTGCCCGTTGCGCAAGGCATGCAGCGCAGCCAGCGCAGTCGACGCGCCGCTGATCGCACAGGCCTCGCGTTCGTTCGGCAGGAATACGTCGACCAGTGGCAACAGTTCCACCAGCTCGCTGCCCCAGCGCTGGTGCGGATCAAAGCCAGGGTCGAGCGACACGGTGAGCCCCGCGCGGCGCGCACGCGCAAACAAATCGCGCAAGCCCGGACGCAGCGCGTCCTGCAGGTAATACGAGGAAACGTGCAGATGGCCGCAACGGGCCAGCAGTGCATCGTCGATCATGTCCTGCCGCAAGGCGCCAATGGCGCCGGCGTAGGTGACCAGCGCACGATCCTGCAACGATGACAATGCCACGGTGATGCCGGTCTGCAAGGACGCATCGCGCCGCACGGCGGAGACATCGATGCCCGCGTCACGCATGGCGTCGATGCAGTATTCGCCCCAGCCATCGGCACCGGTGACGCCCGCGAAGGCAACGGAATGGGCCAAGCGAGCCAGCCCTATCGCGCAGATCATCGATGAACTGCCCGGCCCCTGGCGGAAGCCGGAGGCAAGCACCTCGCCGCCGAACTCGGGCAGGCGCTCGCACCCGGTAAGCACCAGGTCGACATTGATCTCACCGGCCACCAGCAGCGGCTTCACGCGCCAGTCTCCGCGCTGTGGATAGCGAAGGGCTCGACCACGCGCGTCAGCACACCCTGCGAGGGCGCATCCGGTTGCTGGCCCAGTGCCAGACAGCGGAACAAGGCGAGCAACTGGCCCGCCACCACGTGCACCATCGCCTGCTGCGCCTCGTCCAGCTGAGACAGGCCGGGCAACTCCACCGCCACATCGTTCGGGCCGATCACGTCGGCGGGGATGGCCTCACCCACCACGATGCGCACGCCGCCGAGTTTTTTGCGCGCGATTTCACGCAGCAGGTCCAGCTCGTAGGCACGCACAGCAGACGCACTGGAGAGAAACGCGACAACGGGGCACGGCCGGTCCAGCCACGACATCGGCCCATGGCGCAGGCCCAGATAGGTTTCGCACATGGCGGAGACGGCGCCGCCGGACATCTCCAGCATCTTCAGTGCTGCTTCGCGCGCGGCGCCAAAGGCAGCGCCGCTGCCGAGATAAAGCGCGGCGTCGAAATCGGCGGCGCCTTCACGGGCCAGCGCATCGCCATGACGCTCGAACAGGAGCGTGGCGATGTTCGCGGCGAGATCCGCCAGCCCGGCATCGGCCTTGCCCGCGCGGTCGCGCAGCAGCCCACTGCCGCCCAGCACGAGGTTGGTGAAGCTGCTGGTCATCACCAGGCTGCGGTCGTTGGTGCGCGGCGACAACTGCAATACATGCACGCGCGGCTCGCTGCGATAGCGCGTTGCCAGCTGGCCCTGCGCGTTGCAGGTCACCACGAGGTGTTGATAGTCCGGCTCCGCCTCCAGCACCTGGTCCACCACGCTGGCGCTTTCCGGGCTGTTGCCCGAGCGGGCGATCGACACGAGCAGGCCGCGCCCGTGCGGCAGCGTGCCGCGACGGTGCGTCAGCAAGGTGCCTGCGGCGATGGCCTGCGAAGGCAGGCCAAGCCCGTCCTGCAGCACTGGCGCCAGACATTCGCCCACGTAGACCGAGCTGCCCGAACCGGTCAGCACGATGTGGTGCGGTGGCGTGGCGAGCAGCTCACCCAGCATGCCCTGCGTGGCGGGATCGGCTAGCCGCGTCGCGGTGTCACGCCAGGTTTCAGGCTGCTGGAGGATCTCGCGCAGGGTGTCGGTGCAGCCCAGTCGCGCCTGCTCGGCAGGCGATGCGGCTTTCAGCGATTCCAGCGTCGGAACAGTCACGGCGGGTTTGACAGGCATGGTCATCTGATGAAATATGATGTAAAACGAAAGAACACGAAACCTCAATCCCAAGGTATTCGAAATGAAACACAAGTTGCAAGGGCCTTCGATGACATCCAGCCGACTCGCTTCGCTCCCCCTTTCCCATGGCAAGCGCACCCGCCTGTGGCGCCTGCTGTATGGCAGCGGCCCGCGCAACGGCAGCCTGCTGGTGCTGCCGCTGGACCAGGGCCTGGAACATGGCCCGACCGATTTCTTCCCCCACCCGCCGGCCGTCGATCCGGGCTATCAGTTCGAGCTCGCCGAGGCCGGCGGCTTTTCCGCCATCGCGCTGGGCATTGGCCTGGCCGAAAAGTACATGACCGAGTACTGCGGCCGCGTACCGCTGATCCTCAAGCTCAACGGCAAGACCAATATCCCCAGCGATGCGGAGGCGACCTCGCCGCTGTTCGCTTCGGTGGAAGATGCCGTGCGCCTGGGCGCCGACGCTGTCGGTTACACCATGTACGTGGGCTCGCCGCGTCAGCACGATGAATTCCGCCAGTTCGAAAAGGTGCGCCAGGATTGCGAGCGCTACGGCATGCCCTTGGTGCTGTGGTCGTACCCGCGCGGCAGCGCGATCAACGCAAAGGGCGGCACCAACACGCTGTACGCGCAGGATTACGCCGCGCGCGTGGCGCTTGAACTCGGCGCTGACATCGTGAAGCTGCACGAACCCAACGACAGCGTGGCCAACGTGCCGTCGCCCTATGACAAGCTGCAGGAAGACGCCGCGGCGCGCTGCGCACGCGTGGTGCGCTCGGCCGGTCGCACGATGGTGCTGTTCTCCGGCGGCGAGAAGAACGACGACGACGCAGCCGTGCTGCGCAAGGTCGAGTTCTACATGCAGAGCGGCGCCAGCGGCGTGATGTTCGGCCGCAACATGTGGCTGCGTCCGTTCGACCAGGCGGTGGCGCTCACCCGCCAGGTGCACGACATCATGGCGCGCTATCCGGGTTGATCGGGACAGACACGATGCGTGACGCGAACCCTCGCGCCCGGCGGCGATCCGACCCGGACCGCCGCCACCTGCTCACCGCCACCCGCGCGGGTTGCGGTTGCTGCGCGCCGCCGATGCTGGGCAGCGGCAGTGGCAAGAATCCCTTGCAGACGGCAACGAAACCGGAGGGCGAGAATCTCCGCCTCACCGACTTCAAGCCGCGCAGCATGTTGCACGTGCCGGTGACCCGGGTGGAGAAACCCGCGTTTCCCGTCATCGACGTGCATACCCATTTGAGCTGGATGAGCGAAACGCGCAACGGCGTATCGCTGGGCGAGGCGATGACCTACTTCGCCGACCCCGCTGAGCTGGTGGCGCTGATGGACCGCAAGGGCATCCGCACCATGGTCAACCTGACCGGCGGCACCGGCAATGGACTGGAAGAAACCATTGCGCGTTTCGACGCCGTGGCACCCGGCCGCTTCCGCACCATGACCGAACCCTCGTTCGCGCTTTTCGCGGAAGGCGACTACCCGCGCCTGCAAGCCGAAGCCATCGAGCACGCGCACCGCTTGGGCGCCGCCGGCCTGAAACTGCTCAAGACGCTGGGTCTTTATTTGCGCGAAGGCATCGACCAGGGCGAACTCGTCGGCGTGGACGATGCACGCTTCGATCCCATGTGGGAGACCTGCGCAGCGCTGAAGATGCCGGTGTTCATCCATACCTCCGATCCGGAGGCGTTCTTTCTTCCGGGCGACAGCGCCAACGAACGCTACGAGGAATTGGCCAAGCATCCGGACTGGTCGTTCTACGGTCCCGAATATCCCAGCCATCGCGACCTGCTGACCGCCCGCGACCGCGTCATCGCACGGCATCCGGACACGACCTTCGTGCTGATGCACGTGGGCAACCAGGCCGAAGACCTTGCCACCATCGCCGAGTGCATGGACCGCCACGCCAACGTGCACGTGGACATCAGCGCACGCATCAGCGAACTGGGCCGCCAGCCGCGCATGGCGCGGCGCTTCTTCGAGCGCTACCAGGACCGCATCCTGTTCGGCACCGATGCCGTGCCGCCCCCGTACGGCAACGACGTACCGCAGCAGTTGCTGGGCGATGAACTCTACGAGATCTACTACCGTTTTCTGGAGACAGAGGACGAGTACTTCGACTACGCCCCCGCCGCCGTGCCGCCCCAGGGACGCTGGTCCATCTATGGCGTGGGCCTGCCGCCGGACATCCTGCGCAAGCTCTACCATGACAATGCGGCGCGACTGCTGGGGATGGACTGATTTGCCCCCGAGCTGGGCGCGACATCGCAAGCCTGTTCAAAGTCTTCCCATGGCTTGATCATTGTCCCATCGTCATCCCCGCGAAGGCGGGGATCCAGTGCCTTTGGCCCGGCAGAGTATCGCGGAGTGCGAAAGTCACTGGATCCCCGCCTTCGCGGGGATGACGGTCAAGAGCAAGGTCTGCGATATTTTCCACCGTCGGCCAAACAGACAGCATCAGGAACGGATCCATGACGACTCGACGCAAGGCCGCACCCGCCCCGCCGAAATTGCTGGTGGAAGAACGCCGGCGCCGCATCGTCGAACTGGTC
The DNA here is from genome assembly GCF_000725385.1 of Dyella japonica A8. Classification (NCBI taxonomy): domain Bacteria; kingdom Pseudomonadati; phylum Pseudomonadota; class Gammaproteobacteria; order Lysobacterales; family Rhodanobacteraceae; genus Dyella; species Dyella japonica. Next base: position 2,306,926 of record NZ_CP008884.1, on the reverse strand, counting down.
CATCAGAAAGGCCGCGTGACGGTGGACGAACTGGTGGCGCTGTTCGGCATTTCCGCCGTCACCATCCGCGCGGACCTGGAAGCACTCGACCGCGCCGATGTCATCAGCCGCTCCCACGGTGGCGCCCTGCCCGCCGCCGCCCAGCTCGATACGCCGCTCAATATCAAGGAAACCCGGCACCACGCGCAGAAGCTGCGCATTGGCGAGGCCGCGGCGGAACTGATTGAGGACGGCGAAACCATCATCCTCGACTCCGGTTCCACCACGGCGGAAATCGCGCGTCGCATCCGCCAGCGCAAATGGACCTCGCTGACGGTGATCACCAATGCGCTGAACATCGCGATGGAGCTGTCCGCCTTGCCGGCGGTGCGCGTGATGATGCTCGGCGGCCTGCTGCGCCAGACGTCCTACTCGCTGGCCGGCCCCGACGCCGAGCAGGCGTTGTCGCGGCTCTCGGCGGATCGCCTGTTCCTGGGCGTGGATGGCCTCGATCCGGAAGTGGGCGTGACCACGCCCGATCCGCTGGAGGCTTCGCTGAATGCGCTGATGATCCGCGTGTCGCGCCAGACGGTGGCGGTGCTGGACGCCAGCAAGTTCGGCCAGCGCAGCCTATCGGTGATCGCGCCGGTCAGCGAGCTCGACCTGGTGATCAGCGACACCGCCGCGTCCGCCGATTACGTGCAGGCGCTGGAAGGCAAAGGCGTGAAAACCCTGCTGGTTTGACCGCAGGGGACTGCCGTCCCGGGTGGCTTACTTCGGAGTTCGCAGGCTGGAGTCGCGCAGCGCGGCGTCGTGGTCGACTTCGTCGTGGCCGGCAATATCCACGTTGTCCAGTTCGCCATGCGCCGGGTGATGCATGCCCGTGGGCAGAATGGCGAGGTCAGCGGCGTCACCGTCGGGCACGACGCTGTTCATGGTGAGATGGCGTTGCATCGCGAACTCCTGAAAGTCGACCGGACCTAAATAAGCCATCGCCGGCAAAATTCAACCCCGAGGTTGACATCCGCCGGCCACAGGAAGATATTCAACCATATGGTTGAATATCTTCCACCCACGCTCGACATGGTCTTTCAGGCTCTCACCGACGCCACCCGCCGCGCCATGCTGCGCAGCCTGGCGGGGGGCGATCGCAACATCGGCGAGCTGGCCGCCCCCTTCGACATGTCGCTGGCCGCGGCCTCCAAGCATGTGAAAGTGCTGGAACGGGCCGGCCTGGTGCGCCGGCTCGTGCAAGGGCGTACCCACATCTGCCGGCTGGAACCGGCCCCGCTGGCTGCCGCCGACGAATGGCTGCGCTTCTACGAACAATTCTGGAACCGCCGGCTCGATGCACTCGACGCCCTGCTCAAGGCCGAGGACGCGGCCATGGGCGAGCCCCCACCCGAAGGGAAACCGCGATGACGACCGCCACCCTGCGCACGCTGCGCATCACCCGCCATTTCGACGCCAGCCCGGAGCGCGTCTTCGACGCCTGGCTCGACCCCGCCACCGCCGGCCGCTGGCTGTTTTCCGCGCCCAACGGCGAAATGGTGAAAGTGGATATCGACGCACGGGTGGGCGGCCACTTCTGCTTCCGTGACCGCCGCGACGGCGAGGATATCGACCACATCGGCGAGTATCTGGACATCGACCGTCCGCGCCGCCTGGTCTTTACCTTCGGCGTGCCCAGGTACTCCGAGGCCATGACCCGGGTGAGCATCGACATCGTCCCCGCCGGCCACGGCTGCGAGCTGACGCTACTGCACGAAGACGTGCTGCCGGAATGGGCCGACGCGACCCGGGAAGGCTGGACCGGCATCCTCGCGCACCTCGGACAGAACCTGGACCGCCAGCCTCCGCGCCAGATCCTCGCCACCGACACCATCCGCTTCGAACGCCTGCTGCCCGGCCCGATCGAACGCGTGTGGTCCTACCTCACTGATTCGGACAAGCGCGGCCAGTGGCTCGCCAGCGGCACCATGGAGCAGCGCGTGGGCAGCGAATTTCACATGCGCTTCCACCACGCGGAGCTATCGCAGACGCCGATGCCGCCGCCCGAGCGCTTCAAGGCCTACGAAGAAGGCGTCACGTCCACGCACCGTGTCCTGGCCTGCGAGCCGCCGCGCCTGCTCACCATCACCTGGGCCAAACAGGAGGAGTCCTCGGAAGTCACCTTCGAGCTCACGCCGCAGGGCGAACAGGTGCGTCTGATCGTGACGCACCGCAAGCTCAAGCCCGCCGAGCTCGCCGGCACCAGCAGTGGCTGGCATACCCATCTGGATGTACTGGCAGATCGCCTGGACGGCCATTTGCCCCAACCGTTCTGGCCGGTGTTCAGCCACCAGCTCGCGCACTACGAAGGGCTTGCCCGGGACTGACCGCCCTGTGCGCGGCATTTGCAGGGCGGCTGGCGCGGGAGTACGTTCCGCACACCGCGCTCTCACGCAAACCAGGGAAGGATCGCCATGGCCGTGCAGACACTCTCCCGCCTTGCCTGCCTCGTCGCGCTGGCGCTGTCATCGACCGCCGCACTGGCGGTCGATGACTTGGCGCAGAAGAAAATCCCCGTCGATGACCAGCCCGTCGCAAGCGCCCCCAGGCCCGCCGACGACGGGACAGAGGACAACAGCCGCGCGTTCAACTCGCCGACCGACGATGGCCGCCCCGGCGAGTACTACTTCGCGCTGGGCGTGCAGTCGGTGAAGAAAGGCGATTTCGAGCACGCCATCGCGATGTACAAAGTGGCGGCGTCGTGGGCCTACAAGCCCGCCGAGTACAACCTTGGCGTCATGTATCTCAATGGCCAGGGCTCACCCGTGGACATGCCGCGCGCCCTCGCCTGGATGGCGCTGGCCGCGGAACGCAACGAACCGCAATACCTGCGGGCCCGCCAGCTGGTGTACGCGCATCTCACGCCCGAGCAGTACGAACAGGCCAACGTGATCTGGCGCGAACTGCTGCCCAAGTACGGCGATGAAGCGGCGCTGCCTCGCGCCAAGTCGCGCTGGCGCGAAGCCCGTGAGAATTCCACCGGCTCGCGCGTCGGTTCGTCGGCGGCGCATGTCATGGTGGGCGGTGCGGACGGCACGCCGAACCACATGAATTCGCCCAATTACGACGTCCATAGCAACTTCCACATCAGCACCAATCCGGCGGAACTCGCGGGCGTGCATCAAGGCGACGGCTCGGTCGCCTATCAAGCACTCCGCTCGACCGACAATCCCTACGATCCCAAGGTGACGGCGGTGACCGGACAGGCCACGGTGGGGCCGCTGTCCCAGGCGGATAAGAAGACCGGCGACGCCACCAAGAACCAAAGCACCAGTAACGATGGCGACAACGGCAACCACCCGTAGCCGGCGCCCGCCTTTTGCAAACGGACGTCCAAATTCCCTCGGGCCAGCGATGCCGGCCGAGGGGACAAGGATTAACCAGGGCGCATAGGCAGCGCCACTCAAAGCGCAATTTCCCGCGAAGGTGCCGGCCATTGCCCGCCAGGGGCCATGGGAGTAGCTTCGCCCTGCTGCCATCCGCAGGCAGATATGAGGTGTCGCCATGATCGCGCGAGATCACCTGGATCACCTGATACACGGGCCGCTTCGGGCCCTTGCCCTGGCCGTTTTGCTGGTGTGCCCCACCCTTCGGGCAACGGACGCCACGCTGCCGACCATCCCCATCGACACGCAGTCGCCACTACCGAAGGTGGTGAGCTACCAGGCGACGCCGGACGTCCCCACCAGCCGCACCGATCCGTTCAATCGTCCCGAGGACGATGGACGTCCGGGTGAGTATTTCTTCTACCTGGGCGCGCTGGCCAACCAGAAGCACGACTACGAGCACGCCATCGCCATGTTCAAGGTGTCGGCGTCATGGGCCTACAAGCCGGCCGAGTACAACCTGGGCGTGCTCTATCTCAACGGCCATGGTTCGCCGGTCGACCTGCCGAGCGCCATGGCATGGTTCGCGCTGGCGGCCGAGCGCAACGAAACGCAGTACGTGTACGCCAAGCAGCTGCTCTACGCGCACCTGACGCCGGAGCAGTTCGACCAGGCCAATGCGATCTGGCGCGAGCTGCTGCCCACCTACGGCGACGCGGCTGCCCTGCCCCGCGCCAAGGCGCGCTGGCGCGAAGTGCTGATCGGCGCCACGGGTTCCCGCGTGGGGTCGGCGGCGCCGCACCTGATGGTCGGCGGCACCGTGGGCTCAGACAGCCATCAGTCGACGATCAACTACGACGTGGGCAATGGCGGGATCATGGCCGTCACGCCGGGCGAGATCACCGGCGTGCACCAGACCGATGGCGTCATCGCTTACCAGCAGCTGCGCGCCAGCAGCGATCCGTATGATCCGAAGTTCACCTCTTACCTGCGGTCGGGCACCGTCACTGTGGGCATCCTTACGCCGGTGAAACCGGACGACCCGGCCATGCGCGGGATCCATCCGCCGATGGACCCGCCACCGTCGAGCCATCAGTGAGGCTCAAAGAGCCTGTTAACGAATCCGGCAAAACCGGTTTCCCTCACCGTCATTCCCGCGAAAGCGGGGATGACGAGCAAAAAGATGTCGCTTTTCGGAGACGCCCAGAAGATCTTGAACAGGCTCTAAGAGCCCGTTCACGATTCCCCGCAAAACCGGTTTCCCTCACCGTCATTCCCGCGAAAGCGGGGATGACGAGCAAAAAGATGTCGCTTTTCGGAGACGCCCAGAAGATCGTGAACAGGCTCTAAGAGCCCGTTCACGATTCCCGCAAAACCGGTTTCCCTCACCGTCATTCCCGCGAAAGCGGGAATCCAGCGCCTTTATGCACGATGAGAAGGCACTGGATTCCCGCTTTCGCGGGAATGACGGTGAGGAAATAGGCGAATATCCGAAGATCGTGAACACGCTCCAAGGCCGCGTCACTTGCCGCGCGGGCGAAACTCCAGCGGGTAGACGTCTCGCGCGGCGGCCGGTGCCTTCGGGCCACAGGAACCGCAGGTATCGCAGCCGTCGCTGCAGTTGCCGGTGGATTGCTTCGGCTGCAGGCGCCGCGCGAGCGTGCGCTTCCAGGCCGTGCTGCCGGGGCGGTCCAGGCGCAGCGCCAGCGTCGCCAGCCAGCGGCTGGTCAGTTGCGGCGCCAGCTTGCGCAAGGTGATCCACGCGCCGATCAGCACGACCACGCCGACGATCACGTACTGCACGAGCAGGCCGGTGCTCATGTCAGCCAGCTCGCGATCTGGTAGGTGAGGAACGACGCGACATACGCCACCGCGAACATGTAGCCGAACGAGATGCCCACGTTGCGCCACGAGTTGGTCTCGCGGCGGATCACCGCCAGCGTGGACATGCACTGGGGCGCAAAGGCGAACCACACCATCAGCGACAGCGCGCTGGCCAGCGAGAAGTTGGCCGCCAGCGCCTGGGCAAGGCCCGCGCCATCCGCGCCTTCGCCACCCACCGCATACACGGTGGCGAGTGCCGCGACCGCGGTTTCGCGCGCGGCGAAGGCCGGAATCAGCGACACGCTCATCTGCCAGTTGAAGCCCAGCGGCGCGAAGATGACCTGCAGGCCGCGGCCGATGTAGCCGGCAAAGCTGTAATCGATGGCCGGGCCCGTCGCCCCCGCCGGTGCCGACGGGAAGGTGGACAGGAACCACATCAAAATCGTCAGGCCCAGGATCACGCCGGTAAGGCGCTTCATGAAGATCATGCCGCGCTCCCACAGGCCGATGGCCACGTCGCGCACATTGGGCAGGCGATAGGACGGCAGTTCCATCAGCAAAGCGTGCTCGCTGCGATCGCGACGCAGCTTCTTCATCACCCAGCCCACCAGCATCGCGCCGAGGATGCCGATGGCGTAGAGCGCGAACAGCACCAGGCCCTGCATGTTGAAGATGCCGAGCACGCGGCGGGTGGGAATGAACGCGCCGATCAGCAGCGCATACACCGGCAGGCGCGCCGAGCACGTCATCAGCGGCGCGACCAGGATGGTCGACAGACGGTCGCGCGGATCGGTGATGCTGCGCGTGCCCATGATGCCGGGAATCGCACACGCAAAGCTGGAAAGCAGCGGGATGAACGAACGCCCCGTCAGGCCCACCGACACCATCAGGCGATCGAGCAGGAAGGCCGCGCGCGGCAGGTAACCGGACTCCTCCAGCACCAGGATGAAGAAGAACAGCACCAGGATCACGGGCAGGAAACCCACCACCGTGCCCAGGCCGCCGAACACGCCGTCCACGACCAGGCTCTGCAGCGGCCCCGCCGGCATCCACGCAGTGGCGTGTGCGCCCAGCCAGCCGAAACCATCGCCGATAAGGTCGGACATCGGCTTGCCGGCGGCGTACACCGCCTGGAACACCAGGAACATCACGACCGTGAGGATGGCCAGGCCGAACACCGGATGCAGCGCCCAGTGATCGAGCGCATCGTCGATCTTCGCGGTGGCGCGCGGCATGGTGACGGTGGCCGCCATCAACTCGCGCACCTGCGCGTGCAGGTCGGCGCGGCTGGCCGCGTCATCGGGCTGCGCGGGCGGCGCCTCCGGGATCGCGCCGTCGACGCGGGCGATCAGCGCCTTCACGCCATCGCGCTTCACCGCCACGGTTTCCACCACGGGCACGCCAAGACGGCGCGACAACTCCGCCACGTCGATGGCAATGCCGCGTCGACGCGCGGCGTCCATCATGTTGAGCGCCAGCACGACGGGAAGACCCAAGCGCTTCACTTCCAGCACGAAACGCAGGTGCAGGCGCAGGTTGGTGGCATCGGCCACGCAGACCACCAGGTCTGGCACGGCCTCGCCCGGATACTTGCCTTCCAATACGTCGCGGGTGATCTGTTCGTCGGGGCTGGTGGCATCGAAGCTGTAGGTGCCTGGCAGGTCGAGCAGGTGCAGCACGCGGCCGGAGGGCGCGGTGAAGCGACCTTCCTTGCGTTCCACCGTCACGCCGGCGTAGTTCGCCACCTTCTGGCGGCCGCCGGTGAGCTGGTTGAACAGCGCCGTCTTGCCGCAATTGGGGTTGCCGACCAGGGCGATGCGCAAGGTGCTGGCACTCATGCCACGTGCTCCGCATGGACCAGCACGCGCTCGGCCTCCTTGCGACGCAGGGCGAAACGCGTGGAGCCGATCTGGATCAGCAGGGGATCCGCCCCCATCGGGCCTTGCGCCACCACGCGGACGGGTTCACCCGACACGAAACCCAGGTCGCGCAGGCGCTGCGCGATCACATCGGAAGCATGAGCATCGTCCACTCGGTCCACTACGGCAGTAGCTCCTTTCGGAAGATCGGACAGGCGCACTGGTCACCAACTCAAATAAGAATGGTTCGCATTGTACCTGAGTCCCCCGGAGACTGCAGCGCGGCCCAATGCCGCCGGCACCACGGCCACCGCAAGAACCTGAAGGCTGAATCGCCGCCGGTGTTGCCGACTTGGAAGTCGCCCCGGCCGCCCCGATAGCAACCAGGCAGGTCGTCGCGTGGGTCGCGATGCCCGGTGCGGCGGCGCTCCCCCCCCCGCCTCGTCACCCCCAACGATGCTGAGGTCCCCATGGCTTTGTTTGCCCGACATGCGACCGGTTTACGCCTGGAACGCATGCAAGCGTCCCCGCAGTTCGCCGGCGAAGGCTTCGTCAACACGTATTCGTCCAGCGCGCCGCGCGTCGTGGACGACAAACCCTCGCTCACCGATTTCATCTTCCGCGGCGAAGGCCGCACGCCGTCGAAGCCGCTGCCTTCGCAGGACCCGCGCGCCCAGTGGACGCGCCCGGTCGAAACCGGCCTGCGCACCACCTGGCTGGGCCACTCCACCGTGCTGCTGGAAATCGACGGCGTGCGCGTGCTCACCGACCCGGTGTGGGGTGAGCGCGCGTCGCCGTTCTCCTTCATGGGCCCCAAGCGCTTCCAGCCGGTGCCGGTGGACATCGCCGCCCTACCGCCGCTGGATGCCGTGCTGATTTCGCACGACCACTACGACCACCTGGACTATCCAAGCATCCGCGAACTGGCGAAGTTGCGGGTGCCCTTCATCACGTCGCTGGGCGTGGGCGTCCATCTGGAAGCATGGGGCGTGCCGGCGGAGCGCATCATCGAGCTGGACTGGTGGGAGAGCACCACGCTGCCGCGCGGACTCACGCTTACCGCCGCACCTTCACATCACTTCTCTGGCCGCAGCCTGCACGACCGCAACGCCACGCTGTGGTCGTCCTTCGTGCTCCGTGGCGAGCGGCACGCCGTGTTCTTCAGCGGCGACACCGGCTTGTCGCCGCATTTCGCCGAGATTGGCCAGCGGCTGGGCCCGTTCGATCTGGTGATGATCGAAGTGGGGGCTTTCCATCCGTCCTGGGGCAGCGTGCACCTGGGCCCGGACAACGCCATCACGGCGTGGCGCCAGCTTGGCAGCGGACGCTTCCTGCCGGTGCATTGGGGCACCTTCAACCTGGCCATGCATCCCTGGGCGGAACCCGCCGAGGTACTGCTGGCGAAAGTGACCGAAGGGCTGGTCATGCCACGCCTGGGCGAAGCCATCGAGCCGGCACGGTTCGACACCGTGCAGCCGTGGTGGCGCGACGTGGCCTCTGGCCACTGGCAGGGGTCGGCGCTGGAAGCCGCCGAATTCCTGGTGCTGCCGGCGAAGGATTGATGGCCTGTTCGAGACCCCCGCTTGCCCTCACCGTCATTCCGGCGCAGGCCGGAGGCGCCTTTCAACAGCCGAATGGCTGGTCATCCAGTGGCCTCGTGGCTCGGTTTTCGCGAAAGAACCAAACGCCTTGACGTCGCGCGACAACCGACCACATTCGTCACTGGATGACCAGCCATTCGGCTGTTGAAAGGCGCCTCCGGCCTGCGCCGGAATGACGGTGAGGGGAACGAGTGCTCGGGCGGGATGTTGAGCGGGCTCTGAGGCACGTCTCGCCAACAATGAGTCTCGCCGACGAGGGTTCGGTTTACGATGTCGCTCCCCAGCAGGAGCTTCCCATGACCAGCAGCATCCAGATCGCCGACCACGCCGGCGTCCGCCGCATCACGCTCAACCGCCCGCAGGTGCACAACGCGTTTGACGACGGCCTGATCGCCGAGCTCACCGCGGCGCTGGTGCAGGTGGGCAAGGACGACGCGGTGCGGGCGGTGGTGCTCACCGGCGAAGGCGCCAGCTTTTCGGCCGGCGCGGACCTGAACTGGATGCGCGGCATGGCGGCCGCCAGCGAAGCGGAGAACCGCGAGGATTCCCTGCGCCTGGCCACCCTGATGCGCACCCTGCAATACCTGTCCAAGCCCACCATTGCCCGGGTGAACGGCGCGGCCTACGGCGGCGGCGTGGGGCTGGTGGCGTGCTGCGACATCGCCATTGGCGTGGACACCGCGCGCTTTGGCCTGACGGAAGTGAAGCTGGGCCTGGTGCCGGCGGTGATCTCGCCCTACGTGATCCATGCCATCGGCCTGCGCCACGCGCGCCGTCTCTTTGTCACTGGCGAACTGTTCGACGCTGCCACGGCGGAGCAGATTGGCCTGCTGCACCAATGCGTGCCCGCCGACCAGTTGGACGACGCCGTCAACGCAACGCTTGCCCTGCTCGCCAAGGCCGGCCCGGTGGCGCAGGCGGAGGCCAAGCAGTTGGCACTGCGCATGTCGGGTGCCGACGAAGCGCGGGCCGCGCAGCTCGACCACGAGAACGCCGCACTCATCGCGCGCCTGCGCGTCTCCGCGGAAGGCCAGGAAGGGCTGGGCGCGTTCCTGTCCAAACGCGCCGCCGCATGGTGCGCACAAGGCTGACCACCCTATCGCATACTCGTCGCCCTATCGCACAAGGAAACGGCGCCATGATCGACCACGTTGGATTGCAGGTTTCAGGCTACGAGAGAAGCCGGGAGTTCTACCGCAAGGCGCTGGCGCCGCTGGGTGCCGAACTGGTCATGGAAGTCACCGAGGAGCAGACCGGCGATGGCGCCCATGCCGGCTTCGGCGTTGATGGACGCCCGACCTTCTGGATCGGCACGTCGCAGCAGGCCCATGCCAACGGCATCGTGCACGTGGCGTTCACCGCAGCCAGCCGCGCCGCGGTCATGGCATTCCACCGCGCTGCGCTGGAAGCCGGTGGCAAGGACAACGGCGCACCGGGGCTGCGTCCGCATTACCACGCGCATTATTACGGCGCTTTCGTGCTCGACCCGGACGGACACAACATCGAAGCCGTCTGCCACGCACCGGCCTGACGCCAGCGCCTGTTTACGATCTCAGCCAGGGACATCACGCCATGACCCACCCCGTCATCAACATTGCCGACGTCGAACTACAGCCCTTCCCGCCCGGCATGGGTCCCACCGGCGACACCGCCGAGCGTTTCGAGGCGCGCATGGGCCGCTTCTCCGCGCAGATCGGCGCGAAGAAGCTGGGCTACAACCTCACCGTCGTGCCACCGGGCAAGCGCGCGTTCCCCCTGCATTGCCATCGCATCAACGAGGAAATGTTCTTCATCCTCGAAGGCAGCGGCGAAGTGCGTTTTGGCGACCAACGCCATCCGATCCGCGCGGGCGATGTGATCGCCTGCCCACCGGGCGGCCCCGAGAAAGCGCACCAGATCATCAATACCGGTGCCACCGACATGCGCTACCTCGCGGTGAGCACGAAGGAGTCCCCGGAGATCTGTGAGTACCCGGACACCGGCAAGGTCGGCATCCTCGCCGAATACCCGCCCGCCGCCGACGGCAAGCCGCAAGGTTTCAGGATGGTGACGCGCGCGGACATGCAGGTGGGGTATTGGGAGGGGGAGTAGGCGTTCCTCCACGCGCGTTATTACGCTCGAGGAAAGGCGCTGGATTCCCGCTCTCGCCCCCTTTTCGGGGTTCGGGGAATGACGATCAAAAAACGGAGGCTTGACCGGGAATTTCCCGGACACTTCAGCCGTCATTCCCGCGAAAGCGGGAATCCAGCGCCTTCGTTCCAACGCATCGAAACCATCCCAACCGCGCGGATGGCCCGCCAGGTCTCGCCTTGAAATGCTGCGCCGCGCATCGGCGGCGGCGCGCTGATCTGCTAATTTTGGCAGCTTCGCATCATCCCGGAAGCCGCATGTTCGAGCGCGTACTCATTGCCAACCGTGGCGAGATCGCCTGCCGCGTCATTCGCACCTGCCGGCGGCTGGGCATCCACACCATCGCCGTGTATTCGGAAGCCGACGCCAATGCGCAGCATGTGCGCCTGGCGGATGAAGCCTGGCCCATCGGCGGCCCCCGCCCGACGGAATCCTATCTGCGCGGCGAGGTGATCCTTGATGTCGCTCGCAAGAGCGGTGCGCAGGCGATCCATCCCGGTTACGGCTTCCTGTCCGAGAACACCGCGTTCGCACGCGCCTGCACCGACGCCGGTATCGCCTTCATCGGCCCACGCCCGGAAAGCATTGACGCCATGGGTTCCAAGGCCGCCGCCAAAGCGCTGATGGAAAAGCATCAGGTGCCGCTGGTGCCCGGTTACCACGGCGAAGACCAGTCCGACGCCGTGCTCGCCGAACAGGCCCGCCGCACCGGTTTCCCGCTGATGATCAAGGCCGCAGCCGGTGGTGGCGGCAAGGGCATGCGCATCGTGCGCGCCGAAGCGGAGTTCGCCGCGGCGCTGGCCTCGGCGCAACGCGAAGCGGCCAGTTCGTTCGGCGACACGCGCGTCATCCTCGAGCGCTACGTCGAACATCCGCGCCACATCGAATTCCAGGTGTTCGGCGACACGCAGGGCAACATCATCCACCTCAACGAGCGCGAATGCTCCGCGCAGCGCCGTTACCAGAAGGTGCTGGAGGAAACCCCCTCGCCCTTCCTCGACGACGCGCGACGTGCAGCGATGGGCGCCGCCGCCGTAGCCGCAGCCAGCGCGGTGAACTATGTCGGTGCCGGCACGGTGGAATTCATCGTCGGCCAGGACGGTGAGTTCTTCTTCATGGAGATGAACACGCGCCTGCAGGTCGAGCATCCCGTCACCGAGGAAACGCTGGGACTGGACCTGGTGGAGTGGCAGCTGCGCGTCGCCGCCGGCGAACCGCTGCCGCTCGCGCAGGAACAGGTCAAAGCCCATGGTCACGCCATCGAAGTGCGCCTGTATGCGGAAGATCCGGACCAGAACTTCCTGCCCGGCTCGGGCAAGCTGGTCAAGCTGCGCCTGCCCGCGCCTTCGCGCCATGTGCGCCTGGACGGCGGCGTGATCGAAGGCGACACCGTCACCATCTTCTACGACCCGATGATCGCCAAGCTCATCGTGTGGGACGTGGATCGCCCACAGGCCCTGCAGCGCCTGCGCGATGCGCTGATGGCCAGCGAGATCGTGGGGCCGAAATCCAACATCGCCTTCCTCGAGCGACTGTCACGCCACCCCGTGGTGGTCGAAGGCCGCATCGATACCGGTTACCTCGACCGCCATCTGGACCAGTTCCTGGCCGGCGATGCCGCGCCGCACGCACGCATGCTGTTCGCCGCCGCCGTGGCGGCCCTGATGCACGATGAGCGCAGCGTGCCATCGAACGCCAGCGACCCCCATTCGCCGTGGTCGCGCGCCGATGCCTGGCGCGTGGGTCATGCCGGCAAGCGCATCGTCGCCCTGTCGCTGCACGGCCTACGCCACGAGATCGAGGCATACGGCCATGACGGTGACTATCGCCTGCACCACGGCGACGCCACGTCGGACGTCCACGGCGCACGCCTCGGCGACGATGCGCTGAGCGCGCGCTTCGACGGCGAAGCCGTGCGCGTGCCCGTGCGCATCGATGCCGCGCGCGTGACCGTGCACGACACGCACGGCAATCGCCATGCGTTCGAGCGCGCCGCGGCGTTCGCCTGGGAATCGAAGGAGGCCGCAGGCGGCAACCAGATCGTCGCCCCCATGCCCGGCCGCATCGTGCTGGTGAAAGCCAATGCGGGCGACACGGTGGAGGAAGGCCAGGAGCTGCTGGTGATGGAAGCGATGAAGATGGAGCTGGCGCTGAAGGCGCCGCGTGCCGGCAACATCGCAAGCATCCACGCCGCGCAGGGTGATTTTGTCGAGGCGGACACGGTCCTGCTGCGATTCGCCGACTGAGGCTTTCCATCTCGTGGCGAGAAGCGGGCCAACCGGCCCGCCGACGCTTCACGCCCCGCCTGAAGTGGATGCGCCTGGGCCTGCTGCAGCAAAAGGCAACCCGGCAGCCTCTCCTACCTGTCATTCCGGCGCAGGCCGGAATCCAGTAGCGCCAGTGCCGGGTTTTCGCGTGCACGTGTGGAGCAAGTCGCGAAAACCGGATGTACTCGCCACTGGATTCCGGCCCTCGCCCCCTTTTGTGGGGTGCGCCGGAATGACGGGCGATGAGGACCGACGCTGCCCGGGTATCACTTTCACCCCCACACCACGAACGCGCTATGCTCCCCGGCATGAGCACAAACCATGTCCGCATCGTCGAAGTCGGCGCGCGCGACGGCCTGCAGAATGAGAAGACCCTGCTGCCCGCCGACGTGAAGATCGCGTTGATCGATCGCCTCTCCAGCACCGGCCTGAAAACCATCGAAGCGACCAGCTTCGTCAGCCCCAAGTGGGTGCCGCAACTGGCCGACGCCGCCGAGGTGTTCCAGCACATCCGCAAGCTGCCCGGCGTGAGCTATCCCGTGCTGGTGCCCAACGAACAGGGTTATGAACGCGCGCGCGCCGTGGGTGTCACGGAGATCGCCGTGTTCACGGCGGCGTCCGAGGCCTTCAACCGCAAGAACATCAACGCGTCGATCGACGAATCCATCGAACGCTTCATCCCGGTGATGAAGCGCGCGAAGGAAGACGGCGTGAAGGTGCGCGGCTACGTTTCCACCGTGCTGGGCTGCCCCTACCAGGGCGAGGTGCCGGTGAGCGACGTGGTGCGCGTGGCCCGTCGCCTGCACGAAGTCGGCTGCTACGAAATCTCGCTCGGCGACACCATCGGCGTCGGCACGCCCGCCAAGGCGCGCGCCATGCTCAAGGCGGTCGCGCAGGAGGTGCCCATGCCGGCGCTGGCCGTGCACTTCCACGACACCTACGGACAGGCACTGGCCAATATCCTCGCCTGCCTGGAAGAAGGCGTGCGCGTGGTCGACAGCGCGGTCTCCGGCACGGGCGGCTGCCCCTACGCCAAGGGCGCCACCGGCAACGTCGCCAGCGAGGACGTGGTCTACATGCTGCACGGGCTGGGCATGGAAACCGGCATCGACCTGGACATCCTGGTGGCCACCGGCGCCTGGCTGGCCGGCCAGCTGCACAAGGAAACCGCCAGCCGCGTGACGCGGGCGCTCACCGCCGCCTGATCCCCCCGGCGCCGGCCTGCGGCGCCCGGATTCGCTCCCGCCCGGGGCCGCTTCGTCGCCCCGCAGGCGGTTTCGTCGAAAAGCGCGCGCCGACCGCGGGCGGGCTGGTTATTCTCCGGGGCATCCGATCCAAGCCAGGGATGCCGCCGTGATGAAGAGCTTTTTCTTCGTGTTCCGCCTTGTCGTGTTCTGGTTCTTCGTACTGCTGTTCGTGGCGCTGATGCTTGCCAACACGGCGCCGTTCCGCCACCACGACGCGGCACCGACATTCATCCTGCTGATCTTCATCGCCCTGATGCTGGTGGTGACCGGCGCCGTCTCGCACCTGCGTCGCGTCCGCCTGATCGCCGGCCACCTCGACGACAGCACCATGGGCAATCGCCAGCGCCGGCAGATCGAGATCCCGTTCGAGGCCGGCGAAGCGTTCGACCTGCTCGATGCCGCCATCCGCGAGCTGCCACGCTCGGAAGACGTGGAGAGCGCGCGCGACAGCCTGCAGGTACGCGCCAAGGTGCAGCGACCCAAGCCCTACGGGCATCACCCGCTGGGAAGGCTGGACCCATCCCGCTGGTTCGGCCACCTGCGCAACCAGATCTTCGCCACGGTGACGCCCGGCGACGGCACCGGCAGCGTCACGCTGATCTGCGAGCCCGAAGCCGGCGCATGGAGCGACTGGTTTCGCGTGGACGACGGCACCAACCTGGAGAACGCCGAAGCCATCACCCGGGCCATCACGCGCCGCATCGCGGAGAAGCGCCGCAACGAACAAATGCGCGCCCGCCAGACGGAAACCGAGAAGGAACGCACCGTGGCCCGCCTCAATCTGCTGCATGCACAGGTGGAACCGCACTTTCTCTACAACACGCTGGCCAGTGCGCAGTACCTCACGCGCACCGATCCGCAACAGGCGGACCACATGCTGGGGCACCTGATCCACTACCTGCGCCACTCCCTCCCGCAGCGCGACGACGCCCTCTCCACGCTGGGCGACGAACTGGAGCGCACGAGCGCCTATCTGGAGATCATGCGCCTGCGCATGGGGCCGCGCCTGGCCCTGCAGATCGACGTGCCGGACACGCTGCGTGCCTTCGCCATCCCGCCGATGATGCTGCAGACGCTGGTGGAGAACGCGATCAAGCATGGCCTGGAACCCAAGCCCGGCGGCGGCACGGTGTGGATCCTCGCCCGCCAGGACGATGGCGCCATCGCCATCACCGTGGCCGACGACGGCCGGGGCTTCAACGAGGCAGGCGGCGGCACCGGCATCGGCCTGAAGAACGTGCGCGAACGGCTGCGCCTGATCTACGGCGCCGAGGCATCGCTCTCGGTGGTCAGCAACGCGCCTGAAGGCGTGGCCGCCACCATCACCCTGCCCCCGCGCAGCACCACCACGGAAACCGTATCGTGACCACCGCGATCCTCGCCGAAGACGAAGCCCTGCTGCGCACCGCCCTGCGCGACCTGCTCGCACGCGTCTGGCCGGAACTGCACGTGGTGGCCGAGTGCGAAGACGGCGCCAGTGCGCTGGAAGCCATCAGTGACCATCGCCCGGATGTCGCTTTCCTCGACATCCGCATGCCCGGCCTCAGCGGACTGGAAGTCGCCGCCGCCACGGCGGAAGCGAGCCCGGATACGCAGGTCGTGTTCACCACAGCCTACGACCAGTACGCCATCGATGCGTTTGAGCGGGGCGCGGTGGACTACCTGCTCAAGCCCATTACCGAAGCCAGGCTCACGGCGACCATGCAGCGCCTGCAGTCACGCGCCACGCCCCGCGCCACCGATGCCGCTGCGCTGTCCCAGTTGCTGCGCGACGTGATGCTGCACCCCGGCACGCGTGCCGAGCCGCTCACCTGGATCACCGCCAGCAGCGGCCGCGAGACGCGCCTGATCATGGTGGACGACGTGGCCTACTTCCGCGCCGACAGCAAATACACCGTGGCCATGACCGCCGAAGGCGAGGCCCTGCTGCGCAAGCCCATCCGCGAACTCGCGGCCATGCTCGATCCCACCGTGTTCAAGCAGATCCACCGTTCCACCATTGTCAACCTGCGCGCGGTCGCATCCATCGTCCGCGACGACACCGGCAAGGGCACGCTGCGCCTGAAGCAACGGCCCGAAACCCTGGTCGTAAGCCAGCCCTTCATGACGCTGTTCCGGAACATGTAAACGAACGCGTCCACTGCAAAGAATCGCGAGAGGCCCCCATGGAAAAGCTGATTCTTCTGTTCTACCTGCTGTTGTCGCTGACCGGCTGCGAGCCGAGCCGCTCCGTCGTCACGCACGAGATCGTCAACGGTGTCGACGTGATCTACAGCAAGATCCAGATCACTGGCGAACTCGCCACGTTCCGCTGCCTGCGCAGCCAAAGCGGCCTGTGCCACTTCACCGTGCTGCCCGGTTCATGCGGTACCCGTCGCGTGAACTGCGAGCCGCCGATCACCGTGTTCACCATGCGCCAGGGCGATAGCCTGCTGTTGACGCGCCTGCCCGAGGATTTCGCCAGCTGCGCCACCCCGGCACCGGCCGCCAGCGGCGCCTGCGCGCAGCAACTGGCCGGCGCCGCTCGCCCCACTCCCTGAAGCCGCCCTACAATCGGGCACATCCATGGCGGGGAGTGCACGATGGGGCCGAGACGACGACAAGCCTGGCTGGTGCTGCTGGCGATCTTCGCGGTCACCAGTGCCACGGCAACCACTGCCGCGCCGCCCAAGGGCGACATCCTGCTGGTGCCCGACCGCGTATGGACGGCCGACGGCGATGCCGCGCACACCGGCTGGGCCGTGCTGGTGCACGACGGTGCCATCGCCGCGGTGGGGCCCGTCGATACTGTGAAGGCGCCCGCCGAGGCGAAGCGCATCGCCCTGCCCGGCGCCACCCTCATGCCGGGCCTGGTTGACCTGCACTCGCACGTGTTCCTGCATCCGTACAACGAAACGCTGTGGAACGACCAGGTGCTGAAGGAGCCGCAGGACTATCGCACGCTGGAAGCCGCCGCCCATGCGCGCGCCACCCTGCTCGCCGGGTTCACCACGCTGCGCGATCTGGGCACGGAAGGCGCGGGTTTCGCCGATGTGTCGATCAAGCGCGCCATCGACGAAGGCATGATTCCCGGCCCGCGCATGTTCATTGCGACCCGCGCTATCGTGGCGACGGCCAGCTATGGGCCGGGCCCGCGCGGCTTCCGCCCGGACATCGACCTTCCCGGTGGCGCGCAGGAGGTTAGCGGCGTGGACGAGGCTATCCGTGCCACGCGCGAACAGGCCGGTCACGGCGCGGACTGGATCAAGCTCTACGCCGACTATCGCGTCGGCGCAGACGGCAGCACGCAGCCCACGCTGTCGCTGGCCGAGATGAAGGCCATCGTGGACACCGCACACCTGTCCGGCCGCCCGGTGGCAGCGCATGCCGCCAGCGACGAAGGTGTGCGCCTCGCGGTGGAAGCCGGCGTGGACAGCATCGAACATGGCTACGGCGCGAGCGAGGCGACGTTCCGCCTGCTCAGGCAGCACGGCACGGCTTATGAGCCGACGCTCACCGCCGTGGAATCCACCGCGCAGTACTTCGAGCACTATGTGCCGGGACAGAGCGAACCCACCGCGCGCATGAAGGAAGCCGAACGCGCGTTCCGCACTGCGCTCAAGCTCGGCGTCACCATTGGCAACGGCAGCGACGTGGGTGTATTCACCCATGGCGACAACTGGCGCGAGCCAGCCAACATGGTGCGCGACGGCATGACGCCACCGCAGGCACTGCATGCCGCCACCAACGTTGCTGCGCGCATCCTGCGGCAACAGGAAACCTTCGGCCGCATCGCGCCGGGCCTGCGCGCCGACCTGGCCGCGTTCAACGGCGATCCCAGCACGCAGATCGACGATCTCCAGCACCCCGTCTTCGTGATGAAGGACGGCACCGTCTACCGCACCCCGCCAGCCACGCCATGACCGACATCCAGATCCGCCCGATCGAGGCGCGCGACAACGCCGCCGTCGCAGACATCATCCGAACGGTCATGCCGGAATTTGGCGCCGATGGCCCGGGCTTCGCCATCCACGACGCGGAAGTCGATGCCATGTCCGAGGCCTATGCGCGTCCACGCAGCGCCTATTTCGTGGTGGAGCGCGACGGCAAGGTGATCGGTGGCGGTGGCGTGGCGCCGCTGGAGGGCGGCGACGCGGGCGTGTGCGAGCTGCGCAAGATGTACTTCCTGCCCGAGGCGCGCGGCATCGGCGCCGGCAGCGCGATGATGCTGCGCTGCCTCGAGGCCGCGCGCAGCCATGGCTTCCAACGCTGTTACCTGGAAACACTCACCGGCATGGATGCGGCGCAGGCGCTCTATCGGCGCCATGGTTTCCAGGCCATCTGCGGGCCATTGGGAGGCACCGGCCACTTCAGCTGCGACCAGTTCTATATCCGCGATCTTTAGGAATGCCCTGATCCCTGCGGCCGGGGGTGGAATGATCCCGCGCAAGCTCGTAGGGTGTGAGGTCTGGCGCCGTACACGAGGGTTCTTCGGGCAGGCCGCACATCGCGGCCCCGGGGCCACGGACGATCAACGAAGGGCCGTTTTCGCTCGCATCCTGCTCCGCGCGATGCCGTCGCCAGTGCAACAAGCACCGGCGCGTCAATGGAAAGGGCGCCCCGGTGTTGAACAGACCGGTACCTCAAGGAAACGAACATGGCCCGTGACCATCGCATTGGCACTTACATCAACGATGCGCCGCCATATGCCCAGCCCATCCTCGAACACCTGCGGGACCTCGTGCACGAGGTCTGTCCGGAGGTGGAGGAGGACATCAAGTGGAGCATGCCCTTCTTCTGCTACAAGGGCACGCCCATCTGCTCGATGGCGGCGTTCAAGCAACACTGCTCGTTCGGTTTCTGGCGCTACAAGGACATCGTCGGCGGCAAGCTGGAGAATGGCATGGGGCAGTTCGGCAAGCTGACGTCGCTCAGGGACTTGCCGCCGGGCGAAACCCTCGCGGCATACATCCGCAAGGCGATGGCGCTGAACGAATCGGCGGTAAGGGCGAAGCGCGCCAGGGCCGCCGCGAAGCCCGCACCCGTGCTGCCCGACGATGTCGCGACCCTGCTCGCCATGAAGCAGCACGTCGCCGCGCGCAAGACCTACGAGTCCTTGCCGCCCGGCGCGCAACGCGAATACGTGGACTGGATCAGCGAGGCCAAGACGGCGGCGACCCGGCAGAAACGCATCACCGACGCGCTGGAATGGCTGGCGGAAGGTAAGCGGCGCAACTGGAAGTACGAATCATGCTGAAGGCACCGGCCCTTCACTTCGACATCGACGATCCGGCCGCGCCCGACGTCGCGCCGCTGATCCACGAACTGGACGGCTATCTCGCCGAGCTCTACCCCACCGGCAATATCCGCCCGGTGCCCGCCGAGGAACTGAAGCAATCCAACGTGACCTTCCTGACCGCGCGCGTGGATGGCACGCCCGTGGCGTGTGGCGCCTTCGTGCGGCAGGAGGACTACGTGGAAGTGAAGCGCATGTACGTGCTGCCCGCCTGTCGCGGCCTCGGCCTGGGCAAGCAGCTGCTGGATGCCCTCGAGGCGGGCATCGCCCGCACCGGTGGCAGGCTCGTCCGTCTCGAAACCGGCACGGCGCAGGCCGAGGCGCTGGAACTCTACGAGCGCGCGGGCTACCGCCGCTGCCCGCCTTTCGGCGAACATCGGGCTAACCCCAACAGCATCTGCATGGAGAAAGCCCTCGCATGATCCGCATCGCCCGCGCCGACGACGCTGCCGCCGTCCACGACATCTACACGCCCTCGGTGCTGCACGGCGTGGAGACCTTCGAGACGGAACTGCCTGGCGTCGAGGCGATGCGCGAACGCATCACCGCGCGGCTGCGCCAGTATCCGTGGATCGTGTGGGAGGAAGCCGGGCGGGTGCTGGCCTACGCCTACGCCAGCCGGTTCCGCGAACGCGCGGCCTACGACTGGATCGCCGAAACATCCATCTATGTGCACGCCGACGCGCGCCGCCGCGGCATTGCCCGCCGCCTCTATGGCGCACTGCTCGATGCCATGCGGCTGCAGGGCATCAACCAGGCCGTTGGCGTGATCACCCTGCCCGGCAAGAGCAGCGTCACCATGCACGAGGCCATGGGGTTCTCTCCCGCCGGTGTGTGGCGCAGCTCGGGCTACAAGCTCGACGCCTGGTGGGACGTGGGCGTATGGCAGCTGGAACTGCAGCCGCCGGAAAACCCGCCCCGGCCGGTGGTGTCGTTCGCGCAGTTGCGTGAGACGCAGGGCTGGAACGCCTTGCTGCAGCGCGCCAACGCCTGACAGACCGGTATCCGTGGGAGCGCACCCTGTGCGCGACGGCCGTGCCTCGAGGTACCGCCCATCGCCGCGGTCGCGCACAGGGTGCGCTCCCACATGACTGTGCTCCCCTCGCCCGCGCGGCCACGGCCCCTCCTCGGCTACCATTGGCTTTTTGGCATTCCCGAGGACGTTCCATGCAGCTCAATCAGGTCAAGGCGATCATCACCGGCGGCGCCTCCGGTCTCGGCCACGCGGTGGCGCAGTACCTGGTCGCCAGCGGCGGCAAGGTGGCCCTGTTCGACGTGAACGAGGCGAAGGGCCAGGAAGCCGCCAAGGCGCTGAACGGGCATTTCTTCCGCACCGACGTCACCTCCGAGGAAAGCGTCTCGGCCAATGTCGCCGCCGCCAGCGCGGCCATGGGCGGCCTGAACGTGGTGGTGAACTGCGCCGGCATCCTGGGCGCGGGCCGCATGCTCGGCAAGGAAGGCCCGATGCCGCTGAACACTTTCGCCACCACCGTGATGGTGAACCTGGTGGGCAGCTTCAACGTCGCCAAGGCCGGCGCCTCGCTGATGCAGAACAACGAAGCCGGTGAAGACGGCGAGCGCGGCGTGATCATCAACACCGCCTCCGTGGCCGCCTTCGAAGGTCAGATCGGCCAGGCCGCCTACTCCGCCTCCAAGGGTGGCGTGGTCGGCATGACGCTGCCGATGGCGCGTGAGCTGTCGCGCTTCGGCATCCGCGTGGCCACCATCGCCCCGGGCATCTTCTGGACTCCGATGGTGGACGGCATGCCACCGCAGGTGCAGGAGTCCTTGTCGGCCTCCATTCCGTTCCCCTCGCGCCTGGGCAAGCCGGACGAGTACGCCAACACGGTGGGCTTCATCCTCGGCAACCGCTACATCAACGGCGAAACTATCCGCCTCGATGGCGCGGTGCGCCTGCAGCCGAAGTAAACCTTCCACCGTCATTCCGGCGCAGGCCGGAATCCAGCCACGGCATCGTCGGATTGTCGCGAGTGGCGCCATGAGCGGGCTCGGGCGACAACCGTGTATCACGCCACTGGATTCCGGCCTGCGCTGGAATGACGATCAAGAACATCAACCATCCGGTCAAAATCCATGAAAGCTTCCGACGTCAAGAAAGGCAACGTGGTCGAACACGAAGGCACCGTCTACCAGGTGCGCGATATCGAGCGCAGTTCGCCGACCGCGCGTGGCGGCAACGTCACCTTCCGCTTCACCATGTATTCGATTCCCGGTGGCCGCAAGTTCGACCTGAGCCTGCGCGCCGACGACGACCTCAAGGAAATGGACCTGGTCCGCCGCGAGGCAAACTTCTCCTACATGGACGGCGAAGTCTTCGTGTTCATGGACAAGGAGGACTACACCCAGTACCTGCTCTCGCCGGAACTGGTGGGCGACAACGCGGGCTACATCGTCGAGGAGGTCGAGGGCTACTACGTGCAGCTCATCGACGATGCGCCGGTGGGCCTGCAGGTGCCGACCAGCGTGACGCTGACCGTGGTGGACACCGCCCCGGAACTGAAGGGCGCCAGCGCCACCAAGCGCACCAAGCCGGCCAAGCTCAACACCGGCATCGAAATCCAGGTGCCCGAATACATCACCAACGAAGAAAAGGTGTGGGTGAACACGCTGACGGGCGAGTTCGCCGGCCGCGCCTGATCGCCGCCGTTGATGCCGCACCTGGGAGCCTGTTCAATGTCTCCCTCAAGCCCCGGCCTTTCCTCACCGTCATTCCCGCGAACCCCGCAAAGAGGGCAAGAGCGGGAATGACGGTGAGGGGAAATCCGCGCTGCGGCAAGATTTTGAACAAGCGCTGAGAGCGCCGGGGCAACCCGGCGCTTTTTTTGTTGGCTTGACGCCACCCGGCAGCTGGAGCACGTTCACTTTTCTGCCAAGGACAAGGAAAGGACGGTCATGTCGCGTCCCCACGCCCTGCATGCACGCCGGTGGCGCATTCATCGCCTGCTGATGCCGCTATGCCTGGCGACTGCTCTTTGCGCCTGTGCGCCCGCGCCGGTGCGCAACCCCATCGCGCAGTGGGTACCCTCGCCTAACTACGACGCGCGCCGCCCGGTGCTGATTGTCATCCACTTCACCAACGAGCATTCCGCCGCGCAGGCGCTGCACACGCTGCGCACCGCGAACAGCGGCGGCCCGGTGAGCTCGCATTATCTTGTCGGCGACGACGGCCGCATCTACCAGCTCGTACCTGACAGCGAGCGCGCATGGCACGCCGGCGCAGGCCGCTGGGGCAGCATCACCGACGTGAACTCGGCGTCCATCGGCATCGAGCTGGACAACGACGGCGACTCGCCCTTCACCCAGGTGCAGATCGACAACCTGCTGCGGCTGCTGGCCGACCTCACCGACCGCCTGCGCATCCCGCATACGCAGATCATCGGCCACGAGGATCTCGCACCCGGGCGCAAGGACGATCCCGGCCCGCGCTTTCCGTGGGCGCAACTGGCGCAGGCCGGGTTCGGCCTGTGGCCACAAGGGCCGCTGGTCGATCCGCCGGCAGCTTTCGACCCGTGGTCGGCACTGGGCCTGATCGGCTATCCGCTGGACAACCGCGCCGCCACGGTGCGTTCGTTCCATCACCACTTCCGTGGCATGGACGGCGATACGCTGGACGACCAGGACCTGCGCATCCTCTATGCGTTGTCGCGCCAGCTGGGCGCGGGCGGCGGCGCGTCACCCGCACCGGCCGGCTGACGGGCGTCGATTCGTCGCGTTTGCTTCAGGCGGAATCAGGCAAAATCACCCCATAGCCAAGGAGCTTCGCCGCGTCATGTCTTCGACGGGTTATTCGCTGCGCGCCACGGTCGTCGACAGCCTGCTCACCGCCAAACGGCCGGACGTGCCGGTGCGCGTGGTCGTGCGCAATACCGCCGCCGTGATCTTGCCGCTGGCGATCGGCATCCTCGCCGGTCACCCGGGCATTGGCCTGGGGATCGGCGCCGGCGCACTGGACACCATGTTCTCGGACCAGCCCGGTCCGTACCGGCAGCGCATGACGCGCCTGCTGCTCGCCTCGCTCGCCGCCGGCCTGGCCGCGTTGATCGGTTTCCTGACCGGCGACCAGTTGATTCCCATCCTGATCGCCACCGCCGCATTCGGATTCTTCGGCGGCCTGCTGGTGGTATTCGGCACCGACATGACGCGTGTGGGCATGACCAGCATGATCCTGCTGGTGGTCACCGCGGCCACGCCACGACCGCTCAACGAAGCCCTGGGCGCCTCCGCGCTGATCTTCGCCGGCGGCCTGCTGCTCACCCTGTTCTCCGTGGCGGCGTGGCCCCTGCAGCGCTACCGCCCCGAACGGCATGCGCTGGCCGATGTGTATCGCGGCCTCTCCATGCTGGCGCGCCAGCAGGAGCACGACGATGCCGATGTTCCCGCGCTTACCGACGCCATGACCACGCTGCAGCACACCTTGCTCGGCCGCCACCACGCGCGCGGCCGCGCGATGGAGGCGTTTGGTGTGTTGCTGGAACTGGCCGAACGCATCCGCCTCGAACTCGTCGCGATGGCAGAGCTGCGCGCCAACCCCACCATCCACGCCATGTTCCGTGGCGACGCGGCGCGCGTACTGGGGGCCATTGCGGATGCGTTGGAAGTGGGCGACTCGCCACAACAGGCGGAGCGCGCCCTGCAGACCCTGCAGGCCAGCGAGAACGCCCTGCTCGGCGATGGCGGCAATGCCGACGGCCTGGCCACGCATATCCATGCGCTGTCGGGCCAGCTCGCGGCGGCGGTGCGTAACGCTAACTGGGCCGGCAGCCGTGGCGAGCTGCGTGCCGCCGCCGCGGAAACCCCGCTGCCCGCGGCACTGCGCAGCAGCTCGGCACGCGCCACGCTGCGCGCCAACCTGACACCGCACTCGGTGGCGTTCCGCCATGCCGTGCGCAGCGCCATCACACTGTCGGCCACGCTGTTCGTCTCCCGCGAACTCGGCCTGCCGCATGGCTACTGGCTGCCGATGACCGCCGCCATCGTGCTGCGCCCGGATTTCGCCGCCACCTTCAACTTCGGCCTGCTGCGCGTGGTCGGCACGGTGCTCGGCCTGGTGCTCACCACCGCGCTGCTGCACATCACGCCGCACGACGCATGGGCGCATCTCGCGCTGATGGCGGTGCTGTGCATGGGCTTCCGCTATCTGGCCACTGCGCATTACGGCGTGGCGGTGGCGGCGCTGACCGGCACCGTGGTCATCCTGCTGTCGTTCGAGGGCGTGAATTCCAGCGACGCGGTGATGGACCGCGTGATCAACACCGCGCTGGGCAGCGGCATGGCACTGCTGGCCTACGTGCTATGGCCGACCTGGGAACGCGGGCGCGCGCGTGCCGCTCTGTCGGACATGCTCGATGCCTACGCCGACTACCTCGGCGCACTCGCCCACCCGGACCGCCGGGACGGTCGCCGCGAAGCGCGCACGGCGGCACGCACGGCGCGCAGCAACGCACAGGCCTCGCTGGATCGCATGCGTGCCGAGCCAGGCACCCCCGCGCAGCTGCTGGAACTGGCCAATGCCCTGTTCGCCAACGGCAACCGCCTGGCGCGTACCGCGATGACGCTGGAAGCGCTGATCGAAGATCACCATGACCTGCCGGAGACAGTGGAGATGTGCGCCTTCGTCGACCACGCCGCCACCGCGCTGCACGATATCGCCACCGCCTTGCGCGCACAGCGCGCCCCCGATCGCCTGCCCGACCTGCGTGGCCTGCAGCGCACGTTGGCAACGCTGCTCAACATGGCCGAAGACCGCCAGGCCGCCGAGTTGCTCATGCGCATCAGCGACCGGCTGGTGGACAACGTGAACACGCTCGCGCATATCACCGGGCGCAGTCATAGCAAGTCCGCGGCGACGGTGTAACAGCACCCGGCCCTTGTGGGAGCGCACCCTGTGCGCGACGGGGCTTTCGCAAGCGCCGAGTCGCGCACAGGGTGCGCTCCCACAAAAATCATGGAACGTCGCCTCAGGCCCCGACGCGCCGCCGTACCGCATCAATGTCCCGCATGGGCCACACGTCGATGCGCCCGGTGCGCGCCCAGGGAAATTCCGCCGCGATGCGCAGGGCTTCGGCCATGTCCGCCGCTTCGATCACGTTGAAGCCGCCCAGGTATTCCTTGGCCTCGGCGAACGGGCCGTCCATTACGCTCATCTTGTCCCCGCGCATACGCAGTGACTTGATCTGCGCGGGGGACTCCAGCTGCACGGAATCGAGCAGGTAGCCCTGGTCGCGCAGCTCGTCGGCATGTGTGAAACAGCCACGCAGCATGGTGTCGACCTCGCCAGCCGGCAGCGCGTCGAGCAGGGTGTCGTCGTTATAGATCATGACCAGGAACTTCATGTTGCCTCCCATGGCAAGCGAGCGCGGTTGCACCCGACATGATGACGACAAATCCTTGCGGTTTGCATCCCACGATGGGCGGCAGTTCACCCGCCAGCCATGCGCCCGGCCTTTCCGTCAGTGCTGTCGGAATCTCGCCAACCCCTGAGCGGGCGCCCGTGGCCGCCACTTACGCTGCACCGCGCCGAGACGGCACCCCGGCCGTGGCATACACTCGGGTGCATGCTCAAAATCGACACTCACGCCCACATCCTGCCCCGTGACTGGCCGAACCTTGCCGCCAAGTTCGGCGACGACCGGTTCCCGGTGATGAACCACAACGACGGGCGCCATCGCATCTACAAAGATGGCAAGTTCTTCCGCGAGGTCTGGGAATCCGCCTTCGATCCGCAGCAGCGCATCGATGACTACGCCCGCTTCGGCGTCGGCGTGCAGGTGGTGTCTACCGTGCCGGTACTGTTCTCCTACTGGGCGCCGGGCTATCAGGCCCTGGAGCTGCATCGCCACCTGAACGACCAGATGGCGCAGATCTGCAACGACTACCCCCGCCACTACGCCGGCATTGGCACCGTGCCGCTGCAATCGCCCGATCTGGCGATACGCGAGCTGGAGCGCTGCATCGACGAGCTGGGCCTGCAGGGCGTGCAGGTCGGCTCGCACTGCAACGACTGGAACCTGGACGCACCGGAGCTGTTCCCGTTCTTCGAGGCCGCCGCGGACCTGGGCGCCGCCATCATGGTGCACCCCTGGGACATGATGGGCACCGCCAGCATGCCCAAGTACTGGCTGCCCTGGCTGGTGGGCATGCCGGCCGAGCAATCGCGTGCGGCCTGCTGCCTGGTGTTCGGCGGCGTGCTGGAGCGCCTGCCGAAGCTGCGCGTGATGCTGGCCCACGGCGGCGGCAGTTTTCCGTGGACCATCGGCCGCATCGAGCATGGCTACCGCATGCGGCCCGACCTGGTGGCCACGGACAACCCGCGCAACCCGCGCGAGTACCTGCAGCGCCTTTATTTCGACTCCTGCGTGCACGACCCCCACGCCCTGCGCTATCTCCTGGATGTGACAGGGGTCGACCGCGTCATGCTGGGGACCGATTATCCTTTCCCGCTGGGGGAACAGCATCCGGGCAGCGGCATCGAGTCACTCGGACTCGACCACGACGCCCGCGCGCGACTCTTCCACGGCACCGCCCTGGAATGGCTGGGGCTGCCGCTGCATCGTTTCGAACCTCACACCCTCTCACAGGAAAAGGCATGAGCTTCTTCCGCAACTTAGCTTTAGCCGGCGCGCTGGTTTTCGCCGGCGCCACGCATGCTGGCGACATCAGCATGGCTGGTGGCAGTGTGACCTTCAGCACGCCCGACCAGTGGAACGTCATCATGGAAACCGAGGGCGACCCGGAAGCGCGGGTATTCCAGGTCACCGACCCCACGTCCAACAACACCCTCGCCCGCGTGTCGGTGACGGTGAAGCAGGTGGGCAACGCCGAGGAGTTCCAGCAATACGTCGCTGGCGCGATGGGCAAGGCCAAGGCCCTCACCGGCTACCAGGCCGCCAGCGGCGGCGCGCCCGACAACTTCGTCTACACCGCGCAGGAAAATGGTGCGCAGTACAGCTACAGCGAGCGTTACTGGTTCAAGGGTGGCCACGCCATCCAGCTGCGCTGCCTGCGCCCCGCGCAGAGTTCCGCTGGAGCATCGTGGCGCACCGCCTTTGACAAGGGCTGCGATGCGATCGCCGCACGCCTGAAGTAAGCCGCCTCACACGCGCCGTGCCACCGTCGGCACGGCGCTTCTGCAAGAGACTCCCCGATGTCTGCTCCGTACGAAGCCACCCTCGCCTGGGCGCAGGCCCAGGATGCCGCCGACCCGCTGCGCGGTTTCCGCGACGAGTTCCTGATCCCTCCGCACGAGGGGCGCGACAGCCACTACTTCTGTGGCAATTCGCTGGGCCTGCAGCCACGCGCCGTGCGCGCGGCACTGCAGGCGGAACTGGACGATTGGGCCGCACTGGCGGTGGAGGGCCACTTCAAGGGCCGCCTGCCGTGGATGGATTACCACGAGTTCGTGCGCGACGACCTGGCCACCGTGGTCGGCGCACAGCCGTCCGAAGTGGTGGCGATGAATACCCTGGGCGTGAACCTGCACCTGATGATGGTGAGCTTCTACCGCCCCACGCCGGAGCGCCACGCCATCCTGATCGAGGCGGGCTCGTTCCCCACGGATCGCTATGCGGTGGAATCGCAGGTGCGCTTCCACGGTTACGATCCGGCCACATCGTTGATCGAACTGCAGGGTGACGAGGCGAACGGCACCATTTCGATGGAAGCCATCGAACGTGTGCTGGCCGAACACGGCTCGCGCATCGCGCTGGTGATGCTGCCGGGCATCCAATACCGCACGGGCCAGGCCTTCGATCTCGCCGCGATCACCCGCCTCGCGCAGCGCCATGGTTGCATGGTGGGTTTCGATCTCGCGCACGCCGTGGGCAACCTGCCCTTGCGGTTGCACGACATCGGCGCCGACTTCGCCATCTGGTGCAGCTACAAGTACCTCAACAGCGGCCCCGGTGCCGTCGGCGGCGCCTTCGTGCATGAGCGCCACGCGCGCACCACCTTGCCGCGCTTCGCCGGCTGGTGGGGACACGACAAGACCACGCGTTTCCAGATGGGACCGGAGTTCGTGCCCACCTATGGCGCGGATGGCTGGCAGCTGAGCAATCCACCGATCCTCGCGTTGGCGCCGCTACGTGTATCGCTGGAGATCTTCGTGCGCGCGGGCATGTCGAACCTACGCGAAAAGTCGCTGCGCCTCACCGGCTATCTGGAATGGCTGGTGCAGACGCAGCTCAACGACGTGCTGGAAGTCGTAACCCCCAGCGACCCCGCACGCCGCGGATCGCAGCTGTCCCTTCGCGTACAGGGCGGCCGTGCGCGTGGCCGCGCGCTGTTCGAGTACCTGATGGGACACGGCATCGTCGGCGACTGGCGCGAACCGGACGTGATCCGCATTTCGCCCACGCCGTTGTACAACCGCTTTGCCGATTGCGTGGCATTCGTCGAGGCGGTCAGGGCATGGCATCGCGGCGGCTGAGCGCCAGGGCGCCAGTCCGCCGCGCGCTCAGACGCGATCGGCGAGTGGATAAAGCTCCTGGTTCTCGCGCTGCACCCGATGGTGCAGCGCCTTGAACACCACATTGGCCTCATCGCGAAATCCCTGCGGGTCGTCGGCAATGGCAGAGGCGATGTTCCAGCGCGAGACGAACGCCATATAGGTCGCCGCCAGACCGCCCATTTCCTCCTGAAACACACGGCCGGTCTGCGCGATGAGCGGATCGGAGGAAGCGACCAGCGCCGGATACAGCACGCGATCCTCGGCAGCCAGATGCAAGCGAATGGCGCCGCTCATCGAAACCAGCTGCTGGACAATGCTGTCCGCATGTTCCCGCACGCCGGCCTGCACCAGCTCGCGCAACGCCCCCACCGCCACCATCAGATCCACGTGCTCGCGCTTGAACCTATCGATGTTCATGATGCCCTCCCGCATCGTCAGCGATGCTGGTGATATCGACTGAAGGCGCTTGGACTTGAGGCAGCGCGGGATCGGAAGATCGACGCAGCTCGGAACGCTCCAAACCGCGGACGCGGCGTCCTCGGCACGACACCCAGGGGCCGGAATCGGAAAAGCGCTAAAAAACGCGACTCTCCGGATGCCGAACCTGCCCTTCCCCCCGCACCACGAATCGCTCGATGGTCAACGACTCCGCCCCCATCGGCCCGTAGGCATGCAGGCGCGTGGTCGATATACCGATCTCCGCGCCCAGGCCCAGCTGTCCGCCGTCGGAAAACCGCGATGACGCGTTGACCATCACCACCGCCGAACGCAGCGCCTGCACGAACTTCTGTGCCGCTGATTCATCCGTCGTGACGATGACCTCGGTATGGTCCGAACCGTGGCGGCGGATATGGGCAATGGCGTCGTCGAAACTGTCCACCACGCGCACGGCGATGATGAGGTCGAGGAACTCCGCGGCGTAATCCTCCTCCGTGGCTGCGCTTGCCTGCGACACGAGCGCACGCGTGGCCTCGTCGCCCCGAAGCGACACGCCACGCGTGAGCAGCGCGGCAGCGGCGCGGGGCAGGAACTCCTGGGCAATGTCGCGATGGACCAGCAGGGTTTCCAGTGCATTGCATACGCCAGGCCTGGACGTCTTTCCATCGATCAGCAGGTTGAGCGCCAGCGGCAGGTCGGCGGCGCGGTCCACGTACAGGTGGCACACGCCCTTGTAGTGCTTGATCACGGGTACGCGCGCATGCTCGGTGACAAAACGGATCAACCCTTCGCCGCCACGGGGAATGGCGAGATCGACGATGTCGCTCAGCTGCAGCAGCTCGACCATGGTCTCGCGTCGGAGATCCTCCACCAGCGTCACGGCGGCGGCCGGTAGGCCGTGCGCCTGCAGGGCCTCATGCAATGCCGCGGCAATCGCGCGATTGGAATGCAGGGCCTCGGAACCGCCGCGCAGGATCACCGCATTGCCGGCCATCAGGCATAGCGCCGCCGCGTCGGCCGTCACGTTGGGGCGCGCCTCGTAGATCATCGCCACCACACCAAGGGGAATACGCACGCGTTCCACCTGCACGCCATTGGCGAGGGTGTCGCGGCGCGTGACCACGCCCACCGGATCGGGCAAGGCGGCAACATCGCGCAAGGCCTGGGCGATGGCCGCGACACGTGCCTCATCCAGGCGCAGGCGATCGAGCATCGCGCCCTGCACGCCCTTATCCGCCGCCTGCTGCATGTCCTTCGCGTTCGCGGCAAGGACGTCGGCCGTGCGGTGCCTCAGCGCATCGGCCATACCGATCAGCAACGCCTGCTTGGCCGGCGTGTCCAGCACGGCGAGCAGCGGCGCCGCATCGCGGCAGGCCAGCGCCAGGGAACGGATCTCGCTCATGCGTGGTTGTCTCCGATAGTCTCGATCTCGGCCAGCGAGGCGAGGTCGTCGCGATGCACGACCTCCGTGCCATAGCTGTAGCCAAGCAATGATTCGATATCGCGGCTGTGGCGGCCAGCGAGCCGCTTCACTTCGCCCGCGCCGTACTGGCTGAGCCCACGCGCCACCGGCCGCCCGTCGGCGTCGACGATCTCCACGAGGTCGCCGCGATCGAAATTCCCCGGCCACCTCAAGCACGCCGCCCGGCAACAGCGACGCCCGGCCACCCGCCAGCGCCCGTACGGCGCCGGCATCGACGTGGATGCGCCCTGGCGCCGCGGGCGCATGGTGCAGCCAGTACTTGCGGGCCTGCATGCGGCTGCGGCCTGCCGCAAAGAAAGTGCCGTGCAGCTCGCCGTGG
Source organism: Dyella japonica A8 (assembly GCF_000725385.1). Taxonomy (NCBI): domain Bacteria; kingdom Pseudomonadati; phylum Pseudomonadota; class Gammaproteobacteria; order Lysobacterales; family Rhodanobacteraceae; genus Dyella; species Dyella japonica. The sequence goes on along the minus strand of NZ_CP008884.1, from coordinate 2,275,661 downwards.
GCAAGCGCAGTGACCGCCGCCGCGTTCCTGCCACTGAACAGCGCCGTGGGAACGCCTGCCGCGCCGGCTTTCGAAGCCGCCTCCAGCTTGGTGCGCATGCCGCCGGTGCCTACCGCGCTGCCGCTGCCGCCGGCCATGGCCAGTACCTCGGGCGTCAACGCATCCACCCGCCCCAGGGGCACCGCCGAGGGATCGCGTCGCGGGTCGGCGGTATACAACGCGTCGATGTCCGAAGCGATCAGCAACAGGTCGGCATCTACCAGTGCCGCCACGATGGCAGCAAGATTGTCGTTGTCGCCCAGCTTCAGCTCGTCGACGGCAACGGTATCGTTCTCGTTCACCACCGGCAGTACGTCGCATGCCAGCAACTCGCGCAGGGTGGCGCGCGCGTTGAGGTAGCGCCTGCGATTGCGCAGGTCATCATGCGTCAGCAGTACCTGCGCTACCGGGCGGGGACTGAGCGACTGCCACAGGGCGATCATCGGCGCCTGCCCCAGCGCGGCCAGCGCCTGCCTAGCCGCGAGGCCAGCACCGCTGGGCGCATGCTCGCGCAATTGTGCGCGACCCGCCGCTACCGCGCCGGATGACACCAGCACCACCTCCCTGCCTGCGGCACGACTGGCCTGGATGAAATCGGCCAGCGCGGAAGCGTACTGCGTCGTCAGGCCGCCACCATCAGCCGCAAGCAGGTTGCTGCCGACCTTCAGGACGGCGCGGCGCCATGAGGGCAATGCCTGCGAGGGGATGCCGGACCCGTGCTGCATATCGTTCATGAGCGGCCCTCCAGGGGCGCAGCCATGCGGTCCCCATGGCTGCGGGGCGATGAGACGACCAGCATGCGCACGTCGGCCCTGCCTTCGTTGCGCGCCTGGTGGGCCACGCCGGGAGGCACATGCAGGCCGTGCCCTGCGGGAAGCCGGTGAACCGTCCCGTCCAGCTCCAGCGTCAGCTCGCCCTCCAGCACATAGAAGAACTGGCGGGATCGCTCATGCCGGTGGCGCACTTCCTGCGCGCCCGCCGGCATGCGCTCCTCGATGACGCTCAGGTCGTCACCGGCCAGCAGATGCCAGCCGTCACAACCCTGCCCCCATGTGTAGTGCTCGGCATTCCCCGTACTGACGGTCCCCATGCCGATCTCCGTTTAGCCGTCCAGACGGCTGAGTCTATCGCGCAATGCATCCAGGCGCAGGTCATGGCCGGAACCGGGCGACACGCGGGCCGCGAGGCTCGCCTCGGGGGTGCGCCCCTCGCCCGCCGAGGCCGCGGCGTCGGCCGCCGCGCGGTAGGCGTCGCGGAACGGCACGCCCGCCGCCGCCTGCTCGATGGCCACGTCGGTGGCGTACATGGCCGGCTCGATCGCCGCGCGCATGGCCGGCTCGTTCCACTCCATGCGGGCCAGCAGGTCCGGCACCAACTCCAGCGCGGCCAGGCCATGGCGGACGCCATGGAACAGCGAGCCCTTGGAGAACTGCAGGTCGCGCTGGTAGCCGGAGGGCAGCGACAGCAGCTGCTCGATCTCGGTGCGGGCCGCCGCCACGCTGGCATAACTGGCGCGCAGCAGTTCCACCACGTCCGGGTTGCGCTTGTTCGGCATGATCGAGCTGCCAGTGGTGTACTCGCTCGGCAGCTTCACGAAGTTGAATTCCGCCGTGGTGAACAGCGACAGATCCCAGGCCAGGCGACGCACATCCAGCAGCGCCCCCGCGATGGCCTCGAGCACGGCCATCTCGAACTTGCCGCGCGACAGCTGCGCATAGATCGGCGACACCTGCATGCGGGCGAAACCCAGTGCCTGTGTGGTGTGCTCGCGATCCAGCTTGAGGTTCACCCCGTAGCCCGCCGCGGTGCCCAGCGGATTGGCATCGATCAACAGGGCCGTCTGCTGCGCGCGCAGCGCATTATCGATGAAGCCTTCGGCGAAGCCCGCAAACCACATGCCCGTGGAGGACACCACCGCACGCTGCAGGTGCGTATAGCCCGGCAACGGAATGGCCGGCTGCGCGGCACGATCGAGACAGACCGCGGCAACGGCACGGCAATGGTGCTCCAGAGCGGCAAGCTTCTCCTTCAGCCACAAACGCGTGGCGACCAGGATCTGGTCATTGCGGCTGCGGCCCGTGTGGACGCGGCGCCCGGCATCGCCCAAACGCTCCGTCAGGCGCGCCTCGATGGCCGAGTGGCCGTCCTCGTAGCGTTCGTCCAGCACGAAATGCCCGGCCCGGAAATCGTCCGCCAGCACGTCCAGCTCGCGCTTGAGCGCCGCCGCTTCATCCGTGCTCACCACGCCGATGTTGGCCAGCCCTTCCACGTGGGCCTTGCTGGCGGTGATGTCATGCAGGAAGAACTCGCGATCCAGCACCACGTCATCGCCCGCGAGGAACGTCATGATGCGGGCGTCGATCTTGATGTTGGATTTTTGCCAGAGGGGTTGGGTCATATGGGTATCCTGCTAGGAATCTAAGGCACCAATCTTTTGCCCGTCATCCCTGCGAAGGCAGGGATTCAGCGACTTTCGCTTTGCGAGTTAGCTGGCTCTGGAGCAAAGGCACTGGATCCCTGCTTTCGCAGGGATGACGATCAAACCATCGGTATAGCCGTGTACTCGTCCACGCCGATGGCGCGGTTGATGTTCTGCATGGCCTGGGTCGCCGCGCCCTTCAACAGGTTGTCCAGGGTCGCCACCACCACCACGCGCTTGCCGTCGTTGGACACGGCGAAGCCGCCGATATCCACGTGGTGCTTGTGCGCGATCTGGCTGACCCACGGCGCCTCGTCCACCACGTGCACCAGCTTCTCGCCTTCGTAGGCGGCGTTGAAGCGGCTAACGATGTCCTCGCGCTTCACCTGGCGAGCCAGGTACAGGTTGGTGGTAACGGTGAGGCCACGAAAATGGGGGGCCACATGCGGCATGAACTCCACCGGCACGTTGAGGTGGCGGCTCGCCTCCTTCTCGTGCATATGACCGGTGAGCGAGTACGGCATCAGGTTGTCGCGCAGCTTTTCCGGGTCGTTCTTGTCCGATGGCGTGGTGCCGGCGCCCGAGTAGCCCGACACACCGAAGCTCACCGGCGGTGCCGCCAGCAGGTCCTTCAGCGGCGCGATCGACAGCTGGATCGCCGTCGCATAGCAACCAGGATTGCTGATGCGCTTCTCGCCGCGCCAACGCCCGCGGGTCAATTCCGGCAGGCCGTAGTACCACTTCTCGTTGAAGCGGTAATCGGCCGACAGGTCAACGATCAGCGTATCGGGCTTCACCTTGTCGATGGCCTCGACATACGGGGCTGCCTTGCCGTTGGGCAAGGCCAGCACCACCACGTCCGCGCCCTGCGCCGCCACGGCCTCGGCATCGAGGCTGGCGTAGCGCAGGTCGCCGGTGAAGCCGTCCACGTGGTCGGCCACGCGCTGACCGTCCAGCTCGCGCGAGGATACGAAAGCCAGCTCCAGCGCGGGATGCGCGGCGACGAGGCGGATCAGCTCGGCGCCAGTATGGCCACGGGCACCCACGATGCCGATGCGATGTTTGGTCGTGCTCATGTCTCAGTCCACCAGGGTCGGCTGCCGCTGCGCGCAATGCGCGACGCAACGGGCGATCGTGTCGAAAGCTTCGATGCCATACCAGAACACCTTCCAGCGCGGCTGCTTGAGGCAGCCATCCGATTCGGCGTAGTAGAAATGGTTGACGGCGTTGCCGTGGCGCGAGCGCCAGAACAGCTGCGGGTTCTCTTCGCGCATCACCTGCCACACGGCACGCCCCAGACCCTCGCCTTGCGCATCGTCGAGCACGGCGAACTTGTCGAGGTACGGCAGGCCGTCTTCCAGGGTGAGGATCATCGCGGTGCGATAGTTTTCGCTCACATAGACGCGGAACGGCGTGGTGCGTTCGAAATAATCCGGCACCAGCGCGCGGCCGAAGCTGGACTCGATCAGCTCACGCATGCGCGCCAGGTCGATGCCCTCCCATGACTCGAAGCGCTTCACCTTTTCGCCGCGCCGCACCAGGGTGCCGGAACCCTTGTGGGTGAACAGCTCCTTGGCCAGCTCGGACGGCTTGGTGATGGACACCGACGAGGTCAGCGGCAGGTCGTTCAGCAGGTCGGCGATCTGCTCGATCTTCAGGCGCATGCCGCCGTTGATCCACGGCTGCGACATCAGGTGTTCGAACTCGGTGCTGAGGTTGATCGAGTCGATGATGTTGCCCTTGTCGTCCAGCAGCCCGCCCGTGCCGGTAAGGAACACGATCTTGTACGGCTGCAGCACCCGCACCAGTTCATTGGCGGCGAAGTCGGCGTTGACGTTGAGGATCTGGCCCTCCTCCGTCTCGCCCAGGCTGGCGATCACCGGGATGGAACCGGCGCGCAAGCTGGCCTCGATCGGCGCCAGGTTGATGCTGCTGACCTTGCCCACGAGACCGTAGGTGTCGCGATCCAGATAGCTTGCCGTAAACACGCCCGACAGCACCGAGGTGGCGCGGGTGTCCATGGTCTGCAACGCCTCGACCAGGCGCAGGTTCTGGTCCTGGAACACCTTGCGCACGATGGCCAGCGCCTTGGGCGTGGTCACGCGCAGGCCGTTCACCGTGTGTTTCTCGATACCGGCGGCCGACAGCTCTTCGTCGAGCTGCGGGCCCGCGCCATGCAGCACGATGGGCGTCAGGCCCACCTGCTGCAGGAAGGTCAGCGAGGACGTCAGCGCCGGCAGATCGTCGCGCAGCACCGCGCCACCGACCTTCACCACGGCGAAGCGCTTGGCGTCGAGCTGCGAGAAGCGCTTGAGGTATTGCTGGATCTCCTTCGCGCTGCCCATGCTCGAAAGCAGGCGGACGATGGTTTTCCGGGTGTGCTTGTGGGCTTCCATAATCATCCTTTGCGCTCATCCATGAGCGCGAGAATCAAAAACTGGCCGTCCCTGACCAGACTTATCACTGATGATGCGGTAGATGGTGTCGGCGTAGTGCCCAAGCTGATCCAGCGAGACCCATTCGTCGGCGGTATGCGCCTGGGCGATGTCGCCGGGGCCGTAGACGAAGCTGATGTAACCGGCCGCGGAGAACAGCGCCGCCTCCGTCCAGAAGTCCACGGCGTTGCCGATGGGAATGTTCAGCTCGTCCGCAAGGTCGCGCGCAGCCAGGCGGCGCGCTTCCGCCGTGGCGGTGTCGCCCGCCGGCAACGAATCACCGTGGAACAGCTCCTCGAACGACACCGGATGGGGTTCGACCAGCGTGCGGAAGGTGTGCAGCAGCTCGGCCGGAGCCATGGTCGGCAGCGGACGGAAGCCAAAGCGCACGTCGGCCGAGGGCGCGATCATGTTCGCCTTGATGCCGCCATCCACGCGACCGATGTTGAAGCGCAAGCCGGTCAAGCCGCCAAAGCGTTCGTGCGCCTGCTTCTCCACGTAGTCGAGCGCCGCCGCGCCCCAGCGCACCGCCTGATGCACGGCGCTGTCGCTGGGCTTCTGCTCGCCCGAGGCATGGCCGGCACTGCCCTTGAAGCGCATCTGCACGGAATGGATGCCACGATGCGCCAGCACCGCCTCGCCCTTGGTCGGCTCGGCGACGATGATGGCGTCATAGGCCGGCTTGTCCTTGAGGAAGCCGGCGATGCAACGCGGATCGTTCGCTTCCTCGTCGGTGGACAGCAGCAGCGCCATGTCACCCTTGGTGACATTCGCCACGGCCACCAGTGCAGCGGCCGCGCCCTTGATGTCGCAGGCGCCCAGGCCGATGGCGCGGTCTTCCGTGACGCGCAGCTCATGCGGGCTGGCCGTCCAATGCGGGGAATCGGGCACGGTGTCCAGGTGCACATTGAAGAGCACTTTCGGCTTGCCACGCACGGCGTAAAGCGTCACGGCGCCGGCGCCGTAATCGGTCACGGTGACGTCGAAACCCGGCAGGTTGTCCCGCAGGTAATCGAAGATGCCGCCGGTACCGATCTCGCGCGGCGGATTGCGCGTGTCGTAACTGACCAGCGCGCGAAGATGTCGAAGGGTGTCGTCCAGTAATGCGCTCATGCGATCCGAATGGTGAAGGGTTGCCTCAGGACTTCCTGAGCCGTCATCCCCGCGAAGGCGGGGATCCAGTGACTTACGCCGTTACGCCAGAAAGGCGCTGGATTCCTGCTTTCGCAGGAATGACGAGCAAGGAAATCAGCGATTGATCTCGGCCCACAGCGTGCTGCTCATGCCGAACAATTTGATGAAGCCTTCGGCCTCCGCCACGCCCCAGTCGGCCGACTGGGCGTAGGTCGCGCCCTTGGCATTGAGGATGTGCGGCGAGCGCACTTCCACCGCCGTCACCTGCGCACCGGAGGTTTCCAGCACCACCTCGCCGGTGACCTGGCTCTGGCTGGAGGCCAGGTACGCCTCCAGATCCGTCTTGATCGGGTCGTGGAAGAAGCCTTCGTACACCACCTCCACCCACTTGCGCGCCACTTCCGGCTTGAAGCGGTTCTGCTGCTTGGTCAGCACGGCCTCTTCCAGCGCGCGGTGCGCGGCCAGCAGGGAGATCAGCCCCGGCGCCTCATACACGATGCGGCCCTTGAGGCCGATGGTGGTGTCGCCGGTATACATGCCGCGGCCGACGCCGTAGGGGGCAAACAGCTCGTTGAGCTTGGCCAGCAACTTGGCGCCCGGCAGCTTCTCGCCGTTGAGCGACACGGCCTCGCCCTTCTCGAAGCCGAGGGTGACCGACAGCTTGTCGGACGGCCATTCGGAGCGCGGCTTGCACCAGCCACGGGCACCCTCGCCCGGGGTCTTCCAATGATCGATCTCGCCGCCAGACAGGGTCACGCCCAGCAGGTTCTCGTTGATGGTGTAGCTCTTCTGCTTGGCACGCACGTCGAAGCCGCGCTCTTCCAGATAGGCCTGCTCATAAGCGCGCGTCTGGGTGTGCTCCTTCTGGATCTCGCGGATGGGCGCCACGATCTCGTAGTCGCCCAGCGCCTTCACGGCCAGGTCGAAACGCACCTGGTCGTTGCCCATGCCGGTGCAGCCGTGCGCGATGGCCTTGGTGCTCAGCTCTTTGGCGCGGGCAATGGCCGCATCCACGATCAAGTAGCGATCGGACACCAGCAGCGGGTACTGGCCCTGATAGGCCTCACCGGCCTGCACGAACGGCTTCACGAAGCCGTTCCAGATCGCCGGGCCGCCGTCGACGGTGACATGGCTGGCCACGCCCAGCTCCTTGGCGCGCTGCTCGATATAGGCGCGCTCCTCGGCGTCCACGCCGCCCGTGTCGGCGAAAACGGTATGGACGGCCCAGCCGCGCTCCTTGAGGTAGGGAACGCAGAAGCTGGTGTCGAGGCCACCGGAGAAGGCGAGAACGATGTCTTTGCTCATGACTTGCGGATCCTGAAATAGATGGCTAAACGGATAAATAGTTAAACAGATTCAACCACGATGCGGGGCTCGACGCGCACCGGGAAGTTCACGGAACTGGCAATGAAGCATCCGTGGTGGGCACCGTCATGTGCGTCCACGGCCTTGACCGGGTCACTGTCGGCCGTGATGGTGACCACGGGGTGCAGCACCACTTCGGTGAAGTGGCCGCCATGGACGTCCGTTTCCATCGTGCCTTCGGCGCTGTCCGTATAGGCCGTAACCACCACGCCCGCCAGCACCGCCTGGTGCAGGTACGACAGCATGTGGCAGGTGGACAGGGCCGTCACCAGCATGTCCTCGGGGTTGTGCCTGCTGGCGTCGCCGCGGAACATCGGGTCGGCCGAGCCTTCCAGCGCGGGCTTGCCGGCGATGCGGATCTCATGGTCCCGGCCATAGCTCTGGTACGTCCGGGTACCGGCACCCTGGTTGCCCGTCCAGGTCACGTCGACCTTGTACTGGTGCTGATGCGTATGGCTCACCGGCGCACCTCTTCCTGTTGAGACATGAGAGCCGCCAACTCCGCATCGCCACGGCCGGCCCGCTCGCCCAGCCCTGCGAGCACACCCGCCCGATTGGCGGCGGGATGGTTCTGGCTGAGCTTGAACTTGCCTTCGATGCGGTCGATGGAAATCTCCAGCCCGACGATGGCGCGCAGCATCTTTTCAATGTGGTCTTCCGGTGCATCGGAGACACGCCACGGCTCCGGCTGGCCCGCTTCATGGCGATCCGTCAGGCGCTCCAGCAGTTGGCGCAACCACGCAGCGTCGCTGACCGTACGCAGGCGGCCATGCACGTGCACGACGGCGTAGTTCCACGTCGGCACTTCGCGATGGGTTTCCCGCTTGCTCGGGTACCAGTTCGGACTCACGTAACCGTCCGGACCGCGGAAGATCACCAACACCTCGACGCCATCTATGCCCGACAGTTCGTTGCCGCGTGCCACGTGGCCGTGGAGCTTGCCGTCGACCAGCTCAAGCGGAAGGTGGTTGGCAGCCAGGCCGCCTTCCCCGTTCGTCACCACGGTGGCGAACGGGTACGCGCGCATCAGCGCGTGCAGCTGATCGCTGTCGGCCACCTTGAAATGCGCGGGCTGGTACATGATCAGCGCTGGCCGATCAGCGAGGCCATCACCGCCTTCTGCACGTGCAGGCGGTTCTCTGCTTCATCGACGGCGATGCAGGCAGGCGAATCCATCACCGCGTCCGTGGCCTTGACGTTGCGGCGCAGCGGCAGGCAGTGGCTGAAGAGGCCGTTGTTGGTCAGCGCCATCTTTGCCTCGTCCACGATGAAGTGCTTGTTGGCGTCGCGGATGGGCTTTTCCTTGTCCCACTGGCCGAAGAACGGCAATGCGCCCCAGCTCTTGGCGTAGACGACGTCGGCGCCGCGATAGGCGTCCTCGATGTCGTGGCTCACCTTGAGCGAACCGCCGTTTTCCTTCGCGTTCTGATAGCCGAAGGCCATGTAGCGCTCGTCGAGCACGTAGTCCGGCGTGGGGCACAGCAGGGTCACGTCCATGCCCATCTTGGTGGCGATCAGCAGCGCGGAGTTGGCGACGGCCGTGTTGAGCGGCTTGGGGTGGTACGTCCAGGTGAGCACGTACTTCTTGTTCTGCAGGTTGCCCAGGTGCTCCTTCAGCGCCAGTGCGTGCGCCAGCTCCTGACAGGGGTGGGTGATGGTTTCCATGTTGATCACCGGCACCGTGGCGTACTTGGCGAACGCCTTGATGACGTTGTCCTCGCGATCCACCTTCCAGTCCTGGAATTTGGGGAAGGCGCGCACGGCGATCAGGTCCACGTAGCGCGACAGCACGCGGGCGACTTCCGCGATGTGCTCCTCGGTATCGCCGTCCATCACGGTGCCGACCTCGAACTCGATCGGCCATGCATCCTTGCCCGGCGCCAGCACGATGGCGTGGCCGCCCAGATGGAACGCACCCAGCTCGAAGCTGGTGCGGGTGCGCATCGACGGGTTGAAGAACATCAGCGCTACCGACTTGCCGGCCAGCTGCTGGCCGCGGGGGGAGCGCTTGAAGGCCGCGGCTTCATCGAGCAACGCGTCGATCTCGGCGCGGCTGTAATCCTGGGTGGTCAGAAAGTGGCGGAGCGTCATGGTGGAAGTTGCCCTTGTCGAATGTCGAATCCCGGAAACAAAAAAACCCGGCTGTAAGCCGGGTTTTGTCGTCGATGCACGTTAAACGCGTGCGACAGCCTACCCGGCCAATTGGCGGAGCAGCGGTCGGCGAGCACGCGACGTCATCCCAGCGGCCATGCGGGCGCTAGTGAGGACAGTGGCGGTATAGACGGCTGCGGACATGAAAGTTCCGGGTGGTTGAACTTCAATCATGACGGGAATTTCGCTGCCATGCAACAAGGAGCGACGCAAAAGGCAAGCCCGGACGGCAGATCGCCGCCGGAAGGCGGCGATGGCCGGAATCTCAGTCGGCGGGAGAAACGCTCACCCTCACGCGCAGGCGCTCGCCGGGGTCGTAGTTGAGGCGGGACAGGTATACCTCGCCCCGGTAACGGTATTCCACGTCGTAACCCATGATGCGGCGCTGCTCGCTCACCGCGCTCACCTGGCGGCAATGGGTCTCGGTGGTCTCGTATTCGCCGCCACCCGACTGGGTGACGCCGTTGCCCACCGCACCGCCGACGACCGCGCCGCCCACGGTGGCCGCGGTACGGCCATTGCCTTTGCCCACCGTGCTGCCCAGCACGCCGCCCACCACCGCACCAAGAATGGTGCCCGCGGCCGAACCCTGGCTGGGCGTCTGGCGCACCACCTGCTGGTCATAACATTCCTGCCGCGGCACTTCGGTACGTGCCACGCCATACACCGGGTCGACGCGCAACACATCCGCCCATCCATAGTGGGTGTTGTCGTCGTTTTGATTCTGGTACCGCGCGTCCTGCGCAAATACGCCGGTGGTCACCAGGGACAGCACCAGCGCGGGGAACAACCACTTGGTCATTACGACCTCCGCAAGGAGCAACTGAGGACGCATCTCTGCGCCTCTAGCATCCATTCCAGCAAATTCACACTGAATCAACGCTTAGAGATATTCCTGAGGCGGGCAGACAACGGCCTTCCCCTCCCCCTTTTGGCACTGTTCTGGCCGGCATGCGGGCCGCTTCGGAGAGTCCGGGCCGCCTGCGGCTGCCCCCGCGGCTTGTTAAGATGCGCGACTGGCTTGCGCCGCCCGGCGCAGGCCCCACCGTCCGGACCACCTGACCGATGCCGATTTCGCTGCACAACAACCTGACGCGCCGCGTGGAAACGTTCGCCCCGCTCGACCCCAACCGGGTCACCATGTACCTGTGCGGGCCGACCGTCTACAACTACGTGCACATCGGCAACGCGCGCGGCCCGGTGGTGTTCGACGTGCTGGCCAAACTGCTGCGGCGCCACTATCCCAACGTGGTTTACGCCCGCAACATCACCGACGTCGATGACAAGATCAATGCCGCCGCCCAACAGCTGGGCGTGGGCATCGAGAGCATTACCACCCGCTACGCCCAGGCGTACCGCGAGGACATGGCGAAGCTGGGCATTGCCCCACCGGACGTGGAACCGTACGCCACGGCGCATATCCCGCAGATCATCACCATGATCGAGCGCCTGATCGCCAGCGGCCACGCCTACGCCGCCGAAGGCCACGTGCTGTTCGAGGTGGAGTCGTTCCCGGCCTATGGCGCGCTTTCGGGCCGAGACCCCGAGGAACTGCTGGCTGGCGCCCGCGTCGAGGTGGCCCCGTACAAGAAGAGCCCCGGCGATTTCGTGCTGTGGAAGCCCTCCACGCCCGACCTGCCCGGCTGGGACAGCCCCTGGGGTCGCGGCCGACCCGGCTGGCACATCGAGTGCTCCGCCATGAGCGAAGCCCACCTGGGCGATACCATCGACATCCACGCCGGCGGCGTCGACCTGCAGTTCCCGCACCACGAAAACGAGATCGCCCAGTCCACCTGCGCCCACGGCGGCAAGGTCTTTGCGCGCTTCTGGCTGCACAACGGCATGCTGACCTTCAGCGGCCGCAAGATGTCCAAGTCACTGGGCAACGTGATGCTCGTGCACGAGCTGCTCAAGGAGCATCCGCCCGAAGCCCTGCGCCTGCTGCTGCTGCGCGGCCACTACCGCCAGCCGCTGGACTGGTCCGAAGGCGCCATCACGCAGTCGATCAGCACGCTCGATGGCTGGTACCGCGTGCTCCGCGACCTGGCCGATGTCGACGTCGACACGACCCACCTGCCCATTCCCGCCACCGTTGAGGCCGCATTGTGCGACGACCTCAATACGCCGCAGGCGCTTGCAGAGCTGTCCCAACTGGCCGATGAAGCGCGCCAGTCCGGCAGCCCGGCAGCCAAGGCCGCCCTGCTTGGCGCAGGCGCAGTGCTCGGGCTGCTGCAGCAGGATCCCGAGAGCTGGTTCAAGCAGGCCGGTGGCGCGAACGAAGTGGACGAGGCACGCATCGAGGCTTTGCTGGAAGAGCGCCGCGCTGCGCGTGCGGCGAAGGACTTCAAGCGTGCCGACGCCATTCGCGAGGAACTGACGGCGATGGGTATCGCCATTGAGGATGGCGCCCAGGGCACGCGATGGAGTGTGGTCAAGGGTTGAGCTATACAAAGCTCAGTCTGCTTATCAAGCCACCCCCTTCACCCTCCTTCGCCCCGCCCCTCCCCAAAAGGGGCGCGGCGGAAGCGATGGCCTCTGTGGCCTGCCCAAGCGCCTCCCTGCCTTAAGCCCTCTTGGCGACGGCGCGTTGCGGGGTAGCCGCTGTGCGTAGGCGTTGCGCCTGTCGCCATCCGGGCTTCGGAACCTTCAGGGCTTGTATCCCGCGCCATGCAGAGCCCCTCTGCGTATCGGTGCGTTGCGGTGTAGCCGTACCGTGTGTCGGATGGATCGTGAGGTGCCAAATACCGAGGCCCTCAGGGCTTGTATTCAACACGGTGCTACCGGAGCTCTAGAGGCCATTTTCTTTGGGTTACTTTCGACGCGAAGCTAGTCCCCGTGGGATCTTTTGGGCCAGCAAAAGAAAAGTGACTCGGCCTTCGGCAGAAGGTCGAAACGCCCGCTGCGTAAGCGGCCCGGTCGCGGAAACGCCGACTCCGAAGGCCAAGAGCAAAGTCACTGGGTGACCAGCCCTTCGGCTGTTGAAAAGCGCCTCCTGCCTTCGCAGGGATGACGGCGCTTATGATGCGATAAGGCTAGATTGCCCCCCCAATCCTGCCCTCGCCCCTGAAAGCCGCAGCCATCCATGACGCCCCCTCTCCCCCCCCAGCGGAGGCTAGGCAAAAGCGTCACACAGCCAAACGCGCGATAATGCCCCCATGAATGCCATCGCCACTCCCAACGCCGACCAGGCGCAGCAAGACATCGTCGACGAATTTGCCTTCTTTGGTGACTGGACCGAGCGCTACCAGTACCTGATCGACCTGGGCAAACAACTGCCTGAATTCCCCGAAGACCTGAAGATCGAGGACTACCGCGTCCACGGCTGCCAGTCGATGGTGTGGCTGGTGCCCAGCGGCAACGCCGACAAGCTCCACTTCCAGGCCACCAGCGACTCCGCCATCGTGTCGGGCCTGATCGCCCTGGTGCTGCGCGTGTACTCCGACCGCTCAGCCCGCGACATCATCGCCACCGAGCCGCGCTTCATCGAAGCGATCGGCCTGGCGAAGCATCTTTCGCCCACCCGCTCCAACGGCCTGGCCGCCATGCTGGCGAAGATCAAGGCGTACGCGGCGGCGGCGCTGCGGGCCTGATCCCGGGCGGCGGTTAGCCGGCATCCGGCGCCAACAAACAAAGCCCCGCTCATGGCGGGGCTTTGTTTCATGCGGCAAGCGGCAAGGAGACGACCGTTCAGTCGCCCATCTGCTTCTGCAGATGCTCGCGACGCTCCTGCGCATCCAGCGACAGGGTGGCGATCGGACGGGCGTCGAGACGCTCCAGGCCGATTTCCTCGTCGGTTTCCTCGCAGTAGCCGTAGCGACCTTCCTCGATGCGGCGCAGTGCCTTGTCGATCTTGGAGATCAGCTTGCGGTAACGATCGCGCGTGCGCAGTTCCAGCGAGTTTTCGGTCTCGCGGGTGGCGCGCTCGGCTTCGTCGCCCACGTCACGCACCTCGTCACGCAGGTTCTCCATGGTCTGGCGCGACTCTTCCACCAGCTGTTCACGCCATTCGCGCAACTTGTTGCGGAAGTAGGCGAGATGCTTGGGGTTCATGTACTCCTCGTCGTTCGAGGGGCGATAACCCTTGGGCAGATCGATCAGCGTGGTAGAAGGCAGCGCGTAACGGCCGTCTTCGCGGGTGATGCCATTGTCGAGAGTTGCAGATTTGTTCATCGAGGACTGCTGGGCTTTCTGAGTTTTAATGGGGGTATGTCGCGCGGTCGCACTGGCCACCTTGCCCATGAGGGGCGAAGCGGCCGGCTTGGCCGGCGCCGCGGGGGAAACCGGGGCTGCCTTGACCGGGGCCGGTGCCGCCTGCCGCGCAGCTGCGGGCTGCTTGGCGGGAGCGGCGCTGGCTGCCTTGGCGGGGGCGGCCTTGGTCTCCGCCTTTACCGGTGCGGGAGCCGGCTTCACCGGCTTGGTCACCGACTTGGGCGGTTGTTTCTTGGCGGGCGCCGCAACCTTCTTGGCGACCGGCTTTTCGATCTTCTTGGCGACGACCGGCTTTTTCGCCGGCACCGCCTTCTTGGCCACGGGCTTGGGAGCCGCCTTCTTGGCGACGCTCTTGGCCGGGGCCTTGGCGACGACCTTCTTGGCGGCAGGCTTCTTGGCGGCGGCAACCTTCTTCACCGGCGCCTTCTTGGCAGCCGGTTTCTTTGCAGCAGCGGCCTTGGCCGGGGCCGCACTACGCCCGGCAGCGGCCTTCTTGGCTGCCTTGACGTCTTTCACCTTGCCGGCAGGCTTTCCCTTCTGCGGCTTGGTGGCTGTCGCACTACGCGTCGTTTTCGCCATATCCCTTCACCATTTTGGCCTTGGCGGCCGGGTGTTATAGCCCAAGCGGCTTACACCGGCAACCTCGCTTCTGGAATACTTGCGACACTACATGCCGCAAACTGTTTCGGCAGCGTCAAACCGTCGTGACCCGACTGATACTTCTACTGCTCGGCTTCTACAAGCGCTGGCTAAGCCCCCTGCTGGGTCAGCGCTGCCGCTTCCATCCCAGCTGCTCCGATTATGCACGGATTGCCATTGTGCGCTTCGGACCGGTCAAGGGTGGCGCACTCGCCGGCTGGCGCCTGCTGCGCTGCCAGCCGCTGTGCGAGGGTGGCCACGACCCCGTCCCCGAACACTTCACTTTCCGCCGCTGCACCCCAGGAGAACCCCATGTCCACTGACTGGCTGATCAAGAACGCCGAACTGGTCAACGAAGGCCGCCGCTTCCACGCCGACCTGCGCGTGAAGAACGGGCGCATCGATGCCATCGCCGGCGACCTGAACGCCCGCCCCGGCGAGCAGGTGGTGGATGCCAGCGGCCTGTGGCTGTTCCCCGGCATGATCGACGACCAGGTGCATTTCCGTGAACCCGGCCTGACGCAGAAGGCCGATATCGCCCACGAATCGCGCGCCTGCGCCGCCGGCGGCATCACCAGCTACATGGAGATGCCCAACACCAAGCCGCCCGCGCTGGACCGCGAGACGCTGGAGGCCAAGTACGCCCGCGCGGCGGAGGTCTCCGCCGTCAACTACGCGTTCTATATGGGCGCCAGCAACGACAACCTGGAGGCCATTCGCCGCCTCGATCCGCTCGCCGCCCCCGGCATCAAGGTGTTCATGGGCGCGTCCACCGGCAACATGCTGGTGGACAACCCGGACGTGCTGAACGGCATTTTCCGCGACGCCCCCACGCCCATCATCACGCACTGCGAAGACACGCCGATGATCGACGTGAATCTCGCCAAGGCGCACGAGAAATACGGCGACGCCATCCCGCCCCGCGAACATCCGCTGATCCGCTCGCGCGAGGCCTGCATCAAGTCCACCCGCCTGGCCATCGAACTGGCCAAGCGCCACAACAGCCGCCTTCACGTGCTGCACATCTCCACCGCGGACGAGCTGGCGCTGTTCGAGCCGGGCCCGGTCAAGGGCAAGCGCATCACCGCGGAAACCTGCGTGCATTTCCTGCACTTCGACGACCGCGACTACGAACGCCTGGGCTTCCTGATCAAGTGCAACCCGGCGATCAAGACGGCCGCCGACCGCGAGGCCATCATCAAGGCGCTGGCCGAAGGCCGCCTGGACGTGCTCGCCACCGACCACGCGCCGCATCTCCTCGAAGAGAAGGGCCAGCTGTACGACAAGGCGCCCGGTGGTCTGCCGCTGGTGCAGTTCGCCCTGCAGGCCGCCCTGCAGCGCGTGTTCGAAGGCCAACTGACGCTGGAGCGCGTGGTGGAAGCCGTGACGCATGCGCCGGCCACGCTGTTCGACGTGAAGGAACGCGGCTTCCTGCGTGAAGGCTACGCCGCCGATCTGGTACTGGTGGACCCCAACAAGCCGCACACCGTGCGTCGCGAGGAAGTGCTGTCCAAGTGCGCCTGGTCGCCGTTCGAGGGATACACCTTCAACAGCTCCATCGCGGCCACCTTCGTCAACGGCCAGCGCGTGTGGGACGGCCAGAACGTGGATCAGGGCGTGCGCGGCCAGCGCCTGGCCTTCGCCCGATGACGTTCACGCGGAGGGCGGGCCTTTGGCTCGCCCTCGGCATGGCCGCCCTGCCCGCCATGGCGGCCGACCTGCCACCAAGCATGTCCCAAGGTGGGCTGGTAACGGCGACGGTGCCGGCAGGCGCCACCGCCACGGTGAACGGCAAACCGGTCCGCGTTGGTTCGGACGGCATGCTGGTGTTCGGCGCCAGCCGCGATGAGCAGGGGCCGATCACGGTCGTACTCACCCTGCCTGACGGACGCCGCGAAACCACGCGCGTCGCCGTGACACCGCGCGCATGGCCGATGGAACGCGTCAACGGCGTGCCGCCCAAGACGGTGAACCCGCCACCCGATATCGCCACGCGCATCCAGCGCGAACAGGCCGAGGTCGCCGCCGCGCGCAAGCGCGACGACGATCGCGAGGGTTTCGCGCAGGGCTTTATCTGGCCCGTGGTGGGGCGCATCAGCGGACGCTTCGGCAGCCAGCGCGTCTTCAACGGCACGCCCAAATCACCGCACCCGGGCATGGATATCGCCGTGCCCCAAGGCACGCCGGTGAAGGCGCCCGCCGACGGCGTGATCACGTTTGCCAAGCCCGACCTCTACCTCACCGGCGGCACCGTGCTCATCGACCACGGCTTCGGGCTGAGTTCGAACTTCCTGCACCTGTCACGGATCGACGTGACGGTTGGGCAGGCCGTGCATCAAGGCGAGGTGATCGGCGCGGCGGGCATGACCGGTCGCGCCACCGGGCCGCATGTGCACTGGGGCTTCAACTGGTTCGAGGTGCGACTGGATCCGATGCTGCTGCCCGGCATCGTAGGCACCAGCCCGCATTGAGCAGGCTGGTGAGCGCCGTTACGGCACGGCCTTGAGGGTGATGCTCACCGGGCCGTTCTCGCCGGAACGGCCCAGCACGCTGGTGCGCGTGTCGTTGATGGCAAGCAGCTTGTCGCCCTGCTGCAAACGCACGCCAATGGCGAAATCCACGCCGTCGCGCAGTTCGGCCGGGTCGTAGCTCAGCATGAAATCCACCGGCGAGGCGCCCACCGGCTGGATGCGTTCTTCCGCGATGGTGCGCGCGGCCACATCCTGGCGGCTCACGTCCGCCAGCGTCACGATCAGCACGGCATCGGCCGGCACCGCCTGCGGCAGGTCATAGCGCACGTCGCCCACCAACGTCTTCATCAGGGCCTGGTGCACGGGTGCGGCGGCTGCGACCGGCGGCTGGGGAGCTTCTTCCTTGTGGTGGTGGAACATCGAGCACGCGGACAACGCGAACACGGTGGCGACGGCCAGCAAGGGAAGACGGAACGACATGCGGATCTCCAGACGATGAAAGCCCGGTCACGGGCTTTCATCATGCTAGCAGGCGGCGATAGGGGACGGGCTCAGGCGCAGCCCTTGCCTGCGTAGCCGCCCTCGACGCCCTTGCTGGCGTACGCGACGGCATCGTGCGGGTGCAGGCTTTCCTGGTGCTCCACGCGGATGTGGAAATCGCTCAGTGCCTTATCGGCGTCCAGGGCCTTCTGGATGCGGCGGGCCGCATCCTCGCAGAACATCAGGTTGCCGCCATTGGCGAGCGCGAATGCCTGTTCGTCCTCGCGCTTCACCGCAGTCTGCACCGGCGTACCCAGCGCCTGCTCGGTGACGTCGATTAGGTCGATGAGGTTGAACGCCGCGCCTTCCGCCGGACGCACGCGCAGACGAGCGACACTGCGCTGTGCATGCGGCGTGGCCACAATGCCCTTCTCGCTGCCCAGCCAGGCCAGCACGGCAGCGTGCTCGACCGCTTTGCCAGCATCGAAGTCCTTCGCGAACTGGTCCTGGATCAGCTGGCGCGACAGCGCGGCGGAGGCGGGACAGGTGGAGGAATAGACGATCTCCGTGCCGAACTCCAACAGCAGCTCCTCGCCGATCATGCTCGCTTCGATGGTCACCGGGTACGAGCGCCAGCCGCTGTTGGCGCTGCGCAGCGCGGGACGGCGCACCAGGTGCTCAAAGCGGATGCTGAGGCAGGCGCGATCGGAGAGATCCTTGTGCGAGTCCAGGAAACCGCGCAGCAGGTCGCGCAAGGTTGCCGTGCTCAAGGTCTGCGTACTCAGCGCCTGCTCCACCTGCAGGTACAGGCGCGACATGTGGATGCCGCGCTTGTCGGGACGGCGCAGGTTGACGAAGGCGCCGACGCGCGCACTGGCACGCTGCACGTCGCCATCGCCGGCGTCGAAACGGACGGGCACTTCGATGCCGTCCATGCCGACCCAATCCAGTTCGCCAACCAGGTGCGGCTGGGCATGGACTGCCACGTCAGGAAGCAGGCGGGCGGTGTTTTCCTCGGTGTACATGGGTGAATCCTGTGAATCCGGCTGGCGCCATGGGCGCGCGGGAGACCTCAATCTTGGGGCAGCCGGGGTGCCTCGCAATAGTGGCGTGGGGGAAACGCTGCGTCCCGGCCTCGTTCAATCAAGCTTGCTGCGCCAAGCGCGGGCAGCCTGCCAGGCCTGCCAGGCCACGCCAGGCCCCTGCCGCCCCTGCCCCTTGCGCAGCACGTCGAGCGGGTCCGCAGCCTTGCGCGCCTTGGCCACCAAGGCCTTGCCCAACCGGGATTCCAGCCCACGGAAGGCGCTCAACGGCCCCGGCAGTTTGTCGGCCTCGCGCCAGGCCTGATGCAGGTCGTCCAGCTGGGCGCGGATGGCGTCGTTACGTGCGGCGCTCGCCTCGCGTAATGCATTGCGGCTCACCCCGAACTTGGCCAGGCGCGACATCGGCAGCGCCAGCCGGTCGCGGTCGGCGTCTTCTTCCAGTCGCAGCAGCGAATACAACAGGTGAGACAAGGTCGCCACGCGCGTCGCGCGCTCGCTGGATGCCTTGTCGCCAAACCACCAGGTGGTTTCCAGGTCGGCGATGGCGCCATGCAGCAGCGAACCGGCGGCGAGTTGAGCCGGGAAGTCGGCCGCCGTGCCCTCTTCCAGCTGCCCCATGGCGGCCAGCACCGGGGCGACCCAGTGCTCGGCCGGGATCGCATGGGCGCGATCGTCGTCAAACAGGACCTGCGTCAGCGGGTGGCGACCGCCACTGGCCGCCGCGCCGGACAACTCTTCCGCCCACCAGTTGAGCTTGGTGGCCGCCACGTGCGGCTCGCGGATGCCGTAGGCCGCGCCGAGCAGTTCCTGCTCAAGCGCTGCCAGCGCGATATGGCCGGGATAGGCGTTCTGGTCAACGAACGCCAGGGCGATGCGCTGCTGCGGCTGCACGGCCAGCCACTTGTCGATATAGCTCTGCAGCGCCGTGCCGCTCATGCCGCCACCTTCAGGCGGCTGGTGAGATCGGCCGGGTGATCCACCACCAGGTCCGCGCCCCACTGGTGCGGATCGCCGCCATCGAGGTAACCCCAACGCACGGCGACGGTGTACATGCCGGCGGCCGCACCGGCCATCACGTCACGACGGTCGTCACCCACGAACAGGCAACGCGACGGATCGAGGCCGGCGCGCTCGCACGCCAGCAACACCGGCGCCGGATCGGGCTTCTTCACCGGCAGGGTATCGCCCGACACGACGGCGACGGCACGTGACATCCAGCCGATGCGCACCAGCAGTTCGTCGGTGAGAAAGCCGGGCTTGTTGGTGACCACGCCCCAGGCGATGCCCTGCGCTTCGAGCGACGAAAGCAGCTCGTCAATGCCATCGAAGGGGCGCGTGTGCTCGGCCATGACGGCCTGGTAAAGCTCCAGATAGCGCGGCACGTATTCCATCAGCGCCTCGTCATCGAGATCGGGAAAAGCGCAACGCAGGATGGCCCGTGAACCGCGCGACACCACCTCGCGCACCATCGCATACGACGGCACCGCTACCTGCATTTCCTCGCACTGCGTTTTCAACGCGGCGTAGAGATCGGGGGCACTGTCGAGCAAGGTGCCGTCAAGATCGAACAGCACGCCCTGGACGTTCTGTGGAAAGGACTTCATGCGGGCTTTCGTGCGCTGATCAGATAGTTCACGGCGGTGACGCGGCTCAGCCACGCCTTGCGGTTGAGCGGGTTGTAGCCAAGACCGGAGACGTCGTCGACTTCCAGCCCGGCGTGGCGCATCAGGCGCCCCAGCTCCGACGGCTTGAGGAACTGCGCGTAGTGATGCGTGCCACGCGGCAGCATGCGCATGATGTATTCGGCGCCAAGAATGGCGGCACCGAACGCTGCCGGCGTGCGGTTGAGCGTGGACATCACCACCAGGCCGCCCGGCTTCACCATGCGGACGAGATCGCCCACCAGGGCGGCCGGATCGGGCACGTGCTCGATCAGCTCCATGCAGCACACGGCGTCGAAGCTTTCCGGTTCGGCGGCAGCCAGCTCGGCGGACGACTGCACGCGGTAGTCGATATCGAGGCTCGGGTTTTCCAGTCGCGACTCGTGCATGTGCAGGCGTGCGATTTCGATCACCTTCTCGCCCAGGTCGATGCCGGTCACGTGTGCGCCCGCCTTGGCCAGCGCCTCGCTGAGCAGGCCGCCGCCGCAGCCGACGTCGGCCACGCGCGCGTCGCGCAGGTTCACGCGATCGGCCACATACGAAGCGCGGACCGGATTGAGATCATGCAGCGGGCGGGACTCGCCATCCGGATCCCACCAGCGCGCGGCAAGCTTGCCGAAGCGTGCGATTTCCTCGGGACTGACATTGGTTGCGGCTTGCATCGAAAGCATCCTTCGGAACGTGGGCGCAGCTTAGCGCGCGTTCCATTCGTAGACCGTGATATCCCAGCCGCCACTAATGTGGGCCGGGTCCTGGTGTGCGATGGACAGCGCCTCGCTCATGTCGGCAGCCAGCATGAGGTAGGCACCGCCGGACTGGTCACTGAAGCCCCCGGACATTTCCAGCCGGCCTCCCGCTCGTAGGCCTTGCAGGAAATCCTTGTGCGGCTGCACGACGGCCGGATCGAAGCCCGGGCGGCGCATGGCCATGACGAGATAACGGTTCATGTCGGTGTCCTCAGCCCGCGTCGATCGCCGCGATGCGCTCGCGCCAAGCGTGTGTCTTGGCCAGCACGGCATCGGTGTCGATATCGGTCAGCACGCGACCGGTCAGCTTGCGCACGCCGTTGATCCACACATCGGTGACCTGATGGCGACCCGTGGCATACGCCAGCTGCGACGCGATGTGGAACAGCGGCTGCGTTTCCAGATCGGACAGGCGCACGGCGGCAAGGTCGGCCTGCTTGCCCGCCTCGATGGAGCCGATGCGGTCTTCCAGACCCATGGCACGCGCACCGTTGAGCGTGGCCGCGCGCAGCGCGTAAGCCGCGTCGAACGCAGCGGCATCGCCGGCCACCGCCTTCGCCAGCAGCGCCGCGGTGCGCATTTCGCCGAACATGTCCAGGTCGTTGTTGGATGCGCAACCGTCGGTACCGATGGCGACGTTCACGCCGGCCTTGCGCAGCTTTTCGGCCGGGCAGAAGCCCGAGGCCAGCTTGAGGTTGGACTCGGGGCAATGCACCACCGAAACGCCGGCTTCCGCGCAGGCCTCGATTTCCGCATCGGTGAGCTGGGTCATGTGCACGGCGATCAGGCGGTCGTTGACCAGGCCCAGCTTCTGCAGGCGCTGGAACGGACGCAGGCCGGATTTGGCCTTCTCTTCTTCCACTTCATGCGCGGTTTCGTGTGTGTGCAGGTGCACCTGGATGTCGAGCTGGTCGGCCAGCACGCGGATGCGCTCGAAGCTCTGGTCCGACACGGTGTACGGCGCATGCGGCGCGAACGAGGTGCTCACCAGTGCATCGCCGAGAAAGCTGTCGTGCACTTCGATGGCACGGTCGAAATATTCGTCCTGCGTCTTCGCCCAGGCGGTAGGGAACTCGATCACCGGCAGGCCAACCACGGCGCGGAACCCCATGCGGCGATAGGTGGCGCCAATGACATCGGGGAAGAAGTAGTTCTCGTTGGCGCAGGTGGTGCCGCCGCGGATCATCTCGGCCACCGCCAGCTCCACGCCATCGCGCACGAACTCCGGCCCGATCACCTGACCCTCCACCGGCCAGATGTGCTTCTGCAGCCACACCATCAGCGGCAGATCGTCGGCAAGGCCGCGCAGCAGGGTCATCGGGTTGTGCGTGTGCGTGTTGACGAGGCCGGGGATCAGCACATGCTCGCCCAACGCCACGCGCTCACGCGGCGCGTAGGCGGCACGCGCGTCGGCCTGGGGCAGCAGCGCCACGATGGCGCCCTTGTCGACGGCCACAGCATGGTGCTCAAGCACGATACCGTGCGGCTCCACCGGCACGATCCAGCGCGCTTCGATCAGGAGGTCGATGGTTTGCGGGGCGTTCTGGCTCATCCGTTGGCTCGCTTTTTTCTTGTGTTGGATACGACATGGGGCGGATCACCTTGCGGTGGCCGCCCCATGGTTGCCTGCTGGCGTGACGATTTTTAGATCGTCATTCCGGCGGAGGCGGGAATCCAGTGACTTTGCATCGGGTTGTGCGAAGAAGAATTCGCGTGCTTCGCACAACATATTTCACTGGATCCCGGCCTTCGCCGGGATGACGCATTGGCAAGCCGCGCGCAAGCGCGCGGGCCAATGCGTCACTTGCCGACGCGGCTGACGTATTCGCCCGTGCGGGTGTCGACCTTGATCACTTCGTCGGTGCTGACGAACAGCGGCACGCGCACCACCGCGCCCGTTTCCAGCGTGGCCGGCTTGCCGCCGCCGCCCGAGGTGTCGCCACGCAGGCCCGGATCGGTTTCGGTGATCTTCAGTTCGACGAAGTTCGGCGCCTGCACCGTGATGATCTCGCCGTTGAACAGCGTGACCACGCACTCTTCCTCGCCCTTCAGCCACTTCACGGCATCACCCATGCCGGCCTTGCTGGCCTGGTGCTGTTCGAAGCTTTCCTGGTGCATGAAGTGCCAGAACTCGCCGTCGGAGTACAGGTACTGCATATCGGTATCGACGACGTCGGCGACCTCGAAGGAGTCGCTGGACTTCATGGTCTGCTCGGTGGTGCGGCCGTTCTTCAGGTTGCGGATGAAGATGCGGGTGAACGCCTGACCCTTGCCGGGCTTGATGAAGTCGGCGTCGGTAATGACCCACGGGTCATTGTTGTGAAGGATCTTCATACCCTTCTTGACGTCGTTGAGACCGGCGGTGGCCATGTGCTGCACTCCAGGTGTGATGCCGCGGGGAGGCGGCTAGAATAGGGTTTTCACCGGGCCCCAGGGCCCGATTCAAGACCCACTATGATAACCGCAAGCCACGCCGCCCGCCTATCTCCGCCAGGTCCCGACTGGCGCGCGCTCTGGCGCGAGGCCGTGACGGACCCGTGCGAGCTGCTGGCCCTGGTGGGGCTGGAGCACCTGGCCGACCGCCTTCCCCCGGGGGATGCCGGTTTCGCCGTGCGCGTGCCGCGGGGCTTCGTGGCGCGCATGCGCCAGGGTGACCCGCAGGATCCCCTGCTCCTGCAGGCCCTGCCCCAGCTGGCTGAAGAGGATGTGGTGCCGGGCTTCGGCCTGGACGCGGTGGGCGACCTGGCGGCCCGCCCCGCCCAAGGCGTGCTGCACAAGTACGAGGGCCGGGCCCTGCTGATCGCCAGCGGCAGCTGCGCGATCAATTGCCGTTACTGCTTCCGCCGCCATTTTCCCTATGGCGAGGAAATGGCCGCCGCGGGCCAGTGGCGCAAGGCGCTGGAGCACGTGCGCCAGGACAGCTCCATCCGCGAGCTGATCCTGTCCGGTGGCGACCCGCTCTCGCTGACCACCGCCAAGCTGGAGGAGCTCACCCAGGGCCTGGGCGACATTCCCCACGTCACCCGCCTGCGCATCCATACGCGCCTGCCGGTGGTGCTGCCCGAGCGCATCGACGACGCCTTCGTCCGCTGGCTCGACGCCCTGCCGCTGCAGAAGGTGGTGGTGCTGCACGCCAACCACGCCAACGAGTTCGATGCCAGCGTGGATGCCGCCTGCGCCCGCCTGCGCGATGCCGGCGCCACCCTGCTCAACCAGTCGGTGCTCCTGCGCGGCATCAATGACGATGCCGGCGTGTTGGCCGCCCTGTCCGAGCGCCTGTTCGCCGCTGGCGTGCTGCCCTACTACCTGCACCAGCTGGATCGCGTGCAAGGCGCGGCGCATTTCGAGGTCGACGACGCCCGCGCCCAGGCGTTGGTGGAAGCCGTCCGGCACCGCCTGCCCGGCTACCTCGTACCCAGACTGGTCCGCGAAGTCGGCGGCGAACCCTCGAAGCGACCGGTGTAACAGAGCCACGGTACAGTTGTGGGCTCCGTCACTCCCGGAACATTTCTGCTGGCAGCCGCCGGCGGAATCCGCTAAAAACCACGGATGGCCCGCCTCCTGTCATCTCAGGTTCAGCAGCGGCGCACCACGGATAGTCCAGCGAGCCCATGAAAACTGACCAGGTCATCAAGATCCTTTTCATCGAGAAGTCAGTCGAAGACGCGGAACAGATCATCAGCCTGCTGCGCAACAGCGGCATAGCCGTCCGGCCGGCACGCGCCACCAGCGCCGAACAGATCACCGCCGCCCTCGACGAACTGGGCCCCGACATCGTCCTGTTCGACCCCTCCGTCGGCACGCTCGAACTGCGCGAAGTGTCGCGCATGCTTGACGCGCATGGCCGCGACCTGGCGCTCATCGCGCTGGTCAGCCAGGCGGACAATGCGACCATCACCGAGCTGTTCGTCAACGGCGCGCGCAGCGTGGCGCTGCGTCCGCAACCCAAGCAGCTGATGGCGGTGATCCAGCGGGAATTCGATTCGCTCAACATGCGCCGCCAGGTGCGCCGGCTGGAAGCGGCGCTGCGCGAGTCGGAGCGTCGCTGCGATGCGCTGCTGGACTCGTCCACCGACGCCATCGCCTATGTGCACGAAGGCATGCACGTGCGCGCCAACCAGGCCTATCTCGACACCTTCGGCTATGCCGATTTCGACGACCTGCTTGGCCTGCCCGTGCTTGACATGATCGGCCCCAACGACGCCGACGAATTCAAGAACACGCTCAAGGGACTATCCAAGGGCGAGAAGCCCACGGGCGTGATCGAGCTGCAGGCGCGCCGGGCCGACGCCACCACGTTCAAGGCGGGCGTTGAGTTCGCCCACGCCATGTTCGAAGGCGAACCCTGCCTGCAGGTGGTGTTCCGCCGGCAGAAGGTGGACACCGGCGTCATCGAGCAGCTGCAGCGCGACGCCGTCACCGGCCTGTTCAACCGCGCACGCATGCTGGAATGCATCGACGAAGCCGTCGCCGCGGCCTCGCAGGGCACCAAGGGCCAGGCCTTGCTGCTGATCGAGCCGGACAACTGGCAAAGCATCGTGGCCGGCGTCGGCCTGTCCAAGGCTGACGAGCTGCTGGCCGCCTTCGCCAATCGCGTGGAGGGGCAACTCACCGCCCACGACACCGCCGGCCTGCTGGCGGAGCACACCGTGGGCGTGCTGCTGCACACCCGCAACGACGACGGCATCAAGCAGTGGATCGCCGGCCTGCAGCAGGCTATCGCCGGGGGCATCTTCGACCTCGGCTCGCGCTCCATCACCATCACCACCAGCATCGGCGGCAGCCTGCTCGGCGAGCGCAACGCCAACACCGAGCTGCTGCTCAACCAGGCCAGCCAGGCGCTGCGCAACGCGCAAAGCCAGGGCGGCAACCGCAACGACCTGCACGACCCCGCTGCGCGCGAGAAGGCCGACGAGGAACGCGAGCGTTACTGGCTGAGCGTGATCAAACAGGCGCTCACCCAGAACGACTTCGTCCTCTATCACCAGCAGACCATCAGCCTGCAGGATGCCGACGGCGAGTTCTCCGAGATCCTGCTGCGCCTCAATGGCCCGCAGGGCGAGGTGCTGCCGGGCTTCTTCATGCCCATCGCAGAAAAGCACAACCTGACGCCAGCCATCGACCGCTGGGTGCTGAACCAGACCATCGAACATCTGCGCGCGCGCGACCGCATGGGCTCGCCGACCACGTTCTTCGTCAAGCTGACCGCCGGCTCGCTGGAGGACAAGGAACTGCTGCCCTGGCTGGGCGAGCGCCTTCGCCAGGCTGCGCTCAAGCACGGCCAGCTGGTGCTGGAAATGACCGAGAGCAAGGTGGTTACCTCACTGCGCCCCGCACAGGAATTCGTGCAGGCGTGGCAGAAACTCGGCGGCCAGTTCGCGCTGGAGCAGTTCGGCTCAGGCCTGAACTCCTTCCAGTTGCTCAACCACATCAGCGCGGACTATCTGAAGATCGATCGCAGCTACATGGCCGACCTGCCCCAGCAGCAGGAGAGCCAGAGGAGGGTGGCGGAGATCTGCCGCCAGTCGCGCGAACTGAAGAAACAGACGATTGCCGAGTGGGTGGAGGATGCGGCGAGCACGTCGCTGCTGTTCGCTTGTGGCGTGGATTTCGTGCAGGGCAATTTCCTGCAGGAGCCGCAGCGGTTGACGTGATAGGGCGCGCTGCCCTACGGGGGAGCAACGTCGCCTTTTGGCTTCATGCGGCTTGGCATTTTTGTGCGCCTCGAAAAGGGGCGGATCGGGTAAGCGCGAAGCGCGTTTCGCATCGCTAGGCTTGCGTCGCTGAACGCCCCGCAGAGCGGCTTTTCCAATATGGCCCCACCGCCTCATAGGCACCGTCATCCCGGCGCACCCCGAAAAGGGGGCAAGGGCCGGAGGCGCTTTTCAACAGCCGCATGGCTGGTCATCCAGTAGCGGCCACGTTTGGTTGTCGCCTCGGACGTTGCCGCGACCGGGCCGCTTACGCAGCGGGCGTTTCGACCTTCTGCCGAAGGCCGAGTCACTTTTCGTTTGCTGGCCCAAAAGAAAAGTAACCCAAAGAAAATGGCCTCTAGAGCCAAGGCTGGCAGCATTCTGTGGGGATAAGCCCGAGCACCTGAGGCAAGTTGTTGCTTGGTCACCTCCGCCTCTACACAGCGGGTACTTCCAAGCGCTTCGCAACGCGCCATGGCGATGAGGACTTAAAGCGGAGCCTCGCTTCGCTTTGGCGTAGACGGGACCCGCACGACCGCGCGCTTTTCTGTGGGAGCGCACCCTGTGCGCGACAACCTAACGGAGCGGTAACCACGAGACGCCGCTGTCGCGCACAGGGTGCGCTCCCGCAAGGAGGCGTCCGCCACGTCGAACGGACCGCCATGCGCCACGCCGCGACGTGCCGCGCAGCGGCACGAGCCGTCAGCCTTGGCTCTTGATCTTCCCGGGCCCCGTATGAGGCGGCGGGAGGGTGGAGATCAGGCCCCGCAGGGGTGCCTGGCAAGGATGCCAGGCACTTTTCGTCGGGGCAGGATGCCCCGTCGAAAAGCCCGGAACCCGACCGCGTACCTATCGGGCGTAGCCCGATAGGCGCCTCATCCGGGGGGCCCTTTCTTTGGGTTACTTTTCTTTGGGCAAGCAAAGAAAAGTGACCCGGCCTCCGGCAGGAGGCCGGAACGCCCGCCGCGTAGGCGAGCCAGGTCGCCGTATCACAGCAACCGAAGGCCGAGAGCAAAGTCACTGGATCCCCGCTTTCGCGGGGATGACGGTGTGTGTGAACCGGTGAGGATAGGTTATCCCCTCCCTCTCTTGCCGCTCTAAAACCGCATCCATCCATGGCTACTCCCCGCACGCCCCACGGGCCAAGAGAGAGCCAAAGCCAACACCAAGCCACAAAAGAAAACCCCGCGGATCGCTCCGCGGGGTTTTCATCAAACCGATAAAAGGCGCCCGAATTACTCGGCGGCAGCCTTCTTGGCAGCCTTGGCAGCGGAGACGGCAGCGACGTCTTCCTTGATGCGGGCAGCCTTGCCTTCCAGGTTGCGCAGGTAGTACAGCTTGGCGCCACGCACCTTGCCCTTGCGCTTCACTTCCAGCGAGTCGATGGCCGGGCTGTGAGCCTGGAACACGCGCTCCACGCCGGTGCCGTGCGAAATCTTGCGCACGGTGAAGGCCGAATGCAGGCCGCGGCTACGCTTGGCGATGACGACACCCTCGAACGCCTGGACGCGCTCGCGGTTACCTTCCTTCACCTTCACGTTGACCACCACGGTGTCACCAGGGCCGAATTCCGGCAGCTGGCGGGTGATCTGCTCGGCTTCGAACTGTTCGATGATCTTGTTCATGGCAACACCTGTCTGTTCACTGTGCCCTTAATGGGCCATATCGTCGTGCCGCGTCTGCTGAGCATGCTCGCGGCGGAATTCATCCAACAGCGCACGGGATTCTGCATCCAGCGCGCGCTGCGCCAAAAGGTCGGGACGCCGCAACCAGGTCCGTCCCAGTGATTGCTTCAGGCGCCAACGGCGAATGGCCGCATGGTCACCGGAGAGCAATACGTCCGGCACGTCGCCCAGTGCGTCATGCACCGGTTTCGCATAGTGCGGGCAATCGAGCAGTCCGTCCGAAAACGAATCCTGCTGCGCCGACGCCGCGTCATTCAACGCACCGTCCTGCAAGCGGCCCACGGCATCGATGATCACTGCCGCACCCAGCTCACCGCCGGACAGCACATAATCGCCGATGGAGAGCTCCTCGTCGACCTCGTGCGCCAGCAGACGCTCGTCCACACCTTCGTAACGCCCACAGAGCAAGGCGATGCGCGGCAGCTTCGCCAGCGCTTCCACCCTGCCCTGCGTCAGCCTCGCTCCTTGCGGGCTGAGGTAAATCACATGCACCGGTTCCGGTGCCGCCTCGCGCACTGCCTTGAGGGCATCACGCAAAGGCTGAATCAGCATCACCATCCCGGGCCCGCCGCCGCAGGTGCGGCCGTCCACAGTACGGTAATTGTCGGTGGCGAAATCACGCGGGTTCCAGGTTTCCACCTGAAGCAGTTCCCGCTGCTGCGCCCGCCCGACCACGCCGACCGAAGCACACTGGCGCATGAAGTCGGGAAACAGCGTGACGACATCAATGCGCATAGATCCTCAAACCTGTTTGGCAGCGCTGGTCGCGCTCAGAATTCAGGATCCCAGTCCACCACCATGCGCCCACCGGACAAGTCCACCGAACGCACGAAAGATCCCTGGATGAAAGGAATCAGCCGCTCGCGCGTACCGTCCTTTACCACCACGACGTCGTTGGCTCCGGTCGCGAACAGGTGACTGACCCGACCCAGTGCCACGCCTTCCGTGGTGACGACCTCGAGACCTTCGAGATCGACCCAGTAGTACTCATCCTTGCCGGGGGGCGGCAGCAGGTCGCGGGAGACGTAAATGTCTTGTCCCACCAACGCCATGGCTGCATCCCGGTCATCCACGCCAGGCAGCTGGGCGACCAGCCCTTTGCCCTGCGGACGACCCTTTATTCCCGTGACCTCCGTCTCCACACCCGGCGCCGAAGTCAGCAGCCAGGGTTGGTAGGTGAAGATCCGCGTGCGGGGCTCGGTCCAGGATTCAAGCTTGACCCAGCCCTGCACGCCGTACAGCCCGACGATGCGTCCCACCAGGACGCGCCGGCCGGCTGCCGTCATGCTCAGGCAGCCTGCTGCTTGCCGGCTTCCTTGACGAGGGCGGCGACCTTGTCGCTCATCTGCGCACCCTTGCCGATCCACTCCTGCACGCGGACGACGTTCAGCTCAAGGCGCTTGTCCTTGCCCGAAGCGACCGGGTTGTAGAAGCCCACGTTCTCGATGTTGCGGCCATCGCGCTTGTTGCGCTGGTCGGTGACGACGATGTGGTAGAACGGACGGCCCTTGGCGCCGCCGCGCGAAAGACGAATCTTGACCATAAGTAAAAGCTCCAGAGTTGCCGGAATGCCGGCAGCACGCACACTGCGGTGCGCGGTGAACGCGACATTTTAATGAATTTTGGGGAAAAAGGAAGAGCTGACAAACAGATCCGGCCAAAATCGGCGGCCGGCCCGTTCAGTCTCAGCGCATCGGCGGGAAACCACCGCCCATGCCGCCCATGCCCTTCATGGCACCGCGCATCTGGCGCAGCAGGCCCTTGCTGCCGCCCTTGGACAGCTTGGACATCATTTTCTCCATCTGCATGTACTGCTTCAGGAGGCGGTTGACGTCAGCCGGCTGCACGCCCGAACCGCGTGCCACACGGGCGCGGCGCGAGCCATTGAGCAGATCCGGGTGACGGCGTTCCTTTTTGGTCATCGACTGGATGATCGCGACCATGCGCTTGATCTCACCGTCGTTGACCTTGGATTTCACGTTATCCGGCAGTGCCGACACGCCGGGCAGCTTGTCCATCAGGCCGGCCAGGCCGCCCATGTTGGTCATCTGCTCGAGCTGGTCGCGCATGTCGTTGAGATCGAAGCGCTTGCCCTTGATGACCTTCTCGGCCAGCTTCTGCGCCTTCTCGTGGTCGACCTTGCGCTCCACCTCCTCCACCAGCGACAGCACGTCGCCCATGCCGAGGATGCGCTGCGCGACGCGATCCGGGTGGAACGGCTCGAGCGCGTCGGTCTTCTCGCCCGCGCCGAGGAACTTGATCGGACGGCCGGTGACATAGCGCACCGAGAGCGCGGCACCGCCACGCGCATCACCGTCGGTCTTGGTCAGCACGACGCCGGTGAGCGGCAGCGCTTCGGCGAAGGCCTTGGCGGTGTTGGCCGCGTCCTGGCCGGTCATGGAGTCGACCACGAAAAGCGTTTCGACCGGCGTGATCGCGGCGTGCAGCGCCTTGATCTCCGCCATCATCGCCTCGTCCACGTGCAGGCGGCCGGCGGTGTCGACCAACAGCACGTCGACCACTTCGCGGCGCGCGGCGGCGATGGCGTTCTTGGCGATATCGACCGGGTTCTGCCCCGCTTCGGACGGGAAAAACTTCACGCCTACCTGCTCGGCCAGCGTGCGCAGCTGTTCGATGGCGGCCGGACGATAGACGTCGCAGCTCACCACCATCACCTTTTTCTTCTTGCGCTCCGTGAGGAAGCGCGCCAGCTTGGCAACGGTAGTGGTCTTGCCGGCACCCTGCAGGCCCGCCATCAGCACGACGGCCGGCGGCTGCTGGGCAAGGTTGAGCTCGCTGTTGGCGGTGCCCATGACGGCCGTCAGCTCGTCGCTGACCACCTTCACCAGAGCCTGGCCCGGCGAGAGGCTCTTGAGCACCTCCTGGCCGACCGCGCGCACTTTCACCCGCTCGATGAGCGCCTGCACCACCGGCAGGGCCACGTCGGCCTCCAGCAGGGCGATGCGCACTTCACGCAGCGATTCGCGAATGTTTTCCTCGGTCAGGCGACCACGGCCGCGCAGGCGGTTGACGGTGGCGGAGAGGCGTTGGCTGAGGGACTCGAACATGGACCGGGCCGATGGGCGGAAAAGGGCTGATTATAACCGGGGAATGGGGCCGGGTCGTGAGGCCCTCAACATCCAGGGCGCGCCAGGGCCACCCAACCCTGCTGTGACGGCGCCGACAGCGCGTCGCTTCACCCCTCCCGCCGGTTCGGGGGCTATGCCACACTCGCCCGCTATGGCCGCCCTCGTCTTCTTCGCCCTGCTCGCCATCGTGCTCTACCTCACCGCAGCGACGGCCCTGGCCCGGCCGCTGTTGAGCGGCGGGCAGCCGTTGAACCGCTCGGCCCTGCTGCTGGCGGGCACGGCCGTGGCGATCCACGCGGGTACGCTGCT
Source organism: Dyella japonica A8 (assembly GCF_000725385.1). Taxonomy (NCBI): domain Bacteria; kingdom Pseudomonadati; phylum Pseudomonadota; class Gammaproteobacteria; order Lysobacterales; family Rhodanobacteraceae; genus Dyella; species Dyella japonica. The sequence goes on along the minus strand of NZ_CP008884.1, from coordinate 2,244,093 downwards.
GAGCGTGCATCGCGGCTCGCTGGACCTGCACTTCTTTTCCGCGCTATCGCTGGTGGCCTGCGTGGTGTCCGCGCTGACGTTGGTGGTGAACATCTGGCGCCCGGTGGCGGCGCTAGGCGTCATCGTCTTCCCGCTCACCGCGCTGCTGCTCGCGCTGGATACGTTCGCGGCACCGGTCACCACGCCCCTGGCGCTGGAATGGCAGATCAAGCTGCACGTCACGGTGGCGTTGTTCGCCTTCAGCGTGCTGTCCATTGCGGCTGCGCTGGCCATCCTGCTCGCCGTGCAGGAACGCGCCCTGCGCCATCGCCAGTTCGGGCCATGGCTGCGCGCGCTGCCGCCGCTGACGTTGACGGAGACACTGTTGTTCCGGCTCATCGGCGCGGGTTTCCTGCTGCTCACGCTCACGCTGCTCACCGGCGTGCTCTTCGTGGACAACCTGTTCGGCCAGCATCTGATGCACAAGACCGTGCTGTCGATCATCGCGTGGGTGGTATTCGGCACTCTGCTTTACGGCCGCTGGCGGCATGGCTGGCGCGGACGCAGCGCCGTGAACCTTACGCTGGTGGGCATGGGCGTGTTGCTGCTCGCCTTCTTCGGCACCAAGGCCGTGCTGGAACTGATACTCCACCGCACGCCATGACCGCGACCGGCCAGTTCGTTCTGACACTCTCCTGTCCCGACCGTGCCGGCATCGTGGCGGCGGTGTCCAACCACCTGGCGGGACAAGGCGGCAACATTCTCGAGGCCCAGCAGTTCGGCGACGCGGAAACCGGTCGGTTCTTCATGCGCCTGGTGTTCGAGGACACCGAGCGTGACCTCGCCGCGCTAGAGGCAGGTTTCGACGCGTTTGCCAAACAGTTCGCCATGCAGTGGACGCTGCGCGATCGCGGGCAGCGCCGTCGCGTGATGCTGCTGGTGTCGAAGTTCGATCATTGCCTGGCGGACATCCTCTATCGCTGGCGCATCGGCGAGCTGCCGATGGACATTGCCGGCGTGGTGGCCAACCATCCGCGCGAGACCTATCGCCACCTCGACCTGGACGGCATTCCCTTCCACCACCTGCCGGTGGACCACCGCAGCCGCACCGACCAGGAAGCGGCACTTACGCGGCTGATCGACGAATCCGGCACGGACCTCGTCGTGCTCGCGCGCTACATGCAGATCCTGTCCAACGAGCTGGCGCGAAAGCTGGCCGGGCGCTGCATCAACATCCACCATTCCTTCCTGCCCGGCTTCAAGGGTGCGCGGCCGTATCATCAGGCGCACCGCCGTGGTGTGAAGCTGATCGGTGCAACGGCGCACTTCGTCACCGCCGAACTGGACGAAGGCCCGATCATCGAGCAGGACATCGAACGCGTGACCCATGCCGATACGCCGGAAGACCTGATCCGTATCGGCCGCGACATCGAACGGCGCGTACTGGCCCGCACACTGCGCCTGTATCTCGACGACCGCGTGCTGCTCAACGGCGCAAAGACGGTGGTCTTCCATTCCTGACGGAGGTTCTCGTGGAACTGATCGGCATGCTCGACTCGCCCTATGTGCGCCGCGCGGCAATTTCGCTGCGGTTGCTGGGCATCCCCTTCAAGCACCGCTCGATCTCGGTGTTTCGCAACTTCGACGAATTCCAGCGCATCAATCCGCTCGTCAAGGCTCCCACGCTGGTACTGGATGACGGCAGCCTGCTCACCGAGTCGGGCCTGATCATCGACTGGGCGCAGACCAACAGCAGCCGCCGTGCGCTGATGCCCACGGATCGCGCGGACTACACCCGTGCCCTGCGCCTGGTCGGCATCGCGCTGGCCGCCAGCGAAAAGAGCGTGCAGATCGTCTATGAGCACAAGCGTGATCCCGACAAGCGCGATGAAGGATGGATGGCGCGCGTGAAGGGGCAGCTGCGCGCGGCCTACGAAAAACTGGAACGTGAACTTGCCGGAGTCGACGGCTGGCTGTTCGGCAACACGCCAGGACAGGCTGATATCTCCATCGCCGTGGCGTGGGGGTTCTCGCAGCTCGTGGTGGCGGATGTGGTGGATGCGGCGGCTTATCCGACCGTGCAGGCGTTTGCGGAGCGTGCCGAGAAGCATCCGGATTTTGCGGCGTTGCCGGCGACGTAAAGCAATGCGAGTCGGCTAGTTCTCCGTGGCACGAGTGACGCATTGAGCCCTCTTGGCCACGGCGCGTTGCGGTGTAGCCGCTGTGTGTAGGCGAGACGCCTGTCGCTATCCGGGCTCCGGAACCTTCAGGGCATGTGTTCCACGCTATGCAGAGCGCCTCACCACAACAGCATTGCGGTGTAGCCGTGCCGCTCAATAAGGAGATCGCGCTGTGCCGAATACCAAGGCCTTCAAGGCTTGTATTCCACACGACACTACCGGAGCTCTTAAGGCCATTTTCTTTGGGTTACTTTTCTTTTGGGCCAGCAAAAGAAAAGTGACTCGGCCTTCGGCAGAAGGTCGAAACGCCCGCTGCGTAAGCGGCCCGATCGCGGAAGCGTACGAGGCGAAGACCAAACGCAAAGTCACTGGATCCCGGCCTGCGCCGGGATGACGACTAAAGAATGAAACGGTGAGGCCAGTTTGCACCTCGGCTCAACCCTCTCTTCGCCCCTCAAAGCCGCAGCCATCCATGGCTGCCCCCCCCACATATCCCGAAGGGAAGAGGTAGCAAGGCTCAGCGACAAGCATCAATCGCCTGCGACAGGCGCTCCACCGCGACAATCTCCATCTCCCCCACCTTCGCCTTCTTCGGCGCATTCGCCTTGGGCACGATGGCCTTCTGGAACCCATGATGCGCCGCTTCTTTCAGGCGCTCCTCGCCATTGGGCACCGGCCGGATTTCTCCGGACAACCCGACCTCGCCGAAGGCGATGGTCTTTTCTGGCAAGGGCCGGTCGCGCAGCGATGAAAGCACGGACAGCAGCACCGGAAGGTCCGCCGCGGTTTCCTGCACGCGGATGCCGCCCACCACGTTGACGAACACGTCCTGATCATAGGCCGCCACGCCGCCGTGCCGATGCAGCACGGCCAGCAGCATGGCGAGGCGGTTCTGCTCCAGGCCCAGCGCGACACGACGCGGATTGCCCAGCGACGACTGGTCCACCAGCGCCTGTACCTCCACCAGCAGGGGGCGCGTGCCTTCGCGCGTCACCATCACGGCACTGCCGGAGGTCGGCCCGCTGTGCGCCGACAGGAAGATTGCCGACGGATTGGGCACTTCACGCAGCCCCTTTTCGGACATGGCGAACACGCCCAGTTCATTCACCGCGCCAAAACGGTTCTTGAAGGCGCGCAACACGCGGAAGCGGCTGCCCGACTCACCCTCGAAGTACAGCACCGCGTCCACCATGTGCTCCAGCACACGTGGGCCGGCAATGCCGCCCTCTTTCGTGACATGCCCCACCAGGAACACCGACGTACCGGTTTCCTTGGCGAAGCGCGTGAGCTTGGCGGCGGATTCGCGCACCTGGCTGACCGAACCCGGCGCCGCGGTGAGCAGCTCCGTCCAGATGGTCTGGATGGAGTCGATCACCAGCACCCGCGGACGGCTGCTGAGCGCCTGCTCGATGATGCGTTCGATGCAGGTCTCGGCCAGCGCATGCAGTGGCGCCAGCGGCAGATCCAGGCGCTGCGCGCGCGAGGCCACCTGCGCCAGCGATTCTTCGCCGGTGACATAGACGCTGGGCAGCTGTGCACCCAGTGTGCCGAGCATCTGCAGCAACAGCGTCGATTTACCAATGCCGGGGTCGCCGCCGATCAGTACCACCGAACCATCCACCAGGCCGCCGCCCAGCACACGATCCAGCTCGCCGATGCCTGTGAGCGTGCGCGTTTCCGCGTTGAGCGCCACGGCCGTCAGCGGCGTCACCTTCGGCGAGCCGGCGGCTGCGCCGGCGTAACCGGTGGTGCTGCGTGCCGCGCCCGCCGACTTCACCGCGGGCTGCACCACGATTTCACTGAGGGTGTTCCATGCGCCGCAGTCCACGCATTGGCCCTGCCACTTGGAGTGCTCCGCCCCGCAGTCGGTGCATACATAGGCGGTTTTGGCTTTGGCCATGCGTCGTTTTCCTGGAAGCCGCGCGAAGAGCACCAAGCTTAGCGGGGCGCCATCGCAATCGGCGAGACACCGGCGCGGCCAGGTCGGGCTGACCTGGATCACTCGCGAATCATGCAGGCCTTGCTAGCGTTGCCGCTCGGCGCATTCCCGGTGGCTTCGAACATGGCCAAGAAAATCGCTCTGTTCCCCAGGCACCCCGAACGCATCTGCTGGGGCTGCGACAAGTACTGTGCCGCCGATGCCCTGAGCTGCGGCAATGGGTCGGGCCGCACGCCACACCCCATCGAGGTGCTTGGCGACGACTGGCTTGACCAGGGCGACTGGGGCTTCGATCCGGAGGAAGTGGCGAGGGCCAGGGCGCGCGCCGGCAAGCCATCACCCTGAGCGACGCCAGGCCGTTCAGTCCTCGTCCTCGACGAACAACACGCGCCGGGTCATGCCGCAGGTCAGGTCGTAGGAGATCGTACCCGCCCGCTCCGCAATGATTTCAACGGGCAGCTCCGGCCCCCACAGGGTCACCGGGTCGCCCACCTTTGCCTCGGGCGCGCCACGCAGGTCCAGCGTGATCAGATCCATCGACACGCGGCCGATCAATGGCACCTGGCGATCGCCCACGAGCACCGGCGTACCGGCCACCGCGCTGCGCGGATAGCCATCGCCGTAACCGACGGCGGCGACGCCCACCGACATGTCTTCGGGGCACGTCCACGTGCCGTTGTAACCGATACGTTCGCCCTCGCCGATGCGATTGACGGCGATCAGCCGCGTACCGAGGGTCATCGCGGGACGGAAGCCAAAGTCGGCGCCCGTCTTGCCATCGACCACCGAAAGGCCGTACAGCAGGCCGCCCGTGCGCACCCAGTCACCGCGCGCCTCTGCCCAGCCGAGCACTGCCGCGGAGTTGGACAGCGAACGCGGACCGCGCAGTCCACGCGTTGCCTCGGTAAAACGGCCGATCTGCGCCAGCGTCTCCGCTCCGCCGAACACTTCGGATTCGGCGAAATGCGTCAACAGGCCAATCTCCGGATCAATGCCCGGCATGGCCGCCAGCTGCGCATGTACGAAAGCCACGGCTTCCGGCGCAAAACCCAGGCGATGCATGCCGCTATCGACCTTGAGCCACACGCGCAACTGCCCGCGTGACGGCGAAGCGTCTTTAAGCCAGTGCAATTGCTCTTCGTGATGGATGGCAGCGTCGAGGTTCAGGCGCTGCATTTCAGCGATATCGCTGGCGCGATCCGGGCCTGACAGCACGACGATGCGCTGGCGATGCCCCGCGGCGCGCAGGCGCAACCCATCGCCCAAGGCCGCCACCGCGAACGCGTCCGCATCACCATCCAGGGCACGCGCCACGCGCTCCAGGCCATGTCCATAAGCGTCTGCCTTGACCACGGCCATCACTTTCGCCGGTGCCGCCAGCTGCTTGATACGGGCAAGGTTATGGCGCAACGCGCCCAGATGGATGGTGGCGACGGTTGTACGGCTCATGCGTGCCTGGCGCCCGTGGGGCGCAGTGGGAAGGGCGGAAAAGATGGCCGGCTGGCCCCGGACGATGCTGGAAGCTTACCAGCCTTGTCCGCAGCCATCCGGCCTGACGCGCCCAACCTAACCTGACGGTCCGACGCTCCCGGGGCGCCCCCGTGGCGTTTCCCGGGCAAGGCCACCCTCACCAGTGGCCAACCCCACTTAGCGATTGTCGCGGGACTCGCAACGTTCAACGGCGACGCGACGCGCCTTGTTGTATTCGTGCTGGCTCATCGCGCCGGAAGCGAGCGCGTCCTGAAGGTCGGTCATCTGCTTGCCGCAGGTGTCGCTGTTCTGCACCACGCGCGTCGTGTGACCGCAGCCGGCCAAGGCCAGGCTGAGGCCGAACATGGCAGAGGCAATCATCATGGCTTGGGTCATCGCGGCACCTCGCTGGGTCAGATGACGCCTGCACGGGTGACACGACCAGGAGGCCGAAGGCTGGTGCGCCCCGTGCGGGAAACCGCTTACGAGAGTGCGCCAACTCAGGTGAACTCCCGCCCGCGATTTACGCGTGGATCACGCATGGATCGCATGCCATACAGGCGCCGTTCCTGTAACGGAATGGCGCCTGTATGCCGGGATGCTGCTTATTCGAATGCGCCGACGAAGGAGTCGGGCGCGTAGTTCTCGAACTTGGTGTAGTGGCCGAGGAAGGTCAGCTTCACCGTGTCGGTCGGGCCGTTACGCTGCTTGCCGATGATGATCTCGGCCAGGCCTTTGTCCGGCGATTCCTTGTTGTAGTACTCGTCGCGGTAGATGAACATGATCACGTCCGCGTCCTGCTCGATAGCGCCCGATTCGCGCAGGTCGGACATCATGGGACGCTTGTCGGCGCGCTGTTCCAGCGAGCGGTTCAACTGCGACAGTGCAATCACCGGACAGTTGAGTTCCTTCGCGAGCCCCTTCAGCGAGCGGGAGATCTCGGAAATTTCAGTCGCACGGTTTTCCTTCATGCCCGGCACCTGCATCAGCTGCAGGTAGTCGATGACGATGAGCCCGAGGCCGCCGTGCTCGCGATGCAGGCGACGCGAGCGCGAACGCATTTCCACCGGCGAAAGGCCGGGCGTATCGTCGATGAAGATCTTGGCTTCGGACAGCAACGCGATGGCATTGGTCACGCGCGGCCAATCCTCTTCGGCCAGGTCGCCATTGCGCAGATGCTGCGCATGGATGCGGCCCACTGAGGAAATCATACGGAAGGCCAGCTGCGAGGCCGACATTTCCATCGAGAAGATCGCGACCGCCTTCTTGCCGCGCATCGCCACCGCTTCGGCCATGTTCACCGAGAACGCGGTCTTGCCCATCGAGGGGCGCGCCGCAACGATGATCAGGTCGGAGGGCTGCAGGCCCGAGGTGAGTTCGTCCAGGTCGGAAAACCCGGTGGAAACGCCGGTGAGCTGGCCCTTGTTCTCGAAGCGCTCGGAGAGAATGCGGAACGCATCCTTCACCGCTTCGCGCATGGACACCGTGTCTTTCTTGCCGCGCGCACCCGACTCGGCGATCTTGAACACGGCCTGCTCGGCGCGTTCCAGCACTTCCTGTACGCCCATGCCGTCGGGCTGGTAGCCGTCCTCGGTAATGCCCACGCCGGCATCGATGAGCTGGCGCAGCACCGACTTCTCACGCACGATTTCCGCGTAGGCGGCAATGTTCGCCGCGCTGGGCGTGGTGTTGGCCAGTTCGATCAGGTAGGCAGCGCCGCCGACCATCTCGGCCAGGCCATTGGCCTCGAACCAGTCACCCAGGGTCACGGCATCGCAGGGCATGCCCTTGCCGGCCAGCTCGGTGATGGCGCGCCAGATCAGGCGATGGTCCTTGCGATAGAAGTCCTGCTCGCTGAGGCGGTCGGCCACCTTGTCCAGCGAGTCCGGGGAAAGCATGAGGCCACCCAGCACGGCCTGCTCCGCGTCGATCGAGTGCGGCGGTACGCGCAATGCGTCGATGCTGGGAGACGGCTTGCGCTCGCGCTCGGAGCGGCGGCGGCGGCCACCGGGTTCGTCGGAGCGGTCGGAAACGAAGGACATCACGGTTCCTCGGAGCGAACCGGCGGTGAGACGCCGGTGGCATGGCAGTGAGCACAGAGCATACGCGGCGCCATCTCAGGCTTCGAGACAATAACTCTGTGGAAAAGCTGTGCTTATCTGTGGATAAGGCGGTGGACAACGCCACGCCCGGCCAAAAACAAACGGGCGCCCGGAGGCGCCCGTCTGGGTATGGCTGGCGATGGGGCGACTTACTTCTCGCCGACCACGATCACCTTGATCTGGGTCTGCACGTCGGCGTGCAGCGCGACCACGGCGTCGAACTCGCCGGTGTGGCGAATCGGACCTTCGCCCTGGATCACTTCGTTCTTGTGCACGTCGAAACCGGCGGCCTGCAGGGCCTCGGCGATTTCGCGCGGACCGACCGAGCCGTACAGCTTGCCTTCCGGGCTGGCGTTCACGGTGATGGTCACCGAAGCGCCTTCCAGCTTGGCCTTGCGGCCTTCAGCACCGGACAGCTGCGCAGCAGCCTTGGCTTCGTACTCAGCGCGGCGCTTCTCGAAGGCTTCGAGGTTGGCGGCGTTGACCGGCACGGCCTTGCCCTGCGGCAGCAGGTAGTTACGGCCGTAACCGGGCTTGACGTTGACCTTGTCGCCAAGGTTGCCGAGGTTGCGGACTTTTTCGAGAAGAATCAGTTGCATGATGGTTCCTTTTCGTTAGCACCGGATGGGCCCGGCGCAGCCGTGGACGGTTGTCCGAAGAGTTAGACGGCGCGCCAGGTGTTGCCACCCGGCGCGCGCCACGATCAAACGTCGTGGTTGTCGGTGTACGGCAGCAGAGCCAGGAAGCGAGCGCGCTTGATAGCGGTCGCCAGCTGACGCTGGTAGCGAGCCTTGGTGCCGGTGATGCGCGACGGAACGATCTTGCCGTTCTCGGTCACGTACTGGCGCAGGGTGTTGAGATCCTTGTAGTCGATCTCTTTGACCTTTTCGGCCGTGAAGCGGCAGAACTTGCGGCGGCGGAAGAACTTGGACATGGGTGTGCTCCTGATCAGTCGTCGCTGTCGCGATCGTTGTCGTCACGCGCTTCGTCGTCGCGGCGGCGCGAGGACTTGGCGTCATCCTTTTCCTTGGACTTCAGGATGAAGGACTGCTCGGTGTCAGCCTCGTCACGCTTGATGACCAGGTGGCGCAGCACGGCGTCGTTGAAACGGAAGCCCGACTCCAGCTCGTTCAGCGCGTTCTGGCTGACTTCGATGTTGAGCATGACGTAGTGAGCCTTGGCCAGGTTCACGATGGGATACGCCAGCTGACGGCGGCCCCAGTCTTCCAGGCGGTGGATCTTGCCACCGTCGGTTTCGATCAGCGCCTTGTAGCGCTCGATCATGGCCGGGACCTGCTCGCTCTGGTCAGGGTGGACCAGGAACACAACTTCGTAATGTCGCAGGGACATTGTGTGGTAACTCCTTGTGGATGCGGCCGTTTCCGGCCTGGCAGCCTCCCGCACTATGCGGTGAGGCAAGGTTCCATCCGCGCCTTTGGGGCGTGGACAGAAGCGGAAGTGTAAAGGAATTCAGCGGTTTGGGGCAAGCGGATGACAACCCGCCCCGACAAGCGGGCAGTCTCAGCCGACGGTGAAACTCTCGCCGCAACCGCACTCGCCGGTGGCGTTGGGGTTGTGGAACACGAAGGCGGCATTGAGGCCCTGGCGCTGGAAGTCGATCACCGTGCCGTCGATCAGGGGCAGGCTCTTGCCGTCGACGATCAGCGGCACGCCGTCCACCGTCATCAGCTCATCGCCCTCCCCCAGCGACTGGGCCAGGTCCACCACGTAACCGAACCCGGAACAGCCGGTTTTCTTCACGCCAAAGCGCACGCCGGCGGCACCGGGCGTACCGGCAAGGAAGGAGCGCATGCGTTCGCTGGCAGCGGGGGTGATGGTGATGGTCATGGGGCGATGCAACTACTTGGGATCTCGATGGTCCGAAATCGGACGTGGAGGGTCGAACCTGAACGACGCGTACATTATCATGCTTGGTTCGGCATCATGCCCAGTTCGACTTACGCGTCCGATATGCGGCGCCCAGCAGGAGTTTCAATCCATGGCGGTGGTAAGCGTCAAGCAGGCTCTCTCCGGCAGCATCGAAGCCGGTAGCGTCGTCACGGTGCGCGGTTGGGTGCGCACGATCCGTGAATCGAAGGGCGGCCTGTCCTTCGTGAATGTGACCGATGGCTCCTGCTTCGACCCCATCCAGGCGGTCGTCACTGACAAGGTGACCAATGACGAGAACGAGGTGAAGCACCTGACCACCGGTGCCGGCCTGATCGTGACGGGCACGCTGGTGCCCTCGCAGGGCAAGGGCCAGCGCTTCGAGATCCAGGCCGATACGGTCGAGGTCACCGGCTTCGTGGAAGACCCGCTGACCTATCCGATCCAGCCCAAGCCGCACACCATGGAGTTCCTGCGCGAAGTGGCGCACCTGCGTCCGCGCACCAACCTGTTCGGCGCGGTGACCCGCGTGCGCCACACCATGATGACGGCAATCCACCGCTGGCTCACCGAGCAGGGCTTCTTCTGGATCAACACACCGATCATCACCACGTCCGACGCCGAAGGCGCGGGCGACATGTTCCGCCTGTCCACGCTGGACCTGGCCAACCTGCCGCGCACGCCGGACGGCAAGATCGATTTCCGCAAGGATTTCTTCGGCCGCGAAGCGTTCCTCACCGTGTCCGGCCAGCTCAACGTCGAGGCGTACTGCCTGGCGATGAGCAAGGTGTACACCTTCGGCCCGACCTTCCGCGCCGAGAACTCCAACACGGCGCGCCACCTGGCCGAGTTCTGGATGGTGGAGCCGGAAATCGCCTTCGCCGACCTCAACGACAACGCCGACTGCGCCGAAGGTTTCCTCAAGGCCATCTTCAAGGCCGTGCTGGAAGAGCGCGCGGACGACATGGCGTTCTTCGCCGAGCGCGTGGCGCCCGATGCAATCACGCGCCTGGAGAACTTCATCGCCCAGCCGTTCGAACGCATCGATTACACCGACGCCATCGAGATCCTCAAGAACTGCGGTCAGAAGTTCGAATTCCCGGTGGCCTGGGGCATCGACCTGCAGACCGAGCACGAGCGCTACCTCGCCGAGAAACACGTCGGCCGTCCGGTGGTGGTGATGAACTACCCCGAGCAGATCAAGGCCTTCTACATGCGCCTGAACGACGACGGCAAGACCGTTGCCGCGATGGACGTGCTGGCCCCGGGCATCGGCGAGATCATCGGTGGCGCGCAGCGCGAAGAACGCCTGGACTACCTCGACCGCCGCATGGTTCAGTTTGGCCTCGATCCTGCCACTTATGGCTGGTACCGTGACCTGCGCCGTTACGGCACCGTGCCGCACGCGGGCTTCGGCCTGGGCTTCGAGCGTCTGCTGGTGTACGTGTGCGGCCTTTCCAACATCCGTGATGCCATCCCCTTTCCGCGTGCGGCGGGGACGGCTGAATTCTGATAACCGAGCCATGCGCCATCGACTGATCGTCGCCACTGCCCTACTCGCATCCGCCACGCTGGCGGGCGGCTGCAGCGTGAAATCGCTGGTGCCGCCCAACCTGCGTCCGCCGGAGAACAGCAACACCAGCCTCGATCAGGCGCGAAAGGCATTGCAGCAGGCCACGCCCTGCTGCAGCACCTTCGCGGATTTCTCCTTCCAGGACTCCCTGCCCTGGAAGCCGAAGAAATTCGAACTCGGCCCGGGCAGCATGGTGGCCAACCTCAATGGCGACCGCAGCTACTTCCTCAGCTTCGCCCTGCCGCGCGAGTCGCAGGTGCCCTACCGCATCGCACTGAAGTCCGAATTGAATGGCCGCTGGCTGCGTGCCAGTTACCTGTTCGCGCCCACCGTGGTCGTGCTGGACGACGCTTTCCAGCCCATCGCGAGCAAGGACCTGAGCCTGTGCGAACACATGGGCTGGACGGATGAAACCACGGGTGCGTTCGGCAGCGTGGACATCACCGACGAGCGCGCGCGCTACCTGGTGCTGTACAGCTCGGCCAAGCAGCAGTCCGGCAACACCTACTGGGAGCAGACGCCCGCCGCGTTCTCGGCCGAGGCCCCGGTAAAGATGGCCGCCACCGGCACGTTCAAGGTGCCGCACGGGCCGGACGGTACGGTGTGGGTCGGCATGATGGACAAGACCTACCAGGACGCCGTGAACAACGCGATCTGCGCCAAGCCCGAACAAGGCAACGGCGTACTGAGCACGTTGCGCGATGCCATCCCCCTGCCCGGCATGAGCACGGACAAACCCGCTACGACCAAGCCGGCGACACCGCCGGCTGGCACCAACAACACCGATTCCACGCAAGCAACGGGTGGCTCGGCCAAGGGCTGAGCACGCCCCGGCGAGCCATCAACGACAGGCACGGCATGATCCTGCTTTATCTCTCGCTTCTCCTGGCCGGCGTCGCCTGTTTCCTGCTGCACTTCGGCGCGCAGTACCGCATTGCATCGCTGCTGCGCAGCCGCCATCCGCGCGAGTGGCAGATCATCGCCGAAAGCGATGGCCAGCCCACCAACGCCGTGCGCACCTGGATGCGCCTGCAGCTGGCCTTGCGCTCGCCCGTGCTGCCCGCGCTGGAAGACGCTAGCCTCACGCGCTGGCGCTCGGTCTGGCGCTATAGCCTGTGGGCCGCCTGGCTGTGCTGGTTCGCGGCACTTGCCGTGCAGTACACCGGGCGTTGATTACCGCTTTCCGACGGGAGCCAACCATGCAACTGGATCTGAGCGGACGTCATGCACTGGTTTGCGGTGCATCCCAGGGCATCGGGCGCGCCAGCGCCATCGAGCTTGCCGAACTCGGCGCCAGTGTCACCCTGCTCTCGCGCTCCGCCGATGCCCTGAAGACCGTGGCGGAGGCACTTCCCCGCAGGCACGGCCAGCAGCATCGCTGGTTCGCCGTGGACATGGCCCAGACCGACAGCCTGCGCGATGCGCTGGCCGACATCGTGGCCGATCATCCGGTCGAGATCCTGATCAACAACACCGGCGGCCCGCCGGGTGGCCCGGCCCACACGGCGACCGCCGATGCCTTCGAGGCGGCGTTCCGCCAGCACCTGCTGGCCGGCCAGACGCTGGTGCAGGCCTTGCTGCCCGGCATGCGCGCCAGCGGCTACGGCCGCATCGTCAACATCATCTCCACCTCGGTGAAGGAACCGATCGCCGGCCTCGGCGTGTCCAACACCGTGCGCGCCGCCGTGGCGAGCTGGGCCAAGACACTGTCCGGCGAACTGGCCGCCGACGGCATCACGGTCAACAACGTGCTGCCCGGCTACACCCGCACCGCACGCCTGGATGGACTGCTCGCCGCGCAGGCGCACAACAGTGGCCGCAGCGAAGAAGATATCGCCCAGGGCATGCTCGCCACCGTGCCGGCCCGCCGCTTTGGCGAAGCGGCCGAGGTGGCCGCCGTGGTGGCCTTCCTGTGCACACCGGCCGCCGCTTACGTCAATGGCGTGAGCATTGCGGTGGATGGCGGGCGGACGCGTTCGCTGAGCTGAGCACCTGAAGCACGTGGTGGGAGCGCACCCTGTGCGCGACTGCACGGGCGCGACACCGCCGATGCAGGCGACAGTCCCCCACGCTCTTTGCCCCGCCACCGTCGCGCACAGGGTGCGCTCCCACAGCGACAGGCGCGAGTCTCATCACGCGACGCATACGCCCGCGTCCGGTGCAATTGGGGCCCCCAGGCCTTAAGCTTGCGCAGATGCCTACCCTGCGCCTCGCCAACCTGATCGACGGTCGCCTACAGGCGCCGCGCCATGATCGCTGGCTGGACGTGTTCGAACCGGCGACCGGCCAGGTTTTCGCGCACTGTCCCGACTCCACCTCCGATGACGTCGCCGATGCCGTGGCTGCCGCACGAGGTGCCGCGCCGGCATGGGCCGCCACGCCCGCCGAGCAGCGTGCCAACCTGCTGCATCGGCTGGCCAGCCTCGTCGAATCACGCATGGACGAGTTCGTGGCGCTGGAATCGCGCGACAGCGGCAAACCATTGGCCCAGGCTCGCAACCTCGACATTCCCCGCGCGATTTCCAACCTGCGTTTCTTCGCCTCCGCCATCATGGGCTGGAGCAGCGAATCGCATGCCATGGAAACCGGCGCGATCAACTACACGCTGCGCCAGCCACTCGGCGTCGTGGGCTGCATCAGCCCGTGGAACCTGCCGCTCTACCTGTTCACCTGGAAAATCGCGCCAGCACTGGCTGCCGGCAATACGGTGGTGGCCAAGCCTTCGGAAATCACGCCATGCACGGCGGCCCTGCTGGGCGAGTTGAGCATCGAAGCCGGTTTTCCGGCCGGCGTGTTCAACATCGTGCAGGGCCGTGGCCCCACCGTGGGCCAGGCCATCGTCGAACACACGGCGGTCAAGGCGGTGTCCTTCACCGGTAGCACGCGCACCGGCGCGCAGATCGCCGCGGTTGCCGCGCCGCAGTTCAAGAAAGTGTCGCTGGAACTGGGCGGCAAGAATCCGGCCGTGGTATTCGATGACGCGGATCTCAGCGACGCCAACCTCGACACCATCGTGCGCTCGGGCTTCGCCAACCAGGGCGAGATCTGCCTGTGTGGTTCGCGCCTGCTGGTGCAGCGCCCGATCTACGAAGCGTTCCGCGAGCGCTATCTGGCGCGTGTGCAAGCCTTGCGCGTCGGCGATCCGAATGAGGCCGGCAGCGACCTGGGGGCACTCGTCTCGCGCGAGCACTTCGACAAGGTGATGGGCTGCATTGCCACGGCACGCGAGGAAGGCGGCCGCGTCCTGTGCGGCGGCGAGCCCGTCACGGTGGATGGGCGCTGCGGCGACGGCTGGTTCATCGCGCCGACCGTCATCGAAGGGCTCGGCGCCGATGCCGCCACCAACCAGCACGAGATCTTCGGACCGGTGGTCACGCTGATTCCGTTCGATGACGAAGCCGAGGCGTTGGCCATCGCCAATGGCACCGGCTACGGCCTCGCCGCCTCGGTGTGGACACGCGACCTGTCGCGTGCCCACCGCTTTGGCGCCCAACTGGATTTTGGCATCGTGTGGACCAATTGCTGGCTGCTGCGCGACCTGCGCACGCCCTTTGGCGGCACGAAGCAATCCGGCCTCGGTCGCGAAGGCGGCGTGGAAGCGCTGCGCTTCTTCACCGAGCCCAAGAACATCTGCATTCGCTATTGAGGACGCCCGCCGTGAAAAGCCCGCTCCAGAACCTGCTCGACAGCAACCTCCAGTGGTCCGCCGCCGTACGCGAACAGGACCCCCGGTTCTTCGAACGCCTTGCGCAGCAGCAGGCGCCCAAGTACCTGTGGATCGGCTGCTCCGACTCCCGTGTGCCCGCCACGCAGATCGTCGACCTGCCGCCAGGTGACATCTTCGTGCAGCGCAACGTCGCGAACGTGGTATCGCACACCGACCTCAACTGCCTGAGCACCATCCAGTTCGCGGTCGACATACTCAAGGTCGAACACATCATCGTGGTGGGTCACTACGGGTGCGGCGGCGTGCAGGCCGTGCTCGATGATCGCCGGCTCGGCCTGGTCGACAACTGGCTTCGCCATGTGGCCGACGTTGCACAGAAGCACAGGACGCTGCTCTCCTCCATTGACCTGATGAACCTGCGCAACGCACGCCTGTGCGAGCTCAATGCGATGGAACAGGTGGTCAACGTGTGCCATACCACCATGGTGATGGACGCCTGGGAACGCGGCCAGAAACTTTCCGTGCACGCGTGGTGCTACAGCCTGTTCGACGGCCATGTGAACGACCTGGGCATGCACGTCAGTTCGCGCGCCGAGCTCCAGCCTGCCTACGAGCACGCGCTCCAGCGCCTGGGCACCATTCCCGAGTTCAACCGATGAGCGACGTCGTGCGCACGGAGCAGGCCCCTGCGCCGGTAGGCGCCTATCCGCACGCGCGGCGCGTGGGCGGCCTGCTGTTCCTCTCCGGCGTGGGTCCGCGCACGCCAGGCAGCAATGTCATTCCCGGCAACGTCTACGACGGTGACGGCAAGCTCGTCGGCTATGACATCGAGGCGCAATGCAGGCAGGTGTTTGCCAACGTGCGCGCCGTGCTCGAAGCCAGCGGCACACGCTGGGAAGACCTGGTCGACGTCACTGTCTTCCTCACCGACATGGCGCGCGATTTCCCGGCCTATAACAAGCTTTATGCCGAGCATTTCGCAGGCGTCGACGCCTGTCGCACGACGCTGGGGATCACCGCCCTGCCCACGCCCATCGCCATCGAGCTGAAGTGCATCGCGACGATCAAGGCGTGAGTGGAGAGAAGTGAGAGCTTGTTTATGATCCATGCGCGTGTTCAAGGTCCTGCCTTGGCACCGCACCACTTACCGTCATTCCCGCGAACCCCGAAAAGGGGGCAAGAGCGAGAATGACGGTGAGGAAACCCGGGACTTGAAGGAGCTCATAAACAGGCTCTGAGAAACTTGAGAAAGCCTTCCCCTCTCAGTTCTCACTCCTCCGCGCCCGTTTCTCCACAAAAAAAGCCCCAGCGCTCGCACGCCGGGGCTCTTTTTGTGGATCAGACCTTAGTGACTGGCTTCAGTCTGCGGCAGCGTGGACTTGGCCGTGCGCTTGGCGGACTTGCTGCCCTTCTGCTTGGGCTGACCGTTGTTCTTGTTGCTCTTGTTCTTCTTGTGATGGTGCGACGAGCTGGCAGGCGCGGGGGCGGCCGAAGCTGCCGACGGGGTCGCGGGCGCAGGCTGCGGGGCTGCCGCCTGGGCCAGCAGGGAACCGGAAAGAGCCATACCCGCAACGAGCAGGGAAGCGATCGCGAACTTGCGCATAGGAAGAGCCTCGACGTGTGTATCTGTTGATGGCCGCGAACCCGGCCGGAACCCGGCAACGCGAGTGGCGCGGCGGCTGAAACATGGCACGTTTTCATGCCTACCGGAACTGCTCTTTTCCTCGGCAGGCGTCAGATTTCCGCGCCATGCGTCTTGACATTGCAAGACCCTAACGGCGGTCGAATTTACTTGCGATCAGGCCACGCACAAGGCCAGCAGACGCGCGATCGTTTCCTGCACCTGCGCGGCACGATCCCCGGCATACGCGAAGCTTTCTTCATCCATGTAGTTGAGCTGCGCGAGCTCCAGTTGCACCGCCTGCACGCCCTTTTCCGGCTGCCCGTAATGACGCGTGATGTAGCCGCCCTTGAAGCGTCCATTGACCACGAAGCTATTGTGCGACTGGGCTTCCAGTACGTCCTTGAGCTGCTGCTGCAGCAGCGGCGAACAACTCGTGCCGTCGGCGGTGCCCAGGTTGAAGTCCGGCAGTTGCCCTTCGAACAGCATGGGCACGCGACTGCGGATGGAGTGCCCATCCCACAGCACGACGCGGCCATGCTCGGCACGCAGCCTCTCAAGTTCTTGCGACAGGGCATCGTGGTACGGACGCCAGTACGCGTTTACCCGTTGTTGCATTTCTTCCGCGCCCGGCTCGGCGCCGTCGAGGTACAACGGCTCGCCATCGAAACCGATGGTGGAAACCAGACCGGTCTCGCGCTTGCCCGGGTAAAGCGCATGCCCGTCGGCGGGACGGTTGAGGTCGACCACGTAACGCGATGCCACCGGGCGGATCACACTGGCCCCCAGCGCCCTGGCGAGCGGCTCATACAGGCGCCCCACGTGCCAGTCGGTATCCACCGAGCGTTGCGCGTTCGGTCGCATGCGCGCGGCGATGTCGTCGGGAATGTGGCTGCCGTCATGCGGCAGGCTGATGAGCAGCGGCGCGGTGCCGCGATGAAGCGTGTAGGCGTGGGTCATCGACTGAGTTTAGCGCGGGCGGCACCAGGCCGCCTGCGCGTCAGCTCATCAGCACCAGCTCCTCGGCCGAACTGGGATGGATGGCCACGGTAGCGTCGAGATCGCGCTTGCGCAGGCCCATTTTTATCGCCACGGCGAAGCCCTGCAGCATTTCGTCCGCGCCACTGCCGAGCACATGAATGCCAACGACGCGCTCGTCTTCGCCCGCGCAGACGATCTTCATCAGGCTGGGGTGCCGCCGTCCCCCCACCGCCCACTGCAACGGCGTGAAGCCGGCGCGGTACACGCGCACTCCGTCCCCATGCAACTGACGAGCCTGCGTTTCGGTGAGCCCGACCATGGCGAGCGGAGGTTCGGCAAAGACGACACTGGGAATATGGCCGTAGTCGAGACGGCTCTCTGGCTGGCCGCCGAAGAGCCTGTCGGCAAGGCGCCGGCCCGCCGCCACGGCCACCGGCGTCAGTTCGGGGCGCTCCGTGACATCACCCACTGCGCAGATGCCCTCGACACTGGTGTTCTGCCATGCGTCGGTGACGATATGGCCACCGTCGTCCACACGCACACCCGCCGCATCAAGATCCAGGCGATCACTGTTGGGCACGCGGCCGATGGCCCACAGCACCGCGTCGTACGGGCCACCAGGTCCATGCACGGCATCGTCGATCACCACGCCGCCGCCCTCGCGGCGCAGGCCCGTCACCTCGACCTGGCGCGCAAACCGGATGCCGGCCTCGCCCATGCCGCGCTCCAGCGCATCCACCAGCTCCTCGTCGAAATCGGTCAGCATGCGATGGCGCACGTGCAGCGTGACCTCGCTGCCCAGTGCGTTGAACAGGCCGGCGAATTCAACGGCGATATAACCGCCGCCAATCACCGCGATGCGCCGGGGCAGCGAACGCATGGCGAAGATATCGTCCGACACCAGTCCAAGCTCGAAACCGGGCAGCTCGACCCGGTGCGGGCGCCCACCCGTCGCAATCACGATCTGGGTGGCGCGCAGCTCTTCGCCGCAGGACGTGGCGACAGTATCGGCGGAGACGAAGCGGCCCGTCTCGGCGTACACCTGGATGCCAGCTTCCGCCAGGCGCGCGGCATAACGTTCGCGGATGCCGTCGATGTAGCGCTGGCGCAGCTGGCGGAAATGCTCCCAGTCCAGTGGCCCGGGCGTCGAGGCGAAACCGTAATCCAGCGCCAGCTTCTGCTCCTGCGCGAGCTGGCCCGCGTACCACAGTGCCTTCTTCGGCACGCAACCGACATTGACGCAGGTACCCCCCAGCGCGCCCGGTTCGAGCAAGGCGACGCGCGCACCATGACGTGCGGCGCGCAACGCCGTGGCCAAGCCGCCCGAGCCACCGCCGAGCACGATCAGATCAAAGGTTTCCGCCATGCCGCTCTCCTGGTGGGTCAAACATCACACGCCGAAACGCGATGGCGCATAAGGCGTGGGATCGAGCGATGGCGCACCACCGCGCATCATCGACGCGACCAGCTCGCCGGTCGCCGCGGACATGCTGACGCCAAGCATGCCGTGCGCTGTCGCCAGCATCAGGTTGGTCCAGCGCGAGCTTGGCCCGATGATGGGCACTTCGTCCACGCTCATCGGGCGCCAGCCCCACCACTCTTCTTTCAGCTCGGGGCCCTCGGGGACGTGCAACCCCTGCGCCGCGCCGCGACGCAAGGCCTCGAGGCGGGTGCGATTGAGGCCTTCGGCATAACCGGAAAACTCCATGGTGCTGCCCAGGCGGAACCCGCTCTCCCACGTGGTCACGCACACGGCAGGCTCGCGCAGCACCAGCGAGTGGCGCGGAGCCAGCGCGGGACGCGAATAGGTGATCGAATAACCCTTGCCCGGCTGCATCGGCAACCGTAGGCCCAGTGGCTTCGCCAGCAACGGTGACCATGCACCCAGCGCCATCACGACGTGGTCGCCACGGAATACACCGCGTTCGGTGCGGACGTGGTCGATGCGGTCGCCCTGCGTGCCGATCTGCTCGATGCGCGCGCCTGATTCGATCACGCCGCCCATCGCCACGACGCGACGCGCGAGCTCGTCGGCATAGCGATCCGGGCGCAGGCGTGCATCACCGGGATGGAACAGGCCGCCGACCACGCCGGGCTTCAACGCGGGCTCGCGCGATTCCACCTCGTCGCCGCGCAGGCGCTCCACCACGACTCCGAGGCGATCGAGCACCTTGGCATGGTGTTGCTCATCCGCCTGGAATGCCTTGGCGGTGCGGTGGACATACAGCTCGCCTTCCTCCGCGAATTCACAGTCGAACCGTTCGTCCCGCACCAGCGCCGCCAGCAGTTGGCGCGACCGCTGCAGGATGGCCGAACGCGCATGGGCGGCGTGTTCGAAATCGCGCCAGTTGCAGTGGCGGGCGAAGCCGAGCATCCAGCGCAGCCGGGGGCCATCGAAGCGCGGGTTGAGGTAGAGCGGCGCGTCCGCCCTGAGCATCGAGCGCATGGCCACGCCCAGCACGCCCGGCATGGCCAGGGGTGGCGCATGGCTGGGGGTGATCGTTCCACAATTGCCGTGCGAACTGCCGCAACCCGGGGTACCCTGCTCCACAATCCGCACGGTAGCTCCGGACTTCAGCAGGTAGTAAGCACAGGCCAGGCCGATAACGCCGCCGCCAAGAATCAACACATCGCTGCGTGAAGCATCCATCCGGCTATTGTAAGCATTGCCGCGGTTACTCCTAACCCCAAGGATTCGGTGCGATGGGAACGTCAGTGGTGAAGTCCGGCAGAAGGATGATCGACCGGCATTGCGCGCTGGTCATGGCGTCGGTAGCGATGACCTGGATACCCGTCGCATGGGCGCAGCAGGCCCCGCCGCCGGCACACACCGCGGCACCACCCGAGGAGCCGGCAACGGCCTCGTCCGCCACGGCGGTGAAGCGTGACCTGTTCACCGAAACGGCGCACCTGAAGAACGACCTGATGCGCTACATGTATCTGCGCGAGGTCATGCCACAGCTCACCCGCGACGACCGGCTGATCGACCAGCAACTGCTCGCCACGGTGGAGGACGAGCTGGGCCTGTACGACGAGGCCATGAACGATTTCCCCTTCGACAATCGCGTGCAGACACCGGTGCCGCTGCCCGCCGCCACGGATTGGGTTCCCGCCGATGCGGCGACGGAAATCGCCAAGCTCGCCACCGATCGCCACATCGTGATGATCAACGAAGCGCACCACGACGCGCACACCCGCGAGCTTACGCTGGCCTTGCTGCCGAAGCTGCGCGCCGAGGGCTTCACGTACTTTGCGGCTGAGGCGCTGGTCAACAGCGACACCGACCTGATGAAGCGCGGCTACCCCATCGCCAGCAGCGGCAGCGAATACCTGCACGAACCGATCTACGGCCAGATCATCCGCGAGGCGATCCGCCTGGGCTTCAAGGTGGTGGCTTATGAATCGGATGCGGACGTACTGGCCGACCGCGAGGCGGGCCAGGCGCAGTTGATCTATCGCCAGGTCTTCAAGAACGACCCCAAGGCGAAGTTGTTCGTGCACGCCGGCTATGCGCACATCGACAAGGCCATCGGCAACCTCGGCAAGACCATCAAGCCGATGGCGATGCAGCTCAAGCAACTGAGCGGATTCGATCCGTTGTCCATCGACCAGACGCGCTGGCGCGACATCGGCCCCATGCCGAAGAAAGACTTGTACAACCAGTTGATCGCCGCCTTCCCGGTCGAGCGGCCGTCGGTGTTGCTCAGCCGGCAGAACGGCAGCGTGTGGGCGTCCGATCCGGATCGCCACGACGTCGATGTGATCCTTCCGCCCTCCGGCCACCAACGCCGCCCGCACTGGCTCGGCCTGGACGACACCCGGCAGACCCGCGTCATCTCCAGCGAGATATGCCAGCGGCAACTTCCCTGTGTAGTCGAGGCGCGCTACGCCAACGAGAGCGACGACGCCATCCCGGCAGACCGGTACGTCTTCCTCACCGACAACAGCATGAATTCGCTCTACCTGTGGCCCGGGGAGTACAAGATCACCGCCCACGACCGCGACGACCGCAAAGTGAGTGAACGCCACATCACCGTGAACAAACCCGGCTCATGACGGTCGGAGATCGCTCTTACAGCGATCACTCACGACTTTCTTCCAACTTATTGATTTGATAACCTCGGGCTCGTCTCAAGCACAGGGGATACGAGATGCGCCCGCAGTTTGCCGCTCTTGCCGATCGTCGGTCGGCATCCTGGCGCACGGCCCGCTATGCGCTGCTCGTTTCCGCCGCGCTGCTGGCGGCCTGCTCCAGCGGCAACCGCCGCCCCGAGCCCACCTACAAGGATTCGCGCTCGTCGCTGTCCAACCTGCCCGCCCGCGCGCCGGACGGCGCCACCGGCACGGCCAATGACGTGCTGTTCCGCGCCATCGCGCTTGTGGGCACGCCATACCGCTGGGGTGGCAACACACCGGACGGTGGCTTCGATTGCAGCGGCCTGGTCGACTACATCTACCGCAATGCCGCCGGCCTGAACCTGCCCCACAGCTCCCGCGAAATGTCCCAGCTGAACGGCCAGAGGGTGCGGCAGATGACCGACTTGGTCAGCGGTGACCTGGTCTTCTTCGGCGGCTCCAGCGGGATCAGCCATGTCGGCGTCTACGTCGGCAAGGGCCGCTTCGTTCACGCACCGAACAGCGGCGGCACCGTGCGGCTGGACGATATCGACGGCCCGTACTGGCGCGATCATTTCGCCTTCGGCAAGCGCCTTCTGGATTGATAGGCCGGGCATGACCTTCGCGACACCGGGTGTTGCCCCCTTGTAGGAGCGCACTTGCGCGCGACCGTAGCGATGAAGCTCATCGCGCCGTGAAAGGCAGCGTTCGCGCACCAGTGCGCTCCTACAAATAAACCGCTCGCCCCTAGACCGGCCATTCACCCGCCCCGGCGCAGCCTGCAGCCTTTTCCTGGCGACGAACGCCCCCTTTTAGGCCCGGCCTATCGAGCCGATTGAAAAATTGAATTGTACACAATTTAATTTTGCGCTTAGGATTCAACCCATGAACCGGACGCCCTCTCCCAACCATCTCCTGCTCGACCAGCAACTGTGCTTCGCGCTGTATGCCGCCTCCCGCTCGGTGACGGGCCTGTACCGGCCGCTGCTGGAACCGCTGGGGCTGACCTACCCGCAGTACCTAGTGATGCTGGTGCTGTGGGAGCAGGACGGGCTGACGGTGCGGGAGCTTGGCCAACGCCTGCAGCTCGACTCCGGCACGCTCACTCCCCTGCTCAAGCGCCTGCAGGCGGCGGAACTGGTCACCCGGCAACGCCGCGCGGAAGACGAGCGCGAAGTGGATATCCGTCTTACCGAGGCCGGTTTCGCACTGCGCGAAAAGGCCAGCCGCATCCCCGAATGTCTCGCCCAGTGCATGCAGCTGCCGCTCGACCAGGTGCAAAGCCTGCGCGATGAACTGAAACGACTCACCCGACAGATCCAACTCTCCCAACGCGAGGACTGAACCATGAACATCAGCAAGATTCTCTACACCGCCACCGCCACCGTGCACGGCGGCCGCGAAGGTCACGCCAAGAGCGACGACGGCGTGCTCGACCTGCAGTTGGTGGTTCCCAAGGGCCTGGGTGGCCCGGGCGGCCAAGGCAGCAACCCGGAGCAGCTTTTCGCCGCCGGTTATGCAGCCTGTTTCGAAGGCGCGGTTCGTTTCGTGGCTCGGCAGAAGGGCGTGACGCTGAAGGATGCCTCGGTGACGGCGCATGTGGGCATCGGCCCGCGTGAGCCGACGGGCTTCGGCATCGCCGTGAAGCTGGAAGTGAGCCTGCCGGGCGTGGATCGCGCGGTGGCGCAGGAACTGGTCGACACGGCCCATCGCGACATCTGCCCGTATTCGCATGCGACGCGCGGCAATGTGGATGTGGACATCACGCTGGTGTGAGCGGGTTTCCCGTCTCAGGCATGACAACGGCGCCGATGAGGGCGCCGTTGTTGTTTTGGACGGATGTCTGCGTTTGCTTCGGTTGGTTGTCGCGAGGCGCGGCGAATGCCTTGGCGTTGCTGGCTCCTTTGCAGGGAGCAACTTGGCCTTTTGGCTTCAGGCAGCTTGTTATTTTGGCTTGGTTCGAAAAGGGGGCGTGGCGAATAAATGCGAAGCGCGACATTTGCAACCCAGCCTCAGCGCTGCACAGGTGCCGTCATCCCGGCGCAGGCCGGAGGCGCTTTTCAACAGCCGCATGGCTGGTCATCCAGTGACTTTGCTTTGGGTCTTCGCCTCAGGCTTTCCCGCGATCTGGCCGCTTACGCAGCGGGCGTTTCGACCTTCTGCCGAAGGCCGAGTCACTTTTCTTTTGCTGGCCCAAAAGAAAAGTAACCCAAAGAAAATGGCCTCAAGAGCTGGCAGCTTTCTGTTGGGATAAGCCTGAACGCTCAAGGCATTTTGTTGTTTGGCTACCTTCGCCTCTACACCGCGGGTACTTCCAAGCGCTTCGCAACGCGCCATGGCGATGAGGACTTAAAGCGGCGCCTCGCTTCGCTTCGGCCCTGATGGGCGCACGATCGCCCGCTTTTCTGTGGGAGCGCACCCTGTGCGCGACATGTCTACGGAGCGGTAATCACGAGACGCCGCTATCGCGCACAGGGTGCGCTCCCACAGAAAAGCCGGAACGACTGAGTTCTATCGCGACATTCGACGCAATGTGCAGCGAAGCAGCACGAGCTGTCCGCTTTGGCTTTGGCTTTTGATCTTCCGGGCCCCGTATGAGGCGGCGGGCGGGTGGAGATCAGGCCCCGTAGGGGTGCCAGGGATGGATCCCTGGCACTTTTCGTCGGGGCAGGAGCCCCGTCGAAAAGCCCGGAACCCGCCTGCGAACCTTCCGGGCCATAGGCCCGGAAGGCGCCTCATCCGGGGGGCCCTTTCTTTGGGTTACTTTCGACGCGAAGCTAGTCCCCGTGGGATCTTTGGGCAAGCAAAGAAAAGTGACCCGGCCTCCGGCAGGAGGGCGGAACGCCCGCCGCGTAGGCGGCCAGATCGCGGTCACGTCCGAGGCGACAACCGACCACTACCGCTACTGGATCCCGGCCCTTGCCCCCTTTTCGGGGTGCGCCGGGATGACGACTAAAGAACGAAGCGGTGGGGCTAGGCAGCCCCCTCACCCCACCCTCTCCCTAGCAGGAAGAGAGACAAACGGCGCGCTATCAGTGCGCCTCAGCACCCGGCGGATGCGCATGACCATGCGCAATCTCTTCCTCGGTACCGTCACGCACTTCATTGACGGTCACGTCGAAATTCAGCGTCTTGCCAGCCATCGGGTGGTTCAGGTCCACGTCCACCGTGCTCATGCCCACCTTCTGCACCACCACCACACGGTGGCCGCCTTCCTTCAACGCCAGCACCGTGGTCATGCCCGGCTTGAGCTTGGCCGCCTGCTGGAAGTACTTCTTCGGCACGCGCTGGGTCATGCCTTCCTGACGCTCGCCGTAGCCTTCGGCAGCCGTCACTTCGACCTGCAGGTTCTCGCCCGCTTCGCGGCCTTCCAGCGCCTTTTCCAGACCAGGGATCAGCTGGCCGTGGCCCAGCAGAATCCACAGCGGCTCGTTGCGATCGAGCGAACTCTCGACCTTTTCACCGTCCACCGTCAGCGTGTAGTGGAGCGAGATGACCTTGTCCTTGCCAGCCTTCATGGGATGTCTCGTGATGGATCAAACCGGCGATTCTAGCAGCCTGCCCCGCTACTCGCCCGTGCCGGCGCCGGACTGGCCGAAGCGCACGCCCCGGGCCTCGGGCCCCATCCAGGCGAGGAAGGCCAGCAGCAAGGCCACCACGGCGATCCACGCCGACATGGCAAACGCGAGGTCGCCGCCCCGCCAGTCGGCGATCCAGTGCTGTGCGTTGGCCGTCACTGCCGCCAGCAGGTTGCCGGTCTGGTAGGCAAAGCCCGGGAGCGTGCCGCGCATGCCCTCGGGCGACAATTCGTTGAGGTGGGTGGGCACCACGCCCCATGCACCCTGCACCATCACCTGGACCAGGAAGGCGCCCAGCGCCAGCGCCGCCAGTGAGCTGCCGTACATCCACAACGGGATGACGGGAATCGCCAGCAAGGCCGCAAGGATGATGGCCCGCCGGCGGCCGATGCGCTCGGACAGGGCGCCGAAGAACAGCCCGCCCACCAGCGCACCCAGGTTGAGCATGGCGACCAGCATGAAGGCCGTCCCGGACCCGGTCGGCAGGTGCAGGCTTTCCTCTTCGAACGTGTGGTACAGGTCCTGCGAGCCGTGGCTGAACATGTTGAACGCCATCATCAGCACCATCAGGTAGATGGCGAGCTTCCAGTGGCCACGCATGGATTCCAGCAGGCCTTTCTTCTGCTGCGAGGCCCGCTCCCGCTGCCACACCTCCGACTCCGGCACGGTGCGACGGATGTAGAGCACCAGCAGCGCCGGGGCCGCGCCCACCACGAACAGGCCACGCCAGCCGATGTGATCCACCAGTAGCCAGTTCACCAGCGCGCCCAGGAAGAAGCCCACCGGATAGCCGCTCTGCAACAGCCCCGAGACCATGCCGCGCGACCGGGCCGGAATGGATTCCATGGCGAGCGAGGCGCCGATGCCCCACTCGCCGCCCATGGCGATGCCGAACAGGAACCTCAGCACCAGCAGCATGGTGAGCGACGTCGAAAAGGCCGTGGCCAGCTCGAACGCCGAAAACAGGATCACGTCGAGCATCAGGATGGGGCGACGCCCGAAACGGTCGGCCAGCCGTCCAAACAGCAAGGCGCCGAGCGGGCGCGCCGCCAGCGTGAGGAACAGCCCGGTGATGACATGCCCCGTATCGGAGTGGAACTCCTTGGCCACGCCCACGATCACGAAGGTCAGCAGGAAGTAGTCGAAGGCATCCAGCGTCCAGCCCAGGAAACTGGCCAAGACGGTATGGCGCTGGGTCGTGGTGAGCTCCCGGAAGGGCGCGAACGGCGACATGGTGGCTCCATCGTGAAGGTCGCGACCGCGCGGGCGGCGCACAGGGCGCCAAGCGAACCATCATGGCCGCCGCGGCGCAAGACCAACCAAGGAAGGGGTTGGAAACCCCTGGCGACGGGCTTGTCTTCACATCATGCAGCCATGAAGTGGGCTGACATGCGGGCATGGATGCCGCCCTCTATCGCATCGCCAACTCCTACGATCACTGGCTCCAGCGCCGCTACGTCAAGGGCAAGCTGGCGGCCGACCCCGCCTATGCGGCCACCGCAGCGCTGGTGATGAACAAGCCCATGCCGCTGCTCGACATCGGCTGCGGCATCGGCCTGCTTGGGCAGTACCTGTACGCACGCGGCGCGGTCACGGGCTATCTGGGCGTGGACAACGACATGCGCAAGATCGAAGCGGGCAACCGCGCGCTGCGCCTGTCCGGCCTCGACGGCGTCCTGCAGTTGCGCCACAGCGACGGCATGGAACGACAGTCCATTCGCGGACACGTCGCCCTGCTCGACGTGCTGCACTACTTGCCGGGCGACGGCCAGCGCGCGCTGCTGGCCAATGCGGTGGCACATCTTGCGCCCGGTGGCCGCCTGGTGATCCGCACGGTCCTGCGTGAGCGCAGCTGGCGCTATGCCTTCACGCGCCTCTCCGAGTTCTTCCTCAGTGCGAGCGGCTGGATGCGGACGGGCGCCCAGCATTACCCCAGCATCGGGGAGCTGCGTGCCCCACTGGAAGCCTCTGGACTGTCCGTGAGCGTGCGCTCGCTGCACGGAAAAACCCCATTCGATTGCTATCTGGTCGTGGCGGAGCGGGAGCCACGCTGAACCGCCGGCAAGCGAACCAAGCAGGCCATCGCGGTTTCCGCTATACTTGGCGGTCACGACCTTGCGTCGTCCCTCCCCCTTGAATACTGCAACACGGTTCTTGAACGCTCCGGGTTGCTCTGGAGCTTCCCATGTCGTTCGAATCGCTGGGCCTCGGGCCTGCGTTGTTGCGTGCGCTCGCCGAACAGGGCTACGCCGAACCCACCCCCATCCAGGCCGCCGCCATTCCGGTGGTGATGGAAGGCGTCGACCTGCTCGCCGCCGCCCAGACCGGCACCGGCAAGACGGCCGCCTTCTCGCTGCCGCTGCTGCATCGCCTGTCGCAACTGCCGCCCGCGGGCACGCGCCGTCCGCGCGCCCTCGTGCTGACCCCAACGCGCGAGCTGGCCGCCCAGGTGCATGACAACCTGCGCGACTACGGCAAGCATCTTCGCATCAGCGCCACCACCATCTTCGGTGGCGTCGGCATGGGTCCGCAGATGCAGGCACTGCGTCGCGGCGTGGACATCGTCATCGCCACGCCGGGCCGCCTGATCGACCACATGCAGCAGCGCTCCATCGATCTTTCCGGCATCGACGTGCTGGTGCTGGACGAAGCCGACCGCATGCTCGACATGGGCTTCCTGCCAGCGCTCAAGCGCATCCTGGCCGCGCTGCCGAAGCGCCGCCAGACGCTGCTGTTCTCCGCCACGTTCGCGCCGCCGATCAAGGCGCTGGCCCTGCAGTTCATGCATGAGCCGCGCGAAGTGTCGGTGACGCCGCCCAACACCGTGGCCAACACCGTGACGCACCACGTGCACCCGGTGGACGCGGCAAAGAAGCGCGACCTGCTGCTACACGTGCTTTCGCAGGACAGCCGCCGCCAGACGCTGGTGTTCAGCCGCACCAAGCACGGCGCCGACAAGCTGGTGCGCTTCCTGGAAGCCGCCGGCATGCGCGCCGCCGCCATCCACGGCAACAAAAGCCAGAACGCGCGCACGCGTGCGCTGGGCGATTTCAAGAGCGGCCGCATCACCGTGCTCGTCGCCACCGATATCGCCGCGCGCGGCATCGACATCGACCAACTGCCCATCGTCATCAACTTCGACCTGCCGATGGTCGCGGAAGACTACGTGCACCGCATCGGCCGCACGGGCCGCGCCGGTGCCGACGGCATGGCCGTGTCGCTGGTGAGCCATGATGAATCGGGCCTGCTGCGCGACATCCGCAAGCTGCTCAAGCAGGACATCGCGATCAGCGACGTGCCGGGTTTCGAACCCTCGCACCCGCTGCGCACCGACGCCGCCGCGCCGCGCCCCGTGCAGGGCCAGCGCCAGCCGCGCCCGGCGCGTCCCCAGGGTTCACGCCCGCAGGGTTCGCATCGTCCGCACGGCCACGCCAACGGCCATGGCCACGGCGGTGAGCGCCCCGCCGAGGGCAACCGCAAGCGCCAGCGCCGCCGCCGTCCCGCCGCCAAGGCCTGATGGCATGGGCGCCCCGGCGCCTCGCTCCGCATGAGGCCCTGTGTTAATCCTGGGTCCATGCAACTGTGCGAATGTGTACCGTGCGTTGATGCCGGCAAGCCGGCCACGTTTCGCTTGGACAAGCCCTCTCCGGCAGGGAGAGGCTGGTCCTGGCATCGTCGTCACCATGGAGCATCGAGATGCGCAGCGAAAAGTCCGTCCCCCTCATGATCAGCCTGGCACTGCTGGCCGTGGCCGCGGTGCTGGCCACGCTCGCGATTCCCGCTTGGCGTAACCACCGGGTATCCGAGCACCTGGACGAGGCACTTCGCGCAGGCGAGGCCGCCAAACTGGTCGTCATGGAAGCCGCCACCGTGCGCGGCGGCCTGAACCGGCTCCAGTCCGGCGACCTCAACTTCAATGCCGCCTCGTCGCTCAATGCCTACACCGCCAAGATCGACATCTCCGAAAGCGGCCGCATCACCATTGCCACCAAGGACACCGGCGCAACGCCCGACCCGGTCTTCCTGCTGACCCCGATCGACAGCTCCGCCAGCAGTGGCGGGGCCGCGTTGAGCTGGAGCTGCGACATCATCGCCGGCAACAGCCAGTGGATGCCGCCGCGCTGCACGCGCCCTGCCGCTCCGGCGCCATCGGTCTCGGTCTCTCCCGTCGCGGCGCCGGCACCTGCCTCGACGACGGGCCGCTGAACCCGGCTTTTCGATCGCAACGATAGACACCTGCGCCCCGACATCAAGGGGCGCTGCCTTGCTACGGCTCGCGGACGCGCGAGGTGAGTATGTGGTCTTCCCACACGCCGGCGATCTGCAGGTAGCGCTTGGCATACCCCTCGCGCTCGAAACCCAGGCGCTCCAGCAACCGCCCGCTACGCTCGTTGCGCGGCATGTAGTTGGCCATCACACGATGCATGTCCAGCTCGCGGAAAGCCCAGGGCAACGTCGCCTCCAGCACCTCCTGCATCAGCCCCTGCCCTTGCCGGCGCGATGCGATGCTGTAGCCGAGGTGACAGGCCTGGAAGGCACCGCGCACCACGTTTGAGAAGGTGAAGCAGGCAAGGATCTCCTGCCCGGAAAGATCGAGCGCGTAGAACGGATAGGCGCGATCGAGCCGAACCGCCTCGCGCGATTCGGTCAGCGTCTGCACGCAGTGGTCCAGGGTGTAATACGCCTCGTTCCGCAGCGGTTCCCACGGCGCCAGGTGCTCGCGGTTCTGCTCGCGATACCGCAACAGCCGCGATGCGTCGCCCACCTCCACCAGGCGGAGCACCGCGCGACGCGTGGTGATGGGATGCAGCACGCTCACCGGCAGCCCAAGGCCTCGGCGTGATGGCGCAGGTGGTCTTCGATGAAGGTGGTGATGAAGTAGTAGCTGTGGTCGTAACCGGCATGTCGGCGCAGCAACAGCGATTGCCCACCTTCCGCGCAGGCCTGGTCGAACAGCTCGGGCTTCAGCTGGGTCACGAGGAAGCCGTCCGCTTCGCCCTGGTCGATCAGGATGGTGCCGTCGAAGCGGTGCTTGCGCACGAGCTCGCAGGCGTCGTACTCGGCCCATGCCGTCGTGTCGTCACCCAGATAACGCGGAAACGCCTTCTGACCCCAGGGCACCTGCGTCGGTGCGACGATGGGCGCAAACGCCGACACCGAGCGGTACTTGTCCTTGTGGCGCAGCGCGATGGTCAGCGCGCCATGCCCGCCCATGGAGTGCCCGGTGATGCCACTGCGGCTGATGTCAGCGGGAAAATGCTGCGCAACGAGCGCCGGCAGTTCGTCCGCCACGTAACTGTGCATGCGGAAGCGCGACGACCACGGCGACTGCGTGGCGTCGAGATAGAACCCCGCGCCCTCGCCGAATTCCCAATCGCCCGTCGCACCGTCAAAACCGGTCTGGCGCGGACTGGTGTCCGGCATCACCAGGATCAGGCCCAGCGCCGCGGCGAGTCGCTGCGCGCCGGCCTTGATGGTCGCCGTCTCCTCCGTGCAGGTGAGGCCCGCCAGGAAATACAGCACCGGGCAGGCTTCATGCGCGGCCTGGGGCGGCTGGAACAGCGCAAAACGCATCGCCCCCCCGCACTGCTCCGAGTGATGCCGGTAAAACCCCTGCACACCGCCGTGGCAGCGCTGCTCGGAGATGGTTTCAATCCCTGTCATGCCCATTCCCTCTGAAATACCGGAGCCGCCCATGATACTGCGCGCCACTCAGCGCTCCTGGTCAGTGGGACGCATCAGCAATTCGTTGATGTTGACGTGCGCCGGACGCGACACGCAGAACACGATGGCGTCGGCGACGTCCACCGATTGCAGCTGGCGCATGCTGTCAGCCCAGGCGTTGAGGTTGTCCTTGGTCGTGGCGTGCCCGATGTGATCGCGCAGTTCCGTTTCGACCACACCCGGCTCGATCACCGTGACGCGGATGTTGTGCTGGTAGACCTCGCGCCGCAGGGCCTCGGAGAAGGCCACCACGCCGAACTTGGTGGCCGAATAAGCGGCAGCATTGGGGTTGGCGACACGGCCGGCCGTGGACGAAATGTTCACGATGTGGCCATCGCGACGCACACGCATGCCGGGCAAGGCAGCCTGCGTGGAGGCGATGAGGCTGAGCACGTTGAGCTCCAGCATGTGGCGCCAGCGGCCGAGGTCGGCCTCTTCCACCGGCTCCAGGTACATCACGCCGGCGTTGTTCACCAGGATATCCAGCCGGCCATAGCGCGCCTCGGTCTCCGTCACGATGCGCTTGGCCTCGTCTTCGGAGGCCAGATCGGCCACCAGCACCGTCGGCTCGGCCCCAAGCACCTCCAGTTTCGCGGCCAGCGCTTCGAGCCTGTCGCGGCGGCGGGCGGCGATGGCAACCTTCGCCCCCTCCTGCGCCAAGGCCAGCGCCGTGGCCTCGCCAATACCCGACGACGCGCCGGTGACCAGCGCGACACGACCATCAAGACGTCCAGACATGAATATTCCTCGGCGATTGGCCTGAAAAAAAACCCGGTGGGGGCGGGTCGGCCTGTTACAATAGCGTCATTCTCCCGCATGCCGCCGTGCATGCCATGTCGAGGTTCCCCATGTCCTCCCCGTCTTCCGATTCCCAGCCGGCAGCCGTCGGCTTTGCTGCGCTTGGCCTCCATCCGGAGCTGCTGCGCGCACTCACCGACGTCGGCTATGAATCGCCTTCGCCCATCCAGGCCGCCACCATTCCGCCGCTGCTGGAAGGTCGCGACGTGCTCGGCCAGGCGCAGACCGGCACCGGCAAGACCGCCGCGTTCGCGCTGCCGATCCTCTCGCGCATCGACCTGAAGCCCGGCAAGCCGCAGGCGCTGGTGCTGGCGCCCACGCGCGAACTGGCCATCCAGGTGGCCGAAGCGTTCCAGCGTTATGCCACCCACATGCCAGGGTTGCAGGTGCTGCCGATCTACGGCGGCCAGAGCTATGGCCCGCAGCTGCACTCGCTCAAGCGCGGTGTGCAGATCGTGGTCGGCACGCCCGGCCGCGTGATCGACCATCTGGAGCGCGGCACGCTGGACCTCTCCGAGCTGAAGTTCCTGGTGCTCGACGAAGCCGACGAAATGCTGCGCATGGGCTTCATCGATGACGTGGAGAAGGTGCTGCAGGCCACGCCGCCCAGCCGCCAGGTGGCGCTGTTCTCGGCCACCATGCCGCCGCCGATCCGCAAGATCGCCCAGCATCACCTGAAGGATCCGGTGGAAGTCACCATCAAGGCGGCCACCACCACCAACACCAACATCCGCCAGCGCTACTGGTTCGTCAGCGGCCTGCACAAGCTGGATGCGATGACGCGCATCCTGGAAGCCGAGCCGTTCGACGCGATGATCATTTTCGCGCGCACCAAGCAGGCCACCGAAGAACTGGCCGAGAAGCTGCAGGCGCGCGGCCTTGCCGCCGCCGCCATCAACGGCGACATCGCCCAGCCGCAACGCGAGCGCGTGATCCAGCAGCTCAAGGACGGCAAGCTCGACATCCTCGTGGCAACCGACGTTGCCGCGCGCGGTCTCGACGTGGAGCGCATCAGCCACGTCATGAACTACGACATCCCGTACGACACGGAAAGCTACGTGCACCGCATCGGCCGCACCGGCCGTGCGGGCCGCAGCGGCGATGCCATTCTGTTCGTTACGCCGCGCGAAAAGGGCATGTTGCGCGCCATCGAGCGTGCCACGCGCCAGCCCATCGAAGAGATGAAGCTGCCGACGGTGGAAGCGGTCAACGACCAGCGCATCGCCAAGTTCAAGCAGCGCATCAGCGACACGCTGTCCGTCGGCGAACTGGACCTGTTCCAGCAGCTGATCGAGCAGTACGAGCAGGAACACAACATCCCGGCCATCGAGATTGCCGCCGCCCTCGCACGCATCGCGCAGGGTGACCAGCCGCTGCTGCTGACGCCGCCGCCCAAGCGCGAGTTCACGCCGCGCGAGCACAGTGACCACCGTGGTGATCGCGGCGACCGCGCTGATCGTGGCGAACGCGAGCATCGTTCGCGCGATCGCGATGGTGGCCAGCGCGATTTCACGCCGCGTCCGGTGCGCGCGCACCACACGGAAGAAGGCAAGCGCACCTATCGCATCGAGGTGGGTCACGAGCATGGCGTGAAGCCGGGCAACATCATCGGTGCCATTGCCAACGAAGCCGGCCTGGAAAGCCAGTACATCGGCCGCCTGAGCATCCGCGGCGAATACAGCCTGATCGACCTGCCCGATGGCATGCCGGCGGAAGTGTTCCAGCACCTGCAGAAGGTGTGGGTGAGCCAGCAGCAGTTGCGCATCCGCGAGTGGGATGGCGATGACAGTGGCGCTGGCGAGGCACCGCCGCGTCGGCCGGGTGGCGGGTATCGGCCGGGTGGCTTCAAGAAGCATGGCGGTGGTGGCGGCAAGCCGCGTCCGCATGGGCAAGGTGGTGGGCACAAGGGGCCGCGGCGCGGGAAGTAAGCGCGGCGGCGCTTGTGTGGGTCGCACCTATTTAGGGTTGCGGCCCGGGCGTTGATCGATGGCGGAGGGGCTTGATGCCATCCGCGGATTGTTTCCCTCTCCCCGAAGGGGAGAGGGTTGGAGTGTTGCCACCTTTAAGGTGTGAGAGGTGGGGGCTCACCTCATCACTTCACTCTTTAGCCGTCATCCCGGCGCAGGCCGGAGGCGCTTCACAACAGCCAAAGGCTGGTCATCCAGTAGCGGTAGTGGTCGGTCGTCGCCTCAGGCGTTACCGCGATCTGGCCGCCTACGCAGCGGGCGTTTCGACCTTCTGCCGAAGGCCGAGTCACTTTTCTTTTGCTGGCCCAAAAGAAAAGTAACCCAAAGAAAATGGCCTTTAGAGCCAGAGCTGGCAGCATTCTGTGGGGATAAGCCTGAGCGCGTGAAGCACGTCGTTGCTTGGCAACCTTCGCCTCTACACAGCGGGTAGTTCCAAGCGCTTCGCAACGCACCGGAGCGATGAGGACTTAAAGCAGCCCCTCGCTTCGCTTTGGCGTGGTCGGGACCCGCACGGTCGCCCGCTTTTCTCTTTTCTGTGGGAGCGCACCCTGTGCGCGACAACCCAACGGAGCGGTGCCTACGAGACGCCGCTGTCGCGCACAGGGTGCGCTCCCACAAGGGACTCGCCTCTTTGGAAGCTTCGCCAACGGCTCGGCTTTTTGCTTCGGCTTTTAGCTTTCAGCTTTTAGCTTTGGCTTTTGGCTTTGGCTTTTGACTTTGGCTTTTGGCTTTTGATCTCCCAGGTCCCCGTATGACGCGGCGGGCGGGTGGAGATCAGGCCCCGCAGGGGTGCCAGGGAGGGATCCCTGGCACTTTTCGACGGGGCAGGATGCCCCGCCGAAAAGCCCGGAACCCGCCCGCGTACCTTCCGGGCTAAGCCCGGAAGGCGCGTCATCCGGGGGGCCCTTTCTTTTGGTTACTTTCGACGCGAAGCTAGTCCCCGTGGGATCTTTGGGCAAGCAAAGAAAAGTGACCCGCCCTCCGGCAGGAGGGCGGAAGCCCGCGGCAGGCGAGCCAGGTCGCCTTATCGCGACAACCAAACACAGAGGCTCTGGATCCCGGCCTGTGCCGGGATGACGGCTAAAGACCGAAGCAGTGAGGCTAGATCGCCCCTTCACCCCCAACCCTCTCCCCGAGGGAAGCGCAAGCACCCCGCCCCATCGTCATCGTTCCACTCCAGTGACGCATCGTTCACCCCACGACCGCTGCAATTTCCCGCCACATCCCTAATCTATGGTGGTCCCCCGAGGTACCCACCATGACCACCCTCCCCAGCCTCTACATCTCCCACGGTTCGCCGATGACCGCGATCCAGCCGCATCGCGTGGGCGAGCGGCTGGCCGAGCTTGCTCGTGATTTGCCGCGTCCCAACGCCATCGTGATCGCCACCGCGCACTGGCTGGCGCGCCAGCCGCATGTAGGCGGGGCAGCGCGCCCGGAAACCATCCATGACTTCTACGGTTTCCCGCAGGCGCTGTTCGATATCCAGTATCCGGCCAAGGGCGATCCTGCCCTCGCCGCACGTGTCACCGAGCTGCTCGACAAAGCGGGGCTACCTACCACGCTCGACCCTACGCAGGGCCTGGATCACGGCGCCTGGGTGCCGCTGCGCCTGCTTTATCCGAAGGCCGACATCCCGGTGGTTCCCATCTCGATCCAGCCGCAACTGGGCCCGGCCCATCAGTACGCCGTGGGCCGCGCGCTCGCGCCGCTGCGCGATGAAGGCGTGCTGGTGATCGGCTCGGGCAGCATCACGCACAACCTGCACGATTTCCGCGCGGGCTATAGCGAAGAACGCGAGGCGCCTTATGTGCGCCCGTTCATCGAATGGATCGAGCGCAAGGCCGCCGAGGGCGACGTGCCCGCCCTGCTCGACTACCGTCGCCAGGCGCCGTTTGCCGAGCGCGCTCACCCCACCGACGAGCATCTGCTGCCGTTGTACGTGGCGCTGGGCGCGGCGGGTGAGCATGCGCACGCCCAGCGCATCGACGCAGGCATCGAGCATGGCCTGTTCGCGATGGACATCTATCGCTTCGACGGCACCGTCACTGAACGATGACGGTGCCCACCATCATCGGATGGATGCCGCAGTAGTAGGTGTACGTGCCCGCGTGATCGAACGTCACCGCGTAGCTGTCGCTCGTATCCAGCGCGCGTGACGAGGCGAACTGATGGCCGGCGCTGACCACCAGATGCGGCTCGTCGTCACGATTGGTCCAAACCACGCGCGTACCCGCAGGTATCGTCAGCGTCTTGGGCGCAAAGGCAAAGTTGCGGATATCCACGGTCACCGGCTTGGCTGACGCCGTCGCCGTGGCGTTGGCCGCCATGGTTGCGGCAGGCGCGGCGGCGAATGTCAGTGCAACGACGACGGTGAATGTCCGTGCGAGCACGTTCACGACATCACCTCCTCGGTCACGGCCAGCGCATGACTGCCCTGCACGTGGCGCACATCGCGGATGCCGAGATAGCGATGCAGATCGCCCGGCGCGATGTCCTTCATCGGTCCCGGGGCCGGCGCCGTGCCTGGTGCGGGTTGCGGATAGGCGGTGGAGCGTGCGGTGTAGAACGTGATGCTGCCCTCCACCTTCTGCTGGATCTGGTGAATATGGCCGTTGAGGACGCTCACCGAACCGAACCGCCGCAGGTAACTCACCGCCTCATTGCTGTCATCCGTGCCCCAGCCCCAGTCGGGATACAGCGGCCATAACGGCATGTGCGCGAATACCACCAGCGGCGTGTCGGGCGACAGCGCGGCCAGGTCTTTCTTCAGCCACGCGAGTTGATCCGCCCCCAGCGAACCCAGCCCGCCAGCCTTGAGGTTGAGCACGTTGATCAGGCCGACGAAGTGCACGCCACGATGGTCGAAGCTGTACCAGCCGCCGGTCTGCTGGCGTTCGCCGAAGCGACGAAAGAACTCGGCGCCGTTGTCGCCAATCACGTCATGCTCGCCCGGCACGTAGAACACTTTGCCCAGATGTGCGTCCTGCATGACGCCTGCCAGGGTGTCGAATTCTTCGGGCCGTGAGAGATGGGTGAGATCGCCCGTGTGCAGCACGAAATCCGGATGCGCCTTCTGCGCATGGATCATCGCCAGCGATTCGCGCAACGTGCCCACGACGTCCATGTTCGGCGCCTTGTGAAAGCCGATATGCGAGTCGCTGATCTGCACAAAGCCGAAGCTGGCGTCGGCGGCCGAAGCAGCGCCCTGGCTGCTCAAGGGCTGCGCCCTGAGCACCCCGCCATGCATCATCCACAACGTGCCGGCACCTGCCCACGCCATGCATTTGAGGAACTGGCGACGGCTGTCTGTCCCGCGGTCTTCGATGTCGTTCATGGTCGGATCTCCCGTGCCGGCGGCAGGCACCTCGCCCGCTGCCCATACCTCTGATACCGGCCGGCGCGAGGAACTATTCCCCGGCACACGCGCAAGACGATCCATTGGAATAAAGTGGCTCGAAGCGAGGTATACCCTCTCATGCCGACCGAGCCGAACGCCCGTCCAGAAGGTGCCGATGCCGCACGAAGCGCACGCTTCGAGGCGCAGGTGGTGCCGTATCTCGACGCGGCCTACAACCTGGCGTACTGGCTCGCGCACAACCCGGCCGACGCACAGGACGTGGTGCAGGAAGCCATGCTTCGCGCCCTGCGCTACTTCGACAGTTTCCATGGCGGCGATGTGCGCGTGTGGCTGCTGGCCATCGTGCGAAACACGTTCTACACCTTGCGCAGCCGGCACCCGCAGGATGCCCTGCATGACGAACTGGACGACGACGCGCACCCCTTGGTCGACGATGGGCCATCACCGGAGACGCTGACCTTGCTCGCCGTGGATGTCGGCGCGTTGCAGGCAGCACTGGAACGGTTGCCGGCGCCGCTGCGCGAGATTCTCGTGCTGCGCGAGCTGGAGGAGTGCTCGTACAAGGAAATCGCCGGCATCACCGGACAGAAGATCGGTACGGTGATGTCCCGCCTGGCCCGTGCGCGCGAACGCCTGCGGACCGAACTCACCTGCCGGCCCAAGGAGGTACGTCGCCATGATGTGCGATGACGCCGGGCTGCTCATGCATGCCTATCTCGACGACGAACTGGATGCCGCCGGCAGCGCTGCCATGGCTCGCCATCTTGGCGAGTGCGCGGCGTGCAAGGCGCGCTACGAGACTTACGTGATCATGCAGAAAGCCCTGTCGGAACCCTCGCTCTATCGCCGCGCCCCCGATGCACTGCGGGCGCGCTGGACCGCGCCACCGGCCCGCACCACGGCCACGCCGTTGCCGGTACGCCGCCGCGGCCCGATGGTCTTTGCCGCGGCCGCCGGCTTCGCCGCGGCCATGCTGCTTTCGATGCCGGCGTGGCTGCACTGGCTGCCCTCGCGTGGCGCGGGCGACGAGGTCGTCGCCGAGGCGATCTCCAGCCACGTGCGTTCGCTGCAGGGCACACACCTGATGGACGTGGTGTCCACCGACCAGCACACGGTGAAGCCCTGGTTTGAAGGCAAGCTCGATTTTTCACCCCGCGTGAAGGATCTTGCCGGTGAAGGTTTCCCGCTGGTCGGCGGTCGCCTGGATGCACTGGAAGGCCATAGCGTGGCGGCGCTGGTCTACAAGCGCCGCCTGCACGTGATCAACCTGTTCCAATGGCCGTCCGAAGGCGGCACGGCGGCCCAGGCGACCGCGCGGGAACACGGCTATACGGTGATCCGCTGGAGCGGCGATGGCATGCGCTACGTGGCCATCTCGGACGTCAACGAGGGTGATCTCAGGCAATTCGTGCTGGCCTTCCAGAACGAGGCCAACCCGGTCATGGCGCGCTGATCAGGCGGCCGTGGCGGCCACCACCCAGTCGTCCGGCGTCAGTACCGCCAAGCCATGCCCCAGCCGCGCCTTGTCGCATTGCGCGCTGGGACGGCCGAACTCCCATGATGGCTCGACCTCGCGGCACACCGACGGGCGACGCTCGTAGATGCCGCAGTGCGCGGCTTCACCCACCACGCCCTGCAAGGCGGTGCAGCGCGGGCGGGAGGCCTGCGTTCCCCGCATGACCAGGCGATGCGGGTCGAGTGTTTCGGTAAGTTCCGGCGGAACGACGCCACCCAGCGACGCATCCGCCTCCGACCAGTGGAAGGCCACGCGGAAATAGGCGCAACAGGCACCGCAGCTCAGACAGGGATGCAACATGCAGAACGATCGGAAAGCGCACCCCCTGGCGCGCAGCGTGGGCATTCTAAAACGCCGAAGGCCCGCATGCGCGGGCCTTCGCTGACGGTACCGGCCACCGCCTGTCGTGCGTTCTTACGGCTGGCCTGCGAACGTGTTGCAGCTCGACATCTCACCGCTTTCGAAACCGGCCTTGAACCACTTCACCCGCTGCGCCGACGTGCCGTGGGTGAACGAGTCTGGCACCACCCGACCCTGCGCCTGCTGCTGGAGCGCGTCGTCGCCGATCTTGCTGGCGGCATTGAGTGCCGATTCGATATCGCCCGGTTGCAGCCAGTGCAGGCGCTGCTGGCTGTGGTTGGCCCAGACGCCGGCGAAACAGTCCGCCTGCAATTCCTGGCGCACGGACAGGCCATCGGCGCCCTCCATCGGCGCACCGCGCCGCCGTGCCTGTTCCACCTGGTCGAAGATGCCCAGCAGGTTCTGCACGTGGTGGCCGACCTCGTGGGCGATCACATAGGCACGGGCGAAGTCGCCGGCGGCATGGAAGCGGTTTTCCAGTTCCTGGAAGAACGCCACGTCCAGGTACACCTTCTGGTCGCCAGGACAGTAGAACGGCCCCACGGCCGTCGAAGCGGCTCCGCAGGCAGTGTTCACGCCACCACTGAACAGGTCCAGCCTGGGATCCACGTACTGCCGGCCGTGGGCCGCGAAAATGTCGCCCCAGGTCTTCTCGGTGGAGCCGAGGATCGCACTGACGAAGTCCTTGGTTTGCGGGTCAACCTGTGCCGGTTGGCCACGCGGCGCCGACACTTGCTGGCCGCCGGTATTCCCCTGGTTCAACAGCGCGGTGGGGTCCTTGAAGAACACCAGGCCCAGAATGGCGAGGATGACAATGCCGCCCAGCCCCAGGCCCCGCCCGCCACCGAAACGGGGGCCGCCACCATCGCCATCGCCACTGTCGACTTCGACGTTCTCGCTGCGCTCGCCCTTCTGCCAATCCATATGACGACCCTCGCCTGCCCCACGGTCGCAAAACGATAACCCCTCCCGCCCCCCTCCCGCCATGGGCGCGCGCTCACTACAGTGGGCGATCTTTCAGCCACGGAAACCTCTCATGCTCCAGCACCTGCCCGCCGTCGTTGTCGTGCTTACCGTCCTGTTGCAGTTCGGCACCATGTGGGCCGTCGGCCATGCCCGTGGCAAGTACGGCATCAAGGCGCCCGCGATCAGCGGCCACCCCGATTTCGAGCGTGCCTGGCGCGTGCAGATGAACACCCTGGAATCGACGGTGCTGTTCCTGCCGTCGCTCTGGCTGGCCGTGCAGTACGGCCAGTCGCTGTGGGGTGGCGTGGCGGGCCTGGTGTGGGTGGCCGGCCGCGTGTGGTACGCGGTGAGCTATCTGGGGGATGCCGCCAAGCGTGGCCCCGGTTACATGGTGTCCATGGCCGGTTGGGCGGCGACGTTGCTGCTGGGCGTGGTGGGGCTGGTGCGGGTGATCCTGGCCGCCTGAGGCGGGCTGAGTCGCGCACAGGGTGCGCTCCCACAAGGGTGAGGGTGAATGTGGGGGCGCACCCTGTGCGCGACTCCTACCCCTCATTCCACCGGGTTCACCTTCAATCGCTCGATACGCGCGCCATCCATCGCCACCACCTCGAAGCGCAGGCCTTCGCTGACGAAGGTGTCGCCCACGCCGGGCAGGCGACCCAGCTTCTCCAGCACGTAACCGGCCAGCGTGGAGAAGCTGTCGTCGCCGGTCAGCTTGTAACCAAGCAGGTGTTCCACACGGCGCAGGTCCAGGCTTGCGTCGATCTGCCAGCTGCCATCCGTTTCCTGCACGGCGGACGGATCACCGCTGTCCTCGTCGGGAAATTCGCCCGCAATCACTTCGAGCACGTCGGTTGGCGTGACCAGGCCGAGCACGCTGCCGTACTCGTCCACCACCAGCGCCACCTGCAGCGGCTGGCGACGGAATTCCTCGATCAGGCGCAGCACGCTCAACGACTCCAGCACCGTGAGCGGCTTGCGCACCACCTGTTCGACATCGACCTTGCCATGCTCCAGCAAGCTGGCCAGCAGGTCGCGCGACGACGCCACGCCCACCAGCTGGTCAAGGTCATCGCCTGCCACCGGCAGCCACGCATGACTGGACGCGGTCACTTCGGCGCGGAGCTGCTCGGCGCTTTCGCGCGGATCGATCCAGTTGATCTCAGGACGCGGCGTCATGATGGAACGCACCGGACGGTGCGCCAGGTCCAGCACGCCCTGCACCATCGCCAGTTCGTCCTTGCCGAACACGGCGACATTGCCTTCGGCCTTCGCGGCCGTGGCCTTCGGCGTGGCGTCTTCGTCATCACCACCGGCGCCACCGAGCAAACTCAACACTGCCAGTGCGGTGCGGTCACGCAGCGTGCGCGCACTGCCCAGCAGGCTGCGCTGGCGATTGCGGCGCATGGTCTGGTTGAACGCCTCGATCAGGATGGAGAACCCGATCGCCGCGTACAGATAGCCCTTCGGAATATGGAAACCGAAACCTTCGGCGACCAGGCTGAAGCCGATCATCAACAGGAACGACAGGCACAGGATCACCACTGTCGGCCGCGCGTTGACGAAGCTGGTCAGCGGCTTGCTGGCGCTGATCATCAGGATCATCGCCACCACCACCGCGATCATCATCACCGAGAGGTGATCGACCATGCCTACCGCGGTGATGACCGAATCGAGCGAGAACACCGCGTCCAGCGCCACGATCTGCGCCACCACCAGCCAGAAGCGTGCCGGCGCGCGCTTGGCGGTTTCGTCGTGGTCGCTCGCCTCCAGCCGCTCGTGCAGCTCGACCGTGGCCTTGAACAGCAGGAACGCACCGCCAAGCAGCAGGATGATGTCGCGCCACGAGAAGGAAACCGCACCCAGCGTGACGATGGGCGTGGTGAGCTTGACCAGCCACGACATCGCGCCCAGCAGCGCCAGACGCATGACCAGGGCCAGCGAGAGCCCGAGCACGCGGGCTCGGTCGCGTTCCTTCACCTGCAGCTTGTCGGCGAGGATGGCGATGAAAACAAGATTGTCGATGCCGAGCACGATCTCCAGCACCACGAGGGTGAGGAGACCCGCCCATGCGGTCGGGTCGGACAGCCAGTCGAATGCAAACATGGGCTGGCGCCTGAGCGCCGGATTCCTCCTTGGAACGAAAGGACACTATACAGGCCGCCATCGTGAACGCGTTGACAGCCCTGTCCCCCGGCCTGTGCCAAAGGACAGGATTGGCACGCCCGCCCGCAAGGACTAGCGTGAACGCGTCGGCCGGTGCGCGCGCAACCCGCCGGTGGACCCAACCCGCACGCAAGCGCCCTGGATTGTTTTCGATGGATGCGAACCGCCTGACCGACCTGACCGTTTCGCCGCCAGAACAGACATCGCGTGCACCGACGCCCTGGCAGGCGGTCGCGCTGATCACGCTGTATTTCGTACTGCAACTTGCCATCGGCAGCCTGGTCACCCTGGTGGCGGGCGTCGTGGCCACCCTTCATGACGGCGGCGGACTCGGCGCGGTCGTTCCGCTGGGACGACGCTGGCTCGGCCAATCGGATGCAACGGCGGTCGCGGTGATGATCACGCTGCTGATGTCAGCAGCGGCGATCACCTACCTGAGTCGTCACTGGTGGCCACAGCGATGGTCGGAAGGCGCCCCGCCCGGCCTGGGCTTCACCTCTTCTCCACACCCCGTTTTCTACCTCGCCGCCCTTGCCGCCGGCCTGGCGATGCCTTTCGTCGGCGGCGTGCTCACGCAATGGCTCGCGCAAGGGCACGAGGTCAGCCAGGACATCAAGCAACTGGGCGCGAACACGTCACTGGCCCTGCGCCTGCCGCTCGCGGTGCTGGTAATCAGCATCGGGCCGATGGTGGAAGAACTGCTGTTCCGTGGCGTGCTGCTGTCCGCCATCGCACGCTACACCAGCAACGGCGTGGCGATCGTGCTATCTGCCCTGCTCTTTGCCTGCGTGCATCTGCCGGACCTGTCCTTCCTCTGGTATGCACTGCCCAACCTGGCCCTGCTCGGGATGATCCTCGGCTGGCTGCGCGTGCAGTCGGGATCGATCTGGCCGGCTGTCGTGGCCCATGGCATGAACAACCTGCTGGCTGTGGTGTCGTGGTTCATGCTGAGTCGATGAGCCCCACCGCACTGTAGGAGCGCACTCGTGCGCGACCGCAGCCGATGGGTCACCGGAACGGCTCGAGATTTCGCCGTACCACCACGCACAGATGCCTTCCCCCCCGCGTCACCGGTCGCGCACGAGTGCGCTCCTACAAGGGGGAAACAATGGATCAGGCGCGAATCAGCGAATGCGCGCGCAGCAGCCGCGCCGTCTCGAACACCGGCAGGCCCATCACGCCCGAGTGGCTGCCATCCAGATGTTCGATCAGCTTGGCACCGTGCCCCTGGATGGCATACGCGCCGGCCTTGCCGAAGGGCTCGCCGGTGGCGATATAGGCCGCGATGGTGGCGTTGTCCAACATCGGCATGGTGACGCGGGAGCGGCTGGTGTCGGACCACTCTCCCGAGCGAGTGACCAGCCACACGGTGGAAATCACTTCGTGCACGCGCCCGGACAGGCGGCGCAACATGCCTGCGGCATCTTCCGCGTCGTCCGGCTTGCCGAAGACTTCGTCGTCGAGCACGACTTCGGTATCGGCACCCAGCACCGCCACGCCAGCCTCTTCCAGGATCGACAACCCGGCGCGCGCCTTGTCGCGGGCGACGCGACTGACATAGTCGCGCGGCGATTCACCGAGATGGCGCTGCTCAGGCACCTCGACATCGACGATGCGAAAGTCCACGCCGATCTGCTCGAGCAACTGACTGCGACGCGGTGACTGGGAAGCAAGATAGAGCATGTCAGCAATCCATGCGGCGGTACGAGTGCCTGAAAGGCTGTTCCGATCCCCATGTAGCCTCGCGGGGATCGTGGTCAGACTCTAGGGTCTCATATCACCGGTGTCCAGGAAACGCTGGTGCCACGACAACGCCTCCTGCAACAGGTGCGGTGTGTGCTTGCCACGGCTGTGGTGCAGGGCGCGATCGAAATAATCCTGCAACATGGGCCGGTAGCTCGGGTGCGCGCAACGCTCGATCACCACCTTGGCGCGCTGTCGCGGCGACAGGCCACGCAGGTCGGCCAAGCCCTGCTCGGTGACGATCACCGACACATCGTGCTCGGTGTGGTCCACGTGACTGACCATCGGCACGATGCACGACACCGCACCGTTCTTGGCGGTACTCGGCGTGAGGAAGCACGACAGGAAGCCATTGCGCGCGAAATCGCCCGAACCACCGATGCCGTTGATGATGCTGGTGCCGGCCACGTGCGTGGAGTTGATATTGCCGTACAGGTCCGCCTCCACCATGCCGTTCATCGCGATGCAGCCAAGGCGGCGCACCAGCTCGGGGTGGTTAGAGATCTCCTGCGTGCGAAGAATGATGCGCTTGCGGAAGAAATCGATCTTCGCCAGAAAACGCTCGATGCCGGCCGGGCTCAGCGAGAACGACGTGGCCGACGCCACCGACAGCACGTCGTGCTCCAGCAGGTCGAGCATGCCGTCCTGGATCACCTCAGTGAAGGCACTCAGGCCG
Organism: Dyella japonica A8; assembly: GCF_000725385.1. Taxonomy (NCBI): domain Bacteria; kingdom Pseudomonadati; phylum Pseudomonadota; class Gammaproteobacteria; order Lysobacterales; family Rhodanobacteraceae; genus Dyella; species Dyella japonica. The sequence goes on along the minus strand of NZ_CP008884.1, from coordinate 2,199,723 downwards.
CTGAAGCCCCCTTCGCGCAATCCCGCGAGCACCGCGTTGGCGATATTGCCCACGCCCGACTGTAGTGGCAGCAGCTGCGGCCCCAGGCGTCCCTTGGCAATCTCATGCCGGAAGAACTCGATCAGGTTGCCGGCGATCTGGCGCGAGCTGTCGTCCACCGGCGCGAAGGCGCTGTTGCGGTCTGGTGCGTTGGTTTCCACCACCGCGATGACCTTGTCCGGATCGAGGCGCAGATACGGCTCGCCGATGCGGTCCGATGGATTGAGCAAGGGAATCGGCTTGCGATGCGGCGGCAAGGCGGTGCCGTAGTAGATGTCGTGCATGCCGTCCATTTCGATCGGCTGCCAGTGATTCACCTCGACGATCACCTTGTCGGCAAGATCCAGCCACGTCTTGTTGTTGCCGACCGACGACGACGCCATCAGGCTGCCATCGGGCATGATCGCCGTCGCCTCGATCACGGCAAGGTCGATCTTGCCAAAGAAGCCGAACCACGCGTACTGCGCGACGTGGCTCAGGTGGATGTCCAGGTAATCCATCTCGCCGCGATTGATGCGCGCGCGAAGCTCCGGATCGGATTGATAGGGCAGGCGCAGATCGATGCCATCCGCCCGCGCCAGCGCGCCGTCCAGTTCCGGCGCGGTGGATGCGCCGGTCAACACGCGGACGCGGAACGGTTCGCCGCGCTCATGCGTGGCGACCATGCGCGCGGCAAGCGCCTGCGGCACGGCCTTCGGGTAGCCCGCACCGGTGAAACCACTCATGCCGATCGTCATGCCGTGATCGATCAGTTCCGCCGCGTTTGCGGCTGTCATGACCTTGGCGGCCAGCCCCGCATGACGGATGCGCTTGTCCACGTGGATGTCTCCTGCACTGCAATCGGCGAATGGTAGCGCGGGAGAACGTCAAACGACTGACAAGGTAGACGATGGTCGAGTGCTCAGAACCGGATGGCGTACTCGCGGAATTCCTCGTCGCGCTTCCACCCCAACGACTCGTAAAGCCGCTGCGCAGTGAGATTCGTATGCGCGGTGGCGAGCGTCATGCCGACGGCGCCGACCGCCCGCGCGAATGCCGTGGCCTCGTGCATCAACGCCGCCCCCACCCCGCCTCGACGCGCATGGGGTGCGACAAAAAGATCGTTGAGCAAATAAAGCCGCGCCATGCGGACCGAGCTGAAAAACGGGTACAACTGGACAAAGCCCGCGCCCGCCCCTTCTTCGTCGATCGCCACCATCACCACCGCGTCATGATGCTGGAAGCGCTCGCGCAGGAAGCGCGTCGCCGCGGCGAGATCCGACGCCTGGCCGTAGAAAACCCGGTAGGCATCGAACAGGGGCGCCACGAGATCGAGCTCATGGATAGTGGCCTGGCGTACCGTAATCGACATGCGCGTCCTCGCGTCGGTGATGTTGCGGCGAGTATGCGTGCGCGCCAGCAACGCGCCTATGACCACTTTCCGCAGAAAAAGCGCCACGCTGGCACGTGCGCTGCGGTCGTTTTTGTGATCGGGCGCCATGTGCGGCCGACGCCCGCTGCCGAAACGCATCAGGGAAGGTCTGAAGAAACAGCTTTTTGCTCGTCATTCCGGCGAAGGCCGGGATGACGAGCCAAACAACTATGCGCGGTGATAGGGATGCCCGGAAAGCAGCGTGGTGGCGCGATAAAGCTGTTCGGCCAGTACCAGCCGCACCAGCATGTGCGGCAAGGTCAGCGGCCCGAGCGACCATGACTGATCCGCCCGCGCCAGCACCTCGGGCGCGTGCCCATCGGGGCCGCCGATGAGGAAAGCGATATCGCGTCCGGACATGCGCCACTTGGCCAGCTGCGCGGCAAGCTCCTCGCTGGACCAGGTCTTGCCGCGACCGTCGAGCGCCACCACGTGGATGTCACGCGGCAGGGCCGCGAGGATCGCCGCCCCCTCGTCCTGGATCGCGCGCGCATCGTCGCGTCCCTTGCCACGGATGCCGGGCTTGAGCTCGATCAGTTCCAGCGGGAGTTCGTGCGAAAGCCGCTTGCGGTACTCGGCAAAACCTTCCGCCACCCAGGCGGGCATGCGTTCACCGACGGCGATCAGACGGGCACGCACAGGTCACCACACAAAATCCGGGGAAATAGCGGAGATGTCGCGCGCGTGGACACAGCGCGCGGCATGTACCGCCAGCATGCGGGCCATCAGCCCGCGCTGGCGATTTCGGCGTCGACTTCGCGGTCGCCCACGGTCCACAGCCTTTCCAGGCCGTAGAACTCGCGGATGCGCGGAAGCATGACGTGGACGATCACGTCACCCAGGTCCACCAGCACCCATTCGGCTTCCTGCTCGCCCTCCACGCCGAGCGGCATCACGCCCGCCTGTTTGGCGAACTTGACGACTTCGTCGGCGATGGATTTCACGTGGCGCGCGGAGGTGCCGGAAGCGATGACCAGCAGATCGGCGATGGAGGTTTTGCCGCGGACGTCGATTTCGCGAATGTCCTTGGCCTTCAGTTCGTCCAGCGCGTTGAGAACTTGCTGACGAACCACCGCCGTGGTGGCGGATTTGGTGCTGCGCTTGGCGGTCTGACTCAAGTGCGTTTGCCTCGATGCGGGATCGATGCGCGGGATGGCGCGGGCACAGTATAACGGACCGTTCTCAAGCCCATGTCAAACGGTGCCGGGGCGGCCCCCGGGGCGGCCGGAGCCCCCAGCCCCCTCCCCGGGACGGCCCTGGGCGGGCATCGCGCCCGGCCGGGGCACGCCGGGCCGGACAAAGCAAAAGGCCCTCCCCTTGAGGGGAGGGCCTTTGGGTACCTGCTTCAGCGCATCAATGACTGGCGCTGGACGAGGAGGCCGGCGCGGTGCTCTTCTTGTTGTGCTTCTTGTTGTGATGCGTGCTCGTGCTGTTGGTGTGCTCGGTGGCGTCGCTCTTCATCGAGTCACTGCTCTTCATCGCGTCACTCTTCATCGAATCGCTGGAAGACTTCATGGCATCCGAGCTGGACTTCATCGCGTCCTTGCTGGTGTCCTGGGTCGACTGCGGCGTGGTGCTCTGAGCCATGACCGGCGACATGGCAAGACCGAACACGACGGCGGTCGCGAAGGCGAGTACGGCGTAACGGGAAACTTTCATGGTCAGGTGTCTCCAGAAGCGGTGAGGTAACGTGCGGCATCGCCGCACTTCCATGGAACAACCGCCATCGTCCGTCCTGGACGACTACGGCAATCCGGTGTCGAGCGCATCGGCACCGGCCACGCCGCATCAGCACTCCTGCGCGATGCGAACGGTCCGTCCCTGGTCCGCGAATCCACTTCGCCGGTCCTTCCACACAACCGGCGCCCCTTCCAGGGCAAAGCCTATACCCTTGCACCCGAAACGAAAGCGACGACGTCACACCTCCATTCAGTTGCAATACGGACACCGCAGCGGCAATAAATTGCGATTGCTGCACTGCGCACAGCTACCTTCCGCCATGCATCCTGCAGCGATGTGACGGCACGGTCTCAGTAGTGGCAAGACCTCCGGGGACGGGCACCCCCTGGCGGCCGGTCACGGCTCATCACGGCAGGCTGTTGCGACGCAGCACTTCATCGCCAGGCCATCCGGTCGCAGGATGTTCCAGCACGCTTCGCTTCACTGTCACGACAACGATGGCTGCGGCAAGCGCAGCGTCACTTCAGCGCGGGTCGCAGAAGGCGTCCGCCCATCAGCGCGTTCGCCAGCACCACGATAGCCACCGCGAGCGCGTGGGTAAGCAGGTCCGTGGCGGCCACGGCGAACGCATGGAAGATCTCGAGCAGCGCCGCCGACGCCGCCGCCGACGCCAGCCCCACCATGATCGCCGCCAGCACGGGACGCAGCGGGTAAGCGCGTCGCAGCAGCAGGATCAGCAAGATAGACAGCGGTACCGAGAAACTGACGATGAAGATCAGGCAGTCGCTCGCCTCGTTGAAATGCGCAATGTGCGCGGAAGGGCCCAGCCAGTCATGCAGGCAACCCAGGCCGCTCGCTCCCACCCAGAGCAGCAGCCACGGCAACGGCAGCAGCGCCCAGCGCCACGAGCGCCCGGGCACGCCCAGCGAAAAGGCCGCCCAGGCTGCGCACACGGCCGTCATCACCGCGCCGAAGCCCGCCACGGCGATATCCGGCTCGGCGGTCCAGCGCCTGATCATCGGGCCGGCACCATGGTGCACCAGCAGAAGGGTCGCGATGACCGCCACCACCAACAGCCAGCCGAGCGCGCGCCGCCACGGGGGCGGCAGGCGCCGCACCGGTGTGAGCTGATCGCCCAGCGACTGGATCAGTGACTCGGGGAGTCGCGGTTCGGCCATGATGCTCAGGGTTCTCCGTGGAAACGTGCGCGCAACGCTTTCATCGCGCGATGCAGGTTGACTTTCAGTGCCCCCGTCTGGCGTCCGGTGTGCGCCGCGGCCTCCGCCAGCGACTGTTCCTTGAGTCCCAGCTGCTCCACCGCCTCGCGCTGCCCCGGCGGCAGCGAAGCAATGGCGTCGCGCAACCGGCGCGCCTCCTGCTCCCGTTCCGTCGCCGCCGTGGCGTCATCGGCATCCGGGTGCAGCTCGTAGGCAAGCTCGTCGTGTACCTCGCGGTGACCACGACGCCCCACGCTGCGCAAGGTGTCGATGGCGCGACGCCCCGCCAATGCCGCCAACCAGGCGTCATAGGAACGCGAGGGATCGTAGGTGTGGCGCACCCGGTGTACGGTCAACAGAGTTTCCTGCACCACGTCATCAAGCAGGTCCACCGCCACGCCCTGGCGGCGCGCCACGGTGCGGATCAACGGCACCGACGACGCCAGCACCCGCTCGTATGCGCGCCGGTCACCCCCTTGCGCCGCGGCCATCCAGGCCGCGCGCTGACGCTCCTGCAGGTCGCCGGTGGAGGCAGAGGCGTCGCTCACGGTGAAATCGGTCCTGACCCGGCGGGAAAGGACACTATCTAGACCCATCGTGCAGGGCGCGGTCAAGGTAGCGGTCATCTTGGGGCCTCACGGGTCCTCTCCGGCTATTCGTCGTACGGCTGCCGGGGGTTACGTCGATCCGACGCCATCCTTCGCAAGGGGGCCGGCAAAGGTTTCGCACCTGCCGATATATCCCGCTTTTTCAGAGGCTTCCCGATAGCCCGCCTTCGTTTGCGGCTGGCCTAATCCGTCACCGGCCCGCCTTTCGCGGCCTGGCTCCCGTTTCCCATCGCAAGGAAAGCTTTATGAAGAAGAATCTGATCGCGCTGGCGCTTGCCGCCATCGTGGCGCCCATGGCTGCCCAGGCCACGCAATCGAACGGCATTGGCTACACCTACCTGCAGCTGGACTACGTCAACATCACCCAGGCAGGCAACGCCGGCGTCGCGCAGGGCGGCATGCTCAGCGGCTCCTATGGTTTTCACGACAACTTTCAGGTGTTCGGCAGCTACAGCGCGCTGAACTTCAACAAGGTGTCCGCCTATGACCCGGTGTTCGGCCACTTCTACTGGGATCCCAAGGTGAAGCCGTGGACCCTCGGTTTCGGCTACGCCTTCAGCATTGGCAGCCGCGCCGACTGGGTCAGCCAGGTCGCCTACCAGCACGACAAGAACAGCAACCACATGTGCCTGGATGACTACTGCATCCGTTACAACGCCAGCAACAATTTCTGGACGGTCAACACCGGCGTGATGGGCCGCATCACCGACAAGCTCACGGGCAATGCCTATATCGGCTACGACCACGCCTCTACCAGCGGCGGCAGCGGCAACCTCTTCGGCCAGTTCGGCCTGGTCTATAGCTTCAACCCGATGTGGGCGGTCGAAGGTGGCGTGCGTGTCAGCAACGACACCAACGACATCGTCAACCTCGGTGTGCGCGCCAGCTTCTGACAGGCAGGCGCCTGAGTGAACAAAAAGCCCGGCTGACGCCGGGCTTTTTGCTGGAACACATGCCTGAAACGGAAAATGGCGGGATGGGGCGGTCACTGGCCGGGGGCCCGTGATCCACCCAACCCCGTCATCGCCCAACCTTGGACGCCGACTCTCTCGCCGTCGCGCCATGAATACCTGCCCCACTCCATTGGGCCCGCAAGAAGGGCGCAGCCGCTATCGGAATGAACGGAAATTCGAGCTGAGGTCTTGCCTGTCAGTCCCGGCGCTCGATCTCCCGCTGGCGCGCTCCGGCACCGCCTCGGCGGCGTTTCCATCCAGTGTGCGGCGACGGGTAACCTAGGCAGGGTCTGCAGCGAATCAACCGGTGACATTCCCACGGACCCGGCCCCATGCTCGTGCTGATCCTTGCCTACCTCGGCGGCGTACTGACCATCCTCAGCCCGTGCATCCTGCCCGTGCTGCCATTCGTGTTCGCCCGGGCGGACCGGCCCTTCGCCCGCAACGGCCTGCCCATGCTGGTGGGCATGGCGCTGACCTTCGCGCTGGTCGCCACGCTGGCGGCCATTGGCGGTGGTTGGGCGATCCGCGCCAACCAATACGGCCGCATCGTGGCCATGGTGGTGCTGGCGGTCCTGGGGCTCACCCTGCTGTCGACGCGCCTGGCCGAGTGGATCAGCCGGCCGTTCGTGGCACTGGGCAACCGCCTTTCCCAGCGTCCGGGCGATGACGATTCGATCTGGTCCGCAGCCGGCCTGGGCGTCGCCACCGGCCTGCTGTGGGCCCCCTGTGCCGGCCCGATCCTCGGCCTGCTGCTGACCGGCGCGGCGCTCAACGGAGCCAGCGTGCAGACGTCGCTGCTGCTGCTTACCTACGCGCTGGGCGCGGCCACTTCACTGGCGCTGGCGCTGGTGATCGGCGGCAAGGTCTTTGCCGTGATGAAGCGCTCGCTGGGCGCGGGCGAATGGGTCCGGCGCGCCCTGGGGGTGCTGGTACTCATCGGCGTGGCGGCGATCGCACTGGGGCTGGATACCGGCGTGCTGACGCGCGTGTCGCTGGCCAGCACGGGCGGCCTCGAGCAGAAGCTGATCGATGCCGCTCGCCCTGCCCCGGCGCCGCAGCCCGTCGTGAAACAAGGCGAGCCCCTGCCCGTGGAAGGCGAGCTGCCTTCGCTGGAAGGCGCCACGCAGTGGTTCAACACGCCGCCGCTGTCGGCGCAGTCGCTACGCGGCAAGGTGGTGCTGGTCGATTTCTGGACCTACTCCTGCATCAACTGCATCCGCTCGCTGCCCTACGTGCGCGGCTGGGCCGACAAGTACAAGGATCACGGCCTTGTGGTGATCGGCGTGCATGCGCCGGAGTTCGCGTTCGAAAAAGACCCGCACAACGTCGGCAAGGCCATCAAGGATCTGGGCGTCGACTATCCGGTCGCACTCGACAACGACTACGCGATCTGGAAGGGCTTCAACAACGAGTACTGGCCCGCGCACTACTTCATCGACACGCAGGGCCACATCCGTCACCACCACTTTGGCGAAGGCGAATACGAGCAGAGCGAGGACGTGATCCGCCAGCTGCTCACCGAAGCCGGGCAGAAGGATCTTCCGGGCGGTTACGTGCAACCCGGCGCGCAGGGCGCGGAAGCCGCGGGCTCTGGCGACGCGACGCGCTCGCCGGAGACCTACGTGGGCTATGCACGATCGGAAAACTTCGCTGGCGGCAAGGTTGCCCATGACGATACCTGGACCTATCACGCCCCGGACACGCTGATGGTCAACCAGTGGGCACTGGACGGCCGCTGGACAGTGCGCGACGAGAATGCCCGGCTGGACAACGCGAATGGGCGCATCGTCTACCGCTTCCGCGGGCGCGACCTGCACCTGGTGCTGGGCCCTGGCCACGACGGCAAGCCGGTGCGTTTTCGCGTCACCATCGACGGCAAGACGCCCGGTGCCGATCACGGCATGGACATTGATGCCGACGGCAACGGCACGGTGACATCGCAACGCCTCTATCAGCTGGTTCGGCAGGCCAACGGCACGGGCGAGCGCACCTTCGAAATCACCTTCCTCGACCCTGGCGTGCAGGCCTACGCCTTCACCTTCGGCTGATTCGCGTCACTGACCTCATGGAGGTTGCCATGTCCCGCACCCAGGACATCGTGAAGCTGGAGCGCCGCCGTTTTCTGCGTGCGGCGCTGACAGGAGGAGCGGTTGCCGCCATCGGAGGCCTAGCACTACCCACCGTGCTGAGGCACGGTGCTCTGAGCGGCGAGGCCATGGCGGCCACACCGGCGGCCACCGGCGCGGATGTGCTGCTCGTCTGCTTCGCCGACGACGGCCACAAGCTGGGCCCATGCCACGTGCGCAAGCTGGTGCTGAATGATGCGCAATGGCACGAACGGCTCAGCGACGATGCCTACGACGTGATGCGTCGGGCCGGCACCGAGCGGGCTTTCAGCGGCCCCCACGAGAAAACCGGATCCGGCCTGTACCGATGCCAGGCCTGCGATACCGCACTGTTCGACGCCGCGACCCAATTCGATTCCGGTACGGGCTGGCCCAGCTTCTGGCAGCCCATCGCCAGGCAGAACGTGATCGAAACACGCGACCGCACCTTCGGCATGGAGCGCATCGCGGTGAGCTGCGCCGGTTGCGACAGCCACCTGGGTCATGTGTTCGATGACGGCCCGGCGCCGACGGGGTTGCGCTATTGCATGAATTCGGTGGCGTTGCGGTTTGTGCCCCGGGCGTCGTAGGGGCACGGGCTTTTCTGTGGGAGCGCACCCTATGCGCGACAAGCCTATGAAACGGGTACTCCGTGGCGCCGCCGTCACCCACAGGGTGGGCTCCCACAAGAACGCGGCCATGACTTCAGGAACGCATGGTCTGGCGTAGGAGCGCACTTGTGCGCGACCGCGACGATAAGGTTTGCCGCGATCTGCATGGCCGCGGTCGCGCACAAGTGCGCTCTTACCGCTTGTCTTTTGCCCGGTAGGGAGCGAGGACGGACGGGTCGTCAAACAGTCCGCACGGCAGCAGATAACGCGGATCACGCCCCTCCGCCAACAGCTCGCGAATACGCGTGGCGGAAATCTCCAGCGGCGTCACCGCCAGCTCGATCATCTTGCCCGCTGGCAGCTCGTGCAGGAGCCTCGGGTCGGTTACGCGGCGCGGCAGAATTTCCAGCGCAAGGTCCACCGACCACGCCGCGTCGATGCCCGGACGGCTGAGCACGCCGATGTGGGCGTACTCGAACAGCTCGCGCCAGCTCTGCCAGCTCGGCAAACCGGCAAACGCATCCGCGCCCAGCAACAGGATCAGCGGCCGGTCGCCCAACTCGCCACGCAGTTCGCGCAAGGTGTCGATGGTGTAGGACGGCCCTTCCCTGCGCAGCTCGCGTGTGTCCAGGGTGAGGCGACCCTGTCCCTGCAATGCCGCGTTCAACATGGCCACGCGCTGCGCAGGCGTGGCGGTGGGCGCGTTGCGGTGGGGCGGCACGTTGGCCGGCATCAAGCGTACTTCGGCGTCGAGCAGTTCGGAGGCCTCCCAGGCGACGCTGAGATGTCCCAGGTGCACCGGATCGAAGGTGCCACCGAAGAGTGCCAGCGGCTTCATGCCAGCGCGCCGGCCGCCCGTGGTTCGGCAATGGCGGCGATCAGGCGCTCTGCCTCCAGCCATGCATCGCCCTGCTCGCGGCCTTTCGCCATGCGATCGATGCGCGCCGCACGCGCCAGGCATTGCAGCCAGTGTTCGCGCGGTGCGCGCCGCAGCGCCTTGCGGAACAGCTGCTCGCGCGCGGGCCACAGGCGTTCCGCCCGGGCCTGTGCGGCGAAGTCGCGCGCATTGGCCAGGCGCAGCGCAAGCTGCAGCTGGTTCACCAGCCAGCCCATCAACCCGATCAGTTCCTCGCCCTCCGCATGCAGGCCGGCGAGGATGCGCAGCGCGCGTCCGCCCTCACCTGCGAAAGCCGCATCGGTGAGCTTGAAAGCGTCGTAGCGCGCGCTGTCGGCGACGAGGTTTTCCATCTCCTGCGCGTCGATCTTGCCCTGGCCATGCAGCACGACCAGCTTGTCGATCTCCTGCGCGGCAGCCAGCAGGTTGCCCTCGACACGTTCGGCCAGCAGGGCCGCCGCATCGGGCGTGGCCGACAGGCCACGCGACGTCAGCCGCGCGCCGATCCACGACGCCCATTCGTTCGGACGCGGCGCATTGAATACCACCAGCGCGCCGGCGGCATCGAGGTTCTTGGTCCAGGCGCCTTCGTGCTTGCTGCTCCACTCGGTCGCAGTGATCAGCAAGGTCACGTCCGGCGGCGGGTTGGCGCAGAACTCGTTGATGGCCTTGGCGCCTTCAGTACCGGGGCGGCCCGTCGGCAGGCGCAGGTCCAGCAGACGGCGCGTGGCGAACAGCGACATGCCCGCGGCGGAGCGCGCAAGGTCGTCCCAGTCGAAATGGTTGCCGACGTCCAGCACCTCGCGCTCGGCATAACCCAGCTTGCGCGCCTGGGCGCGCAAGGCGTCGGCCGCCTCCAGCACCAGCAGCTCTTCACCCGCCAGCAGGTACACCGGCAGCAGGCGATCGGCCGTCAGTGATTTTTGCCATTGCGCGGCGTTGAGCGGCATGGGCGGATGAAAGACTCAGTGCGTGCTGCTGGACGAGGCCGGCTGCACGTCCTGCGCAGCCGCGGCGGCAGCCGTCTGCCCCGGATGCCGGCCAGCGGCCTGCAGTCGGAACAGGATGGCCTGCACCATGTCGTCGTTGAGCGCGGACTGGATGGCATCCACCTGTGCCTGCGTACCAATGGTATTGGTCGCGTCGTAGCTGAAGTTGCGCTGCATGTCGATGCGCTGGTGCGGCACCAGCGGCTGGCCGGTGCCATCGTGCGCGTCGAATTCCACGTGGTAACGCACGGTGTATTCGGTGACTCGCGCGGCGCCGCTCACCGACAGGGTTTCCGTGGTGAATGCCGCCACTGGCACATTGAATTCGGCGATATCGGCGCCGCCGTGATCTTCCACCGTGACACCCGAGGCAGCCAGGGCGCGTTCCAGCCCGCGCTGCATGTTGAGGTTGCCGCTCACCACGTGCACACGCTGCATGGCCGGCGGCAAGGCGACGTTCTGGCGCAGATGGAACCCGCACGCTGCCAGTGAAAGGAGGGACATCAACAGCAGCGAAGCTTTGACCACACGGCTCATGGATTTCATCCTGCGACGATGTTGACGATCTTGCCCGGCACCACGATCACCTTGCGCACGGTTTGCCCTTCCAGGAAGGCCGCGACGTTCGGCTGCGCCAGCGCCAGCGCCTCGGCCTCTTCCTTCGACGCGTTGGCGGCGACCTCGATGGTACCGCGCAACTTGCCGTTGACCTGAACCGCGAGCGTCAGCGAGTCGCGCACCAGCGCGGCGCTGTCCACCTGCGGCCACGGCTGGTCTTCCAGTACCGATTCGGGGTGGCCCAGCACCTGCCACAACGCGTGGCTGACATGCGGCACCACCGGGTTGAGCAGCAGCACCATCGCCTCCAGCGCCTCGTGGCGCACGGCGCGGCCCTGCTCGCTCATGTCGTTGAACTTGTTCAGTGCGTTGAGCAGTTCCATCAGCGCGGCGATGGCCGTGTTGAAGGAGTGACGGCGACCCAGGTCATCGCTGACCTTCTGGATGGTCTCGTGCACCTGGCGGCGCAGCGTCTTCTGGCCAGCGTCCAGCGTGGACGGATCGACCACCGGGTGATCCGGCTGCGACGCGTGCGTGGTCACCTCGCGCCAGAAGCGGCGCAGGAAGCGGGCCATGCCTTCCACGCCAGCCTCGCTCCATTCCAGCGACTGCTCCGGCGGCGCGGCGAACATGGAGAACAGGCGCACCGTGTCGGCGCCGTACTTGTCCACCATGGCTTGGGGATCGATGCCGTTGTTCTTGGACTTGGACATCTTCTCGGTGCCGCCGATCTTCACCGGCTGGCCGTCCGACTTCGAACGCGCACCGATCACGCGCGCCTTGTCGTCGCGCTCGATCTCCACGTCGGCCGGGTTGATCCAGTCCTTCGAGCCGTCGGCGTTGTCGCGGTAGAACGTCTCGGCGATCACCATGCCCTGGCACAGCAGGTTGGTGGCCGGCTCATCGGCCTTTACCAGCCCCGCGTCGCGCATCAGCTTGTGATAGAAGCGGAAGTAAAGCAGATGCAGGATGGCGTGCTCGATGCCACCGATGTACTGATCCACCGGCAGCCAGTAATTGGCGCGGCCATCGACCTGATCGTTGGCACCCGGACTGGTGTAGCGCGCGTAGTACCAGCTCGACTCCATGAAGGTATCGAAGGTGTCGGTTTCGCGCTCGGCCGGGCCACCGCACTGCGGGCAGGTGGTCCTGCGCCACTCCGGGTCGGCCTTGATCGGCGACTGCACGCCGGAGAAGGCGACATCTTCAGGCAGTACCACCGGCAGCTGGTCTTCCGGCACCGGCACCGCGTCGCAGGTCGGGCAGTAGATGACCGGGATCGGGCAACCCCAGTAGCGCTGGCGGCTCACGCCCCAGTCGCGCAGGCGCCAGTTCACGCGGCGCACGCCAGTGCCCTCGCGCTCGAAGCGCGCGGCCATGGCTTCGAAGACCTGGCTGTAATCCATGCCGTCGAATTCGCCCGAGTTCACCAGGTAGCCGCGCTCGGTGAAAGCGCTGTCCTCCTGGATGCTGCGTTCGAAGGCCTCGATCATTTCGACGGCGGACGATGCCTCGTAAACATCGACACTGCCGCCACCCAGCGCGGCGCGAATGGGATCGGCACCGACGCCCTTGGACAGGTCGTGGTTGATCTCGGCCACCGCGTCGAGCACGGCGCGATCCACCACCACCATCTTGATCGGCAGGCTGTATTTCTTGGCGAACTCCCAGTCGCGCTGGTCGTGGCCGGGCACGGCCATCACCGCGCCGGTGCCATAGCCCCACAGCACGAAATTGGCGACGAACACCGGGATCTTCTCGCCGGTCAGCGGATGGACGGCTTCGATGCCGGTATCCATGCCGCGCTTCTCCTGCGTCTCCAGCTCGGCTTCGGACACGCCGCCGTGCTTGAGCTCTTCCAGGAAGGCAGCCAGCTTCGGGTTGTTCTGCGCAGCCTTGATGGCCAGCGGATGCTCACCCGCGATGGATACGAAAGTGGCGCCCATCAGCGTATCGGGGCGCGTGGTGAAGACGGTGAGCGGCTCGCTCTCGCCTTCCACCGCGAAGTGGATCTCCAGGCCCTCGGAGCGGCCGATCCAGTTGCGCTGCATGGTCTTCACCGCGTCCGGCCAGCCGGGCAGCGTGTCCAGGCCGTCGAGCAGTTCCTGCGCGTAGTCGGTGATCTTGAGGAACCACTGCGGAATCTCGCGCTTTTCAACGAGTGCGCCGGAGCGCCAGCCGCGGCCGTCGACCACCTGCTCGTTGGCGAGCACGGTCTGGTCCACCGGATCCCAGTTCACCACCGCGTTCTTGCGGTAGGCCATGCCCTTCTTCATCAACCGCGTGAACATCAACTGTTCCCAGCGGTAGTAGTCCGGGCGGCAAGTCGCGAATTCGCGGGTCCAGTCGTACGCAAAACCCATGCGCTGCAGCTGCCCGCGCATGTGCTCGATGTTCTGGTAGGTCCACTTGGCCGGCGCGGTCTTGTTCTTGATCGCGGCGTTTTCGGCAGGCAGGCCGAACGCGTCCCAGCCCATCGGCTGCAGCACGTTCTTGCCCTGCATGCGCTGGTAGCGGCTGATCACGTCGCCGATGGTGTAGTTGCGCACGTGGCCCATGTGCAGGGCGCCCGAGGGATACGGGAGCATGGAAAGGCAGTAGAACTTGGGCCGCGAGGCGTCTTCCTTCACCTCGTAGGCGCGCTGGTCGCGCCAGTAAGTCTGAGCGGCGGTTTCCACCGCCTGCGGCTGGTAGCCGTGCTCGTTGGCCTGGTCCTGGTTGCCTTGTTCCTGAATGTCCTGCATGAGTGTCCGGCGCCGTAAGTTTTGCGGGCTGCCACCGGCCTTTCCGGTGGACAGCTGGGAACGCGGCAGACTAGCAGAATTGGGGTCCGTTCAGCGCCAAACGGACGCAAAACGGCGTCGAACAAGGTTTTTTTGTGGGAGCGCACCCTGTGCGCGACAAGCCGACGGAGCGGAGGCCCCGCCGTCGCGCACAGGGTGCGCTCCCACCAAGGGCGTGGAGAATCTCAACCCTCCGGGCAGCGGGCGGCCTGCCCGGCGGCGACCGTGCCGGCCACGGCGCCAATCTGCCCGGCCAGCCGCTTGATCGCCTGCTGGTGACCCTGCACAAGGGCGTCATACCCCTCGCCCACCGTTTCGCTGATGCGGCTGGTGCAAGCCAGCGGCTCGCCGCCCTTCAGCGGGCGCACGCTCCAGGCGGCGTCGATATAGGCATAGCTGCCGGGCACCGAGTCGAAGCGGCGCAGGTCGAGCTTGATGCGCACGGTGGACTGGCCCCCTGTAGGCAGCCCGGTGACGTCCTGCGCGCGGAAATCCCGGGTCAGGTCGGCGGACAGCGCGCCGCGCACCTCGTCACCCAACGGGGCAATCCAGCGTTGGCCCTGCAGCATGGCCACACCCTGCCCGCCCTCGCGCACCACCATCTGCGGCTGGTCGACCTGGGCCGGCACGGTCACCGGCAGCAGTTCGAACTGGAACGACCGGGCGCCAGGCGCCCCCGCCGCGTCTCCGCCAGCCGGCGGCACCAGGGTGTAGTAGCGCACGGGCGGCACGGAACCGCAGGCGCCCAATACCAGTGCCAGCGTGGCGATGGCCAGGTTCAGCGTTCCCCAGCGGTTCATGGCTTGCTCCCTTGTGACGGTGCATCCTGCGGCGGAGGCGGCGGCGGTGCCTGCAACGGCTTGTCGTCGGCGCGACGGCCGCGCAGCAGCGCGTCCGGGTGATCGCCCAGGTAATCGGTAAGCACGCGCAGCGAACGCGCGGCGCGTTGCAGCTCCTGCAGGCTACCGCCCAGGTTCTGCTGCAGCGGCGAATCCGGCGCGAAGGCGTTGTTGGCGTTGCCCAGCGTCTTCTGCGCGCCCTGCAGGGTGGTCTTTACCTCGGGCAGCACGCTGCCGTTGACCTGCTGCAGCGTCTTGTGCAGCTCGGCCAGCGTATCGTTGAGGTTGTTGCCGATACTGTCGAACGGCACCTTCTGCAGCTTGCCGACGATATCGGCGATCTGCTGCTGGATCTTGTCGAAATCACCCGGTGCCGTCGGGATTTCCAGCGGCTTGGAGCGGCCGTCGAACTCGACCTTCGGGGCCTTGGGCAGGAAATCCATGGCGATATAGAGCTGGCCCGTCAGCAGGTTGCCGCTGCGTGCCTGTGCACGCAGGCCACGCTCCACCAGGCGGCCCATCATCTGCGACATCTGCTCGTCGTCGCCGCGCGCCTTGGCCAGCGCCACCAGCTTGTCATGCGCCTTGCCGAGGCGGTCCGGATACACCACCGCGCCGACAATGGTCGGGAAAGTCTGCGTCTTCTCGTCGAAATCGAGGTTGATGGAGACCACGCGGCCGAACGGCACGCCCAGGAACTCCACCGGCGCATCCACCGCCAGCCCGCGCAGCGACTGGTTGAAGCGCATGCGGATATAGCGCGGCTCGCCATCCGGCGGGGCCATGGCGGTGCCCTTGTCGTTGAACAGGGTGAAGGCGTCGTTTTCCTGCGCCTGCGTGGCGTCGTGCGGACCCGGCGGATCCTGGAAGGCCACGCCGCCGGCAAGCACCGTGGCAAGCGACTGCGTGTTCACCTTCAGGCCGTCCGCACCGATGGACACATCCACGCCACTGGCGTTCCAGAAGCGCGACGAAGTGGTGACGTACTTGTCGTTCGGCGCGTCGATGAAGATCTGCAGCGTGACGCCCTTGCCGTCCTCGTTGAGATGGTAGGAGGACACCCGGCCCACCTGGATGCGGCGGAAATAAATGGGCGAGCCGATATCGAGCGAGCCGAGGTCGTCGGCATGCAGGTCAAAGGTCTTGCCCGGCGCGCCGTGGGTCACCGTGGGCGGCGTTTCCAGGCCAACGAAGTCGTCCTTGGGCTCCTGCGACTGGCCCACGTCGGCGCCGATGAACGCGCCGGACAGCAGCGTATCGATGCCCGACACACCGCCCAGGCCGATGCGCGGACGCACCACCCAGAAACGCGAGTCGGCCGTGGCGAAGCTCCTGGCGCTCTTTTCCAGGGCCACCTTGGCCACCACGTGCGAGCGGTCCTCGCTCAGGCGCACGGTGCTCACCTTGCCGATCACCACGTTCTTGTACTTCACCACCGTCTTGCCCGGGTCCAGGCCCTCGGCGCTCTGAAAGCTGATGCTGATGGTGGGGCCGGCCGCGGACCAGGCGTGGATCACCAGCGACAGGCCCACCAGGGCCGCGATCACGGGCACCAGCCACACCAGCGAAGCGTTGATGCGGGGCTTTCGCACCACGGGCTCGGGCAGATCTCCGGTGATTTTCTTGTCGTCAGTCATCGAAGTCCCTGCCATCCCAGATCAGTCGCGGATCGAACGT
This sequence comes from Dyella japonica A8, assembly GCF_000725385.1. NCBI lineage: Bacteria > Pseudomonadati > Pseudomonadota > Gammaproteobacteria > Lysobacterales > Rhodanobacteraceae > Dyella > Dyella japonica. The sequence goes on along the minus strand of NZ_CP008884.1, from coordinate 2,183,355 downwards.
CATCGAAGCGATCATGGTAATCACCACGGTGAGGCCGAAGAACACTACACCAGGCAGGGGCTCCACCTGGCTGAAGAAACCAAACTGCACCAGCGCCGTGAGCAGCGCCACCACGAACACGTCCAGCATCGACCAGTAGCCGATGAATTCCACCAGCCGGTAGAGCTTGGACCGCTGCCGCAATGCCCAGCGGCTGCCCTGCTGCGAACTGACCAGCAGCAGGCCCAGGGCCACGAACTTCAGCATGGGCACGATGATGCTTGCGGTGAAGACGATCACGGCCAGGTCGGGCGAGCCCTTGACCCACAGCTCGATGATGCCGCTCATGATGGTGTTGTCGTCCACGTCGCCCAGGCTCACCGTGCGCATGATCGGCAGCACGTTCGCGGGCACGTAGAAGATGAACGCCGCGATCAGCAACGCCCAGGTCCGCATGTAACTGTTCGACTTGCGCTTGTGCAACGGCGAACCGCAGCGGGGACAGGCGGCATCTTCCGCCTCCACGTCGCGGCACACCAGCCGGCACACGTGGCAGCCGATCAGGCCCAGGTCGCCGGCGCGCGGCAGGTTGCCTGCATCGCTCATGCCGGTGCCTCCTCGGTGAGGTCCCACAGGCGGCGCACATCGATGCTGGAGAACGCGGTGATGATCAGCATCAGCACGCCGTACGCGAAGATGCCCGGGTTGGGCAGCACGTCGAAATACATGTGCGCCTTGACCACGGCCACCAGCGAGCCGAGCACGAACACCTCACTCATGGTCCACGGACCGATCCGGTACAGCAGCACCATCACCTGGCGGAATCCGGGCGCCCGGCGTCCGCGCCGGGCATACAGCAGCACCCAGAACAGCAGCGCCATCTTGATGATCGGAAAGAAGAACAGCGTCAGCGAGGCAATCACCGAAACCACCTGCGCGTTGTCACGCCACATCATCACGATGCAGCCCCACAGCGTGGTGCTGATCAGCTGACCGTTGAGCCCCAGCGTCACGATGGGCCAGACGTTGGCCTGCACGAAGGCGATCATCGCCGTGATCACCAGCGCCAGCATGCCGCTCACGCTCAGGCTGTGGTGACGCGCAAGAATGGCATCGCAGCGCACGCAGCGCGCCACTTCGCCACGGGCCAGCGTGCGACGCCGGTAGACAGTGTCACAGTCCTCGCAGATCCACAGCGTGGGTGGAGCGATGGCGGGTTTGATGCCTTGCGATGGCATGGTCATGTGATGATTTTCGCAAATATCGGGGCCGGCGCCGATAGGGCATCGGTCAGGCGCCGTCCAGCAAACCGGCCCCGGGCCATGCAACCTTGATATGCTGGCTGACGCCCTGATGTGAAGGGCATTCGTCAACGGGAGTTCCCAGTGAGTGCCACGACCGCCGATACGCATGTTTTCGACGTGCGCGAGGACAATTTCGAAGCCGAGGTGCTGCAGGCCTCGCTGACCACCCCCATCCTGGTGGATTTCTGGGCGACCTGGTGCGGTCCGTGCAAAACCCTGGGCCCCATGCTGGAAAAGCTCGCCGGCGAGTTCAACGGTGCCTTCCGGCTGGCCAAGGTGGACGTGGACAAGTCCCAGCAACTGGCGGCCATGTTCGGCATCCGCAGCGTCCCCACGGTGATGCTGGTGAAGGATGGACAGATCGTCGATGGCTTCGCGGGCGCCCTGCCCGAGGGCCAGCTGCGTGAGTTCCTGCAGCGCCACGTGCAGCCGGCGGACGGCGCCGCCAACGACGCCGACGCCGTGCCGGAATCGCCCGAAGAAGCCATCAACCGCCTGCAGCAGGCCATTGCCGCCGAGCCCGACCAGCCGGAGCTGAAGCTGGACCTTGCGCTGGCACTGATGCGCGCCGGCCACGCCGAAGCGGCCGAAGCCGAACTGACCACGCTGCCTGCCAACCTCGCCACCGATGCGCGCGCCGTGCGCCTGCGCAGCCAGCTCGACCTGGCCCGCGCGCTGGCGGGCGCCCCCTCGCTGCCGGAACTGCAGCAGCGCGTGCAGGCCGACGCCGGCGACTGGGCCGCCCGTGACCTGCTTGGCGTGCGCCTGTTGCTGGAAGGCGACGCCGCCGGTGGCCTGGATCAGTTCCTCGCCATCCTGGAAAAAGCGCGTGAATGGAATGACGGCCAGGCCAGGAAGCGCCTGCTGGCCGCCTTTACCACGCTGGACGATGCCGAACTGGTGGGCCGCTACCGTCGGCGCATGGCCTCGCTGGTGTTCTGACGCTTCTCCGCCGGGAGCAACCCTTGCTCCCGGCGACCACGCTTGGTGTCGCGTCATTCCGGCATCCGCCGGAATCACATCCCTCAGCAGACTCAGGGTGCCGCGGCACCTTGCAGGCTGCGATCAAGGAATTGCGTCACCTGCTCGAACAGCTCGGTGATGTTCTCTTCGACGTAGAAGCCGTGCGCCTCCCCTGACTTGTACAGCCATTCGTGCGCAACGCCGCGCTTCTGCAGCGCGGCGTGCAGGTTTTGCCCCTGTACCGGTGGCACGCGCTCGTCTTCGCCACCCACGATCAGCATCACGCGGGCCTTGAGCCTGTCCAGCTGATTGAGCGGAGAGCGCCCGGCCAACTCGGCCTGGTCGGTGCCCAGCGTCGTGCGCAGATAACTCATGCCGGCGCGACGGTCGGAAATATCACCGTCAGTGAACATCATCGGCAGGTCGTAAACGCCCACGTAGCCGATGGCGCAGCGATACAGATCCGGTTCCTTGATCGCACCTTCCAGCGCGGCATACCCGCCATAACTGCCGCCAAAGATGCAGATGCGGTCGGGTGCGGCGATGCCCTGCTGGATGGCCCAATGGGTCGCATCCGTCACATCGTCCTGCATCTTGCCACCCCACTCGCGGTATCCGGCCTCCTCGAAGGCACGCCCATAGCCGCCCGAGCCGCGGTAGTTCACCTGCAACACGGCATAGCCGCGCGTCGCAAGCATCTGCACGTAGGGGTCGAACTCCCAGTCGTCGCGAACACCGAACGGCCCGCCGTGGACATAGATCACCGTCGGCAGGTGCTTCGATTCCTCCGCCCCTGGCGGCATGCTGAGGTAGCCGTGCAGGGACATGCCATCGCGGGCCTTGAACGCCACCGGCCGCTTGGACGCCATCTGTTCGGGCTTGACCCAGGGCGCACGCTGCAGCAGTTGCGACGCCTTGCCTGTCGCGGCATCCCACAGATAGAACGTGCCCGGGTCCAGGTCCGACGATGCGAGCGCCACGACTTTGCTGCCGTCGTCCGTGCTCGACACGATCTCCACGCTGCGGCCGGGAAGCGCCTGGGACAAGCTGCTGATCACCTTCATCGCGTCCGAGCCGGCCACGATACCCTCGGTGGTGGGCGTGCCCGGCATGGACTGCACGCCCTCGATGTCCTGGCGATCCAGGCTGCGTACCAGGCCGCTTATATCGGCGGTCGCGTTGGTCCACACCGGCGGCTGCATGAGCTGGGTGGCGACGTCCCAGGGGCATAGCGCACCGGCCTTGCCGGGGACATCGCAGGCCATGTAGACACGGCTGTCGTCGCGGTTGAACGCCAGCGGGACGGGCACGTTGTTCTCAGCCGAGCCCTGGAACAGCAGGCGCCAGGATTTACCCTCGCCCTCCCGGTAATAGACCTGCCCATGGGCTTGGCTGTCGACGCCGGCCGCGAACCGCACGACGCCATGATGGTCCGTGATGAACCTGGCGCTGCGCAGCGGCGCCGTGGCGACCTTGCGCTTGCCGCCATCGCGCACGTCCAGGGCAAAGATCTCGTTGAAGGCGCCATCCGCCCCGCTGTCCCACGGCACCACACTGATCAGCACGTGGTTCTCATCGTCACGCAGGGTGTCGATGACCATGGCGCTGGCGCGCTCCGGTTCGCGCTTCTTCAGGTGAGTGCTTCGCGCCGTGTCGCCCGCGCGATAGCCGAACAACAATTCCGAGCCGGTGCCATCGCCATTCACCGCGAAGATTTCGCCCGTAGGTACAGGGCGGTCGAAACCCGAGACCTTGGTGCCCTCGGTGTAAAGCACGCGATGGCCATTGGCCCAGTACAGGTCGATGACCTGGTTGCCTTCGCGCGGCTTCATCATCACGCCCGTCCCCTTGGTCAGGTCGACCAGGGCGAGCATCGGCTTGCCTTTGACCACCGCGGTGGCGGCGAGATAGCGGCCGTCGCTGGAAATTTTCACGTTGTCGTACTGCACGTGACGGGCCAGATCGGCCAGTGGCACGGCAGCGGCGCAGACGGCACCCGACAAGACATAAAGCGCGCAGCCCACGGCGCGCCCAAGCAGTTTCCTCATAAGCCCCCCCCCTGTTGGCGGTGCCCTGTGCATCGCCACCGGAGCGGAGTATGACGCAAGATCTTGCGATCATGAAGAAGGGAGCCATCGCCGTCGCTTTCCCGCGTCATGACACCCAGCGGGCAGCACGCTAACGGCACCGCATCCCATCGCCGCCATGCGGAATCCTGCCTCGGGCATCACCCCATGGGTGATGCCCGAGGCGCCTTGCTTTAGGGGGAGCCCGCCGCCACCGAACCGCCGGTACCGATATGGCGATCAAGGAACTGCGTGACGCGCTGGAACAACTCGGCGTTGTTCTTCTCGTCGTAGAAGCCGTGTCCTTCATCGGGTTTGTAGAGCCACTCGTAGGCCACGCCGCGCTTGTCGAGCGCGGCGCGCATGTGATCGGCGTGCACCGGCGGCACCCGTTCGTCCTTGCCACCGGCGATGAGCATGACGGAGGCCTTCAGACGCTCCGTCTGGTTCACGGGTGACCGGGCAGCCAGGTCCTGCGCGTCGTTGCCCAGTCTTGAGCGCCAGAAGTTCCTGGCCACGGTGCTCTCCGAACCATCACCCCGCGAGAGCATCAGGGGCAGGTCGTACACGCCGACGTAGCCAATCGCGCAACGGTAAAGATCAGGCTCCTTCATCACGCCTTCGAGCGCCGCGTAACCGCCATAGCTGCCGCCAAAGATGCAGACGTGCCCTGGCGAGGTAATGCCCTGCTCGATCGCCCACTGCGTGGCATCGGTGACGTCATCCTGCATCTTTCCGCCCCATTCGTTGTAGCCGGCGTGCATGAACCTGTCTCCGTAGCCACCCGAGCCGCGATAGTTCACCTGCAGCACGGCATAGCCGTGCGTGGCCAGGGCCTGCACGGTGGGGTCGTACTCCCAGTAGTCGCGAATGCCGAAGGGGCCACCATGGATAAACATCACCAGAGGCAGATGCTTGGCCTCTTCCTTCCCCGGCGGCATGCTGAGGTAGCCGTGGATGGTGAGTCCGTCGCGCGCCTTGAATTCAATCGGCTGCATGGCGGCCATCTGGCTGGGCTTGATCCAGCTTGCGCGCTGCAATAGCGCGGTCGCCTTGCCTGTGGTGTTGTCCCACAGATAGAACGTGCCCGGGTCCATGGACGAGAAAGCCAGCACGATGGCCTTGCTGCCATCACGCGAGCTCGACACGATGCGGATGCTTTCGCCAGGCATCGAGCGCGACAACAAGCCGATCACCTTCATGGCATCCGAGCCGGCAACGAATGCTTCGGCGGTCGGTGCCCCCGGATCGGAGTAGACGCCCACCGCGTCCATGCCATCGAGGGAATAGATGAGCCGCCTCATCTCGACGGTGGCGCTGCTCCATACCGGCTCCCCCATCGTCTGGGTGGCCACGTCCCATAGGCACAACGCTTCGACTTTGCCTGCCGCCTGGCACGACATGTACACCTTGCTGTCGTCGCGATTGAAATCCATGGCCCACGGCACGGACCGTTCGGTCGTTCCCTGGAACAGCAAGGTCCACGGCTTGCCCTCGCCCTCGCGGTAATACACCACCGGATAGGCATGGCTGTCATAGCCTTCCGCGAAGCGCGCCACTCCATGGTTGTCCGCGGCGAAAATGGCGCTACGGAGCGGCGCCTTGCCCACGGGGCGCATGGACCCATCATTGACGTCGAGCAGGTTGAGGTCGCTGAAGGCGCCTTCGGCACCGGTATCCCACGGCGATACGGAAATGAGGATATGCCTGGGATCGTTGCGCAGCGTGCTGACAACCTCCCCATGGGCACGTGTCCCTGCGTGATAACCGAACAGAAGCTTGGGATTGGTGCCGTCGGCATTGGTGGCGAAAATCTCGCCGGTGCTGAAGGGACGATCCCAGCCGGATACTTTCGTCCCCTCGGTATAGATCACTCGATTATCGCCAGCCCACCAGAAGTGGATGATCTGATTGCCCTCGCGCGGCGTGACCATGGCACCCTTCTTGGTGTCCAGATCGAGCAGCGCAAGCAAGGGCTTGTCCTTGACCACCGTGGTGGCGGCGATATGGCGACCGTCGGGCGATAGCTTCACCTCGCTGAACTCAAGGTGCCGCGCAAGATCCTCGAACGTCACGCCTGACGCAAACAACGGGTACGACAATACGCTGAGCACGCAGAAGGCTGCGCACCGAATGCTCTGTCTCATGGTTTCCCCTGTGCCGCGGCGCCCCTCGCGCCGTCGTCGGCAGGGAGTATAGGCACGGAATCCTGCGGCCGTGCAGGGTGGTATCTGGCTGCGGGGTGTTTTCCTGCGACGCCACCAGCGCACGGGCAACCGCACCATACGTGAGCGTATGTTTTAGGTATAGTGGGCCTCCCGCCCCCAACCCGCCCTGCCCATGCGCGCCTCCACCTTCCGCCGCCTGATGAACCTGTGGCCGCCGTTCCTGTTCAACAGCATCCACGTCCAGTACGTGTCCGACGACTGGTCGGAGCTGCGCGTGGCGTTGCGCCTGCGCCCCTGGAACCGCAACTACGTGCGCACGCAATTTGGCGGCAACCTGTTCGCGATGACCGATCCGTTCTGGATGCTGCTGGCCATGCACCAGCTGGGCAATGACTACTTCGTGTGGGACAAGGCCGGCGCCATCGACTTCGTCGCACCGGGCCGCGAAGACGTCTACGCCCACTTCAAGCTGGCGCCCTCGGTGGTCGATGAGCTGCGCGCCGCCGCTGCCGATGGCGAAAAAGTGCTGCGCTGGTTCGACGTGGATGTGGTGACGCGCAGCGGTGACGTCGTCGCTCGTGTGCGCAAGCAGTTGTATGTGCGACTGAAGCCCAAGGCACGCGTGGAACCCGTGCGCCAGGAAGAAGCGCAAACCGCCTGAGCGCTGCCATCACCCAAGGCTTGGACAGCCCGCCAGGGGACGACGCAGACGACATGTCGCCTACGAAGAACGCGAGTCCCGTGGGACAATGCCGTGTCCCCTCCTCCGGCTCCCTGCCATGAAGCGTCTGCGCATCAAGCGTTACCTGTTCACCGGCCTGCTCACGTTCATTCCGCTATGGGTGACATGGGTGGTGTTCAAGTTCGTGCTCAGCATGCTCGCTGGCATCGGCACGCCGCTGGCCTCTGCGCTGCTCACCACGCTGTCTTCGGCCACGCCCTGGGCCGGCATGGTGCTCAACAACGCGTGGATCACCTTTGTGGTGGCGCTGCTGCTCACGCTGGGCGTGCTGTACGTGCTGGGCTGGCTGGCCAACCGCGTGATCGGCCAGCGGCTGATTGATGGTTTCGACGCCCTGCTCGCACGCATTCCGCTGGTGCAGACGATTTACGGCGGCACCAAGAAACTGATGGCCGTGCTGCAGCAGAAGCCCTCCGGCGTGCAGCGCGTGGTGCTGATCGACTTCCCGCGCCGTGGCATGAAGGTCGTTGGCTTTGTCACGCGGGTGATGACCGAAGAAGGCACCGGCCGCGAGATGGCGGCCGTCTATATTCCCACCACGCCCAACCCCACGGGCGGCTACCTCGAGGTGGTGCCGGTGGACGAGCTGACGCCCACCGACTGGACCATGGACCAGGCCATGGCCTTCATCATTTCCGGCGGCGCAGTCGCGCCCGATACCTTGCCCGCACCGCCCGCCGCTCTGCGCGCCGCCCCTCAGGACGCCGAATAAAGCCTTGCAGCCTCCTGCTTCCGGCCCCAGAGACAACAACGGCGCGACGCCAGCAGTTAGCGCCGTTATTTCACCGGCTCGCCGGTCTGTTCGTCCAGGATCAGCGTGCCGGTGTTGGGAACCGGCAGCAAGAAATCGAACAGATGGTTCAGCGAACCCGCCACGGCGTCGAACGAACCACCGCCCAGGCGTTCGCCGTTCAACCAGTTGTCTTCGACGAAGCGGATGATCGACGTCTGGTCGGTCACGGTGTGGTCCACGCTGTTGCTTAGCACCCACGGCGAGATCACCAGCAGCGGCAGGCGCGGGCCGTAACCGCAACGTCCCTGCACCGGCTTGCCGTTGCTGTGCACGCCCGGCAACGGGCTGCCGCTGCCGCACACATCCGCGCCATTCAGCGCATCGTCCGGCGAGGTCGATGCATTGACGCGCGGGGAATACTGATGGTCGTACCAGCCGTCGGAGTCGTCATAGGCGATCACCACGGCGGTGCTGCTCCACTCCGGCCGCTGCTGCAGGAAGTTCATCACGTGCACGATGAACTGCTGCTCGTCCAGCGGATCGGAGTACCCGGCGTGGCCGTCCTGGTAGCCCGGCGCCTTGAGAAAGCTCACGGACGGAAAATTGCCGGCCTGGACGGCGGCGTAGAAATCGTTGAGGTCGTACTGGTGGTTCGCCGCATCGCCCTGGTGCCCGATCATCGCCACCGAGGTCGGGCGCAGATGCGTCGGGTTGGCGGTGGACGCGTAGTACTGGAACGGTTCGTGGTGCGGAATGTAGTCGGCCTTCCTCACCTTGGTCACGGGGGATGTCGTGGTGCGCGCGCAGCCGGTGGTGCCGTTGGCGTTGACCAGGCTCAGGTCGAAGCCGCCCGCGAAGAAGCCCCAAGTGATGTTTGCGCCATTAAGCAGGTCGCCGATGTTCTTGCCGCCGAGCCTGGCCTGGTTGCCGGTGGGCGCGGAACACACGTCGCCGATCGGGTCGGCATCGGCGATCAGGGTAAGGCCGCCCTCACCGTCGGCGATTTCGTCGGCCGTACCATTGAGCGTCTGCGTGACGCCATTGGTCTGGCCCGACGCGAGGTTGATCGCGCCCACGGTGGACGGGCCGAAGGTGGAGCCGTAGCTGTTGTCGCTCATCGCGAACAACTGCGCGTAGTTCCATAGCGCGGTGACGGTGTTGCCATCGAAGTAACCCATCACCTGTCCCTTGCCATCCTCACTGGCGGGCGCGCCAGGCAAGGTTTCGCCGATGCCGGTGTAGCGGGGGAACAGGTCCATGGCGCCATTATCGAACGCGTGCTGCTCCGGGCCGTAGGCATGATCCTGGTCGGCCGTGGCCGCCTGCGCGCGCGACAGCCGGAACGGGTTGATCGCAGCCGTGCCGTTGCCCGTATTGTTCTTGTTCGGATTATTGGTGAGCAAAGCCGTGGTCAGGCCGTTGATCTTGGGCGTGAACGGGCGCGCGTAAAAGGTCGGCTCGCCAGGCCCATTCACGGCCGACGGATAAGTACCGAAGTAATGATCGAAGGAGACGTTCTCCTGGAAGATCACCACCAGATGCTTGATCGGCGTGGACGTATAGACGGCTTGGCTAGTCCATCCGTAGCTGCTGGCTTCCGCGGCATGCACCGGAAGCCGAGCCAGGGAAACCGCGAAAGCGCTGACTGCGCATGCGGCGAAGCAAATGGCCAGTTCTCTTCGCATGGGAAGCTCCTACGGTCGCGGTGACGCGCCTCTCCTCGAGCGAGAAAGGCCCGGACAATAGTCATGCAACATGACGAACGAACAACATCATCAATGCTACGCCGCTCTCCGATGTCCGCATGAGAACCTCATCGCAGAAACGCAGCCCATGCGGATGATAAAAGCGCATCGATAAATCCAGCGAACACCATAGCGACATTCGACATGCGCTCCTTCGCATCGTGAGGGGCTGCTTGTGTTCGCGATGACCGCATCATGCGTGCCCGTGCAGGAATGGGCGCTACGGTTGAGTGCGGATTGCCGTGAAGCATGGCTCGCCCGTGGACCGAGGCTAGGCTTGTCGCGCACAGGGTGCGCTCCCACAGCGCATCGGTACTTCGGTGGGAGCGCACCCTGTGCGCGACTGGCTCTTGCCTCAGGCCACCACTTCGAACGGCCGCATCATCTCGTTCGATGCGTGCTCCAGCAGGTGGCAATGCCATACATAGCGCCCGGTGTAACCCTCGAAGGTGATGATGTAGCGCGTCACCATGCCGGGATACACCTGCGCGGTGTCTTTCCAGCCCGCTTCATGCGGGGCTGGCGGCTGCGCCGGCCCGGTGTAGCGGATCGTCTTCGATGCCAGGTATTGGTCCGTGTCGAACGGGCGTCGATCAAGAATCTGGAAGCGCACCAGGTGCAGGTGGATCGGGTGCGTGTCGCTGGTGAGGTTGAGGAAGCTCCAGATCTCAGTGCTGCCGAGCCTGGGCTTCTCGCTCACCGGGTCATGCCAGTGCTTGCCGTCCAGCAGCATCAGCATGGGTTCCGCAACGCAATCGGCGTATTCGTCAATAGTGAGCACGCGCGTGTGGGTCGCGCTTGTTTCCGCCACGCGCGGCACATCGCGCAGCACGGCTGGCACGCGACTGGTGTCATCCACCTGCCCCGCTGCCACCTTGAACTGCATCAGCGGCAACGCATCGCTCATCAACTCGATGGCGGTGCCACCCATGTCTGCGAAGTCGATGACCAGATCCGCCCGCTCGCCCGGCGCAAGGAACAGGTTGACCTGCCGCACCGGCGCAGCGAGCAGGCCCTGGTCGCTGCCGATCTGCATGAAGGGCTTCTGTCCATGCAGGCTCAGCCGGAAGAACCGGCCGTTGGCGGCGTTCAACACACGGAAACGATAGCGGCGTGGCTGCACGTCGAGCCGCGGCATCAGTGTGCCATTGACCAGCATGACATTGCCGAACACCTCGGGCACCCACGGCGAGTCGCTCACACCGGAAACGGGGTAATAGAGCTGGCCGTCTTCGGTGAGCAGGCGATCGGTAAGCACCAGTGGCAGTTCGTGGTCGCCATGCGGCAGGCCAAGCGACAGCTCGTGCTCGTCACGCAGCAGATACATGCCAAATAGCCCGGCGTACAGATTCAGCCGCTCGATGCCCATGGTGTGGTCGTGGTACCACAGCGTCGCGGCGTCTTGCCGGTTGGGATAGGTCTGTCGGCGTGCCTGCCCCGGAACGAGCCAATCCATGGGATAGCCATCATCCGCCGCCGGCACGCGCGCGCCGTGCACATGCACCACGCCACGCACCTCGGGCTTGTCCGCTTCGGCGCCGCAGACATGGTGGTCGATTGGCAGGAAGTGGCGTGACGGCAGGCTGTTAGCCCATTCCACCTGCACGGCCTCGCCGCTACGTGCCTCGATGGTCGGGCCGGGCATGGTGTTGCCGTAGGTCCATAGCCGCGTCGGCGGCAGATCGCGATGCAGGCGCTGCGTGCTCTCGCGCATGGCGATACGCAAGGCGACTCCCGCCTTGGGTCGCAGCACGTCCGGCACCGGCAGGGGGTCGACGAACGGGGTGAGGCGCGACGGGTCGAGCAACCGGGGCACCTCGGACTGATCGGCCACGGCGTGCTTGCACAGGCTGTCGCCTTTGCGGGCCGGCATAGGCATGGGCATGTGCATGGGCGTGCCCAGCGCACGCAGGGCACCGGCGCCCGCCACGAGCCCCATGCCCTGGAGAAAACGTCGACGCGGGGGATGCACGGTTCACCACCTCCGTAAAAAAGGAAACGCCCCGGACGCATGTCCGGGGCGTCAGAGCATGCGCTCAGATCAGCCGCGCGGCGAGTGGACGTGCTTCACCGGCTGGCCGGTCTGCTCGTCCAGGATCAGCTTGCGATGCTGCGGGAACGGCTGAAAGAAGTCGAACAGGTGATCCAGCGAACCGGCCATGGCGTCGAACGAACCGCCGCCGATACGCTCACCGTGCAGCCAGTTGTCTTCAATGAAGCGCGTGATGGACGACTGGTCGGTCAGCGTGTGATCCACATGGTTGCTGCGGGCCCACGGCGAGATCACCAGCAGCGGCAGGCGCGGACCGTAACCGCAGCGCCCCTGCACCGGCTGGCCGTTGCTGTTCACGCCCGGCAGCGTGCCGCGTGCGTTGCACACGCCCGTGCCGTCCAGCGCGTCTTCGGTGGTGGCCGATGCGTTCACGCGCGGCGCGGCCTGGTGGTCATACCAGCCGTCGGAGTCGTCATACGCGATCACCACGGCCGTGTCGCGCCAATCCGGCTGCTGCTGCAGGAAGTTGATCACGTGCACAATGAACTGCTGTTCGTCCAGCGGATCGGAATAGCCGGCGTGGCCGTCCTGGTAGCCCGAGGCCTTCAGGAAGCTCACGGCCGGGAAGTTGCCCGCTTCCACGGCGGCGTAGAAATCATTGAGGTCGTACTGGTGGTTCGCCGCGTCACCCTGGTGGCCGATCAAGGCCGTCGACGTCGGGCGCACATGCGTCGGGTTGGCGGTGGACACGTAGTACTGGAACGGCTGGTGATGCGGAATGTAGTCAGCTTTCTTCACCTGCGTCACGGCGGATGTCGTGCTGCGCTTGCAGCCGGTGGTGCCGTTGGCATTCACCTGGGTCAGGTCGAAGCCGCCCTCGAAGAAACCCCACGTGATGTTCGCCTGGTTCAGCAAGTCGCCCACGTTCTTGCCGCCCAGCTGCACCTGGTTGCCGGTGGGCGACGAGCACACGTCGCCGATCGGGTCGGCATCGCTGACCAGGGTGAGGCCGCCCTGGCCGTCGGCGATTTCGTTCGCCGTGCCGTTGAGGGTCTGCGTGACGCCGTTGGTCTGGCCGGAGATGAGGTTGATCGCGCCCGGCGTGGACGGGCCAAACGTGGTGTTGTAGCTGTTGTCGCTCATGGCGAACCGCTGTGCGTAGTTCCACAGCGCGGTGACGGTGTTGCCGTCGTAGTAGCCCATCACCTGGCCGTTGCCGTTTTCATCGGCGGGAGCGCCCGGCAGGGTTTCGCCCGAACCGGTGAAGGCGGGGAACAGATCCATCGCGCCGCCGTCGAACGCCTGCTGTTCCGGACCGTAGTCGTGATCCTGGTCGGCCGTGGCGGACTGCGCGCGCGACAGGCGGAACGGATTGATCGCACCCGTGCCGTTGGCGCTGTTGTTCTTGTTCGGGTTGTTGGCCAGCAGGGCCGTGGTGAGACCATTGACCTTGGGGGTGAACGGACGCGCGTAGAACGCCGGCTCGCCCGGCGCATTGGCGGCGTTCGGGTAGGTGCCGAAGTAGTGATCGAAGGAGACGTTCTCCTGGAAGATCACCACCAGATGCTTGATCGGCGTGGACGTATGGACGTCCCCATGGCGCCAGCCGTAGCCTTGGGCTTCTTCAGCGTGAACAGGAATCTGGGCGAGGGAAATGGCGGAAGCACTCAGAACACACGCGGCAAGACAAGCTGCGAGTTTGTTTCGCATGGATGATCCCCTACGGTCGCGGTGATGCGCTTCCCCTCAAGCGCGGAGGCCGCAAACGATAGGCAGGCAAGGTGACAGGTGAATAACAACCACCACCGTATTTTCCTGCGATTCGCGATACGCGACGGTCATCGCAAGATGACGATCAACGCCGATGCCAGAAGCCCATCGAACAGACCCGCGAGCATCATCGAAACGACAGGCGATGCTGCCTTCCTTTCTTGATGCACCCGCGCCTGAGCGCGAAGTGATGTTGGCCGCCGGGGATGCATGGCCCGCTATAGATGGTTCAAGGAAGACTTGGTGCCGTGCCGACCGATCCATGAGGCTTGCGCCCGGCGTGGCGTCGTCCCGCGGGAAACGGTGGGCTGCACGCGCGATGAGCTGCATCCCTGCCGTTATCGTCACCGCCGGCGGCGGCCCGCCACCCCGACGGACAGCCAACGGACGCCCTCTGCCCTCCCAGGCTCCCCTGCCACTTTCCGGCAACCATCCACACCAGAGAATGGCGCCAGCCTGGCGCGGCGGCGACACCCTGGCCCCGCCCCGTCTTCCGCGCCCGGCTACCCTGGTTGCGGGCCGGCCCCCTGACCTTTGACACTGTCTTGACCGTGACTTGCGGCCTAGCCTGAAAAGTCATCCATGCGATGCCGGGTAGCGCCAGGGACCCTAAGCGATCGCTACCACCCTTGGCCGCCCCGCGCGGCCAACGAATCCACAGAGGGAATTCCATGACCAAACCGTATATGAAGCCCATTGCGCTCGCCGTGAGCCTTGCCCTGTCGCTCAGCGCCTGCGGCAAGCACGAGGAGGCCGAGAAGGCCCCGGCCGCCAGCAGCACCGCACCGGCCGCCGCCAGCACCGCCGCCACCGCAGCCGCCGCGCCCAAGAGCGTGTTCGACATCAGCGAACTGGACAGCAACATCCAGGCGTGCCAGGACTTCAACGGTTTCGTCAACAGCAAGTGGGTCGCCGCCAACCCGATCCCGAACGACCGCACCCGCTGGGGCGCCTTTGACAAGCTGGCCGAGAACAGCCTGAACACCCAGCACGACATCGTCGATGCCGCCGCCAAGGGCGCCGCCAGCGCGCAGGCGGGTTCCATCGAGCAGAAGATCGGCTACCTGTACGCCTCGGGCATGGACGAGGCCGCCATCGAGAAGGCGGGCTTCGACCCGATCAAGCCCAAGCTCGACGCCATCGCCGCGCTGAAGTCCGGCAAGGACGTCGCCGGCTACCTGACCCAGAATTTCACCACGGGTGACATGCAGGTGTTCCAGTTCGGCTCCGGCGCCGACTTCAAGGACGCCAAGATGCAGATCGGCTTCACCCAGCAGGCCGGCCTGGGCCTGCCGACCAAGGACTACTACTCCGACGCGAAGTACAAGGACATTCGCGACGCCTACGTGGCCCACATCGCCAAGACGCTCGAGCTGACCGGCGTGTCCGAGGCTGATGCGAAGAAGCAGGCCGATCAGGTGCTGGCGTTCGAAACCGAGCTGGCCAAGGCCTCGCTGGCGCCGGTGGAACTGCGCGCGCCGGAGAACCAGTACCACTTCGTCACCCTCAAGGAAGCCGACAAGATCACCCCGCACTTCAGCTGGGAAGACTTCTTCAAGGCTCAGGGCGTGACCGTCGACAAGGGCTTCTCGCTGTCGCAGCCGAAGTTCTTCGCCGAGTTCGACAAGCTGCTCGCCAGCGCGCCGGTGGACCAGTGGCAGGCCTACCTGCGCTTCCACACCATCGACGACGCCTCGCCGCTGCTCAGCAAGGCCTTCCAGGACAACCGCTTCGACTTCTACGGCAAGACCCTGTCCGGCCAGCCGGAACAGAAGCCGCGCTGGAAGCGCGTGCTCGGCGGCGTGAACGAGTCGATGGGCGAGGCACTGGGCCAGCTGTACGTGGCCAAGGTGTTCACGCCGGAAGCCAAGGAGCGTGCGCAGGTGCTGGTGGACAACGTGCGCAACGCGCTGAAGGTGCGCATCCAGAACCTCGACTGGATGAGCGACGCCACCAAGGAAAAGGCCATCGCCAAGTGGAACACCTTCCTGCCCAAGATCGGCTATCCGGACAAGTGGCGTAGCTGGGATGGCCTGGACATCAAGCAGGGCGACTACTACGGCGACGTGATGGCTGCCGCCAAGTTCAACTACCAGTACGACCTGAACAAGATCGGCAAGCCGACCGACCGCAAGGAATGGGGCATGACCCCGCAGACGGTCAACGCGTACTACAACCCGACCGACAACACGATCAACTTCCCGGCCGCGATACTGCAGCCGCCGTTCTTCTACGCCAACGGCGACGACGCCATCAACTACGGCGGCATCGGCGCCGTGATCGGCCACGAAGCCAGCCACGGCTTCGACGACGAAGGCAGCCAGTTCGACGGCGAAGGCAACAACGCCAACTGGTGGACGAAGGAAGATCGCGAGAAGTTCGACCAGCGTACCGACCGCCTGGTGGCTCAGTTCAACGACTACGCCCCGATCAAGGACAAGCCGGATGCACACGTCAACGGCAAGCTGACCCTGGGCGAGAACATCGCCGACCTGGGCGGCCTGAACGTGGCGTACGACGCCCTGCAGGAAGCGCTGAAGAAGAACCCGCAGGAAGCCGGCGAGAAGATCGACGGTTACACCGAAGACCAGCGTTTCTTCATGAACTGGGCCCGCGTGTGGCGCGGCAGCGTGCGTGAGAAGCAGGCGCTGCTGTCGCTCAACACCGACCCGCATGCACCGGCTTCGCTGCGCGCCGTCGGCGCCCCGTCGAACATGGAGTCCTTCGCCACCGCGTTCCAGTGCAAGCCGGGCGACACCATGGTGCGTTCGGGCGACAAGCAGGTGAAGATCTGGTAATGCTTCGCTGACGTTTGGACGTCTGCAAGGACAAAGGGCGCTGCATCGGCAGCGCCCTTTTTCTTTGGTACCCGCCCTGCCCTGCCTATTTTGTGGGAGCGCACCTTGTGCGCGACAGACGCACGGAGCTGGATCGGCGGGGCGTTGCGGTCGCGCACAAGTGCGCTCCTACAACGAACAACCATACGCTGCCTATATCCCTTGTAGGAGCGCACTGGTGCGCGACCGCAGAACCACGGCGATACCGCAACGTGCGACTGTCGCGCACAGGGTGCGCTCCCACAGACGAGCACCCCGCGCGCTGCCCTTGTCCCTTGTAGGAGCGCACTTGTGCGCGACCGCAGAGCTAAGGCGATACCACAACGTGCGGCTGTCGCGCACAGGGTGCGCTCCCACAGACGAGTACCCCGCGCGCTGCCTATACCCCTGGTAGGAGCGCACTGGTGCGCGACCGCAGAGCCACGGCGATACCGCAGCGTGCGGCTGTCGCGC
Organism: Dyella japonica A8; assembly: GCF_000725385.1. Taxonomy (NCBI): domain Bacteria; kingdom Pseudomonadati; phylum Pseudomonadota; class Gammaproteobacteria; order Lysobacterales; family Rhodanobacteraceae; genus Dyella; species Dyella japonica. Next base: position 2,166,602 of record NZ_CP008884.1, on the reverse strand, counting down.
ACAGGGTGCGCTCCCACAAACGAGCTCCCCGCGCGCGCTGCCTATACCCCTTGTAGGAGCGCACTGGTGCGCGACCGCAGAGCTACGGCGATACCGCAGCGTGCGGCTGTCGCGCACAGGGGACGCTCCCACAGGCTAGGCAGGCTCCGGCTTACTTGCCGCGCGAGCAACGTGCCTCATACGCCTTCAGGTGCGCATAAGCCGTGCGCAGCATCCGCAAAGCATCCTCCGCCGCGCCCGATCGCGCCAACAGGTCGCCCACCACGTGATCCGCCTCGATAAGGCCGCCCTGCTCCAGGTCACGCATCATCGAGGCGCTCAGCGCCGAGCCCTTCTCAGTCAACACCCCGCGCGCACGCGCGATCACCGCATCGCTTGGTTCGTGGCCGTTGTGTCGGGCTACGCGGCGGCAATCCTCCAGCAGCTGCAGCGTCGCCTGCTCACCGCCTGGCGCGACCATGATGTCGCCCACCGGCGCACGCATCAGGCAAGTGATGCCGGCCAACGAGGCGAGGAACACCCACTTGTCCCACATGTCCTGCAGGATGGTGGTGCTCAGGCGCGGCTCGAACTTCGCTTTCGACATCGACGCGAGAATGCGTTCGACACGTTCCGAACGCGAGCCGTCCCGCTCGCCGAAAGTGACGCTGTGCGACTGGTTGAGATGGCGCACGGTGCCCAGCGCGTCCAGCGTGGCGGCAATCACGCACTGGCCACCCAGTACGCGCGCCGCGCCGAAGCGCGCATCCAGTAGATCCAGATGCCGCATGCCGTTGAGTACGGGCAGGATGACGGTGTCCGGCCCCACCGCTGGCGCCATGTCCTCGATGACCTGCGGCAGGTGGTACGCCTTGCAGCTCAGCAGGATGAGGTCGTGGGGCTCGCGCAGTTCGCTCGCCAGCATGGTGGCGGGATTTGGCAAGGTGGCGTCGCCGAGGCTGCTGCGGATCACCAGCCCATGTTCGGCCAGTTGCGCCGCGCGCTTCTCGCGCACCAGGAAGGTCACGTCTTCCCCGCTCTCCAGCAGGCGCCCACCGAAATAGCCACCGATGGCCCCCGCTCCTATCACCAACGTCCGCATCGTTCGTCCTCCAAGCACTCAGACCACAGAGGCTACCCCAGACACGTGTGTCCGCTCTTCCCTACTCGGGGCGATGCAAGTCTTACACAATCAATTGCAACTCATTCTCATTACCAATAACATTTAGTGAATGCAGGCCGGCGGGTTGTTTCAGGTGATGGATCACCGGTCAGGCAAAGGCATTTCAATTCAATTAGTTAGATCCACGCAGCGATCGACGCCCGCCGCCGCCACTCGTCGACTCACCGGCCCCGCCTGGGCCGACTGCCCCACTTTCACGACGAGCACCCCATGGCCCACATCACGAGCCGCAAGCACCCTGTCAGCCGCAACACCCTGGGCATCGCCACCGCGACCCTCATGACCGGGTTGGCCATGACGCAGCCCGCGCTGGCCGCCGATCCAGCAGCCGACGCCACCACGACCAAGAACCTGGCCGGCGTGCAGGTGCAAGCCTCCACCACGAGCGACTACAAGGTCGACAACCTCTCCTCGCCCAAGGTCACGCAGCCCATCCTCGATACCACGCAGACCATCAGCGTGATCAGCAAGGACCTGTTCCTGCAGCAAGGCGCCACCACGTTGACCGAGGCCCTGCGCAACAGCCCAGGCGTGGGTACGTTCTATGTCGGCGAGAACGGCACCACCTCGACGGGCGACGCGATCTACATGCGCGGCTTCGACACCTCCGGCAGCATCTTCGTCGACGGCGTGCGCGACCTCGGCACCATTTCGCGCGACGTGTTCAACACCGAGTCGGTGGAAGTGGTCAAGGGGCCGGCCAGCACCGACAACGGCCGCACCGCCCCCACCGGCGCGATCAACATGGTCAGCAAGCAACCGGAACTGGGCAACGCGGTCAGCGCATCGCTCTCCTACGGCAGCGCCGACCAGCGCCGCGCCACGGCGGACTGGAATCAGGGTATCTCCGATACCTCGGCCGTCCGCCTCAACGTGATGGGCCAGGACAGCGGCGTACCCGGGCGCGACAAGGTGCAGAACAACCGCTGGGCCGTCGCGCCGAGCTTCGCCTTCGGTATCGGCACGGCCACGCGCGTGTACCTCGACTACATGCACGTGAAGCAGGACAACGTGCCCGACGGTGGCGTGCCGACCATCGGCCTGCCCGGCTACAGCAGCCCCGACCCGAAGCGGCCGGTCCTGACCAACGCGCTGGAAGTGGATTCATCCAACTTCTACGGCACCACGGCGGACCACGACCACGTCACCGCCGACATGTTCACGGCGCGCATCGAGCACGACTTCAACGACCGGCTCGCGTTCCACAACACGTTTCGCTGGGGCCGCACCACCGAAGACTATCTGCTGACCTCCTTCATGGGTACGGCGGCAAACCTGCTCACGCCGAACCCGAATGATCCGTCGACCTGGACCATCGCCCGCAGCAATCCGACGTTCAAGCACCAGGACAACCGCATCATCACCGACCAGGCCAACCTCACGGCGAGCTTCGAGACGGGTGCGATCACGCACAACCTGAGCACCGGCATCGAGCTCACGCAGGAAAAGGCCAACGCCACCGGTTACGGCGCACTCAACGGCACCACGTGGCCGGCAGCCAACCTGTATGACCCGAACTGGAATGTGAGCGGACTCATCGTCGGCCAGAACGGCGCCTACAGCCATGGCAAGACCAACACCGCCTCGGGCTATGTGTTCGACACGCTGAAGTTCGCCGAGCACTGGCAGGTGAATGCCGGCGTGCGCCTGGACCACTACAACACCGACTACGCCAGCATGGTGCAGTGTGGTGCGAAGGGCGCGCCGACATGCGGCAGCCTGCCTACCGGCAGCGCCGTGCCGGGCCTGGATACGAAGACGGGCGACAACCTGTGGAACTGGAAGCTCGGCGTGCTCTACAAGCCGGCACCCAACGGCTCGTTCTACGTCAATTACGCCGTGTCAGCCGAACCACCCGGGGGCAACACGCTGACGTTGTCGAGCGCCGCCAACAGCGCCGACAACCCGAACCTACAGCCGCAGCGCGCCCGCACCTATGAAGTCGGCACGAAATGGGAATTGCTGGACGAGAAGATCCTGCTCACCGGCGCGCTGTACCAGACCACGGTAAGCAACGACCTCGTGCAGGATCCGGTCACCCTGCTCTACTACCAGATCGGCAAGAAGCGCGTGCAGGGCGTGGAGTTGAGTGCCGTCGGCAAGCTCACTGAGCACTGGGCAGTAAGCGCCGGCTTCACCACCATGAATGCCAGCGTGCTTTCCGGCACCTCCGTGGCGCAGGACGGTTCATCGGACCTCGCCTATACGCCGAAGAAGGCGTTCACCAGTTGGACCAGCTATTTGTTGCCGTTCGGCCTGACCATCGGTGGCGGTGCACGCTACAACGGCGACATGCAGCGCGGCGTCGACGGCGCCATCGGCACGCCCGCGTACACGAAGGCGTACTGGGTGGTCGACGCGATGGCCTCGTATCCGATCAACAAGCATGTCGACCTGCGCCTCAACCTGTACAACCTACTTGACAAGGACTATGTCGCGGCGATCAACAAGAGCGGTTACCGTTACACGCCGGGCACGCCACGTTCGGCGATGATTACGGCGAACGTCCGCTTCTGATGGGGGCGGCCCTGCTGTCGCCCGTCGCCGCTGCTCTTGCCCGTCGCTCCTGTTCTTGCCCGTCATCCCTGCGAAAGCAGGGATCCAGTGCCTTTGGATGTGCGTACAAGAACGAAAGACGCTGGATCCCTGCTTTCGCAGGGATGACGGTGAGGGTTAGGGATGACGGTGAGGGCTAGGGATGACGGTGAGGGCTGAGGATGACGGTGAGGGCTGGGGATGACGGTGAGGGCTGGGGATGACGGTGAGGGCTGGGGATGACGGTGAGGGCTAGGGATGACGGTGAGGGCTGAGGATGACGGTGAGGGCTGGGGATGACGGTGAGGGCTGGGGATGACGGTGAGGGCTGGGGATGGCGGTGAGGGCTGGGGATGGCGGTAAGAAATAAAGAACGGGTAACGGTGAGGCATGATGCAAAGGGCACAGGAGCAAGCCCATGAGCAAACCTTCCCGCGGACCACTGCACTAACGCAACCAGCACCGGACCCCATCATGCTGCTGCACATTCCGGACATCCTCGACAAGGCACAGGTTCGCGCCATGCGCGATTCGCTCGACCAGGGCGCATGGACCGACGGGCGCGAGACCGTGGGCCACCAGGGCGCCAAGGTCAAGCGCAACCTGCAGCTGCCTGACGCATCACCCCTGCGCGCGGAACTGGGCCGTATCGTGCTCGACGCACTGGCGCGCAACCCGACCTATCACGCTGCCACCCTGCCGCTGCGCACGCTCACGCCACGCTTCAACCGCTATGAAGGCGGCGGCCAGTATGGCTTCCATATCGACGGCGCCGTGATGTCCCTGCCCGGCGGCGAACAGCTGCGCAGCGATGTCTCCTGCACACTGTTCCTTGCCGAGCCGGAGGAGTACGACGGCGGCGAGTTGATCATCAGCGACACCTACGGCGAACACGAGGTGAAGCTGCCCGCCGGCGACATCATCGTCTACCCCTCCAGCAGCCTGCATCGCGTGGCCCCGGTGACACGCGGCGCGCGTGTCGCGGCATTCTTCTGGGTGCAAAGCCTGATCCGCGACGATGGCAAGCGGCGCCTGCTGTTCGACCTTGACGCCTCCATCCAGGCCCTTGCCCAGGGCAACGCCGATGCGCAGGCGCTGCTGCAACTCACGGGCGTGTATCACAACCTGCTCAGGCAATGGGCTGAGACCTGAGGCTCGACAGATCCAGTGGCCAACCTGCTGGATGAGTCATCGCAAAACCTTGCGACGGAGTTCTTTGAACTCAATCACTTATCCATGACGGAAGGCAGTATTTTTCCGACAAGCGGCAGTCGAACTCCCTCGCCCGCCATAAGACAATTCTCCTATCGCTCCTTCCGATGGATCGGGCGCGTGTTGGCGTAACGACAGGTCATTGCGACCACGCCGACGAAGCATCAAAGGAACAGGGGAAACCGCTATGTCTATTTTGCCGTCCCGCTCTGCGGGGGCTCGGTGCCGTGGATCGCGCGCGCTCAACGCCGCGCCTGGCCCGACCGTCACGTCCGCTTCCAAGCCAGGGGTTTCCGTGTCCTGCATCTCCCGCCGGCAGGCAGGCTTCACCCTGCTCGAGATCATGATCGTCGTCATGATCATCGGCATTCTCTCGGCGATCGCCTATCCGCAGTACGCCCAGTACGTCACGCGCAGCAAACTGGTCGACGGCATGAATGGCCTGTCCGCGTATCGCGTGAGCATGGAGCAGTACTACCAGGACAATCGCGTGTACGCCTGCCCGACGACAGGTCCCGCGTATCCCACCTCGCAGTACTTCACCTTCTCCTGCACGGTCGCAGCCGATGCCAGTAATACCGCTGCCCAGACCTTCGTCGCCAAGGCCACGGCCAACGCCAACACGCCGATGAACGGCCTGGTCTATTCGATCGACAACACCAATACCCGCCAGACGGTGAGCGTCCCCAGCGGCTGGACCTCGGCGACAAGCGGGTGCTGGTCCACGAGCAAGGGTGGCTGCTGATGGCTAAGCGCGAACAGAGGGGCATGAGCCTGATCGAGTTGCTGGTCGCGCTGGCCGTTCTCGCGATCCTGGGCTCGCTGGGTGTCCCCAGCTACCAGCGGTGGGTGCGCGATACGCGCATCCGCAACGCGACGGAATCCGTCCAGAACGCGTTGCGCTACGCGCGCACCCAGGCGGCGCAGCTGGGTACCAACGTACGCTTCGAATTCACCAACACGACGGATGCGAGCTGGACGGTCTGTGTGCTCAACGGCGCCACTGGCTGCACCGGCACGGGAGCCACCACGCTGCAGTCGTTCAACGCCGCGGGCGGCGCCAGCAACGTCAAGGTCAACGTCGGAACCTCGATCGGTACGCTGACCACGCAGCTTACTTCCGGCATCACCACCGATATCGGCATCACATTCACCTCACTGGGGCGCCCACTCAGCTACAGCGGCACCACCGACCTCAAGCGCATCGACACATCCGCCCAGGCGGGCGATCGCTGGCTCGTCACCACCGTCGCCGCAGGCGGCATGGTGCACGTCTGCGATCCGCAGCTGAGCCTTGCCACCAGTCCGCAAGGGTGCGCCACCCTATGAACAGGCGCCCCCGTTCCTGCCGGAAGAATCGCGGCATCGTGATGATGGACGCGCTGGTCGCCATCGTGATCTTTTCGATCGGCATCCTTGGCCTGATGCACCTGCTGTCGGCAGCCGTGGGGCTGACGGGCGCCGCGAAGTACCGTACCGACGCCGCGATGCTGGCCGATCAGGTGATCGCGCAGATGTGGACGTACAGCAACGCGCCCAGCGGCACGATCGCGACGAATTTCAACAGCCCTGACGGCGCGGCCTACAAGACATGGGCTGCCAACGTCACCACGCTCACCGCCAACAGCGGCCTGCCGGGGGCAAAGGGCAATGTGCCCACCATCGTGGTCGACGGCAACAACAACGTCACCGTGACCATCAAGTGGCAGTCGCCCGACGACAACATTCTTCACACCTATGTCGCCTCCACCCAGATTCAGCCCTGAGCGCACGATGGCACGACTGGACACCCCGATGACGTACCCCCTTGCGTGTAGCGAGCGCCAGTGCGCGCGCGGCTTCACACTGGTCGAATTGCTGGTCGGCGTCGTGGTGAGCATCATCTGCGTGCTCGCCATGATGGCGGCGTTTGCCGCCTTCGAAGGTCCCAAGCGCACCGCCACCAGCGGCGGCGATGCGCAGCAGAACGGCAGCTACTCGCTGTTCGAGATGGAGCGCCAGATTCGCACGGCAGGTTCGGGGTTTACCCAGGGCTATGCCTACGGCCTGTGGGGCTGCACCATCGCGGCTTATGCTGGCGGCAACGAGGTCATACCTGCCGCCAGGGCGCTCCCCGCCCCTTTTAACGGCTGGCCGCAAAGCTCGCCGGCCACACCGGTCAACCTCATCGTGATGCCTGTGTTGATCTCGGCGGGTGGTACGGATGCGAATGGCAATGCCGCTTCCGACACGCTGGCCGTGGTGTCCGGCAATCCGGCCGGCACGGTGTTCAAGGGCGCCGTCCAGGCAACGTCGACCAGTTCGACGCTGGTGCTGGACAACGCGCTCGGCATTGCCAGCGGCGACTATCTCATCGGTGCCACGACAGGTGGCAACTGCATCATGGGCAAAGCCAGTACCGTGACGCTGTCGACCAACCAGATGAGCCTGTCGGCCAACGACGGCCCGTCCACCGGTATGACCGCTGCGACTTACGTGTTCGACATCGGCCAGCAACCGGTCTTCAGCCTGTATGGCGTCGACACGACGACCAGCTCGCTGGTCACCTACGACATGCTGCGCGGTGATGGCCTGACAACGCAGCCCATCAATGAAGGCATCGTGGCGATCAAGGCGCTCTATGGCGTCGACGACGGGACGACCACGGCCAGCATTCCCGGCAGTGGCGTGGCCGGCGACGGCATCATCGACGAATGGGTGAAGCCATCGGGCACGACGTGGTCTATCAGCGCCATCATGGCCAGCCAGACGGTAGCCGCGCAGGCGTACAAGCAGATCAAGGCGATCCGCCTGGTGGTGGTCTCGCGCAGCCAGTTGCCGGAGCACAGTACCGACTACACCGGTGGGTCGACCACGCTGACCTTGTTCAAGGACCTGCCTGCCGCTGACCAGTACACGATCAGCACGCAGACGCAGTACCGCTACAAGATCTACGACACCACCATTCCCATCCGCAACTCGCTGATCACGCGGTTGTTCTGAGCCGGCTGCCATGCGTACTCACTCCAAGAACCCTCAAGCAGGCCATCGGCAGCGCGGCGTCGTGTCCACGCTGATCGCCGTCGTCGTGCTGCTGGTGACGCTGCTGGCAGCGGTCGCACTGCTGCGCTCTGTCGACACCAGCAACACGCTTGCCGGCAGCATCGCGTTCAAGCAGGCCGCGACGCAGGAAGCCGAGCTTGCCTACAAGGACATGCTGAGCAACCAGTCCTCGTTTAGCGGGTCGACCGGGATCGGCGAAGCCAACCTGGGCACTCCTACCTGGTACTTCGCCTCTCTGCAGACCGTGGACAGCCGCGGTGTACCGACAGCGCTGGCCAATGGCACGGCAGGCAAGTCCGTCACCATGCCGAGCGGGACTACCGACAAAGTCAGCTATGTCGTGGAGCGCCTGTGTCCACAGGCGGGCCCGCCGCTCACTGTGGCGCCGAACCAATGCCTGGTGCCCGGTGCAACCGTGACGGGCGGTTCGACCACCGGGAACCAGGGCGGTTTCACCGCAGGCGCGCTGGCCGGCTATCGCTTGACCATTCGCATCGTGGGACCCAAGGGCGCCACGACGTTCGTGCAGACGATGTTGCATTGAGTGTGAAGCATCCTTTCCCGGCACCGGGTGAAGGATCAAACGCGTTTTCCATCCAGGCTGCTGCGCGGCTCTTGCCGCGCGGCCCCCTACCAGCAATCCGGGATCGCTTATGCGTATCTTTCATCGCCATCGTTTCAACCGCCGCCGCCACAGCTTCCTGGCCACGTGCGCGCTCACCCTGGTATCGGGTGCGAGCGCTGCCACCACGCTGTCGGACATTCCGGTGGGCACGGCGTCCAGCGTGCCGGCCAACCTGATCATGACGCTGTCGGTGGAATACCCCACCGGCACCGTGGCGGCCTACAAGGGCACCACGGACTTCAGCACCAGCCTCACCTACCTTGGCTATTTCGACAACACGAAATGCTACGACTACAAGACGGATACAACCAACAACAACGCCCAGTACTTCGTGCCGGTCGGCAATATCAGCAGCGGCAGCTGCGTGGATTCCAGCAACGTGGCCCATTGGAGCGGCGCCATGCTCAACTGGGCCACGATGACGGCACTGGATGAATTCCGCCAGGCGTTGACGGGCGGCAACCGGGCACTGCCATCACCCGGCACCGCGACGAACGGCGATACCACGTCATTGACCGTGCTGCTGCGCTCCAAGCTCAACAGCCAGAGCAGTTCCGGCAACTTCCCGGACAAGCAGATCGGTAGCGTACCCAATGTGGCGGTGACCACGGTCATCGGCGATACAACGTTTTCCAATACGTCACTGGTCTATATCCGCAACTACAAGCAGAACTCGCAGTTCGAGATCTCGGACAACAGCGGGTTCCAGACGCAGTGGACGGATTCCAGCGGCCAAAGCCATACCGGCCTCGTGGTGACCTACAACGCTGCCGTGCAGGTCTGCAAGGCGAACATGCTGGAAAGCAACTGCAACGCCAACCCCAAGAACACGTACCCCAATTCCGGCAAGTACAACAAACCGGAAGGCCTGATCCAGCAGAACTACCAACGCATTCGCGTGGGCGCTGCGGCCTATCTCTACCAGAAAGGCAATACGGCTCCCGGCAATGGCGTCATACGCGCATTGGCCCGAGACAACGGCCCCGATACCTACAATGGCACCGGCGCCCGCGGCTACGCCCCCTGTTCCGCCACCAATCAGAACCCCAACAGCGAATGGGACTGCATGACGGGCGTATTCAGCACCAACCCGTATCCTGATTCCGCCGGCAATCTCGCTCCTGGCGGTGGCGCGGCCACGACATCCGGCGCCATCAACTATCTGAACAAGTTCGGCTACAACAACGGTTACGAGCAGTACGACAACATTGGCGACCTCTACTGGGCCGCGCTGGCCTATCTGATGCACGTGCCGCTGGACACGGGCTATACCTCCGCGGCGACCGCCAGCAACACCATGGACGTCAACTTTCCGATGTACACAGGGACGTCGCTCAACGACCCGGTCAAGTACTCGTGCCAGGCCAATGCCATCGTCACCATCGGCGACTCGCACACATGGTGGGACACCTATGTGCCGAGCACCGGTTCGCCGCCGGCCGCCTCCTCGCCCAACCAGTCACCGCTCACCCCGGTGAATGGTGCAGACGCCGGGCTCTATGCGACGAAGCTCGGCAACCTGCCATTGGTTGAATCGACCCCAGCGACCACCATGGCATCGGTCTACACGGCGGCCGCCAAGTTGAGCACGGCAGTATCGCTTGGCAACGTGAGCGAGCCCAATGGCACGACGGATGCGACCTACAACATGGCGGGCCTCGCGTATTTCGCGCATACGCAGGATATTCGCCCCGCCCCCACGGCTGCCGGCACCACCGACCCGCTGCCCGGCAAACAGACCGTGGACACCTATACGGTCGACGTGCTCGAGCCAGGTGGTTATGACGGCAACAGCAACGGTTCGGCGATTTACAACCCCGGCGCGTTCAAGACCACCAGCGGCGGCCCCGGCCCGAACGTTTACTGGCTCGCGGCCAAGTACGGCGGCTTCAACGACATCAATGGTGACGGCAAGCCCGCCAATTTCCTGACCTGGCATACCAACAACAGTACGGCGGCCAACTACAACCTGCGCCCGGACAACTACTTCCCAGGTAACCAGCCCGACCTGCTTCAGAATGGCCTGAAACAGATCTTCAACAAGGTCTCGACGACACCGCAGAGCGCGGCCGGCCCGGGCATCAACGTCAGCCGTATCCTGACCAATGTCGTGGCCGACAGTACGCAGCCACCCTATTACTCCCCGGTCGCCGGCTTCCCGATCTACACGGTGAGCTACACGCCCTCGGCCTGGGTCGGCGATGTCCAGGGCTATGTAGCCACGGCCACCGTGCCCGGCTCGGTGACGCCGGTCAGCGGCAGCCAGACCTGGAGCGCCCAGGGCAAGCTCGATGCCTTGGCCCAAGCCACCGGCACCACCGGCAACCTGGGTTGGAACACCGGCCGCCGCATCATTTCGTACAGCGGAACCGGCCCCATTCCGTTCCGCTGGAGCAATCTCTCCTCCGCCGAACAGACGGCACTGGGTAGCAACGGCAGCACCCTGCTGAACTATCTGCGTGGCGACCAGAGCAAGGAAAGCTCCACCTATCGAGCACGCCTGCATATCCTGGGTGACATCGTGCATTCCGAACCGGTGCTGGTGCAGAACGCGCTGTCGCCGAAGTACAGCGACAGCTTCAACCCCGGCTACTCGGCGTTCTCCACCACCGTGGCCAGCCGCGCTCCCGTGGTCTACGCGGGCGCGAACGACGGCATGCTGCATGCCTTCGAGGGTGACTTCTCCGTGCCCAGTGCGACCGCCACCAACCAGGTGACCGGTGGCGGCAGCGAGCTGTTCGCCTATGTCCCCAGCTTCGTCTACAACGGGCCGACCAGCACACCGCAGACGAACGGACTGCAGGCGCTTTCCATCCTCAATGGCGTCACCCAGGACAGCAGCAGCAACTACCTCAGCTACGCCCACCACTTCTACGTGGACGCGACGCCGACCGTTGCTGACGTCGATTTCAACTACACGTACTCCGGTGGAACACCCTACACCAGCGCGCCCGCCAAGAGCACGGCGACGACGGCGAGCTGGAAGACGATCCTGGTTGGCGGCCTTGGTAAGGGCGGCAAGGGCTATTACGCGCTCAACATCACCACCGTGCCGTCGGCCATCGACGCGAAGAGCAGCACCGCGGCGACGGAACAGACGCTGGCGACGAGCACGGTGCTGTGGGAATTCACCGCTACGGACATGGGCTACAGCTACGGCCCGCCGCTGGTCGTCAAGACGCGCAAGTACGGCTGGGTGGTACTGTTCACCTCGGGCTACGACAACCCCAGCGGCAACGGTCACCTCTATATTGTCAACCCGACCAACGGCACGCTGCTGGAGACCCTCAGCACCACCGTGGGCACGGCCAGCTCACCCAGCGGCCTCACCTATGCCACGGGCTTTACCAAGGACATCACCGACAACACGGTGGAGCAGGTCTATGCCGGCGACCTGCTGGGCAATGTGTGGCGCTTCGATCTTTCGGGCACGGGCACCTACCCGGCGCCGACGCTCCTCGCGACGCTCACCGCTCCCGACGGATCCGTGCAGCCGGTGACCACGGCACCCCGCATCGAGCTCGACCTGAACTCCAACCAGCTCGACACGCGTCGCTGGGTGTTCGTAGGCACAGGCCAGGCGCTCGATACCACCGACCTGAACAGCACGCAGGTGGAAACCATGTACGCGCTCCGCGATGGCGACAGCGCCACGCCCTCCACCACCGGCCTGCCCATCAAGCGCCAGACCACAACGCTGCACCAGGTGACCGACCTCAAGCAGGGCGTCACCATGCAGGACACGGACGCGGGCTGGTTTTACGACCTCACCGGGTCGGCCGGCACCAACGGCGGCACGGAACGCATCGTGATCGATCCCGATGCAGCCGCCGGTGTCTACACGCTGACCTGGGCGACCATGACCCCCACCACCGACCCCTGCACCCTGGCTGGCAACATCTATGCCGTCAGCTACGGCAGCGGCGCCTCGGTGCTGGTGGACAGCAGCGGCAACCAGATGGCATATCAGACAGTGGCATCCGCGCCCACCAAGATCGAGCAGGTGCAACTCCCCGGCACGACGACACTGGCACTGCTGTACGGCCAGGCCACCGGCGCACCGCAGATGGCGAACATGCGCGGCGGTAGCAACAACCAGTACCTGCAACGCGTCAACTGGCGGGAAGTCCTTTCCAACTGACGCAGCAAGAAACCCGGCCCCGGCCGGGTTTCCTGTTTCTGGGGACGGGGAACCCAGCTTTCTCTAGGCATCCACAACCACTGAGCGGATAATTGGCGGTCCTTGCAACTTGCGGTACCGCTGATGTTCGTTCCCGGTCAACGTTGGATCTCCACCGCCGAGCCTGAGCTTGGCCTTGGCACCGTGCTGCGCGTCGAGGGACGCGGTGTGCAGGTGCTGTTCGCCAAGGCGGGCGTGCTGCGCCCCTACGCGATCGACTCGGCGCCGCTGGTGCGCGCGGAGTTCCGCCCCGGCCAGCGCGTGGCGGGCAAGGGCATCGCCTTCCTGGTCGAGCGGGTGGAAGTGCGCGAGGACCTGCTCGTCTATCGCGGTGAGGGCCGCGAGCTCGAGGAAGGCCAGCTCGACGACGAGCAGAGCGTGAGCCAGGCCGACGACCGCCTGATCGGTGGCCGCACCGACCCCGTCTCCCACTTCGAACTGCGCCTGGAAGGCCTCAAGCGCCGCGCCGACGCGCGCCGGTCGCCGGCCTGGGGCCTGGGTGCCTCGCGCATCGGCCTGGTGCCGCACCAGCTGCGCGTAGCCGGCATCGCCGCGTCGCGCCGCCCTCCCCGCGTGCTGCTGGCCGACGAAGTGGGCCTGGGCAAGACCATCGAAGCGGGCATGATCATTGCCCGCCAGCTCGCCACCGGCCGCGCCGGCCGCGTGCTGTTGCTGCTGCCCGACACGCTGGTCTACCAATGGTTCGTGGAGCTGCTGCGCCGCTTCAACCTCAGCTTCGCCATCTACGACGAAGAACGCTGCGAGGCGCTGGAACAGGCTGGCGACGGCGCGAACCCCTTCGAGGATGAACAGCTCGTCATCGCCGACTTCACCTTTCTGGAGCAGTCGCCCAAGCGCGCGCAGCAGTTGCTCGACGCCCACTGGGACCTGCTGGTGGTGGACGAAGCCCATCACCTGGCCTGGACGCCGGAGGCGGCCAGCCCGCGCTACACCCTGGTGGACCAGCTCGCCGCCGCCACGCCGGGCGTGATCTTGCTCACCGCCACGCCGGAACAGCTGGGCCGCAGCGGCCATTTCGCGCGCCTTCGCCTGCTTGATCCACAGCGTTATCACGATCTGGACGTCTATCTGTCCGAGTCCGACCGGTTCCACAACCTGTCGAAGGTCGCGGACCGCCTGCTGGAAAACCAGGCGCTCGACGATGCCCAGCTCGCCACGCTGCGCGATGCCTTCGCCGGCGACGACGCCCTGCTCGGCCGCCTGACCGACACGGCCAAGGCAGAGAACGCGCGCGAGATCCTGGCCGCGCTGATCGACCGCCACGGCACCGGCCGCGCCATGTTCCGCAACCGGCGCGCCAGCATCGGTGGCTTCCCGAAGCGCGTCCCCGAGTGGCACCTGATCGACAAGGACGCTTTGAGCGAGGATGGCCGCCAGGCCTTGCTTGCCGAGTTCCATGCCGACATCCAGCAGCCGCCGCCGGCCATCGAGGTGGATTACACCAGCGATCCGCGCATCGACACGCTGGTCGCCCTGCTCGAGGCGCATCCGCAGGACAAGTTCCTGCTGATCTGCCGCAGCCAGGCCAAGGTGCTCGCGCTGGAAGAAGCCCTGCGTACCCGCAGCGGCGTGGGCGTCGCCCGGTTCCACGAGGGTCTGGGCATCGTGCAGCGCGACCGCAACGCGGCGTATTTCGCGCAGCCCGATGGCGCGCGCCTGCTGCTGTGCTCGGAGATCGGCTCGGAAGGTCGCAACTTCCAGTTCGCCCATCGCCTGGTGCTGTGGGATCTGCCGCTGGACCCGGACCTGCTGGAGCAGCGCATCGGTCGCCTCGACCGCATTGGCCAGAAGCACGACATCAGCATCCACATCCTCGCCGTCGCCGACAGCGCGCAGCATGTGCTGGCTCGCTGGTACGACGAAGGCATCGATGCGTTCCGCATCAGCCCGGCCGACGGCCGCGAACTGCTGCGCCGCTTCGGCGACGCGTTGGCACGCCTCGCCGACGAACATGCGCGCGGCGACGACAACCGCGACCAGGAGCTGGATGTGCTGCTCGCCGAAACGCGCGGCGCCCACGAGGAAATGGCCGCACTGATCCGCGACGGCCGCGACCACCTGCTCGAACTCGCCGCCAGCCGCGACCTGCATGCCGACGAGCTGCAGCAGGCCTTCACCCGCGAGGACCACGACCCGAGCCGCGACGCTTTTATCCAGGGCCTGCTCGAGCGCTTCGGCATCCATGCCGAGGAACTGGGCGGCAAGGTGCTGCTGCTCGATCCGCAGTACCTCTCTACCGATGCGCTGCCCGGTTTCGCCGAAGGCCCGCAGGCCGTCACCTTTGCTCGCGAGGTCGCACTGGCTCGCGAAGAGCTGCCGCTGCTGCGGCTGGATCACCCGATGGTGATGGGCGCGCTGGACCTTACGCTGTCCAACGAACAGGGCAACGCCGCCTTCCTCGTGGACGACGCCCTGCCCCCGCGCAGCGCGCTGCTGCAATCGGTGTTCCTGGTCGAATGCGTGGCCGACCGCAAGCTGGACGCCGAGCGCTTCCTGCCGCCGCAGCCCATCGTGGTCACCATCGACACCCGCCTCGCCGAACGCGCGGACTTCCGTCCCAGCGACATCGCCTTGCGCAAGGCCGCCGACCGCACCATCGAGGTGGCGCGCTACCGCAAGTTCCTCGGCAAGCTGGTGCCGCCCATGCTGGAGAAGGCGGAAGCCATCGCCAGCGAGCGCGCCAAGGTGAACATCGACGACGCCGTCGCCCAGGCCACCGAGGTGCTCGACGCGGAGCTGTCCCGCCTGCTCGCCCTGCGCGCGGTGAACCCGGCGATCAGCGAGGCGGAAATCGCCGCCGTGGCAGACGAACGCACCGCGATGCTGAAGGCCCTGCCGGAAGCGCGCCTGCGCCTGGATGCCGTACGCTTCGTGGTGAGCCCGGACTTCCTGGCGCTTCGTTAAGCGCGCCCGGATACGACGATCCATGGAACGGACGCCCGAGATGCCGGAAATCACTAAAGAGACGTTGCGCTGCGATTGCGGCGCCATCGTCATGAAGGTATCCGGTGAACCGGTGGCTCGCGCCGTTTGCCATTGCAACGCCTGCCGTGATCTTTACGGTTCGAGCCTGCTGATGGCCACGGCGTGGATGCCCGAACAGGTCGAACACCACGGCGACAGCGCGGCGTTGCTCGACTATGCGCACCCGGTGCGCGACATGCACCGCTATAGCTGCCGCCGTTGCGGCGAGCTGGTCCATGGCCGGAACCGGCTGGGCATGATCGTGATTCCGAATGCCCGGTTCGCGCGACACCATGACGGCTGGCTGCCCGAGCGCCTCATGCCGACCATGCACCTGTTCTACGCATCGCGCGTCTTCGACGTCGTCGACGACCTTCCCAAGTACCTGGAAGGCTGGGACGGCCCGCTTTACACGTAAGCGTCGACTCGCGACATGCCCATAGGCTATGCCGCATCACCCAAAGCGAAATCCACCGCGGCCGCCGCGTGCAATGCCGCTGTATCGAACAAGAGCACGGGGCTGTCCTCCTGTCGCAACAGCAACCCGATTTCCGTGCAGCCGAGGATGACACCCTGCGCCCCATCCGCATGCGCCTTCGCCACGATGCCTCGATAGATCACCTGTGACGCATCGCTGATCACACCCGTACAGAGCTCGTCGTAGATGATGCGATGCACCTCTGCTCGATCCTGCTCGCTGGGTAGCAAGCAGTGCACGCCATATTTGGCAAGCAAACGCGATCGGTAGAAGCCTTCATTCATGGTGAACGCCGTACCCAGCAGGAGCACGTTGTTCATGTCTCGACGCCGAATGGCTTCACCGGTCGGATCAGCGATATGAATGAACGGCAGGCGGGTAGCGTGCATCACCGCATCGGCTACTTTATGCATGGTGTTCGTCGCCAGAACGATGCACTCGGCGCCGCCTGCTTCCAGCCTTCGGGCGGACGCGGCAAGCGCCTGGGCAGCAGTATCCCAGTCACCGTCGCGCTGCCACTGGGCTACCTGGCTGAAATCCAGGTTATCGAGCAACAGCCGTGCGGAATGCAACGGACCACGGCGGTCCCTGACTGCACGGTTGATCCATTGGTAGTAAAGCGCGCTGGATTCCCAGCTCATGCCGCCAATGATGCCAATGGTGCGCATGGAAAACTCCGGTATGCCACAGACTCAACAGCTCTACCGGAGTCTAACGGCTTCGCGGCCAACCATTGTCTTTCATTTCTGTAGGGCCAACATTACGCGGCTTCGGCAGCCACCGACTCGCGTTGCACCATGCGACCGCGCACGCCGCACAACTTGTACGCGACGCTAAGCAGCGCAATCCACGCCACGCCCACGTAAAGCGCTACGCGCGTTTCCGGGTTCACACCCAGCATCACCACCACGAAGGCGAAGAAGGCCAGGCAGAGGATGCCGGTGAACGGCCACCAACGCAGGCGGAATCCGCTGGGGGATTCGCCCTGCGCACGCAGGTGGCGGCGGAAGCTGTAGTGCGCGAGCAGCACCATCGTCCACGTCCAGACAGTGTTGAACGAGAGGATGGACATCATCATGCCGAACACCTTGGCCGGCAGCAGGTAGTTCAGCAGCACGGCCAGCAACAGCACCGCCAGGGTCGACAGGATGGCGCGCACCGGCACGCCCTGTCCGTTCACCCTGCCCAGCGCTGCCGGCGCCTGCCCCTTGCAGGCCAGGCTGTAGAGCATGCGGCTGCCGCTGAAGGTGGTGCTGTTGAAACCCGACAACGCCGCCGTGATCACCACGAAGTTGATCAGGCCCGCCGCCTGCGGAATGCCCAGCTTGGCGAAGGTGGTGACGAACGGGCTGCCGTGCTCGCCCAGACCCGTCCACGGGTAGATCGCCATGATCACGAACAGCGCACCCACGTAGAAGATCAGGATGCGCCACAGCACCGAGTTCACCGCGCGCGGAATGGTGCGCTCCGGCTGGGCCGCCTCGCCTGCCGCGATACCTACGGTTTCCACGCCACCGAAGGAGAACACCACCACCGGCAAGGCCATGACCATGCCGAGCAGGCCATGCGGGAACCAACCGCCGTGCGACCACAGGTTCGACAGCCCCGTCGGCTGGCCGCCGTTGCCCCAGCCCAGGAAGATGATGGCCAGGCCGCCGGCGATCATCGCCAGCACCGTGACCACCTTGATCAGGGTGAACCAGAATTCCATCTCGCCGTAGATCTTCACGGTGAGCAGGTTCAGCCCACCGATCATCACCACGCTGGCCAGCACCCAGATCCAGCGCGGCCAGTCGGGAAACCACGCCTGCATGTAGGCACCCACGGCGGTGGCTTCGGCCATGCCCACGCCCACCATCAGCAGCCAGTAGTTCCAGCCGGTGGCGTAACCCGCGAACGAGCCGAGATAGCGCTGCGCGTAGACGGCAAAGGAACCGGGCACCGGGTCGCGCACGGTCATCTCGCCCAATGCACGCATGATGATGAAGATCATCACGCCGCCGACCATGTAGGCGAACAGCACGGACGGACCGGCCAGCTTGATCGCATCGGCCGAGCCCAGGAACAGGCCCGCGCCGATGGCCATGCCAAGCGCCATGAAGGTGATATGGCGCGGCGTGAGGCGGCGCTGGAGATGCTGGGTCATCGGAACTGCCGGAAAACGTGGAATGGGACGATCAGCGCCACAGGCGGCGCTGCGGCTTGATGGGCAGCTTGCCCCGCCAGTACTGGATCAGGACGAAACCGCCGAGCATGCCGCCCAGGTGCGCGAAGTGGGCGATGCCCGCCTGCGTGCCCGTCACGCCCATGTAGAGCTCGGCCAGCGCGTACAGCGTGACGAACAACCAGGCCGAGATGGGAATGGGCAGGAAGATCAGCATCATCTTCTCGTGCGGGAACAACATGCCGAAGGCCAGCAGGATGCCGAAAATGGCGCCGGAGGCACCCAGCGTCGGGTAGAACCCGCCGGTGAACCAGTTCACCACCACCAGTTGGGCCAGCGCGGCGACGAGCAGGCACACGAAGTAATAGATGACGAAGTTGCGCGTACCGAACACGCGCTCGATCTGCCCGCCGAACATGAACAGCGCCAGCATGTTGGAGAACAGGTGCAGGACGCTGCCGTGCATGAAGGCATAAGTCACCAGCTGCCACGGGCGGAAGCCCACCGACACCAGGCCGTGGGCGCCCTGCGCCACCTGGTCCGGCCCCCAGGGCCACAGCGCGAAATAGGTCAGCAGGGTTTCGCCCATGATCTGCTGCAGCAGGAACACCGCCACATTGGCGATCAACAGGTTGCGCGTGATGGGCGGAAGATCGAACGGCATGTCGGAAGGCATTCCTCAAGGCGAATCCCGCCAAGCGTAACCGTACCGGCCCGGCGCCGCCACGCCCGCCCAGGCGGCCTGTCCAGCCTCCCTGGCACAGGGTGCGACAATTCGCCACACCCACCCCTGCCTGTCAGCTCAGACCTACAGCCGCAAGGGATTTCGTCCCAGGCCGCAAGGTTTACGCGACAGAAAACCCCGGCTGCCGGCGGGCGTATGTTGACACCGTGAAAACTTGATGCGCAAATAGACGTCCATACCGCCATTTAGTTCATCGCGGTTTCTCCTCCAAGGATACGTTGCATCGTGAACACCCGGCGTTTCTGCATGGCCATCGACACCGCACACCGCCTCGCGGCGATGTGTTGCGGCTGTTGATCGCAACTCCCGCAGATACCCCGCGCGGCCACTCGCCGCTTCCGCAAGACCTTCGTCTTCCCGGTGATTCACATGCTTCACGCCAACTTCCCTGCCTCGACCACGATTCGCGCCGCATCGCACGGCGCCGCGTGCTGTTGTCGCCGTCGAATGTGTCGCATCGGCTGATCTACCAGCTCTGAGCGTCCCCACGCTCGCCCTTTGGCCGTCCCCACGGCAATTCCCCTGACAGCTCCCCCGCTGTTTACACCCACATGCCCTTACCCTGGCCGAGAGCCGGGACGGGCGTGCGCATAAGGACTACGTACTGCCATGTTCAAGCCAGGTTTGCTCCCCCTTGCCATTGCCGCGGCACTGGCGATTCCCACCCTGCACGCCGAAGACGCCACGGACGGCAACAAGCCGACCCAGCTCGAAGCGGTAACGGTGACCGGCTCCAACATCAAGACCACCGACATCGAAGGCCCGAGCCCGGTGCAGGTGATTACGGCGGACCAGATCAAGGTCAGCGGCAAGACCACGCTGCCTGATTTCCTCCGCGCCATCTCGGCCAATACCGGTAACAGCGTCAACGAACAGCTCACTGGCAGCTTCTCGGCGGGCACCGCCGGCATGTCGCTGCGCGGACTCGGCCAGAAGAACACGTTGATCCTGGTCGACGGCAAGCGCGTGGCGAACTACGCCACGGCGTATGAACTGCAGGACACCTTCGTCGACCTCAACTCGCTGCCGCTTGCCGCGGTGGAACGCATCGAAGTGCTCAAGGACGGTGCCTCGGCGGTGTATGGCTCCGATGCCATCGCCGGCGTGGTCAACATCATCCTGAAGCAGAACTACCAGGGCGCCGAAGCGGGCGCGAGCTTTGGCGGCAGCACCGAAGGCACCGGGCAGACGCAGAACGACTTCCACTTGCTGCTCGGCAAGGGTGACGTGAAGAAGGACGGCTACAACGTGTTCTTCGCGCTCGATGGCACGCGTAGCAATCAGCTCAACGCGAGCGACGTCAGCTGGCTGCGCAACGAGGATTTCCGCAACAAGCCCGGCGGCCAACTCAACTGGGTGCCCACCAACTACTACAACAACGACCCCACGCAGGGCTTCGCCAATGCCGTCGGGCCGGTGCAGAAGGTGCCCTATGGTGCCATCACGCCAGGCAAGACCGGCGAAGTGTGGGCCTACAACCCGGCGCAGTACGATTCGGTGATACCGGGCGTCGAGCGTTACCACGCGGTGTTGCGCGCCACGGTGAAACTCACCGACAACATCGAAGGCTATGGCGAGGCGATCTACAGCCGCAGCCATGCGTCCTTCATCTTCGGTCCGCCACTGGCCATCGGTAGCGGTTTGCGCGCGTGGGACAACACCGATCAGCGACTGGTGAACATCAACACCACGCTGCCGGTGGGCAACCCCGCCAATCCATATGACGTGCCGACACCGGTGAACACCAACCTGTGGGATGTCGGCCAACGCAACAAGCGTGACCGCACGATCTTCACGCGCTTCCTGCTGGGCGTGAAAGGCCACACCGGCGCCTGGGACTGGGATGCCTCCGCACAGCATTCGGAGAGCAGCCTGAAGGAATACGTGACAGACTTCGGCAACCGCTACGCGTTCCAGTCGCTGCTGGCCAGTGGCGGCTATAACTTCGCCAGCAACGACAACCCAGCGTCCGCCGTGGATGCGCTGCGCCTGTCCACCATCCGGCCGGCGGTGTCGCGGCTCACCACGATCGACGCCACGGCGAGCACGCAGTTGTTCGACCTGCCGGCCGGTGCCGTGGGTTTCGCGACGGGTTACCAGTTCCGCCACGAGGCCATGAACTCACGCACATCGCAGGCGGTGCTGTCGGGCTCGGAGCTGCGCCCCGCGATCGACATCATCCAGGGCTCGCGTGACGTCAACGCCGCCTACGCGGAATTCAACATCCCGGTGCTCAGCACGCTGGAAGCCAACGTCGCGGGACGGCTGGACCACTACAGCGACTTCGGCAATGCCTTCGCGCCCAAGTTCAGTCTGCGCTACCAGCCGCTGGACTGGCTGCTGCTGCGCGGCTCGTACTCACGCGGTTTCCGCGCACCGTCCCTGCCCGAGATCACCAACAGCACGGCGGTGAGTTACAGCACGGTGGTCGATCCGTACGATCCCGTCACCCCCGGCCAGCGCCGTGGCTATACGGACGTCTTTACGGCGAACCCGCACCTTCGCCCCGAGCGCTCCACCAACTACAACGCGGGCTTCGTCGTGTCGCCCACCAGCAGCACGAGCTTTGGCCTGGACTACTACCACATCGTGCAGAACGGCATCATCGGCCCCGACAACGACGCCGCGCTGGTGCAGCGCAAGGATCCCCGCGTGCAGCGCGATGCGCAGGGCCGCATCATCACCATCTACAACCAGTACCAGAACCAGCAGAGCCTGACGACGGACGGCGTGGACATCGATTTCCACCAGGCGTTGCACACGCAGGGCTGGGGCGATTTCTCGCTCGACAGTTCCATCACGCGGCTGCTCAAGTTCAGTCAGCCGCTGGTGGCGGGCGACGCTCCGGTGAATGGCGCAGGCACGAACATCTTCGGTTCGCTGCCGAAGTGGCGCGGCACGACGGGACTCACCTGGGGCATCGGCGATGTATCCAGCACGCTGACCTGGTACTACGTGGGCGGCTACAAGCAGAACCCGGAGAACCTGCTGACGCCCGCGTATCCCACCTGGGTGAAGAACTGGAGTACGTTCGACCTGTCCGTGGCTTACACGGGGTTTGCGAAGACGACGATTACGCTGGCGGTGCAGAACCTGCAGAACAAGCGTCCGCCGTGGGATCCGTCGACGCCCTACTTCGACATCACGCAGGCGGATCCGCGAGGACGTTTCGTCACGCTGGGCTTCAACTACAAGTTCTGACCCCCCGCGCCCTTCATCCATCCGTATTTTTTTGCGACCAAGGGGTGCCGGAAGACATGTCTTCCGGCACCCATCACTGGCGTCGTGGACGCGCTAGAGTGGGCTACCGTGTTGCCCGTCTCTTTCTATGCGTCACCTGTGGTCCCTTATCGTGCTGAGCCTCGCGCTATGCGCCTGCCAGCATCATCAGACGAACAACGGCAACGATGGCGATGCGAGTGCGGCCTTGCCGTCGTACGACAGCTTCTCGCCCGGCATCGTGGTGGACGACGTCGCGCAACACGTGAAGGTGCTTTCCTCCGACGCACTGCTTGGCCGCACTGTCGGTGGCGCGCCGGAACAACGCACCGTCGACTACATCATCCAGCAGTACAAGCGGATCGGCCTTGAACCCGGCAACAACGGCCGTTGGCTCCAGGCCGTGCCATACGTGGCCGCAACACTGCAGCACGCGGACACGACAACGCTCGATGTCCACGGCAGGAACGGCGCGACCACGCTCGCGTTCGGGCAGGACATGGTGGTCGGCACGCTGGGCGAGCAGACCCATAGCGTGCTGGAAGCATCACCGCTGGTCTTCGTCGGCTATGGCATCCACGCCCCCGGCGAGCACTGGAACGATTACGCCGGCGCCAGCCTCAAGGGCAAGACGGTCATCATCCTGGTGAACGATCCGGGCTGGGCCAGCCAGGACCCGGCGCTGTTCCATGGCCGCGAATACACCTACTTTGGCCGCTGGAACTACAAGTTCGAGGAAGCCGCCCGCGAAGGTGCCACCGCCGCCTTCATCGTGCATGACACCGACGCCGCCGGTTACCCGTGGGATTCGGTGCGCCAGAGCTGGAGCATCGCGCGATTCGATCTGCCTGCGGACGTAGGCGCCACGCCACGATTGCCCGTGGCCGGATGGCTGACCACCGACGCTGCCCGCCGGCTCTTCGCGCAGG
The DNA here is from genome assembly GCF_000725385.1 of Dyella japonica A8. NCBI lineage: Bacteria > Pseudomonadati > Pseudomonadota > Gammaproteobacteria > Lysobacterales > Rhodanobacteraceae > Dyella > Dyella japonica. The sequence goes on along the minus strand of NZ_CP008884.1, from coordinate 2,143,326 downwards.
CCGGCGCCGACTTCGACGCACTCAAACGGCAGGCCGGCCAGCGCGGCTTCACCGCCGTGCCGCTGGAGGCGTCGCTGGACACACACTTCGACAGCAGCATTGCGCATGGCGAGTCGAACAACGTCGTCGGAAAGGTGACCGGAAGCCGTCGCCCCGACGAAACCATCGTGTACTCCGCGCACTGGGACCACGTTGCGGCCGCGGGCGAACCGCCGCATGGCACGGTCGACAACGCAACCGGCGTGGCCGGCCTGCTGGAAATCGCCGAGGCATTCGCGCACCGCGCGCCCAAGCCGCATCGCTCGGTCCTCTTCATCGCCACCACCCTGGACGAAAGCGGACTGATCGGCTCGCGCTACTACGTGCAGCACCCGCTGGTGCCACTGGCCCATACCGTCGCCGACATTAATCTGGACATGCTGCCGGTGGACGGCCCCGCCAGTGCACTGGCGGTCATCGGTTTCGGCCAGTCGCAGCTGGACGACTACCTGGTGGACGCCGCCCATGCGCAACGCCGGCGCGTCACTCCCGACCTGGCCCCGGAGAAGGGCTTCTTCTTCCGCTCCGACCAGCTGAGCTTCGCCCGTGCCGGCGTGCCGGTGCTCTATGCGCGCTCGGCGGCAACCCTGCCCGACGCGGCGCCCAGTGCCGGTGACACGGTGGGCTCACACGACGCCTTTGATCCGCACTGGAATCTCAGCGGTACCGTGGAAGACGTCCGCGCGCTGTTCATGGTCGGCAGCCGGCTGTCGATGGAAGACACCTTCCCGCAATGGAAGCCGGGCAGCGATTACCGCCGCCCGGAAAGCATGCAGGGATTGTGATGGCCGCGCCTCAGGCGATGATCGAAGCGGGCTGCAGGATCTCGATCCAGTAATCGTCCGGATCGCGAATAAAGGCGATGTGCTTCATCCTTCCATCGGTCAGGCGCTTCTGGAACGTCACGCCCATCGCCTCGAAACGGGCGCAGGCTTCTTCCACGTCGGGCACGGACACGCACAGATGGCCGAACCCACGCGGCTCGGCATTGCCGTGGTGATAACGGAATGACTCGTCATGCTCGGTGCCGTGGTTGTGCGTCAGCTCCAGCACGCCCGGCTGGCCGAGCACCCACTGCAGGCGGGCGGCATCATCCTCCGGAATGATCGCGCGATCGGCCACCAGCACCAGGTACACGATGGTGAAGGCAGCGTCCGGGAAGTCCTGGCGATGCACCGGCGTGAAGCCCAGCATGCGGGTATAGAAATCCAGCGAACGAGCCAGGTCCTTCACGCGGATCATGGTGTGGTTGAAGACATAACCACGGGTGGCGGCTTCGGGCGTGTTGACGCCCGGCATGTCCAGAAGATGGGAAAGCGACATCAAGACAGCTCCATGAAAACGATTTCTCAACATGGGGTTCCTGGCCAGCCAGGCAAGCCTTCCATTGGAATAACGAATCCGGCCCTAGAATGTCGCCATGAACGCTGCGCCACGCCACGTCCTGCTTGCCGGTGCCACCGGGCTGACCGGGCAGAAGCTGCTCGGGCTACTGCTCGCGGACGATGGCGTCGCGCATGTGCTTGCCCCTACACGCCGCCCGCTGCCGGCGCACCCCAAGCTTGAAAATCCGGTGGGCATGGTCAGCCACCTGGTCGCGCAGTTGCACGGGCGGGTCGACACCGTGTTCTGCTGCCTTGGCACCACCATCCGGCAGGCCGGCTCGCGCGAAGCCTTCCGCATGGTGGACTACGACCTGCCGGTGTCGCTGGGCCGGCATGCCCGCGCCCTGGGCGCCACCCACTACCTGGTGATCAGTGCGCTCGGCGCCGATCCCTCCTCGCGCCTGTTCTACAACCGCACCAAGGGCGAGCTGGAACTGGCACTGCAGAAGCAGGACTGGCCGCGGCTCTCCATCGTGCGGCCCTCACTGCTGCTGGGCGCCCGCCACAAGCCACGCATGGGCGAGGTGCTGGCGGCACCGTTCTCGCGCATCCTGCCGGGCCGCTGGCGCGGCATCGAGGCCGGCACCGTGGCGCGGGCCATGTGGCGGCTGGCCGAGGCACCCGGGAGCGGCCTGCGCATCGTGGAGTCGGACGAGCTCCAGCAGCTGGGCGACTGAGCAACGCACTCACGCAAGGCATAAAAAAAGGCCGCCCCAGGGGCGGCCTTTGACTGACGGTAACGTTCCAAATCAGCTGCGCGCGAGCGCGCCCGGGCGCTTGGCGCCGGCAAAACGCTGGGCCCAGTAGGACTCGTCCAGGCTGTCCACGCGCACGGTCTTGCCGTGCGAGGGCGAATGAATGAACTGGCCGTTGGCGATATAGATGCCCACGTGCGAAATACGGCCCTGGCCGCGCTTGCCTGCGGTGCGGAAGAACACCAGGTCGCCCGGCTTCATGTCGCCGCGGTTGACCTTCAGGCCCGCCAGGAACTGCGAGGCGGAGTTGGTCGGCAGCTCGAGGCCGACGGCATGGGCGAACACGTAGCGAACGAAGCCGCTGCAATCGAAACCGGTGGAAGGATCGCGCCCGCCGCGCACGTAACGGATGTCACGCAGCTGCATGGCCAGGCCGATCAGGGTCTTGCGAAGGTCGGAGGTGTCGTTGGCAAGCGACGCGACCGCGCCCTTGTCGACGCCGGCGTCCGGCATGCCGCTGTCCATGTCGTCGTCATCGCTCCAGCCGGCGGACTTGCTGGCGGGAGTCTTGGCGGCGGGGGCGGCGGACTGGGCGAGCATCGCTGCCGGCGAGAACACGGCCAGCTGGCCCATGAGGTTCGGTGCGGCAGCGGAGGATGACGGCGACGTGGCGGCCAGCGGTTCAGCGAAGAGCGGAAGGGACGTGAGCAGTGCACCAGCAAGCGCAGCAGCGGCGAAAATTCGCTTCGTTGGCATGTGGGACAAATCCCTTTGCAGTTCGTTAGTTACACCGCCGCTACGCGGACGGACCGTGATGGAGCCGTGAACTTAGCAAAGGGATATAGATCGTTTGTTCGGATGGGGTTAACTGAACTCCGTCGTTTCGAAACTTGGCACAGCCTATGCATTAGGCCTAAGTGACTGATTTACCGCCGAAACATGTGTCAAATTGGTTACATATTGATCAATTAGTGAACTAATTATTCAATTCGGTGTCGTATGTTTGAGACGTGTCTCACACCAAAAATCGCCGTTCCGACCCGGATTTCGGTCGCCCCTTCGGCGATGGCCAGGGGGAAATCGCCGCTCATGCCCATGGAAAGCCGCGGCAGGTCGTGGCCCCTCGCCTGCTCCGCATCGCGCAACTGGCGCAACTGACGGAAGCAGGCGCGCACCGCCGCCGGATCGTCCGACTGCACGGCCAGGGTCATGAGCCCCCGCACCCGCAGGCGGTTATACCCACGCAGGGTGTCCAGCAAGGCAGGCAACTGTCCGGGGGCCAGGCCATGCTTACTCTCTTCCGGCGAGGTCTTTACCTCGATCAGCACGTCGATGGCGCGGTCCTCGATCTCCAGCCGCCGCTGCAGGACCTCGGCCAGCTCCAGCCGGTCGAGCGACTGCACCTCGCTGACCAGCCGCGCGACGTCCTTGGCCTTGTTGGTCTGCAGGTGGCCGATGACCACCCACTCGAGGGGCTCGCCCGCCAGGGCCTCGGCCTTGCTGCGCACCTCCTGCACCTTGTTCTCGCCGAAGCGATGCAGGCCAAGCGCCATGGCGGCGCGCACCGCCTCGGGCCCGAAGGTCTTGCTGACAGGCAGGATGGATACCTCGGCCGGATCGCGACCGGCGTCGCGGCACGCGGCATCCACGCGGCCGCGCACGGCCGCCCAGTTCTCGGCGAGATAGGAAAACTCGTTGGAAGAATCGGTCATCACTGGCTACCCCTGCCATGCCGCGCACAGGCATCAGGCCAGTCGATACCGGCGCCCGGCGCGGGCGGAAAACGCATCGCCCCGGCGCTGGGCCGGGGCGACGATCACGATCAGGCCTTGGCGCCCTGTTCGAAGTGGCGAGCCACCACGTCGGCCACCACCATCGACACCTTCTTGCCGGTGGGGATGTGCAGGAACTCATTGGGGCCATGCGCGTTGGAGTGCGGACCCAGCACGCCGGTGATCAGGAACTGGGCCTTGGGGAATTTCTCGCCCAGCATGCCCATGAACGGAATGCTGCCGCCCTCGCCCATGTAGGCCGCCGGCGCGCCGAAGTAGGTTTCCGAAGCCTTGGCCACGGCCTCTTCCAGCCACGGCGACAGCTGCGGCGCGTTCCAGCCGCTGCCGTCCTTCTCCAGCTTGAAGGTGACCTTGGCGCCGTACGGCGGATCCTTTTCCAGCAGTTGCTTGAGGAACTGGCCGGCCTTGGCGCCGTTGAGCGTCGGCGGCACGCGCAGGCTCAGCTTCACCGAGGTCTTGGGGCGCAGCACGTTGCCGGCGCTTTCCAGCGGCGGCATGCCGTCCACGCCGGTCACGGCCAGCTGTGGACGCCAGGTGCGGTTGAGCACCAGCTCGGTCAGGTCTTCGGTGACCGGGTGCATGCCTTCCACGAACGGGAACTTGTCGTACACCGCCGTGCCCAGCACCTGCGCGGACTTCTTCGCCTGCTCGATGCGCTGCGGCGGAATGTCGACGTAGAGCTCCTTCGGCTTGATCGTGCCGGTTTCCTGGTCCTCCAGGCGGCTCAGCAGGTCACGCAGGATGCGGAAGCTGGATGGCACCACGCCCGAGGCGTCGCCCGAGTGCACGCCTTCTTCCAGCACCTGCACGGTGAGTTCGCCACCGGTCATGCCACGCAGCGACGTGGTGAGCCACAGCTGGTCGTAGTTGCCGCAACCGGAGTCCAGGCACACCACCAGCGAGGGATTGCCGATGCGGTCGGCGAGATGGTCGACGTAGTACGGCAGGTCATAGCTGCCGGATTCTTCGCAGGCTTCGATCAGCACCACGCAACGCGCATGCGGCACGCCCTGCTCGTGCAGCGCCAGCAGCGCGGCCAGTGAACCGAAGATGGCGTAACCGTCATCCGCGCCACCGCGGCCATAGAGCTTGTCGCCCTTGATCACCGGGGTCCACGGGCCCAGGCCCTCGGCCCAGCCCGTCATTTCCGGCTGCTTGTCCAGATGCCCGTAAAGCACCACGGTGTCGTCGCCCGTGCCGGGCACTTCGATATAGATGAGCGGCGTGCGGCCTTCCAGGCGCACCACTTCGAGCCTGGAACCCGGCAGCGAGGACAGCTTGCTGCGCGCCCAGGTCTCCATCAGCTTGACGGCGGCATCCATGTAGCCGTGCTCCACCCACTTGGGATCGAACATCGGCGACTTGTTCGGGATACGGATGTACTCGACCAGCTGCGGCACGATCTCGTCATCCCACAGTCCGCTGATGAAACGGTTGAGGCGAGCGGTATCCATGGGCGACTCCTGCAGCGTGGGGAAAGACGACCATTGTATCAGCCCCTGCGAGAGCTCCCGGCCGCCAGCCCACGCACAGACGCGCACAAATCCTCCCTGTGGTTTCCCTCTTGCCGACAGTCAAGTCGTGGTGGGCGCGGCACAGTCGCCTGGCGGCCGAGAGGAGGCCGCGTCTAACCGAGGGAGGTTCACCATGATCAAGCAGATCGCAGCCGCGCTGCTGGCATTCGCCCTGGCCTTGCCGGCTTTTGCCGCCACGCCCGTCAACGTCAACAAGGCCGATGCCGCCACGTTGGCCAGTTCACTGGATGGCATCGGCCCGAGCAAGGCCGCCGCCATCGTCGCGTACCGCGATGAGCACGGCCCGTTCAAGAGCGCCGACGACCTGACGCACGTCAAGGGCATTGGCCCGGCCACGCTCGAGCGCAACCGCAGCGCCATCCTGCTGGGCGACGCCGACGCCCCGGCCAAACCGGCCGCCAGCGCGCCCGCACCCGCCAAGCCGGCACCCAAGGCAGCCAAGCCCGCCGAGCAATAACCAAACCCATCAACCACTTGCGTTCAAGAATCAGAGCCGGCGAGGTATGGAATCCCTCGCCGGATGCGCCTACACTCGGCCGCCTTGCCATCGGTTAGGGCTGCCATGATTGTTCCGCGTTATCGCATTGCCGCGTCGAACATTGCTGGTGCGGGTCAGGGGTTGTTCTTACTTGAAGACGTCGCCGCCGGGCAGATCGTGACGGCGCCGGACGCCATTGACCGCACGTATCGCTACGACGAGCTGACCGGCTCGCCGGAGCTTTCGGCCCAGCTTTACGCGAGCGCCCGCTGGTTCGAGGACCGTTACACCGTGTCCCCGGACTGGCCGGACGAGTGCTACATCAACCACAGCTTCGAACCCACGGGGCTGTGGCATCTGGGTTTCGTGTTTGCCGCGCGCGATTTGCCGGCCGGCACGGAAATGACGGTGGATTACCGCCACTTGTTGCCTCCGGGCGAGGAAGAAGCCTTCGTCGACGCTGCCAGCGGGCAGCGCATCGTGGGCCTGCCATGGATCGAAAGCCTTCGGACGAGCACTCACGCTTTGGCGGTCCTGCTCGATGGCACCCGACTTGCTAGCTGAAGATCATGATCGACGTACCTGTCATTGAAACGGCGCGACTGCGCCTTACCGCTCTCGCCGAGCGCCACTTCGACGATTACGCCGCGATGCTGGCCGACCCGGCGAGCACCCGCTGGATCGGCGACGGCCAGCCGCTGGACCGTACCAACGCGTGGCGCTCGCTGGCCATGCTGATCGGCCACTGGCAATTGCGCGGCTACGGCATGTGGGCGCTGGAGCTGAAGGACACCGGCGAATTCATCGGACGCGCCGGCCTCATGTGTCCCGAAGGCTGGCCCGACCTGGAGCTCGGCTGGATGCTCAAGCCCGATTTCCGCCACCACGGCTACGCCACCGAAGCCGGCGGCGCCATCCTGGATTTCGTGTGGCACTCCATGACCGCGCCCCGCGTCATCAGCCTGGTGAAGATCGGCAACGAAGCATCCGACCGCGTCGCCGAACGGCTGGGCGGAGAACACATCGAAGACATGGATTTCTTCGGTGCGCACAACCACGTCTTCGCGTACTACCGCCCCTGCCTCGAAAAGCGCCGCGCCTCGGCATGAGCCAGCTCAGCCGCCTGCCTGCCGAAAGCCTTCTGGGCGCGCACTGCGCCAAGGGCACGGCATTCATCACGACGATCGCCTGCGGGCCGACGGACGATGACTGGCAGTGGCAGATGACGATGATCGGCATGGAGCAGGAGGTCGATTTTCCAGCACACACTGACCTGCGGCGGCAGTTCGTGCCGCTGGACGCCCCGGTGGACATCGCCTTCCCCGACGGTCGTGTGCAACACCTCACCCGCTTCCAGATGACCGAGTTCGACGCAGGCAACCAACCGCGCGCCTGCCTGCCGACCGCACCCACGCGCACCTTCAACCTCAAGCTGCGCGGCGATGCCCAGGGCGAACTCATTGCCCGCCCGCTGAACGGCGCCATGGTGCTGCTCGCGCCCACCGGATGGCGCTGGTTTCTGCTGTTGCTTTCCGGGCGAGCGAAGGTGATCGCCGATCACCGTTCGCAGCAGCTGGAAGCGAACGACATGCTGTGGATCGACCCGATCCCCGGCCACCCCATACGCATCGAGGGCGGCGGCGAGATCGTGCTGGCCCGCCTTCCGGCGGCCTGAGCCGCCGGGTCAGTAGACGTCCCGCCGGTAGCGCCCCTGCTCGCGCAGGCGCTCGACCGCATCGTCGCCCAGTGCTTCGCGCATCACTGCATCAACGCCGGGCGCCATGCCGGCCAGGCTGCCGCACACGTAGATCGCCGCACCCTGGCCCACCCATTGACGCAACACATCGCGGCGCGCGCGCAATCGATCCTGCACGTAGTCGCGCGTGTCGCCCTCACGCGACCAGGCCAGGTCGATCCGTTCGATCCAGCCCTGCTGGTGCCAGTTCATGATCTCGTCGCGATGATAGAAGTCGCGCGTGGATTCACGCTCGCCGAACAGCAGCCAGTGACGCGACCTGCCCGCCTCGATGCGCGCCTTCAGCAAGGCGCGCAAACCAGCCAGTCCGGTACCGTTGCCTATCAGCACCAGCGGCCGCTCATCGGCGGGCATGTGGAACCCGGGGTTCGCGCGGATGCGCAAGGCGATGTCGCCCCCCACTCCGGCGTGTTGCGTGAGCCATCCGGAACCGATGCCCAGCGAACCGTCCGCGCGCTGCATGCGGCGAACGAGCAGGTGCAAGGCCCCATCGGACGGCACCGAGGCAATCGAGTATTCGCGATGCGGTAGCGCCTGCAGTGCGGCGACGATCTGTTGCGGCGTGTCGCCGTGCGCATGCCCGGCCTCTGGCAAATGGCTAGCGGCCAGCCAATCTCCCAACGGTGCACGGCGTCCCCGGTGTTCGACGTTTGCCGTGCCATCGAGCCCTCGCGCGGCCAGCCATGCGTCGATCACGGACGAGGCGTGTCTGGGCCCGATTTCCACCAGATCGCCTGCCTGCCATGTCGACTCGCCGTCGAGCGGGCGCAGCGCAAGATGAAAACAAGGCCCGCCGCTACTGCCGTGGTTGAGCAGCGTGCGTTCCGTCAACTGCCAGCGCTGGTAGTCAGGCGCCTGCCAGTCTGGCCATTCGGCCTCCCCGGAAAGCAACGCCAGGTGATGTTGCCAATGGCGCAACGCAGCGGGGTCGCCATTGTCCACTTCCACGGCATCGAACAACGGCGTCGCGCCACTCTGCTGCAACCATTGCTGCAGGGCGCGGCCGAATCCGCAGAAGTTGTCGTAATCGCTGTCACCCAGGGCGAGCAGGCCATAGTGCAAGGCCGCCAGTGCTTGTGGTGCGCGCATGCATCGGGTGACAAAGCCTGCCGCGCTGTCCGGCGCGTCGCCTTCGCCCGTGGTGCTGACCACGAACAGCACGCGGCGGGCACGGGCGAGTGTGGCCGCATCGATCTGTCCAAGCTCAACCAGCTGCACCGCCACATGAGCCTGCAGGCTCTGCGCGGTTTGCCGCGCCCATTGCCCGGCGGTGCCGGTCTGCGTGGCGAAAACGATCCACACGGGATCCGTCTCCGGCGCATGCGTCGATGACGCCAGCGCGTTTCGCCTGCTCGGCCGTTCCCGGCGATGCCAGCCCATCCAACCCGTGAAACCAACCCATGCCAGCAACACGGCGGATGCCCACCACCAGCGCGACGCGCCCGGCGAGTGCCATTCCCCTTCGCGCGCATGCCATGCCATCAGCCCCAGCACCAGCGCGCCAAGCAAGGAGCACAGCACGACATTGCCCCAGGCAGGACGCGGCGACGCGACAGGCGTGACGTTCATGACGCCAACGCGGCCTCGAACGCAGGTGACAGGCGTTCTTCCAGGCCCTGTGCGCCATGCAGGATGAACATCACGGCCAGCCCCCGCTTACGGGCGCACGCCATGCCCTGCTCGGGACCGAGCACGGTCATCAGCGTTCCCAACGGATCGGCCTGCATCGCCTCGCTGGCCAGCACGCTGACCGAGGCGACAGCGTGCGGCACCGGCCAGCCGGTGCGCGGATCAATGTGATGCGAATAGGTGACGCCCTGGGCGTCAAAACGGCGGCGATAGTCACCGGAGGTGGCAATCGCACGGCCAGACAGGCAAACCACCTGACTCAGCTGATCGATGCGTTGCACCGCACCCGTCGCCGCACCAGGGCGCTCGATGCCGATACGCCAGGGCGATCCATCGGGCTTCCTGCCTTTGCCCTTCAGTTCACCGCCGACTTCCACCAGCCATGATGCGATGCCTGTGTTGTCGAGGTACTGCCCTACCTGATCCACGGCGTAGCCCTTGGCCACCGACGACAGGTCAAGATAAATACCACCGGGCTGGAACAGGCTGTGCGTCGCGGCATCCAGCTTGATGCGCCACCAGCCGATGCGTTCGCGCGCCGCCTCGATCGAATCGCGCGCAGGCGGCTCGCGTCGCGCGGCATCCGGCCCAAACCCCCACAGGTTGACCAGCGGGCCAACCGTGGGGTCGTAGGCGCCATCGCTTTCGCGCGCCACCTGCAACGCATGCCTTGCCACCTCGAAGCACTCGGCAGGAAGCACATGCCAGGTGCCGCCGGGCGCCGCGTTGAAACGCGACAGCGCGGAAGCAGGCTTGTAGGTGCTCATCTGCCCGTCGACCAGATCGAGCACCGCCTGCAAATCGTTCACACGCGACGCCAGCGACAGCGCCGCCGGCACCACCGCACGCACCGACCAGAAGGTGCCCATGGTTTCGCCCTGCACGGACTGCACGACGGGATCACTCATCGACACCACTCCACGCCATCCACCGCATTACTGCGGCAACACTTCCAACGTGGCGGCGTACGAAAGGCGACGCAGCTTGGCCGGCTTGATGCTGGACTTGTCGTCCTGCGTGCTCGCACTCACCCAGTACATGCCGGCGTGCGGCCAGGTGAAGCTGAACTTGCCGTCCTTGTCGGTGGTGGCGTCGATCTCTTCCTGCGCATTGCGATAGCGCGTCTCGCCGGCGATGGCCATGACCTTGAGGCCTGGCGCCGGTTTACCGTCCCGCAGCAACTGGAAGGTGGCGGCCTCGCCCGCAGCAAGGTCGGTGACGCGCGTCACCGGCACCAGCTCCAGGCCCTTGCCGCCGGGCTTGAGCGCGCCATCACTGGGCTTGCCGTTGGTCACGAAGGTTTCCACGCGGTTGATCGACTCGGAAACCTCGACGTTCTTCGCGTGGGCGGGGATCGCCTTGGCAAGCTCGGCCGCGTCGCCGCGCCAGCGCTTCTTCTGGCCATCCGCTTCGTAGCTGGCGAACAGGCCGCCGTTCACCGCGGCGATCTTGTACGTGCCCGGCTGGGTGAGATGCACGTCGAACACGCTGCGGTACTGGCCGGTCACTGCATTCTCGGCTTTGGCCGTCTGGCCATCCGGCGCGGTGATGGCCACGCGGTCCAGCGCCACCGGCATGTGGTCGGGATAAAACAGGTCGTTGGACACGGCCGCATCCACCGTCACCCACGGATCCGCGCCGGACACATTGGTGGCCGAGGGCACCAGCCACATCTTGTGGGCCTGCGCGCCCATCGGCAGCGCCAACGCCAGGGCCAGCACGCCCCACTTCCACGAGTGCTTCATCATGATGTCGTTCTCCTTCGGTTACGGGGCGAGGTCGAGCTTGACGGCGCCCAGCTCGCTGCTGCCCTGCGCGGTGACTTGCTGCGGTGCGTTCGCCGGCCAGGTGAACGGCACGCGCACCACTTCGCGCCCACCGACTTCGCGTGCGGCCTCCACCACCAATTCGTACTTGCCCGGCGCGAGTTGTCCCAACGGCGCCTTGCCTTCGTGGAAGCTCAGCTTCTGGTCGCCGGCCGGACGCGTTGCGCCGGATACGCCATCCACCGGCAGCTCCAGCTCGCGGCCACCGCGACGCCACCACTGGCGCAACTCGGGCAGCCACTTGGTGCCGGCGCCCTCCTTCGATTCTTTCTGCGCATACCAGACGGCCAGTTGCGTCGCGACGGAATGATCCTCGCGCTCCACCCACACCGCCGCATAGGGGCGGTGATATTCCGCCACGTTGAGCTGGGGAATCTGCACGGTGACGTTGAGGTCAGCCGCGACGGCCGGTGCCGTCAGCAGGATCGCGGGAAGAGTCAGGGAGAGACGACGCATGGTTATTCCTTGGCAAGGGCAAGAAGTGAGTAAGGAGAAGTGGGAAAACAGAGAAAAGCACGACTCATACTTCTCACTCTTCTTCACTCATTTCCCGCTTCAATGGATAAAGATCAACGCGAGCACGAGCGGCAGCACCAGCCCGAACACCACCAGCGGCCAGGTCGCGCCGCGCTGCGCGGCGTGCATCTTCAGCAGCAGCAGGCCGGTGACCGAGAAGATCACACAGGCCAAGGCGAAGACATCAATGAACCAGCCCCACGCAGGTCCGGCATGGCGCCCCTTGTGCAGGTCGTTGAGATAGGCGATGACGCCGCGCGAGCTGCGCTCGGCTTCCACCTTGCCCGTCTCGCGATCGATGCTTACCCACGCATCGCCGCCGGGGCGCGGCATGGCGATGTAGATTTCGTCGGATGACCAGTCGCCAGCGCGCCCCGCGACGTCCACGTCGAGTGCGCCCGCGATCCAGTCCGCCACCGCGGCAGGCAGCGCCACGCCCTTGCGTTCGACGTCACCTGCGACGGCCTTGAGCAGCGGCGCTGGCAACTGGGCGCTGCGATGCACGGTGGTCGTTTGCGCCTCGATCTGCCCGGCGTGGTTGAGCGTGAAGCCCGTGATGGCAAACAACAGCATGCCGACCAGGCACAGCGCGGAGCTGATCCAGTGCCATTGATGGAGCTGCTTGAGCCAGAACGCGCGGCCCGATCCCATCTTGCCGTTGTGCGACCGTGCCGCCGATTCCATGCCTGCCTTTCAGACCCCGTTGATGGTCTAGCGCATCAACGCCATATCACGGGCAAGCCATGCAACCGACACGCCCGCCCGCTGTCTCAACCTCCACCAGAGCGCTAAGCTGCCCGCTTGGGCGGCCTGTTCCTGGCACCGACGCGGGATCTTGCCACAAATGAGAATCACTCGCAATTCAATCACCATGGATGACGCGCTTCCCCAAGCGCCGATTTACCGCCCCTTCTGGAAACCGATATGCGCATCCTGATTGCCGAGGACGACCCCTCTATTGCCGCCGGTGTGAGCGCCTCGCTGCGCCAGGGCGGCCATGCGGTGGACGCCGTCACCGACGGCGCCAAGGCCGACGCGGCACTCCGTGACACGCCGTACGACCTGCTTATCCTTGACCTGGGCCTGCCCAACCTCGACGGCGCCGATGTACTGCAGCGTCTGCGCAAGCGCGGCACCGGCCTGCCCGTGCTGGTGATTACCGCGCGCGAAGGCCTGCGCGAGCGCGTACGCGTGCTCGACCTCGGCGCCGACGACTACCTGGTGAAGCCCTTCGCGCTGGCCGAGTTCGAGGCGCGCGTGCGTGCCCTGCTGCGCCGTTACACCTCACAGGGCGCACCGGAACTCACCATCGGCCGGCTTCGCCTGGATCTGCCCGGCCACCGCGCATGGATCGACGACAAGCCGCTCGAACTCACCGCCCGCGAGTTCGGCTTGCTTGAAGCGTTGGCCGCGCGCCCCGACCGCGTGACCAGCCGCGCGCAACTGGTCGAGGCCCTGTGCAGCTGGGACGAGGAACTCACCGACAACGGCCTGGATATCGCCATCTACCGCCTGCGCCGCAAGCTCGCTGACTCAGGCACGCAGGTGCGCACCATCCGCGGCCTTGGCTACCTGCTGGAAGAAGTGAAGGAAGGCAAGGAATCCGAAGCATGAGCAACGCGATGCCGAAGCGGGACGATCCATGGCTCTACCGCATGCTTGAGCCCGATGGCCGTCCCAGCCTGCGGCGTCGCCTGCTCTCCTCGCTGCTGGTTCCGCTGATGCTGTTGCTGGTGGTGGAAAGCCTCATCACCTACGGCGGCGCGCTGATCTATTCCAATCACGTGCACGACCGCGACCTGGGCGACGACGCCATGACGCTCGCCCAGATGCTCAGCCAGGAAGACCTGGGCGGGCAGATCTCGCCGCAGGCTCGCTTCCTGCTCGAATACGCGCCGGAAGGGCACAACTACTTCAACGTCAGCAGCCAGAAGCATGGTCTGCTGGCCGGCTCGGCCGAGCTGCAGCCGGCACCGCTGAGCGCCGCGAATTCCGACGGCGAGCCCACGCTCTACAGCACCTCGCTTTACACCCCCAAGCAAAAACGTCGTGAGCTGCGCGCCGCCACGGTACGCATTCCCAACCTGCAGGATCCGAGCGACCAGCTCACGGTCACCATGGCCGAGACCTTGCACGACCGTCACCAGCGTGCACGCGAGATCCTGCTGCTGAGCATCCCGGCGCAAGCCATGCTGATCGCCAGTGTGTTTTTGCTGGTGTTCTACGGGGTACGCGTGGGCCTGCGCCAGCTAGACCCGCTCACCGCGCGCCTGGGCGCACGCGAACACGACCTTGCACCGATCGGCGATGCCGACGTGCCGGTGGAAATCCTGCCGCTCACCCGCACCATCGACGGCCTGTTCGCGCGCCAGCGCGGCATGCTGGCCCTGCAGGATCGCTTCATCGCCGATGCGGCGCACCAGCTGAAGACGCCGCTGGCAGGCCTGCGCGTCCACGTGGAGCGCGCGCAGATCGATCCCAGCAAGGAAACCGTGGCCGACGCCCTGCAACACATCCTGCGGCTCACCCAACGCGCCAGCCGCACGTCCAGCCAGCTGCTCGCGCTGACCCGCGCGCAGTCGCCGGAACTCAGTGAAACCGCGCCGCTGTGCCTGCTCGACCTGGCCCAGCTGATTCCCGAACTGCTGAGCGTGCGCGTGCATGACGCCATCGCGGCGGGCGTGGATCTTGGGTATGAAGGGCCAGCGGGTCCGCTATGGATCGACGGCGACCGCATCTCCCTGCAGGAGATGCTGGACAACCTGATCGACAACAGCATGCGCTACGCCGGCCGCAAGAGCATCGTCACCGTGGGCGTCTCGGTGCAAAGCGAAGGCCCTTGCATCAGCGTGGAAGACAATGGCCCGGGCGTGCCCCCGGCCTTCCTGGAACGCCTTGGCGAACGCTTTTTCCGCGTGCCCGGCATCACCGAGGAAGGCACGGGACTGGGCCTTGCCATCGTGCAGCGCATCGCCGAACGCCACCGCGCCACGGTGCGCTTCCTCAATGGCAGCACCGGCGGCCTGCGCGTGGAAGTGGTGTTTCCGCCGGCGCGTACGTCCAAGACACTGGGCTGATTCCCGCCCCCTTGTGGGAGCGCACCCTGTGCGCGACTGAGCTTCCCAGGTGCGAGGCATCGACGCGGCGCCGCAGTCGCGCACAGGGTGCGCTCCCACAAACATGCCTGTGCCTTTGCACAAAAAAATACGGCGACGCATGAGCGTCGCCGTTGTCACACTTCCCCTGCATGGGAACAACTTGAGACAAACCTTCATCAGACGCCGCGGGTGTGACCCCGCGGCGCTGCATGGACTTACATTTCCTTCTTGGCCTTGGTCAGCAGCTGGTCGAGCAGCGCGATGGCCAGGTCGATCTCTTCGTGCGTGATGTCGAGCGACGGCGCGAAGGTGATCACGTTCTTGTACCAGCCACCCACGTCGAGCACGAGGCCGATCTTCTTGCCGTTGTGCTCCAGGTCGCCGGCCAGGCCGATGTCCACCATCTTGTCGAGCAGCGCCTTGTTCGGCGTGAAGCCGTCCTCGGTGCAGATCTCGGCGCGCAGCGCGAGGCCCAGGCCGTCGACGTCGCCGATTTCCTTGTGACGCTTCTGCAGGTCGCGCAGGCCTTCGAGGAAGTGCGCGCCCTTCTTCGGCACGCTGGTCTCGTAGTCCAGCTCGTAACCCATCTTGATCACTTCCAGGCCCAGGGCGGTGCCCAGCGGGTTGGAGTTGAAGGTGGAGTGGGTGGAGCCCGGCGGGAAGATGGTCGGGTTGATCATCTCTTCGCGCGCCCACAGGCCGGACAGCGGGTTCAGGCCGTTGGTCAGCGCCTTGCCGAAGACGATGATGTCCGGCGTCACACCGAAGTGCTCGATCGACCACAGCTTGCCGGTACGCCAGAAGCCCATCTGGATTTCGTCGACGACCATCAGGATGCCGTACTGGTCCAGCACCTTCTTCAGGTCCTTGAAGAAGTTCATCGGCGGCAGGACGTAACCACCCGTGCCCTGGATCGGCTCGACGTAGAAGGCGGCGTATTCAGCCTGGTTGACCTTGGGATCCCACACGCCGTTGTATTCGGTTTCGAACAGGCGGGCGAACTGGCGCACGCAGGCGTCCGAGTACTCTTCCGGCGTCATGCCCTTCGGGCGGCGGAACGGGTACGGGAACGGCACGAACATGGCGCGCTCGCCGAAGTGGCCGAAGCGACGACGGTAGCGGTAGCTGGAGGTGATGGACGAAGCGCCCAGCGTACGGCCGTGGTAGCCGCCCTCGAAGGCGAACATCAGGCTCTTGCCGCCGGTGTAGTTGCGCACCAGCTTCAGCGAGTCTTCCACCGCCTGCGCGCCGCCGACGTTGAAGTGCACGCGGCCCTTCAGGCCAAACTTCTGCTGGGCGTCGACCGCAATGGTCTTGGCCAGCTCGATGCGGGTCTGGTGCAGGTACTGCGATGCAACCTGCGGCAGCACGTCGATCTGGTTCTTGAGCGTGTCGTTGAGGCGCTTGTTGCCGTAACCGAAGTTGACGGCCGAGTACCACATCTGCAGGTCGAGGAAGCGCGTGCCGGCCGTATCGATCATCCAGCTGCCTTCGCCGTGGCGGAAGATCTTCGGCGGGTCGACGTAGTGCACGGTGTCGCCGAACGAGCTCCACTCGGCCTCATCGGCCAGCAGCTGGGCGTCAGGAATCACGACGCCAGCGGCGTTCTTGTCGTAAGCGTTCATTGGGGAAATCCGAAAACGTTTGAAAGAAGTCGATCAGGAGGGGGACCTGATCTCAGGAGGCAATGGCAAGCGCGGGGGCGGCCGGCGCATGCTCGGCAAGCAGGCTGCCATCGAGCAGGCGCGGCAGCAGTTCCAGCGCATCCTCGAAGCCGGTGATCGGCACGTAAGGGATGCCCGCGGCGCGGCAATGTTCGATCAGGCGGTGCTTGGCGAAAACGAAGTCGACGCGGTCGGCGGCGCAGAAGTCGGAGGCGCCATCGCCGATCAGCAGGGTCTTGGTGCCGCCCTTGCTGGCCTGGGCGGCCACGGCGCACTTGCAGGTGCCGCTGCGGCAGCCATCGGCCTGGAACGGCGAGGTGAGCTGCCACTTCTGCGGCGGCGTGGCCGGGGCCAGGTGGTTGGCCGCCAGCGGCAGGTCATCCAGGCCGTAGCGGCCCAGGATCTTGCGAATGGCGTAGTCCAGGCCGTCGCTGACGATGTGCATCGGCGTGCCGGTGGCGCGGGCCATCTTCACGAAATCCGGGAAGTGGTGATCGATCCACAGCGAGGACAGGTGCTTGTCCAGTTCTTCCTGGGTCATGTCCAGCAGGCCGACCTGGCCGGTCATGCACTCACGCGAGCCGATGCGGCCGGCGCGCCAGTCCTGCTCCAGCGTTTCCCAGCCGGGGCGGCCGAAACGGTCGAGCAGGGAGTCGATCACGTCCTCGACAGAGATGGTGCCGTCGAAGTCGCAGAGGATGGTCCAACCAGTCACGAGGTGCAGCTCCACTCTTGCAGGATGGTGACACGATAGGTTCCACCCCCTTTCGGCCTCCTTTCCTTATCCGAAAGAAGCTGCGCGAATAAGGTTATTCTTAAAGCAGTCGGTTCAATATAAATAAGACATCGGCGGGGTACCTTCCGGTATCCTTGCCTGCTCCCTGACGCTACGTTGGTCAACCCCAGGAATTTCGTGCTTCAGCGTCGAAACAACCCGGATCTGCCGAACATGGAAGCTGCGCCTCGCCGGGATCGCCATCCACTCGCCAGCGGCCTGTTGGCGCTGGGACTCGTGGTGCTGGCCGGCTGCTCGGTCGCCCCGCTGCCCGAGCTCAAGCCCCCTGTGCCCGATGCCTGGCGCAACGCGCCGGCGGGCGTGGCCCCGCCCTCCGCTGACCTGCATGGCTGGTGGCAGGCGCTGGGTGACCCTGAGCTGGACGGCCTGATCGACCGGGCCCTGCAGAACAATCTGGACGTGGCCCAGGCCGCCGAACGCCTGCGCGCCGCCCGCGTGCTGAACCGCAACGCCCATGACCCCTACCTGCCGTCCCTGCACGGCCGTACCAATGATGTGATCGATCCGGACACGACGGCGTCGTATTTCGTGGTCGGTTTCGATGCGCTGTGGGAGCTGCCGTTGTTCGGCGCCTGGCAGAGCAGCAAGCGCCTGGCGCAGGGACAGGAAAACGGTGCGAGCGCCGCCCTGCGTGGCGCCCAGGTGTCGATGGTGGCCGAGGTCACCCGACGCTGGGTCGAGTTGCGCTCGGCCCAGGAGCAGGCACGCCTGCTCACCGGCATCCGCGATGCGCAACAGGAAAAACTCCGCCTAGTGCAGGTACGCGAGCAATTGAAGCTGGCGCCGCCGGTCGAGGTTGCCAAGACCCAGGCCGAACTGGCGCGCACGGAGGCCGCCCTGGCCGAGCCGCAGCAGGCGATCAACGCCAGCGCGCAGCAGCTGGCCGTGCTGCTTGGCCAGCCCGAACCCGACCCCGCCTGGCTCACGCCCGGCCCACAGCCGCGTCTGGGCCAGTGGCAGCTGACCACGGCTCCCGCCGACATGCTGCGGGCCCGGCCGGAAATCGCCAGCGCCGAAGCCGAAGTGCTGCGCGCCGCCGGCGAACTGGGCATGAGCCGCGCGGACATCTGGCCGCACATCGGCCTTGGCGCATCGCTGCAGTGGTCGGCGAACATCCTCTCGAACTATCGCGCGCATACGGGCGAAGCCATCTCTTCGGTCGGCCCCGTCATCGACGTGCCGCTGTTCGACTGGGGCCAGCGCATCTCTGCCGCGCATGCCAAGGACCACGAACTCAAGGCCGCCGTGTACGGGTATCGGCAGGCCGTGCTGCAAGGCGTCGCCGAGGCGGAAACGGCCATGGGCGACCTGGAGCAGCTGCGCATGCGCGAGGAAGCCACGCAGCGTGCCAGCGAGGCGCTGGACGGCAGCATGGCCGCGCTGCGCAAGCGCGCTGAACTCAGCCTGGGCAGCAACCTCGACGTGCAGGACGGCCTGATCGAGAACCAGCGCGCCCAGCTTGAACTGGTCAGCGCCATCGCCGCGCGCGACCTGGCCTACGTCTCGCTCTATAAAGCCCTGGGCGGCGCGCCCATGCCCAACCCACCGTCGCCGGCTACCGCGCCGACGGCGCAGGGGAGCACGGACTGATGGTCGCGCTGGCACGCAAGACCCTCATCTACGAATGGCGCCGCTTCCTGCCTGCCGTGGTGGCGGTGGGTTTCGCCGGCCTGCTGCAGTTGCTGCAGGTCGCGCTGGTGCTCGGCATCTTCGGCAGCGCCGCGGTGTATATCACCGGCTCCTCGGGCGACCTGTGGGCCGGCTACCCCGGCACGCAGAGCGTCAACCTGGGCCGCTCCATCGATGCCGGCGTGGAAATGCGGCTGCGCATGGACCCGGCGGTGAGCGCGGTCGAACCCTTTCACTGGGTCGATGCCGACTGGCGCGGGCCCAACGATACCGGCGGCGTGTCGGTGTTCGTCTCCGGCATTAACGCCCGACCGGACGGCATGCTGTTCGCGCATGCGCTGCTGCCTGCCTTGCGGGCGCGCCTGAACGAGCCGGATGCGGTCATTGTGGACAAGGCCGACCTGGAAAGCCTGGGCGTCGGTGTCGGCGACAGCGCGGTGATCAATGGCCACCGCGTGCGCGTGGTGGGTGTCAGCAGCGGCCTGCGCGCCCTGGGTGGCGTCAACGTGGTGGCATCGCTGGCTACCGCGGCATCGCTGGATACCGATCCGTCCAACGCCAGCCGCATGACCTATTTCGTGGCCAAACTGCGCAACCCGGCCGATGCCGAGGAAGTGGCGGCGCGCCTGCGCGGCAACAGCGCCTTCGGCAGTTACGACGTGTGGACCGCCAAGGACTTCGCCCGCCGCTCACAGCTGTACTGGATCTTCGATACCGGCGCCGGCGCCGGTGTGCTGTTCCTGGCCGGCATCGTGTTCCTGGTGGGCGTGGTGATCACCAGCCAGACCCTGGTCGCCGCCGTGATCGGCTCGATCCGCGAGTACGCCACGCTCAACGCCCTGGGCGTGGGCGTGGGCGCGCTGCGCAAGGTGGTGATGGAACAGGCGTTCTGGGTGGGTGCACTGGGGCTGCTGGGCAGCGCCCTGCTGGGCGCCCTCGCCCTGGCCCTCGCACGCAGCCGCAGCGTGCCGGTGGCACTGGGGCCGTGGGCCACCGTAACGTGCCTGTCGCTGTGCATGGGCCTGGCCATCGTGTCGGGACTGGCGGCGATGCGCAGCCTGCGCCGCGCCGATCCGGCCACCTTGCTGAGGTAAGCCATGAGTCACGCATTCCCGGCCCCTCAGGCCAAACCCGCGGTGTCGCTGCAGGCGCGCAACGTCAGCAAGTCGTTCACCTCCGGCGACATCCGCAGCACGGTGCTGCACGACCTCACGCTGGACGTGCGCGCGGGCGAACTCACGCTCATCTCCGGCCCTTCCGGCTGCGGCAAGAGCACGCTGCTGGCGATCCTCAGTGGCCTGCAGCGCCCGGATGGCGGCCAGGTCATCGCGCTCGAGCAGGATCTCAACCACCTCAACACCCGTGCGCTGGAACGTTTCCGCCTGCTGCACACCGGCTTCGTCTTCCAGGGCTTCAACCTGTTCCCGGCGCTCAACGCGCTGGAACAGGTGGAGCTGCCGCTCAGCTACCTGGGCCTCTCGCCTGTCGAAGCCCGCCGCCGCGCGATGGCGTCCCTGGAGGAAGTGGGCCTGGGGCCGCGCATGGGCCTGCGGCCGTCCGAGCTCTCCGGCGGCGAGAAGCAGCGCGTCGCCATCGCCCGCGCGCTGGCCAAGGAACCGGACCTGCTGTTCGCCGACGAGCCTACTAGTGCGCTCGACGCCGCCAACGGCCAGATCATCATCGACATTCTCCATCGCATCGCCCGCACGCACGGCACCACGGTGCTGTGCGTCAGCCATGACCCACGCCTGGTCGGGCACGCCGACCGCGTGCTGGCCATGGAGGATGGCCGTATCCTTAGTGACCGTGTGCCATCCCCGACATCGACGCCCACGTCAGGCCTCGAGGAACCTTCTGCATGACCCTGCGTCCCGCCCATTCCCTGCTCGCCCTGGCACTTGCCGCGTCGCTGCTGGCTGCCTGCTCGCACAACGAGGCGGACAAGAACGCCACGTCGACGGCGGCACCGGCACCGGCCTATGCCGCAGTGGCACGCGGGCGCGTCGACATCGAGGGCGGCCTGCTCAAGCTGGGCATGCCGCGCGAAGGCGTGGTGGCCGAGATCAAGGTGCGCGAGGGCGACCATGTGCACAAGGGCCAGGTGTTGGCGGTGCTCGACACCCGCCCTGCCCAGCTCGCCGTGAACGCGGCGGAAGCCGAGCTCAAGCAGGCACAGGCGCTGGGCCGCTCGCTGGACGCCCGGTTGAAGGCATCGCAGCAACGCGCCACCCGCCTGGCGACCGCGGCCGCCGCTGGCGCCGGTGACGGCCAGAGTGCGGACGACGCGAAGGATGCCGCGCAGCAACTCCAGGGCGAACTCGACAATGCCCACGCGGCAGAAGCGCTGGCCACCCAGAAGCTCGACGCCGCCCGCTACGAGCTGTCGCAGCGCACCCTGGCGGCCCCGTTCGACGGGCAGATCGTGGAACGCGACATCCAGCCCGGCGCGACGGTGTCGCCGCAAGGCGGCCCGGTGTTCGTGATGCTGCCGGAACAGCCACGCATCGTGCGCGCCGAACTCAACGAATCGTTCGTCGGTGTCGTGCATGAAGGCATGCCGGCCCAGGTGGTGGACGACAGCGGCAGCGGCGCGCCCACGCTGAGCGCCCACGTGCAGCGCATCGGCACCGTGTTCGGCCCCAGCGCGCTGGAAGAGGATCCGCTCATCCGCGCCAACACCCGTACCGTGACCTGCGTGCTGGTGTTCGACCAGCCGCCGCCGGCCTCGCTGCGCATCGGCCAGCGCGTCATCGTCCAGTTCAACGCCAACAACACTGCCCAGCCCGCCAAGCCCGGCAACTGAGTCGTACCCGTATGAGTCGTCGTCGTTCCCTGCCCGCATCCCTGATGCGCGTCACTGCCCTGACGCTGGCAGTGACGGCGTCGGCGGCGGTCATGGCGGACAACCCGACTGACGGCCCCAATGACATGTTCGGCGTGGGCATGCAGCGCATGCCGGCCTGGCTGGGATCGAAAGACCATCGCAACCAGGCCATCCCCTATATCCAGGCCGAACTGCCCTGGCACATCACCTTGTCCACGCTCGACGGCCTGACCGTCGACCTGATTCACGGCGACCAGTGGCGCGGCGGGCTGTACGGCAATTACATGTGGGGTCGCGACAGCGAGGAGCTGGGCCCGAAACTCCGCGGCGTGGTCGATTCGCTGGGCCCCCGCATCAATGGCGGCGGCTATCTCGAATACCAGGCCACGGCCCAGCTCAATCTGGGCACCGAACTCAGCCACGACACGCAGGGCGCAGGCGCCTACCTCAACCTGTACGCCGACTACGATCTGCCCGCCATCGGCTATCTCAACCACAACCTGCAGGTGCAGTGGCAGGCGATGAATGGCCCCGCCATGCGGCGCTTCTTCGGCGTGTCGCCGGACCAGGCCGCGAAACTCAACATCACGCCATGGTCGCCCGGCCAGGGCAGCCAGCAGATCGCCTTCGAATACGACGCTTACATGCCCACCAGCCTGCACACGGGGTTTGCGTTCGCGATCAACTACACGCGCCTGCTCGGCCAGGCGGCCGAGAGTCCATTGGTGCGCGTGTATGGCTCGCGCAACCAGGTGACGACGACACTGGCGTTCGTCTATCGGCTGTGAGCTGCCTGGGGTAGATGAAGAGGCGTGAGAGGTAAGAGCCTGCTCACGATCTTTGAGTCTGTTCGAAATCTTGCCATGGCACCCCGCTCCCCCTCACCGTCATTCCCGCGGAAGCGGGAGGCGTCCTTCAACAGCCGAAGGGCTGGTCATCCAGTGCCTTTAAGCTTTGAGCACCAAGGGAAAAGACACCGGATTCCCGCTTTCGCGGGAATGACGGTGAGGAAGCTTGAGACTTGAAGAAGATAGTGAACAGGCTCTTACTTCTCACGCCTCTTCACGCACCCGTCGCTTCACCTATCGTCCCGCGTCCAGATCTGCCCATCCACTTCGTGCACGGGAAAGCTGGCGATCGGCTCATACGCCGGCGGACAAGTGACCGCGCCCGTGCGCACATCGAAGCGCGCGCCGTGGCGCGGGCATTCCACTTCAAAACCATGCACCTCGCCGCCGGCGAGATCGCCGCCGTCATGGCTGCATACGTCTTCGATGGCGTAGAGGTCGCCGTCGATGTTGTAGACCGCGATGGCGGTGTCGCCGTCCCACACGACCTTGAACTCGCCGGGCAGCAATTCGCTGCGCGTGCCCACGAAGATCCACTCGGACAGGTTCATGCCGTCACCTCCGCCAGCGGCTTGCTCAGCCAGACGAAACGCAGGTCGTCACGACGCGGGATGCCGAAACGGGGCTGGCCATAAGGGAAGGGCCGCGTTTCGCCAGTGAGCCGGTACCCGCGGCGCTCGTACCAGGCGATCAATTCACCGCGTTGTTCGATCACCGACATGCGCATCGCACTGGCCTGCCACGTCGACTTCGCGATGCGCTCGGCTTCCGCCAGCACGGCGCGACCGAGGCCCGCACGCTGCAACAGCGGATTGACGGCGAACATGCCGAAGTAGCCCGAGGCATCCTGCCGCTCGATATGGCAGCAGGCCACCAGTTCGCCGCCCTGCTCCGCCAGCAGCACGATGCTGCCTCCGCTGCCGATCAACCCGGCAACACTGTCGGCATCAGTACGCTGGCCGTCCAGCAGATGGGATTCGGTGGTCCAGCCGCGCTGGCCGGATTCGCCGCGATAGGCGGATTCGACCAGGGCGACGATGGCGGGGACGTCATGGCTGTTCGCCATGCGGAAGGTGAGCTGGGTGGGGTTGTGCATCCGTTGATCATAACGGCTGTGGGAATCGCAGGCAGCATCGAAGCCACCCGCCACGACCGCCCCGTCCTTTCCTACCCGTCATTCCGGCGCAGGCCGGAATCCAGTAGCAGTAATGCTGGGTTGTCGCGACCATCTGTATTGACGATGGGCACCGCGACAACCGCGCCATGACGCTACTGGATTCCGGCCCTCGCCCCCTTTTGCGGGGTGCGCCGGAATGACGAGCATGAGCGGCCGGCACCTTCGTGGCGGCAGGCGTTGCACCTGCCGCCGTGGGGACAACTCAGCGCGGACTCACCACCAGCACGCCAAAACCTTCCACCGGCTTGCCCTTGGCGGCTGCCTTGGCAGCAGCGAGGTAAACGGCATGCGTCTGCGGATCGAGCGCCAGCGTGCGCGCGCTCGGCTGCGTCGGCAGGTTGCCCACCAGGTGGTAGTGGTCCGCATCGTCCTGTGCGACGACGCTGAGCTGGCCTTCTTCACCCGGGCTCAGCACCACTTTGCGCTGCGCGTCGAACACCACCGCGTCCGGATCCTTGCTGATCGCCACCTTGGCGACCTGATGGCCGTCGCCAGCATCCGTGACGATCAGCCAGCCGTTGGCGCACACCGAGAACAGGCGATGGTTCGCCTTGTCCAGCGCCAGGCCAGTCGGGCCGTCGCACGGCGCCAGCGACCACACGTTCAGCACCTTCTTGTTGGCCAGGTCCACCCGCACGAGCTGGCTCTTGTCTTCCAGGTTGAGGAACAACTGGCCCGTGCCATCGCTCACTGCGAATTCCGGACGGCCCGGCACGGCGATGGTCGCCAGCTCCTTGCCGGCCTTCGGATCGATCACGCTGATGTTGCTGCTGTGGCCGTTCATGGTCAGCAGGTGGCCCGAGGCATCGTCGAACACGATGGCGTCAGGATCCTTGCCGCTGATGGCAATGTGGCCGGTGACCTTGAGCGCATCGGTATCCACCACGGTGACGTTGTCGCCATGGCCGTTGCTCACGAACGCCTGATGCGCCGCAGGCAGCAGGGCCACGCCGTGCGCGTGCTGCATGCCGGCGATTTCGCCCTGCAGCTTGCCCGAGCTGGCATCGACCACCATCACGCGGTCGTCGCGCGCAATGAACAGGCGATGCGCCGCGGCATCGAGACTGAGGTAGTCCCAGCCGCCCGGGCCGCCCAGCGCGTAGTGCTGGGTCACGGCATAAGGCATGTCGGGCGCGGCGGCCATGGAGGGTGCGGCCAGGGCAAGGGCCAGCCACAGCGCGCGCGGCATCCAGCGATGAGTCGTGTTGTTCATGCGGTTTTCCTGGGTGGTCAAAAGAGATCAGAGCTTGAAGCGGACGCCAGCCATATAGGTCTGGCCGTAGAACTCGCGCTGGATCGGGCGATCGGCAGCCGGGCCTTCGGTGAACTTCAGGCGCGTATTGGTGAGGTTCTTGGCGTTGAAGAACACCGACCACTGGTCGTCGAAGGCGTAAGTCGCACCCAGATCCAGCGAGAAGCGCGGCTGCGACCACACATCGGTGGCCGACGAACTGCCGACGCCGAAGATGTCCTTGCTCACGTAGTACGCGCCGAGGTTGGCGCTGAAGCCGCCCAGGTCGTAGAACATCATGAAGTTGCCGGTGTTGCGCGAGGTCGACGGCAGCTGCGAATGGTCGCCCGGGCGGATCTCGCCACTGGAATCCACGTAGGTGTAGTTGGCACCCACGCCGAAACCGGCCAGCCAGCCCGGCAGCGTGCTGAACTTCTGCTGGTAGTTCAGCTCGATCCCGCGTGCGTGCGCATCGTTGATGTTGGCGAAGGTATAGACCTTGGCCGCCCCGGTGAAGCCGGCGAACAACCCGTTGTTCGGGAACGTCACGCCGGTCTCTTCTTTGTTGATGATGTAGTTGCTCAACTCCTTGTCGAACACGCCCACCGATGCAATGCCACCGTTGTCCAGGTAGTACTCCAGCGACAAGTCGAAGTTGTCGCTGGTGGTGGGCTTGAGGTTGGGGTTGCCCTGCGTGACGGCGTCCGACGAGGGATCGATCAGCGTCGAGGTGGTGACCTGGTTGAAGCCCGGGCGGGCAATCGTCTTGGAGTAGACGGCACGGCCAATCAGGGACTCCGCGAACTCGTAGCGGAGCTGCACGGTCGGGAAGAAGTTGTTGTAGCTGTGGCCCGTCGAAATCGGCGTCGCGCCGGCGAAGGCGCCCGTGTTCGGATCAAGCAGCACCTGATTGCCGCCATAGGTCGCCACGGTGCGCTCCCAGCGCACGCCCGCCAGGATGTCCAGCTTCTCAACCGGCTTGAACTGGTACTGCCCGTATACCGCGTAGACGCCCTCCTTGCCGTTGGACGCGCCCTGCGCCGCGGCCTGCTGGTCCGCCAGCGGATCGGCCTCGGGGAACAAGCCCTGGTTGTTCACGTAGAGGTCGCGCAAGCCCTGCGCATACAGGTTGTAGCCGTTCTGATAGTGCCCGTCGTAGAACGTCACCGGCTTACTGCCGGTGAACTGCGTTATCGGCAGCGCCGGCGGCACGCCGTCGAAACGCGTGATGTCGACGTGGCGATCCTTCTTGCGCGCGCTTACGCCGAACTTGATGTTCTCGTCGCTGCCCTCGAACCAGCTGGTGGGGATGGTGACGTTGAACGCGCCGGTGTATTCCTGGGTGTGGTCGTGCTCGGTGCTGTTCTGGAAATCGGAGAACGTATAGGCCGACGGATCCAGCGGATTGCCATTCAGCGGGTTGAAGCGCGGGTAGCGCGGGTCGCTGATGTTGTCGTAGGCCACCGTGTAGGTGTTCGGGTTGGCAAACGTGCTGTTGTAATCGTGCGGCTTGTCGTACGTGCCGTAGGTCGCGGCCAGCAGGTAGTCGATCTTGAAGCTCTTGAAATTATTCTCGCCACCGATGGAGGCCACGCGCGTGGCGATGGTTTCCCTCTCGTCGCGCAGCGTCTTGTCGTAGGTGACGCTGGGATCGATAAATCCCTTCGGGTTGGACGGATCGACCGTCACCGAACCGGTGCCGCCACCGAACAGGTTGTAGGTCAGGCGCTGGCGGTTCACCGATTCGGTATAGCCGGCCTTGAAGTAGCGCACGTACCAGCGGTTGTCGTCGTCGGGCTGGTAGTTGAGCTCGCCGCCATAACCGATGCGACGACGGTGGTACTGGTAATAGCGCTGCTCGAAGTCGTTCATGACCTTGTCGGGCGTACCGTTGGCCTGGTCGTCCGCGTACGAACCCTCGATGTCGTCCACGCCGCGCTTGTCTTCGTAGTAGGCCATGGTGCCGATGAAGCTGAAGGCATTGCCGGGTCCAAAGCGGCTGCCGCCGCTCACCTGGTAATCCTTGATGGGCGTATCGCGCAGGTTCTCGAAACCGGTGCCCAGCTCCACCTCAAGGAACTGGTCCTTGCCCGGCGGCACCTGCTTGGGCGTGATCTCGATAGCGCCGCCCAGCGCCTCGGCATCCTGGTCGGGCGTATTGGTCTTGGTGACGGTGATGGCGCCGATCAGACCCGTGGGAATCGAATCGAATGCCACCGCACGGCCACCGCCCATCGGCGATGCGGGATTGGTGGGCGGCAGGCGCACGCCGTCGAAAGTGGCGCCATTGAGGTCGGCATCCAGGCCGCGGATATTGATGAATCGACCTTCGCCGGTATCGCTTTCCAGCGAAATGCCGGGAACGCGGCGCACGGCCTCGGCGGCGTTCACGTCGGGCAGCTTGCGGATCTCGGTGGCCGGCTGCACGTTCACCAGGTTGGGCGAGTCCTGCTGGATGCTGCGCGCGAGGTCCAACGGCGTGGTCTGCGCCGTCACCTTCAGTGCCTGCAGCGTCTTCGCCGCGCCGCCAAGCTCCACGTCCTGCTCGATGGTCTGGCCGGCGCGCAGCATCACCTGCCGCTGCACCGGCGCCTCCCCTTCGGCGCTCACCACCAGGTTGTAGTCGCCGGGATCGACGCCGTCCAGCGTGTACGTGCCGTTCTGGTCGGTCACCACGCTGCGGTTGAGTTCGCTCAGCGCCACCTGCGCGCCAGCCACCGGGTGATGGTCGTTTTCGACGACGCCCTTGAGCGAAGCGGTGCCGCCCGCATGGGCCAGACCCGCGCCTGCCAACGCAGCGACGCCCACGAGAATGCTGCCTGCACGTTTTGCTGCCATGGATGAACCCTTCGATGAATGAATGCAAAGACGGCCTTGCATCACGCTGTCGAGCGGCGCCCGACATGCATGTGCTGTCATCCAACCGACACTAAGGAACTGCTATGACTAGCAGGATGCAGCGGCCTTACCTATCGGTAAGGAAGCGCGTGACCTGCGTCGCATTCGCGGCCGCATGCACAGGCAAGCCATTGGAATGACGCCCATGAAAATCCTCATCGTGGAGGACGATCGCGACACCGCCGCGCACATCGCTGCCGGCCTGAACGCGAGCGCCACGCATATCGACAGCGCGCATGACGGCTATGTGGGCCTCACCATGGCCGCGCGGGAGCGCTATGACGTGATCATCGTCGACCGCATGCTGCCCCGGCTGGATGGCGTCTCCATGGTCCGCGAGTTGCGCAATGCGGGGCGCGAAACGCCAGTGCTGATGGTTTCCGCGCTGGGCGAAGTGAACGATCGCGTCGAAGGCCTCAACGCCGGCGCCGACGATTACCTGACCAAGCCCTTCGCCATGATCGAGCTGCGCGCCCGCTTTGCCGCGCTGTCGCGCCGCCCGCACATGGCCGAGCACGCCACGGTCCTGCGCGTGGCCGACCTGGAGCTGGACCGCATCTCACGCGAAGTGCGCCGCGCCGGCCAGTCGGTGGATCTACAGCCGCGGGAATTCCGCCTGCTGGAATACCTGATGGCGCACCAGGGCCGCGTGGTAACCCGCAGCATGCTGCTGGAGCATGTGTGGGAATTTCATTTCGATCCGCAGACCAGCGTGATCGAGACGCACATCAGCCGCCTGCGCAACAAGATCGATCGCGGTTTTGAACGGGAACTGCTGCACACCGTGCGCGGTGCGGGGTACTGCCTGCGTGGCGAGGATTAACCTGCGTGGCGAGAATTAATCCGCTACGCACCGCTGCATTCCGCATGACGCTGATCCAGGCGTCGCTGTTCGCGGTATTGGTCGCCGTGCTGCTGGGCATCGCCTGGTGGAGCGTCAGCGAATACGCCGAAGCCCAGCTGCGCGCCAACGTGAAAACCGACATGGCCAGCCTGCTCCAGGCCGCCGCGGACGGCACGCTGGACCGGCAGATCCAGCAGCGCGTCGCGGTGATGCCGCTCGGGCCGGACTATTACCTGCTGGCCGACGCCCAGGGGCGGCGCATCGCCGGCAATCTGCGTTATCGCCCCACGGCCACGGGCTGGCGGACCGTCCCCCTGCAGGGTGCGCTGGGCGAAGACAACACCGATGCCGACGAGGTGCACCTGTACGCAACACGCCTGCCCGACGGCCGCTGGCTGATCGCCGGCAGCGATAACCGCAGCGTGGTGGAACTGAGCGAACTGCTGAGCCGCCGCTTCCTGGAGATCGGCGTATCCGCCCTGCTGCTCGTACTGCTGACCGGTGGCATCGGCGGCTGGCTGTACATGCGCCGCATCGATGCGCTGGGCGAGCTTGCCGAGCGTGCGCTGGAAGGCGAGGCCGATTTCATCATCGCCCGCTCCGGCAAAGACGACGAATTCGACCGGCTGGCCGACCGCCTCCACCGCATGCTTACCCGCATGCACGTGCTGATGGACGGCATGCGCCAGGTGTCCAGCGACATCGCGCACGACCTGCGCACGCCGCTGATGCGGATGCGCCAACGCCTTGAGGCCGGCAGCGATCCCCACACCGACGAAGCCCGATTGCGCGACAGCGTGCAACGCGCGCTCGCGGAGGTGGACGACCTGCTCGCCACGTTCCGCGCGCTGCTGCGCATCGCCAGCGTGGAATCCCGCCAGCGCCGTTCGGGGTTCGAGAAGCTGAACCTGTCGGCGCTGTTCGACGCGCTGGCGGAAACCTACCGCCCGGTGGCCGAAGACCTCGGCCAGCACCTGTCGGCGGATATCGACGCGAACCAGCATCTGCGTGGCGACCAGGCACTGCTGGCCCAGATGCTGGCCAACCTGATCGAAAACGCCCTGCACCACACCCCGGCGGGTTCCCGCATCCACCTGGATCTGCAAGGCCGCGCCGGGCGCCTGGTCGGCCGCGTCACCGATTCCGGCCCCGGCATACCCGCCGGCGATCGCGAACGCGTGCTGCGCCGCTTTGTGCGCCTGGACAGCAGCCGCAGCACGCCTGGCAGCGGCCTGGGCCTGGCCCTGGTCAGCGCCGTCGCGGATCTCCACGGGATACAGCTCTCGCTGCGCGACGCACAGCCGGGCCTGGTGGTGGAGCTGAGCTTCCCCCTCGCCGCCTGAGCGGCCCCCCCCCCGGCACAGCGCGAAGCTTGCGCGAACATGACCTTCGACACTGTGCCGCCTGCTCCAGCGATGACTAGCCTCCGGGATCGATTCATTACGGCCCGCGCACCGGATCACCCGGCCGCCGCGCGTCGATTTCAGAGGGAGCACCGATCCGCATGAAGAACCGCTTTGTGAAACCGCTCGCGCTGGCCGTGGGCATGGCCCTGTGCACCGGCGCGCTGGCCGCCCCTACCGGCTCCTTCGACATCAAGGAACTGGACACTGGCAAGAACGTCTGCAATGACTTCAACGGCTTCGTCAATGCGAAATGGCTCGCCGCCAACCCGATTCCGGCCGATCGCACGCGCTGGGGTTCGTTCGACGCACTGCGCGAGGACAGCCTGAATGTGCAGCACGCCATCGTGGACAAGGCGGCCAAGGACGCTAGCAGCGCCACGCCCGGCTCCATCGAGCAGAAGATCGGCTACTTCTACGCCTCGGGCATGGACGAAGCGGCCATCGAGAAGGCCGGCTTCGATCCGATCAAGCCGGAGCTGGCGCGTATCGACAGCCTGAAGAACAGCAAGGACGTCGTCGCCTACATCAGCGACAGCTACGCCAAGGGTCATCCGGTGACGTTCCGCTTCTTCGGCAACGCGGATTTCAAGGATTCCAGCCGACAGATCGCCTACGTGAACCAGGGTGGCCTGGGCCTGCCGACCGCCGACTATTACAGCAAGCCGGATTTCGAAAAGATCCGCACCGAATACGTGGCGCACATCGCCCGCGCGCTGCAGCTGGTGGGTGTGAGCGAAGCGGACGCGCAGAAGCAGGCCAAGGCAGTGATGGCCTTCGAAACGCGCCTCGCGGCCGCCTCGCTCGTTCCCACCGAGCTGCGCCAGCCGGAAAACCGCTACCACTACGTGAGCATCGCCGACGCCGACAAGGTGACCCCGCACTTCGACTGGGCCGCGTTCTTCAAGGCACAGGGCGCCGAGGTGAAGGACGGCTTCTCGCTGTCGCAGCCGAAATACTTCGCCGAGTTCGACAAGATGCTCGCCGACGTGCCGGTGGGCGACTGGCAGGCCTACCTGCGCTTCCACGCCATCGACGCCGCATCGCCCTACCTGTCCACGCCGTTCCAGAAGGAAGACTTTGCCTTCAACGCGCAGACGCTCAACGGCCAGAAGGAAATGAAGTCGCGCTGGAAGCGCACGCTGGACAGCGTGGAGGGCGGCATGGGCATGGCGCTGGGCCAGCTCTACGTGGCGCAGACGTTCTCGCCGGAGTCGAAGGCCCGTGCAGAGCAGTTGGTGGCCGACCTGCGCGCCGCCTACAAGCACCGCATCGAGAACCTGCCGTGGATGAGCGAAGCCACCAAGAAGAAGGCGCTGGAAAAGTGGGCCACGTTCACCCCGAAGATCGGCTACCCCGACAAGTGGCGTGACTGGACAGGCCTGACCATCCAGCCCACCGGCAGCTACTTCGACAACGTGCAGGCCGCCGACCAGTTCAACTACAACTACATGGTCGGCAAGATCGGCAAGCCGGTGGACCGCACCGAATGGGGCATGACGCCGCAGACGGTGAACGCGTACTACAACTCGCTGAAGAACGAGATCGTGTTCCCGGCCGCCATCCTGCAGCCGCCATTCTTCGATGCCAAGGTGGATGACGCGCTCAACTACGGTGGCATCGGGGCCGTGATCGGCCATGAAATGGGCCACGGCTACGACGACCAGGGCAGCAAGTTCGACGCGCAGGGCAACAACGTCAACTGGTGGACCGACGAAGACCGCAAGGCCTTCGACGCGCGCACCGACCTGCTGGCCGACCAGTTCAACCACTACGAGGCGCTGCCGGGCAAGTTCGTCAACGGCAAGCTCACCATGGGCGAGAACATCGGCGACCTCGGCGGCCTCAACGCCGCCTACGACGCACTGCAGATGGCGCTGGCCCGCAACCCCGCCGAGGCGAAGAAGAAGATCGACGGTTACACGCAGGACCAGCGCTTCTTCCTCAACTGGGCGCGCGTGTGGCGTGGCAGCATCCGTCCGGAAGCCCAGCTCACCCTGCTCAACACCGATCCGCATGCACCGGCGCAGTTCCGCGCCATCGGCGCACCGTCGAACATGCCGGCGTTCGCGCAGGCGTTCCAGTGCAAGGCGGGCGATGCCATGGTGCGTCCGGCGGACAAGCAGGTGAAGATCTGGTAATTGCCGTCACCACGGCTTTGGGATGAAAAGGGAACCCGCGGGCCTGATGCCCGCGGGTTTTCTTTTCTGCAGTCACCCGGGCGACGGCCCCAGAACCGTCTAGATGTTGCCGTCACGGCGCGGCGCTATAGTCCCGCCAACGCACTCGCGCCGGATGCCCCATGAAAACCCTCTTCGCCACCTTGCTCGCCATGACCCTTTGCGCGTGTGCGACGACCACGCCCGCGCCAGACCATGCCGACGCCGGCCCTGCCGTCGGCATGGCCAATCCCGCGTCCGTCGCTTGCATCAACCAGGGCGGCAAGCTGGACCTGAGAAAGGATGCGGCAGGCAATGCCATGGGTATCTGCGTCTTTGCCGATGGCAGGCAATGCGAAGAATGGGCGCTGTTCCGCGATCACCAATGCGTGATGCCCAAGGACATGAAACCCTGAGGGCCTGTCACGATTTCCCTCAAGTCTCAAGTTTCCTCACGTCATTCCCGCGAACGCGGGGATGACGGCGAGGGGAAGCAAGGTGCTATAGCGAGATTTTGAACAGGCTCTGCCAGCCGCTCCCCCTGGCATTCACCACGGGGAGTCCAAGCCGGTATCGCGGGCTCTCGCCCGACATCACATCAACAGCTTGCGCACCTTCAGCAAGGCCGTGATGAAGGCGTCGACCTCTTCGCGCGTGTTGTAGAACGCGAGCGAGGCGCGCAGCGTGGCCGGCACTTTGTAGAACTGCATCAGCGGATGCGCGCAGTGATGGCCGGAACGCACGGCCACGCCCTGCAGATCCAGCAGCGTGGCCAGGTCGGTGGCCTGCGCGCCTTCGATCAGGAAGGAGACGACCGGCTCCTTCTCCTTCGCCTCACCGAACAGGCGCAGGCCGGGGATGTCGCGCAGGCGCTCGGTCAAATAGGCCAGCAACTGCTGTTCCCACGCATGGATGGCGTCGAAGCCGAGCGAATCGTAGTAGTCGACTGCCGCGCCCACGCCGGCGAAACCGGCGATGTTCGGCGTGCCCGCCTCGAACTTGTGTGGCGGAGCGGCGAAGGTGGTACCGGAGAAACTCACCTCGCGGATCATCTCGCCGCCACCGAAGAACGGCGGCATCTCCTCCAGCAGCTCCTTGCGCGCCCACAGCCCGCCCGTGCCCGTGGGCGAGAGCATCTTGTGGCCGGTGAAGGCATAGAAATCGCAGCCCAGCGCCTGCACGTCCACCGGGCGATGCGGCACGGCCTGCGAGCCGTCCACCACCAGCGGAATACCGCGCCTGCGGCACTCGCGGGCGATCTCGCGCACCGGGTTGACCGTACCCAGCACATTGGACACATGCGTGACGCAGGCGAGCTTCACATCCGGCGTGAGCATCTCGAAGTACTTCTCGAGGATCAGCTCACCGCGCTCATCGATCGGCGCGGCCTTCACCGTCGCACCGGTGCGGCCGGCCACCAGCTGCCACGGCACGATGTTGGCGTGATGCTCCATCACCGTGGTGAGGATGCTGTCGCCTTCCTTCAGCCGCGGCAACGCGTAGCTGTAGGCGATCATGTTCATCGCCTGCGTGGTGCCCGAGTTCAGGATCACCTCGTTGCGCGAGGTGGCGTTGATGAAGCGCGCCAGCTTGTCGCGCGCGCCTTCGTAGGCCGCCGTGGCTTCCTCGCCGACCAGATGCACGGAGCGCGACACGTTGGCGTTGCGCAGGCGGTAATGCTGATCCACCGCCTCGATCACGCTCAAGGGTTTCTGGCTGGTGTTGGCGTTGTCGAAATAGATCAGCGGCTTGTCGTGCACGGTGCGCGACAGCAGAGGGAAATCGGCGCGGACGCGCTGCACATCGAAGACGGTGGGGCTCGGGCGGGTCTGTGCGTTCATCGTGTTCGTTTCACCGGTTGCTGTCGGGCCGCCCATCAGGCGGAGGGCAGTTGTGCCATCAGTCGCTGGTTGATGCGTTCGCGCAGCCCTTCGTCGGGCAGCGATTCGAACACCGCGCGACAGAACGCCGTGGTGAGCATGGCGCGCGCTTCCGCCAGCGGAATGCCGCGCGAGCGCAGGTAGAACAGCGAGCGCTCGTCGAGCTGCCCCACGGTGGCGCCGTGCGCCGCCTTCACTTCGTCGGCGTAGATTTCCAGCTCCGGCTTGGTGTCGATCTCGGCCTGTCCGGAAAGCAGCAGGTTTTTGCTGGAGAGGCTGGCATCGCTGCCGTCAGCACCCTGGGCCACCACGATGGCACCGCGGAACACGCCGCGCGAACGCTCGTCCGCCACACCGCGCCACACCGACTCCGAGGCCGTGTTGAGCGCCTGGTGGCGAATGGCCATCTGCGTATCGATATGCTGGCGACCACGCAGGGCGAACACGCCGCGCGTATCGAGCCGCGATCGGTCGCCCGCGAGCACCGCATGCAGGTCGTGGCGCACCAGCGAACCGCCAAGCTCCAGGACGTAGAGCGCCGCATGGGCATCCTCATCCAGCTGGACGTTGTCGTGACGCACCAGCGTGCTGCCTTCGGCGGCCTCCTGCAGGGTCACATGGCGCAGCCTGGCGCCACGACGCAGCACGATGTCGGTGACCTGCGTGCCAAGGTTCTGGTGAGTATCGATGGCGGCATGCTGCTCAACCAGCGACAGCTCCGCGCCTTCGCCCAGCTCGACCACGTGGCGGACATGCCAGGCAACCTGTTCTTCCGCGGGAGCACCGACAAACAGCAGGCGCACGGGCTGCTCCACCTTGGCGCCGGCTGCCACGCGCAACACCACGCCGTCGCCGGCAAGCGCCGCATTGAGGCGCGCGAACACGTCGCCACGCTCGCGATAGTGGCGCGACAGCGCGAAGCGCAGCGGTTCGGCATCGCCCTGCAGCGCCTGCGTCAGCGGCTGCAGGCTCAGGCCGGAGGGCAGCTGATCGATGCGCGACAGTTCCCGGCGAAACACGCCGTTGACGAACACCAGCGTCGGGCCTTCCATGCCCGGCAAGGCGAAGCCATCGACGTCCACCGCAAGCGTGGCGGCCTGGGCATCGACGGAGGCGAAACGGCGCTGGCCAAGCGCACGAAGCGCGGTGTACTTCCACGCCTCCATGCGGGTGTCGGGCAGGCCGCCTTCGGCGAATGCTTCGAGGTTCTCGCGACGCGCGGCATCCAGCCAGCCGATGCCGCTGCCCGGCAAGCGCGCCTGCGCGGCGGCTTCTAGCAGCGAGTCGACGAAGGGGGTGCGCTGCGGCTCGCTCATGCCGAGGCTCCGGTCAGCGCGGGATCCTTGTCGTTCACCCATGCGTAGCCCTGCTCTTCCAGCTTCAGCGCCAGCGTCTTGTCGCCGCTCTGTACGATGCGGCCATCCGCCAGCACGTGCACGAAATCCGGCTCGATGTAGTCGAGCAGACGCTGGTAGTGCGTGATGACCAGGAAGCCACGCTCGGCCGTACGCAGCGCGTTCACGCCCTGCGCGACCTGCTTGAGCGCGTCGATGTCCAGGCCGGAGTCGGTTTCGTCGAGGATGGCGAGCTTGGGCTCGAGCACGGCCATCTGGAAGATCTCGTTGCGCTTCTTCTCACCACCCGAGAAACCTTCGTTCACCGCACGATGCAGCAGCTCGTCGGAGATCTTCATGATCTTGAGCTTCTCGCGCACCAGCTTGAGGAACTGCATGGAATCGAGTTCCTTCTCGCCACGCTGCTTGCGCTGCGCGTTGAGCGCGGCGCGCAGGAAGTAGGTGTTGTTCACGCCGGGGATTTCCACCGGGTACTGGAAAGCCAGGAACACGCCGGCAGCCGCGCGCTCTTCCGGTTCCAGCGCCAGCAGGTCGACACCGTTGAAGGTCACTGTGCCTTCGGTGACCTCGTAACCGTCGCGGCCGGAGAGCACGTTGCCCAGCGTGGACTTGCCAGCACCGTTGGGGCCCATGATCGCGTGCACTTCGCCGGGGTTCACGGTGAGCGTGAGTCCCTTGAGGATGTCCTTGCCCTCGACGCGGGCGTGCAGGTTTTCGATCTTTAGCATGGCGGGATACGGTATCGATAGAGAGAAAGTGGGGCTGCGCGATGAAGCGGGAATGCTCTAGTTACGCAGCGAAAAAGTACGACCTGTGCTCTGCATCAACCTTCAAGGTCCGTCATTCCCGCGAAAGCGGGAATCCAGTGCCTTTCGGCCGGTAAAGCAGAGGCGCTGGACCCCCGCTTTCGCGGGGATGACGAACAAGGGTGAGGTTAAGCGAAATGCATTGGCACCCATTGTTCATACTCAGCCGACCGCGCCTTCCAGCGACACCTCCAGCAGCTTCTTGGCTTCCACCGCAAATTCCATCGGCAGTTCACGGAATACCTGCTTGCAGAAGCCGTCGACGATCATCGACACGGCGTCTTCCTCGCCGATGCCGCGGCTGCGGCAGTAGAACAGCTGGTCGTCGGAAATCTTCGAGGTGGTGGCCTCGTGCTCGACGATGGCGGTGGGGTTCTTCACTTCCATGTAGGGGAAGGTGTGCGCACCGCACTTCTTGCCGATCAGCAGGCTGTCGCACTGGGTGTAGTTGCGCGCGCCCTCGGCGCCCTTCTCCACCTTCACCAGGCCGCGGTAGCTGTTGGAGCTGCGGCCGGCACTGATGCCCTTGGAGACAATCTTGGACTTGGTGCCCTTGCCGATGTGGATCATCTTGGTGCCGGTGTCGGCCTGCTGGCGATGGTGCGTGAGCGCCACCGAGTAGAACTCGCCCACCGAGCGGTCGCCGCGCAGCACGCAGCTGGGGTACTTCCAGGTGATGGCCGAACCGGTTTCCACCTGGGTCCAGGAGATCTTCGAATCGTCGCCACGGCAGTCGCCGCGCTTGGTCACGAAGTTGTAGATGCCGCCGACGCCGTTCTCGTCGCCCGGATACCAGTTCTGCACCGTCGAGTACTTGATCTGCGCCTTTTCCAGCGCGACCAGTTCAACGACGGCAGCGTGCAGCTGGTTCTCGTCGCGCATGGGCGCGGTGCAGCCTTCGAGGTAGGACACGTAGGCGCCTTCCTCGCACACGATCAGCGTGCGCTCGAACTGCCCGGTGTTGATCGCATTGATGCGGAAGTAAGTGGACAGCTCCATCGGGCAACGCACGCCCTTGGGAATGAACACGAACGAGCCGTCGGAGAACACCGCCGAATTGAGTGCGGCGAAGAAGTTGTCGCCCGTCGGTACCACGCTGCCCAGGTACTGCTGCACCAGTTCGGGATGCTCGCGGATCGCTTCGCTCATGGAGCAGAAGATCACGCCGGCTTCGGCCAGTTCCTTGCGGAAGGTGGTGCCCACCGACACCGAGTCGAACACGGCATCCACCGCCACGCCCGCGAGCTTGGCGCGCTCATGCAACGGCACGCCGAGCTTGTCGTAGGTTTCCAGCAGCTTGGGATCCACCTCGTCCAGCGATTTCGGCGCGGCCTTCGGCGCGGCGTAGTAGCTGATGGACTGGTAGTCGATCGGCGACAGGTTGAGCTTGGCCCAATCGGGCGTGGGCATGGTGAGCCAATGGCGATAGGCCTTCAGGCGCCACTCGGTCATCCACTCCGGCTCTTTCTTGAGTGCCGAAAGCTGGCGCACGATGTCTTCGGACAGGCCGACCGGCAAATATTCCGTCTCGATGTCCGTGGTGAAACCGGCTTCGTAGCGACGACCCAGCGCTTCGGCCACTTCGGCGTTGTCGCGAAGTGTCGTGGCGGAAAGATCACTGCGTTCGGTGGTTTCGGTAGTCATGGCGGTCTTCGTGTCGTCGTGTGCGTTCGAGGGATGCGTCGTGTTCATCCGATCGGATGGATATCGATGCGACGACTGGGTGGTTTGAGCATGTCGGACAGGCTGACGGCGCGCAGGGCGCTGTCCACGACGCTGTTGACGTGTTGCCAGTTGGCGCGCACGCCGCATTGCGACTCGCGCTCGCACTGGCCTTCGGCGAGGCTGCATTCGGTCATGCCGATGGGGCCCTCCAGCGCTTCGACGATCTGCGCCAGGGTGATCTCCCCGGCCGGGCGCGCCAGGCGGTAGCCGCCGTTGACGCCGCGGAACGACTCCACCAGCCCGGCATGGCCCAGCGACTTCAGGAGCTTGCTCACAGTGGGCAGCTCCAGGCGCGCCTCGTCGGCGATCTGCGCCGTGCTGAGCACGTCGTCGGGGTGGGCGGCGATGCAGGTCATCACCACCGTGGCGTAGTCGGTGAGTCGGCTGACGCGGAGCATGGGGTATCGGCCAAGGGACTGCGGGAATCGGTACCAAAATGGTACTGATTAATGCCCTGAGGGTCAAACCGCGGCGGCGCACCAAAGGTGGGAATCCGCAGCACGAGGACGCCCCGTTTGGGGGCAATGCTGCTAGCCCAGTCCCACCTCGATACCCCTGCCCCTCACCGTCATCCCTGCGGAAGCAGGGATCCAGCGCCTTTCGCAACCCCTTGAAGTCACTGGATTCCCGCTTTCGCGGGAATGACGGCGAGAGACATCGGGCGGTGTCGCAGATCCGCTGGCACGCATCCTGCTGCACCGCGACATATCGACCGCACGGGGAGCGCTGGGGATGAAGTGGATTACGGCCATCATCAAACCATTCACGCTGGACGACGTTCGCCAGGCGCTGACGGAGGTGGGTGTGACGGGCATGACCGTCACCGAGGTGAAGGGCTTTGGCCGCCAGCATGGGCACACCGAGCTTTATCGCGGCGCGGAGTACGTGGTGGATTTCCTGCCCAAGCTGAAGCTTGAAGTGGCGGTGGCCGACGCGCAGTTGGACCAGGCGGTGGAAGCCATCATCGGCGCCGCCCGCACCGGCAAGATCGGTGACGGCAAGGTGTTCGTGAGCGAGCTGGAGCAGGCTA
The DNA here is from genome assembly GCF_000725385.1 of Dyella japonica A8. Classification (NCBI taxonomy): domain Bacteria; kingdom Pseudomonadati; phylum Pseudomonadota; class Gammaproteobacteria; order Lysobacterales; family Rhodanobacteraceae; genus Dyella; species Dyella japonica. Next base: position 2,104,307 of record NZ_CP008884.1, on the reverse strand, counting down.
TCCGCATCCGCACGCAGGAGGTCGATGCCGATGCGCTTTGACTTTGAGGGAATCAGGAACCGGGAATCGAGCATCGGTGGCAAGCTTGGCCGCATCCTGCTGTCCATCGCCGGGCTAACCCTTGTTGGACCCGCGCTGGCGCAGACCGCCGCCCCCACGCATATCGACAGCGGTGATACCGCGTGGATGCTCACCGCCACCGCCTTCGTGCTGCTGATGACCATTCCGGGCCTCGCGCTGTTCTACGGCGGCATGGTGCGCGCGAAAAACCTGCTGTCGGTACTGATGCAGTGCTTCGCCATCACCGCGCTGGTGTCCGTGCTGTGGATGCTCTATGGCTATTCGCTCGCTTTCAGCACCGAGGGCATGCAGGCGGGCGTCACCAACCTGCATTCGTTCATCGGCGGACTCGACCGTGTTTTCCTTGCTGGCCTGAAGCCCGATTCGCGCTACCAGACGGTGCCCGAAAGCGTGTTCGTGATGTTCCAGCTCACCTTCGCCATCATCACGCCGGCGTTGATCATCGGCGCGTTCGCCGAGCGCATGAAGTTCAGCGCACTGCTGTGGTTCAGCGGCCTGTGGCTGAGCATCGTCTACCTGCCTGTCGCGCACATGGTGTGGAGCGGCCCGGGCTCCTTCCTTGGCGACCTGGGCGTGCTCGACTTCGCGGGCGGCACTGTGGTGCACATCAACGCCGGTATCGCGGGTCTGGTGGCGTGCCTGGTGATCGGCAAGCGCCGGGGATATCCGAACGTGCCGATGCCGCCGCACAACCTGGGCTATACGGTGATGGGCGCCAGTCTCTTGTGGCTGGGCTGGTTCGGCTTCAACGCCGGATCTGCGGTGGCCGCCAATGGCAGCGCAGGCATGGCGATGCTGGCCACGCAGGTGGCTACGGCCGGTGCCGCATTGGGCTGGCTCTTTGTCGAATGGATCGTGCATGGGCGACCCAGCGTGCTGGGCATCGTGTCGGGCGCGGTCGCGGGCCTCGTGGCGGTGACGCCGGCTGCTGGCACCGCCGGGCCCGGTGGTGCGCTGGTGCTCGGCCTTATCGCTGGCGTGATCTGCTTTTTCAGTGCCACGCGACTCAAGCACAAGCTGGGTTATGACGACTCGCTGGACGTGTTCGGCGTGCACGCCGTGGCGGGCATCGTGGGTGCGCTGCTGACGGGCCCGCTTGCCTCGCCGAAACTGGGCGGGTTCGGCACGGTGGAATCGCTGTGGGGCCAACTGTGGATTCAGGCCAAGGGCGTAGGGTTCACCGTGATCTGGAGCGCGGTGCTCAGCCTGGTGATCCTCAAGCTGATCGACTGGACGCTGGGGCTGCGGGTGGATGATGAGCAGGAGCAGATGGGGTTGGATATCTCGCTGCACGAAGAGAAGGCTTACAACCTTTCGTGACGACGCACTTCTCCCTCTCCCCTCCGGGGAGAGGGCTTGGATGCGGGGTGGGTGCTCGCCGCACCGTTCCTATCCGTCATTCCCGCGAAGGCGGGAATCTAGTGACTTTTGCTCTTGGCCTTTGGAGCTGGCCTTCCCGCGATCGGGCCACTTACGCAGCGGGCGTTTCGATCGTCTGCCGACGCTCGAGTCACTTTTCTTTTGCTGGCCCAAAAGAAAAGTAACCCAAAGAAAATGGCCTAGAGAGCCAGAGCTGGCAGCATTCCGTGGGGATAAGCCCGAACGCGTGAGGCAGGTCGTTGCTTGGCGACCTTTGCCTCTACACAGCGGGCAGCTCCAAGCGCTTCGCAACGCGCCGGAGCCATGAAGACTTAAAGCGGCGCCTCGCTGCGCTTTGGCACTGATGGACCCACACGCTCGCCCGCTTTTCTGTGGGAGCGCACCCTGTGCGCGACAACCTAACGGAGCGGTGACTACGAAACGCCGCTGTCGCGCACAGGGTGCGCTCCTACAGTTCCGGCCAGCCACCCGCTAAGCTGCATGGCATCGCCACTCCCAGCACGCCATGACTACGCCTACCGACCGCGCCGCCGCCCGCCTGGCCTGGACCCGCTCCGTTCTCGGCGACGCCGCGCTTGAGCTCTCCTCCGCCTCGTCCGACGCCAGCTTCCGCAGCTATTGGCGCACCACGCACGGCGGGAAGAGCTGGGTGGTGATGGATTCGCCGGTGGCGCAGGAAGATCCTCGCCCCTGGCTGGCGATCGGTGAGCGGCTCGCCGCCACGGGCGTGCATGTTCCCGCGGTCTACGCGAAGGATCTCGACCAAGGCTTCCTGCTGATCGAGGATCTCGGCACACGGCTCTATCTCCCTGCACTGAACGAGGACACGGCCGATCGTCTCTACAGCGACGCCATGGATGCACTGCTGCTGATGCAGACGCGCATGGAACACACGGATCTTCCGCTGTTCGACCGCGAACGACTGGTGAGCGGGCTGGAGGTGATGCCGGAATGGTTTCTGCAGCGCCACCTCGGTTACACGCCGACCTGCGGCGAATGGGATGTGCTGGAAGCGGCCTTCAACGTGATCATCCACGCCGCGCTGGAGCAACCGCGCCGCTTCGTGCATCGCGACTATCACAGCCGCAACCTGCTCGTCGTGGATGAGAACAACCCCGGCGTGATTGATTTCCAGGGTGCGCTGTCCGGCCCCATCACCTATGACCTCGCCTCGCTGCTGCGCGATGCCTATGTCGTGTGGCCGCGCGAGCGCGTGGAAGGCTGGGTGGAGTCGTATCGCCAGCGCCTGCTCAAGGCTGGCGTGATCGAGGAAACGATCGACCGCGAACGCTTCCTGCGCTGGTTCGACCTCACCGGCCTGCATCGCCATGTGCGCGTGCTCGGCCAGTTTTACCGCTTGTGGTATCGCGACGGGAAACCCGGTTATCTCGCCGACGTGCCGCGCGTTTATCACTACGTGGTGTCCGTGGCGGAGCGTTACGCGGAGCTGGCCGATTTCGTCGCGCTGCTAAGGCAACACGCGGAGGGGCGCGATCTGACAAAGGTGGCGGCACAGTGATCAATGCCCGCCACTTCCTATCCTTCAACGTCATTCCCGCGAAGGCGGGAATCCGATGCCTTTGGGTTGCGAAAAAACCAAGTCGCTGGATTCCCGCCTTCGCGGGAATGACGAGTCAGGGAACCCACGCACCGGAAACACCATGCGCCACGCACTGATCTTCGCGGCGGGCCTTGGCGAGCGCATGCGCCCGCTGACCAACCACACGCCCAAGCCCCTGCTGACGGTGGGCGGCAAGCCATTGATCGAATGGCACCTGGAAAAGCTTGCCGCCATCGACGTGCGCTACGTGGTGATCAACACCTCGCACTTGGCCGACCAGTTTCCCGAGGTGCTCGGGGATGGTTCGCGCTGGGGGCTGCGCATCCGCTATGCGTACGAAGGCCCTACCCCGCTGGAAACCGGCGGCGGCATGCTCAACGCGCTGGGCCTGCTCGGCCCGGAGCCCTTCATCGTGATCAGCGGCGACGTGTGGACCGATGCCGATGTCGCCACCCTGCCCGCCGAACCGCGCGGTACCGGGCACCTGCTGCTGGTGGACAACCCGCCGCATCACCCGGATGGCGACTTCAGCCTTGATGCACAGGGGCTGGTTCACGACGGGGGCACTCCGCGCCTCACGTACAGCGGCATCGGCGTGTTTCGACGCGAGATGCTCGATGCCTGGCAGGAGGTCGTGCACGACGCCGGTGCGCAACAAAGACCGCCACGCTTCAAGCTGCGGCCGCTGCTTGAGCGGGCCATCGCCCGTCAGGAACTCAGCGGCAGCCATTACCAGGGCGCATGGACCGACGTCGGCACGCCGGAGCGCCTGCGCGAGCTCGACGAGCGCCTGGGCCGCTGAGAGCCTGTTCAAAATCTTGCTTCAACGCCTTGCAAGCCCTCACCGTCATTCCCGCGAACCCCACAAAAGGGGGCAAGAGCGGGAATCCAGCGTCTTTGCTCGTGGCACCAAGAGCTAAAGGCACTGGATTCCCGCTCTTGCCCCCTTTTGTGGGGTTCGCGGGAATGACGGTGAGGAAATCCTGGGCTTGAAGGAGACCGTAAACAGACTCCAAGGCAGCGGCCTGAAAGGTAGCCAGCGCAAAATCCTGCCGGATTGGATGCCGCCGGACGCCGGGGGTATCCTAAACCGCCCGGTTCTGTAGAGCGCCCCCGCGCTTCCCTCCACCCGCAGAACCGCGCACGTTTCCCTGCAAGGTGTCGATGATGTCTGAACTGTGGTCCCATCTGGTCAGCTGGTTCGCCAGCCATGGCGTGCTGCCGGTATTGCAGTTCCTGCATCTGGAAGGCCTGGCAGGCAACCCGAACGACATCGCCGCCTCGCTGCTCATCGCCGCGTTCCAGCTGTGCGTGATCGGCCTGGTCTTCCGCCCGCTGGAAAGCATCGTGCCGGCGGAAAAATGGCAAGACCGCAAGCTCACCAAGGTCGATTTCCAGTACACGGTGATGATGCTCGTCGGCATTTTCCCGATCTTCAGCTACCTCATCCTCACGCCCATCGCCAATTACTTCGGTGGACCGGACACCGGCCCCAGTGATGCCAGCGTGTCGCCACTCGCCATCACGCACTGGGTGCCGTGGCTGAAGCAGCATCCGTGGCTGCTGTTTGGCTGCTACTACCTGGTTTACGACCTTGTTTACTACTGGATGCACCGCCTGCAGCACGCGCTGCCGTGGTGGTGGGCGCTGCACAGCATGCACCACAGCACGCGCCAGATGAGCTGCTGGACCAACGACCGCGGCAGCCTGATCGACGGCTTCATCCAGTCCATGATCCTGGCCTGCGTGGGCATCGTGATGGGCGTGGAGCCAGAACAGTTCGCCTGGCTGGTGTTGATGGGCGAGCTGGTGCAGAACTTCTCCCACGCCAACGTGCGCATCGCCTTCGGCCCGGTGTTCAACCGCGTGTTCGTGTCGCCCAAGTTCCACCGCCTGCACCACATGCTGGTCGACCCGACCCGCCCCAAACTGCACAACTGCAACTTCGGCCAGGTGTTCTCCCTCTGGGACGTGATCTTCGGCACCGCGCTCTACAACGAGCCGCCGCGCCCCACCGGCGTGGGCGACCCGATGGTGGACGACGACAACAACCACGGCCTCGTCGGCCTGCACTGGAATGCCGCCAAGCGTTTCTGGGGTGCGGTGCGCCGCCCTGAAGGGTGGAAGTTCGGCGAAGTGGCGTTCGGCCCGGATTACCGGCCGATTCCCGTGGATCAACTGGATCTGCATGGGTTGGCGCATCATGTGCTGCAACCGGCGCATGCGCCCGACGCAGCACCCTCTGCAGACAACGCAGCGGTTGCCGAGACAGCCTGAACGCTCTCAAAAGAGCTGCCCTGGGAACAAGGCGGCCTCGTGAAGAACAACCAACGCCTGATGCGTCCTTCCCGTGGAGCCGCGGTGTTCTTGTGCATTGCCATACGGCGTGCCGATCAGCGACTCGTCCTCGTAAACGAAATCGCTGTTGATCGACGGCCCACTGAGGCGTGCTCAGCGCCGCTTTCGTCCCGAAGATTTCCTGGTCGCCGTCGACGAGCCGCCGTCAACGGGAAAGAGGCGTGTTGCGATGTAATCGACAAACACCCTCACCCTGGGCAACAACGTGCGTCCGGAAGACCAGACCGCCCAGAATTGCCCATGATCGGTAACGCACTCATCCAGCACCGACTGCAGACGACCATCGCGCATGGCCTCGCGGATCAGGAAATCAGGCATGTAGGCCAGCCCATGCCCGTCGAGCACCGCCGCCAGCACGGCCTCCATGTTGTTGCAGACGAGCCCGTCGCGTAGGCGCAATGGCGCGCCAGAAGCGATGCCCCACGCCATCAGCTTGCCGGTGGTGACAAAGCGATAGCGGATGCATTCATGCCGCTGGAGATCCTCGGCGGCTTGCGGCACGCCGTGGGCCTGCAGGTAGGCGGTGGAGGCGCACAGCACAAAGCGAAACGGACCCAGCCGGCGCGCCATCAGCCGCGAATCCGGCAGCGTGCCGCTGCGAATCGCCACGTCGACGCCTTCTTCGATCAGGTCGACCAATTGATCGTTGAAGTCGAGATCCAGCGAGATCTCCGGATGCAGGCGACGGAACTCCTTCAGGTGTGGCAGCAGGAAGCGATAACCGATGGCGGGCAGGCTGACGCGCAGGCGCCCGCGCGGCGCTTGTGTGGCATGCGCCATCTCGGCCTCGGCGTCCTGCAGATCGTCGAGGATGCGCCGGCAGCGCTCGAAGAACAGCAGGCCTTCCGGTGTCAGTCGCACCTTGCGCGTGCTTCTCTGGAACAGCCGCACGCCCATCGCCGATTCCAGCCGCGCGATGCTCTTTCCGACGGCCGAGGACGACACACCCAGCGTCCGGGCGGCGCCCGCGAAGCTCAACGACTCTGCACTGCGCACGAAGGCGACGATGCCGGTAAGGCTGTCCATGCGATGACCTTATTGGATACATGAAGTCCGTTATCAACGGACACGGAGGCCAATTATCAAAGGATTGGAGAGTTCATAGCATGTTCCGACGTGTCGGCCAACGGGCTGGCATCGCGCCCTCCTCCTGCCACAACGCCTGGATATCCATGAACTCCACCTCCCCCACGCAGCGCCCGGGCGGGCGAAGCGAGCGCCTCGTGCTGGCCTCGATCTGCCTTGCGGCCATCGTGCTGCCGCTGAGCTTCTCCGGCGGCGCCATCGCCACGCCTGACATCGCACGAACCTTAGGCGGCTCACCCACCGCGCTCACCTGGATCACCAACGCTTTCATGTTGAGCTTCGGCAGCTTGCTAATGGCCGCCGGTGCACTGGCCGATCAGTACGGCCGCAAGCGCGTCTTTGCCGGTGGCATGTCGCTCTTCGTCGTGAGCACCATCCTGTTGGCGCTCGCTCCCAGCGTGCTGTGGCTGGACGTCCTCCGGGCTCTGCAAGGCGTCGCGGCCGCGGCATCGCTCGCCAGCGGTTCCGCCGCGCTCGCGCAGGAGTTCGAAGGCCACGCACGAATGCGCGCCTTCGGCCTGCTGGGAACGAGTTTCGGGCTTGGCCTGGCCTTTGGCCCGGTGATCGCCGGCATGCTGATCGCGTGGTTGGGGTGGCGCGCCATTTTCGTCTTCATTGCTGGCGTCGCATGTCTGGCGATGATCTTCGGCCTGCCCCGCATGCGTGAAACGCGCGACCCGGGAGCCTCCGGTCTGGATTGGCCGGGAACCCTGTGCTTCACCGCCATGCTGGTGTTGCTGACGTTCGGCATCATCCAGGCACCGGCGAGTGGCCGGGATAGCCCGCTGATCATCGCGCTACTCGGCGGGGCCGGCGTGTTGCTCGTCGTGTTCGTCATCATCGAGGCGCGTGTCGCTCGGCCCATGCTGGATCTTTCGTTGTTCCGCTATCCGCGTTTCATCGGCGTGCAGATGCTGCCGGTCGGCACCTGCTACTGCTATATCGTGCTGGTCGTGCTGCTTCCTCTGCGCCTGATTGGCATCGAGGGCTGGGGAGAAATGCGCGCGGGTCTTTTCATGCTCGCCCTGTCCGCGCCCATGCTGTTCATGCCATTGGTAGCGTCACGGCTTGCTCACCGTGTGTCGCCAGGTGCGCTCTCTGCGTTGGGGTTCCTCGCAGCGGCAGCGGGATTGTGCTGGCTGGCGCGGATCTCGTTCGAGGGAGCCGCTTTCTCAGCCCTGCTGCCACTCTTCCTGATCGGAATGGGCGCAGGCTTGCCCTGGGGACTCATGGATGGCCTCGCGGTCAGCGTGGTTCCCAAGGAACGTGCAGGTATGGCCACCGGCATCTTCAGCACTACGCGCGTGGCGGGCGAAGGCATCGCATTAGCCAGCGTCAGCGCCACGCTGGCGTGGATCATCCAGTCGGGCCTGACGCGGATGGCAATGGCATCACCGCATGTCGTCGCGACAGCATCGCAGCAGCTCGCGACAGGAGAACTTCATCGGGCATCCACCTTGCTGACGCAGCTTCCCGCAGCGGACATCCGGTGGATCTATGCCCAGGCATTCACGCATTTGCTCCTTGGATTGGCAGCGATCACGGTCATATGCGCGACCGTGGTGTTCAGCGTGATCGGCGGTTCCGAGGAGCGTGCGTCGATGAAGGTGGCCGGTGGCGAGGCAGCGGATCCATCGCCCTGACAGGCGACGCACGATCCCGCACGACCGATACAGGCACGCCACCGTGCAAACAAAAAAGCCCGGGATTCCCGGGCCTTTTCTGTTACTCGCAAAGTAGCGACCGCTTACGGACGGCGTGCCAGCTCCGGGTTTTCCTTGGTCTTGGGCATCAGGTCCTGCTTGGAGACGCCCAGCCACAGCAGGATCGGGCTCGCCACGAAGATCGAGGAGAGCGTACCCACCAGGATGCCGATCAGCATGGTGATCGCGAAGCCGTGCACCGCCGGGCCGCCGAAGAAGTACAGCGCGGCCATGGTGATGCCGGTGAACAGCGCGGTAATGATGGTTCGCGACAGCGTGTTGTTGATCGAGCGGTTGAGGATCTCTTCCGGCTCGGCCTTGCGGGCCAGGCGGAACAGTTCACGCACGCGATCGAACACCACCACCTTGTCGTTGATGGAGTAACCGATCACCGCCAGCACGGAAGCCAGCACCGTCAGGTCGAACTCGCGCTGGGTCAACGCGAAGATACCCACGGTGACCAGCGCGTCGTGGGCCTCGGTGGCAATGGCTGCCACGGCGAAGCGCCACTCGAAGCGGATGCCCAGGTACAGGCCGATGCCCAGCATCACCACGATAGCGGCCACGATGCCGTCGCTGCGCAGCTCCTCGCCCACGGCGGAACCCACGTAGTCGCGGCTCTTGAGCTTGGCATCGGGGCGCGCCGCCTGCAGCGTCTTGGTGACGTCGTCGGCGATCTTGTCCAGGTTCACCTTGCCGCCGTTGGCCACTCCCGACTGCGGGTCGTCCTTCGGCTGCAGGCGGATGGACACTTCCTTGGTGCCGCCCATGCTCTGCACGACGGCGTGCTCCATGCCGCCCTTCTCGAGGGCATCGCGCACGTCGCCGACCTGCACCGGCTGGTCGTAGTCCATCACCAGCGACACGCCGCCGGTGAAGTCCAGGCCGTAGTTGAGGCTTTTCACCGCGATCAGCGCGATGGAGGCGACCATCAGCAGGATGGCGATGCCGACACTGAACTTCCTCATGCCGAGGAAGTTCACGTTTGCGTTGTGGTTGAAGATTTCCATCTTTGTCTATTCCTCAGACCGACAGCGTCTTGAGCTTGCGATGACCATGGATCAACGCGGTGATCGCGTGCGTCACGGTGACCGAGGTGAACATCGAGGTCAGGATACCGATCAGCAGCGTCACGCCGAAGCCCTTGATCGGGCCCGAGCCCATCGTGGTCAGCGCCAGCGCGGCGATCAGGTGAGTGACGTTGGCGTCGAGAATGGTGGCCCACGCCTTGTCGTAACCGGCGCGGATCGCGGCGTGCGGCGAGGAGCCGTTGCGCAACTCTTCGCGTATGCGTTCGCAGATCAGCACGTTCGCGTCGATCGCCATACCCAGCGTCAGCACGATACCGGCGATGCCCGGCATGGTCAGTGTCACACCGACGGCCGACATCACGGCGATCAGGATCACCAGGTTGAAGAACAGCGCCACGTCGGCCACCAGGCCGAAGAGCTTGTAGTAAAAGGCAGCAGCAAGCAGCACCAGGGCAAGGCCCAGGGTCACGGCGCGCAGGCCCTTGGCGATGTTGTCCTGGCCCAGACTGGGGCCGATCACGCGCTCTTCCACGATATCGACCGGCGCGGCGAGCGAACCACCCTTGAGCAGCAGCGCCAGCTCGGAAGCTTCCTTCGGACTACGCAGGCCGGTGGTCTGGAAGTTCTTGCCGAACACGCCATTGATGGTGGCGTAGTTGATCACTTCCTCGGTGATCTTCGGCGTGCGCACTTCCTTGCCGTCGACGACCTTGGTGTCGACCACGCGCTCCACATACACCACGCCCATCGGCTTGCCGACGTTGCCGGTGGTGAAGTCCAGCATCTTCTTGGCACCGGCGGTGTTCAGCGTGACCGACACGGCGGGGCTGCCGCTCTGCTGGTCGAAGCTGGACGAGGCGTCCACGAGCTGGTCACCGGTGACGATGATGTTCTTGCTCAGCAGGTACGGACGGCCGTCGCGATCCTTGTAGAGGCGCGCGTCGGGCGGAACGATGCCGCTGCGCGCAGCGTCAATGGCCTGCTGCGGCGTGCCATAGCCCGAACGGTATTCCAGCGTGGCGGTGGCACCGATGATCTTCTTGGCCTCGGCGGTGTCCTGCACGCCGGCCAGCTCGACCACGATGCGGCTCTCACCCTGCTGCTGGATGATCGGCTCGGACACGCCCAGCGCGTTGATACGGTTGCGCAGCGTGCCCAGGTTCTGGCGAATGGTATTGACCGACAGCTCGCGCAGCTTGTCCGGGCGCACCACGGCATTGATCGGGAAGCGGTCGCCGGTGGCGGGGCCGTCCGTCAGGGTGAGGTCCGGATAGTCGGCGGCGATGACGTTGGCGGCGGCCGTGCGGTCCTCGGCGGACTTCAGCACCACCGACACACCCTGCCCGCGCTGCGCGTTGCGCACCACCGAGTCGTAGCGGATGTTCTTTTCGCGCAGCAGGCTGCGGATGTCGTCCGCATAGCGCGTTTCCTGCTTGTCGATCACGTCATCCTGATCGACCTGCATGAGGAAGTGCACGCCGCCCTGCAGGTCCAGGCCCAGCGGCATCGACTTCGCACCGATGGTGGTCAGCCAGTGCGGCACTGTGGACTTGAGGTTGAACGCCACCGTGTAGTCGTCGCCCAGCGCGGCCTTGATCGCGTCGGAGGCGCTCTTCTGCACGTCGGGGTTGGCGAAGCTGGCGAGCAGATGGTCGCCATTGAGCTCGATGCCGGTGCTGGCGACGCTCGCCTTCTTCAGCGCATCGGACACCTTCTGCTCAAGTGCCTGGTCGACCGTGCCGTTGCGGTTGGCCGTGATCTGCACGGCAGGCACCGGCAGGAACACGTTGGGCAACGCGTAGACAATGCCGAGCACCAATACGATGGCGACCAGCGCATATTTCCAGCGTGGAAAATCACTCATGCCTTGAATCCGTCAAAAGCCGCGGCATGAGGCGGGCCGCGGCGAGCAATGCATCGTGTGGACCGGGGCCCCTCCACCCCGGCAAGTCGTCAGGACGACTTCAGCGTGCCCTTGGGCAGGACCTGCTGCACCGCGCCCTTCTGCAGCTTGATCTTCACGTTCGGCGCAATTTCGACCGTGATGAAGCTCTCACCGATCTCTTCCACGCGGCCGGCGATGCCACCGTTGGTGACCACTTCGTCGCCCTTGGCCAGCGCGGAGACCATCGCGCGATGCTCCTTCTGGCGCTTCATCTGCGGGCGGATCATGACGAAGAACATGACCACCAGCAGCAGGATCGGCAGGGCCAGGCCAAACAGCGGATTGCCCTGCGGGCCGGCTGCAGGAGCGGCCTGGGCCACCACGAACGACATCGGAAGATTCATCAGCTTGTCTCGCAAGTAGCGGTATTGACAGAGTTTTCTGACAACACCTGATAAAAGATCGTGGATTATGCCACGCGCCCCCGGGCCCTGCATGCGTCGCAAGGCCCACCCGGCAAAGGTTCTGGCGTCGGGGTGGGCGGTTTCCAAGGGGCTGGACCGGTATGGAACACCGAAGGTTCCCTCACACCCCCTGACCGTCATTCCTGCGAAAGCAGGAATCCAGTGCCTTTGGGGCGCACCGGCAGGGTCACGTGCCTGAAAGTCGCTGGATTCCTGCTTTCGCAGGAATGACGGTGCTTATGAAACGCATCATGACCCGGGGGTGGCCGCCTCAGGCCGCCACGCCCCCAGCCCTACGCGCATAGAACTCCGCCACAAAGTCATCCAGCTGCCCCGCGGCAATCGCCCCGCGCAGCCCAGCCATCAGCCGCTGGTAGTGACGCAGGTTGTGCATGGTGGCGAGCTGGCTGCCCAGGATCTCGTTGCAGCGGTCCAGATGACGCAGGTAGGCGCGGCTGAAGCCGTTGCTGCAGGCATAGCAATCGCAGCCTTCCTCGATGACGCGGGTGTCCAGCGCGTATTTGGCGTTGCGGATGCGCAGGGTGCCCTGGTCGGTGAACAGGAAGCCGTTGCGCGCGTTGCGCGTGGGCATCACGCAATCGAACATGTCGATGCCGCGACGCACGGCTTCCACGATGTCCTCGGGGCGGCCCACGCCCATCAGGTAGCGCGGCTTGTCGGCCGGCAGCAGGGGCACGGTGAAATCCAGCGTGTGGTTGCGCTCCGCCTCGGGCTCGCCCACGGCAAGGCCACCCACGGCATAGCCGTCAAAGCCGATGTTCACCAGGCCCTCGGCGGAACGGCGGCGCAGGTTCTCGTACACGCTGCCCTGCACGATGCCGAACAAGGCATTGGGATTCTTCAGGTCATCGAAGGCGCGGCGCGAACGTTCGGCCCAGCGAAGGCTGAGCTCCATCGAGGTGGAGGCCACCTTCTCCGTCGCCGGATACGGCGTGCACTCGTCGAAGATCATGGCGATGTCGGAATCGAGCACCTTTTGGATGCGCATCGATTCTTCCGGCGACAGGAACACCTTCGAGCCATCCACCGGCGAGGCGAAGGCCACGCCCTCCTCGGTGATCTTGCGCTTGTGCGCCAGCGAGAAGACCTGGAAGCCGCCCGAATCCGTGAGGATAGGCTTGTCCCAGCCGATGAACTTGTGCAGGCCGCCGAACTGCTCGACCACTTCGAGGCCGGGGCGCAGGAACAGGTGGAAGGTGTTGCCCAGGATGATCTCGGCGCCGATGTCGCGGACATCCCGCGGCGTCATCGCCTTCACCGAGCCATAGGTGCCGACCGGCATGAAGGCCGGCGTTTCCACCGTACCGCGGTCAAATGTGAGACGGCCTCGGCGGGCCGCGCCGTCGGTGGCCTGGAGTTCGAAAGTCAGGGAAGTCATGGGGCAATTATCGCCTGTCCGGCGATTTCGTGCTTTGCCGGCCCCGAATTGTCGCTTTTGGGTGGGAGCGCACCCTGTGCGCGACAAGCCAGCGAAGCGATGCGCCCGAGAGGCCCGTGTCGCGCACAGGGTGCGCTCCCACAGGTGCATGCGATGCCGATCAGCCCTTCGGCAAAATCAACATCGAATCCCCATACGAGAAGAACCGGTACTTCTGCTCTACCGCATGCCGGTACGAGGCCAGCATGAAATCACGCCCCGCCAGCGCGGACACCAGCATCAGCAGGGTCGATTGCGGCAGGTGGAAGTTGGTCAGCAGGCCGTCGATGCTGGAGAACCGGTAGCCGGGGAAGATGAAGATCTGCGTCTCGCCCGCGAAAGGCTGCACTTCCCCATCGCGCACGGCGCTTTCCAGGGCGCGCACCACGGTGGTGCCCACCGCGATGACGCGGCCACCCGCGGCGCGCGTGCGGCGGATCTGTTCCACCAGGCTCGCCCCCACGTTGAGCCATTCGCGGTGCATCTGGTGATCCTTGAGGTCATCCGCGCGCACCGGCTGGAAGGTGCCCGCGCCCACGTGCAGGGTCACGTAGCCAAATTGGATGCCGCGCCCGCGCAAGTTCGCCAGCGTGGCCTCGTCGAAATGCAGGCCGGCCGTGGGCGCGGCAACGGCGCCCGGCTCGCGCGCGAACACGGTCTGGTAGCGCTCCATGTCGCTGTCGTCCGCATGGCGCTCGATATACGGCGGCAACGGCATTTCGCCCAATCGCAGCAGCAGTCGCTCCAGCGGGTCGGGCGACTCGAAGCGCAGGCGGAAGAACGAGCCGTCGCGCCCCAGCACCACGGCATGGCTGCCGTCGGCCAGCTCGATACGCCCGCCTTCCTTCGGCTTCTTGCTCACGCCCAGCTGCACGGTGGCTTCGTGCGCGCCGGTGACGCGCTCGATCAGGATCTCCACCTGCCCGCCCGTGTCCTTGCGGCCGTACAGTCTCGCCGGCAACACGCGGGTGTCGTTGAACACCAGCAGGTCACCCTCGCGCAGGAACTCCGGCAGGTCGCGGAACATGCGGTCCTGGCGCGCCTGCGCCTCCACGTCCAGCACCAGCATGCGGCTGGCCGAACGCTCGGCCAACGGCGCCTGGGCAATCAGCTCGGGCGGCAGGTCAAAATCGAAATCGGTCTTCTTCACGGGCGGGGCATTGGCGACGAATGCGCCATTATCGCGCAAAACCCCACCCTGCCCTGCCCTGCCCTGCGGAGCCTGTTCTCGAGCTCCCTCTGCTCCCAAGTTACCTCACCGTCATTCCCGCGAAAGCGGGAATGACGGTGAGGGAGAGGCGCTCAACGCACCGCTTTTCGCTTCCTGCGGCGCACCAGCCAGGCCGCGAAACCCGCCACGACCACCACGAAAGCACCCAGCTCGAACGGGAAGTAGTGGCGCACCGCGTGCTTCACCGCCCTCACCTGCTGGGAGCGCTTGAGCGCGCGGGCGCTGTCGAAATCAGGCTCCTCGCAGTCGCGGCCGAAGTCGGCCGCCCAATCCACGTACGGCCCCTGCTTCACGTAGCGCTGGTAAAGCGCGGTGGCGCGGCGCACCCGTTCGGACGGCTGGCTGGGGGCGGGATCGCCGTAGTACTGGTAGTGGTCTTCGTAGTCCGGCGGCCCATCCAGCATCCAGCCGGTGGCTTGGCACAGCACCGCGGCAAAGGCCTGCGAGCGCGGCGGCAGCAGGTCCGCTGCCTGCGATGCCTCGTCCGCGGCAATGTAGCGGTAGTGGAAGCGGTAGTCGGGCTTGGCCACGCTCTCGGCATAGCGTTGACGCTCGCCATCGGTCACATAGGCCTGCTTCAGCGAGTCGGGCGCCTGTCCACTGCCGCCCTGGAACGAGCCGCCATTGTCGTGAAAGTCAGGGCTCTGCTCGTAGCCGAGGATTTCCATGCCGTCCTCGCGCGCGATCACAGCCGCCGCGTACAGCCCCTGGGCCTTGCCGATATCCGTCCACGCATGCTTGCTGTTGCCCAGGGCCTGCGCATAGGCGCGTGCCTTGCTGCGCAACCCGGCAGGCTTCAACGTGTGGTTCTCGTCATACGAACCGATGCGGATATCGTCGTCTGCGGGGAGATACGACAGTGCCTCGTCATAACGGCCCGCGCGCATCAGGCGGCGACCGAGTACATATCGCAGATTGTCCGCCAGTGGAAACGGCGCTGAAAGCTCGTAGCCGTGCTCGTCCTTCTTTCTTTCGGGCACCGGGGAAGCAGGCGCGCGTGCGTCCACGAAGGCCTTCAGCTCATCGGTCGTAAGCACGCGCTCAGCCACGTACATGGCGTCATTACCGTATCCCGTGCCGGCCGTGTCGCCGTACTCGTCGTACTGGTTGCCATCTCCACCGACAGCCAACCCAGCGTCGTACAGGTGGCCCATCGCCACGACGTACTCGCCGCGCGCCAGCGCCAGCACGCCGTGTTCGCCGGAGATCAGCTGGGCGTTGGCAGGCTCGATGGCGGCCTGCGGATCATCCGCCTTGGGGAAGGCCTTTGCCGCTGCGGCATACGCCGCGTTCGCGGCAGCCATGTCGCCCTTCTGCAGCGCGAGCTTCGCGCGCACCCACTCAGCCAATGGGCCGGAGGACTTGTCGACCAGTCGGGTCGCCAGGTCGTAGTTGCCCACCTGGTAGGCCAGCGAGGCGAGCCGGTCGGCACCGGCAACATGGTCCAGCCCACGCTTTTCGATGGCCTGCACCAACGCGGTCAGGCGGGGATCGATCTTCGGCTTGGTGGCGTTCGCTGCGGTATCGTCCGATTCGCCGCCCATGCGCGCCAGCACATAAGCGACCAACAGGCGCTGCGGTACCGGACTATCGATCAGCTGATCGGCCAGATGCGGCTGACGCATGCTGAAGTCGGCTACGGCCGCCAACGAGTTCACTGCACTGTCGGACTGGTGCCCCGCCTGCGCCGCATAGAGCGTGATGGCGCGCTTGAGATCGTCCGCCGTCAGGCCATTGCCGCAGCCGGCGTCTTTGGTCGGGGCATGACGGTCTGCTTCGTTGTCGCTGGCACTGTCTGCACCGTCGACGGCATCCGCCGGCGTGCCATAGAGATCGCCCCAGCTGCACTGCGCGCCATGGTCATAGAGATAGAGCCGCGCTTCTTCACCGAAGCTGGACACGGCTAGGCCCTGCGTATCGGATGCGCCATCGACCGCGCGCGTGCGTGCCAGCTCGAAGGCCTTGGCGGCGGCCGCGCGCTCGCGCTGGAACACGGCGGCGTTGGATGCTGCGTCGTGGGCTTTTTCTGCATGGATGCGGCCCAGCATGTAGGCGGCCCAGACCGAGCGCAGCTTCGCCTGATCCGGCGGCAAGGCCAATACCTGCTCGAAGCGGGCAGCGGCTTCGTCCTGTTGGTCCCGGGTGAAATCGAGCGCACCCGCCACGTAGGCGCGCAGGTCGGCAGGCAGATCCTTGCCCTGCTCGAATGCCTCGTCGCCGGTGTGAAGATCGCGCAGCGTCTTGATCCGGGCCAGTTGCGCCACGGACACGCCCAGCGATGTGGCTTCGGCGTCATCGCCCTTCTTGTCGTCGCCGCCATACGGAGGGGGCTCGCTGCCGACCAGCTTGTCAGTCGCCGGCAGCAAATGCTGCGCCTCGAACGCGAAGCTGTTCTGCGGCACAAACTTGAGCGTCGCCTCGCGCTGATCCAGCAGCTGGTTAGGGAACATGGGGCCACAGGCCCAGGCAACGGCACCGGCGAGGCCGGCCACCACCGCAGCGACGATCCATTGGCGCTTCAACATGGTTTCACCTGATCAAAGGGCGTTCCGGGCCCAGTTCCCGCGATTATGGCGGAAAGCCCGCGCGTGCAGCGGTCAGGACTCGATGTGCAGCGCCGGGGCGGCTTCGCAGCGCAGCCATCCAGCCGCTTGCTGGCGCCCCGCGCGCAGCACACCCACCCGCACGCGCTGCAGATAGAGACCGGACGCACCACGCTGCAAGGCATAGCCGTTGATGCCATCGGCGGCCATGCACGCGCCGTCGATGCGGATCAGTGAGGGCAACGGCAGGTCGGCATCGCCATCGTTCACCAGCCGCACGTCGTAACGCTGCGGATCGTCCGTGCCACTGGCCACGGCCGTCAGCGATGCCAGCAAAGGCTGACGGCCGAGTACCGCCCGCCAGCTCGCCCCGCTCCACGCCCGCGCGTCGTCGCCGGTTGGCAGACGGAACCACACGATGCCCGTCAGGCCGCGCGGCGCATCCTTTTCCAAAGCCGCCACGAAACGCTGCATGGTCCGTGGCTCGGCAAAGAGCTCACGGGAATCCTCCGCCCCCATGAGCGTGGGCCGCTCGCTCTCAATGGAGGCCACCCGTCCCTGTTCGTCCCAGCTCACCCGCGTGCCATACGCAGGCAAGGCCACGCGCCACGGCTTGTGCGTGTGCCGTGCGTAAGCGGCCGACCAGGTGCGCGCGGTATCAGGATTGAACAGACCGGCGCGCGGCGACTGCACGGCATGCACCTGCAGGACACTTTCATCGGCCTGCGCGATCAGCTTGTCCAGGTCCGCGCTGTCCAGCCACGTCGGCAAGGCCGTGATCGAAAGCCGTTCGCGCGACGCCAGCGACGGGCGCAACGCTTGCAGAAAATGTGCGTAAGCCGGCAGTCGCGAGGTCGCGCAGTCGTGGTCGATCTCCACACCGGCAAACGCAAACGGCTGTTGTCGCCACACGGTGAGCACGGCCTGCACGTTCGCCAGCAAGGCCGCTTCATCCCATTGCTGCAACTGCCCTTCGATGCGCACCACGGCAACCACCGGTTTGCCGCTGGCCGCCAGCACCTTCCCGTCCGGCGTGAAAGTTCGCCACTGGCCTCGCGCATCCATCTCGGCGGCCAGTACGCGCCACGCACGCACGGAGCCACCGTCGTCCGCCACTGCACGCGCGAGCGATGGCGTCCACTGGCGTTGCCACACATAGGCATCGTTGGCCAGCGGCGTTGGCTTGCCGGCGCAGGCCGCCACCGCGGCGGCGAGGCAGAGCCACGCCCATCGGGCCATCCATCGAAACAACGTGGGCATCAAGGGCGCACTCGCGGAAACGTTCCGGTGGCCATTGCACCCGAACGGGCGCGCGCTGGCTACAACCAGCCTTTCTGGCGCGCGAGCCGATAGGCCTCGATGCGATTGGCGGCGCCTAGCTTGCCGATGGCCTCGGACAGGTAATTGCGCACCGTGCCATGTGACAGGTTGAGCTGGGTGGCGATGTCGTTGGCCGATTGCCCCTCGCCCGCCAGTCGCAGCACCTGGCGCTCGCGGTCGTTGAGCGGATCGGCCTCCGACCAGGCTTCCAGTGCCAGCTGCGGATCGATGGCGCGCCCGCCCCGATGCACCATGCGCAAGGCCTCAGCGAGGTTCTCGGCCGGCGCATCCTTCAGCAGATAGCCGGACACGCCGGCATCCAGCGCGCGGCGCAGGAAGCCCGGCCGCGCGAACGTGGTGACGATGATCACCTTCATCGGCAGCTCATGGCGCTGGATGCGCTGGGCCAGTTCCAGCCCGGTGAGCCCCGGCATTTCGATGTCGGTGACCAGCACGTCCGGCTTCAGCCGCTGCAGCTCGCGCCAGGCCGCTTCGCCATCGGCCGCGGAACCCAGCACCTCGATGTCGCTTTCAAGGTTGAGCAGCGCGGACAGCGCACCGCGCACCATCGCCTGGTCTTCGGCCAGCAATACACGAATCATGCAGCACTCCTGTTGTTCAACTCCACGGACGGCGCATCCGCTGCGACGCCGGCAACCCTGTCCTGCTTCAGGGGAACGCGTACCGTCAGCACGGTGCCGCGGCGCGGCGGCGAATCGATCTGCAGGTTGCCGCCCAGCGCGCGGATGCGTTCGCGCATACCGCTCACGCCATTGCCATGCGCACTCAGGCCGCCGCAGCCGTCGTCGCTGACCTGCATCTGAAAGTGTTCCTTGTCGACGATGAAGTCGACCTTGGCCGACTGCGCCTTCGCATGGCGATGGATATTGGTGGCCGCTTCGCGCAACACCAGCGCCAGCGGGGCCTCGACTTGCGTGGGCAGGCACACGCCCTCCGGCAGGGTGCCGCTGAAACCGACGCCCGATGCCTCGAGCATGAGGCGCGCGGACACCAGCTCCGCCGCGAGGTCGCCGCGCCGCATGCCGGTGACCGCCGTGCGCACCTCTGCCAGGGCATGACGCGCGACACGCTCCACTTCCTCCATTTCCCGCTGGGCGCGCTCGGGATCGATGAGCGCCAGCCTGCGCGCCAGCTCCGATTTGATGGTCACCAACGACAAGGTATGCCCCAGCAAGTCGTGCAGGTCGCGCCCGATGCGCTCGCGCTCGGCCAAGGTCGCCAGGCGGCGCACTTCTTCCTGCGAGAGACGCAGCGCGGCGTCCCGGCGGTAGTTGTTCATGCGCAGGAAATGCCCGAAGCCGGACAGCACCGCGACAAAACCCACCAGCAGCATGATCCAGGGCGAGACATGCCGCTGCTGGGCCACGATGGCGGTCGGCACCGCCAGGATCAGCAGCGCCGTCAACCACCGGCGCAACGACGGCAGGTAGGCCAGGCACATCGCCGCCGACATCGCATAACCCAGGGCCACGCCATTGAACGGCCACACGATGAGCCCGGTGATGGCCATGGCGGCCGCGTACCAGGGCAGTTGGCGATACGGCCCGGTGTACACCTTGAAATGGAAGTACAGGTAGAGCGGCGCCGAGATGAGGGTGGGCGGCAACCAGCGCGTCCAGTCGGATTTGGCATCGACGACGGGCCCGATGAACAGCGCGGCCATCCAGACCAGGTTGGCCATCGCCTCCCAGCGCAGGTAGCTCGGCGAACCCAGTTTTCCCAGTAGGGAATCGGGATGGGGCTTGAGCCAGGCCATCATGTCGCGTGCCGCTCCTGCGGCGTCCAGTCCGTTGCGTTGCCCGTTGGCGCTTCGCCTTCCGGTGTGCGCTCGCGCAGCAGCGGCCGTGGACGCAACGGCACGGTGATGTCCAGGCGCGTACCGTGCCCCGGTGGCGAGATGACGTCGAGCGTGCCGCCAAGTGCGCACACGCGTTCGCGCATGCCCTTGAGGCCATTGCCATGCGCCTCGACGCCACCCCGGCCGTTGTCTTCGATGCACAGGCGCAGGCTCTGGTTTGCCACGCTGGTGCTCACCTGCGCACGGTTGGCCCGCGCATGCCGCGCAATGTTCGTCACGGCCTCGCGCAACACCAGCGCCAGGCCACGCTCCACCTCGACCGGCAACGAAGGCGGCAGCTCGCCGCATTCGAACGACACGGCCGAGGACTCCAGCATCAGGCGCGCGGCGGCAAGCTCCGCGGCCAGATCGGTGGCGCGGATGTTGGACACGGCGGAACGCACTTCCGACAGTGCGTGGCGAGCCACGCGCTCCGCTTCGGTCAGCTCGCGCTTCGCCGCTTCGCTGTCGCGGTCGAACAACTTGCGTGACAGCTCCAGTTTCAGCGTGATCAGCGACAAGGTGTGACCGAGCAGGTCGTGCAGGTCGCGCCCGATGCGTTCGCGTTCGGCCAGTGCCGCAAGGCGGCGCACCTCGTCATGCGAAAGGCGGAGCTCGGCCTCCTTCTCGTCACTCTGGCGCTCGGCATGCACGACCAGGCCGATGATGATGGACGTCACCGGTATCCAGATCACCGCCTGCCACGCGTAATGCAGCAACGTCACTTCCGTGAGGAGCAGGATGTTCAGCACCACCAGCAAAGCCATGTAGCGGCTCAGCTCCATCCGGCAGCTGCGCAGCATGATGGTGCCGTAGACGAAATAGGTCAGCGCACTGGGGTAGAACGGCAGCAGCACCATCGACATGACCACCAGGCCGAAGGCGTAGTAGTGCGAACGATGGCGCGAGCTGAGGCAGCACTTCGCATACAGCAGCAGGAACACCGGGTAGGTGGCCAGCGTGAACAGCGCCCAATGCCAGGTGTACTTGTCGAACGCCGGAATGACGAACACCCACACCGACCACAACAGGTGGACGGCATCCACCCAGGGCGACTTGCCCTTCTGGATGCTGATGGCCACCAGCGAATCCGGCGCCGGGGTGAACCAAGCTCGTAGCCACTGACGCAACGCGCGCCCCTCCCAGTGATCCGGCTGTCCACCGTGCATGCTACTTCAACCCAGGCGTCGCAGGCGGCGTGCCGCCAGCAGGAAGAACACCGTCGTATAGGCCAGCAGCACCGCAACATGTGGCCATGGACTGGTGTGCCCGAGACCCACCGCGCCGAGGGCCAACTGTTGCAGGTGCGCGCTGGGCCACACGGGCGCTATCCGCTGCAGCGCCAATGGCAGCAGGTGCAGCGGAATCCACAGGCCCGACAGGAAGGACATGGGCAGGTAGATGATGTTGATCACCCCCGGCGCGCCCTGCCCCTTCACCAGGGTGCCCACCAGCATCCCCATGGCGCAGAACGGCAAGACGCCCAGCATGCCGGTGACCAGCAGCGACAAAGCCTGCGCTAGCCCGAGCGGCACGTGACCGAGACCCACGGCCAGTGCCAGCAGCAAAAGGACGACAACGCCCGCCGCGAACATGGCCATCACCATCTTGCCGAGCAGGTAGGCACCGGGCGGCATCGGCAATGCGCGCTTGAGCGTGAGCAGGCCATTGTCCCGCTCCATCGCCAGCGATACGCCGAAACCGAACAAACCCGGGCTCATCACGCCGAACACGCCATAGCTGGCGAGCAGGTAGCGCGCGGTGTCCGCATCGGCGTTGTGGTTCATCACGATGCCGAACAGCAGATAGAACATGGTGGCGAACAAGGTCACCGGCAACAGGAAGCTCGGCGCGCGGAAGTAGCGCAGGCATTCCGTACGTGCCTCGGTCAGATAGGCGCCAAGCAGGCGACGCGGCGACATGCCGGACGACGACAGCGGCTCGATCATGGCGACGGACATCACGCCGCCTCCTTTTCCGCTTCGTTGTCACGGGTCAGTTCGGTGAACGCCTCGGCCAGGCCGGCGCGACGAACCTCCAGCTCCGACAGCGCGGGATCCGCGTCGAGCATGCGGCGCAGCACCTTCTCCGGTGCATCGGTGTGCACGTGCAGGTGCGCGCCATCGTGTTCCGCATAGGCCACGTGCTGCCATTGCGACAAGGCCGCGGCGTCCAGATCGCTGATGCAGCGGATGCGCGTCATGGCTACGCGCGAACGCAGCGCATCGACGCTGCCTTCGCTCAACACACGTCCCTTGGCGAGCACCACCACGCGCTGTGCGAGTGCCTCGGCCTCTTCCAGGTAATGGGTGGTGAGCACCACGGCGCAGCCTTCGGCAACCAGGCGGCGAATCGCTACCCACAGTTTCTGCCGCGCATCGATATCCATGCCGACGGTGGGCTCGTCGAGGAACAACAGCTCCGGCCGACCGCACAACGCCAGCGCGAACTGCACCCGGCGCTGCTGGCCGCCCGACAGCGCGGCATAACGGCGCGAAAGCAGGTCGGTGATGCCGGCGAGCTGCGCGGTTTCCTCAAGGGCACGTGGCGCCGGGTAGTAGCTCATGGTCAGCCGCAACAATTCAGACACGCGCAAGGTTGGCGGCAACGACGCCGATTGCAGCATCACGCCGATGCGGCGACGCGCATCGATCTCCTGCGGGTTGCGGCCGAACAGCTCCACCCGTCCCGCGTCGGCTCGCACCAATCCCAGCAGCAGGCTGATCGCGGTGCTCTTGCCGGCACCGTTCGGGCCCAGCAAGGCGAGCAGTTCGCCGCGGTGCAACATGAGATCAAGACCATCCAGCGCCGTTAAAGCGCCGTAATGTTTGACGGCGGCAGACAGGCTGGCAACGACGGCTGCATGTTTTTCCATGGCTCCTCCTCCCTGCCTGCCATGCTAGGCGGCGCAAGGGTTTGCCAGCAGTTGCCCGCGTCAGGCAGCGCAGGTGACAAGCGTCACCCGGGGTTACGGCGGCGACAACGCCGAGTTATGCTCAGACGGACGTTGCGTTGCCACATCCGTGAGGATCGCAGTGCGACATGGCCACAGAGCCAAGGGAGACGCAGAAAGGCTTCGCGTTTCCACACCATGACAATCGTAGACGTGTCGATGCGCCTGCCTTCGGGACGGCAGGCAAGTCGACCTTGAAGGAGGAACCCATGGGCGTGATTGATCAGCTGCGCGAACTGCGCGAATTCGGCGGCGCACCGCTGACCACCGGCCTCGACGACGCCACCATCGAGCGTTTCGCGGCCAGCCATCCTGAGCTGGCGCAGGCCATCGGCGACGCGGTGGCGCGTCACCGCGAACTGCGCAACGAACTGGGCGACTTCCTCAAGCTCGACGAAGCCGAGCAGCTGGCGCAGGCGCAGACGGAGTTCGTCAACTTCTATCCGGACGACGCCATCAACCCGTACCTGCCGGCGGCAGCGCGCGGTCCGTGGGTGGTCAGCCTCAAGGGTGCGGTGATCCACGACAACGGTGGCTACGGCATGCTGGGCTTCGGCCACAACCATGCAGCCATCGATGCCGCGCTGGCGCGTCCGCAGGTGATGGCCAACGTGATGACGCCGAGCGTCTCGCAGATGCGCTTCACCAAGGCGATGGACCGCGAGCTTGGCCGCAACCGTGGCAGCAACCCGTACACGCGTTATCTCGCGCTCAATTCCGGTTCCGAATCGGTGGGCCTTGCCTGTCGCATCGCTGACGTCAATGCCAAGCTGCTGACCGATGCCGGTGCGCGTTACGCGGGCCGCACCATCAAGCGCGTCGCGGTGAAGGGCGCCTTCCATGGCCGCACCGACAAGCCGGCGCTGTATTCCGATTCCACGCGCAAGACCTATCTGCAGCACCTGGCCAGCTATCGCCATGAAGACACGCTGCTCACCGTGCAGCCGTACGACATCGCGCAGCTGGAAGCCGTGTTCGCCGAGGCCGACAAGAACGGCTGGTTCATCGAGGCGATGTTCCTGGAGCCGGTGATGGGCGAAGGCGACCCGGGCCGCGCGGTCACGCCGGAGTTCTACCAGAAGGCGCGCGCGCTCACCGAGGCACACGGTTCGCTGCTGCTGGTCGATTCCATCCAGGCGGGCCTGCGCGCGCACGGCGTGCTGTCGATCACCGACTACCCGGGCTTCGAGAAGCTCGCGCCGCCGGATTTCGAAACCTTCTCCAAGGCGCTCAACGCCGGCCAGTACCCGCTGTCCGTGCTCGCCGTGACCGAGCGCACCGCCGACCTGTACCGCAAGGGCATCTACGGCAACACCATGACCGCCAACCCGCGCGCGCTGGACGTGGCGCTCGCCACGCTCAACGAGCTCACCGACGAGGTGCGCAACAACATCCGTGAGCGCGGCAAGGAATTCGTCGACAAGCTCAACGCGCTGAAGAACGAACTGGGCGGCCTGATCACCAAGGTGCAGGGCACCGGCCTGCTGTTCTCGTGCGAGCTGGCGCCGGAGTTCAAGTGCTACGGCGCCCACTCCACCGAGGAGTTCATGCGCCTGCGCGGCGTGGGCGTGATCCACGGCGGCACCAACTCGCTGCGCTTCACCCCGCACTTCCTGGTGAGCAGCGACGAAGTCGATCTGGTGGTGTCGCATGTTCGCCAGGCCCTGCTGCACGGGCCGCGCAAGCTCAAGGCCGAGGCGGCCTGATAAGACCGCCACGATTTTCGTACAGCTCATTTCCCTCACCGTCATTCCGGCGCAGGCCGGAATCCAGTAGCCACCACATCCGGTTTTCGCGAGGCAATGGCTGGGTTGGTGACGACTATCGCGACCCTTCAAGGTGGTCGCCACTGGATTCCGGCCTGCGCCGGAATGACGGTGAGGGGATAGCAACGCCCCAGCGAGACCGTGAGCAGGCCCTGAGGAACGGCATTGCCGAACGACGGCGATGCGGGCTATTCGCCCACGGCCCTGGCCGGCGCCACGCCCCCGCCAGAGCACGGCAGAACTGAAAATCGCCACATGCCTCGCAGTATCGCGAGATATTGCCGATTCCATTCGCGAAACTGTCGTAAAAACTTACTAGCCTCCTCCCCGATGGGGTCCACCCCGGACCCGGGAAAGGGAGTGGTCAATGAAACCAACGCATGTACGGCGCGCCCTTTGGGCCGCGCTGCTGGCCCTGCTGTCGGCAACGTCCGCGCAGGCAGCCGACCTGAGCATCAGCCAGTTCCGGGTCCGTGGCCCGGCTGGCGGCAACGACGAGTTCGTCGAGCTGTTCAACAGCGGCACCAAGGCGTTGGACCTGTCCGGCTACAAGCTCAACGCCTCCAACGCCACGGGCACCGCCGGCACCCGTCTTACCCTGCCCGGCGGCACGTCGATCGCCTCGGGCTGCTATCTGTTGCTGGCCAATGGAGCCAGCGGCGGCTATTCCGGCAGCGTCCCCGGTGACATCAAATACAGCACCGGCGTGACCGATGACGGCGGCCTGGCCATCCTCGATGCGTCCGGCCAAGTGCTCGACCAGGTGGGCCTCTCCGCCGGGTCCGCGTACAAGGCCGGCAATCCGCTGACGTCGCTGGGCACCACCAACGCGGACAAGGGCTACGCCCGCAAGGCCGATGCCGCCGGCCTGCCGCTGAACACCGGCGACAACCAGGCGGACTTCGTGGTCGCCTCGCCCACCACGCCGCATAACAGCACCAGCACGTGCGCGGTCCTGGGCCAGGCGTTCTCCATCGCCGATGCCAGCGTCAAGGTACGCAGCGCCGCTGACGTCACCATGCCGTTCACCGTCACCCTGACCCAGCCGGCGCCCGCGGGCGGCGTCTCCGTACACGTGACGACGATCGATGGCAGCGCCACCGTGGCCGATCACGATTACGACGCGCTCGACACCACGCTGACCATCGCGGAAGGCCAGACCCAGACCGGCTTCAACGTCGTCGTGCACGGCCGCTCCACGCCGAGCGACGACAAGGCCTTCGAGGTCAAGCTGAGCCAGCCGGGCGGCAACATCCCGTTGGCGCGCGACACCGCGATGGGCGCGATCCTGTACGACATCCCGGTCGCCGCCGAAATCTGGCAGATCCAGGGCCGCGGGCAGATCTCGCCGCTGGTCGGCAAGTCGGTGATCACCCGGGGCAACATTGTCACGGCGGTGGGCCCCGCCGGTTTCACCATGCAGACGCCGGACGCGCGCGCCGATGCCGATCCGCTCACCTCCAACGGCATCTATGTATTCACCGCCAGCAAGCCCACGGTCGCCATGGGCGATGTCGTGGACGTGGATGCCACGGTGGACAACTACTACAACCTGCCCGAGCTGAAGAACGCCGTGGTCTCGGTGACGGCGCATGGCAGCCGCCTACCGGCACCGGTCGTATTCGGTGACAACGTCCCCTCTTCCGATCCCGACAAGCTGTCGTGCGGCGTCACCAACTTCCAGTGCTTCGTGGGCATGCGCGTGGTGATCGAGAACGGCATGATCAACATGGGCAACAAACGTTTCAGCACAGCGCCCTATGCCGAGGTCAGCATCACGGCGAACGGCAAACGCTCGCTGCGCCAGCCGGGTGTGCGCTACGGCGTGCAGGTGCCCGATGGCGTGACACTGCCCAACTGGGGCGGCAACCCCGAGGTGTTCAAGATGAACACCGCCGACTTCGGCGCCGTACCACTCAACACGCCGCTCGTCGCCGGCACCACGTTCCGCGCCGAAGGCATCATCTCGTACGACTTCGGCGCGTACACCTTCATCCCCACCAAGATCACGCTCAAGCATGTGGCGGAGATGCCGCGCGCGGTGTCGCCCACGGCGCCGTACGCGCTGCGCATCGGCGCGCTCAACACCGAGCGCTTCTGCGACAGCGAGTTCAACACCGTCTTCACCTGCAGCGGCAACAGCAAGGAGCCGACGTCCACCGACGTGGCGCTGAAGACACAGCGTCTGTCTGCCTACATCGGCAGCGTGCTGCAGCTGCCCGACGTGCTGTCGGTCGAGGAAGTGAAGAGCCTGCCGCTGCTGCAGGGCCTGGCCACCCAGCTGGGCGACGACTACCGCGCCAAGTACGAGGCCTATCTGCTGCCCGGACATGATCCCAGCGGCATCAACGTCGGCTTCCTGGTGCGCAGCGATCGCGTTCACGTAGTGTCGGTGCAGCAGCTGGCTGCCGACGAGAACTGGAACGACAACGGCCAGACCGCCTTCGTGCACGACCACCCGCCGCTGCTGCTCACGGCGGAAGCGCGCGGCGTGCGCTTCCAGGTGATTTCGGTGCACACCAAGGCGCGCACCAATGTCGACAAGGACGGTGCCTCGGCTGTGCGCGACCGCCAGAAGCGCTTCCTGCAGGCCTCATCGCTGGCTCGCCAGGTGCAGACCCTGCAGACCGCCAACCCGTGGCAGCCACTGCTGGTGGTGGGCGACTTCAACGCCTACCAGTTCAGCGACGGCTGGGTGGACATGGTTGGCCTGATCGCCGGCAAGTACAAGGACAGCGAAAACCAGCTGAAGCTGGGCAAGAACATCGTGTCCCCGGCGCTGTGGAACGCGGTGGAGTCGGTACCGAAGAACGACCGCTACTCGTTCCTGTTCACCGAGAAGTTCGGCCCCATCCAGGGCTACACCCAGGCTGGCGCGGGCAACTCGGGGCGCGAAGTGCCGACCGTGCAGGTGCTCGACCACGCCTTGCTGAACCAGTCCGCCCGGGAACGCTTCCTGAAGATGCAGTACGGCCGCGCGGACCTGGACGCACCGGTGCAGATGGCGGCCGATGCCGCTGCCGCCACCGACGCGCGCAAGGCGATCGGCGTGTCCGATCACGACGGCTTCGTGGTCGACCTGTTCGTGCCGGGCAAGCTCGGCGAGCAGAAGCCCCGCGGCAACGACGACCGACAGGGTGATGACGACGACCAGGGCGAAGGACGCGGTCGCGGGCACTAAGCCCTGGCCTTGTCGACGGAGAGCCACGCCCGGCAACGGGCGTGGTTTTTTTGTGCCGATGGCGTTGGCCTTGCATTTCTCCGCACATCAGCCGCGTAGCGTCTGCCCACAACCTCGCGTGAGCCCCCCCACTCCCCCTCACCGTCATTCCGGCGCAGGCCGGAGGTGCTTTTCAACAGCCCAATGGCTGGTCATCCAGTGGCCCCAGGATTCGGTTTTCGCGGAAGAGCCCTGCGCTTTGACTTCACACAACAACCGACCGTTGTCGCCACTGGATTCCGGCCTACGCCGGAATGACGAGCGGAGGGAGTGAAGCCATTCGCCAGCCCCCCCCAAAGCTGCGACATGGCTGAATGACCTGCAGCCTTGCCCCTCCCCTACCACCTCCCCGCAGGCATAGACTTGCGCCACCGGCACTCGCCGGTCATCCAGGAGGGTACCCGCATGTCTTCGCGTTTGAGCCTGATGGTTGCCAGCGTCGCGCTGGCCTTTGCCGCTTCCACCGCTTTTGCCGCGCCGCAGGCCGCGAGCACCAGCGCACCCGCCAAGAACGCGCAGCAGCAGCGCATGACCGACTGCAACAAGCAGGCGACGGGCAAGAGCGGTGACGAGCGCAAGGCCTTCATGAGCAGCTGCCTCAAGGGCGAAAGCCCGGCCGCCGCGCCGGCCAAGCAGACGCAGCAGGAAAAGATGAAAGCCTGTAACGCCGATCCGCAGGCCAAGGCGCTCAAGGGTGATGCCCGCAAGACGTTCATGAGCACCTGCCTCAAGGGCGATGCCGCCCCGGCCGCGCACTGATCGCGTGTCAGCGACAAGGGCGCCGGTGATCGCCGGCGCCCTTTTTTTATGGGCGCTCAGAGTCGCTAACCAAACGTAGCGAGCGCCCGCGTGACGACCACGCAGTAGTTTTGATAGTGACGCTTAAGCCAGCCCTGCTATCCTCCGCCCTCACCTTCTCCCAGGGATTCACCGCCGACATGCGCCTCTGAGCCACTCGACTGCCGACTGACCGCCGCCTGCCAGGGCGCGTCATGCACGGTCACGAGTGACAGGGCGGTCGACATCCCCGGCGCGTATCGCGCCAGACCCCCTGTCGTATGCCACTCCCCTTCCGGAGGGTTTATGACAGTCCCAGCCATCATCGCGCGACAACTCGGCTATGCGCCGGCCGGTCGCGATCCTGTCTTCAGCGATCTCGACGCTTCTTTTGCCATTGCCCGGCACGCCCTGGTCGGGCGCAACGGCAGCGGCAAATCGCTGCTGGCCCGCGTGCTCGCCGGCCAGCTCGAGCCCACCCACGGCAGCGTGAGCCGTCATGTGGATATCGCCTACCTGCCGCAACGATGGTCATCCTTCGGTGGTTCCATCGCGGCAGCGCTCGGCATCGATCGCAAGCTGGGTGCCTTGCGGCGCATCGAGGCCGGCAGCGTGGATCCTGCGGATTTCCACATGCTCGCCGATGACTGGAACGTGCAGGAGCGGGCCCGTCGCTGGCTCGACGACGCCGGGTTACCCCATGACCTTGAACGCACGTGGGAGAGCCTCAGTGGCGGCGAACGCGTGCGCCTGCGATTGCTGCCGATGTTCGCGCAAGCGCATCACTTCCTGATCCTGGATGAGCCCGGCAATCCTCTCGACCGCCACGGCCGGCAATGGCTGCGCGCGCGCCTCGCCGCGCACCCGGGCGGCTACCTGCTGGTCAGCCACGATCGCCAGCTGCTCGCCGACGTCGAAAGCATCGACGAGTTGTCGCCCCTCGGCCTGCGCCGCCATGGCGGCAACTATGCAAGCTACGCCATACATCGCGATGCCGAAAAGCAAGCGGCGGAGCGCCAGCTGGATCAGGCGCGCCGCGAACAGAAGGCACTGGACCGGCGACAGCAGGAAGACCGGCAACGTCTCGCGCAGCGTCAGCAGAAGGCCCAACGCGAGCGTGCGCATGCCAATCTGCCCACCATCCTGCTGGATCGCCAGAAGCAGCGCTCGGAAGACACCGGGGCGCGTCTGCTCACCGCGCAGCGGGCGCAACAGGCACGGCAACGCGTGCAGCTCCAGCGGGCGCGCGAACGCGCTGACCTGCACCGCGCGCAACGCTTCGACCTCGGCCATCAGCCGGCGACCCACGCCGCGTTGCGGCTCGATGGCGCGATACCGCCGCATGGACACGACCAACCGATCGACCTTCATCTTGCTCCCGGCGAACGGCTTTACCTGGGCGGCGACAACGGCAGCGGCAAATCAAGCCTGCTCGCTGCCATCATCGGCGACCTGCCGTTGCGCGCGGGGTACATCCGATGCGGCGAACGGCGATTGATGATCGACCAGCACTATCGCCTGTTGCGCGACAGCCACAGCGCACTGGAAAACCTGCGCCTGCTTTCACCCGGGCACACGCCCACCCGCTATCGCGAATACCTCGCCGGCATCGGCCTGCGCGGCGAACGCGCCGACCTTCCCGCGGGCCTGCTGAGCGGCGGCGAACGCGTGAAGCTGGCCCTGCTCGCGCTGGACAGCGCTATCGAACCCTATGATCTGCTGCTGCTCGATGAGCCCGACAGCCATCTCGACCTCGACAGCCGCCAGTTGCTGGAGCAGGCGCTTGCCACTTACCGCGGCACGCTGGTGCTGGTCAGCCATGATCCGGACCTTGTCGCGCAGGCCCGCATCGACAAGGAGCTTCACCTGCACAAACCACTCGCCCCGGTCACGCGGGGTGGGTGACAATCGCGCGACCCAGCAGACAGGTTCTCCCCATGAAGATCGTCGAGGTCCGCCACCCCCTGATCCAGCACAAGCTCGGCCTGATGCGCCGCGCTGGCATCAGCACCAAGGAGTTCCGTGAACTCGCTTCCGAAGTCGCCTCGCTGCTCACCTACGAGGCCACCAAGGATCTGCAAACCGTCGAGCAGTGCATCGAAGGCTGGGCCGGGCCGCTGACCGTGCACCAGATCAAGGGCAAGAAGGTCACCATCGTGCCGGTCCTGCGCGCAGGGCTCGGCATGTTGCCGGGCGTGCTCGACATGATCCCCGCGGCCAAGGTGAGCGTGGTCGGCCTGCAGCGTGACGAGGAAACGCTCAAGCCCATCGCCTACTACGAGAAGCTCACCGGCCGCATGGACGAGCGCATCGCGATCATCGTCGATCCCATGCTCGCCACCGCTGGCACGCTGGTCGCCACCGTGGACATGCTCAAGGCCGCCGGCTGCAAGCGCATCAAGGGCCTGTTCCTGGTCGCTGCGCCGGAGGGTCTCCAGCGCATCGAAGCGGCGCATCCGGACGTGGAAATCTACACCGCGTCCATCGACGAGCGCCTCAACGAGCACGGTTACATCCTGCCTGGCCTCGGCGATGCCGGCGACAAGATCTTCGGCACCAAGCAACTGCCGGCCAGCTGAGCGCCGCCCCGATCAGCGAAAAGCCCCGCCGTCACCGGCGGGGCTTTTTTGTTCCCCGAAGGAATGAGAAGTGCAGCACAAAAGTCACGGAGACGACATCTTCCCGTGCGATCTTTTCTGCATTGCCTCGCCCTCACGATGCATATGTAACAATTTGAATTAAAACTGTTTTTATTGATTTTCCGGCTAAAGTTCCCGTGCGGTGGGCCGACAGCTCTTGCAGTACCCTCACCCCGGATTCCCCCATGTTCAAGCTCTCCAAGCGGATCACCGGACTGACGCTGCGTCAGCGCCTGCTGCTGCGCCTGCTGGCCATCCTCGCGCTGCTGGCCATCACCTGCGTGGCCGGCGTGGTGCAGTTGCGCCGCGCGGACACGCGCATCCAGGGACTGGTCGAAGGCTCGCTCAGCCCGGTGGCGGATCTTGGCCGCGTGCAGAACGACTACAACAGCACCCTGCAGGTGCTGGTGCACGCGGTGATGTCCCAGCTGCCCTCGGCCGTGGAGGACGCACACACGCGCATCCATGCCGACCGCGTCGACGCCGAACGCCACTGGAAAGCCCTGCTGGGCAGCGACCTCGCCAGCGAACAGGCGCAGACGCTGAAGCTCACCACCACGCACCGCGCGGACGCCGACCGCATCATCGACGAGACGCTGACCCTGCTCGATGCGGGCCAGTTCGACATCGCCGGCCTCAAGCTCACCACCGAAGTGCAGCCCGCGTACGAGCCGCTGCAGAGCGACTTCGCCAACCTGTTCCAGGCGGCGCTGGCCAAGGGCAACCAGCAGGTGCAGAGTCAGCATGCGGCGGACCGCGACGGCATGATCCTGCTGCTCGTCCTGCTGAGCGTGGCGTTGATCGTCACTATCGTGATGGATGGCGCGCTGATGCGCTCGCTGATGCAGCGCCTGGCCCGTGCCACGCAGGTGGCCGAACGCATCGCCGCCGGCACCCTGGGCGAAGCCGTGGAAACCGGCGCGAACGACGAACTGGGCAAGCTGTTGCGTGCCCTGGCCTCGATGGATGAGCAGCTCACCCGGGTGCTCACCCAAGTCCGTGCGGGCGCCGCGTCGGTGGGCGATCGCGCCCGCCGCCTCGCGCAGGACAACGATGCGCTCAGCGAGCGCACGCAGGCGCAGGCCGCCAGCCTGGAAGAAACCGCCGCCTCGATGGCACAGATGGCCGACACCGCCACGCAAGGCGCCAGCCACGCCGACGGCGCGGCCACGGCGGCACGCGATGCGCTGTCGCATGCCGAACACGGGCGCCACGTCGCCAGCGAAGCCATCGACGCCATGCTCGCCATCGAAAAGGCCAGCCGCGATATCTCGGAGATCGTCGACCTGGTCGACAGCATCGCCTTCCAGACCAACCTGCTCTCGCTCAACGCGGCCATCGAAGCCGCCCAGGCCGGCGAGCGCGGCCGCGGCTTCGCCGTGGTGGCAACCGAAGTACGCCAGCTCGCGCGTCGCTGCGTCGATGCGGGCAAGGACATCCGCCGCCTGGTGGAACGCAGTGGCGAAGCGGTCGACGCCGCGCGCGAACGCGTGGCCCGCTCCGGCGACGCACTGGATGGCATCGTGCTCGGCATGGGCAGCGTGTCCGAGCGCGTCACGCAGATTTCCCGCGCCAGCCAGTCCCAGGTCAGCGGCATCACCCAGATCAACCGCGCCGTGATGGAGATGGACGGCATCACCCAGGCGAACGCCGACCTGGTGGAAGACATCAACCATACTGGCCGCGCCCTTGCCGCCGATGCCGATACGCTGATGCGGCAAGTCGCCTTCTTCCGCCTTCCCGAAAAGGAAGGCCGCCATGGGTCGCCGCAGGATGCGCGTCCCCCATCCGCAGTGACGCCTCCTGTTCGGGCCGTAGCGGCCTGACATCGACCCGGGCATGCCAGCCAGCCTCGCCTTCCACTACACGCCGCACGCCATGCTCGAGCGCGCCTTGATCGCAGGAAGCCTTCGACCGGTCTTCCAGCCAGTGGTGCGCGTCGACACGCTCGACGTCGTGGCGCACGAAGGCCTCAGTCGTTGCGCCTTCATGCCTGGGAATATTTCCATCCTGGATCTGCTGGACATGGCCCGGATGGAAGGACGGCTGGCCGAGCTGGAACTGCATGCCGCACGCACGCTCAGCGCCGCGTTCGAAACACAGGCCGCGCCCGGGCGACTGCTGGTGAACCTTAGCGCGCAAGCGATCCTGCACGACTCGCTACGCCCTGACGACGTTCTCGCGGCGCTATCCAATTCCGGGCTCGATCCCGCGCGCGTCACCATCGAGGTCACCGAGCGTGACGTGGTGGAGAGCCCTTCCCGTCTCGCCCACGCGCTGGGCTACCTGCGCGCGCACGGCATGCGCATCGCGCTAGACGATTTCGGCAACGGCCACTCCAACTTCGAAATGTGGAACGAGATCCACCCCGACGTGGTGAAGATCGACCGTTACCTCATCAACGGCCTGTCGCGCAGTGCGGGGCGGCTGGCCATCGTGCGCTCGCTCTGCCAGGTGGCGGAATCGCTGGGCACCGACCTGGTCGGCGAAGGCGTGGAAGATCCAGCCGACCTGCGCGTGCTGCGCGACCTGGGCATTCCCTACGCGCAGGGTTTCCTGCTCGGCCGCCCGGCCGAATGCGCCGTGCGCGAAGTCAGCACCGAGGTCAGGCAGGTGTTGCGCACGGCCGCGGTGCCGGTTTTGCCGCGGCCGCGCGGTCCCGTCACGCAGCGTCCGACCCAGGTCAGCCATCTGCTGATGGAGGCGCCTTCCGTGCAGCCTCGCCAGACCAATGACGAAGTCATGGCGCTGTTCATGGAGCATCCGGAACTGCACGCGGTGGCCGTGGTGAAGGATGGTCATCCCATCGGGCTGATCAACCGCCGCCTGGTCAACGAACGCATGGCGCAACCTTTTGCGCGCGAGCTGCTCGCGCGCAAGTCGTGTACCGCCCTGATGAACAGCGCGCCGCTGGTCTGCGATGAAAACCGCAGCCTGGAGAGCCTGGCCGACGTGCTGCGCGGCGAGGACCAGCGCTACCTGGCCGACGGCTTCATCGTCACCCGCCAAGGCCACTACCTGGGCCTGGGCACCGGCGAAGCACTGGTGCGCCGCGTGAGCGAGTTGCGCATCGAGGCCGCACGGCACGCCAACCCGCTGACCTTCCTGCCCGGCAACATCCCCACCACCGAGCACCTGGAACGCTTGATCGACGGCGGCGAGTGCTTCACCGTCGTGCATGTGGACCTTACCGACTTCAAGCCGTTCAACGATCACTATGGCTATTCGCGCGGCGACGAGATGATTCGCCTGCTGTCCGGCCTGCTGAGCGAACACGTCGACCCGTCGCTGGATTTCGTGGGCCACATTGGCGGCGACGATTTCGTGGTGCTGTTTCAGAGCGACGACTGGGAGGCGCGCTGCCAGTGTGTGATCGACGCCTTCAACTCGCGCTCGCCGCAATTGTTCGACGCGGCCGACCTGGTCAACGGCGGACTGCGCGGCAAAGATCGCCGGGGCGATCCGCAGTTCTTTCCCTGCACCACGGTGGTGATGGGTGCGGTCGAACTGCAGCCGCCGCTGCCGCAGCGCGCGCAGTCCATCGCCATGCTCGCCGCACGCGCCAAGCGCCATGCCAAGCGCGTGCACGTGGGTCTGCACGTGTTCCCGAAGCTCGCCACCGCGACATGAAAAACCCCGGCCGTCGCCGGCCAGGGTTTTCAGGCAAAGCGGGATGGATCAGCCGCGGAAGCGGTCCGTCGCCTTGACCAGCTCGGAAATGTTGCCCGGCTCGAACGCCGAGTGGCCTGCGTCCTGCACGATGCGCAGGTCCGCTTCCGGCCAGGCGCGGTGCAAGTCCCACGCGCTGCGCATCGGGCACACCACGTCGTAGCGGCCCTGCACGATCACGGTGGGGATATGGCGGATGCGACCCACGTTGCGCAGCAGCTGGTCGTCATGCTCGAAGAAGCCGCCGTGAACGAAGTAGTGGCATTCGATGCGGGCGAAGGCCAGCGCGAATTCGTCCTCGCCGCTGGACTGGATATGCGCCTCGTCCTGGTACAGGTAGCTGGTGGCGCCTTCCCACACCGACCACGCACGGGCCGCTTCCACGCGCACCACCGGATCCGTGCTGGTGAGGCGACGGTAGTAGGCGCTCATCAGGTCGCCGCGCTCGGCTTCCGGAATGGCGTGCAGGTAGGTTTCCCACGCATCCGGGTACAGCGCGTCGCAACCCTTCTGGTAGAACCATTCCAGCTCCCAGCGGCGCAGCATGAAGATGCCGCGCAGCACCAGTTCGGTCACCTGCTCTGGATGCGTTTCCGCATAGGCCAGCGCCAGGGTGGAGCCCCACGAGCCGCCGAAGACCTGCCAGCGGTCGATGCCCAGGTGCTTGCGGATACGCTCGATGTCGTTGACCAGATGCCACGTGGTGTTGTCATGCAACTCCGCGTGCGGGGTGGACTTGCCGCAACCGCGCTGGTCGAACAACACGATGCGGTAGACCGCCGGGTCGAAGAAGCGACGGCATTTCGGGTTGGTGCCGCCGCCGGGGCCGCCGTGCAGGAACACCACCGGCTTGCCGTTCGGGTTGCCGCTCTGCTCGTAGTACAGCGTGTGCAGGTCCGACACCTTGAGCATGCCGGTATCGTACGGCTCGATCTCGGGGTACAGGGTGCGATGTTCCTGCGACATGCTGGGGCTCCTGAAGCGAATGGGGACGGCTGATTAGGCTAACACGCCATCCCCCTATGCCCGAGCCATCCGGCGGCGGATGGGGACGCGCCCCACCCCGCCGCCGGAGCACCGCTGGCGCCTTACGGCGCGCCCACCGTCAGCACGGTAAAGCTGTCCGGCTTGATGGCCGGATGGTGGCCTTCCTGTGCAGGCCCCGCCAGCGTGGCGGCCGACAGGTACAGGCGGTGCAGCTTGGGATCGAGCGCCAGCGTGCGGGCACTCGGCTGGGTGGTGATGGTGGCGGTCACGCTGTAGTGGTCCGCGTCGTCCTGATGCACGGCGGTGATGTTGCCGCTCTCGCCGTTGGAGCTGTACGCCATGCCCGTGGCCTCGTCGAACGCCACCGCATCCGGGCCTTCGCCGATGGCGACGCTGGCGACCACCTTGCCGGCCTCCGCGTCGCTCACCACCATCTGCTTGTTGTCGCAGACCGAGAAGAGCCGGTGATGCTTGCGATCGATAGCCAGGCCGGACGGCGACTCGCAGGTGCCAAGCTTCCAGGTGCCGGCCACCTTGTTCGTCGCGGTGTCGATCTTCATCAGTTCGGCGGTGTCTTCGTTGTTCACGAAGATATGGCCCGCGTCGTCCGTCACGGCGAATTCCGGCTTGCCCGACAGCGGCACCGTCGTGATCACGTTGTTGTTCGCCGGATCGATCACGCTGAAGGACTTGCCCTTGCCGTTGAAGGTGAAGACATGCTTCGACGCGGGGTCGTAGGCGATCGCATCGGGCTTGTCGCCCGTGCCCTTGATGGTGGTGACCACGGCGAGCGTGTTGAGGTCGAACACCGTCACGGAGGCCGACTGGCCGTTGCTGGTGTAGCCGCGATGCGAAGCCGGATCCAGTGCCACGCCATGCACGCCTTGCGTACCCGGGATGGTGCCGATGCGCTTGTTCTGGTCCACGTCCACCACTTCCACGCGGTCGCCGCGCGTCACGAACAGGTGGCGGTGCTGCTCGTCAAAACTGAGGTAGTCCCAGCCGCCCGTTCCGCCCAGCGGCAGGCGCGAAATCACCTGGAGCGGGGCTGCCTGCGGGGCGGCCAAGGCATGCGAAGAGCAGGCGGCGAACAGCGCAAGAGCAAGGATATTGCGAATGGGTCGTTGCATGAGGGGTGACCTTTGGGTGGCTCGGTCCCCAGAGCATGCGCTGGATGACTTAGGCCTTGCTTAGGTTGGTTCAGACCCATTTGCTTTCATCGCCTCCGCCCCTCATCGCCCCTCCCCCCCCAAGGCCCTTCACCATCTGTTCCCCCTCACAGCCCACTCGCCCTCACCGTCCACTCCCCCCTCACCGTCCACTCTCCCTCACCGTCATTCCCGCGAAAGCGGGAATCCAGCGACTTTTCGCTCTTTT
This sequence comes from Dyella japonica A8, assembly GCF_000725385.1. NCBI lineage: Bacteria > Pseudomonadati > Pseudomonadota > Gammaproteobacteria > Lysobacterales > Rhodanobacteraceae > Dyella > Dyella japonica. Next base: position 2,066,980 of record NZ_CP008884.1, on the reverse strand, counting down.
GATTAAAAGGCACTGGATGACCAGCCCTTCGGCTGTTGAAGGACGCCTCCCGCTTTCGCGGGAATGACGGTGAGGAAGCGACTGACTTTCGTCGAGGTCTTGAGCCACCGGGTGCTATCCAATCAAACGAACAACTTCCCCGGGTTCAGCAAACCCTTCGGGTCGAAGGCCTGCTTCACCCCGCGCATCAGGGCAATCTCCGCCTCACTGCGCGTACTGCCCAGGTAGGCACGCTTCACCAACCCGATGCCATGCTCGGCGGAAATGCTTCCCCCGTGGCGTTGCAACGTATCGGCAAGCAACTTCGTCACCTGCTCGCATTGCTTGATGAAGTCCCCCTCGGAGAGGTTCTCCGGCCGCAATACGTTGATATGCAGGTTGCCGTCGCCGATATGTCCAAACCACACCACGTCGAAGTGTGGATACTCGCGGCCAAGCAGCGCCTGGATCTCCTGCAGGAACAACGGCAGCGCACTGATGCGCAGCGAGATATCGTTCTTGTACGGTTTATGCGGCGCCAGGCTTTCGGTAATGCCCTCGCGCAGACGCCACAGCGCCGCCGCCTGCGCTTCGCTCTGCGCGATCACGCCATCGTTGATCCAGCCGCGCTCCACGCCCTGTTCAAAAGCCGCCAGCACGGCGTCCTGCGATGCCTCGTCGGCATCGAACTCAGTCACCACGTAGTACGGATGCTCGCCATCGATGGCTCGCTGCGCGCCGTGCGCCAGTACATGACGCAGGGCCGCATCGGTAAAGAATTCGAAGGCCTGCAGGGTGAGCCGCGAACGGAACAGCGCAAATACCTCCATCAGCGCGTCCATGCCCGGCAACGCCAGCAGCATCACCTGCGACGGCGGCGGCGGGTCGGTAAGGCGCAACGTAGCTTCCACCACGACACCGAGCGTGCCTTCCGAACCGATCATCAACTGGCGCAGGTCATAGCCGCTGGAGTTCTTGATCAGTCCACGATTGAGCCGCAGCAGTTCGCCATTGCCGGCGACGACGGTGAGGCCGGCAATCCACTCACGCGTGTTGCCATAGCGGATCACACGAATGCCACCTGCATTGGTGGCGATGTTGCCGCCAATCGAGCAGGAACCGCGTGCGGCGAAATCCACCGGATAGATCAGCGCGTGCTCTTTCGCTGCCTCATGCACGGCATGCAGTGTCATGCCTGCCTGCACGGTAAGCGTGCGATCCACGGCATCGAAGCCGAGCACGCGGTTCATGCGCTCCAGGCTCAGCACCAGTTCGCCGGTGGCCGCCACCGCGCCACCGGAAAGGCCGGTACGGCCGCCCGACGGAACCAGGGCCACGCCGTGCTCATTGGCCCACCGCACGATGCCCTGCACCTCGGCAAGTTCGCCAGGCAAGGCGATGGCGAGCGGCGCGGGTGTCCATCGCCGCGTCCAGTCGCGACCGTAGTGTTCCAGGTCGGCCGGGTCGGTCAGCAGCCGGAGATTGGGCAGGCGGGCGGCGAGCCCGGCCAGTCGAGCGTCAGTCATGAGGCATTCCCATAGGCGTCCGCCAAGCCTGCCAGCGCCGCCTTGCATCGTCCAGTGTTGCGATGCCGCAAAAGCGCTTCAAGGTCTGGCATAGTGAGGGGGTCATCCACCGCGCCATGGCCCATGAAGACCTCGTTCCCGAAACAAGACATCAAGGTGCTCCTGCTGGAAGGCGTCAGCCGCAGTGCCGTCGAAAGCTTCCACCGCGCTGGCTACAGCCAGATCGAATACCACGAAAAAGCCTTGCCGGAAGCGGATTTGAAGGCCCGCATCGCCGAGGCGCACATCGTCGGCATCCGCTCCCGCACCCACCTGACGGACGAGGTGCTTCAGCAGGCTAAACGTCTGATTGCCGTGGGCTGCTTCTGCATCGGCACCAACCAGGTGGACCTGGCCAGCGCCCAGCGGCTCGGCATTCCGGTCTTCAACGCCCCCTACTCCAATACGCGCAGCGTGGCGGAATTGGTTATCGCTGAAACTATTATGTTGCTCCGCGGCATTCCCCAGAAGAACGCGCTGTGTCATCGCGGCGGCTGGACCAAGTCGGCGGCAGGCAGCTTCGAGGTCCGCGACAAGGTGCTCGGCATCGTCGGCTATGGCCACATCGGCACCCAGGTCGGCGTACTGGCCGAGAGCCTGGGCATGCGCGTGATCTTCTATGACATCGAGTCCAAGCTGTCGCTGGGCAACGCCCGTGCGGCGGACAGCCTGGAGGACCTGCTGGAACGCGCCGACGTGGTGACCCTGCATGTCCCCGAGACGCCGTCGACCCGGCTGATGATCGGCACGCGCGAGCTGTCGCACATGCGCAAGGGCTCGGTGCTGATCAATGCTTCGCGCGGCACGGTGGTGGATATCGACGCGCTGGCCGCGGCGCTGCGCTCGGAGCACCTGGCCGGCGCGGCCGTGGATGTATTCCCGGCGGAGCCGAAGGGCAACGACGATCCCTTCGTATCGCCGCTGGTGGGCATGGACAACGTCATCCTCACCCCGCACATCGGTGGCAGCACGCTGGAGGCGCAGGACAACATCGGCATCGAAGTGGCGGCCAAGCTGGTTCGCTACAGCGACAATGGCTCTACCCTCTCGGCGGTGAATTTCCCCGAGGTTTCGCTGCCGGAGCACCCCCGCAGCCGCCGCCTGCTGCACATCCACCGCAACGTGCCGGGCGTGCTCTCGCGCATCAACGAGCTGTTCTCCGCCGGTAACATCAACATTGACGCCCAGTTTCTGCAGACCGACAGCGAGGTGGGTTACGTGGTGATCGACGTGGCTGCCGACGAGAAACAATCCGCCGCACTCAAGGACCAGCTCGCCGCCATTCCGGGAACGCTGCGCAGCCGCGTGCTGTACTGAGAGGCCAGGTCCGCCGGGGTGTCCCGGCGTTCCATGGCACCGAATCGAAAAAGGCCAGCACGTCACGTGCTGGCCTTTTTCATGCCCTCCGCAAAAGTGACGCGGAGGAAATACCGAGAGCGTCAGTGACTGCCGCCGAAGCGATAGGTGGCCTGCAACATGATCTGGCGCCCGTAGATGTTGTAGTTGTAGTTGTTGAAGTAAGGAAAGGTGCGGCTCTTGCGGTAGCCGGGATCCTGCGGTGGCAAGGTGTTGAACAGGTTGTTCACCATCACAGAGAAGTCCAGGTCCTTGGTCGGCGAGTAACCCACGCTCAGGTTGTAGATGAACCATGGCGGCAAGGTGCCCGCACCCGGGTAGTCCGGTCCGTAGGTGAATGCGTAGTAATTTGGCGTCGGACTGTAGCGATGCATGTACAGCGTGCTGCGCCATGTGTCGTGCCACGACCAGCTCAGCGACGCCGTCGTGATGTCCTTGAACTCCGTGCTCCACAGGGGGTTGGTGAGCTGGTTGATCGGCGTCGTACCCGGATACTCCTGGTAGGAATGCTTAAGCATATCGTTGTAGTCAACCTGCACCGCAAACGTGCCGATGCGCGAAGGGTTGAACACATACTTCGCCTGCGCCGTCACCGAGTCGGTGACCTCATTGGCGATGTTGATGTAGTACAGGTCCAGATTCGTGACCTGGCCGGTGTACGGACTGCGGGTAATCTGCGCATAGGCGTTCTGGCAGATGGCCGAATCAGACGGCAGCTGGCCCAGCCGGCACTGCGACTCCTGCCGCATCAGCATGTCCGCGCTTTGCAGCTGGATCTCGTTGTTGATCGAGATGTGTAGGTAGTCCGCGCTCAGGCTCAGGTTGTTGATGGGCGACCACACCGTGCCGAAGCTGAAACTGGACGAATTGGTGGGCTGCAGCTTCTTGTTCGGCAGCACGTTGATCTTCACGCCCTCGGTGTAGCCGGCGGAACAGTCCTGCCCGCCACCCTGCGTCGCGCAAAGATAGTAGTCCGTCACGCTGTTGTACTGGCCCGAGGGGCCAAGGAAGATCGACGACATATCCGGCGCGATGAAACCGGTGGCGTAGTTGCCACGCACCAGCAGCGTGCTGAAGGGACGATATTCCAGGCCCACCTTGTAGGTGAACTTGTTGTTGGGCGACCCGTCCGAGATGGTGTAGCGATCGTAGCGGCCCGACAGGTCGACAGTGAGCTGCGACAGCACCGGCATGTTCAATTCGAACGCCGATGCGTAGTGATCGCGCTGACCGCCACCGGACACGCCGGTATTACCCCAGATCAACCCGTCGGCCACCATCTGGTTCACCGGGGCATACCAGGCCTGGTTGCCGCCTTCGGCCGTCCACGCGAACCCGGCGTCGCCACCCGGCAGGTGGAACAGGCTGTCGTTGCTGATGGTGCCGCGGAAGTTGTTGATCCAGGTGTTGTACAGCGCGTTGATGTTGGTGGTGAAGCTGTTGTACTGCGCGGTGGAAATCGGCTTGTAGAACGCCGCGTAATTGGGGTGGTACATGTTGTAGCCGGTGTTGGGATCCACCCCGACGACCGGTCCCAGCATGGACTCGAAGAAGCTGTCCACGGCTGCGGCCGGATGCAACGGACTGACATCGGTCGTACGCTCGCCGGAGCGCAGGTAGTACACATCCCAGTTCCAGTCCGATTCGCCGAACTTGCCGTTGGCGCCGATATCACCCTGGTACATCAGGTCGTTCTGGCGCACCAGGCCGTTGTAGTTGCTGTTGCCCACTTCTTCGGGCGCAAAGAAGCGCTCGGGAAAGAGCACATGCTGCGTCGTGGCATCCTCGATCACGCCACCTGGGAGATCGTTCGGCCCCCACCAGTTGTAGGCGATGCCCGCGGTGAACTTCTGCTGCTGCCAGCTCGTCAGTAAGTCCGCGTAGAGGCGCACGTTGTCATTTAGCTTGTAGCGCAGCTTGAGCGTGCCGCTATAGCTGCGATCCTGGTTGATGAACGTGCCGTAGCTGAAGGTTTTCGGCGAGCCGCAGAAGGACCCATTGGTGCGGCTCACCAGCGCCGTTGTGCCACCGAACAGGTTGCTGATGGCGCCGCAACCATTGGGCGGCGCCTGGAACGTCGTCGGCCCGGCGTAGCCGACACCATAGTCCCACATGGCCGCCACGATGATGGGACGCGGCGCCGCCGATGTCAGGTCGCGCTGGTAATACCACGCGGGCGACTGGTTGAAGAACTCCAGCGTGCCAAGCACGTCGAGATCGCCGAACTTGTGCCCGAACGCCAGGGACATGCGCTGGTTCGCGCCGCCGCCAAGGCTGTAGTTGCCGGTGCGCACGCTGACTTCGGCACCATCCATATGCTCCTTGGTGATGATGTTCACCACCCCCGAAATCGCCTGCGAGCCATAGATCGACGAACCGCCACCGGGGAGGATGTCGATGTGGTCGATGATGCTCAGGGGAATATTGCCGATATTGGTGAAGTCACTCACGCCACCGTAGAGCTGTCCGAACTGCGTGATCGGTTTGCCGTCGAGCAGCGTCAACGTGTACTCCGGATTCAACCCGTAGAAGCTGAAGGTCTGCGAACCCTGGTTGAAGCCGGGCGTTTGCGAGCCCGGCACGGTGCCCGTGGCGAACACGGAGTTCTGGAGTACTTCGGCGACGCTGTTGAAGCCACGCGCCTCGATGTCCTTCGCCGTGATGGTGAAGGTCGGCGTGGCCGTCTGGATCTGTGCGTTGTTGATCAACGATCCGCTGACGATCACCGTATCGAGTCGCTCGGCCTTCTTCTTGGCGTCGGCCTTCGGCGCGTCACTGGACGAATCAGTGTTTGTATCCTGCGGCGACGGCCCCGATACGGCATCCGTGGCATGAATTTGCGCACAGCCGAGCGCCATGGCCGCCACGATGGCGGCCGTGAGTTTCGAATACTTCATTTTTCTCCCCAATATCCCGTGGTGGACACGTTGTTTCTGTCAAAGACATCTGTCAGAGAAGACCGCAGGCCTCATCCCCATGGGCCATGCTTCGCTTTGCCAACTGCAAGCCATGGCCGGTTCGCCACGGCGCCTGAGACATCGCAGACAGGTAGCTGCCTGATGAAAGCGGCATAAGCGCGGCGCGGCGAAGTACCGGTCGAGCGCACAGCTCTTCAGGAGCGAAGCAACAGGCTGTGGAGCGGAAACATCCGCTCTATCCCCGCGAACTCGTCACGATTCACCGATGCACGCCGAAAGCCGCGACGTGTGCGTGGCTAATGCTGTCTACTCGGCGTGATGGACGTCTAGACAGCCTTTTATTTTGAGCATGCGGATTACTGCATAATTTTTTTTGAACCAACGAAGCGCAAGGCCAGGATCCGCCAGCAAACCTGCACGACGTCATTCCGGCGCAGGCCGGAATCCAGTAGACGGATTGCCTGGTGGTCGCGATAGCGTCAGGTGTGCGGCCTTGCTGCGAAAGCCGTGTACTGCGGCTACTGGATTCCGGCCTGCGCCGGAATGACGAGGGTGAGGATCTTCGGGGGTTGCCAGCCGCCCGGAATCCGATGAGCGCGTTGCCCATGCGCGTGATCGTCGCCCGCTCCATGTGCCTTCCCACCTGCACGCAAAAAAAGGCGGGGCGTTATCACTAACGCCCCGCCCTCGTCTGCACGTTTCATTCTTGTGCCACGTTGCGAAACCGCCCATGGCAAGCATGCATTGCCATGCAAGCCTGGCAACTCATTCCATCCGAAGCATCACCACGCCATGCGACGGAACATCCGCTGAGAACCGGCCGCTAGCTTCCGGAAGATCCCTGTGCGCCCACAGGTCACGCACTTTCAGGCGCAAGTTGGCAGGCAGGTGCAGGTCATCCCACGTCACGGTCACCGCATGGGTGGATGCGCTGCGGTTGAGCAATACGACCGCGCGACCACCACCCTTGAGAGGGCGGGCCCACACCTCGTAGTCGCCATGCTTGGCAACGCGGCTGGCCTGGATGCCAAGGGGATCCTGGTCGACCGCGATGACCTCGCCGTTGGTGAGGATGGTCTTGATATCCGCACTCATGTTGGCGAGGTCGTTGCCTGCCATCAAGGGCGCAGCCAGCACGGCCCACAGGCTGAAGTGGGATTTGTATTCCTCCAGCGTCATCTTGCCGTTGCCCACCTCCAGCATGTCCGGGTCGTTCCAGTGCCCAGGGCCGGCATAGGTTTCCAGGCCGACCTGGAGGTCGAGGATGTCCATCACGCTGTGTTCGAACCCATGCCGACCTTCCCAGTGGTCGTAGATATCGTCGGTGGTGCGCCAGAGGTTGCCGATGGTCTCTCCCCACAACCAGGGCTTGTTGAGGCCCCACTCGCAGATGCTGAATACGATGGGGCGCCCTGTGGCCCGCAACGCGTCGCTCATGGTCTCGTAGGTTGAGCGCGCATCCTGCGTATAGGTGGAGCACCAGTCGTACTTGAGGTAATCGACACCCCATGAGGCATAGGTGAGTGCATCCTGATACTCGTGCCCCAGGCTGCCGGGGCGCTTGCCGCAGGTGAGCTTGCCGGCGTCGGAATAGATGCCGAACTTGAGCCCTTGCGCGTGAATGTAATCACCCAGCGCCTTCATGCCCGAGGGAAAGCGCTGGGCATCAGGCTGGATATTTCCCTTCGCATCGCGCTCGCCCTGCCAGCAATCGTCGATGACGATGTACACATAGCCGGCATCGCGCATGCCCGAGCTGACCATGGCGTCGGCCGCCTGGCGGATCAGCGTTTCATTGATCGTGCAACCAAACCGGTTCCACGTGTTCCAGCCCATGGGCGGCGTCAACGCCAGTCCGTTGGCGGTCCGTGGTGGTCGCGGCGGAGAAGAATCCGCGTGAAGCACCCCCACAACCGTGATCCAGGCCAACCATATGGCCACCAGCACACGCAATCGATTCACCCGTCATTCCTCATGCAGAAATCCATCAAGCCCGTTTGTGAGGCGCGGCAGGTTGCGCATCAGCGACTGATGCGAACCATCACGACACCGTGCGAAGGAACTTCCGTCGCGAAGCGCTCGCTCGTGCCCGGCAGGTTCTTGTGTTGCCAGAGATCGCGCACCTGCATCGAGGTCTCGCGCGGATAACCGAGCATGTCCCAATCCACGGCGATCTGACTGGCCTTCGCACCACGGTTGAACAACACCACCGCACGCCCACCGCCCTTGAGCGGCTTGACCCAGACCTCCCGGTCACCGTCCTTGAACACACGACGCCCCTGTACGCCGAGTTCGTCCTGGTCAACTGCGATGACCTCGCGATTGGTGAGGATCGATCGGGTCGGCCCGCTCATGTTCGCCAGGTCGTTGCCTGCGATGAGAGGCGCGGCCAGCACGGACCACAGGCTGAACTGCGCCGTGTATTCGTCCTGGGTCATGCCACCGTTGCCTACCTCGAGCATGTCCGGGTCATTCCAGTGGCCGGGGCCCGCATAGCTTTCCAGCCCGGCTTGCCGGTCCAGGATATTGGTCATGCCGTTGTAGTGGCCTTCGCGACTTTCCCAACCGTCGTAGATGTCGCCCGAGGTGCGCCAGAGGTTGCCGATGTTCTGTCCCCACAACCAGGGTTTGTTGGTGCCCCAGTCGCACAGGCTGAACACGATGGGACGCCCCGAGGCACGCAGCGCATCGCTCATCACCTGGTAAGAGGATTTGCCGTCCTGCGTGTACGTGGAGCACCAGTCGTACTTGAGGTAATCCACTCCCCACGCCGCATATTGCCGTGCATCCTGATACTCATGACCCCGGCTGCCGGAACGGCCTGCACAGGTCTTCGACCCCGCATCGGAATAGATGCCGAACTTCAGGCCGCGCGCGTGGACGTAATCGGCCAGCGCCTTGATACCGGAAGGAAAGCGCGCAGGATCGGCCGTGATGTTGCCCTCGCCGTCGCGCTCACCCTGCCAGCAATCGTCAATCACCACGTATGCATAACCGGCCTGTTTCATGCCCGTACGCACCATGGCGTCCGCGGCCGCGCGAATGGTCTTTTCGCTGATGTCGCAACCGAAGTGATTCCACGAGTTCCAGCCCATGGGAGGTACAAGGGCCAGCCCATTGGGCTGCCGGGGCGGCTCCGGCGGCGCGGCCTCGGCACGTATCGGCGATATGCCAGCCGCCAGCCACGACAACAACAAGAAACCTGACAAGACGAACCAACGCATCCACTTCTCCCCAAAAAGCCTACCGGCTTGCCCAAGCATCGGGCGGACTGGTGTGGCCAGCCCGCCGCCATTAACCCGCTGATTGCGCCAGACGGCAACCATCCAGCCATCTGGACGTCTTTCCAGCACCCTCCCGATGGCAAAAAAACACGTCATCCCCGCGAATCCCCGTGAGGGATCGAGAGCGGGAGGAACTCTCGGGGGATGACGAGCGAACACACGAACTTCGTGGTCCCCTGAAGGCGACACCGGCTGATCACGCCGGTGCCACGATTGCTTGCGGCCCCGCCTGAAAGAAGAAGGCCGGTTCCGGATCACCGCTGGTACTGCATGCCCGTGGCAAGCGCACCGGCGTTCCAGGAACCCCAGCCAGACGCCTGGTTGTACTTGCCAGGCACCACCGAGTACGCGCCGTTGGAGCCGCCGGTCAGTAGGTGGTAGCAGGTGAGGCAGTCGCCGTGAGTGGCATTCACCTGCCCCACGCCAATGTCGTAGAAGGTCTGCTGCCAGAAGTACGGCTGGATGCCGCTCTGCAACAGACGCGCATAGGTTCCCGCCAGCAGCGGAGCCGCGAGGCTGGTGCCGCCGTAGACGGCCCACTGCGTCTGATAGGTGCCAGTGCTGTCGTAGCCGCCGATGATGATCCACAACCCCGTGTTCGGATCACCGTCCATGACGAAATCCGGCGTGCCGCGCCGGGCACCGACCACGGACGCCACGCCATCCTGATAGTAGGGACGCGGTTCGGTCGCGGCCGGCCCACTCTCGCTGCCCTGCCACAGGGTCTCGTGGTCATAGGCCGCATAGGAGTTTGCCGAGTTGTAGACCGTGGATGCCCCAACCGACACTACGTAGGGCGAACTGCCGGGAAAGCCCGTCGAGCTTTCACCGCCCGCGCAACCCGGGTGGCCGCCGTCATCCTGGGTGATGGCGAATACCGTGATGCCCTTGGCCACCGCCGCGGTCAGTTCCTGATCCCAGCTGCCGCGAAGATCCTGCCCGATGTCCGCGTCGCAGGTAGCGGCGAACGAGAGGGAGATGGTCGACCGGTTGTCGTTGATGGCCGCTGTCACCGCCGCCAGCTCGTCATCCAGATTCGTTGACGGCGCGGAGTAGAAGTCGATTTCCTGGAGGCCGCCGGACATGGTGGCCACGGCGTCGACGTCGAGCACGGCTTCTGTCTGCGCCTCGTAGTCCCCGGGGGTGTAACCGGTCGGGTAGGTCACGTTGAGCGGAATGTTGCTGAAACCATAGGCGCTGGCCCAGGTCTGGTAGAGGTACGTGGTGTTGCCCTGGTCGCCCACGCCGATCACCGCCACTTTTTGTCCGCTGGCGGGTGCGAGATTGCTGGCGCCATACAGCGACGGAAGATCCATCGGTGCGTGCACGCACTCCTGGCAGGCCACGGTGCCGGCGGTCGACTGCGTCCCGGGCACGCCCCTGTCCTTCCCGTACGAGTGGCCCTTGATCATCGTGGCCACCTTGGCGCCGGATACGCCGCGCTCCTGGAACGAGCGCAGGCCGTGCACGGCGCTCACCACGTCGCTCAGCGACGAAGGAATCTGAACGGCATCGACGTTGGCCACCCCTGCCTTGTCGCCCCGCTGCACGCTGTAAAGACGTGTCTGGAACGCCGATTGCACGTTCGCCTCCGTGCCCGACGCCGAGACGATCATGTTGTCCTTCGACACGTAGACCTGACTGAAGCCGTTCGCACGCAGGAAGCCGGCGACGCGCATGGCATCGCCGTGAGCCGGCAGGTAACGGGAAGCCAGCTCGCTGTCCGTCAGCGGCTGCCTCACATGCGCGCGCACCAGGCCGGCCACCTGCTCCAGCTCGGCCGTCTGGCGCATCTTCAGCACAACGTTGACGCGAATCGGCGCATTCGCGCCCAACACGGTCGCCTGTTCGCCCGCTCGTAGCGCCACGCCTTTGGCAAGCACGCGATTCGCCGGTGCCACCGCCGCATCACCGGCAGCCGTGCCCCCGGCGGCCATCGCGCCGGCCGCCGTGCCGGCGCAAGCCAGCCCCAGACACGCCAACACCACTCCCCTCGACAGCATTGCTGGTCGCAACATGTCCACGCTCCCCATTCGAGATGAGATAAGCCATCGGTCGATGGCTCGTTCGTCGTGCAACGCAACCGCCACGCGGCTCCCCTGCGCGCTGACCTCATCCAGTATTGGCGTTGTCGTGCATCGCGTCTTGAGCGAAATTTCGATGGAGAGATGACGAAATCGGCACAAATGCCGGGCAAGCCCTTCCCGCTGCGGGTGCCGTCAGCGCACCAGGAACCCGTGCGCCAGCGGGTCGCGTTCGTCGATCAGCCAGTGGCACAAGCCGCAGACGTAGGCATCGCCTTCAATCTCCGGAATCACGGCATCGAAGTGGTCCACGCGCGTCTCCTCCAGCACACGCCCGTGAAAGATCGTGCCGATGATGGATTCATTGACCAGCGTTTCGTGCCGCTGCAGCGCACCCCGCAGGAACAGCTGCGCCACGCGCCCCGCCGTGCCGGAGCCGGTGGGTGACCGATCCACCTCTCGATCGGCGAACACGCAGCAATTGGCCTGCGTGGAGCCCGCATGGCGAGGCTCGTTGTCAATGATGGTGCCGTAGATATGGTTGATGTCGGGAACATGCGGATGCACGACCTTGTACGCGGCATTGGCGGCACGCTTCACCTCGTCGCCAAACTGGGTCAGTCGCTCCACCTCGGCCTCGCGGATCGTCAGGCCGAAGGGCTTTCCCGCCACATAGAAATAGAACGCGCCGCCGAAGGCGATATCGCCATGCACGTCGCCAAAGGTCGGCGTCTGGACCACGGCATCGCGCAGCCAGATGAACGACGGCACGTTGACGAAACGCACCCGGCCGGCGTGTTCGCCATCCCATGCCACGAAGGCCTCGATGAATCCGCAAGGCGCATCAATGCCCACACGCGTTTCCGGCGACGTCCGCTCTATCCAGCCGAGTTCAACGGCCGCCGTAGCCAGCGCGATCACACCGTGGCCACAGTGATCGCTATAGCCCTCGTTGTGCATGAAGATGATGCCGAAATCGGCATGTTCGCTCACCGGATCGGTGAGGTAGCCCCCGTACATCTGCGCATGACCGCGCGGCTCGAGCATCAGCGCCCGGCGCAGGTGATCAGTGTGCGCCAGCAACCATGCGCGCCGCTCCATGATGGTGCGCCCCTGCGGCCTGGGCCAGCCGCCTGTCACGATCCGGAACGGCTCCCCGGCCGCGTGCACTTCCACGGTACTGATGAACTGACCCGGCTTCATCCCCTCTCCCCGGTGGATCACATGGAGGCCAAAGTGGCTATTCATCCTACCAATTTTTGGTCATATTGTCGGACATAACGACGGGGTATCGCCAAAGGGACCACGGGGATCGATATGACCAAGGCAAGAGTCATGGCGGGCGACACCTTTCGCCCCAAGCAGATCTACGAACAGGTGGCCGAGCGCATCCGCACCGGCATCCGCAACGGCCAGTTCGGCGCGGAAGATCGCCTGCCATCGGAACGTGAACTCTCCACCCGCTTCCGGGTTGGACGTCCAGCCGTCCGTGAAGCCATCGGTGCGCTGCAGAACCAGGGCCTGGTGATCACGCGCCGGAATGCCGGTACCTATGTGAGTACCGACGCCATGGAGTTGCTGGTGGCAGCCACGGCCAACCATGCCGCCGATACGGATCCCGATTTCAGCCCGGCATCCACGCTGGATCTTCGCCGCATCCTTGAACCCGCCATCGCCCGGCGCGCAGCGCAACGGGCACAGCCCGATGCGTTGGCCGAGCATTATCTGGCGCAGATGGATTCCATCACGGATATCGCCGATCCCGGGCAGTGCGCGCTATGGAATGAAAGCGACCGCCTGTTCCATCACCGCCTTGCCGCCATGACTGGCGATCCGCTGCTGGAAAAAGTCGCCGATGTCGTCGCCCACAGCATGGACCAGCCGCTGTGGAAGCGCCTGAAGGACGAGGGCATTTACGAGGCCAGGCGGGTACAACTCTACGCGTCCGAACATCGCCTGATCTACGAGGCCATCATCTGTGGCGACGCAGATGCAGCCGCCATGTACGTGGATCAGCACCTCAAGCGGGTGGGCCGGGATATGGTGCCGCGCTGAGGATGGCTGGATGCCGGATCGACCGGGATATGGCGTGTACCCGCGTCGCGAGCTGTTCCCGAACGACAAACCGTCGCGTGTTTTATTGAGATCCCGGCGGCGTTCGCAGGAAGGGCGCGCAGAGAGCCGCGGCAAGCACGCGCTCCGTACCGGTAAAAAAACGGCGCCCAAGGGCGCCGTTTTCCTGTCTTGTTGCCGAATTGGTCGGGACGGCGGGATTCGAACCCACGACCGACGCCCACAGGATCAAGCGCTTAGGGGTGCTTGCGCGTTGCCCGATTTCTCAAAGACTCATACCCTTAGCAATCAATGGGTTAGAAATCGTGAAAGCTCGGTAGTGCAGCACCCCGGTGTCGCTGATCAAAGTAGCAGATTCCCTCTCGAAAGTCGGCTGGGCGGTCAAGGATGATCCGCAGCCTCATTACCGGCACCGGCCCTACTCCGCCGAACAGCCTCCACGAGCTTACCCAGCGTCTCAAGCTCCTCGTCCGCGAGGCCAGCCACGCATACCGAATCGCCAGCAGCCCATGCCCAGACGGCGAAGTTGCCACCCTCATGCTGGTCGATATGACTGACACTGATTGACGCCCCGTCGCCCTCGCCCGTCGAATCCAAGGTGGCGTCACGAATGATCACGCTCTGCGACGTGGGATCCAAGCAAGCCAGCACGACCGCTGACCCTACGTTGCGGAGAAGCTCATCATGATCACCGCGCCAGTCCCGGAGCTGGTCCTCGTTGATTGAAATCAAGTGATATACAGCCATGCGTACCTCGTAGTAGCGAGTAGAAGATCACTCGATACTAGAGCGGGTGCGCGAAGTTGTCGGGCTGGAATTTCAGGAACGGTCGGGACCAACCCGTCTCGAACCGATGCACTCTGTTCTAAAGAATCCCGCTCAGCCATACACACAAGGCAAACTGCCTGTTTGCGTCACGACCACGTCAGACGAGAGAGCACCTGACCGGAGTTGATCTCGGCGCCGATCGCACTAGATTACGTGTGACTCCGAGTCTCAGCGGTTTTCGATCTCAATGTAAAGATCGTAGGGGCCCGGAAGGTCGTCATGGTCAAACCAGTGACCTTCCAGAACAAGTAGCTTGCCAACGAGCTTCAGCTCCGCCTTGACAGAGCTGTTGTAGAAATCACCTAAATTTTCATCCCGCCAGCGGCCTATGCCTTCGTACTTCCACTTTCCGACCCTTTCCAACTGGCAGGATCCGCTGAACATTCCCTCTTCGCCAGCACCGCTGAAATAGATCTCATAGAACGCCCCACCATCGGGATTGTCCCAGGTATCTATTTGAGCTTCGTAGCGTTCGGGCTCGCCGCCGTCACGTCGAAGTCGCAAAATTCCTTGGCTCATGCACGGATCATCTCAGGATGACGGATGCTTACGGGAACGCGCAATGAAGCTCGTCCCGGCCGGCTTTCACGCCAGGGGGCGTCGACGCGTGCCTCGCCCAAGATCGGGCGAGGCTGCGCTTGGGCGAATCTCAGTAGACGCGTGTCCGGGTGGTGCTGCCGGAACGGGTGGTCACCGTTGTGCGCGTCTTACCCTTGGAGTTCGTCGTACGAGTAATGCTGCCGTTGGAGGTCTTGGTTCGAGTGGAGATACTCGTCTTACCGTTCTTGCCAGTTCGGATCGTGGTACGCGTTGCCATAATCGTCCCCTGTCGGATGACCGGTATGGTCGAGGTTATCGTAAGGCAGCGTGCAGCTGCCGCCAAGCAGCCACTCTGTTTGAACCGCCCTCGCCCTCTCTAGACAAATCCCTGTTTGACGGCCCTCTGCCAAGCCTCTTTTAACTTATCGAGCCGGAACCCCCTAGGCTTAAACTCAGATGCGATCGCTGCCCACTCAACTACCTCGACTTCGCCAGGGGTTAGCACATTGAGGGGCTTGTTCCAGTCACAAAGGCGCTTCCAGCCGCCGTCCGACCAAATGGAATACGCATTCGACCGCCAGTCTGACGAACATTTAGCTGCCCGGACTTCGGGGACCAAGGTGGAGAGAAACGCATCGCTCAGGTGTATGTCACTTCCTTCAACTCTTGCCCAGCAAGCTTCCCTCTTCACCCACTCGGTGATCAATCGATTTCGGACCAGATGCTCAGGGATCTCCTGAAGCAAGGGAAGCACTTGTTCCGCAATCTTCATCGCCTCATCGATGAACGTCGCTGGCTCTTTCTGTGCCCGCCAAATCGACTGATAGTCGGGCTGAAGGGCGGCAGCCCGCATTCGCGAGCTCATAAGGGCAAGGGTGTAACTGGAAAGAGGCCGAACTATTGAGCCCGGATACCACTTCTGCGCCGGAATCAGCACATCGACTGCGCGGGTGATGATTGTCCGCCCAATCAGTCGCTGAAAATAGCCGTCGTCAAATTGTGTGGGATCTGACTCCCAAACTTGACTGATGATTTTTCCGAACGCCGCGATATTTTTTTGCGCACCCGAACTCACTGAATGGGGCAGGCAGCCAAAGGTTACTTCATAGCGAGCAATATCCGTCTTGGTGAGAACCTGCTTCTTTGGATTGAGCAGCTGCCACGTCTTGGCCGCCAGCCCGCTAAGTCTCCTCACCTCGACTTTGTAGCTACCAGTCGTGCGCTCAAAATACCAATAGCTGTTGATCTCCCCAGCTTTCGCGGGCGGCGCGAGTGTCTTGCGTGACAGTGTTTCGAGACGCTTGAAATAGGGGTGGCCAGCGAACAGATCCGACGCTGACACGGCATTTTGCGCATTTGCGAACCGCGCGATGCTATGAACCGCATCCTCAAAGCCCTCTTCCGGCAAGCGGGAGAGCTTCATCTGGACAGATGCTTTCGAAACGTCGATCCCAGCCTTCCGGGCCCAATAGAGGGAAGCGCTGGTCTGCCCACCATTCACTATCTGCAGGCCTCTCGCAGTAGTTATCTCGGTTTGCCCGTCGGAGTTTCGGTCCAGCTCCAAGTCCGACACTGTAACCGTGAGGCCATTGTTGAAGGCGAAGAACATGCCTGGATCATTACGCAGTGTTTCACGAATGCCCTTGTTCACCTTGCGGCTATCCCCAAGGAAGGCACGAACGTTTTGCTCGAGAATGCGTCCGCCGAAACGGTCATACAGACCAGCCAGCACGCTGCCTGGCATAACGCACATGAAAGAGTCATAGCGACTCTCAGTTCCTAGGCCTACGGGCAACGCAGGAATACCCCTTCCATATTCCTTGACAAAATCGATCTCAATCTCCTCACGCCCTTTTGCTGATGCTTCCATCCGTGAAAGACGCGAAATATCCCAAAAGTGGATATCAACTTCCTTGGCACCAAGCGACAGCTCCGGCATCTTGCCTATGGCTGTGCCGAGAGGTCGATCAGAAATTACATAGATGGATGCCTTGGACATCTCATCTGAAGTTGCAAACGAGAAGATCTCCCTTGCGAGCGCATGTGCAGGGTGACTTTCATCCCATAGGTCAGACAAAGACTCGTAAACACTTCCCTCAAGGAACCGAAATCCTGACTGCACCAATTTGCGCACCTCTTCCGTTAGCAATGGCTCCGGCTCAGTTGCACCAGAAAATGCGCACAGAATGAGGTTAAGGACCCCGTCGCTTTGGGAAAAGCTATAGGCGTCGACCTGGACGGCGGCACCACGCTTGGTGACCCCGTGAGCTCTGCAAATGTGATACTCAACAAACTCCTCACCGCTTTCGAGTACCTGGCAGGTTCGATCGATGAAGCGAGTGCTCACATAATCGCCGCCTGCAGAAGCATCGGCATGGATCTCACTCAACAGCGCCTCCCGGTAGCGCTGAACCTCCTCGTCCATAACCTTCCCCTTAGTTTTTCGTGCCTTCAGGAATCACTTCGATCAACAGCCGCTCAAAGGACGCAAGCGCCGTGAGATCGAGCGCATAGCTGGCTTCACAAACAGCGTGATTAATGGTGGAGCGAATCAGTCGAGGAAACTCCTCTCCGACAGCAAATGCACGTATACCGGCCACCGTATAGTGTTCCACGCTGTAAGCGTCGAGCCTCAGGTAGCCTCGAGCGGCAAGTGCCGCCTCGGTAGCTTCCCGAGCTTCCGCACCAATCTCATCAAAGCGTGACAAGACGCGGTCAACAATATCGTTCAGAGAGAACGATGAAGACCCCGAACTCGGCACCAACTCCACGACAACCAAGTTGATCGGAAGATGAGCGGACTCCAGCTGTTCTAGAGAAGATATCTGCACTCGAGGCCGAGCACCGGAAACCCTCGTCTTTACCTCGATGATCGACGTATTTAGTGCAAAATCCTGTGGGTGATCATCTGGCGCGACCCAAGCATGGAGCGCAGCAATTGCCCCCACTGAATCAACCAGGCGCTCCAGGACAATTAGCTCACCGATAAGGCCACGAATCTCCGGAGGTCCCATCTCGAGCGAACGTGCTCGACTAAGAAGTAAGTGCCAACGTGAAAGCCGGAGAAACACACTTGAAGTGGCCTGCGATATGGATTGCTCACCGGCGGACGATTCGATGACATCTCGACACAGGGCAAGAAATACACTGCGCCCATCTGAATTCTGAAGTATGAGCCTAGCGAATGGCTGCGGTGCATCTGGAGCGCTAAGCTGTATCGAGATTCCGCGCAACTTTGGAAAAGCTCGAGGAACAGACGTCATGTCGATCCCACGAATCAATAGTCCGGGTGCGCGGTCGTCGCTGCATACCCAGTAAATTGCTAACGGATGAGCCCCCTCAACTCGCCGCCCCAAAAGCTCGTTCGAACTGGCCGCAATCCCTGACCAAGGGTCATCAGTCCTCATTGAGCTCGTCATCCTCATCCCCTTCCGCATCAAGATCTCCGTAGATCTGCCTGAACTCTACGAGATTGACAATGTAGGTCACGCGAGACTCAGACTCCCCTTGGCGCAAACCAGGAAAACTGATGCCATACGCCGCGTGGACATTTCCATGCGTCTCATTCCCCTTGTCCCCAGATTCATTCTTGGCTGCCAAGAAATGCAGCATCAGCAAGGGACGATTGCGCTGAGCACGGTAGTAGTGATCCGCAATTGTTCTCCCTGCATTTCCCTCTGCCAAATCCTCTTGGTGCTTTCTTTCGGCCGCCTCAACTTCATCGCCCGTAAGCCCAAGTCGCTCAACGCCCCTCGAAGCAACACGCCTGTTTCTCCCGGAAACTTCCAGAACGTTTTTGCGGATAGTCATCCGCCTACGCTGAAGCCCTACGTCCATCCCGTCAATCGACAGTATTTCGTCCCGTTCCGGCGAAGTATTGGACACGACGACGACATCCCACTCCTGAAACGCACGCTTGCGGATGTATTCGGACAAAGGTGCTGCTTGCAATTCAATGTTTGCAGCCGGGGTCGCGAATCCGGAGATAAAGTTCAATACGTGCTCAACGGGCACCTCCTCAAATAGAAGGCTGGATAGCCGACTTTTTGATGAAACGCGGCCCATTCTCTTTGCACTCTTATGGACCGCGTCTACAAACGACCTCGCACGCTTGACGTTAAAGTCCCGTGGCACGCTATCTGCGTGGATCAGGGTCGTTTCCACCAACTGTTCGGCGAGACCCACTTGCCTGACGATCTCCTTGGCAGATTTCATCTTGTTGCGAGCAGTGACAAGCAGACCACCCGGGTGAGCACGCACAGCTAGGCCAAAAGCCTCTGGCGTCAATCCGGCCGCCTCCATTCTCCCGATCTCATCGCGCAGCTCTTCAGTTGCCGAGGCTATGAAGGAATACCAGTCATGGGCCTCCGGCCTGATATAGAGACGGCATAGCGATTTGAACCCATCCCTGTAACCAAACCAGCGCCCCATCTGAAGCAGCGTGTCATACATCTGCGTATTGCGAAGGAAGTAGCTAATGGTCAACCCTTCCAGCGTGAATCCTCGGGAAAGCGAATTTCCTCCGACCGCGATTACATTAAGCCCTGCATCTTTGTGAGCTCGGTAGTCGAGCTTTCCCGCGCTCCTTCCCGAGTTGATCTCGACCACGGACATCCCTGCCGCTGCTTGGTGAAGAGACCTCTGAATGTCATCCCATGACTCCGGCTCCTGCCGATACTGACTCTCCCAAGATTCATGCAGTGACCGCATGAAGGGATCTCGGAGGGCTGACTCTTTCGGCAAAGCATGCCGGTTCTCAATCGCATCCTTCATCAGCTGCAGCCGGGTCGCTATCAGGACTGCGATTTGCGCTTGAACGCGCGTGAAGCGCGACACATTTACCAACATCGAATGATGGCGATTTGCCTGACCCCGAAGGATCCGGATCGCTTTAGAAAGAACGAAACAATCGACGGCCTGAACCAAGGAAGGGTGAAGCTCGTCAATTTCCGTATCGATGGGATGCGTCGTCGGGAGCCACTCCTCCGTCCCCTGGGGGTCCACCGTCAACTGCTGGCCTTCATCTTCAAGGAAAAATTCCCGAGCACCCACGTAGTTGCTCGGCGCGTCAAGGCCCACAATAAAGTCACGTGGGAACAGGTCGTTTCCTAGGACTTCGTTCGTCGTATCCGGATTAATGAAAATATTGGCAAACGGCGTCGCGGTGTAGCCGATGTAGGCATTCCGCGTCGACATGCTCAGAAGCTCTCGGATCAGGCGATTGATCGTGTTCGGCTTGTTTACGTCGGCCGAGATGTTGACTGACGCATTATCTGCCTCGTCATCGATCACTATCATGGGCAAATCGAGACGACCGCCAGCAGCGGTCGTGCCCTGTAGCCACTCAATTAAATTACCCAGAATGGAGGGGTTCTTCTTGATGACGAAAATGGCTGGCTGAGCGAGATTGTGAATTGAGATACCAAGCCCGTCCGCCCTGTTCCTGGAGAAATCCAATCCACGGCTCGTATATGCCGCCGCAGTAAACGATGAGTTGATCTGTCCAACTCCAAGTGCGGTGGCATTGGCCTGCCGGCTTAAAACTTGGTCGCTGTCACGGCCAACAAATCCTTGGTCGACTCGCTCCTGCGTCTGTGACCGAAGGTTACTGTGAATACCTGCGATCAAAACGATCAGCTTGTAGCCGGCATCCGCCGCCTTGTTGATTACCCCTAGATAGTTGGCTGTTTTCCCGCTCTGAACGTGCCCAACCACAAGACCGCGTCGGGACCAGTGTCCTTCCCGCAGTGGATCGCCCGCAAGATCCAGGATTTCATCGGTGATGTCGTTCAGGCGATTGACGACGTTTCCGCCAAAGCCCTGCTGCATCATTAATTCGCGGTATCGCCGCCAATAACGAAAATCAATCTCATGAGCTTTGGCGCGTAACCATGGCCGGTGTCCTGAAGACAGCGTGTGCGAAGGCCCGAGGCGCACCGAGAACTCGCGCTCCAGCTGCTCCGAGATCTCTCGAATTGTCGCGTCATCGACGGGCTCAAGCAGAGCCGCCGACATTCGGCGCACTAAGGCCTCAACCTCATCTGGTGAGGAAGGCGCTCGAACAGACATTCCGGTTCGTGCGAGGGCAAGAAGTTCAGCGTTGCTCATTGATCGATTCCATTGACCATGTCAAATCAGGGCGACTCGATGCGCCGGAGGCGTTGCAAAATCTGTCGGGCCTCCGGTCTTCCAGCAAAGACTTGGGTTTGCAGCATTGACTCGGCGACAGCGGCCGGAATCGAGTCAGAATTGGGGACAACCGCTTCAACGAAGGCTGCTACAAGCTGCTCCAGACTGGATTTTTCCATGTCTGCCTGAGCCATTGCATGCGGATCGGATCCGATGTCCGAGAACAGGCTGTCCAGCGGAAGGGATGCCTCTATTGCAAGCAGGAGCGGCTCCATGTCGACCGGACCGCCTTTCTTTTCCAGATCCAGGATAAGCGGGTGAGATCGGTTGATCTCATATCTCACCTTTCCCCGGAGCGCATTTCTGTTCCATAACGACATGCCTGCACCAGCTGCCTGCTGGGTTCCCCTATAGGTGTATGGCCGCCGCGCGCTTTCAGTCATCCGGGCCACCAAGGGGCGGAGCTTGGCCCTCACCGAGGCTGGCGGGTGAACCCTGGATTTGCGCACGTCCACGCTCCAATGGGTGTCGAGCGACGTGGGCACATCTACCCGAACACGCAGTAGCTTTGTGAGCTCAGCTCGTCGTGCCAGCCCTAGCCATGTCCCACCAGTAATGAGGCGCTTAGCTCGGTAGACATAAAGACCTTGGGTTTCGACCAAACTGGATCCAAGCTCCAACGCCTTAAGTTGCTCGTTCGTAAGCCTCTGATGGTGTGGAAGCGTGAAGGCCTGCACCACAATCTTTCCCTTCTCCAAATGAAGAGTCTCGACTGAGTGGGAGTCAGATCGAGGGCTAGACAATCTGGCAAAAGGGTCCAGCGCCTCGATCTCTGCTCCATTGATCTTCAGCGTTACCCGGCGAGTGTCTTCCCCTGGCTCTGGCGCGATGAACCGATGGAATGTCAGGGCCAAATGCGGTCGAGCCACTCCGAACATCGTATTGAGTGCGGTATAGATTTGGTCTGGCTGATCACCTAATGCATCGAGACGATCAAGTTTCTGCCACAGGACCAAGGTCCCACATGGACCAATTCGATCCACCAAAGGCAGCTCCGCTATGGCTTGGTCATCCAATAGCTTGAGGACCCACTCGTCCCTGTCGACCACTAGATCCAAGTCCCAGCAACGGCCAGCCAGTTGCTCTCCGTTGCGCGAAACCACTGTCAGCCGTCGGCACTGTGAAAAAGAGGCCGTCTTGAGTCCAAGGCCGAACCGCCCCAAGTCGCCAGGATCGCGCTGTTCGCGCGGGCTCCGACTGCCATGCTGCATGGCCCGCGTGAGTTCGTCCGGGGACATACCGCGGCCATCATCCAGGATTGCCAAGAACGGCCCTAAGCCCTCATCAACATCGTTGATCAAGTCAATAGTCGACGCTTCTGCGGAAATGCTGTTGTCCACGATATCGGCCAGCGCACTCTCGAACGAGTAGCCGATATCCCGCATGGACTCCAAAAGCCGAGCCGCGCTCGGCCTGAGCGTCAGTTCGCCCTTCCCTTGTTCCTTCATGCCCGACTCAACGCCCCTCTTCGTTTTCGTCCTCGGCAACCGACGGCCTAGCGCCAATCGGGCTCCCTGTATTGAATATCACCAAACCACGCGGCGGATCCTGGTATTGGCGGGTCTCAAGGCCTGAGACCTTTGACAAGCAGGCTAATCGCCTGCGATCCTGGCACACCTTTCCTTGAACCGTCATCAGTCCGTGAAATCCAGAAATTCGATCCCCGTCGTAGACATTTTTGCTGGCGCGGGGGGGCTGGGAGACGGCATCGAGGCCTACGGGCGCGAACATGGTGGTCCAGGCCCGTTTCACGTCTCACTATCGGCTGAGATGGATGGGCACGCGGTCAGGACTTTGCGCACGCGAGCCTTCTACCGGAGCTTCGCGCCCTCGGACGTCCCGCGAAGCTATTACGACTACGCTGCCGGTCGCCGGGCCGAACCTTGGACAGATGAAACAGAACACGTGTGGCGCCAAGCCTCCGACCGAGCTTGCCAACTAAAGCTCGGCGAGAGCGCAGACGACCGAATTTTGGATGAGCGCATTTCCCTCATCGCCAAATCTGCAGCGCAGCGTGGCCTACCGTGGGTTTTGGTGGGAGGCCCACCTTGCCAAGCGTTTTCCTTGGTGGGGCGCGCCCGAAACGCTGGAATGAAACATTACGTGGCGAAAGAGGATCATCGTCACTACCTCTACCAGCACTACCTCAAAATCCTTTCCCGCCACAGGCCTGCAGCGTTTGTCCTTGAAAACGTCAAAGGCATGCTGTCCTCGCACGTTGACGGGCAGAATATGTTCGAAGAGATCTTCGAGAGCCTGCATCGCCCAAGTGGCCGTAGTGGACCTCGCTATCGAATCGTCCCGCTGGTGCAACAATCGCGACGTGACGACAATTGGGGACCAAAGGATTTCATCATCCGCTCTGAGCGATTGGGTCTGCCCCAAACGCGGCACCGTGTCATCTTGCTTGGAATCAATGAAGAGATCGACGTTCCAATCCAACCGTTGCTGGAGCTTGGCGCTGCCCCGACGGTAGGCGACATGATCTCTGACTTGCCCGAAATCCGAAGTAGTGCGACGGACGCAGACACGTCTTCGTGGAAGGCTTTCGCGCCGAAGTTACTCGCGGAGTGCGCAAGGATAGCTAAGAAGATTGACACCGATACAGCAAGGCTTCTTGGCGTGATGTCCGCAGCAACCCGCCTTGGCAAGGAACTAGACACGGGAGCGGCGTGGATACCCGGAAAGGTAGCGGGCAGGCTGCCGTCACACTTGAGCGCGTTTCTTCGTGACCATCGAGTGCATGGTGTGATCCAACACCAATCTCGTCCTCATATGACGAGCGACCTTATGCGCTATGCGTACGCGGCCGCATTCGCCCACGTGCATGGGCGATCTCCGCGCGGAGCCGCAGAATTTCCTCTGGAACTACATCCAGATCACAAGAATTGGGGACGACCAGATCGCTTTGTGGATCGCTTCAAGGTCCAGCGCGCGAACTCCCCCTCGTCCACTATCACTAGCCATCTGGCCAAGGATGGTCATTACTTTATTCATTTTGATCCGAGCCAAGTGCGCAGTCTGTCGGTTCGCGAAGCTGCCCGCCTCCAGACATTTCCAGACAACTACATCTTCGAAGGACCACTAGGCGCTCAGAGAAAGCAAGTTGGCAATGCAGTGCCGCCGTGGCTGGGATACCAGATTGCGGGCGTCCTGCATCGCGTTCTCAAGTAGAGGTTAGCGGGGAGGCCAGTTCAATCAGGCCATCCTCTGAGCGGACGAACTCGCTAAGTTGGTCCAACGTATGAAGCTGATTATCTCGAAGCGCACACTCCCAAACGACGGCCACTCGCCACCCTAGTTCCAGAAGGCTAGCCAGAGAAACAGCGTCCCTTTGTGCATTTTTAGAGATCTTCTCCGCCCAGAACGCCGCTCTGGTTTTTGGAAGACGGAAATATCTGCATCCAACATGCCCGTGCCAAAAGCACCCGTGGACCAAGACAACCACTCGCCACTTGGCAAGTACGATATCCGGCTTTCCAGGTAAATCTCGAACGCAAAGCCTGAAACGCAGCCCCTTAGCATGCAGATGGGACCGTATCAGCTTCTCTGGTTTTGTGTCACGGGCGCGGATGCCAGACATCATGCGTGACCGCGTCTCATGGCTAATTTTCTCGCCCACTCGAGCCCTCAACCAAGCATGTTTACCATCGACTGATTCACGGTCATTGTTTTCCGCCAGTCAAGCGGACTTCACAGATGACACCCACACAAATCGTGTGTTGACCATTCCGGGCCACATAGCGATTTTATATTGACGACGGTCAATCGAATGTTGCCTGAAACCAAGATCTCCGGTGCGCTAGCACGGGATCACGAAGTATGGAGTTACATCGATATGACCTCGACTTTTGCTCGACCCATACCGCTGGCATGGGATTGCCCTAGGACTTCCTATGGATGGTGCTAGGAAGCGACTGAAATTGGCTGACTAACCACCCCGGACGCTGGGTGATGCTTGAAGCCAGCCTGGTCGCGCGCTGGCTTCGGCGCAGTCCATCAGGGACTCTTTACGCCACAGCGTTGGCACCGCCTAACTCGAACGGGCTTCGAGAGCTTCGAGCTTCTAGGTGTTGACGGCACCCCGCCACCCACCGCATGATCTCACGCGTCGAGAACAGCCGACCTACGAGACTGCACCGAGATCCTCCGGGATGGCAGATGCAGCCGGCCGGAAGAGCGATGACAAGCTCTCCGTAACCGCGTCAGCCCCAGGCTCACACCTGGGGCTTTGTCTTTCTGACTCAGGTCGCCGCCGCCTTCGGTTGCCCTTCTTACTTGAACAGCAACAACAGCGATTGCACCACCATGTTGGCCGTCCCATGGCCAACGTCTGCCCATAGGCCACCCCATACGCCAGCTTGTTGCGTAGTTTGACCTAGGCTGCTGTCGAGCGAGGTGCGACGGCGGCATCCAACCTCACTGGCTCTGAATCGGAAGCGGCGCGGACCTGAACTGCCCGCACAGATGTTCCGCCGATGACTTCACGTAGCACCCTTGCCGACCTGTTTCGGTCGTACTTCCGATAGACCACGTGGGCGGCTTCTTACGGCGCCCTCGACATCATCCTGTCGTAGTGCCGTTCGTATCCGGTATCAGCAAACACCTGCTGGAAATGGGACAAACAAGCTGCCGCGTCGAAGTCCGCAAAGTCTGAAAGGTTGGTCCGGTCTGCATGAGAACCTCGGTCCAAGTAACGCGCGAAAGGCCGAAAGCCAGGGTGAGCCTGAGCAAGTGCAGCAACGGCCGTGTCGTATTTTTCGCTCTCCGACACGAAATAGAAGAAGCGCTCCAACACACAACGCATTGCGTTGGCCAAAGTGGCAGGTCTAACAACAGACACCTGGGCATCTTTGATCACCTGCCAAAAAGCCTCGTAGTCATTCCCTAGATCATTCTCATTCAAGTCAACAACGTTGGTCTCGATCTGCTTCACCACTCGCTTGAAGAGCATTTGTCTACGCAACTGATGCGAGCCGTGCAAGAGCTCATGGAAGAAGAAGAGGCTGTGCGTCAGAACAATCAGCTGGCGCACTCCGCTGGGATTCTGATCTGAAAAAGGTGCCAATTCTCTGGCGATCAGAGTTGCGATGTCGTAAACGTGGTTATGCGAGAGACTCGAAATGGGATCATCCACCACCACAATCGTCCGATTGGATGGGAGAGCGGCAGCGGGCTCCGCGGAGCCTTTGACCAACTCGATGAAGTAAAGAAACGTGATGAGGGTTTTTTCTCCCTCACTCAGTGAGATGAACTCACCGCGCTCCTGTCCTGGCCTAGCCAGCTGATATAGATCATCGCGATGCCTGTCCCTCTGGATGGAAAAGCTGTCGATTCCAAGGAAGGTGAGCTGCTGGTTGATGGCGGCCACAGCCTCTTCAATGCTGGCGGTGCCCGTATGAAGGGCTGCCAATTCAACTTGGAGTGCACTTCGTTGTTCGATCAGGCCTCGTCGCCTCACATCGATCTCTAACCTGCGATCGCGGCGAGGAATTTCCGCCTCGTTAAACAGAACGACCGCTGGAGCTGCGTCATGCGCGAGCCGCTGCCAAAGCCCCTCCTCAATGCGTCCGATTTCTTCTTGCCGCCGCTCAATCCGGCTGTTGAAAGTGCCAATGCGCTCGTTCAACCCCTCTAACGCTGTGGCTAAGGCATGGCAAAGTGCGGTCGTCGGTTGCAGGTGCGCCAATGTGCTTGGTGCGTCTACTTTTGCTTTGGCGATGGCCACGTTCCGATCCAGGGCCGCGCGTAGTTCACGAACACCTCCCTGAAAGGCACCATCTTCCGCCGCGAACTGCTCATTCCCAAAGATTTGGTCAACCGCATTTCCGTATCGCTTGACGGCAGCTTCGTAGTCCAATGCTACCGACTGCAGGTGGGCCAACTTCCGCTGGTAGGTCACGTCAAACAGGGCATGAAGCTCGTCTTCGAAACCTTCGGGAAGATCTTGCTGACAGAAGGGACAATGGCCGTCTGCTGTGTCGAGATAACCTTCGCCATGCCTCACCCAATCCTGGTTTTTCAGTCGCTCTATTAGCGATGACAGGCGACTATTGGCTGACCCTTCAATGGGGTCTGCCCAAATCAAATCGGACTCCGCGCGGCTGAATTCCGTTAGGTCAAGCCGGATAGCGCTCTTGCGTTGGGTCTGGCCGTTACCCAGTTCCTCCCGACCGCGGGTGAGTTCATCGATTGACGGTGGCTCACTCCCCGAAATCTGGACGGACCGCACCCTGCCAACGAAACCGGATCGGTCATTGCCATACCGGAGAAACTCACGCAGCGGGCTGTTTTTCAGCGATTGAAACGATTTCCAGATTTCCCGTACCAGCGTCTCTTCTGCGTGCGTACTTTGGTCACGAAGAGCCCCAGTCTCCATGTTTAGTCGTTCGAGTTCGGACTCAATCGGTGGAAGCTCAATCTCGATCGCTTCACGGCGCCGGAGCGCGTCAGCCTGTGGCTCACCAATGGTAAAAATACCGGGGAAGCCGTCAGCCGCCTGAAACGCTCGCTCAACAAAGGCATGGTTGTAAACAAGATAACGGTAGCTCAGGCCACCGCTGGTCACAATTTCGCAGTCAGGAAGAATATCCCGCCCATTGCCATTGCGGTCCACCATCTGGGCGATCGCGGATTTTCCCGCGCCGTTGAGTCCATAAAAAAGTGCGATCTTCTTGTTGCCCGCAGACAGATCAATTTCGACCTGACGGTCTTTCGGAAAACTTTTGAAGTTGCGGATTTTCAGCGTCTTGATCACAGCCCCCCCTCTCCCACCAAGCTCGTCCCAACCGGCCAAGCCGCGTCCGTTGCTTGCTGATTAAACCTGTTCGGCTTCCACTTCGGTCGCGCGCGCCACGTCCGGCCAGACTTTCTTCATCGCATCGAGCAGGAAGTGTCCGCGCTTGATGATGGCGTGCTCGTCCCAAGTCTTGGCCACGGCGTCGTCGTGGAAGTAGCGATTGAGGTTAAGCTTCGAGTATTTCTGGAGCTCCGGCCGTTTTTCGACCCATGGACCGTTGCTCAGCGATGGGTTGAGGGAACCTGTGATCAACGTAAGGTTGCCCAAGCTGTGGAGCAGACACCAACGTTCCGAGCGCGCCGCCGGCACCTTGCCAGGATCGATGGCCACATCGTCCGGTAATGGCCAGTGCTTCTCCCAGAGCTGGGGCAACACATGCTCGATCGTCAGTCCCGGAGGTAATGGCAGCGCCTCTGACTTCGAGTGCTCCAACTGCATATCCAAGGCTTCGAGCACCGCCTTGACCTTGTATTGTGCCAGGTCGTTATACAGTGGCCTGGTGATAACGACCTTGGCCAACTCTTCGTCGCCGGGGAAGCGTTGGCTGTCTGCGTTACTTCGGGCCAGCCACACCGAGACGGTCTTGGCGGTGATGACGCCGGACTTGGCCACGTACTTAATCAGGTCAATGAAGAGACGGTTATAGTTCTTCGTGGTCATTTTGCAGACCATGCGGCGAATCAGGAACGATTCGATGATCACGAGGATCTTGTCGAACTCGTCTTGCTTGGTCGGCATTAGCGCATCGTAAGCCAACAACAGGAATGGATAGACCGTCGTGGTGTCCACCGCTTCCAGGCGGTCCAGAAACGTGATCAGACGTGGGTGGCTGGTGGGCTGATAGAAGGTCCGGAAGATCTTTCCATACCGCGCCAACGTGGCCATGTGCTCGGCCGCCGTCTTGGGGTTGTCGATCAGCGAATAGGACCGGCGTTGATCGTCCTTGGCGAAGGCCTTGAAGGCTGAGAACAAGTGAGTGCTTTTCACATCGTCCTGGGTCATCAGGGCGAGGTAATAGTTCAAGAAGACGTCGATGAGAGGGCGCGTAATGCGACCCTGCTTGACCTCTTCGCGCCAATCTTTGGCATCAAATGCGGCCCAATATTGGGGATAGAGCTTGTCTACATCGGCCTTCTCGGCCATGGCCAGACGGAACAAGTAGTTCTTGATCAGGTCGCCCGGCAGCAAGGGCTCACCCAGGGCATTCATGGTTTCGAAGATGACCTGAGCTTCATCACCGCGGTTCAGGTCAATCACAACCAACTGCAGGCTGCTCCGCAGGACGTGCCACAGGCCCTCCATGCGATCGGTGGTGTCGGGCTGCCGGTGAAGCGGGTGTCCATCGTCATCGAGAAACTCGCTGTTGATCCACTCCGAGAGCTGCTGGCTGAAATAGCGATAGGCGCCCACGATGTTTGACCCCGCCAGGATCGGGTCATGCGCCACGCGCTTGTCCAGCTCGGCTATGGACCCGCACCCGTGCACCGCGCTGTATGCGGGGCGGTCGGCATTGGTGGGCCAGAGCTTGTAGAGCTGTTCTTCCTTGTCGATGCGGTTGGGCCGGTTGCTAACCAAGTCGCCGAAGCTGTCCCGATAGCGATCGCTGCCAAGGTGGGTGGCCAAGTCGCGAGCCGCAATCATGACGACTTGCAAAGTGGTGAAGCGCTGTTGGCCGTCGATCACTTGACGCGTTTCGATCGTGCCGGTGGAGGTGCTGAGCTGTTCGAGCACCGCGGCACCCATGAAGTGGGGGTGGACCGATCCGCGGGTGAGCTGCTTGTAGAGGAGGTCTTCAATGTCCTCCCAGAGCTCCTGCCAGCCCTTCTCTTCCGTCCAAACGTATGGCCGCTGGAAAAGCGGGCATTGATATTGGACGGCGCTCTCGAAGATCTTCTCGAGGTTGCGTGCATTCGCTTCCATGTGTCGGCCCCCTGAGCCAGTTCGCAGGAGATCAAGCATACGCCCAGAGACAGGTTCTCAGAACTGCGACGGCCGGAGCTCATACCGCAGCGCACAATGCCGAGACTCTCGCTAGGACATGTCCGCCGCGATCGCCTCCCGAGCCTGCGCGCGCCAGTTCAAGTGATCAACGCGAATGGAAGGGCATGCCGCCGCTTGTGGCGCTCGGGTAGCAAGAGCGAGGGGTGAGGGGCGGCGACCGACCGAAGTATGGAGATTGCCTGGCCGCCTGTGGACTTCGGCACAACCCATAAGGCGGACCGGGGGCCTACCTAGGGCTTCGCACTTGCCCCACGGGAAATTCCTGCGCGACATCTAATCTGGCTGAGCAGCACGCGCCGACTATGGCCCCAGTCTTATACGTAGCACGCAAGCCCTGCCCTTAAGCGGTGTGTCATGCATGCATCGTTCCGGACCATAGATAGAATCGAGTTTCTGTATTGCGTTCTGTATGCGTTCTCTGTGAGGTTTTCGCCTTCAAACCCATGGTGCACCTACGTTCCGGTGTTATCGTCACGAACGTCAACGCGCAGGAGGTGCCCGATGACCAAGGAATACAAAAAAGTCACAGAGCACGGCTCGGATAACTCCACCATGTCCACCACCAGTCGGCCCGAGCCCACCATCCCTGACTGCCCTATCTGCCGCGAATTCGGTGATCGCGAGCCCAACGCGAAGACGCTTGCTGCCATTCGCGAACTGGAGGATGGCGGCGAGAACGTCATTACCGGGACCATCGCAGAGCTGATGGCGGAGCTCAACGAGGACTGCCTGGACGAATGATATTTGAGGTGTGTGTGAGCCAGACTTGCCCCGGAATTGACACTGTTGAGTAACCCACTGGGACGCTTTCTGGGCCGCTCCGCACTCTCTCGAATACACCCCTAGCACTCATCACCCCCGAGCCAGCCACGGGCTCACTGGGCCAGCGAGGGACGCGTCCGGACTGTGCAACGAGTATGTGATCGAGACCCGCGGGCTTGGGTAAGGGACACAGGCTTTTCTCCCATTGTGTGCCCTGATAGCCTATGCAGGCCGATTGAGTTCGGCTTCCGAGACTGCAACGAGGTCCGAATGGACGTTAGCTGCAGCAAGGCCCGCTCTTTCTCCGGAGCGGCGCCTTCCTTCGTCGATTAGGTTCGACTTCGGAGACTGTCGCTAGCTCTTGATGAGATAGCAACAGCGAGCCCCGCTTCGGCGGGGCTCTTTTGTTTTGGGGTGTTGCTGAGAGCGCGTTAATCGACACCTGCGCGGGTCCGGTGATCAGCGAATACCCTCGCCGCACCCGATGCCCCGGGGTCGACCAGAACCGCATCGAGCCAGCCAGGGACGCGCGACTCAACCAAAGTCGACGCTGATGGAGAGACTCGCCGGCAGCGATTAGATTCCGGCGTCGGCAAACAACATCGTCATTCCGGAGATGGCTTTCAAAAAGGTCACTGGTTGGTTGTGGTTGGTCACCGCCTATCTCGTTCCGGATGTCACGCTCCCTTCTTCTTTCTTTTATTACTTATTTCTTAGATAAAGTATTAATACTGCTCTTAAGGGGCGCGTGACCTGCAAACGTGACTGCTCACCGTAAATCCATCCGAGACCAGGCACCTGTGCAAGGCGGATACAGGAACCCGGGACTCGAGTTCACCCTGCCGCTGAAGACGGGGGGACGTCGAGCACAGCACGCTGCTTGGCACGCTGCCTTCGCTTCCGCTCTGCATTCCCTTGCCGCGTCCTGACAAGTTGAGGATCAACGTTTCCCACGCGCTCGAAAAAAGTCCGATCAATGCGCGCATGAAGCACTTCGCAGGCGTCCCTCACGGAACAGACAGTGCATGCAGGCACTTCTGGTCGAAACCCAAAGCACGCAGGACGGTGAGGCAAGCCGACCTCCCGGGGCAGCTCAATGGTCGGCGCAGCACGGGCACTCATAGCTTCGTCCACCAATTCGTCGCCAAAACGATCCCTTGCCTCCGCCTCCGTCAGGGCAAGTCGCCGATGAATGTAGTTCGCTAGTGCCCCGGCTCGATTGCCCGGCGGACGAGCATTGATCCTGGCAACCAGGAGCTCGATCGCCGCTTGGCGTGCAGGATCCTTCCGACCTTGGGGCGCAAAAAACCGCGGGTCCCAATCGTCGGCAAAGATTGAAATGATCAACTGCTCATCGGACCAGACTTTCTCGGCTGCTTCGACCTGCCATGAAGTGCACAGCTGATTGGGGCGCGGCACCCGGTTATATGCACGTTGATCGACGGCCGCCTTCATGGACGCGCGAATGAACATGGAATACGGCATACCAAGCAGATCAGCGGCCTGCCTAGCCTTCCACAGCGACGTCATTTCGTCCCGCGCATTCCTGACGAGATCCTCACTGACCGGCTTAATCCTTTGTGCTTGCGCGAAATCTTTATACTGGCCGTGCACCGACACATAAATGGCGGCATAGTCGGACGTAAACTGCTGGGTACGCTCGAAGGCGTTCTTGTAGCGATACGCAATCCAGGCGGTGCTGTCGAGCTCCGGTTCGTCCTGAATCAGCTCATGAGGGATGTACTCGCGACAAAACTCCAGCTCCGCCAACAAAATGGCTGCTTCGCTTCCACTATTACGTGCCAACCGCTGCCGCTTCGCCCGCTCCCGTGCAGACTCAACGTGACTCGAATGCCACTTTCGCTTCCTCGCCATATAGTTCCTTTTCCTTTCAGAATTTGATTTGCCTGCTGCATGGACGCTGCCCCGACTCGACGCACGCGAGTGGATCAACGCCCTCTTGATCGCAAGCCATTTCCATAGCGGTATCTTCGCGATACCGACACCGCACCCATTTATCTGGTGGCGTGTTAGCGGAGCTTGGCCGCAGCTGACCGCAAACTTGTGGCCAACGCTAGCGCGCGCTCCCGCGGGATCGTGACTCGGGGAGCATGTTCGTAGAGCGCGATGCAAATGGCACCCCGATACCTCGATTTCACCGACAGGGCCTCTTTCGGAAGGCCGTAATCAAGCGAACCTTCAGATACTGCACTAGCCGCTACAAGTTCAATGAGGCTGGCCAACATGCGCGCTTCATCACCGTCCAAGTTAGCATTCGATGGATGCACTCCCGTCTGGTGTACCCAAAGCTGCAGCTCGCTGGCCTGTTCAGGCACCGGCTCAATGTAAAAGCCGTCCAAGAGAAGCTTTTCCGGCATCGGTATCGAACGATCGGCATCGCTGCCAAGAACATCGTCCAGCCACTTATTAAAGTCTGCGACCTCATCCGCTACCGAGTATTCGCTCGGCTGATTCAGCTCGACCAGATCTTCCTTCTTACCCATGCGCGTCTCCTCTTAGTGAAAGAAGACAGTGATGGTATGCATGAGTGGCGAACGCTCAAGCAATATTTTTAGGAGATTATTTTTTAGAAATTTCCTAAAAATTTCCTAGGATTTTTTTTGCAAATTTCTCGGAAGTTTCGCCGGGCATCAATCCAACGTGATCAGCAACTTGGTTCACCCGATTGCTCCAAGTCGACATTCAAAACAGTCGAAGGATGGCGATTTTTAGCGCTGAATAGGAGATAAATGCCGCTATTCCAAGCCGAACTCGATATGTGCAACCATCGCCGCTCGACGCGACAACGACACACTCTGGCCAGCGCCGTAGCCTGCCGTCATGCGCGCCATGTCCAGCCCGTGACCGACCAGCGGCGCGATCTCGTGATCCGGATATCCTGCCGCCCGCAATTTGGTCACCACGGTATGGCGGAATCGGTGCATAGCGCCTCGGACGTCCTGGGAGATCCCTCTGCGAGCCAGAAACTTCCGGAACCACTTGCCGACCTGAGTCGCACGACGACCATCGGTGTCGGGCTCTACAGACTGAAATAGCCACTCATGCCCCAGAGCGCGTGCTTGATCGGCATAAGCAAGCAACCCCAATGCCTGCAATTTGGCATGCAACGGGACAATCCGGCGCGATGTATGCGTCTTCAATGACTGCCCCTCCCCTTCGTCAGTGATGTCGAAGATCCAGTGACCGTCGACCTGACGGATGTCGGCACAACGCAGCTGAGCCACTTCCCCCAACCGCGCCCCGGAATAGGCACAGATCAGTGGGATCCAATAGCGCCAGTCCCGGATGACGTAGGAGCCTAGTTTGGTCTGGTTCCTTTCGGACTCGCAGCCAGTGAATGACGGTGCCTGCAAGATCGCTTTCACCTCCGCATCGGAGAACGGCGGCATGCGTTGGTCGGAGCGATGATCCTTCACCGGAGTCGTCCGGAAGCTCTCCGCCCTCACCCCGGCGGTATTGAGCTCCAGCCACGCACCGAACGCGGACAGGGTCGAGAGCTTGTTGTTGATCGTCTTGGGGGAGATGAGCTCGGCCTGATCGACCTTCGCCTGACCGATGACCTTGGCGAATTTCATACCGGGATAGACGTGCTCGGCGTTCTTGGGGTAGCCCCGTAAGGCCCGCTTGAACGTAGCGACGTGCTCCGCGGTGTAAGCGTGGACGGAGAGGTCACCAGCGGATTCGACAAAGCGTCGGATCGTGGCCCGCTTGTCCGAACAGCTACGCAGTGCGGCAGCCCCGTGCTGCTCTTCCAGGTAGCGATCAAAATGGTCGATCAGTCGCTGCCCGCGAGCAGGACGCGATGATGCAACTGCCCCACCGCCAGCCGGCACCAGAGCGTCACCACGCGGCTCCAACGACACTGCGGTAGGCCTCGCGCCCTGCAACGCTGGAGCCGCCAGAACGCTCGGCAAGTGCGACCTATGCAATACGCGCCCCCGCCGAACCAAGGCCTCCCCGCCCACCCGGAGCGACTGCCACTCGGCTTCAATATCTGCCAGCCACTGCCCTTTGGTCTCGCTGGCACGCCTGCGCGCTTCCCAGGGATCGCTGGTCGCGAGCGAGAGCCACGAGGTGCGCTTGAGGGGCAGCCCGCGCTCACGACGCAGTCGCAGAAGCTCAGCCGGACACGTCAGCCGCAGGTAGAAGATGCGACCGCGCAGAAAGAGATGGGTTTCAGTAGGCACAGATGGATCTCCTGGGTGGAGATCCTGTGGGCGTCGATCGGGTGGTGTAACACCGTGACGCAGCAGTTCGGTGTAGCACTTCGAAGAAGTGCGGGGTTAGTGATTCCTAACCCCTTGAACTTTGTTGCCGAATTGGTCGGGACGGCGGGATTCGAACCCACGACCCTCTGCCCCCCAGGCAGATGCGCTACCAGGCTGCGCTACGCCCCGACGATACGGCAAGACGATAAGTCTACCAGCTTGGCTGGCAGTACCGGAAGCCTTGAGCTGAAACTCAGCGGCGCAGCAGCGCCAGCACTTCTTCCAGCTCCATGCGCACCTGGCGCACGATCTGGTGGGAAATGCTCGACTCCATGCGTGCCTGCGGGCCTTCCAGACGGGCACGGGCGCCCGTAATGGTGAAGCCTTCGTCGTACAGCAGGCCACGGATCTGACGGATCATCAGCACGTCGTGGCGCTGGTAGTAGCGACGGTTGCCGCGACGCTTGACGGGGTTGAGCGCGGGAAATTCCTGTTCCCAGTACCGCAGCACGTGCGGCTTGACGCCACACAGTTCGCTCACTTCACCGATCGTGAAGTAGCGCTTCGCCGGAATGGCGGGTAGCTCGGTGTTATTCCCTTGGTCCAGCATAGCCCTCGACTCGCACCTTGAGTTTCTGACCCGGTCGGAACGTCACCACACGGCGGGCGGAAATGGGAATCTCCTCGCCCGTCTTGGGATTGCGTCCCGGCCGCTGGTTCTTCTGACGCAGATCGAAGTTGCCGAAACCCGACAGCTTCACCTGCTCGCCCTTTTCCAACGCTTCGCGAACCACCTCGAAATAGGCGTCTACGAATTCTTTCGCCTCACGCTTGTTGAGGCCCACCTCGAGAAAGAGGCGCTCGGCCATCTCTGCTTTGGTCAGCGCCATCTTATCCTCGCAACTTCGCCTTGCATGCCATCTCCAACGCAGCGACTGCTTCACGTATGTTACGGTCGGCGTCGTCGTCGGTAAGGGTGCGTGAAGCGTCCTGTAAAATCAAGCCCATAGCGAGACTCTTTCGGCCAGGTTCGACCCCCTTCCCGCTATAACGATCGAACAGGCGCAGCTCCTTGAGCTGGCCGCCCAGGGTGCTGCGGACCGTCTGCTCAATCTGTGACCAGCTCACCTCTTCCGGCACGTCCACGGCGATGTCGCGACGGACGGACGGGAAGCGCGGCACGGCATGGGCCTTGGGCAAGCGGCGGGCCAGAACCGGTTCCAGCTCCAGTTCGAGCACATGGACATCGGCGCCCAGGTCCAGGGCTTTAGCCAGCTGCGGATGCAGCGCACCGAGGTAACCCACGGTCACGCCGTCGCGGGTGACGCGGGCGCCACGGCCCGGGTGCAGCCAGCCCGGCAGGCCATCGGCATGGACCGCCCAGCGATCCGGCTCGCCACCCCAGGCGATCAGGGCGTCGAGGTCGCCCTTGAGGTCATGGAAGTCCAGCGTGCGCGAAGCCTCGCCCCACTGCTCGGCATGTGCCGTGCCACTGGCCACGATGGACAGCGTCGGCGTTTCGGTCGGTGCGTCCTTGCGGGCAACCGCTTCCGCAGCGATACGGAAGGTGCGACCCAGCTCGAACAGGCGCACGCGCTCCTGCTGACGGGCACGGTTGTACGACAACGCCACGATCAGGCCCGGCAACAACGAAGGGCGCATCACGGCCAGGTCGGCCGACAGCGGGTTCGCCAAAGGCACCAGCTGTTCGGTCATGCCCCAGCGCTGCAGCACGTCGTTGCCGATGAAGGCCAGGTTCACCGCCTCGTAGTAGCCACGCGCAGCAAGCTGCTCGCGCACGGCCAGCTCGTTGAGGCGGGCTTCCGGCTCCACCGCCAGCGTCAGCGCGCCGGCCGGGGTGCTGGTGGGGATGTTGTCATAGCCATGGATGCGGGCGACCTCTTCAATCAGGTCCTCCTCGCGCTCGATGTCGAAGCGGCTGCTGGGCGCGGTGATCTGCCAGCCGTCTGCCTGTGCCTCGACCTTCATGCCCAGCGCAGTGAAGATGCGCGCCACTTCGGCGTCGGCCACCTCGATACCCAGCACGCGCTTCAGACGTGCGCGGCGCAGCACCACCGTCGCCGGTTTCGGCAGATCGGCAAGGTTCTCGGCGACGAGCACCGGGCCCGCCTTGCCGCCGGCCATAGCCAGCAGCAGCTCGGTCGCACGCTCCAGCGCACGCTGCGGCAGTGCCGGATCGACGCCGCGCTCGAAGCGATGCGACGCATCGGTATGCATCCCCAGCTTGCGCGCACGCCCCATGATGGCCGCGGGCGCGAAGTGCGCGGATTCCAGGAACACGTTGCGCGTGTCATCGGTGACGCGCGAATCAAAGCCGCCCATCACGCCGGCCACGGCAAGGCCTGCCTTGTCGTCGGCGATCAACAGGAAGCCCGGGTCAACCTTCGCTTCGGAGCCATCGAGCAGCTTGAGCGTCTCGCCATTGCGCCCATGGCGCACGACGATGTCGCCATGGAGCTTGTCGTTGTCGAACGCGTGCAGCGGCTGGCCAAGTTCCAGCATCACGTAGTTGGTCACGTCGACCACGGCGCTGATCGGGCGCAGGCCCGAACGACGAAGGCGCTCGGCCAGCCACAGCGGCGTGCGCGCCTTGGCGTCGATGCCCTCGATGATGCGGCCGAGGTAGCGCGGTGCGTCGGCGCCGGCTTCGAGGCGGATGCCGCGACGCGCGTCGCCGGTCACCGGCGCAGCGGCCTGCTCGCCGGTCTTCACATGGCTGCCGAACAGCGCGGCCACGTCGTGCGCAAGACCGTACAGGCCCAGGCAGTCCGGGCGGTTCGGGGTGAGCTTCAGCTCGAAGCTCGCATCCGGCAGGCCCAGGTAGGCCGCCAGCGGCTGGCCCACCGGGGCATCGGCCGGCAGTTCCAGCAGGCCGGATGCGTCGGCGTCGATGCCCAGCTCCTTGGCCGAGCACAGCATGCCGAAGGATTCCACGCCACGCAGCTTGGCCGCCTTGATGTTGATGCCGCCCGGCAGGCTCGCACCCACGGTGGCCAGCGGCACCTTGATGCCCACGCGCGCATTCGGCGCGCCGCAGACGATCTGCAGCGGCTCGCCCCGCCCCGCGTCCACCTTGCACACCTGCAGGCGGTCGGCTTCGGGATGCTTTTCGGCGCCGATGATTTCGGCCACCACCACGCCGTCCAGGCCTTCGCCCAGCGGGGTGAGTTCTTCCACTTCCAGGCCCGCCATGGTCAGCGCATGGGCCAACGCCGCGCGGTCAGCCTGAATCTCGACCAGTTCGCGCAGCCAGTTCTCGGAGAATTTCATGCGTATCGGTTCCTGCTGCGATTTAGGCGAACTGCTTGAGGAAGCGCAGGTCGTTCTCGAAGAACGCGCGCAGGTCGGACACGCCATAGCGAAGCATCGCAAAGCGCTCCACGCCCAAGCCGAACGCAAAGCCGGTATAGCGCTCCGGATCGATACCGCAGTTCTTCAGGACGTTCGGATGCACCATGCCGCAGCCCAGCACTTCGAGCCAGCGCGTGCTGCCGTCTTCCGCGTCCCAGCGGATGTCCACCTCGGCCGAGGGCTCGGTGAAGGGGAAGTAGCTCGGA
Source organism: Dyella japonica A8 (assembly GCF_000725385.1). NCBI lineage: Bacteria > Pseudomonadati > Pseudomonadota > Gammaproteobacteria > Lysobacterales > Rhodanobacteraceae > Dyella > Dyella japonica. The sequence goes on along the minus strand of NZ_CP008884.1, from coordinate 2,028,855 downwards.
CGGAAACGCATTTCGAAATCGCGCTCGAAGAACGCGCGGATGAATTCGGCCAGCGTGCCCTTGAGGTCAGCGAAGCTGGAGGTTTCATCCACCAGCAGGCCTTCGATCTGGTGGAACATCGGCGAATGCGTCTGGTCCGAATCGCTGCGGTACACCTTGCCCGGCGCAATGATGCGAATGGGCGGCTGGCGACCCTGCATGGAGCGCACCTGCACCGGCGAGGTATGCGTGCGCAGCAGGCGGCCGTCGCCGAAGTAGAAGGTGTCGTGCATGGCGCGCGCCGGATGGTGCGGCGGGAAGTTCAGCGCCTCGAAGTTGTGCCAGTCGTCCTCGATCTCCGGACCGTCCGCGCGCTGGTAACCCAGGCGCGAGAAGATCGCGGTGATGCGCTCCAGCGCACGGGTGATCGGGTGGATACCACCGCGTTCGCCGTTGCGGCCAGGCAGCGTGATGTCGATGGTTTCGGAAGCGAGGCGATGGTTGAGTTCCGCCTGCTCCAGCACCTGCTTGCGGGCAGCCAGTGCGTCGGCGAGACGATCCTTGACGCGGTTGACCTCGGCGCCACGCGCCTTGCGCTCATCGGGCGACAACGCGCCGAGCGCTTTCAGCGCCGCGGTGACGATGCCGCTCTTGCCCAGCAGGCTGACGCGCAGCGCGTCGAGCGCTTCCAGCGACTCGGCCTTCTCGATATCGGCCAGCGCCTGCGAGGCGCGGCTGTCCAGATCGTCCATCGATGCGATTCCGGTGTGAAAGTCAGAAACAAAAACGGGGAGGAGGCTTTCGGCCTCCTCCCCGCGAGCGTTACGCCCATCCTTTGAAGAGCGCGGCCATGAATGGCCGCTTCTTGATCTTCGCGATCAAGGATGAGCGCACAAATTACGCTGCCAGACTGGCCTTCGCCTTCTCTGCGATCGCGCCAAACGCCTTGATGTCGTGCACGGCGATGTCAGCCAGCACCTTGCGGTCGACGGTGATGCCGGCCTTGGCGAGACCGTTGATCAGACGGCTGTACGACAGGCCGAACTGGCGAGCCGCAGCGTTGATACGGACGATCCACAGGGCGCGGAACTGACGCTTGCGCTGCTTGCGGCCGATGTAGGCGTACTGACCGGCCTTGATGACAGCCTGGTTAGCAACGCGGAAAACCTTGCGACGGGCATTGTAGTAACCCTTCGCGCGGCCGATGATCTTCTTGTGACGACGACGGGCGGTAACGCCACGCTTAACACGAGCCATGGTTTAGTCCTCCGCCTTAGAGATACGGCAACATGCGTGCCACACCCTTGGTGTCGCAAGCTTTGACGTGGTTGGTAGCGCGCAGGTTGCGCTTACGCTTGGTCGACTTCTTGGTCAGGATGTGCGACTTGAAGGCGTGACCGGCCTTGAACTTACCCGACGCGGTTTTGCGAAAACGCTTCGCAGCCGCCCGGTTGGTCTTGATCTTGGGCATGGGAATGCTCCTTGATGGGGCCCGCCCTTTTTAAGAGCTGCCCCGGTTTCTGACTGATCTGGCGGCGCCTGGGGCGCTCTTTCCGTCCTGCCAGCATCGGTTCACGACCCGTCCTGGTGGGTCGAACCGGCGATTATAGGGAGGTCCGGAGGGATTTGCCAGCCTTTGCCCCGCCTTTTCGCACCGGCCGGGTGAGCCTTTGGCTCCCGCTCCGCTTTTCGCTCTATCCCCCTCCGGCTCCTTCTCCCCTTTGGGGAAAGGGTTGGGGTGAGGGGCCAACCTGGCCTCAGTGATCCGGCCACCCTCACCGTCATTCCGGCGCAGGCCGGAATCCAGAGGCGTATGGGTGGGTCGTGCCGCGACAACCGGTTGCCCCGTCACTGGATTCCGGCCTGCGCCGGAATGACGGGTAGGAGGGGTTAGGGCGAGCACCCATGCCTTACCGTCCTGGCCCCTAAAGCGGGGGCAGGGAAAGCATCGCTTCACCCAAGGAGGGCGCGCGTCCCTAAAAAAAACCAAAAGAAAAAGCGACCCCAAAGGCCGCTTTTTCCTTAACTTCCAAAAGCTTACTTCTTCTTCGGCCCGATCATCATGACCATCTGGCGGCCTTCCAGGCGGGGGAAGGACTCCACCACGCCGTTCTCGCCCACATCTTCCTGGATCTTCTTGGCCAGGTTCTGGCCCAGGTCCTGATGGGACATTTCACGGCCGCGGAAGCGGATGGTGACCTTGACCTTGTCGCCTTCTTCGAGGAAGCGAAGCATGTTGCGCAGCTTGATCTGGTAGTCGCCCACGTCCGTGACCGGACGGAACTTCACTTCCTTGATCTCGACCTGCTTCTGCTTCTTCTTGGCCGCCTGGGCCTTCTTCTGGGCTTCGAACTTGAACTTGCCGTAATCCATGATGCGGCAGACCGGCGGATCGCCGTTCGGCTGAATCTCGACCAGGTCCATGCCCGCTTCCTGTGCCAAGGCCAACGCCTCGTCACGGGTCAGGATGCCCAGCTGTTCCGAATCGGCGCCGATCACGCGAACGCGCGGCACGCGGATTTCGAGGTTACGGCGATTGCCCTTAGTGTCGGTGGTAGCGATACCACTATCCTCCAGAAGTGTTCTTGTTTATGCCGGCCCGCCGCTTAGCGACGGGTCTCGGCTTCCAGGCGTTCGACGAACGCGGCCAGCGGCATGCTGCCCAGGTCTTCGCCGGAACGTGTACGCACAGAAACGGCCCCGGATTCCTTCTCGCGATCTCCGACCACCAGCAGGTAAGGGACTTTCTGCAACGTATGTTCGCGGATTTTATAGCCGACCTTCTCATTGCGCAAATCGGCGTGCACCCGGAAACCTTTATCGACAAGGGTTTGCGCCACTTCGCGGACATAGTCGGCCTGGGCGTCCGTAATGCTGAACACGGCGGCCTGCATCGGCGCCAGCCAGGTCGGCAGCAGACCGGCATGGTGCTCGATCAGGATGCCGATGAAGCGCTCCATCGACCCCACGATGGCACGATGCAGCATCACCGGGTGACGCCGTTGTGAATTCTCGTCCACGTACTCGGCACCCAGGCGCTCGGGCATCATGAAATCCACCTGCATCGTGCCGACCTGCCAGGCGCGGCCAATGGAGTCCTTCATGTGGTACTCGATCTTGGGACCGTAGAAGGCGCCCTCGCCCGGCAGCTCCTCCCACTGCACACCGGCGGCACCCAGCGCAGCGCGCAGGGCGTTCTCGGCGCGATCCCACACCTCGTCGCTGCCGATGCGCTTGTCCGGGCGCAGGGCAATCTTCAGCGCGATGTCTTCGAAGCCAAAGTCACCGTAGACCTTCATGGCCTGCTGGTGGAACGCCGTCACCTCGGACTCGATCTGCTCTTCCGTACAGAAGATATGGCCATCGTCCTGCGTGAAAGCGCGTACGCGCATGATGCCGTGCAGCGCGCCGGAGGGCTCGTTGCGGTGACAGGCGCCGAATTCGCCGTAGCGCACCGGCAGGTCGCGGTAGCTGTGCAGGCTGGTGTTGAAGATCTGCACGTGGCCCGGGCAGTTCATCGGCTTCAGGGCATAGGTGTGCTTCTCCGACTCGGTGAAGAACATGTTCTCCTGGTAGTTGTCCCAATGGCCGGATTTCTTCCACAGCGACACGTCCAGCACCTGCGGGCAACGCACTTCCTGATAGCCGCTCTGACGGTACACGCGGCGCATGTACTGCTCCACCTGCTGCCAGATGGCCCAGCCCTTGGGGTGCCAGAACACCATGCCGGGGCCTTCTTCCTGCTGGTGGAACAGATCCAGCGCCTTGCCGATCTTGCGATGGTCGCGCTTTTCGGCCTCTTCCAACTGGTGCAGGTAGGCCTTCAGATCCTTGTCGTTGAGCCAGGCTGTGCCGTAGATGCGCGTGAGCATCGCGTTGTTGGAGTCGCCACGCCAATAGGCGCCGGCCACCTTCATCAACTTGAACGCGCGCAGCTTGCCCGTGTTGGGCACGTGCGGGCCACGGCAAAGGTCAGTGAACTCACCCTGCGAGTACAGCGAGAGATCCTCGTTCGCCGGAATGCTTTCGATGATCTCGGCCTTGTACTCCTCGCCCAGACCACGGAAGAACGACACCGCGTCGTCGCGCGACTTCACGCTGCGCGTCACCGGCAGGCCTTCCTTCACGATCTTTTCCATCTCCGCCTCGATCTTCACCAGATCGTCAGGCGTGAACGGGCGCTCGTAGGCGAAGTCGTAATAGAAGCCGTTGTCGATCACCGGGCCGATGGTGACCTGCGCGCCCGGATACAAGCGCTGCACGGCCTGCGCCAGCAGGTGCGCCGTGGAGTGGCGCAGGATATCCAGCGCCTCGGGGCTCTTGTCGGTGACGATTTCGAGGCTGGCGTTGTTCTCGATGGGGAAGCTGGCATCCACCAGCTTGCCGTCCACCTTGCCCGCCAGGGTGGCCTTGGCCAGACCGGCGCCAATGGAGGCAGCCACATCCTGCACCGTCACGGGATGGTCAAACGGGCGCTTGCTGCCGTCGGGTAGCGTGATTTCAATCATGTTTGCACCTGAATCGAGACGCTCAACGGAGCGTGCTCATTTGTTCTTGGGAAGCGTCGAAGAACCTCGGTCTTCCTACCCGTCATTCCCGCGAAAGCGGGAATCCAGCGCCTCTGCTTCTAAAGCTCAAAGTCACTGGATTCCCGCTTTCGCGGGAATGACGGTGGGCCGAAAACCGTAGTTCCCCGGCACTCCGAAAAAAAACCCATAAAAAAAGAGCGCCACGCGCCCTTCCTGACATACAAGGCGTGGCTCAGATCAGCGTTGGAAGTGGGTAGTCGCCATGTCACACACTCGACCGACGCAGGACGCGCGGGCCACCTTGTCTCCAGGGTTAGTACGGCAAGAACGCTAGTTTAGCGCACCCTGCCCTGTCAATTCAGTAGATTTGCCCAGTCTCAGAAGAGCTGACGATAGAATGCGCGCCCCATTCCCGGAGGTTCTGCGATGCGCATTCTCGTCACCGGCACGGCCGGCTTCATCGGCTCCGCCCTGGCCCAGCGCCTGCTGGCGCGCGGCGACGAGGTCTATGGCATCGACAACCACAACGACTACTACGACCCGTCGTTGAAGGAAGCCCGCCTGGCGCGCTTCGCCGATCACCCCCACTACACCCACCTGCGTGCCGACCTGGCCGACGCCGAGGCCGTGAACCGGGCCTTCGCCGCGTTCCAGCCGCAGCGGGTGGTCAACCTGGCGGCACAGGCGGGCGTGCGTTATTCGCTGAAGAACCCGCAGGCCTACGTGCAGAGCAACCTGGTGGGCTTCGTGAACATCCTGGAAGCCTGCCGCCACGGGAAGATCGAGCACCTGGTCTACGCCTCCTCCAGCTCGGTCTATGGTGCGAACCGCAAGATGCCCTTCGCCATCGAAGACGCCGTCGACCACCCCGTGAGCCTGTACGCGGCCAGCAAGAAGGCCAACGAGCTGATGGCCCACACCTACAGCCACCTGTATGACCTGCCCACCACCGGCCTGCGCTTCTTCACCGTCTACGGCCCCTGGGGGCGCCCGGACATGTCGCCCATGTTGTTCGCCGACCGCATCAGCCGTGGCGAGGCCATCGATGTCTTCAACTACGGTAACCACAGCCGTGACTTCACCTATATCGACGACATCGTCGAGGGCGTGATCCGCACCCTCGATCACGTAGCCAAGCCGGATGAAGGCTACGACGCGCTGCACCCCAACCCGGGCACGTCGAGCGCGCCCTATCGGGTCTACAACATCGGCAACGACCAGCCGGTGCAGCTGCTTCGCTTCATCGAACTGATGGAGCAAAACCTTGGCCGCACCGTGGACAAACGCCTGCTGCCCATGCAGCCGGGCGACGTGCCAGATACCTGGGCTGATGTATCCGCGCTGCGCCGCGATGTGGGCTACGCGCCGAACACGACCATTGAAGAAGGCGTGGCACGCTTCGTGGCCTGGTACAAGGAATATGTCCAGCGCGGCGAGTAGCCGCCTTCGTCGCGTCATGTAGGAGCGCACTTGTGCACGACAAAGCGCCTGACTAAAACCGATCGTTCCCGCGCCCCCCGTCGCGCACAAGTGCGCTCCTACAAAAAGGCCGGCGAAGGCCGGCGAACGCCCGGTCCATCGCCCCTGTGGGAGCGCACCCTGTGCGCGACAAGCGCCTAGCGAAACCCAAACCTTTCCGCGTCACCGGTCGCGCACAGGGTGCGCTCCCACAGAAAACAGAAACAGGCCTGCCGCGAACGATCAGAACGGCTTGGCAATCACCAGGAACACAATGCCAAGCAACCCCAGCACGGGCAGCTCGTTCATGATGCGCAGCGTCTTTGTCGATGGCAGCGCCCCGCCCTTCTCCGCACGCTTGAGCAGTCGGCCAGTCCAGCTGAAATAGACCAGCATCAGGACAACCAGCGTGAGCTTGGCGTCAATCCAGTGGAGCGATGCAACAACGTTCGGCAAGGTCTGCGGAAAAACGCGCCAACCCTCCCATAGCGTCAAACCGAACAGGGCGGCTATGCCAAACATGTTGTGCCCGAAGCGATACAGGCGGCGCCCCATCAGCAACAGCCGCGCCCTGACCGCAGGCTCCTCACCGGCCTCGGCGACATTGACCAGGATGCGCGGCAGATAGAAAACCGTGGCCATCCAAGCGATGACGAACACCACGTGAAAGCTCTTAATCCAGAGATACGTCATCATGGTTTCCTTGGGGACAGGGTCGGCACCTTGGCCCGGCCAGACGGGCCACGACAAGTGCTGAAAGTCGCCCAAGCATCGAACCGGTTCGCGGATCGCGTCAAGAAATCAGGCCCACACGCGACAAAGTGTCCTGATCCCCCGGTGAGAAAACGAAATCGCTCGCGCCAAAGCACTCTCATGATCGCAAGCATGTTCCAAAGTGGGCCTGCGTCACGCTCTTACACAAGCCCGCCTGGGCAGGCCGGATGACGCGGCAGCGACCTGCCAGCATCGCCCATAAAAAACCCGCCATGCAGCGCATGGCGGGTCGGTAAACCAACCGTCGATCAGGTCAACGATGGCTTACTGGGCGGCAGCCTCCGCGTAGATCAGCAGCTCCACACGCCGGTTCGGTGCGAGGCAAGCGATAACCGCCTGACGATCCCGCAGATCGCACTGCACCACCGGCTGCGTCGCCCCCTCGCCGCGATGGGTCATCGGTACACGTGCCGCCCCATGAACGGCCAGGTATTTCTGCACCGTAGCCGCACGGCGCTCGGACAGTGTCTTGTTGTACGCGGCACTGCCCAGGCGATCGGTCCTCCACCGTCTTCACACCCGGGCTCCGAGCCACTCGGTAGTTTCGTTAGCGACTCTTAGCAAGGCGCTAGCTTGGTGGCGTTCGTGTTGACAAGAGGCGTGTGCGGCGACGCCCTGCGGCGATGGAAGTAGGCGGCTTGTCACACTGGGCACTCGCCCGAAAGCGTGCAGAGGCGACCATGTGAAAGCCGCCCGGCTCGCATAGCAACGTTTTCTTTCAGCGCATGAAAAGGTCGTGCCATGCGCGGGGCGCCTGACCATCGCTTGGTTGCGTCACCATCGCACCATGGCGATATGGGTCAGGCAGTTATGACGCGGCGGGGTTAAGCCATACGCTGATGATCGTCGCAGGGCAAAGGTCACGCGGTGCTTTTCGGATTCATCCCGTTACTGGCCCGCTGGGCAACTTCTAGTCTTCCTGTCCTGCTTTCCATCTCCCCCGGAGCGACGAGGATGACCACGCCACACAACCCGCACGCGGTACAGGAAAAGAGTGCCGGTTGGCCCTGGCATGTCTTTTCACCTGGCCGCGACCACCCTGCAGGCGAGAGGTCACCGGCAGGCTTGCCGGCGGCTCCGTGGTTGAGGGTGGATTCGAAGCGCGTGAACGCGCTGGGCATGAAAATAACGCCGACCGGCGTGGCGGGGCTGCTGTTGGCGTGCGCGTCTGTAGCGGCTTGCCAGCACGCGACGGGCCAGCCGCTCAACAAGAAGGCGCACAGTAGCCAGCACGCCGATGCGCCGCCCGTGTCCCCTGTCGATGCCGGCTCGTCTGCGTCGGCATGGATCGCCGCGCCGAACGACGGAGCGCTGCGCCCGGCTGCGTCCGCGCCTATGAAAAACATGCGCGCGGGCGGTCTGGTTGACATAACTACGGCGCGAAGCGCCTCGCCGGATCCCGCCGACACGATGGGCTTACCTATCGCTGCCGGAGCAATGAGCGACGAATCGGAGTTCGGGCTATTGATAGACGACACGGCTGCGTCGACACGTTATGTCGACACGCCTGCCGGTGCATCGGCGCCCACGGCGGTGAGCCCCCTGCCTACCCAGAAACCTGACGTGCCGCGGGCGCCCTCCATGACGCCTGCCCCGGCGCAAGAGGGGATGCCCTGGCGTTCGTGGGAAACACTTGGCCCAGCGGCGCTGGTGGTGATGGTGGCGGGCCTGCTGACCTTTGCCGGATACCGTCGCGCTCAAAGGGACAAAGCCAAACCCACGCAAGGCCGTGTTGCGCGGATTGGGTGGGACGGATGGCAGTACGCCTCGCCCTCGCCCAACGCTTCGCCATTCTTCGGCGTAGACCCGCCAGAACTTTCTCGCGGATGGCCGATTGGCAACGTACAGGTGGAGAGCTGGACCGAGGCCGGCCATGGCTCGCTTTTGATGAAGCCGACCACGGATAGCCGCTATGGGCTGACCAAACCCCTTCGCCCGGCGAAGGTCGATTTATCCATGGACGATGACACCTTTCTCCATTGGGTGTCCGGAACGCAAACCGCGCCGCCAGCCCAGCCGGCGCATGAAGCGCGCGAAGCGAACGAACCGCCGCAGGCATGGGCAACGCTGTTGCTAGCGCAAGCGCAGGCGCATGAGCAAGCGCTGCGTGCGGAGGCGATGCGACGCGAGACGATGGAACGTGAGCATCAGCAGCGCGAGGCGCAGCGCATTGAGGCCTTGCAGCGCGAAGCGATGGAACGGGAGGCGGCGCAGCGCGAGCTGGCGCGTCAGGAAGCCGAGCGCCTGGAGATTGAGCGTCGAAAGGCGCGGGAACGTGAAGCGCTGGAGCGCGAAGCCTTGCGCATGGAGGCGCAACGGCGAGACTCCATGGCAGCGGAGGTGCTACAGCGCGATGCCATAAGCGAGGCCAAGAAGCAGCTGACCCTGGGCTACCCGTGGAAGGCACTGGACGCGCTGGCGCCCGCACTGGATGCCTCGCTCGCATCGGGCGAGGCATGGACCGTGGCGGGCTGGTGCTGGTGGCGCGTGGCACGCGACAACGGCCCGAATGCCGAGGATGCCGTGACACGCGCCATCCAGGCGTTTCACCGTGCGATGGTGGCCGACCCGGACGCCGAGCCGATGCTGGGTGGCGCCCTGGTTCGCTGCCATCTGTTTATGGCGGACCGGCGGCAGGGAGAGGCGCGCGCCGAAAGCCTGGATGCGGCGCTGCGCCTGATGGGCAGCTCGAACTCGGCGCGCCAAGGCGATGCGCGATCTGCGCTGGAGCACGCCCGCACGCTATACGAACGCGCCATGCTGGCCGCGACCGACGAGCAGGCGTCGCTGCTTGAGCGGGCGCAACAGCGGCTGGCTGGCCTGCCCATGGCGAATATGGACGCCGACGCGCGCTGGCTGATGATGACGATATGGCAAGCCCAGGCCCGTAGCCTGCAGGGCCGGGCGGCGGATGCGCTGCTCACCCGCGCCGTGGAGGTGCTGAATCAGGTGCCGGAGCATGCGCCGCAGGATATGCGCGACCAATGGCTCGCCCGTCAGATCGACATTGAGCTGTCGCGACTGCAGCACCTGAAAGGCGCCGCGTGTGTGATGCGCCTGCGCCAGTTGCGCGACATGTATGCGCCGAAGCTGGCAGAAGCGCGATCCATCCTGCCGCTGCTATCGTGGATCCAGATACTGCGCGAGTGGTCGGGCATGCTGAGCGACCGCCCCGCCCGCGAAAAGCTGGCGGAGGCCGAACCGCTATTCGAGCGCATGGCGTCGCTTTCCCCCGATGACATTGGTTCTGTGCAATTTGCGCGGGCGTATTACCTGCGTCTGCGCTCCAGCCACGAAATGATCGGCGAGGCACTGGAAACGCTGGGCCAGGCGGACGCTTTGTTGGTGGGCGCGCAATCCCCCGTGCTTTTCGCCGAAACCGTGGCGCTAGAGCGAGCCGAGATCGCCCTGGCGCGTGCTCCACTGCTGGACCCACGTGAACGCAAGACGGCGCTGGAGCAGGCCATTCGCTTCTCCGACGGGTCGGCATCGATGGACGACGGCAACCTGGCCCGCGCCCTGACCTGCGGCATCAACGCACGTCTGGCGCTGCTGGAAACCGCCACGCCATCGGCCGGTGAGTTGCAGTCGCTGGTTGCCCTGGCACGGCGGTTGCTCAAGGCAATGCCGTACGACGCCCAGGCCCTGCGCCTGTCGGCCCGCTGCGAGTTTGTTGCGGGCAACGTGGCCGTTGCAAGCCAGCTTTGCGAAGCAGCGTGGGACGCGGGCTGCCACGACGCGGACCTTTTGCGGCTATGGCACGCGTCGCTCGCCAACCAGCCGACGGTGATGACCACGGCGGCCCATGAACCCCAGTGGAAACGCCTGAACCAGTGCATGCGTCTGTCGCAGAGCACCGGCCACACCGCCCGATAGATCCCCCTCTACCCCTTTACAGGAGACAACCCCAATGAACGCTGCCGAAGTGTCACACCGCATGTGGAACACGCGTTATGGCGTGATGAATGCCGTTACCGCCGATAACCTTGCCGTACGCTCGCTCAACCTGCTGGGCGAATGGATGGAGCAGGAACTGGACCTGCTCAGCACCTTCGTCGAGGAAGGCCAGACCGTGGTGGAGTTTGGTGCGGATTACGGCGCCCATACACTCTGGCTTTCACGCGCCGTTGGCGTGCAGGGTGAAGTGCATACCGCCGAGCCCCGCCGGCTGGACTTCCAGCAGCTGTGCGCCAACCTGGCCATCAACGGCCTGACCAACGTGCACACCTTGCCGGTGTGGCTGGGTCGTCACGCCAGCGTGACGCAGCTGTCGGACCTGTTGCCGAGCATGGGCAGCGCCGCCAACGAACGCGTGCGCGTGACCAACATCGACAGCCTGGGCCTGGAGGCGCTGCACCTGTTGAAGGTGAACCAGCCGGGCACGCTGGAAAGCGTACTTGGCGGTGCCGAGGAAACCGTGCGCAAGCATCGCCCGGTGATCTACCTGCGCCTGGGCACGGCCGAGCAGTCCATTGCCGAGGTGAAAGCCATCAAGGAACTCGGCTACCGCTGCTGGTCCCACCTGCCCTACCTGTTCAACAAGGACAACTACGCCGACCAGAGCGACAATTTCTTCCCGGGTCGCGTATCGCAGAACGTCATTGCGGCGCCGATCGAAGGACGGTTGTCGTTCGACCATCTGCACGAAATCTGATCTGAAAAAGGCCCCCGACAGGGGGCTTTTTTCAGGCCAAAAGGGATGGTCAGGCCAAAAGCAAACGAAAAGCAAACGACGCAAAGGGACGAGGGTAATTAAGTCCGCCACCCAGTCGCCTGAATCCCAGGACGCTCAATGTCCATGCATCCGACGTCGGCGCGCGCTTTGGCAGCACCGTCGCTCAGCCGATCTCCTGGGCAAGTCCGATGAGCAGCCCTTCTGGCCCTCGGATGTAACAGAGCAGATACGCGTTTTTGTAACGCACTACTTCGCCTACGAGCTGCGCGCCGCACTTACGGAGCTTCTCGAGCGTCTCGGTCATGTCGTCCACGGTAAACATGGCACGCAGATAGCCCAAGGCATTCACCGGGGCGCTCCGGTGATCCGCGACCGTGGGCGATGCCTTTCTTGCCATAGCCATGAGCCGGCACAGCGGAGTGCTGCTTATCGCGCATGGCTGCGCGCAGGCATCAACGACGACGTGCTGCTTCCCATTCGTGAGCACCTTCGCCGAGAGCGCGCACTCGGCAGCCCCAGGTTCATTGCCATGACCGAGAATGCGCTGGGCCGCCCAGCAACCCTGCGCCGAACGGGACGTCCAGGCAGCACTTAGGCCGGCGACGCTACGTCACGACTCAATCAATCTCTGAAAAAACACGAGCCGCGTGGACGGCTCCTATCAAGACTCTTTAGGAACGGACTTAACTACCTCCGTCCCCGGTTTCCTTAAAAAAAAGCAACGCACCATGCGGGGCGTTGCTCACGTTGCAGCATCAGTGTTGGAGGACTACTGATAGAGCATGGTGAAGGTCATCGAGGTGTTGGCTGATCCCGGAGTAATATTGCCCGTCCGGTAATAGCGCGCCTTGAACGGAATGATGTAACTGCCGCCGTTAGTCGTGTCATAGCCACTGAATGTCTTATACGTAGCGAGCGGCATGACGGCGCCATTGCCATCCAGCAACTGCACGCCCACTCCGGTCGCGCTGGATGAGCTATCCAGGGTCACCACCGATTGTGCGCTGTTAGCCACAGTCGTCGCCGCGTCGATACGGTACTGAATGGCGGGCAGGACCGTAGTGATGCCACCGATCCCTGTTCCAAGGCCTGCCGGGCAGTTGTTCATACTAATATGGAAGTTGACTGCCACCGTGGTGGATCCCATCGAACCCATTTCAGTTGCAGCATGGCTACCCAAGGGCACAATCACATCGGGCGTGGTGCATGCCAGGGTGGTGATTGCGGTGGACGTCACAGAAACCGACATCATGGGGTTGCCGCTATTGATGACGCCGTTGTAATAGCTCGCTCCACGCACTATTTCCCCAGCCGTTGTCACTCCAGGAGATACAGGGCCGGTAGTCACAAGCTTGACCTGGACGTTACCTCCCAGATTGTTATTTGAACTGCTGTTAAAAGCTGCGCAACCCTCTCCTGTCCATCCTGCAGGAGGAGGGGTACGTCCAGCGTCCATGGCGCCTCCCGTAGGGCTCAAATTGCCCGGTCCGTACCAGCCCCCGCCTCCCGCAGTGCAGGCTGCGGTGTTCATGGTAAATAGCCCCACCGCCATGCCCACACCAGGCACGCCGGTGTCGTAAAGCGTATAGGTCCTACCTGCTTCGGCATATGTCTTTCCGCTATTGGTCAAGCCTACGCCTTGGTATGCATTGCCTGAGGCGCCTGATGAGGAACCACAGCCAAAATACAAGGTCGTTTTGCCGAAGTCATACCATTGGGTAAGCGGCGTACCCGCGGGTGTATCACGTGGCACAGCAATCGTAGCCGGCAGCGTCAACGTATAGGCCTGGCCGCCACCACTGGAGCACCACGCTGCCCATGAGCCTTGTGAGAAAAACATGAGCAGCAGTGCCGCAAGGATAAAACGTGTCAAGCGTGATGACTTTGAGTTGAATAACTTCATATCAGTACTCTCGTTGCGCTCTTTGGCTGAAGCGCCTGAGTTCAAATTCAGTAATTAACGACACACCGCATCGGCGGACTGGAGGCTCGACGCCTGCCCCTTCGCACGTGCCGGCAATTGGTATTGGACCTTGCACTGTTCGTGGACGCTGTCGCCCCAGCGCACCAGCAAGGTGCCGCCATCTTCCGCGCCGCGCACAAACATCTGCCCACCCTGGCCCACGGTGCCTACACTGTTGCCGCTGGCATCGAGCACTTCCGCACCAAACGGCAGCGCATCACCATTTGGTTGCTTGGCGCGGATCAGGGCAGCGCGGCCACTGACGGTGTTGAACTTCAACGGCACCACGGCACCGGCGCGCGGCGCGGTCTGCACACGCGTGGTTTGCAGCTCCACGTCCATCGACGTGCTGGTGGGATCCAGCGTCACGTCGTTCATGCGATACGGCATGAGGCTGGTAGCCACCGCATAGCCACGGCTGTCGATCTTGGTCTGGCCACTGCTGGAGACGCGCGCACCCTTGGCATCCGGTGCCTCGATGATGGCGATGGGGCTGGTGAGGTCGATCTGCGGGGCCAGCGTGACGCCACCGCCATGCACGACCAGGCCACCCGACGCACCCACCGAGCCCTGCTGGTAGTGGTTGGAGTAGGAGTAGCCACCGTTGAGGTTGCCGTAGGCCGCCTGCCAACCCATGTTGCCGCTGGCCGTGGTGGAGCTGTTGCCCTGGCCGGTGTAGTTGACGTTGCCGTTGTAGGTGTACTGGCTGCGATCGCCGAAGGTGCCGTTGATGCCGACGCGATCGTTGTTGCCCATGGTGTCGTCGTGCTGCAACGAGGTCGACAACATGGGCGCATGCTTGCTGGACGGACCACCCAGCGGGATGGAGACGTTCAGGCCGAATTGGTTGTCGTAGCGACTGCCGTTGAACATCGGGCTGGACGAGTACGTGCGACTGGCGGTAATGCCGAAGTTCACCCTGCGGTAGGTGTTGGTGTAGCCGAGCTGATAGGTGGTGGCATCGGGCATCCCATTCCAGTAGGTGTTGCGGGCACCGTTGAAGTAGAGCTGCCCGCCCCGGCCACCAAAGTCCTGGTTGAGGGTAACCTGCAGGCGCTGCTTGGAGCGCAGCACAGGGGGTACGGCCCAGTTGCTGGTGTCGCGCAGGCTGATAAGTTGATCCTGCGTCTGCACGGCGTCCGTCAGTGACAGGAAGTTGCCGTTGGAGTAGCGGTAAGAGGCCACCGCCAGGGTGGTACCCGATGTCGGGATTGCCTTGGAGTATGACAGGCGGGTGCTGTAGCCGGAAAGCGAGCTGTCCGCTCCCTTCAAGGTAGTGTGCGAATTGGTGACATCCAGCGCGAACGCGCCGACAGGCGTGTTGATGGCGGCACCACCCAGGTACGAGTGGTACAGGTTACGGTAGGTGGACTGCACGCCCGCGTACAGCGTCAACCAGTTGTTGATGCCGCGCTGGTAGGTACCCTCCACGAAGTAGGGCATGCCATTTTGCAGCGAGGTGTCGCGCACCTGGCCGTCGGTGATAGCCCAACGACTAACACCGGGACGCAACAGCATGGGCACGGCGGAGTACGGCACCGTGAAGGTGTGCGTGGTGCCATCGGCTTCGAACACGGTGACCTTGAGGTCGCCGCCGTAACCGGTGGAATACAGATCACTGATGGTGAACGGGCCCGGTGCCACGGTGGTTTCGTAAAGCAGGTTACCGTTCTGGCGAACCTCCACACGCGCCTGCGTATTGGCCACGCCACGCACCACTGGCGCGAAGCCCTGCTCCGAATCGGGCAGCATGCGGTCATCGCTGTAGATGGTAAGACCGCGGAAGGGAGTCGTGTCGAACACGATGCCCTGGGTGTAGCTGTCACCGATGGTGAGCTGTGCCTTCCACGGGGTAATGTCGTGAGTGGCCGTGGTATTGAAGTTATGCCAGGTGGTGCGACCGGTGTTTTGGTCCCACTGCGCGGTTTCCACGCTACGGACTCGCCAGCCGGCAACGTTCAGACCCAGGTTGAGGCCCAGGTAAGCGTTGATGTCGTTGTACTTGTAGCCCCCGTTATTGGAGGGGGTGTAGCTGCCGATCTGTACCGGCACGTAGGTGCCGTTGTTGGCCAGCATGTAGTTACCGTTGGCGCTGGGCGTGAAGCCGCCATTACCTGTCGGCACGTAGTACGCGTTGTTCTGCACTTGCGTCAGACTGCCGTCGGTACCGACAGCCGTACCGCCGCTGTTACGCGGGCCGCTGTAGCTCTGGTTGATGGAGTATGCGTTGAAGTTGTAGCCCAGCAAGAAGGCGGTTTCGCCCTGCTCCCACAGTTCGGGGCTAACGTAGCCGCGCGCGCGCTTGAGCAGCGATTCCTGAGGGATGGAGACATCCAAACGCAGCTCACCCATGTCCATCTTGGCGGTAGCCGCGGGGCTCACGTCACTGATGGCGATGCAGACGTTCTGTGCATTGACCGTGCTGGGGTCAAGCTTGCTGACATCCACGCCCATCTGCGCCATTTCGGCGTAGGTGAAGCAGGGCTGTGCGTTCTTCATGCCGTCGACGGCACGAAACGTCATGTTCTGGCGTGCAATACGGCCTTCGTTGACGAAGATGTCAACGTTGTAATTGCCCGGCAGCACGGTGACGCCTTGCTCGAAGCGGGACACGTCCACTGACGACTGACCGGTGCCGGTAAAGGCATTGCTGAATTCCACCGCGCCAGGATCCGCCGCCGGCTCCGGCGCAGCGGCGGCCGGTGCCGGTGCCGCCGGCACCGCCCACGCTGACGTCGAACCAAGCGCCGTCATGATGAACAAGGGGAGACAACGGTTGCGCAGGGCGTGGTTCGTCCTGTTGCCGTATTCGCTCGAACTGTAGCGTTGCGTGAACATGTGAATTTCCGTTCGTCTGTCGAGGACTCTGATCACGTCCGAGTGCCTAGAGCCAAATCCGGGCATAGCCCTCCCCAGCGCGCCGCCGAATTGGCGTCATCGAAACGTGAACCTGGGGACCCTTATGAAGTCCGGACGAGTGTTCCTAGCCGGTATGCGGATGATCCGGCGACGCCTTACCGCACGACATAAGACGCATCTGAAACGCCGGAGGTGTTCTCTCAGAGAGCTCTCGACCATTGGCGGCGAATGGCGAGAGCGACTAGAGCACCCTCGCCTGTCGAACCGCCTCGCCGATATCAACGGCTATAGCTGACCTCGTGCTCGTTAAAGCCACCGAAGTCGTTGATGACCGTAACGATCATCTTGTTGCTTGCATCAGCACTGCCGGTGACCGGTGCCGTGATTTTGCCCTTGGCCGGACACATGCCGCCCTTGCTGACCGACTGTTCCGGCTTGGAACCCTTGAAGATGATGTCGCTGAAGGAAACGTTGTACGGCGTGTTGTTGGTGCATTCCGCCGAGTAGCCCTTGCCTTCCTGCACGATGCGCCAGCTGAGCTGATCAATGGCGCCATCGGCCGTGCCCTGCAAGTCCTTGGGACGGTAGAACAGCTTCATGCGGGAGCGCACAGCGAGCTGCATGTAGTTGTCCGCCTGATCGGTGCCGGCTTTCGGCTTGGGCGGAATTTCGAGAATGTTGAGCCAGAAAACCGTTTCACGGTCCTGCGGTAGGTCTGCGCCGGTGTACATGATGCGCAGGGTCTGGCCCTTGCCTGGATCGACACGCGCCATGGGCGGCGTAATCATGAAAGGGGCCTTGCTGGATTCCGGGCGCTCACTGGCGTTGCCGTCGTCCACCCATGCCTGGATGAGGCGTGTTTCCTTACCGTCATTGACCATGCTCAAAGAGACTTCGCGCTGATCGGCGGGATACACCACGCGCGTGCCGTTGATGGTGATGCCGGCATACGCGGAGCCAAGGCCCGCCAGGGCCAGGGACATTGCAAAGATTGCGCGGCTGACGACTTTCATGGGATTACTCTCTGATTCTGGAGTAGTTCAGTACTTACTTTCTTAGGTTGACAAGGCCGGTTTCCCGGCCTTGTCGCTGACTGCCCAGCGAGAGCGATCAGTTGTACTGCATGGAGTAGGTCAGATACGTGGTGACCGCACCGGCCGTTGCTGCGCCGCCCTTGGCCAGGTACTGGCCAACGTAGTTCAGGGTGGCGGTGTTGCCGGCGATGGTCGCAGCCGGCTGGTTGCTGGCGGCGATCACGGTGGCGCCGTTGGTGACAGCGGCGTTGATGCCCAGGTTGATCGGCTGGTTGTTGGCCGGGTTGACCATGCGGACCTGCACGTTGGTCGCGCCGCCGGAAGCCTGGTTCTTCAGGGCGCCCGTGGAGGAGTCCAGAGCCGGCGTGGCGGTGGTTTCGATCCACAGAGCGGCCGTCTTGCCGTTGGTGCAGTTGGTGCCACCGCCAAGGATCAGCGAGAAGGCGGTGTCGCCCGCGGTCTTGCCATCAGCAGCCAGCGCCGAGGTGCTGACGGTCGGCAGGGTCACGGTGATGTTGCCGGTGCCAGTGGCCGCGCCGCCGCCGGTGATGGTGCAGGTGGTGTCGGTGATCTGGCCGTTGAAGGTGATGGTGCCGTCAGCAGCAGAAGCCTGCATGGCAACGAGGCCAAACGCAGCAGCCAGAGCGGCAGAGAAGAGAGTCTTCTTCATGAGTGTATCCTTGGGTTTAAAAAAGTCTTCTTTCCAGGGATCGGCTGGAACGTTGGGTAGGGTTAGCCTCACGATCCTGATGACCCAAGCAAAGACATGCATGGGGTAAGGCCTACTCGCCGGCGGGAGCAAGCTCCCTTGCCAGCGTGCATATGTTCCAGATCACCTCACACGAAGAACATCGGAGGCCTCTCAAAAGAAGACCTGCCCTTTTTTGAACAGCCAGATGCGCCACGCCATTTCCTTCACCGGGCAGCGAGAACGCTCTGAAACTGAAAAAACGTCTTGAAACCGTGGATTTTCTGACGAACAAGCATGCGGTCGCTGAGGCACCAGACTTAAGATCGAGTGGACGCCTTATCGCCGCACGGACGCGAAAGCGGTGCCGCCAATGTCGTTCACTAATGGCGGCATCTGGCAAACACCTACGTGCGACTCAGCCAGCGTAAGGTCACCCATGGCTCGGCGACGTTTGCATAGCGAAATTCCAACCATTTGGATGGCTAGTCTGCCCTGCTGCCCATGCTTCTTTTTCGACATGGCGTATCGAGCAGGCGTTCGACATCAACCACTAATGCGCACAACGACGGCGCAGGCGGATGCATCATGTGCGGAAGGTATTGGCGTCGGTTTCGTTGAAGATCGTCCACGTGAACTGGCGCTTCGGAACGCATGGCGGGCTGGGCGCTCTTTCATCGTGTTGTGCGGGTTAGAAAGCTGCGAGCCCGCCGTGCTTGCGCAGAGTCAGTCAACGTGGTGACCTGGCAAGCGCCGCGTGTCCGCGCTTGTGTCGGCACGAATGCACCACCTATCGGAATCCGGGTTACGGCGCGGATACTCGCGAGGCGCGTCGCCCGGCCAAAGCCATCGACCAAATCCGGACGACACCGTGTACTACAAGCGCCTGTCGCTTGGCCTGCATGCACCGACAACCCATGCATCCGATCAAGGATGGGATAGGGAGCACCCGCTCTACTGGGCAGATGTAGCTCTTGAGGTTCTGAAGGATGCTTTACACAGCCTGTGCAACGGGTAGCTCAGCGGTGGATGCCGAGGCGTAGCTGAGAGGCACATGACACATGTGCTCCTACCATCACCGGGTAAGGCCAACTCTAAATGTTGACGCCCACTTGGGCCGGCTTGTGTGCACTCAAACCCGCGAATTCCCCATCTCATGCACGTTGCGTGCAGTGAACCAGGGGCTTATTTCATGCACGTTCCCGGAGGCAAAAACAAAAAGGGAGACCCTCTCGGATCTCCCTTTCTATCCCGCTCGATCAACGGGTTACGAATTGGTGGGCGGTACAAGGATCGAACTTGTGACCCCTACCATGTCAAGGTAGTGCTCTACCGCTGAGCTAACCGCCCGGTTCTCGCAGGCATGCCGTGCGAGCCGCGCAGTATACGTGCTCCGGCGGCCGGGGACAACTACCCCGGCCCGGGCCCTGCTCAGCTGGCCTGTTCGCGCAGTTTATGGATCTGGTCGCGCAGGCGGGCCGCCTCCTCGAATTCCAGGTTTTCGGCGTGTTTGTACATCTGCGCCTCGAGCTTCTTGATCATGGCGGAGGCCTGGTCGGCGCTCAGGGCGGCGTAGTCGGCACCCTTCTCCGCCACGGCGCTGGCCTGGCGCTCGCCACGGCGACCGCGGCCACGGCCCGGGGTTTCGCTGCGTGCGCCCTCCATGATGTCGGCGATGCGTCGCACGACCGATTGAGGCGTGATGCCGTGCGCCTCGTTGTACGCCTGCTGCTTCTCGCGGCGGCGGGCGGTCTCGTCCATCGCCGCCTGCATGGAACGGGTGATGTTGTCGGCGTACAGGATGGCTTTGCCGCGCACGTTGCGCGCGGCGCGGCCAATGGTCTGAATCAGCGAGCCGGTGGAACGCAGGAAGCCTTCCTTGTCGGCATCCAGGATGGCCACCAGCGAGACCTCAGGCATGTCCAGGCCCTCACGCAGCAGGTTGATGCCCACCAGCACGTCGAACTCGCCCAGGCGCAGGTCGCGGATGATTTCCACGCGCTCCACGGTCTCGATGTCGGAGTGCAGGTAGCGCACCTTGATGCCGTGCTCGCCGAGGTATTCGGTGAGGTTCTCGGCCATGCGCTTGGTGAGCGTGGTGACGAGCACGCGGTCGCCCATGGCGACGCGCTTGTGCACTTCGCCCAGCAGGTCGTCCACCTGCGTGCGCACCGGGCGCACTTCCACTTCCGGATCGATCAGGCCGGTGGGACGCACCACCAGCTCGACGATCTGGTCGCCGGATTTCTGCAATTCGTAATCACGCGGCGTGGCGGAAACGTAGATGGAACGCGGCGCGCGCGCCTCCCACTCCTCGAAGCGCAGCGGACGGTTGTCCATGGCCGAGGGCAGGCGGAAGCCGAATTCCACCAGCGTTTCCTTGCGCGAGCGGTCGCCCTTGTACATGGCGCCGAGCTGCGGAATGGTGACGTGCGATTCGTCGATGACCAGCAGCGCGTCCGCCGGCAGGTAATCGAACAGCGTCGGCGGCGGCTCACCCGCGCCGCGCCGCGTGAGGTGGCGCGAGTAGTTCTCGATGCCCTGGCAGTAACCGACCTCGGCCATCATTTCCAGGTCGAAGCGCGTGCGCTGGTCGAGGCGCTGCGCTTCCACCAGCTTGTTGTCCTTGTAGAGCTGCTCCAGGCGTTCCTTCAGCTCGACCTTGATGGTTTCGATGGCGTTGAGCACGCTCTCACGCGTACTGGCGTAGTGCGTGCGCGGATAGATGGTGTAGCGCGGCACCTTGCGGATGGTTTCGCCGGTGAGCGGGTCGAATAGCGCCATGCTTTCGATGTCGCCATCGAACAGTTCGATGCGCAGCGCTTCGCTTTCCGATTCCGCCGGAAACACGTCGATGATCTCGCCGCGCACGCGGTAGGTACCGCGACGCAATTCCATTTCATTGCGCGTGTACTGCAGCTCGGTCAGCTGACGGATCAGCTGGCGCTGGTCGATGTGCTCGCCCTTGGCGAGGATCAGACGAAGCGACAGGTAATCTTCGGGATCGCCCAGGCCGTAGATGGCCGACACGGTGGCAACGATCAACGAGTCCTTACGCGACAGCAGCGCCTTGGTGGCCGCCAGTCGCATCTGCTCGATGTGATCGTTGATGGAGGCGTCTTTCTCGATATAGGTATCGGACGCCGCCACGTAGGCTTCGGGCTGGTAGTAGTCGTAGTAGCTGACGAAGTACTCCACCGCGTTGTGCGGGAAGAACTCCTTGAACTCGCCGTACAGCTGCGCCGCCAGCGTCTTGTTGGGCGCCAGCACGATGGTCGGGCGCTGCACCTTCTCGATCACGTTGGCGATGGTGAAGGTCTTGCCCGAGCCGGTGACGCCCAGCAGCGTCTGCGCGGCCAGGCCGGACTGGAAGCCCTCGCTGAGCACGCGGATGGCCTCGGGCTGGTCGCCGGAGGGTTTGTAGGGGGAAACGAGTTCGAAGCGGTCGGTCATGGCGTTCTACATGCGGTCGCGTGCCGGCATTTTAAATCGCCCTGCTGACAGGGCCTGTCAGCAGGTTACGACATATCCCCCGGGCCCGGGCCGACTGAAGGGTGGCGTCGCCATCACTAGGCTGAATAGCCCCAGCAACGCAGGAGCCCGTGGATGGAAGCCATCCGGAATCCGCACCTGAGTCAAAGCCAGGCGGGATTTACCCTGGTCGAGAGCGTCATGGCGCTGGTCATCGTCGCCGTGCTCCTTTGCACCGCCATCCCGGCCATGGGCGGCATGCTGGCCCGCCACCGGCTTGTCACCGCCCAGATCGAGCTGGTCGCCGCGCTTCAGCACGCACGCGGCGCGGCGATCATCGGCCGCCGCCGCATGCTGTTCTGCCCATCGGCGAACGGCGCGCAATGCACCGATGACACGCATTGGGAGAACGGATGGGCGATTGGACGCTATCGCAGCACCAACGCGGATCAGCTCGAAGGGGCGCCATCGCAGGTCCATGGCGGTTATCGCCAGCTGATCATCACCAGCACGGCGGGGCGCAAACGCATCCGTTTCCAGCCTGATGGCACCACCGGCGGCAGCAACGTCACCTTCGTCCTGTGCCGGCCTGAACATGCAGAAGGCGCCTTGGCGGTCACGGTGTCCAACATGGGGCGCGTCGCCGGCAAGGTGCCAGGTGACGATGAGGCCAGTCGATGCGCGGCGGGGGGTTAGAGCGGCTTTTGTTTTCGTGGTGGCACGTTTCGTGACGGCACACTGCTCCCCTCACCGTCATCCCTGCGAAAGCAGGAAGCGCCTTTCAACAACCGAATGGCTGGTCATCCAGTGCCCTTGAAGCGCCTGGCGAGAACAAAAGTCGCTGGATCCCTGCTTTCGCAGGGATGACGACGGGGCAAGATAGGTGCGCATCAGGAAACATGCAGACACGAGAGCGAGGCCAACCTAGAGACAAGCTTTCACGGCCTCGCGATACCCGCGCAGTGCCAGTATCTGAAGGCGCTCATACAACGCCACATCTGCCCCCATGGCCCTGCTGCGGATAACGAGCAGCTCCTCGACATGCGTGGTTGCATTGCCTGCGACCACCTGAAGCGCCATCGGGGTTTCCACGATACGGGCGGACGACGAGATCGCCGCCCACCGCGACTGAACGCAGGCTGCGTACACCGAATCGAGCTTGGCCGTGCGT
This sequence comes from Dyella japonica A8, assembly GCF_000725385.1. NCBI lineage: Bacteria > Pseudomonadati > Pseudomonadota > Gammaproteobacteria > Lysobacterales > Rhodanobacteraceae > Dyella > Dyella japonica. Next base: position 2,006,254 of record NZ_CP008884.1, on the reverse strand, counting down.
CCCTGGAAGGTTGGCTTGTTGTGGGTGATGTCGCCCGTGCTTGCGCATCCAGCGAGCAGCAGCACCCCGATGAGCATGAACCTGCCGGGCTTCATGGACTCCCCTGCAACGATCAAGCGAGCCTGTACCTGCCGTAGGCACCCGAAAGCACCGGCGCCCGGAGATCTTGAGCAGCCCAGGGTGTATTCGATGTCTACGCTGAGCAACCCTGCCCTGTTTCAGGTTCTTGTCGCCGCAGTGCATAAAAAAAAACCCGCCGGAAAGGCGGGGTTTTCTTGAATATGGCGCCCGAAGTTGGACTCGAACCAACGACCCCCTGATTAACAGTCAAGTGCTCTAACCGGCTGAGCTATTCGGGCGGGGTGAGCTGGATAGTTTGAATATCCAGCTCCGGCCTGTCAAGACGTTTTAGCGATTTGAGACGAGGTTCAGGCCGCCTTGCCCGTCAGCACCTGGTAGCAGGGCACATAGGCCGTGCCGCCCGGCAGCTTCATGCGGTCCTGGGCCACGAAGGCCTTCAGCAGCTCGTCCAGCGAGGCCATGATGTCGGCGTCGCCGTCGATCTGGAACGGGCCTTGCTTCTCGATGGCGCGCAGGCCCTCTTCCTTCACGTTGCCGGCGACGATGCCGGAGAACGCGCGGCGCAGGTCGGCCGCCAGCTCGTGGCGCGGGCGGTCGCGATGGATCGCCAGGCCGCGCATGGCCTCGTGCGTGGGGCGGAACGGCAACTGGAACGCATACGGGATGTTGAGCGCCCAGTTGAAGAAAAACGCGTCCTTGTTGTCCAGGCGGTAGTTGCGCACCTTGTCGATGCCGCGAACCATCGCGCGGGCCACGGCAGCCGGGTCGTCCACGATGATCTGGTAATGCTGGGTCACGCTCTCGCCCAGCGTCAGGCGCAGGAAGCGGTCGATCTGCTCGAAGTAGGCCGCGGACTGCTTGGGACCGGTGAAGATCAGCGGGAACGGCACGCCAGCGTTCTCCGGGTTCAGCAGGATGCCGAGCATGTAGAGGATTTCCTCGGCCGTGCCCACGCCGCCCGGGAACACGATGATGCCGTGGCCCATGCGCACGAAGGCTTCGAGGCGCTTCTCGATGTCCGGCATGATCACCAGGTGGTTCACGATCGGGTTCGGCGACTCGGCCGCGATGATGCCGGGCTCGGTGATGCCGATGTAGCGGTTGTTGCGGTGGCGCTGCTTGGCGTGAGCGATGGTGGCGCCCTTCATGGGGCCCTTCATGGCGCCCGGGCCACAGCCCGTGCAGATGTCCATGCCGCGCAGGCCGAGCTGGTAGCCCACCTGCTTGGTGTATTCGTACTCGTCGCGCGAGATCGAATGGCCGCCCCAGCACACCACCAGGTTCGGGTCGATCTGGGCCTTGAGGATGCGGGCGTTGCGCAGGATCTCGAACACGGCATGGGTCAGGCCCACGCTGTCGTCCAGGTCGAAGTTGCCCTGCTCCATCTGCGTCGACACGTAGACGATGTCGCGCACCACGGCCACCAGCAACTCGTTGATGCCGCGGATGATCTGGCCATCCACGAAGGCCTGGGCCGGCGCATGGGTCAGCTCGATCTTGATGCCGCGGTCCTGCTGCAGCACCTGGATGTCGAAGTCGGGGAACTGCTCCAGGATGGAGCGCGGGTCATCGCTCATGTTGCCGGAGGTGAGCACCGCCAGCGCGCAGCGGCGCAGCAAGGCGTGCAGGCCCGAACCGCTGGCGTCGCGCAGGCGCGCCACTTCGTTGCGGGACAGGATATCCAGGCCACCGGCGGGCGAAATGCGCGCGCTCACGGTGCCGGGGCGGCCGGACTTGCCGGCTTGCATGTCATTCATTCAACCATTCTCCTCGCCGCGCCCTCGCGGCTCGTTCGTCCGGGCAAAAACGCGGCGGACCGCGTAGCTTCCCGCGCCGGGCATGACAGGGTCAAGCGTTGGGGGCTGTTTCAAGGCCGGCCCTGACGGGGCGGTTCATTGCCCGTCATTCCGGCGCAGGCCGGAATCCAGTAGCGGCCGGGCCCGGTTTTCGCGCAGAGCGGGGGCTTGTCACCAAGACCCGGCACCGAGGCCACTGGATTCCGGCCTACGCCGGAATGACGAGCAAGAAAAAGCCGGCGCCCCGAGGGGCGCCGGCCAGTCTTCAAGCCCTTCGCAAGCTTATGCGCTTAGAAGGTGTACTTCAGCGTCAACAGGACCGACCAGCGCTGGGCGAGGTCGTCGTTGTTGTTGATGTAGGTCGGCACCGGGAGCGGCTGGTAGCCACTGCCCTGGTTGTACGTGGTGCACGAGGCCTTGCCGCCGCAGTCGATGTTGTAGATGTACTTGCCCGTCTTGGGGTTGATGCCGGCGTAATCGGCCAGCGCACGGCCACCCGGGAAGTTCACGCGCTTCTCGATACCCCAGTGCTTGTTCAGCAGGTTCGTGAAGTTGTAGACGTCGAGGCGGACGACACCCTTGTTGCCCTTGAAGAGGCCCGGGATTTCCTGGCTGAAGCTCAGGTCGATCTGGTTGATCCAGCCGGCGCGGTCGCCATTGCGCTTGGCCACCTGGCCCTGGTGATCCTTCAGGTAGTCGTTCTTCTGGATGTAATCCCAGAACTGCTGGACCAGCTTCGGATCGGTGCCCGGACGGAACTCGACTTCACCCGGACGCGGGATGTAGACCAGGTCGTTGTTGTAGCCGTCGCCATTGGCGTCGTTGCCGAACGTCCAGCTGTACGGGGACGCGGAGTGACCGTCGTAGAACACGCTCGCGCTGGTGGTGTAGTCACCCCAGAAGCGATGCTGCCAGTTCAACGAGGCGATCACGCGACGCGGCACCGAGTAGTTCGACGTGCTGGCGACGTTCTCGTTGGAGTTGTAGACGTAGTTGTTGCTGTAGTTCGAGTTGGCGACCGAGGACGTGCCCGGGTTCACCTCGGTCGAACGGCTCCAGGTGAAGCCAACCATGCCCGACCAGTCTTCCGAGAACGGCTTCTTCAGCGACAGGGCGATGCTGTCGGCGCTGCCCTTGTCGGTGTTGGCCAGGTTGATCATCTGGCCCGAGAACTTCGAGTTGGCGTTCGCGCGCGGAATCGGCTTGGTGGTGGCCGGGTCGCCCTGCAGCTTGTAGTAGGAGTTGCGGCCGTCGGGCATCACGAAGGTCGGGGCGCCCAGGTTCACGTTCTGGAACCAGATGGCGTCGCGCTGCGCGATGTGTTCCCAGTCAGCCGTGGCGATCAGTCCGTACCAGGGCAGCTCGCGGTCCACGCCCAGGCTGATCTTCCACGCGGTCGGGATGTTCCAGTCCTTGGAGATGGTGTTGACCGTCATCACGCCCGCATTGGCCGGACCATTGTTCTGATGGTTCGGATCCGGACTGAAGGCCGGCAGGTTGGTGTTGCACGGCGGCGACTGGGTCGGACCGCAGTTGTACTGCGTCTGCGTCATGCCCGAGTTGGAGAAGATGTTGCCCAGCCACACGCCCGGCTGGTTGGTCACGAACAGGCCGGCGCCACCACGCAGCTGCGTCATGCGCTCGGTGTTGAACGTGTAGTTGAACGACATGCGCGGCTGGACGATGCGATGGCCGTTGATGGTGTTCTGGTTGGACTGGCCGTATGCAGCGGCGTAAGTCGGGTTGTACAGCGGCTTGTCGCTCATCAGCGGCACATCAACGCGCACGCCGTACTGCAGCGACAGGTTGTTGGTGACCTGCCAGGTGTCCTGCAGGAAGATGCCCCACTGGTTGAGGTTGTACTTGGCGGCAACGTCGTCCAGCGTGCGGTTGTCGGCCGGGCGGTTGTAGCGGTACTGGTAGTACTGGCCGTTGGCGAAGTTGATCAGGCCCGTGGTGCCCTTGCCGCCCGGGACTTCCTCGAACACATAGCTGCCGAAGTAGTTCTGCAGGAACAGGTTGTAGTTCTTGTCTTTCTCGTAGTCGAAGCCACCCTTCAGGGTGTGGTCGCCGAGATACAGGGTGCCTGCCCAGGCAGCGTTGAAGGTCTTCACCTTCAGCACGTTGGCCTGGCTGGAGTATTCCGTGCCGAACTCAATCGCCGGGCCGCCGTAGGCCACCGGGTAGACGGTGATGTCAGGCATGGCCACGCCGTTGTACGGACCGCGCTTCTGGTCGAAGTTGGCGTAGGACACGGTGGTGTCGGTGGAGAAGATGTCCGACCAGTCGTCGTAGAAGTGCAGCGCGTAGCTCTTGTTGTCGACGTTGGTCTTGTACCAGCCGCTGGACAGCACCAGCTTGGTCTGGCTGCCGGTGATGATCGGCTTGTTTTCCTTGGTCTCGCTATAGGTGAAGCTCGCGCGATGGTTGTCGGCGATGTTCCAGTCGATCTTGGCGAGGTAGCGCTTGTCGGTCAGGTTGGAGTTGCCGCCGCCCACCGAACCGATGTCGTTCAGGCCGTACTTGGCGGCGATGTCGCGCACCTGCTGCACCTGCTGGCTGGTCAGGCCCTTGATCGGCGTGGCGGCGCCGGAATCCTGCGGGCCGTAGGGGCTGCCCGAACCGACCTGCTGGCTCTTTTCCATCGAAGCGAAGAAGAACAGCTTGTCCTTGATGATCGGGCCGCCGACGGTGGCGCCGCCCGTCCACTGGCGCTTGAAGCCGGCGTAATCCTTGTCCTGCTCGTTCTGACCGATCATGTCGGTGTTCTGGAACGCGTAGTAGACCGAGCCGTGGAAATCGTTGGTACCGCTCTTGGTCACGGCGTTGACGTTGGCGCCCAGGCCACGACGGTTGGCCACGTCGTAGTTCGCCGTCGAGATGTTGTATTCCTCGATGGTGTCCTGCGAGATCGGCGTGCCGAGGGTCGGCAGGCCGTTCGCGTTCAGGCCGAACGGGTCGTTCGCGCTGACCGAGTCGACGGTGATGTTGTTGTAGCGGCTGTTCTGGCCGACCGCCGAGATTTCGCCACGGGCGCGATCGGTGATGACCACGCGGGGATCCATGCGCACGATGTTCTGGATCGAGCGGCCCGGCGTCGGGGCGGCGTCGAGTTCACGGCGCGAGATATTGGTGCTGATGCCCTTGTTCTCGGGCGTGAAGGTCTGCGACAGCGAGTTGGCCGACACGGTCACGCCGGTCAGGTTCTGCGCGTTGGCCGTGGCGGCCGACACGCCCATGGTCAGGTTGACCGCGGTGTCCTGGGCCAGCTGCAGGTAGACGTTGTCCTGCTCGGTCTGGGTGCCGTCCTTGTTGACCTTCACATCGAACGGACCGCCCACGCGCAGGCCCTGTGCCGAGTAACGGCCGGCCGCGTCGGTGGTGGTGGTCTTGGTGGTGCCCGACGGCTCATGGACGATCTGGACGGTGGCGCCGGCCACCGGCTGGCCGCTGCCGTCGACGATGCGACCGCTGATCGAGGAGGAGGTGTCCTGGGCGAAGACCGGAGCGGTGGCGAGCAGCGTCGCAATGGCTACCGGCAGCAACTTTGTGCGCAAGGAATGGTTCATCGAGATTCAACCCCTAAAGAGATTCGCAAGAAAGGCATGGGACCAGACCAGAGGAGTCCCATGCCCCTCCGCCACCGTCTTAAGTGACTGATTCCCTAATAAAATTCAGATGCGCCCGGGGTGCCCGGCGAAGTCTGCCGACCGGGGCTCATCACGACGAATGTATCCGCAGTATATTACAATTTCGTAACTTTTTGACGAATAACTCACATTTCTTACGGTGATTTCCTACGTCTACGCAAGCCCGTCGTCAGCCTGGCCGCTGGCGAGGACACAAAAAAAACCGGCGCCTTACGGCGCCGGTTTCGGGTAGAGCAACAACTTGTCGGTAAGGCTTAGAAGAACGAGATACCGAAGGTGACCATGTAGGTGCGCTCTTCCAGCAGCGAGTAGTACGGCGCGGAAGCGTACAAGGTGGAACCGTTGGTCGGATCCTTGTACACGCCACCCGGGTTGCTGGCCAGGAACGCGCCAATATTGTTGGCGTTGGTCAGCGCGCGGCGGTCACCCAGGTTGAACACGTTGAGCTTGATGTACGGGCTGCGCAGCCAGGTGGCGAAGTCGTCGAACTTCACGCCGGCATTGAGGTTGAACACCGTGTAGCCGCCGATCTGCTCGGTGTTCATCCAGTCGCCCCACACTGGACCGCGGTACTTGGCATCCACGCTGGCCCAGAACGGACCATGGTCGTAGCCCAGGCGCAGGAAGCCGGAGTTCTTCGGGGTGTTGAGGAAGGTCTTGCCTTCGGTCGGGAACACGCCATCGCCGAACGTATTCACGTTGCCGTCGAGAATTGCCTTCTGATACGAGTAGTTGCCGTACAGCGTCCAGTCTTCGAGGAACTTGTAGCTGGCTTCTGCCGTCACGCCGCGCATGTGCATCTTCGGCAGTTTCAGGTACACCGTCTGGCCGGTGGTGTTGTCGTAACCCGAGATCTGCTTGTTGACCAGGTGCGACACGTACGCATCGAGGTTGGCCGAGAACTGGTCGGCGTAGAAGCGCCAGCCCAGATCGATCGTGGTGGCCTGCTCCGGCTTGTTGCCGTAGGTGCCGGCGGCAGCGTTGGCAACGTTCTTCGGGTTGTCGGCCACGGCCACGTTCTGCAGCAGCGCGCCGTTGATCGGAGCGCGGTAGGTGCGGCCAGCACCGATGTAGAACTGGTTCTGATCGTTCAACTGATACTTGATGCCAGCCGTCGGGCTGATCTTGTGGTAGGTCGCACTACCTTCGCCGCCGTACTGGGCGTACCTCGGATTGGCGCTCTGGCTGCCCCAGTTTTCGAAATCGTAGCCCTCACGCGATTCCCAGAAGTAGGCCGCACCCGCCGTGATGGTCCACTTGTCGTTCGGCGTCCAGGTGTTGGTGGCGAAGAACTTCTTGATTTCCGAGGTCGTGTACTCGCGGTACAGACGCTGCACCACGCCGTTGGAGTACTTGATGTAATCCGTGGTGGCCCAGAAATCAGCCGGCTCACCGCCGACGGCCGGAGTGAAGAACTCATTCTGCTGCTGGCGCGCACGCTCGTACCAGAAGCCGTACTCCAGGCTGTCGTCCATGCCGAAGTCCTGGTTCAACTTGGCGATGACACCCGGGCGATAGGTATAGGTGGCATTGAACGAGTAGACCGCCGCCGTGCCACCGATCTTGCCGTCGCCGTTGAGATCCTGGTTGGCGTAGCCGATGGTGTTCTGCGTCAGCGGCGATTCGGTGAACTTGTAACCGCCGCCGCCACCGCCGTTGCCGTACCAGAAGTACGGAACGACCGACAGGCGCAGGCTGTCGGTGAGCTTGAATTCACCGTCCATGCTGGCCAGCCAGCTGGTGAACGGATTGGTGTGGAGCTTCCAGTAGTTGGTGTCGGTGGGGCTGTAGTTCTCGTCGTAGCTCTGGAAATAGCCGCCCGTACGCAGCGCCGACTTGGTCAGGCTGTTGTAGCTGTAGTTGCGCTCGCGGTTGTACTGGAACGAGGCCGAGACATAGTTGTTGTCGTCGATCGTCCACAGCGCCTTGCCGTCGACCTTGGTGACGTTCATGTCGCCCGGGCCGCGCCACTGGTTGGCGGTGTTGTTGGAATACGACAGCCACGCGCGCACGGGGCCGAGGTCGCCGGTGTTGAGGCGCAGGTAGGTACGACGGTAGTCGTGGTTGCCCAGGCTCTGGCTGAAGTCCACACCGGCCTTGTGCGACGGGTCGATGGTGACCCAGGAAATGGCACCGCCGGCCGCGCCCGAGATCGGCGTGTCGACGTCCGGATAACCCTGCAGCACGGTGATGTCACCCATGTTTTCGGTGTCGCCGTACTCGGTCGAGTAGACCTTGTAGTTGCCGCTGTCGTTGATCGGCGCGCCGTTGACGGTGGTGCCGATTTCGTCGCTGGTGAAACCGCGGATCTGGTAGTTGCCATTGGCCAGGCCGCTGACGTCATCCGTCGAGGCGTTCACGCCCGGGATGCTGTCGATCATCTGCACGAAGGTGCCGCCCGGCGCCGCCTTGACGATGGCGTCGCGCGAAATGGTCGAAACCGCCTTCGGCGCCGTCTGCACCGACATCAGGCCGCCACCCAGCGACAGGCTCTGTGCCTGCACCGTCACGGTGTCCAGCTGCTGCGCGCGCTTGGTGTCGTTGGAGGTGGTGGTGTTGGAGGTGCTCGATACGCTGCTGCGCTGCTGGCTGGTCGCGTCCTTGTTGTTGGTCGACGGTGCCGCCAGGGTATTGGCGTCCTGCGCGAAGGCAGCGCCAGCAGTCATGCAGAGCATGGCGGCAATCGCCATGGAGAGGTGGTTTCGCTTCATTGTCGTCATTCCAGAATTGACAAAAGGGGGGTCGGCTGTCTTCCCGGAGGCCGCCGGCGTTGGCCAGAAAACGTGCAGGTCGTTAAGGCAGAAAAATCTCTCGAGATACCGAAAGATATTGCGCAAGTATTTGGCTATAAACGCAATTTCATGCCATTTAACGTAAATTTAAACGTTTCCTCCGGGCGTAAAAAAGCCCAATCGTTGAAAGATCGGGCGAAATTACGAAATCAGTTGTGACCGTCGGTCAGAACGGCAAAAGCCCCTTGTGTCCTGACCAACGCCGTAAGGTTGGCATAAGTATTTTACAAGATATTTACCGTGGGATCACGCAACTTCCACGATCCAATCGAGCACCCGGCCGAAAGAACACACACGCCCCATCACATCCTTGCGGCCATGCCGGCAAGGATGCGACGACGGAGGCTGCTTACTTGCCCAGGTAACGCGCGCGCTTGGCCGGCTTGAGGGTGGCCAGGTCCAGCATGACCAGGCCATCCACGCAGCCGGAGAAACCCGGGTCTTCGCCGAAGTCGAGGAATTGCACGCCCTCGGGTTCCACCAGATCCACATACTGGCGATAGAGCACCGGCAGGCTGACGCCCAGCGCGTCCAGATGATGCTTGAGCTTACCCAGGCCCGCCGCCGGGTCGAGTCCGGCCAGCGCATCGCGCACCAGGTCGATGACTGCCGGCGACACCACGAACGGCTGGCGCGCGGAGGCCAGCCCCGGCGCACCGAAGTAATGCTGGTGGGCGGCGGCGATCCACTCGCGCGCCTCACGCGGCAGGCTGACTGACATGCTCACCGGGCCGAACAGGTAACGCAGCTCGGCATGGCGCTGCAGATACAGGCCAATGCCCTGCCACAGCTGATCCAGCGCACGCGAACGCCAGTAGGCCGGCGCGATGAAGCTGCGGCCCAGTTCCAGGCCTTGCGACAGGCGCGATTCCAGTGCCGGTGAGTAGTTGAAAAGGCTGGAGGTATAAAGCGCGCCCATGCCGCGCTCGCCGATCAGGCGACCGCCATGGCCAAACCGATAGGAGCCGACGATGCGCAGCGCCTTCGGATCCCACAGCACCAAATGTTCGTAATGCGGGTCGTAGGCATCGAGATCGCGACGCGCGCCCGTACCCTCGCCCACCTTGCGGAAGGTGAGTTCGCGCAGGCGGCCGATTTCGCGCAGCACCGCGCTGTCCGAGGCGCCCTTGAACAACAGGATCTGCTTGCCGTCGTTGAGATCGGCCAGCTTTTCGGCCTGCGACTGCAGCTCCGCCACCACGCGCTCGGTCGGCTCCGGATGCGCCAGCGGCGCCTGGCCGCCAAAGATCAGGCCGCGATGACGACCCACGCGATAGACGTGGCGACGCATCAGCTTGGCGGCGCGCTTGGTCGAGCCGCCGCTGTGCTGCTCGAGCTCGTCGGCCGCCACCAGCGGACCCACGCTGAAGCCCACGCGACGGCTGGTGGGCGAAATCGCCTCGCGCGGAAGCATGGCGGTGCTCAGCGGCTTGGCCAGCATCGACAGGCCATAGAACATGGTCGAGTTGCGGGCGGAAATATGGATGGGCAGCACGGGAGCGCGGCTGCGCTGCGCCAGGCGCACAAAACCATCGGACCAGCGACCGTCGCTGACACCCGACGGCCCCACGCGCGAGACTTCGCCCGCCGGAAAAACGATAAGCGCTTCGCCGTTGTCCAGCGCGCGATAGATGTCGCGCATCTTCGAGGCCGCGCCCTTGCCGAACACGTCCACCGGCAGCAGCAGCTTGTGCAGCTGTTCGATCGACATCAGCCAGTCGTTGGCGAGAATGCGCACGTCGCTGCGCACGGAGCCGACCATCTGCAGCAGGGTCAGCGCATCCATCATGCCCAGCGGATGGTTGGCGACAATCAGCACGCCACCTTCGACGGGGATGTTCTCGCGTTCGCGGGGATTGACGAAGTAGCTGACGCCAAGCAGGTCCAGCGCGCGCTCGACGAAATCGAAGCCTTCGGCCTCACCAAGGGTCGTCAGCACACGGTTGAAGCCATCTTCATCGGCCAGCCGGCCCAGCATGCCAGCGACGGGTCGGCGGATCAGAGGATGTTGCGCCAACCATGGCAGACGTTCGGTGAGGGTCTGTTCAACGCTGAGCATGACCGCCTCCTAGGATTTCCCTAAATGCTGGTAGCGGATTATGACAGCAAGGTTATGCGGAAAGGACGAAAGATCGCATAGGCGACCTTAGGCCGCGTTTCAAACAGCCAGATGCAAATACGCTGCCACACCGCCCAGGAACATCTGCACCGACAGCGCGATCAGCAGCATGCCCATGACGCGCTCCAGCGCGGTGAGCACGCTCTCGCCCAGCCAGCGGAACAAATAGGTGGAACACAGCAGGATCACCGACGTGGCGAGCCAGGCGCCGAGCAAGGCGATGGCCCAATCCGCGGTGCGGCCCGGCTGGGTATTGGTGAGCAGCAACAAAGCGGCCATCGCGGAGGGTCCGGCCACGCCGGGAATCGCCATAGGCACGATGAATGGCTCGCCCTCGCCCGGCTTGCCGAAGATGCCGCCGCCGTCCGCCGGTGGAAAGACCATGCGGATGCCGATCAGGAACAGCACGATGCCGCCAGCGATGCTGATGGACTCCTGCCGGAGCTGCAGCAGCTTGAGGATGTGCTGGCCGCCGATCAGGAAGCCCAGCAGCACGCCCAGTGCGATCAGCAACTCGCGGATCATCACCTTGCGGCGACGCTTGGGCGGCACGTCCTTGAGCAGGCTCAGGAAAATCGGGATGTTCCCGAGCGGATCCATGATCAGGAACAGCAGGATCGCCGCCGAAAGCGTGGTCATCTGCACATCCATATCAGCAGGCCTCCTGTGTCATGGTCATGCCTGCCCACGCAGGTCGAGCGCCGCGCCACGCGCCGCCTTGCCCTGCCCGCTCAGCAGGTGCACCACGGCGTCCGCGGTGGCATCCGGCAACGGCTGGATCATGGTGTCCTCGCCGAAATACGCCGCGCGGCGCAGCGTCGTGCGCATCGGCGCGGGCAGCAAGGCATGCGCGCGCAACGACGACGACTCGGTTTCCTGGTGCAGGATCTCGACCAATCGTTCCAAGGCCGCCTTGGACACACCGTAGGCGCCCCAGTGCGCGCGCTGCACGAGCTCCGGGTTGTCGAGCACGAACACCGCGGCGCTGTCCGGCGCACGCGTCAGCAATGGCATGCAGGCCTGGGTCAGTGCGAACGGCGCGGACACGTTCACGTGCATCACGCGCAGCCAGTCGTCGGGCTTGTGCACGGCCAGTGGCGTCAGCTCCTTGAAGCTGGTGGCCGCATGCACGATGCCGTCGAGCCGACCGAAGTCCCGCTCAAGGCCATCGGCCAGGGCTTCGTAGTCGATGGGCGTGGCCACTTCGAGATCGAGCGGATGGATCACCGGCTCAGGCAAGCCCTCGCCGACCATCGCGTCATAGAGCTGCTCAAGCTGGCGCTTGCGGCGACCAGTGATGACCGCCGTGGCGCCGGCACGCGATACCGCACGCGCGACCGCGGCGCCCAGCCCGCCATACGCACCGGTGACCAGCACGACGCGACCCTCCAGCGAACCGGGTGCCGGGGTCCAGCTTTCCGGCAGACGAACCAGGGGCAGCGCCATCAGGAATCGGCTCCTGCCACGTCAGCGGCCATGCGCGCGAGCTCACCGGAGGCCTTGAGGTCCTCGATGATGTCGCAGCCGCCGATCAGCTCGCCCTGGATGAAGAGCTGCGGAAAGGTTGGCCAGTTCGCGTAATGCGGCAGCGCCGCACGGACTTCCGGATCGGCCAACACGTTGACGGCATGAAACTGCGCGCCCGCCTCCGTCAGCGCCTGCGCGGCGCGGCTGGAGAAGCCGCACATGGGGAACTGCGGCGTGCCCTTCATGAAGAGCACGATGGCATGTTCGGCCAGCACGGCCTTGATTCGCTCGTTAACGTCCATAACTCGGATGGTTCATCGCTACAATGCACGTAGATCGGTAGTGTATCAGTCGCGCACGGGTCGCCGTCTTCTCGGCCATTCCAGCCCGACTCCCTTCCTCAGCCAACGCCCAGGAGCCACACCATGGCCTTCGAACTCCCCCCCTTGCCCTATGAAAAGAATGCGCTGGAGCCGAACATCTCCGCCGAAACGCTGGAGTACCACTACGGCAAGCATCACCAGGCGTACGTGACCAACCTCAACAACCTCGTCAAGGGCACCGAGTTCGAGAACGCCTCGCTGGAGGACATCATCAAGAAGTCGTCCGGTGGCGTGTTCAATAACGCCGCCCAGGTCTGGAACCACACCTTCTACTGGCACTCGCTCAGCCCGAACGGCGGCAAGGAGCCGACCGGCAAGCTGGCCGACGCCATCACCAAGGCCTTCGGCTCGGTAGAGAAGTTCAAGGAAGAGTTCACCAAGTCGGCCGTAGGCAACTTCGGCTCGGGCTGGACCTGGCTGGTGCAGCGTCCGGACGGCTCGCTGGGCATCGTCAACACCTCCAACGCCGCCACGCCGATCACCGGCAGCGACAAGCCGCTGTTGACCTGCGACGTGTGGGAACACGCGTACTACATCGACTACCGCAACGCTCGTCCGAAGTACATCGAGGCGTTCTGGAACCTGGTGAACTGGGACTTCGCGGCCAAGAACCTGGCCTGATCCTTCCGGGGAACTCAAAAAAACGGGGCCAAACGGCCCCGTTTTTTTGGCGCTCCCACCTGATCACTGTGGGAGCGCACCCTGTGCGCGACACATGCGAAGCGATGCCTGCGTACTGCGAAACCCCATGACAGGAGTACTCCGCAACTCTGCGGTCGCGCACAGGATGCGCTCCCACAAGAACGGGGCTATGGCGCGTTCTTCTTTTCCGTCAACTTGCCGACCGCCGGCTCCGCCTGCTGGTCGCGGCCCAGCGCATGCGCAATGCCAGACAGGCGCTCCACCAGCTGGCTCGCATCCGGCGCACACACCGTGGCATGTCCCACCTTGCGGCCGACGCGCGGCTGCTTGCCGTAGTCGTGCCAGTGCGCATCCACGGCTTGCAGCACGGGGGCCGCGTCCGGCAGCTCACCGATCCAGTTGAACATGGCGGACAGGCCACGCGCGGAGGTCGCGCCCAGCGGCAGGCCAAGCACGGCACGCACATGGTTTTCGAACTGGCTGGTGAGCGCGCCCTCGATGGTCCAGTGACCGGAGTTGTGCACGCGCGGCGCCATTTCGTTGCCCAGCAGCTCGCCGTTCTTCACGAACAGTTCGAGTGCGAACACGCCGACGTAGTCCAGCTTCTCCGCCAGGGTACGGGCAAGGCCGGTCGCCCGCTCCTGCAGGGCCACAATGTCCGATGCCGGTGCCAGGCTGAGCGACAACACGCCATCGGTATGCCAGTTCTGCGTGAGGGGCCAGGTGCGGAAATCGCCGTCGCGGCTGCGCACGGCAATCACCGACAGCTCGCGGTCGAACGGAACGAAGGCTTCCAGGATCAGGCCATGTGCCTGGGCCTGTGCGCCCAGCGCTGCCCACGCCGCATCGGCATCGGCCAGCGTCTTGATGCGGAACTGACCCTTGCCGTCGTAACCAAGGCGGCGGGTCTTAAGGATGGCGGGGGCGCCGATGGTCGCCAGGGCGCGATCGAGATCCTCGCGCGTATCGACCGCCTGAAATGCCGGCGTCATCAGGCCGCATTCGCGGAACAAGGTCTTTTCGGCCAGGCGATCCTGCGCCACGGCGAGTGCGCGCGGCGCCGGGAACACGGCCACGCGCGTGGCGAGCCAGTGCGCGGTTTCCGCCGGCACGTTCTCGAAATCGAAGGTGACCACGTCCACCTGGCGGGCGAAATGGTCCAGCGCGTCGTAGTCGGTCCAGTCCGCCACCACCAGCGGGGCGACCTGTCCGGCGCAGGCATCAGCGGCGCTGTCGACCACCAGCGTCTTCACGCCCAGCGGAGCAGCCGCGAGCGCAAGCATGCGGGCCAGCTGGCCGCCGCCGAGAATGCCGAGAACGGGTTGGCGACGGTCGGTCACGAGCGGGGATCCGGGTTGTCCAGCACGGCCTTGGTCTGGCGGTGGCGATAGGCGTCCAGCGCAGCGGCAATGGCCGGGTCATGCAGGGCAAGCACCGAGGCGGCGAGGATGCCGGCATTGACGGCGCCGGCACGGCCGATCGCCAGGGTGCCCACCGGGATGCCGGCCGGCATCTGGGCAATGGAAAGCAGGGAGTCCATGCCGTTCAGCGCCTTGGACTGCACCGGCACGCCGAACACGGGAAGGCGGGTCTTGGCCGCCAGCATGCCCGGCAGGTGGGCGGCGCCACCGGCACCGGCAATGATGACCTGGATGCCGCGACCAACCGCTTCGTCGGCGTACTGGAACAGCAGGTCGGGCGTGCGGTGCGCGGAAACCACCTGCACCTCGTGCGCCACGCCCAGTTCGGCCAGCACGCTGGACGCGTGCTCCATGGTTTCCCAGTCCGAACGGGAGCCCATCACAACACCCACGCGCGGCGGGAGGGAAGTCGAGGTCATGACCCAAGCCATCCAAAAGGGTTATTGTACGGACTTTCCGCGTCTCGGCACGATCCCGCTCACCATGGACAAACGCCTGCTCGATATCCTCTGCTGCCCGGTCAGCAAGGTTCCCGTCCGCCCTCTCCAGCGCCAGGAGCTCGACGCGCTGAACAAGGCCATCGCGGCCGGCCAGGTCCAGACCGTGGCTGGCGTGGCCGTACAGGCAGCCCTGTCCGAGGGGTTGGTGACCACCGACCGCAAGGTCATCTACCGGGTCGAGGACGGCATCCCCGTGATGCTGCCCGAGGAAGGCATTGGCACCTTGCAACTCACTGACTTTCCGGCGGCCGCCTGAACCCTGCCCGGGCTGAGGGCATCGAAGAAACCTGCATCTTGTGAACGTGTCGACATATATCGACACGCTGAATGACAGCGGACATCGCCATCCCTTATTGTAGGCTGGCGTATTGTCGTATGTAGCTGAATGCACGTCGGCATCACTTTCAGGGGGTGAGGCGATGAAAGACGCCAGTGAACCATCCAACATCGTGAGCCTGACCCAGCGCCTGGACCCCTCCAGCGAGCGCGGAGGCGCCCTCTTGAACACCGTCCGGGACATTGCCGGCCGTCGCCTGCAGATTTTGATCAACGGCATGTTCGAACATGTCGACGATGCCCTCTTCGACCTGGCCGAAAAGGCGGAGAACAACGCGGCACAGATGCACTACTTCGACGGCATGCGTGAAGTGCGCAAGCGCCGCCCGATGGTGGAGCGCAGCTTTCTGTCGCAGATCTCGCGCGAACTGACCGATTTCGCCACCAGTTACCGCCACAACACCGGCAACGGCATTCCGCTGCCGCCGGGCACCGTGGAGCTGACGCTGGTCGCCGACAACGAGCTGGAAGAATCGCTGGCCATCACCAGCATGATCGGCAAGAACGAAACGCGCCTGACGCGCGACCTGTTCGCCGTGAACCAGCGTCTTTCCGTCATCTACGGCGGCCTCAAGATCGAGGACAGCATCAATCCGGTGGGCCCGGCCGCCTTGTCGCAGGCCTTCCGCCAGGCGATGCGCGAACTCAACGCCGAGATGCGCGTCAAGCTCATCATCTACAAACTGTTCGACCGCTACGTGCTGGCTTCGCTCGACGAGCTCTACCAGGAGATCAACGCCGAACTGGTGCGTGCCGGCGTACTGCCGCAACTGCGCCAGGAAGCCTCGCGCTCCGGTAATGCCGCGCCGCGCACGGCGGGAACCGCTGCCCAGGCAGATGGCACGGAACAGGGTGAGGCCACCTTCCTCGCCGACGACGAAACCGGTGCGTCGAACGAGCTGATCCAGACCCTGCGCACCTTGTTCAGCGCGCGCCGCACGGTGCCCGCGGGGGGCGTGCGCCTGCCCGCCGGCGCCATGCAGCTGCCCAGCGCCAACGAGCTGATCGGCGCATTGAGCGTGCTGCAGAGCCAGGCGGCGATCAGCCAGCAAATGCCGCTGAGCGCCGCCAATGCGGCCGAACTTGCCGGCGAAGTGCTGCAACTGAAGGAGCACCTGCTCGCCCAGATCGGCTCCCTGCGCGGCGAGAAGCCGAGCCAGGTGTCGACCATCGACGAGGACACGATCGATCTCGTCGGCATGCTGTTCGAGTTCATCCTCGAAGACCGCAACCTGCCGACCGACATGCAGGTGCTGCTGGCGCGCCTGCAGATTCCTTACCTCAAGGCCGCCATCCTCGACCGCAAGCTGTTCGCGCATCGCCAGCACCCGGCTCGCCGTCTGCTGGACGCACTGGCCGACGCCGCCAAGGGCTGGTCGGCGGAATCCGATCGCGACCATCGCCTGCACGACAAGATCAAGTCCATCGTCGACCGCCTGCTGCAGGACTTCGACGATGACATGACCATCTTCGAGCGCCTGTGCGCCGAACTGCAGGAATTCCAGGACATCAGCCGCCGCCGTGCCGAACTGGCCGAGCAGCGCGTGGCCGAATCCACCCGTGGCCGCGAGAAGCTCGAGCAGGCGCGTCGCCGCGCCGCGCGCGAGATCCTCAGCCGTATAGAAGGCCACAACCTGCCGCCGCTGATCCACGGCATCCTGTCGCGCGCGTGGGCCAACTACCTGGTGCTGACCATCCTGCGCCAGGGCGAGGAATCTAGCGAATTCCGCGACGCCCTGCGTTTCGCCAACGACTTCATCGACAGCACCAAGCCTGCGCGCACGCTGGACGAGCGCCGGGCCCTGCGCCAGATGCTGCCCGGCATCGAGCGCGCATTGCGCCGTGGCCTGGCCAACGTGGCGTTCCAGGAGAGCGATATCGATCGCCTGCTGGCTCAGTTGCACACGTACTATCGCCACCAGCTCGGCGAAGCCGTGCCGGAGGCCGAGGTGCAGGCGGTGGAAGAATCCACCACCCTGCCCATTCCCGAGAGCATCCAGCCGATCGCCGAATCCGAAGCGGAATTGTCCCGCTCCGAACCGGAAGTCGAGCCGCCGGCCGACACCCCGGAGATGCAGCTGGTGGCCGAGCTCAAGCCGGGCACGTGGCTGGAGTTCGTGACCGGCCCGGAAACCATCGAGCGCGCCAAGCTCTCGTGGATCAGCCCGATGAGCGGCCGCTACCTGTTTGTGAACCGCCGCGGCCTGAAGGTGGCGGACTACGCACCGCACGAACTGGCCCAGGCACTCGCCAGCAACACCGCTCGCGTGCTTGAATCCACCGCGCTGTTCGACCGCGCGCTGGATGCCATCGTCGGTCGCCTCAGCCAACCGGCCACCGCACAAGCCCCGACCGAATGACTTCAGCACAACTTGTTTCACCGCCCGCCGAGCTGATCGCGGCGGATGTAGAGCGCGCCTTTGCCGAGGACATCGGCACTGGCGACGCCACCGCCGACCTGCTGCCCGCCAACGCCTCGGCCAGCGCCACGCTGACCTGCCGCGAAGACGCCGTCATGGCGGGCATCGACTGGTTCAACGCCTGCTTCCGCCGGCTTGACCCGCACGTACAGATCGAATGGTCCGTGCACGATGGCGATCGCGTCGCTGCGGGCTCGGTGATCTGCCGCCTGCGCGGAAACGCGCGGGCGCTGGTCAGCGCGGAGCGTTCCGCGCTCAACTTCCTGCAACTGCTCTCCGGCACGGCCACCACCACGGCCGCCCACGTCGCCGCCGTTGCCGGCAGCGGCGTACGCGTGCTCGATACGCGCAAGACCGTGCCCGGCCTGCGCCTGGCCCAGAAATACGCCGTGCGTTGCGGCGGGGGCCATAACCACCGCGTGGGCCTCTACGACGCCATCCTGGTGAAGGAGAACCACATCATTGCCGCAGGCAGCATCAAGGCCGCCGCCGAGGCGGCCCGCCGCCTGCACCCTACGCTGCTGCTGGAAATCGAGGTGGAGAACCTGGACGAACTGCAGCAGGCGCTGGATGCCGGCGCCGACCGCATCATGCTCGACAACTTCACCCTGCCCCTGATGCGCGAGGCCGTCGCCATCGCCAAGGGACGGGCGCAGCTGGAGATCTCCGGCAACGTGGACCTGTCCACCATCGGTGACTACGCCGGTACCGGCGTGGATTTCATCTCGGTGGGCGCGCTCACCAAGCACGTCCGCGCGGTGGACCTGTCGCTGCGCCTGCAACTGGACTGAGCGGGATGCGCCCCGGCACCGGGGCGCCCCAGGCGCAGGGGTTTGCGTTCACATCGCGCCTCTTGCAAGCCGGCTTCAACGCCTACACTCTCGCGGCATGAGTGAGCTTCCCGACCTGGTTTTGCTGCTGGGGCTGCTGGCCGTCGTCGGCCTGTGGCTCAAACTTGCCCGTGGCCGCGAGCAGGCCACCCAGGAGGCGCGCCTGCAATGCCGCCAGCACGGCCTTCAACTGCTCGATGAAAGCGTGGGGTTGCGCGGTGTGCGGCTGCTCCGCCAGCACGGGCAGCTGCTGCTGGAACGGTGCTACACCTTCGAGGTGAGCATCGACGGCAACGATCGCGAGCCGGGAAAGCTGTGGCTCATCGGCCGCACGCTCAGCGGCATCAGCCTGCCGACCATCCAGAGCCACCTGCCCGGCCTGCTCGCCGAGCACACAGCCCCGCCGGCGGCGACGGACAACGTCGTTCCGCTACGTCCGCGGCTGCATAAGGACAACACGCTGCATTGAGCCTGGCTGACGCGCCTTGCCACGCCGGCCCGGGGCCGGCATGGCATGGCGGGATTACTTCACCACGCGAAGGAACGGCGCGTTGCGCTTGGGCTTTTCGCCGGTCTGATCACCGTCCGAGGGCGGCGGCGTATCGTCCGGATCGGGTGAAGACGGCGGCGGCGGATCCCCGCCCTCTTCGGCGGGAAACATCATGCCCTGGCCGTTTTCCTGCGCATACAGCGCCAATACGGCCTGCACCGGGATATGGATGTTGTGGCTCACGCCGGAGAAGCGCGCCTGGAAGCTGATCCAGTCATTGCCAAGGTCCAGACTGGCGACGGCACGCATGGCCAGGTTCAGCACGACCTGCCCGTTCTTGATGACCTGGGGCGGCACCCGCACCCCATCCCTCGTCGCATCGACAAGGATGTAGGGGGTCAGGTTGTTGTCGGTGATCCAGTCGTAAATCGCCCTGAGCAGATAGGGACGATTGGAGGACATCGGCGGGAACTTGTCGTCGGTCATGCAAAAGCCTGTGGAGGGCGCCGCCCTTCGGGACGGGGCCCGGTGGCGCCTAATGGATCGTGGCAGTGTAATGCCAAGCCAAGGCAAGTTGTCGCAGTGGCGCCATAAAGCCCTCCCGGTGGGCCTGGCCCCGGGGTACCCGGCCAGCGTCAGGGGCGCATGGCTTTTTCTTCAGAGGTCATGCTGCGGGCATAGCCCTGGCTGGCGAACAGGCGCTCGCCGTAGTCAAGGATGGGCTTGCCCTCCCGCCCCAGGTCCACGCCCAGCCAGGGCAGGCGCCAGACGACCGGCGCCACCAGGCAATCGGTCAGGCTCATTTCCGGGTTGAGGAAGAACCGCGATGCCTTGAACAG
This sequence comes from Dyella japonica A8, assembly GCF_000725385.1. NCBI lineage: Bacteria > Pseudomonadati > Pseudomonadota > Gammaproteobacteria > Lysobacterales > Rhodanobacteraceae > Dyella > Dyella japonica. The sequence continues at coordinate 1,986,488 of NZ_CP008884.1, read as the reverse complement.
CGGCAGTGCGCTCAGCAGGTGTTCGCGCAGCCGCTTGCGGGCGGCATCCGCGGGCTTCCCGCCGGCCTTGATGGTGTCCACCTCGGGCAGCCAGTCCAGTTCGATCCGCACGGTGGCCAGGCGCAGGCGTGCCCTGGACAAGGGGTCGATCGGCATCAGCGGAGGATGGGGATAGCGCTCGTCGAGGTATTCGCAGACGACCGCCGTGTTGTAGAGCGTCAGGTCGCGATCGACCAGCGTGGGGGTGGATCCGTAGGGATTGAGGTCCAGCAGGTCTTCCGGCGGCTTGGCGGGGTCGACCATCACCCTGTCGTAGCTGACGCCTTTGGCGGCGAGCACGAGGCGTGTCCGGTGGCATTGGATGCCATCTGCCGTGGTGTACAGGGCGAGTGCGGTACGCGAACGAGCGCTTTGAACCATGCGCGATCTCCCCATCGACATGACGCGATACGGCGGCCACAGAACCCATCCGTGGCCGCCGTACCGTAGGCTCCCGAAAGTGACGCCTTAGTGGACGTCCTTCCAGTACTCCTTCTTTAGCAGATATGCCAGGAAAGTGAAGCCCGCCAGGAAGAGGAGTACCCAGATGCCGTAGCGCTGGCGCTGGAGGGCGGCAGGCTCGGAGGCGTATTCCAGGAAGTTGGTCAGGTCACGGGCCGCCTGCTGGTACTGGGCCGGCGTGAGCTTGCCCGGCTGCGAGAGCTCCAGTTTCTCGACGTCGTCGCTGCCTTCCTTCTTCACGGCCGTCTGGATGCCCTGCAGCTCCCACAGAGGGAACGGCATCGAGGCATTCGGGAACACCGTGTTGTTCCAGCCCACCGGACGGGTCGGGTCGACATAGAACGAGTTGAGGTAGGAGAACACCCAGTCGGGCCCCTGCTCCTTGGCGCGGACTTCCAGCGACAGGTCCGGCGGCGCCTTGCCGAAGAACTGCTGGCCGGAATCCTCGGGCATGTGCGAGATCACCGGGTCGCCGAACTTGGCGCCGGTGAAGTTGAGGTTCTTCATCACCTCGTCTTCGGACAGGCCCAGGTCCTCGGCCATGCGCGAGTAGCGCACGTACTTCAGCGAGTGGCAGCCGACGCAGTAGTTGAAGAACAGCTTGGCACCACGCTGCAGGGAGGCCTGGTCGCGGATGTTGTTGCCCGCGGCCTGGAAGCCACCCTCTTCCGCCGCCACCGTGGTGGTGACGCCGGCAACCAGTCCAACGGTGAGCGCGAACGAGATAAAGATCTTCTTCATCGGGAACAGTCGCTTAGTCATGGTCAAACACCACCCGCTCCGGGACCGGCTTGGTCTTTTCCCTGCCACCGCGCGTGTAGAACCACAGGAACACGAAGTACCCGAAGTAGATGAAGGTCATCACGCGGCCGAAGGCGTTCTCGGCGGCCGTAGCGTCAGCCGGGAACCATTCGAGCGCCAGCTCACCGATCACGCCCGCACCCACCATGGCCAGGCCAATGAAGGAAGCGGCAAAGGCCATCAGCGCCACCTTGAAGCCGGTGCCGCGGTAACGGATGGAACGCACCTTGCCCGCATCGATCCACGGCAGCAGGAACAGCAGCGCAATGGCGCCGAACATGCCCAGCACGCCCCAGAAGGCCGTGCCGAAGAATGACGGGATCATGCGCAGGATCGCGTAGAACGGGGTGAAGTACCACGACGGCTTGATGTGCGTCGGCGTCACCAGGTTGTTGGCCGGAACGAAGTTGTCGTGTTCCAGGAACCAGCCACCGAAGGTCGGCGCGAAGAAGATGATGAACGCCGCGATGATCAGGAAGAAGCCAACACCGAAGGTATCCTTCACCGTGTAGTACGGATGGAAGGGAATGCCATCGAGCGGCGCCTTCGGATCCCAGCGATTGCCCTTCGGGCCATGCTTGGTGTCGACGCCGTCCGGGTTGTTCGAACCCACTTCATGCAGCGCGGCCAGGTGCAGCACCACCAGCAGCAGCAGCACGATCGGCAGCGCGATCACGTGCAGTGCGAAGAAGCGGTTGAGCGTGGCATCGGCCGGCAGGTAGTCGCCCATGATCCACTCGACCAGCGAGCCGCCGATCACCGGAATGGTGCCGAACAGCGAGATGATCACCTTGGCGCCCCAGAACGACATGTTGCCCCACGGCAGCACGTAGCCCATGAAGGCCTCGGCCATCAGCGCGAGGAAGATCAGCATGCCCAGCAGCCACACCAGCTCGCGCGGCTTCTGGTACGAGCCGTACATCAGGCCGCGGAACATGTGCAGGAACACCACCACGAAGAACAGCGAGGCACCCGTGGAGTGCATGTAGCGGATCAGCCAGCCCCACTCCACGTCGCGCATGATGTACTCGACCGAGTTGAAGGCTTCCGCCGCACTCGTCTTGTAGTTCATGGTGAGGAAGATGCCGGTGACGATCTGGTTGACCAGCACCACCAGTGCGAGCGAGCCGAAGTAGTACCAAAGATTGAAGTTCTTCGGCGCGTAGTACTCGGTCATGTGCTTGCGGTACATGGGCATGAGGCCCGGCGCCCGCTCGTTGACCCAATCGCCGATTCGCGTGATCACGTTGGCCATCAGCCTGCCTCCTTCGGATCCACGCCAACCTGGATGTGCGTGTCGTCAACGAAATGGTACGGAGGCACCAGCAGGTTCTTCGGTGCCGGAACGCCCTGATAGACGCGACCGGACATGTCGTAGCGCGACTTGTGGCAGGGGCAGTAGAAGCCGCCCTTCCAGTCCGGATCGAACGGCTCGGGCTTCATCACCGGCACGAAATCGGGCACGCAACCCAGGTGGGTGCAAAGGCCCACCAGCACCAGCCACTCGGGCTTGATGGAACGTGTTTCGTTCTGCGCGTACTTGGGCTGCTGCTCTGCCGAACCGGAGTCGGACTTGGCGTCCACCAGGCGTGCATCCTGGCTGGGCAACGCATCGAGCTGCGCCTTGGTGCGGTTGACCACGAAGACCGGCAGACCGCGCCAGGGGTAAGTCACCCGCTGGCCTTCTTCGATCTTGCTGATGTCGACGGTGACGGGGGCGCCCGCGGACTTGGCCCGCGCACTGGGTTCCCACGACTTGATGAAGGGCACGACTGCCGTGACGACTCCCACACCACCGACCACGGCCGTGGTCGCTGTGAGGAAGCGGCGGCGGCCGTGATCGACGACTTCGTTCGCCATCAGGCTCTCCGGTACTTATGCCATTGAGACGCGGAACTTAATGAGTTCCACAGGTGCTTGCCAAGCGCGTCGATCAAGTCCGACAGCATGAGATTACATGCTGCGACCGGAAAATCCCCCTAAGTCTCCCCCTTAGAGAACAGCAGGCACGCGCGGTACCGGCACGATGAGCATGCAGCAGAGCCACAGGCTTCCGTTGTCTGGCGCCTAGCGCACCGGGGCAACCCCGGGACAACCCGCTTCGCAAGCGCCAGTAGAGTCTGGCTCCCGCAAATCGGGTTAGTGTAGCGACAGGGCATGGCTCGTACAATAAAACCGCCGCGCCTGCGACACCTGTACACACCGCTCTCTAACACCTTGCCGCGAAACGCTTTAACGACATGAAACATGCCGCTGGCACGCTCGCATTCATCGCCCGCTTCGTCGTGCTCGGGCTGGCGGCTGCCTTTGTCATCAGCCTCGCCTGGCCCAATGTGGGCAATCGTCTGAGAGAACGGTTCGGGGTTTCGCACACCACCACGGAGCAGACAGGCGCACCGGCACCCGTGCGCACCGGCGGCCCGATCTCGTATGCCGATGCCGTCGCTAAGGCGGCGCCATCCGTGGTGAACATCTACGCCAACAAGATGGTGACCGAGCAGGCGGTGCAGATGTACACCGACCCCGTGCTGCAGCGCCTCTTCGGCGGCCGCCCCGCCGGCCCCGCCTACAAGCGGCGCGAGCAGAGCCTGGGTTCGGGCGTGATCGTCCAGCAGGGCTATGTGCTTACCAACAACCACGTGATCGCCAACGCCGACGACATCCAGGTGCTGCTGTACGACGGCCGCGTGGCCAAGGCCACCGTGGTTGGCGCCGACGTGGAGACCGACCTCGCCGTGCTGCGGATCGACGCAGGCAACCTGCCGGTGATCCATATCGCCGACCAACACCCCTCGCGCACCGGCGACGTGGTGCTGGCCATCGGCAATCCGCTGGGCCTCAACCAGACGGTGACCATGGGCATCATCAGCGCCATCGGCCGTCAGCTCAACACATCGAGCCCCGAGGACTTCATCCAGACGGATGCGGCGATCAATCTTGGCAACTCCGGCGGCGCACTGGTCAACACCGAAGGCGAACTGGTCGGCATCAACACGCTGCTGATCGGCAAGGCCGCCAACGCGGAAGGCATCAGCTTCGCCATTCCCGTGGCCAGCGCCAAGCGCGTGCTCGACCAGATCATCGACACCGGCCACGTGGTGCGGGGCTGGATGGGTGCCGACTACACCTTCGTTCCCGTCGCCGCCGACAGCGGCCTGCCGGCGGCGGCGCGCGGCGCGCAGGTGACCGACGTCTATCCCGGCGGCCCCGCGGCGCAGGCCGGCATCCAGCCTCACGACATCCTGCTGCGCATCGGGTCGGAAGACATCGTCGATCCGGCTGACTTGCGCCGACATGAAGCGGCATTCAAGCCCGGCAGCAAGGTGGAAGTCTCCGGCCTGCGCAACGGCGCACCGTTCCACACCGAAGTCATTCTTGCCCAGCGTCCGCCGATGACGCCAACGGCATCACTGGATGGCTGACACCCTGGCGGCCGCGACCGGCACGCGGCCGCCGGACGGATGGATGGCCAGACCGTAACGCCTGCGCAGCGTGCCCACGCGCTCGACGTAAACCTGCGTTTCGGCGAACGGCGGCACGCCGTTGTATTTCTGCACGTTCGCCGGGCCGGAGTTGTATGCCGCCGCCGCGAGGCGCTCATCGCCATTGAAGGTACGTATCAGCATGCCGAGATAGCGCGCGCCACCGCGTATGTTCTGCGCGGTATCGAACGCATCGCGCACGCCCATGTCGGTCGCCGTGGCTGGCATCAACTGCATCAGGCCCTGCGCCCCCTTGATGGAGAGCGCCCGCGGATTGAACGCACTCTCCGCATGGATGATCGCGCGCAGGAAGGCTTCGTCGACGCCCGACTCCTGGCTGGCCAGACGGATCACGTCCGCATAGGCCTCCAGGTTCAGCGCCACCGAGTCCCAGCGGATGTTGGAGTGCAGGTTGCACGCGACGCAGGTAGCGATGTAGCTGAAGAGCATGGTCACGTCGCGACCATGCTCGCCCGCCGGCCGAAGGTTGGTGTACTCCACGCTGCCATCCTTACGCACCACGCGATAGACCGCGCCGCGCAATACACGGCTGCCGTCATCGGCGACGTTGGCGACGGGCTTGTCCGGCGCCGAACTGGTTCGGGCGGGACTGGCCTCGCTGTAGCTCCACTGCCCCGGCTTGCCGGCAGGTGCCGGAGCAGGCGCGGGCGCAACCACGCGCGCGGTCGTTGCCACGGAATCCTGCACCCACGCGAGCGAGGCGGATTGCGGTGCACTCACCGGCGCGACCTTGCCGGCCGTGGTACCCACCGAACCCTTTACCCCGGCAAATGAAGGGGCCGCAACCGTCGTGGTTGCCGGCTTTTTGCGTACGGGCTCGGGCGCCCCGGCGATGCGGCTGCAGCCCTGGTAGCCCGCGGCGCTGCTGCTGAAGACGACCTCACCCGAGGAACCGGTGCACCGGTAAAGCGCGCCCGCGTGTCCCGCCGCCGGCCATATCGATAAGCCGGCGAGCATCGCGCAGGCGGCCACCAGCCGCCGCATCGGTGCGCGCAGCCGCGATGGGGGCAGCCCGCTCACGGACTTCCCTCGGGCCGCCCAGCCTTGGCGGCGGCCTCATCCCGGTCGTGCACCGACATCGATCCCCCTTCGCCGACTCCTCCCGGTATGCATGGCAAGTACCGGGCCCGGCGGCAGTGTGCTCCCGCGCTGGCCGCCCGCCAAGCAGGACAGGGCCGATTCGTGCGTCAGCGCCCGTTTCCGGGCCTCACAAAGCCCCGGTCGGCACGCAAGTGATTGATCTGCCTCGACGGATCCAGTGGCAACAGGGCTCCCGGGCGCGTAAACTGTGCGGTTCGGCGAGCACCCAGCCGCCCCAAGAACCACGGTACTGCGCCCATGACCGGCAAGCTTTTCATCAAAACCCACGGCTGCCAGATGAACGAGTACGACTCGGCCAAGATGGCCGACGTGCTCAAGGCCTCGCACGGTCTGGAACTGACCCAGGACGAGTCGGAGGCGGACGTCATCCTGATCAACACCTGCTCCATCCGCGAAAAGGCGCAGGAAAAGGTCTTCAGCCAGCTCGGCCGCTGGAAGGAGCACAAGCAGGGCGGCAAGCCGGTGCTGATCGGCGTAGGCGGCTGCGTGGCCTCGCAGGAAGGCCAGGACATCATCAAGCGCGCGCCGTACGTGGACCTGGTGTTCGGCCCGCAGACGCTGCACCGTCTGCCGGAGCTGATCGAAGCCAAGCGCGCCACTGGCAAGCCGCAGGTGGATATCAGCTTCCCGGAGATCGAGAAGTTCGACCGCCTGCCCGAGCCGCGTGCCGAAGGTCCGACCGCCTTTGTGTCGATCATGGAAGGCTGTTCCAAGTACTGCTCCTACTGCGTGGTGCCCTACACCCGCGGCGAGGAGATCAGCCGCCCGTTCGACGACGTGATCGTGGAGATCGCCCAGCTCGCCGAACAGGGCGTGCGCGAAGTCACCCTGCTCGGCCAGAACGTCAACGCCTATCGCGGCCCCACGCATGACGGCGGCACCGCCGACCTCGCCGTGCTGATCCACGCCATCGCGCAGATCGAGGGCATCGGCCGCATCCGCTTCACGACCTCGCACCCGCTGGAGTTCTCCGACTCGCTGATCGAGGCCTACGCCAACGTGCCGCAACTGTGCAATTTCCTGCACCTGCCCGTGCAGGCCGGCTCCGACCGCATCCTGACGGCGATGAAGCGCGGCTACACGGCGCTGGAGTTCAAGCAGAAGATCCGCAAGCTGCGCGCGGTGCGTCCTGACATCTGCATTTCCTCGGACTTCATCGTGGGCTTCCCCGGCGAGACGGACGAGGATTTCGAGAAGACCATGAAGCTGATCGAGGACGTGGGCTTCGACCAGAGCTTCTCCTTCATCTTCTCCTCCCGCCCCGGCACCCCGGCTGCCAATCTCGCCGACGACACCTCGTCCGAGGTGAAGCACGCGCGCCTGGCGCGCCTGCAGGCCAAGCTCAACGACAACGCCCGCCAGATCAACGAGGCGATGGTCGGCACGGTGCAGCGCGTGCTGGTGGAAAAGGTCAGCAAAAAGAACGCCAACGAGCTCACCGGCCGCACCGAGAACATGCGCTTCGTGAACTTCCCCGGCCACACCCGCATGATCGGCCAGTTCGTCGATGTGGTGATCACCGAGGCGATGAGCAACTCGCTGCGCGGTCGCCTGAAGCTGGCTGACGACGGCGTCGCACTGGCCTCGTGACGGCAGCCCTGTCGATACGCGAAATCGCGGCCGACGAGTTCTCCCTCGTCTGGCCGCTGTTCCACAGCGTGGTCGCTGCCGGCGACACCTACAGCTACCCACCTGACCTCACGTTCGAGCAGGCGCGCGACTGGTGGACCTCGCCGCCCACCCGTTGCTTCATTGCCGAACGCCACAAGCTGGTGCTTGGTTGTTACATGCTTCGCCCCAATCAACCAGGACTGGGTGACCACGTCGCCAACGCCGGCTACATGGTTTCAGCGGCGGCGCGTGGGCAGGGCGTGGCCTCGGCCATGTGCGAGCATTCGATGGCGCAGGCTCGCGACGCGGGCTTCACCGCCATGCAGTTCAACTTTGTTGTCTCGACCAATACCACCGCGGTGCGCCTGTGGCAGCGCCTCGGCTTCCGCATCGTCGGGCAGGTACCGGGCGCATTCCGCCACGCGGCACACGGCCCCACCGATGTCTACGTGATGCACCGGCATCTTTGACACTTCCCATGAATAACGGCCTGAATCAACGCGACTTCTCCCTCGAGCCGGAAGACAACGCCCGGCTGTCCAACCTCTGCGGCCCCTTCGACGAGCACCTGCGCCAGATCGAGCTGCGCCTGGGCGTGGAGATCAACCACCGCGGCAGCCTGTTCCAGGTGATCGGCGAGGAAGGCGCCTCGCGCGTGGCGGAGAAAGTGCTGCGCGCGCTTTACGCCGTGACCGAGAACGAATCGCTCAACGGCGCGAAGATCAACCTGCACCTGGCCGACTCCGGCATCGACGCCATCGTCAACGACGTCGCCGAAAGCGCGCAGGAAGTCGCCATCAAGGTGAAGCGCGGCGTGATCAAGGGACGCGGCCCCAACCAGGCCCGCTACCTGCACGCCATCACCACGCACGACATCAGCTTCGGCGTCGGCCCGGCGGGCACGGGCAAGACCTATCTCGCCGTGGCCAGCGCCGTCGAGGCGCTGGAAGCCAACCGCGTGCAACGCCTGCTGCTGGTGCGCCCCGCCGTGGAAGCCGGCGAGAAGCTGGGCTTCCTGCCTGGCGATCTCTCGCAGAAGGTCGACCCGTACCTGCGCCCGCTCTACGACGCGCTGTACGAAATGCTCGGCTTCGAAAAAGTGGCCAAGCTGATCGAGCGCAACGTGATCGAAATCGCCCCGCTCGCCTACATGCGCGGCCGCACGCTCAACGACTCCTACGTCATCCTCGACGAGGCGCAGAACACCACCGTCGAGCAGATGAAGATGTTCCTCACCCGTATCGGCTTTGGTTCGGTCGCGGTGATCACCGGCGACGTCAGCCAGATCGACCTGCCGCGCAACGTGCGCTCGGGCCTGCGCCACGCCATCGAAGTGCTGCGCGGCGTGGACGGCATCAGCTTCACCTTCTTCACCTCGCGCGACGTGGTGCGCCATCCGCTGGTGGCGAAGATCGTGCGCGCCTATGAAGCCTTTGAGCAAGCTTCCGAGGAGCAGCCCAAGTGAGCACGCCACTGACCATCAATGTCGGTTACGCCGCTTCGCGCAAGGGCGTGCCCACCTCGGCCAGCTTCCACCAGTGGGTGGAGGCCGCGCTGCGTGGCGCGAAACGGCGCAAGGCGACGGAGCTGTCCATCCGCATCGTGGATACCAAGGAAGGCCGCCAGCTCAACCACGACTACCGCGGCAAGGACTACGCCACCAACGTGTTGTCGTTCCCGGTCGAGCTTCCGCCTGGGGTGAAGCTGCCGCTGATCGGCGACCTGGTGATCTGCGCGCCGGTGGTGACGCGCGAGGCCGCCGAGCAGGACAAGCCCGCCCGCCATCATTGGGCGCACATGACGGTGCACGGCGTACTCCATCTGCTGGGGTACGACCACATCGAGGACGCCGAAGCCGAGGAAATGGAGGCGCTGGAAACGCGCATCCTCGCCGGCCTGGGTATCGATGATCCCTACACCATCGACGACGCAGGCTGAACAAAGTCATCGCTCGCGCGATCTCATCGCGCGATGCGTCATCGTGTTGAAACGATCACGCGCAAGGCGTTGATCGCCGGCGTGTCGCCGCCGCCAGCACTGCTGCAATGCGAAAGTTTGTCGTCGCTCGCATGCGCCATGCGCGCGTCGCACGTTCATTTTTTGAACCGACAACTGACCGCTCTTCATCATTTCGCCGGATGAATACAGGCGATGTTCATCGCCGACGAACTATTCCTTCACGGGTCCGGCCACTGACGCATTGCATCAACCAGGAACGTCTTCCCCCGACGCGCGGCAAGGTCGCCACCACTTCCCGGACATCAAATCACCGGCCGCCGTCTCCCTGAGATGTGCTTCCTCCCGCCCCGCTTCGGCGTACGGGCGCAGGCGTCTGCGCGACGTCCTTTTGCAAAGGCGAATGTTTTGAAGACCGAACTCCTGCCGACCGACCGTTTGCCTCACATCACGCCGGAGCCGCGACGAAAATTGGCGCCGCCTCCCCGGCCATCACCGCTCGCCGCGGTTCCCCGCCTGGCCGGCTATGCCGTGCTTGGCTTCATCGCATGGCTGCTCATTTCCACGCTGCTCGAACCCTGGCTCTCCAACCAGGCGACGCGCGCCGTGCTCAACGCGCCGGCGATGCTCATCACCACGCCCATCAGCGGCACGGTCAGCGAACTGCACGCGCAGAACGGCCAGCCCATCGAACCGGGACAAACCATCGCGGTGGTGAAGAACGGCACCGTGGCCCGCGATGCGCTGACCACCCTGCTCACCCAGCGGCTGGAATTGCAGAGCCGGCTGGACGACGTCAACAACCGCGTCGTAGCCGACCAGCGCCTGCTCGAGTACGCCAACAACCAGTACCAGCAATACCAGGGCGCAAACGTCGCGCAGCTCAAGAACGCCTACGCCTCCATGCAAGCACAGCAAAGTGCCGCCGAGGCAAAACTCGAGGCACTGGATACGAAGTACCAGCGCGCCATGAACCTGGAGCGTGACGGCGCGGTCAGTGCCGCCACCGTATCGGCTGCCCGCGCCGAGGCCGACGCTGCGCGCGCCGAAGCCGACGCGCTGGACAAGAGCGCCCTTGGCCTCGGCCAGAGCCTGAAGGCCGCACAAGGTGGCGTATACGTCGCATCGGGCCAGAGCAGCAACGACCAGCTCACCCAGCTGGCGCAGCGACGCACCGACCTGCAGAGCAGCATCACGGGTGAAAAGGCGCAGATCGATGCCCTGACCAAGCAATTGAGCGATCTCAACACCCTGGTCGGGCATGAACAGGATCGTGTGCAGACGCTGTCCGACTACGTGGTGAAGGCGGTGGGCACGGGTACGGCGCAGGAGATCGTGGCGCCGGTCGGCACCCAGGTCACCGCGGGTGCGACGCTCGTGCGTGCCACCGATTGCAGCAAGACGAATGTCGTTGCCGTGTTCCCCTCGCGGATGGCCGGCCGCCTGAATGTCGGCACGCGCCTGCGCGTGAAGATCGATGGTTCGGCGCAGCCCCACGACGCGCACATCACGCAGTTGTTGCCCACCGTCAACGAAGCGCTGCAGAATACCTACAGCGCCCCCTTCCCGTATGCTGAGGACGGCTCCGTCTACGCGCTTGCGCAATGGGACGACCAGGACGGCACCACGGCAGGCCCAGCACCCTGCACGCCAGGCCGTAGCGTCACGGCCAGCCTGCGCTGAACGATCGATGGAGGCTTCCATGTCCATGCGACGACACTATTTCCTGGGTATCGGCGTGGCTTTGGCGATGATCGTCGCCCGGCCCGCCCCCGCCACCGATACCCAGCGACAGCCACTCGCGCAGTCCACCTGCACGGCGCTGCGCGCTGCGGCAGCGGCCGTGCCCGGCCAGGGGCCGATGTTCCTGCCGAGCTACCCCAGCCTGCAGCCCGGCGCGGAGAAAGCGCTGGAAAACGTGGCCTTTGTGTATGACAACGCACTGGCCGGTATCGCGCTCACCGCGTGCGGCGATGCCGCGCAAGCCAGACGCATTGCCGACGCCGTGCTGCTCGCCGCCTCGCACGACCCCAACTTCCATGACGGTCGCCTACGCAATGCCTATCGCAGCGGCGCGATCGTCAACGACAAAGTCGAACTACCGGGTTACTGGCAGAGCCAGGGCAATTACTGGAGCCAGGACCCGTACCAGACAGGAACCGCCACCGGCAATTCCGCGTGGGCGGCGCTGCTGCTGCTGACGGTGTACGACAACACGCACGACCGACGCTACCTCGGTGGCGCCGTGGCACAACTGCACTGGATACAGGCGCACACACTCGGTACCGCACCGGCGGCTTATGAAGGCGGCGTGTTCGGCTACGACAACGCGCAGCGTCCGCAGCACTGGAAAGCCACTGAGCACAATCTGGACGTCTATGCAGCCGCGACATGGGCAGCCCGCGAAAGCGGTGATGCCACGTTGACGCAGCAGGCCACCGTCGCGGGCGACTTCGTGAAGTCCATGTGGGACACGAGCGAGCATCGCTTCCTGGTCGGCACGCTGGATGACGGCAAGACGCTCTCGCGGGACAAGTCGGGCCTCGACGCGCAGGCTTGGCCGCTGCTCGCATTCCAGCCCCATCCCGGTGAGTGGAACCAGGTTTGGCCGTGGATCGAGTCGCAGCATCGTAGTGGCGAGGGCTACGGCTACCGCCGCCAGCCCGATGGCGTGTGGACCGAAGGCACGGCGCAGGTCGCCACGGCCCTGCAAGCCAGCGGCAAACCGGTGCCGGACACGTTGTGGCAACTCCTGGCGGCCCAGCGCAGCACCGGCGGGATGCTCTACGCCACGCCGCAGGCACGCATAGCCACCGACTTCGCGATTGGCCCGATGTCGACGTATGCCGACTTCTTCTACTACCACCAGCCGCACCTCGGTGCGACGGCCTGGGCCGCGCTGGCAGCCAAGGGCTGGAACCCCTTCACGGGTCGCCCGATCACCCGCGTGGAGTAGATGCCATGAGCTTCCCGTTCGATCAGACGACCGTGATTGAGGTGGTCGGGCTGACCTTGATGATGGGTATCGGCCTGGCCTGCGTTGCCAATCCGAACCGCGCCTTCGACCGGCTGGTCTTCGGCGCCTTCTCGGGCGGCCTGCTGTTGCGCTATGCGCTCTGGCGCACCAGCGACACGCTGCCGGATGCCTCGCACGGCTTCGCCAGTGTGTGGGCTTACCTGTTCTACGCCTTCGAGATGGTGTCGATCATCTACACGCTGGCGGCCATCGTGGTCATGGTGCGGCGACGTGACAACGCGCCCCTGGCGGATGAAGGCGAAGCGCGTCTGCGCGCAGCCGGCCAGCGCGTGCCGGCCGTAGACGTGTTCATCGCCACCTATAATGAGGACTGGCCGATTCTTGAAAAAACCATCGTCGCCGCGCGCGCGATCGACTACCCGCATGTCAATGTGTGGGTACTCGACGATACGCGCCGCGACTGGCTGCGCGACCGCTGCGCGGACCTGGGCGTGTTCTATGCGCGCCGGCCCGACAACACGCACGCCAAGGCAGGCAACCTCAACAACGGCCTGCGGCTTTCCGCCCGGCAGACCAATTCGCCTTACATCCTGGTGCTGGACGCGGACTTCGCACCACAGAAGAACATCCTCCATCGCATGCTCGGCCTGTTCGCCGACCCCAGGGTCGCCCTGGTGCAGACGCCGCAGTTCTACTACAACGCCGATCCGATCCAGCACAACCTGGGCACCACCGACAGCTGGGTGGACGAGCAGCGCGTGTTCTTCGACGTGTTCCAGCCCTCGCGCGACGCGTGGGACTCGGCGTTCTGCGTCGGCACCTCGTTCGTGGTGTCGCGCCAGGCCATCACCGAGGCCGGCGGCTTCCCCACCGACAGCGTGTGCGAGGACATCCACACCACCTACCTGCTGCGCCGCTGCGGCTACATCACGCGCTGGCTCAACGAACGTCTCTCGGTGGGCCTGTCCGCCGAAGGGCTGATTGAATACATCAACCAGCGCGGCCGCTGGTGCCTGGGCACCGTGCAGGTGGCCCTGCTCAAGGATGGCCCGCTACGCGGCAGGGGCTACAGCCTGATCGACCGCCTGCACTATGCCCACGGCATGCTGCACTGGATCAGCAAGCCGTTCCTGCTGATGATGCTGGTGGCGCCGGTGCTGTACTGGTACTTCGGCATCGCTTCGTTCTACACCACGCCGGAGCAGTTCCTGTTCTTCGGCTTGCCGGCGCTGCTCGCGTCCTTCTGCTACGGCCCGTGGATCACCGGGCGCAGAACCCTGCCGATCTTCACCGAGGTGACGCAACTGGTGGCGGCCTATGCCGTGACCATGACGATGATCTCCGCGCTGTTCCGCCCGTTCGGACGTCCGTTCAAGGTCACCGCCAAGGGGCTGGACAACAGCAAGGTGGTGGTGCACTGGAAACTCGCGGGTTTCTTCATCGCACTGATGCTGTGCCTGCAGGCCGGCGCGGTGAGCACGGTGATGCATGCCGACATGAACGGCGGCACGGTGTTCAACCTCGCGTGGACCGTTGTCGCCCTGGTGCTCGACCTGGCGGCCATCATGGCGTGCGTGGACTTGCCGCGCCCGCGCGGCGAGGAGCGGTTTCCGTTCGTGGCATCCACCCGCTGGCGCATTGGCGCCCATGAAGAGACCAGCGAGTTCGTCGACATTTCGCTGAGCGGCGCCGCGCTACGGCGTACCGCGGTGATGCCCCAACCCGGCGAGCGGCTGCAGCTGCTGGTGCCCGACGTGGGCTGGGTGCCTGCACGCGTGACTCGCCATAGCCGGCGTCGCCTGTGCGTCGCCTTTGAAACCAGCGAGGCACTGCGCCATCGCCTGATCGAGCTGATCTTCAGCCAGGCGCCGCACAACATCGCCGTTGCCGCGCGCCCCCTGCGCGCCTTCTCCCGCCTGGCGCGACTCGCCGGCCTGCCCATCTCTTCGCGCTGACTCCGGAGATCTCCATGAAGCTTTCGATTGTTGCCGCCGCTGTCGCGGCCGCCCTGCTCACGGCCTGCACCTTGGAGCCGGCCTACCGGCGACCCACCCTGCCGGTACCGGACAGCTACCCGACCCAGGCCAGCACCAATCAGGCGTCGCCCGCACCGGCGCCCGCGCTGCCCGCGCTGCCCGCGCTGGACTGGAAGGACTTCTTCAAGGATCCGGTGCTGCAGCAACTGATCGACATCGCGCTGGCAAACAACCGCGACCTGCGCGTGGCCGCCGCCAACATGACCGAGGCGCGCGCCGGCTACGGCGTGTCCCGCGCCAGCCTGTTCCCCGAGATCGATCTGCAGGGCTACGCAGGCCGCCAGCGCCTGCCCGGCGTGACCCAGCAGCCGGCCAACGGCGCACTCGGCCCGATCCAGAACAACCGCGCCAAGGCCAGCACCATCAACACCTTCCAGGCCCAGGCGGGCCTGACCAATTACGAGCTGGATTTCTTCGGCCGCCAACGCTCGTCCGTGCACGAGGCCGGCAAGCTCGCCGAAGCCAGTGCCGCGGATTACCAGGCCGCGCGCATCGCGGTGATCGGCGAAGTGGCCAATGCCTATCTCTCGCTCAACGCCGACCGCGCCCTGCTCCAGCTGGCCCAGCAGACGCTGGATGCGCAGCAACAGCATGCGCAGGTGATGCAGAAGGCTTTCCATGATGGCGGCGTATCGGAGTTCGACATGCGCCGCTCGCAGACGCAGGTGAGCACCGCGCAGGTGGACGTGGCGGACATGCAGACCCGCATCGCCAAGGACATCAACGCCATGTCAGTGCTGCTCGGCCAGCAGCTCCCCAACGGCTACGCGACGCCCAACCCATGGCAGGCGCCGCTGTTGACCGACGTGCCGGCCGGGCTGCCTTCCTCGCTGCTCGATCGCCGCCCCGACATCGTGGCCGCCGAAGACCGGCTGCGTGCGTCCAATGCGGACATCGGCCGCGCCCGCGCCGCGTTCTTCCCCAACATCGCCCTTACCGCGGCGCTGGGCACCCTGAGCGGCGGCCTTTCCAGCCTGTTCTCCGGTGGGGCGCTGGCATGGAGTGCAGGCACCTCCGCTGCCATGCCACTGCTGGACTGGGGCAGGAATAAGAATGAGCTGTCCGCCAGCAAGGCACGCAACAGCGGCGCCACGGCCGCCTACGAAGGCGCAGTGCAGCAGGCCTTCCGCGAAGTGGCCGATGCGCTGGCCGTGCGCGACCACATCGTTCCGCAGCTCAAGGCGCAGCAGGACCTGGTGGACCAATCGCAGCACGTTTATGCCATCTCCCAGGTCCGCTTCAAGGAAGGCCTGGACGACTACATCGCCACGCAGGACGCCCAGCGCTCGCTGTACGCCGCCCAGCAGAAGCTGGTCAGCCTGGAGCTCGACCAAGCGGTCAACCAGGTCAACCTCTACAAGGCCCTGGGTGGTGGCTGGAACGGTGCCGCGAACCCGCCGGCCGGCGTCGCCCAGGCCGTATCGCCGACGCCGGCGGTGGCTGGCGCTCGCTGAGCCGAACACCCCGTCCCCGGCCGCCCGCCGGGGACGGGCCGGCGCCTTGTTCCTGAATCGTCACGAATTTTCCGCTAGACTGACTATTCCGCCCGGCTTTGGGCAGCACCCGCACGAGTAATGAACGAGGACCCTGGCAGTACCAGCGGCCCGGCCCACCGCAGTTGGTGGGATCGACTGGGCCACATGTTTTCCGGCGAGCCGCGCAACCGGAAGGAGCTCATCGACGAGCTGCGCACCGCCCAGGCCAACGGCCTGATGTCTCCGGACACCCTGACCATGGTCGAGGGTGCCATCAAGGTCACCGAGCTGAGCGTGGACGACGTGATGGTCCCGCGCGCCCAGATCGTGATGATCTCCGCCGACGCCCCCGTGCCCGAGATCCTCGGCACCGTCGTTGAGTCCGGCCACTCGCGCTTTCCCGTGCATGGCGAGGACAAGGACGACATCCTCGGCATCCTGCTCGCCAAGGACCTGCTCCGCCTCGTGGGCAACGGCGACCATTTCGACATCGCCAGCGTGCTGCGCCCGGCAGTGCTCATTCCCGAATCCATGCGCTTGAACGTGCTGCTGGCGGAGTTCCGCCACACGCGCAACCACATGGCCCTGGTGGTGGACGAATACGGTGGCGTCGCCGGCCTGATCACCATCGAGGACGTGCTGGAGCAGATCGTCGGCGAGATCGACGACGAGCACGACGATGAGGAAGAACCCACGCTGATGCACGAGCAATCGGGCGGCGGCTGGGTGGTCAGCGCCCTCACCCCGATCGCCGACTTCAACGAACAGACCGGCGCCCATTTCTCTGACGAGGAGTTCGACACGGTGGGTGGCATGTGCACCTCCGAGTTCGGCCACCTGCCGGAAGTGGGCGAGGAAATCGTCATCGGCGACTACCTGTTCCACGTCACCGAAGCGGATGACCGTCGCGTGCAGGCGTTCCGCGTGACCCGGCTGCAGGAAGGCTGATCGTGTCCCTGTGCGGCAGGACGCCAGCGCCGTCGCTGCTGGGGCGCTTCATGGCCGGTATCGCGTGCCTGTTGCTGGGCTGCCTGCTGCTGATGCCGGCGCCGGCGCGCGCCGGCGTCGCCAATGCCCCGGGCAGCAACCTCGAGGTATCGCTGATCACCTACGGCCCGGGCGAAACCTACTGGGAACGCTTCGGCCACGACGCCATCGAGCTGCGCGACACCGTGAGCGGCGAAGCCGTCACGTTCAACTACGGCGTGTTCGACTTCGACGAAAGCGGCTTCTTGCTGAACTTCGCGCGCGGCCAGATGCACTACCTGATGGATGCGGCGCCATCCGAGGTGGACCAGCGCTACTACACCGAAGTAGGCCGCTCGGTAACGCGGCAGCACCTGGCCTTCACGCCGGCACAGGCGGCGGACCTGCGCGACTACCTGCTGTGGAACCTGCAGCCGGAAAACGTGCGCTATGAATACGACTACTACGTGCGCAACTGCGCCACGCGCGTGCGCGATGCGCTGGACAAGGCGCTGGGCGGCACCCTGAAGCCACAGCTCGAAGCGCGCCCCGGCGGCATGACATTCCGCCAGCAAACCGCCCGCCTGATGAGCCAGCAGGCATGGCTGATGCTGATCCTGGATCTCGGCCTCGGCCCCTACGCGGACCAGCCGCTCAACGCCTGGCAGGAAAGCTTCCTGCCGGAGGTGCTGCAGCAAGAGATCAACCACGTCACCGTCGCCAGCATCGACGGCAAGGCACAGCCGCTGGTGCTGAGCCAGAACCTCCTGTCGCCCAACCGCCTCGTCCCACCGCCGGCCGAGGCGCCCGACCTGCGCCTGCCACTCGCCCTGGCGGGCCTGGCACTCGCCGCGCTGCTCGCCAGCGCCCATCGCTTCGCGCCGACGGCCTATGCCCTGCTGGGCTCGCTTTACCTGGTGCTGGCCGGCCTGGTCGGCGTGGTGCTGCTGATCCTGTGGACGCTCACCACCCACCACTCGGCATGGGCCAACGCCAACCTGCTGCTGTTCAACCCGCTGGCCTTCCTCCTGCTGCGCGCCCTGTGGCGTTCACGCAAGCACCTTGCCACCTCGCGCCTCGCCAACGGCGTGATCGTCGTGCAGCTGGTCGCCGTACTGATCGCCTGCGCCCTGCATCTGCTTTCGGGTGTCGTCCAGCAGAACCAGCCGTGGCTGCTGTTTGCGCTGCCGGTGTGGTTGGTGATGGCGTGGTCGCTTCGCCACAGGCCATCCTGAAGCGAAAACCGATCGTCGACGCTTCGTTATTGCGACGCAGTAGCAGGCACGAGTGCGGCGCCCTCGCCCAAGACGCCTATCCGGCGCGCGAGCCCTGGTGCCAACGACGCTGCGAAACTGGCTGTGAGGTGCTGCGAATCGCGGAAAATAATGACTCCGTGCTGCTCCGCCCTGCAGATTCCGCTGGGACAAATCAGGTCATTCATGTCGACCATTCGGACATTGCCGAATTGGGCTCCGGCTTGCTGCAGCCATTGGAAGACGGCGGTGTCGTGCGCATCGGACGCGGGAGCCTCACATGCCTGCAATGCCGCCAACCACTTGGGCCGTCCCTCATGCTCGGACAGGCAGTCAGGCCCGTCAAACGGCAGGCGCGGCGTCCCGCGCAAAATGACGACGCGCCCAACGGAACCATCGATCTGTTGCAGCACGCGCGACGTTCCGTCAACCCACTGCGCCCGGCTGAAACCATTGGTCGCAACCGTACTGAGCAGCACGATATCAGGATGCATCGCGGCGACCTGCGCCAGCGCATCCCGTCGCCATATCGTGCACTCGGTGTACTCCCTTCCGATCCTCGCGTAAAAAAACGGCTGGTCCACCATCGGACAAGCCGACTTGGTGAGCACCACAAGACGCCAACCAGCATCCGCGAAAACGCGAAAGACCGCAGGAAACCATTGTCCGGCGACGCTATCGCCCATCAGTACCACGGTGTGATCAGCGTTCGATGGCCCAAAACTGCACGGCCGCACCTCACTTCCGCGGTACCAGTCATCGCAGCCCCTGGCGTAGATCACGGGCGAATCGCTGCGTGCCCGGGCATATCGCTGCATGTCGGCGCCATCCATGCGCCCGGCCGCGACATCGAACCACTGCATCGAAAGAAGGTTCACTAGCACGACGACAGCAAGGCAACCGAAGAGCGCCAGCCTCCGGCGCTTCAGCCACCACGCCTGATGCCGGGTCGGATACTCAACGAAACGGTACGAAATACACGCGACGCACAGTGAACCCAGTACAGCTGCGGCGCTCACCCACGGACCGCGAGAGCCGACTACCGCATGGCCGAGCAGGAGCGCTGGCCAATGCCATAGGTACCACGCGTAGGAAATTCGGCCCAGCGCCTGAAGCGGGCGCAACGAAAGCACGCGCGCCGCACCGCTAACCGTTCCATGCGACCCCGCCCAGACCATCGCCACAGCCCCAAGCGCTGGCACCATGGCGCGCCAGCCGGGATAGGGAACGTGACTGTCGAACGTCACGGCCGCTGTCAGCACGGCGCCCAACCCCAGCCAGCCGACAACCCACGGCAACCAGGGCTTGACCCGCTGTCCGGACATGCCCTCTGCCGCACCACGAAAACCAAGCCAAACCAGCGCGCCTGCAGCGAATTCCCAGGCTCGTACCGGCATCATGTAGAAGGCGAACTGGGGAAACCACGACGTGAGCAGCCAACTTGAGGCGAGGCTCACCAACGCAATACCCAACATCACCGCGCGCAACCGTCCTATGCGCGTGAGCCCGTGCCCGTTTCCCAGTGCCAGCAGCATCAGCAGGGGCCAGACCAGGTAAAATTGCTCCTCCACGCCGAGGGACCACGTATGCAGAAACAGGTTGGTATCCGTTCCCGCAGCGAAGTAATCCATCTGTGCCAACGCGAAATGGATGTTGCTCGCCCATAGCGCTGCCATGGCCGCCGCACTGGCTTGCTGGAGCTGCTCTCCCGGCGCAAGCACCACCGCGGCAAGTAGTGAAACCACCACCAGCATCAGGATCAGCGCGGGCAGCAGGCGACGGAATCGGCGGAGGTAGAACGCATCGAACGCCAATCGCCCGGTCCGGCTTATCTCGTCGAGCAGCAGCCCCGTGATCAGGAAGCCCGAAAGGACAAAGAACACATCCACACCAACGAAACCACCGGCAAGCCAGGGCACGCCGGCATGCGCGCCGACCA
This sequence comes from Dyella japonica A8, assembly GCF_000725385.1. Classification (NCBI taxonomy): domain Bacteria; kingdom Pseudomonadati; phylum Pseudomonadota; class Gammaproteobacteria; order Lysobacterales; family Rhodanobacteraceae; genus Dyella; species Dyella japonica. Next base: position 1,966,369 of record NZ_CP008884.1, on the reverse strand, counting down.
CCAGCAGGATGGCAATCGCCCGCAACCCTTCGATATCACCCCGGTACCCCAGTCGGTAGTCTTCCCGCTTCATGGATCTATCATGCCCCCTGCCCTAGGGTTCGAATAATAGCGCCCGCCATCGACCCGGGCTGTGCTGAGCCGCAAGAACCAAAATTGCCCCCGAACCTCTGGAAGCGGCATCATGCACGCCATGCACTCCACGCCGCCCAAGTTGCAAGAAGACCCCTCCACCGGCGCCATGGTGGTCAATTGCGTGGCCTACCGCTTCGACGGTCAACGCATCGGCGATATCAGTGTTGACGATATCAGCGAGGTGTTGAAGCAGCCCGATACCTTCGTATGGGTGGGGCTGCATGAGCCTGATGAGACGCTGCTGCACAAGCTGCAGGAAGAATTCGACCTGCACGATCTGGCGATCGAAGACGCCCAGCACGCGCACCAGCGCACCAAGATCGAGGCTTACGGCGACTCCTTGTTCGTAGTAGTGCAGACGGCGCAACTGGTCAGCGGCCATATCGCCTTCGGCGAGACGCATGTGTTCCTGGGGCCGCGCTACCTGGTCACGGTGCGGCATGGCGCGTCGCTTTCCTACGCCCCCGCCCGCCGCAATTGCGAACACACGCCTGAATTGCTCGCACTGGGCCCGGCCTATGGTCTTTACGGCGTGCTCGATTTCATCGTCGACAATCTGCTACCTATCGTGCGCGACTTCCGCGAAGAGTTGCAGGAGTTGGAGAAAGACATCTTCTCTGACACTTTCAAGCGCAGCACCATCCGGCGCTTGTACGACATGCAGCGCGACCTGATGACGCTGAGGCTGGCCGTAGCCCCCATGCAGGACATCATCAGCCAGCTGGTGCGACAGCATCCGCAACTCATCCCCGACGAACTGCGCGCGTACTTCCGCGACGTGTATGACCACGTCTTCCGCGTCAACGAATCGATCAGCGCGATGCGCGAAATGCTCGCCGCGGCCATCAACGTCAATCTGTCGCTGGTCACCTTCGGCCAGAACGAAGTCATGAAGCGCCTGGCGGGCTACGCCGCCATGCTGGCCGCCCCTACCCTGATCACCAGCTGGTACGGAATGAACTTCACCCACATGCCGGAGCTCGCGAAGCCCTGGGCCTACCCCGTGATCATCGGGCTTGTGCTCACGATCGTGGTGACGATCTACATCACGCTCAAGCGTAATCGCTGGCTGTGACGCCTCGTTATCTCCTGCACCAAAGCTGATGAGACGCATCGGGAACCGGATCACGGTTCCCGATGCAGGCCCGCCCTGCCTCTGGCCTGAGCGCCCCGGGCACCCTACCATGCAAGATTGGGCGCCTCCGGGCACCTGCTGCCGGCCATACGCGCCGGTTGCCATACTAAAGACGTAGGCAAGAACAGCTCAAAGCGCAGGGGTGGGAAGCAATGAATAGGGGACTGATGCGCGGTTTGGCCGTCGCGATCCTGGCCGCCGTGGCATTCGTTTATCTACCGGTGATTCACGGCAAATTCCTGTGGGACGACTGGCCGAGCTTCCGCGATCTCCAGGGCGAGCAGTGGCTGCACTACGTTTTTCGTGATTTCAACCGCTGGAACCTTTACTTCCGGCCCCTGACGGTTGCGTTCTTTGCGTTTCAGATCAAGCTGTTCCATAGCCAGCCCGAGCCCATGCATGTAGTGCTCCTGGTCATCCACCTGATCAATGTCTCTCTGGTCGGTGTGCTCGCGAACCGTATCGGATACCTGAAAGAAGCCACCGAATCTCGTAGATCATGGACGGCGCTTGTTTGCATGCTCGTCTACGGACTTCATCCTGCGCTGATCGAATCAGTGTCCTGGATCGGCTGCCAGTTCGATCAGATCACGACCATGGTCACGCTATGCGGCCTGATCACCAACGCTTACATACAAAGGCCTATCCTGCGCGCAGGCGCACTGTCTTTTATCTTCTTCGTGGCCGCGTGCTGCAAGGAAGCTGCGTCTGTCTTTCCTCTGCTGGTCGTCCTCTTTGACTGGGCCTTGTTTGCACAGAACGGCGAGCGCACGCCCCAAGCCATCATCGGCACCGTGCTTCGTCGCAACTGGCGTGCCTATGCCGCCATGCTGGCCTGCGGCATCGCCTACCTGGGACTGCGGCACTGGGCACTTGGCGAGGTGAACTACCTGCAAAGTAGCGCGACCACCGCCTGGTTTGCGCGATTCCAGGAAATCTGCTTTGTCTACATGCGTTACCTGAGGATCCTGGTCTGGCCCATTGCAGGCATGGGGCCATTGCATCCCGTGGATGTGACACAGTTCAGATACGCCACGGCGACGTCTATCCTGAACGACCTCGCCACCCTGAGCATCGTCGCGGGTGGTCTGTATTTGGCTGTCCGGCGTGGCTCACCTCTGGGCTTCGTCATACTTGCGGTAACCGGTGCGCTGCTGCCGGTGCTGCATATCCTGCCGGTCGTTTTTGAACGCAGCAGCCTTTTCCATGAGCGTTACGCAACCATGGCGTTGGCCGTTGGCTGTGCCATGCTGCCGTTGCTGAAGTGGCCGCGCATCGCAGCCTTTAGCAAAGGCACTACGGGAATGGCTCGCCTGCTCGGCCCCGCCGTGCTTTTCCTGTGGCTGATGTTTGCGATCATCGACATCCGCACCATTGTTCCTAACTGGGCAAATGACATTGCCCTTTGGCGCTGGGCCATAGCGCTGGACCACCATTCGTTGCTGGCGAAGGACTACCTTCTCATGGCATATGAAGACAGCGGTGATATCGACAGCGCGCTCTCCTTTGGCGACCAGCTACTGGCCGAACCCGTCACCTGTACGTCCTGCATGCTTCACTTCGCAAAGATCGCCCTGAACAAGAACGACACCGCACGAGCCGCAGCGGCGCTGGAAAAGGCCAGTCGTTCCACCTTGGTCAGGGCGAGCCCGGAAGCCCGACAGCTCTATTTGAGCGAGCTGGGCCAATGGCTCAACATGCAAGGCCGCCATGACGACGCCAGGCAGGCCTTTGAAGCAGCACTGGCACTCAAGCCCGATGATAATGATGCCAAGCGCGGGCTGGCCCAGGCGAATGCCTTCATCCACGATGCGAAGCAAATGCCATAGCAGGGACCGGGCGGTGCGTTCTCTCAAACGCCACGAGAGAACGCACCCGGCGCAGCAAGAGGCGCCAAGTCCGCCGGGAACGAAGTCACGAATTTGGCTTCACCCAAGTATGATCGCTGGCCCAGCATCGCGGGCTTCCCCTACTATCGGGACAATAGCCCGGCATTGGCCATGACCAGCCAGTCGGCGCGACATTCCACGAGATATTCAGCAACAAACGCATCAAGCGCAGGGGGTGCGCATGCAGTTCCGGTTGACTTATGGCCTCGGGGCGATCGCTCTGCTGGCGATTGCCCTTATCTATTGGCCTGTCGTCCACTTCAGTTTTGTCTGGGATGACTGGGTCAGCTTCGTCGAAACACCCTGGCTAACCCAGGGTGACGAGTGGAAGCATTACATTTTCCGCGACTTCAACGCCTGGACGTACTATTTCAGGCCGCTGGTCGTAGGGCTCTTTACCATGCAGGTGCGCCTGTTCCACAGCGCCCCGGAACCCATGCACGTCGTGTCACTCGCCCTCCACCTGATCGATGTGGCGCTGGTAGGAGTCCTGGCCTGGCGCTGCGCCACGCTCACTAACATGGATGCGGCCCGCCGGTCTTGGGTGGCGCCACTTTGCATGCTGATCTATGGGCTGCATCCAGCGCTTATTGAGACCGTCGCATGGGTTGGATGCCAGTTCGACCTGGTAGTAACGCTATTTGTGCTTCTTGGCCTGATTGCAAATCTCGGCATCCAGCGACGCGGACACCGGGCGAGCGTCATTGCGGTCATCTTCTTCCTGGCCGCTTGCTCGAAGGAAGCAGCCCTTTCATTCCCGTTCCTGCTGGTCCTGTTCGACTGGATGCTCTTCTCAGGTGATCAGGACACACGCTTTACCACCCGAATCGCCACGGTGCTCGGACGCAACTGGCCCGCCTATCTGGGTGTAGTACTCGCAGGAAGCGGCTATTTGATTTTCCGGCACTTTGCGCTGGGCTCCGTCACGGGCCAGGCCGCCTCCCCATCGGGTGGCCTAGTGGCACACCTGTACGAAATCAGCGTGGTTTACCTGCACTACCTTAAGGTCATCATCTGGCCTGTCGACGGCATGAACGTCATCCATCCGTATATGCCCGGTGACTTTCAGGGGCCGGCGACGCTGACGACGCTGCTGGCGATGGCCGCGGCCGCCATCGTCGTAGCCGGCGGTCTGTATGCGACGCTCCGGTTTAAGTCTGTCTTTGGCAGCATCATCGTTGCAATGACGGTAGCCCTGTTGCCGGTACTCCACATCATTCCCGTGGATTTCGAACTGAGCCTTTACCACGATCGCTACACCACCATGGCGCTGGCCATGGCGTGCTCCATGTTGCCGATGCTGCGCGCTCCTGCGCGACTCAAGCTGAGAGCAACAGAAAAGCTGGTCAGCTTGCTGGCAGGCGCTGGCATATTTCTCTGGCTTGCTTTTTCGATCGTCGCCATCCGCCTCATCACCCCCAACTGGGCGAACGACACGGCCCTATGGAACTGGGCGCTTTCGGCATACCCGCACTCCACGATCGCGAAGACCAATCTCCTCACCGCCTACGTTACCGACAAGGATTACCAGTCTGCCCGGAAGCTCGGCGATCGGGTTCTTGCTGACCCCACGTCATGCGTCACCTGCATGCTCAAGATTGCTGAACTGGCCGTCAACCAAGGCGACCCAAACAGAGCAGCTTTCGCACTTGAGCGAGCCCGCCGATCTCCACTGATCAACTCCGACAAGAAAACACTGCACGGTTACTATCTCCTCACGGGGAAAATGCTCATCCTGCAAGGGAAGCCGGACGATGCCGAGAACGTGCTTCGCGAGGCCTTATCGCTGGTGCCTGATGACCCGTTGACGAAGCAGGCCCTGGCTTCGATCACAACGGCACGGAACCAGGCGCCACAGGCACGCTAGAACGTCAGATACTCAAAAAAAAGAACGGCGGCCCATGGCCGCCGTTCTTTTTTTGCTTGAATGCACCCCTCAGTGGGCTGGGGAAGCATCCTTCGCCGTCCACTCCTTCAGCCACGCATTGACCGTCTCATGCCACTGCACACTGTTCTGCGGCTTGAGCACCCAGTGGTTCTCGTCCGGGAAGTGCAGCAGCTTGCTGGGGATGCCGCGGCGCTGCAGTGCCGTGAACGCACCCAGGCCCTGCGTGTCGGGAATGCGAAAATCCTTGGCCGAGTGGATCACCAGCATCGGCACGCGCCAGTCCTTGACGTGGTTGAGCGGGTTGAACTTCTCGTAGTTTTCCGGGTGCTCGTACTGCGTACCGCCGTTCTCGCGTTCCTCGAACCACAGCTCTTCGGTGTCGTAATACATGGCGCGGGTGTCGAACACGCCATCGTGGTCGACCAGGCACTTCCACGGCTGGTTCCACACGCCGGCGATCCAGTACGTCATGTAACCGCCGTAGCTGGCGCCCAGCGCACAGGCGCGGTCTGCGTCAAGGAAGCTGTACTTGGCCAGCGCGGCGCTCCAGCCGGCCTTGAGGTCTTCCAGCGGCTTGCCGCCCCAGTCACCCGAGATGGAATCGGTGAACGCCTGGCCGTAGCCCGTGGAGCCGTGGAAGTTGATGGTGACCACGGCAAAACCCTGCCCCGCATACGTCTGCGGATTCCAGCGGTAGCTCCATGCGTTGTTCATCGCACCCTGCGGACCGCCATGGATGATGAAGGCCACCGGGTACTTCTTGCCGGCCTTGTAGCCCACCGGCTTCACCACGTAACCCTGCACGGTCTCGTTGTTCCAGCCCTTGAAGGTGAAGAACTCCGGCTCGCCCATCTGCGTGTTCTTGAGGCGCTCGGCGTTGTAGTGCGTCACCTGCTTGAGGCCCTTGCCCTGCAGATCGACGGTGTACAAGTCGGCCGAACGCTTCAAGTCGTCACGCTGCACCAGCAGCGACGACTTGCCGAGCGAGTAACCACCCACTTCGCCGTTGGTGACCAGCGTGGTGGCCTTGCCACTGGCAACATCGATGGCAAACAGCGGACGCTGGCCATTGTCGTCGGCGGTGACGAAGAGCGTCTTGCCGTCGGCCGACACCTGCATGCCACCGGCGGAGCGATCCCATGCCGGCGCCACTTCGCGCTTCTGGCCGCTGACCAGGTCCAGCGCCATGATGCGGAAGCGATCCGCCTCGGATACGGGCACCTTCATGGCGAGGTAGTACAGCGTCTTGCCGTCCGGCGACGGTACCGGGAAGGCATCCCACGCCGGATTTTCCGCCGTCAGGTTGCGCGGTGCGGCGGAACCATCGGCCGGCACGCTGTAGACGTCGAAGTTGGTCGACCACGGCTCGCTCTTGCCGGCGATGCGCACGTCGAAGTACACGGTCTTGCCATCCGGCGAGAAGCTGAACTCGGCATCGTCACCGAAGGGCTTGCTCGGCAAGTCGCCATCGATGCCGCGCGTGAGCAATACCGGTTGTTCGGACGGGTGGTCGAGATCAGTGATGAAGAGCTGGGCACGGCGACCATCAGCCCAGGTATCCCAGTGGCGTACGAACAGCTTGTCGTAGACCGTGCCGGAAGCCTTGTCTTTCGCGCGGCCATCCAGGCGCTCCTTGGTGCAGGCCAGATCAGCGCAGTCGGTGAACACGCCAAAGGTGAGCAGTGCCTTCTTGCCATCGGGCGAGAGCTTGTAGCCATCCACGTCGACCGGTGCGTGCGTCACCTGCACGGCCGTGGCCGAGGCGCCGAGCGGACGCCGCCACAACTGCGACACGCCGTCCTTGTCGGCGACGTAGTAGATGGCCGAACCATCCGGCGCCCAGCGCGGCGAGGAAGCCCTCTCCACCAGCTTCACGGGCGTGCCGCCCTTGGCCAGGTCGAGCAGGTAGATCGACGTGATGCCCTTGTTCGCGGCGTAGTCGGTGGCGCGCACGGTATAGAGCGCCTGGCGGCCATCCGGCGACAGCTGCGGGTCGCCAACGCGATCCATCATCACCAGATCGCGGATATTGAACGGATGGGCACCGTGGTTTTCGACCTCGGCGGCCACGGCGGAGGTACCGGCCAGCGCGAGCGCCAGCGCGACGAACAGGGGTTTCATGGGTGGGTTCCTGGGTGGTGCGAAAGGGGTGACGGTAAGTGGCCCAAGGGGGCCGGTGCAAGGCGCGATGCGACAATACGGGGGAGTCCAAGGCATGAGTCGGGCGGACTCGTTCCGTCATACCCCCCTCCCCTTGGAGGATCGAAGGGCGCTACCTCGCCAATCCTTCGTGACCGGGGTCACGAAAACCAATGACTCTGGCAGTGTGGGCAGGCCCCGGAACACCGACTTCGCCCCCCTTGGTACAAAAGCTGCTGTTCTCCTGCTCTAGGAATACTCAGGGGAACCCATATGTCGCGCCGGCGAACTACCGCAGGCTTTACGCTGATCGAGTTGATGGTGGTGGTGGCGATCCTTGCCGTCCTGGCGGCAATCGCCATTCCGCAGTACCAGACGTATGTAGCAAAGGCCGAGATGGCAGCAGCGCTGGCCGAAATCGCCCCTGGCCGTACCGCCTATGAGACTCTGGTCAACCAAGGCGTCACCAACGGCGCCGTATATGCCAACGCCAATAACCTGGGGTTGGCCCAGACCACGTCGAACTGCTCGAGCATTTCGGCGCAAACACCGACCAACGGTGTCGGGAACATCACCTGCATGCTGCAGGGGCATGTCGCGCTCAAGACCCACTACCTCAAACTCAATCGCAATTCATCGGGGTCCTGGTCTTGCGTCTCGGATGTGAGTCCGCGCTACCTGCCCAGCAGTTGCACCACTGGCTGAGAGCCCAGGGGGCTAAACGTGACCCGGAGCGTCACTGTTTGACACTCCTTGTCCCGGCAGGAATGAAGCTCATCCCGCAGCCGCGAACCGGTCCGCAGTAATGAGAAGATGCAGGGAAATGCCGCTTGTTTGATTAGTGCCAACCCTTGCACAATCCGGTCACCTGCCTAACGGCAGGGACCCATCGAAGGCGGAAATGGCATGCAACATGCTGCCCTCCGCCTCGAGCTGCCAGGTCGTTCCTGACGACGCGAGTTGTGAGGGGGCCGGATCCGCCTAGGGGGTACGGGACCGGGGCTCAGGGGCACAATCCAAGGTTAGCTAACCAATAAAGAGGAACCACCATGAAGAACCAGAAGGGCTTTACCCTGATCGAACTGATGATCGTCGTGGCGATCATCGCGATTCTGGCTGCCATCGCCATTCCGCAGTACCAGACCTACGTGGTCCGTTCGCAGGTCACCCGCGTGATCGGCGAAGCCGGAGACCTGAAGGTTGCGGTCGAAGACTGCCTCAATGCTGGCGCCACCACCTTCGGCACCCCCGCCAGCTGCGTGAACACCGCCACTTCGTCGGACCTGATCACGGGCAACCTGCCGGCGGTCACCTTCGGCCAGACTGCCACCATCATTGCGGACTTCGGCAGCCACGCCAACTCCGCGCTGAGCGGCGCCCAGGTGAAATGGACGCGCAACACCAGCGGCGGCTGGTCGTGCTCCACCACCGTTACGGCCAAGTACGCTCCGGCCAGCTGCCAGTAAGGCAACCAGCGCTTGAACCCACTAAGGCCGCCCACAGGGCGGCCTTAGTCTTTTCATGAGCCACCATGATCACGATCAGCAGCAAGTCGTTCACGGAACGCCCCATCCTCCATAAGACGCTTCTGGCACTGGGGGCGCTCATCATCGTCGCGGCAGCGTTCTGGCCCGCACTACATGGCGGGTTCATTTTCGACGACTACCCGATCTTTGCCGAGAACAACGCCATCCACGTGGACGGCTGGCATTGGCATTCCTGGGTGAAGGTGTGGCAATGGTCGCGCACCAACATCCAGCGCCCTCTGGCGATGGCGACCTACGCGTTCAATTACGCGATGGGCGGCAGCACGTTCGGCTTCAAGCTCACCAATCTCGTCATTCACCTCGTCAACATGCTGCTGGTCTTGTTGCTTGCGCAGCGATTGCTGCAAGCTGCGTGGCCTGCACAGGATTCCCGTCGGCGCTCGCTTGCGTCCCTGGGAATCGCCGCCATCTGGGCGATCCACCCGCTGCAGGTATCCACGGTGATGTACGTGGTGCAGCGCATGGAAATGCTGGCCTTCTCATTCGTTTTGCTTGCCTTGCTGGCTTACTGGCGCGCTCGACACATGCAGATGGCACGCAGACGCGCGTGGCCTTGGCTCCTGCTGTCCCTGGCCCTTACGAGTGCCGGCTTTGCCTTCAAGGAAACGGCCGCGCTCACCCCAGGCTACGCCATGCTGATGGAGCTCACACTCCTGCACTTCAGGGCAGACTCGCCCCGCTCCGAACGACTGTGGCGTCTGTTCTATGCTGCCGGTGCGCTGGCTGCGGTCGCCGGCATCGTGTTCTACGTGCTGCCCCACTACGTGTTTTCGGGGTATTTCGCCGGCCGCGACTTTACGGCATGGCAGCGTGAGCTGACCCAACTGCGGGTGCTCCCCATGTATCTGGGCTGGATGCTCCTGCCGCTCTCCAACCATCTCACGTTCTATTACGACAACTACGTCGCCTCAACCAGCCTGCTGCAACCAGCCACCACGCTGTTTGGCGGCCTAGTGCTACTGGCCCTCCTGATGCTCGCCTGCGCAACATACGGGCGACGCCCGCTACTGGCCTTTGGCATCGGCTGGTTTTTTGTGGCGCACCTACTCACCTCGGCGCCCCTGCCGCTGGAGCTGGTCTTCGAGCATCGCAACTACCCCGCCCTGCTCGGCGTCGTGCTTGCCCTTGCTGACGTGACCTACGCCCTGAGCCAGAAAATCAATCCGCGCGTGATTCTCACGCTCGCAAGTGCGTTTGCGCTGACGCTGGCTTTTCTCACCGTGCTGCGGGCCTCGGTCTGGGGTAGCCCCTTTCGACTGGCCTTCGAGCTGACCCATACCAACCCGGGATCGCTTCGCGCAGCACAAGACCTGGCCCGCAGCCTGATGGCGATGTCCGGTGGCGATGCGACATCCAGGTACTACGGCATGAGCATTGCCGAGCTGGAACGAGCGGCACGCCTACCGGATGCCTCCCCCATGCCGGAGGAGGCGTTGTTGACCGAGGCAAGCACGCACCCTGGCATGCCAACACAGCCATGGTGGGACAGTCTCCGCTACAAGCTGGAGACACGCCCGCTCATTCCCGATACGTTCGCTGTGCTTCATCGACTGACGGAACAGCGGCTCGCGGGCAACACCGGCATCGATGCTGAGCAACTGGCGGCCTGCTATGCCATCGCCACAGCGAAAGCACCTTGGCGAGAGACGCTTCATGCCGACTACGCTGAGCTGGCCGGCGCCGTACTACGCAACCCAGCACTGGCAGGCGAACAGTGGATTTTGGCATTGAAGCTCGACCCGGACGTGCCAAGCTATGGGAAACGGTTGACCGAATACCTGGTGGAAAGCCATAGGTATCAGGAAGCGGCGGCGGTAATTGCCGCCCTCATGGAGCTGCAGCCGTCACTCCGCAGCGACCCGAAGCTTAACGATTGGCTGGAAAAGACCCAGGGCCAGGTGAGTGCAGCCCAGGCGCCGCCAGCGGCACGAAGCCCATAATGACTGCGCAATGCGCCGATTCCCGGGAGCGGCTGCCTGCCCGCGACGACGCGACAGGCGCTTCGCTGGCCCCGGGTGAGTGCCCCGCCCGGCCCTCCTTGTTGCTGACGGTTCGATGCTGCCCAACGTCGCCAGGAGTGCACCGACCAACAAGCCCCTCTGCCGCAACGCGGGAATGGCGAACCCGTGCCCATCCCGGGCCAGCCAGCGGTGGCCTCACGCCCCGAACAAGGTAAGCTGCCACCTTTCCAATTGACGCTGTGATTGCACCCGTGGCCGCTGACCCTTTGTCGTCAAGCTCGGGCTGGCGACTGTTTGCGCTGGCCTTGCTCATTACTGCTCTGGTCTATTGGCCCGGCCTCTATGGCGGCTGGCTGTTCGACGACTATCCCAACATCGTCGACAACCATGGCGTGCAGCCCTCCGAAGTGAATCTGCCCTCGCTGGTGCGTGCCGCACTGTCGTCACCGGCAAGTGACTTCAGGCGGCCACTGGCGTCCCTCAGTTTCGCGGTCAATTACCTGACCAACGGCCTGGATCCGTTCGGCTGGAAGCTGACCAACCTGGTGATCCACCTACTCAACGGCGCGCTGTTGCTCATGCTGTCCAGGCGGCTGCTGGTTCAGCACGGCGATTCGATAGCACGGCGTGGACTTCACGCAGGCACCGTGGCGGCCCTGATCGCCGGGGCGTGGCTTCTTCTGCCCATCAACCTCACCGCGGTACTGTACGTGGTGCAGCGTGAGGAAAGCCTCGCGAACATCTTCGTTCTGACCGGGCTGATCGGTTATGTCATCGGGCGCCAATACATGCTCGGGCGAGGCCGCCCGCCGCTCGCGACGGGCACTGGTCAGCCCAGTCGCACACGGGACCTCGGCGGCCTTGCCCTGTGCGCCACCAGCGTCTGCGTGGCAACGTGCCTTGGCCTTGGCGTAAAGGAAACCGCGGCCATGCTGCCGCTTTACGCCTTTCTGATCGAATGGTTCGTGTTCGGCTTTGGACGGCTACCGTTGCCCGACGATACTGGCCCAGGCAAGGACTGGCGCCTGTTCGCGCTGTTCTTCATCACACTTGCGCTGCCACTGGTGATCGGCGTGTTGTGGCTGCTGCCTAGCGTGCTCAGCCCCATGAGCTGGGCGACGCGCGACTTCACCCTGGCGACGCGCTTGCTGAGCGAAGCCAGGATCGTCTGCGACTACCTGGCATGGACGCTGCTGCCTTCAGCCAGCAATCTGTCGTTTTACCACGACCAGTTCGTGATCTCGCAAAGCCTCTTCTCGCCATGGAGCACCATGCTGAGTCTGCTGTTCCTTGCGGTCTTGGTAACGGTGATCCTCTGGCAGCGCCGGAAGCGCCCCCTGCTCTCCCTTGGCCTTGCGCTGTTCCTTGCGGCACAGTTGCTGACTGGCACGATCGTGCCGCTCGAACTGGTTTACGAGCACCGCAATTACTTCGCGAGTTTTGGGCTATTGCTGGCGGTGGCCCCTCTGCTCGCGGCACCACTGCGCCGACCACGAGGAAGCACAACCGGCGCCGCGCCCTCGCCCCGGCATCACCTGCTCTACATCGGGAAGCTGGTTCTGGCAGGGCTGCTGGTGTACTGGACCGCATTGACCGCCGCCACCGCGGTTGCATGGGGCGAGCCGCTGGAGCTTGCCCGCGAGCTGGCGCAACGCGCACCCGACTCCCCTCGTGCGCAATATGAGCTTGGGCGGGCCTACATCATCTATTCCGGATATAACCCTTCGTCCCCTTACATACAGCCGGCTTATGCGGCGCTCGAAAAAGCCGCTGCGATTCCCGAATCATCCATCCTTCCCCAGCAAGCGTTGATTTTCATGAACTCGCGCATGGGCCTGCCGTTGAAGGACAGCTGGTGGGTCGGCATGATCGAGAAGCTCAAGTCGCGTCGCCCCGGTGTGCAGGACGAAAGTTCGCTGGCCGCGCTGGCACAGTGCCAGTCGGACGGGCGGTGCGACCTGCCAACCCAGCGCATGATCGAGGCGTTCAATGCAGCACTATCGCATCCTCGCCCCACCGCACGCCTGCTGGCGACCTATAGCAACTATGCCTGGAACATGCTCCACGACCGCCAACTGGCGCTGCGCCTGATGAACCAGGCCGTGGAAACGGCGCCGAAGGAATCGGCGTATCGCATCACTCAGATACGCATGCTCGTTGCCCTGGGGTATGTCCGCGAGGCGCAGCAGCTCTACCGCCAACTCGAGCAGATGAATATTGGCGGCAACCTGGACAACGACCTTCAAAATCTCCGCCAGCTCATCGATGGCAAAACCGCTCACGGCTCCTGACGACCCTCGCCTCGACCAAATATATGTCTAATGCGTTGAAGAAAATCTGGGGCATCCTCACTCAAACCGAGAGGCGCAAAGCAGTGTGGATGCTGCTGCTGGTCGTCCTCATGGCGCTGGCTGAAACCGCCAGCGTTTTGTCCATCATGCCCTTCCTTTCGGTGCTGGGCCGGCCAGCGATCATCCAGGAAGTGCCCGCCCTTCTGTCGCTTTACCAATGGCTGACGCCATCCGATCCAAGGCAGTTCATTTTCCTGCTCGGCATGGCTTCGATCGCCCTGGTCATCGCCTCCTCTTTGTTCAAGGCGGTGACTCTGCACGCGCTGAACCGCTTTGTTCACCTCGAACGCCATTCCGTCAGTACACGGCTGCTATCACACTACCTGCAGCAGCCTTATGAATTTTTCCTGCAGCGCAACCCATCAATTCTCACCAAGAATGTCCTGTCAGAGGTCGACCAGTTGGTGTTCGATCTCATCCAACCCTTGTCGCAACTGGTTGCGCAAGGCGCATTAGTGCTGGCGATGACGGCGCTGATCTTCAGCTATGACCCAGTCACTGCGTTGTGCATCGTCATCGTTCTTGCGATTCTCTATGGAGCCATCTATGGGCTTGTCAGAGGGCGACTGGATCGTATTGGCCGTGAGCGGCAGACTGCAGATGGCCAGCGCTATCAATCCTGCAATGAGGCACTGAGTGGCATCAAGGATGTGAAGGTCACGCACGCGGCTTCCACTTACATTGGAAAGTTTGCCGCAGCTTCCCGCCTGTTCTCCCGGCATCTGGCCACCAATGACACGTTGAGCCAGTCCCCCCTCTACATCGTCGAAGCCACCGGCTACACCGGACTTATCGTCATCGCACTGGTTCTTCTTCACAGGACAAATGACGTCGCCCATGTATTGCCAGCTCTCGGCCTCTACGGATTCGCTGCTTATCGCATGCTTCCAGCGGCGCAGATCATGTATCGAGGCTTTGCAAGGCTGCGCTACTCATCGGCTGCGCTCGATGCCATATCGGAAGACCTCTCTCTTCCCGCCGAACCCGGTGCGCCACCCACCCAGATGCTCGTTCTCCGGCAACGCATCCGCCTTGACCACATTCGCTTCGCCTACCCCTCGACGCCTGATGCACCCGTATTTAGCGACCTGACTCTTCAGATCGATGCGAACACCAGCGTTGGCATTATCGGCAGGAGTGGCGCAGGGAAAAGCACGCTAATGGACATACTTTTGGGCCTACTCTCCCCGCAGGACGGCACCCTGAGCGTGGACGGCCAGCCGATAACAGCTGCCAACGTGATGTCATGGCAACAAGCCATCGGCTATGTCCCACAACATACCTATCTGTCGGACACCAGTGTCGCTGAAAACATCGCGTTCGGTGTACCCCGGGAACACATTGATTTCGCTGCCGTGGAGCGCGCCGCCAGGGCTGCACAGATCCACGATTTCGTCACGAAAGAGCTGCAGCAGGGTTACAGCACACTCGTCGGAGATCGGGGAGTCCGCCTGTCGGGCGGACAACGCCAGCGACTTGGCATTGCGCGGGCCCTTTATCGAGACCCACCGGTGCTACTGCTTGATGAAGCCACCAGCGCGCTCGACAGCGAAACCGAGGAGGCGTTGAATGAAGCAATCCAGAATCTTTCCGGCAACAAGACGATCATCGTCATCGCCCATAAAACATCGTCCCTCCAACATTGCCAGAAGATCATAACCGTGGAAGGTAATGCCATTCTGGAAAAGCACCAATAGGCCATCGATCACCGCAAGCGACCTGGCATGACGTCATGCCGCGCCCATCTCCGAAGATTGCATGAATAATCGTCCTCTCGTATCCATTGCTTTAACGACCTATTGTGGTGAAAGGCACCTGCCCCAGCAGCTGGATTCACTGCTGGGACAAACGTACGGGAACATGGAGATCGTCGTTTCGGATGACGGATCGACCGACGCCACATGGGACATACTGAATCACTATGCCAAGCGGGATGACCGCATACGCCTACTGCCTCGCGCTGAAAAACTAGGCGTCACCAGGAACTTTGCGCAATGTTTCGCCGCGTGCAACGGGGACCTCATCTCACCCTGCGATCAGGATGACATCTGGCACCCCGAGAAAACGGACCGGCTCGTCAGTTCCATGGGAGATGCCCTGCTTGTTTACTGCAATAGCCGCTTCGTAGACGAGGCTGGGCAGCCGGCGGGGAATACCGTGGCCGACACGCTATGCATGGTCGATGGCGACGACCCCCGTCCTTTTTTGTTCAGTAACTCTGTTCTTGGGCACGCCATGCTGTTCCGCAAGCACCTACTTGCGGGTGATGGCGCGATAACACATGTCCCACATGACTGGTGGCTGGCTTTCGTCGCCGCCAGCCTGGGATACATTACTTATCTCGACGAAGTCCTGGTGGATTATCGCCGCCACGATACGGCTCTTACGCTTGTGGCTGCATCTGACCGATCCACCCAGCAAAGGCAGATGCGTCTGACCGAGGACGCCTTGCGCTTGAAAGCCATGGCTGAGTTCCCATCCCCCCATCAGGCCTACGCCCGGCGGTCCCAGGCTAAATGGCTGGCCTGGCACAGCAGCTATTTCGACCCCAGGATGTTTGCATCGGTCCTGCTGGACGCGAAGACAAGCCACCGGGCGTTCCTCAAGGAAAAGACGGCTCTTCGGCTTTCCCTCAAGTATCTGGCTGGTCATCGACTGAAGAGACTATGCTTGCCCGGCTATTATCCCGAGTTGGAATCGAGAGACGATTTCCCCGAAGGGAACGATCAATGAAACTGGCGACGATATTGGCTGGCACCACACGATGAAGATTACGTTCGTTGCTCCGCGAATTGAACGCGATAAGTTCACAGGAGGCACTTATTGCCTTCTACGGCATGCGAATGAATTAGTATCTCGCGGCCATGATGTCTCTGTTGTCGCCTACCCGAAGAGCGTAGCGCCCTCGTGGATTGATCTAAAGGCAACATTGATCACTCCCTCCCCGTTGAAGTGGCCAAGCCGACTGAAAGGCATGCAGGCTGTCGTAGCCATGGCGGGCTACTCCCTCGACTACTTGTCACATGGCTACAAGGGTGACTACTACCCTCGAGCCACAGCGCATGCCCTCCTGCCAGAACTTCTTCCGGATTCGGACATTACCGTCGCAAGCGTGTGGGAGTCCGCAGCCCTTGTCGCGAAGTACGGCAAGGGGAAGAAAGCCTACTTCTGCCAACACTACGAGCCGTTGTTCTTCGACAATCCCGTAGATAGCAGCGATGCAGAAGCCACCTACTCCTATGGCTTGACACTCATTGCCAACTCCTCGTGGCTTCAGTCGCGGCTCAATCAGCGCCTGCGTGCGACGGGAGCACCATCCGATACTGTCCACCTGGCGACAAACGCGATCGATCCGGACAACTTCAATAGCGCACCAGGCAATCGTTCGCAGATGCAGGAGAACGCGCGCGCGCTTCGTATCATCAGCTATGGCGGCCGCGACGCAAAATGGAAAGGCTTCCTGGAGATGGCCATGGCTGTCCGGGCCGCACGCGCGCTCCTGCCCGATGTAAACCTGCAATGGAGCGTCTACGGAACCTCACTGCTTCCACCAGACAATCCCATCACTCCCTACATCGCTCTTGGCCTTCTCGACCAGAACTCCCTGGCTGCCGCTTATCGGCAAAATGATGTCCTACTTTCCGCCTCCTGGTATGAAAGCTTTCCCTTGTTTCCTATCGAGGCAATGGCTAGCGGACTGGCAGTCATAACGACGGCCTATGGAACGGAGGATTACGCCGTCGACGGAGAGAACTGCCTCATCGTCGAACCCAAGAACATTGATTCGATCACGCAAGCCATAGTGCGATTGGCGCGTGATCGTCTGCTTCTTACCCGGCTAGCATCCTCTGCCATGGAAGTCGGGGGCGTTCACAACTGGCGTCAGGCTGGCTCCCGAATGGAAGAGGTGCTTCGCTCTATTGCCTTCCCCAGCAGCGCCCAGGTCGCTTAGGGCACCGCCATGCAAAACGATGGATCCTTGCCTGCAGGCCCTGTCACTTGCTACTCCTTTGACGTTTTCGACACCTGCATCACCCGTACGCACGCTTATCCTCGCGATGTCTTTTACGAGCTGGGTCTTCGGCTCGCACCCAGCGACATGAATAGCGGGCAGAAGCATCAGTTTGCCGCACGATTTCAATTACTTCGCGTACGCGCCGAGAAGAGAGCCCATCGCGCCGCCAGACCGAACCGCACGGTAACAATCGACGATATCTACAAGAATCTCTCGATTCCCAAGGAGCTTTCCGCTGGGCTCGACGACCTCATGCGACTGGAAATCGAGCTTGAACGGGAGTCCATCTATCCCATTCCCGAAGTCATCGCTTATATAGATGATCTCCGCCGCTCAGGCCATCGCGTGATTTTCATCTCGGACATGTATCTATCAGGACATGTTCTCACCCCCATGCTACGAGAGCTTGGCGTGATGAAAGATGGAGACACATTGTATGTCTCCTGCGACGTCGGCCTGACGAAACACCACGGTGAACTTTTCAAGCATGTTCTTCGCAGTGAGGGACTGGATGCCTCGCAATTGGTGCACACGGGCGACAACCTGCGTGCAGATGTGCGTATGGCGAGAAATGCCGGCATCCAGGCAAACCATTTCCGATACGGAATGCTGACTTCCCACGAGGTCAGTCTTGCTGGACCTCGGCTACCAAGGCAACGTGCCAGATCGATGCAGGCTGCTCTGCTGAGGCGGCTTCGATTGTCGGTGGACCGTCACTTCAATGCCCCGAGCGAACCGCTGGACCATCTGATTCACGGAGTCGTAGTCCCCTTCCTTCTGATCTACGTCATGTGGGTCCTGGATCAGGCAAAACGCAGCGGCCTCCGCCGCCTGTATTTCGTCGCCCGCGACGGCGAGATCATGTATCGGATAGCCCAAGCTCTCCAGGGGCAGGACGATTCCATCGAGCTGCGCTATCTATACGGGTCACGGCGCGCGTGGCTGCCACCCTCGATCCTTCCCGGAAGCAGTCAATGGCAGCGACTGCTAGTGATCCCAGGCCAAGCAAGCAGCCGTAGTGACATTGCCGCACGAATGGGGATGAACGATGCTCAACAGGAAACCGTCAGAGGCCTGATGGGTGTATCCAAAGAGCATTGGGTGCTGCCTCTATCCTCTGAAGGTGCGCGCACCTTTCTGGGGGACATCCAACGGAACGAAAGCGCCATGGAACATATCCTGGCGGCGTCCAGGCAAGAAAGGGAGATCGCACTCTCCTATTTCATACAGGAAGGTCTTCTCGATGGCACTCCATGGGCTCTAGTGGACGCAGGCTGGTCGTTGAACTGCCAAGCGGCGCTCAAGCGAATCCTGGATGCCAGTGGCATCGAGCACCCAATGCCCCGGGGCTACTATCTTGCCTTGGCACGCGATCATTTGAGCCCTGCTCAAGCAGGTGTGGCCGAGCCATTCATCTCAAAAGCCGGATCGATCTTTTCCAGGCGACGCGTCGTCATAGAGCATGGCTTCCTGCCTTCCACCCATGCCACAACAAAGGGCTACCGGGTCGATGGAAGCGTAACGAAACCAGTCATTGGACCCGAGCTTCGCAACGAAACGGAGCTCAATTATGCGAGACGGCTGCACGCCGCCGCGATCTCGGCGGCAACACTCGTTGCATCGGACCAAAATTCGTTGATCTCGTTGGTTGAGCAAGCAAAAGGGATCCTATCGGGTGCGGCTCAATTGCTCCAACATCCCGAAAAAGCGGATGCGTTGGCGCTGGCCACCTTCGGGACCGTTGCGGACATGAGGCACGAAAGCCCCTTCGTTCAGCCCCTGTGCCGTCCATTGACGATGAGGGACGTGCTCACAGTCATATCAATGGTCCTATCCAATGCCAGGAACTTCAAAACCCCCTCTTTCATGTGGCTTGAGGGATCCATAGCCCTATCACCATGGCATGTACGGGTCCCACTAAAATTTCTTCTGTGCATGGACACCTTGAACAATTGGCTAAAGGACAGAACACCCCAGAATAGAAGCCCGCGCTCGCCAGATGTAAACGCGTAATCAGGACCCCATGCCAACGCAAGAATCTTCTACACCCGCCCAGATCGTCGGCGCCGGTTTCGCTGGCAGCGTCGTTGCACGCGAACTTGTCGAGGCGGGTCACCAGGCATGCGTCATCGACAAGCGTTTGCATATCGCAGGCAATGCCTACGATGAAACGGACGCCCATGGCGTACTCGTACATCGCTATGCCCCCCATACCTTCCATACCAACGGCGGGCACATCTTTGAATACCTGTCGCGCTTCACCGAATGGCTTCCGTATGAGCACCGGGTTCTTGGCATAGTCGATGGCAAGCGTTATCCGTTCCCGATCAATCGGAACACGCTCAATCAGCTCTATGACATGGACCTCGACGAAAGCGGCGCCGAGGCATTCTTCGAACGCGTTCGCGAACCGCGTGAGCCAGCCCTCACCCGCGAAGACGTCGTGCTCAACAGCGTCGGGCGCGACCTTTATGAGAAGTTCTTTCTTAACCACACCCGCAAGCAATGGGGGCTGGATGCTTCGGAACTGAAGGCGGGCGTGGCCGCGCGTATTCCGGCGCGCTCGAATATCGATGATAGATATTTCACCGATACCCTCCAGGTTATACCAAAACACGGTTATACGCAGCTGTTCGAGAACATCCTCGATCAGCCGAACATCACCGTAGAATTGGAAGTCGATTTCGAGAACATTCGCGGCGAGGCGAAGACTTCGCGGACCGTCTATACCGGCCCCATTGATGCCTACTTCAAGTATTGCTTTAGCCGCCCGCCCTACCGCTCACTTCGCTTCGAACACGGGCATCTTCCGAACGTGGCGCATTACCAGAAGGTCGGCACAGTGAATTATCCGAACGACCACGCCTATGCAAGCATCACCGAATTCAAGCACCTGACAGGCCAACGACACACAGGAACATCCATCGTGCGCGAATATCCGCAGGAGGATGGCCCCCCGTACTACCCCATACCGCGTGCGGAGAACGAAGCCTTGTTCAAGCGTCACGAAGAACTTGCCAGGCAGGAACCGAACATCACATTCGTCGGTCGCTTGGCGCAATACCGTTACTACAACATGGACCAGGTAGTGGGTGCCGCCCCGGCAGCCGCCAAACGGATAATTGGCTGATCCATGCGCATCGCCTTTCTATGCAAACGTCGCTACATGGGCAAGGACGTGGTCCTTGATCGCTATGCTCGCCTTTACGAAATACCGTTCCAGCTTGCCCGGCTAGGGCATACCGTCCACGCTTTCTGCCTCAGCTATCAGGGCCACGACGAGGGCGATTGGACGCATGACGCTCATCCAGGCAAGCTGACGTGGCATTCACGTTCGCTTGGGAAGCTGGTCATCCCCGGACTGGCACGCTATCCGTCATGGCTGTTACACCAGCTACGACAGCAGCAACCGGACATCCTTATTGGTGCCTCGGACATTCCACAGATCGCATTAGGCGCATGGTTGTCGCGCAAACTTGCCGTGCCGTATGTCGTCGATCTCTACGACAACTTCGAGGGTTTCGGACAAGCCCGCATTCCCGGCATGGTCGCCTCGTTACGTAGGGCCGTGCGCAACGCAGCACTGGTAACGACAACCAGCGAGCCGCTTCGCCAGCTCATCGAAGTGTCCTATCGAGCGAAAGGGCATGTCATGGCCATGCCCAGCACGGTCGATAAGGACGTGTTCCACCCGTATGACAAGCAGGCGAGCCGCCGCGAACTGGGGCTTCCTGAGGACGCGGTGCTTATCGGCACGGCAGGCGGCCTGTATCAGGACAAAGGCATCGCGACACTCTACGAGGCATGGCCACGGATAGCTCGAGACATCCCGACAGCACATCTTGTTCTCGCCGGACCGCATGACCAGGCACCACCCGCCGGTGATCGTGTTCACTATCTGGGACAGCTCCCGCACGGCAGCACGGCTAAGCTGTTCAATGCGCTGGATGTGGGCGTAGTCTACCTGCGCGATACGCCGTTCGGGCGTTTTTGCTTTCCGCAGAAGGCCTACGAGATGATGGCCTGCGACCTGCCATTGGTGGCGGCGCGCGTGGGAGTGATGCCAGATCTTCTTGGCACCGTGCCGAGCTGCCTCTATGAAGCAGACTCTGCGCACGACCTTGCTCGTGCCATCCGAGAGCAGGCCAGCTCGCCTCGGCGAGCCGCCGTATCCATCGACGACTGGGCGCAGATCATCGGACGCATGAACACGGAAATTCTGCGAATCGCTTCGTGCGACTAGCCTCCCCGCTTAACGCCCCATGCGACATACCCATCGCCCAGGTCAAAACGATAGAACCATCGCTGCATGACAACAAATGGCAACACACACTTGTCGCTGAACATGCCAAGCACACGATTGATAGCCTTCGGTCTGGCCTGCGCACTACGAATGCTTCGTTGCTCGGCCGACATATTTTCGTAACTGCGATCGCCCCGGATCAACCAGTTCGACAGCGGCCGGGTCAACTCCGTGATAGGAAATCCATAGTTGATGATCTGTATCCGCTCCACGCCCGCCCCCGCAAGAAGCCGGTGAAGCTCGTCCCTCTCGTAGCGTCGCACGTGGCCCACGATCTCGTCGGAGCGACCGTATTTCCGCGCATGCGCAGGAACCGATATCAGCACGCGTCCACCCGGTTTGAGATAGCTCATCCACTCTCCGAGCACCTCGGCATCGGACTCGATGTGCTCCAGCACTTCGAAGGCCAGCAGATTGTCGAAAAACTCTGTGGCCAGCTCTGACAAAGATTCCGGCACACTTATGCGATCACCCGCGTAAGCAAGGTTGTCGCGAATCATCTGGCGGCTATCCTCACCCAGATCATGGCTGGCCCCGTCGAAGCCACGATCAAGAAACATCTTGCTCATATGGCCAGTTCCGGCGCCCATCTCAACGAACGAGCCGGGCGTCCAAGTGCGGGTTACGTCATTGATGCAGCTCTCGCGCAGCACCAATTTGGGTTGCCTTTTCATTTGTCACCTGCGTGATGAGCGCTTGCATGGCATGAACTTGCCTTCAGGCAGTCCACGATGAGATCCCCGTAGCCACCAGCGATGCAATCCCAGTCGATGAAGCCTAAGGCGGCCTCGCGAAGCTCGCGCGCCCGCGCCAACGCCTCGGTCGGATAATTCAATTGGTCGACGATGGCATGCATCAACGCAAGCGGGTCCCGCGCTTCCACCGAAAGTTGTGCGTGGTACGGACCCAGCAGGTCCTCGACACCCAGCACACGCCCGGCCACGACCGGGCAGCCACAGCCAATGGCTTCCATCAGCACCACGGGCAACCCCTCTTGGTCTCCACCTTCGTCGCGCACGAACGGCGCCACCAGCAGGCTGGCGCGGCGATACAGAGCCGGCAGGCCGTCCTGCGGCACAGCGCCCAGGAATGTCACGTGGGCTTCCAGCCCCAGGCGGCTCGCCTGCGCACGAAGTGCGGCCTCCTCGGGGCCGAATCCTGCGATGGTCAGCATGACTCCTGGCCGCTGCGTCACGATCAAGGGCATGGCGTCAAGGAGATACCGCAAACCCTTCTTGGGCACCAGCCGTCCCACGAACAACAGTTCGTCGGTACGACGCTCCACCCCTTCATCCGGCACGAACTTGCCTTTAAGGTCGACGCCCATCGGCAATACGCACAGACGTGAGGATTGAAGCCCTTGCGCACGTGCTTCCAGCGCCATCGCACTGCTGACCACCGTCATCGCGGCGGCGGCAGCAGCCACCTCGCGTTTCCACTGCCGCAGGGTGTTTCCGCGCAGGCCATAAAGGTCGCCGCCATGCGATGTCACGATGACCGGAATGCCCAAGCGTCGGCCAAGCGCGGTTGCGATGCTGCCCTGGGGAATCAGCCAATGGGCATGAATCGCATCGATGCGCTCTTTGCGCACCAGTGCCCTGGCACGCAGGTATTGCGCCAGAAGAAACGTCGGCACCAGGCCATACTTCCAGGCTGAGCGGCGCAGGTTCGAGGCGATGCCGCCGCCGTAGACCAATGTTTCCAGCGCTACCGGTGCGTAGCGATAGCGCACCACCCTGACGCCATCGATGATTTCCTCCGCGCGCGCCCCACGTGCGTGCGATGTCAGCACAGTGATGTCGAACCGATGTCGCATGCGCCGGCAAAGCTCATGGACGAATCCCGGCTCATGGTCGCCACGCCACCTCGGATAGGTCGAGGCCAGCACAAGCAACTTTGGTCGAATCTCCGACACCATTGTTCTCTCGTCAAAATCGCTACGCCGCAATTGCAGCTTCGTCGCCGGTGGCCAACTGCCGCCCCCGTGATCAGTCACTCTTGCGATAGGTCAATGCCGTGATCTGCTCCGATACCAGCCCAATCAGGAAAATGATGACCGAAGCGCTCCACAGCAACGCGCTGCCGTTGGTAAGGCGGCCATAGGCAAGGAAGGTGCGCAGATAGTTGGCACAGCCCAGCAGGAAGAAAACCATGCTGGCCGGCACGAACAATTTGAGTGGCGAATACAGCGTGGCGATCTTGAAGATGATCAGCAGGAAGCGGATGCCATCCTTCAGCGGCTTGATGTGGCTCTTGCCCACGCGCTGCGCTGCCTTGATGGGCAGGTAAGCCACCGGGTAGGCGCTGCGGAAGAACGCCATGGTGCTGGTGGTGGGATAAGAGAAGCCGTTGGGCAACAGGTGCAGGAATTCGCGGAACCGGTCGGCCCGCACCGCGCGGTAGCCCGAGGTAAGGTCTTCGACCACCTGCCCCGTCATGCGGGTGGCAAGCCAATTGTAGATGGTATTGGCCACGCCCCGGCCCACACCGGCCTGGCTGCCCCAGTCGCGCGCGCCCACCACCATGTCGTAGCCCTGTGCGAACTTCTCCAGCAGGCGCGCGATATCCGCCGGGTCATGCTGCCCGTCGCCATCCATGAACACCAGTACGTCGCCGCTGGCGGCGCGGGCGCCACGCTTGATGGCGGCACCATTGCCCATGGAGTACGGCGAAGAAAGGCAGGTCACGCCGGCAGCAGCGCAGATGTCACGCGTATCGTCGGTCGAACCGTCGTCCACCACGATGATCTCCGCCCCTGGCTGGGCCTGGCGCAGGCGTGGCAATAGATTCTTCAGCGCCGGCCCTTCGTTTTTCGCGGGCAGGATGATGCTTAGACGGTTCAAGAGCGTGTCCCCGGAAGTGAGCCGGCATCATACCCTGAGCACCGCGGCGATCCGCGGCCGCCCATGACCCACACGAAAATGCGGGCACTGGGTCACACCGCCCCACCTCGCGCCTGGCCGTCAGGCCGGAATAACCGACCGGACAGCCTCGACCACCCGCTCCATGTCGCCATCGGACATCGCAGGCGACAGCGGCAGGCTGACCGTTTGCCGCCCCAGGCGCATCGCCTGCGGCCATTGCTCCGGCCGCCAGCCGAAGCGCTGCTGGTAATACGGGTGCTCGGGAACGGACAGGTAATGCACGCCCGTGCCGATGCGGCGCGCGTTCATGGCCTCGAGGAAGTCATCACGCCCGATGCCCGAGCGTGCGTCGATCATGACGGTATACAGATGATGGCCATGGCGAGTCCCCTCCTCCGGCGCCGCCGGCAGGCCTATCGGCCGTCCGGCAAGCGCCTCGTCGTATCGCTGCCAGAGCTCGCGCCGGCGCTTCCAGTTGCGTTGCACGCGGGCCAGCTGGTGAATGCCGATCGCTGCCTGCAGGTCCATCATGTTGTATTTGAAGCCGCACTCGACCACCTGGTAGTGGCGGTAGCCCTGGTCGCCGAAACGGTGCCATGCGTCCTTGCTCATGCCGTGCAGCGCAAGCATCTTGGCACGGGCGACGTGCTCTTCGTCGCGTCCCAGGATCATGCCGCCTTCGCCGGTCACGACGTTCTTGGTGACGTAGAAACTGAAGCAGCCGAAGTCACCGAAGGTGCCGGCCGGCTGGCCGTGGAATTCGGTTTCAATGGCATGCGCGCAGTCTTCGATCACCACCAGGCCACGCTTTCGCGCAATCGCCATGATCCGGTCCATGGCGCAGGGCCGCCCCGCGAAATGCACAGGGAGGATGGCGCGCGTGCGCGGCGTGATGGCGGCCTCGATGGCGTCCGGGTCGATGTTCTGGGTGACCGGGTCCACGTCCGCCAACACCGGGGTGAGGCCGGCATGCAGGATCGCGTTGACCGTGGCGCAGAAGGTCAGCGGCGTGGTGATCACTTCGCTGCCCGGCTCCAGTCCGGCCGCCACCATGCTGACGTGCAGGGCGGCCGTGCAGGAATTCACCGCCGCCACCTGGGACGCCCGCACCCCGCGCCACCGGGCAAAGTCCTGTTCGAACTGTGCGACGCGTGGCCCCGTGCCCAGCCAGCCCGAGCGCAGGCAGGCCTCGACCTCGGCGATCTCATCTTCCTCGATACGAGGGGCACCGAAGACCAGGAAGGGCACGGGGTGGTCAGAGGGCGTCACAGGTGGTCCGATTCGTCGAGCTGGTCGGCCTTTCTATCGCAAACGCCGGCGCAGCGTCCACGCCGGGATGGGTGAGGCACGCCTGTTGCATGCCCTGGAACCGGAGCGGGACCGGCCATGGATCTGTGCGCCGCATCACCCCCGGACCCCACGCCCCGATCCTGGCGGGTGACCAGCCCCCTCAAGTGGGGTAAATTCCCTTCCAATCAGGGGGCTGGACCAGTATCGCCATGTCAACGCTAATGCAACCTTCGCTCGCGGGCCTTACCGGCCTTGCGCGCCGACTGGTATCGGAAGGTGTGCTGCCCGAAGCCGACGTACGCCGGGCGGTCGCTGAGTCCACCCAGAGCAAGGCCTCGCTCACGGCCTGGCTGCTGGACAACAACCAGGTGGAGAGCGCGCGACTCACCCGCATCGCATCCGACGAGTTCGGCATGCCGATGATGGACGTCAGCGCGCTGGTGCCGGCCAACATGCCGGTGAACCTGATCAGCGAGGCGCTGATCAACAAGCACCACGCCCTGCCCCTGTTCAAGCGCGGCAAGCGTCTGTTCGTCGGTATTGCCGACCCGATGCAGTCGCATGCGCTGGACGAGATCAAGTTCCACTCCAACTGCATGGTGGAACCGATCCTGGTCGAGCGCGGCCAGTTGCTGCGCTCCATCGAGATCGCGCTCACCGCCATGAGCAACGCCGTGCCCGACATGGGCGGCAGCGAATTCGACGAGCTCTCGCTGGAAGGCGGTGACGACGAGGCCGAAACCACCGGCATCGACGCCAATGCGAATGACGACGCCCCCGTGGTCAAGTTCGTCAACAAGATCCTGGTCGACGCAATCAAGCGCGGCGCCTCCGACATCCATTTCGAACCGTTCGAAACGCAGTACCGGGTGCGCCTGCGCATGGACGGCATGCTGCGCGCGGTGGCCAGCCCGCCGATGAAGCTCGCCTCGCGCATTTCTTCGCGCATCAAGGTGATGTCGGGCCTCGATATCGCCGAACGCCGCGTACCGCAGGACGGCCGCATCAAGCTCAATCTGTCCAAGAGCCGTTCGGTCGACTTCCGCGTGAGCACGTTGCCCACGCTGTTCGGCGAGAAGATCGTGCTGCGTATCCTGGACGGCTCGGCCGCCAGGCTCGGCATCGACGCCCTGGGCTACGAGGACGTCCAGAAACAGCTCTACATCGAAGCCATCCACAAGCCCTACGGCATGGTGCTGGTCACCGGCCCCACCGGCTCGGGCAAGACGGTGTCGCTGTATACGGCGCTGAACATCCTCAACACCAACGAGCGCAACATCTCGACGGTGGAAGACCCGGTGGAAATCCGCGTGGAGGGCATCAACCAGGTGCAGCAGAACGTCAAGCGCGGCATGACCTTCGCCGCCGCCCTGCGTTCCTTCCTGCGCCAGGACCCGGACGTGATCATGGTGGGCGAAATCCGCGACCTGGAAACCGCCGAGATCGCCGTGAAGGCCGCGCAGACCGGTCACATGGTGTTGTCCACCCTGCACACCAACGATGCTTCGCAGACCATTTCGCGCCTGATGAACATGGGCATCGCGCCCTACAACATCACCTCGTCGGTCACCCTGATCATCGCCCAGCGACTGGCGCGCCGCCTGCACGATTGCAAGCGGCCGATGACCTTGCCGCCCCAGACACTGCTGGATGCGGGCTTCACCCAGGAAGACATCGACGGCGGCCTGACCGTCTACGAGGCCGTGGGTTGCGACAGCTGCAACGAGGGCTACAAGGGCCGCGTGGGCATCTACCAGGTCATGCCCATGCTGGAAGACATTCAGAAGATCATCCTTCAAGGCGGCAACACGCTGCAGATCGCCGAGGCCGCCCGCAAGGCCGGTGTGAACGACCTGCGCGCATCCGCCCTGCTGAAGGTGAAGAAGGGTGTGACCAGCCTGGCCGAGATCGACCGCGTCACCAAGGACTGACAGGCTTGCGGGCGGCCCGGCCGCCCGGCGAGGATGGGCCGTCCGTCGCACCGAAGTTGCGTCAGGTGCCACGAATTGGTCCAGGGGAATGACTTAAGCTGCACCGATTACACGGCCGCCCTCCTGAGGCGGCCCGACCGTACCAGCAGGGGGAAATGCCATGGCTGCGGCCACCGCCAAGAACGTCAAGCCGATCAGCGCCCAGCGCGCCGAGGTCAGCAAGCTGACAACCTACGACTGGATCGCCCTCGACAAGCGCGGCAAGCGCATGAAGGGCGACATGGCGGCCAAGAACGCCTCGCTCGTCAAGGCCGAGCTGCGCCGCCAGGGCATGAACCCGCAGACCGTGAAGGAGCGCGGCAAGCCGCTGTTCGGCGCCTCGGGAAGCTCGGTCCAGCCACGCGACGTGGCGATCTTCAGCCGCCAGATCGCCACCATGATGGCCTCCGGCGTGCCGATGGTGCAGTCCTTCGAGATCATCGCCGACGGCCAGAAGAACGTCCGCTTCAAGAACATGCTGACGGACGTGAAGCAGACCATCGAAGGTGGTGCGGCGCTCCACGAAGCCCTGGGCAAGTACCCCGTCCAGTTCGACGAGCTCTACCGCAACCTGGTGCATGCGGGTGAGTCGGCGGGTGTGCTCGACACGGTGCTGGATACCGTGGCCACCTACAAGGAACGCACGGAAGCCATCAAGGCCAAAATCAAGAAGGCCATGTTCTACCCCGTGATGGTCATGGCCGTGGCCTTCCTGGTCTGCGTCATCATGCTGCTGTTCGTGGTGCCGGTGTTTGCCCAGACCTTCAAGGACGCCGGCACCTCACTGCCCGCGCCAACGCAGGTCGTGGTATCCATGTCCGAGTTCATGAAGTCCTACTGGTGGGCCCTGCTCATCGGCATCGTGGGCGGCGTCTCGGCGCTCATCTTCTTCAAGAAGCGCTCCACCAAGTTCGCGCACTTCCTCGACCGTTTCCTGCTGAAGTTCCCGGTGATCGGCAACATCCTCCGGCAGTCGGCGCTGGCGCGCTTCGCGCGCACGCTGGGCGTGACCTTCCGTGCCGGTGTGCCGCTGGTGGAAGCGATGGATGCCGTCTCCGGCGCCACCGGCAGCATCGTCTACGGCGATGCCGTGAAGCAGATGCGCGAGGACGTCGCCGTCGGCCACCAGCTGCAGCTGTCGATGCGCCAGACCGGCCTGTTCCCGAACATGATGGTGCAGATGGTGGGCATCGGCGAGGAATCCGGTGCGCTCGACCACATGCTGTTCAAGGTCGCCGAGTTCTACGAAGAGGAAGTGAACAACGCGGTGGATACGCTCTCCAGCCTGCTCGAGCCGCTGATCATGGTGATCCTCGGCGTGCTGGTCGGCGGCATGGTGATCGCGCTGTACCTGCCGATCTTCAAGCTCGCCAGCACCGTGTAATCTCTCGCAGTCCGGGCCCCTCTCCCTGCCGGGAGGGGGGCCTTTTTTATAACCATCGGATGTCCGCATGCTCGCACTCCCCCCCTGGGCCTGGATCGTTGTTGCCGGCGTGCTCGGCCTCCTGGTCGGCAGCTTTCTGAATGTCGTGATCCTCCGGCTGCCGGCGCGCCTGATGGCGCAGTGGCGGCTGGACGCCTTCGATACGCTGGAGATGGAGCCCGACAGCACCTCGCTGCCCCCCGGCATCGTCAAGGAGGCCTCGCACTGCCCCCACTGCAAGCACCCGCTGGCGGCTCGCGACAACATTCCGCTGTTCGGCTGGCTGCTGCTGGGCGGCCGCTGCCGCTACTGCAAGGCGCCGATTTCCATCCAGTACCCGCTGGTCGAATTGCTCAGTGGCCTGGCCAGTGCGGCGATTGTCTGGAAGTTCGGCCCGAACCTCGTTGCCGTGGCCGGCCTGGTCTTCACCTGGATGCTCATTGCCCTCGCCGGCATCGATTTCCGCACGCAGTACCTGCCCGACCAGCTGACCTTCCCACTGCTGTGGCTCGGCCTGTTGCTCAGCCTGCTGCCGATGTTCGTGCTGCCCAGTCCGGCGATCCTCGGTGCGGCCATCGGCTACCTCAGCCTGTGGAGCGTGTACTGGCTGTTCAAGCTGCTGACCGGCAAGGAGGGCATGGGCTATGGCGACTTCAAGCTGCTGGCCGCACTGGGCGCATGGATGGGCCCCACGGCCTTGTTGCCGGTGATCCTGCTCTCTTCGTTCATCGGCGCCGTGATCGGCGGCGCGATGATTGCGCTGCGCAAGCACGGCCGCGACATCCCCATGCCCTTCGGCCCCTTCATCGCGGCGGCAGGCTGGGTGTGGTTCGTGGCCGGCGATTGGCTGCTGCAGCAGTACTCGCAGCTGATGGGGCTGCCGTGACCTTGCCCCACCCGGGCTACGTGGTGGCGCTCACCGGCGGCATCGCTGCGGGCAAAAGCGCCGTATCACGACGCTTCGAGGCTATGGGTGTCCACGTCTACGACGCTGATGTCGCCGCACGCGAAGTGGTCGCCCCCGGCTCGGAAGGGTTGGCGGCCATCGTCGACCATTTCGGCACCGGCGTACTCGATGCCGGCGGACAGCTCGACCGTGCCGCCATGCGCCAGCGGGTGTTCGGCAACGATGCGGAACGCAAGGCCCTGGAAGCCATCACGCACCCACGCGTGCGCGCCTGGCTGCGCGAGCGCGTCATGGCCGATCGCGGCCCCTACTGCCTGCTCGCCATTCCGTTGTTTGCCGAAAACCACGATCACTATCGCTGGGTGGATCGCGTCCTGGTGATCGATGCCCCCGAAGCCGTCCAGAGGGAGCGCCTGATGCGGCGCGACGGCATCGACGAAGCACTGGCGCGGCGCATGATCGAACGCCAGGCGCGGCGCGAACACCGCCTGTTGCTGGCCCACGATGTCATCGAAAACAGCGGCGACGAATCCGCCCTCGACCGGGCCGTGGCAGACCTGCACGCACGCTATCTGGCACTCGCCCAGGCCGGGCGCTGAATCACCAGAAGCCGCGGATCCCCGCCACGCCCTGCGCACCGGCCTGCCGCGCCATGTCGAGCTGTGCCGGGCTCATGCCGCCCAACGCATAGACCGGCAAGGCCGAGGCATTCACCAGATGCCCGAACGCCGTCCATCCCAAAGGCAGGGCAGCGGGATGCGTTGCGGTCATGGCGACCGGCGACACAGTGGCGAAGTCCGCGACGTCCAGCGCACGCTGGAGATCGGCTGCGTGATGGCAACTCGCCCCCACCCATTGCATCAAGGGCAAGGGCCTTTCGCGCCACTGGGCGAGCTGGGCCGCCTTGAGCTGCACGCCTGCACCCTCTCCCAGCGCCAGCGCGCCATCGACGTCGCCGCTCAACACTAGATGCGCGCCCCGGGCCCGCGCCTCGGGCAACAGATCAGCCGCCAGCGCCCTCACCTGCTGCGGCGGCCACTGCGGAAAGCGTAGGAGGATCATCCGCTCGCCCGCAGCGATGGCGTGGCGCACGCGCTGCCGCCACGCCTCAATCGCCGAGGGCGGCACATCTGCCGTGATGGCATAACGCGAGGGCAACTGGAGTGCCCGCAGGATGTGGCGGTCCGCTGGTGCCAGCAGGCTCAGGTCGACCGAGGCAGGCTCAGCCCACTGCAGCGCCTGCCCGTCCAGCGAGGCGGGCTCGCCCTGCCATGCCCGGACGATACGCGCGTCGAGCAGCAGGGAGCGTTCGCCGTAACGCCAGGGCACGCGAATGAGGGGCTCAGCCACCGTGGCCTCGATGCCCAGCTCTTCATGGAGTTCGCGCACGAGGCCCTCGGCAGGCGTTTCGCCCACCTCGAGCTTTCCACCGGGAAATTCCCACAGCCCCGCCAGGTGCTTGCCGGGCGGACGCTGCGCCAGCAGCACGCGTCCCTGGAAGTCGAGCATGACGCCGGCCATGACATGCATGGCGCCGGCCGTCGAAGCAGGCATGCCGGATGCCGCTCAGTCGTTGCGGATGTACTCGACCATGTCGAAGTCATACGCGTGGTTGGCATCCTTCTTGTGATGCACGCGGGAGACTTCGGTCCAGTCGCTGAAATGCACGCCCGGGAAGAAGGTGTCGGCACCGTCCACCGCGGCGTTGACCCAGGTGAGGTACAGGCGGCGCGCTGTGGGCAGCGCCTCGGTGTAGACCTCGCCACCGCCGATCACCATCAGGCCGGTGCCACCGGCGCGGGCGTGGCCCTCGGCCAGCGAACGCACGGTGATCTGGCCGGGAAACGGTGCCTCGTGCTTGCGGCTCAGCACCAGGTTGGTGCGGTCCGGCAGCGGGCGGCCAATCGCCACGGCCGTGTTGTAGCCCATCAGCACGTACTTGCCGAGCGTGAGCTCCTTGAACCAGCGCAGGTCGTCCGGCAAATGCCAGGGCAACTGGCCCTTGCGGCCAATGGCGAAGTTCTCATCCAGCGCGGCAATCAGCGAAATAGCCATGGAAATCCTTGAATCATCGACAGTGTTGACCACTCGCGCCGCCAGCCAGGGGCGTCGCGCGCCGCCGATCTTAGCAGCATGCCGGCGTCCATCCGCGCCAAATGACAGCCTGCGCCATGCCCGGTGTCAGCGAACCCCGGGCCAACGCCTTGTTATACCGCCACCGGGGCCTTGATGGCGCCATACGGCTCGTAGCCGACGATGGCGATGTCCTCGAAACGGAAGTCGAACACTGAACGCACGTCTGGATTCAGCTGCAGCCTGGGCAGGGGCCGCGGCGCACGGGTCAGCTGCAGGCGCGCCTGCTCCACGTGGTTGTTGTACAGGTGGGCATCGCCCAGCGTGTGCACGAAATCACCCACGCCCAGCCCGCATTCCTGGGCAATCAGGTGGGTCAGCAAGGCATAGCTGGCGATGTTGAACGGCACCCCCAGGAAAATGTCCGCCGAGCGCTGGTAGAGCTGGCAGCTGAGCTTGCCGTCCGCCACGTAGAACTGGAACAGCGCATGGCACGGCATCAGCGCCATTTTTGGCAGCTCGCCAACGTTCCATGCACTCACTACCAGGCGGCGCGAATTCGGGTTGCGCTTGATCTCGTCCACCACCCAGCGGATCTGGTCCACCACGCCGCCGTCAGCGGTGGGCCAGGCGCGCCACTGCTGGCCGTAGACGGGGCCCAGGTTGCCGTGCTCATCGGCCCATTCGTCCCAGATGCTGACGCCATGGTCCTTGAGATAGGCAATGTTGGTGTCGCCCCGCAGGAACCAGATCAGCTCGTGGATGATCGACTTCAGGTGCAGCTTCTTGGTGGTGACCAGCGGAAACCCTTCGGACAGGTCAAACCGCATCTGCCAGCCGAACACGCTGCGCGTGCCGGTGCCGGTGCGGTCGCCCTTCTCCACGCCGTGGTCAAGCACATGCTGCAGCAGATCAAGATAGGCGCGCATGGCTTACTCCCCGGTCGGCAGCGAGACGTTGTACGGCCGCATGGTCGGCGCCTTGCGGGCCATCACCAGCAGCACCAGGCCGATGACGATCAAGGGCAGCGACTGGATCTGCCCCATGGTCAGCCAACCCCACGCGAGATAGCCCAATTGCGGATCGGGCACGCGCACGAACTCCACGCCGAAGCGGAAGCAGCCATACATCAGCGCGAACAGGCCGGAAACCAGGTAGCGCGGGCGCGGCTTGAGCGACACCAGGAACAGCACGGTGAACATCACCACGCCCTCCAGCAGCATTTCATAAAGCTGGGAGGGGTGACGCGGCAGCCCGCCGAACTGCGCCAACGCCGCCTGCCACTGCGGGTGCGTGGCGGCCCAGTCCACATCGGCCGAATGCGCATTGGGAAAAAGCATGGCCCACGGCACCGTGTCCGGCTTGCCCCACAGCTCACCGTTGATGAAGTTGCCCAGGCGCCCCAGACCGAGTCCGATCGGCACCAGCGGCGCCACGAAATCCACCGTGTCGAAGAAATGCATGTGGTTGCGACGCGACCACCACAGGCCGGCGGTAAGCACACCGAGCAAGCCGCCGTGGAAACTCATGCCGCCATCCCACACGCGGAACAGCGCCAGCGGGTCCTGCCAGATCCAGTGGATGTCGGCGTAGAACAGCATGTACCAGATGCGGCCGCCGATGATCACACCCATCATCACGTAGAAGGCCAGGTCACCCAGCGCGTCGCGCGATACCGGCAGGCGGCCGCGCTGGCGGCGGTACTCGGCCAGCAGCCAGGCCCCAAGGAAACCGCTCAGGTACATCAAGCCATACCAGTGAATCTGTAGCGGCCCCAGCTTGAAGGCGACGGGGTCGAAGGCAACGGTGAAGGGCTGCGTCATGGGTCGGCGGGCGGCGGAAAAGCGTCAGTGTAGCGGGCGCGCCCCGTGAAGGCATGGGGGCGGCAAAAACGCACCGGCCTGCCGGCAATGTCAAGCGTAGACAAGCCTTTGTGGCCGTCACCCGCACCGAAAAAATAGCCCCTTTACACCAAAACCTACTATCACCCGACTGTTTCAACAGGCTTGCACCTACACGTCACTTTGTTTTAACTTCGGGATTACATCGCCTGTCCCCCAAGCCCGGCGATGCCACGGCACGGACCCCTTCCCCAGGGAGGTCGAGCCATCCCCATACCCAGATGTCCAGCCCTCGCGAGCTGGCTGATGGCTATTTTTTGTTCGGAGTTCCAACAATGAAGCAAAAGACACTGCTGGCTACTGCCATCGCCGCAGCGCTCGTGCTGCAGACGTGGTCGGTGGCCGCACAGGATGCTGCCCCCGCTCAGGCTGATCAGGGTACGGCCAAGAGCCTCGAAACCGTCACGGTGACCGGTTCGCGCATTCGCAGCGTGGACGTGGAAACCTCGCAGCCCATCTTCACCATGGACAAGGCCGCCATCCAGGCGACCGGTCTGACCAACGTCAACGACATCCTGGCCCGCATGCCGTCCATGGGCACGCCGGACATCACCCCGCAGGACACGCTGTCCTCCGGCGCTGACGTCGGCGGTCGCTATGTGAACATCCGTAACATGGGTTCGCAGCGCACGCTGGTGCTGGTCAACGGCCGTCGCTGGAGCACCAGCCTCAATGGCCTGACCGACGTGTCGACCATTCCCGTCTCGATGATTGAGCGCATCGACATCCTCAAGGATGGCGCCTCTTCCATCTACGGTTCCGACGCCATCGGCGGCGTGGTGAACATCATCACCAAGGAAAAGTTCGACGGCGCTGAAGCCAACGTCTACTACGGCCAGAACGGCAAGGGCGACGGCCAGACCCAGAACTACGACTTCACCTGGGGCCACACCACCGAGAAGAACTCCATCATCATCGGTGCTGCCCAGCAGCAGACCGATCCGATGTGGGACAGCGAGCGTCCGGAAACCCGCTACGCCGAAGGTGCCCGTCATCCGAACGGCGGCTGGAGCTCCACCGGCCCGTACGGCCGCGTTGTCGATCCGACCACCGGCGATCAGTACGTTTACAACCACGGTTCGCAGACGACGACTGCTGGTGCCCCCGCTGGCTACCACCTGTACGACGGCAGCACAAATGCCGACCGCTACAACAGCACGCAGGACATGACGTTCCGCGCCGGCACCAAGCTGAAGAACCTGTTCGTCCAGGACAAGTACAAGCTGACCGACAACATCACCCTGCACGGTATGGCCGATGCCAGCGTGCGTGACTCGTCCTCGCAGCTCGCCGGCTATCCGTTCTCGACCGGCAACACCGTCGGCAACCTGTTCCCGAACGGCGTGCAGATCAGCGGCCAGAACGCTTACAACCCGTTCCCGGGCGAAGACGTGAACTTCTTCCGCCGCACGGTGGAAATGCCGCGCGTCACGCAGGCTCACTCCAAGATCTACAACATCAACGTCGGCGCCCAGGGCTACTTCCAGTTCCTCGGCCACGATTGGAGCTGGGACGCGGATTACACCTACGCCCAGAACAAGATCCACCTCACCACCACCGGCAACCTGGACCTGAACAAGGCACAGGCCGCGCTGGGCCCGACGACGATCATCAACGGTCAGGTGGCTTGCGCCAACGCCGCCGATCGCGCTGCTGGCTGCCAGCCGTGGAACATCCTCGCCGGCCCGGGTGCGACCCCGCAGTCCGTGCTGGACTACGTGGGTTACCACGAGTCCGCTCGTCAGGTCAGCTCCACCGATGACTACACCGCCAACGTCTCCGGCGGCCTGTTCGAGATGCCGCTCAACGCCGGCACCGTCAACCTGGCCCTGGGCGTGGAACACCGTGGTCTGAAGGGCAGCTACCGCCCGGATGCCTACGTTGCCGCCGGTAACACCACCGATCTGGCCGCCAACGCGACCTCCGGCAAGTACTTCACCAACGAAGCGTACGCCGAGCTCGACGTGCCGCTGCTGCGCGACCTGCCGGGTGCCCAGGAACTGGGCGTCAACATCGCCAGCCGCTACTCGAACTACAGCAACTTCGGCAGCACCACCAACAACAAGTACAGCTTCCGCTACCGTCCGATCGAAGACGTGCTGATCCGCGGTACGTTCGCCCACGGCTTCCGTGCGCCGACGATCAACGACCTGTACGGTGGCCCGGGCCAGAGCTTCGAAACCTTCATCGATCCGTGCGATACCGTTTACGGTGCTGCCGCGACCAACAGCCAGGTGGCTCAGCGCTGCTCCGCCGCTGGCGTCCCGGCCAACTACCGCCAGGTCGACGGCTCCGGCACGCCGATCAAGAACAACACCGGTACGCAGACCCCGGTGGCGTTCGTCTCGGGCTCCAACCCGAACCTGCAGCCGGAACAGTCGATCACCCGTACGCTGGGCCTGGTCTACAGCCCGCACTACGTGGAAGGCCTGGACTTCACGGTTGACTACTACAACATCTACCTGAAGAACCAGATCACGTCGGTCAACGCCAGCGAGATCCTGAACCTGTGCTACGTGCAGAACGATCCGTCGTACTGCGGCCGCTTCACCCGTGGCAACGTGGCCGACCCGAGCACCGGTCTGGTCCCGGGCTCGGTCAACCAGCTCAACGAAAGCGAAGCCAACCTCGGCACGCTGAAGACCGCAGGCTACGACGTCGGTATCCACTACCGTCTGCCGGAAACCTCGTTCGGCCGCTTCCGCATCGCTTCGGACAGCACCTACCTGACCAAGTACGAGTCGGTCAGCAGCCCGGGCGCTACCCCGCAGGATCAGGTCGGCTTCTTCACCAACGGTAACGACCCCATCTACCGCCTGCGCTCCAACCTGCAGGTGGATTGGGACTTCAAGCAGTTCGGCGCCAGCTGGACGGTCCGTTACTACTCGGGCCTGAAGGACCAGTGCTACACCGCAACCGTCGAGTGCAGCTCGCCGAACTACACCAACCCCTGGTGGCCGTCGGTTGGCATGAGCCAGAAGGGTTCGGTGGCGTTCAACGACGCGCAGTTCCGCTACACGGCTCCGTGGAAGGGTGTGTTCACCGTTGGCGTGAACAACATCTTCAACAAGAAGGGCCCGTACTACTACAGCGTGCCGACCTCGGGTACCGGCTCCCCGCCGTACAACCCGAACTTCGACATCGACCGTTACTGGTACGTGTCGTACAACCAGAAGTTCTAAGTTCGAAAGAGTGCAGCACTTCGAAAAAGCGGGCCTTCGGGCCCGCTTTTTTTTGGCCCCGGAGCAGCGCCTTGCCGCATGGCCGCCCTGCTCCTGCGCTGCTTAACGCACGGCGGCAAAGCCATACAACGTGGGATAGCCAGCGAACAGGTTGCTTTCGTAGTTCTGCGCCAGCGCACTGCCGATGCAATCGGCCACTTGCTGCGGAGCGTCGTCGTCGGCCAGTTCTACGGGATCGAACAATACGACGCCAAAACGACCGCTTTCAAACGTGAGGTAGTACGGCAGCAGCACCACGCCCATGCGCTGGCCGATACGAAATATGCCGCTGTGGATGCGTGACGGCCGGCCAAGGATGCTTACCCCCGTGGTATCCATCGGGTACTTCTGCATCGAATGGGGCGCCGCATCGGCAAACAGAACGGCCAACCTGTCCCGCACCAACGCTCGCGCCAGGCGGATGCCCAGGCTGTTGCGCATCCCATCGCCGAACGTGTGCAGGACTTCGATACCAGGTGTCAGGCCTGCGTCGCTACCGTACTGATCGTGAGGCACACCGGACACGATCGCGATATGGGCGACGCCGAGCGCCCGTTGCACTTCATGCACCGCCAGCACATTCGCGTACTGCGACACATAGTGAAACGGTGAGAGCATCACCAGGCGGTCCGGTTGGCTGGCCCAAAGAGCGGCGACCCCATCGGCGACGCGCCGGCCGACTGCCACAAGGTCCGGCAAATGCTCCACGGCATCCGACTTTTGCTGCCCCAGATGAATGCGTCGATCGAGCAGGCGCTCTTGCACACCGCCCGCCATGACTGTCAGCCACTTGTCGCGCCCCAGCGAGAACAGGTCTCGTCCGGTTTCGTAACGGATGATCCCGTTCCACCGCCAGCGCACGTCAAACACACTGCGCCAGAGCCATCGCAGTTTCGC
This sequence comes from Dyella japonica A8, assembly GCF_000725385.1. NCBI lineage: Bacteria > Pseudomonadati > Pseudomonadota > Gammaproteobacteria > Lysobacterales > Rhodanobacteraceae > Dyella > Dyella japonica. The sequence continues at coordinate 1,928,460 of NZ_CP008884.1, read as the reverse complement.
CATCCGTGCAAGCGTGGCAAACGACACGTGCATCAGCACCCCGTTCTGAACGGAGCAAACCCGGCGCCGCCAACCACGCACGAGGCTCGCATGCCCTCTGCGAAGCCCCTGCCGCCATGCATTCATGCGCTGGCGGCATTGACGAACAAGTTCACCGCGTTTCACGCGCAAACCCAGCGGCTACCCTGGCCGCTGCCGCACCAGGCAACGGGCCAAGGCGATTCACCGCAGCGCCGGAGGCAGCATGTACCTTGGTGGGACTAACCACGGAGGCGTCGTGTGAGGCGACGTCCACCGGAATGCCGCCCTCTGCCTCAGTACCATCGACGACGTCCGCCATCGTCGACGCCGCCACCGTTGCGGTGCTCTCCGCAGCAGGCGCATCTGCGATGGCGCCCTCCGTCCCGGCCTCTTCCTTGCCTACCTGCACCGCGTCCTTGCCTGCGGGCACCAACCGACCATCCCTCAGCTCAAAGCGCCGATCGAAATGCGAGGCCAGGGAATGATCGTGTGTGATGACCACCACCGTCCTGTCGATGCCGGCCAGGAGCCGCGCAATGAGCTCCACCGACGATGGATCGAGGTTCGAGGTGGGCTCATCGAGCATCAGCACCTCCCTGTCCATATAGAGCGCCCGCGCCAGCAGGAGGCGCTGACGCTGCCCGGCCGAGATGTTGGCGATGGTGTCACTCACGACGGTCCGGGCGCGCATGGGCAAGCGCATGACGTCATCCATCAGGCCTACGTCCTCCAACACCTGACGCACGCGATCCTCGTCTGTCTGCCCGGTGAACATCGAGACGTTGTCCGCAATGGATCCGTAGAGAATGATGTCGCCCTGGCGCATGTGGGCCGCATGGCGACGGATCTCATCTACCGCGAGGTTGGGCCAGCGAATGCCGTTCAACAGGATCTCGCCGTCATGGAGTGGCTCGGATGCCGCCAGCAGCTTGAAGATCGTCGACTTGCCACTGCCTGACGGTCCGACGATGGCCACCTTGTCGCCCTTGCGCAGGGTCAGGCTGACCTCCTTGAGGATCCACTGGTCGGAAACCCCGTAGCGGAAGCTCACGTTCTGCATTTCCAGCGACTGGAATGAGCGCGTTTCCGGCGAGCGATGTAACGCATCCGGCGTGCTGTAACGCTCACCTTCGGCATCGGCGATGTCGGCAACACGACCCACCGGGGCCGACAGCATGCCGTAGGCAATCAAACCATTGATGACGCGCGTAAGCCGCTCAGTCACCAACGACTTGTAGATCATGAACGAATAGAACACGCCCAGCGACATGCTGCCCGACAACATCAGCCTGCAGGCGAGCCAGGTGATGACCAGCACATCCACGTAGGCCAGAAGCTTCTGCATGGATTCGCGAAAAATCACCAGACGGGAGCGCTCCAGTACCGCCGACACATAGCCCCGGAACCGTGACATGAATTGACCGGTCCGCCGCAGCTCGCCCCCCGAAAGCTTGATCAGCGAAGCACCCCGTATCGTCTCAATGAGGGCGTCGTCACATCGACCTGATTCCTCCATGATCAAGGCATGCACGTCGCGCATGCGCACAAAAATGCCCATCGCCACCATGACATAGACGAAGAACAGGCCCAGCGTGATCGCAGCCAACGTACCGCTGGCCAGCATCATCAGTCCCGTGCCTAGCAGGGCAACCGCAACATCGATACGCATGGTTACCGCCGTACGCGTCACGAAGTCGTCCACCTCCTCCTGCATCCTGATCTTCGCGAACAGATCGCCGACATTGCGCTTTTCGAAAAACGGGATGGGGTTTCTCAGCAGATGACCGACAAGACCCTCGGTCATGTTCATTCGCACTTCGCCAAATACCACCTCGGTGAGATAGCCCTGCACGAAGTGGCCCATGGCCCCCACCACGAAGATGCTGGCGAAGGTAAGCACCAGCGCCCCAAGCAGATCGATGTTGTCGGACGCGACGACGTAATCGAGGGCGAGACCGCCAAAGAACGGCGTCGCGAGGATCGCAAATTGCGCGCCGATGGCGACGAAAAGGACTTTCCGAATACGCGAGTTCAACTGCGGATTGAGCGTGCGCACCCGCTCCAGTGCGGCCCGCACCTTCGATCGCGCCTTGACCTGCGGCAGGTCGGGCGTCGGCGAGCACTGAAGAAGGTAACCCGATGCGGACGCCACAAATACATCCATCGCGATCCGCCGCCGCCCCACCGCTGGATCAATGACGCGAACGTAGCCGCGTCGCGCCTTTTCGAACACCACGAAATGCGCACCACCAAAGTGCAGGATGGCACCGCGAGGGATTTCATCCACATGCTCGGGGCCAAACTGATAGGCCTCCACCTCAAGGCCAAATTCTGTAGCCACGTCATACAGGTCGGTCAGCGTCAACCCGTTGGAAGAAATGGGCCGAAACGTCGAGATTTCCCTGACGTCCGTGGCACGGCCAAAGTGACTGAGCACCATGGCGAGGCAGGCATAGCCGCACTCGGCGACCTCGTTCTGATAGATAACGCGCATGCGTCAACCGCGAACGGCGCGAAGCAGCGGTGCGAACAGCCACTCAGCCAGCGTCAGTCGCTCAACCACGATGGACGCCCTGCCCCGCATACCCGGAAAAATGTGGAGCTCTTCCCCGCCGTAGCGAAACGTGCGGGCACCCAATGAGGCCCAGGCGAGATAGTCCGAGCTGGCGTCCTTGGCGATGCCGGAATCTTCCAGCGGACTGTCAGCAACGGCATTACCCGTCGTCACTTCGGACACGGAGCCTATCGTGGCCGCACGCACGCCAAAGCGCGAAAAGGGGAACGCATCCAACTTGATGCCCACGCGCTGGCCGTGCTGCACGAACCCGCGCTGACCGGAAGGGATGCGCAGAACCACCTGTAGTGGCCCATCCGGCTGGGTATCAAGGATCACCGCAACATCGCCGCGTTCCAGCCAGCGCCCAACCCGGGCATGAACGAATGCGACAACACCATCCTGTGGTGCGACGACGTTATCGACGTCACCAGCCGACTCGGATACTCCCGATGCGATGGACAACAGCGCAAGCAAGGGTTCGCCTTGCCTTATCCGCTGTCCCGCATGGACGTATACACCAGAAACTTTCCCGCCTTGCACCGGAATCGGCAGCACAGACGGCGACACCACCTCACAGGCAACGTCGCGCTTCAGTTCAATCTCTGCATGAAACGCCGATGCAACAGCGATAAGCACGATCGCTGACGAGGCGTAGGCAACCCAACGCCAAGCCACGTCGCCAAAGCGGGGAAGATGAGGCATATCCAAACGGGACACTCCCTGTCGCTAGCCATCCTTCAGCCTGCCGCGCCTTGCCGCACGCCGTAAGCCGCATTCACCTCTGTCATACAGAACTCAAGCGTCGACCACGACAGATGTCGTGGCCGACCTTGCGACGATTTCTGTGGACGGATTAGACGCCGTTGCCACCTTTACCATTGCCACCGCCACCGCCCGTGCACGCGCGCTTGCAGCAACCACCGGCCAGTTCGGCCTTGGCCAGTTCGGCCTTGTCGATTTTCCTCATGGACTGACTCCCATTACGTTTAAGGTCATTGCCAACGGCGTCATCACCGCAGACTTGTTATGCCGGAATTGACACGCTGAGCGAACCTGAAAGGAACAGGTATACAAACAGGCAAGCGAACCGTAGCGACAAGCCACATTGCATCGTGCAGCGAGACACCGGCGTTACGCATATTCATGTCCGGATATCTTTGCCGCAACACATATCCGGCGATAATCCGAATGTCGCGGCATGTGCTCACAATGGATGTCATCCATCACGCACGCCGTGATTCGTCATGTTCCATGGATGCCGCCTTTCACGCCTTGATTTAACTTGCGCGAGGTTCGAGCGGAAGGCCCTTACCCGTGAGCGCCAAGGGGGCTTGCAGCCACTGCTTCTTGCAGGATTTGGCTTGAACAGGGCCGACTCGATCATTGGGCGTAAACTCGCGAGGCACCCCAAAAAAAAGCAGCCGCATGCAACGGCTGCCTTTGGTTCCATCCCATACGTTTACGTAACTACCCCACCCATGCGCGCGTCATCAGGACACGCCAGTGGGCCGTATCGCCGTCGCGTGCCGTTATTGGTAACTCATGGTGAAGACAGCCTGGGAAGCAACCGACCCCGCAGTCATCCTGGCGGCCGTCTGGTAGTACATCGCCTTCAAGGGGATGGAAAAGCTCCCGCCACTTGTCTTGTTGTAGCCCGTTGTTGCATGCATGGCGCCGAAACTCACCGGATTATTGCTGCCGTCCCGAATCTGCAGGCCAACGCCCGTCGCCGAGGCGCTCTGGCCAAGACCGATGACGCCCTGAGCCGCGTTGATCACACTGATGCCTGACGCCGCATCCAACTGGTACATCACCGAGTTCAAACCAGGCGGGCAACCGTTCACGGCAATACTGAAGGGCTTGGCTCCCGCCGTGCTGCCGGCTCCGCTGAATGCCGATGTCGGCATCGGGTCTAGCGGCACCTGTATGTCCGGCGTCACGCATGCCCCCACAGTGAAGGTGAGCTGTCCGCTTGTGTTGGTATAGAAGGCATAGACCGTGCCGTCGTAGTTCATCCCCACGTTAGCGATATCGGCGGCGGTGACGGTACCGCCGGAGATGGGACCCGTTTTTTCGAAGCTGTAGGTGACGATGGGGCCAGCGTTGAAGTACCAGCCGTAGGGCGGGCCACCTCCGGTGAAGCTTGCCGGCGTATATGCGTAGCTAAAGGGAAACGTGTTCGCAAATCGCTTGATCCGCACAGCAATGCCACTCACATTGGTGGCGTACAACCCAGGGCTAACCGCCGGCCAGGGCGTGGTCATCAGCACGCCGTTCGTGATGCCGTTGCCGTTTGTGCATTGCGCTATCCAGCTGCTGGTGTCCGCTACCGAGCCCTGGGGTAGCTGGGGACCATTGACCGTATAGAGCACCGCACCCGTCGCGGTGTCGCGTGGAATCATGACGCTTCCGCCACCCAGGTTGATGGTGAATGTCTTCGGGTTGCCATTGAGGCTGCTGCATCCCGTCGCCCAAAGGGCGTTGCTGGCGAGCAGCGAGATGAGGAAAAGGATGGCCTGCAGCCAGGCTTGGCAGTGCCGATGTGGGAGGAACTGCCCAACAGCGCGCTCTGATGAGTCAAGGTGCCGATCGCATGGATGGCATGTCGTTTTCATACTCCGCTCCACGAACATCAATGTTTTGCTCCCAACGTTGGGCTGATACGCTCCAAGCCTCGCCATCGCCTCGCTTCGCAGGGAGGCGTCATAACCAATCGCTCGCCTTCTTTTTGCCAGTCAGCGCCCCGCCCCCTTAGGGAGCCGTAGAGAATCAGTGGCAAAGGCATGGTGAGAAGGTAAATATCCCTGATGATAAGTACACTTTCCAATCAAAGGAAAGTATACTTTTCGCTCTGGCAAGTAGTCTTATTGCCATGAAAAGATTCGGCGATCGACTCAAGGCTGCCCGCGCCGCCAGTGGGCTCTCGCAGCGCGCCCTTGGCGTGAAAGCCGGAGTCACCGGGACCTCGATCAAGTATTGGGAGGACGGAACAACTGATCCGGAGAACATCCGGAATGCCGCGCTTCAGGCGGCGGCAGACGCGCTAGGCGTCACTGTCGCCTACCTGAAAACGGGAAAGGGCTCAGGAGGATATGCTGGCCCCGCTGCCAGCCGCCATGCCGTCAAGGACGAGACCAGGCTGATACCCATCCTCTCCCATGCGCAGGCCGGCGAATGGCCGAGGGGGCAAGGCTCTTCAAAGTATGATGGCCTGCGGCCGCTGGTCATCGGGGGCGAACTGGCAGAGCGCTTGAGCCAATTCGCGTTTGCCCTGGAAATTCAGGACGAGGCGATGCTGAGCGAGTTTCGACCAGGCGATATCGTCATCGTCGACCCGAGCACCCCTCCCCTTCCAGGGGATTTTGTCGTTGCAAAGCTCGATAGCGACACGAGCGCCATCTTCTTGAAGTATCGGCCTCGTGGCATCGATCCAACTAACCAGCCTGTCTTCGAACTCGCGCCTCTCAACGAGGATTTCGACATCATTCGAGTGTCGGCGGACAACCCCGGCCGCGTCATTGGAACCATGATGGAACACCGGCGGCATCGGCGCCGTTGAAGCGGCAGCGCCCTGGTATCTGCGCCCCCTGATTGACGTGAAGGCGCGGAGCAAGAAACTCAGGGCATCGCCACGGGCACAGGCCGCTGTAGCGCCACCCATTCCCAAGCTTTCGCGCCCATCGTCGCCTTGACACCCTTCAAGCTCATCCTCTGAGGTCAGAGCAGTATCGGGCGATCCGGCAATTCGTCGGGTGCGTCCTTGTCATTGCCAGGAAAATGTTTCAGCAGAAGTGCGTGCGCTTCGGCAATGCCGTCGAGGCAGCCCTTGCGCCAATCCCCGCGTGAGAAACTGGCCAGCATGTGGTCGCGGATGGCATCCCACTCGGCCTGCGCCACAGCCTTGGCCACGCCGCGGTCAGCCAGGACCACCACGCGATGCTCCGCCATCAGCACGTAGAACAGCACGCCGCTGTTGTGCTGCGTGTCCCATACATGCAGTTGGGCGAAGACCTGCCGCGCCCGGTGGTCCGCGTTGAGCCCGTTGAGCACGGCGCCCGGCGCGAGCCGGGATTCGATGGCGAAACACACCTCGCCGCGATGCTCCTGCTCGCCCTGGCGGATGGCCGTGGTCATCTCGTCAAGCAGGCTTTTGGGAAAGCGCCGGCGCAACTGGAACCAGCCGTCGAACAGATTCATCAGCAGACGTTGCATGCGCGACATGTCACCAGCTCCCCGATGAACCACCACCACCGAAGCTGCCGCCGCCACCGCTGAAGCCACCGCCTCCGCCGAAGCCGCCGCCACCGCCGCCACCGCCCCAGCCACCGAAGCCACCACCGCCAAACCCGCCCCAGCCACCACCACCGATGGAGCGTCCGCCGCCGCCCGGCAGCAGCATCATGACGCCGCCGATGATCGCCGCGAGGATGCCCGCCCCGACCGACGCGGCAAGCAGCCACACGATACCGCCCGCGACTGCCGCGCCCAGCGGCGTGCGCAGCCATACCGTGGTGCTGCCAAGAAAGCTGCGCAGGAAGATCCCGATGAATACGCCGATCAGCAGCACCTGGCCGAAATCGACGCCACGGCGGCGCGTGCGATGGCCGCTCTCCACCGGCGGCGGCAAGGCCTCGCCGTTGACCAGCTGGGTAAGCGCGCCCACGGCATCGTTGATGCCGCCGAAGTAGTCGTTGGTGCGGAATTTCGGCGCGATGTATTCGCGGATGATGCGCGCGGTGGCCGCATCGGGCACCGCGCCTTCCAGGCCATAACCCACCTCGATGCGCACGCGGCGATCGTTCTTGGCCACCAGCAGCAGCAGGCCGTCGTCCGTACCCTTGCGGCCGATCTTGTTCTTCTCCGCCACGGCCAGCGAGTATTCCTCGATCTCCTGCGGCTGCGTGGTCGGCACCATCAGCACCACCAGCTGCGCGCCCTTGGTCTTTTCCAGGGACACCAGTTGCGCGTCCATCTGGTCGACCTGCTGCGGCGTCAGCGTACCGGTGAGGTCGGTGACGTGGCGCGTGAGGGTGGGCACTGCGTCATCGGCATGCAGCAGTGCCAGCGGCAGCAAGGCCACCGCCAGCACCCACAGCAGGCGCGCCATGCGCCGCATCATGTCAGTGCGCCGAGGCAGCGTGCGCCGGGTTGCCGAAGTCGACCGTCGGCGCCGTGGAAATGGCCTTTTCATTCTCGACCGAGAAGTTCGGCTTCACCTGGTAGCCGAACATCTTCGCGGTGAGGTTGTTCGGGAAGGTGCGGATCATCGAGTTGTATTCCTGCACCTCTTTCACGTAGCGGTTGCGCGCCACAGTGATGCGGTTCTCGGTGCCTTCCAGCTGCGCCTGCAGGTTCTGGAACAGGCCGTCAGCCTTGAGCTGGGGGTAGTTCTCGCTCACCACCATCAGGCGCGACAGCGCGCTGGACAGCTCGCCCTGCGCGGCCTGGAACTGCTTGAGCTTCTCGGGGTTGTTCAGGTCGTCGGTGGTCAGCTGCGTGCTGCCCACCTTGGCGCGGGCATTGGTGACTTCGGTGAGCACGCGCTCTTCGTGCTGCGCGTAGCCCTTCACCGTGTTGACCAGGTTGGGCACCAGGTCAGCGCGACGCTGGTATTGGTTGAGCACTTCGGACCAGGAGGCCTTCACTGCCTCGTCCTGGCGCTGGATGGCGTTGTAACCGCAGCCCGACAGGCCGGCGACGACCAGCAGCAAAGCAAGGGAACGAAGAAGTTTCATGGGGGTGCTCCAATCCGGTGGAGCCACCATTGCAGCATTTCCGCGGTTAAGGGCGCAATCTGGCGGGCGCTGGTTTGTCGCGCGGACTCTGCAGGCATCTGGCCTGCCATGCGGTGAGGTGGGCCTTGTTGCGCACCGGGTGCGCTCCCACAGGGGAAGGAGTGGGGTTTAGGCCCAGTGAGGCCACAGGATCAGGCCCCAGGTCAGGGCGGTCATGGCCAGCAGCAGGAATACGGCGGCCGAACCCATGTCCTTGGCACGGCCAGCCAGTTCGTGAAACTCGGGGCTGACCTTGTCGACCACGGCCTCCACGGCCGAATTGAGCAGCTCGGCCGACAGCACCAGTACGGGCGGCAGCACCAGGGCGATCTTCTCCAGCGGGCCGTTGCCCAGCCACAGGCCCAGCGGCACCAGCACCACGGCGATGCAGACTTCCAGCCGGAACGACGCCTCGTGGCGCCAGCCCGCCCGCAGCCCTTTCATGGACCACTTGAAGGCATTCCAGATTTGCCGGGGCCCGCGGAAACCGTTGGCGGCCATGGTGTGGTCCTCTCGTGCGTGCGGGCTGGCCGCGGCCCGCGAATGGCGGGCACAAGCCGCTCATATTGCCATATCCCCCTGATGCACGGGCAGATCGCAGCTTCCTGCGTGCGGCACCGCAACGTTACCTGAATGACGAATCGGTTACGCTTGGCCACTTTGTGACCGGTTTCCCAGGTCACGCCAGCCGGCCGCCTGTCTGGGCGGCCGTTGTATGAACCGCAGTACGGACAATTGAATGGCAATCCAGAATCCACCGGTCTCCCAGACCCGCTCGTTCAGCACCGTCTTCCTGATCGAGATGTGGGAGCGCTTCGGCTTCTACGGCATGCAGGTGCTCATGGTCACCTACATGATGAAGAAGCTCGGCTTCGCCGACACCAAGGCCAACCTCGTGTGGGGCGCGGCCGCCGCGCTGATCTATGCCACGCCCGCCATCGGCGGCTGGGTCGGCGACAAATTGATCGGCACCCGCCGCACCATGGTCATCGGCGCGCTCGTGCTGACGCTTGGCTACGCGATGCTGTGGATTCCCTCCAACGATCCGACGCTCACCTATCTGTCGCTGGGCGTGATCATCGTCGGCAACGGCTTCTTCAAGCCCAACGCCGGCAACCTTGTGCGCAAGATCTACGAGGGTGACGACGTCCGCATCGATAGCGCCTTCACCATCTACTACATGGCGGTGAACGTTGGCTCGATGGTTTCGATGACGGCCACGCCGTGGATCCGCGACTACGTCGCACAGCACTACAGCGACGCGATGGGCTGGCATACGGCCTTCGGTTCCTGCGCAGTAGGCCTGGCCTTGGGCCTGATCAACTATTCGCTGATGCACCGCACGCTGGCGCATATCGGCTCCCCGGCCGATGAGCAGCCGGTCAAGGCCAGCCGCGCCCTCGCCCTGCTCGCCGCGTCGCTGGTGCTGGTGGTGGTGGCGGCCTTCATCCTGCAGAGCCTGCTGGCCGCGAAGATCTGCGTGTACCTCGCCGGCATCGTGATCCTTGGCATCTTCTTCCACCTGATCCGCAATGCCCAGAAGAGCGAGCGCGCCGGTCTGATCGCCGCGCTGGTGCTCACCGTGCAGACGATCTTCTTCTTCATCTTCTACGCGCAGATGGCGACCTCGCTGAACCTATTCGCGCAGAAGAACGTGAACCTGTCGTTCGACGTATTCGGCACGCACCTGTTCAACTGGATCCCCGAGCAGTACCAGAACCTCAACGCGATCTGGATCGTGATCCTCAGCCCCGTGCTGGTGGCGATCTACAACACGCTCGGCCGCGCCGGCAAAGATCCGTCGGTGGCCGCCAAGTTCGCCTTCGGCTTCGCCGCCGTGGCGCTGGGCTTCTTTATGTACGGCTTCGGCGCCCTGAGCGCCGTCGACGGCCAGGTGTCGTCCTGGACGATGATCTGGGGCTACGGCCTGTACTCGCTGGGCGAGCTGCTGGTGAGCGGCCTGGGCCTGGCCATGATCGCCCGCTACGTGCCGGCCCGCATGGGCGGCTTCATGATGGGCGCGTACTACGTGGCCGTGGGCATCTCGCAGTACCTGGGCAGTGTGGTGGCCAACCTGGCCGCCATGCCGGAGAACATCAGCAGCCCGGTGGAGTCGCTGAACATCTACGTGGGCCTGTTCAACAAGCTCGGCTTCGTGGGCGTGGGCTGCACGGTGATCGCCCTGGTCATGCTGCCGCTGATGAACAAGCTCTCGCGCAGTCACTCCGAGGCGCACACGCCCTTGCCGGCTGTGCACAGCGAAGAAGTCTGACCTCTCTACTCGCCCCGCTCGCCGGGGCGAGTTTTTTTTGGAGCCTCAAGAAACCCTCTAGACCCGTCATTCCCGCGAAGGCGGGAATCCAGTGTCGTTCGCCCCTTTTGGACGAGAGCAAAGGCGCTGGATTCCCGCCTTCGCGGGAATGACGGTGGGAACCGGGGCTCATAGTGCCGCACCTGCATGACCAGATACCGGGGACGTCGGACAAACCCGTTAGTATCGCGGCCATGAAGCGCGCCTCCACTCAGCAACGCATCGGCCCCCGCACCCTGTTCCGCAGCCTGGCCTGGCTGCGCATCTGCGCCATCGCCGGCCAGAGCACCGCCGTGCTGGTCTGTGCACTGTGGATGCACATGGACATCCCGCTGCTGCCGCTGATGGTCGGCATTGGCCTGCTCGCCGTCTTCGCGATGTTCGCCGCCTGGCGCCTGACGCAGCCCTGGCCCATCCAGCAGTGGGAAACCATTCTCCACGTTGGCGTGGACACCCTGGTGCTCGGCTATCTGCTGCACTTCACCGGTGGCGCCAGCAATCCGTTCATCACCCTGCTGTTGATTCCCATCGCACTGAGCGCCGCGGCGCTGACCGTCCACGCCGTGCTCGCCGTGGCCGCGCTGGTCGGCGCGGCCTACCTGGTGCTGCTGTTCTGGTACGTGCCGTTGCCGGTGCCGATGCACTCCACCGCCGAGTTCTCGCTGCACGTGCTCGGCATGGGCGTGAACTTCCTGATCATGGCGGTGCTGCTGGGCTTCTTCATCAACCGCCTGGCGCGCGCCGTGCGCCTGCAGCAGCTGGAAGTGCAGCGCGTGCGGGAACGCGCCCTGCGCGACGAAGGCATCCTCGCCATCGCCACGCAGGCGGCGGGCGCCGCGCACGAGCTGAACACCCCGCTGGCCACCATGCGCACCCTTCTGCCAGAGCTGCGCCGCGAGCACGCGGGTGACACCGCACTGGCCGAGGATCTCGAACTGCTGGAAGGCCAGGTGGACCGCTGCCGCACCATCCTTCGGGAGATGGTCGCCTTCGGCAAGGCGCAGCTCTCGCAGGAGCCGGAACAGCTCACCGTCGACAGCTTCATCCACGGCTGCCTGGAGCGCTTCCAGCTGCTGCGCCCGGAGGCCGACCTGGCGCTTGCCCTGGACCAGGAGGCCGCCCGCACCGTGCTGCGCACACCGCCGGGCCTGCGCCACGCCCTGCTCAACCTGCTGAACAACGCGGCGGATGCGTCGGCCATCAACCAGTCCCAGGCCGTCGCGCTCACCGTGCGGCGCGACGGTGGCTGGCTGGAGCTGATCGTGACCGACCACGGGCCCGGCTTCGCCGACCTCTCCGGCGAGCTGTCGGAACTGGGCCGCTCGCACAAGCAGACGGGCCTGGGCATTGGGCTGGCGCTGGCCGAGGCAACGGCGGAGCGGCTGGATGGCGAGATCATCGCCCTCAACACCGGGCATGGCGCCCAGATGCGTCTGCGCCTGCCGCTGGCGGTGATTGCCGCGTCATAATCCATGCGGCGGATAGCCACAGTGGCACATGGCCACATGGGCATGCGTTGTCGCACCGGCGAAAATGCCTACATCGGCAATACGCCGAGGAGAAGCACATGAGTGATCAACAACTACTAATCATCGATGACGACGCCACGTTTGCCCGCGTGCTTGCACGCGCCATGAGCTCGCGCGGCTTCGACGTCATCACCGCCAGCAACGCCGACGAGGCCCGCGCCCTTACCCGCCGCCACCAGCCGCGCTACTGCGTGCTCGACTTGAAGCTGGGCGAGGAAAACGGCCTGCGCCTGATCCCGGAACTGCAGGCCCTGGTGCCCGAGATCCGCGTGCTGCTGCTGACCGGCTACGCCTCCATCGCCACCGCGGTGGAAGCCATCAAGCGCGGCGCGCACGATTACCTGGCCAAGCCCGTCGACGCCGACGCCGTGGTGCGCGCCCTGCTGGACGGCGACACCACCGCCAGCGAAGACGACGTGATCGACGCACCGGAGGCCCCGCTCGCCCTGCGCCGCCTGGAGTGGGAGCACATCCAGCGCGTGCTCACCGAATGCGACGGCAACATCTCCGAAACCGCCCGCCGCCTGGGCATGCATCGCCGCACCTTGCAGCGCAAGCTCAGCAAGCATCCGGTGCGCGAGCGGCCTGATCACGAGGATTGAGGCGGGCATCGCCTGCCCTCTCCGGGCCGGCAGCCGAAACCATCGCTTTGCGACCGCCCCAAATGACAAGGCCCGCCATCATGGCGGGCCTTGTCTGTTTCTGGGAAGCGTCAGGAAAACGTGGCGATTACTTCACGCCTTCCTTGTACCAGTAGGTGCGCTTGCGGGTGTGCAGGGCCGGCGGCGAAATCTGGTTCACGTCGATGTCAGAAGACGTACCAGTCGCAAGTCCCGTTCCTCCATTCGCGCCCTGCTGGTTGCCGCCACCCGTCAATACGGCCACCGTCGCCGTGCCGATCTGCACGAAACCGAACACCGGCGTGGGCGGCATGCCACCGCCGGTGAAGGTCACGAAGCCCTGGCTGTTCATGCCCAGGCCGGTAAACACATTGATGGCGTATCCCTCTGCGATACCAAGGTTGGCCACGCACTGCGTGGAGCTGGGGGACGACGGCGTGTTGGTGCCGAAATAGGCATACCCGGCCACGATGACCGGGGCGTTCACGCCCTTCTCGCCCGACACGTAGTTGATGAAGAAACCTTTACTGGGGCCACCGGATTGGGCTGTAGCCGTTGACTGGTTGTAGGCCACCGGCGTATTGCCACTGGTGAACGTCAGAGTGAGGTTGCTCTCCGTGTACGGCGTCCAGCCCGTCGGCACCGAGGTACCAGTATTGGGGTCATAGATGGCGAAGAACGCGTTCTGCACCAGATTGGCCGAGCCCGTGGCCTGCGAGTAGAGCGGGTGCTCGCGATCGCCCGACGACGCCACCACCACGTCATACGACGACGTGGTCACCACATCGACCGGATAGAAGAACTTGCGCGCGTTGTTGCCCGTGCCACCCAGACTGGCCAGCTGCGACACCGTCCAGCCGCCGCTGGTCGGCAAATCCACACGCCAGATATTGCCGCCCAGGTCAGGGGCATAAATGCGGTCGATGTAGCCGTCACTGTTGCGGTCCAACAAGGTCAGCTGCGAAGGAATCGCAGAAGTCATGGTCGGCACCGCCACGCACGTGGCACTCGCAGGCGCGTTCGAACACGACGGCTGCGCCACCCAGACCGGAGAGCCAGTGACCGCATCGAGCACGAAGATGGCGCGCCCCTGCGTGTCCGGGCCCACATAGGGATCGACATCCTCATAGGTCGGGTCATAACCGCCGCCCATGATCAGCACCGGATTGGTATGGCCAGGCACCAGCGCCACGATGGGCCGCGACCACGCCTGACCCAGCTCGGGCAGGTCGGTCTTGGTCTTTTCCCAAAGGAACTTGGGATTCAACGGATCCGTGACGTCAAAGGCATAGATGAACGAGCCACCGCGGCGCGGCGTCAGGTAGATGTACTTCTTGCCATACGTGGTGCTGGCCGGGCGATTGTCCTGGAACGTCGCCGTGGTGCCGTCCATGAAGTAATCCTTCGACGTCGAACCCTGCGGAGGGTTGGCGCCGAACTTGGCGGTCGGACTGTTGTTGTACAGGCGGACGAGCTTGCCAAAAAACTCCGGTGCCACGAACGACCACAACTCGCCGCCGGCCGGCACGGCGGTCGCACCCGTGCCAATGCTTCCCGACTGGTTGCCGTTGATGGCATGGAACATGCCGTCATTGGTGCCGTAATACACGACCACGCCCGTGCTGCCACCGTAGTTGATCACCGCCGGCTGCGAATGCAGCACGTCGCCGTGGATGGAGGGGCGCGCCGTGGACGTGGCGCCCGTCGGCAACGCAGGCGAAGGTGAGGTATTGGGGTTGTATCCATACGGACCCGGCTCGGTTTCGTTGCCGGCCAGGTCCTCGCCACGCACCCAGTTGATCAGCGTATTGGTGGTGGGCACGGTGCTGGTGGTCGTGGTGAACGCCGTACTCGCCGTCAGCGTGCTGTTGCTTGTGGCGAACTTGTCCGGCACCGCGTTGGCCGTGCAACTGCCTCCGCTATTGGCACAGGTGTAAACCGTACGCACGTCGCTGACCAGGTTCACGCCACGCAGCACTTCCGCCACCGCGCCCTTCTCCACCAGCGCTCCGTCAGGGGCATCCGTGGGATCGTTCGTGGCACTGCCTGTGCCAAAGACATTTCCCTTGGCGACATAGGTGTTGTACCAATACCCCGTTGAAGGCCATTGCGCCGTACCCACGGCATTGGTCGCCGTGGTCCAGAAGCTCGTGGCCCCCGGCGTGATGAAGCCCGTCGTCGCCGAATTCACCGCCGCGCTACCCTTGGCGTCGGTAAGCACCAGCGTACCGTTGATGTAACCGGCCTGGTATTGCTTCAGGTTGCCCCACCAGCGCGGGAGGAAGCTGTTTTCGGGGCGGAACATGCCATAGAAGAACTGGTTGTTGTACGTACCCTCGTTGTTCGCGCTCAACGGCAAGCTCACCGACGAGAACACGCTGTTGACAGCCTGGACTTCGTTGAAGATCTGCGAAAGGTCGTCGACCAACTCCTGCAGCGGGTTGGTGTCCGTAAGGTTGATGATGAAGGCCTTGCCACCGCCGTTGGACGCCATCGCCTGATAGTACTCGAGGGCACCCAGCGCCTTGTTGTTCGTGGTGCCATCCCACACCACGATGGTGTAGGTGATGATGCTCTGATTGCCTGTGCCGGCCGCCGTCTGGTACATGAAGCGCGACCACTCCGGGCCGCCGCCCAGCCCCTGCCAGCCGTTATTGGCAGGGGGGAGAACCACAGGCTGCTGTTGCGCTGTGGTGGCGCCCGCCGCTATCAGCGGATCAATCCAATCGACGCTATTGCCGGAGATACTGGAGGCGTTATTGACACCGGCAATGAATATCTGAAAGTTCTTTCGGCAATGGTCGCTGTTGACGAGATTCGTGTAGCTCTCGTTGGACTGGCCTACCTTGGCCGAGTAATAAGCCCAAACCTCCTGCTCGCCAGTGCCCATGTTTTGCTTGGTACCGTCACCGCCAGACTGGACGTTCTTGGTATTCAGCGCCTGGATGGCACTGAGCAGACTCGCCATGCTGGGGATCCCATTGGGGCAGTTGGAGGGGGTGGTGGTGGAGTGTCCAATGCACGGCAAGGCCTGCGGTGCCGGGCCGGGAGAGCCAATCACCGAGGGAAACTTGAACGTGCCACCATTGCCGGAAAAGGCTAGCCCGTTGTTGTTGGAGATGCCGTCCCCCGTGTCGTTGTAGCGCATCAGGCCCATATTGATGTTGCCTGCCAACGCTGGGTTCTGCCCCAGGTTGTATACCGCCGTGTACAGCCCGCATTGAATAAATCCGGACAGCGACTGCGGCTTGAAATTGCCCGAGTTGGGGTTCTGACCATTCACCGTGGGACAGGTGAATGACACCGCGGAGGACCACTCCTGCGCCGTGTTCAGGTTGAAAATCAGATCTGGCGCACCGCCCGCCGTGTAGTTGAGCGCCGGCGCGTAAATGTCGATGTCCTCCGCTCCCACCGAGGGCGAAAGCATGCCTGCCACCGCGGCAAGCAAGGCGAGGGGCAGAAAGCGACGGAGTAGGTGGCGATGCTGGCGCATGGCACGATCCCGGATAGGAGGCATGGGGTTCATTTGCAGACGGCTCGCGCGGGAATGGTGTACATGCGCGCCGAAATGCCTTGGTGAAGCACGACGGAGGTGGCCGAGAGGGTGGTGTCATTCACGGTGGACTGCACGTCCCACTGCGTGTCCGAGCAGACGGCGGTGCTGTTGTTGCCGGCGTTGATCAAGCCATCGGTGGAATACCCGCTACTACCGGCGCACGCGATGTCCTGGGGCGTCGTCGGCGGCGACGGAATCACCGCCGGCACGATCGCCTCGCAGACGGGCGCCGACACCTGCGCGGTGTAGTTTGCCTTGCTGCTGTAAAGCGGCACGTCCACGTTGGAGTTTGCCGTGATCAGGGTCTGCGTGAACGGCTGACTCACGACGTACTCGATACCCTTTTGCGCAGCCGTCTGCGCTTCGAACTGGTACTGCTGATTACTGGCAACCTTGACGTCGACCATGCTGACGCCAACCATCGAAATGGCGGACACCATGAAGATCAACAGGAAGATCAGCGTGGTGACCAGGGTAAAGCCGCACTGGTCACGTCGTGCGGCAGGGGTGCGTTTCATCATTTCATCTCCCGCAAGCCACCGGTGTTCCACACGCGTGCAAGCGTGGTGTAGACGTGACGCTTGTAGGTGTCGTTGTAGGGACCGTCGGTGGTCTGTCCGCCGTCGACGGTGGTGCGACCGAGGTTGTAGGTACGCGTATCGTTCCAACCGACCGTTGGATCGGTATTCCTCGCCAGCAGGCTGACGCGCACGGCCGTCACGTTGTACCAATTGGTGACCGCGTTGCCCCAGCTGTAAGTCGGGGAAATCGCCGTGCAGTTCGCGGTATTGTCCTTGCCCGGGTCGTCCACGTAGCAGTCGGGCGAACCGTTCTGGTCCTCGTCGATGCCGTAGCTGTAATGGATGTCCTGGATGCCCTGCACCAGCGACGAGATGACCAGCGAGCCGGCCTTGAGCTCGGCCACCTTCAGCGTAGGAATATTGTCGCTCGGCGAGCAGGTATCGCAGGTGGAGAGAAAATAAATGCGCTCCACGTACTGGCGCATCTCGGCCTTCGTGCCGTTGCAGGCCAGGGTCTGCAGGGTGAATTTGCTGGCCGTCTTGTCGAACACCAGCGGCACTGTGTCCTGGGTGCACTGCGACAGCTGCAGGAAGTAGTTCGTGGTGTCCACGCTTGCCGAAACATCGCCCGAGGCATAGCGCACCACCAGCATCTCGGAATTGGGCGCTACGTTCTGGCCGCTGAGGCAGGTAGGCACGGTCGCACCATAGACCAGACCCACCACGCCGTTGGGCAAGGTCAGCGAGGGCGTGGTGGCGAACCCCATCGATGTCAGGACCGTGGCACAGGGATCGGGGTTGCCATAGCTCGGCGCCGAAGACACCAGGCTCGCGCGCCCGTAGAAACCGGACTGGGCGATGTCCGTCTCAATCGACTGGATCGCGAAGCGTCCGTTTTCCACCTGCGCGGAGGTCTTGCTGAACTCGTTGTGCGTCGAGTTGTTGGACATGTACAGGCCGGCCAGCGCGGCCAGCATGATCAGGCCAATCGCCATGGCGATCATGAGCTCGATCAGCGACAGGCCGCGCTGCGAAAGACGCAGCATGCCGCGTCCCGGACCCGATCGACGGAAGAGGATAGGCATAGAGGTCATGAGCTGAGGTTGCCGATCTGGACGAGGACGCTGACGGCGCGCCGCTTGTCATCACTACCGTAGTTGCCCGAACCACAGGTCACGTAGTTGTTGGTGACCGTGGACGACAAGCCCTGCCAGGCCACGGTCACGCTGTAGACGTTGTTGACGGAATCGGTCTGGTTGATGCAACCAATGGCACCGATCATGACGCCGGCCTTGGTGGTACCACTGGTTTCGCCGGCGCCCTGCAGTTCGCTCTTCCAGGCCGCAAGGTCGGCATTGGCGGTGGACTGCTGCTGCGTGCTGCTGCCCGCCACAAGGGTGGTGCTACAGGTGGGCAGGGTCGCGTTGGTCGCCGTGCCCGTGGCGCCGTTGGAGTAACAAGCCGCCACCTGCCGATTGGCGTTGATGCGCGACACCATGTCCTGCACCAGGGTCAGCGCCTGCACGCGCTGGTAGGACTCCATTTGGTTGCGCGACGAGTTCAGCGACAGCGCAATCGCGCCAAGCAGGGCAATGGCGGCGATGAACATCGACACCATGACTTCGATCAGCAAGACGCCTCGCTGGTGCTTCATGAGCAGGCTCCCGACGTGGTCTGCGTGCGGCCGCTCGACCCGACATTGACGCACAGGGTTTGTATCTTGCTGCTGGCCGTCGACGGCTTGACGGTGAACTTCAGGCTGAGCGGCTGGGTCATGCGCCCGTTGCCACTGAACTGGTACTGGGTGTTGCCGCCCGCCTCGGTGATGGTAACGCCGTTGAAGATGTCATGACTGCGGATGGTGGAGGCGGATGCCGGCGCAACACCCCAGCCACCCTGCCAGCCTGCCGCGGCGGCAGACACATTCACCTGGGCATTGCGCTTGACGGCCTCGCTGCGTGCGAACGTGACGGTGGATACCACGTCCAGCGCGGCATTCTTGATGCGCTGGTTGCCCAGCATGATCCCGAAGTTCGGTACGGCAAACAGCAACAGCGTGACGAACACCGCCAGGGTGGCGAGCAGTTCAACCAGGGTGTATCCGCGTTGGACGCGCATTGTCATGGCACTCGTTACCAGCAGCTGGTTGGCAATTTCGTACCATCACTGGCCAACGACAGGGGGTTGCAGGCGGTATCGTTGGCCTGGGCGCCCGTGGACGTGGGGGTGGCCGTGATGGTGTAGCTCGGCAGTGCACCCGTACCGGGCGTTATCACAAAGCTGTAGTTGGCGTACGTGTTGCCCGGAAACGCAGAGGCGGGGTAGCCAACCGACGAGGCAGTGGCCACATAGGCCCGGTTGTCGATCAGATACCGCTCTTCGGCGGACGCTATGCCGAGCAGGACGTCTTCCGCGGCGTTGCGGTTCGCCCGCACGACGTACTGGTGGTACTTGGAAACCGCCACAGCGGTCAGGATCCCGAGGATGATCACCACGGTCATCAGCTCGATGAGGGTGAACCCGCGGACGCTGGCGCGTGCAACGCGCGACGAAGCCGCCGATGCCCGCAGATGGGGGTTACCCCCGAAACGATGACCACTCCTATTCATTCGCCCTCCCCTTAGGACTCCTGAATGTGTTGAACCGATGATCGTTCCTGATCCGCGAGTAGCGCCCCCTGCGCATTGAACTTAGTTGTGCTGACGAATGCCGTCGATGTTCAGTTTGGCATAGGCCGGATGGATTTAACTAGCAGCCAGCCGGGCCATCTCGGGGGCCGATGATCCAATTGTTAAGTGGGCCACAGTTTGCCGGCCGGGCGGGCCATGGAAACGATTCAGTCTGAGGCAAGCCGTGAACCGGGACGGCCCATGCCTGCAAATTATTGCGGCCGCCAACGCTCGTTTGAGACGGAAGACGCAGTATTCCGCCGTGCTGCCGCCGTCGCGTTCCGGATCGGGCCGGGAGCCGCCGGATCAGCCCCGGCCGTCCGCCCCGCCGCCGGGCAGCGGATCCCCCGCGCCGTCGTCTTCATCCCCATAAATGGCGACATGCGGTACGCCGTCGGCACCGATCCAGCCGCGGTACATGCCGTCCGTATTGAAAGGCATGGCCACCGTGCCGTTCTCATCCAGGGCAATGGCGCCGCCGTTGCCCCCCATGGACGGGATTTCCTGGTTGATCACTTCCGCCGCGGCACGGCGCAGCGGCACCCGCATTTGGGTGACGCGCATGCAGATCGAGTGGGCCGCCACGGTGCGCAGGTAGTACTCACCCCAGCCGGTACCGGAAACCGCACAGCCCGAGTTGGCGTACGTACCCGCGCCGATAATCGGCGAATCGCCCACGCGGCCCCAGCGCTTGTCCGTCATGCCGCCCGTCGAGGTGCCTGCCGCCAGGTGCCCCTGGGCATCAAGCGCCACCGCACCCACGGTGCCGAAGTGTTTGGCCGTCTCCACGTCTGAATGCTTTTCGTGGTTCTCGTCTTCCTTGAGCGCCTTCTGCAGCTGCTGCCAGCGTTCTTCCGTGCGGAAATAGGACGGATCGACCAGCGTCACGCCCGCCTGCCGCGCAAACTCCTCCGCGCCATCGCCCACCAGCATGACGTGCGGCGACTTTTCCATCACGGCGCGCGCCAGCAGGATCGGGTTCTTCACGCGGTGCACGCCCGCAATCGAGCCCGCCTCCAGCGTGGCGCCGTCCATGATGGCGGCATCCATCTCGTTCTTGCCGTCATGGGTGAACACCGAACCCTTGCCGGCGTTGAAGTTGGGATCGTCCTCGAGCACGGTGATGGCAGCGGACACCGCATCCACCGCGCTCTTGCCCGCCTTGAGTTGCGCGTAACCGTTCTGCAATGACTGGACAAGCGCGGCGCGCACGGCCTTTTCCTTGGCCGGGCTCATCTCGCGCTTGATGACGCCAGCGCCCCCGTGGATCACCAGCACCGGCGAAGCGGCATGGCACATGGACGCAATTCCCAGCGCCGCGACGGCGGCGACAAGACAGCTGGACTTCACGGACGGTACTCCCCACAACGTTGGCGGGGAGTATAGCCAGCACGGCTAACGAAACGCGGCCGTATGGCCGCGCATCCGCTCAGGCGCAACCGGGCGTCGCGATAACGTCCAACTTCACCGTGTGGTCTTCTGGATGGTCGCCACCAACTTTCTCGCCCACCTGGATGGTGGCGGTCTGGCCAGGGTAGGAATGCAGTTTGGGGAAGATGGGCTGCCGGATGATGCCGCCCTCCAGTGCACTGCGAATTTCCACCTGCCCACTAGCCATGGGCTGCACGCTGACCGAGCCTTGCACGGGCGGATGTGATGCATCCTGCTCCCTGGTGAAACGATAGGGCTCGCCTGTTTTCAGGCAGACCTTGGCAGCCTTGTCGACCTCCTTGCCGTTGATGGAGAGCGCTACGTCGAGGCTGAAGCGATCGAACGACATGAGGTCCACCTTGTGCTTTCCGGCAAAACCAGCCAGGTAAGAACACGTCGGGGCAAGCTGCTGCACGTCGGGGATGTCGCTGCTGCGGCACGACCAGCCGACACTGCCGACTTGCGCAGCCGGGTGCATTTCGAGATCCAGATGGCCAGCGACCGCTCCGTGTACGTCGGCCAGGGTAACCAATACATGGCCGCCCTCAGCGATCTCCAGGCGCTTGATCGCAGGGCCGAACGCGCCGCTGTCCGGCGCAGGCAAACCCAATGCAGCATTGCCGGACGGGTTGCCTGACGGGCGACTCGTTGACTCAGCCAGCGCTTCCTGCGCCGGACGCGCAGCCTTCAGCGCGCTCGTCACGACGTCCTTTCCCGGGTGATAGGCGGCACCATCCTGCCCTGTGGCGGCGTACACCACAGCGGACAAGGCCGCGACAAGCAAACCCAGGCTCATGCGACCTGCCGAACGCCGGGCATGACCCGGTTGAATCCGCTTCAACATGACGATTCTCTCCGTGACGGGATGTCGTGAAGACCAACTGCAACCCACCGGCAGCAGGGCGCCAGTGGCCTGTGTCTTGAGCATGGCGCGCGCATACATGGCGCGCGACGCATCGTTCGTGTGAACCACGGCGGCGTCGCATGCGAGCTCAAGGTCATGGCGCAGCGCGCGCAGCCCCCACCATGCAAGAGGGTGGAACCAGAACAGCGAAGCAACCGCCTGACCGATTAGGCACCACCAACCATCCAGCCGACGCGCATGTGTCGCCTCGTGCGCAAGAATCAATGCCCGCTCGCCTGGCTCATAGCGGCGCTCGAAATCCGCGGGCAAGACGATGCGCGGGCGCCATGCTCCAACCAGTGCTGGACCTACATCAGCATGCGTGGCCTTCAACACGGGCCATGGAAAGGTCGTCCCGGGCATGGGCACCGCATCGCGCA
Organism: Dyella japonica A8; assembly: GCF_000725385.1. Classification (NCBI taxonomy): domain Bacteria; kingdom Pseudomonadati; phylum Pseudomonadota; class Gammaproteobacteria; order Lysobacterales; family Rhodanobacteraceae; genus Dyella; species Dyella japonica. Next base: position 1,906,187 of record NZ_CP008884.1, on the reverse strand, counting down.
GGCGATACCGGTAACGTCGCTGCGCCATCAGGGCCACCAGCGAAACACCCACGACACCGCCGAGCCATGCCATGGATACGAACCACGGTAGCTCCGGCTGAGTCGTGGAAGCTTGGGCAGCCGTCACCAGCGGCCCTGGGGCGCTGGCGATTTGCACCACGATAGGCGGGAGTCCCGCCAACGGCCCGGTCACCACATGCGGCAGGCACGCGACGACAACGGCGAGCGGCGGCACCGTCCACAAAAGCGCCGCCAGCTCCGTGCCGAACAGGCGACGACATGGATGGCGCAACAGGGCCACCGCACACACACCGAAGGTGAATGCCAACGTCGCCAGCCAGCCGTGCGAGATCCACTCAGGACTGCTCATCATCAAGCTCCTGCAGCAGCTTCTTCAGTTCGGCAATGTCCTTCTTCGACAGCTTCTTCTGTTCGGAGAAGTGCGCTACCAGCGGCGCCACCCGGCCACCGAAAAGGCGATCCAGCAGCCCTTTGCTCTCCTGCGACACGTACTGCTCGCGCGTCAGGCGCGGCGCGTAGAGATAGCGGCGCCCCTCGCGCTCGGCCTTCACGGCCTTCTTCTTGAGCAGGCGGTTGAGCAGGGACTTCACCGTGCCCTCCTGCCAGCCCTGTTGCGGGCCGACCTCCGCCAGGATGTCCTCGGCGCTGCGCGGCGACGAGCGCCACAGCACCTCCATGATGATCGCCTCGGCTTCGCTGACCGCCATACATCACCGTTTACGCGTGTAATTGCATTGATGTTTACATGCGTAATCGAACCAGGTCAAGCGCTTTCCGGGCACCACGCTCGCCTTGCGCCCCACCTGGGCTCCGCTGCCGAACCGCGCCAGGACGCCATCCGCATTGCCTGAGACTTTCGTACAGGGTGAGCGGTCACCAATCCGTCGTATCCTTGGAGGCTGGCTCTCCCCTGCTAGAAGGCATCGCAATGGACAAGGTTTATGCAAGCGCGGCGCAAGCCCTGGACGGTCTGCTGTTCGACGACATGACCATCGCCGCCGGCGGCTTCGGCCTCTGCGGCATCCCTGAGAACCTGATCGCAGCGCTGCTCGCGGCGGGTACCAAGGGGCTCACCATCGTCGGCAACAACGCTGGCGTGGACGATTTCGGCATGGGCCCGCTGCTCAAGACCCGGCAGGTCAAGCGCGTGTACGCCTCCTACGTGGGCGAGAACAAGGAGTTCGAACGCCAGGTGCTGGCTGGCGAGCTGGAGCTGCACCTGGTGCCGCAGGGCACGCTGGCCGAGAAGCTGCGCGCCGGTGGCGCGGGCATCCCGGGCTTTTACACGCGCACCGCGTTCGGCACCAAGCTGGCCGAGGGCAAGGAGACCAAGCTGTTCAACGGCAAGGAATATGTGCTGGAAGAAGCCATCCATGCCGACGTTTCCATCGTGAAGGCGTGGAAGGGCGACCGCCTGGGCAACCTGGTGTTCCGCAAGACCGCGCGCAACTTCAACCCGATGATCGCCACCTGCGGCAAGGTCTGCGTGGCCGAAGTGGAAGAACTTGTGGAAGTGGGCGAGCTGCCGCCGGACGGCATCCACGTGCCGGGCATCTATGTGGACCGCATCATCCAGGGTCCGTCGTACGAGAAGCGCATCGAATTCCGCACCGTTGCCGGCGCCAACACCGGCAAGGAAAGCCCGATCCGCACCGCCATGGCGCAGCGCGCCGCGAAGGAGCTGCAGGACGGTTTCTATGTGAACCTCGGCATCGGCATCCCGACCCTGGTGGCCAACTACATCCCGCCGGGCATGGACGTGACCCTGCAATCGGAGAACGGCCTGCTCGGCATCGGCCCGTTCCCGGATGACGCGCACGTCGACCCGGACCTGATCAACGCCGGCAAGCAGACCATCACCACCCTGCCCGGCTCGAGCTTCTTCTCCAGTGCCGAGTCGTTCGCGATGATCCGCGGCGGCCACATCGACCTGTCCATCCTCGGCGGTCTGGAAGTGTCCTGCACCGGCGACCTCGCCAACTGGATGGTGCCGGGCAAGATGGTGAAGGGCCCGGGCGGCGCGATGGACCTGGTCAGCGGCGTGAAGCGCGTGGTCGTGCTGATGGAGCACACCGCGAAAGACGGTTCGCCCAAGATCAAGGACCAGTGCGACCTGCCCATCACCGGCAAGGAATGCGTGGACCTGATCATCACCGACCTGTGTGTGTTCTCGGTCGAGAAGGGCAAGGGCCTGACGCTGATCGAGCTGCACGATGGCGTGTCGCTGGACGACGTGAAGGCGAAGACGGGCTGCGCCTTCGCCGTGAGTCCGTCACTGAAGCAATAAGCACCACCATGGCCCTCCGGCGCATGCCGGAGGGCTGCATACAGTAGCGTCTGAGAACCTGCTCTAAGAGCCTGTTCACGACCTCGCTTGAACGCTCATTTCCCCTCATCGTCATTCCCGCGAAAGCGGGAATCCAGTGACTTTCAGCTTTCGATGGCGCCTAAAAGGCGCTGGATTCCCGCTTTCGCGGGAATGACGGCGAGGATAATGAGCACGCAAGCTAGGTCTTGAACAAGCCCTTACGCGGGCAGCGGAGTCGATTCCGGAAAGCGAATGCGCGCAATGTGGCGACGCCCATCGTGCGTCTGCAGTTCCAGCGGCCAGTGGAAGCGCTCGCTTATGCGCTGCGCGATGGCCAGCTCGAAACCATGGCGGTTCGGACGGCTCTGCGAGTCGTCGCAGCGGTGCGTCACCGTCACCACGCCCGGCATCACGGTAATCACCACGGTGCCGCCATCCGCCTGCTGGCAGGCGTTGCGGATCAGCTGCCAGCACAGCACCGCGAACACGCGCGGCGAACCGTGCAAGGCGAAGCGCGCGGGTTCGTCCAGTTCCAGCGTGATCGGCCGGCCTTCCAGCATGTCCATCACGTCCGGCAATTCGTGGCGGATCACGTCGTTGACGATGAAGTCTTCCTCGGTGAGTCCGTTGTCGGATTCGCGCGCAAGAATCAGCAAGGCCTCGACCAGCGCTTCCATTTCGCGCGTGGAACGCTTGATGCGCTGTACGGAGCGCTGGCCGAACTCGCCCAGCGACGCATCGTCCGCCAGCATGTCGGCGGACATCTTGATCACCGTCAGCGGGCTTCGCAGTTCGTGGCTGGCATCGCGGGTGAAGTTGCGCTCGCGCTGGTTGTAGCCGGCGATGCGGTTGGCGAAGGCATAAAGACTGTTCGCCAGCGTGGCCACGTCCGCGTCGGTGCGGCGCGACAGCTGGTCAGGGCGCCAGCCGTCAAGGCCGGTCGATTGCTCATCCCAGTCGCTCACCGCCCGCGCAAGCCGGCTCACCTGCACCCACAAGCGGCGGGCCGCGAGCCATGAAAGCCCACTGATGAGCACGATAAACGCCAGTGCCGCGACCTTCGGCATCACGTCGTAGAAACCCAGCACGCACGCGACCACGATGGCCAGCAACTGCAGGCCAAAGATGATCGCCAAGCGCCGTTGGTACAGCCCGCGCCGGAACGCCCGGCCGGGCTGTGCACTACCCCTGCTGGTCATAATCAACTCATGCGGACGCGATCATGCCGTCTGCGAGGCAGAAGCCACCTCCGACTCGAGATCGGCAAGGCGATATCCAGCGGAGTGGATGGTATGGAGCAGCGGGCGGTCAAACGGCTTGTCGATGACGCGGCGCAGGTTGTAGAGGTGGGAACGCAGCGTGTCCGAATCGGGCAGCGTGTCACCCCAGATCTCGCGTTCGATGTCACGACGGCTCACCACGCGGGGCGATTCGCGCATGAGGATGGCCAGCAACTTCAGGCCGATCGGCGACACGGTGAGCTCCTGGCCGCCGCGTACAAGCCGCAGCGTGGCGGTGTCCAACGTCATGTCGCCGACGGTGAGGATCTCGGTGGAAACCTGCCGCCGGTCGCGGCGGATCAGTGCGCGCAGGCGGGCTTCCAGCTCGCGCACTTCGAAGGGCTTCACCAGGTAATCGTCGGCACCGGCCTCCAGGCCGATGAGTTTGTCTTCCAGCGTATCGCGGGCGGTCAGCATAAGTACCGGCGTGGATTTCTTGGCGTCGCGACGCAGCTTGCGGCACACGTCCAGGCCATCCATGCCCGGCAGCATCAGGTCGAGCACGACCACGTCATAGCTATTGGAAACGGCCAGGTGCAGGCCGCTCACCCCATCGGCCGCGTAATCGACCGAATATCCCCTCCGCTCCAGAAATTCGCCGACCATTTCTGCGATCTGGCGATTGTCCTCCACCAGAAGGATCAGTCCTGCCTGTTCGTCGCGCGAGCTCATCCCTACCTCCTGAAGCTGACTTCACAAAGGTGAACAGCTAACGACTGGCATCGTGAGAGCCACGTGAAGACCGTGACGCCCGATTCACGCCCGGTTGTGATTATCCTCACGTTTAAGGCAACAAGGGCGCCAGGCCCTTCCAGACGTTGTCCAGCACCATGGGCTCGCCGGCCGCCACCGGGTGCAGCCCGTCCTGCTGCATCAGCTCCGGCTTCAGCGCCACCCCGTCCAGCAGGAAAGGCACCAGCGCCACGTTCTTCGCCTTGGCCAGGTCGGCATAGACCGCCCGCAGGCCGTCGCGGTACTGCGGGCCGTAGTTGACCGGCAGCTCGATGCCCAGCAGCAGCACGCGTGCATGGGCCTTCTGGCCGGCATCGATCATGGCCGCCAGGTTGTCCTTCAAAGGGGCCAGCGGCAGGCCGCGCAGGCCGTCGTTGGCGCCCAGCTCGATCACCAGCACGGCAGGCCGGGTCTTTTCCAGCAGCGAGGGGAGCCGGTTGCGGCCGCTCACCGAGGTTTCGCCGCTGATGCTGGCATTGACCACCGTCCAACCCGGCTCCATCTTCGCAAGACGGTCGCCGAGCAAATGGACCCAGCCGGCCTCGACCGGAATGTTGTGCGCGGCGGACAGCGAGTCGCCCAGCACGAGCACGGTTTTCACCGGCGCTGCCTGGGCAGCACCGGCGATGGCGCCCCACAGTACGACCACGCAGCAAAGGAAACGACGCATGAGTGGCAATGCCTCCGCTTTGTCCGGGAGTCCGCAGTCCGGCCCCCGAGGGGTTCTTCTGGATGCGGTCGATGTTAGCAAGTCGGTGCAGGGCCCCGAGGGCCGCCTGGACATCCTCAGCGGCGTGTCGCTGCAGGTGCGCGAGGGCGAGAGCTTCGCCATCGTCGGCGCCTCCGGCTCGGGCAAGACCACCCTGCTCGGCCTGCTGGCCGGACTGGACACGCCATCCGGCGGGCACATCGCGCTGGACGGCAACGCGCTCGAGCGCATGGACGAGGAAGCACGCGCGGACCTGCGTCGCCGCATGGTCGGCTTCGTGTTCCAGTCGTTCCATCTGCTGCCCGCGCTGACCGCCGAAGAAAACGTGATGCTGCCGCTGGAGCTGGAAGGCCGCGACGATGCCCGCGCCAGGGCGCGCGAAGCGCTGGAGGCGGTCGAGCTCAGCGCGCGCCGCCGGCACTATCCGGCGCAGCTCTCCGGCGGCGAGCAGCAGCGCGTGGCGATTGCGCGCGCCTTCGTGCACGGCCCGCGGCTGCTGTTCGCGGACGAACCCACCGGCAACCTCGACCAGCGCACCGGGCAGCACGTGAGCGACCTGCTGTTCGCCCTCAACCACGACCACCGCACCACCCTGGTACTGGTCACGCACGACCCGCGCCTTGCCGCGCGCTGCGCACGGCAGGTGACGCTGGACAATGGCCGCGTGCTCGCCGCGCCGCGCGCCTCAGCGGTGGTGGCGCCATGATGGCCGCCCCCATGGCAAGGGCGCACGCATGAGGCTGCTCACGCTCTCCCTGCGTAGCCTGCGCCGCGAATGGCACCTGCCCGAACTGCGCACGCTGGGCGCGTCGCTGGTGCTCGCCGTGGTCGCGCTGGGCGTGGTCGCCACACTGGCCGCGCGGATGGAACGCGGCGTGCTCGCCAGCGCCGCGGAGCTGATCGGCGGCGATATCGGCATCAGCGCGCCGCAGGCGCTGCCGGCGACGTACGCGGAGCAGGCACGCGGGCACGGCCTGCAGGTGACCCGTGGCGCCAGTTTTCCCAGCGTGGCTTTCGCGCACGAGCAGAGCCAGTTGCTCGATGTGCTCGCCACCGATCATGCCTACCCGCTGCGCGGCACGATGGAGCTGGCGAGTGGCACCGGCGGCAGCGTGGCCGGCCACGGGCCGGCGCCCGGCACGGTCTACCTGGATCACCGCGCGCTGGTCGCGCTGAACCTGAAGGTCGGCGACAACCTCCAGCTGGGCGGCCGCGACCTGCGCATTGCGGCCGAACTGGTGCGCCTGCCGGATGGCGGCGAACTGGTCGCCATGGCGCCACGCGCCCTGATGAACATCGGCGACGCCGAACAGGCCGGCCTGCTCGGCGTGGGCAGTCGCGCGCGTCACCGCCTGCTGGTCGCCGGACAACCCACGCCGGTGCAGGACTGGCGAACATGGGTAGAAGCACAGACGCTGCCGCAAGGCGCCGAGCTGATCACCCCGGAACAGACCCAGGAACGCATGCGCAGCGCCTTCGACCGCGCCAGTGCGTTCCTGCGCCTCACCGCGCTGCTTTCCGCCTTGCTGGCCGGCGTCGCCATCGCGCTGGCCGCGCAGCGCTATGCACGCCGCAAGACAAACGAAGTAGCCCTGCTGCGCGCCCTCGGCACGCCGCGCCGGCAGGTACTGGGGCTGCTGGTCGGCACGCTGGGGTTGCTGGCCGTGCCGTCGGTGATCGTGGGCGCGCTGATGGCACTAGGCCTGGCACAGATCACCTGGCGTTTCGCCAGCCAGATGTTTTCCGCCATCCCGACCACGCTGCCGCTGGGCCCCGCCATCGCCGCCGCCGTGATGGGACTGGCCGTGCTGGCCGGCTTCGCCCTGCCGCCGCTGGCGCGACTGGCGGAAGTGCCGCCGGTCGCGGTGTTCCGCGAAAGCGCGGCGCGACGCGTGCGCCGTTTCGATGCGCTGTACCTGGTACCCGCGCTGGTGGCCCTGCTGCTGATCTGGAGCCAGAGCGGCTCGGCCAAACTGGCTGGCATCCTCGCGGTCAGCCTGTTGGGCGTGGCCGTGGTCGCCGCCTTGCTCTCGGCCCTGCTGCTGTGGATCGCCCGGCGCGTGGCGCCGGGGGCACACCCGGCCCTGCGCCTCGGGCTGGCCGCGCTGGCCCGCCGTCGCGGCATGAGCCTGCTGCAGGCCACGGCGCTCAGCCTGGGCCTGGTCGCGTTGCTGCTGTTGGCCATCGTCGCGCCGGCACTGCTGGAAGGCTGGCGGAGCGAACTGCCGGCGGACACACCCAACTGGTTCGTGCTCAACCTGCAGGACGACCAGCGCGAAGGCTTTGAACAGGCGCTCGCGCGCATCAGCGCGAACAAGCTCAACATGCTGCCGCTCGCCGTAGGCAAGCTCACCGCTATCAATGGCCGGCCCATCGATCAATTGCACTTCAAGGACGAGCGCGCGAAAGACTGGTCCGATCGCCAGCTGCGCCTGTCCTGGGCAAGCGAACTGCCGCCGAGCAACCAGGTGATCGCCGGCCAGTGGCATGGCGAACATCCGGCGCAGGCTGAAGTGTCCATCGACACCATGTGGCGCGACATGTACGGCCTGAAGGTGGGCGACGTCATGAGCTTCAACGTCGGCGAAGGCAACATCGATGCGCGCGTGGGAAGCATCCGCAAGGTGGACTGGACGTCGTTCCGCGTGAACTTCTTCCTGGTGTTCGACCCGGCGCACGCCGCCTCCCTGCCGCATACCTGGATCGCCAGTTTCTACCTTCCACGCGGCCACACCGAATCGCTGGCGCAGTTGTCGCGCGATTACAGCAACCTCAGCCTGATCGACGTCGATGCGATGCTCGATCGCGTGCGCGAGATCGTGAACCAGGTCAGCGGCGCCGTGCGCTGGGTGCTTGGCTTCAGCCTGCTGGCCGGCGCACTGGTGCTTGCCGCCGCGCTCGCCTCCAGCGCGCAGGAGCGTCGACATGAAGCAGCCCTTCTGCGCACGCTGGGTGCACGCCGCACGCAACTGCGCATGGCGGCAGCCTGCGAGTTCGGCCTGCTCGGACTCGTGGCCGGACTGACCGCCGCACTCGGCGCGGCCGGCACGGGCTTGTGGCTGGGCCATGCGATCTTCCACATCGAGCATTTCGTGCCGCCACTGGGTTCGCTGCTGCTCGCTGCGCTGGGCGCTGCCCTGGTGGTGATGGTGCTGGGACTCGCGGGTACCGCGCGGGTGAGCCGCACCTCGCCGATGCGTTTGTTGAGGGAGTCCTAGGGACAGCCTGATCCATTTTTTGCAGGTGCGTCACGGGCGCTGCCTGCGCTCGGGCGATATCCAGAAAGCACCAAAGCCCGAGGGTCTGTTCCCGATCTCCTCACCGCCATCCCCGCGAAGGCGGGGATCCAGGGTCTTTGCTTTGAGCACCACCGAGAGCCGAAAGTCACTGGATCCCCGCCTTCGCGGGGATGACGGTGAGGGGAAGCAAGGTGCTACAGCAAGACAATGAAGAGGCTCCAGGAGCTTCTTCAAAGCCTCCATTCTTGGCACCCGTCATTCCGGCACACGTCGGAATGACGGTGAGCGACATGGGCGTTCAAGCGGGATTTCGAACGAGACCCCAGGGCTTTGGATATCATGCCGCGCACATAGAACGGATCAGGCCGCCCCGAGTGCCCTTCTGGATCAAGCGCCTCGCGCACGAAAAGCTGCTGATCGGCTTCGCCCTGCTGGCGATCGTGCTCGCCATCGCCGACCCACGCCCGCTGGCGACTTACCAACGCTGGCTGCAGTTGCCGACACTGGCGGGCCTGCTGGGCCTGATGATCTGCATCCAGGGCATTCGCGACAGCGGACTGGTGCAACATGCCGCCGCGGCACTGGTCGAACGCGCGCATTCGCTGCGCGTGCTCGGCGTGCTGCTGGTAACCGTCACCGCGCTTCTGTCGATGGTGCTGACCAACGACGTGAGCCTGTTCCTGCTGGTGCCGCTGACGCTCGCCATCGGCAGCATCTCGAACCTGCCGGTGATGCGCATGGTGGTACTGGAGGCGCTCGCGGTGAATGCGGGCTCCGCGCTCAGCCCCATCGGCAATCCGCAAAACCTGCTGCTGTGGCAGTACACCCACCTGCCCTTTCTCGAATTCGTACTGAAGATGCTGCCGGCGTTCGGCGTGATGTTCGTGCTGGTACTGCTGCTGACGGTGGCCTGGCTGCCGCGCGGGCGCGTGATCCTGCATGCGCAGGACATTGACGGCCATCCCGTGTCGGCTTCGCAGGCCATCCTTTCGGTAGCGGCGCTGGTGAGCATGGTGGTGATGATGGAGCACAACCATGCCGTGCTCGGCGCACTGCTGCTGTTTGTGCCATTCGCCCTGCTGGAGCGCAGCACGTTGCAGCGCGTGGACTGGCTGTTGCTGGCCACGTTTGCCGCGATCTTCCTGGGCCTTGGCCATTTCACCGAACTGGGCTGGGTGCAGCGCGGACTGGAAAGCCTCGACCTGGAAAATCCGCTGACGCTTTATGCCAGCGGCATTCTCTCATCGCAGCTGATCAGCAATGTCCCCGCCACCGTGCTGCTGTTGCGCCACGCACCGGATCCGATGGCGCTGGCCGTCGCGGTGAACGTCGGCGGCTTCGGCGTCGCCATCGGCTCGCTGGCCAACCTGATCGCGCTGCGCCTTGCGAAACAGCCGCGTGGTGCGCGGCTGCTGCACGAAGTGTCGATACCGTTCCTGCTGGTCTGCGCGCCACTGGTGTATCTGGCGTATCGCTGGATGGGTTGAAGGACCGGACACCGCGCCCCTCCTATCCGTCATTCCCGCATTCGCGGGAATGACGGGCTAACCGAGACTCCACGGACCTGCCATCGCAGGCTCAGTCACCGCGATCACGCGGCACGCTCACCTTGCCCTTGATGCCGGAGTGGTTGATGTCGCCGCTGCCCTTCGCGCCGACCGTCAGGTCGCCCTGCACATCGCGCACCACGAGGTCACCCGAACCCAGGGTATCCACCCGTACGTTGCCGCCGACATTACGCAGGCTGACGTCGCCCGAACCGATGCTGCCGACGCGCGCATCGCCGCGCACGCCATTGATCTTCAGGTCGCCCGAGCCCACCGAGCCCACGTCGAGGCTGTCAACGTCGTTCGCGTCGACGTCGCCCGAGCCGATGCTCAGCCCGAACGGTCCGCCGATCCTGCTCACGTGCACGTCGCCCGAACCCACCTGGGTGGTGAGCTTCTTCAGGCCCGTCACCCATGCATCGCCGGAGCCGACGTTGAGCACCACGGGGATCTGCGAAGGCATCTGCATGTCCAGCTTCAGGCTGGTGGAGCTGTGGCCAAACAGCGAGATGTTGATGCGGCTGTGGCCACCCGCTTCCACGATCAGGCGATCGCCTTCGCGACGCTGGGTGACGGTAAGGTCGTCCAGCAGCTTGGCGTCGGACGCGCAGGCACGCCCTGTCACCGTGCCGCCGTTGGCGCCATCGCTGCCCGTGAGGTGAAGCTCGTGGCTGTGCAGGTCCACCTCCACCTCGCGCACGCCGGCCAGGTCGAGCGTGAGATTGCGCGGCGCCTCGTGCTTGCAATCTTCAGCCTGGGAAGCCAGCGGCACAAACAACAGGACGGCAAGAAAAAGACGACGCATGGGTGACTCCTTGTGGACGGGACGAGGCTTGGATGGCCCCGCGCCGAAAAAGGTTTATAGGCCATCCCTCGTCAACGCGTACCCGTAAACAACGTTTGAGGCTTCACGTACCGACGTGGAGACCCCCTGCCATGCAACGCAAGACACTGCTCGCCTCCGCACTCGCCCTGCTGGTTGCCGGCGCGACCTCGCTGGTCATCGCCCAGGAAACGGGCCACCCGGCGCCGCCGGCCAAGAACGCCCCTGGCAAGCCGGGCCCGATGGACCGTGACGGCATGCCGGACGACTGGGTAGGCGGCCCGGATTTTGCCGGCCCCGGCCCAGGTTTCGGGCGCCCCGGCTTTGGCCGCATGGGCTTCGATGGCCCCGAATCGCCGGTGATCGGTGACCTCCGTGCCCTTGAGCACCTTTATCGCGAAGGCGGGCGTTCCAAGGAACTGCCCGCGCTCTACAACGACGTGCTGTCCAAATCGCAAGACCCGCGCGTGCGGACCTACGTGTACCACCAGCTCGCCCGCCTGCAATCCGCTCCGGCCAGCACCGACCAGGCCATTGCCACGCTGCGCAAGAGCCTGGACGAGAACCTGGGCAACGAAGCAAAAAGGCGCGCCGAGTTCGAAAAGATGCGCAGCGAGTGGGAGCAGCGCCGCAACCAAGCCAAGCCGGCACCCCAGCCCTAAGAGCCAGTTTGCAATCTCCTGCAAACGCCGATGTCCCTCACCGTCATTCCCGCGAAGGCGGGAGGCGTCTTTCAACAGCCGAATGGCTGGTCATCCAGTGCCTTTCGCGGCCCATAAAGACGCTGGATTCCCGCCTTCGCGGGAATGACGGTGAGGAAAATAGATTCGGGGCGAAATCGGGAACACGCTCCAAGGAAGAACAATAACAACGGCACTGCCGTCAGGCAGCGCTTTGCCCTGAGGCACGGGAACCCCAGAGCCCGTGCCTCCTTTTTTCCAGCAGCCGCCGCGAACGATCAGGCAGCCGTGTCGTCCAGACGCTTGGCCTGCTGCCACAAGGCCTCTTGCGAGGCGAGATCGTGCTCCGGCAGCGGCTTGCCATCGGCGTGGGCCATCCGCTCCATCGCGCGGAAACGGCGTTCGAACTTCGCGTTCGCATGACGCAGTGCCTGCGAGAAATCCACGCCGGCATGTCGCGCCAGGTTGACCACGACGAACAGGACGTCGCCGATCTCATCCTGCAGCCGCTGCCGGTCGCGGCCATTGGCGAACTCCGCGCGCACCTCGCCCACTTCTTCCAGCAGCTTGTCCAGCACGGGCTGTTCGTCGGGCCAGTCAAAGCCCACCTTCGCCGCGCGTTCCTGCAATTTCAGCGCGCGCTTCCATTCGGGCAAACCGCGCGAAACGCCGGCCAGTGCGCTGTCATCGTGCTGCTCGCCCTTGGCGGCGCGTTCGGCGGCCTTGATGTCTTCCCAACCCTGCTTCTGCGCGTCGAGGTCATCATAGTTTTCGTCGCCGAACACATGCGGATGACGACGCAGCATCTTGTCGCTGATCGCATGCGCCACGTCGGCAAACTCGAACAGGCGCGCCTCCTTGGCCATCTGCGCATGGAACACCACCTGCAACAGCAGGTCGCCCAGCTCGTCGCGCAGGTCTGGCCAGTCCTTGCGGTCGATGGCGTCGGCCACCTCGTACGCTTCTTCGATGGTGTACGGCGCGATGGTGGAGAAATCCTGCTGCACATCCCAGGGGCAACCCGTCTGCGGATCGCGCAGGCGCGCCATGATGGCGAGCAGGTCATCCATGCTGTGCTGCCGGTGGTCGCTCATGAAACGTCCAGATCGGCGGCCTGCAGGCGCCCCTTCCAGTCGATGGAGACGTCGCCCACGGCGATGAATTCGGGATTGATCAACGAATCGCCACGGTTGTAGCGCAAAGGATCGCCGGCAAGGTCGAGCACCGCGCCGCCGGCTTCTTCCAGCACGCTCTGCGCGGCGGCGGTATCCCATTCGCTGGTGGCGCCCCGGCGCAGATAGACATCCGCCTCGCCACGCGCCACCAGGCAGAACTTGAGCGACGACCCCAGCGGCATCGACGCGTAGTCGTTCCCGATCAGCTGCTGCAGCAAGGCCGTGCCCGATCCGCCGTGCGAGCGGCTACCCGCCACGGTGGCGGGCTCGACCATCCCGCGGGTGGCGATGCGTTCCCACGCGGCGCCCGCGGCACGCTGCAACCACGCGCCTTGGCCGCGCGCCGCCGCATAGAGTTCGCCCGTGACCGGGGCGAGCACCACGCCCAGGACCGACTCGTGGTTTTCGATCAGCGCGATGTTCACCGTGAACTCGCCGTTGCGCTTGATGAATTCGCGCGTGCCATCCAGCGGATCGACCAGCCAGTAGCGGCTCCACTCGCGCCGCTGCGACCATGGCGCGGCGCGGGCTTCCTCGGAAATGACGGGTAATGCGTCGTCCAGCGCGGCGAGGCCGGCGGTGATCACGCGCTGCGCGGCGAGATCGGCTGCCGTGACCGGCGAGTGATCCTGCTTGCGCTCGACTTCGAAGTCTTCGCCGTAGACGACAAGGATGGCCTCACCCGCGTCGCGGGCGATGGTGGCAACGTGTTGCAACAAGGCGGAAAAGGGGGCTGGGGTCATGTCGGCGAGAAGCGGCCGGCGAGGTATTCGCGGGCCATGAAGAGTGCGGCGATGGAACGGCCTTCGGTGACGTCGTCGCGGGCGACCAGGGTATGCAGGTCAGCCAGCTTCCAGGGAACCACTTCGAGTTCCTCGGGCTCGTCACCCTCCAGCCGTTCCGGATACAGATCCTGCGCGAGCACCACGTGCGCCATGTGGGTCATGTACGACGGCGACAGCGACAGGTTGTGCAGGATCCGGAGCTTGCGTGCGCCGTAGCCGACTTCTTCCTTGAGCTCGCGGTCGGCGCCCTGCTCTACCGTTTCGTCGCGGTCCAGGCGCCCCTTGGGCAGGCTCAGCTCGTAGCGGCCGACGCCCGCACCGTACTCGCGCACCAGCAGCACGGTCTCATCGTCGATCATCGGCACGATGATCACGGCACCCAGGCCACTGCCTTTCAGGCGCTCGTAGGTGCGGCGCTCGCCATTGGAGAATTCGAGATCGAGCTGCTCGACGCGCAGGAAGCTGCTGTCGTGCACGTCCCGGGTGGCATGGATGATCGGTGGCTTTCGCATCGGTCGATTGTAGCGCGCGGGTCAGCGGGGCGTCGGCGCGGCGTGGCTGCGGCCGCTGAACACGGCCCAGATCATCAGGCCAAGGGCGATGGCTTGAAGCAGGCTGCTGGCCACGGCCCATAGCGTGATGAACAACTGGGTCGTGGACATCGTGCCCTCATGCATCAGGTGGGGGATGTACCAGCCCGTCATCATCGATTGCGCAAGAATGAGCAACACCTGCAGCACGCAGGCCACCAGCAGAAGCAGGGCCGGCTTGCGCGCCCGGGCCCAGTACACGCCCGCCATCACGATGCCGACGATGGCGGCGACAAACATCGGCACGGTGCCGACGAGGACGGAGTAAACGGGGATCAGGTCGTCCATGACGGTTCCTCAATGCGGTGTCGAGAATCGATCGAGCGCCAGCGCGTGAATGGCCGGCGTGCCCGCCAGTACGCTGGTGGTGTCGAGCGTGGGCGCCTTGCCGTCGAGATCGGTGAAGACACCGCCCGCCTCGCGCACGATGACGGCCAGCGCCGCCACGTCGAGGATGTTCACGTCGGACTCGATCACCAAATCCAGGGCGCCGCGCGCCAGCAGGTGGTAATGGCAGAAATCGCCATAGCCGCGGATGCGGTTGCTGTCGCGGATCATCGCGCCGAGCGCATGCCAGCGTGCATCCCGGGTCAGTGTCTTGACGTTGCCGGTGGAGATGGAAGCCTTGGCCAGCTCGTCGGTGGTGGCCACGCGGACCGGCTCGCCGTCGAACCACGCGCCACCACCCGCCGTGGCCCACATGGTTTCGCCATACACCGGCGCGCTCGATACGCCCAGCACCAGTTCGCCACGGTGCATCAGTGCGATCTGCGTGGAGAAGAACGGCGTGCGGCGCACGAAGCTCTTGGTGCCATCCAGCGGATCGACCATCCACAGCAGGTCGTGGTTGTCGTCGTCGCGACCGAATTCCTCACCGTAGATCGAGGCCTGCGGCAGCGCCTTCTGCAGGATCTCGCGGATGGCGAGCTCGGCCTCGCGATCGGCCACGGTGACCGGCGTGTCGTCGCTCTTGAGTTCCACCGCCACACCCTTGCGCCAGTAGTGCCTCAGCACCACGCCAGCGGCCTCGGCGGCCTCGCGGGCGGCGTCGAGCGCCTTGGGCAGGTCCAGTCCGCTCATCGTTTCTCCCCGTGGATGGCGGCGGCAAGGCCACCGCTGTAGTTGATGTGCGTGACGCCTTCGGCGTCGGTGGTGCCGAAGGCTGTCAGCCAGCGCTGCAGCTCCGGTTGCTGGCCCCTGGCCCCGGCCGCGGCGATGAAGCGGCGCGCGAGGGGGCTGAACTGCAGGCGGCCATCGATGCGCAGCGGACCTTCGCCCTCGTCCTGCAGATGGCCCTCGATGACGCCGTTCACCGCGCGCAGATCCGCATGCAGGTTGCCCAGCGGCAGATCTTGTTGCCGGGGCACGCGCAGCAGGGCGTCCTGCCATTGCACGCGCGTATCCAGCGACCACGGCCAGCCGCCGCGCAGCTGGATCCGGCTTGCGGTCGCCCGCAGCGTGCCGCGCGGCAAGCCGCCCAGTACCAGCGGAGCCGCGCCGAATACGTCGAGGTCGAGGCGCATTTGGACGTCCGTCCAGACGGCTTCCGAACTTTGCCTGCCGGTCATGTTGCCCGCGAAATCGATGCGCGGGCCATGCAGTTCCACATGCAACCGGTTGTCACCCAGCAAGGCCAGGCGCGACAGCTGCCATTGCAGCGCCCCCAGGCCCTCGCCCTTGGCCGTCACCACCTGCCCGGCCCGGCCATCCCACACAAGACCGCTGACGTCATGCAGCTGCGCGCCATTCAGCCGCGCCTGAAGCCATGGGAGCACCCAACGGGCAGGCAGGAACCAAACCATCGCCGAACCCGCCAGCAGCAGGGTCGCAAGGCCAATGAGTGCGGTACGCCAGACCTTCAAATCGGCTCCCAGTCAGGATGCAAGACTTGAGCGAGCACGCTCGAAACGCCGATCATAGCCCGATGAACGCATTTCCTGCTGGCGACGCACTGGTACGTCGCGACCTTGACCTGCTCTGGCATCCCTGCACGCAGATGTATGACCACCGCACGGTGCCCATGGTGCCGATCGCCCGTGGCGAGGGTGCGTGGCTCATCGATACGAGCGGCCGCCGCTATCTGGACGGCATCAGCTCGTGGTGGACCAACCTGTTCGGCCATGCCAACCCGCGCTTGGCGGCGGCGCTCGCCGAGCAGGCCGGCACGCTGGAGCACGTGATCTTCGCCGGCTTTACGCATGAGCCCGCGGTGACCCTGGCCGAGGAGCTGGTGCGCGTGACACCGCCCGGGCTGGATCGGGTGTTCTACGCGGACAACGGTTCGGCCGCCATCGAAGTGGCGCTGAAGATGAGCTTCCACTACTGGCTCAACCAGGGGCACGGCGAGAAGACCCGCTTCATCGCGCTCACCGGCAGTTACCACGGTGAAACGCTGGGCGCGCTCTCGGTCAGCGACGTGGCCCTTTACCGCAAGACGTATGCGCCGCTGCTGCTCACGCCGATCCTGGCGCCTTCGGCGGACACGTACGAGGCGCATCCGGGCGAAAGCGCCAGCGACGTAGCACAGCGTCGACTCGATGAACTCCGGCAGCTGCTGGAAGAACACGCGCACGAAGTGTGCGCCGTCATCGTGGAGCCTCTGGTGCAATGCGCGGGCGGCATGCGCATGTACCACCCCGATTACCTCGCCGGCCTGCGCCGCCTCTGCGATACCTACAACGTGCATTTCATCGCCGACGAAATCGCCGTCGGGTTCGGACGCACCGGTACGCTGTTCGCGTGCGAGCAGGCCCATGTCGCGCCGGATTTCATGTGCCTGTCCAAGGGCCTCACCGGTGGCTTCCTGCCGCTGTCGGCGGTGCTTACCACCACGCAGGTCTACGAGGCGTTCTACGCCGAATACAGCGCGGGCAAGGCCTTTCTCCACTCGCACAGCTATACGGGCAACCCGCTCGCCTGCCGCGTGGCGCTGGAAACGCTGCGGATCTTCCGCGACGAGCCCGTGCTCGAGCGCAATCGCGTACTGTCCGCGCACCTGGCCAAGCGTCTGGCGCCGTTACGCGATCATCCCCATGTGGCGGACGTGAGGCAGACCGGCATGATCGCCGCCGTGGAACTGGTCGCAGACAAAACCACCCGCACGCCGTTCCCCTCACTGGAACGGCGTGGCCTGCGCGTCTACCTGCATGGACTCGAGCACGAGGCGCTACTGCGCCCGCTGGGCGACATCATCTACTTCATGCCGCCCTACGTCGTGAGCACGGACGAGATCGATCATCTGGTCGATACCGCCATCGCCGGCATCGAGCGCGCTGTTGCTTAGTGACCGCGGACGGTAATGCTCGGGTCCAGTTGCTCAAGCGCCCGGCCCGTATCCTGCTGACCCGTGTTGCGGATGTCCTGCTGGGTGTAGCTGCGGCCCGCCACTGGCAGGCAGGTGCCCGGCTTGGCCGGAATCAGGCTGCCGGTGCTCTGGATGCAATTGCGGTTGCCGGGTTTCAGCGGGGTCTGCGACGGATCCTTGTGCACCGCATTCTGCTGCTGGCTTGACGGGTCCGTCGCACCGGCGGCCGGTTCCTGCTGTGCCATGGCGACCGAGGTGACACCCAGCGCGATGGCAAGGACGAGAAGGGATTTGCTGACCATGGCCCACCTCCGGAGATTAGGGGGATATGCACATGCTGCGCCGGCACCGCCCGGCTGGCAAATGCCGCCAACGCGGCATCTCCCCCTCGTTCAGCCGAACGGTCGCAGCCACCATGGGACGATGCCGTGCCGGTCGGCTATGCTTTTTGCCTTTCCACCCTGCCAAAACGCTTCATGCGCACGATTCGCATACACGTCGACCAACCGCTCACCGTCGGCCAGGAACTGGGCCTGCCACCCCAGGCGGCCGAACACGTGGCGCGCGTGCTGCGACTGACGGCCGGCTCGCCCATCACCCTGTTCAACGGCGACGGCCACGATTACCCCGCCGTGATCCAGTCGGTGGGCAAGCGCGACGTCAACGTCCGGGTGGAAGCCGCCCAGGCCGTCGCCAACGAATCCCCCCTGCCGCTGACACTCGCCCAGGGCGTCGCCCGTGGCGAAAAGATGGACCTGATCGTGCAGAAAGCCACCGAACTGGGCGTGGCGCGCATCGTGCCGCTGCTGACCGAACGTTCGGAAGTGAAACTGGACGCTGGCCGCGCCGAAAAACGACTCGCCCACTGGCAAGCCGTGGTGGCCAGCGCCTGCGAACAAAGCGGCCGCGCCCGCGTGCCCGAAGTGCTGCCGGCCGTGCCGCTGGAACAGTGGCTGCGGCAGCTTCCGCAGGACGGCGCGCTGCGCCTGGCGTTGCTGCCCGAGGGCACGCAGCGTCCGGGCGAGCTGAAGTTCCCGGCGACCGGTGGCGTGCTGGTGGTCGGCCCCGAGGGTGGGCTGGGCCAACGCGATACGGCGGCGCTGACCGACGCCGGCTTTATTGGCCTGCGCCTGGGGCCGAGGATTCTGCGGACGGAGACGGCCGGGCTTGCCGCGCTCGCGGCGCTGCAAGCGTTGCATGGGGATGTTTGAGCGCGATGGAGTGCTGCTGCTCCTCGTCCGACCAGCTTCCAAGAGAGAGAGGACGAGCGGTGGGTGATGTTCGGCGTGAACGGCCTAGGGGCACGGAAGGCGGTGCCGCGCAGCGGCACGACGCTCCGCGTTAAGCCCTCGCCGCCACGGCGCGTTGCGAAGCGCTTGGAAGTACCCGCTGTGTAGTGGCGAAGGTGGCCAAGTAGCAACGTTCCTCGAGCGTTCGGGCTTATCCCAACGAAATGCTGCCAGCTCTTCAGGCCATTTTCTTTGGGTTACTTTTCTTTTGGGCCAACAAAAGAAAAGTGACTCGGCCTCCGGCAGGAGGTCGAAACGCCCGCTGCGTAAGCGGCCAGCTCGCGGAATCATGGCGACCGAAGGCCCCAGGCCATAGAGAGCAAAGTCACTGGATGACCAGCCCTTCGGCTGTTGAAAAGCGCCTCCTGCCTTCGCAGGGATGACGGCATCTATGAAGCCGTGAGGCTAGACCGCCCGTTGCCCGTTGCCCGTTGCCCCTCTCCCTCTCCCCATAAAGGGGAGAGCATCGAAGGGTCATGCCATGCCCGGCTCAGCTCGCCAGTTCGAGCAACTCGACCAACTCCGCCTCGATGCCCTCGAGATCCGGAATCACCGCGATGTCATCACGCACCAGCACCTGCGCACGCACACCCGGCGGCAACGGCGCCCCATCATGCGTGGGAATGATCAACTCCGCATTGAGCGTCGTCAGGCGCGGAAAACCCTGCGTCACCATCGCAATGAACGGCAGGTCCGCATGGCCACCCAGTGCCTTCAGCACCGCCACGCGCACCGCCTGCTCACTGTCACCCTCGCCGGCACCCGCCAGCGTGTTGAACGACACCAGCGGCACGCGCCAGCCACGCCATGCGATACGCCCCAGCAACCACGAAGGCGAACCCTCCACCGGCTCGGGCGAGGGCATGGTGATCACTTCAGCCACAGTGGCATTCGGCAGCAGCAAGCGCAGGTTGCCGACCGGCACCAGCACGCAACGGATTTCACGCGGTAGTGGCAAATCGCTCATCGCCGGCCCTCCATCGACATCTCTTCCACCAGGCGCGCCGCCAGCTCGGCCGGCGTACCCGAATAACTATGCAGGCGCTCGGCCTCGATGCCGTGCACCATATCGGCGAACTGGCCATCCGACGACTCGATCCACACTTGGCCGCCACGATCATGGATGGCCTGGCAGCCACCCAGCGCATCGTTGGCCTGGCCCGCGAACACGATGGCCTGCGCATTGCGGCCGAAGACGTTGGCCGCCAGGGTGAAGCTGGCATCGATCGGCGAACTGCGCACGTCGTCGTTCTCCAGCGGGTGCAGATCCACGCGACCATCGCGGTGTATCCGCGCCTGCTGGCCGTTCGGCACCACCAATACCTCGCCCACACGGGCTCGCACGCCGGGCGCCGCCACTTTTACCGGCAATTCGCTGTAACGCGTCAGCGTTTCCGACAGTGCCTCGGCGCTCTTGCCGCCCAGATGCTGGACGTGCAGCACCGCGGCCCGCAGGCTGGTCGGCAGCATCGACAGGAACGAGCACACCGCTTCCAGACTGTCGGCCGCCGCACCCAACACGAGCAGGCGGCCAATCGCGCCCTCCAGCTCCTGCAACACCATTTCGTTGCCGCCGCCGTCGAACTCCCTGGGCGCCAGCGCTTCTTCCATCGACACCAGCTCCAGCTTCATGCCGGGCTGGATGATGGAGCCCCCTTCCTCGCCGCCTTCCGGGGCCAGGAAATCCGCGGCGCTCAGCTTTTCGATACCGAACGACACCGGCTCCGCCGGCAAAACCTCGGTTTCGGTCGCGGTCACCGCTGCGGTTGCCGCTGCGGCCATCGGAGCCGGAGCCGGAGCCGGGGCGGGTGCCGGTGCATCACTGTCGTCCACCAACGACCAGCCCGATGCCAGGTCCAGCAACGACGATGTCGACGTGTCCTTGCTTTTGGACGCCGACGACATGAACGACTCGTCGAGCGGTGCGAGTGCGAGGTGATCCAGCTGGAACGACGGCATCTGACGGGAACCCGAAGCCTGCAAGGGTTCGTCGATCGGAGCGTGGCCCTGCGTGGCAAGCGTATCCAGCCCGAACGTACCGTCGTGCAACGGCGGCAGCTCGGCATGGGCATCGAACTTCAGGCCGGATCCGAAATCATGGTCCGCAGTGATCGGCTCAGCGGCGAATGCGGCAAAATCACCGTCATGCAGCGGAGGCAGTTCGTCCTCCGCGTTGAATGTCAGGCCGGAGCCGAACGCCTCGTCAACCACCAGCGGCACGTCTTTCAGCGCGGCGAAGTCGTCGACGTGCAACGAATCGTGCATCGGCTGGTGCGCGGATAGCGACGCGGCTTGATCCTCGGCAACCGGTTCATCGGCGGCCAACAAGGCTTCCAGCTCGGCCGCCAGCGACTCTGACTGCACTTCCGTGGCGTGCACGGCCTGTGGCTCGATCGCCACCACGGGTGCGACAAGATCCTCCGACGCCGCCTGGAACCCCGTCACCGGAGCCACATCGGCAGCATCCACCGCCACGGGCGCCACGACTTCGGGCACGGACGGCGCGTCGAGCGGACGCGGCGGGTCGAGATCGCCCTGCGCCATCACCTTCACGGCAAGATGGCGCGCCCAGCGCGCACGATCCCAGCCGTCCAGCAAACGGCTCGCGGCAGCATCGTTGAACACCACGCGCGGACGGTCACCGTCGATCACGTCGTAGAGACGGTCGATGTCCTCGTCGGCCTCTTCGTCCAGGTTCACCACCAGCACTTCGGCGCCGGTGGTGTCGATCATCTGCCTGCTCAAGGTAGAGAGCGGACCTTCGTGCACGATCCTCGCACCGCGTTCCCGCAGTGCTTCGCGCAATTGCCCGCCAAGCTCCCCGTCATCGAACAACAACGCTACCGCAGTCGCCGTTTCAGCCATTGAACGACTCCGTGGCACGCTGGTCGAGCACCTCACCGATCTGCGCGAGCAATTCGGCCTCCTGGTAGGGCTTGCCGAGGTAGCGGTCCACGCCGATGTCGAACGCGCGCTGGCGATGCTTATCGCCGGTGCGCGAGGTGATCATGATGATCGGCACGTCGCGCAGTCGCGGATCGGCCTTCATCTGCGTGGCCAGCTCGTAACCGTCCATGCGCGGCATCTCGATGTCGAGCAGCATCAGGTCGGGCACGCGGTCGTGCAGCTTTTCGAGTGCGTCGACGCCGTCCTTCGCGGTGGCCACTTCGTACTCGTGGCGCTCCAGCACGCGGCCGGTGACCTTGCGCATGGTGATGGAGTCGTCGACCACCATCACCAGCGGACGCACGCGCGTCTCTTCCACCACCGGCGTGGCCACGGCACTGAGGCCTTCGTCCAGGCGAGCCTGGCGACGGGCGGTACCGTGGCGCACCAGCGGCGCCAGGTCGAGAATGATCAGCACCGAGCCATCGCCCATGATGGTCGCGCCGAGAATGCCCGGCACCGAGCTGATCTGCGGACCGACCGACTTCACCACGATTTCGCGCGAGCCGATCACGGCATCGATGCGGATCGCGGCGCGCAGATCGCCCGAGCGCGTCAGCAGCAGCGGGATCTGTTCTTCGTCGGCCACGTGACTGGCCGAAATGCCCAGCAGGGCGGACAGCTCATGGATGTCGAAGCTCTCGCCGCCGTACGGGAAGGTCGGCTCCGGATCGGCCATGCGCTCGGCCAGTTCCGCCGGGCTGATGCGCGCCACGCCCTGCACCGAGGTCATCGGAATGGCAAAGGTGGCCTCGCCGATGCGAACCAGGATGGCCTGCGTGACCGCCAGCGTGAACGGCAGGCGCAGCACGAAAGTGGTGCCCTGCCCTTCCTTCGATTCGATCGACAGCGCACCGCCGAGCTGCTTGATTTCGTTCGCCACCACGTCCATGCCCACGCCGCGGCCGGCGAGCTGGGTCACGGTGCTGGCGGTGGAGAAGCCCGGCTGCGTGATGAGTGCGAGCACCTGGTCGTCGCTGATGCGCGCGTCGGCGCGGATCAGCCCACGCTCCACGCCGCGCTTGCGGATGGCATCGCGATCCAGGCCGCGGCCGTCGTCCGTGACGCGCACCACCACTTCGGTGGCTTCGCGCGCCACGCGGATGCGCACGGCGCCTTCTTCCGGCTTGCCCGCCTTGCGGCGATCGGCCGGCGACTCGATGCCGTGCGCCACGGCGTTGCGCAGCATGTGCTCAAACGGCGCCTTGATGCGGTCGAGCAGGTTGCGATCCATTTCGCCGTGGGCGCCTTCCACGTACAGCTGGGCGCCCTTGCCTTCTTCCTGCGCGGCCTGGCGCAACGTGCGGCGCAGGTTCGGCACCATGGTGTCGAAGGGCAGCATGCGCGTGCGCAGCAGGCCGTCCTGCAGCTCCGAACTCACGCGGGACTGTTGGATCAACAACGTTTCGGCCTGACGGGTCAGTTCGTCCAGCATGCCCTGGATGGACACAAGGTCGGACACCGACTCGGCCAGCGCACGCGAGTACTGCTGCAACTGCGAGAAACGGTCGAGCTCGAGCGGGTCGAACACCGAGATGCCGGCTTCGCGATGCTCGCGCTGGAAGCGCGCGATGATCTGCGCTTCGGTTTCGATCTCCATCATGCGCAGCTGGCTGCGCAGACGCTGCACGGTCTGGTCGAGTTCGACCAGGTTGAAGCGGTAACCGGCGACCTGCTGCTCCAGGCGCGAACGGTAGATCGCCACCTCGCCCGCATGGTTCACCAGCGTGTCGAGCAGTTCGGCGCGAACGCGGATCTGTTCCTGCGGCGCGCTCGGCACATCGTCGCGTTCTTCCGGCAGGAGTTCCGGCAGCGGTGCCATGCGTGCCGGGAACGGCACGACGTTGGCCGGTTCCGCGGCAGGCGCCTGCTCGGCTTTTCCGCTGCCTTCGCCGGCCATGCCCAGGAAGCGATCGATGACCGCCTGCGGGTACGGCACCGGGCGGCCCTGCGACACGAGCTGCACGAGGCCGTGCAACTGGTCGAAGCCCGATTCCAGCGCGGCGATCAGTTCGCCGATGTGCGCCGAGTCCGCGTGCAGCGGCTTCTCCAGGGCGGTTTCGATGGCATGCGTCAGGTCGCCCACCGGCACCAGGCCGGCAATGCGCGCGCCACCCTTGAGGGTGTGCAGGTCGCGCTGGATCTCGCCGAGATGCTCGATCGCCGCCGGCTCCGCGCGCCACTGCGCCAGCACGCCGTCGGAGTGATCGAGGATCTCGCGCGCTTCCTCGACGAAGATCTCCAGCAGATCGGGGTCGATCTGGTTGTACAGCTGTGCCGTTTCATCGACCGGTGCTTCCGGTGCGGCAGGTGCGTCGGCCTCCGCGTGCACTTCCGGCACCGCAGGTGCTTCCGGCGCTGCGTGCGGCGCAGCAACCTCGGCTTCCGGCGTCTGGGCCAGCAACGATTCGACCGCGTGCCCGATCGCCACAGGCTCGGGCATGTCGCTCACCGGCTCGATGACCTCCGGCTCCGACGCCTCGTGCCCATGCACGGCCGTCTCCGGTTCCGGCTCGTCCAACGCCTGAGCTTCCAGCACGACTTCTTCGTCGGCAATTTCGATTGCCGGCGCTTCGAGCTCGATCTCTTCGATCGGCAGATGGTCGATCGGGGCCGGCGCCTCGCCAGACGGAAGGTGCTCGCTTTCGGTCGTCTCGGCGACGTGCGGCACCTCGACCTCTTCGACCAAGTGATGCGCAACAGGCTCGGCCTCGACGGCGGATTCCGTTTCCTCGAGCGTCAACTCAGGCACGCCGGCGTGCTCGCCCGGTACCGGGCCGATCTCCAGCGTTTCGGCTTCGCCGATCAGCTCGGCATAAATGTCGGCAAACTCGTCGTCTTCCGCCGGATGGACGGCAGCATGCTCCGGCGCCTGCGGGAGCGGCTCGGCAGCCGGCAGGTGCGCGTCCAGATCGTATTCACCCAGCGCGGCGAGCAGTTCGTCGGCGTATTCGTCCGTTTCGGGCGCTACAGGCGGCGCCGCCAGTTCGACATGTTCGACCGGCAGCGCGGCGTCCGACAGCGCCTCGTCCAACGAGGCGGCCAGCGATTCTTCGTGCGAGGCATCGATCGCGTGCGGCAAAACCTCGTCGTGACCGTCGGCGGGCGTCTCGAACAGGACGTGCGCCACCTTCGGTTCGGGCTGGCTGTCGCGCAGTTCGGTCAGGCGATGGATCAGGCCCGACAGGTCCGGCAACTGTGGCGACGGCGCGTCGAACTGGTTCATCACGTGATCGACGGCGTCGGCGCTCTGGCTGAGCAGCAGCACGCCTTCCGGCGACAGCGGCAGGTTGGCCGCGCGCAGTCGCTTGAGCAGGCTTTCCAGCGGCGACAGCAGCTGGGTCAGCAGCGGAATGTCGACCATGGCGATGGCGCCGTGCAGCGTGTGCACCGCGCGCAGCAGGCTGTCTTCCACGCGCAGCTCGCCGTCGACGCGGTTGATCGCCGTACGGATGGTGGCCAGGTACTGCGCCACTTCGCTGCGCAGGATCTCCAGCAGCACCGGATCGATCGGCGGCATCACCGGCGCTTCGATCAGGTCGTGTGCGGGCTCCGGCACGGCCGGCGCGACATGCGACGTCTCGATATCGGCCAGGCTGGCGGCGGGAATGGCATCCGCCGCCACGTGGACGCGTGGCACGCGGCGACGGACGGTACGGCGCACGGTTTCGGTCGCACCGGAGGTCGCCACGTCGGCCAGTCGCGCGTCGATCTGCCCGGAGGACAGGCGCTCGGCGATCTCCACGATCGCCGCGACCGGCGCGGTCACCGCGCCCTCGCCCATCAGGGCGGCGCGCAACTGGGGCAGCGCGTCGATGGCGGCGGTCACCACTTCCTGCACGCCCTCGTTCGGCGGGACCGACTGGTCCAGCACGCGGTTGAGCATGTTCTCCACCTTCCACGCGTACTCGCCGAGCAGGGTGGCGCCGACGAGGCGGCCCGAACCCTTGAGCGTGTGGAAGGAGCGGCGGATCGAGGTCAGCGCGTCGAGCTGCTGTACATCTGCCAGCCAGGTCTTGCGGGCGGCATGCAGGTTGTCGATTTCTTCCTGCATTTCCTCCAGGAAGATGTCGCGGATGTCGTCGTCGATACCCGCGGTGCTCGACTGGAAACCGGCGTCGATGGCAGAGGCACCGGCAACCGGTACTTCCTCGACGATCTCTTCCTCGATTTCGATCCAGTCTTCCTGGCCGTCGTGCACCGGCTCCTGCGGCGTGACGTGCACCGTATCGGCCAGGCGCAGCCCGGTGATCTCCTGCGGTTCGGGATGCGGCGTTTCGCTGTGCCCAACGATCAGGCCGGAAAGGTCATCGCCATGGGCGACGCTGACGCTCTCGGACAGATCCGGCTGGTTGGCCAGGGCGGCGGCGAGCGCGGCGTCGGCGGCGCGGGCGACATGCTCCGGCGCTTCGTCCATGTCGTCGCCGGACGGCACGCGGGCGGCCGGCGGCGGCCAGTAACCCAGGCTGCTCAGGCTGTGCTCGGCCACGTCCAGGATGTGTTCCAGCCCGCCGCGGTGTTCGCGTGCCGCTTCGAGGTAGTACTCGAGCGCAGCGAGTGCGTCGGCCAGGTGATCCATCTGCGCGGTGCTGGGCACGCGGCGATCGACCAGCAATTCGTTGCCCACGAAGCGGCCGATGCCTTCGGCCAGCTCGGCCGGGCGCGGTGCCGACAGCATGCGCATGGCGCCGGCCACTTCGTCCATCAGCGCGCCGACGTCGGCGAGCTGGCGGGCCTGCCAGCCCGATTCCACGTAGGCGACGATGGCGTCCTTCACCTTGCCGGTGTTGGCGGTCGCCTCGTGCATCAGCGTGGCAAGGATGTGGCGGGCCTCGCTGCGCGGCAGCATGGCAGTCGGCGATTCGGTGGCGACTTCGCCGTCCGCACCGAGGCTTTCGATGTGATCGTCGAGTGAGGCTTCCACGTACAGCAGTGCACCGGCGACGTCGAGCAGCAGCTCTTCGTCGGGCGCGCGCACGCGGCTGGCGATTTCTTCGAGCACGCGACGCTGCTCGTTCACCACGCGGCGCGGCACGCCAAGGGCAAGCATGCCCAGCGTGTCGCCCACGCGCTCAAGGATGTCGGTCTGGTTGGCGAGCTGGCCGGGATCGGCGTCGGTCTGCCGCAGGAACAGGTCCAGCGACTCCTTCACGCGCAGCAGGTCGTCCTTCAGTGCCTTGGCGACGGAATCGAGTAGGGCCCGGTTGTGGCCGGCCATCGAGCCGCGCGCGTGTTCGACTTCGCTCTGCTCGGGCAGCAGCGCGTCGAGCGCGTAAGTCTGGCGCAGCTGCTCCATGCGCGGGCTGCCCTGGCGGACCTGGCCCACGACATAGAGAAGCTTGCGCGCGAGTTCGTCGGCATCGCCGCCACGCAGGCTGGCTTCGCCGTGTTCGACCAGCTGGCGGATGCTGCGGTCGACCTTGCCGATCAACTGGCGCACTTCGCCCGTCTGGGTCTTGAGCGCGCCCTGCTGCACACCTTCCAGCACGCCCGCCGCGATCCACCACAGGCGACGGCCCGGAACGGTGTGGCAGCGCGCCGTGATGGCGTCCAGTGTCTGGATCATGCCCGTGAGCTGCTGGTCGCCGCCCTGGCCACGGAACCACGACAGCAACTGCTGCTGGAAGCGCAGTCGCAGCGTGGTGACTTCATTGCGCTGGCGCTCGCCCTGGACCTCAGGCAGCGATGCCGGCGCCTGAGCCGGCAGCACGACTTCGAGATTGGGAGTGAACAGCGCCGATTCATGCAGCGCCTGCTGGCCACGGCTGGAACGCAGATCGTTGAGCAGCGGCAGCAGCACCACCGGCACATCGCGATGGCCGCCGGAAAGCCGCTCGAGATAGTCGGGCAGCTGCATCAGGCCGCGCATCAGCGCGGCATAAGCGTCATCGCGCTGGGCTACGTGGTCTTCGAGCAGGGAGATGGCGAGTGTTTCCATCTCCTCGGTGACCATGGCCGCGCCGTATAGCTCGACCATGCGCAGCGTGCCGTGCACCTGGTGCAGGCTGTCCGCACAGGAACGCATCGCATCCCGGTTGTTCGGGTTGTCGACGTAGGACTCCAACGCCTCACGGGCCAGGGCGAGCGTCTCGTCGAGCTCGGGCTTGACCCACTGCAACGTGGTGAAATCGATATGGTCTTGAAGTCTCATGCGCCCCTCTCAGCGGCCACGTAACGGTTTGTCACGCAACCGGCGAGGTTGCCCCCTGTGAAAATCGTTATCAGCCAACTAACCACTTAACCCGGCAGCTTGAAGTGCGCCACCGAACGACGCAGGTCGCTCGCCAGCTGGGCCAGGTAACCGATGGAGTCGGCCGTCTGGCTTGCGCCCTGCGAGGTCTGCGAGGTGATTTCCTGGATCGCATTCATCGACACTGAAATATCGGTTGCCGCGGTGGACTGCTGGCGCGCCTGCGTCGAGATGTTCTGAATCAGCGCCGACAAGTCGTGCGACACGCGCTCGATGTCGCCCAGCGCGCTACCCGCGTCCTCCGCGAGTCGGGCACCGGCCACCACTTCGGCGGTGGTCTGTTCCATCGAGTTCACCGCTTCGTTGGTGTCGGACTGAATGGTCTGCACCAGCGTTTCGATTCGCTTCGTCGCGCTCGCGGAGCGTTCCGCGAGGCGCTGCACTTCGTCCGCCACGACCGCGAAACCACGACCCGCTTCACCCGCCGACGCGGCCTGGATGGCGGCGTTCAAGGCGAGGATGTTGGTCTGCTCGGCAATGTCGTTGATCAGTTCCACGATGGAGCCGATCTCCTGCGACGACTCACCCAGGCGTTTGATTCGCTTGGACGTTTCCTGGATCTGGTCGCGGATCGAGTCCATGCCCGAGATCGTCTCGCGCACCACTTCGGCGCCGCGCGAAGCGATTTTCACCGAGCGTTCGGCCACGTCGGCCGACTCGGCGGAGTCCTTGGACACCACGTCCATCAGGTTCGCGATCTGGTTGATCGCGGCCGTGGCCGTGCTGATGCGCTGCGCCTGGTTCTGCGCCGATTCCGCCAGGTGGCGCGCGGTGGTCTGCGTTTCCTGGGCGGAGGACGACACCTGCTCCGACGTTTCGTTAATCGTCGTCACCAGGGTGCGCAACTCGTCGATGGCGTAGTTCACCGAGTCGGCGATGGCGCCCGTGATGTCCTCGGTCACCGTGGTCTTGACGGTCAGGTCACCTTCGGCGAGCGAACCCATTTCGTCCAGCAGGCGCATGATGGCCTCCTGGTTACGCTGGTTGAGTTCGGCCGACTCCTGCAGGCGGCGACGTTGGTCGGCGATCAACTGGAACACGAGGATGGCGAGGAAGGCCGCCGAACCGAGCGCGCCCAGCACACCCCACAACAGGTTGGGGAACAGGCGGCGAGTCGGCAGCTTGCGGATCTGGTCGGCCAGTTCGTTCGCGCGCAGCAGCACGTTCTGCGAGTCGAGCGAGGCCTGGTTGCCGGAGCGCTTCACTTCGCTGAGGTTGCCCGCGGCGCTGACCAGCTTGCCCACCGGATCCTGCAGGTTGTCCCACTGGGACTGCATGTCGGTGAGGATCTTGCGCGCGTTGGCGTCGCCCATCGAGCGCACGCCCACTTCGGTGTTGCCTTCGAGCAGGCCCTTGAGCACCGCGCCGTAGAGCTGGCCGTCGCGGGCCAGGCCGTCGGCGGCCGGCTGCGAGGCGTCGCCGCCCTGCAGCACTTCCTGCACGCGGCGGGTCATACGGTCAGCCAGCACCATCTGGCGGGCGGAGGTATAGGTCTGCTCCGCGCTGCCGCCGTGCTGCTGCAGGATGTTCACCACCTGCTCCATGCTGGAGTTCAGCAGGGGCAGTTCGCGTCCCAGGGTGGCGGCACGCTGCGACGAATCCACCACCAGCGCCTTGTTCGACAGGATCTTGCCGATGTCGGCGTCGAGCTGGCCCCAGGCATTGGTGAGCGCGGTGACGGCGCGACCGGTCGGGGTGGCATTGCTGTCGGCATAGGGCTTGATGCCGCCCTTCTCGTCGCCCTTGTTGAGGCGCTGGATGGCCGAGTCGATGGTGTTGCGGTTGGTTTCGAGCTCCTTGAAGGAGTCGACGTTACCGTCCGCCGCTTCGAGCGCGAGCTTCGCGGTCTGCTGCGACAACACCTGGATCTGTGTGGTCAGGTCGACCGCCTGCGCGTCTTCGCCGCCCTTGACGGTCAGCGCGCCGAAGTCGATACCCGTAAAACCGAACGCAATGACGAGCAAGATGATGAGGCCTGTATAACCTCGTTCCTTGCCCACGCCCCCTGTAGTGCTCATTTCGTTCACCTCGCCCTTCTACGCTTCGCCGCCCTTGCCGGCGAAAGCGTCGGATCATCGCCCTGATTCCGGCCTGGAGCAGCGCCGGTCCTACTTGTCGTCCAAACTGTTGCGCGTCAGGCCGCGGCCTGACGGAAATCCGGCGCGCGAACCAGCTTGCCCATGCTGAACACGGCCAGTCGCTGTTCGCCTACGCGATCATCCACAAAACGGGTCAGGCGCGGATCGTCTTCCAGCTCGGAGTGACGGCGCTGCTCCGCATCGACCGTACGCTGCCCGAAGACTTCGTCCACCATCAGCGCCACGCTGCCGCCGCCCTGGCGCACGACCAGGAGTCGCGTGCGTTCGGTGGACTGCGTGCGCTCGCCAAACAGGAAACGTGCCAGGTCGATGACCGGCACCAGGTTGCCTCGCACGTTCGCCACGCCCAGCAGCCAGGGCTGGGTGCCCGGCACCGGCGTCAGGGAAGGCACGGCCAGCAGTTCGCTGATCTCGTCGATGCCGCTGACGAACAGGCGGCTGCCCGCACGATAACCAATACCGCGCCAGAGGCCGGGGGCCTCCAGCTTTTCCGGCGTGCCCGACGCATGCGCCAGCGAAAGACGCTCGTAGTGGGCCAGGATTTCGAAAGGCAAGAGCGAGGCGGTCTGGCTCATCGTCGCCTCACGCCGCGCTGGGCAACAGGTCGTTGATGCAGGCCAGCAAGTCCTTCTCGTTGACCGGCTTGGTGATGAAGGCGCGCGCACCCTGGCGCAGGCCCCACACGCGGTCGGTCTCCATCGACTTGGTGGTGATCATGACGATCGGAATGCTGGACGTCATCGGGTCGCGCGTGAGCGTGCGGGTGGCCTGGAAGCCATTCATGCCGGGCATGATGACGTCCATGATCACCAGATCCGGCTTCTGAGCGCGCACGCGCTCGATGCCTTCTTCGGCGTTACCGATGGAATCGACCTGGTAACCCGCGCGCTCGAGCAGCGTGGTGAACACGCGCACGTCCGTCGGCGAATCGTCGATGATGAGAATATTGGCCACAGGCCCCCCTCAGACCCTGTAGTCGCCGGACTTAAACCGTAACGACATGTCGATGGATTGCACCAAGCAACTCGTCTCTGGTGAACGGCTTGGTCAAATATTGTTCTGCGCCCACGATGCGGCCGCGTGCCTTGTCGAACAGGCCATCTTTCGAGCTGAGCATGATCACGGGCGTCCCGCGGAACTGCGGGTTGTTCTTGATCAGCGCGCACGTCTGATAGCCGTCGAGGCGCGGCATCATGATGTCGACGAAGATGATCGCGGGCTTCTGGTCGGAGATCTTGGCAAGCGCCTCGAAACCGTCCACGGCCGTGAGTACGTCGCAACCTTCTTTCTTGAGCAAGGTTTCGGCGGTTCGACGGATGGTTTTCGAGTCGTCGATAACCATGACCTTGAGGCCGGCCAGGCCATTTCCACTTATGTTCAAGTTCACAACACCCCCCTGCGACCCGCCCCTGGCTCAGGTAAACCTTGCGACCGCCAACCGTTGGTAGCGGTCCCTTTGGAAGACACAAATCCGTACGTCGGTGATGACGTACGGCTAACGTTCAGCCGGCAGGCATTCGTGCGTAGCTGTTTACCGCCTGCCCGACGTGACGTCAAGCTGAAATCTTAAGTAAAGCGCCCTACGTCATTGAATCAACGCGTTTGCCTTCGCTGGAAAGCCGATCCCGGGGCTGGTCGGCAACGTTTCCCTGCAAGGACAATCCCGCCCGCCCGGCGCCTGGACGGGATCACTTGATCGTTGGATCGATCAACGCCATCTCCCTCCCCCGGACGACATACACTGCCATGCTGCCGCCCGGCCGGAGCCGGGAGGCGCATGGTGAAGACGCTCTACTACCGGAGAATGACGATGGCCCTCAAGGTCGCCGTACTGATGGACCCGATCGGCTCGATCAAGATCGCCAAGGACACCACCTTCGCCATGCTGCTGGAAGCCCAGCGGCGCGGCCACAGCCTGTTCTACCTGGAGCAGGGCGACCTGGCCATCCGCAGCGGCGAGCCCTGGGCCCGCCTGGCGCCCCTCTCCGTGCGCGACGACCCGTCGGGCTGGTTCGTGCTGGGCGAGCCGGAGTGGCGCGACCTGCGCGGGATGGACGTGGTGCTGATGCGCAAAGACCCTCCGGTCGACGCCCAGTTCATCTACGACACCATGGTCGCCGAACTGGCCGAGCGCGCCGGGGTCACGGTGGTCAACCGCCCGCAGGCCCTGCGCGACTGCAACGAGAAGCTGTTCGCCCTGCACTTCCCGCAGTGCATGGCCCCCACCCTGGTCAGCCGGGACGCGGCGGAGCTGCGCGCCTTCGTGGCGACGCATGGCGAGGTGGTGCTCAAGCCGCTGGACGGCATGGGCGGGCGCGGCATCTTCCGGGTGAAGGCCGGGGACAGCAACCTGAACTCCATGCTGGAAACGCTGATCGCCGCCGGCCCCAAGGGCGAGCACAAGCAGTTCACCATGGCCCAGAAGTACATCCCCGAGATCACCTCGGGCGACAAGCGCATCCTGGTGGTGGACGGCGAGCCGGTGCCCTACGCGCTGGCCCGCATCCCGCAGGGCAGCGACTTCCGCGGCAATCTGGCGGCGGGCGGGCGCGGCGTGGGCGTGCCGCTGAGCGAGCGCGACCGCTGGATCGTGTCCCAGGTGGCGCCGGAACTGCGCCGCCGCGGCCTGCTGTTCGTGGGCCTGGACGTGATCGGCGACTACCTCACCGAGATCAACGTCACATCGCCGACGTGTGTGCGCGAACTGGATGCGCAATTCGGGCTTAATATTGCCGGTCAGCTTTTCGACGTCATCGAACAGAACCGATCCGGAACCCGAGCCGCGTGAGCCAACCTGCTGTCCGCACCGGCGCCGACATGTTCGGCGCCACGATGCTTTTCTCGCTGTTGCTGCACGGGGTGGTGATCCTGGGCATCACCTTCACCTATGTGAAGGCCAAGCCCAGCCTGCCCACGCTGGACGTCACCCTGGTGGACGTGGCCAACCGCGAGTCGCCGGACAAGGCGGATTTCCTGGCCCAGGCCAACAACAGCGGCGGCGGCGAAAGCGACAAGGCCGCCCGCCCGTCGCAGCCGGTCTCCGGCGACCTGCCCCGCCCGTCCAACGGCGTGGCGCCCAAGGCGGTCGAGGCCAGCGCCCCCCGGCCGCAGGAAGCCACCAGCGACAAGCTGCTCACCACCACCGGCAACAGCCACTACAGCGTCAACACCGACAGCGCGAAGCTGGAGCAGACGCCGCAGGATCTCCCCGACTCGCCGGAAGAGCTCAAGCGCAAGCAGGAAATGGCGCAACTGGCCGCCGAAGTGCGCAACCAGAGCCAGCAGTACGCCAAGCGGCCGAAGAAAAAGTTCATCTCGTCCAACACCAAGGAATACGCCTACGCGGCCTACATGCGCGGCTGGGTGGATCGCGTGGAGCGCGTGGGCAACCTCAACTACCCGAACGAGGCACGCCGGCGCGGCCTGCATGGCGACGTGCTGATGACGGTCACGCTGAACCGCGACGGCTCGGTGAAGGGCATCGAAGTGGTTCAAAGTTCCGGCGAGCCGTTGCTGGATGCCGCGGCGCAACGCATCGTGCGTCTGGCGGCCCCGTTCCCGGGACTGCCCCCGGACAAGGAACGGATCGACGAGCTGAATATCACGCGCACGTGGCAGTTCATGCCCAATGACACGCTGCACAGCAGGTGAGGATCGGGTGAAGGGAAACCACCAAGCCTTCGCGGCTTCGTCGCTGTTTCCTCACCTCCCTTAACCTGTTTTCCGCAGACAGGCAGGCGATGGCGGCAAGGCTTACAATGCCCCCATGGCCAACCCCCATCCTCAACCGCAATCCTTGGCCGGTCAGTTCCTGATCGCCATGCCCAGCCTGGCCGAACCGCCGTTCTCGCGCGGGGTGGCGTTCATTTGCCAGCACGATGAAGACGGTGCGGTCGGCCTGCTGGTGAACCAGCTCTCCGAATACCGCCTCGGCGACGTGCTCGCGCAGATGAAGCTGGAGTGCAGCGACCTTGAACTGGCCGATGCGCCGGTGCTGATCGGCGGGCCGGTGCAGCAGGAGCGTGGTTTCGTGCTTCATCGCGAGCCCGGCCACTGGGAATCGAGCTACCGCATCAACGACGAATGGTCGGTGACGACCTCGCGCGACATCCTCATCGCCATGGCCCACGGCGAAGGCCCGCGCCTCGCCGTGATGGCACTGGGCTACGCCGGCTGGAGCGCCGGTCAGCTCGAGCAGGAACTGAAGGACAACACCTGGCTCACCGCCGAGGCGAATGAGCGTGTGGTATTCCACACGCCGCTGGAAGAGCGCTGGAGCGCCGCCGCAGGGCTGGTTGGCGTTGATCCCTTGCAGCTGCCCGGCTACGCGGGCCACGCATGAGCTGTGTGTTCGGCTTCGACGTAGGCAGCCGCCTGATCGGTGTCGCGGTGGGCAATCGTTTTACCGGCAGCGCACGCGGCCTTGCGGCCATTGCAGTGCGCGACGGCGAACCCGACTGGTCAAGACTCGATGCGCTCCGCAAGGAATGGATGCCCGACGCCCTGGTGGTCGGGCTGCCGTTGACGCTCGAGGGCGAAGAACAACCGGCCAGCAAGCGTGCGCGCCGAATTGCCGACAAGCTCGGCCAGCGCTACAACCTGCCGATTGCCATGACGGACGAGCGTTACAGTTCGCAGGAAGCCGCGCAACGCTTCGCCAGCGCGCGCGCCGCCGGCCTGAAGAAGAAGAGCGACGCCGCCACGATCGACGCCGAAGCCGCCGCGGTGATTCTCGAACGCTGGCTCGCTTCCGAAACCACCAGTCACTGACCATCCGCACGGACTTCCGCCCGCCATGAGCTCTCGCCTGCGCCACCTCACCACTCTGGAAAACCTGCCTCGCGAGACCATCGAGCGCCTGCTCGACCGTGCGGAATACATGCGCGACGGTTGCGCTCATGGCACGCGCAAGCTGGAACTGCTCAACGGCCGCACCATCCTCAACCTGTTCTTCGAACCGTCCACGCGCACGCGCACGTCGTTCGAACTGGCTGCGCGCCGCCTCGGCGCGGACGTCATCAACTTCGACATCGGCTTCTCGTCCACCAGCAAGGGCGAAGCGCTGTTCGACACGCTGCACACCCTGGAGGCGATGCACCTGGATGCCATCGTGGTGCGCCACAAGGTGTCAGGCACGCCGGAGGAACTCGTGCGCCATGCCATGAGCGGCGTGTCGGTGATCAATGCCGGCGATGGCAACCGCGCCCATCCCACGCAGGGCCTGCTGGATGTGCTGACCATCCGCCAGCATCGCCCTGACTTCAGCAAGCTCACCGTGGTGATCTGCGGCGACGTGAAGCATTCGCGCGTCGCCCGTTCGGATGTGCATGCACTCAAGGCGATGGGCGCCAAGGAAATCCGCCTGTGCTCGCCCCAGGCACTGATGCCGGATCAATCGGAATTCCCGGGTTGCGTGCTCACTGACGATTTCGACGCCGCCGTCGAGGGCGCCGACGTGATCATCATGCTGCGCCTGCAGAAGGAACGCATGGCCGCCACCGACCTGCCCGACGAAGCGGCGTACTTCAACCGCTACGGCCTGGACAACCGTCGCCTCGCCCGCGCGGCCAAGGGCGCGCTGGTGATGCACCCGGGCCCGCTCAACCGCGGCATCGAGATCGCCCCCGAAGTGGCCGACGGCCCGCAGTCGCGCATCCTGGAGCAGGTCGGCAACGGCGTGTTCGTGCGCATGGCGGTGCTCGCCGAGGTGCTGGGCCGCTAAGTTCGAGCCGGGTCCCGACGACCTCCCCCAGCCACGGCCAGCCGGCCGTGGCGCACCGCGTCATGCCGCAAATACAGGCATAATGCGCGGCGCAATATCACCTCACTCAAGGGATTAGACATGCGATCGACGACGCGCATTGCCGCGCTGGGCCTCGCCGGTGTCCTGCTGGCTGCATGCCACCACAAGGACAAGGATGCCCCTCTCGCCTTCGTACCGGCGGACACGCCGTACGTGGTGGCCAACCTCGACGTGCTCGACGACGACACGCGCAAGGCGCTGCTGGCCCAGGCCGATGCCCAGCTGCCGTCGGAGCTGACCCAGCTGCGCTCCACCGCCAGCGACATGGCGGAAAAAGATCCCGACCTGTCGCGCCTGCTCAAGGCGATGATCGCCGAGCTGGACGGCAAGACCATTGAGCAGTTCGCGCAGAACGCCGGCCTCAACATCAAGGGTCGCTCGGCCTTCTATGGCCTGGGCCTGTCCCCGGTGGCGCGTTTTGAGCTGACCGACCCCAAGGCCTTCGACGCCTTCGTCGGCCGCCTCGAGGCCGCCTACGGCAAGCCGTTCGACACCGCCACCGTCGGCGGCCAGAACTACCGCAAGCACGTCGCCGCCGACAGCGGCGTGCAGATCGTGATGGCCGAAGTCGGCAAGCAGGCGGTCGCCGCCGTGCTGCCGGCCGATGCGCCGGAAGCCACGCTGCGCCTGGCCTTCGGCCTTGACCGTCCGGAAAAGAACCTGCAGGACGACGGCCGCCTCGACAAGCTTGCCAAGGCCAAGGATTACAAGCCCTGGGCTATCGGCCAGGTCGACCTGGCACGCCTGCTGCCACTGGCCGCCAGCGGCAAGGATCCGCTCTTCAACGCCTTGATCAAGGCACGCGCCGAAACGGAATCCAGCAAGACCGGCGAACCGGTGGCCAACCAGCTCAAGGTTTCGCCGGCGTGCGAAGGCGAGGCCTCGCGCATCGCCTCGCGCGTGCCCTCGGTCAGCTTCGGCTACACCAAGCTTGACGAGAAGCACCAGGACATCCGCTGGGACGTGGCACTGGCTGACGACATCACCAAGGCCTTCAGCGGCATGAAGGTGGAATTGCCCGGTCTTGGTGCCGCCGGCACCGCGCCGTTCGACATCACCGTCGCCCTGCCGGTCGCCCAGCTGCGCACCTTCCTGAGCGCGCAGGCGGAGGCCGTGGCCGCCAAGCCGTTTACCTGCCCCACGCTCACCGATCTCAACGAGAGCTTCTCCAAGATCGGCCTGATGTCGCAGCAGGCCGCCGTGCCGCCGGTGGGTGACCTGCTCGGCCTGCGCGTGGCGCTGGACAGCTTCGACGCCGGCAGCAACGACACCATGCCGAAGTTCAGCGGCCGCATCCTGATCGGCACCTCCAACCCGGCCGGCCTCCTCGCTATGGCCCAGATGGCCGCGCCGGGCCTGCAGCAGATGAAGCTCGCGGCAGACGGCAAGCCCGTGGCGCTGCCGCCGGAGCTGGTCGCACCGCTGGGCGCCCCGGTGTGGGCGGCCATGGGGCCGAAGTCGCTGGCGCTGGCCGTGGGCCAGGGCGAAGACGTGAAACTGGGCGAACTGCTCAATGCCGCCGCCGGTGATGCGGGCCGGTTCGGCCGCCTGAGCCTCAGCGGCGAGATGTACCAGGCGTGGGTGAAGGCCATGGCGGAGAAGGCAGAGCACATCGCCGAACTCACCGCGAACGCCCAGGCCGACGACCCGGAAGCCCAGGCCACGGCCAAGGCAACCGCCGAGCGCTCGAAGGCGCAGTTCGAATCGATGGAAGCACAGGCCGCGCGCATCAAGTCGCTCAATGGCGACATGCGCATGGCAAACGACGGCCTGGTGATCACCAGCCAGACCGAACTGAAGTAAGCCGTCCATCCACGATGGAAACGAAAACGGGGCGCCAGAGGCGCCCCGTTTTCGTTCTGCGAAGGGATCGCCAGCTCAGATCGACAGCGCCGCGCGACGCTGCTGGCGCACGATGCTCAACCCCAGCGCAATCGCCAGCAACACCACGACCACGGCGAAGATGACCATGCCAAGGTACTGACCCTGCAAGCCGTGCTCGAAGCCCGACGGCAACGTATCGCCCTGGCCCAGCTCCAGCGCCGCCATGCCGGTGTAGTGCATGCCGCACACGGCGACACCCATCACCAGCGCACTGCCCAGCATCTGCAGCGTGCCGCGCAGATTGAAGGCCAGCCACAGGGCCGCCATCGACGCCACGATGGCGATGGCAACGGACAAGGCCACGATGCTGCCATCGTAGGAAACATGGGCGGACGACAACATCGCCGCCATGCCCAGGTAGTGCATGCCCGCCACGCCCAGCCCCATCAGCACACCAGCGATCACCAGGTTGAACACGCGGAACGTTCCGCTACCGACGATCCCTAAGCCCAGTGAGCAGGCCGCGATCGCCAGCACCGCCGACGCCAGCGTCAGCGTGATGTCGTAGGTCACTGGCGTGCCCATGTTGCACGCGAGCATTGCGATGAAGTGCATGGCCCAGATGGCGCCGCCACCCATCGCCGCACCCGCCGCGAGCACGGCCCCCCAGCGCTGCCGGACGTTCTGGGCCAGTGGGATGCCCAGGGCAAACTGGAGCGCCGTGAACGAACCCAGCACGGATACGACATAGGACAACCCGACCAGCACTCCGTTGTAATGCTGATGCATGTCTTGCATGAAGTTTTCCCCCTTCGTTGGCTACGGACGCCCAACGACCACCACCACACTCCGTCGACGGCGATCAGTGGGATATGTCGAACACGCACATGGATGCGCCCTGGCTATGGCAGCTGGTTTCGCGCACGAACACCGCCCGCGCCTCCATCGACTCAACGAGCAGCCCTTCGATGAACCCGCAGAAGAAACGCCCGCCGGATGCATTGCCCGGCTGACAGAGCGGACAACCGCGCACGTGCAGCTGGTTGTCGTGCTGCTCCACCGAGACGAGCCCCTTCAATGCCGGAAAGGCGATGCGGCGTATGGCATCTGCCAGCCCCAGCTTGGCGCCAAGGGAAAAGTCGCGCTTGTACACCCACACGCCCGTGCGTCGCCCCGCGAGATAAAGCGACGCATCGCGGGCTTCCGCCGCCACGGCGTAGTCGAGATTGATCAGCCAGGGAAAGATGCGCGGATAGTCCTTGGCCAGATTGGGCAGCATGCGCTCGACGCGCGCCACGTCGGCACCGGCCGTGATGGGCACGGACTCTGGCGCGGCGAGCGGTCGCGCCGGGACCGCTGCCGCAACGGCCGGCAAGGATGCGGGGGCCACGGGCGCCGCGAGCGTTTCCACTCCGGCATATTGCTGACGCATCGATTCGAAGCTGAGCACGCGCGGATGCGTGCCCAGGGCTTCTTCCAGCGCGAGCTGGCGATCGTCGGGGCCACGCAAGATCAGGGTGAGGCAAGCGCCTTGCGCGTCCTGCACCAGCCGCTGCCGGACGAGTACGTGCCCGTGCTCCGTCACCACGCGACCCAGTTCCACCAGGAGTCCTTCCCTGCGCTCGGATACGACCCGAACCTCCAACTCGGCCATGATTCCCCCCGAAATCAAGCCAGCACGGAATGTGCCTCGCCTTCCAAATTTGCCGTATGGCCGTCTATTTCACAAGACGCGGATCGTGGGCCAGGACCACTTTGCGCAGGCTAACCGGGCCTTCGTATCGAAAGCGTCTACGCGCACGTCGGCGCGCGAAGAGAAAGCTCACGTTTTCTCACGGCACACCTGTGATGCAAATCACAATTGCCACGATCTTAGCGAGAAGAACAAACTTCGAACGTCGCAACGACGTGCCCTTGCCAAGCGCCATTCCGCGCTGAACCGATTTGGCGCCAGCCATCCTCAATTCATGCCACGCCTGTTGCCATGAACCTGCGGATGCCGCGATCAGCGGCGCCCGTCTGTCCGATGGACAGCGTTCCCCACTACAGGAGATTCCCCATGCGCACGAACAAGCCGTTCCGCAAGACATTGATCGCCGCTGGGCTGATGACTGCCTTCTCGCTCGCGCCATTCGCACCCGTTGCCGCCCAGAACGCGGTGGCCCAACCGCAGGCCCAGGATGCGGCCACGCCACCACCGACGCAGGATGCAAGCGCGCAAGACAAACCATCGACCGATCGCACCGTGCCAGGCAAGGCGGACGACGCGTGGATCACCACGAAGGTGAAAACCGAACTGGCCACCAGCCGCAGCATCAAGAGCGGCGACATGGCTGTATCGACGAAGGATGGCGTCGTGAGCTTGACTGGCACGGCCAGCAGCGTCGCCGAAAAGATCAAGATCGCGCAGATCACCAGAGAGGTGAAGGGCGTGAAAAGCGTGGATACCAGCGGCCTGGCCGTCAGCGATACGGCGAAGTAAGACTCCGGGCGATCCCCAAAACGACGAAGGAGCCCTTCCGGGCTCCTTCGCTTTGCATCGCATCCCGGGTGGGAAACTCAGCGGCGCAGCAGGCCGTTGCTGAAGTTCTGCGAATCCTTCGTCTCCTCCAGCTCCACACCGTCCAGGCCCTGCGAAAGCGTATGCGCATCGCCGCCCTGGGCGAGCTTGATGCGCAGGCGCACTTCATTGGAGCTGTCCGCATGACGAAGCGCATCCTCGTAGGAGATCTCGCCCGCGTGGTAGAGCTCGACCAGGCTCTGATCGAAGGTCTTCATGCCGAGGTTGGTGGATTCCTTCATCACTTCCTTGAGCTTGTGGATCTCGCCTTGGCGGATGTAGTCCTGCACCAGCGGCGTACCCAGCAGCACTTCCACCGCCACGCGACGCGCCTTGCCATCCGGCGTGGGGATGAGCTGCTGCGCCACCACGCCCTTGAGGTTGAGCGACAGGTCCATGAACAGCTGCGAACGGCGGTCTTCCGGGAAGAAGTGCAGGATGCGGTCCATCGCCTGGTTGGCGTTGTTGGCATGCAGCGTACACAGGCACAGGTGGCCCGTTTCCGAGAAGTTGATCGCGTGCTCCATGGTTTCGCGCGTACGCACTTCGCCGATCATGATGACGTCGGGCGCCTGGCGCAGCGTGTTCTTCAGCGCGTTGTCCCAGCTGTCGGTATCGATGCCGAGCTCGCGCTGCGTGATGATGCAGCCCTCGTGCTTGTGCACGTATTCGATCGGGTCTTCGATGGTGATGATGTGGCCGGTCGAATTGGCGTTGCGGTAGCCGATCATCGACGCCAGCGAGGTGGACTTACCGGTGCCCGTGCCGCCGACGAAGATGATGATGCCGCGCTTGGTCATCGCCAGCTGCTTGATCACCGGCGGCAGGCTGAGCTCTTCGATGGTGGGAATCTTCGACTCGATGCGGCGAAGCACCATGCCCACGCAGTTGCGCTGGTAGAAGCACGACACACGGAAGCGGCCCACACCCTGCGCCGAGATGGCGAACTGGCACTCGTGGGTCTTTTCGAACTCTTCGCGCTGCGATGGCGTCATCACGTTGAGCACCATGTCGCGCGACTGCTGCGCGGACAGGGGGCTCTGCGTGATCGGCACGATGCGCCCCTGCACCTTCATCGAAGGCGCCACACCCGCCGTGATGAACAGGTCGGAGGCCTTCTTGTGCACCATCAACTTGAGGAAGGAGGTGAAATCGAAGTCGCTCATAAGTCCCTCCCGGGAAGGGAATCGTGATTAAGGAATGGAGAATCGGAAGAGCGGGAATCGCGTGGGCCTCGGATGCGCTGCATGCTTATCCTATTCCCTATTCCCTATTCCCGGTTCCCTCAACCCTTGAAGATGTCCTTGTTGCGCGCGTAGCTTGCCGCCTGCTGACGGGTCACCAAGCCACGCTTCACCAGGTCCTGCAGGTTCTGGTCCAGCGTCTGCATGCCGTACTGCTGGCCGGTCTGGATGGACGAATACATCTGCGCCACCTTGTCCTCGCGGATCAGGTTACGGATGGCCGGAATGCCCACCATGATCTCGTGCGCCGCGATACGGCCGCCGCCGACCTTCTTCAGCAGCGACTGCGAAATCACCGCGCGGAGCGACTCGGACAACATCGAGCGCACCATCGGCTTTTCGCCGGCGGGGAACACGTCGATGATGCGGTCGATGGTCTTGGCCGCCGAACTGGTATGCAGCGTGCCGAACACCAGGTGTCCGGTTTCCGCGGCGGTCAACGCCAGGCGGATGGTTTCCAGGTCGCGCAATTCGCCCACCAGCACGTAGTCCGGGTCTTCGCGGAGCGCCGAGCGCAGCGCTTCGTTGAAGCCGTGCGTGTCGCGATGGACCTCGCGCTGGTTGATCAGGCACTTCTGCGAGGTGTGCACGAATTCGATCGGATCCTCGATGGTGAGGATGTGGCCGTATTCGTTCTTGTTGATGTGGTCGACCATCGCCGCCAGCGTGGTCGACTTGCCCGAGCCGGTGGGCCCGGTCACCAGGATCAGGCCCTGCGGCTGCTCGATCAGGTCGCGGAACACGGACGGTGCGGCAAGATCTTCGAGCGTGAGCACTTCGGACGGAATGGTACGGAACACCGCGCCCGCACCGCGGTTCTGGTTGAACGCATTGACGCGGAAGCGCGCCAGGCCGGGGATCTCGAACGAGAAGTCGACCTCAAGGAATTCTTCATAGTCACGCCGCTGCTTGTCCGACATGATGTCGTAGATCAGCGAGTGGACCTGCTTGTGCTCCAGCGCGGGAATATTGATGCGGCGCACGTCGCCGTCCACGCGGATCATCGGCGGCAGGCCTGCGGACAGGTGCAAGTCCGATGCCTTGTTCTTCACCGAGAAGGCAAGCAGTTCGGCGATATCCATCTGGTTTCCCCTTGAACCCGATCATCTGGACGGCAGGTGCCGGGGCGGGTTTCTTCAGGACGCGCCGAGGCGGCGCACTGGCGCCATGCCCTTCGACCGGTCCATTCCCCGTTCCCCTAGCAGCGGGCCGATACTACTCGCCGCGCAGGCCGGGCGACCAGTCTTTCCTTTAGCCGTAAGCCGCAAACTGCGGACCAGGTTGGAGATTGTGCCCGGGCGGCCTCCCCCTTCCGCCCCTTACGCCACGGGACGGGCGCGCCCGCGTCCGGTAAGGTAGCCCCCTACCAGTTCAGGTAGTCCGTACGGGTAAGGAAAGGCTCCTACATGACACGTATCGCTTTCATCGGTGGCGGCAACATGGCGCGCAGCCTGATCGGGGGGCTGCTCAAGACCGGCGTGGCCGCCTCGTCCATCACCGTGGCCGAACCAAGGGCCGAGGCACGCCAGGAACTGGGGCGTGATTTCGCCATCGCCTGTTACGCCGAAAACCGCCTCGCCGCTGCCGAGGCCGACGTGCTGGTGCTGGCCGTGAAGCCGCAGATCATGCCGGCCATCCATGCCGAGCTGCGCGACACGCTGGCCCGCCAGCGGCCGATGCTGATTTCCATCGCCGCGGGCGTGCGCATCGACCAGCTGGAGCGCTGGTTCGGCCACGCACTGGCCATCGTGCGCTGCATGCCCAATACGCCTGCGCTGATCGGCGCGGGCGCCACCGGGCTCTTCGCCAACCGCCGG
The DNA here is from genome assembly GCF_000725385.1 of Dyella japonica A8. Taxonomy (NCBI): domain Bacteria; kingdom Pseudomonadati; phylum Pseudomonadota; class Gammaproteobacteria; order Lysobacterales; family Rhodanobacteraceae; genus Dyella; species Dyella japonica. The sequence continues at coordinate 1,863,162 of NZ_CP008884.1, read as the reverse complement.
GTCAGCCCCGAACAACGCGCCCAGGCGCAGCACATCATGGATGCCGTGGGCCTGACCCGCTGGGTCGAGGACGAGTCGCTGATCGACACGGTCACCGGTATTTCCGGCTCCGGCCCAGCCTATTTCTTCGCCATGGTGGAAGCGCTGGAAGATGCCGCGTTCTCCCAGGGCATGTCGCGCGAGGCAGCGCGCGCACTGGCCGCGCAGACCTGCCTGGGCGCCGGCCGCATGCTGGTGGAAACCGGCGAGGACCCGGGCGTGCTGCGTCAGCGCGTCACCTCGCCCAACGGCACCACGCAGGCCGCGCTCGAGAGCCTGGCCGCCGACCATTTCCACCAGATCATCGCCCGCGCCGTGGCCGCCGCCACGCGCCGTGGCGCCGAGCTGGCCGCTGCCCTGGATGATCCCTCGTGAGCTACCTCGTCAACGCCATCTCCTTCCTGGTCGACCTGGCCTTCGGTGCCGCTGCGGCGCTGTTCGTGCTGCGCCTGCTCGCCGAGGCCAGCCGCGCGGACTTCCACAATCCGCTGAGCCAGTTCATCTACCGCACCACCAATCCAGTGCTGGCGCCGATCCGGCGCGTGCTGCCCAACTGGCGGCGCATCAACGTTGCGGCCCTGCTGCTGGTGTGGCTGCTGATGCTGGTCAAGCGCATCGTGCTGTTCGCCCTGCTGGGGCTGTTTCCGCACGTGCTCGGGCTGCTGGTGCTGTCGGTCGCCGACACGCTGGATTTCATCGCCATGTTCTACGTGGTGCTGATCTTCATCTGGTCCCTGATGAGCCTGTTCCAGGTCGAGGGCTACCACCCGGTCTATCGCCTGGCCGGCGGCCTGGTGGACCCCTTGCTGCGCCCGCTGCGCGGCAAGCTCACTGCGGGCGGGCTGGACTTCGCGCCCTGGGCGGTGATGATCCTGCTGATCCTTGCCCGCCTGCTGCTGGTGTCGCCGCTGACGGATCTTGGCGCGCGACTGGCGTTAGGCGTCTGAACCACCACGCACAGGGGGCGTATCCGATGGGCAGCCAGTGCCAGGGTGTGCGCCATGCGCGCTTCATCAACGACCCAACCCTCCCGTCAGGAGAACCAACCGCATGAAAGCGACCTCGCCCATCCTGCGCCGGCGCCTGCTCGCGCTGACACTCGCCGCGGCATGCGTCGGCAGCGTCTATGCCGCCGCGCCAACCGTAGCCCCCGCCAGCAAGCCGGACGTGGTGGCCGACCACATCGACACCTCGGTCAAGCCCGGCGACGACTTCTTCGAGTTCGCCAACGGGGCCTGGCTGAAGAGTCACCCCATTCCGGCCGAGGAATCGCAGTGGGGCATCGGCCAGGTGGTGCAGGACGAGCTGTACGCCAAGCTGCGCAAGATCAGCGAGAACGCCGCCGCCGACAAGAGCGCCAAGCCCGGCAGCGACGAACAGAAGGTGGGCGATTTCTGGACCATCGCGATGGACCAGCCTCTGGCCGACAAGCTCGGCATCACGCCACTGAAGGAAGAGCTGTCGCGCATTGACGCCGTGCACGACGTGAACTCCACGCTGGACGAGGCCTTCGCGTTGCAGCAGATCGGCGTCGGCCTGTTCTTCGACTTCGCCCTCTCGCAGGATGAAAAGCAGAGCGACGTGATGGCCGTGCACCTGTGGCAGGGCGGCCTGGGCCTGCCGGAGCGCGACTACTACTTCAACCAGGAAAAGGGTGTCGCCAAGGTGCGCACCGCCTATGTCGGCCACCTGCAGCGCGTGTTCCACCTGCTGGGCAAATCGGATGCCGAAGCCGCCGCCAGCGCCAAGCAGGTGATGGCTTTCGAGACCGCGCTCGCCAAGGTGTCCCGACCGCTGGCCGACCTGCGCGACCCGGAGAAGAACTACAACAAGATGGCACCGGCGGACCTCACCTCGACGTACACGCCGTCCATCGCATGGAATACCCGCCTGGCCGGATGGAAGTTGCCCGCCAGCACGGTGATTGTCGGCCAGCCGGAGTTCTTCAAGGGCCTGCAGGCGCTGCTGTCGAAAACGCCCGCGCCCGTGCTGCGCGACTACATGCGCGTGCATCTGGTGGACGCCTATGCCAGCTACCTGAGCCAGGATTTCGACAACGAGCGCTTCAGCTTCTACGGCACCACCCTCAACGGCCAGGCGGAGCAGAAGCCTCGCTGGAAGCGGGCGCTACGTGCGGAAAACCAGGCTCTCGGCATGATCCTGGGCCGCATCTACGTCAAGGATTATTTCTCCGAAGCCGCCAAGCAGCGCTACAACACCATGGTGGAAGCGGTGCGCACCGCCTATGCCGAGCGCATCGACAAGCTGGACTGGATGAGCCCCGCCACCAAGGCCAAGGCGCACGAAAAGCTGGAGGCCGTCACCAAGAAGGTCGGCTATCCGGACAAGTGGAAGGACTATTCCAAGCTCACCATCGGCCGCACGTCGTACGCGCAGAACATGATGAATGCCGCGCGCTGGGAGTTCGACGACACCGTCGCCAAGTTCGGCAAGCCGGTGGATCGCAGCGAATGGGAGATGACGCCGCAGACCTACAACGCGTACTACAACCCGTCCAACAATGAGATTGTGCTGCCGGCGGCGCAGTTCATCATTCCAGGCTTCACCGACGACCAGATCGACGACGCCGTGGTGTACGGCTACGTGGCCGCCTCCACCATCGGCCACGAGATCACCCACGGCTTCGACGACGAAGGCCGCCAGTACGATGCCAAGGGCAACCTCAAGGACTGGTGGACCAAGGAAGATGCCGAGCGCTTCAAGCAGCGCGCCGACGTGATGGTGAAGCAGTTCAATGCCTACGAACCGCTGCCCGGCCTGCACATCAACGGCAAGGCCAGCCTGGGCGAGAACATCGCTGACTTCGGCGGCATCATGATCGGCCTGGACGCGTTCAAGAAAACCGAGCAATACAAGAAGGGCGAGAAGATCGCCGGCTACACGCCGCTGCAGCGCTTCTTCCTTGGCTATGCGCTCGGCTGGTTATCGCAGGAACGCGAGCAGCAGCTGCGCACCGGCTTGCTCGCCGACGTGCATGCCCCGGCCAAGTGGCGCGTCAACGGTCCGCTATCGAATGTGCCGGACTTTTACCAGGCATTCGACGTCAAGCAGGGCCAACCGATGTGGCGCCCGGAAGACCAGCGCGTGAAGATCTGGTAAGCCCCATCCGGCTCCCTCTCTCCATGGAGAGGGGGAGCCGAACCCCGCGTGGGGTGCTCACCTGGCGGTGACGCGCAGCCGCCACACCGCCAGCGCCAGGCCTGCCAGGGCCCCACCGAACCACAGGCCACCCACCGACATATCCGTGCCCAGCCACATCACGCAGGCCACCGCGCACACCAGCAGCGTGCCGCTGCCCACGGACAACAACAGGTCGTGATGCGTCTGCGGACGCTCGGGCAACAGCAGCAGCGCGCCCAGGATCGCCATCAGCAACGCCATGATGCAGCGCAGCCACGCAAACGACGGTGGCGCGGGAACATCGGGCAGTACGTCCTCCAGCCTGCGATCGCCTACCTGGACGTCGAAGCCCTTGCCATCGATGGCGCTTGCCGCGGGCACCAGCTGATTGCCGCTGACCTGGGCAAACACCGTCACCTCGTGCGACGGCACCGCCTCCCAGCTCACGCGCAAATCGCCCAGCCGCGGCTGGCCCGAATGTACGCTGGTGGTGAAATATTTGCCGTTGAGCGAGAAACTGGCCGCCAGGTTCTCCGGCAAGGTCTTGCCGTCAGGCGTCACCGGATCGCCTCCCGGGAGCGCATGCAACAGCGGCGGAGACAGGGTGTAATTGCCAACCTGCGCCTGCCCCGCGTCGAACTGCTTGCCCTCGATCGGGAAACGCTCGGGATTCGCATGGCCTGAAGGCTGGGCAAAGCGCCGCGAGTCGACCGGGCGATCCACCCAGTCCTGCTCATAGTGCACGACGCCACCCACGCGGATCTCGCGCCACTGGAACATCTCGACATGACGGATCAGCACCGGCGCATGCGCGTGCTGGCCGAACTCCGGATCGTAGGGCTCCTGCACCACGTGCACCGGTCCCGAGACACGCACGAGATCGCCGTGACGCGCCTGCTCAGGGGCTCCGCCCTGCTCCACGTCGACGATCTGCCCGCCATGGCGATCGGAAGCGTGGCGGTTGTCGAGCACCCCCTGTTCGGTCAGGAACACCATGCCCGCGCCCGCCAGCAACAGCAGGATACCCAGTACGCGTCGCACCCAAACCTGCATTGCCACCCCTCCCCTATGACCGGCGGCTCAGGCCGCCAGTCCGCGTATCTCTTGTTGTTCGTCGGCGGTGCCGTAACGCCCGCGATCATCGCGCACCACGCTGGCCAGTGCGCAATCGTGATCATGCGTGAAAAACAGGCGCACGCCACGGGCCAGCTTGTCGTCCAGGAAAGCGCGTTTTTCCTCGATCAGCTTTTCCGGATAACGGTCATAGCCCATCGTGATGGGTAAATGCACCCAGAACCGGCCGGGTATGAGATCGGCGCAGAACACGACGCCACCCACCTCCGCCAACATCAATCCAGGGGTATGGCCGTCCGAATAGCTGAAGCGCACCGATGCGCCGAGGGCCTTCGAATGCTCGCCGTCGACCAGCTCCAGCCGCCCGCTCGCTTCCAGCAGTGGCTGCAACTCAGGCACGAAGGAAGCGCGATCGCGCGGATGCGGCTTGAGCGCACGCTGCCAATGCGCGGCGCCGACGATGTACTTGGCGTTGGGAAACAATAGGCGCGGCGGCTGCGCTTCTTCCCATGCCGCAAGCAGCCCGCCCGCGTGGTCGAAGTGCAGATGGGAGAGGACCACCGCATCGATGTCTTCATGCGTGAGGCCGGCCTGGGCCAGTGAATCGAGCAACACGTGCCGGTCTTCCTGCACGCCGTAACGCTCGCGCAGCGCCGGCTCGAAGAAAGCGCCGATGCCGGTTTCGAACAGCACATTCTTGCCGTCCAGATTTTTCACCAGCAGGCAACGGCAGGCCAAGGGAATGCGGTTCTCCGCATCGGGAGCGATCCAGCGCGACCACAGTGCCTTAGGTGCATTGCCAAACATGGCGCCACCATCAAGCTTCTGCGAGTTGCCGGTCAGGGACCACAGTTCCATATCAAACACCTCGCGTTGCCACGGATTCGCCGGGAGCGAATCCGGACGCCAAAGGCGGCCCCGCGCGCCGCGCGGGGTGAGGCCCATGGATGGGCCGAACAAACATGGCGCCGCCATCAAGCTTCTGCGAGTTGCCGATCAGAGACCACAGTTCCATGACTTACTGCACCTTGCCCAGGCCCGACTCGCGACGCGGATCGCTGGCCGCGTCGAGCTTGTTGGTCTTCAGATCCCAGGTCACCACGTTCATGTAGCCCCAGGGATTGCGCTCTTTCAGCGTATGGCCCATGCGGGTGAGGGCGTCCGAGGTGGCGGCGTCGAATGCACCCGGCTCCACATCCACGCGGTCAGGCATGTACTGGTGATGGAAGCGCTTCTGCGCGGTGATGCCCTGCGCGTCCTTGCCATCCATGAAGGCCAGCATGCCTTCCAGCACCTGCGTGATGATGGTGGAGCCGCCCGGCGAACCGATCACGCCCACGCGGTCAGCGCCGAACACGATGCTCGGCGTCATCGACGACAACATGCGCTTGCCCGGTTCCGGCGCATTCGCCGCGCTGCCCAGCAGGCCGTAGACGTTGGGCTTGTTCGGCACCAGCGCGAAGTCGTCCATCTCGTCGTTGAGCAGCACACCGGTGCCGGCCGCGACGAAGGTGGAACCCATGACGTAGTTCACGGTGAGCGTGATCGAGGCGATGTTGCCGTCCTTGTCGATCACCGAGAAATGCGTCGTGTGCATGCCCGGGTCCACCGCGATGCTGGCGGGCAGCATCGCGGAGGGCGTGGCCTTGTCTGGCAGGATGGTCATGCGCAGGCCAGCCGCGTAGTACGGCGACAGCAGCATGTCCAGCGGCATCTTCACGAAGTCCGGATCGCCGAGATAGTCGTTGTGGTCGCGGAACGCGCGGCGCATGGCCTCGATGACGATATGGGTGCGATGCGCCTCGTCCAGCCTGGTCAGGTCATAGCCAGAGAGGATGTTGAGGATCTCGGCCACGGCCACGCCGCCCGACGATGCCGGTGGCGCGGTGACGACGCGGTAGCCGCGATAGTCCACCGTGATCGGCGTGCGCTCCTTCACCTGGTAGCTCTCCAGATCCTTCGCGGTCCAGTTGCCACCGGCAGCGCGCACGGCGTCCACCAGCTTCTTGCCGACCTCACCGCGATAGAACCCGTCCGCACCCTGCTCGCCCAGGATTTCCAGCGTGCGGGCCTGGTCCGGATCGCGCCACACTTGCCCCGCCACCGGCGGCTTGCCGTCCGGCAGGTACTTGGCGACCGAGGCCGGCCAGCGCTTGATGTCGTCCTGGCGCTCGGTGATCGCGTTGATGAAGCGACCGTCCGGCTGGAACCCCTCGCGCGCCAGTCGGATGGCCGGGACCAGCGAATCCTTCAGCGGCAACTTGCCGTAGTGCTTGGCCAACCATGCGAGGCCCGCGGGTTCGCCGGGGATACCCGCCGAAAGCGGCCCGTTGAGCGCCGTATCGCGATTGGGCGTGCCGTCCTTGTTGAGGTAATCCTTGAGGTTCACCGCGCCCGGCGCGGTTTCGCGCGCGTCGATGAAGATGTCCTTGCCATCGGAAGCGCGATGCAGGACGGCCATGAAACCACCGCCGATGCCCGAGCTCTCCGGCTCCACGAGAGAAAGCGTGGACGCCACGGCGATCGCCGCGTCGAAGGCATTGCCGCCCTTGGCGAGCACCTCAAGGCCAGCGTCCGTCGCATGGAAATTCGCGCTCGCGATGCCGGCATGACCGGGACGCTGCGTGATGACATGGGGGGCGGCGGGGGTGGCAGGGGCGGCGGCGGGGCGGTTGTCGGCAAACGCAGCGCTGGAGGAAACAAGCAGGGCCAGCAGCGTCACGCGCCAGTTCAACGGGTACTTCATGCGTCGTCCTTTGTGGATGCGCCGGCCGGTGACGCCGCGGCGTCATCGCCCTGGCCCATCAGGTGGCGATACTTGAGTTCGAGCTGATCGTGGGTCTCGGTGTGCTCCGGGTCGATGATGATGCATTCGACCGGGCACACATCCACGCACTGTGGCTCGTCATAGTGACCGATGCACTCCGTGCATAACGACGGATCGATCACGTAGTACTCCTCGCCCAGCGAGATGGCCTTGTTCGGACAAGCCGGTTCACAGACGTCGCAATTGACGCAGGTATCGAGGATTTTCAGGGACATTCGTCGAGTTTACATGCTAAGGACGCCGAGTGCGCCGCAACATTTTCTTGTGGTGGCACCGCTAGTGCGCGACAAACAGGTGGAGTGGCGAGCTTGCATGCCGCAGTCGCGCACAGGGTGCGCTCCCACCGCAGGGCGGACGAGCTGCCGGCATGGATGGCACATGGGGCATCGTGCCCAAAAAGAAAGGCCCGCGGCACAGAGTGCCGCGGGCCTCGCATCGCTCCGGAGACCGGAACTTACATGTTCACGTAACGGATGGTCGCGCCCGTGGGCTGCAGGACGGTGGTCACCTTGTCCTTGTCCGCGGCATCGCCGATCACCAGCACGATCACGTCCTTGAACGCACCCGGCTTGGCGTCCTTGAAGGCGTCGCCCACGAACTCGGCGGTCTTGGCCGAATCCGGGCCGGCAAACACCAGCATGTTGCCCGGCAGCACGCCGCGGGCGACGGTGTCCTGCACCTGCTCGAGCTGGCGCTGGCGCAGCGCGTTGGCATCGTCGTTGTCGCCAGCCGGCACCAGGTACGGGAACGGACGATCGGCCGTCATGCCCTGCATGTTCTTCTGGACGATCTGGCCCAGGTAGGCATTCCACGCCTTGGAGTCGTTCGGATCGGTCGGCTTGGTCACCGCGGCGGCCTGTTCAGTCGGCTGCTGCTGGGCTTCCTCCTGGTTGCTGCAGGCGGAGAGGCCGGTGATCGCGAGGGCGGCAAGGAGGGCGTACTTGTACATGGTGGTCACCTTGGGCTGGTGGAATCTGTTCATGGGATCCGTTGGATGACCGGCCTTTCGGTCGTCATGCGACAGAGCCTGGTCTGGACCGGGAGTATCCGCCGGTTCCATGGCAGCCTGGCAACCACGTGAACCTTGCCTACCCCTGGCCCGCGGCGAGCGACTGTCCTGTCCGCAGGATGCGGGCGAGGATACACGAGCATGCTCCGGCCCGACACTGGCAAGCATACTGCGTTGCGACGCATGGACGGCACGGGCAAGCCCGGCCGGCGGCTCAGCGCCAGCGCTGGCGCATCGCCTGCTGCACGGCCGGATGGACGAAGCCGGTGATATCGCCGCCCAGACGGCCGATCTCGCGCACCAGCGTGGAGGAGATGAAGCTGTACTGCTCGGCCGGCGTGAGGAACAGCGTCTCGGCCTGCGGGATCAGGTGGCGATTCATGCTGGCCAGCTGGAACTCGTATTCGAAATCCGAGACGGCGCGCAGGCCGCGGATGATCACGCCCGCACCACATTCCTCGACGAAGTGCGCCAGCAGTCCGTCAAAACCGCGCACCTCGACATTCCTCAGGTCGGCCAGCGCCAGTCGTGCCAGCGTGATGCGCTCGTTGAGGCTGAAGCCCGGCCCCTTGCCCTTGTTCGGGCTCTCCGCCACCGCGACGATGATGCGTTCGAACAGGGGCGCTGCGCGCGCCACCAGGTCGGCATGGCCATTGGTGATCGGATCGAAGGTGCCGGGATAGACGGCGAGGCGCTGGTTGACCGGCGGCTTGTTCACGTGACGAGTCACTGTCATGCGGAGGGGCGGCTAGATTAGGCCCGTTCGGCGCGGCCGCCTAGCCTGTTTTTCTGCGTGCGATCCATACGCCCCGGTCAGGAAACCCGTCGGTAAAGCGCGTACCGCACGTCGCCGGCCGTGCCTTCACGGTGCGGCAGCCAGCTGGCCGGAAGCGCGGGCGCGACCTGCCGGGGCGACTCCACGTAGATCCACGCCGAAGGCGCGAGCCAGCCGCCCTGCTCCAGCCGTTGCGCCAGCGGCGTCCACAGGTCCAGGGCAAACGGCGGGTCGAGGAACACCAGCCCGAAAGGCTGGGCCGTACCCTGCAGGTAGACCTGCGCGTCCACGGCGGCCACCTGTCCACCCTCCGCCTTCAGGCGCGCCAGATTGTCACGCAGGGCCTGCGCTGCCCGGGCATCACGCTCGACGAACTGCACCCCGGCCGCGCCGCGCGAGAGCGCCTCGATGCCCAGCGCCCCGGTACCCGCGCACAGGTCCAGGCAGCGCGCGCCGGACATCACCGGCGCCAGCCAGTTGAACAGGGTTTCGCGCACGCGCTCGGGCGTGGGCCGCAGACCCGGCAGGTCGGGAACATCCAGGCGTGAATTGCGCAGCTGCCCGCCAATGATGCGGATGCGTCCAGAGGCGCCCTTCATGGGCGGCGGGACTCAGCGGTGAGTATGGGTGGGGGTGGTAGCATGCCCGCCATTGTCTTTGAATCGCTGCCGCAATGCTCAAGTTCTGGAAGAAGAAACCCGCTGAAACCACACCGGAGCAGCCGGCCGCACCTGCGGTCGAAGGCGCCCCGGCCGCCGGTTTCGCGCACGACACGGACGCCGCTTCGCTCGATCACGCCAACCCCGCACTGGACGAGGCCCTGGCCGAGGCGCCGCCTGTCCCCGATGCACCGGTCGAAGACGAGGCCACCGAGCTTGCCGCCGTGGTCGAGGCCGCCGCGCCGGCCAAGCGCAGCTGGCGCGAACGCCTGTCGGGCAGCGCCTTCGCGCGCGGCCTGTCGTCCCTCTTCATCCGCCACCCCAAGCTCGACGACGAGCTGCTGGATGAACTGGAAACCACGCTCATTACCGCCGACGTCGGCGTCGAGGCGAGCACGACCCTGGTCGAAGACCTGCGCAAGCGCATGCACAAGCGCGAGTTCGCCGATGCCGGCGCGCTGCTGGCCGCGCTGCGCCAGTCGCTGGTCGCCATGCTCCGCCCGGTGGAGACGCCGCTGGACGTCAACGGCCTCAAGCCGTTCGTGATCCTCACCGTGGGCATCAACGGCGTGGGCAAGACCACCACCATCGGCAAGCTGGCCCGCCGCTATCGCGACGACGGCCGCCAGGTGCTGCTCGCCGCCGGCGACACCTTCCGCGCCGCCGCCGTGGAACAGCTCAAGACCTGGGGCGCGCGCAACAGCGTGCCGGTGATCTCGCAGGGCCAGGACGCCGATGCCGCCAGCGTGATCTTCGACGCCCTGCAGGCCGCGCGTTCCCGCAACGCCGACGTGCTGATCGCCGATACTGCCGGTCGCCTGCACACGCAGGGTGGCCTGATGGACGAACTGGGCAAGATCGCGCGCGTGCTCAAGAAGCTCGATGCCGACGCGCCGCATGAAGTGCTGATGGTCATCGACGGCACCACCGGACAGAACGCGGTGAGCCAGGTGCGCCAGTTCCGCCAGATCGTGGGCGTGACCGGTCTGGTCGTCACCAAGCTCGACGGCACGGCCAAGGGAGGCGTGGTGTTTGCGCTAGCGCGCGAATTCGGCCTGCCGATCCGCTATGTGGGCCTGGGCGAAACTGCGACGGACCTGCGCGTATTCGACGCCGAGGCCTATGTCGACGGCCTGCTCCCCGCCAGCCTGGGTCAAGGCTGAGGGCGCTGACGGGTGCCGCGCTGGCTCCGACTCACCCTGATTATCCTCAGCAGCGCCACGCTGCTGCTGGTGGCGGTCGCGCTGATCGCGGTGCACGTGCTGCTCCAGCCGGAACGCATCACCGCCATGCTGCAGAAGCAGGCCCGCAACGCCGGCCTCGAGCTGAGCCTTTCCAGCCCGGCGACACCGGCGTTGTTTCCTCGCCCCGCGCTGGAACTGGAAGGCATCACGCTCAGCGCGCAGAACGCCAACATGCCCATCCTGCTTGCCGCGCGGGGCACGCTGGTGCTGCCCTGGCGCACGCTGGTGCACGGCGACACGGTGATCTCGCAGATGCGGATCGACTCGCCGCGCGTGGACCTCGATGCCCTGCAGTCCTGGCTGGACGAGCTGCCTTCCGGTCCTGCGACGTTTCCGTCGACCATCCCCAGCATTGACGCCGGTGTGCATATCTCGCGCGGCAGTCTCGTGCGCGGCAACCAGATGCTGGTGGGCGATGTGGAGCTCGACGCGGGCCGGCTGGCGGCCAACCATCCGTTCCCGCTCACCATTACCGCCAGGGACGCCCAGGGCATCCCCACGCAACTGCGCGTATCGGTCACGCCCAACATCAAGGGCGGCGTGCTTGCGCTGGACAACATCGGGCTGTACCTCGCGCGCGGCACCACGCTGACCCTGCACCTGGCCGGCACCGCACGCTGGCATGGCGCGGCGGACGCCTCCGCGCAACTGACCGGCAAGCTCGACCATGCGAACGCTGGCCAGTACACCGTGGGCATCGACCTGACACCGGCGGACCAGAGCAACCCGTTGATGCTCGCCCTGCGGCTGGACGGCCCGGACAATCACGCCGACCTGCAGATTCCGCCCCTGGCACTCGCCTCCTGGTGGTCGCAGCTGGACCATGACGAGGGGCCGCGCCTCGCCGTGCCGCCGGGCAATGGACACGCCGAAATTGCCAGCCTCGAGGCCGGCGACGTCAACATCGAAGGCCTCACCATCCAGGCGGGCACCAGCGTGCCGGCGGCATCGGCATCGGTGGCGGCACCCGCGCAACCGGCCAGCGCGAAACCTGCGTCTGCCAAGTCCGCGCCCGCACGCAGAACGCCATGAATCCCTTTGCCAACGCCCTGCTGGCCTGGTTCGACGAACACGGCCGCAAAGACCTGCCCTGGCAACACCCGCGCGATGCCTATCGCGTGTGGCTGTCGGAAGTGATGCTCCAGCAGACGCAGGTCGTCACCGTCATCCCGTATTTCCAGCGCTTCGTGGCCGCGCTGCCCACGCTGCGCGACCTCGCCGCCGCGCACGAAGACACGGTGCTCGCGCTGTGGTCTGGCCTGGGCTACTACCGTCGCGCTCGCTTCCTGCAGCGCGCGGCGCAGATCTGCGTGGAAAAGCACGACGGCCAATTGCCGCGCGATTTCGAGGCGCTGGCCGACCTGCCGGGCATCGGCCGTTCCACCGCAGGCGCCATCCTGGCGCAGGCGCATGGGCTGCGTTTCCCGATACTCGACGGCAACGTCAAGCGCGTGCTCACCCGGTATCTGGGCATCCACGGCCATCCGGGACAAAGTGCCGTGGAGAAAGTGCTCTGGCAGCATGCCGATGCACTGACTCCCGCCGAACGCACCGCCGACTACACCCAGGCCATCATGGACCTTGGCGCCACGGTCTGCGTGCGCACGAAGCCCGTGTGCGACCGCTGCCCGCTGGCCGGCGACTGTGTCGCCAAACGCGACAACCTCACCGCTCAGCTGCCGAGCGCCAAGCCCGGAAAAGCCGTGCCGACGCGAGACACGGTGATGCTGATCCTGCGTGATGCTGAAGGACGCGTGCTGCTCGAACGCCGCGGACCGCAAGGTGTCTGGTCGGGCCTGTGGAGCCTTCCCGAGGCCAGTAACCATGACCATGCCTGGCGCACGGCGCAGTCCCTGGCCAGGATCGATGACGCGCAGTCACTGGCGCCGTTCGTCCACGTTTTCAGCCATTACCGGCTCAAGGTCGAACCGCTGCTGTTCGACGAGGCGACAGCGCACCCGCGCATCGCCGATAATGCCAGCCTGCGCTGGTGCGACGCCGGCGAGCGTGCCGCGCTCGGCCTGCCCGCCCCTGTCCGCACGCTGCTGCACAATCTCTGATCCATCAACGATGAGTCGTATCGCATGAGTCGTATCGTTCACTGCGCCAAGCTCGGCCGCGACGCCGAAGGCCTGGATTTCGCCCCGTGGCCCGGCCCGTTGGGACAGCGCATTTACACCGAGATTTCCAAGGAGGCCTGGCAGCAATGGCTGGCCCACCAGACCATGCTGCTGAACGAGTACCGGCTCAACCCGCTGGACCCGAAATCGCGCCAGTTCCTGAGCGCGGAAATGGAGAAGTTCCTGTTTGGCGGTGACGTGAAGCAGCCCGAGGGCTACGTCGCTCCGAACACGGAGTCTTGACGAATCGCCCCGCTTCCGATTTAATGCACGGCTCCACGCGGCATCTCTGGTGCTCGCAGGCATTCCGGCCGGGTAGCTCAGTTGGTAGAGCAGGGGATTGAAAATCCCCGTGTCGGCGGTTCGATTCCGTCCCCGGCCACCATGTTTTGAAAAAGCCCGCTTCGCAAGAAGCGGGCTTTTTTTCGCGCGGAAAAACTTCCGCCTCCTGCTGTTCGCCGCGCCACATGTTCCATGGTGATTTTCACGCCCTGCACCATCACATGGGCAGCGCGTCAAATGCTCGATGGGTCGATGCGATAAAGCCATGTCCACCGTCAATGATGCAACGGAGCAAGGCAAGCCTATTTATACGTGCATGGATGTAATGCACGACGGGCGGCCGAATAAATCGGTGCAATAAAAATATGCCGACGCTTCGGCACACGCGTGCATGCATAAAACCGGGGAAGAATAATCAGGCAGTCAACGCACGGCCATTAGGTCATGCTGGCCACCGATGCCGGACACCGCAGGCCTTGTCTACGGCCATTCAGCAGATTGAGACGAAACGTGATGTAGATCACATTTTAATGCCCGCTATGGGCCGTGCATTTCATTCTGGACGGCTGAATCAACAAGGCAAAAACCATTACCCAAGCCGCGGTCAACCAATAAGCCAGACACTTTTTTCATTAGCAGTTTGTGTCGCGGCCAGTGCTTCGCATAAATAATGGCTTTTGTTTACGCATTTCCGGCAAATATCGCCGCTAAATAGCCTACGGTCACAAGGTCTGTGACTAAGTTGGTGATACATTCGGGCCGATGCTCAATGCCTGAGCACATCACCAGTAAAGGGGTCCCATATGTTGAAAGCGCTCTCGTCCCGTGCATGCCTTTTTGGCGTGCTGGCTCTCGCTGTGTCGGGGGCCGTCTTCGCTCAACAGTCGCCCACTTCCGGCCTTGGTCAAGCCTGGCCCAACGCGGCGGACGTCAGCAGCAGCCCGAACTACCACGCTTACGTATTTACGCTGGGCGGTATCCAGTTCGTGCAGGTCAACGATCTGAATGGCAATGTGCTCGGCGCCGTAGGCACTGCGAACGGCCAGTTCATCACGCTACCGGTGGGCCGTTTCTCGCAGTTGGTGAGCACGCCGCAACAGGCGCCCCTCGTGGCGCCGGCAGCGGCCGCCGCTACGCCCACCACGGTCTATCAGGACTCCGCCACCACGGTGACAGCCACGCCACTCAGCGACGGCACGATGCAGTTGAAAGCAGCTGCCGCTTGCTCGGGTGATCCGGCACAATGCAGCTCGCATAACCCGCAATAAGCGGAAGAAACGATCAGCGGCGTTATACGCCGCTGATCGTGATTGGATCGAGCAGCAACAGGCTTACGCGACGCCCGTTGGCAATCAGATGCTCGCGGGCGTCACCCTCAAAGGTCATGGCACGATCGCGGATGCCAGCCCAGCCCATGCCGCTGGTGGAACGCATCACGCGCGGGAGCAGTTCATCCCAGCGCACATTGCCCGACGTCGAAGCCGTGTCGCGGAAAATCATGCTCACCAGAGCCCAACGACGCCCGCCCTTTTCCCCACAGCGCACACGCACGATGACTTCGCTGATATTGCGCTTGGCACAGGCGTCGGCCACCACTTCAACCACCAGCCGATAGATCGCCAGGTGCAGCGTCTGGGAAAGCCTGCTCAACGGGCCACGGAGATCGCACCAGTAGCCCACGCCGGTTTCGTCGAGTGCGCGCGGAATGGCCCCTTCGCGCAAGGCGGCCGGCAAGCCGCGCTCGCGCCAGGAAACCGGGTACAGGCTGTCCGCCAGGCGAAACAGCTGGTCTTGTGCAACCAGGGCCTGACGGTGATAACTGCGATCCTCGATCGTCGGCTGCAGGTGGCGCAGCCGCGACATCATCATCGAAAAACTGGCCTGAACCGTTTCGCGAATCTGCTCCAGCGCCAGCGAGGTCGTGCGTAGCTGCATCTCGCCGATGTGCACGTTTCGCTGCGCCAGCGCCAAGGCCATCCGGACGTCCATTCGCTCCTGCTCCGCATGCTGGTGCAACGCACCGATGCGCGCTCCGAGCAGCAGCATGGACGAAATCGCGAAGGCGACAATGGCCTCCGCCTGCATGGTCTGCTGGTCGTAGGTGGCGGGCATCAGCGCGACCACGGCCAGACTGGATGCCGTGCCACCGATCGCCGCTCCCTGCCAACCGTGGCGCATGGCCAGCCAGACGATGGGAAGGAACATGGCCACCTGCGCGATCTGCCGAACGCGGGCAGACTCCAGGCCGATCCAGACCAAAAGCAGCAGTGTGGGGATGACCAGGAAAATGCTGTCGAGCACCGTCCGGTTGTCCAGCAAGCGTACGCCTACCTCGCGCAAGCGGGCGCCATTGAACAATTGATGAGCGAACAAGGCGACGGGCGTTACCGCGAGAATGCCAAGGTAGTTGCCCAGCACCCATTCGACGCACAGCTTGTCGTAATGCGCGACATAGCCCGCGGGCAGGTTCATGACCGTCATGGAGGCGATGTTGTAGCCCGTCATGACGAAAGACAGCACCAGCGCACACCCGAGCAGGGAACCCATGTTCAGCGTGTGACGCGACGTCATGATCGGCCAGCGCTCGCGCACAAGCCATACCACCGGTGCCATGACCACGATGCCGGGAACGATATTGAAGAGACCCCAAGGAACGCCGTAGCCCCATTGGTCCAGGCACTCGATGGTGATGGGGATCAGCGCCGCCACCTCGCCGATCACCAGGGCTGGCCAGTCGCGATAACGCGTGAGGAGCAGCACCGTGAGATGCACGCCCGTCAGCAACAGGAAGTGGGTGATGGACACCTGGCGAACCAGGTAAATCAGCAGCCCGTACGAGACTGCGATTCCCATGCGGCGGAACCACGGATTAGCCCACGGTGCATCCAGCATGGCATTCCCCTGTTCTTAACTGCCCCTCGCCTACGCCGTGTCCCCTAGCGTAAGCGGCCATTGAGATTGGGCGGGACGTGAAATCCCCGTAAAGCGCCCCAGTGACTTACCCCTACTATCGTAGCTCACCCCGTCACTTCAAATGTGCAATCGTTCAAACATTTCGGCACCAAGTCGTGAATGTGACCATTCAGCGCTTCCCTCGCCACCTGGCATATTCCGGCCTTGGCGCAAGATCTTGCCCCGCCACGCCAGCGGGACCGCGGCCTCAGGCCTCTACCGCCGAGTAGAGGCGCTCAGGCAGATAGCTGCGGACGGCATGCGCATCCAAGTGGACGAGGTTCTTGGCCACCTCCAGCAGGATCCGGTCCTTCATGGAGCCGTTCAGGCGGTCCCGGAGCGAGCCCAGGAACCCGGGCGCGGCAATCAGGACCAGCGCGTCGAAGCGCCCTTCTTGGCGCCCCTTGAGGAGGAACCGTGAAAGCTCCAGCGCGAAATGGCCCGCTTCCACCTCGGCCACGGAACTATCGGGCTCTTCTGCGTGGCTACCCGGGCCGGATCGTTCGAAGCCGCGCCCCGGCCGGTCGGTGACCAGATCCTGGTCGCGCAACCTCGCCTCCGGGTGAATGAAGGCATCCATCTCTTCCAGCGGCCCCGTCGGCTGGCTGGCCTGGAACAACCGGGCGACGCCACGGTTGGCGACCACGATCCACACGGTTTTTTTCATGGCACGCTCCCCGGGCGTTTCACCAGGAATGCCAGGCGACTGGGGCAGCATGCGGGAACAGGCTCCCGTGCCGGCGAGGGCCGCCTCGTGATCGAGATTCCTCGCATGCGCGTCAAGCGCGCGTGAGTCGGCGCGGGCCATTCTCCGCGTCCATGTGGCGTCGTCAGTCCACGACCAACGGTGCCACTGGCGCGCCGCGGTCAGGCCGCCGAAACCTTGTGCAGCGCGATGCGCTCGAGGGGCTCGAAAGCCGCGCCCGGCGACGACTCCACGCATAGGGTCAAGGCATCGATGCGCGCCGTTGGCAGCATGGAGGCCCGCAGCGACAACCAGCGTTGCAAGGCGCGCTCTTCCTCAACGGAAGCCGGAGCCGATAGCGTCATGTGAAAGCGGTAGCGTTCAAACACGTAGGGATATCCGTAACGACCAAGGTAATGGGTTTCGATGGCGTCGAGGCCCGAGGCGCGGCGCTGGAAATCGTTCTCCGCCAGCGGCAGGCGCAGTGGCTCTACTGCCTCGATGCAGGCGGCGGCAAGCGCATTCGCCGCCCTGCACTCGCCGAGTGGACGTAGCGCGGGGAAGCCGGCGAGGCGGGCGTAGCGCAACGTGAGGTTGAAGGGGGCATGCGACCTCGCCACCGCCTGCAGTGCCCGGCGAAGATCGTTGAGGTCGACATCCGGCGACAAGGTAAAAGGCGAGCGCAACGTGGCGTGCCAGCCATAACGCCGGACGTCCGCCAGCATCGCGTTCCAGCGGCTGAGCGCGATGCCTGGAATGCCCTGGGCGGCAAGCTCCCGGCTCACCCAGTCTCGCCCCAGGGCCGCCAGCGCACTTGCTGGCGCGGGACAGAAATAGACGGCGTAACGCATCACCGGATGACCACCGGCAACTGATCGCACAAGCACGCCCCCACCGCGAACGCTGTCAGCGTTCGCGTCACCCGGTCACGGCGGAACGCACGGGAACGTACGTAACGCACGCCATGCCTTCCTTCCCGACTATCCGCCGGCACATTGCCAGCACGCCCCCACTGAGCCATGCCCGGAACTCACTCCACCCATTCGTTGCCCCCGACCGCCGACGCAGCAAGCGCCGTCATCGGCCGGCTGAGCCCCCTAGCTAACTAAACCTGTGTGACAAGACGGGGAATCCGGATGACCTTTCCCAAGATCATCGCCCGATACCGGACTCGCCCGCCCGGCCGCCTTCGCCACAGCGGCCATCACGGCGGCCGCGCAGTTCACCATGACCGGTGCCGCGGTAACGCGATGGAATGGGCAGAACGACGCGTTCGGGAGCCTCGCGTGCGGGGATGCACCCCGTTGCACCGGGGGAGGACAACGAGCGTGACGCCCGGGAAACCTACCGGGCGTCACCAGCATGGATCAGGTCGTGGGATGGAACTTGCCCCAGGGCGAAAGTATGTCCTTCCATGGCTCGGCCAGGCCCACCTCGCCGACCTGGCCAAGGGCGCTGGCGGTGTCCTTCTGCCAGGTCTGCACGGCGTCCTGCAGGGCCTTGGCGAAATGCGCCTGTACGTTGGCGGCAATCTGGTTGGTGACGCTGGCATCGCCCATGCGCTGTTGCAGCTGACGCCAGAACGCGTCCGCCGGCATGCTCGCCAGCGCCGCCCAGTCCTGGGCCTTGATCAACTGCTCCACCCTCGCCTGCTGCTCGGCGATACCGTCGTCCATGGCGCGCGTGGACAATTCCAGCCACTTCTTCCAGTTCTCCATCACCAGCTTGTTCACGCGCAGCTGAAACTCGGTATTGGCCTTGTACAGGCTCAACGGGAGATCGCTCGGGGTAGCCATGTCATGCCCTCGTTGGGTGATCTTGTCGATCGCGCCGCCGCGCCCTCCGGCGACAGCCTCGCTCAGGCGCCACCACGGCGCCGGCGGCCACTATGAACTGGCCGCACGACGAAAGCATGAACCCGCGGGCCTCAACGAAACGTGTGGTCCCGATCACCGCGCCTCGCCGCGGGAACCCGCCCGGTTCAGCCCCGGGCCTGGATGCGTTCACCGCGAGTTGTTTTTGCGGAACCAACACTCGGGATCCACCCGCAACGAGGCACACCCATGAAGAAGTTTGTTCCCCTGACCATCATCATGGCCCTTGGCCTGTCCGGCACCGCCCTCGCGCAGACGGCACTGACCGGGCATGAGGTGCAGTTGCAGCTGGAGCAGCAGGGCTACAGGAAGGTGCGCGACCTGAGCTTCCGCGACGGCGTGTGAACGGCCAAGGCGCGCAGTGCCGACGACCGCAGCGTAAACGTCCGCATCGATCCGCGCACAGGCGAAGTGTTTCCCGACAGGCAGGTTTCCCGCCTGAGCGAGGCGGACGTCCGCGCACAACTGTCCACGCAGGGCTATACCCGCGTGCACGACGTGGATTTCAGGAATGGCGTGTGGATGGCCAAGGCGGACAATCCGGCGGGCAAGAAGGTTGCCCTGCAACTGGATCCGCAGACGGGCCGGGTGATGGGTAGCGACAGGCGTTGACGCCTGGCAGGGCAGCGGCCGGAAACCCCACGGCCTGGTCATCCTGACCTGTTCTTCCTGAAACGCCAGGTGCGGCTTTGAGGCCGCACCTGGCGTCGATGCTCTAGTGCAACGTCACGCTCAGAGAGCGGCGTCCTTGAGCTTCTTCAGCGCGCGGATCTTCAGCTTCACCGTGGCGGGCTTGGCGGCGAACCACTGCTCTTCCTTGGTGAAGGGGTTGATGCCCTTGCGCTTCGGCTTGGCCGGCACGTTGACGGCGGTGATCTTCAGCAGACCCGGCATCGTGAAGTGACCGGCACCCTTCTTGTGCACCGAACCCGTCACGGCAGCCTCGAGAGAGGCCAGCACCGCGCGCACGTCCTTGGCAACCACGCCGCTGGCTTCAGCGATGTGGGCGACCAGGCCGGACTTGCCCAGCGCTTCCTTGATCGGCTTGTGAACGACCGCCTTGGCGGCCTTCGGAGCTGCCTTCGGTGCGGCCTTCTTCTTTGCTGCTGCTTTCTGCGCCTTCGCCATACATTTCCCCGTGGTAATCGATATGAGGTGGTGTTTGATGCCTCTCGGCATGCGGAATGTATGGCATGCCAGCCCATCACGCCAAGCTGCAGGACGGAAAAAATGCGGTTTTTTTTCACTTCCGGCCTCTTTGGGGTGAAGAAAGTCACTATCGCCACCTCCGGAAGGCTGTTTTTCAGGGGTTTCCATGCACACGCCGGGGCGCCGACAGCGAGTGACGCACCCGCCTGCTATGGACCCGCGGCGCCGCCCGTCTCTACTATCCAAGCTCGTTTCCACGCCAGGTGTTGTCCATGAAGCGATTGGCCTTATCCCTGCTTGCACTGTCCGTGACGTCGGCGCTGTTCGCCGCCGACGCGCCGACCACTCCCACCTTCGACCCGCACCGCCTGTCCGAAGACGTCAAGACGCTTTCGTCCGACGCCTTCGAAGGCCGCGGCCCGGCCACGCCGGCCGAAACCAAGACCATCGACTACGTGGTCGGCCAGCTCAAGGCCGCGGGCGTGCAGCCCGGCGGTGATCTCAAGAACGGCAAGCGCGAATGGACCCAGGCCGTGCCGCTGCTGCAGTCGGACATCGCCGGCACGCCGTCCCTGTCGTTCACCGTCAATGGCAAGAACGAATCGCTGACGCAGGGCAAGGAAATCGCCGTACGCTCCGCGCTCGACGGCTCCAAGGCCGTGGACATCAAGAACGCCCCGCTGGTGTTCGTCGGCTACGGCGTGAAGGCGCCGGAGCGCCACTGGGACGACTTCAAGGGCGTGGACCTGCACGGCAAGATCGCCGTGGTGCTGATCAACGACCCGGACTTCGAGACCGGCGTGGGCGACTTCGGCGGCAAGGCCATGACCTACTACGGCCGCTGGACCTACAAGTACGAAGAGGCCGCCCGCCAGGGTGCGGCGGGCATGCTGATCATCCACGAGACCGCGCCGGCCTCCTACGGCTGGGCGACGGTGGCCAACTCCAACACCAACACCCAGTTCGACGTGGTGCGCGACCACCCCACCAGCGTGCACACGCCGCTGGAAGCGTGGATCCAGCGTGACGTGGCGCTCGACCTGTTCAAGTCCGCCGGGCTGGATTTCGAGGCGCTGAAGAAGCAGGCGCAGACGCGCGAATTCAAGCCGGTGGTGCTGAAGGGTGAAACCTTCTCGGCCAACTACAAGATCAACGCCAAGGTGATCACCTCCCACAACATCGTGGGCCGCATCGAGGGCACCAAGCGCCCGAACGAAACGGTGATCTACAGCGCGCACTGGGATCACCTGGGCGTCGGCGCGCCGGACGCCAAGGGCGACAAGATCTACAACGGTGCAGTGGACAACGCGACCGGCACCGCCGCGCTGATCGAACTGGCCCGTGCCTTCGCCAGCCAGCCCAAGCCGGAGCGCTCGGTGGTGTTCCTCAACGTCACCGCCGAGGAGAAGGGCCTGCTCGGTTCGGAGTACTACGCCTCCAAGCCGCTCTACCCGCTGGCCACCACGGTGGGCGTCATCAACATGGATGCGCTCGACCCGCATGGCCCGGCGCGCAACTTCACCATCTCCGGCAGCGCCAAGCTCGACCTGCTGGATGAGCTGACCGACACCGCCAAGCAGTGGAACCTGGTGTACTCGGGCGATCCGAAGCCGGAAGCCGGTCACTTCTTCCGCTCCGATCACTTCTCGTTCGCCAAGCGCGGCGTGCCGGCCATCTCGTTTGGCTCGGGCGACGACTGGGTGGATGGCGGCGTGGCGGCCGGCAAGGCGGCCGAAGAAGAGTACGTGTCCAAGCACTACCACCAGCCGTCGGACGAGTGGCAGGCCAGCTGGCCGTTCACGGGCATGGCCCGCGACCTGCAGATCCTCTACAAGCTCGGCAGCGACCTGGCCAACTCCGACACCTGGCCCAACTGGAGCAAGGATTCGGAATTCCGCGCGGCACGCGACGCGACGGCGGCCGATCGCAAGTAAATCCCGCCGTTGTCAGCCGGCATACAGAAAGGCCCGCAGCAATGCGGGCCTTTTCTTTACCAACCCAACAACAGGAAACAGGTTTTTCACGCGCTGCTGATTCAGATGACGGCAAAACAGAACGGCAACATGGCAGTCATGGATGAGCCAGACAGGAATCACAGGGAAGTCATCGACCAACGGCAAGCTGCGCACCATCCGCCGTACCCAGAAAAGTCGAATCCTATGCTGGCGCAATACGTCCATCCGTCAAAAGCTGGCCTGTTCCGCATCATCCGCCACGGCCGCCAGTGGCGCGCCCTGTGCGAAGAACAGGAAATCGGCCGGCACGAAACTGCCGAGGCCGCCCTGATCGCCACGCGCATGGCCTGCCCGCAGGCGCGCCTGCCGGGCGGACTGGCGCAATGGCGCTATATCCCCGAGCTTGCGCTGGCGCACTCGCGCGTATCGGGTGAGGGCACGCGCTGGCGCCTCGCCGGTTGAGCCGCGTCGTATGGCGCACAGGCCACGCGCTTATTCGTGCGCGTTGATCACCGCCAGGAAATCCTTGCCATAGCGCTTCAGCTTGGCCTCGCCCACGCCGCTGATCGATGCCATCTCCGTCTCGTTCGACGGCAGGGCGCGCAGCATCGCCAGCAGGGTGGCATCGTGGAAAATCACATACGGTGGCACGCCATGCTGCCTGGCCAGCTGGATGCGCAACTTCTTCAGCTCATCCCACAACGGCTGCTCATAGGCTTCCACGCCCAGGCTGCTGCCCGTCACCAGCTTGCTGTCCCGGCGCTTGCGCGATGCCCGCACGGGCACGGCATCCTCACGCAACCGGACCTGGCGGTTGCCCACTAGCACGTCGCGGCTGGTCTTGGTCAGGCGCAACGTGCCAAAGCCTTCGGCATCCGCCTCGAGCAAGCCCATGGCCAGCAACTGGCGGAACACCGAACGCCATTGCTTCTCGTCCATGTCGGCGCCGATGCCGAAGGTGGAAAGGCGGTCATGCCCCAGCTCGCTCATGCGATTGCTGTCGTCGCCACGAAGAATGCCGATGACATGTCCGGAGCCGAACCGCTGCCCGCTGCGATACACGGCGGAAAGCGCCTTCTGCGCAGGCACGGTGGCATCCCAGGTTTTGGGCGGCTCGACGCAGTTGTCGCAACGTTCGCACGGCCCATGGAACGACTCGCCGAACGCGGCAAGCAACAGTTCGCGCCGACATTGCGTGGTTTCCGCAT
Source organism: Dyella japonica A8 (assembly GCF_000725385.1). Classification (NCBI taxonomy): domain Bacteria; kingdom Pseudomonadati; phylum Pseudomonadota; class Gammaproteobacteria; order Lysobacterales; family Rhodanobacteraceae; genus Dyella; species Dyella japonica. The sequence goes on along the minus strand of NZ_CP008884.1, from coordinate 1,840,169 downwards.
AGGCCAGCAGCGACTCCAGCTTCTGGCGCTCGACGCGCTTGCGCTCGTCGGCCGATTCGGACTGGGCGATCATCTGGCTCATCGTCACCACGTCTGACAAGCCGTAGATCATCCACGCATCGGATGGCAGGCCATCGCGCCCCGCACGCCCGGTTTCCTGGTAGTAGCCTTCCATGCTGCGCGGCAGATCCAGGTGCGCCACGAACCGCACATCCGGCTTGTCGATACCCATGCCGAAGGCCACCGTCGCCACCATCACCACGCCATCCTCGCGCAGGAAGCGGCGCTGGTTGGCGTTGCGCGTCGCGGCATCCAGCCCCGCGTGATAAGGCAAGGCCTCGATGCCCGCCTCGGTCAGCCATGCCGCCGTTTCATCCACCTTGCGGCGACTGAGCGCATAGACGATGCCGGTCTCGCCGCGATGCCGCTCCAGGAACTCCATCAACTGGCGCCGCGCGTTGTGACGCTGCCCGACCTGGTAGCGGATGTTGGGCCGGTCGAAGCTGGAAACGAATTGCCGCGCCTGCTGCAGGGCCAGGCGCTCCACGATTTCATCGCGCGTGCGCTCGTCGGCCGTCGCGGTCAAGGCAATGCGCGGCACCTGCGGGAAGCGCTGGTGCAGCACCGCCAGCTCGCGGTATTCCGGCCGGAAATCATGTCCCCACTGGGAAACGCAGTGCGCTTCGTCAATGGCGAACAGCGCCACTTCCGTGCGTTCGAGCAGGCTCAGGAACCGTGAGGTGAGCAAGCGCTCCGGGGCGACGTAAAGCAGATTCAGCTCGCCCTCGAGCAGGCGGCGCTCGACCTCGCGCTGCTCGTCCGCATCCAGGCTCGAATTGAGATAAGCCGCAGCGACGCCGGCTTCGCGCAACGCATCGACCTGGTCCTGCATCAGTGCGATCAGCGGCGACACCACGATGCCCGTGCCCTGCCTTACCAGCGCGGGAATCTGATAGCAAAGCGACTTGCCGCCACCCGTGGGCATGAGCACCAGCGCGTCCCCACCCTCGACCAACTGCTCGACGATGGCCTGCTGCTGACCGCGAAACTGGGTGTAGCCAAAAACGCTGTGGAGGATGTCTAGGGGCGAGGGAAGCATCGGCGAATGCTAGCAAATAAGGCCCTTTGCCCATCACCCAGGAAAATCTTCGGCGGCTTCGCCGACAGCACTCGTGAATATCCCGACCAGCCTGCCGGGCTTGCGCCTACGCGTGATATAGCCCGCCAAGACTGGGATTCCCCAAGGTAAAGAAAACATTATTCAAACGCCCGGCATCCGGCGGGCCGACGGCCGCCACGGCGACTTCCTTCGACAGCCCAAGAGCATCCAAGCGCCGAATCACGTGCGCCGCTCTGACCGGCCATCGATCGCAGCGTGGCAGGCCTTCATTCCATAACCACGATGTTGGGGAACAGCTAGATGAAATCGTTCAACCGTGGCGGACTGGCAGCCGCCATCCGCCTGGCACTCGCCGCCGGCACACTGGTGGCCTCGGGCATCGCTTTCGCGCAGGACACGGCGCCCGCCAAGACCGATGCCACGTCGGCCAAGAACCTCGAAACCGTCACGGTGACCGGCTCGCGCATCCGCAGCGTGGACGTGGAAACCTCGCAGCCGGTCTTCACCATGGACAAGGCCGCCATCCAGGCCACCGGCCTGACCAACGTCAACGACATCATTTCGCGCATGCCGTCCATGGGCACGCCGGATATCACCCCGCAGGACACGCTGTCCAACGGCGCCGACGTCGGCGGGCGCTACGTCAACATCCGCAACCTTGGCTCGCAACGCACGCTGGTGCTGGTCAACGGCCGCCGCTGGAGTTCGAGCCTCAATGGCCTGACCGACGTGTCGACCATCCCGGTCTCGATCATCGAGCGCATCGACATCCTCAAGGATGGCGCCTCCTCCATCTATGGCTCTGACGCCATCGGCGGCGTGGTGAACATCATCACCAAGGAGAAGTTCAACGGCGCTGAAGCCAACGTCTACTACGGCCAGAACGGCAAGGGCGATGGCCAGACCCAGAACTACGACTTCACCTGGGGCCACACCACCGCGAAGAACGCCATCATCATCAACGGCTCCTGGCAGCAGACCAAGCCGATGTGGGACGAGAAGCGTCCCGAGACCCGCTATCCACAAGGCGCGGACCATCCGGACGATTTCTGGAGCTCCACCGGCGCCTATGGAAGCATCGTCAATCCGTACAACAAGAAGCGTTACTCGCTGGACCAAGGTAGCGACGCAGGCAATCCTGCCAACTACCACCGCTATGCCGGCGCGCTCTCGGACCGTTACAACACCGCGCAGGACATGACGTTCCGCGCCGGCACCAAGCTGAAGAATCTGTTCGTGCAGGACAAGTACCAGCTCACGGACAACGTCAGCCTGCACGGCATGGCCGATGCCTCCGTACGCGATTCGTCCTCACAACTGGCCGGCTATCCGTTTAGCACCGGCACCACCGGCGTGATGATTGACGGCGCCAATGCCTACACCCCCTTCCCCGGCGAAGCCCTCGCGTTCTATCGCCGGACGGTGGAGCTCCCCCGCATCACCGACAATCATTCCAAGATCTACAATATCAATCTTGGCGCGCAGGGTTACTTCAAGCTGTTCAACCACGATTGGACGTGGGACGCCGACTACACCTACTCGCAGAACAAGATTCACATCAGCACCACCGGCAATCTCGACCTGAATCGTGCGCAGGCGGCGCTTGGACCGACCACCACGATTGATGGCCAGCTTGCCTGCGCCAACGCGGCCGACCGTGCCGCCGGATGCGTGCCCTGGAACATCCTGGCGGGCCCCGGCGGGACGCCCCAGTCCGTGTGGAACTACGTGAACTATCACGAGTCTGCGCGCCAGATCAGTTCCACCGACGACTACACCGCCAACGTATCCGGCGGCCTGTTCGACATGCCGGGCAACGCTGGCACGGTGAACCTTGCGGTCGGTGTCGAACATCGCGGCGTCAAGGGCAGCTACCGGCCCGATCAGTACGTGGCCGATGGCAACACCACCGACCTGGCGGCCAACGCCACCAGCGGCGCGTACAACACCAACGAAGCCTATGCCGAGCTGGACGTGCCGTTGCTGCGTGATTTGCCGGGGGCCCAGGAACTCGGCCTGAACGTCGCCAGCCGTTACTCGCACTACAGCAACTTCGGCAGCACCACCAACAACAAGTACAGCTTCCGCTATCGCCCCATCGAAGACCTGCTGGTCCGCGGCACCTGGGCCCAGGGCTTCCGCGCCCCGACCATCGAAAACCTCTACGGCGGCCCAGGACAGAGCTTCGAAACGTTCCAGGATCCCTGCGATTCCAAATCCGGCGCGGCGGCCACCAATGCCTCGGTCAACGCGCATTGCGCCGCCACGGGTGTCCCGCCCGGCTATACCCAGGCCAACGGCTATGGCTCGCAGACACCGACCCCGTTTGTCTCCGGCTCTAACCCCAACCTGAAACCGGAACGGTCCATCACCCGCACGGCAGGTTTCGTCTATAGCCCGCATTACGCTCCGGGTCTCGATGTCACGCTGGATTACTACAACATCTACGTGAAGAACATCATTTCCACGGTGTACGCCGACCAGATCCTCAACCTTTGCTACATCCAGAACGATCCCAGTTATTGCGGCCGCTTCACCCGCGCATCCGCAGCGGATCCCAATACCGGCCTGGTTGCCGGCTCGATCAATCAGCTCAACGAGAGCCTTGCCAACCTGGGTTCACTGAAAACGTCGGGCTACGACATCGGCATTCACTACAAGCTGCCGGAGACATCGTTCGGCCGCTTCCGCATCGCTTCGGACAGCACGTACCTGACGAAGTACGAGACGGTCAGCGGCCCCGGCGCCACGCCACAGGATCTGGTGGGCTTTTTCGATGGTGAGGACGCCATCTATCGCCTGCGCTCGAACCTGCAGGTGGATTGGGACTTCAAGCAGTTCGGCGCCAGTTGGACGATCCGCTACTACTCGGGCCTGAAGGACCAGTGCTACACCGCTCCGAACGGGAACGTCTACAACTGCAGCTCTCCCAACTACACCAACCCGTGGTGGCCGACGCCGGGCATGAGCCAGAAGGGCTCGGTGGCGTTCAACGACGCGCAGTTCCGCTACACGGCGCCGTGGAAAGGTGTGTTCACCGTTGGCGTGAACAACATCTTCAACAAGAAGGGCCCGTACTACTACAGCGTACCGACCTCGGGGACCGGCTCTCCGCCGTACAACCCGAACTTCGACATCGACCGCTTCTGGTACGTGTCGTACAACCAGAAATTCTGATCCAGAACGGGCAGCGAACCTTCACAAGGCGGGTCTTCGGACCCGCCTTTTTTTATCCCGGCATGCCCCACAGGGCGCGATCGAGGTCCGCATCCAGGCCGAAGGCGGACATCGGCACGCGTCCGTTGCGCACGTCGACGCCCTCGGCTTTCAAGCGTTTGCTTTGCTCCCGAAAACCCCGGCTACCCGGCGGAAAGGCAATCTGGCCGCTGGAGCGCAGCACGCGGTACCAGGGCAATTCCATGCCATCGGGCACCTCACCCAGCGCCCGCCCGACCAATCGCGCCCGTCCCGGCAGCCCCGCCCGCGCCGCAATGGCGCCGTAACTGGCCACGCGTCCGCGCGGAATGGCTGCAATGGCGGCAAAAATGCGGGCGTGCGCATCGTTCATGGGTTTGTCCATGATCTTCAACAGGCTCTTTACAGGGTGTCGTGGCACAGTAGCGAGGCCAGATTCACCTGCCAAGGAGATCGCACCATGCACCATTTCGAAGCCGTGCGTTCCCATATCGGCAGCCTGCACGCGCTGCGCCACAACGACCCCTATCTGATCAGCTTCGACCTGACCTTGCCGCACGACCGGCACCAGGGGATCTATCTCGCTGAACTCGAAGACGAAGCCGGACGGCGCTACCTGCGCATTTCCACACCCGTGGGGCCACTGGCAGGGGCCGACCCGCGCCGCTGCCTGCGGTTCAACTGGGAACAGCGCAAGGGCTTTCTCGCCGTGGCGGACCTGGACGGTTCGCCTTACCTGCACCTGTGCGAAAACCGGCCCTATGAGCTGCTCGATGCAGCCGAGCTGAAACGGCTGATCGAGGAGCTGGGCGAACTGGGCGACCAGTTGGAAAGGATCATCGCGACGGGTGGCGACGATCTATAGATCTTTCTGTAGGAGCGCACTTGTGCGCGACCCGAAGCATCCTGGTCGCGCACAAGTGCGCTCCTACAAAAACGGATCAGAACAAGGCTGACAGCCGCACCAGGCCGTAGGCCAGCAGCGCGGTGATCGGCAGGGTGAGGATCCACGCCCACACCATGCGCTCCACCACCGACCAGCGGATGGCGTTCCAGCGCTTGGCCGCGCCCACGCCCATGATGGATGCGGACACGTTGTGCGTGGTCGACACCGGGATGCCGAACGCTGACGCGGTAAGGATCACCGCCGCGGAACTGCCTTCCGCCGCAAAGCCGTTGATGGGGTGGAGCTTCACCATCTTGTGGCCAAGCGTCTTGATGATGCGCCAGCCACCGCCCGCGGTGCCGCCGGCCATGGTCAGCGCGCAGACCACCGCCACCCACGCGGGCACGTTGAAGCCACCGTCGCTGGAACCCTGGATGCGCAGGAAACCCAGCCATGCCGGCAGGCCGTCGAACTGACCCGCCGCAGTGGCGCCGGCAAGCGCCAGGGCGATGATGCCCATGCTCTTCTGCGCGTCGTTCATGCCGTGCGCGAGGCCCATGGCACTGGCCGACACGATCTGCGCCTTGCCAAAGAACGCATTCACGAACGGCGTGCGGCCGAAGCGTCGCAGGAAGCCCGTGCGACTGGAGAACCAGCTCAGCAACGCGTAGAGCGCACCCATCAACAGGAAGCCTATGACGAAGCCCATCAAGGGTGACACGACCATGGGCACGACGACCTTGGGAATCACGCCCTTGCCGTCCCACCAATGCGCCCCGCCCTGCGACCAGATCACCGAGGCGAAGTTGTTTCCGGACGCCGCGATGGCCGCGCCCACCAGCGCGCCCACCAGGGCGTGGCTGGAGCTGGACGGCAGGCCCAGCCACCAGGTGATGAGGTTCCACACCGTGGCCGCGAGCAGGGCGCAGATAAGCAACTGCGGCCCCGCATCGATCACGTGCACATCGATCAGGCCGGCCGCGATGGTCTTGGCCACCGCCGTGCCCCACAGCGCGCCGATCAGGTTGGTGATCGCCGCCAGCATCACTGCCTGCCCCGGCGTCAGCACCTTGGTGGCGACGACGGTGGCGATGGAGTTGGCGGTGTCGTGGAAGCCGTTGATATAGGTGAATGCCAGCGCGATCAGCACCACCGCGATGGCGAGGCCGATGCTCATGCGCGCACCCCGGCAACGGCCCGGAACGACACCGGGCGGCACGAAAGGAAAGACGTCATCGTGCCGGCCTCAGGAGTTCTTCAGGACGATCGAGTAGACGATGTTGCCGACGTCGCGGCACTTGTCGATCGCCTTCTCGATCAGTTCGAACAGATCCTTCGCCAGCATGGCGCGCATGGCGTCGTTGCCTTCGACATAGAGCGTGCGGTACGGCGAAAGCAGCATGCGGTCGCCTTCGGATTCCAGCGTCTGCAGGCGATCCTGCAGCTTCTTCACCGGATCGATGCGCAGGCCGCGGCGCAGCTCGCCGATCATCTCCGACACCACCGCCGTCGCCCGTTCCAGCACCAGGGCGCGGGCGGCGAAGTCCACGTCGGTCAGGCGCCCGGAGACGATCTCGTAGCGCTCGGCAAACTTCTCGATGGTCTTGGGAATCTTGTACAGCGCGGAGTTGAGCGCCTCGATGTCCTCGCGGTCGAGCGCAGTGACGAACGTGTTCACCAGCTCCTCGCTGATCTGCCCTGCCAGTGCCTTCTCCCTGGCGCGTGCAGCGGCGAAGGCGGCCATCACGGGAGCGTGATCCTTGCGGGTCACCAGGTCGTGCAGAGCCTTGGCGCTTTCGCGGGCAGCCTCGGCGCTCTGTTCGAGCAGGCCATAGAACTTGTCGCCTTTGCCGAAAATCGTTTGCAATGAAAACATGCGGTTATTGCCTGGGGTGCGGGGCGGAAAATGACGCGTATGTTACAGGAGGCCCCTGCCGTGCCGCATCAAGCGCCCCACACGCCCTTTGGAGCGATTTTTGACCCCGGGTGCGGTTTGACGCGTACCCTGCCCTGCTTAGGCCTTACACTCCGTCTCATGTCCTTTCGCGACCTCCACTGCGGCCGGCCGCCCCGATGCTGACCGAAATCCTCACCGTCGTCCTCCTCTCCTTCTTCAACGGCTTCTTCGCCCTGTCCGAGATGGCCCTGGTGGCCTCCCGCAAGACGCGCCTGAAGCAGATGGCCCGCGACAGCCGCCGGGCCCGCGTGGCCCTGCGCAATGCCCAGGCACCGGAGCGCTTCCTGTCCACCGTCCAGGTCGGCATGACCCTGGTCATCCTGGTCACCGGCGCCCTGGCCGGCGATGCCCTGGGCGACCATATCGCCACGGCCATCCATGGCGGGCGGGCCGCCTGGATGGAGCCATACGCCAAGGTCATCGGCCTGGTGCTGGGCTTCGGCCTGATCTCGTTCATCCAGATCGTCATTGGCGAGCTAGTGCCCAAGCGGCTCGCCCTGTCGGCGCCGGAACTCATCTCCGGCTACGTGGCGATGCCGATGATGGTGCTCTCGCGCCTGGCCGCTCCGTTCGTCTGGCTGCTCAACTTCTCCAGCAGCCTGCTGTTGCGCCTGCTGCGCGTGCAGAAACGCGGCAACGACGCCGCCACGGAAGAGGAAATCCGCCTGCTGGTGGCCGAAAGCGCCGAGCACGGCATCCTGGATCCCGACGAGCACAATATGGTCAATCGCGTGCTGCGCCTGGGTGACCGCTCAGTGGACAGCGTGATGACGCCTCGCACGCGCATCGTGTGGCTGGACGCGGCGGCGAGCTACCAGGAGAACGCGGAGATCCTGCGCACGACGCCTTATTCGCGCTATCCGGTGTATCGCGGCGACGAAAGCGACATCCTTGGCGTGGTGGAAGTGAAGCGCCTGCTGCGCGGGTTTGCCCAGGGCAAGCCCGATATCTTCGGGCAGCTCTCCAAGCCACTCTATGTACCCGCCACGGCGCGCGCGCTGGACCTGCTGGAGGAGTTCCGCGACGCGGAAACCCAGTTGGCGCTGGTGGTCGACGAGTATGGCGACATCGTGGGCCTGGTAACGCTCAACGACCTGCTGGCCGCCATCGTGGGCGCCACCCAGCTGGGCAGCAACGACAAGACGGAAAGCCCGCTGATCACGCCCCGCGAGGACGGCAGCTGGCTGCTGGATGGCTCGCTGTCCACCGACGACCTGCGCGAGCTACTGAAGGTCGACGCCCTGCCCGGCGAGGAAGAGCACGGGTACCGCACCGCCGCCGGCATGGTGATGGCCGTGCTCGGCCACATTCCGCAGGTCGGCGAAACGTTCGACTGGCACGGCTTCCGCGTGGAAGTGCTGGATCTGGACGGCGCGCGCATCGACAAGCTGCTGATCACGCAGCTGCCGAAGATCGATGTGGAGGAAGACGGGTTCTGACAGCACCCTCCCCCTGTAGGAGCGCACTTGTGCGCGACCGCAGCGCCACGCTCCAGACGGTCGCGCACAAGTGCGCTCCTACAGTGGGCGTCTGATCACTCGCCCTTCGACGCCTTGATCTTGCCGCTGGCGATCTGGGCCATGCGCTGGGCGTCGGCGAAAATGCCATGCATGACGCGCAATTCGCGCTCGTCCGGCTGGGCGCGCTGGAACAGTTTGCGCAGGCGCAACATGATGGTGGTGGGCGCGCGCCCCTTGTGGAAGTCGATGTCGTCGAGCATCTGCGAAAGATGCTCGAAGAAACGCTCCATCTGCGCGGCATCGGCCGGTGGCTCGGCATCCGCGCGCACCGGAGGGGCAACCTCGCCCAGGGACGCCACGCGCAGTTCATAGGCCATCACCTGGACGGCCTGCGAGAGGTTGAGCGAGCTGAAGTCGTCCACGCTGGGGATGCGCACCATGGCATGGCAGCGGGCCAGCTCTTCGTTCTCCAGACCCGTCCGCTCGTTGCCGAATACCAGGGCCACCTGTTCGCCACGCGCCGCAGCAGCCAGCGCGCGTGCCGCCGCCTCGCGGGGGGTGATTTCCTCCAGATCCACGCCGCGACGACGGGCGGAAAGGCCCAGCGCCAGGCTGGTCCCGGCCAGGGCATCGACCAGCCCCTCGCTGACGGTGGCGTTTTCCAGCACGTCATCCGCGCCGGCGGCCAGTGCGGAGGCTTCCTGGTCCGGGAACCGGTGCGGAGCCACCAGGGCCATACGGTCGAAGCCCATGGTGCGGATGGCACGGGCCGCGCTGCCGATATTGCCGGGGTGCGAGGTGCGCACCAGCACGTAGCGGATGCGGGCGGCAAGGTCGGATTCAGCGCTCATCGGGATGGCAAAAACTCGTGCAAACGGGCGCAAAGCTTGGAAACCTCCGGCCGTCCTGTCAAACCCGGGCGTCCGTTCCCCCCGGGGGCGGCCTGACCCGGAGGCCGTCTGTCTGCTAGACTTCGCCGCCGAAACCCCGCTCTTTTGAAAGCCGAAGCCATGCCAAGACCCGCCGTCAACGTCGCGGTGCGCGCCGCGCGCTCCGCAGGAAACATCATCCTGCGCTACATGAATCGCATCGACGGACTCAACGTCGTCGAAAAGCAACGCATGGACTTCGCCTCGGAAGTCGACCGCCTGGCCGAAGCCGAGATCGTCAAGGAACTCAAGCGCGCCTACCCGACGCACGGCTTCCTCGCCGAGGAAAGCGGCGCCATCGGCAAGGGCCCGCTGACCTGGGTGATCGATCCGCTCGACGGCACGCACAACTACCTGCGCGGTATCCCGCACTTCTCCGTGTCCATCGCCCTGCTCGACAAGGGCGAGCCGGTGTACGCAGTGGTGTTCGACCCGCTGCGCGACGAGCTGTTCACCGCCAGCAAGGGCGATGGCGCCTACCTCAACGACCGCCGCATCCGCGTGGCCAAGCGCGAAAACCTGGGCGGCGCGATGATCGCCACCGGCTTCCCGTACCGCCAGCGCTCGCACCTGGACGCCCAGCTCGACATGACCCGCGCCCTGCTTGGCCAGGCCGAGGACATCCGCCGCTCCGGTTCTGCCGCGCTCGACCTGGCCTACGTGGCCGCCGGCCGCTACGACGGTTTCTTCGAGATCGGCCTGAAGCCCTGGGACATGGCTGCCGGCGTGCTGCTGGTGCGCGAGGCGGGCGGCCGTTACTGCGACTTCGCCGGCCGCGACGGCATTCCGGAAAGCGGCAACATCGTCGCCGGCAACCTCAACGTGGCGCAGGCCATGGTGGATGCCATCAGCGCGAACGCCACGCCGCGGCTGCTGATGGCCTGAACGCCCGGTTCATCGCGAAGAAAAAGGCGCCTTCCGGCGCCTTTTTCTATTTGGCTCAAGGAAAGCGTACAGGCACTTTCATCAGCACGGCTTCCGCTTGCTTCACGATGCACGTGCGCCCGACTTCCACCGTGGCCATGGCAACGGCCAGATTGTGCGCATCAGCGGGCTTCATACCGCGCTTTTCGACCATGCTCTTTTCCAGGCCGACCACGTAGCTGTCGTCGTCAGCGGGTTTCTTGATGTCCGGTGCGCATGTCATGCCCAACGACTGCCCCTTGTAGGAGCCGGAGAGCCCTCGGGTCGTCTCGTCATCGATGCCCGTGATGACGGCGGTGCCGTCCAGGTCGAAGACATAACGATCGTGGCCGAATGAGCCTTCGGTCACGCAGAGCTGCCCCTTGGCCGGGCTGCCACCGAGCGCAACGTCAGCCGACGAGCACACGGCCCGCCCCGGGGCCGCCACGATGGCGGGCGCCATGCCGTCAGCCTCGGCAAACGCACAAAGGCTCAGCGTGAGCGATAGCAGCGCCAGACCGACGCCGGCAAGTTCCTTCTTCATCACTCCATTACTCCTTGGAAACAGCCAGCATTAAGCGCCTGGCGATGCGCTGGTCGCCATGACCGGTGTCTATGGACGGCTAATCGCCGCGCAGAAAATCACGCAAAAAGGGAATGGTGATGCGCCTGCGCGCCGCCAGCGAGGCCTGATCGATGCGATCCAGCAGATCGAGCAAGGCACCGAGGTCACGCTTGTAATGGGTAAACAGCCAGTCCAGTACCGTGTCATCCAGCTCGATGCCGCGCGTGCCGGCTTCCTGGCGCAGTACGGCCCGGCGCTCGGCATCATCCAGCGGCTTCAGCAAAGCCTGCTGACAGGCACCCAGCCGCGAGCGCAGGTCGGGAAGCCCAAGACCCAACTGGGTTGGCAGCGCGTCGGCCGCAAACAGCAGCGTCGCGCCTTCGGCCTTGGCCCGGTTGTAGACGTCGAACAGGGCATGCTCGGCTTCACGGTCGCCGGCAATGGCGCCCAGGTCGTCCAGGGCCAGGAATTCGCTGCCCACCACGCCACGGATGGCGCCGGCCTTGTCGCCAATGCTCGCCAGCGGCAGGTATTGCACCGTGCGGCCGCCCTGGATGGCCGCCTGGCAGGCCGCCACCAGCAGATGGCTCTTGCCGCTCCCGGCCGGCCCCGCCAGATACAGCCACGGCGTACCCGGCACGTACGCCACCTGCTCCACGGCGGACAGCGTCACGACGTTACTGCCGGGGTGGAAATGTTCGAAACGCTGGCGTCGGGGCCAGCGCAGGACAAGCGGCAACTGCGGAATCATCGGGGTGGTTCTACGTCCTTCTTGTTGCCTTGTTCGTCGACGATCGTGCGGGATTTCACCTCACCGTTCGAGGTATCGACGACCACGTCCACTTCGGTGAGCACCGGATCCCCGTGGCCCTCCTCCGTGTACAGATCACTTTGCCGGTAACGCTCCGCCAGGTAGCGCAGCACCACCAGGATCACCGAAGCCGCCGGCAGCGCCAACAGCACGCCCAGGAAGCCAAACAGGTAACCGCCCGCCAGCACGGCGAAAATCACGGCCACCGGATGCAGGCCGATCTTGTCGCCCACCAGCTGCGGCACCAGCACATAGCCTTCCAGCAACTGGCCGGCCATGAAGATGCCCACCACGATCAGCACGTGGGTCCAGTCACCGTATTGCACCATGGCGGCGATCAGCGCGGAACCGAAGCCCACGATGAAGCCCAGGTAAGGCACGAAACTGAGCAGGCCGGCGATCATACCGATCAACGGGCCCACGGACAGCCCCATCAGGGTCAGCGCCACCCCGTAAAAGATGCCGAGCGCCAACATCACCAGCAGCTGGCCGCGCACGAAGGCGCCGAGCACGTTGTCGGCCTCGCGGGCCAGGTGGGCGGCGGTGGGCTCGATGGAACGCGGCAGCATGCTGTCGATCCAGGCTACCAGGCGGTCCCAGTCGCGCAGTAGGTAGAACGCCACCACCGGGATCAACACCATGTTGGTCAGCCACATCACCACGCCGACGCTGGAGCGTGAAATCTTGCCCAGCAGCACGGAGGCGGCGTTGCCGATCGAGCCCAGGTGCTCCTTGATCTGCTCCATCAGGCGATCGGTGTCGAACGCGCTCGGATCCAGGTGAAGCTTGGTCTGAAGCCACGGCAACGCGGTGTTGCGCGCCCAGTCCACGTAATGCGGGACGTTCTCCACCAGGTTCTCGATCTGGCGCGAGATCAGCGGGATCAGCAGCAGCAGCGCGCCGATGGTCAGCAGCAGCAAGACGATGAACACGATGCTCACCGCCAGTGTTCTGCCCATGCCCAGGCGCTGCAGGCGATCGGCCAGGGGATCGCCCAGATAGGCCAGCATGGCGGCGAAGGCAAACGGCATCAGCACCGGCGCCAGCAGCCAGAACACATAAAAGATGGCCGCGGTGATCGCGAGCATCTGCCAACGGCGGGAGCTATCAGGCGTCATCGACATGGCTCATCCCATGAGGTCGGAAGCAGGAAGCGCGCGCCGGATTCCCATCGGCGCACGGCCAGGGCAGCTCGCGCCACCCGGATTCAGTGGACCCAGCGCAGGCTGGCGTCGGCATCGCTGTGCGACTCACCGCGGAGGAGGCGGCCGCTCGCGGCAAGGCTGTTGGCCAGCGCATCCATCGGCAGGCCGGCCTTGACCGCGAACAACATGCCGTCGCCCTGCGCGCTCAGCGTGGTGACCTGGCGCACGTTGGGGTCGTTGCGCAGCACCGCCACAAGATTGGCGTAATCCATGGCCGAACCGACCTGCGACACCCACAGCTTGCCATCGACGGTGGCCGAACCGATCACGTTGAGCTGCTTGCCGAGGCGATCAACCAGCCCGTTGCCAGCGTCGGTGAGCACGGCTGCCGCGTTGGCGCCCTGCGTGCTCCATTTCTGCTGCGGGCCGCCGGACATCAGCGCCCAGTCCGCCGCATTGCCATGCATCTGGCCCAGCAGGATCAGGCCGGTCTTGTACTGGCGCGCCAGCGCGGCCACCTGCTCCGGCTCGGCGCTGGTCAGATTCGGGGTATCGCCAGTCTTGGCCGGGTCGGCCAGCACGGTGCTGAAGCCCTTGGCGGCGACGGTCTGGGTCAAGGTGCCCAGCGCCTCGCGGGTGAGGATGCTGCCGTCCTCGTCGCGCACTACCACCAGCACGGGCGGACGCGAGCCCCCGCCGGCCACGCCCATCTGGGCCACGGCGCGCTGCACGGCAGCCTGGTCGAACGTGACCTGCAGCGCCATGCCGGTCGCGGCGCGCTGGTACTGGTACTGCTGCACGATGCCCGAGGCCCCCTTGAGCACATCGGCGTAGCCGGCCTTGCTGCTCAGGTCCTGACCGCCCGAAGTGCGTGCCAGCACCTGCGCCAGCGCGTCGCTGAAGGCGGCGTCCCGCGCGGCCTCGCTGGTGTCGGCCACGGACACGACCACGGTGTACGGCGATACCTGCCCCTGCGCCCGTACGGACAGCAGCGGGGCGAGGCCCAGCATGAAACAGATGAGCAGAAGGCGGGACAGGCGCATGGGGAGCGATATCCGGGTGGGGAACAGCGAAAGTCTGCCCAATCCGTCCGGCAGCGTCCATCGAAGGTGTCCCGGTTCAACGCCTCCGCTCAGGAAAGTGTGTCCCCACACTGCTACAATCCGACGTTTCCCAACGCCGGGTTGCCCCCATGTCCGACGCCCTCACCTACCGCGCCGCTGGCGTCGATATCGACGCAGGCAACGCCGTTGTCGAACGCATCAAGCCGCTGGTCAAGCGCACCTCCCGTCCTGAAGTCATGGGCGGCCTGGGCGGCTTCGGCGGCCTGTTCGACCTTTCCGGCAAGTACAAGGAGCCGGTGCTGGTCTCGGGCACCGACGGCGTGGGCACCAAGCTCAAGCTGGCCCAGCAGCTGGGTCGCCACGACACCATCGGCATCGACCTGGTGGGCATGTGCGTGAACGACGTGCTGGTGCAGGGCGCCGAGCCGCTGTTCTTCCTCGATTACTTCGCCACCGGCAAGCTGGACGTGGACACCACCGTGGCCGTGGTCGGCGGCATCGCCAAGGGCTGCGAACTGGCCGGTTGCGCGCTGATCGGCGGCGAGACGGCGGAAATGCCGGACATGTACCCGCCGGGCGAATACGACCTGGGCGGCTTCACCGTCGGCGCCGTCGAGAAGTCGCAGCTGCTCTCCGGCGAGAAGATCGTCGCGGGCGATGTGATCCTCGGCGTGGCCTCGTCCGGTCCGCACTCCAATGGTTACTCGCTGATCCGCAAGATCCTCGAGCGCGCCGGCAACCCGCTGGACCTCGACGTGGGCGGCGTGACGCTGGCCGATGCGCTGATGGCCCCCACCACCATCTACGTCAAACCCATGCTGGCGCTGATGAAGAGCCAGCCGGTGCACGGCATGGCGCATATCACCGGTGGCGGCCTGAAGGAAAACATCATCCGCGTGGTGCCCGATGGCCTCGGCATCCACATCGACGCGTCCGCCATCGTGCTGCCGCCGGTGTTCGAGTGGCTGATGCGTGAAGGCAACGTGGCGCGCGAGGAAATGTGGCGCACGTTCAATTGCGGCGTGGGCTTCACGGTGATCCTGCCGCGCGATGCCGTCAGCGCCGCCAGTGAACTGCTGGCCACGCACGGCCTGAAGAGTTCGGTCATCGGCGAGATCGTGCCCGCTCAGGGCGACGAGCGCGTCCACATCGGTTAAGCGCGTGGCAGACCAGCGTCTTCGCATCGCCGTGCTCGCCTCCGGGCGCGGCAGCAACCTGCAAGCCCTGATTGCCGCTCGCGATGCCGGCCTGCTGCCCGTCG
Organism: Dyella japonica A8; assembly: GCF_000725385.1. Taxonomy (NCBI): domain Bacteria; kingdom Pseudomonadati; phylum Pseudomonadota; class Gammaproteobacteria; order Lysobacterales; family Rhodanobacteraceae; genus Dyella; species Dyella japonica. The sequence goes on along the minus strand of NZ_CP008884.1, from coordinate 1,824,873 downwards.
ACTTCGTCGCGGTCGGCAGCGACAAGGCCGACGCGGGCGCGTTGCAGCTGGCCAAGGACGCGGGCATTCCCACGTTCACGCTCAACCCCAAGGCTTTCGCCAATCGCCGCGAGTTCGACTTCGAACTGTTCCGCCAGCTCGACGCCACGGGCGCGCAGGTACTGGTGCTGGCCGGCTTCATGCGCATCATCGACGGTGAAGCGCTGGCGCCGTGGGTGGGCCGGATGATCAACATCCACCCTTCCCTGCTGCCCAAATACCGTGGCTTGCATACGCACCGCCGCGCACTCGAGGCGGGTGACGCGGAGCATGGCGCCAGCGTGCACTACGTAACCGCCGAACTGGATGGCGGCCCAGTGATCGCGCAAGCACGCATCGCCATCCAGTCGGGCGACGACGAGGCGCAACTCGCCCAACGCCTGCTCAGCCACGAACACCTGCTGCTGCCCGCCGTGCTCAAGCTGATGGCCGAGCAACGCCTTGGCCTGATCGCACCCGATCACGTCACCTTCGACGGAAAGCCGATCGCCGCACCGCTGCAACTGCGCAACGGCAAACTGGTTGACTGAGCGCCCAAGGCGTCTCTACAACCCGTTCAGGATGAACGCGTAGACTGCGGTCCCCATGACCGCACCCAACTCCCTCCGCATGTTCGCTGCCGGCCTTGCGCTGGCCCTCTCCACCACGGCCGCTTTCGCCGCCACCCCTGCGCCGACGCCGTTCACGGCGACGTACCAGGTATCGCAGGGCGGCCAGGTGATCGGCGAGGCAGTGATCACGCTCAAGCCCGCGGGCGGCGGCCAGTGGGTCTACAGCAACCAGACCAAGGGTACGGCAGGCATTGCCGCCGCACTGGGCGCCAATTCCACGGAAACCACCCGCTTCCGCTGGAACAACGACGCGCCGGAAACCATCAGCTACGACTACAACATGGATGCCGGCTTCAAGAAGAAGCAGCGCCATACCGAGGTCAACTGGAGTAGCAGCCAGGTCACGGTGAACGAAGGCAAGGGCCCGATGACCTACCCGAGCGCCCCCGGCATGGTCGACCGCAACACCACGCCCTACGCCATCGGCCTGGCGCTGCGCACCGGCAAGCAGGCCGTGTCGCTGCCCGTGGCGGTGAAGCGCAACGTGGAAACCCAGGAATTCAAAGTGACGGGCAAGGACACCGTGAAAGTGCCGGCCGGTAGTTTTCCGACGGAACGCGTGGTGCGCGGCGGTGACGAGAATGCCTTCAGCGCGTGGTATGCACCGCAGAAATACCCGGTGCCGGTGAAGTTGACGCAGAGTGATGGCGGCAATCTGGAATTGCAGTTGGTGAGCTTCAAGGGCGGCTGATTAGCAAGCCACAAGGGATGCACTCTCGCCCGCCCCATCCCCGCCTCACCGCCGGTCCCGCCTCGCCGTCCGTCCCGCCTCGCCGTCGGTCTCGCCTCACCGTCCGTCTCGCCTCACCGTCCGTCTCGCCTCACCGTCCGTCTCGCCTCACCGTCGGTCTCGCCTCACCGTCCGTCTCGCCTCACCGTCATCCCCGCGAAAGCGGGGATCCAGTGACTTTGAAGCGTGCCACCAAATCGAAAGACACTGGATCCCCACTTTCGCGGGGATGACGATGTTGAGGACTGGCTCCCCGCTTTCGCGGGGATGACGATGTTGAGGACTGGCACCCCGCTTTTACGGGGGCGACGATGTTGAAGACTGGCTCCCTGCTTTTGCAGGGGTGACGATATTGAAGACTGGCTCCCCGCTTTTACCGGGCGACAATGTTGAAGGATGAGGCACGTCAGGCCCCAAAGAAAAAGGCCGCGAAAGCGGCCTTTTTCATGGGCAATGCGTGTCATGCCTCAGGACGGCAGGCGACGAATCTTCGCGCCAAGCACGCCCAGCTTTTCTTCGATGTTCTCGTAACCGCGATCGATGTGATACACGCGATCGACCGTGGTATCGCCCTCGGCCACCAGGCCGGCGAGCACGAGGCAGGCGGAGGCACGCAGGTCGGTTGCCATGATCGGCGCGCCGCTCATCTTCTCCACGCCCTTGATGATGGCGGTGTTGCCTTCCAGGCGGATGTCCGCACCCAGGCGCTGCAGTTCCAGCGCGTGCATGAAGCGGTTCTCGAACACCGTCTCGGTGATGATGCCCACGCCTTCGGCTACGCAGTTGAGCGCGGTGAACTGCGCCTGCATGTCGGTCGGGAAAGCTGGGTACGGCGCGGTGGTGATGTTCACCGCCTTGGGGCGGCGGCCACGCATGTCCAGCTCGATCCAGTCGGCGCCGGTGGAGATGTGTGCGCCAGCGTCTTCCAGCTTGGCGAGCACGGCGTCCAGCGTGTCGGCACGGGCATTGCGGGCGCGCACCTTGCCGCCGGTCATTGCCGCGCCGACCAGGAACGTGCCGGTTTCGATGCGGTCAGGCAGCACTTCGTACTCAGCGCCATGCAGGCGTTCCACGCCATGGATGGTCAGCGTGGAGGTGCCGGCGCCTTCGATCTGCGCGCCCATGGCGATCAGGCAGTGCGCCAGGTCGACCACTTCCGGTTCCTGCGCGGCGTTCTCGATGATGGTGGTGCCGGACGCGAGCGCGGCGGCCATCATGATGTTCTCGGTACCGGTCACGGTGACCATGTCCATCGAGATGCGCGCGCCTTTCAGGCGCTTGGCCTTGGCCTTGATGTAGCCGTTCTCCACGACCACGTCGGCGCCCAGCGCCTGCAGGCCGCGGATGTGCTGGTCGACCGGACGCGAGCCGATGGCGCAACCACCCGGCAGCGACACTTCCGCCTCGCCGAAGCGGGCCACCAGCGGGCCCAGCACGAGGATGGACGCACGCATGGTGCGCACCAGGTCGTACGGGGCGAAGCAGCGGTCGGTGGAGCGCGGGTCGACGTGCATCTTCATGCGGTCGTCCAGCACCAGCTGCGTGCCCATCTGGCCCAGCAGCTCGATGAAGGTGGTCACATCGTGCAGGTGGGGCACGTTGCTGATCGCCACCGGCTCATCGGCCAGCAGGCAGGAAGCGAGAATCGGCAGCACGGCGTTCTTCGCGCCCGAAATACCCACTTCACCGTGGAGCGGCTCGCCGCCACTGATCAGGATCTTGGCCATCTAAAGTCCTTACGAATCGATTGCACGGGGGCTGCGCGGCCTCAACGGCGCGCAGCGACCTCCGCGGGAGTGTGCGTTTTCAGGGCCAGCGCGTGGATCGCACCGCCCATGAGATTCCCCAGCGTGGCGTAAACCAAGCGGTGCCGGGCCAGCGGCAGCTTGCCGGCGAACTGCTCAGCCACCACTTCAGCCTCGAAGTGCACGCCGTCGTCGCCGCTGACGGTCGCCTGCGCACCGGGCAGGCCTTGTTCGATCATTGCCTGGATGGTGGCAGCGTCCATGGGTTTTCCACTTGCGGGTTTGGGTCAGTGCCACCGATCCGGACTGGAACCGAACCCAATGTCACCGACTATGACGTTAAAATGCGAATATGCCATGTTAATGGAAAACCTCTGTCGCAGAAACGACACGTGAGCCCGGCGCCATCCCCTTTTGAGGCGCCTCTTACGCACAACAACATGATTTAGCGGAACTTTCCTTCTTTCAGCCACCCGTTCAGGGTCATGACGGAATTCCGGCCCGATATCCGAGGACGCATGAACGCCCACGTCGCCCCAGCCAGCCAGCACGCGATCAACGCCGACACCATCGTGCAGAGCGCACGCACGGTGATCGCCACCGAGGCCGCCGCCATCCGCGCGCTCGAACCGCGCATCGGCCCCGAATTCGTGGAAGCCTGCCGCCTGATCATGGGCTGCGCCGGCCGCGTGGTGGTGACCGGCATGGGCAAATCGGGCCACGTCGCCCGCAAGATCGCCGCCACGCTGGCGTCCACCGGCACGCCGGCGTTCTTCGTCCACCCGGGCGAGGCCAGCCATGGCGACCTTGGCATGATCCTGCCGCAGGACGTGGTGCTCGCCCTGTCCAATTCCGGCGAAACCGACGAAGTGCTGTTCATCCTGCCGGTGATCAAGCGCCAGGGCATTCCCCTCATCGCCATCACGGGCAACGCCAACTCCTCGCTGGCCGACCAGGCCAATGTGCACCTGGATGCCAGCATCGCCGCCGAAGCCTGCCCGCTGGGCCTGGCCCCCACGGCCAGCACCACGGCAGCCCTGGTGATGGGCGACGCCCTCGCCGTCGCATTGCTCGAGGCTCGGGGTTTCACCTCGGAAGACTTCGCCCGCTCGCATCCGGCCGGCAGCCTGGGGCGCCGCCTGCTGCTGCATATCAGCGATGTGATGCACACCGGCGAAGGCATCCCGGCGGTGCCGCCCAATGCCTCGCTCACGCAGGCGCTGATGGAAATGACGCGCAAGCACCTGGGCATGACCGCCGTGGTGGACGCCGACCAGCACCTGCTCGGCGTGTTCACCGACGGTGACCTTCGCCGCGCGCTGGACGACGACGGCGTCGACCTGCGCGGCGCCACGGTGGCCGAACTGATGACCCGCGGCCCCAAGACCATCGGTGCCGACAAGCTCGCCATCGAGGCGGCCCAGTTGATGGAAAAACACCAGATCCACGCCCTGCTGGTGGTCAATGACCAGCAGCAGGTGGTGGGCGCCCTGAACATTCACGACCTGCTCCGTGCCCGTGTGGTCTGATCGAAAGGTTCGGCTGCTCTCCTTTACCGCCATCGCGTCCACCGTCCGGGTTGCCCGGCGTTTGACGGTTTCACCCCTTCCTCGCCTGGTTGCCGATCTCACTCATGTATCTGGCTGATATTCCCGCAGACGTCCTGGCCCGTGCCGCCAAGATCCGCCTCGTCGTGTTCGACGTGGACGGCACCCTGACCGACGGCCGCCTGTGGTACGCCGAGGACGGCCATGAGACCAAGGTGTTCCACGTGCACGACGGCCTGGGCCTGAAGCGCCTGATGGCCAACGGGGTGCAGGTGGCGATCATTTCCGCCCGCATCAGCCACCCCGTGGCCCTGCGCGCCGAGGAGCTGGACATCGCCCACGTCTACCAGGGCCAGGGCGACAAGCGCGCCAGCCTGGAGCAGCTGCTGGAAGCACTCAACCTGGCGCCGGAACAGGCAGCCTTCGTGGGCGACGATCTGCCCGACCTGCCGGCGATGCGCATCGCCGGCCTCGCCGTGGCCGTGGCCAACGCCCATCCATGGGTGGCCGAACAGGCCCATTGGCACACCCGCCTGGGTGGCGGCCAGGGGGCGGCCCGCGAGGTCTGCGACATGATCCTGCAGGCCCAGGGCAAGGCAGCGGCCGAGCGGGAGCGCTGGCGGTGAATTTGCGAACGTACCTCCGCGACCGGAGCCTTCCGGTGGCGATCATCGTCATGGCCGCGGCCATGGGCGCCACCCAGGTGCTGTACTGGTGGCTGGCCCCGGCGCCGAAGATCAACGAGTTCGTCGGTCCGCCGCGCTCGGGCTACACGCTGACCAATTTCCAGCTGTGGTCGTACGACGTGGATGGCCTGCCGAGCTTCCAGATGGTGGCCCCGCGCCTGGAACGCCGCGAAAACGACGACTCCCTCTACATCACCACACCCGACTTCACCCTGCCCTCGAACCAGGCGGGCGTGCCCCCGTGGCTGGGCAATTCGCTCTACGCCTGGGTGGACAAGAGCGGCACCCTGCTCAAGCTGCAGGGCCCGGTCTATATGCACAGAGCGGCGTTCGGGATCACCGACGCGGCGGAGATCCACACCTCCGACGTTACCGCCTGGCCCAAGGAAAACCGGATGGTGACCGACGCCCCGGCGCACATGAAGCAAGGCGCACGTACACTTAGCGGGGTCGGCATGCGTGCCAACCTCAACACCAATCATCTGGAGCTGCTCGATGAAAGCCACGGCACGTACCCGCCGCGCACCCACAAGTCCTAAGCTTTCCGCCAGCCTCCTCGCACTGGGCCTGCTCGCCCTGCTGCCTGCCGCGGCCATGGCGAAGAAGTCGGACCGCGACCAGCCGATGAACTACGACGCCAAGTACACCGAGGCGTTCAACGCCCCCAACACCATCAGCACCCTCAAGGGCAGCGTGAAGGTGGTCCAGGGCACGATGGTGCTGACCGGCGACGTGGCCAAGATCTACATGGACGGCGAGCAGCAGATCGCCCGCGTGGTGGTCACCGGCAATCCGGCCCACATCCAGCAGCTGGACGAGAACAACAACCTGGTGCAGGGCGACGCCGCCACGCTGGACTACGACAACATCAACGGCATCGCCGTGCTCACCACCAACGCCGTGGTGCGCCAGCAGGGTCGCGGCGAGTTCCACGGCGACAAGCTCACCTACAACACCAACACCAGCCTGATCACCGGCGAAGCCGGCGGCGACGGGCTGGTGCACGGCGTGATCCTGCCCAAGCCCAAGCCGGGCGCGCCGGCCGCCACGCCACCCGCGGCTCCACAGCCGACCACCAAGCCGGCCGAGGGCCACTGATCGATGCTGTCCGCTGAAGGTCTGCAAAAAAGCTTCAAGGCACGCCAAGTCGTGCGCGACTTCGCCTTCTCCATCCGCGAGGGCGAAGTGGTTGGCCTGCTGGGCCCCAACGGCGCCGGCAAGACCACCTGTTTCTACATGGTGGTGGGCCTGATCGAAGCCGACGCCGGCGTCATCAAGCTGGACAAGCAGGACATCACCGGCCTGCCCATGCACCAGCGCGCCAAGCTCGGCATCGGCTACCTGCCCCAGGAAGCCTCGGTGTTCCGGCGCCTTACCGTCGCCGACAACATCATGGCGGTGCTGGAGCTGCGCGAAGGCTGGGACGAGAAGCGGCGCACCAACGAGCTGGAAAGCCTGCTGGACGAACTGAAGATTTCGCACATCGCCGACCAGAAGGGCATCAGCCTTTCCGGTGGCGAACGCCGCCGCGTGGAAATCGCCCGCGCACTGGCCGCACACCCGCGCTACATGCTGCTGGACGAACCGTTCGCGGGCGTCGACCCCATTTCGGTGGGCGAAATCCAGCGCATCGTCCGTCACCTCAAGGAGCGTGGCATCGGCGTGCTCATCACCGACCACAACGTGCGCGAGACGCTGGGCATCTGTGACCGCGCGTACATCCTCAACGACGGCGAGGTGCTTTCGCGTGGCACGCCGGCGCACATCCTGGCCGACGAAAAGGTCCGCGAGGTGTACCTGGGCCGTGAATTCCGCCTGTAACCCGGGCCGACCGGCCTAACTCGCAGGGATTAAACCTGAGGTAGTACGCGAATCGGCCTTCGACCTATGGCCGACCCCGGGGCCAGGAGTTAGGATGATCTTCACATTCATCCCGACCGCCTGGCATGAAACCCGGACTGCAGTTTCGCCTCAATCAGCAGCTCACGCTGACTCCACAGTTGCAGCAGGCGATTCGCCTCCTGCAGCTGTCGCAGCTTGAGCTTGAAGCGGAACTCCGTCAGATCGCCGAAAGCAATCCCCTGCTCGAGTTTTCCGACGACAACCCGGAAAACCTCGACGGCGACGAACGCGAGCCGATGGAGTCCATTCCCGTCGCCAGTTCGTCCAGCTCGACCAGCAGCAGCGATACCGTCGACGACGCCGAAGCCCCCGAATGGGGTGACGCCGACTCCGACGGCGGCAGCGACGATCCGGTCGACTTCTCCAACGGCAGCGGCGCCTCCTCGCGCAGCGGCAATGGCAACGCCGACGACGACGGTTTCGAACCGCAGAACGCCGCGCCGGAGACCTTGCAGGAACACCTGCTCTGGCAGCTCAACCTCACGCACATGAGCGTGCGCGACCGCACCATCGCCGCAGTGCTGATCGACGCGCTCAATCCCGATGGCTATCTCACCGAGAGCATGGAGTCGCTCATCGCCGCCCTGCCCGCCGATATCCGGGCGACGCAGGAGGAAGTGGAGTACGTGCGGCACATGCTGCAACGGTTCGATCCCACCGGCGTGGCCAGCGTGGATCTGCGCGATTGCCTTCGCGTGCAGCTCGAACAGTTCGCAGTGGACACGCCACAGCGCGAACTCGCCTTGCGCATCGTGGACGCGGAACTGGAACTGCTGGCGCGCAACGACATCGCGCGACTGGCCCGCAAGCTGCGCGCGAACGAAGACGACACCGCCGCCGCCGCCGTATTGATCCGAAGCCTCGACCCGCGCCCCGGCGCGGCGCTCGACGTCACGCCGGTGGAATACGTCGCCCCTGACGTCTATGCGCGCAAGGACGGCGGGCGCTGGCGCGTCAGCCTCAACCCGGACTGCCAACCGCGACTCGGGCTCAACCAGCACTACTGCGGGCTCATCGCCCAGGCACGCGGCACCGATGCGAGCTGGATGCGCGGCCAGCTGCAGGAAGCGCGCTGGCTCATCAAGAGCCTGGAATCGCGCGCGGAAACGCTGCTCAAGGTGGCCGAAGCCATCGTGCGCCGGCAAAGCGCCTTCCTCGACTACGGCCCCGAAGCCATGCACCCCCTGGTGCTGCGCGAAGTCGCCGAGGAAGTGGGCATGCACGAATCAACGATTTCACGTGTAACTACCCGCAAGTACATCCATACGCCGCGGGGCACGTTCGAGCTCAAGCACTTCTTCTCCAGCGGCGTGTCCACCGAAGACGGTGGCAGCGCCTCGGCCACCGCCATCCAGGCCATGCTGCGCAAGCTGGTCGATGCCGAGGACCCGCGCAAGCCGCTGTCCGACCAGGCCATCGCGGAGGAACTGCACCGCAAGGGCATTCAGGTTGCCCGACGCACCGTCGCCAAATACCGCGAAGCCATGCGTATTCCCAGCTCCAGCGAGCGCCAGCGCGCTGGCTGAACGCGCCTGCCCATTCACTGTGGCAAAGCGTCTCGGGAACTTGGCGGCAAAAAAGGCGTCCCCATACTCATGAGTGAGACGATCGGAAGGAAGCTGTCATGTCGAGCGCGTGAAGGTCTTTCTAACGCGAAGAAAACCTCATAGGCGCATAGTGACTTTCCCTGCTTGGCGAGGAGGCCGGAAAACCCATCCGAAAAACTACTGCTTTCAAAGGTGTGTCGGCCACGACATAAGCGACCGGCGCATCGACCCCAGCCGCACCCGCGGCAGTACTGAAGGAGGCGCAACATGCAAGTTCAGCTCAGCGGTCAGCAGATTGAAGTCACCCCGGCCCTTCGGGATCACGTGAACAGCCGGCTCGACCGCCTCACCCGCCTCGACGAACGCATTCTCGGCCTGAGCATCGTTCTTTCCGTGAACAAGCTTCAGCAGCGCGCCGAAGGCACGCTCTCCGTCACGGGCAGCACCCTGCACGCCGAAGCGCTTGAGAACGACATGTACGTCTCCATCGACGTCCTCTTCGACAAGCTGGTGACCCAGCTGCGCAAACACCGCGAGAAGATCTGCGACAAGCACCAGCGCGCTTCCCGCGACGAGCGCCTCTACGGCTGACCCACCCGGGCCCGCCCCTTCGCCGGGCGGGCCTTCCTCCCGCTTGTTCCCCCGATCCAAGGCATCCGCCGGTGTGAACTGGCACAATGTCCGCGCAGCCACCCTCTTCCGGCGGCGCAAAGGACAAGGCTTGGATAGGCTGACCGCCCGACAACTCTATGACAGCGTTCACGAGCGCATGGCCCTGCGCTGGGTTTCCGGCATGCGCGGCGAATCACGCGTGCTCGAGCAGGCCGCGACGACCACGCGCCGCCCATCGTTGATCGGCTATCTCAACGTCATCTATCCGAACAAGATCCAGATCATCGGTACCGAGGAGCTGAACTTCCTCGACAGCCTGGATTCGCGGCAGCGCTGGGAAGCGATCAACAAGATCGCCGCCTACCAGCCGGTGGCGATGATCGTCACCAAGGACCAGCCCATCCCCACCGATCTGCGCGAGGTGGCGGAGGAAACCAATACCCCGCTGTGGATCAGCTCCAAGCGCGGCCACGAGCTGCTGACCTGGATGCAGTACCACCTGGCGCGCACGCTGGCGCCCAAGATCACCCTGCACGGCGTGTTCCTGGAAGTGTTCTCCATCGGCGTGCTGATCACCGGCGAATCGGGCTCCGGCAAGAGCGAACTTGCGCTGGAACTGATCAGCCGCGGCCACCGCCTAGTGGCCGACGACGCCACCGAATTCACCCTGATCGCCCCCGACGTCATCGACGGCACTTGCCCCGAGCTGCTGCAGGATCTGCTGGAAGTGCGCGGCCTGGGCGTGCTGAACGTGCGCGAGATGTTCGGTCACACCGCGGTCAAGCCCTCCAAGTACCTTCGACTCGTCGTGCACCTGAAGCCCCTGCGCGAAGGGGAAGACACCGACGGGCTCACGCGCCTCACCGGTGATATCGGCCATCGCGAGATCTTCGAGGTGCCGGTGCCGATGATCACCATTCCCGTGGCACCCGGCCGCAACCTGGCCGTGCTGGTCGAGGCGGCCGTGCGCAACCATGTGCTCAAGAGCAAGGGCATCGACCCTGCCCAGACCTTCATCGACCGCCAGGCGCACCAGATGCGCCGGCTGCCTCCGTGGTGACCCATGAGCGAGACGACCTCCAGCGCCATCCAGCAGCCTGACGCGATCCACCTGATCGTGCTCACCGGCATGTCGGGCGGTGGCAAGACGGTAGCCCTGCGCGCGCTGGAAGACCTGGACTTCTACTGCGTCGACAACCTGCCGACCGTGCTGCTGCCGCAGCTGGTCGCCGCGGTGAGCCGGCACGTGGAAGGCAAGCGCCGCAACGTGGCGGTGGGCGTGGACGTGCGCAATCCCAGTGAAGACCTGCAGCGCATGCCGGCCATGCTGTCGGAGCTGGCCGCCGCTGGCGTGCACACCCACCTGATCTTCCTGGACTGCCGCGACGACGTGCTGATCAAGCGTTATTCGGAAACGCGCCGCCGCCACCCGCTGTCATCGCGACGCCTGTCGCTCGCCGATGCCATTGCCGAAGAACGCCGCCTGTTGCGCCCCTTGTCCGCCATCGCCGACAAGGTGATCGATTCCAGCGAACTGAACGTGCACCAGTTGCGCCGCCTGATCGCCACCGGCTACGCCGAGGCCACCGAAGGGCTGACGCTGATGTTCCAGTCGTTCGCGTTCCGCCGCGGCCTGCCGCTGGACGCGGATTTCGTGTTCGACGCGCGCTGCTTGCCCAACCCTCACTGGGATCCGAAGCTGCGCCCGCTGTCCGGCAAGGACGCAGGCGTGCGCGACTACCTGGAAGCCCAGCCGCTGGTCGCCGAGTACTTCGCGGACACGGCCCGCTGGCTCGACACGTGGTTGCCCCGCTTCGAGGCGGACGACCGCAGCTACGTCACCATCGCCATCGGCTGCACCGGCGGCCGCCACCGCTCGGTGTACCTGGTGGAGAAACTGGCCGCCCACTACCGCGCGCTGCGAAACGGCGTGCTTACCTTCCATCGCGAACTCGAGTGATAGCCATGCTGTCCATCCAAACGAAGCGGACCGGCTTGCCGTCATGAGCGTCGGCGTGCTGTTGATGACGCACGAGGCGGTCGGCCAGGCGCTGATCTCTGCCGCCCACCACGTGCTGCCCAAACTGCCCTTGCGGGTGGAAGCGGTCGAGGTGCCCCCGCATGAGGATCCCGACGTGATGCGTACGCTCACGGCCAGGCATGCGCGGGAACTTGACGAAGGCGACGGCGTGCTGGTGCTCGCCGACCTTTACGGCGCCACGCCCTGCAACATCGGGCTGTCGCTGGGCGCGCTCGGGGTTCGGTTGCGCTGCGTGTCGGGACTCAACCTCCCGATGCTGCTGCGCGTGCTCAATTACGCGGAAAAACCGCTGGACGAACTGGCGGAGATCGCCGCCAGTGGTGGCCGCGGAGGAATCTTCATCGACCATGCTTGAAAAAGAGATCGTTGTTTCCAACAAGCTGGGCCTGCACGCCCGCGCCTCGGCCAAGCTCGTGCAGCTCGTGCAGGGCTTCAAGTCCACCGTATGGCTGGTCAGCAAGGGTCGCGAAGTGAATGCGCAAAGCATCATGGGTGTGATGATGCTGGCCGCCGGCATCGGCACACCGCTGCTCGTGCGTGCCGACGGCCCGGACGAGCAGTCCGCGCTCGACGCCGTGGTGGCGCTGTTTGACCGCAAGTTCGACGAAGGAGCCTGAGTGGGCAAGGAGATGACACGCGTGCTTCACCCTGAGGCCGTATTCACGGCCCGGTGGGCTGCGTCGTGCCATCGTTTCCGGTCAGGAATCCACGCGTTGGCGGGATGCCGACGCCACGCGCGGCCGGACCGGCCGCTCCACCATGGAAGGCCCACATGAGACAGGTACTGACAGGCACCACCGCAGCGAGAGGCATGGCCCTGGGCCGTGCCCGCCTGGTGCAGCCCAGTCGCTACCTGGTCGACACGCGTCCACTCAACGAGGACGAAATCGACGTCGAACTGGAGCGCCTGCATCGCGCGCTGGATACCGCCCGCCAGGAACTGCGCGAGCTGCGCGGCAAGCTGCATGGTGCGCTCGCCCGCGAAGTGAACGAGTTCATCGACGCGCACAGCCTGCTGCTCGACGACCCGGAGCTGCTGCGCGGGCTGGATGACCTGGTACGCATTGGCCACTACCGTCCCGGTGCCGCGCTGAAGAAACAGCGCGACCGCCTGGCCGCCGTGTTCGAGGCGATGGACGATCCGTACCTGCGTTCGCGCAAAGAGGATGTCGACCAGGTCATCAGCCGCGTCATCTCCGCCCTGCAGCGCCAGACCAGCCGCGAAGAGCGCAAGCTGGCCGCGCGCGTGGGCGAGATCCTCATTGCCGACACCATTGCCCCTGCCGACATGGCCCACCTGGCCGGCGCCGGCCTGCTCGGCGTGGTGGCCAGTTCGGGCAGCCCGTATTCGCACAGCGCCATCCTGGCGCGCAGCCTCGACCTGCCCATGCTGGTGGGTGCGCGCGACGCGCTGTCGACCATCCACGATGACGACCTGATCCTGCTCGATGCCGAACGCGGCGAGGCCGTGGTGCATCCCACCGCGCAGGATCTGGCCCGCTACCGCGCCTGGCAGCGCGAGGCGGCACAGGAAGGCCGCCGCCTGGCCACACTGGCGAACGCGCCCACGCGCACCCGTGACGGCGTGGATATCCGCCTCTACGCCAACGCGGAAATGCCGCCCGACATCGCCATGGCCCGCGCCCGCGGCGCGGACGGCGTCGGCCTGTATCGCACCGAGTTCCTGTTCCTACGCCAGAAAGGCCTGCCCACCGAGGACGAGCAGTTCATCGCCTACCGCGACCTGGTGCTGGGCATGGGCGGCCTGCCCGTCACCATCCGCACGCTCGACCTCGGCGCCGACAAAGCCGATGCCGCGGGCCTGGTGATACGCGGCGAGGACAACCCCGCGCTGGGCGTGCGCGGCGTGCGCCTGTCGCTGCGCTACCCCGCGGTGTTCACCACGCAGATCCGCGCCATCCTGCGCGCCGCCTGCTACGGCCCGGTGCGCGTGCTGGTGCCGATGGTGACGCAGCCGGACGAGCTGATTGCGGTGCGCACCTTGTTCAAGCTCGCACGGCAGGAGTTGAAGCGCGAGAACATCGACCTGCCCGAAAAGCTGCAGCTGGGCGCGATGATCGAAGTGCCGGCGGCAGCGATCAACGTGCGAGCGTTGCTCGAACACGCCGACTTCCTCGCCATCGGCACGAATGACCTTGCGCAGTACGTGCTTGCCGCCGACCGTGGCAATGACGCGCTGGACAACATCTACAACCCGCTGCAGCCGGCACTGCTACGCCTGCTCGCCTACGTGATCACGGAAGGACGACGCGCGAAGAAAGCGGTAAGCCTGTGCGGCGAAATCGGCGGCGATGCGAACTTCACCGCGTTGCTGCTGGCGCTCGGGCTATGCGAGTTCAGCATGCACCCCAGCCAGCTGCTGCACGTGCGCGATCGCCTTATCTCGCTCGATCATGCCGCGCTTCGCGCGCAGGCGCCGCGCATCCTGCGTGCGCGAACGCACGAGGAAGCGGAAGCGCTGCTGGCCAGCATCACCGGCTGATCGTATTTCGCTTTTCTGTAGGAGCGCACTTGTGCGCGACCGTCGTGCGCCATGGTCACGACGAAGCGCTGCGGTCGCGCACAAGTGCGCTCCTACAGAGTGCGACGGGGCATTAACCCGCGCAAGCGAGAAACGCTTCGATCAACGCGCCGCGATAGCGCTGCCGATGCAGCAACAGCGACAGCTTGCGATGCAGGTCCAGGAACGGCGTGTGCAGCACTTTCAGCCGCCCGGCGGCGACCGCGTCGATCACGGACACTTCGGGAAGGCAGGCAATGCCGAGCCCGGCGATCACCGCCTGCTTGATGGCCTCCGCCTGATCCAGCTCCAGCACGGTTTCACCCGCAGGTAATGAAGACAGGGCCCGCTCGCTCAGGCTGCGCGTGGCCGAACCCGGTTCACGCAACACCCAGCGCGCCCCGGCGAAATCCTCCGGCTCCAGCCGCCGCTTGCGCGCCAACGGATGATCCGGCGAGGTGCACACCGCCAGCACGTCGTCGCGCCACGGGCGGACTTCCAGCGATGGATGCGCCACCGGCCCTTCGACACAGCCAAGCTCCAGCGCGTGATCGAGCATGGCCGCCACGATCTCCGCCGTGTTGGACACGCGCAGCCGGACCGACACATGCGGATGCGCCCGCACGAAGGCGCCCAGGAGCTCGCCGACCCGATAGTTGCCGACGGTATTGCTTGCGCCGACGCGCAACTCGCCACCCAGCTCGTCGACACCACCGCTGCCCACGCGGCCGAATTCGGCATAGCGCTCCAGCAACTCCTGCGCGAGTGGCAGCAATTCGCGCCCGCGGGTGTTGAGCCGCAGGCGCCCCCGTTCGCGAGCGAAGACAGTGGTATCCAGCTGCCGCTCCATTTCCGCCAGGGCCATGCTGGCGGCGGGCTGGGTAAGGTGCAGCGCCTCGGCGGCTGCCCGCACGCTGCCGAGGCGTGCGATTTGCACGAACACCTCGAGCTGGCGCGGGCTGATGTTGATCATCAGCTTATTTTATAACAATCATCAATAATTCAAAATTTTCTTGATGGATGGCGGAGCGGACAATGGCGCCCATTGCAGGAGAGCCCCGTGAACACCACCGCCATCGCCAGCCCGGCCACCCCTACCCTTTCCCAGCGCCTGCCCGGCCTTGGCCTATCCCTTCTGATCGCCCTGGCGGCACTGGGGCTGGGAAAGCTCGCCCCGCTGATCGGCGGCCCGGTGTTCGGCATCGTGCTGGGCATCCTGGTGCGCAACACGGTGGCGCCGGGCGCCCGCTATGCCCCGGGCATCCAGTTCGCCGGCAAGCAGGTGCTGCAGTGGTCGATCATTGCCTTGGGTTTCGGCCTGAGCCTGGACCAAGTCGCCAAGACGGGGCTGGAATCGCTGTCGGTGACGCTGGTGACCATCACGGTGGCCTTCCTCACCGCATGGCTGCTCGGCCGCTGGCTGAAGGTGCACGACAAGCTGAAGATCCTGATTGGCGTGGGCACGGCCATCTGCGGTGGCTCGGCCATTGCCGCGGTGACGCCCATCATCAAGCCGGACGAGCACGACACCGCCTTCGCGATTTCCACCATCTTTTTGTTCAACCTGGTCGCGGTGCTGCTGTTCCCCCTGCTGGGCCATCTGCTTCACCTGTCGGATCTCGGCTTTGGCCTGTGGGCGGGCACGGCGATCAACGACACCTCGTCGGTGGTGGCCGCCGGTTACAGCTTCAGCAAGGAGGCCGGTGACTACGCCACCATCGTCAAGCTGACGCGTGCCACGCTGATCATCCCGATCTGCCTGATCATCGCCTTCGCCACCGCCTGGAAGCAGAAGAAGCAGGGCGCCAGCGATTTCAGCCTGGCCCGCATCTTTCCCTGGTTCATCCTGTGGTTCCTGGTGGCCTCGGGCATTCGTACGGCAGGTCTGGTGCCGGTCGCGCTCCAGCCGCTGCTGCACATGGCCGCGGAGTTCCTGATCATCGTGGCGCTGACGGCCATCGGCCTGTCCGCCAACCTGCGCAAGATGGCTTCGACGGGTGCGCGCCCGATCCTGCTCGGCCTGGGCGTCTGGGCGGCGGTATCGGTGAGCAGTCTGCTGGTGCAGTTGGTCATCGGGCAGCTCTGACGGCAGCTCTGACGGCACCTCAGCGATACCAGGCCGGCAGGGAGGATCGCGGGCGGCGATGAAACTCAGCGTTGTTTCATCGCCTGCATATGCGCCACCAGCTCCTGCTTATTCGGATCGCCGCCGAACTTTGCCATGAAGTCCGCGATCGTCTGATCGAGTCCCTCGCGCGGTTGCTCCTTCTGGATGGTGGCGCGGTAGAACCATCCGCTCGCGCTGTCCGGCCTCAACTGCAGCAGTTTGTTGGTGGCGGCCCACCCCTTGTCCCAATCGTGGGTTTCGTCCACATAAAGGTGGCACAAGGCGTTGAGCGTCCAGCCATCGGAGGGATTCCGGCGCACGGCCTCCTCCAGATCATCCGCGGCCTGTTTCACGTCACCCGAAGCCCGGTACGCCATGCCACGCGCGACATAGGCATCCGGATCCTGCGGCCGCAGGCTCACCAGCGCCTTGCCCTCGGCCAGCGCCCATTCCTGCTGGCCGCTATCGGCCAGATCGAGCGCCCGGAGTATGCGCGGCTCGATGGCATCGCGACTGAAGCGGATTTCTTCGGAGCGATAGATCAGCGAGAGCGGAAGCGCGTGATGGTTGCGCGTCGACACGGCCGCACTGCGCAGCATGAGCCTTGGAGCGGCTTCATCGAACAGCTGCTGATAAACGTTCTTCGCCGCCGCGTAGAAGTCCTTTTGCGCCGTCGGTGACGCCCTGGGGTCATCAACGCGGACGCAGTTGCAGTCTTCTATGGCCTCGTCGCCACCGGTGCGCTGGGAAAGCAGTAGTCGCAGCAACGGGTTCTGGTCGGCATGCGCCTGGGCATCGCTGACGAGGCGCTGCATC
Organism: Dyella japonica A8; assembly: GCF_000725385.1. Taxonomy (NCBI): domain Bacteria; kingdom Pseudomonadati; phylum Pseudomonadota; class Gammaproteobacteria; order Lysobacterales; family Rhodanobacteraceae; genus Dyella; species Dyella japonica. Next base: position 1,807,969 of record NZ_CP008884.1, on the reverse strand, counting down.
GCTTCGACACTGCCACCCCACTTGGGCTGGTTTATCCAGACCAGATTCGCATAGATGGAATAGTTGGCCGGATCGTTGGCCAGTCCCTGCTCACCTGCGTGGGCCGCGTAGGCGCGGTCGCCCTCCAGCCCGGCCACGTAGATCATCGACGAATAGGCTGGCGTCACCTTGGGATCCCGCTTGATCGCCTCGTCGAGATCCGCGCGCGCCAATGTCAGCAGGCGCGACATGGCCTCAAACGAAGCTGGCGACGTCCGGGAGGCCACCTCGGCACCGCGCTGCTTTTGCGCCATGGCCGCGTACGCCATGCCACTGGCCGCCAGCGCGTAAGCACTGTGCGGTGACTGCTTTTTCCAGGCATCGAGCAGCGCACGCAGGTCGTCGCTACCGTCGTCGAAATCGGTGAAGTACGTGCCTTCCAGCCGATCATGCGCGCCCAGCGTCGACAGCGGAGCCGGCCGGGCCTTGCCGAGCCGCCGGTCGAGCTCGGCAGCCTTGCCGTGTTCGATCAGGTCGCGCGCCTCGGCCAGGGAGACGACAGGGTCGAACTGATAGTGGCAGTACGCGGCAGTAACGGCTTTCGTCCAGTTCACTCCTGGCAGATCCGGATAAGCGAGGCAACGCTGCAGCGGGTCGCTGATCTGTTCGGCGGCGCGGGCGGCTTCCAGGAAAGGACGGTACAGATTCCTGTTGAAGGGCCAGCGCGACGGCGGCGGCGTGGCCTGCGCCGCAGGCGGCGCGGGCGCTAAGCCCTGTGCCTGGCATACGCCACCAGCGATAGCCATCAACGCCCATGCCGGGCACCACAACCAGCGAGTCCGGGACATCATGTCTCCTCCTGATGGCGCACGGCCCACTGCCGCCGGCCGAGCATAGGGCCAGGCGAAAGCCTCGTTCTGTGAAGCGGCGCCAGCCACGGCGCCCTGGCGGGGCTTTCCATGGGCAGGCCGGTACGCATTAGGCTTGGGCGTACGGCGGACAGCTCCGCCGCCAGTCAACCAAGGTATCGACGATCATGCTGCTGAACGGTCATTGCCATTGCGGGAACATCGCCTTCGAGCTCACCTGGGAGCCCGACCCCGTGGAGATCCCCGCGAGGGCCTGTGATTGCTCTTTCTGCACTCGGCATGGGGCGGTTTGGACGTCTGTTCCGGATGGCCGTCTGCGCGTCGCCTTGCGTGATCCAGTCGCGGTCAACCGCTATGCCTTTGGCACGGGTACCGCGCATTTCCTGATCTGCAACCGATGTGGTGTCGTTCCGCTGGTGACTTGTACGGTGGATGATCGGCTCTATGCCGTGGTCAACGTCAACACCCTGGACGACATCGACCCGCGCCTGCTCAATCATCGGCCCGCAAGCTTCAGCGAGGAGGATGTGAGTTCGAAACTCGCCAGGCGGCAAGCGAACTGGATTGCCAACGTCAGCTTCGTCGAACGACTGGACTGACGAGGCGGGTCAGCGCGAGGAAGCCTGTTTCAAAAGCGGCAGCGGCCCCGCCAGATTCGCGGCCATGGCGTCGGGCAATCCATGCCGGGCGATGATGTATTCGGGCGCATTGCAGGCCACCCATGTCGCACCTTGCCCGTCATCCCAGACGAGCGCCTTGAGCGGCAGATCCAGTCCGGCCAGCGACTCCTGCTGCATCAACGGCGTGCCGGCTTTCGGATTGCCGAAGATCAGCATCTGCTCGGTGCGCATGGCAAGTCCTGCACGTGCCGCGTCGCCGCTGAAATCGATGTGTGCAAAGACCGTGACGCCGTGCGATTCCAGCGCCTGCCGCAACCTGTCGATGGTCGTCGCCACATCGAAGGCCGAAGGGAATTGCATGATGCCGTTGCGGGTTGGGCTGGACATCCCGATGCCTCGTCGCGCCTGGAAGACGCGCCATGCTCCGCCTCGTGGCGTCAATCCGGTGCATGCAAAGAAGCGCCCCCGGCCCACACCGTAGGGCGCCATACAGCTTGTCGCTTAGAGCCTCTTCATGATCTCGCCGTAGCACCTTGCTTCCCCTCACCGTCATTCCCGCGCAAGCGGGAATGACGGTGAGGGAATCTGGTGCTTGAAGGCGATTGTGAGCAGGCTCTTGGAGGTCAGCGCATGCCGCCACCAGCGTAGAGCTGCTCGCCGGTGAGCCAGTACGAGTCGTTCGACGCGAGGAAGGTCACGATGGAGGCGATGTCATTCGGCTGACCGATGCGGCCCAGCGGCGTCTGCGCGATGGCGCCCTGGTGGAAGTCCGAACCGATGAAGCCTGCCGCATGCGTGCCTTCGGTTTCGACCATGCCCGGATTCACCGCGTTCACGCGGATCTTGCGCGGGCCCAGTTCGCGCGCCAGCACGCCGGTAATGGCGTCCACCGCACCCTTGGTACCGGTATAGACCGCACTTTCCGCCGGCACGATGCGTGTCACCAGCGAGCCGATGTTGATGATGCTGCCACCGTCGTTCATATGACGCGCGGCTGCCTGCGTGGTCAGCAGCAGGCCGAGCACGTTGACGTTGAACTGCTTGTGGAAGTGTTCTTCGGTGATGGCGTCGAGCGCGCCGAATTCGTACACGCCCGAGTTGTTCACCAGGATGTCGAGGCGGCCGAACTGGGACACCGCGGCATCGGCGAGCGCCTTGGCGTCCGCTGCCTTGGAGACGTCGCCACCCACGGCCACGGCCTTGCCGCCCGCCTTGGTGATCTCGGCGACCACGGCCTCCGCGCCGGCCTTGCTGGAGGCGTAATTGACCACCACGGAGGCGCCTTCGGCGGCCAGCGCCTTGGCGATGGCGGCGCCAATGCCCTTGGATGCGCCGGTAACGACAGCCACTTTACCTTTGAGCTTGCTCATGACGGGACCTGTTCAGGGTTGGGAGAGGGGTGCAGGAGAATGATTGAATTCCAATAGTTCGAAACATACGAACTTATGAACTAACTTTCAAGTGCTGCTAAAATGAGCACATGAGGCCCCTGACCCACCCCTCCATCGACGACGTGACCGTGGAAGGCATCCTGCATGCCCTCTCCGACCCCGTCCGCGCGGCCATCTACTGGCAACTGTCCTGTGCGGACAGCGCCAACACGTGCTCGGCCTTCCTGAAGATGGAGGACCGGTGTATTCCCAAGTCCACGCTATCGCAGCACTTCCGTGCCCTGCGTGAAGCCGGCCTGATCCGCAGCGAACGCCGTGGCGTGGAAATGCTCAACACCACGCGTTGCAGCGAGATCGAGCAACGCTTTCCGGGGCTGTTGCCTGCGATCAGGAACGCGCAGAGCATTCAGTGCGCCGCGCGCAAACAGGACGTTGAACCAGCCCTGGCTGCCGGCCAGCACGCGCGCGGCGGCTGAAATCCGATCGAATCAAGCCGCCCGGATCTCCCTGGAAACGCTGGCTTTCAGGCCTTGCCCTGCTCCACTAGCGTCAGGGCGACCTTGTCGCGAAGATAGACCGGCAAGGCCTGCTCCGGCGCATGGGCGCGGCCCGCCGCGAACTCGCGCGCGGCCAGTTCGGCAACATGGCGCGCCTGCGGATAGCGCGCGCCTTCAGCCGAGAGCAACGGACCGGTAAGGCGGGGACGCAGCACATCGGCATACGTCGTCCAGCCCGTGCCCACCACGTGCCATGCATGGGACGGCGACAAGATAAGGGCTTCGGGCGTGCAGACGCGCTCCTCGTCGAGTTCGACGAGGCCGCCGTTGCCGTCACTGCGATAGCTGGCGGCGTAGATCTCGCCCATGCGGGCATCGATCACCGCGAGGATGCTGGCATCGTCCTCGGGGGCTTCCAGCGCCAATGCGGCGAGGGATGACACCGTCACCACCGGCACATCGAGCGCCAGCGCCATGCCCTGCGCCAGCGAGATACCCAGCCGCACGCCGGTAAAGGCGCCAGGGCCGCGGCCCACGGCGATCACGTCTAGCGCGTGGCGGCCCAACCCGGCTTCCGCCAGCAGGGCATCGGCCATGGGCAGCACCAGTTCGGCATGGCGGCGTGGCGCCAGCTCGCTGCGGGCGATCACTTCGTCGCCGTGGATCAGTGCGACGGAGCAGGCTTCGGTGGAGGTTTCGATGGCGAGCAGGTTCATGACCGCTCCATGATAGCCGGCTGGGCCGGCGCAGGCATGCTGGCATACCAGTCGATGCGCCGGGTGAGGTACATCAGCAGGGCCACGGTGAGCACCAGCACGATGGCGCCGATCAACAGCGCATACGCTTCCGCCGCCAGCACGACGTAGAGCATGGCGTAGACCAGGGCCAGGGCACCGCCCAGCAACAGGCCCGCCCGACGCGCGCCCAGCACCGCCATCGCGTAGCCCGCGATGATCGATACCACGGACGCCGCCGCGATCGCATAGGCCAGCCCGAAGCCGATCTGCTCGGACAGCGCCAGCAGCAGGACATAGAACGACGTCAGCGCCGCGCCCACCAGCAGGTATTGCACGGGATGCACGCGCAGGCGCTTGAGCACCTCGAACAGGAAAAACGCCACGAAGGTCATGGTGATGAACAGCAACCCGTATTTGCCTGCGCGCACATTGCGCTGGTAGACGTCCACCGGCTGGAACAGGGCCACGCCAAAGGCGGCGTCATGCACGGCAGTCTCCACGCGCGTATCGCTGGCGTGCCATGACTGGCCGAACTTCCGGTTGAGATCCAGCAGGTGCCAACGCGCCGAGAATCCCTCAGGATTCACGGTACGCTCGATCGGCAGCGCCGCACCGATAAAGCTTGGATCTGGCCATGGCGCGTGCATCGTCACCTCCGTGGTCCGCGCCAGCGGCAACAGCTGCAGCGACTGCGTTCCCGCCAGGCGAAGCTTCACCGAGAAGTCGACCGGCTGGTCGTGCAACGATGCCAGGTCCAGCGGCACGACGATGGTAGACGACGCGCCACCGAACGTCGCCGCCGACGATGCGAAGCGTTGCGGCCTGCCGTTGATCCGCAGCTCGGTCACTTCCTGCAGCCCGCGCAGATCGCCCACGACCAGGCGCAGCTCCGCCTTTTCCTCGGCCCAGACCGCCCCATCTGCCTGCCGTGGCTGCGCGATGTCCTCGGGCATGAAGCGCCCCTGCAACTGCACCGTCGATGCGAACACCGGCGCTTCGTAGATGCCATAGCGACGCTTGTCCACCGTCATGTCCACCACGGCATTCACCGTATCCGGCAGGACATACGTGGTATCCGCCCCCTCGCGGACTTCACCGGAGGGCAGCGTTATCACCTGGCGCGACGGCACCGCGAGCACGAGCCCGCCAAGCGCCTGTTCCCCGCCCCAGCCCTGCGCGATCTGGTCGATCGCCTCCCGTCGCATGCCCTGTCGCTCTTCCACCAGCGATTGCACTTTCCACAGTGGCAGCAGCATCAGAAGCGCCAGCAGGCCCACGCCAAGCACCTTGGCGGTCCAGCCCTTCAGCCAGTGTCCCATGACAGATTCCCTCGTATCGGAGCCTGCATCACAACGTCCACGCGGGTGGACTGGCGGGCCGTGCGGGGGCAGGCAGCCAGCGAGTTGTGGCAGAACGGGGACGCAAGTCGTTACCCCTGAGGTAATCGCCTGGGTGCGCGGCGGGCCGCAAGCTGTGCCCACACCAACGAACGGAGACACAGCCATGACCCACCAGGCCCACATCCTCGCCGAGCGCTATATCGCCAGCTGGAATGAAACCGATGCCCTGCGCCGCCGCAGCCTGATCGAAGACACCTACGCCGAGCACGCGCGCTACACCGATCCGATGGTGGATGCGAAGGGCTGGCAGGCGATCGATGCCACCGTCGCCGCCGTGCAGAACATGTTCCCGGGGCATCGCTTCGCGCTGGCCGGCGTGGTCGATGCACACCACGACACGCTGCGCTTCCAATGGCATCTCGCCGCACCGGGTGCCGATGAGCCCCTGGTGATCGGCTTCGACGTCGCCTCGCTGGAAGACGGGCGCATCCGCCAGGTGTTCGGCTTCCTCGACAAAGTGCCGCAGGTCATCTGACCCATCCGCGCGGACGGCCGCCGCCGTCCGCGCCCACCGGAGACATCACCATGCCGAACTTCACCACCAACGATGGCGTCACCCTGGCCTATGAAGACTGGGGCCATGGCAAACCCGTGCTGTTCGTCCACTCATGGGCGTTGGACTCGCAGATGTGGGCGCCGCACATGCTGCACTTCAACGCGCTGGGCATGCGCACCATCGCGATGGACCGCCGGGGACACGGCCGCTCCGAACGACCGTATGGCGGCTACGACTACGACCGTCTCGCGGATGACCTGGCGGCACTGATCGAACACCTGGACCTGCGCGAACTGACCTTGATCGGCCACTCCATGGGCACGGGCGAATGCGTGCGCCTGCTCTCCCGCCACGGCAGCGAGCGCATCGCGAAAGTGATCCTGCTGTCGCCGGTGGCACCCTGCTATCTCGATGCCGACGGCCTGCCGCTGCCCGCATCCACCGTCGACGCCGCACTTGCCGCCATCCATGCCGATTTTCCGCAATGGCTCGCCGAAGGAGCCGACGGCTTCTACCTGCCTGCCGAAACGCATACCAGCGAAGGCGTGATCCGTCGCACCATCGACATCATGCTGGGCACATCGCTGCATGCCGCCACCGAATGCTTCCGCACCCGGGTGGGTGCCGACCTGCGCGACGAGCTGCGCCAGATCGACGTGCCCATGCTCGTCATCCATGGAGAACGCGACGTCAGCGAACTCGTCGCGTTCGGTCGCGCCATCGCCGGCATGGTGCCCGCCTGCCGGTACCTGGAGTACGCCGACGCGCCACATGGCATGTTCCATACCCACCAGCGTCCCTTGCTCAAGGACATGCAAGACTTCATCGGTGCCAACGCCCATGCATGACTCCCGGCGCACGGCAATGCCGCCGCACCATGGGATCATCGACGCGGCGGGGCGATCACGGCCCGCCCATTCCCTTCAGGAGCCAGTGCATGAATGCTGTGGCGATCCAGCAACGCCCCGTGGGTGATCTGCTGCGCGAATGGCGGCGCCATCGCCGCCTGAGCCAGCTCGATCTCGCCAGTGGCGCGGAGATTTCCACGCGCCATCTGAGCTTCATGGAATCGGGCCGCTCGCAGCCCAGCCGCGACATGATCCTGCGCCTGTCCGACTATCTGGACATCCCCTTGCGCGAACGCAACCAGCTGCTGGTTGCTGCAGGTTTCGCGCCGGTCTATCGCGAGCGCACCATGGCCGACCCCGCGTTCTCCACCGTACTGGGCTCGATCCGCCTGCTGCTGAAGGGGTTGGAACCCTATCCTGCGCTGGCCGTCGACCGGCATTGGAACCTGGTCGAAAGCAACCAGGCCACACAGCGCCTGCTCACCGGGCTGGTGCCGCAGTGGCTGACGCCGCCGATCAATGTGCTGCGCGTGAGCCTGCATCCCGATGGACTGGCGCCGTATATCCGCAACCTGCCAGTGTGGCGCGCGCACCTGCTGGACCGCCTGCGTCGGCAGATCGAGGCGACGAACGATGCGACGCTGGTGTCCTTGTATCAGGAGCTGCGCAGCTATCCAGGCGATGATGCGACGGCCCACGGCATTGTTGCGGGCGATATCGCCGTACCCATGGAACTCGCGTTGGGCGACACGGTGCTGTCGATGTTGAGCACGACCACGGTATTCGGTACGCCGATGGACGTCACGCTCGCCGAGCTGGCGCTGGAAGCCTTCGTGCCGGCGAATGAAGCGACGGCCGGGATCTTGCGCGAAATGGCGGTGCCGGTAGACGGAACGGATGCCTGAGTCTCAGGAAGGCGGCTGCCAGAGTTCGATCCGCGTGCCTTCCGGATCCATGATCCGCAGGAAGCGACCATATTCGCTATCTTCGATCTGATCATCCATGGTCACGCCCGCTTCCTGCAGCTGGGCGAACAAGCCATCCAGATCGTCCACCCGGAAATTGATCATGTAGGGCTGCGTGCTGGGCGCGAAATACTTGGTGTCCGCGGCGAACGGCGACCAGATGGTGTAACCCGGATGGGCCGGATCGTCATCGAAACGCACGCCGCCCCACTCCTCCACCCCCAACCCCAGATGCTGCGCGTACCAGTCGGCCAGTGCGCCGGGATCGCGCGCCTTGAAGAAGATGCCGCCGAGACCGATGACCTTGGCCATGTTCGTGCCCTCTTCGGGAAAGGTGATTCGCACCATCATCCTGCCGGCGAAGCATGGATGCCAGTGCCCGGGATGCGTCCTGCGCCCTAGCAAGGACCGAGCCGGGCGGATCTATGGCGAGTCTGCGGTGGCGCACACGTGCGCTCCTGCCACAAGGCAAGCTCAGGCGGGGGCGGACACTTCGTCGTCGAAGAAGGCCTGCACGTTCGCCAGTTCCTTCGTGCGCGGCATGGCGGGAAGCGAATTCAGGAACAGACGCCCATATCCCTTGGTGGTGAGGCGCGGATCGCACAGCACCAGCACGCCGCGATCATGCACGTCGCGGATCAGGCGGCCCGCGCCCTGCTTCAAGGCGATGACCGCGCTGGGCACCTGCCAGCCCATGAACGGGTTGATGCCCGATTGCTCCAGCGCTTCCAGCCGCGCCTGCAGCACCGGATCGTCCGGCGAGGCGAACGGCAGCTTGTCGATCACCACCACGCTGAGCGCTTCGCCCGCCACGTCCACGCCTTCCCAGAAGCTCGCCGCGCCCAGCAGTACGCCGTGACCGCTGTGGCGGAACTCTTCCAGCAGGCGATGCCGCGGCGCACTGCCCTGCACGAACAGCGGCCACGGCACGCGCTCCTGCAATAGCTCGGCCGCGCGCCGCAGGGCGCGGTGGGAGGTGAACAGCAGAAAGGCGCGACCATGCGAGGCGTGCAATACCGGCAACACGGCTTCGATCACGCGGTCGGTGTAATCGCGCGCGGAAGGATCGGGCAAACCCGAAGGCAGGTAGCAAAGCGCCTGCTTCGCGTAATCGAAGGGGCTTTCCACCTGCAGGGTCTGCGGATCTTCCAGCCCCAGCTGGCGCGCGAAGTGATCGAAGCTGGAAGACACCGACAAGGTTGCCGAGGTGTAGATCCACGCCGCCTGCGTCTGTTCGCGCATCGCGCGCAGGGGCGCCGCCAGATCGAGCGGCGTCGCATGCAAGGCGAAGCCGCGCGGAAACAGCTCGTACCAGCGCACGTCACGCTCGCTGTCGCGCTCGGCGATGCGGTCGAGCCGTTCGCTGATCAACGCGGCGCGCTCGTGTGCGTTGGCGAAGCCGCGCGAGCGCTCGGCCTGCGAGGCCAGCACGTCGGTCAACGCGGCCAGCACTTCGCGCAGATCGTGCAGCGCGTCGCCGATCTCGCGCTTGGCTTCCAACTGGTGGAACGGGCCACGCTCGGGCAAGGCATCCATCGCGAGGCGCAGCCGGCGCACCGCGTCCTGCATGGCCTCGACCGGCTCAAGCACCAACCCGATCGCACCGGTGACGCCATTGCATTCGCTCAGGCTGTCCTGCGCGAGATCGGTGAGCTGGCGGGCGCTGATGCTTTGCGAAAAGAACTGCCCCGCGAGCTCGGGAATCTGGTGCGCTTCGTCCAGGATGAAGGCGCTGGCGCCCGGCAGGATTTCGCCGAAGCCTTCCTGCTTGAGCGCGAGGTCGGCGAACAGCAGGTGGTGGTTCACCACCACCAGATCCGCTTCCTGTGCCTCGCGGCGTGCCTTGATCACATGGCAGTCGTCGTAGAACGGACATTCCACGCCCAGGCAGTTCTCCGGCGTGGAGGTGACGCGCGGCCACAGCGGTGATTCCTCGGGAACCTCGGCCAATTCCGCGCGGTCGCCACGGCGCGTGCGTGCCGACCAAGTGCGTATCGTCGCCAGCTGCGAGGCCTGCGTGCGATCGAAGGTGGCGCCTTCGCGCACCGTCTGGTCCAGCCGGTACAGGCACAGGTAATTGGAGCGTCCCTTGAGCAGCGCCATTTTCAGGCGCGCATCCAGCACCGAGCGCACGCGCGGCAGGTCGCGGAAATACAGCTGGTCCTGCAGCGCCTTGGTGCCGGTGGACACGATCACGCGCTCACCCGACAGCAGCGCCGGAACCAGGTACGCAAAGGTCTTGCCGGTGCCCGTGCCGGCCTCGGCAATCAGCGTCTCGCGTTCGGTGATGGCGTGCTGCACCGCGCGCGCCATCGACTGCTGCGCGGCACGCGGGGCGAAATTGGGCAACTCGCGGGCGAACGGGCCTTCCGTGCCCAGCAGCGCGGCGACGTCCTCTTGATCGATCATCCGCGAAGTATCGCCGACCGGAGGCGCGGGCGCGAATGTCCTAGAGTCTGGGCAAAATCTCGCGGAACGCGCCTATTCCCCTCATCGTCATTCCGGCCTGCGCCGGAATGACGGTGAGGAAAAATGAACGCTCAGGCGAGACTTTGAATAGACGAATAGACTGCATAGGCCTTCAACGCGGAGCCTCGCTATGTCCTCTGGGATCACCGGCATCGGCCAGATCGCTGTCACGGTCAGCGACGTCGATGCGGCGCTTGCGTTTTACCGCGACATCCTCGAGCTGCCCTTCCTGTTTCGCCCGGCGGCCAACCTGGCCTTCCTCCAGGCCGGCGGCGTGCGATTGATGCTGTCCACGCCGCAGGGCGCCGGCACCGTAGGCGGCAATTCCGTCCTTTACTTCAAGGTGGCGGACATCGAACACCAGTTCCGCCGCCTGCTGGACCGCGGCGCCGTGGGCGAGCGCGAACCGCAGGCCACGGCGGAGCTGTCGGACCACACGCTGTGGCTGGCGTTCCTGCGCGATCCGGACGGGAACCTGGTGGGGCTGATGGAAGAGCGGCGGCGCTAGGCGCAGCGCGCCGCAGAAACTGTGGGAGCGCACCCTGTGCGCGACTGCACGATCACGATGTGGCTCGTCGCGGCCCCGGTCGCGCACAGGGTGCGCTCCCACAGGGAAACGCCGAGGCTCAGTAACGCTGCATGCCTTCCTTATGGCACTCGGCCACGCCCTTGCCCGCCGTCGCGGCACCGGCATCGTCGCCGGCGTGCTGGCGCAGCACGGCGATGGTCTGCCAGTTGCGCGCACACAAGGGCCCCAGCTTGGGGCCCAGTTCCCACGAGCGGTGCGCAAACTTCTCGGCGCTGGCGTAATCCTTCAGGCGAATCGCGAGCTCGGCGCGGTCCTGCAGCAGGTCCGGCGAGTCCGGGCTGAGCTTCAGCGCCTGGTCGAGCTTGGTGGCCGCTTCACTGTACTTGCCGACGCGCAGGTCGCCTTCGGCCGCGTCCTGCAGCGCCGCCACGCCGGGATCGCGCAGCGGGTTCACGTCGATCACGGATTTTTCCTTGTCGCCCGCCGCATGGATGCTCGTCAGCATCTGGTCGTCGGACACCGAGGGGCGCGTCGCCTGCGAGGGCGCCGCGGGCTGGGTGCACGCCGCGAGCAGCAGCACGGCGAGCGATGCGGGAAGGGCGGAAAGGCGGAGGGTGCGACGAAGCATGATCATTACCGGATGGGGGCGGTGGCCGCTGGCGCGGGGGAGGCGTCACCGCTGAAGAAATTGCCGACACGCTGCCAGAAGCAGCCCTCGGCGTCCTGCGACAGTGTACCGGCCACGACGGGCACCTGACGCGCTCCTTCGCAGCCCGGCTCCGAGCGTTTGCCATCGGCCGTGTTGATCCACGCCATTTCCAGCCCATCGCCCGGCGCAGCAGGCAGCGGCCGCGTGGGCAGCTTCTTGAACAGCTCCTGCCATGCGCGCAGGCTGCCGGTGGCGCCGTACAGGCCGCTCGGCTTGTTGTCGTCACGGCCCATCCAGAACAACGCCAGATGGTCGCCGGTGAAGCCGGCGAACCAGCTGTCGCGCATGTCGTTGCTGGTGCCGGTCTTGCCCGCGGCATTGAGGTAGGCCAGGCCGGAGTTGCCGATCGATGCGGCCGTACCCGAGCGGGCCACCTGCTGCATGGCCCAGGTCACCAGGCGCACCGCCGGCTGGTATTCGCCGGGACCCGTCTTCACCTCGTAGCGCTTGATGGTCTGCCCGCGCGCATCCACCACGCCGCGCACGGCCAGCAGCGGCAGCGCGTGACCATCGGCAGCGATGTACTGGTAGAGCTGCGCCGCCTGCAACGGGGCCATGTCCACCGCGCCGATCAACAGCGACGGGCTAGGGTTCACGCCGGTGAGGCCGAACGATTCAAGGAACGCCTTGATGCGTGGCACGCCGATGTTCATGCCCAGGTTGATGGTGGCGAGGTTCCACGAGTGCACCAGCGCATCGACCATGGGCACGGCGCCATGCACGTCGCCCTCGTCATTCTTCGGCGTCCAGAAACTGCCATCGGACTGACGCAGGCTGATCGGCGAATCCTCCACCGGACTGGCCAGGTTCCAGCGCTCCGGATTGGTCAGCGCTACGAGGTACACCAGCGGCTTCACCAGCGAGCCGATCTGGCGGCGCGCATCGAGTGCGCGATTGAAGCCCTGGTCGCCCGGCACCTTGCTGCCGACGATGGCGAGCACCGCGCCGGTCTGCGCTTCCGTCACCACGGCGGCGGCCTGGGCGGCCTCGCCGCGCTTGCCCAGCGCGTTGGTCGTGGTGGTGATCGCCTGCTCCGCGTAGACCTGCGCAGCCGGATCGAGCGTGGTGAAAATGCTCAGGTTGCCCTTGGAAAGGGTTTCGTCGTCGAAGTCGTTGGTGATCTGTACGCGCACCAGATCCATGAAGGCCGGGAAGCGGTTATGCGGCAACTGGCCGTTGGTGACGATGCCCAACGGCGTCGCCTTGTAGCCGTTGGCCTGCTCCGCCGAAACCAGGCCGGTCTCCGCGAACTGGTCCAGCACCAGGTTGCGTCGTGACAGCGCGCGCTCCGGATAGCGGCGCGGGTCGTAATAGCTCGGGCCCTTCACCATGCCGATCAGCAGGGCCATTTCCTGCGGCTTGAGGTCTTCCACGCGGCGGCCGAAGTAGAACTCCGACGCGGCGGCAAAACCGTGCACCGCCTGGCCGCCCTGCTGGCCGAGGAACACTTCGTTGACGTAGGCCTCGAGGATGCGGCTCTTGTCGTAGTGCGCCTCGATCAGGATCGACATCAGCGCTTCGTTGAACTTGCGCGAGTAGTGCTGCTCGCGGTCGAGGAACAGATTGCGCACCAGCTGCTGCGTGAGCGTGGAACCGCCCTGCACCGTGTGCCCGGCGCGCAGATTGGCGAACGAGGCGCGGATGATCGCCGTGATGTCGATGCCGAAGTGATGCTTGAAGTCGCGGTCTTCCACCGCCTGCAGGCCGGACAGCAACAGCGGCGGCACGTCGGTCAGGCGCACGATGCGGCGCTCTTCCTGCTGCGAGCCGTATACGGTGGCGATGCGCGCGGGGTCCAGGTGAGCCAGCTCCATCGGCTTGCCGGTGCCCAGGTCTTTCAGGCTGGCGACCTGCCCCTTGCCCAGCGCCATGCGGATGCGCTTGGGCAGCTCGCCACCGTCCGGCCCGGCGTAGCCACGCGAGGAAATGGTGTAGGTGCTGCCTTCCTTGGTCCAGGTGCCGGCCACGTCGGCGCGACCATCGTTGCTGTAACCGGCAAAGGTCAGCTCAAGTTCCAGTGCTCCCGGCGTCATCGGCGTACCGACGGACAACGGCAAGGGCCGCGCGTAGACGCGCGTGGGCACGGCGAACACCAGGTCGTTGAAACGGTCCTGCACGCGTTTGTTCAACACCAGCGTGTAGGGCAGCACAAAGCCGAACAGCAGTCCCATGCAGACCCAGAACGGAATGCGGATCCAGGGCCAGACGGCACTGAAGATCGAGCGGAGACGGGTCAAGAAGTCCAAGTGGGGGGGAATCCTGAACAGGAAGAGGCCCGGGGATCATAGGGCCTGCTTCCCGGCGGGCATCTGAACGCCGGGCAGAGGTTGTGGCATGGATCGGGCACCGCCCGGGCGTGCCGAGGGCGGCTCTACTGTAGGAGCGCACGTGTGCGCGACCGCAGAGCCCGGCTGTTCGGAAGCCCCGGCGGACGACGGTCGCGCACACGTGCGCTCCTACAAGGGCGGTTGCGGGATCCAGCAGGTGGCGTCGGGCCGGAACGGCCGGGGCGACACGCCAAGCAGGCGCTGCAGCTCGCTGTTGTCGGCAATCAGGTCCGCCTCCAGCCGCGTCAGCGGCCCCCGCAGACGCGGGACGGCATGGCGCGCGAGGCGCAGCAGCGCTGCCGGAATCGGCACGGGCAGGGTCGGCGTGGCCAGGCTGCGGCGCACGCGCGCGAACATCTCACCTGCCGTGAGCCGCTCGCCGCCGCCCAGCGGCAGGATGCGACCCGCCGCCTCCGGCTGATCGAGCGCGGCCACCACGGCGGCGGCGATATCGTCCGCATGCACAGGCTGGCGCAATCCGCGCCCCGCCGGCAGCGGGAACACGTGCAGGCGGCTGGCACGCTGCGCGATGGGGGTAAGGCTCTTGTCGATGCCGGCGCCGTAGATGATGGTGGGCCGGAAGATGGTCCACGGCAGGTCATGCGCATCGCAGGCAGCCGCCACCGTGGCTTCGCCATCGCGCAGCATCTGCGACAACGCGCGCTCGGCCGCCACCTCGGATGCCTGCTTGGATTCGGCACTCATCGAACTGGTGGCGATGACACGCGTGGACGCGGGCAACCGGGCCGACGCCAGCCACTCGCCGAAGGGCTTGAGCGGGCCAAAGCTGATCACCGCCGAGGGCTGCTCCACGGCAGGAATGGCCCCGGGCAGTTCGCCCTGCAGCCACTGGACACCCGCCTGGGCGGGCCGCAGCTTGCGGCTCAATGCGGTGACCGGCGCCCCGCGCGCGCGCAGGCGGGGCAGCAGGAAATGGCCAATCTGACTGCTGGCCCCGAACACCACGATGGTCATGCCACGGCCCTCAACCGCCCGACTGCAGGCGCGCCATCAGCGTCGCCAGACGCGGATTGCCGGGTGACAGCTTGCGCGCGCTGTCCAGCGATTGCGCCGCACCGGCGCGATCGCCGCTCTGCAATTGCTGTTCCGCCTGGTCCATCCACGCACCGGCCAATCGCTGGCGCAGCACGCCCTGGTTGGTATTGCCCGGCGACAAGTCGGACAGATCGGCCAGGCGGTTGCCCGCCGCCGGAAGGTTCCCGCTGGCGAGCGCCTGGTTGAACTGGGTGATGGCCAGCGCCGGCAACAATTCCAGGCCTTGTCGTGCCACCGGATTGTTGCCATCCATGGCCAGCGCCTGCCGGTAGAGATCGTAGGCGCTGTCGCCCGGCGGCAGCATCAGGTTGCCCTGGTGCGCGGCGGTGTCGGCGCGCTGGATGATGCGCCCCAGCTCCGCGCTCTGCTGCGGCGTGAGCGGCGGGTGCTGCATCTCTTCGCTGTTGTCCGCGGCGGCTTCGCTGGCCACATCGCCGGCAACATCCTTGGCTACCTGCGAGGCATTGGACCTGTGCTCCTCGCCAAGACGCGCGCGCGCCGCAGCGAGATCCGCCGAATGCGGCGCAAGAGCGGCCGCCTGTTCGATCAGTTCGCGGGCATGCGTGCTGTCGCCATGGTCCAGCGCCGCATTGGCCTGCACGATTAGGGCCTGCGCTACCTGTCCCATGCCCGCCTTGGCATCCGCATTGTCGGGATCGATCGCCAGCGCCGCCTTGAAATGAGCCTGCGCCGTGTCATCACCCTGGCCGCTGACGCGGCCGTCGCGCAGAGCATCCTGGCCCTGCTTGATGGCATCGGCGAGCGCGTTGTTGCCCTGCTCGTTGACCTGCACCAGCGCGGCGCGCAAGGCCGGCAGTTCGGCGTAGTTGGGCAGCAGCACGGCGATGCGATCCACCAGCGCGGAAGCTGTCGCGCGGTCGCCGGCATCCAGTGCCTTGTGCACCTGCACGGCGAGCGCGTCGCCGACCTTGTCCAGGCCGTGCTTGGCGACCGCATTGTTGGGATCGGCCGCCAGCACGCGGCGATACAGGTCGCCCGCGCCACCGTCGCCATCGAGCTTGCCGGCGTCGAAGGCCTGCTGGGCCTGCTCGATCAGGTGATCCGTCGGCACGACGCCGTTGCGGGCGGCTGCCAGTGCCTGGGTCAGGCGATCGACGTCACTGCCACCACCCAGCAATTCGCGGGCAGCGGTGAGTGCCTGGCTGGCTTCGTCGAGTTTGTGGGCCTGCAGGGCGGCATCGGCGCGGGCGATCTCGGCCTGCCCGACGTTGCGCAGGCCATCGCGTGCACGGTCGTTGTCGGGCTGCAGCGCACGCGCCGCCTCGAACAACTCACGCGCACTGCTGCCATCGGTGCCGTCCAGATGCCCCTGCTGCAGGGCCGTTTCGGCGCGCCCGAGGATGCCGTCCAGTTCGGTGTTGGGCACCAGGCCGCGCAACTTGTCCTGACCGATCCACACCGACGTGCCCACGCCGATGACCACCAGCAGCACGAGCGGAATCAGCCAGCCACGGCGCCGATACCCGCGCTCGGGTGGTGGCGGCGGCGCGGGCCGGACCATGTCTGGGTCGATCGAGAACTTGGGCAGGCCGTCGTCTTCCCTCTTCCCGGGCTTGGGCTCCTTGCCGTCCAGGTTGTCGAGGTCGCCAAGGGTGGGCTCGGTGCGGCCGGCCGACCCGCGGTCGTTCTGGTCTTTGCGTCCGTTCATGGGCTCACGAGGGTGGGGTCTAACGGTGTCAGCTTAACATCGCGCCGGCTCGCCACCCGGGCCGGGCCGCACGGTGTTCAGCCACCGCTGACGCGACGCGCGTCGACCACGTTGGGCAGCGCCACCAACCGGCTGAGCAGGCCGGACAGTTCCTCGAAGTCACGCACGCGCAGGGTGAAACGCATCTCCACCTCGCCCGTCTGCGCGAATACCCGGCTGGACGAGGCGATGATGTGGATGCTCATGTTGCTGATCAGGCTGGTGACATCCTTCTGCAAGCCCTTGCGGTCGTAGCCGCGCAGTTCGATGTCCACCTCGTAGGCGCGCGCGGCGGCCTTGCCCCACTCCACCTCGATCACGCGGTCCGGGTCGCGGCGGGCCAGTCGCGCCAGGCTGGGACAATCGGCGCGGTGCACGGACACGCCACGGCCGCGCGTGACGAAACCGCGCACCGGGTCGCCCGGCAGCGGCTGGCAGCAACGCGCGAGCGTGGTGAGCAGGTTGCCGACACCTTCGATGCTGAGCGCGCTGTGGTCGCGCACGGCCTGCCGCGCGTGCGCGGCAGCCGAGGGTGGTGCGGGCAGGGGCGCAGGTGCCGCCGCTTCCTGCAGCACGCGGGCGATCTGGCCGGGAGCGACTTCGCCCAAAGCCAGCGCGACGAGCAGCTCGTCATGGGTCTTGAGGTGGAAATGCGCCGGCAACTTGCCGATGTCCGCCGCCGGCAGCGCAAGCCGCTTGATCTCCTTCTCGAAGATGGCACGGCCCGCCGCGAGATTGGCGTCATGGGCAATGCGGCGGAACCACGTGCGTACCTTTTCCTTCGCGCGCGAGGTGTGCAGGTAACCGTGGTGCGGCGACAACCAGTCGCGGCTGGGTTCGGCCACCTTGCCGGTGAGCACTTCCACCCGGTCGCCGCTGGACGGCTGGAAGGTCAGCGGCACGATGCGTCCATTGACCTTGGCGCCCCGGCACCGGTGGCCCACTTCCGTATGCACGTGGTAGGCGAAGTCCAGCACGGTGGCCCCGTGCGGCAGGTCCACCACTTCGCCCTTGGGCGTCAGCACGTAGACGCGGTCTTCGAGCAATTCGGTCTGCAGCTCGGCGGCAAGATCGCCTTCACTGTCGGGACGCGGCTCCAGCAGGCGGCGCATCCAGGCGATCTTCGCCTCGAACTCGCTGTCGCCGGCGCCGCCTTCCTTGTAGCGCCAGTGCGCGGCCACGCCCAATTCGTTGATGCGGTGCATCTCGTGCGTGCGGATCTGCACTTCCAGCGTCTTGCCGCGCGGGCCGATCACCGCGGTGTGCAGCGAGCGATAGTCATTGCCCTTGGGGCGTGCGATGTAATCGTCGAACTCACCCGGCAGGTGCGGCCACAGCGTATGCACCACGCCCAGCGCGGCATAGCAGTCGCCGATGGAATCGACCAGCACGCGTATGGCGCGGATGTCGTAGAGATCGGAGAACTCCAGCGCCTTGCGCTGCATCTTCTTCCAGATCGAATAGATGTGCTTGGGCCGGCCAGCCAGATCCGCGCGGATGCCCGCCGCTTCCAGCGCGCCGTGCAGCGTGGCCAGCGACTCGCGGATGAAATCCTCGCGATCCACGCGACGTTCGTCGAGCAGGCGCGCGATGCGCTTGTAGGTGTCCGGCTGCAGGTAGCGGAAGCTGAGGTCCTCCAGCTCCCACTTCAGTTGCCAGATGCCCAGCCGGTTGGCGAGCGGCGCATGGATGTCCCGCGTCAGGCGGGCGAGCGGCTGGCGCTCGCTGTCAGGCAGGGTGCTCGCGGCACGCATGTGCGCCAGCTGCCGCGCGAGCAGGATGAACACCACGCGCAGGTCGCGGATGATCGCCAGCAACAGGCGGCGCAACCCCTCCGCCCCGCTGTCGGCACCGTGCTGGGCATGCAGCGCCCAGACGCGCTCCGCCGCCACCTGTCCACCGACCAGCCGCTGCAGCTCCTGCGGAAGATGCGGCTCGCGCAGCGCCCATGACGCCGGATCGATCCGCGACACCTCGAACCACAAGGCGGCCGCCTGGGTCTGTGCGTCGCAGCCGAGCATGGCCAGCAGATCCAGCACGTCGACGCACTCGGACTGGTTCATCGGCAACAACGCGCACGCATCGAGCGCCTCGCCCAGCACGGGCGACACGCTGCCGGCGCGTTCGCGCCACTCGGCCAGACCCGAGCTTGCGTTGAGGGCGGCTTGAACCATGCCGCTATTCTAGGGCGTATTGACTCCGGGGCGTATTGAGCGCGAATGGCGGGCTTTTCCCCGGCCGCGCATGAACACGCGGTTCATGCCGTGTATGCTGCGCCGGCGACGTTTTATTCCCTGGTACCCGAGAGGATTGCCCCATGCGCCTGGCCCGCCTGCTGCCGTTGTTGTTGAGTGTCGTCGTTGCCCTCCCCACGGCGGCTTTCGCCGCCGACAAGTACGTACCGCTGCAGCAGCGCATGACACCGGCGGAGTTCAAGGCGGCGGGCCTGGACAAGCTGTCCCCGGACGAGCTCAAGAACCTCGACAACTGGCTGGGCGGCCACGGCAAGGTCGTCACCAAGATGGTCGACGAAAGCGGCAAGCCGGTGTTCTATCCCAGCGGCGAGAAGGCTGGTCCGGTGCAGGCCCACGTGCAGGGCCGCTTCAAT
The DNA here is from genome assembly GCF_000725385.1 of Dyella japonica A8. Classification (NCBI taxonomy): domain Bacteria; kingdom Pseudomonadati; phylum Pseudomonadota; class Gammaproteobacteria; order Lysobacterales; family Rhodanobacteraceae; genus Dyella; species Dyella japonica. The sequence continues at coordinate 1,788,761 of NZ_CP008884.1, read as the reverse complement.
GGCTTCAATGGCCATGGCCAGTTCACGCTGGACAACGGCCAGGTGTGGCAGCAGGCGGACAGCACCAGTTTCGCCTGCGCGTCTGACGACAACCCGAAGGTGACCATCCGCCGCTCGCTGATGGGCAACTGGATGATGGCGGTGGATGGCTGCAACGACACGACGTCGGTCAAGCGCATCAAGTAAGGCGCGCCGTTGTCTGTTCGGCGGTGGGAGCGCACCCTGTGCGCGATTCGTGAGTACCGGGGTGTTCCCCGTCGCGCACAGCGTGCGCTCCCACAGCAAAGATAAAGCGCGCGACGATCAGGAAAGGTTTTCCAGCGCGCGCGTGAGTCGTTTGGCGGACACCGGCTCCGGCGTCTTCAATTCCTGCGCGAACAGCGACACACGCCATTCTTCGATCAGCCAGCGCAGCTCGTCCAAGCCGTCCGTACCCGCGGCACGATGCTTGAGGTAGTCGCGCCAGAACGGCAGCACCTGCAATAACCGCTGCTGGTCCTTGGCCGGATCCTGCCGCAGGCGTTCCGCCCGCAAACGCATGGCCTTCAGGTAGCGCGGATAATGCGCCAGCCGCGCGGTCGGCAACTCACGCAGGAAGCCCGGCGCGAGCAGCGCATCAAGCTGTTCGCGCAGGTCGTCGTAGCTCGCGCGGGCAAAGCCCATCAGCGGCGGTTGCAGCCACGGCTTCAGGTCGGCCTGGGCTTCGATGATGGGTTCGGCCAGTTTCAGGCGCTCCACGGCGGCGCCAAACAGCTCGCGCACCGCCTGCGTGTGCAGGGCCTCGAAGCTGCCAGCGGTGCGCACATCCAGCGAGTAACGCGCCAGCAGGTCCTGGAAACCACCTTCCACCAGATCCTCGCGCAGGCCGTCCACGCCACCCAGCGGTGCGTACTTCAAGGCCAGTGGATTGCCCACGGGCATACGCCGGCGTGCCTGCTTCATGTCGCTGGCGAGCGCGTTGCGCAGCAGGCGTACCACGCCCTGCACATGGGCCTCGCGCGCCTCGTCGCTGCGTTCGAACACGCGCAGCGCCACCGCGTCACCCAGGTCGACCAGTGCAGGGAAAGCCAGCAGCCCGCCGGCAGAGCGCACCTGGGCAGGGATCTCCTCGAAATCCCAGCTGGCGATGTTCTCGCGGGTCAGTTCGATATCGGTCTTGCGCGAGAACGCCTCGCGCGCCTGCCCTTCCCATTGCGCCCGCATGGCCGCAAGGTCGCGACCGGTGGCCAGCGTCTTGCCGTTTTCGTCGTGCAGGCGGTAGCGCATGCGGAAATGCGCGGGCAATGCCACCGCATCGAACTCGGCGGCGGATATATCCACGCCGGTGGCGCGCTTGAGGAAAGCGGCCAGCGCCTTCGTCAACGATTCGTCGCGCGGTGCCTCGGCCTCGACGAAGGCTCGCGCGAAATCCGGTGCGGGAACGAAGTTGCGGCGCAATGCTTTCGGCAATCCGCGGATCAGCTCCGCCACCTTCTCCACCAGCAAGCCGGGCACCAGCCATTCGCAGCGTGCCGAGGGCAGCGCATTCAACATGGCGAGCGGCAGGTGCAAGGTGACGCCGTCGGCGTCGTCACCCGGTACGAAGCGATACTCGAGTCGGTACTTCTGCGGTGGCACTTCCAGCGACGCCGGAAAAGCCTTGGGGTCGAGCCCCGCGCCGCCGCTCATCACGTCGTCGAGCGACCAGCGCAGCGCAGCCTGCTCGGCGGGTCGCGCCTTGCGGTACCACGCATCGAGCGCACGGCTGTCCGCGATGTCCTGCGGCAGCTTGCCCTCGAAAAAGCCGACCAGCTCGTCCTCGCTGCGCAGCAGGCCCTCGCGGCGCTGCTTGGCCTCGATGCCCCGCGCGTCTTCCAGCACGCGCTGGTTCGCGCGCACGAAGTCGGCGCGCGTATCGATATCGCAGCGCGCCAGGGCTTCGCGCAGGAAGATCTCGTGCGCCAACACCGGGTCCTGTTTCTGGAACGTGACCGGGCGACGCTCGACCAGCGTGAGTCCGAACAGGCTCACCTGCTCGTAGGCCACCACGTGCCCGCGCTTGCGCGACCAGTGCGCGTCGCGGCAGGACGAACGCAGCAGATGCGCGGCCTGTTGCTCGATCCACAGCGGCTCCACGCGGGCGCACATCATGCCCCACACGCGTCCACCGACATCGAGGATCTGCGCGGCGAAGATCCAATTGGGCGGCACCTTGGACAACGCCGAACCGGGGAATACCTGGAAGCGGCGCTCGCGTGTGCTGCGATAGACGCCCTTCTCGTCCTTGTGGCCTACCTGCGTGGGCAGGCCGGCGAGCAGGCTGCGATGGATGGCTTCGTACTGCTTCGCCGCCTCGTCGTCTGCCCCACCTCGCTCCTCGGAGGTGCGCAACGAAGGATCAGACGGACCCGGCCGTCCTTGTTTCTTCTCCACCTTGGCAGCAGGTACCTTGGCGGCAGGGCGCGAGTTAGCCCCTTGTTCGCGCTGGGTCGGGGGGGACGGACCGGTATCCAGCTTCCACCCCAGCTCCTGCACCACCAGCAGCAACTGACGATGCAGTTCGCGCCATTCACGCATGCGCATGAAACTGAGGAAGTGACGCGAGCACCAGTCGCGCAGCTTCGACTGCGTCAAATCCTCGTGCGCCTTGCCGTAGTCGCGCCAAAGATTCAACACGCCGACGAAATCGGATTTCGGATCGGCGAACGCCGCGTGTGCGGCATCCGCCTGCTGGCGGGCATCGGCCGGGCGCTCGCGCGGATCCTGGATGCTCAGGAACGACACGATGGCGAGCAGTTCGCGCAGGCTGTGCAGCTGCTGCGCCTCCACCAGCATGCGGGCCAGCTGCACGTCGATGGGCAGGCGGGCCACGGTGCGACCGATCGCAGTCAGGCGCCGCGCATCGTCGATGGCGGAAATCTCGGCGAGGCGGCGATAACCATCGGCCACCACGCGCGGATCGGGCGCTTCAAGGAACGGGAACTCGTCGACCTCGCCCAGCTGCAGCGACAGCATGCGCAGGATGACGTTGGCCAGCGACGAGCGCAGCAGTTCCGGGTCGGTGTAGGCGGCGCGGCTCTCGAAGTCCGCCTCGTCATACAGGCGATAGCAGATGCCCGGGCCGACGCGGCCGCAGCGCCCCTTGCGCTGGTCGGCGGCGGCCTTCGAGACCGGCTCGACATGCAAGCGCTCGAGCTGGCTGCGCTGGCTGTAGCGCTTGACGCGGGCCTGCCCGGAATCGATGACGTAGCGGATGCGCGGCACCGTGAGCGAGGTTTCCGCCACATTGGTGGCCAGCACCACGCGACGCTTCGGCCCCGGCTTGAACACGCGATCCTGGTCGCCGGCCGAAAGGCGCGCGTACAGCGGCAACACCTCGGTTTCGCGGTACTGGCGGCGGGACAACAGCAGATGCGCGTCGCGGATCTCGCGTTCGCCGGGCAGGAAGATCAGCACGTCGCCGCGCGGATCGTCGTGGGTGATTTCATCCAGCACCGCGGCCACGTGGTCGGCACTGCCCTGCTGCAGGTCCCCGGCCCGCTGGCCTCGCCTTGCGGCCACCTCGTCGACGGAGCGCCAGCGCACCTCCACCGGATAGGTGCGCCCTTCCACCGACACAATGGGTGCATCGCCGAAATGCTCGGCGAAACGTCCGGTATCGATGGTGGCGGAGGTCACGATGATCTTCAGCGACGGACGCTTGGCCGCCAGCCGCTTGAGGTAGCCCAGCAGAAAGTCGATGTTGAGGCTGCGCTCGTGCGCCTCGTCGATGATGATGGTGTCGTACGCGCCCAGCCACGGATCGCCCTGCGTCTCGGCGAGCAGGATGCCGTCGGTCATGAACTTGACCAGGGTGCGCTCGGACACCTGGTCGTTGAAGCGCACCTGGAAGCCGACCTGGTCGCCCAGCGGCGTCGCCAGCTCTTCGGCCACGCGGCGCGCCACGGAGCGGGCGGCCAGGCGGCGCGGCTGGGTGCAGCCGATCATGCCCGCCTCGCCACGGCCCGCGGCCAGGCACAGCTTGGGCAGCTGGGTGGTCTTGCCCGAGCCGGTTTCGCCGGCAATCACCACCACCTGGTGCTTGCGGATCAGTTCGACGATTTCATCGGCGCGCGCCGTGATGGGCAGCGATTCATCGAGGCGGATCGCCGGCTTGGCGTCGGCACGCGCCTTGCGCTTCGCCGCGGAGGCGTCGATATCGGCGCTCAGCGCGGCCAGCTTCTTCTCGTCGAAACGGCGCGTGAGTTCACGCCACCGGCCAAGCAGGCGGCCATAGTCGCGGCTGGAGACGTCGTCGAGCGCCTGGCGCAACGGACGCAGTCGCACGTCGGGGGAGGCGGCGTTGGAGGCAGTCGGGGTCATCGGACCGCACATGATAGCCGGTGCCGGGCGTGGCAAGCGCGGTCCGGCCGCCGGGACGCCAGACGGCCTGTCGCCGCGCGAGGGACGGTGCCGGGGCGAACGGACCACGTTCAAAAAGCCCGCGCCGACGTGCGATAGCCACGGGCTATCGCCGACATCGGAAGGATTCATTTCCCCGCATCGCGCCCGCTGCCTAAGCTGGCTGCCAGTTCCGTCCCCACGCATACAAGGAGCACGTCATGGCCATTTCCATCGGCATCGCCACCAAGGACCGCGAACAGATCGGCGAACACCTGTCCCGGCTGCTCGCCGACACGTACTCGCTTTACCTGAAGACCCACAGCTTCCACTGGAACATCACGGGCCCGCATTTCAACAGCCTGCACACCATGTTCGAGACCCAGTACAACGAACTGTGGCTGGCCGCCGACGAGGTCGCCGAGCGCATCCGCGCACTGGACGTGTTCGCCCCGGGCTCCTACAGCCAGTTTGGCAAGCTCACCGCCATCCGGGAGGAGCCAGGCGTCCCCGACTGGAAGGACATGGTCGGCCAGTTGGTCGAAGGCCATGAAATGGCCGCCCATACCTCCCGCCAGGCCATCAAGGTGGCCGACAGCGCCGGCGACGAGGGCACCGTGGACATGGTCACGGGCCGCCTGAAGGAGCACGAGAAGACCGCCTGGATGCTGCGCTCCCTGCTCAAATAGACACCGGCGTCGGCCCGGCCCGTGCCCCCCCGGCGGCCCTGCCCGGCCCGTGCCGGGCGTGTTCAGGCCGGGGCGGCATCGGCCGGCGCGCTCACGGCGTTTGAACAACCGCATTTCTACGGTACCCGGTCCGTCCAAGGCCTGACCTCGGGCTGACCATGTATTGCCGTCTTTATTGAGCGAAAAGCGCTCCATGGTTAAGCTCAGCGGGCTTTTCGGCCTCGTGTGAGGCAGCCACGGGGATCGTTTTGAGCGCGTCAACAACCAACCACGACAGCCGGCACCCGTTGCTCGCAGCCTTTTTGCTCGCCCTGATCGTGGCGGCCATGAATATCGGCCTCTGGTGGTGGAGCAACCTGCCGAACGGACCGGAGAACTGGGACGGCCCGATCGGCGGCTTCGCCCTGTCCGCCTTCCAGCGCTATCAGAGCCCGCTGAAGAACGACTTCCCCTCCGACGACCAGATCGACGACGACCTCAAGCTGCTCAAGCGCTACACCCCGCGCATCCGCACCTACTCCACGCTGCAGAACCCGCAGGTCTACCGCCTGGCGGAGAAAGAGGGCCTGCAGGTGCTGGCCGGCGCGTGGATTGACCGCCGCCTGGACAACAACGAGAAGGAAGTCGACACGCTGATCGCGCAGGCGCGTCGCTACCCCAACTCGATCAACCGCGTGATCGTGGGCAACGAGGTGCTGTTCCGCAACGACATCCCGCCGGAACAGCTGATGGCCTATGTCGACCGCGTGCGCGCGGCGATCCACCAGCCGGTGTCCGTCGCCGAACCGTGGCACATCTGGGCGAAGTACCCGGAACTGGTGGACCACGTCGACTTCATCACGGTGCACCTGTTCCCGTACTGGAACGGCATCGCCGCCGTGAGCACCGGTTCGGGCGCGGACCGCTTTCCCGCCATCAAGGATGCGCTGGGCAGCTACGAAATGCTGCACAGGATGTATCCGAACAAGCCCATCGTGATCGGCGAAATCGGCTGGCCGTCCAATGGCGACCGCTACAAGTACGCCGATCCGTCGGTGTCCAACGAAGCGATCTTCCTGCGCACCTGGTTCAACGTGGCCAAGCGCGACAACATCGACTACTACGTCATGGAGGCGTTCGACCAGCCCTGGAAGGAAGCGCTGTCGGGCCGCACCGAGGCGTACTGGGGCATGTTCAACGCCGACCGCCAGCCGAAGTTCCCGTTCACCGGCCCGGTGACCGAGGACACCGCCTGGCCGTGGAAGGCGCTGGCCGCCAGCCTGCTGGCGCTGATCCCGATGGTCTGGTTCGCCAGCCGCTACAGCCGCTTCAAGCTGATGGGCCGCTTCTTCTTCTGCGCGCTGATCCAGCTGGCCTGCGGCCTGATCGTGTGGTCGGCCACGCTGCCGTTCAATTTCTACCTGAGCTGGGTCGACTGGACGATGCTGGTGCTGTTGTTCCCGGCACAGATCGCCATTCTCGCCATCCTGCTGATCAACGGTTTCGAATTCACCGAAGTGCTGTGGCGCCGCAACTGGATCCGCCATGCCGGCATGCTGCCGCCCGACCCGGTGGAGAAGCAGCCGTTCGTGTCCATCCACCTGGCCTGCTACAACGAGCCGCCGGAGATGGTGATCGTCACGCTCGATTCGCTGGCCGCGCTGAAGTACCAGAACTACGAAGTCCTGGTGATCGACAACAACACCAAGGACCCGGCGATCTGGAAGCCGGTGCAGGAATACTGCGAGAAGCTGGGCAGCAAGTTCCGCTTCTTCCATCTGGAACCGTGGCCGGGCTTCAAGGCCGGCGCGCTGAACTTCGGCCTGAAGGAAACCGATCCGCAGGCCGACGTGGTGGCGGTGATCGACGCCGACTATGTGGTGCGCGAAGACTGGCTGGCCTCGCTGACCGGCTACTTCCACGACCCGAAGGTGGCCGTGGTGCAGTGCCCGCAGGCGCACCGCGACTTCGAGCACAACCGCTTCCGTCGCATGACCGCGTGGGAATACGACGGCTTCTTCCGCATCGGCATGCATCACCGCAACGAGCGCAACGCGATCATCCAGCACGGCACCATGACCATGGTGCGCCGCTCGGCGCTGGAAGGCACCGGCGGCTGGTCGGAATGGACCATCTGCGAGGACGCCGAGCTCGGCCTGCGCCTGATGCACGCCGGCTACGAGCTGGTCTACGTCGACGAGCTGATGGGCGTGGGCCTGACCCCGGCGGACTTCAAGGCGTACAAGAGCCAGCGCTACCGCTGGGCCTTCGGCGCCATGCAGATCCTCAAGGGCCGCTGGAACTGGATGACCAGGAAGGGGCCGCTTTCCGGTGGCCAGCGCTTCCACTTCCTCACCGGCTGGTTCAGCTGGTTCGCCGATGCACTGCATCTGATCTTCACCATGATGGCGATCTTCTGGACCGCCGGCATGGTGGCCTTCCCGACCATCTTCAGCCTGCCGATGCAGCTGTTCCTGATCCCGGTGATCGGCTTCTTCTTCGCCAAGGCGATCTTCGGCATCGTGCTGTACCGCGCCCGCGTTCCCTGCGGCTGGTACGACACGCTGATGGCGTCGCTGGCCAGCATGGGTTTGTCGCACGCCATTGCGCGCGGCATCCTGCATGGCCTGACGCGCGAGAAAACCTCGTTCGTGGTCACCGCCAAGAGCCGGCGCCTGGGTGGCAGCAATTTCGCCGCGTTCGCCCCGGTGCGCGAGGAATTTCTGATGGCCATCGCGCTGGTCTCCTGCATCATCGGCATGGGTCTGCGCTTCGGCACGCACTATGTGGAAGGCACGCTGTGGATGTTCATCCTGGCGGCGCAGTCCATTCCGTATGTGTCGGCCGTCATCGGTGCGTGGATCGCACACAAGGCCGGCGACAAGGCCGGCTGAGAAAGCCGCGGTGTCGACGCGACGTTCATGAGGTCGCGTCAACCGATGGGCTAAGCTCTGGCGTGCACGCGTCGACTGCGCGTGCACGCCGACTCTTCCAGGATGGAACCGCATGCGCCGCCTTCGACGCCTGATGTTGCTGCCCTTGCTGCTGGCCCCGTGGCTGGCGCATGCGGGCGTGCAACTGGTGGTGGATGGCGTGGACGATCCGCTCAAGCTCGCCGTCAGCTCGGGTGTCGACATCGCGCAGTACGCCAATCGCGACGTCACCGAGGCCCAGGTGCGCCGCCTTTACGAGCAGTCGCTCGACCAGGCGAAGACGGCACTGGAACCGTACGGCTATTACGAAGCCAAGGTGCAGGGCCGGCTCGACCCGGTCGGGGAGAACTGGCGCGTGACGCTGCACGTGAGCCCGGGGTCGCCCGTGACGGTCACCGGCGTGGATCTCACGCTGGATGCCACGGCGGCGAAGATTCCCGCCATCCGCCGCGCCCAGCGCGCCATCGAGAATCTCAAGGGCCAGACGCTCAACCACGGCGAGTACGACGCCGCGCGTGATGCGCTCAGCGGCGCCCTCACCGCCAACGGCTTTCTGGATGCCCGGCTGGTCACCCACCGTGTCGAGGTGAATCGCGGCGAACGCAGCGCGGTGATCCATCTCGCCTGGGATGCCGGCCCCCGCTACAAGTTCGGCGAGGTGCATTTCGAGGGTTCGCAGTTCAAGGAAGGCTTTCTGCAGCGCTACGTGCCTTTCAAGTCAGGCGACTACTTTTCGCAGGACAAGCTGCTGCAGCTCCAGCAGGCGTTGAACGGCGCGGACTATTTCTCGGTGGTGAACGTGCTGCCCGATGTCGACGACAAGAAGAACGGCGTGGTCGACGTGAAGGTGGAACTGTCGCCGGGCAAGCGCACCGTCTACACCGGCGGCCCGTTCATCGGCACCGATACGGGCTTCGGTGTGCGCGCCAGCATGGAACGACGCTGGGTGAACCGCAGCGGGCACAAGTGGAAGAACGAGATCATCCTCGCGCAGAAGCTCAAGACGGTGTCCACGCTGTACACGGTGCCCATGCCCGGCCCCAACCAGCGCAGCTTCAACTACGGCGCCACCTATCGCGATTCGAACACCGACACGTCCAAATCGAAGACACTGGAACTGGTCGCCAACGAAACGCGCCAATGGCACGGCTGGTTGCGCACCATCGGCCTGCACGCGCTGGATGGCACCTTCACCGTCGGCCAGAAGGCGGGCGAATCGGACAGTACGCCGGGGCTGGAGCACGGCCGCAGCAACCTGTTCTATCCGGAGGCCTCACTGTCGCGCAAAGCCGGCGACAACCCGATCTTCGTGCGCAACGGCTGGGCGCTGACATTCACCGCACGCAGCACCGTGGGCCCGCTGCTGTCCGATGCCAGCTTCAGCCAGGTCACCGCCGATGGCAAATGGATCAACTCCTTCTGGGGCAACAACCGCCTGATCCTGCGCGCCTCGGCCGGCGCCACGTGGACGGACAACTTCGACGCCCTGCCGCCGCAATTGCGCTTCTTCGCCGGCGGCGACCGCTCGGTGCGCGGCTACGGCTACCAGAGCATCGGCCCCAAGAACGCCTACGGCCGCGTCATCGGCGGCAAGGACCTGCTGGTGGGCAGCACCGAAGTCGAGCACTACTTCACCCGCAACTGGGGCATGGCGGCCTTCGTCGACGCGGGCAACGCCTTCAACGGCACCGACTACCGCCCGAAGATAGGCGCCGGCCTGGGCGTTCGCTGGCTTTCACCCGTAGGTATGATCCGGGTAGACCTGGGCACACCGGTGCACAACCCGGATGACCACGGCGTGGAGCTGCACGTTGTGATCGGCCCGGATCTGTGAGCGACCTCATGACCTCGACGACCGCAGCCCCTGCGCCCGCACCACGTCCCCGCCGCCGTTGGCTGCGCTGGACCTTGCTGTCGCTGCTCACGCTGCTGGTGTTGCTGCTGGCCTTGCTTGCGTGGCTGCTGGGCACATCGTCAGGCCTGCGTTTCGCACTGGCGCGGGCGGAAGGTTTCACGAACGGCCAACTCACCGTGCAATCGGCGGACGGCCGACTCGTGGGCCCGCTGGATCTCACCGGCCTGCGCTATGCCGATGGCAAGGGCCTCGACGCCAGGATTGCCAAGGCCCATCTGGACCTGCGCGTGCCGGCCCTGCTGCGCAAACGACTGCACGTGCGCGACCTGAACGTCGACGGCGTGGATGTCGCCCTGCCGCCGAGCGAACCCGATCAGCCGCCAAGCGAAAGCAGCTTCTCCCTGCTGCAGCCGCCACTGGACATGGTGCTTGACCGTGCGCATGTGGGCACCGTGAAGATCACGCAGGCGGGACAACCGGTATTCGCCTCCGACTCACTGGATGTCGCCGGCAGCTGGACCGCTCGCCGCGGCGTCGAACTGCGCCAGCTTGCGCTGAAAGCGCCGGAGGGCCATGCGGATCTCACCGGCCACATCGTCGTCGGCAGCCAATACCAGGGCGACGGCAAGATCGTCTTCGCCTGGACCGCCGGTGGCACCGAATACGGCGGCGAACTCGCCGCGCGTGGCGACGGCAAGCAGGCACATGTCGACCTGCAGCTCACGCAGCCCACGGCTGCCCGCCTGCAACTGGACATGGCGCAGAGCGGCGACTACGCGTGGGCGGCGACACTGGACGCGCCACGCTTCGATCCCAAGCCCTTCCTGGGGGACAGCTCGCTCACCGGGCTGTCCGTTGCGCTCACCGGCAAGGGTGATCGCCGCAGCGGCACCGTCAACGGACAGCTGGGGCTCAACGACACCCAGGTGCAATTGCAACCGCTGACGGCACGCTTCAGCGACGACCTGAACACGCTCACGCTGGAGCAGCTCGGCGTGGCATCGCCGCAGTTCAAGGGCAACGTCAACGCACACGGTGTCGTGCAGCTGTCGGCCAAGCCGCTGAGCGCGGATCTCACCATCGAGTGGAAGGATGTGGTGCTGCCGGAACAGATGGCCGGCCAGACCTTGCTCAGCCATGGCAGCCTCACCGCCAAAGGCAGCGCCGAGCAGTTCCATGCGGAAAGCGCACTGGCCATCGGCCCTGCGGACAAGCTGGCCGACGTGACGCTCAACCTCGACGGCACGCAGAAACTCATCAACCTCCATGCGCTGACGGTCAAGCAAGCGCAAGGCGACCTGCAGGCCAAGGGCACGATCACCCTGCAGCCGGCGCTGGGCTGGCAGCTGGAAGCCACTGCCAATAAGTTCGACCCGGGGCACCTGCTGGCGAAGTGGAACGGCTCGCTGGATTTCGACATCGCGTCGGAAGGTTCGTTGCCGAAGGATCAACCCGACGTCACGCTGGATATCCGCAAGCTCGACGGCCATCTGCGTGATCGCAACGTACACGGCGACGGTAAGCTGCACCTGCCACCCGCGGGTGTGGTGGATGGCAAGCTGCATCTTGTCTCCGGCGGCAGCGACGCGCTCATCGACGCCCGCCCGGGCAACACCAACGACGTCACGATCAAGCTCGCCGTCGCCTCCCTCGGCGACTGGCTCCCGGACGCGGCGGGACGACTGCAGGGCACCATCCAGATACGCGGCAGGCATCCGCGGCTCGCCGTGGATGCGAACCTGCAGGGCAGCGCGCTGAGTTACGCCGGGCAGCATGTGGACCATCTGCGCCTGGTCGGCAATGTGCCAGACATCAGCCATCCCGGCGGCAAGCTGGAACTGCAGGCAGGCGGCGTCAACGCGGGCGGGCTCGCTTTCACGCAGATCGACGTGCATGGCGATGGCACAGCGGAGCGGCACCATCTCACGCTCGCGGCGCGCGGCTCACCGCTTTCCACGGAGCTGGCGCTGAGCGGCGCACTCAAGGGTTCGGCGTGGAATGGTTCGCTGTCCACGCTCAACATCGATCTTGCCGGTCTGCCACGCTGGCGGCTGCAGCAGTCCACCTCGCTGTCGTACAACGAGGGCGCGCTCAATCTTTCCGAACTCTGCCTCACCGCCGGCGAGCCGCTGCTCTGCGCGGCAGCCAGGCAGGACAAGACCGGCAACCTCGATGCGAGCTATCGCCTGCATGGGCTGCCCATCGCGCTGATCATGAGCGCCGTGAGCACCAGCAAGGCACCGATGCGCGTGGAGGGTTCGCTGGATGGCAACGGCAACATCCGTCGCAACGCGGCGGGTGCATTGACCGGCCATGCCGCGATCACCTCGCCGCACGGCTCCATCGCCTATGCCGACCACGTCGATCAGCCCCTGGTGACTTACGACAACCTGGCGCTGACCGCGCAGCTGAGCCCCTCCAGCCAGCAGCTTGAACTGCATGCCGGGCTCACCAACAACGGACGGGTGGACGGCCTGGTCACCATCAGCGGCGCGCAGCAATCACTGGGCGGCCACGTTGGCATCCATGTGAGCAACCTCAGGCTGCTGGAGATCTTTTCCACCGAAGTGGTGAACCCCAAGGGCGCCATGAACGGCGACTTCAACCTGGCCGGCACGATGTCGCAGGCGGCCATCAGCGGCCAGGCCAACCTCACGGATTTTTCCGCGGAAATCCCCGCGATGGGACTGAAGCTGAGCCAGGGCCGCGTCACCATCGGCACCACGGACGCACAGCACTTCAACATCGACGGCACGCTGCACTCGGGCGACGGCAACATCGTCCTGGCGGGCACCGCGGCTCTGGGCGCTGACGCCCAGAGCGTGCTGACCGTGAAGGGCAGCAACTTCAGGGCGGTCGATATTCCCGCGGCCAAGGTGGCGATCTCCCCGGACCTTGCGGTGAAGCACGACGACAAGGGGCTGGACATCACCGGCAGTGTCGCGCTCGACAGCGCCGACGTGAACCTCGACAAATTGCCCGGTGCGGGCGCCACCAAGGCATCGTCCGACGTGGTGGTGGTGGACGACAAGCAGCAACAGGAAGCCGCCAGCCAGATGCCGCTCTCCGCCACGGTCACCGTGAACCTGGGCAACAAGACGCACCTGGTGGGCATGGGGCTCGACGGCAAGCTGCGCGGCCAGCTGGTGGTGAGCGAGCGACCTGGCCGCGCGACCACCGGCCAGGGCCAGATCGATGTGAGCGGCACCTACAAGGCCTACGGCCAGAACCTGCAGATCGATCGCGGCCAGCTGCTGTTCGCCAGCACGCCCATCGACAACCCCGGCTTGAACATCCGCGCGATCCGCAAGATCAACCCCAATGCCACCATCGACGACGGGCAGCAGGTCGGCCTGAATATCGCGGGCACGGCGCAGCGACCAGTGCTCACCGTGTTCTCGCAGCCGCCGATGGAACAGTCCGACGCCCTCGCCTACCTCATCACCGGCAAGCCGCTGTCGCAGGTGAAGGGCGGCGAAGGCAACATGGTGGGCGCGGCCGCACAGGCGCTGGGCTCGGCCACCGGCAACCTGCTGGCCAAGAGCATCGGCTCGCGTCTTGGCGTGGACGACATTGGCGTCAGCAGCAGCGACGCGCTCAACGGCAGCTCCGCCTTCACGGTCGGCAAATACCTCTCGCCACGCCTGTACATCAGCTACGGCGTGGGCCTGTTCGACCCGGGACAGGTCATCACCCTGCGCTATCACTTCAACGCGCGCTGGAACTTCGAAGCGCAGAGCGCTACGGACTTCAACCGCGCTTCGCTCAATTACCGCATTGAGCGCTGAAAACCCCTCGCCACCTGACTGGTAATCCGGGCGCGATCTCGTTCGGGCACGCGCCTGCGGGAAACCAGACCATCCATAGCCCAAGAGTCATGCCCCCGGCAGGAGCATGAGAGACTATCGTTGTCCTTTTCCCTGATCTGGAGACCGCCATGCGGAAACTTCGTTGGATTTTCACGGCCGCGGCGATGACCACCACCTGCGCGCTGGCGGCCACCAGCACCCAGCCGGCTTCGCAGCACGCGACGGCGCGCAGCGCCAGCGGCATCGATCTCGCAGGCATCGACCATGGCGTGCTGCCTGGCAACGACTTCGACAACTATGCCAATGGCACGTGGAAGAAGACGGCCGAGATCCCGGCCGACCGCTCCAGCACCGGCGTGTTTCTGGAAGTGTTCCAGAAGGCCGAGAAGCGCAACGCGGAGCTGATCCAGGAGGCGGGCAAGGCCAAGCCGGCGGCCGGCTCCAGCGAGCGCAAGATCGCCGACTACTACGCGGCGTTCATGGACGAGGCCACCATCGAGAAGCGTGGCCTCGAACCGCTGCAGCCCGAACTGAAGAAGATCGACGCCATCAAGAGCCAGGCCGACCTCGCCCGCGTGCTGGGCGAAGGCCTGCGTGCCGACGTGGACCCGGTGAACGCCACCAACTTCCACACCGAACACCTGTTCGGCTTGTTCGTGTCGCACGGTCTGGAAGATGCCTCGCGCAACATCCCGTACCTGTTGCAGGGCGGCCTGGGCATGCCCACGCGCGACTATTACCTCTCCGATGACAAGGCGATGGTGGAAACGCGCGGCAAATATCAGGCGTACATCGCCGCCCTGCTGAAGCAGGCGGGCGTGGCCGATGCCGACGCGAAAGCCAAATCCATCCTTGAGCTCGAAACCAAGATCGCCAAGGCCCAGGTCGACATCGTCGACAGCCAGGACATCCACAAGGCTAACAACCCGTGGGCGATGGATGCGTTCGCGAAGAACGCGCCGGGCCTGGACTGGAACAGCTACTTCAAGGCCGCCGGCCTGAACCAGCAGAAAGTCGTCGACGTGTGGCAGGTGCCGGCCATCAAGGCGCTTTCCGCCCTGACCGCCAGCGAGCCGCTGCAGGCATGGAAGGATTACCTCACCTTCCACACGCTCAACGAAAGCGCGTCGCTGCTGCCCAAGGCCTATGCCGATCTCAACTTCGGCTTCTACGGCCAGACGTTGTCGGGCACACCCAAACAGCGTGACCGCTGGAAGCGCGGCGTGGCCAGCACCAATGTCGCGCTCGGCGATGCCGTGGGCCAGATCTATGTGAAGAAGTACTTCCCTGCCTCGTCCAAGCAGCAGGTCGAGCAGATGGTGAAGAACATCCTCGCCGCCTTCGACGAGCGCGTGGACCATATCGACTGGATGACGCCGGCCACGCGCCAGAAGGCCAAGGCCAAGATCGCCAGTATCCAGGTGAGCGTCGGCTACCCGGACAGCTGGCGCGATTACAGCACGCTGGAGATCCGCGCCGACGATGCGCTGGGTAACCAGGAGCGCGCGACCAAGTACGAATACGAACACCAGCTCGCCAAGCTCGGCCAGCCGATGGATCGCGGCGAATGGTGGATGACACCGCAGACGGTGAATGCCGTGAACCTGCCGTTGCAGAACGCGCTGAACTTCCCTGCCGCCATCCTCGAGGCGCCGTTCTTCGATCCGAAGGCCGACCCGGCCGCGAACTACGGCTCGATCGGTGCCGTGATTGGCCATGAGATCAGCCACAGCTTCGACAACCTCGGCGCCGAATTCGATGCGCAGGGCAACCTGGCCAACTGGTGGACACCGGAAGACCAGGCGCACTTCAAGGCCGCCGGCCAGAAGCTGGTCGCGCAATACAACGCCTATGAAGCGCTGCCGGGCCTGCACGTGAACGGGCAGCAGACGCTGGGCGAGAACATTGCCGACGTATCGGGCCTGACCATCGCGTACATCGCGTACCACAAGTCGCTCGGCGGCAAGCCGGCGCCGGTGATCGACGGCCTGACCGGCGATCAGCGCTTCTTCCTGGCCTTCGGCCAGAGCTGGCGCGAAAAGGTTCGCGATGCGGCCATGCGCCAGCGCGTGATCGGCAACGAGCATTCGCCGGGCCGCTTCCGCGCGCAGACCGTGCGCAACCTGGATGGCTGGTACGACGCCTTCCAGCCGAAGCAGGGGGAGACGCTGTACCTGGCACCCGCCGATCGCGTGAAGATCTGGTAACCGTTCTTCGATGCGATGAAATGAAAGGCCACGCCTCGTGAGGGGCGTGGCTTTTTCATTCATGCTCGTTGCATGCGGCAACAGCCCTCACCGTCATCCCTGCGAAAGCAGGGATCCAGTGCCTTTTACGCGCCTGGCAAAAACGAAAGCGAAAGACGCTGGATCCCTGCTTTCGCAGGGATGACGGTGAGGGCTAGGTCAGTTTGCAAATGCCGTGCAGATACAAGAATCAAAATGCCCTAAGCACCCCGGATCGCCCGCGTCATGAACACGCTGTACGAGGTGTCCACATACTCGCCGAACGGCCCGCAATACGTGAATCCGAACCGCGCATACAACTGCCGCGCCGGTTCGAACGCAGCCGGTGACCCGGTTTCCAGGCTCAGCCGCCGATAACCACGCCGCGCGGCTTCATCCAGAATGTGCTGCAACATGAATGCCGCCACGCCCTTGCGGCGGTGATGTTTCGACGTGCGCATGGACTTGATCTCGCCGTGCATGGCGTCGAGTTGCCTGATGGCACTGCAGCCAAGTAACTGGCCGCTCTCCCACACCGTCCAGAACGTGATCTCGGGGCGGCGCAGCCTTTCCAGATCGAGCGCGTGGATGTTTTCCGGAGGCGAATGCTTCGCCATGTCGTCCAGGTGTTCCTGCAGCAACGCCGCAACTTTGGCGCTACGCAGATCATCAAGGCGAATATCCATGGTCAGGTCGTTTCCCCTCAATGCTGGAGCGGCAGCGATAGCTGCCAGGACACGCCGAATCGATCGTTCACCCAACCGAAGCGCCGACTGAAACCGTAGTCATCCAGCGGCATGAGGACCTCGCCGCCGTCCGACAACACGGCAAAGGTGCGATCCAGCGCTTCGGCAGCGTCGAACTCGACGAAGATCGAGCTGGACGGCGTGAACGAGAACGCATGCTCGATCGGGCTATCCGAGCACATGAATTCACTCCCGCACAAGACGAAGCGCGCTGTCTTGATGGAGCCTTCGGGGCCGATGTCGCCCGCGGTAAACCGGTTTACGCTGAGCATGCGCGAACCAGGGAAGGTGGCGACATACAGATCGAGCGCGGCTTGTGCGTTGCCGCCCTGGAACATGAGGAAAGGCGTGGCTTTCGGCATGGAGGTTCTCCGTTCGCTCGGACCACCAGTCTATGCCACGCGGCACCCGCTTTTGTGGGAGCGCACCCTGTGCGCGACAACCTGACGGAGCAGCGGCACGGATGCACCGCAGTCGCGCACAGGGTGCGCTCCCACAGGACGCCAATCGCTCAGCCGATGCCCAGCCCTTCGATGCCAACGATCTCATGCGCGTCGAACCCGGCCATCTCGGCAAAATGCCGACCGCGGTCGGCATAGTCGTGGAACTGGTCGAAGCTGGGAGCGCCAGGTGACAACAGAATGGTGCCGCCCACCGGCGTCAGCGCGCGAGCGCGCGCAACGGCGGCGGCAAGATCCCCGGCTTCCTCCACGGCCACGCCGGCTTCGCGCAAGGCATTGGCGATGCGTGGGCCGTTGACGCCCTGCGCCACGATGGCGTGCGGCGCGTGCGCCTTCATCGCGGCGACGAACTCGCTCCAATCCAGGCCGCGATCGTGGCCGCCCACGATGACGGTCACCGCACGCCCATCCAGGCTTCCCAGCGCCGCCAGTGTCGCCAGTGGCGTGGTGCTGATGGAGTCATTCACCCAGTGAAAGCCATCGTGCTCGCCCAGGGGCTGCAGGCGATGGGGCAAGGGACGAAAGTCGGCGAGCGCGGGTGCCGCCCTCAGGGCATCCAGGCCCAAGGCCTCCAGCGCTGCGAGAGCCGCGCAGGCATTGAGCGCGTTGTGTTCACCCGGGGCGCGCAGCTTCGCGATCTCGAATAGGGACTGCGCGCCACGGCAAATGAAACCACCGGCCACGTGCCAGCCCTTCGCATCACCGAACACGATGCGATACGGGTGCCGCGCCGTACGTTCCAGCAGCGGCGGCTGCGTGGCATTGACCAGCAGCTGCTTCGACACATTGGCCAGCTTGAGCTTGTCTTCGATGTAGCGCTCGCGCGAACCATGCCAGTCGAGATGTTCCTCGTAGAGGCTGGTCATGACCCCAAGCTCGACCTGCCCCGCCTCCCCGGTCTGAAAACTGGACAGTTCGATGGCCCACAGGCCGGCCGACTCCCCGAGCAGTTCGAGCAATGGCATGCCGATATTGCCCGCCAGCGCCGTACGCACGCCAAGGCTGCGCGCGAGATGCGCCAGCAAGGCCGTGGTCGTGCTCTTGCCCTTGGTGCCGGTGACCGCGACGACACGAGCATCCGGCTGCTCGGCAAACCACAGGGCCGTGCCCGAGGTGATGCGGATGCCGGTCTCCCGGGCAGCGAGCAGCGCCGGCTTGTATGCCGAGATGCCCGGCGACTTCACCACCACGTCGAACATGGCCAGCGCCGTGGCGTCAGGCTCCTCGCCGCGCACCGCCAGTGAAGCATCGAACACCCTGGCCGCTGCCACCTCCGCCTCGCTGCAGAACAGCGTCAGCGGCAAGGAGGGAAGGCGCGTGCGGATGGCGGTAATGGCCGCCTTGCCCTCGCGCCCAAACCCCCAGATCGCCACTCGCCTGCCGGCGAGATCGGCGATGCGCAGCGGCGCGGCCGCGGTCACGCGAAGAACGCCAGCGCGGGCAAGAGGCGTTCGGGAATGCGCTGCTCATCGGACGGTTGCAGCCAGGGCTCGATCGCCAGTTCAGTGACGTCGAGCTGCGGCAGGATTTCGCTGATGAAGCGGGCGACCAGCGAGTCTTCCTGCCATTCCGAACGCTGGCTCAGCGCGACCATGGCCGCGCGCGCTTCGGCGCCTTCGCCGACGCATTCAAACGGCTTGTGGTCCTGGTATTCCAGCAGCGCATCGAAGCCCGGGGCGAGATTTTCGTCGTCCAGCAGGTTGCGTCCAAAGATGGACAACAGGCGCGGCTTGGCCAGGAACGGCGCCAGCGCCAGGAACACGAAGTGGCATTTCGGACATTGGCCGCACCAGCGATCCGCCGGCTTCGGGCCGAGGATCTTGAAGTTACGGTTGCAGCTGGAGAACACGTCGAAATACGACGTGAGCCTGGAGAACGCGCGCGTCACCGCCAGCTCCGAGTACGGACGCAGCAGCGAGCAGTAGTTGAGATCGGCGGCGACATGCTGGTGCAGCCAGTCGCTGAGCAGCTGCTCGAACGCGTAGCCCTTGCTCCACTGGTGGTTCACTTGCTGGCCTTCGTATTCCAGCGTGGCCGCCGAGGCGGAACGCTCGTTGGCGAAGGCGATGCTGTCGAAGCCATAGAGGATGGCGGCCACGGCAAGGATGGCGGAGTTCACCGCCGTCACCGGGATATGGCCGTTCCACGCGCCGAGGCGGTTGAGCTCGAACAGGCCCGGCGCAAGTTCGCGCTGGATATTGAGCATGGGCAAGCCGGTGCGCTCGGCGCAGGCGGCGATCAACGGCGAATTGCCGACCCACACCGCCGTGGCGTCGCCGCCGATGGACTTGATGGCTTCCACCGCCACCAGCGAATCCTTGCCACCGCCGATGGGCACCAGCGTGCGATGCGGCAGGCCCAGCGCTTTCGCGTCCGGCAGCTTCGCACCACCACGCGGGCTTGCCTTACTTTCCGCGCCAAGGCGCGGAAAGGTGATCCGACCGCGCAGGTCCAGCCCGTTGCGGTAGGCGAACTCGGCGAGGCCGTGCAGATACAGCGCGTCGAGCAGGTCGGCGGTGGCGTCATCGAGCGGACCACCGGCCACGTCGATGCGCGGCGGCACACCGGCCTTGTAGTAGCTCACGCCAGCGATGAGATGGAGCAGCTTCAGCGCCTGATCGAATGCCGCCTGATGGCTGGCCGGCAAGGCCGGCGCGCTCGGGAAGCGCACACGCTCGATCAGCTCTTCGCCGTGGTCGAAGGCGTACACCAGCTCGGCCACGCCGTCGGCGTAGCTGCAGCGCACGAAGCGGAATACCTGGGTCAGGCGGGGGTTGATGTTGGTGGTCACTCTCAAGTCTCCGCGAGCATTACTCCCTCTCACCTTCGGGGGAGAGGATCAGGATGCAGGGTCGGGGCTGGCCTAAGCCTCCCGGACGACCTCGAGCATCCCATCGAGATTCTTCAGTACGTCATTGTTCCAGAAACGCCGCAGTCTGTAGCCCATCGATTCAGGCTCCAGGACGCTGCGCTCACCATGAATCATCTGATCGCCATATCTTCGGCGTACTGGCTCCATCAAAGAAGCCGTAAACAGGTAATGAGCCTCGCCGTCTCCGACTCGTCATTCCGGCGCAGGCCGGAATCCAGTGGCGTCATCGCTTGGTTGTCGCGAAAACACCTGGCCTTGCGCTGTTTCGCGAAAACCGGAAACCGACGCACCTGGATTCCGGCCAGCGCCGGAATGACGATCAAAAGCTCCCTCGCCTGTCACGGTGAGGGAGCAAGCAAGCTTTACTCCAGGATGATCTCTTCCGCCTCATCCCGCAGGTTGTACGGCGAGGACATCACCTTCCCATACGCACCCGCCTGGGCGACCAGCATGACATCGCCTTCCTGCGGCTCCGGCAGGCGCCGGTCGGTGCCGAGCACGTCGCCGCTTTCGCAGATCGGGCCGACCACCTGGAACAAGGCCGTGGCCGGCTCGTCCAGCCGCGTGAGGTTCACGATCTCGTGCCAGGCCTCGTACAGCGCCGGCCGGATCAGGCTGTTCATGCCCGTATCCACGCCCAGGTAGCGGATCTGGCCGTTGCCCTTGCCCTTGGTCTGCGTGACCTTGGTGATCAGCACGCCGGCATCGGCCACCAGATAGCGGCCCGGTTCCATCCACAGCTTGTAGTGCGGATAGGCCGCCTTCACCTCGCGCAGCACCTTGTCGAGCGCGGCGATATCCAGCCGCGCCTCGCCCGGATGCGAGGGCACGCCGAGGCCGCCGCCGATATCCAGGAAGGTCACGCTGCCGATACGCTCGGCAAGGCTGGCGAGCTGGCCGTACACCTCGCCCCAGTGGCTATCGTCAAGGATGCCCGAGCCAAGGTGGGCATGCAGGCCCCGCACCGTCACGCCATGCGTGTCGGCAAGGCGCAGGAACGTATCCAGCTGCTCCACCGGCAGGCCAAACTTGCTGCCGCTGCCGCCCGTGCGCACCTTCTCGTGGTGGCCCAGGCCGCGACCGAGGTCGAGGCGCAGCACCACTTCCTTGCCGCGGAACAGCTCGCCCCAGTTTTCCAGCTGGTACAGCGAATCCAGCGAGATCGTGGCGCGTGTGCTCAGGCCCCACTCGTAGTCTTCGCGCGGCGCGAAGTTGGGGGTGAACAGCAATGGCGCGGATTCCGGCACCACCGCCATCACGGCCTTCAGCTCGCCCGGCGAAACACACTCGAAACCGAACCCTTCCTCGGCCAGCGCCTTGAGGATGGCCGGATGCGTATTGGCCTTCACCGCGTAATGCAGGCGATCCACCGCCGCCAGCGATTTCAGCTCGCGGGCCTGCTGGCGCACGGTGGGCAGGTGGTAGACGTAACGCGGCGTGGCGCCTTCGCCGATCTTCAGCAGATCCGCGCGACGCTCTTCGCGCCACCACGACGCGGCGGGAGGAAGCACTTCACCCGTGCCGTACAGCGCCTGCCAGCTCGGACCGAACAGCGCGCTGTCGTCGGTGCGCAAGGCGCCCGCCGTGATCAGCAGCTCGTGCAGGTGCGGCAGCAGGTCGTCGACGACGTTCTCATCCACCACGAAGGTGAGATTCAAGTTGTTGGACGACTGCGAAATCATGTGCACGCGGATCTGGCCGAACTCGGCGAGCACGGTGGACAGCGTGTGCAGCATCGAACGCATACCGCGACCGACCAGCGTGATCGCCGCGCACGGCGCGATCACCTTCACGCGGCACACCTTGGCCAGGTCGCTGGCCAGCGCGGCGAGCGCATCGGAGTCGAGCAGGTTTTCGGTGGGGTCCAGCGACACCGTCACGTTGGTCTCGGCCGAGCCGATCATGTCCACCGACAGGCCGTGCTGCTTGAACTGCGCGAACACGTCGGCGAGGAAGCCGACCTGCTGCCACATGCCCACCGATTCCATCGACACCAGGGTGATGCCCTTGCGTGCGCTGATGGCTTTGACGCTGGGGGCGTGCTCGCGCACTTCCGGGCCGATCAGCGTGCCTTCCAGCTCGGGCCGGTTGGTGTCCTTGATCAGCAGCGGCACGCGCGGCTCGCGCAGTGGCGAAAGGCAGCGCGGATGCAGCACCTTGGCGCCGGTGGAGGCGATTTCCTGGGCCTCTTCGTAATCCAGTCGCTGCAGCAGGCGTGCACTGGGCACCTGACGCGGGTTGGCGGTGAACATGCCCGCCACGTCCGTCCAGATTTCCACGCGCTGTGCCTTCAGCAACGCACCGAAGTACGACGCGGAGGTATCCGAACCACCACGACCGAGCAGCACGGTGCGACCCTGCGATTCACGCGCGATGAAGCCCTGCGTGATGAACACGTCGCCAAGCTCCGCAAGGCGCGCGTTCAGCGCCGGATCCGGCTTGGCCTCGACCATCGCCGAGAGCAGCTTGGTGCGCTCGTTCTGGTTGGGCAGCGCAATGGCCGAGAGGCAATCGCGCGCGTCCACCCACTGCGTGTTCAGTCCGCTGTGGGTGAGGAACGCCGCGCCCAGCGCGCTGGACATCAGCTCGCCATGCGCCTGCACCAGTGCCGCCCACGCGAGCTCGCCCAGCTGCGACGGGCCGTCTTCGGCCAGTTGCGCGAGTTCGGTGAGTCGGGCGTCGAGGGTGTCCGGAACCGCCAGCTGCATGTGATCGAGCAGGTCGTAATGACGCTGTGCGATCGCCTTGGCAGCCTCGATGCGTTTGCCCTTGTCTTCCTGCGCGCACATTTGTTTGAGTGCGTCGGTGATGCCGGTGAGCGCGGACACGACCACCAGCACGCGGGCGCCTTCGGCGCGGCGGCTGGCAACGAGCTCACGGATGTTCTGCCAGCGCGGCAGGGTAGCGACACTGGTGCCGCCAAACTTCATCACGATCCAGGGTGCGTCAGCAGGAAGCGACGCCGGGCTTTGCGGGTTCACAGGTACCTTCGTGGGTGGTTGGGGAAAACAATTCTGTCAGTGTTGCGCCGCAGCAGGTGGATTGCAACCCGTGGGCGCGGCGGGCGTTTGGATGGCTAAATGCGGGGGAGTATGGAAACCTGGCTTGGCGATCCGGATTGAGTCTCTCGAAAAGAGCATTGAGACACAGGAACCAACCTAGCCCGAACGTTTCATAAGCACCGTCATTCCCGCGAACCCCGAAAGGGGGGCGAGAGCGGGAATCCAGTGCCTTTGCAGGCTTTTCGCGAGCCCCCTCACCCTGCCCCCTCTCCCGGAAAGGAGAGGGAGAGATCGGTGTGCCGTTACGCCACCACCACAGGGATTTTGCCAATCCGGGCCTGCCATTCTTTCGGGCCGGTCTGGTGCACGGAGGTACCGGCCGAATCGACGGCCACGGTCACCGGCATGTCCTTCACTTCGAACTCGTAGATCGCTTCCATGCCCAGGTCGGCAAAGCCCACCACGCGGCTGGCCTTGATCGCCTTGGACACCAGGTAGGCGGCGCCACCCACGGCCATCAGGTACACCGACTGGTGCTTCTTGATCGCCTCGATGGCGGCTGGGCCGCGCTCGGCCTTGCCGACCATGCCCAGCAGGCCGGTCTGCGCCAGCACCTGCTCGGTGAACTTGTCCATGCGGGTGGCGGTGGTCGGGCCGGCTGGGCCCACCACTTCGTCGCGCACCGGGTCGACCGGGCCCACGTAGTAGATGAAGCGATTCTTGAAATCGACCGGCAGCGGCTCACCCTTGTTGAGCATGTCGACCATGCGCTTGTGCGCGGCGTCGCGGCCGGTGAGCAGTTTGCCGTTGAGCAGCAGCACTTCGCCCGGCTTCCAGCTCGCCACTTCCTCGCGGGTGACAGTGTCGAGGTTCACGCGACGGCCCTTGCTGGCGTCGTAGGTGAGCTTGGGCCAGTGCTCCAGCGACGGCGGATCGAGCGCGACCGGGCCGGAACCGTCCAGCGTGAAGTGGGCATGGCGGGTGGCGGCGCAGTTGGGGATCATCGCCACCGGCAGGTTGGCCGCGTGGGTCGGGTAATCCTTAACCTTGATGTCGAGCACGGTGGTCAGGCCACCCAGGCCCTGCGCGCCGATGCCGAGCGCGTTGACCTTCTCGTACAACTCGATGCGCAGTTCTTCGGCGCGGTTCTGCGGGCCACGGGCAATCAGCTCCTGGATGTCGATGTGTTCCATCAACGATTCCTTGGCCAACAGCATCGCCTTCTCGGCGGTACCGCCGATGCCGATGCCCAGCATGCCCGGCGGGCACCAGCCGGCGCCCATGGTCGGCACGGTCTTGAGCACCCAGTCCACGATGGAGTCGGACGGGTTGAGCATGGCGAACTTGGACTTGGCTTCCGAACCGCCACCCTTCGCGGCGACGATCACCTCGACGGTGTCGCCCGGCACGATGGACATGTTGATGACTGCCGGCGTGTTGTCCTTGGTGTTGCTGCGCTTGCCAGCCGGGTCGGCCAGCACGCTGGCGCGCAGCTTGTTGTCCGGATCGTTATAGGCGCGGCGAACGCCCTCGTTGACCATGTCTTCCAGCGACAGGGTGGCGTCCCAGCGCACGTTCATGCCGACCTTGAGGAAGACGGTGACGATGCCGGTGTCCTGGCACAGCGGGCGATGGCCTTCGGCAGCCATGCGCGAGTTGATCAGGATCTGCGCCATCGCGTCTTTCGCGGCCGGCGACTCCTCGCGCTCATAGGCGGCAGCGAGATTGGTGATGTAGTCGACGGGGTGGTAGTAACTGATGTACTGCAGGGCGTCGGCGACGGACTGGATCAGATCGTCTTGCTTGATGGTGGTCATGGCGGTGGCTTCGACTCCGGGGAATACAAGCGTCGACAACGGGACCGTGGGCGACGCACAACCCTCCTATTGTGCCGCAAACGGGCTGCCGGCCTGAAAACCCCCGACAACTCGTTCTTTTCATGGGCAAAAGCCTGGAAAGCAGGCTTCGTGTAGGTCAGAGGTTGTAGGCGCAACAACTTGCGCAAGCAAATGCAGGCCGGGCACCGATTCGCAATATGTTGCGCCAAAACAGCCACTTCCAGATTCCTGCACACACGGCTAGCGTCACCACACCAGCGCGTGAAGGTGTCCAGGGGGACGGGCTGGCTGTTTGGGGAGTGCGAATACGTCCGTCCTAGGTCCTGCCGAAAGGCGTGCCGGCGCGAAGGCGCGCGGCCGTCAGCCGGCATGGGTCTTATCCACCCTGGAGAACCACACATGCTTTCGACGTTGCATCGCAAGTCGCTCGCGGCCTCTCTCGCCATGCTGCTCACCTCCGCCGCTGCCACCTCCATGGCGGCGGACGTCAAACCGGCCGTCGATACGGGAACAGCCAACAACTCGCAGGTCGTCAATGTCACGCTGGTCCTGCGGCTGCACAACCAGGAGCAGCTGGAGGACTACATCCAGCAGACGGTCACGCCCGGCAGTCCCCACTATCGCCAGTTTCTTTCCACCAGCGAATTCGCCAGCAGGTACGGCGCCACCGACGCCGAGCTGGCCCAGGTGCAGAACTTCCTCCGGCAGAACGGCCTGAGCGGCAGCGTGCTGGCCAACCATATGGCCATCCGTACCAGCGGCACGCTGGCGCAGTTCAGCGCGGCCTTCCAGACGCCCATCCACTCCTTTACGTCGAAGGACACCGGCCGCTCCTTCCATCGGCCGACGCAGCCGCTGATCCTGCCAGCGCAACTGACCAACACGCTGCTGCTCGTTTCCGGCCTCAGCAATGAACACAAATACCTGTCCCATGTCATGAAGTCGGTGGAAAACAAGCCAGTGACGGCGGTGGGCGCAAAGGCGCTTGCCCGCAGCACGCTCAGCGCGCCGGCGAGCAAGGGCGGCAACTCCACCGCCACGGGCGTGCCGGGCGAGTTCACCGTGGGTGACGTGGCCAACATGTACAACATCAACCCGCTGTATGCGCGTGGCGTCAATGGCCAGGGCTCGACCATCGCTATCGTGACCTTGTCCAATTTCTATCCGGACGATGCGCAGACCTACTGGAACGACATCGGCCTGATCACCAAGCCCAACCGCATCACACAAGTCCATGTGGATGGCGGCGGCGCGATTGATGCGGGCAGCGGCGAAACCTCGCTGGACGTCGAGCAGTCCGGTGGCGTCGCTCCGTTCGCGGACATCCTGGTGTACGACGCGCCCAATGCCGGCACCGGTTTCACTGACGCGTTCATGCAGGCCGTGGTGGACAACAAGGCTGACGCCATTTCCACCAGCTGGGGCCTGCCGGAAATTTTCAACTTCGCCGCGCTCAACGTCGCCGGTGCGAGCAACACCGACACCACCGACGCAGGCGATCTGCAGACCTTCCACCAGATCTTGCTGGAAGCGGCCGTGCAGGGACAATCCACCTTTGCCGCCAGCGCCGACTCGGGTGCGTATGACACCGTGCGCGGACTTGGCGCCGGCACCGCGCCTGGAACCTTCAACGCGCCGCTCACCGTCGATTCGCCGGCGTCGGACCCGTACATCACGGCGGCCGGCGGCACCACCGTGCCCTTCAGTTCCCACTTCGGCAGCGGTCCGGTGCAGTCGATCACCAAGGAACGCGTCTGGGGTTGGGACTACATCCAGAACTACTTCGACACGTACATCGGCAAAGGCGTGATCGATGTGTTCTCGGTGGGCGGCGGCGGTGGCGTCAGCGTGTACTGGCAGACGCCGGTGTACCAGTGGTTCACCAACGGTATCCGTCGCAGCGAGAAGAAGCAGACGCTGTCATTCAATGATCCCGCCGCGGGCGAAACCACGTTGCTGGTGTTGCCGGGCAATTTCCAGGGACGCAACGTGCCGGACGTCGCGCTCAACGCGGACCCGGAAACGGGATACCTGATGGTCTCCACGGTCGATGGCGGACTCGTTGCCGGCCATGGCGGCACCAGTTTCGTGGCGCCGCAGCTCAACGGCATCGCCGCGCTGCTGACCCAGAGCACGGGCCATCGCGTGGGCTTCTTGAACCCGCAGATGTACTTCCTGCAGAACGTCTTCGGCTACGGGAAGTATTCGAGCTTCAACGATATCCGCGACGGCGACAACTGGTACTACAACGGCAAGCCGGGGTATGACCGGGGTACCGGCCTGGGCACGCTCAACGTGACCAATCTGGATCTGTTCCTGCGCTCAGGCTTCTGATGAGGCCCTAGCCTCGGCACGGCTGGCCGGCGGGCTCCCCGCCGGCCAGCACGTCGCCCTCGCCATTGCGGAGCGGCGCTTGCCGCAGGGCGCCGCAGCCGCCATGCTCACCGCAATTTCCCGCAGCGGCGCATCCATGAGCGACACCTCCACTTCCAGCGGCTACGTCCGTCGCCTCCGCCCGTGGGACGCGGCCCTGATCGTGGTCGGCGGGTTGATTGGCGGCGGCATCTTCCTCAATCCTTATATCGCCGCCGGGCGTACGGAATCAGGGATGGCGCTGCTGCTGGTGTGGGTTGGCGCCGGCATACTGACCCTCATTGGCGCGCTGTGCTATGCCGAACTGGGCGCCCGCCGCCCGCATGCCGGCGGCAGCTACGTCTATCTGCGCGATGCCTTCGGGCCACTGGCCGGGTTCCTGTTCGGCTGGACCATGCTGCTGGTGATCTATTCGGGGTCCAGCGCTGCGGTGGCCACCATCTTCGCCAGCTATGCCGCCGCGGTGTTCGGCTTGCCGACCGCCATGATCACGCCGCTGGCAGCCGGCGCCCTGGCTTTTGTGGCGCTGATCAACCTGTTCGGGCTGAAGCTGGGCGCGCAGGTGCACAACCTGTTCACCCTGCTGAAGCTACTCGCCGTGGCGGTGCTGGTGGTGTGCGGCCTGTTCCTCGCCGGTGCCGGCGGGAAGGATGTACTGGCCCCCGACCCGGCCTTCGCCGACGTGGGCTTCATGGGTGCGGCGCTGCCGGTGCTGTTCGCCTACTCCGGTTTCACCTACCTCAACAATCTCGCGGGTGAAGTGGCCGAGCCTCAGCGCACCCTGCCCCGCGCACTGTTTATCGGCATGGTGCTGGTGATCGCCGCCTATGCCCTGGTGAACCTCGCTTACCTCGCCGTGCTCGGGCACAACGGCCTTGCCGCCAGCCACACCCCGGCGGCCGATGTGATGCAGCGCGTGTTCGGCAGCGCGGGCGCCAAGGTCATGGCCATCGGCATCGCCATTTCCACGCTGGGCTTCTGCAACATCACCTTGGTATCGGGTGCGCGCGTGCTGCAGGTGATGGGCAACGACGGCCTGTTCTTCCGCAGCGTGGCACGCCTGCACCCGGTGCACCGCACGCCCAATGTCGCCCTGCTGCTGCTCTCGGGCTGGGCCATTGTGCTGGTGCTGTCCGGCAGCTACGGCCAGCTGCTCGATTACGCCACCTTCGGCGACTGGCTCGCCTGCGCCGTGGGCGTGGCCACGCTGTTCTGGTACCGCCGCCGCGAGGGCGACCAGGCCAGTTTCCGCGTGCCCGGCTACCCGGTGCTGCCGCTGATCTTCATCGGCACGGTGGGCCTGGTGGTGGTGCAGAGCTTGCAGGCCAGCCCCAAGAACACGGGTATCGGCCTGCTGATCATGGCCGCGGGCGTCCCGGTCTACCTGGTGTGGCGACGCCTGTTCAGCCGGGTCACCTCCTAAGAACCGCGCTGCAATGCCACAATGAGCGGATTCCCAAGGAGCCCCGAACCGATGGCGAACGCGCAGGACCAGATGCCGACACCCGGTACAAGCAACACCATCGTGCCCGAGAAGGTGCGCGAGGGAGTCGACCTGGAGATCAACGGCAAGAGCTATCGCCACTCCGGTGACGACCAGATGCCCCTGCTGTGGTATCTGCGCGACGTGCTGCGCCTGACGGGCACCAAGTACAGCGGCGAGCACGGCGAAGGCGGCTACGACCTGGTGCTGGTCGACGGCAAGCTCGCCTCGGCTACGCATCTTCCGGTCGCCAAACTCGCCGGCAAGAAGGTCACCACGGTGGAAGGGCTCGCCGCGACGGACGGCAAGCTGCATCCGCTGCAGCAGGCGTTCGTCGATGAAGACGCCATCGGCTGCGGCTACTGCACGCCCGGCTGGCTGATGGCTTCGCTGGACCTGCTCAATCGCCATCCGCAGCCCAGTGACAACGACATCGACCAGTTGCCCAACCTGTGCCGCTGCGGCTGCCAGACCCGCGTGCGTCGCGCCATCAAGCGCGTTGCCAAGGGAGCCCACGCATGAGCCACACCAACGACAACGCCATCGCGCTTTCGCGTCGCGGCTTCCTCAAGGTGCTCGCGGGCGCGGCTGGCGCGCTGGTCGTGGGCATTCCGTTCGCGCAAGCCGTGGACGCGCCGGTCCCTCCCGCCTTGCTCGGCGACACGCTGTATGGCCTGGGTGCGTACGTGCGCATCGACGCCGACGGTCATGTCGTCATCGGCATCCGCGATCCGGACACCGGCACCGGCACGTCCACCTCGCTGGCTCGCATCATCGCCGACGAGCTGGACGCCGACTGGACGCGCGTGAGCACGGTGTCGCTTGGCCTGGGCGTGGAAGACGACAACGGCAAACCGCGCTGGGTCTACGGTCACCAGACCAGCGGCCTGGGCAATTCCATTCCCGCAGCGTGGGCCGACCTGCGCGGCGCCGGCGCGCTGGCGCGCTGGCTGCTCCTGCAGGCCGCGGCACGCCGTCTCGGCGTGCCGGCGGACCGCCTGCACTGCCAGGAAGGCAACGTGGTCGCTCCGGACGGTCGCCGCCTGGGCTACGGCGAACTCGCCGAAGCCGCCGCCAAGATCGCACCGCCCGATGCGCCCGTGCCGCCCAAGACGCCGGATCGCTACACGCTGATCGGCCAGCCGGCCGGCGACGTCGACGCGCGCGCCATCGTGACCGGCCAGGCCACCCATGCGCTCGACACCTACATGGCGGACGCGCTGATCGCCGTGCTCTCGCATTGCCCGTGGCCCGATGGCAGCGTGGAAAGCCTGGACACCAGCGAAGCGCTCGCGGTGAAGGGCGTGGTCAAGGTGGTGCAGGTCAAGCCGGAAGCCGGCGTCCCGCTCGGCCAGACCGTGCGCTCGCCCGCCGTGGCGGTGTTGGCCGAAAACACCTGGGCGGCCCTGCAAGGCCGCGCCAAGCTGAAGCTGCAGTGGAAGGCCGGTGCGCAGAATGAAAGCAGCGCCTGGTTCGAACAGCAGGCCGCCGACCTCGTCAACGACAAGAACGCCCAGCCCGCCGCGCGCGTGCGCAACGACGGCGACGTCGATGCCGCCGCCAAGAAGGCCGCGCATCGCCTCGAGGCCACTTACGTGCAGCCCTGGCTGGCCCATGCCACCGCCGAGCCGATGAACTGCGTGGCGAAGGTCGACAAGGACGGCGCCGTGCTGGTCGTGCCCACGCAGGCGCCGCAGCAGGCGTGGAAGGTCGTGCAGCGCCTGACCGGCCTGTCGCCCGCCCAGATCGAGATCCGCGTGCCCCGCGTTGGCGGTGGCTACGGCCGCCGGCTGGACCACGACTATGTCGCCGAAGCCGTCATGCTGGCCAAGGCCGTGGAAAAGCCGGTCAAGCTGATGTGGACGCGCGACGAGGACCTCACGCAGGACTACTACCGCTCTGCCACCGTGCACAAGTTCAGCGCCGCGCTGGACGGCAAGCGCCAGATCGTCAGCTGGAACCAGCGCATGGCCAGTGCCTCGGCGCTGGCGCAGCGTGGCCTGCCGGACAACCAGCTGTGGACGTCCGAAGTCGACGCGCACCAGCTTCCCGCGGGCCTCGTGCCGCATTTGCGCAACGACTGGTACTCCCTGCCCTCCGCCATGCTGCGCGGACCCTCGCGTGGCATGCCGCATGTCAGCAATGCCTTCGCGGTGGAAAGCTTCGTCGACGAAATCGCCCATTCGCTCAAGGAAGACCCGCTGGTGACGCGGCTGCGCCTGATCGGCGAGGCACGCATGATTCCGCTCGGCGACGGACGCACGCTGGACACGGGCCGCCTGATCAATGTGCTCAAGCTGGTCGCCGATCGCATCGAGTGGAAGAACTGGCTGCGCACCGTCAACGGCTTGGGCATCGCCTGCTGGCACATCGATGGCGCCTATGTGGCACACGCCATCGAAACCTCCCTGCAGGGCGACCGGCTCAACATCGAACGCGTGGTGTGCGCGGTGGACGTTGGCCGTGCGGTGAATCCGATGGGTCTTGAAGGCCAGGTGGCCGGCGCCACGCTCGACGCACTGTCCGCCGCACTGAACCTGTCCATCAGCTACAAGGACAGCCAGGTCCAGCAGCACAGCTGGAAGGACTATCCGCTGGCCAGCATGGCGTTGCTGCCGGACACCACCGAAGTGATCATCGTCCCCGGCGACCGCGATCCCACGGGCGCGAGCTTCCTCGGCATGCCTAGCGCCGCACCGGCGCTGGCCAACGCGGTGTTCCGCGTGAGCGCGGTGCGCGTGCGCCGCCTGCCGCTGCTCAAGGAAATGCTGCGCATGCTGTAACGAACGGGCGGGATCGCTTCGATCCCGCTTCGTTTTTCCGGCCTCCCGCAACGGTGTGAGGCCGATGACCCTCCAGACAGCTTGGTGAGCAGGCTGTGTGTATGCAGCGTGCGCGCGCTGGCTTGAGTAATTTCACCGACGCAAAAACCTGCTTTCTGCCTTACGATGCGGAAACGACGGCGTCACTCGCGTAACGTCGTTTTTCTACACGAGGGATAGTGATGCGTTGCCGGTTAGCGTGGATCGTGATGCTGTGCCTGTGTGCGGTCACGCCTGCCATCGGGCAGCCGGCACCCGCTCCATCACCGGATCGATGCATTGGCCTCGTGCTTGGCGGCGGCGGCGCGCGAGGCGCCGCGCATATCGGTGTACTCGAAGTGCTCGAGCGCGAGCACATCCCCGTCTGCCGCATCTCCGGCACCAGCATGGGCTCCATCGTCGGCGGCCTCTACGCGGCGGGCTACACGCCGCAGGAGATGCACGACATCATCACCACGCTGGACTGGAACGACCTGTTCACCGACAACCCGGCGCGCGGCGAACTGCCCATGCGCCGCAAGGATGCCGACTACCGGTATCTCCTCGATTTCGAGGTGGGCTACAAGAACGGCCGCATCATCACGCCGGCGGGCGTGGTGCAGGGCCAGAAGCTGCTGTTGCTGTTGCGTCGCCTGCTGCTGTCGACGTGGAACGTGCACGACTTCGATCAACTGTCGATTCCGTTCCGGGCCGTGGCCACGGACATCGTGGCCGGCAAGCCGGCGGTGTTCGGGTCCGGCGACCTTGCGCTGTCGATCCGCTCCAGCATGTCCGTGCCGGGCGCCTTCGCGCCCACCAACATCGACGACCAGCTGCTGGTCGACGGTGGCCTGATGGACAACGTACCCATCGACGTCGCGCGCGGCATGGGTGCCACGCAGCTGATCGTGGTCAACGTGGGCTCGCCGCTGCTGAAACGCGATGAGTTGAGCAATCCCGTCGCCGTGCTCAACCAGATGGTCAGCGCGTTGATGGAGGAAAAGACGCAGCGTCAGCTGGACACCCTGGGCCCGAACGACATCCTGATCACGCCGGCGCTCGGCACCATGAGCGCGGCCGAATTCAATCGCGGCGCCGAGGCCATCGCCATCGGCCACGCCGCGGCGGAAGCCGCCCTGCCCCGTCTGCGCGCCCTGTCCGTGGGCCCGGAGGAATGGTCGCGATTCATCGCGCAGCATCGCCAACGCGACTTCGACCCGGGCCTGGTCGCCTTCCTGAAAGTGGATGCCACGCATACCGACACGGCCAAGTACGTGGACGAGCGGCTCGCCAAGGACGTGGGCCAGCCGTTCGATCCCAAGAAGCTGGAGAGCCAGATCGGCAGCATCTATGGGCGCGGCAACTACCAGCAGATCGACTACCGCCTGCAGCAGGACGGCAACGATCGCGGACTGCTGATCATTCCACGCGACAAGCCATGGGGACCGTTGTACGGCAAGCTCGGCTTCGAGCTGGACGACGACTTCCAGGGTCGCAGCGAATACCTGATTTCGACGGAAATCACCGCGACCAACCTCAACCACCTGGGTGCCGAGTGGCGCAACACCTTGTGGGCGGGCCGCATCGGAGGCCTGGCCACGGAGTTCTACCAGCCGTTCTGGCAAGGTGCCGGCGGTTACGTGATGCCTTATGCCTTGCTGCGCAACGAGGACTATCCCGTCTTTACCAGCAACGGCGAGCAGCAGCTGGCCGAATACCGCATCAAGCGCCGGTACCTGGGCCTGGAGACGGGCTGGTCACCTTCGACCTATTGGCGCGTGCTCGCCGCCTTCCAGCGCGGCCGCGACAGCGGTGACCTGCGCATCGGCAGCCCGGTCGTTTTCCCGGCCAGCCAGGCCGCGGACTATGCGATGACCAAGCTCGGCCTGAACTGGGACAGCCTCGACAACGCGCAATTTCCCTCGCATGGGCTCCGCACCGACCTCGACTACGAGTGGTACCGCCCATGGCTGGGTGGCAAGGTCAACGCCGACCTGGTCAAGTTCAGCGCCGACTGGGTGCCCGACTTCGGCATGGCCGACAGCCGCTATCACCTGCTGCTTGGGGTGCGTGCCGCCAGCGCCCTCAACAACGAGAATTTCTTCGAGACCCAGAGCTTCCTGGGCGGGTTCCTCAATCTGTCCGGCTACCCCGAGCGCTCCTTGAACGGCAACCAGGCCTTCCTGGGACGCGCCGTCCTGTACCGCCGCACCGGCAGGATGGACGCGCTGTTCTCCACGCCCATCTACATCGGCACCAGCCTGGAAGCGGGCAATACCTGGCAAAGCCGGGAGCAGGTGCGCCTCGATTCGCTGATCTACGCCGGCAGCCTGTTCCTTGGCGTCCAGACGCCGCTGGGCCCGTTGTTCCTTGGCTACGGGTACGCGCAAGGCGGCCACAACTCGATCTACCTGACCTTCGGCTCCCTGTTGCGGCCAACGCCCTGACGCCACGGCGTGACCGACGGCGGCTATCGCGAACTCTCCACGATGGCCGCCGCACAATCCGCCTGCCGCCTGCCCGCCGGGGTGGGCCTGACATCAGGGAGCCGTCGCCATGAAAGCGTTGCGTCTGTTCGTCGTCGCCGCAGGTCTTGTGCTGGGCGCCTGCTCCAGCGTCAGCGTCACCAACCAGTGGCGCGATCCTTCGTGGCCGGGGCCGCCGGCCACCAACGTGGTCGTCGTGGGCATCTCGCGCAGCGACACGATGCGCCGCGTGTTCGAAGACACCTTCTCGCAGCAACTGCAGGCGGCAGGCGTGCAGGCCGCGCCCAGCTATACGCAGATTCCCGCCGGCACGACGGGTGCCATCGGGTTGCGTGACCTGGTGAAAAGCAGCGGCGCACAGGTCGTGCTGGTCACGCGTGTGGAACGCGTGCAACAGAAGTTCAGCGTGACACCGAGCGGTCCCGCGTACGGCGGTTTCTACGGCTGGTATGGCGGCGCGTGGGCGTCCACGCCCGATGTGCAGCAGTACGACGTAGTGACGCTGGAAACCAGCGTGTGGGATCCGCGTTCCGAGAAGCTCATCTGGACCGTGACCACCCAGGGCATCGGCCGCAGCGACATTCCCAAAGCGACGACCGAACTCGCTCAGACGCTGATTCCCAAGCTGAAGACCGACGGCATCCTGCGTTGATCACAGGACGCCGCCATGGGGTTCCGGCCTAGCGCCGGAACCCACCGCCGTGGAAGCCGCCACCGAAGTGACCGCCACCGAACGAGGGCCGGAAGCCGCCCATGTTGCCGTGGAAGCGATTGTCGTAGTTGCCACGGTCGAACGTCTGGCGCTCGGAACGACCCTGACCGCCATCGAATGATGCGCCCGAAGCACCGCGATCGCGGGCCATGCGATCCTGCTCCGTGCCCGCACCGTCGGGGCCGGACACGCGATTGAAGTTGCCGCCGGCATCGGCCTTCTGCCAGCCCTGCCCCGCCGTGTACTGGTACACATTGCCATCGTGGCCGGCATATACGTGGTCGTTCACGTCGACCACGCCGCCATGGTTCACCTGGCCCGTCTGGCGGTTGTAGTTCACGTAGCCCGCGCCGCGCGCATCGCCGCCCGCACCTTGCGTGTTGAAGGCACCGGCAGCACCGGCACCTTCGTTGGTCCGGCCCGCGACACCACTCTCATGCGTGACACGGCCGGTGTTCGTATTCACCACCGTGCGGTCGCCGCCCGCCACCGCGTTGCCCGTGTACGGGTTGACCGCGGCACCACCATGGCCGGCAACCACGCGCCCGGTCTGTGGGTTGTAGCGGATGCCACCGGCCTGTCCGGAGGTGACGCCGGTATAGGCGTTGGTGTTCCAGCCCGCATAGCCGCGGCCGCGGCCGCCCGTGGCCGTGTTGTAGTAGCCGCCGCGAGCGGCCTCGCCGTAGTTGCCCGTCCACGGGTTGGACCAGGCCACGCCGCGCCCCGCCACCACGCTGTTGCCCCAGCGCCCGTAGACATTCGCCGCCGAGATGGCGCCACCCCAGTAGCCCGGGTAGAAGCCGCCGTCCCAGTAGCCCCACGGCCCCCACCACGGCCCGTACCATGCCGAGGCCCACGCCGCGCCCCATGCGAAACCGAAGGCCCAGCCTGCCCACGGCGTCCAGCCGAAGGACACGTCGAAACCATAGGTGGCCGGGCAGCCGTACCACACGTCGCCCGTCCACGAATCGCAGGCGTAGCCCGTGCCGTAGACCACCACGCCACCGCTGCTCACCGTTCCGTAGTAGCCCGGCGAGTAGCCCACGTAGACCTGGTCACCGGAATGACCGTAGACGTAGACGTAGGTGACATAGTGCAGCGAGGAGCTCGGCGGAATCGTATAGATCACCGCCGGCACGTCGAGCGCGACGGCCCATGGCCCATTCGCGCTGGCCGCGGTGAACCACACGCCGTTCTGCACGGCGTAGTAGGCATCCGGGCTGGTCCGGATCACCGGCACCGGCGTATTCCACGCGTACGACAGCGACGTGCCGTCAATCGGCCGGAACTGCGGCGCCCCGTCGTAGGACAAGTGCAGCTGGGTCGTGCGCTCGTTGACCGTCGCCGTCTGCGGGATGCTGTTGGCGATCAGCGATTCGCGCGCTTCGGGCGTGCCTGGTATGGAGGCGAGCACCGCGCTCTTGGGGCTGTCGGAGGGAATCTTCGTAAAGTCGGCCGGCAGATCCTTGCCCGCCACGTAGCGCCACGGGCCATTCGTCGATGGCGCGGTGAACCAGCGCCCGGAGACAAGCACGTACCACATCGAATCCTGCGACTGGTCGACGAATACATCGGCCGAGGTATTGGCGACGTATGCCAGCTGCGTGCCGGCAATGACCTCGAACTGCGGATCGCCGTTCACCATGATCAGCTCGGACGGCTGCGTGCGCACCACGATGTCGGGCAGCTTGCCCGAGGCCAGCACCTGCTTGAGTGCATCCGACGGCTCGTGCAGCGTGTCCACCTGTTTGGCCTGTTCGGCGGCCTCGGCCGCCTGCATCACGGTGGATGGCGGCGATGTCACCGATGCCCACGGGCCATCCAGCGACGAGGCCCTCACCCAATGGCTGGCAAACAGCATGTAGTACTGGCTGCCATCCTCCAGTATCAGCGAGCGCGTGTTGACGATGCGCTTGACGCTGCCCTTGCCGGTGGATCGCAGTGCAGGCGTGCCGTCGATCAGCACCAGCAGCGCGGGCTTGAACGAAAAGATGACCTGTGGCGGGTCATTGCGCACCGCCACGTTCTTGACCTCGCCCTGTGCCTGGCTGATGGCGAGCGAAGCCTCCATCGTGTCGAGATCGGCCACCTGGTTGCCGCGGTTGGCCACGTTCTGCAGCAAGGACCGATAGCGCTCCTGTTGCGCCGCCGCCGTGGGGAACGACACCCGGTCGATGGTGACGTTGGACAGCGAAACCTCGCGCTGCGCCTTGTCGGTTACGGTGCGGGCCGTGAACCACGCCACGCCGTAGGCCATCACGTCATGCGACTTGCCGTCGCTGCCGGTCTGCGTGCCTGTCTTCACGGCAACGGCGAAGCGCCCTTTCAACTGGTTGCCGCTCCAGCTCTCCAACTGGGGATGGTGGAGCACCAGGTGGGTGCCCTCGACGTCGTAGCTGTGCGGCCACGCACGGGAATCTACCGAGCCCTGGCCCTGCATCGATGCGGGAGCCGTGGGGACAGGCTGCTGGGCGCGGCCGGGATCGTTCATCACCAGGCCAAGCGCCAGCACCAGACAAGACCAGCGAAGGGCGTGCATACGTACCTCTTGGAAAAAGAACTTCATCCGTGCCATGGGACACACCGGCCGCTGCGGCCCTCGCAGTGACGCGATGGAGCATGCAGCGCGGCCTAGGCGCCCGGTAGCGCAAATCTTCGCGAAGCAACTAAGTAGATTTACCTAGCAGCAAACGGCGCATGCCCAGCGCTATTTGTCCTCGCTGATGGTGAGCTCGCCCACCGTGATGCCCATCTCGACGCCGTGGCCCACGCCGGCAATCGCCAACGACACCACGCCCTTGGTCAGCACCTGGGCGTCGCCCGCCTTGATGGCGGTGGTCGCATTCACGTCGGCATAGGTGCCGGGCACTTCGGAAATCGAATGCAGCGCGGTGAAGACGCCGTTACCGTCATCGATCCGCGAACGCCCCACCGACAGGCCGCCGCCGTTGGCCTCCAGCTTCACCTTCATCGACTGGCCGTCGCTGCAGGTCACGGTGCCCTTGCCGCTGACGTGTTTGAAGATGAGCGACCAGCTGCTCAGCTCGAAGTGCAATTTGCAATCGAGTTCATCGGCGGCATGCGCTGCGGGCATGGCAAACGCGCAGGCCAGCAACACGGAAGCGACGAGGCGCGACTTCATGGGCATCACTCGGGTAGTCGGAGATGCCCAGCTTGCGTGGGTAGGCGGCGACTCCGCTACCGAAGTTCGTCGTGGCGACCAGCCGAAGAAATACTTAGGCGACGCGTTGCTTCCCGCGCCTCAGTGGAACTGGTCGCTCGCTGGAACCCACGTGGTGCTGCTGCGCGCCGGGCCCGCGGGGATCGTGGTGACGTTCGCGGAACAGCCCGGAGGCAGTGGTCCGCCTGCAACGCGAGCCGCCGCACACTGAGCCGCATTGTCGAGTTTGACTGTCGCCATCGTAGGCGCCGCACCTACAGACGACGAAGGCGGTA
Source organism: Dyella japonica A8 (assembly GCF_000725385.1). Lineage (NCBI taxonomy): Bacteria > Pseudomonadati > Pseudomonadota > Gammaproteobacteria > Lysobacterales > Rhodanobacteraceae > Dyella > Dyella japonica. Next base: position 1,750,682 of record NZ_CP008884.1, on the reverse strand, counting down.
CCAAGGGGTTGGTCGGCGCGAGCTTCATCTTGTCGTAAACCACGTCGTCCACCGGCTTGGGGGGCGGATTGCCATCGCCGCAGCCGAACAAAGCCATCGGGAACAGCGGCATCACCACGCATTCCACGCGCACGCCGCGCGGCAGGTTGAAGGTATGCCGCATGGTGGTCTTTTCCACCGCGTGGCGCAGCGCCGTGTCGATGGAGCTCTCGCCCTCGGGCGTCCAGTCCTTCTCGAAGCGCGTGGCCTGATAGCCGATGTTGGGCGTGCCGTGCGACATGATTTCGGTGTTGCCGTGAGGCCGCGCCTGCACATAGGTACCCACGGCGCCTTCCTGGGCGCCTTCCGTCGCGCCGCCCTGTCCATGGCCTGGGCCGTTGTTCTGGCCGTTGCCCTGGCCCGGTGGCAGTGAAAGATTGAGGCCCTTGCCGCCAGCCATGCTCGGCGACTGGTTCACGCCATTGGGCTGGCCGGGCGTGCCGCTGCTGCTGCCCTGCGGGGTCGCATTCGGCGCACTGCTTTCGCCGCTCTCGTTCGAGGAAGGATTCGCTGCGTTGCTGGCGGCGTTCGCCTGCGCGCTGGATTCGCTCTGCGTCGGCGCGTGGGATGCCGACGAGGTGGCCGCGCTCTGCGTGGGCGTCGCCTCGGCTGGCGTTTCGGACAACTGCGGTCGCTCGATGGATGGCTTGTTGTCGAGCGCTATCGCCTTGGGTGCGGGCACATCCAGGCGCGGCGCCTGCGGGTGCTCCACCGATGGCTGGGGATTGGGCGGCAGCGGCACCGCTTCCATCTGCGCCTCCGCCGCCACGCGGATGGCCGGCGATTCGATCTTCGGCTGCTCCTGCGGCACCACCGGCGACACGGTCGTGGGTTGCGGCTGCAGGTTCACCGTGGGTGCGGCCTGCGCCGGCATCGGCACGGCCTGCCATTCCGGTTCCGGCGGCGAAGCGGGCGCTTCCGGGCGCGGCACCGGAGCGACGCTCGGACGCGTCTGCGCTGGCACGGCGTTCTGCATGGCCATGGCCGGCGGCGTCACCATCGGCGCGGATTGCGCCGGCACCTCGGGTATGGCCAGCGAGGCGGGCGGCGGCATGGGCTGGTTGCCTTCCGTCTGCGGCTTGCGCACAGGTTCGGGCTGGAAGGCCGGCGGCACCGGCTTCTGCACCACGGGCGCTTCCACGGTGACCTGCGGCGGCTCCGGCGCGGACGGCACCGGTTGCAACTGTTCGGCGGGCGCCGGTTTGGGCACGGTCACCGGTGGCAGGGGCGCGGCGGTGACTTCCGGTTTCGGCGCGGCGGCCTTGGGCACGTCGGTGACCACCGGCGTCTGCATCGCCGGCACTGGCACGGGGGAAAGATCGCTGTTGGTACGCGTGGACGAGCTGCTCTGCCGCGCGGTGCGCGGGGCGTTGTTCGCGTTGCCCTTGTGCACCGGCCCCACCTGCTTGGGTGGCGTGCCGCGCACGGGCGGCGGCGGTGGCGGCTCTTCCTTGGATTTCTCGATCAGGCGCACGACCAGCGGCGCCGTCTCTTCGTTGGTTTCTTCCAGCTCATAGGCCGGGCCAAGGATGACGCCGATCAGAAACATCAGGTGCACGAACAGCGCGCCGACCAGTGCCACCACACGCAGCCAGCGATCGCGTGGGCGCTCGGCCCTGCGCCGCCGATAGACGGCCGCCGTCTCCGCCGCCGACCTTGGCGATGGAAGCGTCACTGTCAGCCGGTCCGCGGATTCCCTGTCCATGGCGGAAGTGTAGCGGGCGGCGATGACGTTCTGAAAAGTACCCGGCCCACGCGACTCAATGACCGTCCTGGCCTGGCGGATGCGCGGCGCGCTCCTGCATGTCGGCATCGACCGAACGCGTGGGCGTGTCGATCGGGCAGCCATACGGCAAGGGTTTTTCGGCGCGATAGATGGCGATGCACTCCTCCACGCTGGGCGCCTTGGGCTGGGGCGAGCCCGGTGCCAGTTGGTTGGCTGGCGCCATGCTCAGGCGCATATCGCCATCGTTGGACGGTGGCGGTGGCGGCGGATCGCCGCCGCAGCCGCCGGCAAGCGCCGCCAAAGTAATCGCGCAATGGATGCGCACCCCCGGCGCGATATGGAAGGTGTGCTTCACGGTGGTCTTTTCCGCCGCCTTCTTCAAGGCATCGTCCACGGAACTGCCGCCACCTTCCGACCAACCCTTGTCGAAGCGCGTGGCCTTGTATGGCACCGTCGTCGTGTGCTGCATGATCTTCGCGTCGCCCAGCGGCGTCTTCTGCACGTAGCCCGCCTCCGGCACCGACGGCGCGCTGCTGGCCGTGGCCGGCAACACGGCCTGCCCTGATGGGTCGTACAGGTGCGGCGCTGGCGTCGAGGCCACCGAGGTCGCCGGTGCGGGCGGTTCCGGCGGCAGGCTCACGGTCATCGCATTCTTCGCGGGCGGCTCGTGCACCACCGGCCGATTCACCGGGCGTGGCGGCGCGGGCTCCGGTGGCGGAGGCGGCAGCAGCGCCGGTGGCTCCGCCGGCCCGGATGGAGTCGCCGCCGCCGGGATCAGGCGGACCTGCAGGGCGCCTTCCCGCACCAGGAGCGCCCGCTCCTGCGCCTTCCTGACCTGCATTTCGTGCCAGGTGAACCAGCCAAACAGGGCGTGCAAGGCCAGCACGATGCCCAGGACCAGCCAGCGACGCCCGCGGTTGGGCGGGGCCTTTCGCCAGCGCATCTGGTGCAGCAGCGCGCGCGTGGGTCCATCGAGTGGCGCCAGCCCGCCTGTAGCGGGGCCGGGCGGCGTCCAGCGATGGTGTTCGACCTGCTCGGTGTGCTCGATGGGGATTCCCTTCTCTGCTCGGGGAAAGGTGCCGGCCGGACGCCCCGGCCTGTCGTCGTGGGGGGACTTCTGCTGACAAGTGCCGCGTCCAAGGGTTCCCCTTACCCCGCACTGCAACTTGACCCCGGCGGCCGATGGCGAAAACCTAGAGCAACGGCCACCCGGGCCGTAATCCGCCATGACCGCCCCCGCGTCCTGCACGCCTGGACGACCATGACGGCCCGCCATCGTCAGCCGCCAGCGCGGCTTCGTGCGGCGCCGCAGGTCAACGTCGGCACGATTCCGCGCCTCGCTAGAGGAGGGTCGCATCGTGTCGTACAACACGGAAAACATCCGCAACATCGCGCTCGCCGGACATGCCGGCGCCGGCAAGACCACGCTGTTCGAAGCACTGCTGCATGCCGGTGGCGTCATCCAGACCCAGGGTTCGGTGGAGCGCGGCACTACGCAATCGGACACGGACGAGCAGGAAAAGACGCGTGGCCATTCGATCGACACGGCCATCGCCGCGGTGCCGTTCGGCAAGAGCCACATCAATCTCATCGACACGGCGGGCTACGCCGATTTCCGCGGCCCCACGCTGTCGGCCTTCGCCGCGGTGGAAACCGTGGCCATCGTGGTCAATGCCGCCAACGGTATCGAGTACGGCACGCGCCGCATCATGGAGCGCGCCGCCGAGCGGCGGCTTGCGCGCGTGCTGGTGGTCAACAAGATCGACATGGAGGGCGCGCCGCTGGGTGCGCTCGTCGACGCGCTGCGCGATGAATTCGGCACCCAGTGCCTGCCGGTGAACCTGCCGGCCGATGGCGGCAGGCAGGTGCTCGATTGCTTCTTCCACGGCGAAGGCACCACCGACTTTTCGTCACTGGCCGATGCACACCAGCGCATCCTCGACCAGGTGGTGGAGATCAACGAAACCGTGATGGGCCACTATCTCGACTCGGGCGAAGGCGAACTGAACCCGCAGGAATTGCACGACGCCTTCGAGCAATGCCTGCGCGAAGGACACCTCGTGCCGATCTGCTTCGTCAGCGCGCGCACCGGCGCGGGGGTCCGGGAATTCCTGGAACTGGCCGACCGGCTGCTGCCCAACCCCGCCGAGGGCAACCCGCCGCCCTTCCTCAATGGCGACGGCGAGGAAATCACCGTCAATGCCGATCCGTTGCAGCACGTGATCGCGGACGTGTTCAAGATCGTCAACGATCCCTTCGTCGGCAAACTCGGCGTGTTTCGCGTATGGCAGGGCACGGTGCGCCGCGATACGCAGCTATACATCGACGAAAGCAAGAAGCCCTTCAAGGTGGGCCACCTGTTCCGCCTGCGCGGCAAGACGCACGAGGAAATCGACCAGGCCATTCCCGGCGACATCGCGGCCGTGGCGAAAGTGGAGGAAATCCACTTCGATGCCGTGCTGCACGATTCGCACGACGAGGACCGCATCCACCTCGCGCCGGTGCGTTTCCCTCAGCCCATGTTCGGCCTGGCGCTGGAACCCAAGCACAAGGGGCAGGAACAGAAGCTTTCGCAGGCCATCGGTCGCCTGGCGGAGGAAGACCCCTGCTTCCGCGTGGAACACCACAAGGAGCTCAACGAGACCGTGGTGCGCGGCCTTTCCGACCTGCACCTGAAAATCATGCTCGAACGCATGAAAGACCGTTACAGCGTGGAAGTGAACACGCACCCGCCGCGCATCGCCTATCGCGAAACCATCGCGGGCCGCGCGGAAGGACATCACCGTCACAAGAAGCAGACCGGCGGCGCCGGGCAGTTCGGCGAGGTATTCCTGCGCGTCGAGCCGCTGGACCGCGGCGCGGGCTTCGAGTTTGTCGACGCGGTCAAGGGCGGGGTCATTCCGGGGCAATTCCTGCCGGCCATCGAGAAGGGCATCCGGCAGGCGCTGGAGGCCGGCGCGATTGCCGGCTATCCCATCCAGGACGTGCGCGTGACGGTGTACGACGGCAAATACCATCCGGTCGACTCCAAGGAAGTCGCCTTCATCAGCGCCGGCAAGAAAGCCTTCCTCGATGCCGTGGGCAAGGCGCGGCCAATCGTGCTGGAGCCCATCGTCGACGTGGAGGTGGCCATTCCCGAGGCCAGCGTGGGCGACGTCACCGGCGGGCTGGCGGGCAAGCGCGCGCGCATCATGGGCACCGACTCCCTGCGCGGCGGTGAAATCGTCATCAAGGCCCAGGCGCCACTGGCGGAACTGACGGACTATCCCACCGAACTGAAGGCGATGACGGGCGGCCGTGGGCGCTACAGCCTGGACCTGAGCCACTACGAACCCGTGCCGCCGCCGGTGCAGAAACAGCTGGCCGAGGCCTGGAAACCGCACGTGGACGACGACTGAAGCACCCTGGCCCACCGTCTTCTGAACGGGCGCGACCGGCGTCGTGCCCGGACGCCTGCATCCGCTTGAGGCGTGGCAGACACGCCGCCATGTCATCCCATGGACGCGCCGACTAGGCGGCGCGCTGGAGGCACGCAATGAGCCGCTCCTTCGTGAAGGATGCGGACGAGTCCGTCGGCGAACGGCTGCCGGATATCCCGCTGAGCGAACACCCCAACTACGTGACGCCGCACGGCAACGCCCAGTTGCGCGAGCGTCTGGTCGCGCTGCGCGAACGGCGCGATGCGTTGCGCACGGCAACGGATACGCTGCTGCAGCAACGCGAGCTGGCCGAGGTGGAGCGCGAGCTCAAATGGCTCAACGCGCGCGTGGGCAGCGCCATCGAAGTGGATCTGGCGCAGCAACCGCGCGACCGCGTGGCGTTCGGCGCCGTGGTGACGGTCGACAGCGACGAAGGCGAAGCCCGCTACCGCATCGTCGGCGAGGACGAAGCCGACGTGGAGCACGGACGGGTCAGCTACGTCTCGCCGCTGGCCAAGGCCTTGCTCGGCGCGCGGGTGGGGGAGGAAGTGACGTGGCAGCGGCCGGCGGGGGATCTCAGCGTCGAGGTGGTCGGGATCGACTATCCGAGCGACTGATCGGTGGCGGCTTCGTGGTGGGAGCGCACCCTGTGCGCGACGGGCCCCGCACGAAATCAGCGACGTTTACCGATGCACGCGGACACTCAACCTTCTCAGGCGGTTCGCCCGGTGACATCGGCAACCGGCGTACACCATATCGCCGCGGTCGCGCACAGGGTGCGCTCCCACAGGTTCCGTCGCTGACTGGTGGGTCTCAGCGCTTGGACTGGCGTCGAGGTGATCGGGATCGACTATCCGAGCGACTGATCGGTGGCGGCTTCCTGGTGGGAGCGCACCCTGTGCGCGACGGGCCCCGCACGAAATCAGCGACGTTTACCGATGCACGCGGACACTCAACCTTCTCAGGCGGTTCGCCCGGTGACATCGGCAACCGGCGTACACCATATCGCCGCGGTCGCGCACAGGGTGCGCTCCCACAGGTTCCGTCGCTGACTGGTGGGTCTCAGCGCTTGGACTTCAGCAACGTCCCCGTGCAGTTCTTCGAACCGCACAGGCACTTCCACAGCTTCTTCAGGCGGGCGGTGTGCGGCACGTCCAGGACGATGCCGTAGTCGTAGGTGAGTTCTTCGCCCGGCTTGATATTGCGGATCGCCTCGATCAGCACGCGGTCTTTGCGCGGGTTGTCGTCGGCGCTCTCCTCGATCACCGCCTGGCAGTTCGGGTCGCAGCTATGGTTGATCCAGCGCGCCGTATTGCCCTTGCGGTTGGCGTCGATCAGGAACTCATCGTTGAGCGTGAACAGGAACGTGTGCCCGGTCTCGCCACCGTCGCCGTAGAGCACGTCGGCTTCGGCGTGAGTCATCAGCGTGCCCTTGTACTCGATGATTTCCTCACCCTTCTTGATCGGTTCAACGGCGAATACGCCATTGCCATGGATGGGGGAGCGGCGGGCAACGATACGTCGGGTCATGAGTCGCAGGCTGAAAGGGAATAAGCCCGCGATGATGCCTGCTGCGCTGCGCAATGGGAACCTCCCGCCATGCCGCGGATCTGTCACACAGGCGTGATCGCATGCGCGCTGAGATCCGGCCCTGGCGCCTCCCCGTGGACAGACGCCAAGGTCATCCTGCTAAGATTCAAACAATCGTTTGAGGGACACCCATGAAACGACTTCTCGGCTGTGTGGCGCTTCTCGTGCTGGTGGCAGGCCTGGTGGCCTGCGGGCCGCCGAAGAAGAGCGTGTTCCCGCCGACCGTGAGCATCCAGGAAATGACCACCCGGCCTGACGGCCAGTGGCGCCTGACCGTGCGCATCCAGAACAACAGCTACGGCTCCATGGATTTCCACGCCATCGATGGCGAGCTGAAGGTCGCCGACGGCGTGCCGGTGCGCCTGCATACCCGCTTCGACCTCGACATCCCCGCCTTTGCCGCCGACGTGACCCAGATCGACGTGCTGCCGACGCCGGAGATGACCACCGCCATCAAGGCGGCCGCGGTGAAGGGCAGCGCCGGCGGCGTCGCCTACGCCATCAGCGGCAACGCCAGCGCCAAGCCCGAACAGGAAAAGGAAGCCCGCGATTTCAGTTTCCACGGCAATGACTGGCTCTCGCCGGTGCCGGGGATTCCCAACACCTGGCGCTGACCTTCAGCGCTTTGCCCGACCCACGAAGGAATTTCGCCATGACGATCTACAAGGCCCCCCTCGACGACCAGCGTTTCGCCCTTTTCGACGTGCTCGGTGCGGAAGCCGTGCTCACCAAGCTGCAGGGTGGCGACGGCCACACGCGCGATCTGCTGGACGCGGTGCTCGAGGAAGCCGGTCGCCTGAGCGAAGCTGTGCTCGCCCCGTTCAACGCCAGCGGCGATGAGGAAGGCTGCCACTTCGACAAGGCCACCCACACGGTGACCACGCCGAAGGGCTTCAAGGAGGCTTTCAAGGCCTTCGCCGAGGGTGGCTGGACCGGCCTGACCCAGCCGGAGCATTTCGGCGGCCAGGCGCTGCCGAACGTGATGGGCACGGCCACCACTGAAATCTTCCAGTCCGGCAACCTCTCGTGGAGCCTGTACCCGCTGCTGTCCGAAGGCGCCTGCCACGCGATGGAGCTGCACGGCACCGAGGAGCAGCAGAACACCTACCTCAAGCCCATCGTCGAAGGCCGCTGGACCGGCACCATGTGCCTCACCGAGCCGCAGGCCGGCTCGGACCTGGGCCTGCTCAAGACCCGCGCCGAACCCGGCGAGAACGGCAGCTGGAAGATCACCGGCACCAAGATCTTCATCAGCGCCGGCGAGCATGACCTGGCCGAAAACATCATCCACCTGGTGCTGGCCCGCCTGCCCGACGCACCGGCCGGCAGCCGTGGCATCTCGATGTTCATCGTGCCGAAGTTCAAGGTGAAGGCCGACGGCTCGCTGGGCGAGCGCAACGCGGCCGCCGCCGGCGCCATCGAGCACAAGATGGGCCTGCGTGGCTCGGCCACCTGCGTGATGAACTTCGACGCCGCCGAGGGCTACCTGATCGGCGCGCCGAACAAGGGCCTGGCCGCCATGTTCACCATGATGAACGCCGCCCGCCTCGGCGTGGGCGTGCAGGGCCTGGCGCTGTCCGAGCGCGCGCTGCAGAACAGCCTGAACTATGCCCGCGAGCGCCTGCAGGGCCGCGCACTGTCGGGTCCGAAGTTCCCGGAGAAGCCGGCCGACAACCTGCTGGTGCAGCCGGACGTGCGCCGCATGCTGCTCACCCAGCGCGCTCTTGTCGAAGCCTGCCGCACGCTGCTGCTGTACACCTCGCTGCAGACCGACGTGGAAGCACGCGGCGCGGATGAAGCCACCCGCAAGCAGGCCAGCGATCTCGTTGCCTTCCTGATCCCGATCGCCAAGGGCGTGGTCACGGAACTGGCGCAGGAGTGCACCAAGGAAGCGCTGCAGGTGTACGGCGGCCACGGCTACATTGCCGAGAACGGCGTGGAGCAGTTCGTGCGCGACGCCCGCATCATCACGCTGTACGAAGGCACCACCGGCATCCAGGCCGCGGACCTGCTGGGCCGCAAGATCCTCCAGCTGCAGGGCGCGGGCTTCAAGCTCTTTCTGCAGGAGATCCAGGCGTTCTGCCAGCAGCACATCCAGGACGCCGCGCTCGCCAGTTACATCGCTCCGCTCGCCAAGCACGCCAAGGAATGGGCCGACCTCACCATGGCCCTCGCCCAGCGCGTGCAGGCCAACCCGGAAGAACTGGGCGCCGCGGCCATGGACTACCTGTACTACTCCGGCTACATCGCGCTCGCCTACATGTGGGCGCGCAACGTGGCGGCGCTGGCCAACGGCAACCAGCAGGAAGCCTTCAAGCAGGCCAAGCGCGACACGGCGACGTTCTACTTCGCCCGCATCCTGCCGCGCTGCCTGACTCACAAGGCCGCCATCGAGGCTGGCGTGGATACCCTCCCCGCCATCGCCTGACGTAACGCAGCCAAGGGCCCCTCCATCACGGAGGGGCCCTTTTTTTTTGCTCTTGTGGGAGCGCACCCTGTGCGCGACGGCGACACGGCCAGCCCCCCAGGCAGTCGCGCACAGGGTGCGCTCCCACAGGGCCCGGCCCTGCTTTTCGTCACGGGACTACCGCCGCCACGCGGCTGGGTGTAGAAACGACGAACCACTTTCGCCAGTCCGGTTGTTCCCGCATGAGCGATGCCACGTACCTGATTCGTCTGGCCGAGGACGACGACGACTTCATCCTCGGTCTGGTGCCCCGTTTCGTGGACTTCTCCCTGCCGCCGTGGCGGCGACGCCACGAGTGCATCGAAGGCATCCGCAACGACCTGCGTCGCCATCTCGACGAACAACCGGTGAACAGCTATCTGTTCGTGGCCGAAGATGACGGTGGCGAACTGGTCGGCTTCATCCACCTGCAGAAGACGCAGGACTATTTCACCGGCCGCAGCAACTGCCATATCTCGGACCTCGCCGTCGTCCAGGCGCACGAAGGGCGCGGCGTCGGCCGCGCGCTGCTCGAACACGCGGAAGACTGGGCGCGCGAGCATCGCTGCCAGCTGGTGACGCTGGCGGTGTTCCCCGGCAACGAGCGGGCGCGCGCGGTGTATGAAAACGCCGGCTACGCCGCGGACCTGCTGCGACTGGCCAAGCCCGTGCGCTGAGGCAGGCATCCGGCCGCGACACGCACGGCCACCGCATGACGGGAGACAGTCATGAATGAATCACTGCATAGCGTTCGATTCCCCGGGGAAAGCCCCGCCTATCGCGTCGCGCGCGACCGACTGCTGGAGGCGGAAATGGCCTTGCGACGGCAGACCGAGGCCGTCGCCGCGCTGCGACGCACCTTGCCGCTGGGCGGCGTGGTGCCGGTGGACTATCACTTCGACGACGAAGGCGACACGCCGCTGGATACCGACATCGAACGACAGACGCGCCTGTCCGACCTCTTCACCGACGGCAAGGACACCCTGGTCGTCTACAACTTCATGTTCGGCCCGGCGATGGCGGCGCCCTGCCCGTCCTGCTCGTCGATCCTCGACGCGCTCGACGGCGAGATGCCGCATCTGCGCCAGCGCGTAAACGTGGCGGTGGTCGCCAAGTCACCCATCCCGCGCATCCGCCATTTCGCGCGCGAGCGCGGCTGGCGCCACCTGCATCTGCTGTCGTCCGAGCACAATACGTACAACGCCGACTATCACGGCGAAACCGCCGACGGACGCCAGATGCCGGCGCTCAATGTGTTCCTGCGGCGCGACGGCCAGATCCACCACACCTGGGGCAGCGAGCTGATGTTCGTGCCGCCGGAGGCCGGCCAGGATCCGCGTCACGTCGACCCCATCTGGCCGCTGTGGAACGTGCTGGACTGCCTGCCCGAGGGCCGTGGCACGGACTGGCGCCCCAGCCTTACCTATGATTCGTAGGGCTTGTTCAAGATCTCGTTCAAGCGTTGCCTACTTCCTCACCGTCATTCCGGCGAAGGCCGGAGGCGCTGTTCAACAGCCGAATGGCTGGTCATTCAGTAGCGAACAGGTTGAATGGTGGCGATAGCCGGCCGTGTTCTTGGTTAGCTTCGCGAAAACCCGGTACAGAAGCCACTGGATTCCGGCCTTCGCCGGAATGACGGTGAGGGGAGTGCGCTACACAGAGATCATGAAAAAGCTCCGGGGCGACTGCTCTCAGGGTGGCGACAACGCCATCTGCCGGAACATCGAGGTCGTGTCGTGCACGCCCCAGCGCCGCTCGATGTGGCCTTCCCGCACCACGAACCATTCCATCGCCATCACTTCGTAATCCTTGCCCGTGACAGGACCGCCACGGAAAGGCTGCACCGAGCGGCCACGCTCCGTATAACGCACGGCAACGGTATCGCCCTCGGCGGCAACCGCGTCGACTTCAAGGCTTACCTGGAAACAGTTCATCAGCTGCTCCCACAGCGGCCGGGCCCGTTCCAGGCCGCCCCAGCCCAGGGGGCCATGGATCAGTGCATCCTCCGCGAACAGCGCGCACACGCCATCGAGGTCGGCGCGGTTGAAGGCGTCGACATAGGACATCACCACCCGTTTGTTCTGTTCGGACATGCTCGCCCCGGTATGGGGGATCGCACCTGTCGTCGTGCGCACCCGGTGCCCGGGCCGAGGATATCGCGCATCCATGCGTGGACGACGTGAGGATGGCCGCAAAACCCGGCCCGTGGAAAACGCCCGCGGAGCAAGACACGCGGGGGAAACGGCGTCACGGCACCCGGGGGCACCGTGACGCCGGAAACATCAGTTCTTCAGGGCGGCGGTCGCTTCCTCGGCCTGCTCGCGCTGGCTGAGGCGCAGCGACACGCGGTCGATGTTGGACAGCGACAGCAGGTGCGCGTAGATCCAGCCGAACACGCCTTCGCGCAGGAATTCGTGCGTGGTCTTCTCGTCGAGCTGGCGCAGGCGATCTTCATTCACCACGAACAGGCCATTGAGGTTGATGACCTTGCCGTCCTTCTCCAGGCGGATGTTGCGCGGCTCGAGCAGGTCGTGCTTGCGCAGCTGCTCCATGAACCACTGCGTGCGCGCCACGTGCTGCTGGAACTCGCCGAGGAAACGCACGGCGTTGTTCAGCACGTCGGTCTCGCTGCCGTCGTCCTTGAACAGGGCTTCGCCCTCGGCGGTGTTGAAGCCTTCGTAGGCTTCATCGAGGAACACGGTGAAGTCGTCGCCTTCGGCGCCGACCGGCTTCTCGGCCAGCACGAACGGGTAGCGGCGGATGAAGGCCGGGATATAGGCGTTCGCGTCCCAGCGGCCGTCAGCGTCGACGAACAGGTTCTCGTTCTCGCGCAGGCCGAGCAGGGCCATCGGGCCGGCATCGGCAACGCTCTGGCCACCGAACAGGATCGGCAGGTCACGCGCGGCAGCGGGAAATTCCACGCCGGTCAGCGGCACCGAGTGCACCGAGCCCGCGAACTTCAGGTTCGGGATCGGCTTGATGCGCAGATCCTTGTGAGCGGTGCGGTTGAGCGGAACAGGACGCTCGTAGAAAAGAACTTCAGCCACGTTGACTACCTCTCCCCAGCCGCGCCGGGGTCGCCACCCAGGCTCCCCCTCCCAAACCCGGCCTCGGGTCTACAGATGAACGGTCACTATATCAGCGCCCCCACCAGCGCGAGAACACCCCAAAGTCTGAGCCTATCCCCTGCAGCGACAACCATTTGCGTGTGTTCTGTCATGGATTTGGTCTATCCTCGGGCCAGTTACGAGCCTTTTGCTGCACCCGAACGTTCATTCCCCTGGGTTGAAGGACGGTTTTGCATGCTGATGGAAGTACCTGGCCGCGTTGTCGACCTCCATTCGACCCGCGTGCTGTCGCTGGATGCCGCCGGCAGAATTCTTGACTGGATCAGCTGGCAGGAAGCTGTTTGCCTCTACGTCCGGGACGCGGTGGCCTGGACCCTGGGCGACCCCTGCATCACCGTCCACGGCGGCCACAACCGCCTGAGCGGATTGCAGAGCATGCTGTCCCTGCATCCCATCGTGGCCAGCACCGGCCACTGCCGCGACCACGCGATTGATCCTTCGCCGGCGCTGACCAACACCGCCCTGTTCGCCCGCGACCGCTACCTCTGCATGTATTGCGGCGAGCGCTTCTGCCGCGGCGAACTGACCCGCGACCACGTCCTGCCCATCTCCAAGCACGGCAAGGACACCTGGGAAAACGTGGTCAGCGCCTGCCTGGCCTGCAACCTGAGGAAGAGCAACCGCACGCCCCAGCAGGCCAACATGCCGCTGCTGGCGGTGCCCTACCGCCCGAGCTGGGTGGAGCACCTGATCCTCTCCAACCGCAACATCCTGGCCGACCAGATGGAGTTCCTGGTCAACCACCTGCCGCGCGACCGCCGCGAACACATGGCCTGAGCCGGGAAGTAGCGCCATTCGGGCGGTCAACCCGCCCGTCGGCCTGGGAATCCCGGCTGAACCGTCCCGGCGCCCAGGCTCGGACCGGCCCGCAAGTTTTCACCCGGCCGCCCTTGCCCCGCCCCCTCGCTGGTCCAACAATACGCAGATGACCGACCTGTCCCGCTACCCCCATCTGGCGACCATCGAGACGCCGGCCGACCTGCGCAAGATCTCCGACGAGGAGCTGCCCGCCGTCGCCGACGAACTGCGCCAATTCCTGATCGAGTCCGTCGCCAGCTCCGGCGGACATTTCGGCGCCGGCCTGGGTGTGGTGGAACTGACAGTCGCCCTGCACCACGTGTTCGACACGCCGGTCGACCGCCTGGTGTGGGACGTGGGCCACCAGTGCTACCCGCACAAGATTCTCACCGGCCGCCGCGACCGTATCACCACGATCAAGAAGAAGGACGGCCTGGCGCCGTTCCCGCGTCGCGAGGAAAGCGAGTACGACACCTTCGGCGTGGGCCATTCGTCCACCTCGATCTCGGCCGCCCTGGGCATGGCCATCGCCGCGCAGCGCAAGGGCGACCACCGCAAGGTCGTCGCCGTGATCGGCGACGGCGCGATGACCGCCGGCATGGCCTTCGAAGCGCTCAACCACGGCGGCGATGCGGAACCGGACATGCTGGTCGTGTTCAACGACAACGGCATGTCGATCAGCGAGAACGTCGGCGCGCTGACCAAGATGGCCGCGCGCGCCATGTCCAGCCGCCGCCTCAACGCGCTGCGTGAGCGCGCGAAAAAGGCGATTCCCCGGCAGTCGTTCTTCGGCCGCTTCTTCAAGCGCTGGGAAGAGCACGCCAAGGGCATGATCGTGCCCAGCACGCTGTTCGAGGAACTGGGCTTCCACTACACCGGCCCCATCGACGGCCACAATATTCCGCAGCTGCTTGCCGCGCTGCGCACGGTGAAGAACCTGCCCGGCCCGCAGCTGCTGCACGTGATCACCACCAAGGGCAAGGGCTACGCCCCGGCCGAGCAGGCGCAGATCGAATACCACGCGGTGGGTCCGTTCGATCCGCAGGCCGGCCTGGTGAAGAAATCCGGCCCGTCCAAGCCCACCTATACCGATATCTTCAGCGACTGGCTGTGCGACATGGCCGCCGCCGACGAACGCCTGCTGGGCATCACGCCAGCCATGCGCGAAGGCTCCGGCCTGGTGCGCTTCTCCCGGGAATACCCGCAGCGCTACTTCGACGTGGCGATTGCCGAGCAGCACGCGGTAACGCTGGCCGCGGGCATGGCCTGCGAAGGCGCCAAGCCGGTAGTGGCGATTTATTCCACCTTCCTGCAGCGTGCGTACGACCAGGCCATCCACGACGTGTCGATCCAGAACCTGGACGTGACGTTCGCCATCGACCGTGCCGGCGTGGTCGGCCCGGACGGCGCCACGCACTCGGGCAGCTTCGACCTGACCTATCTGCGCTGCCTGCCGAACATGGTGGTCATGGCGCCGGCAGACGAAAACGAATGCCGCATGATGCTCACCACCGGTTTCGAGCATCCCGGCCCGGCCGCCATCCGCTATCCGCGTGGCACCGGCCTCGGCGTGCCATTGCAGCGGGAGCTGGAAACGCTGCCGATCGGCAAGGCGGAACTGCGCCGCCGCGGCCATGGCCTTGCGCTGCTCAGCTTTGGCGCGATGCTCGCCCCGGCGACGGAGATCGCCGCCGAGATGGATGCGACACTGGTGAACATGCGCTTCGTGAAGCCGCTGGACGAGGGCGATGATCCTCGAACTGGCGCGCACCCACGACGCGTTCGTGACGCTGGAAGACAACGCCGTGGCCGGCGGTGCGGGCAGTGGCGTGGCCGAATGCCTGGCGGCGCACGGCATCGTCAAGCCGATCCTGCACCTGGGCCTGCCGGACGTGTACCTCGAACACGGCAGCCGCGAGGAAGTGCTCACCATGGCCGGGCTCGACCTGCCGAGCATCCGTCATGCGATCCGTGCGCGGTTCCCGCATGTGGGGACGCGGAGTCAGGTTACGGCCTGAGTTTTCAGCGTCTTCTGGCCCAACAAAAACGCCGCGCATTGCGCGGCGTTTTTGTTGGGGTGGAGCCTGTCCGCGATCCCATCCAGCCCCCCTTCCCCTCACCGTCCCTTTCCCCTCACCGTCATTCCGGCGCAGGCCGGAATCCAGTGGCCGCTGTATGTGGTTTTCGCGAAGCCACCCAAGAACATCGACGACTATCGCGACCACTCAACGTATTCGCTACTGGATTCCGGCCTGCGCCGGAATGACGGGGAGGCATGGATGCAGGCGTCAGTCAGCCACAAAGCCGTCACCCGCCCCAGACACCACCACTCACGCGATCCCGCTGCTCCAGGTCCTGCACGGTAAGCACGTCACGATACCCCGCGGACGAAAGTATCTCGCGCACAGCGGAACCCTGGTTCCAGCCGTGCTCCATCAGCAGCCATCCACCCGGCTCCAGATGCTGGCGCGCCTGCGCGACGATGCGACGGATGTCATCAAGACCGTCCACGCCGGAGGCCAGCGCAGAGGCGGGCTCAAAGCGAAGATCGCCCTGCCGCAGGTGCGCATCGTCCGCCTCGATGTACGGCGGGTTGGACACGATCAGATCAAAACGTTCGCCCGCCAGTGGCGCAAGCCAGTCACCCTGCACAAAACGCACGTTGCGAATGCCGTGCCGCTCACCGTTGCGCTGCGCCACGGCGAGCGCGTCGGCGCTGGCATCGGTGGCGACGACGCTGGCCGCAGGGCTTTCGCGCGCGATCGACAGCGCGATGGCACCACTGCCCGTGCCCAGGTCCACCACGCGCGCGCGCGACGTCATCCGCGCGAGGGCCAGCTCCACCAGCAATTCGGTTTCCGGGCGCGGGATCAGCGTAGCGGGCGTGACTTCCAGCTCGAGCGTCCAGAAGCCACGGTGTCCCGTGATATACGCCACCGGCTCACCATGGCGGCGGCGCTGCACCAACGCGGCGAACGCCGAAGCTTCAGCCTCACCCAACCCATCGTCGGCATGCGCGATCAGCCAGCTGCGCGGCTTGCCCAGCACGTGGACCAGCAGCAGTTCCGCTTCCAGGCGGTCGCCCAGCGTGCCCGCCGCGTCGGCAATGACCTCCCTTACCTCAGCCATGCGCAGCAGACCCCGGCAGGGAAGAAAAAACAGCTTGGTACGAACGGCCTGGCATCGCGGCTTCCCGAACAGAGGAAGCCACAGTGTAGAGCCAATGCCCGCGTCGTCAGACTTGCGAGGGCGCCAGGTAGCGATGCACCGCCTGGATCACTACCGAGCCCTCGCCCACGCTCGACGCCACACGCTTGACCGATCCCGAGCGCACGTCGCCCACCGCGAAGATGCCGGGCTTGGTCGTGGCATAGGGCGATTCAAGCAGATGGCCCTGCGCGCAGCGGCCGGTGAGCACGAAACCCTTGCTGTCGAGAGCGAGGCAATCCTTCAGCCAGTCGGTGTTGGGCTCCGCGCCGATCATCACGAACACATTGTTGATGTGGCGCGTGGTCTGTTCGCCGGTTTCGCTGTGCTGCCATGTCACTTCGCTCAGCCGGCCGTCGCCGGCCAGCCCGACGATTTCGCTGTGCGTATGCAACGTGATCGAGGATGACTGCAGGATGCGCTGCACCAGGTAATCGGACATGGTGGCGGCCAGGCCCGACGAACGCACCAGCACATGCACGTGCGAAGCGATGCGCGACAGGAATACCGCCGCCTGTCCGGCGGAATTGCCGCCACCGACGACGATCACCTCGCCGTCCCTGCACAACTGGCCTTCCATCGCCGTACACGCATAGTGGATGCCCGCGCCTTCGAACTGGGTGTAGCCCGGCACGTCGAGCTTCCGATAACGCGCACCGGTGGCGACGATCACCGCGCGCGCCTGCAGGCTCTGCCCATCGTCAAGGAAAAGGCGGTACGGCTGCACCGAGCAGTCGATGCCGGCCGCCTGCCGCGAGATCGCCAGCCGCGCGCCGAACTTCTGCGCCTGCGCCTGGGCGCGTCCCGCCAGCGCCTGCCCGGAGATGCCGGTGGGGAAGCCCAGATAGTTTTCGATCTTCGACGACGTGCCCGCCTGCCCGCCCGGCGCAACGCCTTCCACCACGATGGTGGAAAGCCCTTCCGAGGCGGCGTACACGGCGGCCGCCAGGCCCGCCGGACCCGCGCCAGCCACCACCACGTCGTACACATAGTCCGGATCGATGGTTTCGGTGAGGCCCAGCTCGTCGGCCAGTTCCGAGGTGCTCGGGTTCTGCAGGAAACAATGCTCCGGGCAGATCACCACCGGCAGCTGCTGATGCGTCAGCTGAAAGCATTCGATGAAGCCGTCGGCCTCCGGATCGGTCTCCGTATCGATGGTGCGATGCGGGTAGCCGTTGCGCACCAGGAAGCGCTCCAGCCGCAACGTATCGGCGCTGTGTCCCGGCCCCACCAGCACCACGCCGCCGTAGCCCATGCGGATCAGGCCCACGCGGCGCAGGATGAAGGCGCGCATGATGATTTCGCTGATATCCGCTTCGGCGGCCACCATGCGGCGGAAATCGTCCGAGCGCACGCGCAGGATATGGCAGTCCATCGCCGTGCGCGCCGACGCCATCACGGCGCGCTTGTTGAACATGTTCATCTCGCCGCTGAACTGGCGCGCCGAGTACATGGTGAAGATGTGGATCTGGCCGTGCTTGTCGGGCGTGAAGACTTCCACCAGGCCATCGAGCACGAGGAAGAAATCCACCCCGCGCTGGCCACGTTCGAACAGCATGGTGCCTGCCGGGATGCGTTCCTCCTGCCCATAGGCGGCGATGCGCCGGACCATGGACGGATCCAGGCGCGGGAACATCTGCTCCTTGCGGTTCATCGGATCTGTGGGGTCGTAGACGACCTCGGGGGCTGGCGACTGCTCGGACATGCAAGACACCTCGTCATGGCGGCGGCCCGGCGGCAAGCCGCCAGGCGCGTCCTGGGATCATCTCGGCGCGTGCAGCGGGGATCGCGCGGCGCCGTAGCCTGAATCGTGCGCTCCCCGGCGTGTCACTCGCAAGTCACGTCGACGATGCCCGCATGGCGGCGGTAATGGACTTGACGAGACGTTCACGAAACCAACGATGGGCCTGGTCGCCGTCCTTGGAATCGTGCCAGTAGGCCAGGATGGGAATGGCCTTGAGCCGGATAGGCAACGGCTGTGACGCCATGGGCAGCAGCCGGGCGAGGTGATCGGCATAGGCCTTGGGTACAGTCAGCAAGAGGTCGCTGGCGGCGGCGATCTCGCACGCGGAAAAATAATGCTGTGCGACCATCCGCACCTCACGGAACAGGCCGTTCTGCCCCAGCAAGGTATCCAGCGCGCTGGCCTCACCCAGCGGGGACACGGTGACATGCTGCGCGGCAAAGTAATCACCGCGGCGCAGCTGGCCGGCCAGCGGGTGATCACGGCGCATCACCACCGCCAGCGTCTCATCCAGCAGGCGCCGGTGCGAGATGCGCTCGCCGGCCCGCAACGGCCGGTCCACGGCCAGATCCAGCGCGCCGGTGCCCAGCTCGCGCTCCACCTCGTCGGCGGCCACGCGCCGGCTCACCACGCGCACGCCAGGCGCTTCGCGGCCGATGCTCGCCATCAACCCCGGCAGCACGATCGATTCAAGGATGTCGCGAAAGCCAGTGAAAAATGCCATCTGCAGGCGCGAGGGGTCGAACGTCGGCTGCGCGTGGGTGCTCGCCAGCAGCCCCTTCAGGTGCGCCTGCACCGCGGGCATCATCGCGCGCACCTTGTCGGTGGGCAGCAGATGATTGCCCTGCCGCACGAACAGCGGATCGCCCAGCTGATCGCGCAGGCGCCGCAGCGCATGCGTCACTGCCGGCTGGGTCAGGTGCAGCACGCGCGCCGCCGCGCTGACGCCCCCTTGCGTGTAGATCGCGTCGAGGACGCGGAACAGGTTCAGATCGATCCGGCTATCGCGTTCCATGGCCATGCCCATTCACGGGATTAATGCACACCCATAAAGCATATTCATTTCAATAATCGGCTGCACGAGGCGTACGCTGGACCAGAGTTGAGGAGACCCGCCATGGATTTCGCCCCTTCCGAACGCACGCGCGAACTCACCGAACGCCTCAAGCGCTTCATGCGCGAGGAGGTGGTTCCCGCCGAACCGGTCTATGCGTCGCAACTTGCCGGTGGCGCCGACCATCGCCAGTGGCGCCAACCTACGGTGATGGAACAGCTCAAGGCGAAGGCGCGCGACGCCGGCCTGTGGAACCTGTTCCTGCCTGACCTCGACGGCGGCCCCGGCCTGAGCAACCTGGAGTACGCGCCGCTGGCCGAAATCATGGGCCACTCGTTCATCGCGCCCGAGGTGTTCAACTGCAACGCACCGGACACCGGCAACATGGAAGTGCTGCACCGCTACGGTTCCGCCGCGCAGCGCGAACAGTGGCTGGAACCGCTGCTGCGCGGCGAGATCCGCTCGGGTTTCGCCATGACCGAACCTGACGTCGCCTCCTCCGACGCAACCAACATGCGCGCCACCGCCACGCTGGAAGGCGACGAGGTGGTGCTCAACGGACGCAAGTGGTGGACGACGGGGCTGGGCCATCCGCATTGCCGCTTCGTCATCTTCATGGGCCTGAGCGACGCTGGCGCCGACCCGCACCGCCGCCACAGCATGGTGATCTGTCCGCTCGATGCACCGGGCGTGCACATCGAACGCATGCTCCCCGTGTTCCACGACCATGACGAACCCTCCGGCCATGGCGAACTGCATTTCGCCAACGTGCGCCTGCCGGCAACCCACGTGATCCTCGGCCCCGGCCGCGGCTTCGAGATCGCCCAGGGTCGACTGGGCCCGGGCCGCGTGCACCACTGCATGCGCGCGCTGGGCGCGGCCGAGCGCGCCCTGTCCCTGCTCTGCCAGCGCGCCGCGTCGCGCGTGGCGTTCGGCCAGCCGCTGATCAGGCTGGGTGGCAACGCCGACATCATCGCCAACCTGCGCATGGCCATCGAGCAGGCGCGGCTGCTGACGCTCAAGACGGCGTGGACGCTGGACACGCATGGCAGCAAGGCCGCGCTCAGCCTGATCTCGCAGATCAAGGTGGTGGTGCCAGCCGTAGCGCAACAGGCCGCTGACGCCGCCATCCAGATCCACGGCGGCGCCGGGTTCAGCGATGATTTCCCACTCGCGCGCCTCTACGCCCATGCACGCGTGCTGCGACTGGCCGACGGCCCGGATGAAGTGCACCGCGCCGTCGTCGCCAAGCTCGAAGCCAAGGCACAGCTCGCCACGGAGAGCCACGCATGACCGCCACCCTGGACCAGGCACGCGCCGTTCGCGAAGAAGATGCCTTCGACATCGAGCGTGTCGACACCTTCCTCAAGCAACACATCGACGGCCTGGAAGGCATGCCCGCCGTGCAGCAATTCCCGGGCGGCGCCTCCAACCTCACCTACCTGCTGCACTACCCCGGGCGCGACCTGGTGCTGCGCCGACCGCCACGCGGCGCCAAGGCGAAATCCGCGCACGACATGATGCGCGAGGCGCGCGTGATGGGTGCACTGAAAGCCAGCTACCCCTACGTGCCGGCCATTCTGGCGCGCTGCGACGACGAACGCGTGATCGGCCAGGACTTCTACGTCATGGAGCGCCTCGGCGGCACCATCCTGCGCCGCGACCTGCCACCCGAACTTGGCCTCGACCCGGCCGGCGTGCGCACGCTGTGCCTTGGCTTCATCGATCGCCTGATCCAACTGCATCAGGTCGATGCCACGCAGGCGGGCTTGAAGGAGCTCGGCAAGGGCGAGGGCTATATCGCGCGACAGGTTTCCGGCTGGAGCGAGCGCTGGCGACAGGCCGCCACCGAAGGTTCCGACCCGTGCGAGGACGTGATGGCCTGGCTGGATGCCAGCCAGCCCGCGCACGACAACGCCAGCTGCGTCATCCACAACGACTTCCGCTTCGACAATGTCGTGCTGTCCACGGACAACCCGCTGGACATCATCGGCGTGCTGGACTGGGAACTGGCCACCATCGGCGACCCGCTGATGGATCTGGGCAGCTCGCTCGCCTATTGGGTGCAGGCGGACGATGACCCGGTGTTCCAGTCGTTCCGTCGCCAGCCCACGCACGAGGCGGGCATGCTCACCCGCCGCGAGGTTGTCGCAACCTACGGCGAACGCACCGGCATGGACGTCTCGCGCTGGCCGTTCTATGAAATCTTCGGCCTGTTCCGCCTGATGGTGATCATCCAGCAGATCTACCGGCGCTATGCACTGGGCCAGACCACCAACCCGCAATTCGCGGGCTTCGGCGACGCGGCGACGTACATGGGCATGCGTTGCCGCCGGTTGATCGCGGGCAAGGGCTGAGTCATGCGCGAGTTGCTGCTGATACGGCATGGCCAGGCGAGCTTCCACGCGGACGACTATGACCAGCTATCGCCCGTGGGCGAGCGACAATCCACCCTGCTCGGTCAGTGGTTCGCCGAATGCGGTGCCAAGCCGGACCTTGTCGCCATGGGCCCGCGCGTCCGTCATCGCGACACGGCACTGCCCTGTCTACAAGCGGCGGGCGTGGATGCGCGGCCGATCGTAATGCCGGGCCTGGACGAGGTCGATCACGTCGAACTGCTGGCGCGGGTGCGTCCCGATCTCGCCGCACCGGGTGCCCTGTTCGCCGCGATGAAGCGGGAGGCCGATCCGTTTCGCACCTTCCAGCAGCTGTTTGTCGATGCACTCGACCGCTGGAGCAGTGGCGCGCACGATGCGGACTACACGCGCAGCTGGGCCGATTTTCGCCGAGGCGTACTCGATGCCCTGCAACAACTCAACGAAAGCAAGGCGAATACGATCTGGGCATTCACCTCAGGCGGCCCCATCGCCGTCATCGCCAGCGCCCTGCTGCAGGCCGATCCGTCGCATGCCTTCGAACTCAGCTGGTCACTTGTGAACACGGGCGTGACGCGCCTACGGCTAGGCTCGCGCGGACCGAGCCTGGTGACCTACAACACATGGCCACACCTGGAGCGCATGCGGGACGACCAACTAGTGACGCTGCGGTGACCTTGCACAACGCAACAAAGTTTACACACCGTCATTCCCGCGAAAGCGGGAATCCAGCGACTTTCTTCGGGTCTAGCGATGGCCCGGGGCGTAACAAAGGCACTGGATTCCCGCTTTCGCGGGAATGACGGTGAGGAATATTCATCCCAATCGGACATTGGTACCCATGACCAAACCCACCACCTTCGACCTCACCGGCAAGATCGCCATCGTCACCGGCGCCAGCCGTGGCATCGGTGCGGAGATCGCCAAGCTGCTTGCCGCCCATGGTGCGCATGTCATCGTCTCCAGCCGCAAGCAGGCCGATTGCCAGGCCGTGGTGGACGGCATTGTTGCCGAGGGCGGCTCCGCCGAGGCCCTCGCCTGCCATATCGGCGAGATGGAGCAGATCGAGGCGCTCTACGCGCAGGTGGAAGGCACGCATGGCCGCCTTGATATCCTGATCAACAATGCGGCCACCAACCCCTACTTCGGCCACATCACCGACACGGACCTTTCGGTGTTCCAGAAGACCGTCGATGTGAACATTCGCGGCTACTTCTACATGTCCACGCATGGTGCGCGGTTGATGGCGAAGAGCGGCGGCGGTTCCATCGTCAACGTGGCATCGGTGAACGGCGTGGTGCCCGGCTTCCAGCAAGGCATCTACTCGATCACCAAGGCGGCGGTGATCTCCATGACCAAGGCCTTCGCCGTGGAATGCGCCGAACAAGGCGTGCGCTGCAACGCGATTCTGCCCGGCCTGACCGACACCAAGTTCGCCTCCGTGCTGGTCAACACGCCAGCCATCCTCAAGCAGGCGCTGGCGCACGTGCCGATGCGGCGCGTGGCGCAGCCCTCCGAAATGGCGGGTGCCGCGCTCTATCTCGCCTCCGACGCCGCCTCGTACACCACCGGCGCGGTGCTGAACGTGGATGGCGGTTACCTCAGCGTCTGATCCAGGGAACGACGACATGACTTCTGCACATCCCCCGCGCGCCGCTGGCAAACGCGCCTTCGTCACCGGCGCGGCCGGTGGACTGGGCGCGGCATCGGCGCGCATGCTCGCGCGCCACGGCGCCAAGGTCTTCCTTACCGATGTGGATGGCGACGGCGCGGCTGCGGTAGCAGCGCAGATCAATCGCGAGACCGGCGCCACCGTGGCATGGTCGGCCACGCAGGACGTGCGCGACGAGGCCACCTGGGAACGCGTACTGACCGATGCCGTGAAAACCATGGGCGGGCTGTCCGTGCTGGTCAACAACGCCGGCATCGGCTCGCTCGGCGGCGTGGAACGCATCGAGCTGAAGGAATGGCATCGCGTCATGGCGGTCAACGTGGACAGCGTGATGCTGGGCTGCAAGCTCGCCATGCCGTACCTGCGCGACGCGCAGCCGGCCTCCATCGTGAACATCTCCTCGCTGGCGGCGTTCAAGATCGATCCTGATTACACCGCGTACAACACCTCCAAGGCTGCCGTCGCCGCGCTGACCAAGTCGGTAGCGATGGATTGCACCCGGCAGAAGATCGACGTGCGCTGCAACTCGATCCATCCCGCCTTTATCCGTACCGGCATCGTCAAACCGTTCTTCGACAAGCTCGGCGAAGAAGAAGCCACCAAGAAACTGGTGCGCGGCATCCCCATGCATCGCCTGGGCGAACCGGACGACGTGGCCTATGCCGTGCTCTATCTCGCTTCCGATGAAAGCCGCTACGTCACTGCCGCAGAACTCGTCATCGATGGCGGCGCACGTGCCGTCTGACCAGGAGAACCCCATGAGCCTCACCAACCGCCAACTACTGCTGAAGACGCGTCCCGAAGGGCTGGTCAGCCTGGACAACTTCGACCTGCGCGAAACGCCCCTGCCGGAACTCGCCGAGGGCCAGGCACTGGTGCGCGTGCTGTACATCTCCATGGACCCGACCAACCGCGTGTGGATGAGTGACATCCCGCAATACATGCCGCCCGTCGCCATCGGCGAAGTGATGCGCGGCATCGGCATTGGCCGTGTGGTGGCGTCCAAGTCGAAGAACTATGCGGAAGGCGACCTCGTGCAAGGTCTGGTGGGCTGGCAGGACTACGCTCTGATCGACGAAAGCAAGATGGG
The DNA here is from genome assembly GCF_000725385.1 of Dyella japonica A8. NCBI lineage: Bacteria > Pseudomonadati > Pseudomonadota > Gammaproteobacteria > Lysobacterales > Rhodanobacteraceae > Dyella > Dyella japonica. Next base: position 1,726,394 of record NZ_CP008884.1, on the reverse strand, counting down.
CTACTGGGTAAAGTTGCCGCCCAAGCCCCCCGTCGCACTGCCCACGCTGCTCGGTGCCTGCGGTTTCAGTGGCATCACGGCGTACTACGGACTCACCGAGATCGCTCCCGTTGAAGCCGGCGAGACGCTGGTGGTATCCGCGGCGGCGGGCTCGGTGGGCTCCATCGCCGGACAGATCGGCAAACTGCGCGGCGCTCGCGTGGTCGGCATTGCGGGTGGCGCGGAAAAGTGCCGTCATCTCGTCGAAGATCTCGGCTTCGACGCCGCCGTCGACTACAAGGCCGACGACTTCAAGCAAAAACTTGTCGCCGCGACACCAGACGGCGTACACGTCAACTTCGAGAACGTCGGCGGCCCGGTGATGCGCGCGGTACTGTCGCGCATGGTCAACGGCGGTCGCGTCGCGCTGTGTGGGCTTATCGCCAACTACGCCAGCGGCGGCAAATCCTCCGACGACTACGGCGTCATCATCGTCAAGCGACTCACCGTGCGCGGCTTTCTCGCCTTCGACTACAAACACCAGGCGGAAGCCGTGAAGGATCTGGTGGGCTGGGTGATCAGCGGCAAGATCAAGGCCGGCGAAACGGTGGCGGAAGGTTTGGAGAATGCACCACTCGTGCTCAACCGCCTGTTTGATGGCAGCCATACGGGCAAGCTGGTGCTGAAGGTAGCTGACGACGGTTGAGGTAACCTGGGATAGTCCAACCTGACCCTAGTTGTAACTCTAGTTGTACTCCTGCGGGGTAGTCCAGACTTTACCCATTTTCAGCCGCCAAACAGCGCAGGATTGTTTTTCTTGAGCTCGCCGTAGGGAATAAACGACCATTCTGGGTTGTCGCAAGCTTTCTCGGCCCGTGCGAAATAGGCGCCGACGTACATGCCCTTTTCGGCCAGACGCCACGAACCGAACTTCCAGACGTCCGGATCGGCATAGTTGCAGCCATTATCGTCGCCAACCGGCATCATTTCCTTTGGGTACAGCCGCTTGAGCAACTTCACCACGGCAGGGCCGAATACCGCGTCGCGGTATTTCATCCAGGCATCCGAGTTTGGGGCAGGCTTCGAACCGATGCCGAGCCAATACACATCTTCCTGAGTGAGCCGCTTGCCGGTCTTCGCATCAATGGTCGTTCCGCCTAAAGCAAAGTCCGGGTGCGCCGCCCCAGCGCAAAACCAGCTATTGGACACGGCGTAGCTCACAAAGCGGTCGTCCAGATAACGGTCCGAGACCTGCAAAGTGTCCGTGCCTGGCTTGCCGGTTTCGTCCGAGCAACCGAAATAGCCACTTAGGTTTTCGTAGAAGTCACTGTCGATCACGTTGTTGATCGACGCGATGACCGGCGCCGGATAGCCACTCACCACACGGAACATCGACACCTTGGAACGCGACTCGGTGTACCACTGGATCACGTATTTGCCACCAACGGTCTCCGTCTTGCCGGGCGCGAAGGTAAGATTCGCCAGCTGCAGCTTCTCGTAGTCATCTAGACCCCGCGAGAAATGCAGGCCCGGCTTGGGTTCGGGCACTGCCCCGGACGGAATGACGTGCAAATCTACCGGCAACTGCTTGCCACTCCCGCTCGTGAAGGCACCCTTGATGCCATCCTCGGCACGGGTCAGCTCCAAGTGGTCCACATCCTTGTCGTCGTTGCCGTAGATCGATGAGCTCAGCACATAGCCTTGCCCATTGAGCTGCCCTCGCAGCGGGATGTCTTGTTTGTACTTCTCATAGAAATACGAACCCGACACCTGGCCATCAGCATTGGCCAGCTTCATCACGACAGGGTACTTTCCAACCGTGCCACGCAGCAGCAACGTCTCCGCATGAAGGCTCGCCATCGTCAAAGTTGCCGCAAGTATGGCGACGTACTGCATAGCTTTTTTCATAGCACCCGACTCATCGACGTCTCGTTTGAAATGAATATGATCACATTTTGGCTAAGTTCCAACTTCTGACATAAGCCATTCAAGACGCGACTTCATCGTGTCCAAGATGCACTTTTCATCGTGACTACAAGCATCGCGTCTCGGATTCCACGCGCGTTGATCGCCAACAGCCCTTATTACATCAGCGTTAGCGTTTTTTGCTTGCTTTATGAGTTGCTGATACGCCTCTGCGACACTTTTATCAAATGAAGCGAGTTCGCAATAGAGCCCTGCTTTTATATGTCGCAGACATGAGTGGATGCCTCATTTAAGATGAGGTGGCTAGGGGCGTCACGGACAAAAGTCTATCGCCTTGCAGGCTACCCATCCCTCAAAGGGTTGGCCGTCATCTCGGACATATTGAACCTTCCAAAACTTCAAATCATCGGATATCGCGACCGGCTTTACGTACTGACCTTTAACAATTGTGTCTTTTAATTCAACCGATCTTTTTGGCATGCGATACAGATGAGTTTTATCCAATACAATAACTCGCTCACCTGTGTGCAAATCCTTTTGCTCTGCTTTTAGCTCTGCCTTAAAAGGTCCATAGAAGAAATCCCCCTGTGGCTCTTTCTTTACGTCCCATAGAAGCCTGTCGTTAATTAAAGTCAGCTCAGCTATCCCGTCTTTTGCGCCAAAGAAGGAATAGAAATGTACAACGGCCTTTCTTCCTGTCGCGCCGGCGCGGCCTGCAATGTTTAATTCTTTTCCACGGTCGTCGCAATCAATTCTGTTGCCAGACTGCAGTATGAAACAGTATGACCCTCGAATTGATCCGTCCTTATCCTCCAGAAGCTGAATCTGCAAAGTCGAATACGGCACTTCCGATCCTGCATGATGCTCAACAAATGACCATCGCCCCGTAAAAGCGCTATTTTCAAGTGCCAGGACGGAAATGCTTACAATTAAACAGCCAAGAGAAAGTATGAAAAGGATTTCCTTTCTAATCTTCACATGCGGACCTGCAAAGGGACTGACAAGTACATCATCTTTATTGGGGCAATGGCATCCTGTTTTATATGCCGCAAACAAGAGTGAATGCCTCATTTGAGATGAGGTGGTTAAGGTGGCGCGATCCCCAGCTTCTTCCGCACGTATGACTTGCCATTGTAGATGTATGTTGCAGACTCTTCTCGCCCCGCAGTTCCACCTGAAATGACTATGTCGACCATGCCTTTATGAATTCCTTTTGATGCAGTTATTGAGTAGCCCCCCGTGCAAAGAAGCACGGAGACTTTGTGTGCACCCATCGCCCCAACTATCCAAATGGGGCCCATCGCCGCTCCCCAACCGCAGCCGTCTGCGGTGGTAACGAACCATGCCCTATTTGATTTATTTTCAGAAAGGCCAAGTTCCACTCCTTTCGTTTGGCAATTTAGTTGTGCAAACACACCGAAGGACTTGCTACGGATCAGCATAGAGTTGATCTCGCTGGGAATGGCCTTTAGCTCAGCGCTCTCAACGGAGGCCAGGGGCACTTCGCAGCGAGATGGCGGACTAAAAAGGCAAGCAACGAGAAAAGCTGAAAAAACTGCTATGAAGCTTAATTTCATACGAGTCCTCAATCCGCAATATTCAAGCAAATGTGACTCAATATGGTGTCAAACCATGGCATCACGCTTGACTCCGATATCTGCCGTCCACCGTAGGCTAATGACGGACCATCATGATGATAGGCGTACGTCATGGTGAACAAGTTGCGTCCTGTCGCACCGCCGTTCTGAGCTAGCCTCTTATTTTCCATGTAATGCTTGACCAGAGCCTCAGCACCCTTCTCAACATCGAAGCGCTGTTCGTCGGAGTTAATACCGTAGGTGCTAGCTGTTTGATCGACAAACTGCCCGAGTCCAGATGCTGACGTTGTCCCCGCAGCTGCATCCGGATTAAACCCGGACTCATGCCTTGCTGTGGCTAAAATCATTGCAATATCTTCTCGACACAGATGACGCGCTTTCGCTTTCTCTACGAGTGCGTCAATCGCCTTTATTTGAACTTGCTTGATTGCATCTCCCGCGCGCCGGCTGTTGCCGGCAAACCTCCCTGAACTACGGTCAATCGGCGTGCGATAGTGACTATGAATAACAATTTGGCTATCGCGGTACTCTGGCGAGGCCCTCTCGACCAAGATTGCGTCGTAGACGATGCACTTGCATGGAGACGCAAAATTCCCCACCAACGCCACCGGATGGATGTGATACACGGCGGGGCTCTCAGGAAACCCTTCCACCTTGCCTCTCACCTCATCCCACCACTGCAACTTTGCGATGCGCTGCATCTCGCACTGCCAGTTCTCACGCGCGTCGCGCATGAACGGCGTGAGCGCCTCCCAGCGGCTCATGCTGCCGCCCCATTCGCTCTCGTAGCGCAGGATGAGATGGCTGATGGCGTGAGCGAGCCACGGGATACGCAAGGCTTCCTGCATGGCGCGTGCGTTTACCGGGTAGTCGGTGAGCAGCCTGTGGAGCACACCCTCGCGCTTGCGCTTGCCGAGGATGGCGGCTAACCGCTGGAACAGTGGGCTGGCCTCCACGCGGGCGATGGCGCCTTGGTATTTATAGACTTCCAACCCTTCCGCCGAGCCGGTGGAAACGAGGTTGCGCTGAAATGCGTCGGCCAGAGCCAGCGTGGTGGCGTCCACCAGTTCGAAACCGGGCCACGCCCACGAGCTTTCCCAGGTGGTGCCGGTGTGCGTGTCGCGGACCCAGCCACGGGCGGCGCGCCCGTCGGTCGTGCCGATCTCGATGCGCCACCAGTGATGGCCCTGGTCGTCGCTGGCGCGGTCGGCGCCGTCGAGCGCATCGAGGGCGGCGCGTGTATAGGTGACGGCCAGTGCATTGACCGGTCCGTTGTCGGCCGGTTGCAGCGGAAAGCGGCTCCAGGCTGGCGTGGTGGCGGTGACGGTGGCCAGTTGCGTGCGCTCGATCCACACCGGCGGTCCATCCGGTTGGTCGATAGGGAGGTTCGGGGTCGGGCGGCCATACGGCTGCACCTTGACCCAATGGCCTTCGGCCGGGCTATCCGGTGTCGGCTTGGCACTGCTGAAGCGCTGGGTATACCGGTCACTCACCTGGCGATCGGCGCGCGAAGGCTCGTTAGTGAGGGTGGCACCCGCCGTGATCAACAGCGTGGTTTTCTGATCGGCCGGCAGGGATGCAGCGCGGGCCCGGCTGCGCGCGAGCCATGCCGCGAAGCCGTCGTCGGCGAACACCTCCAGATGCAGCAACTGACGCGCCGGTACGGGCGGCAGCGGCGATGCGTGTTCGTAGTCGATGTATTCGCCCAGTTGGCCCAGCAAGGTGCCGGCCTTGATCGGAATCGGGGTGGGGGGAATGACAACGCTGCCAACACGGGTCGGCTCCGTGACGGCGTGTTGCTCGTGCAGGTAGATCCAGCCCCAGTCACCGGTCGGTGTGACAGGCGCATCGTTAGGCGCACCGTCGGAGCGATGCCAGGGACCATACAGATCGTCGTCGCCGCCAAACACGCCGCCGCTGTCCGCACTGATCATGGCGCCCGCCGTGATGGCGGCGATATGGCCCCAGGGTCCGCGCTTTTCGTCAATGCGCACTTCGCTGCCCTCAGGCAGAAAGCCGACGAGTTGGCCGGACGTGTAGCGTCCGCGCGCGGCGGGTTTGGGCTCGGTGCGTACGCGTGCGCCCTTGGCGGTGCCGCCGCTTTGGGTATCGGCGTGGCCGATGCGGAACGCTTCCACGCCGATCCACCAGCCCGGTCGCTTCAGTGCCCCATCCGCCAGATAGGTCGACCAACTGGCCAGATGCATGTACAGGCTGTACAGCGTTTGGGCGTCATCGGCTGACGCGCCGCCGCGGGGATCGGGCGGCAAGGTGAGGGTGTGACGCACCAGCACGAAGCCGGTGGAGTACATCGCCCAGTGATTGTCCTGGGTGAAGTGCAGCTTGGGGTAGGTGTCGTCGAGCTTGTAGGCAACGATCTCGCCATCGGCCAGGCAGCGCACACCGCTCGCCTGATCACAGGTGTGCGCGGTGTGGGCACCGAAGTGCACGCCGCCATGTGGGAAGCCGTTGACGCCGAGCGGAAAGAAGCCGTCGTCCATCTGACCCAGTGCGTCGTAGAGCGCTTGTGGCCGGGAGACCTCGGAGCCATCGCGAGACAGGAAAGGGTATCGCCAGGTGAGCGGCGGTGTGCTGTCGGTCGCGGGTAGTGGCGCCGGAGCGGACGAAGGGCGCGATGGTGAGGGCGTCGTCATAAAGGATTCGTTCGATGCTGGAAAAGGACAAAGCGCCTCCGGCGTTTAGCCGGAGAACTTGGAGCCGTGGCGGGTTAGGCCGGCGAGCACCTGTGCTCCTGGCAGCGCAACACTTTTTGTCTCGGAGCACGCGCCCTGTGTCCCCCACCACGCGCACTTTTCGTAGATATCGCCTGGTGTGCCGCTTTCGATGCGGTTGCTGTTGATCTTGATGTACGAGCCGCCGGCGCCGATCCACACTTCGTCTTTGGCGCTGAGGATCAGCCTGCCGTTGCTGCTGGTGATGGTGAGGTCTTTCAGGGCGGCCAGATTCATGTCGTCGTTCTGGGCCTGGATCGTGACCTTGCCTTTGGCGGCAAACAGTTTGATACCCAGCTTCTGCGCGAACAGGCTGATCGCCTCGCCCGCCGCGACGGTGAAATTTTTCAGCACGCCCACGTCGGCGTTGTCGCCTGCGGTGAAGGTGAGGTTTTTGCCGGCGCTGTGCTGGATGGTTTCCGGCGTGGTGATGGCGATGGACGCTTTGGCGGAGAACAGCATCACCGCCTCGTTGAGGTCTTTCAGTTGCTGCTGCAGAACGGCCTGCACCGCCTTGGCGTCGGCGGCGTCGGCCTGGGCGGCCTGCGCGACTTGGGCCAGGCTCTCCAGCTGCGCGTGCGCGGCGCTCAACTGCTGCACCGCCTCCTGCATGTCCAATTGCTTGCCCTGGGCACGCGGACGATCATCGGTGGTGACGAATAGACCTTGGCCCGCCCGCACCGCGCCCTTGGCGGAGGTGCGCAGTTCAAAGCCCTCGCCGCGCGTCTCGCGCTGGCCGTTGACCATCGCGCCGCTCACCATGTGGCCGAGCGTGAGTTGGCTCTTGCCGGCATGCTCGGTGCTGAGCTTGACGTGCTCCTGGCCTTCCCAGTCTTCCATCTGCAGCTTGTTGTCGCTTTGCGTGCGGATGACGTTGCGCGACATCCAGCGATCCTGGTTGGTGATCAGGTCGGTGGCTTGGCTGTGGTGATGGAACGCGGCGATGTAGGGTTTGTTGGGGTCGCCGTCGCGGAAGGCGATGACGGCTTCGTCGCCATCCAGCGCCGGGAAGTGCATGCCGGTTTGCAGCTTGCCGGCGAACGGCTTGGCGAGGCGCAACGGCACGCTTTCGCCACCGGGGTTCCAGGGGTCGAAATCCAGGTCGAAGCGCACGACATACTCACCCGCCTGGGTGAGATAGGCGTACTTGTACTTGCTTGGTGAGGTAACGCGGGCGGAGAGCGTGCCCGGGATGACCGGCCACTGGTCTTCGTGCAACGCCAGACGGAAGCGCCGGTCGGCCGGGATGGCTTTGAAGGTGTTGCGATAGGCCTGATCGCGGGCGCCGGTGTGTTCGACAGCGGTGATCACCATGCCATGGGGTGCATCCGGCAACGCCAAGTCGGTTTGCACGACGCGCGCACATGTCAGCCCGGCGTAGGTGCTGGCGCCGTCGTAGATGACCTGGCCGGCGAGGGCTGCTTCGTGGCGAAGCTGTGCCTCCCATCTCGCCTGCTCCTGGTCGAGATGGCCGGTGCCGTAGACGTAGGGTTGCCCGTAGGTGGTGGGATCTTTGCTGGCGAGGTTGGCGTCGGCCTTGAAGCGCTCCCACGCCTGCCGGGGGTTGTAGTCGGCGACCAGCACGGATTGCGGAACGGTGTACGTGGCGGTGGCAAGCGACAGGATGGCGTCGCGGTTCGTTTCCAGGCCGGCTGATTCGCGGTACGGCAAGGCCAGTGTCGGCTGGTACAGGTAGTGATCGATGTCATCACCCAGCACGAACACATCGCCGTGTTCGCCGGCGAGGAAATAGCTGTAGATGCCCTCCTGCTCCATCAGAAGACGGAGGTAATCCCAGTCGCTCTGCTGATATTGCAGGCGAAATGCGTGCGTGGGGTACGTGCGGCGCAGCTTGAAGGCGAACTGATGGCCCTGGAGGCCGTGGCGGCGCAGGATAGCCTCGATGATTTGCGGGGCGGTCTGTTGCTGAAAGATGCGCGAGGCGCGGGTGAGCTTGAGGCGGGCGACGTGGGCCTCGATGACGAATACGTAGGTGACTTCGTCGCGGGTGCGTTTGAGCTGGCTGAAGCCGGTGATGCAGCCTTGCCACTGGCGCGGTTCACCCCCAGCCGGTGCCATGCGGAAGGTGGCATCTTTGCCAAGGTAGTCCTGCCGCGACAACGCCTCGGGATGGGTCAGCGTGAGCTCGATGTGGTAAGGCTCGCCGAGCGCTTCCTTCAGCGTGAAGCGAACCAGCGAGAGCGCGCTGGCGCCTGGCGTGCCGGTAACGTCAACGAAGTACTGCTGCTGGCCGGGAATGAGCGTGGCGAGTCGGTCGATGGCGTCCTGCATGGCCGGGTTTCCTTGAGCGTGATCGAGCGAGATGTTTCGCGCGCGATCCTCCCGTGGCCGTGCGCGATGGAAGAACGACCTTAACGTGACTGGGCGTCGCCATCGGTACACATGGCTGCTTTTCGCCTGAATTTCAGAACTTCCCCACGCAACCCGCGCAGGGCTGACGGGCGCGCACGGGGCGCTCGCCCAAGCCTGGAAGTCCGTTTGATGTCTTTGTCTTGATCCTTGGGAAACGCCCAAAAAAAACGCCGGGCGGTTTGCACCGCCCGGCGTTGATGGAACCCACTAACGATCAGCGAAGGATGACAGCCGGATTCTGCTTCTCCACCAGTGCCGAGCACAGCACGGTGGCTTCACTGGTCTGTGCCAGGCCACGTTCGGCGCCGCTCACCTGCTTCGCGCGATCCTTGAAGAAGGCCTGCAGGCGATCGGCTTCGTCCTGCGAGCAACCGCCGCCGCCCACAAGGTCAGGCAGACGGCCGCCGGAGAAGCTGCCGGTGCGCTCCACGATCTTGTCGTAGTTGGTGGTGGCCCACTGCCATGCCGCATCGCGCTCGGTGCGGGTGTCGCGGCCGCCGCGCAGCAGCATACCCATCTCGCCCACCTTCACCTTCTTGTCGAGGGCGAAGTTGCGCACCTGCTGGGTCAGCGCCGGATCGTTCGCTTCGGCGAGGCCATCGAGCATGGCGTTGCGCAGGGCCGGGTCGCTGGTCTGCGGCAGTTCGGCGATGAGCGCATCCACCGCCGGCTTGCCGCGCTCCTGCACGGCCACGGCGAGCGCGCTGCCGATCAGGTCCGGGTCGGCGGCGGCGAGGTCGAGGCGGCCATCGGCCTTGCGCTTCAGCGCGGCGTCGCCCTGCTTGAGCAGTTCGGCTCGCACTTCCGGCAGCTTCACCACCAGCGCGAGTTCATCGGCCAGGGTGTTGCGCAGCAGCGAGTCGCTGTCCGCCTCGTTGGCCTTGCGGTGGTAGCCGAGCTGGGTCATGCGCGGCAGATAGGCTGCCTTGGCCCACGCGGCCAGCTTGGCGCGTTGCGCGTCGGTCTGTGCGAGGTTGCGATAGATCCAGTTGAAGCTGCTCAGCGGCGCAATGGCCACTTCGCGCGTCTTGGACGACGTGAGCGGCTTGAGCGCGGCGAGCACGTCGCCCGCATCGAGGTCGCCATGCTTGAAGCTGGCGTTGACGGCGTCGGCGTAGGCGAGCTGTTCGGCATCGTCGAGCTTGCCGATCTGCTTGCCGAGGCTGCCCAGGTCGTTCTTCGCCATGGCGAAGCGGTAGTAACCCGTAGCGTTCGCATTGGGCAGCACCCAGGTGCCCTTGCTGGCGCCTTCGAGCACCATGGAACCGGTGGCCTGGTTGAACAATTCGCAGCTCACCTTGCTGCCGCTGGCGGTGCCGTAGCGCACGCACATCGGCACGCCCCACACCTGCTTGGTGTCGCCCTTGCTGCCGTAAGGCAGGTAGCGGCTCTGGCTGAGCTTGAGCACGGTCTTGCCGCCTTCCTGGCTCAGCTCGGTCTGCACGTAGGGCACGCCAGGCTGGTTGAGGAAGCTCTTGAACGCCTGCTTGAAGTCGTCGCCCTTGTCGGCGGCCTTGGCGATGGCGTCGATCAGGTCGTCGGCGGTGGCGTTGCCGAACTTGTGGTCCTGGATATACGTGCGCATGCCCTGCTGGAACGTCGGCTCGCCGACGTAGCCTTCGAACATGCCGAGCACCGCCGCGCCCTTCTGGTAGGTGATGCCGTCGAAAGCGGTTTCGATGTCGCCATTGCCGGTGATCGGCTGGCGGATCTTGCGCGTGGTGACCAGGCTGTCGCCGTTCATCGCGCCCTGCGCGCCGCGCACGCGGTCGAGATCGGCACGGTATTCCGGGTGCACCTTCTGCGTCACCTTCTGCTGCATCCAGGTGGCGAAAGCTTCGTTGAGCCACAGGTCGTCCCACCAGGCCAGCGTGACGGTGTCGCCGGTCCACTGGTGCGCGAGCTCATGCGCGGTGACGTTGAACGAACCGCGCACGTAGTTGGCCGAGGAATCCGGATCGATCAGCAGCAGCCAGTCGCGGAAGGTGACCAGGCCCGGGTTTTCCATCGCGCCCGCGGAGAAGTCCGGCGCGGCGAGCAGGTCGAGCTTGTCCCACGGGTAGCCGAAGCCGTAGTAATCCTCCAGCGTGTGGATGATGCTCGGCGTTTCGCCCAGCACGTGTTGCATGCGGTGGCCTTCGCCCTTGGCGGCGATGCCGCGCAGTTCCAGCTTCTCGCTGCGGTACTGGCTCGGCAGGATGTCCAGGCCCTTCACCACGTCCCACGGACCCACGCCGAAAGCCACGAGGTAGGTCGGCAGCGGCTTGGTGGTGGAGAAGGTCAGCTTCTTCCAGCCCTTGCCGGCGGTCTCTTCCTTCACCTGCTTGGTGTTGGCCACGCCCACTTCGTCGTCAGGGATGGTCAGGCGGATGTCGAAGGGCGTCTTGAAGCCCGGTTCGTCGAAGCCGGGGAAGGCGAAGCGCGCGCTGATGGGCTCCATCTGCGTCATCGCATACGGCTGGCCCTCGTGGCTGACCTTGTACAGGCCCTGCAGCTGCTGGTTGAGCGGCGCGGTGTAGTCGAAGGCCAGGGTCAGTTCCTGCGGCTGCAGGGTGCCGCCAAAGTCGATACGCACCACACCTTCCTGCGGTGCCACTTCCACGTATTTCGCCGCGTGCTTCTTGCCGGCGGCGTCGGTGACGGCGACCTTGCCCACCTTCAGTTCGCGGCCGTGCAGCCACAGGTGGTCGGAGGCCTGGGTGAGCTTCACCTTGATGACGGTGGTGCCGGAGAAGTCTTGCTGGCGCGGATCCACCTTGAAGTCGAGCTGGTAGGACTCCGGCTGGGCCCAGCCCGGCAGCCTGCCGTGCGGCTGGTCATCGGTGGCCGGCGCGGCCAGGGCGGCGCCGCAGCAGGCAGCGAGTGCGGTGAGAACGAACGGGCGGACAAGACGACGCATGCGAGGGAGCTCCCCTGGGGAAAGACAATCGCTCACGCTAGGTGCTGCCATGACGAATGACCCAGTGCCAGAAGGCATAGCCTTCCCCGTCCTTGCGGGGCGCGGCCTATCGAAAGCCCCGTGTCAGGCCCGGTTAACGCGCAACCGTGATCGCCGTCGCTGCTTCACGCAGATGCCCCCGCCCTCCGACATTTTCCGATACCCACCCGCCAAGGCGGGGCGTAGGGTGGACCGCAAACCAGAACAACAGCGGGCGTGAGATGAACCTTTCTTGCGGGCATGGCAGGCGATACCACCGATCGTTGCACACACCCTTCGCCACGCCACCGGACGCCGCAGGCGCCCGCCAACGCCCCCACCGAATACCGCTCGCCGGCTGATCACCCCGCTCGCTTCATCAGGGCGCCAAGCATTGCGCCTGATGGATGCCCTTGTTTTGTCCAGGAGTCGCAATCGCCCCATGCCCCACGCCGTACCTGCGCCGCTTCGCCAGATAACCTGCCTGGAAAGACCCCTCGCACCGCCATCGGTGCGCGGCGCATGAGGGCTCCCGACGACGCCACCGGCACCCTGCAACAAGCGCTGCAACACACGGCGCGCCTGCTCCAGAACCAGCCGGCGCTGGCCGCCGAGCAAGCCGCGGAAATCCTGAAGGTCGTACCGGAACACCCTGCGGCGCTGCACCTGCTTGCGGCGGCGCGATCGGCGCAAGGCGACACGCAAGCGGCCATCGACATCCTGACGCCTCTTGCCCAGGCGCAGCCGACGTGGTCCTTCGCCCATGCTGATCTCGGCGTGGCGCTGGCCAGCGCGGGACGCCACCACGAAGCCATCGAAAGCCTGCGCAGGGCCGCCGCACTGAAAGCCGACTTGCCGCAGGTATGGCGCGCACTGGCAGACAGCCTGCACGCCGTGGGCGATCACGCCGCAGCCGATGCTGCCTACACGCAGCACGTCCAGCACGCCACGCATGATCCGCGCCTGCTGGCCGCTGCGGCGGCGCTGGCCGAGAACCGCCTGCCCGACGCGGAAACCCTGCTGCGTGAGCAACTGAAGCAGGCACCCACCGACGTCGCCGCGCTGCGCATGTCCGCCGAGGTGGCCGCGCGCTTTGGTCGTCACGACGAAGCACGCCAGCAGTTGGAGCATTGCCTGGCCCTTGCGCCGAGCTTCGATGCGGCGCGCTTCAACCATGCGCTGATCCTTCATCGCAGCAACCAGCCCGAACAGGCGCTGGCGGAAATCGACCGGCTGCTGTCCACGGAGCCGGCGCATGCCGGCTATCTCAACCTGAAGGCCGCCGTGCTGTGCCGCATCGGCGACTACGAGCCGGCCATCCGCATCTATGGCGAGCTGGTAGCCAGTGATGCACGTCATCCGCGCGTCTGGATGAGCTATGGGCATGCGCTCAAGACCGCCGGCCACGCGGATCGCGCCATCGAAGCCTATCGCCGCGGATTGGCGCTGGAGCCGTCCTGCGGCGAGATCTGGTGGAGCCTCGCCAACCTCAAGACGTTCCGCTTTGGCGGCGACGACCTCGCCACGATGCGCCAGCAGTACGCGCGCCATGATCTGAACGAGGACGATCGCCTGCACCTCGCCTTCGCCATCGGCAAGGCGCTGGAGGATGCCGCCGAATACGAACCGTCATTCCAGCATTACGCCCAGGCCAATGCGCTACGGCGCGGGCAGCTTCGCTATCACGCCGAGGATACGAGTGCGCGCGTGCGCTATATCCGCCAGCGCTACACGCACCAATTCTTCGATGCGCGCGCCGGCATGGGCAGCGAGGCGCGCGACCCCATTTTCATCGTCGGCCTGCCGCGCGCCGGCTCCACCCTGATCGAGCAGATCCTGTCGAGCCACAGCCAGGTGGAAGGCACGATGGAGTTGCCGGAGATCACCTCGATCACGCGCGTATTGCGCGAGCGCGGCGAGGCGGAAAGCGACGCGCCCTACCACGATGTGCTGGCGACGCTGGACGCGGCGGCGCTGCGCGATCTTGGCGAGCGTTACCTGGCCCACACGCGCATCCAGCGCAAGACCTCGGCACCGCTGTTTATCGACAAGATGCCGAACAACTTCATGCACATCGGCCTGATCCACCTGATGCTGCCCAACGCCAGGATCATCGATGCGCGACGCCATCCGCTGGCGTGCTGCTTTTCAGGCTTCAAGCAGCATTTCGCGCGCGGCCAGAGCTTCAGTTACAGCCTGGAAGACATCGGGCGCTATTACCGCGACTACGTGTCGTTGATGGCGCACTACGACGCGGTGTTGCCGGGCCGCATCCACCGCGTCGTGTACGAACGCATGGTCGAGGACACGGAAGGGGAGATCCGGCGTCTGCTCGACTACTGCGGCCTGCCCTTTGAAGCGTCCTGCCTGCGGTTCTTCCAGAACGACAGGCCGGTGCGCACCGCAAGTTCGGAACAGGTGCGCCAGCCGATCTACCGCGAAGGCGTGGATCACTGGCGGCACTACTCGCCATGGCTGGCACCGCTGGAGGAAGTATTGGGGCCGGTGCTGGGGAGCTATCCCGACGCACCGGCGTGCGAGGCGACATAACAGATAACCATCAGTCGCCGTTTTTGTTGGGGAGGGAAGTCGATGCACAAAGTCAGGCTGAGGGGGCCGACAAGTACGCGGCACATCACGTTGTCCCGGTTGCCGCTGGCGGCGGCGATCTGCCTTGCCATGGCGTCACCCGCCGTGGCGCAGGACGCCGGGCAGAACCCGGCCAGCAATCCGGCACCGGGCCCGCTGGAGAAAACCAAGACACTGAGCGCGGTGACGGTCACGGCGCAGAAGCGCGAGGAAAACCTGCAGAAAGTGCCGATCAGCCTGCAGGTGCTGGATACGGACAAACTGCAGGAACTTCACGTCCAGAATTTCAACGACTATGTGAAATACCTGCCCAGCGTGTCGTACCAGACGTACGGCCCGGGCTTTGCGCTGATCTACATGCGCGGCGTGGCCAGCGGCGGCGACGGCAACCATTCCGGTTCGATGCCAAGCGTGGGCGTGTACCTGGATGAGCAGCCGATCACCACCATCCAGGGACCGCTCGATGTGCACATGTATGACATCGCGCGCGTCGAATCGCTGTCGGGCCCGCAGGGCACCCTGTATGGCGCCAGCGCCGAAGCCGGTGCGATACGCATCATCACCAACAAGCCCGACCCCAGCGGTTTCGCCGCCAGCTACAGCGCGGGTGTGAACTCCGTCGATCACGGCGGCGTGGGCTATACCGCGGAAGGCATGGTCAATATTCCCATGTCGTCGAACGCCGCGATTCGCCTGGTTGGGTGGGACGAGCACGACGCGGGGTATATCAACAACGAAGTAGGCTCCCGCACGTTCCCGACCTCGGGCATCACGGTGAGCAACGCCAAGGGCTGCTCCAACCCGCCCAGCCTGGTGTGTACCGGCCAGGCCAAGAAGGACTACAACGACGTCGACATCCAGGGTGGCCGCCTGGCGTTGAAATACAACATCAACGACGACTGGTCGATCAGCCCCACCGTCATGGGGCAGCACACCATCACCAACGGCAACTTCGCCAGCGACCCGCAGGTGGGCTCACTGGCATTGACGCACTACTACCCCGACTACGCCAATGACCGCTGGGTGCAGGCGGCGCTGACGGTGGAAGGCAAGATCGGCAATTTCGACCTGACTTATGCGTACTCGCACCTGACGCGCAGCCAGGAAGAAGACAACGACTACAGCGACTACTCGTTCTGGTACGACACCATCGCCCACTACGGCGCTTACATCCAGGACAACGCCGGCAACCTGATCAACCCGTCGCAGTACATCCAGGCGCACAACCACTACACCAAGCAAAGCCACGAGCTGCGTATCGCCTCGCCGGCGGACGAGCGCCTGCGCGTGGTGGGCGGCGTGTTCTTCCAGCGGCAGGTGCACGAGATCCAGCAGGATTACCTGATCAATGGCCTGGCCAATTCGCTGTCCGTACCGGGCTGGCCGAACACGCTGTGGTTGACCCAGCAGGAGCGCGTCGATCGCGATGAAGCGTTGTTCGGCGAGCTGTCGTACGACTTCATTCCGGAAACGCTTATCGGCACCGTCGGCGGGCGCTGGTTCCACACCAACAACAGCCTGAAGGGCTTCTACGGTTTCAGCGCGGGCTTCTCGCCCACGTCGACCTATGGCGTGGCCGGCTGCACCTCGTCGAACCCGTTCCACGGCGCGCCGTGCATGGATTTCGACAAGGCCACCAAGGAGACCGATTCGCTGGGCAAGGCCAACCTGACCTGGCAGATCTCGCCGGACAAGATGATTTACGGCACCTGGTCGCAGGGCTTCCGGCCCGGCGGCATCAATCGCCGTGGTTCGCTGCCGCCGTACAAGTCGGACTTCCTCACCAACTATGAGCTTGGCTGGAAGACCACCTGGTTCGACCACCGGCTGTCGTACAACGGCGCGGTGTTCCGCGAGAAATGGAAGGACTTCCAGTTCAGCATCCTCGGCGCCAACGGCCTCACCGAAATCCGCAACGCGGGACAGGCGCGCATCAACGGCATCGAGCAGGACGTGAACTGGGCGGCCACGTACAACCTGCAGATCGGTGCGGGCATGGCCTACTACGACGCTAAGCTGACGCAGGACTACTGCGGCTTCACCGACACCAGCGGCAACCCGATCTCCAACTGCCCCGCCGGTTCGATCAACCCGATCACCGGTGCCGTGGTGACCGGCCCGCTAGCGCCCAAGGGAACACGCCTGCCGGTGACGCCGAAGCTGAAGTACAACCTCAACGCCCGCTACACCACCAACATCGGCGACTACGAGGTGTTCGGGCAGGTCGCGGTGGTGCATGTGGGCGAGCGCAGTTCGGACCTTCGCGTCTTCGCCAACGACCTGGTCGGCAACATGCCGGCCTACACCACGGCGGATTTTTCCGCTGGCGCGAAGTACCACGGCATGTCTCTGGATCTGTACGTCAACAACGCCTTCGACAAGCGGGGCCAGCTGTTCCGCTACACCGAATGCGCCGCCGCGACCTGTGCCGCCCACAACGTGGTGCCCGGGTATCCGGACGGGCAGGTCTACACCGTCATGAACCAGCCGCGCACCGTGGGTATCCGCTTCAGTCAGGAGTTCTGAGCAAAAAAACAGTTGTCACCCGACCTTTGCCCCGGTGCATGCCGGGGCATTTTTTTTGCGCGGCTACCATGATTCGGCGGCTGTTCTTTCGCTCGTCATCCCAGCGAAGGCTGGAGGCGATCTTCAACAGTCTTATGGCTGGTCATCCAGCGACTTCGTCTTTGCCTCGATGGCAGCTCTTTCGCTCGTCATCCCAGCGAAGGCTGGGATCCAGTGACTTTGCCCCCTGGCGCGGCTATCAATGGACTAAAGACGCTGGATCCCAGCTTTCGCTGGGATGACGGATAGAAGGGTGCCCGTAGCCATAGGAGTGCCCCTAACGAATTCATTGGGCGGGCATTGCCTCCGCCGATGACAACCACCAATATGATAGACACAACCTATCGGCAATCCCGGGGCAGCTGACCATGAACCTGCGTGACCTGCACTACCTCGTCGCCCTCGCTGAGCACCGGCATTTCGGACGCGCCGCCGAGGCGAGCTTCGTGAGCCAGCCGACCTTGTCCACCCAGATCAAGAAGCTGGAGGATGAGCTGGGCGTGGCGCTGGTGGAGCGCACGCCGCGCAAGGTGCTGCTGACGGAAACCGGGCGAGAGATCGCGCGCCGTGCGCGTGGCGTGCTGTCGGAGATCGAAGAGATCAAGGCCATTGCGCAGCGCACGCGCGATCCGGAGTCGGGCACGTTGCGCCTGGGTATCTTCCCTACGCTGGGCCCTTACCTGCTGCCCCATCTGGTGCCGCTGGTACGCAAGCAGTTCCCGAGGCTGGAGCTGCTGCTGGTGGAGGAGAAAACCGAGCAGGTCATCCGCATGCTGCGCGAGGGTTCGCTGGACGTGGGCATCCTCGCGCTGCCGCTGCACGAAGAAAGCCTGCATTCGGAATTCCTGTTCGAGGAGCCCTTCGTACTCGCGGTGCCGGAGGACCACCCGCTCGCGCACAAGCAGAAGCGCCTGAAGCTTGACGATCTGGAAGACGAAAGCCTGCTGTTGCTCGAAGATGGTCACTGCATGCGCGACCAGGCGCTGGAAGTCTGCCAGCTGGCCGGTGCCGGCGAGCGTTCGGGTTTCCGCGCCACCAGCCTGGAAACACTGCGCCAGATGGTGGCGGCGAACGTCGGCATCACGCTGCTGCCGACACTCGCCATCAAGCCGCCGGTGGCGCGCACGGACAACGTGCACCTGCTGGAATTTGCAGGGCGCCCGCCGAGCCGGCGCATCGCACTGGTGTGGCGCAAGAGTTCGTCGATGGGCACGTTCCTGGAGCGCTTTGCGGCGGTGATTCGCGACCTGCCTGCTGGCCTGCTGCAGCCGGATATTCTCGAAGCCAAGCCCGCGCGAACGCCGGCTCGTTGACGCGCGACGACGCCGGTGAGGGGGCGTGCGGGTTTATGTGGAGCGCGTGGGGCTGGCGGCGTGATCTGCGGCGATTCGGCGAGTCCCGTCGCGCACAGGGTGCGCTCCCACAGACAAGCCGGCGAGTCCCTGTGGGAGCGCACCCTGTGCGCGACGGCTCTTCGCCGCATCCGCCGGGCAAATCAAGGGCGCGACGCGCCGGCCCTGCACTCAGTAACGCAGCAAGGCATGCAGCGGCGCACCCTCGTCCGGCCAGCGCGCACGCCCCTGCAATGCAGCCAGTTCGATCACCACACTCGCCCCGACTAGTTGCGCGCCGAGTTTCAACACCAGTGCGCGCGCTGCGGCCAACGTGCCGCCTGTCGCCAATACGTCATCGACAATAAGCACCCGCTCGCCAGGCCGCAGGGCGTCGTTGCGCGCCTCCAGGCGATCCACGCCATATTCGAGCTGGTAGTCCACCGACACGACAGGGGGCGGGAGTTTGTTGGGCTTGCGCAAGGGCACGAAACCCGCGTGCAGCTTCTGCGCCAGCGCCGCGCCAAAGATGAAGCCGCGCGATTCGATGCCGCAGACTGCCTGCACGCCGCTGCCCTGCCACGGCTGCGCCAGGGCGTCGATGCAACGCGCGAAACCGCCGGCATCGGCCAGCAGCGGTGTGATGTCGCGGAACATCACGCCGGGCTTGGGGAAATCCGGCACGTCGCGGATCAGCGACGCGATCTGTTGCAGCGAGGTATCCAAGGTCTGTCACTCCGCAGGGTCAGGACGGCCGCAGGGCAGGATAACGCGTCGCTGCCGGGCCACCGGGCACGGCAACGGCGTCGTCTACCGGGGGGTGCGTTCAGCAAAAAGCGGGATACGGCGCGTCGGGGTCTTCGTCCGGGTCGCTCAGCGCGAGGCGAGCCTCCCGCAGATCCCGCTCCACCTCCCGCACCACTTGCTCGGCGGCCTCTTGGCTGGCCTCGGGAACCAGCACGGCCACGTAGTCCAGGGCGGGCAACTGCCCGACGGCCCCGGTCAGGTATTCGCCGGACACGAAGGCAGGGATCTCCGCGCGCTCCAGCGCATCCTTCACCAGATGGGCGTCGATCAGGCTTTCGGCTCGGTAGGCAATGCGCATGGGGCCACGCTAGCGCCGGGGCGGGATGAGGGCAAGTTCTTGTCACAGGCGTGTTGCCGGGGTGAAGACGACCGTTCGCGGCCATTTGCCGCCCTTTGGCCACTGGGCCCGGCGGCTGAAAAGCCGGTAAAACACCCCCACCTAAGGACAGGGTAAACTCCCCTGTTTCCACCACCGCGTACGAGCCTCGCTCCGATGTCTACCGAAAACACCGCCGTTGAACCCGTCATCTCGCCCGCTGCCGCGCAGGCCGAGGGGCAACGCGCCGATGTTCAAAGGGACTTCATCCGCCAGATCATCCGCGAGGACCTGGCCAGCGGTAAGCATCACGCCATCCGCACGCGCTTCCCGCCCGAGCCCAACGGCTACCTGCATATCGGCCACGCCAAGGCGATCTGCCTGAACTTCGGCATTGCCAGCGAGTTCACCGGCTGGTGCAACCTGCGCCTGGACGACACCAACCCCGGCAAGGAAGACCCGGAGTTCGTCGAGGGCATCAAGGACGACGTGCGCTGGCTGGGCTACGAGTGGCACGACCTGCGCCACGCCTCGGACTACTTCGAGGTGTTCTACGACGCGGCGGTGAAGCTGATAAGGGACGGCGTGGCCTACGTGGACGACCTGAGCCCGGAAGACATGCGCGCCTATCGCGGCACGCTGACCGAGCCGGGTCGCAACTCGCCGTTCCGCGAGCGCAGCGTGGAGGAGAACCTCGACCTGTTCCGCCGCATGCGCGAAGGCGAGTTCGCTGATGGCGCCAAGACGCTGCGCGCGAAGATCGACATGGCCTCGGGCAACATGAACATGCGCGACCCGGCCATCTACCGCATCCGCAAGGTGCCGCACCAGAACACCGGCGATGCGTGGCCGATCTACCCGATGTACGACTACGCGCACTGTCTGTCCGATGCGCTGGAAGGCATCACGCATTCGCTGTGCACGCTGGAATTCGAAGACCATCGCCCGCTGTACGACTGGTTCGTCGACAAGGTCGACCTGGTCAACCATCCGGAGCTGTGGCAGCACCTGCGCGAAGGCGGTTTCCGCACGGAGCCGGCCAAGCCGCGACAGATCGAGTTCTCGCGCCTGAACCTGTCCTACTCCATCACCAGCAAGCGCAAGCTCGCCCAGCTGGTGAACGAGAACCTGGTGGACGGCTGGGACGATCCGCGCATGAACACGCTGCGTGGCCTGCGTCGTCGCGGCTTCACGCCGGGCGGCCTGCGCCTGCTCATCGAGCGGCTGGGCGTGAGCAAGCAGAACAGCATCATCGACTACTCCATTCTCGAGAATTGCGTGCGCGAGGATCTCGACGCCTCCGCGCCGCGCCGCATGGCCGTGCTCGATCCGCTGAAGTTGGTCATCACCAACCTGCCGGAAGGCCACGAAGAGACGCTGACGTTCTCCAATCATCCCAAGGACGAGAGCTTCGGCACGCGTGAAGTGCCGTTCTCGCGCGAGCTGTGGATCGAGCGCGACGACTTTGCCGAGGTGCCGCCGAAGGGCTTCCATCGTCTCAAGCCGGAAGGCGAAGTGCGCCTGCGCGGCGTGGGTATCGTGAAGTGCGAGGCGATGGTGAAGGACGCTGACGGCAACGTCACGGAACTGCATGGCACGCTCGACCTCGAATCGCGCCAGGGCATGCCGGGCGCCGACCGCAAGGTGAAGGGCACCATTCACTGGGTGAGCGCCAAGCACGGCGTCGCCACCGAGGTGCGCGTGTACGACCGCCTGTTCAACGTGGCCGACCCGGACGATGAAACCGACGGCAAGACCTGGATCGAGCACATCAACCCGGAGGCCAAGCGCGTGGTCACGGCGTGGCTCGAGCCGGCCGCGGCGAATGTCGACCCGGAGCAGCGCTTCCAGTTCGAGCGCCTGGGTTACTTCGTGGCCGACCGCATCGACCACACGGCCGCCAGGCCGGTGTTCAACCGCACCGTCACCCTGCGTGACGCGTGGACCACGAAACAGGCCTGACATCCGCATCACAAGGACCGTTTCATGCTGCGCCAACAGATTCACCTGACCCTGCCGCCGTGGATCGGCGATGTGGTCGACACCAACAAGCGTTACACCACCGACGAGGAACGCGTGGCGCTGGCCATTGAACTCTCGCGCCTGAATGTCGAGCGCAGCCATGGCGGCCCGTTCGGCGCGGCGGTGTTCGACGGTCACGGCCGCGTGGTGTCGGTGGGCGTCAACCGCGTGGTGCCGCAGACCTGCTCTGTCGCGCACGCCGAAATGATGGCCTACATGAGCGCGCAGCAACGCCTTGCCGCCTTCCGTCTCAATGCGGATGGCGGCCGCTACGCGCTGGCCACCAGTGCGCAACCCTGCTGCCAGTGCTACGGGGCCACCGTGTGGGCCGGCGTGGACGAGCTGCTGATCGGCGCGCGCGCCGAGGACGTGGAAGAACTCACCGAGTTCGACGAAGGCCCGCTGCCGGCGGACTGGATCGGCGAGCTCGAGCGCCGCGGTATCGCCGTGCGCCGCGACATCCTGCGCGAGCAGGCGCGCGGCGTACTGGCCGCCTACGGCCAGAGCGGGCAGCACTATTGAGCCGCCTGCGCGCCGCCCTGCCGCTGATCCTGCTGGTGATCGCCGGCATCGCCTTGTTCAGCTCGGGCCTGATGGACCGGCTGCACCCGGAACAGCTGGTGCAGCACCAGGCGCAGATGCGCGCCGACATCGATACCGCCCCCTGGCTTAGCAGGATCACCTACATCGGGCTGCTCACGCTGGCGATGTCCACGGGCATCCCGGGCACGGTGATCATCATCATCGCCGGCGGCTTCGCCTTCGGTGCGGTGGAAGGCACCATCTACTCGTCCATCGGCCTGACCCTGGGCACGCTGATCCTGTTCCTGGCCAGCCGTTATGCCTTCGGCGCCGGCAGCAAGCATCCGCCTGCCCTGGTCGACAAGCTGCATCACGGGTTCGAGCGGCACCCTGTGGCCTACACCATGTTCCTGCGCTTTGTGCCGGTGGCGCCGTTCGGCCTGGTCACGGTCGCGCTGGCGTGGCTGCGCTGCCCGCTGTGGCTGTTCCTGGGCGCCAGCTGGCTGGGCGGAACCGTCTCCCTGGTGTTCGAGACATCGATCGGCGCCGGCCTGGGCGAAGCCCTGGCCAAGAGCCACGGCCAGTTCGGGCCGGGCCTGCTGATGCAACGAGGCATCTGGATGCCCCTCACCGCCATTGCCGTGCTGGCCCTGCTGCCGCTATTGGTCGAACGGTTTACCCGTCGTCGTCACCAGGCCGTCATGGCCAACGAGGCAAACCCGCGCCAGGATTGAATTCCGCGGCCACCTTGGCCAACGCGGCTACACCAGTCGGCCTGCTGTCTCATCTGAAAAATCGCGCTAGGCTGATTCCGCCTGACGCTTCACGCGTGCAAGGGGATCCGATGGGTACAGGGGCCAACTCGCGGACGGTGCAATGGTGGCGTCGCACGTCGCTGATGCAGCGGCTTGCGCTGGTGACCCTCGTGCCCACCCTGGTGACGGCCACGCTGCTGGTCGCCATGCTCGCGCCGCAGCAGCTGATGACCCTGCGCAGCATGGAGCAGAACACGGCCGATGCCATTGCCACCCAGGCGGCATCGGTAACGGCCGCGCCGCTGCGCGACATGCAACGGCGCGAGCTGGTGCGCATCGCCGAATCCATCGGTGACCTGCCCCATGTCGCCCGCGTGCAGATCCGCGCCGCCGACGGCGAGATCCTGGCGGACAGCCTGGGTCGCAGCGGCGCCGACAACAACGAAAGCCTGACCGTGGTGCGCGACGTGGTGGACACGGAGCGCCCCGGCCTGCCGGTGCTCGGCTCGGTGGTGATCGACGTGAGCCTGCGCGATGCCATCGCCATGCAGCAGGCCAGCCTCCGGCACGCGCTGATTGCCCTGGCGATCAGCCTGATACTGGCGGCGATCATCGCCTGGCAGGCAGCCCGCTGGATCAGCGCCCCGCTGCGCCGCCTCGTCGACGCCGTGCATCAGCTGGGCCGCGGTGATCGCCGCGTCGAGGTGGAGGTCACCGACCAGACCGAGATCGGCGAACTGCAACGCGGCTTCAACAGCGCGGCCATGGCGCTGTTCGACGTGCAACGCGGCATGGAGCGCGAGATCGAGCACGCCACCGTGGAACTGGCACGCAAGAACGCTGCGCTCGAAGCCGCCAGCGTCGCCAAGGCACGCTTTCTCGCCGCCGCATCGCACGACCTGCGCCAGCCGCTGTATGCGTTGACCCTGTTCTCCTCGGCGCTGGCCGAGGACGAGCGCGACCCGATCCGGCTGGACCGCATCGCGCACATCCAGGAATGCGTGGAGGCACTGGACCATCTCTTCAGCGAGCTGCTCGACCTGTCGCGTCTGGAAACCGGCGCCATGCAGATCGAGATCGCGGAATTCCCGCTCGACCATGTGTTCCAGGAAGTAAGCCGCAACTTCCGCATGATCGCCGAGCAGCATGGCCTGCGCCTGATCATGCGCGCCACCCACCTGTGGGTGCGCAGCGACCGCACGATGCTTTCGCGCATCCTCAACAACCTGGTGAGCAACGCGCTGCGCTATACCAGTCGCGGCGGCGTACTGGTCGTGGCGCGCCGCCGCGAGGACGGCACCGTGCGCGTGGACGTGTGGGATACCGGCAGCGGCATCGCGCCGGAACACCAGGTGCGCGTGTTCGACGAGTTCTACCGCGTGGAATGCCACAGCAACGAGCACGACGCGGGACGCCGTCGCGGCCTCGGCCTTGGCCTTGCCACCGTACAGCGCCTGGCCGAACTGCTCGACACGCGGGTGCAACTGAAATCGAAGCCGGGGCATGGCAGCGTATTCACCTTCCACCTGCCCGAAGTGCCCGCGCAGCAGCTGCCGGCGGCCGGTGGCCATGAACCGTCGCCCGACGTCTCTGGCATGCGCGTGCTGGTGATCGACGACGAGCCGGCCATCTTGTCCGGCATCCGTTACCTGCTGGCGAGCTGGGGCTGCGAGGTGGCCGTCGCCGAGGACCGCGTGCAGGCGCTGCAGGCGGCGGAGGAATGGAACGTGCCGCCGGATATCGTGATCTCCGACCTGCGCCTGCGCGACGGCGAAAGCGGCCTCGACGTGCTGGCCGCGCTGGACGCCCACTACCAGATCGACGGCATTCCCCCGTTCTCGCGCCTGCTCATCACGGGCGAAACCCGCAGCGACAGGCTGCGCGAAATCATGGCCGCGCGGATACCCGTGCTCTACAAGCCCGTATCGCCGGAACAGCTGCGGGAAGCCTTGATGGCCGCGTGGAGCGCATCGCGCGCCGCCGCCTGAACACCACAGCGACGAGAGGCGGACTTAGAGCGGCTTAGAGCCTGTTCACGATCTTGCTTGAACGCTCATTCCCCCTCATCGTCATTCCCCCTCATCGCCCCCCTCATCGTCATTCCCGCGAAAGCGGGAGGCGTCTTTCAACAGCCGAACGGCTGGTCATCCAGTGACTTTCAGCTTTCGATGGCGTTTAAAAGGCGCTGGATGACCAGCCATTCGGCTGTTGATACAGCGCCTCCCGCTTTCGCGGGAATGACGATATTGAAACATCACAGGGTTTTGTCAGCCGCTCTTAACCCTTGGGCGCCACGCGACGTGCGAGCACCCGGTCGGCGGGCAGGAAGCGATGGAAAAGATCGTCGACGAAGTCGCCGCCCGGCGCCTCGCCGCGCGAGCCGCCCGTGACATACAGCCCCTGCCAGTACAGGCGATGCTCGCCACCGGCGTCGTTGGCCTGGAGCCGTTCCACGAACGTGTGCAGCCCACGCTGCAAACCCTGCAGCGCCTGGAGAAAGGCAAATGCCTCGCGACGCCGGTGCGGATCGCGCTCCACCGCCAGCACGGCGAGCGCAGCGGAAATCAGGCGACCGGACACCATGTCGGCATGGACGTCCATACGTCCATCCAGCATGCCGTCGCGTACCGGGTTCGCGTGGCGCCATCCCAGCACGCGACGAAACACCGACGAGGGCAGCGCGGCGCGGAAGGCACCGTGGCCCGGCAAGGCTTCCAGCCCGGTCACCACCACGTAAACCGGCAGCTGCAACTGCAGGAGGCGTGTCGCTTCGTCGGCCAGCCGGTGCAGGCGATCGGCATGGGAGGCGACTGCCCCCTCCGCCTCGCGCAGGCTCTGCGCCGCCATACAGACCACCAGCCCATCGAGCGGAAGCTTGCGACGCTCCCTGGCCAGCAGGGACAAGGCTTTCGTCCACGGCGCATCGCCCTCGCCGATGGTGGCGTGCGGATGCGAGAGGCGCGGACCGGGCTCGATCGCCACCAACGAGCGGAACACCCACCAATGCCAGGGTGTATCGCTGGCGCGGGACAGCTCCCGCGCATGGGGCGAAACCACGGCAGCCTGGAGCAGGGAGCGCACATCGGCCGCGCTGTCGCCCACAAACAGCAGCCAGGGATGGCGGGACAGCTGTCGCCATTCGCCACGCCGGCGGAAGGGATGGAGCAAGGCGCCACGCAGGCGGCGGGCGGCGTCCGTCACCACGGCGGAAAAACTGCCGATGCCGTAGCCGGCCTCGGTACTGTCCGCCACACGCGTGTGTGCGCGCATCATCACCAGCGACTGCCAGGCGAGCACGCCCGTCCAGCCAAGCAGCCCCAGCACGGCCACTACGATGCCGCCCACGAACCATGCCTGCTCGGACACTGCCTGACTGAAGACCGGTGCCACGAAGGCGACGAACACCAGCACCACCACCACGGCGGCGACCAGCTGCGCCAGGCGGCGCCCCACCCACGTCGCCGGCAGGCGCAGCACCGGCGACCCGGGCGTCATATAGGGTTGCGGCGTCACGGACTCGCGCTGCAGCGACTGCAGCACGGCCTGTGCCGTCGTGCCTGCCGGGCAGTACAGCGCCTTGATGCGCCCCAGCTCGCCGCTATCGCCCTGCTCGTAGTAGTACTGGCCGGAGAAGCCGAGCAGCAGTGCCATGCTGAACACTTCGCGGACTTCTTCCTCGTTGTTGCCGAGCCGGCCGAGCTGGTCGAAGAACTCCGTGGCGGCACTGCCGGTGCGGAACAGCGTCTGCTGCAACGAACTGACCCGATGGCCCCAGCCGCCGCACCGCATCGCCACCTCGTCGAGCCAGGCAACCGCCGCGAATGCCGCCAGCTCCACCTCCGCCAGCGGCTTGCCCAGCGCGAACGCGGCACCACGCCCCTGCTCCACCAGCGCGAGCGCGCGCGCGTGGATGGACGGCCATTCGTCGTCGGGGAGGTTCTGGGTTGCCGCCTGCTCGTCGATCAGCAAGCCGTAGGCGAACAAAGGGGCGAAACATTCCAGCAGCCGCATGGCATCGATAGCCGTCAGAGCCCGTTGCATGTTGCTCCATAGCCCCCGCAGGAACGTGCCGCGCCTGCAGGGGACGCGCGCCGAAGTCTACGACGATAGATGCCTTCGTGCCGACCACCGCCTGCCCGTGGTGAGACTCCGCGCCGGAAAACCGGCATCCGCCCCACGGCGACTGGGGGGCTGGGCCGCAAAGGCAAGGCCGTCAACGCCCTCGTCACGCCCGCTGCCTTGCCGGCACCGCCGGCTCGCAGGAGCGCGGGGCAGCCCTCATGCCCGGCCGGGCCGATGACGCTACGCGTGGCTTTCATGCAGGTGTCGGGCTCGTTGATCGGCGTGGGCCATGTCGAAGGTTTGCCCGGCCCGAGTCGCCATCGCTTCCCTCGAAGCGCGGCACCTGAGTGACTCCCCTGTTGCAGTGGGCGGATTTTCACGGCCGGTGCCCCGGGGCGGCCATACCCCGTTGAGACTATGCCGTTCGTACGCGCTTTGAGGTTGCCGCGCACACAGGCTGGGGCTATGTTGCGCAGGCGGATGCGCGGCGATGGGAGTGCCGCTGACGCCATGGGGAACGAAATGCGCATATTGATCGCGGACGACCATCGGCTCATCGTCGAGGGTGTCAAGCTGAAGCTGGCCGAACTTGGGCCGGCCACGGATTTTGTCACTGCCATGGACATGGCGGAGCTTCGCGAGGCGATCCATGCGCCGGAGGCACCGTCGCTGTCCCTGGCGCTTATCGACCTGGCCATGCCGGGAGTGCATGGCAGCGAGCATCTGGCCGAGGTCATCGAACATCTGCCGCACGTTCCCGTGATGGTGCTGTCGGGTTCCGAAGACGCCACGCTCATGAAGAGCCTGTTGGCCATGGGCGTGCAGGGTTTCATCCCGAAGGCTTATTCGCCCGACGTCATGCTGTCCGCCGTGCGCCTGGTGCTGTCGGGCGGCATTTATGTGCCGCCGCTGTTGCTGCAGGAACGCACGGATGGCGCCGCCGCCACGCCGGCGCCGTCGGCCGCCACGCAGCCGCCGCCGAACACCGCCGACTCACTGGAAGAGCGCCTGCGCAAGCTGCTTACCGAACGGCAGATCGATGTCCTGCGCCTGCTGTCGCAGGGCAAGCCGAACAAACTGATTGCCCGCGACCTGGGGATCAGCGAAGGCACGGTGAAGATCCATCTGGCCGCCATCTTCCGCGCGCTCAACGTACGCAACCGGGTCGAGGCCGTGGTGGCTTCGCGTCGCATCAGCGGTCTCTGAGGACCTGTCCTCCCCAGTCAACGCCATCAGCCCCATGTTTCGCCGGGATGCTCTGATCTGTTCGGAGATCACGCCGTGTCGAAAGAAAGGATCGCCAGGACTCGCCGGAAGGCTCGTCCTGGAGGCTTCATCCCAGCGCTGATGGCGGCGCTGCTCCTGCTTGCCCTGCCCGCCGCACCCACGGCATGGGCCGGTCCGGCGCAGGACAGCGGGCATATCAATGCCCTGACCTTCGGCATTCTGCCCATGGGTGGCCCGTCCGAATCGCTCGCCGCCTGGCGCCCGATGCTCGACGACCTGAGCCGCACGCTGCACTTGCCCGTCCACAGCCTGTCGGTGAGCACCTATGAGGGCCTGGGGCAGGCCATGGCCGAGGAGCGGGTCGACTTCGCCTTCGTCTCCGGCCGGCTGGCGCTGGATGCGGTCGTGCACGACCGCATGCAGGTGATCGCGCAGCTCACGCGCACCAACGGCTCACGCGGGTATTACTCCGTGCTGATCGTGGTCAAGGACTCGCCCCTGCAGCACCTAGACGACCTCTTCAGACAGCCGGGCAAGCTGCGCTACGGACGCGGCGAGGTGTTGTCGGTGTCGGGCTATCTGGTCCCCGAAACCCAGGTGTTCGCCAACCGCCGGCTGGATTCGGACACCTTCTTCGCCACGGTCGCGGTCGACAACCACCAGAACAATGCGCTGGCCGTGGCCAACAACGAGGTGGACATCGCCACCAACAACACCGCCGACCTGGAACGGTTCGCGGTGCGCTTTCCCGACCAGTACGCGCGCCTGCGCGTGCTGTGGACCTCCAGCCTGATTCCGCATGCCGTGGTGGTGATCCGCACGGACCTTCCGGCCGAGCTGCGGCAGCGCGTGGCCGCGGCGCTGACGTCGTATGCGAAGGGCAGGAACGCCCAGGCCGAACTGGCCAAGCTGCGCCTGATCCACGACATCAGCGGCTTTGCCCCCGCTGGCAACGAGGCCCTGGTACCCTTCGCCGACATCGAGTTCAACCTGGACCGCCGCCGCGCCTACAGCGCGCAATGGGTCAGCGATGCCGCCATGCAGACGCGGCTCAAGAAGATCGACGCCGAGCACGAAGCGCTGGTGCGCCAGCTGATGGCGCCCAGCACTCCCTGACTGCCGCGGCGCCTGGAGCCTGCTCAAAATCCCGCCGTAGCACCTTGCTTGCCTTCACCGTCATCCCGTTTTGTGGGGTCCCCGCGGGGATGACGGTGAGGAAATCTGGCGCTTGAAGGAGGTCGCGAATGGGCTCTTAGTGCCCCTGCATGTCCTTGATGTTCATGGTCTGGCCGTTGGGCATGATCATGTCGCCCGGCTTCTGGCCCGCGGCGCACTGCCCGACCCAGCGACCGGTGCTGGTGATGGCCATGTCCGCATGGCCCATGATGGCGGGGTTGTACGTGATGTGGCCCTGCGTCGCGTAGGAGGTATCGCCCTGGTAGGTGGTCTCGCTGTGGCTGGTCATGTCGACCCCGCCGTTGGGCGTGTTGATCTTGCAGACGGCATCCGTCACCACCTTGTTGCTGCCCTGCACGTCGATCTTGAACTTGCTGCACATCTGGCCGCTCATGTGCGTGCCCATCTTGTACATCGCCGTGTCGGTATCGGCGTCAAGGCAGAACTTGGTCGTCTGAGACTGTCCGCCCATGCCGGAGGTCTGCATTTCCCACAGACCCGGCTTGCGCTTGGGCATGTTGGCGGGAATATCCTGCGCCAGGGCCGCACCGGCCAGGCCCAGCAGGGAAACGGCGATCATCCAGCGACAACGTGAGGACATGGGGTTCTCCAATCCGCCCGGGGTGGGCGTGCGGGTGGCAAGGTAGCGCCAAACGTGGCCGCCGTCATGCCAGAGGATGCCGCAACGCAGCACCATACGGCGTCCGGCCCATAGTCCGTTAGCACTATGGCGCCTCGCGCTAGAACGAAGTGCGTATCGAAGGGGCCCTCTGGATTCTTTAGAGTGCCAACCAGGGCCTATCCGCGCCGCGGTGCGTCCCTGGGCCCTTTCGTACCCTGATTGCCGGGATCCAAGACATGTCGTCAATCTGCGTCTCCCCGTACTCCAGGCCCGCATCGCCACCGGCGCACGGCCGCGCCCGGGAGGCCTGACGCATGGAGCCGCGCGCGCAACTGCTGCCCCGCCTGTTCATCGATGTGGTTTTGCCAAGCACCATCGCCGCCGTGGCTTTGATCCTGGCGCTGTGCGTGCAGCAGAGCCATGCCCTGGCCGAACGCGTGGACTCCACCGCCAGCCTGCGGTTGGCGCGGCTGGCCGGCGAGCTCGACGTGCCCGGCGAACTGTCGCCCCAGATCGCCCTCGACCGCACCCTGCAGGAAGGCCAGGCCGACCGGGTGGTGCGCGTGGAATGGCATGGCGCCGACGGCACCCTGTGGAGCAGCGGCAAGCCCTCGTCCAGCGACGGCACCACCTACCGCAGCGAGGTAAGGCCCCACGGCACTGCCACGTCCTGGGTAAGCATGCAGGTGGACACGCGCCCGCTGCGGCAGGCGCAGGCCATGGTCTGGCTGCTGGGGGCGCTGTGCGTGGCCGGGGTGCTGGTGCTTGCGTGGCTCGCCCGCGTATCCATTCGCCATCGCGTGCTCGAACCGCTGTCGCAGGTGCGCTATGCGGTGCATGAGCTGGTGAATGGGCGGCATCCGCAGCTGGACAACACCCCTGCCAGCGCCGAGTTCATCGAAGTGCGCAAAACCCTGCAGCGCCTCTCCGAGCTGCACGAAGAGCAGCGACGCGACTGGAGTGCGATGCAGCACGACAACGCCGTCGAGGCCTTGGATCGCCTGCGCCAGAGCCAGGCGGCGACGCGCAGCAAATCGCAGTTCATTGCCCTGGTCAGCCACCACTTCCGGCAGCCGCTGCAGGCGCTGGAACTGTTTGCGGCTGGCCTGGACCAGAACGTCAGCAACGAGCAGCAATCGCTGTTCCAGCAGATGCGCCACAGCATCGCGTCGATGACCCGCCTGCTGGATGCGCTGCTGGAGATCTCCCGCCTCGACGCCGGCGTGATCGCCGTGAAGCCCATCGGCTTCACCGCCGCAGAACTGTTCATGCGTGATCGCACCTCGCTCAACCACGAGGCCGCGCAGCACCGCGTCACACTGGCCTGGCGAGGCAGCCAGCACCAGTTGCACGGCGACGCCGATGTGGCGGCCAGCCTGCTCTATCAACTGGCCAGCAACGCCATTGCCAATGCGCCCGAAGGACGCGTGCTCATCGCGGCACGCCGTCGCGGCCAGTCCATCCGCATTGAAGTGCGCGACAACGGTCCGGGCATCGCCGTGATCCATCAGCAACGCATTTTCGAAGAGTTCGTGCAGTTGCAGGGCGGGGAAAGCGAGCGGCGCGGTGGCTACGGCCTCGGCCTGGCCATTGCCGAACGCCTGGCGCGCCTGCTGGGCACCCGTATCGGGCTGCGTTCGGAACCGGGGCGTGGCAGCACCTTCTGGTTCGACCTGCCGCGCATGCCGATGCTGGAGCGCCACTCCTGCCCGCAGAAGCAACCTGCCGCGGCGTGGCGCGAGGCGAGCTGAGTCGCCGCCCTTCCCGCCCAACCGGCTTCCCACAGGCAAAAAAAGACCCGCGTTTCCGCGGGTCTCATGCGTTCTGGTGGGCCGTGATGGATTCGAACCATCGACCAATAGATTAAAAGTCTACTGCTCTACCGACTGAGCTAACGGCCCACACTTGAAAAGCAAGCCCGACATTTTATGGGCTGGGCGCCCACGGCACAAGCAAGCCCGTTCAGGCGTAGCGGGTGGGGTCCGGCAGACCGGCCGCGCTGAAGCCCTGCGCGCGCAGGCGGCAGGCGTCGCAATGGCCGCAGGCGCGTCCCTCGGCGTCGGCCTGGTAGCAGCTGACCGTCTCAGAGAAATCCACGCCCAGGCGCTGGCCCTCGCGGGCGATGTCGGCCTTGCTCATGCGCATCAGCGGGGCATGGATGCGGATGCCCGCCCCTTCCACGCCAGCCTTGGTGGCCACGTTCGCCAGCTGCTCGAACGCCTCGATGAAGGCCGGGCGGCAGTCGGGATAGCCCGAGTAGTCCACCGCGTTCACGCCGCACCAGATGTCGTTGGAGCCCAGCACCTCGGCCCAGCCCAGCGCGATGGACAGCATGATGGTGTTGCGTGCCGGCACGTAGGTCACCGGAATGCCCTGCTCGCCCGTCTGGTCGAGCGGCACGTCGATGTCGGCCGTCAGCGCCGAGCCGCCGATGGTGCGCAGGTCCACGTGCACGGTCTTGTGCTCCACGGCGCCCAGCAGTCGCGACACCCGCTCGGAGGCCGCCAGCTCGGCGCTGTGGCGCTGGCCGTAGGCCACGCTGAGCGAGTGCACCTGATAGCCCTGCTCGCGGGCGATGGCGATGGTGACGGCCGAGTCCATGCCGCCGGAGACGAGCACGACAGCCTTGCGGGGAGAGGTTTGGGTCATGGGATGACTTCCACTAGGGGTTCAGGCCGGTGATCCGGCCGACAGGCGCCACCGGCAAGACAGGCCAGCGCGCGTAAGGCGAGAAGTGAGTGAAGAGGAGTGAGAAGTGAGGGAAGAGCCGGGTCGTCGCGCGCCCACTTCTCACTCCTCTTCACGCATTCCTGATGTCAATGTCCGGGCGCGTCGTTCCACAGCAGCTTGTGCAGCTGCAGCTGGAAACGCACGTCCAGCTTGTCCTCGATGATCCATTCCGCCAGTTCACGCGGCTGGATGGCCCCGTGGACGGGCGAGAACAACACCATGCAGCGCGCGGTGATCTGATGCTCCGCCACCACCTCGCGTGCCCACTCGTAGTCGGCGCGGCTGGCGATGACGATCTTCACCTGGTCATGCGGCAACAGCTGTTCAAGGTTCGACCACAGGTTGCGCGCGGCCTCGCCCGAATCCGGGGCCTTGAGGTCCATCACCTTGCGTACGCGCGGATCAACCAGCGACACGTCCAGTGCACCGGAGGTTTCCAGCGACACATCATGGCCCGCATCGCACAGGCGCTTGAGCAGGATCAGGCAGCGCTTCTGCGCCAGCGGTTCGCCGCCGGTCACGCAGACGTGCCTGGCGCCATGCGAAGCCACTTCGGCCACGATGTCGTCGATCGCGCGCCAGTTGCCGCCGTAGAAGGAATACTCGGTGTCGCACCACACGCAGCGCAGCGGACAACCGGTGAGCCTCACGAACACCGTGCGCCAGCCGATGGCATCGGCCTCGCCCTGGATCGAATGGAAGATCTCGGTGATGCGCAGGCGCTCAGCGGGCGCCTGCGTCGACGTGGGGGATGCCACGCTCGCGTTACTGCCGGTCACAACCACAACCTCAATTGGCCGACTGGCCCTGCAGGCGCCGCAGGCGCTCCTGCGCCAGGCCGGCCGCCTTGGAGCCCGGATACTTCGCGCTGACGTTCTTCAGCGTGGCCTTGCCTGCATCGATCTGCTTCATCTCAAGCTGGCTGTAGCCCACCTTGAGCATCGCATCCGGCACCTTCTCGCTCTGCGGGAACTGGCTGACCAGATGCTGGAACGCTTCCATCGCCACCTGGTAGTTGCTGGTGGCGTAGTACGACTCGCCCAGCCAGTAGAACGCATTGGGCAGCAGCGGACTGTCCGGGTATTGCTGGATGAAGTTGCGGAAATCGCGCGAGGACTTCACGTAGTCGCCAGCACGCAGCGACTTGAAGGCATCGTCGTAAGCCGACTGCGCCGTCGAGTTGTTGGTTGCCGCAGCCTTGCCCGCAGCGGGCTTGCCAGCAGCGGCCGGGGCCGGCGTGGGAGCTGCCGCAGGCGGCGTCGGGGCCGCGTTCGCCGATGGCGGCGGATTGTTCGGGTTGGCGGCATTCCCCGGATTGGCAGCCGCAGCACCGGCACCACTTTCGAGGTGGCCCAGGCGCGAATCGAAATCCGAGGCTTGCGCCTTGTTCTTGTCGTTGGCTTCCTGCAGCTGGTGCTGCAGTTCCTCGATCTGGCCCTGCATCTGCTGCACTTGCGACTGCAGCGCCTGGACCTGGTTGACCAGCGCGGTACCGTTCTGGTTCTGCGCCTGCTGCTCAAGCCGCGATACGCGATCGGCGAGACTGAGGCGGGAATCCTGTGCGTGGGCCGGCATACCAAAAAGCATGGCGGACGCGATCGCGCCCGCCATGCCCATCCTGGCCGTGAAGCTGTTAGCCAGTGTCTTCTTCATTACTTCGCCGTGTAGACGATCTCGACGCGACGGTTCTTGCTCCAGCAGTCTTCGTTGTGCTCACGGCACACCGGCTTTTCCTTGCCATACGAGATCACATTGATCTGGCTGGCCGAGCCGCCGTTCGACTGCAGGGCGCTGGACACGGCGTTGCCGCGGCGCTCGCCGAGGCCGAGGTTGTACTCGCGGGTGCCGCGCTCGTCAGCATTGCCTTCCAGACGGATCTGGGCCATCGGGCGGTCCTGCAGGTACTTGGCGTGGCACGCCATGATCTGCTGGAACTCCGGCTTGATTTCGTCCTTGTCGAAATCGAAGTACACAACGCGCTGACGGAGGCAGGCGTCGGTGTCGAGATCGGCCGGGGTGTACTTGCCAGCGGTCGACGGAGCCGGGGCAGTCACGGGCGCTTCCGGAGCCGGCTGCGGCTTGACTTCCTGCTTCTTCGAGCATGCGGCCGCGCCAACGCAGAGCAGGGCGACCAGGGCGACGCGAACGGTCTTATTCATGGTGGACGTTCCTTCAAACAGGTTTGAGTTCCGACAGTCAATATTGATTGCGGTTTCGGGACAGTGTTCGCCGGTGAACCGGCTGTTATTTTGACATTTTGCTGCCGGCGGCGCGCTGTCTCGCAACCACCTGGCCCGCCAACCGCGACGGAGTGCCGCGGCCGGCAAGCTGTTTGATCCGACGTGTGCCTAGGCTTTCACGTCCAGATCACATGACCGTGACACTTACGCGCCCCGGCATGAACTGCTTATCGCTGACGATAGGGACCCCAAGCCGGTTCGCGAACGTCGCCGTCGGCCAGCACCAGGCGCTGGCGGACGAGACCATCGGCGGACACGGCGTACAACACGCCACGCCTTCCTTCGGAGGCGGCGTACAGCAACATGCTCGCGTTCGGCGCGAAACTCGGCGTTTCGTCGATCGGACCCGGCGAGATGAAGCGCACCTGCCCACCCAGACTGCGATCCATGATAGCAATACGATACACGTTCCCGTTGCCCTGCACCATCGCGATCTGCTTGCCGTCGTAGCTGATCGAGGCATTGGCGTTGAACTGGCCCTGGAAGGTGATGCGCTCTGCCCCGCCGCCACCGGCCGACATCTGGTAGAGCTGGGGCTTACCGCCACGGTCGGAGGTGAAGATGATGCTCTGGCCGTCCGGGGTCCAGCGCGGCTCGGTATCGATGGCCAGGTTGTTGGTGAGGCGGGTCTCCGAACGGGAGCCGACGTCCATCACGTAGATCTCGGGGTTGCCCTGGTAGGACAGGGCCAGGGCCAGCTTGCTGCCATCCGGCGAGAACGACGGCGCGCCGTTGATGCCCTTGGCGCGTGCCGACACCAGCTGACGCGAGCCGGTCGTAATGTCTTGCACGTAGATGGCGGAGTTGCCGCTCTCGAAGGACACGTAGGCGATCTTGCGGCCATCCGGCGACCAGGCCGGGGACAGCAGGGACTCACGCGAACGGGCCACGACCTGCGGGTTGTAGCCGTCCGAGTCGGCCACGATCAACGAGTAGGTGGTGTTGTTGCCCAGGCCCACGGCGGTGATGTAGGCGATGCGGGTCCAGAACGCGCCACGCACGCCGGTGATCTTTTCGTAGATCGCGTCAGCGATCTGATGGGCCACGCCGCGCAGGTCGCCGGCCGGGGCGGTGTACGCCTGGGCCAGCAGGTTCTGCTGACGGTTGACGTCCCACAGTTCGTATTCGATGCGCAGCATGCCGCCGCCGGCATCGCTGATGCGACCGACCGTAATGTAGTCCTGCTTGAGCAGGCGCCAGGTGGCGAAGTTGACGTCCGCACCCTTGGACGGCGTTTCCACGATGTCGCTCTTGGCGAGCGAGCGGAATTTGCCGGAGCGGTTGAAGTCATTGCGCATGACATCGGCGATGTCGGTGGGCAGCGGCGCGCCACCGGCCTGCGCGAACGGCACGACCACGATCGGCGTGGCCGACTTGGTCACACCTTCCACCGTACCGGTGAGGGTGGAGGTCTGCGCGGACGCCAGGCCCGCGAACAGCAGGCCCAGGATGCCAAGCAATAGGACCAGATAACGGGAAGTCTTTTTCATCAGGTCATCACCTATGGCTTGAAGAACATATCAACGTTGCGACTAAAGACACTTTCAAATCCCTTGTAAGGCAACTGGTTGGCCCTCATGGCCGCGTCTTCGACGGACTTGCGCCCTGCGTCATCGAATGGGCAGCTCGAGTCGACCTTGGCACTGACCACCTGGCCACCCTGCAACTGCACGATATGCAGCAGGCATTGCTGGTTGGCCGGCATGTTATCCGGGCCGACCCAGTTCTGTTTGAGCGTATTCTGAATCGCAGCCAGATATTGGGCACGCAGACTCGCATCCGGGCCATTGGCGCCGGTCTGCTTCTGGGCCGCGTAAGGCACGTTGTCCACGCCGTTGTCCTGGGCGTTCTTCAGGTCTTCCATCTGCTGCTTGGCCTGCTTGGCCTTGCTTTGCGCCTGCTTCACGGACTTGTCCGCGGCGTCCATCTTGGCGAACAGCTCGTCGATCTTCTTCTGCTCTTCCTGCTTGTGCTTGGCCGCCTGGGCGTCCAGTTCGGCAGCACGCTGGCGCTGCTTCTCTTCCTGTTCCTTCTTGGCGTCCTCGGCCTTCTGGATGCCCTCGGCTACCACCTTCTCCTGATCCTTGGTATCCGGATGCTCGGGCGGCGGCGGCAGGGTCTTGATCTTCGGGGTTTCTTCCGATGGCGGCGGCGGCACGCTGGGCGGCGGCGGCACCGTGTTCGGCGTGGGCTTGGCCGGCGTGTGCTTCGGCGGGGGCGCACCCGTGATGCCCACCAGCTCGGCCTCGATGATTTCGCCTTGCAGCGACACCGGCTTGGTACAGGTGATGGGGTTCCAGCTCGCCGGCAGGTGCAAGGTCTCGAACAGGCTTTCGTAGAACGAGCACGGCACCACCGCGAGGGCCAGGAAGCCCACGATGCCTAGATGGAGAATGGCGGAAAGGACAACCGCCTTGGACGTGCCCTTGGGGGAGTCGGCCCTCATTTCTTGTTGCTCGACTCCGGCGCGCTCATCAGACCGACCTTGGCCACGCCGGCCTGCTGCAACTGGGCCAGCACCTGGTACACGCCTTCGTACTTGCCGTCACGGTCGCCAGCGACGAGCACGCTGACCTCCGGATTGACCTTCACGAACGCACTGACCTTGGCCTGCATGGTGGCGACGTCGACGGGCTGGCGCTTTTCCGTACCCAGGGTCAGGAACAGCTGGCCGTCCTTGTCGACCACCACGATCACCGGGTCCTTCTTGTCCTGCA
Source organism: Dyella japonica A8 (assembly GCF_000725385.1). Classification (NCBI taxonomy): domain Bacteria; kingdom Pseudomonadati; phylum Pseudomonadota; class Gammaproteobacteria; order Lysobacterales; family Rhodanobacteraceae; genus Dyella; species Dyella japonica. The sequence goes on along the minus strand of NZ_CP008884.1, from coordinate 1,689,188 downwards.
ACGACTTGGCATTGGCCTGTGGCAGGTTCACGTCGACGTTCTTGTTGATCATGGGCGCGGTGACCATGAAGATGATCAACAGCACCAGCATCACGTCGATGTAGGGAACGACGTTGATCTCGGATTTCAGCTTGAAGCGCTTGTGGCGCGCAGAGCTACGCATGACTGAAGATCCTCAAGCCGCTTCGTCGGTCTGGATCTGACGCTGCAGCACCGAAGAGAACTCCTCCTGGAACACCTCATAGCGCGAGGCAACGCGCTCGACCTTGTTGGCGAAGCGGTTGTACGCCCACACGGCCGGAATCGCGGCGAACAGGCCCATGGCCGTGGCGATCAGCGCTTCAGAAATGTGCGGTGCGACCACGGCGATGGTCACGTCCTTCATCTCGCCCAGGCCCTGGAAGGCGCCCATGATGCCGATGACGGTGCCGAACAGGCCGACATAGGGACTGATCGAGCCCACGTTGGCGAGGAATTCCAGGTTGCGTTCCAGGCGGCCGATCTCGCGGGTGCCGGCCACGCGCATGGCGCGCTCGGAACCTTCGATGACGATGCGCATGTCAAGCACGCGGCGCTGGCGCTGGCGCACGAACTCGCGGAAGCCCGACTCGAACACATTTTCCATGCCGCCATTGCCCGCACCGCGGTTGCTGACTTCGCGGAACAGCTGGGCGAGATCGGCGCCGGACCAGAAGCGCTCCTCGAAGCCCTCGGCCTCTTCCATCGCCGACTTCAGCTGCTGGTGCTTGCGGATGATGATCACCCAGGAAAGGAAGGAGAACACCAGCAAGACCAGCATGACGGCCTGTACCAGAACGCTCGCTTCCGCGATCAGCTTGAAAATGTTCAGTCCACCGTTCATTGCTCGAAGATTCTCCAGCGCACGTACTTGAATTTATTGAGGGGGAAGGCCGGGGATGAGGTCGGCCGGAATCTGCACCGGGCGCATACGGCGAACGTCGACACATGCCACGCGCACCTTCGCGCGGATCAGCTCCACGCCGTCCGCCCGGCGGATCGTCTGGGCGAAAAGGATACTGGCTGCCCGCCTCTCTTTGACCTCGACGCTTACCGACAGTTCATCATCCAGCAGGGCCGCGCGCAGGAAATCGATCTGCATCTCGCGGACCAGGAAGGCCAGCCCGGTGCTTTCCTTGACGGTGGACTGGTTGATGCCCAGGGCCCGCAGCCATTCGCTGCGGGCGCGCTCCATGAAGCGCAGGTAGCTGGCGTGGTAGACCACCCCGCCGGCGTCGGTGTCTTCCCAATAGACGCGCACCGGCCACTGGAACGGGTCGGTGGCGGCCTGCATGGCATCAGTCATCGGCTTGCCCGGCGGTGAAAAGGTCGGCGGCCACCGGGTGCCGCGGCGGCGGGGTCAGGCCCAGGTGGCGCCAGGCCTTGGCGCTGGCCATGCGGCCGCGCGCGGTGCGCACCAGGAAACCCTGCTGGATCAGATAAGGCTCGACCACGTCCTCGAGGGTGCCGCGGTCTTCGCTGAGGGCAGCCGCCAGCGACTCGACGCCCACCGGGCCGCCGTCGAAGCTCTCGATGATGACGGACAGCAGGCGGCGGTCCAGCTCGTCGAAGCCCTCGGCATCCACCTTGAGCATGTCCGTCGCGGCACGGGCCGCGTCACGGGTGATCTGCCCAGCGGCGCGCACTTCGGCGTAATCGCGCACGCGTCGCAGCAGGCGGTTGGCGATACGCGGCGTGCCGCGCGAGCGTCGGGCGATTTCCTGCGCGCCTTCCAGTTCGCACGGGATGTTCATGATGCGCGCCGAGCGCCGCACGATGGCGGTGAGCTCGTCAGGCGTATAGAACTCCAAACGCTGCACGATGCCGAAGCGATCGCGCAACGGGGCCGTGAGCAGGCCTGCGCGCGTGGTGGCGCCGATCAGCGTGAAAGGCGGCAGGTCCAGCTTGATGGAGCGGGCGGCCGGACCTTCGCCGATCATGATGTCGATCTGGAAGTCTTCCATCGCCGGATAGAGCACTTCCTCCACCACCGGCGAGAGGCGATGGATCTCGTCCACGAACAGGACGTCGTGCGGCTCGAGGTTGGTCAGCAGCGCGGCCAGATCCCCGGCACGCTCCAGCACCGGGCCGGAGGTGGAGCGCACGTTGACGCCCAGTTCGTTGGCGATCACATGGCTGAGCGTGGTCTTGCCAAGGCCCGGCGGCCCGAAGATCAGCACGTGGTCCAGTGCGCCGCCACGCTTCTTGGCCGCTTCGATGTAAATCGACAGCTGCTCGCGCACCGCCTGCTGGCCCAGGTACTCGGTCAGCCGCTTGGGGCGGATGGAGGCTTCCAGGGCCTCGTCGTCCATCTGGGCGGCGGCGGTAACGATGCGGTGTTCGGTCATGGGGCGAAATTATGGCAGAGCCGGATGACGCAGGCTTGAAAATCGCCCTCCGGATCAGGCCCCGCAACGAGAAAGGGTGCCCTGGGGCACCCTTTCTCGTCAGATTTCGACCTGGGCGCCCAGCTCGATCAGGCGATTGCCGGGAATCTGGAAGAACGCCGTCGCTGGCAATGCGTTGCGGGCCATGAAGGCGAACAGCTTGTCGCGCCACAAGGCCATGCCCGGCCGCTTGGCGTCGGCGATGATGTTTTCGCGCGACAGGAAGAAGGTGGTGTCCATCATGTCGAACGGCAGCCCCTTCTTGGAGCAGATGGTCAACGCGCGCGGAATATTCGGGTCTTCCGCGAAGCCGAAACGCAAGGCCAGGCCATAGAAGTCACCACCCAGCTCGGTGATTTCGATGCGCTCGCCCGGATCGGCCGTGGGCGTTTCCAGCATTTCCACGGTCAGCAGCACATTGCGCTCGTGCAGCACCTTGTTGTGCTTGAGGTTGTGCAGCAGCGCATGCGGCACGGCGGCCTGGTTGGCGGTAAGGAACACGGCGGTGCCCGGCACGCGCAGCGGCGGGTGCTCAGCGATGTTCTCGATGAAGGGCTGCAGCGCCAGGCCCGACTGCTTGATCTCGCGCACCACCAGCTCGCGACCGCGACGCCAGGTGGTCATCACGATGAACACGCCGACGCCCAGCACCAGCGGGAACCAGCCGCCGAACTCGATCTTGATCAGGTTGGCGCCGAGGAACGAGAAGTCGATGGTCAACAGGAACAGGCCCGCGACGATGACGGTGAGGCGGCTCCAGTGCCACTGGCGACGCGCCACGATCAAGGCAAGGATGGTGGTGATGGTCATGGTGCCGGTCACGGCGATGCCGTAGGCCGCACTCAGGTTGTCCGAGCTGCGGAAGCCCAGCACCGCGGCCAGCACCATGATCAGCAGGAAGTTGTTCACCCAGGGCACGAAGATCTGGCCGGACATCTCGCGCGAGGTGTGCACCACCGGCATGCGCATCGAATAGCCCAGCGACATCGCTTCACGGGTCATGGAGAACGCGCCGGAAATCACCGCTTGCGACGCGATCACGGTGGCAATGGTCGCCAGACCGATCATCGGCAGCAGCAGCGGCGCCGGCGTCAGTTTGAAGAACGGGCTGTCGATGGCTTCCGGGTGATCGAGCAACAGCGCGCCCTGACCAAAATAGTTGAGCACCAGCGCAGGCAGCACGAAGCTGAACCAGGCGAGGCGGATCGGGCGCTTGCCGAAGTGCCCCATGTCGGCATACAGCGCTTCCGCGCCGGTCAATGCCAGCACCACGCCGCCCAGCGCGATGAACGCCTGCAGGCCATGGGTAAAGAAGAACTTCACGCCGTAGTAGGGGTTGATTGCCCACAGCACGTGCGGGTTGCGCACCACCATGTTGGCGCCAAGCAGCGCAATGACGATGAACCACACCACCATCACCGGGCCGAACAGCTTGCCCACGCGCTCCGTGCCATGGCGCTGCAATGCAAACAGGAAGAACAAGATCACGGCGGTGATCGGCACCACCCAGTGCTCGAGGTTCGGTGCGGCGACCTTGACGCCTTCCACCGCCGACAACACCGAGATGGCTGGCGTGATCACGCCGTCACCGTAGAACAACGAGGCACCGAAGATGCCGATGATGGCGAGCAACCAGCGCTGCCGCGCATCGCCGCGCACGCTGCGCAGGGCCAGCGCGAGCAGCGCCATGATGCCGCCCTCGCCCTTGTTGTCCGCGCGCATGATGAAGACCACGTACTTCAGCGACACCACGATGATCTGCGCCCAGAAGATGAGCGACAGCACGCCATAGATGCTTTCCGGCGTCGGCTTCATGCCGTCGTGGCTGAGCGTGGTCTGCAAGGTGTACAGCGGGCTGGTACCGATGTCGCCGTACACCACGCCGATCGCGCCAAGCGCGAGTGCGGCCAGGCGGCGTTTGGTATCGGCGTCGGTCATGCCGTGAGTGGAATCCGGGGTCACGTCTCAGTTCCCTAGTGCGGCGCGCAGCGCCTTGCGGATGATGGCTTCGGCGCTGTCGCCTTCGGCGGCGACCTTCTGCACCAGACGGGTGACTTCGGCTGGCTTGTAGCCAAGCTGTTGCAGCGCGACGGTGGCTTCGCCGGCCGGATCGAGCGGCGCGCCATTCGTCGCCGGATGCGCGCCTGGCAAGGTGGTGCCCAGGCCATCCACACGATCGCGCAGCTCGACCACCATGCGTTCGGCCGTCTTCTTGCCGATGCCCGGGATCTTGGTCAGCGCCACCACGTCGCCCGCCTGCACGAGGCGCGCAAAATCGCCGGTGGATACGCCCGACAGCACGGCCAGCGCGATCTTCGCGCCAATGCCGCTCACCTTCTGCAGGTTGCGGAACAGGGTGCGCTCGGCTTCGTGCAGGAAACCGTACAGCGCGACGCTGTCTTCCTTCACGGCGTAATGCGTGAGCAGGGTCACTTCCTTGCCGGTCGCCGGCAGGTCGTAGATGGTGGACATGGGTGCTTCGAGTTCGTACCCCACGCCGCCCACTTCCACCATCAGCCACGGTGGCTGCTTGGAAACGAGGGTGCCGCGCAAACGACCGATCATCGACGCCTCCAGGCGGTACGGGGAATGCCAACGCGCGCGAGGCTCGCACGGGTGTGTGCGTGGGTCACCGCAATGGCCAGTGCGTCCGCCGCGTCGGCCTGCAGGGGCCCCTTGAGTCCGAGCAGAACGCCGATCATGTGCTGCACCTGGGTCTTGTCGCCGCGACCACTGCCGACCACGGCCTGTTTGACTTCCGTCGCTGCGTACTCGTGCACCGCGATCCCCTGGCTGACCACCGCGCAGATCGCGGCGCCCCTCGCCTGCCCCAGCTTCAATGCCGAGTCCGCGTTGCGCGCCATGAACACGCGCTCCACGCCGCACTCGTCCGGCCGATGGGCGGCGATGATGTCACACAGCTCGTCAAATATGCGTTTCAGGCGCAGCGGAAAAGTGGCCTCGCCAGCCACTGCCAGCGCGCCATGGAACACATGGGACAGCCTGCCACTGGCGTCGACATCGATGATGCCGACACCGGTGCGCTGGCTGCCCGGGTCAATGCCGATGATGCGGGTCATGGGCGGTATACGCCGGGCCTGAGCGGCTCAGCGAATCAGCTGGCGGCCTCGGCCGGCAGCAGTGCGTTATGCGAAACCTCGCTGACGTCGTCCAGGCCGTCGAGCTTCTCGAGCAGGTCCAGCAGCGGCTCCAGCGCTTCTTCCGGCACCGGCACGCGATTGCTCGGGCGCATGCCGACGCCCGCATGCTGTGCGTTGAGGCCAGCGGCGGTCAGCGCCTGCTGCACGGCTTCGAAATGTTCCGGCGCGCATACCACGGTGCTTTCGCCGTTCTCGTTCACCACGTCGTCGGCACCCGCTTCGAGCGCGGCCTCGAGCACCTTCTCCTCGGCCGCTTCATCGCCACCGGTGGCGAATACCAGCTCACCGACGCGGGCGAACTGGAAAGCCACCGAACCGGACGTGCCCAGGTTGCCGCCGTGCTTGGTCAGCGCATGGCGCACGTCGGCCACGGTGCGGGTCGGGTTGTCGGTGAAGCAGTCGATGATGAGCGCGATGCCGCCCGGGCCGTAGCCTTCGTAGCGCAGTTCTTCCATCGCCGCGCCGCCGTCGGCACCCGAGCCGCGCTTGATCGCACGCTCGATGGTGTCCTTGGGCATGTTGGCCGACAGCGCCTTGTCCACCGCCGAGCGCAGGCGCGGATTGAGCGAAGGGTCGGGCACGCCGGCACGGGTGGCGACGGTGATTTCGCGGATCAGCTTGGTGAACACCTTGGCGCGCTTGGCGTCTTCGGCGTTCTTGCGACCTTCGATGGACGGGCCTCTACCCATGGCATTTCCTGCAAATCTGGTGAACGGACAAGCCGCGAATTGTATCGCTTCAGGGTGTCAGGCGGGCAAGCGCCACCCGAAAAGGCGCGGAACCGCCCCCAGTCAGGCCCCGGAATGGTTGAACCGGCCCTGCTGAAGGAACAGCGTCACCTGTCGCGCGGCCTCCTGCGAAAACAGCAGGCCCGTATGGTTGGTTTCGATGGCGCAGTGGTCGGCGATGCCCGGCAGGCAGGTCTCGTCCACCGTCACGCAACCGTCATTGTCACCGGCGAACTGGCCGATCATCGCGCCCAGGCCCAGCGGGACGCGGCCCGCGATCACCCCGACCTCGCGCTCGCCGCTCCAGCGGTCGAAGCCGTATTCCAGCAACTCGCGATTGTGGCCCAGCAGCACCTCGCCACCCCGCCCCATGCCCGCAAAGCGGCGCGCGGCGGCACTGCCCTTGAGCGGCGAGCCCAGGCAGACGACACGCCCGGGTGGCAGGGAACCTTCGGCGCAGGCGCGCAGGGCCAGCAAACCGCCGAGGCTGTGCCCGACAAGATGCACGACATGCCCATCCTGCCCCAGCTCCTGCACCCGCGACTGCAAGCTGCCCAGGATGCGCGGCTGCGACGCGGCCACGCTCATGTAGTCGAAGCGATGGACGCGAAAGCCGGCCTCCATCATCCGCCGGTGCAGCATGAGGAGCGCGAAACCGCGCATCCACAGGCCGTGCAGGAGAATGACGTGGTCGGTCATGGGGCGGACGAGGCGTTCATCGATGAAGGAAGGAATGACCGGGCAAGAACATCCGGTCATTCTGATGAGTCCATTCTGCAAGAAAAGTTGCGATGAGGTCGCGACGCCGTGCCGCGATTGGCGCACGGGGTGCGGGGTCTATCGCGCCTCGGCGCCCTGCGTGTTCGGCTCGTCATTCCGGCGCACCCCACAAAAGGGGGCGCCGGAATGACGGTCAAAAGCTTTCCAGCCGCATCAAGCCGGCTTGGCTTCCACCGCCACCTTCACGTGCAGCTCCTTGAGCTGCGCATCGCTCACCAACGACGGTGCATCCGTCATCAGATCCTGCGCGCTGGTGGTCTTGGGGAAGGCGATCACGTCGCGGATCGACTCGGTGCCGGCCATCAGCGCGGCGATGCGGTCGATGCCGAAGGCCAGGCCACCGTGCGGCGGCGCGCCGAACTTCAGCGCCTTGAGCAGGAAGCCGAACTTGGCCTCCGCCTCTTCCGGGCCGATGCCGAGCAGGTCGAACACCGTGCTCTGCATATCCGGGCGATGGATACGGATGGAGCCGCCGCCGATCTCGTTGCCGTTGAGCACCATGTCGTAGCCGCGGCTCACCGCGATGGCGGCGTTGGCGCGCAGGTCGGCGACGTCGTCCACCTTCGGCGCGGTGAACGGGTGATGCAGGGCGACGAAGCGCTTCTCTTCCTCGTCGTACTCGAACATCGGGAAGTCGGTGACCCACAGCGGCTTCCAGGTGTTTTCCACCATGCCGCGGTCCTTGCCGACCTTCAGGCGCAGGGCGCCCATGAAATCGGTGACGGCCTTCCAGGTGCCCGCGCCGAAGAACACCATGTCGCCGCTCTCGGCGCCGGTGAGCTTGAGCACCCCTTCCAGCGCCTTGTCGTCGAGGAACTTGGCCACCGGCGAGTTGATGCCGTCGCGGCCCTTGGACAGATCGTCCACGCGCAGCCAGGCCAGGCCCTTCGCGCCGTACTTGGCGACGTATTCGGTGAGCTGGTCGATTTCCTTGCGGGTGAAGGTGGCGCCGCCCGGCACGCGCAGCGCGGCGACGCGGCCGTTCTGGGCGTTGGCCGGTTCGGCGAACACCTTGAACTCCACATGCTTCACGGCGTCGGCGATGTCGACCAGCTCGAGCGCAATGCGCAGGTCCGGCTTGTCCGAACCGAAGCGACGCATGGCTTCGGCCCAGGTCATGCGCGGGAACACGTCGTCGAGCTCGACGCTCACCACTTCCTTGAAGACATGGCGGATCAGTGCCTCGACGAAATCCTGCACGTCCTTCTCTTCGACGAAGGCGAACTCAAGGTCGAGCTGGGTGAATTCCGGCTGGCGGTCGGCGCGCAGGTCTTCGTCGCGGAAGCAGCGGGCGATCTGATAGTAGCGGTCGAAGCCGGCCATCATCAGGATCTGCTTGAACAGCTGCGGCGACTGCGGCAGCGCGTAGAACTGGCCCGCATGCACGCGGCTGGGCACCAGGTAGTCGCGCGCGCCTTCGGGCGTGGCCTTGGTGAGGATGGGCGTTTCGATGTCCTGGAAGCCGCGCGCGTCCAGGTAGCGGCGCAGCGCCTGCACCAGCTTGATGCGCGTGCGCATCATCTTCTGCATCTCGGGGCGGCGCAGGTCGAGGTAGCGGTAGGTCATCCGCATGTCCTCGTTGGGATTCTCGTGCAGCGCGAACGGCAGGTCCTTCGCGGCGTTGAGGATCTCGACCTTGTCGGCCAGCAGCTCCACCGTGCCGGTGCGCAGCTTGTCGTTCACCGACAGGCGCTTGCGAATGGTGCCGGTGACGCGCAGGCAGTATTCGTTGCCGATCTCGTTGGCCACGGCGAACGCGTCGGCGTTCTCGCGCTCGATCACCACCTGGGCAAGGCCCTCGTGGTCGCGCAGGTCGACGAAAGCCACGTGGCTCTGCAAGCGAAGGGTGTTGACCCAGCCACAAAGGGTGACGGTCTGACCGACCAGTGCCTCATCGATGAGGCCGCAGTAATGCGTGCGCATGCGCTTGGAACTCCGGGCCGCGGGGCGGCGTGATGCGTGGACAAGAACCGGGAATGTTAACACCGGCATGCCCGGAGGCGGGTGTCGGACGTGGCGCGAAAACCACGTCCGATACCGCGTTTCAACCACTTACCAGCGGCGATTCACCGAAAACAGGCCGCGGCAGCCCTTGGAAACCCACACGCCGGCGCGGTTCCAGCCCCAGTTGTAGCCCTCCTCGCAATCCGTGCCGGAAAGCTGCCTGAGCAGGCGCACGTCGCCGCGCCCGCCCACGTCCACCTGGCAGAACTGGTAGCGGTGGTCGTTGCTTTCGCACTGGAAACGGATCTCGCGATCCCAGTCAGGGCCCGGCCGCCAGCCGTTGTCCGGCGGGCGGTAACCCGGCGGAGGGCCATAGCCCGGCGGCGGGTAATAGCCGCCGTTCGAAGGTGGGTAATACCCGCTATCCGGCGGACGGTAACCGCCGCGCCCCATCTCGACGAACTGGCCGCGGCAACCGCGGTCCACCCACAGGCCACCGCGATCGACGCCCCAGGTTTCCCCGCGCGTGCACGGGCTGTTCGATTCCTGGCGGATGATTTCCGCGTCACGCCAGGGCACCCCGCAACGCTGGAAGCGGCCATCTTCGCTGCCGCAGCGGACCACGTCCCGCCCCTGCGCATGGGCGACCGGTGCGACGACCCACATCAGGCCCGCCAGCAGGCCCGTCGCGACACCCATCAAACCCGCTCTTGTCCGGAACATCCACCCACTCCTTCACTGTGACGGGACGTCACGCTAGTGGGCGCATCTTCAACCGGGTTTGAATATCTTGCGACTGCTCGCAGAAACCTGCCGGCCGGCTATCCGGCATTCAGGCATGCCGCCGGATCAGCTTTCGCTGGAGGAGCTGGAGGAGCTGGATGAACCGGAAGAACCCGACGAGGGCGCGGCGCTGTCGCCCGCCAGGTTCCGCTTCTTGTCGCCGTCTTTCTTGAAATCGGTTTCGTACCAGCCGCTGCCGGCCAGGCGGAATCCCGGCGCGCTGAGGCGGCGCTTCACTTCGGCCACGTCACAGGCCGGGCAAACCGACGGATCGGGATCGGACATCTTCTGCAGGCGGTCGAACCGGTGGCCGCAACTGCTGCATTCGAATTCGTAGATAGGCATGGAAACTCCGGGAATATCGGTCGCCGCCGGCCGGGAATGCTCACCGGCATCGCCACGCGACAGCTCTCCATTATCGAGCCGAACGGCGCAATTTCAACGATCCGGGCCGCCTGCGCCCCTTGTGAGTGGCAGGGGCGGCTAAAGCGCCCACGCCACCAGCACGGCCATCTCCGTCAGCTCGGCGAGGGCGCCGCAGGTATCGCCGGTCATGCCGCCGAGGCGACGCCGGCAGGTCCATCGCCACCAGGCAAACACCAGCGCGGCCACGATGAGGGCACGCACGCCATGCCAGCCGGCAAACAGGCTGATGAGGGTCGTCGCCAGCAATGCCACCGTGCAGGCCAGGCCCGACTCGCCGGCCAGCCCGCTGCCCAGCCCACCGCTGCGCACGTAAGGCGTCGTCATGAAAGCCAGGGTCAATGCGGCACGGCCCAGCAGCGGCGCCACCCAGATCACCGCCGAGGGATGCGGCAGGCTGGCCAGCGCGGCGAATTTCAGCAGCAGCACGAGCACGACGGCGGTGACGCCGATCGGGCCGCTGCGCGGGTCCTTCATGATCGTCAGGGTGCGCTCGCGATCGCCCAATCCACCCACCCAGGCATCCGCGCTGTCGGCCAGGCCATCCAGGTGCAGCGCGCCGGTGAGCACCACCCACGCGGCCAGCAGCAGGGCCGCCGCCAGCAACGGCGGTGCCCCGGACAACAGCCAGGCCAGGCACCAGAGCAGGCCACCGATCAGCAGCCCCACCGCCGGATACCACGCCAGTTGCGCCGAAGGCGAACCTTCCTCGTCGAACACGCTCGCCGGTACCGGCAAGCGCGTGAGGAAACCGATGGCGGCGAACAGCCCCCGCATCACGTGCCTACCTGCGCCCCTTGTGGCACGGCCCAGTGCAACGGATGCAACGATGCGTGCGGCACATCGATGTTGGCCATCTCGCCAAAGTCGCGCCCCTCCGCCTCGCAACGCAGCAGCCTGATCACGCCGCCGTGCGTCACCACCAGCACGCGCTGCGTCTGCGCCGCCTCGGCCACGTCGTTCAATGCCGCGCACAGGCGATCGCGAAACGCGGCGAAGGGTTCGCCACCCGGCGGCGGGTGGGCCACCGGGTTCATCCAGAAGTGCGTCAGTGCCTCGCCCTGCTCTTGGGCTAGGGTTTCAATGGGCACGCCCTGCCACTGGCCGAAGTGGTACTCGGCCAGGCGCGGATCGATGCGCAGGGGCACGCGGCGCGCCCCGGCAAGCTCCTGGGCAAATTCCGCACAACGGCGCAGCGGCGAGGTCACGATGGCATCCCAGCCGCGCCCGAAGATCGCCGCACGCAGTTGGCTCCAGCCGAGCGGGCTGAGGCTGTCGTCCAGTTGGCCGCGATAGCTGCGCTGCCCGGTGTCGCCATGGCGCAACAGGTCGATGCCGATGTGCTTTCCGATCATGCGCCGCTCACCCCCGCCTGTGCGAAGGTCGCCATGCGGGAGTGCAGGTCGCAAGCCAGACGCATCAGCGGCACCGCCGTTGCGGCGCCGCTGCCCTCGCCCAGGCGCAGGCCAAGGTCGAGCAGCGGGTCGGCTTCCAGTACGGAAAGCAGGCGCGCATGACCGCGTTCGCGCGAGCGATGCGCAAAGAACATCCACTCGCGGCTGGACGGGTTGATGCGCACCGCCGCCAGCGCGGCGGCGGTGGTGATGAAGCCATCCACCAGGATGGGAATGCCACGCTGCGCCGCGCTGATATACGCGCCGCACAAGGCGGCGATTTCGAAGCCGCCCACGCGGCTGAGCCAGGCCAGGGCGTCATCGTCGTCGGAGGGATAAAGCGCCAGTGCGCGCTCGATCACCGCCACCTTGTGCTGGATGCCCTTCGCGTCCAGGCCGGTGCCCGCGCCAGCCAGGGTGCCCGGGGTTTCACCCAGCAGGCCACAGGCAAGCGCCGCGGCCGACGTGGTGTTGGCAATGCCCATCTCGCCGCCGATGAACAGTTTGGCGCCGGCGTCCTGCGCCGCCTGCGCACTGGCGGCACCAGCACGCAACGCCAGCTCCAGCTGCATCGCGCTCATGGCGGGACGCTCGCAGAAGTTGTTGGTCTGCGGCGCGATGATGGCGCGACGCACATTAGGCAGCTCGCCCGGATCGTTCACCGTGCCCAGGTTCACCACCTCGAGCATGGCGCCAAGCCCGCGCGCAAGCACGCTGATGGCCGCACCGCCGTTGGCGAAATTGCGGATCATCTCGCCCGTGACCACCTGGGGAAACGCGGACACGCCTTCGGCGGCCACACCATGATCGCCCGCGAAAACACTGATCCACACCGACTGCACCGACGGCGTCACCACGTGCTGCATGCCGGCCAAGCGCACGGCCAGGGCTTCCAGCGTACCCAGTGAGCCGGGCGGCTTGGTCAGCTGCGACTGATGTTCCAGCGCGCGCTCGCGGCTGGCTTCATCGATGGCGAAGCAGGGCTCGGTCAGCCAGTCTTGGCTCATGCAAGGCTTCCTTTGAGGGACATCGGCAATCCGGCGGCGACCAACAGCACCCGCTCGCACTGTGCGGCGAGCGCCTGGTGCAGCCGTCCGGCTTCATCCACGAAACGTCGCGTCAATTCACCCATGGGGACGACGCCCAACCCCACTTCGTTGCTGACCATCAATACCTGCCCCTTCAGCGCAGGCAGCAGCCGGAGCAGCGCTTCGCGCTCCTGCCCGAAGCGGTCGCCGTCAGGCGCGCCCAACAGGTTGCTGAGCCACAGCGTGAGGCAATCCACCAGCACGCAGCGACCGGGGCGCGCGTGCGCTTCCAGGGCGGCGGCCAGCGCCAGCGGCTCTTCCACGCTCAGCCAGTGAGCAGGACGCTGCGCGCGGTGATGGGCAATGCGCGCCGCCATCTCCTCGTCATGCGCCTGCGCGGTGGCGATGTAGACCACCTCGTGCCCGGACTCCACCGCCAGCCGCTCGGCCAGCGCGCTCTTGCCGGAGCGGGCGCCGCCAAGGATCAAGGTACGCATGGCGCAGATTCCGTCGCCGGTTGCAGCAGGCGCAGCAGGGCCGGGGTGTCCAGATGGGTTTCCACGGCATCGGCCACGCGGTCGATGCTCGCCTCGCGCAGGCCCTGCACGTCGAGCGGCGCGGCGTCGCGCAGGCCAACCCAGGCGAGCACGGCCGCAAGGGCTTGCGGTTCGTCGAACAATCCATGCAGGTAGCTGCCGAGGATCTGGCCGTCGGCCGACAACGCGCCGTCAGGCTCACCCTGACCAAGGATGCTCGAGGGCCTTCCCAATGCTTCACCACGACTGATGCCGCAATGGATTTCATAGCCGCTCACGCACGCACCTCCAAGGACCAGCTTTCCCTCCACGCGTCGCAATTGCTTGCGCGCTTCCAGCGTGGTCTCCATCGGCAACCAACCCAGTCCATCGCTCGAGCCCGGCGTGCTCTCGATACCCTGCGGATCATGCACGAATCGCCCCAGCATCTGGAAGCCACCGCAGATGCCGATGAGCTTCCCGCCGTAGCGCAGGTGGCGGGCGATGGTCTGTTCCCAGCCCTGCGCGCGCAGCCATGCCAGGTCCGCGCGCGTGGACTTGGAGCCAGGCAGCACGATGAGGTCGGCCGGCGGGTGCGTTTCGTCAGCACTGACGAAACGGAAGCCGACGTCCGGATGGGCGCGCAAGGCATCGAAGTCGGTGTGATTGCTGATGCGCGGCAGCACCGGCGCCACCACGCGCAGTCTGGCTTCCGGGTTCACGGCAACCTCACGCGGCAGCGCATCCTCGGCTTCCAGTTGCAGGCCGTGCAGGTAGGGCAGCACGCCGAGCACCGGCTTGCCGGTTTCCCGCACAAGCCAGTCCAACCCGGGTTGCAGCAGAGCAAGGTCACCGCGAAAGCGGTTGATGACGAAACCGGCCACGCGCCGTCGCTCGCTTTCCGACAGCAGGGCCAGCGTGCCGACCAGATGCGCGAACACGCCACCACGATCGATGTCGGCAATGAGGACGACAGGGCAATCCACCGCCTCTGCATAACCCATGTTGGCGATGTCACGGTCGCGCAGGTTGATCTCGGCCGGGCTGCCCGCGCCTTCGACGATCACCGCGTCATAGCGGTCGATCAGTCGATGGTGCGAGGCGAGCACGGCGTCCATCGCCATGCGCTTGTACTGGTGGTAGTCGCGCGCATCCATGTTGGCGACGGGGTGGCCGTGCACGATCACCTGCGCGCCGACGTCGCTGTTGGGCTTGAGCAGCACGGGATTGAAATCCGTATGCGGAAGCAGGCCCGCCGCCTGGGCCTGCACGGCCTGGGCGCGCCCGATCTCGCCGCCATCGATCGTCACCGCCGAGTTCAGCGCCATGTTCTGCGGCTTGAACGGCGCCACGGCGACGCCGCGCCGGCGCAACCACCGGCACAAGCCGGCAACCAGCGTGCTCTTGCCCGCGTCGGACGTGCAGCCCTGCACCATCAACACGGCGCCGCTCATGGCGAAGCCCTCCCTTGTTCAAGTGATCCGAGTGCATCGCCCAGCCGGTGCAGACCTGCTTCGTCGGCGGGCAAGCCGAACCGCAGGCTGGCCGGCGTCGTAAACAACCGCGTAAGGATGCCCCGCTGTGCCAGCGCCACATGCACGGATTCGGCCTGAGCGCTCTTCCACCAGTGGAAGAAGGCGCAACCGGCCGTGGGCGGCATGCCATGTCGTGACAACAGGGACGACAAGCCATCGCTGGCCGCGTGCAACCATGCACGGGCCGTGGTGTGCCACGCGTGATCGGCGAGCGCCTGCTTCAGTGCGTAGCGTGTCGGACCACTGAGTGTCCATGGACCGAGCCGCTCGCGCAGTGCTTCCAGCAAGGCAGGGTGCGCCGCGACGAATCCCGCACGCGCGCCCGCCATGCCGAAGAACTTGCCGGAAGAGCGCAGCACGATCAGCCCTTCGCGTGACGACTCACGGCAAAGACTCTCCTCCGGCGTCGCGTCCATGAAGGCTTCGTCGACGATCAGCCACCCACCCCGCGCCGCCAGGGCCTCGTGACAGGCGAGCAAGCGCGCGCGTTCAAAGCGGTCGCCACCGGGATTATTGGGATGGATCAGCACGATCACGTCAAAGCGCGATACCTCGGCCAGCAGCGTCGCCGCAGGCAGCGCTTCCACCGCGTGCCCGGCGCGGCGCCACGCATGGGCGTGTTCGTTATAGCCGGGCGCGATGACACCGACGCGCGACGGCCGCCGCAACGCGGGCAGCGCCTGGATGGCGGCCTGGGAACCGGCCACCGGCAGCAGATGCGTTGCGCCGTAATACGCGCATGCCACCTCGACCAGGCCATCGTCGTCTTCCGGCAACCGCTGCCATACCGACGTCGGCAGCGGTGGCACCGGCCACGCGAGCGGGCTGATGCCGGTGGAGAGGTCCAGCCAGTCTTCCGGCGGAATGCCGTACTCGCGCGCTGCACGCAGCAGGCGTCCGCCGTGTTCAAGCATGGCCTGTACTCCATCGAACAAAACCGAACAGTGCAATGACAGCCAGCCACAGGACGACGCCGCGCCGGACCAGCCGCAGCGCACGCACGATGGCTTGCGCATCCGGTGGCCTCCCTTCGCCCAAGGCGGGGCGCAACTCCCACACGCCATGGTAGGGCGCAGCGCCGCCGAGGCACACGCCCAGCGCACCGGCGCCGGCCGCCATCACCGGCCCCGCGTTGGGGCTGTCCCACTGCGGGGCTTGCGCATGCCAGCAGCGCCAGGCGCGCGCGGCATCGCCCAGCAACACGTAGCTGAGTGCGGTAAGCCGCGCCGGGACAAAGTTGAGCACGTCGTCGATGCGCGCCGCCGCCCAGCCGAAGCGCTCATACCGCTCCGTGCGATAACCCCACATCGCATCCAGCGTATTGGCCAGGCGATACAACACGGCGCCGGGAGCGCCAAGCAAGGCAAACCAGAACAGAGCGCCGAACACCGCGTCGTTGCCGTTCTCCAGCACCGATTCCGTCGCGGCCGCGGCCACCTGCGCGTCATCGAGCACAGCGGTATCACGACTCACCATGCGGCCCACGGCGGTGCGGGCGGCGGCCAGATCGCCTTCCGTCAAGGCACGCGCCACCGGCCGGGCATGGTCGGCCAGGCTGCGCAGGCCGATGACCAGGTAAAGCACGACGACATCGAAGGCAAACGACAACCACGGGGCTGCGTGCCACAGCCATGCGCGCAGCAGCCATGCCAGGGCTACCGCCGGCAGCACCGCCAGACCCCAGGCAAGCACGCCCGCGCCGCGTCGGTCGGCGTGGCAGCGTGACTCGATGAAAACGGAAAGACGTCCAAACAGCACCAGCGGATGCCACCGTCGCGGCTCGCCAAGCCATGCATCCAGCCAAACCGCCAGCACCATGGCCAGGGCCGTCGTCATGGCTTGAACAGAGCCACCGCCGCCGCGGGATGGGACGGAAAATAAAGATGCATGAAGCTCGCCGTGAAACGCCCGCGCCGGTACACGCCTTCCTGGCTCGGCCCACCATCGGGATTGGTCGCCATGACCAGCGGCGCCTGCTCGATCTGCGCATGCGCATAGTGGAAGGTGTGCCCGCGCAGCTCGCCTTCAGGCAAGGCCACCGCCTGCATGCCCAGCCCGCCCAGGCGCGCCTGCATCGCCGCGCTTCCGCGCAGCAGGCCGGCCATCGGAAAGGCGGTGCCTTCGACATCAGCCAGCGAATCCAGCGCGTACAACATGCCGCCGCATTCGGCGAGCAACGGACGACCGGCGTCGACGTGCTTGCGCAGCGCCCGGCGCAAGGCATCGTGCTGTGACAACGTCAGCAGGTGCAGCTCCGGATAACCACCGGGCAACCAGGCCGCATCGCACGCCGGCAGCGCCTCGCCGGCCAGCGGCGAGAAGAAGCGGATATCCGCCCCGGCCTCACGCAGCACATCCAGATTGGCGGGATAGAGAAAGCAGAAGGCGGCATCGCGTGCCACGGCAATGCGGACGCCGCGCAGCGCCGGAGGCACGGGGGCACGCGAGGCTGCGGGAAACGTGACCGGCGGCGGAAGTTCGGCCGATGCGTGGGTGGCCCAGGCGTCCGCCAGTGCATCGAGCCGCGCATCGATGTCGCCGAGCTCGGCCGCGGCCACCAGGCCCAGGTGCCGCTCGGGCAGCGCAAGCGCCTCATCGCGCGGCAGCGCGCCCAGCCAGTGCACGTCAGCAGGCAGGCTCCCGGCGAGCAGTTGCGCGTGATACGCGCTGCCCACGCGGTTGGCCGCCACGCCGTGCACGCGCAGGCCATCGCGATAGCGCGCCAGCCCCAGCGCCAGCGCGCCGAAGGTCTGCGCCATCGCCGAGCCGTCGATCACCGCGAGCACCGGCAGGCCGAAGCGTAGCGCAAGGTCGGCGCTCGACAGGCCGCCGTCGAACAGGCCCATCACGCCCTCGACAAGAATGAGATCAGCATCCTTGGCCGCCTCGTGCAGGCGGGCGCGCACGTCGTCCTCGCCATTCATCCACAGGTCGAGCTGGTAGACCGGCGCACCGCTTGCGCGCTCCAGCACCATAGGATCGAGGAAGTCCGGCCCCGTCTTGAACACGCGCACGCGCCTGCCCTGGCGTGCATGCCAGCGTGCCAGCGCCGCCGTCACCGAGGTCTTGCCCTGCCCCGAGGCCGGTGCGGATACCAGCAGTGCGGGACACGAGGCGTTGTTGCCGGTCATGGACGACTCCTGTTGGTTCAATGGCTCGCCACGCCCGACGGGCGCGTCAGAGTTCTATGCCTTTCTGCGCCTTGATGCCCGCCTGGAAGGCGTGCTTCACGACGCGCATCTCCGTGACGGTGTCCGCCAGCTCGACCAGCGCATCCGGCGCACCGCGGCCGGTGATCACCACGTGCTGCTGCGGCGGACGTGCCCGCAACGCATCGCATACCTTCGCCACGTCGATGTAACCCTTCACCAGCGCAATATTGAGCTCATCGAGCAGCACGAAGTCGTAGGACGCATCGGCCAGCATGCGCGCTGCCACCTGCCACGCGGCATCGGCCGCCTGGATGTCGCGCGCCTTGTCCTGCGTTTCCCAGGTGTAGCCCTCGCCCATCACGTGGTAGTCGAGTTCCTCAGGGAAACGGCGAAAGAAGGCTTCCTCCCCGGTGGAAAAACTGCCCTTGATGAACTGCACCACGCCGCAGCGGAAACCATGCCCCAGCGAACGCGCCAACATGCCGAAACCGGAGGAACTCTTGCCTTTGCCGTTGCCGGTATTCACCACCAGCACGCCACGCTCGATGGTGGCGCGGGCGATCTTGCGGTCGACCAGTTCCTTCTTCCGCTGCATGCGCTCGCGGTGACGCTCCTCCGGACTCATCGGTTCGTCGTGCCCGCTCATGCCCGTGCCCCTCCCTGCGCGTTGGCAGGCGTGGCGACACGTGAAACGACTGCCTGCAAGGCCAGCGCCGTCGCCACGTAGCCCATGGTGGTTCCCACGAACAGCGGACCCCATTGCCACAGGCGCGACAGATACTCACTCATGTGCGGGTTCGCGTAACGGCCACCGAGCCAGTAAAACGAGCCATTGGAGATGGCGAACGAACCGATGGCCGCCAACAACGCCACCATGAATGCACCGGCATAGGACATTGCACTTCCGCTCATGCGCGGCGCAAACCACCGCCCCGCGTACCACAGCACGGCGTAGGCCAGCGGCAGGAACGAGTAGGCCAGGGTGATGCAGAAGTCGCTCACGCCCGCATAGCTGATGGACACCCAGTCCAACGCCACCGCAAGCAGCACCATCACCACGAAGGTCCAGTGGCGGCGCAGGGTCAGGCCGCCCAGGAAGAACACGGCCATCGACGCGTCGGGCAGGTGCAGCATGTCGCCGAAGTGCTTGAAGCGCGTGGCGATCATCACGGCCATAAGCACCAGCCACAGCGCGTTGAAACGGGAAACCGACAGTGCTTTCACGGGAGCTCTCCTGATCGATACGTCGCGGCGCGACGCCGGGCCCCCATGGGGCCCGGCGTCACGGGTTACTGCGCGGGCTGATAACGCAGGGTCAACATGTAGTTACGACCCGGCTGGTTGTAATACCACGCCGTCTCGTAACTCTTGGCGAAGGCATTGTTGAGCGCCAGCTGCAGCTTGAAGTCACGCGAGATCGCGTACGCCACGCGCAGGTTGGTGATCGCATAGGCGCCCAGCGGATGCTGGTTGGCCAGATCGTCGTAGCGCCGGCCCGACACGAACCAGGTGCCCCCCACGCTGAAAGCGCCGAAGGTGCGATCGATGTCGATGTTGCCCGTCTGGCGCGCACGGCGCGGCAGCAGCTTGCCTTCGTAGTTGGTGGATTCATCGCGCGGATCCAGCCAGGTGGCCGTGCCCGTCACCAGCCAGCCGGCGACGTTGCCGCTCACCACGCCTTCCGCGCCGCGGATGCGCGCCTTGTCCACATTGGCCGCCGCCTGCGTGGACGCATCGTAGGTGATGAGGTTGTTCACGTTGTTGCGGAACGCGTTCAACGACCAGTAGCCCCAGCCGTAGCTGCCGCGCAGGCCGAGTTCGATGTTCTGCGACGTCTCGGGCTTGAGGTCCGGGTTGCCGTAGTACGGGTAGTACAAGTCATTGAAGGTCGGCGCCTTGAACGCCGTGCCATAGCTGGCCGTCAGGCGCAGCGTCTGGGTGAAGTCCCAGCCCCACAGCAGGCTGCCGGTGTTCTTGCCACCGAACTGGCTGTTGTCGTCGTGGCGCACGCTGGCCTGGACCGACTGGCTGCCGAAGGTCTGCTGCCATTGCGCGAACACGCCACGGTTGATGCGGCCGTCCACCGGCACCTGCGTGAACGGATTGATGTAGCCCGCCGTGCTGTCCACGTGGTCGCGCTGCCAGTCGAAGCCCGTGCTGAGCAGCCCACCCCAGAAGCCGACGTCGGCCTGCAGCGAACCCAGATCGCGGTGCGTGTCGAAGCGGCTGACGTACACGCCCTGCAGATAGTCCTTCTCGAAGTCGTCGCTGGTGCCCGCACTGAGGGTCAGCTTGACGTTGCTGGCCGGGCGATAGTGCACGCTGCCGCCCACGACCTGGGTGGCGCTCTTGTCGGAGTCGGTGTACGTACCGGCGTAGTAGTTGTGGCCTTCGCTGCGATACAGGCGTACGTCCGCATCCCACTGCTCGTCGAACTTGTAGCCGCCCTGCAGCGTCACGGCGGTGTTGCGGTAGCCATCCTTGTTGGACTGGTCGGCAAAACAGGCCGCACCCACCTCGGCCGCACCCCATCGGCAGGCAGCGATGCCGTGCGTCTGGCTATGCGACGCCTCCAGCGAGTACCAGCCATCGCCGCTCTTGCCGGCGAAACCCGCCGAGCCGTTGAGCGTGCGATAGCTGCCCACGCCCAGGCTGAAGGACGGCACGAAGGCGCCTTCCGGGCGACGCGTGAAGATCTGGATCACACCGCCGATCGCTTCCGAGCCATACAGGCTGGAAAACGGACCGCGCACGATTTCGATGCGCTCGATCTGCTCGACCGGGATGTCCTGCAGCGCGGCCGTGCCCAGGGTGGCCGAGCCGATCTTGACGCCGTCGATCATCACCAGCACGTGATCTGCTTCGGTACCACGCAGGAAGGCACTGGTGGCCTTGCCGGCACCGCCATTGTTGGTGATCTGCATGCCCGGCGTGCCACGCAGCAAATCCGCCAGCGACGAGGGCTGCAGGCGTTCGATGTCGGCGCGGTCGATCACGGTGACCGCCGAGAGCGTCTGGCTCTGGGTCTGCTCGGTGCGCGTGGCGGTGACGACGACGCCGTCGAGGTTGGTGGTTCCCTCGTCCGCGAGCGCGGGGAAGACCACAGACAAAAGCGCCGTCGCCAGCACGGAACGACGGATCGTGGAAATTCGGATGGCCAAAACATTGCTCCTCAGCCGCGCCTGCCCGCGCGGATCGCATGGATAAAGGACAGGTGGAGGGAGACTTGGCGTCCGTGCGATACACGGCATCCCCAACATGGCCCACCGCCTGTCTGGTCGTACCTCAAGGCCGGTCTCCGGGCTCGCGGGCGAAGACGCTGACGTCTTCCAGATCGACGCCTTCCCGTGCGCGGGGCACAGTGGCTTGATGTCAGTCTGTCGATCCTCTCTGGATCGCACTCGCCTACCGTTGCGGGGGCAGCTCCGGAATGGGCGCTCACGCGCCGCACCGGATTCCCGTTTCAACCTTCGGCCGTTTGGCCGTTGGTCACCTCAGGTGGTGCGCATGGTAGCAGACAAGGAAATGTGAAGGCCGGGGGTGGCGAGGGTGGGCTTGCGAAAGGGGGCGCGCTGCTCGCCGGGGTATGGGGGTGGCCGTGGATGGGCGCGGCCTTAAGGGTTGGAGAGAGGGTTGGAGAGAGGGTTGGAGAGAGGGTTGGAGAGAGGGCTGGGGAGAGGGCTGGGGAGAGGGCTGGGGAGAGGGTTGGGGAGAGGGCTGGGGAGAGGGTTGGGGAGAGGGCTGGGGAGAGGGCTGGGGAGAGGGTTGGGGAGAGGGCTGGGGAGAGGGCTGGGGAGAGGGTTGGGGAGAGGGTTGGGGAGAGGGTCGGGTAAGGGGGCCATCTAGCCCCACCGCTCCATAAGCACCGTCATCCCGGCGCAGGCCGGGATCCAGTGACTTTGCGTTTGGTTGTCGCCTCAGACGATCCCGCGATCTGGCCGCTTACGCAGCGGGCGTTTCGACCTTCTGCCGAAGGCCGAGTCACTTTTCTTTTGCTGGCCCAAAAGAAAAGTAACCCAAAGAAAATGGCCTCAAGAGCCAGAGCTGGCAGCATTGCCCAGGGAAAAGCTCGAACGCTCGAGGCGGTTTGTTGCTTGGCTACCTCCGCCTCTACACAGCGGGTATTTCCAAGCGCTTCGCAACGCGCCAAGGCGATGAGGACTTAAAGCAGCGCCTCTCTGCTCTTTGGCGTGGTCGGAACCCGCACGGCCGCCCGCTTTTCTGTGGGAGCGCACCCTGTGCGCGACAACCTAACGGAGCGATGACTACGAGGCCCCGCAGTCGCGCACAGGGTGCGCTCCCACAGGGGACTCGCCACCTTCAGGAGGGCGGAAGCCCGCGGCAGGCGAGCCAGGTCGCCGTATCGCGACAACTAAACACCGAGGCTCTGGATCCCGCCCCTTGCCCCCTTTCCGGGGTACGCAGGGATGACGGCTAAAGAACGAAGCAGTGAGCCCCCCCTACCCCAACTCTCACCACGCTCGTCAAACCACCACCATCCACAACCACTCCTCGCGTGCCCCAAAAAAAGCGAGCAAGAAGCCCCCCCCGGCAAGAACAACAACCCCAGAAACAAAACGCCCGCCCTGCTCTCACAGGACGGGCGCTCCCCTTCGCCATCAACGCTTCAAGGCATCACTGCTTGTGAAACGTCAAATGGCCATCCTTCGCATCCACCACAATGGTGTCACCCGCAAGGAACTTCCCTTCCAGGATCTCCTTCGCCAGCGGATTCTCCAACTGTTGCTGGATGGCCCGCTTCAGCGGTCGCGCGCCATACACCGGATCAAAACCCACGTTGCCCAGCAGATCCAGCGCCTTGTCGCTGATCTCCATGCGCAGATCACGCTCCGTCAGGCGCTTCTCCAGATAGGTCAGCTGGATCAAGGCGATCTTGCGGATCTGCTTCTTCTGCAGCGGACGGAACACCACCAGCTCGTCGAGGCGGTTGATGAACTCCGGGCGGAAGTGCGCCTGCACCACGCCCAGCACCGCGGCCTTCATCTGCACGTAGTCGGCCTCGCTGTCACCAGCGTTCTCCTGGATCATCTGCGAGCCGAGGTTGGAGGTCATCACGATGACGGTGTTACGGAAATCCACCGTGCGACCCTGTCCATCGGTAAGGCGACCGTCGTCCAGCACCTGCAGCAGGATGTTGAACACATCCGGATGGGCCTTCTCTACCTCGTCCAGCAGGATGACGCTGTACGGGCGGCGACGCACCGCCTCGGTGAGGTAACCGCCTTCCTCGTAACCCACGTAGCCCGGAGGCGCGCCGATCAGGCGGCTCACGGAGTGCTTCTCCATGAACTCGCTCATGTCGATGCGCACCATCGCGTCCTGCGTGTCGAACATGAACTCGGCGAGCGCCTTGCACAGCTCGGTCTTGCCTACGCCCGTCGGGCCAAGGAACAGGAACGAGCCATACGGGCGATTGGGATCGGACAGGCCGGCGCGCGCACGACGGATCGCGTCGGACACGGCACGCACGGCCTCATCCTGGCCCACCACGCGCTTGTGCAGCGCCTCTTCCATGTGCAGCAGCTTGTCGCGCTCGCCTTCCAGCATCTTGTTGACGGGGATGCCCGTCCAGCGAGACACCACCTCAGCGATCTCTTCCTCGGTGACGCGATCCTGCACCAGCTTGAATTCCTGCTTCTCGGCGGCCTGCGCGGCGGCGAGCTGCTTTTCCAGTTCCGGCAGCTTGCCGTACTGGATCTCGCTCATCTTCGCGTAGTCCTGATGGCGCTGGGCCGTTTCCAGTTCCACGCGCGCGGCTTCGATCTGCTCCTTCACCTTGGTCGCGCCCTGCAGCGCGGCTTTTTCGGATTTCCAGATCTCGTTGAGGTCGGAGAACTCTCGCTCCAGCTTTTCGATGTCCGCATCAAGATCGGCCAGGCGTTTCTTGGAGGCGTCGTCGGTTTCCTTCTTCAGCATCTCGCGCTGGATCTTCAACTGGATCAGGCGACGCTCCAGGCGATCGAGCTCTTCCGGCTTGGAATCGATTTCCATGCGGATGCGCGACGCGGCTTCGTCCATCAGGTCGATGGCCTTGTCCGGCAGCTGGCGATCCGGGATGTAGCGGTTGGACAACGTGGCGGCCGCAACAATGGCCGGGTCGGTGATCTCCACGCCGTGGTGCACCGCGTAGCGTTCCTTCAGGCCGCGCAGGATAGCGATGGTGTCTTCCACGCTGGGCTCGCCCACGTAGACCTTCTGGAAGCGGCGCTCCAGCGCGGCATCCTTTTCGATGTACTTGCGGTATTCGTCCAGCGTGGTGGCGCCGATGCAATGCAGTTCGCCACGCGCCAGCGCGGGCTTGAGCATGTTGCCTGCATCCATGGCGCCGTCGGCCTTGCCGGCGCCGACCATGGTGTGCAGTTCGTCGATGAACAGGATGATCTGGCCTTCGCCCTTGGCAAGGTCGTTGAGCACGGCCTTGAGGCGCTCCTCGAATTCACCGCGGAACTTGGCGCCGGCGATCAGGGCGCCCATGTCCAGCGCAAGCACGCGACGGTCGCGCAGGCCTTCGGGCACCTCGCCCTTGACGATGCGCTGCGCCAGGCCTTCGACGATAGCCGTCTTGCCCACGCCGGGCTCGCCGATCAGCACCGGGTTGTTCTTGGTGCGACGCTGCAGCACCTGGATGGTGCGGCGGATTTCCTCGTCGCGGCCGATCACCGGATCGAGCTTGCCCGACTCGGCTCGCGCCGTCAGGTCGATGCAATATTTCTCCAGCGCCTGGCGCTGGTCCTCGGCATTCTCGCTCTGCACCTTTTCACCGCCACGCATCTTGTCGATAGCGGCCTCCAGGTTCGCCTTGGTCGCGCCGGCAGCCTTCAGCGCCGAGCCCAGTTCACCCTTGTCCTCCAGGGCGGCCAGCACGAACAGTTCGCTGGCAATGAACTGGTCGCCGCGCTGCTGTGCGAGCTTGTCGGTAAGGTTGAGCAGGCGCGTCAGTTCGTTGCCCACATGGATGTTGCCTTCCTGTCCGGTGACGCGCGGCAGGCGGTCCACCATTTCGTTCACGCGCTGGCGCAACGCGGGCACGTTCACGTGCGCCTGCGTCAGCAGCGGTGCGGTCGAGCCGCCTTGCTGTTCAAGCAACGCGGCCATGACGTGCACCGGTTCAAGCATGTTGTTGTCGCGTCCGACGGCAAGCGATTGGGCATCTGCCAACGCCTGCTGAAAACGCGACGTGAGTTTGTCCATCCTCATGGGTGTCCCCTCGATCAATAGGATTGGCGGCCACGCCACCTCTGCGCGATGAGATGCGGCTCGCCCGCGCATGATTCAAGCCGCGTCAACGTCAGGTGTAGGCCTTTTTTTCAGTCGTCTTTCCCAAGCATCCATAGCTCGCCTTCACATTCGCCTTGATAGGCTGCTGCACGTGCAATCGCCCGCGTCCCAACCTGCCATGGCCGCCCAACTGCCCCTCCCGGTTCCGCCCCTGCCAGGCGTGGAAGATCGCTGGGCGTTGTTTCTTGACGTCGACGGCACGCTGCTCGACTTCACCGATCATCCCGACCAGGTCTGCGTCGATTCGCGCCTGCGCGAACTGGTGGAAGACCTCTATGGTGCCCTCGACGGCGCGCTGGCCCTGGTGAGCGGGCGCGGGCTGGATGACCTGGACGACCTGTTCGACCACCCGCCCTGGGCCATGGCCGGCCTGCATGGGCTGGAGCTGCGCGGTGCCGACGGTCGTTATCGTGGCGTGCATATCGGCGCCAGCCGGCGCTCGCTGGTGCGCGACATTGCCGGCAGCGTCGCCGCCGGGTTGCCAGGCGTCATGATGGAAGACAAGGGCATGGCGGTGGCCCTGCACTGCCGTACCTCGCCGCAGCTGTTTGAACGTCTGCGCGAACAGGTGCAGAACGTGCTGCCCTCGCTGGCCGGCTATGAAATGCAGCCGGGCAACATGGTGATCGAGCTGAAACCCGAAGGCATGGACAAGGGCTCGGCGGTCACCACCCTGATGGCCACGTGGCCGTTCCGCGGCCGCCAGCCGGTGTACCTCGGCGATGACCTGACCGACGAGCACGCTTTCGCCGCGGCAAACCTCGAGAGCGGGTTGAGCATTCGCGTGGGTTCCCGCGAACCAAGCCTGGCTCGCTATTCCCTGCCCGAGCCCGCCGCTGCGCGGGCCTGGCTGTTCCGCGTGCTGCACGCGCTCAAGCATGGAGCCCTCTCGCATGCCCATTCCTCAGGAGGAAAACACTGACGCCCTGTCCAGCCTGGAACTGGGCGTCATCGGCAACGGTAGCGTTGCCGCACTGATCGACGGGAGCGGCCGCATCGTCTGGTGTTGCCTGCCGCGCTTCGACGGCGATGCGAGCTTCTGCGCGCTGCTGTCGCCCCGGCGTGAAGGGGGCGACTGGACGATCGAGCTGGAAGACCTCGAGCGCAGCGAGCAGCACTACATGCCGAACACGGCCGTGCTGGTGACGCGCCTTTACGACCGCAGCGGTGCGGGCGTGGAGATCGTCGACTACATGCCGCGCTTCCGCTCACGGGGGCGCTTCTACCATCCGGTCCTGCTTGCCCGCCGCGTACGCCCCATCGGCGGCTCACCGCGCATCCGCGTGCTGCTGCGGCCGCTTTGCCGGTATGGCGCCGAGGCGCCACAGACCACCTCGGGCAGCAATCACATCCGTTTCCTGCTCGATGGCGTCGTGCAGCGCCTGACCTGCGATGTCGCGTCCATCATGGTCGAGCGGGGCTTGCCGTTCTTCCTGGAGAAGCCCGCGCATTTCGTGTTCGGCCCCGACGAAACCCTCACGCACAGCCCGGCGGATTTCATCCACCACACCCTCGAACGCACGCTGGGCTACTGGCGTGAATGGGTACGCAACCTGTCGGTGCCTTACGAGTGGCAGGAGCCCATCATTCGCGCTGCCATCACGCTGAAGCTGTGCCAGTACGAGGCCACCGGCGCGATCGTGGCGGCGCTCACCACGTCCATTCCCGAATCCCCGCACTCCGAGCGCAATTGGGACTACCGCTATTGCTGGCTTCGTGACGCCGCCTTCACCGTGCGCGCGCTGAACCGCCTCGGCGCAACCCGCAGCATGGAGGAATACATCCGCTACGTGTTCAACCTGGTTGCCTCCGACGGCGACAACGAGATCGGGCCAGTGTTCGGCATCACCTTCGAGCACGAGCTGCCCGAAACCCAGGTGGACAGCCTGGCCGGGTATCGCGGCATGGGGCCGGTACGGGTGGGCAACGATGCGTGGCGGCAACGCCAGAACGACGTCTACGGTTCGGTGGTGCTGGCCGCGGCCCAGGTCTTTTTCGACCGCCGCCTGGAACACCCGGGCGACGAACTGACCTTCCGGCGACTGGAGCGCATGGGCGAGATGGCGCTGCGCGTGGCCGAAACGCCCGACGCGGGGCTGTGGGAATACCGTGGCCGTGCCGCGGTGCACACCTATTCGGCGGCCATGTGCTGGGCAGCGTGCGACCGGCTGGCCCATATCGCCACGGAGCTGGGCCTGGACGAGCGCGCCCGCTACTGGCACGACGAAGCCGTGGCGCTGCACGCGCGCATCGAGGCGCGGGCGTGGAACAACCGCCTGGGCACCTTCGTCGATGCCTACGACGGCGAGCACCTGGATGCGAGCCTGCTGCTGCTCGCCGACATCGGCTTCATCCCTGCCATGGACCCGCGCTTCATCGCCACGGTGGACGCCATCGGCCAGGCGCTGGGGCGCGGCGACTACCTGTTCCGCTATATCGCGCCGGACGATTTCGGCGCCCCGGAAACCAGCTTCAACATCTGCACGTTCTGGTACATCGAGGCGCTCGCCGCCACCGGCCGCAAGGAGCGCGCCCGCGCCATGTTCGAGCACATGCTTTCGCAACGGAACCCGCTGGGCCTGCTGTCGGAAGACATCGCGCCGGCCAATGGCGAGCACTGGGGCAATTTCCCGCAGACCTATTCGATGGTGGGCCTGATCCAGGCCGCCATGCGCCTGTCCCGGCGCTGGGAGGATGCATTGTGATGAGGGTGGGCAGGGGCAACGATCAGGGACGTTTGATCGTGGTCTCCAACCGGGTCGCACTGCCCGACCAGACCGCCACCGGCGGACTCGCCTCGGCCATGCGCGCCGCCCTGCAGGAGCGGGGAGGCCTGTGGTTCGGCTGGAGCGGCAAGCTCGCGCGGCAGACCGCCGAGGAGGTGCACAAGCAGCGGGACGGCCCGGTGGAATACGCCACCATCGACCTCTCCCGCGCGGACCACGACGACTTCTACGACGGCTTCGCCAACCGCACGCTATGGCCGCTGCTGCACTACCGGCCCGACCTGGTGGACTACGACCGCAAGCACCTGGCCGGCTACCTGCGCGTCAACAACGTCTTCGCCGAACGACTGATGTCGCTGATCCGTCCCAACGATCTGGTCTGGATCAACGATTACCACCTGATCCCGCTGGCCGCCATGCTGCGCGAGCGTGGCGTGCGCAACCGCATCGGCTTCTTCCTGCATACGCCCCTGCCGGCCGCCGGCCTGCTGATTACCCTGCCCCGCCACCGGGAGCTGCTGGAGACGCTGGCGAGCTACGACCTGATCGGCCTGCACACGCCACGCGACCGCCGCGCGCTGGAGGAGTACTTCCTGCACGAGCTGGGCGCGACCATGCGCCGCGACGGGCGCATCCGCACGCCGGAAGGACGCCTGTTCCGCGCAGAGGTGTTCGCCATTGGCATCGACACCGCCGAGGTGGCCGAATCAGCCAGCCATGCCAACGAGCACGAGGAAATCCACGACCTCACCCAGAGCCTGGAAGGCCGCGCGCTGATCATCGGCGTGGACCGCCTGGATTACTCCAAGGGTCTGCCCGAACGCTTCCAGGCCTATGCACGCCTGCTCGAGCGTTCACCGCAGCTGCATCGCAAGGTGAGCTTCCTGCAGATCGCTCCCCCCTCGCGCGGCGGCGTGCCGGAGTACCGGCAGATCCGCCGGGAGCTCGAACGCATGGCCGGCCACATCAACGGCATGTATGCGGCGCCGGACTGGGTGCCGATCCGCTACGTCAACAACTCCTTTCCACACAGCCTGCTCAGCGGCTACTACCGCAGCGCACGCGTGGGGCTGGTGACGCCGCTGCGCGACGGCATGAACCTGGTGGCCAAGGAGTACGTCGCCAGCCAGGACCCGGACGACCCCGGCGTGCTCGTGCTGTCCCGCTTCGCGGGCGCCGCGCAGGAGCTTCGCGAAGCGCTGCTGGTCAACCCAGCGGATACGGAGGAAGTGGCCGAGGCGCTGGGTGTCGCGCTGGACATGCCGCTGCACGAACGCCGCCGCCGCTGGCGCCTGATGATGGACGTGCTGGAAAAGCAGGACGTCACGGCGTGGCGCAATGCGTTCCTGCGGCGGCTGGCCGAATGACCTCAGGACACCGGTGGGAGCGCACCCTGTGCGCGACCGCGGACTGCCGGCGTTCGTCGGTGTCCGGTCGTCGCGATGATGCGATCCCGGCCGTCGTCGCCCCGACATGCGTGGCGCAGTCGCGCACAGGGTGCGCTCCCACAGTGAGGGTCCGATCTGGGGGGTTAGCCCTCGATCCAGATCAGGCTCGCGAAGCGACCACTTTGCGCGCCATCGCGCCGGTAGGAATAAAACCGGTCGTCGGTGCGCGTATCAAATTCCCCGCCAAGGATGCTGGCCACGCCCGCCGCCTGCAGCCGGCGCCGTGCCAACCAGGCAAGGTCGCACAGCCAGTGGCCTGGGCGCGTGGGCTCGAAACCACCGACCGCACCGTGATCGAGGGCGATGAAGGCGTCACGCACCTCATCCCCGACCTCATAGCTGGCCTTGCCGATGCACGGCCCCAGCCACGCCATGACATCGGCAGCGGGTGACTGCAGCGCCTTGAGGGTCTCTTCCAGCACGCCGGCCTGCAGCCCCCGCCAGCCCGCGTGGGCCGCGGCCACCGCACGGCCGTCGGCCGTGCAGAAAAGCACCGGCAAGCAGTCGGCAGTGAGGATGGCCAGGGGTTCGCCCAGCCGATGGGTCACGGATGCGTCCGCCCGGGGTTCCGCCGCGTCGGTCGGGTGATCCACCCGGGCCACGTCCACGCCGTGGACCTGCTGCAGCCAGTGCGGGTCACGCGCCAGCCCCAGCGCGGCCGGCACGGTCGCCCGGTTGGCGGCGACCGCCTCGGGCGCATCGCCGCAGCGGGCGCCAAGATTGAACCGTTCCCAGGCGCCGGTGGAGATGCCCGGCCCATACCGGGTACTGACCGCCGCCCGCACGCCGGGAGGCGCCGGCCAATCGGGGATGACCCAGGCGCCGTCCTGGCTCACCGCCAGTCGTCCGGATCGGCCTGGGCGGCGTCGGCGCGCAGGGCGTCGATCAGGGCCTGCTGGTCAGCCGGCCGCTCGGCGCTGAACGACAGCGGCTCATGGGTCACCGGGTGCTCGAAGGCCAGCCGCTCGGCGTGCAGCGCCTGGCGCCGGAAGCCGCGCAGGGCGGCGACCAGCTCCGGCGTGGCGCCCTTGGGCAGCTTCAGGCCACCGCCGTACAGCGGGTCGCCAACCAGCGGATGGTTGATATGGGCCATGTGCACGCGGATCTGGTGGGTGCGGCCGGTTTCCAGGCTGCACTGGATCAGGCTGTGGGCGCGGAAGCGCTCGCGCAGGCGGTAATGGGTGACGGCGCGCTTGCCGTCCTCCTCGTCACGCACGGCCTGGCGCAGGCGGTCGCCCATGTGGCGGCCGATAGGGGCATCCACGGTGCCGCCGGCCACCAGGGTGCCCAGCACCACGGCCTCGTACTGCCGCTCCACATCGTGGCGGGACAGCATGTCCACCAGCGCCGTATGCGCCGGCAGGCTCTTGGCCACCACCATCAGGCCCGAGGTGTCCTTGTCCAGGCGGTGCACGATGCCGCCGCGGGGCAGCTGGGCCAGCGCCGGATCGTGGTGCAGCAAGGCATTCAGCACCGTACCGGCGCTATTTCCTGCGCCCGGGTGCACCACCAGCCCGGCCGGCTTGTTCAGCACCAGCAGGTGCTCGTCCTCGTGGACGATATTCAGCTCGATGGCCTCCGGGGCCAGCTCCACTTCGGTCTCAAGTTCCGCTTCCAGCTGGACTTTTTCCCCGCCACGCAACAGCTGGCGGGGCGGCGCCACGGCGCCGTCCAGGGTCACAGCACCCGCCTTGATCCACGCCGTGAGGCGGGACCGGGAGTAGTCGGGGAACATCTCGGCCAAAGCCTGGTCGAATCTCCGACCCGCGGCAGACAGGGGCACCGTGGCTTCGTGACGGATCGTCGTCATGACCGGCCCCCCGGGCGCCCGGTGGTTTCGGCTATCATCCCTTTTCGCTCAAACATCTGAACCTTTCTCATGCGCGTAACCAAGCTGCCGGCTTTCAAAGTTTTTGTCGTGCTCGCCATCGCCGTTTCGATGAGCGCTTGCTCGATGTTCCATCACAAGAGGGACACCAACGATACGCTGCCGGTTGACCAGCTTTACGCCAAGGCTCACGACTCGATGCAGCACGCCGACTATTCGGCAGCCACGAAAGCGTACCAGCGACTGATCGCCCGTTTCCCGTCCGGCGACTACAACGAGCAGGCCCAGCTTGACCTGGCCTACTCGCAGTACAAGGACAACCAGCCGGACGACGCCTATTCCACGATCAACCGCTTCATCAAGACGTATCCGACCCAGAAGCATGTGGATTATGCCTATTACCTGCGCGGTCTGATCAATTTTGACCGCACTGGCGGCGCCATGGAGCGCCTGCTGCAGCCGGGTGACCCGCAGACCCGCCGCGACCAGGGCTTCAACCTGAAGTCGTTCGACGATTTCTCGGAGCTGTCGCGCCGCTTCCCGGACAGCGCCTACACCGCCGACGCCCGCCAGCGCATGATCTACCTGCGCAACCTGCTGGCCCAGTTCGAGATCAACGTGGCCGAATACTACCTGCGCAACAACGCCTACGTGGCCTCGGCCAACCGCGCCCAGTACGTGATCGAGCATTACCAGCAGGCACCGCAGACCGGCGACGCGCTGGCCATCCTCACCCGCAGCTACATCGGCATGGACCAGAAGAACCTCGCCGACCAGACGCGCCAGGTGCTGGCCATGAACTACCCGGACCATCCGTACCTGAAGGATCCGAAGTGGCCGCATTCGCCGTCGCTGCTGCGCAAGGCGATCCCGTTCTCGGGTCACCACTGATCGAACATCCGGGTTACCGGATGGCATGAAAAAAAGCCGGTGCGAATGCACCGGCTTTTTTGTTGGGTCGTCACGCGACCCGGCTTCACTGTGGGAGCGCACCCTGTGCGCGACAGCCAACGAAGCGATGAAGCAGCTGCGATTGGCGGCGAAAGCGCAACACAGCGATACACCGGAACTCCGCGGTCGCGCACAGGGTGCGCTCCCACAGGTGTGGCTGTGCGTTACTTCCAGCCCGACGTAATGGGATAACGCCGCTCGCGCCCGAATGCCCGCGTGGTCACGCGCGGCCCCGGCGCAGACTGACGGCGCTTGAACTCATTGAGCAGCACCAGCCGCACCACGCGCCGCACGGTGTCGGCATGGAAACCCTGCGAGGTGATTTCGGCCTGCGATTCCTCGCCCTCGATGAAGCGCGCGAGGATGGCATCCAGCTCGTCGTAGGGCGGCAGCGAATCCTGATCGGTCTGGTTGTCGCGCAGCTCCGCCGAGGGCGGGCGGTCGATCACCGCCGAAGGAATGGCCTCCGGCTCGCCCATGCGGGCGGCATGCGCGTTGCGCCAGCGCGACAGGCGGTAGACGACGGTCTTGTAGACGTCCTTCAGCGGTGCATAGGCGCCGCACATGTCGCCATAAAGCGTGGCATAGCCCACCGCCATCTCGCTCTTGTTGCCGGTGGCGAGCAGCAGGCGGCCATGCTTGTTGGACAACGCCATCAGCGTCACGCCGCGCGTGCGCGACTGCAGGTTTTCCTCGGTGGTGTCCGCCGGCTTGCCGGCGAACGCGGGCGCCAGCGAGCCGAGGAAGGCATCGACCATCGGCTCGATGTTGATGACGTGGTAGTCCACGCCCAGCTGCTCGGCCTGCGCACGCGCGCCGTCCAGCGACAGCTGCGAGGTGTAGCGCGTCGGCATCATCACGGCGGTGACACGGTCCGCGCCCAGCGCGTCCACGGCCAGCGCCAGCGTCAGCGCGGAATCGATACCGCCGGACAAACCGAGCAGCACGCCCGGGAAGCCGTTCTTCTCGATGTAGTCGCGAATGCCGCGCACCAGCGCCGCATACAGCGTCGCCTCGTGGGACGCATCGGGCACGGTCGGCCAGTTGTCCGGGCGCAGCGTACGCGTCTCGCTGTCAAACTCGGCCCAGAGCATGGCGTCGACGAAGTTCGGCGCACGCGCGGCGATGCTGCCGTCGGCATTCAACAGGATGGAGCCGCCGTCGTACACGACTTCGTCCTGCCCGCCGACCATGTTCACGTAGGCGATGGCGCAGCCGGTTTCCAGCGCGCGCGCGATCAGCACCTCCTCGCGACCGGTTTGCTTGGCGTCGTCCCACGGCGAAGCGTTGATCACCACGATCAGCTCGGCGCCCGCGGCAGCGGCCTTGGCGGCGGGCTCGGGCTCCCACACGTCTTCGCAGATGATGATGCCCACGCAGACGCCGTCGATCATCGCCACGGCACTGTCGCTACCGGGGCGGAAATAGCGCTTGTCGTCGAACACGCCGTAATTGGGCAAGGCCTGCTTGTGCGTGGTCAGCTCGATGGCGCCATGACGCAGCAGGCTGGCGGCGTTGTATACCTCGCCCTCGCTGTGCGGATGACCCACCAGCGCGGCGATGCCGTTGGTGGCGCCGGCCAGCGCATTGAGCTCGCACTGGCACGCGGCGAGGAAGCTCGGGCGCAGCAGCAGGTCTTCCGGCGGATAACCGCTCAGGGTCAGCTCGGGAAACGCCACCAGCGCCGCGCCGCCTTCGCGCGCCTGCGCCAGCAGGTCGCCCACCTTGGCCGCATTGGCCGCAACCGCGCCTACCGGGAAATCGAACTGCGCCAGCGCGAAGCGTAGGGAGGACATGCCGTCGGAATCCATAGCCTTGGGGCCCGTCATTGTACCCGAGCGCCCCTGGCCCCCGTCCCGGTCAGGGGCGGCCGGGCTACCCCATGGGCTGCCTACCCCACGAGTTGCCTACCCCACGGGCTGGCACACCAGCAGCACCGCCAGGGTCAGCATGAACAAAGCGATGGCCACGTCGAACACACGCCACGCCAGCGGGCTGCGGAACACCGGCAGCAGCAGGCGCGCGCCGTAGCCCAGCGAGAGGAACCACGCCACGCTCGCCGTGCACGCCCCGGCCGCGAAAACCCAGCGTTCATCACCCTGGTAGTGGGTGGAAAGGCTGCCGAGCAGCACCACCGTGTCCAGATACACGTGGGGATTGAGCAAGGTGAAGGCCAGGCACGCCGCCATCACGCGGCCGCGGCTCAGCGCGCCGTCGCCCGCTGGCTGCAGGCCACTTTCGCCCTGCCACGCGCGCCGCGCCGCCATGGCGCCATAGGTGACCAGGAAGGCCGCACCGGCATAACGCAGCCATTGCAGCAGCCCCGGATGCTGCTGCACTGCCAGCCCCATGCCGGCAACGCCCAGCAGAATCAGGCTGATGTCGGCCAGGATGCACACGGCCACCACCGAGCCGATGTAATGGCGCTGCACGCCCTGCCGCAGCACGAACGCGTTCTGCGCGCCAATGGCGATGATCAGGCCCGCGCCAGCCGCGAGGCCAGCCAGGTAAGGCGCGAAATCCATGGGATGACCTCCGGAAAAGGCGCCTACTCTCGCTTAGACGTCCCATTCAGTAAAACTAAATATCCTTATGATGCTTCAGTTCTACTAATGTGGCCGCGCGTCCGCGCGGTAGGAGATGCCGATGAGCCTGCTCAATCCCCAGCTGGCCGCCTTCGCCGCGGTGCTCGATGAGGGCAGCTTCGACGGCGCGGCCCAGCGCCTGTCGCTGACGCCATCGGCCATCTCCCAGCGCATCAAGGCACTGGAGGATCGACTCGGCCAGATTCTTATCCTGCGCCGCACGCCCTGCGAGGCCACCGAAGCCGGGGAACGCCTGCTGCGCAGCGTGCAGCAAATGCGGCTGCTCGAAGCCGAAACACTGAACGATTTCCACGTCGGCCCCGACAGCAGCGGCCCCACCACCGTCGCCATCGGCGTCAATGCCGATTCGCTGGCCACCTGGTTCCTGTCCGCGCTGGCGCAACTGCACGACACACATCAACTGCTGTTCGACATCCGCGTGGAAGACCAGGACCACTCCACCAACCTGCTGCGCGACGGCTCCGTGCTCGGCGCCATCACCGCCGAGGCCAGTCCGGTGCAGGGTTGCAGCGTGAAGAAACTCGGCGTGATGCGTTACCTGCCCGTCGCCCCACCCGCCTTCGTTGCGCGCTACTTCGGCGAAGGCGTAAACGCCGCATCGCTGGGCAACACGCCCATGCTCGTGTTCAACCGCAAGGACGAGTTGCAGTGGCGCTTCATGCACGGCATCACGCGCGCACGACTCGCGCCGCCCATCCATTACGTGCCCTCGGCCACGGCGTTCGTGGAAGGCGCCGCACTGGGCCTGGGCTGGGCCATGGCGCCGGAATCCCTGCTGCAGAAGCACTTTGCCGATGGCACGCTCAAGCCCATCGCACCGAATCGATGGCTCGACGTGCCGTTGTACTGGCAGAGCTGGTCGATTCGTTCGAGCACGCTGGCGATGGTGACGGATGTCTTGATCAAGGCCGCGAGCACCGGGCTTCGCCAGCATCGCTGACGCCGAACTCCCTGCAGGCCTTTTGTGGGAGCCCACCCTGTGGGCGACAAACCCGCGACGAGGCAGCGGCACAGCGCCGTCGCGCACAGGGTGCGCTCCCGCAGGAAGGCGATCGCACCGTGACTTACGCGCAAAGAAAAAGGGCCGCATCGCTGCGGCCCTTTTCATATCGGTAATAAAACCCGATTACTTCTTCATCAGACCGGCGAGGGTCTTGCCGAGGTCGGCCGGGGACTTCACCGTGGTGACGCCCGCCTTCTCCAGCGCAGCGAACTTCGCAGCCGCCGTGCCCTTGCCGCCCGAGATGATGGCGCCGGCATGGCCCATGCGCTTGCCCGGAGGGGCCGAAGCGCCAGCGATGAACGAGACCACCGGCTTGGTGACGTACTCGCCGATGAACTCGGCAGCGTCTTCTTCAGCCGAACCGCCGATTTCGCCGACCATGATGATGCCTTCGGTCTGCGGATCGTCCTGGAACATCTTCAGGCAGTCGATGAAGCTCAGGCCGTTGATCGGGTCGCCGCCGATGCCGATGACCGTGGACTGGCCCAGGCCTTCGTTGGTGGTCTGGAACACCGATTCGTACGTCAGCGTGCCGGAGCGCGAGACGATGCCGACCTTGCCCGGCATGTGGATGTGACCCGGCATGATGCCGATCTTGCACTCGCCCGGGGTGATGATGCCGGGGCAGTTCGGCCCGATCAGCACGGTTTCCGGATGCTGTGCCAGCACGTTCTTCACGCGCAGCATGTCCAGCACCGGGATGCCCTCGGTGATCGCCACGATGACCTTGATGCCGGCATCGATGGCTTCGAGGATCGAGTCGGCCGCGAACGGCGGCGGCACGAAGATGACGGACGCATCGGCGCCGGTTTCATCGACAGCCTCGGCGACCGAGTTGAAGACCGGCAGGCCGATGTGCGAGGTGCCGCCCTTGCCCGGGGTCACGCCGCCGACGACCTTGGTGCCGTAGTCCAGCGCCTGCTGCGCGTGGAAGGTGCCCTGCTGGCCGGTGAAGCCCTGCACGAGGACCTTGGTGTTCTTGTTGACGAGAACGCTCATGGTTCTTTTGCTCCTCAGGCCTTGGCCGCAGCCACGGCTTTCTGCGCCGCATCGTTGAGATCGTCAGCCGGCGTGATCGCCAGGCCGGAGTTGGCCAGCAGTTCGCGGCCCAGCTCCACATTGGTGCCCTGCAGGCGCACCACGACGGGGATCTTCAGACCCACTTCCTTCACGGCCGCGATGATGCCTTCGGCGATCAGGTCGCAACGCACGATGCCGCCGAAGATGTTGACCAGGATGGCCTTCACCTTGTCGGAGGAGAGGATGAGCTTGAACGCCTCGGTGACGCGTTCCTTGGTGGCGCCGCCGCCGACGTCAAGGAAGTTGGCCGGCTCGCCGCCTGCCAGCTGGATCACGTCCATGGTGGCCATGGCCAGGCCTGCGCCGTTGACCATGCAGCCGATGGAGCCGTCCATCGTCACGTAGTTGAGGTTGTGCTGCACGGCAGCCGCTTCGGCCTGGTCTTCCTGGGTCAGGTCGCGCATGGCGGCCAGGTCCGGGTGACGGAACTCGGCGTTGTCGTCGGAGTTGACCTTGCCGTCGAGGGCGGCGAGGTTGCCGTCTTCGAGGATGGCGAGCGGGTTCAGCTCGACCAGGGACAGGTCCTTCTCGTTGAACAGCTTGTACAGGCCCAGCATGATCTTGGTCAGCTGGCCGACCTGCTTCGCGTTGAGGTCCATGGCGAAGCCGAGCTGGCGGCACTGGTACGGCTGCAGGCCTTCCACGAAGTCCACCACGATGGTGTGGATGTCTTCCGGCGTGTCCTTGGCAACCTGCTCGATGTCCACGCCGCCGTGCTTGGAGGCGATGAACGAGATCGACTTGGAATCGCGATCCGTCAGGATCGACAGATACAGTTCCTTGGCGATGTTGGTGGCGTCCGTCACCAGCACCAGGTTCACCGGCAGCGCACGGCCGGCGGACTGGTAGGTTTCCATGTTGGTGCCCAGCATGCCCTTGGCAGCTGCGCGCACGTCGTCGAGGCTCTTGCAGAACTTGACGCCGCCGGCCTTGCCGCGGCCGCCTGCGTGGATCTGAGCCTTGACCATCCACTGCGAACCACCAAGGTGCTTGGCGGCGTCGACAGCGGCATCGGGAGAGTTGGCGACCTTGCCCGGCGGCACGGCGATGCCGTACTTCGCGAACAATTCTTTGGCCTGGTACTCGTGGAAATTCATGGATACCTCGAGAGTACGGGGAAACATGGCGGCCGTGATGGACTGTGGGGGCCCATACGGTCAGGGGAACGACGGCGGTACAAGCGCTGCCGGATGCAGTGCGCCGCCGTCAGGCCTGTCGACATGACGAAAACCGCGCAATACGGCCGCCTATTTTCGCGGAAGCGGCCCCCGATGGAAAGGGGCGCGCCGTGAAGGGGCCCCGCCGACACACGGCGGGGGGCCGCCCACCCAGAGTGTGAAAGCCCCGTCTATACTGGTTAAAACCGCCCTCTGACCCGCCGAGAGAGCCCGCCAGGTGTCCAGCACCGTGCAGTCTGCCTACCCCAACGCGCGCCCCGCTCCCGAGGCCGCGCGCCACGAATTGCTGTTCCTCAACTGCTTCCGGCTGGCCCAGGCCCTGGTCTACGTGGGCCTGGCGCTGAGTCCCAGCACGCTGGGCTGGCCCAAGCTGGCCGACGTCGGCCTGGCCCGCGGCGTGGGGGTGCTGTTCCTGCTGTTCGCGCTGGGCATGCTGTCGCTGACCCGCCGATCCACCCCGTACATCCGCTGGACGGTATCGGCTGCCCTGGTGGTGGACATCATCGCGGCGGTGCTGGCCATCATCACCATGCACGATGCCCGCATCGGCATCGCCATGATGCTGGCGGTGAACCTGGCCGCCGGCGCGCTGATCCTGCCGCTGCGCCTGTCGTGTTTTTTTGCGTCGCTGGCCACCCTGGGGGTGATCGGGCACTCGGTCATCGAAGTGCAACACGGCCAGGCGGGCATGGACCGGGAGCTGCTCGAATCGAGCCTGTTCGGCCTCGCCTACTTCGCCATCACCATGCTCTGCTACGTGCTGAGCCGCCAGATCCGCGCCAGCGAGGCGCTGGCCGAGCAGCGCGGCGTGGACCTGGCCAACCTAGCCCAGGTCAACGAACTGATCATCCGCCGCATGAAGACCGGCGTGCTGCTGGTGGACGACGCCAACCGCGTCCACCAGATGAACGAATCGGCCTGGATGCTGCTGGGCAACCCCACCGCTGACCAGCGCGACCTGGGCCGCGTGGCGCCGGAGCTGTCCCGCCGCCTGTATCACTGGATGACCTCCGGCAAGCTGGACGAGTCGGCCACCCAGCTCGCCGACGGCGTGCCCGAAGTGGTGCCGCGCTTCAGCCGCCTGGCGCCCAACGACGACTCGCACGTGCTGATCTTCCTGGACGACACCTCGCTGGTGTCGCGTCGCGCCGAGGAGCTGACGCTCAGTTCGCTGGGCCGTCTCTCCGCCTCGATCGCGCACGAGATCCGCAATCCGCTGGCGGCCATCCGCTACTCGGCGCAGCTGCTGGCCGAGTCGGAGGACCTGCCGCCGACCGACCAGCGCATGGTGGAGATCATCAACAACCACTGCGTGCGCCTGAACGAGATCATCGAAAACATCCTGCAGCTGTCGCGGCGCGAACGCTCGCGGCCGGAAACCCTGGACCTGGGCACCTGGGCCAACCTGTTCGTGGACGAGTACCGCCAGGGCAACGACCTGGGCGAAGACTCGCTGCGCGTGATCCAGGCCAGCACGCCCGTGGCCGCCGTGGCCGACCCGCAGCAGCTGCAGCAGGTGGTGTGGAACCTCGTGCAGAACGCCCTGCGCTACGGCCGCATGCCGGGTGAACCCGCCCGCGTGATGGTGGTGGCGCGTCACGGCGAGCACGGCGTGCCGATTCTTGAAGTGATCGATCGCGGCCCCGGCATCGCGCCGAAAGTCGCTGCGCAGATTTTCGAGCCGTTCTACACGACGCACGAATACGGCACCGGCCTGGGCCTGTACCTCGCTCGCCAGATGAGCGAGGCCAATCAGGCGTCACTGGAATACGTGCGCGTGGCGGGTGGCGGCAGCTGCTTCCGCCTGGTGCTGACGCCGGCACGCATGGGCAAGGCGACCGGTGACGCCGCGGCCACCGGCTAACTCCATTTCCTGATTGCGAGCCACGCTTTTCTGTAGGAGCGCACTTGTGCGCGACAAGGTAACGACGAAGCGCTGCAGTCGCGCACAGGGTGCGCTCCCACCGAAGCCAGCCGCGCCTCGCTCTTTTGTGGGAGTCCACCCTGAGGGCGACGGCCGTGCGGCAAGGTAACGACGAAGCGCTGCGGTCGCGCACAAGTGCGCTCCTACAGGACCTCCGCGCCCATCACTCTTTTGTGGGAGCCCACCCTGTGGGCGACGGGCCTGCGATGAGGTAACAACGAAGCGCTGCGGTCGCGCACGAGTGCGCTCCTACAGGGGCGCGCGCTCAGGTTTCGCGAACCACCAGCTCCACCGGCAGCGTTTCCGACTGCTCCTGCTGGTCGTTGATCATCGCCAGCACCTTGCGCGCCAGCAGGGTGCCACCTTCCTGCCAGTCTTGTCGCACGGAGCTGAGCGGCGGCAGGAAGCTGGCGGCGAGCGGCATGTCGTCATACCCCACCACGGACACATCGCCGGGCACGGTGCGGCCCAGTTTGTTGAGCGCGCGGATGGCTCCCATGGCCAGCAGGTCGCTGCAGGCGAACACGGCATCGAACGGCACGGCGCGATCCATCAGCGAGTGCATGGCGTCTCCACCCGACGCCAGGGTGAATTCGTCGCGGCGGATCAACAGCGGCTTGATGCCGTGCGCGGCCAGCGCATCCACGAAACCGGTGAGTCGCTCGAAGATCTCCGGATGGTTGGGGTTGCCCACGAACACCGGGTTGCGGCGCCCCAGGCTGACGAAATGCTCCGCCACCACGCGGCCGCCCTGGCGGTTGTCGCTGCCCACCACCACGTGCTCGTCGCCCGGCGCGCCCCACACCACCATGGGCAGGCCCAGCTTGTCGAAGCGGCGCACCGCGTCCTGCCGCGAACCCTGACCGAGCAGGATCAGCCCATCCGCCGCCTGCACCGCTGCCGCTGTGGCCCCTTGGCGAGTGGTAAGCAGGACGCTGTAGCCGTGCGCGGTCAGCTCCTGGGAGATACCGCCCAGCAGCACCAGCGGGTAGGGGTCGAGCATGGTGCGGTCGTGCGAGGGCTTCATTTCCACGATCACCGCCACCGTATGGCTGCGGCGCAGGCGCAGGTTGCGCGCGCTGACATTGAGCTTGTAACCCGCCTCCTGGGCCAGGGCCTGCAAACGCTCGCGCGTTTCGCGATTCACCAGCGGGCTGTCACTCAAGGCCCGCGAAATGGTGATCTTGGATACGCCGGCCATCTTCGCCAGATCCGCCATGGTGAGACTGGCGGAAGGCACGGCTCCCTGGCGGTTCTTTTGGTGACGACTCAAGACCTGGCCCCGATGTCCTGTGAGCGGTCGCGCGGCTCCCACGCGCCGGCCAACCTTGGCAAACCGGGACAGTGTCGCGGTTTGCGTTCTTAACGTCCAACACCGTACGGCATCGCGCGTACCGGTCGGTCACACCGGCGTCCGGGCCTGTTTCGCAAGCCTTTGCCCGGGATCAAGCAACACTCGTGCATGATATCGATATCATACGCAACCATGTTGTGTTGCAGCAATTGTTATCGATGTCTTGATATCGATAACAATTGCTGCGAAGCTCCGCCCCCACATAAGAACCTACGCCTCACCCACACGACGACGGGCGAGACGGGAAGCAAACAGCGCAGCGGGGAGAGGACGTTGGATCATCGAGAAACGGCGCAGGCGTTGCCGCCCTCTGATCGTGCCCGGCACGACCCCTGGGTCGTCACCAGCCGTCGCGTCGATCCCGCCTGCTTCGCCCAGGACGAGAGCCTGTTCGCTCTGTCCAACGGCGCGCTGGGTGTGCGCGGCGGCCTGGAAGAAGATGACAGCCCCAGCCAGGGCTGTTTCCTCGCCGGGGCGTGGGAACGCACGCCCATCGAGTACCACGAACGCTTCCCCGGCTTCGCCGCCCACACCGACACGCGCATCCCCGTGGCCGACGCCACCCGCATCCACCTGCGCCTGGGCGATACGCCGGTGCGCCTTGGCGAAGGCGAATGGCAGTACTTCGAGCGCGCGCTGGACCTGCGCAGCGGCTGCTACCGCCGCCAGCTGGGCTGGCGTTCGCCGGAAGGCGCCACGCTGCTGATCGAGGCGGAGCGCATCGTCAGCCTGGATCGCCCGGCCCTGCTGGCCATCCGCTTCCGCGTGCATTCGATCGACTACACCGGGCCGGTGACGCTGGAGTCCTCCATCAGCACCGCGCGTAACGCCACCGAACAAGGCGATGACCCGCGCATCGGCACCCGCGTCGACGGCGGCCTGGCGACGATCGACGCGGCAGCTGGCGAGTCGACCTCGCATGTGCTTCAGTGCACCGCCCACAGCGACATCCGCGTGGCCTGCATGCAGCAGCACGCCGTGGTCAACGACAGCCTGCGCTTCCGCCTGGCCAATCTCGCCCCGCACGGGGTCATGCAGGTGTTCGAGGGCAAGCTGTCCCCCGGCCGCTCCGTGGTGCTGGAAAAGTACGTCGCGTACGCATGGACCCAGCCCGGTGGCACCGATACCGACGCGGAACTGCTGGCGCGTACCGCGCATGAGCTGGCCAACGCACATGCGCTGGGTCACGGCGCGCTGCTCACCCGTCAGACCAGCATGCTGGCGCAGCTGTGGCAGAACGCCGACCTGGCCATCGACGGTGATGACGCCACCGAACAGGCACTGCGCTTCAACCTCTTCCACGTGTTCCAGTCCAGCAGCCGCGACGGCCTGGGCAGCACGGCCGCCAAGGGCCTCACCGGTGAAGGCTACGAAGGGCACTACTTCTGGGATGCCGAGGTATTCATGCTGCCGGCGATGGTCGCGGTGGCACCGCACGTGGCACGCAGCATGCTGATGTACCGCCACGGCACGCTGGAGCGCGCCCGCGCGCACGCCCGCGAACTCAATCACGCACGCGGCGCGCTGTATGCGTGGCGCACCATCAGCGGCGACGAATGTTCCGCCTATTTCCCCAGCGGTTCGGCGCAGTACCACATCAATGCCGCCGTGGCCTGGGCGATCCGCCACTATGTGGACGGCACCGGCGACGAGGCGTTCCTGCGCGACGCCGGCGCCGAAATGCTGTTCGAGACGGCGCGCGTGTGGCTGGACATCGGCCACTTCAACCCGCGCCGCGATGGTGCCTTCTGTATTCACGGCGTCACCGGTCCGGACGAATACACAGCACTGGTCGACAACAACCATTACACCAACCGCATGGCGCAACGGCACCTGCGGGACGCGGCTGCCGTGGCGCACTGGCTGCAGGACACCGCGCCGGCGCTGTATGCGGAACTGTCGCGCCGCATCGGCCT
Organism: Dyella japonica A8; assembly: GCF_000725385.1. Taxonomy (NCBI): domain Bacteria; kingdom Pseudomonadati; phylum Pseudomonadota; class Gammaproteobacteria; order Lysobacterales; family Rhodanobacteraceae; genus Dyella; species Dyella japonica. Next base: position 1,646,027 of record NZ_CP008884.1, on the reverse strand, counting down.
TGAGCCATTCGAGATCATGCAGTGGCAGCGCGCCGCCGAGCAGATGTATCTGGCCGAAGACGCACAGCTCCGCATCTTCCCGCAGGACGACACCTTCCTCGACAAGCCGCGCATGCCCGCCCGCAGTACAGGCGAAGGCAAGCGCCCGCTGCTGCTGGAACTGCACCCGCTCACCATCTATCGCCACCAGGTGTGCAAACAGGCCGATGCCATGCTGGCGCTGATGCTGGCGGGCGACGGCGTGCCGGTCGCCGCCAAGCGACGCAACTTCGATTACTACGAAGGCGTCACCGTGCATGACTCCACGCTGTCGGCATCCACGTTCAGCGTAATGGCCGCCGAAGTCGGGGCCATGGAGAAAGCCTGGCACTATTTCCAGGACACCTTGCGCGTCGACCTGGACGACCTCCACGGCAACGCCGCCCACGGCCTGCACATGGCCGCGATGGCCGGTAGTTGGCTGTCGCTGGCCTGGGGCTATGGCGGCATGCGCGTGGTCGACGGCGAACTGAGCCTTCATCCGCAATTGCCGGGCGCGTGGCGCAGCTACCGCTTCGGCATCAGCTGGCGCGGTGCGCACCTGCGCGTGGACGTCGACGCGAACGGCGTGCGCTACACCGTGACGCGCGGTGACCAGGTAACGTTCCGCCATGCCGGCGAAGCCCTGCGCGTGCGCAACGGCGAGCCCGTGTCCCGCACGCACCGGCATCAGGTGATGAAAGCCCCGCTGCAGGCCGTGATCTTCGACCTCGACGGCGTCATCGCCGACACGGCCGTGGTGCATCGCGCGGCGTGGGAGCGCCTGGCACGGGAAATCGGCGCGCCCTTCGACGAGGACATCGCCGCGCGCATGAAGGGCGTCGACCGGCGCGGTTCGCTGGACATCCTGCTGGAGCGCGCCCCGCGCGCCTACGGCGAGCAGGAAAAGTGTGAGCTGGAGGCGCGCAAGAACGGCTACTACGTCGAACGCATCGAAAGCTTCGGCCCGGACCAGCTGCTGCCCGGTGCCCGCGACGCGGTGGAATCGGTTCGCGCGGCAGGACTGCGCATTGGCCTGGCGTCCGCCAGCCGCAACGCGCCGCTGCTGCTCGAACGGCTCGGCATCGCCCCTCTGTTCGACTACATCGTGGACGCCGCTCGCATCGAGCGCTCCAAACCCGATCCGGAAATTTTCCTGGCGGCCGCCGCAGGTCTGGGCGTGCCGCCGGAGGCCTGCCTCGGCGTGGAAGACGCCGCCGCGGGTGTCGACAGCATTCACGCCGCGGGCATGGTCGCCATCGGTATGGGTCGGCGCGAAGACCTGGGGGAGGCAGACATCGTGCTGCCAGGCCTGATCGCGCTTCGTATTGCGGACTTCGTAGACAACAAGAACGGTGCGACGGCGAGGGTTGCCGACGCCACCAACATCAACGCGTAAGTGGCCCACATTCGGGCGGGGAGGCTCGGCATGAAGAACACGCAAGGCATCACACGACAGTTGTTGGCGGCAGCCATCGTCAGCGCGCTGGCGATCGGCGCGGCGCACGCGCAGGATGCATCACAGACATCCGCGGCACCGGCAGCCGCGCCGGCCGCCCAGCAGGCCAACGGCCCGGCACCGGCGAAGGGCGAAGAGAAGTCCGCCAAGACGCTCGACCAGGTGGTGGTCACGGGTACGTCCGCCGCTGGCGGCCTGAAGAAGATCGACGCCAGCTACTCCATCGTCAGCGCCAATGCCGAGCAGATCAAGGAAGCCAACCCCAAGAGCACGGCCGACCTGCTGAAGATCTCGCCAGGCCTCTGGCCGGAATCCACCGGTGGCCAGACGGGTGCCAATATCGAGATCCCCGGTTTCCCGGGCGGCGGCGATGCACCGTTCTTCACCACGCAGATGATGGGTTCGCCGCTGTACGGCATGCCCACCCTGTCCTTCTTTGAAACCACCTCGATCTTCCGCCTGGACGACACGGTCGAGCGCGCGGAAATCCTGCAGGGCGGCCCGTCGGTGGTGTACGGTGACGGCCAGATGGGCGCCACCGCCAACTTCATCCTCAAGCAGGGTACCGACGTGCCCAGCGGCAGCTTCGGCGTCACCTACGGCAACGAAGGCCTGTGGCGCTACGACGGCTTCCTCGGCTTCAAGATCGCCGACAAGTGGTACGGCAGCATCGGCGGCTTCTACCGCGATTCGGACGGCGTGCGCAGCCCCGGCTACCCGGCCGACAAGGGTGGCCAGTTCACCGCCACGCTGTCGCACGACATGGACAACGGCTCGCTGGTGTTCTACGCGCGCCAGCTCAATGACCGCAACCAGTTCATCACGCCGATTCCGCTGATCCAGCATGGCTCGGACAACTTCAGCGCCTATCCGGGCTTCGACCCGCTGACCGACACGTACTACAGCAAATACATCCAGCACGTGAACCTGCCGGGCTATCCGGGTGGCGGCACCAGCGCCAACCTGGCCAACGGCCGCGGTGCGAAGTTCAGCTTCTTCGGCATGAACTTCGACTACGACCTGGGCGACGGCTGGAACCTGTCGGACAAGTTCCTGATCGACGGCGGCAACGTCGATACCAACGCGCTGTTCTCCGGCACCAACCCGGCCTCGCTCAACGACGAGCTGTACAACCTCGGCACCGATTTCGGCGGCTTCAAGCTGCCGGCCGGCTCCGCCACGGCCACCTACGTCAACGGCGGCGGCGCGGTCGACCCGAACCAGAGCGTGATCCATCAGGGCTGGTGGTTCATCCACAAGCACCTGAAGAACATCAACAACGACTTCCGCGTCAGCAAGGAACTGTTCGACGGCAACACGCTGACCGGTGGCGTGTACCTGGCGCACTACACCGACGACGACCAGTGGAACCTCGGCAACCAGATGCTGATGACCAACACGCCGAACGCGCGGCCGATCCAGGTCAGCTACGTGAAGAACGGCCAGACGCATCAGCTGACCGACTACCAGGGCTTCCTGGACTACGGCGCATACAACATCACCGAGCACGGCACCTCGACCAACAAGGCGTTCTACCTGTCCGACTCGTGGCGCATCGACCGCTGGCTGATCGACGCCTCCGCGCGCATCGAGAACCAGGACTCCACGCTGCACGTGTGCAACCTGACCAACCAGAACCTGGACGGCAACCCGCTCACGGACTACGACAACGCAGTGCCCGTATGCAACGGCACCTTCGCCACCACCAACTACAACAAGACGCATACGTCCTGGACGTTCGGCGTGAACTATGAGCTCGCCGACAACATGTCGGTGTACTTCCGCGCCAACAAGGGCGCCCACTTCGGCGACTTCGACAACGCGCTGCGTGGCAACACCACCGGCAACACGCCGCCGCTGCAGAAGGTCCAGAACTTCGAAGGCGGCTTCAAGTACCAGTCCAAGTACGCGTATGCGGACATCAGCATCTATCACCGCCAGTTCAACGGCCTGCCCTACCAGCCGACCAATGGCGAAGGCGTGCCGGTGGGCCAGCCGCTGCTGTACGGCTCCGACTCGAAGGGCGTCAACCTGACCGGGTCCGTCACGCCCATCGACAACCTGAAGCTGTCGCTGGTCGCCAACTACATGGACGGCCATTACTCGCACTACTCGGCCTGTATCCCGTACGTGAACCAGGTCAGCGGCAATGGCTGCGCGTTCATCGACGGCGTGCAGCTGCAGCGCCAGCCGAAGTACCGCTACATGTTCACGCCGAGCTACAAGATCCCGTTCTCGTGGGGCGACATCATGGCCTTCGTCACCTACACCTACGTGGGTCCGCATACGCAGGATCTGTCGGGCCTGCAGCAGCTGGGCACCTACTACACGCTGGACTTCGGCGTGGTGGCGGACATCCAGCAGAACTGGGAGCTGCGCGTGCAGGGCACCAACATGACCAACCAGCTGGGTCTCACCGAGAGCAACTCGCGCATCTTCGGTTCGGCCGTCGGCACGAATGGCGTGATCCTGGCGCGTCCGCTGGAAGGTCGCGAGGTCAATTTCCAGGTGAAGTACAAGTTCTGATGTAGTGTTTCCCCCCGAGTCCCGGGCCGCCAGTGGATCGGCGGTCCGGGACTGTTTTGCGGGGACGTGGGCAAACCGCAGGGGCGAGGGAGGTTGGGGATGAGTCGTTACCGCATGATCGCGGCGCTGGCGTCGATTTACATGGTGTTCGCGATACTGCTGAACAGCGTCGGCACAGTCATCCTGCAATCCATCCACACCTTCGGCGTCGACAAGCCGCAGGCAAGCCTGCTGGAACTGTTCAAGGACCTGCCGATCGCCATCACCTCGTTCCTGGTGGCGTCGTTCCTGCCGAAACTGGGCTATCGCCGCGCCATGATGCTGGCGCTGGGCATCGTGGGCTGCGCGTGCATGCTGATGCCGTTGTTCCCGGGTTTCCACACCACCGAACTGCTGTTCACCTGCATCGGCGTGTCGTTCGCGCTGGCGAAGGTGGCCGTCTACTCCTCCATCGGCCTGCTCACCCACGACAAGGCCGAGCATGGTCGCCTGACCAATACCATCGAAGGCCTGTTCATGCTGGGCGTGCTGGCCAGCGGCTGGCTGTTCAGCGCGTTCATCGACCACGCGAACCCGGCCAACCCGTCGTGGTTCAACGTTTACTGGGTGCTGGCCGTGCTGTGCTTCGGCACGCTGGCGCTGCTGTGGGGCGCGCAGCTGGATGAATCGGCCGCGCACGGCGGCACCGCGCATTCGCTGGTGCAGGCCATGCGCGACATGTATCGCCTGCTGATGCGCACGCTGGTGTATGTGTTCCTGCTGTCCGCCTTCCTCTACGTGTTGATCGAGCAGAGCTTCAGCACCTGGCTGCCGACCTTCAACAACGAGATCCTCAAGCTGCCCAACACGATGAGCATTCAGATGGCGAGCATCCTCGCCGGTGCCACCGCGCTGGGCCGCATTGCCGCCGGGCAACTGCTGCGCCGCATGTCCTGGCATGTCCTGCTCAATCTCTGCGTGGTCGGCATGGGCGCCCTGATCCTGCTGGTGCTGCCGCTGGCGCGCGAGGTGCACCCGGGCGCCAGCGTGGGCTGGCTGAACGCGCCACTGGCGGCCTATCTGATCCCACTGATCGGCCTGCTGATGGCGCCGATCTATCCGGTCATCAACTCGGTGGCGCTCAGCTCGCTGCCCAAACCGTCGCACGCGGCGATGACGGGCCTCATCGTGATCTTTTCCGCACTGGGCGGCACGCTGGGCTCGCGCATCACCGCCATCGTGTTCTCCAGCTTCGGCGGCATCCACGCGTTCTATTTCTCGCTGGTACCGATGACCCTGGTGCTGGTGACGCTGTTCTATTTCAAGCGCGAAACCGATCGCGCCGGCATCGCCGAACCGGTGGCCGCCGGCTTTTCGGCGGAGTGACGATACATCGCGCAAAGCCAGCGCCCGATTCCAGGAAGAGATAGACGTTCAACGACCACGCAACGACCCGGGAGCCGACATGACCCGCCACGCCCTTCCGCCCGTCCGCCTTCGTCTGATCACCGCCGCGCTCACATGTGCGGTCGCAGGCACGGTCTTCGCGGCCACGCCAGACCCGGCGAAGACCCGCGCCTATATCGACAAGGCCTGGACCACGCTTACCCGCTCGCAGGACGACTGCGCGGCGCTCACCGACACCAAGGTGGTGGGTCATCCGGTGCTCTATGTTCCCGCGGATATGCCGGTGCCGGCCAACGTGGCGCAGACAGGCAAGCGTTGCGGCATCGACGTGCGCCCGCTGCCGCGCAAGGTCGAGCAGCTGGGTGACATCGACGCTACCCAGTTGCCCCAACAAGGACTGCTGTACCTGCCGCGCCCCTATGTGGTGCCAGGTGGCTTCTTCAACGAGATGTACGGTTGGGACAGCTATTTCATCCTGCTGGGGCTGGTTGCCGATCACAAGCTGGACCTGGCGAAAGACATGGTCGACAACGCGCTGTTCGAGGTGGCGCACTACGGCGGCGTGCTCAATGCCAACCGCACATACTACCTCAGCCGCTCGCAACCGCCCTTCCTCACCGCGATGATGACGGCGCTGCTGGACGACCCCGCCAGCTTCCCCAGCGCCGATGCACGGCGCGAATGGCTGGCCAGGGCGTATCCGCTGGCCGTGCGCAACTACGAGATCTGGACGCGCCCCGAACATCGCGCCGGCGACACGGGACTGGCGCGTTACTACGACCTGGGCAGCGGGCCGGTGCTCGAGGCCAAGGACAGCGAGTTCTACAAGGGCGTGATGCGCTGGCTGATCGCGCATCCGAAGGACGATCCCGGTTATCTCCTCAAGGCCCCGCAGCACCCGGACGACGCGGAGGCCGCGCGACTGAAGGACACCAGCTGCGACGTGCGCGCATCGAAGGTATGCGAGGGCGCGTGGGTGGATGGTTACCGGCTCACCGCCGCCTACTTCCACGGCGACCGCGCCATGCGCGAATCGGGCTTTGACACCAATTCGCACTTCGGCCCCTTCGGCGGCTCCACGCACCACTACGCCGACGCCAGCCTCAACAGCCTGCTCTACCGCTACGAGCGCGACCTGCACGACCTTGCCCTGCAGCTGGGCAAAGCCGGCGACGCCGAACGCTGGGCCAAGGCAGCGGACGCGCGCAAGGCTGCGATGGACAAGTACCTGTGGAACGCACAGGACGGCATGTACCGCGACTACGACTTCGTAGCCGGCAAGCCGTCGCCGTATCCCTATGTCACCACGTACTACCCGTTGTGGGCCGGCGCGGCCTCACCACAGCAGGCGGCGGTGGTGCGCGGCAAGCTCGGCGTGTTCGAGCGCAAGGGCGGCCTGAGCATGGACAACCGGCCGATGAGCGTGCAGTGGGGCGACCCGTTCGGCTGGGCGCCAACCAATTGGCTGGCGGTGAAGGGCCTCGATGACTACGGCTTCCACGACGACGCGCGCCGCATCGCCGCCAAGTTCGCCACCACCGTGGACCAGGGCCTGGCTGATGACGGCACCATCCGCGAGAAATACAACATGGCGCTCGGCAACGCCGACGTGAAGGTGAGCGCGGGATACAGCGAAAACGTGGTGGGCTTTGGCTGGACCAACGGTGTCTACCTGAAGCTGCACCAGATCCTGGATGCGTCCGCGACGCAGCCCAGCCCGGCCGCCAGGAAGGTGACGACGCCATGAGCGCACGCCCACTCCTCCGTGTCGCGCTGGCGGCGGCCCTGCTGTGTGGCCCCTTGCATGCGCAGGAGGGCAAGCCCACGGTGCATGCCGACGGCAGCATCCATGGCGCAGGCATCACCCTGCCGTACTCGTCGATGGCGTCGCCGGAGGCGCGCGCCTTCTTCCCGAAGATGCTCGCCGCCGGCAGCAAGGCGCCGCCGATCACCGCGCCCATCGAGCAGAGCCGCGCCTTCTACGACCGCATGAACACCGATCGCGCTCGTCGCATGATGGCGATCTATCCGGTGAAGACACACCGCGAAACCATCGCCGGCGTGGTGACCGACGTGGTCGAGCCCGCGCAAGGCATCGCACCTGCCAACCAGAAGCGCGTGCTGATCAACCTTCACGGCGGCGCGTTCCTGTGGGGCGCGCACAGCGGCGGCCTGGTGGAATCCATCCCCATCGCCAGCCTGGGCCGCATCAAGGTCATCAGCGTCGACTACCGGCAAGGGCCCGAACACGTGTTTCCCGCCGCCAGCGAAGACGTAGAGGCGGTGTATCGCCAACTGCTCAAGCAATACTCACCCGGCAGCATTGGCATCTATGGCTGCTCGGCCGGCGGCGTGCTTACCGGCGAGGCGGTGGCGCGGTTGATCGACCACCAATTGCCCGTGCCCGGCGCCATCGGCACCTTCTGCGGCTCGCTGGTGGACATGTCCGGCGATTCGGCCTACATGGCCCCGCTGCTCAACGGCGCGCCCGTGCCGGACCATCCCCTGGCCCTCGCCGACCTGCCCTACTTCAAGGGCGCCCGCGCAACCGACCCGATGGTGTCCCCCGGGCTTTCCCCGGGCTTGCTGGCCAGGTTCCCGCCCACCCTGCTGATCACCGGCACGCGCGACATGGCCATGAGCTCAGTCATCCACAGCGAGAACCTGCTCAGCCAGGCCGGCGTGAGCACCGAACTGCACGTCTGGGAAGGCATGTGGCACTCGTTTTTCTCCGACCCCGAGATGCCGGAATCCAGGGCGGCCTACGAGACTATCGTGAGATTCTTCGACCATCACCTGGCCCACCCGTAGTCGCCGCTCCGGCGTCAGACTTTGCCCACTGGCGGGGTGCCGGTTATCCTAGCCCCGTCCACAGCGCAATACTGACGACATGAGCCAACAGACCGTTCTGGTCATCGATGACGAACGCGATATTCGCGAACTCCTGACCATTACCCTCGGTCGCATGGATTTGCTGGTCGATGCGGTGGGTACCGTGACGGAAGCCCGTCGCGCCCTCGCCGAACGCCATTACGACCTTTGCTTCACCGACATGCGCCTGCCTGACGGCACGGGGCATGAGGTGGTGGAGCTGATCGCCGCCGAACATCCGGACACGCCGGTCGCCATGATCACGGCGTACGGCAACGTCGATGCCGCGGTGAGCGCGCTCAAGGCCGGCGCCTTCGATTTCGTCTCCAAGCCGGTCGACATCCAGATGTTGCGCCGCCTGGTGCGCACCGCCCTGCGCCTGGCCGAGGAAAAGCGCAGCGGCCACGCCGCGGCCAAGCCCGATGGCAACGAGCGGCTGATCGGCGAATCGCCCGTCATGCAGCAGGTGCGCGGCACCATCGGCAAGCTCGCCCGCAACCAGGCCCCGGTGTATATCGCCGGCGAGTCCGGCGTGGGCAAGGAGCTGGTCGCCCGCCTCATCCACGAACAAGGCCCCCGCGCCACCGGCCCGTTCGTACCGGTGAACTGCGGCGCCATTCCCTCCGAGCTGATGGAAAGCGAGTTCTTCGGCCACCGCAAGGGCAGCTTCACCGGCGCGGTGGGCGACAAGGAAGGCCTGTTCCAGGCCGCCCACGGCGGCACGCTGTTCCTCGACGAAGTGGCCGAACTGCCGCTGCACATGCAGGTAAAGCTGCTGCGCGCGATCCAGGAAAAGGCCGTGCGCCCGATCGGCGCGCGCGAGGAAGTGCCAGTGGACGTGCGCATCCTCTCGGCCACGCACAAAAACCTTGCCGCGCTGGTCGAACAGGGCCAGTTCCGCCAGGACCTGTTCTACCGCATCAACGTCATCGAACTGCGCGTGCCGCCGCTGCGCGAGCGCCGCGGCGACGTGCCGCTGCTCGCCAACTTCGTGCTGCGCCAGCTCGCCACCAAGAGCGGCGGCACACCCGGCCACCTGCTGCCCGCCGCCCAGCAGGCGCTGGAGAGCTACGACTTCCCCGGCAACGTGCGCGAGCTGGAGAACATCCTCGAGCGCGCGATGGCGATGTGCGATGGCGACCAGATCGACGTCAGCGACCTGATGCTGCCGCAACGCGCGCCGCGCGCCCACGCTGAAGCCGCTGCAGCCACGCCCGCCACGGCAAGCATGCCAGCCGCTGAGCCTGCCCAGCCCGCCTCGGCCACGGCCAATGGCGGCCTTGACGACTACATCAGCAACCTTGAACGCACGGCGATCATCAAGGCGCTGGAGGAGTCGCGTTACAACAAGACCGCGGCGGCGAAGAAGCTGGGGATTACGTTCCGGGCGCTGCGGTATAAGTTGAAGAAGCTGGGTATCGACTGAAGCGGGTCGATGCGATGCGATGCGAAGGGGCCGGACATTGTCCGGCCTTTTTTGTTTTTGGGGGTTGCTCGGGGCGGTTTGGAGTTTGGGCCCCTCGCCCGTTTTGGGGGACGTGGGAAGGGGTGATGGGTGGTCGCGGTGTGGAGAGGGGTGTGGAGAGGGGTGTGGAGAGGGGTGTGGAGAGGGGTGTGGAGAGGGGTGTGGAGAGGGGTGTGGAGAGGGGTGTGGAGAGAGGTCTGGAGCGGATTGGGATGAGGGTTGGATGGTTGCCGCACCGTTTCATCTTTGCCGTCATCCCGGCGCAGGCCGGGATCCAGTTTCGGTCACGTTGGGTCTTCGCCTCGTGCGCTCCCGCGATCTGGCCGCTTACGCAGCGGGCGTTTCGACCTTCTGCCGAAGGCCGAGTCACTTTTCTTTTGCTGGCCCAAAAGAAAAGTAACCCAAAGAAAATGGCCTCAAGAGCCAGAGCTGGCAGCATTTCATGGGGATAAGCCCGAACGCGTGAGGCAGATCGTTGCTTGGCCACCTTCGCCTCTACATAGCGGGTACTTCCAAGCGCTTCGCAACGCGCCCTGGCGAAGAGGACTTAAAGCGGGGCCTCGCTTCGCTTCGGCGCCGATGGAATACGCACGGTCGCCTCACTTTTCTGTGGGAGCGCACCCTGCGCGCGACAACCTAACGGAGCGGTGACTACGAGGCGCCGCGGTCGCGCACAGGGTGCGCTCCCACAAGGGACTCGCCACCTTGAGATGCTCCGCTGACAGCGCGGGTTCTTGCTTTGGCTTTGGCTTTGGCTTTGGCTTTGGCTTTGGCTTTGGCTTTGGCTCTGGTTTTGGCTCTGGTTTTGGTTTTGGTTTTGGTTCTGGTTTTGGCTTTGGCTCTTGCTTTGGCTTTTGACCTACCGGGTCCCCGTATGACGCGGCGGGCGGGTGGAGATCAGGCCCCGCAGGGGTGCCAGGGATGGATCCCTGGCACTTTTCGTCGGGGCAGGATGCCCCGTCGAAAAGCCCGGAACCCGCCCGCGAACCTTTCGGGCCAAAGGCCCGGAAGGCGCGTCATCCGGGGGGCCCTTCTCTTTGGTTACTTTCTCTTGGGCAAGCAAGAGAAAGTGACCCGGCCTCCGGCAGGAGGACGGAACGCCCGCCGCGCAGGCGGCCCGGTCGCGACAACGTCCGAAGCGACAACCAAACACCGACGCGCTGGATGACCAGCCACGCGGCTGTTGCAAAGCGCTTCCGACCTGCGACGCGAAGCTAGTCCCTGCGGGGCTCCGGGATGACGGCTAAAGGACGAAGCGGTGAGGCTAGGTTGAACCCAACACCCAACCCTCTCCCCCGCCTCCCCTCAAGGCACGGCCTCAACGCCCCGCCTCAAAGGCAAGAAGAAGCAAGCTCCTCCCACTACACCGCCATCATCACGACAGCAACAGGAAAACCCACAACCACAAAATCCCCCTTACACCGGCCCCATCGGCCCCACCCCCGACGCACTCTCCTCCAGCGCCTCCCTCACCGTCCTCAACAACTTCATCGTCGAAATCGGCTTGTCCACCAGATACAGATGCTCCATCACCGGGAGCTCGTCCATGTCCGGCGGCGCCTCCGGTCGTGCCAGCAGGATCACCGCGCCGCGATAACCGTGGTCAAACAAAGCCGCCAGCGTACGCACACCGGTGAAGAGGTTCATGTCCGCATCGAGCACGACCAGGTCAGGCACGCCTTGCGCCTCGAGCCACTGCAGGGCGGCGGTACCGCTCTGGCTGGCATGGGCCTGATAACCCCACGAATCGAGCGTGTCGACTAGCAGGGACAACTGGCCGGCTTCTTCCACCACCACCAGTACCCGCTCGGCCTCGCCCTGCAGGTTGACGCTTCCCTGCTCCTCGACCACGTCGCCGGGTTGCTGCATCAGGGGGATGTGCATGTGGAAGCGCGTGCCTTCACCCGGCCGGCTGTCCACGCGCATCACGCCGCCATGCGCGGTGATGATGCGCTTGCACGAGACCAGGCCTAGCCCGGTGCCGCTCTCCTTGGTGGTGTAGAACGGCTCGAACAGGTGCTGCAACGCTGCATCGTCCATGCCCGTGCCCGTGTCGCTCACGGTCAGGCATACGTAGCTGCCTTCGCGGCATTCTTCGCCGGGTTGAAAGAAGCTCTCCGGCAAGGAGGCCAGCGAGGCGGAAATGCGCAGCGTGCCGCCCTCCGGCATGGCCTGGATGGCGTTGAGGCTGAGGTTGAGCAGGCATTGCTGCAGCTCGGTATGGTTGCCGTCGAAGCTGAGGTCGGGGTCGTAGGCGTCCAGGTTGAGCGTTACGTTGCGCGGCACACTGCCCTGCAGCAGCAGGCCAAGCGCGTCGAGCAGCGCCCCCACCCGCACCTGCTCGGCACGTCGCGCGCCACGCGCAAAGGAGAGCATGGACTGCACCATGTCCAGGCCGCGCTTGCCGCAGTCGCGCACGAGGCGGCCCAGGCGCGCCAGGCGCGGATCGTCCTGGTAATCCTGCAGGCTGTCGCCAGCCAGCAGCAGCGGTTGCAGCAGGTTGCGCAGGTCGTGGCTGAGGCCGCCGGCCAGCATGGCCAGGCTCTCGAAGCGCTGCGCGCGGATCAGCTCGGTTTCCGCACGGCGCCGCACGCGCTGCGCCTCCGCCTCGCGCATGGCGCGACGCACGGCCGATGCCAGGCGCGCGGGATTCTGCTTGAGGATGTAATCGGTGGCGCCGTTGCGCAGCGCTTCAATGGCCGCCTCTTCACCCAGCGTCGCGGAGACGAAGATGAAGGGCAGGTCCTGGTCGCGCTCGCGCAGGATGTCCAGCGCACGCTGCCCGGAAAAACCGGGCATGCTCAAATCGGACAACACGATATCCGGCTGGAACTCATCCAGCGCGCAAAGATATTCGCGCTCCGCATCCACCAGCCGCACGTCGTAGTCGATGTGATCGGCATCCAGCTCGGACAACACCAGTTCGGCGTCGAGCTGGCTGTCTTCGATCTGCAGTACACGGATTCGGGGCAACGCCCACTGCTGCCTTTCCACGTTCAACCACCCCGTTCTGGAGCTTCCCGTCCCGTCCTGTTGCCTTCAGACATGATCCGGGCCCTGGTTGAGCACGGCCCAGAACTGACCCAAGGTACGCACCGCTTCAAAAAACTGGTCCACGTCCACCGGTTTGATCACGTAAGCATTCGCACCGATGTCCCAACTGCGCGCCAGGTCGCTCTCTTCCCGCGACGAGGACAGGATCACCACCGGCACCCGGCGGAAACGGTCGTCCGCGCGCAGTTGCGTGAGCACTTCCAGGCCGCTCATGCGCGGCATCTTGATGTCCAGCAACACCACGGCGGGGTCGATCGGCTCGCGGCCGGCCCATTGGCCACGGCAGTAAAGGTAATCCAGGCAATCCACGCCGTCCTCGACGTGCACCACGGGATTGGCAAGGTGTGCCCCGGCAAGCGCATCCAGCGCCATTTCGGCATCGGCGAGGCTGTCCTCCACCAGCAGGATGGTACGCAGGTCTCGATGTTTCATTGGCGCCTCTGCGCGAAGCTTTCTGCGAGGTCCGAGGACGGCAGGGTGAAATGGAAACGCGCGCCCTGGCCGGGCTGGGCATCCGCCCAGACGCGGCCGCCGTGTCGCGTGACGATGCGACGCACGTTGGCCAGGCCGATGCCGTTGCCCGGGAATTCCGAGGCACGGTGCAGCCGCTGGAACACACCGAACAGTTTACCCGCGTACTGCATGTCAAAGCCGGCGCCGTTGTCGCTCACCACGAATTCGTAACTGCCGTCGCGGTGGCGCTGCACGTCCACGTCGATGCGCGCCACCTCGCATTTACCGGTGTATTTCACCGCGTTGCCCAGCAGGTTCTGCCAGACGGTGCGCAGCATGTTCTCGTCGCCGATGACAATGGGCAGCGGCGCGATGGACCAGACGATATGGCGGCCGTGCGCGTCCGTCTCGGCCAGCGCGCGGGCCTCGTCCGCCAGCGACTGCATGTCCACCGGCTGCAGGCGCAGCGCGCCGCGGCCCAGGCGCGAGAACACCAGCAGGTCCTCGATCAGCAGCGCCATGCGCTTGGCGGCGTCGTTGATCACCTCGATGTAGTGGCGCGAGCGCTCGTCCGCCTGCTCGCCCAGGTGCTGGTGCAGCTTGCCGGCGAAGCCGCTGATGTGGCGCAGCGGTGCGCGCAGATCGTGCGACACCGAATAGCTGAAGGCCTCGAGCTCACGGTTCACGTCCGACACCTGCTCGATCTTGCCCTCCAGCTGCCGGTTCAGCTCCTTCACCTGCTGCTCGACCAGTGCGCGCGCCGTGACATCGCTCAGGGTCAGCAGCAGCACCGGATCGCCGCCGCCATCCTGCTCCAGTCGGCGGGCGTTGATCACCACGTGGCGGTCCACGCCGTCGACGGTGCGCTGTATCAGCTCGTAATCCCACAGCTCGCGATCGAGCAGCAGCACGTCGTTGAGGCGTTGCAGCAAGGCGCTGTCGCTCCAGGCGCCGTCGCCGATTTCGGTAAGCGGCAGCGACTGGCGGAAATCGGGCGGCAGACCGTAGAGCTCGCCGAAGGCGGCGTTGACCAGCAGCGTGCCGAGGCTGGCGTCGAGCAGCGCGATGGGTTCGCGCACCGCCTGCACGATCAGTTGCGAACGCTGCACGGCCTGCCCTTCGCGCACTTCGGCGCGCAGGCGGCGGCTGATCTGGCGCTCGGACACGATGACCACGATGGCGAGCAGCAGCACCTGCGCGATGGCAGTGATGGTCAGCGCCAGTTCGCTGTTGAACGATTCGCGGTTGGCGGCATCCCGGCGATTGAGCAACGTGCTGTCTTCGTTGCGCACGATGCCGTCGATCAGGTCGTCCATCTTGAACAGCGTGCCGGAGTCGCGCATGGCATCGCTCGCGCCGGCCTCGTCGCCATGGTCGTGGCGCATCACGGCCTGCCCGCTCAGCGCAAGGCGGCCACTGACGGTGGAACTGAGCGAGCCGATCAGCGCCTGCTGGTCGGGGCTGTCGCGCGTCATCTCGCGCAGCTGCTGCAGCAGGCCGGGCATCTCGTGGGTGGCCCGTTCCGCGCGCAGGCGCACCTGCGGGTCCGCGTCACCATGAATAAGGCGATAGATCGACGCCTCGCTGTCGCGCGTGACGTAGGCGATCCGGTAGGTGAGCGACTTCACTTCGCTGGAATGGGTGACGCGCTCGTTCGCCAGAATCGCTTCGCTGGCGCCGGAGCGGGTCACCACGTACGGCAAGGCCACGATGACCAGCACGGCGGCCAGCAGGCCGCCCAGCCGCCAGCGCAGCGCGACGCGGTCCTTCATGGACGGTCGTTTTGTCGACGCCGTTTTCCAGGATGAGCGCAACATGCCCGGCATAGTTGCAGAATCACCCCGGCAAACGCCACCACCTATCGGGCTGTTTTGGTATCACTTTTGCGGGAGGCGTCCGCGACCTTGGTCGTAGAGACACTCATCGACGAAGGCCGTTCGCCCTGCGCCTGTCCCCAGGCACGGTTGGGCTCGGCCTGCATGGTGAAGTGCAGCTCGCCACCCGCGACCAGCTCGCCATGGCGCAGGAAGACGCGGTTCAGCGGCTTGCCGTTGAGCGTCACCGCGCC
The DNA here is from genome assembly GCF_000725385.1 of Dyella japonica A8. Taxonomy (NCBI): domain Bacteria; kingdom Pseudomonadati; phylum Pseudomonadota; class Gammaproteobacteria; order Lysobacterales; family Rhodanobacteraceae; genus Dyella; species Dyella japonica. Next base: position 1,630,727 of record NZ_CP008884.1, on the reverse strand, counting down.
GACATAGGGATGGGCGTCGTCCAGCGGATCGGCCGTGACCGTGAAGGTCTTGCCGCCGGCCAGGTGCAGGGTGGCGCGCGCCACGAACGGGCGACCGATGGCGTACTCGTCACTGGCCGGCGTCACCGGATAGAAACCGAGCGCAGTGAAGATGTACCAGGCCGACATCTGGCCCAGGTCGTCATTGCCTGCCAGGCCGTCGGGACGCGTGGCGTACTGGCTGTCCATGATCTGCTTCAGCCGCTTCTGCGTCTGCCATGGCGCCCCCGCATAGTCGTACAGGTACGCCAGGTGATGGCTGGGTTCGTTGCCGTGCGCGTACCAGCCGATCAGGCCGGTGATGTCCTCGACGTTGGCGAAGTGCGACGGATCGACCTTGGCGTCGAACACGCTGTCCAGCTTGCTGACGAAGCGCTGGTCGCCGCCCATGGCCTTGACCAGCGCGGCGACGTCCTGCGGCACGTACCACGAGTACTGCCACGCGTTGCCTTCGGTGTAGTCGCTGCCGTAGCCGGCGGTATCCGGGTTGAACGGCTCGCGGAACGCGCCGTCACTCTTGCGCGCACGCATGAAGCCGGTCTTGGGGTCGTACGCGTTGCGCCAGTTGCCTGCGCGCTTGTCGAAGGTGGCGGCGATGTCCTTGCGGCCCATGGCCTTGGCCATCTGTGCCAGCGACCAGTCGTCGTAGGCGTATTCGAGCGTCTTGGAGGCGGCTTCCGGCTCCTTGTCGATGGGCACGTAGCCGAGCTTCATGTAATCGCCGAGGTCACCGTACGGCGCATAGGTCGCGCTGGCGACCATCGCCTTCAGCGCCGCATCCGCATCGAAACCGCGCACGCCCTTGACGTAGGCGTCGGCGATCACCGGCACCGCGTGGTAGCCGATCATGCACCACGTCTCCAGGCCCTGGTACGCCCACACGGGCAGGATGCCGAACGGGCTGGCTTCACGCGAGGCGATCAGCGAGCGGATGAAATCCGTGCTGCGCTCAGGCATCAGCAAGGCCATCAACGGCTGCTGCGCGCGATAGACGTCCCACAGCGACCAGGTGGAATGGAAGGCGAACTTGCCGTTCTTGTCGACGGCCTCGTGCACGGCGCCGTCGGGTCCGCGGAACTGGCCGTTCACGTCCATGCTCAGCGTGGGCGACAGCAGGGCGTGATAGAGCGAGGTGTAGAAGCCGACGCGCTGGTCCTTGCTGCCTTCCACGTCGATGGAGGCCAGCGCCTTGTCCCAGTCGGCACGCGCCTCGGCGCGGCGGGCGTCGAAATCCCAGCCCTGTCCTTCCGCATCGAGGTTGGCGACCGCATTGGCCTCGCTCACCGTCGAGATCGCTACCTTCACGCCCAGCGGCTGCTTGAGGTTGCCGAAGTCGAACACGCCTTCCAGCGCGCGGCCGCTCTGCGCATCGCGGTCCTCCGGCTGATGGCCCGGGCCCTTGAAGCCCTTGTAGACCACGTCGGTTTCGCGGTTGTAGAGCGTGCGCGAGCTCATCGGCTGCGAGAAGCGCATGGCAAAGCACAGCTCGCGGCCGGGCGCCCAACCGCGCGTGGTGCGGCAGCCGGTGACAGTGCCGTCGTCGTGCACGCGCAGGCTGGCCCACAGCACCTTGCCGGGGTAGTCGTAGATGCTCGGGCGCAGGTCCAGCAGCAGGTGCGCCGGCTTGCCCGCCGGGAACGTATAGCGATGCCAGCCGATGCGGCGGCCGGCCGTCAGCTCGGCGCGCACACCGCCGTCGCTCAGGGTCACCGCGTAATAGCCGGCCTGCACCACTTCGGTGTCGTGGCTGAAGCGGGAGCGGTAGCCGCTGCCCGGTTTGGCTGCGTCGCCCGGCTCCAGGCGGACCTCACCGGCCATGGGCATGACCAGCACGTCGCCCATGTCCGAATGGCCGGAGCCGGAGAAGTGCGTATGGGAAAAGCCCAGCAGGCTGCCGTCGCCGTATTGGTAGCCGGCGGCGTACTTGTAGGCGTGCTTGAAGTCCGGCATGGCCGTGTCCGGGGACAGCTGGATCATGCCGAACGGGACGGTGGCTCCGGGGAAGGTGTGGCCATCCCCACCGGTGCCGATGCGGGGATCGACATCGGCCGAATGCCCCTCGGCGGCTTGGACCCCGGCCGGTGCCGCGAGGGCAAGGGACACGGCAACCGCCAGCAGACCGGGCAGGTATGCGCGCAAGGACGGACAACGCATAGAATTCCCCAAAGCAGTAGATTTGAATCGTTCTAATTTCGCCTGACGCTAACACCCAAGCAGGCATCGTTGCATGCTGCGTCGCGCCATCGAAATCGGTTTCGTCCGCGACGGAGGCGAGGTACCTTTAGATCGTTCCAATTAACCCAGGCCTGCGATGGAAAGCCAGACCCCGGTCGGAAGAAAGATCACACTGAACGACATCGCAGCGGGCTGCGGGGTGTCGCGCGCCACGGTTTCACTGGTGCTGCGAGGCAGCCCCCTAGTGAACAAGATTACCCGGGCGCGGGTAGAGGAAGAACTGCGCCGCCAGGGCTATGTCTACAACCGCGCCGCCGCCAACCTACGCCGGCGTACGTCCTCCAGCGTGGCGCTGGTCATCAATGAACTGGCCAACCCGTTCTTCGCCGAATTCGCCGCCGGTGTCGACGAGACCCTGGGCGCGGCCGGCTTCGTCACCCTGCTCGGCAGCACCGGCGACTCCGCCGAGCGCGAGCATGCCGTGCTGGGCTCGCTGATCGAGCACGGCCCGGGCGGCATCATTCTTTCCCCGGCGGAAGACAGCGAGGCGCGCAAGGTGCTGGCCGCCGTTGGCACGCATACCCCGGTGGTGCTGTTCAACCGCGAGCTCGGCGGCGAACTGCCGGAATACGCGCACTGGGATCGCCTGATGCTCGACAACGAGCGCGGCGCCCGCATGGCCACCGAGCACCTGATCGCCCAGGGCCACCGGCACATCGCTTTCTTCGGCGGACACGACCACGCCAGCTCGACCCGCCAGCGCTACGCGGGCTACCGCCAGGCCATGCAGGCGGCTGGGCTTGCCATCGAGCCGCAATGGCGCGTGCAGAGCACGCCCACCCGCACGGACGCCGCACGCGCGGCGGGGGCCCTGTTCGAAGGACAGGCCACCGTGCCGACCGCCGCCGTCTGCTACAACGACGCGGTCGCGCTGGGCCTGATGCTCGGCCTGCACCAGCACGGGCGGCAGGCCGGGCGCGACTTCGCCGTCACCGGTTTCGACGACATCGCCGAAGCCGCCATGAGCATGCCGTCGCTGACCACTCTGTCCACCGCGCCGCGCGCCCGCGGGCGGCAGGCGGCCGACATGCTCCTCGCCCGCCTGCGGGATCCGCAGGCGCCCTCGGGCACCCTCGTCGCGCCAGTGGACCTGGTCGTGCGCGAAAGCAGCTGTCCTCACTCCTGACCCTTCGGATAACGCATGGCCTTCGCAGCTCCACCCATCCAGTCGGCGACCACGTCGCCGGCCACCGGAAAGACGCGCTATACGGACTATCCGATGGCGATGGCGGTTACCACCACGATCTTCTTCATGTGGGGGTTCCTGACCGTCCTCAACGACATCCTGATTCCGCACCTGAAAACGGTGTTCGAGCTGAACTACGCGCAGGCGATGCTTGTGCAGTTCACCTTCTTCGGCGCGTACTTCCTGATGTCGCTGCCGGCCGGCCGCGTGGTGGCCGCCCTGGGGTACAAGAAAGGCATCGTGGCGGGGCTGGCGATTGCCGCGGTCGGTGCGTTCGGCTTCTGGCCGGCGGCGCAGCTGCACTCGTATGCGGCCTTCCTGGCGGCACTGTTCGTGCTCGCCACCGGCATCACGGTGCTGCAGGTGGCGGCCAATGCCTATGTCGCCCTGCTGGGCCCTGAGCGCACCAGCTCCAGCCGCCTGACCCTGGCGCAGGCGATGAATTCGCTGGGCACCACCATCGGGCCGAAGTTCGGTGGCCTGCTGATCCTCTCCGCCGCCACCGCGGTGATTCCGCTGGCCCTGCGCCAAGCACCGGAAACCGTGCAGCTGGTGCAGACCCTCAACAGCGCACCGGCGGCGCAGGCCTTGGAGGCGATTCGCCAGGCGCCGCCTGACCGGCTCGTCGCCGCGCTGGACGATGCCTCGGCCACCGCCCTCGATCGCCTGCCGGCCGCGGACCTGGCCAACAGCATCGTGCGCCTGCCGGCCCAGCCGATGGCGCAGGTGGTGGATACCCTTTCCGGTGCGCCGCTGCTGGCCACGCTCTCGGCCATGTCGCCGCAACAGCTGGCCACCCTGCCCGCCGCCACGCTCGCCACTGCGCTGGACAAGCTGGCGTCCTCGCGGCTGGCTGCCGATGACGCCGCGCAGTTCGCCAAGGTGCGCGCAGGCCTGACCCAGGAAACCACGCAGCAGCTCGCCAGCTATCGACAGAAGCAGGCCGAACTCGTGCAGGTGCCTTATCTCGGGCTGGGCCTTGCGCTGGTCGTGCTCGCCAATGGCGTGTGGCTGTTCCGCCTGCCGCCGCTGACCGAGTCCACCGAACAGGCCGACACCTCGCACCACACCCTGATGGACGCGCTGCGCCACAGCCACGTGTTCTTCGGCGTGCTTGCCATCTTCTTCTACGTGGGCGCGGAAGTGTCCATCGGCAGCTTCCTGGTGAACTACCTGTCGCTGCCGGAAATCGGCCACATGAGCGAACAGGCGGCGGCCGGCCACGTGATGTACTACTGGGGCGGCGCCATGGTGGGCCGCATTGCCGGCTCGGCCCTGCTCGTCTATTTCAATCCGCGCAAGCTGCTGGCGGTCTTTGCCGCCATCGCCGGCCTGCTGGTGCTCACCACCATGCTCACGCAGGGCAACGTGGCGATGGCCAGCGTGATCGCGATTGGCCTGTTCAACTCCATCATGTTTCCGACCATCTTTGCGCTCGGCATCGAACGCATGGGCCCGCTCACCGGCAAGGCCTCCAGCCTGCTGATCATGGCCATCGTCGGCGGCGCGCTGGTGCCGCTGGCGCAGGGCGTGCTGGCCGACCACATGGGCATCCAGCACGCCTTTATCCTGCCGCTGCTCTGCTACGGCTACATCATCTTCTATGGACTGCGCGGTTCGCTTGTACGCGATCCCGTCACGCCCGTTACCCACTGAGTCGCACAACAGATGTCACGCACCATCCTCTGCTTCGGTGAAGCCCTGATCGATTTCCACAGCGAAGGCGGCGACGAAGCCGGCTTCCCCCGCAGTTTCGTCCCTTACGCCGGCGGCGCGCCGGCCAACGTCGCCGTGGCGGTCGCGCGCCTGGGTGGCGACTCGGCCTTCGCCGGCATGCTGGGCAAGGACATGTTCGGCGATTTCCTGCTGGACAGCCTGCGTCGCGTCGGCGTAAACACCGACGGCGTCGCGCGCACCGGCGAAGCGAATACGGCCCTCGCCTTCGTATCGCTGGATGCGACCGGCGAACGCAGCTTCAGCTTCTATCGCCCGCCGTCGGCCGACCTGCTGTTCCGCCCCATGCATTTCCACCCGGAAAGCTTCAAGGGCACGGCGGTATTCCACGTCTGTTCCAACAGCATGACGGATGCCGCGCTGGCCGAAACCACGCGCGAAGGCATGCGTCGCGCGCACGCGGCCGGCGCCCTGGTGAGCTTCGACCTCAACCTGCGCCCGGCACTGTGGCCGCGCGACGTGGAACCGCGTCCGCTGATCTGGCCTGCGCTGCACCTGGCCGACGTGGTCAAGCTCAGCGCCGAGGAGTTCGCCTGGCTCGCCGTGGACGGCGAGGAAGCGACGCTGGAAAAACTCTGGAAAGGCCGCACGCGCCTGGTCATCATCACCGACGGTGCGAACGCGCTGCGCTGGTTCCACCCCGACGTGGAAGGCGAATTGCCGGTGTATTCCGTGCCGGCCGTGGATACCACCGCGGCGGGCGACGCCTTCGTCGGCGGCCTGCTGCATCAGCTTGCCAAGCTGGACCACACCGCGCACCGCATCGACCACCTCATCACCGAACTGCCCCGCCTGCATGCAGCGCTGCGCTTCGCGTCGGCCTGTGGCGCACTCACCGTGACGCGCCAGGGTTCGTTCTCGGCCATTCCCGACGAAGCCGAAGTGTTCAGCTTCATGGAGACCTACGCATGACCACCACGCCCGATGTCCGCAGCGCGGCGTTCCTGCGCGAACACATCGCCACGACGATGGCGTTCTACCACCCGCACTGCATCGATCCGGCCGGTGGCTTCTTCCACTACTACAAGGACGACGGCACGATCTACGATCGCAGCCATCGCCACCTGGTCAGCAGCACGCGCTTCGTCTTCAACTACGCGATGGCGCATAACGAGTTCGGCAACCCCGAGTACCTCGATGCCGTGCACCACGGCCTGCGCTATCTGCGCGACGTGCACCGCAACCCGGCCACGGGCGGCTATGCGTGGACCATCCGCGACGGCAAGCCCGAGGACACCATGTACCACGCGTACGGCGTGGCCTTCGTGCTGCTCGCCTACTCCACCGCCCTGAAGGCCGGCGTGCGCGAAGCCAGCGCGTGGATGGACGAAACCTGGAACCTGCTGGAACAGCGCTACTGGGACGCCGACGCCGGCCTGTACCGCGACGAGGCGAACGACCAGTGGCAGTTCACCGACTACCGCGGCCAGAACGCCAACATGCATATGTGCGAGGCCATGCTCGCCGCCTACCAGGCCAGCGACGAGCCGCGCTATCTCGAACGCGCGCTGCAACTGGCGGACCACATGACGCGCCGCCAAGCCGCCAAGGCCGATGGCCTGGTGTGGGAACACTACGACGTGAACTGGAACGTCGACTGGAAGTACAACCTCGACAATCCCAAGCACCTGTTCCGCCCGTGGGGCTTCCAGCCCGGCCACCAGACCGAGTGGGCCAAGCTGCTGCTGATCATGGAACCGCTGCTGCTCGAGCGTGGCCGCGAAGAGAACTGGCTGGTGCCCACCGCCAAGCACCTGTTCGATACGGCGCTCGCCCGCTCGTGGGACAACGAGTACGGCGGCATGGCCTACGGCTTTGCACCGGACGGCACCGTGTGCGATGACGACAAGTATTTCTGGGTGCAGGCCGAATCCCTTGCCGCTGCCGCCTTGCTGCACGCGCGCACGGGGCTGGCCGAATACGACACGTGGTACCAGAAACTGTGGGCGTATTCGTGGGAGCACATGATCGATCACACGTACGGTGCGTGGTTCCGCATCCTCACGCGCGACAACCGCAAGTATGACGACGAGAAGAGCCCCGCCGGCAAGACCGACTACCACACCATGGGTGCATGCTATGAGGTGTTGGCGTTGATTCGGGATGGCGGGGTTCCGTAAGCGCCCCTGGCACTGGCGTGGCCCCTGTGGGAGCGCACCCTGTGCGCGACAACCTGACGGAGCGGGAACTGTGTGCGCCGCCGTCGCGCACAGGGTGCGCTCCCACAGACCAGCGGCCCGCGCATCCTGCGCCTGTGCACCCATCCCTGTGCCAAGCAAAGAGAGGGCCGCATCGCGGCCCTCTCTGACTCACTTGGACTTCGCCGCCTTGGCCTTCGGCGTCACCGTGACCGCCAGGGCTTCGACATAGGTGGCAACGACCATGTCGCCCACCTTCAGTTCGCTCATCTTCGCCTGCCGTTCCGGATCCTTCACGGCAATCGTGCGCTCGTTGCCGTCGGGGCCCTTCAGGGTCACCGTGTGGTTCTTCAGGTCGATCGCCGTGAGCTTGCTGGTCACGGTCACCGCCTGCCCTTCCTTCACGCCCGGCTTGCTCCCCGGCGCCGCGGTTGCCTGGCCGGCGTCATAGGTCACATCGCGCTTGGCGCTGCCGGCGGGCATGATCTGCACGGCCACGGCGGCCTGATAGTGCGCCGTCACCTGGTCGCCCGCCTTCAGCTGGTCGAAGTTCTTCACTTCGGGTCCGGCCTGGATGGTCACTTCCTTGCCCTTGGGGCCCTTGAGCGTGATGAAGCGCTCCTGCTGGTCCACGGACACCACGGTCGCGGTGATCGTCTTGTCTTCGCGCGCCAGCTCGTCCGCGGTGGACTGCACGGCAGGCTCCGTGGTCGCCTGCTGTGCCCAGGCGAACATCGGGGTCGAGAGGGCCATCGCCGCGCCAAGCAGGTAACGGGTGGAATGTGGGAACGTCTTCATGATGATGTCTCCTGTGGGTATCGATCGCCCGGTGCCGGGTTCGGTGTGGGAGGGCGGATGCGATCCGCGCATGCGCGGCTGGCGCATCCTTCACCCGGTCATGTTCGAACAGGACGCCTTGGGCCACGAGCGAAAAACCACCCAAAGGCGATAGGTATATCTACTGAAGAATTAACCGCGCGCGGCGTGACACCGCGTGCTGGCGGGCGCAAGCTTGGGCGGGCGTTGCCATGCACCGACGCGATCACGCCATCCTCACCCCGCAGCCAGAGAGAGACACCATGGTCGTCGTGGAACAGCTCGACACGGTCCTGATCACCGGCGCGTCCGCCGGCATAGGCGCGGCCTACGCGGACCGTTTCGCCCGGCGCGGCCATCCGGTCGTGCTGGTGGCCCGCAACGAGGAGCGGCTGGAAGCGCTGGCCCTGCGGCTTTCCCGTGAATATGCCGTGAAAGCGGAAGTGCTGGCGGCGGACCTGACCGTGCCGGACGAACGCGCCCGCGTGGAACGGCGACTGTCCGCGGACGATGCCATTGGCGTCCTGGTGAACAATGCCGGCATCGAGGGCGGACCGGCGTTGACGCAGACCACCCCGGACGCTGTGCAGGCGATGATCGAACTCAACGTCACCGCACCTTCGCGCCTGGTTGCCGCCCTGCTGCCGCGCCTGCTGGCCCGTGGCCGGGGCAGCATCATCAACATCGCATCGATCCTGGCGCTGGCGCCCGAGCTGTTCGACGGCGCGTACGCCGCCAGCAAAAGCTATGTGCTGTCCTATACGCAGACGCTGCACAAGGAAGTGGCCGCGCGCGGCATCCGCGTGCAGTGCGTGCTGCCCGGCGTGACGCGCACCGCGATCTGGAACGCGACGGGCGGGGTCGATGCGTTCCCTCCCCGCATGATCATGGAAGTGGATGAAATGGTGGACGCGGCGCTGACCGGCTACGACCAGGGCGAGCTGGTCACCATCCCGTCGCTGGTCGACGGTGCGGAATGGAAGCGCTTCGAGGAGGCACGCCGGCACATGCTGCCGGAGCTTTCGCGCAGCGTGGCCGCCGACCGTTACAAGAGCGATATACCCGAGGACGCATGACCCGCCCACCGGGACTGCACCATCGGCCGCGCGCAGGCATATAGTGTTGTCGACCGCGTCGCGTGGGTGGCGCGGTCCACGCGGGTTACCCACCCGCATGCCTTGCGTGGAGTCATGGGAGAACGACCATGCGTTATACGTTACTGGCAGGCAGCAAAGACGGCATGCTGCTCCTCGCTCGCCTTCTGCTGATGATCCTGTTCGTCATCTTCGGCTGGAGCAAGCTCATGAGCTTCTCCGAATCGACGGCCTACATGAGCTCGGTAGGGGTGCCCATGCCGGCGGTCACGGCGGCCATCGCAGTGATCATGGAGTTCGTCGTCGGCATCGCCATCGCCATCGGGTTCTATACGCGGCCGCTGGCCATCCTGCTGGGCCTGTACACGCTGGCCGCAGCGGTGATCGGCCACCAGTTCTGGAACATGGTGGACCCCGAGCGCATCGGCGCGATGATCAATTTCTACAAGAACGTGAGCATCGCCGGCGGCCTGCTGTTGTTGTGCATCGCCGGCCCCGGCAAATACTCGCTGGATCGACGCTAGTCACGCCGCCTGGCTTTCCCTGGCGCGATGAAGCGTCGCGTCAGGGCAGGCCAAGGCCGTGCAGGAAGGCATCCACGGCGCCGGTGTAGTCGCCGGGCTCCCCCAGCGTCGCATTGATCTGGCCGTGCGTGAGCGGCTCGGGCAGCACGCTGGCCCGTACACCAAGCCCTTGTGCCTTCGCCGCATACCCCTCGTTGTGCGGGCACGACGCCTTCCGCTGGCGGGAGCACACCAGCAGGATCGGCAGGGCATCCCGGCCAAGCCGGTCGATCGGCGAGGCTTCCCGCCATGACGCAGGATTCTTGCCGAACACGCGGTCGTAGAAGCCCGCATGCGGCGCACCCATGATGCCCGGCACATCGATGGCACCCGCATCGAGCGACACCGTGCCCAGCCAGCGCTGTGCTCCGCGCCCCGTGGCCAATGAGGGCGACGACGACAGCAGTGCCACCAGGTGCGCGCCGGCCGAATGCCCCATCAGCACGATCCGCGAGGGATCGGCGCCCCACGCCTTCGCATGCTGCTGGACGTAGGCCAGCGCATCGGCCACGTCGTTCGCCTGTTCGAGCGGACCGGCCTGCGGCCACAGGCGATAGTCCACCGAGACGAAGACATAGCCGGCCTGCGTCCAGTGGGTGGCCTTGGGTTCGACCACGGCACGATGGGACTTGTCGCCGATCATCCAGGCGCCGCCGTGAACCATCACGATGACGGGCGCGTCGTGCGGGGTCGCAGGCAGATAGACGTCCAGACGCTGGGCTGGCGCCGCCCCGTAGGCCAGGTCATGCCGGATCTCCATGGCCACGGCGGCATGGATGCCGCCCCATGCCAGAAGCAGAGCGAACCCGCCGCGCCAGCGAATCATGGTGGCTTCCTCGTCATGTGTCGGTCCAGCGCCATGTCACGCCACCGGGCGCGACATCGTCGCCACTATCAACGGACCAGATCACCGCAGGCTGACCGTCGCCCTGAACCCCGCCGTTTCGAAGCCTGTTTCCAATCGGCCGGGAGCGCGCGCCAGACGCACCGCGTCGGGGGGCTGAGTTCAGCCCCCACCGCCAGCCATCAACGGAAGGCCGGCAGGCTGTCGCCACCCAGGCTTTGCAGCAACTCGCGGGCCTCGCGGGAGCGCGGCGCCACCGCCACCAGCCGCTCGGCATAACCGCGGGCCTGGTCCTTGTTGCCGGCGTCGCGTTCGGCGCCCGCCAAGGCGAACAGCAGCGAAGGGTCGTACGGTGACGTTCGCAGACTCTCCTCCCACAGCTTGCGTGCCTGCTCGCCCTGCCCGGCCGAGTTGAGCGCCACGCCATAGACGTAGGCGAACCGTGCATTGGCCGGCTCGGCGCGATGCGCGCGCTCCAGCCAGGTCAGCGCCTCCTTCGACTGGTCCTGGCGGATCAGCGCCAGGCCCTTGGCATGTAGCAGGTTGGCATTGCCCGGCACGGCCTTGAGCCCCTCGTCGATGAGCTTGCCGGCATCCGCTTCGCGGCCCATCGCCCGATACATGTCCGCCAGGTTCACATAAGCGGGCACGAAATCCGGCTGCAGTTTCAATGCCTGCCGGAACGCCTGCTCCGCCGCCGCGGTATCGCCACGCTCGACATAGACCAGACCCAGATCGAAATGCGATTCGGGCCGATCGGCGATGGCGTCCTGCGCCTGCCGGTAGGTGGCGAACGCGCGGTCACGCGCCATGCGCTGGTTCGCATCGAGCGGCGCGTCGGGCACGCCCGCCAACACACGGCCGGCTTTCACCCGCACGGCCAACACCGGGTCATCCGCCAGCGGTGCCGCCAGCGGCCCGCGTACCTCGGTGGGAAAAGCCAGCAACGCGTCGAGCGCTGCCTCACGCATGAGCGGGTCGGCATCGCCGAGCGCCGCCTGGATCGCTGGCACCGCGTCAGGACTGGCGTAGTGGCGCAGTTCGCCGACAGCCGTGGCACGGGCGATCGTCGGGGACGAGGCATCGCCCGCCAGCGTGGTCAGCAACGATGCGGCACCGGGCTTGCCGTGTCGCGCTGCATCCAGCGCCTCGACGAAGTGCTGGTAGCCCTTGCGCTCGGGTCCGTGCGCCTTCGTGATGGCATCCGCTGCCCACGGCGCGCCCTTGTCGGCATGGCAGTTGGCGCAGGCGTTCGGCACACCGTATTGCACGGTGAGATCCGGCCGCGGCACGCGAATGGAATGATCCGGCCGCGCGTTGATCACCATGTAGTTCTTGGACGGCATATGGCAGGCCACGCATTGCGAGCCGGCGCTGCCGTCCTTGTGCATGGTGTGCTGGGCCGTGTCGTAGACGGCCGGCGTATGGCAGCTCTCGCACAGTGCATTGCCCTGTGCACGGGTCTTGCCGGTGTGCGGATCGTGGCAATCGCTGCAGGTAACGCCCTTGGCATACATGCGGCTCTGCAGGAACGAGGCATACACATAGACCTCGTCCAGCTGCTGGCCGTCGGCGTGATAACGACCCTCGGTGAGCAGCACGGGATCGTGCGTGTCCATCAGGCGCCCCGTGGGCGCCGTATCCTTGGCGATGATGCCCCGGCGCGCATGGCAGACCGCGCAGGTTTCCACTTCGCGATGCGTAGACAGCGGCGCGCTGCGCACGGGGTTGCCGGTCGCGGGATTGGGGATCCAGTGCATGTCCCTGCGCTCGTCGAGCGCGATGGTCAACCCCTTGGATGAATCGGCCTTCTTCTTGTCGCCGCTGGCGTTCGACCATTCAACGTGGCGGGAGCCCGGGCCGTGGCAGGCCTCGCAGGCGACGTTGATCTCGCTCCACGTCGACTTGAAGGTGTTGCTGGCCACGTCGTAGTTGCGCTGCACATTCGTGGAATGGCAGTCCGCGCACATGAAGTTCCAGTTCTGGTTCAGCCGTGTCCAGTGCAGCGTGTCGTGCGCATCGATGTGTTCGCCGGGATAGAGGTTGAACCAGCGCTGCCCGCCCTCGGCGGAGGGGCGTGCATCCCAGGTCGCGCGCAGCGCCTGCAAGCGGCCGTCCGGGAAGGCGACGAGATACTGCTGCAGAGGATAGACGCCGAAGGTGTACTTCACCTCGAACTCGCCGGGCTTGCCGTCCGGCCCGTCGGTCTTCACGAAGTACGCGTGGTCACGCTTGAAGAAGCCGGCGGTGGAGCCATCCGCCTTCAGCGTGCCCTCGAAGTGGCCCTCGATAGTCTTGTCGTCGGCCACCTGCATGGCCAGCGCATGATGGGATTGCTGCCAGGCCTGGGTTTCCTTCGCATGGCACGAAGCGCATGCCTGTGCACCGACGTAGTGCGCCGGTGGCGTGGCCTGGGATGCAGGCGCGGCGGCCGAAGCAGCCGTGGCCACCGGTGCGGTCGCTACGCCTGGCGCGGGCGCGCGCAACCACCAGATGCCAAACAGGACGAGCACCAGCACGGCCACACCCAGCGGCAACCACCACAGGTGGCGATGACGAGGCTCAGCGGCCGGTGGCGGTGCCGGCACTGGCGACGGCGGCGCAGCCGCTGCCTTGCCAGAGCGCTTGCCATGGCTCTTCCTGGAACGCCCCATCCTGCTCTCCCCCATTCCTACGGCATGAATGTCATGCGTCCCTTCCTGGGACGCTGTTTTTTTCGTTCGCGCGGGGGCATGTTAGCCGGCGCATGCGATGGGTTCGTGAATGTCCCGCCATTACTGGTCACGGCGCGGGGTTCAGCGGCGGCAGCGCGGGACGGCGCTGCCAACGCCGCGAACCACGCTTCCACCTTCGCCGTGCGGATGCAAGTGCATCGACGAGAGCGGGCGCCGACCATGTCGATGCACCCTGCCCGTACAGTGCATCCTGCAATGCGTTCCAATGCGCCTGCAGCGAGGCATCGCCATAATGCACTGCCCAGCCCGCCACGCTGGCCGGCGCGCCATGGTCCGCCGCACGCCGCACCCACGCATCGACCGCTTCGGCCAATATCGCCGCCGACGTGGCGCGGCGCTGGCGGGCGACGGCACGGAACGCGACCGCCTCGGATTGACGATGCCGGTAACGCCACGCCTTCCCTTGCTGCCAAAGCCGTTGCCACGAATCTCGAAAGCGCCAGCTGAGCCACGCCAGGCCAGCCAACACGAGAACGCCGAGCCCGGCATCGCTGGACAGCCACTCGATCAGCCTCGGCATGAAGCCACGCTGCGGCAAGGCGAAGCGCGGTTTGTCCGTGCCGCCCCACCATGCATGGAAATGGACGGCCGGCACGGTGCTTTCGCGCCATTCGCGCGTGCGGCTGTCCATCCAGCGCACGGTCACGGGCGGCAGGGTATAGCGGCCCCGGCGGTCGACGACGTAGCTGGCGGTATCCACGCGATTGCCGCCGACGAAGCCACCGTGATTGTCCACGGCGTCGCGCACGATCGGCGATGCCGCATACAAGGTAAGCCCACCCACCGGCGCGAAGACGGTGGGCGGCAACATCATCGCGGGCGTACCTTCGGCGGCGATCTCGACGCGGCGCGTCACCGTATCGCCCACATGCAGGCTGCCGTCCTGCGGCGTGACGGTCTGCGTGATCTTCAGCGAGCCGGCGATCAGGGCGTCCGTCACGCCGGCAGGCAATACCAGCGGCTGTACCTGCAGCGCCAGCGGCTGGGTCTGTACGGCGACGGGGGTGCGCTGCGCGCCCAGGTGCGCGGTGATTTCGAAGGAGGGGATCTCCATCGGGCCGGACATCAACGGCGTGATGAGGTAGGTGCGCGACACCCCGGACCAACTCTGCCCGGCGATGGTCTCCACCAGGTGCCCGGGCGTTTCATCGGAAAGCGACAGATAAGCGCCGTCCACATGCAACTCGGGCAGTACCGGCGCATCAGTGAAGAAATCCGGTGTCAGCATGTCCACCACGATGCGCGTGGTCTCGCCCTGCATCAGCGTGCCGGGTGGCTCCTGATGCACGCGCACCTGGATGGGTGGCGCGGGCGGCGCGGGCTCGTCGGCATGGACGGCGACCGCGCACAGCCACAGCAGGCACCACCACCACGTTTTCATGGCGATGGCTCCGGCGAACTTGTCGCGGGTGCCGGCACAGGTGGCGCCGATGTGCCGTTCTCGATACTGAACTTGGTACGCAGGAACTCGGCGGGCGACACGCTCAGGTTGCGCATCCATACATCCGCCGGCAGCTGGATGGGTCGCTGGCCCATGACCTGGTCCATCTTGTTGCCCTTATTGCCTTCCTTGTCTTTCTTGATTTTGTCGGGCTTGGTGTCGTCGTCTTCGGTTTCCGGTGGCACCTCCGCCCGCTGCTTCATCAGCTTGACCATCAGGCGCAGGTTGGCTTCCGCCTCGGGAAACGGGTGACGCATGCGCAGCGCTTCGTTATAGGCGTCGATGGCCTCCTGGTATTCGAACTGGCGCGCATAGCTGTTGCCCGACATCAACTTCGCGTCCGGCCCCGGCAGGGTGTCGAAGACCTTCTGTGCCTCGTCGTAGCGCCCGTGCTGGTACAGGGCCCAGCCTTTCCAGTAAGGGTTCTGGAAATGTTCCGCGGCGCGGCCGAAATCCCGGTGTTCGTAGTACCAGCGCCCCTGCTGGTCCGGCGTGAAGAACCAGTCCGCCACATGCCCGTCTGCCGCGGCCGCCGGCGTCGGCAACGCGCCCAGCCCGGCGAAGCCGAGCACGAAGACCCATCGCACCATCCAGCCACGGCGGAACCAGAGCAGGGCCAACAACACCAGCGGGTAGCACAGGTAATAGCCATACTCCTTCCAGTGCACGGACGACTTGTCGTTGACGATCTGCAGGTGATGCACAGCCTCGCGCTGCACCCACTGCATGTCGGCGTTGTTCGTGGTGATGCTCGCCAGCGGAATATGCGCCTGCGACGCGAGGCGCTGCAGTGCCTTGTCGTCGAGCTTGGCCACCACCGGGGAGCCGTCCTCCCCGGTCTGCTCGCCGCCATGGGCCGTGCGCAGGGGGCCACCCCTGGTGGTACCCACGGCAAGCATCAGCACCTGTTGCCGCGAATGCTGGCGATGCGCGACAAACGCGGGAATCTGCGTGTCGTCGAATCCACTGGTGAAGAACACGATGGTGCCAGGGTCGTGCTCGGCGTCCAGCAACCGGTCGGCCAGTGTCAGCGCGGCACCTGCGTTGAGCCCCTTGGCCGGCAGCAGGTCGGTGCTCAGTGCCGAAAGAAACATCTCCATCAGGCCGGCATCGTCCGTGGGCGGCAACACCATATGCGCGGTGTTGGTGTACACGATGAGGCCGGTGCGCCCGCCCACCCGCAATGCCATCAGGTCACGCACCTTTTGCTTCGCACGCTCCAGCCGCGTCGGCGAAACATCCATGGCATTCATGGCCGGCGACAAGTCCATGGCCACCATCATCGGCGCCCGGTCCTCGGCGAACGGCGGCGACTCGCGCTCCCACGTCGGTCCGGCACAGGCGATGCTGCCGACGACGATGACGGCGCAAACGAGGTGGATGGGTCGCGGCCGCCAGTGCTCACTGTCGCCCACCACCAGATGGGCCAGCAGATGCGGCGCGATCATGCCCTTCCAGCGTTGCAGCGGGTCGTTGCGCCGCTGCCACCACCACAGCAGCAGCGGACCGAGCGGCAACAGCAGCAGCCACAGCGGACGGATGAAGTGGAAGCCCTGATCCATCGCTCAGCCCTCCGATGGCTCAGGCGACACCGATGCGCCAACACGCTTGCGCGTGAGGGGCGCGAAAACGCCGAGCATCAGCAGGTGATAGACGACCATCAGCAGCAAGGCCGCGCCCAGCGGCAGGTAGTACAGCTTGACCTTGGGCCGGTAGACCGAGTGCTTCACCTTGCTGGGCGTCATGCGGTCGAGCAAGGCATAGATGTCGGCCAGCTGCTCGCGGTTTTCGCCGCGAAAACTGCGCCCGCCGGTGGCCGCGGCAATGCGCTCGAGCGCATCCAGGTCCACCCGGTTCTCGCCCTTGGCGTTCGGATCGCCGATGCCGATGGTATGGATGACGATATGGTTGGCCTTGGCGATATCAGCGGCCGTGCCCGCGGGAATCCGGCCGGCGGTATCGTTGCCGTCGGTCAACAGGATCAGCACGCGCTCGCGTTGCTGCGAGTGCGCGGTCATCTTCACCGCCACGCCGATGGCGTCGCCAATGGCGGTCTGCTCGCCCGCCATGCCCACACGCAGTTCTTCCAGCAGCTCGCGCACGGCCACGTGGTCCAGCGTCAGCGGCGCCTGGGGAAAAGCGTTGGTGCCGAAGACGATGAGCCCGATGCGGTCGGTGGCGCGGCGTCCGATGAAATCGTCCACGACACCTTTCACCGCGTCCAGGCGGGAAATACACTGGCCCTGCGGATCGAGGAAGTCCGGCGTGGCCATGGATCCGGAGAGATCGATGGCGAGCAGCAGATCGCGCGCCGCCTCGGTACGTTCAACCGGCGGCTCCAGTCGCTGGGGGCCTGCCAGCGCAAGCACCACCAGCGCCCAGCACAGCGGCGCCAGCACGCGGCGCAACCAATTGCCTCGCAGCACGACCGCTCCGCGCGCCGGCTTCTGCCCCGTCGCTTCGGCGAGTTCGTCGAAGAAAGGCACGCGAACCGCGCGCGTGCGCTCCCCGTAGGGCGGCAGCAGCCACCACACCAACAGCGGCAAGGGCAGCACGACCAGCAGCCAGGGATACTCAAGCTGCAACATGGCCGTCGATCCATTGGTGCAGCAAGGCCATGAGCGACGCCAGCTCGTCATGGGCGATCGTGCCCTGCCCATAGGCCAGCTCATCGAGCTGTCGGCCCGGTCCCTGCGAGAAGCCACCCGCGGGATAGGTACGGTCCAGATAACGCAGCCACGCCTCGCCGCTCATCGGCCCCACCTGTGCCCGTGGCGCCCAGGCAAGCACGGTCCGTTTCACCAGTGCCGGGATGGCCATCAGCGCCGCCGCACGGGTGGCGGGATCGGCCATGGCCTGCTCGATGGCGGCCAGCTCGGCGCGTGCCTCACGGCGATAGCGGTTGCGTCGCCAGGCGCGCCAGCGCAGGAACAGGAAGACCAGAAGCCCCGCCAGGAGGACGCCCCCGACGACCCACCAACCCGCGGTCTGCGGCATCCAGGAAACCGGCGGCGGCGCGGGAATGTCCCTGAGATCGGCGATGGACGCCATCTTGGCGGGCTCGGCAAGCCAAAGCATGCGCCTAGCCCCGCATCTGCGCGAAGTGACCGAGCATGCGCGCCATCTGCAGCAAGGTGGGCTGTTCGGTATCGATGGCCAGCGTGGGCACGCCGCAGCGCTGCACCAGTGCCACCGTCTGCTGCAGGCGCTGGTCGAACATGGCGCTGAGCGGCTCGCGAATGGTCTTGCGACCGAAATCCAGCTCGACCTGCAACTCGCCCTCGGTCACCACGATCTTGCCGTTGTCGGGCACGGCGCGCGCCGAGGGATCGAACACCAGCACGGCGACGACATCGTTGTGCGTCGCCAGCTCGCGGATGAGCTGCAGGGTCTGTTCGTCCGCACCAAGAAAATCGCTCACGATGCAGACCAGGTAGTCATGGGTTGCCAGATGCAAGGCCGCACGCAGCGCTCCATCCAGCTGCGCGGGATTGATGCGCGCGGGGCTGTCGGCGCGCAACGCCTGATTGCTCTGCGCCAATGCGCCCAGCACCGCTTGCACGCTGGAGCGGCTGCGGCGCGCACGCACGCTGTGGATCTGGCTGTCGTCGAACACCACGGCGCCCGCACGGTCACCCGCCTGGAAACTCATCCAGGCGCCCAGCGCGGCAACTTCCGCCGCCACCACCGACTTCATCGCGCGACGGGTGCCATAGAACATCGACATGCGCTGATCCACCACGAACAACGCGGGCCGGTCGCGCTCCTCGGTGTACGACCGCACCATGGCATGTCCCACGCGCAGGGAAACCTTCCAGTCGAGATGGCGGATGTCGTCGCCCGGCACGTAGGCCCGTATTTCCTCGAAATTCAGTCCGCGCCCGCGCAGGCGCGACGCATGCCGGCCCGCGAGCACGCTGTGGTGGGGGCGATGCGGCGTGGCCCGCAGGCGACGCGCGTCGTACTCCATGCGCGCCAGATGCGCGGGAGTGACGTAGACCGTGCCGATGTCACTGGCTTTCACCGTGCTCATTCGCCACCTCAGGCCGGCACGGCGACCCGTTCCAGAATCCTGTCGATCACCTGATCGGCACGAACACCCTCGGCGCTGGCGTCATAGGAAAGCATGATGCGGTGACGAAGCACGGGATGAACCATGGCGCGCACGTCGTCCGGCGTGACGTGGTCACGGCCTTCCAGCCATGCATGGACGCGCGCGGTGCGCTCCAGCGCGATGCCGCCACGGGGGCTGGAGCCGATCTGGATCCATGTCGCCAGCGTCGTGTCGTAGCGGTCCGCGTGTCGCGTGGCGTCGACCAGGGCCATGATGTATTGCTCGATGGCTGGCGCCACGTGCACGCCGTGGATCTCGCCCCGTGCCGCGAAGATGCTGGCGGGCTCGATGCGCTGCGTGGATGCGCCAGCGCTCCCGGACGGACCGCCCACCTCTTCGCTGCGCACCAGTTCGAGCACGCCGATCTCGCTGTCGCGGTCGGGATAATCCACCAGCACCTTCAGCAGGAAGCGGTCGAGCTGCGCCTCAGGCAAGGGGTAGGTGCCCTCCTGCTCGATGGGGTTCTGCGTCGCCATCACGATGAACAGGTCGGACATCTTGTGCGTGGTGCCCGCCACGGTGATCTGCCGCTCCTCCATGGCTTCGAGCAACGCGGCCTGCACCTTGGCCGGCGCACGGTTGATCTCGTCGGCCAGAATGACGTTGCCGAAGATGGGCCCCGGCTGGAACTGGAAGACGTTCTGCCCGCCCTGCTGATGCAGCACTTCGGTGCCGGTGATGTCCGACGGGAGCAGGTCGGGCGTGAACTGGATGCGGCGCATTTCGGTGTCCAGATGCCTGGCCATGCTCTTCACCGCGCGGGTCTTGGCGAGGCCGGGCAGGCTTTCCAGCAACAGGTGTCCGTTGGCCAGCAGGCCCACGATCATCTGACGGATCAGGTCGCGCTGCCCGATGATGGATGTTTCCATCTGCGTCTGCAGGGTTGAAACGGCCTCTCTGGCGTTCATCGGTCCTCCCGGCTCCCTTGCCTGGCGCGCATTACTGAGCATCGCCGGCGATCCATCGGTAATAAGGGTTCTGGCCATCGGCCTGCATGACCATGCCCATGGCCTCGGACCACTGGTCGCGATCACCCTGATAGGCGGCCAGGCCCGCGGCGTAGAAGGTGAACAGCACATCGCGTTGGCGGCGCATGGCTTCGATCAGTTCCGGGTTCGCGCCGTGCAGCGGCGGCTCGACACGCAGCCTCACCAGCTCGGGCAGTACGCGCACCAGTTCGTTGCGCCGCACCCAGGTGGCGTATTCGATGCTCGGACGATCGTCGGTCACCGGCGGGGTGTCGCCCGCGTAACGCTCGAGTCCGGCGCGATCGGTCACCCAGGTGGCGAGCAGCGCTTCGGGCGAGCCCACGCCGACCTCGCCAAGCGCACGGGCGACAGACGGCTGGTTGAAGCGTTGCGCGATCTGCGTCGCGTCCAGTTCGATGGGGTCAAGGGAGCCGACCAGCAGCATTTCATGCAGCTCGGTGGTCCACAGCGTGGCGTGGGGGAACGCATCGAGGAAGGCACGCACCATGGCGCGCGAATCCTCGTCGTTCTGCGTCGGCAGAGGCAGCCATTGCGCCAACAGGCCTCCCGGTGCAAGGCGTTTTGCGGCCAGCTGGTAGAAGTCGCGGGAATAGAGGTTGACCACGCCGGCCGCCGAGGGCGGTGGTGGCTCCAGCGTAATCATGTCGTAGGCCTGCCCGCTCGCCAGCAGTTCACGGCGGCCGTCACGCAGGCGGACCTCAAGCCCGGGATCAGCGCCCGCACCATAGTTGCCGTTGAACTGCGCATGCGCCTGCACGACCGCAGGCAGCAATTCCGCGCACACACGCGTCGTCAGCCCCGGATACTGCGACAGCGCACCGGCCGTAATGCCCGTGCCGAACCCGATCACCAAGGCCGAGCGCGGCTCGCCGCGATGGATGAGGAGCGGCAACAGTGCCTGCAGACGCATATAACGTTGCGACGGCAAGGTGTCGCCCGAGTTGGACACGCCCTGGATATACAGGCGATGGAAGCGGTTGTTCCCCTGCCCCTGTGCCAGCACGGCCACGGTGCCGCCGCGGCTTTCCTGATAGAACGTGATATCGCCGCCGCGCGCCTGGGCCAGCAGCTGCGCCATCTTCTGCGGCGGCATGAGCACCGCCACCGCCAACGTGCCAAGGCAGACGCCCACGACGGCCCAGCGCGAACGTCCACGCGAGCCGGTACCGGCAAACGCGGCCATCAGGCCCACCACGCCGGCCGCCAAGGCCAGCAGCGCCAGCGACCGCACCAGTCCGAACGCCGGCACCAGCACGAAACCGGTCAAGGCCGTACCCGCGATGCCACCCAGGGTATTGAGCGCCACCGCCAAGCCGATGCCACGACCACTGCGCTCCGGCTGCGCCGACAGGCGGAGCACGGCGGGAAACGCAGCGCCGAGCAACAAGGTCGGCAGCAACACCAGCGCGGCAGCCGCCACCGCGAAGCGTGTGCACATGGCCACCAGCCGACTCCCCGTGAGCGAGGTAGCGACCTCGGCCAGCGTCGCCTGCAGAGCCGGCAACCAGGCACCGAGCAAGCCAACCTGCAGCAAGGCGACCAGGCCGGCCAATGCAATCAGGACGCCGAAGGCAGCCCACGCGTTGCGTACCCGATCGGCGAAGCGCGCATAGATTGCACTGCCCGCCATCAAACCCAGCAGGTAGACCGCCAGCATCATGGCGAACGCGAACGCGCGCGTGCTCATGAACTGTACGACGGTCTGCGACCAGATCACCTCGTAGCCCAACGCGATGCCACCGGCGATGGCGTACAAGCTCAGCGCCAGCCGCGCGGAACGCAGCGGCAACGCGGTTTCGGCCGTCACCGATGGCGTGGCGGACGGGCGCCGCCGATCCAGCGCCAGCGCCACCACCGCCACCAGCCCATTGATGGCCGCGGCCGCCAACGCCGAACCCAACACGCCAAGCGCTGGCAGGAGCACGAAGGGCGCGAGCAGCACACCGGCGATGGCGCCGGCCGTATTGGCCGCGTAGAGCCGGCCGCCGGCCGCCGCCACGCTGTGGCGCGCGGTGGCACGCACCAGCACCGGCAAGGTGCCACCCATGGCTATCGCCGGCGCGCCGACCAGCGCAAAAGGCAGCAACCAGGCCAGCCAGCCGACATGCAGCTCAAGCTGCGCGAACAGCGCGGCGCTATGCGCCAGCAACACGGTCGCCATGACGGCCAGCAACGCGACACCGCCTTCCAGCCAGGCATAAAGCCGCAACGGGTGCGCTATCTCGTCAGCCCTGCGGCCGAACCAGGCGCCACCGATGGCGAGTCCTCCGAAGAATGCACTGACGGCAACGGTGACGGCGTAGACCTCGACGCCGACCACCAGCGAAAGCTGTTTG
Source organism: Dyella japonica A8 (assembly GCF_000725385.1). Classification (NCBI taxonomy): domain Bacteria; kingdom Pseudomonadati; phylum Pseudomonadota; class Gammaproteobacteria; order Lysobacterales; family Rhodanobacteraceae; genus Dyella; species Dyella japonica. The sequence goes on along the minus strand of NZ_CP008884.1, from coordinate 1,608,463 downwards.
ATCCAGAGCAACTGGTACACCAGCGATGCTGCGCCCGAACCGAAGAGCAGCGCAGCGGCCCCACCCGTTGTCGACGACACGGCGGGCTCGGCGACGAAAGCATGTTGTCCAACACGGGGAGGCTTCATGACGTGCATGGTTCTCGCGCAAGGCTGGATGTATCCGAGTATAGGGATGAAACAGCGCGCGATACGCTACTTAAGTAAGAATGATCTCAGACAGCACCGCAGCGAATAGCGAAGACGTCGTCTGCCCTTCGCAAGCAATCCCTTTCCTGTGCGACCGGCCTCTCCTGCCATGAAAACGGCAGAGCGACAACGCCCTTGGCGATGGTGAACGTGACCACGTCTTCATCACGACCCACCAAAGAAAAGCGCCAGCCGTGTACAACGGCTGGCGCCCGTCTTTCTCCTCACCAGCGGCATCCATGCCGCACACCTGCTCGCTCCTACTTACCTTCCTTCTGCAGCTGCATCTTCAGCTGCTCAACGGCCTTGTCGATGGTGAAGGAATCCGGCGTCTGGCTCGGCGGATAGTCCTTGAAGGTCTGAAGGAATCGTGCCGCACGCATATTGCCCTCGATGACCACGTAAGCGTTCTCGGTCATCCACTGGTAGTAGCCGTTTGTCTGACCGATATCCGCTCGCTCATAGGGATCCATGCGCAAGTTGTAGAGCTTGGGCAGACGCAGGCAGGTGAAGGGTTCAGACCAAATCTGCAAGCTGCCCGGTGCCCGCTGTTCGCAGAATACGTCCTTCCAGGCATCGGGGCGGACGCCACCCGGCTCCATCGGATCCCAACGAACAGCTACCAACTGGGCATCGTCGTCGAAATAGAAGAACTCATTGCGGGGACTGGTATTGGTCTTACCCGTCAGGTAGGGCAGGAAGTTGTACCCGTCCAGATGGACCTTGAACGTCTTACCACCGATGCTGGTGCCCTTCAGCAGCTTGTTCGCGATGTCGCTATCGCCTGCGGCCGCCACCAGGGTGGGAAACCAGTCCAGGCCGGAGATCAGCGCATTGCTTACCGTGTTGGGACGGATATGACCCGGCCAGCGGATCATGGCCGGTACGCGGAAGGCACCTTCCCAGTTCGAGTCTTTCTCGCTGCGGAACGGCGAGTTCGCCGCGTCCGGCCAGCTGAAGAAGTTGGGACCGTTGTCGGTGGTGAAGATCACGATGGTGTTCTTGGTGATGCCCGCATCGTCCAGCGTCTTCAGCAGCTTGCCGACGTTCTGGTCCATCTCCCACATGCCATCGGCATAGTTATGGCCCTTGCCCAGGCCACCCTTGCCTTCGTACTCCGGCCGCACGTGCGTGAACATATGCATGCGCGTGAAGTTCATCCACACAAAGAAAGGTTGCTTGGCCTGTGCCTGCTTCTGGATGTAGCCAATCGCGGCACCCGTGGTCTCATCGTCAATCGTTTCCATGCGCTTGACGTTCAGCGGACCGGTATCCTGAACCTTGCCGTCGGCGAAGGAGTGAATCACGCCGCGCGGGTTATAGACCTTCAGGAAGGCCGGATCATTCGACGGCCAGTACGGGCGCTCGGGCTCTTCCTCGGCATTGAGGTGATACAGATTGCCGAAATACTCGTCAAAGCCGTGCTTGGTCGGCAGGTACTCATCACGATCACCCAGATGGTTCTTGCCGAACTGACCCGTGGCATAGCCCATGCCCTTGAGCGCTTGAGCAATCGTCACGTCACGATCCTGCAGGCCCGCCTTCGCGCCGGGCATGCCCACCTTGGACAGGCCGGTACGCAGCACCGTCTGGCCCGTGATGAAGGTCGAACGACCTGCCGTACAGCTGTTTTCACCGTAGTAGTCGGTGAAGAGCATGCCCTCGCGGGCGATGCGGTCGATGTTCGGCGTGCGGTAGCCGACCACGCCCATACCGTAGGCGCTCAGGTTCGAGATGCCCACGTCATCGCCAAAGATGACGAGGATGTTCGGCTTTCCGTTGTCGGATGACTGCTCCTGCGAATCCTGCGCTGGCTGTGCTTTGACGACAGGGGGTTGGATGGTCACCGCAGCCACGACGAGCAAGGCTGTCGTGACGACGGTAGTCAGTGATTTCAGCAAGGTACTGCGCTGCCACGGGCGAAACATGGGGAGTCCTCCTTCTATGCACGACTGCTCGGGGCAGCCACCGGTCATTGCTTCACTCAATCCTCAACGGCGCCCAGGGACGACTCCGTCGTCTTGCGTTACTGCCTTTCTGCCGGGTAGATCACCTTCCACTCTTTCTTCATGTCCACCACGGTCCAACCCTTGGCACCGGCTTCGTCCAGCGCCTTGTCCAGCGTGCCTACCTTCGACTGGCGGTCGTAGGCGTATTCGCGATCGGCATCGGTGTGATGAACAAGACCGGCAAAGCGCGCGCCGTCGCCGGACATCGTCCACTCGAGCATCTGCTGGTCGCCGTCGGAGTTGCCGAAGGCGAAGATGGGCTTGCGGCCGATAAAGCGCTCGATGCCCACCGGCTTGCCGGCGTGGTCATCCACGAGGGCGACCTTGGGCTGCTTCAGGAGCACCGGCTGGCCATCCCGCCACTCGTAGGTGAGTTCGCCTTCGCTGCCGATCACCTGTTCCGGTGGAATGCCGTACACCGCCTCGGCCCAGGCGCGCATGAAGTCCTGCCCGCCGCCGGACACGATGTAGATCTTGAAGCCGTTGTCGCGCAGGTAGTGCAGCAGTTCCAGCATGGGCTGGTAGACCATCTCGGTGAAGACGCGGTGCGTCTTCGGATGGCGTGCGGTAGATACCCATTGGTTGACGCGACGGGCGAATTCGTCGGTGGTCATGCCGGCGTGGGTAGCCGCCACCAACTCGAGGGCGCCTTTCTCGCCGGTGGCGGCGAGCCCCTTCATGTCGCCCGCGAGCGCGGACTTGAACGGCTCGGTGGTTTTCCATTCGGGGTGCTGGGGCGACTGCGCCTTGACCTGGTCCAGCGCGAAGAACACCTCGGCATACACCGGCTGCTCGGTCCACAAGGTGCCGTCGTTGTCGAACACGGCGATGCGTTTGGCCGGCTCTACGTAGTCGGGGGATCCCGGCGTCGTGACTTTCCTGACGAAACTTTCGATCTGCTGCCTGCTGGCCCCATCGTTCCAGGAGGGCAACGCATCCTGCGCCGCCATGCAAGTCTGAGCCCACACCAGCGCACCGAACATGCACAACGCAGCCCAACGGCTGCGCCACCGATGTCCCGGCATGGCGCTGACAGCGTCAGATCGACTCGCTACATGCATTCACGCAATCCCCGGTGATTCGATCCGGTCGCCTCGACCGACGCAGCCTGTCGTGCCGACCCGTTCGGCTCGTCGCAGGGCACATCCAACGCCCCACATCAATGCAGGCCAATGCCCGCAATGAGCGACGGTCTTAACCGTCGCGGATTTGGGTGGCCCTGACAATTCGAGAGACTACGTATATGTGCTAGGCAAAATTACGGTGCCCAAATGCGGCGACACCGGCGAGCACATCGCTCAGGCGAGCGTGATGGCGTGAGGAGAGAGTGAAAACGGCCGCCACAGGCACGACATGACGCGGCCAACGGCGCGCGGATATAACCGCCGCCTATACCTTCGACAAAGCGCTAGCCTGCACGGATGGCCGTTGCAAGCTCCGACAGGAATCCGATGACCTGCGCGGCCTGGTCAGGCTCGCTCATCATCACGTCCACCTCGGCCGGCGACTTGCCGACCAGGGGAGTACGCAGGAACACCTGACTCAGGAAACCATCGCTGACGGTGGCAAGCACGGTGCGCAACGACGCCAGCATCTCGTCCCCACGATGGGATGCATGGGCGAGCGCGATGGGTTTGCCGATGACCTCCAGGCGCGACACCATCCAGTCGATGGCGTTCTTCATGCCGCCGGGAATCGCGCGCACATACTCCGGGCTGGAAATGATGATGCCATCGGCCTGGGCCACCCGTTCCAGGAACCGAAGCACCGCCACCGGTGTTCGTTCTCCCTCGGCATCCGGCGAGAAGACCGGCAAGCTGTCCAGGCGATGGAAGACGGATACCTCCACACCCTCGGGTGCAAGGCGCTTCATCGCCCTCAGCAGGGCGGTGTTGGTGGAGTCATGGCGTGCGCTGCCGGAGATGGCCAGAAGCTTCATGTCGGCGGGATCGTGGACGGGTTTCTTCCCTGAAAGCTGGCAGAGGTTGCCCGTCGACGCAACCTCAGTCGTTGAGATAGACCGGATTGCCCACGATCAGCAGTGTCCCGTCCGCCGCGCGCACATTGGCGCGGAGCCAGTGCCTGCGGCCATCCGATGGCCAGTCGAATGACAGGGACTGCTCAGCGTCACGAATGGCCAGGTCCGCCTTGGGTTTGACGAGATGGCCGTCGACGATGATCTCCCCATGTGCGCCGGCCATGCCCTTGACGTGGATGGCGACCCGCACGGTGCTGTTACGCGGCGCGGGCAGCGTGTCACCCATCTCCACCGTGCGGTCGCCTGCCGTGGCGGCGAAATCAAAGGCCGAACCCGGCTTGCCTTGCGTGTCGATGTAGACATGGCCCGCGCGAATGGCTTCGACGATCGCCTGCATCGACAATTCGCCCGCATGCACCACCGTGGTCGGGATGCCGATCGGGTTGCTGCCACCCGGTGCCGGCAGCGGCAGCTTGACGTCATGGCTGTCGCTGCCGCCGATGCCGGTGAGGTGGAAGCCCTTGTCGAGCTGTTCCTGCCAGAACGCGATGCCGCTGTACGTCGGGCTGAGCGAATCCATGCCGTTCACCGCCTCGATGGCCTGTACCAGGTGCATGTCCACCGGTTGCGCGGGCGTCCAGCCGCAACCCATGCAGGTCTCGTCGTTGGGGCGAATCGGATGGTTGATGGAGAACACGCCATGCAGGCCGGCCGCCTGCGTGAGCAGTGCGTTCCAGTCCGGCACGGCCTTGCTGCCCAGACGGAAATCCAGCGGCTCGCTGCTGCCCAGCAGGTTGCCATGCCCCTGGAAGGTGGTCACCTCGCGCGAGGGAATCAGCAGAAGCCGATCGTAATAGGGCTGCAGCTCGCGGATGTCGTTGGCCTGCGACACGGCGTTGTGGTCGCTCAGCGCGATGAAGTCGAGCCCGCGCCGTGCCGCGTCTTCCACCGTGAAGGACAGCGGACAGGGCACGCGCGCATCGCCGCTCTCGCTCTTGCAGCTGCCATCGCTGTGCGCGCCATGCATGTGCAGGTCGCCGCGATACCAGCCCGGCCCCGTGCGCAGCGCCGGATGGAGCACCGCCGGCTGCCACGCCGGGTCACCCGGATGCCCGAACCAGATCTTCGCGGTGAAGTCGGAAGTCGACGCCGCGCGTATGTTGGGAATACCCAGCAGCAGGTGCCAACGCCCCGGCTGGATCGGCCCCGGCGAGAACGACGGCGTGGCATCCACCGCGCCCACGGTGAAGAGCCGCTTGCTGCCGCCGGTCCAGCCGCGCAGCCCCTGCTGGCCATGGAAGCCGTCCGGATCCTTCAGCCCCAGGTCGACCGCCGTGTGTTCCTCGCGGCCGCTGTATTCGAACTGCACGGTGATGCGGTTGACGCCTGCCGGCACATCGAACGGCACGTCGCGATAGCTGTGATTGTCGCTGCCGTCCAGCCGGCCGCGCAGCACCAGGTCGGGCGCGGTCTCGGTGGCACAGGCCACCCCGAGGATCGTCAGCCACAGTGCCACCAGGGCAAGAAAGCGGGGCGGGCAACGGGAATATTCAGTCATGACGCGATTCCTTCCACGGTAACACCGTCCCGCGTGTCGCCATGCGGAGCGACACGCGGGACACCAGACGCCATCAGAAGCGGTACATCACCGAGGCGCGGAACGAGCGGCCCAGCAGCGGACGCGCAATGAACACGCTCTTGGTCGCATCGCTGCTCGCCAGCTCGCCGGCACGCGGGTTGCCCTCGGTCAGTCCCAGCGAGTTGTTGAGGTTGTCGGCGTAGAAGAAGAACGACAGCTCCGGCGTCATCTGGTAGCGGGCACTGAAGCCGATGGTGTGGTACTGCGGCAGCACCACGGAGTTGGCGGTGTCGACATAGCGGCGGCCTTCGTACTCGTAGCTCATCTGCAGGCGCAGCTTGTCGTCCAGCAGGTTCACGCCGGGCACGATGCGGAAGCTGTTCTTGGGCACGCGGATGAGCTGGTTGCCGTCATAGTCGAGCAGCACCGGCGCATTGTTGGTGATGACGGTGTAGCGCAGGCCCTTGTACTGGGGATCCTGGACGGTGGCCGTGTACTGCACGTCGAAATACTTCGACGGGTAGAAGGTGCCTTCCAGCTCCAGGCCGTAGGTCTTGGTATCCGCATAGCCCGTCTGCGGCGTCGACACGCCCGTATTCGGATCGAACACGTAGTTGCTGAAGCTGACGTTGTTGTACTTGGTATAGAACAGCGTGGCGTACGCATCCATGTAGCGGTTGCTGTACTTGTAGCCCATCTCCGGCAGGATCATCGTCTGGATGACCGGCGTGGCCGTGGGCGAGGTGATGTACGAGCTCAGGTTCGGCAGGCGGAAGGTGGAGGTGTAGCGCGCGAACACGCCCTGGTGGTCGCTGAACTGGTAGTTCGCGCCAAGGGTCCAGCCGATCTTGTCGAAGCTGTGGTCATACGACACGTACTGGCCGTTGCCGGTGAGGATGTTCGATGTCGGCGGCGTGCCCAGGTTCACCGTCTGCGAACCCTCGGTCCAGCCCTTGGTGTTCACGCGCTCCCAGCGCGCGCCGCCGTCGATGCGCAGCTGGTCGTTGACCTGCCATTCGTCCGACAGGTAGAACGCGCTGGTATTGGACGTGCCGCTGGCGTGCGCCCACTCATAACCGTAGCTGTAGATGCCGCCGTTGGTGAGCTTGCCCAGCGGATTGCCGGCCGCATTCACCGCCACCACGTCCAGCAGGCGCGCGTTGTCCGTCGCGGTAAGAATGGCGGTGGACGAATAGCGGTCAAAGCTCTGGTTGAAGTGCGCGTAGTAGTAACCCAGCGTGACGTCGTGGGTCTGGTCGCCGAATTCGAACTTGCGCATCACCCGCGTGTTGCTGGTGAACTCGTCCATCGGCATGGTGACGCCACGCAGGCCGCCCAGGATGACCAGGCCGTTGTTGCCCTGGTTGGGGACAAACGCCTGGCCGTTGTCCACGTACTGCAGCTGCATGCCGGCCGCGCCCGGGTAGTACTGCGCCAGCCGCTTCTTCGCCGTGGCGAGGAAGTCGCTCACCGTCTGCACGGCGTTCGGAAACACGCCATTGCGCTGCGTGTCGGTGTCGCTGTAGCGCAGGTCCTCGGCAATCTTCCAGCCGTCGCCCAGGTTGTAGTCGAACTTGGTGGTGAACTGCGTGCGCTTCACCTGGGTGCCCAGGCTGTTGTCGAAGTTGTACAGGCTGCCATTGCCCTGAATCATCTTGACGTGTTCGGTCTCAGGGCCGGCCAGCGTGCCGTAGTTGCCGTTGAAGCCCGGCACGGCCACCAGATCGCTGCTGGCATTGCGGTACATCGGAATGCCAAGGTCCAGCGCCACCTTGTCGTCCATGCGCTTGATGTCGAAGCTGATGCTGCCGTTTTCGAACTGCTTGGACAGCGTCGCGCGGAGCTGGCCACCCTGGTCGTTGGTATAGCCGGGCCGGCGGATGCCATTGTCCTGGCGATAGAAGCCGCCCGCGCTCAGCTTCCAGCCGTCGCCGACCGGCGTGCCGTACCAGAAGTCGAGGCGGTTGAGGCCGTAGTTGCCCACGGTGTACTTCACCAGGCCCTCGGCGGCATCGCCGACCTGGCGCGGGATGAAGTTGATGGCGCCGGCCGGCGCGTTGGAATAGAAGATCGACGACGGGCCGCCACGCACCACTTCGATGTGGTCGATGGTCTCGTCGATGCGGAACGCCTGGTCGGCATTGAGATAACCCAGCGCCGGGTCGTGCTGCACCGGGATGCCGTCTTCCAGCAGGTTCACGGAACCATAGCCGTCCACCGGAATGCCGCGCGCGCGGATGTTGCCGCTCGCCTCGCCGCCCGACGACTCCACCCAGAAACCCGGCACCGATTTCATCGCTTCGGTAACGCTGGTGGGGTTTTGCATGCGCAGGCGGTCTTCATCGATCGTGGTGATCGAATAGCTGGTCTGCGCCTTGGACCGCTCGTCCACGCCGGAGCGTGCGGTAACCACCACCTGGTCCAGATCCTTGGCACTCTTGCTGGTGCCCGGCGCGGCCGTCGCGTCGCTGGCGGGATCAGCGCTGGCGTTACCGGCCGTCGTCACCGCAGCGGAGGCCGGATTGCCCGCATTGGCTGCCACGTTTCCCGGGATGATCGACACCGTGTTTGGCGTGACGAAGCGATAGGTCAGGCCGGTGCCTGCGAGCAGCTGGCGCAGCTGCTGCTCCGGCGCCACGCCGCCATCGGCGCCGGGGCTGCGGATGGCATCGGGAATGTCCGAGCCATACACCACCTGCATGCCCGCCTCGTGCGAGAAGTTCTCCAGCGCCCTGGAGAGCGGCATGGCGGCAATGGCCGTGGTATGCGGCGCAGCGGCGGCCTGGGCAAAGGCGGCCAGGGGAAGACCGGCGCCAAGCGCCAGCGCGATATGGAAGGCCAAACGATTACGCATGTGGAAAGCAACCTTGAGTGGGATAGTCGATGGCCGGCGCGACACGCGATGTGTTTTTCGCCGCCCCATACCCATCAAGAGCCTCCGCTCGCGCAACCGGGTACCTCCGATTGCATGAATCTTTTCTTACAGTCGCCGGGCTTTCGTTTCCATCTGGTTCGCGGCCACGATACGCACGCGGTCGCGTTCTTCGATGACACGCACGTCCGGCAGCGTTGCCAGGTAGGCAGCGAACGCCTGCGGGTTGTCGGCATGGAAGATGCCGCTGATGCGCTCCTGGGCAATGTCCTCGTTCTCGATCACCAGTGGCCTGCTCGTGTACGCATTGAACCGGCGGGCGACATTGCCGATGGTCTCGTGCTGAAAACGTATGTCCGCAGGCAGCCATGCCGTGGTCCTGGCGATCTGCGCAGGCTCTTTCACCCCCACGCTGGCCGTGCCCAGGGAGATCTGCTGGCCTGCCGTGAGATCCGCCACGGCCTCGCCCTCCAGCAGGGAGAAATCAAAGGCCGCCAGCGGCGTGTCCGGCGCATTGAGCACGCGCACGCGACCGCTGATGACGGTAAGCGTGTCGCCATGCACATCGCGCCTGACGTCGAATACGGTGCCGATGTCCTGCAGGATATGTCCGCCCACGTTGACCAGCATGGGCCTATCCGCATCCTTGCCCACATCGAACAGCGCATTGCCCCGCACCACTTCAATGCGGCGCAGGCGGCCATCGAAATGCACGTCGATGACGCTGCCCCGCTCCATCTGCACCAACGTGCCATCGGGTAGCGCCACGGAACGCACGGCAGCGGCATCGGCGGCGTAGCTCTGTTCGACGTAGCCATGGGCGGAACGCCATGGCCCCACACCAAGCCACGCGACCGCCACCGCGGCGGCCACCGCCACCAGCCCGGCGACCACGCGATGCGCGCGCCCCGTGCGCGGCGCCGGTGGCTCATGCATGGCCCGATCCATGTGCGGGAACATGACGACGGGGTTGTTGCTGCTGGCCTGCTCGACCAGCTCGTCGGTCGTGATGGTCTTCAGCGCGGCGGCCGCCCGCAGGTCACCATGCATCTGCGCCACCGCGAGGTATTCCGCCACGTGGCGCGGCGACGCGCGCAACCATTCGAGGAAGGCCACGCGCCGGCGTTCGCTCAGCGGCTCCTGCTGCTCGATGTACCAGGACACCGCCTGTTCGGTGATGCGCCGCGCCTGCCGTGCGGCGTCGAACTGGGAGGAATCATTCATAGTCGGCCATCCTTTGCCTGCATGCCGCCAAGCCTTTCACGATGTACTTCTTCACCATGTTCGTCGAGATGGACATGCGCTCGGCGATCTCGCGATACGACAGGTCGTCGCGATAATGCATGATGAGCACGGCCTTGCACTTGGGCGACAGGCGATCGATCAGCACGCCCAGGCGCTCCTGCCGCCGTTCGCGGTCCATGTCCGCTTCGAGGTTGGTCGGCGCCACGAGTTGCTCCACCACCTGTTCCAGCTGATCGCTGCCCAGCGGCTGCTGCTGGCGCAGCACGGCGTGCTCCTTCACCAGGTTCGCCGCCACGGTGAAAAGATACGCCTCGGGGCTGCGGATGTTGGCCGCGTCGTCCGGCTCGATGCGCAAGAGGCGCAGGTAGACCTCCTGCACCAGGTCCTGCGCATCCCAGCGATGCGCCACGCGACGCAGGAAATACTTGCTCAGCGTCGCGCCCTTCTCCGCGAACAGCGCCGACCACGCCCCATGCTTTTCGCGCACCGCGCCCTCCTCCGACCGTATTCGCCGAAGCTGGCTACGGCACCCAGACGGCCCCGGAGCCTAGGGACCGGTTGTGACGGATTGGTGAAGGCACCAACTTCCCGCGCCCCCTGGCCATGGTCCAGCACCGGCGGAAGGCCAGCCCCGGCCCGCCCTGCGCGCGAGCTTGCGATGCAACGCAGCAAAACCGGCGGGTGATCCATCGCCGCCGCCGCGATCCAGCGTCAGCCGCATGAATGCCAGTCCCCGCCTGACTCCCCGGGCGATGGTCGTCCTGCTCGCCATAGGCCATCAGCTTGGATCGATTTAAAAACGCCCTCCAAGATATTGCAGCGCAATATCCGGCCTGATCTTTTCATTCCGCCAAATCAATCAGTTACGCACACGCATTATTTTTAGATCGAGTTAAATTTTCTGTTGACAAGGTTGTCCACGCACTCCAAGAATGACCTGTCGTCGGCGACCGCCACACGTGGCCAGCGATACGGCAGGGGTTCTGAGGCAAGCGGTCTGAGTCGCGTGACACCGAGAAGGCGAGGGCGCCCCCCACGGCTGCCCGACGGCCCCATCGGCATCTGGTCCAGCGCTGGCAAGCGACCCGTTCCCTCGCCGGCCCCAACCGGCCAACTCACCCGAAGACCCTTGTCACCGCCGCCAGGCAGTGCGGGGGAGTTCGTCCCGAAAACCACGGGCAGCGCGCCTGATGCGCGTCGCCCCACAGCCCGTTCAACGTTGCAGGAAGGTAGGCGTGACTTATCGGAAGAACGCACTTTGGATGGGCACGGCGGCGGACGCCTCCGTCGGCCGCCCGGGCAACGACCACGCGCGCGTCTCGCGCGGCGACACGAACCTGATGGACCCGACCTGCCATGTCGACCACACCGCCACGGCCGAACCGTTCCATGCGTACGAGAACGCGCCCACCCGCACGCTCAACCTCGGATTCAAGTTGTAAGCCCCCCACTTTGGGCGCTCCCTGAGCGCCCATTTTTTTGAGCCGGCGCCCCTCTGACGCCGGCCCGTGCGATAAGCCACCTTTCAGCGAGATCTGGAGCGCCCTGCCTTGCCGTCCCTGACCCGTCTGTCCACCGGCCTGCTGGCCGCCCTCACCTTCGCGCCTGCCATCACCTGGGCGGCCGCCACCATCACTCCGCTCAACGACGGCTGGCAGTTCCGCCTGTCACCCGATGCGGCACAGGTCGCCCAACACCCCGATCTGACGGGCTGGACGCCGGCCCATGTGCCCGGCAGCGTACAGACCGATCTGCTGACGACCGGCAACATCGGCGACCCGTTCTACCGCGACAACGAAGCGCAGCTGCAGTGGATCGGCCTGGCCGACTGGGATTACCAGCTCAGCTTCAACGTCGATGCGGCCACGCTCAAGCAGGATCACGTGGAGCTGGTGTTCGACGGCGTGGATACGTTTGCCGACGTCATCGTCAACGACAAGCCGCTGCTGAAGACCGGCAACATGTTCCGCCGCTGGCGCATCCCGGTGAAGAAAGTGCTGCACGCCGGCAGCAATACGCTCACCCTGCGCCTGCACTCGCCCATCGCCAAGCTGCAACCGTGGCTGCTGATGCAGCCGTATGCCCTGCCCGGCGAGTTCGACTCGGCGTTCGGCGACGAACCCAAGGGCAAGCAGACGTCCAACTACGTGCGCAAGGCCAACTACCAGTACGGCTGGGACTGGGGCCCGCGCTTCGTCACGCTGGGCATCTGGCAGCCCGTTCGCCTGGAAAGCTGGACGGATGCGCGGCTGGAGGATGTCCATATCGCCCAGCCGCATGTCGACGCCGACCACGCGCAGCTCGCCGCGGAAGTCTCGCTGCAGGCGGGCAAGGCCGGCCCCGCGCACGTCACCGTCAACTGGACCGCGCCGGACGGCAGCCAAGGCGAGACGGCGCAGGACGTCACCCTGAAGGCCGGCGACAACACGCTGAGCCTGCCCTTTGCCATCGCCCATCCCGATCGCTGGTGGCCCGTCGGTTACGGCAAGCAGAACCTCTATCGCTTCCACGTCGACGTGACCCGCGGCACCGACACGCTGGCCAGTGCCGACCGCAACACGGGCCTGCGCAGCGTCGAGCTGCGCCGCGATCACGACCAGTGGGGCCGCGGCTTCGCCTTCGTGGTCAACGGCGTGCCCATCTTCGCCAAGGGCGCGGACCTCATCCCGACCGACAGCTTCCCCGAGCGCACCACGCCCGAGCAGCTGAAGCAGCTGCTCACCTCCGCCCGCGACGGCAACATGAACATGCTGCGCATGTGGGGCGGCGGTTACTACCAGAGCGATGCCTTCTACGACCTGGCCGACCAGCTCGGCATCATGATCTGGCAGGACTTCATGTTCGGCGGTGCGATCACGCCTTATGACCATGAGTTCCTCGGCAACTCGCGCGTGGAGGCCGAGGAACAGGTGCGCCGCCTGCGCAACCACCCCAGCATCGTCCTGTGGTGCGGCAACAACGAAGTGCAGACGGGTTGGGAATCCTGGCCGGATCGCCTCGACTTCAGGAAGTCGATCAGCGACGCCGAGCGCCAGCGCATCGAAAGCGGCATGACCGAGTTGTTCGGTCACACGCTACGCGAGGTGGTGAAGAACAACGATCCGGACGTGCCGTACTGGGCCAGCTCGCCCAGCACGGATTTCGACGGCGAAGCCAACGTGCTCAACGATGGCGACTACCACTACTGGAAAGTGTGGTCCGGCTCCGAGCCCATCGAGCACTACCTGGACATCACGCCGCGCTTCCAGTCCGAGTACGGCCTGCAGTCGTTCCCGGTGATGTCCACCATCGAAAGCTTCGCCACGCCAGCCGACATGGCGCCGAACTCACCGGTGATGCGCGCGCACCAGAAGTTCGCCAACGGCAACGGCAACGACCGCCTGCTGCTCTACATCCGCGGCAACTACGGCGAGCCGAAGGACTTTGCTTCGTTCGTCTACCTCAGCCAGCTGATGCAGGCGGAGGGTATCGAACTGGCGGCGGAACATCTGCGCAGTGCGCGTCCGCAGAGCATGGGCTCGCTGTACTGGCAGCTCAACGACGTGTGGCCGGGCCCGTCGTGGTCCAGCATCGACTACAACGGTCGCTGGAAGGCGCTGCAGTTCCACGCCAGGCGCTTCTATGCACCGGTGGACGTGGTGCCGATCCGTCGCGACGGCCAGACCACGCTGCACCTGGTGTCCGACCGCACCGAGCCCTTCAAGGCCACGCTGCGCACGCGCGTCTACGACATGGCGGGCAAGCTGCTGCACGAAAGCAGCAAGCCGGTGGATGCCGCCGCGCTCGGCAGCACGTCGGTCGCCGAGTACAGCGACGCGGACCTGCTGCACGGTGCGAAGCCGGCGCAGACGGTGGCCGCGTTCGACGTGATCGAGGACGACAACGTGGTAGCGCACCACCTGCTCTATTTTGGCCTGGCCAAGACGCTGGACCTGCCCAGGCAGCCGGGCCTGAGCACCGCATGGCACAGCGACGGTGACAAGACCGTGCTGCGCATCAGCACCAAAAAGCTGGCACGTGGCGTGTGGATCGATTTCGGCAAGCTCGACGCCACGCTGTCCAACAACGCCTTCGACCTGCTGCCTGGCGAGCACGTCGATATCACCGTGGACAGCAAGGCCGACCCCGCCGCGCTCAAGGCGGCGCTCAAGCTGACCTCGCTGGTGGACGCGGTGAAACCGGGGGCCACGCCGTGATGACCACCCGCCGCCACCTGCTCAAGTGGATGGCGCTGGCGCCGGCCGCCACGCTGCTGTCCGACGGAGTGTTCGCCGCCACGGGCAAGGCCAGCTACCTCAGCCAGCGTCCGCCCGTGGGCAAGCGCAAGTTCACCAGCGCCGCCGTGGAGCAGCTGATCGCGCAGACCAAGGCGCGCATCGGCGACCCCGAGCTGGCCTGGATGTTCGAGAACTGCTTCCCCAACACGCTCGACACCACCGTCGAGGTGGGCACGCTGCGCGGCAAGCCCGATACCTTCGTCATCACCGGCGATATCAACGCGATGTGGATGCGTGATTCGTCCGCCCAGGTCTGGCCCTACGTGCGGCTGGCGAAACAGGACAAGGCGCTGCAACAGCTGTTTCGTGGCCTGATCCACCGCCACGCCCTGTGCATCAGCATCGATCCCTACGCGAATGCCTTCATGCCGGACCCAGGCGCGACGTCGAACCTGGACTGGGCGCAGCACGACATCACCGATATGAAGCCCGGCGTAGCCGAGCGCAAATGGGAAATCGACTCGCTGTGCTATCCCATCCGCCTCGCGCACGGCTACTGGAAGGCGACTGGCGATACCTCCGCCTTCGATGACGACTGGCACGCCGCCATGCGTACCGTGCTCGCCACCTTCCGCGTGCAGCAACGCAAGGACGGCCACGGGCCCTACCATTTCCAGCGCACGTCGCCCACGCCCAGCGAATCGCAGTTCCTGCAGGGCTACGGCAACCCGACGCACCCGGTCGGCATGATCCACGCGATGTTCCGCCCGTCGGACGACGCCACGGTCTACCCGTTCAACATTCCCGGCAATCTGTTCGCGGTCACCAGCCTGCGCCAGCTTGCCGAGATGTTGCGGGCCGTTCGCCACGACGACGCCACCGCCAGCGACTGCAGCGCGCTCGCCGACGAGATCCAGCGCGCGGCGGAAGCGCATGGCGTGATCCACGGCGATGGCGGCGACTACTGGGCCTACGAAGTGGACGGCTACGGCAACCAGCTGTTCATGGACGACGCCAATGTCCCCAGCCTGCTCGCCCTGCCCTACCTCGGCGCCTGCGAGCAAGGCGATGCGCGCTACCAGCGCACGCGCGCGCAGGCATGGAGCACGCGTAATCCGTATTTCTTCAAGGGCAGCGCCGCCGAAGGCATCGGCGGTCCGCACGAAGGGCTGCGCATGATCTGGCCGATGTCGATCATGATGCGCGCCTTCACCACCCAGGACACACGCGAGATCGCCCAGTGCGTGTCGTGGCTCAAGACCACGCATGCGGGCTCCGGCTTCATGCACGAGGCCTTCGACCAGGACGATCCGAAAACCTTCACGCGGCCCTGGTTCGCCTGGGCCAACACGTTGTTCGGCGAGCTGATCGTGCATCTGGTCGATCGCCATCCGGAAGTGCTGCGCAAGGCGTAGCACCTTCCTGCCATTCATTCGGGGATTTTCCGGCCGACCCACGGCCCACGTTTCGCTTCATAGGAGTCAGACCATGGTTACGCGCCGCCGCTTCCTGCAAGGCATGGCCGCACTTTCCGTCCTGGGCAGCAGCGTCCGTACGCTGCCGTCCTTTGCCGCCGCCGGCAAGAAGACCGCGCTGGCCGATGCTGTGTCGCGCCATGTCGACGTGTTCGTCGGTACCGGCGGACACGGCCATACCTACCCGGGCCCGTCGATGCCGTTCGGCATGATGCAGCTCGGCCCCGACACCAATAACTCGCAATGGGACGGCAGCTCCGGCTACCACCAGGGCGACGGCTCGATCATGGGCTTCTCGCACACGCACCTGTCGGGCACCGGCGCCGCGGACATGCTCGACGTGCTCGTGGTGCCGGCGATGGGGCCGGTGCTGCTGCAACCGGGCGACCGCGACTATGACGGCGTCAACTACACCTCGCGCTATGACGGTGTCCACGCGGGCAACGGCCCCAAGCCCAAGGGCTACCGCACCGGCATCAAGGGTTACCGCTCGCACTACACCGGCGAGCAGGCGCGCCCCGGCTACTACCGCGTGCAGCTCACCGATAGCCACGTGCTGGCCGAGTTGACCACCACCGAGCGCGCGGGCATCCATCGCTACACCTTCCAGCAGCCGGGCGAGGCTCACCTGCTGGTCGACTTCGCGCACGGCTTCCACGACGATCCGAAGACGCCGGCCAAGGTCACCGATGCCGAGCTGAAGCTGGTCGGCAACGACACCGTGGTCGGCAGCCGCGTGGTGCACCAGTGGGCCAATGGCCGCCACATCTACTTCGCGATGAAGGTGTCGCGCCCGTTCAAGCGCGGCGTGCTCTATGCCAACGACACCGCGCTCGCCGATGGCAACACCCAGGCCAGCGGCACCAACCTCAAGGCCGCGCTGCACTACGACACGCTCAACGATGCACCGTTGCTGGTGAAGGTCGGTATTTCCGGCGTGGACATCGAAGGCGCGCTGCGCAACCTGAGCACCGAGATTCCCGCGTGGGATTTCGACGGCGTACAGGCCGCCGCCGAAGCGGCGTGGGAGAAGGAGCTGAGCCGCATCCGCGTGCAGTCCTCGGACGACGCCGTGATGCGCACCTTCTACAGCTCGCTGTACCACACCATGCTCGCGCCCACGTTGTTCAGCGACGTGGACGGCCGTTACCGCGGCATGGACATGAAGGTGCACCAGCTGCCCAAGGGCCAGCACAACTACAGCACCTACTCGCTGTGGGACACCTACCGCGCCGAGCATCCGCTGTTCACGCTGTACCAGTCCGAGCGCGTGCCCGACCTGGTCAACGGCCTGGTGCGCATGGCGCAGGAAAGCCCCGCCGGCCCGCCGGTGTGGCCGCTGCAGGGCATCGAGACGGTGTGCATGATCGGCTACCACTCCGCCGTGGTCATCGCCGAGGCGCAGGCCAAGGGCTTCACCGGCATCGATTACGCCGCCGCGTGGCCGGTGTTCCGCAAGCGCGCGATGGAAGACGATTACTTCGGCCTGCCGGAGTACCGCAAGCGCGGCTACATCCCCAGCGATGTGGAAGGCGAAGCGGTCAGCAAGACGCTCGAATACTCGTACGACGACTGGGTGATGTCGCACTACGCCGAGAAGCTCGGCCATCACGAGGATGCCGTGGCGCTCAAGACGCGTTCGCAGAACTACCGCAACGTGTTCGACAAGGCGACCAACTTCGCGCGTCCGCGTGGCAGCGACGGCCAGTGGCTGGAGCCGTTCGACCCGCGCGGCATGGGCCATTCCAAGAAGTGGCGGGACTTCACCGAGTCGAATGCGTGGCAGGCCACCTTCCTCAACCAGCATGACGTCTACACGTTCATGAAGATGTTCGGCAGCGTCGACGTCTTCGAGAAGAAGCTGGACGAACTGTTCACCACCGACTCCGAACTGCCCTCCGACGCACCGCCGGACATCGCCGGCATGGTCGGCCAGTTCGCCTTCGGCAACGAACCCGCCCACCACATGCCTTACCTGTACGCCTACAGCGGCGCGCATCACAAGACGCAGGCGCGCGTGCGCATGCTGCTGGAAACCATGTACCTGCCCGAGCCCGATGGCCTGCCCGGCAACGAGGACTGCGGCCAGATGAGCGCCTGGTACGTGATGAGCGCGCTGGGCCTGTACGCGGTCGACCCGGTGAGCACGCACTACGTGTTCGGCAGCCCGCTGCTGGACCGCGCCGAAGTGCAGCTGGCCGGCGGCAAGAAGCTCGTGGTGCAGACCCAGGGCAACGGCAAGGGCCGCCCCTACATCCAGTCGGTGAGCTGGAACGGCAAGCCGTGGACCAAGAGCTGGATCAGTCACGAGGAACTCACCGCAGGCGGCACCCTGCTCTTCGTGATGGGCGACAAGCCGAACACCTCGTTCGGCAAGGCACCGACGGATCGCCCGCCGAGCTTCGGGAAATCCGCCAGCGAACAGGTGTAACCGTGGGCGGGGCGTCGCCGGACGCCATGCGCGCCATCGTGGTGATGGGCGTCACCGGGTGTGGCAAGACCAGCGTCGCCATGGCGCTGGCCGAACGCATCGACGCACGCATGCTCGAGGGCGACGCCTTCCACCCCGCGCAGAACATCCAGAAGATGAAGGACGGCATCCCGCTGACGGATGCCGATCGCCAGGGCTGGCTCGAAAGCCTGGGGCACGAACTCGCCCAGGCCAGCGCCGCGGGCGAGTTCGCCGTGCTGAGCTGTTCGGCACTGAAGCGGCGCTATCGCGACACCTTGCGCGCCTCTTCACCGGGCCTCGGCTTCGTTTTCCTGCAGCTGTCGCGCTCCGCGGCGATGGAGCGCGTCGCCCATCGGAATGGCCATTTCATGCCCGCTTCCCTGGTCGACAGCCAGTTCCGCGACCTCGAGCCGCCCATCGACGAGCCAGCCGTGCTGACCCTCGATGCCACCGAGTCGCTGCCCGTCATCGTCGATCGCATCGTGGCCTGCTGGCGCCTGCCCCGGGCCGGCTGAGGCCCGCCCCTCCGAAGTCGGCCGGCCGCAACCATTCACCGGTCAGCCGGGCACTCACGCCCGGGCCGCCCCATGCGGGCTCCTCGATACCGGAGCCCTGGGCAAGGTGCTTGTCGACAACACGGTCGGTGACATGCATACGGGTGAGCAGTACCACAACTTCTTCCTTACCTCGCGGCGGGACGTGGCCGTGCGCAGC
Source organism: Dyella japonica A8 (assembly GCF_000725385.1). Taxonomy (NCBI): domain Bacteria; kingdom Pseudomonadati; phylum Pseudomonadota; class Gammaproteobacteria; order Lysobacterales; family Rhodanobacteraceae; genus Dyella; species Dyella japonica. The sequence goes on along the minus strand of NZ_CP008884.1, from coordinate 1,589,734 downwards.
CGGTTCCAGCGGATGGCGATGGAGCTGCTGCCCCGCGGCGCGGACGTGCTCGACTTCGGCGCCGGTACCGGCATCGACGCACGAACGTACGCGGCCCATGGGCACCGCACGTTCGTCTACGAGCCGTCGGCGTCCATGCGGGAATACCTGTTGACGTACTGCCGCGAAGAACTCGAGCAGCGCACCATCGTCGCAATCGACTCTCTCCGGGACTGCAAGGTGCCGGCGGTCACGGCGAACTTCGCGGTGCTCAACCATTTCGCCGACCACGCCGAGCTTTTCGATGAGCTGTCGTGCATCGTTCCCCGCGGCGGCTTCGTGCTGGCGAGCATGCTCAACCCGTTCTACCTCGGCGATGCGCGTTACGGCTGGTGGCTGGCGAACGTCTTCCACCTGATCCGCCAGGGCCACTACGCCATCCCCAGCGAAAGCCGCATCCACCGCTTCACGCCGCGCGTCGTCGCACGGGCGGCGGAGCCCTATTTCCAACTGGAACAACGGGTGCCTGGCGGTTTCGGCATCGCCACCCAGCTCTACATGTTCCTGCTGTTCCGGCGAACCTGACATGTGGAAAGACTGGATACGGCCGTTCGTCCGTCCGCTGCCGCAATGGTCGGTGGTGGCGGTGGCGCCTCCGCAGCATGCGGTGGCGGCTTACCTGCGCGGGGACGATGGCGCGGTGGATGTCACGATGGACCACACCGTGGCCTCGCTCAAGCCACTGGTCATCGCCTCCAGCGTGGACGCGGGCCAGCGCCCGGTCATCGAATACTGCGACACGGCCACGGGCCGGCTGGTCGGCATCCTGCGGCTGGCGCGCATGGTGACCCTGGATACCGACGGCGCATCGCTCACGCTCTATCGCGTCACGGCGGGCGAGCACCATTGCCTTCACTGGCCGCGGCGTTCGTGGAACCGCTGGCTGCAGAACCGGGGGATGCGCAAGCAGCCTTCGGGGCAGCACGCCTTGATGACGCCCGCGACGGTACAGCAGCTGATGGTGGCGTATCTCTGTCCACGGCCGGTTGTGCTGGTGTCCGTCGACACGCCAGGCCACCAGAACATGTTCCCCATGGACCTGATCGGCCCGCTGGCGCAGAGCGGGCTCTACTCGCTCGCCTTGCGCAGCACCAACGTGTCGGCCCAGGTCATGCGCGAGACGGGACGCGTGGCACTGTCCTGCGTTCCCGCGGCGATGAAGCCGGAGGTCTACCGGCTGAGCGAGCACCACAAACATCCATTGCAGGACTGGAGTGCGCTGCCCTTCCCTGTTCGCTCGTCGCGGGAACATGGCATCCCCGCGGTGGCCTCCGCATTGTACGTGCACGAGCTGACCATCCTGCACAGCCAGCAGATCGGTTCGCACATCTTCTTCCTCGGCCGTCTCGCCTTGGGCGAACGCCTCGCCGAAGGCGCGCAGCTGCATCACACGCCGGGTTTCTACCAGGCGTATCGGCGGCGTCGGGATATGGCGTTTGCGGAGGTTTAGGGAGTGCGTTGCCTTCGTGCCCGCACGAACCCTAGGGCACAACGGACTCCCCTCACCGTCATCCCCGCGAAAGCGGGGATCCAGCGTCTTTCGCTCTTCCCGTGCGCTTTAAAGGCACTGGATCCCCGCTTTCGCGGGGATGACGGTGAGGGGGGATGACGGTGAGGGAAAGATTGTGTGTGACGGAGGGAATAGGCAGGTACGAAAACATCCGCCCTCTAGCGCACAGTCGTTCCGGTACGACCCGCATCCGCAAGCAACCGCGCCCCTCGCCCTTCCTCATCCACCAGCGCCGTCACGCTCGCCACAAGATCGCTGCCGATGACCAGGCTGCTGTCCGCCAGGTCGGCAACGCTGGCGCGATGGGAGATCACCACGAGGATCGTGCCGGGCAGCCGTTGCTTCACCATCGAAAGCACCCTGGCCTCCGCGCCGGCATCGAGGGCGTTGGTTGCTTCGTCGAGAATGGCCAGGGCCGGGCGGCGCAACAGCACCTGCGCCAGCAGCAGGCGCTGGAGTTCGCCACCCGAAAGCCTGCCCGAAGAACCATCCAGCGTAGCGTCCAGTCCCTGTCCGGCAAGGCGCTTGTCCAGGCCGACATCCACCAGGGCCGCATGCATGGCGGCGTCGGTGGCGTCGGCGGCGGCCCAGCGCAGGCAATCGCGCACGGTGCGTTGCCACGGCCGCACGCTCTGGCTGATGTAGGCGCCGTTGCGTACCCATGCCCGGTAGGCGTCGAAATCCATGCGGCATCCGTCCAGCCATGCCGTGAACGCTGCCGGGCGGATCATGCCTGCCAGCACATCCGCCAGGCTTGTCTTGCCGATGCCGGAATCGCCGGAAATCAGCAGCAGTTCGCCCGGATGAAGCCACAGGTCCGTCACGCGAAGAGGCACGGGATCGGCGAGGGCCAGCGTCTCGATGCGCATCGGCAACCAGCCTTGCGCAGGCACGTACTCGCGGTTCGCGGGTGGCGACGGTGCCATGCCTGCGTACCGGCACCAGAGCTCGAAGGCCGGAATGGCCGAGGCCAGCTGGTGGAAACTCTGCCGGGTGTAAACCAGATAGGGAAGCAATCGCCCCAGCAGCAGGCATACCGCGATCAACGACGCCTGGTCGACGCCGCGCCAGCAGTACGCCACCAGGAAGATCGCCGCGATGCCAAGCGCCGCGAGCAATTCCAGCAGCAGGCGTCCCGAGGCGATCAATTCCATCTGCCGGCGATGCCCGTTGCCCAATTGCGCTGACGCGGCCGCGTGGCTCGCCTTCTCCGCCTGCTCCTGCCCGAACGACTTGATGTGCCGCCAGCGTCGCGGGAAGTCCTCGCTCATCCAGAACAACCGCGTCATGTCGGCCACGTACTGCCGGCTCACCGCCGCGTGCTCGCGGCTGCTGAAGCGCGCGGCGATCAACGAACACGCCACGATGACCGGCACCGCCAGCACCAGCGGCGGTGACACCCAGAGCGCAAGCGCCAGGCTCACCACCGTGGTGATGCCCGCGACCAGCAACTGCAGCAGTGCGTTGAAGCCCTGGGTGACGATCTCGACATTGTGCGTGAGGACGTTGGCCAGCTCCGCGGACGTGGCGTCGGCCAGCGAAGAAAGCGGCGCTTCGATCAGGCTGTCGTGCACGCGCGCGCGCAGCTGCATGCCGTAGCCGCTCGCCAGCCGTGCCGCCAGCCGTGCCGCCTGCCAGCGCACCAGGGCGAACACTGCCGACGCGACGAGGAACAACGCCGCCCGCATCTCCATGCCGACGGGAGCACCCGGCCATCGGCCGTCGAACCATGCCGTGGACCCGGGCTGTATCAGCGGAACCACCAGCAGGGCGGCGACACCGCCGGTCAAGGCGCTGCCGAGCGACAACACCACGTAGGCGACGATCCTGAGCGGCCCCAGCGGGGTCAAGGTGGCAAAGAAGGACCGCGGCAGGCCATTCACCCGGTCACGCAACACTCCCGTCCATGCGCTCGGCATGATCAGGATTCCATGTCGCTGCATGACCGCGCCTGTCGCGGCTCAGTTGGCACCTGGTGACTACGCAAGACCCTACCCGGATGAACCCTTACTGCCGATGAGTGCGGCCCGGCGGCGAAAGGGTTGCCTTGCGTGGCGCAAGATGTGGCTCAGTCCAGCAGCGGCATCAAGGCCCGGACGGAATCCGCCGGATGCCGGCCACGTACCAGTTCGCAGGCCGTCAGGCGGGACAGTCCGCGCATGAAGTCGTCCCAGCCTGCCTGCCCGGCGGCGTAGGGTTGTTCGGCGACAAGGCGTGCGGACAAGCTGTCCCTGTCGATGGGGCGCCATCGCGCCGGGCTCTCGCCCGGCTCCGGCGGCGTCACGAACACAATGCCCGCCAGTTCGACCGGTGAAGCGGCGAGGCTCGCCGGCCCCTTGCGGAGATCGACCTCGAACTTCTCCACGCCGCTGCGGCGCCTGATCATCGGCGAGTCGCTGATCCAGCGCCGGTGCCGCTCGTCGTCCACCCACGCCAGTCCGTCCGGCCTCACGTGAAGGTAGTTGGCGACACCGGTGGCGCGCAGGCTTTGCGGGTGCACGAAGACGGCGTCCTCGGCGAGCACCTCCAGGCCTTCCAGCACGGCACGCAGAACCAGCGTGGACTTTCCCGCCCCGCTGCTTCCCACGATCAGCAGGCCACGCCCTTCCCGGCCAAGGCAGGCGCCGTGCAGCGGAACCAGTTGCTGCACGCGCGTCGCCAGGGTGAACACCGCGAACTCGATGAGTTCGTAACGCAGGTGATAAGGGAACGCGAGCAGGTCTTCGGACACCACCACGAGCGCCCGTCCCGCGTCGGGCGCCATCACCACGAAGTTGGCCGCATCCATGACGCCGCACAGCAGCCCCGCACCCGATTGCAGGTTGACCGGTGGCGGCTCGTCGCCATGCCACCCGGCGCAATGCGGCGTGAGGCGAAGCTCGATCTCAAGCACCGACGAGGTGACGGGCAGTACATGGTCCGGCAGGCCGCCGTACGCGGCATCCACCAGTGCCAGCAGGGCCTCGCTCGCACTGGTGAAACGGAAGCGTCCGCCGAGAATCCAGTGCTCCACCGATCGCCCGCGCAGCGGTCGCTCCAGGAAAGGATCCGCAAGGATGTCGTTGGTCCCGGACTCGGATGTCATGAGGCACATCGATGGCTTTCGGCGGCCCTGTGATAGCACAGGCCCGAACGAATGGACATCCAAATATTTCCGCCGGCCCACGCAACCGCTGCCCCACGCCACGGCACTCACCCCCGACGAGCGTAGAACGCTGGAGGCTCTGGAGCCGACCTGCCGTGGATGCGCCGGATCTGCTCGCCCAACGGTCAGGACGGAGGCCCTTCCAAGATGCTAACCATTCAGGTCGGCCACTCCTATTTCCTGAGGTTCGACCGCAAGCAATGGGAGCGTGGCAAGCCCTATCCACCGCTCGCGACCATCCACGTGGCCGCGTTGCTGCGGCGCATGGGCCACCGGGTTTCCCTGTTCGACGCCATGCTCGCCGAGGGTGTCGAGGACTACGCGCGCAGCCTTCCGGCATCGCGGCCCGACGTCGTGGTGATCTACGAAGACAACTTCAACTACCTCACCAAGATGTGCCTTGGCCGCATGCGCGATGCCGCGTGCGAAATGATCGCGATGGCGCATGCCTCGGGTGCGCGCGTGATCGTGGCGGGGTCCGACGCGTCGGACCAGCCGGAGGCCTTCCTGGCCGCTGGCGCCGATGCCGTGCTGATCGGCGAAGGCGTTGCGCCGTTGATCGAACTGATCCGCCGTCTCGATGGCGATCCCTCGCTGGCCACGGGCACATGGGCGGCCGGCCTCGCTGGCGTGGCATCGCTGGCGGATGGGCAGCTGCAGCTGACACGCGTCGGCGCGACGCCGCCCGATCCGCGCATCGTCGGTCATCCGGCCTGGGATCTGGTCGACATCGAACGCTATCGCCAGCTGTGGATGGAACGCCACGGCTACTTCAGCCTCAACATGGCGGCCTCGCGCGGTTGCCCGTTCCGCTGCAACTGGTGCGCCAAACCCATCTGGGGCAATCACTACAACCGACGTCCCGCCGAGGACGTCGCGGCGGAGATGGCGCATCTCAAGCACACCTTCCGTGCGGACCATATCTGGCTTGCCGACGACATCTTCGGCTTCCACGTGGATTGGGTGGAAGCCTTCGCCGCGCACGTCAACCAGACCGGCGGCTCCATTCCCTTCACCATCCAGACGCGTGCCGACCTGGTCAGCGAACGCATGGCCACCGCACTGAGCCACGCGGGCTGCGCGGAGGCATGGATAGGCGCGGAGAGCGGCAGCCAGCGCGTGCTCGACCACATGAACAAGGGCACCAAGGTCGCCGACCTGATCAACGCGCGCGAACGCCTCGGCGCGCACGGCATTCGCGTCGGCTTCTTCATCCAGCTCGGCTACCTGGGCGAGCAGCTCGACGACTTGCTGGCCACGCGTGACCTGATTACGCGTGCCGCGCCGGACGACATCGGCGTCAGCGTCTCCTATCCCTTGCCCGGCACGCGCTTCTACGACGAGGTGAAAGCACAGCTCGGCGACAAGACGCATTGGCTGGACAGCGGCGACCTGGCGATGATGTTCCAGGGCGCGTACGACTCGGAGTTCTATCGCCATGTGCGCGACCTTCTGCACGAACAGGTGCTGGCGCAGCAATGGAAGGTGGTGGACCAGCTCGACCGGCGCCGGCAGGCGTCGCGCGCCGTCGAGGCGAAGTGGCGCGCACTGATCGAGGTCGAGGAAGCCCACCGCACGACGCCGATGGCCACGCCGTTGCTGGCGGGGACATCCCGCCATGTCTGACCGTCACGACCCGCACGATGACTTGCCGCCGCTGGGCGCCATCAAGGCCGGGCTTGAGCGCACGACCGAGGTGCTGGCGAACGAACTGGCCCACCCGACCGGCGACACGCCTGACTGGACGGCACTCGAATGGCGCCTGGCCACAGCAGCGGCCACCGTGCATGGCGTCGGCGGGCAACGGGACATCTATGGCCGCTGGCGGCATACCGCCTGGGTGAGGTTTCTGGAAAGCCAGCGCGAACACGTGGCGCTGCGTCACCAGCGTATCGCGGCCCTGCTGGAACGCATCGACGCGGAAGCACGCGGCATGGGCCTGCCGCTGGTCGCGCTCAAGGGAGCGGCCCTGCACGCGCTGGGCGTCTATGAGCCGGGCGAGCGCCCCATGGCCGACATCGACCTGCTGGTGAGCGAGGCCGACCGGGAGCGCGCGGGCGCCATGCTCGAACGCATCGGCTACGTCCTGGGGTCCGCCAGCTGGAAGCACCATGCCTACAAGCCGGCGGAAGGCGCGCCACACGCGGGCCCCGGCGAACACCGCGATACACCGGTCAACATTGAACTGCACACCCGCATCCAGGAACGGCTTCCGGTATCCACGGTGGATATCACCCACTGCATCTATCCCCGGGCGCCGGTACCGGGCATCAACCCCTATCCGTCGCATGGCGCGTTGATGAGCCACCTGCTGCTGCACGCGGCGGGTTGCATCTGCAGCCGCTCGACACGGCTCATCCACCTCAACGACATCTCCCTGCTTGCCACGCGCATGATGCGCGGCGAATGGCTGGCGCTGTGGGGAGACGGCACGACGGAACCGCCCTGGTGGGCGCTGCCGCCGCTGCTGCTGGTGTCGCGCTACTACCACGGCGCGGTGCCGGCCACGCTGCTGTATGAGCTTGAGCGCGACTGTCCCGCCGTGCTGCGGTTCGCATCGAAGCATCTCACCCTGACGCAGGTGTCCTTGTCCGAACTGTGGCTGCATGCCTGGCCGGGCATCGAATGGGCGCGTTCCGTGCGTGAAGTCGGGCAATACGTGCGCAACCGCGTGCGGCCCTCGGCGGAAGCACGACAGGAGCGCGCGGACATGGTGCGCACCCAGCTGTGGCTGCAGGAATCCACCTGGGTCACCTCCAGCCAGCTGCATCGCATCGTCGCCTGGCTGACGCACCCGGTGACGCGCACGGACACCATGTATGCCGTGCGTGCCGCGCTCGGGCAGGCGCCGGCTGCGTGGGCCTGAGAGCCTGTTCAAAACCTTGCGTGGAACCCGCCACCCCTCACCGTCATCCCCGCTTTGGCGGGGAAGGTGAGGAAGGCTGGCCCTTGAAGGAAATCGTGAACAGGCTCTTAGCCATCGCTTCAGTTTCACCCTAACGGCGGTGGATAGCGGGCGGCGAGTGCGCTAGCACTCAGCGCCCGCGCTCTTGGTTGATCGTCAATCGATGCCGCCACTGGCGTCGACACATCGCCGGGCGACGTCTGGCATCCGTTCCGACATGCCCCCACAAATTCAGCCTAGTCCGATGGATTCCCCCCGGGCGCCATCGTTACGTTCAACGCTTCGTAAAACCGATCCTTCTTGCTCTTCCTGCGGGCACGCGGCACGTCTGGGCCTGTCCGTGCAAGGTGATACGCCTACCCAGTCACCGCCGCCAGGTCAGGCAAGGGGTTGTTTCGGCAAGACCACGCTCCGTGCCTGCTCAAGGAAGAACCGATGTCTGATCGCTTTGACGCCATCGCCGCCACGGTCGCGGGCCCGTTTCACCAGCACTACGCTATCGAGGTCCCCGGCCTTGCCACGGCGTCGACGTTGTCCGTGCAATCGTTCAAGGTGCACGAATCGCTGGGCGAGCCGTACCGCATCACGCTCAGCCTCACCTCGCCGCAGACGCTGTCGCGAGGCGACCTGCTCGGCAAGCTCGCCACCTTCCGCATGCGCTCCGCTGAACGCATGCCGCGCCGCTTCGCCGGCTGCATCACTGCCTTCAGCCAGCTCAAGCGCACCCCGGACGAGGTGACCTATGGTCTGGTGATCGAGCCGCAGGTCGCACGGCTGCGCCTTACCCGGGCATCACGCGTGTTCCAGCACATGACGGCCCCGGCCATGATCGACGCGCTGCTGCGCCGTCACCGCCTTGAGGGCCATCAGTTCGCGTTCCGGCTCCGCCGTGCGTATGCGGAGCACGCCTTCCATCTGCAGTACCAGCAGAGTGACTGGGAGTACGTGCACCTCCTGATGGAACAGGAAGGCATCTATTGCTTCTTCGAGGAAGGCGAGCATGGCGATGTGCTCGTCTTTGCCGACGACGTCGACCATTACACCTACCAGCCCACCCTCACGCTGCCCCTGCGCGAATCGGCCGGCCTGAACGCCGCCAGCGACGCCATCCTCTCGCTGGAAACGCATGCGCGGACGGTGCAGCAATCCTTCGTCGTCGCGGATTACAACCCGGATCAGGCGTGGGAGCGCCTCAAGGCTGACGCCAACCTGGCCAGCAAGGATGCCACCACCTACGGCGAGTCCTATGTCTACGGCACGGGCCACCTCGATCAGGCCCAGGCCCGTTGGCAGGCACAGCTGCGGCATGAAGCGGCCCTTGCCGCCCAGGTGGTGTTCGCAGGCCAGAGTACCGCGCTGGCCCTGCGGCCCGGCCGCGTCACCCACACGGACAGCGCCCTGCCGGAGGCGCCTCACGGCATGGTGATTACCGCCGTGACCCATCACGGTGCGCGCGATAAGCCGTATGCCAACGACTTCAAGGCCATCCCGGCCGATCGGCGCTTCCGGCTTCCGCTCAACCCAGCAACGTGGCCGACCCTCACCGGCACCCTGTCCGCGCGGGTCACGTCCCCCAGCACCTACAAGTACGCCTATCTGACCAAGGCAGGCGAATACGTCGTGCGCCTCGACCTGGATTTCGACCCGTGGAACCCCGGCGGCGAAAGCGTGCCGCTGCGCCTCGCCAAGCCCTTCGCCGGCAAGCTGCAAACCGGCATGCACTTCCCGGCGCTGGATGGCGACGAAGCCGTCATCGCCTTCCGCGACGGCGACCCCAACAAGCCGTATATCGCCGCCTTCCACCACCACAGCCAAGCCACCGACCTGATCACCAATCAGGACCGCTGGATGTCGCGCAACGTCATCCGCACGCAAAGCGATAACAAGCTGCAGATGGAGGACTGGGAAGGCCAGGAGCACGTCAAGCTCAGTACGGAGCATTCCGGCAAAAGCCAGCTCACGCTGGGCCACATGGTGAGTGGCGCGATGGTCAACGGCCAGCGCGAGACGCGCGGCGAGGGCTTTGAGCTGCGCACCTCCGCCAAGGGCGCGGTGCGGGCGGGCCACGGTCTGTTCGTCACCACCGATGATCGTCCTCGTGCCCAGGGCAAGCAGCTCGACATGCAGGAGGCGATGCAGCAGTTAAGCGCCGCGCAGGCAGCGATGGAACGTCTGGCCGAGGTGGTCCGTGCAGCGCAGGCAGACGCGGCGGACACCATCGCCATGAACCACGTACTGCAACAGCAGCTCAAGGATCTCAAGGAAGCGGTGATGCTGTTCTCCGCGTCATCGTCCATCGCCCTGACCACACCCGAATCCATCCAGCACAGCGCCGGCAAACACCTCACGTTCACCGCGGGTGAGAACGCCGACGTGGGCGTGCTGAAAAAATTCACCGTCGCGGCGGGCGAGGCGATCAGCCTGTTTGCGCAAAAGATGGGCATCAAGCTGTTCGCCGCCAAGGGCAAGGTCACGATCCAGGCCCAGAACGACGACATGAGTCTGGCTGCGCTGAAGGACCTCACCATCACCAGCACCAACGGCAAGCTGATTCTCAGTGCCAAGGAGGAGGTGTGGCTCGGTGCGGGCGGCTCGTACATCAAGATCAACAGCAACCGCATCGAAAACGGCACGCCCGGCGATATCTACGAAAAATGCGCGTGGTGGGGAACGCAGAAGGCGGCCTCGCAAGCCATGCCTGCTGAACTCAAGAACAGCCTTCCGGCCACGCCACTGCAACTGCGTGCCTTCGCCTCGCCGGCATCCCGCAACGCCATTTCCGCCGGCATGCCTTACAAGCTGTTCGCCGATGGTGCGCTGGTAGGAACGGGCGTCATCGACGCGACCGGCAACCTGCCCATCGCACACCAGCGCGCAACGCAGGCGTATCGGGTCGAACTGGCCAACGGTCATGCCTTTCATATCCCCGTCGCGGAGAACTTTCGCGGCGACGCCGCCAACGGCGCGCTAGCCAACCAGGGTTTTCACTACCTCGAAGACTCGCCCGAGGCCGGTGCCTCAAGCGTCGACCGCGCCGTCCATCGGCAGACCTACCACGCCGTGCTCCACCCGAACGCCGACAAGGACGCCTGACCATGAGCAAGCCAGCCACCACCGTCCCCATCGCGCTTAGCCGTGACACCACGGCTGACCTCACGCTGCCCTGGTTCGTGCAAAAGGCCGAATACCTTGCCGCACCGGCCACCTTCAAGCCACTCGTCAATGGCGAGGAGGCTTTCGGCGCGGTCTACGATGCCATCTTCCATGCAAAGAAAACCGTGGACATCATCTGCTGGGGATTCCAGCCGTCCATGTACTTCAAGCGCGGCGCCGAAGGCCGGGGCACACTGCCCATCGGCACACTGCTGGAAGAGAAAGGCAAGCAAGGCGTCATGGTGCGCCTACTGTGCTGGTACGACCCGCTGCATCTCACCGACGTATTCAGCGAGAACATGCAGCCGGGAAACAACCCCGCCTCCCTCATGGCCGACACCCGTAACAGCGCGCAGCGGGAGCTGGATGCGCGGTGGTACTTCCGCGCCCGCTACAACGACGTCACCAAGACCTCGCTTCCCGAGCGCATGATTGTCACCACGCGGGACATCGCGACTGCCGTGGGAGCGGGCGTTCTTCGCGCCAAACCCTTCGACAACCTTGAATTTGCCAATCGCAGCTTTGATTTTCTGGAGCGCACCGAAATTGCCTGGCGCACATGGCTGCAAGGCGCGGATATAGAACGCAGTGCGGACACCAAGGCCATGAATAGCGGCGGCATGGGCGTCGTGCCCACGCATCACCAGAAAACTGTGCTGGTCGACGTGGAAGACCCTGGGCGCGCTATCGGCTTCGTCATGGGCCACAACATGCTCGACGAATACTGGGACACCAACGAGCACAGTAGCGTGCGCCTCCATCCACAAATGGGGCGTAATGGCAAGCACGCGCGCCAAGACATCTCCAGCCGCGTCACTGGCCCCATCCTCAAAAGTCTCAACCACAACTTCTGCACTGCTTGGGATCGGGCCACCGGCCAAGACCTCACGGCCACCCGCGCCGCCATCCGTTACCCGGAAACGCTGCGGGTCGATGAAGGCACCCCCGTGATAGCGCAGATCCTGCGCACCCAATCCCAAGAGGGCAAATGCGACATCGAAAAGATGTACCTGCAGGCGGTCAACAACGCCACCCAGTTCATCTACATTGAAAACCAGTACTTTCGATGGAAACCCCTGGTAGATCAACTCCAGCAGGCCGTGCGCAAGCAGATCGAATGGGGCCGCGTCACGGGAGAGCACGGTGCGGTTCATCTGTTCGTGGTCACCAACGCCAGTGACGAAGGCATCGGCGATGGCACCGTTAACACCTACCGCATGCTCGATGCGCTGGGTCGGGCCGACACCATTCCCAACGTGGCAAAGGCTGAACGCAACACGGCGCTGCTCAAGCAGCGCCACGAACTGGAAAAACGGGTCAGCGAAGAGCGAGCGATTCAGAACGATCCGGGCGTGGGTACGGGCGACCCCTATGGATACAGCCTTTCCACCTCGCAGCGGCAAACCCTGCGTTCCCAGAGTAGAGGCCGTGAGCAAAGCGCCCAACAACAGGTCGACCAGCTGGATCAACAGATCAAGAAGAATAACGATGAAAAGGTGCTGTCGACATCCATTGATGGCTTGAAGGTGCACATATGCACCCTGGTGTCGCCCGACACGCCACCGGCCCAGCCGTGGCAGTACACCTACGTGCACGCCAAGTTGATGATCGTGGATGACGTGTTCACCACGTTGGGCTCGGCCAATATCAACACGCGCAGCATGGAAGGCGACAGCGAACTCAATATCTGCCATGAGCACAGTGGGGTGACGCAGCCGTTACGGCGGAAGTTGTGGGGATTGCATACGAAGGGGGTCAAGGATGGGGCTTCGGATGATCCGGCGGATGCGTTTGATGCGTGGGCTGTCATCATCGATCAAAACAAAAAGCGCCAGAAGGCCAATGAGACGCCCGGGGAGGCGCATCAGACTCCCTACGCCCCGCTAGTCGAGTTCCAGTACACAGGCACCAAGCGCAGCATTCTGGACTAACGCATGAAACGCCTCCTGCCGCCCTGCCTACTCGTCCTACTTATCAGCGCTTGCTCCCACTCGGATAACGCCATGCCTACGCCCACCGAACTAGCCGCCATGCGCGCCAACCTCGCTTTTACATGTACCCGCGAGACGGATCGCCATCCGCCTCTGAACCCCGAGGCGGATCAACTGTTCAAGTACGCCCGCTATCTGCAGAAGGCGGATGGCCCCAAAGACTTCAACACCGTGGCGCGTTACTACCGCATCGCAGCCGCGTATGGTCACTACAAGGCTAATCACAACCTGCAACTATTGGTGTCGGAAGGCTTCGCCGATTCGCCCAACCGCTCCAAGGAGACCATCGACTTAGTCGAGCAGCTGATCAAGGATGGCATCCCCGGTGGCTACTACGACATGGGACGTTATCTGGAGTTGGGCTATGGCGTCGAGCAAAATCAGGAGAAAGCGTTGCAGTACTTCCGCAAGGCAGCGGACTTTGGCAACCCGGAGGCGCAATATTATGTAGCCGACAAGCTCACCTCAGCGAAAGATGCTGATGCCTTCGCAGTGGGCATGCAGATGTACCGCTGCGCAGCGGAGCAGGGGTACGGACAAGCAGCCAATTTTTTGGGAGTGATGCTCCAGGACCTTGGCGATGGTTCGGGCGGGGCAGATGCGGACAATGCCAAAGCGGTCGAAGCTTTTCAAAAAGGTGTAGCTGCCGGTAATGGCAAATCTGCGGCCATATTAGAGGAAGCATTCGAGGCGCCTTCGCCGGGCAGCCTGGGTCATCTCGATCTCCAAAGCGATCCCGATCGCTCACGCCGGTACCGCGAAATCCGTCTATTTTTCCGCCGCAACGATGGCCGCAACCCCAAAGTCCCCGACATCGACCAAATCGTGCCCCTGCCGCCCGCGCCGTTACCGGAGTGGGACGGCACGTTCCAGTGGGAGAAAGAACAAGCCGCCGCCACGCCGCCACCGCAGCCCAGCGAGGAACTGATCCAGCGCTTGGCCAAGGCCAAAAACCTCGATCCCGCCACGGGCCTGCCTATTCCACCGCCACCCAAAGCAGCATTGGGCACACGCGCGCAAACCGGCGAACGCTGCCCTGAACATGGCGAATGGTGCGTGCGCTTCAACGATGGCTTCCGCTCGCATGATCGGTACACCTTCACCAAGGGCGAGACCCTGCCCACCTACGCCGCCTATCGGCCACGCCGCTTCGATCTGTTCGACGTGCTCGAAAACCTGTTTGGCATGCGCTACGAGCAGGTAGCCGTGACGTGGGAGCTGGTGGGCTATGGGAAGGAGCCGGTCGCATGAGGCATCGATGGCATGCCGGTTTTTCGCTGGGGCTGCTCGTGCTGTTGATCAGCGCCTGCTCCCACTCGGATAACGCCATGCCTACTCCCACTGAACTAGCCGCCGCGCGCGCCAATCTTGCTTTTACCTGCACGCATGAGGCGGATCATCTGCCGCCGCTTAACTCGGAAGCAGATGAGTTGTTCAAGTACGCCCGATATCTGGAAAAGGTTAACGGCCCCAAGGATTTCAACGCGGTAGCGCGTTACTACCGCATTGCAGCGGCCTACGGTCATTACAAGGCCAACGGCAATCTGCAACAGTTGGTGTCGGAAGGCTTTGCCGATTCGCCGAATCGCGCGAAGGAAACTATCGCCTTGGTGGACCAGCTTATCAAGGACGGTATTCCCGGTGGCTACTACGACATGGGCCACTTTCTGGAGCTTGGCTACGGTGTCGAGCAGAATCAGGAGAAGGCGCTGCGGTACTTCCGCAAAGCGGCAGACCTTGGAAACTCAGAGGCACAGTATTACGTGGGCGACAAGCTCACATCCGCAAAGGACGCCGAAGCCTTCGATGTGGGCGTGCAGATGTACCGCTGCGCCGCAGGGCAAGGACATGGTGAAGCAGCTAGTACATTGGGCATCGACCTAAAAAATGATAAGAACTACACGGAGGCTATCACTGTATTCCAGCAAGGTGTGGCGGCAGGTGATACATCGTCGGCGTCGTTCCTGGAACAGGGGTTCACCGCACCACCACTCAAAGACATGTACTACCTCGCCCTCTCTAGCGATCCCGAGCGCTATCGCCGATACCACGAGATTCGTCTATTTTTTCGCCGCAACGACGGTCGCAACCCCAAAGTCCCCGACATCGACCAGATCGTACCGCTGCCGCCGGCACCGTTGCCCGCATGGGATGGCACCTTTCAGTGGGAAAAGGAACAGGCCGCCGCCACACCACCCGCGAAGCCCAGCGAAGAGTTGATGCAACGCCTCGCCAAGGCCAAGCATCTCGATCCTGTCACGGGTCTGCCCATACCACCGCCACCCAAAGCGGCACTGGGCACCCGCGCGCAAACCGGCGAACGCTGCCCCGAACATGGTGAATGGTGCGTGCGCTTCAACGATGGCTTCCGCTCGCCTGATCGGTACACCTTCACCAAGGGCGAGACCCTGCCCACCTACGCCGCCTATCGGCCACGCCGCTTCGATGTGTTTGATGTGCTCGAAAACCTGTTTGGCATGCGCTACGAGCACGTTGCCGTGACGTGGGAACTGGTGGGCTATGGGAAGGAGCCGGTCGCATGAGGCATCGATGGCATGTCGGTTTATCGCTGGGGCTGCTCGTGCTGTTGACGAGCGCTTGCTCCCACTCGGATAACGCCATGCCTACTCCCGCTGAACTGGCCGCCGTGCGTGCCAACCTTGCCTTTACTTGCACACATGAAGCCGATCATCTGCCACCACTCAATATGGAAGCGGATCAGTTGTTCAAGTACGGCCTCCATCTAGAAAAGAAAGACGGTCCCAAAGACTTCAATGCGGTCGCACGCTACTACCGCATCGCGGCGGCCTACGGTCATTACAAAGCCAATCACAATCTGCAATTGTTGGTATCTGAAGGCTTTGCGGATTCGCCTAGCCGCCCCAAGGAAACCATCGCCTTGACCGAGCATCTCATCAAGGATGGTATCCCCGGTGGCTACTACGACATGGGCCACTATCTGGAATTGGGTTATGGCGTGAAGCAGGACGAGGAATTGGCCTTGCGGTATTACCGCAAGGCGGCGGATAAGGGCAGTCCGGAGGGACAGTATTACGTCGCCGACAAGCTCACCTCTGCCAAAGATGCCGATGCCTTCAAAGTGGGCGTGCAGATGTATCGCTGTGCTGCCGAACAAGGGCACGGAGATGCGGCCAACTTTCTTGGCGTCATGCTCCGAGATATTGGTGATGGTTCCCGTGGGCCAGACGCCAATAACGCAAAGGCCGCGGAGGCGTTTCAAAAGGGCGTGGCAGCGGGCGATAACTTATCAGCATCCATACTGGAAGGGGCGTTCAAGGCTCCGCCACCTGGCAGCCTTAGCCATCTGGATCTCCCCAATGATCCCGAACGCTCCCGCCGCTACGAGTTGATCGGCCAATTCATCGACAACAACTACGGCCTTAACCCCAAAGTCCCCGACATCGACCAGATCGTGCCGCTGCCACCCGCAGCGCTGCCCACGTGGGACGGCACCTTCCAGTGGCAAAAAGAGCGCGATGCCGCCACGCCACCGGCGCCACCTTCAGAAGACCTGATGCAACGCCTGGCCAAGGCCAAGAACCTCGATCCCGCCACGGGCCTGCCCATACCACCACCACCCAAAGCGGCATTGGGCACACGCGCGCAAACCGGCGAACGCTGCCCCGAACATGGCGAATGGTGCGTGCGCTTCAACGATGGCTTCCGCTCGCGTGATCGATACACCTTCACCAAGGGCGAGACCCTGCCCACCTACGCCGCCTATCGGCCACGCCGCTTCGATCTGTTCGACGTGCTCGAAAACCTGTTCGGTATGCGCTACGAGCACGTGGCCGTGACGTGGGAGCTAGTGAGCTACATCGATGACAAGGCGTGACCGTTCCCCCATGCCTAAGTCGCGCACGAGCTATCTAGCCATGATGGGGTTCCTTGGGCTGGCGCTGGTCGCTTGCTCCCAGGAAGGCCTCATGTCCCCCTTATACGGATGAGGCGTGATGGGACAAGTGCGCGTCAGGTCAAACACGCGCAGTTGCACGGACGGATCGATGAAGCCCCTTTTGCTGCCTTGCCTGCTGGTGTTGCTGGCGAGTGCTTGCACACCATCCGATAACGCTGCTGCTGGTGTCGCGCTACTACCACGGCGCGGTGCCGGCCACGCTGCTGTATGAGCTTGAGCGCGACTGTCCCGCCGTGCTGCGGTTCGCATCGAAGCATCTCACCCTGACGCAGGTGTCCTTGTCCGAACTGTGGCTGCATGCCTGGCCGGGCATCGAATGGGCGCGTTCCGTGCGTGAAGTCGGGCAATACGTGCGCAACCGCGTGCGGCCCTCGGCGGAAGCACGACAGGAGCGCGCGGACATGGTGCGCACCCAGCTGTGGCTGCAGGAATCCACCTGGGTCACCTCCAGCCAGCTGCATCGCATCGTCGCCTGGCTGACGCACCCGGTGACGCGCACGGACACCATGTATGCCGTGCGCGCGGCACTCGGGCAGGCGCCGGCTGCGTGGGCCTGAGAGCCTGTTCAAAACCTTGCCTGGCACCCGCACCCCCTCACCGTCATTCCCGCGAAAGCGGGAGGCGACTTTCAACAGCCGAAGGGCTGGTCATCCAGTGCCTTTAAGCTTTGAGCGGAACGGGAAAAGGCACTGGATCCCCGCTTTCGCGGGGATGACGGTGAGGGAACATGGGGCTTGTTGGTGACTTCGAACAGGCGCCAGACATGCGCCACCCGGCACTCACCCCATTTTCTTCGGCGTACGCGGGGATGACGCGGCATGCAAGGCGCCCCCGCGGCCCGACCCCGTCGCCACGGCCTGCAGATAAAGCGTCTGGAACGTGCGCGCGGTGTAGTCGGCATCTTCCGTGATGGCACGGCGTTGCGCCGCCACGGCCAGCCGCAGGCGCAGCTCGTCATCGGCAAGCACGTGCCGGATGGCCTCCGCGAGCGCGGCCCAGTCCCCCACCGGCACCGACCGCGCGGCCGATGGCGACCATTCCGCGATATGTCCCACGGCGGTGCCGACGGTGGGTACGCCGACCACGGCCGCTTCCAGCAGCACCAGCGGCCCGGCCTCGTGGAGCGATGACATCACCAGCAGGTCGGCCTGCTCCATCATCGGCCTCAGCTCGCGCTGCGTCCGGAAGCCATGAAAACGCACGCGCCCGTCCAGGCTCAGTTCGTGGGCCAGGCGCTGCATCTCGCCGTCGAGCGTGTCCTGCCCCACGATGTCCATGTGGAAATCCACGCCTGTCTCGGCGAGCACCGCGAGTGCGTGCAGCAGCGTCGACTGGTCCTTCACGCGGTTGAGGCTGGCGACGTGGATGAGCTGCGCGCGCCCCTCGCGCCTGCCATGCGGCGGCCGCGGCGGCCAGTAGCGCAGGTCCACGCCCAGTGGCACGCGGCGCGCCTGCAGGCCCAGCGCGCGCAGCGAATCGATGATGGGTGCACTCGCTGCCGTGACCGTGCCGGCGCCGCGCAGCACCAGCGCTTCGCGCACACGCCCCTTCAGGAAGCGCCGGCCGCCGTAGCCGATCTCGTGCATGGCTACCAGTTCGCCGCCACCGATGTGCACCAGGCTCGGCAGGCCCAGCGACATCGCGGCGGCGACGGCAACGAAGCTGCACGAGCCGGAAAATATCGCGTGTACCAGGTCGAACGGCGCGCGGCGGTGTTCCTCGCGGATGGCGCGGATGGCACGCAGCCGTGGCCAGCCGTCGCCGATGTTGTGGATGTGCGCGCCCATGAGCTGCCAGCAGTCGGCGGACGCTTCCTGCCGCAGTGCGTATACGTGCACTTCGTGCTCGCAGGCAAGCCGCCGGATCAAGGACAGCAGCACGGGAATCACGCGGAACTCGCCGGTGCGATCGACGCCGCCGGGCACCACCAGCGCCAGTTTCATGACGGGGCTCCCCGTGGGCCGCGTGCCAGTTGCGCGTAGGCATCGCCCCAGCGCCGGCCCACCGCCTCCAGCGACAAATGGCGCTCGAAGTGCGCGCGCGCCGCCTGCGGTGACGGGCCCCGCGCGACCGCATCGATCAGCGCCTTGGCGAGCGCCGCCGCATCGCCGCACGCCCACCGATGGCCGATGTCACCGGTCAACGCGCGGAACGAGGGAATATCGGTCACCACCGGTGTCGCGCCGCAGGCCATCGCTTCGAGCAAGGCGTAGCCGCAGCTTTCCCGGTGGCTGCCCGATACGAAGATATCCGCCGCGCGCAGCAGCGACTGCACGCGCTCATGCGGCACCCGGCCCAGCAAGTGGACGCGCCCGGCGAGCCGCGGATCGTCCGCGATGCGCCGCTGCACCTGCTCCAGCAACGGTGCGGTGCCAAAGGCGCACCACAGTTGCAGGCCCGGCAACGCCTCCGACGCACGCGCCACGCCGTCGAGCACGCTCAACGGGTCCTTGTTCGGCTGCAGATGCCCTACCCAGACCACGCAGGGTTCACCGTAGAGCCCCGTCTCGGCCCGCGCACTGGCACGGCTTCCCGGCGTGAAGCGGCTGGTGGATTCGGGGATGGAAAACAGCCGCATGGAGGGATCGAACAGGCCCGCCGACACATACGGCCCCGCCAGCTCCGGTGCCGTGAACGCCGCGCCACGCGCGGAGGCATACCAGCGCCGCCAGCGCGGACGCCGCCACCACGCAGGCATGCGATCCGCATGGTCCTGCAGCAGGATGGGCACGCCGGGCAAGGCGCGCGACAGGGCATGCGCACCCGCCGCCGCACCGAGGCTGTGGATGTGCATCAGGTCCGGGCGAAGATCCACCAGCGCGCACGCCATGCCATCGAAGCGATGCAAGTGCGTGGCAGCATCCGCCACGACGAAACGGTACTCGACGCCATGGCGATGCAACTGTTCGGCATGGGATGCCGACTGCAGTACCGTGATCCGCGCGCCGCTGCTGGCGGCGGCTTCGGCAACGTCGGCCAGCGACGGCCATTGCGCCAATGTCTCCGCCAATCCCCATCCTTTCGGCGCGGGAAAGAAGTTGATCTGGGTGACATGGAGCGGCGGCACGGATCAGAGCCCCTCGGCCTGTGGCAAGCGCAGGCGCACCAGCCGGTTGGCAAGGGTCAGCTCCCACGGGCGGTCGTAGCGGCGCAGGCGATAACGCCACGAGGCTGCCGCGGCGAGCGTGCGCTTGGCCCACGGCGGCGACCGCAGGTCTTGCACGGTGGGATAGCGGCAACGCAGCACGGTGACGAAATCGTCGATGCGCTGGCGCAGCTTTTCGCTCAACCAGGGCGCGTCCGCGTGGCAGGCGTAATCCACCCAGTGCTTCTGCGTCCACTCGTCCGGTGTCGAGGGAAACACCACCGGCTCGCCGTGGAGATCCCGCAGCGTCGCCGTCGGATGGCGCAGGCGATCCTTCTCGTGCCGGCTGCTGTCGGGCAGTGGCGTGTAGATGTAGATGACGATTTCGGACTGTGGATTGACGCGCTTGAGCGCGCGAATGAACTCGAACGTGTGCTCGGTTTCTTCCTCGGTGTTCTCCGGCGGCGCCACCATGAAGGAGAACTCCGGGATGACTCCGTGTCGCCGGCACGCTTCGGCCACGGCCATCGTCTGGTCCGGCCGCGTGCCCTTGCGGATTTCCTTCAGCATGGTCGGGCTCGGCGATTCCGCGCCGATGTAGGCCATGCGCAGGCGGCTCCTGCGCACCAGCTTCCAGCTGCTCTCCGACAGGTTCAGCAGGGCATCGGCACGCGCGAAGCACCACCACGGCAGTTCGTGGCGCGCCATCACTTCGAGCAGCGGGATCATGTCCTGCTCGCGGTCGAAGAAGTTGTGGTCGAAGTACTGGACGGAGTCGGCGCCAAGCTCATGCTTGAGGTAAGTCAGGTCGCGATCCAGCCGCGCGGCGGGTGGCAAGGCGGTGGCTCCGCCGAACATGGCCGCCACGCCACAGAACGTGCAGTGGAAACGGCACCCCACCGCGGCCTGGTGCGCCACCGTGCGACGGCCGAGATAGGTGCGCGCCAGGTAGCGGCGTGGATCGCCCAGCTTGTCGTACGGCAACAGCGTGGGTGGACCGTTGCGGGAGAACGCACGGGCAGGGTTGTGGCTGATGCCGCCCTCGTGCTTCCACGACAGGCCGCTGATCGTCGGCAGCCGCGACGCGTCGCCGGCATGCAGTGCGTCCACCAGTTCCCGCAGGCTGTCTTCGCCCTGCCCGCGAATGGCGTAGTCCACATAGGGCGCCGCCAGTACGGTGTCCGTGTAAAGCGTGGGGAAATAGCCACCCCATACGATGGGCAACTCCGGCCGATGCGCGCGGACGGCACGCGAGATGGCAATGGCCGGCGCCACATGCGGGCCACCCATGACGCTGATGCCGACCGCGGTGCAGGCGCGTTCGTCCAGCGCGCGCAAGGTGGCGTCGACCACATCGCGATCCAGGTTGCCATCGACGATGCGGCTGCTGCCGACGCGGTCAAGCGACAGGGCCAGATGCAGCAGCGACAACGGAAACCGCGCGCTGTGGCGCGACGTAATGGTGGGGTTGACCAGCAGCGTATGCGGTTGGGGGTTCATGGGTGCAGGGATGGTCAGGGTCATGGCCGGCGCCACAACTGGAAGACAAGGGCGACCGGCACCTCCAGCGCCGCCGGGTCGAAATGCGCGCCGGCCGGGATGTCCGCAGGGTCGAGCATCGGCTCCAGCACGCCGCCGATCTCCAGCCCCAGTGCCGCGCACGCCGCGTGCCAGTGGCTGTAGAGGTGTGCGGTGTGGCGCACGGCGTAGCGGCGCCCTTCCGCCTTGAAGTCGCGCAACCAGCCGAGTGCATGGCCGATGGGATGCACGTCGCTACACAACACCATGCCGCCCGGCTGCGTCACGCGACACAGCTCGGCCAGCACGGGCTCCAGCTGTTCCACATGACCGACGGCCAGCCCGCAGACGGTAAGGTCGGCCCAGGCATCGGCCAGCGGCAAGGCATCCAGCCTGCCCTGCATGAGCTCCATCGGTACGCGCCGCCGCTCGCCACGCAGTTCACCGGCGGCGCGCGCCAGCATGTCGCGCGACAGGTCCACGCCGGACACCCGTGCCGCACCACGCTGGATGGCGTGGCGCATATAGCGTCCGGTGCCGCAACCGGCATCGAGCACGTTGCGCCCGCTCAGGTCCTGCGGCAGCAGGCTCAGCATCGCCCGCTCCTCCGCCTGCATCACGGGGTTGTGCGCATGCGCCGGATAATGGGGCGCCCACAGCGCGTAGGCTTCGGCGGGATCGAGGATGGGCGTGTGCAGCATCAGCGGCATGCCTCGAGGGAGATAAAGGCCTGCACCGCGCGGGTGTCGCGGGCGTCGGACAACACCAGGCCCGGCTCCAGCGCGATCACGGCCGGTTCTGCCAGCGCCTTGGCGAGCAGCTTGGGGCGACCGTCGAGCGTAACCGGCACCGCCTCCACGCCCGCCGCCTCGAACCAGTCCGCGAAATCCGGGTCGGCGATGCGTGGCAGGCCATCGCGCACGACGGCGCGCAGCTGCCTGCGTTCGATGCCGACCAGGCTGCGCAACGGATCGCCGCCGCGATCGGCGACGATGACCAGGTCCGCGTGCGCACCCACCTGCAGGTGGCCATGCCGCGGCAGGCGCAGCAGGCGCGCCGCATCGTCCGTCACCAGTCCCAGCCATTGCTGCGGCGGAAGTTCATCGCCGGCAGCGACGCGACGCAGTTCTTCCAGCAGATCGCGCGATCCGCTCAGGCGCGAGTCCGTGCCCAGGGCCAGATGCCCCGCGTCGGCCAGCCGGCCCGGTCGCAGGGTGCGGCCCAGCAGGCGTTCGTTGCTGGTGGGGCACCACACCACCCCGGCGCCCACAGCGATGATCCGGTCGATATCCGCCTCGCGCAGCCCCACGCCGTGCACCAGCACGCTGCGCGGCGCCAGGCAGCCGAGTTCGTCGAGGCGGGCGAGTTCGCCCTGCGCCGCCGCATCCGTGCCCTCGGCCAGGTGGATCAGCCACGGCCAGTCCACCGGCGTCTGCGCAAAGCTCTGCTGCACGGGCGGACCGTACGAGGTCCAGTCCAGCGCATAGCTCCAACCGTAGTCGCGCAGCAGCGCCACGGGAAAATCCGCGTCATCCAGCGCCGTGTGCCATGGATCGTGGTGCGCGACGCAGGTGGTTCCGGCCAGCAGGTTCTTCAGCCCGCCATGGCGCAGTCGCACCGCCTTGGGCACCAGCAGCGCCTCGATCACGGCCGGCTCGCCGAAGTGCTGCTGGAACGCCTCGATCCACGCATAGCTGTTGGGAAACACCGCGGTCGTGGCGAGCGGCGGCACCGCGTTCACCTGCAGGTGTTCGTGCGCGTTGACCAGCCCGGGGAAGATCAGGTGATCGCGCAGGTCCACCCGGTACGCCCAGGCCGGCACCGACGCGGCGACGCGGCCGCCGCGTATCCGCAGCGGTGCGCGCGATACGCCCTGCGGCAGCACGCTTGCGGCGCCGCACAGGCTGGCATGGGCTCGGGCGGACCGGACGGCCATGGCATTACCGCCTGCGCATGACGATGAGGAAGTGGTCACCCATGTCGCGCAACAGCGGCAGCGCGCCGAGGTGGTCGTCGAGGCGCCCCAGCCGTTCGTACCAGTGCCGGCGACGGCGGTAGTAGTGCACCAGGTACGGCGGCGGCATGAACAGGCTCAGCGCCCGGTAGTGCTCCAGCGAGAACAGCGGGGCGAAGGCGCGGTAGAACTCGCGCGGCAGGTAGTAGTACGTCCAGATCGTGTGCTTGTTCATGCCCACCGCCGCCGGGCCGCGCGTGCCGCGCACGCTGGCCCGGCGAAAACGGCCGCGCAGCGCGTAGTGCCCCAGCTCCCAGGGGCAGATGCGCCCGATCACGGAGAACACCAGCTTGCCGCCGGGCTTGAGCAGCCGCGCGCACTCCTGCGCCACCACGTGCAGGTCCGGCGCGCAGTTGAGCGGACCGAAGTTGGAGTAGATGCCGCCGAATTCTTCCTGCAACTGGTCCAGTTGCTGCACGCCCAGGTGCACCGCCACCACGCTCGATTCCAGCCCCGCTACCGCGGCGCGCGAACGCGTGCGGCCCACCATCGCCGGGGACCAGTCGCTGGCGACGACCTGGTAGCCGCGCCGCGCGAACTCGATGGCATCCAGGCCGGTGCCGCAGCCGATGTCCAGCAGCTGCGCGCCCGCCGGCACCTCGCGGCTCACGGTGTCCCACAGCGTGCCGCGCATGCGCTGGATCAGCTCGTTGTTGCCGCGCGGGCCATCGTAGTCCTCGGCAACGCTGTCGAAGGCGCGCTGCGTGTCGAGCAATTGCGCTTCGTTCAAGGAGGCCTCCGCCGGGCGTCGGCTTGCTTGTCCCATCATGGGCTACCCACGCCTGCCTGAAGATTGGACGCGACGGCGTCACGCCCGGCCTGGGCACCACGACCGCCATTCGCCGGTAGGTGCCTTGTGTCTTCCGTTTGGTTGAACGACATCGTGGTCCCGTGCGACCGCCGCAGCGCATGCCGCACGATGGCGGCGAAGGCGCCCAGCGACAGGGCGAAGAGCAGGCCGATGCCCATCACCAGGAAGAGATTCGGAAAGGCCTGCGAGCGGGGCACGTAGATCGGCCACATCAAGGAGGTGTCGTAGGTGTAGTTCGGGCTCAGGCGTACCGTGAGATCACCCTCGGCCTGGCGCAGGCCGAGAATCTCGGCATCGGTGGTGGTGAGCAGCACGGACGCCACGCTCGCGGTCGGCGCGTCCTTGCCATGCGTATCGCCGACGGCCTGCGCCAGCCGTTGACGCTCGCTCTGCGCGCTGACGAGATCGGCCTTCACCTCGCCCAGTCGCGCCTGCGTCATGGCCAGTGGCCCGGCCAGCAGCTTCTGATGCAAAGCCTGCAACTGCGTCACGGTGGCGTCGGCAAACTGCCTGGCTTGTTGCGGCGACCAGCCGCGCACGGTGAATTTCACCAGGGGACCGGCATACGGCAGCGGCTCGATCTTCAGACTCTTGCGATACAGCTTCGCCTCCGGCGCGTCGTCCTTGATGCCGATGCTGGCCATCACCTGGTTCTGGAACGGCACCAGCTTCAGGCGCTCGAGCACGCGCGCCAGCGGCTCCACCTTGGGATCCTGTCCCGGCGGCACGCCCGACACCTGGCCGATCTGGATATACGCCGTCGCCTCCCATTGCGGCCGGGCCGCATGCGCGAAGGCGAACACCGCCGCGAGCACCAGCAGCGCTCCCGCCACAAACCAGCGCCATTCGCGCAGGAGGATCCGCCACATGTCCAGTACGTACACTTCGTCTCGTTGCATGGCTGCCTGACTCATGGATGGGTGGTTGGGGACGCGCCGGCACCCGCGGGTACGGCGTGATCGAAGGATGTGGCGGCGGCGCGCCGGCGATCCGGCAGCAGCGCTGCCACCAGCTGCAGCAACAGGCACAGCGCGATGAAACCGAAGCTGGTCCAGGTGAAGGCCTGCGGCGCGAAGGGCGCCATGGCGGCCGTATAGGACACGCGCAGGAAGATCAGCAGACCGAACAACGGCACCGTGGGCTGCACGCGGCGCACGCTCCACAGCAGCATCAGGTACAGCGCGACCATGGAGGCGACGGCACCCGCCGGCCCCAGCGCCATGAGGAAGGGAAAGAACTCCGTGCCCACGTTTATGTTGGGCGCGTCCAGCGGAATGCCGGTGCCCGCCGTGACGATCGAACCGGCCATCGGCACCAGCTGATTGATCAGGAAATGGGTATCCGAGTACTGCTTGGCCAGGATGGCGGCGAAGTTGTAAGGCCCCGCGCTGGCGTACAGCAGCAGCCATTTCACGCCCTGCGGCGCATCCCGGTACATGTCGCTGAAGGGCAGCGTGACGTAGTCCAGCGTGCCCGAGCGCAGGATGCCGAGCACCGAGAACACCACGGTGCCGGCAAGCGCCAGCGCCAGCACCCGCTTCCACGGGAAGGGCTTCGCCTCGGGACGCCGCAGCAGCATCACCAGCGCGACGGAGAACAAGGCGGCGAAGATGCGGTTGCGGTCGATCACCAGCACCGGGAAGACAAAGCCGATCAGCACCAGTGTGGCGCGCAGCCAGCGGTTGCGCGTGCACAGCAGGCCGATCGGCGGCAGTACCCAGCACATGTCGGACACGTGCCGGATGTGGTCGCGACCACCTTCCATGTTCGCGTAGGACGAGGGAGAGGCAAACAGGGGCACCGGAAAGAGCAACAGATCGAGCGCGCAGAACGCCACGATCAGCGCGGCGAATACCAGGGCGACCAAAGCATCCCGCGTGCCGGCGTAGTCGCGGGCAAGGAACGCCTCGCTGCGTGGCAGGCGCACACCGGCGAAGACGTCGAATGCCAGGATGGCCATGGCGACGGCGGCCAGCAGCAACAGCCCTTCCAGGTAGTCGGTCGGCAGGTCGTAGGTGAGCAGGGTCAGCCCGCAGGCGACCAGCAGCGGCATGCTCAGGTAGAACGACGGCAGGCGCAGGAGCTGTTTCATGCCGGCGTCACCACTCGATGCGGCGGCCCGCGCCGCGTCCGCGCGACCAGCAACAGCAGCCCGTAGACCGCCATGTGCATCACCACCGACCACAGCCGCCGCTGCAGAAAGGACACCTTGGCGCCCAGATGGTGCGACTGCGCAAGCAACAGCGTGCGGTACGGCTCATCGAACATGGCCATGCGCCGGATCGCCACGTCACGCGCCTCGATGAGGTTGTGGATGCGGGTGCGGGCATCGCGTGTGCGGCTTACGTTCGTACCGTGGATGCGGTAGGCGCACACGTTGCAGTCGATGAAACCGATGGCATCGTGCGCGGCCAGGCGCAGGAAGAAATCCCAGTCGTCGAAGCGCAGGCCCTCGCTCCACCCGGCCACCGTCTCCAGCGCGCGGCGACGCACTAGGGTCACCGGGCCGCCGATGGCCCATTGCGTGATCACCGCGCGGCGGATGCCGTCGTCGGTGCGATAGAGCGCCTTGTCCGCATGGTGCAGGTCACGCATGCCGCTGTCGTGCAGGCGGTGGCCGTGCTGGTCCACCACTTCCGAGTCGCCGATCACCGCCCACTTGCCGGGATGCGTCAGCAGGTAGCCCACCTGCGCGTCGAGGCCGCCCGGCAACAGGTAATCGTCGCTCGCGCCCAGCCGCAGGAAATCGCCACGCGCGCGCGCGGCCAGTTCATTGAGCGTGGCGGTGATGCCCTTGTTGCCGCGGCGCACGTATTCCACCGGCACCTCGTTGCCATGGCGAGAGATCCAGGCGGCGATCCGCCGGCCGGTACCGTCGGTGGAGCCGTCGTCGATGATGACGATTTCCTTCGACGGGTACGGATCCTCCAGCACGCTGTCGAGGCAGCGCTCCACGAAGGCCTCGTGGTTGTACGCAGGCACCAGCACGGACACCAGCGGCATGGGTGCGCCTCCGTCCATCGTCATAGCCCTCCCAGGTAGCGACGCACGATGACCACGTTGAAAACCAGGTAAAGCGCGTAGTTCACCGCGAACGCATACATGGCCCCGACCAGACCGAAGCGCGCGGTGAACAGAAACACCAACCCCACGTAGCTGATGGCGAAGGCCAGCTCGGACGCCACGAACAGCCGCGTCATGGCCTTGGCCAGCATCACGTAGGACAGGACGAACGAGGCAATCTTCACCACGTCGCCGACCAGTTGCGGCGCGTACAAGGCATTGGCAGCGGCGAAGCCGTCACTGAACAACAGCGACGTCACCCAGCCACGGCACAGGTAGACCCCGGCGGCCAGCAACACGACGGCCGGCATGATGTAGCGATAGGCCTGGCGCAGTTCCGACACCAGCGACTCGCGCGCATGCGTGGAGGCCAGCTTGGGCAGGTAATACACATTGATGGCGGTGGTGAGGAACAACAGGTACGCATCCGACACCTTGCCTACGGCCTGCCAGTAGCCCACCTGCTCCCAACCGAAGCGCCCGGCGAGGTGATCGCGCACGGCGATGTTCACCAGCGGCGGCAGCAGCGCGGAGGTCAGCGTCATCACGGAGAACGCGGCCAGCCGCAGCGTCATCTCGCGATCGAAGCGCATGCGCAGCATGCCGCGGTCGAAGTACGGGCTATGCCACCAGGCCGGCAGGCCGACCACCAGTACCAGCAGCTGCCCGATCACCAGCGCGAGCAAAGCGCCATAGAGATGCAGCCAGTGCGCCAAGGCCAGCGCCACCACAATGCTCAGCAGCGAACCCAGCACCTGGATGCAGGCCAGCCGCTTCACGTCCATGAAGCCGTTGATGACGGCCAGGATGTAGTTGACCAGCGCGATGCCCAGCTGCACCGCCGCCAGCACGGCGATGAGCCCCTGGTAACGGATATCGCCCAGCAGCCAGCCGGCGATCTGCCGGCTGAGCAGCAGGCCGACCGCGCCGGTCAGACAGGACGCGCACAGCGCGTACCACAGCGCCGCGGCCAGCAGGCGCGAGAGCTTCTGCGGATCATCCCGATATTCGGCGACGTACTTCACCACGCCCGCACTGATGCCGCCGCCGGCCAGCACGGCCAGCACCGACATCAGGCTCATGAACTGGCCCAGCCGGCCCACGCCTTCGGGGCCCGCCTTCCATGCCACCAGCTTGATGATGACCAGGCCCGCGAGCAGCTTGGCCGCCGTGGCGATGGATGCGTAGATGCTGGCGCGCGCGATGTTCACGCCGCGCCTCCGAAGGCATTGCACGCATCGATAACCCGCGCAATGGCTTCCTCGCCCATAACCGGGCTCATCGGCAGGCTCAGCACCTCGCGGTGCATCTGTTCGGTGACTGGCAGTTGTGCATCGTGCAGCGACGCATAGGCCGGCTGGCGGTGCGCCGGCACCGGGTAGTGCACCTGGCTCTGCACGCCGTGCGCGCCAAGGTGATCCCGGAGCGCGTCGCGCTGGGCGCAGCGGACCACGAACAGGTGCCACGCATGCCTCTCTTCGGCCTGCACGCGCGGCAGCGCGATCTGCGGATGACGTATCCCATCGCGGTAGCGTCGCGCCACCTGCCGGCGACGCGCGACCTCTTCGTCCAGATGCGCCAGCTTGACCCGCAGCATGGCCGCCTGCATCTCGTCGAGGCGCGAGTTGAGTCCCTGGTACAGGTGGTGATACTTCACCTCGGAGCCGTAGTTGCGCAGCGCCGTCACGCGCGCGGCGAGCTCGTCGTCATTCGTCACGACGGCGCCGCCGTCACCGAGCGCGCCCAGGTTCTTGGCGGGGAAGAAGCTGAATCCCGCCGCGTCACCGAAGGCCCCGGCCCGCCGGGCGCCATCGCTCGCGCCATGCGCCTGCGCGGCATCCTCGATCAGCAGCAGGCGGTGCCGGTCCGCGATGTCCGCCAACGCGGCCATGTCCGCCAGCTGCCCGTACAGGTGCACCGGCATGATCGCGCGCGTGCGCGTCCCCACCGCGGCCGCGACATGGGCCGGATCGATGTTGCAGGTGGCCGGGTCCGGCTCCACCGGCACCGGCACCAGCCGGTTCGCGGAAATCGCCAGGAAGGTGGCGATGAAGGTGTTGCCGGGAACGATCACCTCGTCACCGTCGCGCAGCCGCCCCATCTCCTTGTAGCCGCGCAGGATCAACGACAGTGCGTCCAGCCCGTTGCCCACGCCCACGGCATGCCCGACACCGCAGTAAGCGGCGAACTCGCGCTCGAAGGCCGCCAGTTCGTCGCCCATGATGTACCAGCCCGAATCGATCACCCGCGCCGCGGCGGCCTTGAGCTCGTCGACATAGCGGGCATTGACGTCGCGCAGCGAGAGGAAGGGCACGTCCATCACAGCGTCCACTCGTAGAAGTCGTGCACGACGCCACGCGCGCCGAAGGATTCCTTCTGCGCGACCAGCCCGCTGTTCAGCACCCTCCCCTCCTGCTCGGTGGAGATGCCAAAGCTGAAATAGGTACGGTCCGCGTATACGGCATCCACCAGTTCGCCGAGCAGCAGGCTGAGTGCGTCGACGCGCTTGCCCTCTGCCGAGGCAGCGATGTATTGCGCGTGCACCGTCTGCCCGAAGTCATAGACGAGCACGCCAGCGAGCAGGGCCCCGTCCATGCGCGCCTCATGAAGCACGATCTGCCCGGGGAAGCGCGACTGCAACAGGCTCAGCTCGGCCGCGCTGTGCGTGGGTGCGGCACCGTGCCCCCGCAACACCTCGCTCAGCAAGGCGTGGAACGCCGTGAGGTCGTCGCCGCGCTGGATCTGCACACCGGCGCTCTTCGCCTTGCGGATGGCCCGCCGCCGCGTGTCCGAGAAGCCCGCGCCGTCACGCAACAGCGCCACTGAGGAAATGTCCCGTCGCTTCAGCCGTGCCCCCATCCGCTGCAGGGCATACAGGTCCTCCTCGCTCGGGTAGGCGTGGAACACATGCGGCACCGGCTTGTAGATCAGGCGTTGCGCGCCGGCCTGCCGGTAATGCCCGGCCATCCGTTCGAACACGGCGAGGGTGGATTCGGCCCGCAGCTCGTGGGTCGCGATCAGGCCCGCGTAGGTCAGCCCGCCATGGCTGGTCACCACGTGCTCGCGAATATTGGCGGGAAACACGGCCACCATCTCGCCGCCCCGCTCCACCACCAGCGAGCAGTCCGTGAAGCGGTCGGCGTGATAATCCATGTAGGCACGCCGGTGCAGGAAATTGCCATTCCTCGAGCGCGCCACCGCGGCATCCCAGGCGTTGGCGTCCGACGGCTGGTAGCGGCGTACCTCAAGCATGGTCGCCACCGTCGAACAGCGGCGTGCGGGCGACCGCCACACCGAAGCCATCCAGCCCCATGTCGTTGCCGTTGTAGAACATCAGCACGTCGTCGCCGCGGCGTATCAGCGCGGGATAGCACAGCGTGCGCGAGTCCCAGCCGCTGTCGGAAAGGGCAATGCCCAGCGCCTCGTCGCGGCGTTCCCAGCCGATGCCATCGTCGCTGAAAGCCAGCCCGGGGAAGTATTCGCCGGTGACGTTGCCGCGCGTAAACACCATCGCGTAACGGCCGTCCATCCGGTAGACGCGCGGTCGTCCGATGCGGTACTCGCTGCCGCGCGGCAACAGGCAGACGTGGTCATCGCGGGGGATATCCGCCAGGTCGCGCGTCGTCACGCAACGGATGTGATAGCGGGGAAACGGCCGCCCGTCGATGAACTCCCAGTCGTCGCCCACGGCGTACCAGAGGCGCCACTGCGCGCCATCGAACATCGCCGAGTGCACGGCGCCGATGGTGCTGCGCCCGGGGGCACGGTCGAGGATGGGCGTGTCCTGCACGCGCTGGAAAGACTCGCCACCATCGGTGGACAGGGCCAGTCCGGTGAAGGCCAGGAACTTCGCGCGCGCCACGCGCTGAAAGCCCACGTAGAACAGATGGAGGCCGCCGGGCCCGTCCACGACATCGCCCAGGATCATGCCGTTGTCATCGAAACAGCCGCCACGGCCCACGTCCAGCACCGGTGCGCTGCTGACGCGACGCACGACGGACGGATCGTCCGCAAGCACGTCGACGTAGCCGATGCGGCTCACGCCCTCGTCGTCGCGGAAGCCGGCGTAGACGCGAATGGTTTCGCCGTCCATCCGCCAAGGGGTTGGCGTCAGCGCGGAATGACGCATCCAGCCGCCCACGCCCTGTCGCGCGGTGTCGAAGACCAGCCCCTGCTTGCGCCATGCCGCCATGGGCATTCAGAGCCTCACGTCAAAACTGGATCGATCGGGCACCGCCTTCGCGGGCGAGCCGACGTAAACCCTTCCCGGTTCCGTATCGCGGTGGACCAGCGCGCCGGAACCGATCACGTTGTCCATGGCCACCTTCACGTGGTCGTTGAAGGTGGTGTTGACGCCGATGAAGCTGCTTTCGCCCACGTCGCAATAGCCCGAGATCACCGCGTGCGAGGCGACGAACACGTGGTCGCGTATCACCGTGCGATGCCCGACGTGGTTGCCGCTCCACAGGATGCAGTTATTGCCGATGCGCACGAACGGCTGGATCACGTTGTTCTCGAAGATGAAGCTGTTCTCGCCGATCTCCACGTTGCGCCACACGAAGGCATGCGAGCTCACGTAGGTCGCGAAGCGATAGCCGCGGGCCTTCGCGTCGAGGTAGAAGCGCGTGCGCAGGCGGTTGAGCTGGCTGGCCGGAATGGCCACGAACAGCTCGTACTCCGTCGGCGGATAAAGCGACTCCAGCGCCTCGTAGGCCACCACGGGCCGACCGGCCAGCGTGCTATCGGTCAGGTAGGCGCTTTCGACACTGAAAGCGGCAACGTCATAGTCGCTGTCGTGCTCGAAGTACTCGCAGGCAATCTGCGCCAGTTCGCCCGCCCCGATCAGCACTAGACGCTTTGGCATGCGACCAGTCCTGCCGGGTAGGGGATGCCTTTCACTTCGCTCAGGAAGGCATCGTAGTCGGTGATGTAGTCGGCCGGGTCGTACAGATGGTCCGCCAGCACCATCAACACGCAGTCTTCACTGAAGTCGTACAGCTCGCGCCATACCATGTCGCCCATCAGCAGGCCCTGGGACGGATCGTTCAGCACCACCTCGACCGGTCCCGAGCCGTCGTCGAGCAGGATGGTCACCGACCCGCGCACGGCCACCGCCAACTGGCGCAGATGCCGGTGCGCGTGCTTGCCGCGGTGCACGTCATGCTCGGTCGCGAAGATGTAGTACACGCGCCGGATCACGAAGGGCACGTTGATGTCTTGTTCCAGGGCGATGAGCATACCGCCGTGGTCGCCATGCATCTGCAGTTGTACGCGTTCGATGTCCATGCTGTCGGCCCGGCATTTGGCGTTGTCGTGGAGAACCCTTGGCACTGAGTGCCTGCTGCCTCGGCGAAAGGTTGCGTGGCGACGTTCAACCGGCCGTTCGGCCAGCCATACAACCTTTCCGTGCCGCGCTGGCACTCACGCACATAGAGCAGTTCCGGTTCCGCGCGCCCTTCCTGTCTCCCGGCACGTCATCGCCGTTGAAGGCGTGCGGACCGCGTGGACGCCAGTGGCGTGGTGCAGAGGCGCGTACATGGATTGGCAGAACAAGAATCCGCCAGCAACGAATACCAGCAGGGCGACCTCGCCGGACCCCGCCGCAAGCGCCGCAGGCGACGCGTTGCCGATGCGTCCGCGCGCCCTCGTCATCCTGCACTGGCTGACCGCGCTGTTCCTGGTGCTTGGCGTCACCCTCATCCTGGTACGCGACGAGGTGGAAGGCCGCGCGTTGCGCCAGTGGCTGCTGGAAGGCCATCGCCACTTCGGGCTGCTGATCCTGCTGCTGTTCTTCGTGCGGGCGGCGCTGCGCTTCCGGCTGGGCAAGTGGCCGGCCGAGGGCGACACGTCGCCCTTGGTCCGTTTTGCGGCGGCCTCGACGCACCTGGCCCTGTATGTCCTGCTGCTGGTGCAGCCCTTGCTTGGCTGGGCGCTGAGCAGCGCGGAAGGCAAGCCGGTGCATTTTTTCGGACTCACCCTGCCCTCGCTGGTCGCCAGCGACGAAGACCTCGCCGACAGGCTCACCGACTGGCACCAGGGCGTTGCCTGGGTGCTGCTTGCCCTGATCACGCTGCACGTGGCCGCCTCGCTCTGGCACCACTTCGTGCTGCGCGATCGCACGCTCCGCATGATGTTGCCCAGGCGCGGCCGCTGATGCGCGCCGGGCGCCGCATGCACGAGCCTCATCGAGACAAGGAAACCTCATGCATCCCTCAATGACCCGTTACTGGCCCCTGGTGGCCTGCTATGTCGTGGTCGTCGTGCTGTCCTTGCTGGCAAGCAACGGCGTGCACGCGGTGCCTGCCTATGCCCGCCAGACCGGCTCCGCCTGCGCGGATTGCCACGCCGGCGCCTACGGTCCGGCGCTGACGCCCTATGGCATGCGCTTCAAGCTCGGCGGTTATACCGATACGGATGGCCAGGGCATCAAGATCCCGGTGGCCGCGCAGCTCATCGGCTCGCACAACGTGCCCGAGACCGGCCAGCACACCACCCAGCTCACCGAGGCGGACATCTATCTGGCCGGCCGCATCAGCGACCACCTCGGCGGCTTCGTGAAGGTGGAGACGGACAACAACGGCAAGGACCAGTTCAGCACCCGGCTCAGCAATCTGGATCTGCGCTTCGTCGCCAAGGACCTGAAGATCGCTGGCAAGGACACCATCGTGGGCGTGAGCGTCAACAACAGCCCTGGCTTCGACGATCCCCTCGGCGTGCTGCCCAACGCATCGACCCTGGGCCCACCGGCGATATCCGGCACGCTGCTCAATCTGTCCAGCCCCAATTCGCTGTACAACCGCGTGATCGGTGGCGGCGTGTATGCGCTCTACGACGACAACTGGTACGGCGAGATCGGCACCTACAACAGCATGCCGACCTCGGTGCAGGACAAGCTCGGCTACAAGCTTGCCGGCGATCCCGGCCGCCTCAGCGATACGGGCTACTTCCGCTTCGCCTATATGAAGGACATGAAGCGACAGTTCTTCTCCGTAGGCCTGGTGGCGCTCACCACCACGCGGCGCCTGCCGCGCAATGCGCCGGGCGACGACATCACCGACCTCGGTTACGACCTGACCTACCAGTTCCTCGGCAATCACGAGCACATCGTGCAGGCGAGCTATGTGAACATCCTGGAGCAGCGCGACTACGGCAGTACGCCGACCATCAACGGCCTGGTGGCCAAATCGCACGGCGATGCGCACGACCGCACGCTCAGCGTGACCTATACCTTCAAGCAGAGCTATGCGCTGCAGGTCGCGCACCTGGTAAGCACGGGCACGGAAGATGCCGCGCGCTACCCACCCTATGGCAAGCCGGACAGCACCGCCAACCTGATTACCCTGTACTGGACGCCGTTCGGCAAGGACGATTCGTTCACCTCCAAGGCGAACCTGAAGATCGCCGCCACCTGGTTCCTCTTCACGCGCTTCAACGGCGTGAGCAACAACGTGTTCGGCGCCCCGCCGGGCGCGCCGATGTTGCGGGCCAAAGACCTTGATGCCTTCACCTTGAGCGCAAGCATTGCGTTCTGACACCTGCGGGAGCCTGGACGTGACTACACCCAAGCTGGGGAGAGCGGCGCGCAGCGCCTTGATGACCGGAATGCTTGTCTACGCCGCGGGCAGCCAGCCCGCGCTGGCGGGCGATGCGAGTGCCGGCGCGGATGTGTTCAAGCAGGAGTGCTCCGAATGCCACACCACCCGGGAGGGCCACAACAAGAAGGGCCCCAGCCTGTTCGGCATCGTCGGTCGCCACGCGGGCAGCCTTGCCGGCTACAAGTACACGGACGCGCTCAAGAACGCCGACTGGGTGTGGACCGAGGACAAGCTGCACTGGTACCTGTCGCAATCGGCCAGGAAGGCCAACCCCGGAACCCGGATGAAGTACCCGGGGCTCGACGACCCCAGGCAGCTCGACGACCTGATCGCCTACCTGCAATCGAACCACTGACGGGATGGGGCATGCACGTGTACAGCGCCTGTGCCGGCGATTAATCTAGGCCGGCACCGACGCGGCTCATCACGGGGAACGATGTTGCACGGCGCTGCCCCAGCCAGCAGTAACCGGGCCTACCCACCCGCGGTGCTAGCCGGCCCGCGTGGTGCGGATGCGCGCCTCCCCGGGTGGCCCATGCAGCCGCCCAGCAGCGCCTCGCCCGTCGTCACCGTCATCACGCAGCGTCGACATCGGATTCATCACGCGCTGGTCGCCATGGCCGCATGCGCCTGCCTGCCATGGCCGGCGCTGGCGCAGTCGGGAAACATCAACGGCATCGTGGCCCTCAGTTCGCAACTCGTCGACCGCGGGCTGGCCGTCACTTCCGACACGGCCATTGTGCAGGGCGCGGTGTCCTGGACGCTGCCTTCCGGCTGGGCATTCGGCGTCGCCGCCAGTACGGAAGTACGCAACGCCACACCGCTCGCCGAAACATTCGCGCAAGCTTCTCACACCTGGCGGATGACGCCGGACTGGCAGTTCGCGGCCACCGCCGCCTATTACGACTACCCGGGGCGCGGCAATGGCGCCTTCAACCGCGCCGAAGGCGGCGCCAACTGGATCTACCGCGACGTCCTTACCCTGGGCATCGCGGCCATGATTCCCACGGGTGGCGGCAACCACCAGCTGCGCGGCGCGGCCGACGTGGATTTCCACTGGCCGCTGCCCTGGCATGTTTCCTTTTCGGCAGGCGCCGGCTATGCCCAGACCCAGGTGCCCACCTACGGCACCTACGACGATGAGTACGGCAGCCACCGCTATCCTCGCGGCGACCGCGTAAACTCCTATGGGTACGGGCACCTGGGCCTGATCTGGGCGCAGGGCCCGTGGCGTGTGGAAGTGGATCGCGTGTTCGTCGACGCGAGCATGCGCGAAGCCTGGTTGGCCGCCTCGCCTTGGGTGGCGACGATGTCGTGGTCATTCTGAGACGGGACAACCATTTCGGTCGGATCGGGCACTAACCGGGTAACACCCTGCCTTCGTCACAGCCATGAAAAATGACGATATTGATGCGGATGAGACGGACCGCCTGCTGCTCCAGCGCATGGCGACAGGCGACCGCGCGGCGCTGGCCACGCTGTACCACGCCTACCACGGCCGGTTGTCCCGGTTCCTGTCGCGATTGACGCGCCGGGCCGACCTGATCGAGGAAGTCATCAACGACTGCTTCTGGATCGTCTGGCAGAAGGCTGGCGCGTTCAACGGCGATTCGCGAGTCTCGACCTGGATCATCGGCATCGCGTATCGCTGCGGCTTGAAGGCGCTGCGCCAGCGCGGCGACGAGCCGGTGGACGAGGAAGGGCTGCCCGAAGACCGCATACCCGCCTTCGACCCCAGCGAAGACCGCGAACTGCGCGACTGGCTGGGCAAGGCCATGGAACGCCTCTCGGCCGACCAGCGCGTGGTGGTAGAACTGGTCTACGGCGTGGGACACACGCTGGATGACGTCGCCGCCATCATGCAATGCCCGGTGGGCACGGTGAAGGCGCGGCTGTTCCATGCCAGGGTGAAGTTGCGCAACGTACTGCCAGCCCTTGCTGGCGAACAGCTCACGCAGAAAGAGAACCGCGTGCCATGAAGTTGACGAAAGACACCGACAAGGATTGTGCAAAGGCGTGGGAAGCGATGCCGTGGGTGCTGCAGGACAGCGCCCCGGCGGAGCAGAGCGCCTGGCTCACCGAACACCTTGCCGGTTGTGAGGCCTGCCGCGAAGAGTTCGCGCAGCAGAGCAAACTGCGCCTGGCACTGGCCCTGCCGACCGGCATCCAGCTCGACCCCGAGGCCGGACTGCGGCGATTGCTGGGCCGCATCGACGCCGAGGAGGCCGACGCACCGGCAGCCCCGGCGCGCACCGGCAGCTGGGTCACCCGTGCACTGGTGGCCGCCGTGCTGGTGCAGGCCGTGGGCATGGGCATCCTTGGCGCGGAGCTGTGGTCGTCCGATGGCGCCCATTCGTCCTACCGCACGCTGAGCGATTCCGCGCAGCGGACCCTGCCGGGGGCGATCCGCGTGGTTCCCGACACCGGCATGAAGCTCGCCGAGTGGAACGCCCTGCTGCACTCGCTGCAGCTCGATGTGGTCAATGGCCCCAACGATGTCGGCGCCTACACCGT
The DNA here is from genome assembly GCF_000725385.1 of Dyella japonica A8. NCBI lineage: Bacteria > Pseudomonadati > Pseudomonadota > Gammaproteobacteria > Lysobacterales > Rhodanobacteraceae > Dyella > Dyella japonica. The sequence continues at coordinate 1,552,454 of NZ_CP008884.1, read as the reverse complement.
GGTGCCGGCGCATGCCTCGTCCGCACCGGACGCTCTGCGGCAATTGCGCGCCGCGCGTGGCATCCGCCTCGCCGAGCCGGTCGCCGCGAACCCATGAAGTACGCCACGCTGCTGCTTCTGTTGGCCATCACCCTGCTGGGCGCGTGCACGCCGTTGCGCCCCGATCCACCGTCGGATACCGCCGCCGGTGGTGGTGCCGTCACCACCATGGACAGCACGCGGGACATCGTGCTCGCCGTCACCAACCCACAGGACCCGCCGCCGACGCACGCCGGCTCCACCATGCTCGGCTATGTCCCCAACGCGAATTACGGCGCGGGACAGCGCGCGATGTCGGCGCTGCAGGCCATGCGCCAGCATTACGGCTGGCACGAGGTAGTGGGCTGGCCCATCAAGGCGCTGAGCCTGTATTGCATCGTGCTCGAACCGCCCTCGGGCATGACGCGCGACGAGCTGCTTGCCGCCCTGTCGAAGGATGACCGCGTCGCGCTGGCGCAACCGCTGCAGGATTACACCGTGTACTCGGCGCCGTCGTCCGACGCGCACAAGTACAACGACCCCTATGCCAACCTGCAGCGGGGTTTCGTCGAAACGGACGCGGCCGAAGCACACAACATCAGCCAGGGCGACCACGTCCATATCGCCATTGTCGACACCGGCGTCGACACCTCGCACCCCGACCTTCAGGGGCGCATCCATGACACCAGCAACGAAGTCGATGGCAACGGGCCGGCCTTCAACCGCGACCCGCATGGCACGGAAGTCGCCGGCATCATCGGCGCCATCGGTGACAACCACGTGGGCATCGTCGGCATCGCGCCACGGTCCATCATCAGCGTCTACAAGGCGTGCTGGTATCCCGCCAACAGCCAGGAAGGCGCGCGCTGCAATTCGTTCACGCTCGCCAAGGCCATGGCGGCGATCCTTGATACCGATGCGCGCATCGTCAACCTCAGCCTTGGCGGACCGCCGGATCCCCTGTTGAACAAGCTGCTTGGGCAGCTGCTGGAACAACAACGCATCATCGTCGCGGCGATGCCACCCGATGGAAGCCATGCCGGATTTCCCGACAGCGCGCCCGGCGTGATCGTGGTGCGCGTGAGCGGCAGCACGCCGGCACCGCCTGGCGTGCTGAACGCGCCCGGCAACGACATCCTCACGACCCAGCCGGGCGGGGGCTACGACTTCACCTCCGGCTCGTCCATGGCCGCCGCTCACGTCAGCGGCATCGTCGCCTTGCTGCTGTCGCTATCGCCCAACCTCGATGCCGGCAGCGTCCGCGACCTGCTCCTGACCAACAGCAAGGTGGTGGGCGGCACGCCACAGGTCGATGCGGCGGCGGCGGTGAACGCGCTGCGCAAGGGCCGCGACGCTTCGCATCGCTGACGCCCTGCCCTCCACCCCTGCCCCCGGTGCCGACGTGAAGCAGATCGCCGAACCCCTGTTCCTCATGCCCGATGTCGCTGTCGATCCCGCGCTGGGCGGCCAGCTGGCATGGGTCGGGATGGAACGCATCGCCACGCCCGTGCGCATCGATGCCGGTGGCTCAACCACGCTGCAGGTGATCGCCAGCGTCGATGCCTTCGTCAATCTAGTGCGCACGGACCGGCGCGGCATCCACATGTCGCGCCTGTACCGGCTGATCGACGAACACCTCGGCGCCGAGCCGATCAGCACGGTGATGCTCGAACGCCTGCTGCGTGCGTTCCTGCAGTCCCAGCACGGGCTTGCCGACCGCGCGCGCCTGCGCCTGCGTTTCGAGCAGCCGGTGCGCCGCATGGCGCTGCGCAGCGGGCAAGACGGGTGGCGCGTGTACCCGGTGACCATCGAAGCGACGATGGAACACGGCGACATGGATGTTTCGCTGGCCATCGAGGTCACCTATTCGTCCACCTGCCCTGCGTCGGCGGCCCTGGCGCGGCAAGTCATCACCGAGCACTTCGCACGGCGATTCCCCTCGCCCGATCCCGTGCCCCGCGATGCCGCGCTGGCGTGGCTGGACAGCGAGCAGGGCATAGCCGCCACACCGCATGCGCAGCGCAGCATGGCCTATGTGTGGACGCGGCTGGCCCATGGCTCGGCCTGGGATGCCCCTGCCCTGATCGACCGCGTCGAAGCCTCGCTGGGCACGCCCGTGCAGGCCATGGTCAAGCGCGAGGACGAGCAAGCCTTCGCGCTGGCCAACGGCAGCAACCTGATGTTCTGCGAGGATGCCGCGCGACGCATCCAGCAGGCGCTGGAGACGGACGACGGCATCGCGGACTTCCACATCCGCGTCGAGCACCAGGAAAGCCTGCACGCGCACAATGCGGTGGCACAGGCGAGGAAGGCGCTGACGCCTCGCGCGTGACATCGCCAGGTGCAACGCGCGCTCCAGCGACGAAACGCACGGGGAAAACCCCACTCAGGGCGATGCGGTCGCCATGCGGCCCGACACGTAGCGATTGTCCGGCACGCTCCATCGCCACGGAAAATCCACGCCCACCCGGATGCCGATGCGCGGCCCGCCCAGCAGCGCGTCGGGCGGGGCGGTGCCGTCATCGACGATGGTGAAGCCGTCGCGTGCACGGACCAGGTCAATGCCGTTCTGCGCACCGGCAATCCCCATGGCCTGCGTCAGGCGCGCCGGCCCGCGGCAAAGATCCCGCTCACGGGTTCCCGATGGGCGCGCCTCATGCATCAGGTCCAGGCCGTGAAGCGGTTCGAGCGCCCGAATCAGCACGCCTTCGCCCGTGGCGCACACGCAGTTGCAGCACCAGTGCATGCCATAGGTGAAGTAGACATACATATGCCCGGCCGGGCCGAACATGGTGGCGTTCCTCGGGGTCTTGCCGCGATACGTATGCGCGGCCGGATCGATGGAGCCCACATAGGCCTCCACCTCCACAATGCGGCCCGCCCGGCCATCCGCGCGGGCAAGGATCTTGTTGAGCAACTGCGGCGCCACCGTCGTGGACGGCCGCTCGAAGAACGGCCGGGACAGCACACGGCCCGGCCACGCCACCGGTCGAGAAGATCCCCTGGGCATCCGAACGCTCCGCTCAGCCTGTCTGAAACACCATTCTAGCCAGGCGCCCCGCAATCACCGTCGCCCTTGACCATACACAGGTCGGGATAACGGGACAGGAAGGCCAGCCGCATGGGCAGGAGGTAGCGCATGCCGAGCGACGTGGGAGCGCTGACCTTCAGCGTATTGGCGGGGAATTTTGATCGACGCCCGCGGCGGTCATCGCCCATGGTTACCACGCATGGATAGGTAGAACCGCTCGCCACGCCGAATGCGGATCTTCGCGGCAACCCCCGCGCTGGGTCGGAAGCGGACGCTGGAACTCGACGTTTCTGGCTTCGGAAGACTGCCGGCCTCAACCTGAGCGCTTTCCACCTTCCAGCCAAGCAGGAGGCTGCAGCCAGCGTGTTACCACGATGTTGAGCTGGGTTCCCACTCCTTCACCGAACCTTATCGGCGCGCTTCGTATTGCCGGCACATAATGCCAGTGCGATTGGCGCCAGGCCCATGCAATCGGGAGAGCAACGATGACCAGTCACAAAGTGAAAGGCGATTCCGACGCGAAAGCGAAAGACCGGGCAGCCAAAGGCCAGGGCCCGGCACGAGCTGGCCAGCAGCATGCGGAATCAAGGGAATCCTCCCATTACGTGGCCGGCCAGGGAGCTCCGGGTGGCACCTGCGACGATGACGGCGACAGCGCAAATCAACAGGGCGACAGTGGCCACGACGCAGCAAAGCCCAACACCAGATAGGGCCTCAGCCCCTCAGACTTTCCTCTTGCGACCGCTTTGGGTCGAAAGCGGACCTTGGAAACGAGTTTCGGGCTAGCCCATTTCCACCCCGACCGGCTTGCCCTCGAACGGCCTCCATCGCGACACGGGTACGTCAGCCTTTGCGTGTGCAATACGTCCCCATTCTCTGGGCTATCTGCACAACAGGCGCACCGTGCTCACTCCTTGGCTTCAACACCCACTGATCCTCAAAGGCTGCCAGGTTGAACTTCGCCCTGTGGAAGAAGAACACCTGGATGCACTCTTCGATGTCGGTCGCGACCGAGACATATGGCGCCTGACTTCCGTGGACTACTCGGACCCTGCCATCTTCTATCAGAGCTTCAAAACCGCGTTGCAAGACCGGGCGCTAGGCAAGGCGTATCCGTTCCTGGTGTGCCTTCGCGGCAGCGGCCGGATCATAGGTACCACGCGGATCCTCGACATTCATCCCGACGACAAAAAGGTCGAGATCGGCGTCACTTGGATCGCAAGCGAGTTCTGGGGTACCGGCATCAATATGGAATGCAAGCAGCTACTGCTCACGTTTTGCTTCGACACGCTCGGCGTCGGTCGCGTCCAGTTTCGAGCCAAGGCCGACAACGCCAGATCACGGCGTGCGCTCGAAAAGGTCGGGGCAACATTCGAGGGAATTCTGCGACGTGACAAGATTGAGCCCAATGGCAAGCCACGAAATACGGCCTTCTACAGCATCGTGAGCGACGAATGGCCATCTGTGAAATCCCATCTCGCAAGCCAGCTGGCAACGCCCCGATAGCCAGGCCTGCCACTCTCGCTCCTGATGCCCGCTACGGGTCGGAAGCGGACATCGACCACCGAACTACGCTTCGTTGATAACTTCCGCCGACGATGTCGCCGCGTGAATCAGGCGAGCCGCGATCTTGTAGGGCCGTGTCACGAAGTAAATGCCGAGACCGATCTGCAGGACATCCAGTAGTGCGGCTATCCTCCCTCCAACTCCAAGCCAGTCAAAAGCTGTTTTCCCGGCATCCGCAGACAATGCGACAGCCCTGAGCCATAGGCCAAGAAGAGGAATGATTGCCTCTTTCAACCACCACAGGCCCATCAGGACGCACCCAGTGGCCACTAGATCAGTTGCGTTGAGCCTTGGACTTTCTGCTTGCTGCATTCCGGAAGTGAGCCATCTTGAAAGAGGGCCGCTTATTGCCCAGACGATGGCCGCGGCGCCGATGAACACCCCGACAGCCAACACCCCAAGCCATTGGGAATCACCCCAAGCTATCGCTTGCCTTCTGAATACAGCGACGAGCCCAAAAGCCTGAAATGCAGCGACGCCCAACCAAAGGGCGAATAGCCTTAGGCCTACCGTTACCAACTGTCTTACTTGCATGCGCTCCCCCTTTTGATCCCCGTTTCACCATACCCGACCAGCGAACAGCGCGTCCGCTTTGGGTCGGCAGCGGACCTGACAATCAAGGATCCCAAATCGGCTTGGTAATGGGGAGTGATGTCCGCGAACTGATGGCCTGGAGGAGTTCATCAAACCTCGCAATGCCACCATCCAGCCAGAGTGTCCTCCCTCCCTGAAGCTCAACTGCGCCAGTTCTCCCACCTTTCGTTCGCCGGACGCTGATAGCCTTGATGCTCGAAAGCGCATATTGCCTGCGCATAAACGAGCCAGCATCTATCTCCGCGTCGGTTACCCGCACCGAGTACATCCATTCGGATGCACCAATCGCGGCAACGACAAGCGCAAAGGCCGATGAAGCAACGAATCCGGTGAGCGACGCCTGACCTATAACTGCGCCAAGCAGGAAGACTGTCGCCAAGCAGAAAAGGAGCAGCGAGCGTCGCCGGGGAAACCTGAAAGTATCAACGGACATGCGGCCCTCGATATCTCCTGATTTATGTCCGCTTTGAGTCGGAGGCAGACACCCCAATCATCCAAACGCATGAACTATCGTGCGAGTAATGCCAACGTCCAGTAGACCGCGATCGTTAGCTGAACTGCAAAGAAGAAAAAGCGCGCATTGACCGCGAAGATACTTAAGGAGACGAGATGCGTGATTGACTGGGCAATGCGGGCAAACAAGAGCCATGGGGCTAACGTATCGGTAAGCCCGGTACGGCTGGTCAGCATAGCGACAAGAAGAAGGCCACCAAAAACAGGAAGGCTCTCGATACAGTTGGCATGTGCCCGCGCCAGTCGCTGCAAAAATGGGGATAGGTTTGAGTTGTCGGGCTTGAATTCATTGGACTTGGCACGACCGGAGAGAACCAGATAAGAGCGAATGCCTTCCATGAGCACGAGCAAGAAGAGTGCCCAAGCGATGAATAGCGTCAGTACCAAGGCAGAAGTACTCATCGATCAACTCTCCTGCATTCTGAAGTGGATGAATATGCCTTGCCGATCTTGGAAGGGCCTTCCCACGTTTGATATCCATTACTCTCCCTCAAGAAGAGCTGATATCACCTACGGCACTCTTGGCGCTAACAACGTCCGCTTCGGGCCGAAACCAGACGTCTGCCGCTGACTCAAACCGCTAGCTTTCGGTCTTCGTTTGACGGGTCGGCACCATCAGATCAACCACTGGCTCAAGAACGATTTCCGGCAGGGTCTCGGCAATGGCGCTACGCATGAGCTCCCCGGTCTCCCTGTCGAGCGTACCTGCCGAGAAGGCCGCTTCCCGGGCGGCCCTGTCCGGCCACTGAGCGTAGCTATACCAGATGCCCTCCGGACCGCGATGCAGTCGTGAACCCAGTGACCCGTGTCGATGCAGATAAAGCTCGGAGATACGCGTCCAGGCTTCGATGAACTGAGCCTCCTTCCCTGGATGCAGTCGCCACCGATAGATGACGGCAAAACCGGCGGTGGATTCTTTCATGGCTGCCACTCCTTTCATTGCCTGGGTCCGCTCCTAGCACAGCGGGCGGATCCCGAAGGTCTGCTGCGCGATCTGGTCGGCATGGGTGATGCCAAGGTGTGGTCGATGGAACAAGCCCATCTCCGATGTCAGGGGCGTGCGTTGTTTCGTGCATCGAGGAGTCGCGCTGTCGCGGCCCGCTCCACGATGCGCCTGGGGTTACGTGACTCCGCAAAAACATGTTTCATGATCGGGCGGCATAGAACGCCTTGAGCTCTTCCGCCGGCACGGACTTCGAATACAGCCAGCCTTGCGCGTACTGCACACCGATGTCGCGCAGCAAACGTTCCTGCGCGACGGTTTCCACACCTTCGGCCACCACGTAATGCCCTGGCATGCGGATCAACGCGGCGACCTGTTCCAGCCGCGCACCGCCTGTGCCTGTCAGGCTGGCCACGAATGCCTTGTCGAGCTTGATCACCGGAACCGGTTGCCGGGACAGCACGATGAAGTTGCTCTCGTCCAGATCCACGTCGTCCATGGCAATGAGCTGGTGCCCGCGAGCCAGGTCACGCAACTCGGCCAGACCGAGCCGGTCGGGAATGCCCCGCTCGGTGATCTCCAGGATGATCTGCCGCCTCACCTCGAACAGCGCCGCCCGGCGCGAGGCGTATTCCAGCCCTCCCCGCCCGAGTACTTCCGGGGGAATGTTGATGCCGACATGCGCGCTGCGGTGCCTGCGCAGCCAGTCGCCCAACTCGCTGGCAACGGTGTCGATGACCCAATAGGTCAGCAGGCCCGATACGGGGGTGTCTTCCACGACCGGCACGAAATCACCGGGATACAGCACGTGCGAGCCGCGCCGCCAGCGCACCAGTGCCTCGCAACCCACGCAGCGGCCATGCTCCTGGAGTGCGATGGTCGGCAGGTATTCAAGGAAAAGCTCGTTGCGGTTCATGCCCTCATGCACCGCACTGGGCGTGATGTCGTCGTGCGCTGCCATGGTTTCCCCACAAGACCCCGGCCCTGGGAAGGACTCTAGCACGCTCGTTCATCCGTTCCCGGCTGCAACCGTGGCCCCATCAGGCGCTCAGGCGCGTCATCCGGCACGACCCACGCCATAGCGATATCAGCTTTGCTGACGACGCCGCCTCAGGTGGCCCAGTCACTCATGTCACTTGAGCTGCTGTGCAAGAAACGGGGCCGTTCGGCTACCGCGTGCCCGCGCCACCTGTTGAGGCGTGCCAGTGGCCACGATAAGGCCGCCGGCATCGCCCGCGCCTGGCCCCACGTCGATCACCCAATCCGCCTGGGCCACTGCGCGCATATCGTGCTCAACCATCACCACGGTATTGCCGGCATCGACCAGGCGCTGCAACTGGACCATCAGGCGATCGGCATCTGCCGCGTGCAGCCCCGTGGTCGGCTCGTCGAGGACATACAGGCTGCGACCACGCTGGCTGCGCTGCAATTCGGTGGCCAGCTTGATGCGCTGCGCCTCGCCGCCGGACAGTTCGGTGGCAGGTTGTCCCAGGCGCAGGTAGCCCAGCCCGATCTCTTTCAGCAATTGCAGTGGCCGCGCCACGGCGTCCTCATCCGCGAAGAACTCGTGCGCTTCGTCCACTGTCATCCGCAGCACTTCGGCGATGTTGCGCCCGTTCCAGAGCACCTTCAGCGTCGCCTCGTTGTAGCGGGCACCATGGCACGTCGGGCATGGTGCGTAGACACTGGGCATGAACAGCAATTCCACGCTGACGAATCCCTCGCCCTCGCAGGTTTCGCAGCGCCCCTTGGCCACATTGAACGAGAACCGCCCGGCATCGTAGCGACGGCGGCGCGCATCTGGCGTGGCGGCGAACAGCTTGCGCACGTGGTCGAACAGGCCGGTATAGGTCGCCAGGTTGGAGCGTGGCGTACGCCCGATCGGCTTCTGGTCCACCTGCACCAGTCGCTGTATGGCATCCACGTCACCGGCCAGATGGCCACCGGTGACCTCGATCACCGCCGGCCCTTCGCTGTTGCCGCTTTCGGCCGCATCGTCTTCGGGCTCGTGGCCCAGGTGCAGCAACACCAGCTCTGGCAACGCCTGCGCGACGAGACTGGATTTGCCCGAGCCGGATATGCCGGTCACCGCCGTCAACACGCTGAGCGGAATACGCGCATCCACACCGTGCAGGTTGTGGCGCTGGATGCCTTGCAGCTCCAACCAGCCGGCGGGTTTGCGCTCACGGCTGCTGGGCGAGGGGATCTCATCGAACAGATAGCGGGCGGTACGCGATTCGGCAATCGTGCGAAGGCCGGCTGGCTCACCGCTGTAGAGCACGCGGCCACCGCGCTCACCGGCCTCCGGCCCCACGTCCACCAGCCATTGCGCGCGGCGCATCAGGTCCAGGTCGTGCTCCACCACGAACACCGAATTGCCTGCATCGCGCAGCCTGTCGAGCGCGTCGTAAAGCGCCTGGCTGTCGGAGGGATGCAAGCCCGCCGAGGGTTCATCAAGCACGTACACGACGCCGAACAACAGGGAACTCAATTGCGTGGCCAGCCGCAGTCGCTGCAACTCGCCGGCCGAAAGGGTGGGCGTGGCCCGGTCCAGCGTCAGGTAGCCCAGGCCCAGCCCGCGCAGTTGACGCAGACGCCCCACCACGCCACCGGCAAGGCGTTGCGCGGCGAGGCGCTTTTCTTCCGATAGCGCGGAGGTGCGTCGCACATCGGGCGCCACCGCATGAACGGCGCGGCCGGAAGCCTTGCGTTCCGCTCGGTCGCGCCGGGTGGCTTCCTTGTCAGTGCCAGCGCCCGCCGCATGGGCGCGGAAGTCGCCTTGGGCGATGGGTTCGAGCAACGCCGCCAGCTGGTCCACTGGCATTTGCATGAACTCGCCAATGTCCACGCCAGCGAAGGTCACCGACAGCGCCTCCGGCTTGAGCCGCTTGCCGTGGCAGGCGGGGCACAGCTTGCCTTCCATGAAGCGGGAAACGCGCCTGCGCATCAAAGCACTTTGCGTACTCGCAAACGTGTGCAACACGTAGCGCCGCGCCCCCGTGAAGGTGCCCATGTAGCTCGGCTCCATCTTGCGCCGGAGGGCAGCGCGCGTCTCGGCAGGCGTCAAGCCGGCATAGACGGGCACGGTCGGGGTTTCTTCCGTAAACAGGATCCAGTCGCGATCCTTCTTGGGCAGATCCTTCCATGGACGGTCGACGTCGTAGCCCAGGCTGACCAGGATGTCGCGCAGGTTCTGCCCTTGCCAGGCCGGCGGCCACGAGGCGATCGCCCGCTCGCGAATGGTCAGCGAGGGATCGGGCACCATGGTGGCCTCGGTCACCTCGTACACATGGCCCAGGCCATGGCAGGTCGGACATGCGCCCTGCGGGGTGTTCGGCGAAAAATCCTCGGCGTACAGCATCGGCTGATGCGCCGGATAGGCGCCGGCGCGCGAGTACATCATCCGTATGAGGCTGGACAAGGTGGTCACGCTTCCGACGGAAGAGCGCGCATTGCTGGCGCCGCGTTGCTGCTGGAGCGCTACCGCCGGTGGCAGGCCATCGATGGCATCGACATCCGGCACCCCCGCCTGATCGATCAGGCGGCGAGCATACGGAGCCACCGACTCGAAATAGCGTCGCTGCGCCTCGGCATAAATGGTGCCGAAGGCGAGCGAGGACTTGCCGGAGCCGGAGACCCCGGAAAACACCACCAGCGCATTGCGCGGTATGGAGACGTCGACATCCTTGAGGTTGTGCTCGCGCGCGCCACGCACTTCCACGAGGCCGCTGGCCGCAGCGGAACAAGAGGATTCACCGAAAGTAAGGGTTGGCATGTTCTTATCCTGCCGGTCGTGAGAGTGCGATGGAAAAAATGCTGGATGGGATCGTTCAGGCATCCATTTCACGCAGCCCCGTGTCATCAAGCGGGAGCAGCCAAGCGAGCCCTTTACGCCTTGTTCGCTCGGTACATCCAACTGTCGATCGGTACCCGTCCGCTCGCGTCATACCTTCCGGGAGATACGCTTGACCCGCGGCGTCGCCGTTAAGCCCGTGAAGGAAAAAGGTGCAGCGCGAATCTCTTCGGTCATTCATGGCGGCTGATGAAGGGATGCCGCAACGCATCACCCTGCGGCACACCCGACACCCGACCCAACGAGTACGCCTCGCAAACAAAAAGCCCATGGCGACCATGGGCTCTTTGATATCACGCAACGATGTCGCCGCCGATGAAAATCAGAACGGGATATCGTCGTCGTCGAAGCTGTTGTTCTGCACCGGCGGCGCGGACTGGCGCTGCTGGTTGCCGTAGTTGTCGCCGCCGCGCGAGCCGCCGCCGTAGTTGTCGCCACCGCGGGACTGCTGGCCACCGCCGTAGCCGCCCTGGCGCTGGCCACCGCCGCCGCCCTGGGAGGAGCGCTGGAAGTTGCCGCCGCCACCGCCGCCCGCACCGCCTTCCGAGCCACCGCCGAGCATCTGCATTTCGGCCGCGATGATGTCGGTGCTGAAGCGCTCGACGCCGTCCTTGTCGGTGTACTTGTCGGTGCGCAGCGAGCCTTCGATGTAGACCTGGCGACCCTTCTTCAGGTATTCGCCGGCGATTTCAGCGAGGCGGCCGAACAGCTTCACGCGATGCCACTCGGTGCGCTCTTGCTTCTCGCCGCTCTGCTTGTCGGTCCAGTTTTCGGACGTGGCGATACGGATGCTGGTGATCGCCGTACCGTTGCCGGTGTAGCGGGTTTCCGGGTCCGCGCCGAGGTTGCCGACGATGATGACTTTGTTGATGCCGCGTGCCATGGGTTTTGATGTCCTCTGTGAGCCGGCGCTGCGTTCTTGGGCAGTCAGCGCCGGGATGTTGGTCCGGCGGCCATCATAACCGCGCCCCGCCCGTGGAGACAGGCGTTGACCGGTGCCGGAGAACTGTGAATCTGGCCAGCCTTCGCCCCGCCCCGGCGTCCGGGACGGGCGAAAAAAGCCCTTGAATCAGACCACTACCGGCTCTCACCGGCTGCGACACCGGCCCGTTGGCTCAGCCGGGGCCGAGGAAGCGGTAGCCCACGCCCGGCTCGGTCTTGAGCCAGCGGGGTGTCGCCGGGTCGTCGCCCAGTTTCTGGCGCAGCTTGCCCACCACGATGCGCAGGTAGTGGCTGTCGTGGGTGTGGGTGGCGCCCCAGATCTCCCGCAGCAGCTGTTGCTGGGTCACCACGCGGCCGGCATGGCGCAGCAGCAGGGCCAGCACGGCGTATTCCTTGCGGGTGAGCGACAGCGGCGCACCGTCGAGCGACACCTCGCGGCGGGAAAGGTCGATGGCCAGGCGGCCGTCGTCGTAGCGCTGCGTGGCCTCCGGCTCGCCCTGCCGGTTGCGCAACAGGGCGCGCAGGCGTGCCATCAGTTCCTGGATGCCGAACGGCTTGGTGACGTAGTCGTTGGCGCCGGCGTCGAGCGCCTTCACCTTTTCGCTTTCCGCATCGCGCACGGACAGCATCACCACGGGGACGTGGCTCCACTGGCGCAGCTCGGCCAGCACCTCGTGCCCCTCCTTGTCGGGGAGGCCGATGTCGAGGATCACCAGATCGGGCGAGCGCGTGGCCGCCAACGCCAGCCCTTCGGTCGCGTTCGCGGCCAGCAGCACCTCGTAGCCTTCGGCGCGCAGGCCAATGTCGAGGAATTTGCGGATCTGCGCCTCGTCGTCGATGACCAGGACACGTGCGGCTGACGTCATGCGTGGTTAACGGGCTGCGCCGGCAACGGCAAGGTAATGCGAATGGTGGTGCCAACGCCGTCCCCCGGCAAGGCCTCCACGCTGCCGCCATGCGCGCCGATCATGCCGCGGCAGATGGCAAGGCCCAGGCCGGTGCCCTGCGGCGCGCGGTCGCCGCGCGACACGGAATAGAACATGTCGAAAATGCGGGCGCGCTCATCTTCGGGAATGCCCGGACCGCGATCGACCACGTCCATCTGCACCTGCTCGCCCTTGGGCCGCACCACCACGCGCACCGGTTCGCCGGGCGGCGAGAAGCGCGCGGCGTTCTCCAGGATGTTGAACAGGGCCTGCTCGATCAGCGCGGGATGGACGTACAGCAGCAGGGTCTGCGGGGGCAGCACGGTATCCACCCGCAGATCGGGGAACAGCTTGCGCAGTCGCGTGGTGGCGGCCGCGACGATCTCGGCGACGTCGGTCCAGTCGCGGTTGAGTTTCAGCGTGCCGTGGCCGAGCTTGGTCATGTCCAGCAGGTTCTGGATGTAGCGATCCAGCCGCTGGCCTTCGCCGAGGATGGCTTCCAGCAGTTCCCGCCGTTCTTCCGGCGGCAGCTGGTCGCCGTAGCTGGACAAGGTGCCGGCGGAACCGATCATCGAGGCCAGCGGGGAACGCAGGTCGTGCGACACCGACGACAACAAGGCATTGCGCAGGCGCTCGGTTTCGCCCTGCACGCGGGCGCCTTCCAGTTCCTCCGCGAGCCGCGCGCGCTGCAGGGCCTGGCCGATGTCCTGCACCATGGTCAGCGCAAGGCTGCGCTCGTCGGTGGAGGGCTCGCCCTGCCCCGGTGGAAAGCGCAGCGCCGCCACGCCCAGATGGTTGTTGTCGCTGCCCAGCGGCAATACCCAGCATGGCGCGGCGTTGAGCGTATCGGTGTAACGGCCGGCCTGTTCCGCGTGCTGCTCACACCACGCGGCGGCGCCGAGATCCTGCGTGGTCAGGTCGAAGTCACGCGGCGACGCTGCCACCGCGCGCAACACCTGGCTGGCATCGCGCGCCAGCATCGCCACGTCGCACCGCAGGACGTCCGCTAGCGCGGCGGCGCCCACGCGGCGGATGCCCTCGGCGTCTGTACTGGTGGAAAGCCGCTGCCCCAGCGCGAGCAGCGCACGCGCCTGCGCATGCGCCATGCGAAGGGATTCCACCTGGCTGGCGAGCTTGGTCGCCAACCGGCTCGCCACCAATGCCGCGACGAGGAACAGGCAAACCGCCAGCACGTCGTCGAAGTTGGCGATCATCAGGGTGTAGCGCGGCGGAGCGAAGAAGAAGTTGTAGCCCAGGAAACACAGCGTTGCCGTGTAGACCGCCACCGCCATGCGCGTACGCACCGCCACCACCAGCACGGCGGTGAGGAAGATCAGCGAAAGATTCGCCACGGACAGGTAGCGGTCGGCGATGAACGACAGGCCGAACGCCACCAGCGTGGCGAGCGTGGCGTAGATGTACTCGCCGCGCCGCCCCGGCCCACCCGGCATGCGAAGGCGCAGGCGCGACTTCGCCCGCTCGGCGGGCGTGGCGATGATGGTGAGCTCCAGGTGCGCCCCACGCCGCAGCAGCAACTGTGTCAGTGAGCGGCCAAGCATGCGCGCCAACGGACGTTCACGCGTACGCCCAAGGATGATCTGGCCGATGCCCTCGCGATCCGCGTGCGCGATCAGTTCATCGGCAATGGCATGACCGCGCAGCACCACGGTGTCGCCACCCAGGCGGCGCGCAAGCCGCATGGCGGCGTCCAGCCGTTCGCGTCGCCCTTTGTCGAGGGTAACGCCGGTATCGACGAACGCCACGCTCCATGGCGCACCGCGGCGCTCGGCGATACGGCGCGCGATGCGCACGAGGTATTCGCTCTGCGAATGCCCGTCGATGGCGGCCAGCACACGCCGCCGCACCGGCATCGCGCCACCGCGCGCCAGCATGTGCTCGCGCAGGTCGCTGTCCACGTGGCCGGCCACGGTATCCACCGCCAGCTCGCGCAGGGCGACGAGATTGGTGGGCGAGAAGAACGCATCCAGCGCCGCGGCGGCCGTCTCGGGCACATACACCTTGCCCTGCTTCAGCCGCTGGATTAGCTCGCGCGGCGGTAGATCCACCAGCACGATGTCACGCGCGCGGTCGAGGAACGCATCCGGCACGGTTTCGCGCACGGTGACGTTGGTGATGCGCCGCACCTGATCGTTGAGGCTCTCCAGATGCTGCACATTGAGCGCGGTGTAGACCTCGATGCCCGCTTCCAGCAGCTCGGCGATGTCCTGCCAGCGCCGTTCGTGGCGACCGCCCGGCAGGTTGGTGTGTGCGAGCTCATCGACCAGGATGATGTCCGGCCGGCGTGCGAGGGCGGCATCGAGATCGAACTCCGTGAAGTCCCGCCCCTTGTAGTTCACCTTGCGACGGGGGAGCTGCTCCAGCCCGTCCAGCAGTGCCGCGGTTTCCTGTCGGCCATGCGTCTCCACCAGCCCGATCACCACGTCCACACCCTGCCGCTTCAACTCGCGCGCGGCCGAGAGCATGGCGTAGGTCTTGCCCACGCCCGGCGCGGCGCCGAGGAAGATCTTCAGGCGGCGCGTGCGCTCCTCCTGCACGGAATCGAGCAGGGCGTCGGCACGTGCTTCGCGGGAGGGTTCGGACATGGGTGGCCGTGGGTGGTGGTGTGTGGATAAGGGTAGGACTTGGAGTGGGGAGCAGGAAGTGAAATCGTTTTGTTCGCTGGCTATGTTCCCACGAGCCCCCTCCCCTTACTCCGCCCTCTCCCCCTAGGGAGAGGGGAAAATGATGTTCGCAGCGAACCAAACAAAGCTACAACAGCACAACGCTTTAAGCCCTCTTGGCGACGGCGCGTTGCGGTGTAACCGTAGTGTGTAGGCGTTACGCCTGTCGCATTCCGGGCTCCGGAACCGGCACCGCTTGTATTCCACGCCATGCAGAGCTCCTCAGGGTGATGGCGCGTTGCGGTGTAGCCGCGGTGTGTAGGCGTTACGCCTGTCGCAATCCGGGCTCCGGAACCGGCACTGCTTGTATTCCACGCCATGCAGAGCTCCTCAGGGTGATGGCGCGTTGCGGTGTAGCCGTATCGTTCAATAAGGAGATCGCGCGGCACCGGTTACCGAGGTCTTCAAGGTTTGTATTCAACACGGCGCTACTGGAGCTCTAAAGGCCATTTCTTTGGGTTACTTTCGACGCGAAGCTAGTCCCCGTGGGATCTTTTGGGCCAGCAAAGAAAAGTGACTCGGCCTTCGGCAGAAGGTCGAAACGCCCGCTGCGTAAGCGGCCCGATCGCGGGAAGGTACGAGGCGACGACCGACCACAGACGCTACTGGATCCCGGCCTACGCCGGGATGACGGCTGAAGAATGAAGCGGTGAGGCGAGCACCCGCCCCTCACCCCAACCCTCTCCCCTGCGGGGAGAGGGTGGAAAGGGGCTCACGTTCAACGGCCATCCAATGCCAGATTGAGCTTCAGCACATTCACCCGCGGCTCGCCCAACATCCCAAACTGCCGCCCCGTGGTCGCCATCGCCACCATCGCCTGCACCTGCGACTCGCTCAAGCCACGCACCTTGGCGACACGCGATACCTGATAGTCGGCGGCCGCCGGCGAGATCTCCGGATCGAGGCCACTGGCCGAGGCCGTCACCAGATCCACCGGCACCGGCTTCGTATTGCCCGGATCCGCCGCGCGCAGCGCGTCAATGCGCTGCTTCACCGCATCAGTGAGAGCAGGATTCGTAGGGCCCTGGTTCGAGCCGTTGGAACCCGTGCCGTTGTTCGGCTGCGGCGTGGTGGCCGAAGGACGACCCCAGAAATACTTGGGGTCGTCGAACGATTGGCCGATCAGGGTGGAGCCGACCGGCTTGCCGTCTTTCACGATCAGGCTGCCGTTCGCCTGCGACGGGAACAGCACCTGGGCCAGGCCGGTGACCACCAGCGGATAGGCCACGCCGGTAATCACGGTCATCAGGAGCAACATCACGATAGCGCTGCGAATCAACTTGCCCATGGTTCAAACCTCAGTAGTGGAGGATCGCGTCGAGAAGAGCGATCGCCTGGTAGTTCTTCTTGCCGTTGTTGTAGGCATTCACGTTGTACGAGTGCTCGTAGCGAAGCTCGGGACGGATCTCGAGGTCCGGCGACACCCAATGCGTGAGGCCCAGCGTGTGGCTGCTGTACTTGGTGGCGAAGCCGGTGCGCTGGCCCTTCTGGTCGTTGTAGAACTCGTTGCGGAACGACAACATGTTGTTGGCGTTCAACTCGAAGTTCAGGTAGTTCACCACGCCGTACTCGCCCGCCTTGCCCGGGTACGGCGAGGAAGCCACCACGCCCGGCTCGCCATCCGGCCCGAAGCCGGGGATGTTGCGGCCGTACATGTAGTAGGCCTCCGTCTGCATGTGCACCTTCTGGCTGAAGCGGTGGCCCCAGGTCATCACGTACATCTGCACGTTGTTGTAGTTGTAGTCGGACGTGTTCCAGCTGTTGATGCAGGGGTAGAGCATGTCGTTGTTGTCTTTGGACACCCAGCGCACGCAACCCTGCAGCGTCGGGCGCGCGGAGTGGTTCCACGGCGCCGTGTCGTTGCTGGCATTGATGCCCAGCTGCACCGTCCACTGGCTGCTGAGCTTGGTCGTGGTCATGATGCCGGTCTGGGTATACGGGTCGACCGTGTAGAGAATCGAGTGCGTCACCAGGTAGTTCTGCGGCGAGAACTGCGCCTCGATGTCCGGCAGCGACAGATAGCGGCCAAAGCGGATGACCATGCCCTCGGCAACCGACGGAATGTACAGGTCGTAGTAGAACAGCATCGGATCGACGCCGTAGATCTTGCCGTTCAGCGCGCTGTGCGCCTTGGGGTTGTTCAGCAGCTGGTTGCTGAACACGCCCTTGGTCACGGTGTAGTGGTAGTCGTAGCCGTACAGCGTGGAGATGTTGAAACCCCAGTCCACGTGATCGGTCTGTACCGTGTCCTCGACGCGGGTGATGTTGAACACCAGCTGGTCGAACTCCAGGCGATTGGGGCGCGTCGCGTACGACAGCGGGAAGTTGGTGAAGCTGGAGGAGCTCGCGTTCAGCGACGGATTGATCCAGCCGTTGATCTCGATGCGGTTGCGCTTCATCCAGCCACCCAGCTTGGTGCAGGACAGCGCCTTCTGCAGCGGGTACTGGCCGTAGCTGTTCGGCACGCCGATGGGTGCCGCCACGCCGCCGAGCTGCCATTCACCGCTCGGGAACGGCGGAGAATCCAAAGGTGCGTCCATGCCGCGACGCTGGGCGGCGGGGGCATTGGGATCGGCCGGCTGCGCGTCTTCGCGATAGGCCGCGCCGAGACGGGAGAGGAAGCCTTGCGAGCAATCATCGCTGGCGGCCGTCGGCGCGCTCGCCGGGCTGTCGCCCAGGCTCGCGGCAGGCGCCACATCCGTGCTGTCGACGGATACCGCAGCGGCGGCCGCTTCGCCCGCGGGAGCGAGGGCCAGCAACAGTGCAAACGAAAGAACCTTCTTGGACATCATGGGGTGTTCCTGAAACCGGCTCGGGGCGAGCCGTCCTTTTCTTGTGAGTAGGGAGTAGTAGTGGGCCGCTGTCATGCGGCCTCGTATCAGATGCCGGCGTAACCGCCGAGCACGTAATCGTCCTGTTCGCTGTGCGGCGTTTCCGTGTCACGCGCCTGGATGCGCGTGCGTCCCTGCGCCGGCAGCGCGATCACCACGTCGCAGCTGGAGTCGTTCGAGGAAAGCCGAAGCTCCATGTCCGGGTGGGTATCGTCGGGCAGTGAAACGGAAAGCTTGAGTACTTGCATGGCAAAGACTCCGGGAGTGAAGAGCAAAGCGTTTCTTTTCCTATCCGTCATCCCGGCGCAGGCCGGGATCCAGTAGCGTGAGTGCGCGCTTTTCGCGACAACCTGTCACCGCGGCTACTGGATTCCGGCCTGCGCCGGAATGACGAGCAGAAGCGTCAGGCCAGACCGCAGACCACCAACAACATATCGATCACCTTGATGCCCAGGAACGGCACCACGATGCCGCCGAGGCCGTACACGAGCAGGTTGCGCCGGAGCAAGGCGCCAGCGCCCAGCGCCCGGTACTTCACGCCCTTCAGCGCCAATGGGATCAGGAAGATGATGATGAGCGCGTTGAAGATCACCGCCGACAGAATGGCGCTCTGCGGGGTGGCGAGCTTCATCACATTCAGCGTGTTCAATGCCGGGTAGGTCGTCGCGAAGGCCGCCGGGATAATGGCGAAGTACTTGGCGACGTCGTTGGCGATGGAGAACGTGGTCAACGAGCCGCGCGTGATCAGCATCTGCTTGCCGATCTCCACCACCTCGATGAGCTTGGTTGGGTTGGAATCGAGGTCGACCATGTTGCCGGCTTCCTTGGCCGCCTGGGTACCCGTATTCATCGCCACCGCCACGTCGGCCTGGGCCAGCGCCGGGGCGTCGTTGGTGCCGTCGCCGCACATGGCCACCAGGCGGTTCTCGGCCTGGATCTTGCGGATCAGCTTGAGCTTGGCTTCCGGCGTGGCCTCGGCGAGGAAGTCGTCCACGCCGGCTTCCGCTGCGATCGCCGCTGCCGTCAGCGGGTTGTCGCCGGTGATCATGATGGTCTTGATGCCCATCCGGCGCATTTCGGCGAAACGCTCACGGATGCCGCCCTTCACGATGTCCTTCAGCTCGATCACGCCCAGGGCGGTGATGCCTTCGGTGACGATCAGCGGCGTGGCACCACGGCGCGCGATGTCTTCGGCCAGGCGCTTGACCAGCGGCGGCAGGTGGCTGCCGCTGGTCTCGAGGTAACGCTCCACCGCATCCAGCGCGCCCTTGCGGATCTGGCGATCGCCGATATTCACGCCACTCATGCGGGTCTGCGCGGTGAACGGCACGAACTCGGCGTGGCCTTCTTCCAACTGACGCTCGCGGATGCCGAAGCGCTCCTTGGCCAGCACCACGATGCTGCGACCTTCCGGCGTTTCATCGGCCAGCGAAGCAAGCTGCGCGGCATCGGCCAGCTTGCCTTCCTCGACGCCCGGGGCCGGCACAAAGGCCACGGCCTGGCGGTTGCCCAGCGTGATGGTGCCGGTCTTGTCGAGCAGCAGCACGTCCACGTCGCCCGCCGCTTCCACCGCACGGCCGGAGGTGGCGATGACGTTGGCGCGGATCATGCGGTCCATGCCCGCGATGCCGATGGCCGACAGCAGCGCACCGATGGTGGTGGGAATCAGGCACACCAGCAGCGCCACCAGCACGGTAAGCGTGATGGGATTGCCCGAACCGGCCACCTGCACGCTGTAAATGGAATACGGCAGCAGCGTGGCGCAGGCCAGCAGGAAGATCAAGGTGAACTTGGCCAGCAGGATGGTGAGGGCGATCTCGTTGGGCGTCTTGCGGCGCGCGGCGCCTTCCACCATCGCGATCATGCGGTCCAGGAAGCTTTCGCCCGGGTTGGCGGTGATGCGCACCACCAGCCAGTCGGAAAGCACACGGGTACCACCCGTCACCGCGCTGCGGTCGCCGCCCGATTCGCGGATCACCGGCGCGGATTCGCCGGTGATGGCGCTTTCGTCAACGCTGGCCGCACCCATCACCACTTCACCGTCGCCCGGCATCTGCTCGCCGGCTTCCACCAGCACGTGATGACCCACGCGCAGCTCGGAGGACGGCGTGAACGTCACGTTGGCGTCCTTGTGCGGCGAGGCCAGGCGTTTGGCGACGACGTCCTTGCGCGAGCTGCGCAGCGCGGCGGCCTGGGCCTTGCCGCGGCCTTCGGCCAGCGCCTCGGCGAAGTTGGCGAACAGCAGGGTGAACCACAGCCACACCGTCACCCAGAAGATGAAACCGGTAGGCGCTTCGCCGTGGCCGGTCAGCGCCTGCACCCACAGGAGGGTGGTCAGGATGCTGCACACGAACACCACGAACATCACCGGATTGCGGAACTGCTGCTTCGGCGACAGCTTGCGGAACGAGTCCGCCACGGCTTTCACGATCAGGTCGCGATCGAAGCTGCGAACACCGTGAACAGGGGTATGAGTCATTGTCATGGTTCCAGGTTCCTTCGCGCGCTTCTCAGCGCACCGACATCAGGAATTCAGCGATGGGACCCAGGGCGAGCGCGGGCAGGAAGGTCAGCGCACCCACCACCACCACCACGCAGGCAAGCAAGGTCACGAACAACGGCGTATGCGTGGGCAGCGTGCCGGCCGACGGCGGCACGTGGCGCTTGGCGGCCAGCGAGCCGGCCATGGCGAGCATGGCGATGGCGAGCAGGAAGCGCGACAGGTACATGCACACGGCCAGCAGCACGTTCCAGAACGGCGTGTTGGCAGACAAACCACCGAACGCGCTGCCGTTGTTGTTGGTCGCCGACGACACCGCGTAAAGGATTTCGCTGAAGCTGTGCGCACCGGGGTTGCCCACGCCGGCCACGCCGGCCGGCGACAGCACGGCGATGGCGGTGCAGATGACGATCAGCGCGCACGGCACCAGCACGGCCAGGCTGGCCATCTTCATCTCATGCGCCTCGATCTTCTTGCCGAGGTATTCGGGCGTACGACCCACCATTAGTCCGGCAATGAACACCGCGACCACGGCGAAGGCAAGCATGCCGTAAAGACCGCAACCGACGCCGCCGAAGATCACCTCACCCAGCTGGATCAGCCACATCGGCACCAGGCCGCCAAGCGGCGTCATGGAGTCGTGCATGCTGTTCACCGCGCCACACGAAGCGGCCGTGGTGATGGTGGCGAACAGGCCGCTCGCGGCGATGCCGAAGCGCGTTTCCTTGCCTTCCATATTGCCGCCCGCCTGCAGCGCGGAGGCCTGCTGGTCGACGGCCAGGCCATGCAGCGCCGGATTGCCGGCCTGCTCGGCACCCACCGCGGCGTAAGCAAGGGGGATAAAGATGAGCAGCATGGTGGCGAGGATCGCCCAGCCCTGTCGGCGGTCACCCACCATGCTGCCGAACGTGTAGCAAAGTCCCCCAGGAATCAGGAAGATCGCCAGCATCTCGATGAAGTTGCTGAACGGCGTCGGGTTTTCGTACGGATGCGCGGAGTTCGCGTTGAAGAAGCCGCCACCGTTGGTGCCAAGCTGCTTGATCGCGATCTGCGAGGCGGCCGGGCCCATCGGCAGGGTCTGCGTGGTGACCGTGCTGGACTTGGTCACGTCCTTGCCCTGGGCATCCTTCACCGTATTGCCCGCGGCATCCTTCACCGTTTCCACGGCCGTGGTGTTCTGCACCAGCGGCACGTCGACGTAGGATTTGAAGTTCTGCACCACGCCCTGCGAGGAAAGCAGCAGCGCGATCACCAGCGAGAACGGCACCAGCACATAAAACGTACTGCGCGTCATGTCGACCCAGAAGTTGCCGACACTGTTTGCACTGCGACGCGTGAAGCCGCGAATGACCGCAAGCAGCACGGCCATCGCCGTGGCCGCCGACAGGAAGTTCTGCACCGCCAAACCCATCATCTGGGTCAGGTAGCTCATGGTGCTTTCGCCGCCATAGGCCTGCCAGTTGGTGTTGGTGACGAAGCTGATGGCCGTGTTCATGGCCAAGTCCGGCGACAGCGCATCGAAATGCTGCGGGTTGAGCGGCAGCCACTGCTGCACGCGCTGCAGGCCATACACCACGAACACGCCGACCAGGTTGAACACCAGCATGGCGATGGCGTAGCGCTTCCAGCTCATCTGGTCGTCGACATGCACGCCGGCGAGGCGATAGAGCAGATGCTCGAGCTTGCCGCCCACGCGGTTCACCCGGTTGGGAGTATCGGCGAACGCGAGCGCCATGTAGCTGCCCACGGGCTTGATCAGCACGAGCAGCACGGCGAGATAGAGCACGACCTGGAAGAAGTCGAAAGTAGTCATTCGAACCACTCCGGCTTCAGCAGGGCCACGCACAGATAGCCCGTCAAGGCCACCGCGATCACGGCAGCCACGATATACAACGCGTTCATGGATGAAATCTCCCGAAGGAAAGGCGGGGACCCGGTCGCCAGCAGGGGCGACAGGTGCTCGTCAGGGACGGCGGCCCAGGCGGTCGCAGATCAGCAGGAAGCCGAGCGCCGCGGCGAATAGCACGATCGAAAAAAGTAGATAAATGGCGTCCATGGAAGCCCGACTCACCGTGTCAGTTAACGGTGGAAATTGTCGGAACCGGCGCATAAGAAAGGGGTAGCGAATTTTCGCGACCGCGTATAAAAGCCGTAAAAATTTGCCGGGACCCAGAGAGCACAGTTGTGGGAGCGCACCCTGTGCGCGACCGCAGAGGTGGGGCTACCGCTCCGCACGTTTGTCGCGCACAGGGTGCACTCCCACAGGAAAGAGAAGTAGCCCTCAGACCGCGTGGGAGACCACGACCTCTTCCACCACCGGGGGGCGATGCACCGGGTACCCCGCAGCATCCCACGCGTCCAGCCCGCCCAGCAGGGGCCGCACGCGCTTGTAGCCGCGCGACATCAAGGCCTTGGCCACCAGCGCGGCGGAGGCTTCGTTCGGGCAGGTGCAATAAACCACCAGCTCCGCATCCAGTGGAACCACTTCCACGATGCGGTCGACGCTGTTCACGTCCGCCAGCAACGCGCCGGGGATGATGCGTGCGTCGATCACTCGGGCCGCCTCCGAACGCACGTCGACAATGGCCGGGTTACGGCCATTGATCACGGCGTCGTTGAGTTCTTCCACGGTGATGCGCGCCATGCGAAGGGCGCGCAGCAGGCGATGGCGCTGCCACCACTTGATGAGGATGTAGAGCGCGAGCAGGCTGCCGATCAGCATCAGGGCCACGCTGCCGGCATTGGCCAGTGCCATCAGCACGGCATCGATCTGGTTGGCGAAGACGTAGCCAAGACTGACCGCCATGCCCACCCACATCAGTGAGCCTAGCCCGTCGAACAGGATGAAGGGCGCCGCGCGCAAACCCATGGCCCCTACCAACGGCGGAGCCACGGTGGACAAGCCCGGCACGAACTTGGCGAGCAGCAGCACGCCGCCGCGCCAGCGCTGGAAACGCAGCTCCGACTGCTTGACGCAGGAGTCGGGCGACAGGGAAATGCGGCACAGCGTGCGCATCACGCCACCACCGAAATAGCGACCCGCCGCATACCAGGCGTAGTCGGCCAGCAGGCAGGCCAGCAGGGCCACCAACACCACGCCGGTCAGCGGCAATCGCTCCATGGCCGCCAGGGCACCGGCCACGATCATGGTCGGTACGGCAGGCACAGGGACACCCGCCTGCTCGATCAGCACGTTGGCGAAAACCAGCAGCAGTCCGTACTGCGCGATGAGTTCAATGATGTGGTGTGCCATGGACGCCAGCCTCGTCGCCCGATCGGGCGGCAACGCGCCGCCCGGCGCCACGATCATTGGGTCTGCGGGGCCTAAACGCAATGCGTCCGCGCACACTTTTTACAGCGCTCAGGCGCCCGGCGACACCTCGGCCGCGGCGCCCACCCGCGAGGCGCTGCCGGCGATGCGCCGGCCGCCCAGCAGGACCAGCGGCAACCACGCCAGGGTCAGGGCCGCCGAGCACAGGAAGATGCCCTCCGTCCCCAACCGCCCCAGCGCGATACCCCCCACCGCGCCACCCACGAAGGCACCCAGGAACTGGCTAGTGGAATAGGCGCCCATCGCCGCGCCGCGCAGGGAGCCTGGTGCCAGCTGGGACACCAGGCTCGGCAAGGCGGCCTCGAGCAGGTTGAAGGCCGAGAAAAAGACCGCTGCGGATACCCCGAGCGCCGCCACGTGATGGCCCGACAGGCCCAAGCCCAGCAGCCCGAGCCCGGTCGCCACCACGCACAAGGCCACCAGCCGCAGGCTTTGCGCAAGCTCGCGCATACGGTGCAGGCAGGCGCCCATGACGAAGGCGGCGATCACCATCACCGGCAGGTAAAGCTCCCAGTGGCGGTTCACCGGCAGGTGCAGTCCGTCGGCGAGCAACAGCGGCAGGCCAACGAAGCTGGCCGTCAACAACATGTGCAGGAAGAACACCGAGCCGTTGAGCACGA
Organism: Dyella japonica A8; assembly: GCF_000725385.1. Taxonomy (NCBI): domain Bacteria; kingdom Pseudomonadati; phylum Pseudomonadota; class Gammaproteobacteria; order Lysobacterales; family Rhodanobacteraceae; genus Dyella; species Dyella japonica. The sequence continues at coordinate 1,528,105 of NZ_CP008884.1, read as the reverse complement.
GCAGGCGGCCGTCACGCAACATGGACAGGACGCCGGCAAACGTCGCCGACGCGGGCGCCGCCGGCCGCTCGGGCGTGGGGACGATCAACCACAACAGGACCAGCGCGGCCAGGGCCAGTACCGACGTGGTGGCGAACAACCCCGGCAGCCCCGCGATGGCCTCCAGCGGCGGCCCGAGGATGAGCGCCAGCAAAAACGCCACGCCGATCGAGACGCCGATGATGCCCATGACCTTGCCGCGGTTCTCATGGCGTGTCAGGTCGGCGGCCAGCGCCGTGCCGGCGCCGGCCACCGCGCCCATGCCCTGCAGCGCCCGGCCCAGCACGATGCCAAGCAGGCTGTGCGCCATGGCGGCCACCAGCCCACCGGCTGCGAACACCAGCAAACCCAGCGTAATCGCCGACTTGCGACCGATCCGGTCGGACAGCAGTCCCAGCGGAATCTGCAACAGCACCTGCCCCAGCCCGTAGACCCCCAGGGCCAGGCCGATCAGCCACGGCGTGGCATCCGGCATGCGCTGCGCGTACAGCGAAAACACCGGCATGATCAGGAACAGGCCGAACAACCGCAGGCTGATCACGCAGGCCAGGGTCAACGCACTGCGCCGCTCGAGTGGGGAGAGTTTGCTCACCGGGGGCTTCTTAAAAGGGTCGCACCAGGGCGCGATTATTACGTCTCGGCCCAAAAAACCAACCGTGGTGCCGTGTCGCGGCGGTTTCTTGCGAACGTTCTCTCTCTATAATGCCTGAATACGACGCTACGACCGCCTCATGACCACGACCCAAGCCGACACCCGCCGCTCTGCCGACTTTGCCGCCGTCCGGGGGCTCGCCGCCGCAGACATGCACCGGGTCGACTCCCTGATCCGCCAACGCCTTTCGTCAGACGTGGTGCTGATCAACCAGATCGCCGACCACATCATCGCGGGCGGCGGCAAGCGGCTGCGCCCGATGCTGCACGTGCTGGCGGCGAACGCGGCCGGGTACCGTGGCGAACACCACATCAAGCTGGCGGCCGTGATCGAGTTCATCCACACGTCCACCCTGCTGCACGACGACGTGGTGGACGAATCGGACCTCCGCCGCGGCCGCAAGACGGCCAACGCGCTGTGGGGCAATGCCGCCAGCGTGCTGGTGGGCGACTTCCTGTACTCCCGCTCGTTCCAGATGATGGTCGAGCTGGATGACATGCGCGTCATGCGCATCCTGGCCGACACCACCAACACCATCGCCGAAGGCGAAGTGCTGCAGCTGCTCAACATCGGCAACGCCGACGTGGACGAGGCGTCCTACCTCAACGTGATCGAGCGCAAGACTGCCGTGCTGTTTGCTGCCGCCACCGAACTCGGCGCCCTGCTGGGCGGCTTGCCGGCAGAGCAGCAGGTGGCGCTGCGCCGCTACGGCATGCAGCTGGGCTACGCCTTCCAGATTGCCGACGACCTGCTCGACTACGTCTCCGACGCGGGCACGCTGGGCAAGAACATCGGCGACGACCTCGCCGAAGGCAAGCCCACGCTGCCGCTGATCTACGCGCTGCAGCGCGCCGACGGTGAGCAGCGGCGGTCGTTGCGCCACGCGATCGAACACGGCGGTCTGGATTCGCTCGACCGCATCATCGCCGCCATCCGCGATTCCGGCGCGCTGGAGCGCACCCACGAGCGTGCCGTGATGCACGCCGACGCCGCGCGCGACGCGCTGCGCGTACTGCCGGATTCGCCGTGGCGCGACGCCATGGCGACGCTGGCGGATTATTCGGTGCAGCGGTCGTTCTGACGCACTCTTAGGCAAGTTCCAACGCGTTCTTCAGGCTTGGGCGTACCGGGCCTGCCCGCCCAACGGTTTGGCACACGCCCATTCACCCTCACCGTCATTCCATCCTCACCGTCATCCCGGCGCAGGCCGGGATCCAGTAGCCGCAGGCTGCGATTCTTGCGGCAGTACAGGTGCGGGATAAGGCGAAGACTGCGAACTGACATTACTGGATCCCGGCCCTTGCCCCCTTTTGCGGGGTGCGCCGGGATGACGGTGAGGACATCATGGGGGCATGAGGGCATGCAGGCTGTACGGCACCCCGCCTCCGCCCCACGCGTGTCGCGAGATCGACTCACGGCGTGCCGCTGAACGCCCCGTGCAGCCAATCCTGCATCATCCGGTAGCTACGCTTGGCGGCCCGCTCGTCATAGGCACAACCGGTGCTGTGCTGGTCAGTTTCCGTGAAGCAATGCACCGCATTGCCGAGCACCACAAACTGCCAGTCGGCCTTGGTGGCGCGCATTTCGTCCATGAACTTGTCGGCGTCAGGCATGGTGCCCTTGTCGTCGGCGCCGTTCATCACGAGCACGCGCGCCTTGATGTTCTTGGCCAGCGCCGGATCGTCGGTCTGCAACCCGCCATGGAATGACACGACGGCCGCCACGTCGGCGCCGCTGCGCGCCAGATCCAGGACGGCGGTACCGCCGAAGCAGAAACCGATCGCCGCCAGTTTGGTGAGGTCGACGGGTGCCGCCTTGGCCTGCGCCTTGAGTTGGTCCAGCGCCATGTTGGCGCGCTTGCGCATCAGCACGCGGTCGCCATACAGCGGCTTGATCGCCGCGCGCGCCTCGTCATCGTTGGCCGGACGCGTTTTCGCGCCGTACATATCGGTGAGCAGGATCACGTACTCCTTGCCCGCGATCATTTCGGCCTTCTTGATGGCCAGGTCGTTCACGCCATACCAGTTGGGCACCATCACCAGGCCGGGGCGCTTGGTGGCCACGGCATCGTTATAGATCAGCACGCTGTGGAAGGTGGTGCCATCCTGGGTCCATTCGACCGGCTTCTCCACCATCTTCGCCTGCGCGGCGACGGCGAATCCTGCGAACAACAGAAAGCTGCAAAGACGGGCGATGCGCATGACGTCCTCTCCTCGTTGCTGTTTTTTGAAGCCGGTTACAGGCCGGCGGCGTGTTCCGCGAGTCTGCGTTTGACGGGTGACAGTTTGTCGATCAGGCGCACGCCCAGGCCGCGTGCGGCCACCAGCGGCGACGCCTGCCAGGCGTAGATGCGCGCCAGCGCGTCGAAACCCAGTGCGTCGAGGGTGTCCTCGCTGCGGCGGCGGCGCGCATAGCGGCGCAGCACGTGGGTCGCGGCAATGTCGCTGCCTGCGTCCCGGGCGGCCACCAGCGTGTCGCGCAGTTCGGCGACGTCGCGCAAACCCAGATTCACGCCCTGGCCTGCCAACGGGTGCACGGCATGCGCGGCATCGCCCAGCAGCACGAATCGCTCGGCCTGGTAGGTTTCCGCGAGCTGCAGGCGCAGCGGGAATGCCGCGCGCGCGGTGGCGCCGATGATGCGCCCCAGGCGGAAGTCGCTGGCGACACCGAGTTCGTTGAAGAACGCCTTGTCGTCCAGCGCGAGCACGCGTTGCGCTTCATCCTCCGGCAGCGACCAGACGATGGAGCTGCGCCCGTCCGCCAGCGGCAGCAAGGCGAGCGGGCCGGTGTCGAGGAAGCGCTGCCACGCCGTGCCGTCGTGCGGTCGCTCAGTCTGTACGTGCGCGACCACGCCACGCTGCGCGTAGTCGCGGCCCGTGGTGCCTATGCCGGCCATGGTGCGCAGCGGCGACGCCGCTCCGTCGGCGGCCACCAGCAGGCGTGCGGAAACCGCGTCCGTATCGGCGCCGTTCAGCGATAACTGCACGCGATCGTCGAGCACCTCATAACCGGTGACCTGCGCGGGACAAATGCGACGCACGCCCGCCGCCTCGAGCGCATCCCAGAGCCGCCATTGCACGAGGTTGTTCTCGACGATGTAGCCAAGCAGGTCGCGGCCTTCCTGGGCGGCATCGAAATGGATGGCAGCACCGGTGGCCGCGTCCCACACATGCATGTGCGCGTAGGGGCTGGCGCGCGACGTGCGGATGGACGTCCATACACCGAGCTCGTCCAGCAACCCGATGGACGAAGGCGCCAGGCCGACCACGCGCAGATCCACGTCGTCGCGCGGCGACCACGGTGCCGGCGCGCGGGCCTCGAGCAGCGCCGTGGCAGAGCCGGCGCGTGCCAGCGCCAACGCCGCCGCCGCACCCACCATGCCGCCACCCACCACGGCCACGTCGAGCGACGGACCGCGGCGACGCGACGATTCGTAGCGCGAAGAAGACGCCGGCATGCTCATGGCAGGCGCTCCAGCACGGCACGGGGCGGCTCGCCGCGGAAACCCATGCCGCGCCGTGCCATCAGGCGCTGCAGGGGCGGCAGGCGATCGAACGCCAGCATGGCCATGGAACGCAACGGCCCCAGCAAGGGCTGTGGCAGACAGGCGAGCTGCACCAGGCCGTGGCTCATCATCATGGTGCCTTCGCGATCCGGCGCGCGGCGCGCGACGTAAGTCGCCAGCAGTTCGTCAGCCCCGGGATCGGCGGCGCCCGTCAGCAGCTCGGCCAAGGTGAGGGCATCGCGCAGGCCCAGATTGAAGCCCTGCGCGCCGATGGGATGCACCGTCTGCGCCGCGTTGCCCACCAGCACGGCACGCGTGGACACCAAGGAACGCGCGGCCACCCGCTGGATCGCATAGGGATGACGCTTGCCTGGGCGGCTGAGGCGCCCGAGGCGCCAACCGAAACGCTCCTGCGCCAGCGCGATGAAGGCCTCATCGTCCATGGCCTCCACCGACCGGGCCTCATGCTGCGGCACCGTAAGCACGAGGCCGCAGCGTCGGGCCGCCAACGGCAGCAGGGCGATGGGCCCGTTGTCCGCGAAGCGCTCGTAGGCGCGCTGGGCGTGATCGCGCTCGGGCGTCACCGTGCAGACGAACAAGGTCTGCCGGTAATCGTGGCGCTCGACCTCGATGCCGAGGCGCTCGCGCACGAAGGATGCCGTGCCGTCGGCGCCCACCAGCAGCGGCGTGTCGATCTCGACTGCACCATCGGCGGTCTGGATGCGGGCACGCCAGCCATCGACCAGCGGTTCCAGTGATTCCACGCGCGCGGGCGCCAGGCGCCGCAGGCGCGTGCATTCGTCCAGGCGACGCAGCAGGGCGGCGCCGAGCTCGCGCGCGGGCAGCGTCCAGCCCATGGCATCGACACCGTGGCGCTCGGCATCCATCTGCACACTGCCGAATTCCCCGGCCCGCGTGACATGGATATGCCGGATCGGCGTGGCCTGGGTCACCGCATGCTTCCACACGCCGATGGCGGTCAGCCCATTGACGGTGGCGCGCGCCAGGGCCAGATTGCGTTCGTCGTAACTCGGCTGCTCGCCGATGCGCGGCGCGGCCGCTTCCACCATCACGGCGTCGATGCCCGCGGCATCCAGGGCAATGGCCAGGCTGGCACCGACCAGCCCGCCACCGACGATGAGTACGGGCTGCCGGGAGGCGGCCAGGGAAGATGGGTTCGTCATGGCGCCGAATGATACGCGCTAAGCGCCTGCCCCAAGCTCCTGTGGTGCCCTGCCCGCCTTGGGGCCTGTCCAATTGCGATAGACTTGGCCCTTGCACTCGACGCGACCCTTTCTGGAGCAGCTCATGGCTAAGACGCAAACCCAGCGCCTCGGCATTTTCCTTGCCTTGGCCGCGGTGATGGCCGCCACCCGCATTCATCTTTCGCTGTTCCACCATGACATCTGGGACGCTTCGTGGGGCATCTTCTTCCTGGCCGGCTTCTGGCTGCGCGGTTCGGTGCGCTGGGCCTTCCCGCTGCTGATGGCGGAAGCCGTGCTGGTGGACTACCTGGTCATCAGTAACCAGGGCATCAACTTCTGGGATCACTACTGCGTCTCGGCGGGTTACTGGTTCCTGATCCCGTCGTACTTCAGCCTGTGGCTGGGCGGCAGCTGGCTGGCTGGCCGCAAGCTCGGCCTCAACGCCCGCAGCCTCGCCCTTGCCCTGGGTGCCGTGCTGGTGAGCTGGCTGGCCTGCTACGTGATCTCCAACGGCAGCTACTACTGGCTGAGCAGCACCGTGCCGCAGCCGCGCAGCGTCGCGGCGTGGTTCTCCAATATGACCGACTGGTACGGTTTCTTCCTGGAGACCACGGCGCTCTACGTGGCGCTCGGTCTGGTCATGCATGGTCTGGTGGTGCAGCTGTCACAGCTGCTGGGCCATGCCGATTCCTCGAAGCTGTCGCGCTAACCACGATGGGTAACCGCCTCTCGAAGATCTACACCCGCACCGGCGACGACGGCAGCACCGGACTCGGCGACGGCTCGCGCGTCGCCAAGGACTCGCTGCGCGTCGGCGCCTACGGCACGGTGGACGAACTCAATAGCACCATCGGCATGGTGCTCGCGTCCGACGGCGTTGCCGACGACGTGCGCGAAGCATTGACCCAGGTACAGCACGACCTGTTCGACCTGGGTGGCGAGCTGTGCATCCCGGGCATGGCGATGGTCCACGACGCTGATATCGAGCGCCTGGAACAGGTGCTCGATGCGTTCAACGATCCGCTGCCGCCGCTCAAGGATTTCATCCTGCCCGGCGGCGGCATGGCGGCATCCTGCTGCCATCTGGCGCGCACCGTGTGTCGCCGCGCCGAGCGCGAGGTGATCGCGCTGGGCCGTGAGGAAGAGGTGCGACCGCAGGCGCAGCGCTATCTCAATCGCCTGTCCGACCTGCTGTTCGTCGTGTCGCGCGTGCTGGCCCGTGCCAGCGGCCACGGCGAAGTGCTCTGGAACCACGAGCGCCGCCGCAAGCCACAGGCGTAACCGGCAATGCTGCGGCTCTACACCCACGCCAGTTGCCTGCAGCACGACCCCGGCCCGGCCCAGCCCGAATCACCCGCCCGCCTGCGTGCGGTATTGCAGGCGCTGGACCACGACCGTTTCGCGGCCATTGACCGCGTGGAGGCGCCACGCGCCACGCGCGAGCACCTGCTGCGCGTGCATGCGCCGGCCTACGTGGACCGCATCCTCGGCATCACGCCGGCCGAAGGCACGGTTCGTCTGGACGAAGACACGCTGATGTCGCCCGGCTCGGCCGAGGCGGCGTTGCGGGCGGCAGGCGCCGTGGTGGCCGCGGTGGACGCGGTGCTGGGCGCCCAGGGCGGCAAGGCATTCTGCGCGGTGCGCCCGCCGGGGCACCATGCCACGCCCGACCGCGCCATGGGCTTCTGCCTGTTCAACAACGTGGCGGTGGGCGCGGCTCATGCCCTCGCGGAGCACGGCCTCAAGCGCGTCGCCATCGCCGACTTTGACGTGCACCACGGCAACGGCACGCAGGATATTTTCGCCCGCGAGCCGCGCGTGCTGTTCATCTCCAGCCACCAGATGCCGCTGTATCCGGAAACGGGAAGCGCGGAGGAATGCGGTGTCGGCAACATCGTCAACGCGCCTTTGTCGCCGGGCGACGGCTCCTATGAATTCCGCGAGCTGTGGGAAGGGGCGCTGATTCCCAGGCTGCACGCGTTCAGGCCGCAGCTGCTGCTGATCTCGGCAGGCTTCGACGCCCATCGCAACGACCCGCTGGCCGACCTACGCCTGGGCAGCGAAGACTACGCGTGGATCACCCAGCGCCTGATGGACGTGGCCCGCGCCCATGCGCAAGGGCGCGTGGTGTCGACCCTGGAGGGCGGCTACAACTTGCTCGCACTCTCGACCAGCGTCGCCGCCCATGTGGGCGAACTGCTCGAAGGCTGAGGCCTGCACCCCATCACTCCAGCCATTTGGGTGTCAGCCATGGGCGGGCCTTTTGCGCATTTTCTGACCAGGCATACTGAACCCGGCTTCCGGCGGCGGGGTGCGCAACTGCCGCCCATGGGGCCTTTCTGCTAGTTTTACGGGCCTCCCAGCCGACAGACTGCCACCGTGACGCCAAAGCTCCCTCCGCGCCACCTGCCACCGCGCCGCCTGCTGGCGGTTGCCGCCGCCCTTGCCCTGTTCGGCAGCCCGGTCGAGGCACAGTCTGCGCCGGACCAGCCCGTCGCCCCGGACCAGCCCAGCCCGGCGCCACCGCCGAGCAATACGGCGCCCGCGGCCGTGTCCAACTGCCCGCTGGGCGCCTTCCGCTGTCCGCCGCGCCCGCTGAATTTCAGCATGTGCCGCCCCAATGCGATGCTCTCGTTCTACGACCCGACGATGAGCAAGGACAGCTCCGTCCGCGAAACGTCGAACACCTTTGTCTCGGCGCAGCGCGTGGATGGCTCCAACCAGACCGTCTACCACCTCGAGGGTGATGTGAAGCTGGACCGTGCCGACCAGCGCCTGCAGGCCGACGTCGCCGACTACAACAACGACACCACCGACTACGACGCGCGCGGCAACGTGCGCTATCAGGAAGCCGGTCAGCTGATGTCGACGGACCATATGCGCGGCAACCAGGACGCCAGCACGGCGACCGCCGACAACGTCGCCTTCCAGATGCTCACCACCCGCGGCAACGGCGTGGCGACCCAGGGCCAGCTGCTGGACGACCAGCGCAGCCGCTATTTGAACGCCACCTACTCCACCTGCGACGTGGGCAACCACGTGTGGGAGATCCGCGGCAAGGACATCCGCATGGACAAGGAGACCGGCGAGGGCGTGGCGCACGATGCCACCATGTCCGTCTACGGGTTTCCGCTGTTCTGGCTGCCGACCTTCACGTTCCCCATCGACGACCGTCGCAAGACGGGCTTCCTGACCCCGACCATCGGCAACTCCAGCCGCTCGGGCTTCACGGTGAGCACGCCGTACTACCTGAACCTGGCGCCGAACTATGACGCCACGCTGGACCCGCGCATCTATACCGACCGCGGCGCCATGCTGGCGGGCGAGTTCCGCTATCTCGTGCCCGGCAGCCTGGGCCAGATGAATTTCGAATACCTGCCCAACGACCGTGGCGACAATGATCCGGACAGCACGGCGGTCACCAAGGGCAAGGACCGCTGGCTGCTGAAGTACTACGACTCCACGCACCTGTACGGCCCGTGGTCGCTCAATGTCGGCGTAAACCGAGCCTCCGATCGCAATTACATGCGCGACTTCGGCGACGACCTCTATACGACGACGATCAGCCAGCTGGTCTCGTCCACCTACATCAGTGGCGGCGGCAAGTGGGGCAAGGCCTACTGGAACGCCAGCCTCGGCGCGGACTACTACCAGAACGTCGACTACTCGCTGCCGGATTCCTCGGTGCAGTACAAGCGCTGGCCCCGCGCCACCTTCAACGTGGATTACCCCATCAACCGCTGGCTCGACGTGGGGGCCAATACCGAGGCGGTGGCGTTCCGCAAGAACGACTCGGTCGAAGGCAACCGCCTGGACCTCTACCCGTACATCCAGGCCAATTTCCAGGGCGCCGCGTGGTTCGTGAAGCCCAGGGTCGCCTATCGCTATACGGGTTACGACCTCACCGGCAACTACCAGCAGTACGGCTATTACGGCCTGCTTGGTCAAGGCCAGGCCTCGCCGTTCAGCAGCAGCTCGCCGAGCCGCTCGCTGCCCGTGGTCAGCGTGGACAGCGGCCTCGTCTTCGACCGCAGCATGTCGCTGTTCGGCACCAGCTATACGCAGACGCTCGAACCGCGCCTGTATTACCTGTACGTGCCGTACCGCAACCAGGACAACATCCCGCTGTTCGACACCAACCTGATGTCGTTCGATACCTGGGAGCTGTTCACGCCCAACACCTATTCGGGCGCGGACCGCCAGATCAATGCGAACAACCTCAGCGCCATGCTGACCACACGCCTGTTGGACGACAACGGCGTGGAACGCGTGTCGGCCAGCTTCGGCCAGATCCGCTACTTCACCCAGCAGCGGGTGCAGACGCCCAACAGCAACAACACCGTCACGCCGCCGACGAACTGGTCCGGCTCCGACTACGTCATCGACCTCACCACCCAGCTCAACGACGACTGGAAGGTGACCTCGCAATACCAGTGGAACCCGAACACCAGTCTCACGGACCTGGGAGCCATCGGCCTGCAGATGCGCATCAAGACCGACGGCATCCTCAACTTCTCTTACCGTTATCGCCGCCAGCCGGGCACCGAATCCCCCCTGCTGGAACAATATGACGCCTCCGTGGTCTATCCCGTTTCCGACCGCTGGCGCCTGATCGGCCACTGGACCTATTCGGTGCTGGACAAGCGGACGGTGGAGGCCCTGGCCGGTGTGGAATACGACACCTGCTGCGTGGCGTGGCGGCTGGTGGGGCGCCACTACGTGAACACCTACAACTACAACACCCAGCTGGGTTCGGCCAACACGGCGGTCATGCTGGAAGTGGAGTTCAAGGGGTTGACCAACTTCACCGGTCAGTCGGAAAACGCCTTGCGCAATGGTATTCTTGGTTATCAATAACTTCCCTGTCGCCTACGGCGATTGAAGGCCCCGGACTGATGAAGCAGCCTCTCGCGTTGTTCTTGCTCGCGATCGCTACCGCGACCGCCCTGCCCGCCCATGCCCAGCTCCTGCCGCAGGCGGCTCAGGGCAAGCAGCCGCTCGACCGCATCGTGGCGGTGGTGGACGAAGGGGTGATCCTGCAGAGCGAGCTGAACGAGGCCGTGCGTTCGGTCCAGCAGCAGTACGCCAACAACCCGGGCCAGCTGCCGCCGATGGACGTGCTGCAGCGCCAGGTGCTGGATCGCCTGATCCTGATGAAGCTGCAGGTGCAGCGCGCCGACGACCAGGGCATCCGCGTGTCCGATGCCGACGTGGATCAGGCGGTTGCCGCCGTGGCCCAGCAGAACCACATGACGCCGGAGCAGTTGCGCGCTGCCGTGGAATCCGAAGGTGGCAGCTTCGCCGCGTTCCGTCACCAGTTATCCGACCAGCTCATCGCCCAGCGCCTGCATGACAGCGTGATCCGCGATCAGGTGACCATCACCGACAGCGAAATCAACAACATGCTCGCCAGCCCGTCCTACAAGGCGGGTGAAGTCCACCTGGCCCACATCCAGGTCAGCCTGCCGGCCGGCGCCAGCGCCGCCGACATCAAGGCTGCCCAGGACAAGGCCACCCAGGCCATGGACGCCATCAAGGGCGGCATGGACTTCCACGCCGCGGCCATCCGCTACTCCGATGCCCAGGACGCGCTTGAAGGCGGCGACCTCGGCTGGCGCCGCATGGACGAGATCCCGCCGGCCTTTGCCGACGCCGTGGGCAACATGAAGCCCGGCGATGTCTCCCCGGCCATGCGCGGCCCCACCGGCTTCCATATCCTGAAGCTGGTCGAGCAGCGCCAGCCCAGCCGCCAGGTGGTGCAGGAATTCCACGCCCGCCAGATCCTCATTCGCCCGAGCGAACTGATGACGCCGGAGCAGGCCCACCAGAAGGCCCAGGATCTCTACAGCCGCATCGTCAACAAGCATGAGGACTTCGCCACCCTGGCGAAGGAAAACTCCAAGGACGACACCACCGCCAACAACGGTGGCGACATGGGCTGGTTCATGCAGAACGACTGGGGCTCCACCATTGCCCAGCACATGGGCGAGCTGAAGGACGACCAGGTATCGCAGCCCTTCCAGAGCGAAGCCGGCTGGCACATCCTGCAGCGCTTGGGTACCCGCCAGAGCGACCGCACCGACGAGCTTTCGCGCAACCAGGCGCGCCAGGCCATCGGCAATCGCAAGGCGGAGCAGGCGTACGAAGACTACTTGCGCGAGATGCGTTCCAGCGCTTACGTGAACATCCTGGTTCCCGAGCTGCGCGACCCGAACGAGCAGCAGGGCAAGAAGTCATCCTGAGGCCGCTTTGAACATGCAGACCCTGCCCCGGCTGGCCATCACCGCAGGTGAGCCGGCGGGGATCGGTCCCGAGCTCCTTATCCGATTGGCCGCCACTCCGCTGGCGGCCAATTTCATTGCGGTCACGGATCGCGCGCTGCTGGAGCGCGCAGCGGCGCGCTGCGGCCAGCCCATCGAACTGATCGACGATGACGGCAGCGACACGGCCATGCGCCGGCCCGGGCAACTGCGCGTGCGCCACGTTCCGCTGGGCACGACGGAACAACCCGGCACGCCCGATCCCGCCAATGCCCATCATGTGCTGGCCACGCTCACAGAAGCTGCCGATGGCTGCATGGCGGGTCGCTACGCGGCCATCGTCACGGCGCCGCTGCAGAAATCCTCGATCAACGAGGCAGGCATCCGCTTCAGCGGCCACACCGAATTCTTCGCCGAGCGCGCCCATGCCGACGTGGTGATGATGCTGGCGAGCCCGGAGCTGCGCGTGACGCTGGCGACCACGCATCTTCCGCTCTCCGCCGTGCCCGCGGCGATCACCCATGATGCGCTCACCCGCGTGCTGCGGATCGTCCATCGCGAACTGCAGGGCAAGTTCGGCCTGCTCGAACCGCGCATCGCCGTGCTCGGCCTCAACCCGCACGCGGGCGAAGGCGGCCATCTCGGGCGCGAGGAACTGGACACCATCATTCCCGCGCTCGATGCCCTGCGTGCCGAAGGCATGGACCTGCTCGGCCCCCTGCCCGCCGACACCGCCTTCGTGCCGTCGCTGCGCGAGCGCTACGACGCCGTGCTGGCGATGTATCACGACCAGGCGCTGCCGGTGCTCAAGAGCGAGGCGTTCGACCGCACGGTGAACCTCACCCTGGGCCTGCCTTTCATTCGTACCTCCGTCGACCACGGCACGGCGCTCGATCTTGCCGGCACCGGTCGCGGCGATCCCTCCAGCCTGATCGCGGCAGCGAGGATGGCGCTTGAGCTCGTGGCACGGCGCAGCGCCCACCCGCAAGGACATTCATGAACGCCCGTCCCAAGAAAAGTTTTGGCCAGCACTTCCTGCACGAGAAGCGCTACATCGAGCGCATCGTCAGCGCGATCTCGCCGCGCCCGGATGATTTCGTCGTCGAGATCGGCCCCGGCGAGGGCGCACTGACGCTGCCGCTGCTGGCCGCCGCCGGCAAGCTCACCGCGATCGAACTGGACACGGACCTGATTCCCGACCTGCAGGCGCGCGCCGCCAGCGTGGGCGAGTTGAGCATCATCCATTCGGACGTGCTGAAGGTGGATTTCACCGCGCTTGCGCATCGCCACGGCGTGGAGCGCCTGCGCATCGCCGGCAACCTGCCGTATTACATCTCCAGCCCCATCCTGTTCCACTGCGTGGAGCATGCGCGCGCCATCCAGGACATGTGCTTCATGCTGCAGAAGGAAGTGGTGGATCGCATGGCCGCGGAGCCCGGCAGCAAGGTCTATGGACGTCTGTCTGTCATGTTGCAGCTGGCCTGCCGGGTCGAGCCCTTGTTCGTCGTACCGCCCGGAGCGTTCCGGCCGCCGCCGAAGGTGGACTCGGCCGTCGTGCGACTGGTGCCGCTGGGCCCCGACCAGCTGCCCGATGCGGACCCGGCGCGTATTCACGCGATCGTGAAGGCCGCCTTCGCGCAGCGTCGCAAGACGCTGGGCAATGCGCTGAAGAACGTGATGGACGCAGATGCCATCATGAGCGCCGACGTGGATCCCAAGGCACGCGCCGAGACACTTTCCCCGCAGGACTACGTCCGCCTGGCGTGCGTCCCGGCTGGCTGATCGGCCATCCGTCGTTCGGCGGACTTCCCCGATTCAGCGAGTCGCACGCAAGCTTCACCCATGCGGCGCGACAACCCTTACAATCGGGGCATGAATGAACGATCTTCCTACACGATCGACGTGCAGGTCGAACCCCGCTTTGTCCCCGACCAATCCCGTCCCGGCGACAACCGCTATGTTTTCGCCTACACGATCACGCTGCACAACGCGGGCGACGTCGCTGCGCGCCTGCTGACCCGTCACTGGATCATCACCGACTCCAACGGCAAGGTCGAAGAAGTGACCGGCGAAGGCGTCGTCGGCGAGCAACCGTGGATCCGCCCTGGCGACGAGTACGAGTACACCTCGGGCGCCGTGCTGGAAACCTCGGTGGGCGTGATGCAGGGCAGCTACCAGATGGTGGCCGACGACGGCACCCGTTTCGAGGCGCCGATCCCGCCGTTCACGCTTTCGATCCCGCGCACCCTGCACTGATGGCTACGTACGCAATCGGTGATGTGCAGGGCTGCCTTCCCGAACTCCAACGCCTCCTCGACAAGATCCGCTTCGACCCCGCCAGCGACCGCCTCTGGTTCTGCGGCGACCTCGTCAATCGCGGCGGGCAATCGCTGCAGACACTGCGGCTGATCCACGGCCTGCGCGAGCAATCCATCGTCACGCTGGGCAACCACGACCTCAGCCTCCTGGCCATTGCGCAACGGCGCCCCGAAGCGCAGTCGAAGGTGAACCCCGAGCTGCGCGAAGTACTGTTCGCGGACGATGCGCCCGTGCTGCTGGAATGGCTGCGCTCGCAGAAGCTGCTGCATCACGACGAGCAACTCAACTGGACCATGGTGCACGCCGGCCTGGCCCCGATGTGGACACTGCGCCAGGCGCAGCGGTCCGCCCAGGAAATCGAGCGCGAGCTCGGCGGCCCGCGTCACCCGCGCCTGTTGAAGAACCTGTTCGGCAACCGTCCCGCCGCATGGAGCAGCCGCCTGCAGGGCGTGGAGCGCATGCGCGCATCGATCAATACGCTTACGCGCATGCGCTACTGCGATATCCAGGGACGCATCGATTTCGAGAGCAAGGGCATTCCGGGCACGCAGAAGCCGGGCATGTATCCCTGGTTCGAAGTGCCGGGCATGCGCCAGCGCGGGGCACGCATCGTGTGCGGGCATTGGTCCGCGCTCGGACGCTTCGCCGGCATGGGCGTGTACGCGATCGACACTGGTTGCGTGTGGGGCGGGCAGCTCACCGCACTGCGGCTGGATGTGGAAGAACCGCAGTATGTGGCGGTGGATGCGGAGCCGTATCGGAAGAAGGTGCCGGGCGGGGATTGAGGTGGCTCGCTACCGGTCGCGGTACGCGATGACGCTTGTTGCTTGAGTGCCAGCGTTTCTTTTTCGCTCCGTCGAGAGGACCTGCTAGCTTGGGGCGCGTGTACCGCCCCCAGGATGGCCCAGGCAATCCAGCCTCACCGCTTTAAAAAAAGAGCCCGTCACCCCTGCGAAGGCAGGGGTCCAGTGACTCTGCTTTTAAGGGTTTGGGCTTACGGTTGCCGTGCTTCTGCCGGGGTGCCGCCTACGCGGCGGGCGTTTCGACGTTCTGCCGACGACGCGAAGCTAGTCCCGTGGGAAGGCCGAGTCACTTTTCTTTTGCTGGCCCAAAAGAAAAGTAACCAAAAGAAAAGGCACCCCGGATGAAGCGCCTTTCGGGCTTTTCGACGGGGCATCCTGCCCCGTCGAAAAGTGCCTGGCCTCCTTGCCAGGCCCCCTGCGGGGCCTGATCTCCACCCGCCCGCCGCGTCATACGGGGACCCGGGAGATCAAGAGCCAAAAGCCAAAAGCCAAAAGCCAAAGCAAGAACCCGAGCCCTCGGCGAAGCATCCAAAGAGGCGAGTTCCTTGTGGGAGCGCACCCTGTGCGCGATTGGGGCGTCTCGTAGTCACCGCTCCGTTAGGTTGTCGCGCACAGGGTGCGCTCCCACAGAAAAGCGGGCGACCGTGCAGGTCCCGTCAGAGCCGAAGCGCAGCAAGGCGCTGCTTTAAGTCCTCATCGCCATGGCGCGTTGCGAAGCGCTGGGATCTGCCCGCTGTGTAGAGGCGAAGGTCGCCAAGCAACGACCTGCCTCACGCGTTCGGGCTTATCCCCACGGAATGCTGCCAGCTCTGGCTCTTCAGGCCATTTTCTTTGGGTTACTTTTCTTTTGGGCCAGCAAAAGAAAAGTGACTCGGCCTTCGGCAGAAGGTCGAAACGCCCGCTGCGTAAGCGGCCAGATCGCGGTCACGCACGAGGCGACAACCAACCGCAAAGTCACTGGATCCCGGCCTGCGCCGGGATGACGGTGCTTATGAAGTGTTGGGGCTAGATTGCGCCCCCTCCTTGCTCCTCAAAATCCGCATCCTTCCATAGGTGCTGCGCGCCCCTCCGTAAAAACGGGGAACGCCATGGACACCCCGCATGCACACCGACCACAGTGCACAGCCCTCAGCCTCAAAACCCAAGGCGCCAAAAAAGAAACCCCGCCGAAGCGGGGTTTCTCGTATCCGTCAGGTCAACTGACCGTGGCAGTGCTTGTACTTCTTGCCGGACCCGCAAGGACACGGATCGTTGCGTCCCACGCGAGGGCCATCGTGCTCATGCGCACCCACCGGCGCCGCCATGGCGCCAGCGGCCACCGCCTCGGCATCAGCACCCAGTGCAGCCACCGGCGCACCACCGCCGCTGGCCAGCATCTGGCGCTGCAGGCGCTCGGCAAGGCGCTGCTGCTCGGCCTCCATCGCGGCGACTTCTTCCTCGCTGCGAATGCGCACGCGAGCGAGCATCTGCACCACTTCGGTCTTGATGCGATCGAGCATGCTGGAGAACAGCTCGAACGATTCGCGCTTGAACTCCTGCTTCGGCTGCTTCTGCGCATAGCCGCGCAGATAGATGCCCTGGCGCAGGTAGTCCATGCTGGCGAGGTGTTCCTTCCACGCGTTGTCTACCACGCTCAGCATGATGTGCTTTTCGAGCTGGCGCATGGTGTCGTTGCCGATCTGCTGTTCCTTCGCCTTGAACAGCTGCTCCACGCCCTCGCGCACGTGCTCGAGGACCATCTTGTCGTCGATCTCGTGCTGCTGGTCGACCCAGGCCTTGAGGTTGAGCGACAGGCCAAACTCGCCCTCCAGCTCGCGGTCGAGGCCGGCCAGATCCCACTGTTCGTCGATGCTGTCGGCCGGCACGTAGCGGTGCACCAGATTGGTGACCACGTCGTCGCGGATGTCGGCGATGGTGTCGGACACGTCATCCACCACCAGCAGCTCGTCGCGCTGGCTGTAGATCACCTTGCGCTGGTCGTTGGCGACGTCGTCGAACTCGAGCAGGTGCTTGCGGATGTCGAAGTTGTGCTGCTCGACCTTGCGCTGCGCCTTTTCGATCTGGCGACTGACCATGCGGTCTTCCAGCGCATCCTCTTCCTTCATGCCGAACATGCGCATCCAGCGGCCGACCCAGTCGCCGGCGAAGATGCGCAGCAGGTTGTCTTCCAGCGACAGGTAAAAGCGCGAGGAGCCCGGGTCGCCCTGGCGGCCGGAACGACCACGCAACTGGTTGTCGATGCGACGCGATTCGTGGCGCTCGGTGCCCACGATGTGCAGGCCGCCCGAAGAGAGCACGGTCTCGTGCAGCTTCTTCCACTCGGACTTGGCCTTGGCGCGCTCAGCGTCGGTCGCCGTTTCCGGCAACGCCGCCAGTGCCGCTTCCAGGCTGCCGCCGAGCACGATGTCGGTGCCGCGGCCGGCCATGTTGGTGGCGATGGTCACCGAGCCCGGCGCGCCGGCCTGGGCCACGATGTGCGCTTCGCGCTCGTGCTGCTTGGCGTTCAGCACCTCGTGCGGAATCTTTTCCTTGCGCAGCAGGTTCGACAGCAGCTCGGACACCTCGATGGAGGTGGTACCCACCAGCACCGGCTGGCCGCGCTTGTTGCAGTCCTTGATGTCCTCGATCACGGCGCGGTACTTGGCCTGCTGGCCGAGGAACACCATGTCCGAGTTGTCCTTGCGGATCATCGGCTTGTGGGTGGGAATCACCACCACTTCCAGGCCGTAGATCTGCTGGAATTCGTAGGCTTCCGTATCGGCTGTACCGGTCATGCCGGCCAGCTTCTTGTACATGCGGAACAGGTTCTGGAAGGTGATCGTCGCGAGCGTCTGGTTCTCGCGCTGGATCGGCACGCCTTCCTTCGCTTCCACCGCTTGGTGCAAGCCATCGGACCAGCGGCGGCCAGCCAGCGTACGGCCGGTGAACTCGTCCACGATGATCACTTCGCCGTCGCGCACGATGTAGTCGACGTCGCGGTGGTAGATGGCGTTGGCGCGCAGCGCGGCATTGAGGTGATGGACGACGGCAAGGTTCTTGGCGTCGTACAGGCCGCTTTCCGGATCGATCACGCCGGCCTGGCGCAACAGTTCGTCGGCGTGCGACATGCCCTCTTCGGACAGGTGCACCTGCTTCTGCTTCTCATCGACCCAGTAATCGCCCGCGCCGTCTTCCTTCTCCTGGCGGATCATCCTGGGGACGATCTTGTTCACCGCGAGGTACAGCTGCGGGGAATCCTCGGCCGGGCCGGAAATGATCAGCGGCGTGCGCGCTTCGTCGATCAGGATGGAGTCGACCTCGTCGACGATGGCGTAGTGCAGGCCGCGCTGGTAGCGCTGGTCCTTGCTGAGCGCCATGTTGTCGCGCAGGTAGTCGAAGCCGAATTCGTTGTTGGTGCCGTAGGTGATGTCGGCGGCGTAGGCAGCGTGCTTGTCCGCGTGATCCATGCCCGGCCACACCACGCCGGTGCTCAGGCCGAGGAAGCCGTAGAGCTTGCCCATCTGGGCCGAGTCGCGGCGAGCCAGGTAATCGTTCACGGTGACGACGTGCACGCCCTTGCCTTCCAGCGCATTGAGGTACACCGGCAGGGTACCGACCAGGGTCTTGCCCTCGCCCGTGCGCATTTCGGCAATGCGACCGGCATGGAGCACCATGCCGCCAATCAGCTGCACGTCGTAGTGGCGCATGCCCAGCACGCGCTTGGCGCCTTCGCGCACCACGGCAAAGGCTTCCGGCAGGATCTTGTCCAGCGACTCGCCCGCGGCGACGCGCTGCTTGAACTCGTCGGTCTTGGCGCGCAGCGCCTCGTCGCTCAGCTTCTCGAACTCAGGTTCCAGCGCATTGATGCGCGCGACATTCTTGGAGAGCTGGCGCAGCACGCGTTCGTTGCGGCTACCGAAAAGGCTCGTCAGGGCACGGTTGAGCATCGATCTTCCGGATCAGGATTCGTGAACCGCCTGCCGCGGCAAACCCGGGCAGGACGAAAGGATTGATGATACTAGGGTCGGCGGGCTATCCCAAACGCCGCGCCGCCGCAGGCACCGGCCAGCACCTCGACGCGACATCCCCTTTCCGGCGGACGCCGCGAACTCCCCCAATCATCGTCCCGACCATGGAGTGGCGGCGGGTTCCAGCCCTTTCAAGGGCGCCTCGGGGCGCCCTGGCTGGCCCGCTCAGCGGTGGTTCTTCACAAAGGCCAGCGGGTTGACCACCCGGCCCTTGTACCAGACCTCGAAATGAACGTGGGAGCCGGTCGAACGCCCGGTCGAGCCCGCTTCGGAGACCACGTCGCCCACATGCACACGCTGGCCCGGACGGACCTCGAGCTTGCTGTTGTGGGCATAGCGGGTCATGTAGCCATTGCCGTGGTCGATCTCGATGACCTCGCCGTAGCCGGTACGGTCGCCGGCATAGGTGACCATGCCTTCGGCCACGGCATGGACCGGGGTGCCCTTGGGCGCGGAGATGTCCAGGCCGGTGTGGTAGGCGCTGTGACCGCTGAACGGGTCCGGGCGACCACCGAAATAGGAAGAAATATAGCCCTCGACCGGCATCCCGGTGGGCTTGAGATTGGACTCAATCTTGGCATCCAGCAGCAGGCTCTGCAGCGCCGTGAGCTGCGCCTGCTGGCTGTCGAACTGGTCGGCCAGCTGGTTGATGCTGGTATCGAGGTTCTGCGGCAGCGAGTAACCGCTGTCCGTCGTGTCCTCCACACCGCCGACGGCCGGCTGCTCGTCGAAGTTGAACTCGCCATCGTCGAGCTTGCCGACCTGGGTCAGGCGCTCGCCGAGTGCGTTGAGACGGGTGGACTGCGCCTGCAGCTGGCCCAGCTTCACGGCCAGCGCATCCACGTCGCGCTGGGCGTCCTTGCGGACGCCGGCAAGCTGCTCGTTCTGCTGCTGCACCTGCTGGCGCAGCTGGCGGATTTCAGCCAGCGCCCGGTCATGCGGGCTGGCCACCACCATGGCCACCGCGCCACCAAGCGCCGCGCAGCCCAGGATCGCCGCAGCCGCTGCGCCCATCAAGCGATAGCGCAGGCGCCGGTCGGCGAGATTCCAGGTTTTCGGCACCTTTTTGGTGCGGGACACAAGTATGATTTGCATGTTGTTCTTACGTCAGAAGATGTCGGCATCCATGCAGCGCGATGATCCAAAACCCTCTCGCCGCACCGGTTCTGGACTTAAAGCCATCACCGAGTTTGGCCCCGTTGCTTCACTGGCCCGCAAGGCCCGTCAGCTGGATGCATTGGATCGCGCACTGCGCCAGACGTTACCGTCACCACTCCGCGAGCAGGTTCGTTTCGCCAACCTGCAAGACGGCCGCCTCGTTTTTCTGGCTCCCTCCTCGGCTCTGGCCGCCAGGCTGCGCCTTCTCCAGGCGCAAATCCTCTCGACCGCACGCGCCGTAGGCACGTACGCCAAGTCAGTCACCGTGAAAGTGGCCCCCCCACCACCGACAGAAATCGTGCCGGATCGGTCAAAACCGCTTTCGCCAGCCGCCGCCTCTCACCTGAGAGCCGCCGCGGCCTCAACCACAGACCCCGAATTGCGGGAACTGTTCCTCGAGTTGGCGTCCATCGCCGAAATTTCTGATTCCCGATCCGACGAAACCCGCTGACTCTGGGTTTCATTTCTTCCCAAAGCGGTACTGCCCACCCACCGATCCTTCGATCGATGCGCAGGGTTTTATACCACGCCCCCACGGACCTGACAGACCCTGATGTCATCAGTACGTGAACAGCAGCAAAGAGAAGGGGCGAGGTATATCACAAAACAAACGGCCGCGTCTTTGAGACGCGGCCGCATGTTTTGTTCAGTATTGTGAAGGACTTAGCGGATCGCGGTGCGATCAGATCGCCTGGGCCGGATGGGCGTAGGAGATCGGCGAGGTCGCCGGATCGTCCGCGAAGCTGACCTCTTCCCAGGCCGAGGCGTCGGCCATCAGGGTGCGCAGGAGCTTGTTGTTGAGCTCGTGGCCCGACTTGTGGGCGTAGTACGCACCGACCAGGCTGTGGCCCAGCAGGTAGAGATCGCCGATCGCGTCGAGGATCTTGTGCTTGACGAACTCGTCCTCGTAACGGAGGCCGTCTTCGTTGAGCACGCGGTAGTCGTCGAGCACCACGGCGTTGTCCATCGAACCGCCCAGCGCGAGGTTGTGCTCGCGAAGCATCTCGATGTCGCGCATGAAGCCGAAGGTGCGGGCGCGGCTCACTTCCTTCACGAAGGAGGTGGTCGAGAAGTCGATCTCGGCGCGCGAGGTGCGCTTGCTGATGATCGGGTGGTTGAACTCGATCGAGAAACCCACCTTGAAACCTTCGAACGGTTCAAAGCTGGCCCACTTGTCGCCTTCCTGCACCTTGATCGGCTTCTTGATGCGGATGAAGCGCTTGGCGGCATTCTGTTCTTCGATGCCCGCCGACTGCAGCAGGAACACGAAGGGACCGGCGCTGCCGTCCATGATCGGCACTTCCGGCGCGGAAAGATCCACGTAGGCGTTGTCGATGCCAAGGCCGGCCATCGCGGAAAGCAGATGCTCCACCGTCGAGACGCGTACATCGCCATTGACGAGCGTGGTCGACAGGCGCGTATCGCCGACATTGTCGGGACGCGCGTGGATTTCGACCGGCGGATTCAGATCGGTACGACGAAACACGATGCCCGTATTCGGGGCAGCGGGGCGAAGCGTCATGTACACCTTGTCGCCGGTATGCAGACCGACGCCTGTGGCGCGAATGATGTTCTTGAGCGTACGCTGCTTGATCATTTTTTTGGTACCTGTAAGGGGCAGCAGCCAAATTAGGGAACGGATGCTAACACAGTCTTAACCTGTGAAAAGGCGATCCGCGCCACACACACCGTTCACCCTTTCATACTCCTTTCATGCACGAATGAATCCCATTCGTGGGGTGATTAGCACTTTCCCAAGTACTTTCAATGACTTGACTGAAGCGCAACGCCCCGGACCGGGACGGGATCCGGTCTCGGGGCGTTCGACCAGCCTGGATTCACTTCCTGGCCGGTCATGCTCATCCGTGAAGCATGGCCCTACATCTCAAGAACGAGTGCCGGAACAGCGTCAGTCAAGCCGCCCACCGCTCCAAAACGGCGGAAGAACGGGCTCGGGCAAGGGCTCCGCCGGGGCGGATCCCATGCGCGATTCGTTACTGACAAGTGAAACCGGCTATTTGTTCAATTTTTCTTCAAATTATTTGCCCAGTCAGTCTTATCAGTCCGCCTGACGACGCAGGAAGGCCGGGATGTCCAGGTAGTCGAAGCTCGGATCGGCGCTCTTGGCCTGGGTGCTGGCCTCGACGCGGCTGGTCATCGTGGCTTCGGGCTGGGCGTAGTCGACCACTTCGTTGCCGGTGCCGGTACGCAGCACGACCGGGCGCGGACGCTGGCGCATTTCCACCTGCTGGGCCACCACCGGACGCTGCGGCTGGCGGGCCGCCACGGCACGGTTGAGGCCGGTGGCCACCACGGTGACGCGCACGTCGTCCTGCATTTCCGGATCGAGCGAGGTGCCCATGACCACGGTGGCGTCTTCGCTGGCGAAGTCGTGGATGACGCGGCCGATCTCGTCGAACTCGCGCATGGTCAGGTTCGGACCGGCCGTGACGTTCACCAGGATGCCGCAGGCGCCGTTGAGGTTGACGTCTTCCAGCAGCGGGTTGTTGATGGCGGCCTCGGCGGCGGCCTGGGCGCGATCGTCACCGCGAGCGGTGCCCGAGCCCATCATGGCCATGCCCATTTCGGACATCACGGTGCGCACGTCGGCAAAGTCGACGTTGATCAGGCCCGGGGCGGTGATCAGGTCGGCGATGCCCTGCACGGCGCCGAGCAGCACGTCGTTGGCAGCCTTGAACGCATTAAGAAGCGTCACTTCGCGGCCGAGCACCGACAGCAGCTTCTCGTTGGGCACGGTGATCAGCGAATCGACGTGCTGCGAGAGGTCTTCGATGCCCTTCATCGCCACCTGCATGCGGCGACGGCCTTCGAACGGGAACGGCTTGGTGACCACGGCCACCGTCAGGATGCCCTTCTCCTTGGCGAGCTGAGCCACGACCGGAGCCGCGCCCGTGCCGGTACCGCCGCCCATACCGGCGGTGATGAACACCATGTCGGCACCCTCGAGCATCTCTTCGATGCGCTCGCGGTCTTCCAGCGCGGCCTGGCGACCCACTTCCGGGTTGGCACCGGCGCCCAGGCCCTTGGTCACGTTGGCACCCAGCTGCAGGTGCGTACGCGAACCGCAGGTCTTCATGGCCTGCGAGTCGGTGTTGGCGACGACGAAATCGACGCCTTCGATGTTTGCATTCAGCATGTGCGCCACGGCATTGCCGCCGCCGCCGCCCACGCCGATGACCTTGATGACTGCATTTGGTGCGAGTTTTTCGATCAGTTCAAACATTTCCCGTCCTCCGTAGAGCATCGTTGTCGTTGTAACCGCGGGTGCCGACGTTCCAGTCGCCCCTTGGTGGTGGACGAACATCCATTCGTCCTGGACGGGGCCTCCTGCCCCATCCGGTTTCGCTATCTCGCGTTTCGCGAGGTACCCATCAGAAATTCTTGCTGACCCAGCCGAACAGCTTGTCGAACAGGCCACCCACGCTGCCGCCGCTCGGCCCGCTCACGCGCATGCCACTGGAGCGCGAGCCGTGCAGCAGCAGGCCCACACCGGTGGAATGCAGCGGGTTGGAGACGACCTCGCCCAGGCCGGAGACGTGCTGCGGCACGCCGATGCGCACCATCTTGTGGAAGATCTCCTCGGCCAGCTCCAGCGCGCCTTCCATGCGCGACGCGCCGCCGGTGAGCACCACGCCCGCCGCCACCAGGCTTTCGTAGCCGGAGCGGCGCAGCTCGTCCTGCACCATTTCGAAGATTTCCTCGTAGCGCGCCTGCACCGACTGCGCGAGCGACTGGCGAGCCAGGCGGCGCGGCGGGCGATCGCCCACGCTCGGCACCTGGATGGTTTCCTCGGCATGCGCCAGCTGCGCGAGCGCGCAGGCGTACTTGATCTTGATCTCTTCGGCATGCGCGGTCGGCGTGTGCACGCCGTAGGCGATGTCGTTGGTCACCTGGTCGCCACCCACCGGCAGCGACTTGGTGTAGCGGATCGAGCCCTGCGTATAGATGGAGATGTCGGTGGTGCCCGCGCCGATGTCCACCAGGCACACGCCCAGCTCGCGCTCGTCGTCGGTCAGCACGGACTTGGCGCTGGCCACGGCCGACGGCACCAGCTCGTCCACGGTGAGACCGCAGCGTTGGATGCACTTGCTGATGTTCTGCACGGCCGCGGCGGCACCGGTCACCAGGTGCACGCTCGCCTCCAGGCGCACGCCGCTCATGCCCACCGGCGAGCGGATGCCGTCCTGGCCGTCGATGCGGTATTCCTGCGACTCCTTGTAGAGCACCTTGCGGTCGGCCGGGATCGCCACCGCGCTCGCCGCTTCCAGCACCTGGTCCAGGTCGCCCGGCGTCACTTCGCGATCACGGATCGCGGCGGTGCCGTGGGAGTTCTTGGTTTCCAGGTGGCTGCCGGAGATCGAGGCGTAGACGGAGCGGATGTCGCAGCCGGCCATCAGCTCGGCCTCTTCCACGGCACGCTGGATGGAATGCACGGTCGATTCGATATCCACCACCGAACCGCGCTTCATGCCGCGCGACACGTGCGTGCCGATGCCGATCACTTCGATCGGTTCGCCGGGTTCGTACTCGCCGACGATCGCCACCACTTTCGAGGTGCCGATGTCGAGGCCGACCACTAGCTGCTTGTCGTTCTTGGTCTTCATGTGCGGGGTGAGCCTCCAGCGTTCACGGTGCTCGCCTGGGGCGGCCATCGAACGGCAAATCCATTGGTGTAACGAAGATCGGCGTAGGCGAAGCCCTCGGAGTGGCCCGCCACCAGTTGTGGATAGACATCGAGGAAACGGCGCAGGCGACGGCCCGCCTGGTCGCGATCACCGATGATGATCTGCGCGCCGCTGCTCGTGGTGAGGCTCCAGCTGCCACGCTCGGTGAGCGAGACGCCGGTGATTTTCAGTTTGGTGTTGGTGAACGCCTTCTGCGTTTCCGCGTAGAAGCTCACCACTTCCGCCAGCCGCGCATCCGGCCCGCGCAGGTCAGGCAGGTCGGTGTTGGCGGCCACGTCGGGCACATCGAACACCAGGCCCTGGCGGCTGATCAGCTGCTTCTCGTTCCAACGCGCGAACGGCTGGCGCTCGTAGATGCGCAGGATCAGCGTATCGGGCCAGCGCTTGCGCGCCTCCACCGACTCCACCCACGGCAGCGCGGCGACGGCCTTTTGCACGCCGTCCAGGTCGAGCGCGAAGAACCCCTTGCCAAGGCGCGGCATGACGACCGAACGGAGCTCGTCCTCGGTCACATGCTTGAACTCGGCTTGCACCGTCAACTGGGTTACCGGCCAACGATTGGCCGCAAACCATCCACGCAGCACGCCGACGATCGGCAGCGCCACGAGCGCGATGGCCAGAACCCAGGCAACGAGGCGGACAGTTCCCCTCACACGCCCTCCCGGAAGCTCGTTTCCAGCACGCGCCAGCACAGCGTCTGGTAGTCAATGCCCGCGACGGCGGCCGCCTTGGGCACCAGCGAATGCGAGGTCATGCCCGGCGCGGTATTCACTTCCAGCAGCCAGTTGCGGCCCTGCTTGTCGCGCATCACGTCCACGCGACCCCAGCCCGAGCAGGCCAGCGCGTCGAACGCGCGCAGGGCCAGTTCCTGCATCTCGCGCTCCGCGTCGC
Organism: Dyella japonica A8; assembly: GCF_000725385.1. Classification (NCBI taxonomy): domain Bacteria; kingdom Pseudomonadati; phylum Pseudomonadota; class Gammaproteobacteria; order Lysobacterales; family Rhodanobacteraceae; genus Dyella; species Dyella japonica. Next base: position 1,502,560 of record NZ_CP008884.1, on the reverse strand, counting down.
CGTGCAGGCCCGGGCAGATGTACTGGGTGTCCTCGGCGATGTACTTGGCGTTGTAGTCGTAGTACTCGCCCTTGGGCACGATGTTGATCGTGACCAGCACCTGGCGGTTGAGGATGCCGACGGTGTACTCGCCGCCTTCGATCAGCGTTTCCATCAGCATGTCGCCGGGATACTTCTGCGCCAGCTCGACGGCGGCATCCAGGCCGCTCTCGTCGAACACGCGCGTGACGCCCACGCTGGAACCTTCCCAGGCCGGCTTCACGATCAGCGGAAAGCCGATCTCGCGCGCGGCGGCATGCACGTCCGCGCCACGCGGCAGCGCCTTGAACGTCGGCGTGGGCAGGCCGAGGGCCTGCCACACCAGCTTGGCGCGGATCTTGTCGAGCGACAGCGCGGAGCCAAGCACGCCGGAACCGGTGAACGGGATGCCCAGCGACTGCAACGCGCCCTGCAGCTCGCCGTTCTCGCCGCCACCACCGTGCAGGATGTTGAACACGCGCGCGAAGTGACCCGCGCGCACCGCATCGAGCAGTGCCGGGATGCCGTCGATGGCATGCGCGTCGACGCCGCGCGCCCGCAGCGCGGCCAGCACGTTGCGGCCGGAATCCAGCGACACTTCGCGCTCGGCCGAACTGCCGCCCATGACCACGGCGACACGGCCAAACTGTGCGGGATCGGTAATCGTCTTGCTCACTTGTTCGTCCTCAAATGGCCTGCCTGCGCCAGCTCCACGGCCGCCGCGCCGATATCGCCAGCGCCCAGCAACAGCAACAGATCGCCGTCGCGCAGCAGCGCGGGCAGCGTGTCCTTCAATTCGCGCGGATGATCGACCAGCACCGGATCGACCTTGCCGCGTGCGCGCACGGCGCGAGCCAGTGCGCGTCCATCGGCGCCCGCGATCGGCGCCTCACCGGCGGGATAGACGTCCGTCAGCACCAGCACGTCGGCCTCGGCCAGCACGTTGGCGAAATCGTCCAGCAGGTCGCGCGTGCGGCTGTAGCGGTGCGGCTGGAAGCCGACCACGAGGCGGCGGTCCGGCCAGCCGCCACGCGCGGCGGCGAACACGGCCGCAAGTTCGCGCGGATGATGGCCGTAGTCGTCGACCAGCAATGCCGTGCCCTTGTCCAACGCAATCTCGCCACGACGATGGAAGCGGCGACCCACACCCTGGAAGTTCTGCAGGGCGTGGGCGATCGACTGGGCCTCCACGCCCAGCTGCCAGCCGATGGTGGCGGCGGCCAGCGCGTTGAGCACGTTGTGGCGGCCCGGCAGGTTGAGCTTGACGTGCAGCGCCTCGTTGCGGCCCGGCAGCCACAGGTCGAAATGCATCTCGAAACCGTGCTGCGAGAGGTTGCTCGCGCGCACGTCGGCGTCCTTGGTGTCGATGCCGTAGGTCATCACACGGCGCGTGGTGGACTTGGCGAGCTCCGCCACTTCCGGATCGTCCACGCAGAGCACGGCCAGGCCGTAGAACGGCAGGCGGTGCAGGAAGTCGCTGAAGGCCTTCTTCACCAGCGCGAAATCGCCCTGGTAATTCTCCAGGTGATCCGCATCGATGTTGGTGACCGCGGCGATCACCGGCGAGAGCATCAGGAAGGAGCCGTCCGATTCGTCCGCCTCGGCCACGATGTACTGGCCCGTGCCCAGCCGTGCATTGGCACCGGCCGCATTGAGCTGGCCACCGATCACGAAGGTCGGGTCATAGTTGGCCTCGGCCAGCACGCTGGCGGCGAGGCTGGTGGTGGTGGTCTTGCCATGCGTACCGGCGATGGCGATGCCACGACGGAAGCGCATCAACTCACCCAGCATCTCGGCGCGCGGCACCACCGGGATGCGCGCGGCGCGGGCCGCCTGCAGTTCCGGATTCTCCGCGTTGATGGCGCTGGAAGTGACGACCACGTCCGCATCACCAATGTGTTCGGCGGCGTGCCCCACGTGCACCACGATGCCCAGGCTTGCCAGGCGCTGTGCCGTCGGCGAATTGGACCGATCGGAGCCGGACACGGCGTAACCAAGGTTGTGCAGCACTTCGGCGATGCCGCTCATGCCCACGCCGCCGATGCCGATGAAATGCACGCGGCGGAAGGTGGTCATCAGGTCTTCGTGTGCGAGCAGGCGACGCGGGGTCATGCGACGACCTCCAGGCAGGCGCGCGCGATCACTTCCGCGGCATCGGTCTTGGCCAGCGTGCGCGCGGCCTCGCCCATCGCGACCAGTCGTTCGCGATCATCCAGCAACGCTTCAAGGCGCTGCGCCAACTGCTGTACGTCCAGATCCTTCTCCTGAATCAATTCGGCCGCATGCGCGGCGACCAGCGCCTCCGCATTGCGGGTCTGGTGGTCGTCCACCGCATAAGGGAACGGCACGAGCACTGCGCCGAGTCCGGCGGCGGTGAGCTCGGCAAGGGTCAGCGCACCGGCACGGCAGACGGCAAGATCCGCCCACGCGTAGGTGCCAGCCATGTCTTCGATGAAAGGCACGATCTGCGCCTCGACGCCCGCCTTGGCGTAGGCCGCGCGTGCTTCATCGATGCCGCGATTGCCGCACTGGTGCAACACTTCCGGGCGCTGTGCCGGCGACATCAGCGCGAGCGCCTGGGGCAAGGCGATGTTGAGCGCGCGCGCGCCAAGGCTGCCACCCAGCACCAGCAGGCACGGGCGGCCCGTGCGGCCCGCCATGCGCTCGCGCGGCGGCGGCAAGGCGGCAATGGCGCCACGCACCGGATTGCCCACCCACTCGGCGTTCGGCAACGTGTCGCTGAAACCGGCCAGCACGCGCTGCGCGTGGGCGGCGAGCTTGCGATTGGTGAAACCGGCGACGCGATTCTGCTCATGCACCAGCAGCGGGCGACGCGTCATGCGTGCCGCCACGCCACCGGGACCGGCCACGTAGCCGCCCATCGACAGCACGCTGCGCGGGTTGATTCTGCGCAGCGCCGACAACGAGGACAGCAGCGCGCGCGCCAGCATCAGCGGCGCCATCACGCGCGTCTTCCAACCCTTGCCACGCAGGCCAGCCACCGGCACGGTCACCAGCTCGATGCCATGGGCCGGCACGACCCGGGTCTCCATGCCGCCCTCGGCACCTAGCCACACCACCGGTACGCCTTGGGCACGCAGGGCATCGGCCACGGCGAGGCCAGGGAAGATATGGCCACCGGTGCCGCCGGCCATGATCAGCACGGGCTTGGGCGCGCTCATGCGGTCACCGCCTCGCGCGCGGGCGCGGCCGCCGCGTTCGCATCGGGCACCGCGTTGGCCGGCATGCGCGCGGCCATCTGGCGCGCATCGATGGCGCGGTTGATTTCGTAAGTGGTACGCAGCAGCACGCCAGCCATCGCGCAGGTCAGCACGATGGACGAACCGCCGTAGCTGATCAGCGGCAGGGTCAGGCCCTTGGTCGGCAGCGCGCCCAGGTTCACGCCAATGGACACCATCGCCTGCAGGCCGATCATCAGCGAGATGCCGCAGGCCACGTAGCCGGCGAAGCGCTGGCCCAGCTCCATGCCCTTGACGCCGAGATAGAGGCCACGGCCCACGGCAAGGCCGAACAGACCCATCACGAACAGGATGCCGGCAAGGCCGAACTCTTCGGAAATCACCGCAAAAATGAAGTCGGTGTGCGCTTCGGGCAGGTAGGACAGCTTCAGCACGCTGGAGCCCAGGCCCACGCCCGTCCACTCGCCACGGCCGATCGCCATCAGCGACTGCGTCAGCTGGAAGCCGTCATTGAACGGATCGGCCCACGGATCGACGAACGAAGTCAGGCGGCGCATGCGGTACGGCTCGAACTTCGCCACGAACCACAGCAGTGCCACCACGGGTAGCCCCATGCCGCCGAGGTAGACCGGCTTGGCACCGCCCATCCAGATCATGCCGATGGTCACCGCAATCATCAGCGTCGCCGAACCGAAGTCCGGCTGCGCCAGCAGCAGCACCACGAACATGCCGGCCACCATGATCGGCTTGAACAGGCCCCAGAAGCTTGTCTCTACGCTCTCGCGATGACGTACGAGATAGCTCGCCGTGTAGATGACCAGGATCAGCTTGACCGCCTCGACCGGCTGGAAACTGGTGATGCGGAAATTGAGCCAGCGGTGCGCACCGTTGAGCCGCATGCCAACGCCCGGCACAAACACCAGCAGCAGCAGAACCACCGCACCACCGAACAGCAGGTAGGCGTGCTTCTCCAGCAACTTCAGCTCGGTACGCATGGCAAAGCTGGCCAGCACGACACCCAGCGTCAGGAACAGCAGGTGGCGCTTGAGGAAGTAGAACGCACCGATGTGCTGGCTCTCGGCCACGGCGATCGAGCTGGACGCCACCATCACGACACCGACGCAGGCCAGACCGACGAGCGCGATCACCAGCAGCATGTCGAAGCTGCCGCGGGGACCCTGTCGTCGTTTGGCCTGGGTGGTGTCGAAGAGCATGTCAGCGCACCTTCAACGTGGCGAGGCCGATCAGCACCAGCACGACGCTGATGATCCAGAAGCGCACGATCACGCGCGGCTCCGGCCAGCCCTTGAGTTCGAAATGGTGATGAATGGGCGCCATGCGGAACACGCGCTTGCCCGTCATCTTGAAGCTGGCCACCTGGATCATCACCGAGGCGGTTTCCATCACGAACACGCCGCCCATCACCAGCAGCACAATCTCCTGGCGCACGATCACGGCGATGGCGGCCAGCGCGGCGCCGATGGCCAGCGCGCCGACGTCACCCATGAATACTTGCGCGGGATAGGTGTTGAACCACAGGAAGCCCAGACCCGCGCCGGACAGCGCACCACAGAAGATGGCCAGCTCGCCCGCGCCCGGAATCGACGGAATACCCAGGTACTCCGAGAACAGGCGGTTGCCCGCGAGGTAGGCGAACACGCCCAGCGCGCCGGACACCAGCACGGTCGGCATGATGGCCAGTCCATCGAGGCCATCCGTGAGGTTCACTGCGTTGGAGAAGCCCACGATCATGAAGTAGGCGACCACCACGAACAGGATGCCCAGCGGAAGCGCCACCTGCTTGAACAGCGGCACATACAAGGCCGTCTCCGCCACCGGCGCCGCGCCCACGGCCTGCGGTGCCGTGTAGTAGAGGAACAGCGCGGCGGCAAGGCCGAACACGGACTGCCAGAAATACTTCCAGCGCGAGGCGAGGCCACGGCTGTCCTTGAGCACCAGCTTCTTGTAGTCGTCGTAGAAGCCGATCACGCCGAAGGCGAGCAGCACCGCCAGCACCAGCCACACGTAGCGGTTGTGCAGATCGGTCCACAGGATGGTGGAGACGGTCACCGCGAGCAGGATCATCACGCCGCCCATGGTCGGCGTGCCGGCCTTGGACAGGTGCGTCTGCGGGCCATCCTTGCGCACCACTTGCCCGGCCTTCAGATCGGCCAGCTTCTGGATGAGCGCAGGACCAAACAGCAGCGACATCGCCAGCGCGGTGAGCGCGGCCATGATCGTGCGGAACGTGATGTACTGGAACAGGTGCAGGGCGGTGAAGTGCCGTGCCATCCAGTCTGCGAGTTCAAGCAGCATCGGATGTGCCCTCCCCTTTTCCCTTGTTGTCGCGAAGCGCGACGACGACCTGATCCATGCCGGCGGAACGCGAGCCCTTGATCAGGCACGTGACGTCGCCATGAAGTTGTTGCTTGAGTGCGGCGATGAGCGCCGCCTTGTCGGCGAAGTGCTGGCCGCGCTCGCCGAAGGCCTTGACCGCCGCGGCACCCAACGGGCCCACGGCAAGCAGACGGTCGATGCCATGCTGGCGGGCGCGCTCGCCGATGCCGGCGTGCAGCGCAGCGGCGTTCTCGCCCAGCTCCGCCATGTCACCCAGCACCAGCCAGCGCTCGCCACCGGCGAGTGCCAGCGTGTCGATGGCGGCACCGACCGAACCGGGATTGGCGTTGTAGCTGTCGTCGATCAGCGTCCAGCCGCCCGGCATGCGCTCGAACTGCAGGCGGCCAGCGACGCCCGGCACCTGCTCGAGGCCTTCCACGATGGTGTCGAGCGGCACGTTCAGCGCCAGCGCGATCGACGCGGCGGCCATCGCGTTGGCGATGTTGTGACGGCCGGCCAGCGGCAAATGCACATCCGCGTCTCCCACCGGCGTGCTCAACACGAAGTGCGAGCCATCCACGCGCTGGTCGACGATATCGGCGCCGACATCAGCCTTGTGATTCAGCGCAAAGCGCAACTGGCGACGCGAACCGGCCAGCCCCGTAAAGAAACTGGCGAACGCGTCGTCCGCATTGATGATCGCCACGCCGTCGACCGGCAAGGCCTGATACAGCGCGCCCTTGGTCTCGGCCACGCCTTCCACGCTGCCCATGCGCTCAAGATGCGCCGGCGCGATGGTATTCACGAGGCCGATATCGGGCCGCGCGATGGCGGCGAGGTAGGCGATGTCGCCCGGCTTGCCGGCACCCATCTCGAGCACGGCGTATTCGGTGTCCTGCGGCATCGCCAGCAGGGTCAGCGGCAGGCCCAGCTCGTTGTTGTAGTTGCCGGCATTGACGTGCGTGCGGCCATGACGGGACAGGATGGACGCGGTCAGCGTCTTCACCGTGGTCTTGCCATTGGAGCCGGTGATGCCGATGACGCGCACATTGCTCTGCGCGCGCACCGCGCTCGCCAGGTCGCCCAGCGCCAGCTCCGTGTCCTCCACCACCACCTGCGGCAGCGGGGAGTCGACCTTGCGTGTGACCAGGGCGGCGACGGCACCGCGTGACTGTGCGTCGGCAAGGAAGTCATGGCCATCGACGCGCTCGCCCTTGATGGCCACGAACAGATCGCCGGGCTGGATCTTGCGCGTATCGATGGCGACACCCGAGACATCCACGTCTTCGCCCACCAGGCGTCCGCGGGTCCAAAGCGCAATGGTGCTCAAGCGCATCATGCGCGACCCTCCAGAGCCTGACGCGCAACCGCCAGGTCGTCGAACGGGCGCTTGCCGTGCGCGCCTTCTTGATAAGTCTCGTGTCCCTTGCCGGCGATCAGCACGACGTCGCCAGGCTGCGCCGAGGCGAGGGCGAGGCCGATCGCCTTGGCGCGGTCACGTTCCACCATGGCCATGTCGGGCTGGCGAAGCCCGGCCACGATCTGCGCGACGATGACGTCGCCGTCCTCGCCACGCGGGTTGTCATCGGTAACGATGATGCGGTCCGCCAGGCGTTCGGCAATGGCGCCCATCTGAGGGCGCTTGCCCGCATCGCGTTCGCCGCCGCAGCCGAACACGCAGACCAACTGGCCTTCGCAGTGCGCGCGCAGTGCATTGAGCGCCTGCTCCAGCGCATCCGGCGTATGGGCGTAATCGACCACCACCAGCGGCAAGTCGGCAACACCGCCGAGGCGATTCATGCGGCCGTTGATCGGCTCCAGTGCTTCCACGGCCTCCACGATGCGCGCGAACGGTGCACCCAGCGCGCCCAGGCAGGCAATCACGGCCAGCAGGTTGGCCACGTTGAAGCGGCCGAGCAGGCGGCTGCGGATGGCATGACTGCCCCAGGGCGTGTGCAGGTCGAAGGCCAGGCCTTCGGCGGAGGTGACGATATGGGTGGCGCTCACGTCGGCATCCGCGTGGTTTTCGGCGCTGAGACGCAACGCGCGCACGCCCGACGGAAGACGTTCCGCCAACGCGCGGCCGAACGCGTCGTCCAGGTTGATCGCTGCGGCCTCCAGCGTCGGCCATGCAAACAGCCGGGCCTTCGCTTCGCCGTAGGCTTCCATGCTGCCGTGGTAGTCGAGATGGTCGCGCGTAAGGTTGGTGAACGCGGCGACATCAAACGCCACCGCCGCCACGCGGCCCTGCTCCAGCGCGTGGGAGGACACTTCCATCGCCACGTGCGTGGCGCCGCCGTCGCGGAACGAGGCCAGCAGGCCCTGCACGTTGATGGCGTCCGGCGTGGTGCGCTCGCCTTCCTGGAGCTGGCCGTGCAGACCGGCGCCCAGCGTGCCGATGGTTGCCGCACGATGGCCCAGATGTTCCAGCGCCTGCGCCAGCAGTTGCACCGTCGACGTCTTACCGTTGGTGCCGGTCACGCCGATCACCCGCAGCGACTCGGACGGACGCCCGAAGAAACGCGAGGCGATCTCGCTCACCTTGCCGTGCAGGCCATCGACCCACAGCACGGGCGCGTCGATGCCTTCCACGTGGGACGCCGGCGCCTCTGCCAGCACCACGCGCGCGCCGCGCTCGACAGCGCCGCGCGCAAAAGCGATGCCGTGCTCGCGGGTGCCGCGCAGGGCGAAGAAGGCATCACCCGGACGCACCTGGCGCGAGTCGAGCGTAAGCCCTGAAACGACGATATCGCCGACACCCGGGGTCTCGGCGATGTCCTTGAGCAGTTGGTCGAGGCGCGCGGTCATTGGGGAGCCTCGTCGACCGGTGCGTCATCCACGGTTTCGACCGTGGGCGGCTTGCTTCCTGTCAGGCCGTTCTGTCCCTGCAGGGGCCCACCGACATACCAGCGACCGATGTTGTCCGGCGGCACGTCCAACAGCCGCAGTGCGCCATCCAGGACTTTGGAGAACACCGGACCGGAAACCAGCGCGCCGTAGTAGCTGCCCTTCCTCGGGTTGTCGACGATCACCACCGCCGCCAGACGCGGGTTGGAGGCGGGCACGACGCCGGCAAAGGCGGAGCTGTAATTGCTGTTGGAATAGCCGCCGGCCGTCGCCTTGTGCGCCGTTCCGGACTTGCCGGCCACGCCATAGTTGGCAATCCAGGCGTACGGCGCACCGGTACCGCCCGGCTGTGTTACCGCCACCATCATCTGCACCAATTGGTTGGCGACCTTGGGATCGATGATCTGCTTGGCCTCGTTGTCCGAGCCTTTCACGAAGGTGGGCAGATGCATCACGCCGTTGTCGGCGATGGTTGCGTAAGCGTTGGTGAGCTGCAGCGGCGTTACGTTGAGGCCATAGCCATACGCCAGAATCGCCTTCTCCAGCATGCCCCAGCCCTTGCCCGGCTTGAGATAGCCAGACGCCTCACCAGGGAAGCCGCTGTTGGTGCTCGCGCCGAAGCCGAACGCATGATAGGTCTCATACATCAGGCCGGTGTCCAGCGTCAGCGCGACCTTGGCGGCGCCGATGTTGCTGGACTTGGCGATGATGCCGGTGGGCGACAGCATGCCGTTCGAGTGCGTGTCGCGGATGTCCTTGCGGATATAGAAGAAGTGGCCGTTGCCGGTATCGACCAGCGGCCCGGTCGGCGTGTACTTGCCGCTGGACAAGGCCGCAGCCATCAGGATCGGCTTGATGGTGGAACCGGGTTCCACCACGTCGGTCATCGCGCGGTTGCGGCGGCTGGACGGGTTGCTCCCGCGCAGCGCGTTCGGGTTGTAGGTCGGCCAGTTCACCATGGCCAGCACTTCGCCGTTGCGTACGTCGATGATCACCACCGAGCCGGAATCGGCGTCCGACTGCTGGATGGTGTTCTTCAGTTCGTTATAGGCCAGGAACTGGATGCGGCGGTCGATGCTGAGCGTGATGTCGCGACCCGGCTGCGGCGCGCGCACCAGGTCGAGATCTTCCACGACATGACCCTGGCGATCGCGGATGACGCGCTTGCGCCCTTCCTTGCCGGCCAGCCAGTCGTCGAACGCCAGCTCCAGGCCTTCCTGGCCATGGTCGTCGATATTGGTGAAGCCCAATACGTGCGCCATCACCGGGCCGGACGGATAGAAACGGCGGAACTCGCGCTGGCCATTCACGCCCGGCACGCTGAGATCGAGCACGACCTGGGCTGCATCCGGCGACATCTGGCGCTTGAGGTAGACGAACTCGCGCTCCGAACGCTGCTGCAGATACTGCTTCAGCGCTTCGGTATCCATGCCGATGGCCTTGGCCAGCGCCGGCAGCTTGTCTTCGTTGTCCAGTACCTCGGCCGGGTTCGCCCAGATCGACACCACCGGCGTGGACACCGCCAGCGGCTCGCCGTTGCGGTCGAAGATGGTGCCGCGCGACACCGCGATGGGCACTTCGCGCAGGATGCGGGCGTCCGCCTGGTTCTGGTAGAAGTCCTTGCGCACCACCTGCATGTCGAACGCACGCGCCACCAGGCCCAGCGAGGCGGCGGCAAGCACGCAGCCCACCACCAGCATGCGGCGGCGGGCACTCGGGGCCGCGGCGTGGCGGCGGGAGGGTGAGGACATGCGCGGGCGCGGCTTCATCGACGCACCAGCTGGATGTCTTGCGGCTTGGGATTGACCATGCCCAGCGCCTGACGCGCCTCGTCGTCCACGCGACGCGGCTCGGCCCAGGTGGCCTGCTCCAGCTCCAGCTTGCCGTATTCGATGTTGAGGTCGTCGCGCTGGTTCTGCAGCCGGGTCAGCTCGACGAACAGCACGCGGCTCTCATGACGCGTCCACACCACGGTGATGGCGCTGGAAAGCACCGCCGCGATCAGGATGAGCATGAAGAGGCCGCCGAGTACCTTCATGCGAGCTTCTCCGCCACGCGCAGCACCGCCGAGCGGGAGCGCGGATTGACGGACAGCTCTTGTTCCGAGGGAAACTGCGCCTTGCCGACAGCGGCGAGGCGTGCCGGCGCGGCCGCTACCGGCGGGCCGCGGCGACTGCCCTGCACGCGGCCGGAATGGTCGCGGATGAACAGCTTCACCGCGCGGTCTTCCAGCGAGTGGAAGCTGATGATGGAGAGGCGGCCGCCGACCTTGAGCAGATCGAGCGCAGCGTTGAGGCCCCGGTCGAGCGCCTCCAGTTCGCCATTCACGCGGATGCGCAGCGCCTGGAAGCTGCGGGTGGCCGGGTGCTTGCCGGGCTCGCGGCGACCGATCAGGCGCTCGATCAGCGCGGCAAGCTGGCCGGTGCGCGTGATGGGGTTTTCGGCGCGGTCTTCGACGATGGCGCGGGCGATCTTGCGGCTGAAGCGCTCCTCGCCGTAGATCCACAGCACGTCGGCGATCTCCTTCTCCGACGCATGGGCGAGGAAGTCCGCCGCGCTCTCGCCCTGGGTGGTGTCCATGCGCATGTCCAGCGGCGCATCCGCCATGAAGCTGAAACCGCGCGCGGCTTCGTCGAGCTGGGGCGAGGACACGCCAAGGTCCAGCAGGATGCCGTCGAGGCCGCCGGCGGTTTCGCTCCACTCGGCCATGCTGGAGAAGTTGGCGTGCCGGATGGACACGCGCGGGTCGCTGGCGAACTCGGTCTGCGCCGTAGCGATGGCGGTGGGGTCGCGGTCCATCAGCAACAGGCGGCCGTCCGGCCCGAGGCGCAACAGCACGGCGCGGGCGTGGCCGCCGCGTCCAAAGGTGCCATCGAGATAACGCCCGCCAGCCTGCACGGCGAGACCCTCCACTGCTTCACCCAGCATCACCGGGATGTGCACTAAACGCTCGGCCATGCCGCTCGCACTCCCGCTCCCGTCCCGTTACTCCACTGCGCCGCCACCGTTGCCGGTTACAGCTGCAGCTCCGCCATGTCGTCGGTGATCTCGTCTTCGCCGATGGTCTGGCGGATCTTGGCCAGGTGGGCTTGTTCGCTCCAAAGCTCGAACTTGTTGCCCATGCCCAGCAGAACCGCCTTCTTCTCGATGCCGGTGGTCGCGCGCTGGCTTGCCGGCAACAGGATGCGCACGGCGGAATCAGGCTCGACCACGGCCGCGGCACCCACCAGCTTCATCTGCATGTCGCGGTGGGCCGCCTTGACCTTGGAAAGTCCGTTGACCTGGTCGCGCACCTTTTCCCACTCCGCGTACGGGAACAGCCACAGGCAGCCCGACTCGAAGGGGTTGTAGGTGATCACCAGACGATTGGCGCAGGCGTCGGCCACCAACTCGCGGTACGCGGTCGGTATGGCCAGCCGGCCCTTGTCGTCAACGGTGATGGCGGTTTCGCCCTGGAACACGACCGTATGGCTCCACGAATTCCCACGATTTCACACAGGAACCCACGATAGTCTCGCCCCCTGAGACTGTCAAGGAAATTTTTCTTGTGAATCAATGAGAAAGGCGGTGATGTGGCAGTAATTCCAGCCCTTTCTGAGGAAACACCCCAAGGTGTTTGAATGGCTAGGATTTTTTGATCCGCAACCGTGCCATCCGTCACGCTTCCGGCCGCCCCTGAAGGCCCCGGACATGAATCGCCATTCATGGCCCGCCATACGCGACCGTCACCACCCTGCCCACAGGGGGCACGGCGGTGACGACCGGTCGTGAAGGAGGCGGAGTCGGCCTGTAAGCCGGGTTCTGTACGCCTTGCGGCGCGACAGTCATTCCTCTCGGCCTGGCGTCACCGCCAGGCTCCAGCAACCTACCCGGGAACAACGCGGGCCGCGTTATCGTTCCCCTATTCGGTCTTGCTCCAGGTGGGGTTTACCGTGCCATGCGGCGTTAGCCCCGCACGCGGTGCGCTCTTACCGCACCCTTTCACCCTTACCACGCGCACCCGAAGATGCCGTTCGGCGGTCTGCTCTCTGTTGCACTGGCCGTCAGCTCGCGCTGCCCAGGCGTTACCTGGCACCTTGCCCTATGGAGCCCGGACTTTCCTCGACGCGCTTGCGCGCGACGCGACTGCCCGGCCGACTCCGCCGCCCATTCTAATGGAACGCGGCGCTCAAAACCTCAGAGAATCGGTCTTTTCAGGGGCAATCAGCCCTCATAGAGCAGCTTGCGCGGCGCCCCTGTGATGGCCGCGGCCAGCTTGGCCGCCTTCGCCGGGGGCAGTTCTTCGCGCAGGATGGCGAACACGCGCCGCCCTTCCGCCTCGCGTGCATCCGCCTCTTCACCGCGTCCGGCCACGAGAATCACGCACTCGCCGCGCTGCTGGTCGGGGTCATTCGCAACACGCGTCGCCAGCTCGCCCAGCGGTTCGCCAATCACGGTTTCGAACAGCTTCGTCAGTTCGCGGGCCAGCACGCCTTCGCGCGCCTCGCCGAATACATCGCGCATGTCGGCCAGGCTTTCGGCCACGCGATGCGAGGACTCATAAAAGATAAGCGTGCGCGCGTCGCCCGCAAGTTCCTGCAAACGCGAGCGTCGCGCGGCGGCCTTGGGCGGCAAGAAACCTTCGAACACAAACCGATCGCTGGGCAGGCCGGCCACTGAAAGTGCGGCAATGGCCGCGCAGGCACCAGGCACGGGCACGCAACGGATGCCCGCCGCGCGCGCGGCGCGCACCAGGCGAAAGCCCGGGTCGCTGATCAGCGGCGTGCCCGCATCGGAAATCAGCGCTACCGATTCACCGCCCAGCAGGCGCCTGACGATGGCGTCCACCACCTCGCGCTCGTTGTGTTCATGCAGGGCCACCAGCGGCGTGCCGATGTTGTAATGCATCAGCAATGGACGGCTGTGCCGGGTGTCCTCGGCGGCGATCACCGCGACCTTACGCAACGTTTCAATAGCACGTGCGGAAAAGTCATCCCGATGACCGATCGGCGTGGCGACCACCCAAAGCAGACCAGGCTGAATTTGTGACATCTTGCTGCTTCCTGCGCCGTGGAGCGGCGTTCCAATGGGCTATCATCGCCCATTCGCCGACCATGTCGTCAAAAAAGCTCGAAGGGATTTGGCCATGCGCTTGTACCGCGCCGCAGGCGTTGCCCTGCTGATTTCTCTGGCACTTGCAGGTTGCGTACCGCCGGCAGCGCAAAGGTCGCCTGCCGAGATCGCGGCGAGTGAGCAAGCCGACGCCCTGGTCCAGCAGGGCAAGCTCGACGAAGCCGCCCAGGCGTATCTCACGCTGGCCCAGACCGGCAGCAATCGCGACCACTACCAGTTGCTGGCCGCCGAGACTTACCGGCAGGAAGGCCAGCTCGATCGCGCCGCACCCCTGCTCGACACCATCCGCCGCCAGCGCCTCACCGGCGACGAGCCCTCGCGACTGGACCTGCTGCAGGCCGAGTGGGCGTTGAAACAGCACAACGCTGCGCGCGCGCTGCAGCTCACCACGCAGCCCAACATCAGCGTGCCGCCCACGCTCAACCTGCGCCTGCTGGAGCTTCGCTCGCAGGCTATGGAACAGACGGGCGATCTGTGGGGCGCCGCACGCTCCCGCGTGGAGATGGATGGCCAGCTGAGCGGACTGGACCAGGCACAGAACCGCAAGCAGGTCGTGGCGCTGCTCGGCAAGCTCGGCGTCGATCCGCTCAAGCAGCGCGCCGCCGCGATGCAACCGGGTGACCGCATGCTGCCGTGGGTAAACGAGGCGCTGACCCAGCTCGGCGTCGCCGTGGCCCGTCCCGCGCCTGCGCTGGAGCAGGAAGTGGGCACCATGATCCCGGGCGAAGGCGCCAACGTCCGCGAAGGCTTCAAGATGCCCTCGCGCGTCGCGCTGCTGCTGCCGACCAGCGGCAACCTCGGCGCCGCCGGCACCGCCATCCGCGAAGGCTTCTTCGCTGCCTATGCCGATTCCGCGCGCAATCACACGCCGCGTCCGCCCGTGCGCATCTATGACAGCAATGGCACGGCTGCCGGTGCCATCAAGGCATACCAGCAAGCCGTCACCGATGGCGCACAGCTCGTCATCGGCCCGCTGACACGGGGCGAAGTATCCGCGCTGTTCGGCCTGCCCCAGCTGCCCGTGCCGTTGCTCGCGCTCAACCATCCGGACGACAAGAGCCTGCCTGCCAGCGGCGTCAGCGAATTCGGCCTGCTGCCTGAAACGGAAGGCGCCCAGGCGGCCGACCACATGGTGGAGAACGGCATCACCACGGCGTTCGTCATCGTGAGCAACGACGACTTCGCGCAACGCGCCGCCAAGTCGTTCAAGGCCGAACTGGAAGCGCGTGGCGGCAAGCTGTCCGGCGCGGGCAACCTCAATGGCAGCGGGGTCAACTTCGCCTCGACCATCAGCGGCCTCGGCATGCCGACCGACAACGGCAACCCGCCGGGCACGCCCAACACCACCGGCCTGTTCATCAGCATGCGTCCGCAACAGGCGCGCCTGCTGCTGCCGCAGCTCAAGCTGGCCCACATCAACCTGCCGGTGTTCGGCACCTCGCATATCTATGCTGGCACCGACGATGCAAGCGCCAACCGCGATCTGGAAGGCGTGGAGTTCTGCGATTCGCCGTGGCTGTTCGACGCGCAGCCGGGCCTGCCCAACCATGCCGACATCGCCTCGCAGCTGCCCGCCGCACGCGGCACGTCGGCGCGCCTGTTCGCGTTCGGCATGGACGCGTGGAATCTCGCGCCGTACATCGATTGGCTGCGCGCGCATCCTGGCAGCTACCTGCCGGGCGCCAGCGGACAGCTGACCTCCGACCAGTTCGGCCGCATCCGGCGCGTCATGGTGTGGGCCAAGTTCCAGGATGGCCTCGCCCGTCCGCTCAACGGCAGCCTGCAGATGGATTCGGCGCCCGCCCTCGCTCCGCCGACGGATGCCAGCGGCACGCCGCAGCTGCAGAGCGAGCAGCCGACCTCGCATTGATGCGCGCCGCGGGCGCCGCCTTCGAACAACGGGCCTGCGTGGAACTCCAGCGCGCAGGCTTCGTCCTGCTGGATCGCAACTACACCACGCGCTACGGCGAACTCGACCTGGTGATGCTCGAGGGCGACACGGTCGTGTTCGTCGAAGTGCGCCACCGCCTGCACGCCAGCCACGGCGGCGCAGCCGCCTCGGTCACCGCCAGCAAGCAGGCGCGTCTGGTCGCCGCGGCGCAGCTGTGGCTCTCGACTCATCCGAAGCACGCCCAACACGCGTGCCGCTTCGATGTCGTCAGCTATGACGGTGCGGGCGCCAACGCGCGCATGGCGCACTGGCGCCATGCCTTTGAAAGCTGCTGAACGATCGACGTCGGCCAGGCGAATTCCCTCGAGAAGGTGCCACGACACCCCCGAAGCCAGCCTTAGGAAGCTTCTACGGTTTCCCCATGCTTTCTCGGGCACACTGTGAATGCTGGCCGCCTCCGGTGGCCCCGCCCACGGGGACCGCATGCTTCGCGCCTTGATCAAGATCGGCAAATGGACGTCCATCGTCGCCCTGGTATTCCTGGTCTCGCTACTTGGCATCCGAGCCTGGGATTCACAACAGGGAGACCCGTTGGCCCCATGGCAGACCTTCGTTCCCGATGAGCTCACGCCCTCGCAGCTCGACGCTACCGACTGGACAGGCTATCTGGCGGCGGAACAACACGCGTTCGACCAGGTGAAGACCGAGGTCACGGACAAGCTCGAACCTTCCGAGCGTGTCGCGACCAACCGGTATTTCCAGGGCGCGCCGATGTATCCGGGGCATTTCGCGCACGACTGGAACCGCTCGTACGTACTGGAACCCACCGGCACGCCGGTCGGTGCCGTGGTGCTGATCCATGGCCTGACCGATTCACCGTACAGCCTGCGCGACATCGCCGAGCTGTACCGCGCGCACGGCTTCGTCGCCATCGGGCTGCGCGTGCCCGGGCATGGCACCGTGCCTGCCTCACTCACCCGGGTGGACTGGCCCGACTGGCTGGCGGCAACCCGGCTGGCCATGCGCGAGGCGCGTCGCCGCGTAGGGCCGGACTTGCCCATTCACATGGTCGGCTATTCGAACGGTGGCGCGCTCGCCGTGAAGTACACGCTGGATGCCTGCGAGCACCATGAACTGACCATGCCGACGCGGCTCGTCCTGCTGTCACCGATGATCGGCGTTACCCGCTTCGCGCGATTCGCCGGGTTGGCCGGCCTGCCGGCCCTGCTGCCGCGATTCGCCAAGGCGGCGTGGCTGGACCTGCTGCCGGAATACAACCCGTACAAGTACAACTCGTTTCCGGTGAACGCGGCACGGCAGTCCTACCTGCTGACCGATGCCATCCGCAGCCAGGTGCTGCGCATGGCGCGCGGCAAGCAACTCTCCCGCCTGCCGCCCATCCTCACCTTCCAGTCGGTGGTGGACGATACGGTGAGCGCTTCCGCCGTGATGCGCACGCTCTATGCCCACCTGCCGGCGAATGGCAGCGAAGTCGTGCTGTTCGATGTCAACCGCGACCATCGCTTCGATACCTTGCTGAAGCCGGCCTCGCTCATGGCGCTCAACCGCATGCTGCCATCCGGCCCGCAGTCGTATCGCGCCACGGTGGTCAGCAATACCGCGGAGAACGACGACCACACTGTTGCCCGCACCACGGAAGCCGGCCAGACGACAGCGACTGCCACGCCGCTGCCCATCCGGTATCCGGACAATATCTTCTCGCTCTCGCACATCGCCCTGCCGTTTCCACCTAACGATCCGTTGTACGGCACCGAGCCGGACATGTCGGAGGACTACGGCATCCGCCTGGGCACGGCGGCGCCGCGTGGCGAGCGCGGTGCGCTGATCCTGAACCTCGACGCAGTCCTGCGCATCAGCTCCAACCCGTTCTATCCCTATGTGCGCCAACGGATCGAAGCCTTGCTACCCGCCATACCAACGCCACCGCCAACACGCACGAACGCGCCGGTCGCGCACATCGCCGGCTAGCCGCCTCCCAGAGCGACCGGCGCGGTGGAGTGGGATACTTGCCCCATGAACCTGCCCGCCGCCCTGCTCGACGCCCTCAGCCAACTCTTTCCCGGTGATGCCATGGCCACCGGCATGGCCGAGCGCCTCGCCTACGCCTATGACAACTCGCGCCGCAACGCCCTGCCCGATGCCGTGGTGTTTCCCACCACGCACGAACAGACCGAGGCGCTGATGCAGGCCTGCCGCGCGCATCGCGTGCCGGTGATCGGGCGCGGGCGCGGCACCAACACCACCGGCGCGACGGTGCCGGTGGAAGGCGGTGTGGTGGTGAGCTTCGAGCGCATGAACCGCATCCTGCGCATCGATCCGGATAATCGCCTTGCCGTGGTGGAGCCCGGCGTGCTCAACGGCGACCTGCAGCAGGCACTGAAGCCCCACGGCTTTTTCTGGCCGCCGGACCCCTCCTCATCGCCCTGGTGCAGCATCGGTGGCAACCTCGCCTGCAATTCGGCGGGACCGCGCACTGTGAAATACGGCAGTCCGCGCGAAAACACGCTGGGCCTGCGCGCCGTCGCAGGCACCGGCGAAGGCTTCCGCTGTGGCACCTACACTAGCAAGGGCGCCACCGGTTATGACCTGACGCGCCTGCTGATCGGTTCGGAGGGCACGCTGGCGCTGATCACCGAAGCCACGCTGAAGCTCACGCCCAAGCCGTCGGCCCTGCGCACCATCCGCGCCACCTACCGCGACGTTTCCGCTGCCGCGCGCGCGGTGGCACGCATCATGGCGCAGCCGGTCACGCCGTGCGCTCTGGAGTTCATCGACGACGTCGCGCTGAAGCTCGCGCGCGACTATGGTGGTGACGGCGTGCCGCTGGCCGGCGCCATGCTGATGATCGAAGTGGATGGCGAACCGGAGACGCTGCCCAGCGCGGTGGACGCCGTGTCGCGCGCTGCGCGCGGCGAAGGACTGGAAGACCTGCGCGTGGCCGAGACCGCGAAGGAAACCGAAGCCTTGTGGTCTGCGCGCAAAGCACTATCCCCGGCACAACGCACCATCTCGCCGAACAAGATCAACGAAGACGTGGTCGTGCCGGTCAGCCGTCTGCCGGAACTGGTGGATGGCATCAAACAGCTGGCCAAGAAACACGACGTGCTGATCGTGAGCTTCGGCCACGCAGGCAACGGCAACCTGCACGTGAACCTGCTGCCGCGCGACGATGCGGAACGCGAACGCTCCCACGCCTGCCTGGCTGAGATTTTCGCGCTGGTGATCTCGCTCGAAGGCACACTGTCGGGCGAACACGGCATCGGGCTGGTCAAGAAGGAGTTCATGCCGCTCGCGCTGCAGCCTTCCACCCTGCACCTGATGCGCAACGTGAAGGCGGCGTTCGACCCTGAGGGCATCCTCAATCCAGGCAAGCTGCTGCCTTAACCCTTAGCGAGGCTCAATCGTAAAGTCGCTAAGTGGTCAGTCGCAGTCTCTTACCCCTTGCGAGCGAAAATCAGGTGCAGGCCGAACGCCACGAACACCGTGCCGGCCAGGCCATCGATCCAACGCGAGAGCCTGAGATAGCCGCGACGCATGGCCGGCAGCGCGAACACGCCGGCCACCAGGGTGAACCACAGCAGCGTTTCGGCGACGACCATGCTCCAGAGCCCCCAGCGCGCGCCCACGCTCACGCGATCACCCAGGAAGGCTGAAAACACGCTGCCGAAGTAGATCACCACCTTGGGATTGGACAGGTTGGTGAGCAGGCCGGCGCGCAGGGTGGCCCAGTCGCTCTGCTGCAGGACTTGCACGGGCTCGCCCTGCGTGGCCGGCGCCTTGAATGCGCCGCGCAACATCTTCAACCCCATCCACACCAGGTAAAGGCCACCGGCAACGGCGATCAGGCGTTCCAGCCAGGCCAACCGCTGCAGCGCCAGCTGAAGCCCCGCCAGCGCCAGCGCCGACCACACGACGACGCCGAGGGTGATGCCGATGACACCGAACATCGCTTGCCGCCGCGAGCGGCTCACCGCCGTCTGCGACACGAAGAAAAAGTCGGGACCGGGACTCGACAGGGCCACCAGATGCACCACGGCAATGGTCAGGAACAGGTTCACAGGGGTCTCCCGGGGAAATCGGATCGCAATATTTCGCGGCGGCGCAGCTTGTCGCCACTGCGGCGGTCCTCTAGGCTGCCGCTATTTTGGCACGGTCCCGGGTTGTTCCAGGCCGTTTGCAGGGGATCTTCGGCTCGCCCGCCAGGCCCGCACCCGGCCTGGGGGCGGGAGCGCGCCGCCCCTTCGTCCACCACCGTTTGAAGCACACGAATACGCTGATGAGCCTGCGACTGCGCCTGACCGCCATGAACTTCCTGCAATATTACGTGTGGGGGTCGTGGCTCATTACCATCGGCGCGTACTGGTTCCAGACCAAGCATTGGTCGGGCGCGCAGTTCGGTGCGATCTTCTCGACCATGGGCATCGCCTCGCTGTTCATGCCGTCCATCGCGGGCGTGATCGCGGACAAGTACATCAATGCCGAGAAGCTCTACGGCATCTTCCATATCTGCGGCGCCGCCGTGCTGTGCGCCGTGCCGATGATTCAGTCGCCCGGCCTGATGTTCTGGGTGATGCTGATCAACATGATGTTCTACATGCCGACCATCTCGCTCGCCATCGCCGTGGCGTACAACGCGCTCAAGAGCGACGGCAAGGACGTGGTGCGCGACTACCCGCCGATCCGCGTGTGGGGCACGGTGGGGTTCATCGCCGCGCTGTGGACGGTGAGCCTGATGCGCCTGGAAACCTCCTCGGGCCAGTTCTACGTGGCCGCCGCCGCCGCGCTGGCGCTGGGCCTGTACGCCTTCACGCTGCCGCCCTGCCCGCCGCGTTTCCAGCGCAAGGCCAACCAGTCGTGGCTGGATACCTTCGGCCTGACCTCGTTCAAGCTGTTCCGCGATGCACGCATGGCGGTGTTCTTCCTGTTCGCCATGCTGCTGGGCGCCTCGCTGCAGCTCACCAACGCGTATGGCGATACATTCCTGCACGACTTCGCGCAGATGGACGCGTACAAGGACCTGGTGGCCGTGCGCTACCCGGCCATCATCATGTCCATCTCGCAGGTGTCCGAAACGCTGTTCATCCTTGCCATTCCGTTCTTCCTGCGCCGCTTCGGCATCAAGACGGTGATGCTGATCAGCATGCTGGCGTGGACGCTGCGCTTCGGCCTGTTCGCCTATGGCGACCCGGGTCCGGGCCTGTGGATGATCGTGCTGTCGTGCATCGTGTACGGCATGGCGTTCGACTTCTTCAACATCTCCGGCTCGCTGTTCGTGGAAGGCCAGAGCGACCCCTCGATCCGCGCCAGCGCGCAAGGCCTGTTCATGCTGATGACCAATGGCATCGGCGCGGTGCTGGGCAGCTCCATCAGCGGCCTGGTGATCGAGGCGTTCTTCACCCATCCGGACCAGAGCAAGGACTGGCACGGCATCTGGATGACCTTCGCCACCTATTCGCTGATCGTGGCGGTGCTGTTCCTAGTGCTGTTCCGCCACAAGCACGACCCGGCCCAGGCGCAGGCACTGGCGGCCAAGGCCGCGCACTAACCCCGCTCTTCCCTGTGGGAGCGCACCCTGTGCGCGACAACCCTACGGAGAGGCAACCCGGCAGCCTGCGGTCGCGCACAAGTGCGCTCCTACAGGGGTTTCGCTACCCGGGTACAATGGCCGGATGCAGATCGGCCCCTACCGCATCGACCCGCCCGTGGTGCTCGCGCCCATGGCCGGGGTCACCGACAAGCCTTTCCGCCTGCTGTGCAAACGGCTGGGCGCGGGTCTGGCCGTGTCGGAGATGACCAACGCCGATCCTCGCCTGTGGCAGACGCGCAAGTCGCGGCAACGCATGGACCACCACGGCGAGCCCGAGCCGGTGAGCGTGCAGATCGCCGGCTACGACCCCACGATGCTGGCCGAAGCCGCGCGCTACAACGCGGACAACGGCGCGCAGATCATCGACATCAACATGGGCTGCCCGGCCAAGAAGGTCTGCAACGTGTGGTCTGGCTCGGCGCTGCTGCAGGACGAGCCGTTGGTCGCGCGCATCGTGAAGGCCGTGGTGGACGCCGTGGACGTGCCGGTAACGCTGAAGATCCGCACCGGCTGGGATCGACAGAACAAGAACGCGCTGACCATTGCGAAGATCGCCGAGGACGCCGGCATCGCCGCACTCGCGGTGCACGGCCGCACGCGTGCCGACAAGTACGAAGGCGAGGCCGAGTACGACACCATTGCCGCCGTGAAGGGCAGCGTGCGCATCCCCATCTTCGCCAACGGCGACGTGGTGACGCCGCAACAGGCCAAGCATGTGCTGGACGTGACCGGCGCGGATGCGGTGATGGTGGGCCGTGGCGCGCAGGGCCGGCCGTGGATCTTCCGCGAGATCGCCCATTACCTCGCCACCGGTGAAAACCTGCCGGAGCCGACGCCAGCCGAGGTGTGCGATATCCTCGTGCATCACCTTGAGCATCTTTACGCGTTCTACGGCGAACTGCAGGGCGTGCGCATCGCGCGCAAGCACCTGGGCTGGTATGCGAAGGACCGTCCCGAAAATGCCGCGTTCCGTAGCGTAGTGAACCGGGCGGAAAGTGCCGTCGAGCAGTTGCAGCTGACGCGCGAGTATTTTGCGGTTTTGGGCGACCAGGATCGGCTGGCAGCCTAAGAGCCTGTTCGAGATCCCCCATCCTGCCACTGGATTCCGGCGCACCCCACAAAAGGGGGCAAGGGCCGGAATCCAGTGGCGACTACGTTGAATAGTGGCCGGAGCCGACCAGCCCTGGGGCTGCTTCGCGAAAACCCGATACAGAGGCCACTGGATTCCGGCCCTTGCCCCCTTTTGTGGGGTGCGCCGGAATGACGGTGAGGGGCTTGGGCGTTCAAGCGAGATTTTGAGCAAGCGCTACGTGCGACGGAAGATCACTGCGTAGCCCCATGGTTGCTTCACCGTTGCCTGCGCGAAGGGAATGACAGCGAGGAATCGAAACAGCGCTCCTGAGCCTCACGCAGGGTAGGATCGCAAACCCTTGCGCAAGCGCCTGGGGCATCATCGGTACTCCATCGCTTACACGCCACGCCACAGTCATGCCGCGCCACCCTTCACGCCAACGCCTTGCTTACGCCACGCTGGGTCGATGGCTGGGGTTGTGCGTGGCCGTGTTGCTTGGCGGCTGCGAGGCGACGCTGTTCGCGGGCCTCAATACCACCGATCAACACAAGGACCTCCAGGAGCGGCGGGGCATCGAGTTCGACGCCGACCACCATCTTGCTTTGGACGTCTATACGCCAGCTCATGCGGAACACGCGCCGGTGGTGGTGTTCTTCTACGGCGGCGATTGGACGCACGGCGAACGAGCGTGGTATCGCTTCGTCGGCACGGCGTTGGCGGCGCGCGGCGTGACGGTGGTCGTTCCGGATTACCGCAAGGTGCCGCAGGTGGGTCTGACGGGCTTCATGCAGGACGCAGCGAATGCCGTGGCCTGGGCACATGCCCACGCCCACGAGTTCGGCGGCAACGCGGACGATATGTTTGTGATGGGGCACTCGGCCGGCGGCCAGATCTCGGCATTGCTCGCCACCGACCCGTCGTGGCTCGGCGCTCACGGCATGCACCCGAAGGATCTCGCCGGCTTTATCGGCCTCGCCGGCTGCTACGACTTCGTACCGGTACCGGCGGACGACCAGGACATGATCGGCGCCTTCGGACCAACGCCCGAACAACAGCGCCAGGGCGAGCCCGTCGCCTTCGTTCAGGGCGCCGAGCCCCCCATGCTGTTGTTGCAGGGCATCGACGATCACGAGGTGGAGCCTTCCAATGCCATCTCGATGAACCGCGCCATGGTCGCGCAACATGAAGAAGTGACCCTGAAGCTCTATCCCGGCGTGGGTCACGAGATCCTGCTGTTCGCGCTGTCCCGTCCCTTGCATGGCGACACGCCGATACTGGGCGACATCCTCGACTTCATCGAGATGCATCCGGCGGCTCAACCCATGGCACAGTCGGGCGCGGCCTCCCGCTGACCGCCACCTTCCGTCGACGCCCGATGGCGTATCGTGGCTTCCGTCGCGATTCAAACGCAGGCCTGCACCATGAACAGCATCGTCACGGGTGAATTTCCCTACATCCATGGCTTTTCGCCCGAGGAACAGTCACGACTGATGCGCCAGGCGCGCATGTTCGAGACCATCCTGTTCAATCGCATCGACTACAGCGAGGCCTCGCGCCTGCTGGAGATCGGCAGCGGGGTCGGGGCGCAGACGGAAATCCTGCTGCGCCGCTTTCCCAACCTGCACGTGACGGGTGTGGACCTTTCCGCGGCGCAACTGGCGGCGGCGGAGAAGAACCTTGCCACCACCGCATGGTGCAGCGCGCGCTACACCCTGCAGCAAGCCGACGCCACCGACCTGCCCTTCGCCGACCGCAGCTTCGACGCGGCCTACCTGTGCTGGGTGCTGGAGCACATGCCCAGCCCGGCGCGCGTGCTGAGCGAGCTGCGGCGGGTGCTGAGCCCGGGCGCCGTCATCTACGTGACCGAGGTGCTCAATTCCTCTTTCTTCCTCGACCCGTATTCGCCCAACCTGTTGCGCTATTGGATGGCCTTCAACGACCACCAGTACGACAGTGGCGGTGATCCGTTCATCGGCGCCAAGCTGGGCAACCTGCTGCTGGCCGGCGGCTATCGCGACGTGCAGACCGAGGTGAAGAGCTTCCACCTCGACAACCGCCAGCCCGGCAAGCGCAAGCAGATGATCGAGTTCTGGGAGGAGTTGCTGCTGTCGGCGGCCGACCAGCTGGTGGCCACCGGCAAGGTGGACACCGCGACGGTGGAGGGCATGCGCCGCGAGCTGCAGGCCGTGCGCAACGATCCGAACGCGGTGTTTTTCTTCGCCTTCGTGCAGGCGCGGGCAACGGTTTACTGATCGCCGCGCCTGACGGTCATCCGGAAACCTTGGACGACTGCAGCTCTTCGGTGTACCGGGAGGAACGCACGCCCTTGCTGTCGTAATACTCCTCCACGGCCTTCACGAAGCGCTTCTGCTCCGGCACGTACCAGAATGCCTTGTACATGCGCCCGCTGGTCGTGCGCGGACGCGTGACCTGGCTCTGCGACAGGCTCACCGCGCCACCGGCATCCACCTGGCCATGGGAGTCGGTCGATACGGCCGGGGCGACAACCGCGCTCCACTGCCCCTGCGCCTCGATTTTCATCGCCCTGAAGGAACCGGCCGGCACCTGTACGTCCTCCCAGCCGACCACGGTGAGTTCGCTGCTGAAGGTTTCGCTGGTGTGCTGCCGGTTCGGATTGGCTTCCGTGTACTCCACGCGCCACTTTTTGCCGGATGACAGCGGGAACACCAGCGGGCGGTTCACCACCTGCTGCGTACCGTTGATGTCACGCGAGCGGCTCCAGTCCCGCCCGACCAGGCGTTCTACCGGCGGCTGCGTGGAGCCCTCCTGCCTGATCGACACGAGCATGCTGTCAGCGTCGACACGCTCCACGGTGATGGACTCGTTCTTGCGCGACCAGCCTTGCGGACCCGTTTCCACGGTATCGACGTAGACCCAGTTGTCGCCCGCCTTCAGTGCCGGTGCCGGCAACGATTCTGCAAACACCGCACCACACCACATCCCTACCGCCACGAAACACCAGCGACCGACCATGACACCCCCTGTTGGCTGTCGGCGCAGGCTAGCCGAACACCCACACAGGTTCATGCGACCAAACGCAGAAAGTTATGCACTCAGGCTGTGCGCACCGGAGCATGCCGTCAGGTGCCTGATCGGATCACGAAGCCGTAGTCAGCCAGCACGGGTTTCAACGCGGCGATCCACAGGGCATAGCCGGCCGGCAGCATGTGCAGGCCATCGGGCCGGAACAGTTCCGCCCGCGGCTTGCCTTGCGCGTCGAGCATGACGGGGGCGATGTCGACGAAGCGGACATCCTTCTGCGTGGCTGCCCAGTCGCGGATCCTGTCGTTGGCGGCCTTCATGGCCGGCCACAGCGCGACGCGCTCGACGCTGGGCTTGATCGAGATGTAGACGATCGGCACTCCGGGCACGCCCTGGCGCGCACGGGCGACGAACTGCTGGAACGAGGCGAGCACCTGCCCGGCCGTCGCACCATCGTTGACGTCGTTGTCGCCGGCATACATCACGATCACGGCGGGCTTGTACGGCCACACGATACGGTCGGCGTAATAAGTGGAATCGGGCAGCGCGGAGCCACCGAAGCCGCGGTTAATCACCGGGATGCCGGGAAAGTCTTCCGCCAGCGACTTCCAGAACTGGATGGACGAGCTGCCGATGAACAGCACGCTGTGGTACATCGGCGGATGCTCGCGGTCGGCGGCCACGAAGGCTTCGATGTCCGGGATCCAGTGCGAGGAGGGCTGGCTGTCCGCCTGCGCCATGGCCGGGGCCACGAGCGACATCAGCAAGAGGGCCAGCCAGGTCAGTCGCTTCATGCGTTCGCTCCGGCAACGAGGGGAGCGTTCGATTATGTCCACCCCGGCGGACATGTCCAACGCCGGTCACCACCAGCCCACCGCTCGTCCCGGAACCACCGCCGTTCATCACCTTGCGCTTGTTCCCACCATGGCACCGTCCAAAGTGGCGTCATCCATCCGCCCAGGGAGTCCGTCCATGCATCGCCGCGATCTGCTCAAGGCCGCTCTCACCCTCCCTCTGTTGCCGTGGGCGCTGTCGCCGACCGTGGCCCGCGCATGGGAGGCCGGCCCAGCGGTCGCCGGGCTTCGCTCGCGGGTACGGCCCGGCGATGCCGGCTGGCCGACCTCGACGCAGTGGAATCAGCTCAAGGACGCGGTGGGCGGCCGGCTGCAGGCGCTGCACTCGCCCTTCGAAGCCTGCAGCGCGCAGAACGCGGCGTGCCAGGAAGCGCTGGCACAGATCAAGAACCCCTACTACCTGGGCGACCAGCCCGCGCTCACCCAGACCAGCGGCTGGGCCGATGCCTGGACCTCGCATCCCAGCGCCTATGCCGTAGCCGCCGAGACCACGCAGGATGTCGTCGCCGCCGTGAACTTCGCCCGCAGGCACCATCTGCGGCTGGTGGTGAAAGGCGGCGGCCACAGCTACCAGGGCACCTCGGCCGCGCCGGATTCCTTGCTGATCTGGACGCGCCATATGAACGCCGTGAGCCTGCACGACGCCTTCGTCCCGCAAGGTGGTGAAGGCCGAGAGGCGCCGGTGCCCGCCGTCTCGGTCCAGTCCGGCGCGATGTGGATCGATGCCTATAACGCGGTGACCACTCGGGGCGGGCGCTACGTGCAGGGTGGTGGCTGCACCACCGTGGGCGTGGCCGGACTGGTGCAAAGCGGCGGCTTCGGCAGCTTCTCGAAGAATTTCGGGAGCGCATCGGGCAACCTGCTGGAGGCGGAGGTCGTGACGGCCGACGGCAAGGTGCGGGTGGTCAATCAGCACCAAGACCCCGAGTTGTTCTGGGGTATCAAGGGCGGTGGCGGCGGCAGCCTGGGCGTGGTGACGCGACTCACCCTGCGCACGCACGATCTGCCGGATACCTTCGGCGCGGTATTCGGCGCCATCAAGGCCGACTCCGACGAGGCATATCGCGCCCTGCTCGCCTTCACCATGCGCTTCTATCGCGACGCCCTGTTCAACCCGCACTGGGGTGAACAGATCCAGTTCCGCGGCAACAACATCGTGAAGTTGTCGATGGTGTTCCAGGGCCTGAGCCAACAACAGGCCGAACAGGTCTGGACGCCCTACCTCGCCGCCGTCCGCGCCCGGCACGACTGGCACATCCAAGACGACGTGAAAGTCCTCGCCCTGCCCGCGCGCCATTTCTGGGATGCGGACTTCTTCCGCGCCCACTTCCCGGACGCTATCGTCCCCGATCGCCGCGAAGGCGCGCCACGCGAGCACATGGTCTGGGCGGGCGACGAAGGGCAGGTCGGCCAGTTCATTCACGGCTATCGCTCCGGCTGGCTGCCACAGTCACTGCTGGACGAGCGGCAACTGGACAGGTTGAGCAACGCGATGTTCGACGCCAGCCGCCGCTGGGGCTTCTCGCTGCACTTCAACAAAGGCCTGGCCGGCGCCCCGGCCGACGCCATCGCGCGGTCACGCGACACGGCCATGAACCCCGGCGCGATGGATGCCTTCGCACTCATGATCACGGGCGGCGAAAGCGACCCCGCCTTTCCCGGTATGCCGGGTGCCGAACCGAACCTGGACAAGGCGCGGAAAGACAAGGCGGCCATCGACCGTTGTGCGGACGCCCTGCTGGGCGTGGCGCCGGGCGCCGGCTCCTATGTCTCCGAAAGCGATTACTTCGAGGGCGACTGGCAGGCCTCGTTCTGGGGCGCCAACTACCCGCGGCTGGCCACCGCCAAGCGCCGCTACGACCCGGACGGCCTGTTCTTCGTGCGCCACGGCGTGGGCAGCGAAGGCTGGAGCGAGGACGGCTTCACCCGCCTGCGGCAAAACGCCTGACACCTGACGCCCCAGCCCCATCGGGCACCCCTGCGACACCCTTGGGGTATCCTGAGTGCTCGCGCCGCCGCCCCCTGGGCGGCTTTGGCGTATCCGGGATCGCCCCGGAAAACAGCCGCAAAGCCGTCCAAATGGCTGAATCGGCATGAAATCGTCATATGCCGCCCCCATGCTGAGGCTGCAAACCCGGGGTGGGCCGTGTATCATGCGCCACCCCCTTTATCTCTTTATCCGTAAGGAAGGATATAACCCGCAATGAGCAACTTCCTCTTCACCTCCGAGTCGGTCTCCGAAGGCCATCCGGACAAAGTCGCCGACCAGATCTCCGATGCCGTCCTCGATGCGATCATCGCGCAGGATCCGCGTGCGCGCGTGGCCTGCGAAACGATGGTGAAGACGGGCGTGGCCATCGTGGCCGGCGAAATCACCACCAGCGCCTGGGTCGACCTCGAAGGCCTGACCCGCAAGGTCATCACCGACATCGGTTATGACTCCTCCGACGTCGGCTTCGACGGCGAGACCTGCGGCGTGCTGAACCTGATCGGCAAGCAGTCGCCGGACATCAACCAGGGCGTGGACCGCAAGAAGCCGGAAGAACAGGGCGCTGGCGACCAGGGCCTGATGTTCGGCTACGCCACCAACGAAACCAAGGACTACATGCCGGCGGCGATCTACTACTCGCATCGCCTCGTCGAGCAGCAGGCCAAGGTCCGCAAGAAGAAGAACTCGCCGCTGCCGTGGCTGCGCCCGGACGCCAAGAGCCAGGTCACCCTGCGCTACGAGAACGGCGTGGCCACCGCCATCGACGCCGTGGTGCTGTCGACCCAGCATGACCCGAACGTCAAGCAGAAGGACCTGGTCGAGGCCGTGCGCGAGCACATCCTCAAGCCGGTGCTGCCGGCGAAGCTGCTGCACAAGGGCACCAAGTTCCACATCAACCCGACCGGCAAGTTCGTGATCGGCGGCCCGGTGGGCGACTGCGGCCTGACCGGCCGCAAGATCATCGTCGACACCTACGGCGGCTGGGCCCGTCACGGTGGTGGCGCGTTCTCGGGCAAGGATCCGTCGAAGGTGGACCGTTCGGCCGCCTACGCCGCCCGCTACGTGGCCAAGAACATCGTGGCCGCCGGCATCGCCGACCGTTGCGAAGTGCAGGTGAGCTACGCCATCGGCGTGGCCGAGCCGACCTCCATCTCGGTCACCACCTTCGGCACCGGCAAGATCGCCGACGACAAGATCGAGAAGCTGATCCGCAAGCACTTCGACCTGCGTCCGTACGGCATCATCCAGATGCTCGACCTGATCCACCCGATGTACCAGCAGACCGCGAGCTACGGCCACTTCGGCCGCACCCCGCAGGAAGTGAAGGGCCCGGATGGCAAGGTCTACTCCACGTTCTCGTGGGAGAAGACGGACAAGGCCGAGGCGCTGCGCGCCGATGCCAAGCTGAAGTAAGCCACGCTTGCTTCGATGAAAAAACGGGCCGCGCAAGCGGCCCGTTTTTTTGCGCCCGGCCAACTTGCCATGACACTCGGCCTTGCCCTGGTGGGAGCGCACCCTGTGCGCGACCGCGGAGCCACGGTGTGCACGCTCCGCTCGGCTGTCGCGCACAGGGTGCGCTCCCACAGGAAAGGGACGCGGACTCCGGATCCGATCGCGCCAACAAAAAAGGGCCGCTTGCGCGGCCCGTTTTCCATCAACCCGGCGCGTGGTCCGCGCTTACTTGTCCGGCGAAACCCGCGCGGTCGAAGCCACCTTCGTTCCCGAGCCGGCCTTGCTGCTGCGCGCCGTGCCGGGGCAGGTGGCGCCCTTCTTCTTCTTCGAGCACGACGCCGCGGCCGTGGCGACCGCTTCCGTCTTCGATGCACGGCGATGATGGCGACGCGAGCCCGCCGACGCATCCGCCACAGCGGTGGCCTTCGCCGCCACGCCGCCCTTGGTGCGGCGGCCCTTGGCGGCCGATGCCGGCGCCTCGCCCGCCTGGGCGACCAGTTCGGCCGGCGTTTCCTGGTTCTCGAAGCCGTCGTCCAGCAGGCGTGCCATCAGCCGGTCACGCGAGGCGGCGGTGCGGCCACCCATCACCACGGAGAACAGGCGGCGCCCATCCTTCACGGCGGTGGAGGCCAGGTTGAAGCCCGCGGCATTGGTGAAGCCGGTCTTCAGGCCGTCCATGCCCGGGTACTTGTCCATCAGATTGTTGTGGCCACGCACCAGCCGGCCTCGGAACATGAAGTCCTTGGTGGCGAAGTAGTGCGAGTACTGCGGGAAATCGTGGTACAGCGCCATGGCCAGCTTGCTCATGTCGCGGGCCGTGGTGGTGTCTTCCGGATCAGGCAGGCCGGAGGCGTTGGCGAAGCGGGTATTGCTCATGCCCAGCAGCTGGGCCTGGGCATTCATCATCTCGACGAAATGGCTCTCGTTGCCGCCGAGGCCTTCGGCCACCACGGTGGCAGCGTCGTTGGCCGACTTGGTGATCATGCCGAGCACACAGTCTTCGACGGTGATGGTCTGGCCGTTGCGCAGATCGAGCTTGGTCGGCGCCTTGGCCGCGGCCCAGGAGGACACGGGCAGTTCCTGGTCCATCTTGAGCGTGCCGTTCTGCACCGCCTGGAAGGCGAGGTACAGCGTCATCATCTTGGCCAGCGAGGCGGGATGATTCGGCTCGTCGGCGTTCACGGCCGTGATCACCTGGCCGTCGCCTTCGTTGATGACGATGGCAGCGTCACCGGCATGCGCGAGACTCGCAAAACCGCCTGCAACGCTCACGAGCAGTGCAAGCAGACCTTGACGCCAGGTACCCCCCCTGGCCGGCGTGTTGGACTTGATAGCCACCCCGATTCCTCGCTTCCACTGCCGCTTTATCCGGCGTTACAAACCCTGAACTGCAACGCCACCGCCACAGGCCCAGACAATACTTGAATTACATCACATAAGTCCATGTTTCCATGGACGATAAAAGCAAACGGCGCACCCAGCGCCGTCCTAACATAAATTTCACCGTGAAGGCTTTGTCTACGCGTCAAGCGAGTGTGCCTTCAAACGCTGTAGGGGAAAAGGACTTTTTTCTGAAGGTCGCCACTTTTTTGTCTGAAAAAGCAACGACCTTGCCATGCTCCCTCCACACGCTGCCGACCCGTTCACACCCCGGCATGTGACCCTATCGGCAGCCGGCCACGGTCATTGAGCACGCCCCGGCATGGGCAGGGGCGACACATCGCCTAAAATGGCCGGATGTCTCTTATCCAACTCCAGCGCGTCGACTTCAGCATCGGCGGCCCCCTCCTGCTCGAACACGTCGACCTTTCCATCGAGGTGAACGAGCGCGTGTGCATCGTCGGTCGCAACGGCGAAGGCAAATCCACCCTGATGAAGCTCATCGCCGGCGAACTGAAAGCCGACGATGGCGAAGTGCGCGTGCAGAACGGCGTCGTCGTCGCACGCATGGCACAGGAAGTACCGCAGGACACCGCCGGCAGTGTGTTCGATGTCGTGGCGCAAGGCCTGGGCGATCTCGGCCAGTTGCTCGCGCGCTATCACCACCTGCTCGCCGAAGGCGACATGGATGCGCTCGGCGACGTGCAGGCGCAGATCGAAGCGCAACACGGCTGGGATCTCGATCGCCGCGTCACCGACGTGCTGACTCGCCTCGAGCTTCCTGGCGATACCGATTTCGCCGCGCTGTCCGGCGGCATGAAGCGTCGCGTGCTGCTCGCGCAAGCGCTGGTGCGCAAGCCCGACGTGCTGCTGCTCGACGAGCCCACCAACCATCTGGACATCGAAGCCATCGGCTGGCTGGAAAACTTCCTGCGCCAGTTCGAAGGCAGCATCGTGTTCATCACCCATGACCGCAGCTTTCTCCGCGCGCTCGCCACGCGCATCGTCGAGATCGATCGCGGCCAGCTCACCGACTGGCCGGGCGACTACGACAACTACCTGCGCCGCCGCGAAGAGCGCCTGCATGCCGAAGCGCAGGCCAATGCGCTGTTCGACAAAAAGCTCGCGCAGGAAGAAGTGTGGATCCGCCAGGGCATCAAGGCCCGCCGCACACGCAACGAAGGACGCGTGCGTGCATTGAAAGCGTTGCGCGTGGAGCGCTCGCAGCGACGCGAGCTGTCCGGCAACGTGAAGATGACGCTCGCCAACGCACAGGCGTCCGGCAAGAAAGTGATCGACCTGGAACACGTGCACCAGGGTTACAGCGGCCGCGTACTGATTGGCAACCTCAGCACCGCGATCATGCGTGGCGACCGCGTCGGCATCATCGGTCCCAACGGCGCGGGCAAGAGCACGCTGCTGAAGATCATGCTCGGCGAACTCAAGCCGGAACGCGGCCATGCCGCGCTCGGTACCGGCATCCAGATCGCGTACTTTGACCAGCACCGCGTGCAGCTCAACGACCAACTCAATGCGCTGGACAACGTGGCCGAGGGCCGCGAGTACATCGAGCTCAACGGTACGCGCAAACACATCATCGGCTACCTGCAGGATTTCCTGTTCTCGCCGGAACGCGCACGCGCGCCCATCACGCGGCTGTCCGGCGGCGAGCGCAACCGCCTGCTGCTGGCCAAGCTGTTCGCGCAGCCGTCCAACCTGCTGGTGATGGACGAACCGACCAACGACCTCGACGTGGAAACACTCGAACTTCTCGAGGAATTGCTCACCGAATACCAGGGCACACTGCTGCTGGTATCGCACGACCGCGAATTCCTCGACAACGTGGTGTCGAGCACGCTGGTGCTCGAGGGCGACGGCAAGATCGGCGAATACGTCGGCGGCTACACCGACTGGCTACGACAGCGCCCCACGCTCACCGCAGCCACCGCCAAGCCCGCGGAAGCGAAGGTTGCCGCCACCGCTGCGGCGACACCCGCCACGACGGAGGCCAAGCGCAAACTCAGCTACAAGGACGCGCGCGAACTTGAACAACTGCCAGCACGTATCGAGGCACTGGAAGCGGACATTGCCACGCGTACCGAGGCGATGAACGATCCCTCGTTCTACCAGCAGGACAGCGGCGCCATCGTCAAGGCCAATGAAGCGCTCGCGCAGGTTCAGGCTGAACTCGAGCGCGCCTACGAGCGCTGGAGCGAGCTGGACGGCTGAGGAAGGGGACGCCGGGTGGCGTCCCGGATCGAGTTCACGTCGACACGGCCTGGAGATGCGGCGCCATGACATACGGCATGGCCCGTACGCCGCTAAACCAGCGCAAGCGCAGATAGCCCGGCCATGCCTTCATCAGGCTCAACGAATTGACCGGATGTTGATCATTCACGGCGGCACGCAGCGGTTCATCGCGAACCGCTGGCTCCGGAGAAATCGACGTCAGCCAGCTCACCCGCCCCAACATGCGCCCGCTCCGCTGGCGCTGCGCGGCGATCAGTTCTTCATAAAGCAAAGGCCGGTCTCGGCCGTGCGATCGAAATAAGCGGTCTTGCCAGGCAAACAGCCCCTGCAAGCGCGGGTGGTGACTGAAATGCGGCACGATGCGCAGCGGCCGCAGCAACGAGGCCAGCGTGATATCCGCGGCGGTGAATCGATGCCCCAACAAGAAAGGCATGCGCTTCAGCCGTTCGTCCAGCGACAGCAGCAATGACTCCAGCTGTTCGTAGAGGCGATCCTGGCGATTGCGATCGAAGCGAAACCGCCGGATCAGCATCATGCCGAGCACGGGAGCGGCGAGGTTGCGCCAGCCGCGCCGCGTGAACAACCCGCGGCATACCTCCGGCATGAACAGGCGTGCCAGTACCTGCGGGCACTCCATGATGAGTTGCGTATAACCGAGCCGTCGCGCGAACAGGCCGAGCGTGGAATCCAGCCGAAGCATCCATTGCCACGCCTCTTCGCGTTCAGCGGGATCCTCGGAAAGCAGCGGCCGCTCAGGATAGGTCTCATCCAGATAGCGGATGATGGGCGAGGAATCGCTGATCGCCGTGCCGGTGTCCGTATCATGGATCAGGGGCACCGTCTGCGCGCAGGAGAAGCGGCGCATCTCTTCCTTCTTGTAGGCCACAACATCAATGGCCTTCCATGGCAGCCCCTTGTAGTCCAGCGCCCAGCGCACCTTTTCCACGTAGTGCGACCATCGCAACTGATATAGCTCGATCATCCCTGCGGCTCCCTGGCTGGATGTTCCATCCATGGGGACCCGCAGGGGATCATTCAATCCTGCGATGCTCAACCCGTGTTCTGCAGCCCCTGCGACACACCATTCACGCAGGCCACCAGCGCCGTGAGCAAGGCCTCGTCGCCTTCCCCGCCCTCGCGCCAGCGCCGGAGCAGATCCACCTGCAGCAGGCTCATCGGGTCGACATAGGGGTTGCGCAAGTCAATCGACGTCGCCAGCCGTGGCTCGTTCTGCAGCAGGCTGTCGTTCTGCTTCAGGCGCATCAGCCAGTGGCGCGTGCGCTCGAACTCATCGCGAATGAGCCCGAAGAACGGTTCGTGCAGCGGGCCCGCCAGTGTCGAGAATGCTTCGGCGATACCCAGGTCGCACTTGGCCAGCACCATCGACACGTCGTCGAGCATATTGGCGAAAAATGGCCAGTCATACGCCATTTCCGACATGGCGGCCTCGCCGTATTCACTCACGCCGAATTCGAGCGCGGTACCCAGCCCGTACCAACCGGGCAGGATCGAGCGGCACTGCGTCCACGCGAATACCCAGGGGATCGCGCGCAGATCCTGCACACCCCGCATACTGCGCCGGCGCGACGGACGGGAACCCAGGGTCATGCGCTCGATCACGTCGATGGGCGTGGCGGAACGGAAGTAGTCGACAAAGCCCTCGCGGTCGACGAAGGCCCGGTAATGCTCGCGGCTGCGCGCGGACAAGCGGCTCATGCGATCGCGCCACAGGTCCTCGCGCGGCTCGTGCATGCGGGGCCGCAATGAGGCGCGCAGCACCGCGCCCACCGTCTGCTCGAGATTGCGCAAGGCAAGCGCTCGGATGCCGTACTTGCGATGGATCACTTCACCTTGCTCGGTGACGCGCAATACGCCGGCCACCGAACCGCGCGGCGAAGACAAGAGCGCTGGCGTGATGCGCGCGCCGCCGCGACTGGCCGAACCGCCGCGGCCATGGAAGAACGACAGCCGGACACCGGCCTCCGCCGCCACTTCCAGCAATTCCACCTGCGCACGCTGAAGGCCCCAGCGCGAGGCCAGCGTGCCGCCGTCCTTGCCGCTGTCCGAATAGCCGAGCATCACCCACTGACGGTTGCCGCGCGACGCGAGGTGGTCCCGATAGACCGGATCGTCCAGCAAGGCGCGCAGCGTCGCGGGGGCGTTGGCCAGGTCATCCACGGTCTCGAATAGCGGCGCCACATCGAGCGGAACGCGGCCGTTTTCGACAAGCCCGCCGTAACGCGCCAGCGCGAGCACCGCGAGCACGTCCGCCGCCGATCGCGCCATGCTGATGATGTAGAGGCCCAGCGAGGACGTACCGTAGCGTCCGCGCGCCTCGCCCATCGTGGCGAACACGTCATGCAGCGAGGCGGCGGTGGCATCACCGCTGTCCTGCAACGCGTCCTGCCCGCCAGCATAGGCACGCAACCGTGCGGCACGCTCCGCCGGGCTGCGCGACACCCATTCGGCGTCCCCCAGCAGCTGTGACAGCGCGTCGTCATGCACACGCGAATCCTGCCGCACGTCCAGCCGCGCCAGGTGGAAGCCGAACGTGCGCACGCGCCAGATCAGGCGGCGCACGGCATAGGCACCGGCGTGCAGGCCCCGGTGGTCGATCAGGCTGACCGCGACCAGATGCAGGTCCTCGAGCAACTCGTCGACCGAGGTATAGCCTTCCGGATGATCGTCATCGTGCGTTGCCTCCAGCCGCGCGCCGATGATGGTGAGCAGGCTGCGGTACGGCATGTCGGCATGGCGCGGACGCACCTTGGCCGCCGCTTCGGGAAAGCGCACGCGATAGTCGAACAGGCGGTTGGCCAGCGCGCTGCCGATGGGAACACGGTCCTCGGTCTGGCTGAGCAGGCGGGCAAGGCCGGCGATGTCCTCGATGTAATGCTCCAGCACGTGGGCGCGCTGCGTGGACAAGCTGGCCGCAATGGTGGCGGCGCCGACGTTGGGGTTGCCATCCATGTCGCCGCCAACCCATGTGGCAAAGCTCAGCAGGCGCGGGATGGGTACGGCCACGCCGTAGACCGTCTGCAGTGCGTCAGCCAGCGATTCGTAGAGCGCCGGGACAATGCGATAGATCGGATTGGCGAGATAGAAGCCGACGTGGTGGTGCTCGTCCTGCACGGTGGGGCTCACGGCGGACGCCTCGGCCGTCTGCCAGCCCGCGCTGAGCGCCATGAAGATGCGGTCGTCGTCTTCCTTGCGCTCTTGCGGCGTGCGCGTGGGGTCGAAGTTGTCGACCAGCGCCCGCACGATGGACTGTTCTTTTTCCAGCAGCGAGCGGCGCACGGCTTCGGTCGGATGCGCCGTGAAAACTGGTTCCACCTGTAACCGTTCCAGCCATTCGATCAACTCGCCCGCTTCCACGCCCTGCGCCTTCAGACGCGTAAGCACGTCCAGCAGGGATTCGGGCTGCGGCGCGCCGCCCTCGCGCTGGTAGTCGCGGCGACGACGGATGCGATGGATGCGTTCGGCGATATTCACCGCCTGGAAATAGGTGGCGAAGGCGCGCGCCAGCGACTCGGCCTTGTCCGTATCCAGACCGGTGAGGAGGCCGCCAAGTACGTCCAGCGGCGCGTTTTCCACGCGGCGTTCGATGGCGGCAGTGCGGATACGCTCGACTTCGTCGAGGAAAGCAGGGGAAATCTGCTCGGCCAGCATATGCCCGACCAGGGTGCCGAGGCGGCGGACGTCTTCGCGCAAGGGCGCGTCATGCGGAGCGAACTCAGGACTGCGGTGCTGGTTCATCGATGCCACGGTGCGGATGTCTGGACGTCCAAGACTACCCCAAGCGGAGCGGATTTGTGCAGCGCGGCAAAAAGAATCGACCGAGGTCCGTTGCCTTAGCCAACGAGGCCCAACCTCCCGCCACGTGCGACCGCCTCACCTACCCCGTCATTCCGGCGAGGGCCGGAAACTAGAGCCAGAGGATCTGGTTTTCGCAAACCCGACCAAAGACCGAGGCCCTGGATTCCGGCCTGCGCCGGAATGACGAGCGTGGGCGTGGCGCAAGGTCGAGAAGGCGCGCAAGAAAGATGGATGACGCTGTCCGTTGCCATCAACGACCGTAGGCACCTCCAGGCACTTGCCGCACGCCCCCCTATAACCGTCATTCCGGCGCAGGCCGGAATCCAGAGCGACAGGATCTGGTTTTCGCGAACCCGACCAAAGACCGAGGCCCTGGATTCCGGCCTGCGCCGGAATGACGAGTGTGGGGCTGGCGCAAGGTCGAGAAGGCGCGCAAGAAAGATGGATGACGCTGGCCGTTGCCATCAACGACCGTAGGCACCTCCAGGCACTTGCCGCACGCCCCCCCCTATAGCCGTCATTCCGGCGAAGGCCGGAATCCAGAGCCACAGGATCTGGTTTTCGCGAACCCGACCAAAGACCGGGGCCCTGGATTCCGGCCTGCGCCGGAATGACGAGCATGGGCGCTGCGCAGGGCTGCGCAGCGCCGCTCAGCGGCCTTCATCAAGGCGAAGCGCTTTGCTTCTCCACTGTCCCAGGCTTCGCCTGCTTCATATACGTCTCCAGCCAGCTATTCATCTCCGCCAGCATCTGCATGATCGATTCACGCGCGCGATAGGCATGCGCTTCGTTCGGCAGCAGCACCAGCCGCGCGGTGCCACCCAGGCCCTTGATGGCGGCGTACATACGCTCGCTCTGGATCGGGAAGGTGCCGGAGTTGTTGTCCTGCTCACCATGGATCATCAGCAACGCGTCCTTGATGTCACCCGCGTAATTGAATGGCGACATGGCGTTGTACACGTCCATCGCCTGCCAGTAGTTGCGCTCTTCCGACTGGAAACCGAAGGGCGTCAGCGTGCGGTTGTAGGCGCCGCTGCGCGCGATGCCGGCCTTGAACAGGCGCGTGTGCGCGAGCAGGTTGGCGGTCATGAACGCACCGTAGGAGTGGCCACCCACCGCGATGCGGTTGCGATCGGCCACGCCACGGCGCACGACCTCATCCACCGCCGCCTCCGCGCTGGCGACCAGCTGCGGGATATAGGTGTCGTTGGGTTCCTTGCTGCCCTCGCCCACGATCGGCACGGCGAAGTTGTCCAGCACGGTGTAGCCCATGGTGAGGAAGGCCTGCGGGCCCCAGTAACTGATGCGGTTGAAGCGGTACGGGGAATCCCTGACCTGGCCCGCTGCATCGGCGGATTTGAACTCGGCCGGGTACGCCCACATCAGCATCGGGCGCGGGCCATCCTTCTTCGGATCGTAGTGGGGCGGCAGATACAGCGTGGCGGTAAGTTCCACGCCATCCTTGCGCTTGTAGCGGATCTGCTCCTTCTTCACGTCCTTCAGTTGCGGCAGCGGATTGGGGAAATGAGTGAGCTCGCGCAGCTTGCCGTTGCCGGCGAGGTCACGCACGTAGAAGTTGGTGGGCTCGGTGGGCGATTCGCGCGAGATCAGTGCGCGCGTGCCTTCCACGTCCAGCAGCACCTGCGGGTCTTCGAAGTACGGCGCCTGCGACTGGAACAGCCGTGTGCTCTGGCCGGAGGCAAGGTTGACCCGGTCGATGAACGGCCGGTCGCCTTCGGGCGATGCGCCCTGGCCGAGGCGATAGATGCTCTGTCCGTCCGCGGTGACGACGAGCCGCGACTCGCCATGCTCGTCCAGCATCGTCGCTGGCTTGCCGGGGTCGCGGTAGCGGTCTTCGGAGGAGCCTTCGCGCACGAGCACCGGTGCCTGCACGGGCTGGTCGGGCGCCACGCGCCATTCCTTCACGTGGCGCGTCTTCCACCAGAATTCATTCACCAGCGCGAGGCTGCCATTGGCCCAGTAAGCGCCGGCGTAGCGGCTGCCCAGCTTGGCCAGCGTCACCGGAGCGCGGTCGAACGGTGCTGCCTGCATCTGCACGATGTCACGGATGTCCGCCTGCCGCGCGGGATCACCGCCATCCTGCGCCTCGGCCCACACCAGCGTGGCCGGTGCATCGGTGCGCCAGTCGATGTCGCGCACACCGGTGGGTACGGCGTCGTTGCCCGTGGGCAGACCCTCCACCAGCGGTAGATGCGCAATCTCCTTCACCAGCTTGCCGTCGCGGTCCAGCACCTCGATGCGCTGCGGGAAGCTGTCCACCGGCACCAGATAGGAGAACGGGCGCTCCACGCGCTGGCGCAGCAGGTAGCGGCCATCGGGCGACGGCGCCATCGACAGCGTCAGCGCCGGCTCGCCGAGCGTGGTGACCTTGCCATCGAGGTCCACCAGCGCCGACTGCGAGCGGAGGTAGTGCTCGAAGAGCTTCGCGTCGTTCTCGTCGTGCAGCATGTCCTGATAGGTACGGATGGCCTTCACGCCGCCACCTGCCTGCGTCTGCTGCGTGTCCGGACCGGTCGGGATGATGCTGGCGATCGGCGCCGCGCCCTGCCCCTGCGGCTGCAACTGCACGAGCAGCTGCTTGCCGTCGGGCATCCAGCGATAGCCACGACCGGCCACGGTGTTCAGCGGCAACGCGATCAGGCGATGCGCGGAACGTGCCGCCACGTCCACGATCCACAACTCGTTGGTGCCGGCGCGCGCATCGACCTGGTTGAAGGCGAGGTAGCGTTGGTCGGGCGACCATGACGAGGTGGCGATGGACAGCGGCTGCGGCAGGCCCTGCAGGCGAATCTCCTTGCCAGTGGCCACATCCATCAGCCACAGGTCCGTGCCGAACACGAAGCGGCTCTGCGCATAGGTGCGCGGATTGATGCGCAGGCCGGCGAGCTTCAGCTCCGGCTGCGCGACCACATCGATGCCCGGCAGTGCCGGCGTCTGGGTCAGCGCGAGCAGGTCGCGATGTGGGCTGATCGAGAGCTGTGGCGGACGCGGGGCATCCACCAGGGCCTGCAGCGGCGCAGGCGGCGTGAGATAGCCGGAGGCAGGCGCGCTGACAGGTGCCTTGGGCGCCTGATCGGCCAGGACTTGCGGAGAAACGGTCAGCAGCAGGCCGACCAGTGCGAAGCATCGGAGCGACATATCCATGTGAGGGGACCCCTGTGTCGTAATACTTTGCGACATTAACCCTTCCAAGCCCGGCCTGACCCCGCCATCAGTCATGGGTCGAACTGAACTACCCCAGGGCCGGGAGCCTGTTCAAAATCTCGCGTCAACGTTCGTTTTCCTCACCGTCATTCCGGCGAAGGCCGGAATGACGACGGATGGCAAGAATGGAGATGTTGAACAGGCTCCGACAGGCCACGAAACCATCATCCGAGAACGCTATACTTCAAAATCCCGTCGAGGGGCGCTGCGACCGCGGCTTCGTGCACCACGAACCCGGCCAGGCTCGACGGATTTCATTTGTAACGGCGCCCGGCCAACGATGCGACTTTCTCGGTCGCAACAACCGGAGCTAAGCCACATGAACGCAGTCACCAAGGATTCCGCCTCGCAGGATTTCAAGGTCCGCGACATCTCCCTCGCCGACCTGGGCCGCCGCCGCATCCGCATGGCGGAAGAGGAAATGCCGGGCCTGATGCAGATCCGCGCCCGCTACTCCAAGGAAAAGCCGCTGAAGGGCGTGCGCCTTTCCGGCTCCCTGCATTGCACCAAGGAAACGGCCGTGCTGGCCGAGACCCTGCGCGAGCTGGGCGCTTCGGTGCGCTGGGCCTCGTGCAACATTTTCTCCACCCAGGACGACGTCGCCGCTGCGCTGGCGGCCGGTGGCCTGCCGGTGTTCGCCTGGAAGGGCGAGACGCTGGAGGAATACTGGCAGTGCACGCTCGACATGCTGACCCACCCGGGTGAGCTCGGCCCGCAGCTGATCGTGGACGATGGTGGCGACGCCACCCTGTTCATTCACAAGGGCGTGGAGCTGGAAGACGGCAGCGACTGGGTCAACACCCCGAGCGGCAACCACGAAGAGCAGGTCATCAAGGATCTGGTCAAGCGCACCGAAGCCGAGCGTCCGGGCTGGTTCAAGAAGATCGCCGCCGAATGGAAGGGCGTCTCGGAAGAGACCACCACCGGCGTGCATCGCCTGTACCAGCTCGCCGAAGCCGGCAAGCTGCTGGTGCCGGCCATCAACGTCAACGACTCGGTGACCAAGTCGAAGTTCGACAACCTGTACGGCTGCCGCGAGTCGCTGGCCGACGGCATCAAGCGTGCGACCGACCTGATGGTCGCCGGCAAGGTGGCCGTGGTGTGCGGCTACGGTGACGTGGGCAAGGGTTGCGCCCACTCGCTCAAGGGCTTCGGCGCCCGCGTGATCGTGACCGAGATCGACCCGATCAACGCGCTGCAGGCCGCGATGGAAGGCTTCCAGGTCACCACCATCGAAGACACCTTGGGCATCGGCGACATCTACGTCACCACCACCGGCAACAAGGACATCATCACGCTGGAGCACATGGCGGCGATGAAGAACAACGCGCTGGTGTGCAACATCGGCCACTTCGACAACGAGATCCAGATGGATCGCCTGAACGCTGCCAAGGATGTGTCGCGCGAGACCATCAAGCCGCAGGTGGACCGCTACACCTTCGCCAAGAGCGGCCACAGCATCTACATGCTGGCCGAAGGCCGCCTGGTGAACCTGGGCTGCGCCCATGGCCACCCGAGCTTCGTGATGTCCAACAGCTTCTCCAACCAGACGCTGGCCCAGCTCGACCTGTGGGCGAACAAGGACTTCTACGACAAGACCGTCTACCGCTTGCCGAAGAAGCTGGACGAGGAAGTGGCCCGCCTGCACCTGGAGCAGATCGGCGTGAAGCTGACCAAGCTCACCCCCGAACAGGCTGCCTACATCGGCGTGCCGGTGGATGGCCCGTACAAGCCGGATCACTACCGCTACTGATCGCACCTTCGGGTGAATCGAAAAGGCCGCCGCAAGGCGGCCTTTTTTATGGTCGGGTTTTATGGTCGGGTCGGTCGCGCACGAGTGCGCTCTTACAGAGAGGCCCGCCCCATGGAGGAGCGCACTCGTGTGCGACCCGCCTCACCGAGCCACCGGCCCACACCCCAACCATCCCATCAGCCCATGCAACGACGGCACCTGCATCAACCACGGCGCCGCCATCGTGATTACACCAGCGACCAGCACAAACGCCGCCGCACCCTGTCTTGCCCCGGTGCGCTGCATCCAGCGCCCTACGCGCGCACCCGACCACGTGAGCGGGACCATCACCACCCAGGTGCCCATGCCGAAGACCGCCAGGATGAGCGCCCCTTTTGCCGCGCTCGCCTGCAGCCAGGCCGCTGCCAGCATCGTGGCGCTGAGGCCACAGGGCATCCAGCCCCACAACATGCCCGCGGCGATGCGTCGTGCCACGGTGTTGGCCGGCAGCACGCGACGCTGCAGAGGTTGTAGCCAACGCCACAGATGCACGCTCGACCGCCCCAGAAAGCGAAGCCGCCCTTTCTGGTCCAACAGGCGCAACGCGACGAGCACCAGCACCAACCCCATCGCCACGCGCGTGGCGATAACGAGCACCTGCCATTCGAACAACCGCAACACGCCGTCGCCCATGCCGCCAACCAGCGCACCCGCCAGCGCATAGCCCAGCACGCGCCCCGCGTTCAGCTGCACCGAGGCAGCCAGACCATGCCGGGGCGACCACATCGAAAACCCCGTGGCGATCCCGCCGCACATCGCAGCGCAGTGCACGCCGCCTAGCAGGCCACTCAACCATGCCGCCGACAACGCAAGCAGATCAATCGGCATGACGACCGACACCGTGGATCGCCTCGCGCGTCTTCAAGGCGGGTGAATCGCCGGCTCGCTCGTCGTCATGAAGAATGTCCAACGCTGGCGTATCCATGTCGTCGAACTGTCCCTTGCGAACGGCCCACACGAACGCGCCGATGGCGAACGCGAGCAACATCAGGCTCAAGGGAATAAGCATGAGAAGGATGATCATGACGCCGCCTCCACGCCTGTGTGTCGCATCAATCGCAGCGCGTTCGCCGTCACGGTAAGCGACGACAGCGCCATGCCGAGTGCGGCGAGCGCCGGCGTCACATGGCCCGTCATGGCCAGTGGAAGCGCGAGCAAGTTGTAGCCTACGGCCCAGGCAAAGTTCTGCCGGATCACGCGTTGCGTACGACGCACCAGGCGAATGGCCGCCGGAATGCGCTGCAGCGACGGCGATGTCAGCACCATGTCCGCGGCCTGCTGGGCTAGCGGCGCGCCTTCGCCCATGGCGATGGCGATATCCGCACCGGCCAGCACCGGCGCATCGTTGAGCCCGTCGCCCACCATCGCGACCACGCGCCCTTTCGCCTGCAGTGCACGCACCAGCGCCAGCTTGTCCTCGGACGATTGCCGTGCATGCGCCTCGGCGAGCGACAGCCTGCGCGTCAGGCGCTCCACCGCACGGACGCCATCGCCACTGGCGAGATGAATGTGCAGGCCAAGGTCACGCAAGGTGGCCAAGGCCTCCGCAGCATGTGGTCGAAGCACTTCCTGCACGCCAAACCAGGCCACGGCACGCTGGCCGTCGCCCAACCAGAGCTGTCCATCGTCTTCACCGCCAGCGGCGAACGATGCGCGGCCCAACTTCCAGACCCGGCCTGCGATGCAGCCGGTAACGCCATGCCCCGTCACCTCGCGCATGTTCTCTACCTGCAGCGACGTGGGCACGCCGGCGAAGGCCTCGGCGATGGGGTGACGGCTGTCGCGCTCCAGTGCCGCGGCCATCTCCAAGGCCAACGCCGGATCGAAGCCGTCGATGGTGCCCATGTCGCTCACGGCCAGCTGCACGCTGGTCAACGTGCCGGTCTTGTCGAATACCACGTCGGTGACGCGGGCAAGGTTTTCCATGCTGCCCGAGCGGACCGACAGCACGCCCATGCGCGCCAGCGCACCATGGCTGGCCGCCAGCGCCGCCGGAACCGCCAGCGACAAGGCGCATGGGCAACTCACCACCAGCAGGGACAACGTGACTTCGAACGCGCGTGCCGGATCATGCATGCGCCACAGCGCATAGACGGCAATCGCCAGCACGATGAGCACGGTGACGAACACCCGCCCGATGCGATCGGCCACGCGCGCCAGCGGCGGTCGCTGGGACTGCGCCTGGTCGACCAGCCTTGCCAGGTGGGACAAGCGCGTCGCACTGCCCACCTGCGTCGCCCGAATGCGCGCCGGCGTGTCGCGGCAAGTGGTGCCTGCGTAGATCGTTGCGCCCCGCATTCGGCTCACCGGCCGTGATTCGCCGGTCAGCAGGGCTTCCTCGAAGGAAGCATGCGCATCGAGCAGGCAGCCATCGACCGGAACCACCTCGCCCACGGCCACGCAGACGACATCGTCCGTCGACAACGATGCCACGGGCACCATGGCGCGGCTGCCATCGGCGAGCTCCCTGGCCGCGAGCATGGGCCTCGCCCGCGCCAGCGCGTCCACC
Source organism: Dyella japonica A8 (assembly GCF_000725385.1). Lineage (NCBI taxonomy): Bacteria > Pseudomonadati > Pseudomonadota > Gammaproteobacteria > Lysobacterales > Rhodanobacteraceae > Dyella > Dyella japonica. The sequence continues at coordinate 1,458,204 of NZ_CP008884.1, read as the reverse complement.
TGCGCGCTGGCGACACGACGGGCACGCTGTTCGAGCAGCCGGGCGGCAAGCAGCAGGAAGACGAACATCGTCGCGGCGTCGTACCAGACCTGCGCGCCACCGCGCAGCGTCTCCACCACGCTCGCCAGATAGGCCAACAGCGTCGATATCGCGATCAACGTATCCATGCCGGGATGCCGCTGCCGCAGCTCGCGCCAGCATCCCAGCAGGAAAGGCCAGCCCGCGTAGAACACCACGGGCGTGGCGACCAGCAAGGCCACCCAGCGGAAGAAGTCGCGCGTAGCGCCGGCCATGTGATGGCCGAAGTCCAGGTACAGGGCCTCGGAGAACATCATGGTCTGCATGGCGCCCAGGCCGGCCACGCCAAGCCGCACCAGCCACCGGCGATGTTCGGCGACGCGTTCACGCTCACGCTCAGCGCCGGTGGCCAGGTACGGCCGGTAGCCGAGCATGGCCAGTCGCGCGAGCAAGGCCGACAACGTCGTCCGTGCCGGATCCCAGCTGATGCGGATGCGCCCGGTCACGGCATTGGCACCCGCTTCCAGTACGCCGGGCTCCGCATGCAGGGCGCGATCGATCAGCCAGGCGCAGGCGGCACACCGCATGCCATCGGTCAGCACAATGATCTCGAGGCCGCCAGGCACAGGCACGGCATGATCGCCGAGCAGATCCCCGCGATCCCAGCCCGAGAGGTCCGGCACGTCGGCCACGCGCGTTGCCGGAACGCTGCGCAAGCGATAGTAGTCACCCAGTGCCGATTGCCTGATCCACTCCGTCGCCGCGGCACAGCCATGACAACAGAAGGCTTGCGACTCACTCGCCACGTCGACCCGTACCGGCGACTGCGGCAAGGCTTCACCGCAGTGGTAGCAAACCAGGACGCGGCCCGGTGCGCCGATGTCAACGACAGCGTCCACGATCAGGGCATCAGACGAATGAAGCGTGCCTGTGATGTCCAATGCCCGCTCAGCGCCCAGGTGGCGTTATCCGGGCGCAGTTCAACCACCCAGTCATGGCCGCCGTCCAGCGAACCGACGCCACGCCAACCTAGCTCGCTCGGTGACAACAGGAAGACGCGCCCTGGCCCACCCGCTTCGCTGGGTACCAGCGTCAGCTGCAGCTTGCCGCCACGCGGAAATTCGCCATCCATGGGAATGGCTTCGATCATGTCGCCCTTCAACCGCAGCACGAGCCCCTTGGTGGCGATCTCCGCGGCCGGTGCGCGGTCCTCCGCCGCTACCAGCAGCTTGCCCACCTTGTTGACCCTGCCAACGGTTTCCATGTCTTCGTTGCCGGGATGCACGGCGGCGAACAGCAGGGCAAAGCCAATGACGACCGACGCCAGCGGCAGGCCGACCAGCATCCACACCATGGGTTCGCGCCAGGTACTGCGTGTCTGATTCATGGGACAGGTCCAAAGAAACTGCTTTTGACGGTGACCGATGCGCCGCCGTCGAGATCGCGAATGCGGAAACTCACATCGTGCCGGCCGCTGACTTCCGATGCCGTCATGACGGTGACCGGCACCGACAAGACCTCACCGCTGTCCGCGCTCACGGTTTTTGCGCCACCGCCAAGTTCAAGGCCAGGCACGTCGGCTGAGATAACATCGATCTGGAAACGATGGGTCTCCTGCGCCTTGTTCACCAGCTTGAGCGTGTAGGCATTCTGGATTCCGCCATGGGCCGCCTCGCTGTACATGGCATTGCGGTCGCGCAGCACCTCGGCCATCAGCAGGCTGCGATGGGTCACGCCATAGAGCCAGCCGCCCATCAGCGCAAGCAATAGCGCGCCGTACACAAAGACGCGCGGACGCAGGACCCTGGCCGGCTTGCCATCGATCTGGTTCTGCGTGCTGTAGCGGATCAGGCCCTGGGGATAGCCGACCTTGCCCATCACCTCGTTGCAGGCATCGATGCAGGCACCGCAGGCAATGCATTCGTACTGCAGGCCGTTGCGGATATCGATACCGGTAGGGCAAACCTGCACGCAGATCGTGCAGTCGACGCAATCGCCCAGTTCTTCCAGCGTGAACTTCGGCAAGGGCTCGGCCTCATCACCCATGCCGGCCAGCGCGATGGTTCCACCGGCCTGCGCGCGATGATCGGCGGCCGATGGATGACGACTGGCGCGAAACACGTAGTCGTACGCGGTGACCGTGTCGAGCAGGCCGCGCGCCCGCTCCAGCACGCTCTGAAGACCCCGCTTGCGCGGCCCGCGAGGCTCGCCGCGCATGGGATCATAGGCAATGATCAGCGTATTGCGATCGAACATCGCGCTCTGGAAGCGCGCATACGGACACATGTACTTGCACACCTGCTGACGCAGGAAGCCCGCATTGCCCCAGGTGGCAAACGCATAGAACAGGATCCAGAAGGCCTCCCAGCCGCCCCAGTCGAAGGGCGTGCGGCGCACAAGGTCACCGATGGGGCTGAAATAGCCGACGAAGGTGAACCCCGTCCACAAGGAAAACAGTACCCACACGGTGTGTCGTGCCGTCTTGCGCAGGATCTTCTCGCGCGTCCACGGCCCGGCATCCAGCTTCATGCGCTTGTTGCGGTCACCTTCGAACCAGCGTTCGATCCACAGCGACACTTCCGTCCACACCGTTTGAGGGCACGCATAGCCGCAGAACAGCCGGCCCGCCAGCGCGGTGAAGAAAAACAGGGCCAGCGCCGCAATGATCAGCAGCACCGACAGGAACAGGAAATCCTGTGGCAGGAAGAGCAGCCCGAACACGTGGAACTTGCGCGCGGGCAGATCGAGCAAGACGGCCTGCCTCCCCTGCCACGTCAGCCAGGGCAGCACATAGAACAGGCCCAGCAGCCAGACGACCGCCGCGACCCGCAGGCGGTTGAAGCGGCCCGACACGTCGCGCGGGTAAACCTTGCGCTCGCTGACGTAGTACGAGTCACTCGCGTCGTCGATGACCTGGAGCGGAATGCGGCGACTCATGGGCCCCTGCCGGAACGCGTGGACGACCTGATCTGACGACCGGGGCGCAGGAGGATCCAAGTGAACAGGCTCGACGACGCGGTCGCCAGCCAGATCAGGAAAAAGCCGAGTGTGTAACCGAGTTCCCTGCCCAGCTTCAGCGAGGGAAAGGTGATGTCCCGCAACGCGATGGGATCAATGAAGCTGAAGAACACCACCGTCACCACACCCGCCACGAAGAAGCTTGGCCAGAGCAAGGCTCCCAGGCATTGCGGGATGGGCGTGGACTCGTCGCGGGGCATGACGGTGGCGTTCCTGTGGATCATTCGGCGACGACGGCACCGGCCGGCGGCGCATCCTTGTGGGGCGACAAGGTCCACACATAGGCACCGACCAGACGCGTGCGCGTGTCGCCGAGGATCGGCTTCCATGCCGGCATGACGCCCTGGCGACCCTCGTTCAATGTCTTCTGCAACGACATCTTGCTGCTGCCGTAGAGCCAGTAGTTGTCGGTGAGATCAGGTGCACCAACTACCTGGTTGCCCTTGCCCTGCGGCCCATGACAGGCCACGCACGTGGTCGCGAACAGCTTCTCGCCACGTTCGACTGCTTCATCCTTGGGCTGCGAGGGCCTGGACAGGGACAGGACGTACGCGATGGTGTCGTCGACCGCGCTCGCGCCACCCTCCGCGGTGAGCGTCGGCCGCCAGGCCGGCATGACGGCCTGGCGGCCATCCTGGATGGTTTCCAGGATGCGATGCGGCGTGCCGCCCCAATGCCAGATGTCGTCCGTGAGATCGGGGAAGCCCGTGGCACCGTGACCGGTGGAGCCATGGCAAGCCGCGCATCGGTTGATGAAGATGGTGCGCCCGATTGCCACGGCGGCAGGGTCCTGGGCCAGCATATCGATCGGCTTGCCCGCGTACAGCTTCAGCGTGTCGTCCAGGCGCGCCTGCTCCGCTGCCTCGTCAAGTGCCCATTCTTTCTGCGAACTCCAGTTGCCGAAGCCGCGGAACGTGCCCACGCCGTACCACAGCAGGTAGGCGACGGAGAACACGATGGTGATGTAGAACAGGTTGATCCACCACCGCGGCAGTGGCTTGTTGTATTCGGTGATGTCGCCATCCCACACATGCCCGGTTTCGTCGGGCTTGGGATCGGAGGGGCGGCGGCGGGTATTCCCGCGCAACAGCCACACGCAACCGATCAGGTTGATCACCGCGATGGCGATGACATACCAGGTCCATCCGGAAGTCATGCGATCTCCTCCTTGTCATCGTCCAGCGGCATCTGCGCCGCGGCATCCATGGCCGGCTTCACGCTCGGCCGCCACAGCCAGATGCTTCCGCCCACGAAGAGCACGAGCAGGGCCGCCGTAATCAGTCCTGGCACCATCTCACTCCACTCCTTCGGCGGTCTGCATATCGGCCTGCGAGACGTGGGTACCCAGCCCCTGCAGGTAGGCGATGACGGCGTCGAGCTCGGTCTTGCCTTCGACCGCCTTGGCGGCTCCCTCGATGTCTGCGTCGCTGTAAGGGTCACCAATGCGCTTGAGCGCGCGCATGTGCTGGGCGACTTCCGCGCCATCCAGCTTGTTGCCGGCCAGCCACGGGTACGCCGGCATGTTGGATTCCGGCACGACGTCGCGCGGGTTGTGCAGATGCGCGCGATGCCAGTCGTCGGAGTAGCCGCGCAGGCCAACACGGGCGAGATCGGGACCGGTGCGCTTGCTTCCCCACTGGAACGGGTGGTCGTAGACCGATTCACCGGCAAGCGAGTAATGGCCGTAGCGCTCCGTTTCGAAACGCAGCGTGCGCACCATCTGCGAATGGCAGTTATAGCAACCCTCGCGGACGTACACGTCGCGGCCCGCGAGCTCCAGCGCGGGATAAGGCTTGATGCCGGGCAAAGGCTTGATGGTTTCGGCCTGGAACATCAACGGCACGATTTCGGCGAGGCCACCGAAGGAGACGGCCACGGCGACCAGGATGGCCATGAGGCCGATGTTCTTTTCGAGTTTGGCGTGTGTCTGGCTCATGTCTGTTCCCTCAGGCACGGGCGTCCGCGGCATCGGGCGCGAGCAGTGGTTCTGGCGCGGTGCTCGCGGCGGTCAGGCGGAAGGTCTTGAACACGTTCCAGCCCATCACGAACATGCCGGACAACACGATCAGGCCGCCGCCAAGGCGGAACAGGTAGTACGGCTTGGTGGCGTTGAGCGCTTCGACGAACGAGTAGACCAGCGTGCCGGTTTCCGCATCGGTGGCACGCCACATCAGGCCCTGCGTGACGCCGGCAATCCACATGGCGGCGATGTAGACGACCACGCCGATGGTGTGCAGCCAGAAATGCAGGTCGATCAGCTTGACCGAATACATCTTGGGCAGGTGCAGCAGGCGCGGCAGCATGGCGTAGATCGAGCCGATGGAGATCATCGCCACCCAGCCCAGCGCGCCAGCATGCACATGGCCGATGGTCCAGTCGGTGTAGTGGCTGAGCGAGTTGACCGTCTTGATCGACATCATCGGCCCCTCGAACGTGCTCATCATGTAGAACGAGAGCGAGACGATGAGGAACTTGAGGATGGGATCGGTGCGTAGCTTGTACCAAACGCCCGACAGGGTGAGGATGCCGTTGATTGCACCGCCCCACGACGGCGCCAGCAGCACCAGCGAGAACACCATGCCCAGCGATTGCGCCCAGTCCGGCAACGCCGTGTACTGCAGGTGGTGCGGGCCCGCCCACATGTAGATGGCGATCAATGCCCAGAAGTGCACGATCGACAGGCGGTAAGAGTAGATCGGGCGACCGGCCTGCTTGGGCACGAAGTAATACATCATGCCGAGGAAGGCGGTGGTCAGGAAAAAGCCCACGGCGTTATGGCCGTACCACCACTGCACCATCGCGTCGACAGCGCCGGAGTACACCGAATACGACTTCATCCAGCCGGCGGGAATGGCCAGGTTGTTGACCACGTGCAGCAGCGCGATGGTGATGATGTACGCGCCGTAGAACCAGTTGGCGACGTAGATGTGTTTCACCTTGCGCTTGACGATGGTGCCGAAGAACAGCACGGCGTACGCCACCCATACGATGGTGATGAGCACGTCGATGGGCCATTCCAGTTCGGCGTATTCCTTGCCCTGCGTGTAGCCCAGCGGCAGCGAGATGGCGGCGGCCACGATCACCAGCTGCCAGCCCCAGAACACGAACGAGGCGAGCTTGTCGGAAATCAGCCTTACGTGGCAGGTGCGCTGCACGGTGTAGAGGCTGGTGGCGAACAGCGCGCAACCACCGAAGGCGAAGATCACCGCATTGGTATGCAGCGGACGCAGGCGGCCGTAGCTGAGCCACGGCACATCGAAATTGAGGGCCGGCCAGTACAGCTGGGCGGCGATGAAAACGCCCACCAGCATGCCGACCACGCCCCAGACCACGGTCATCACGGAGAACTGCCGTATGACCTTGTCGTTGTAACTCCCCTCGACGCCCACCATGAGGCCCACTCCTAGGCAAAAACTGAACGGCGAGAAGTCTGGGGGGCGGCCAGGGTCCAGCAATTGATCTGGATCAACGACACGCCCCGGTAGCGGTGACGCGGTTTGTCGCAGGCCGCGCACCCCGTGTTTCGGGGCTCTGATGAATAAATATCTCTCTATCGCGAAAAAGAGATATATACTCCCGACAGCCACTTCCACAGGGATCGCCTCGATGTCGTCCATCAGCTTTGAGTTCTTCCCGCCCAAGACCGATGAGCAGCGCGCCCAGCTCGACCAGACCGCCACGCTGCTCAAGCCGCATGCCCCTGAATATGTCTCCGTGACCTTTGGCGCGGGCGGGTCGACGCTGAGCTATACCGGCGAAACGGTGCATCGCCTGCACACCCGGCATGGGCTGCCGGTCGCGCCGCATCTTTCCTGCGTCGGCGGCACGCGCGCCGAACTGGCGGCACTGCTGGACGACTACCGCGCCGCCGGCTATCGCCGCATCGTTGCGCTGCGCGGGGACCTGCCCTCCGGCATGGCCTCCCCCGGCGACTTCCGCTATGCCTCGGAGCTGGTCCGCTTCATCCGCGAACACACGGGTGACCACTTCCACATCGAAGTGGCGGCGTATCCGGAAACCCATCCGCAGGCCGATGACGCGCTCGCCGACCTGCGGCACTTCAAGGCCAAGGTGGATGCGGGCGCGAACGGCGCGATCACGCAGTACTTCTTCAACGCGGATGCATATTTCCGCTTTGTCGACGACGCACGGCGGCTGGGCGTGAACGTGCCGATCGTGCCCGGCATCATGCCGATCGCGAACTTCTCCCAGCTCAAGCGGTTCTCTGACATGTGCGGCGCGGAAATTCCCCGCTGGATCGTCAAGCGCATGCAGGCGCACGGCGACGATGCGGCATCGATCCGCGAACTGGGCGCCGATGTCGTGGCACAGCTGTGCCGGCGACTGCTCGATGGCGGCGCACCGGGCCTGCACTTCTATACCCTGAACCGCGCTCGCCCCACGCGCGCGATTCTGGACCGGCTGCACGGATAACCCACGGCGCCGGGCGTAAGCTCGCTGGATGATGCGAGCCTGTCTGGTGCTGTTGTTGTTCCTGCTTCCGTTGTGCGTGATGGCGCAGGGTGGCATTCATCGCTGCATCGGCGCGGATGGCAACCCGTTGTTCACCGACCAGCCCTGCGCCGCGCTGCAGGCAACGCCCGTCAATCCACCACCGGCGCCCACATCGGCGCCGCCGGGCTTGTCGAACGCGGCCCCCGTCGCCCCGCCGGCGATCACCTGCGCCACCTCGGTCGATCAATTGCGCCAGAGCATGGTCGATGCCTTTGCCGCGCGTGACCCGAACCGGCTGGCGGGGCTGATGATCTGGAATGGTGTCGGCCGCGACGCGGTCGTGGCCGACATCCGCTCGCTGGGAGCGCTGATGCAACGGCCCTTGCTGGACGTCAATGCACCGGGTGACGACAGCGTGCCGCCCTCGGGTGCTGGCGAGGACGCCCCGCTCAGGCAGGGCGGCGGGGATCCGGACCGGCTGATCGTGCATACGGCCGCGAACGATGGCTCTGGCACGCCGCACGAAAGCCGCTTCACCATCGTGCATCGCTCGGGCTGCCTCTGGCTGCGCGCCTCGGGCTGAACCCAAGGGCTTTGGTGCTGCGCAAAATCGCGGGGGTGGGCGCGCGCGGTATCATGGCGTGATTTTTTCCCCCGGAGATCCCCCCATGGCGCAGCAGTACCCCGACTGGATCTGGCAGAACGGCACCATCAAGCCCTGGCAGGACGCCACCGTCCACGTGATGGCGCACGCCCTGCATTACGGCTCCTCGGTATTCGAAGGCATCCGCAGTTATGCAACGCCGGATGGCGCGGCGATCTTTCGCCTGACCGATCACCTCAAGCGCCTGTACCAGTCCGCCAAGATCTACGACATGGTCCTGCCATACTCGCAGGACGAGCTGGCCGCCGCCTGCCGCGAGGTGGTTCGCAAGAACGGCTTGTCCGCCGCCTACCTGCGCCCGGTCGCCTATCGTGGCCTGGGCGGTTTCGGCCTCTCCGCCGAAACGCCGATCGACGTGGCGGTCGCCTCGTGGGCCATGGGCCCCTACCTCGGCCCTGAGGCGCTGGAAACGGGCATCGAGGCCTGCGTATCGAGCTGGCAGCGCTTTGCGCCCAACACCATTCCGGCCGGTGCCAAGGCGGGCGGCAACTATCTTTCCGGTCAGCTGATCGCGCGCGAGGCGCGTCGCCTGGGCTTCGGCGAAGGCATTGCCATGGCCTCCACCGGCCTGCTCAGCGAAGGCGCGGGCGAGAACCTGTTCCTGGTGTTCGATGGCGTGCTGCACACCACCCCGGCCAGTGCCTCCATCCTTACCGGCATCACGCGCGACACGCTGAAGACGCTGGCCCACGAGGATGGCATCGAGGTGGTCGAGCGCGATATTCCGCGCGAATACCTCTACCTGTGCGACGAACTGCTGATGTGCGGCACGGCGGCGGAAATCACCCCGATCCGCTCGGTGGACGGCAAGCAGATCGGCAACGGCAAGGCCGGCCGCGTGACGCGTCGCCTGCAGGAGCTGTTCTTCGGCCTGTTCAACGGCAAGACCAATGACCAGTGGGGTTGGCTGGAACCGCTCTAAGCGACAAGGAAATCGCGTTCTTGCCCGTCATTCCCGCGAACCCCGAAAAGGGGTTCGCGGGAATGACGGCAAGAGCATGGCGGACCAGGGGGCCGCGGCTTACTGAAACGCGATGCTCGCGATGGCGCCGTTGGTATTCGTGCGTGGACGCATCGACACATCCCAGCCGTAGAGGTCGCACAGGCGACGCACGATGGCGAGGCCCAGGCCCGCGCCGCTGCCGCCCGCGCCTTCGCCGCGCACGCCACGCTGGAACAGGCGCTCGGCATCCTCGGGCTTGATGCCCGGGCCGGTATCGATCACTTCGATGCGACCCGCGCTCACCTCGACGGTGACGCGGCCTTCGAGGGTGTACTTGATGGCGTTGCCGATCAGGTTGGTCAGCGCCACGGCCAGCACGGATGCAGGCGCATTCACGCTCACCGGCTGCCTGACGATCAGTTCCACTTCCAGCGGCTTGTCGCGCATCTGCGGACGCTGGCTTTCGATGACGTCCGACGCCACCTTGGCCACTTCCGTGGTTTCGCCACGCGTGGGGCCGCGGCGTTCGGCGCGGGAGAGCAGCAGCAGGGCCTCGATCAGTTCCGTGGCCTGGCGCGACGAACGCTCGATGCGCTTGAGGCGCTCGCGCAGCTTGTCGGTGAGGTCCGGTGAGCCCTGCAGAAGCTCGGTCGTACTGGAGATGACCGCCAGCGGCGTGCGCAGTTCATGGCTCACGTCGGAGTTGAACTCACGGTCGCGCTCCACCATCGCGGTAAGGCGTTGCGAGTACTCGTCCAAGGCCAGCGCCAGCTCGCCGACCTCGTCGTCGGCGAAATGAGGCGCGAGTGGTTCTGCCTTGCCGGCCTTGCGGAAATCTCTGAGGCGGCGCGCCAACTCGCTCACGGGCTTTAGCACCTTGCGTGACAACCAAAAGCCCAGCACAAGCGACAAAAGACCGAAGACGAACACTGCACCAATGACGCTAAAAAGCAGTTGCTGCTTGCCCAGCTCATCCCGGGACACATCAAACTGCATAAACGTGATAACGCCATCTTTGCGGCGCACCGCAAGCTTGTAATGGTGCATCCGGCCGTCGGGGCCTGGCTCAAAAACGTCGTGAACGCCCGTATCCAGCCCCTGCCAGGTCAGAGGGGCTTTGTAGATCGTACGATCGCTCCACGAGAACGCCTTCACGATATCGAAAGAAGGCGCGCGATCAGAGTGTTCGAGCACCTGTTGATTAAGGTGATCGACCTCTTCCTGAAGGCTGGTCGTAATGAGCTGGTTTTCGACCCTGGTACGGATATTCAGCGCCGCAAATGCAAACAACGCGCTGAGGCCGAAGCCGAACAGCGCGAAGGAGACGACCAGGCGGAACCTGAGCTTACGCCTGGACTGCATCCGGCTCGACCATCCTGTAACCGATGCCGTGACGCGTATGGATCAACGGCTTCTCGAACGGCTTGTCGATCGCCGCACGCAGACCGTGGATGTGCACACGCAGCGAATCGCTGTCGGGCAGTTCCTCGCCCCACACGCGCTGTTCCAGGTCCTGTCGCGTCACCACGGACGGGCTGGCCTCCATGAGTGCCTGCAGCAGCTTGAGGCCGATCGGGTTGAGCTGGATCGACTTGCCTTCGCGGGTCACCGTGAGCGTGTCGAGGTTGTAGGTGAGGTCGCCCACCTTGAGCACGCGGCTCTGCGGACCCTTGCCGCGACGGGCCAGCACTTCCAGGCGCGCCGCCAGCTCCTGCAGGGCGAACGGCTTGGTCATGTAGTCATCGGCACCCGACTCGAAGCCGGTCAGCTTCTGCTCCAGCGCGTCGCGCGCGGTAAGCATGAGGATGGGCGTCTGCTTGTGCGCTTCGTGGCGCAACTTGCGGGCGACGTCCAGGCCGTCCATGCCGGGCAGGGTCAGGTCGAGCACAATGACGTCGAAATCATGCACCACGGCCAGATGCAGGCCGGTGACGCCGTCGCCGGCGAAATCGACCACATGGCCGCGGTCTTCCAGATAATCGCCGATGTTGGTGGCGATATCGCTGTTGTCTTCGATCACCAGTACGCGCATGCGTCCTCCATACGCAGCCAGCCTCAGGGCCGGCCGGGGCAGCAAGCTTAACAAGCTTGCGTAACGGAAAGGGGCCCTGGCGGGCGGCAAAGCTGAACAAGGGCGAAAATCGGGCAAGAAAAAAGCCCAGGCGGATCGACACATGGTCGCTCGCCTGGGCCCAAGCTACTGCCCCGATACCGAAATCTGCTGTCGCCAGACCTTGCGGAAAGTGCCGAGCAAATTGCAGTGGGGCCTTTATAGGTGCCGCGCGGTTACACGGCAGTTAACCGGTACTCACGCCGGCGTTAACTCAATGGCCGCCCTTCAGCTGGGTGCGCTGGCTCTGGTCCTGCATGAAACGCTGCGCGGAACCATTTTCCTGGTCGATCTGGCGCTGCGTGCGGCACACCGTCTTGGGAATATTGGAGCCCATCGGCTTGACCTGCTCACAGACCTCGCGATCCGCGTCATGGCGCGTCAGGATCGCGTTGACCTCGGACTGGTTGTTGTAAAGCTCGACCTTGGTTGACTGGTCCATCGCGTCGACCGTGCCGAACTTGTCGTACAGCGACGACATGTTGCTGAGGTCGCGATTGACCGTGGCCTGATCGTCCTTGTCGACGTTTTCGAACCGCCCGCCGGGGCCCATCTGCTGGCGAACGTGATCGGCTACCGCGGCAAACTCGTCCTTGGTATTGGCCTTCACATCAGGCTTGGTTTCCTTCGCCTGGACCGTCGCCACCTGCAACACCATCATCGCCACCGCAACCGGCAGCCACAGCTTGCGCTTCATGCTCGTCCTCCACCCTGCCGCATCCCCCCTCGGGACGCGCCCTGCAGGAACCAAGGATGGTAGGCCCGCCTGACGGGGTGGTCAAAGTGCCAGTCGGCGTAGGGCCGTCCGGTTATTCGACGCGCTGGAGGCGCCGCCGGGGGCGGGACGGGACCTGGCCAGCCTGGGCTTCGGATTCAAGAAGCTGAATGATGGCGCCGGCCACGTCCACGCCGGTGGCGGCCTCGATGCCCTCCAGGCCCGGCGAGGCATTCACCTCCAGGATCAGCGGGCCCCGCTTGGAACGGAGCATGTCGACGCCGGCCACGCCCAGCCCCAGCGCTGCCGCAGCCCGTACCGCGATGCGACGCTCCTCCGCGCTGAGCGTCGCCGCCATGGCGCTGCCGCCACGGTGCAGGTTGGCGCGGAACTCGCCCGGACTGGCTTCGCGCTGCATCGCCGCCACTACTTTCTTGCCCACCACGAAGCAGCGCAGGTCGGTGCCCTTGGCCTCGGCGATGAACTCCTGCACGAGGAAGTTGGCGTAGAGGCCGCGGAAGGCCTCGATGACGCTCTGCGAGGCGCTGCGCTTTTCCGCCAGCACCACGCCGGTGCCCTGGCTGCCTTCGTTGAGCTTGATGACGTGCGGCGGCTCGCCCAGCATGGCGAGCACGTCGGACGTGTCGTCCGGGTTGTCGCCAAACACCGTCGCCGGCATGTCCAGGCCCTTGGCGGCCAGGATCTGCAGCGAGCGCAGCTTGTCACGCGCACTGAGCACGGCGTCGGACGAATTGGGCGTGTAGATCCCCATCATCTCGAGCTGGCGGAGCACGGCCGTGCCATAGAACGTGCTGGTGACGCCAATGCGCGGAATCACCGCGTCGATGCCCTTGACCGGCTTGCCCTTGAAACGGATCGACATGTTGCCCGGCGCGATGCGCACGTAGCAGCGCAACGGATCGAGCACCCGCACCACATGCCCGCGTTCGCGCGCGACATCGACCAGGCGCTGCGTCGAGTAAAGGCGGGTGTTGCGCGAAAGAATGGCGATCTTCATGAAATACCCGTCGTGCCCGCCCTGATCGGCCGGGACTGTGAATAGGAAAGCGCGGGATCCACCAGGAACCGCCCGTGCAGCGCGCTGCGCCCGAGCAACATGGGGAACAGCATATGGCGCCTGTCGGTCAGATTGATGTCCACGGCAAAACGTTCCCCTGCCAGGACAACGTCGGTACGTATGAACCAGCGCATGGTGCGCCGCCCGCCCGTGTCGGTGACGGCGCGACGATCCAGGGCAACCGTTTCGCAGGTGACGGCCACCCGATGGCGCCCGCCCACGGTGACGGAAAAGCGCAGCCATGTATCGCCCGCGCGCTCGAAGCTTTCCAGCGTATCGACATGCAGCGAACTGCTGCGCGCGCCGGTATCAAGCTTGGCTTTGAGCAAGGGAATGCCGAGCATCGGCAATGCCAGGCGCTCCCGCCAGCCGAGGGTAATCACATCCGCCATGATCAGCGCGCGCCGCAGGGTCTACGTGTAGGGGCTCGGAGGGGCCGGGAGCAAAATGGAGCGGGTGAAGGGAATCGAACCCTCGTCAGTAGCTTGGGAAGCTACAGCTCTACCATTGAGCTACACCCGCAAGGCCGGGCGATGGTAACCCGCCTCCGCGGGACTTGGGAACAGGCTCTTAGCCGAAACACGGCGTGAACCGGAGATGGCGGCCGGCTGAACCATTTCCCGGGCCGATGGCGCCGGTCCTTGCGGCGAACGGAGCGTACATCCGCATAATGCACTCGACGACGGCCGCTACCTAAGTGTTTTTGCGGACGACGGGAGAAACATTCCGCGATGACGTCGCGTCCAGCTCCGGAGAACCCGATGCGTGTGCTTCCTGCTTCCTTGATGTCGCCGCGCGGCTGGCGATGGATGGCGGCGGCTTTGTTGATCTGCGCCAGCGGATGGCTGCAGGCGCAAGACCAGATGCCCCCGGACGATGGCAGCGGCGCTGGTGACCCGCCCGCGCGCATCGCGCGGCTTTCGTACCGAGAGGGCGACGTCGGCCTGCTCCCGTCGGGCGAAAAGGACTGGGGCGACGCCAGCCTCAACCGGCCGCTGACCACCGGCGACCGCCTCTCCACCGGCCAGAGCGGCCGCGCCGAGCTGCAATTGGACAGCGGCACGCTGCGCATCGCCGACGACTCCAATTTCGGCTTCCTGACCCTCAACGACCAGCTCACCCAGGTCGAGCTCACCCAGGGCACGGTCAATCTGACCGTGAACAACCTGGGCGAGGGGCAAAGCTACGAGATCGATACGCCCACCGTGGCGTTGGTGGTCAACCAGCCGGGCACCTACCGGGTGGATATCAGCGAGGACGGCAAGTCCACCCGCGTCACCGATTTCGATGGCCGCGCCGCGGTCTACGGCGAAGGCGGCGCGCAACGCACGGTCGCCGCGGGACGCTCGTACGAGTTCGCCGATTCCTCGCTCAACGAGGTGACCGTCAACGACATCGACGGCGGCGACGATTTCGACGCCTGGTGCAACAGCCGCAACCAGCGCTACGCCGCCCGGCCCGTCGAGCAGCAGTACGTGTCGCCGGACGTGGTGGGCGCGCAGGACCTGAACCAGTACGGCAACTGGCAGTCCGACCCGGATTACGGCCAGGTCTGGTACCCGTCGAACGTGGCGGCGGACTGGTCCCCGTACAGCGATGGCCACTGGTCCTACGTCGCACCGTGGGGCTGGACGTGGGTCGACACGGCACCCTGGGGTTTCGCGCCGTATCACTACGGCCGCTGGGCGCATGTCCGCGAGCGCTGGTGCTGGGTGCCAGGCCCCATCGGCGTGCGTCCGGTCTATGCGCCGGCGCTGGTCGCCTTCGTGGGCGGCGTGGGCTTCAGCGCCTCGGTGGGTATAGGCGGCAGGCCGGTGGGCTGGTTCCCGCTGGGCCCGGGCGAGGTCTACAACCCGTGGTACCGCGCCAGCCGCAACTACTACACCAACGTCAACGTCACCAACATCTACGTGCGCAACGTCAACCGCACGGTGGTGATCAACAACATCAACAACAACTACAACTACTTCCGCGAAGGCCGCGGCATGCCCAACGAGCGCTACGTGAACCGCGATGTGCCGCGCGCGTTCAGGGCCATGTCCAGCCAGGACTTCGTCGCGGCCCGCAACGCACGACAGCACATGGCGGCGGTGGACCCGCGCCAGTTCGCCAACGCGCCGGTCACGCCCCGTGGCGTCAGCGGCATCGCGCCGGTGCGGGCCAGCTTCGTGCCGCCTCGCGCCGCCAACGCCCGCCCGCTTCCCGCCGCGGGTTTCCAGCGCGACGTGGTGGCCCGTACGCCGCCTGCCGCGAACTTCGCCGGCCGCCCCGCCAACATCGCTGGCGCACCGCGCATGGCGCCCGCTCCCGGCAACGCCGGCAACGTGCGCCTGCTGAATGGCCAAGGTCCGGGCATGCGCACGAATGTCCCCAACCGCCAGCCCGCCTTCTCCCAGGAGCAGAACGGACCAGGCCGCAACGGCATGCCCACGCCCGCCCAGGGCCCGGCCAACCGCCCCGCCCCGCGCATGGACAACGAAGCCACCCAGATGCGGCCAGGTGAACTGCCGTCGGCCCGCTTCGCCCGCCCGAATCCGGGCAATCCGCAGCCGCCGGTCCAGCGCGGCGAGGCCAACCAGGCACGGCCGGGCGTGAGCTACATCCCGAACGCCACCGAGGACCGCCAGCGCACCCAGCCGCCGCAGGGCACGCTGCCCAACGTCCAGCGCATTGAACAGGCGCCGCGCCAGCCGACGAACCAGGACAACGCGGAGCGCTTTCAGCGCGACAACGCCATGCAGCGCCAGGCTGCGCAACAACAGCAGGACATGCAGCAGCGCCAGGCCATGCAGCAACAGGAAACACAGCAACGCCAGATGCAGCAGCAACAAATGCAACAGCGCCAGGCTGCGCAGCAGCAGGAAGCGCAGCAGCGCCAGATGCAACAGCAACAAATGCAACAGCGCGAGGAGGCACAGCGCCAGGCCGCGCAGGAGCAAATTCAGCAACGGCAGGAGATGCAACAGCGTCAGGCCATGCAACAGCAACAGGAAATGCAGCAGCGCCAGGAGATGCAGCAACGCCAGGCCATGCAGCAACAGCAGGAAATGCAGCAGCGCCAGATGCAACAGCAGCAGCAACGGAGCTACCAGCCGCCCCAGCCCCAGCCGCGCCCACAGCCGCAGCAGGGCCACGAGGAGCGCAAGCCGCCGCCGCCGCGCAAGGACGACCAGCACAACTGAGGCCCCGCAAGGCCTCACCGCCCGAAAGGCCCGGCTCTGCCGGGCCTTTTTCTTGCCTGGGGACCGGCATCGGGCCCAGCAGCCGCTACAATGGCCGGATGCACATCACGCTCAATGGCAGTCCGCGCGACTGCGCCCCCGCCACGACCGTCGCCCAGCTGCTCGAGGAGGCCGGTTACGGCCAGCGTCGCGTCGCCGTGGAAGTGAACCACGAGATCGTCCCGCGCAGCCTGCACGCCAGCCATCCGCTGGCCGACGGCGACCGCGTGGAAATCGTCCATGCCATCGGCGGCGGCTGATCGCCCCGGTATCCGCGTTCATGCGATGCCCCGGCGTCGCGCCGACTGAAGACTTCACGATGAACATCAAGACGCTCGACTCCTCCGACCCCCTGATCATCGCCGGCAAGAGCTACGGCTCGCGCCTGCTCACCGGCACGGGCAAGTACAAGGATTTCGACGAGACCCGCCGCGCCAGCCAGGCTGCCGGCGCCGAGATCGTCACGGTGGCGATCCGTCGCGTGAACATCGGCCAGGACGCCGGCCAGCCCAACCTGCTGGACGCGCTGCCCCCGGAAGAATTCACCCTGCTGCCCAACACCGCCGGCTGCTACAACGCGGTCGATGCCGTACGCACCTGCAAGCTCGCCCGCGAACTGCTGGACGGCCACAAGCTGGTGAAGCTGGAAGTGCTGGGCGACCAGCGCACGCTGTTCCCGGATGTGGTGGAAACGCTCAAGGCCGCTGAAACGCTGGTGGCCGATGGTTTCGACGTGATGGTCTACACCAGCGACGACCCGATCCTGGCCAAGCGCCTGGAAGACATCGGCTGCGTGGCGGTGATGCCGCTGGCCGCGCCAATCGGTTCAGGCCTGGGCATCCAGAACCGCTACAACCTGCTCGAGATCATCGAGAACGCCAAGGTGCCGATCATCGTCGATGCCGGCGTGGGTACAGCCTCCGATGCCGCCATCGCCATGGAGCTGGGCTGCGACGGCGTGCTGATGAATACCGCCATCGCCGGCGCCAAGGATCCGGTGCTGATGGCCCACGCCATGAAGCTCGCCATCCAGGCCGGCCGCGCCGCCTTCAAGGCCGGCCGCATCCCGCGCAAGCGTTTCGCTTCGGCCTCCAGCCCGATCGACGGCACCATCGGTTGATCCATGACTGACCAGCACGACCACGACGGCGAACACGACGACGCCGAGCATCCGCACTTCATGCGCCGCATCCGCAGCTTCGTGCTGCGCGAGGGCCGCATGACGCCGGCCCAGCAGCGTGCCTTCGACGAACACTGGGCCCGTTTCGGCATCGACTACACCGCCACGCCGCAGGACTACGCCGCACGCTTCGGCCGCAACGCGCCGCTGGTGCTGGAAATCGGCTTTGGCAACGGCGAGGCGCTGGCATGGGCCAGCGAGAACGACCTCGGCCGCGACTTCCTCGGCGTTGAGGTGCATGGCCCCGGCGTAGGCCGCCTGATGAACGCCCTGGCGGCGCGCGCCGCCACCAACGTGCGCCTGTACAAGCACGACGCCGTGGAAGTGCTGGAAAACGAGATCCCACCCGGCACGCTGGCCGAGGCGCGCATCTGGTTCCCGGACCCGTGGCACAAGAAGCGCCACAACAAGCGTCGCATCATCCAGCCCGGGTTCGTCGCCCTGCTCGCTTCGCGCATGGCTCCGAACGGTTTGTTGCACCTGGCGACGGACTGGCAACCGTATGCCGAGCACATGCTCGAAGTGATGGAAGCGGCGCCGGATTGGCGCAACGACATCGGGCCGGGCCAGTATGCCGAGAAGCCTGCGTGGCGCATCGAGACGCACTTTGAGCGTCGCGGGCTGAAGTTGGGGCACGGGGTGTGGGATCTGCTCTATCGCAAGGTGTGAGCTAGCGGCCCCACATTGGGTTTGACCGTGTCGTTTGAGACTTCCTGTTGTCTCTGGCGGTGAACCGCAGGCGAGTACGGCGTGCAGGGAACGCCCCCGTTTGCGCCCCCTCTCACCGCCAAGGAGCGGGCCAGGGCTAGAGTGAGAGCGGGACAACCTAGCCTCACGATTTCATAGATGCCGTCATCCCTGCGAAAGCAGGGATCCAGTGTCTTTGCTCTACGAGCTTGGTCCCACGCTGCCGTGATCTCGCGAT
The DNA here is from genome assembly GCF_000725385.1 of Dyella japonica A8. Classification (NCBI taxonomy): domain Bacteria; kingdom Pseudomonadati; phylum Pseudomonadota; class Gammaproteobacteria; order Lysobacterales; family Rhodanobacteraceae; genus Dyella; species Dyella japonica. The sequence continues at coordinate 1,439,877 of NZ_CP008884.1, read as the reverse complement.
CTGGCCGCCTGTGACGCGGGATCACTGCGCCCGAAGGTCAAAGGCCAAGTCACTGGATCCCTGCCTTCGCAGGGATGACGGCTAAAGAATGAAATGGTGGAGCGAGCACCCGCCCCTCACCCCAGCCCTGCCCCATAGGAGAGGGGCTCAGAGCGGTGGCGATCCAGGGCCGCTCCCACGCATGCACCAAAGAGCAGAGAGAGAAAACACGCACCGCCGCGCAGCCACTCAGGTTGAATCCAAATCAACGACCAGGAACACCATCACGCGCCGTTTGCAGGCTAGGTTCACCAGCCCGCGTCCCCGCACGCTTATACTCACTCCTCAAACAGGGACGAGTCGTCGCAGCGTGAAGCTCCCACTGCCCACATCCAATCGTCATCACGACGCCCAGCCAGGGGGCGCCCGCTAGTGGGACTCGCCCTCACCCCTGAAATGATCCTGGTACTGGGGCTGGTGGGCTTCACCATGCTGATGCTGGTGCTGGAGTGGATCCGCGCCGACATGGTCGCCCTGCTCGTGGTGGTGGTGATCGGCCTGACCGGGCTCATTCCCTCCGACCGCGTGTTCAACGGCTTCGCCGGTAACGCCGTCATCGCCATCATCGCCATCATGATCATGGGCGCGGGGCTGGATCGCGCCGGTGTGCTCACGCTGACCGCCAGTTTCGTCATGCGCATGGCGCGAGGCGTGGAATCGCGCCTGGGCGTGGTGATCAACCTCGTCACCAGCCTGTTCAGCGCGGTGATCCCCAGCCAGGCGCTGGCGGCGCTGATGATTCCGGTGACCAGCCGCCTCGCCGCGCGCACCGGTGTGCCGATCTCGCGGCTGCTGCTGCCGATGGCGTTCTGCATTCTCACCGCCACCAACACCACGCTGATCGCCAACTCGCCACTGATCGTGCTGAACGACCTGGTGGCCAGTTCCAATGCCAACCTGCCGGCCGGCGCTCACACGATTCCGAAATTCGGCCTGTTCAGCGTCACGCCCGTCGGCCTCGTGCTCGCGTTGGCCGGCGTTGGCTTCTTTTATTTCTTCGGCAAGAAGCTGCTGCCCGAACGCGAGGACGAGCGCCTCAAGGTGACGCCGGGCCGCACGGAGAGCTACTTCGCCGACACCTACGGCATCGTCGGCGAAACCGCCGAACTCACGGTGACCGCGGAAAGCCCGCTGGTGGGCATGAGCATCGGCGAAGTGGAGCAGCTCTATGGCGCGCCGCTGATCCTCGCCATCAAGAGCGGCAACGACGCGCGCATGGCGCCGCCCGCCGACCACGTCATCTGGGTGGGCTCGGTGCTCGGTGTGCTTGGCCCGCGCGACCAGCTCAACCAGTTCGCCAACAATCAGCTGTGCAAGCTCTCGCCGCGCATGCGCCAGTTGGGCGAGTTGTTCAATCCGTCACGCGCGGGCATTTCCGAAGCGGTGATTCCGCCGAGCTCGCGCTTCCTCAAGCAGACCGTGGGCGAACTCCGGCTGCGCAAGCGCTATGGCATTTCCGTGCTAGCGGTGAACCGTGGCGACCAGGTGTATCGCGACGACGTTCGCTCGGTGAGCCTGCGCGCCGGTGACACGCTGGTGCTGCATTCGAGCTGGCGCGACCTGGTACTAGCCACCGAAGACCGCGATCTCGTTGTGGTCACCGACATCCCGAAGGAAGAGCAGCGCCCCGGCAAGATCTGGCAGGCCGTGGGTTTCTTCCTGCTGGCGAAGTGTCTCGCGCTGTTCACCCACCTCGACCTTTCGGTGGCGATGATGACTGGCGCCATCGGCATGCTGCTCACCGGCGTGCTGAACATGGACGAGGCCTACAAGGCGGTGAACTGGAAGACCATCTTCGTCACCGCTTGCCTCATTCCGCTGGGCTGGTCGATGGATGCCACGGGCGCCGCCGCATGGCTCGCGCAGGTCGTGCTGCAGCATCTGGGGCACACCAACCACTGGATCCTGCAGCTGGCACTGGCCATCCTCACGCTGCTGTTCTCGCAGGTCATGTCCAACGTCGGCGCCACCGTGATGATGGTGCCCATCGCCATCAGCGTTGCCGTCGCCACCGGAAACAACCCCTCGGCCTACGCCCTGATCGTGGCCGTTTCCTCGTCCAACACCTTCCTGCTCAGCTCCGGTCACCCGGCGTTGATGATGGTGGCGGGCCCAGGTGGTTATCGAGGCAAGGACTTCCTGAGAGTGGGTTTGCCACTCACCGCCATCGTGCTGGTATTGACGCTGGTGACGATCAACCTGATGTATCACTGACTGCAGGCAGCGGCCTCAGTCGTCCAGCCAGACTTCCCCGTCCGCCACCCGCACGCCCACCCGGCGCAGATGCTCGCCGCGGCACGGCCCGCCGATGCACAGGCCGTCGACGTCCTGGAACGACGCGCCGTGTGCGGCGCAGATCAGCAGGTTGTCCTTCACCAGGAACTTGCCCGGCGCCCAGTCCAGCCGCCGGCCGGCGTGGGGACAGGTATTGAGGTAGGCGTGCACCGCGCCATCGCGACGCAGCACGATCACGCTTTCCTCGCCGTCGCGCAGCATGGCGTCGACGGCAATGGCGCCGTTGTCGGGAATGTCGTCCAGCCGGCAAAGCGCCTGGTCGGGAGTTGCTGTATCCATAGGCACTTGCCTCTTGGGCCGTAAGGCCCCATCGTTACACACGTAAGTCGTTGATTTTACCACACGGATTTTTAACACATGCGTTTTTCGCTGCCCATGCCGCGTCGCTCCCGCCATCCGCTGGTTCGCGCCCTGTCCCTTCTGGTGGGGCTGGCCGTGGTCGGTGTGCTGATGGTGTTCGGTCTCGTGGTGGCCGGCGTGCTGCTGGTCGGAGGCGCCGTGGTGTTCGCCCTGCGCCAATGGTCGCGCAAGCGTGGCGCTGTGTCGCCTGCGGGCGGCCGCACCCACAGGCCCGAGGTGATCGAGGGCGAGTACGTGGTGCTGCACCAGACGCGCCACGCGGCGCGCTGAGTCCGTGTCCACCGTGGGTCGATGACCCCACGACCGGGGCGCGCTGCGGCTCCGCGGTCGCGCACCGGGTGCGCTCCTCCGGGTGGAATGTCGAGGCCGGGATGTCGGCGCAAGATCCGGATGGCTGCCACCCCGCGGCGGCACTAGGCTGGACCTATCGGTTCACCGGATGTCGATCATGAACGCTCGCCTCGCCAACGAAACCAAGCTCGAACAGGTCCGCCAGCTGCTGGAGCGCGCGGACGAAGCACCGACCCTGCAGGCCCTGGCCGAGGTCGCCGGCCTCAGCCCCAGCCATCTGCAACGCGCCTTTCGCCGCCGCTATGGCATGAGCCCGGCGGAGTATCACCGGGCGCGCCGTTTCGGCCAGCTGAAGAGCGCGCTGCGCAAGGGTGCCGCCGTTTCCGACGCGGTGTATGACGCCGGCTTCGGTTCCGGCAGCCGCGTCTATGAACACAGCGACCGCCTGCTGGGCATGACGCCTGCGAGCTACCGGGCAGGCGGTGCCGGCGCGGATATCCGCTACACCACCACCGGCACCCCGCTGGGGCGCTTGCTGGTCGCCACCACTTCGCGCGGCATTTGCTCGGTGACGCTGGGCGATACCGATGCCGAGCTGGAACAACGGCTCGCCAATGAATTCCCGAAGGCATCGCGTGAACGCGTGGATGCGGGCCGCGAAGAGTGGCTTGATGCCGTCATCGCCCGTATCGCGAACGAGCTCGGCTGGAGCGATGCCGCTGCGCCCGACCTGCCGCCGCTCGACGTCGCCGCCACGGCCTTCCAGTGGCGCGTGTGGAATGCACTGACGCGCATTCCTTCCGGCATCACCAAGAGCTACGGCGAACTGGCCGCTGAGCTGGGCATGCCCAGGGCCGCCCGCGCCATCGGCAACGCCTGCGGCAACAACCGGTTGGCCTTGATCGTGCCTTGCCATCGCATTGTCCGCGAAGACGGCTCGCTGGGCGGCTGGCGCTGGGGCGTGGAGCGCAAGCGCGAACTGCTCGCCAATGAGCAGCGCAACCACGAGCCACAGAGGAAGCGCTCGGCCGCCTGACTTGAGCGTTGTTCAAGACTATCTTGCGGAAGCCTCGCTTCTGCCTTGGCTTCGCCCGGTTTAATGTTGCGGTGCCTGTAAACTATAGGCGGCATCCGCCCCGCGATGCTCCCCCCGCGCAACCTGCCATGACCGACACGACGACTGCCAACGCCGCGCCTGCGGCGACATCGCCCATTGCCGACGCCCGCGTGCTGGTGCCGCTGGGTCTGTTTGCGCTGTACATCATCTGGGGTTCGACCTACCTGGGTATCCGCTACGCCCTGGAGAGCTACCCGCCCTTCCTGCTCGCCGGCATCCGTTTTCTCGGCGCGGGGGTGGCGCTGTTCGCTTTCCTGCGCCTGCGCGGCGTGGCCATGCCGACACCGCGTCAATGGCGCAACGCCGCCATCACCGGCATCCTGCTGCTGGGCTTCGGCAACGGGCTGGTCTGCTTCGCCGAGGAGCGGGTGAGTTCCGGCATCGCGGCCGTCGCTGTCGCCAGCATGCCGCTGTTTGCCGCGCTGTTCGCCGGGCTTTACGGTGAATGGCCGAATCGACGTGAAACCGTGGGCCTGGTGATCGGCTTCGTCGGCGTGATTGTGCTCAACCTTGGCAGCAGCCTGTCCGGTTCGCGCATCGGTGCCATCGCGCTGCTGGTCGCCGCCATGAGCTGGGCGTTCGGTGCCACCTGGAGCCGCCGCCAGGACATGCCCGCCGGCCCCATGAACACCGCCGCACAGATGCTCTGCGCCAGCGTGGCCATCTTGGCCATGGGCTTCGCCAGTGGCGAGCGGCTGCCGGCACATCCGACGGTGCGCGCGACGGCGGCGCTGGTCTACCTTGCCGTGTTCGGCTCCATCATCGCCTTCAGCGCCTTCCTGTACGTGCTCAAGCACGCCCGCCCTGCGCTGGCGACCAGCTACGCCTATGTGAACCCCCCGGTGGCCGTGCTGTTCGGTGTGCTGCTGGCGGGTGAAAGCGTGGGCCCGTACGACCTGGTCGGCATGGCCATCATTCTGCTGGGCGTGGGCGCCATCACCCTCGCGCGACAGCGCCGCTGACCTGTCCCGGTCGCCGCTGGCTTGCCTCGCCGGTAGCCGGGCGGCCACCATGGCCCGATCCAGCCAGGGGTCGGCCCATGAATGCAACCAACGAAGGTCTGATGGCCCGCGCCGCGCTGCGCAGCGCGGCGTGGTCGGAAAAGTGGTTTCCCGATGCCTGGGTGTTCGCGGCGCTTGGCGTGATCTTCGTCGCCATCGCCGCACTGGCTTTCGGCGCGACGCCGGCCGTCACCGTCAACGCATTCGGTGACGGCTTCTGGAGCCTGATTCCCTTCACCATGCAGATGGCCTTCGTGGTCATCGGCGGCTACGTGGTGGCCACGGCGCCGGTCGTCGCGCGTTTCATCGAATGGCTGGCGCGCGCACCGAGGACGGGGCGTGGCGCCATCTGCTACGTGGGCCTGGTCAGCATGCTCGCGTCGCTGCTGTCGTGGGGCTTCTCGCTGGTGTTCGGCGGTTTGCTGGTGCGTGCGCTCGCACGGCGCAACGATCTACGCATGGACTATCGCGCCGCGGGCGCCGCCGCCTATCTCGGGCTTGGCGCGGTATGGGCCATGGGCCTTTCCTCGTCGGCCGCGCAATTGCAGGCCAATCCCAAGAGCATGCCGCCGGGTCTCATCAACATCACCGGCGTGCTGCCCTTCAGCGAAACCATTTTCCTGTGGCAGTCGATCGTGCTGACCGCGGCGCTCGTCGCGGTGTCGCTGCTGGTCTGCTGGCTTACCGCGCCATCGGATCACAACACACGCACGGCGGACGACTTCGGCATCACCGAGACCGCGACGCCCCCGCTACCACCCCGCCAGCGCCCCGGCGAGTGGCTGGAATACAGCCCGTTGCTGTCGGTGCTGATCGGCCTGCTGGGACTGGGCTGGCTTGGTCATGAGTTCGCCAGCAAGCCGGCGGTCACCGCCATCGCCAACCTCAACACCTACAATTTCCTGTTCCTCACGGCGGGATTGCTGCTGCACTGGCGGCCGCGCAGTTTCCTCAACGCGGTGGCGCGCGCCGTGCCAAGCACGGCCGGCGTGCTCATCCAGTTTCCGCTGTACGGTGGCATCGCCGCGCTGCTCACGCATGCGCCGGGCGTGGGCGACGTGACGTTGTCGCATCGCTTATCCGGCCTGTTCGTGCACATCGCCACTACCGACACCTTTCCGCTGGTGATGGGCGTCTACTCGTCGGTGCTTGGCTTCTTCGTTCCCTCGGGTGGCGGCAAGTGGCTGGTGGAAGCACCTTACGTGATGCAGGCCGCCAATGACCTGCATGTGCACCTGGGCTGGGCGGTGCAGGTGTACAACGCGGCCGAAGCCCTGCCCAACCTGATCAATCCGTTCTGGATGCTGCCCTTGCTCGGCGTGCTGGGCCTGAAGGCGCGCGACGTGGTCGGCTTCACCTTCATGCAACTGGTGGTGCATGTACCGCTGGTGCTGGGCCTGCTATGGGTGCTGGGATGGACGCTGGCTTATGTGCCGCCCGTGATGCCCTGAGGTCTTGGGCCGCTGGCACGCACCGACGAGGGCAGCGGCACGAACGCAGGACACGCGGTATCGGGAGACGCCGCCAAAGCCTGCATCCAGTCAAGCATCGGTTGCAGCAAGCGGTCGGTCCGCAACGGCAAGGTGATGTGATTTTCGCCGGACAGCTCGATGTAACGGACTCGTGCCGATGCATCGGTCAGCGCCTTGAGCGTCTGCGCAGAAACCAGCGGGTCGTTGCCTCCCCGCAGGATGAGCGTGCACGGCGCGTGCGCAAGCGCACCGGCCGTATCGATATGCGCAAGATCGACACCAAGGTCCGTGCTCGCCCGTTTGATCGCTGCATCCATGTTCGACGCACCGATGACCGAGCCAAGCCAGCGCGGACCAAACAGATTTGTCGACGGTGCGCGACGGATCACGTCGGCGGCATTGCCGTAAGGTTCCAGCGTGATCACACCACGCACGTCGCCAAGCTCGCTGGCAGCGAATACAGCCGCCGTAGCGCCATAGGACACACCCATGAGGAACCCCGGTTCGGGCAACTGCTGCTTCGCCCGAAGGTCGCGCACCAATTCGGCGATGTCCCTGCCCTCACGCGGTCCATAGCCCACCGGGGCCTTGTCGGATTCGCCCTGGCTGCGCAGGTCGGGCAATACCGTCACATAGCCCGCCGACGCAAGGTGGTAGGCCCAGCCCGCCAGCATGGCGCCCTCGCCTTCCCACGGGTGCAGCAGCACGATGCTGCCTCTCGCACGCAGGCGCGAGCCATCGAAGGGTTTCTCTGGGAGCCGCATGTTCCAGTGGTAACTCGGCCCATCTCCCAGCAGGGTGAAGGTTTCCGTGATGTCGTAGACGTGCGGCGGACCGAGCCAGTACGCCATGCGCACACCATCCGTCGTGCGCATCGACGACTTGCCGAAGCCCTGCGCTGCGAGGTTCTCGTGGAAATAGTCCGGCAGGCGCCCATGTGAGATCGCCGGATGCTCGATCTTGTGCGTGACATAGCTGGCGCAGCCAGCGAACAGCGGCAGCAGCGCCGCCAGAAGTGCACGTCCCTTGCGCATGGCCTTCCCTCTCGTTCCGGGCAAGCCTTGCGCGGAACGGCAGACTACGCAAGTCGCGGTGCGGGAGTGATTCCCGCACCGCGCTTTCACTCGCAGCTCGCGCAACGCCACCGTCACCGGCAACCGCGCCGCACGCACCACTGGGTACAGGCCGCCGAAGCGGGAGGTGCCTTACAACAGCCGAATGGCTGGTCATCCAGCGACTTTAAACACGCTGAAAGCGAAGGCACTGGATTCCCGCTTTCGCGGGAATGACGAGCTATTGGAGATTCCGGCAGTGCCTACGGCAATTAAAGAAGCGCGGCCACCGCCGCGCTTCTTATTCCTTCATGGCGATATCACAGCTCGCGCAATGCCGTCGTCACCGGCAACCGCGCCGCGCGCACCGCCGGATACAGGCCACCGATGAAGCCGATGGCAAGCGCCCACTTCAGGCCGGTCCACAGCAGCTCGGGCGACACGTGCAGCTCGAAGCTCAGCTTGCCCACCGTGCCCGCCGCCAGCGTCGAGGCGCTGTAGCCGTTGAAGATCAGCCAGGCCAGCAGGCCACCCAGCACGCCGCCGATGGCCGCGAGCAGCATCGTCTCCAGCATCACCGCCACCACCACGGGGAACCCGCGGAAGCCGATGGCGCGCAACGTGGCTATTTCCCGTGCGCGCGACGCGACGGCGGCGAACATGGTGTTGAGCGCACCGAACATCGCACCGATGGCCATGATCAGGCCCACCGTGATGCCGATGGCCTTGATCACCTTGGTCATGCCCTCGGACTGCTTGCTGAAGTAGTCGAGCGTGGTGCTCACGTCGACCTTGAGCTGCGGGTTGTTTTCCAGCTCCTTCTTGAACGCGTCGTAGGCCTTGGGATCGGTGAGGCGCACCATCACCGAGGCACGGCTGCTACCACGGCGATAGGTGTCGGCCACCACGCTAGCGTCGCCCCATACTTCCGAGTCCATCGCGTCGCCGGAGGCGAACACACCCACCACGGTCCACTGCTGGTTGCCCAGTTTCACGGTATGTCCGGGTTCGAGGCCCGCGAACTGCTTGGCCGCGCCCTTGCCGACGATCAGCTCGCGCATGCCCGGCTGGAAGTTGCGACCCTCGATGATCTTCACGTTGGGACGCACCGCCCACGCCTGTTCGCTGACACCGCGCAGTTGCACGCTGCCTTCGTCGTCCGCCGTGCTGCCCTTGAGCGGCAGGTTGGCCGCGACCACGAGTTCGGGCGAGGCGATGGGCTGGCCCTTGGCATCCTTGGCGATGCCGACAGCCTGCGGGATCAGCGTGACGCTGTCGTGGTCGAGCACGGACATCACTTCCGAGGCCGACGAGCCACGCATGACGATGGCGGTGTCGGGGCTGCCGGTATTGCGCAGCGTTTCGCTGTAGCCCTCGCCCATCGCCAGCAGGGCGACCAGCACGCCGACCACGCCGGCGATGCCGATCACGATGACCGCCGACGAACCGATGCGCTGGCCCAGCGTGCTGATGCCCACGCTCGCCACCGAGGCGGCGCGGCGACCGGCCCGGGTCAGGCCCATCCACAGGGCGAACAACACCACGAGCACGATGGCCGCCTGCCAGGGCAGCAGGACCCAAAAGGCGATGGCGATCGCGACGAGGACAAGCAGGCCGAGATTGATCAGGAAATTATTCATGTCGCTCTCCTTAGCGGCCCGCGAGCGCGTCGACGATGTTCAGGCGCATGGCGCGGATCGCCGGCAAGGCCCCCACCAGCAGGCCGATGGCGATCATCAGCACAACGCCGAGAATCCAGCTGCTCGCGCCGACAATGGGAAGGTTGAGCATGCCGCCGCTGCCTGCGCTCACCGCAGGAATGATCAGCGACGCAATGCCCAGCCCGATGACACCACCAAGCAGCAACAGCAGCACCGACTCGGCCAGCACGATGGCGAGCACCGCGTGGTTGGAAAAGCCCAGCGTCTTGAGCACGGCCAATTCGCTGGTGCGCTCGCGCACGGCCTGCATCATGGTGTTGCCCGAGAGCAGCAGCAGCGTGAAGAACACCGCACCCATGATCGAACCGACGATGAGGCCGATGTCCGCAAGCTGCTTCATCCAGTTGGCCGTCGCCGCCTGCTCGGTCTGCGTGCGCGTTTCGTGATCGGAGTTGGCCGACAGCGCGTCGATGGCCTTCGCCACGCGGTCAGCCTGGTTCACGTCCGTCACACGCGTGACGTACCAGCCCACCTGGCCGCGGTTGAACGGCGTGGTCTCATCAAAATACTTCCAGTGCAGCAGGAGCATCTGGTCGAAGAAGCCGCCGGTCTTCTTGTCCTTCGCATGCATGATGCCGACGATGTCGAACGTCCAGTTCTTGCTGCCCTGGCGGTTGGGGAAGATGGTGGACTGCATGGGAATCTTGTCGCCCACCTTCCAGTTGAAGCGCTTCGCCAGCGTCTCACCCACAAGCACGCCGGTACGCGTGTCATCGAAGGTCTTGCGCTCGGCCGGGCTCACGTCGATCTCGGGGTACAGATCAATGTAGTTGGGCTCCACGGCAAAGCTGAAGACCTGGTTGTGCGGATCCTGGTAGGCGCCACCGAACCAGTTGGCATAGGTCACCATTTTCACGCCCGGCACCTGCGCAATCTGCGCTTCCAGCGATTGCGGCAGGGTCTGGATGAAAGACAGCTTGGAGCCGGTCTGCAGGCGCTCCGCGCCGTTGGCGCTCTGGCCTGCCTGGTTGAAGGAGGTACGCACGGCGTCGAGCATGCCGAACAGCAGGAACGCGGCGATGATCGATACCAGCGTGAGTATCGTGCGGGTCTTGCGCCGGAACAGCGCGGCCCAGATGAGATGGAGATATTTCATGAAAAGTTCGCTCCACGAATAGTGGTATGGCAAGCAACCGTTCCTGGTGCGCTGCCGCTTGGCATCCTGCCTCGCCCTCGCGCGGCGCGCGTGATGCCATTCAAGGCATCACGCAAGTGCGCCTTGCTCGACCAGCGTGCCCTTGTCCAGATGAAGCGTGTGGTTGGCGTATTCGGCTGCCTTGGGATCGTGCGTGACCATCACGATGGTCTTGCCGTGTTCCCGATTGAGCACGCGCAACAGGCCGAGCACTTCCTCGGCGGAATGGCGATCCAGGTCACCGGTCGGTTCGTCGCAGACCAGCAGCGTGGGGTCGGACACGATGGCGCGGGCGATCGCCACGCGCTGCTGCTGACCGCCGGAGAGTTCGCTGGGCTTGTGCGAGGCGCGCTCACCCAGACCTACCAGCTGCAAGGCGATGGATGCGTTCTTGCGGCGCTGCGCAGCGGAAAGCTTGGTGAGCAGCAGTGGCAACTCCACGTTGCGCTGGGCCGAGAGCATCGGCATCAGGTTGTAGAACTGGAACACGAAACCAACGTGCGAGGCACGCCACTTGGCGAGCTGGCCGCCGCTGAGCTGGTCCAGGCGCTGGCCGGCCACCGTGATGCTGCCGCCGGTCGGCGTATCGAGGCCACCGATGAGATTGAGCAGGGTGGTCTTGCCCGAACCGGACGGACCCATCAGCGCAAGGAAGTCGCCTTCGGCGATGTCCAGGTTGATGTGATGCAGCACTTCCACTTTCTGCTTGCCGCGCTCGTACACCTTGGAAAGATCGCGGGTTTCAATCAACGTGTTCATGGCTTTCACTCCGATGCGAATGGCCTTGGATGCCGTACACGCACCGCTCCGACGGTGCGCCTGATTCCGCTCTACGAACCGGTTACGGCGCAGCCTTGGCTGCCGCCTTGATCCGGTCGCCGTCCTTCAATGCTGCCGGTGGCGACACCACCACGGTGTCGCCCACGTCCACGCCCGTCGGCAACAGGCTCTGGTCGCCGACCTTCGATGCGGTGGTCGGCACATCGCGCTGCTGCACGGTGTCGCCCCGCACGATGAACACCACGCCATGCCCGTCGCGCTGGGCGATGGCCGCGGCCGGCACCAGCGCACCCTGCGGCGCCTGCACCGGCTGCTGATCCTGCTTCTGTTCCAGGAAGGACACCCGCACGCCCATGTCGGGCACGATGCGCGCATCTTTCTTTTCCATGGCCACGCGCACCTTCACGGTGGCCTTGCCGCGATCGGCGGCCGGGACGATGGCGATGACGTGGGCGGGAATCTTCCAGTCGGGATACGCGTCCAGCACCGCCTCGGCGGCCATATTCGGTTTCACGCGACCGATGTACGCCTCGTTGACGTCCACGTCCACTTCCAGCGAATCCATATCGACCACCGTGCCGATGCCGGTGCGGGTGAAGCCGCCGCCAGCCGAGAACGGCGAGACGATTTCGCCGACCTGTGCGTCCTTGGTGGTGATCACGCCGTCGAACGGCGCGCGGATCACGCAGTAATCGAAATTCACCTTGGCCTCGACCACCTGCGAGTCTGCCGATGCCGCATTGCGCTGCTGCGACAGCAGCTGGGCACGCGTGCTGTCCACCAGTGTGCGCGATTGCTCCGCCGTCTGCTTGGCGACCAGCCCCTTGGTGGCCAGTTGTTCGTTGCGAACCGCGTCGCGCTCGTTCTGAGCCAGTTGCGCCTGGAACTGCGCCACCAGCGCATGCGACGCCGCCGCCGCGGTGCGGGCCGCTTCCAGCGCCGCCTTGTACTGTGAGTCGTCCAGCCGCGCCACGACCTGGCCCTGCTTTACGTGGTCACCTTCCTCGATCAGCACCTCGGTCAGCGTGCCGGTGATCTGCGCCGAGACGGTGGCCTGGCGGCGCGCGGTGACATAGCCAGTGGCCTGCAACACCGCGCCGGCGGCCGCATTGGCTACCGGCGACTGGGCCTGCGCGGTCTGCACCTCGATCGCGCGATGGCCCATCGCCAGCCACGCCACCAGGGCCACCAACGTGAGCACGAGCACGACGCCGCCGACGATCCACGGCCAGCGACCCGGCCCTTGGCCGTGTTCCTCGCGCAGGTGTTTCTCGATGCGCAGTTCCTTCAATAGATCCGCATTCGCCACACGCTCTCCCTGCCGGTCCCCGCCGGTTCCACGATGCATTACAGAATGCTGGGGCAGCTCCGCCGCCTCCAGAAGCCCTCATCAGCCCAATACAATGACAGCTGTCACACGCTGGCGGGCAGAGGCCGAAAGCCGGGCCGGTTGTACTCGCATGCCGGCCCCGAAAAAAGCTGACGTGACATATAGACTGGCGCCGCTCCGCCACGGTGGTACCCTTCCCGGCCATGTCATACGCCATCACGCCCCCGCCTGTTCCGAGCCTGCCGATCGCCGGCAGCGACCAACGCTTTCCAGTACGCCGCATCTTCTGCATCGGCCGCAATTACGCGGAGCATGCTCGCGAAATGGGCGCGACGGTGGACAAGGACACACCGCTGTTCTTCACCAAGCCGGCCGATGCCGTGGTGACCGATGGTGCCGACGTCATCTACCCGCAAGCCACGCACGACCTGCACCACGAAGTGGAGATGGTGGTGGCGCTGGGCGGCGGTGGCCGCGACCTGTCGGCCGCGCAGGCCGGCGACCTGGTGTGGGGCTATGGCGTAGGCCTGGATCTGACGCGCCGCGACCTGCAAGCCATCGCCAAGGCCAAGAGCCATCCGTGGGACGTCGCCAAGGGCTTCGACCACTCCGCGCCGGTATCCGCCCTGCACCCTGCGCGCGAGGTGACGCTGCACGCTGACACCGCGCTGACGCTTGCCGTGAACGGCCAGCAGCGCCAGCACGGGCGCCTGGGCGACATGGTGCACGGAGTCAATGAGATCATCGCCACCCTGTCCCGCCTGTTCGAGCTGAAGGCCGGCGACCTGATCTTTACGGGCACGCCCGCCGGCGTATCGGCGCTGCAGCGGGGGGATCGGTTCCGCGCGGAGCTGGAAGGCGTGGCGGTGCTGGAAGGGCGCGTGGTTTAGCGACGCAAGGCCCGACAAGCGTGCTCCCTGCCGCAACCTTGCCAAAGGCCTGCCTCCTCTCGCCGTCCTCGCCGCGAGGCGCTGTTCAACAGCCGAAGGCGGGTCAAGCGGGTATGACAGCGAGGGCCATCCAGGCTCACGAGAGCATGATCGTCCTCGCAAAACCTTGTCGCCCCGCCCTGCCCCACCCATCCCTGCTACCCTTTCCCCGTCGGGGGTTCATACAAGGGAGAGAAGCATGAGCATGATCAAAGAGTTCAAAGAATTCGCCATGCGTGGCAACGTCATCGACCTCGCGGTCGGCGTGGTCATCGGCGGCGCATTCGGCAAGATCGTCACCTCACTGGTGGACCAGATCATCATGCCGCCCATCGGCATGCTCACCGGCGGCATCGACTTCTCGCAGATGAAGTGGGTGCTCAAGCCGGCCGACAATACCGATCCGGCGCACAAAATCGCGGAAGTGGCTATTGGCTACGGCACCTTCATCAATACCCTGATCCAGTTCCTCATCATTGCCTTCGCGATCTTCCTGGTGGTCAAGGCCATCAACAAGCTCAGCAAGAAGCAGGAAGCCGCGCCCGCACCGCCGCCGGCGGATGTGGTGCTGCTCACCGAGATCCGCGACCTGCTGAAGTCGCAGAACCCGAAGTAAGCAACGGGGAACAACGCGCGAACCAGGCGCCTGCGGGCGCCTTTTTCGTTTGGCTGCTTTGTTCGTTGCCCGCACCATGACTTCTGGCCTAAGCAGCCACGTGGGGGCGGGCCATAATCGATGTTTCCGCCCAAGGACTGTCCCCATGCGCCGACTGCCGCTCACCCTGCTCTCCGCCAGCCTGATGCTCGCCATCGGTACGGCGAATGCAGCCACCCAAACCACCATCCCCGCCGCAGCCGTAAAGACGGCCGAACAACTGCGCGACACGGCGATGAACGACAACACGGCCTACCAGGTCGTCGAATCGCTGACCACCGAAGTGGGTTCGCGCCTGGCCGGCAGCCCGGCCGATGCACGCGGCCGCGAGTGGGCCATCGCCAAGTTCAAGGCGCTGGGCTTCGACAAGGTCTACACCGAGGAAGTGAGCTATCCGCTGTGGGAACGCCGCAGCGAGCACGCCGAAATCGTCGGACCGTTCCCGCAGGCGCTGGACCTGATTGCGCTGGGCTACTCCGCCGGCACGCCCAAGGGCGGCCTCACCGCCGACGTGGTGCGCTTCGATAGCCTCGATGCGCTGAAGAAGGCCGATCCTGCCAGCGTGAAGGGCAAGATCGTCTACGTGGACGCCCACATGGAGCGCCACAAGGATGGCCACGACTACGCCATCGGCTCGGCCGTGCGCGTCGGCGGCCCGGTGATCGCCGCCAAAATGGGCGCCGCCGCGTTCTTGCTGCGCTCGGCCGGCACCGATGCCCACAGCCGCACGCCGCACACCGGCGTCACCGGCTTCACGGATCCGAAGGACGCCATTCCGGCCGCCGCGCTGTCCAACCCCGATGCCGACCAGCTCACGCGCGTCATCGCCTATGGCAAGCCGGTTTCGATCAAGCTCGATCTCGACTGCGGCTTCAATGGCACCTACAAGGGCGCCAACGTGATCGGTGAAGTCACCGGCAAGAAGCACCCGGACCAGGTCGTCGCCATTGGCGGCCATCTCGACTCGTGGGATCCGGGCACGGGCGCCATCGACGACGGCGCCGGCGTGGCCATCGCCATGGCGGCCGGCAAGCTCATCCACGACCTGCCGCAGCGTCCGGACCGCACCATCCGCGTCATCGCCTTTGCCAACGAGGAGATGGGCCTGTGGGGCGGCCGCGCCTATGCCGACAAGCACGCCAAGGAAGTGGCCAAGTTCCAGCTCGGCACCGAGTCGGACTTCGGCGCACGCAAAATCTGGCTGATGAGTGCCAGTGTGAAGCCTGAGGCGCGCGGCGCCATCGAGCAGATCGCCAAGGTGCTCGCTCCCGTCGGTGTGGATTACGACGCCAAGAAGCCGGGCGGCGGCGGCTCCGACCTGTCGCAGATGCACGGCAAGGGCATGGCCGCGCTGACCCTGGTGCAGGACGGCACCGACTACTTCGACTACCACCACACCGCCAACGACACGCTCGACAAGATCGACCCGAAGGAGCTGTCGCAGAACGTCGCGGTGTACGCGGCGTTCTCGTACATGGCCGCGCAGGCCGATGGCGATTTCGGTTCGAAGCCGGGGGCGTTTGCGAAGGATGGCGCGGAGGAGTGATCTTTCCTCCGGCATGACGGAAAAGGGCGGCCCATGGCCGCCCTTTTTTTCACCCGCCCGAACCACGCACCTGTGGGAGCGCACCCTGTGCGCGACAATCCAGCGGAGAGAAAGCACTGCCATGCCGAAGTCGCGCACAGGGTGCGCTCCCACAGTGGCTTGCTATCTCAATGCGCGGCTTCTGCACCACCCACGCGCCGCTTGCGCGAGAAGCGCGTATGCAGCCGATCCAGGTACAGGTAGATCACCGGCGTCAGGTACAGCGTGAGCACCTGCGACACCAGCAGGCCGCCGACCACGGCCAGGCCCAGCGGACGGCGCGTCTCCGCGCCCGCGCCAAGGCCGAGCGCAATGGGCAAGGTGCCGGCGAAGGCCGCCATGGTGGTCATCATGATCGGGCGGAAGCGCACCTGGCACGCCTCCACGATGGCCAGCGCCGGGTCGGTGCCTTCGCTACGCTGCTTTTCCAGCGCGAAGTCGATCATCATGATCGCGTTCTTTTTCACGATGCCGATCAGCATCACGATGCCCACGAAGGAGAACAAGTCCAGCGGCGCACGGAAGATCATCAGCGTGAGCAGTGCGCCCACACCCGCCGACGGCAGGCCCGAGAGAATGGTCAACGGATGGATGAAGCTCTCGTACAGGATGCCCAGCACCAGGTAGATCACGAACACCGCCAGCACCAGCAGCAGGCCCATGCCCTGCATCGAGTCCTGGAAGGCCTGCGCCGTGCCCTGCACGCTGCCGGTGATCGACGGCGGCAGGTTCATCTGCTTCATCGCACCGTCGATGCTCGCCACCGCCTCGCTGAGGCTCACGCCGGGCGCGAGGTTGAACGACACCGTCACCGACGGGATCTGCCCTTGGTGATTCACCGTGAGCGCCTGCGGCTTGCGCTCGAAGGTCGCCACGGCATTGAGCGGAACCAGCGTGCCGCTGCCTGAGGTGACATAGATCTGCGAGAGCACGTCGGGATCATTCTGCAGCGCGTAGTACACCTGCAGGATTACCCAGTACTGCGAGGAGGCGCCATAGATGGTGGAAATCTGGCTGGCGCCGAACGCCGATCCCAGCGCCTTCTGCACCTGGTCCATGGTCA
The DNA here is from genome assembly GCF_000725385.1 of Dyella japonica A8. Lineage (NCBI taxonomy): Bacteria > Pseudomonadati > Pseudomonadota > Gammaproteobacteria > Lysobacterales > Rhodanobacteraceae > Dyella > Dyella japonica. The sequence continues at coordinate 1,423,052 of NZ_CP008884.1, read as the reverse complement.
GCCCCAGCGTGCCCAGCTTGTCACGATCGATGTCCAGGACAATGGACGGCCCATTGAGATCGAGGTCGCTGGTGACGTCCTGGAAGCCCGGCAGCTTACTGAAGGCCTCGATCACCCTGCCGGACCAGTGGTACAAGGCCTGCGTGTCAATGGATTGCAGCGTGTACTGGTACTGCGCCTTCGACTGCCGTCCGCCCACCTGGATGGACGGCGGATTCTGGATGTAGGCGCGAACGCCCGGCACCGCGGCGAACTTCGCGCGCAGTTCCTGGATGATGCCGTTGACGTCGAGCGGGCGCGCGCCGGCGGGCTTCAGTGTGAGCGACAGCGAACCGTTGTTGGTCGTGGTGCGCGCGCCGCCACTGCCCACCGACGACATGTAGCTCTCGATATTGGGATCGTCGGCGACGATCTTCGCTAGCTGCTGCTGGCGCTGCACCATGCCCGCGACCGAGGTGTCGTCCGGCCCCTCGACGTTGACATTGAGCTGGCCGGAATCGCCGGCGGGAATGAAATCCTTGTCCACCACCACGAACAACAGGCCGGTCGCCAGCAGGCTGGCCGCGAACAGGCACAGGATGCTGCGCGGATGGTGCACGGCCCAGGTCAGCGTGCCCACGTAGCCGCGACGCACGCGCTCGAAGCCGGCATCGAACCACTGCACGATACGCGCCTTCTTCTCGTGCTCGGCGTGCTTCAGGAAGCGGCTGCACAGCATCGGCGTGAGCGTGATCGAGACAAAGCCGGAGATCAGGATCGCCACGCTCAGCGTCACCGCGAACTCGTGGAACAGGCGCCCCACGATGCCCCCCATGAACATCACCGGGAGGAACACCGCCACCAGCGAAAGCGTCATGGAGAAGATGGTGAAGCCGATCTCGCTGGCGCCCTTGAGCGATGCCTCGTACGGGTCCATGCCGTCCTCGACATGACGCACGATGTTCTCCAGCATCACGATGGCATCGTCCACCACGAAGCCCACGACCAGGGTCAACGCCAACAGCGAAAGATTGTCCAGGCTGTAGCCCAGCGCGAACATCGCGCCAAAGGTGCCGACAATGGACACGGGCAGCGCCAGGGCCGGAATCAAGGTGGCCGATGCATTACCCAGGAACAGGTAGATCACCAGCACCACCAGCACGCCGGCCAGCAGCAGGGTGAACTGCACGTCGCTGACCGACTCGCGGATGGACACGGAGCGGTCGTACAGCACGGACAGCTTGATCGACGGTGGCAGGGTGGCCTCGAAGGTGGGCAGCACCGCGCGGATGCGGTCGATGGTCGCCACCGTGTTCGAGCCCGGCTGGCGCTGGATCGCCAGCACGATGGCACGCTCGCCGTTGTACCAGCTGGCCACCTGGTCGTTCTGCACGCTGTCCTCGGCCTTGCCCAGGTCCGACAGTCGCACCGGCGCACCGTTGCGATAGGCCACGATGATGTTGTTGTACAGGTTGGCGCGCTGCAGCTGGCCGTCCGAACGGATCTGCAACAACTGGCGGTTGCCGTTGAGCGAGCCCGTCGCCAGGTTTACGTTCGCCGCCGATACCGCACTCTGCACGGTGTCGATGCCGATGCCGCTCGCCGCCAGCTTCTGCGGGTCCACGCTGATGCGCACGGCGTACTTCTGCGAACCGTACACGTTCACCTGCGCGACGCCATCGATCATCGACAGGCGCTGCGCGAGCTGCGTTTCCGCGTAGTCGTCCACGACCGACAAGGGCTGCGTGCGCGAGCGCAGGGTGAGGTAGAGGATGGCCGCATCCGCCGGGTTCACCTTGCGGAAGGTCGGCGGCGTGGGCATGTTGGTGGGCAACTGGCGTTGCGCCGACGAGATGGCGGCCTGCACGTCCTGCGCTGCGCCATCGATGTTGCGGTCGAGCTCGAACGTCAGCGTGATCGAGGTGGAGCCGAGCGCGCTGGTCGAGGTCATCGACTGAATGCCGGCAATGGTGGAGAGCTGGTTTTCCAGCGGCGTCGCCACCGCCGTCGCCATCGTCTCCGGCGCCGCGCCGGGCAGGCTCGCGTTCACCGTGATGGTGGGGAAGTCGACGTTGGGCAGCTCGTTGACCGGCAGCTTCGGATAGGCGGCGATGCCAAATACCAGCAACGCCACCATCAGCAGCGTGGTCATCACCGGGCGTCGAATGCAGAGGGCGGGCAGGTTCATGGACGTCGACGGCTCAGCCGTTGTCCTTCACGATGTGGATCCGGGTGCCGTCGACGAGCAGCAACTGTCCGTCGGTCACCACGGTTTCATGGCCATCCAGACCCTTCTCGATGACGATCTGCGAGCCCGTGGTGGGCCCGGCCGTCACCACGCGCTGCTGCACCGTACCGTCGGCGTTGGCGACGAACACGAAGCTGCCCAGGGGCGAGTTCTGCAGGGCCACCACCGGCACGGTCACCACGTTGGCGAGGCGCGTGGTCGGCAACGACACTTCGACGAACTGGCCGGGCGTCAGGCGCAGGTCGTCATTGGCGTAGCGCGCCTTGAGCTGGATGGTGCTGGTTGTGGCGTCGACGGCGTTGTTGATGAAGTCGAGCTCGGCATCCATCGGTGCCGCTTTCGCGCCGGGGATGTTCACCTTGACCGGCACCTTGCCGCGCGCCATCGAGGCCTTGATGCCGTCAAGCCCGGTTTCCGGCACCGAGAAGGTCACATGGATGGGTCGGATCTGGTTGAGCACGACGATGGAGGTGTCATTCGCCGTGACCTGCGCGCCCGGGTACACCAGCGGCGCACCGGCGATACTGTCGAACGGCGCCTGGATCTGCGCATAGCCCAGCTGCGTGCGCGCCAGTTCAACCGCTGCCTTGTCCGCCTTCACCGCCGCCGTGTAGATGCCCTGGTTGGCCTTGTACGTGTCGTAGTCCATCTGCGACACATAGCCCTTGCCGAGCAGCGGCTGGTAGCGCCGGATGATGGTGTTGGCGTTGTCGAGCTGCGCCTGGTCCTTGGCGAGGTTGCCTTCGGCCTGATCCAACTGCGCCTGCAGCAGGCTCTGGTCGATGCGGACGATGGTGGCACCCTGCTTCACCTGCCCACCGGGCACGAACGACAGCGCCTGCAACTGCCCGCTGACGCGTGCCTGCACGTTGACCGTGGAGAATGCCTCGGCGCGACCGATCACCTTCAAGGTGAGATCCAGATCGCCGCGATGCGCGCTGGCCACCTTCACCGGCACGGACGATGGCGCCACGGCGGGCGTCTTCGCCTTGGCGCGCTCGCTGCCACGGAACATCTGCGCGGCGGCGATGGCCACGATGATGCCCGTAGCGAGCACGATGTATTTCCTGCGAGACGTACGCTGCATGATGTCTCCGACCACTCACCGCTACCGGCATACCCGTCATGCGCCGGGATGCCGCTTCATCGGCTGCGCTGCCTGTCAAAAAGGGGATGCACCTTGCCCACTCTGCCGGTGCGTTGCACAGGCATTGTGGATGCAGCGCGGGACCATGCCCCGCACGACCGACAGCACTTGGCAAAACGCCGGCCGTCAGGCAGGCGCAATAGTTCTGGCAAAGTAGTGTGGCGGAGCGATGAAGCGCACCTGCCAAAAGGCCTGGTGCGCCTGTCTTTATGAGGGCAGCGACTTAGACCTCGCCCTCTTCCTCGGCCGATCCGGCGTCGAGCGCCTGCAGGTTTTCCTTCATGCGGTTGAGCACGCCCAGCGCCTGCTCCAGTTCCGGCACCGGAATGCCCTTGGCGGCGTCCTTCCGCACGCCGCGGGCGATGAGCTCCATGTCGGCGATGACGCTGCGCGCCTGGTCGGTGACGTAGAGACGCCAAGCGCGCCTATCCTTGGGATCGGGCCGGCGCTCCACGAAGCCGGCGGCCTGCAGGCGATCGATCACGCGCCCCACCGCGATGGGCTCCATCTCCAGCGATTCGGCCAACTCGGTCTGGCGCATGCCCTCACGGTGGTAGAGCATCTTGGTGGCCCGCCACTGTGCACGGGTCAACCCGAATTTCACGGCACGTCTGTCGAAGTGCTTGCGGATCAGCAAGGTGACATCGTTGAGCAGGTAACCGAAGGAGATGTCTTCTGCCTTAGTCATGGCGATGGATCAGTCCCTGCGTGCCGGAAGGTAGGTCAAGCATACGTCGCAACTTTTTACGAATCCAATGCCAATGAGCATAGAAGTCATCACGGGCGACATCACGCGCCTCGACGTGGACGCCATCGTCAACGCCGCCAATACCACCCTGCTCGGCGGCGGCGGTGTGGACGGCGCCATCCACCGTGCCGCAGGGCCGCGCTTGCTGCAAGCCTGCCGGGCCATTCCCGAGATCAGCCCCGGCGTGCGTTGCCCCACGGGAGAGGCCCGCGTCACGCCCGGCTTCGAGCTGCCCGCACGTTACGTCATCCATACCGTCGGACCCGTGTGGCGCGGCGGCGGGAACGGCGAGCCGGCGCTGCTGGCGAGCTGCTACCAGCAGAGCATGACCCTGGCAGCCGAGTATGACCTTTCCTCCATCGCGTTTCCCGCGATTAGCTGCGGTGTTTACGGCTATCCCCCCGAACAGGCATCCCAGGTCGCGCTGCGCACCCTGCTCGACCAGCCCGAAGGCGGCCCGGAGCGCGTGCTGATCTGTTGCTTCAGCGACGCCATGGCCGCCATCTGGCGCGGCGCGCTCAGCGACGCAGATTGAAGGGATAGAGTGGCGGCAACGGCGAGGCATCGGATGAACCCGGCGCCGGCTGCCACGCAAAGCCGTCCTTGAACACCGTGGCGAGCCGATCGCCCAGCGCCGCGTCTTCCGCGCCCGCGTACTGCTTGCGTTGCAACGCATCGATAGCCTCCCGCTGCGGACTGGCCGACAAGGCCCGGGCCAGCTCGCCCAGGTTCTGCAACGCCGGCCGCTCCGCCTTCGCCCATGACAACAGCGCGCTGGCCTGCTTCGCGGCATCGTTGCCGCGGGCTTCGAGCAGGAACGCCGCACGCAGGCGCGCTGCCGATGCGCCGGCAGGCTCCGTGCGCGTCACCGGCGTTGAGCCCCGCTGACGCTCGCGCCAGCGCCATGCGAGCCAGGCGAGGACGCTGAGCACCCACAAGCCAAGACTGATGAGGGCGAGCACACGCCAGGGCGTCCCTGCGACGGCGACCACCGGTTCCTGCGTTGCGGTCGATGCCAGCGGCGCCGCGGCTGCCTGCGGGGCGCTGGATGAGGATGGCGCCGGCCCACCGGCCGTGGGCAGCACGGTGAAGGTCCGTGCGGGGACGCGCGCCGTTTCCGCATGGTTCTCGGCCAGGTTCCACCAAGTCAGCGTGGTCTCCGGAATGGTGAACGTGCCGGCGCGATTGGGCACCACCGCGAAGCTCTGCTGGCGGCGTCCCACCAGCCACTGGCCATCCACGCGCGTGCCATTCACGGGCTTGTCCGGGTACACCGTGGCGCCATCGAGAGACGGCAGGCTGAGCGATGGCAGGGCTTCATACGGCAGGCCCGTGGCCTGCAGGTTCATCACCAGGTTGAGGGGTTCGCCCACATGCAGGTCGCCGTGCGCGGGGCCGCCATCCAGCGTGAGGCTGAGCTCGCGCGCCGGCAGCCACGCACCCTGCCCCACCTGCGCGGGCGCCGGGCGCACGTCGATGTCCACCGTCGGCGACGCGGCGCTGATGGGTGTGCCGTTGCCGAAGAAGGCATCCGAACCGGCCATGTTGACCGACTCGCCCTGGAACGCCACCGACGGAATCCGCAGATGCCCTTCGCGCTGCGGCGTGGCTGCGTAGCGGCGTTCAATCACGTTGTAGCGGCGGCCGCCCCGCTCTGCCTGATAGTTGATTTCATTGCCCAGGCGACGGAAGTCGATGCCCGTTACCTGAGGATCTTCCAGCGCGCCGCTGGTGAGGTCGGTGGCGAAGAACAGGCGCACCGTATAGACCATCTGCTGGCCGACGTAGGCGCTGGCGGGGTCGATGGTGGCCTCGAGAAAGACGTCTTTCCGTCCAGCGGTTTCGGCGCCTGCGTCGGGCGGTACCACCTCCAGATTGACGGGTGCCGTGGTGCCTCCGGCAAACGACAGCGCCGGAATATGCAGCGTCCCCGCGTGCAACGGCCGCAACGCCACGCCCACGGTGAGCTGGGCAGTGCGCCGTCCGTTGACGATGCTGATGCTGGTGTTGCTCGATGAACCGAGCACGGCAAAGTCGCGGGACAGCGCGCTCAGGTCCGGCGTATTGGCCATGGCGTCGCCATCGGCCCGCAAGTTCAGCGTGACGGTTTCGCCCAGCTCCACGCGCGAGCGGTCCAGCGTGGCCTGCACGTCGGCGGCCAGTGCGGCCAGCGGCCACAGGCACGACAAGCTGCACAGCAAAAGCATCAGGTAGCGCCGCTTCACGGTGAATCACCCTCTGACGGCGCGGCGCCACCATGGCGCTGCCGGTATTCAAGTTCGAACTTGCGCCGCAACAGCGCACCCGGATCGTCCGGCACGCGTTGCAACGCCTGCCGCACATCGGCCGGCAGCTTCGCCTGCGCATCGCCCTTCGCGACGGCGCCCAGCTCGTGCGCACCATGCGACGGCTGGTCTTTGGCCTCCTTGCCCAGCGCGGCATCCATCTGCTTTTGCAGGGCCTGCTGCGCCTGCTCCTGGCGGGCCTGTTGTGCGGCCTGTTGCTCAGGCGTCTGCGGCTGGCCGACAGAACCCTGGTCGGGCGAGCGATCCATCGACTGCTGGCCCGCCTGCTCGTTCTTCTGGCTGTCGTTGCCCTGCGAACCACCGTGCGAATCCTGCGAGGACTTGCCCGGTTCCTGCGCCTGCTTGCCTTCGTCGCGCTGCTGCCCCGACTGGCCCTGCGCGTTGTCAGGCGGCGTGGTGGACGGCCCCGTACCCGCCTTGCCCTTGTTGTCCTTCGCACCGTTATCGTTCTGCGGGTTCCTGGGCTGGCGATGCATCCAGTCCTCCACCGCCTTGCGGTTCGCGCGCGCATCGGCGTTGCCGGGGTCGGCCTTGAGCGCGCGATCGTAGGCATCCAGCGCGGCCTGGTAGTCACCCTGTTTCGCCAGCGCGTTGCCGAGGTTGTACTGGGGATCCGTGCCAGGCAGAGGGCGCAGGTTCTTCCCCGCCTCGGCGTAATCGCCCGCGCGGTACGCCGCGGCACCGCGCCATGCCGGATCGCGCGCAAGCTGCTGTGCACGCTTCGCATCGCCTTGCTGCAGGGCGGCGGCGGCCTGCTGGTCGGGGCGACGCCAGAGGTCACTCCAGCTGCCCGCCCGTGCGGTGCCGGGGAACGCGGGAACGAAGGCCAGTGCGAGCAGCATCAGCCAGCCACGGCGGAACGAGGTGGCAACGAGCGGCAGCAACAGCAACAGCAGCCAGGGGCCGCGATCCTGCCATTCGTCACTGTGCAGGTCACTGACGGGCACCGCCGGACCACCAAGGGACAGCTCACCGGCAAGAGCGCGCACGTCGCGATCATCGTCCGTCATGGGCACGTAGTCGCCGCCGCCACTCGCCGCCACGGCGCGTAGCGCCTCGTCGTTGCGCCGAGCAAGCAACACGCCGCCCTGTGCATCGCGCTGGAAGCCATTGTCCGACAGCGACACGGGACCGCCCTGCGAGGTGCCCATGCCCAGCACCGACACGCGCACGCCATCCGCGGCAGCCTTGCTGGCAGCGGCCTGCGCGGCGGCATCGGCGTCATCGGTGACCAGCACGAGCGATCCGCCGCCGACTTTCGCGTCGCGGATCAACGCGACGCCTCGCTCGATGGCCTGCGCTGCGTTGTCACCGTCGACGGGCATGGTGTCCGGCGCAAGGGCATCCAGCAGGTCGTTGAGCGCCGATGCGTCGGAGGTCAGCGGCGCCACCACGAAAGCATCGCCCGCATAGGCGATCAGCGCATTCAGCCCGTCATGGTTGGCGGTCTGGAGATCACGCACCTTGTAACGCGCGCGATCCAGCCGGCTGGGCGCCACGTCGCGCGCCAGCATGCGCTGCGACATGGACACCGCCACCACCTGCGCCGCGCGCTTGGCATACAGCGGCTGGGCGACGCGGCTCCAGGTCGGCCCCGCCATCGCCAGCGTCGCGAGCAACCAGCCGGCGGCAAGCAGCCAGGGCGAGGCGCGACGGCGAACCGCGTGCCCCTTCAGCAGGAAGGGAAGCAACGCCGGGTCGACCAGGCGTGACAATTGCTCACGCGCACCGTGACGCCGCGAAGCCAGCAGCACCAGCAGCGGCAGCGCCCCCAGTGCCAGCAGCCACCACGGACGCAGGAAATGGAACTGCTGCAGCGCCTCGCTCATGCCAGCGCCTCCCGACGACGCATGCCAGGCGCGAAGGCCAGCAGCCACGCGAGCACGGCCAGTGCGAGCGGCCAGCGGAACAACTCGTGCCGCGGACGCAGCGACGGGCCTTGCTGCGGCATCGGCTCCAGCGCATCGATGGCGTGATAGGCGTCGGCAAGCTGGTTGGAATCAGTGGCGCGGAAATAGCGGCCGCCCGTCTGGCTGGCGATGGAGCGCAGCATGCCTTCGTCCAGGTCCGCCGACGGATTAACGGTGTGCGAGCCGAACAAGTCCGGAATGCTCATCTCGGTGGCGCCGATGCCGATGGTGTAGATGCGCACGCCAGCGGCCTTGGCAGCATGCGCCGCATCGAGCGGCGTGATATTGCCGGCGTTGTTGACGCCATCGGTCAGCAGCACCACGACGCGCGCCTGCTCCGGCTGGCCGGCGAGGCGCTTCACCGCAACGGCGATGGCGTCGCCGATGGCGGTTTCCGTACCGGCCAGGCCCACCGCCGCACCCTGCAGTTGCGCCTGCACCGCGTGAAGGTCATAGGTCAGCGGCGTCACCAGGAAGGCGCGGCTACCGAACAGGATCAGGCCCATTTCATCGCCGCTGCGCCGCGAAATGAAGTCGCCTGCAATCGCCTCGACGGCGCCAAAGCGACTCACCGATTGCCCGCCCAGTTGCATGTCGTCCGTGCGCATGCTTCCGGACAGATCCACCGCGAGCATCAGGGCACGCCCGCTGCGTTGTTGCGCCTGTGGCGGCCCCACCCATTGCGGCCGCGCCGCCGCGGCGAGCAAGCCCAGCCATGCGAGCACCAGCAGCCATGTGCGCCAGCTGCCGCGCCCCTGGCGTTCCGGGGTATCCAGATGCACACCCGGATGGGGCAAATGCAGTGCCTGGCCAGGCGGCGCCGGACGCAGCCACCAGCGCAACAGCCATGGCAGCGGCGCCAGCACCACCACCCATGGCCACGCGAAGGCCATCATGGCCGCACCTCGACTGCCTTCGACAGGTCGCGCGCGCGTGACTTGTGCCCCTGTCGCCACGCCAGCGCCAGCCAGCGGCGCGTGGCGTTGGCGGCGGCATCGGCATCCAGCGATGCGCCCGGACGGAACGTGGCGGTTTCAACCGCGTGCAGCTGCTCGAGCGTCGCGCCATCCACAGGCATCCGGGCCAGCGTCTGGCGCCAATCGTCACCATGCAACTGGCCAGCGAGTGGATCGATGCGCAACGCACCGCGCCGCAACAACTGGTGCAGCCCCGCGGCAAGTGCCTGCGGTTGCTCGCGCGACAGCGCCAGCAACTGATCGACTTCCGCCAGCACCCGCCTTTCCGCAGCGCGTCGCTGCCCCCGCCGTCGCCACCACCAGATGCCGATGGCAGCGCAAGCGATGACCAACACCGCCAACCCCCACCAACCCGGTGCCGGCGGCCACCACGAAGGTGGCGGCGGCAGATGGATATCACGCAGCGATGGCCCGTTCTGCTGGGCGGCCGCCGGCGCGCTCATCGACGCACTCCGGGTGCCAGCAGGGACATCACGGTATCCAGCGGATCGGCTGCGGTATCGACGGTGGCATGGGGCAGCCCGAGTGATTGCGCCATGCCGTTGAGCCGCGCCTGTCCCGCGCCCAGCGCCTGCTGGAATTCCCTACGCTGGCGCTCGCCAAACAACGCGACCTCGCGGCGCACGCCATCGTGCTCCATGGGATAGCGCCCGGCCGGCGGCATACCGAGTTCCAGTGCATCGGCAACGACCAGCACGCGAATGCCGGCCTTGCTCGACAGATCCAGCAGGCGACCGCGCGCAGCTTCGTCACAGCTGAGGCCATCACTGATCAGGAGCACGCGGTTGGCGCCATGCATCAGGCGCCCCGCGCGCAGCAACGCATCGGACAGCGGCTCGCCGGGCACGGGGCGGACGTCGGCGTCCCAGTCGGCCAGCGCGCCGCACACGGCAAGCGCCCCGCGCGTACCGCCCTGGGGACGCAACAGGCGATGTCCGTTGCCGAAGGACATGAGGCCAACGCGTTCTCCCGCACGCACCGCGTACCAGGCGGCCAATGCCGCGACGCGCGCGGCCTGTACGGATTTCAGTCGCACGCGCGTGCCGAATCGCATGCTCTCGTGCGCGTCCAGCAAGATCAGCAGGCGTCCTTCGCGCTCCTCCTGGAACAGCTTGGTGTGCAGCCGGCCGCTGCGGGCGGTGAGGCGCCAGTCGAGGCGACGCACGTCGTCACCGGGCTGGTAGACGCGCGATTCGGCGTAATCCATGCCCCGGCCATAAAGCCGGCTGGACTGCTGACCCGCCCGCATCGCACGACTCTCCAGCCGCGGCAGCGCGGCCTTGGCGACACGGGCACGCAGCGCCACGAGTTCGGCGAGGCGAACGCGCGTGCGGCCGTCAGCCTGCGGGTCGAGGTCGAGGACGGCACTCACGGCAACGGCACGAGGTCCATCACGCGACGGATCACCTGATCGCTACGCACGCCCTCGGCCTCCGCCTCATAACTGAGCAACACGCGATGCCGCAGCACTTCGTGGACGATGGCATGCACGTCTTCGGGCAAGGCGTAATCCCGGCCGGCCAGCCAGGCATGCGCGCGCGCGCAGCGATCGAGCGCAATGGTGCCGCGCGGACTTGCTCCCCAGGCGATCCACCGCTTGAGCTCCGGCCCATAGACGCCAGGCTCGCGCGTGGCCAGCACCAGCTGCGTTATGTATTCCTCCAGCGCGGGTGCCATGTGCACGTCGAGCACTGCTTCGCGTGCGTTGAACACATCCGCCTGGCTCAGCGATGGGCGCGCCGCCGAGACCGGATGCAGGTTCCTGCGCGCCTGCTGGCGGGCGAGCTGCAAGATCGCCAGCTCGGAGGAGGCGTCGGGGTACCCGATGGTCACGTGCATCACAAAACGGTCGAGCTGGGCTTCGGGCAGCGCGAAGGTGCCTTCCTGCTCGATCGGGTTCTGCGTCGCCATCACCATGAACAGGTCCGGCAGGCGCCAGGTACTGCGGCCGACGGTGATCTGGCGCTCGGCCATGGCTTCGAGCAGGGCCGATTGCACCTTGGCGGGCGCGCGATTGATCTCGTCAGCCAGCACGATGTTGTGGAACAGCGGCCCCTTCTCGAATTCAAAACTGCCCGATTGCTGACGGAATACATCCGTGCCCGTGAGATCGGCCGGCAACAGGTCGGGCGTGAACTGCACGCGGTGGAAATCCGCCTCGATGCAGCCAGCCAGCGCCTTCACCACCGTGGTCTTGGCCAGGCCGGGCGCGCCTTCGACGAGCAGGTGCCCGTCCGCCAGCAAGGCGACGAGCAGGCAGTCGATCAGGTGCGGCTGGCCGATGACGCTGCGTTGCAGCTCATCGCGAACGTGCAGGAACGCCTGCTGCAGGCGGGATGAGGAGGTGGCCTCGGGCATGTCCATCGGGGAATCCATCGGGGGTTGAACGTACGACAGACCTTAACTGGCCCCGGAAGTTTAATACCCATGACTTCCGACCTCCGTGGGTGCCCGGCAACCCACTGAAAACAAAAGGGGCGGCCAAGGCCGCCCCTTTTCCCGCTGGTTTCCCGCTAGGCCTATTACTGCAGGCTTTCGCTCAGGATGCGCGGCGTCACGAAGATCAGCAGCTCCGCCTTGTCGCTCTCGCGCTTGGTGTTGCGGAACAGTACGCCCAGACCCGGAATGTCACCCAAACCTGGCACCTTGGTCGCGCTATTGGACTTGGTGATCTCGTAGATGCCGCCGAGCACCACCGTCTGACCATTGTCGACCAGCACCGAGGTATTGATCTCACGCGTGTCGATCTGCGGCACCTGGCCACTGCCCGGCACGGTGATGAACTGGGCCAGCGCGTCCTTCTTGACGTTGATCATCAGGTATACGCGGTTGTCGGAGGTGATCGTCGGCGTCACCTTCAACTCGAGCACCGCGTCCTTGAACTGCACGGTGGCGGTGCCGCTGCCGGCCGCACCGGTGGCGCTGTTCTGATAGGTCACGTAGCCGATTTCCTGACCCTGGCGAATCACCGCTTCCTGCTGGTTGGCGGTAATGACGCGCGGGCTGGAGATCACTTCGCTGCGGCCTTCGGTCTGCGCGGCCGAGAGTTCCAGGTCGAGGGCGTAGTTCTTGCCCAGGATGCCCAGTGCGAAGCTGCCGGCCGGAGCGGCTGCAGGCAGGTTCACGTTGAGGCCAGCCGCGTTCGGAGCAACACCCGTGGTCGTGCCGTTGCCCAGATCAAGGCCGCTCGTGGAAAGGGTCTGGCCGCTCGGATTTACCTTCTTGCCCTGCACGCCGAACTTGGCACCCAGCTCGCGGGTGAAGTTGTCGGTGGCAATGACGATGCGCGATTCGATCAGCACCTGCTGCACCGGCTTGTCAAGCACGGCGATCAGGGTGCGCAACTCGCGGATCTTCTGCGGGTTGTCGTTGATCAGCAGAGTATTGGTGCGATCGTCGAACGACACACTGCCGCGGGCCGACATGAAACCATGCGAGCTATTGCTGCCGTTTCCACCGCCGTTGCCGCCTGCCTGCATACTGCCGGTGGTCAGCAGCTTGGCGATGTCCTTCGCCTTGCCGTAGCTGATCGGCACATAGTCGGTGACGAGCTCCGCGTTGTCTTCCGCCTTCATGCGCGCATCGGCCACGCTCTGCTCGTACTTGGCCAGCTCTTCCTGCGGCGCGATCCAGATGACGTTGCCGTTGCGGCGCTTGTCCAGGCTCTTGGCGCGCAGCACCACGTCGAGTGCCTGATCCCACGGCACGTTGACCAGGCGCAGCGTCACGCTGCCACCGACCGTGTCCGATGCCACCAGGTTGAGGCCGGAAATATCAGCCAGCAACTGCAGGGCCGAACGCACCGGGATGTCCTGGAAGTTGAAGGTCACGCGGTTGCCCGTGTAGACCGGCTCCTGGCCCCTGGCCAGCGCGCCATCGGCCTTGGCGTCCTTCTTCTTCGGCGCCACCTCGACCACGTACTGGTTGCCGCTCTGGTACGCCGACGTATCCGCCGGGCCCTTCACGCTGATTTCCATGTGCGCGCCGCCACGCGGGCCGGCCTTGGTCACGATCGACTGCACCGGCGTGGCGAAGTCGAGCACGTCCAGGCGCTGGGCCAGGTTGGACGGCAGGCTGGCATGGTCGATGTCGACCACGACCTTGTCCCCCTGGTGCTTCATGTCGGCCGTCGCGCCGGCAGCACTGAAGTCGATCAGGATGCGGCCTTCGCCATTCGGGCCGCGACGGAAGTCGATGTTGGACACCGACGGGCCACTGGCCATCGACGGCAAGGCCTTGGACGGATCAATCGTCGCCGCCGTCGTCGTGGTCTGCGCATCCGTACCGTTGTTGACGGTCAGGATGAGGCTGCTGCCTTCGACGCGCGAGCGATAGGTGGAATCGCGAACCAGCTCCACCACCACGCGGGTGCGGCCGCCAGCGGATACCGCCGACACGCCCGTCGTCGCGCCCTTGCCGATATCGAGGTGACGTGCCGCGGCGTTGTCGGTGTCCGGGAAATCCACCGCGATGCGCGGCGGGTTGCCGGTGGTGAAGATCTTCGGTTCCGGCACCGGCCCCTGGGCGAAGTTCAGATGCAGCTCGACGCGGCCCCCTGGCAGCGCGTCATAGCTGATGTCCTTCAGGGTGCTGGTGGCGGCCGCCGCGGTGTTCGACCAGGCGGCGCCCAGCGCCAGCAGGCTCACGACCACATAACGGCTAGCCTGGCGCATGACACGGCCCCGAACAGTTTTGAATTGGTTGGTCATTGCATCAGCCCCTGTTTCTTATTTCTCGCTGAGCGCGATGCTGGCGGAACGTTCCATCCAGCCACCGTTGCCATTGGAAACCAGTTCCACCAGATCGATGTGGTCATCGCCGATCGCGGTGACCCGACCATAGTTCTGGCCCATGTATTCATTGCGATGGACGCGATGGATCACGCCACCGGGATCCTTCACGAGCACTTCCATGCCGGCACCGACCCCGACGGTGCCGACCATCTTCAAGCTGTCCAGGGCGAACATTTCGAGCGGTTCCTTCACCCGGTTTTCATCCGGACGCGGTCCCGCGTTGGCGTTGCCCTGGAGTTCGGCCGTGCTCGGGCTGAACGGATCGCGCTTGTCCTGGTCGGTGTACTGGAAGGTTTCGAAGGTCTTGATCACAGGGAGGGGCGGAATCGGTGCGCCCTTCTTCTGCTTTTCCTGCGCAACCCACTGGTGAAGATCGTCTTGCCCGCTACAGGCGGCGAGCGTCAGCACCGCGCACAGCACCAGCGACGCTTTCGCCACGAAGGCAGGCGTGATGGCAGTCAACTTGCTCATTTCTGCCCCTCCGCCTTCTTGCCGTGAGGTGACTTGGCGTTGGCCGCCTTGGCGGCCGCGCTTTCGTCTTCATCCAGGTAGCGATACGTCTTGACCGTGCCCTGCAGCACCAGCAGCCCATCGGCAGCCGGATTGCCCTTGGCGTCCTTGTTCTTCGGCGTCAGCGACACGTCGTGCATGGTCAGGATCACCACGCGCGGCAGCGAGGCAACGCCACTGATGAAGGTGCCAAACTGGTGGTAGGTACCCACCATACGCAGCTGGATCGGCTTCTCGGCGTAGAAATCCTTCGGCGTTTCCGGGCCCGGCTGGAACAGGTCGGCCTCAAGGCCCGCCGAAAGAGCTGTCTGCGAGACATCCACCAGCAGTTCCGGCATTTCGGTCTTGCTGGGCAGCTGCCGCAGCAACTGGCGCAGCATGTCTTGCATTTCATCGAGCTGCTGCTGGAGCGCTTCGAGATTGACCGCCTTGGCCTGCTTCTCGGAGAACTCCTTCTTCAGCTGATCTTCCTTGGTGGCCGCCGCCTGCAACTGGTCCTGCTGGTCGCTGATGAAGAGGTACCAACCGAAGAACACGATGATGGCGAACAGCAAGCCCGTGAAGAACGTCTTTACCGACCTTGGCCAACCGCCGATGTTGTTGCGGTCGAGGCTCTGCAAATCCTGGAGGAATTTCATTACTTGGCTCCTCCGTTGGCCGCCGCAGGCGCGGAACTGGCCGGCTTGGTCGCCACGGCAGCGCTGGCCGCCTTGGCCGGCTCCGCGGCATTGGCCGGGGCAGGCTTGGCCGGCGCCGCCGTCGAACTGGCCGCAGCCGGTGCGTGGCCGTCATCCGAGGTGCCGTCGCCGTTCTCGTCCGTCTTCGGACGGTTCAGCGCAACGTCGAGGCCGAAGGAGTACGGCAGGCGGCTGTCGCCATGCGTGTTCTCGGTCTTGCGCAGATCGGCATGGCCCATCCACGGCGAGGTTTCGATGTTGCGCATGTACTCGGCCACGCTGGCGTTGGACTGCGCGGCGCCATCCAGCGACATCGAATCGCCGGACTGCTTGAGGCCGTTCAGGCGGGCACTGGCGGGAATGGTCTTCACCAGCTCGTCGAACAGATGGACCATCTGCGAGCGGTTGGCCTGCAGCTGCTCGATGATCTGCTTTCGCGCCAGCAGGCTCTCGCGGACCTTCTCCAGGTCCTTGATCTTGACGATGCGTTCGTCGAGCTGCTTGATCTCGCCCTGCAGGTAGGTGTTGCGGTCGTTCTGGCCGCTGATGCGCGAATCCATCCAGAGCGACCACACCACGACCGCCAGCAGCGCCGCCACGAAGGCGGAGCCGAGCTGCATGAAGAACTCACGCTCGCGCTGCTTGCGGCGCTCGATGCGCCACGGGAGTAGGTTGATGTGTGCCATCAGTCAAAACTCCTCAGCGCGAGGCCGACCGCGATCATCAAGGCGGGGGCGTCCTGTGCCAGCGACTGGGCCTGCACGCGAGGCGACAGCGACATGCGGGCCAGCGGGTTGGCCACCACGCAAGGCACGCCGAGCTGCTGTTCCAGCATGGGGCCGATGCCTTCGATGGACGCGCAACCGCCGGCCAGCACAACCTGGTCGACCTTGCTGTATTCGCTGCCCGCGAAGAAGAACTGGAGCAGGCGGCTGATCTGCTGCACCAGCGACTCCTTGAAGGGCTCAAGGGCTTCGCTTTCGTAGGAGTCAGGCAGGCCACCCTTGCGCTTGGCACGACCGGCTTCCTCATAGGAGAGGCCGTAGCGGCGCATGATTTCATCGGTGAGCTGCTTGCCGCCGAACACCTGCTCGCGCGAATAGATGGTGCGCTGGTTGCGCAGCACCGACAGCGTGGTCATGGTGGCGCCAATGTCGACCACGGCGACCAGCGCATCGCGGCCGACGTTCAGCTGGTCCGCCACCATGGCGAAGGCGTTTTCCATCGCGAACGCCTCGACGTCGATCACCTTGGCGGACAGACCGCCCAGGTCGAGCGCGGCGACGCGCATGTCCACGTTCTCGGTGCGCGAGGCAGCGAGCAGGACGTTGTTCATTTCGGGGTTGTCGCGCACCGGACCGAGCACTTCGTAGTCCAGGCTGACTTCCTCGATCGGGTACGGGATGTACTGGTTGGCCTCGACCTGAATCTGGCCCTCCAGATCATCCTCGGACAGTTCGCTCGGCATCGGGATGACGCGAGTGATGACTGCCGACCCGGCCACGGCCGCGGCCGCGTGCTTGAGCTTGGACCCCGAGCGCGACAACGCGCGCCGGATGGCCTCGCCCACGGCGTCGACCTCGACGATGTTCTTCTCGACGACAGCATTGGGGGGCAGTGGCTCGACCGCGTAGTGTTCCACGCGATAGCGACCGCCGGCCTGGCTGAGCTGCAGCAGCTTGACGGCCGTCGAACTGATGTCGACACCAACAAGCGGCGGCTTCTTGGGTGTGAAAAGCCCCACGATTTTTCCCCCTTACCCCTAGGCGCCCATGCCAGTGGCTGGCACAGTCCGCGTCGGCATTTAATCCAAAAATTAACGTATTGGCAACGGCCTACGAGCGTTTTCTCGAATCATTCGCGTGACGGCATGCACAGCTTTAACGAATGGGTCGGTGGCCTGTTTTTTGCTGTGGCACCCTACGGTTCATGCCGTAGATACTGCTACATCTATACTCTGTCTTGTTTTGACTCACGTCTCGCAAACACCCCATCATGCAAATTCTTAAGCGGTTGCTGCGCTGGATCCTGGTCCTGGCCTTTACGGGTTTGCTGCTGGGCGTCGCGGCGGTCGGGGTGGCCTACTGGCTGATTTCCCCCCGTCTGCCCTCGGTGGCCGTCCTCAAGGACTACCACATGCAGGTGCCGCTCAGAGTGCTATCGGCTGATGGCAAGCTGATTGCGAGCTTTGGCGAAACCCGACGTATCCCCGTGGCTATCGGCGAGGTGCCGGACCGGCTGAAGCACGCCGTGCTGGCCGCCGAGGACGCCAGCTTCTACCAGCATCCGGGCGTGGACTGGCACGGCATCGCCCGCGCCGGCTGGCACGTCGTGGTGTCCGGGGGCGACAAGGGCCCGGGCGGCTCGACCATCACCCAGCAGGTGGCCCGCAATTTCTTTCTGAGCCCGGAAAAGCTCTATTCGCGCAAGCTGACGGAGATCTTCATCGCCCTGCGCATGGAGAGCGAGCTGACCAAGGACCAGATCCTGGAGCTCTACCTCAACAAGATGTTCCTGGGCCACCGCTCCTACGGCGTGGCGGCGGCGGCCTCGTTCTATTACGGCAAGACGCTGGACCAGCTTTCCGTGGCCGAATGCGCCACCATCGCCTCCACGTTCCAGCTGCCCTCGCTGGTGAACCCGCTCAACAGCCCCAAGCGCATGATCGCCCGCCGCAACTGGACCCTGGGCCAGATGCTGGAGAACCGCTACATCTCCAAGGCCGAGTACGAGCAGGCCATCGCCGAGCCCAACAACGCCTCGCCGCATGAGCCGCCGATCGAGGTGGACGCGCCCTATCTGGCCGAAATGGTGCGCCTGCAGGTGCTGGACCGCCTGGGCAACGATGCGCTGACCGAGGGTTATGTGGTCAAGACCACGGTCGACAGCCGGCGCCAGCAGGCCGCCGTGGAAGCCGTGCGCTCGGGCCTGGTGGACTATGACCACCGCCATGGCTGGCGCGGCCCGGAGGCCCACCAGGAGCTCGCTGCCGACGCCAGTACCGAGGAACTGGAGCGTGCGCTGGCCGGCTATACCGACATCTCCGGCATGGACCCGGGCATCGTCACCCAGGTCTCGGCCACCGAGGCCAGCGTCTACCTGGCCAGCCGCGACCAGGTGAAGCTGAGCCTGGATGCGATGAGCTGGGCCCGCCCCCGTATCGACGACACCCGCGTGGGCGCCACGCCCAAGAGCGTGTCCACGGTGCTCAAGCGCGGCGACATCATCCGCGTCTCGCGCGACGAGAAGGGTCAGTGGCAGCTCACCCAGATCCCCTCGGCCCAGGCGGCGCTGGTCTCCCTCAACCCTGAGGATGGCGCCCTGCAGTCCCTGGTGGGCGGCTTCAACTTCCTGCGCAGCAAGTTCAACCGCGCCGTGATGGCGGCCCGCCAGCCCGGCTCCAGCTTCAAGCCGTTCATCTACTCGGCGGCCTTCGAGCGCGGCTTTACCCCGGCCTCCATCGTCAACGACGCGCCGCTGGCCCTGCCCGACCCCTCGCGCCCGGGCGGCCTGTGGACGCCGTCCAACGATGACGACAAGTTCGATGGCCCCATACCGCTGCGCGAAGCCCTGGTGCAGTCCAAGAACCTGGTATCGGTGCGCCTGCTGGATGCCATCGGCGTGCGTTATGCGCGCGACTATGCGACCCGCTTCGGCTTCTCCCTGGACTCGTTGCCGAGCAACCTTTCGATGGCGCTGGGCACGGCCTCGGTATCGCCCATGAGCATGGCCCGCGGCTATGCCGTGTTCGCCAACGGCGGCTATCTGGTCACGCCCTACTTCATCAGCGAAATCGACGATCGCGACGGCAAGCCGGTGTACCAGGCCAATCCGGCCCGCGCCTGCCGCACCTGCGCCGAGCGCCTGCTCGACACCCGTCCGCCGGGTCCGCCGCCGGCCGGCAGCTCAGCAGCCCCCGTCAACGCGGTAGCCGCTGCCGGTTCGGCAAGCACCCCGGCCACGACCGGCAGCGTGGCCGGCGTAGGCGACGCGGTGCTCCCGGCAGACGCCCATGGCGAGGGCGCCCACCCGCCCGTGCTGGCACCTCAGGTCATCGACGTGCGCAACGACTATCTGATCACCTCCCTGATGCAGGACGTGATCAAGCGAGGCACGGGCTCCGCCGCCATGGCGCTGGGCCGCACCGACCTGGCTGGCAAGACCGGCTCCACCAACGACCACCGCGACGCCTGGTTCTCGGGCTTCAACGGCTCCCTGGTGGGCACGGTCTGGGTGGGCTTCGACGACTTCGGCTCGCTGGGCAAGGGCGAGTTCGGCGCCAAGGCCGCGCTGCCGATCTGGATGTCGTACATGGGTACCGTGCTGAAGGATCAGCCATCGGATACCCTGCCCATGCCACCGGGCATTTCGACGGTGCAGATCAATGGCCGGTCCGAAATCATGAAGGTCGAAGATGTGGACCGGATGAAGCAGCAGGCCAACCAGGAACAGGAGGATCAGGACCAGCAGCACGCCTACGACATCTTCTAAAGCCTGATCGAGGTCTCCCCGTAGCCTGCGCCGGAAGCGGTTTGCGCGCAGGGCAAGGAAGAGTGAGGAAGTGTATGTCGATACACGACCGAGCGACGCCGCCGCCATGCGGGCAAACCGACCCGGCCCGAAGGGTTGTCGTTGAGTGGCCGCCATGCAGCGGCGCGCGGCTTGGCCTGACAGCCAGTCAGGCCTGCACCACGCACCACCGCCTGACAGCCACTCAACGACAACGCAGGCCACGGGGGGACCTCGATCAGGCTTCCTGGCAGCGCCGGTTCGATCCCCAGGCCGCACTGCCGCCCGCGCTCGCGCATGCGAGCGTTAGAGCCTGAGGAATGAGGCATGGCACGAGGTCAGCACCATCGCATCCACGCGCAGGATCGTCTTCAGCGCAATCGTCTGCGCGTCGCCCAGGAAGCGGCGCGACTGATGAGCGAACACGGCATCCGCGATTTCCACCACGCCAAGATCAAGGCCGCCGAGCGGCTCGGCATCCTCGATGCGCAGGCCTTGCCGCGCAACAACGAAATCGAGGATGCGCTGCGGGAACACCAGCGCATCTTCCACGCCGAATCCCAACCCCAACTCCTGCAGGAGCGCCGCGAGGCTGCCGCCGAAGCGATGCGCTTCCTCGACCGTTTCGATCCGCGCCTGGTTGGCGCCGTGCTCGAAGGCACGGCTGACGCGCATTCCGCCGTATGCCTGCACGTGTTCAGCGACACGCCGGAAAGCGTCGTGCTGTTCCTTGAAGAACGTGGCGTCCCACTCACCCAGCAAACCCGCCGCCTGCGCATCACGCGGGACGAGCAGCAGGAATATCCCGTGTTGCTGTTCGCGGCGGACGGCCTGCCCTTCGACATCACCGTGCTACCCCGTGATTCGCTCCGGCAGCCTCCACTGGATCGCATCGACGAGAAACCCATGCGCCGCGCCTCACTTGCCGCCGTCGAAGAACTGCTCGCCACGGCCGACAATGACGACGAGTTCGAACGCATGCTGTCCTCGGCGCTGAAATAGAGCGAGGAGCGAGTAAAGAAGTAAGAGAGTACCGCTGCTTTCTCTCACTTCTCACTTCTCACTCCTGGCTTTTGTTGCCAGATGCCCAAAAAAAAAGCCCCGGCATGCCGGGGCGTTTTTCTTCGCGACGTCTAAAACGCTTAGCGCTTGTCGGCCGCCACGTAGTTGCGCACGTCGGAGCCAGTGTAGATCTGGCGCGGACGGCCGATGCGCGCACCCGGGGTTTCGTGCTGCTCGATCCAGTGCGAGATCCAGCCAGCGGTGCGGGCAATGGCGAACATCACGGTGAACATCTCGGTCGGGATGCCGAGCGCCTTGTAGATGATGCCCGAGTAGAAGTCGACGTTGGGGTACAGCTTGCGCTCGACGAAGTAATCGTCCTTCAGCGCCGCCTCTTCCAGCTTCATCGCCACTTCCA
This sequence comes from Dyella japonica A8, assembly GCF_000725385.1. Classification (NCBI taxonomy): domain Bacteria; kingdom Pseudomonadati; phylum Pseudomonadota; class Gammaproteobacteria; order Lysobacterales; family Rhodanobacteraceae; genus Dyella; species Dyella japonica. The sequence goes on along the minus strand of NZ_CP008884.1, from coordinate 1,401,828 downwards.
GCAGCGGATCGTTAACGCCCAGCTCGCCGAGCACCTTGTGGGTCATCTCACGGATGATCTTGGCGCGCGGATCGAAGTTCTTGTACACGCGATGGCCAAAGCCCATCAGGCGGAAGTTGTCGTTCTTGTCCTTCGCGCGCTTGACGGCGGTTTCGACCTTGTCGGCCGTACCGATCTCCTCGAGCATCTTCAGCACGGCTTCGTTGGCACCGCCATGTGCCGGGCCCCACAGCGCGGTGATGCCGGCAGCGATGGAAGCATACGGGTTGGCACCGGTCGAACCGACCAGGCGAACGGTCGAGGTGGAAGCGTTCTGCTCATGGTCGGCGTGCAGGATGAACAACAGGTCCAGCGCCTTGGCGGCCACCGGGCTCATCTGCAGCGGCTCGCTCGGCACTTCGAACATCATGTGCAGGAAGCGGTCGACGTACTCGAGGTTGTTGCGCGGGTAGCGGAACGGCCAGCCGATGGAGTAGCGGTAGCAGGCAGCGGCGATGGTCGGCATCTTGGCGATCAGGCGGATCGCGGCCAGCTTGCGGTCTTCGGCGTTATCGACGTCGATGTCGTCGTGGTAGAAGGCCGACAGCGAGGCCACCGAGGCGGCCAGCATGGCCATCGGGTGCGCGTCGTGGTGGAAGCCCTTGAAGAAGTCCTTCAGGGACTCGTGCATCATCGTGTGATGCGTGATGTCGTGCTCGAACTTGGTGAACTGGTCCTTGGTCGGCAGCTCGCCGTTGAGGAGCAGGTACGAGGTTTCGAGGAAGCTGGACTTCTCGGCCAGCTGTTCGATCGGGTAACCACGGTACAGCAGGACGCCTTCGTCGCCGTCGATGTAGGTGATGGCGCTCTTGGTGCTGGCAGTGCTGCCGTAACCCGGGTCATAGGTGAAATGGCCCGTGTCCTTGTACAACGTTCCGATGTCGATGCATGCGGGACCGAGCGTACCGCTCAGCAGGGGCAGTTCACTGCTGCGGTTGGTCGACTCATCCACCAACTTGACGATCTTGGAATCGGACACGGAAAACCTCCTTCACGAAATGTCATCGTCGGCGTACCGCGGTTGAGCGATGGCCGGCGAGGTAGGGTTGATGTCGCGTATGGGGGATGGCTGCGACACCTCGCCGCCCATTATCACATATCGACTCGCCAACATGCCCTAGCGGATGGTCGGATGGCGAACGCAAAAAAGCACGGGGCGAGCCTAGGCTCGCCCCGTGCGTTCAAGCATGCTTACACCACGCCGCCGTGGCGTGACAGCCGATGCGTTCGCGCGATTACTTCTGCGCGTAGCGCTTGCGGAACTTGTCGACGCGGCCGCCGGTGTCCAGCGTCTTCTGCTTGCCGGTGTAGAACGGATGGGAGTGGCTCGAGATATCCACCTTGATCAGCGGGTACTCGTTACCGTCTTCCCACTTGACGGTTTCCTTGGTGGCGATCGTCGAACGCGTCAGGAACGCGAAGTCCGACGACAGGTCCTGGAACACCACCGGGCGATAATTCGGATGGATATCGGGCTTCATGACTGACTCAAAGCGGTGGGTGAAAAGAGCGGCATTTTAACCACAGGCCTTGCCCATTAGCAAGTCCGTCAGTCACTTGGACCGCCCGGCGGCTCCTGGCCGGCCCTTTCAGGCCCCCAGCGCCCGCCGCACCATGGCCCCGAAACGGGCCTGATCGACCTCCATCACGATGCGCGCATTAGCCGGCTGGCCCAGTCGCGCCGTCCAGTCCACCACGGTCGCACCGCGCGTCAGGCGCCCGTCCATTTCCACCGCGACATGACGCTCTTCGGCGCGCGTGACGATGGCCGGATCGATCGCCACCGCCATGGCCAGCGCATCGGCGGCGATCACGCCGCGACGTCCTCGCTTGGCATTGAATGCGCGCGCGGTACCGAACACCTGCTCGAAGAACACGGCACGCTTGTCACCCGCGGCGATCCAGCCCTTGAACTCTTCGTCGTCGAAGGCATGGCGCAACACGACTTCCCAGTCGACCATATCGAACGCCGGGAACGCCTCGAACACCACATGCGCGGCCTCGGGATCGAAGCCGATATTGAACTCGGCAGGGATCTTGCCCGTATTGCCGAGACCAGTCACGGCGCCGCCCATGATCACCAGGCGCTTCACGCGCTGCGGCAGCGTGGGATCCAGCCGCACGGCCAACGCCAGATTGGTCAGCGGCCCCAGCGCCACCAGGGTGAGATCAGGATGCTCTCGCGTCAGCCGGAGGATCGCGTGTACTGCGTGCTCGTCGGCGGCGCGGCTGGCGGGTTCCGGAAAGCCGACATCGCCCAGGCCGTCGCTGCCATGGACGTGTACCGCATCCTCCTCGGGCATGCGTACGAGCGGCGTTGGGCAACCCGGGAACACCGGCGTCGGCTTCTCCACCAGATCGACCAGCGTGCGTGCGTTGCGCACCGTATGGACGAGACCGACGTTGCCTGCCGCAATCGTCAGGCCGAGCACATCGGCATGCGCGTGGGCCATCAGGATGGCGAGCGCGTCATCCACGCCCGGGTCGGTGTCGATCAACAATGGCAGCTGGCTCATAGGGATCTTTCTACTTGGGGACGGATTAGCTTAGGGCCTTGCCGCGTATGCGCAAAGTCTTGCGGAAAGCATGCGCCGGCCCGATGAAACCGCGGTTACGCGTGCGCGTAGCGGGCGGCCGCGCCGATCCAGCGCGTGATGAGCAGTTCGGCCTGGCGAGGATGCTGCGCCAACAGCCGGGCGCCCACCACCTGCACCGCGGGCAGCAGGTGCGCATCCCGCGCGAGATCGGCAATGCGGAAGCTCAATTGACCGGTCTGCCTTGTTCCCAGCACCTCCCCGGGGCCACGCAGCTCCAGGTCTTTCTCGGCAATGCGGAAGCCATCGTTGGTGTCGCGCATGACCTGCAGGCGCTCACGCGCCAACTGCCCGAGCGGCGGCTGGTAGAGCAGCACGCAATTGGAGGCGATCGCTCCGCGCCCCACCCGCCCACGCAGCTGATGCAGCTGCGCCAGACCGAGACGCTCGCTGTTTTCGATCACCATCAGGCTCGCATTGGGTACGTCCACGCCCACTTCGATGACCGTGGTTGCCACCAGCACCGACAATTCGCCGGCCTTGAAAGCATTCATCACGGCCTGCTTTTCCTTGGGCTTCATGCGCCCGTGGACAAGGCCGATACGGCAGTCGGACAGCGCTGCCGACAGCTCCGCGTGAGCCACTTCCGCCGCCTGCGCGCGCAACTGCTCTGACTCTTCGATCAGCGTGCACACCCAATAGGCCTGGCGCCCTTCCAGGCAGGCCACATGAATGCGCTCGATCACGTCGAAGCGACGCGCATTGGAAATCGCGATGGTCTGCACCGGCGTGCGGCCGGGTGGCAGTTCGTCGATGGCGGAAACGTCGAGATCCGCGTAGGCGCTCATCGCCAGTGTGCGCGGGATCGGCGTGGCGGTGAGCACCAACTGGTGTGGCACCAGACCCGACTCGTGGTCCGCCCCCTTGTCGCGCAGGGACAACCGCTGCTGCACACCGAAGCGGTGCTGTTCGTCCACGATCACCAGGCCCAGCTGTGAGAAGGACACGCCCTCCTGCATCAATGCGTGCGTGCCGATCACGACGTGCGCGCCCGAGGCCACACGCTGCAACGCCTGCTGACGAGCCTTGCCGGCCACCTTGCCGGCCAGCCACGCCACTTCGATACCCAACGGGGTCAGCCAATGGCGGAAATGATTCAGGTGCTGCTCGGCCAGCAGTTCCGTGGGCGCCATCAACGCCACCTGCTGGCCCGACTCCACCGCTGCCAGCGCGGCGAGTGCCGCGACGATGGTCTTGCCGCTGCCAACATCGCCTTGCACCAGCCGCAGCATCGGACTGGGTTCGGCAATATCCCTGGCGATCTCCTCGCTGACCCGCTGCTGCGCCCCCGTCAGGCCAAAGGGAAGGCTTGCGAGCAGCCGCGCGCGCAACTCGCCCGTCCCTGTGAGGCGTGGCGCATGGCGACGACGCACCGCCGCGCGCATGCGCTTGAGGCTCAGGTGCTGGGTCAGCAGCTCTTCGAAGGCCAGCCGCTGCTGGGAGGGATGATGCCCCGTGGTGAGTTGCCCCAGATGGGCATCCGGCGGCGGGCGATGCACGTAGAGCAACGCCTCCCGCAGCGAGGCCAGCCCATGCTCAACGCACAGCTCGGCAGGAATCAGTTCCAGCTGCGCATCCGGCGGCAACAGGGCCAGCGCCTTGGCGATGACGCCGGCAAGTCGCTTCTGGCCCAGGCCTTCCGTGGTCGGATAGACCGGCGTCAGCAAGTCATCCACCGTCGCCGGCTCATCGCCGCTCAAACGCTGGTATTGCGGATGCACCATCTCCAGCCCCTGCGCCGCCTGCCGCACTTCGCCGTAGCACAGCAGCCGCGTGCCGGGCTTCAGTTGCTCGGACTGGTTGCGATTGAAGTGGAAGAAGCGCAGCACCAGGGTCTGGTGCGAGTCGTCGCTGATGGCGACTTTCAGCTGGGGGCGGTAGCGGAAGCCACGCTCGACGGCGTCGATGACACCCACGACCTGCGCTCTTTCACCGGGGCGCAGGTCGGCGATCGGGGTCACCCGCGTGCGGTCCTCGTAGCGCAAAGGCAAGTGGAACCACAGGTCCTGTACGCGCTCCAGCCCCAGGCGCGCCAGCGTCTCCGCCAGCGCAGGGCCCACGCCCGGCAGCGACGACACCGGCGTCGCGCCAGGGTCGGAAAGGATCGTGGCGGCGTTGGCACGAGAGGGCGGCATCGGTGAAGCCTGACCGGGCGAGCCGTCCAGGCCGATGGCCGCCGCGAAGGGCGGGTCACCGGCGTGGAACGTGCGGCTCGATCAGTCGAGCACCATGATGGCATCGACCTCGATGCACGCGAGCTTGGGCAGCGCGGATACCTCGATGGTCGAGCGCGCCGGGTACGGCGCCTTGAAATACTCGGACATGATTTCGTTGACGGTGGCGAAGTGACCGAGGTTGGTCACATAGATGCCGATGCGCACGATCTTCTCGAGCGAACCGCCCGCCGCCTCGGCCACGGCCTTGAGGTTCACGAACACCTGGCGCGCCTGCAGCGCAATGTCACCTTCGACCATGTTGCCGGTCGCCGGATCCAGCGGGATCTGGCCCGAAAAGTACACGGTATTGCCGGTGCGCACGGCCTGCGAGTAAGGGCCAATGGCGGCCGGCGCCTTGTCGGTAGTGATGATGGTGCGGGACATGGGGAAGCCTCGTGGTTGCTCAGACGCGACAGTCTAAAACCAGAAACGAGTGAAGAGGAGTGAGAAGTGAGAGGGCTGGGCCTTTCTCTCACTTCTCACTCCTCTTCACTCACTTCTCGCCTTACAGCGGATAGCGGTAGGCGCCGCTCACCACGCCGGTACGGCGCACGCGGCGAATCACATCGGCCAGGTGCTTGCGATTCTTCACTTCGAGCGCGAACAACAACGTGGCGGCGGCGGCATCGCGCTCGACGTATTCCACGTTCTCGATGTTCGAGTTGGCCGCCGCGATGGCAGCTGCCACGGTGGCAAGCACGCCCGGACGGTTGATGACCTCGATGCGCAGCTCGGCGCGGTAATCGCCCTGCACGTCGCGATCCCACTCGATCGCCACGCAACGCTCGGGCGACTTGCGCAGCTCCACCACGTTCGGGCATTCGACGCGATGGACGACAATGCCCTTACCCGAGGAGAGGTAACCGATGATCTCGTCGCCCGGCAGCGGATGACAGCAATTGCTGAAGCTGAGGACGCCGCGCTCCGCACCGGTAATGCGGATCTTCTCCATGGCGTGCGTCGCCTGCTGCACCTCGGAGGATTTCTTGCCGCGCGCCGCGACCAGCTGGCTGGCCACCAGGTGCGGAATGCGATTGCCCAGGGCGATATCAGAGAGCAACTCTTCGAGGCGTTTGAGCTTGGACGTTTCAAGGAAACGATCCAGCACGGCCGGCGGGATCGCATCGAGGCTGGTACCCAGCGCATCGAGTGCGCGATCGAGCATGCGGTGGCCGAAGTCCACGGCATCCTCGTGCTGCAGGTGCTTCAGGTACTGGCGGATCGCCGTGCGCGCCTTGCCGGTGACCACCGACTCCAGCCAGGCCGGGTTCGGCACCGCCGACGGCGCGGTGATGATCTCCACCAGCTGACCCGACTCAAGGCGCGTGCGCAACGGCACCAGCTTCTTGTCCACACGCGCCGCCACCGCGTGGTCGCCTACGTCGGTATGCACGGCATAGGCAAAGTCGAGCGCGGTGGCATTGCGCGGCAGCGCAAGGATGTCGCCGCGCGGCGTGAACAGGTAGACCTCGTCCGGGAACAGGTCGATCTTGACGTTCTCGATGAACTCGGACGACGAAACGGTATTGGCCTGGCTGTCCGCCAGCGACGACAGCCATTCGCGGGCACGGGCCTGCGCGCTGTTGGCCGGACCGGAGTCGGTCTTGTAGGCCCAGTGCGCGGCGACGCCGCGCTCGGCCACCGAATCCATCTCCGCCGTGCGGACCTGCACCTCGATGGGCGCACCGAACGGCCCCAGCAGCACGGTGTGCAGCGACTGGTAGCCATTGGCCTTGGGAATGGCGATGAAATCCTTGAAGCGACGATCCACCGGCTTGTAGAGCCCGTGCACCGCGCCCAACGCCATGTAGCAACTCATGGCCGAGTCGACCACCACGCGAAAGCCGTAGACGTCCATCAGCTGCGCGAAGCTCTTGTGCTCGTTGCGCATCTTCGAATAGATGCTCCACGGCGACTTGATCCGCCCCACCACCTTCGCGGTGATGTGGTCGGCGGTCAGGCGCGTGGACAGTGCGGCTTCGATCTTGCCCATCGCTTCGCGGCGATTGCCCAGCGCGGCGCGGATGCGCTCGCTGATCACGCGGTAGCGGTCCGGATGCAGCGCGCGGAAGCCCAGATCCTGCAGCTCCGCCTTGAACTTGTTCATGCCCAGGCGCTGGGCGATGGGTGCGTAGATTTCCAGCGTTTCGCGCGCGATGCGGCGGCGCGACGGCGCATCTTTCGCGCCCAGCGTACGCATGTTGTGCAGGCGGTCGGCCAGCTTGATCAGGATGACGCGCAGGTCGCGCGCCATCGCCAGCAGCATCTTGCGGAAGCTCTCGGCATCCGCCTCCTGCCGGCTGGAGAAGCTCATCTTGTCCAGCTTGGTGACGCCGTCGACCAGTTCGGCCACGGTCTCGCCGAACTCGCCGGCGAGCTCGGCACGGCTCAGCGAGGTGTCTTCCAGCGTGTCGTGCAGGATCGCCGCGATGATGGTCTCGGCGTCCATGCCCAGCTCGGCCAGGATGCCGGCCACAGCGACGGGATGCGTGATGTAGGGCTCACCGCTCTTGCGAGCCTGCCCTTCGTGCGCCACGGCGCCCACTTCGTAGGCGCGGATCACGCGGGCGACCTGCGACTCGGGCAGGTAGGCCACGCGCTCCTTCAGGGCCAGCACGTACGGGGGCAGCGTCGACGTATCCAGAGGGGTGGAGTCCGTGACGGCCGGCATGGATGTTCGGTCCCCGCTCAGGCGACCGCCTCGCTGCGCTTGAGTGGCGCGAGGTTGGCGGCATCAAGCCCGCAGCGCAAAGCGCCGGACAAGCCGGCGCCGCGACGTTGCTGGCTACAGCCGCCGCCTTCCATCAGTCGTCTCCGCCCTTGGAGAGGTCGTCGTCCACTTCGGCGGCGGCCCACTCCAGCGCCTCGCGCTCGGCGCGCTCGCGCTCGGCCTTGTCGATCTCGTCGATGGTGGCCTGGTCGATACGGCGATCGGCGATTTCGCGCAGGGCGAGCACCGTCGGCTTGTCATGATCGGGATGGACTGCCGGCTCGGCACCCTTGGCGAGCTGGCGGGCGCGCTTGGTCGCCATCAGCACCAGTTCGAAGCGGTTGTCGACCACCTGCAGGCAGTCTTCGACGGTAATGCGGGCCATTACTGAAATCCTTAGAGAATAAAGCGACTTATCACCTGTCAGTGTAGCCAGCGCGGGCTTTGCTGGCAATGCAGCAAAGCTTATGATGCACGGTTCACGCGGCCTGCAGCCTGACCCCATAGACTTATGGGGCCTGTACATAATAAAAAACCCGACAGTACAATATTGTACTCCCTCCAGCCCCTTGGGACAGTCGCCTTCATGCCGTCCGCCCTCCGCTCACTTGTCATGCGCAGCCTGCCCCTGGTGGCCATCGCACTGCTCGCCGGCTGCACGATCGCCAAGCCCCGTACCGACGACCCGTACGAGAAGATGAACCGCAAGGTTTACGCCTTCAACGACTCGTTGGACAAGGCCGTCATCCGCCCGGTGGCCGTGGGTTACCGCAAGGTGACCAATCCGACCATCCGGCGTTGCGTGAGCGACTTCTTCACCAACATCCACATGCCGATCTCGGTGGCGAACGACCTGCTGCAGGCGCGCCCGAAAGAAGCCCTGCAGGGCAGCGGCCGCTTCATCGTCAACCTGACGCTGGGCATCGGCGGCTTCTTCGATCCGGCCAGCCAGCTGGGCATCCCGCTGAAGGAAACCGACTTCGGCATCACCCTGGCGCGCTGGGGCGTGCCGGACGGCCCGTACCTGGTCGTCCCGCTGTTCGGCCCCACCACGGGGCGCGACTTCTGGCGCGTACCGGTGGACGGCTACTTCTTCGACCCGATCAGCTACTTCAGCCGGAACAACCACTACGAATACGGCCAGCAGTACCTGCCTGAGCTGATGTATCTGGTGACCATCCGCTCCAGCGCCATCGACGCGGAAAGCTTCCTCAACTCGGCCTACGACCCGTACGCCTTCATCCGCGACGCGTACCGCCAGCAGCGCATCTACCAGATCTATGACGGCAACCCGCCGGAAGACGTGATCGAGCAGATGCAAGGCCTGAAGGACAAGAGCTTCGATCCCGACCAGCTGCTGGAAGAACAGCAGAAGTGGGAAAACACGGAGAAAAAGCCCCAGGCAAACGACAACCAGCCTGCACCGGCCGAGCCCAAGAAGAATTGAGGCACGTTTCCCGCGCAAAAAACAAAGGGGCCGAAAGGCCCCTTTTTGCTGTCAGGCAATAGCGCGAGCGGTCAGGCCATCAGGCCCTCGACCTCGCACACGCTGGCCAGCAGGCGCATGCCCTCGGGCATGTGGTTCACGCTGAGCCGGCGTCCCCGCTCGGCCGACTGTGCCAGTACCGCCAGCACGCAGGCCAGGCCCGCGCTGTCGCTGCGGGTGATACCCGACAGGTCGAGCACGGAGCGGCCATCGCGCGCCACAGCCGCACCGATCGCCTGAAGCGCCGCGGCGGCATTGCCGAAGGTCAGCTCACCAGCCACGCGAACGCTGCCCGCTGTGGGCTCGTCGATGCGCACGGCTGCCGGCACGGCATTCACGGCTTGGCGCCCGGCTGACCCTTGGTGTCCTGCTCCATTTCCTTCAGGGCCTGATCACCCTGGGTTTCCAGGTTGCTGGTCAGCTTGTCGATGCCGACCTTGCGGATCTCGGCATCCACCTGGTTGCGGTAGTTGGTGATGTAGGAAATGCCTTCGATGATCACATCATAGGCCTTCCAGTTGCCCGCCTTGTCCTTGCGGAAGGCGTAATCGACGGCCACCGTCTTGCCATCGTCCATCACCACCTGGCTGCGCACGATGGTGCGCTTGTCGTTGAGGTCGCCGGAGAACGGCAGCACCTTCACGCGACCCTTGGTGTAGTCGAGCAGGCCTTCGGCGTAACGATGGGTGATGGAGTTGTAGAACGCCTTGGCGAAGCGCGCGCGCTGCTCGGGCGTCGCTTCACGGGCGTGCTGGCCCAGCACCAGGATCGACGCGTAATCGATGTCGAAGTGCGGCAGGAACACGCTGTCGATCACGCCGATCAGCTTTTCGTGGTTGTTCTTCAGCTCCTGCTGATGGCCGTCGATCGCCTTGGAAAGACCGTCGGTCACCGCCTGCACGACCTGCACCGGCGTCTGCTGCGAGGCGTCGCTCTGCGCGGCGTCCTGCGCGAGCACGGGAGCGGCGATCACGCTGCCGAAGGCGATGGCGGTGGCAATGGCCAAACTGCGCAACATGGGGAAACTCCTGGAAGACATGTCGTTGGAATATCGGTACGCGATGCGCCGGTTCAATGCTTGCCGCTGTCGGTCTTGCCGGCGTCGGCGGGCTTCTTGTCAGAGGACGAGCCGCTGACGAGGAACTTGCCGATCAGGTCTTCGATCTGCAGGGCCGACTGGGTCAATACCAGCTCATCGCCGTTCTTGAGCATGTCCGGCGAGCCGCCGGGCTGGATGGCAACGTACTGGGTGCCGATCAAACCACTGGTGAACACGGCGGCGGCCGAATCGTCCGGAATCTGGTTGTAGCGCTTGTCGATGGCCAGGCTCACCTCGGCATCGAGCTTGACCGGGTCAGCCACCACCGACTGGACCGTGCCGATGGCCACGCCGGCCATCTTGACCGGGGCGCCCACCGACAGCGAACCGACGTTGGTGAAGCGGCCCTTGACCACATAGCTGCCGCCCAGGTTGTCCGCCACGCCGCCGGCGCCGAAGAACTTGCCGAGCATTTCCTCCAGCTGCTGGGCCGGACGCGTGAGCGCCAGCGTGCCACCGTCGGTGAGACTCTTCTTCGAATTGCCGTACTGCAGGCCCACGTACTGATCACCCAGCAGGCCGCTGGTGAAGATGGTGGCCACCGAGTTGTCGGGAATCTGGTCGTAACGCTTGTCGATGGCCAGCTTCACGTCGGCCGTCTCCTTGCCCGGATCGAGCACGATCGACTGCACCTGGCCGACGCGCACACCGGCCACCTTCACCGGCGCACGCTCCTTCAGCTGGCCGATGTTGGCGAAATGCGCCTCGACGATGTAGCTCGGACCGCGGCTGGTGTTGGCCACCGACGTGGTCTGCGTGGCGAGGTAACCCAGCGCGGCAAAGCCGAGCACGATGAACAGGCCGGTGCCGACGGCATAGGATTGTCTCTGGCTCACGGCACGATCCTCATGGAAAAGTGGATGGATACGGTCATTGAGGCGCTCACATCAGGAAGGCGGTGAGCACGAAGTCCAGCGCCAGGATGGCGATGGACGAAGCGACGACGGTGCGCGTGGTCGCGTAGGCGACGCCCTCGCTGGTCGGCGGCGTGGTGTAGCCCTGGAACACGGCGATCAGCGACACCACCGTGCCGAACACGACGCTCTTCCAGACCACGCCGTTGATCACGTCCTTCACCACCTCGACGGTGGCGGTCATGTTCGACCAGAAGGTGCCGTTGTCGATGCCCAGCCACGTCACACCCACCAGGTGGCCGCCGAAGATGCCCAGCGCGCAGAACACGCAGGTCAGCAGGGGCATGGCGATCACACCGGCAAGGAAGCGCGGCACGGCCACGTAAGCGATGGGGTCCACCGCCATCATTTCCATGGCGGCGATCTGGTCGGTGGCGCGCATCAGGCCGATCTCGGCGGTAACCGAGGTGCCGGCACGACCGGCGAAAAGCAAGGCGGTGACCACCGGCCCAAGTTCGCGGTAGATGGCGATGGCCACCACCGTGCCGGTCGCCGACGTGCCGCCGAAGATCGACAGCACGTCGTACAGCTGCAGGCCCAGCACCATGCCCACGAACAGGCCGCAGACCATGATGATGATCAGGCTCATCGCCCCGACGAACCACAGCTGCCGCACCGTTTCGCGCCAGTGGCGCAGGCTGCTGGGCACGGCGGCAAGCATGCGCAGGAGGAACAGCCCGCAGTCGCCGATCTGCGATAGCGAACGCACTACGATGTTTTCGGAACGTGTCGTCGCGCTCATGCGCCCTTCCCTGGAAAACCGAGCGCCGCGCCCAGGTCGCCTGCCGGATACTGGAACGGCACGGGGCCGTCGGCATCGCCACCAAAGAACTGGCGCGTCCACGGCGAACCGTCGTCGGCGATGGTCTTGGGGTCGCCCTGCGCCACCACCTTGCCGTTGGCAATGAGGTAAATGTGGTCGGCCACCTGCTTGATCGCCTCCAGCTCGTGCGCCACCAGCACGCTGGTGATGCCCAGAGTCTGGTTGAGCGTGCGGATCAGCTTGAGCACCTGGTTCAACGCGATGGGATCGAGGCCGACGAAGGGTTCGTCGTACAGGATCAGCATCGGATCGAACACGATGGCGCGTGCCAGCGCCACGCGACGCGCCATGCCGCCCGACAGCTCCGTCGGCATCAATGCCGCGGCACCGCGCAGGCCGACGGCCTGCAGCTTGGTCAGCACGATGTTGCGGATCAGCACTTCCGGCAGCTCCGTGTGCTGACGCAGCGGGAAGGCCACGTTCTCGAACACGTCGAAGTCGGTCAACAGCGCGGAGTTCTGGAACAGGTAACCGATGCGCTCGCGCAGCTCGAACAGCTTGTCGCGCGACAGCTTCGCCACGTTCTGGCCGTCCACCCAGACCTCTCCCGCCTCGCCGCGCATCTGGCCGGTGATGTGCTTGAGCAGGGTGGTCTTGCCGGTGCCGCTGGGGCCCATGATGGCGGTGATCTTGCCGCGCGGAATGTCGATATCCAGCGAGTCGAAGACTTTCTTGCCATTGAGCACCGTGGTCAGGCCACGGACGCGCACCAGGGCGCTGTCGTCTGGCTTGGCGCTAACGGAGTCGGTCATGGGCGGCAGGGGGCTGGGGAAAGTCGCCAAGTTAGCTGAATAGGGGCGTGAAGGCCATGAGCCCCGTCTCAGGGCGCTCAGGAATGGCTAACGGAACAAGACCTTACTGGTAACCCACTGTTCCCTTGTGGGAGCGCACCCTGTGCGCGACGAGCCTGAAAAATCACCGGGTCCGCCAGCACGGAGGCAGCCACGGCCAGAGGCAATCCGTTTTGCCGCGGTCGCGCACAGGGTGCGCTCCCACAGGGGAGCCGGACTGTCAGGCCAGCAGCTCCTGGATCAGGGCCTCGTGACGCTTCCATTGCAGTCCTGAGCGCTGCCGCACGGCGCGCACGATGGACTGCAGGTCACCGAGCGCATCGTCGAAGTTGTCGTTGACGATGATGTAGTCGAACTCATGCGCGTGGGCGATCTCCTCGCGCGAGTTGTGCAGCCGGCGCGCGATGACCTCGGCGCTGTCCGAACCGCGGCCACGCAGGCGGCGCTCCAGTTCGGCGCGCGACGGCGGCAGGATGAACACGCTCACGCAGTCCGGCTTGCTCTTGCGGATCTGCCGTGCGCCCTGCCAGTCGATCTCCAGCAGCACGTCGCGGCCTTCGGCCAGCAGCGTGTCCACCGTGTTGCGCGACGTACCGTAGAGATTGCCATGCACTTCGGCATGCTCGAGGAAGATGCCGTCGGCGATCTCCTGCTCGAAGGCATCGCGCTCGACGAAGTAGTAATGGCGACCGTACTGCTCACCCGGACGCGGCGGTCGCGTGGTGTGCGAGATCGACAGCGAGATGGCCGGCTCGCGCTCCAGCAGCGCGTTGACCAGCGTGGACTTGCCGGCGCCCGAGGGCGCAGCCACCACGAAGAGCGTGCACTGGGGCGCGGTCGTGTTCATTCGATGTTCTGCACCTGTTCGCGCATCTGTTCGATCAGCACCTTCAGCTCGACGGCTGCGTTGGTGCTGCGCACGTCGACGGCCTTGGAGCCGAGCGTATTCGCTTCGCGGTTGAATTCCTGCATGAGGAAATCGAGGCGGCGGCCGACCGGCTCCCGGGTGCCCAGCACGCGGCGGGTCTCGGCGATGTGCGTGGTCAGGCGGTCCAGTTCCTCATCGACGTCGCTGCGGGTGATCTGCAGCACCAGCTCCTGCTCCAGGCGGCCCGGGTCGGCCGGCTGCTTGAGGTCGGCCAGGCGCGATTCCAGGCGTGCGCGCAGGCCTTCGCGGATCTGCGGCATGAAGGTGCGCACGTCGGCGACGATGCGTTCGATGGCGTCCAGGCGCTCCTTGAGCAGGACCGCCAGCTTGGCGCCTTCGCGTTCACGGGTGGCGGTGAGGGCGTCGAGTGCGCGGTCGAGCACGTCGAGCAGGGCGGCCTGCAGCACCTCCGGATCCACGTCCGACTGCTGCAGCACGCCGGGAAAGCGCAACAGCTCGGTGAATTCGATGTTCATGCGCGGAAAGCGCGCTTCCAGGTCCAGCGCCAGCTCGGACAGGCGCGCCAGCGCCGTGGCGTTGACCTGCAGCGATTCGGCACGGGCCTCGCCACGCAAGCGCACGGTGACGTCCACCTTGCCGCGCGACAGCTTGGCCGCGATGCGCTCGCGCAGGGCCGGCTCGAACACGCGCAGCTCGTCGGGCAGGCGCGGGCTCAGCTCCAGGTAGCGATGGTTGACCGTGCGCAGTTCGCAGGCGAGCGTGCCGGCCGGGCCGGTCGTCTCGGCGGAGGCGTAAGCCGTCATGCTGCGGGTCATGGGGAGCCTTGGAGTCGCTGGAAAGGGCGCAATGGTAAACTTTCCCGCCCTGCCTTGCCCAATGGCCCGCCATTCATGAGCTCCCCCACCCGCCCCAGTGGCCGCGCCAGCGACCAGCTGCGCAACGTCACCATCGAACGCCATTACACCCGCCACGCCGAAGGTTCGGTGCTGGTCAGCTTCGGCGACACCCGTGTGCTGTGCACCGCCAGCATCGAAGACCGCGTGCCACCGTGGCTGCGCGGCAAGGGTGAAGGCTGGGTCACCGCCGAATACGGCATGCTGCCCCGCGCCACCAGCAGCCGCACGCAGCGCGAAGCCGCGCGTGGCGGCCAGGGCGGGCGCACGATGGAAATCCAGCGGCTGATCGGCCGCAGCCTGCGCGCCTGCGTGGACCGCCAGGCTCTGGGCGAGCGCGTGATCACCCTGGACTGCGACGTCATCCAGGCCGACGGCGGCACCCGCACGGCCGCCATCACGGGCGCCTACGTGGCGCTGGTGGATGCCGTCACCCTGCTGATGAAGCGCGAGAACCTGCGCCGCAACCCGATCATGGGCGCCATCGCCGCCGTCTCGGTCGGCATCTACCAGGGTGTGCCGGTGCTCGACCTGGACTACGCCGAGGACTCCAACTGCGACACCGACATGAACGTCGTGATGAACGACGGCGGCGGTTTCATCGAAGTGCAGGGCACGGCCGAGGGCCATGCCTTCCGTCGCGACGAGATGGACGCGCTGCTCGGCCTGGCCGAAAAGGGCATCACCGAACTGGTCGCCGCCCAGCGCGCGGCGCTGGAACTGTCCTGATCCACGCGGAAACACCATGACGCGCATCGTCCTCGCCAGCAGCAACCCCGGCAAGCTGAAGGAGTTCAACGCCCTGTTGGCCGACAGCGGGCTGCACTTCGAACCGCAGTCCGCCTTCAACGTGCCGGATGCTGACGAAACCGGCCTCACCTTCGTGGAAAACGCCTTGCTCAAGGCCCGCCATGCGTCGCGCCTCAGCGGGCTGCCGGCGCTGGCGGACGACTCGGGCCTGTGCGTGGAACATCTGCGTGGCGCGCCGGGGCTGTATTCGGCGCGCTACAGCGGCAACCACGGTGACAACGCCGCCAACAACGCGAAGCTGTTGCGTGAGCTCGATGGCGTGCCCACGGAACAGCGTGGCGCGTTCTTCATCAGCGTGCTGGTGCTGTTGCAGCATGCCGACGATCCGGCACCGCTGATCGCCGAAGGCCGCTGGCACGGACGCGTGCTCACCGAAGAACGCGGTGAGCACGGCTTCGGCTACGACCCCTTGTTCCTGCCCAATGGCGAAACGGTGAGCGCGGCCGAGCTGTCGCCCGGCCTGAAGAACCGCATCAGCCATCGCGGCCGCGCGCTGGCGCTGCTGCGCAGCCAGCTCGCCGAGCAGCATCGATAAGCCATGTCCCTGATCGCACCGCCGCTGTCGCTGTACGTCCACATGCCGTGGTGCGTGAAGAAGTGCCCCTATTGCGACTTCAACTCCCATGGGCTGCGCGGCGAACCGCCGCCGTACGACGCCTACGTCGACGCCCTGCTCGCCGACCTGGACGCCGACCTGCGTGACTTCGGCGCCGCCGTCCACGGCCGCGCCGTGCACAGCGTCTTCTTCGGTGGCGGCACGCCCAGCCTGTTCACGCCCGAACTGATCGACCGTTTCCTCGACGGCGTGCGCGAGCGCCTGCCGTTGCCCGAGGGCACCGAGATCACGCTGGAAACCAATCCGGGCACCGTCGAGCACGGACGTTTCGACGGCTATCTGTCCGCCGGAGTGAATCGCCTCTCGTTCGGCATCCAGAGCTTCGACGACGACAAGCTGCGCCGGCTCGGCCGCATCCATTCGGCCAGTGAGGCCGAGGCCGCCGTGAAGTCGGCGCAGGACGCCGGCTACGCCAACATCAACCTCGACCTGATGTACGCCCTGCCCGAGCAATCGCAGGAAGGCGCGCTGGCTGACGTCTCGCGCGCCATCGCTTTGCAGCCGACGCATATCTCGCACTACCAGCTGACCCTGGAGCCGAATACCGCGTTCGCTGCGAATCCGCCGCCCCTGCCCGACGACGATCATGCGTGGGCCATGCAGGAGGCCTGCGAACAGCAGCTGGGTGCCGCCGGCTATAGGCAATACGAGGTATCCGCGTATGCGGGCGCTGACCGCCGTTGCGCGCACAACCTCAACTACTGGCGCTTCGGCGACTACCTGGGCATTGGCGCCGGCGCGCACGGCAAGATCTCCGACCTCGCCACCGGCGAGGTACTCCGCCGCTGGAAGACCCGTCACCCCAAGGCCTACCTGGCCTCGCCCGGCGGCCCGGAGCGGATCGGCGGCGGCGGCCCGGTGGCCGTGGACGAGCTGCCATTCGAATACATGCTCAATGCCCTGCGCCTGATCGACGGCGTGCCCATGACGGATTTCGCCGAACGCACCGGCCTGCCGGACGAACGCATCGCCGCCGCCCTCACCCGGGCCCGTGAGCGAGGCTGGCTGACCACCGAGGCCGGTCATCTACAGACGACCCCTCTCGGCCAGCGCTTCCTCAACGACGTCATTTCCGGTTTTCTTGACTGAATCCACCGTCCGGCCGATGGCGAGCGCCCAAGGGGCCCTTTAGACTCGCCGCCATCCGGGGGGAATCCAACAAGGTGTGTCATGGAAGTCGAACAGCAGGGTCGACGGCCACCGCTTGCATCCGACAGAGACTTGCGCCCCGATCACGCCAGCTGGGCGCCCCGCGCCCGTCGGCTGATCGAAGAAACGCACGCACTCTGCATGAGCTGGCTCGAGGCGCCACTTCGCCAGTGCCTTGGCGAGGCCGAGCAGCGCCTGTACGCGCTGGCCGAGCGCTCGCGCAGTCCCGCTGAGCAGCAGCAATGCCTGTACTCGCGCCAGCTGATCCAGCAGCAACGCGCCATCGTCGATCGCGGCTTCATGGAAGGCCTGCGCCAGCACTTCAATCGCATGGGCACGGCGACCGACCCACATGTGCATGCCGATACGCCACGCCGCCCTCTCGAACTGCTCGATACGACCGAACACGAGCAGACGGCGGCCATGGACAAACTGGTGGCTCGCGGTGAAGCCCGCCACGGCACGTCGCTGTTCGAGCTGGGCTATCGCTTCGCCGTGCTGGTAGGCCAGCCACCGCTGGAAGGCGAGCATTTGCCGCTGGGGCCACATGCCCTGGCATCGGCATTCCGCTCGGCGGTGGCACAAGTGGATCTGCCCGTGGAGCATCGACTGCTGCTCCTGCAGAGCTTCGACGTGGCAGTGGTACAGAGCCTGGCGACGCTGTACGACACGGTCAATGAGCACCTGCGTGCCGACGGCATCCTGTCGCAGCTGCGTGCGTTTCCCATCGCGCCGCGCACGCAGATGGACCGGCAGCCGCGCACCATCGCCAACGACAGCCCGCCGGCAACATTCCAGCGCCAGCCGCCCGCCCCCTCGACGCCGGCCAGCAGCACGCCCGCCCGCACCGACAACATCGCCGTACTCGACAACCTGCGCGAGATGCTTGCGCAGCATCGCGCAGGACAGGGCGCGCTGATTGACCAGGGTGGCGGCCGTACCGCCACGCCCGAAGAACTGCAACTGGCGCTGGACGCCCTGCAATTGCACGTCAGCGACATCGCCGACCAGGCGCGCCGCGAACTGCTCAGCGCACAGGCCCTGCGCGAGGAACTGGTGACACAGCTCAACACGGGGCGGCCGCAAGGCTCCACGCCGATGCACCTCACCGATGAGCAGGACGACACGGTGGAACTTGTGGCCATGCTGTTCGAGCAGATGGACCGTCAACTGCACAACCGGGGCAATGCGCATTCCCTGCTCGGTGACCTGCAGTTGCCGCTGTTGCGCCTCGCCGTGGCCGACCAGGGCTTCTTCAACCAGAGCGAGCACCCCGCGCGCAAATTGCTCGGCGTGGTCACCGAAGCGGCCAACGACTGGCTGGATGGTCCCGAGGGCGACATCGATCGAACGCTCGAGGCCAAGCTCACCCAGCTGGTGGAGCGCGCCCGCCGCGAACCGCCCAGCACTGGCCTCTACACCAGCCTGCTGGCCGACATCGAACATCACCTTGGCCTGCTCAACCGCAAGGCGCAGATCGCCGAACGACGCCAGGTGGAAGCCATGCAAGGCCGCGAACGTCTGGAGCAGGCCCGCCACCGCGCCGCCGAACTGATGACGGAACGCTTCGAGACATGCAACCCGCGCGGCCTGCTGCGCACGCTGCTGGAACGGGCCTGGTCCGACGTGCTGGCACTGACGCTGCTGCGCCACGGTGAAGACAGCGAAGCCTTTTCGCTGCGCCTGCGTATCACCGACCAGCTGCTGGGCCAACAACCCGTGGCCGATCGCCACCTGCTGCAGGCCGAGGTAGAGGCAGGCCTGCAACAGATCGGCATGCATACCGAGGAAGCCGTGCAGGTCGCGCAACGCCTGCTGGGCATTCCCGCCGCCAGCGCCGCCCGCCACGAAACCGCCACCACGACCACCGAGCTTGCACTCAAGCTCAAGCAACACCAGCGGCTCGGCGAAAACAGCGTCACGGAGGCTCCTGCGCCGGTACCGGCACCGTCGGCGCCCATGCCATCACCGGAATCGCCCGAACACCGCATTCGCCAGCGCCTGCGCCAGTTGCCCTTTGGCAGTTGGTTCGAATTCATCGACCCGGCCAACGGCCGCGTCAGCCAGCGCAAGCTGGCGTGGTATTCGCCCGTGTCCGGCAACAGCCTGTTCGTCACCCGCCGCGGCCTTCGCAGTCAGGAAATCACGCTGGAACAACTCGCCCATGAAATGGCCCGCGGCCGCGTGCGTGAAATGCCGCCGGTGAAGGAAACCCTGCTCGACCGCGCCTGGCATGCACTGACCAGCCAATTGCGCCAGCTCACCAGCGGCCATGGCAGCCCCTCGCGCCCCGGAGCATCGACGTGAGCGACAACGTGGCATCCATCGACCAGCGCCGCGCCCTGCGCAAGCGCGCCAATTTCACCGCTGTCGTCACCGACGTGGTCACCGGCCAGCCCGTCGGCCACCTGGGCAACCTCTCCGCCAACGGCATGCTGCTGATCAGCACGCACCCACCGCGCAGCGAGGCGATCTACCAGGTGAGCCTTGCCCTGCCCGGGCTGGGCAGTGCGCCGCAGAACATCGAGGTGGGTATCCAGGAGCAATGGCATGAGGCCGCGGCCAGCCCCGGGCAGGTATGGGCGGGGTATCGCATCGTGGCGATCGATGATGCGGATGCGGCGTTGCTGGATGCGTGGCTGGAGCAGCCGGAGAGGGATTAGGTTTGTGCTGCCTGTTTCGGTGTTGGGTTTTGGGGTGTTCTTTGTGCGAAGGGTCCTGGACTTGGTGCGATAGGTCCTGGACGGGGGTCCTCGTCTGAGTCAGGCAAGCGCGAGGCCTTTAGGGGGCTCGCAATCGAGCCTCACGGTTTCATAAGCACCGTCATCCCGGCGCAGGCCGGGATCCAGTGACTTTGCGGTTGGTTGTCGCCTCGTGCGATCCCGCGATCGGGCCGCTTACGCAGCGGGCGTTTCGACCTTCTGCCGAAGGCCGAGTCACTTTTCTTTTGCTGGCCCAAAAGAAAAGTAACCCAAAGAAAATGGCCTGAAGAGCCAGAGCTGGCAGCATTCTGTGGGGATAAGCCTGAGCGCGTGAAGCACGTCGTTGCTTGGCAACCTTCGCCTCTACACAGCGGGTAGTTCCAAGCGCTTCGCAACGCGCCAGGGCGATGAGGACTTAAAGCAGCCCCTCGCTTCGCTTTGGCGTGGTCGGGACCCGCACGGTCGCCCGCTTTTCTCTTTTCTGTGGGAGCGCACCCTGTGCGCGACAACCTAACGGAGCGGTGACTACGAGACGCTCCAGTCGCGCACAGGGTGCGCTCCCACAAGGGACTCGCCTCTTTGGATGCTTCGCCAACGGCTCGGCTTCTTGCTTCGGTTTTTAGTTTTTAGTTTTTGGCTTTTGACCTACCGGGTCCCCGTATGACGCGGCGGGCGGGTGGAGATCAGGCCCCGCAGGGGTGTCAGGGAGGGATCCCTGGCACTTTTCGACGGGGCAGGATGCCCCGCCGAAAAGCCCGGAACCCGACCGCGAACCTTCCGGGCCGTAGGCCCGGAAGGCGCGTCATCCGGGGGGCCCTTTCCTTGGGTTACTTTCGACGCGAAGCTAGTCCCCGTGGGATCTTTTGGGCAAGCAAAGAAAAGTGACCCGCCCTCCGGCAGGAGGGCGGAAGCCCGCGGCAGGCGAGCCAGGTCGCCGTAACGCCTGAGGCGACGACCGACCGCGACAGAAACGGGATGACCAGCCATGCGGCTGTTGAAAAGCGCCTCCGGCCTGCGACGCGAAGCCAGTCCCTGTGGAACGCCGGGATGACGGCTTTTTTTAAGCCGTGGGGCGAGCCCCTCACCCCAGTCCTCACCCCATAGGGGAAAAACCATCAAAACAGCAACCCATCCGTGGCGGCGTCGCCCATCTCAAAAAGGGCAGACCGAGAACCACATGCATCCACCACCGCCTGGAACTCCCCAAAACTGGCGATGCCTCCCCCTACGCGCCATCATGTCACCCTCCCCTCGCCCCAACGCCCAAACACCAGGGCGCCCCTCCCGGAGTCCCCATGCAAGAGCGCCTCGCCACCCTCTACCCCCAGCACCTCGCCACCCTGCGCGAACGCGCCGACAAGGCGCTCGCGAAGGGCGGGTTCGATCACCTGGTGATCGCGGCGGGAACGCCGCTGCGCAAGTTCCTCGACGACCAGGACTATCCGTTCGTCGCCAACCCGCATTTTCGTCACTGGCTGCCGCTGACCGACACCCCCGGCAGCTGGATCGTCTACACACCCGGCCACAAGCCGAAACTGATCTATCTGCAGCCCCGGGATTACTGGCACGTCGTACCAACGGCGCCGACGGGCTACTGGGTGGAACACTTTGATATCGAGATCGTGCGCGAGGCGACGGACGCGGTGGCCCTGCTGCCCGGCGCCCATACCCGCCGCGCCATCCTCGGTCCCGAATGCCCGGCGGTACCCGGCGCCGAAGCGAACAACCCGCAGGCCGTTCTCGACGTCCTGCACTGGCATCGCTCGTACAAGACGCCGTACGAACGGGAACTGATGCGTGAGGCGAGCCGCATCGGCACGCGTGCGCACCATGCTGCGGAGCAGGCCTTCCGTGCCGGTGAGAGTGAGTTCGACATCCACATGGCGTATCTCATCGCCGCGCGCCAGATCGATGCCGAACTGCCCTACGCCAGCATCGTGGCCCTCAATGAGCACGGCGCGGTGCTTCACTACACCCATTTCGATCGCAAGGCGCCTGCGGAAAGCCGCTCGTTCCTGATTGACGCCGGTGCCAGCGCCGCCGGCTACGCCAGCGATATCACGCGCACCTACGCCGCACGCGGCCACGACGAATTCCAGGCGCTGATCGACAGCGTGGACGCAGCGCAGCAGGGCTTTGTCGCGAAGGTACGTGCCGGCCAGAGCTATCCGGAGCTGCACATCCACGCGCACCATGTGCTGGCCGATGTGCTGCGTGAGCACGGCATTCTCCGCATGAGCGCGGAGAGCGCGGTGGCCTCCGGCGTCACTTCCGCGTTCTTCCCGCACGGCCTTGGCCATCCCATCGGCCTGCAGGTGCACGACGTGGCGGGCTTCCAGGCCTCCGAGGCCGGCGGCACCATCGCACGCCCGCAGGGCCATCCCTACCTGCGCATGACGCGCGTGCTCGAACCGGGCATGGTGGTGACGATCGAGCCGGGCCTGTACTTCATCGACATGCTGCTCGACGAACTGCGCGCCAAGCCGGTGGCCAGCGATATCGACTGGGCCCGCGTGGAGCGCTTCCGCCCCTATGGCGGCATCCGCATCGAGGACGATGTGGTGTGTACCGATGGCGCGCCTGAGAATCTCACGCGCGACGCCTTTGCGCTGATCGGCTGATCGCGCGGCACGCAACACCCTGCAGGAGGCCTGCCCGGTGACGCCGGGCGGGCCGTAGGTAGAAACACCTACAACAGTTCGCCGGGCGTTCGTAGTGACATTTCCGCCCACGCGGCTATCCACCGCTGCGTCATCGTCCCGCACGACAACTTCACATACCTTCCGTATGCTCGCCCCAAGGCAATGCAAGGGGCTCCAAGCATGTTCATGCCGTCCGTCGGGCCGGCCGGTTCAAACCAGGCTCCCGCCGATCCACCAAGGCCACTGCTGCGCCGACTGGGGCGCAAGCTGATCTTGCTGGTGCTCGCCAAGATCGCGTTCATTTCGTTGATCTGGTGGGTGGTCGCGGCGCATTACGTCCGTCCCGACACCCGACCTGCCGCGATCGAGCACCTGCTCGCGCCGGCGTCCTCCTCTACCTCACCGCAAGCAGGCAGCCCATGATCATCGACGCCGATGTTGTCACGCTCTCACGCCTGCAGTTCGCGCTGACCGCGCTCTATCACTTCCTGTTCGTGCCGCTGACGCTGGGCATCGTGTGGATCCTCGCCATCATGGAGAGCGTCTACGTGATGACCGGGCGCGAAGTCTGGAAGCGCATGGTGCAGTTCTGGGGCGTGCTGTTCGGCATCAACTTCGCCATGGGCGTCGCCACCGGCGTCACCATGGAGTTCCAGTTCGGTATGAACTGGGCCTATTACGCGCACTACGTGGGCGACGTGTTCGGTACGCCGCTGGCCATCGAGGGCCTGATGGCGTTCTTCCTCGAAGCGACGCTGGTTGGCCTGTTCTTCATGGGCTGGAACCGCATGTCGCGCGTGTCGCACCTGCTCACCACCTGGTTCCTCGCGCTGGGCACGAACCTTTCGGCATTGTGGATATTGATCGCCAACGGCTGGATGCAGAACCCGGTGGGCTCGGCCTTCAATGCCGAAACCATGCGCATGGAAGTGACCTCCTTCAGCGAGGTGATGTTCAACACCGTGGCCCAGGCCAAGTTCGTACACACGGTGAGCGCTGGCTACGTGGTGGGCTCGATGTTCGTGCTGTCCATCAGCGCCTGGTTCCTGCTGAAGGGACGCAATATCGATTTCGCCAAGCGTTCGATGACGGTGGCGGCGAGTTTCGGCCTGGCCGCCGCGCTGTCCGTGGTGGTGCTCGGCGACGAATCGGGTTATGCCGTGTCCGAGAACCAGAAGATGAAGATGGCCGCGATCGAGGCGATGTGGGAAACCGAACCGGCGCCCGCCTCGTTCACGCTGTTCGGCATACCCGACGTGGAGAACCACACCACGCACTATGCATTGCGTATCCCGTGGGTAATGGGCCTGATCGGCACGCGTTCCATCGACAAGCCGATCCCCGGCATCGCCAACCTGGTGGAGGAAACCAAGGGGCGCATCAACAACGGCATCCTCGCGTACGACGCCATGCTGGTGCTGCGTGAGGACAAGAACAATGCGCAGGCCAAGGCCATTCTTGCCGCGCACGACAAGGACATGGGCTACGCACTGCTGCTGAAGCGCGTCATGGATGATCCGCGCAAGGCGACACCGGCGGACATCCAGAAGGCGGCGGCCAGCACCATACCGAACGTACCCGTGCTGTTCTGGGCCTTCCGCCTGATGGTCGCCTGCGGTTTTTACTTCATCGCGCTGTTCGGCTTCATGTTCTGGCAAGCCAGCAAGCGGCAGCTCGACAAGCGCCCCTGGCTGCTCAAGCTCGCCCTGTGGAGCCTGCCGCTGCCATGGCTTGCCGCCGAACTGGGCTGGATCGTGGCGGAGTACGGCCGCCAGCCGTGGGCCATCGAAGGCATCCTGCCGACCGCGCTGGGGGTATCCAGCGTGACGGCGGGACAGGTATGGACTTCGCTGGGCGGCTTCGTGCTGTTCTACAGCGCACTGGCCGTGATCGACGCCGTGCTGATGGTGAAGTACGCCAAGAAGGGGCCCGATGGCCTGGGGCTGTGGCCACCTGCCCACCCCGCGCGAGCCGCCACCAACGCACCGGCCCACGCCTGAGGAGAACGCCATGTTCGATTACGAAACACTACGCGTGATCTGGTGGGCCCTCCTTGGCGTGCTGCTGATCGGCTTCGCCATCATGGACGGCTTCGACTTTGGCATCGCGGCGTTGCTGCGCGTGCTGGGGAAGACCGAGGACGAACGGCTCGTCATGCTGGAAACCATCGAACCCACCTGGGAAGGCAACCAGGTGTGGTTCGTGCTCGGCGGCGGCGCGGCGTTCGCTGCGTGGCCGCAGCTCTACGCGGTGTCGTTCTCCGGCATGTACCTGGCGATCTTCCTGGTGCTGGTCGCGCTCATTCTTCGCCCGGTGGGCTTCAATTTCCGCGGCAAGGTGCATGACGAGCGCTGGCGCACTCTGTGGGACTGGGTGCTCACCTGTTCCGGCATCGTGGTGATGCTGATCTCGGGCGTAGCCTTCGGCAACCTGTTCCTGGGCGCGCCGTTCCAGTTCGACAACGATCTGCGCATGAGCTGGCACGGCAGCTTCTTCGAACTGCTGCATCCGTTCGCGCTGATGGCCGGCCTCGTGTCGCTCACCATGCTGCTGTCGCACGGCGCCTGCTGGGCGGCGTACAAGGCGGACCACATCATCGCCGACCGCGCTGTTCGCGTGGCGCGCTGGACCACGCTGGCCTATGTGGTGTTCTACGTCGCCGCGGGTATCTGGCTCGCCTACGGCGTGGCCGGTTACGCCATCGTCGGCCCGGTAGTGACCAATGGCGTGTCCAATCCGCTCTACAAGCAGGTGGCGCACGGCAGCAGCTGGTTTGCCAGCTACATGGAGCACCCGAGCTTCTGGCTTGCACCGGTACTTGCCCTGGCCGGAGCGATCGGCGTACAGCTCACGGTGGGCAAGAAGGGCCTGGGCTGCTTCATCACCAGCAGCCTGATGGTGGCCGGCACCATACTTTCCGCCGGCTTCGCACTGTTCCCGTTCCTGTTGCCCTCGCGACTGGATCCACGCTCCAGCCTGACGGTGTGGGACGCCTCCTCCAGCAAGGGCACGCTGGGGCTGATGCTAGCCATGACGGTGATCTTCATGCCGCTCATCATCATCTACACCAGCTGGGTGTACCGCGTCATGCGCGGGCGCGTCACGCTGGACCACGTGCGCCAGTCCGGCCACGGTTACTGAGGGGAGAACAGCGCCATGTGGTATTTCTCGTGGATTCTCGGCCTGGGCCTCGCCACCGCCTTCGGCATCCTCAATGCGATGTGGTACGAGGTGCACGCGACGGATGAAGCACATCGGCGCAAGGAGCCGCGCACGCCGGGCAAATAGCAAAAGCTCTTGTGGGAGCGCACCCTGTGCGCGACTGCCGCAGGCCACCAGCCGGAGCAGTCGCGCACAGGGTGCGCTCCCACAGGAGACGGAGAGGTGTTCAACGCGAGGCCAGCAACGCCTCGATCTCGTCCGCATCCTTGGGGACGCCATCGGTCAGCACGTCGCATCCGTCCTTGGTCACGGCCACGTCGTCCTCGATGCGGATGCCGATGCCGCGCCAGCGCTCGGCCACGGTGAAATCGCCCGGCGACACGTAGATACCCGGCTCCACCGTCACCACCATGCCGGGCTCGAGCACACGCGGCTCGCCGTCCACGCGGTAGTCGCCCACGTCATGCACGTCCAGGCCAAGCCAATGACCCGTCTTGGCGGGAAAGAAGCGCTTGTAGCTGCCTTCGGCGATGGCGTCGTCCGCCGAACCCTTGATCAGGCCCAGCGCGCACAAGCCTTCGGCGATGACGCGCACGGCGGCTTCGTGCGCGGCGTTGAACGCGCGCCCTGGCAGTACCTCGTCGATGGCCGCCAGCTGCGCAGCCAGCACCACTTCGTACAGGGCGCGCTGCTCACGGCTGTAGCGCCCGCTCACCGGGAACGTGCGCGTGATGTCGGACGCATAACAGTCCACTTCCGCGCCGGCATCTACCAACAGCAGATCGCCGTCGCGCAGCAAGGCCCGGTTGGCCGTGTAATGCATCACGCAGGCATGCGCGCCACCTGCCACGATGGGCGGGAATGCAGGGACAGCACCGCGGCTGCGCATCACGCGCAGGATGTCGGCTTCGACCTCATATTCGTGGCGACCCGCGAGGGCCGCCTGCATCGCCGCGTGATGCGCCTCGGCGGCAATGGACGCAGAGGCACGCATCAACTTCAGCTCGCCGCGCGATTTGTACAGACGCAAGTCATGCAGTAAATGGCCCAGCGCGACGAACTCCTTCGGCACCACGCCGCCGCCCCGCAACTGGCGAAGGCGGCGCATCCAGCCCAGCAGGCGGGCATCGAATTCCGGTTCGCGGCCAAAATGGCAATAGACGCGCGCCCTGCCCTCGATCATGCCCGGCAGGATGTCGTCGATGTCGTCGATGGGGAACGCATCGTCCATGCCATGCTCGCTCACGGCGCGGTCGGTACCGATGGACTCGCCATGCCAGCGTTCGTGTTCTTCGTCACGCTCGCGGCAGAACAGCACCGCCTCACCGTGCTTGCGACCGGGCATCAGGGCCAGCACGGCATCCGGCTCGGGAAAGCCGGACAGATAGTGCAGGTCCGAGTCCTGCCGGTACGGCCAATTGGCGTCCGCGTTACGCACGCGCTCGGGCGCGGCGGCGATCAGCAGCACCGCGTCTTCGCCCGCCATGCGCATCAGCTGGCGGCGGCGGCGGGCGTATTCTTCAGGCGAAATGTTCAATGCACGGTGTCGTTGCTGGGCCCGTTGCGGTTCGAACACTCGGCAAACAGCAGCATGGCGCCCATGCGCACGAACTCGTGGACTTCGATCAGCGAATCCTCGTCTTCGGCTTCGTCGCCGAACTCGAAGGACGAGGCGGCAATGGTGGCCAGGTCTTTCAGGATCTCCTGCGCCTCGTCGGACAGCTTGGCGTGGGTTTCGGCGCCGCCCAGGCCAAAGCCGCCCAGGAAACCGCGGCACCAGTCGACCAGGGCGTCCGCGCGCTCGGCCACCGGGCGGTCGTCGGCCGGCATCAGCGGCTCGAACCCCAGTTCGGGATCGGCCAGTTCCGACTCGGTCTGCTTCACCAGGCGCTCCAGCAGCGCCTGGTCGCCGGCGGACGGCGTGGCCGCCTCGGCGTCCATGTGCAGCGCCTCCACCAGGGACTGCTTGCCGATGCGGCCGCCACAGGCCAGGAAGCCGCACAGCGAGCCATGCAGGCCACTGGCATCCTCCGCCAGCTTCAGGCGGGCGGCCGCGGCGTCCAGTTCGTCGTAGCCAATCAGCTCGTTGGCGGTCATGGCATGGCTCCTTTCAAGACAATGGGTGAGTTTAAGGCAACACTGAACAAGTATCGCCTTCATGCACTGGTTCGCGGAACGCCCGGCAGCCGGCTGGTTAACGTAGGGCCGCCTGCTGCTTTGGGCAGGCCTCCTGCTATAGTTCCGAACCATGAGCGCGTCCGATTCCGTCAAGGCAGACCCCGTGAAACAAGAGCTTGCAGCCCTCGGTGAACAGGTCGACCGACTGCTCGACGCCGTGCGCCGTCTCACCGAAGAAAACCGTAGCCTCCGCCACAGCCAGGAGCAGCTGGCGAGCGAGCGTGCCGGCCTCATGGCACGCAACGAACAGGCGCGCAGCCGCGTCGAGGCAATGATCCAGCGACTGAAGGCGCTTGAGAACAATGGCTGAGACCAACATGGGCACCACTGCCAACGAACCGGTCGCCCTGCGGCTGGTGGACCGTGAATTCCTGATCGCCTGCGCGCCGGAAGAGCGCGACGGCCTGCTGGAATCGGCCGCCTACCTCGACCGCAAGATGCGCGAATTGCGTGCCAACGCGAAGGCGCCGGGCTTCGACCGCCTGGCCGTGCTGGCCGCCATCAGCGTCACGCACGAATTCCTCGCCCTGCGCAAGCAGCACACCGGTTCTGATCAGAGCGTGACCGACGGCATCGCTGCATTGCGACGCAAGCTTGAAGCGGCACTCGACGCCCACATAAAATAGTCCACGGCGTTTTCTGCGGTGTGCGCCAGCACACTCTTACATTTGCCTTGTTCCTAAATACGGCCCCGGGTCGGCTTTTCATCGGTTGTTGTGCATGTCCGCCGCGTGCGGAAAGCCTTGAGACCATGTCGCCCTCCCACCTGATCCATCGTGGATCAAGGTCGTTCGGTGGGCAGCGGCATCGCGGTTAACGCCACCTTTTCCCTACTTGCGGCGCCTACGGGCGCCGCAAGTTCTAGGGGGCTCGCACAGCAGGAGACGCGAACGTGGACGCCAACGCCCAGCGACGCGAGTTACGCCAGCAGCTGGCCACTCAGCGCCGCGCCCTGACACCGGCCCAGCGCATCGCCGCCGCGCAAGGCCTGCGCCGCAGCCTGGAACAGCTCCCCGAGTACCTGACGGACGCCCGTGTAGCCGGCTACTGGGCCTGCGACGGCGAGCTGCCGCTGAACCTGGTGATTCCGCCGCTGGCCACCCGCGGCCAGCAGTTCCTGTTGCCGGTGATCGGCCCCAACCACCAGTTGCGCTTTGCGCCCTGGCAGTCCGGCGAGGACGTTCAGCCCAACCGCTACGGCATCCCCGAACCGGCCCAGCCCCGCGAACTGCTGGAACCTTTCCAGCTCGACCTGGTGCTTGTGCCGCTGACCGCCTTCGACCGACGCGGCAACCGCCTGGGCACGGGCGGCGGCTACTACGACCGGGCGTTCGCCTTCCTCAACGAGCAGGTACGCCCCACCGAGCCACTGCTGGTCGGCATTGCCTATGCGTTCCAGGAGCTGCCCGAGATCGACGACGAACCCTGGGACGTGCCGCTCGATTTCATCGCCACCGATCAGGAACTGATCGACTGCCACGCCACCGGCAAGGACGGAGAAGCCCACGCATGAGCAAGAACACCCAGTATTGGCTGATGAAGTCCGAGCCGGATGCCTTCTCCATCGACGACCTGAAGAAAAAAGGCCAGGAGCACTGGGACGGCGTACGCAACTACCAGGCGCGCAATTTCATGCGCGACGGCATGCGCGTGGGTGACAAGGTGTTCTTCTACCATTCCAACTGCGATCAACCGGGCATCGTCGGCGTGGCCGAAGTCGCCACCGACGCGTACCCCGATCCCAGCCAGTTCGACCCCAAGAGCAAGTACTTCGATGCCGCCAGCTCGCGAGACAACCCGCGCTGGATACTGGTGGACGTGAAGTTCGTGAAGAAGCTCAAGCGCACCATCACGCTCAAGGAACTGCAGGCCGACCCCGCACTCGCCGAGATGGCGCTGGTGCGCAAGGGCAACCGACTCTCCGTCATGCCGGTGGGTGCCGAGGAATGGCGCCACATCCTGGCCATGGAATAACGCTTTCATCCCTTATTGGAACAAACGCCCATGAGCGCCAACGAAAAACGCCAGGCCGGTGAAGCCGCCATCCGCTACGTCGAGGAAGGCGCCATCGTCGGCGTCGGCACCGGCTCCACCGTTGCCTTCTTCATCGATGCCCTCGCCGACCTGAAGGATCGCATCCAGGGGGCCGTGTCCAGCTCGGAGCAGTCCACCGCGCACCTCAAGCGCGTGGGCATTCCCGTGCTCGACCTCAACGCCACGGGCCGCCTCACGCTTTACGTGGATGGCGCCGACGAATGCGACCCGCACAAGCGCCTCATCAAGGGCGGCGGCGCCGCGCTCACGCGCGAGAAGATCATCGCCGAGGCCAGCGACAAGTTCGTCTGCATCATCGATTCGAGCAAGCAGGTGCCCCTGCTGGGCAAGTTTCCGCTGCCCATCGAAGTGATTCCCATGGCGCGCAGCCTGATCGGCCGCGAGATCGTCAAGCGCGGCGGCAACCCGGTGTGGCGCGACGGCGTGGTCACCGACAACGGCAACTGGGTGATCGACGTGCACGGCTGGCAGATCACCGACCCGGTGGCGCTGGAAAACGACCTCAACCAGCTTCCCGGCATCGTCACCGTGGGTCTGTTTGCGCGCCGGCCGGCGGATGTGGTGCTGGTGGGTGATCGCGAGATGTGATCGCTTTGCCGGCCCGGCTGTGCCGAGCATGATGAAACGCCGCCCTCGTGGGCGGCGTTTTGCTTTCAGGGCCATGCCCCGCGCAAACCGCCACGGCCTCGCTTATCCTCGACGCACGACAAGGAGGCGATATGCGGCAGGCACGCTTTGCGCGATGGTCCGTGTTATCCAGAGCCACCACTCTCGTCACCGTCGGGCTGCTATGGGCCCTGCTCCTACCCAGAAGCGCGAATGCGGTGGAACCTGTCCGCGCAGGCCAGGAATCCTCGTTGATCCGCGCGGTCTTTGTCGACGGCCGGCTCTGGCTCCTTTCCGATGCGGGTGAACTGTCCGCCATCGAGCCCTCCGGAAGCGAGCGCGAGCCACAGCATCTTCCCGAACCCGCGCTCGACCTGTGCGTATCCCATGGGCAGCCTCAAGTGGTCACCGGTGAGGAAGCAACCGCATGGACCATTCGAACGCGCGCCGCCAATGGGACATGGGCGACGACCGGCGATGTGCCGCGTCATGATGACCGCCTCATCGCCATGAGGTGCGCGGACAGCGGGATGACGACCCTGCTTTCGCACACACGCTTGATCGAGATGGACGGCCAAGGCCGGACGCGCAGCGTGGACCTTCAAGGGACGCTGCCTCCCGGTATCGTCAGCGCCACGTATGACGATGAAGGCGCACTCTACGTCGCCATCAACGGCGGCGAATGGGGCGGTGGCCTGCAACGCATCGATCGGCTCACGGGCACGGTGACACCTATCGAGCGCAAGGGTGCCGATATCTGCAGCGGACCGCTCAATGGCGCTTGCGATCCCGTCAACGGCATCACCGCCGAACCCTGGAATCCACGATGCCTGGCTGTTGCCGTCGGCCTCGTCCACATGATGGCGCACGGCCGGATCGTCCAGGTATGCGGCAACGACATTCGCGAGCTCTACGCCAAACCCTACGTCAGTGCTTTCGGGGCGGAGTTCTTCAGGAATGCCCCCTCGAAAGAGACGACGCCGTTCTTTGGCCTCATCGCCAGCGGAGGGTCGCTATGGGCTGCCGGCACGGACGGCCTCTATCGCATCGACGCCTCAGGCAAGGCCACCATGCGTCCGCTGCCTGCCTTCAAGACGATCGGGGGGGGGTCGAGGTCAGCTTCGACGATTCGCTGATCATTCTGGTGATGACGAGCGTCAATCAAAGGCATGCGGTGAGTGGGCGGGTGCCGATGTTGGTGACGCGGTGAGGGTGGGCGGCAGGGAATTCGTTTGGGAAGATGTTGGGGAACGATAGAGAGTCTTTCGGCTTTTCCAATCGAGAACAAAAAGCCCGCCAACAAGGCGGGCTCTTTGTGAGGGATCGCAAACGTGCGCGACTAGGATTGTTCGCCCCATCCATGGGGCTCACCCCTCCGCGCTGCGCGCTACGGGGCCAGCGCTGTGCGCTGTCCAAATTCGTTCCAGACGAATTTGTCGAACGAGGCCCGCCTCCTGACCCTCCCAGATCAAAAAACAAAAAGCCGCCACTGAGGCGGGCTTTTTGTTTTTGGCTGGGAGACTAGGATTCGAACCTAGATAAACGGAGTCAGAGTCCGTTGTCCTACCGTTAGACGATCTCCCAAAACCCTGCTGAGCGGTGCGCTCTGACTTGATGCACCGGCCAGTCGAAGCGTGATTAGCGCTTCGAGAACTGGGTAGCGCGGCGGGCCTTGTGGAGACCGACCTTCTTGCGCTCGACCTCGCGGGCGTCGCGGGTCACGAAGCCAGCCTTGCGAGAGCTGGGACTTCAGGTTTTCGTCGTATTCGATCAGGGCGCGGGCGATGCCGAGACGGATCGCGCCGGCCTGGCCGGTGATGCCGCCGCCAGCGACGGTGACGTTCACGTCGAACTTGTCGGTCGCTTCGATCAGCTCGAGCGGCTGACGAACGATCATGCGCGACGTCTCACGACCGAAGAACTGGTCGAGGGTCTTGCCGTTGACGGTGATCGCGCCGGTGCCCTTGCGCAGGAACACGCGAGCAGCGGAGGTCTTGCGGCGGCCGGTGCCGTAGTTCTGCTGGATAGCCATGATGGTTCCTTAGATTTCCAGCGCCTGCGGCTGCTGTGCGGTATGCGGGTGCTCGGCACCGCCGTACACCTTGAGCTTGCGGTACATCGCACGGCCCAGCGGGTTCTTCGGCAGCATGCCCTTGACGGCGATTTCGATGACGCGCTCCGGGTGCGTAGCCAGCATGTCCTTGAGACTCGTGGTCTTCAGGTTGCCGACGTAGCCGGTGAAGCGGTGGTACATCTTGTCGTCCAGCTTGGCACCGGTGACGGCCACCTTCTCGGCGTTGACCACGACGATGTAATCGCCGGTGTCGACGTGCGGGGTGAATTCCGGCTTGTGCTTGCCGCGCAGACGGCGGGCGATCTCGGTCGAGAGACGACCGAGCGTCTTATCGGTGGCGTCGATCACGAACCAATCGCGCTTGACGCTTTCCGGCTTGGCGCTGAACGTTTTCATTTCAGAATACCTGGGCTGCCGCCACATGGGCGGTACACATAATCGGTGGAACAAAGGCGCGAGATGATAACGGAGTTTTCATCAATCGCGCAAGCCCACCGACCGGTGGGATGCGAGCTGGCAATGATAGCATGATCACCATGGCGCTTGAAAAGCCCCCCCACACTCGAAAACAGAAGATAGCCGCCCTCGCCGACCAGTGCGTGCAGTGTGGCCTGTGCCTGCCGACCTGCCCCACCTATGGGCTGGATGGCAACGAAGCGGAGTCCCCGCGCGGTCGCATCGCCATCGCCGCGGCGCTCGCCCGGGGCGATGCCGAGCCCACCGCCGCCCTGCGTATCCATCTGGATCACTGCCTGGGCTGCCTCAACTGCCAGCGCGTGTGCCCGGCCAACGTCAAATACGACGAGCTGCTGGTGGAAACACGCGCCCTGATCGGTCCGGCGCCGGAACGCCCCCGCGCGTTGCTGGCGATGCTCAGGCAGCCGACGCTGCTACGTCTTGCCTCGCGGCTGGCGGACGCCACGGGACTGCAGCGCTGGAAGTCGCGCCTGGCCGACCGCCTGCCGGCAAACTCGGCGTGGCGAGCCGCCCTGGAAACCTGGCCGGACACCGATGATGGTGTCTTGGCAGCAGCCGCCAAGACCAATGATGCCGGGCAAGGTACCGTGGCGATCTTCCCCGGTTGCGTGGCGAGCGTCGAAGACGAGGCGGCAGAGCGTGCAGCCATCGTCTTGCTGCAGGCTGCCGGCTACCGGGTCGCACGCCTCCCTGCCTTCTGCTGCGGCGCCATGGATCTGCATGGCGGTGACATGAGCACCGCCGACCGTTTGGCCGAACGCGTGCGCGAGAGCTGGAAGCAGTCTGGCGCGGATCAACTCATCACCGTCACGCCCGGTTGCCTGGGTACGCTGCGACGCGCATTGCCCGACGTTGCCGTGACCGATCCAGTGGCCTTGCTCGCAGGCCGCATCGACCGGCTGACCTTCCGGCCGCTGGAACGACGCGTTGCGCTGCACCTGCCGTGTACGCAGCTCAACGTGGCGCGCAGCGAATCCGATCTGCAGAAGCTGCTGGCGAAGGTGCCGTCACTGGATGTCGCCGTGGTGCCGCGCCCGCCGCACTGCTGCGGTGCCGCTGGCGTGCACATGCTGGAATTCCCGGAGCGTGCGGCGCGCTTGCGCGATGGCGTACTGGGACAGATCACCACCTTGGCGCCGCAGCAGCTGTTGTCGTCCAATATCGGTTGCCGCCTGCACCTGTCCGCAGGCATGGATGAGCAAGGCCGGCATTGGCCGCACCTGCATCCACTCACGCTGCTGGCACAGCAACTGGAGGTTTCCCCATGAACGCACGCACGCTTTCCCCGCTCGACCGTCTGCTGGCCGGCATTGAGCGCGCGCTGGAAACCGTGTCCGGTGCCCCGGAAGCCGCCCGCCCCTCGCCCGCCGACGCCTTCGACGAAACGGATATGGATGATGCCGAGCGCCGCCACGCCGCCGGGCTCATGCGCATCAACCACACGGGCGAGGTCTGCGCGCAGGCGCTTTACGACGGACAGGCGGCGCTCGCGCGCAATGAAGACACCCGCGAACACTTGCTGCACGCCGCCGCCGAGGAAACCGACCACCTCGCCTGGTGCGCCGACCGCCTGAAGGAGCTGGACAGCCGCCCCAGCCTGTTCAATCCGCTGTGGTATGCGGGCAGCTATGCCATCGGGGCGCTCGCGGCCCTCGCCGGCGATCCGGTGAGCCTGGGTTTCGTGGTGGAAACGGAGCGCCAGGTGGAAGCGCACCTGGAAGAGCACCTCGACAAACTTCCCCCGCAGGATGAGCGCTCGCGTGCTGTGCTGACACAGATGCAGGCGGAGGAGATCCGGCATGCGCATAACGCGCGGGAGCGTGGGGGCATCGATCTGCCGTTTCCGATCCCGGGGGTGATGCATTTGACGTCGATGGTGATGAAGGCCGTGGCGTACAGGGTTTGAGGCTCCGCATCGCCCCCAAGGTTCCCAAGCCCTATGTGCCCCTCACCGTCATTCCCGCGAAAGCGGGAGGTGTCTTTCAACAGCCGAAGGGCTGGTCATCCAGCGCCTTTTAGGGTGCGGCGAAAGACACTGGATTCCCGCTTTCGCGGGAATGACGGTGAGGGATACACGCGCCATCGCAAACGCCAACTCGCCGCCCCATGACTCCAATCTTGCCGCGCAAGCGCGGGAAGGGAGAAAAGAAAAACCCGCCTTTCGGCGGGTTTTTCGTCACATCAGGTTGCGGCCGTGGAACAACTCCTCGATCTCGCGACGCAGCAGCGACTCGATGCGCTGGCGCTCCTTGAACGAAAGGTCGTCGGCATGCGCCTCGAAGAGGTAGGTATCAAGGTCGAAGTCCTTGATGTGCATCTTCGTGTGGAACATGTTTTCCTGATACACGTTCACGTCGAACATCTCGTACTTCTGGCGGATGTGCTTGGCCAGATAGTCCTGCACCGAGTTGATCTTGTGGTCGATGAAGTGCTTCTTGCCCTTCACGTCGCGCGTGAAGCCGCGCACGCGGTAGTCGGCGATAACGATATCCGACTCGAAGCTGTCGATCAGGTAGTTCAGGGCCTTCAGCGGCGAGATGACGCCACAGGTGGCCACGTCGATGTCCGCGCGGAAGGTCGCGATGCCGTTGTGCGGATGCGTTTCCGGGTAGGTATGGACGGTGATGTGGCTCTTGTCCAGGTGCGCGACCACGGCGTCGGAGATGGTGTCGCGGCCCAGCTTCTCCACCACGGGCTCCTCAGAGATGAGGATCGTGACGGAGGCGCCTTGCGGATCGTAGTCCTGGCGTGCAATGTTCAGGATGTTGGCGCCAATGATCTCGGCCACATCCGTCAGGATCTGGGTGAGACGGTCGGCGTCGTACTGCTCATCGATGTATTCGATATAGCGCTGGCGCTGCTCTTCGGACACCGCATAGCAGATGTCGTAGATGTTGAAGCTCAGTGCCTTGGTCAAATTGTTGAAGCCCTGCAGACGCAGGCGCGGAAGCGGTTTCACCACAGCGACTCTCCAGGCCGGGAAGGGGCCATTAGCAGAGGGCGGGTTAGCTACAAGGGTCCCCGCTAGATAATTGAACGTGAAAGCGGGAAGCTTCCACGACCCTTGTGACCGGAGCGCGACAAAGGGATCGCGTCCGAAAGACCGTGAAGTATGCGGCAAAAAAAGGGAAAACTGAACCTTCGGCTGATTAGGTTACTTTGCCATAATGCCCGGAGGGGGGAATGGATCGGACTATCGGGGGACGCTTGCGCCCCCCGTTTGAATCTATGGGATCTAACGTGGCGCAACTCAAATATCAGCTACAACAAGCCTTTGAACGTTCTCAGGCGCCAGCCAACTTTGCGCCGGACCCGGCCTCGATGGAGCGTTTTCTTGCGCTTTGCCATCGCCGGCGCTACCCGGGCAAGACCGCGATCATCCGTCCGGGCGATCCCGCCAATACGCTTTATTACATCGTGGACGGCTCGCTGGCCGTTTGCACCGAAGATGAACAGGGGCGCGAGCTGATCCTGGCTTACCTGAGCCGTGGCCAGTTCATCGGCGAGATGGGCCTGTTCGTCGAGCAGGCCCAGCGCGAATCCATGGTGCGCACCCGCACCGCCTGCGAAATGGCCGAGATCAGCTACGAACGCCTGTTCCAGCTGATGGAAGGCCCGCTGCGCGAGGAATGCCCGAAGATCCTGTTCGCCATCGGCTCCCAGCTGACCCACCGCCTGCTGCGCACCTCGCGCCAGGTCAGCCGCATGGCCTTCATGGACGTCACCAACCGCATCTCCAAGACCCTGCTGGACCTGTGCCAGGAGCCGGATGCGATGACCCATCCGGACGGCACCCAGATCCGCATCTCCCGCCAGGAAGTGAGCCGCATCGTGGGCTGCTCGCGCGAAATGGTGGGCCGCGTGCTCAAGCAGCTCGAGGAGCAGGGCATGATCGACGTGGCGGGCAAGACCATCGTGGTGCGCGGCACGCGCTGAGCCACCCGCCAACGGCAAAAAAAAGCCCGGCTCCGGCCGGGCTTTTTCATGGGCGGGCGCCGCTCAGCCCCCGGCGCCCTGCTGCACGGGCTGGTACACCATGTAGACATCCGCCCGCTCGTAATGCGAGCCGGGGCGCACGGCGGGCTGCATGACGAAGCCCGCCTGCTCGTACATGCGCAGCGCCGTCTTCAGGCGGCTGTTGGATTCCAGGAACAGCTCCTTGCCTCCGCGGCGATGGAACTCGGCAATCGCCGCCGCCAGCAGGCGGCGCCCGGCGCCCATGCCACGGAACGTCTCGTCCACCCCCATCTTGGAAAGCTCGTAGACGCCCGGCGATTCGTGCAGCAACGCACAGGTGCCGATGACCTCGCCGTCCAGGCGGGCGAAGAAGATGGCGCCGCCCGGTGTGAGGACGTAGCGTTCCGGGTCGCCCAGCATCTCCCGGTCGATGTCCTCGATGCGGAAGTGCCGCTCCAGCCATTGCGCATTGAGCCGGTAGAAATGCTCCTTCAGCGCCGGCGCATAGGGCACGACTTCCAGCGACGCCGACGCCAGCACCGCATGCTCGGCGAGCATGGCGTCGACCACCGGGCGCTCCTGCAGCGCGGCTTCCGTGGCCGCCAAGGCGTCCAGCAGCGTCTCCAGGCCCTGTTCGCCCAGCGATTTCACGATGCCCCGGCGTACCGCCACCCAGATCGGCCCCAGCGCGGCGAGGCTGGATCGCCCCTGGTCAGTCAGCGCCAGCAGGCTGCGGCGACCATCCAGGATGTCCTTGTTGCGACAAACCAGGCCCGCGTCCACCAGCTTGTCCGCCAGCTGGCTGACGGCCGAATGGGTCTGCCCGATGGCCTGCGCCACGTCGCTGACGGTGGTTTCGCCGTTCTCCCAGAGGAAGCGCAGCACCGGGAACCAGCGCGATTCCACGCCCGCGCCGCAGGTGCGATAGACCTCGTCCACCGCAGCATAGAAATGGTCGCTGAGCGACTTCAGCCGGCTGCCGAGCGCCAGCTGGGCGAGCGAAGGGAGGTACATCCGACTACCCTCGAACCAATCATGTAAGTGCTAACGTAATTTGACCGCCGAATCCGGACAAGCCTGGACCCCGGCAGCGCCATCTTCCCTGGCGCCGCCCTCCGGCAAGGACATACCCCTCCCGCCCCGTGGTCGCGCACAGGGTGCACTCTCGTGGGGAAAAACCCGGTTAGAACCAGTCGACGCGGGTAATAGTGCGGCCCAGGGCCTTTTCCAGCTTCTTGCAAAGCTTGGGCGTGCCGTTGACCAGCACAGCCTCGGCCGCAGGCTTGAGCATGGGGGCATCGGCCAGTGAGTCGCTATAGGCCACATGCCACTCGCTAACGCCAAAAGCCGCCAGCTGCGCGGGTTTGCGACGGCCCACGTTGTGCAGTTTCACACGCATCCCCAGCGGGCCGGGGCGCAACTGCGAGGCCAGCACGTCGATGCCACCCAGGCCCAGCTGGGCCAGGATGTGGCTGACCAGCACGTGCTCGCAGCCCGTCACCACGATGACGCGGTCGCCCGACGCCTGGTGCCGGCGCAAGGCGTTGAGGCCGTCCCGGCAGAACTGCCTGGGCCGGCGCACCAGGCCCGCGCCGAAGGTTTCGGCCGCGGCCCGGTACCGGTGCTCATTGAGGCCCATCAGGCCCACGTGTACCAAGGCCCGTTCCGCCAGCTTGCGGGAGAACGGCGCCACCAGAAGCATCCACGGCACCGCACACAGCGCGCCCAGCTTGCGCAGCCATGACCGGCGGTAGCGATCGCGCATGAACAGGTAGAAGGCGTCGCCGTGGATCAGCACGCCATCGAAATCGAACAGCACCGTGCGCGGCGCAGCCACGGCCGCTTCTGCCGCTACCGGCTCCAGACTGGTTTCCCCTGTGGTCATGCGTCTACGGCTTCTGCGGTGCTTTTACGTCGTGGCAAACAGGCGCTTCAGCTCCGCGCCAGGGTCGTCGGCGCGCATGAACGCCTCGCCGACCAGGAAGGCATTGATGCCGGCGTCCCGCAGCGTGGCCACGTCGTCAGGCGTGTGGATGCCCGATTCGCTGACCAGGATGCGGTCGTACTCGATCAGCTGCTGCAGCTCCAGCGAGGTGTCCAGCGAGGTGTGGAACGTACGCAGGTTGCGGTTGTTGACGCCAATCAGGGGCACGGGCAGCGCCAGCGCGCGCTCCATCTCCTCCGCGTCATGGACTTCGCACAGCACATCGAGGTCGAGCTCGGCCGCCAGCAACGACAGCTCCAGCAGCGCGGCATCGCCCAGCGCGGCCACGATGAGCAGGATGCAGTCCGCCCCGATCGCGCGCGCCTCGTACACCTGGTACGGGTCGATGACGAAATCCTTGCGCAACACCGGCAACGAACACGCATCGCGCGCCTGTTGCAGGAAATCCTCGCTGCCGTGGAAGAAATCCTTGTCCGTGAGCACCGAAAGGCAGGCTGCCCCGCCTTTCTCATAGCTGCGCGCGATCGCGGCCGGATCGAAATCCGGGCGGATCACGCCCTTGCTTGGGCTGGCGCGCTTCACCTCGGCGATCACGGCGGGCAGGCCGGCATCGATCTTGGCCTCGATGGCGGCGGAAAATCCGCGGGTTTCCGGCAGGTCCGCCACGCGCGCGGAGAGTTCCGCCAGCGGCAGCCTGGCGCTGCGCTCGGCGACTTCTTCGGACTTGCGGCTGAGAATGCGTTGCAGGATGTCGGTCATGGGCAAAGCTTGCGGGGACTGGGGATGAAGACGATGTGAGCGTCAGGCCACGCCCGCGAGTCGTCGCGTGGTGGCTACGAAGGCGTCCATTTTTGCACGTGCTGCGCCGCTGGCAATGGTGGCGCGCGCCAGTTCGATGCCGGCACCGATGGAGTCCACCACGTTGGCGGCGTACAGCGCCGCGCCAGCGTTGAGGCAGACGATGTCGTGCGGCACGCCGCGGCGCCCTTCCAGCGCCTCCAGCAGCATGGCCCGCGACTCTTCGGCGTTTTCCACGCGCAGGTTCCGGCTGGATGCCATGGCCAGGCCGAAGTCCTCCGGCTCCACCTCGTACTCGCGCACTTCGCCGTCACGCAGTTCGCCGACCAGCGTGGCCGCGCCCAGCGAGATCTCGTCCATGCCGTCGCGCCCCCACACCACCAGCGCGTGCTTCGCGCCCAGCTGTTGCAGTACGCGCACCTGGATGCCGACCAGGTCCGGGTGGAACACGCCCATCAGGATGTTCGGCGCGCCGGCCGGGTTGGTCAGCGGCCCGAGGATATTGAACAGCGTGCGCACGCCCATTTCCTTGCGCACCGGCGCCACCACCTTCATCGCGGGATGGTGGTTGGGCGCGAACATGAAGCCGATGCCGACCTCTTCCATGCACTGCGCCACCTGGGCCGGCGGCAGGTCGATCACGGCGCCGAGCGCCTCCAGCACGTCCGCGCTGCCCGACTTGGACGACACGCTGCGACCGCCATGCTTGGCGATGCGCGCGCCGGCCGCGGCGGCCACGAACATGGAGGCGGTGGAGATGTTGAAGCTCGACGCGCCATCGCCGCCGGTGCCCACGATGTCGACGAAGTGCTCGTGCGGTGGCAGCGCCACCTTGGCGGACAGCTCACGCATCACGCGTGCCGCGCCGGTGATCTCGCCCACGGTTTCCTTCTTCACGCGCAGGCCGGTAATGATCGCCGCCGTCATCAGCGGGCTCACTTCGCCGCGCATGATCTGCCGCATCAGCTCGATCATCTCGTCATGGAAGATCTCGCGATGCTCGATGGTGCGCTCGAGCGCTTCCTGCGGCGTGATGGAGACGCGGCGCCCCACGGTCCCGGCGCTGTTCATGCCGCGAGCTTCAGCGGCAGGCCCAGGAAGTTGCGCAACAGGTCGTGGCCGTACTGCGTAAGGATCGACTCCGGGTGAAACTGCACCCCTTCGACCTTCAGCGTCTTGTGGCGCAGGCCCATGATCTCGTCGATGCTGCCATCGGCGTTCTCCGTCCACGCGGTGACCTCGAGGCAATCGGGCAGCGAATCCTGCTCCACCACCAGCGAGTGGTAGCGCGTGGCCTCGAACGGATCAGGCAAGCCGGCGAACACGCCCTGCCCCCGGTGGCGCACCGGCGAGGTCTTGCCGTGCATGATCTGCTTGGCGCGGATCACCTTGCCGCCGAACACCTGGCCGATGGCCTGATGGCCCAGGCACACGCCGAACACCGGGATCTCACCCGCCAGCTCGCGCAGCACGTCCAGTGACACGCCGGCATCGTCCGGTGTGCCCGGGCCCGGCGAAATCATGATGTGGGAAGGTTTCAGCGCCCGGATGCCCGCCACATCCACTGCGTCGTTGCGCACCACTTTCACCGCCTGCCCCAACTCGCCCAGGTACTGCACGAGGTTGAAGGTGAAGCTGTCGTAGTTGTCGATCATCAGGAGCATAAGCGGCCTTACCTGTGAATCTCTTGCCGGGGATAGGTGGCATCCGGCCGGGCTGCCGGAGAAGCCGATTGTAGCGGCCACCGTCGCCGCGATGCAGCATGCCGACAAGAAAGTTCCAAGCACGCAAAGAAGCAAAAAAGCTCACGGATACGTGCGAAAAAGTAACGCCAGCAACCGTCCTGGCTCATGGTACGGCCCCAGGCCACCGGCCCAGCGCCCAGGACCAGCGAATCCAGAGATATCCCCATGCGCCGTGCAGGACGGAAGCGTCCTCACCCGGCTGAATGCCGCGCAGGTCGGCATGTGGGTCGACCGCCACCGACTGGCCTTCGCCGACGACGAGCGCGCGTATCTGCGGGGCGTCGCTCAGCGCTTCAGTCGCCGCGGATCGAGCATCGCGGCCGTCACACCGGCGTCCTGCAGATGGCCGGGCAAAGGACGGCCCAGCACCAGATGAGCGCAGGCCTCGCCCATGGAGGCAGAGGTCTGGATGCCATAACCGCCTTGCGCGGCCACCCAGAAAAAATCCCTCGCATCGGGCGCGAACCCGCCCACCAGATCGCCATCCGCCACAAACGAACGCAAACCCGCCCATGCTCGCGTAGGGCGGCGAATGGTCATCGTGGTGGCCTCTTCGATGCGATGAATGCCGATGGCGATATCGAGCTCCTCCGGCTGCACGTCGTGCGGGACCACTGGGTCCGCATTCGCGGGGCAACCCAGCAGCAGGCCCGCATCCGGCTTGAAGTAGAACGTTTCTTCGACATCGGTGACGAACGGCCAGCGCGAGGTGTCCACACTCGATGGCGGCTCGAACAGGAACGCAGAACGACGCTTCGGCTGGATGCCGATAGGCGCGACACCGGCGAGCGCGGCGACCTGGTCCACCCAGGCACCGGCGGCATTGACCAGCAGGGGCGCGCGGAAGTGCTCACTGCCCGCATCGATGAACCAATGCCCCGGCCCGCGCTCGATCGAACGGATGTCTACACTGAAGCGCAACTGCGCGCCGCTTGCCCGCGCGCCGCGCAGAAAACCCTGGTGCAATTCGTTCACGTCGATATCCGCCGCGCCGGGCTCGACCAGCCCGATCTGCGCAGCCTCCGGGCGCAGTACCGGCACGGTTTCGCGCAACCACGCCGCATCCACGACTCGAAGACCCTGAGTCCGCGCGGCCATCTCCGCGTGCAAGGCGTACACCCGGTCGATCTGCTCGTCCGTACCGATGCTCACCGAGCCACGGGGCGAAAGAAGGGCGTGACCGGCAAACCCTGCGGGTGGACGGTCGAAGAAGCGCCGCGCCGCCCGCGTCAGCGCGCGCACCTGCGCCGAGCCATACGTCTCGGAAAACATCGCTGCCGAACGACCGGTCGAATGCATGCCCGCATGCTCCTCGCGCTCGAGCAGCAGCACGCGCGCATGCGGCGCCAGGAAATGGGCCACAGAGGCACCAGCCATACCCGCCCCGATCACCATGACGTCGGCGTCGTGCAGCTTGCTCATGCGGTTTTGCCCTCCCGGACGGATGGATAGGCCACCCATCGGGTGGCGGTAAGGCCGGCGGCAATATCGCCCAGCCCGGGGCCTCCCCCTACCCGCGAAGCAGGCCTCACGGCTGCCGGCCCAGCGCAGGCAGGTGCCACGACGACTGCAGCCGCACATACTCGCTTCGCGGCAGCAGCACGAAGACGGGCTGCTCGTCCGGCTTCATCCAGGCCAGCAGTTGGCGCATCACGGGCTCGGGCATCGCGGTGCAGCCGGCCGTGGCATCGGTTGGCGATGCCCACAGATGCGCGAAGATGCAGCTGCCGCCACCCGGCTTGCCCTTGGCGTTGTGTTCGATGACGAAGCCGATCTTGTAGCGCTGGTCGCCATGCAGGTGCAGGTCGCGCCGCATGGGTTCGCTCGCGCCATCCACCGCCTTCTCGCCCACCTTCTTCGCATCGACGATCTGGTTGTAGTACGGCGAGCCATCCACGTCGACGCACCAGTCGGTGTCCGTCATGGCCGCATAGGGCATGTGCGTATCGGCACTGGCCGCATAGCCAAAAACTTCGCCGACGCGATAGACGCCCGCCGCGGCGCGACCATCGCCCTCGTGCTTCTGCGGGCCATCTGCCTGTGGCGCATTAAGGCCCATGCCCCAGGCCGAACCGGCGCGCCCCACCGTGACCGCCTGCGCATCCACCACCGGCGTCCAGCTGTCACCGGTGCGCTCGAAGGCGCGCAGCACGCCGTGATCGGTATTCCAGTCGGGCGTGATCACCAGCACCATCTGGCGGGACGATCGCCAGTTGCCGTCGTCATGGGCGGCAAGCGCGGGCGCCACGAAGGTCGCGGCAAGCGCGAGAGCGAGAAGACGACGGAGCGCGAAACGACGGTATGGAGTAGTCATGCGATGCCGTGGATGGGTGGCCGGGACAAAAGTCATTCGGAGTTGCCCTAAGGTTCCAGCATCTGCCGGACGCGTTCGAGATTCCTGAGCAGCTGGCCGTGTCGTTGCTCGTCGCTTTCGCACAGTTGCACGAACACGTTATCGAGCAGGTGCTGCAACGCCGATTGGTAGAGCACCGGCTGGATGTACGGCCGGTCGTCGTGCGCGGACACCAGCAGGGCGATGTCCGCGAGCGCACGCAAGGGGTTGGAGGTATGCCGCGTCACCGAGATCAGCCGGCCGCGGCGCTCGCGGAAGAAGCGGCCGATCTTGCACAGCGCCGGATGATTGCCGTGCTCGGAGAACACCAGCAGCACGTCGCCGGCACCGGCGGCAGACACGCTGGCCGCCATGCGCGCCGCATCGAAGTGGTGCACGACGGCCATGCCAAGCAACGACAGGCGCAGCGCGAAACTGCGCGCATAGATGTCGTCGTCGCCCAGGCCGATCATGAAGACCTTGCCGGTGGCGCCCGCCTTGGCGATGGCTTCCGCCACGGCCCGCAAGGTGTCCGGCGA
The DNA here is from genome assembly GCF_000725385.1 of Dyella japonica A8. Classification (NCBI taxonomy): domain Bacteria; kingdom Pseudomonadati; phylum Pseudomonadota; class Gammaproteobacteria; order Lysobacterales; family Rhodanobacteraceae; genus Dyella; species Dyella japonica. Next base: position 1,357,587 of record NZ_CP008884.1, on the reverse strand, counting down.
GTTGATCAGCCGCGTCTCTTCTTCCGCCCCGGACTTGCATCGCCAGAGGTTGCCGGCCGGTTCGCCCACGGCCGCCCGCGCGTGCGGCACGACCTGTTCGGTTTCGCCTTGGTCGGCTCGCGCGATGGCCTCGCCGACGGAATACTTGAGGTCCGGGTAACCCTTGAACCCCAGCTTCTGCGTGAACTTCACCACACTGGACTGGCTGATGCCCAGCGCGTCCGCCAGCTGCTGCGAGGAATAATCACGCAGCAGTTGGGCGTTCTCGAGGATGAAATCGGCGACGCGCCGCTCGACCGCCGACATCTGGTCGCGTTCGGAGCGGATTTTCACCAGGGGTGACATGTCAGCCCGCCAGCTTTTCGAGGCCACGGATTTCCCGGATACCCAGGCCCGGCGCGTCGGTGACGGAGATCTCCGACTCGTTGAAGACCACGCCGCCGTTGACCGGGTCATACTGGCACAGCGACGGGCCGTCCAGATCCACCTTGGTGATCACCGCCGACTTGGCCACTGCCACATGCACGGCCGCCGCCACGCTGATGCTGGTTTCCAGCATGCAGCCGATCATGCACTCTACCCCGTACATGCCGGCGATGTCGGCGATGCGAATGGCGTTGGAGATGCCGCCGGTCTTCATCAGCTTGATGTTGATGATGTCCGCCGCGCGCATCTGGATCAGGTCGATCACTTCCATCGGGCCGAACACGCTTTCGTCGGCCATGATGGGCGTGTGCACGCGTTCGGTGACATAGCGCATGCCCTCCAGGTCGCGCGCCTTCACCGGCTGCTCCACCAGTTCCAGCCGCACGCCGGCGTCCTCCAGCGTCTGCAGCGCGTAGACGGCCTGTTTGGCGGTCCAGCCCTGGTTGGCGTCCAGGCGCAGCAGCGCGCGGTTTTCCACCGCCGCGTAGATCGCCTTGACACGCTCGATGTCCACGCCAATGTCCTTGCCCACCTTGATCTTGAGCGACTCGAAGCCGCGCTCCACCGCGCTGATGGAATCAGCCACCATCTTGTCGATGTAGTCGACGCTGATGGTGATGTCGGTGGTGATCACCGGGTCGCCGCCACCGAGCAACTTGTACAGCGGTGCGTTGTAGAGCTGCCCCCACAGGTCGTAGACGGCGATTTCCACCGCCGCCTTGGCGCTGGTGTTCTTCTCCATCGAGCCCTGGATCAGTTGGGTGAGGCGATTGAGGTCGGCGATGTCCTCGCCGATCAGGCGCGGCGCGATGTAATGACGGATCGCATCGATGATCGAGCCGTGCGTGTCACCCGTGATCACCGCGGTCGCCGGTGCCTCGCCATGGCCGACGTGGCCGGTGTCGGTGCGCACCATCACCACGATGTCCTCGACCTGGTTGACCGTGCGCAGCGCCGTCTTGAACGGCGTCTTCAACGGTACCCTCAGCATGCCGAACTGGATGTCCGTGATCTTCATGGGACTTGAAACACTTCCTGTCGTCGATGGGGATGCGATGGCATTCACGGGCGCACGTGCACGATGCTGGTCATGCGGTCGACGTAGCTGTGCGTGTCGTCGTACATCAGTGGCAGCAACGGCGTCACCGACACTTCGTTGAGCTTGACGCGGCGCATGCCGCCCCTGCCATCGCGATAGGCGATGCCACTGGTGTCGTGGATGACGTAGGGCGCGCCATTGAGCTTGCCGACCACCATCATCACGTGGCCGGGGATGTAGACGAGATCACCCACGTTCAGCGCCATCGCCGCCTGCATGCGCGCGTCGTGGCTGTCCTTGTCGCTAAAAGCCTGGTGCGTAAAGCCCGGGCTGGTCGCCTGCTTGCTGGTGTTGCGCGGCATCTCCACACCCAAGCTGCGATAGACGTCCGAAACGAAGCCGCTGCAGTCGCGGCCATCGTAATCGTGGCCCCAACCGTAACGTTCGCCGAGAAACTTGAATGCTTGCCGGAGAATGTTGGCTTCCGTCAGCGGCAGGTAGTCGTCCTGCGTATCGGCGATGCGCTGGATCAAGGCAGGCGAGAAGGCGAGCTTGCCGTCTGCCTGGCGGATGGGCAGATCCACCACGTACGAGGTGTACGGCGATTGGCCATTCACCGGCTGGTCGGCGGGAAGATCGGACAACACCGGCAGGGCGATGCCCATGTCCAGCTGCAACTGCGACACGGCCGGCTGCTCCGGCGTGAATACGCTGCGCACCGTGCCACCAGTGATAACGCGATGCGGCCTGCGGCCGGCATACGACAGCACCTCGGCAGCCGCCCCTTCGGCCACGTTCTCGCGGTGCGTCCACGCGGCATAGCGCGGGCTCACCACGAACAGCCAGCGGCCGTCGCGGCTGGCGTGCGCGATCAGCACCGGCGTGCCCGGAAATTCCGCGCTTTCCTGGAAGCGGTCGATATCGGTGTCGTCGGTCGAGGTGAACACCCGTGTGTCGGTCGGGAAGGTGCGCAACGCGGCACGCTGAACCACCATGCCGTAGCGAGCCGGTTGTTGCGCCGGCACCGCGTCCAGCGCCAGTGCGGCTGCCAGTTGCCCGCGCAAGCTGTCGGGCACGGCCTGCCCCTTGGCGTCGTAGAGCTTGCGCGTGGGGTATTGCGACAGGTCGCTGATCCAGCCGGTCACCATCGCGCGGTCGATCTGCGCGGGCAACGCCCGGAGGTCGTGCATGGACGGATCGGCCTTGAAAAGGTTTGCGTTTTGCGCGGTGATCTCGCTGGCGTCGAGCAGCACGCGGCCGGGCTGGGCGGACTGCTTGATCCAGAAGTCCGGTCCGAGCATCGCGTTGTTGGAGATACCGATGACACCGGACGGCGGCACGGGGACCGGATCGGGCCCCTTGTCCGCCAGCACAGGTGCGGCCGCGAGGGCGGCGATCAGACATAACGTCAGGCGAGGCATGGGTCGCATGATGATTCCTAAGCAGCAATGGCCAGCGACGACATCACCGACGCCACCAACAGGCCGAACCCGGTACCGAGGATGTAGCCGAGCAAGGCCAGCAGGATGCCCACCGGCACCAGCGAGCGCGAATAGCTGGCCGCGAGTATCGGCGTGGCGGCCACGCCGCCGATGCAGGCCAGCGAGGAGATGCCGCACAGGTAGAGATCGAAGTGGAACACGCGCGCGGCACCAGCCAACAGCACGGCATGGATGGCGATGATGCAGATGCCGCACACGATGTAGAGCGGCGCCGAGCCGATGCCGTCGAAGTTGCTCTGCGAGGCGAGGATGGCCACCACGCTGATCAGCATCGCGCTGGAAATGGTGCTGGCCCCGGCGAAGCGCGCCAGCGGCGTGTGTGCCGCGACCAGGCCCAGCGTCGTCGCCAGCATGATGGCCCAGGTGGTGGACGACACCATGTCGGACGTGGGCAGGCGATCGGCCAGCCAGGCCGAGAAGGCCGCCGCCATCAGCGCCATGCCCAGCCACAGCAGCACGTTGTCGGGCGTGGTAGGGCCGTGGCTGCGGGTTTCCTCCACCACCATGTCCCCGCTCGAGCGGGCGCCCGCCCAACGGTTGAACTGCGTGGCGACGCGGCCCAGGCCGAACAGCACCACCACCCACATCGAATAGCACAGCGCATCGGTCAGCAGGGAGAACGCCAGCAGCTTGTCCGGCATGCCGATGGCCTGCTTCACCGCCACCATGTTCGCCGTGCCGCCGATCCAGCTGCCGGACAGTGCGGCCAACGGCTGCCAGGCATTGCCCGGCAGCCAGTGCCGGAACACCAGGAAGGTGCCGACGAACGCCACGAACAGGCAGACCATGGTCGCGAAGAACACGGCCAGGACGCGCGGCCCCAATCGATAGATGGCCCGCAAGTCGCAGTTGATCATCAGCAGGAACAGCAGCGCCGGCACCAGGTGCTCGATCAGCATGGTCTGCGCGCCGCGGATTTCCTCATTGACCTGCCACAGCCCGGTGACCGCCAGGGCGGTGACGAGCAGGTAGGTCAGCACGATGGGCGGGAGGACTTCGAAGAATCGCCAGTGGAAGCGGCGCTCCAGCGCGGGAAACAAGCCCGCTGCGAGCAACATGACAGCGAGATAAGGCCAGGCCGTGTGGATCATGCGTCCCCTCTGACTCCCCGTTCGCATTCGTCGCTGAAATAGCTTGGAATATTTGATTCAGGCAATGTTTTATCGGAGCATAAATTATTGACCGGCGATTGCAAGCGTGCTACATCACCCCTTGCCATGGCTTACCGGGGAGTGGGAAGTGCGGACGGCCCGACGCTTTTCATTCCTGCGCCTTCACCGCACCCTGCCGGCCGCGCTGGTCCTTGCCTGCCTGTCCGGGGCCGCCGTTGCCACGGCCCCGCCAGACTCGCCCGTGCAGCATGCCATCACCCTGGTCGACGCAGGGCAGTTCGCATCGGCGGAAACCGACATCGCCAAGGCGCTGGCCCAGCCCGGGCTTCCGCCGGACGCACGCGACGCCCTGTTGTTCCAGCGCGAACGCATGCGTCGCATCCTGCTCGATTTCACGCTCGACGCCGACGCTGCCAAGGCAGGCGTGCGCAAACAGATTCCCGACCTCACTGAGGCGGAGTTCGCCCGCTGGGACCGGCAAGGCCTGATCGAGCATCAGGTGATCGACGGCCGCACGCTCTACTTCAAACGGGCGCCGAACAACCTGTTCCTGCTCAGCAAGGAAGCGGCCGCGCGGCGAATGCAGCCGTCGCCATCCGGCGACAGCCCGATGCAATCGATCAACGACCACCATCGCGCCACGCGACGCGACGCGCTGGCCATGCATCGAAGCGAGGTCACGCCCAACCACGTGCGCGTCACCGAGACCGTGACCGTCCGTGCCGACGCCGTGCCCGCGGGTGAAACCATCCGGGCGTGGCTGCCCTTTCCGCGCGAACTGCCCGGGCAGCAACAGGACGTGACGCTCGTGGACAGCCAGCCCACGGGAGCGCGGTTGGCACCTGCCGACACCCTGCAGCGCACGGCCTACCTGGAGAAGAAGGCCGAAGCCGGCAAGCCCACCACCTTCGCCGTCAGCTATGAACTGACCATCTACGCGCAGTACCACGAGATCGACGCCGCGAAGGTGGTGCCTGCGACGATCACGCCCGAGCTCGCGCCTTTCGTCGCCGAGCGCGCGCCGCATATCGTGTTCACCGACGACCTGCGCGCGTTTTCGCGCAAGGCGGTCGGCGACGAGAAGAACCCGTACCGCATCGCACAGAAGCTCTTCGCTGCGGTCGATGAGATTCCCTGGGCCGGCGCCCGCGAATACTCGACCATCAGCAACCTCAGCGACTACACGCTGCACGCCGGCCATGGCGACTGCGGCGAACAGACCATGCTGCTGATCGCGCTGCTGCGCCTCAACGGTATCCCCGCGCGCTGGCAGTCCGGCTGGATCTTCTCCGATGGCGAGTACAACAACATCCACGACTGGGGCCAGCTCTACCTCGCGCCCTACGGCTGGGTACCCATGGACGTGACCTTCGGCCAGCTCCATCCGGCCCCGGGGGACGACCCCGCCCTGCGGTGGTTCTACCTCGGCGGGCTGGACGCGTACCGCATCGCCTTCAACAGCGACTTCAGCCAGCCTTTTGTGCCGCTCAAGCAGTTCTTCCGCTCCGAGACGGTGGATTCGCAGCGTGGCGAACTGGAGTGGCGCGGCGGCAATGTGTATTTCGACCAGTGGGACTACGATTTCACATGGCAGCTCCTGCCCACGCCCCAACGAGCCGGGAAGTAGCGGGCCTCGCAACGACAAAGGCGACATCAGGGGGGCGATGGCCGATGGCACTTGTTTGCAGGACCCACCCGCGGATGCGCCACGCCCAAGCCTGTACGATGCCTGGCACGACATCGCATCGACAGTCGGGCAACGCGCTCGATGACGGCATGCGGCAATACCAGCGTTTCAAAGACAGGGTCGCCGGCAAACAGCCGGCCCGAACATGGGGAGACGGCATGAAGACTTTCGGTCTACTGGGCAGCGGCATCGCACTCGCATTCGCGCTTGGCAGTCCTGCGGCCAGCGCGCAGCAGGATCCGCCGATCACGCTGGACACGCATGTGGATATTCCCTTCGCCTATATGCGCGAGCCACGCTTCGACTTCGGCAAGCAGACGCCGCTGCAGGTGGACCTGGACAAGATGCGACGCGGCGGCCTCGACGCCGTGTTCTTCATCGTCTACGTGGACCAGGGGCCGCTGACGCCCGAAGGCTGGGCGCATGCCGTGGCGCAGGCGAAACAGAAGTACGACGACATCGACCTGATGGTGAAGACCTATCCCGACCAGATCCGCCTGGCCACCACGTCCGACCAGGTGCTGGCCAACAAGAAGGCGGGGCGGCTGTCCGCGATGATCGGCGTGGAGAACGGCTATTCGCTGGGCCACGACATCAAGAACCTCGATATCGCCTACAAGCACGGTGCGCGCTATGTCGGCCTTGCCCATATGGGCAACAACGACCTGTGCAGCAGTTCCACGCCGGAAGCGGCCCTGGGCGACACGCCGCTGCCGGAGTACAGCATCACCGAGTTCGGCCGCAGCGTGGTCAAGCGCGCCAATCAGCTGGGCATCATGGTGGATGTCTCGCACTCCTCCGACGCCTGCGTGCGCGAGGTGCTCGCGCTATCCACCTCGCCGGTGATTGCATCGCATTCTTCATCGCGTGCGCTCGATGCCCATCCGCGCAACCTTTCCGATGAGCTGCTGCGCGCCATCGCCGCCAAGGGTGGCGTGATCCAGGCGGTGGCCGTGCAGGATTTCATCCGGCTCGACCCGGCGCGCGAGCTTGCCATCAAGGCCCTGCAGGCGCAGGTGGCGAAGCAGGCCGGGGACAAGAGCTTCGACAGTGAGAAACACGAGTACCTGCCGGCCTATGTCGAAGGCATGAAACGGATCGATGCGGCGCTTCCTCCGCCCAACGTGGACGACTTCGTCGCGCACATCAAGCATATGGTCGAGGTTGCCGGCATCGACCACGTCGGCATCGCCTCGGATTTCGATGGCGGCGGCGGTATCGCCGGCTGGAGCGACACCAGCCAGACGCGCAACCTCACGGCCGCGCTGCGCCGTGCCGGTTTCAGCGAGGCGGACATCGCCAAGATCTGGGGCGGCAACCTGCTGCGCGTCTGGGGCGAGGTAACCCAACGCGCCACGGCGAACCGTGCAGGCTGAGCGGATGGTGCGGTGGGGCCTCGCGGCGCTGGCCCTGATGGCCGGCGTCGCGGCAGCGGCGCCCTCGCCGTCCACGGCCCAGCTCGACCATATCGTCGACACGACGGCAGCGCGCTATCACCTGGCCGGTGTCGCCGTGGGCGTGATCGATCACGGCGAGGTGATCTATACACGCACGCTGGGCGAGCGCGTGGCGGGTTCCGGCGAACCGATCACGCCGGACACCCTGTTCAAGATCGCCTCCCACAGCAAGGCGATGACGGCGACCTTGCTCGCGCGACTGGTGGAGCAAGGCAGGCTGCGCTGGGATACCCCGGTGCGCAGCATCCTGGCCGATTTCCGCATGGCCGACCCCTGGGTCACCGAACACATGCAGGTCGGCGACCTGCTCACCCACCGCAGCGGCCTGCGCGAAGGCGCCGGCGACCTGATGCTGTGGCCGGAACCGAATGCGTTCACGCGCAAGGACATCCTGCATGCGCTGGCCTATCTCAAGCCGGCCTACAGCTTCCGTGCCGGCTACGCCTACGACAACCTGCTCTACGTGGTGGCGGGCGACGTAGCGGCCGCAGCAGGCCATGACAGTTACGACGCACTGCTGCGCCGCGAGGTATTCGATCCTCTTGGGCTCACGCGCTGCCAGATCGGTACCTGGCAGCGCGACCGCGTGGGCAACGTCGCCCAACCGCATGCGTGGAAGGACGGGCGCAACGTCGTGATCCGTGCGGACGAGGCAACGATTCCCGACATCACCTCTGCCGCTGCGGGCGGCGTGCGCTGCAGCCTCACCGACATGCTCACTTGGGCGCGAAACTGGCTGGCACCTACGCCGGAGCAGCTCCGGTGGCTGTCGCCGGACCAGCGCCAGATCCTGTGGACGCCTTACACCCCGATGCCCATCTCCGCGCGACGCCGCGCCTGGGACGGCACCCGCCTCTACGCCTACGGCTATGGCTGGCGCATCGCCGATGTCGATGGCCAGCTCACCGTGTCGCACACAGGCACGCTGTCGGGCATGTATTCGGCGATGACGCTGCTGCCGGACCGCAAGGCCGGCTTCGTCGTGCTGATCAACAGCGAGGCGGAAGATGCCCGCACCGTACTGGTGGAAGCGCTGACCAAACAGTTCACTTCGCCGGACGATCCTCGCGATGTCGACGGCTACGCCGACGAGCTGGCCCACGCCACAAAGGGTTCGCACGAAGCAACGATTACGCCGTCATCGCAGGCCGCCACGGCGGATGAACTACGCAAACACCTGGGCCGCTGGCGCGACCCCTGGTTCGGCGCCATCACCGTGTGCCCACAGGGCGGCACCGTGCGCTTCGCAGCGGCGAAGTCGCCACGCCTCACGGGCACGGTGATGCGTGCGGGCCAGCGTTACCTGGTGCATTGGGACCATGACGACGCCGACGCATGGCTGGCGTTCCCGCAAAGTGCCGACGGCATACTGCACATGAACAAGGTCGATCCGGCGGCCGATTTCAGCTATGACTTCGAGGATCTGGCCTTCCAGCGGGAGCATGCCTGTGATTGAGCACCGACGACTTCCACTGGCATGCGCGTTGATCGCGCTGGCCAACCTGGTCCACGCCGACGGCACCCCGCACCTGTCGCCCGCGACCACGCCGGCACAGGCAGGACTGGTCGATATTCGCAGGCTCGCCCCGGATATCGCCGAGGACATCAAATACGCCGGCAGCGACAACTTCGTCGGCACGCCGGTGGATGGCTATCTCGCGCCCAAGTGCCTGCTGCTCCAACCGGCGGCCGACGCCCTGGCCAGGGTGGAGCGCGACCTGCGCGCACAACACCAACGCCTTGAGCTGTTCGACTGTTATCGCCCGGCGCGCGCGGTGCAGCATTTCGTGCGCTGGGCTGGCGACCTCGCGGACCAGCGCACCAAGGCCACGCACTACCCCACGCTGGACAAGAGCAAGCTGCTGGGTGACTACATCGCACCGGTCTCAGGCCACAGTCGCGGCGCCACGGTGGATCTCACCCTGATGCAATGCGACGCCGCGGATACGCACTGCGCGCCGCTCGATATGGGCACGGATTTCGACTATTTCGGCACGCTCGCCAACACCGACTCGCCGGATGCCACCGCCACTCAGCACGCCAACCGCGAGCGGCTCAAGCACGCCATGGAACGCGAAGGCTTCCGCAACTATGCGATGGAATGGTGGCATTACACGCTCAGCCCCGAACCCACGCCCGACCTCATCTACGACGTGCCCGTGCAGTGAGTCCGGATCGCCGGAGCGGCAGCTTATGCGCAAGGTCGCATTGGTGATCGCCACAGCCCCGACTCAGGCCGCGCGTCGCCACTGCCCGCCGCCCGGCAGTTCGCCAAGGTCCCGTTGATCCATCAACACGCGCGTGGCATGCCTGCCCTGCGCGGCCTCGCATTCGGCGAGCTGGGTGGCGAAATCCAATGCATCAGCCAGGGCGTAGCGACGGCCGATCGGGGCATGGCCGCGCAGTACGGCCCAGCCACCACCGTGCTGGCGCACGACGAGATATTCGATAGCGTGGGTAAGCATGTGAGAACTCCGGCCTGCGGGTTATTCCCACAGACGTGATCCGAGGTTCCTACAAGCTATTTCCTGCTATCGGGCGAAAATATGGGATCTCTCTGAAAGCCACGAGGAAGCCGACCGCTGGCCGGCTCCCCCGTCTTGCGCTAGGCAGCGCCGCGCCGCTCAGTTGCTCGCGACGCCGGCCGGCTGCATGACCACGCAGGCATCGCCCGCGCATTCGATCTGCACGTCGCCTGTCGCGGCGCACTGCGAGCGGAACATCGCCCGTTGCCCATCCACCATCACCACGTGGATGGCGCGATCGCACTGATGGGCGGCCGCCACGTTCTGCGCGGCGTTGAACATCGACTTGCTGATGCGGCCATCGAGGCTGGCCAGGCCGTCCGTTCCCGCCGACGATGGCGCGGCATGGCTACCCGACGGCGCGGTGTCGTTGCTGATGGGAGTGGAGGTGGCGGCGACATAAGACGAAGGCACCATCACGCTGACCTTGTCCGGATAGTGATGCGACGCGCCGTCAGAGAAATCGACCACGATGCCGATCAGGCCGCCAAAGACGATGTTGCCCCACACCAGGCCACGAATGCTCGAGTCGTAAGACTGCTGGCCAATCTGCTTGCCGTCTTTCTGGCAGCTCACGTTGAGGTCGTGGGACGAACGATGCACCGTCGCGGTGCCCGGCGTCATCACGCGCACCTGTCCCTCGCCATTGCTCAACGTGCAGTCGGCACGAATGCTCTGGTCGGCAGCGCGCGTTTCCACCTGGATGTTCTGGTAACGGCCACCGACGATGGACGCGCACGCGGACACGCTCAAGGCACACGCGATCACCGCGCCCTTCTTCCATACCTGCTTCATGTCATTCCCCTGACCGGGAATGCCCTGACCGGTTCACCCAAGGCCTGCACCCTATCCGCAGGGCCGGTTCGGTTGGGTCACGACTTCGCATCGCATCGTCTCGATGGGCGTCCTGCCTACGACGGGACGACGCGAAGCCGTGGCCCAACCGAACCGGTGTCGTCCTTGGCAAACGGATCAGTGCATCCCTTGGGGTCCCACGCCTTCGCCGGGCACTCCCCCTTGGATGCCCCGTAGCGCGGGATACAAACAGGAGGCGTGGTATGCATCGTGCCCACCTGGCGCGAACGCGTCGTGGGTCAACAGCCGATGCAAAGGCAGTCAGCCCCCTGTGACTGCGCCCGTGCATTCTCATCGAAGAAGCTCGCGAAAAACGAGAGGCCGGATATCTGCCTTATGGCCGATGCCATACGGCCTATGGCCGATACCCGGGTGGTGCGAAGGCAAGCACCTGTGAGGTGTAACTCTCGACCACGAGGCTGAAAGGCCGGTTGGACTGGTCGAACAACAACGCGCGATGCTGCAGCACGTGGTGCGGCATGACCAGCGTCGCGCCACGGGATGCCGGCAGCGATGCCTCGTTCTCCCGGCCCTGCGGCAAGGGCGACCACAGCAACTCCGCCGACAGGGTCTGGCGACGGAAATGCAGCGCCTGCACCACCTTGCCGAACGGCGTGTCGGTGGTATCGAGTTCGTGGTTCATCGCCTCGGTCAGGCGCGATGGCACATACCAGTTGTCGGCCTCGGACAATACGTGCCCACCACAAGCGAGCTGCACGCGCCGATAGCGCACGGGTTCGTCGGTGCCGATCTGCAGCTGGTCGCGCGCATCGGCCGGCAACGGTTTGTCTTCGCCCTGCACGCGCTCGGCAACCACCTTCGCCTCCGGCGCCAGATGATGCGCACCGCACCAGCGTTCCAGCGTGAGCGTGGCGCTGGGATGGCTGAGTAGCTCAGCGTTTAGCGATTGCAGCAACGCCAGCGCTTCGAGTCGCGAGGTGGCGTCGTCATGCCATAGCGGCAACGCGTCGGGTTCGCGCGCATGCACCGGCGTGAGCAGCAAGGTGCTGCCAAGACCCAGCCACATGGCTCCCCGCCGGACGCCGCGCATGTTCAGAGCCCCTTGGCTGCCTGGGCCACGGCGCGGAACAACGCGCGGCCCTTGTTCATGGTTTCTTCCCACTCCGACGACGGATCGGAGTCGTACACGATGCCCGCGCCAGCCTGCACGTGCAGGCGTCCATCCTGGATCACGGCGGTACGGATGGCGATGGCCGTGTCCGCATCGCCCCACCAGCCGATCCAGCCGATGGCGCCGGCGTAGATGTTGCGCTTGTAGGGTTCCAGTTCCTGGATGATCTCCAGCGCGCGGATCTTGGGCGCGCCGCTGAGCGTGCCGGCCGGGAAGGTAGCCTTGAGCACGTCCATGTAGCCGACGTCCGGGCGCACGTCGCCCTGCACCTGCGAAACGATGTGCATGACGTGCGAGTAGCGTTCGACCACGAAGGACTCGCTGACTTCCACACTGCCCGTCTCGCTGATGCGGCCGATGTCGTTGCGGCCCAGGTCGATCAGCATCACGTGCTCGGCGCGCTCCTTGGGGTCGGCGAGCAGTTCGGCTTCCAGCGCCAGGTCTTCCTGTTCGTTGGCGCCGCGCTTGCGCGTACCGGCCAGCGGGCGCACCACGACCTTGCCGTCCTTGAGGCGCGCGAGGATTTCCGGCGAAGAGCCGACGATCTGCGTCTGGCCCAGGTCCACGAAGTACATGTACGGCGACGGGTTCAGCGCACGCAGGGCGCGGTATACGTCCACCGGGCGCGCATTGAAGCCCACGCTCAGGCGCTGCGACGGCACCACCTGGAAGATGTCGCCCGCGCGGATGTATTCCTTCGCGCGCTCCACCATCGCCTCGAACTCCTCCTTGGTGAAGGAGGACTTGAAGTCGCTCTCGTCGAGCGCCGTGCTCTGGTTGAGCTGCGGGTACGACACGCCGCTCTGGCGCAGGCGATAGACCAGGGCATCGAGCCGGCGCTGCGCCTCGGCGTAGGCATGCGGCTGCGAGGGATCCGCGTGCACGATCAAGTACAAGCGCCCCTTGAGGTTGTCGAACACGGCCACTTCCTCGGCCAGCATCAGCAGCACGTCGGGCGTGCCCAGCTCGTCAGGTCGATCCCACTGCGCCAGGCGCGGCTCGATATAGCCGATGGTCTCGAAGCCGAAGTAGCCGACCAGGCCGCCGGTGAAAGCCGGGAGCTGCGGCAGGCGCGGCACGTCGTACTGCTTGCGCAGCGCCTCGATCTCGGCCAGCGGGTCTGCCACGTGGCGGCGCTCGGTCACTTCGCCGGCGTCTTCCACTTCCAGCTCATGGCCGCGCAGGCGGTACACGCGTTTCGCCGGCAGGCCGATGATGGAATAACGCCCCCAGGTGGCGCCGCCCTCGACCGATTCGAACAGGAAGGTGTAGGGGCCGTCGGCCAGCTTCAGGTAGACCGACAGTGGCGTATCGAGGTCGGAAAACACCTCGCGCACCAGCGGGATACGGGTATGACCCTGCGCTGCCAGCGCGTCGAAATCGTCTCGGGAAATCACGTAGGGGATCCGGATGGCCAAGCTTGAACGACCATTGTAGGCGCAGGACGAGGCCGAACCGAAGCCTGTACCCGCTTGTCCGGTCACGCTGGCACGCCTAACCTTGGGGCCCTGGTGCACACGAAGGCACCCGCAGGGGGAATCGATGGGTATGGACCACCGTTGCCTGGTACTTTCCGGCCGCCTGCTCGACGGGCAGGATCCGACGGCCGTGCATGCGCGCATGGCCGCCGCCTTCGGCATGGAAATGGCGGGGTTTCGCGAGCGTGTGTTCTCGCGGGCGCCCCTGATCATCCGCCGCGGCCTCGATGCCGACACCGCCCAGGCACAGGTCGCGCAGTTGCGTGGCATGGGCGTGGAGGCTGACGCCTGGCCGGATGGCGACCGCCTGGTCTGGCTGCGCCGCGACAACCAGGTACGCGGCCCACTGCCCGAGGAAGCGCTGGGCTGCTATGCCGAAGCGGGCGATCAGTGGTGCCACGACGGCGGCCAGACCTGGTTCAACTGGGAGCCGGCACCGGCCGGTCCGGAACCGCCGCCGCTGCCGATGCAGGCGAGCGCCTCCGTGCACCCTGTTCCGGAGGCTGGCGAAAGCGCGGATGACGCCGCGGCCGCACTATCCGAAACGCCGCCAGCGGAACCGGTCCTGCCACCGCCCCTGCCGGCGGCTGCCGCCGCCAGGCCGGTGAAGAAATCGCTCTCCCTGGCAGCGGTGTTTGCCGCGGTGCTCGGGGTGGCTGCGCTGCATTGGCATGTCCTGTCGCCCTTCGCCCTGCTGGTGGCGCTGTGCGCCCTGGTCTACCTGTTTCCGCGACCGACGCTGCGGGGACGCGCCATCGCCGTGGCCGCCGTGGCGGTGAGCGCGCTCGCACTGGTGCTGTGGATGCAACGCCCCGCCACCACGCCAGTGGTGCAGCAACCCTACGTGCCACGGCCATTGAAGCCGTTGCAGGCCGGTGGCCCCGGGGCTGCCGCCACGGCCCAGTGCATGGCGCAGACCGCCACGCCGAAGAACGACGAGGACCGCTTCCTGCTCACCGGCGAGCGGCTCCTCACCGGCCGCGCCCAGCGCAAGGGCGATACCTACGTGGCCGAAGCAGCCGTTGCCGTCGACCAGCAATGCCAGCCCAGCGCGCTGCAGCTCTATGTGTTCCGCAACGGCGTGTTCATCGGCACCGTACTCGACAAGGCCGCCGGCATGGCCAGTAACAGGCTCACGAATTTCGACCTGGTGGACGACCAGCACCTGCGCGTCACGCTGGCCCAATGCACCGACCAGCCAGCCAGCTGCGCGGCAACCAGCGTGCGGCAGTTTGCGGTGATGCCGGGGGGCGGTGGCTGGACGCTGGGGGAGATGAAGTAAAACCTGGCATCAGCCACCTGTGGGAGCGCACCCTGTGCGCGACTCAATCTTGCGAGGCAGTGCCGAGATCGAGTCGCGCACAGGGTGCGCTCCCACCAAAGACGAAAACCGCGCGAAGCATTACAGCCGCTGTCGCGGCATGCCATGCAGCTGCAGGGTGAATGCCACGCCGTCCTCAAGGTTGCGAGCCATCGCCACGCCGCCGTGACGCTCGGCGACCAGACGCACCACGTAAAGCCCCAGGCCAAGATGCGGTGCATCACCCGGCGTGGCCTTGTCGCGCAGGCTCACCAGCGAATCAAACAGGCGGCCCTGCATCGCTGCCGGCAACGGCGGCCCCTGGTTCGCCAGTTCGATCTCCGCGCCGAAGCTGGTGGCGCGCAACGCCAGGCGCAGCCAGCCACCGTCGGGCGTGAACGACAGCGCGTTGTCGAACAGCTTGTCCAGCGCCTGCGCGATGAGTTCGGGCGCGCAGTGCATGGTCAGCGGCTCGTCGGGCAACACGGTTTCCAGGCGCCTGGTGCCGGCCAGCGGGCGGTAGGCTTCGCCGCAGCCGCGTACCACTTCGACCAGGTCGACGTCTTCGGGTTCGGCGGCGGCAATCGCACGCTCCATGCGGCTGGCTTCGCTCATGGCTCGCACCAGCGCACCCAGCCGCGCCACGCCGTCGCGGGCACGCTGCATATAGGGCTGCGCATCGGGCGGCATGGCGTTGCCGGCCTGCAGGGCGTGCTCCAGGTTGTCCAGCGACGACTTCACGATCGCCAGCGGCGTGTTCAGTTCGTGGGAAAGCTTGGACGCCAGCGTGCGCAGGTAGTCGGTGTAACCGCCCACCACCTCGAACAGGCGCTCGAAGCTGCGCGCGAGGTCGCCGATCTCGTCCTCCGCGGCGGTCATGGGGAATGGGCCGTCCAGACGTCCATCGTTCAATTGCGCGCGCTCGGCGGCATCACGCAGGCGCCCGAGGCGAATACTCAGGCGCGTGGCGAAGATCAGCAGGATCGCGCCCGCCACCAGCAGCACGCCGAAACTCGTCAGCAGCAGGCCCAGCAGGGCGCGGTTGGCCAGCAGCGGCACGGCGCGGCTGGCCTGCTCCAGCAGCAGCACGCCGCGTACCTGGCCATCCCGCTCGATAGGCACGGCCGCGGCCAGCACCACGCTGCCGCGCGCTTCACCTTGTCGCCACAGCGTGGCTGGCCGGCCGTCGCTGGCCTCGCGCACCTGGGCGCCATCGAGCCGTGGCACGTCCTGCGTCCACAGCTCGGCGTCGTCGACCCGGTTGGCAAACAGCGAGCGATAAACCAACGCAGCGAACCAGCCCGGCTGCTCGCCCGGGGTGGTTGCCGGCGTGTTGAGGCGTCCCGTCTGTGCCAGCAACCAGCCTTGCGGTGCCAGTACGCGCGCCTGCACGCCATCGAGCGCCAGCAGGCCCAGTTCCTTCGACAGCGGCGTGGAGTAGGTCACCAGCGGGCGGCTCTTCACCGCCTCGGGATCGCCGCCGGTCGCCGGATCGAATACCGCCAGCCCCAGCGCGTCGACGTTGTTGCGCGGCACCCGCAGTTCCACGCGATAGCCACTGCCGTCTTCCTGCCATTGCGCGGTGAGGCGTGCCGGCAAGCCCTCCACCGGCGGATCGAGCGGAAGGGCCGTGACCAGGCCGGGTGCGGAACTGGCGATCAGGAAGCGGCGCGACTGGCCACCCTTGCCCAGGCTGAGCACCAGGTGGTCGGCACGCAGGGCAGTGGCGTCGTCGGCATCGGCGCGCGTGCGCAGCGCGCCGCGCACATCGGCGTACAGGTAGAGCCACTCCGCGTCCTGCGCGAGCAGCAGCTTGCCGCGGTTGTCCAGCGGCTGGCTCCACGGTGTCAGTGGCGCCCAGTCGTCGCCATAGCCATCGACGGTGATGGGGTTGGCGGCCGACTGCACGTACCACACCGGCCCGGCCGGGGGCAGCGGTGCGTCGGTGACCACCAGGCTGCGTGCCATCGCACGCGCCGACGCGGTGAGCGCCTGTGCCTGGCCTTCGCGCAGCAGGGTTTCCATCTGGCGCACGTACAGCCAGCCGGTCGCCGGCAGGGCCAGCGTGCAGAGGGCGACGAGCAGGAGCTTGTGGCGAAGGGACATGGACAGAACGATAGTAGGCGGGACGGTAAAAGTCGTCGGAGGAAATGAGTGCGCTTCTTGTGCCCCCTCTCCGCCGCACTTCCCTCGCCGTCACCCC
Organism: Dyella japonica A8; assembly: GCF_000725385.1. Lineage (NCBI taxonomy): Bacteria > Pseudomonadati > Pseudomonadota > Gammaproteobacteria > Lysobacterales > Rhodanobacteraceae > Dyella > Dyella japonica. Next base: position 1,340,871 of record NZ_CP008884.1, on the reverse strand, counting down.
TGCGAAAACAGGAGGCGTCTTTCAACAGCCGAATGGCTGGTCATCCAATGCCTTTATGGCGCAAAACAAGGGCGGAAGGCGCTGGATCCCTGCTTTCGCAGGGATGACGATGAGAGGCTAGGCCGCTGACGGCGAGAACATGCAAACGTGCAGGCAAGCGCACTTCTAATGGCCCGCCTTCTCTAACGGCCCGCCTTGGTTCCGGCGCCATGCGTTTCATCCGAATACTTAAGATATTTCGACTGATCGACCACCCGCTGGAACAACGCTATGAGTTCCGCTTTGCGGGGATCGTCATGGGCCAACGTCATCGACCAACTGAGACGGACGCCGGTTGCGAGGCCTGGATCGCAGAAAACGACCAGATCGTCCTTGTGGTCAGCGCCTTCATAGTGCACGCCGCGACACGTCATCGACTTGTTGTCGATGGCAATCGCACCCACTTTCGCAGCCGGATCTCGGCCAAGATAGTGGTGCCGATCATCCTGCAACTCAGCCTCGAGCGAGGAGAGTTTGGACGGCCATACGTTTAGCACCATCACCCGCTCCGGGTCCCCCGTCCACTCACCCTGATACAGGACAAGATTGACGCCGATGGCCTTGGCGTACATGCAGCAATCGCGGGTCCAGCCATCGGGAAGATCCGTCGTGATGGCCCAGCCGGGAACATCCCGATCCGCTTTGCCGTAGGCCATCACGCCCCGACCGCTATCGTCGCCGACGGCATGGGCCGCCACCGACAGCAGCCCAAGCAAGAACAGCGTCAGCAAGCGCTTCATCACGGCTTCCATCGATAACCCACGCCGTGCACCGTCTCGATGGCGTCGAACTCCGGCGCCACGGCGATGAATTTCTTGCGGATGCGCTTGATGTGCGAGGTGATGGTGGCGTCGTCCACCACCAGCTCCGCCTCGCGCATCAGCTGGTCGCGGTTCTTCACGTGGCCGGGGAAGCGCACCAGCGTGTGCACCATCCAGAATTCGGTGACGGTGAGCGGGATCTCTTCGTGGTTCCAGGTGATGCGCATGCGCTCGGACTCGAGCTTGAGCGGCCCATGCTCGATCACCGTCTCGCTGCTGGCCGGCACCTTCAGCGATTCGATGCGCCGGAACAGCGCCGCGATGCGCGCGGCCAGCTGGTGCAGGCTGGTGTCCTTGCTGAGGTAATCGTCGGCACCCAGGCGCAGGCCGGAGATCACGTCGAAATCCGAGTCGCGCGCGGTGAGGAAGATGATCGGCAGTGTGGCCGACTTGGCGCGCAGTTCGCGGCACAGGTCGAAGCCGCCCTCGGGCTCGTCGCCCAGGCCGATGTCGATGATGACCAGTTCGGGCAGGCGCATCGCGAATGCGCTGGAGGCTTCCTGCCGCGAGCCGTAGCCGCGCGTCTCGTAGCCGAAGCGGGTCAGCGCTTCGACGTAGTTCGCGCGGATCAGCGGCTCGTCTTCGACGATGGCGATACTGCGGCCCATGGTTCACTCCGAAGTGGGGTCGGCGCGCAGCGTGAAGCCTGCGGCGGGGCCGCGCAAGCCATGGCCGCCCACTGCCCGCGTTTCGCCATGTTGGATCGGCGTGGCGCCACAGCCGGGCGGACGTCGTTCGCAGAAAGAGGCCTCCGCCCGGGGACGGGCCGATCTTGCCCGCGTTTTGCCATATTCGGGGCCCGCCCCATGCCCCTGCCGGCCGCCCAATGGGCCCGTCTTTCGAGGAACCTAAGTCATGCGTCCCACCGGCCAGCCCCCTGTCGATCCCAATGCCGAGCTGCGCGGCTTCGAACCATTGCGCGTGGTGCTGGCCCTGGGCGGCCTGCTGCTGGGGCTGGTCATGAGCCTGCACTGAGGCCGCGTTCATGAACGTCGATACCGACCTGAACGATCTGCCCCTCCCCTCTACCGTGGAAGCCTTGGAAGCGGCTGGTGCGCACGGAAGCGCGCCGGCCGCCGGGGCTGACCGTCCGGCTGCCTGCTGGCGGCCCGCATAAACCTACCGTTCCGATCCTCTAGGCACGTTCCTTCCCCGCCGGCAGGCGGGGATTTTTTTGCGCGTTAACAAAGCGCTATCGCAAGGTGACGACGCAAGGACGGGAACCAAGCCGTAAATTTACGGTCCCAGTTCCTGACGGTCGATGGTTCTTGCCGTGGATCAGCGGCCGTCGTGTGGTCTCCTCACACGTCGTTCCGACGAAACTTTTCCCGGCGCGGATGCGCCGGGATTTTCTTATCCAGACCTGCCGATCAGCCGCGCACCGCGGCCAGTTCCTTGTGCATGGCCTCGATCACGGTCTGATAGTCCGGCGCATTGAAGATGGCCGAGCCGGCCACGAAGGTGTCGGCGCCCGCGGCCGAGATCTCGCCGATGTTCGCAGCCGTCACGCCGCCGTCGATCTCCAGGCGGATCGGGCGGCCGCTCTCATCGATGCGGCGACGCACCTCGCGCAGCTTGTCCAGCGCCGAGGGGATGAACTTCTGCCCGCCGAAACCCGGGTTCACCGACATCAGCAGGATCAGGTCGAGCTTGTCCATCACGTAGTCGAGCCACGAGAGCGGCGTGGCCGGGTTGAACACCAGGCCCACCTGGCAGCCCGAGTCCTTGATCAGGCCGATGGTGCGGTCCACGTGCTCGCTGGCTTCCGGATGGAAGCTGATCACCGTGGCGCCGGCCTTGGCGAAGTCCGGCACGATGCGATCCACCGGCTTCACCATCAGATGCACGTCGATCGGTGCGGTGATGCCGTAGTCGCGCAGCGCCTTGAGCACCATCGGGCCCATGGTGAGGTTGGGCACGTAGTGGTTGTCCATCACGTCGAAGTGCACCCAGTCCGCGCCGGCGGCGAGCGCCTTGGCCGTGTCCTCGCCAAGCCTGGCGAAATCGGCGGAGAGGATGGACGGGGCGATGACGTTGCTCTGCTTGCTCATGCTTTGGATTCCTGTAGGAGCGCATCGTGTGCGCGACCTGGGGTTTCGAGGTGGCGGCAGTCGCGCACAGGGTGCGCTCCCACATGTCGTCGCCGGGTTTACTTGAAGCCGCGCTCGGCCTTGATGCGTTCGTAGGCGGCGTTGATCTCGCTGGCGCGGGCCTCGGCCTGTTTGCGCATGGCTTCGGGCAGGTCGCCCAGGCGATCCGGATGGTGTTCGGAAATCAGCTTGCGGTAAGCGCGCTTCACCGCGCGATCGTCCACGTCGCGCGAAATGCCGAGCACCGTGTACGGGTCGGGGCCCTGCGTGTTGCGCTGGGGCGGCACGTAGCCGCCATAGCCACCACCATTGCCGCGCGAGCCGTAGCCGCGCGAGCCGCTGGTGGCATTCCAGGCGTAGCCCTTCATCGCCATCAGCGCCATCAGTTCCATGTCGCTGACGCGCAGCGCGAACGCGAGCTGTCGCAGGATGGCCATTTTCTCCGGCGGCGGGTTGCCCTCGGCCAGCACGGTTTCGATCACCACATCCAGCACGGGGAAGGCGTGGTCGCGGCGCAGGCCCACCCAGCGGCGCAGTTCCTCGATGGCCGGGGTGACGTTGAACTCCGGTGCCTTGCCCGCGTTGAAGGCGGTGATGGCCTGCCTGCGCTGGTCATGTTCCAGGCCCATGCGCTGCATGAGGCGCTCGGCAATGGCGATCTCCGCCTCGGACACGCGGCCATCGGATTTCGCCACCGCACCCAGCAGGGCGAACAAGGGGCTGATGTAACCGCCCGCTTCCGGCGTGGCCCGCTTGCGCTGGCCCTGACGCAGGCTGTCGATGATGAAGCCGGTGATGCCGCCCACCACGGCGCCGGGCAAGCCGTGGCCGAAGATCAATCCAAGCAGGGCGAGCCAGATGGTCCAGGTGAAATTCATGGGTTGCCTTGGTGGGACGGCGCCTGCGCGCTGAACCAGCGCGCCAGTTCATCGAGATCAGCGTCGCTCATGGGACCGATGGCCGCGCGCATCTGCGGTACGTTGCGGCGACCGTCGCGGTATTGCTTGAGCGCATCGCGCAGGTAATCCAGCTTCTGCCCGGCGAGGTTGGGCACACCGGGCACCTGCGCCATGCCGGTTTCGCCATGGCAGGCCGCGCACAGGCCCAGGCGCGTCGGTTTCGCGGGCCCCGCCGCATGCGCCAACGCCGCGCCGCACGCCAGCGAGGCGGCGACCATGCACCGTGCAAGCCATGCGAGGCGGGAAGACGACTGGACCATGTTCAAAGGACCGGGCTCAAAAAGCGCCGATTCTAGCAGCCACCGGAAGTCCCGCCGGGAGATGCCATGCCGCGGCGACGCCTCGCGAAGGGGCGCCACCCGCTACAATTGCCCGCTTGATCGCCGGCCCGTCCCGGGCCGTCTTCCCCGTTTTCCCGTCCTGGAGCGCCAGGCCGGCCTTCCAGGAGCGAACGACCGTGCCCACCACCCTGCTGCAATCGAACCTCCCGGGCCTGGACCTGATCCACCGCGGCAAGGTGCGTGACGTCTATGCGCTGCCGGAGAATCGGCTGCTGATCGTGGCCAGCGACCGCCTGTCGGCCTTTGACGTGGTGTTGCCCGATCCGATCCCGGGCAAGGGCGAGATGCTCACGCAGATCTCCAACTTCTGGTTCGCCAAGACCGCGCACCTGGTGCCCAACCACCTGCTCGACGTGCCTCTGGCCGACGTGCTGCCCGCCGGCACCGACCTGAAGCTTTACGAGAAGCGCGCCGTGGTGACGCGCCGGCTGAAGCCGGTGCCAGTGGAGGCCATCGCGCGCGGTTACCTCATCGGTTCGGGCTGGAAGGACTACCAGGCCACCGGCTCGCTGTGCGGCATCAAGCTGCCGGCCGGCCTGAAGCAGGCCCAGCAGCTGCCGGAACCCATCTTCACCCCGTCGACCAAGGCCGCCGTGGGCGACCACGACGAGAACGTGAGCTTCGACGCGGTGGTGGCCGCCGTGGGCCCGGCACTCGCCGAGCAGGTGCGCGAGGCCACCTTGTCCATCTACCAGTGGGCGGCGGCCTATGCCGCCGAGCGCGGCATCATCATCGCCGACACCAAGTTCGAGTTCGGCACCGACGAGAACGGCAAGCTCTACGTGATGGACGAGATGCTCACGCCGGACTCCTCGCGCTTCTGGCCGGCCGATTCCTACCAGGTCGGCATCAGCCCGCCGAGCTACGACAAGCAGTTTGTGCGCGACTATCTGGAAACGCTGGACTGGAACAAGAAGGCCCCGGGCCCGCACGTGCCCGCCGACGTGACCGGCGCCACCGCGGCCAAGTACGCCGAAGCCCTGCAGCGCCTGGCCAACATCACCGTCGACTGAGGCTCGCATGCAGCGCTGGCTCGACAGTTACAGCAACGACCACCAGAACCCCACCAATCGCCTGCTGCACTGGATCTGCGTGCCGCTGATCGTGTGGTGCGCCATCGCCATGATGTGGACCATCCCGGTGCCGCCCATGATCGGCCGCCCCGGCTTCTGGGCGGTGGCCGCGCTGGTGCTGGCGTTCGCGTGGTACTGGAAGCAGTCGCATCGCATCGCCGCCGGGCTGTTCGTCGCGCTGGTGCTGCTGTGCCTGCTCACCGAGTTCGCGTATCGCACGCTGGGCCCGCACACGCTGCTGCTCACCGGCATCGGCGTGTTCGTGGTGGCGTGGGTCGGGCAGTTCGTGGGCCATGCCATCGAAGGGCGCCGGCCGAGCTTCCTGACCGACCTGGCCTACCTGCTGGTGGGACCAGCGTGGTTGATGGACAAGCTGCTGCGGCGTATCGGCGTCTAACACCCTCGCCTACCCGTCATTCCGGCCCTTGCTCCCTTTTCGGGGTGAGCCGGAATGACGAGCAAAAAACCACAGGACATCGCTGAATGACCACCCTGCTCACCCTCATCAGCACCCTGCTCTGGTGGGTGCTCTACAGCAGCATCGGCGCGCTGTTCTTCGCCATTATCGCGTGGTCGGTGCTGCGCTGGGCCGAACGCTGCCCGGTGGTGTTCAACCGCACCTACCTCGCCTGCCTGGTATGGAGCCTCGCCGGCCTGCTGATCGTCGCCGGTGTCGCCATGCACGAGGGGCATACGAAACCGCCTTATGCGCCGCTGCTGGGCTCGCCGTTGTTCCGCGGCGCACTGGTGCTGGACATGCTGATCGGCGTGTTCGTGTTGTGGCGGCTCATTCCACGCGTGGACGCGCATCGCATCCGGCCCGCCAGTGCCTGCCTGGCGGTGGCCGTAGTGATGGCGCTGGCGTTTGGCGCGGCGACCAGCCTGGCCTGAGCATCAGCCCTTGTGGGAGCGCACCCTGTGCGCGACTGCAACGCCGCACGTTTCCTCAGCCGGGATGTGGCGAGTCGCGCACAGGGTGCGCTCCCACAGGGTGAACGCTTCGCTCAATACCCCGTCTTGCGATTCGCCTCGCGCACGGCGTCGATGAAGTGCGTGAACGGCCGGTCGGTGATGGCGACAAGGCCGATATGCGCGTTCTCGCCATCGATCAAACGACCGGTCACAGGTTGGTCGACATACTGGAACCAGTGCACGCCGACAATGACGGGATTGGCCACGGCGTCGGCCACGTAGTGCGCATATGCCTCGCCACGCTGCTGCTCGTTCCAGGTCGGCACGATGCCCTTGCCGAACGGGCCACGGTCGTCGGAGCCGAAATGGAATTCCGAGATCAGCGCTGGCTTGTCGAGCTTGGCGAACGCCGCCGCATCGAAGGCGTGCTCGGGCACGTCGGCATAGCCGTTGAAGCTCACCACGTCGCAGAACTGCGCGCATGACGCCACGGCTTCCGGCGTATGCACCGCGAAGCGTCCGCCCAGGAACAGGTGATGCGGATCATGCTTGTGGATCGCCTGCGCGACCGTGCGGAAGTATTGATCGGCGTAGGTGCGCAGCCACGCGCTGTAGTCATCGGCGATGGCCGGATGCGCGTCTTCCGGAGTCGGTGCCGCGAAGTTGGTGGCGTTCAGTGCATCCCACGAATCCAGCGCGATGCCCCAGGCGGCGGCGAGCTTCGCCGGCGTACCGTATTTTTTCTTCAGGGCTGCGATAAACGCCTGCTTGGCCGGGCTGCGCGCTTCGCCGCGCAAGGTGCCCTGTGCGAGCCCCCAGCGCCCCTGCGGGCCCTGGCCGGCCCACGCCAGTTCGTTGTCGGCGAAGTAGCCGAGCATCCACGGATCGTCGCGCACTTCCTTCGCCGCCTGCGCGGCGGCGGCGTCAGCAGCCTGCGCGAAACGCGGATCGAACGGATCGGGCATGCGGCCCCAGTAGTCGTAGCCGCTGGAGACATTGCCGAACGTGCCGGCGATGTTCACCGAGCGCGTGTATGCCATGCGGTGCATCTGGCTCAGCGCGTCGTCGCTCCAGTTGCCCAGCGTGTTGAAGCCCCAGTGGTCGAGACGTTCGATGGTGCGCGTGCGCCACGCCTGCCGCCAATGGCGACCATCGGCAAGGAACAGGTTCGCCGAGTAGTAGTCGAACCATTTGCCCTGGTGGTAGGCGATGCCCGCCGATGCCTGCTGGCCACCCGTCGATTTGCCGGTGGTGCCGTAGAACGGCGCCCAGCGGCCGCTGTCGCGCGGCAGGTCCTTGAACATGAATTCGCGGCCGTCGATATAGGTGCGGCCACCATCGTCGTCGACGACATTCACGCCCAGCGAAAAGAACGCGTGCCCTTCCGGCGTCACCAGTTGCCAGCGCCCATCACGCTTTTCCGTGCGGAACCAGCCGCTGGCCTTGAATGCGGGCAGGTCGGTGCGGCCGCCATAGCGGTCGAAGCCTTTGTGCGCCGACGCCGTTGCGGGCGTAGCCGCGGGCGCCGGGGCACCCGGCTTCGACTTGAGTTTGGACTTGGGACGGACGCCACGCAGGGCGTCATCGGAATCCACCTTGCCCGGCCACTGGCCACGCGTGTACTGGCCCCAGGCATCGACGATGCCGGTGTAGGCATCGCGCAGATCGTGATCGCCACGCGAGGTATCGAGCTTGCCGAACAGCAGGGTCTGTGCCGCGTTGGGCGAGGGCATGCCCAGGCGCACCGACTTCACGTGCGCAAGATCAAGCGAGCCTTCCACCGTCGTCGCCACGAACAGGCGCTTGCCGCCTGACACATACGGCATCGGCGGACCGGCCTGCATGCCCATCGCACGCGGCGAGGTGGCGTGCAGCGGAATCACCAGCGTCTGCGGCGGGCCCGCGGGAATGCCAAGCGTGGCGCGCAGGTGCTCGCCCTCCTTGACCCCGTCGATGTCGACGGTCAGCGTGACCGGCCACGACATCGCGTTCTGCATATCCACGCGGAGCGAGCCTTCCTTCGACCAGTCGCCCTTGCTCAATACCACCGTGACCTGCGGCTGCGGCGATGGCTGGAACACATAGCGCTGCAACGACATGCCGTCGACCGTGACCGGCTTGCCGTCGAGGGTCACGTGATCGAGCGAGGTCTGGGGCGTCGCGGGTGCCGGCACGGCGCCACTGCTGGCGGCGGTGGCGGGGACAGCGGCGTGCGCTGACGCGGCAGCGGCCGCCCGGCTGAGGTCCGCTTGATCGGTATCACTGGCCTTGTGGCAACCCGCGAGGGCAAACAGGCAGGCAACGGCAAGGGGAGCGATCCGGTTCATCGGCGGCTCAGTACGTGGAATTGGCGGCAGTATGCCTGCGCCGTCTGAAGGCTGCCTTGCTGGATTGGCCTGCCGTGCAAACGCAAATTCATGCAGCCCGCCTCCGTTGCCACGCGCGCCACACGTAATACACCGGCGCACCGGCGGCGATCAGCGCCAGGCTCATGCCGGCATCGCCCGGCGATTTGATGGAGGTGACGATGATCACGCCGAGCACCGTGCAGACAAACAGCAGCGGCAAGACCGGATAGAACGGCACGCGATACGGTGACGGCTCGTTGCGAAAACGCCGGCGATACCAGAACAGCGTGGCGATGCCGAACGCATGCGACAACCACTCGCCCACCGTGGTGTAGTCCACCAGTTGGCCGAAGCTGCCCGAAACCACCAGCACGATGGCCCAGCCACCCAGCACCGCCAGTGCCACGCGCGGCGCGTGCGAGCGCGCATGGATGCGACCCACGGCGTTGAACAACATGCCGTCCGCGCCCATGGTCTGCAGCACGCGCGCGCCGCCGGCAATGGCGATGCTGCAATAGCCGAAGGTGGAGCAGGCGATACCGATGGCGATCACGGTGGCGCCGTTCTCGCCGAACAGGCGGCGCATCAGGTCGGCGGCCGGCGCCTGGCTGGCCGCAAGACCGGCATGGCCCAGGCCCGCGAGGTAAGCGAAGTTGACCATCACGTAGCAGATCACCACGCCGCCCAGGCCCAGGCCCAGCGCGCGCGGCAGGGTTCGCTGCGGTTCGCGGACTTCGCCGGCCAGGTCGTTGAGGTAGTGGAAGCCGCCATAGGAGAAGAGCACCGGCAGCAACGCCCCGAAGAACGCGCCGGGCGCCACCGGGTGGGCCGTATCCGTCGCCAGCACGGCGCCGAACTGCCCGTGCGCCAGCACCACGCCCACCACCACGAGCAATGCGATGGCGGTCAGCTTGAGCACGGTGAACACATTGAGCATGCGGGAGCCGGCGCGGATGCCGAAGAAGTTCACGCCCACGATGAAGGCAATGGCGCCCGCCGCGACCGGCTTCACCCACATCCGCGTGTCCAGCCCCACGGCCGCGCACAAATAGTCCGCAAAGGTAGTGGCCACGGCCGCCACGCTGCCGGGGTAATTGATGAGCGCCATGGTCCAGCCGAACAGGAAGGCCGGCAACTGCCCGAACGCCTCGCGCAGATAGATGTAGACACCGCCCGCATGCGGCCGCCGCGCGCCCAGCTCCGCGTAGCAGAGCACGCCGGCCAGGGTGAGCAGGCCACCGATGGCCCACAGCGTCAGCAGTTGCGCGCCCGAGGCGGTGCGCTCGGCCACCGTGGAAGCGGTGCGGAAGATGCCTCCGCCAATGACGCCACCGATCACGATGGCCGCCGCATCCCAGGTGCCCAGGCGGCGCAGATAGGCGGAAGAAGTCTCAGCAGTCATGGGGCGGCACGGCTTCCTTCGCGACAGGTGGGAAGCACGGACGATAGCGGACTGCGGCCGGTTGTTCGACTGGCTGAAGACACGCGGTTGCCCGCCCCTGCAAGAGGGGCGCAACGGCAGGTCCCCGCAAGGTCACGCGGTCGCCGTGATCGGCAAACCGCCCTCGATGCCACGAAATCTCCAAGGCAATCAGTAGTTTTTCGCTATCGGGCGCTGCCCGCCCCGGCCATAGTCAGGGCTTCGGTCGCCAACGCGATCCGGCTCCCCTTCCCCTGCTGAAGCATTGCCCGGAGGCACCATGAGCACCGTTGCGAGCCTCGTCCCCCCCGAGGACGACAAAACCCTTGGCCCCCTGCTGGCAGGCGACCGCGAACTGGTCGCCGTGGGCAAGAAGATCCGCGTGCTGAAGGCCATCGACTGGCCACAGACCATGGAGGCGGCCTTCATGGCTTCCTGGGAGAAGGGCAACCCGGTACTGCCTCAGCCCCCCATACACCAGCCGGACCTGACCGGCGAGACGGCCACCCTGAAGACCATCATGGCCAGGCTGGACCGTGGCCACCCCATCGGCGACTGGCTGTTCAAGACCGCGTGGAGCTATCTCACCGCCGCGCAAATGCTGATGGGCATCGGCACGGCGGCTTTCACCCGTTGCTCGACGGCACTGTACGGGCGTCCCGACACGATCTATCCCGGGCAGACCTCCAACGCCGTGGATGCCGCCAGGGATCTGCTCACCATCAGCGACGACCTGATCAGCCGCGAAGGCATCCCACACGTGCCGGCGGACATTCCCGCGGAGGAATTTGCCCAGCGCCTGCGCGAACGGCTGGGCCCGTTCTTCGACAAGGACGAGGTGAAAGTCGTGCTCGACCCCGACTTGCCGTCCAAGGCAACGGCGGGAAGCAAGAGCATCAACCTGCGTTCGACGGCGCTGTTTTCCGCACTGGACCTGGAGCAACTCACCGAACACGAAGCCTTCGTGCATACGGCGACGCTGCTCAATGGCAAGCACCAGCCTTACTTCAAATCGCTGGGCCTGGGCGCGCCGCGCACCACCCGCGCGCAGGAAGGGTTGGCGACGTTCTCGGAGATCATTACCGGCTCGATCGACCTCAACCGACTCCGTCGCATTGCGCTGCGCGTGGTCGCGGTCAAGAACGCGCTGGATGGCGCGGACTTCATCGACGTGTTCCGCGGCTTTCTCGACGCCGGCCAGTCGCCGGTGGAGAGTTACCAGAGCGCCGCACGCATCTTCCGTGGCGGCGATCCGCGCGGCCGCATCTGCTTCACCAAGGATGCCGCCTACCTGGAAGGCGTGATGGGCATCTATGTGTTCATCCGCAAGGTGCTGCAGGCGGGCCACGTGGAGATGCTGCCGCTGCTGTTCGCCGGCCGCGTGACCACCTCCGACGTCATCACGCTCAGCCCTTACCTGCAGGACGGCCTGATCGCGCGCGCCGTCTACGTGCCGCCGTGGGCGCGCAATCCGCAGCGCATCCTGTCGCTGATGGCGTTTTTTACGGCGGCCCAGCGCTTCCGGCTCGACACCTTCGATCTCCACACCTTCGTGGAACTGGAAGAACAGCGCGTGGACGAGAGCCTGCATACACCTTGGCAATAAGGCGGCAGCTGTCGCGCACAGGGTGCGCTCCCACAAGTGGCCGGCGTTCCTGTGCGCAACAGGCCATGCGACCCACGCCACGCGCCAACGCCGCGGTTTCGTGGTTGACTGTGCCTCCCCTTCGCCCCGTGTCCCGTTGTGCCGTCCCAGCCTCGCAAGATCATCCACGTCGACATGGACGCGTTCTACGCGTCGGTGGAGCAGCGCGACGATCCCTCGCTGCGCGGCAAACCCGTGGTGGTGGCGTGGCGCGGTGCACGCTCGGTGGTGTGCGCCGCCAGCTACGAGGCCCGCAAGTTCGGCGTGCGTTCGGCCATGCCGGCAGTGCGGGCGGAGCGCCTGTGCCCGCAGGCGATCTTCGTGCCACCCGACTTCACGCGCTACAAGGCCGTATCGCGGCAGGTTCGCGAGATCTTCGCGCGCCACACCGACCTGATCGAACCGCTGTCGCTGGACGAGGCCTACCTCGACGTCACCACCACGCACACGAAACTGCCCTCGGCGACGGCCACCGCCGAAGCTATCCGCAGCGCCATTCGCGACGAAACGCAGCTCACCGCCTCCGCCGGCGTGGCGCCCAACAAGTTCCTCGCCAAGATAGCCTCGGACTGGCGCAAGCCCGATGGCCTGTTCGTGATCCGCCCGAACCAGGTGGAGGCCTTTCTGGCGCCGCTGGAGGTGGGACGCCTTCCCGGCGTCGGCAAGGTGATGGAGGCGAGGCTGGCCGAACTGGGCATTGCCACCGTCGCCGACCTCCGGGCGCTGGACGCGCTGGCGCTGGAGCAGCGCTTCGGGCGCTGGGGCCGGCGCCTGCACGAGCTGTCGCTGGGCATCGACGAGCACGTCGTGCAGCCCGACCGCCCGACCCTGCAGGTGTCGGCGGAAGACACCTTCGAAAGCGACCTCACGCTGGCGGAGATCGAGCCGCACATCCGCCGCCTGGCGGAAAAGGCGTGGGCGGCGCACCAGCGCGAGGCCAGCGGCCCGCACGCACGCGTGGCGCGCACGGTGGTGCTGAAGCTGAAGACCTCGGACTTCCATACGCTCACGCGAAGCTTCACGCCATCGACACGCCCCGGCTCATCGCAAGAAGTTGCCGACGTCGCCTGCGCCCTGCGTGATCGCGTCGAACGCCCGGCGGATCTGCGCTATCGGCTGGTGGGCGTGGGCCTGGCGGGCTTCGTGGATGCAGACAGTTTTGCCGCGCAAAGCGATCTCTTCGGCGCCATTGGTTTCAACTGAAACCACAGCTGTAGGTGTTCGGCGACCGAAAGAATTGTTAAAGAGGCCTTGTCTCGGTCCCGATTTCCTGAAAGAGTGACTGCGGGGAACCCAACAAGCGGTGCAATACCTATAGACGTCCAGGCGCCTATAGCGGGGACTCTTTTGCCTAAAAATTCGGGGAGACATCCATGCAGTCCAATTACAATCGTCTGTCGATAGCGGTACGTCTGGCGCTTTCCGTCGGTATCGCTTCCACGGCCGCCATGGCTCAGGCGCAGGACGCAACAACGAACAAGGACGCATCGAACGCGCAGAGCCAGGGCACCACAGAACAGCCCAAGCAATCCAGCGCGAAAACACTTACCGCCGTTTCGGTGACCGGCTCGCTGATCCGCCGCGTGGACGCCGAAACAGCCAGCCCGGTCGTCACGCTCGACCGCAACGCGATCACCAACAACGGCAGCCCCACCCTCGGCAACGTGCTGCAGCAGTTGCCCAGCGTCGCGGGTAATGCCACCAACACGCAGAACAACAGCAACGGCGGCGGCGGCGCGAGCCCCACGCTGGAAGGTGGCGACGGCGCGGCCCGCGTGTCGTTGCGTGGCCTCGGCACGACCCGCACCCTGGTGCTGGTAGACGGCCAGCGCCTGGCCAATGCCGACCTCAACATGATTCCGCAGAACATGATCGAGCGCGTGGACGTGCTGGCCGAGGGTGCCTCGACCGTGTACGGCTCCGACGCCATCGGCGGCGTGGTCAACTTCATCCTGCGCAAGGACTTCAAGGGCGCGGAGCTGAGCGTCAACGACGGAATCTCCGACCATGGTGACGGCCAGCGCCACGGTGCGCAGTTCACCATCGGCGCCAGTGGCGAGCAGGGCAACGTCTACGCCGGTGTCGACTACAACAAGTACGACCCGGTGCTCGCGCCGCGTCGCGACTTCTCGGCCCGACAGCTGTATCTGTACAACGGCGGCCCGCAGGCGTCGGGTTCGCACAGCATTCCGACCGGCCGTATTCTCGTGCCGGCAGGGGGGCCGCTGGGAGATAAGACGCCGGGTGGTTGCGAAATCAACTCGCAAGGCAATGCCTATGTGACGCTGGCCAACGGCAATGGCAGCAGCCTCGGCAACTATCGCTGCTTCAGCAACGCGAACGACACGTACAACTACAACGCGTTCAACTACATCCAGCAGAAGCAGGAACGCACCAACGTCTTCGTCGGCGGCAACTACAAGTTCAACGACAACGTGACGTTCTTCGGCCAGGCGTTCTACAACCACACCAACTCGTCGGGCCAGGATGCCCCGGCGCCGACCGGCGTGGGCGATGGCTGGCACGTGCTGGCGAGCAATCCGAACAACCCGTTCGGCGTTACCTTCAGCCAGGGCACCCTGGTCGATCCGGCCGCACCGGGCGCCGACAGCGGCTATGCCTTCAACACCCGCCTTACGGGCCTGGGCACCCGCCTGCACACCTTCACCACCACGAATGAACAGATCAACGCGGGCCTGCGCGGCAACTTTGGCCAGAGCAGCTGGATCTGGGACGCCAGCGTCAACTACGGCCACTCGCACCGCGAGCAGACCAACTACAACGAAGTGAACGTGCCGGCCTTCCAGGCCGCCATCGACGCCGGCGCCAACATCTTCAACCAGGCCGATCCGGCGGTGACGGCGCTGTTGAGGAAGGGCGTGGATGCGCCGCAGTACACCCTCACCAACACCATGAAGCAGGCGCAGGCGAACGCGTCGGGTGAACTGTGGGATCTGCCCGCAGGCACCATGCAGCTTTCGGTGGGCGCGCTGTATCGCAAGACGTCGATGACGTACAACGTCACGTCCGACGCGATCCTCGATCCGGTGACCAACACCTGCGTCGTGCTGTCCGAAGCCTGCGGCTCGCCGGGTGGCGGCAGCGACACGGTGAAGGAACTCTATGCCGAAACACTGATCCCGCTGCTGTCCGAACAGCCCTTCGCCTACTCGCTGAACGTCGACGTGGGCCTGCGTTATTCGGACTATGACTCCTCGGGCAACACCACCAACGGCAAGATCGCCATCGAGTACCGCCCGATCGCCGACCTGCTGATGCGTGGCACGATCTCGCAGGTGTTCCGCGCGCCCAACATGGACGAGCTGTACGACGGTCGCACCGTGGCCGGTCCCAACCTGACCGACCCCTGCGTCAACCTCAACGCGGCACAGCTGGCAGCGCATTCGGCGGCCTGCCAGAACGTTCCGGTGGGCTGGAGCGGCAACCCGCTGGGCCAGGTCACCGGCTACTACTCGGGTGCCGCCGCGATTGGTTCCAAGCTCAAGCCTGAGCAGGGCAAGTCGATCGACATCGGCCTGGTCTACTCGCCGAGCTGGCTCACGGGCCTGTCGAGCTCACTCGACTTCTGGCACATCTACCTCAGCGACACGCTGACGCCGGTTCAGGCGCAGACCGTCGTGAACGCTTGCTTCAACAACAACAACAGCCCGTACTGCTCGTACATCAACCGCTATGACCAGACCAACAAGCTGGCCGGCGCGGTGAACTACATCAATACGCCTGTCGTGAACCTGGGCAATCTGAGCACCAGCGGCGTCGACTTCACCTTGAACTACGCCATCCCGCACTTCGACATCGGCGGCGTGGACCCGGGCAACTTCAAGGCCGGCCTCAACACCACCTACATCGCCACGTACAAGAACGATGCCACCCCCGGCCAGCCGGGCGCGCAGTCGATCAACTACGCCGGCACCTTTGGTACGCAGTTCGGCAACATCTCCCGCTGGCGCGGCACGCTCACGCTCAACTGGGCGATGGGTCCGTGGAGCGCCCAGTGGCAGTCGCGCTACATCCACCCGGTGACCAACCTCAATGCCAACCTGGATACCGGCGGCAGCGCACCGATGGCTTCCGTGCTGTATCACTCCATCCAGGCTGGTTACGAGTGGGCGAAGATCCACACCCGCTTCGACGTGGGCATCGACAACCTCAGCAACAAGACCCCGCCGCTCGCCTACGAGAACGGGTCGAACTACAACGTCGATACCGCCACGTACGACGTGATGGGCCGCTACTACTGGGCTCGCGCGACGGTCAAGTTCTGATCTGACCGGCACCATGGCCGGATGGCCGCGACGAATCCGTCGCGGCCATCCCGCTGCTAGGATTCAGGGATGACGAATCACTCGCCATCCACCGCGGAACGCACCGCACGCATGCTCGCCGCCTACAATCGGGGCGACCTGGCCACCGTGCTGTCCCTCGGCGAGCCACTGCGCGATACCGAAGACAGCGACGAAACCGCCTTGCTGCTGCTGGGCGCGGCCCAGCAGGGCAACGGGCAGCTGCAGGATGCGCTGGACAGCTTCCAGCGATTGGTGCGCCGCCACCCGCAGGTTCCCGAGTACTGGAACAACCTCTCTGTCGTGGCACGCCAGCTGGGCGATCTTGAAAGCGCCGAGCACGCATTGCTGCAGGCACGCACACTCGCGCCGCAGGAAGCCCAGGTCCACTACAACCTTGGCCTGCTGTATGCACAGCAGCAACGCTGGCTGCAGGCGCGCCATGCGCTGCTCGATGCCGTGCAGCTCATCCCGGGATTCGTCGATGCGCGGCTGCAGGCGGCCCATGCCTGTCACCAGTGCGGCGACAACCAGGGCGAAGAGGCGATGCTCGCCGGTGCGGCCACTTGGCCGCCCCAGCCGGCGGAACAAGCGCTGCTGCTGGCCACGATGCTGTCCGGCCAGGGCGACCAGGCCACCGCCTTCCACGTGCTGTCGCAAGCCGAACTGCCGGACGGGCCGGACGCGCAGGCCATGTCGTGGCGGCTAGCAGTCCTTCGCGGGGCCATGCACGAACGCAGCAACCAGACCGAGCTCGCACAGGCGGAACTGGATCGCATACCCGCGCACGTGCTGGCGTCGCCACAGGATCACGCACCCGCCCTGATCACTGCGCTGTGGCAGGCCCGTGCGGCCATCGCACTGCGTCGCGGACAGCCCGAACTGGCGGCGGAACTGTACGAACACCTGCTTGCCCGGGACGACGCGCCCGAGGCGAGCGCAACCGCTGCATTCGGACTGGCGGGCGCGCGGGACAAGCAAGGCCGCCGCGAAGAAGCCTGGCAGGCCGCCGAACGGGCCCATGCCATTCAATGGAACCTCGCCAGCGCGCTGGTGCCCGAACTCACCGTCGAAGGCAGCCACGCGCTGACCATGACGGCGCACGGTGTCAGCCATCGCGAGCATGACCGCTGGACGCCATTGACCGCCCCGTCCAGCCGGGAAAGCCCGGTCTTCGTGGTGGGTTTTCCGCGCTCGGGCACGACGCTGCTGGAGCAGATGCTCGACTCGCACCCGGACTTCCGCTCCATGGACGAGCGGGGTTTCGTCTACGAGCTGATCGGACGCATGCAGGCCGCCGGCCAGTCGTACCCGAACGATCTGGCCCGCATGACGCAGGGCGAAGCGAACCAGCTGCGCGCGATCTATGGCGACATGGCGGCCAAGGTCCTTCCGGACCTCGGGCAACGGCGGCTCGTCGACAAGAACCCGCTCAACATGCTCTGCCTGCCCATGATCGCGCGCCTGTTCCCGGAAGCGCGCATCATCATGTGCCTGCGCCATCCCTGCGATGTGCTGCTCAGCTGCTACATGCTTCCCTTCCGCTCACCGCCCTTCATGGTGCTCTGCTCGTCGCTGCAACGGCTGGCCGAGGGCTATGTGCAGGCCTTCGAACACTGGTACCGGCAGGTCGAGGTGTTCGCGCCGCGCGTGCTCGAATGGCGTTATGAATCGGTGGTCAGCCGCTTCGATGAGCACGTCGTGCGCCTGGGCCAGTTCCTCGACGTGGACGACACGGCGCCGATGGCCCACTTCGCCGAACATGCCCGCGCCAAGGGTTACATCAGCACGCCGAGCTATGCGCAGGTCACCGAGGGCATTCATCGCAAGGCGGTGAACCGGTGGCACGCCTACCGCGAAAAGTTCGAGCCGGTGTTGCCGATCCTCCGGCCGGTCATGGCCCGGCTTGGCTACGACGAATGACACGCGTCGCCGCTGCCGCGCGGCACTAAGCTGCTTCATACCCTCCATGGACGAAACCCCATGCATGTCGAAGTACCCAAGGTGAAGTGGCATTCGCTGCGCGAGTTCCTGCAGCATTACCTGATGATCGTGCTCAGCATCCTCACCGCCCTTGGCCTGGAACAGTGGATCGAGCACGCGCACCATCGACATGCTGCCGAGCACGCGAGCGAGCAGATCAACACGGAGCTGGGCAACACGCTGCGCGACATCCAGGCCGCCATCGACATGGATGAGAAGAAGCTCGAGCCGCTGATCGCCCTCGACACGGCCATCAGCGACGACGTTCGCAAGGGGCTGTCGGATGTGGAGATCAACAAGCACATCCGGGAGCAGAGCAAAGGCTTCACCCTTGCCATCAACTGGCCGGCCTTCAACAGCCAGGCCTGGGACGTGGCCGTCGCCAACCAGTCGGCCACCTGGATCGACGCGGATCACCTGCACCGCTACGCCGTCGCCTACGCGGCCTTGCGCGAAACCGCGAACTGGACCACGCACAACGCCACCCTGGCGCTCAATGCACCACGCATGATCGACCTGCAGACGCGCATTCGCCTGGGCAAGGATGTCGATCCGATGGAGTTTCTGAGTATGTCGCAGCAGATGATCGTCAGCACGCGGGGAACCATCCAATACCTGAAGGATGCCTCGACACCGATCAAGGCGGCGCTGGACCCTATCGGCCAATGACACCGGACGCCTGATGGAACGGCAGCGCCACGGCACGGCGTTGCCTTTGCCATGCCAGGCCGCGTGAGCTGGCAATCCATCTCGTAGCGAGATTTCCTTCCTGCAAGACCTCGCTTTCACGCAAGACATCCACGTTGCATCGTCGGCGACGACCATGGTCGCCGGACGACTTCACGAAGCAGTCACAACTTCGTCGTACCGCTCCGCATGAAATGTGCAGCGCATCACAGACATGTCGACCATGTCAAAAATGGCTTGTTTTAGGCACTTTTTTGCATGACCACGACAGTCATGAACGAGTCTTGCAACAAGCCATTGTGATGACGACTTTCACGCTCGCGCTTTTTTGCGGGCACCGTCGTCAACGATGATGCGTCCTCTCGCGTCGACGAGACGATATTTGCTTTGTTCTCAATGCCTCGTGTCGCTTTGATCGATGCAAGGCATTCTGTCGTGTTCCTTACATCGAACGACGCACTTTTTTTCGATTTGCAACGGCGCGACGCATGGGTTACCAAACGCTCCTGAGTGCTCAGGGGACACCCTGTTTCCCCGAGTGCTCGTGACTGGGGAAGTCTTCACCTTCCGTCGTCCGGAAGGAGCCATGAGATCGCAAGAGATTCGCTGCAACCCTCGGGTTGCCGGCGTGTAGGTGAGTTGTTGCCTGTCATCGGCCGACGGAATCGTCCGCGGTCGACAACCCATGACCATTCGCGTTCCAAGGGAGATACTCAATGCGTGCAAACACCAAGATTGCGCTGCTCGCGGGCCTGATCAGCGCCGCCCTCCTTCCCGCTGTCTACGCCGCGCCTTCGGGCGGCGCTTCCATGCAGGCTGCGACGTACGTCAGCCCGATGGAAGAAACGGCACGCGCCAGCTGGCGCGAAGCCATGGCGCAGATCGCCACGCCGTCGGAAGGTTGCTTCCAGGCCACGTACCCCAGCGTCATCTGGCACCAGACCGCCTGTCATGAGCTTCAGCCGCGCGTTGCCCCGACCCCGCGCTTCCGCCTGTTCGGTGGTGCGGCGGAAACCGCCGGCAATGGCAACGACTACACGCTGCAGAGCACCAGCCTGATCAAGCAGGCCGTGGGCACATTCCCGTCGGTGACGGGCGTGACGTCGGAAACCGGCGTGGGCGTGGCGGCGTATGGCGGCGGCGGCATCCTTGGCCCGAACGAGTATTCGCTGCAGATCAACTCCAGTTTCAACGACACCACCTCCGCCTGCCGGGGCCACTCGGGTTGTACGGTGTGGCAGCAGTTCGTCTACGCGCCCGACTATGAAGTGCAAGGCTCGGCCGCCGTGTTCATGCAGTACTGGCTGATCAACTACGGTGGCACGCGCTGCCCGACCGGCTTCGGCAGCGACGGCGCAGGCGACTGCTACAAGAACAGCGCCGCCACCACCGCGCCGGACGTACCAGCCACCCAGCTGGGTAACGTCAAGCTGAGCGGCGGCGTCACCGCCGGCGGCAAGGACACGGTGGTGTTCACCAACGGCACCACGGCCTACAGCTCCAGCGGCGCCGACAGCGTGCTGTACCTGGCGCAGGTGTGGAAGGTCGGCGAGTTCAACGTGGTCGGCAACGCGGGTGGCTCGGAAGCGCAGTTCAACAGCGGCTCGCACATCACCGTGAAGCTGGCGGTGACCAACGGCTCCACCACGGCACCGTCCTGCGTCGCCAACTCCGGCAGCACGGGCGAGAGCAACAACCTCAACCTGGGCAGCTGCACGACGGCGGGCGGCAGCAACCCGTCGATCCAGTTCACCGAATCGAACTGATCGCAGGCACAAAAAAAGAGCCCGGGATGTCCCGGGCTCTTTCTTCGTAGCGACAGTGCCGACTTACTTTTTCTTCTTCGGCATGTACAGGTCGGTAATAGTGCCTTCGTAGACTTCCGCCGCCATGCCCACCGACTCACCCAGCGTGGGATGCGGGTGGATGGTGAGGCCGATGTCGGCCGCTTCCGCACCCATTTCGATCGCCAGGCAAAGCTCGCTGATCAGGTCGCCCGCATGCGGGCCGACGATGGCGCCACCGACGATGCGGTGGGTCTCTTCGTCGAAGATCAGCTTGGTGAAGCCTTCCGTGCGGTCGATGCCGATGGCGCGGCCGCTGGCCGCCCACGGGAACTTGCCCACGCCGACCTTGAGGCCCTTTTCCTTCGCCTCACGTTCGGTGACGCCCACCCATGCCACTTCCGGATCGGTGAAGGCGACGGACGGGATCACGCGCGCATCGAAGTAGCTCTTCATGCCGGCAACGACTTCCGCCGCCACGCGTGCCTCGTGCGTGGCCTTGTGCGCCAGCATGGGCTGGCCGACCAGGTCGCCGATGGCGTAGATGTGCG
The DNA here is from genome assembly GCF_000725385.1 of Dyella japonica A8. Taxonomy (NCBI): domain Bacteria; kingdom Pseudomonadati; phylum Pseudomonadota; class Gammaproteobacteria; order Lysobacterales; family Rhodanobacteraceae; genus Dyella; species Dyella japonica. The sequence goes on along the minus strand of NZ_CP008884.1, from coordinate 1,319,914 downwards.
GCACGTTGGTGCGCATCTGCGTGTCGACATTGATGAAGCCGCGCTCGGTCACTGCCACGCCGGCCTTGTCCGCGCCGATCTTGTTGCCGTTGGGCGAGCGGCCCACGGCGACCAGCACGCGGTCGAACACGGTGGTTTCCGGAATGCTCTCGCCTTCGTAGCTGACCTCGATGCCCTTCTTGGTGGCCTTGGCTTCCACCACCTTGGTCTTGAGGTGCACGCCCTTGAGCTTCTTGGCCAGGCGCTGCGCCAGCGGCTTGATCAGGTCGGCGTCGGCGCCCGGGATGATCTGGTCCATGAACTCGACCACGGTCACTTCGCTGCCGAGCGAGGAGTACACGGTGGCCATTTCCAGGCCAATGATGCCGCCACCGACGACGAGCAGCTTCTTCGGCACTTCCTTCAGCTCGAGCGCGCCGGTGGAATCCATGATGCGCTCGTCGTCCCACGGGAAGGCCGGCAGCTTCACCGACTGCGAACCCGCGGCGATGATGGCGTTCTCGAAACGGATCAGCTTGGTGCCTTCGGCCGTCTGGACTTCCATCTCGTTCGGCGAGACGAAGGTACCCACGCCCTGCACGGTACGCACCTTGCGCTGCTTGGCCATGCTGGACAGGCCGCCGGTGAGCTTGCCGACCACCTTGGTCTTGAAGTCGCGCAGCTTGTCGATGTCGATCTTCGGCGCGCCGAAGCTGACGCCGTGCGCGGCCATCGCTTCCGCTTCGTCGATCACGGCGGCCGCGTGCAGCAGCGCCTTGGAGGGAATGCAGCCGACGTTGAGGCAGACGCCGCCCAGCGTGGCGTAACGCTCGACCAGCACGGTATCGACGTCGAGGTCGGCCGCGCGGAACGCGGCGGTGTAGCCGCCGGGGCCGGAGCCGAGCACGACCAGCTTGCATTCGATGTCGGGCGTGCGGCCCGAGGCACCGGCGGCCTTCGGCGCGGGCGCGGCAGCCGGTGCCGGCGCTGCGGCAGGAGCCGGCGCCGGTGCGGGTGCCGGAGCAGCGGCCTTCGGCGCATCCGCCTTGGCGGCGCCGTCAGCGGCTTCCAGCACGGCGATCAGCGCGCCTTCGGACACTTCGTCGCCCACCTTGACCTTCAGCTCCTTGATCACGCCGGCGGCGCTCGACGGAATCTCCATCGTGGCCTTGTCCGACTCGAGCGTGATCAGGCTCTGTTCCTTGGCGACGGTGTCGCCAACCTTCACCAGCACCTCGATCACCGGCACGTTGTCGTGGCCGCCGATGTCGGGGACTTTGATTTCGATGGTGCTTGCCATGGGGAATCCTTGGATTTCTTTTCGCTACGCAGTGAAAGGACGTCTTCGCAAGATTGGCCCCTCACCCCAGCCCCCTCCCCCGGAGGGGAGAGGCAGACGTCAACGCGTCAGAGGAGCAGGCGGCGGATATCGCCGAGCTGCTGTGCGAGATAGGAAGCGAAGCGCGCGGCGAGTGCGCCGTCGATCACGCGGTGGTCGTAGCTGAGCGACAGCGGCAGCACCAGACGCGGCGCGAATTCCTTGCCGTTCCACACCGGCTTCATGGCGGCCTTGGACACGCCGAGGATGGCCACTTCCGGCGCGTTGACGATCGGCGTGAACGCCGTGCCGCCGATGCCGCCGAGCGAGGAGATGGAGAAGCAGCCACCCGACATTTCGTTGGGGCCGAGCTTCTTGTCGCGCGCCTTCTTGGAGATCTCGCCGAGCTCGATGGCCAGATCCAGCAGGCCCTTCTTGTCGCAGTCGCGGATCACCGGCACCACCAGGCCATCGGGCGTATCCACCGCGATGCCGATGTGGAAGTACTTCTTGAGGATCAGCTTCTCGCCGGTGACGTCCAGCGAAGCATTGAACTGCGGGAACTTCTTCAGCGCCGCAACGACGGCCTTGATCTGGAACACCAGCGGGGTGATCTTCAGGTCCTTGTTCTCATCGCCGAGCTTCTTGCGGAAGGCTTCCAGCTCGGTGATATCGGCGTCTTCGTGCTGGGTGACGTGCGGAATCATCGCCCAGTTGCGCGCGAGGTTCGCACCCGAGATCTTCTGGATGCGCGACAGCGGCTTCTCTTCGATCTCGCCGAACTTGCTGAAATCGACCTTCGGCCACGGCAGCAGGTTGAGGCCACCGCCGGCGGCCACGGGGGCACCGGCCGGGCGCGCGCCGGAGGCCAGCGCGTGTTTCACGTAACCAGTGACGTCGTCGCGCTGGATGCGGCCACCACGGCCCGAACCCTTCACCTGGCGGATGTCCACGCCCAACTCGCGCGCGAAGGCGCGGATAGCGGGACTGGCGTACGGGGCATCACCCGGCATGACGATGTTGGAGTCGAACGGCGGGCGCGCGGTCGGCGCCACGTCGCCTTCCGGCACGTTGCCCGGGAGCACGCCGCGGCCACCCATGGGTTCGGGCTTCTCCGCGACCTGGGGTGCCTCCACCCTGGCGGCGGCCGGCGCGGGAGCCGGCGCAGCGGCGGGCGCGCCACCGGCGGCTTCGACCAGCGCGATGACGCTGCCTTCGGACAGCTCGTCGCCCAGCTTGACCTTGATGTCCTTCACCACGCCCGCGAACGGCGCCGGCACTTCCATCGTGGCCTTGTCCGATTCCAGCGTGATCAGGCCCTGGTCCTTGGCGATGCTGTCGCCCACTTTCACCAGGATCTCGATGACCGGCACGTTCTCGCTGCCGATGTCAGGCACCTTCACTTCCTGCACGCCACCGCCGCCAGCGGCGGGCGCGGCGGCCGGTGCCGGCGCGGGAGCCGGAGCGGGGGCTGCCTTGGCGGGCGTTTCCACCTTGGCCGGCGCAGCCTGCGTGGGAGCAGGCGCGGCCGCTTCGCCGTCGGCTTCGATGATGGCGATGAGCGTGCCTTCGGACACCTCGTCACCCACCTTCAGCTTGATTTCCTTCACCGTGCCCGCGAACGGGGCCGGCACTTCCATGGTCGCCTTGTCCGATTCCAGCGTGACCAGGCCCTGCTCTTTGGCCACCTTGTCGCCGGGTTTCACCAGCACTTCGATCACCGGCACATTCTCGCTGCCGATATCGGGAACGCGTGCTTCTTTAAGGTCGGCCATGGTTTCTCCTACGGATGGCGATGGCGAGCCGGCGGGGATGACGGCCGCGTAAGGCTTTAATCATAGCGAACGAGACCCGGTTCCGGACGCTTTTGGATCGGTTGAAGGCACCATTCGCATACGTATGCACGACTTTTTTCCGGCCTGGCGGACGATCTGTCGCAGGAACATCGAAAACGGCGATCCATCAGGCCTTCCCGGTGCATTCCACTTGGTCAGGTGGTCTGCTCCGGCAACGCCCCTCGCACCACCGCCACCTCGCGCTGCGGAACCGGGATGCTGACGCCTTCGGCATCGAAGCGCTCCTTCACCGCGCGCAGGACATCGGTCTGCGTGGCCCAGGAATCGCCACTGCGCGTAAAGGCGCGCATCACCAGCACCACGGCGCCCTGATCCAGGCTGTCCAGCCACACGCCTGGCGCGGGATCGGTCAGGATGCGCGCGTCGGCGGCGAAAAGCTGGCGGATCAGGTCCATCGCCTTGCCGATGTCGTCCTTGTAGCCAATGCCCACTTTCAGCTCGAAACGCCGCGTACCGCGCCGGTTGAAATTGATGATGGCGTCCGAGCCGATCTTGGCGTTCGGCACGATCGCCTCGCGGTTGTCCGGCATGACCAGCAGCGTGTACATCAGGCTGATGCCTTCCACCGTGCCTTCGATGGCGCCGGCGCGAACGTAATCGCCCACGCTCAACGGGCGGAACAGGATCAGCAGCACGCCCCACGCCAGATTGCTGAGCGAGCCCTGCAGCGCAAGGCCGATGGCAAGGCCGCCCGCGCCCAGCGCCGCCACCAGCGGGGCCGACGGCACGCCGGCCTGTTGCAGCGTCATCACGATCAGCACCGAGACCAGCACGCCGTAAATAAGGTTGCGCAGGAAGCCGGTCAGCGTCGGGTCCAGGTTGGCGCGATGCATGGCCCGCCGCCCTATGTTGGCCACGCGCGCGGCCAACCATAGCCCGACCAGCAGCATCACCAGGGCGAGGCTGAGGTTGATGAGCATGGTGATGCTGCGCTCGGAAAGCGGCAGGCGGGCCAGGAGCTGGTGCATGGATGGTGGTCCCTCGGATGACAAACCTCGCGAGCCTAGCAGTCGGTCAATCAAGGTTCCGTTGTCCTGGCGCAGGCAAAACGGACCATGCCGGGAACCGGCATGGTCCAAACGTCGTGCTGGGGAGCCCCGACAGTGGATCAGTACGCGAAGTCGCCTCTGCCGGCGCGCGCACTGTCCGTGGCTGTAATCAGCTTCTTGTTGTCCTGGTCACGGCTGGGCCTGGGTGCGCGAACCGTGGCGCTGGCGGAAAGGAAACCGTGTTGCGGCGCATCGAACGAACCCGGTCCCGGGTACCGTGCAAGCCATCAGGGTGGTGCGCATCCTGCTCCCTCCGTGTGCTGTCTGGGCGCGTATGCCGCGCGTCATTCAGGGGCACGATGCAGCACGGCACGACACGCCGGCATGGGCCGCTCGTCATGCCGTGTCGTCGGTCATGGCGTGCCTTCCGGCCTATGACGCAGCGCACCTAGGAATGCCTTTCCGGCCACGCTAAGTTCGGGGTTCGGTAACGCGAATCGCCACGGGGAGGCGGGGGATGCGGGACGGGTGCGATGTGGTCGTGGTGGGAGCCGGCCTCGCAGGGCTGGTGGCCGCCACGGAGCTGGCTGACGCCGGCAAGCGCGTGCTGGTGCTGGAGCAGGAACCGGAACAAAGTCTGGGGGGACAGGCGTTCTGGTCGTTCGGAGGGCTGTTTTTCGTCGACTCGCCGGAGCAACGGCGCATGGGCGTGCGCGACTCGCACGCCTTGGCGCTCGCCGACTGGATGGGTACCGCGGCATTCGATCGCCCTGAAGATCACTGGCCGCGCCGCTGGGCCGAAGCCTATGTCGATTTCGCCGCTGGCGAAAAGCGCGCGTGGCTGCACGCCATGGGCATGCGCTGGTTTCCCGTGGTGGGTTGGGCCGAGCGCGGCGGCCACGGCTCGATCGGCCACGGCAACTCGGTGCCGCGTTTCCATGTGACCTGGGGCACCGGCCCCGGGGTGATCGAACCGTTCGTGCGGCGTGCGCGCGAGGCACAGGCAAAAGGCCTGCTGCAGTTCGGCTTCCGCCATTGCGTGGATGAACTCATCGTGGAAGGCGGCGCCGTGACCGGTGTGCGCGGCAACGTGCTGACGCCCGATGGCACGGAACGCGGCAAACCCAGTTCACGCGACGTGATGCATGGCTTCGAGCAGCATGCGCAGGCGGTGATCGTGGCGTCTGGCGGTATCGGCGGCAATCATTCGCTGGTACGGCAGAACTGGCCCGAACGCCTTGGGCCGCCGCCGGTCCACATGCTGAGCGGCGTGCCGGCGCACGTGGATGGCCGCATGCTCGGCATCAGCGAAAGCGTCGGCGCGCGGCTGATCAACCGCGACCGCATGTGGCACTACGTCGAAGGCATCGAGAACTGGAACCCGATCTGGCCCCGGCATGCGATACGCATCCTTCCAGGCCCGTCGTCGTTCTGGTTCGATGCCACCGGCCAACGCTTGCCAGGGCCTTTGTGGCCGGGCTTCGACACCCTGGGCACGCTCGAACACCTGCGGCGCACGGGCCATGACTACAGCTGGTTCATTCTCGACCAGCAGATCATCCGCCGCGAGTTCGCGCTATCGGGCTCGGAACAGAATCCCGACCTGACCGGCAAGAGCTGGCGGCAGGTAGCCAAACGCGCGATCGGTAAAAACGCGCCGGCGCCGGTGGAAGCCTTCAAGCAGCATGGCCGCGATTTCGTCGTGCGCGACACGCTGGAGGAACTGGTCGCCGGCATGAATGCACTGGCGAACAATACGCTGCTGGATGCCGCGCATATTCGCCGCGAAATCGAGGCACGCGACCGGCAGTTCGACAATCCGTTCGCCAAGGACAGCCAGGTGATGGCTATCCACAACGCACGGCGTTATCGCGGCGACCGGCTGGTGCGCGTGGCGAAGCCGCACAGGCTGCTCGATCCCGCGAACGGTCCGCTCATCGGCGTGCGCTTGAACATCCTCACGCGCAAGACGCTGGGCGGTCTGGAAACCGATCTGGACGCACGCGTGCTTGGCCCGGATGGCCAGCCGCTGCCGGGCCTGTATGCGGTGGGCGAGGCGGCGGGCTTCGGTGGCGGCGGCCTGCACGGCTATCGCGCGCTGGAGGGCAGTTTCCTGGGCGGCTGCCTGTTCTCCGGCCGCGTCGCGGGGCGTGCCGCGGCAAAGGCCGTCGCGTGAGCGCGCATGCCCTGCCCCGCATCGCCATCTATGGCGCGGGCAGCGTCGGCGGTTACCTCGCTGCCCGGTTGCATGAGCATGCGCGGATCACCTGCATCGGACGCCGTCGCGTGATCGATGCATGGCGCATCCACGGCGGCCTCGACTGGAGCGATCTGCGTGGCGGTCACGAACACGTCGCCACCCGCGACGTGGAATTGCAGGTCGATCCGTTTGCCGCCGCCAAGGCGCATCTGGTGCTGGTGACCGTGAAATCGGCAGCGACGGAAACCGTCGCCCGGGAACTGGCAGAAGTCATTGCACCCGGCGTACCCGTGGTGAGCTTCCAGAATGGCCTGCACAACGCCGCCCTGCTGCGCGATGCGCTGCCGGGACACCCGGTGCTGGCCGGCATGGTGCCGTTCAACGTGCTCCAGCGCATTCCCGGCGATTTCCACCAGGGCTCCGGCGGTGAGCTGATGGTGGAAGCCCACGATGCGCTGGCGGCCTTCCTTCCCGTGTTCCAGGCATCGGGCCTGCCGCTGATGCCGCGCACCGACATGCCCGCGGTACTGGCCGCCAAGCTATTGCTCAATCTCAACAACGCCATCAACGCGCTGTCGAACGTGCCGCTGAAGGAAGAGCTTTCCCAGCGCGACTGGCGCCGCTGCCTGGCGTTGGCCCAGCGCGAAGCGCTCGCCGTATTCGATGCCGCGGGCACGCTTCCCGCCAGGCTCACGCCGCTACCGCCGCAGTGGTTGCCGCGCGTGCTCGAGATGCCTGACGCATGGTTCCGCCGCCTCGCCTCGCGACTGCTGGCGATCGACCCGGTGGCGCGCTCGTCCATGTGGGAAGACCTGGAACGCGGCCGCCCGACCGAAGTCGATGCCATCAACGGCGAAGTCGTACGGATCGCCCGTGAGCATCATGTTGCCGCGCCGGTGAACGCACGCCTGGTGGCGCTGGTGCATGAAGCCGAGCAGACGCGCCGTACCTGGAGTTCACAGGAGCTGCTCTCGGAACTGCACGACGCCCAGGCAACGCCTAACGCGTAACGGTGGGAGCGCACCCTGTGCGCGACTGCGGCGCATGATGCGACTGCGCCGTGCGGTTGTCGCGCACAGGGTGCGCTCCCACAAGAAAAGCTCGGCGCTTACTCCTCCGCCGCGCCGTACAACTCCCGCCGCAGATCACGCAGCGAAAAGCTCTCCCACACCGCCACCACCACCAGCACCACGGTGGTCGCCAACGCCAGCGACAACACCGTCATGCCATGAGCCGGCCACAGCAGCATCGCCAGCATCCCCAGCCCGGCCAGGTGCGACAGCGGCATGTTTGTCTGGTTGACCGACTGCTTGAACAACGCATTGCCCAGCAGATAGAGCGCCGGTCCACCGAGCAGCACGGCGATCTGCGCCGTATCCGCCTGCGCATGCGGCTGGGCCAGGCTCAACTCGTCGCCCACCGCGCTCACGATGATGCCGGCGACGATCAGCAGGTGCAGGTAGGTGTAGGCGATCCGTGCGGTGCGCCCCGGATCGGCCGAGTGGCGAATCGAACGGCTGCCCCGCTCCACGCCCATGTCGAAATAGATCCACCACATCGCCACGCAGCCGATGAAAGCCGTGACACAGGTGAACCACAGGTCTGCCGTACGGGCACTGTCCGCGAACGTGCTGCCCATCACCACCACCGATTCCCCCAGCGCGATGATGACGAACAGGCTGCAACGCTCCGCCATGTGCCCACCCTCCACATCCCATTCGCGCGTGGAAGACCGCCCCAGGCCCGGCACGTAGAAGAACGCCGCCGGCCCGAGATACTCGATGCCCAGCGCCACCACCCACCACGCCAGGCGCGCCTCGCCGGATGCAAAGGCGCCCACCAGCCACAACACGCCCGTGACCGTCAGCCAGGTAGTGATGCGGTAGAAGTTGAACCGCGCCGCCTGATTCGCGTGGCGCAGCGCCCAGACCATGAACAGCGAACGCCCCACCTGCATGGCGACGTAGGCCATGGCGAAAACCTTGCCGCGCCCGTCGAAGGCCAGGGGCAATGCGGTCGACAGCAGCAGGCCGGCGAACATCAACGCCAGCACCAGCAAGCGGACGGCCAAACGTTCGGGATCGAGCCAGTTGGTGATCCAGCCGGTGAAGATCCATACCCACCACACCGCCAGGAACAACAACAGCACGCGCACCGCCCCCATCGCGGTCAGGTCGTGCAGCAAGGTGTGGGACAACTGCGTCACCGCATAGACGAACACCAGGTCGAAGAACAACTCGACATTGGTGACCTTGCCGTGGGTGCCCGGCTGTCGCGGGCGCAACAGGCCGGGCGAGGGGTGTTCCGCCGCGTGGGGCACTTCGGACATGGCGATCTCCCTGGTATCGCCACCCTTATCGCACGGCCGGCAGGCACGCCGCCATCGTCTCAGCGACCGTCGTCGCGGATGCCGGTGACCTTGCCCTCGGCCACGGTGATGGTGACGAGCCGGTTGCCCTGGCGATACTGCCATTGCTCACCGCCGGAAGTGCTTCCCTTAGCGCCCTTCTTGCGACCCGACGTGTTGCCGGACGACGACTTGTTCGCCTTGGCATGCGTGCGGTAAGCCGGCTTGCCCAGCAGTTCGATCACTCGCGTGGCGCTGTCGCCCACCACCAGCACCTGACTGCCCACGCGCAGGGTTCCGCCGCCGGCATGCGCCGCGCACGCCAGCACCAGGCCCACCAGTCCAAGATATCGACGCATCGCCCACTCGCTCTTCCATGCGCGTCGCCGCGCGGAAGAGTCACCTTATCGAGGCCATGCGGGACGACAGAATGCGTTGGACGCCGTCGCCGCCTGTCAGCCATGCCCGCACGCGGGCGTCATTCGCCGGCGAGCGGGCGGAGCGCTCAGCGCGAGCGATCCGCGATGTCCGACACCTTGCCGTTGATGATGGTGATGATGACGATGCGTCCGTCGTCGCGCGCGTACTGCCAGCGCTCGCCCTGGTATCCGCCGTAATCACTCTGCACGGGCTCCTTGAAATCGGGCTTGCCCATCAACTGCATGGCGCGCACGGCGCTGTCGCCCACGGTAAGCACCTCGCTGCCGACACGATAAGTGTTGCTGGCATAGGCGGATGCGCTCAACAGCAGCAGGGCGGTGAGGAGATAGCGGCGCATGATGAACTCCGTGTCGTCGGTAACGCTCAGAAAACCGCTCAGAAGCCGGCGCCCGGGCTCGCCATATACGCTTGCTCCGCAGGCGTATCGGTACGGCCAAGGACGGCGTTGCGGTGGGGAAACCTGCCGAACCGCTCTATCACATCGTGGTGGTGGCGGGCGTAATCAAGGAAGTCGTCGAAACGGGAACGCGTCGCCGCCGGCTGGCTCGCCGCAAGGCCTTCGAACAGGCGCACGCAATGCTTCTGCAGATCCGTGCTTTCCGCATGTTCCAGCGGCAGATAGGCAAAGACGCGCTGGAGTGGCGACAACCCCAGGTCAAGCCCGCGCGCCATGCCCTCCAGGGCGATGGCCTGCGTGGCCTGATCATCCGACCAGGCGCGGGCGTCGTTGCGGTAGAGGTTCCGGCTGAACTGGTCGCGCACGATCAGCAGGGCCAGCCAACCATCGGGCGTCTGCGCCCAATCGTCCAGATCGCCGCGCCGGGCCGCCGTCAACGTGTCGCCGAAACGCTCGCGGATGCGTGCATCGAAGGCGTCGCTGCGCGCGAACCAGAGCGCCTCGGTGGCACTGTCGAACCAGAAATCCAGCACGTCCGCGGGAGTCGATGGCACACAGGTTCCTTGTGTGGATGAAGCGGCCGGTCAACCGTGGTTGGTGCCGGCCAGGCAGTGCATATCCTTATGGATGCCGTAGAGGCGGGACAACTGGACTCTCAGCACACGCGCCGATTCGCCGGAGGCCTGCGCCATCTGCTGCTCGAAGCTGTTCAGGAGGGCGCATTCGTTTCGCGCCAGGTAGTGCACCCACGCCGAATCGCGGTTGGAGGCCAGCCCGGTGACCATCGCCGCCAGCGCGCTGCGGATGGCTCCCGTGAGCGTCCCGTGACGGGCCGGTGTGCGGCCACTGGCGTGTACCTGTGCCTGCAGATCGCCGATCAAGGCGTCGAGCGTCTGCAGGTTCTCCGCCAGCAAAGCCTGCAGACCGGGCTCGCGGACGTCAGCCAGGGCCCGGCGATACAGGTCCCGGTCATCGATGCCCCGTCGGATGAGGGCGTTGTAGTGTGGTACCCGCGACACGAGGTCGCCTCCTGCGGACTGCTGAGCCTGAAACGGTGGCGGACGACATCCTCGCGCTTCGCCACTTAGCGGAAGGTTAATCACGGGCGAAGCAGAGACCCTTGCTCAGCCGCGGTTTTACTGCCCGACCTGAAGCAGGTTCAGGGGTTGCCCGCCAGCGCCGCGAATCCCCTGCTGCAGCTCGGCCAGACGCTGAACCGCCGGGCACAGCGCCTGCACCTGGGGCGAAAGCGCCTGCATCCGCTGCTCCAGGCGGGGGCGCAGCTGGGTGGCGAGATCCGCCGCGGTGTCGCGCAGACTGGCCGCGGCCTGCAGGTCGCCGGTCATGGCCGCGTTCATGGCCTGCTGACCCAGGTCGTTGGCCAGCAGCGGCATCAGGTCGGAGGCCAGCTGGTTGGCGTACTGGTCGGCCAGGTTGCCCTGCCAGTCGTGCGTGCTGTTGCTGGCAGCGATGCGCTGCTTGAGCTCCACGGCACGTGTGGCCACGCGACGGTCGAGCTCGGTCCGCGTGGCGGCGTCCAGCGAGAGCCGCGCGCCTTCGTCATGCATGGCGGCGGCCAGCATGTCCACGCCGTTGGATGCCACCGCCTTCACGCGTGGCATCAGGGCGCGCAGTTCGCGCTCGAACAGGGCCAGCCGGTCTTCGTCATCGGGCCGCAACGAGGCCACGGCCCCATCGGTGCGCAGGCTGCCATCGTGCATCACCACCACGCGGGGCGAGGGCTGCGGCCGGTCAAACTGGAGGTGATCCGGCGCCACGGTGAGGTCGTAGCTGCTGGTCGCATGGCAGGTGGTGGCCAGGTCCTGCGCATGCAGGGCCAGGCTGGCGAAGGAGAACATCAGGAGAACGGACAAACGGCGCAGGCGCATGGGAAAAACCGGAACGGACGATGCCGCAGCGATAACCTGCGCTGCGGCAACCGAACCTGAATAAGCCAACGCGAAGTAAGTATCGCCTTAACGCGCCCTGCGCAGGGTACGGAACTGTTGGCGCACCGCAGGTTGCCCCAGCCGCCAGGCCAGCCACAGCAGCAGCGGGCCACCCACAACCTTGATGCCCATGGCGATGAGGAAACTGCGATGCATATGGGCAAGCGCCATTTGCGAGGCGGTATCCAGCGATGACTGCGCGTTCGTCATCGCCACGCCCTGGCTGAATTCGTGCCATTGCGAGAACAGCATCAGGCCGCCGACCAGCCCCCAGCCCACAGCCAGCAGCACGCAGGCCACCTGCAAGGCGGAACGCGCCCACGCCTGTCGAAGAATGGCGCCCGCGCAGATCACCACCAAGGCGAACGCCGCGAGGAAATAGAGCACATCCCAGGCCAGCATCTTCTGCAGCTGCACGATATCCCCCGTGTCCGACGCCGGCAGCGGCTGCAGCGCATGCCACAGCTGCTGGGCGTGCGTCACGTACTGCAGGCAGCCGTATGCCGCCAGCAACAGGATCAGCCACACCAGGATGCGCCAGAACGCAAAGCCGTCGTGCCGGGAGCTTTCAGTACGCATGGCGAGCGGCATCAGGAGGAGGCCTTCAGCGTGGCCAGGTCGGACAGCACCTGCGCCGAATGCTTCTCGGGATCCACATCCGGGTAGACCTTGGCGATCTTGCCCTGCGGATCGATCAGGAACGTGGTGCGGCGTGCGTACTTGAAGCCCAGCTTGGAAGTGAGCACGCCGTAGGCCCGGGCGGTGGCGCCATCGGCATCGGAGAGCAGCGGGAACGGCACGTGGTATTTGGCGGCGAATTCGGCGTGCGATGTCACGTCATCCAGGCTCACGCCCAGCACGTCGGCGCCTTGCTGGCGCAGTTTGGCCACGTCATCGCGGAAGGTGCAGACCTCGGTGGTGCAACCAGGCGTGAAGTCCTTCGGATAGAAGTACAGGACCACCCAATGGCCCTTGTGATCGGCCGGCATGTGCCACTTGCCATTCTGATCCTGCAGGTGGAAATCGGGAGCCGCCTGGCCGGCCTGGGGCATCGGGGGCGCGGAATCGCCGGCATAGGCCGGGGCCAGCAGCCCGGTCAAGAGACCAAGCAACAACAGGAACGACAGGCGACGCATGACCACACTCCAACCGGGAATGTCGCAGAGTGTACGCGTACCAAAACAAAGGGCGCCACGCGGCGCCCTTTGTGTGCTGCAACAAGGCCAGGCTTACTTGCGGGTGATGGAGAACGCACCCACCGACACACCCAGGTTGATGCCCTCGCCGCTGCCGTGCAGGGCCAGCGAGGTGGTGCCCTTGCTCAACACCTGCGCTTCGCCGCTCTTGATCACACCGGCTTCGGCACTCGCCTGCGCGTAATCGCCGAACACGTCGTCGATGCTGCGCACGTGGGTGATATCGCCCTTGCCGTTATCGATGCGGTACTTGCCGGCCGTGAGGCCACCACCGTTGACCGAGATCTTCACGTGGGCCTTCTGGCCGTTGCTGCAGACCACGGTACCGCTGCCCGACGCATGCTTGTAGATAACCGACCACCCGGAGAGGCTGAAGGTCAGGTCGCACTTCACTTCCGCCTCGGCCGCCCGGGCCGGTGCCGACGGCAAGGCCGTCATCGCACCCGCGCAGGCCAGAACCAGGGCCGCCATACCGAACGTACGCTTGATCATCGCAGTCTCCTTGTCATGGGTCCGAACTCGGGACGACACCTGCCATTCTCGCCAGCAACACTGAACGCCCGCAGATGCTCGCGAGGTCCATCGTCGGCAGTTCCTGTGAACGCCACGTGGAATCGACGGAGCGATTCGTGAATGGCGCTTCATCGCATGCCTTCGCCACCCTGGAAAAACCAGTCAGGACCGTGGGTTGCGCGCGCAGGCAGCCGGCCTTCAAGGGTGCAGCCGCCCGCCGGATCGGCCAGCGGATCGAAACATGCTGCGCACGATGGCGCAGGCGGTCGCCGAGGATTACGCTGGGATCACGATCCGAAAAACCCGGTGGGCGAACGTCCCTGGACCGGATGCGCCAGGTCCGTTGCCGCCGCCCGCCCGCGCCAAGAGACAGTACATGATCAAGTACTCGCTGGTCGGCTATGACGGTTCCGCCACCTCGCAGCGCGCGGTCCGCTTCGCGGTGGAAATGGCCCAGGCCACGGGCGGTCGCGTGCGCGTGGTGACCGTACTGCAGCTGACCGAAGGCAGCGCCGACACCTGCGCGCTGATGATGACCGACCAGGGCGGCACGCGTTGCTCCCGCCTGCTCGAAGAAGTAAAGCAGCTCGTGCCCGATGCCGCGACGCTGATCGACGCGGAAGTCGTGCGCGGCAGTCCGGGCGACGTGCTGCTCGAACAGGTGCGCCGTCACGGCGTCGATCACATCGTGATCGGCCATACCGGGCGGGGTGTCCTGGCACGCTGGCTGCTCGGCTCGGTGTCCGGCGATGTCCTGGAACGCGCCCACGTGCCGGTGACCGTGGTCCGCTGACCAGCCGGCCCTCTCGCCCCGCCGGGTCGGCGCTCGTTAATCCCCTGTGGTCGTCTCGAAGTATGCTGTCACAAGACCGTCATGCCAGGCTGGCGCCGTGCCCGCGTTGAACCAGCCCTCTGGCCCCGCACAGGAATGCCCGCGTGAGCTACACCCAATCGTTGCCCTGGACTGTGGAAAGTCTGGACTTCAGCCAAATCGAAATTCAGCGCGTTCGCCAGAACGAAGACCTGTTCTTCCTGCTTTGCAGCGCCTCGTTCGTCGAGAGTGGCTCGGACCTGTATACGCACAATCTCGTCGACCACTTCGCCGGCGACGAAACCCTGCAGACCTGGCTCAGCCAGCATTGGGAACACGAAGAACTACAGCACGGCCGCGCCCTCGCCGCCTACGTGAAGGCGGTGTGGCCGGAATTTGACTGGGACAAGGGCTTCGCCTCGTTCTGGGCCGAGTACGGTGCCGTGTGCACCGCCGAGCAACTGGAAGCAAGCCGCGGCCTGGAACTGGCCGCCCGCTGTGTGGTGGAAACCGGCACCGCCAGCCTCTATCGCGCGCTCAACGACATCACCGACGAACCGGTGCTCAAGCAGCTCACCGGCCACATCAAGAGCGACGAAGTCCGTCACTACAAGCACTTCTATCAGCATTTCCGCCTGTACCGGGAGCGCGAGGGCTTCAGCCGCTACAAAGTGTTCCGCACCATCCTGCGCCGCCTCAACGAGATCCGCAGCGAGGACAGCGACATCGCCCTGCGGCATGTGTTCGACCAGTGCTATCCGCATCTCAAGGACAACCAGGCGGAGTTCAAGCGCATCACCGGGCGTGCGCAGGGTTTGCTGAAGCGCAATATTCCGGCGGAGATGACGGTGAAGATGTTGCTGAAGCCGCTGGAGTTGCCGCCGCGGTTGCAGAATGCGATGGAGAAGCCGCTGGCGAAGTTGGCGGAGCGGTTGTTTCTCAACTGATCGGGGTGCTGTCTTCCTCTCCTTAGGGTGAGACGGCCATGGGGCGGCGTTGGCGAGCTGTTCTTCAGGCATGCTGGCCGTGTGGCCTCACTAGAGCCGTCATCCCGGCGTCCCACCGGGACTAGCTTCGCGTCGCGGGCCGGAGGCGCTTTTCAACAGCCGTATGGCTGGTCATCCAGTTTCGGCTAGGTTGGGTCTTCGCCTCGTGCGTTATCGCGACCTGGCCGCTTACGCAGCGGGCGTTTCGACCTTCTGCCGAAGGCCGAGTCACTTTTCTTTTGCTGGCCCAAAAGAAAAGTAACCCAAAGAAAATGGCCTGAAGAGCCAGAGCTGGCAGCATTCTGTGGGGACAAGCCCGAACGGTTGAGGCAGGTCGCTACTCGGCTACCTCCGCCTCTACACAGCGTGTCATTCCAAGCGCTTCGCAACGCGCCAGAGCGATGAGGACTTAAAGCAGCCCCTCGCTTCGCTTTGGCGTGGTCGGGACCCGCACGGTCGCCCGCTTTTCTCTTTTCTGTGGGAGCGCACCCTGTGCGCGACAACCTAACGGAGCGGTGACTACGAGACGCCGCTGTCGCGCACAGGGTGCGCTCCCACAAGGGACTCGCCTCTTTGGATGCTTCGCCAACGGCTCGGCTTCTTACTTCGGCTTTTAGCTTTTAGCTTTGGCTTTTGGCTTTGGCTTTTAGCTTTTGGCTTTTGGCTTTTGACCTACCGGGTCCCCGTATGACGCGGCGGGCGGGTGGAGATCAGGCCCCGCAGGGGTGCCAGGGAGGGATCCCTGGCACTTTTCGTCGGGGCAGGATGCCCCGTCGAAAAGCCCGGAACCCGCCCGCGTACCTTCCGGGCTGCAAGCCCGGAAGGCGCGTCATCCGGGGGGCCCTTCTCTTTGGTTACTTTCTCTTGGGCAAGCAAGAGAAAGTGACCCGCCCTCCGGCAGGAGGGCGGAAGCCCGCGGCAGGCGAGCCAGGTCGCCACAACGCGACAACCGAGCACCGAGGCTCTGGATCCCGGCCTGCGCCGGGATGACGGCTAAAGGACGAGGCGGTGAGGCCAGGTTGCACCCCTCACCCCAACCCTCTCTTCAATCCTCAACACCCCAGCCTTCCAAGACTGCTCCCGCGCCCCCAAAGAAGCAGAGAGAAAGGAACCGGCACGTCCACAACCCACGACCCATACCAAAGCGGCGAAACCATCACCCGCTTCAGCAAGCGCCAGCTACTTCGCCGGCCTCGGCGCCTCCTCAACCTCTCGCGGCTTGCCCTCCTGCGGCGCGTTGAGCTGCTTCAGGTCCACCGGCCGGATCTGCTTGATAAAGCACGGTGCATCCTGTGGCCCCGTGAGCACACGGTCAAACTTCACCGACACCTCGCTGGCGCTCGAGGTCAGCCCGATGTGGTTGGTGAATTCCAGGTTGCTGCAGCGACCGTCGAGGTCGATCAGCCAGGCCTCGTTCGCGCGCGTATAGACGGCCAATTGCCGGTCACTGAGCGGCTCCCACGACCATAGGCTGAAATAGTGGAAGCTGTTGACCGGGGTGCCGGCGGCGGCCGCATAGGCCTGCCGCCGTGCGTCCATGCGCGAGGTGTAGTCCGCGCCGACGCGGGCGCAGCCGCTGAGGGCGGCAACCACCGCGACGGCGGCAAGAACGGTTTTCACTGCCATGACCTTCATCTCCATGAGTGCTGTACGTGCAAACGCGTGAACTGCCTGCGCGTGGACGTTATTTTTTCTTCGCCGGGGACTTGCTCACTGCCTGCCACTTGGCCGGATCAAAACCGCCGGTTTCGAACACCAGCGTCACCTTCTTCTCACCGTCCTGCAGCGTGACGTCCATGGTGATCTTCTTGGCCTTCTCCAGCTGGGCGATGAAACCCTTGTCGTCCTTGAACAGCAGCGCAGGCTCGCCCGTGGTCGGCGCGAAGGCGCTGATGGTGCCGGGTTTGCCGTCGAACGTGGCCTTGATGGAGCAGACGCCCTTGCACACGAAGCCGTGCGGACCGCCGTTGAACAGGAAGGCGTTTTGCCCCCACTCGGTATGGCGGCGCAGCACCAGGCGCACGCGGTCTTCACCCGCGGGCTGGCTGGTGTAGATGGTGGCGGTCGATTGCGTGCCGCCCTCCATGGGCGACACCTGGTAGAGCCACAAACCGGCGAGCCGGTTCTTTTCGCTGTTCTCGGTGTAGCGCTTCTCGATCGCCGGCAGGGTTTCCTGCACTTCCTTGGCCGCCGCGCTATTGGGATAGCGATTGAGGATGTCCTTGCCCATGGTCACCGCCATCTCGTCGTTGCCGATGCGCAGGAGCTGGCGATAGGTGTCGAGCTTGCCGGCGGAGTCGTCGGCAGGCGCCTGCTGCGGGGCCTGGGCCTGGTCGCCGGACTGGGAGCAGCCCACCAGTGCGAGCAAGGTGCCAAGGGTGGTGGCGGCAAGGCGAAGGCGCTGTGTCATGGAAGGTATCCCGTTGCGGTTAGACGGTTAGAGTGGAACGAGGTCCAGGGGCGTTGCAACCTTGCCTCCCCTTCGTTGCAGGAGCGTCGATCAAGCGCCGACAGGCACGTCGCCAAAGCGCTCGCGCAGTTGGGTACGGAAGCGCCGGCTGCACGGCAGCGTGGCGCCATCGCGCATGGTCAGCCGGGCGTCGCCCGTGTCCAGCGGCTCCATCTCGGCGAGATAGTCCAGGTTCACCAGATAGCTGCGGTGCACGCGCACGAACCGCGTGGGGTCGAGCCGCTCCTCGATGCCGGCCATGGTGGCGCGCAGCGGATAGTCGCGACCGCGCACGTGCAGGTTCACGTAGTTGCCGGAGGCCTGCAGCCATTCGATCTCGCGGGCTGCAATGAGGAACTCCTTGCCCAGCTTGCGCACCAGGAAGCGCTCGGGCCGGTCGACCGGCTCCACCGGTGGGCCCTCGTCCGGCTCGGCCAGCAGGCTGGCTTCGCCCTGCAGGCGCAGTACGAGCAGGCGATAGCCGCCGATGGTGGCCAGGAACAGGAAGTAGGTGCGGATGTCCTTCAGGTATTCGTAACCCAGCTGCCGCAGCCAGTCGTCCCCGAAGTGATAGCGCCAGTCCAGGATCATCCGGTATGCGATCAGGCGCAGCACGATCATCAGGCCGACATGCACCACGCAGAACGGCACGCTGAGCGCGATATGGATCTTCAGGTTCTGCCGCCAGGTATCCAGGCGGAGCGGCCAGCGGCGACTGGCCATGACCACGAACGGCAGCAGCGCCAGGATGACCACGCTGCTGCTCGCTTCCCAGATCCATGGCTCGATGCTCTGCGCGCGATGGCTCCGGTAGGTGACGTCGAACCACGTCACCATACCGTTGAACACGGTATTGACCAGCAGGACGACAACCCAGAAGCCGATCTCGAAAGGTCGGCGCCAGCGCTGAAAGCGGATGTAGTCGAACGACGAGGTCGTGGTCATGGCCGGGATTCTACGTGGGGCATGGTTTCAACCGCACATTTCGTCCCTTGCCACCCGCCACTCGTCCCCACTTTCGGTCAATCAATCACTTAGCGGGCGACCCGGGGCTGGCGACGGCGGAGCATGCGCGGCACTTTCCCACGGAGTTCTGTTCATGAACCGCCGCCATGACATCGACGCCTTGCGCGTCCTGGCCTTCGGCCTACTGATCGTCTACCACTTGGGCATGCTCTACGTGGGCCCGGCCGACGATTGGAAGTTCCATCTCAAGAGCAGCTATATCGCCGACTGGCTGGCCTACCCCATGATCGCCTCGGCGTTCTGGCGCATGGACCTGCTGTTCCTGATCTCCGGCATGGCGGTGCATTTCCTCCGTGGCCGCCTGAGCCTGCCGGCACTGGCGTGGAAGCGCACGACGCGCCTGCTGCTGCCGCTGTTGTTCGGCATGGCGGTGGTCATCCCCATTCAGCCTTATGTGCAGGGTGTGGTGAACGGGCTGGTGGCGCCGGGCTTTGGCCACTTCCTGCTGCGTTACTGGACCGGCGGCCCGTGGCCGGCGGGCGCGTTCGACGGCTGGCAGTTCGGCGTCACCTGGAACCACCTGTGGTACCTGCCGTACGTATGGCTCTACACCATGCTGCTGATCGCGCTGCTGCCGGCGCTGGAATCGTCATGGGGGCAGCGCGTGATCGGCGCCATCCATCGCCTGCGCGGCTGGCCGCTGCTGGTGCTGCCTGCACTGCCCTTGCTTGCGTACAACCTGTGGCTGGCGGCCCGCTTCCCCCAGAACCACGCCATGGTCGGCGACTGGTATGCCCATGCCTGCTACGCCACGATGTTCTTCTATGGCTACGCCATCGGCACGCATGCAGAACTCTGGGACGAGCTGGCGCGGCTGCGTCGGCGTTCGCTGGGCATGGCCGTGTTCTGCTTTGCCGCCTTCCTGCTGCTGGACCGCCTGAGCGACCTGATCGCCATCGGCGGCGGGTCGGCCCCCGGGCTGGCCGTGGGTCGCCTGGGCATGCTGTGTATGCACGCCCTGCGCTTCTTCTATATGTGGAGCGCCATTGCCGCGGTGCTGGGCTGGGGACACCAATACCTCAACCGCCCGTTCCGCTGGCTGCCCTATGCGCGTGAGGCCGTGTTCCCCTGGTACGTCCTGCACCAGAGCGTGATGCTCGCCGCGGCCTACTGGCTGCTTCCGCTCAAGCTCGGCCCCGTGCTGGAACCGACGCTGGTGCTGGCAGGCACGGTGGTCGGTTGCGCGGCGCTGCATGAGTACGTGATCCGCCGCACGCGCTGGCTGCGTCCGCTGTTCGGGCTTGACGCCGTGCCCCGTGCAGCACGGCGCGAACCCTCACTGACGGCAAGCACGCAAGGGGCGTGAGCATGACGGGCGGCGAGGCCTCAGGCCTCGCTGCCCGTGATGGAATCGAGCTGCTCCACGCTTTGGATGTCACCCAGCCAGACGTAGCGCGTCCAGGCCGGCTCGTCCGGCCGTTCGAGTCGCAGCACGCCGTTGATGCCTTCGTTTTCCTGAGGGTCGCGGAATACCTGCACGCTTGGGCTCTCGCACACCACGCCTTCACAGCAGGTGCCGTCGGCGAGCTGCAGCACCACGTGGCCGCCCGTCGGCAACTGCTCGATCAGGTCCTCCAGGCGCTGGATCATGGCGGGATCGGTATACACGCGTTCGGCAAACTGGCCCATGGTTCACCTCCTCGGCTGGCTTTCACACGCCCACCCTAAGGCGGCGGGGGGCAAGGCCCCATCACGCCGACGTGAAGCCGTGGTGCTTTGTCGCGCCGCTTCAGCCATCGATAATGATCCGGTCCCCGCAAGGATCTTCCATGGCGTCCTCCCCCGCGCAAGCTTCCGCGGATTCGTTGCGCTCACATCCGGCATTCGTGCAGTTCTGGTTCGCCCGGATCTGTTCGGGCTTTGGCTTCCAGATGTTGTCGGTCGCCGTCGGCTGGCAGATCTATGCCATCACCGGCCGCGCACTGGACCTGGGCCTGATCGGGCTGGTGCAGTTCTTCCCGTCGGTGATGCTCGCGCTGCCCGCGGGCCACGTCGCCGACCAGTTCGAGCGCCGCCGCATCGTGATGCTGGGGCAGATCGTGGACATGCTGGCCATCGCCGTGCTCGCCGCCATCACGCTGATGCGGCTTACGCACGAGACGATGATCCTCGCGCTGGTGTTCGTCATCGGCGTCGCCAAGGCATTCGAGTTCCCGGCATTGCAGTCGATGCTGCCCGCCCTGGTGCCATCGCCCATCCTGCCGCGCGCCATGGCCGCCAGTGCATCGGCGGGACAAGCCGCGATGATCCTGGGGCCTGCCGTCGGCGGCCTGCTTTACGTCGCCGGGCCGGGCACGGTCTACAGCGTCTGCGCGCTGCTTTATCTGGTCGCCGTCGTGCTGATGGCCCGCCTGCGTTACGAACAGGCACAGCCCAGGCGCGAGCCGGCCACCTTGAAGACCTTGTTTGCCGGCGTGCATTTCATACGCCATCGCCCCGACGTACTCGGCGTGATCTCGCTGGACCTGTTCGCGGTGCTGCTGGGTGGCGCCACCGCCCTGCTGCCCATCTTCGCCAGGGACATCCTGCATACCGGCCCGTGGGGACTTGGCCTGCTGCGCGCGGCACCGGCCGTGGGTGCGCTGTTGATGTCGCTGTGGCTCGCGCGTCATTCGATGGAACGACGGGTGGGGCCGATCATGTTCGCTTCCGTGGCTGGCTTCGGCGTGGCGACGCTGGTGTTCGCCGTATCGAAGGTGCTGTGGCTATCGCTGGCCGCCCTGTTCGCACTGGGCGCGCTCGACATGGTGAGCATGGTGATCCGTGGCGCGCTGGTGCAGCTCGATACGCCGGACGACATGCGCGGCCGCGTCAGCGCGGTGAATGCCATCTTCATCAATACATCGAACCAGCTGGGCGAGTTCGAATCCGGCCTGCTCGCCGCCTGGGTGGGCGCGGTCAACGCCACGGTGATCGGCGGCATCGGCACGCTGGTGGTGGTGGGTCTGTGGATGGCCATGTTTCCCACGCTGCGCCGCCGGCAGAGCCTTCGCGCGGACGTGCCCCAGGAACCGGCAGGCGCGGAAGCCACGCTCTAAAAGCCGGCTCACCATCCCCTTCATGCACCAAGTTTCCCTCACCGTCATTCCCGCGAAAGCTGGAATCCAGTGCCTTTAGGCTCTGAACACCACGGAAAAAGACGCTGGATTCCCGCTCTTGCCCCCTTTTCGGGGTTCGCGGGAATGACGGTGAGGGGGACGGAGTGTCTAGCAAGATTTTGAATAGGCTCAAAGAGCGTGAACAAGCTCTACCGCGGCCTCCGTTCTCAATAGCGTCCGCCACCGCCACCGGACCAGACACCGAAGCGCACTGGTTTGATCCGCATCAATGGCGACGCCCAGGCGCCCGATAGCATGGGCCACCCTTTCCTGCGTGCCATGCCATGAATGTGGATATCGCGATCGTCGGCGGCGGCCCCGCCGGCCTGTGCCTCGCCCGATCGCTGGCGGACTCCGGCCTCAGCATCCTGGTGATCGAACAACAAGCGCGGGATACCTTGCACGAGCCACCGTTCGACGGGCGAGAGATCGCGTTGACGCCCCGCTCCGTGCGCATCCTCGATGAGCTCGGCATCTGGCAGCGGCTTGGCCCCGTGGACGCATCGCCACTCCGCAGCGCACGCGTGCTCAACGGGCACGGACGGCATGGCCTGCACGTCACGCCGTGTGACAGGCACGACAACGAACTGGGCTTCCTCGTGCCGAACGATCGCATTCGCCGCGCCGCGTTCGCCAGCATCGAACACGAGCCGCGCGTGACGCTGGCATGCGGCACCTCGGTGGAAGGTGTCACCTGGGATGGCGACGCGGCGCACCTGCACCTGTCCGATGGCAGCAAGGTGTCCGCACGACTGGTCGTCGGCGCCGACAGCCGCTTCTCACGCGTGCGACGCGATGCCGGCATCGCAGCCGATATGCACGACTTCGGCAAGACCATGCTGGTCTGCCGCATGGCATTGGAGAAGCCCCACGCTGGCGAAGCGCTGGAATGGTTCGGCCATGCACAGACCCTGGCCGCGCTGCCCCTGCACAACGGCGAAGCATCCATCGTCGTGACCTTGCCGCCACACGACATGCAGCGGCTCATGGACAGGGACGACGACGCCTTCAACGCGGAGATGCGCCGTCGTTTCGATCACTATTTCGGTGACATGCGACTGGTGTCGACGCGGCACACCTATCCATTGGTCGGCGTGTATGCGCGCCGATTCGTCGCGCCGCGCTTCGCCCTGGTCGGCGACGCGGCCGTGGGCATGCATCCGGTCACCGCCCACGGCTTCAACCTGGGGCTGCGCAGCATCGACACGCTTGCCTCGCTGATCCGGCGCGCGGCAGCTGGCGGTGGTGATATCGCCTCGCCCGGGCTGTTGCAGCGCTATCAGCGCATGCACCGGCTCGCCACCTGGCCGCTGTACGCCGCCACCATGGCCATCGTCACCATGTACACCGACGATCGCCCGATCGCACGCCGTGCCCGCTCGGCGCTGCTGCGGGCCAGCCAGGCGCTGCCCCCAGTCCGGCATGCCATTGCGCATGCGCTCGCGGCAGACAGCCACGACAGTTCCAGCCATTACCGACATAACGGCTGAACAGGCCGCTTCATCATTTACGCACCGCTCACACCGCCGCTGGCAACGTGAGAACCCTGTCTCGCAAGGAGGACGCCATGAGCCGCCACCATGACCTTGAGAACACCGTCAACGGCGTCCGTGACCGCGTGCGGCACTATGCCGGCGAGGCCGCCAGCCGGGCGGACGATCTGATGGAGCGCGGCCGCGACGCCGGCCGCCGCTTTGGCCGCAGCCGCACCGCGTACGCGCGGCGCATCGGCCACGCCGCAGAGGATTTCGCCGACGAGGCCAACTACCAGTACCGCCGCCTGCGCCGCCACGTCACCCGCCATCCGGTGGCGACCACGGCGATCGTGGCCGGCACGGTAGGGGCATTCTTCCTGCTGCGGCATCTTTTCCGCAGCCGCGACGATGATTGATTTGTGCTTTCCGACAGTGAGTACGAACCCGCCGAAAGGCGGGTTTCTTTTTGGACGGCTGTTTGTGCAGATCGCCGTATCTGTGGGAGCGCACCCTGTGCGCGACGGCTCGCACAAACATGTCTCGTCGCGGGTTTGTCGCGCACAGGGTGCGCTCCCACAAAACCGGTCAAAGAAAAACGCCGCGGGTGACCGCGGCGTTTTTGTCTTGCATCAGCGGTACGGGCTTTCGCCTCAGACCGTTTCGGGATTCGGCTTGTCCGGATCCAGCTTGTAGGTCTTGATGGCGCGGGCCACGTCCTTCGGATTGACCTTGCCTTCCTTCGCCAGGGCGGAAAGGGCGGCCTGGGCGATCCAGTAACGATCGACCTCGAAGAAGCCACGCAGGTGCTCACGCGTATCCGAGCGACCGAAACCGTCGGTGCCCAGCACGGTGAAGCGCATGCCGTCCGGCATGAAGGCGCGGATCTGGTCGGCGTATTCGCGCACGTAGTCGGTGGCGGCCACGGCCGGACCCTGGCGGCCCTGCAGCAGGCTGGTGACGTACGGCACGCGCTGCTCGGCTTCCGGATGCAGGCGGTTCCAGCGCTCCGCATCGAAACCGTCGCGACGCAGCTCGACGAAGCTCGGGCAGGACCAGATGTCGGCGGTGACACCAAAATCCTTCTCCAGCAGCTCGGCGGCGGCGATGACTTCGCGCAGGATCGTGCCCGAACCCATCAGCTGCACGCGCGGCTCGCCCTTCTTCGGCTTGCCGGCATCCTTGAACAGGTACATGCCCTTGATGATGCCTTCCTCGACGCCCTGCGGCAGATCGGGGTGGCTGTAGTTCTCGTTCATCACGGTGATGTAGTAGTAGACGTCTTCCTGCTCCTGCACCATGCGACGGGTGCCGTCCTGCAGGATCACCGCCACTTCGTACGAGAAGGTCGGGTCATACGACTTCACGTTCGGGATGGCGCCGGCCATCAGGTGCGAGTGGCCGTCTTCGTGCTGCAGGCCTTCGCCGTTGAGCGTGGTACGACCGGCCGTGCCGCCGACCAGGAAGCCGCGCGCGCGCATGTCGCCCGCCGCCCAGGCCAGGTCGCCGATGCGCTGGAAGCCGAACATCGAGTAGTAGATGAAGAACGGCAGCATCGCCTGGTTGCTGATGCTGTAGCTGGTCGCCGCGGCCATCCAGGCGGCCATGCCGCCGGCCTCGGAGATGCCTTCCTGCAGCACCTGGCCCTTCTGGTCTTCGCGGTAGTACAGCAGCTGGTCGGCGTCCTGCGGACGGTACTTCTGGCCGAACGGCGCGTAGATGCCGATCTGGCGGAACATGCCTTCCATGCCGAACGTGCGCGCTTCGTCGGCCACGATGGGCACGATGCGCTCGCCGATCTGCTTGTCGCGCAGCAGCAGGTTCATGCCGCGCACCAGCGCCATGGTGGTGGAGATTTCGCGCTCGCCCGTGCCCTTGGTGATCTGCTCGAATGCCGACAGTTCCGGCGTCTTGAGCTTGGCGTCGGCATGGCGGCGACGCTGCGGCAGGAAGCCGCCCAGCGCGCGGCGACGCTCCAGCATGTATTCCACTTCCGGCGAGTTCTTGCCCGGGTGGTAGTACGGCACGTCGGCCAGCTTGTCGTCCGACACCGGGATGTTGAAGCGGTCGCGGAAGTGGCGCACAGCGTCGGCATCCAGCTTCTTCTGCTGATGCGTCGGGTTCTGCGATTCGCCGGCCGCGCCCATGCCGTAACCCTTCACCGTCTTGGCGAGGATCACGGTCGGCATGCCCTTGGTCTTGGTGGCCTGGTCGTACGCCGCGTACACCTTGTGCGGATCGTGGCCACCGCGGTTGAGGCGCCAGATGTCGTCGTCGGACAGGTTGGCGACCATCTCGCGGGTTTCGGGGTACTTATTGAAGAAGTGCTCGCGCGTGTACGCGCCACCGAAGGCCTTGCACGCCTGGTACTCGCCGTCGACGGTTTCCATCATCAGCTTGCGCAGCACGCCCTTGGTGTCACGGGCAAGGAGCGGATCCCAGTAGCTGCCCCAAACGACCTTGATGGCATTCCAGCCGGCGCCACGGAACACGCCTTCCAGTTCCTGGATGATCTTGCCGTTGCCGCGCACCGGACCGTCCAGGCGCTGCAGGTTGGCGTTGATCACGAACACCAGGTTGTCCAGGCCTTCGCGGCCGGCCAGCGAGATGGCGCCCAGCGATTCGGGCTCGTCGGTTTCGCCGTCGCCCATGAAGCACCAGATCTTGCGGTCGGTCTTGGGCATCAGGCCGCGATGTTCCAGGTACTTCCAGAACTGCGCCTGGTAGATGGCCTGGATCGGGCCCAGACCCATCGACACCGTCGGCACCTGCCAGTAATCCGGCATCAGCCACGGGTGCGGGTACGAGGACAGGCCACGGCCATGGCCGGCCACTTCCATGCGGAACAGGTCGAGCTGTTCTTCGGAGATGCGGCCTTCCAGGAAGGAACGCGCATAGACGCCCGGGCTGGAGTGGCCCTGGTGGAACACCAGGTCACCCGGGTGATCGGCGCTCGGTGCGCGCCAGAAATGGTTGAAGCCCACGTCGTACAGCGTCGCCGACGAGGCAAAGGAAGCGATATGCCCGCCCAGCTCGCCCGGCTTGCGGTTGGCGCGCACGACCATGGCCATCGCGTTCCAGCGGATCAGCGTGCGGATACGCCATTCCATCGCCGCGTCGCCCGGCATCTTGGCTTCGTTGCCCGGCGAAATGGTGTTGACGTATTCGGTGGTCGGGTTGAACGGCAAGTAGCCGCCGGCCCGGCGCGTCGAATCGACCATCTTCTCCAAGAGGTAATGCGCGCGCTCGGTGCCATCGTGGTTGATGACGGCATTGAGCGATTCGACCCATTCCTGGGTTTCGGTCGGGTCGAGGTCTTGATGAAGGATGTCGTCGAGCTGATCCATGGGGAGCTTCTCTCCGCGGCGCCGGGGGCATGGCGCGGCTATGGGTGGATCGCCTCCGGGTGAGAGGCGGGAAACCCTCCGAGTGTAGCTCCGGCGGGGTTTTTCGCCAATTGGATCGAGACAATACGGGGGCGAATGGAGGGTGTTGGTGGGTTTGATGTCGTTGGGAAGCGGGTGAGTCTGACTGGGTGGGGGAATCCCTCACTAACCGATTTGGATCCGTTGGGCCGGGGCGCGGCAGCGTTGGCGTTGGCGTTGGCGTTGGCGTTGGCGTTGGCGTTGGCGTTGGCGCTGAGCTGAGCTTTTTTGCTCCCTCTCCCCTTCGGGGAGAGGGTTGGGGTGAGGGGCGGGTGCTCGCCTCATCGCTTCATGCTTTAGCCGTCATCCCGGCGTAGGCCGGGATCCAGAGCCACGGTTTTCAGTTGTCGCGATACGGCGACCTGGCCGCCTACGCGGCGGGCGTTCCGACCTCCTGCCGGAGGCCGGGTCACTTTTCTTTGCTTGCCCAAAGAAAAGTAACCAAAAGAAAGGGCACCCCCATCGCGGCGCTGGCCGATAGAGCTGGCCAGTGCGTGAGGGTCGGCCGGGCTTTTCGACGGGGCTCCTGCCCCGACGAAAAGTGCCTGGCATCCATGCCAGGCACCCCTGCGGGGCCTGATCGACCGCCCCTCACCGCCGCTCAAGGGGGCCCGAAGGCCAAAAGCACCAAGCGCACGACTCGTGCAGCTGCGCTGCACATCGCGTCGTAGAACGAGGCGATGTGGCTCAAAGTGCGGTCGATGACGGCGCACGTTGGTGTTGATCAGATGCGGACTCCGCAAGTCCGCCCCGGATTTTCGCTGCGCTTCATCCGGGCTACGCATAGCGTGTTCGCCACGAATGCACTGCTTTAAGCCCTCTTCGCGATGGCGCGTTGCGAAGCGCTACGGAGTACCCGCTATGTAGCGGCGAAGGTTGCCGAACCCCACGATTCCTCAGCCGTTCGGGCTTTTCCCCCACGGAATGCAGAGCTCCTCAACGCATCGGCGCCTTGCGGCGTAGCCGTATCGCCTGTCGGATGGATCGATCAGTGCCGAGTACCGAAGCCTTCAAGGCTCGTATTCAACACGACGCTACCGGAGCTCTGAAGGCCATTTTCTTTGGGTTACTTTTCTTTTGGGCCAGCAAAAGAAAAGTGACTCGGCCTTCGGCAGAAGGTCGAAACGCCCGCTGCGTAAGCGGCCCGATCGCGGAAGCGCTTGAGGGAGTCGATAGCCAATGCCCTCCGCGCGATAACCGAGCGCAAAGTCACCGGCCCCCTGCCTTCGCAGGGGTGACGGCTAAAGAAGGAAACGGTGAGGCGAACACCCGCCCCTCACCCCAGCCCTCTCCCCGAAGGGGAGAGGGCGAAAAAAACGCCCTATCGAACAGTGAACAGCTCCCTCAACCATCCAACCACCAAAACAAAAACGGGACCCTCAAGGTCCCGTTCTCGCCAAACAATTAAACCCACCTACCCTCAGCTGCGCCGCTCACCCTGCGCCTGGCGAATCTGCGCATCCACCGCGGCAATCGCGGTCATGTTCACCACGCGACGCGGCGTCGCCGCCGGCGTCAGGATGTGTGCCGGCTTGTTGATACCCATCAGGATCGGGCCAATGGCCACGCCGTCGGTCATCACCCGCACGATGTTGTAGGTGATGTTGGCGGCGTCGAGGTTCGGCATCACGAACAGGTTGGCGCGACCGGTGAGCGTGGTGTTGGGGAACATGCGCAGGCGCAGCGCTTCGTCCCACGCGGTGTCGGCCTGCATTTCGCCGTCCATGTCGAGCTTGGGACCGCGCTGCAGGAGGATCTCGCGCACCTTGCGCATCTTCGCCGCGCTCGGGTTGTCATGGCTGCCGTAGTTGGAGTGCGAGAGCAGCGCGATCTTCGGCTCGATGCCGAACAGCTTCAGGCGATAGCTGGCCTGCAGCGTGGCTTCGGCGATCTGCTCGGCAGTGGGGTCGCACTGCACATGCGTATCGAGGAAGAACCACGCGCCCTGGTCGTTGATCACGCCGGTCATGGCCGAGGTGCACGACACGCCCGGGTCAAGGCCGAACACGCTGCGCATGTAGCCCAGCTTTTTGTGGAAGCGACCCACCAGGCCGCAGATCATCGCGTCGGCTTCGCCGCGCTCGACCATCAGCGAGGCGATCAGCGTGGGCCGCGAGCGCATCAGGTTCTTCGCGGCCGCGGGCGTCACGCCACGACGCTCGGTGAGCGCGTGGTACTGCTGCCAGTACTCGTTGAAGCGCGGATCGTCGTTGATGTTGGTGATCTCGTAATCCACGCCTTCGCGCATGCGCAGGCCAAGGCGCTGGATACGCGTCTCGATCACTTCCGGGCGGCCGATGAGGATCGGGAACGCCAGGCGCTCGTCGATCACCGTCTGCACGGCGCGCAGCACGGTCTCTTCCTCGCCTTCGGCGTAGACCACGCGCTTGCGGTCGGCGCGCGCGCGCTCGTACACCGGCTTCATCAAGAGGCCCGTGCGATAGATGAACTGGCCGAGCTTTTCCTTGTACGCCTCCATGTCCACGATGGGACGCGCGGCCACGCCCGAGTCCATCGCGGCCTGCGCGACGGCGGGCGCCAGCATTACCAGCAGGCGCGGATCGAACGGACGCGGGATCAGGTAATCCGGACCGAAGGTCGGGATATCGCCGCCGTAGGCACTGGCCAGGTCACCGGCTTCCATGCGGGCCAGTTCGGCGATGGCGCGCACGCAGGCGGTCTTCATCGCCTCGTTGATGCCGGTGGCGCCCACGTCCAGCGCGCCGCGGAAGATGTACGGGAAGCACAGCGCGTTGTTGACCTGGTTCGGGTAGTCCGAACGGCCGGTGGCGATGATGCAGTCCGGGCGCACCTTCTTGGCGTCTTCCGGCGAGATCTCGGGATTGGGGTTGGCCAGCGCCAGGATCACCGGCTTGTCGGCCATGGTGGCGACCATCTCCGGCTTGAGGATGCCGCCGGCGGACAGGCCCAGGAACACGTCCGCGCCCGCGACGATCTCCGCCAGCGTGCGCTTGTCGGTATCGCGCGCGTAGCGGCGCTTGTCCGGATCCATGTGGTCGCGGCCGTTGTAGAGCACGCCTTCGCGGTCGTACGCGAGGATGTTCTCCGGCTTCAGGCCCAGCGCCACCAGCATGTCCAGGCAGGCGATGCCCGCCGCGCCCACACCCGTGGTGGCGAGCTTCACCTCGCCGATCTTCTTGCCGACCACTTCGAGCGCGTTGACGATGGCCGCGCCCACGATGATCGCGGTGCCGTGCTGGTCGTCGTGGAACACGGGGATCTTCATGCGCTCGCGCAGCTTGCGCTCGACGATGAAGCACTCCGGCGCCTTGATGTCCTCGAGGTTGATGCCGCCGAAGGTCGGCTCGAGCGAGGCAATGATGTCGACCAGCTTGTCCGGGTCGCGCTCGTTGATCTCGATGTCGAACACGTCGATGCCGGCGAACTTCTGGAACAGCACGCCCTTGCCTTCCATCACCGGCTTGCCGGCGAGCGGGCCGATGTCGCCCAGGCCGAGTACGGCGGTGCCGTTGGTGATGACCGCGACAAGGTTGCCGCGCGCCGTCATCTCGCTGGCGGCGTTCGGATCCTCGACGATGGCCTCGCAGGCGTAAGCCACGCCGGGCGAGTACGCCAGCGCCAGGTCACGCTGCGTGACCATGGGCTTGGTCGCGGTGACTTTGATCTTGCCGGGGTGCGGAAGGCGGTGGTACTCGAGAGCGGCGAGGCGCAGTTCTTCGGGAAGGGCCATGGGAATGAGGGATCGGATGTGATGGGGAATCGGGGCCGCGACAGCGGTATCAGGCAATGGTATCACCGGTGACACCCCTCTCCCGACCGTGCGCTGCAGCATGGTGACGCGGTGGTTCACACAACTGGTATGCAAAGCCGAATATCAACGGTAGGAGCGTACTTGTGCGCGACCGCAGAGTATCGAACTACCCCACCGCGGGCCTGTCGCGCACAAGTGCGCTCCTACAAAAAGCGGGTCAAAGGCTCAGCGACAACGTCTCCGCCTGCACCTTGCCCATGTGTATGCGATTGACGAACAAGGAGAAGGCCAGTTTGCCGGCCAGTCCGTGAGCGTGCTGCATCCACGGCGGCAGCCAGCGCGGCGCGGCAATGACACCGGATTCGAAATACGGTTGCAGGCTGATGACATCGTGCAGCGCCAGCTTGCCGGCGAAAAGATTCCGCAACATGTCCATGCGCCGCTGCTTGAGCGCCCAGCGGAAGAAGGTGTGCACGGTGAGCAGGCCCGACAGGTACACATTGTCCTTGGCGAACGCCGCGCCACCGGTAAGCGGCACGCCACGGAACACGCGCTGTGCGGAGTGGAAGCTGTCGGCCGGGTTTTGCCCGCAGTCGCTGAAGAACTTGTAGACCTCGACGAAATCCGCACCGCCCAGCGCCATGTCGATCGCCAGGATGCGCAGGCTGATGCGCTTGAGGCGCGAGATGTCGATGGCGCCGGACATCAGCTCGGCGAACACCGCCAGCCCTTCCTGCGTGGCAGTGACGCGCGGCGAGGTGCGGGCGAACGAGGCAAGCAGGGGTTGGGCACGTCCGTTCAACGCGGTCAGCGAATGGACCAGCGCCTCGTGCGCCAGCAACTGGTGGCGGTCGTAATCGGTGAAGCGTGTGCCGCCACGCAGGCGGATGCGCGTGGCGCCGGCCGCCGCCTTGGCGGTGAGTTCTGGATCCACCTCCACCGAAATCATCGGCTCGCCGAAGAAGTCGTCCAGCGTCTTGCTCAGGTCCGCACGCAGTGCTTCGGCGGAAATCGCCACGTTGACGTCGTCGGCGATCAGGTCCGAGCCCAGTTCGTCCGACAGCTCGACGAAGTAGCGCGCCGCGTCCAGATTGCTGCGATCGCTGCCGGGGATCTTGTCGCCGGGGCGGCCGTACAACACGATGGATGGCGCGGTGACCTGGTCGGTGCCCACGGCCTCGAGCATTTCGGCGGCGATGCGCCACGACTCGGCGGTGCGGCACAGGTATTCGCCCAGCGGATCGTCGTAGCCAGCCTCGCGCTCGATGGCGGCAAGCTCGGCGCGTTCGGCGGAAAGGTCGGGCACGTGGTACTGCACTTCCGGCAGCGTGAACTGGCCTTTCGCGTAGGCCGCGATCATGCGGTCTTCCAGCGAGGCCGGCCACGCCACCGTGGGCAGGATGCGGATGCCCTTCACCGCCGCCAGCAGGCGCTGGTCGAGGTCGGCGTAGCGTTGCAGCTCGGGGCTGAAACGGGTGGCGTCGACGCTCATGCCTTCCTCCGGCGCGCCTCGTCCACGCACTCGATCAGCTGCGTGGCGACGGGATTGGCCTTGAACGCCCCAAACAGTCCGCGGGGACCATCCGGCACGAAGGTGACCGTCTTGCCCAGGCGGGACGATTCGGTGCGTAGCGTCAGGGAAATACGTGGTGGATTGGTCAGCGAGGTGACATTTACGTTCATCACGTTGTCGAGCGCGACGCTTACCTGATCATCACGATTCCTGACCAGCAGGTGGTCGCCCGCCAGCCACACCTCATCGACCAGGTCGGCAATGATGGTCTTGTAGATCACCCAGCCGACGACCGCCATGAACAACGCGGGAAGCACCGATAGCCAGGCTTCGGGGCGCTTTCCCGCGGCGCTGGATACAACCCAGGCCACGGCCACGCCGATGCCGACCAGGCCGAGCAAGAACAAAGGAAAGATCCGTTTGTAGAAAAACGTCGAACGCGACGACAGCCGCTGCATGCCCGCTCCCCGAACCACCATGCCCCGATACTAGTGCTTTCCGGCCGGAAGGCAGCAACACCGCGGCGTTCAACTATTCCCGCTCGCGCGGGTGTCGGTTGCCATGGGGCTTGGCCGCCGGCCGCCCGCCACGCTGGCGGCGCAGCTTGGCCTCCAGCGTGGTCGCCTGCTCCTCGCGTTCGTCCCGCAATTTCAGGTAGTTGCGCCAGCGCTCGGCCGACAGGTCGCCGCTGTCCAGCGCCGCCTGCACCGCGCAGCCCGGTTCGCTGCCGTGGCCGCAGTCGGCGAAGCGGCAGCGCTCGGCCAGTTCGTCGATATCGGCGAACAGGTCCAGGTTCTCCTCACCGGTCAACTTGAGTTCGCGCATGCCGGGCGTGTCGATCAGGCAGCCGCCACTGGGCAGCTGCAGCAGCGCCCGATAGGTGGTGGTGTGGCGGCCGCGACTGTCATGGCCGCGCACGGCGCCGGTGGCCATCCGCTCGGTGCCCAGCAGCGTATTGGTCAGCGTGGATTTGCCGGCGCCGGACGAACCCACCAGCACGGCGCTGTCACCGGGCTGCAGATAGGGCAGCAAGACCGCCACGCTGGCCGGATCCTTGCCGTTGACGGCGTGGATCGGCGTGCCCTGCGGCAGCCGTGCGCGCAGCGCCGCCAGCAGCTCGGCGGCGTCCTCGCGGGTATCGAGCTTGCTGAGCAGCACCACCGGCTGGGCGCCGGAACCCTCGGTGAGCGACAGGTAGCGCTCGATGCGGGCCGGGTTGAAGTCGCCGTCCAGCCCCGTCAGCACCAGCACGTAGTCGATGTTGGTGGCGATGATCTGCCGCTCGTAGCGTTCACCGGCCGCGGCGCGCGACAGCACCGTGCGGCGCGGCTGTACCTTGACGATGTGTGGCGGCTTGCCCGGCTCGATCTCCACGAAGTCGCCCACCGCGGGCCGTTCGGCCGGATCCAGGCTGCGCTTGAGGAAATGCCCCGCCGGCTGCGCGCCGAACAGGTGCTCGCCGTCGTGCAGTTCATAGCCGGCGCGATGCTGGGCCACCACACGGGCCAGTTGCAGGCCGTCGGTGGGCAAGGTGTCGCCACGCCAGCCGATGCGGCGCAGTCGCTCGATGATTTCGGGGGCCATCATGGGCACTCATTATGCCTTGCCCGGAAAATGCCCGACAAACGGTGCTTTTTGCCTCCCACCACCCGCCGTTACGCTGCTAGGATCGGGCTGACGGCGAAATTCTTGCGCCGCAACAACACCAAGACGAAGGACGCTTGCGTTGGCCTCGATCAAACCCAGTGCGCACCTGGCGGACGTGCGCTATGAAATCCGTGGCGCCCTGACCCGGCGATCCCGTGAGCTGGAGGCTGCCGGCCTGCCGATCATCAAGCTCAACATCGGCAACCCCGGCCGCTACGGCTTCGAGACCCCGGCCCATCTGCGCGAGGCCATCGCCCGTCACCTTCACGACAGCGAGGCCTATGGCCACGAACAGGGCCTGGAAGAGGCCCGCGAAGCCATTGCCGCCCAGCAGCGCCATCGCGGCGCGCACGGCGTGGACGTGGAGCGCGTCTTCGTCGGCAACGGCGTCAGCGAACTGATCGACCTGAGCCTGCGCGCCCTGCTGCAGCCGGGCGACGAGGTGCTGCTGCCCAGCCCGGACTACCCGCTGTGGAGCGCGGCCACCATCCTCAATGACGGCAAGCCGCGCTACTACCGCTGCCTGGCGGAGAACGGCCACCTGCCGGACCCCGAGGAAATCGAATCGCTGGTCACGCCGCGCACCCGCGCCATCGTGCTGATCAACCCGAACAACCCGACCGGCGCGGTGTATCCGCGCGAGCTGCTGGCGCGCATCGTCGACATCGCCGCGCGCCATCGCCTGCTGCTGCTCAGCGATGAGATCTACGACGAGATCCTCTACGACGGCACCACCTTCCACCCCCTGGCCGCCGTAGCCGGCGAGGTGCCCTGCGTCAGTTTCGGCGGCCTCAGCAAGGTGCATCGCGCCTGCGGTTACCGCGTGGGCTGGATGAGCCTGTCGGGCGATCCCTCGCGCACTACCGAATACCGCGACGCCCTGCAGCTGCTTGCCGCCCTGCGCCTGTGCGCCAACGTCACCGCGCAGTGGGCCGTGCGCCCCGCGCTGGAAACCGCACCGACCATCAACGCGCTCACCGCGCCGGGCGGCCGCCTGCACGAAGCCCGGCGCGCCGTGCTGGAAGGCGTGGCCTCCAGCCAGTTCCTGGACCTGGTGTCGCCGGCCGGCGCGCTGTATGCCTTCCCGCGCGTGCGCGCCGACCGTCTGGCCGACTTCGACGACAACGCCTTCGCGCTGCGCCTGCTGGAAGAGGAATCGGTGCTGGTGGTGCCCGGCAGCAGCTTCAACGTGCCGCACAGCCGCCACCTGCGCCTGACCCTGCTGCCCCAGCCGGAACAGTTGCGCGAGGTATTCGTGCGCATCGAACGGGTGCTCGCCGGCATGGCCAAGACGCAAAAACCGCGCGCGGCCGCGGTCGCCTGACGGACGATGGCCATGGAACCGGCCCCGATGCGTTACCTGGCCCTGGGCGACTCCTATTCCATCGGCGAAGGCGTGCCGGAGGCGGGTCGCTGGCCGGTGCAGCTCGCCGTGCGCCTGCGCCGGGAAGGCGTGGCGCTGGACGACCCCACCATCATCGCCACCACCGGCTGGACCACCGACGAGTTGTCCGCCGCGATGGACGCCGCCACGCTCACCCCGCCGTACGACCTGGTCAGCCTGCTGATCGGCGTGAACAACCAGTACCGCGGGCGCAGCGCCGACGACTATCGCGACGAGTTCCGCCGCATGCTCGACCGCGCCATCGCCCTGGCCAGGCAGCGCGCTAACCGCGTGCTGGTGCTGTCGATTCCCGACTGGGGCGTTACCCCATTCGCGCATGGCAGCGGGCGCGACGTGCTGCGCATCGCTGAAGAACTGGACGTCTATAACGCCATTGCCAGTGAAGAGGCCGAAGCCAGCGGCGCGCGTTTCGTGGACATCACCGCCATCTCGCGCCAGCACCCGGCGCTGCTGGCTGACGACGGGCTGCATCCGTCGGCGGCGCAGTACGCGTTGTGGACGGAGGCGGCCGTGCCGGTGGCGCTGGCTATGCTCGCGGATTGACGCCCGGCTCACTGTGGGAGCGCACCCTGTGCGCGACGGGTGGCGCGGCAGCGGCCGGTAAACCCTGATCCTGTTTCGCCCTACCGAGACCATGACTGTCGCGACACGCCTACCGTGGCGTGTCGCGCACAGGGTGCGCTCCCACAAAAGCGTGAAGGCCCGGGGCTTGCGCCGAAACCGCACTGCAACCTTCCCGCCATCCCATCGTGACGTAGGCGCGGCATCCTGACATCCCGGTAACCACCGGGAGAGAGTGCCATGGCGACCTTCCACTGCCGCAGCGCCTTCATCTCCGACGTGCACCTGGGCACGCCGGACTGCAAGGCCCGCTACCTGCTCGACTTCCTGCGCAAACTGCGCTGCGAAAAGCTGTATCTGGTCGGCGACATCATCGACATGGAAGCGCTGGCACGCCGCACGTGGTGGCATGCCGACCACGGGGCAGTGATCGCCGAAGTGCTCGACCTTGCGCGCCGCGGCGTCGAGGTCATCTATATCCCCGGCAACCACGACGCACCGGTGCGCGGCCTGGCGGGGCAGAGTTTCGGCGGCGTGAAGATCGCACTGGACGCGGTGCACGAAGGCGCCGACGGTCGCCGCTACCGCGTCAGCCACGGCGACGAATTCGATCCGGAGCAGGTCGGACGCACATGGATGGTGCACCTGGGGGAAGTGATGCATCGCTTCATCTGCTGGACCAACCGCCGGGTCCACGCGATGCGCAGTCGCCTGGAGCTGCCCTACCTGCCGCTGTCCATCATCGTGAAGTCGCACATCGGCAAGGCGCTGGCCTATATCCGCGCCTATGAGGAACGCGTGGCCAGCGACGCCCGCGAGCGCGGCTTCGACGGCCACATCTGCGGGCACATCCATTTCGGCCATGTGCGCGAGATGGATGGCGTGCTGTACCTCAATGACGGCGACTGGGTGGAACACTGCACGGTGCTGGTGGAAGACCACACCGGCGCGATGGAGCTGATCCACTGGAGCGAGCAGTACGCCCCGCTGGGCCGCGCCAGCCGCGAACTGGTGCTGCCCTCACCCGCCTCCGCGCTGGCGCTGGCGCCGCTGACGCGGGCGAAGCTGGATTTGACGGAGCTGCGGCCGGCGGCTTGAGGCCGAACGCCACCCCGCCCAGTCCGTCATTCCCGCGAAAGCGGGAGGCGTCTTTCAACAGCCGAAGGGCTGGTCATCCAGTGACTTTGCTCTTTCCTCGCCCCGACCGCCGAAAGTCGCTGGATTCCCGCTTTCGCGGGAATGACGGTGCTTTGGGAGACGCTCGAGAAGGGCCACCCCTTGCATCCCCTCAAACCGCCGGCATATGGCAAGGGTTACAATTAGCCCTCTTTGCCGGAGTCTCCCGCCCCATGTCCCTCGACAGCGCCACCCGCGAACGTATCCAATCCCTGCTGCAGAACCACCGCGTGGTGCTGTTCATGAAGGGCACCCGCCAGCAGCCGATGTGCGGCTTCTCGGCGGCCGCCACCAACACGCTCAACGAGCTGTTGCCGGACTACCACACGGTGAACGTGCTGGAAGACCCGGAAATCCGCGAAGGCATCAAGGTCTACGGCGACTGGCCGACGATCCCGCAGTTGTACGTGGGCGGCGAGCTGGTCGGTGGTGCCGACATCATTCGCCAGATGTACGCCTCGGGCGAGCTGCACCAGCTCTTCGGCGCCGCCGCGCCGGATCGCACGCCGCCTGAGATCACCATCACCGACAAGGCCGCCGAGGCCATCCGCCAGGGCACGGCGAACGCCCAGGGCCTGGCCCTGCACCTGGAAATCGGCCCGGACCACAGCGCCGGCTTCCAGCTCGCCCCGGGCAGCGACCACGACATCGTGGTGACGTCCAACGGCATCGAAGTCCACTTTGACCCAGGCAGCGCTGCGCGCGCCAAGGGCATCGTGATCGACTGGGTCTCCACCGTGCAGGGTGAGGGCCTGAGCCTGAAGTTCCCGGGCGCGCAGGAGATCGGCACGCTGACCGTGCAGCAGCTCAAGGAGCGCCTGGCCACCGGGGACATCACCCTGGTGGACGTGCGCCCGGCCCATGGCCGCGCCGCCGCCGCGCCGCTGGCCCAGGCCCGCATCCTGGAAGAGGAAGGCTACGAGGCGCTGGCCACCCTGCCGAAGGACGCGCCGATCGCCTTCATCTGCCACCACGGCGTGTCCAGCCGGGGCGTGGCCGAGCGCTTCGCGGCGCACGGCTTCACCAAGGTCTTCAACGTGGAAGGCGGCATGGACGCCTGGGCGCGGGAGATCGACCCGACCGTGCCGCGCTACTGAGCCCACCGCTGGTAGCCCCAAGGAAGCGCCTGCCCCCGGCAGGCGCTTTTTATTTGCGCCGCCCCCGCTATCAGGCGATTCTGACGACGGCGAACTGAAAGGCGTGCCTGTTAGCATGCCCGTACCATTTCCATGACGTGCCCTATGCGCATCCTGCTCGTCGAAGATGATTCTCTCGTTTCCGATGCCATTTCCCGTGGCCTGATCGGGTCTGGTTATGTGGTCGACGCCGTGGGCGACGCCGAGTCCGTGGCTTCGCGACTGTCCGACACCCATTACGACCTGGCCATCGTGGACCTCGGCCTGCCCGGCGAAGACGGCCTGTCGCTGGTGAAGCGCCTGCGCCGCAACGGCAGCTCGCTGCCGCTGCTGATCGTCACCGCCCGTGACGGCCTGGACGACCGCATCAACGCGCTGGACCTGGGCGCCGACGATTACCTGGTCAAGCCGTTCGCCCTGCCGGAACTGGCCGCGCGTTGCCGCGCCCTGATTCGCCGCGCCACCGCCGCGGCCGCCAACGAGATCGCGATCGGCGGCCTGCGCATCGACCTGGCCGGTCGCCGCGCGCTCAACGAGAAGGGCGAAGTGCTCGAACTCACGCGCCGCGAGTGGTCGATCCTGGAGTGCCTGGCACACCACAGCGGCCGTGTGGTGAGCAAGGAGCGCCTGACCCAGGCCATCACCGGCTGGAGCGAAGACATCTCGGGCAACGCCATCGAGGTGCATGTGTCGCGTCTGCGCAGCAAGCTGGGCAGCTCCGCCACGGTGCGCGGCATTCGTGGGCTCGGCTACCGCCTCGAAGACGCCTGACCCGAACCGGTAAACCGCGATGGCCGAACGCAGGCGATCCACCAGCGTCCACAAGCGGCTGCTGAGCTACCTGCTCGCGCCGCTGCTGTTGCTGCTGGTGGCCGGCGTGGCGGTGGACCACCACGTCATCGTCAGCCCCATCCATAACGCGTTCGATCATTCGCTGTCGCGTTCCGCGCTTGCCATCGTCGCGCGCATCCACCCCCGCGGCGACGGACAGCTCGACGTCGCCCTGCCCTCCCGCCCGCCCGCCCCGCTGCGGGCCTTGCCGGACGAGCACTTCTACTACCGGGTGAGCCTGCCCGACGGCACCACCATCGCGGGAACGCCGGAGCTGCCGATCGCGCCGGACAACCAGTCGGCGGACGGCTTCAGCTACACCAACCTCGACTTCCGCGGCCAGCCATTCCGCCTGGCCAGCTACCGCACCAGCGAAACCGGCGACCCGCTCGTGGTGACAGTGGCGGAGACACCGGCGCGCCGCGACCGCGCCGTGCATCGCCTGGACGTCGCCTTCTTCATCAACGACACCCTGCAGATGGCCGCCGTGCTGATCATTGCGCTGATCGGCATCCGCATCGCCCTGCGCCCACTGCAACGCCTGAGCCGGCAGATCGCCGGCCGGCCCGCCGTGGCGCTCAACCAGCTGCCGACCAACGAAGTACCCGCGGAGGTACTGCCGGTGGTCGAGTCGCTCAACACGCTGCTCGGCCGCGTGCGCGACTCGGTGTTGTCGCAGCAGCACTTCCTGGCCAATGCCGCGCATCAATTGCGTACGCCACTGACCGGGTTGAAGGCCCAGCTGGAGGTGCTCGCCCGGGAGACGGCCGGCACGCCCCTGCAGGAGCGCATCGACCTGCTGCAGGGCGGTGTCGACCGGCTGGCCCATACGGCCAACCAGCTGCTCACGCTGGCGCGCGCCGAACCGTCCGCCCATCGCGCCAGCCATTTCACGGCGATCGACCTGCCCCACCTGATCGGCGAGGTCATCGACAGCTCGCTCGACCGCGCCATCGCCCACGGCATCGACCTGGGCGCGGACGCCCAGCCGGTGCAGGTCACCGGCGTGTACTGGCTGCTGCACGAAGTGCTCAACAACCTGATGGACAACGCCATCCGCCACACACCGCCGGGCGGCAATATCACCATCCGCTGCGGCATCGAGCAGGGACACCCCTTCCTGGAAGTGGACGACAGCGGCGTCGGCATTCCCCTCGAGGAGCGCGACAAGGTGCGCGAGCGTTTCTACCGCAGCGTACGCAGCACCAGCAGCGGGGCGGACGGCTGTGGCCTGGGCCTGGCCATCGTGGACGAAGTGTCACGCGTGCATGGCGCCCAGTTGAGTATCCTCGAGGGGTCGTCCGGACGTGGCGCCCGGATGCGCATCGACTTCCCGGCCACCAGCCAGGGATCCTGATCCGCGTCAGGGCACTCTAATTTCAAAAGTTCGGATAATCGGCACTTTGAATTAGGATGCGTCGCCCCCAAGAGTGGTGGCAACCTCGCAAGGAGTCCTCCCCGTGTCCATACCCAGTGCCGTCAAGAGCACCCCCATCGACAGCCGCCAGCAGCTGGTCGATTACCTGGCCGCAGGGGAGAAGCCCCGCGATGCCTGGCGCATCGGCACCGAGCACGAGAAGTTCGGCTTCCTCACCGACACCCTTCGCCCGCCCACTTTCGAGGGCGACCGCGGCATCCGCGTGCTGCTCGAAACGCTGGCCACGCGCTACGGCTGGGAGGTGTCCCGCGAGGGCGACAATCCGGTCGCGTTGTCGCGCGACAAGGCCTCCATCACGCTGGAGCCGGCCGGCCAGCTGGAGCTTTCCGGCGCGCCGCTGGAATCCATCCACCAGACCTGCATGGAGGTCAACACGCACCTCACCGAGGTGCGCTCCATCGCGGAAGGCCTGGGCATGGGCTTCCTGGGCATGGGCTTCCAGCCCAAATGGCGCCGCGACGAGATGCCGTGGATGCCCAAGGGCCGCTACAAGATCATGCGCGAGTACATGCCCAAGGTCGGCAACCTGGGCCTGGACATGATGACGCGCACCTGCACCGTGCAGGTCAACCTGGATTTCGACAGCGAAGCGGACATGGTGCGCAAGTTCCGCACCAGCCTGGCGCTGCAGCCGATCGCCACGGCGCTGTTCGCCGACTCGCCCTTCACCGATGGCCATCCAAACGGCTATCTGTCCTACCGCTCGCACGTCTGGGAAGACACCGACCCCGACCGTACCGGCATGCTCGACTTTGTGTTCGAGGACGGCTTCGGCTACGAGCGCTACGTCGACTACATGCTCGACGTGCCGATGTACTTCAGCTACCAGAACGGCAACTACATCGATCTGTCCGGCCAGGACTTCAAGCGCTTCATGGCCGGCAACCTGCCCGCCGTGCCGGGCGTGCGCGCCACCATGAAGGACTGGGCCGACCACCTCACCACCGCCTTCCCGGAAGTGCGCCTCAAGCAGTACCTGGAGATGCGCGGCGCGGACGGTGGCCCGTGGAACCGCCTCTGCGCCCTGCCCGCACTGTGGGTCGGCCTGCTCTATGACGACGACGCCCTGACCGCCGCATGGGATCTGGTCAAGGACTTCAGCCGCGCCGAACGCCAGGCCCTGCGCGACGGCGTGCCGCGCCAGGCGCTGAAGTTGCCGTTCCGCACGCACAGCGTGCGCGAGCTGGCCGCCGAAACGCTGAAGATCGCCTCGCACGGCCTGAAGCGCCGCGCGCGCCTCAACAAGAGCGGCGCCGACGAAAGCATCTTCCTCGAACCGCTGATCGAGATCGTGGAAGCCGGCCAGACGCCGGCCGAGCGCAAGCTCGAGTTGTTCCACGGCCCGTGGCACGGCAGCGTGGATCCGGTGTTCCGCGAATTCGCCTACTGATCCGGCGCATCCCGCAGGAGAGGCCCCGCTGACCGCGGGGCTTTTCTTTAGGGGAAGCGATCAACCGGAAGCCGGGCTGGGCGTGTCCAGGCGCGAGTGCTGCGGCAAGGCACGTCCATCCACGGGACGCGACAGCGTCATCTCCGGCACGTAGTAGTAACCGTGCC
The DNA here is from genome assembly GCF_000725385.1 of Dyella japonica A8. NCBI lineage: Bacteria > Pseudomonadati > Pseudomonadota > Gammaproteobacteria > Lysobacterales > Rhodanobacteraceae > Dyella > Dyella japonica. Next base: position 1,278,465 of record NZ_CP008884.1, on the reverse strand, counting down.
ATGGCAGTGAGTGCCCGTCGGGGAGGACGACGATCTTCACGCCACCCTTTTCCGGTTGAGTAAGGACCGGCTTGGGCGCGCACTCCGGGGAACAGATCCACCCTTCCCCACCCGCCGCTTGCGCATTCAGCGAGATCACACTGAAACCAGCCGCCGCCACGTTGTGTGCGAACGGCTCGGAGTTCTGTCCTTGCATGCGAACCATGCGCGCATGCGCATTGCCGATGAGGACGAGTGCGCGGCTTGCGCCCATGGACCTCATCGTGTCGGTCAGCAGCCTGGCGCCTTCCACATCGATGGGCTGCCGCGCCAGAGCCAACAGGCGCAGCGAGCCCTTCGATTGCGCGGACTGCGCCATAAGGTGATGAACCAGATCCAGCATGGCCGCGCTATGGCGCCCGTCCCTGAACTCGCTCCAGAACGGATGGGCACGTACATGCGCCCACGCCGTATCCAGGCTCTTTTGATCCAGCCCGTCGAAGTAGGCATTGAAGGACTCGGGCAACTCCAGCCCGACGATGCCGCGATGTGGCCCCTGTGACGTCCCAAACAAGCATGCAGCCTGCTCGAAGAGAGCCGGTGACTGGACGGTGCCATGCAGGTCGCCAAAGACCACGACTTGAGCGCTGTCCGTCGCCGCAAAACCAGGCAAGGGCGCACAGGTACTGGCGGGCGCCGCATTCGCCAAGGGGGAGCAGAGCAACGCGATGACCAACAACACGATCCATGAAAGACGCGACATGAAACCTCCTTGTCATTCGCCGGTTGTCGGCCGGCGGCGAGCGCAGTTACTTGCGTCATGAGGCCAATTGCACATGACTTCAAGCACGTCCTCTCGCCGGGGTGCAGAGGCAAGAATGGCGCCGCTCCGGAAGTGCGCCTGCAGTTCGTTCCCATCCCGGCATAAGGATCGGTGGCATGAAGCATCTGACGCGTGTGATGTTGGCAACCTGCTGCGCGATGGGCCTGATGGCAATGGCACATGCCGACGAGACGCCCTCGCAGGCACCTGAGATATTTGCGCCCGGCATTGTTTCGGGGCCGGCCAACGAAGACTCCGCGGCCTTCACGCCCGACGGCAACACGGTGTTCTTCGACCGCATCAACTGGCCCAACGCGGCCATCATGGTGTCGCATCGCGTGAACGGCGCCTGGAGCGCGCCGACGGTAGCGCCGTTCTCCGGGCAGTGGCTGGATCACGATCCCGCGATGGCACCGGACGGTTCCTTCCTGATCTTTTCGTCCAATCGCCCCGACCACCAAGGCGGCAAGACGCTCGACGCCGTCATGGCAAACGGCAAGGTTTCGCCGGGCTCCGGTGGCCACTTGTGGCGCGTCGAGCGCAAGGGTGACGGCTGGGGCGAACCCGTGCGGCTGCCTGACGCGGTGAACAGCAGCTCGCGCACCTATGCGCCTGCGGTGACGGCCGATGGCAGCGTGTATTTCCAGCGCCCCGGTGATGACGGCGATTTCCGCCTGTTCCGCTCGCAATACCGCGACGGCGCTTACCAGTCGCCGGTACCGGTGATGCTGGGGGATGCCTCAGCGCACAAGCTGGATCCCGCCGTGGCGCCGGATGAATCCTTCATCGTGTTCGACGCCAACTTCAGCGGCAAGGATGATCCGGATCGCCTCTACATCGCTTTCCGCGAAGGCAATGGATGGAGCAAGCCGGTGGACCTGGGCAAGGACATCAACACCAAGGGACCGTGGGGCTCGCATCTGGGTCCCGACCATCGCACGCTGTACTTCAGCAGCACGCGCTCGGTACCCGTGCACTACCCGCGCACACTGGAGCAGGCCAGCCAGGACATCGCGCGCATGCAGTCGTGGGACAACGGCAGCGACAACATCTGGTCCGTGTCGCTGGCGCCATGGCTGGATGCCCACCGCGCACACAGCGGCTGATCACTCGCTTTCCGGCGTTTGAGATATCGCCGGACCGGCGACTTCCCTACCATAGCGCCCCCATTCAACGCCTCAAGGATGATCGTGAAGACATGGATTGCCGTCGCGCTGCTTGCCGTGGCGCCGCCCGGCATCGCGCAGGCCGGCGCGGAACCCGGACTCGCAGCACCTCACGTCAACGTCCTGTTGTGGCCGCGCGAATCCGCCGCCGATTTCGGTTGCTATATGGAGAAGACGCTCCACCATCGCGATGTGCGCTTCAACTGTGCGTTGCGAGGCTATCGCAATCGTGCCGATATCTGCAGGAATCCCGACGCTTACTACGAAGGCCCGGATTTTCCCGACGAGCTGGCCAGCACCGTGCATCCGCTTGCCACACACATCGGGCTGAGCTGGGAACACGGCAACCTGCAGGCGGTGGGCATCACGCTGAAAGGCACGTGGAACGAGGCCGACGTCCGCCGGGTGTTCGGGCTTCCGCGCACGGCCGCCTTTGGGCTGACCGTGGCGGAGCAGAAGGCGCATGCGTGGCCGAGGAACATCATGGATACCGGCGTGCGCTTTCCCACGCAGGACATCACCGAGGTAACGCTTACCGGCTTCGACCACATCGGCGGCGCCGACGTGGGTTGCGGAGAATGAGCCAGCGGGGCGGCTGAGTCTGCCACGCCGGACCACACGCGCATCGTCAACGCAAAAAGAAAGGGCCGGCATGGCCGGCCCTTTCCTCGTCAGCACGCCGCAGGCTTTACTTCTTCCGCGGAGCTTCCTTCAGGCCACGGTTCAGCAGCATCGGCTCGATGCTCGGATCCTTGCCGCGCCAGTTCTTGTAGAGCTTGCCCAGATCCTGCGTGTTGCCCTGGGAGAGCACCATCTCGCGGAAGCGATCACCGTTCGCGCGGGTCATGCCACCCTTGTCCACGAAGCCCTGGAAGGCGTCGTCGGCCAGCATTTCCGTCCACAGGTAGGCGTAGTAGCCGGCGGCATAGCCGTTGCCCCAGATGTGCTGGAAATAGCTGGAACGGTAGCGCGGCGGCACGTAGCTCAGGTTGATCTTGGCCTTGGTGAGCGCGTCCATCTCGAACTTGTCCGGATCCTGCTTCGGCGCGTCGGCCGGCAGGCTGTGCCAGCTCATGTCCAGCAACGCGGCACCGACCAGCTCGGTCATGCCGTAGCCCTTGTTGAAGGTCTTGGCCTTCTTGATCTTCTCGACCAGTTCGGCCGGCATCGGTGCGCCGGTCTGATAGTTCTTCGCGTAGTTGGCGAAGATCTTCGGGTCGGTTGCCCAGTGCTCGTTGAACTGCGACGGGAACTCCACGAAGTCGCGCGCGGTGGCGGCGCCGGACAGGCTCGGATACTGCGTGTTGGCAAAGATGCCATGCAGGCCGTGGCCAAACTCGTGGAACATGGTGATCACGTCGTCGAACGACAGCAGGGCCGGCTGGCCCGGCGCGGGCTTGGTGAAGTTGGCGACGTTGAAGATCACCGGCTTGGTGCCCAGCAGCTTGGACTGGTCGACCAGGTTGCTCATCCACGCGCCGCCGTTCTTGTTGTCGCGCTTGAAGTAGTCGCAATAGAACAGCGCCATGGAGGTGCCGTCCTTGTCGAACACTTCGAACACGCGCACGTCAGGCTGCCAGACGGGGATGTCCTTGCGCTCCTTAAAGGTCAGGCCGTAGAGCTGGTTGGCGGCGTAGAACACGCCGTTCTGCAGCACGTTGTCCAGCTCGAAGTACGGCTTGACCTGCGATTCGTCGAGGTCGTACTTGGCCTTGCGCACCTGCTCGGCATAGTGCTCCCAATCCCATGCCTCGACCTTGAAGCCACCCTTCTGCTGGTCGATGACGTCCTGGATGTCTTTGGCCTCGCGCTCGGCGCGGGCAGTGGCGGCCGGGGCCAGCTTGTCCATGAAGGTGATCGCCGCTTCCGGCGTCTTGGCCATCTGGTCTTCCAGCTTCCATGCGGCGTAGTTCGGATAACCCAGCAGCTTGGCCTGTTCGGCGCGGATCTGCGCGATGCGGGCGATCATGTCGCGCGTGTCGTTGGCATCGCCCTTCTCGGCGCGATCCCACGAGTTCTTGAACAGTTGCTCGCGCGTGGCGCGGTCGTTGAGACCCTGCAGCGCGGGCTGCTGCGTGGTGTTCTGCAGCGGGATCACCCACTTGCCATCGAGCTTGCGGGCCTTGGCGGCTTCGGCCGCGGCAGCGATGTCGCCATCGGACAGGCCATCGAGCTTGGCCTTGTCGTCCACCACCAGCGCACCAGCCTTGGTGGCGGCGAGCAGCTTGTTGGTGAACTGCGTGCTCAGCGAGGACTCTTCCTTGTTGAGGTCCTTGAGCTTGGCCTTGTCGGCGTCGGACAGCTTGGCGCCGCCACGCACGAAGTTCTGGTAGGTCACCTCGACCAGGCGCCGGGATTCCGGATCGAGCTTGAGCGAGTCGCGCTGGTCGTAGACGGTCGAGATGCGCTTGAACAGCTTCTCGTTCATCACGATGGCGTCCTGGTGCTCGGCGAGCTTCGGTGCCTCGTCTTCCTGCACCTTCTGCAGCGTGTCGTCGGTGTTGGCGCCGCTGACGGCGTTGAACGCCTGCATCACGCGGGTCAGCATGCGGCCCGACTGTTCCATCGGAATGAAGGTGTTCTCGAAGGTCGGCGCATCCGGGTTGTCGGCGATCTTCTCGATCTCCGCCAGGTGCTGCTTCATGCCTTCCTCAAAGGCCGGCTGATAGTCGCCATCCTTGATCTTGTCGAACGGCGGTGCCTGGAACGGCAGCGTGCTCTGCTCAAGGAACGGATTGACTGCACTGACCTCGGGCGCGGCAGCGGCGGTGGAAGCCTTGGCCGGCGCCGTGCTGGCAGGCGCGGGCTGCTTCGGCGCCTGCTCGTTCGACTGCTGCGAGCAGGCGGCGAGCGCGATGGAAGTGGCAATGACAAGGGTGCGGAGGCGAAGCATCGGAATTCCCCATGGGAGCGTTCAAACGAATTCCGAGACTAACCACAGCCCGGCGTGGGTGCCAAGGGCTGGAAGTACTGGATGCCGCGCCGGGTGCCTCCGCCGTGCGTCGGCTCAGGCCTTGCGCATGTCACGCAATTGCCAGCTGTTGCCGATCAGCAGGTTCAGGCGGTGCCGCACGATGCTCATGGGCAGGTCGGTGATCAGGTCCAGGTCCGTGTGCAGGTCGCTGACCCGCGCGCTGGCGGCGGCCTGTGGGTCGACCGTGCCCAGCGAAGGATCGACATCCTCCGGCTCGTCCTGCAGGGCGCGCCAGTGCGCGAACAGATCCGTCGTGCGCATGGCGTTTTGCACTGCAGCAGCAAGATCGTTCGGACCCGCGCCGTCGTAGCTGAGCGCCGGCACCGGCCCGTGCGCATGCGCAAGGTCGGCGATGGAGAGGTAGTAGTGACTGCGCATACCGGCGTGCCTCCTGCGGTGTCGATGCGCGCATCCAAGCACGCACCGCGTGAACGTCATTCCAAGATCAGGCTCAGATCGAGCTGGGCCACCGCATCGTGTGGTGACACGCCATAGGGAAGAATGCCCAGGCACGGCGCAGGCAAATGATGCCGCAGCGTTTCGATGTTTTCGTCCACGGCGTCCATGTGCGGATCGATGCAGTTGCCGATCCAGCCGATCAGCCGGCAGCCATCGGTGGCAATGGCACGCGCGGACAGCAACGCATGATTCAGACAGCCCAGGCGCAGCCCCACCACCAGCACCACCGGCAGTTGCCATTGGCGCGGGATATCCGAGGCGAGCAGGCTGCGCGACAAGGGCACCAGCCAGCCGCCCACGCCCTCGACCAGCACCGTCTCATGCATGCCGCGCAGGCGTTCGAACGCGTCGCTCAAGGGGCCCAGGCGAATCTCCACGCCTTCGTGCGCTGCCGCCAGGTGCGGTGACAGCGGCTCACGCAGGGCGACAGGATTGACCCACTCGTAGGGCATGGGCGTCGCGCTGGCCGCCTGCAGGGCCAGCGCATCGTCGTTGCGCAAACCTTCCGGCGTTTCCACGCAGCCGCTCGCCACCGGCTTCATGCCGCAGGCCTGGATGCTGCGGGCGCGCAGGGCATGCAGCAAGGTGCACGTGGCGTGGGTCTTGCCGACGCCGGTATCGGTGCCTGCGATGAACAATGTCGACATGGGCCTTCCCCTGATGACAGCGCCCCGGCCTGTCCGTGCCGGCGTCGCCCCGCAGGCGCATAATACGGCCTTTGCGGTCGCCCGCTCGCAACGTTCGGCCATCCGTGCCAGGCGCGTCGGGCCTCGCCAGAGGAACCCCCATCCATGCACGAACTGAAGACGCAGGCCTACGCCAGCAAACGCGAACACTACGAGGACCTGTGCAGCCAGGCCCGCGGCCTGATGGAAGGCGAACCGGACATGATCGCCAACGCGGCGAACTTCTCCGCGCTGGTCTACCACAGCCTGTCTGACCTCAACTGGAGCGGCTTCTATCTCTACGACGGCAACGAGCTGGTCGTGGGACCGTTCCAGGGCAAGCCGGCCTGCATCCGCATCGCGCTCGGCCGCGGCGTGTGCGGCACCGCGGCCCAGTCACGCCAGACGCAGGTCGTGCGCGACGTGCACGCGTTCGACGGCCACATTGCATGCGACGCCGCGTCGCAGTCCGAAATCGTGGTGCCGCTGGTGCGCGCGGACGGCAGCCTGTTCGGCGTGTGGGATGTGGACAGCCCGTCCATCGCCCGTTTCGACGATGAAGACCGCGCCGGCATGGAAGCCCTGTGCGCCGTGTTCATGGCGGCGATCGACAAGCGCTGAGCCCGCGCCGCGGTTTTCCGGCGGCGACTATTGCCGCGGCGTGTTGAGCAGGGTCATCACCATGTCGCGCGCCTCCTCCACGCCGGTCGGCGCCTGCGAGGAAAACACCTGCGCGGTGGCCTGCGTGCCGCTGGCCGCCAGTTCCTTGCGCAGCGCCGCCAGCGCTTGCGCCGCCTGGTTCCGCGACAATTTGTCCGCCTTGGTCAACAGCAGGTGGCAGGGCAGATGCGTAGCGAAGCAGAACTCCAGCATCATCCGGTCGAAGTCCTTGAGCGGATGGCGAATATCGGCGATCAGCACCACGCCTCGCAGGCTGCGGCGCTGGTGCAGGTACGCATCGATCTCCAGCTTCCAGTGCTCACGCAGTGCCTCGGGCACCTTGGCGTAGCCGTAGCCGGGTAGGTCAATTAGTCGCGCCTGCAAGGGCGGCTGGCCTTCGCCCTGGATCAGCGGAGGCAGCGAAAACGCCACCATCTGCTGGGTGCGGCCGGGCGTCTTGGACGTGCGCGCAAGGCCGCGATGTGCGGTCAAGGTATTGAGCGCACTGGACTTGCCGGCATTGGAGCGACCGGCGAAAGCCACCTCCGCGCCGTGGTCGCTCGGGAGCTGAGAAATTCGATGGGCGGCCAGCACGAACTGGGCGCCCTGCAATGGATTGGACATGGTTTGACCGGCTAGGGTGGCGCAGTAATAATCCGGGAGTTTCTGCCAGTTGCGGACGTGCTGGCCAGCGCGGACCGTGCAGCCACAGCAGTTTTTCGGGAGACAAGTGTATGAGTTTTCGGCCTGCCGGTTTCCGGTCCGCTGTCGTTCGTTCTGCCGTAGTCCTCGTTTTCGCGCTGTCTTCCGGCGCGGTGCTCGCCCAGGAAGCCAAGGCCCCCGCCCCGGCAGCCACCGCTGCCAAACTCGCAGCCACTGCCACGGCGCCGGCCGAACAGGCCGCCAAACCGGCGGAAGCCACGGCCGCCGTGAAGCCCGGTGACGCCACCGCCGGCCAGGGCAAGGCCGCCGCCTGCGGCGCTTGCCACGGCATGGATGGCAACTCCACCGATCCGCAGTATCCCAAGCTCGCCGGCCAGAGCGAGGCGTACATCGCCCACCAGCTCACCAACTTCAAGTCCGGCAAGCGCCAGAACCCGATCATGCTGGGCATGGCCACCGCGCTGTCCGAGCAGGACATGCACGACATCGGCGCCTACTTCGCCAGCAAGAGCTCGCTGCCGGGCGTGGCCGACCAGGCGCTGGTCGAGCGCGGCGAGCAGCTCTACCGCCAGGGCGACACCGCCAAGGGCGTGCCGGCCTGCATGGCCTGCCACAGCATCGACGGCCGCGGCAATCCGGGCGCGATGTATCCGCAGCTCACCAGCCAGCACGCGCAGTACATCGAAGCCACGCTGAAGGCCTGGCATGACGGCACCGTCTGGGGCGAGGACGCCCATTCGCAGATCATGCCGGGCATCGCCAAGAAGCTGGACGAGAAGGACATCGCCGCCGTCGCCAGCTATGTCGAAGGCCTGCATGCCGCCGAAGGCGCGGGCGCTTCCGCCGCCAAGTAAACGCCTTCGACACGCCGGCCGTTGGCCGGCGTGTCCGTTCGAAGCCAAGTGAAAGTATTGAGGACCACCATGCTGAAGCGTCTGTCGTTCCTGTGTACCGCCCTGCTCGCGCTCGCCGCCTGCAGCAACAACAACGACAACGCCCTGCCGCTCCGGCCACGCCGTTCGTGGACGAGGGCAAGTGGGTGGAAGGCAAGCACTACTTCCGCATCGAGCCGGCGCAGGCGAAGGTCAGCGGGACCGACAAGGTCGAAGTGGCCGAGGTGTTCTCCTATGGCTGCCCGGCCTGCAACGCCTTCCACCCGACCATGAACGAGCTGGCGAAGCAGCTGCCGTCCAACGCCGCCATCGCCTATCTGCCGGCCTCCTTCATGCCGGCGGAAAACTGGCCGATGCTGCAGCGTGCCTTCCTCACCGCCCAGTCGCTGGGCGTGGCCGACAAGGCCAACGACGCCATGTACGAGGCGGTGTGGAACACCAAGGTGCTGAGCGCCATGCAGACGGAGACCAGCCTCAAGCCCGCTTCCGCGCTGCCCACGCTGGACGATGCCGCCAAGATCTACGCCAAGTTCGGCGCCGACCCGAAGGAGTTCGTGGCCGTGGCCAACTCCTTCGCCATCAACACCAAGGTCAAGCGCGCGGACGACCTGCTGAAGGCGTATGGCGTGGAGTCCACGCCGACCATCGTGGTCAACGGCAAGTACCGCCTGACCCCGGGCTCGGCCGGCGGCTACGACCAGACGATTGAACTCGTCAAATGGCTGGTGTCCAAGGAAGCTGCCGGCAAGTAAGCCGCATCCGTCACCCGCCTACTGCCCTCCGAACGAGTACCGCCCCATGTTCAAGCGTTTTTCTTCCTTGCGCGCGCTCTGCCTCGTCGCCGGCCTGCTGCTGGCCAGCGCGTGCACGGCCACCGGTTCCGGCGATGCCGCGCCCTACACCAATGGCAATGAGTATGTGACGTTGCCCGCCGATGCCCCCCGCATGAGTCCGGAGGGCAAGGTGGAAGTGGTGGAGGTGTTCTCCTACGGCTGCATCCACTGCGCGCATTTCGCGCCCATCGCCGACCAGCTGCGCAAGCAGCTGCCGCCCGGCGTGACGTTCAAGCTGCTGCCGGCCGCGTTCAACGACCAGTGGGTGCCGTTCGCCCGTGCCTATTACGCCGCGCAGAAGCTCGGCGTGCTGGAGCAGACGCACCTGGCCCTGTTCAAGGCCAAGTTCGACGAGCACTACCCGATCTCCACGCTGGATGAGCTGGCCGACTTCTATGCCGCGCACGGCGTGAAGCGCGACGACTTCATGCGCATCGCCACTTCCGACGAAGTGACCCAGCGGATCCGCAGTGATGCCCAGCTGGTGCAGGCCTGGCAGGTCGACGGTACGCCGACCATCGTGATCGACGGCAAGTACCGCACTGCCAACGTGAAGAGCCTCGAGGAACTGTCGGCCGTCACCCAGTGGCTGGCCAAGCGGGAGCTGGCCGGCGCCAAGTAACGCGCCGCCGGAGCTTTCCCCGCGTTCACAACCGACCGGGCATCCTTAGCGCCTGTTTTCGGAGCCGGCCGCCACCGCGACGGTGGCGGCTGGCCATAGAGCCCGCCCGATGACCCGCGCCGATACCCCCAACGCAGCCCCCGAACGCCGCCTGCGCCTGCTGAGCTGCAACATCCTGGCCGGTGCCAGCGTGCAGCGGTACAGCGAGTACCTCACGCGCAGCATCAACGCCGTGCTGCCGGGCCGCAGCAAGCTGGACAACCTCGACCGCCTCGCCGAAGTGCTGCCGCAGTTCGACGTGATCGGCCTGCAGGAGGCCGACGCAGGCAGCCTGCGTTCGGGTTTCCTCAACCAGACCCGCTACCTCGCCGAAGCGGCGGGCATGCCGTTCTGGAGCCACCAGCCCAACCGCCCGATGGCGCGCCTGGCCCATTCGGCCAACGGCTTGATCAGCCGCCTCGAACCCACCAGCGTGCTCGATTACCCGCTGCCCAGCCGTATTCCCGGCCGTGGCGCACTGCTGGCCCGTTTCGGCGAAGGGGCGGACGCACTGGCCGTAATGATCGCCCACCTCTCGCTGAGCGCGCCGGCGCGCGCCAAGCAGCTGGATTTTATCGGCGAGGTGCTGCAGGACTACCCGCATGCCGTGCTGATGGGTGACCTCAACACCGAGATCCGCAGCGCGGAAATGAAGCACCTGTTCGCCAAGTCCAGCCTGGTGCCACCTGACCAGGCCACGCCGACTTTCCCCAGCTGGAAACCCCGGCGCGCCCTGGACCACATTCTCACTTCCGAGAAGATCCACCTCGACAAGGTGTGGGCGCTGCCGCAGGCTTTCTCGGATCACCTGCCGATCGCGGCGGAAATCCGCCTGCCCAGCCATATCGCTCCCCGCCTGCACCGGACGCGTCGATGAAGAATGTTTTGCGCCTGACCCTGCCCTGGTTGTCGCTGATCGCGATCGGCGCCCTCGCCTATGCGCTGCGCTACGCGCTGGTCGAATCCCCCGACGTCGCCAACCTCTGCGAGAAGAGCGCGTCGTCCGAATGCACGCTGCGGCACATCGCGGTGATGGGCTTCATCCTCGGCCGCACGTTCGGCTACCAGATGGGCATCTACGGCTGGGTGGCCCTGCTTGCCGCCAGCCTGGCTCTGTTCTGGAAAAAGCCGTTCACCGCGTGGTTTGCCGCGGCGACGGGGCTGGTGGCGGTGATCCTCTATTGCTTCGCGCCAGGCGCGTTCGCGCTACTGGTAGGCTGCCTGCGGCTGGTTCGCCTGCAGTCGTCGGCCGGCCCGACGCCATTCGATCATCACGGCGCCGGCGGTCGCGAGATTCACGCCCAGCCATAGCCACGTCGAGGGATTGAGCCCGATCTCCTGCGCCACCACCACGGCGGCAAGCAACGGCAGTGCGCAGGCGATGAAACGCTCCTCGATGACGGGCACCACGCACTGGCTGCGCGTTTCCATCAGCGAGGCGATCAGGAAGCCCACCGCGGTTGGCCAGAACAGGCCCAGCGGGAAGTCGCGGTAACGACCGTCGAAGACCATCAGCAGATCGTAGAACGCCAGACCGAACATCCACAGGAAGCGCAGGCGGCGATCCGGCAGCGGGATGGCGGCGCCCGCCAGTCGCGCCGCGATGCGACGTGCCAGATAGACGGCCGAAAGCAGCGCGAGCGCGCACAGCAGGCCTGAAAACACCCACTCCAGCTGGTTGCGGCAGTCGTAGATCATGCGCCGGCACTGCCACGCGATGGACGTGGCCGTGGCGAATCCCGCCATGGCCAGCGCGCTGCGGCTGCGTGGGTTGCCCAGCTCGCGGCGCCAGAACCCGGCGAGCAGGAACAGCACGGCGCCCGCCGCGCCCGCGTACCAGCCGACGATCCAGTCCGGCTCTTCGGTCACCGGGCCCTGCATGCCGAACTTGGGCTTCGCGTTCACGTCGAAGATGCCCCAGTAGCCGCCCACCGTGCCTTCCTGCGCCCGCTTCCACGGCTGGTCGAAGGCTTCGATCACGTTGTAGGGCATGTCCACGCTGCCGGCGTAGCGCAGGAAGTCACGCAGGTAGCGGGCCTCGTTGACCAGGCTCGCGCTCGCCTCGCGGCGCGTGCGGCCTGAGCTGGGCCAGCCAGTTTCGCCGATCATCACGGCGCGACCGGGGAAGCGTGCCTTCATGCGCGCATAGACATCGGCCACATGCTGGACCGCCGCCTCCGGCGGCACGGGCTCGTCTTCCCAGTAAGGAAGAATATGGATGGTGATGTAGTCGACCGCATCCGCCATCTGCGGATAACGCAGCCAGAACTCCCACACGTCGGCGTAAGTCACGGGCACGTGAACACCCTTCAGTGCGTCGCGGACCTGCCTGGCATAGCCAAGCAAAGCATCCGGCGATTGCTCGCCACGCAGCAGCACCTCGTTGCCGACGATCACGCCACGGATCACTTCCGGGTGCGCCTTCGCCGTGGCGATGCCCATCGCCACTTCGTTGTCGTTGAACTTCTTGTCGCGGCCAAGCCAGATACCCATCAGCACCTTCATGCCGTACTTCTGGGCAATCTGCGGCACCACGTTCAGGCCGAAGCTCTGCGAATAGGTGCGCACGCAATCGAAGCGCTCGGACAAGGCCTTCAGGTCCGCGTCGATGCGCTCGGGCGTGACGAAGGCATGCGGATCGAGCGGCGTCTCGCCCGGCTTGCGGAAAGGCGCGTAGGACACGCAGGCGATGCGCGCGGTCGGCGCATCAGGCAACGGCACCGGCCGGCCGATGCGCCACCACCACAGCGCCCCCGCCACCACGGCCACGACGAGGATCAGCCATGCGACGGGAACAACGCGGGACGAGGGCGAGGACGTGGGCGACATGCACTTCCAGATATGCGCCGGACACGGCGGCTCGTAGGTGATGGCTGATTCTAACAGGCAGCCCACCTTCGCCACGTGCGTACTAAGCCGCTGACAAAGCCTCAAATTCGTCATTCCGGCATCCCACGGGGACTAGCTGCGCGTCGCAGGCTGGAATCCAGTCGCGGGAAGATTCGACTGTCGCGATACCCCCAGGGCCATGACGGCAAGGCGATAATCCCATCCTGCCGCCGCTGGATTCCGGCCTACGCCGGAATGACGAGCTTGGGACATGAGGACTGTTTCTGCCGGCATCCCGTTTCACGTCACGCTCAGCGGGCATTGGCCATTCTGCGCAGTCCCGCGCAGCGCGCCGCCCCTGCGGAACCGCGACCTGTCACTGCGTCGGTCTTGGCAAAGGAGTAGTCATGTCCCAGCACGCAGCACCGCGGCATCTCGCCCGACGCTTGCTCATCCTGGTGGCCGGCCTGTGGCTGGCAGGCGCGGCCCAGGCGGCCGAACCCACGGAAGCGCAGCGCACTGCCTTCAAGCAGGCGTATGCCACCGCCCAGCAGGGTGGCGATGGCTGGAAGAGCGCGGCCAGCGGGCTGCAGGGCTATCCGCTGTACCCGTATCTGGAAGCGGCCTCGCTCACGCACGACATCCGCCAGGTACAGCGCCCGCAGGTGGAGGATTACCTCAAGCACTATCCGGCGCTGATCCCGGCCAGCGACCTGCGCCGCGACTTCCTCACCGAACTGGCGCGCCGCCAGGACTGGGACAACTTCCTGGCGATGTACCAGCCGGGCCTTGGCGATGCGCTCACCTGCAATGCCCTGCAGGCGCAGATGAGCAAGGGCGCGTCGCTCGATTTCGATCGCGATCTCGCCGCGCTGTGGTCCAAACCCAAGCTGCCCAGCGCCTGCGACCCCGTGCTGGGCGCGGCGCACGACCAGGGCCTGCTCACCGAGCCGCGCCTGTGGGATCGCATCGAACGCGCCGCCGATGCCGTGCAGCCCGGCACCATCAACAACCTGGCCGGCTGGCTACCGGCCGACCAGTCGGAATCCGCGCGGCGCATCGCCTCCGCGCTGACTGACCCGGGTGCCGCTGCCGTGGCCGCGAACCAGTGGCCCGATTCGCCGCGCAACCGGCAGGCCGCCATGCTCGCGCTCGAGCGGCTGGCGCGGCGCCAGTCCGTCACGGCGGACATTGCATGGCAGAAGCTGGAGGGCCGCTTTGCCTTCACGCCGGAGCAGCGCAATCGCGTGATGTACGCGCTGGCGCTGTTCCATGCCACCGACTACGACGCCAGTGCGATCTCACGCCTCGTCGCCCTGCCGGTGTCGGTGCAGACCGATACCAGCCGCGAATGGCGCGTGCGCGCCGCCCTGGCACTGCAGGACTGGACCGCCGCGCTCGCCGCCATCGATGCCATGCCGGCCGCGCAGCAGCAGGATGGCGAATGGCGCTGGTTCCGCGCCCGCGCGCTGACCCAGACGGGCCGCGCGAGCGAAGCGCAGCAGGTGCTCGCCAGCCTTGCGCAGGAACCGACGTTCTTCGGCTTCCTCGCCGCCGACCGCGTCAACGCGCCGTACGGCATCTGCCAGCTCGAACTGAAGGGCAACCCGCAGCGCGAGCGCACTCTGCTGGCCAACCAGGGTCTGGTGCGCGCGTTCGAGCTCTACGCCGTAGGCCTGCCCAGGCAGGCGCGCCGCGAATGGACGCAGGCGCTCGACGGCGCCGACATGGAAACGCTGAAACAGGCCGTCGATATCGCCTATCGCCGCGGCTGGTATGACCGTGCGGTATTCACTTTCAATACCGGCGATGCGCTGCGCTACTACGAGCAACGCTTTCCCCTGGCCAGCCAGGACGGCCTGGTGCCGCAAGCCGAAGAGGCGGGCATCGAACCCTCGTGGGCCTATGCCATCCTCCGCGCGGAAAGTGCGTGGATGCCCGATGCGCGCTCCGGCGCCGACGCACGCGGCCTGATGCAGCTGCTGCCGTCGACGGCGGCGCTGGTGGCCAAGCGCAACGGCATTACCTGGGTCGGCGGCGATTCGCTGTTCAATCCTGTCACCAACATCATCCTGGGCACGCGCTACCTCGCGCAGATGGCGGGCAGCTTCAACGGCGCGCCCTGGCTCGCCAGCGCGGCGTACAACGCCGGCCCCGGCAAGGTAAACCAGTGGCTGGAAGCACGTGGCACGCTGCCGCCGGACCTGTTCATCGCCACCATTCCGTACAAGGAAACGCGGGAATACGTCGCGCGCGTGATGTCCTTCGCGGTGATCTATGACTGGCGCCAGCACGGCAACGCCGTGACGCTGTCGCAGCGCCTGACGCCCATCGGCCAGACCTACACGCTGCCGGACAGTCATAGCGAGCGTAAGCTGGTGACCTGCCCGGTGGTGGCGCCGCCCACGCCGGCGGAGCCAGCCTCGGCAGCACCCGCGAGCAACCTGCCCCCGCCGGCTTCGGCCAGCAGCACCGGCACTCGTTGACGGAGAGGCAAACAGTGACCCTGAAAGCCAAACAACTGGTAGTGCTCGGCGGCAGCGGCTTCGTCGGTTCGCATCTGTTGCCGCGCCTGGCAAAAGACGGCCATCGCATCGTGCTGCTTTCGCGCAACCGGGAACGGCAACGCGCCATGGCCGTGCTGCCGGACGTGCGCATCCGCAGCGTGGACGTCTATGACGCCAATGCCCTGCGTCGTCAGTTTGACGGCGCGGACGCGGTGATCAACCTGGTCGGTATCCTCAACGCCTTCGGCAACCAGACCTTCCAGCACGCGCACGTGGACCTCGCGCAGCGCGTGCTCGGCGCATGCCAGGCAGCCGGCGTGTCGCGCCTGCATCACATGAGCGCGCTCAAGGCGGGCCAGGGCCTGTCGCAGTACCTCAAGAGCAAGGGCGAGGCCGAGGCGCTGATCCGTCACTCGTCGCTGGACTGGACCATCTACCAGCCCAGCGTGATGTTCGGCGCGGGCGGCGGCCTGGTGGATCGCTTCGCCACGCTGCTGCGCCAGTTGCCCGCACTGCCGCTGCCACGCGCCGCCTCGCGGATGGCGCCGACCTGGGTGGGCGACGTGGCCGAAGCCATGGCGCGCTGCATCGGCGACGACAAGCTGGGCGTGGACCGCAGCTTCGAGCTGTACGGCCCCGATGTGCTGACGCTCGGCGAGATCGTGCGGCTGATCCGCTCCAACCTGGGCGTACGCACGCCCATCATCCCGCTGCCCGACAGCCTGGGCCGCCTGCAGGCGCAAGTAGCCCAGCTACTGCCCGGCAAGCCGTTTTCCCTGGACAACTTCCGCTCGCTGCGCACCGATTCGGTGGGCAAGGCGGACGGCTACGCGGCGCTTGGCATCACACCCCAGCCGCTGGAAGCGTGGCTTCCCGTGTTGCTGAAGGAGCCGGCACGGCAGCGGCGGCTGAAGAAGGCGCGCTCCACCGGCCGCTGAACGCTTTTCGGTCTTTTGTGGGAGCGCACCCTGTGCGCGACGGCGTCGCCGCTTCGTCGGCTTGTCGCGCACAGGGTGCGCTCCCACAGGTATATGGCGAGACCCTTGCGCCCCGCATGGCAGAATCCCCCTCATGCACACCTACCTCGTCGGCGGCGCCGTCCGCGACAAACTGCTGGGCCGGCCGGTGGCCGACCACGACCACGTGGTGGTCGGCGCACGCCCCGAAGACATGCTGGAACAGGGCTTTCGTCCGGTCGGCAAGGACTTTCCGGTATTCCTGCATCCGCGTACCGGCGAGGAATATGCCCTGGCGCGCACCGAGCGCAAGACCGGCCACGGCTACCACGGCTTCGCGTTCCACGCCGATCCCTCGGTGACGCTGGAAGAGGATCTTGCGCGACGCGACCTCACCATCAACGCCATGGCGGAAACCGCGGACGGCCAATTGGTCGATCCGTTCCTGGGCGCGCGCGACCTGGAACAACGCCTGTTGCGCCACGTGTCGCCCGCGTTTGTGGAAGACCCCGTGCGCCTGCTGCGCGTGGCGCGTTTCGCCGCGCGTTTCGCGCCGCTGGGCTTCACCGTGGCACCCGACACCATGGCGCTGATGCAGCAGATGGTGCGCGATGGCGAAGTGGATCATCTCGTGCCCGAACGTGTCTGGCAGGAAACACGCAAGGCGCTGGGCGAGGCGCAGCCTTCGGCCTTCCTGCGCGTACTGCGCGAATCGGGCGCGCTGGCCGTGCTGTTTCCCGAAGTGGACGCCTTGTACGGCGTGCCGCAACGCGCGGAGTTCCATCCAGAGATCGACACCGGCGTGCACGTGGAGATGGTGCTCGACATGGCCGCCCGCATCGCGCCGGGCAATGACGTGGTGGGCTTCTGCGCGCTCACGCACGACCTGGGCAAGGCACTGACGCCCGCCGACGTGCTGCCGCGCCACCTGGGCCATGAGCATGCCGGCGTCGCCCCGCTGCAGCGGCTGGCTGCCCGTCTGAAGGTGCCCACCGAGCACGCCGCGCTGGCCGAGCAGGTGTGTCGCGAGCACCTCAATGCCCACCGGGCCTTCGAGCTGAAACCATCGACGGTGCTGCGCCTGCTCACCTCGCTGGACGCGCTGCGGCGCCCGGAGCGTCTGGAGCTGTTCCTTGCCGCCTGCGAGGCTGACAAGCGCGGACGGCTGGGCCACGAGGATGACGACTACCCACAGGCGGACTACCTGCGGCGCACCCGCGACGCGGCAGCCGCCGTGCGTTCGGAGCCATTCGTGGCCGATGGGTTGAAAGGCCCGGCCATCGGCGAAGCCATGGCAGCGGCCCGCGTGGCGGCCATTGCCGCCCTACGAAAGCCATCGGCCTGAAGGAAGCCATGCGCAAGGCAGATGAAAGGCAGCGCCAAATAAGGTAGAAGGTTCATTGTCCGCC
Source organism: Dyella japonica A8 (assembly GCF_000725385.1). NCBI lineage: Bacteria > Pseudomonadati > Pseudomonadota > Gammaproteobacteria > Lysobacterales > Rhodanobacteraceae > Dyella > Dyella japonica. The sequence continues at coordinate 1,260,988 of NZ_CP008884.1, read as the reverse complement.
CGCTTGGTGCCTCCAAGCCTGTTCCATGCATGAACGCGGCCACCCCATTCCACCTGGCTGCCACGCGGCCAGGTACCTGTTTCCCGCACTCCGGAGTTTTTCGTGCCGACTGAGTTCTCACCGATCCCGCCGCTGCGCCAGCGGTTCCGCCCGCTGTCGTGGTTGGCCATCAGCTATGTGCTGATCGGTGCACTCACCCGCATCGTGCTGCTCTTCATGGCAGGCAGCGGCGTGCCGCACAACCCGCTGTACTGGGCCTACGCCTTCGGCGTGGGCCTGAGCTATGACCTGATCGCCTACGTCTACCTCGCCTGGCCGCTGGTGCTTTACCTGTGGCTGGTGCCGCGACGCATCTACACATCGCGCCTGGGGCAGTGGCTGCTCTACGGTGGCGGCGCCGTGCTGCTGTTTGGCCTGCTGTTCACGGCGGCCTCGGAACTGGTGTTCTGGGGCGAGTTCGGCACGCGCTTCAACTTCATCGCGGTGGATTACCTGGTCTACACGACCGAGGTGATCGGCAACATCCGCGAATCGTATCCGCTGGGCACGTGGATCAGCCTGCTGGCCTTCGCTACCTTCGTGGTGGTGTGGCTGAGCCGCAAGAGCCTCGCCGCGCGTGATGGTGGCACCACTTTCCTCCAGCGCAGCAAGGTGGCGCTGGCGTGGCTGGTGATCACGGTGGTGACAGCGGTGGCCATCAAGGGCACCTTCAAGGACCGCACCGACAACGCCTACGTCAACGAGCTTTCGGGCAATGGCGTGTACGAATTCGTCGCCGCCTTCCGCAGCAGCCACCTCGACTATTCGCGCTTCTACCGCACCCTGCCCGACGATGAAGCGTTCAGGCGCGTGCGCGACCTGGTGAAGACGCCCGAGGCCACCTACGTGAGCGACGACCCGCAGGATCTCACCCGCGAGATCCGCCATGCCGGCCCGGAGAAGCATCTCAACGTGGTGCTGATCAGCGTGGAGAGCTTCTCGGCCGATTTCCTCAAGGAATTCGGCGACAAGCGCGGCATCACGCCCAATCTCGATGCCCTGATCGACAAGAGCATGTTCTTCGACAATCTCTACGCCAACGGCACCCGCACGGTGCGTGGCCTGGAGGCGCTGTCGCTGTCGGTGCCGCCCACGCCGGGCGATTCCATCGTCAAGGCGCACAACAACGAAAACCTGTTCTCCGCCGCGAACGTCTTCAATGACCGTGGCTACCAGTCCGATTTTGTCTACGGTGGCTACGGCTACTTCGACAACATGAACTACTTCTTCGCGCACAACGGCTATCGCGCGGTGGATCGCAACGACATCGCCAAGGGCGAGACGATCCATCACGAGAACGTGTGGGGTGTGGCGGACGAGGATCTCTACACGCTGGCACTCAAGCAGATGGACGAGGCGCAGGCGCAGGGCAAGCCGTTCTTCCTGCACATCATGACCACCTCCAACCACCGCCCGTTCACGGTGCCGGCCAACCGCGTGCCACAGAAAGACGGCACGCGCGAAGCCGCCGTGGCCTACACCGACTGGTCAATCGCCGATTTCATCAAGCGCGCGCAGTCCCGCCCGTACTTCGACAACACCGTCTTCGTGATCACCGCCGACCACTGCGCCTCCAGCGCGGGTCGCACCAGCGTGCCGATCAACCGCTACCACATCCCGCTTTGGATCTATTCGCCGAAGAACATCCAGCCACAGCGCGTGTCGCGCCAGATGTCCCAGATCGACATCATCCCGACCGTCATGGGCCTGTTGAACTTCAGCTATCGCAGCCGCTTCTTCGGTGCTGACATCTTCCAGCTCGAGCCGGGCCGCGAACGCGCTTTCCCCGCCACCTACGAGAAGCTCGGCTACCTGCACGGCGACCTGCTCACTGTGCTCGAGCCGCAACGCAAGCTTGAACAGGTAAAGCCAGACTTCGACACTGGCGACGCCGTGCCGAACACGCCGGTGAACCAGGCGCAGGTGGATGACGCCACGGTCTACTACCAGGTGGCCGCTTACCTGTACAAGCACGGGCAGATGGGCAAGCGAGTCGATGACAACAAGCCCGTGAACTGAGCCACCTGCAGGCAGCGGGGCCGCTCTTCGGAAGAGTGCCCCGTATCACCTCAGTCCACGAAACTATTGATGCCACCGTGCGTCGGCACCCTCCACAGGGCAAAGGCAGCTCGGCCGGCGGATGTTTACCTACGTTGATGCCGGTACGGCCGCTCAGCTGGTCTTGTTGCAGGAGTGCCTCCACAACAGCTCGCATCCGATTGCCACCCGATCAAGCCATCCACGCTCGTCCGTACTAGGCCTCGCCCTCGCGCGACTTCAGCGCCGTCTTGCGCCTGGCGTGGCCTCTCACCGATGCCAGCCATTGATAGCCCTTGCCGGGCAACGCCTTGAGGCCCAGCGCCGGCTTCTCGACCATGTGCCAGGAGAAGATGGCCATCACCATCGCGAGCGGCCAGGCGAAGGCCGCGTTGGCCAGACCCGAAGCGCCCGGCACATGCTGCGCCACGACCTGCTGGATGGGGAAGCCCCACAGGTAGAGGCCGTAGGAATAATCGCCAAGGCGATTAAATCGATCGCATCGCGTGTTGTACGCGAAGGCAAACACGAAGCTGGCTAGCGCAAGCGCCATGGCAAACGGATACACCACGCTGCCGTGGGCGAGCCACGCAAGAATGCCGGTCACCAGGGCGACTGGCCAGCCGACATACACCCATGCCCGATTCAGGAAACAGAAAGCGCCCAAAGCAAAATAGCCGGCGAGCGGCACGAAATCCGCGAGCGGAACAAGCGGGATCGAGGCGGGCCGCATGACGCCCCAGGCAACCAAGGCTGCGATGAACACAGTGGCGAGATACTTGCCCCCAAGGATTCCCGTCACGCCGACGAGCGCAACCCACAGATACATCCGCACTTCTGCCGGCAAGGTCCAAATCGACCCATTGACTGCGCCACCGACCTGGTTGCCGGTGAAGACACCGGGCAAGTGATAGGCGAGATACTTGCCGAGCTCAAGATTCTTGCTCACATATCGCCATACCTGTTGATCGCGAAGGTAGTCCGCGAGCGGCAGTGAGGTGACGATGGCGCCAACCAGATACGCCGACACCAGCAGGCAGAACACATATGCCGGATAAATCCGCAGAAGGCGCGCCCACAGAAAGCTCGGAAGATGCCGGCGCCGGACATAGCTACCCGTAATCATGAAGCCGCTGATGACAAAGAACGCACTTACGGCTATGGCGCCCGAATACGAGCCCCAGCCGAGCCACACGAACAGGTCCGGAAACCTGGCGTTAGCGCTTACTGCGTTGCCATGCCCATAGATCACCATGCTCGCGGCCATCAGGCGCAGCAACAGAAAATTATCCTGCCCTTGGGCCGATGCCTCGGCCAGCGTACGCGTTCGGAACAGACTCATCATTGAATCGTGAAATAGCCATCCATGGCAGAATTCTGCCGGTTTTCACTCCCGATAGACAGGATGGCCGGTGCCTGGCGACGAGATCAGCGCCCGCACCGGACCGGGCCAGGAAACGCCACTGCACGCTGGTGCACCTCGACCTGCGCGATGCCGAAACACCGGGTGATCTCACTAAGTCTGGCGGGTGCGTTGCCCCTTTTTGACCTGTGCGAATCAGTGATTCGTGCGTTGCAGGCTACCGTCATTCCTAATCAGATAATCGGCCGACTCTCCCTGCGGTACCAGCTGCACCCGATCGCCGATAGGCACGCCTCGATAGGCAGGAATGTCGTGGGTAAGGCGGATATAGATCCAGCGATCCCTTTCATTCTCCGGACGCAAGCGGACCGGCGATGGATTCGAGGCCACGGCTTCGGCCAACTGTGGCGAGAAATGCGCCTGCTTGACGCCGATATCATGCATGCTGCGAATGATGTTTACGCCGTGCCACACGCACATCGCGCCGATCAACACCACGATGACACGGCCTGTCACAGCGAGCCGCTTCCACGCAAGCGCACATACGGCCGCCGTGACGGCCGCGAAGCCATAGCCGTAGTGATTGGCGGCATCTGCCAGCACGAGCACAGGCCCCAGCGCCACCACGCCTCCCAGCAGGAACGCCGCCAACCAACGCCCACCTGCACGACCCAGTGACCATGCAAGCAGCAGCCACCACGCCATGGCCACGATGATCGCCCGGTTTGCCAGCCCCTTGGCGAGGAAGTCGCCCGCGCCAAGACGGCCGGTCAGCATGGGGAACACCTGGTATTCGAACCAGCGCGCGGGAATGTTCATCACGCTCCACTGGTAGATGGAGCCTGTATTGCCGCCCGCGAACAGAATCGAGTTCAGGCGCAGGGCGAGGTAAATCGCCACCGGCGCGGCCGTGGCCACGAAGGCCCATCCCCAACGCTTCTCGCGACCCGAGAACCACCAGCCGAGCGCAATCAGAGCCGGAATGACAATGGCGGACTCTTTCGCGAGCAAGGCCATCGCGCAGAGCGCAAACATCACCGGAAGCGCAAAGGCCAACCGCACGCCGCTCTTCAACAGCGAGGCAATCAGTAGGGCGCAGCTCACCCAGATGAGATCAGCGATCGTAGCCACCCATCCGTGCGTGTGTGCCGCATAAGGGCCGAGCGCGAACACCAGGGCGGCCAACCAGGCAACCGCGACACTCGCACCGCTTCGCCGCATCAGCACAGCCAACAGGCCCGCATTGATGGCGCCCCAACCTACGAGAATGGCATGGAAGGCGTAAGGATGCTCAAACAGGCGGCGCGACAGCTCGATCCACAGCGAAAAGGTCAGCGGTCGATACTGGAACGCGTGCAGGTCGCCCCACAAGCCGTTGCTGAAGAAGCCGCCGCTGATCTGTTGGGCGTAATAGCCCCACTGCAGCTCATCATGGCTCAGATAGCCGGGGTTGAAGATCAGCAGGGCCTGCGCCGCCAGCACGCAAAACAGTGTGGCGACAAACAACAGCCAGCCATGGCGATTCCGTGTATCCATCGCGGAAAAATGTCCTTGCATACCGATTGAAGATGCCAAGCCAGCCTGACGTATGTCAGAGCCGATCACCCTGATCCGCCTCGAGCAGTTCGGCCGGCAGCGGCAACACGTCCATGCCGCGCGCGAACAACATCACCTGGAAGCGCTCGCCCATCTGGTCGGGCAGGGTGAGCTTCTTCACTTGCTGGGCGAGGCTGTAGCGGACGGCCTCGTCGGGCGCGCTTTCATAAGCGGCCCCAAAGATGTCCTGCAGCCCGCTGCCGATCAGGAACTGCGCCTGTGGCATGTAGCCGGCCACGCCGAAGCCGGCGCTGTTGCCCGCCTCGGCCAGCGCGGTGAAATCCACCGATGCGGTGAGGTCGTTGAGTCCCGGGAAATGCAGCGGATCGTTGTGCGCGCGATGGCGATAGAACGCGCGCAGGGTGCCGTCGTTGCGCTCGGGCAGGTAGTACTCGCGCCGTACGTAACCGTAGTCGATGAACAGCATCATGCCTGCGGTGAGCGAGCCGGCCACGGCCTGGATCCAGTACGGCAGCTGCGGCAGGATTTCCGAGCGGTACCCGTCAGGGAACTCCGCCTCGAGGTCGCGCTCGACGTGCCGCACCGCGCCCGACACCAGCGCATCCGCGGGACGATCGACGCGCATCAGGCGGCCTTCGCCATCCAGCGCGACATACTCCTCGTACACCTCGCCGGCCTTCATGGCGAAACGCGTGGTCGGCAAGGCGTCGATCACTTCGTTGGCGAACAGCACGCCCTGCCAGTCCTGTTCGGGTGGACGATCCAGCCACAGCACGTGGGCGAACAGGTCCGCCGGCAGCGCCGTTTCCAGACGTTCGCGCTGGCGCTCGCGCAGGTCGGCGCTGGGTTCGAGGATGTAATAACGGCGCGGCACCGTCCCGTTGGCGGCAAATGCCTTGATGGCCGCTTCCGCAAAGGCGCCACTGCCACCGCCAAGCTCGAGGAAGTCGGCGTTTTCGCCCAGCATCTGGATCACCGGGTACGCGGCATTCACCACGCAGCGCGCAAACAGCTCGCCCAGCTCCGGCGCAGTGACGAAATCGCCCGCCTCGCCGAACTTGGTCTTGCCCGCGCTGTAGTAACCCAGGCCCGGCGCATAGAGGCAACGCTCCATGTACTGCGAGAACGGCATGGGCCCGTGCGCGGCGATTTCCTCGCGCAGGCGCGTCAGCAGCCGGTCGGAATGGGCGCGCTCATCAGCGCCGGGATCGGGAAGTCGGGAAGACATGCGCGTTGCCTGCAGGGAAACGCGGGAAGTTTAACCCATGCCCCGCCATAGCCTCGTGAGGGGGAGGAGGAAGGCTATGGCGGGGGCATCGGCCCAGCTGACTGGGAAGCTTAGAAACTGAAATCCTTCTGCAGGCTCAGGTACACGCCGCGACGTGGGCCGAACTGCGGCGCACCCACGCCCACGCCGGTGCCGTCACGCAGCTCGTAGGTGCGGTCGAGCACGTTGATCACCGCCAGCTGCGTCTTCACCGTGCCGAAGCTGCCGAAGGTGAAGTCGTGACCCACGTTGAGGTTGAGCTGGAAGTAGTACGGCAGCGAAGCGCCATTGGGCACACCCGGCGCGCCCTTGCGCAGGCCGCTGCCGAAGATGTAATCGGCGCCCACGCGCGTGGCCTTGGTGAACGAGTAGGTGATGCCACCGGACGAGGCCAGCTTCTGGTCGTGGTCGAGATGGATCCAGTTGTCGTAGATGTAGGCCAGCTCTTCTGGACTGAAGTTGTACTGGCCGGTCATCACGCGCTTGCCCATGGCACGGCTGAACGCCGCATTGAAGTACGCCGTGATCGGGCCGTTGTCGTAGTTGGCGGTGAACTCCACGCCACGGACGCGGCCGTAGTCATAGTTGAAATTGGAGTAGATCAGCGCCGCGCCGAACTGGCCTTCGTCCTGCAGGCGGCGCACCTGGCGGTAGTACGCATCCACGCCCAGCGTGAGCGTGGAGCCGACCTGCTGCTGGATACCGAGGTCGTAGTAGTCGGAGCGCTCGGCCAGCGGCAGGTTGTTGCCGCCGCTCGGCAGCTGGTTGGTGGTGCCGTCGAAGCGCGCGATGTTGCTGTCATCGATCACTTCCGTCGCCGGCGGCGTGAAGTAGCGCGAGTAGCCGGCGTGGATGGTGGTGCTGTCGGTGGCCTGGTAGACCACGCCCAGGCGTGGGCTGAGCTGGCTTTCGGTACGGAACAGTTCGTAGCGATCACCGCGCAGGCCGTAGTTCACCGTCCACTTGTCGCCGATGCTCCACTCGTCCTGCAGGTAGGCCGAATAGGTGCGGGCCAACAGTTTCGTCGCATCGTAGATACCAATCGGGGTGGTGCTCGCCTGCGAGCCGTCCGGATTGGCCGGGAACACCAGCGAATTATTGCTGATGTTGCCGCGTTCGAATTCGCCATAGAGACCGTAGCGCAGCGTGTGGCTGTCGCCCAATGGCGTGGAGAAATCGGCCTGCAGGGTGTCGGCCCGGTTGCTGCGGCGAATGGTGGAGGCGACGCCGTTGAACATCAGGTCGCCGACATCGTCCGGATCGAAACCCACACTGCTGTAACGCTGGCCTACCGACACCTGGTAATCCGTCTTGCCCCACTTGCCCTGCAGCGAGAGCACGCCGAAGCGCGTCTTTTCCTGCTGGCGCTCGTTGAGGTCGGCGGAGTTGAAGTTCACCGTGTCCAGGTAGCCGAACTGCGGCGTCTGGTTCGGGTTGTTGGGAATCTGGAAGCGGTTATTGGTCGCGCCGAACATGAAACTGAGGCGCGTGTTGTCGTTGATCAGGTAGGAGATGTCACCGAAGCCCTTCACCTGGTTGGTGTGGTCATGGATGGGCTTGCGGCTCGAGGTCGGGTTCTCGATGCCGACATCGTTCTCCATGTAGTTGGCGGTGACGAACCAGCTCCAGCGATCGTTGCTGCCCCACACCGAGGCATTCGGGTTCAGCGTGCCGAACGAGCCACCGGTGATGCCGACGCTACCGCCATTGCCCAGGTCATGGCCGCTCTTGGTGTCGATATCCACCACGGCGGCCGTGCGCAGGCCGTACTGCGCCGGCAGCGCGCCGTCGAGCAGTTTCACGCTCTGGATGGTGCGCGCATCCAGGGTCTGGCCGAAGCCGGAAATCGACTCGGGGATGATCACGCCATTGATGCGGTACTGCAGGTTCGCGTGGTCGCCACGAACGTGCACGCCGCCGTAGGAATCCTGCACCACGCCCGGCGCCTGCAGGATCACCTGGTTGAGCGGGGTGGAATCACCCAGCGGCAATTGCTGGATGGCCTTCTGGTCGATCACGTACTGGCTGCTGCCGGTGTCAGGCGAAAGCGAGTTGCGCGACTGGTCCAGCGCCGCGCTCACGCTGATGGCGCTGAGCTGCTTCACCTTGGCGGGTTGATTGCGCGTGGCGCTGCTGGTGGCCGCGTCGCCGCCGCCGGAGGTGTTGGGCGTGGCGACGTTGCTGGTATCCGGGGTCGGGCTGGTCTGGGCAAAGGCGGCGGGGACGGCGCCAAAGGCAACGACAAGACTCGCGGCAAGCAGGGTACGTTTCATCGTGATTCCGGGAAGGGGGCGGTGATCTTGTTATTTTCGATACGTTATAACATTGCCATTCTAACCCGACCCACGCCTGCCCCAGAAGTCATGCCTGCCCCTCACGCCTACTTGGGAGCTAGCCGCGAGAACAGCCTTTTGGAGTCTCGTGTCACCGTGCCCTGTCGTCGTGGCGGCCGGCTCTCCAATGCGATGTTAGGCTACATTGGCGGCCATATCACGGAGTTTGCCGACGATTGAGGTGTGTTTACCGGTTTCTGGTGGGTTATCCCTGACCATTGACGCCCGGCGACGTGACGGCCTACCGGCGCCGGCTCAGCGCCCGCCAGGCCGGGGCCGTCTTTGCCAATGCATTGGTAGTCCAGATGAATCGCGTCTCTCATCCTGTGGCCACAGGCTTGATCGCCCACCCTCACTGGACCCCAACCTCCCCCCTTGCCACCGACGACGGCAAGACAGGCCCGTCCACCAGGCGGGGGACCACTTGATCCTGGAAGGGGCTTTCCTCGCTGGGCGCCACAGGAACAGTTGTTGCCATTGGCAACGCTGCCATCGACGGCGACCTGTTCCCCCTGCTTCCGGCTGAGCCGGTGGCAATGCCATGCGTATGACGACGTAAGGCCAGGGCACGCACGCCCCCTAAGCACTCAACCGGCGTCACAACGTAGGTAGATTTACCCATTGCTCACTAGGTAGCTATCCGCTGTCGCTCACCCTTTCCCCTGCAGTCAAATGGACTTCCGACTACATCGGTTGCGGGCTACTACCTAAGGAGGTTCCGGTCATGCGCTGGATTTCAGGGTTGTCACGAACGGCCATCGCACTGCTAGTGGTGCTTGGAGCCGCCTGTTCATCAAGCAACAATGCAACGGCAAACCAGGGGGCTGTCGAGTCGGCAGCTTCAACCACGCCACAGTCGGCGCAAGCGGCTCAATTGTCCGCGCCAACGGCTCAGGCGCCCGACACGGCGACGCCATCGCCCGAGGCCGCCAAAGGCAATTACCGGGGAAGCAAGCCCAACATCGTGCTGATCGTGGCCGATGACGTGGGCTGGGGCGATCTGGGTGTCTACGGTGGTGGCGAAGGGCGTGGCATGCCCACCCCCAATCTGGATCGTCTTGCCGCGGAAGGCATGACGTTCTTCGATTTTTACGGGCAGCCCAGTTGCACCCCGGGTCGTGCGGCGATCCAGACCGGCCGTATCCCCAACCGCAGCGGCATGACCACCGTGTCATTCCAGGGCCAGGGCGGCGGCCTTCCGCATGCCGAGTGGACACTGGCCTCGGTGCTCAAGGGCGCCAACTACCAGACATTCTTCGTGGGCAAGTGGCATCTTGGCGAGTCGGACTACGCGTTGCCCAACGCCCATGGCTATGACGTGATGAAGTACGCGCTGCTGTATCACCTCAACGCCTACACCTATACCGATCCCAAGTGGTTCCCGGACATGAGCCCGGAATTGCGCGAACTGTTCACCAAGTCGACCCTGGGAGCACTCGAGGCCAATGCCGGGGAGAAGCCCAAGGAGCTGTGGAAGGTCAACGGCGAGTATGTCGATACGCCTGACAAGGGTGTCGTGGGCATCCCCTTTATCGATGGCTATGTCGAAAAGGCAACGCTCGACTATCTCGATAGCGCTGGCAAATCGGGCAAGCCCTTCTTCATGAGCGTCAATTTCATGAAGGTGCACCAGCCCAACATGCCGCACCCCGACTTCATCGGCAAGTCGCTGTCCAAGAGCAAATACGCCGACTCGATCGTCGAACTCGACACCCGCGTTGGCCACGTCCTGGACAAGATCAAGGAGCTTGGCATCGAGAACAACACGGTGATCGTGTTCACCACCGACAATGGTGCGTGGCAGGACGTGTATCCGGATGCAGGCTACACGCCGTTCCGTGGCACCAAGGGCACGGTGCGCGAAGGTGGCGCCCGCGTACCTGCGGTCATCGCCTGGCCAGGTCACATCAAGGGCAATTCGCGCAACTACGACATCCTCGGCAGCCTGGATTTCATGGCAACCTTTGCCAATCTTGCCGGCCTGAACCTGCCGACCAACGATCGCGAGAACAAGCCGATCATCTTCGACAGCTTCGACATGTCGCCGGTGCTGTTCGGCACGGGCAAGTCGGCCCGCAAGTCGTGGTTCTACTTCACTGAAAACGAGCTGTCCCCGGGTGCCGTGCGCTTGGGCAACTACAAGGCCGTGTTCAATCTTCGCGGCGATGATGGTGTGAGCACGGGCGGCCTGGCCGTGGACAGCAACCTGGGCTGGAAGGGCCAGGAGAAGTACGTTGCCGCGGTGCCCCAGATTTTCGATCTGTGGCAAGACCCGCAGGAGCGCTACGACCTGTTCATGAATAACTTCACGGAACGCACCTGGACGCTGCCGGCCTTCAGCCAGGCGGTGAACGAGCTGATGAAGACCTATGTGAAGTACCCGCCGCGCAAGCAGCAGAGCGAAGCCTACTCTGGCCCGATCACGCTGCAGCAATACGAGCGCTTCCAGCACGTGCGCGATGCCTTGCAGAAGAGCGGCGTCACCATCGCTCCCGGAGGTGGGGACTAAGCCCCCTTCGAGAGACGACGCACCTCCTGCCGTGGGGTAGTGCGCCGTTTCCTTGGCCGAGGGGAGCAGGCTTGCCTGCTCCCCTCACTCCTTGTTTCAGGGCACCGCGAAGGGAGCATGGCACCGAACGATCGCGCCAGCTCGGCCCCCATCCAGCGCCTGCCGTGAGCACCCGGTCGATCACGGCATGCAGTCACGCGTTCGTCGCAGGTGTCTTCCACATCGCCATTTGATGGTCAAACCGGAAGGAGTCGATGCCATGTTCAAACCCATGCGATCTGCTGCAGTTACTTCCTTGTTGATCGCTGCCATCGCGTGTTCCGCGTCCGCCATGTTGCTCTTTCCGGGCCGCGTGCATGCAACCGCAGCTTCAGACTCGAACGACCCAACGCTCGAACGTGACAGTTTCGCGGCGCTGAACGCGCTGTATGCCAGTGAACCGAAGGCCAAGCAGATAGGCGCCAAATCCCGGGCCATCCTGGTCTTTCCAGGCATTGTCAAAGCCGGGCTGATGGTGGGTGGCCTGGAAGGCAATGGTGTGCTGATCGAGCAAGGCAAGGTCACTGCCAAGTACAACATCTCGGCAGCATCGTTCGGGCTTCAGGCGGGTGCGCAGAAGTTTTCCCAGGTGATGTTTCTCGCCAACGATCAATCGCTTGCCTACCTGAATAAGTCGAGCGGCTGGTCGGTAGGGGTTGGCCCCAGTGTGGTCGTCGTGGATTCCGGTACGGCGAAGTCGATGACGACCGACAATCTCAACTCCGATGTCTACGTGTTCATCTTTGGGCAGAAGGGGTTGATGGGCGGGCTGGGAGTTCAGGGGCAGAAGATCACCCGAACCTCCCATTGAACGCACAAGGCCGAAGTGTTCCGTGGACGGTGGGTGATCAGACCGGCCCGCGTGCTGCGCAACGGAGTGGTGTTTTGCTCATGTCGCCAGCGCATGGGACCACGCGCCAGTGGGCTGCATCTGTGACAGCGCGAATCTGCGCTACCCGGATTCAGTAGTCCTACGTGATCGAATGTCTGAAGTTCTACGGATTCCCCGAATGGGATCGCAAGCGCAAGCTATCGAGGTCGGTAGATCGGAAGGGGTTACATGGAAATCGCTGCGCCGCACGGCAAGTGCCTGCCTGCATTCCCCACTGCCAGCACCTTATCCGCCCATAGCTACATGGTGAAGCCGGACGACGACGCGTCCCGCTGCCGGACGCGGAAAGGCTTTATGGCCAACGTCAAGGAGGTGGCATCGTGAGACATCAATGGCAGTTGATCATCGTGGTATCGCTTGCGGCCGCGTGTGCCGCGACGTCAACCTGGGCCCAGGGTGCACAGGCACCGACACCGCCGCAGGAGTCATCCAATGAATCGCCCGCGGTCGAACCGGCGGCGATTCACGCCATCGATGACATGGCGAAGAAGCTTCGCTCGCTCAAGACCTTTTCGGTAACCGCCGACATCACTGATGAAGAGGTTTTTGAGTCAGGGCAGAAGGTGACCTATGGGGGAACCGTTACCTACAAGATAAAAGCCCCCAATCACTTCTTCGCGGCCATCGACAGCGACCGCAAGCAACGCAGCTTTTACTATGACGGAAGCCAGTTCACCGTCTACGCGCCACGGATGCACTACTACGCGCGCAAGCCGATGACCGGCAGCGTCAGCCAGCTGGTGGAGGCAGCCCAGCAGGACTATGGCATCGACATGCCGTTGGCCGACCTCTTTTACTGGGGTACGGACAAGGCGCCCACGTCGTCCATCGAGGCGGCGACCGTAATCGGCCCCGCCCGCATAGGAAAGACCGAATGCGATCACCTGCTGATGCGTCAGTCCGGCGTGGACTGGCAGGTGTGGATCTCAAGGCAGACCCTGCTTCCCATCAAATTGATCATCGCCAATCTCGATGACCCGACCCAGCCCGAGTACCGCGCCACCTTCGACTGGGATACCAGCACCGCTCTCACGGACAGCGCCTTCAGCTTCAATCCGACGCCGGACGATCACCCGATCAAGATCGACGAAGGCACGCAGACCAAGGAGGCCTCGCCATGAACAGCCGAATCACCCCACTGGTTATGGCTCTGCACGGTGCATTCCTGCTGTGTGCCGCGGCGCTGGTGTTTTCGCCACCCGTGGAGGCGGCGCGTGGTGGCCGCGGCGGCGGCAACTATCAACCCCGCGCCTCGTCACGCTCCAGCATCAACGCCCCCGCACGGAACAACACCGGGAACCGCAATTTCAACAACAGCAACGTCAACAATCGCAACGTCAATCGCAACACGAACATCAACCAGAACGTCAACGTGAACCGCAACGTGAACGTGGACGTGGACAACGGTTGGGATCATCGCGGATGGAATGACCACCCGGTCGCCACTGCCGCAGCCGTGACAGCGACGGTCGCCGTCACCGCCGCCGTGGTGGGCTCGGTCGTCCATTCGGTGCCACCGAACTGCCAGACGGTGGTCACCAATGGCGTGACCTACTCGCAGTGCGGCAACACCTGGTACCAGCCGAGCTATGCGGGAAGCCAGGTGCAATACGTGGTGGTCAATCCACCTTACTGATGCAAGCGCGCCCAGCCCGACGCAGCGGGTTGGGCGCGCACCGTATCCATGCCTGGTCACGCCGCCATTTTCCCCAGATCCCGTTTCATGCAACGAGCACGAGCCACCGTGACGCAGTAACCGCGTGAAGCGCTCAGTCCCCGCGCCGGCCCATGGTCGAACGCGACGTTTACGCGAGATGTAGCAGACCCATCCAAAACCAAATGGCTTGTTCTGGCCGACGCGATTGTGCCCGCTCGTCCGGAGGCAACGCCGGGACGTGTTGTCCCGGTTTTCCAGAGGTGCCAAGACCATGAATCAGATTTACCGCCTGTGCTGGAACCGAGTTCTTCGTCAGTGGGTGGTCGCCTCTGAGTTGGCCAGTGACCGGTCCACGCCGCCCGCACGGAAGGGGCAAGACAGGCGCAGACAGGTGCTGGCGCTGTCGGTCCTGGCCAGCGCTCTGGCGATGACTGGCATGGCGCGAGCGGCGAGCGGACCCACCGGCGGCCAGATCATTGCGGGCAGTGGCAGCATCCAGCAGAGCGGCTCGACCACGACGATCCAGCAGAACAGCCCCACCCTTCAGCTCAACTGGCAGAGCTTCAACATCGGCGCGGACCAGACGGTCAACTTTGCGCAACCTGGGCGCAGTGCCATCGCGGTGAATCGCATTCTCGGCAATACACCCAGTGACATCTTTGGCCATCTGAATGCCAACGGCCAGGTCTGGCTGATCAACCCCAACGGCGTACTGTTTGGACAGAGCGCACAGGTGAACGTAGGCGGCCTGGTTGCCTCCACGCTGGACCCTGGCAATGACAGCCTCACGGGGAACCAGCACAGCTTCAGTGGGTCCGGTACCGGCAGCGTCGTCAATCAGGGCACGATCCACGCTGCCACTGGTGGTTATGTCGCCCTGCTTGGCAACCAGGTATCCAACCAGGGCGTGATCAGCGCCACGCTCGGCTCGGTGGCGCTGGCCGGTGGCAGCGCGATCACGCTCACGTTCAGCGATTCGAAGCTCGTTCACGTGCAGGTTGACCGCAGCACGCTCAACAATCTTGCCGAGAACCGCCAGCTGCTGCTCGCCGACGGCGGCCAGGTCATCATGACCGCGGGCGCCAGGGACTCGCTGCTCGCCAGCGCCGTGAACAACAGCGGCAAGATACGCGCGCAGGCCGTGGAGAACCACAACGGCACCATCACGCTGATGGCGGGCATGTCGGCGGGACAGGTAAACGTCGGCGGCCAGCTCGATGCCAGCGCACCGCATGGTGGCGACGGTGGCCTCATCGAAACCTCGGCGGCGCATTTCGCACTGGCGCCCGACGCCCAGATCACCGCTGCCGCACCGCACGGCCGTGCCGGAACCTGGCTGGTCGACCCGACCGACCTGACGATCGACAGCGCCGCGGCCACCACTATTTCCACCACCTTGAACGGCGGCACCAGCGTCGTGGAGCAGACGACCGCGACAGGTGCGTCCGGCGCTGGCCTGCAGAGCCCCGGGAGTGGTGACATCACCGTGGCTGCCCCAATCAGCTGGACTAACGCCGCCGCCAACCTGACCCTGGATGCGTACAACGCGATCAACGTCAACGCACCGATCGGTGGCGCCGGCAAGGTCACCCTGCTGGCCCGCGCTTCCAACCTCACCATCGGCTCGGGCGCTACGATCACCGGTGGCAAAGGCGTGACCCTGGCGACCGCCGGCAACTTCATCAACAACGGTGGCGCGAGCGCGGTCAGCACCGGCACGTCGGCGCCATGGCTGATCTACTCGAGCAATCCCGCCAACGACACCACCGGCGGGCTCGCGCCCGCCTTCGTCCAGTACAACGCGCCCTATTCGACCACGCCTGCCGCCAGCGGCAACGGCTTCCTCTACAGCCTTGCGCCCACCATCAACCTCACCGGCCTGACCGGCACGGTAAGCAAGGTGTACGACGCCACCACTACGGCAACCCTGACCGGCGCCAACCTGCAGACCACGGGCCTGGTGAACGGTGACAAGATCACCCGCGCCATCGGCACGTATGCCACCGCCAACGCAGGCAACAGCATCGTGGTGAACTCGCCCACGTCGCTGGCCAACGTCACTATCGTCACCGCCGCGGGCCTGCCGGTGTATGGCTACAAGGCTGGCGGCACGGCCAGCGCCGCCATCGGCACCATTACCCCTGCACCACTGACGGCGAGCATCGTCAACGATCCCACCAAGGTCTATGACGGCACCACCAACGCGACGCTCAGAGCCAACGACTACAGCTTCAGCGGATTCGTCGCAGGACAGGGAGCCACCGTCAACCAGGCCAGTTCAGCCAACTATGCCAGCGCCAACGCGGGCACGGGCATTGCGGTCACCGCCACGTTTACCCCGACCAATTTCGTGGCCGACAGCGGAACCAACCTCGCCAACTACAGCCTGCCCATCAGCGCAACGGGCACCGGCACCATCTCACAGGCACCTTTGCTGGTCACCGGCCTGGCCACATCCAACAAGGTCTACGACGGCACCCGGGCAGCCAGCCTCAGTACCAGCGGTGCCACGCTGTTCGGCCTGATCAGCACCGACACCGGACAGGTCACCCTGGGTACCTCGGGCGCGAGCGCGGCATTCGTCACGCCAAATGTCGGCAACGGCATCCAGGTGCTGGCCAGCGGCTTCTCGCTAAGCGGCACCAAGGCAGGCAACTATTTCATCCAGCCGACGGACTACCTGCACGCCGACATCACGCAAAAGGCGTTGTCCATTGCGGGCGTCACCGCCAACAACAAGGTGTACGACGGCACCAATGTGGCCACGCTCAATCTGTCCAGCGCGACGGTCAGCGGCCTGGTTCCCTCGGACGCGGGCAACGTGAGTCTGTCGACCAGTGGCGCTACCGGCACCTTCAGCCAATCCAACGTGGGCAACAACCTGGCCGTTTCGGCCAATGGCTTTACGCTGTCCGGGTCGGCGGCGGGCAATTACAGCATCGCAGCGTTGGCAGGCGTCACCGCCAACATCACGCCCGCCCCCTTGACCATCAACTTCCTGGGCAGCCCCACCAAGGTCTACGACGGCACCACGGCCGTGGTGCTGAACCAGTCCAACTACAGCATCTCGGGATTCGTGGCGGGCCAAAGCGCCACCATCACGCAAGTGTCCGGCGGTTATGCCACGCCGCATGCCGGCACCGGCATTGCCGTCACCGCGACGCTGACGGCATCCGACTTCAGCCCGGCGACCGGCACCTCGATGTCGAACTACAGCTTTCCCACCAGCCTGGTCGGTTCCACGGGCATCATCCAGCCGCAGCCGATCCAGGTCGACATCGTCAACAATCCGAGCAAGCAGTACGACGGGAACGATGTCGCCACGCTGGGGCCGGGCAACTATGCCGTCACCGGCACCATTCCCGGCGAGCAGATCAACCTGAGTCCGGCACCGACGACCGGCACCTATGCCTCGGCCAATGCCGGTTTCTGGAACGTCACCACGACGCTCTCGCCCAGCAATTTCGCAGCGGGTCCCAACACGCTGTTGAGCGATTACGTATTGCCCACCACGGCCAACGGCATGGGCACGATCTACAAGAGGCAGATCGGTCCCGGCTACTTCACCGTGAACATCACGGGCAACCCATCCAAGGTCTATGACGGCACCACCACGGCCATCATCGCGGCCAGCGACTTCACCCTGTCGGGCTTCGCGCCTGGCCAGGGAGCCACCGTGAATCAAACCGTGATCGGCGATTACGCGACCAAGAATGCAGGTTCGCAGCCGGTGCACGCATCGATACTGGAATCCTATTTCACACCCAACCCTGGCACAGACCTCAACAACTACACCTTCCCCGTGGACGCCTACGGCACCGGCACCATCATCCCGGCGCCGCTGACCGTCAGCATCATCAACAACCCGACCAAGATCTATAACGGCAGCGCCTTGGCGCGGCTCACCAGCACCAACTTCCAGATCAATGGTTTCGTAAGCGGCGAAGGCGCCACCCTTACGCCAACCACGCAGTTCAACTATGCGCTTGCCCGCGCCGGAAACTGGAACATCAGCGGATCGCTGGTGCCGAGCAACTACACCGCCAACAGCGGCACGCTGCTCAGCAACTACGAACTGGCCACCACGGCCGCAGGCCCGGGCACCATCAATCCGGCGCCGCTCTACATCATCAACGCGTACGCCAACAACAAGGTGTACGACACCACCACCGCGGCGACGCTCAACGTCGGCAGCGCTGCGCTCTCCGGCCTGGTGGCGGGCGATGTAGGCAACGTCACGCTCAATACCAGCACCAGCGGCACTTTTGCGCAGGCGAACGTAGGCAATGGCATCGCCGTCAGCGCCAATGGTTTCACCATTTCAGGTACCGCCGCGGCCAACTATCTGCTGCAGCCGATCGCGGGACTGACTGCCAACATCACGCCCGCCCCGCTCATCGTCAACGGCGCCATCGCCAACAACAAGGTGTACGACGGCACCACTACAGCCACCATCAACACCAGCGGTGCCACCCTGAGTGGCGTGCTCGGCACGGACAAGGTCACGCTCAACTCGTCCGGCGGCACCGGCAATTTCATCACCTCCAATGTGGGCAACAGCCTGCAGGTCACCACCAGCGGGTTTACACTGGGTGGTGCGCAGGCCGGCAATTACTCGGTGTCGCAGCCTTACGGACTCACCGCGAACATCACGCCAGCGCCGTTGTCGGTGAGCATCACCGGCAACCCGATCAAGGCCTACGACGGCTCCAACTCGGTCACGCTTACGTCCGGCGACTACACTCTCACCGGTTTCGTCAGCGGCCAGAGCGGCAGCATCAATGGCGTGACCAGCGCGGGCTACCTGTCGCCCAACGTCGGCACCAACATCGGTCTGCAGGCCACGCTGGAACCATCGAACTATTCATCCGCGGTCGGCACCAGCCTGTCCAACTATCTGCTGCCAACCAGTGCCACCGGCCCGCTGGGCGAGATCACGGCCGCCCTCATCACGCTCACCGGCACGCGGGTGTATGACGCCACCACCCTTGCGAATGCCAGCGTGTTCTCCGTCAACGGCCTGGTCAACGGAGTCAACGGCCAGACGCTGGGGCTGACTGGCGTTGGCACCTTGTCGAGCAAGAACGTCGGCATACACGTACCGCTCAGCAGCCTGGGTACGCTTGCACTGACCGATGGCTCTGGCCTGGCCGCCAACTACCAGTTGAACGTCGCCGCCAATGACTGGGTCACCATCACGCCGGCTACATTGACCGTGCTCAACACCACGGCGGGAACCAGGGTCTATGACGGCACCACGGCGGCGACGCTCAGCGGCGCCACGCTGAATGGCGTGCTCACCGGTGCCAGTGGCCCCGACAATGTCACCTTGACCAATGCTACCAATGGCACGTTCAACAACAAGAACGTGGGCAACGGCAAGCCCGTCAGCACCAACATGGGGATCACCGGCACCGATGCCGGCAACTACACCCTGGTCCAGCCCACCGGAGTCACCGGTGACATCACCCCGCTGGATGTGACGGTGAGCATCACCGGCAACAACAAGGTGTACGACGGCACCAACGCGGCCACGGTCAATTACCTGTCCATCCCCAACCTGATCGCTGGCGACAATGTCGGCTATACCGCGGGCTCGTCCACTTTCTCGCAGGCCGATGTCGCCAACAACCTGACCGTCACCGTGACCAATATCACGCTGACCGGCGCCGATGCCTACGATTACCACCTGACCAACAGCGGCCGCACCGCCACGACAACGGCCAACATCACGCCGTATATCCTCAATCTGCAGGGCACGCGTATCTACGACACCACCCGCAATGCCGCCGCCGCACTGTTTGGCGCGAATGGCGTCATCAACGGCATCCCTGGCGGAAACGGCGCACCGGCAGAAACACTCACGCTGACCGGCACGGGCACCCTGGCGTCAAAGAACGTCGGCCAGGAGACGATCACCGACGTCAACACCGCGTTCACCCTGACCGGCAACAACGGCGCCAAAGCCAGCAATTACGCCTACGGCACCAACAACTGGGTCAACGTGACGCCAGCCACCCTGAACGTGATCAACGCCGTGGCGGCAAACAAGGTCTATGACGGCAACACGAATGCCACGATCAGCGGCGCCACCCTGAGCGGCGTACTCAGCGGCGACCAGGTCACGCTTGGCAACGACACCACGGGAACCTTCGACAACAAGAATGTGGGCAACGGCAAGCCGGTCAGCACCATCAATCCCACCGGCAGCCCCAACGGCATGACCATCTCCGGTACCGACGCCGGCAACTACACACTGATCCAGCCAAGCTACCTGACCGCCAACATCACGCAGCTGGTGATCAACGCCGCCGTGAATGCCACGGCCCAGGACAAGGTGTACGACGGCAACACCACTGCCACCGTCTCCCTTTCCAGCCCGCAGGTGGTGGCGGGCGATACGGTGAACTTCAGCTACGGCACGGCCAATTTCGATACCAAGGATGCCGGCATAGGCAAGACGGTCACCGTCAATGGCATTACGGAGAGTGGCGCCGATGCAGGCAACTATGACTTCACCAATACATCGGCCAGCACCACCGCCAGCATCACGCCCTATGTGCTTAACCTCACCGGCACGCGCGTCTACGACAGCACGGTCAACGCCAACGCCAGTCTGTTTGGCAACCATGGCGTGTTGACTGGCGTTGCCAGTGAAACGCTCACCCTGTCGGGTAGCGGCACGCTGGTCGACAAGAACGTCGGCAACCAGAAGGCTTTCAGTTCCCTCAGTGGCTTCACGCTGGCCGGCAACAATGGCGCACTGGCCAGCAACTACACGCTGGTCGGTGGCACGGACTGGGTCACCATCACTCCCTACGCCCTGAGCGTAAGCGGCACCTCGGTGGTCTCCAAGGTCTATGACGCCACCATCGCAGCCACCTTGCAGGGATCGCAACTGGTGGGTGTATTCAATGGCGATACGGTTACCCTGGGCAACGACACCACGGGAACCTTCGACAACAAGAACGTCGGCAGCGGAAAGGCCGTGGCCGCCGGCACCATGAGCATCAGCGGCGCCGATGCAGGCAACTATGTGCTGACCCAGCCCTCCGGGCTCACCGGCACGATCACGGCGCGGCCCATCACGGTGGATGTCACCGCCCTCAACAAGGTCTACGACACCACCACCACAGCTACCGCCACGGCAACCTCCACCGGTGTGCTGGCGGGCGACAACCTGACATTCACCGCGGGACCGTCCAACTTCGTCACGCCAGATGCTGCCAATGGCATCACCGTCAACGTGACCGGCATCACCGGCAGCGGCAGCGATCTGAACAACTACACGTTCAACACCACCGCCTCCACCACCGCCAACATCACGCCCTATATCCTGGCCATCAGCGGCGCACGCGTTTACGACGCCACCATGGGCGCCGCGGCAGCCGTCTTTGGCAACAACGGCGTGGTGACCGGCCTCAACGGGCAGACGCTGAACGTGACCGGCGCGGGCACGCTGGTATCCAAGAATGTCGGCAGGGAGACGCTGTCCAGCCTCGGCACACTCGCGCTGTCAAACGGCACCGGCCTGGCCACCAACTACCAGCTGGACGTGGCAGGCAACGATTTCGTCACGGTCAGCCCCCGCTCCATTACGGTTGATGCCACGGGCCAGAACAAGGTTTACGACGGCAACAGCAACGCCACCGTCACGCTGGCAAGCAGCGGCGTGCTCGGAGCAGATGCGGTCAGCTTCAGCTACGGCTCCGCCCTGTTCAACAACCCCAACGTCGGCAATGGCAAGCCGGTCAGCGTCAGTGGCATCAGCGACAGCGGCGCGGACGCGGGCAACTACACCATCAACACCAGCGCCACTACCAGCGCGAACATCACGCCCTATCTGCTTACGTTGCAAGGTACCCGCGTCTACGACGGCACCACCAGCGCGGCAGCCAGCCTGTTCGGCAATAACGGCGTACTCACCGGCGTCAACGGCGAAACACTCACGCTGGGCGGCACCGGCACCCTGGCGAGCAAAAATGCCAGCACGGCCCAGCCCTTTGCGGCAAACGGCCTCGCCGGCTTTACGCTTGCGGGCAACAACGGTGCGCTGGCCAGCAACTACACGCTGGGCACCGGGGTAGGTGACTGGGTGGCGATCACCCGCAAGGCGCTCACGGTCACCGCGGTCGGCCAGGACAAGGTCTATGACGCCACCACCGCTGCCCAGCTGAGCAGCTTTACCGTCAATGGCCTGGTGGCCGGCGACAGCGCCTCGCTGGTCTACACCAGCGCCGACTTCGCCCAGTCCAACGCAGGCAACCATCTTCTGATCACCGTAGCCGGCATCGGCGGTAGCGGCAACGATATTGCCAATTACACCTTCCCCGGCTCGGTCACCACCTACGCCAACATCACCCCGTACATCCTCAACCTCACCGGCACCCGCGTGTACGACGGCACGGCCAGCGCCGCCGCCAGCCTGTTCGGCACCAGCGGCGTGCTTGCCGGCGTCAAGGGCGAAACGCTCACCCTCGGCGGCAGCGGCGCCCTGGTGGACAAACACGCGGGCATCCGCAAGCCATTCGCGACGAACGGCCTGGCCGGCTTCACGCTGACCGGCAACAACGGCGCACTGGCCAGCAACTACACACTCACGGGCGGCACCGACTGGGTGACCATTACCCCGCTGCCGATCAGCCTTGCCGCCACCGGGCAGGACAAGGTCTACGACGGCAGCACGGCCGCACAAGTCTCGCTGACACCCACCGGCATACTCGCTGGCGACACGGTGAACTTCAGTTACGCCGCCGCCAACTTCGACACCAGAAACGTCGGTAACAACAAGCTGATCACGGTCACCGGCATCACCGACGGCGGTGCCGACGCGGTCGACTACATCTTCAGTCCCACCGCCACCACGACCGCCAATATCACGCCATTCATCCTCAACCTTACGGGACTGCGCATCTACGACGGTACCCGCACCGCGGATGCGGGCCTGTTCGGGAATAACGGCGTGCTCACCGGCGTCAATGGTGAAACGCTCACCCTCAGCGGCAGCGGCAACCTGGTCGACAAGAACGCCGGCATCCAAAAACCATTTGCGCTGCTTGGCCTCAACGGCTTCAGCCTCACGGGCAACAACGGGGCACTGGCCAGCAACTACACCTTCGCCGGCGGCACCGACTGGGTGACGGTGACACCCAAGCCCATCGTGGTCACGGCCAATGTCGCCGACAAGATCTACGACGGCACCACGGTGGCGACGCTACTCAGTGCAAACTACGGCGGCATCATTTCCGGTGACAACATCGCGATCAGCTACCTTTCGGCCGCGTTCGTTTCACCCAACGTGGGCACCCACGTGCCCATCGTGGTGCACGGGGTCAATCTGAGCGGCAGCGATGCCGGCAACTACATCTATCCATCCACGGTGCCGACGACGGCGAGCATCCTCCCCTATGTGCTCAACCTGACCGGAACGCGCGTTTACGACGGCAGCGCCGTGGCCGCCGCCACGCTGTTCGGCAACGATGGCGTGCTCACCGGTGTGAATGGTGAAACGCTCACCCTTGGCGGCAGCAGCATCCTGTCCAACAAGAACGTGGGCAGCCAGAAACCATTTGCATCCAACCTGCTGCCCGGCCTCACGCTGACCGGCAACAACGGCGCGCTGGCCAGCAACTACACCTTCGTCGGCGGTACCGATTGGGTAACCATCACGCCACTGGCCATCAACGTCGCCGCCAGCGCCAGCGACAAGACCTATGACGGCAACACCGCCGCCAGCGTGGACCTGGTGGGCAACGGCGTGCTGGCCGGCGACAACGTGAGCTTCAGCGATGGCTCGGCGAACTTCGCCACCAAGGATGCGGGCACCGGCAAACTCGTCACCGTCACCGGCATCAGCGCCAGCGGCACCGACGCGGGCAATTACAGCTTCAACAACATCGCCATAGCGCACGCCAGCATCGACCCGGCCGTTCTCAACCTCACCGGCACGCGCGTCTACGATGCCACCCCGAATGCGCCGGCCAGCCTGTTCGGCAACAACGGCGTGCTGGCCGGCGTGAATGGCGAAACCCTCACGCTCACCGGCACGGGCATCCTGTCGAACAAGAACGTGGGTCAACAGAAGGCGTTTGCGGCGGATGGCCTGTCCGGCTTCACGCTGACCGGCAACAACGGCGCGCTTGCCGGCAACTACACCCTGGCCGGCGGCATCGACTGGGTCACTGTCACGCCAGCGCTGCTGGCGGTGATCGACACCGTCGCCCATGACAAGGTCTATGACGGCAACACCAGCGACGTACTGAGCGACGCGACATTAAGCGGCGTGCTCAACGGCGATACCGTGGTCCTCGGCAACGACACCACCGGTACGTTCAACGACCCCAGCGTCGGCAACAACAAACCGGTGAGCACCAGCATGACCCTCAGCGGCAGCGACGCCGGAAACTACGTGCTGGAGCAGCCCGCCGGACTCACCGCCAATATCACCCAACCCATCGGGCCGCCCACGCCGCCGCTGCCGCATCCGTTCCCGCTTGGCTTCCTGGCGGTGCTGCAGTCGCCCTTCGCCCACAACGACATCGAGACGCCATACGGCACCGCGCCGGCCAATGCCATGGGGGCTGTCACCGGCAACCAGAAGCAGGAGGCCGACCACCCACTGGAGCGCAATCGCATCCGTTCGGACTTCCATGCCGGCTTGCCGCTGCAGGTCGTCGACGGCGGCATTCGCCTGCCCGCGGAGAGGTTGCCGTGATCCCACCCGCGAAGGCCCGCCGAGGCTACCTCCCCTCCATGCACAGGTTTGAGCTCATGCGATCGATGCGTTCGGCAAGTTCACGCGGTATCCGTCTCTGCGTGGCGATCGCCATCGCCCTGAACACCCATGCGGTGCTGGCACAGAACCAACCCGTGACGCCGCCGACCAGCAGTGGCCAGCTCTTGCAGCAAGTGACGCGGCCGCCAGCCGACCCCCCGTCGAAGCTCGGCCTGAGCATTCAGCCGCAGGCGCAGAGCGCCTCGCAAAGCACGGCGCGTTTCCTGGTAAAGAGCATCCAGATCACCGGCAACACCGAGCTCCCCACCGATCTTCTGCACGCGGCGGTGGCTTCCGGTGAAAACCGGGAATTGTCATTGAGTGACCTGGACGCGCTCGCCCTGCGCATCAGCGAGGTTTATCACCAGCACGGCTATCCGCTGGCCACCGCTTATGTGCCGGTGCAGACCATCAAGGATGGCGTGGTGCGTATCGATGTGGCCGAGGCTCGCTATGGCAGCGTCACCGTCAACAACCAGAGCTATGTGTCCAGCCGCGTGCTCCATGCCCCACTGGCGTCGCTGGAATCAGGGCAGCCGATTACCGAGTACACGCTGGAGCGCAGCCTGCTGTTGCTTACGGATGTCCCCGGCGCCACCGTCAATTCCACCATGCACCCGGGACAAAGCGTGGGCACGTCGGACCTGCAGGTCGATGTCACCCCGCAAGCGCGCTTCAGTGGCGAGGTGGGCCTGGACAACTTCGCCGCGCAGTACACCGGTGACGTGCGCGCCACCGGCAATATCTCCATCAACAGTCCGCTGGGCCAGGGCGACCTGCTCGACTTCGACGCGATCACCAGCGGCAGTGGCATGAAGTATGGCCGAGGGGAATACCGCTATCGCCTCAATGGCTATGGCACCACCATCGGCATCGCCTACTCCGGGCTCGACTATCGCCTCGGCGGCGATGCCCGCAACCTCGATGCGCACGGCACCGCCAGCGTCGGCAGTGTGTTCCTGTCGCAGCCGATCATCCGAAACACCGCGGGCAACCTGTATGCCATGGTCGAGTACGACCACCGCCGGCTGGACGACCGAATCGACGTGATCGGCCTCAACAACGACCGCCACATCGATCGCTGGAGCGCCACCCTGGCCGGTGACCAGATCGACGCCACCGGCGTGACCAACGCGCGCATCTCGGTGGATTATGGACGGTTGTTTACCGACAACTTCCAGACGGCGTTCTTCGACTATTTCGGTGCACAGACCGCCGGAAGCTACACCAAGTTCGAGTTCTCGATCTCGCGACTGCAGCAGCTTGACGCGACCAATGCCATGTACCTCGGCTTCTCGGCCCAGACGGCGAACAAGAACCTGGACAGTTCCGAGCAGTTTTTCCTCGGCGGCCCCGACAGCGTGCGCGGCTACGACGTGGGCGTAATCGCCGGCACCATCGGCAGCCTGGCTACCGTCGAGTACCGCCACGACATGGTGTTTTCTTCCGCACCTGGCGTCTGGCAGTTCACGGCCTTCTTCGATAGCGGCCGCGTGCAGATCTACGACAAGCCCATCCTGCCTGGCACCAACAGCGCGCGGCTGGACAGCCTTGGTCTCGGCCTGAGCTGGGCGGCGACGCATGGCTGGCATCTGGCGGCGACCGTCGCCAAGCCTGTCAGCGGCACACCGGCACTGCTTGGCGACCGGGTCGACACCTCCACCCATGTCTGGGCACAGGTACGCAAGGCGTTCTACTGATCACCGGGCGACCTTCAGCGATGAGGACCGGCCGGTGCAAGGCCCGACGCGCTGGCGCGAAACGTGTTGAAAAATAGATGTACGCGCTCACGCGATGCCGGCAGCGGGAGACCGGTGAAACCACGCGCCCTGCCACGCAGCTGCCTGCGCTTGCTCAGGCCGGGACCGCGGGACGCCCCCTCGACAGGACCTTTGATGGCAGCTCACCGTAGATGTGCTTGTAGCTACGGGAAAACCGCCCGAAATCCCATACGCCAAAGCGCCCGCAGATCTGCGCAACCGTCTCCGTCTGCCCGGCAGATTGCAATGCCTCATGGATGGCGCGTAGCCGCCTCAGCATCAGGAATCGATGCGGAGTCAGACCAAAATGCTCCAGGAACGCCGTCTGCAGGGTGCGGCTCGATACTCCCGCGGCCTGACTCAGATCCGTAACGAGCAGTGTTTCGCTCATCTCCATATCGAGCAGATCCAGCGCCCGGCGGATGATCTCCTTGCGTGCCAGTCTTGGCCGGCCGTGCGCGGTTGACGGCAAGGGCTCAACAGCCTGCACCGCATCGTAAATGCCAGACACGAGTTGCTCGTACAACGTGCGACGGGCGCTCATGTCCTCCAAAGCCTCCGGAGCGACATCGCTGACCCGGAAGATCCTGCACACAAGATCACCCAGGCCTGCGACGAGGCTCGGCATCGACTGGCCAACAAGGTGTTCCCCCGGGCCGGGACGAAAATCCTCCGCCAGATCATTCAGCCAATGGCGGACCGTGCCGCACCCGACACTGATGCCAACCCAACGCAACACATCACTGTTGTAGCAGTGAAAATGTCGATCCGGCACTAGCCACGCGATGGTTCTTTGTCCCATCGGCTGACCGTTCAAGATCACGTCGCCAGTTCGCGATAAAGGAAAGAACAACCCGAAGTTCTCTGGCTGGCATGCACCTTCGTAGATACTCCCTCCACCGTTGTGGCCAAGCATCACTTCGATGTCGGCCAGCACGATGTACTGCATGCCCCATTCGTCCGTATTCCGTTTCAGGGGAACATAGCGGCCCGAGACGCCGCGCATCGCTTCTTCAAAGGCGTCAAAAGCGAGTCCAAGC
Source organism: Dyella japonica A8 (assembly GCF_000725385.1). Classification (NCBI taxonomy): domain Bacteria; kingdom Pseudomonadati; phylum Pseudomonadota; class Gammaproteobacteria; order Lysobacterales; family Rhodanobacteraceae; genus Dyella; species Dyella japonica. The sequence continues at coordinate 1,233,721 of NZ_CP008884.1, read as the reverse complement.
AAGCGAACCATTGCACCCCCAATGGCGGAACACATTCCCGTCGAGTCGATGCGGCCTTCCACGCCGAATGACCCCTCTCGCTCCCAGCGAGGCTACCCACTACAGATAGATTCATACCAAGGACACTTCAGACGGCCGTTTGCGCCAACTTATGCAGGCGCCGACTGTCATGCTCACCTTGTCAAGAATCGATAAGCTGCGTCAATGTTCCGTGAATTCGGGCGTGCAACGTCCAAGGATGAAGACACGGCGGCGCACACCGCCGGCAGGGTTGCGAAGAGCGTCGATGCACTGCCGATGACACCGGAGCCCGCGCCGCTTTCTGTCCCTTAATTTTCCGATTTTACGTAGAAGTTTCCGGATGCGGCGAACAGTATCCGATCGCCTGCTGCTAAATCCCTCGTTCTGTAATGACATGCACGCTGATTCAAGCTTCCACTCGCGACCTTGACGACCAAAGGCTTTAAAAAGAAGGCAGCCCAGTCGACGTCACGCAATCCCCGAGGTGAGGAACGACGATACTCCCACAAATCGAGCGACCATCCTGACGTATGCGCCAAGCCTCACCGAGCATGAGCTAACAGAAGTCCAGCCGGCATGACGCGAGCCACTTTGTCCTTTCCGGACAGGCCCCATCTCGCGGCTAATCACCTCACGGTGATGAGGCATCTGGAAACATATATTTGCATGGGACGCCCAAACCCTTGTCCAGCGACCAGCATTCACATCGACCGAGCTCATCATGGCAGCCATGCACAAGGAGCGACCGAAGGCCATCGTTGCCGACCCGCAGAGGATCATCTGTGAATGCCTCGCACATGTCCTCAGCAAGCGCTTCGACATCGTTCGGATGGTCCAGACGGGTCCTGCACTCTATCTGGCAATACATGAGTGCAAACCCGCGGTCGTCGTACTCGACGCATCCATGGCCGAGTGCACCGGCCTTCAGGTCTTACGGCGACTGAAAGAGGAGGGTTTCCCGGCAACTTACGTTGTCATCAGCGAGCATGACTCCGTAGCGGTCGCTTCTGCCGCCCTGAAGAGCGGGGCATCGGCTTTCGTTCCAAAACATCGTTCGAGTGAGACATTGCTTGAAGCAATGAGCCAATCACTGTCAGGGCGACCGTATGTCGCCCTTTCGACATTCAGGCGTCTTGCGAATAACGATTATGGCCGGTTTCAGAAACTCACCGACCGTCAACGTTCAGTGCTTCGTCTTATCCTTGCCGGAAAGACTTCCAAGCGTATCGGTCAGGAGCTTGGCATCTCGCATCGGACGGTGGAGTCGCACAAGTACACGATCATGAAAATATTCAATGCCGAGGCCACCATGACACTCTTGCAGTGCATAAAGCCCTTTGAAGAAGAGCTCTATGGGAGCGAAGGGTCCCTCGGGAGGGCCGTGGAGATGGCCTAGGCGGCCATGGAAAAATGAGCCGGCGTTTGGCTCAGGTAGCGGCGGCGGGTTGCTTAGGCGAGTCGGCTCAGGCCGTCGCCAGTACCGTCCGAAGGTTGATGTCATGCGAGCTGTCTTGTCAGCCATCGCCACCCGGGCCACATAGTGGTGAGATCGCGACGATAAGCGGATAACCCGATGCGGATAATCCATTGATTTTAAAGCACGCGAGCGAGCCATGGCCTCGACTTTCACGCATGGTCAGCATGGATGAATCGCCGGACGCCCCAACTTACAGGCCCTGAAGGGTTCGAGCTTTGGGAGAATCTCGCCCCAGAGCTCCCGCCATTCAGGCCAACGAAGCCGACCGGGCTCAGCCGGATTTCACCCGGGCGGCCTAGACTGATGCGCCATGTGGCATCCGCCGCCCCACCGAGTCCGGCCCCATGACCCAACCACCCTCCCAGCTTCCGGCCGTCATCACCGACCACAGCCGCGTGACCCAGGCCATCCTGGACTTCGTCAGCCAGATCCCCGACAGCAAGGTGCCGGGGGCCAGTGATCCGGAAAAAGCCGCCCGGCGGCTGGCCGCCCGTGCCCAGCAGCGCGCCGCGCTCACCGCCGGATCGCTGGCGCTGCCGCCCGGCCCGCTCGGCTGGCTCACCGTGCTGCCCGAGGTCATCGCTATCTGGAAGATCCAGGCGCAGATGGTCAGCGATATCGCCGCCGCCTACGGCCAGCACCAGGAACTGGGCCGCGAGCAGATGCTGTGGTGCCTGTTCCGCCACACGGCCGCGCAGGCGTTCCGCGACCTGGTGGTGCGCGTGGGCGACCGCCTGCTGTTCCGCCGGGTCACCTATTCCGTCATCGAGCGCATTGCCAAGACCGTAGGCATCAAGGTGACCCAGCGCGCCGTGGGCAGCGGCATCTCGCGCTGGCTGCCGGTGGTCGGCGCCATGGGCGTGGGCGGCTACGCGTACTACGACACCGGACAGGTGGCGCGCACCGCCATCGCCATGTTCAGCCAGCCGTTCGCCACCGATACGACCCTGGCCGACGCACCCGGCACGGAAACGACGACGCCCGCGGGATGACGTCACCCCCGCTTTGGGGCAAGCTCGCCGCCTGATTGCGCCACGCAGGAGCCCACGCATGAACCCTCGCCACGAGCGCCCCGTTGCATTGATCACCGGTGCCGGCAAGCGCGTCGGCGCCGTCATCGCACGCACGCTGCATGCCGCCGGCTATGACCTCGCCCTGCATTACCGCCATTCCGCCACCGAGGCTGAGCTACTTGCCGCCTCGCTGGAGCGCCAGCGCAGCGGCAGCACGTTTACCGTGCAGGCGGAACTGGCGGATCTGGACGTGCTGCCAGTGATGGTGCAGCGCGTGGCGGACCGCTTCGGCCGCCTCGATGCGCTGGTCAACAATGCCTCGGCGTTCTACCCCACGCCCGTCGGCACGGCGACGCCCGCGCAATGGAACGAGCTGTTCGCCTCCAATGCGCAGGCGCCGTTCTTCATCGCGCAGGCGGCCACGCCCGCGTTGCGCGAAGCGCGCGGCGCCATCGTCAACATGGTGGACATTTACGCGGAGCGCCCGCTCGCCAACCATCCGGTCTACTGCATGGCGAAGGCCGCGCTCGAAGCGATGACGCGTTCGCTGGCGCTGGACCTGGGCCCCGACGTGCGCGTCAACGGCGTCGCGCCCGGCGCGGTGATGTGGCCCAGCGATGGCAAATCCTATGACGACCAGCAGGCCATGCTGGCGCGCACGCCGCTACGTCGCGCGGGTTCGCCGGAGGACGTCGCCGGTGCGGTGCTGTGGCTGTTGCGCGACGCGCCGTTCGTGACCGGGCAGATCATCCGCGTCGATGGCGGGCGGACACTGTCCGTATAAACGCATGTGGCCGCGACAATGCGCGGCCACATGGTTTTCCTGTACGAGGTTCCCGCTTACTTCTTCGGCTTGAACGCCTGCTCCAGCATGGCCTGGTCGAAGCCGTGGCCCACTTCGCCGTCTTCCGCGTAGCGATACAACGCTGCAGCGTAGATGCCCTGCAGCGAGGCCTGGATCAGGCCGAGCATGGTCAGGCCGACCACCACGATGACGACGGCAGCGATGATGGCCGCCGTCGACTGCATGGCGAACGCGCCGCCGACCAGCAGGGCCGACACGAGGATGGCGAAGAACATCAGCAGGCCAAACACCACGCCAATGCCGGCGTTGCCGATGATGTTCTCGCCCCAGGTGCGCTTGAGCAGTTCCACGCTGCGCGAGATCGCCTCGGTCGGGCCCACGTCCTGGCTGGCCAGCACCGGCACCACGAGGAAGGTCGCGACCGTCCAGGCAAGGCCGAGGAAACCGGCGACGAGACGGCCGATCAGGCCCAGGCGCTCCTGCAGCGCACGCAGCACCAGGCCCACGGTGGCGGCGATCAGCGCGTAGCCGAAGATGCTCACGATGCGCTCGCGGGCAATCGCCATGCCGTCGCTGAAGCTGGTGTCCTCGCCACGCAGGCGTGCCAGCGCGGCGCCGGCCAGCGCGGTGTTGAAGAAGATGATCACGAAGTACTGCGCGAGATAGAACAGGAACATCAGTACATAACCGCCCGCGGTCATGCGACGGCCGTGCTCCGCCACGTCGCCTGCCGCGACCAGGGCCGCGATGATCGGAATCAGGAAGCTCGCCGCCACCAGCAGACAGCAGATGCTGGAGGCCAACGGAAACATCAACAACGACTTGTCCGAACGCAATACGTCGGCGCTGGCCTTCATCAAGGTCCAGCTTCGCGCGAAACGACCTGCCATATCCCTACTCCCCTGTCCTGTGGTGGCTGCGATTTCTAGCACTTGCCGTGTTACAGCGACAGTGCGGCGGGCCCGAGGCTTCCCCGGTCTTTATTCGTCCTCACCGTCATTCCCGCGAAAGCGGGAATCCAGCGTCTTTAAGTACACCCGCGAAGGCACTGGATTCCCGCTTTCGCGGGAATGACGGTGAGGACGATCGGCGCCAATAGAGGGGCCGTCCCTCAGAGCCGCTGAAGCTGCAGCGGCTCGCTCTCAGCCGGAAACGCCTCCCACAACGCCTGCATGGTCAACCCTGTCACCGGATGCCTAAGCTCCGGCGCAATGTCCGCGATGGGCTTGAGCACGAAGGCATGCCTCAGCTCCTTGCGCGGGATGTCCAGGTGCCCCTCGCCCTGACGCACCAGGTCGTCGTACAGCACGATGTCCACGTCCAGCGTGCGGTCGGCATAGCGCGGCACGTCGCGGCGGCGTCCGTGGCGGTCTTCCAGCGCATGCAGCCACTCGTTAAGCGCCTCGGGGGAAAGCTCGGTATCCAGCCCCACCGCAAGGTTCACGAAATCCGCGCCGTCAAAGCCCACCGATTGGCTGCGGTAGGCCGGCGAGACGGCCAGCGCGCCAAATCGCGCGCGAAGTTCGTCCAGTGCGGCGTTGAGATAGCGCACGGGTTCGACGTTGGAACCCAGGCTCAAGTAGACGCGTGCCATCGATTCAGTGCGTCACTGCGGCCGGGTGCCGCGCTCGATGCGCACGCCGACCGACTTCGCTCCGCGTACCGCACCGGGCTTGGACAGCTTGAGCCGCACCCAGGCCACGCCGAACTCCTCGCGGATGATCGCGGCGCATCGTTCCGCCAGCGTTTCCACCAGGCCGAAGCTGGAGGCGCCGACGTAGTCGATCAGGCGCTTGGACACGTCCTTGTAATTGAGCGTGAGCGCAATGTCGTCGCTGGCGGCGGGGAGGGTGTTGTCGAACGCCATTTCGATGTCGAACGACAAGGTCTGGCGCACGCGGCGCTCCCAGTCGTAGATGCCAATGACGGCATCGATGCGCAGATCTTCGATGAAAACGATATCCATGCGGATAGGTTACCGGGCCATCCGTGGGAGCGCACCCTGTGCGCGACTGCCGATGCCTCGACGAGCGTCGGTCGCGCACAGGGTGCGCTCCCACAGAACGCAGCCTGGCGTCACACTGCCGGCGGCAATGTTTCCAGATCCCAGCGCGGGAACACCTGCACTGATTCGTCCTGGTGCTGGCCATGCGCCAGGCGGATGGCGCCGGCCAGCGCAATCATCGCCCCGTTGTCGGTGCAGAACGCCAGACGCGGGAAGTAGGCCTTGAAGCCATCCTTCTCGCCGGCCGCGGCCAGTTCGGTGCGCAGGCGCTTGTTGGCGCCCACGCCACCGGCGATCACCAGTCGCTTCGCACCACTGGCCTGCAAGGCACGGCGACACTTGATGATCATGGTGTCGACGATGGCTTCCTCGAACGCACGGGCGATATCCGCGCGCGTCTGCTCGCTCTGGTCCGACTGCTGCCAGGCCAGCAACACCTGGGTCTTCAGGCCCGAGAAGCTGAAATCCAGGCCGGGACGGTCGGTCATCGGGCGGGAGAAACGAAACGTCCCGGGGCGCCCCTGCTCGGCCAGCTTGGCCAGCGCGGGGCCGCCCGGATACGGCAGGCCCATCAGCTTGGCCGTCTTGTCGAAGGCCTCGCCGGCGGCGTCGTCCAGCGTGTCGCCAAGGATCTTGTAGTCGCCGATGCCCTTCACTTCCACCAGCATGGAGTGGCCGCCGGACACCAGCAACGCCACGAAGGGCGGTTCCGGCGGGTCTTCCTCCAGCAGCGGGGCCAGCAGGTGGCCCTCCATGTGGTGCACGCCGATGGCCGGCACGCCCAGCGCCCAGGCCATGGCCCGGGCCGCCGAGGCGCCCACCAGCAGGGCGCCGACCAGGCCGGGACCGGCGGTATAGGCCACGCCGCCAAGATCGGCCGGGGCCAGGCCCGCCTGGCCCAGCGCCTCGCGCACCAGCGGCAACAGCTTGCGCACGTGGTCGCGGCTGGCCAGTTCCGGCACCACCCCGCCGTATTCGGCGTGCAGCTTGATCTGGCTGTAGAGGGTATGTGAAAGCAGCCCGTTGCCGGGCGCGTCCTGTTCCCAGCGCAGCAGGGCCACGCCGGTCTCGTCACAGGAGGTCTCGATGCCCAGCACCGGCTTGTTCAGAACCGGGTTGTACTGGGGCTTTGAAATTGCTGTCGTTTCCACGTTATACTTCGCGGCTCACCGTATTCAAACGGCCCGTTCAGGCGAGCCAGTCTACCACTTGGAGTTTCCATGCCCAGCGTAAAAGTCCGCGAGAACGAGCCGTTCGAGCTTGCCCTCCGTCGCTTCAAGCGCACCTGCGAAAAGGCCGGCGTCCTGGCCGAGACCCGCAAGCGCGAGTTCTACGAAAAGCCGACCCAGGAGCGTAAGCGCAAGCGTGCAGCTGCCGTGAAGCGTCACCTGCGCCGCCTCTCGCGCGACACCTCGCGTCGTACGCGCCTGTACTGAGCCCGTCGTCCGCTACGCGGACGATTGCGGTTCCGGCACCTTTCGGTGCCATGACAGGTAGCCTGGCAGCTGGCGCGTCCATCCGCTGCCGCTGAGTCAGTAGACCTACACTAGCCGGCGTTGCCCAGTGCAACGCCGGCTTTGTGTGCTTCCAAGGATAAGAGCCTGTCTAAGGTCTCCCCGTGCCCCGCGCTGACCTTGAGAGCCCGTCAGGTGGTAGTGCGTGGCGCAGCGCCTGCCTGGCGGGCAGGCCAAGCCGCGTGCTGCCGCATGACGGCCTCTCAAGGTCAACCCGGAGGGCCGGGTCTGTTTGCCCGCAGGCCGGCGTCATCACTCAGTCGTGTACGGACGTACACTCCTTCATTCTTCCTTGACCTGCGCGCAAACAGCTCCCGGCGCGGGGCACGAGGAGACCTTAGACAGGCTCTAAACCCATGACACTGAAACAGCAGCTTACCGACGACATGAAGACCGCCATGCGTGGCGGCGAGAAGGACCGCCTGGGCGTCATCCGACTGATCCTGGCCGCGGTCAAGCAGCGCGAGGTGGACGAGCGCATCGAGCTGGACGACGTCCAGACCCTGGCCGTGCTGGAAAAGATGGTCAAGCAGCGCAAGGACTCCATCAGCCAGTACCAGGCGGCCAATCGCCAGGACCTGGCCGACGTGGAGCAGGCCGAAATGAAGGTGATCGAGACCTACCTGCCGGCCAAGCTCAGCGAGGAAGAGATCGACGCGCTGATCACCGCCGCCATCGCCGAAACCGGCGCCAGCTCGGCCCGCGACATGGGCAAGGTGGTGGCCGCCGTGAAGGAAAAGGCCGCCGGCCGCGCCGACATGGGCGTGGTGTCCGGCCGCATCAAGGCCCGCCTGGCGGGCTGATCGCCTGCCTTGTCCGCCTGCGCCTCAGGGCGCAGGCGTGGCCGGCGAGGCCTCCTTGCCGGCCAGCACCGCCAGCGCCCGCTGGATGACGGGGTCGCGTCCCGCGCGAATGTCCTCGACCGTGGGGGCCACGGTGATCTGGGGCGCAATGCCCTTGCCCACGAATTCCCGGCCGTCCGGAAAGCTGTCGTGCTTGGTGCAGATCCTCGCCGTGCCGCCACCGGGCAGCTTGAACTGGAGCGGTTCCCCCGTGCTTCCGCCGGTGGTCTCGCCCATCAGGGTGCCTCGCTTCAAGGCATCAAAAGCGACCACGAAGTCTTCCGCCGCCGAATACGTGCGCGGCCCGACGAGCACGACGACGGGGCCGTGATAGCGCTGCGCGCGCTCCATCTGGAAAGTGCCAGCCTCCCATTCGTTCCAGGCGGTGTAAGGCCCCGCGTCCGCCCGATACACCGGTGCATATTCCTGGGTTCTGCTGCGACTCCCTTGAAGCGGCCGGTCCGTCAGGTAACTCAGGATCTGCGCGCCCACCACATCGGAGCCACCGGTGTTGCGGCGAAGATCCAGGATCAAGCCCTTGGCATGCAGGATCTGCGGCAACGCGCGCTCGAAGGCTTTCACACCGTCATCGTCCTCGAATTCATGGATGGCGAGATAGGCCACGCCATCGGGCAACATGCGCCAGTCGACCGTCGGCGCAACCTGGACGGACGGGTCGTTCTCACGTGACAACCGCACCTGGCGCAGGCGACCCGCAGCGTCCTTCAGCCCCAGCGTCACCGGCTGCCGATGATCGCCCTGCAGCAAGCGGTAGTCGTAGACGTGGACGAGCGTGTCCTGCGGCGTCGATGTACTTGCATAGGGCTCGACGCGCTCCTGCGCGTACTGGCGAACGTCCTGACCGTCGACGCTCACCACCTCGTCGCCGACGCGCACCTGCGACGCCAGCTTCGGGCTGCACACTTCCGTGACCAGTACATGGCCGTCGATCATGGCCGTGCGAATCGCCGGGCGTGCGTAGAACTCGTTCGAGATCGTCGCGGGCGGCGTGATGCTGGTATGGCCGTCATGCAGCAAAGGCGCGAACCGCATCATCACCTCGTAGTAGTCGTGCAGGCTCTTCGCTGCGATCACCTTGGGCAGGAAATCCACATATGCCTGGTTCCAGTCGAGATCGGGCACCAGCTCGAAGTGCACGAAGTTGTAGCGCGCTTCCGACCAGAACAGCGAAAGTCCGGCGATGCGGTGCGCCTCGTCCAGTTCGGTATCCGTCGTCGCGATGGCCGGTGCACGCCACTGCGAATCCAGTCGCCCCAGTGCCGCGATGACCGCCTTGTAGCGTGGTTCGTCGCGCAAGCGGTCGAGCGCATGATTCTTCGCAAGCAGGTCGGCCGTCGATGCCTCCACCCATGCTTCCTTCAGAAGCGATTCCAGACAGGCGAGCGCGTGCTCACGATCGTTCTGAAGCGCATAGGCACTGGCGAGGATACGCAAGGCGTCGCTGTGGCGTTGCGTCACTTCCAAGGCAAGGCCTGCGTTTTCCCGCAGTGCCGCCTTCATCTGCTCCGCGCTCGCCAGTGATTGCCGGGACAGCTCCACAGCTTTCGCCAGTGCCTGCGGATCGCCGGAAGGGGCGGACACCAGTCGCCAGGACGTATTGTTCAGATCCTGGATGTGCGCGTACTGCTGCTGCAGCGAAGCGTCCCCGGCGTGTACCGAAAAGCTCAGCAGGCAGGCAGCGCCCAAGGCCGTCCATCCATAACGCATGGTCCCTCTCCCATTGGCCTCTCCCCCGAGAAGCACGTGCATCCAAGCTAGCAAGTTCGGCCGGCGTCGCCCCCTGCCTGTCGTCGTGGTTGTTTCCTTAACTACGACAAGCGCGCCACATGAATGGCCCCGCCCTGCCTGCACAGGCGCACTGCATGACGTTCACATGCAGGCATCTACAACGGATCCACCTTCGGCCCCGCCGGCGGCGCCCGTTCCTCCCAGGGAGTGACACATGCTCAGATGGGCCATCATCCTCGCCATCGTCTCCATCGTCACCGGCTGGCTCGGTTTCGGCACGCTATCGGGTGTGACGGGGGCGATCGCCAAGCTGCTGTTCGCGGTCTTCATCATCCTGTTCCTGCTCGCGCTGCTGGCCGTGATCGGCCTGATTCACCTGGCCTAGCCGGCTCAGTCGATCACGCGCTCCATGCGCCGATGGTCGGGAACGCGACCGCGCTCGTTGGCGAGTTGTGACCGGCGCTCGCCGATGACCTTGAATCCCGCGCGGCGGTAAAGAGCCTCGGCTCTTGGATTGCTGACGGCCACATCCAGCGTGACGCGGCGGCGCCCTGCATCGCGTGCCGTGCCGATCAACTGGTCGATCAGCGCACGGCCGATGCCGTGTCCCCGCAGCTCGGGCAACACTGCCAGGTGCGCGAGGTAGTGCATGTCGCCATCCGGCGGACGGATCACCGACTCCACCCGCAGCCCGCGGGCGATCACGCCCAGCCCTCGGCGCAGGCCATAGTGGCCGATGATCTGGCGGGCTGCCGCCAGGGTGAATGGCCACTTGGTGTCCGCACCAAAACCCGCACCCACCGCCACGACCTGGCCATCGGCCACGCCGACCCAGTGATTGCGCCAGCCGAATTCACCGGCACCGTCCACGAAGCAGTGCTGCAGGAACACCTGGGCGTCACCGCCGTCGCGGGTGGTGAACACGTAGTCGAATGCGGTCGGGCCGGAGCTGTAGATCAATGGCACCGCCACGTCGGCATCCTCCGGCGCGGCCGGACGAAACCGCACCCGCAGGCCCGGGCGAGCCATCCCCAATACGTTCCCCATGTCTCCCCCAGGCCATCACGGCTCCCCGCCGACAGCATAAGGCAGCCGGATGACCGCCACAGTGGGGCCCGGCGGCCCGAACGGGGGTGGAATGCGGCCATCCATGCGCCCCGGGAAGGCCGCAACCGATAAACTACACACCTTATGCGCGGACGTATCCCTGACAGCTTCATCGACGAACTGCTTGCCCGCGTCGACATCGTCGACGTGATCGAGCGGCGCGTGCCGCTGAAGAAGGCCGGCCGCGAGTGGACAGCCTGCTGCCCGTTCCACAACGAACGCTCGCCCTCGTTCTACGTGAGCCCCGCCAAACAGTTCTTCCACTGCTTCGGCTGCGGCGCGCACGGCAGCGCGGTGAAGTTCCTGATGGATTACGAGCGGCTGGAATTTCCCGATGCGGTGGAGGAGCTGGCGCAGTCGGTCGGCCTGACCGTGCCGCGCGAAGGCGGCGACGATCGCCCGCGCGAGGACAAGACCGACCTCTATGCGCTGCTCGACGCGGCGGCCAGCTGGTACGAGAAGGAACTGCCGCGCAGCGCCGACGCGCAGGCGTACTGCAAGAAACGCGGGCTGGATGCGCAGACCATCCAGCGCTTCCGCATCGGCTGGGCGCCCGCGGGCTTCGATGGCGTGATCAAGGCGCTGGGCGGCAGCGATCGCCGCATGAAGCTGCTCAACGAAGCGGGCATGGTGGCCAGCAACGAACGCGGCAGCCGTTACGACCGCTTCCGCGAACGGCTGATGTTCCCCATCCTCGACCGGCGTGGCCGCGTGATCGCCTTCGGCGGTCGTGTGTTGCAATCGGAGCAGGGCCCGAAGTACCTCAACTCACCCGAAACACCGCTGTTCCACAAGGGTCGCGAGCTGTTCGCCATGTGGCAGGTGAAACAGGCCAACCCGAGCCTGCCGCGCATCGTGGTGGTCGAGGGCTACATGGACGTGATCGCCATGCATCAGGCCGGCCTGCCCATTGCGGTGGCCACGCTGGGCACGGCGACCACACCCGAACATACCGAGGTGCTGTTCCGCGCCGCGCCCGACGTGGTGTTCTGTTTCGATGGCGACCGCGCCGGCCGCGCTGCCGCGTGGAAGGCGCTGGAATCGGCCCTGCCGCGCCTGCGCGATGGCCGGCAGGCGTATTTCCTGTTCCTGCCCGATGGCGAGGATCCGGACACGCTGATCCGCAAGGAAGGCAAGGAAGGCTTTGAGAAGCGCCTGAAGGCCGCGACGCCGCTTTCCGAATACTTCTTCGGCGAGCTGGCGCACGACGTGGACACCGGCAGCCTCGACGGCCGCGCGCGCCTCGCCGAGCGTGCTCGCCCACTGATCGCCCGCCTGCCCGACGGCGCCTTCCGCGACCTGATGGCGCAGGAACTGGAAAAGCGTACCGGCGCACGCACGACGCTAGACAACTCGCCCGCCCCGCGCACGGCGGTGCAGCGACCCACCGTGGTCCAGCGTTCGCTGGTGCGCAGCGCCATCGCCCTGTTGCTGGCGCAGCCCGGCGCCGCGGATGAGGTAGAACGTCCCTACGGCTTCCTGCGCCTCGACAAGCCGGGCGTGGAACTGCTGGCGGAGCTGATCGACCTGGCGCGTTCACGCCCCGGCATCAACTCCGCTTCGCTGGTGGAGCATTTCGCCGAGCGCGCCGAATATTCCGCCCTGCAGAAACTGATGGCCGCCATGGTGGTGGGTGAACCGGAGGCCCAGCGCGCGGAGTTCTTCGACGCGCTCAAGCGCATGGAACAGCAGGCCGTGATCCAGCGCCGCGACTGGCTGACCGCCAAGAGCCGCGAGGGCACCCTGGACAACGCGGAGAAAACCGAGCTGCGCGAACTGCTCGCGGCGCGGGTGACCCCGCCCAAGTCCGCCTGATCGACTGGCACCTGGCTGAGAGCCAGTTCACAACCTCTCGCAAACGCCAAGTTTCCTCACCGTCATTCCCGCGGAAGCGGGAATCCAGCGTCTTTTCACGCTGTGCTCAAAGCTCCAAGGCACTGGATTCCCGCTCTTGCCCCCTTTTCGGGGTTCGCGGGAATGACGGTGAGGGGTGCTGGGTGCTGAAGCGAGATTTTGAACAGGCGCAAAGATCCGGAACAGTCTCCGGGACAACAGGCTTCTAACCAGCATCCCGGCAAGATGCCGCCCTGCCCCGTCCCTGTCAGAAGGTCGGGGCACGGGGCCACCCTGCGCTGCCGCAAGCGCATGGGCATGTCCCTATGGGATCATCAAACCCTCTTGAGAGGCACGGGGTAGTCCACCAGGGCGCGGATGTAGATGGAACTGCTTGAACGACTGGTCACGGTGTTCGCCGAAAACGGCTACCTCGCGGTGTTTCTCGCGTTGTTGCTGTGCGGCGCCGGCGTGCCCTTGCCCGAGGACATCACCCTGGTCGCCGGCGGCGTCATCGCCGGCCTGGGCTACGCCAACGTGCACACCATGTTCGGCGTGGGCATGGCCGGCGTGCTGGTGGGCGATTCGGGCATGTTCCTGCTGGGACACCATTTCGGCGCACGCATCCTCAAGTTGCGCTTCGTGGCGCGCGTGCTCACGCCGGAGCGCTATGCCAAGGTGCAGCACAAGTTCGAGCGTTACGGCAATCGCCTGATGTTCATCGCACGCTTCCTGCCCGGCATGCGCACCGCCGTGTTCATTACCGCCGGCTCGACGCATCGCGTGTCGTTCCTGCGCTTCTTCCTGCTCGATGGGCTGGCGGCACTGATCAGCGTGCCGATCTGGGTGTACCTGGGCTATTTCGGCGCCGACAACCATGAATGGCTGGCCATGTGGATCCATCGTGGCCAGCACGGCTTGTGGCTGGTCGGCGGCATCGCGCTCGTCGTCGCACTGGTGCTGTGGTGGCGGCACAAGCGCCGCGTGGCGTGCGAGTCGGGTTCACGCTGAATCGCTGGGCGCCAAATTGCCAAAGAACACCTGCGCCCTCCCCGTCATTCCCGCTTCTTTCCCGTCATTCCCGCGAAGGCGGGAATCCAGTGACTTTCATGGCATCAAAGGCGCTGGATCCCCGCTCTTGCCCCCTTTTCGGGGTTCGCGGGGATGACGATGAGGGGAGCCGAATGCCCGTTCTGGCCCCCTTTTCGGGGTTCGCGAGGATGACTATGAGGGGACGCGAATGGCGCGTCAGTGACTTTCCTTCGACACCCCTGACCCAGCCATGTCGGCGGTATCCGTGCGATGCCACCAACCACCACCCAGCGCCTGGAACAACGCCACCGTATCGGCATAGCGCGCCGCCCTCGCCTGCACCAGCGCCAGCGCCGTCTGCTGCCACGCCAGTTCGGTGTTGAGCATGGCGCTTTCGCTCAGGTCGCCCAGGGCGAGCTGACGCTTCGCCACGTCCAGGCTGTGGGCTGCCGCGCGTTCGGCGCGTTCGCTGGCTGCCAGTGCCTGCGCATCCGCGTCGATGGCGTGCAACGTATCGGCCACGTTCTGCACCGCCTGCAGTACTGTGCTGCGGTACTGCGCGGCCGCCTGCTGGAGCTGTGCTTCGGCACCGCGTTGCTTGTGCTTGAGCGTGCCGCCATCGAACAGTGGCTGCGATACCGCGGCGCCCAGGTTCCAGAAGCCATTGCCTGCGTTGAACAACTGGCTGGCCTTCTCCGAGGCACGTCCGAACGAGGCGTTGATCTGCACATTGGGCAGCCGATTGGCGATGGCCACGCCCACCTGCGCGCTGGCCGAGTGCAGCGCCTCTTCCGACATGCGCACGTCGGGCCGCTGTTCCACCAGCTGCGCCGGCAGGCTGAGCGGCAGGTCGGTAGGCAATTGCAGGCTGTCCAGCGTGAACTGCGCATCGATGCGCTGGTCCGGCGTGCGGCCGGTCAGCACGGCGAGCAGATCGCGCTGCTGTGCCAGCTGCTTGTCCAGCGGCGGCAGCGTGGCCTTGCTCTGCTCCAATGCGGTGACCTGGGCGGCCACGCTTGCATCGGAGGCGTCACCCAGCTCGTGCTGGCGCTGCAGCGTGGCAAGGATGCGCGTCTGCGCCTCGATGATCTGCTGCGTGGTCTGGATCTGCGCGCGCAGCGACGCCTCTTCGATCGCCGCGTTCACCACGTTGCTGGTGATCGTGAGGTAGGTGGCTTCCAGTTGGAAACGCTGCTGGTTCGCCTGCGCCACCAGCGACTCGACCTGACGGCGATTGCCGCCCCACAGGTCGAGCACGTACGACACGCTCACCTGCGCGGTGGTGAGGTTGTAGAGATCCGCGCCGGACGAGGCCGGGCTGGCGAGATCCTTGGCGATGTCCTGGCGGGTGGGATTCACGCTGGCAGTCACCTGCGGGAAGTACACGCCACGCTGCGCGTACGCAGCCTCCCAGGCCGCCTTCAACGCGGCGTGCGCGGCTTCCGCGTCCGCGTTGTGCTTGAGCGCATCGTCAATCAGCGCATTGAGCGGCTCGGAATGGAACAACGTCCACCACTGACCCGGCATGTCCATGGACTGCAGCAGGTGTTGGGATTCGCCGCCCGCGCCCGTCGCCGACGCGGTATCGCGGGCGATCGGCGTGGGTGCGTATTCCTTGGCCTTGGGGGCCTGCGGCCGCTTGTAGTCGGGGCCGACGGCGCACGCGGTGAGCGCAAGGGCGATGCTCACGGCGAGCACCGGGCGGAACGGATAAAGGCACTTGGTCTTGGTCATGATCACAGCTCCCGCGACGGATGCGGACGGTGCTGGCGACGGCGTCGTTCGAGGAATCGTTCGAGCGCGAAATAGAAGCCCGGAAGGATGAACAGCGTGAGCAGCGTGGCGATGGGCAGGCCGCCCACCACGACGGTGGCAAGCCCGCGCTGCACGTCGGTACCGATGCCGGTGGCGAGTGCCGCCGGCAACATGCCCACGCTGGCCACGGTGGCAGTCATCAGCACCGGACGGAAGCGCTCGGTCGCGCCTTCCAGCACGGCATCGCGCAGGTTGTGGCCGCTCTTCCGCACGCGATTGATGTTGGCCACCATGATGATGCCGTTCTGCACTGCCACGCCGAACAGCGCGATGAAGCCGACGGCGGTAGCGATGTTCAGCGTCTCGCCGCGCAGGTGCAGCGAGATCAGGCCGCCCACCGTCGCCAGCGGCACCACCGCCAGCACCATCACCGCCTGATGCAGCTTGCCGAATTCCATGAACAGGAACACCAGCATGATCGCCATCACCAGGCCCATCACCACCACCAGGCGGGCCTGGGCGCGCTGCTGGTTCTCGAACGTACCCGCCCATTGCAGCTGGTAGTTCTGCTTGTCGAAATGCACCTTGGCGTCGATCTGCTGCTGCGCGTCGGCCAGGTACTCCGACAGCGCGCGGTCACGGTTGTCGATGCGGATGGTGATCTGGCGCTTGCCGTTCTCGTGCGCGATGGTGCTTTCGCCGGTCTTGTAGCGGATGTCCGCCACCTGCTTCAGCGGCACCTGCGCGCCACCGGCCGAGGTCAACGGCAACTGGCCGACTGCTTCCAGGCTGTTGGCGGTCGCGTTGGAAACGCGCGCCGTCACGTTGTAGATGCGATCGGCGACGTAGACCTGCGTGATCGGCGCGCCGCCGATGCCGGTCTGGATGAGGTTGCTGATGTCACCGACATTGATGCCGTAGCGGGCCGCCGCATCGCGATCGGCGGTGATGGCCAGCTGCGGGATCGGCGGCTCCTGGAAGATCGATGCTTCCGCCGTGCCACGCACGCCGCGCAACACGTCCACGATCTCGCCGCCGATGCGGCGCAGTTCGTTGAAGTCGTCGCCGTAGATGCGCAGCACCAGCGGGCTGTGCGCGCCGCCGATCATGTCGTTCTCGCCATCCACGATAGGCTGACTGATGCCGACCGAGATGCCGGGAATCTGCTGCATGCGGGCGTTGAAGCGGCGCAGGAACTCCGCCTTGCTCTCATGATCAGGCCAGGTGTCGTACGGCTTCAGGCCCACGCCGGCCTCGACGTGCGACGGTGTCCACGGGTCGGTACCGGTGTCGTTGCGGCCCATTTGGGTGACGATGTAGGACACCTCGGGAAACTCGCGCACGGCGCGGCGCAGGTCCGCCGTCATGGCGCTTGCCTTGTCCATCGACAGGCCCGTCGGCATCTGCACCTGCAGCCACAGCGAACCTTCGTCCAACTCGGGGAGGAACTCCCGGCCGATGCTGGCACCCAACACAACCACGCCCAGGAAAGCGGCACCGGCCACCGCATAGACCACCGGCAACCGGCCGAGCAGGTGAGCCAGCGTCGCCGTGAAAGCGGCCTGCAGGCGTTCCAGCGGCTTGTTGTGGAAGATCTTCCGCGGCTTGCGTAGCGCGATGTAGGCCAGGCCCGGCGTCAATGTCACCGTGCACAGCAGCGCGGCCAGCAATGCGTAGCCCACGGTGAAGGCCATCGGGCGGAACAGCTTGCCCTCGGCATGTTCGAACGCGAACAGCGGCAGGTAGGCGGTGACGATGATCAGGGTCGCGAAGAAGATCGAGCGGCCGACGTGCTTGGTCACCGTCATCACGTCATCTTCGGTGAGCACCGCGTTGGGCTTTTCCTCGCGACGACGAAGGATGGCCTCGGTCACCACGATGGTGCCGTCCACGATCACGCCGAAGTCGATCGCACCCAGCGAAAACAGGTTCGCCGGCATGTGCGTGAACTGCATAAGGATGAATACGGTCACCAGCGACATGGGGATCGCCACCGCCGCCACCATCGCCGAACGCGGGCTGCCCAGGAACAGGATCAGCACGATGCAGACCAGGCCCACGCCTTCCATCACGGTGTGGAAGACCTTTTCCTTGGTCGCTTCGACCAGGTCGTCGCGATCGATGTAAGGCACGATGCGCACGTCCTGCCCGGCGAGCTGCTTGTTCAGCTCGGCGACCGTGGCATGGATGCCTTCCAGCACGCGTGACGGATTCTCGTACTTCAGCAGGTCGACGATGCCTTCGATGGTGTCGGGGTTGTTGTTCTTGCCCAGGATGCCCTCGCGCACCTGGTGGCCGTACTCGAGTTTGCCCAGGTCGCGTACCAGCACGGGCACGCCGTTGCTCTGGGTCACCACGACGTCGCCCAGGTCCTTCAGCGTGTGCACCATGCCGATGCCGCGCACGATGTACGACTGCTCGCCACGCGTAATGCGGCCACCGCCCGCATTGGCGGTATTGGCCGAGATCGCGCTGCTGACCTGGCTGACGCTGACGCCGTACTTCAGCAGCTTGCTCGGATCGAGCTCCAGCCGGAATTCCTTGGTAAAGCCGCCGAAGATGTCCACGTTGGCGACGCCGGAAACCTTTTCGAGCGCTGGCACCACCACCCAGCGCTGGATTTCCGACAGCTCCATCAGGTTCTTGCTGGTGGATTCAAGCGTGTAGCGATAGATCTCACCCGCCGGACCGGAGACGGGATCGAGCCCGGGCGTGATGCCCGCCGGCAGAGTCACCTGGCTGATGCGTTCCATCACGCGCTGGCGCGACCAGTAGTCCTCGGCGCCGTCCTTGAACACCAGGGTGATCAGCGACAGGCCGAACGTGCTGCTCGAACGCATGCTTACCAGCCCGGGCGTGCCCGACAGGCCGCGCTCCAGCGGAATGGTGATCTGCTGTTCGATTTCCTCCGCAGCCAGACCCGGCACCTGCGTCGTCACCTGCGCGGTGACGTCGCTCAGCTCCGGATACGCCTCGATGGCGAGCTGCGTCCACGAGTAGTAGCCGAAGCACAACACCAGTGCCGAGATGACGAAGAACATCACGCGCTTCTGGAAACAGAAGTGGAAGATCGCGTTAATCATTGAGCAGGACTCCGCCCTTCACGACCACGCGATCGCCCGCCTTCAGGCCCTTCAGCACGCGTGCGCCCGCGGTCTCGTCGTAGCTCAGCTCCACCGTGCGGCGCTGGAACGTCCACGGCGACACTTCGACGAATACCGTGGTGCTGTCGTTGTTCATCAGCAGCGCCGACTCGGGCACGATCACCTGCGCCGGCTGCGGCACGGCGATGCTGGCGTTGGCATACATGTTGGGCTTCAGGCGGCCGTCCGCGTTGGGGAACACGGCGCGCACCATGTCGCGGCGGGTATCCGACTGCAGCACCTGGCTGACGAAGCTCACCTTGCCGTGGAACACCTGGTCCGGATAAGCGGAGAGCACGGCGTCCACGGCCTCGCCCTTGGCGATATGGCCAACGTCGGCTTCCGGCACGTTGGCGGTGATCCAGACCGAACTGAGGTCGGCAATGGTCATCAGCGGCGTGGTGGTGTCGTTGACGTAGGTGCCCTGCGAGCCGGTGAGGGTCGTCACGTAGCCGCTCACCGGCGAGGTGATGCGGATGCCGCGCGCGGACCCTGCCTGGCCAGCCGTGTTGAGCGATTGCTCACGCGTTTGCGCGCGGGTGAGCTCCGCCTGGGCCTGGTTGTAACCACTCTGCGCCGCCTCGAGGTCCTTCACGGCGTTGCCGCCGGCCTGCTGCACGCCGTGTGCGCGATCGAGCGTTTTCTTCGCCAGGGCCAGCGCATCCGCCGCCTTGACGACGTCGGCATGGGCCTGCGCCATGTCGCCAGAATCGATCACGGCCAGCAGCTGGTTGTGTTCGACGTGGTCGCCCAGGCCGACCTTGAGTTCCGTGATGCGGCCCGTGAGCGGCGCGACGACGTTGGCCGTATGCGCGGGGTCCGCTTCGACGGTCGCGGGAAACTGCATGGCGTGCGCGGCCTCGCGCATGTCGACCGGTGCGATCACCAGTTCTTTGCGCAACGGCGATCCATCCGGAACGCGAAGTGTGCCGTGGTCATCCACGAAGGCCGGCGCGGCGGCCTGGTCGTCGGCGTGGTGGGAACAGGCAGCCAGCGAAGCGCTGATGGCCAAGGCGATGGAAACGCGGGACAGGCGGTGAAACATGGGTAATCCCCTGCAAAAATTCGGCATGCGGCTGCAATCCACTCCCATACCGGGGATGGAGCAGTGTTTGCGAAGGGGTTGCGTTCCAGGTCGCCTGGAGCTGGAACGCGTGACCCGCTCGCGGTGTGCGCCGACACCGGCCACCGCTTGCGGGATTTACTCCGGAAGGAGCACGCGCAGGAACGAGGACGGCGTCGTCAGCAAGAAAATGCGATGTCAGTCGATGGGTCCGGGTCCAATGTGCCGTTGCTCCTTTACAGGTTGAATACGATAGCCGCCAAGGCTTACATCAGGTCGTCGCGTGCTCGCGCACGAGGCGATCCTGCAGCAGGCCGGCGCGCTCCAGCGGCAGGTAGGCCAGGGCCGCCAGGTGGGAATGGATGCGCTTGAGGTCGCGCAGGATGCGCAGATACACGTCCCCGCCACCGCCGCCGTCGCGGCGTTCGCGCAGTGACTTGATGTGCCGCTCGGACGCCTCGTTCTCCAGCCGCCACAAGGCCTCCTTGCGCGCGATCAGCTGCTGGGCCGCGCGCAGGTCGCCGCGCAGGAACACGGTAAGGCCCAGGCGCAGGCTTTCCATCACCAGGGTGTGCATGGCCGCCAGGTCCTGGATGTCGTCGGCGGAGAAGTCCTGGCCACTCGCCGCCTTCTTGGCGGCGAACTCCATCAGGTTGTTGGCCGTGATGTCGCCGATGTGCTCGATGTTGATGACGAAGGCGAGGATTTCCTGGCTGCGCTCGCCGTCCTCCTCGTTCAACGGCTGGCCACCGAGGTCCGCCAAGTATTCGCGGATGGCCATGCCCAGCTTGTCGAGGGAGGGGTCCATGCGGCTGACGGCGGCGGCGCGGGCGCGGTCGTCCTTGCCGAACACTTCGACAATGCCCTTGAGCATGCCCTCCACCATGTCGGCCATGCGCATGGATTCGCGCGCCGCATTCGCCAGTGCGACGTTGGCCGAATCCAGCGCGGCCTCGTCCAGGTACTGCGGCACGCCCGGATCATTGGGCTTGGGCGGCTCCGGCAGCAGGCGCACCAGCAGGCGCGACAGGCTTTCCACCGGCACGATGAAGATCAACGCCAGCGCCAGGTTGAACGCGGTATGGAAGTTCACCACGATGCGCGCCGGCGACGCGCCGAGCGGCGCAAGCCAGTGGGCGACCAGCGGCAGGATCGGCAGGCACACGATGCAACCGAAGGCGCGCACCATCAGGTTGCCCATCGGCAGGCGGCGGGCGAACGGCGTATGCGCCTCCATCAGCGCCGGAATGGTGCTGCCGAGGTTGGCGCCCAGCACCAGCGCAAGCGCGCCCGGCGCGTCGACCACGCCTGCCGTCGCCAGCGACACGATCAGCAGCACCACGGCCACGCTGGAATGGCAGGCCCAGGTCAGCAGGGCCGCGACCAGCATGGCCAGCACCGGCTCGCTGGCCAGGCTCTGCAGGATGGCGTGCAGTACGGCCGCGTTTTCCACCGGCGCCATCGCGCCGACCAGCAAATGCAAGGCGAGCAGCATCAGTCCCAGGCCAATGGCGACGCGCCCGAGGTTCTCGTAGCTCACATCGTCGGTGCGGCGATGGACGGTGAAGCCGATCAGGATCAGCACCGGCGCCACGATGGAGATGTCGAAGGACATCACCTGCACGATCAGCGTGGTACCCACGTTGGCGCCCAGCATCACGGCCAGCCCCGGCGCCAGGCCGAGGAAGCCGCTGGCGGCGAACGAGGTCGCCATCAGGCCGGTGGCGGTGCTGCTCTGGAGCAGCGCCGTGACGCAGATGCCGAAACCCAGCGCAGCCGGCCTATGGCCGAGATAACGACCCATCCAGCGGCGCAGCATGCTGCCGTAGCCACGCAGCACGCCGCTGGTGACCATGTGCGTGCCCCACAGCAGCAGGGCGACGTAGCCGGCAATGTCGAGAAGAGCGAAGGTGCCTTTCATGGCTTGGCCTCCTTTTTGGACAAACGGGATGCAGGCAGCATCCACGCACTCCCTTGCGAGAGTCTTTGGAACGGATGGAACGCCATGATGGCGACCCCAATTATTTTGATGCGGCGCAGTGATGCCGATCGATGCGCGGCGACTTTAGCCGTCATTCCGGCGAAGGCCGGAATCCAGTAGCGGGGCAAGCGATTTTCGACGCTAGCCCCAAGCCTTGGATGCGGACCGGTGCGACAACCGCACCTTGCCGCTACTGGATTCCGGCCTACGCCGGAATGACGAGCAGTGTGGACTAAGGCGGCCTCCACTCCAGGGCGGCCGCCGCAACCCCCTTACAACCAGCGCCCGTACCGCCGGATATACACCAGCTTCATCAACTGGGTCAGTACGCAGTACGTCAGCACCGTCGCGGCCAGCCAGCCGAAGTACACGCCCGGCATCGGCATCATGCCGATCTTCTCGCCCAGGCCCGAGTACGGCACCAGCATGCCGATGATGATGATGGCCGTGGTCAGCGCCAGCACCGGCGCCGAGGCGATGCTCTGCACGAACGGGATCTTGCGCGTGCGGATCATGTGCACGATCAACGTCTGCGTGAGCAGGCTCTCGATGAACCAGCCGGACTGGAAGAACGACTGGTGTTCCGGCGAGTTCGCCCCGAACAGGTACCACAACAGCAGGAACGTGGTGATGTCGAAGATCGAGCTGACCGGGCCGATCCACACCATGAAACGGCCGATGTCGCTGGCGTCCCACTTGCGCGGCTTGCGCAGGTATTCGTCGTCCATGCGGTCGAACGGAATCGACAGCTGCGAGATGTCGTACAGCAGGTTCAGCACCAGGATCTGCAGCGGCAGCATCGGCAGGAACGGCAGGAACGCGCTCGCGATCAGCACCGAGAACATGTTGCCGAAGTTGGAGCTGGCGGTCATCTTGATGTACTTGATGATGTTGCCGAAGGTGATACGACCTTCGATGACACCCTCTTCCAGCACCATCAGGTTCTTTTCGAGCAGGATGATGTCCGCCGACTCCTTGGCGATGTCGGTGGCGGTATCCACCGAAATGCCCACGTCGGCCTCGCGCAGCGCCGGTGCGTCGTTGATGCCGTCGCCCAGGAAGCCCACGGTGTGGCCCTGGCGCTGTAGCGACTTCACCACGCGCGCCTTCTGCAGCGGCGACATCTTGGCGAACACCGTGGTGCGCTTGACCAGCTCGTCCAGTTCGTCGTCGCTCAGTGGCTCGATGTGCTTGCCCTGTGCGGAGTGCTCGACATCCAGGCCCACCTCGCGACAGATCTTGCGCGTCACCGCCTCGTTGTCGCCGGTGATCACCTTCACCTCGACGCCATGGTGGTGCAGCGCTGCAATAGCCGTGGCCGCGCTGTCCTTCGGCGGATCAAGGAAGGCCAGGCAGCCCACCGCGATCAGGTTGCTCTCGTCCGCCACGCCGTAGGCGCGGCCGGCCGGCGGCTGGCGCTTGATGGCGACCACGAGCACGCGCAGGCCATCCTCATTGAGGCCGCGCGTCATCGCCTTGATGTCGGCGCGCATCTCGTCCGTCATCGGCAGGATCTCGTCACCCGCCTGGGCAGAAGAGCAGATCGACAGCATTTCCTCGACCGCGCCCTTGCACACCAGCAACTCGTGGCCATCGCCGTTACCCAGCACCACCGACATGCGGCGACGCTGGAAGTCGAACGGGATCTCGTCGACGATGCGGTAGTGCTGAGCGGTTTCCTCCAGGTCGCGATGCTCCAGCACCGCCTTGTCCATCAGGTTCTTCAGGCCCGTCTGGAAACGGCTGTTGAGGTAACCGTATTCCAGTGCCTCGTCCGATTCCTCGCCGTACAGGTCGAGGTGACGCTCCAGCACGATCTTGTCCAGCGTGAGGGTGCCTGTCTTGTCGGTGCACAGCACGTCCATCGCGCCGAAGTTCTGGATTGCGTTGAGGCGCTTCACCACCACCTTGCGGCTGGACATCGCCAACGCGCCCTTGGCCAGGTTCGCCGTCACGATCAGCGGCAGCATCTCCGGCGTCAGGCCCACGGCCACCGACAGCGCAAACAGGAACGCCTGCAGCCAGTCGTGCTTGTCCAGGCCGTTGATGATGAAGACGATCGGCACCATCACCGCCATGAAGCGGATCAGCAGCCAGCTGACGCTGTTCACGCCACGGTCGAAGCTGGTCTGCACGCGCTGACCGACGATGGTTCGCGCCAGCGAGCCCAGGTAGGTGCGCGCGCCGGTACCCACCACCACGGCGGTGGCGGTGCCGCTCACCACGTTGGTGCCCATGTAGCAGACGGTCGGCAGGTCCAGCGGGTTGTCGCCATGCTGGCCGCTGTCCAGTTCGTCACCGCTGTGCACGTGTGCGGGCGCAGACTTTTCCACCGGCAGCGATTCGCCGGTGAGGATGGCCTGACTGATGAACAGATCCTTCGCCGAAACCAGCCGCAGGTCGGCCGGCACCATGTCGCCAGCGGCGAGATGCACGATATCGCCCGCCACCAGCTCGCCCACCGGCACTTCGATGCGCTCGCTGTGACCGTCCGACGCGCGGCGCGTCACGGTGGCCGTGTTGCGCACCATGGCCTTGAGCTTCTCGGCGGCCTTCGACGAGCGGTACTCCTGGGTAAAGCTCAGCAGCACGCTGATGCCCACCATCACCGCGATGATGATCGGGCCGGTGAGATCCGAGCCATCGGTCACCAGCTGCACGACGGCCAGCACCAGCAGCACGATGATGAACGGGTTCTTGAACGCCTTGAGCAGCTGCACCGACCAGTGCGGCGGCTTCTCGTGCGAGACCTCGTTGAGGCCGTCGCGATCCAGACGCTCGGAGATCTGCTCCTCGTTGAGACCGGCCGCGCTGGTATCGAGGGCTGCGTACAGCGCCTCGTTATGGCGGAACGCCTCCTGCGCAACGGCCACGCGCACCGGTGCGGCGGCGCTCGTGCCGGCCGCCTTGCCGGTGACGGTCTGGGTGGAGTGCTTCAACATGACTCGCTTCCGTGAAATCGGTATATCAGAGGCCGGACCAGCGAGCTGGCGGGGTTCAACCCGCGCGTGACGCCAAGACCCGCACTACGGACTTCGTCGCAATCGTGCCCAGGGGACTGGCGGAGGCCAGCCCTTGCGGGGAAACGCCTGGCGCGACGAAGCGTTCATCAGTGACTGGATACCAGTTGCAGATGACGGTGTGCTTGCGGAGCGGCATGTTCCTTCCGGCGGGCGACCTGCAGGCCGCGCGGAGCGTCGGAAAGGCGATGGGTATCGGACGACGGGACACTCTGCACCTGGGCCAGCGGAGCCGGCACGGTGATCGTCCAGGAACGGGAGTCCGCACGGCGGCCCGGACGGGCAACACGCAGACGGAAGAAATCGCGAAGGAGCTTCATGGCCCTTTCTCCTCGTTAACGGCGCTTTGGCGCCGTCAGAGGTGGGCCGGTCTTCCCTAGTCGAGGAAAGCGCCAGCCGACCGCAGGCGGTCGCCGCAGCAGATCAGCTTGTTATGCAATGCCGGCACCCGATGCTCGCGGATGTCGACGTTGCGACTAGGGTAAACGTCCATATGCCTTGGGTTGATAGGACAGAGGCCACTGATGGGCAAACCGCGCCCGGTGGCGCGCAGATTGTCTTGCTGCGGTGCGGAAGTGTCAACCCTGTGACGGTGATTTTCTTTGGGCGGAAGTTGCTGCGTTCAGGGGAGGGGGTGGGATGTGGGGGAGGTAGGGGTGGCCGCCCCGGGGGTTTCACGGGACCCAGAGGTGCGTGAGACGGCCCTTCGGCGGCGTTAGCGAGCTGTTCCCCCAGGTACTCTTGCCGCACCCTTCCTACCCGTCATCCCGGCGCAGGCCGGGATCCAGTGACTTTGCGCCTGGTTATCGCCTCAGGCCTTCCCGCGATCGGGCCGCTTACGCAGCGGGCGTTTCGACCTTCTGCCGAAGGCCGAGTCACTTTTCTTTTGCTGGCCCAAAAGAAAAGTAACCCAAAGAAAATGGCCTTGAGAGCCAGAGCTGGCAGCAATTCGTGGGGATAAGCCCGAACGCTCGAGGCAGTTTGTTGCTTGGCTACCTACGCCTCTACACAGCGGGTACTTCCAAGCTCTTCGCAACGCGCCTTGGCGATGAGGACTTAAAGCGGCGCCTCGCTTCGCTTCGGCGTTGATGGAACCCGCACGGTCGCCCGCTTTTCTCTTTTCTGTGGGAGCGCACCCTGTGCGCGACAACCTAACGGAGCGGTGACTACGAGACGCCGCTGTCGCGCACAGGGTGCGCTCCCACAAGGGGCTCGCCTCGTTGGATGCTCCGCCGAAGGCTCGGGTTTTTGCTTCGGCTTTTAGCTTTTAGCTTTTAGCTTTTAGCTTTTAGCTTTGGCTTTTGGCTTTTGACCTTTGACCTACCGGGTCCCCGGCAGGAGGCCGGAAGCCCACCGCTGGCGAGCCAGGTCGCGGAATCACGACGACCAAAGGCCAAGAGCAAAGTCACTGGATCCCAGCCTTCGCTGGGATGACGGCTAAAGGACGAGGCGGTGAGGCCGGGTTGCATACCTCACCTCAACCCTATCCTCTCTCCCCAAGGCCCCTTCACCCAAGCCCACTCTCTGCATGCCCCGCGGGCGAGAAGGAGAAAACCCGCATCAAACCGTGCGCTCGAACACCACACCCTGGTGATGCACCAGTGGCTCCATCAGCCAATGGTCCGCGAGCAGGAACGCGAACAGCGCCATCAGGTACACGATGGAATAGTTGAACACCTTCATTGCGAAGAACTCATCCGGCGGATTAAGCAGCCGAACCGCGTAATAAAGGAAGCCCGCCCCGAGCACGGCAGCGCCGCCCAGGTACACCATCCCGCTATACCCCGTCAGCGCCGGCAACAACGTCACCAGCACCAGCAGGATCGTGTAGAACAACACATGCCAGCGCGTGAACACCACGCCATGCGTCACCGGCAGCATCGGCACCTGCGCACGCGAGTAATCATCGCGGCGGAAAATCGCCAGTGCCCAGAAATGCGGCGGCGTCCACACGAAAATGATCAGGCACAGCTGCAGCGCGAACGGATGCAGTTCACCCGTCACGGCCGTCCAGCCCAGCACGGGCGGAATCGCGCCGGCCAGGCCGCCAATCACGATGTTCTGTGGTGTCGCACGCTTGAGATACGCGGTGTAGATCACCGCATAACCGATCAGGCCACCAAAGGTGAGCAGCGCGGTAAGCGGGTTCACCAGCACCACCAGCACCACCATCGACAACACGCCCAACGTGAATGCGAAGGTGAATACCTGGCGCGGCGTGAGCTGCCCCGTAGCCAGCGGGCGATGCGCGGTGCGTGCCATCACCTTGTCGATGCGCTGGTCGATCAGGTGGTTGAAGGCCGCCGCGGAACCCGAGGCCATCCAGATGCCCAGCGTGCCGAACACCAGCGCACGCCACGGCGGCAGGCCGGGCACGGCGAGGAACATGCCGATGACCGCGCAGAACACCAGCAGCGCCACGACGCGCGGCTTGGTCAGTTCCAGGTACTCATGGAAACGGCTGCTCATCGTCATCGGTATCCGTGGGAAAGAAACATCGCGTCTTCATGACGCTTCTGCGTACGCGCCAGCGTGGCCAGCAAGGTGAAAAGCAGCAGGGCGGCCACGCCATTGTGCGCCGTCGCCACCGGCAGGGGCAGCCCGAAATGCACGTTGCTGACGCCCAGCAGTACCTGCGCCACCAGCACCGCGGCCATCGCCAGGCCCAGCGAACGCAGCCCTTGGCGCGACACGCGGTGCGCCAGCCAGGCGAGATAGCAGAACACCACCAGTGCACCGAGGCGATGGGTGATCTGGATGGCGCTGCGTGCCGCCATGTCGAGCACGCCGCCTTCGTAGTTCACGCCGATACCACGCCACAGCACGAAACCTTCGCGGAAATCGGTAGCCGGCATCCATTGGCCCAGGCACTTGGGAAAATCGGTGCCGCAGGCGAGCGCCGCGTAGTTGGACGAGGTCCAGCCACCCAGCGCGATCTGCGCCAGCAGCAGCACTATGCCCACCACCACCGCTTTGCGCAGGCCGGCGTAACGGTCGTCGTTGGCACCGACGCCTGCAAAGCGCAACGCCGCATAGGCCAACAGGGCAAAGGTGGTGATGCCGCCCATCAGATGCCCCATGACCACAATGGGTTTGAGCAGCAGCGTCACCGTCCACATGCCGAGCATCGCCTGGAACACCACCACGGCCAGCGCCAGCACACTGATGCGCCACGCGCCGGGCCGGCCCAGGCCAAGGGCCGCGATGATGGGCAAGGCCATGGCTACCAACGACACCAGCAGCGACCAGTGGTGCTCGCCCTTCATGTACATGCCCACGCCCACCGCCGCACAGACCGCGCCCACGATCACCGCGTAACGTGCCCATGGGCGGCGCCAGCTGGCGCCCAGCGCCAGCGCGAACACCAGCGTGCCGAGCGTGCCCGCGAGGAAGCGATGCACCTGCTCGCGCCACGCCTTGTGGGTTTCATAGGGGCGGTCCGGGAATGCCTGGTTCGCCTGCGCGATCTCGTGCTGCTGTTCCGGCCAGGTGGCGCGGCCATAGCAGGTCGGCCAATCCGGGCACGAAAGACCGGCGTTGGAGAGGCGCACGAACGCACCGAACATCACCACGCCGAATGCGAACACGGCGGCAAGCAGCGCGAGGCCGCGCAGCACCCTGGGGGAACGAACGGTCATCAGCGAATCACCTTCTGAAGATCCTTGCGCAGGCCGGTGGCGTCGAAGCCCGCAGGATAGAACGACAAGGCGGTACCGTCGGATTCAACCAGCAGCGCGCTCACCGTATCGGGCGTGGTCGGCGTGAACGGTGCGAGCGCTCCCATCGCATCCTGGCCCAGCTTCCAGTAGCCGGTCATGCCACTGGCAGCGGCGTCGGCCGGCGGCTTGCCCACATAGAGCAGGCGCAGGCGCGAGGCGTTCTGGTTGAGCGTGATGCGCGCGGCAGCCATCTTGGTGAGCACGTCCAGGCACTGTTTCGCGCAGTCGGGACCGGCCAGCGCGACCAGGGTGAGCTGCGGCTCGCTGGCCCGCCACGCCCAGGTGTCGCCATTGGTGAGGGACACCGGCACCTGTTCGGCGGCGAAGTTCCGTTGGGGCGCCACGGGCTGGCCATTGGCCTTGCCCTCCGGCTGCCAGCCCGACAGTGTCAGCAATATCGCCGCGACAATGGGCGCGGCGAACACCAGCATGATCGACAGCAGTTTGAGGCGGCTTGCACGCAGCTTGACGGGATCGGGCTTGTTCATGGCTTGCCTGGTCGGGAAGGACGGCGACGATGCAGCACCAGCAGGATCACCAGCGCCGCCACGGCGAAGGTGAACCACTGGAACGCGTAGGCGCGATGACGCGCCGGCGGCATCGCCGAGAAGTCGATGGTGTGCTCGCGCACGTAGATGGAGGAAGGGTCCGCATCAAGCGTGAGCACCTGCGGATACAACGCGCCGCCCAGATCGGTGGCAACCTGCGGCAGGTCGAGGTACACGGTGGTCTTGGGCCAGCGCGTCTGGCGCGCCAATGCGTTGCCACCCATCTCGAACCCCACGCCGGGCGCGGGCACGTAAAGCCCATGCAGATCCTGCGCACCCGTTGGCAGCGGCGGCAATTGCGGCGCCTGGTCGGTACCGTTGCCCGGGAGAAAACCCAGGTCCACCAGCAGCAGCCGGTCACCGTTGCGCGGACGGAAAGGCGCATAGACTTCCACGCCACCGCGCTGGTCGTGCCTGGGGTTGTCCAGCAGGTAGAGGCGGTCGGCCAGGTATTCGCCCTGCACGTTGACGCGCGCGAACGCGTCCACGGGGGGATTCGCGGCCACTGCGGCAAAGTCGCTCGCCGCCGCTGTTTCCGCTGTGGCATACCGTCGCAGAATCTGCTCCTTTTCGTCCGCGCGATGCAGCTGCCACACGCCCAAGCGTATGAACAGCAAGGCGCCAGCCACGGTGAGCAGCAGCGCGAACCACGACGGACGGCGCAGCCACTTCACGCAGTGGCACCGTGCACGACCGCTATACTGCGGATGTCAAAAACGTTCGGACCTATCACGTGGAAACCATCTACAAATATGCGCTGGTGATTCTGCTGCTGGTGGTGCTGTTCAATCTTGGTCAGGCCCTGTACTTCATGATGACCGACAAGGAAGGCAGCAAGCGCACGGTGTGGGCGCTGACGCGCCGCATCGGTTTGTCGGTGCTGCTCATCCTGATGGTGGTGCTGGGCATCTGGATGGGCTGGCTCCACCCCCACGGCGTGGGCCAGTAATTGTAGCTTCCCGCCGTCGCTGGCGCCTCGCTTGCGACATCCGGTTCCCCGAAGGCCCGCCATTGGCGGGCTTTCGCTTTCAAGGCTTCGACACCCCTGTGGGAGCGCACCCTGTGCGCGACGACCCACCGGAGCGGTGGCGCCGCCCGTCCGCGGTCGCGCACAGGGTGCGCTCCCACAACACACCACTCCGGGGCCAACAAAAAACCCGCCTTCCGGCGGGTTTTTTGCTGCGGCGCGCCAGCGCCTCAGAGGATGTAGACGAACATGAAGAGGCCCAGCCACACCACGTCGACGAAGTGCCAGTACCAGGCCACCGCCTCGAAGGCGAAGTGGTGTTCCTTGGTGAAATGGCCCTTGGCCACGCGCAGCCAGATGATCGCCAGCATGATCGTGCCCAGCGTCACGTGCATGCCGTGGAAGCCGGTGAGCATGAAGAAGGTCGAACCGTACACGCCGCTCTGCAGCGTGAGGTTGAGCTCCTTGTAGGCCTCGATGTACTCGTGCGCCTGGAACCACAGGAAGGTGGCGCCCAGCAGCACGGTGAGGCCGAGGAACAGCAGGATCCGGCCGCGATGACCGGCCTTGAGCGCATGGTGCGCAATGGTCACGGTGACGCTGGAGGAAAGCAGGATCAGCGTATTGAGCAGCGGCAGGCCCCAGGGCGCCACCGTCTGGAAGTTGCCGCCGATGCGCTCCGGGCCGTTGCCGCCACCGGCGCCCCAGGCCGCGGAATAGCTGTCCCACAGGAACTGGTGGGTCAGCACGCCGTGACCTTCGCCGCCCAGCCACGGCACCGCGAACATGCGGGCGTAGAACAGCGCGCCGAAGAAAGCGCCGAAGAACATCACTTCGGAGAAGATGAACCACATCATGCCCATGCGGAACGAGCGGTCCACCTGGCTGTTGTAGTTGCCCGCGAGCGATTCGCGGATCACCGAGCGGAACCAGCCGAAGAACATCAGCAGGATGCCGACGAAGCCAATGGTCAGCATCGTCTTGCCGAAGCTGGCTTCGCCTGGCGGCGCGTTCAGCCAGTGCGCGGCACCGAGCACAGTGACGAACATGACCACCGCGGCCACGATCGGCCACTGGCTCTTGGATGGAACGAAATAAACGCCTTGTTGCTGAGCCATGGGAGATCCCTGTGGAATGCTCTGTCTACGTCAACGGTACGACATGGAAAGTCGGCAACGTCAGGAGTACTGCAGCCCCTGCAACAACGAGAGCACGAAGATCGCAACGGCGATGCCGCCAAACAACGTGACGGTGATACGCACGCCTTTCCTGCGCTGCTGCTCGATGGCTGTTGTCGATGACTGGTTCATCTGTTCGCTTCCAGCCGCCCCGGCGCAAGGCCGGAGCGGTCATGCTTGGGATCAATCCTCGACGTGGCCGTGGGCCAGTTCTTCGTCGTGGATCACCGGCGGCACTTCGAAGGTGTGGTACGGCGCCGGCGACGGCAGCGTCCACTCCAGGCCCTTGGCACCTTCCCACACGCGGTCCATCGCCTTCTTCTTGGAGAAGAACACGCAGTGCACGATCACGCCCACGAAGATCAGCTGCGAGGCGCCGAACAGGAAGCCACCGATCGAGCTGATCATGTTGAAGTTGGCGAACGCGACGTTGTAGTCGGGGATGCGGCGCGGCATGCCGGCCAGGCCGAGGAAGTGCTGCGGGAAGAACAACACATTCACCCACACCACGCTGTTCCAGAAGTGCATCTTGCCCCAGAACTCGCTGTACATGTGGCCGGTCCACTTCGGCAACCAGTAGTAGGTGCCCGCGATGATCGCGAAGATCGCACCGGTCACCAGCACGTAGTGGAAGTGCGCCACCACGAAGTAGGTGTCGTGGTACTGGAAGTCCGCCGGCGCCAGCGCCAGCATCAGGCCCGAGAAACCACCGATGGTGAACAGGATGACGAACGCGATGGCAAACAGCATCGGCGTTTCGAACGTCATCGAGCCGCCCCACATGGTGCTGACCCAGTTGAACACCTTCACGCCCGTCGGTACCGCGATCAGCATGGTGGCGTACATGAAGAAGATCTCGCCGCCCAGCGGCAGACCCACCGCGAACATGTGGTGCGCCCACACGATGAACGACAGGAAGGCGATCGACGCGATGGCGAACACCATCGCCTTGTAACCAAAGATCGGCTTGCGCGCGAAGGTCGGGATGATCTCGGACACCAGGCCAAAGGCCGGCAAGATCATGATGTAGACCTCGGGGTGGCCGAAGAACCAGAAGATGTGCTGGAACAGCACCGGGTCGCCACCGCCAGCCGCATTGAAGAAGCTGGTGCCGAAGTACTTGTCGGTGAGCAGCATGGTCACCGCACCGGCGAGCACCGGCATCACCGCGATCAGCAGGAACGCCGTGATCAGCCAGCTCCACACGAACACCGGCATCTTCAGGAGATCCATGCCCGGCGCGCGCATGTTGAGGATGGTCGCGATGATGTTGATCGCGCCCATGATGGAGCTGATACCCATCAAGTGCACGGCGAACACCAGGTACGCCACCGAATCACCCTGCAGCGACAGCGGCGGGTACATCGTCCAGCCGCCGGCCGGGCCACCGCCCGGGAGGAACAGCGTGGACAGCAGCAGCGCGAAGGCGAACGGCAGGATCCAGAACGACAGGTTGTTCATGCGCGGCAACGCCATGTCCGGCGCACCGATCATCAGCGGGATCATCCAGTTGCCCAGGCCCACGAAGGCCGGCATCACCGCGCCGAAGATCATGACCAGCGCATGCATCGTGGTCATTTCGTTGAAGAAGTACGGCTGCACCAGCTGCAGGCCGGGCTTGAACAGTTCCGCGCGGATCACCATCGCGAAACTGCCGCCAATGAAGAACATCAGGAGCGAGAACACCAGGTACAGCGTGCCGATGTCCTTGTGGTTGGTGGACATGCACCAACGTACGAAGAAATTCTTGGGCGCGCCGTGGTGATCGTCGTGATGATGATCGTGTGTAGCTGCGTGGGCCATGCCTTACACCTCTACCTAAATACGAATGCTGTTGACTGGCTGATTGCTCAGCCCTGATGGCCCTGCGAAACAGGTGCGTCGGTCGCCTGCGCCGTGGCCGGCGCGGCAGCGGTGGAAGCCGCCGCCGGAGCGGCAGGCTGCGCCGGCTTGTTGGCCTCGGCTTCCTGGTCCGCCAGCCACTTGTCGAATTCCGCCTTCGGCACCGCCTTCACCACGATCGGCATGAAGCCGTGATCCTGGCCGCACAGCTCGGCGCACTGGCCGCGATACACGCCCGGCTCGATGATGTTGGTCCAGGCCGAGTTGACGATGCCCGGGATGGCGTCCATCTTCCAGCCCAGCGCCGGCACCCACCACGAGTGGATGACATCGCCAGCCGTGATGACGAAGCGGATCTTGGTGCCGACCGGCACGACCAGCGGCTTGTCCACGTTGATCAGGTAGGTGTTGTAGCCATCCACCTGGACGTTCTTCGGATCAAGGCCCGAATCGAGCTGGCGCGTCTCGTCGCTCTCTTTGTCGAGCTTGGACATGAAGCCGACCTTCTCGATCGCCTTGCCCTTGTAGTCGACATAGTCGTAGCGCCACTTCCACTGGTAGCCGGTGACCTTGACGGTCATCTCCGAGCCGGTGGTGTCGGCGAAGGTGCGCAGACCGCCCGTGGCGAGGTACGCCAGCACGATCAGGATGATGACGGGGATGGTGGTCCACACGATTTCCAGCGTCGTGTTGTGGGACCACTTTTCGGCCACCGCGCCGCGCGATTTGCGGAAGCGGAACATGGCGATGAACATCGCGCCGAACACAAGGATGCCGATGACGACGCAGACGCCGAGGGCAACGTTGTTGAGGAAATAAGCCTCGGGCGACCAGGTGGACGCGCCACGGGTCATGTTCAACTGCCCGGGCTGCGGATTGGCCAGGGCCACGCCGCCGAACATCGTGAGTGCGAAGAGTGCTGCCGTGACCGCTCGCTTGATACCGCCAGGCCTGATGCCGCCAGATGTCATGTCGTGATGCACCTTTGTTGAACCTACCTGCGTCGCTGCTGGTTGAGCTCCGTCAGCAACACCATGAGTTTCCTTGACAGCTCGGCACGCTCCTCTTCCCCGAGGAAGGCCCCGATTTCCAGCTCGCGTCCATGCGACGTCAGCAACAGACGCCCCCTCCCCTGGCCAGACTGCAGCTGCACACGCACCCAATACGTCTGAAAGCGCGCACTGCGCCGACCTGGCAGGGACTGCACCTCCAGCGACGATTCGTCGAGGGTGATGCGCTCGCTGCGGTCGCCGGCCCGCCAGGCTACGCCCAGGGCGAAAGCCACCGCGGAGGACTCGACCAGTGCAAACAAAGGAGCGAAGACATTCCCCTGCCATGCTCCCAACACGGCCGTCGTCAGCGCCAGCGCCGCCAGTCCTCCGATCAGTCGACGCAGGTCGCGACGGCTCAGGGCACGATTGGGCTTGAGCCACATCGTTGCGCACGGCAAGCCGGCCGCTGCTGGTCGAAGCACGATCATGAGAACCCGGCGTGCCTGGAACGCAGGCATGATAGGCCGCGAGCGCGTCGGGGAGCAACAACGCCGCATGTGCTTGATTTGAAGCAAGGATGAACCAGCAGCGATGTGATTGGCGCGACGCACGCGACGCGCGTCTCAGCACGATTGCGTGGATAGTCAGGGGCTTGAGACGGGTGCGGCTGGTGCGGCTGCGTCCGGCATCAGGCGTTGCGCGCAGGGTGCGACGGTTTGCCACAGTAGTGACATGGTTGTGTTCTGCGGGGCTCGTGCCCTGCTTCGGTCTCGCCCAGGCCCCGTACCCGGCGCACGCCCGGCACGCAACGCGCCTCGGCTCAAAAAAAAGATCGTCATTCCCGCGAAAGCGGGAGGCGTCCTTCAACAGCCGAAGGGCTGGTCATCCAGTGCCTTCGCCCCTGGGGGTAGACAGGCGCTGGATTCCCGCTTTCGCGGGAATGACGGAGAGGGAACGTGGTGCTCCTGGCATCTCCCACCCTCCACTCCCCACCCTTGCCTTCCTCGAAGCCGGCTTTTCAGGGTCTCACCCTTATATATAGGTACGCCCCCGCCCCTGCCGCACCGCACCACCACGTACGGGTGCGTGCGTTTTCCCCCACGCGTACAATCCGGCGATTCCCCGCCCCACCAACGTTTCGGCTAAAAACCCAGTGACACAGCCCATTCTCAGCCCCGAACTGCCCACCGGCGTCGAGCCGGCGCGCGCGCGCATTACCGCCAACTGGCTGCGCGACGAAACCGAAGCGGTCAACGACCTGCTCACCCAGGCCACCCTGCCCCCGGTCGAACGCGAGAAAGTGATCGACCTGGCCGCCGACCTGGTGACCCGCGTCCGTGCCCGCGCCAAGGACCAGAGCGCGGTCGAATCCTTCATGCGCCAGTACGACCTGTCTTCGGAAGAAGGCGTGCTGCTGATGTGCGTGGCCGAAGCCCTGCTGCGCATCCCCGACAAGGGCACGGCGGACAAGCTGATTCGCGACAAGCTGGGCGATGCGAACTGGAAGAAGCATCTGGGCCAGAGCGAATCCGTGTTCGTCAACATGTCGACGTGGGGCCTGATGCTCACCGGCAAGCTGGTGACGCTGTCGGAAGAAACCCGCCACGATTTCACCGGCGCGCTGCGCCGCCTGGTCGGTCGCGCCGGTGAGCCGGCCATCCGTCTGGCCGTCCGTCAGGCCATGCGCATCATGGGCCACCAGTTCGTGATGGGGCAGACCATCGGCGAAGCGCTGGACCGCTGCGCACAGAAGGAATACGCGGTGTATCGCTATTCCTACGA
Organism: Dyella japonica A8; assembly: GCF_000725385.1. Taxonomy (NCBI): domain Bacteria; kingdom Pseudomonadati; phylum Pseudomonadota; class Gammaproteobacteria; order Lysobacterales; family Rhodanobacteraceae; genus Dyella; species Dyella japonica. The sequence goes on along the minus strand of NZ_CP008884.1, from coordinate 1,198,333 downwards.
CATGCTGGGCGAATCCGCGCTCACCAGCGAAACCGCCGAGCGTTACCAGCAGGATTACCGCAACGCGATCGCCTCGATCGGTTCGCGCGGTCCGTTCGCCAACCACACGGATGCGCCGTCGATCTCTGTGAAGCTGTCCGCGCTGCATCCGCGCTACGAAGTGGCCAAGCGTGAGATCGCCCGCCGCGACCTTACCGCCAAGCTGCTCGAGCTGTCGCAGCTGGCCATGAAGCAGGGCATTGCGCTGTCCGTCGACGCGGAAGAAGCCGATCGCCTCGAACTCTCGCTCGACATCATCGGCGACGTGTTCGCGCATCCCTCGCTGGAAGGCTGGAACGGTCTCGGCATCGTGGTGCAGGCGTATGCCAAGCGCACGCCGTTCGTCATCGACTGGCTGATCGAAACCGCGCGCGCCACCGGCCGCCGCTGGTACGTGCGCCTGGTGAAGGGCGCGTACTGGGACGCGGAAGTGAAGCGCGCCCAGGAAAACGGCCTCAGCGGCTACCCGGTGTATACGCGCAAGCCGAACACCGACGTGTCGTACCTCGCGTGCGCACGCAAGCTGTTCGACGCCGGCGTGGAACTGATCTACCCGCAGTTCGCCACGCATAACGCGCACACCATTGCTGCGGTATATCACCTCTCGCAGGGTCGTCCGTACGAAAACCAGCGCCTGCACGGCATGGGCACGGACCTCTACGCCGAAGTGATCGGCAAGCAGAACCTCAACGTGCCGTGCCGCGTGTACGCGCCGGTGGGCACGCATGAAGATCTGCTGCCTTACCTGGTGCGCCGCCTGCTGGAAAACGGCGCCAACACCAGCTTCGTCAACCGCGTGGTCGACGAAACGCTGCCGGTGCGCGAACTGGTCGCCGATCCGTGCGAGACCGTGCGCTCCTTTGCCTCCATCCCTCACCCGCGCATCCCCCTGCCGGTGAATCTCTACGGTGAACTGCGGAAGAATTCCATGGGCGTCAACTTCTCCAACGACAACGAACTGAAGGCCCTCGCCGAGGCGATCCAGAGCAAGAACGGTCCGTGGACCGCCGAGCCGCTGGTGCCGGGCGCCAAGAGCACCGGCGCCACCGTGCAGGTGACCAACCCGGCTGACCGCCGCCAGGCCGTGGGCAGCTACGTCGCCGCCGACAGCGCCACCGTCGACAAGGCGCTGGCCAACGCCGTCGCCGCGCATCACAACTGGGATCGCCTGCCGGCCGCCAGCCGCGCCGCGATTCTTGAGCACGCCGCCGAGCTGCTCGAAGCGCGCCGCGGCGAGTTCATCGCCCTGTGCGTGCGCGAAGCCGGCAAGAGCCTGCCGGACGCCATCGCTGAGATCCGCGAAGCCGCCGACTTCCTGCGCTACTACGCCACCATGGCGCGCCGCCTGTTTGGCCATCCGGAACAGCTCCCCGGTCCGACCGGCGAGAGCAACCAGCTGTTCCTCAACGGCCGCGGCGTGTTCGTCTGCATCAGCCCGTGGAACTTCCCGCTGGCGATCTTCCTGGGCCAGGTCAGCGCCGCGCTGGCTGCCGGCAACGCCGTCATCGCCAAGCCGGCCGAACAGACCAGCCTGATCGGCTACGCCGCCGTGAAGCTGCTGCACGAAGCCGGCGTGCCGGCCGAGGTGCTGCAGTACCTGCCGGGCGACGGCGCCACCGTGGGCGCTGCCCTGACGCGCGATCCGCGCGTGGCCGGCGTGGCCTTCACCGGCTCCACCGAAACCGCCTGGGCGATCAACCGCGCGCTTGCCGCACGCAACGCCCCGATCGCCGCTCTGGTGGCCGAGACCGGCGGCCAGAACGCGATGATCGCCGACTCCTCCGCGCTGCCGGAGCAGATCGTGAAGGACGTCGTCGCCTCCGCCTTCCAGTCCGCCGGCCAGCGCTGCTCCGCCGCGCGCGTGCTGTTCGTGCAGGAAGACATCGCCGACAAGGTCAGCGCGATGCTCGCCGGCGCCATGGAAGAGCTGAAGGTCGGCGATCCGGGCCAGCTCTCCACCGACGTGGGCCCGGTGATCGACGAAGACGCCAAGAAGATCCTCGTCGACCATGCCGCGCGCATGGACAAGGAAGCAAAGAAGATCGGCGAAGTGAAGCTCGACGCGGCCACCACCGGCAACGGCACCTTCTTCGCGCCGCGCGCCTACGAAATCCCGGGCCTGTCCACGCTGACCCGCGAAATCTTCGGCCCGGTGCTGCACGTGATCCGCTGGAAGGGCGACGAGCTGGGCAAGGTGGTCGACGCCATCAACGCCACCGGCTACGGCCTGACGCTGGGCATCCACAGCCGCATCGACGACACGGTGGAGTTCATCCAGAGCCGCGCCCGCGTGGGCAACTGCTACGTCAACCGCAACCAGATCGGCGCGGTGGTCGGCGTGCAGCCGTTCGGCGGCGAAGGCCTGTCCGGCACCGGCCCCAAGGCCGGCGGCCCGCACTACCTGCTGCGTTTCGCGGGCGAGCGCACGCTCACCATCAACACCACTGCCGCTGGCGGCAACGCCTCGCTGCTCACCATCGGCGAGTAAGCGGGACACGGGGCCGGCGCAAAAGCGCCGGCCTCTTCACTCGACGGGAGATCCGCATGCGGCACCCGGCACGACTCGCATCGATGCTGGCGATGGCGCTGCTCGCGTCATCGCTCCACGCCATGCCGGCACAGGACGACGAACAACGTTTCGTCGCCACGCTGCAACTGGGCGCCTCGCCCGACGTCCACTACCTCGATGCGAACGGCAAGCCGCTGGGCTACGCCGCGTTCGCGCAGCAACTGGGTACAGGCCGCAACTACAGCACCACCGCCGACAGCAAGGCCAACGCTGCCATGCTGCGCTTGCGCCCGCCGGGCACCAGCACCGGTACCGGCCGCTTTTCGTTCGGTCGCGGCAGCATGTTTCCTCCGTTCGAACTGCCCTCATCGCAGGGCGGCACGCTGCACTCGAGCGCGCTGCGCGGGCGCTATACGCTGGTCAGCTTTTTCTTCGCCGAATGCGCGCCGTGCATCGCCGACGTGCCGGTGCTCAATGCCTTCGCGAAAGCCAACGGCGACATGGGTTTCGTCGCCATCACCTACGAAGACGCTGACACCGCGCGCGCGTTCGTGAACGATCGTGGCCTGCGCTGGCCCGTGCTGCACGACGGGCAGGCATTGATCGATACGCTGGGCGTGAACGTCTACCCCACCCTGATCCTGATCGATCCGGCCGGCCGTGTGGCGGGCGCGGCCGTGGGCATGACCATGCGTGATGGGCAGGACAAGCAGCTGGCCGATCTCACGGGGTGGGTGCAGCAGTGGAAGGCGGCCAGAGCGGCGAAGTAGGCTTGGTGGCTTGGAAGTGTAGGTACACCCCCTTGTCCCTCACCGTCATTCCCGCGAAAGCGGGAATCCAGTGCCTTGCGCTCCTAGCAACGCTCCAAAGGCGCTGGATTCCCGCTTTCGCGGGAATGACGGTGAGGTGTGGATGGGAGCCTAGGGGAGCTGCCTTGCGCATCACGCCTAATACGGCGCCGGCTCGATCAACGCTTTCTCCGCCGCACACTTCACATCCGCTGTCACCGGATTCGCCGCGCGATACGCCTCCAACTCGCGCTTCGCATCAGCAAGACTCCCCTGAAACGAAGGCGACGCATGCAACACCGCCACCACCGCCGCGCCATTCATCGCTCCCGCCTCGACAGCGCTGAGGTTGTGCACGCCGCACACCACGCGGCTGTCGGCAAACGCACGTGAGCGCAGCAGCAGATCACTGGCCCGGTCCGGCGCCAGCTCTGCCAGCACCAGCCCCACCGCCCAGCCACGCGTGGCGTGGCCGGAGGGGTAGTCAAAGCTGGTCTTCAGCCGGTCGGTGGACTGGCAGGTCACCCCTGGGTCGATCAGGAAGGGCCGCTGCCGCTGGTTGGCCTGCTTCGCCGGCCCGGTGGAGGCGTCGGCCGCGTTGCTGGTGGCGTCGACTAGGGCCGCCAGCTTCGGCAACGTCGTGGCGTCCAGCGGCGCCCCCATGGCACAACTGAAGTCGGCCATCAGCCTGGGGGTGGCGTAATCCACGTCCTGCTGGGCCAGCGTCCAACGTGACGTACCTTCCAGCTTGCGGGTGGCGAGGAAGACCTGCCGGTCGGCCTCATAGCGCGGCGAGCCCGCCCTGGGCGCCGCGGGCAGCAGTTCGGCCGTCTGCAGCGTGGCCACCGCGCCGGTCGGCGGTGCCTTCGACATCGGCGTCTGCACGGGCGCGCAGGCTGCCAGCGGCAGCAGGACGAGCCCGAAAGCGTGGCGACAACGGACCGCGACAGCGTTCATCGGCGTTCTCCCCTAGGCAGGGCCCGGTCCGCCTTGTGCATTGCGCAAGGCGATGGGCCTGTGGCCATGATATAGATCAAGAAGTCTCGCCGGGCCTGCCCGGCGCTCTCAGGGGGTGGGAGCTCAAGTTCATGACGTCTGTTGCCGTCAGCCATGCCATCGATGACGCCGCCGTGCCCGCAGGCACGGATGCGCGCTACACCGTGGCCGAGACGCCGCCGAACATCCTGGTGCACCTGACCCAGCTGGCACTGTCGCGCGGGCAGCGCTGCGATGGCTGGTTCGCCGGCTCGGGGCTGACCCGGGAACAGCTGAATGACCCGACGCTGCGCATTTCCTACCGGCAGGCCCGCTCGGTGATCCGCCGCGCACTGCAGGCCACCGGCGAACCGGGGCTGGGGCTGGCGGTGGGTCGCGTGGAAACGCTCGGCAGCTTCGGCCTGCTGGGCCTGGCCATGATGACCTCCGCCACGTTCGGCGATGCCATGCAGGTGGGCATTACCCACCATCGCGTGAGCGGCAGCCTGCTGGATGTGAGTTTCGAAGTGGTGGGGCAGCGCGAAGTGGCGCTGGCCGTGTGGCCGCGCTTCAACGACGCGCCGCTGTTGCCCTTCCTGTGCGAGGAGCTGTTCGCCAGCTCGCTGGCCATCGGGCGGGAGCTGGCTGGCCAGAACTTCAACCCGCTGCGGCTTGAACTGACCTACGCACGCCCCGCCTGCGCCGACGAATACGCCGATTTCTTCCGTTGCGAGCTGGTGTTCGGCGCTCGCCACAACCAGCTGGTGATCGACGCGCAATGGCTGGAACACCGGCTGCCCACGCACAACCCGCTGACCGCCCAGCAGGCGCTGGCGTTGTGCACGCAGCAGCATGACGTCGACGGTCCGCAGCAGGAGATCGTGGCCTCGGTGGAACGCCTGCTGCGCAGCCACCTGCGCCACCAGCCGCGCCTGCCCGACGTGGCGCGCATGCTCAACATGAGCGAACGCTCGCTGCGCCGCCGGCTTGCCGAAGGCGGCCGTGTGTTCCGCGAAATCCACGACCGCGTGCGTGCCGAACGCGCGCTGGAATTGCTGCACGGTGGCACGTTGAGCGTGGCGGAGATCGGGCTGGAAATCGGCTTCAGCGACCCGCGCGAATTCCGCCGCGCGTTCAAGCGCTGGACCGGCATGCCACCGCGCAGCGCCCGCCAGCACGCGGCTTGACCGCCCCTGGCGGCCAGCGACTGCTGGCCTTGGCGAAGCCGCCAAACGTCAACAACGTTGAATGTCAGGCTCCGCCGCATCAGCGCGTGCATGACAGCAGCACGCTGCCTTCACCATCACCCCGCGTGCTCCGCCGGGACAGGACTCAGTCGTCCACTTCACCACGAGCCTGTGCATCGATGAAGGCGTTCACCGGCCACACCGCCAGCCAGATGCCGCGGAACGGCTGGATGTAGACGGCATGGGCGCGCGCGGCATCCGAGAGCCGGCGCGGATAGGTGATCACCAGCCCTTCCGGGTGTCCGGCCGCCCACTGCTTCACGTCGGCGATGCCATGCAGCTGCGTGACCGGCTCGGTAAGGCGCCCGAGGAAGGTGTACTGGCCGTCGTTCGACTCGAGGTTGGCGATGGGGCGCCCGCCCGCCTCCGCCTTCGCCAGCATGTGCGCCACCGGCGTGAAGTCGTACGCGGGCCACAGCGTGAGCGTGAACAGGCCATGCGCGGTCACCAGCGCGATCAGGCTGACCATGGCCACGCGAATCACCTCGCCCTTGCGCAGCAGCACCAGCGGCAGCGCCAGCAACAGGAAAGCCAGGCCGAACGGCACGCTGTAGCGAACCAGCGAGGCGTAGAAGTGATCGCGCACGTAGCCGGCGTGCACCAGCCCATCCATGCCAAGCAGGATCACGCCCGCCGCTGCGCAGGCCAATGCCAGCGGCCAGGGGCCGAGCCAGCGCGACGCGGTGGCGCGCCGCTCCTGCATCAACGACAGCGCGGCCGCCATCAGCACGGCGTACCCGCCGAACTCCGGCAGCATGTAGTACGGCTGCTTGCCGCTGACGGCGGAAAAACCGAGGAACACCGGCACCAGCCAGCAGGCGAGGAAGCGCACGCCCGCCTCCAGCGGACGCCGCAGCGAGAACAGCGCCGCCCACACGCGCGGCCACAGGCTGAAGGGCAGCAGCAGCACCGGCAGCAGCGGCACGTACCACCAGAACGGCTCGGCATGCGCGAAGGCATCCACCACGCGGCCAGCCGTCTGGTGCACGACCAGTTTCTGCCGGTAGGTTTCACCGCCGGTGGTGGTGGCCAGCAGCACCCATGCGAGCAGCAGCAGCACGCCGACGACCAGCGCCACCGCGCCACCGATGTACCAGCGACGCCCCTCCTGCCTGGCCCAGCGGTTCCACAGCGGCCCCAGCAGCCACGGAAACGCAACGTGCAGCAGCATCACCGGCCCCTTGGTGAGCAGACCCAGCCCCACGGCCAACGCGAACCAGCCGAAGCGCGGCGACTCCTGTTTCGCGGTGGGTGCCAGGCAGAGCAAGGCCGCGAGCACGCAGTCGGCCAGCAGCACCTCGTACATGACCTGCAGGCCGAACAGGAAGCCGAAGCTGTAGGCGGCGAGTATCCACGGCGCGTAACGCGCCACGTCGGGGCGATCGGGGAACAGGCGCTGCGCCAGTCGATGCACGAGCACCAGTTGCACTGCGCCCAGCAGTACCTCCAGCAGGCGCGGCCACACATCGCCCACGCCGCCCACCGCCCAGCCGAGGTGGATCAGCCACAGCAGCAACGGCGGCTTGTCGCTGTACGGCAGGCCGTTGAGATAGGGCACGAAGTAGCTGTGGCGCAGCCACATTTCCCACGCCACCGACAGGGTGCGCGTGGAATACATCGGCATCGGCCCGTGCTGGAAGATGGCGATGAGCGCGGCGACCAGCCAGCACCACAACCATGGCATCGCCACCACCGCGTCCCGCAGGCGGCGAAGCGGCGTGGATGGCTGGAGCGTTGTGGAAGCAGATGTGGTCACGCTTGGAACTCGATGGAATCGGATATGTGCTGCAAATCGTGCGGAGCGGCGGCCCGTGCTCAACGGCGCCGGTCGATGCCGCCCCAGTCGTCCACGTCGCCCTCGGGCACCACACCGCCGCGGCAGGCCTGCGCCACGGCATCAAGCCGGTACAGCCGCCAGTCGCGGCCACTGGTGATGCCCATGTCGAGCGTGGCGTCCTTGTTGATGCAAGGGCCCATGACGTCGGCAAGGATGAGCACCCAGCGCTGGCCAGGCGATTGCTCCTGCCAGCGGATGGAGTCCGCCAGCTGCTGGTGCCACGGCGTCACGAAGCCGAAGTCGGTCAGCTTGTAGTCGCCGAACGCCAGCGGCAGTTCTTCCTTCCACGCCACCAGCGCCAGCTGGCCGCCCGGCCCGACGATCTGTTCCACGCGCTGCACCAGCGGCGCCTGCGAACTGGCACGGGCCAGCAGCGGCGCCACCGACAAGCCCCAGACCATCCACACGCCCGCCATGGCGGCGAGCACGGCGGCGCCCGCGCGTCGCAGGCGGAACAGCGCCGCGCACCCGAGCATCCATGCGCCCATGGCGACAAACGCCCACCACAGCGACGAGGCGTGCTCGCCCAGCTGTCGCGCGGCGGCGAAACGCTGCATCCACGCCGACGGATGCGTCAGGCCCTGCACGCCGAACACCAGCAACGGCAGCGCCAGCGCCAGCACGAACACCAGTGCGGTCCACCGCGCCCAGCGCCGCTCGAGGATGCCGGCCAGCCACGGCCCCGTGCACAGGGCCAGCATCGGCAACGCAGGCATGATGTACACGTCGCGCTTGGCCCGCGTGATGCTGAAGAACACGATCAGCAACACCGCCCAGGCCAGCGGCAGCAGCACGCGCGCATCGCGCTCGCGCAATGCGTTGCGCCACGCCGGCACCAGCCCCGGCAAGGCCAGGCTGAGCGGCAGCCACGAGGTGAAGATCACCTCGATGTAGAACCACGGCGGCTGGAAGCTGTTCCAGGGATGCACGTAACGGTGCACCGTCTGGTTGACGAAGATGTCCTGCACATAGGCACGCGCCTCAGGGCTGTCGTGCGTGTGCACGTAGATGGCCAGCGGCACCAGCCACAACGCGAGTGCCGCCGCGAACGCCAGCACGGCGCCCAGCCACACCATCGCGCCGCCATCGGCGGGCGCCAGTCCCTTCCAGCGATAGCGCTGCGCGAACCACAGCGGCACCAGCATCAGGAAGGCCAGCGCGCCGACGCCCTTGGTGATCACGCCCAGGCCCGCCGCGAAACAGCCCAGCCACAGGGCGCGGCGATCCGGGCCCAGCAGCACGTGGCGCAGGATGCACACGTTCGCGGCCGTCACGAAGAACGTCACCGTGGGATCGATCTGACCTCGCTTGGCCTGGAACACGAACTGCACGGTGCACAGCATGGCCAGCGCCGCCCACAGGCCGGCGCGATGTCCCCACAGGCGCCGTCCGACGTCGTAGATCAGCCACAGCGTGCCCAGCGAGGCGAGCAGCGATGGCAGCAGGAAGGCAATGCGCCAGTCACCCGTCAGTGCATGGGATGCCGCCTGCGCCGCCATGAACAGCGGCGGCTTGTCCGAGTACCAGTCCGCGCCGCGATGGGGAATCAGCCAGTTGCCGGAGGCCGCCATCTGGTGCGCGACCAGCGCAAAGCGCGGCTCGTCCGATGGGGTGGGCGTGCGCATGCCGATGCCGGCAGCCAGCAGCACCAGCGCGGCGAGCATCAGGAACCAGCGTTCCATCGGCTCGTGCATGTCGTCCCGCCACTTCGTCACTGGCCCGGTTCGTCCCACGGCATCACCCACGACAACGTCCCATCAGTGGGACAGGCCGAGTGAGCCGAGGTTGTCGTGATGCTCGCCCGCGTCATCCCATTGCAACGGCTGCTGCGCCGGCGCGGCGCCCGGCACGGCGGCGTCCCCCAGCAAGTGGGGGAACGCACGCACCGCCTGGATGGCGGCTTCGCGGGCGGACAGGCCCTGCGTGACCAGCGCGCTGCTACCGTGGCCATACGGCGCGTACACCGAGGCGTCGGTCACCGAGAACATGCCCAGCGTCGGCGCCCTGGAGGCGACGGCCAGATGCATCACGCCGCAGTCGGCCGTCATCATCAGATCCATGTTGGCCATCACTGCTCCCATGCGTCGAATATCGGAAGAGTAATAACCCGGCCACGCATCGCCAAGCATCGACCGCCCATGCATGGGAATCAGCTCAAGCAGATTCGCCTGGGGGCTGATCTCCCTGAGGGTCGTGATGAACTCCGCCCACCACTCCGAGGAGTAGCGCTTGGCGCCCGTGGCGTTGGCGAACAGGCCGACCACCGGGCGTGCCGTGCCCCGCTCCGTGTCGCTCAGCAACTGGTCGACGGCGGCGCGCCCCTGCAGGAGTTCCTGCTCCGTCAGCCGCAGGTCGAGCGACGGGTAATGACTGGTGTCGTCTACCACGCCCGAGTAGGTCGCGCGCGCCCAGCGCAGCAGGTTGATCGGGCGCTGCCCCATGTGGTTGCCGGCGACCGACTCCGGCACGGGATGCGTCAGGCCGGAACGTGCCCCGTCGTCGCTGAAGCCCAGCGTGTAGCGACCGCGCAGGTGGCGCGTCATCGCCCGGCTGAAGCCCGAGCCGATGCAGGGGTCGATGATCAGGTCGTACTGCGTCTGTCGGATGCCGTGGAGCATCCCCAGGAAGCTCACCGGATGCTTGAAGCCGCGCTTGGGCAGGCAATAGATGTTCTTCACGCTGAAGAAGCTGGAAAACACTTCCTCCGCGATGCGCCCTTCGGAAAGGATATCGATCTCGACACCCGGATATACCCGCTCCAGTTCCTGGATCAGCGGCGTCATCAGGATCATGTTGCCGAGCCGATGGTTGGGCCGGCAGACAAGAATGCGATAGATGCCCTTGCGCGCGAGGGGCGCGGGGGCCGAATGGACGCTGGATGAGTTCACGCAACACCAAGATCGAAAAAACGTGGCACGAGTCGTCGCATCCGGCGCAGCACGTCGAAACGACACGCCTGACATGATTCCCTCCCTGGTAACGCACAGTATCGGCGGCAGTCACTTTCGCCAAACTTATGCGACATCCTTGCGCCAAGCTTGCGACAAACTTGCGTCGCAAGTCCTTGCGCGTCGCGGCATCCCAAGGGGCGTAAAGACGGCCAAGCCCCGGGCGCGTACATTCAAACGATCGTCACACTGGCCGATTTGCCCCCCTTTGCCGCACGTTCTGCCCTCCCTTGTGCGCCGCGGTTTCCGGGACAGTGGGGCATCACGCAGCCAGCCGCTCCTGGGGAGGAAAGCGACCATGCGCAAGACCCTATTGTTTCTCGCCCTGCCGCTGGCCCTGGCGGCCTGCCACCACGATGAGCAGGCGGCACAGAGCGGCGCCGACGCCACGTTCGAGGCCAACCTGCAGCAACAGCTGCTGGATGCCAAGCCGGGCAGCGTCATCGATATTCCGGCCGGGCATTACCACCTGCAGCGTGGCCTGAGCCTGCGCACCGACGGCGTCACCATCAAGGGCGCCGGCATGGACAAGACGGTGCTGTCGTTCAAGGGCCAGGTGGTCGGCCCAGAAGGCCTGCTGGTGAACGCCAACGACTTCACCATCGAGAACCTCGCGCTGGAAGACACCAAGGGCGACGCGCTCAAGATCAACCAGGGCAAGAACATCACCATCCGCGGCGTGCGCGTGGAATGGACCGGCGGCCCCAAGACCACCAACGGCGCCTACGGCCTGTATCCGGTGAAGACGCAGAACGTGCTGATCGAGGACTCGGTGGTCATCGGCGCCTCCGACGCCGGCATCTACGTGGGCCAGTCCCATACCATCGTGGTGCGCCGCAACCGTGCCGAGTACAACGTGGCCGGCATCGAGATCGAGAACTCGGTGAACGCGGACGTCTACGAGAACACCGCCACCCACAACACCGGCGGCATCCTGGTGTTCAACATGCCCAACCTGTCGCAGGCCGGGCACAGCACGCGCGTGTTCAAGAACCAGGTGATCGACAACAACACCGACAACTTCGCCGCCAAGGGCGCGGCGGTGGCCAGTGTGCCGCGCGGCTCCGGCGTGGTGGTGAACTCCAACGACAAGGTGGAGATTTTCGACAACGACATCGTGGACAGCCAGACCGCCAACGTCATCATCTCCAGCTATTTCTCCACCAACTACTACAACACCAAGGGTGTGGCGGCCGACTACAACCCGTACCCCAAGGGCATCTTCATCTACGACAACCGCTTCAAGGGCGGCGGCGATTCGCCGGACGGCCTGAAGTTCAAGACGCTCAAGACTGCGGTGTACGGCCTCAACGGCAAGTTCCCGGACATCCTGTGGGACGGCTATGTGGACGAGAAGTCGCTGGTCGACGGCCTGCCGCCGGCCAATGACCGCTTCTGCATCCAGAACGGCGACGTGGGCGTGATCAACGCCGATGGCCCGCACGACTACAAGAATCCCAGCACCGACACCAAGCCGTACCAGTGCACGCTGCCTAAGCTGCCGCCGGTGGTGTTGGATCCGGAGCCGAAGGCCTGACGGCCTGCCCTTGGGAAGCGGATCTTTACCGCTGCCTTCGTGCGTCCTCACCGTCATCCCGGCGCAGGCCGGGATCCAGTGACTTTCCGCCGTGACGCACATCGAAAGACGCTGGATCCCGGCCTGCGCCGGGATGACGGTGAGGGAGGGTTCTTCGCTACCTCGACCTGCAGGCGCCTCTTCACCCAAACCATTGGACAGATCGCAGTATGACGTTGTCGACGAAGTTGTTTTTCCTGCTATCGCTGCTCCTGCTGACCGCCTGCCACCGCGACCTCGATCCCGTGGCGTTCCAGGCAGACGGCCGCCCGCCGAAGCTCAGCGACTGGCATGTGGTGGAAGTGCGCGATGGCAAGCTGGTGCTCAACCAGGGCGTGGTGCCGTACGACCTCAACACGCCACTGTTCACCGACTACGCGCACAAGCTGCGCACGATCTGGATGCCCAAGGGCGTGTCGGCCAAGTACGACCCGACCGATACCTTCGACTTCCCGGTCGGCACCGTGATCAGCAAGACCTTCTATTACCCGCGCACGGCGGACGGCAAGTTCAGCGACGTGGCGCGTACCTTTGACACGTCGAAGGACTTTGCCGGCGAGGGGCTGGATCTCTCACAGGTGCATCTGGTCGAAACGCGCATCCTGGTGCATCGCGAATCGGGTTGGGCGGCCATTCCCTATGTGTGGAAGGATGACCAGAGCGACGCCATGCTGGCGCGCACCGGCGCGGTGATCCCGCTGACGCTGGTGGACGACAAGGCCGCGCGGGAAGACTTCAACTACGTGGTACCCGACGAAAGCCAGTGCTCCAGTTGCCACGCGCAGGACTGGGTGAGCCGCAAGATCCATCCGATCGGACCCAAGGCGCGTCATCTCAATCGCGACTACCACTACGCGGCAGGCGACGAGAACGAACTCGCGCACCTGGTGAAGGTGGGCTATCTCAGCGGCGCACCGGCCCCGGCCGACGCACCGCGCAACGCCAACTGGGCAGACGAGCATGCGTCGCTCGATGCCCGCGCACGCGCCTATCTCGACATCAACTGCGGGCACTGCCACAACCCCAAAGGCGCGGCCAACACCACCGGGCTGACCTTGGACGTGAGCGTGCCCGAAGACCGTCATCTGGGCATCTGCAAGCCACCGGTCGCCGCGGGGCGCGGCACGGGTGACCATTTGTTCGACATCGTGCCGGGCCAGCCTGACGATTCCATCCTGCCGTTCCGGATGAACTCGGCCGACCCGGGCACGATGATGCCGGAACTGGGCCGAAGCACGGTGCACCGCGAAGGCGTGGCACTGATCAAGGCATGGATTGCGTCGCAGTCGGGGGGCTGCGTCGCCATCCACTGAAAGGAGTAGCGCCGCGGCCTTCGGGCCGCGGCCTTTTCATATCGAGGGGAGAACCTGCTGATGAAGATCCGCCCGCGTCCGTTGTCCGCCTGCCTGCATCGCCTGTTGATCGGCGGCAGTCTGGTGCTTGGTGCACTGCCCGCCGACAGCTGGGCCAGCGACGATGCAGCACCCGCGCCGCAGCAAGGCAGCAACAGCGCGCAGAGCGGCAGCACCACTGCCGATCCCGAGAAGGCCAAGCTGCTCGGCAACGTCACCGTGACGGCGCAGAGCCGCACGCAGGAAGTGCAGTCGGTGCCGATTCCGCTGCAGATCGTCACGGCCAAGCAGATCGACACGCTGGCCGCGACGGACCTCAGCAAGATGGATATCTTCGTGCCCGGCCTGGTGATCGACGCCAGCCAGCCCACGCAGCCCACCTATGAATTGCGCGGCATCGCCACCAGCAACTTTGGCGTGGGCACCGAATCGGCGGTGGGCATCTACGTCAATGGCGTGTACGCAGCACGCTCGGGCGGCTCGCTGCTTGCCTTCAACGACATTGCGCGCATCGAGGTGCTGAAGGGACCGCAGGGCACGTTGTTCGGCCGCAATGCCGCCGCCGGCGCCATCTCCATCGTTACCAACGAGCCCACCGACAAGTTCGAAGGCAAGGCGCGCGTGCGCTTCGGCAACGACGGCCGCAAGTACGCCGACGGGCTGCTGAACATCCCGATCAACAAGGACATGGCGCTGCGCCTGAGCGTGCTGGACAACCAGAGCGACGGCTGGATCAGGGACGCCGCTACCGGCAAGCGCTACGGCGAAGACAACGAGTGGGGCACGCGCGCCGTGTTCCGCTGGAACGTCACCGACAACACGCGTGTGCTGCTGTCGTGGGACCACGAGAAGCTCGACCAGCCGCCCGCGCCGGCCATCGGCCTGATTCCTCTGTCGAACGACACCAACCAGCGCGCGCCCTTTCCGCCCGATCCGAGCACCTATCTCAACCCGCTGCGCGCACCGCTCTACAATGACGCCATCGGTGCGCGCGAGTCGCGGCGCTTCGACGGCGGCACGCTGCAGATCGACCATTCCTTTGGCTGGGGCGATTTCGTCTCGACCACGGCATGGCGCGGCTTCGACACCTACAACCTGGGCGACTACGACGGCACCAACCACGTCGTCACCTACCTCGATACCGCCAACATCGAGCACAACAACAGCTGGTACCAAGAGTTCAAGCTGTCGGGCAACAACGACCGGATGGACTGGGTCGCGGGCGTGAGCTACTACCGGGAACAGGCGCGCCAGACCAGCCAGACCGACGTCAACACCAACAGCCTGGACACGCTCGCGCAGAACGCACTGGGCGTAGGCACGCCGCTCACCGACATCAGCAATGCGCTGGCCTCGTTCGGCCTGCCGTTCACGCTGCTGGGCGACCCGTGGAAGGAGGCCATCAGCAACGACGGCAACTTCAAGGCCTACGCCGCGTTCGGCGACGTTATCTGGCACATCAGCGACCGTTTCGACGTCACCACCGGCCTGCGCTACACCCGCGACGAGAAGGAATTCAGCTGGTACAACATGCCGCGCAGCGCGCCGGCCTTTGACGCGACCATCGCGGGCCTGGAAGGCCTGGGCATCGTGCAGATGCTGCCGCCCCAGGCGCAGGCCGCGCTGGCCGCATTCGGCCAGAACGTGATCTTCACCAGTGCCGTGGGCACGCCGGTCTACGCCAGCAACACTTGGAACAACTGGAGCCCGCGCGTCGTCGCCAGCTACAAGTTCACGCCGGACGTGATGGGCTATTTCTCCGTCACCCGTGGCTACAAGGCGGGCGGCTACAACAGCGTGCAGGTCGGCTCCACCTTCCAGCCGGAAAAGGTCACCAACTACGAGGGCGGCATCAAGAGCCTGTTCCCCGACCAGAACCTGCTGCTCAACGGCTCGGTGTACTACTACCGCTACGACAACATGCAGTCGCTGGCGCTGGACCCGAACAGCCCGGCCACCGGCCTGCCCATCTACGTCGTCAACAGCAGCAACCAGGAGGCCAAGGGCCTGGAGCTGGAAGCGCAGTGGCAGCCGATCAGCGATTTCCGCGTCAACTTCATGGGCGCCTATATCGATGCCAAGTACCGCAAGGCCACCGCGCCCGACGGCACCGACCTGAGCGGCCAGGCCACCGGCGCGCCTTACTTCTCCGGCGCGGCGTCGCTGTCCTACACTTGGCGTGGCGTCGCCAACGGCGACCTGGAGTTTGACCTGTCGCAGGCCTATCGCGGACCGACGCGCTGCAATGCCGATTCACAGTTCCAGGGCTCGTGCAACGTGAGCCCGAACTTCAAGATCGGCACCAGCCAGCAGCGCACCGATGGCCGCATCGACTGGCATGCGCCGGGCGACCGTTGGGGCGTGGCGCTGTACGGCACCAACCTCTTCAACAAGCGTTACGTCACAGGCGTGAACAATATCACCACCTCCGTGTTCGGCACGCCTTTCGCCACGATCTCGCCGCCCCGCATGTGGGGTATCGAGCTGCGTGCGAAGTTCTGACCGGGAAACCTGACCATGAAAGAGCCCGCTCCGTCATTGCATGCCATCCTGCTTCGCCTGCGCGAAGCGCAGGCCCGCGACCCGATGCCGCCGTGGAACGTACGCGCCACGCGGCTGCGCACACTGGAACGGATGCTCAACGAGCAGCGGGACGCCTTCGCCGCGGCCATCGACGCCGACTTCGGCCATCGGCCGAAAGAGGAAACGGAACTGCTGGAGCTGTACCCCAGTCTTTCCAACCTCCGGCACTCGCTCAAGCGCGGTCGTGGCTGGATGCGGCCGCGCGGCAGGCTCGCCAACCTGGTGTTCCTGCCGGCCCGCACTACGCTGCTGCCGCAGCCACGCGGCGTGGTGGGCATCATCGTGCCGTGGAATTACCCAATCTTCCTCTCGGTGGGCCCGTTGATCGACGCGCTCACCGCCGGCAACCGCGTCATGCTCAAGATGAGCGAGTACACGCCGCGCTTCTCTGCGCTGTTCGCCGAACAGGTCGCCCGCTATTTTTCCTCGGATGAAGTGGTGGTGGTCACGGGCGACGCGGACGTTGCGCAGGCGTTCTCGGCGCTGCCGTTCGACCACCTGCTGTTCACCGGCTCCACCGCCGTGGGCTACCACGTGATGCGCGCGGCGGCGGCGAACCTCACGCCGGTGACGCTGGAACTGGGTGGCAAATCGCCCGCCATCATCGGCCCCGGTGCCCGCTTCGAGCATGCCGTGGAACGCATCGTGTTCGGCAAGCTGGTCAACGCCGGCCAGACCTGCATCGCACCGGACTATGTGCTGGTGCCACGCGCACGCATGGACGAGTTCGTCGCGACCGCACGCGACATGGCGGCCAGGCTGTATCCCAACCTGCGCGCACAGCAGCAGTACGCCTCGATCGTCTCGGACCGCCACTACGATCGCCTGCTCAAGCTTCGCGACGATGCCGTGGCAGCCGGCGCACGTCCCGAACCGATGAGCGATGCGCAGGATCTACCCGCCAAGCGCCTGCTCGCACCGGTGATGCTCACCCAGGTCGGCGACACGATGCAGGTGATGCAGGAAGAGATCTTCGGCCCACTGCTGCCGGTGATGCCTTATGACTCGCTGGACGGCGCCATCGAGTACATCGCTACGCATCCGCAACCGCTGGCGCTGTACCTGTTCGAGGAAAGCCGCGCGACCATCGACCACGTGCTCGCCCGCACGCACGCGGGCGGCGTCACAGTGAACGACACGCTGTATCACATCGCCCAGCACAACCTGCCGTTCGGCGGCGTGGGCCCCTCGGGCATCGGCGGCTATCACGGCGAGGCGGGCTTCCAGACGTTCTCGCACATGAAGCCGGTGTTCCGCCAGGCGCGACTCAATGGCACCGGCATGCTCAATCCACCCTACGGCAAGCGCTTCTGGAAGATGTTGAAGTTGTTGATGCGGTTGGGCTGAGAGCCCTGCCCTTGTAGGAGCGAACCTTGTGCGCGACGGCAGCGTCGCGTCGTTACCACACCGTGGATCTGTCGCGCACAGGGTGCGCTCCCACAGAGAAGCTTCGCCACGATCAGATCTCATAAAAAAGCCTCCCCGCTTGCGCGGGGAGGCCTGTTCGGATCTCTCCCGCTGCGCTCTGCCGCAGCGGAAGATCACTAGCTACACGACTTACCAGACCATGCCGGCACCAACCGCCATGCCTGCGTCACCCTTGGTATTGACGCTACCGCTGACCTTCAAGATATAGCGGCCACTCTCCGTGATCGTCGACATGCCCACGGCCATACTGCTCTGGCCGCGATACGTACCGAAGGCAACGCCTCCAGAACTCTGGTTCGGCTGGTAGGCCTGCGGAAGAGTCGCCATAGCCATGGCAGAAGCGGTGCCAGCCGATGCCTGCCTGCTCTCGTTCTTGATCTGCTGGTCGGTGTAGCTCTTCGCCCAGTTCCCGACCTGATTGACGCTGCTATTGAGCTGCCCCACATTCACGGCATCGGTGGTTGCCGTGCCTGCACCCACGTTGTGGATGACGGTCGGATCGCCACCTTGGTTCATGGTGAGGCTCGACCCATTGACGCTGCCATCGGCATTGAGGTCATAGCGGACCGTACCCGCCTGGGAAGCGCGCAGTTGGCCCAGGTTGACCGCGTCGGTGGCTTCCGTACCGGCAGCAACGTTGGTGATCTGACGTTCGCCACCGGCGGAACCCACCGATACCGAGTTCGCACGGGAAGCCACCGAACTTGCGCCAATGGCCACGCTGTTGTCACCCGTAGCTTGGGCGTTGTTACCCAAGGCCGTGCTGCTGTTGCCCGAGGCAACCGCACCATTACCGCCTGCCGTGGCCTGCGTGCCGGACGCCACCGGCTTGGTCACGCCGCTTTCCTGGCTGACCTGGAACACACCGTCCTGGCCATTGACGACCTTGTTCACCGTGTTGGTCACGTTGGTGATATCACCGGTGTAGGTGTTGACCGTGTTTTCGATATTGGTGACGCGATTGTCCAGCTGGCCCACCGCCTGGTTGGTGGCATACAACTGGCTGCCGTTCACCACGTCGGTGCTGGTGGCGCTCAGATCGCCTGCCGATGCGCCGGTGATCTTGCGCGTACCTGCCGTGCCGCTCACGTCAACCACTGTGCCATCAGCATCCTTCGCCACGGTAATGTTGCGCGTGGTCGCGTCCTGCTGCACCAGGCCCACCGTACCGTTGTTGATTTGGTTGGTGATATTGGTGATGGAGTTGGTGTTGTTGGTGACCGCCGTATCCAGCGAGCCCAGAGCCGAACCCACATTGTTATAGGTAGCGCCCTGGACGGTATAGCTCGGCCCATTCATCACGCCGGTCGCGCTGTTATAGGCCGCGCCGCCACCAAGGTAGGCCGCCATGGACGTCATGGCCTGATCGGACTTCGCTTCCACGCGGGTGATGTTCGCGGCGTTGGTCGACACGTTGGCATTGGTCGCGTTCAACTGCGACATGTTCACCGCATCGGTATCGTTCACGCCCGCCGTCACGTTCTTCAGCGTGCGGGTCGACCCGGCCTTGTCGGCAAAATCCACCGCCGCACCGTCCGTGCCCTTGCCCACCGTCAGGTCAGCACCGGCCGCGGACTGCTGCACCAGGCCCACCGTACCGCTGTTGATCTGGTTGGTGATGTCGGTGATCGAGTTGGTGTTGTTGGTGACCGACGTATTCAGGCTACCCAGCGCGTCGTCGACCTTGCTGAAACCATCCGTCACGGTCGTGGCAGCACCTGTGGTGCCGTTGATCGCGTTGGCGTGGGTCAGACCGAAGCTGGTACCCGACAGCGAGCCAGTGGTCGGATCGAACGTCGTGCTGCCGCCCAGCGCCGCCGCCGCCGCGGTGCCAAGGTTGCCAACATGGGTGCTGTTGGCGGTAATGTTGGTCGTGTTGGCTGTCACGTTGGCGTTGGTCGCGTTCAGCTGCGACATGTTCACCGCATCGGTATCGTTCACACCTGCCGTCACGTTCTTCAGCGTGCGGGTGTTGCCGCCCTTGTCGGCAAAGTCCACCGCCGCACCGTCCGTGCCCTTGCCCACCGTCAGGTCGGCACCGGCCTTGGACTGCTGCACCAGACCCACCGTGCCGCTGTTGATCTGGTTGGTGATGTCGGTGATGGAGCTGGTGTTGTTGGTCACCGCCGTGTCCAGCGAGCCAAGGGCGTCGCCCACGTTGTTGTAGTTGCCACCCTGCACCGCGTAGCTCGGCGCGCCGATCGTGCCGGTCGTGCTGTCATAGGTTGCACCGCCACCCAGGTGAGCCGCCACGTCGGCGACCGACTGGTCAGCCTTGCCCTCCACGCGAACGATGTCGCTGGTGTTCTGCGCGATGTTCGTCGCGTTGGTCGACACGTTGGCGTTGGTCACGTTCAGCTGCGACATGTTCACTGCATCGGTGTCGGCCACGCCCGCCTTCACGCTCTTCAGCGTGCGAGCGTTGCCGTCCTTGTCGGCAAAGTCCACCGCCACGCCGTCCGTGTCCTTGCCCACCGTCAGGTCGGCACCGGCCTTGGACTGCTGCACCAGGCCCACCGTACCGCTGTTGATCTGGTTGGTGATGTCGGTGATCGACTGCGTGTTGCCCGCGATCGCCGTGGTGTTGTTGGTCACTGCCGTGTCCAGCGAGCCCAGGGCGTCGCCCACGTTGTTGTAGTTGCCACCCTGCACCGCGTAGCTCGGCGCGCTGATCGCGCCGGTCGTGCTGTCATAGACCGCACCGCCACCCAGGTGAGCCGCCACGTCGGCGCCCGACTGATCGGCCTTGCCTTCCACGCGAACGATGTCGCTCGTGTTCTGCGCGATGTTTGTCGCGTTGGTCGACACGTTGGCATTGGTCGCGTTGAGCTGCGACATGTTCACCGCGTCGGTATCGTTCACACCTGCCGTCACGTTCTTCAGCGTGCGGGTGTTGCCGTCCTTGTCGGCAAAGTCCACCGCCGCACCGTCCGTGTCCTTGCCCACCGTCAGGTCGGCACCGGCTGCAGACTGCTGCACCAGACCCACCGTGCCGCTGTTGATCTGGTTGGTGATGTCGGTGATGGAGCTGGTGTTGCTGGTCACTGCCGTGTCCAGCGAGCCCAGGGCGTCGCCCACGTTGTTGTAGTTGCCACCCTGCACCGCGTAGCTCGGCGCGCTGATCGTGCCGGTCGTGCTGTCATAGGCCGCGCCGCCACCCAGGTGAGCCGCCACGTCAGCGCCCGACTGGTCGGCCTTGCCTTCCACGCGAGCGATGTCCGCCGCGTTAACCGCGACATTGGCGTTGGTCGCCTTCAGCTGCGACATGTTCACCGCGTCGGTATTGGCCACGCCAGCCGCCACATTGGTGACCTTGTTGTTGCCCATATTCACGGACTGACCCGCGCCCACGGTCAGGCCGCCATTGGCGGTTACCGCGCCGGCAAAGGTCGGGTTACTGACCACATCCACCTTTACCTGGTTGGTGGCGGCATTGAAGCTGGCCGTAGTGTTGCTACCGTTGACGAAGTTCACCGCACCGCCCGGGGCAATCTGCGTAGCCGTGCCACCGTTGGCCTGCACGTTCCAGCCCTTGTTGGCCACGGCGTTGACGTTGCCGAGGGCGCTGTCGACACGACCAAGCGCACTGCCCAC
This sequence comes from Dyella japonica A8, assembly GCF_000725385.1. NCBI lineage: Bacteria > Pseudomonadati > Pseudomonadota > Gammaproteobacteria > Lysobacterales > Rhodanobacteraceae > Dyella > Dyella japonica. Next base: position 1,177,457 of record NZ_CP008884.1, on the reverse strand, counting down.
ATCACTAACCGCACCGCTGGCGCCCGTGATCGCGTTGGCGTTGTTGAGCGTGTAGCTCGGGCCAGTCACCTGACCAGTAGTGCCATTGAACGATGCACCGCCACCCAGCGAACTCACCACCGGCATGAGCTGCGAGACGTTTACCGCATCGGTCGCCGCCACACCCGCGGCCATGTTGACAATCTGACGCTGTGCCGTGGCAGAACCCACCGAAACCGTGTTGGCACGCGTAGTGGCCGAATTAGAACCAAGCACCACCGAGTTGGATGCGGTACTGGTGATGTTGTTGCCAAGTGCAAAGACATCAGTCAGGCCTGAAGCAATGGAACCATCACTGCCGATGACCGTGCTGCTGTTGCCGTTGACAGTGTTGGTATTACCGAACGCAAAGCTGCTGTTACCGGGGATGGTGTTGTTGTCGCCCACGGCATAGCTGTTGTTGCCGGCGATGATGTTCGGGTCACCGAACGCACCCGAACCGTTGCCCGATACCTTGTTACCCGTACCCACGCTGAGCGAGGACGTGCCGGTGGCCGTTGCACCATTGCCGATGGCAATGCCGTTAGCGCCAGAGACGGTTGCCGTCGTACCGATGGCGACGCCATTGGTGCCGGTCGCCGACGTGGAAGCCTGCAGGCCCATGGCAACGCTGCTGGCGGCAGCGCTGGAAGCGCTGGTGCCAATGCTCACCGCGTCGCTACCGGCCGCATTGGCCGCCGACGCGATATAGGTACCATCGGCAGCCGTATCGCCCGCAGAAGACAGCTGGTTCGAAGTACCGATGGCGATGGCGCGCAGGCCACCCGCCGTCGCTGACTGACCGATGCCGATGGCGCCTGTGCCGGTTGCCGTGGAAACAAAGCCGCTGGCGATACTGTAATTGCCACTGGCCAACGCCTCACGGCCGGTTGCAACGGCACCAAGGCCATTGGCCGTCGCATTGCCACCCACGGCCACGGAGAAGTTGTGCAAGGCCTGGGAGTTGGCGCCAATCGCCACTGCCGTTTCACCCACCACCGCCGCGTTGTCACCCACGGCGACGCCGCCGCCACGACCATTACCGTTGTAGCCGTCGAGCTTGAAGATCGCGTCGTCGGTCTTGTTGGTTTTGCCCGACGCATAAGCACCGATCAAGGTGTACCCACCCAGGGCTCCCTTGCCATCCCACACCTTCGGATTGGCATAGGCCGAGCTGCGATACAGGTACTGGTAGTAGTCGGCAGTGTTGGAATCGACAGAAGTGCTGGTACCAAGCGTGGTGACCTGAGCCGCCGCCGCGAAACTGCTGCTGGAGAACCCCATACCCAGCATCAAGGCCGACAGCGACGCCAGGCCAGAAGCCACAACCTTCGCCTTGCCTGCCTTGCCCTTCTTGCGCGAGTTAGCCAATTCCGAGGCAACTACCCAGGTGCCAGTGGACTGATTCCAAACGATGCGATAGACCTTGTTCATAACGCGAGCCTCAATGAGCGATGCATAGGGAGGGAGAAATGCATGCCGATCGAGGACATCACGGCCCCTGGATAGGGCCTTTACTCACAGACGACATCGTGATGTCGCGGTGGGTGCATTGCTTGGCAACGAACTCTGCAAATCGACATTGCCAGCTTTGCGATGAAGCGATCGGCTGCTACTCGTCGTAGCGGTGTGCGATACAGATGTTAGAAATCGCCCGATACGCAACATATGAGAGAGCTCTCAATGGGTGGCTTTCCGGAAAAGTCTCAAGACGATCATGCCGCGTGCAACGAGATGACTCAGATCTGTGCAGAGGCCATAGAGATCGGATATCGCTCATTGGGACGACGGTATTCTCGCGTTACGGCGCCTGATCGATTGACAGCAATCTCGAACGTTGAAAAGCCGCGCGACCATCGCCCATGTGCTCGCCCGCACACGGGCCTGCGGCGTCACCGTGAACGACACGCTGCATCACATCGCCCGACTCAACTTGCCGTTCGGTGGCGTGGGCCCCTCGGGCATCGGCGGCTATCACGGCGAGGCGGGCTTCCAGACGTTCTCGCACATGAAGCCGGTGTTCCGTCAGGCGCGACTCAATGGCGCCGGCATGCTGAACCCGCCCTACGGGAAGCGCTTCTGGAAGATGCTGAAGTTGTTGATGCGGTTGGGCTGAGATCAGCCCTGCCCTCCACTGTAGGAGCGCACTTGTGCGCGACCACGGCGCCGTGTCGTTAGGGCAGCATCGGGCTGTCGCGCACAAGTGCGCTCCTACAGAAGAACACTGCTCACGCTTCCCTCACCATTTCCCATAAAAAAAACCTCCCGCCTTGCGCGGGGAGGTTTTTTTGCTTCGGTTCGTTACGCGGTGTACCGCGGTCAGAACTTGTACTGGGCCGACAGGCTGAGCAGGTTGCCGTAGTCGTCCGAGGTGCCGGTGAGCACGTCGCCGGTGGAGCTGACGGCATTCATGCGCGCCTTGTTCACGAAGATGTGCGCATACGAGGCATTGAGCACGAACTTCTCGGTGACCTTGTAGCCAGCACCGAAGGAAACCAGCTGGCGGGTACCATCGGGCACGCGCGGGTCGCGCGTGGCCGTGGAGGTCGGCGTGGTGTCGAGGGCGATACCGGCGCGCAGGGTCAGCTTGTCGTTGGCGTAGTACTCGCCGCCCACCGAGATGTACCAGCTGTTCTTCCAGTCGAAGACTTCAGTGGTCGTCGGCTGGGCCGGGTTGGCGTAGTACACGGTGAGGTTCTTGAACGAATCCCACTTGGTCCAGGCCACGTCGGCGCCCAGGCCGAACTTCTCTTCCTGGTGCCAGTAGCTGGCGGTGGCAACCGCCGGCGTGGTGAACGGCGCGGTGCCGTCGGTGTGGGTGAACGGCACGCCGCCCGCACCGGCCAGCAGGGCCGCCACGGTCGGGTTGCTCAGCAGCGCCTGCACGTTGGCCGGCACGGTGAAGTTGGCCGTGCCTTCGATGCGGTGCGAGATCTTCGAGCGGTAGTCGAGCGCGAACTTGTCGTTCGCGGTGGCGCGCCACAGCATGCCGACCTGCCAGCCGTAGGCCCAGTCGTCACCCTTGATGCGGGCCACGCCGTCCGAACCCGGCGGCACCACCACATTGACCTGCTGGCCAAGCTGCTGGCCCACGGCCGGCGGGATGGCACCGGCGGCCACCGCCTGGTTCACCAGGCCCAGGCCGACCATGTTGTAGTTGATGGCGGAGGTCAGCTCGGCAGAGGTCTTCTGCGCGATGCCGCTCACGCCGATCGCGAAGTTGTCGTTGACGTCATAGGACACCGACAGGGTGCCGTCGAGCGAGGTGAACTTGGACTTGAGGGCGTTGTAACGGCCGACCCAGTTGTTGTTGTACTCGGTCTGGAAGCCGAACGGCACGGTGAAGGCGCCGCCGACGTGCCACTTGTCACCCAGCTGGGTGGCGAAGAACAGCGCCGGGACCGGCATGGTGGTGCCGGCGTCGCCGCCGCCATTGCCGCTGATCGGACGACCCAGCGCATCGTGGGCCGAGCCGCTGAAGGTGGTGCCGAAGTTGATGGCGGTAACGTCCGCCTGGAAATAGGTGCCCTTGAGGTCGCTCATCGCGGCCGGGTTGTTGGCCACGACGGACACGTCGCCACCTGCCGTGGTGGAACCGGCGTAGGCGCGACCCATGGCGGCGGCGCTGTCTTCATGCAGCTGGAAGGCGCTGGCATGGGCGCGCTGCGGTGCAGCAAGCGACCCGATGATGGCCAGGCTCAGCGCAGCGAGCGTGAGCGGACGGCCCGCACGGGACAGTTGACGGAATGACATCTGCATCAGCAATGCTCCTGCTTATCGTTGGTCTGGCTTCGGGTAATAGCGGGGGCTTGACGTCATCGCCCTTTTTTCATACGCGCGTTTGACACCCCTCGCCGGCACTGTGCCGGCTCACCGCAGGCCTTGCAAGTGCGGTTGCAGCAAAGTTCCCTGTGAATTGCCGACTCATGTCCACCGTTCGTCGGCGATTAACGAAGTTGCCGTGCGTCCCCATCTCGCAAACGCAAACGTATGGTGGAAACAAGATGCAACAGTGATAAAGGGGGACGTGGCCGGACGGGACTGGTAACCTTACAGACCGCGCCCGCGGGTGCGCCCTTCCTCATCACTACAGAAGGTGCCGCCATGCACTGTTTCGTCTATGCCAGCCAGCGCAAGCCCGATACGTACCTGTGGCTCGGCCGTCGCGACGACTTCGAACGCATCCCGGAGTCGCTCGCCCTCCTGCTCGGTGACCTGCGCTTCGTGCTCGAGGTCGAACTGACCGGCGAGCGCAAGCTGCCCCACGAAGATGCCGCGCAGGTGCTCCAGCACATCGAGGAACATGGCTGGCACCTGCAGTTGCCGCCGAACGAGACGCTGGCCACGGCCAACCACCCTGCCTACAAAAGCGCGCCGCACGATTCGCAACGCGATCACTGAGGCTATCGCCTCGCGCCCGCCCCTGGACGCCTGTTAACACGGGATTACCGTCTGGCGTTGCCACGATTCCTATACTCCGCGCCCATGGCCTACTCAAAAACGCGTCGCCCGCCCCCGTTTCTGCAAGCCCTCGCCTGGTTCATTCCCGGTCTGGTCGCTACCGCCATCGCCGCCTTCGGCGCCCATCCGCTGGCGCTCATCCCGCTGCTGGTCGGCAATGCGCTGACCATGGCGGCGGTGTGCCACGCGATCGGCTTCGACCCGGAGCCGCGCTTTGGCCGCACCGTGCTGCGTCGTGGCGCGGCCTACCTGGTGATGTTCACCGCCTATGTGGTGCTGGTGTTCCTGCTGATCGCGTGGCCCATGCTCAAGCTCAACCACTCGCCCAGCCTGGGCGAAGCGTTGATGCTGGCGGGCGCGCTGGTGGTCGCGCTGGGTGCGCTGTGGCGTGTGTGGCCGGCATTCGGTCTGGTCTATGTATGGGATGACGCCTACCCCGCGCAAAGCGATGGCTCGTGGATCTTCACCGCCACCGCACGCAGCCTGGCGTTTGGGCGCCACCTGTCGCGCGAAGAACGCTTCTTCACCCACTTTTTGCCGGCCGCGCTGTCGCTGCTGGCGCTGGCTTTCATCGCCATTGCACTGACCGGCCTCTACGGCGTGCTGCCTTCGGAGCTTCGCACTGCCGCGCTGGTGCTCTATGGCGTGGTGCTGATGCCGTTGGGCTGCCTGATCATCGCCAACCGCACCCTGCGTGCATTGCTGTGCGAAGGGCGCCGTCCGCTGCGCCAGCCCGCCACCGGCGTGGTGGAAGCCCCGGCTCCTGCACCGGTGCCCAGGCCCGCACCGCAGCTGAGCGAGCAGGAGCGCACCGCCGGCACGCCGGAACAGGCACAGGCGCTGCTGGCCGCTACGCGCGACAGCGACATCGAGCGCGCACTCGCGCTGGTGGAAGCCGGCGCCGATCCGAACACCGCCCCGCCGCAGGGCGACCGTGACCAGCGCCCGGTGCTGATGCTCGCAGCCCTGCTGCCCGATACCCGGCTGCTGCGTGCGCTGATCGTCAAGGGCGCGGACGTGAATCGCGCCACGGGCGGCTTTACGCCGCTGCTGGCCGCTACCCGCGACAGCTGGCACGGTCGCGCCGACGCCGTGATGACCTTGCTGGCCAACGGCGCCAGCGCGCTCGCCAGCGATGCGGAGGGCAACACGCCGCTGCATGGCGCGGTGCTCAGTGGCGAACCGATCGTCGCGGCGATGCTGCTCGACGCCGGTGCGGCCATCAACGCACTCAACCGGGCCGGGCTGAGCCCGCTCGCCGTCGCCTGCCGCGCCGCCAACTGGCCGGTAGCGAAGTTCCTGCTCGAACGCAGCGCCAAGCCGACGCCCGCCGATGGCGAACCCGCCCTGGTCGCCGCCGCCGGCGTACCGGACGACGACGTCGAAGGCGTGAAGCTGCTGCTCAAGCATCGCGCCGCCGTAAACGCCGTGGACGCGCGCCATCGCAGCGCGCTGATGGCCGCCGCGTCCGAAGGACACGAGCAGATCGCCCGCGCGTTGCGCGCAGCCGGCGCCGACGTGAACCTCGCGGACCGCCATGGCAGCACGGCACTGATGGAAGCCGCGCGCGCCGGTGCGGTGGGCATCGTGAAGTTGCTGGCCGAAGCGCAGCCGGACGCCCGCGCGCGGGACAGCCACGGGCGCGATGCGCTCACCCTCGCCTGCCAGTCGCCGAAGGCCCATGCCGAAGTCGTGCGCGCCCTGCTCACCCTGGGCGCCGAACCCAAAACCCCCGGCACCAATGGCCGCAGCGCGCTCGACTACGCGGCCTCCGCCGGCCGCTGGGACTTGGTCGCCCTGCTCGATCCGGAAACCCCGCTGCCCGCCAGCCTCAGCATGGATGCGCTGCCCGAAGGCGCGGACACGCCCGCCCACCTGCTCGACGGGCTGCGCTTCGGCCACTGGGCCGTGGTGTCCACCTTTACGCAGCGCGTGCGCGAGTGGCCGCAATCGCAGCTGGCACAGCTCTATCTGGACCTGGCCGGCCCCGGCCTGAGCGCCGCACGCCGCTGGCTGCTCGATCACGCACTGGACCCGGAAGCCCGCCTGCAGCCGCAACTGGTCGATGACGCGGAGACGCTGGAAGGCGTGGAACCCTCGCTGCCGCCGCTGGGCCGTCGCCTGTTCGATGCCCTGCTGCAACAACTGCCCGCCGCCACCGAGGCCGTCGAAGATCTGCTGCATGCCGGCGCCACCCCGGCCGGCGCGGGCCTGCTGGCGCAGGCGCTGCTGCGGCTGGAAGACAGTGCACAGGGTGCGGCGCTGCCGCTGGTGATGCTGGAGCGCGGCGCGGATCCGTTCGGCGCCGACACACGCGAGCGCACGCCGGTGCACCTGGCCGCCACCTACGGCCACGCGTCGCTGCTGCAGGCGCTGCTGGCGCGCGGCTGCGATCCGAACACGCGCGACGTCAGCGGCCGCACGCCCCTGTTCGCGGCACTGGAACACGGCGAACGCGCGTTGCCCCTGGTGCGTTCGCTGGTGGCGCATGGCGCCGATCCGGAAGCCATCGATGCCAACGGCGAGACGCCGCTCGGCCTTTCGCTGGAGCACGAGGCCATCGAGCGCTGGATGAACTGGGGCGACTGGGCGCGGCCCACACGCCCGCTGCGCGCCGACGACCTGCCCGCGGCCGCCAAGGCCGGCGCGCTCGCGGCGGTAGAACGCATGCTGGAGCTGGGCTTCGCCGTCGACGCGCAGGATCGCCAGGGCGCCACCGCCCTGCTGCATGCCTGTGGCGCGGGACAACGCGAGGTCGCCGCGCTGCTGTTGGACAAGGGCGCCGATGCCGCACTGGCGGCCACCAACGGCATGACCCCGCTGGCCGCTGCGGTAAGCGCGCGCCGCGACGCGCTGGTCGCGCTGCTGCTGCAGAACGGCGCCGCCGTCGACCAGCGCCTGCCGGGCGAGGCAACGGCCTTGATGATCGCCGGAGCGATGGGTTATCCCGAAATCGCCGAGCAGTTGCTCGATGGCGGTGCCGATGTGAATGCCGTGGACGCGCGCGGCCACGGCGCGCTGCATGCCGCCGCACAATACGGCTTCGCTCACAACGACAGCCTGCGCGCGCGACGCCTGTTCGATGCCCTGCTGAAGCGCAGTGCGGACGTCAGCCTCGCCGACAAGGAAGGCAAGACGCCGCTACTGCTGTTGCTCGGCGCTCACCTGCGCCCGGGAAGCGAATGCGACCCCACCCACATCGGCGCCCTGGTGCCGGTGTTGCTGGACGCCGGCGCCGTGCTTGAACACGCCGACCAGCGCGGCGTCACCGCGCTGCACGCGTGCGCGATGCATGCACTCCTCGCGCCCGCACGCGTGCTGCTGGCGCGCGGCGCCGATCGCCAGGCCGAAGATGCCTTCGGGCGCACCGCCGCGGACGTGGCGCGCGCGATCGGCTACATCGACATCGCTCACGAACTGGCCGCGCGCAGCACGGGAAGCATCCCCAGCGTACGGCAGATGTTGCGGCAACCGGCCCAACCGGCGGATTAAAGCGCCTCCTGCACGAGGCGGCGCGCGGCCCGCAGCGGACGTGGCGGCAACTGGCGCCACGCCTGCACCACGTCATCGAGGCCGATGTGATCCACGCGTGGCACGTCCGGCAGGCCGCCGATGGCGTGCACGGCGCTGCCACTCGCGCTGCGTGGCTTCCACGTCGACGGCCAGCGGTTGCCGAACAACACCACCAGTGGGCAACCCACGGCCGCCGCCAGATGCGCCGGCCCCGTGTCGACGGACACCATGCTGTGCGCGACATGCAGCAGCGCGCGCAGGTGACCCAGCGGCAAGCCACCGTGTGGAACGATGACGTGTTCGTGTCGCGCGGCCTCGCCGATGGTGGCCAGGTAAGCCGCCTCGGCGGCCGAGCCGCACAACACCACGCGCGCATCGGGCATCTCGGTGATGATGGCCTTGCACAGCGCGGCCCAACGCTCCACCGGCCACGACTTGTCGTCGTCTTCGCGCTTGCGTATACCGTTCCAGCGCATGGTGCGCTTGTTCGCCGGCTGCAGCAGCACCAGCGGGTATCCCTGCAGGCTCCGTCGCGCCAGCCATTGCTGTGCGTCCCCCAGTTCCACCGGCGTGGGTTCCAGCTGGGGGGCGCGCGGCAGGTCGTCACCACAGCGCCATGCATCGCGGAATGCGGCCGGCGTCTCATCGGCAAAGCGCATCAGCCAGTCCACCCAGTGCTCGTCCTGGTGCAGCGGCGTGTCTTCGATGAAGACGCAGTGCCTGGCCGGAATGCCGGCAAGCGCCAGCATGGGCCGCACCTTGGTGCGCGTGCGCACATCCGGCTCGCAGATATAGAACGGCGATTCGCGCAATTCGCGCAACGAGAAGGCCGTGCGCAGGCGCTGCGGATTGAACCAGAGCGCGCCGTACTGGCTGTCGAAATGGCGTACTTCCGCCACGTCTTCACTGCCTTCGTACAACACCCGCGAGCATTCACCCAGCGAGACGAGCCGGCAGGCGCCGCCGTAGCGGTGCCTTAGCTTGCGCAACAGAGGTTGCAACAAGATGGTGTCACCCAGTCGCCCGAAGCGGATGACAACCGGATGGTGCTGCTCGCGCTGGCTCATGCAAGATCAGACCGACATCGGGCAAGCCCGATCCGTCAGGTGGTCCGCCCCCCGGCGGCACGACCCTCAGGCGGCGCCATCTTTCCTGATTCACGGCGAAATGAGTTACGAATTCACCGCAAGTTGCCACGCATGCGCGTCCGGCACGCTGCGCAGGAAATCGTGTGTGTATGTGCGCATGCGCTGCGGTGGCGATCAGCGCGTCACGTCTTCGTCGTTGGGCTTGGCGTCCGTGGGCTCTTCGCGTTCGCGCTTTGCCTCGGGCGAAGCGTCAGCCTGGTACAACTGATCCAGGTCGGCCAGTGCTTCGCGCGTGGTCTGCACAATGCGCGCGTCATCGTCATAGACCAGGTACTGGCGCTTGAGCAGTTCGGCGTCCTGACGGCGGAAGCGCTCGACCTGGTCGGCGGCCTTTTCCGCCGAGATGCCCAGAGCTTCCAGCGTCTGCCGCGTCATCTTGAGGCTGGAATACAACGTTTCGCGCACCGGCATTTCCACGCCCAGGTCCATCAGGCGCCACACGTGCTGGCGGTTGCGTGCACGCGCGATGATCCTGAGGTCGGGATACAGGCGACGTACCACGCGCGCGGTGCGCAGGCTCGCTTCCGGATCATCCACCGCCAGCACGAACACCTCGGCACGGTCGGCCTGCGCGGCGCGCAGCAGTTCCGGCCGCGCCGGATCGCCGTAGAAGAGCTCGCTCCATTTGCCGAAGCGCTGGACGAGATCGATCTGCTCCACCGAATGGTCGAGCGCCACGAACGGAATGCCCTGTGCCCGCAGCATACGCGCCACGATCTGGCCCATGCGTCCGTAGCCGGCGATGATCACGCGCGGCGAGTCCGTCACGATGGTGTCGAACTCGCGCTTCTCCTTCTTGGTCTCGGATTTCTGCAGCACGCGGCCCAGGCCCGCCACCATCAGCGGGGTGAGTGCCATCGACAAGGTGATGGCCAGTACGTGCAGGCCATGCTGCCGGTCGCTGATCAGGTTCTGGTCGCCGGCGAGCTTGAGCACCACGAAGGCGAATTCGCCACCGCAGGCAAGCAGCACGGCAAGACGCAAGGCATCGCGTCCGTTGAGGCCGCCCACGATGCGCCCCAGCGGCCACAGCAGCGCGCCCTTGGCCAGCAACAGGGCCAGCACCAGCAAGAGCACTTTCCCGGGCTCGTGGACCAGCAGCATGATGTCCATCGACATGCCGACGCTGATGAAGAACAGGCCGAGCAGCAGGCCCTTGAACGGCTCGAGGTGCGATTCCAGTTCGTGCCGGTATTCCGAATCCGCCAGCAGCACGCCGGCAAGGAAGGCGCCCAGCGTGGCGGACACGCCGACCACTTCCATCAGCCACGCGGTGCCCAGCACCACCAGCAGTGCGGTCGCCGTGGACACTTCCACGTTGTCCGCCTTGGCCACGAAACGGAACACCGGACGCAACAGGTAGCGGCCGCCGACCATCACCGCCACGATGGCGGCCACGGTGCGCAGCACCGCGTAAGGGTCGAAGCCATGCGTGGTCGACGCACTCGCCAGCAAGGGCACGGCGGCGATCAGGGGAATGGCGGCAAGATCCTGGAACAGCAGAATGGCGAACGCCTGCCGGCCATACGCCGTGCCGGCTTCCTTACGCTCGGCAAGGATCTGCAGGCCAAACGCCGTCGACGACAAGGCCAGGCTGCCGCCGACGATCGCCGCCGCGTTCACCGTGAAGCCGAACAGGAAGTAGGCCGCCGCGCCGATCACCAGGCTGGTCGCCATCACCTGCAACAGGCCCGTGCCAAACACCTGTCGCCGCATCACCCACAGGCGTTGCGGCGACAGCTCAAGGCCGATCACGAACAGCATCAGCACCACGCCGAATTCGGAAATGGTCGCCACGCCCGAGGTATCGGAGACCAGGCCCAGTTCCTGCGGACCGATCACCACGCCCGCCACCAGGTAGCCCAATACCGAGCCCAACCGGAAACGCTTGGTCAGCGGTACCGCGATGACCGTCGCCACCAGGAAAACCAGCGCCGTCTCCAGGAAATGGTGGCTATCCACTCGCACACTCCATTCGGGGGATCCGCATTATTCCACGCCGCCGCGCCATAAGCCGATCACTATCGGGTGAGTCGGTGATCTTCGTCGCGAATCACGCAGCCGACGGCAGCCCTCGCCACTGCTGGGTCAGGATGGTGGCGAGCCGCTCCACGGCCGGCGAGGGTTCGGCATCCGCGCGATGCAGGCACAAACCCAGTTCGCCCAGGGCGGGCAGCGTCGTCTCGTGTGGCAACAGCGCGCGCACGCTGGCCGGCAGACCATGAGGCGTGCGCAACGACACGCCAAGGCCGGCCGCCACGGCGGCCCATGTTCCCGCCAGGCTGGCGCTGGTAAAGGCAATGCGCCAGGGGATGTTCGCGCGGTCCAGCGCCGCGGTGGCCGCGGCGCGCATGATGCACGGCGCCTCCAGCATGACCAGCGGCAGCGGCTCGCCGTCGTCGCGCGGCCACGCGGGCGTGGCACCGGCGCCGCCGATCCAGCGCAACGGCACGGTGCCCACGCGCTCGGCATGCGCGGTAGCCCCGCCGGCCTCCCAGGCCAGTGCCAGGTCGAGGCGGCCCGAAGCAATGCGGTCGAGCAATTCCACGTTGCGGGCGATGCGCACTTCCACCTTCACGCGCGGATGCGCACGGGCGAAACGCCCCAGCACGTCGGTAAGCAGACTTTCGCCGAAATCTTCCTGCAGGCCCAGTCGCACCCAACCTTCCAGCTCGGCACCGTGCAGCGCGGCCGCTGCCTCGTCGTTGAGCTCCAGCAGCCGGCGGGCGTAGGCGAGCATGGTTTCACCTGCTTCGGTCAGCACCATGCCGCGTCCGGATTTGCGCAACACCGGCACGCCCGCCTGTTCTTCCAGCTTCTTGAGCTGCGCGCTCACGGCCGAGGTCGAGCGGCTCAGGCGCTCCGCGGCCCTGGCGAAGCTGCCCAGCTCCACGCCGGCAACAAAGGTGCGCAGCACATCGAGGTCAAAGGTGATCCGCCGCATGGCAACCATCCTGTTTTAATGGACTGTTTGTCCATTATTTTCCAATTTTCAGGATGATACTGTCCGCCGTAGCCTAGTCCCCGTCAAGCACCGAGGAGATGCACGCATGATCGCCATGCAATACGGCTTCACCCTGCCTGCGGACTACGACATGGCGATCATCCGCCAGCGCATCGCCGAGAAGGGCCCCATGCTCGACCACTTCGACGGACTGCTGCTGAAGAGCTACCTGCACGCGGAACGTGGCACGGCATCGGCCGAAAACCTCTATGCACCGTTCTATGTATGGCGCGACAGCGCCGCGATGCAGCGTTTTCTTGGCAGCGAGGGCTTCGCCCGCCTCGTCGAGGCGTTCGGCTGGCCCTCCATCCGGATATGGCCGGTGTGGGATGCGTATCTCTCGCCGCAAGCCCGTCACGCCCGCTTTGCCACACGCGAGATCCAGCCCATCCCGCCCTACGCTCCACTCGATGCGCTACGCCAGGAGCAGCACGCCCAATTGCAACGCGATGTCGAGCGCGGCGCGCTCGCCGCCATCAGCGCCTTTGAGCCAACCACCTGGACGCGCGTGAACTTCCGCCTGTGGAACGAAATACCCGCCACCCCACTGCCCGGCCAGCACTATGCGGTCGGCCACGTTTCCCAACCCTGATCCCCGCTGGAGAACCCCATGCCTCTCGTACGCATCTCGCTCCGCCGCGGCAAGAGCCCGCACCACCTGGCCGCGATCCGCAACAGCATCTATCGCGCCATGACCGAGTCGTTCAACGTCCCGCAGAACGACCGTTTCATCGTGATGCACCAGCATGACGCCGATGAATTCGACTACGACCCCCACTACCTCGACATCACACGCAGCGACGACCTGGTGATCATCCAGATCGCCTGCAACAACACGCGCACCGTGGAGCAGAAGCAGGCCTTCTACAAACGCACCGCCGAGCTGCTGAGCGAGGAGCCGGGGTTGCGCCCGCAGGATGTCTTCATCAACCTGCTGGAGACGGGCAAGGAAAACTGGTCATTCGGCAACGGCATCGCGCAGTACGTGTGATGCCGTTTTCCATGCGGAACCTCACCATGTGGGAGCGCACCCTGTGCGCGACCGCAGACTCGCACGTCACTTCACCGCTTGGTTGACGCCTGGCCGTCCATCGCCACGCAGGAACCGATGAACGAGGCGGCACCCCGCGTGACAGTCGCGCACAGGGTGCGCTCCCACCAAGCCCTCAGCGCTTCTTCACCAGCAGGCGTTGCGGGCCAACGCCCTCGTCACCCAGCCTGTCCTGCGGATTGCGCAGGCGACACCGGTCAATCGACAGGCAGCCGCAGCCTATGCAGTCATCCAGCGTATCGCGCAGCTTCTTCAGCTGCGCCATGCGCTCGTCCAGTTCCTCCCGCCACGCGGCGGACAACCTGGCCCAATCCTCCCGGCTCGGCGCTGCCGTCGCCGGCAAGGTCTGCAGCACGGCGGCAATATCCGCCAGCGAAATGCCCACGCGCTGTGCCACCCGGATGAAGGACACGCGTCGCAGCACCGCCCGTGCGTAACGACGCTGGTTGCCCGCCGTCCGTTCGCTGCGGATCAAGCCCTTCGCCTCGTAGAAATGCAGCGTGGACACCGCCACGCCACTGCGCCGCGCCACCTCGCCCACGCCAAGAGTCATCGGCAACCCATGCCCCGGTAACTTGCCCATGCGACGCCCCTTGACCTCAACTTTGGTTGAGGTCTTAGAGTGCCACGCACTTCAACGTGAGTGCATACCCATGAGCCAAGCCATCGCCTTCGACCGCCGGCCGGTCTACCGCATCGACCGTTTCAACGTTCCCGCCACCGGATGGAACGCCTTCCTGGAACGGCTGCACCTGACGCAGCGCGCACTGGACCAGTTGCCGGGCTGTTGTCAGAACCTGGTGCTCACACAGCCTGACCTCGGCGGCGAGTTCAACGTGATGACGGTGGTGGAATGGATCGACGAGTCGCATATGTCCGCGGCGAAGGCGGTGATGCAGGCGCGCTATGCCAAGGAGCGCTTTGACCCGGCGGCGTTCATGCAGGGGTTGGGGGTGCGGGCGGAGTTGGGGGTTTATCGGAGTGAGTGAGGCGACGTTGTGGTTTGTCGTGGCGACGCGGTGGAACGGCCGACGGTCGAAGGCGATGGCATGGGCGCGGGGTGGTGGGCACCTCGTGTTTTGAGGCGTTCGTTATGCCATGCATGTCCGATAGCGTTGGGTTGGGCCGTTTTTTGGGGGCGTGGAACGCTGCTGGGGCTTTTGCAATCCGACCACTCCGTTTCATAAGAGCCGTCATCCCGGCGCAGGCCGGGATCCAGTGACTTTGCGGTTGGTTGTCGCCTCAGACGATCCCGCGATCGGGCCGCTTACGCAGCGGGCGTTTCGACCTTCTGCCGAAGGCCGAGTCACTTTTCTTTTGCTGGCCCAAAAGAAAAGTAACCCAAAGAAAATGGCCTTGAGAGCCAGAGCTGGCAGCATTTCGTTGGGATAAGCCCTAACGGGTGAGGAACGTTGTGACTCGACTACCTCCGCCTCTACACAGCGGGTACTTCCAAGCGCTTCGCAACGCGCCAGGGCGATGAGGACTTAAAGCAGCGCTTCGCTTCGGTGCCGATGAGACCCACACGGTCGCGCGCTTTTCTGTGGGAGCGCACCCTGTGCGCGACAAGCCAACGGAGCGGTAATCACGAGACGCCGCTGTCGCGCACAGGGTGCGCTCCCACAAAGAACCCGCCACCTTGGGATGTTCCGCTAACGGCTCGGGTTCTTGCTTTGGCTTTTGGCTTTTGGCTTTTGGCTTTTGGCTTTTGGCTTCTGGCTTTTGGCTTTTGGCTTTTGACCTACCGGGTCCCCGTATGACGCGGCGGGCGGGTGGAGATCAGGCCCCGCAGGGGTGCCAGGGAGGGATCCCTGGCACTTTTCGTCGGGGCAGGATGCCCCGTCGAAAAGCCCGGAACCCGCCTGCGTACCTTCCGGGCTAAGCCCGGAAGGCGCGTCATCCGGGGGCCCTTTCTTTGGGTTACTTTTCTTTGGGCAAGCAAAGAAAAGTGACCCGCCCTCCGGCAGGAGGGCGGAAGCCCGCCGCAGGCGAGCCAGGTCGCGGTATCGCTAAAGCCGCAGGCCTAGAGCAAAGTCACTGGATCCCTGCCCTTGCCCCCTTTTCGGGGTTCGCAGGGATGACGGCTAAAGAACGAAGCGGTGAGGTGAACACCCACCCCTCACCCCAACCCCCTCCTCACTCCTCAAAGCCACCACCATCCATGGCCACTCCTGCGCCGCGGAAGGATGGAGGAGACAAAAGCGCAGCATCACTCCCCGCGCAACCACCGCGCGGCATCCACAGCGAAATAAGTCAGGATCGCATCCGCCCCCGCTCGCTTGAACGCCGTCAACGACTCCAGCACCACCGCCTTCTCATCCAGCCACCCGTTCTGCGCAGCCGCCTTCAGCATCGCGTACTCGCCGCTCACCTGATAAACGAAGGTCGGCATGCCAAACGCATCCTTCACCCGGCGCAGCACGTCCAGATATGGCATGCCCGGCTTCACCATCACCGCATCCGCGCCTTCGTGGATGTCCAGCTCGATCTCGCGCAGCGCTTCGTCGCTGTTACCCACGTCCATCTGGTACGTGTGTTTGTTGCCCTTGCCCAGGTTGCCCGCCGAGCCCACCGCGTCGCGGAACGGGCCGTAGAACGCCGAGGCGTACTTCGCCGAGTACGCCAGGATGCGCGTATGGATGTAACCGGCCGCTTCCAGTGCATCGCGGATCGCGCCGATGCGCCCATCCATCATGTCCGACGGCGCCACGAAATCCATGCCCGCCTCGGCCTGCGCCAGCGACATCTTGATCAGCGCCTCGATAGTCGGCTCGTTCATCACGTAGCCGTGCTCGTCGATCAGGCCATCCTGTCCGTGCGTGGTGTAGGGATCGAGCGCCACGTCGCCGATCAGCCCCAGGTCCGGATACGTCGCCTTGAGCGCACGCGTCGCGCGCTGCATCAGGCCATCGGGATTCCACGCCTCGCGCGCGTCTTCGCTCTTCACCGACGAACCCGGCGAGGGAAACAGCGCGAGCGCGGGGATGCCCAGGCGCTCGCATTCACCGGCCAGTTTCAGCAATTCATCGATGGACACCCGATCCACCCCCGGCATGGAGGGTACCGGCTCACGCTGTCCTTCGCCCTCGATGACAAAGGCCACCATGATCAGGTCGCTGGCCAGCAGCGTGTTCTCGCGCATCAGTGCGCGGGAGAAGGCATCACGACGCATGCGGCGCATGCGGACGGCGGGATAGCTCATGGATGAATGCTCAGGCAAGACATTGGCGCATTTTAGCGCCTCCTTGCAGCGGCGACGGAAGGCAGGTTGACGCGGACGGTGAGACACCCAAACCGCACCATGCATGAACGCACTGCACGGCAAACACCCCGCTGCAACATTCGACAGTGCAGTCTCGACCCGCCTGCCGCCCAAGGAGACAGACCATGAGCACGACCGCTGCCCGCCGCCATCACTGGCCGTTGGCCAACGAAGCACGCTACCTGGGACCGCATGAAGGTACGGAGCCGATGGATGTCACCATCGTCATGCGCCATCGCGGGGGCAGGCATCCTGAACCGGCCACGTGGCCGCACCAGCCGGCTCTGCCGCGTGCGGATTTCGGCACGCAATGGGGTGCGGATCCGGCAGACGCCGACGTGATCCGCAAGTTCGCGAGCGAGCATGGCCTGACCGAGATCAGTTGCGCGCTGAATCGTCGCGTGATGCACCTGCGCGGTACGCCGCAGCAGTTGCAGCAGGCGTTCGGCGTGGCGTTCGGAAGCTACCAGATGCCCGACGGCGGACCGGCGATGATCGGATGCCACCTGCCGCCCTCCCTGCCCAGCACGATCTCGCCGTCCGTCATCGCGGTGCTCGGCCTGGACAAGCGCCCCATTGCACGCCCTCATTTCCGCCGTGCGGCCACGCCGCCGGCGACGACGTACACGCCCGTGCAGCTGGGCTCGCTCTACCAGTTCCCGGCGAACCTCGACGGCACCGGCCAGACGGTGGCGGTGATCGAACTGGGTGGCGGTTTCACGCAGACGGATTTCACCAGCTACATGCAATCGCTCGGCCTCAAGGTGCCTGCGGTCAACGTGGTGTCCGTGCAGGGCGGCACCAGTCAGCCCGGCGGCGACGCCGATGGCGAGGTGATGCTCGACGTCGAAGTGATCGGCGCGCTGGCCCCCGGCGCCGCCATTGCCCTGTACTTCGCGCCCAATACCGACCAGGGTTTCTACGAAGCCATCTCGCAGGCGGCGCACGATGCCGCCAACCATCCCTCGGTCATCTCGATCAGCTGGGGCGGTCCGGAGGACAACTGGTCCGCGTCCTCGCTCAGCGCCATGCAGAGCGCGCTGCAGGATGCCGCCGCGATGGGCGTCACCGTCACCGTGGCCTGTGGCGACAGCGGTTACACCGATGGCGAGAGCGACAACAACCCGCATGTGGACTTTCCCGCTTCCAGCCCTTACGCGCTGGCCTGCGGCGGCACCACGCTCCACGGTGCCGGCACGGCGATCACCAGCGAGGTGGTGTGGAACGACCTGTCCACCAACGAGGGCGCCACGGGCGGCGGCGTGAGCGCAAGCTTTGCCTTGCCCACGTGGCAGCAGTCATCGAAGGTGCCCGCTGGCGCCAACGGCTACGTGGGCCGTGGCCTGCCCGACGTGGCCGGCGATGCCGACCCCAACACGGGCTACCAGGTATTGGTGGATGGACAAAGCCAGGTCATCGGCGGCACCAGCGCGGTGGCGCCGCTGTGGGCCGCGCTGATCGCGCGCTTCAACCAGCAGCTGGGACAGAGCGTCGGCGATCCCCATGCGGCGCTTTACGGCATCGGCGAAAGCGCATTCAACGACATCACGCAAGGCAACAACGGCAAGTTCAATGCGACGGCCGGCTGGGATGCGTGCACCGGCCTGGGCACACCCAAGGGCCAGACGCTGCTGGATGCGCTGGCCGCGCTGAAGGGTGGCGGCGGCACGACCGCGCCGTCCCCACCGACGAACCCGACCAGCCCTTCCAAGCCCACGAAGCCGACGAAACCCAAGAAGCCGACGAAGCCGACGAAGCCGTCCAAACCCAAGCCAAGCAAGTAATGTCGACACCGGCGGGCGCCTCGCGCCCGCCGGTGTCACGACTCCTGCACCACCGTGTTGCGCAAGGTCGCGATGCGTTCGATGGATACCTCGCACACGTCACCGGGCTTCATGTACACCGGCGGCTTGCGTCCCGAACCCACGCCCGAGGGCGTGCCCATCACGATCAGGTCGCCAGCGGCAAGCGTCATGCCTTCGCTGATGATGGCGATGGTCTGCGCCACGCCAAACACCATGTCGCTGGTGGAGGCGCGCTGCATCACCTCGCCGTTGAGGCGCGTCTCCAGCATCAGCCCGGTGGCGCCGGGCGGCAGTTCGTCGGCGGTGACCAGCCACGGGCCGAACGCGCCCGTGCCGTCGAAGTTCTTGCCCATGGTCCACTGCGAGGTACGAAACTGGACATCGCGTACCGAAGCATCGTTGAACACGCCATAGGCGAAGACATGATCGAGCGCGTCCTCCCGCGCGATGTGCCGGCCACCGCGGCCAAGCATCAGGACCAGTTCGCCTTCGTAATCGAACTTGCTGGACACGCGCGGGCGCACAAGCGGTTGCCCGTGGCCGACCAGGCTCGAGGCAAAGCGCGCGAACAGCGTGGGATAGGACGGCGATGGCAGCTCGATTTCGCGGGCATGATCGCGATAGTTGAGTCCAAGGCAGATGATCTTGCCCGGATGGGCAGCCGGCGGCAGGCAAGTGACGCGGTCCGCGTCGAGGGCGAAGCCACCTTGCAGGCGGTCGATCCATGCCGTGCGCGTCGCTTCGTCGCTCGCGGCGATAACGCTGACATCGAAGGGAACGCCTTCTTCGTCGAGGAAGCGTGCGCGCCATCCATCGCCGGCGTCCACCGCCACACCCGTTCGTCCGTCCTGCTGAAAGCGCATGAACCGCATATCCAAGCTCCTACGCTCAATGGGGTGGCCATGGCGGATCGGCGGCTTGTGCGATGAAGCACGTCCGCATCACCGCGTGGCACCGGCAGCATGGGCAGGGCCACGGCTGTTCCGCATGAACCACGCGATCATAGCGATGCGCGACCACCACGAACCAGTGACATTCTTCCTGCTGTCGCATCCCGCCAGGGCCATGCACCATGGCGACGATTCAACCGCCGGACCCGCGCGCCATGGAAAGCCGCCTGTCGACGTACCGTTTCGTGAAAGTGCGTGGCCATCGCATGGCTTATCGCACCTGTGGCGACGAGGGCGGCGCGCCGGTGCTGCTGATCCACGCCTTCGCAAGCCGCTCGGCCAGCTGGGAAACCACCGCCGTGACGCTGGCGCGGCTGGGCTTTCGGGTCATCGCGCCAGATCTTCGCGGGCATGGCCGCAGCCAATGGACATCCACCTACGCGCTGATGGATTTCGAACAGGATCTGATCGCGCTGCTCGACGCGCTGGCGCTGCCACAGGTCAGCCTGATCGGCCACTCGCTGGGCGGCCACCTCGCGCTGAAGCTGGCGACACACCAACCGGAACGCATCCGGCGAGTGGTGGTGGAAGCCGCGCCCGTACCGCCTTGCGATGACAGCGATGCCGCCGCCATCGCCGCGGCGTCATCGCCACCGGCATGGAAAGGCTCCCTGGGACGGCTGGGCCTGGGTCGCCTGCTCCAGCTCGTCCTCCTGCGGCGTTTCGATGTCCGCTCCGCCCGTTCGGTGCTGCCGGAGCTGCGCCGCCCGATGCCGCTATGGTGGAACCGCCTCGCCACCCTGCCTGTGCCTTGCCTGCTGCTCGCCGGCCGCGATGACGGACTCGTCACCACGCGCCTGCCGCTGCTGGCGTCGCGGCTTCCCCGGGCCACCGCACGGCAACTTGGCAGCGGACATCGCCTGCACGGCGAACACACCGAAGCGTTCCTTGCCGCCGTCGTTCCCTTCCTTGGCGGCGCATGACGCCACACCGGCGCACGTGCTGATCTCACTGCGCCCGATATCGCGCCCGGCCTGCGCTGCGGAGCTACCCGCGGTGTGCACATTTCGGCCAGGGAACGGGGCTATGATCGGAAACCCAGCGGCAGCCAGACAGTCGCGAGACCGGGGAGCCGGGGATACGGAGCATCCACGCACTGTCGGACGTGGCGACAGGACCATCGGGTGGGTGCGAGGAGAGGGATCGCCTCCACGCCCTCCCTACGCCCTGGACGGGCAGGAACAACGCCCGCCCACCGCAGCCCGGCCCGGACGATGCCGATGGCCGGTGTGCGTGCCGTCATTCGGAAACCCGGCATGGATCCGGCCGGCGCCCCGCGGATGCAGGGCGACAACATCGCGGAAAACGTCGGGCATGACCATCCGCATGCTGTCACCGTACTATTTGCCTCCAGGGGGAAATGCATGTCGATCGTGATCGGGTTTCTGGAAACGCGGGAGGCAGGCGCCCGCCTGCGCCCGGCTGGCGAGACCGCCTGCTGATGGTCCGTTCCGGCCGCCATTGCCGGAACCTGCTCCTGGCGGCATGCCTGCTGCCGGGGCTGTGGATGGGTGCGGCCGTCGCGGCCACGCCGCCCTCCGTGGAAGGCACCGAGGAGATGCTGGACCGGGCCGACCGCATCAAGACCTCCAACCACGACGAATTCCTCAAGCTGCTGGGCGAGCTTGACCAGCGGAAGAACGAACTCACCCTGGCCCGGCAATGGCGGCTTCGCTACCTGGATGCCTGGCAGACGGCCTACGAGGGCCGCTACGAGCAGGCCAAGCCCCAGCTCACCGAAGTGATCAACCTGTCCGGCGACGCGACGCTGCAGGTCAGGGCCACGGCCACCCTGGTGAATATCCTGGGCTACGGCCGGCGTTACGAAGATGCGTTCACCCGGCTGAACATGCTCATCGATCAGCTGCCGACCGTGAAAGACACCGAGGCCCGCTACCAGGCGCTGGGCGAAGCGGCCCAATTCCTGGCCATGGCGGGCCAGTACGATCTCGCCTCGGGCTACGCGCAGCAGATCCTGGACGACCCCGCGTTGCGCGACCACACATGCCAGGGCATGTCCTTCAAGCTGCACGCGCTTTACCGCAACGGCGACATCAAGGGCACCGACCCTGGCTTCGATCGCGGCATCGATGCCTGCCTGGCCAACAAGCAGGAACTGTTCGGCAATGAGATGCGGGCAGACCGCGCCGACTACGCGATCAAGCAGGGCCGCGCCGACGAGGCCCTGGCACTGCTGCAGTCGCATTACGACGAAGTGCGTGCGTATCGCTACCCCGCGCTCATCGCGAGCTTCGACACCCTGCTCGCACGCGCCTATTGGGAACGGGGCGACCTGGCACAGGCACGCAAGTACGCCAACGCCACCCTCGACGACTCCGTGCGGGACGAGTACGCCCAATCGCGCAGCCAGGCGTACCAGGTGCTGTACAACGTGGAAAACCGGCTGGGCAATGTGCAGGCCGCGCTGGACTACCACGAGAAGTACATGGACGCGGACAAGGGCTATCTCACTGACGTGACGGCCCGCGCCCTCGCCTACCAGACCGTCAGGCAGCAGTTGCTGGCCAACAAGGTGCAGGTCGACGCGCTGAACAAGCAGAACGAGATCCTGCAGCTGCAGCGCAAACTGGATCGCAAGGAGATGGAAACCAGCCGGCTGTATATCGCCCTGCTGCTGACCATCGTGGCGTCCATCGCCTTCTGGCTGCTGCGCACCAAGCGTTCACAGCTGCGCTTCAAGCGGCTCGCGACCCGCGACAGCCTGACCGGCGTGCACAGTCGCCAGCACTTTGTCGACGAGGTGGAAGTGGCCCTGCGCGTCTCCGCCAGGTCGACGCGCGATGCCTGCCTGGTGCTGCTGGACCTGGACCACTTCAAGGACGTGAACGACACGCACGGGCACGTCATCGGCGACCTCGTGCTCAAGCGCGCCGTCGCCGCCTGCCAGCACCACCTGCGGCGCCACGATATCTTTGGACGCCTTGGCGGCGAGGAATTCGCCGTATTCATGCCCGACTGCAGCGCCTCGCAGGCGCGCGAGCGCGCGGAACGTATCCGCCAGGCCATCGCCGCCGCGCCGCTCTGGGGTGAGACCCGGCACGTCATCATTTCCGCCAGCTTCGGCGTGGCGTCCACCGACCGCAGCGGGTACGACCTGCACCAGCTGATGATCGATGCCGACAACGCGCTCTACCAGGCCAAGCGCGATGGCCGCAATCGCGTCGTGTATGGCCAGCTCGGCGACTTCATCGCCCCCATCGAGCCCACCGCTCCGGCCAACGACAACGCCCCCATGGGCAGCGCGGCGAGCGTCAACCGGCCTTAGGGCCGGTTCACTATCTCCCTCAGATCCCAAGTTTCCTCATCGTCATTCCCGCGAACCCCGAAAAGGGGGCAAGAGCGGGAATCCAGTGACTTTCGGCTTTCGATGGCGGCTTAAAATCCAGTGACTTTCGGCTTTCGATGGCGCTTAAAGGCACTGGATTCCCGCTCTTGCCCCCTTTTCGGGGTTCGCGGGAATGACGGTGAGGGGAAAAAGGTGCTGCAGCGAGATTTTGAACAGGCTCTCAAGCCCCGTCCGCAACGCTTAATCAGCGCCTGCGTCGCCCGACTTGTCGATCACCTTGGGGCGACTGACCACCAACGGCGCAGGCAGCAGCGCGACCCAGCCATTGGCCAGCCGCGTGCTGGCGATCGCGCCGGCCGGCGCCTTGCCGCCGGTGGCATAGGCCAGCAATACGCCATCGGGATGCTCCGCGCACCAGCCCACCGCATCACGCGCCTCGGGAAGCGGCGAGGGCATGCGCGCAAGGAAGGTCAGCAGACCGGGTTCGTTGGCCGTATGCGCCAGCGGCACGCCGCGTGAGCGCAGCTCGTTCACCTGCTGCGCCAGCCCCCGCACGTCGAGCGAGCTGACTGCCTGCAGGCGCACCAGCGGCAGCGCGGCCAGCGCGACGAGCAGCGCCACCGGCGCGGCGCGCGATGCCAGCTCGGCGCCGCGCCCCAGCCACAGCAGCAGCATCGCGGCCACGAGCAGGCCCGCCGACAACACGTACAACGCCATGATGGTGCCGTGATCCAGCAGTTCGCTGCCCAGCGGCGCCGGCCGCAGCACCGCCCACACCAGCACACCCACCATCGCGGCCAGCAAGATCCACAACCGTTTCACCGCCAGCAACCCGGGCTCATGGCGCAGCCACGCGCCGAGCAGGATCGCCGCGCCCGGCATCACCGGCAGCAGGTAGTGCAGTTGCTTGCCGCTGACGAAACAGAACGCCAGCAGCGCCGGCAGGGTCGCGCTCAGGCCGAAACGCGCCGCCTGCGACACGCGCCATGCGCCCATCGCCGCGCCGAGACGGCGCCAACGCAGCAGCAGCGGCCACGGCAGCAACAGCACGGGGACCCACGGCAGATACCACCAGACCGGGCGGTTGTGCGCGAAGCTTTTCACCACGCGCCCCGCCGTCTGGTGCAGCAGCAGTTCCTGCGCGTCGGCGGGATTGAGGTGATGCACCGCCGCCCACGCCCAGCCCAGTGCCGGCAGGCCGCCCAGCACCGCCACCAGCACCAGGGTCACCACGGTGCGCCAGGACACGCGCGGCGACGGCATGGACCACCAGGGCGCGAGCAGGATCGGCCCCACCAGATGCAGCAGCATCACCGGCCCCTTGGCCAGCACGCCTAGTGCACTGGCCACGAACAGCAGGGCCAGGGCCTTGCCCTCGCGCCGTTGCACGTAGTCAACCGTGGCGACGAAGCCCAGCAGCACCCACAGGCACAGCAGCACGTCGAACATCACCACGCCGGTGTACAGCACGAAGAAGATCAGCCCGAGCATCAGCCAGCCGGCCTGCCCGGAGGCATCAGGGGCCAGCCGTCGCTCCAGCCGCCCGCACAGCGCCACGCAACCGATGCCGCAGGCCACCAGCAGAGCGCGCGAAGCCCACAGCGAGGGCCCCAGCACGGCCCACGCCATGTTCAACAGCCAAAACAGCAGCGGCGGCTTGTCAAAGTACGGCAGCCCGTTGAGATGCAGCGTGACCCACTGACCGGTCTGGCGCATTTCCCACGCGATGCTCAGGTAGCGCGTCTCGTCGATGGGGACGGGCGACAGCACCGCCAGCAGCGGCAAGAGCAGCAGCAACCAGAGGGCGGGGGGCAGCCGCCGTAAGACTTGGGCAGGGGAATTCATGGGCGGCATCTTGCTCGGCGCTTGCTTACCGTTCTTTTATCGAGCCTGTTTCAGTCTCTTGTGGAGTCTGTTCCAGGTCACCACGCGGACCTGCCAGGACCACGTCCCGGCAGGTTTCACGGCCCCTACGCGCGATGGTCCTGGTGGTGGTGTCCATGCCCGGCCACCAGGCCAATCAACGTCGGCATCACCAGCAGCACCAGCGGGTACTGCAGGGTCAGTCCGGCGATGATAGCAATCGCCAGCGGTTGCTGGATGCCTGCGCCCTGTCCCCAGGCCAGCGCCAGCGGCAGCAGGGTGAGGATGGCGGCGAGCGTGGTCATGGTGATCGGGCGCAGACGGTCGCGGCTGGCCATGCGCAGGGCCTGCAGCGGCGGCATCCCCTGCGAGAGGGTGACGTACTCCGACACATAGAAGATCGCCATCTCCGTGCCCATGCCGATGATCATCGTCATGCCCATCATCGCGGTGATGTTGAGGTCCACCCCGCACAGCCACAGCGCGATGAACACCGCCGTGGCCGAGAACAGCGAGCAACCCATTACCACGAACGCCAGGCTGGCCCGGCCATAGAGGAACAGCAGCAGCACGAACTCGGCCACCAGCGCCATCAGGAACACCTTGGCCAGGCCCACGAAGGCGATCTGCTGCTGTTGGTACAGGCCACCCAGTTCGTAGCGCGTGTCGGCGGCCAGCATGCCCGGCTGCGCCAGCAGCTTCTTCACGTCCGCCACCGCCGCGCCCATGCCACGTCCGTCGATGCGCGCCGTCACGGCAACCATCTGCTGCAGGTTCTCACGCGAGATCTGCGGCTGGCCGTTCTCGGTGACGATGCTGGCCACGCGGCTCAGCGGGAACACATGCCCGTCGGGCGCACGCACCGGCAGCTCCATCAGCTGCGGCAGCTTCCACCGCATGGCGTCCGGCATGCGGATGCGCACGCCCACGCTCTTGGTGGCCTGCGGCAACTGCGTGGCCACCACGCCGGTCAGCGCATTGTTGATGGCCTGCGTCACGGTGGCCGCCGTCATGCCTTCCAGCGTGGCCTTGTCCGGATCGACCTGCACGTTCAGCGCATCGCCGGCCAGCTGCACGCCGTCCTTGATCTCCACCACGCCGGGGATATCGGCGATGGCCTTGGCAACCTTCTGCGCCTGCGGCACCAGGGTCTTCGGATCGGCCGAATACAGCTTGATCTCGATCGGCTGCGGCACGGCGGTAAGGTCGCCGATCAGGTCTTCCATCAGCTGCGCCAGTTCCACCTCGACGCCGGGCACTTCGTGCTCGATGTGTTCGCGCACGTCGCTCATGACCTCTTCGGTGGCGCGCTCGTGGTCCGGCTTCAGGCGCACGAAGAAGTCACCGTGGTAGGACTGCCCCAGGTCGCCGCCCAGGCCGGTGCCCAGGCGGCGGGAGAACGTGTCCACCTCCGGCATGGAGCGCAGGATGGCTTCCACCTGCCCCACCTGCCGCGCGGTTTCGGGCAGTGACGTACCCGGTTTCGTGTAGTAGTCCATCACGAAGCCGCTTTCGTCCACCGACGGCATGAAGCCCGTGGTGACATGCGTATAGGCCACGCCACCGACCACCAGCAACGGCAGCACGAAGGCCAGCAGCCAGGCGGGACGCCGCGCGAACGCGTCGTACAGGTGTGCGTGCGCGCGCGGCAGCCAGCGCTCGTGGTCGAGCCCGGGATCGTGCCAGCGATGGAAATCCACCCAGCGCCGCAGCAGCGGCGGCACCACGAAGGCGGTGACCAGCCACGACACGGCGAGCGCACTGGCCATGGTGATCGACAAGGCCTTGGAGAACGCGCCGGTGACGCCGCTGAGCAGGCCCAGCGGCACGAACACGATCAGCGTGGCCAGGCTTGAACCGGTGAGCGGCTGCAGGAATTCGCGCGCCGCTGGCAGCACCGCCGATTCGCCGCCACCTTCCAGCGCGCCCGCGCGACGCGCGACGTGCTCGACCATCACGATCACATCGTCGATCACCAGGCCCACAGCGGCCGCGATGCCGCCCAGCGTCATGATGTTGAAGCTCATGCCGAACACCTGCAGCAGCAGCACGGTGACGGCGAGCGTCACCGGCACCACCAGCATGGCGATCAGCGTCACGCGCAGGTTGCGCAGGAACAGCAACAGCACCGCCGCCGCCAGCAGCAGGCCGATCAGCACGGCGTCGCGCACGCTGTGCGCGGACTCCACCACCAGCTCGCTCTGGTCGTACCAGGACTTGAGCGTCACGCCCTTGGGCAGCCGGAAGGAGGCCAGCTTGGCGCGCACTTCGCTGGCGATCTGCACGGCGTTGCCGTCCGGTTGCTCGTAGACGTTGAACAGCACGGCGGCCTTGCCGTCCTCGCTCACCTTCACCCATTGCGGCACGTAGCCATCGTGCACGCTGGCGACGTCGGACAGCTTCACCCAGCCGTGCGCATCGTTCTTCACAATGATGTTGCGGATGGCCTCGATGCGCTGCAGCGAGTGATCGGCGACCACGAGGTAAAGCTGGTTGCGATCCTGCAGGCGGCCGACGGCGGCCAGCTGGTTGGCGCCGTTGACGACGGTGGCGAGGTCGTCCAGGCCCAGGCCGTATTGCGCAAGCTTGCGCGGGTCGGCCTCCACTTCCACTTCGGCGGTTTCGCCGCCCTGCACGTCCACGCGCGCCAGGCCCTGCACCGAGGCGAGTAGCGGCACGATCTGGTATTGCGCCAGGTCGCGCAGCGCCACGGGCGACAGCGTGTCCGACTGCAACGCATAGGAGATGATCGGAAACACCGTCGGGTCCATGCGGCGCACGTTGTACGACGCGCCGGCCGGCAGGCCGGGCAGCACGCGTGCGATGGCCGAATCCACCTGCAGGGTGGACGCGATCATGTCGCGGCCCCAGCCGAAGTCCACGGAAATCTGTGCCGAACCGCGCGTGGTTTCCGAACGCAGGCCGGCCACGCCGGGCACGGTACGGATGGCTTCTTCCACCGGGCGGGTCAGCAGCAGGGCGGTCTGGTCGGCCGGACGGTCGCCGGCATCGAGATCCACCACCACGCGCGGGAACGACACCTGCGGGAACAGGCCGACCGGCAACGTAAAGGAACTGGCCAGGCCCGCGAGCGCCAGCGCAAAGGCCACGATGACGATGGCACGCGCGTGCCGTGCCAGCAACGTCGGCAGACTCATGGCTTGGTCTTCTCCGCCGGCATGCGCACGACCATGCCGTCGTCGAGCTGCGTGGCGCCTTCCGTCACCAGCGGCAGCTTGGCGTCGAGCGCACCGGTGGCAACGGTGACCTCATCCGTTTCACCGAGCACCTTCACCGGCACGCTCTTGGCCTTGCCATCCGCCACCTGGAATACGTGGCGGTCTTCTTCGTCGCCCTGCACCGAGTCGCGGGGCACCAACCAGCCCTGCCACTGGCCCACCACGATCTCGGCGCGGAACCCTTCGCCACCGACAAGCGCGCCATCGGGCACGATCTCCACGTCGAGCTGGTGCGTGTTCTTGTTGAGCGTGCGCGCCACGCGGCGCACGGTGCCATGCATGGCCTCGCCGCCATCGATGGGAACCAGCTCGGCCTTGGCGCCTACCTGCACACGCCCCATCGCCTCGCGTTCCACCCCGGCAGTCACCACCAGGCCGTCGCCGCGCTGGACGGTGAGCAGCGGCGCGCCCGGCTGCAGGTTGTCACCCTGCTGCGCATCGACCGTCGCCACGGTGCCGTCGAACGGCGCCTTCACGTCCACCGTGGGGCTGCGGCCTTGCTGCTGCACCAGGGCATCCAGGTTGGACTGCGCGTCATGCAGGGCTTTTTCCGCCTGCTCCATCTGGTCGCGCGTGGCGAGCTGCTGCGACAGCAGTTGCGCGGTATGCGCGCGTTGCGTTTCGGCCAGCTGCTGCGCCGTCACGGCCTGCTGATAGGCCGCCACGGCGGAAGGCGCCAGCGCAAACGTAAGCAGCGACTGGCCGCGCTTCACCGATGCACCGGCGGTCACGTTCCAGCGCAGCACACGGCCGGCGGCCTGCACATTGACGACCTGCGCCGCATCGGCGGCAGGCCCGGCATTGCCGTAGGCGGTCACGGTATCGGGCAGGCTGCCCTGCTTCACCGGCACGGTGGTCACGGCGGCGCTCACCGTCGCTTCGTCGGGCGCTTCACCACCGGAGCATGCGGACAGCGCGCAGGCAGCCAGCACCACGGCGATCCATGGCAGTCGATAAATCCATGGCAGTCGATAAGTCATGGGGCCATCACATCCTGTTCAAGAGCAGTCGGCATGCCGCGTCCCACCAGCAGTTCCAGCGCAGCCTGTTGTTCGAGCATGGCCTGCTCGGTCGCCAGTTGCGCCAGCTGCCGGTTGAGGGCGGCGACGTGGAGATCGGTAACGTTGCGCAGATCCAGCAGGCCGGCCTGCGCAGCCTGCCCGGCCTGCGCTGAGGCGTGCACGGCGCTGTCGGTGGCCGGGACGAGCGTCTTCTGCTGTGCGTCGAGCTGCGCGTATTGCGCGAGCAAGGCATCGACCTCGTCGCGCGAGGTCGCCAGCCGCACGGTGTATTCCTGATGCAGTTGTTCGCGCGTCGCCTTGGCGATGGCGACGTTGTGCTGGTTGTGATCGAACAGCGGCAAGGTGAAGTTCACCGCCGGGCCGCCATTGCGCACGCGGCTGTTGTCCTGCGAGGCGTCGTAACCGATCGCCAGCGGTGGAAACTGCGCAAGCACAGCGGCACGCAGCGTGGCCTCCTGCGCGCGATAGCCAAGCTGCAGCGCGACCAGGTCCGGCCGGCGACGGCTGACGTCGTCGAACTGCTGGCGAATCGACGCGGCGTCCACGCTGGGCGCGGGCAGCGACGGCGACAAGGGCACGACAACGTCAGGCTTGAGGCCCAGCAGCGCATTGAGTTGCTGCTGCAGATCCAGCTGGCGACGCTGCAGATCGTTCAACGCGGTGCGCGCATCCGCGGCGGCGGCGAGATCGGATGCCACCGTGACGCGCTCCATGTTGCCAGCGCCCACCGCACTGACGATGCGCGATTCGCGCTGCGCCAGCGCATCCAGCGCCTGCTGCTGCAGGGCGATCTGCCGCTGGCCTTCCACCAGGTCGATGACCAGCAGGCGCGCCTTGCCCAGCACCTGCCATTGCTCCCACAGCAGTCCGGCATCCACTTCGTCCGCCGTGGCCTGGGCCGCTTCGCGGCGCGGGCGCAAGGTGATCAGCGAGGTGATGTCCTGGCTGATCGACGCCGTCCACGCGGTGGCGTCGCCGGCGCCGGAGAGCAGGTAACCGACGTTGCCGCCAACGCTGGGGTTGGGCAGCACGCCGTCCTGCTTGCGCTGTGCCTGCGCCGCCTGGCGGCGCGCATGCTGGCTGCGCAGATCCGGGTTGTTCAGCAGCACCAGGCGTTCGACCGCCGCCATGTCCAGCGGCAAGGCGGCCGTGTCATAACCTTGTAACTGAGACAGCGACGACGACGACGCGGCCTGCGCCGGCAGCGGCTTCGCATGGTACGTGGCGCAGCCGCCAAGGCAGGCGGTCAGCAGGACAGCCGCGGCCTTGCGCGGCCACGCGGAACGTCCTGCCAGGGGCTTGGCAAACGAAGGAGACACCGACGATCCATGCAGGGTTGGGGAGGTCATACCCTACCGGACGTGGCTTAGCGTTCACTTTGTAAGGACGGGGTGCGACACCCTCCAACGCCGTCATTCCGGCGTAGGCCGGAATCCAGTAGCGGCGAGATCCAGTTTTCGCCGCGATACCGGCTATTCCTCGCCGGTGCAGCACCTCGCGAGAACCGAACACGACGGTCACTGGATTCCGGCCTGCGCCGGAATGACGGTGAGGGAGTACCGGTGCTCTCGTGCATGCCCCCCACGCGCCCCTGATAGCGACCCCCGCGAGACCCGCCCCTCAGGAGTTTGCACCCCGGCTCAACGGCAGCCGCACGGACACGCGCAAGCCACGCCCATAGGGCGAATCCAGCAGCACGATGTCGGCATCGTGCATCTGCGCGGCGCGCTGCACGATGGATAGTCCCAGCCCATAGCCATCGCCCCGGCTGCCGGCTTCGCGATGGAAGCGCGCGAACACGGCGGCGCGGCGCTCGGGCGGAATGCCTTCGCCGTTGTCGATCACGTCGATCACGGCCTGCGCCTGCTCGCGCTGGATGATCAGCTTGACGAAACCGCCCGCCGGCACATGACGGAACGCGTTCTCCAGCAGGTTGCGCAGCAGGGCGGCCAGCGCCACCGCGTGGCCGCGCACCATCAGCGGCCCGTCGGCGAGTGTCACGTCCAGTTCCACGTCGGAGTCGCCGATCAGCGGCGCCAGTTCCTCGATGACCGTGCGCGCCACCGCCATCAGGTCGATGTCGGCATGCTGGTCCGAGCGCGAGCTGGCCTCCAGCCGTGCCAGCGACAGGAGCTGCTCGACGCGGCGCGCCAGCGCGGCAAGACTTTCGCGCGCGCCGGACAGGGCCTCGTCGGCCTCGCCCGTGTCGCGACTGGCCTGGGCGTTTTCCAGGTTGATCATGGTGGAGGCGATCGGCGTGCGCAGTTCGTGCGCCACGTCGGCGCTGAAGCGCCGCTCGCGCTCCAGCGCTTCCTCCAGCAGGGTGAACTGAGTGTTGAGGGCATCCAGCACGGGTTCCAGCTCGCGCGGCGCCTCGGCCACGTCCAGCGTGTCCCGGCTGCCGGGCCGGCGCGCCGCCAGCTTTTCCGCCAGTGCATCCAACGGCCGCAGGCCGCGCCGCACGGCCCAGCCCACCAGCAGCGCCAGCACCGGCAGCGCAATCAAGGGCGCCAGCGCATGCTCGACCCATAGCGCCACGGTGATGTCGCGCCGGCTGTCGTAGCGTTCGGCCGCACGCACCACCAGGCCGTCCTGCGTGGGCGGCAGGGTGAACAAACGCCAGCGATAATTGCCCAGCCGCACGTTGTGGAAGCCGAAATGCCCGGCGGCGGGCGGCGGCAGCACGGTGAGGTTGCCCGTCGCCATCAGCGTGCGGCCGCTGCGGTCAAACACTTGGAAACCCACTTCCGACTCGTAGGTGTGGCCGTGCAGCACCACCTCCTGCGTCGGCTTGGTGGTGACCGGCACCACCATGCCCGTCTCCGCATTGCGCTGCTGCAGCGAGGTCAGGCCGATCTCGTCCACCAGCGTCTGCAGCGTGCGCGCCGATTGCGCCAGGCGCGCATCCGACAGTTCGCTCACCTCGTTGATGGTGCGCCGCATGCTGTAGACGCCCAGCGGCACCAGCACCAGCGCGATGACGCCCAGGATCAGCCAGCGCAGCCCGGCGCGCAGACTGCTGCGGCTCACTTGGGATCCTGCGGGATCATGTAGCCGAAGCCGCGCACGTTGCGGATCGTCTCGAAGCTCAGCTTGCGGCGCAGCGAATGCACCAGCACTTCGAGCGCGTTGTTGCCCACCACGTGGTCCAGCCCGTACAGCGAGTTCTCCAGGCTTTCACGCCGCACCAGCTTGCCGGCGTTCTCCATCAGCGCCTGCAGCAGCGCGAACTCGCGGCGCGTGAGGTCCACCGCTTCGCCGCGGAAGCTGACCTCGGATGTGCCCACGTCCAGGCTCAGCGCGCCCACGTCGATGCGGTTGACCGACAGGCCGCGCATGCGGCGCGTGAGCGAGCGGATGCGCGCGGCCAGCTCTTCCACGTGGAATGGTTTGGTCAGGTAGTCGTCGGCACCGGCGTCCAGCCCGTCCACGCGGGCGGACAGGCCGTCGCGCGCGGTCATCACCAGCACCGGCGTATCCACGTGGACGCGGCGCGCCTCGATCAGCACCTCGATGCCGTCCCGGCCCGGCAGGCCGAGATCCAGCAGCACCAGGTCGGCGGTGCGGTCGCGCATGGCGCTGAGCGCAGAACGGCCGTCGCGCAGCCACGACACGGTGTAGCTCAGCCGTTCCAGGGCGCGCTGGATAGCCGACCCCAGCTGCGCGTCGTCTTCGACCAGAAGAATGTGCACGTGCCTGACGCTCCTTCGCCCTTCCGGCGATGTTCGCCGGGATTATCCGACAACGGGCTTAGAAAACACTTAAAGCCGCCGCCTTCCTGTGGGAGCGCACCCTGTGCGCGACAAGCGGCGGCGCGACGGCGCGAGGTGCGCCGGGGCGCCGCGGTCGCGCACAGGGTGCGCTCCCACAAGGGGGCATTCCCGGGCCGTCTCAGGGATTGAGACGGCCGCCGGTTGCAATGCCGTCCCCGGATGGAGCGCCCCGATGAACGCCTTGCCCAACCCCATGGCCCAACGCGCGGTGCGCGGCGACGGTGCGCTGGCCGCACCCGCATCCGGCGGCGATCAGCTGGCGCGGCGGCTCGCCAGACGCTACGGCGACCGCATCACCGGCTCGTTCGTGCTGCCCGGGCGCGACGGCCAATTCGCCCCGCTGCCCGGAGACATGCCGCCCGCACTGGCCGATGCCCTGCGTGCGCGCGGCATCAGCCAGCTCTATGCGCACCAGGCGCAGGCATGGAACGCCACCGCCGCGGGCGAGCACGTGGTGATCGCCACGCCCACCGCCTCGGGCAAGTCGCTGTGCTACACCCTGCCGGTGATCAGCGCGGCCATCCGCCAGCGCGCCAAGGCGCTGTTCCTGTTTCCCACCAAGGCGCTGGCGCAGGACCAGGTGGCGGAATTGCTGGAGCTCAATCAGGCCGGCGACCTGGGCGTGAAGGCCTTCACCTTCGACGGCGACACGCCGGGCGATGCGCGGCAGGCCATCCGCCTGCATGGCGACATCGTGGTGAGCAACCCCGACATGCTGCACCAGGCGATCCTGCCGCATCACACCAAGTGGGCGCAGTTCTTCGAGAACCTGCGCTACGTGGTGATCGACGAGGTGCACACCTATCGCGGCGTGTTCGGCTCGCACGTGGCCAATGTATTGCGCCGGCTGCAGCGCGTGTGCGCGTTCTACGGCGTGTCGCCGCAGTTCATCTTGTGCTCGGCCACCATCGGCAACCCGGCGGAACATGCGAGCGCGCTGATCGAGCAGCCGGTCACGGCGATCACTGAAAGCGGCGCGCCGGTGGGCGAGAAGCACGTACTGCTGTGGAACCCGCCGGTGGTGAACCCCGACCTCGGCCTGCGCGCCTCGGCGCGCTCGCAGTCCAACCGCATCGCGCGCACGGCCATCCGTGCGGGACTGAAGACGCTGGTGTT
The DNA here is from genome assembly GCF_000725385.1 of Dyella japonica A8. NCBI lineage: Bacteria > Pseudomonadati > Pseudomonadota > Gammaproteobacteria > Lysobacterales > Rhodanobacteraceae > Dyella > Dyella japonica. The sequence goes on along the minus strand of NZ_CP008884.1, from coordinate 1,143,925 downwards.
CGCGCAGTCGCGCCTGATGGTGGAAGTGCTCACCAAGTACCTCAAGGACGTGTTCGACAACGACCCGCGCAAGCCGCCGCGCATCCGTGCCTACCGTGGCGGCTACCTGCCCACCGAACGGCGCGCGGCGGAACGCGAGATGCGCGCGGGACAGGTGGACGGCATCGTCAGCACCTCTGCGCTGGAACTGGGCGTGGACATCGGCGCGCTGGACGTGGTGGTGCTCAACGGCTATCCCGGCAGCGTGGCAGCGACATGGCAGCGCTTCGGGCGCGCCGGCCGCCGCCAGCAGGCTTCGCTGGGCGTGCTGGTGGCCAGCAGCGATCCGCTCGACCAGTACTTGGTGCGCCATCCGGAGTTCTTCCAGGGCGCGCCGCCGGAACATGCGCGCATCGCGCCCGACCAGCCGCTGATCCTGCTGGACCATATCCGCTGCGCCGCCTTCGAGCTGCCGTTCAAGGACGGCGAACTGTTCGGCCCGCAGGACGCCACGCCGTGGCTGCAGGTGCTCGCCGAGGAAGGCGTGCTGCATCAGGAGGGCGAACGCTTCGAATGGATCGCCGACAGCTACCCGGCCAACGCCGTATCACTGCGCTCGGTGGCCGACGGCAACTTCGTGGTGGTGGATCGCACCGACGGCCGGCAGACCATCATCGCGGAAGTGGATTTCAGCGCCGCCTCGCTCACGCTGTACGAAGGTGCCATCCATATGGTCCAGTCCGTGCCCTACCAGGTGGAGCGGCTGGACTGGAACGGCCGCAAGGCCTTCGTCACGCGCACCCATGTGGACTACTACACCGACGCCATCGACTACACCAAGCTCAAGGTGCTGGAAGCCTTCGACGGCTCGCCCGCCGGCACGGGCAGCGCGCATCACGGCGAGGTGCATGTGGCACGGCGCGTGGCCGGCTACAAGAAAATCCGCTACTACACACACGAGAACATCGGCTACGGCCCGGTGAACCTTCCCGACCTCGAACTGCACACCACCGCCGTGTGGTGGCAGCTCCCGCAGCGTGCGCTGGAGCAGGCCTTCGATCATCGCCAGGAAGCGCTGGATGGTTTCCTCGCGGCAGCCCATGCCCTGCATATCGTGGCGACGGTAGCGGTGATGGCCGAGTCGCGTGACCTGCAGAAGGCCGTGGGCAGCGGCGACGGCGCATGGTTCGCCACGCCGGATGCGCATGGACGCGCGCAGATCCGCTCGGGATTGGGCGACGGCGAGGCATCGATACGCGGGCCGTTCATCCCGACGCTGTATCTCTACGACGCTTTCCCGGGCGGCGTGGGCCTGAGCGCGCCCTTGTTCGAGCGGCGCGAAGATCTGGTGCGCCTCGCCCGCGAGCTGGTGCATCGCTGCGACTGCCGCGCGGGATGTCCCGCCTGTGTCGGGCCGGTACTGGCTGTCGACGAGGCGAACGCACGCTCGCTGAAATCGCTCGCCACGCGCGTGCTCGACCTGATCATCGCGCTGTGAGCGCGCTTGCCGACAAACTGCGCGGCCTGCGGCAGCAGGCGGGCGTCGTTTCGCCCGCAGCCGCGCCCGTGCCGGCACGCCCGCGCCCTGCACTGCCGGACAACATCGCCCAGCTGCTCGGCATCCGCCAACGCGCGCAAGGCGGCACGCCGCGCCGCAGGACCATCGCAGAACCAGGCACGCTACCCGGACAGACGATCGCGCCCGGCCTGCAGTTGTGCGAAACGCGCAGCGCATGGCCGCCCATGCCACCGGCGTTCCATGCCGCCTTCGCGCGGCTGGAGGAAACCATCGACCCCAGCCGGCTGGTGCTGTTCGACACCGAAACCACCGGCCTGGCCGGAGGCACCGGCACGCGCGCTTTCATGATTGGCGTGGGCGATTGGCACGAAGGCGGTTTTCGCGAACGGCAATTGCTGATCACGACGCTGGCCGGCGAAGCGGCCATGCTCGACTGCTTCGCATCGTGGCTGCGCCCGGATGCGGTGCTGGTGAGCTACAACGGCAAATCGTACGACTCGCCGCTGCTCAAGACGCGCTTCCGCCTGCTCCAGCGAGCGTGTCCGCTGGAGGGGCTTGCGCATATCGATCTGCTGCATCCGGTGCGCCGGCGATGGCGCGGCGCCTGGGAGAACTGCCGGCTCGCCACCGCAGAGAGGCAGTTGCTACAGGTGGTGCGTGAGGATGACCTGCCGGGGTCCGAGGCACCGGCGGCGTGGCTGGGGTTTCTGCGGGGTGGGTCGGCCGCGCCGTTGCATCGCGTGGCGCGGCATAACAGCCAGGATCTGCGGAGCCTTGGGGGGATTCTTCATCGGTTTGCGATGGGGGAGGGGTGAGGGCTTGGCTTACCGCTTTGTTGTGACTTTCATCTCGACGCGGGAAGGGTTGGCGCGGAACGAGCAGATGTGTGACGCGTAGAACGCTGGCGAGGCGGATCTTCGGTGTCTGGCCTCACGGCTTCATACTTTAGCCGTCATCCCGGCGTAGGCCGGAGGCGCTTTTCAACAGCCGCATGGCTGGTCATCCAGTGACTTTGCGGTTGGTTGTCGCCTCGTACGCTCCCGCGATCTGGCCGCTTACGCAGCGGGCGTTTCGACCTTCTGCCGAAGGCCGAGTCACTTTTCTTTTGCTGGCCCAAAAGAAAAGTAACCCAAAGAAAATGGCCTTTAGAGCCAGAGCTGGCAGCATTTCGTGGGGATAAGCCCGAACGGGTGAGGCAGGTCGGTGCTTGGCAACCTCCGCCGCTACACAGCGGGTACGTCCAGGCGCTTCGCAACGCGCCATCGCGATGAGGGCTTAAAGCGAAGCCTCGCTTCGGCGCTGACTGGACGCGCGCCGCCCCTCGCTTTTCTGTGGGAGCGCACCCTGTGCGCGACAAGCCAGCGGAGCGGTGATCACCAGACTCTGCTGTCGCGCACAGGGTGCGCTCCCACAGGGGACTCGCCTCTTTGGATGCTCCGCTGACGGCTCGGGCTCTTGCTTTGGCCTTTGGCCTTTGGCCTTTGGCCTTTGGCCTTTGGCCTTTGGCTTTTGGCTTTTGGCTTTTGGCTTTTGGCTTTTGGCTTTTGGCTTTTGACCTACCGGGTCCCCGTATGACGCGGCGGGCGGGTGGAGATCAGGCCCCACAGGGGTGCCTGGCAGGGATGCCAGGCACTTTTCGTCGGGGCAGGAGCCCCGTCGAAAAGCCCGGAACCCGCCCGCGAACCTTCCGGGCTGCAAGCCCGGAAGGCGCGTCATCCGGGGGGCCCTTCTCTTTGGTTACTTTCTCTTGGGCAAGCAAGAGAAAGTGACCCGGCCTCCGGCAGGAGGGCGGAAGCCCGCGGCAGGCGAGCCAGGTCACGGGAGCGCCTGAGGCGACGACCGACCACCACAGAAACTGGATCCCGGCCTGCGCCGGGATGACGGTGTCTTTGAAACGCTAAGGCGAGATTGCCTTTTTTGGGAGGTGCCGGGATGACGGCTAAAGAACGAGGCCGTGAGGCGAGCACCCGCCCCTCACCCCAACTCTTTTTCCATCCCCCAGAACAACGCCCACCGTTGCCCCGCCCGCATACCACCAAACCAAGAAAACCCAACCACACACCACCAGAACAACCTCAAACCTGCGCGCCCCCAACATCACCCCTTGCCGCACCCAGCCGTCCATGCTGCGATAAACCCGGCCACGCACCGGGGAGCTCCAAGCCATGCTGAAAGACTTCACGCAGACCGCCCTGCTGCTCATCACGGGCCTCTTCCCCATCATCAACCCCATCGGCTCCGCCTTCATCGTGCTGAGCATGATCCCGCACACCACCACAGCCGAACGCACGGACCTGGCGTGGCGCATCACCATCAACAGCTTCGTCATCCTGCTGGTGTCGTTGGTCATGGGTGCTTACGTGCTCACCTTCTTCGGGATTTCCATCCCGGTGCTGCGCGTGGCCGGTGGCATGATCATCGCGGTGGCGGGCTGGAACCTGCTGCAGAAGCCTGACGATGACGACGCCAGCGCGAAGGTGCAGGAGGTCAAGACGCCGAACCCGCATTCGTCGCTCGGCGCCAAGGCCTTCTATCCGTTGACGCTGCCCCTGATGGTGGGCCCCGGCTCGATCTCGGTGGCGATCGCGCTGGGCACCGTCTCGCCGCGCGAGGGACTGGACCCCGGGCATGTGCTTGGCGTGGCGGCGGCGCTGGTGGTGCTGTGCGCCTGCATTTACGTGTGCATGCGCTTCGCCGGCACGCTGGAGCGCTGGCTGGGCGTTTCGGGCACCAGGATCGTGATGCGTCTGTTTGCGCTGGTCACGTTCTGCATCGGCATGCAGCTGTTGTGGCTGGGGCTTTCAGAGTTGCTTACGTCGATCAAGTGACACCGCCGCCTCGCGCTACAGGGATGTCGTCAGCCGCGTCAGCCAGTCGGGGCTGAGGGAAAGCACCAGGGCCTCGAAGCGGTGGTCCAGGCCGGTCAGCACCATCACCCCGATCAATACGAAGCACGCGCCAAGCACCGACTTCACCGCACCGCCCACGGAAAGCAGCGCGCCTCGCACGCGTGTCATCGCCGCGCCGGACACCGTGCTCAGCACCAGCAAGGGCAGGCCCGCGCCCAGACCGAACAACAGCATCAACAAGGCGATCTGCACGAGGTTTCTTCCCTGCGCCGCCAGCGTGGTAGCCGCACCCAGCGTCGGCCCCACGCAGGGGCTCCACACCAGCCCCAGCAACAGCCCGATCAGGAATTGACTGAGGCCACCCTCGCCACGCACCGAGCCCAGGGCCTGCTGGCCTTGGTTGCCCAGCCGCGCCGTGATGCGCGCGAACGTCCGTTGCAACGGCGGCAACAGCATCACCGCGCCGAACAGCACCATCAGCGACGCGGCGATGGTGCGCAGGGTGGTGGCATCCAGGCCGATGGACGCGCCCAGCGTCGCGATCAACGTACCGGTAAGTGCGAACGACAGGCCTAGCCCCAACGCCAGCATCGCGCCACCCCACCAGTGCCGCGACAACGCCGACGTCAGCAGGATGGGCAGGATCGGCAACACGCAGGGTGACAACAGCGTCGCCATGCCGGCGAGAAAACCGAGCGCATAGGTACCCCACCCGAAGTCCATCAGAGGGCCTGCTCCAGCACGGCGCGTATGGCCGGTTCGGCGGTCTGGCCGGTCGAGCGCGTCACTTCATGTCCCTGTTTGAAGACGACGAAGGTGGACTGGTGGGATACGCCCAGCGCTTTCTCCAATGCGGTTTCCTTGTCGAAATCCGCCACGAAGATGGTCACGCCACCGAATTTCGGGTCTTTCGACAGACGATCGACGATGGGCTTCTGTGCACGGCATGTCGGACACCAGTCCGCATGCAGGTAGACCACCACCGGCTTTCCCGCGGCGACTTCATGCGTGTACTGCGCCTGGTCGAAGGGAACCTCGGCCGCGGCGGCCTCGCCGGCAAGCGCCAGCCACAGTGCGGTGACGGCGAGGCGGATGGTATTCGTCTTCATGGTGAGGCAACTCCTGCGTGGAAGGGTCAATCCGTCACGGTGCGCATGCCGATGCGGCGCACCGGTGCGTTGCCGGCCTGGGGGCGAATGCCCAACATCCGCGCCACCAGCGTGTCGAGGCTGGCCTTGCCCGGTCCGCTGACCAGCAGCCAGAAGAAGATCAGGCTGTAGACGATCTCATCGGCTTCGACGTAGTCATCCAGGCTCATCAGGTTGGCCGATACCACCAGCGTCACCGCCACGGCCATGTTGATCAGCATGGGAATGCACACCAGCCGCGTGAACAGGCCGAGCATGATCAGCAGGCCGCCGACCAGTTCCGTCCACGCGGAAAGCCCTGCGCTGAAGGCCGGATACGGAACACCCCAGCCCACGAAGCGCTGGGTGAAACCGTCCAGGTTGTGCACCTTGGCGATGCCGGTTTCCAGCCAGAAATAGCCAAACACCACGCGCACCACCAGCGGACCGATCCAATCGACGCGATGAAGTGCCTGGAGCAGGCGCGATGCCTTGTCGGCGATGAACGGGCGCATGACGGCGAATCCGTGGAGGGAGGTGCAGCGATGATGCGAAGCGCCGTCGCGCGTCGCCATGGCTGGTCGTCCACCGTTGCTTGCCGGCCGTCCGGTCCTGCGGCGCGCCGGCGCACGGCCTTCCGTCATCGGACGATCGGGCACAAAAGCGGGACGCCGGGGGACAGCCGCCCACTCGTCGCCTGTCGAGAATGGCTCCGTCGGCATCCGCTTCGGACACGACTGTCCGGTCCGACGTTACTCACCCGTGCCGCCACGTGGCGGCGCCACCACCTGTCAGGAGTGTTCCATGAAGACCAACAAGCTCAACGGTGCCGCCATGGCGATGATGGTTGCCGGCCTGTTCGCCGTCACCTCGATGTCCGCCTCCGCGACCGAGAAGATGTCCGCCGGCAAGACCGGCGACACCGCCAGCGTGAAGTGCATGAACTCCTCGTCGTGCAAGGGCCATGGCTCCTGCAAGCAGGCCACCAATGCGTGCAAGGGCCAGAACGCCTGCAAGGGCCAGGGCTTCACTATGCAGAAGAGCCAGGCCGATTGCGACGCAGCCCAGGCAGCAGCCAAGCAGTCGTAAGAACGGCGGCGGGGCCTTCGCGCCGTGCGAATGCTCCGCCAGCTTCCGCCATGGAGAACGCCGTGCCCGCTTCCCGCCCGCTTCCCTATCTCGGCTTCGGCCTCGGCCTGCGCGTCGATCACTATGAAGCGCTGCTGGAGGAACCGGGCAACGTCGAGTGGCTGGAGATCGTCTCGGAGAATTACCTCGTGCCGGGCGGGCGACCGCTGCGCTGGCTGGAACGTTTTCGCGAGCGTTTCCCGCTGGTGATGCACGGCGTGTCCTTGTCCATCGGCGGCACCGATCCGCTCGACCCTGCCTATCTCGACCAGCTTGCCGCGCTGGCCCGCCACGTGCAGCCCGCGTGGATCTCCGACCACCTGTGCTGGACCGGCGTGGATGGTGTGAACCTGCATGACCTGATGCCGCTGCCGTATACAGAGGAAGCACTGGGCCACGTGGTCGATCGCGTGCACCGCGTGCAGGACCGGCTCGGCCGGCGCATCCTGCTGGAGAATGTCTCCAGCTACATCAGCTTCGCGCAGTCTCAGCTGACCGAGTGGGAATTCCTCGCGGCGGTCGCCGAACGCGCGGACTGCCTGATCCTGCTCGACATCAACAACGTATATGTGAGCGCGCACAACCACGGGTTCCGTGCGCTGGATTATCTCGATGGGTTGCCGCCATCGCGCGTGCAGCAGTTTCATCTCGCCGGCCACGAGCAGGGCGATGCCCTGTTGATCGACACGCACGACGCCCCCGTGGGGGATGCCGTGTGGCATCTCTACGTGGAAGCCGTGCGACGCTTCGGCCGCGTGTCCACCATGATCGAGCGTGACGACCACATTCCCCCGCTCGCCACCTTGCGCGCGGAACTCGACCACGCCCGTGCGCTCGCCCACGCACTGTGGCAGGAAGCGGCATGAGCGGGCTGCGCGCCATGCAGCGGCAGTTGGCCGATGCACTGCGTGCGGATGCCATGCCGCACCTGGCCTCGCTGCACGGCGATGGCGTGGCCGATGCCACGAGCCGGCTCGCGGTGTATCACCATGGCTACCGCCTCCGACTGGTGGAGGCACTGCGCACGGAGTTTCCCGGCCTGGCACTGCTGGCTGGCAAACGTTTCGCGAATGTGCTGCACGACTACGTGACGGCCCATCCGTCGACACACTTCAACATCCGCTGGCATGGCGAAGGCCTCGCCGACTTTCTCGCTTACGCGTCGCCATGGTGTGAACGGCCAGCACTGGCGGAGATGGCGCAGTTGGACTGGGCCATTTCCACCGCGTTCGACGCGGCCGACCATCCCACGATCACCGCCAGCGAGCTGGCACATGTACCACCCGATGGCTGGGCGACGCTGCGCCTGCATCCCCTGCCGCATGCCCGCGTGCTGCGCGTGACGCACAACATCGCCGCGCTCCGTCGCGCGGCAGATCGGGGCACGGCGCGACCCGCGTTGCGGCGACTGCGCCAGCCGCGGCATCTGCTGGTGTGGCGCCCAGCGCTGGAAGTGCGCTACCGCCCGGTAGCGCCTGCCGAGTTCCCTGCGCTGCAGGCTGCGCTGCATGGCGAGACTTTCGCGAAACTGTGCGAACGGCTGGCGCAACGCCACGGCGCTCGCTCCGCCCTGCCTCGCATGGCCGCCCTGCTCGGCCAATGGATGAACGAAGGCCTGATCGGCAGGCTCGACACGACCTGACCGGCGACGATGTAACCGGACCCTGTCCTTCGGCGAAGTCACTGTAGAGACATTCGCTGAAAGGACGCCCATGGTCATCCAACCGAACCCACTGTTGCCTGCCGGCCCACACCCCAGGCTGGTCGAGCCCGCTTTGGAATCCCTGCTCAACCGGTCGATGCTGCAGGTGCAGGTGGTGGCCGAGTTGCACCGCTGCGGTTCGTGGTACGCGGATGCACCCCGTTACGAATGCGGCCTGTTCCATCTGGTGGGCGCCGGCCGCTGCCGGGTGCAGAGCGACGAACTGGGCACCGCCGCGGAACTGGAAACCGGCGATCTGGTGATCTTTCCGCACGGCGCGCCGCATCGCCTGCTCGACGCGCAGGGCGGTGATGCCGCCCACACCAGCCTGATCTGTGGCGAATTTCGCTTCGTGGGTTCGGGACAGCACCCGCTGAACCTGGCGTTGCCTTCATGCCTGATCATCCATGCATCACAGGCCAGCGCACCCTTCCGCCAGCTCGCCACCGCCATGGCCGATGTCGTGCACGCCGACTGCGCCGGACGCCATGTGCTGCTCAACAAGCTGGCCGATGCGCTGTTTACGCTCGCCATCTGCGATTACTCGCGCCAGACCGCCGGGCGGCAGGGTTTGTTCGCCTCGCTGGCCGATCCGCGCATTGCCCGCGTGCTGCAGGCCGTGCACGATCATCCGGGCAAGGCGTGGACCATGCAGTCCATGGCCGCCCTGGCCTGCATGTCGCGCTCCGCCTTCGCCGAGCGCTTCACGCAATTGATGAAGTTGCCGCCGATCCAATACGTCACGCAGTGGCGCGTCAGCGTGGCCGAACAATTGCTGCGTGATCGCCAGCAATCGGTCGCGGGCATTGCGCAGCAGCTGGGCTACAGCAGCGAGGCAGCGTTCCGCCGGCTGTTCAAACGGGTCAGTGGCATCTGCCCCGGCCGTGTCCGCGGCGAGGGCCTGCGTGCGGCAGCGCTGAACTGACAGGGCTCAGCGCAGCGCCTGTCCCTGCCGGCGTTCGCGCTTGACCTCGTACATGGCTGCGTCGGCCTGTGCGATCAGCGCTTCGGGCTCCGCCTCACCCGACATCGACACGATGGTGCCGATGCTCGGCCCGGCGTAGTCGAGCGTCAGCTCACCCAGGTGAAAGCGTCCGGTAGTGGCGCCCTGCAGTCGCTTGCGCAGCATCCCGGCCACCTCCAGCGCGTCGCCATGCGCAGGGCTGGAAAGCACCACGAACTCGTCGCCGCCGAGCCGGGCGACGAAATCACCGCCGCGCACCGCACCCTGCATGCGCCCGCCGATGGCGGCGAGGAAGCGATCACCCGCGTCATGGCCGTGGATATCGTTGATGGCCTTGAACTGGTCCAGGTCGACAAAGGCCACGATCAGCGCATGCCCCTCCGGTCCGTGACCAGTGAGGCGACGGCGCAACTCGTCCATCAGGGCGCGGCGGTTGGGCAGGCCGGTGGTCGTGTCGGTCAGTGCGCTGACCGCCAGCGTGTCGTTGGCGCGTTGCAGTGCCTGCAGCATGCGTTCGCGGTCGATCTGCTGGCCGATCAGGCGGGAGAACATCTGCAGCACCTGCTCGGCGCCATCGGCCAGCGGCTTGCGCTCGCCACTGGCCGCGCACAACGTGCCATAGAGCGACCCGTCGTCCAGCCGCACCGGCGTGCTCGCATAGGTGGCGATGCCAAGCTCGCGCGCGGGACCGGAATCGGCCCAGCAATTGGCGACGTCGTCCGTATAAGGGCGCCCTTCCTCCAGCGCGCGCTTGCACAACGTGCCCTCCCACGGCACCGACAAGCCCTCGGGAATGTCCAGGCGGCTGGTGTTGCGGGAAAACAGGATGTACTGGCAACCCGCATCGGTGTCGATGGTCGTGAGGTAGGTGGACTCCAGCCCGGTCACCGCCTGCAACAGCTCAAGCAGCGGCCGCACCAGTTCCTCCAGCGTGCGCGCCCGGCTGACGGAATTCGCCAGCTGGCCAACGAAATCGGGCATGGACAGGGATACGGTTGTATTCATCGTCTGGTCTTCTGCAAACAAGGGCTGGCGCACGGTGACCCGTCGTCGTGGCATGGAACATGGTAGACACGAAACTGGCGTGGCCCTTTCATCCCTGTCGTGCGGCGACGCCTGCGCATTCTGGCGCAGGGTCACCGTCGATGCCGAGATGAATGGCGCGAAACGGGCGAGACACGCCGCATCGTCAGACGGAGTGATGATGAACGCGGCTGGCGTCCGCCTTGGCGATGAACCCGCGGCGGATCGCCCGCCGTCGTCGCCAGCGCACTGGCATCCCGCGACAACGTGCGTAGACTTTCCAGGACCACCCGTGTCATCGACTCATGTCGCGCCGGGCTGCGTGTCCGGCGCATGACCACCGCGTGCTCCCCTCGTGGCGAGGTGCCACCATGTTGATGCGTTGCGTTGCCCTGGTTGGGATGTTGGCGCTGGCGACCACGTCGCTGTCCAGCCCCGTGCCCACTCCCGCGCCACCTGCCGCGAGCGCAGCGGTGAAAACCGATACGCCAATGACGACGTCCGCCGGCACCCAGTTCGTGGTGCCCACCGGATGGACGGCGCGCGTTGCCGGCCACAAGGTGACGCTCGCTCCGCCCGAAGCCGGCTCGCAGGTCGTGCTGGTGGACATCCAGGCCAGCACGCCCGACGAGGCGGTGGCCCAGGCATGGAAGGCGTATGCCCCCGCCAGGACCTGGCCCCTGCAGGTGGCGAGCGACGCCTCGCCACGCGACGACTGGGACCAGATCCGCGCCTACGACTACGAGACATCGGCCAACGACAAACGCAGTGTCGACGCCGTCGCTTATCGCCGCGGCGAGCAATACACCGTCGTGATCTTCGACATGGCGAACGACGTCGGCGAAAAGCGCGCCTCGCAGTTGCGCGCCATCTCCGACCGGTTGCTGCCCAGGGGCTACAGGCGTGAAAGCTTTGCCGGCAGGAAGGCGCACCCGCTCGACGCCGCCCGCGTCGACGCGATCAAGGGCTTTGTGGAGCATGCACGCAAGGCGTACGACGTGCCGGGCATCGCCATTGGGCTGATCGACCACGGCAAGGTGGTCTTCGCCGGTGGCTTTGGCGTGCGGGAGATCAACAAGCCGGCACCGGTGGATGCGGATACGTTGTTCATGATCGCCTCCAACACCAAGGCGCTCACCACGCTGATGCTCGCGCGCGAGGTGGACCAGAAGAAGTTCCGCTGGAACACGCCGGTGGTGGAGGTCATGCCCGCGTTCAAGCTGGGCGATGCGGCGACGACCACGCAGGTACAGATGCGCCACCTGATCTGCGCCTGCACCGGCATGCCGCGGCAGGACATGGAATGGCTGCTCAACAGCCGCGACGCCACGCCGGAAACGGTGATGAAAGCGCTGTCCGGCATGCAGCCCACCAGCCGGTTCGGCGAACTGTTTCAGTATTCCAACCTGATGGCCGCGGCGGCCGGCTACATCGGTGGACACGTGCTGTATCCGGATCTTGAACTGGGTGCCGCATACGACCTGGCCATGCAGAAACAGGTGTTCGATCCGCTCGGCATGACGCTCACCACCTTCGACGATGACAAGGCCTTGCTGGGCAACCACGCCACGCCCCACGGCTTCGACGTGGACGGCCACACCGCGATCGTCGCCATGGGCATCAACGATTCCATCCGCGCTGCGCGCCCCGCCGGCGCGGCATGGAGTTCAGTGAACGACATGCTGCACTACGTGCGGATGGAGCTGGCCGACGGCCTGCTGCCCGACGGCAAGCGCTACGTATCGAAGGAGGCCCTGCGGGAGCGTCGCAAGCCCAACGTCGCGCTGGGCACCACGGCCAGCTATGGCATGGGCCTGATCGTGGACCGCACCTGGGGCGTGCCCGTGGTCCACCACGGCGGCGACCTCGCCGGCTTCCACTCCGACATGATCTGGCTGCCCGACCAGAACGTGGGCGCGGTGATCCTTACCAACGCCGACGCTGGCGGGGCGATACGCGGGCCCTTCCAGCGTCGTCTGCTCGAAGTGCTGTTCGATGGCAAGCCGCTGGCACAGGGCGACATCGACGCCGGGGTGAAGAACATGAAGGCGCAGATCGCCGCCGAACGCAAACGCCTCACCGTGCCGGCCGACCCCGCCGCGGTGGCCAGGCTCGCGGACAGGTACCGCAACCCTGCCGTGGGCTCCATCCAGGTAGATCGCAGCGGCAAGGACGTCCAGTTCAACTTCGGCGCATGGCACAGTGACATGGCCTCGCGCCGGAACGATGACGGCTCGCTCTCGTTCGTACCCATTTCCCCGGGCACGTATGACTTCGAGTTCGTGGTCTCCGGCACGGCGGACAGCCGCAAACTGGTGCTGCGCGACGGCCAGCACGAATACATCTACGACGAGGTGAAGTGAGCCATGAACCGCCACGGCATGCGTATCGTGTTGCTCATCCTGCCGATGCTGGCCGGCACGGCGGCCATGGCCGAAACACCCTTCCTGCCGCCGGTGCCGATAACCGACGCGCGGGTGGTCGACTACCGGTGCCACGCCGGCAAGTCGCTGCAGGTCGCGTACTACAACCAGCGCGGTGGGCAGAGCTTCGCCAGGATGACGGTGAAGAACGAAGCGCTACTGTTCGTCGACACCATCGCTGCCTCGGGCGTGAAGTACGTGGCCGGCCCCTACGCATGGTGGACCAAGGGCGAGCATGGCGATCTCTACGACATGACGGCCGGGCCGAACGCCGCGCCCCTCATCGCCGGATGCAGCGCCATGCCGGGCAAGTGATGACGTTTCACTCATCACGCTGAACGAAAACACGGCGCTTCTTCAGCGACATGACCCGGTTGCTGCGTCGCATGATGACGCGGCAATTTCTCTCGCTCATGCTCACCCCCGCACGCAGAAACCTGCCGTTTGGCCACCTGATCGAAAGACCTTGAAGGCCATGGAAAGGCGTGCCTGCGTCGGCCGTGCGGGGAGCACGGCCCTCATACATAACGACTCGGGGAAGAGAGATGGACTGTCGCCGCTCGCAGGATATCGTCGTACGTCGCACGCACTGGGCCAGGCGCCCGCTCGCCATGGCCTGTGCCGCCGCACTGCTCACCTTGGCGGGCATGCATCCCGCGTGGGCACAGCAGACGCAGGACCAGACGACCACCGCGCCGCAGCATACACAGGCCACGCCGTCGGACAAGAAGCCGGCGAAGCCCGGAGAGAAGCCCGCACCGAAATCCGAAGACCGGGCGGCCAACCTCGACGCCATCGTCGTCACCGGCATCGCCGGCAGCATCGAGAACGCGATCAAGACCAAGCAGAATGCCAACAATATCGTCGAAGCGATTTCCGCCGAAGACATCGGCAAGCTGCCTGATGCGAGCATCGCGGAAAGCCTGGCCCGCCTGCCCGGCCTTGCCACCCAGCGCGTGGACGGCCGCGCGGACCAGATCTCCATCCGCGGCCTTTCGCCCGATTTCGCCGGCACCACGCTCAACGGGCGCGAGCAGTCGACCATCGGCGAAAACCGTGGCGTGGAGTTCGACCAGTATCCGGCGGAGCTGATCAGCGGCGCCGTGGTCTACAAGACGCCCGACGCCAGCCTGATCGGGCAAGGCCTCTCGGGCACCATGGACCTGCACACGCTGCATCCACTGGATCTGCCCAATCGCGTCCTGGTCGCCAACCTGCGCGGCGAATACACCACCAACGGCAAGCAGAACCCCGGTACCGGCACGGGTGACCTCGGCCACCGCGCGAGCTTCTCGTACGTGGACCAGTTCCTGGACCACACGCTGGGCCTCGCCGTGGGCTTCGCGCAGCTCGACTCCCCCATCCAGGAAAAGCAGTACCAGGCGTGGTGGTGGAGCATGAACAATGGCCCCGGCAGCATCGAAGACGCCTGGGGTGGACCGCATTCGCCGGGCCTGCCCAATGGCGTCATCTCGCAGGAAGGCATGCAGTTGCGCGCGCAATCGGAAAACCAGCTGCGCAACGGCCTGATGGCCGTGCTGGAGTGGGCGCCGAATGACTGGTACCACGGCACGCTGGATACCTACTACTCCACCTTCAACGAGAAGAAGTACACCAACGGCGTGCAGTGGGCGAGCGGCCCCTACAACACCGATCCCAATGGCAACCAGGATCCCGCCGTATACAGCAACGTGGGCGTGGTGCCCGCGTCGCCGTATCCCATCGTCACCACCGGCGATATCGCCAACATCCGGCCGATCCTGCAGAACGAGTACACCAAGGAACACGACAAGCTGTTCTCGGTGGGCTGGAACAACCAGTTCTCGTTCGCCAACGGCTGGGAAGCGATGGCGGATTTCTCCTATTCCAGCGCCAAGAAGGACCTGCACGACGCCTACCTGTTCAGCGGCCTGGCCAACGGCGCCACCACCAGCGTGCAGTTCGCCACGCCGTTGAACTACGGCTTTCCCGACTTCCGCACGGGCGCGGACCTGGCGGACCCGTCCCAGGTCGTGTTCACCGACCCGAACGGCTACGGCTACAACGGCCGCCAGGAATTCGACCACCAGGACGACCACATCAAGGCCATCCGCCTGCAGGTGTCGCATCCGGTGGGCTGGATCTTCAGCACCGTGGACGTCGGCGTGAACTACTCCGACCGCAAGAAGACCAAATCCGCCGACGTCGAGTTCGCATGGCTCAACGGCAATGGCTCCAGTGGCGGTGCCTACCAGCCTGGCTTCAGCGTACCGGTCGATCCGTCGTTGCTGTATGGGCCGACGTCGCTCAACTACGGCGGCATCGGGCCCATCCTCAACTACAACGTGCTTGGCGCACTGGCCAGCCAGTTCTACCTCACCTCGGGCAACAAGCAGGCCGACTGGGCGCGCAATTACTCGGTCGAGGAAAAGGTGCCGGTCGCCTATGTGAAGTTCAATATCGACACGATGCTGGGCGACATCCCGCTGCGCGGCAATGCCGGCGTGCAGTTCGTGCATACCGACCAATCCTCGGATGCGCTGCAGACCAACGGTGACAACCTGGTTGGCAAGCTGACCGGTGGCACCACGTACAACAACGTGCTGCCCAGCCTGAATCTGATCGCCACGATCGGTGAGAACCAGTACCTGCGCTTCGGCCTTGCCAAGACCATGGCGCGCGGACGCATCGACGACGAGAAGGTGGCCTCGTCCGCCAGCCTCGACGTCGTCACTTCCGGCCCTGCCACCGGCCAGGTGCTGTGGTCGGGCAGCGGCGGCAACCCGAACCTCAAGCCGTATGTCGCGGTGGGCACCGACCTGTCCTGGGAAAAATACTTCGGCAAGTCGAGCTATGTCGCTGTCGCGGTGTTCAACAAGAACCTGTTGAACTACATCTACAACCAGACGGTCCTGGACTACGACTTCTCCAAGTACACCAACAACGACGCCACGCTCAAGCCGAGCAGCCCTTACGGCTCCTTCACCACGCCGGAGAACGGCACCGGCGGCAAGATGCAGGGCCTGGAACTGTCGGGCGCGCTGGAAGGCGGCCTGGTCACACGCTGGCTGGACGGCTTCGGCATGCAGGGCAACTTCTCGCTCACCAACAGCACCGTGCCGGTAAGCTCGGTGACATCGATTCCGGGTGCGCCATCCACCCTGCCCGGCCTGTCGCGCAAGGTCGCCAACCTCACGCTTTACTACGAGAAGAACGGCTGGTCGTTCCGCATCACCGAGCGCTACCGTTCCTCCTTCACCGGTGAAGCGGTCGCCCTATTCGACCAGCTCGGTTACCAGAAGGTGCTGGCCGACAAGCAGACCGACTTTCAGGCGGGCTACGCCTTCACGCAGGGCAGCTGGAATGGCCTGTCGATCCTGCTGCAGCTCTACAACCTCACCAACTCGCCCTACAAGACCCAGCAGATCTCCAGCCTGCCCAACAACGTGCAGATCGCCCGTCCGCTGGACTACAACACCTGGGGACGCACGGTGATGTTCGGGGTCAATTACAAGCTCTGACCGATTCTCATCGGGTCCGGGGCGCACCGCATTCCACGGTAAGCGCCCCTGTTTCCCCTGTAGGAGCGCACTGGTGCGCGACCGCAGCGTTGAAGCACCTTCGGCCTTGTGAGCGCACGGTCGCGCACCAGTGCGCTCGTACAGGGGGTGCCGGATCCGGGTGCCCGGCCAAACCCACTCGCACGATCTCCGACCGTGGACGCTATGCTTCGGCAAGCCTTCCCACGGAGCGACCCATGCGCGAGCTATACCCCGAGATCGAGCCCTATCGCACCCATCGACTGCGCGTGGACGACATCCACGAGCTGTACATCGAAGAGTGCGGCCATCCCGACGGCCTGCCCGTGGTGTTCCTGCATGGCGGCCCCGGCGCGGGGCTTTCCGCGTATCACCGTCGCTTCTTCGACCCCACGCGTTACCGCATCGTGCTGTTCGATCAGCGTGGCGCAGGCAAATCCACGCCGCACGCCGAGCTGCGCGACAACACCACCTGGCATCTGGTCGCCGACATCGAGGCGATCCGCGAGTACTTCGGCATCGAGCGCTGGGTGGTGTTCGGCGGTTCGTGGGGGTCCACGCTGGCGCTGGCCTATGCGCAGAAGCATCCCGAGCGGGTGCTTGGGCTGGTGTTGCGCGGCATCTTTCTCGGCCGGCCGGATGAGCTGCGCTGGTTCAATGAACTCGATGGCGGCGCACGCTTCATCTTTCCCGAGCGCTGGGAGCGCTATCTTGCGCACATCCCCGAGGACGAACGTCACGACATGGTGGAAGCGTACTGGCGTCGCCTCGACAGCGACGACCCTTCCGTCCGCGTCGATGCGGCCATCGCGTGGGGCAACTGGGAAGGCGGCAGCACGACACTGGTGCACGACCCGGACGAGCCGGGCAACTTCGAGGACCCGCACGCTGCCGTGAGCGTGGCGCGCGCCGAGGCGCACTACTTCCGCCACCGCATCTTCCTGGAACCCGATCAGCTGCTGCGCGATATCCACCGCATCCGCCGCATTCCCGCCACCATCGTGCATGGCCGCTACGACATCATCTGCCCGGTGAAGACGGCGCATGACCTCGCCTCGGCATGGCCGGAGGCCGCCTTCCATATCGTGCTGGCCGGTCACAGCGCGGCGGACCCCGCCATTGTCGATGTGCTGGTGAGCGCCACCGACGCGCTGGCCGATCGCTACGCCTGATGTTCCGCGGATAGCGCGCAGGCTGGCCGATTTTCCCCCTTGTCATCGCTGCCGGGCTACGCTGTGATGCGTTCGCCCGGCGGCGATGTCCCCGTTATCGCGCCGCTCGCATTCTGGAATACCTTGCCGTGGCGCCTCGCGCGGCTGTGCGTTGCCCGGCTGGATCCGTCGATCCGGCCCATGCTGCTGTGTTTGGCTGTAGACACTGTCGTTCAGTCCACGCAACCGGGAGAGGTGACATGGAGATCAAGCAGGGACGTTTTGCGCGTATCGCCGCTATGGCCGTGCTGTTGCTGGCCGGTACCGCCCTTCATGCGGGCACGCCGGAGCACGCGGATCCGTCCGGCGCGCGGCTGGACTTCGTCGCCTCGCCGTATGCGGATTTCCTCTCCTACCTGCTGCACCGGGACAACGCCGGGTTTCCCGACCTGCGCGCCTCGGTGCCGCTGGACAACGTGAAGGAACTCAACACCGGCTCGTTTCTTCCCGCCTATGCCATGGCGTCGGATGTCCGCAGCTATGCCGACCTTTACAAGCTGGCCTACACCTACGATGAGAGCGCCGTGCTGATCACCACGCTCAAGCAGGGCGAACCACACTTCCAGCGCTTCATGGCGTATTGGCAACAACACGTCGAGCCCACCGAACAGGCGACCATCCAGGCATGGAAGACCGAGGAGGCGAAAGGACGCCACGTGCAGCGGCTGGAGGAGCTCACCCGCATGCGCTTCCCCTATGCGGCGGTGAAGGTGGCCGTGATCGCACTTGGCCCGCCCGACCGGACCATCGAGAACCCGCCGATCATGTTCGCCACCATGAAGGACGCCAGCCTTCCCGCCGTGGTCGGTTATGAAGGCACGCACATGATGATGAGCGGACGCGCCGCGGACTGGAAGAAACGCCGCAACGCATCGAAGGCCATCGAGTTGATCTCCGCCCGTGGCGGCACCTCCTACGACATCGAGGAAGCGCTGTGCCTGCTCATGCAGTCGAAACTGCCCGAGGCCTACGCCGCCGAGGTGCCGGCCAGCGATGCCGGTGACACGCCGCGGCGCGTCCTGCTGCGCGCGATGGAACGCGACTGGAGCCGCTATCGCGCAGACACTTCAATGAACGCGGCGGACTTCGCCATCGCCGAAACCATCCGCACGTTCGGTGCCGGCAACGTGGCCGATACATCGCCATAGGCCGCGCGCCGGGAAGCGCGGGCATGCCGCGAGGTCTTCCGACCTTGCCGCGCCCGGATGACGCATGACAAGGCACATCCGCATTTCAGCTTCATCCGATGGAGCGGATGGCTAGCAAGGCCTACGGTGGGCGCTTTCCGTCCACGGTGTCGTCCTTGTCTGTCCAATATATCGTCTGCCCCCATTGCGCCATCGAACTGCGCAAGGGCATCAAGGCTTGCCGCGGATGCGATGCCGCCGTGCGCTACGGCCCGCCGTGGCCATACATCGTGGCGGCGCTGGTGCCCTCGGTCTGGCTTGCGGTGGTCTCCCACCGGATCTTCTACGACTCGGTCATCGTATCGGTGCTGGTGGGCGCGATCTTCTTCGGCGGCCTCTGGGCCATGTTGAGCATGGCTTTCGACGACCGGGCCGTATTCAAGCGCCCGTCGACCTGAAACGTCACGCGGCGCGGCGGCGGCATTTCTGCTCAGGCCGCCGCCGTGCTCGTGCCCGCACGTTCATGGTGATCCCTGCACATCTGCTCCACCAGCATGCGGTGATCGGGAAGGTCCTGTAGCGCCTGCGCCGCGGCGCGCTGGATGTTGTGGAACTCCTGCCGCGCCTCGTCCACGCGCGGATAGGCACTGCGCATGGCACTGAGGTCGGTGCGGAACTCCATGCCGTACAGCACGTATTGCCAGCTGGAAACCAGGAACATTTCCAGGTCGCTGACAAAATCCAGCCGGTGCGGCGGGCGATGCTTCCACAGCGCCAGCTTGTCCTGCAGCGTCTGCGGAATGCTTGCGGGGTCGGCGTTGTCGATCCAGAACGGGGAGTCGCGGCGGTGGCTCAGGCAGTAGTGCATCTTGATGAAATCGATGATGCGGTCGTAGCGCGCGACCATCATCGCGTTGTAGTGCCGCGCCGCGCGCTCCATATCGTCGGTGTCGCCGGGCAGCAGGTGCGAAAGCAGGTAGGTCGCCAGTTCGATCAGCGCGATGCCGGTGGATTCCAGCGGCTCGACGAATCCGCCTGCCAGCCCCACCGCCACGCAGTTCTTGCGCCAGTGCTCGGGGCGGTAGCCGGTTTCGAACTTGATATGCATGGCCTTGAGGCCTTCGGCCACCGGACCGAGGTAATGGCGGAACACCTCCTCCGCCCGTTCGTCGGAGGTGTGGCGCGCTGAATACACGTAGCCGACGCCGCGGCGCTGCTGCAGGCCGATATCCCAGATCCACCCCGCTTCCTGCGCGGTGGAGATCGTGTACGAGGGAATCGGCGCATCTTGCCGCTCGTACGGCACCTGCATGGCGACGGCGCGGTTGGCGAACAACACGTCCGCACGACTGCGGAACGGCGATTGCATGACGTTGCCGATCAGCAGGCCGCGCAGGCCGGTGCAGTCGACATAGAGATCGGCGGTGAGTTCGCCCAGCTCCTTCGTCACCACGCGCGCGATGGCGCCATGCTCATCCAGCTCGGTGCGTTCCACGGTGGCTACATGGCGCGTCACGCCCAGCGTTTCCTGGCCATGCTCGGCCAGCACGCGGGCGAAGCAGGCGGCATCGAAGTGGAAGGCGTGGTTCATCGGCCCCTGATAGTCCGGGTCCTTGAAGCGCCTGGGTCCACGCGCATGATCGACCAGTGTGGCCTGCATCGACACCGCATCGGCGAAGGGCATGCCGGGCGGCGCCGCGCCAAGCAACCAGTACGGCAACAGCTCCGGGCCGCCGGGCCGCTGGCTGGGTGCATTGAACGGGTGGAAGAAGTGATCCGCACCCGGCGCTCCCGGTGGACGCACCCAGTGGCGATAGTGGATGCCCTGCTTGTACGTGGCCGTGGCGCCCACCAGGAAACGGCGCTCGTCCAGGCCGATCGCCGAGAGCGTGCCCCGAATGGAGGGAAACGTGGCCTCGCCCACGCCGAGCAGGCCGATGTCCGGCGACTCCACCAGATGCACCTGCACGGCCTGCGGGTCCACCGCATTCACCGCCTTGGCGAGGTAGCACGCGGCGAGCCAGCCAGCGGTGCCGCCACCGACGATCAGTACTTTCTTCAGACGAGCCATGAGATCTCCGGGCTGGCAGGTTGTGACGCGCGTGGTGCTTAGTGCTTGCCCCATGTGCACTTTGTGCCTCACCGTCATCCCTGCGAAAGCAGGGATCCAGTGCCTTTTCTCTAGGTGTTAGGCAAGAGCGAAAGACGCTGGATCCCTGCTTTCGCAGGGATGACGGTGAGGGAAATGGATGGGTGCCGAGGCAATGGGAGGCACACGCGGGAACAGGTGCGACAATGAAAAAACGGCCGGGCCGCCCCACGCGGACCCGGCAAATAACGCCATTCAAGGGGAAGATGGGCGACGCTCCCCGAGCGTCGCCGGCAGAACGGCAAACATCAGGCGGCGCATACATCATGGGGCGCCGCCCTGCATCCCGTCAGAACCAGACGCCGAGCTGCACGCCGTAGGTACGCGGCGCGAGGTACTGCGACACGTACTGCAGCGAGCCGTCGGACATCAGGAAGCGCCCCGCGCTGGTGCGGATCTTGTCGTCCGACACGTTCTGCACATACGCGTTGACCCACCACTTGTCGCCCGGCTCGGTGTAGCGCAGCGAAAGGTCGCCGCGCGTATACGCCTTCTGCTGGTCGCCCGAGCCGAGGTTGAAGTAGCTCAGCCACTGCGTGCTCTGGTACTGCGCGCTGATGCGCGGCGTAAGGCGTCCACCATTGGAAAGGTGGAAATCATGCTCGTAGATGCCCGTGAGCGAGACGTTCGGTGCATGCGGCAGGTCGTTGCCGGTGACGTTCATGCAATTGGCGAGGTTTGACGCGGGCGGACACGCGGGCAGGCCCTGGTAGTCGTTGGAGCCGGCATAGATCAGCGTGCCGAGTTCCTTCTTCGGGATGGCCGAAAAGATCAGGTTGAAGCGGTCGTCCTTCTGCTGGTACGCCAGCTCCGATTCGATGCCGAGCACCTTGGTGCTGCCGCCCACGTTGGAGAAACCCAGGCCGTGGTTGCCATCCGGATAGACGATGGGCGCGGAGAGCTGGAAGTTCTTGAAGTCCTCGTAGTAGATGGCCGAGTTCCAGGTCATGTGGCCATCGAGGAAGGTGAACTTGCTGCCGATTTCATAGTTGGTCAGCGTCTCGGGCTTGTACAGCGTGCCCGCGTCCTGCGTGCCGCCGGACTTGTAGCCGGTGGACACGCTGGCGTAGAGCAGCCCGTTGGCGCCCACGTCGGTATCCAGGCGCAGCAGCCAGGTCGGCTTGCTCTTGCTGTACTTGGCGCTGTTGCGCTGGGAAATGCTGAAGCCGTTCGACGGGTCCGGAGTCACGCCCGGCGAGATCGGCACCTGCGGCACCGCCGGGTTGTAATCCCAGCCCCAGTTGATGCCGCCCTTGTTTTCCTTGTCGTCATGCGACCAGCGCGCGCCACCGGTGAGGCGCCAGTGGTCGGTGATATGCCAGGTCGCCTGGCCGAACAAGGCATAGGACTCCACCGTTTCCTTCGGCTGGATGAAGGAGCCCTGCCAGTTCACCGAACCGTAGCGGGTGCCGTTCATGATGGGAATGTCGAAACGGATGTTGTTGTCTTCGTACCCGTAGTACGCGCCGACGATCCAGTCCACGGTCTGCGGGCCGGTGGACTTGAGGTCCACTTCCTGGCTCCAGCTTTCGTAGTTGGAGTAGTTGGTGCGGTCGTCCTGGTACACGCCGCCCGTGGTGAAGCTGGTGGGCACGGCCACGCCCACGTCCTGGTCGAAATCGCTCTTGCCCGAATAGCGGTTGTAGCCGGCGATGTAGCTCAGCTGCATGCCGTCGTTGATGTTCCAGTCCATGCGGCTACGCAGCGTCTTGGAGGTGCGGTCCAGGTACGGCGCGGTGTCGATCAGCGCGGACCAGAAATCCTGTCCCTGGCGCGGCGTCTGCATCAGGCTCAGGTCGGGCGTGCCGCGATCGACGAAGTATTCGTACGACAGGTTCCACTTGAACGAATCGCTGGGCTGCCACAATGCGCTCACGCGCGCGGCGGACTGGTCCTGCGAGTTGTACTTCTGGCCGCCCTGCACGTACTGGCTGGGGTCGATCGCCTTGAAGTTGGCCAGGCTGCCGCCGGAAGCGAGATAGGCCTGCTGCTGTTGCGCCACGCTCGGCAGTTCGCTCGACGGATTCTGGTAGTCGACATAGCCGTCGTGCTGCTCGTGCACCACCGCCACGCGCATGGCGAACGTGTCGCTGATCGGCAGGTTGAACGCCGCGCGCGCGCCGATCTGGTTGTAGTTGCCCGCCTCCACCTGCGCATTGCCGTAGAAGCCCGCGCCGATCTCAGGTTTGGCCGTCTGAAAGCTGATGGCGCCAGCGGTGGAGTTGCGTCCCCACAGCGTGCCCTGCGGGCCGCGCAGCACTTCCACGCCGTCCATGTCCAGCAGCAGGCCCGAGGCGGCTTCGGCGCGCGGCGCATAGACGCCGTCGACAAAGGTGGCCACTTCCGGATCGGCGTATTCGGTTTTCGCACTGTCGTTGCCGATGCCGCGCAAGGTCAGCGTGACCACGCCGTGGTCGCCTTCGCTGGTGCCCTGCAGGCCCGGCACGAGCTTGGTCAGGTCCTGCACGGTCATGACACGCTCCTTGTCGAGCGTGTCGGGCGTGATGGCGCTCACGGCCACCGGGGTTTTCTGGAGCGGCGTCTCGCGTTTGGTCGCGCTCACTGAAATGGCATCGAGCTGCTTCACCTTCTTGTCGGCTGGCGACGCGACGCCCTGCGAAGGTCCGCCCTGCGAAGGTCCGCCCTGCGAAGGTGTGTTCTGCGAAGACGCGCCCTGCGGTGCCGCGTCCTGATCCGCTGCCAGCACGACGCCTGGCGCGAGCACCAGGGACATCGCGATGTACAACGCCGAGTAGCGCAACTTCATGTGACTTCCCCTCGATTCATTTGGATTGTTGTTGGTCACCGCCCTCGACGGCGACTGGCTCCAGTGACACCCCCAATGACAGCGCTGTCATTTGTTTAGATGACAGCGCTGTCATGGCGATCATAGACCGGTTTCCGGGCAGAAGCTTGACGCGTGGCAGCAAGCCGCCTGAACCCGCGAAACCGTTACTGCACCTGGCGTGGATGGATAGTTACACGTGCAACGTCCCGCTTTTTGATGCGGATGCAAATAGCCATCCAGCCGTCCGTTGTCCGTCATCGCTGACGCATCCATGCCTGCGAACTACCTGACGGGTTATCCGGACTGACCAGCAAAACCTCCCCTGCCCAGCCCGCATTGCCCCTTTACCGCTTGACGCAATCGACCACCATGTCCACATCGGTGCCCAGCGAAACGCGGGACAGCGACATATCGGTGCCCTTGCCCGCGCCCCATGCGAACGGCTGGTCAATGTGATGCATGTCGGCTCCGGCGGCGCGCAGGCATTTGAGCGGCACGCCCACACGCATCCATCGGCCCGGCGTGAGCGTGGACAAGGTGGCGCCGATGGCCACGCGGCCTTCGCAGCCCGTGCCGCACCCCATGCCGACCCACGCACCCCTGGTCGGCAGTGCGTCGACACGCAGCGTCACCGCCAGCAATACGTCGCCATTGGTTTCGCGATCCAGATCGAGCGGTGCACGCGCGCGGATCGAGAGCCGCGCCGTGCCCGCTTGCCAGGTGAATCGACGCGCATCCTCCTGCGCCTTGTAATCGAGCGCGACCATGTGCAGGCTGCCGTCCGGCGCGCTTGCCGGTGCCACATCGCCGCTCACCGATGCGCCTTTCGCGTCGACCAGCGTGAATGTGTAGCCATGCACGGCCTTGCCGCGTTCAAGATAGTGGCCAACCGGAATCTGCTCGCCGGTGATGCCGGACACTTCCGACAGTGCCGGCAACGAGGCGTGGCTGGCGTAGGTGAGGCCGTAGCCCAGCGCAAACTGCGGCGCACCCTGCCCCACCACCGCCGTCGAGGGCCAGCCATAGGCGAGCTTGCCGTGAAAGCCGTGGGCAATGCTGCCGTCACGTCGACGCAGCAACACGTCCGCCACGCCGCCGCCTTCGCTGCCCGGCAGCCAAGCGGCGACGAAGGCATCCGAGGCATTGATCTCGCGATTCACCCAGAGCGGCCGGCCGCTGAGGAACACGGCGACCACGGGAATGCCCTGTGCGCGCAGCGTGCGCAACAGTTCCAGATCGTGATCGTCGCCCGGCCGGTACAGCAGGTTGGGAAGGTCGCCCTGGAACTCCGCATACGGATCTTCACCGAATACCACCACGGCGACGTCGGGCTTCGCGGTGAAATGGCCGTCCGTTTCGATCTCGGCCGAACCGCCCGCCAGCTTCACCTGCTCCACCATGCCAGCGCCGATGGATTGCGCGCCCGGAAAATCGGCGTTCTTCAGGCCCGTGCCCTGCCAGTTGAGCGTCCAGCCACCACTCTGGCGCGAGATATTGTCCGCGCCCTCGCCAGCAATGAGGATGCGCTTGCGTGGATCGAGCGGCAGCAGTCCGCCGTTGTTCTTGAGCAGCACCAGCGACTCGCGCACGGCCCGCCGCGCGATGGCCCGATGCGCCGGGCTACCCACGACCTCGCCCGCCTTCTGCACGAGTGGCTGCGTCGACGGTGCGCCAGCTTCGAACAGGCCCGCGCGGAACTTCACGCGCAGGATGCGCGCCACGGCGTCATCGACGCGCGCCATCGGGATCGCGCCGGACTTCACCTCGGCCAGCGTGTGTTCGTACAGGCCGCGCCAGCTGTCGGGCGCCATCAGCATGTCGAGTCCGGCGTTATAGGAGGCCGGGCAATCGTCGTTGGTGCAGCCGGGCACCTGCCCGTGCGCATTCCAGTCGCCCACCACCAGTCCCTGGAAATCCATGCGCTGCTTGAGCACATCGGTGATCAGCGCCTTGTCGGCCGACATCTTGCGGCCGTTCCAGCTGGAGAAGGAGGCCATGATCACCTGCACGCCCGCATCGATGGCCGGCGGGTAGCCCGCCGCATGTATATCGCGCAGCGTGGCCTCGCTGATCTGCGCATCGCCCTGGTCCTTGCCGTTGGTCGTGCCTCCGTCGGCGAGGAAATGCTTGGCCGAGGCGAGCACATGCGAACCATCGAGGAACTGCGGCGTGCCCACCTTGCCCTGCAGTCCCTCCACCATCGCGGTGGCGTACTGCGCGACGATGTTCGGGTCCTGCGAATAGCCTTCGTAGGCACGGCCCCAGCGCTCGTCCTGCGGCACCGCCAGCGTGGGCGCGAAGGTCCAGTTGATGCCGGTGGCGCGCACTTCCGCCGCGGTCGCCTCGCCGATCTCGCGGATCAGCGCCGGGTCATGCGCGTTCCCCAGCGCCGAGTTCTGCGGAAACAACGTCGCGCCCACCACGTTGTTGTGGCCGTGCACGGCGTCGATACCGAACAGCAGTGGAATCGGCGGATGGTCGCCCGTCGCCGTCATGCTCGCGCGGTAGAACGATTCGGATGCCGCCTTCCATTCGTCGACGGTCGCCGTGACCGTGCCACGCGGTTTGGAGTTGCCGCCTGCGAGAATGGCGCCGAGATGGTATCTGCGCACGTCGTCCGGCGTGACGCTGAGGATGTCCGCCTGGATCAGCTGGCCGACCTTTTCCTCCACCGTCATCTTTGCCATCAGGTCGGAAACGCGCCGCTCCAGCGCGGCGTCTTTCGGGAACGGCCAGGTGGCGCGCGGCCATGCGTCCGCATGCACGGGCGACGCATCGCCAGCGCAGACGGCACCCGCGCAGGCACAGGCCAGCGCAGCGGCAAGAACGGTCCGGACACAACGCAAACGACGAGCGGAAGCCAGCACGGCTCTCTCCATCAGGCAGGGAGCCGGCTCCCCCTTGGAGCCGGCCGCCGCCGAGACTGACAGAAATGACAGCGCTGTCAATTTGCGATGCAACAGGCCGCAGAACGGACCGGAAGTTCACGCGACAGCCCGTTTATTTCTTTTTAATCAGAGTGTTAAGCCAGGACGACAGCCTTCGACCAGGGTGGGACGGGATGCCTGGCCGGTGGCGGGCTCAGGGAACCCGCGAGGTGGATTCGCGCAGCTGCAGCGCGTACGGCACCTGCACCAGCAGGCCGGTACCGCGCCCACGCAGCAGTTCCATCAGCTGCAGCGCGGCAAGCTTGCCCATCTCGCGGCTGGGCTGGCGCACGGTGGTGAGTGGCGGCCATAGCTGCGTGGCCAGCGGCGT
Source organism: Dyella japonica A8 (assembly GCF_000725385.1). Taxonomy (NCBI): domain Bacteria; kingdom Pseudomonadati; phylum Pseudomonadota; class Gammaproteobacteria; order Lysobacterales; family Rhodanobacteraceae; genus Dyella; species Dyella japonica. The sequence goes on along the minus strand of NZ_CP008884.1, from coordinate 1,117,160 downwards.
GTCATCGAAGCCGCAGACGGACAGGTCGCGCGGCACCTTCAGGCCGCGCTCGTTCGCCGCCCACATCACACCCGCGGCCATGTCGTCATTGGCGGCGAAGATGGCGGTGGGCAGCTCCGGCAGGGCGAACAGCTCGCGCGCCGCGAGCACGCCCGAGCCGAAGGTGAACTCGCCCTGCACCACGTACTGCGGATCGAACGGCAGGCCAGCCGCAGCCAGCGCGTCCTTGTAGCCCGCCAGTCGCCAGCGGCTGGCGCCGTGGTTGGCGATGCCGACGATGTGCGCGATGCGCCGGTGCCCCAGTTCCACCAGATGCGTCACCAGGGCCTTGGCCGCCAGCTGCTCGTCCATGCACACGCCGATGGTGCCTTCGTGCTGCAACGGCGACAGGCTGGCGTGCGGCACGCCGTGTTCCTTCAATCGCTGCAGCAGCGGCGCGTAGTCGGTGAGCGGTGGCGTCATGATCACACCGTCGATGTGGTGGTCGTACACCAATGCATCGACGCGACGGATGAAGTCCTTGCCGCGCATGCGCAGCGGACAGGCCATCATGCTGTAGCGATGCGCATCGCAGGCGTCGAGCACGCCATCCTGCACTTCGGCCAGATAGGTCGACGCCGGGTTGTCGTTGTTGTCGTAAAGCATCGCGACCAGGAACGACCGGCTGCCCGCCAGCCCGCGTGCGGCGGGGCTGGGGCGATAGTTCATCGACTCCATCGCCGCCAGCACCTTCTGGCGGGTGGATTCCTTGACCGAGGATTCTTCGTTGAGGACGCGGGACACCGTCTTGGGCGAGACGCCCGTCGCACGTGCTACATCTTCGAGGCGGACCCGCATGACTTCTCCAACGCGAACTGCTGCCGGATCAATATGCCTTTTGCCGAAGGCGGTTTACAAGAACCCGGAGCTGGCGCCGCGCTGACGTTGCCGCATCCCCCGTCAGGTGGGAGGCCGCCACCCGGGGAAACGGGATATGCTCCGCCGCAGGAAGAGGGGTTCGACGCCATCACGGAGAGGTGCGACGGTGCCTTGCACACTGCCGCGCACGTTCGGACAACAGGGGAGAAGGAAACATGCCGTTGCTCGATAGCCGGTGGGCCAAAGGGCTGGCCGGTGCTTTGCCGTTGCTTGCGCTGCTGGTCCCGGGCCACGCACGGGCCGACATCTACAAATGCGTGAAGGCTGGCGCGGTCGCGTACCAGGAAACGCCGTGCGAAGGCAGCAATGTGCAGTCCACGCACATCGAGGACCGCGACGCCAACCACTTCGTGGGCTGCTTCGCCGTGATCGAGCGCCAGTACGCGCACTATTACGAAGTACGCGCCAATGGCGCCGGCACTTACCAGCTGATCGACGAACGCAATCCGTTCGGCCAGACCACGTTGCTCAAGCAGGCCACCGGAGAAGAACTGGCGGCGCTCAGCGACGGCCTCCACATCAAGGTGACCGGGGGACTCAGCCGGTACAACCCGCAGATGCGGACCATGGGGTACGGCGGCCGCTATGGCAATCGCTACGGCACCATGCCCGCGCAGCAGATCTCCTCGTATGACCTGTATGGCGTCTACAAGGCGACAGGCGCCAGCGGCAGGCCGATGACTCTGTTGTACAGCGGGGGCAGCGTGCCGCAGACCCTGGCCAAGTCGGACTGCCCCAACACCTACTGAGGTCCGCGCAGCTCGCCGGCCACATCCGCTTTCCCACCGAAACCGGACGACCTTCGCCCGGCGAGCCGTCGCGGCTCGCCGGGCGTCGCCATCAATGATCCCGGGTGATTTCAGCCGGCGCCACGTCGCCTGCCTTCTGCGCGAGCGGCAGCGCGTCGTTCACCAGGTGCACAAGGAAGCGGCCGGGCTGCTCCTGCATGACCATGTGCGCGGAGTCGGCGAACACCACCAGCCGCTTGGACGGCGCCTGCAGGTCGCCGAACCACTTCTCGGCGTTCTCGTGCGGCGTGGTGTAGTCGTGCGCGCCGATGTAGACCAGCACCGGGCAGGCAAAGTGCGTGGTGTGGTCGAAGTCCGCGTTCAGCATGGCATCGAGCAGGTGGTTGAGCGAGAACAGGCTGCCCTTGTCGATGGCATCCAGGTCTTCGCGCGAGTAGTCGGGCGAAAGCTCTTCGGCATCCACATCGAACTGGTAGTCCTTGCGCCCCCATGCCAGGCCACCGTAGTACATCTCCCACTGGCCACGCACACCGATGCGTTCGGGCGTGAGCTTGGCCGTGCCCGGGTACGGGCCGATGCCTTCGAGTGCGGCGATCGCCTTGCGGTTGCCTTCGGCCCTGGCCCGGCCGAGCGCGTAGTTGTAGCCGACCTCTTCGTTGCGGCGGCCGTTCACCACCTGGCCCACCGAGATGTACGCGTAGAACCAGTCCGGATGCAGCTGTGCAAGGTGCACGCCGAGCACGGTGCCCCACGAGTGGCCCAGCAGGAAGATCTTCTGCTTGTGGTAGTGCTCGCGCAGGTACTGCGCGACCTGCGCCGCGTCGTCGGTCATGCCGTCCACCGTCATGCCCGGCGCCATCGCGGCTTCCGTGTTCGCGCGGTACGTCTTGCCGCTGCCACGCTGATCCCATTGCACGACGGTGAAGTAATCCTCCCACGGGGTCTGGAAGGTGTAGCCCTCGGGCATGGCGGGCGATGCCGGGCCACCGTGCAGGAACAGCAGGATGGGATTGCGGCGATCCTTGCCGCGGACGGAAATCCACTGGTCGATGCCGTTGATGTGCAGCTTGACCTTCTCGTCGATGCCCTGCGTGGTGTCGATCCGACGGTTGCTGTCGAGGATGCGGCGCACTTCGTCGCGCGAGATCATCGACTTGTCCGGCGTGCTCGCGGACGCGGCGGATGGGGCGGATGCCTCGTCGGCATGAACGCGCCCGGCCTGGAAGCCGATCGCAAGAGCCAACGTGACGAACATGGATGCACGCAAGATATTCAAGACCACTCTCCTGTCGGTGTGCCGGGGAGCCCCTCTGCTCCCTCGGGTACGTCGTTGGCGACACGCGCTCGATCGCATCGCCGCTGTTCCCCAGTTAGCAAGCGGCGTGCCAGCCCCGCGCCGCGCCACAGATTTCCGTCAGATCAGTGACTTGCAACGCGCGTCACGCGGCAGGCCCAGCGTCCGCGGACAAAACCCCGGACGTCCGGCCCTGTCCGCCCTGTCCGGACAACGGCCAGGCCAGCACCCCCTTCACCCATGAGACATCCCGTTTGCCGCACACTTGCCGACCTCTTTGCATGATCAGGTCGTTCACGTGCGAGTCGCTCATCCCACGCATCGCCCCGGATTTCCACTACGCCAGACGCTGTGCGCCTTCGCCATGCTGCTGGGCGGCGCCGCGACCATGCAGGCCCATGCACAAGGCGCGTCGCGCGGTGCCGCGCAAGGCACGAGCGGCAGTCAGCTCGCCGTGCAGGTCAACGATGACCGCATCACGCTGTCCGTCGCCAAGGTGCCGCAGGTCTACCTGTACGGCCCGATCGACGCGGACGCGGCGCAGCGCGTGGGCGCGCTGATCCAGTCGCGCAAGATCCCGCCCAACAGCGACATCTATCTCAACTCGCCGGGCGGCGACCTGGCCGCAGGCATCGCACTGGGACGGCTGTTCCGCGCGGGCAACATGACCACGCACCTTGGCTCGCCACGGCGCACCGCCACCCAACCGATCTTCCCGAAATCGTCGCAGTGCGTGGACGCCTGCGCCTACGCCTATGCCGGCGGGCTGTTCCGCTGGGCGCCCACGGGCAGCGACCGCTTTGGGGCGCAGCCGGTGGCCGGCAACGCCTCCGCCGCTACGGCCACGGCCTACCTGAAGGACATGGGCGTTGACCCGCAGGTGTTCGGCAACGCATCGAGCAGCGAAGTGACCTGGCTGGATGCCGAGCAGATGCGCAAGGACGGCCTGGCCAACAACGGTCGCCTCACGCCGACCGCGGTCTACGGCCCGGCGAACGGCGGCACCTCGCTTACCCTCACGCAGCTGGCGCGTGATGGCGAGCATCGCCTGATTCTGCAGTGCCACCCCGATGGTCTCTCCATCACCGCGAACTACGCCATCGGCGCGGATCGCGCACGGCAGATGGTGGCGCGCGCCACCCACTCGTATTTCGAGATCAACGACAAGCCCGCCGCCGAAGACAACCATGCAAATATCTCGACGGTAGGCTCATCGGTGGTGTTCACCCAGAGCATTCCGCTGGCGCAACTGAGCCAGCTGCCCTCCGCCTACCTGATGGCCGCGTGGCTGGCCGATCGCGGCGGCAGCGTGCGCTACGGTTTCTGGATGGAGATGGATCCGGTGCGCAACGAGTTGCGCAGCTTCAGCAGCGGCTGCCAACAGATGGCGAAACAGACCAGCACCACCAAGGGCTGAACGCCATCGCCGCCGGGATGTCCGGCGACCGCACGGACGCCATCGGCGTGACCTGCGATGCCATGCAGGCCATGCCGCATGGCAGGGGACGGCACGTCGCGCACGATGGCACCCTCGTTGCCGTGCGCTCAAGACCTGGCCTGGCCCTCGCCTTGAACCGTCAACGGAACAGCGAGGTGCGTCATGTGGAAAACAATGGCAATGGCGTCACTGACCCTGGCGTGCCTTGTGTTGCCTGCCCATGGACAGACGCCGGAACGAACGGTGCGCGGTACAACCGTCATCTCCAGCCACGACCCGAAGATACGCATCGACCTGCCCGCCTCGGCGCAGTACGTGGGCGCGGACCGGTGGCTGCTGCTGGGCTTCGACGACTGCGAGATGCACCTGTTCGTGGACGCCGATGCCGACAAGCGCATCCAGCGCCTGTATTGGGTGCAGTTCGAGGCGTACATCCCGTCGCGGCCCGAGCTGCACCATGACTACGCAGGCTCTCGCCACGTCACCATCAACGGCCTGGATTTCTATCTGGATACGTGGGTACAGGACGCGAATGAGCCCAGCGAGCCGGGCTCCGATGGCGAGCACCAGCGCCAGCTGCTGGCCGCCAAAGGATACCTGCGTCCTGCCAATGGCATGTATGTGCGGCTGGTCCATCTGCCCGATGCGCAGAAGCGCAAGGAGCTGATGGTGATCTATGGCGAGGATCTGGCACCGACCGGGTTTACCGCGGCGCAGCTGGGCAAGGGCGGCGCAGAGCATGCACGCTGGCCAGCCATCGAGAAGGCGCTGATTGAACGCGCGCGCGAGCACGTGTCGTTCCAGCCGTAACGCGCGACACCACAGCTCGTCATCCCCGCGGAGGCGGGGATCCAGTGACTTTGCTACGGATGGCCTAAAGGCACTGGATTCCCGCTCTCGCCCCCTTTTCGGGGTTCGCGGGAATGGCGAGCGTTAAAACCTGTCGCACGCTGGCCAGCCATCGAGAAGGTGCTGATTGATCGCGCGCGCGAGCACGTGTCGTTCCAGCCGTAACGCGCGACACCATAGCTCGTCATCCCCGCGGAGGCGGGGATCCAGTGACTTTGCTACGGATGGCCTAAAGGCACTGGATTCCCGCCTCCGCGGGAATGACGGGCTTTGAAGGTGATCGCAAGCGACGTGCTTACGGTGCCTTGCCCCCACCCGGATGCGACACGAACTTCGGCGGCGTCGCCTCGTTGGCGAACTGCCAGGTGCTCAGATAAGCCAGCTTGAGGATCCTGGCCATCTTCGGATAGTCGATCTTCTCCGCCGTGTCGCTCGGGTGGTGGTAGTCCGGGTGGAAGCCGGTGAACCACCAGAACGCCGGCACGTTGTGCAGCACGAACGGGAACTGGTCGGAGCGGAAGAACACGTTCAGCGCGTACTCGTGGTCGAAGCGGTCGTCCAGCGTGAGGCCCACGTCCCCGTTGGCCTTGGCCACGGTGCGCTGGTAGTCCGGGCTATACGCCGCGCCGATCAGGTTGAGGCGGTTGCTGGTGTCGGCTGGGATGTCGATCAGGCCGTCCGTCTGGGGGCTGGGCTTCTCGTCGCGGCCGATCATGTCGAAGTTGACCATGGCGCGCGTGGTGTCGAGCGGACGCAGCGGATGCGCTGCCAGGTAGTACGCACCCAGCAAGCCGCGCTCTTCCGCCGCGAACACGGCGAACAGGATGGAACGCTTCGGCTTGGTCGGGTTGGCCGCGAACGCACGGGCCAGCGTGACCACGCCCACCGTGCCGGAGGCGTTGTCGTCGGCGCCGTGCCAGATCTTGTCGCCGGCCTGCCCGTCGTGGTCGTGGTGGCCGCTGATGATGATGGTTTCCGGCGCCAGCTTCGGATCGCTGCCTTCCACCAGGCCGACCACGTTCCAGGTGGTGGCCTCGCGACGCGAGCTGTTCTTCAGGTGCAGGCTGATCGCCGTATCCGGCAGGGCCTGCGAATGCGGTTTGAGATCCGCGTCAATGCCCGACTGCAGCGCCGCCGGCGTGCTGCCGCTGGCGCTGAGCAGCGCGTTGGACACATCGGCGGAGATGATCATGCTGGGGATATGCAGCGGGCTGTCGGCCAGCGCCTGCGAGGGAATCGGGTTGGCCGCGTGCTCGGCGTGGTGGCCGATGCGCGCGCGCACTTCCTGCGCCGAGGGATGGTTGTGCGAGGGCTCGGGCGCCATCAGCACCGCCACGGCGCCATGCTCCTGGGCGTTGAGCACCTTCACGTAGCCGGTGGCGTAGCGCGTGTTGCCGGTGCCGTTGAAGATGGACTTGGGGTCCTTCTCCTGCGGCTCGTGGTCGAACACCACGACCACCTTGCCCTTCACGTCGATGCCGGCGTAGTCGTCGTAACCCAGCTCGGGCGCGGTGATGCCGTAGCCGGCGAACACCACGGGCGCGGAGACATCCTGGTCGGTGGGGAAGGCGCCGGAAACTTCGGGCTCCTTCCACTCGATGTTCTTGCCCTGGCGCGTCAGGGTCAGGCGCGTGGCCTTCGCGTCGGCGCGATATTCGACCAGCGGCACGGCCTGCAGGAAGCTCGGCTGACCCTGCGCATCGGTGGCGATGGGCTTGAGCCCGGCCTTGGCGAACTCCGAGGCAATCCACTGCACGGCGGCGTCATCGCCCGGCTGCAGGGACAGGCGCCCCTGCAACGCGTCGGAGGCCAGGAAGCCAATGTCCGCGCGCAGGTCGCCTTCGCGGATCTGCGCCAGGCCGGGTTGCTCCGCGGCGGGAACCGCGGCCAGCGCGGCGGTGGTGAAGGTCGCGGCAAGCGCGAAGGCAAGGAACGTGCGGGGCATGGGCACTCCGGGTGGCTCGGACGGCGCGGCGTCCGGGGGATATAAGGCTGGGAGGGTGCCATGCCCGCCGGGAGGGTTCAAACCAGACCAAGGTCGGCCACGGGTCCGCCCTGCCGGTGGACGCAGGGAGGAAAGAGCCGGCCGCTTCGACCTGCACCCTCACAGGAACTTCACGCGTACTGCCGGTTTCGGCGGGCCATCCCGTCTGCCTACGGGTCGGTCTGTAGCCATATTGTATGATTATCCTTCAATATAGGAAGGACATCGCCGCGACGTGGCGCGATGCACCATGCACGAAACGCGGCCACCGCACGGCCTGCACGTGATGGGCGGCAAAACGGCGTTGCTGCGGCATGTCGCCAGCGTTTGAAGGACGGCACCACGTCGCTGGGAAATTGCTGTAGAAAACCATGGCACCAGCCGGGTAAGTTGCTTATAGTCAGTTTGTATGACAAATGACCCGGGCACCTGCCGCTTCGCCACGAGGCACGCGGGCCGCCCATCGCCAGGACCGGGGAGCCGAGGAAGTCATGATGAAGCCGATCACCGTTCGCAGCCTGTACGGGCACGTCATGCACGAGCTTGGGCAGCGCATCGTCAGCGGCAAGGTCAAGCCGGGCGAAGTGCTCCCGCGTGAGGAAACCCTGGCCGAGAGCCTGCAGGTCAGCCGTACCGCCCTGCGCGAAGCGCTGAAGGTGCTGTCGGCGAAGGGCCTGATCGAGTCGCGCACGGGCGTGGGCGCACGCGTGCTGGAAGAGCGCCACTGGAACCAGCTGGATGCCGACGTGCTCAACTGGCGCTGCGCCTCCATGCCCACGGACGACTTCGTCGACAAGCTGGTGGAGATGCGCGAGATCATCGAGCCGGCCGCCGCGGCCGCCGCCGCGCGCCGTCGCACCGCCGCGCAACTCGCCCATATCGAAGAGGCGTACAACGCCATGGACGCCGCGCAGACGCTGGACGCGTGGTCGGAGGCCGACCTGGCCTTCCACGATGCCGTGCTGCAGGCCACCGGTAACGAACTGATGCAGTCGCTGTTCTCGGTGATCGAGACGGCCATGGGCACGTTCTTCACCCTCTCCGCTCGCAACGTGAGCAACTTCCGCTATTCGCTGCCTTACCACCAGAAGGTGTTCGAGGCGATCAAGCGCAAGCAGCCGGAAGTGGCACGCAAGACCATGCAGGCCATGATCGCGGACTCGCACGAGAACCTGCAGCGCAACCGCGCGCGTGCGCGCCGGAAGGCGAGCGCATGACCACCTGCCTTATCGGGCTCGACTGGGGCAGCACGTATCTGCGTGCCTACCGCTTTGACGCCCGGGGCCAGGTGCTGGAGAAGCGCGCGCTTCCCTACGGCATCCGCCATCTTCCCGAGGGCGGTTATCCCGCGGCGTTCGCACAGGCAGTGGAAGGCTGGCCCGACGCTCCCGTACTCGCCTGCGGCATGGTCGGCAGCCGCAACGGCTGGCGGGAAGTGCCTTACCTGGATACACCCACCGGCGTCGACCGTCTCGCCCGCGCCCTGACGCCCATGACAACACCCGACGGCCGCCGCCTGCACCTGGTGCCGGGGCTGCGCGATCCCGTGCGACCCGATGTCATGCGCGGCGAGGAAACCCAGATCGTCGGCGTGATGGCGCAGACGCCGGATATCGCGCGCCACGGCTGCCTGCTGCTGCCGGGCACGCACAGCAAATGGGTCACGCTGCGCGAAGGCGTTGTGACCGGCTTCGCCACGGTGATGACGGGCGAGTTGTTCGGCCTGCTGACGCAACATTCCTTGCTCGGGGCGCAGCTGCCGCCCGCCGTCGACGACACGGGCGCTTTCAGGCGCGGGGTCGACACGGCCCGCGACAGCGGCGCGGCGGGTGCGTTGTCGCGGGTGTTCTCCGCGCGCACGCTGATGCTCGACGGCAGCTTGCCGCCCACGTCGGTTCCGGACTATCTCTCGGGCCTGTTGATCGGCGACGAGTTGCGCATGGCCATCGCCGCCGGCTGGGCCGATGCACACACGCAGGTGCACATGGTGGGCGAAGGCCCGCTGTGCGATCGCTATCTGCGCGCGGCCGAACGCTTCGCACTCACCCTGCGGGCCGCGCCCGACGCCACCACGTCGCACGGCCTGTGGTGCATTGCCGAGGCGGCCGGCCTGACCTCCACGCACGCAACGGCATGAATGTATGAAGGCATGGCTTGATCCCCTCCCCCTCGTCGCCATCCTGCGCGGACTGACGCCTGGCGAATCCGCGGACATCGGCCGCGTACTGGCCGAGGCCGGCTTCCGCATGCTGGAAGTGCCGCTGAATTCGCCGCAGCCCTTCGACAGCATCCGTTGCATGGTCGATACGCTGGGCGACGACTATCTGATCGGTGCAGGCACCGTGCTCGATCCCTCGCAGGTGAAGCAGGTCGCCGATGCCGGTGGCCGCCTGATCGTGATGCCGCACGCCGACGTCACCGTGATCCGCGCCGCCAAGCAGGCAGGCCTGATCTGCGTGCCCGGCGTCGCCACGCCCACCGAAGCGTTCGCCGCGCTGGCCGCCGGCGCCGACGCGCTGAAGCTTTTCCCCGCCGAACAATCCAGCCCCGCCGTCCTCAAGGCATGGCGCGCCGTGCTGCCGAAGGATCTCGCCGTGCTGCCGGTCGGCGGCATCGCACCCGACACCATGGGGCCGTGGCTCGCCGCCGGTGCCAACGGTTTCGGCATCGGCTCCGCGCTCTATGCCCCCGGCCGTGCGGCCGGCGACGTCGCCGCGCGTGCCCGCGCTTTCGCCGACGCCTGGCGGGGTCACCACGTTTCCCAAGGAACACCTGCATGAAGATCACCCGACTCACCACCTACCTCGTTCCGCCACGCTGGCTGTTCCTGCGCATCGACACCGATGCGGGCGTGGTCGGCTGGGGTGAGCCCATTGTCGAAGGCCGCGCCCATACCGTCGCCGCCGCCGTGGAAGAGCTGTCCGACTACCTGATCGGCAAGGATCCGCGTCATATCGAAGACCTGTGGAACGTGATGTACCGCGGCGGCTTCTATCGCGGCGGCCCGGTGCTGATGAGCGCCATCGCCGGCATTGATCAGGCGCTGTGGGATATCAAGGGCAAGGATCTCGGCCAGCCGGTGCACCAGTTGCTTGGCGGCCCGGTGCGCGATCGCATCCGCGTGTACTCGTGGATCGGCGGTGACCGCCCGGCCGACACCGCGCGCGCCGCGAAGGATGCCGTGGCACGTGGCTTCACTGCGGTGAAGATGAACGCCACCGAGGAGCTGCAGTACGTCGACACGCACGACAAGGTGGAGCAGGTGATCGAGAACGTGCAGGCCATCCGCGATGCAGTGGGCCCGCATATCGGCATCGGCCTGGACTTCCACGGCCGCGTGCACAAGCCGATGGCCAAGGTGCTGATGCGCGAACTGGCACCGTTCAAGCTGATGTTCATCGAGGAGCCGGTGCTTTCCGATCATCTCGAAGCCTTGCCGGAACTGGCTGCGATCTCGCCCGCACCGATCGCGCTCGGCGAGCGGCTGTATACCCGCTACGACTTCAAGCGTGTGCTGCAGATGGGCGGCGTGGACATCATCCAGCCCGATCCCTCGCACTCCGGCGGCATCACCGAAACGCGCAAGATCGCGGCCATGGCCGAAGCCTACGACGTGGCCCTGGCGCTGCACTGCCCGCTCGGCCCGATCGCGCTAGCGGCCAACCTGCAGCTCGATGCGGTGTGTCACAACGCCTTCATCCAGGAACAAAGCCTGGGCATCCATTACAACGCGGCGAATGACCTGCTCGATTATGTGAAGGACCGCAGCGTGTTCGCCTATAACGATGGCTTTGTCACCATTCCCAACGGCCCGGGCCTGGGCATCGCGGTGAACGAGGACTATGTCGCCGAGCGCGCAGCCGTCGGCCATCGCTGGCGCAACCCGATCTGGCGTCACGCCGACGGCAGCGTGGCGGAGTGGTGAGCATGCCGTTTGCGACCTACCCCAGCCTCGTCGGCCGCCACGTCTTCATCACCGGCGGCGCTACCGGCATCGGCGCTGCCTTTGTCGAGCAGTTCGCGAAGCAGGGTGCGCGCGTTTCCTTCATCGACATCGACGAGGCCAGCGGCGAGACACTGGCCGAAAGCCTCGCCGCGTGTACGCACCGACCACTGTTCATCCGCTGCGACGTCACCCAGCTCGATGCGCTGCATGCAGCCATCGCCACCGCACGCGAGCTGCACGGCAAGATCTCCGTGCTGGTGAACAATGCCGCCAACGACGTGCGCCACGAGTTCGGCAGCACCACGGCGGCGGCGTTCGACCAGAGCATCGCGATCAACCTGCGCCACCAGTACTTCGCCACGCAGGCGGTGCGCGAGGACATGCGCAAACTCGGTGGCGGTTCGGTGATCTGCCTGGGTTCCACCGGCTGGATGAAGAAGAACGCCGGTTATCCGATGTACGCGATGGCCAAGGCCGCCGTGCACGGCTTGGTCAATGGCCTGGCGCGTGAACTGGGCCGCGACCACATCCGCATCAACGCGCTGGTGCCGGGCTGGGTGATCACCGAGAAGCAGCGCCGCCTGTGGCTGGACGACGCGGGCAAGGAGGAAATCGCCCGCGTGCAATGCATGCCGGGCTACCTCATGGCCGAGGATCTTGCGCGCGCCGCGCTGTTCCTCGCCGCGGATGACAGCCGCATGTGCACCGGCCAGGACTTCATCGTCGACGGTGGCTGGGTATGAATGTGCGCGCCGCCGTTGCCATGCAGGTGCGCAACACGCTGGGCGAAGGCGTGACCTGGTGCGATCGCGGACAAGTGTTGTACTGGACCGACATACACGCCGCCACCTTGTGGCGCTACCGCCCGCATGACGGCGCCCTGCACCAGTGGACCATGCCCGAACGCCTCGGCTGTTTCGCACTGTGCGAGGCGGACGGCTGGCTGCTGCTCGGCCTGGCCTCGCGGCTGGCGTTCTTCCATCCCTCGACGCACACCATGGTGCCCGTCACCGCGGTGGAAGCGGAGCTGCCGACGCGATTGAACGACGGCGCCTGCGATCGCCAGGGGCGTTTCGTGTTCGGCACGCTGCATGAGCCGGCGAGCGGGCCGAAGCAGCCGGTGGGCGGTTTCTGGCGGTTGAATCACGATCTTTCGCTGGAACGCCTCGCGCTGCCCGGCGTGGCGATCAGTAACAGCGTGGCGTTCAGCCCGGATGGCGGCACGATGTACTTCTGCGATTCGCTGGCGCGCCGCATCGATAGCTGCGATTACGGCGACAAGGTGTCCGGTGTCCGCACCTTCGTGACGCTCGACGATGCACGCGGCGAACCCGATGGGTCCGCCGTCGATCGCGAGGGCGGTCTGTGGAATGCCCAGTGGGGACTGGGTCGCGTGGTGCGCTACACGCCGGACGGACGGCTCGACCGCATCATTGACGTGCCCGCCTCCCAGCCGACACGACCGGCGTTTGGCGGCGCGGATCTCGCCACGCTTTACATCACCAGTGCGCGCGACGGCCTTGACGAGGCCGCGCTCGCTTCACAACCCAGCGCGGGCGCGCTGTTCTTCGCCGAGCCGGGTTTCCGTGGCCTCAACGAACCGCGTTTTGCCGGTCCGCCGCCACACGTCATCGCTGCCGCGCAGGGATCGCGGTCCATTCACGAAAGCCCATAGAGGCCACCACAGACACCCGCGGGGGAGCTTCATCCATGAATGCCCAAGTCATCGCGCCAAGCTCGGCGCAATCCAGAACCACCGTCATCTTCACCTGCGTGCTCGCCGCGCTGGCGGGCCTGATGTTCGGCCTCGACATCGGCGTCATCTCCGGTGCCACGCAGTTCATCCAGGCGGAATACCAGGTCAGCGACCACACCATCGAATGGATCGTCAGCGCCATGATGTTCGGCGCCGCCGTGGGTGCCGTGGGCGCCGGCTGGCTGTCGGCCACGCTGGGCCGCAAGCGCTCGCTCATCCTTGGCGCCGTGCTGTTCGTGCTGGGATCGCTGCTGTCGGGCTTCGCGTGGTCGCCGGAAACGCTGATCGCCGCCCGCGTGGTGCTTGGCCTTGCCATCGGCCTGGCCACCTTCACCGCGCCGCTCTATCTCGCCGAAGTCGCGCCGGAGCATATCCGCGGCGCGATGATCTCCACCTACCAGCTGATGATCACCATCGGCATCCTGGTGGCCTTCCTGTCGGATACGGCGCTGAGCTACAACGGCGCATGGCGCTGGATGCTCGGCATCATCGCCATTCCCGGCGCGCTGTTCCTGCTTGGCGTGCTGTTCCTGCCGGACAGTCCGCGCTGGCTGATGATGCGTGGGCGCCGCGACGAGGCGCTGGACGTGCTGCTGCGCCTGCGTGGCGACAGCAGCGTGGTAGCGCGCGAGGCCGCCGATATCGAAGAGCAGCTCAAGACGCCGCAGCGCGGCTGGCACTTGTTCCTGGAGAACCGCAACTTCCGTCGCTCGGTGTGGCTGGGCGTGCTGTTGCAGCTGATGCAGCAGTTCACCGGCATGAACGTGGTGATGTACTACGCGCCGCGCATCTTTAAGGAGATGGGCTACGACACGGCGACGCAGATGTGGTTTACCGCGCTGGTGGGCCTGACCAACGTGCTGGCCACTTTCATCGCCATCGCGCTGATCGACCGCTGGGGCCGCAAGCCCATTCTCTACACCGGCTTCGCGGTGATGGCAGCGGGCCTGGCCGTGGTGGGCACGATGATGCACAACGGCATCCATGACCACGGCACGCAGATCTTCACCGTGACGATGCTGCTGACCTTCATCGTCGGCTTCGCCATGTCCGCCGGCCCGCTGATCTGGACGCTGTGCTCGGAGATCCAGCCGCTCAAGGGCCGCGATTTCGGCATCGCCTGCTCCACCTTCACCAACTGGGTCTGCAACATGGTGGTGGGCTTCACCTTCCTGAGCCTGCTCAACGGCGTCGGCAATGCCAACACGTTCTGGCTCTACGCCGGGCTCAACGCCGTATTCATCCTGCTGACGTTCTGGCTGGTGCCGGAAACCAAGGGCATCACGCTGGAGCAGATCGAGCGCAACCTGATGAGTGGCAAGCGGCTGCGCGATATCGGGCGCTAGAACGCTTTGTTCGCTCGCCCAGACTATTCAGCGTAATGACTTCCCCTCACCGTCATCCCCGCCTGCGCGGGGATGACGGTGAGGTCAATTGGGCGCAAGGGGACGCGCAAGCCCTGAATCAGCCACCGCAAACATCAACCAAGCGTTTCCCCCTCAGCCGCCGCACCGCAAGGTCGGCGGCTTTTTTCCGCTCACGTCCCGCGCGGCTTCGCGCGATGCGTCGGCACCGCCGTCCACGGATCGTCCGGCCACGGATGACGCGGGTAGCGGCCTTTCAGTTCCTTCTTCACCTCGGGATAGGTGCGCTCCCAGAAACCCTTCAGATCCTGCGTGACCTGGATAGGTCGACCCGCGGGCGAAAGCAGATGCAGCGTGACTGGAATGCGTCCATTGGCGACGCGCGGCGTATCGGCCAGGCCGAACAGCTCCTGCAGCTTCACGGCGAGCACAGGGGGCTCACCCTCCGTATATTCCAGGCGGCGTGACATGCCGCTGGGCACGGTCAGGCTTTCCGGCACCTGTGCATCGAGCTGGCGGCGTTGTTCGTAGTCGAACAGCGTGCCCAGGGCCTGCGAAAGCTCCTCGGCGCTCAGTGCATCCAGCCTTCGCTTGCCGTCCAGGTAGGGCGCGAGCCAGGTTTCCATGGAGGCCAGCAACGCGGCATCCGACACATCGGGCAGGCCGAGCTCCGGCATCCACCCGCGCAGGGCCTGCATGCGCGCACGCAGCCGTCGTGCGTTTTCGCTCCACGGCAGGGCATCGATCCCCTTGGCGCGAATCGCCGCCAGCAAGGCAGGCAACGCATCCTCCGGCTTTACCGGCACGCTGCGCCGCTCGAGCACGATGCCGCCGAAGCGATGTTCGTCGAAGGCCTCGACGGCGTTGCGTTCGTCGTTCCAGCGCAGTGCACGCTCGCGCTTGAACTGCGAGGGATAGTCACGCTCGAGCACGCGCAGGTCGATGGGCGCGGCAGCCAGGATCAGGCTGTCGCGCGCCTCGAAGCGCACGTCCAGCGCCACCAGCCAAGGCTCGCCATGCAGGGCCGTACTCTCGTGCAGGCGCGCGCCGCGGCCATTGGCCAAGGTGTAGCGCAACGGATTGTTGTCGTCGCGGCGCGCCACGCGATCAGGAAACGCATGCAGCAACAGGTCGCCCACGGCATGACTGTCCGGCACGCCGCTCGATGCGGAGCGCACGTCCAATCGGCGGCGCCACCCCTTGCTGGCCTGCTCGATGGCCGCGAGCGCGCCGCCATCCGCACCGCCACGCGCACCTGCCGTGTGGCGATCGCGCCAGACATGCAGCGCGCCTACACGGGCGCGGAAATCGTCGGTACGCGCTTGCTCGCCCCGCAGGGGCGATCGCGCTTCCATCAGGGCAAGCAGATCGGCAACGAGGGAACGAAGCGCCGGTTCCGCCCGCAATGCCGCCGCACCAAGGCGAGGTGTCGCACCCAGCTCCAGCATCTCGCGACCCAGTGCGGTGATGCGTCCGTCAGCCGCCAACGCACCGAGCTGCACCAACAGCTCACGCGCCTGCGCCAGTGCGCCGGACGGTGGTGCATCGAGCCACGGCAGATCGCTGGCGCCACCGGCCGTGACACCCCAGGTAGCCATTTCCAGCGCCAGGCCCGACAGTTCCGCCTGCGCCATTTCCGCCGTACGCGATACATCCAGCCGCTTGCTTTGCGGCCATAACCGATACGCCGTGCCTTCCGCGACACGGCCCGCGCGGCCCGCACGCTGGTCGGCCGATGCCTGCGAAATGTTCACCGTCTCCAACCGCGTGAAGCCGGAGTTGGGATCAAAACGCGGTTCGCGCGCCAAGCCGCTGTCCACCACCGAGCGTATGCCCGGCAGCGTCACGCTGGACTCGGCCACGTTGGTGGCCAGCACGACACGGCGCGTACCCGGTTCGGCGGGGCTCAGCGCCGCCTGCTGCTCCGCCATCGAAAGCTCGCCATGTAGCGCGACGATGTCGATGCGCTCATCCAACGACGATTCGAGCACGGCCTGGGTGCGTGCAATCTCCCGGCGGCCAGGCAGGAAGGCGAGCACATCGCCGTCGTTTTCCTCCAGCGCCAGCCGCACGACGCGAGCCAGGTGATGCTCCGTCGTCTCCTGCGTGCGCGCCGCCGGATACTCGATGCGCACCGGAAAGCTGCGCCCCGGACTGCTGATGCGCGGCGCGTCCAGCCACTGCGCGATGCGTTCGCCGTCGAGCGTGGCCGACATCACCACGATGCGCAGCTCGGGGCGCAGCGTGCCCTGCACATCCAGCGCCAGCGCGGCACCAAGATCCCCGGCGAGATGACGCTCGTGGAATTCGTCGAACAGGATGGCGCCGATGCCGGTGAGCTCGGGGTCGTCCTGGATCAGCCGGGTGAGAATGCCTTCCGTCACCACTTCGATGCGTGTACTTGGCCCGATCTTCGATTCGAAGCGGATGCGGTAACCCACCGTCTGCCCTACATCCTCCCCCAGCTGTTTCGCCATGAACTGCGCTGCCGCCCGTGCAGCGATGCGGCGCGGTTCCAGCATCAGGATCTTGCCACCCGCCAGCCACGGCTGGTCGAGCAGCGCCAGGGGGACCTGGGTGGTCTTGCCGGCACCGGGGGGTGCTTCGAGCACCAGGCGCGGGTGTGCGGCGAGAGAGGCGCGGATCTCGGGCAGCAAGGGGGTGATGGGGAAAGAGGGGGGCGTGCTCATCGGGTAGATGATAACGGGCGGGGATTCGGGCCGCGGCGGCGCTTGCCGGGGCGGTATTTCTATTGCCCCGCTGGTCTGGCGTTGGCTTGGCAAGCGGCGCGCGGAACGCTGCCGGGGCGGCGTTGGTGGTCTTGCCTCGCCACTTCAAAAGAACCTTCATCCCGGCGTAGGCCGGGATCCAGTTTCGTCAGTGGTGGGTCGTCGCCTCGTGCCTTCCCGCGATCTGGCCGCTTACGCAGCGGGCGTTTCGACCTTCTGCCGAAGGCCGAGTCACTTTTCTTTTGCTGGCCCAAAAGAAAAGTAACCCAAAGAAAATGGCCTTGAGAGCCAGAGCTGGCAGCATTTCACGAGGATAAGCCCGAACGCGTGAGGCAGATCGTTGCTTGGCAACCTTCGCCTCTACACAGCGGGTATTTCCAAGCGCTTCGCAACGCGTCATCGCGATGAGGACTTAAAGCAGCGCCTCGCTTCGCTTCGGCGAGGTCGGGACCCGCACGGTCGCCCGCTTTTCTCTTTTCTGTGGGAGCGCACCCTGTGCGCGACAACCTAACGGAGCGGGTGACAACGAGACGCCCCAGTCGCGCACAGGGTGCGCTCCCACAAGGGACTCGCCTTTTTGGATGCTTCGCCAACGGCTCGGCTTCTTGCTTCGGCTTTTAGCTTTTAGCTTTGGCTTTTGGCTTTGGCTTTGGCTTTTGGCTTTGGCTTTTGGCTTTTGGCTTTTGGCTTTTGGCTTTTGGCTTTTGGCTTTTGGCTTTTGGCTTTTGGCTTTTGGCTTTTGGCTTTTGGCTTTTGGCTTTTGGCTTTTGGCTTTTGACCTACCGGGTCCCGTATGACGCGGCGGGCGGGTGGAGATCAGGCCCCGCAGGGGTGCCAGGGAGGGATCCCTGGCACTTTTCGTCGGGGCAGGATGCCCCGTCGAAAAGCCCGGAACCCGACCGCGAACCTTCCGGGCTGCAAGACCGGAAGGCGCGTCATCCGGGGGGCCCTTTCTTTGGGTTACTTTTCTTTGGGCAAGCAAAGAAAAGTGACCCGGACTGCGGCAGCAGTTCGGAAGCCCGCGGCAGGCGAGCCAGGTCGCCACAACGCGACAACCGAGCACCGAGGCTCTGGATCCCGGCCTACGACGCGAAGCTAGTCCCTGTGGGACGCCGGAATGACGGTACGAAGCGGTGAGGCCAGGTTGACCCTAGCCCATACCCTCCCCTCGCTCCTCAAAGTCGCAGGCACCCCCAGCCGTTCCCCGCCCGCCCCGAAGAGAAGCCCATCCCCGTCACGGATGCGACGTCGACCCACCATTACCAGCCCCGCCACCCGCCGCCCCATTCGCCGCCCGCAACGGCGCCAGCGATTCAAACTTGCGCTGATACTCGTCCGTCACCTGCTTCGCCTCCTCACTGCTCGTGATCACGCGCGGCGTAATCAGCACGATCAGCTCGGTGCGGTTGCGGTTGTGGCTGGTGGTGCCGAACAGGCGGCCCAGTACCGGGATGCGATTGAGGCCGGGAATACCCGTATCGTTGTTGTTCTCGTTCTGCTGGATCAGGCCGCCGAGCAGCACCGTCTGCCCGCTCTGCACGGCAATCTGCGTGCCCACCGCGCGCTGCTGGATGGTGTAGTTGCCCTGCGAGTTGGCGGATCCGGTGGTGTTGCTTACCTGCTGCTGCACATTGAGATACACCAGGCCGCCAGGATTCACCCGCGGCTGCACATCAAGAATCACACCCGTCGGTATATAGCTGACACTGGTGGCGGTGGAGCCTGAGGTATTGAGACCCGTGACGATGGACGTCTGGTTGATCGGCACCTGGTCGCCCACCGCGATATGCGCCACCTGGTTGTTGAGCACCACCAGCGACGGTGCGGACAACGTCTTGGTGTTGCCGTTGGTTTCCAGTGCGCGAACGGCCACCTGGAACTTGCGGTTGCTGCTCAGGAACGAATAGAAGAACGGCTCGCCTTCATACTGGTTGCCACCGGAACCCAGCGAAATCTGGCGGTGCATGCCCGGCGGGATATTGGTGGCGCCATTGATGTTGCCGCTGCTGTCCGTGGTCGGCGTGCTGCCTGCCAGGCCCTGCAGGTACCACTGCACGCCGAATTCCAGCTGGCCGGTCAGATCCACTTCCAGAATGCGCATCTCGATCTGCACCTGCAGCGGCACGTTGTCCAGACGCTGGATCGCCTGCTGGATTTCCGTCCACTGCGAAGGACGCGCGCGCACCATCAGCTGGTTGTTCGAATCCACCGAGCTGATGCGAATGGAGCCGTCTTCGGAGACGTATTGCTGCCCGGTATTGCCGTTGCCACTCGCATTGTTGTTGCCGAACGACGACGACATGCCGCCGGCCGCGCCGCCGGACATGCCACTGCCGCCGAAACCGCCGCTCGTACCGTTGGCGCCAGTGCCGCCGATGCCACCCGTGGTGCTGCCGGTGCCGCTGTTGCCGAAGCCACCCGCGCTGCCGAAACCACCACCCACGCCATTGACCGAAGGCGAGCTGCCAAAGCTGCCCGCCGTGCTGCCCATGCCGCTGACGTTGCCGTTGCCATTCTCGTTGGAGGTCAGCGTGGAGCCGTTGAGCCCCGGCCCCACCTTGCCCGCGTTGCCGCCATTGCCACCGCCGTTGGCGTAGATCTGCGCCAGGTATTGGGCGAGGTCGGAGGCCTTGATGTTGCGCACGTCGTAGACGAACAGCTCCGGCTGGTTGCCGCCACCGCGGTCGATCTTGGTGATCCAGCCGCCCACTTCTTGCAGGTATTGCGGCTGGCTGCTGATCACCACGATGGCGTTGGTGCGTTCGATCGGCAGGAAACGCACCATGCCGGCCAGCGGCGTGTCGCCCTTGGGTCCGAACATCTGGTCCAGCTGCGGGCCCAGTTCGTTGACGGTGGCGTGCTGCAGGCTGAAGACGCCCACCGACATGCCGCGCAGCCAGTCCACGTCGAAGGTGTGGATGGTGCGCTGGTAGTTGTCCAGCTCCGAGGGCGTGCCCGACAGCACGATCAGGTTGCGCGACGGATCGGCCAGCAGCACCGACTCGGTGCGCGCGAACGGCTTGAGCAGCTTCTGCATCTCGGTGGCGGAGATGTAGCGCAATGGGAACAGCCGCGCCTGCAGGCCGCCCTGCGGCGCCACGGCGTTGAGGCTGGGCACCAGGTTGCCGGCCACCGCATCCTTCGCCGGCATCACCACGTACTGGCCGTCGCGCATCACCAGCGCGTTGCTGGTCCACGACAACAAGGTCTCGAGGATGGGAATGGCCTGGCTGCTGTCCACCGGTTCGGAGGTGGAGAAGGACACGTTGCCCTGCACGCCCGGCACGATGGTGTAGTTCTGCTTGAGCAGGTCGCCGAGGATGGCCTTCACCACCGCCTGCACCGGCTGGTTCTCGAAGTTGAAGGTCACCGCGCCATCACCGCTGGCCGCCTTGCGCGGCTGCGCCAGGCCCGTGGCGCGCACGAACTGGCCGGTGCCTTCGGTGACCTGCGGCTTGGGCGTGGCGTTCTGGTCGGTCGGAACGTTGCGTGTGTTCAACGGCGCGGGCACCGGCTTCTCGGTGCCCGCCATGGCCTCGCGCTGCAGTGCGCCGTCGTCGGGCGCTGGCGGCAGCGACTGGCAGCCGGCCAGCCACAGGGCCAGGGTGAGCGTACTGATGCGGGTCAACCGCGAGGTGCGCTGGATGGACATGGATTAGTGGGCTCCCTCGGGTGTCGCTGCCTGCTGTTGGGCGCGGCGCTTCTGGATGGTTTCCCGCAACATGCGGATGCGGTCGGCCTGCGAGTCCGCGCCGTTGGGCGACTGCAGGACCGGGTTCGGTGCATTGGCCGGACTGCCGACGTTGAGCATGGGGCCGTTCTGCGGCGCGGGCACCGGCACGACCGACATCGCGCCGGGCACCGGCGGCAGGTTGCCCTGCGGCGCGTTGCCCGGCGGCTTGGGCATGTCGATGGGCGCGCCGGCCGGCAGCTCGAGTTCGGTGCGGCCGGAGCTCGACTCGAACACCGCCGCGCGCGGCTTCAGCTCCACCAGACGCCAGCTGCCGTCGGGCAGGGTGTCGCCTTCGCGCACGCGCACTTCGTGGTCGCCGCTCTTGTCGCGCAACAACGCCATGTGCAGCGCAGGCGTAAGGATGATGCCGGTAAGCGACATGTCGCCCAGGCTCGCACCACCGGAAGCGGCGCGCAGCGTCGGCTTGCGGTCGTTGTTGAACAGGGGTTGCGTCCACACCGCGGAGAACTGCGCCAGCGGCACGGGCGGCGGCAGCCCCTGGTCGCGCGCGGGCGGCAGCGGCGCGGCCGCACGCGGCGGGCCCCAGGCCACGCCACGCCCCGCGCCGGCAAGCAGCACCAGCAGCAGCACGCCGAACAGCACGGCCACACCACCAAGGACAGGCGTCAGGCGACGTTGGGCGGCGGCGTTCATGGCGCGTCTCCCTGCTGGGCATCGCCCTGCGCGTCGCCCGCCGCGCGCGGCTGGCGCACGTAGCCGGACAGGGTGAACTGCACTTCCAGCGGCGCCGTCGCCTGTTGCTGCGCGGCGACCGGATTGCGGTAGATGCTCAGGTCATCCACGAACAGATACGGCGTGCCTTGCTCCAGGTCGTGCAGGGTTTCCGCCAGCGGCTGCACGTCGCAGCGCAGGCTGATGCTCACGGCCACCTTGCGATAGGGCTCGTCCGGCGCGGCAGGCGGGTTGGTCACCGGCATCTTCTGGGTGACATCGCAGGCACCACCCTGCGGATGTGCGGCGACGGCATCGACCACGTGCTGCATCAGGCCCGCGGCGGCGGCGTTCGGATCGTCTTCCGGCAGGAAGGCATGGCTGGCCGCCTGCCCGGCGCCCATCGCCGCGATGCGTTGCTGCAGCTGCGGCTTTTCGGCGATGGCGGCGGCGTAGCGCGCATGCGTGTCGCGCAGGTCGTCCATCTCCGCGTGGATGGATTGCAAGGGCGCCACGAACCACCAGTGCAGCAACGCGAAGTAAGCAAGAACCAGCACCGCGAGCAGCAGCAGCACCGCCGCAATGCGGCTTTCGCGAGGCTTGAGCGCGGCCATCTTCATCGGGTGCTCCCCGCGGTGGCCGGCGCCGCCTTGGCCGCCTTGGCGTCATTGGGCTTGCGCAGCTGCGCGACCATGTAGAAGCGTTCCTTGCCGGTGGAAGGATCCACCTGGATGGTGCCCTGGAAGTTCGCATCGGTGATGACGGTGGAACCCTTGAACGCATCGACCAGGCGCGCGGCCTGCGGGCTCTGGCCCTGGAAGCCGAGCTGCCCGTTGTTGTCGATGCTCAGGCGCTCCAGCCACGCCGTGGTCGGCAGCCGTTCGCTGATGTCCTGCAGTACGGCCAGCGCGGAAATGGTGTGCGCCTTGCGCTGGGCAAGGAAGCCTGCGGCACCGGCGTTGTCCTGCAACTGCTGGCGCAGATTCGCCACCTGCTGCGCATCGGCGCGCATGGCTTCGACATCGGTGCGCATCTGCTCCAGTGCGCTCTCGCGGTTGTGCAGGAATTGCACGAGCGACAGCAGCAGCAACACGATGGCCGCCGCACCCAACGCGAGGTTCAGGCGCTGCCGCGGATGCCTGCGGCGCGGCGTGAGTTCCGCCGGCAACAGGTTGGCGCCCAGGCGATCGGCGTCGGCCGCTACGTCCACCGCATCCACCGGCAGACCGGAGGCGGTCAGTTTCGACAGGATGGGATCCAGCGTCTGGCGCGGCACCACCACCAGCTCCGCGGCGAAGCGGCCGGCCGGCGCTGGCGTGCGCAGCTCGCGCACGTCGTAACGCACCTGTTCGACGCGGAACGGTGTCTGGCGATCCATCTCGAACGCGCCGATCTGCGCAAGATTGTCACGCGCGGCCAGCGGCAGGCTCAGGCGGGGACGGAGCACGTTCGCGCCATCCAGGCACAGCGCCATGCGCAGGTCTTCGGCGTCCACGCCGCGCAGTGCATCCTTGAACGCCACCTGCTGGCTGGCTGCATCGAGCTGGCTGTTCCAGCGCGCCAGCACCGGCGCATCGCCCGCCTTGCGCAAGGTCCATTCCTCGCCGTCCAGTTGCAGGAGGTACCACGCCTGGCCGCCGCCGAAACGGTCGCGCCAGCCGGCCGGCAGCAGCGCCCGCAACTCGCCGCCCCACCACGCGAAGAAGCGCGGCATGGGCGAGCCACGCCAGGCGCGGCGCGCGCGGTCGAGCTGCAACTGCAACTGCAGCGGTGGCGTGCTCATTCTCCCTCTCCCTCCTGCCAGCGCAGCACGGTATACGGCAAGGCGCCCGGGCGAATGCCCTGTAATCGCACCGTCGCGCGCAGCACCGCGCGCGTACCGTCAGCCAGCGTGGCCTCCGAACGAATACTATGCGTCACTCCCTGTATCGCAGCTAGGCCCTGCTGCGGGGCACCGCTCCCGCGGGAGGCCGCGATGGCCTGCGCCTGTGCCGGCGTCATGCCGGGAATGGCCGCCAGGGCCAGCGGTGGCGCCGTGTTCGGATCGGGTGTGGGGCGGCCCGACCACAGGGTGACCTGCGAAGCCACGGCCCGATAGACCTTGGGATTCATGCCCAGCACCATCTGCAGTTCCTCGACGGTGCCGAACGGGCCATGCCGGGGACCGTAGTCCAGCCCGGCGTTGGCGTAGGCGGCATTGGGCACCGTGCCCGGCGGTGAATAGGAAAAGCTGCGCCAGTCGACGATATTGCGGGTCAGTGATTGCGCGTCCATGTCGGACATGCCGGCGGCGCGGAACAGGTTCTGCAGCACGTCGGGCGAGGCGGCATTGAGATCCACCTTGCCGGTTTCACTGATGATGCTGATGCTGACCTTGGCACCGTCGAACGCGAACGGATAACGGCGGCCGTCGGGAATCCACCGCTGCTCCGCCTGGGGATCCTGCAGGGCGTAGATGGCCCGCATCACGCCGGCTTCCGCCGCGTAGTGCGCCTGGGTCTGCGCAAACTGGTAACGCGCCTGCAGGCCCTCGGTGCGCGCCAGCACCGCGTAGCCGCCCACCAGGATCGCCAGCAGCGTGCACGCCCACAACACCACGAGCAGGGCCACGCCACGTTGACGGTGCACGGCCACGCTCATTGGACGGGCCTCCGCTGCAGGCCCTGCAGCAGGTCCGCCGCCTGTCCCTGCACCGCCGCCACGTCGACGCGCAGGGGGGCATCGAGCTGCGGCCATGTCGTGGTGCCATCCAGCTGAAGGGCGACGCGCACGATACGCGGCATGGCGCGTGTATCACTCCATTCCCCACGCCACTCGCCCGCACGGTCGGCGGTGTCGGGCGAGCGATAGCTGAAGCGGCCATCGCGCACGCGATCGACCAGCACCTCCGGATCGCCCAGCGACTTTGGCGCCGCGCCATCGGGTGGCATCAGCGCAAAGCTCGCCTCCAGCCGCGACGTGCCGTCGCCATTGGGCACCAGCTTCAGCTGCTGCAATTGCGGCCCCAGCTTGCCGAGGTAACCGGGCAACGGCGCGACAAAGCGCAGCTCATGCGCGTCGCCCTTGAAGAAGATCGGATCGCCCTTGTCCGTATGGGCCAGTGCCACCGCGCGCGCCTGCGCCAGCTCACGTCGCAGGAACTGCTGGGCCGAACGGACCTGATCCACGCGCTCGATCGATGCCTCGCCCGAGCGCACCGTATGCGTGGCCGTGCGCACGCCGGAATAGACGCCCAGCAGCAACAGGGAAAACAGCGCCAGCGCGCCCAGCACTTCGAGCAGGGTGAAACCTTGCGCGCGACGGAAAGCCACCGGCTTCATGATGTTTTCACCGGACCCAATACGCGCAAGGTGCTGAAGTGCGCCGAGCGCTCGCGCAGGCGCGGCCCCCAGATGACGTCCAGGTCCAGCTTCATCACGCGCATGGGCAGGTTGTTCTGCCCGGCCGGCGCGGGCCCCCAGGGACTTACCACCAGCCGCCAGCGGTAGTTGGCGTCGAAGCGCCCCTGTGTGGTCCCGGGCTGCAGGGGCGTGGTGATGTCCACCGTGTCCAGCAGTGAGCGGGCCCACAGTGCTGCCTGGCTGTGGCCATCCGCGTTGCGCGTCAGTTCGATGGAACCGCCGGCCACTTTCAGCAGGGCGGCAAAGGCGATGGCGAGCAGCAGCGTGGCGGCGACCACTTCGAGCAGGCTGAAGCCCCGCATGCGCCGCGTCATGACTTCGCACCCACGTCGACCACGCTGACCGCACCGGTCAGCCACGACACATTCACGCGCCACTGGCGACGGTCGCGCTGCAGCGTGATGTGCCCGCCGGTGGAGCTGCCATCCGGAAAGAAGCGGATGCGCCCGGTATGGCTGTTGACCTGATCTTCCTTCGCGCTGGTGATGCCGATGTGCATGCCCTTGGGCAAGCGCACCGGCGGGCCGTTGTCGGCGCGGTAGGTGTTGTCGCGCGTATCGACATCGAGCGTGTGCTCGTTGCCATGCACGATGGCCTGCGTGCGGACGCCGCGCAGCGCCGCGGCCAGCTCGCCGCTGGCCGCGCTCACGCGTGCGCTGGCAAGCCCCTGCGTGACAGAGACGGCCACCGCCGCCGCCGCGATGCCGATCAGCAGGATCACCGCGAGCATTTCAAGCAGCGTAAAACCTGCGGTTTTATGGAAATGCGGCATGGGGAATCGAGAATCGGAAGAGCGGGGCCATCGGCACTTTGCCGATGCCCTGCTCCCGATGCCCGATTCCCGGTTTTTCACTGCCAGTTGCCCACGTCGGCGTTGTAGCCGTCGCCGCCGGGCTTGCCGTCCTGGCCGTAGAAGATCAGGTCGAAGGCACCGTGGTCACCGGGCACCTTGTAGCCGAAGTCGTGACCCCAGGGATCCTTCAGTTCCGACTCCTTCGCATACGGGCCCTGCCAGTTGTGGGCATTGGCCGGCTTCACCACCAGGTCTTGCAGCTGCTGCGGCGGCGAGCCGTTGTCCAGCGCGTAGTTCTCGACCTTCTGGCTGAGCGTGGTCAGCTGCGCCTTGCCCGCGCCGTACTTGCCCTTGTCGACGTTCTTGCCGACCTGGGTCACCACCACCGCACCGATGATGCCGATCAGCACGATCACCGCCAGCATTTCCAGCAAAGTGAAGCCGCGCGCCGCCTGGTGACGGCCGAAAGTCCTTTGTCGCATGGGGTACCTCATCGTCGTTCGAAAGGGGGCTCAAAAAGGGCACTACTGGATGTGGCTGGTGAGATCGAGCATGGGCAGCAGGATCGCCGCCATGATGATCGCCACCAGCACCGTCATCACGATGGTCAGCGCGGGCACCAGCGCCGCCAGCAGGCGGTCGATGGCGCGGCGGCTTTCCAGCTCAAAGGTGTCGGCCACCTTGAGCAGCATGGTGTCGAGCTGGCCGGCTTCCTCGCCCACCTGCACCATCTGCAGGGCGAGGCGCGGAAAGCGCTGGGACTGGGCGAGCGCGAACGACAGGCCCGCGCCCTCCTTCACCTGTTCCGAAGCCTGCGCCAGCGCTTCGTCCAGGGCCTTGTTGGCGGTGACCTGCCGCGCGATGCCGAGCGCGGTGAGCAGCGGCACGCCGTTCTTGAGCAGGGTGCCCAGCGTGCGCGCGATGCGTGCCGTCTGCACCTTCAGCATCAACGGACCCACCACGCGCATGGTCAGCAGCCGGGCATGCCACGCCAGCTGCGTGGCCGGATCGCGCAGGCGCGCGCGGCCGATGAGCACGCCGAGCACCAGCAGGATGGCGATGGCCCACCACCACGTCTGCAGCGTGCCGCCCACCGCCAGCACGATCTGCGTGATCAGCGGAATCGGCACCTGCATGTCTTCGAAGATCGGCACGAACTGCGGCACCACGTACGCCAGCAACAGCAACAGCGAGCCGAGCACGCCAACCATCAGGAAGGCGGGATAGATCAGCGCGTTGATGATGCTGCCGCGCAGTTGTTGCGAGCGCTCGAGGTAATCGGCCAGGCGGCGCAAGGTATCTTCCAGCGAGCCGCCGGCTTCGCCCGCACGCACGAGGCTGATATAGAGCTTGGGAAACACGCCGTGCTCGTCATCCAGCGCCTGCGACAACGGCGTGCCGCCGCGCACGCGGTCACGCACGCGCTCGATCAGCTGCTTCGCACTCGCGCCTTCGGGCAGATCCATCAGGATGCCCAGCGCGCGATCCAGCGGCTGGCCGGCGCCCAGCAAGGTCGCCAACTGATGCGTGAACTGCGCGAGCTGGTCGCCGGTGAACGGGCCGCGCTTGAACAGGCCGGCGATGCCGCCGCCCCCGGCCTCGCTGTCGGCAGCGCGGGCATCCAGCGGCGTGTGGCCCTGGTCCTGCAGGCGGCCGACTACTTCCTCCACGCTCGAGGCTTCCATCTGCCCCTGCAGCACTTCGCCGGCAGCGCTGACGGCGCGGTAGCGGAATTGGGTCATGGTGCGGCTCGCAACGCGTGCCGGTGGACCCATGACGACCACGTTCGCGGCAACGCCACATGCTCGTCATCCCTGCGGAGGCAGGGATCCAGTGACTTTTGCTTGTGCATGCGCGTCACCACCGAACGCAGAGACGCTGGATCCCTGCCTTCGCAGGGATGACGGTGAGGAAGCACGGGGGCTCTTGCAAGCATCAACGTCTCGCCCGTGGCTTCAAAGACACCATCAACCCTCCTGCGTGACACGCAACACCTCCTCGATGGTGGTGATGCCCGCCACCGCCTTGGCAATGCCATCCTCATACATCGTGCGCATGCCTTCGGCGCGCGCGGCGCGCTCGATCTCGCCGGCGTCCGCGCGCTGCATCACCAGGCGGCGCAGCGGATCGGTCATCACCAGGAACTCCATGATGGCGCGGCGGCCGCGGTAGCCCGTGGGATTGGCCGCGCTGCTGCCCGGCTTCCACAGGCGGATCGGGCGCTCGTCGGTGTATTTGTGCAGCTCGAATTCCTCGATCACTTCCGGCAGCGCCTCGTACGGAATGGCGGTTTCCGGATCGAGGCGGCGCACCAGGCGCTGCGCGAGGATGCCGTTGACGGTGGAGCCGAGCAGGTAATCCTCCACGCCCATGTCGAGCAGGCGCGTGATGCCGCCCGCCGCGCTGTTGGTGTGCAGGGTGGACAGCACCAGGTGGCCGGTGAGCGCGGACTGGATGGCGATGCGACAGGTTTCCAGGTCGCGCATTTCGCCGATCATGATCACGTCCGGGTCCTGGCGCACGATGGAGCGCAGGGCGCCAGCGAAGTCCAGGCCGATCTGCGGCTTCACCTGGATCTGGTTGATGCCTTCGATCTGGTATTCCACCGGATCTTCGACGGTGATGATCTTGACGTCCGGCGTATTGATCTTGGCCAGCGCCGTGTACAGCGTGGTGGTCTTGCCCGAACCCGTGGGGCCGGTGACCAGCAGGATGCCGTGCGGCCGCTCCAGCACGTCGATGAAGCGCTGCTGGAAGTGGCTGGTGAAGCCCAGCGAGGCGAAATCGAACACCACCGACTCGCGGTCGAGAATGCGCATGACCACCGATTCGCCAAAGCTCGTGGGCACGGTGGACACACGCAAGTCCAGCTCCTTGCCCTGTACGCGCAGCTGGATGCGACCGTCCTGCGGCAGGCGGCGCTCGGCGATGTTGAGCTTGGCCATGATCTTCACGCGGGAGATCACGGCGGCGGTGGAGCTGGACGGCGGTGCTTCCACTTCGTGCAGCACGCCGTCGATGCGGTAGCGCACCTTCAGGCGGTTCTCGAACGGCTCGATGTGCACGTCGGACGCGCGCTGTTCCACCGCGCGCTGGAGAATGAGGTTGACCAGGCGGATCACCGGCGCCTCGGACGCGAGGTCGCGCAGGTGCTCCACGTCGTCTTCCACGGCGGCGCTGCCGTCGAGGTTCTCCACGATGGCGCCCATCGCGGAACGGCCGGAGCCGTAGTAGCGCTCGATCAGATCGTCGATTTCCGAGCGCAGGCCGATGCGCAGTGCCACCGGCCGGCCGGCGGCCAGCTGCATGGCCTGGAGCGGGTACGGATCGGCCGGGTCGGACACCACCAGCGCCAGCCCGTCCTCGCCCACGCGCACCGGCACCACGTGCTGCTGCTTCAGGAAGCGCACGGACACATCCAATTCGGCCGGCGGCATGTCCGGCGCCTCGCGGGCGACCAGCAGCGGCGTATGGAGCAGTTCGGACCAAGCCTCGGCCAGGTCGCGCTCGGACACCAGGCCCAGCCGGGCCATCAGTGCGGTGAGGGTGCCCTCAGGCGACTCTTCATGCAGACGACGGGCCCTGGCGAGATCCGTGTCCTTCAGCCGCCCACGGGAGACCAGCAGCGCACAGACCGCCGCCTCGCGACCGTCCGTCGCCGCAACCTCCGCATTGGCCGCCGGCTTGGCAACTGCCGACATGCTTCACCCCGTTTCCAGATGGTCCGACACCTTCGGCGTCGCCCCCAACGGCACCGAAAGCGCATTGTTAACACACCCGCCCAGTGGCACGCGAGCACAGGTTTCTCACCTTTGCTCACAGGTTCGGACCCCGCCGTGACGCCAACGTTCCGCTGCCCGAGCGTAACGATGGCTTATGGCTCCCGCCTTACGTCCAGGGCCACAGAGGGTGGCGGGCCGGCCCGTCACTCGGCCGCGATATCTTGCGCCCCCACACCCGGAACACGTTCCCTCGATCCCCTATCCCTGAGAGAATCAGCCCTTTGGGCCAGCCCACCATGCAACTCGTCGACATCGGCGCCAACCTCACCCACGAGTCGTTCCGGCACGATTTCGATGCTGTGCTGCAGCGTGCGAAGGACCATGGGGTCGCCCAGCTCATGGTGACCGGCGCATCGCGTGACGGAAGCACGCATGCGCTGGCACTCGCCCAGGCGCACCCCGGCCTGCTCTTTGCGACGGCAGGCGTGCATCCACACCATGCCATCGACTACGACGACGCCACCGACGCATGGCTGCGCGAGCTGGCGACGCATCCCGAGGTGCGGGCGGTAGGCGAAACCGGCCTGGACTACAACCGCAACTATTCGCCGCGCGACGTGCAGCTGGCCGTGTTCGAGCGGCAATTGCAGATCGCCGTGGATACGCAGAAGCCCTTGTTCCTGCACCAGCGCGATGCGCACCACGATTTCGTTGCGCTGCTGCGTCGCTATCGCGACAAGATCCCGGGCGCGGTCGTGCATTGCTTCACCGACACCGGCGAGGCCATGCGCGACTACCTGGACCTCGATTGTCATATCGGCATCACCGGCTGGATCTGCGATGAGCGCCGCGGCACGCACCTGCGCGAGCTGGTCAAGGACATTCCCGCCCATCGCCTGATGATCGAGACGGACGCGCCTTATCTGCTGCCACGCACGGTGAAGCCGCCGCCTTCGCACCGGCGCAATGAGCCGATGTATCTGCGGCACATCTGTGAGGAAATCGCGCGCGACCGTGGCGAGTCCTGGCAGGAGACGGCGACACACACCACCGCGACGGCGCGGGCGTTCTTCGGATTGCCAGGCATCTGAACGCAAAAGCCCCGCCATGGCGGGGCTTTTGCGTTCCGGCGAAGAAGCCTGCTTACTGCAAGGGTGCGTTGGTGATGACAATCTCCACGCGGCGGTTCTGCGCACGCCCTTCCGCTGTATCGTTGCTCGCCACCGGGTGGCGCTCACCGAAGCCCTGCGCCGACATCAGGCGATCCGGCACGCCCTTCTTGCCCAGGTAGCGAACCACCTCGTCCGCGCGGGCGGAGGAGAGTTCCACATTGCTGGGGAAACGCGCCTTCAATGCCTCGCCGATCGGCACGTTGTCGGTAAACGCCTCCACGGCAACGCGCTGTTTGCTCAAGGTGGCCAGCGTGGGCGCGATCTTGTCGAGTGTTTTCTCACCCGTGCCGTTGAGCGCGTAGCCACCTTCGGCAAACAGCACCTGATTGACGACGGTGACCTTCAGCTCGCCGTTGAGCTGCTGGATGGTCGCCTCGTCCTTGCTGAGCTTGGAGGAGAGCTGCTGGTTCAACGCCGTCAGCTGGCCATCCTCCGCCTTGTATTGATTCGCCTGCGCCTCTTCCTTCTTGTAGGTGCTCTCGGAGACGCAACCCGCGGCGACGGCGACAGCACAGGCCAGCACGGCCATACGCAATACGTACATAACCACTCCTTTGATTTCGATGACTGGCGACCACATGCGCAGAGTCGCAAGCAACCCTGCGTCCGGACGTAAAAAACTTTAGCGAAGCGCGGCTGCACAACGAAGCCATGGAATCGATGGATTCCTCTCATTTATGGCTGGCAGGTATCAGTCGAAGCCTCTTATTCCCGCAGCTGCTTTCAAGGGACCATGCCATGCGTCGCAGTTCGCAGCGACACCACGAGCAGCGACTTATTGAAATGACCTAACGGTGATCGCGACGTCAAAGCATCGACGTCTCGTTGCGTTGCGTGTCCAGCCGATACCGTAGAACTACGGTAGTTGCGTCTATCGACCTCAGCCCACAACGCGCACGCGTCCCGGCTCGAGTCCGTCCAGCGCATACGGTCCGATGCGTTCGCGAATGAGCCGCAGCGTGGGGAAACCCACCGATGCCGTCATGCGACGCACCTGTCGGTTGCGACCCTCGCGCAGGGTGATACGCAACCAACTGGTGGGAATGAGCTTGCGAAAGCGCACGGGGGGATCGCGTGGCCACAACCACTCGGGTTCCACCGCATGCTCTGCATGAGCGGGCAGCGTGGGACCGTCGTTGAGTACGACACCGCGACGAAGCGCTGCCATGGCTTCATCCGTGATCTGGCCGTCGACCTGCACCAGGTAGGTCTTGGCTTCCTTGTGCCGTGGATCGGTGAGCTTGTGCGCAAGGCGACCGTCATCGGTCAGCAGTAGCAGGCCTTCGCTGTCGTGATCCAGGCGCCCGGCTGGATAGACGTCTTTTTGCTTGACATAAGACGCCAGCGTGGGACGACCGTCCGCATCGCTGAACTGGCAAAGGACGCCATAGGGTTTATTGAGCGCGATAAGCATGCAGCGGATAGGCGGCACGGATCCGTGCCGCTGTTTTTTTAATGATGCGACGCGGACGCGTCGGGTTTCACGAAGCGCAGGGTCATGCGGTCCGATTCGCCGATGGCGAGGTACTTGGCGCGATCCTGGTCGCCCAAGGTGAGCGTCGGCGGCAAGGTCCACACACCCTTGGGATAATCCTTGGTGTCCTTCGGGTTCGCGTTGATCTCGCTCGATTCCTGCAACTGGAAACCGGCGTCAGTGGCGAGCTTGACCACCACGTTCGTGGGCAGGTAGCCACTGTCCTTCACGGTGGCCAGGCTGGCGTTGTCGGCCGCGCGATGATCTTCCACACCCAGCACGCCACCCGGCCGGAGCACGGTGTAGAACGCCTTGAACATGGCGGGCGCGGTGTCGGCATCCACCCAGTTGTGGACATTACGGAAGGTCAGCACCATGTCAGCCGAGCCGGGCGCGCCGAAGGAAGGCGCCTTCGGATCGAACTCCACCAGCTGCGCCTTGCCGTAATGCGCGGGATCGGCGGCGAACTTCGCCTTCAGCCCGCTGAGGTCGCGGCTCGCCTCGCCATCGACGGCGGGCTTGGCCGTGGCCGCGATGTAGTGGCCGTTGTCGCGCAGCAGCGGCGCGAGGATCTCGGTGTACCAGCCGCCACCGGGCGTGATCTCGACCACGGTGAGGTCGGGACGGATGCCAAAGAATTGCAACGTCGCCTTGGGATGGCGATACACGTCGCGCGCCTTGTGTTCCTGCGAACGCCAGTCGCCGGCGATGTCCTGGTCGAGCTGCGTCGCGGTGAAATCGCTGGCGCTGGTAGGCGGCACGAGGGCGGCCGGCTGGTCCTGTACTTGCGCGGCGGCCGGCGCGGAGTTGCCACTGCAGGCCGCCAGCAGCACGGCTGCCAGCCCCAGGAACACACGGCTATTCATCGAAAACCCCTAGCAAAAACGGCGGGAAAACAGGCACAGCATAACGGGAGCAGCTTGCCGGCCACCATGTATACAAACGGTGGATAGGCGCGATGGGTACTCTCCGAATGGCCTAGTGGAGCATGGAAAGCTGGAGGTGGTCTTTCGCCAGCTCCGTGCCGGTGGAACAGCGCTTCGTTGTGGGAACCCCCAGGGAGAACTCCTGCGACGCGACTAGGCGATGACGTTGCCATTGTTGCCGGTGGCATACGACATGGCCTCGGCGTATTTGCCGGCCTCGCACAGCAGCCACTCGCGGAACGTGCGCAGGCCGGCGTGATCCTTCGCGTGCTCGGGATAGACGAGGAAGTACGCCTCCGGAATCTGCTGGTAGCGGTCACCCAACACCGTGAGCAAGCCGGCCTCGATCAGCGGGCGCGCCATCACCATGCGCCCCAGCGCGACACCCATGCCCTCCAGCGCGCCACGCTGCAGCGCGTCGGTGTTGTCGAAATGCGCCACGTAGCGCGGCGGCGGTTCGCCGCGGGTCTGCGCGAACCAGTCACGCCAGCGGTCGCCCGGGTCACCCAGCAAGGGCCATTGGCCGAGGTCGTTGGGATCGGTATCGCTCATGCGTTCCAGCAACGCGGGTGAGGCCACCGGCGCGATCCATTCGCCGAACAGGCGTTCGGTGATCAGGCCCGGCCATGGGCCGCGGCCGTAGCGCACGGCCGCGTCCACCGGGTCCCGCTCGAAATTGACCAGCTCCACGCTGGACTGCAGGTTGAGCTGGAGCTCCGGGTGCGCCGCCACCAGTCGCGCGAGGCGCGGCACCAGCCAGCTCGACATCACGCCGGGAATGGCGCTGAGCGTGAGCACGTCGTCGCGCCGGCAGCGGAATCCAGCCATGGCGCGATCGATGCCTTCGAAGTGGTGCCCCACCGCTTCCAGCAGGCGCCGGCCTTCATTGGTGAGCTGCACGCCACGCGGACCGCGTTCGAACAGCTTGCGCTCCAGGCGCTGCTCCAGCTGCCGCACCTGATGGCTGAGCGCGCTGACGGTGAGGTTGGCCTGCTCCGCGGCGCGCGAGAGGTTGCCCAGCCGGGCCACCTGCACGAATTGTTGGAGGAGATCCAGCGAGACGCGCGCCATCTTGAATATCCCTCAAGGCTGGCTTGCGAATATATCGCTTTTTCGCGCACTGCGAGAGATCTATCTTGAGCGAGTGCTCAAACGATGGCACAACGGGAGGATGTCATGAGCTCGCTGTTCACGAACATGCTGTTCCTGCATGGCCACATCACGGACCCGGAACTGGCCCGTCGACTGGCCAACACCCCTGCACCAACGTCCCGCCCCACGGGCAAACGCGAGCGCAAGCCCACCCTGCTGGCGACGGTGCGCAAGAGCCTGGCTCCGTCCAAGCTGGCCCATGGCGGCTGCGGCTGACAAACCGCGCCGCCGGCCCGATGAGCTGGCGCCATGCTCTTAGGAGCCTGTTCAAAATCTTCTGGGCGTTTCAATAAAGCGGCATCTTTTTGCTCGTCATCCCCGCGAAAGCGGGGATCCAGCGACTTTATGGGCTGCGAAAAGACACTGGATTCCCGCTTTCGCGGGAATGACGGTGAGGGAAATGGGTGTTCCGCGAGATGTTGAACCGGTTCTTAAAGCGCGGTGGCGGGAAGCTGCACGTTGACCGGGGCGGCCAGGTCGTCTGACGAACGCCCCTCGGCAAGGCTGTACTGCCCACCCTTGATCACCCAGCCATGCCTGGCGACGTCGAAGTCGGCCAGCAGGCGGGGTTCGAGCGGGATGCTCAGCGTGCGGTGTTCACCGGGCTTGAGGAACACCTTGGCGTAGCCCGCCAGGCGTGCCGACGCAGCGCCCGGCACACGCACGTATACCTGCGCCACGTCCGCACCGGCACGCGAGCCGGTGTTGGTCACCTCCACCGTGGCCTGCAACTGCGCACCGTGTGCATCGACCTTCAGCGCGCCGTGCTGGAACTGCGTGTACGACAGGCCGTAGCCGAACGGGAAGAGCGGCTTGATGCCCTTCGACTGATACCAGCGGTAACCCACGTTGGCGCCTTCGATGGCGTAGTCGACGCTGTCGGGCGGCGTACCACCCGCGGCGCCGGGGAGATCCTTGCGCGGCAACTGCGCGAGGTCGGCCGGCCAGCTCAGCGGCAGTCGGCCGGAGGGGTTCACCTTGCCCGAAAGCAGGTTCGCGATGCCCTTGCCGCCATCACCACCGGGGTACCAGGTTTCCAGCACCGCGCCGACCTGATCGAGCCACGGCATGGCCACGGGGCCGCCGTTCTCCAGCACCACGACGGTGCGTGGATTGGCCTTGGCCACGGCCGCGACCAGCGCGTCCTGGTTGTCGGGCAGCGACAGGTCAGGCGAGTCCAGCGATTCGGTCTGCCACTTCTGCACGAACACCACCGCCACCTGTGACTTGGCCGCCAGTGCAGCGGCCGCCGCCACGTCGTTGCCTTCGGCGAATTGCACGTTGGCCTTGGGCGCCGCATCGCGCAGCGCCTTCAGCGGCGCGTACGGGTGATACAGCACCGGACCCGGCCACGTCGTGGGTGCCAAGCCCGGTACGGCGTTGCCGCCCATGGCCGCCACCAGTGACGAACCGCCGCCGGCCAGCACGCCCTTGTCGGCATGCGCGCCGATCACGGCGATGGATTGCAGCTTGCCCAGATCCAGCGGCAGCGTGTCGTGCTCGTTGCGCAACAGCACCGCGCCGGATTCCAGCGTCTCGCGCGCCACCTTCAGGTTGGCCTGCGGATCGACCGGCGCCTTGCCCGCGGGATACTGGAACACGCCCGCCGCGAACATGCTGCGCAGGATGCGTTGCACCATGTCGTCGATGCGCGCCTGCTTCACCTCGCCCTTGGCCAGCGCCGCGCGCAACGGCGCGTCGAAGTAGAGCTCCTTGTCGAACACCTCGCCGGCCGATTCCTGGTCGAGCCCCGCATTCACCGCCTTGGCCGCGCTGTGGGCGCCGCCCCAATCGGACATCACGAAGCCCGGGTATTTCCAGTCGCGCTTGAGCACCTGATTCATCAGGTAGTCGTTCTCGCACGCCCAGTCGCCGTTGACCTTGTTATACGAGCACATCACCGACCCAGGCTTGCCGCGCTCGAGGGCCAGCTCGAACGCCAGCAAGTCCGACTCGCGCATCGCCTGCTCGCCGATCTGCACGTTGATGGTGTTGCGCGCCGTCTCCTGGTCGTTCAAAGCGAAGTGCTTGATGGTGGAGATGACGTGCTGATCCTGGATGCCCTTGATGGCCTCGCCCACGATGGTGCCGGCCAGCAATGGATCCTCTCCCGCGTACTCGAAGTTGCGCCCGTTGCGCGGCTCGCGCATCAGGTTGATGCCACCGGCGAGCAGTACGTTGAAACCCTTGCTGTGCGCCTCGCTGCCGATCATGGCGCCACCGCGATAGGCGACCTTGGGATCCCAGCTGGCGGCCGTTACCGGCCCCGCCGGCAGCGGTGTCGCGTGATCGCCGGGGCGCATGCGGTCGGAGCTGGCCACGCCCAGGCCCGCATCGCTTTCTTCAAGGGCGGGAATACCCAGACGCTCGATGGGAGCGACATAGCCCGCCGATGCGATGGCGCCCTTGGGGAACGGCTTGTCGGCCGGTCGGTCCGGGCCGGCGTAGTAGCTGTGGATGAGCTGGAACTTCTCGTCCTGGGTGAGCTGCGCCAGCAGGAGCTTGGCGCGCGCATCGGGCGAAAGCGTGGTGTCGTTCCAGGGCCGGGCGGGTGCTTGCGCCGAGACGCTGCCAGCAGCCGTGCACAAACCCGTCACGGCCAGCCCCGCCAGAACCGCGCCAGCCAAAACCGCGTATCGCAGTGCTGCTGCCTTGCTCTTCATCCGCCTTCCTCCAGTGTCGGCGCGACTACGCACAGGCCTCACACGGGCGGCGCGTATACTCGCTCGGGTCCCCGAGTATGCACCAACCCACCACATCGAACACGGAGTACATCCATGCAACTGCGTCCCCTGGGTCGATCCTCCCTTTCCGTCGCGCCGCTCGCCTTCGGTGGCAACGTCTTTGGCTGGAGCGCGGACGAGCAGCACTCATTCGACCTGCTCGATGCGTTCGTTGATGCCGGCTTCAACCTGATCGACACGGCCGACGTCTACTCCGCCTGGGTGCCGGGCAATCGCGGTGGCGAATCGGAAACCATCATCGGCAAATGGCTCAAGCGCAGCGGCAAGCGCGACAAGGTGCTGATCGCCACCAAGGTGGCGAAGTGGGCGGAGCATCCGGGCCTGTCGCCGATGAACATCAACCAGGCGGTCGACGGTTCGCTCAAGCGCCTGCAGACCGATTACATCGACCTTTACCAAGCACATGAAGACGATGCGACCGTGCCGCTGCATGAAACGCTCGGCGCGTTCGGCAAGCTGATCGAGCAGGGCAAGGTACGCGTGATCGGTGCGTCCAACTATGGCGCCGATCGTTTCGGCGAAGCACTGAAGATATCGGCCGAGTACCACCTGCCCCGCTACGAAACACTGCAGCCGGAATACAACCTGGTCAACCGCAAGGCCTACGAGAAGGAACTCGAGCCGCTGGTCATCGCCGAGAACGTGGGCGTCATCAACTACTACGCACTCGCCAGCGGATTTCTCAGCGGCAAGTACCGCAGCGAGGCGGACTTCGCCAAGAGCGCCGCGCGTGGCGGCACGGTGCAGAAGTACCTCAACCCGCACGGCCTGGGCGTGCTCGCCGCGCTGGATAAGGTGGCCGCGGCCCACGGCGCGACGCCAGCACAAGTCGCGCTGGCCTGGCTGATCGCCCGGCCCAGCATCACCGCGCCGATCGCCAGCGCCACCAGCGTGCCGCAGCTCGACGAGCTGCTGAAGGGCGTGGAGTTGCGGTTGAGCAAGGAAGAGATCGCGGCACTGGACAAGGCCAGCGCCTGATCACCCGCGTTTGGCGCGCCCTGGCACGGGCGCGCCATCACGGTTGCGTCGTGGCCTGCCCCTCGGCATCACTGCCATCCGGCGCCTCCACCTGATATCCCTGCGCCTTCAAGCGAGCGAGCAACCCCTTCGGCGACAGCACATCCTGCATCGGCAGCATGGCGAAAGTCTGCTTGTTGGCATTGAGCGCCCTTTCGGCTTCGGTGATCCACATCGCCTCGGACTTCTGCTTCACATCGCTGAAACCCAGCTGCTTGGCGAAGCCAGCTTCGGTCACGGCGGACAGGCAGGCTTCGCGCTGGTCATTCATCGGCAGGCTGCGCAGCAGGTCGATGTCGCCGGTGGCCCAGGCGTTCGCGCGTTCGGTGATGCGGCCCATGTCGCGCTCCACCGTGTCGAGCGTGCGGCCAAAGCACTCACGGTCGTCCATGGGAGAGGACTTGAAGGTTTTCACCGCGCTGCGCGGCTCCTCCACCACCATGGTGTAACGCACGCTGTTGATGTTGACGTTGTGCTTCTTGGCCAGCTCGCGCACCGTGTCCTTCACGCCGCCGGACGAGGTAAGGCCGTAGCGCTTGATCGCCTTGTCGTACAACTCCACCGCAGCGAAGATCGGCCGCCAGCTTTCGATGCCGCGATCACTGCCGATGTATTGCTGCTTCAGCACCAGCCAGCGCGCGTAGTCGGGCGCGGGCACCATCTGCTGCAGGGTCTGACCGTCGGGGTTCTTGCGTGCGCCGATCAGCGAAGGCAGCAGGAACAGCTTGCCGAAGAAGCCTGCCTTGGCCTTGAGCGCGACGGAAGGCGGTCCCAGCACTTCCTGTGAATCGGCGATGGTCTGCTCGACTTCATCGGTCTTCCACTGGATGCGATCGGGCAGCGGCGACAGCGTGCCGAGCACCCACATGACATGGTCGCCCTTGCTTACCCGCCAAAGACCCGGGCCCGGCTGCACGCCGCTGACCGACACCGCCTCCAGGTTCTGCACCTGGCCCGGTGCGGTGCTTGCCGGCGCCGGCGCGTTCTGCGCAAGCGACAGGCCGGCCGTCGCCAGCAAGCCGGTCGCAAGGACCAACGACAACGGACGCGCCAGACGGTTGGTTACCTTCACAGTCATCGCTTCAAGTTCCTTGCTGAGGCGTATTGAGACCGCCGAGGCGGGGTCCGGTTCCACGACCCCGTGCCACCCATTCAGTGAGCCAGCCAGGTGCCTGCACCGCTCGCCACCACGCACCACAGCACCGCCGCCCAGGCGGGCTGTCGCGCGACGGCGAGCATCACGAACCCGCACGCGGCGATGAGGATGTCCGAAACATCCCGCACCGTGCCGGTCCACACCGGATTGTAGAACGCTGCCGCCAGCAAGCCGACCACCACCGCGTTGATCGCCGCCATGACTCGCGCAGCACCGGCACGCCCGGACAGGCGCTGCCAGAACGGCAGCACGCCGCTGAGCAACAGGAAACCCGGCAGGAAGATCCCGACCAGCGCCACCAACGCACCCGCGCCGCCATGGGGGCCCGCCATGTGCTCGCCCAGATAGGCCGCCAGGGAAAACATCGGTCCGGGCATGGCCTGTGCCGCACCGTAGCCTGCAAGAAACGTGTTTTCGTTGATGAGGCCCGGCTCGACCAACGCCTGCTTCAGCCATGGCAGTACGACGTGGCCACCGCCGAACACCAGCGCGCCAGTGCGATAAAACACCGCCCCGGTCTGCATCAGCCGATCGCCATGCGTGCCGATGGCAAAGGCCAGCAGCAACAGCGACGCATAGATGGCAAGAAGAACCGTGCCCGTACGCGCCCCATAGCCCGGCCTGGGTGCGGTATCACCCGCTACACGGACATGACGGCACAGCCATGGCGCAAGCAGCGCCGCCGCAACGATGACCGCCAGCTGCACCCAGCTTCCGGGCCACCACAGCAACACGACGGCAGCGGCGACAGCCAGTGCGCGCCGCGGCCAGTCCGGCGCGAGTGAACGCCACATGCTGTAGACCGCCTGCGCGACGACCACCACCGCCACCAGCTTGAGTCCATGCAACAGAGACTGGCCCCATACGCCATGCAGATACGGCGCCCACCACGCGAAGGCGAACATGAGTAGCGCGGAAGGCAAGGTGAATCCAATGAACGCAGCGATGGCGCCACGCCAGCCGGCCCGCAGCAGGCCGATGGCAAAACCGAGCTGGCTGCTCGCCGGCCCGGGCAGGAACTGGCAGATGGCAAGCAGCTGCGAATAACGTG
Organism: Dyella japonica A8; assembly: GCF_000725385.1. Lineage (NCBI taxonomy): Bacteria > Pseudomonadati > Pseudomonadota > Gammaproteobacteria > Lysobacterales > Rhodanobacteraceae > Dyella > Dyella japonica. The sequence continues at coordinate 1,077,120 of NZ_CP008884.1, read as the reverse complement.
CGTCGTCCAGCCAGCGACGTTGTTCGACGAAGGTTCGGCGGAAGTAGCCGAGGTGTGCAATAGGGCCGCCGAAGGAGCGCAGGCCGAGCGAGAGGAAGGCGAGGAAGACCTCGCCGGCGTGGCCGGTCGGTGGTGCGTCGTCGGATGGCGAAACGCTCATGCGGGGCAGCCTAACGCAAGGTCGTTGCGGGCGCCTTTCTGTGGGAGCGCACCCTGTGCGCGACGGCGGCGTACCGCATCTTCGCTTCGTTGGCTTGTCGCGCACAGGGTGCGCTCCCACAAACAAACCGGCGAGCCGGCGCTCAAACGAAAGAAGGCCGCTTGCGCGGCCTTCTTTCCCTACAGCGATGAAGCAACGATCAGCCCAGCGTCGCCAGCGCGTCGTTGAAGGTCTTGCTCGGACGCATGGCCTGATTAATCAGCCCGACGTTCGCGTGGTAGTAGCCCTTGATGTCCACCGCCTTGCCCTGCGCACCATTGAGCTCGCCGACGATCTTGGCCTCGTTCTCGGTCAGCACCTTGGCGATGGGTTCGAACTTGGCCTTGAGCTTGGCGTCGTCGTTCTGCGCGGCCAGCGCCTGCGCCCAGTACATGGCGAGGTAGAAATGGCTGCCACGGTTGTCGAGCTCACCCACCTTGCGCGCCGGCGACTTGTTGTTGTCGAGGATCTTGCCGTTTGCTTCGTCCAGCGTCTTGGCCAGCACGCGGGCATCGGCGTTGTCGTAGCGGTTGGCCAGGTGTTCCAGCGAGGCGGCGATGGCGAGGAATTCACCCAGCGAATCCCAACGCAGGTAGTCCTCTTCCAGGAACTGCTGCACGTGCTTCGGGGCGGAGCCGCCCGCGCCCGTCTCGAACAGGCCGCCACCGGCCATCAGCGGCACGATGGAGAGCATCTTGGCGCTGGTGCCCAGCTCCATGATCGGGAACAGGTCGGTGAGGTAGTCGCGCAGCACGTTGCCGGTCACCGAGATGGTGTCCTGGCCCTTGCGGATACGTTCCAGCGAGAACTTCGTCGCTTCTTCCGGCGACAGCACGCGAATGTCCAGGCCCGACAAGTCGTGGTCCTTCAGGTAACGCTCGACCTTCTTGATCACCTGCGCGTCATGGCCGCGCTTGCTGTCCAGCCAGAACACGGCCGGCGTGTTGCTGAGACGTGCGCGCGTGACAGCGAGCTTCACCCAGTCCTGGATCGGCGCGTCCTTGGTCTGGCACATGCGCCAGATGTCGCCGGCTTCCACCGGCTGCTCCAGCAGCACCTTGCCGGATTCGTCAATGACCTTGACCACGCCGTCGCCGGCGATCTGGAAGGTCTTGTCATGCGAGCCGTATTCCTCGGCCGCCTGCGCCATCAGGCCGACGTTGGGCACGCTGCCCATGGTGGACGGATCGAACGCACCATGCGCCTTGCAGTCTTCAATCACCACCTGATAGACGCCGGCGTAGCTGCGATCGGGGATCACCGCCTTGGTGTCCTGCAGCTTGCCTTCGGTGTTCCACATCTTGCCGGAGTCGCGGATCATCGCCGGCATCGAGGCGTCGATGATGACGTCGCTCGGCACGTGCAGGTTGGTGATGCCCTTGTCGGAGTTCACCATGGCCAGCGCCGGACGCTTGGCGTACTCGGCGGCGATGTCGGCGAGGATCGCGTCCTGCGTGGCCTGCGGCAGCTGGCCGAGGCGCGCATAGAGATCACCGATGCCGTTGTTCGGCTCGAAGCCCACGCTCTTGAGCGCGTCGGCGTGCTTGGCCAGCACGTCCTTGTAGAACTCGGTGACGACGAAGCCGAACATGATGGGGTCGGAGACCTTCATCATGGTGGCCTTCAGGTGCAGCGAGAACAGGATGCCCTGCTGCTTGGCCTCGGCGATCTGCGCGTCGATGAAGCTGGTCAGCGCCTTCTTGCTCATCACGGCGGCGTCGATGATCTCGCCGTCCTTCAGCGCGGTCTTTTCCTTCAGCACCTTGCTGGTGCCGTCCTTGCCGAACCACTCGATCTTCACGCTGGTGGCCTTGTCGACCACGGTGGACTTCTCGCTGCCGTAGAAGTCACCGCTCTCCATGTGGGCCACATGGGTCTTCGAATCCTTGCTCCACGCACCCATCTTGTGCGGGTGCTTGCGCGCGTAGTTCTTCACCGAAAGCGGTGCGCGGCGGTCGGAGTTGCCTTCGCGCAGCACCGGGTTCACGGCGCTGCCCTTGACCTTGTCGTAGCGCGCCTTGACGTTCCACTCGCTGACGTCCTTCGGGTCTTCCGGGTAATCCGGCAGCGCGTAGCCCTGGCTCTGCAGCTCCTTGATCGCGGCCTTCAGCTGCGGCATCGAGGCGCTGATATTGGGGAGCTTGATGATGTTCGCGTCCGGCGTGGTCGCCAGCTGGCCAAGTTCGGTCAGGTCGTCGGCGATCTTCTGGTTGTCCGGGAGGATGTCCGGGAACTGGGCGATGATGCGGCCGGCCAGCGAGATGTCGCGCGTTTCGACCGTGATGCCAGCGGTGCCGGTGAAGGCTTTGATGATGGGCAGCAGCGAATGCGTGGCGAGGTAGGGCGCTTCGTCCGTGAGCGTGTAGATGATCTTCGGCGTGTTCGACATTGTCTGCTATGACCTCGCTGGCTGCGGCATTACAAAAGGGGTGGCGCGATGCGCCAGACGCCCGGAGCCGTTCGACATGGGGACGAAACGGGCGGACGAAAGCCCCTCATTGTCGCGGTTTCACGGATAGGGGGAAAGCGCGGGGCTGGACTGTGCGCAAGGGTATGGAATGAAAAGGGAAATCACCGGGCGTCGCAAGGACACCGCGAACCCCTGTGGGAGCCCACCCTGTGGGCGACAAGCCAACGGAGCGATGCCGCCGATGTGCCGCCGTCGCGCACAGGGTGCGCTCCCACAGGGCTGTCGCGAGATTCAGGCGTTCTCGCTGGCCGGCAGGCGCCGGGGCTGGCGGAACCGGGCACGCCAGGCGGCGAAACGATCGGCCAGGCAGGAGAAGATCACATACAGCGCCGGCGTGCTCAGCAGGGTCAAGGTCTGCGAGATGAGCAGGCCGCCGATCAGCGCGATACCCAGCGGGCGCCGCAGGTCCGATCCTTCGCCCAGGCCCACGGCAATGGGCACGGCGGCAAGGATCGCCACCATCGTCGTCATCATGATGGGACGGAAGCGCACCATGCTTGCCTCGTAGGCGGCCTCGGCCGCACCCAGGCCATGTTCGCGCCGCTGCACGAGGGCGAAGTCGATCATCATGATCGCGTTCTTCTTCACGATGCCGATGAGCAGCACCAACGCGATCTGCGCGATCACCGACAGCTCCGTACCGGTGAGCCACAAGGCCATCAGCGCGCCGACACCGGCGGCCGGCAAGGTGGAAAGAATGGTCACCGGATGAATCAGGCTTTCATACAGCATGCCCAGCACGATGTAGACCACCACCACGGCACCCAGCAACAACCACAGCATGCCGCTCTGCGATTGCTGGAAGCGGCGGAAATCACCGCCGATGTTGATGCGGATGTCGCCCGGCAGGCGCATCTGCGAACCGGTCTGCTGGATGATCTGCAAGGCCTCGCCCATGCTCACGCCGGGTGCGAGGTTGAAGCTCATGCTCATCACGGTGTACTGGTTTTCGTGCGAGATCTGCGTGGGCGCCAGCCCAGCTTCCTGGTGTGCGAAGGCGGTGAGCGGCACCATCTTGCCTTTGCTGCTCGCCACGTAGACCTGGTCGATCGCCGCGGGCGTGGCGGTCTGGTTGGGCAGGGCGTTGACCACCACCTTGTACTGGTTGAGGTCGGAATAGATGGTGCTGATCTGGCGCTGGCCGAAGGCGTTGTACAGCGCGCCGTCGATGGTGCCGATGCCGACGTTGAGGCGCGCGGCCTTGTCGCGGTCGATCACGATGTTCTGCTGCAGGCCGGCGTCATCGACGTCGCTGCCCACGTCCTTGAGCTTGGGGTTCTTCTTCAGCTCGGCCACCAGCTTGGGCAGCCAGGTGGTGAGTTCGTCCGGATTGTCACCCTGCAGCGACACCTGGTACTGCGCGCCCTGGCTGGTACCGCCGCCACCGCCGAAGCTGGGCAGGTCCTGGATCGGGCGCAGGCGCACGTTGAGGTCGGGATAGCGCGCGGCCTTGGCAGCCAGCCGCGCTAGCACGGTAAACGTGTCGTCCTTGCGGCCCTGCGCGTGCGTCTTCAGTTCGATGTCGAAGGTGCCCGACGAACCCTGGCGGCTGGTGCCCAGGCGCGAGCCGACGCGTATCACGTCGTGGTCCTTCAGCAGCATGTCGATCAGGCGCTGCTGGCGCGCCACCGCATCCTGGAACGATACGGTGGCGCCGGACGTCGCGCGACCGCGGATCAAGCCCGTGTCCTGCGGCGGGAACAGGCCGGTCTTCACCTGGCCGAACAGGAAGATGGTGATGACGATCAGCACCAGCGGCGTCAGCGAGAACGCCAGCGCGTGCTTGAGCGAGAACTTCAGACACCGCGAATACACGCCCAGCATGGCGGCCTGGAAGTTCTCCAGCGCAATGCCCACGCGCGTGGTCGGCTTGTCCTGCTCGTGGCTGCTCAGGAACTGGCCGCACAGCGAGGTGGTAAGCGTCAGCGAGACCACCGCCGAAACGATGATGGCCGCCACCAGCGTGATGGTGAATTCCTTGAAGAACAGGCCGGTGATGCCGCTCATGAACAACAAGGGGATGAACACCGCCACCAGCGACGCGGTGATCGACACGATGGTGAAACCGATCTCCCGGGCACCCGCCAGCGCCGCTTCCATGCGCGTCATGCCCTGGTCGATGTGGCGCACGACGTTTTCGATCACCACGATGGCGTCGTCCACCACGAAGCCGATGGCGATCACCAGCGCCAGCAAGGTCAGGTTGTTGAGCGTGAAGCCGAGGATGTACATCACCATGGCCGCGCCAGCCAGCGAGAGCGGCACGGCGGCGGTGGCGATCAAGGTAGGCGCGAGGCGGCGCAGGAACAGCGCCATGGTGAGCATGACCATGACCAAGCTGATCAGCAGCGTCGCCTGCACTTCGTGCAGCGAGGCGCGGATGGTCGGCGTGCCGTCGAAATAAGGCGTCAGCGTGGTGCCGGGCTGCAGGTAGTTGCGCAGCAGCGGCACGGCGGCCTTCACGCGGTCCACGGTGCCGATGATGTTGGCGTTGGATTGCCGGTACACGTACATCAGCACGGCCGGCTTGCCCTGGAACCAGGCGCGTTGGTAGGCGTCCTGCGTGCCGTCGTAGACCTTGGCCACGTCCGACAGGCGCACCGGCACGCCCGCATGCGAGGCGATGACCAGGCTGGCGAAGTCGTCTGCCGTATGCAGCGAGTCGTTTGCCGTCACCGCCATGGTGGTTTTGCCGTCGGACAGGAAGCCCTGCGGCGAGGTGACGTTGGCCGCGGTCAGCGCATTGCGCAGCTGGTCGGGGGACAGGCCCAGCGCGCTGAGCTGGCGCAGGTTCACGTCGACGCGGATGGCCGGCGTCGCCGCGCCGAGGATGTCCACTTCGGAAACGCCGTCGAGCTGACGCAGGTGCTGGGCGAGCAGCGAATCGGCCACGTCGTAGAGCTCGCGCGCCGATTGCGTTTCCGAGGTCAGCGCGAAGGCGATGATCGGGTCGTCGTTCGGGTTGGCCTTCTGGTAGCTCGGCGGCGCATTGAGGCCGCTGGGCAGGTCCGACTGTGCCGCGTTGATGGCGGCCTGCACGTCGCGCGCGGCCGAATCCAGGTTGCGCCCGGCCTCGAACATCAGGAATACCTGCGTGCTGCCCAGCGAACTGGACGAACGCATGGTGTCGATGCCCGGCACCTGGCCCAGGTGGCGTTCCAGCGGAGCGGCCACGGTGGTGGCCATGGTGCTCGCGCTGGCGCCGGCCTGCTGGGCCTGCACGAAGATCACCGGGAACTGCATGTTCGGCAGCGCGGCCACGCCCAGCAGCAGATAGCAGATCAGGCCCACCGCGAAGACGCCCATGGCAAGCAGCGAAGTGCCGATCGGGCGGCGGATGAAGGGGCCGGAAATGTTCATGCCGTCAGGAAACCAGGAACAGCGCGCCGGGCGCAGGGGTGTTCAAAGAAGCCGCACACACCATGTCAGGGCGCACGCACGAGGATACGTATATACCGCACATTGACTGCAGAACGCATGACGGGGGATTTGGTTGATGTGTTCTGGCTCGCCCGTGGCGCGGGATCTAGCCTCACCGTCATTCCCGCGGAAGCGGGAATCCAGTGACTTTGCTCTGGAGGTGGAGGGCATGAAAGGCACTGGATTCCCGCTTCCGCGGGAATGACGGTGAGGGGTATGGAGCTCACGGTATATAGGTCGAGCTTAGGTGTCCCTTAGTCGCCCTTAGACGTCTAAACACGCACCAGCCCCAGCGATGTCAGTTGCACCCGCAACGTATCCATCGAATCCCAGGGCAGGATCGGCGAATTACCCCGCTCATCGGGCGGGTTCTGCAGCAATCCATCCGACCATCCACCGCAGCCGGTCAGCGGCAGCAAGGGCCGGTGATGCAGCCACGCCAGGCACACCTCGGAGATCGTGCCGGCGCGACCGCCGATCACCAGGCAGGCATCGCCGGCCAGCGCCATCAACAGGTTGCGCGCGTCGCCCATGCCACAGGGCACCACCACGGTGGCCGGCCAGTCGGCGTCGGGCATCGCGTCGCTGGGGATGATGCTGAGCACCTGCCCGCCCGCGTCGATGGCGCTCTGCGCGGCGTGCCGTGTCGCCGGGCTGCCGCAACCACTCACCAGCGTCACACCCGACCGTGCCAGCAGAGCGCCGGCCTGCCCGGCCAGCTCATAGGCCTTCGAACCCGGCTCCGCACTGCCGAGCACGCATACCTGGGGTTTTCTCGCCGTTGCCATCGCTACCTCGTGCAGGCCCAGGGAAGTCGGCGCGGGGCCGGGGCTTCCGGTGATGATGTACCCCTGTCACGCCGAAAGGGGCGCGCCGTAATGGCCGCGCCCCTCCCATGCCTTTCGTCGCCGATCCGCGTCATGCCGGATCGGCGCGATGCCTTCACGCCATGCTCCGCGCCTGCGACCGCTCAAGCGCGCGGCGCTCGCGGCGTTCCTTCAGCCAGTCGGAGAAGCGTTCCATGTACAGGTAGATCACCGGCGTGGTGTACAGCGTCACCAGCTGCGAGAGCAGCAGGCCGCCGACGATGGACACGCCGAGCGGACGACGCAACTCCGCACCGATGCCATTGCCCAGCGCCAGCGGCAGCGCACCGAGCATGGCCGCCGCAGTGGTCATCATGATCGGGCGGAAACGCAGCAGGCACGCGCGGCGGATCGCCTCGTGCGGCTTCATGCCTTCGCGCTGCGCCTCGATGGCGAAGTCGATCATCATGATCGCGTTCTTCTTCACGATACCGATCAAGAGCACGATGCCCACGATGCCGTCCACCGACAGGCTCATGTTGCACAGGATCAGCGCCAGCAAGGCACCGACACCGGCCGGCGGCAGCGTGGAGATGATGGTCAGCGGGTGGATGTAGCTTTCGTACAGCACGCCCAGCACGATGTAGATCACCACGATGGAGGCGATCAGCAGCAGCACTTCATTCGTCAGCGAGGTGGAGAACTCCGCCGCCTTGCCGATGAACTGGCCGCGCACCTGGGGCGGGAAGTTGAGCTGCTGCTCGACGCCGTGGATGGCTTCCACGGCCTCGGACAGCGAGTAGCCCGGCGCGAGGTTGAACGAGATGGTCACCGCCGGCAGCTGCTGCTGGTGGCTGACCACCAGCGGGGCCGTGGTGACTTCCGCCGTGGCCAGCGAGGCGAGCGGAATGGTGCTGCCCGCGCCGATGATCACGCCGGTATTGGACACGCCAAGCCCGGTGCTGGTGGACGAATTGCTCGATGCCACCTGGCCGAAGCTGGTGGCATTGCTGCCGGTCAGCGCGCCGCTGCCGTTGCTCTTCACCGTGAGCTGGTTGAGCAGCGCAGTGCTGGTGCGGAACTGCGGCGCCACCTCCAGCACCACGCGGTACTGGTTGAGCTGGGTGAAGATGGTCGAGATCTGGCGCTGGCCAAAGGAGTCGTACAGCGTGTCGTCGATGGTCTGCACGGGCACGCCGAGGCGGCTGGCCTTCTCGCGGTCGATGGTGAGCTTGAGCGAGGAACCCTGGTCGGCGAGGTTGTTGTCCACGTCGGCCAGCTCCTTGAGCTGACGCAGGGCCTGGGTCATCTGCGTGGCATAGCCGGACAGCTCGGCCGAATTCACGTCCGACATCGAGTACTGGTACTCGGTGGCCGACACGCGGCTGTCCAACGTCACGTCCTGCACGGGCTTGAGATACAGCGCCACACCCGGGATATCCGCCGCTTCCTTCTGCAGGCGCGCCACCACGGCGTCCAGGCCGTCGCGGTCGCCGCGATCCTTCAGCACGATGCTGAGCTGGCCCTGGTTGAGCGTGGGGTTGATGGAACCGGCACCGATGAACGCGGCCACGCCGGTCACTGCCTTGTCGCGGCGCAACGCTTCGGCCACGGCCTTGGTGCGCTGCTCCATCTGCGGGAAGGCGACGTTCTGGTCGGCCTGCACCACGCCGGTGATCAAGCCGGTGTCCTGCTCGGGCAGCAGGCCCTTGGGGATCACGATGTAGAGGAAGATCGTCACCACCACCGTGGTGCCGGCGATCAGCATGGTGAAGCGCTGATGGCCGAGCACCCAGTCCAGCGAGCTTTCGTACACGTTGACCAGGCGCGACCACCAGGTCTTCTTGCCGGCAGCGGCGTGGCGCTCGTGCGCGTCGTCGCCTTCGGGCAGCGCGTCGGGGCGCAGCAGGTAGGCGCACATCATCGGCGTCAGCGTCAACGACACCAGCATGGAGATGGCCACCGCAATGGTGAGCACCCACGCAAACTCGTGGAACAGGCGGCCGGTGACGCCGGGCATCAGCAGCAGCGGCAGGAACACGGCGATCAGCGACACGGTCAGCGACAGCACGGTGAAGCCGATTTCCTTCGCGCCGATTTCAGCCGCTTCCTTGCCCTCCTTGCCCTGCTCGATGTAGCGCACGATGTTCTCGATCATCACGATCGCATCGTCCACCACGAAGCCGGTGGCCACGGTCAGCGCCATCAGCGAGAGGTTGTCCAGCGACATGCCGGTGAAGGCCATCACGCCGAACGTGCCCATCAGCGACAACGGCACCGCGATGGACGGGATCACCGTAGCCCACAGGCGGCGCAGGAACACGAAGATCACCGCCACCACCAGACAGATGGTGAGGATCAGGGTGAACTGCACGTCCTCCACCGAGGCGCGGATGGTGATGGTGCGGTCGGCGAACACGTCCAGATGGACGTCCGCCGGCAACACCGCACGCAGCTGCGGCAGGATGTTGCGGATCTGCTCCACCGTCTGCACGATGTTCGCGCCCGGCTGGCGGCGGATGTCGAGCAGCACGGCGGGCTTGCCGTTGGCCCACGCGGCGAGCTGGTCGTTCTCCACGCCGTCCACCACGCTGGCCACATCGGACAGGCGCACCGGCGCGTTGTTCTTGTACGCGATGATGGTGTTCTTGTATTCGGCCGCGTCGGCGAGCTGGTCGTTGGTGCCGATGCTGTAGGACTGCGTGGCGCCGTTGAGCGTGCCCTTGGGCGCGTTGACGTTGGCCTCGGTGAGCGCGCTGCGCACGTCCTCCATGGTCAGGCCGAGGTTGGCCAACTGCGACGGGTTCACCTGCACGCGCACGGCCGGGCGCACGTTGCCCGCGATGGACACCAGGCCCACGCCCTGCACCTGCGAAAGCTTCTGCGCCAGGATGGAATCGGCGTAGTTGTTCACATCGCGCAGCGGCAGGCTGTCGGAGGTGAGCTTGAGCGTCATGATCGGCGCGTCGGCCGGGTTCACGCGGTTGTACACCGGCGGATACGGCAGCGTGCTGGGCAGCGTGCCGCGCGCCTGGTTGATGGCGGCCTGCACGTCCTGCGCGGCGATGTCGATGTCGCGATCCATCGCGAACTGCAGCACGATGGTCGAGAGGCCCGCCGACGAGTCGGAGGTCATCATCGCCAGGCCGGAGATCTGGCCGAAGTTGCGCTCCAGCGGCGTGGTGACCAGTGAGGCCATGGTGGAGGCGCTGGCACCCGGGTACTGCGTGGTCACGACCAGGCTGGGCGCGTCGATCTCGGGCAGCGCCGATACCGGCAGCTGGCGGTAGCCGAGGATGCCGAGCAGCAGCACCGCCACCATCAGCAGCGAGGTGGCGATCGGTCGGCGGATGAAGAGAGTGGAGAAGCCCATGGGTATGCCGTCGCGTTAGGTGACGGGCGCCAGTCCGTGCAGCGCCCCGTATCGTTGCCAGAGGGTCAGGGGATGGGTAGCCCGGGCACGTCCGTGGACGCGCCCGGCGACTACCGGAGTGACGGAAGGCTCGTTGGTCGCGCCCCCGTCACATCCCTCGGCTCTCTACCGTCAGCCGCCGCGGCGACCGCCGCCCTGCTGCTTGCCGTTCTTCTTGGCCTTGTCCAACTCCGCCTGAGTCGGCGCTGCCGGCACTTCACCCGGCTTGAGCGCCTTGACCTTGCTGCCCGGCTTGAGGCGGAACTGGCCTTCCGTCACCACCTGGTCGTTCAGCGCCAGGCCCGAACCGATCATCACGTGGCTGTCGCCCACTTCATTGGCCACCTTGACCGGCTGCATCTTGACCGTCTGGTCCTGCTGCAGCAGGTACACGTAATCGCCATCCGGGCCGCGCTGCACCGCCTGCGCCGGGATCACCAGGCCACCGGCCACGGTGCGCACCTTCAGGCGCACGTTGACGAACTGGCCCGGCCACAGGTCGCCCTTGGCGTTCTGGAACACCGAGCGCAACTTGAACGTGCCGGTGGTGGTGTCGATCTGGTTGTCCACCACGTTGAGACGGCCGTCGTCGGCGAGGGTGTGCGCGTCGGCACGGTCCAGCGCCAGCACTTCCAGCGGATCGTCGCCGCCCGAGGCGGAGCGGACCGCCTCCAGGTTCTGCTCGGGCAGGTTGAACATCACATAGATCGGATGGACCTGGGTCAGCGTGACCACGGCGGTGGTGGTGGTGACCACGTTGCCCGGGTCGACGTTGCGGATGCCGGCCACGCCATCGATCGGCGAGATAATGCGGGTGTAGTCCAGGTTGACCTTGGCCGAGCGCACCGCCGCCTTGTCGGCGGCCACGCTGGCGGTGAGGTTGGCCACGTTGTTGCGGAAGGTGTCCATGTCCAGCTGGGCCACGTAGCCCTTGACCACCAGCGCGTCATTGCGCTTGAGCGTGCTCTGCGCGGTGGCGAGCTGGGCCTCGTCCATCTGCTGCTTGGCGGCGGCCTGGTCATAGGCGGCCTGGAACGGGCGCGGGTCGATCTGCGCCAGCAGGTCGCCCTTCTTCACTTCCTGGCCTTCCTTGAAATTGATGCTCAGCATCTGCCCGCTGATCTGCGGGTTGATGGTGACCGTATTGAGCGCCTGCACGGTGCCCAGCGCGGTGAGGTAGACCGGCACGTCCTGCTTGACCACCGGCTCGACGGTCACCGGGACCGGCGCGGCGTCCTTGTCCTGGCCGTCGGCACCGCCGGGACCCTTGTGCTGGCCGCGCTGCTGACCCTGTGCGCCGTCCTCGGCAGCAGGCTTGTGCAGCAGACGGAAGCCCACGGCTCCCACCACGATCACGACCACAGCGATCAGCGCGATCTTCCAAAAACGCGACATGAAAAACTCCCAGAAAGAAAGACAGGCCACCCGACCCCGATCGGTGCGCTCCGCGCGCCTGACCTAATGCGTCGTACGAAAGGATAGGGTCAGTTCAACGGGAATAGACAATGCCAGTTGACATGGGTGCCCTATGACCGATGGCAGGGTTTTGCCAGCGTATCGCATCAAAATGACGAAACTTGCATGAAATCAGACCATTCGGGACCCGGCCCAAGCCGCGACATGGCGCCGCTCCCGGCCGACTGAAACTTGCCCCGGCCTTCGTCTATACTCGGTCAATTGCTGTCTGAACCATTGCCCAACCCAGCCTGTTGGCTGTCCTTTGATCTGTCCATTGATTTGGAGTCATTGCGTGAGCGGTTCCCTGACGAAATCCGACCAGAGCTTCATGCGCAGCTTCTCGCTGCTGATCGCGGGCCTGGGTGTGCTGACCTTGGTGCTGATCGGCGGCGCCTGGTTGATCTACGACCATGAGCCGAAGGAAGTGAACCCGCAGACCGCTGCGCAAACCCAGGCACGCATCGCGCCGGCCGGCGCCGTCTATGCCGGCGACACTGGCCGCGCCGCCATGCAGGCCGCGCAGGAAGCCGCCGCCAAGGCTGCCGCCTCGCAGGTCGCCTACGGTGGCAGCACCGACGGCAAGACCATCTACGACAACCTCTGCCACAGCTGCCACACGGCTGGCGTCGCCGGCGCGCCGAAGCTGGGCGACAAGGGCAGCTGGGGTCCGCGCATCGCCCAGGGCATCGACACGCTGGTCAAGCATGCCACCGACGGCTACAAGGGCCCGGACGGCAACATGATGCCGGCGAAGGGTGGCAATCCGGCGCTGACGGATGATCAGGTGAAGGCTGCCGTGCACTGGATCGTGGATCAGGCGAAGTAAGTCTTCGCTTTCGGGAATTTCCGACAACGCCGCCTTTTGGGCGGCGTTTTCTTTTGGGGCTTGGGAGGACTGGTGCGCTGGTGGTCGTCTCCCGTTCCGGGGGCGTAGGGAGCGGCCTTGGTTGGCTGGGGCTTTGAGAAGCCAGGAAAGGGGTGGGGTCAGCGTGGCCGTACCGCTTCACAAGTGCGGTTATCCCTGCGAATCGCGAATGGGCTTGGGCAGGACAAGCGCGGAACGCTTCGCTCCGGAACAGGCTTTGCATCGCAAAACGTACGCGGGGAGCTTTGCCAACCTAGCCCCACCGCGTCACAAACACCGTCATCCCGGCGCAGGCCGGGATCCAGTAGCGGTAGTGGTCGGTCTTCGCCTCGGACCTTCCCGCGATCGGGCCGCTTACGCAGCGGGCGTTTCGACCTTCTGCCGAAGGCCGAGTCACTTTTCTTTTGCTGGCCCAAAAGAAAAGTAACCCAAAGAAAATGGCCTTGAGAGCCAGAGCTGGCAGCATTCCGAAGGGATAAGCCAGGGCGCTTGAGGAAAGTTGCTACACGGCAACCTTCGCCTCTACACAGCGGGTACTTCCAAGCGCTTCGCAACGCGCCGGAGCGATGAGGACTTAAAGCAGCCCCTCGCTTCGCTTTGACGTGGTCGGGACCCGCACGCCCGCCCGCTTTTCTGTGGGAGCGCACCCTGTGCGCGACTGCGGCACATCACGATTCCCGCTCTGTCAGGTTGTCGCGCACAGGGTGCGCTCCCACAGACAAACCGGCACGACTGAGTTCCATCGCGACATTCGACGCGATGTGCAGCGAAGCGGCACGTGCCGTCCGCTTTGGCTTTGGCTTTGGCTTTGGCTTTGGCTTTTGATCTCCCGGGTCCCCGTATGACGCGGCGGGCGGGTGGAGATCAGGCCCCGCAGGGGTGCCAGGGAGGGATCCCTGGCACTTTTCGTCGGGGCAGGATGCCCCGTCGAAAAGCCCGGAACCCGCCCGCGAACCTTCCGGGCCGTAGGCCCGGAAGGCGCGTCATCCGGGGGGCCCTTCTCTTTGGTTACTTTCTCTTGGGCAAGCAAGAGAAAGTGACCCGGCCTCCGGCAGGAGGGCGGAACGCCCGCCGCGCAGGCGGCCAGATCGCCGGAAGGCCTGAGATAAAACCGACCACCGACGCTACTGGATCCCGGCCTACGCCGGGATGACGGTTAAAGAGCGAAGCGATGAGGCCAGATCAGGGTGAGACTAACTTCCCCCTCACCCCTACCCACCCCCATTCGCCTCCACCCACCCCTTCGCAAACCCCTGCAGCTGCGGAAAAAACACCTCAAACCTCGCTTGCAGCGGCCGCTCCAGCCCCACCAGCACCGGCATCGCCTCGCCCACGGGGTTGGCCCGGCTCAGGCGATGGGAAATGCCATCGAGTGCCGCGCCAAGCTCCTCCGTTCGCGCATAACCGCCCGGCAACGCATGGGCATCCATGTAGTGCCGGAAGCGCAACAGCCCCGGGGGCAATAATGGTTCATAGCGATAGAGCAAGGCCCGCACGCTGGCCGAATAAGCCTCCAGCGGATGCTCGCTCCAGCGCGGGAAATCGCGGGCGAGCAGGTGATCGAACCACATGTCCAGCAGGATGCCCCCGTAGCGCCGGAACGGCACCGGCAACAGCGACCGCGCCTCCAGCACCTCAGGATGGCTGTCGGTATAGACATCGATCGCGCGATGCAGGCGGATGCCGGTAATCACGCCTTCGGGCAAGGCCGGATCAGGCTGCCCGTGGACGAAATCCCCCATCAGGCCGCCGAGCCGCAGCAGCTCGTCGTCCCCGGCCAGCAACGCGTGCGCCAGATGATTCATGGGTGCCCTCCCGAACGCCCGGGGCACGCGGCGGTTATCATCTTGTCCATGAACCCCGTGATCATCCCCACCCAGCCCGACGATTTTCCGGAACAGGCTGCCAGCTTCGCGCTGGACGGCCCGGCCGGCAAGCTCGAAGCCGTCAGCGACGTGGCTGTGCCCGAAGAGGCACGCCGCGGCACCGCCATCATCTGCCATCCGCACCCGCTGCAGGGCGGCACCATGCACAACAAGGTGGTGACGATGGTGGAGCGCTCCCTGCGCGAGTCGGGGCTGGATACGGTGCGCTTCAATTTCCGCGGCACCGGCGAGTCCGAAGGCACGTATGACCACGGCAACGGCGAAGGCGACGACCTGGCCGCCGTGGCCGCCTGGGTGCGCAGCCTGCGCCCGGACGATGCGCTGTGGCTGGCGGGCTTCTCCTTCGGCAGCTATGTCTCCATCCGCAACGCGGTGCGCCTGCACGCCGACGCGCTGATCAGCATCGCCCCGCCGGCCGGCCGCTGGCCGTTCGAGGACATCCAGCTGCCGACCTGCCCGTGGCTGGTCGTGCAGGGTGAGGAAGACGAAATCGTCGACCCGCAGGCCGTGTTCGACTGGATCGACGGCATGCGGAAAAAGCCCGAGCTGGTGCGCATGCCGGAAACCAGCCACTTCTTCCATCGCCGCCTGATGGATCTGCGCGGCGCCATCAAGCACGCCGTGCAGCCGTGGCTGCCGCCGCTGCGTCAGGATTGATGCCGCACGCTTCTCCCCCTGTGTCGATGCCCCGTCTCCCCGCGGGGCGCCCGTAGAGTCCGCCGTACCCATGAGCAACACCCCCCTGCTCGCGCCCAGCGCGCGTTACCACGAAGGCGTCAGCGCACACCGCTGGGAAGCCGATCCGGCACAGCAAGCCTTGCTGCCGGAGTTCGACCGCATGCATGCCGAGCTCATCGCGGCAATCGGCAACGGCAATGGCGGCGGCCTGTTCGGGCGTCTGAAATCGCTGCTGGGCAACGACACGCGCGAAGGCGTGCAGGGCCTGTACCTGTGGGGCAGCGTCGGCCGCGGGAAGACCTTCCTGATGGACATGTTCGTGGCGAGCCTGCCGCAGGGCATGGCGCTGCGCCGGCATTACCACCGCTTCATGGGCGAGGTGCACGAGCAGTTGCGCGAACTGGGCGAGCGGCAGGATCCACTGATCGACGTCGCCGCCCACATCGCCTCGCGCTGTCGCGTGGTGTGCCTGGACGAGTTCCTGGTGAACGACATCGGCGACGCCATGATCCTCGCTACGTTGCTGCAGGCGCTGTTCGAGCGCGGGGTGACGCTGGTGACCACCTCCAACACGGCGCCGGGGAATCTGTACAAGGACGGCCTGCAGCGCGCGCGCTTCCTGCCCGCCATCGCGCTGATCGAAAAGCATTGCCGCGTGGTGCAGATGATCTCCTCGCACGACTGGCGCCTGCGTGCGCTCACCCAGGCGGCGGTGTACCAGACGCCACCGGGTCCGGAGGCCGAGCGCGCGCTGTCGCGCATCTTCACCACGCAGGCAGATGGCCCGGTGCAGGATGGCGGCGAGATTACCGTCAACGACCGCCCGATTCCGGTGCGCAAGCGTGCGCGCAACATCCTGTGGTTCGATTTCGAGGCGCTGTGCGAAGGGCCGCGTGCCGTGTCCGACTACATCGAGCTGGCCAAGACCGGCCCCGCCGTGATCATCTCCAACGTGCCGCAGTTCACCGTCTACACCGATGACGCCGCACGGCGCTTCGTGCTGCTGGTGGACGAGTTCTACGACCGCCACGTGAAGCTGATCCTTTCCGCCGCCGCACCGATCACCGAGCTGTACGACGGCGAGCGTCTGCGCGCGGAGTTCGGCCGTACCGAGTCGCGCCTGATCGAGATGCAGAGCGAGGAATACCTCGCGAGCGAGCATTTGCCGTAACCGACATCGCGCCGCTCTGGTGGGAGCGCACCCTGTGCGCGACTGCCACAGTGGCCGGCTTTCGCACGGATGACATGCCCGTCGCGCACAGGGTGCGCTCCCACAGGACGCCATCCGTGCCACGGTGAAACCTCACCGTGCTGCTGCTAACGTGACCCCATCTCATTGGCCGGAGCCGCCATGTCGATCCTGCTCGCCCTCGCCCTGCAGCTGAGCCCTGCCGCCGGTGCGGATTTCCATACGCGCGTCACCCAGGCCAAGCTCGCCGAAGGCGCCGCGACCGGGCCGGGCTACCAGAAGCAGATGTGGGAACGCATCGGCAATCTCACCACCGATGCCTACAAGACCTGCCTGGCCGGCAGCCAGCCGGCGGACAAGACGCCCTTCACCCTGGTTGCCGACGTGACGGCGGATGGCCGGCTGACAGGCATCGCCGTCCAGCCCGAGATCGCCGTGGCCAAGTGCATGGCCAGTCATTTCACGGGCCTCACCTTGCCGGCACCGCCGGCCAAACCCGTGCCCTACCCCATCGAAATCGACTTCAGCGTCAAATCATGAAGGTCACGTGACACCACCGTGGCGTTTGAAACGTCGACCCGCGTCATAGACACAATGGCCTCATTGCGGTCCGCGAAGGGGCTGGAGTAGCCTGCGCTGCGTAGCAGGACACTGGTCCTGCAGGGGGCAAGACGCGATGCGCACGACCACGGGTTGGGGTCCGGGGCAGCATGCGGCTGGGCATCAGGCAACATCGCCCGCCGCCGACCTGCCCGTGGAGCAGGCCGCCTCGGCAGACAGTTTCGCCGTGCCGGGCTTCGATGCCGTGGTGCGACTGGTCACCCGTTCGCTTGGCGTGCCGCTGGTGGCGCTGGTGCTCAACAGCGGCGCCGCCTACTGGTTCGCCGATGGCAACGAAGTGCCGGCCAGCGGCCCGCGCACGCTGCACCCCTTGTTTCTGCAGGCGGCTCGAAGCCTCGCCCCGCATGTGGTGCTCGATGCATTGGACGACGAGCGGCTGCGTGATGCTTCCCCGCCACTGACGGCCGGGCCCGGGCCCGTCCGGTTCTTCGCCAGCGAGCCGGTCGGCACGCTCACCGGGCTGCACATCGGCGCCTTGTGCGTGATGGATTCGCAACCGCGCGCGCAGCTCAGCGAAAGCGAGCAGACCGCCTTGCGCGACGCCGCCTCGCTGATCGGCGCGGGCGTGGTGTTGCGCAGTTACCTCGGGCGCACCGATCCCATCACGCAGCTGCCGCACCGCTATGCGTTCTTCGACGACCTGCGCAAGCACCTGCAGGAAGACGCGCACCACGCATGGGTCATCGCCGTCGACGTGGCGCCGGTGCAGCGCTTCAACGCTTTCATCCGCGCCATGGGCCACGCCTATTCGGACGAGCTGATGCGCGCCGTCGCTGCGCGTACCCTGGCCTGGATTCCGCCGGACACGCGCCTGTATCACGTGGGCCCGACGCGTTTCGCCGCCGTGCTCCCGGATCACCACCTGCTTGATGACACCGCGCGGCTGGACGATCTGGTCGCCCGACTGCGGCAGCCGTTCGATTGCCTCGGCATTCCCATCACCATCCAGCCGGGCGTGGGGTTGCTGAAGATCAACGCGAACGAACTGCGCGGCGGCGATCCGCTGCGGCTGGTGATGAACGCCTCGTATGCGGCCCAGCAGAGCCCGCGCGGCTGGGCGGTCTACAACCGCCTGCAGGACGAACAGCAACGGCAGGAATTCCTGCTGGTCACCGAACTGGCCGCGGCGCTCAACGAGGGCGCCGAACTTGACCTGCATTACCAGCCGCGCATCGACCTGGACACCGGCCGCTGCGTGGCGGTGGAAGCACTGGCGCGCTGGCACCATCCCACGCTGGGCGCCGTGCCGCCCGCGCACTTCGTGGCGCTGGCCGAACGCGCCGGCCTGATGCATTCGCTGACGCAATGGGTGATGGAACGCAGCGTCGCCCAACTCGCCGCGTGGCGGCGCGACGGCCACGACATCAAGCTGTCGCTCAATGTCTCCAGCACCGATCTCGATGCCGACCTGGTCACCCGCCTGCAAGCGGTGGCCGAGCGCCACAAGATCGGGCTGGACTCGCTGGAACTGGAGTTCACCGAGAGCACGCTGATGGAGCACAGCGCGCTCACGCGTCGTCATCTCACCGCGATCCGCCAACTGGGCGCGGGCATCGCCATCGACGATTTCGGTACCGGTTACAGCAACCTGGCCGCGCTGCGCCAGATGCCGGCCACCACCCTGAAGATCGACCAGTCCTTCGTGCGCGGCATGGGTACCAGCCCGCACGACGAGGCCATCGTGCGCTCCGTGGCAAACCTGGCGCGCAACATGGGCTTCCGCGTGGTGGTGGAAGGCGTGGAAACAGCGACCATCTACGAAAGCGTGCTGGGCATGGCCTGCGATGAAGCGCAGGGCTTCCACATCGCCTATCCGATGCCTTCATGCGATGTGCCGGCCTGGCTCGCCGCGCACGAGGCCTTGCCCTCGCGACGTGCGGTGCGCTGGGGCGGGTGAGGTTTTCTTCCAGGCGGCCGCGCACCGCCTTCTGTGGGAGCCCACCCTGTGGGCGACAAACCAACGGAGCGGTGACCATGCGGCGCCGCGGTCGCGCACAGGGTGCGCTCCCACCAAGGGCGCGCTTCGTCACACGACGGGCAGCTTCAACTCCTCCGCCATCGCCTCGCGCATCAGGTACTTCTGCACCTTGCCGGTCACCGTCATGGGGAAGGCGTCAACGAAGCGCACGTAGTGCGGCACCTTGAAGTACGCAAGATGGTGGCGGCAGTAGCTCTGGATTTCCGCCTCGCTGGATTCGCAGCCTTGGCGCAGGCATATCCACGCGCACACCTGCTCGCCGAACTTCTCGTCCGGCACGCCGAACACCTGCACGTCCTGTACCTTGGGATGGGTGTAGAGGAATTCCTCGATCTCGCGTGGATAGATGTTCTCGCCACCGCGGATGATCATGTCCTTGAGACGCCCCACAATGGTGCAGTAGCCCGCCTCGTCGATCACGGCGAGGTCGCCGGTATGCATCCAGCGTGCCTCGTCGATGGCTTCGCGCGTGCGCGCCTCGTCTTCCCAGTAGCCGAGCATCACCGAGTAGCCCCGCGTGCACAGTTCGCCCGTGGTGCCGCGCGGCACCACACGGCCGTGTTCATCCACCAGCTTCACTTCCACGTGCGGGTGGATGCGCCCGACGCTGCCGACGCGCCGCTCCAGCGGATCGCTGGTGGTCGACTGGAAACTCACCGGACTGGTTTCCGTCATGCCATAGGCGATGGTGACCTCGCTCATGTGCATGTCCTCCACCACGCGGCGCATCACCTCGATGGGACACGGCGAGCCCGCCATGATGCCGGTGCGCAACGAGCTCAGGTCGAAGTGGCGAAACTGAGGGTGCTCCAGTTCCGCGATGAACATGGTCGGCACGCCGTGCAGGCCGGTGCAGCGTTCTTCCTGCACGGCCTCCAGCGTGGCGAGCACGTCGAAGCCTTCGCCGGGGATCACCATGCAGGCACCGTGCGTCACGCAGGCCAGGTTGCCCAGCACCATGCCGAAGCAGTGGTAGAACGGCACGGGGATGCACAGCCTGTCCTGCTCGGTAAGGCGCATCGCCTCGCCGATGAAAAAGCCGTTGTTGACGATGTTGTGGTGCGTGAGCGTCGCGCCCTTGGGCGCGCCGGTGGTGCCGGAGGTGAACTGGATGTTCACCGCATCGTCGAAACCAAGCTCCTTCTCCACCGCGTGCAGGTGCGCGATCGCCTGCGCATCGGCGCGCGCGGCCAGTTCGGTCCAGCGACGCGTGCCCGGCGCCGCGTCGTCATCGAGCAGGATCACCTCACGCAGGGACGGCAACCGCTCCGATTGCAGCGCGCCGGCCGCGCTATCGGCGAGTTCAGGCGCCAGTTCCATCAGCATGTCGAGGTAGTGCGAGGACTTGAAGCGCCGCGGCAATACCAGCGCGCGGCAGCGCACCTTGTTGAGCGCGTACTCCAGCTCATGCAGGCGATAAGCGGGGTTGATGTTGACCAGGATCAGCCCTGCCTTGGGCGCGGCGAACTGCAGCACCACCCATTCCGCACGGTTGGGCGCCCAGATGCCGATGCGATCGCCCCGCTGCAGGCCCAGCGACAACAGGCCGGCGGCGACGCGCTCCACGTCGGCGTGGAATTGCCGGTAATCGAGGCGAATGCCCTGCGAGCGCACCACCAGCGCCGGCCGCTCCGGATAAGCGGCCGCGATACGGTCCAGCAGGCCACCCACGGTGTCCCCAAGCAGCGGCTGCGAACTGGCTCCCTGGACGTAGCTCGCGGCAGGCATGGCGGGATTCTCTGGGTACGGGAACCGAGCATAGCACCGGGTTTATCGGGGTCGGCGGGGTTATCGACCTTGGTCGATGAACGGTGCGATGGGATGTCTTCAAGCGCCTATCGCGTGGGCGACAAGCCGACGACGCGGTGACGATGTAGCGCGGCCCTCGCGCACAGGGTGCGCTCCCACAGGGTAGGCGGGGTCGCGGTTTGTGTGGGAGCCCACCCTGGGGGCGACAGCCAACGGAGCAGCAACGACGAGATGCTGTGGTCGCGCACAAGTGCGCTCCTACAGGGGGTGCGGGCTTGCTAGGATCGGTAGCACCTTACGCGGAGACACTCACCATGCGCCTGACCTCGCTCGCCCTGGCCGTCGCCACTGTCATCGCCGGCACCGCCCATGCCGCGGACACCACGCAACTCGTGCAGGGTGAACTGCCGCAGGTCACCGCCTGGCGACGCGATATCCACCAGCATCCCGAACTCAGCAACCGGGAAACGCGTACCTCGGCCCTGGTCGCTGCGCAGCTGAAGAAACTGGGGCTGGAGGTGCACACCGGTATCGCGCATACCGGCGTGGTGGGCATCCTCAAGGGCGGCAAGCCGGGACCGAAGCTCGCCATCCGCGCCGACATGGATGCGCTACCCGTCACTGAAGAAGTGGATCTGCCGTTCGCCTCCAAGGCCAAGGGCGAATACCGTGGCAAACAGGTCGGCGTGATGCACGCCTGCGGCCACGATGCGCACACCGCCATGTTGCTTGGCCTCGCCACCGTACTTGCCGGCATGAAGAAAGACCTGCCGGGCGAGGTGATGTTCGTGTTCCAGCCTGCCGAGGAAGGCGCCCCCGCCGGCGAGCAAGGCGGTGCGTCGCTGATGCTGAAGGATGGCGTGTTCCGTGATTTCAAGCCTGACGCGATGTTCGGCATGCACGTGGTCAGTTCGCTCAACGTCGGCATGGTATCGGTGCGCCCCGGCCCGACCATGGCGGGTTCGGACTGGTTCAAGATGGTGGTGCACGGCAAGCAGACGCACGGCGCGATGCCGTGGGGCGGCATCGACCCGATCGTGACGTCGGCGGAAATCATCAGCGCCGCGCAGACCATCGTCAGCCGCAGGCTCAACATCAGCGACCTGCCCGCCGTGCTCAGCTTCGGCATCGTCGAAGGCGGGGCGCGCTACAACATCGTGCCCGACAAGGTGGAACTGCAGGGCACGCTGCGCACCTTCGACGCCGGCATGCGCCAGCAGGCGATGGACAACCTCAAGAGCATCGCCGAACACGTCGCTGAAGCGAACGGCGCCACCGTGGAAACGCAGATCCCGGTGGGCGACAGCAACCCCGTGCTGGTGAACGATCCCGCACTGGCGGCACGCGTGCGCGCCAGCATCGGCAAGGCCATCGGCGGCGACCATGTGATCGAGGCCAAACCGTGGATGGCCTCGGAAGATTTCGCCTACTTCGCGAAGGAAGTACCCAGCGTGTATTTCTTCGTCGGCTCCACGCCCACGGGGCAGGATGCGCTGGCGGCCCCCGCCAACCATTCGCCGAAATTCTTCATGGACGAAGGCGCGCTGAAGATCGGCATGGAGTCGATGCTGCAGGCGACGCTGGATTATCTCAACGCGCCGGCGTCTTGAGCAGGAAAAACATGTGCCCGGCCCCGACGGTTCTGGACCTGCCGGGAAACCGGGCGACATGCCCCACTCAGTTCGCTACGTAGTTGGCTATCAACTGCACGTTGGCAAAGGTCTTCACACCGGTAACGCGCACGTACCACGTACCCGGCGGTGGCGCGGTGGCAACGATGGATTCGTTATTGGTGTTGGGCTTGACCGATGAGAAGTCGGCATTGGAGCCATTCGCGGCCACGGGTACACCCACCTTGGCGTACAAAGATACGTCGCCCGTTCCCCCCAATGTGCGGATGGTGAGGTTGGTGGCATTCGCTGGCAGCGTGAAAGTGTAGAGCGTCGAATCGCCTGCGTTGCCGGCTTCCACCACCGGCGTGCCGGCCTTGAGTGTAATCGGCAACTGGGTGCTCGCCGGACTCAGCGCTGCCTTCACGGCGGCGTTGGCGTCCACGATGCCGGCGCCGAACGGATAGCCCTCATTCACCGGGAACGCACGCGCGGACGCCACCAGTGCCTCCTGGATCTGGAACGGCGTAAGCGCCGGCTGGCCTGCCTGCTTCACCGCCTCGATCATCAGGGCAACCACGCCCGACACATGCGGCGTGGCCTGCGAGGTACCGGCCATGGTGCCGTAGGTCGGATTAGCCGGTGCCGTCAAGCCACTGTTGAGCGTCGACCAGACAAACCCAGCCTGCATTTGCACGCCGGTCGACACATCGTCGTTCTGGTAGATGCCACCACCGGGAGCCGCGATCGACACCAACTTGCCCGTATTGGAGTAGAACGCACGCTTGCCTGTGATACCCACGGAAGAGACGGCGACAACACCCGGGCAACTCGCCGGCGAGAAATTGGCCATGTCCACGCCGTTATTGCCGGCGGCAACCACCACGGTGACACCACGTGAAATGGCGCCTGCGATGGCGGTGCCGAAGGCGTCCGTCGCTTCGCACATGCCTGGGCCACCCAAACTCATGCTAATCACCTGCGCGGGATTGGGGTTGGCCGGCATGTTCGGCACCGAACCACCCGAGGCCCAGGTAATCGCATCGGCGATATCGGAGGTTGCACCACCGCAATGCCCCAGTGCACGCAGCGGCAACACCTGTGCACCTGGCGCCACGCCCGTCACACCCACGCCATTATTGGTGATCGCACCGATGGTGCCGGCGACGTGCGTGCCGTGCCAGCTGCTGTTGGTCCGCGTGTGACAGGACATTGTCACCCTCGTCCAGTCGCCCGTGTCCCAGCCGCCGGCCACGCGACCATCCGCGGCACGTCCCGAAGTCTCCGCCGTGGTAATGAAGTCATAGCCCGCGTTGGCAAGTGCGAGATTCAGGTCCGGGTGCTGTGTTACACCTGTATCGATCTCGGCCACCACCACGCCCGTGCCGTCGTAGCTCGGCCATACCGTGGATGCATTGCTGCCACCGTAATTGGCGTAACCGGTCGTGTCGGTGCCAATGGTTTCCACCGTACCCGTGCCCGGATGCATATGCCACTGATAGGAGAAGTACGGGTCGTTCGGCGTGCTGGTGCCCACGGCAGCGGTCTTCAGCGAGCTGGGTGCGATGTCCTGGACGATCTGCATACGCACGTCAGGCTCGACATGGGCAACGGCAGGATCGGCCGCGATCTGCTGCATCAGGGTCAACGCCTCCGCGCGACTGAGTTGGCGGCTGGCATGTACCACGTCGGCGCCGATGCCGAGCTTGCGCTTCCACTGCATGCTCACGGCATGCGTGGGCGTGGCCTTCTGCGAGGCCGCATCGAGCTTGGCGCGCGAAACCGCCGCCGCGACGCTCTGCGTCACGGCCGAGGCATTGCTTCGCTCGGAGGCGCCAGCACGATAGGTGACGATGAAACCATCGACGGTGTCATTGACGCCCATGGTGGACACATTGATGGTGGCACCGGTATTGGTGACCACAGATGCGGCGTGCGCCGCTGAAAAGCCCAGCGCCGAAGCCAGCGCGGCCAGGCGGAAAAACGTACCGTATTTCATGCATGACTCCCCGACATGATGAGTGAAAAGGCAAGGGCGCCGGACCGGCGCCCGCCCCTTACCAGCTGAAGCCGCCGCCAACGCCGACGGACGTTTCCGAACCCGACACCGATCCACCCACCGACACGCTTGCGTGGTTGTTGGCGAACGCACGCTGGTAGCCAACGGCGAACGCGCCCTGGCCGTTGTAGTTGCCGGCGCCAAAGCCCACTCGGTTATCGCCCGCGAGGTTCGACGTGTTCGCTGTCATCTGTGCCATCGCGGAACCCATCGCGCCGACACGGTCGAGACGCTGGTTGACGTTGTTGAACTGGTCATTCATCTGCGTGCGCAGCGCGCCGATGCCGGCGTTGGCGTCGTAGTTGGCAATGGCCTGGTTGGTGTACGCGTTGGCCGAGTTCAGCGTCTGCTGCGCAGAGGCGTCGGTATAGGTCTTGGCGGTGGCGATGGCCGCCTGCACCTGGCTGCTGACCTGCCCGACGTTCGCCGCATCGGTGACGTTCACGCCGGCCGCGACGTTGACGATCTGACGCTGGTTGGTGGCCGTACCCACCGACACCGTGTTGGCGGCGTTGGCCACCGAGCCCTGGCCCAGCGCCACGGCGTTGGCCGCCGTCGCCGATGCGCCCTGGCCCACGGCCGTGCCCGATGCCGCCGTCACGGACGCGCTTTCGCCCACCGCCACCGCATTGGTCGCCGCCGCGGCGATGGTGGTGTTAGCGCCCACGGCGGTACTGCCATCGGCATTGACCTTGGCGTTGCCGCCGAAGGCCGTGTCGTTGGGGCCATGCGCCAGCGCGCCGCCACCCACCGCCGTGCCGTTGTCACCGCTGACACCCGTACCCACGGCGGCACCGTTACCGATCGCCACGGCGTTGTTGCCGTTGGCACTGGCATTGCTCGTGCTACCCGCTTGGCCATTCACCGCGAAGGTGCCGGGCATGCCGCCGCCACCGGCGCCGACCTGCTTGCTCAGGGAGGTGTACTCGGTATTGAGCGTCGACAGCTCGCTGTTGATGGTGCTGGTCGCGCTGGTCAGCTGACCCAGGTTCACCGCATCGGTCGTTTGCACACCGGCGGCAACGTTGTGGATCTGCGTGCCGCTGGTGCCCGCCAGCGTGATGCCCGCCTTGGTCGCGTCGTCGTAGTTCACCGCCAGCGCAGTAGCCTGCCCAGTCGCGCTACTGAGAGCCGCGTTCAGCTGACTGACGTTCACCGCGTCGGTACTCGCGGTACCGGCAGCCACGTTGGTGATCTGGCGCTCCGCACCAGCAGCGCCCACCGAGACCGTGTTGTCGCGGTCGGCCAGGGAGCCCGCACCAATCGCCACCGCGTTGGCACCCGTCGCCGTGGCATTGGCACCCAGGGCCACACTGCTGTCACCCGTCACCAGCGCGCCATAACCCACCGCGGTGGCATAACCATTGGTGGTCGTGGTGAAGGAGCCACTGCCCAGCGCCGTGTCACCCACGCCGGACGCATAGGCACCCGAACCCATAGCAACGCCATAGTCGCCGCTGGCTTGGGCCTGAGGACCAACAGCCAGACCTTGCGTGCCCAACGCAATCGCATTGTTGCCCATGGCCTGCGCTGCCGAACCTGTGGCCGACGAGTTCACGCCCACCGCCATGGCCTGGTTGGTGTTGGCCAGCGAAGAGGCGCCGATGGCGAGCGCGTCGTTGACGCTCTGAGTGGCATCGGCGGCTGTCGGATTACCGGCCACGGCACCGTAACCAATCGCCATATTTCTTGTTCCGACGCCGGCGCCTGCAAACGCATTGGTGCCAATCGCCTCGTCACCGGTCCAGTTGGCGATAGCGTTGTAGCCCAGCGCAACAGAGTCCGTGGCCCAGGCCACGCTCTTTGCGCCGATCGCCGTGCTGTGGATCTGGCTACCACTCGCGGAGCCATCGGCAATGGCGCCGTTACCAATCACCACGCTGCCATCGCCATTAGTGAGTGCGGAATAGCCAATGGCCACGGAACCGGCGGTGGTCGCGGCGTTGCTGTAACCGGCATTGTCACCCGTCGTGGCGCTGCTGTTGGGCGTTACCGTCTGCGTGCCACCGGCCAAGGCGTTGGCACCCATCGCCACGCTGAAGTCCCCTATAGCGTGCGCACCCGCACCGTAGGCGCTTGATCCGGCGCCCGAGCTGACGGCAGAGGAGCGGTACCCCACCGAGCCGGTACCGTTGACATCCAGCCACCCGCCCACGGCCGTGGAGCCTGGACCCTGGGCGTATGCGCCCGCACCCATGGCGATCGAGCCCTCACCGTAGCCGATGGCATGATTGCCGATGCCAATGGCGTCGACGCTGCCCTGGGCAACGCCCGAACCATAGCCAAGGGCGAGACCATACATGCCGCCATAAACAACAGCATTCGCGCCAATCGCGATGCTGCCTGTTACGAGCTGGCTTACCGTGCCATTGCTGGCGGCCATGAGCGTGGCCCCTGTACCGATGGCGATGGTGTTCGGTGAGTTGGCATCCGTCGATGAACCGGCACCCAACGCGATGGCACCGCTTGCCAGCGCCTGACTACCAGCACCGAGGGCCACCGACATTTGCCCCGACGCGACCGCCGTGGCGCCCAACGCCGTGGCGTACTGGCCGGAGGCCGTCGTACTGGTGACGCCATCAGTCGTGCCCACGGCGACGGCGTACTGCGCGGAGGCCACTGCACCAGAACCGACGGCCAACGAGTTGGAGGCACTGGCTGTCGCGGCATAGCCAATCGCCGTGGCCTGGGTCAACTGGGTGTTGTTGATCAAGTCGCCAGCGATTGAACTTGCACCGAGGGCCATCGATTGCGTGGCGCCGGACACGATGGCACCCGTGCCCACCGCCGTATCGTTGGTGAGGCCCGTGTAATTGCCCGAACCCACGACCACCTGTGCACCGGAGCCCAGTACCACGGCGTTGGCCACGTCCGTACCGATCGCGCCGTTGCCAATCACCGTGCCGTTGGTACCGGTGGCTTGCGCACCGGTACCAACGGCCATGGACGCAGCGCCCGTTGCCTGTGCCCCCTGGCCCACCGCCACGCTCGCGTCGGTGGCGGCATTGGCACCCTGGCCCATCGCCATGCTGTTCAAACCCGTGGCGGTCGCGTTGTTGCCAACCGCCGTCGCGGCATTGCCGACGGCATTCGCGCCGCCGCCCACTGCCGTACCGTTATCACCCTGCGCCTGCGCTCCGGTGCCCAAGGCGGCGCTGTTGGCGCCAGTCGCCGTGGCGTTGGCGCCCAGCGCAACGGCTGCGTTCCCCACCGCGTTGGCCGCACTGCCGACCGCTGTCCCGTTATCGCCGTGCTC
This sequence comes from Dyella japonica A8, assembly GCF_000725385.1. Lineage (NCBI taxonomy): Bacteria > Pseudomonadati > Pseudomonadota > Gammaproteobacteria > Lysobacterales > Rhodanobacteraceae > Dyella > Dyella japonica. The sequence continues at coordinate 1,049,464 of NZ_CP008884.1, read as the reverse complement.
CTGCGCACCGGCGCCAACGGCCGTGCCGTTGCTGCCCGTGGCCACCGAGCCCGAGCCCGCGGCAACGTCGTTGCTGCCAGCCACCGACGCGTTGGTGGTGCCGCCGCTGCTGGGACCGGACATCGCAACGGTCCCCGAGGAATCAACTACGGTGGTCGTGGTGCCGCTGGCCGGCGTCGGCGTGGGTGCCGTCGCGGTGGGAGGCGTGACCTGCGCGTATGCGCCATCCGTGATGATCATGCCAAGCGCGAGTGCGCCGGCCGCGGCGATCTTGCGCGCGGCGCCCTGGCGACCCTTGCCTGCCATCTGTGCGAGTTCGGAAACCGCAACCACGGCGCCCCGCGCCGGGCTCCAGACCTTGCTATAGATCTTGTTCACTGCAAATCCTCCCCAATGGACGCTGGCAGCGTTGCCGTTCCCTCTGGCTTGACGACGGGCGATCTCCCCAGACCGCTCCGTCGACGCTGACCCGCGACGACCTTTTGAAAGGGGCGTATGCGCCCCGTTTGTGTGATGCGTTTCGGAGATTCAGCGAGGGAAAGAGGCAAGTCACGCACGCTCCCACACCGGACAGCACGCAGCTCTCCAATCTCACCAAAATTTCCTCTTGCTCACGTGGCGCAGGCGCGGAAGAATGGGAAAGTAGGTCGCGTGATCCGATGGGGATCGAAGAAACGCGATGGTTGTTGACAGCTTCCGGAGGGGGGAGTGTGACCATTCCAGGACTACGGGCCGTCAGGGAATGGCTGGACCGGGCACCAACAAAGGATCCTGTCGACCGTCTCAACGCTCGCTTTATCCAGATCCTCATGATCGCGACTGGATTGCAGGCGTTACTGGTGCGCGTGTACTACATGCTCGCCGAACCGGGCGCAGCGCTCCCCGCCGTATGGTCCGTCGCGGACATCACCGATCTCGGTGCGGACGTCGGCATTTTGCTAGGCGCGTGGATCGGTGTTCTTATGATCCGGCGCGGGCGTTTCAACCGCGGCATTCAATTCTTTCTGTGCGTTTACCTGCTGACGCTTGCGGCGAATTTCGCCACCACCGGCTATCGGCACGCGCCGCCCGACCCCACGCCAACGCTGTTGCTCGCCATTGGCGGCGTCGTCCTTGGGCGCCGTACGCTGTGGACTGTTTACTTCGCCATCATTGCCTGCTTCGCGCTTGGACAACTGGGTGACACCTGGTGGCTGCCAGGGCAAAAGCAGGACTTCTGGTGGTCGTTTCATGCGTTACCGATGCTGGTCGTCGCGTACTTGATGGTGGCTTTCGCCATCGACTGCACCACCCGCGCGTTGCGCCAGATGCTTTCCGACGCGGTGCAGCGAGGCGAGGCACTCGCCCGCAGCAACGAGCTGCTGAAAATAGAAATGGCGGAGCGCGAACGCACGCAGCACCAGCTGATCCATTCGCAAAAACTCGACGCCATCGGGCGCGCCGCCAGCGGCGTCGCCCACGATTTCGACAACGTGCTCAACGTAGTGCTCGGCTACGCGTCACAACGCGAACAACTGGCTGACCTTGGCACGCCAGCCCTGCTGAACGCCATGCAGGGTATCGAATTGGCCGCGCTACGTGCGCTCGCCATCAGCCGCAAGCTACTCAACTTCAGCCGACAGGAAGTCGGCGTCAGCCAGGTGTTCGACGCATCGACCGCGCTGACCGAACTCGAACCGATGCTGCACCAGCTGCTGGGCAACTACATACTACTCGACCTGCAGTTGCCGCCGACCGAACTGCCATTGCAACTCGACCGCGGCCAGTTCGAACTGATGATCCTCAATATCGCGGCGAACGCGCGCGACGCCATGCCGGAAGGTGGCCAGTTCACACTGCGGCTGGCTACCGGCGGCACTCCGCCCATGCTGGAGCTCACGCTGGCGGATTCCGGCGTCGGCATGAGCGACGAGGTGCGCGCCAAGGTGTTCGAGCCGTTCTACACCACCAAGCCGTTCGGGCGAGGCACCGGTCTGGGGCTATCCGTGGTGGCAAGCATGGTCAATGCTGCGCACGGCACCATCGACGTGACCAGCGCGCCGATGCAGGGAACCCGTTTCGTGATCCGACTGCCGATCCATGCCGCGCCGCAGGTGCTCGTTACCGTGGACGTCCAGACGTCCAACAATAATCACTAGTCGCTGGTGAACAGGTAGCCCTGGCCGCGCGACGTAAGCAACGGCAAAGGCTGGCCGGCCGCATCCTGCGCCTTGCGGCGCAGGCGATGCACCATCATTTCCAGGCGGTGCGGATCGAATTCGTAGATGTCTGAGGTCAGCGCGCTGATCAGCTTTTCGCGCGACACCGGCTCGCCACGCACCGCCATCAGCACCCGCAGGATGCAACGCTCGGGCGCCGTCAGCGGCAGCGCTTGTCCACCCGGCGTGACCAGGCACCAGTCATCCGTATCCAGCCGCCAGCGGCCGAGGCCTGCCGAGGGTGCCACCGGGCCGCCGCCACCGGGCGCGCCGGCGAGGCGCCGCGCCACGCTGTGCAGGGTGGCCGCCAGCACCTCGATGTTGACCGGCTTGTTGAGGAAGGCATCGGCGCCACGCGTCAGCGCCATGACGTGGTCGTCCATGCCGGTGTTGCCGGTGAGCATGACGATGCCCAGCGTGGAGATCTCGCGCAGGTGCTTCACCACGTTGAGGCCACTTTCGTCGGGCAGGCCGATGTCGAGCACCACCATGTCAAAGCGGCGGCTCAGCATGTGGCGGTACAGCTCCGCCGCCGAACCTGCGCCCGTCACCTGGAAACCGAAGTAGCGCAGGCCGGGAAGGATGATGCCTTCGCGCAGCTGTGCATCGTCTTCCAGCACGCCGATATGCCAGGCGCGGTCCAGCGTTCGGGCGGTCGTCTTGGAGGTTCCGTCGTTCATGCGGCGCGCTGGCGAGGGTGGCGTGGAAAGTCGTGACACTCTGCGTGCGCGACCTCTGTTTCGTCAACAGCGGCGTATCGTTTTTTCTCATTTTGCCGCTTTGCGCACAAGGACTTGCGTGCGGCTTCGTGGGCTGCGTGAGCAAGTGTGAGAAAGGGTGGGGGTAGGTGCGTGTGTTGTGCCGCACATCTAGTGAAAGCTGAAACCAAGCCGTCGTCTGGCTAGCGCATCGCCGCTGCAAACCAGGGGGTGCCCACGCAACCTGGGGGCACGGGGTTCACGGGATCGTCGCTAGTTGTTCGCGCTCGGCAAAGCGCCCGCCGGGCGCTCCATCGAATCGGGGCCTTGTGGCCTCTTGCATCCCGGGGATCGAAGATGTCCAACCACACCCGTACGACCCACGCCGGCGCGCCTGTCGGCAAAGCGTTCCTGCCCTTGGCCCTTGCACTTGCCTTCAGTCCGGTGGCCGCACATGCCACCAACTGGACGCCAACCCGCAGCCACGCCGTACTGCTGAAGACAGCCACCACTTCGCCGGCCACGACCGGCCAGGCGCCGGTCACGCATACCAGCTATGTGGTCAACCGCACTGGACTGCCGCAGGTGCAGTCGCTGGTGACGCCGCTCAACAACAACAAGCTCCTGCACATCGCCGTAGGCCTGACCCTGCGCAACACCAACCAGCTCGAGGCGTTCATCAGGGACGTCAACACGCGCGGTACGGCGGCGTACGGCAAGTTTCTGACACCCGCGCAGTTCAAGGCCACCTACGGTCCGACTGACGCGCAGGTGCAGAGCGTTGTGGCACACCTTCAGCAGTCGGGCTTCACGCATGTCACGGTGTCGCCCAATAACACGCTGGTCTACGCCGATGGTAACGCCGCTGCCGTAGCCACGGCCTTCAACGCCAGCATGAAGACGTATAGCGACAACGGCAAACTTCGCTTCGGCAACGACAGCGACGTCATGGTGCCCCAGGCGCTCGGCGGCATCGTGGATTCGGTGATCGGCCTGCAGAACATCGAGCACAAGCACCCGATGAACTTCCTCGGCAAGCCGATGACGGAGACGGCAAACGTCACCGCGCAAGGCACCCCGGTGGCGGTAACGCACTCGCCCGTCCAGTTCCCGGCCATCTACGACGCAGGCACCACCCCGACGGCATTCAACACCACGGTAGGCATCATTACCTGGGGCGATCTCACGCAGACGCAGCAGGATCTCAAGACCATGACCACGGCCATGGCGATGAGCGCCACCAACGTCCGCGTGGTGCCCGTGACACTTGGCACGGCCGTGGACTTCTCCGACGACCCGGGTTCGGACACGGAGTGGAACCTTGACTCACAGTCCATCGTGGGAACGTCCGGCGGCGTGAAGCAGCTAGTGTTCTATACCGCCGCCAACGGCCAGAACGGTGCCGCGGACGAAGAGTTGAGCGACGCCGGCATTACCGCCGCATACAACGCTGCGGTGACCGATGCCAGCGGCCTTGCCAAAGTGATCAACGTGTCCTTGGGCGAAGACGAAACCATCGCCAACAAGACGGGCACGCAAGCGGCCGACGACGCCATTTTCAAGCAGGCCGTGGCACAGGGCCAGACATTCTCCGTTGCCTCGGGCGACCAGGGCGTGTATGTCTCGACCAATGGCGAATTTGCCAACAGTGCCGGCGCGGTGCTGGCCTCGCCATTCAGTCTCTCGTCGTACTCGGTCAGCGAACCGTCCACGTCGCCCAACGTCATTGCTGTCGGCGGCACACAACTGATGACCAATGGCACCGCGTGGGCCGGCGAAACCGCCTGGAACGACGGCGTAGCGCAGGCCAGCGACGGCAATGAGCGTATCTGGGCCAGCACGGGTGGCAAGAGCCTGTTCGAAACCGCGCCTGCATGGCAAGCCTCGTTGCTGAGCGCCACGGTGCGCCAGGTGCCGGATATCGCGTTCGATGCGTCCTCGTACACGGGTGCGCAGATCTTCATCGGTGGCCAACGTTACTCGGTCGGCGGCACCAGCCTGGCCTCGCCGATCTTCGTAGGCGTATTCGCCCGCGTGCAGACCTATGCCAACAACAGCATCGGTTTTCCGGCCAGCATGATGTACCGCGACTTTCCGACCAATGCGTCGGTGCTGCATGACGTGACGTCCGGCAACAACGGCTTGAACTACAACGGCACCACCTACGGTTACAACGCCGCTACCGGCTGGGATTTCACCACGGGCTTCGGCTCGCTGGACATCAGCCTGTTCAACGCACTTGCCTATACCTGGGGCAACGGGGCACCGGCGACGAACGCCCCGCCCCCGCCGGCGCCGACCGCGCTGAGCAATGGCGTGGCGGTCGCCACGCAGGGGCCCGCAGGCAGCAGCCAGCAGTTCACGCTGGTCGTACCGGGTGGCGTGACGCTGCTGTCGTTCCGCACGTCGGGTGGCAGTGGCGCTGTGTCGCTGTACGTCAAGCGCGGCAGCGCCGCCAGCGCCACCGCCTACGACTACATGTCGGCTCGTCCCGGCGGTAACAACCAGAACGTTGCGGTCCGCACCCCCGCAGCAGGCATCTATTACATCACCGTAACCAGCCCGGCCATATTCACCGGCGTAACCGTGCTCGGTTCGTACCAGTAAACCCACACGCTTCCGCGCCAATCCTGCGGACCAAGTCATTTCCATGCTGCGGCGCTGGGGAGCGGCGCAGCGTGGTCATCCATCACATCGGATATCGCCGTCCATCCATCGCGCTGCCAGAAGGAGGCTCCGTGGAATGAAGGATGCGCTTTGTCCGGATGAAGCTTATCGGGGAACACCATGAATAAGGTTTACAGCAAGGTCTGGAACAAGACGTTGGGCAGGCTCGTCGTGGCAAGCGAACTCGCGCGGTCACGCAAAGGCGGCGCACGATCGTGCGTCCTCGGCATCATGTTGATCAGCGCGATGCTTGGTTTGCCAGAAGGGGGCCACGCCGCGGACCAGACGTCCACGCAAGCAACTACGCCGTCCTCGGTTCAGGTATCCACTCCCACTGACCCGTACTTCTCAGCAGACGGCGCGGGCAATGGCAGCGATTCCGCGGTGTCGCTCGGCGCGAACAGCGTGGCTGCCGGCGCTATGAGCACCGCTCTGGGCGCGCAGAGCATGGCCATGGGTTATGCGAGCCTGGCTAACGATGACTACTCCACCGCGCTCGGCGGCGGCGCGACGGCCTATGGCATCGGATCATCCGCTATCGGTAATGGCGCGAACGCGGGTTTCTCCGTCGCAGGCTACTTCAACTACGCCACCGCGCTGGGCTATCTGGCCACGGCGTCGAACTACAAGACCACGGCGGTCGGAGCGCAAGCGCAGGCGACGGGCTTGAGCAGTGTTGCCATTGGCAGCTACATCGTCGATTCCGGCGGCAATGCGAAGGTCACCGACAATTCCGGCAACCCGGTCGCCGCCCTGGCATCGGGCGATTACGCCACGGCGGTAGGCCCCAGCGCCCAAGCCACGGCCCATGGCACAACGGCGATCGGCGTGAATGCCAAAGCCACGCAAACCGACAACGTCGCCATCGGTAACTCCGCCAATGCATCCGGCGGCATCAATACCCCGGTCGTGGCCGTGGGCACCGCCGCCCAGGCCTTGGGTGACGGCACCGTCGCTCTGGGTTATCAGGCCGTGGCACAGGGAGACCTGGGTACGGCGATCGGCACCGGCGCACAGGCCACCGGCTATGCCAGCATGGCCACCGGCGTCAGCGCCATCGCCACTGGCACGGAGTCCGTCGCAACAGGCGGCGGCGCACAGGCCATGGGCGGTTACAGCATTGCGCTTGGTGTGGCATCCACCGCCTACAACACCAATGACCAGGCGATGGGCGCCAGCGCTTACGCGGGAGGTGGCGCCGGCACGGGCAACCTGGCCATTGGCAACTTGGCCGTTGCGGGTAATCCCAATGCGGATCCCACCCAGGCCGCGCAAGCGGTCAGCAATACGATCGCCATCGGCACCTCGGCGACCGCCTCGGCCACCCAGTCCATTGCACTGGGCAACGCCGCCTCGGCCACGGCCCAGAACGCCGTCGCGGTTGGTGCTGGTTCGGTGGCGAACCGCAACAACACGGTGTCCATGGGCGCATCGGGCACGGAGCGGCAAGTGGTCAACGTGGCCGCGGGCACGCAAGCGACTGACGCGATAAACATGGGTCAATTGACGTCGATGGGTACATCGGTCGCGCAGGCACTTGGCGGCGGAGCGACCGTGGCCAACAACTTCACCACGTCCTACGCTGTGCAGGGCACGACATATTCGAACGTTGGATCGGCCATCACGGCACTGGATTCAGGCGAGACTGCGCTGAACCAGGCGGTATCGGCACTGCAGACGGGCGGCGGCGGTAGTCCGCTGGCTATTTCGTACGACACCTCGGCCAAGGCCGGCGTCACGCTGGCGGGCACCGTCGGCACGCAGATCCACAACGTTGCCGCCGGTGTGCAATCGACCGATGCGGTGAACCTGGGTCAGCTGACCAGCGCGACCAGCACCATCGACAGCGAGCTGTCGACGCTCAATACCGAGTACACCTCCCTGAGCAAGCAGGTCGGCGCCGGTGGCGGCGGCATGCCCGGCACCTTCGCGGTGAATGGCCAAGCGGGTAGCACGAGCAACGCCAGTGCCAACGGCAACAACGCCGTGGCGATCGGTAACGGTGCCGCCGTGGGCACGGGTGTCAGCGGTGACAACGGCACGGCGGTGGGTGGTGGCGCGCTGGCGCATGGCCCCAACGACACGGCCTTCGGCGGCAACGCCAAGGTCAACGCCGACGGCAGCACCGCGGTGGGCGCCAACACCACCATCGCCGCGGCGGCGACCAATGCCGTGGCCGTGGGTGAAAGCGCCTCCGTCACGGCCGCGTCGGGCACGGCCGTGGGCCAGGGCGCGTCCACTACAGCGGCGAACGCCGTGGCACTCGGCCAGGGCTCGGTGGCGAATCAGGCCAACACCGTGTCGGTGGGCACGGCGACCAACCAACGTCAAATCGTCAACGTCGCGGCCGGCGTGAACGTCACCGATGCGGCGAACGTCGGGCAGGTCAGCAGCCAGGTGCAGGCGGCCATCGCCACCGCCAAGACCTATACCGACGCCTCTGCGCAGCAGACGCTGAACTCGGCCAACGCGTACACCAACCAGGCCATTGCCAATTACGACGCCAACGCCGGCATCGGCGCGCTGCGCACACAGATGAATGACCAGTTCCAGCAGGTCAACAAGCGCATCAACGACCAGGGCGCGATGGGCGCGGCCTCGACGCAGATGGCGATCAACGCTGCGGGTGCCACGGGCATCGGCCGCATCGCCGCGGGTGTGGGCTACCAGGGCTCGCGGTCGGCATTGTCCGTGGGTTACGCGACGCCGGTGGGCAGTAGCGCGCACATCAGCGTGGGTGCCACGACCAGTGGATCGCAGACCTCGGTGGGCGCCGGCTTCGGCGTGGACCTGTAAAGAGCACGCAGCGGCGACGCTCTCCCTGATCGCCGCTTTTCCGCACCCCCGGCGCCAACACGCCGGGGTCTTTTTTTCAGCGATGGCTACTGCACGCCGTAGCTGCCCAGCACGATGGGCATCTCACCGCCCAGAAATTCGACGCGCGACGGCACGCCTGTACTGTCGTGGTGCTCGCGTGCCAGGTGACGGGCCAGCTTGATCGCCACCGCAGGGCACAGCTGGCTGCGCACCAGTCGCTGGCCCAGCGTGATGCACCACTGCCGGCCATCGCGTTCGCAAATGGAATAGACGGATTTCATCGCACTTCCTCCTGCTCCTGTGGCGTTGTGCGCAAGGCGCGACGCCTGCCCTCTGGTCGTTCGTTGGTGAACCTGTCGCAGTCGGCACCGTGACGGTGGTCGGCGCTAGGGGGTGGCGCCGTAGAGGGTCACCAGGTTCCTTGTGGACCGCCACGGTGCCGACGGCGACAGGCTCGTCGTGCTTCACATCTGCGCTTTCGCCATGCCCTTGAGCTCCACGCGGCGATTGGGCGCCAGGCACGCGATCAGTCGATCGCGCTTCTTGTCATTGCACTGCACGACTGGATTGGCATCGCCGCGTCCCACCACCCGTATGTCCGTGGGTGATACGCCGTGCGCGGCCAGGTACTCGCCCACCGCCACCGCGCGGCGCTTGGACAGCACGAGGTTGTAGCGCTCGCTGCCGATGCGGTCGGTGTAGCCGGTGATCAGGATGTCCTGGATGTGGCTGGCCTCCTGCACGCGCGCGAGCAGGCCGTCGAGGTTGGCCGCGCCCTCCGGCGTCAGCGTGGCGCTGTCGAAGGCGAACATCGCATCGGAGGACAGCGTGATGGTCGTCATCGGCGCCGGTGCGGGGGCCGGCGGCGGTGCGGGCGGAGGCGGCGGCGCGAGCAGGTCCTTGCACGATTCCGGCTTCCAGTAGTACGCCCGCGCCAGGTGACGTTGGTCGAACTGCACCTGGAACTGGCATCGGAACGCACTGCCGTCGGTTTCACGGAAGGCGAAGATGTAGTTCCAGCGATGCACGCCGAACACGCCCTCGCTGAAGTGCGGCGTGCCAAGCAGGTCGTACAACTGGTGCTTGGTCATGCCGGGTGCCAGCTTGCGCAGGTTTTCCACGTTGACGAACATGCCTTCGGGCATGGTGGCGCGTGCCGGGTCGGGAAAGTCCGGACGGACATCCGCCTGTTGCGCATGGCTGGCCGTGATGCCTGCCGCCGACAGGGTGACCGCCGCCGTGACCAGCACGGACAGCAGCCGCGTGATGTTGATGCTCTTTCGCATGACGATTCCCCTTGATCGCAATCCGAAGTGGGCCGTGTGGCGCCTTACCACTGCATGCCCGCACCGAGGGCGAAACCCGCGTCGCCGCGCGTGTCCGCGCTGCCCGTGAGCTTGTAGACCCAGCGCCCGCCCTGCGAGATGGTCGACACGCCGATGGCGATGCTTGATTCACCGCGGAACGTGCCGGCGGATACCGCCGCCATGCTGCGGCCCGGCTCGTAGGCCTGGGGCAGGCCAGCCATGGCCATGCCTGCGGCAATACCGGCGTTGGCGCGATTGCCCATGTTCTGGATCTCGCCGTGGAGCTGGTTGTAGCGCTGGTCGGTGTAGTTCTGCGCCCAGTTCTGCGCCTGCTGGATGCCGGCGTTGAGCTGGCCCACGTTCGCCGCGTCGGTGGTGGCGCTGCCGGCGGCCACGTTGTGGATGGCGGTGCCGGCGCTGCTGCCATTGCCCAGGGTGACGTTGCCGTAGTCGGTGCTGCCGTCGCTGTTGGTGTCGTAGCGCACGGTGCCCTGCGTCGAACTGGTGATGCTCGCCTGCATCTGGCCCAGGTTCACCGCGTCCGTGCTGACCGTGCCGGCGGCCACGTTGGTGATCTGGCGCGTATTGCCGGCGCTGCCCACCGATACGGCGTTCGCGCGGTCCGCGATCGAGCCCTGGCCCAGCGCCACCGCGTTGGCCGCTGTCGCGGAGGCACCCTGGCCAACCGCCGTGCCGGAGGCGCCCGTGACGGAAGCGCTTTCGCCCACCGCGACCGCGTTCGTCGCCGTCGAGGCAACATTGGTATTGGCGCCCACGGCGGTACTGCCATTGGCATTCACCTTCGCGTTGCCGCCGATGGCGATGTCGTTGGGGCCAGCCGCAAGGCTGCCGTTGCCGACCGCGACCGCGTTGGCGCCGCTGGCCGTGGCGGCGGGACCGGCGGCGAGGCTGTTGGCGCCCGTCGCACTGGAATCGACCAACGCCGAGTTGACGTTGTAGTACTTCACGTTGGTGTTGTTGACCGTTCCACCGCTGCCCGGCTTGATGTTCTGGATCGCGTTGTAAAGGCTGGTGTTGCTGTAGACGTTGCTGGTGTCCTGCGTCCAGCCCCACATCTGTGCGCCGTTGACGGCCTGCGTGCTGGTCGAGTTGATGGCGCCCTGGTGCAGGTTGGCGAGGGTGGTGCCGCCCGTCACGCCGCCGTCCGTACTGCTGGGGCCGGCCAGCGTCACCGTGGCGTGCGTCGCGTCGTCGTACTGCACGGCATTGCCCGCGACGAAGGAGACCGCTTCCAGCTGCGCCAGGTTGACCGCGTCCGTCGGCGCGCTGCCGGCGGCGAGGTTGGTGATCTGACGCTCCTGCCCGGGCGCGCCGATCGACACTTCGCCCGCGGAGTTCTGCGGCGCACTGAGGCCATAGGCGGTGTACCCCGTCTGCGCGCCACGCGACGCGGTGGAGGCGTAACCCAGCGCGACACTGTTGGCGACTGTCGACGTGGCCTGCGCGCCGATGATGGTCTGCGCATTCGCCGTGCCGCTGGCGCTGTCGCCGATCACCACGGAATGGCCCTGGCGCGCGGCGTAGTCGGCGGTCGGCACGCCGGTGGGGTTGTTCGGATCGTTCGCGCCGCTGCCAGGGAAGGCCGAGGCTGCGGTGACAGCAGGCAAGGTGTGGCTTGCATTGGTGCCGATCACCACTTCCTTGGAGCCATTGGCGGTGGCGCCATCGCCCATCAGCACCTGATAGTCCTGCGCGGCATTCACCGCCCAGCACGAGGTATTCACCACGCCCAGCACATTGGCGCAGGTGGATGCCCAGGCCGGCGCGCTGTTGGGCAGCACCAGGCCGAGCAGGCCACCCGCTGCGCCGTTGTTGATGTTGGTGATGTAGCTGTCCGACTTCACCGCCCCGATCAGCGTCAGGTGGGAATTGCTTCCCGTACCGCCCAGCGAGGTACCGCCCGTCGTGGTGAGCACGGTACCCACCGGCGTGCCGTTGACCACCGGTATGCCGAGCACGCTGGTCACCGAGTAGCCCTGCGTGAAGTTCGCCGCGTTCACCTGCAGGCCACCGTTGGTCACGTAGCCGTTGGTGTTGTTGAACAGCGCGTTGCTGTTGGTGCCAAGCAACTGCCCAGCCGTACCCACCACGCCACCGTTGCCCACGATGAGTCCCGTCGGCGTGGACGACGGCTGCGGCACCACCGGCACCGCAGCCGGACTCGCACCCGTGGTGGAGCCAGTCGTACTCGTCGCTGGCGTCACGCCCAGCAGCGACGCCACGCTGGGCAGCGCCTGGTTGACCAGGCCCGATGCGCCCGGAATCGCGCCGACCAGGTTCTGGCCGGACGACTGACCGTTGCCCGTGGCACCCAGTTGCACACCCGGCACGCTGTTCACCGTGTCGGCCACGGTATTGGTGACATTGCCCAGCAGCGACGAGGCTGTGCCGCCCTGGCCAAGCGTGCCCGCAACACCCGTACCGTTGGGCTGCGCTAGCAAGGCATTCGCGGTGGAGGCGACATCGCCCGTGGTCTTGTTGAGGTCAGGCAGAACTTTGCCAAGTGCGGGATCGGTTGAACCCAGGCCGCTGCCCGAGGTCGTACCGGCGACCGTGCCCAGCACGTTGTTGAGCGTACCCGTCACCGGCTGCAGCACGCCCGACACCGTCCCACCCACCGGCGTACCCGCCGTGGCGGTGCCGACGATGCCTGTCACCGTGCTGGTGATGCCACTGACCGTGCCGGAAAGACCGGAGCTACCACCCGATGAGCCGCCGCTGCTGACCGGCTTGAGCAGCGCGCCGAGAGTCGAGGTCACCCCCGATACCACACCGTTGACGTTGCCCAGACCGGTGCCGCCGGAAACCGGCTGCAATACCGAACCCACCGTCGACGTCACGCCGTTCACGACGCCGCCCACGCCATTGCCCGCGCCAAGCACGCCGCCCAGGCCACCACCCGTGCCCGACACGCCACCGAGGACGTGGTTAACCGTGGCTGCCACCGGCTGCACCACGCCGGACACCAGGCCGCCGGCGCCGTTGCCCAGGCCAAGCACACCGCCCAGGCCGTTGCCCGCGCCTGTACTCGTGGCCGTGCCGGCCAGCGTCGTCGCCACGTTGTGCAGCGTCGATTCGACCGGCGGCAACACGGTGCCCGTGACGCCAGCGAGCGGTGTGCCTGCGGTGATGCCGCCCACCACGGCATTCACCGTGTGGTTCACGCCATCCACCGTAGCGGGCAGCGAGGAAACGAGACCGTTCGAACCCAGCACGCCGCCCAGGCCACCCAGGCCACTGCCCGAACCAGCGGTCGCGCCGCCAGCGTCGTCGCCACGTTGTGCAGCGTCGACTCGACCGGCGGCAACACGGTACCCGTGACGCCAGCGAGCGGCGTGCCTGCGGTGATGCCGCCCACCACGGCATTCACCGTGTGGTTCACGCCATCCACCGTAGCGGGCAGCGAGGAAACGAGACCGTTCGAACCCAGCACGCCGCCCAGGCCGCCCAGGCCACTGCCCGAACCAGCGCTCGCGCCCGCCAGCGTCGTCGCCACGTTGTGCAGCGTCGATTCGACCGGCGGCAACACGGTGCCCGTGACGCCAGCGAGCGGTGTGCCTGCGGTGACGCCGCCCACTACCGCGTTCACCGTGTGGTTCACGCCATCCACCGTGGCGGGCAGCGAGGAAACCAGACCATTCGAACCCAGCACGCCGCCCAGGTTGCCGGCACCCGTGCCGCTCGTGACCGATGACAGCACCGGCTGAAGCGATGAAAGTACCTGCCCACCGACGTGAAGATTGACGTTGGTATTCACCAGCGGCGTGCTCGAGAGCACCGGCACGGCGACACCGACGTGCGCATGCGCGTCCACCAGGTCGCCTTGGCTGGCGAGCACGGTGGCGCGTGCGCCTACCGTGGCATTCACCGGCGGCACGGCGATACCGGACGCCACGGGAATCGCCGGCGTGCCCCCGTGGACGAGCCCATCGGCACCCAATACCGCAGGTGCGTTGTTATCCACGAGCGAGCTTGTGGCATTCGCATGCGTGGCCAGCACCACCGAGCGGTTGCGATCCACCGCGTCATTGGTCGAGGGAAGCACGGCCGACACCACGCCTTGTCCCAGCGCCGCGACGTTGGCACCGCCGGAGATCGCACCGACGCGCGAACCCAGGTCGGCGGGAAGGGCAACGCCCGAACCCATCTGCTGGCTGGTCGGCACGATGGGCACGCCAGCCCGGGCGCGCACGCCGGCGACCGTGCTCTTGCGAGGCATGACCGGCACGGAGGACGACGCTGCCTCACCGCCCGGCAGCGTCACCGCCACACGGTTGAACACCGGCTGCGCGCCGATGCTCGCGGCGATCGGCGCGCCGGACGACGACGACGGGTGGTCGTACTTGGACGCCAGCCCCATCAGGTCGTTGAGCTTTGCATCATCCGCGCTCTGCGCATGCGATGCCTGGTGATACGCCAGCGCACACAGCGCCAGGCCGGTCATCAGGAAGGCGCGTGCCGACGGCAGGAAGCCCACCTGGCGAGCGACGCGATGACGCTGGGTCGAGAGTTCCGAAGCCGGCACCCACGCACGACGGGATTCGGACCAAACGAGTTGGTAGATGCGATTCATCAGGTTGTCCCCTATTGGCCGGCGCAGAGCACGTCGTGTGTCCGCGCATACAGGTCCACGAGCGTTGCCGGCACACGTCATGTGCAACCGGCAAGCCTGGGGCTCATTACAGCGATGCTCCGCGCCGCCGAATGCCTCATTCCGGCAACGGCATAAGCCAATCCGGCAATGCCTTGGGCAAATACGGCAGCGCCCTGCACAAATCCGGCATGCGGTGGGAACGACGTGAAGAAAGCGGGCACGCGGGCGCCCACGTCTTGCAAATGCCGAAGGGGGAGTTCAGGCCGCTTCGAACGGCGGCGAACGCATCAGCGTGTCGCGCGGACGCTCACCGAAGACGCGACGGTAGTGGTCGGCGAAGCGTGAGAGATCCCACAGGCCGCAGCTGAGCGCCACCGACTTCACCGAGCGGCGGCTGGCGTCCGACAGCGTGAGGTTCTTGCAGGCTGTGCACAGGCGCAGCATGGATAGGTAGCGATTGGGCGACACGCCCATCAGGTCGTCGAACGCATAGCGCAAGGCGCGCTCGCTGACGCCCGCCGCGTTGCACAGCTCGGTCAGGTAGATGTCCCGCCGCAGGTTGCGGCGCATGAATTCCTCGGCGCGCTGCACCGCCAGGTAATGCGTGCGGCGGCCACGCGAGCAGGCGGGGCGATCGTCAGGCCGCGCCGCGAGCGCCGCGGCGAGATGGGCCTCGATAAGCTCCCCGGGGTCCAGTTCCGCCGCGGGCACTTCGCGATGCATATGCAATATGCGATCGCGCAACGCCTCGAATTTCACGCGCAGGGCACGCGCGCGCTCGTCGTCGGACAGGCTGAACAGCGCGATAGCCCGCGTGGGCACGTCCGGCTGGTGCGGATTGAGTTCCAGGTAGGCATCCACCAGGCGCTGCTGTGGCACCAGCACGCCGGTGACGCGGCTGCCGGAGCTGAGCATGAATTCGCTCACGCCCTCGGGAAAGACGGTGAAGGCCATGCCCGAGGCCAGCCCCGTGCCGTGGCACCAGCTTTCCTGCGCGGTCTGGTGCAGATAGCCGAACAGGCACCAGCCCGGTGGCAAGGCAAAGCGTCCGCGGAAAGCGAAGTTCACCTCGCCGCTGAAACAGATGGCCTGCTCGGATGCCAGCGAGTCGACGTGCGCCTTCGGGCCTTGCTTGCCGAGCAGTACCAGCTCGAGCTCGCAGACCTTCAGGATGCCGCACAGCATGACGAGATCGGGCGACTGCAGTCCGATATCGTTCTCGACTCCCATCAGATGTCCCCCTGAGGCATCCAATTCGCCGCGCCTATAAATCGGTTGACCGATTTTCCCTGGTGACAAGGCGCATTAAAGAATTCGCACGCATTGCCCCAATGCACATTTTCGGCAACAAATGTTTTGGCTGAAATGCCACCCATTAGTTTGTGATGCAGCTCACATAAATGATCTTCACATCTGCCGTTTTTGTGCAAGCAGTCACGCATGACCGAACAAGACTGTGGCTGTACATCACTCCGCCCAGGACGGCCGGAACGTACATGCACGGGGGATATTAATGGTTTCGCGTCAAGCGAAGTGATCATTTGCGTCAGTTTTTCACCATTAACTGGCGTGAATATGTCTTCACATAATTCACCATTCCTCACGACCCTACCCGTTTCATCGATCTAAATAATCGATGGCCAGGCAAATAACGGGCTTTTTTGCCGTTCAAACTGGCCATTCGGATTATTAGACCGATCAAAGGCACGGGGTATGCATTCGTGGTCCGTAGTCCAAATGGACTAGTCGCGAACCGCTCAGTGGCGGCGACGTGAAGTCGATAACCACTGACGGGTTGCTCAAACACTGGCATTGATTGAGAGCGTGGAGCTCTTCAGGAGGCAAGCAATGAACACCATGATCCGCAAGTTCCTGACTGAAGAAGACGGCATCACCGCAGTCGAGTACGGCATCCTGGCTGCCGTTGTGGCAGTCGCCATCCTGGCGATATTCGGCGGCACGGGCGCCAACAGCCTGCAGGGTGTCTATACCACCATCATGACCGCCCTCACCAACGCGGTGAACAAAGCCTGAGAAACGACGCCGGGGGATGGAATCTCCTGGCACCAAGAGCCGGCTTTGGACGGCCATTCAGGGGAGAGGCCATGACCGCAGTGCTGCCAACGCTCGCCGTCACACTCAGCGCAACGATTGCGCTGAGTGACCTCTACGCTCGCCGCGTGCCCAATAAGTGGCTCGCGGCGGCCCTCCTCCTCGCCATTGCTGCCACCGTGCTGCCATGGATCGGGGGGATCACACCGTTGGCCTGGCCATCATTGACGGGTTTTGCCATTGGGCTCACCGCCATGCTGCCTTTCTATGCGATAGGCTGGATGGGCGCTGGCGACGTCAAGCTTTTTGCAACGCTTGGTTTTCTGCTGGGCACACGCGCACTGCTGCCCATCTGGGTCATCGCCTGCCTGATGACCGGCATCCATGCCTTCGCCATACTGATGTTCCGCTTGCCCCGGATCGCTTACGCACCGGGCATCGCGATGATGCGGCAACATCTTTATGCGCTGCCACTGTGGCAGCGGGCCCTGCACGCACGCCAGGGGCGGGCGGGTCAGCCCCATGCGGCCTACCTTGGCATGGCAACGATTTTTGTCGTGCTGCACCCGGAATGGATGCATTGGGGGCAGCCATGAAAGCGCTTCCCCTTCGTACGCGCCCGTCGCATCAGCGCGGTTCCGCTGCCATCGAGTTCGCCATGGTGTTCCTGCTGGGCGTGCTGCCCTTGCTGTTGATCACCATGACCGGCGTGATGATCTTCGCTGCCCAGGAAGCGCTGTCGCTAGCCTCCGCCGAAGGCGCGCGCGCCGCACTCCAGTACGGCACTACCGCGCAACGCCAGACCAACGCCTGCAATGCCGCGCAACGTTCGATGTCCTGGCTGTTGACGTTTTCCGGCGAAAGCGCCAGCTGCACCACGCCCACGACACCGGGCGGCACCTACGTGCCGATCGCCGTCTCTGCCGCCGCACCCTGCCCCACCAATGCTGCCGCCACCTGCATCACGGTGGTGACCTCGTTCGACTACGACAACCACCCGTTCATTCCCGGCACCAAGACGCTGTACGGCTGGGCGATGGGATCCAACCTCAGCAGCACGGCCACCGTGCAGCTGGACCTATAGCGCAACTAACGATCCTACGCACCGGAGACGCTTCAGATGCACAACGTGTCACGCATCGCCGCCATCCTGCTGGTCGTCCTTGCGACGGTGCTGGCACTGATCGCTTTCTCGCTGGGCAAGCGTCGCCAGGACGTCGCGCCAGCCGCGCAACCCACAGCCGCTGCGCCCGCGGCACCGATCATTCCCGCGAAAACCGAGCGCATGGTGGTCGCCGCGCAAATGCTGCCTGGTGGCCAGGTGATCCAGGCGTCATCGCTGCGCGTGGTGGCCGTATCCACCGCGCCCGAAGGCAGCTATGGCCAGCCCGAACTGCTGGTGGGGGACGTGCCACGGGTCGACATCCCCGAAGGCGCCGTCATCACCGCCTCGCTGCTTTCCAATCCCATCGCCATGCAGCTTCGCCCCGGCGAGCGAGCGCTCGCGATACCGGTGGACGAGATCTCCGGTGTCGGTTACCGCGTACAGCCGGGTGACTATGTCGATGTGGTGCTGACGCTGAAGATCACCGAGGCCTCGGCGGCCAATGCCGCCCTGGCCAAGGACCACTCGGAAAGCCGCCTGCTGGCCTCGCGCCTGCGCGTGCTCGCCTACGGCGTGCGCGACCTGCCGCGTGTCGGCGAGGCACCGACGGCCGCGACCGCTTCCACCAAGGCCGAACAGACCGAACCGCCGGCGAAGATGGCGGTGCTGGCCGTGCCGGTGGATGAGATCGACCCGCTCGTGCTCGCGACGCAGAGCGGCAAGCTGTCCCTTGCGCTGCGCCATCCCGGTGACGACGGCATGCCCAGCAACCTGTTGTTCCCGATGCCGGCCACGGTGCTTGCGCCGCGCGGTGATCTTTCCGGCGAGCAGCGCGGGTGGCTGGCGTCGCCGGAGAATCGCGCCTATGCCGGCATCGACGAGCCCGGACTGGTCGGCCGTTCGAAGACAGTGACACCGCGCGGGACATCGCATGCACCCGTGCGAGGTGGACTGGAGATCATCCGCGGCTCGGCCGACCCGTCCTCGACACACACGGCACTGGCGGTGAACCCATGAATCCGCGTCTGGGGCTCATCCTGCTCTGTGCCGCATGGCCGTTGACGGCCGCGATGGCGGCCACCGCGAACGATGCCGCCATCGCGCTGCAGGTGCACGAGCAGCGCCCGTGGCACCTGCCCAACGATATCGAGCGCGTCGCCATCGCCGATCCGGCGGTCACTGACATCGTGATGCTCAAGGGCCAGCGCGACGCGCTGCTGGTCGGCAAGAAGCCCGGCGAAACCACACTGCTGCTGTGGCGCCGCGGCGCCACGGACCCGCAACGCCTCGCCGTGCAGGTACGCAGCGCCGGCCAGGCATCGCTGCAAGGCGACAGCAGCCTGCAGATCGCCGTGCAGGACAATGAAGCGGTGCTGCGCGGCCAGGCCGACAGCATGCTCGAGCACGAGCGTGGCGTCAGCGCCGCGCAGAACGCCGTGGGCGACAAGGGCTCGGTGATCGATGCCTCCAGCGTCTCCAGCGGCGGCGTGGTGCAGGTGGAAGTGAAGGTGGTCGAGTTCGACAAGAACGTGATGAGCCAGGTCGGCATCAATTTCAACGCCACCAACAACGGCTTCAGCTACGGCTTCGCCTCGCCGCTGGTCAGCAGTACCACCGCGGGTGGCACCATCGCGTCGGCGTTCAACCTCGTGCTTGGCCACAAGGGCGCGAATGGCAACGTGTGGAATGCCAACCTCAACCTGCTGCAGAGCGATGGCATGGCCCGCGTGCTGGCCGAGCCGACGCTGGTGGCCCTGTCGGGCCAGAGTGCGAGCTTCCTTTCCGGTGGCGAACTGCCCATCCCGGTTCCGCAGGGGTTGGCTACCACCACCATCGTGTACAAGCCGTTCGGCATCGGCCTGACGGTGACACCCACCGTGCTCGCGCCCGACCGCATCGCGCTGAAAGTGGCGCCGGAGGCGAGCGACCTGGATTACACCAATGCGCTGCAGATCGCCGGCGTGTCGGTGCCTGCCATCACCACGCGCCGCGCCGACACCACGGTGGAGCTGGGCGACGGCGAAACTTTCGTGATCGGCGGACTGGTGAGCCAGAACATCACCAGCCAGGTCGACAAGATCCCGTTGCTGGGCGATATCCCGATCATCGGGTCGTTCTTTCGCGATCTCAAATACAGCCGGCAGGAAAAGGAACTGGTGCTGATCGTCACGCCGCACCTGGTGCGTCCCATTGCCAGGGACACCAAGCTTCCGCTGCCCGGCGAACGTGAAGAACGCAACAACCTCCCGGTTTGGGGGTCGTGGCTGCTCAATCCCGCAGGCTCCGACCAACTACCCGGCTTTTCGCGTTGAGGACATGGCCATGCAGGCGAACCCCATCGTAGTCAATCTGGCGAAGCCAGCGCTGGAACCCACGCTGCTGCTGTACTCGCCGGACGAGAACAACGCGCAGCGCTTCTCCGCGCGACTGCGCAACCTGGTGACGCTGTCGTGGTGCGACAGCCAGCAGTTCACCGCCAGCCGCCGCGTGCTGGACCAGCACCAGCCGCGCCTCGTGCTGCTCGATTTCTCCAAGGGCTACACGGACGCGTCGGCGGAGATCGCGCACCAGCTGATGGCGCTCGATCCCGGGCTGACCTTGCTGGGCATCGGCGCCGCCGCATCGGATCGCGGTGCCGGCGTGCTGTGCGCGATGCGCGCGGGCTTGAAGGATTTCATCGACATCGACGCGGCTGACGAGGAGATCCTCGAGCAGCTGACCACCGCGCTGGATCAGCTGAAGACGGCAACGGCGGGCCAGCCGGCCCGCGCCGGCAAGCGCGGCCAGCTGGTGCTGGTGTGTGGCGTCCGCCCCGGCCTGGGCAGCAGCACGCTGGCCGCCCATCTTGGTGCGCTGGCCGCGTCGGCCAAGTCCTCGGGCGATGCCACGGCCTGCGCCAACAACGTGATGGTGCTTGACCTTGGCCATTCCAGCGGCGACGTCGGCCTGTACCTCGGCACCGGCGGCGACTTCCATCTGGACGACGCGCTGCGCAACGCCAGCCGCATCGATGCCACGCTGGTGCGCACGGCGGTGCCACGCCACGCCAGCGGCACGGCCGTGCTCGGCCAGCCACGCGAGCGCAACATCAGCCTCGGCGGTGCCGAAGTGGCTCCGTTGCTCGAGCGCCTGCTTTCCATGTTCGACCTGGTGCTGTGCGACCTGGACTATCGCGCACTTGACGATGTCGCCCATACGCTGCTCAAGCTTGCCGATGAGATCTGGCTGGTCGCGGACCAGTCGATCGGCTCGATGGTGGCGCTCGATGCCTGTCTGCGCCAGCTGGAACGGGCACAGGCGCGCGACCTGCGCGTGTCGCTGGTGGTGAACCGCTATGACGAATCCTGTGGCATCAGCGGCCAGCGCATGTCCGAACGATTCAGCCTGCCGCTGCTGGCGACCCTGCCGGAACGGCCGCGCCCGCTGCGCGCCGCCGCCAACCGTGGATCCCTGCTGCACGAAACCACGCCCAACGATGCTTACGTGCGTGCACTGTCGCCCCTGCTCGCCCGTTTCCGCCTGCGTGTGAAGCACGAGGCGGACAAGAGCGCACTGCATGCGTTGTTCAACCGAATGGGGGGTACCCTATGGAAACGCCGCTGAATTCGTCCGGCGCCCTGCTCGCCGCCGCGTTGCGCCGCGCCGATGTGTCTGCCCGGCTGGATGGATCCGACCTGCCCTTCGAACAGACCCAGCAGTTCCAGGACGTGCTGTCGGCCGCCCACGAATTCCTGCTGAACCGCATCGAAGACCAGCGCATCGACATCGCCTCGTGGTCGCGCAGCACCGTCACCAAATACGTGGAGACGGAAACCGCGAGCTTTGTGCAGGAGTGGCGCATTCCGGTCAACGAGTCGGAGATGCAGCAGGTCTCCGGCGCGCTGGTGAAGGAGCTCACCGGCTTCGGTCCGCTGGACGATCTGCTGCTGGATGCGGCGGTGGAGGACATCCTGATCAACGGGCACGACGACGTCTACGTGTCCCGTGGCGGCATACTCAAGCGCGAGAACATCCGCTTCAGTGACAATCACCATCTGCTGCGCATCGTGCGCCGCATCCTGGCGCCGCTCGGGCGCCGCCTGGACGACTCCAACCCCATGGTGGACGCGCGCCTGCCCAACGGCGGCCGCCTCAACGCCATCATCGAACCGCTGTCGGTCAACGGCCCCAGCGTATCGATCCGCAAGTTCCGCAAGGACCCGTTCACGCCGGAAGAGCTGCAGGAAAAGGGCACCTTCGACCGCGCCATCCGCGCGCTGCTCCAGGCAATGGTGCTAGGCCGCTGCAACATCATCGTGTCGGGCGGCACCAGCTCGGGCAAGACTTCGCTGCTCAACGCGCTGGCCAGTTTCATCCCGCACCAGGAGCGCGTAATCACCATCGAGGACACCGCCGAGCTGTCGCTCAACCATCCGCACGTAGTGCGCCTGGAAAGCCGCCTCGGCAGCTTCGACGGCGAAGGCACGGTGAACATCCGCGACCTGGTGCGCAACAGCCTGCGCATGCGCCCCGACCGCATCGTGGTGGGCGAGGTACGCGGCACGGAAGTGCTGGAAATGCTGCAGGCCATGAACACCGGCCACGACGGCTCCATGTCCACCATCCACGCCAACGCGCCGCGCGATGCGCTCTACCGGCTGGAGATGCTGGCCGGCTTTGCCGGCTTCCAGGGCAGCGAGAACAGCCTGCGCCGGCAGATCGCCAGCGCGGTGGATTTCATCGTGCAGATCGCGCGCCTGAGCAATGGCCGCCGCGTGATCTCCTCCATCACCGAGGTGACCGGCGTGGGCGACAACATCATCACCACGCAGGACATGTACCGGCACGAGGCGTTCCTGGATCGCGACGGCAAGGAAGCCGACCGCTGGATGAGTCTGGGTTTGCAGCCGCATACCACCAAGCTGGAACCATTCCGTCAGATGCTGCGCGAAGCGAGCGGTCCGTTCGCATGATCCAGGCACTTGCCCTCGCCGCCATCACCCTGCTGCTGCTCGCCGGCGCGATCGAGCTGTGGTGGGGCAGCGCGGCGCGGCTGCAGCAACGCAGGAGCCTGGAGAACGTGGAGCAGCGCCTGGTCGCGCAGGCACCGGTGGAACGCCGCACGCTGCCGCCGCCGTTGCCGGGACGGCAGAAGCGCGCCTTCCTGCAGCAGGCGGATGGCCTGCTGATGCGTTGCAATCTTCCTGTGAACCGGGCGATCTATGCGCTCTTCGCCAGTGGCGGCATCCTGCTCGCCCTGCTGGCGTGGTGGCGCATCGGTAGCGCACTCGCCATGCCGCTGGTGCTGGCCCTGTACGGCGCCGGGGTGTGGTTGTGGTTGCGTACCCGCATCGAGAAGCAGCAACAGCGGCTGCTGGCGCAGCTGCCGGATTTCCTTGACGGCATGGTCCGCATGACCAGCGTCGGCAACAGCCTGCCGATGGCGTTCCAGAGTACGTCCAAGTCCGTGGCGATGCCGCTGCGCGGCGTGCTCGACCGCACCTTGTCGTCCATGCATGCCGGCGCCGATCTCGACCAGGCGCTGGCGATGGCATCCCGTCCGTACAAGCTGGAGGAGCTGTCGCTGCTGCACGCCGTGTTTGGCATCGGCATGCGCGTGGGCGGGCGCGCGGACGACGTCCTGCAACGCATGAGCGACTTCATGCGCGATCACTCGCATGCGCGCTCCGAGTTGAAGGCGATCACTTCGGAAACGCGCATGTCCGCCTGGGTGCTGGCGTTGTTGCCGGTGGCCGTGTCGACTTTCATGACGTTCGTGGATCCCGCCTTCTTCAGGCCGATGTTCCACGAACCGCTGGGACACAAGCTGCTGCTGACCGCGCTTGGGCTAGAGGTGCTTGGAGGCCTGTTGCTTTACCGCCTTGCCAAGTCGCTGTAGCGGCGCGGCGGGTTCGCTCACAGGGGGAGTGCCGTGGATACGGGTTGGATGATGATGGTTGCCGCGCTCGCTCTGGTCGCAGGACTTGCCCTGCTGGCCAACGAAGCCATGCGCCATATGCGGCAGCGCCGGGTGGAAAGCCGCCTGATCGATCGCGCGCTGCTCGGCCAACCGGCCAACAGCGCCACGGATGCCGCCGGAGAAAGCGAGGAGCGCGGCTGGCAGCTGGTGGTGCACTGGCTTCACCAGCTGGGCAAGCGCTTTGAGAGCAGCCGCCTGGGACAGGCGCTGATCACCCCGGAAGACCGTCTGTTGCTGGGACAGATCAACCGCAATACCGGCGAGGGGCGTGCGGTGTTCCTTGGCCTGCGGCTGGCACTGGCCATGGCCGTGCCGCTGCCGGTGATGCTCTGGCTGGCGCCGGGTGGCTTCCGCGCGTTCGCGGTCTTTGTGGGTGCGGCGGCCTTCGGCCTGATCGCGCCCAAATTCGTACTTGGCGTGTGGGCCAAGCGACTGCGCAAGCGGGCCGATGACGAACTGCCCCTGCTGATCGACCTGCTTCGTCTATTGCAGGGCGTGGGTTTCAGCGTGGACCAGAGCCTGCAGATGGTGGCCGACCGCTTTCAGGAAGCCATGCCGCTGCTGAGCCGCGAAGTAGGCGACGCCAATACGCTGTACCTGCACGGCCGCTCGCGCATGCAGTCGCTGCACCGCCTGTGCGAATTCGACAACGACGGCTTGAAAAGCCTCGTGCAGATCCTGGTGCAGGTGCACGAGCACGGCGGCGCCGTGCAGGAGCCGCTGCGCCAGTTCGGTGATCGTCTGCGCGAGCAGCGCAAGCTGCGCATGCGGGAACTGAGCGGCAAGCTCTCGGTGAAGATGACGGTGGTGATGATGGCCACGCTCATTCCCGCCCTGCTGATCGTGCTTGCCGGCCCCGCCGTCATTTCCCTCGCCGCCAGCATGGCCAAGTTGCCAGGACATTGATCATGACCCATCGCGCCCCTGTCTACCGCTGGATGGTCGCCGTGGCGGCCTGCGTACTGCTCGCTGCCTGCGGCAAGACGCTCGGCGGCTATCCCAACCACGCGCCGACCCCGTCGCTGGTCGCCCCCAGCAGCGGCCCGCACGACGACAAGGCGGTGTACATGGATCTGATCCGCCAGATGCAGCAGCAGGGCGCGTACTACGCTTCGCTTGCGCATATCGATGCTTATCGCCAGCGCTTCGGCACCACGCCCGAACTGCGCCGTCGCCAGGCGGATGCCCTGCGCGCCACCGGGCAACTCGACGCGGCGCGCACCATTTATCGCAGCCTGCTCGGTGGCGACCAGGCCGCTGCCGCATGGCATGGCCTGGGACTGGTCGAGGCGCAGGCCGGCCAGGCCGTCGCTGCCGACGAGGCCTTGCTCAAGGCGACGGAACTGGAGCCGGTGAATGCGGCCTATCTCAGCGACCTCGGTTTTGCGCGCCTGTGCGACGGGCAGACGAGCTCGGCAAAAGATCCGCTGGCGATGGCGGCCGAACTCGATCCGACCAATGCCAAGGTCATCGCCAACCTGGCGCTGTGGGCCATGCTGACCGGCGACACGACGCGCGCCGACGCGATCATGCAGCGCGGTCAGCTGCCGGCGGATAGCCAGAACAACGTGCGCCAGCTGGCCGCACAGATCGCCTCGCGTCAGCGTCAGGCGGCGATATCGACGAACCGCCCGGCCGCGGCTTCCGCTCCCACCGCCGCGGCGAAACAGGCTGCCGGTACGCCAACCAACGTCGACGTGCCGGCCAGCATGCTGCAGCGCTTCACCACCGACGCCACCGCTTACGAGGCCCGTCCATGAAACCCTCGATGACCTCCTGCCAGCGACTCGCCATCGCCGCGCTGCTCGGCGGCGCGATGTCGCTCGCAGCCCATGCACAACAGACACCGATCACCGGACAGATGGGTGCACCGGGGGCCTCCACGGGTACGGCCCATGTCCCCGCTCCGTCTCCTTTCGCCGGCCCCCTGCAGCCCACACCAGGCACGGACACGGGGGGTACGGCCACCCATGTCGGCAGTGTGACGAGGCAGTTGTTCGCCATGCAAAGCCAGGGAACGAACGCCGGCCGCGCGCTGCCCATTCCCGGGCAGGAGGCGTCGGCGAGCTACCAGCGCTACCTGAAGAGCTTCAGCCATTCGATTCCCGAGTTCTATGACACCGCGGTGTCCAAGAACGGCAGCAGCGCCGGAGGCACCGGCGGCTCCTCTGGCGTGCCGTGATCGCCATGTCACATCTCTTCGGCCAGCTGACGCCATGGAACGACGCACGCCGCGCATCACGCGCTCGGCAACGCGGCGCCACGGCCATCGCCATGCTGCTGACGCTGCTGTTCCTTATCAGCATGCTCGGCATGGTCGAAGTGAGCTATCTGTACTGGACCAAGCGTGACACGCAGAAAGTGGCGGATCTTGCCGCGCTGGCGGGCGCGCAGCTGATGAGCGCCTGCGTATCGGGAAACACGGACAACACGGCCGCGCGTGGCAACGCTGTGACGGAGAACGGTTTCAGCGGCCCCTCGTGGACGCTGCAGATCACCTGCGGCACGTGGGATCCGGTCGCCAACAGCGGCATCACCGATCACTTCTCCACCACGGCAAGCGGAAGCACGCCCAACGCGGTGAAGGTGGTCGCGCAACGCCCGGTGTCGGCGCTCTTCGGGCTGGCCGGCCAGCTACCGAACATCACCACAGAGGCGGTCGCCACCAGCAAGCAGCCCATTGCGGTGTTCAGCGTGGGCAGCACGCTGGCCACGGTGAGCAACCAGTCCACCCTGGGCGGCCTGCTGACTGCCGTGGGCATTTCCATTCCGCAGGCCTCGCTGGTCGGCTACAACGGCCTGGCCAACGCCACCGTGACGCCGGCCGGGCTGCTTGCCGCGCTGGGCGTGCAGGTACCGGCGAATATCACGGTGGGCGGACTCAATACGCTGCTGGCCTCGTCGGCCAACGCGCATGCGCTGATCGACGTGCTCAACGCCACCGTCGTCGCCGCCGGCCAGCAACAACTGCTGAGCGCCAACACCACGCTGGTGAATGCGATAAGCACCGCCGTGGGCAGCCCGCCGGGCATGGTCACGCTGGGTTCCAACGGAGCGACGCCCACCGGGTTGTTCGCGCAGATCACCGCGCCCGACTCGGCGGCGCAGTCCGCGCTGAATGCGCAGGTGAACGCCTTGCAGCTGGTCAGCACGGCCATTGGCGTGGCGACGGGGCAGCATGCGATCAACGTACCCAGTCTCGCCGTCAATGTTCCACCGAACGTGGTGACCACGCAGGCGAAGGCCAGCGTGATCGAACCGCCAGCGATCGGTATCGGCGGCGTGGGCACGACGGCGTTCACCTCGCAGGTGCGCGCCTTCATCCAGCTAGGCGTGAACTCCAGCAACGCCCCGCTGGTCGGCGGACTGCTTTCCACGCTCGGCACGCAGATCTACATCAACATACCGATTGCCATCGACCTGGTGAATGCGAAAGCCACCCTGACCGGCCTGTGCACGAGCAAGGACAGCAGCGGCAGGGACCTGGCGACCATCCAGGTGAATTCGTCGGTACTCAAGACCTGCGTCGGCGCGTTCAACCAGTCGGCCGCCTTCTCCACCACGGGCGACTGCAGCAGCGTGCCTGGCGCCAATACGGATCAGACCCTGCTCAAGATCACCGTGGGCGGCGCCACCGTGGCGAACGTCACCACGCATTTCGCCATCAGCGCGCTCGATGCCAGCGGTTCGGCGCCGTTTTACGTGGGTCAGCAACAGAACGTGCCGACCAACGGCACGCCACTGACCATCGGCACCACCGTCAGCAATATCTTCACGGCCATCACCACGCTGCTGCTCAACGGCGTGGTCAACACCACCAACAGCAGCAGCAACGGCAGCATCGTCAGCAACCTGGCCTCGGATCTGTGGAGTGCCAATGCGGCGTCAGGGGCGGGTAATGGGAGCGGGGGCAGCAATATCGGCCAGCTGACGGCAGCACTGAACCAGCTGGACACCGCCAACAACACGCTCGGGAGTTTCCTGCAGAACCTGCCGACCCAGGTCACCAGCATCCTCGGGAGCACCCTGACCCTGAATGTGGGGGGATTGCTGCAAGGTGTCACCGGCCTGGCCGGCGGCGTGCTCAACCTGGTGAACAACGTGCTGGGCCAGGCGGGATGCGCGTTGTCGACAAGCGCCTGCATCGGCGTCATCCAGGGCGCCATGAACGGCAGCTCCAACAGCATTCCCAATGGCATGCTGGGCTTGTTTTCCCTGCTCATTCAGCAATTGCAGACGCCCCTGAACAACCTGGGCACGGGATTTCTTACGCCCATGCTCAACAACACCCTGGGCATCGACCTGGGTGTCAGCACGGTGACTTTGCACTCCCTGCAATGCCACGGTGTGCAACTGGTCTATTAGTTGGCAGGCGCCGCCCCTTGACCGCCTCAGGCAGACCCTTAGACTGTCCCGGATGGCCCGGCCAGGGACGGGAAGCGCGCTCCAGCGCACTCCGGGGCCGGCCACGATCAGAGGGGAATACGGGATGAAGGCTTTGACTCGCAGCGCGAGCCCGCGGCGTGTGCTGTTCGTGATCGGCACCATGGTGCTCATGGCCACCTCGGCCTGCGCCAGCTCCCCCGCGACGAGCAACAACCCCATGCCCGAGGCCACGGTCGCCCCGGCATCGGCCCAGGCCCGTGTGCCGCTGGGCACGGTGGAGGGCCTGCGCCAGCTGATCGACAACCACCAGCTCACCGAGATGCGCACGACCTACAACAGCACCTATGGCGCGAGCCTGCTGTTCCGGCCGGAGACGCTGGGCTATTACGTGGTGCTGTTCCACGGCAAAGAGTTCTGGCGCGTCATGCAGACGGACTCCTTCGACGAGGCCGAAGGCCTCTACCGCACCTTCGTCACGCAGACGCAGACGCTGGGCCAGGTGGAGATCGATACCGCCCGCCTGGATGCCGGCAACAAGTACGCCGAGCACATGATCGCGGTGAACGAAGCCAAGCTGCGCAGCCTGCAGCAGGACGCGAACAACCAGCAGCAGCAGGCGCGCCAGGTGGCCGAGGCACAGGAGCAGGCACGCCAGCAGGCCGTGTCGCTCAGCAGTGATCTGCACAACACCAACGCGCAGCTCGACGCGGTGAAGCAGCAGGTGCGCGCGCTGGAAGCGATGCAGGCGAACCCGGCCCTGGTGCTGCCCACACCCGCACCGGCCGCCACCACGGCCGCGCCGACCGCGCAGCCGTCGCAGCAGCAGCCGCCTGCCTCCTCGCCCTGATTCATAAACACCCGGGCACCGAACCTGATCGCCGCGATCCGCAAGGATCGCGGCGATGTCATTTCTGGGCCGGGTTCACCGCATAGGTCGCACGCAAGGCGCATTCGTAGTCGTGCATCGGCATCAGCCCCATGCTTGCGCGGCGTTCGTCCAGATGCGCGGGATCTTCCACCGGCGACACATGCATCTCGCCCGGCTTCGCCGCATCACCCGCGAACTGCGAACCATAAAGCTGCGGCCTGCCCCGACTGAGCCGCACGCGGTCCACCAGCATGGCGTAGTCGGACGGGCGGATGGAGCCGTCGTGCACGCGCGGCTCCATCGCATCGAGCACCAGGGACTGAAAGGCGGGATCCTGGTCCGCGTGCTGCACGAGCAGCCACGCATCGGTGACGCCCTGCATGCCCACCTGCGCGGGCGTGGGAAACCCGGCATGGACGAACACGCCCTTGAACCACGCGGTGTTCGCCGCATCCACCTGCCGGGTGGCCTCGGCCTCCCGGCTGTCCACGCGAAGCCCGGCAGCGACCCAGGCATCTCTCGCCTGCTGGTCGCGGTCCACCCGTCGATGCAGCTCGGCACGCAACGCCGGCTCGGAGAAAGCGTGGTGGTCCCCACTCCCGGGGGCCTGCGGTGGCGCCCGGTGCGCCTTGATCCACGCAGCGGCGGCAGAGCAGGAACCGGCCACCTTCGTCAGGGCACCGTCGTCCGCGTCAGCCTGTCCCCGCCCGGAAAAGACCACCGCCAACAGCACCACCGTCACGATCCGTCGATACATACCCGCTCTCCCTGCGTGTCATCCCGAGGGGATCCTAACGGGGTGGCATCCCGTCAGCCAAAAGCAAGCCATCCAGTACTTTTGTCACGGTCGTCACGCGGCCGTCATACGCATACTCGGGGCTTGCACCGATCTGTCCCTGGGGAGTTCCATGCGTCGCCTTCTGACCCTGCTGATGGCCGGCAGCCTTGCGCTGTCGCCGTTTTCCACCACCTTGGCCAAGGATGCGCCGACCGACAAAAAAGCCGCCAGCAAGGAGGAAGACGGCCAGGCCCCCAGCACCGAGACGGCGGTGCGCAGCAAGCACAGCGTGACGATCAACGGTCGCTCGGTGGCCTACACCGCCACGGCCGGCACGGTGATCATCCGCGACGACAAGGGCGAGCCGCAGGCCAGCGTGTTCTACGTCGCCTACACGGTGGACAACGGCAAGCCGGAAAAGCGCCCGGTGACCTTTCTCTACAACGGCGGGCCGGGTTCCTCCTCCATGTGGCTGCACATGGGTTCGTTCGGCCCGGTGCGCATTGCCACCGATAGTCCGGCCGCCACCGCGCCCGCGCCGTACAAGCTGGTGCCCAACAGCGACAGCCTGCTGGACAAGACCGACCTGGTGTTCATCGACGCCATCGGCACGGGTTACTCGCGTCCGCTCGGCAAGGCCGAGGGCAAGGATTTCTGGGGTGTGGACCAGGATGTATCGGCCTTCACGCGCGCCATCCAGCGCTACGTGACCCTCAACAACCGCTGGAACTCGCCGAAGTTCCTCTATGGCGAGAGCTACGGCACCACGCGTTCGGGCGCACTGGTGGACGCGCTGCAGGACAAGGGCATGTCGTTCAACGGCGTGATCATCATGTCGTCCATCCTCAACTACGGCATGCGCATGCCGGGCTACGACGAGATGTTCATCGGCTACGTGCCCAGCTACGCCGCCGCCGCGTGGTATCACAACAAGCTCGCCAACAAGCCGGCCGACCTGACGGCCTACCTCGACCAGGTACGCGCGTTCGCACGCGGCCCCTACGCCACCGCGCTGGCCAAGGGACAGGACGTGCCACCGGCGGAAGCCGATGCGGTGGCGCGCCAGCTCGCTGCCTACACCGGACTCACGGTCGACTACGTCAAGGAAACGAACCTGCGCGTGGATCCCTCGCGCTTCCGCAAGGAGCTGCTGCGCAACGAACGCCGCACCATCGGCCGCTACGACGCGCGGTTTGAAGGCGTGGACGAGGACTCCGCGGGCGAAGTGCCCGACTACGATGCGTCGGATACGGGCATCAGCGGCGCCTTCGTCACCGCGTTCCACGAGTACGTGAGCAACCAGCTCAACTATCACAGCGACCTGGACTACCGGCCGACCTTCGGCGACATCGGCAAGGCGTGGGACTGGAAGCACCAGGCGGCAGGCATCAAGCGCCCGCTGCAGACCGCCTACGTGGCTGGCGACCTGGCGCATGCGATGCGCACCAACCCGCACCTGCAGCTGCTGTCGGTGAACGGCTACTACGACTTCGCCACGCCGTTCTTCAACACCGAGTACGACATCTCGCACATGAACCTGGAGCCGTCGCTCCGCGGCAACGTGCATTTTCTGTACTACCCGTCGGGGCACATGATCTATCTCAACACGGAAGCGCTGCAGCAGCTCAAGGGCGATCTGGCGCGCTATTACGACGCCACGACGCGTTCGTGACGCTGGAGTCTCTCGCCACCTCGCAACATCGTCATTCCCGCGAAGGCGGGAATCCAGTGACTTCCTCGCACCTTTGCAAAGGCACTGGATCCCCGCCTTCGCGGGGATGACGGTGAGGAAGACATACTCACGAAGTCCGTGAACCGGCTCCAAGGACACACCCACATGCGCCAACTCCCCTTTGCCACGCTCGCTCTCGCCACCCTTCTCGCCCTGGGCAGCTTGCCGCTGCACGCCGCCGACTCGCCCAAGGACGCGCCCAAGTCCGAACAAGGCGACAAGGACAAAGACAAGAAGACCGACGAGAACGAACAGCCCGCACCGCCCGAGCATGCTTCGGTGACCAAGCACAGCGTGCGCGTGGGCAACCGCACTATCAGCTACACCGCCACCGCAGGCCGCCTGACCATCCGCGACGACAAGGGCAAGCCGACGGTGAGCTTCTTCTACGTCGCCTACACGGCGGACGGCGGCAAGAACAGCAAGCGTCCGGTAACGTTCTTCTACAACGGCGGCCCTGGCTCCTCGTCGATGTGGCTGCACATGGGCTCGTTCGGCCCGGTGCGCGTGGCCAACGACGGCGACAAGCCGATTCCGCCCGCGCCTTACCACTGGGTGCCGAACGAGCAGAGCCTGCTGGACAAGAGCGACCTGGTCTTCATCGATGCGCCGGGCACGGGTTATTCGCGTCTGGTCGGCAAGACCGAGGGCAAGGACGTGTGGGGCGTGGACCAGGATGCCGAGGCGTTCAACAAGTTCGTGACCCGCTACATCAGCGTGAACAACCGCTGGAACTCGCCGAAGTTCCTGTTCGGCGAAAGCTACGGCACCACGCGCTCGGCCGTGCTGGTGAAGTCGTTGCAGGAGAGCGGCATGGAATTGAACGGCGTCATCCTGATGTCGTCGATTCTCGATTTCTCCGTCGCGGCGCCGGGCATCGACCATGGCTATGTGGTGAACCTGCCGACCGAAGCGGCCATTGCCTGGTATCACAACAAGGTGTCGAACAAGCCGGCGGACATCAAAAGCTTCCTCGACGAGGTGCGCCGCTTTGCTTCGGGCGACTACACGCTGGCACTGGCCAAGGGCGACGCCATCGATCCGGCGGAGGCCGACCGCGTGGCCAACCAGATGAGCCGCTATCTCGGTATCTCCCCGCAGTACATCAAGGAGGCGAACCTGCGTGTGAGCCCCAGCCGCTTCCGCAAGGAGCTGCTGCGCAACGAGCGGCTGACGGTGGGACGTCTGGACGGCCGTTTCCAGGGTATCGACCCCGACGCCGCCGGCGAGACGCCCGACGGCGATACCGCCAGCGACGCCATCACGGGCGCCTATGTGGCGGCGTTCAACCAGTATGCCGCGACGGAACTGAAGTTCACCGACGACCGCGCCTACCTGCCCAACAACTACGCCGCCATCGGCAAGAACTGGGACTGGAAGCGCAAGAAGAGCGGCGGCTGGTTGCAGGCGACCTATGTCGGCGACGACCTTGGCGACGCCATGCGGCGCAATCCGCATCTCAAAGTGTTCTCGGCAAACGGGTACTATGACCTCGCCACGCCGTTCTATGCGACCGAATTCGACCTCACCCACCTTGGGCTCGAACCGGCCGAACGCAAGAACATCTCCTACGGTTTCTACCCCTCTGGTCACATGATTTACCTCGACCAGGCGTCGCTGCAGGAGACCAAGGCGGACCTCTCCCGTTTCTACGACGATGCAGCACCGTGAGCCAACGCCAGCCCCCGCATTCCCCCGATGTCACTGAAGAACCACCCGTAGACCCTGCGCGCCGCCGCCTGCTTGGCGGCATCGCGCTGGGCGGTGCCGCGCTTGCGTTGGGTGGTGCCGAAACCATCGCCGCTGCCAAGCCCGGTGCGTCGCCCGCCGCGCCGACGGCCATCGACGATGCCTTGCGCAAGCAGGTACAGAAGGTGGTGGTGATCTACCTGGAGAACCGCAGCTTCAACAATCTGTTCGCCAATTTCCCCGGCGTTGAAAAGCCGCTCAGCGAACTGAAGCCCGAGGACTACCTGCAGCGCGACCGCGATGGTTCGGTGCTGCAGACCCTGCCGCCGATCTGGCACGGTCTGGCGCCGCACAAGCAGACGGTGCAACACCGCACCTACCAGGTGATGGAGGAACACCTCACCGGCCTGCCGAACGCGCCGTGGGCGCTGCGCACGGGCGATGGCGACCCGCTACCGCATGGCGTGGTGACGCGCGACCTGGTGCATGCCTTCTACGAGAACCAGCGCCAGATCAACGGCGGCAGGAACGATGGCTTCGTCGCCTGGGGCGACACCGGCGCGATGGTGATGGGCCACTACGAGGACAGCGCCTCGAACCTGCGCTTGTGGCAGCTCGCGCGCCAGTACACGCTGTGCGACAACTGGTTCATGGGTGCGTTTGGCGGCTCGTTCCTCAACCACCAGTATCTGGTGGCCGCGCACCCCCCGTTCTATCCGGACGCGGACAAGAGCCCCGCGCAGTTCAACATCGCCGTGACCGAAAGCGGCAAGGCCGACGACCCGCGCCTCAAGCTCGCCGCGGATTCGCCGGACAGCGCCATGTCCGGCAAGCCCAAGTTCGCCTCGCGCAGCCAGCTCACGCCGGATTTCTGGGCGGTGAACACGATGATGCCGCCGTACCAGCCGACCAGCACGCAGTCCGGCAGGAACCCGGCACTGGCTTCGGAAGACAGCCCCAATACGCTGCCGCCGCAGGTGCACAAGACCATCGGCGACGCACTGTCGGAAAAGAACGTGGACTGGGCGTGGTACGCCGGCGCGTGGCAGCTTGCGCTGGATGGCAAAGGCGACGGCGACGAGCACCAGTTTCCGCAGCGGCCCAATTTCCAGATCCATCACCAGCCGCTGAACTACTTCAAGAGCTTCGCGCCCGGCACCGAGGCGCGCGCGAAACACCTGCGCGACGCCGGCACCGGCGAGACAGCGAAGACCAACCATTTCCTCGCGGACATCAAGGCCAACCGCCTGCCTTCCGTGAGCTTCTACAAGCCGCAGGGCGACCTCAACATGCACGCCGGCTACTCGGACGTGGATGCGGGCGATCGCCATGTGATGACCATCGTGAACGCCCTGCAGAAGTCGCCGGCGTGGAAGCACACGCTGGTGATCATCACCGTCGACGAGAACGGCGGCTGGTGGGATCACGTGGCGCCGCCCAAGGGCGACCGCTGGGGACCGGGTTCGCGCATTCCCGCGCTCATCGTGTCGCCGCTGGCCAGGAAAGGCTACGTGGACCACACCATCTACGACACGGGGTCCATCGCACGCTTCCTCACGCGCCGTTTCGGGCTGGACAAACTGCCCGGCCTGACCATGCGCGAGGAGGCCATGATCGCCGCGGGCGGGCCGCCCCCGGGCGACCTTACCAACGCGCTGGAGCTGGGCGCGTAAGCCAACACCCACCTGTGGGAGCGCACCCTGTGCGCGACGGCCGTTACCTTGATGAAGGCCCGTCGCGCACAGGGTGCGCTCCCAGAGGGATCGTGAGTGCGGACGCCAGCGTTGGTATGGGCCGAACGAACCTCTCACATCTCAGGTGACATACTCCGCGCGCCTTTCAGGAAGAGAGTTCAATCATGCGCAACACCCTGCTGATCGCCGCCGCCCTTGCCGCCTTCGCCGTTACCGCCAGCCATGCGCAGACGGGCCTTGGCCCCATCGCCAACCAGGCCAAGAACGCCATGAAGAACTTCGACATCGCCGACAAGAACAAGGACGGCCTGTTGACGAAGGAAGAGGCGGAGAAAGGCCCCGTGCCGTTCATCCGCGCCCATTTCGATGCGATCGACAAGAACCATCGCGGTGTGGTGTCCAAGCAGGATGTGGTCGAGTACATCCAGTCGCTGGAGCACGGCGGCCCGGTAGCACCGGCACCGGCGGCTTCGACGCACTGATTGCAGGCCTGCTCGGGAGAGGAGCGCGGCTCCTCCCTCAAGATATCTAACCCTCACCGTCTTCCCGACGCAGGCCGGGATCCAGTTGCCGCTGTTTACGGTGATCGCCCTACGGTGGCCAACCAGACAGGTTGTCGTATCGCGAGAATCGGGGACCGACGAAACTGGATCCCGGCCTGCGCCGGGATGACGAGCTTGGCCTGAGGCTTTGCCCGCGTTGCTCGCCTGCCCGCCTGCCCGCCCTACCCAGGGTGACCATCCACACCCGCGTCCACCCGCCCGCCAGTGGCATACTCGGCGCTCCTGCTTTTGGAGTACCCCCGATGCGCCCGTTCCACCTCCTCGCCTTCGGCGCGCTCGCGCTGCCGCTGAGTGCCCTCGCCGCCGACCCGCATTCCTACGCCCAGCCCGACCAGGTCCGTGTGACCCATCTGGACCTGGACCTGAAGGTCGACTTCCCGCACAAGCAGCTCGATGGCCAGGCCACGCTGAAGCTGGACTGGAAGGATGCGAAGGCGCAGTCGCTGGTGCTGGATACGCGCGACCTGAAGATCGCCAGCGTCGAAGGCATCGACGCCGCGGGCAAGGCGAGCGCGCTGAAGTACGCACTGGCGCCGCGCGACAAGGAACTGGGCAGCAAGCTCACCATCGCCACGCCGCAGCATCCGGCCCAGGTGCGCATCGTCTACACCACGGTGCCGACCGCGTCGGGCCTGCAGTGGCTGACGCCGGAGCAGACGGCGGACAAGAAGCTGCCCTTCATGTTCTCGCAGTCCGAATCCATCCACGCGCGCTCGTGGGTGCCGCTGCAGGATTCGCCGGCTGTCCGCTTCACCTATGACGCCCACGTCAGCGCACCGAAGGACGTGCGCGTGGTGATGAGCGCACTGAACGACGCCAACCATCCGCTGGATGGCGACTTCACGTTCAGCCAGCCGCATCCGATTTCCTCCTACCTGCTGGCCATCGCGGCAGGCGATATCGCGGCGAAGGAAACCGGCCCGCGTTCGGCCGTCTATGCGGAGCCCAGCGTGGTCGGCAAGGCCGCGAAGGAATTCGAGGACACCGAGAAGCTGATCAAGGCCGCCGAGGCACTGTACGGCCCGTACGCCTGGGGTCGCTACGACCTGCTGGTGCTGCCGCCGTCGTTCCCGTTCGGCGGCATGGAAAACCCGAACATGACCTTCGCCACGCCGACCCTGCTGGTGGGCGACAAGAGCTTGGTGTCGGTGATTTCGCATGAGCTGGCCCACTCGTGGTCGGGCAACCTGGTGACCAGCGCCGCGTGGCGCGACATCTGGCTCAATGAGGGTTTCACCACCTACGTGCAGGGCCGCATCACCGAAGCCGTCTACGGCAAGGCGCTGGCCGACGAAGAAGCGCTGATCTCGGCGCGCGGCCTGCAGAAGAACCTGAAGGACATGCCGGAGAACGCACAGCGCCTCGCGCCGAAGCCCGGCATCGGCGCCGACGATTCCATTTCCGAAGTGCCTTACGACAAGGGCAGCTGGTTCCTGCGCACGCTGGAGCAGCGCTTTGGTCGCGAGACGTTCGATGCGTATCTGAAGGGTTACTTCGCGCACTTCGCGTTCCAGAGCATCACCACGGAACAGATGCTGGATTACCTGAAGGCCAATCTGTTCGACAAGAACCCCGGCAAGATGAGCTGGGATGAAGTGAAGCAGTGGGTGTACGAGCCGGGCGTGCCGAAGGATGCGCCGCTGCCGGATTCGCCGCGCTTCAACGCCATCGACAAGGCACGCGCCTCGTTCCTCGCCGGCTCGCTCGCCGCCGACAAGCTCGACGCGAAGAGCTGGAACACGCAGGAGTGGATGTACTTCCTCGACGGCCTGCCGGACGTGACGCCGCTGGACAAGATCAAGCAGATCGACGCCGCCTGGCACCTCACCGGCACGCCGAACGCGGAGATCGGCATGCGCTGGTACAGCCACGCCATCGCTGCCGGCGACAAGGACGTGTGGCCGGCAGCCGCCGAGCACATGACACGCATCGGCCGCCTGTACCTGACCATGCCGCTGTACCGCGCCTTCGTGAAGACGCCGGATGGCCTCGCCTACGCCGAGCAGGTCTACGCCAAGGCGAAGAACGGCTACCACCCGCTGACGCAGGACGCGGTGGAATCGCTGTTCGCCAAGGCGAAGAAGGGCGACAAGAAGTAAGCCGGACGCGCGCCTCCTTGCAAAAGGAGGCGCGCGCCGCCATCGATAGCTGCGCTCCCCATCACCGGTTTCCCCATGGCCACCAAGAAAACGACGCCTGTCACGCCCGCCCCGACGCGCCCGCTATGGCAGCGGCTCGCCCTGCGCCGGCTCAAGTTCCTCGGCTTCGTCGCCCTCGTGCTCGCCGTGGTGCTGGGCGGCTCGTACCTGTTTGCGCCGCAATGGCTGATGAGCGCCGAGATCAAGCGCGAGGCCATGTCCGCGCACGTGGACAAGCATTCCGTGC
The DNA here is from genome assembly GCF_000725385.1 of Dyella japonica A8. Lineage (NCBI taxonomy): Bacteria > Pseudomonadati > Pseudomonadota > Gammaproteobacteria > Lysobacterales > Rhodanobacteraceae > Dyella > Dyella japonica. The sequence continues at coordinate 1,011,951 of NZ_CP008884.1, read as the reverse complement.
AGGTGGGCGACACCACATGGGTCTACTACGAGGGTGGCGAAGGCCCCACGCTGCTGATGCTGCACGGCTTTGCCGCCAGCAAGGAAGTGTGGATGAAGCAGATGGAACAGCTGTCACCGCATTTCCACGTGATCGCGCCGGACCTGCCGGGCTGGGGCGAGTCCACCCGTGTCGATGGCGCCAGCTACAACATCGATGCGCAGGTCTCGCGCCTGCAGGGCTTCATGGAAGCGCTGCACCTTCCGAAGCTGGTGCTGATCGGCCACTCGATGGGCGGCGCCATCGCCGGCACCTACGCCGCCGAGCACCCGGAGCACGTCGCCGAACTCGTGCTGATCGATTCGTTCGGCCTGAAGGCCAATGAAAACGACTTCTCGCGCCTGGCCAAGTCCGGCACCAACCCATTCGTGTTCGACAACCGCGAGCAGTTCGCCAAGGCCACCGCGTGGGCCTTCGCCAAGCCGCTGGACCTTCCCGGCCGCTTCCAGGACGTACTGATCGCACGCAACCAGAAAGACCGCGCTTTCATCGATCACACCTTCAACGAACTACGCGAGCCCTCGCAGTACCTGTCGCTGCAGAACCGCCTCGACCAGCTGCAGATGCCAGTGCTCGGCCTGTGGTGCCATGACGACAAGATCATCGACATCTCCGCACTCGACAGCCTGCGCAACGGCCTGAAGAATGCCAGCGCGATCAGCACCAGCATGCTGACCGGCTGCAACCACATGCCGAATGTGGAGAAGCCCGAGGAAACGGCGCGCATCATCACGGGGTTTGCGCTGTCGCACTGACCGTGTCGCCGGATGGCTTCGCCGCCACCCGGCGCTTCCGCTACAGCAGCCCGGGAATCAAAGCCTTCGTGCGCTGCATGTATTGCACGTAGGTGGCGCCGAAGCTCTCGCGCATCCAACGCTCCTCCAGCCGCAGCTTGAACCAGAACGACGTGGCCACGATCAGCACGGCTATCGCGCTACGCCATTCTCCGATCGCCGTGCCCGTTCCCACGAACGCCAGCAGCATGCCGGTGTAGATGGGATGGCGCACCCAGCGATAGGGACCGCTCTGAATCAATTCGTGGCCTTGCTTCACCTGAACCACTGAGCTCCAGTTGCGTCCGAGCACATGGCGCGCCCAACACGCAAAGACGACGCCCAGCAAGGTGAGCAAGGCGCCCAGCAGAGCGATGGCGACGCTTTCCGGATACATGCGCGAGCCGAGCCAGGTGCCATGAAGCCACTCGCGGGGGCTGATCAACAGCACGGCCACGGCCAGCGGCAGCCAATATTTGAGCAGTCGCGGCAGGATGGGCTCGCTGCGACTGGCGTCCTTGACGCGACGCCACCCCCACAACCAGTACAGGAGAAACAGCATCCACGATGCTTCAATGACCTGCGCGATCGGCAACTCCATGGCTCGTCTCCACGTGATCGTCCGGAGCACAGAATCCTGCCGCCAGGACGATGTCACAAGTGGCAGTTGTCATCCGACCGGGCTGGTGCGCCCCGCCGGTGGACGTCCGTTGTCGCCATGCACCTTGCCGCGCAGCCATGCTCACGCAGGCAAGAGTGATGCGCCGAAGGCCAAGGCCCTCAGTCCGCCACGTCGGCAATCAAACGATCGAGTTCGGTCTTCAGCCACGCCCCGTTGAGCCGCAGCCAGTCGCGCTGCTCACGCCACTCTGGGAACAGGCCTTCCACCTGCTGCCAGAAACGCGGCGCGTGGCTGCGCACCTTGAGGTGGCAGAGTTCGTGCGCGAGCACGTAGCGCAGCGCATTGGGCGGCGCGAGCGCGAGGGCGAGATCGAGGTTGATGCGGTCGCGCGTGTCCAGGCTGCCCCACAGGCTTTTCATGGGGCGCACGCGCAACGCGGTGGGTGCGAGGCCTAGCTGCGGCACGTAGCCCGCGAGCCAACGTGCCACGTCGCGGCGGATCTGCGATTCGAGGTATGAGGCGAGCAATCCGCGTGCGACGGGCAACGCCCGCGTGTGCGGCCGGGGTATCACCAGCGTGAGCGTGCCCTCGCCCGCTTCGACTTTCGGATACGGGCCATCGGCCCAATCGAGCTGCACGGTTTCGCCACGCAGCGGGAATTCCGTGGGCGTACCGAAGCGCAGCGGCGGCACGGGTTTGACGATGAGGTGCAACTCGTCGAGCTTGCGCTCCAGCCAGTCGGCGTGATGGCGCAGGAACGCGCTCACCTGCGCGGGATGCGTGCCGTGCGGATACGACACACGCGCGCCCTTGGGCGTCACGGTGAGGCGCAAGCGGCGTGCGCGCGGATGCGCGGCCTTGAGCACACGGATAGTGCTGCCGCTTGCGGTGGCCAGTTCAAGCCAATCGCCTTCGAGGTGCTGCGTCATGTTCCGCCCTACTACGACTACGAGTGGCGTCCAGGCCGACTAGTGTCCCAAAGGAAATGTGGGGGGAGCATGCAGGCTTCGCAAGACGGCCCTGTGACCGCCCGGACCATACGGTCAGGGCGGCCCAGGCTGAACGGCTCAGGCCTCGGCGGGACGCGGCAGGCCGAACCACTCCTCCAGCTTGCCGAGCAGGCGCTCCAGCTCCAGCGTGAGCAGGGCGAAGGTGGCGTCGGCCTCGGCGGCGGCGTCCGGGTGGCTGTCGCCCAGTTCGTCGACCACCACGTCGAGGAACTTGAGCTTGCGGACGATCAGGTCCTCGCCCAGCACGAAGCTCATGCGCTCATCGAAGGTGAGACCGAGCTGGAACACCTGTTTGCCGTTGCGCAGGTGTTCCTTCACTTCCTCGCCGTCCAGGTCCTGGCGGCGGCACTTGGCGATGGCGCCGGTGGCCGAGGCGGGGTCGCGCAGCTCCACCTCGTCGCCGAAGGCCAGCCCGGCCGGCAGGTTGCCGTTGGCCAGCCAGTCGGTCATGAGCACGCGCGGGCCCTCTTCCGGCGCCAGCGGCACGGCCGGGAAGCTGCCCAGCGCCTCGCGCATCTGGGTGAGCGTGTTCTCAGCGGACTTGCGACTGGAGGTGTCCAGCACCAGCCAGCCGTTCTTCTTGTCCACGTAGGCACGCTGGCGCGAGCTGCGGATGAAGGCACGCGGCACCAGCTCGTTGAGCACGTCCTCCTTCAGGCGCTTGCGCTCGCGACCGCCGACCTTGCGGCCTTCTTCTTCGGCGATCTTCTGCACACGGCGGTGAAGTTCGTCGTTCACCACGGCGCCGGGAAGGAGTTTGTCCTCGCTGCCCACGGTAACCATGGTGCAGGCGTGCACGACGTGGGTGAGCGCGGCTTCCTCGCCCCGGCCCACCGGCGGCACGAAACCCTTGGTGCCCATTTCCATGGGGCCGCAGGGGCGCAGGCGGTACTCGCCCAGCACCTCATCGAGGCGGTTCAGGTCGTCGGCAACGGCGGGGGAAAAGCGGAACAGCGTGAGATTGCGGAAGAACATTCGGTATCCGTGCTTTTGCCGTCATTCCGGCGGAGGCCGGAATCCAGTTGCCGTGCATCTCGAAGATGCCGTTTCGCATCTTCAAACACCGAGGCGCTGGATCCCGGCCTGCGCCGGGATGACGAGCTGTAGGGTTGAGGCTAGATCAGCGGCTGACCGCAGCCACGGCATTCACCACCGTATCCAGGTTGGCGCGGTTGAGCGCGGCGACGCAGATGCGGCCGGTGCCGATGGCGTAGATGGCGTATTCCTCGCGCAGGCGGTCCACCTGGGCCTTGCTGAGGCCCGAGTAGGAGAACATACCGGCCTGCTGCTGGATGAAGCCGAACTGCGGGGAGCCCGCGGCGGCCAGCTTCTCCACCATGCCGGCGCGCATCGCGTGGATGCGCTCGCGCATCTCGCCCAGCTCCTGCTCCCACATGGCCTTCAGCTCGCGGCTGTTGAGCACGCCGGAGACGAGGGCGCCGCCGTGGGTGGCCGGGCTGGAGTAGTTGGAGCGGATGGTGCGCTTGACCAGCGACTGCACGCGCAGCGCTTCGTCGCGGTCCTTGCCCACCACCGACAGCGCGCCCACGCGCTCGCCGTACAGCGAGAACGACTTGGAGTACGAGTTGGCGACCACGAAGGCGTCGATGCCGGAGGCAGCAAACAGGCGCACGGCGGTGGCGTCGGCGTCGATGCCTTCGTCGAAGCCCTGGTAGGCCATGTCGACGAACGGCATCAGGCCGCGCTCCTTCACCAGGTCCACCACCTGCTGCCACTGTTCGGCGTTGAGGTCCACGCCGGTCGGGTTGTGGCAGCACGCGTGCAGCAGCACCACGGTGCCCGGCTCCAGCTTGCCGAGGTCTGCCAGCATGCCGGCGAAATCCAGGCCATGCGTGGCGGCGTCGTAGTAGGCGTAGTCGACCACGTCGAAGCCGGCGGCGCTGAACACCACGCGGTGGTTTTCCCAGCTCGGGTTGCTGATGGCGACCTTGGCCTTGGGCAACACCTTCTTCAGCAGGTCGGCGCCGATGCGCAGCGCGCCACTGCCGCCGATGGTCTGCGAGGTGGCCACGCGGCCGGCGGCCAGCAGCGGCGAGTCTTCACCGAACACCAGCTTCTGCGTGGCGATGTTGTAGGTCGGCATGCCATCGATGGGCAGGTAGCCGCGCGGCTTGGCTTCCAGCGCCAGCGACTTTTCCACTTCGTGCACGGCGCGCATCAGCGGGATGCGGCCCTTCTCGTCGTAATAGATACCCACGCCCAGGTTGACCTTGCCCGGACGGCTGTCGGCCAGGTAGGCCTCGGTGAGTCCCAGGATCGGATCGCCCGGGGTCATTTCAACGGATGCAAAGAGGGACACGGCGTTACTCAATTCAGTGGTTGAAGATTCACGACTCGTCGGGCGTGCCGGCAAGCCACTGGTGCGCATCGGCGCGGGGAGTGCATTCGCGTGCGCCTAGCGACGCGAAGTCGAACAGGTTGCGATCGGCGAGCTGAGAGGGTGACACGCTGCCCAACGCGCGGAAAATATTCTCGGCGCGGCCGGGCTGGGTCTGTTCCCAGTCCTCCATCATGCGCTTAACTGCCTTGCGTTGCAGGTTTTCCTGCGAACCGCAGAGGTTGCAGGGGATGATCGGGAACGCGCGCTCCTCCGCGTAGGCGGCGATATCGCTTTCCTTGCAGTAGGCCAACGGCCGGATCACCACGTGGCGGCCATCGTCCGAGCGCAGCTTGGGCGGCATGGCCTTGAGCTGGGCCTGGTAGAACAGGTTCAGGAAGAACGTGCCCAGGATGTCGTCGCGATGGTGGCCCAGCGCAATCTTGGTGACGCCGTTGGCCGCCGCCCAGTGGTACAGCGCGCCGCGCCGCAGGCGCGAGCACAGGCTGCACATGGTCTTCCCTTCCGGGATGACGCGGGTGACGGTGCTGTAGGTGTCCTGCTCGATGATGTGAAACGGCACGCCCAGCGCGGTCAGGTATTCCGGCAGCACATGCTCGGGAAAGCCCGGCTGCTTCTGGTCCAGGTTCACCGCGACGATCTCAAAGCGCACCGGCGCCCTGGCCTGCAGCGACAACAGGATGTCCAGCAGCGTGTAGGAATCCTTGCCGCCGGACAGGCACACCATGACCTTGTCGCCTGCCTCGACCATGTTGAAGTCAGCAATGGCCTGGCCCACCTGGTGACGCAGGCGCTTGGCCAGCTTGGCGGCCTCGTAGTGCTGCTTGCGGGTGGCTTCGGGCTGGGCGGACATGGATCGTTCGGGGCGGGACGGCCCCCTATTGTACCGACCTGACCGGCCGGGGTCCGGCGGAGGTACACTGGCGGGGTTTCCCCAGCCAAACCGCCGTCATGCAGGTCCAGGACCAAGCCGAGATCGCCCATCTGCTGGCCGAATTGCGCGTCGAGCACCGCGACCTCGACGTGGCCATCGAACACCTGGCGGCGTCGTTCAGCCGCGACGAGCTGCAGCTCACCCGCATGAAGAAGCGCAAACTGCTGCTGAAAGATCATATTGCGCGACTGGAAAGCAAGCTGATCCCCGACCTGGACGCCTGAACGTCCGCCCCTCCCCGGAGCACCGATGTCCGCGCTGACGCCTGTCCTGCTGGAAGACGCCTACGTCGCCCTCGAACCCCTCACGCCCGACCACGCCCCGGCCCTCGAAGCGGCGGCGGCGGACGGCGAGCTGTGGAATCTGTGGTTCACCAGCGCGCCCGCACCGGGCGAGGCGGCGGCGTACATCGCCAAGGCGCTGGATGGCCAGAAGGCCGGTTTGATGCTGCCCTTCGCGGTGCGCGAAAAGAGCAGCGGCGACATCGTCGGCACCACGCGCTTCTACGATGCCGTGAACGACCCGCGTCGCGTGGCCATTGGCTACACCTGGTACGCCAAGCGCTGGCAGAAGAGCCACCTCAACACCGCGTGCAAGCGCCTGCTGCTGCAGCATGCCTTCGAACAACTGGGCTGCGTCGCGGTGGAGTTTCACACCGACCACCGCAACCTCGATTCACAGCGCGCCATCGAGCGCCTCGGCGCCGTGCGCGAAGGCATGCTGCGCAACCACAAGCGACGCCCTGACGGCACACTTCGCCACACCGTGTGCTTCAGTGTGATCGACAACGAATGGCCGGACGTCGCGCGCTGGCTGGCGATGCGGCTGGAACGCCTGGCCGGCTGACCCCGAGCCGGACGAAGCCCTTGTGGGAGCGCACCCTGTGCGCGGCAGCAACGCCTCGCCGTCACCGCTCCATCGGCTTGTCGCCCACCAGTGGGCTCCTACAGAAAATCCGCATCATCGAAGCGCCAAGCTCTCTTGTAGGAGCGCACTTGTGCGCGACCGGTGCGCCTCGAAGTCACCGCTTCGTTGCCTGTCGCCCACAGGGTGGGCTCCCACAGAAAAGCCCGCATCATCGCGGTGCCACGCTCCCTTGTGGGAGCGCACCCTGTGCGCGACTGCGGCGCCTCGCCGTCACCGCTCCGTCGGCCTGTCGCCCACCAGTGGGCTCCTACAGAAAATCCCCATCATCGAAGCGCCAAGCTCTCTTGTAGGAGCGCACTTGTGCGCGACCGCGGCGCCTCGAAGTCACCGCTCTGTTGGCTTGTCGCCCACAGGGTGGGCTCCCACAGAAAAGCCCGCATCATCGCGGTGCCACGCTCCCTTGTGGGAGCGCACCCTGTGCGCGACTGCGACGCCTCGGCGTCACCGCTCCGTCGGCCTGTCGCCCACCAGTGGGCTCCTGCAGAAAATCCGCATCATCGAAACGCCAAGCTCTCTTGTAGGAGCGCACTTGTGCGCGACCGGTGCGCCTCGAAGTCACCGCTCTGTTGGCCTGTCGCCCACAGGGTGGGCTCCCACAGAAAAGCCTGCATCATCGCGGTGCCACGCTCCCTTGTGGGAGCGCACCCTGTGCGCGACTGCGGCGCCTCGGCGTCACCGCTCCGTCGGCCTGTCGCCCACAGGGTGGGCTCCCACAGAAAAGCCTGCATCATCGCGGTGCCACGCTCTCGTGTGGGAGCGCACCCTGTGCGCGACTGCGGCGCCTCTCCGTCACCGCTCCGTTAGCTTGTCGCCCACCAGTGGGCTCCTACAAAAAAGCTCTGCGGTCGCTTTGTGATCAGAGCAACCGACCAATAAGCCGGTCCAACCGCACGCGCCGCAGGCGCTTCAACAACTTACGCACTTCCGGCGGATAGCTGCGCGCACCCGGCAGGTCGCGATAGTGCTCAAGCCGGGTGGCGTGGCTGCGTAGCGCCTGCCATTCCGCCTCGTGCTGTGCCATCAGCTGGCGCGACTGGTCACGCAGCAGCAGGCCGTTTTCCAGATCCAGTGCCCAGGCGCGTGGATTGAGGTTGTTGCCGGTGAGCACGGCAATCTCCTCGTCCACGAACAGGCCCTTGAGGTGGTAGGTGTTGTCGCCGTCGCGCCACAGCCACAGGTTGAGCTGGCCGTTGTCGATGGCGCGCTGGTGGATGCGCGCGAAGCGGCGCAGGTTGGCCTCGTACAGGTACGGCAGCAGGCCGATGCGGTTGAACGGCTGTTCCGGCGGAATGTAGAAATCGTTGGCGGTCTTGTCGCCGACCATGATGTCCAGCTGGCAACCGCGACGCAGCAACTGGCCGACCACCGCGCGCACCGGGCGCGGCATGTTGAAATACGGTGTCAGCAGGATCACGCGGCGCTGCGCGCCACGCAGTAGATCCAGCAGGGCTTCGTTGAGCGCATTGTCGTCGCGGCCCAGGCCCGCCAGCGGGATCACCATCACATCGCCATGGCGGGGCACTTCGCTCTCGCCGGTGTACTTCGCCTGCTGCAGGGACTGGCGCAGGCGGCGGATCGGCTCCTGCAGCTCGCGTGCGCGCGGCTGCGGCTGGCGATCCAGCCGCGGCACGGCGTCGCTGTCGCGAAACTGCCGGTGCACGAACGCCACCATGCTGTCCGCGAGCGGCTGGTGGCGGATGACGTGGTAGCGGTCGAGGCGGTAGCGGCCGTGCTTCGCCAGGTACACATCGTTGAGGCTGGCGCCGCTGTAGAGCACCGTGTCGTCGATGATGAAGCCCTTCAGGTGCAGCACGCCGAACAGCTCGCGCGTCTGCACCGGCACGCCGCGGATCACCACGTCATCGCCCAGGCGCTCGGCATACTGACGGTACATGGCGGCATTGCCTTCGCTGCCGCCCTTGCCGATCAGGCCGCGACGCGCGCGATGCCAGTCCACGTAAACCTCGATGCAGAGCTCCGGCCGCGCCGCCTGCGCCGCGTGCAGGGCTTCAAGCACTTCGCGACCCGCATCGTCATCCTGCAGGTACAAGGCGACCAGCACGATGCGCCGTTCTGCCTGCGCGATCAGCGTCAGCAGCGTGTCGCGAAAGGCCGCCGGCCCCGCCAGCGTGGTGATCGCCGCCGCCGGCACGGCGAAATTCACGTGCGCGGACAGATCCGGCCCGCGCCGCCGGCGCAGGGAAAGCAGTCGGCGGGCAAGGCTGCGTGGCGAGGGTAGCGGTCGATTCATGGGGCGCCATGGTATCAACCCACCCTGTCGGGTAGGAGCGCACCTTGTGCGCGACCGCAACGTTTCGGCGTCTCCGCTCCGTTGGCTTGTCGCCCACAGGGTGGGCTCCCACAGGGTTCGACGCGTTACTTCGACGCCTGTTCGTCGTCCGCCGCGTGACTCGGGTTCACGTCGATACTGGCGGTCATGCCGGCCGCGAGGATCATGCCCTTCGGCACGCTGTCTTCTTCAATCTCGATGCGTACCGGCACGCGCTGCGCCAGGCGCACCCAGTTGAACGTGGGATTGACGTCCGCCAGCAGGTCGCGGCCGGTCGGGTTGTCGCGGTCGGTGATGCCGCGCGCCACGCCGACGATGCGTCCCTTCAGGCGCGCGCCGCCGGCCATCATGCGGATGTCCACCGTGTCACCGATGCGCAGGTGCGGCAGCTTGGTTTCTTCGAAATAGCCGTAGATGTAGTAGCTGTGCCGGTCGATCAGGGCCAGGCGCGGGCTGCCGGTGGCGGCGTAGTCGCCCACGCGCACATCGAGGTTGGTCACATAGCCGTCCACCGGTGCACGCACCTCGGTGCGCTCCAGATCCAGCTTGGCGCGATCGACGGCGACCTGCGCCTGCACCACGGCGGCCTCGGCCTGCTCGCGCGATGCGCTGGCCTGGTGGCCGCTGGCCTGCGCCTGCTCCCAGATGGCGCGCGCGGTCGTGGCGGCGGACTTGGCATCGGTGCGCTCTTCCTTGGGCACCACGTCGGCCAGCTCCTGGCGACGCTGCGCCTGCTCCTGGCGCATGTCGTACTCCGCTTTGCGCGCGGCGGCGCTGGCCAGCACGGCGTCGATGTTGGCGCCGGCGGCACGTGCCGCGGCCTTGGCGGAGTTGAGGTTGGCATCGGCCTGCGCCAGCGCGATCTGGTAACGCTGCGGATCGATTTCGAAGAGCACGTCGCCCTTCTTCACCTCGGCGTTGTCGATCACCGGCACGCGCGTGACCAGACCAGAGACGTCGGGCGCGATGCGTATCACTTCCGCGCGCACGCGGCCGTCGCGTGTCCACGGCGAATACATGTAGTGCCGCCACAGGAGATGGCATAGCACCAACGCGACGATCACGACGACCGCGGTGATGGCAAATCGGAGCAGGGCTTGGGGCTGAAATTTCATAGTGGCGACTCAGGGATACAACAACAGGCCAGCCGCGCCGAACAGCACGAAGAACACGGCCACGCGGAACAGGGAGGGATGCCAGACATAGCGATACAGGCCATAGCGCCCGACGATGGTGTCGATGGCCCACAGCACCAGCAGGCAGCCCAGGTAAACCAGCAGCATGCCGGGCACCAGGGCGTCGCCAAGGGCGATTTCAAGCGGCATGGTCGGTCTCCGGTGCCTTGACGATGTAAGGGGCGAGCGCCGACTCGTCGTCGCGCAGCGCCGTGCGCAATTGCAGCAGGTGCGCCAGCGCCGGCTGGCAGCTCGCCCGGGCCAGCGGCAGTGTCTGCCGGGTCAACGTGAGGGCGTGATCCACGTCGCGATCCGCCGCCGCCCAGCGCGCCTGATCCGGCTCGTCGTAGAGCCGGGCCAGCGATTGCACGGCTCGCTGCAGGGTTTCCATGATCGGTGGCGGCAGCTCGGCTTGTTGCATGTCCTGGCGCAGCTCGATCACCGCGCGGCCGGAGTCATGCACGGCCAGCGCCCAGGCCAGCTGGCCGCGCGACTCGGCGCTGCCCGGCTTGGTGAACTGCACGATCTGATGGAACAGGTCGCGATTCTCGCTTTCGAACCGGTACACCAGGCCTTCCAGCGGCGCGGTGGCGGCCATCGTCACCTGGCGGCGCAGTTGCTGGAGTTGCCGCCTGCGCAGCCATTCCGTGCCGATCACGGCGGGAATGATCATGAAGGCCACGCCGCACATGATCAGGCCGAACAGGGAAGCAATGGCGTCGTTGAACAGCCGGTCCGGCGCGTAAACCATGGGGTTCTTCAACGCCAGGATGGTGGCGAAGCCCAGCATGTAGCCGGAGCCGATGCCCGGCAACGTCGCGTTGCGCGTGGTCAGGTACGGCCCGATCATCAGCAAGGGACCGCTGGCCAGTATCAGCATCAGGAAACCATCGCTGCCGGGCAGTATCCACAGCACCACGATGAAAGCGGCCAGCATGCCCAGCGCCACGCCGATCCACATGTTGACGGTGGCCGGGATTGGCCGTGGCGATGTCGCGAGCAGTCCGCTGAACACGGTGGCCAACAGCATCGCCGTGGTTCCGGACGGCCAGTTCGTGATCAGCCAGAACGTGCTGAGCGTGGCCAGGGTAAGGAACGTGCGGACGACCGCGATGCCCGGCGCGACGAACTCGTTGGCGCGCCGGAAGCTGATCCGCTCCACCGTGCCGCCCAGCGTGCCCTGCGTTTCTCGCAGCGTGGCTTCGAGCGCCGTGAAGTCGCGCAGTTCCCTGACGAAGCGATAGAGCAGCGCGGCGCCGCTGTCGAACTCCAGCAGCATTTCCGGATCCTGCCGCAGCTCCTCGCGCAGTTGCGCGGCCAGCTCCGGCAGCCTGGGTTCGCAGGCTTCCAGGCGGCTGGCCATCACCCGGGGCCGGTGCTGCTCGTCGGCCGGCGGCGACAGCGCCTCGCCCACCGGGGCATAAAGCTTGATCAGCGCGCCGGCCGTGCGGGGATGGTTGGTGCGCTTCAGGCGGTTGATCAGATGGTGCAGCGACTGGAAGCTGGTGGCCGCCGCCATGTAGAGCACGTTGAGCAACTGCATGCGGCTGCTGCGCGCGCGGGCTTCGGGATCTTCGAAGATCACCGTGGAACGCAGGTCCTCGATTTCCACGGCGGCGCGCACAAAGTGCAGATGCGCCTGTTCCATCTCTTCGCGCGGAATGACACCGCCCAGGCTGCCGCGCGCGAAATCGAGGAAGTGCCCGTAGTGCTCCCGCGCCCTTCGCCGCAGCACCTGGCGCAGGCGCTCGGGCAACACCGTGTCGCTGACCAGGCCGGCCACGATGATGCCCAGCATTACTTCGCTCACGCGCTGCACGGCCGAATTGAACACGGCGTAGGGGTTGTCGATGGCCGGCAGGGTCACGATCACCGCGGTGTAACCCGCCAGCACGAAACCGTAGGACATGAAGTTGCGGTACAGCACCGCGCCGCCCGCGCACAGGCCCACCCACAGCGAGAGACTGAACAGGAACAGCTCACGCTGCTGCGGAAACACCGTCATCAACACCAACGCGAACAAGCTGCCGGTGCAGGTGCCGATGGTGCGGTAGAAGCTCTTGGCCAGCACCATGCCGCTTTGCGGATGCATCACGATCGATACCGTGATCATGGTGGTGGAGGGTTGCTCCAGCTGGAACACCATGGTCAGCCACGCGGCGAGATAGAACGCCAGCATGCACTTGAAGACAAAGATCCACCCCTGGCGCTCGCCGACGAGAAAATCCCGCAGCCAGGGCCAGCGTTGTCGGATCGATGGATCGGATGGCACGGCCGACATCGTTCAGTCCCGCTCCAACTGTGTCAGGAACCGCTTCAGCAGACGCTCCAATTGCAGCATTTCGCGGGGCTGCATGTCACCGACCTGCCGCACCAGCAAGGTGCAGACATCCGGCAGGAAACTTTCGATCAGGTCCACGCCTTCCTTCGTCAGCGTGAGCGCCACCTTGCGGCGGTCTTCGTCGCTGGCGTTCCTCGCGATCAGCCCCTTGTCGGCTAGCTCGTTGGTCAGCCGCGTGATGTTGGCCGACTTCTCGCCCGCCGCATCGGCCAGTTCCGTGGGGTGCAGGGTGTACCCCTCGGTGCCGTACAGCATCATCAGCAGGTTGTACTCGGGATGATTGATGCCGTAGGGGCGCAGCATGGCGTTCGCGTCATCGTGCACACGCTTGAAGATGTGCTTGATCAGGCGAATGAGCACGGCTGGATCCCGCGGAAACGCGGGGTACCGCTGGCGCGTCACGGCCAGTCGCTGTTCGGTGGGGAGGAAGCTGCTCATGGCGCGCGGCCTAATTAGTACATATATGTAATATATGCATGTGAATTTTATGCCTGTCCCCGCCAAGCATGCAAGAGCGTCAACCTCCGCGCGTGAAAAAGGCGCCACGAGGGCGCCTTTCGGAGTGTGCCGGCGAGCGGGCCGCCGACCGGCCCGGCAAGGCCGGGCCAGCGATATTCGCGCCGCCACGCGGCCGGTCAGTTGCCCTTGACCGGATACGTCTCGAACGCGCCCGGCGCCGTCGTGCCCGGTTGTGCCGGGTTCGGGTTCGCCAGATTGGCCGGGCGGGCCGCCGGAGCCAGCTGGGCGTTGCCGCACTGGTAGGCGCCCCACGGCTGCGAACCATCCTTGGGATCGCTCAGTGGCTTGATGGTGTCGGCGTGCATCTTGGCCGCTTCGTTGCGCGCCATGACTTCCAGCTCGTCGCGCACCTTGATGTCGTTGCGATTGACCGGGCCCACGTGATCCATCACGGACACGGTGACCTTGCCCAGGTCGCGGCACTGGGACACGTCGCCACTCCAGGCCGTGCGGACGTTCTTCCCGGCATCGTCCAGCGTGATGCCATAGGTGCACGCGCCGAGCAGCGCGATGGGAACGAGCAACAGCAGGGTCTTGCGCATGGATAGCTCCGCTTGGACATAAACAAGAAAAGGCCGGGCGGTTCCCCGCCCGGCCTCCATCCTAACCCGGGGACGTGAACAACTCCCCACGGGATCTCAGGCTTACTTCGACGGCTTGGCCGCCGCCGGCTTGCCGTCGCCGTCGATCACCTGCACGTCGCCCAGGTTCAGCGCGCGCACCGGTGCCTCGATCTTCTTCAGGTCACCCACGATCACCCAGGTCAACGCGGTCGGCTTGATGATCTCCTTGATCGCGTCTTCCGCCTGCGGCTGCGTGACGGCTTCGGTGCGGGCCTTGAGGGTCTGCACGTAATCGTCCGGACGGTTGTACTGGACGATCTCGCTCATCGCGCCCAGCACTTCAGAGCCGGTCTCGAAGCTGCCCGGCAGGCCACGGACGTTGGAGTCCTTGATCTTGTCCACTTCCTGCTGGGTGAGCGGACGGGCGGCGATAACAGCGTTGGCTTCCTTGGATACTTCGTTGGCGGACTCGGCGGTCTTGTCGGTCTGCACCGGCGCATACATCAGGAACGGGCGCTGGCCGATCGCATCGCGCATGAAGCTGAAGGCGCCATAGGCCCAGCGCTTGTCCTCGCGCAGGTTCATGTTGAGGCGCGAGGTGAAGCTGCCGCCGAAGGCGCCGTTGGCGACGTCGATGGCCAGCTCGTTCGGCGCCTTGCTCGACGGTGCGAGCAGGCCGGCGAGGATCAGCGACTGCGGCGCATCCGGCTTGTCGATCAGGAACACGCGCGGCTTGGCCTGCGCGGCCACGGTGGCGATGTTCTTCTTCGGCACGGCGGTGGACGGGGCCTTCCAGTCGCCGAAGGCGGCGTCCAGCTGCGGGATGATCTGCTGCAGCGTGGTATCGCCCGCGACGAGGATCTTCACGTTGTCCGGGCGCAGCCAGTCATGCTGGAACGCGGTGAGGTCCGACGCCTGCATGGCCTTGATGGCCGCTTCCGTGCCCGAACCAGTGAACGGGATGCCGTAGGCATGGTTGGCGCCATACAGCAGCGGCGGCAGGGTGCGCAGCGCCAGCGCGGTCGGCTGGGTTTTCTCCTGCGCGATACCGGCCAGCCACTGGCCGCGGATGCGCTCGATATCGTCCGCCTTGAAGGCCGGGTTGCGCACGATGTCGGCGAACAGTGCCAGCGACGGCTGCAGCTGGTCGTTCAACGCATTGAGCGACGCGGAACATGCGTCCAGGCCGCAGCCGATGCGGGTGATCGCCCCCAGGCGCTGCTTGCGCTTGGCCACTTCCACCGAGTCGAGATCCTTGGTGCTCTCGTTCATCAGCGTGGTGGTGAAGCTGGCGGTGCCGAGCTTGCGGCCCTGGTCAGCCGCGTAGCCGGCGTCGAACATCAGCTGCACGTGCGTCACCGGGATGGTGTGGCGCTGCGCCAGGATCACCTCGATGCCGTTCTTGAGCTTGCCGCGCTCGAGTTCCGGGAACTTCAGATCGGGGAACTGCGCGACCTGCGGCACGCCCTTGCTGCGGTCCACCTGGTTCTTGCCAACGACGTAGTCGTGCTTTGCGGGCATCTTGGCGACGGGGCGGCCTTCCTGCGAACCAAGCGCGACGACCTTGGCGTCCTCGGCATCCAGGTTGTCGTTGGCACCGGCAGGCAGCACGGTCAGCAGGTAGTCGCCCTTGCTTAGCCACTTGTCGGCGGCCGCCTTGACGCTGGCCGGGGTAGCGGCGTTGGCGCGCTCCAGGTCCTTCTTGTAGGCGCCCGGATCACCGCGATAGACCTGACCCTCGGCCAGGATCACCGCCTTTCCGCCAAAACCGCCGACCTTTTCCAGGCCACGCACGAAGCCGGCGCGATTGCCAATCTTGGCGCGCTCGAGTTCGTCGGCGGTCGGGCCTTCGGCGAGGAACTTCTTCACCTCTTCGGCGATGACCGCCTCGACCTTGGCCTGGTCCACGCCGTCCTTGATGTCGGCCTGGATCTGGAACTGGCTGGCCAGCGCGAACGGCGAAATGCTGGCGGACACGTCGTCGACCAGTTTGTCCTGGTAGACCAGGCGCTGGTACAGGCGCGAGGTCTTGCCGCCGCCGAGCACGGTGGAGGCCAGATCGAGCTGGATGGCGTCATCGCTGCCCAGCTGCGGCACCACCCAGGTGCGGTAGATGCGCGTCTGCGCCACATGGTCGTGCTGCACGCCGCGCGTGGATTTCTCCAGCGGGGTGATCCACGCCTGCTGGCGCGGCACCGGCGGGCCCGCCGGGATGTCGCCGAAATACTTCTCGGCCTTGGCCTTGGCTTCCGCCACGGTGATGTCGCCAGCCAGCACCAGGGTGGTGTTGGCCGCGCCGTAGTAGTCGTGGAACCACTGTTTCACGTCGCCCAGCGAGGCCGCGTTGAGGTCGGCCATCGAACCGATGGTGTCGTGCTGGTACGGGTGGTTGCCGGGATACGTGTTGGACAGGATGTTCTGATCCACGCGGCCGTACGGGCGGTTCTCGCCCTGGCGCTTCTCGTTCTGCACCACGCCGCGCTGGGTATCGAGCTCCTTCTGGCCGATGGCGCCGAGCAGGTGGCCCATGCGATCCGATTCCATCCACAGCGCCATGTCGAGCGCGGTGGTAGGCACGGTTTCAAAGTAGTTGGTGCGGTCGAACCAGGTGGTGCCATTCATGTCGGTGGCACCGGCCAGTTCGAACGGCTGGAAGTAGGTGCCCTTGTGGTTCTCCGAGCCGGAGAACATCAGGTGCTCGAACAAGTGCGCGAAACCGGTCTTGCCCTTGGGCTCGTCGGCCGAGCCCACGTGGTACCAGATGCTGACCGCGACAACGGGCGCCTTGTGGTCCTCGTGCACCACCACGGTGAGGCCGTTGGGCAGCGTAAAGCGCGTGAAGGCGATATCCGGAACCGCCTGGGTCGCCTCGGCCGCGGCAGCCTGCGGCACCGCGATCGCGGGCAGGCCAGCCGTCATGCTGAGTACGCCTGCGACGAGCAGGGCGAGGGGCTTTCTTGCCATCACGACACTCCTGTTTTGGATGGATGAACGCACCGAGGCTAGCCACGCCCCGGAACCTTGGCAAATGACCAATGGCACAGTGGACCCCGGCGGTCTCACATGGTTCGACGCCAACGACCCGCCGAACGGGCTCGGCCGCCCCCCGGACAGTGTCCGCCGGCTGTCCGGCAGCGCCCGGTCGCTGTCCGCGGACAGCCGGCGCCCCAACGCGCGGCACACAAATATTCAGCAAATACAGTCGCTTGATGAAAAACGCGGGCTTGGCACGAGGCTTGCTATATCTACCGTGCAGGACCTACCCCCCTTTCATCGGAGACATGATCATGAAATTCGAAACCCTGATGCTGCGCAGCCTCTTCGTCGCCTGCCTGCTGGTTTGCGGACTCGTGCTGGGTGCCATGGTGACTTCCTCGCCGCAGGCCATTCGCCTTGCCGCCGCCGGCAGCGCGGGCCAGTTGATCGCCCCGACCGTCTGCGCGCTGCCGCCCGATGGCGTGGTGTGCCCGCGCCTTTCCAACGGCTGAGTAAGGACGCTCTCCGTTTTGCGGGCCGAGGGAGAGGCCCGATAATGGCCGGATGCTGCATGTCATTCTCTACCGACCGGAAATACCCCCCAATACGGGCAATGCGATCAGGTTGTGCGCCAACACCGGCGCCTCGTTGCACCTGATCCGGCCCCTGGGCTTCGAGCTGGACGATGCCCGCCTGCGCCGTGCAGGCCTGGACTATCACGAATATGCGCAGCTGGCCGTGCACGACGACCTCGCCAGCTGCCTTGAGCGCATCGGCCAGCCTCGCGTGTTCGCGTTCTCCACGCGTGGTCGCGTGGCCCATGTGGATGCGCGTTTCGTGGAGGGCGATGCCCTGCTGTTCGGAAGCGAGACCGCCGGGTTGCCTGGCGAGGTACTCGACGCCATTCCCGAGGCGCAGCGTTTGCGGTTGCCGATGCGGCCGGATAGCCGCAGCCTGAATTTGTCCAATACCGTGGCGGTCGCGGTGTATGAGGCGTGGCGGCAGATGGGGTTTGTTGGCGCGGCGCAGTGATGGTTGGGTTGAGTTGGTGGGCTGGCCTAGCCCCTGTTTCAGCCAAGGCGTTGTCTTGATGTGCGGCCATGGGAAGTGAGGGACGGACAAGCGCCACGCGCGCGACACATCTACCGGGCTTCCTGACCCAGCCCCGCCACATCAAAAGAACCGTCATCCCGGCGCCCCACAGGGACTAGCTTCGCGTCGCAGGCCGGGATCCAGTGACTTTGCGGTTGGTTGTCGCCTCAGGCGATCCCGCGATCGGGCCGCTTACGCAGCGGGCGTTTCGACCTTCTGCCGAAGGCCGAGTCACTTTTCTTTTGCTGGCCCAAAAGAAAAGTAACCCAAAGAAAATGGCCTGAAGAGCCAGAGCTGGCAGCATTCTGTTGGGATAAGCCCGAACGGTTGAGGCAAGTTGTTGCTTGGCAACCTTCGCCTCCACACAGCGGATACTTCCAAGCGCTTCGCAACGCACCATGGCGATGAGGACTTAAAGCAGCGCCTCGCTTTAGTGCCGATGAGACCCGCACGGTCGCCCGCTTTTCTCTTTTCTGTGGGAGCGCACCCTGTGCGCGACTGCGGCACATCACGATTCCCGCTCTGTCAGGTTGTCGCGCACAGGGTGCGCTCCCACAAGGGTCCCGCGACCTTGGGATGCCCCCTGACGGCTCGGGCTCTTGCTTTGGCCTTTGGCCTTTGGCCTTTGGCCTTTGGCCTTTGGCCTTTGGCCTTTGGCTTTTGGCTTTTGGCTTTTGGCTTTTGGCTTTTGGCTTTTGATCTCCCGGGTCCCCGTATGACGCGGCGGGCGGGTGGAGATCAGGCCCCGCAGGGGTGCCAGGGAGGGATCCCTGGCACTTTTCGTCGGGGCAGGATGCCCCGTCGAAAAGCCCGGAACCCGACCGCGCACCTGGAGGGCCGTAGGCCCGGAAGGCGCGTCATCCGGGGGGCCCTTTCTTTGGGTTACTTTTCTTTGGGCAAGCAAAGAAAAGTGACCCGACCTCCGGCAGGAGGACGGAAGCCCGCGGCAGGCGAGCCAAGTCGCCGTATCGCTAAAACCAAACACCGAGGCTCTGGATCCCGGCCTGCGACGCGAAGCTAGTCCCTGTGTGGCGCCGGGATGACGGCTAAAGAACGAAGCGGTGAGGCAAGGCTGCCCCCTCTCCCCCGACCTTCCCCCTGCTCCTCAAAACCTCAGCCATACACGGCCGCTCCCCGCGCAGCCCAATAAAGGGAGGGTGCAAAACGATCCACGCGAAAACCGCGCGCCACATCGACCCATGCCCACGCGCTCCCGCCCATCCCTTCAAACATCCGCTCACACCCCATCCCCACACCGACCCCACAACGCGAGCGGCTACAATCTCCCAATGACCGCCCCATCCCTCCAGTCACTGCTCCCCCGTCCGCTGCGCGCCCTCGCCGGCCGCGCGCTGGAAACCGCGCTCAACCACACCTTGTCGCTCGACCCGGAAACCAAGACCCGGCTGTCCGCGCTCGACGGTCGCAGTGTGCAATTGCACCTGCGCGGGCCGGAGCTTGCGTTGTCGGTCACCGTGGAAGGCGACCGCCTGAAGGTCGGCCCGGCGCAGGACGACAACCACCTGCGCGTCGCCGCCACCCCGGGCAGCCTGCTTGCCATGCTGGTGAAGCGCGACGACGAGGGCGTGGCGCCGGGCAAGGTGGAGATCGCCGGTGATGCCGACCTCGCCCGACGCCTGGAGAAGCTCGCCAGCAAGTTCGCGCCTGATTTCGAGGAGGCGTTCGCGCGCACCTTCGGCGATGTGCTTGGGGTGCCGCTCGCCAAGGCGGTGCGCAAGGGGCTGGCGCATGCGAAGGAAACCGGCAGTCATCTCGCCACCGACACGGCCGACTGGCTGCGTGACGAAGCGCGCGTGGCGGCCGCGCCGGGTGAAGTGGAAGGTTTTCTCGACGGCGTGGACGACCTGCGCGAACGCGCCGACCGGCTGGAAGCACGCCTTGGGCGGCTGGAGCAGCGCCTGAAGAAGGGGCCTGCCGCGTGAGAACACCGCTGAAGGTCGTGCCGCGCGTGATGCGCGTGGCGTCCGTGTTGCTGGCGTATCGCCTCGACGAACTGGTCGATGCCGCGCACCTGTTTCGTCCGCTGAAGCTGGTGCGCCCGTTCGTGGCGCGCCCGCGCACCGATGTGACGAACCTCTCGCGGGGGGCGCGTCTGCGTCTGGCGCTCACCGAACTCGGGCCCATCTTCGTCAAGGCCGGCCAGGTGCTGTCCACGCGCCGCGACCTGGTGCCGGCGGACATCGCCGACGAACTGGCGCAGTTGCAGGACCAGGTGCCGCCGTTCCCGGGCGCGGAAGCGCGCGCCATCATCGAGCAGGAACTGAAGGCGCCAATCACCTCGCTGTACACCAGCTTCGACGAAACGCCGCTGGCTTCCGCCTCCATTGCGCAGGTGCACGCCGCCACGCTGCAGGACGGCAACGCGGTGGTGGTCAAGGTATTGCGCCCTGGTATCGACCAGCAGATCGAGCGCGACGTGAAGTTGCTGCGCTCGCTGGGCGAACTGGCGCAGCGCTGGCATCCCAATGCGGACAAGATCCGCCCACTCGACGTCGTCGCCGAAGTCGAGAAGATGTTGGAGAACGAGCTGGATCTGCAGCGCGAAGGCGCCAGTGCCAGCCTGCTTCGCCGCAATTTCGAAAGCGGTGAAGACCTCTATGTGCCGATGGTGCATTGGGATCTCACCAGTGCACGCGTGCTGACGCTGGAGCGTGTCTACGGCGTGAGCTGCGACGACATCGCCTCCATCGATGCCGCCGGCATCGACCGCAAGGCGCTCGCGGTGAAGGGCGTGCGGCTGTTCTACGAGCAGGTGTTCCGCGACAACTTCTTCCACGCCGATGCGCACCCCGGCAATATCTGGGTGGACACCTCGCGACCGAACGATGCGCGCTTCATCGCGCTGGATTTCGGCATCATGGGCTCGCTGCCGGAACAGGACCAGTACTGGCTGGCGCAGAATTTCATCGCGCTGTTCGAACGTGATTACGCGCGCATCGCGCAGTTGCACGTGGACGCGGGCTGGATGCCTTCGACAGTGCGCATCGACGAGCTCACCGCCGCGGTGCGTACCGTGTGCGAGCCTTACTTCACCCGGCCGCTGTCGCAGATTTCACTGGCCGAGCTGGTGGTGAAGCTGTTCCAGACCGCACGGCGTTACGAGCTCACGCTGCAGCCGCAGTTGATCCTGCTGCAGAAGACCCTGCTCAACATCGAAGGCGTCGGCCGCATGCTCGATCCGCAGATCGATATCTGGGCGGTGGCGCATCCGGTACTCAAGCGCATCCTTCGTGAACGCTATAGCCCGCGCCGTACGCTGCGCGAGCTGCGCAAGCATCTGCCGGAGTGGTTCCATGCCGCGCCGCAGTTTCCGGAACTGGTGCGCAATGCCTTGCAGCAAGTGGCCAAGGGCGAGCGGCAGGCGATCAGCGATCCGCGCGCGCTGGAACAGCAGCGCGAGGAGGCGCAGCGCACGCGGCGTGCGCTGTCGTTTGGTTTGCTGGGCAGCAGCCTGCTTGTTGGCAGCGCGGTGTTGTGGACGCTGGCGCCCGTGCATGGAGCTTGGCATGCCTCCGCCGTTGGCGTCGCTGGATTGATCGCGTTTGCTGCGGGCTGGCCACGCCGCTGAATCGCCCTCGCCGTCATCCCCGCGAAAGCGGGAGGCGTACTTTCAACAGCCGAAGGGCTGGTCATCCAGCGACTTTTTTTATCTTCAAAGATAAGTGCGAAAGGCACTGGATCCCCGCTTTCGCGGGGATGACGGTTCTATTGAATTCTCCGGGCACCCCTACCCTTTCTGATGTCCCAGATGCTCGAAATCCTCTACCAAGACGACGCCCTCATCGCGGTGAACAAGCCTGCGGGCCTCGCCGTGCATCGCTCCAAGATGGTCGGCAACGCCGAGGAATTCCTCATCGACCTGCTGCGCGAACAAGTGGGCGGCATCACCTATCTCGCCCACCGGCTCGATCGCGCCACCAGCGGCGTATTGCTGGTGGCCCGCTCTTCCGAGATCGCTGCCGCACTCGGCGAGCAGTTCATGGGACGCGACGTGCACAAGCAGTACCTGGCCGTGGTGCGCGGCTGGCCGGAGCCGGAAGAAGCGTTGATCGACTATGCCCTGCCCGGCTCGCGCGAAACGGGTCCGCGGCGCGAGGCGAGCACCAGCTATCGCCGGCTGGCCACGGTGGAAGTGCCCATCGCGCTCGGCCGCTACCCCCAGCAGCGCTACGCGCTGGTGCTGGCTGAGCCGCACACCGGCCGGTTCCGCCAGATCCGCAAGCATATGGCGCACGTCCACCACCCCATCATCGGCGACTGCCAGCACGGCCGTGGCGACCACAACCGCCTGTACAAGCAGTACTTCAGCTGCCACCGCATGCTGTTGCACGCCTGGCGACTGAGCTTTGCCCACCCCCTCACGGGTGAGCCGATGCGGCTGGAAGCCCCCCTGGATGCGGCCTACCAGGGCTTGCTCGAACGTTTCGGCTGGTCGCTTCCCGAACTCTGATGCGCTGCGTCGTGGCGGCGCGTCATGCGCGCCCGTTAAACTTCGCGCCATGCTCACCATCAGCCGATCCATCGTCCTGCCAGAGACCGAGCTGACTGAGCGTTTCCTTCGCGCAGACGGCCCCGGCGGACAGCACGTCAACCGCACCGAAAGCGCCGTCGAGCTGCGTTTCGACGTGGCGCGCTCGCCTTCCCTGCCTGAACCGCTGCGCGCACGCCTGCTGGCCCGGCGCGACCGCCGCCTGACCGACGAAGGCGTGCTGGTGATCCAGGCACGGCGCTTCCGCGACCAGGGCCGCAACCGCGAGGACGCCCGCGAGCGGCTGGTCGAGATCATCCGCGCCGCGCTGGTCGTACCCAAGGCACGCATTGCCACCAAACCCACCCGCGGCTCGCAGGAACGGCGCCTCGCCGGCAAGCAACAGCGCGGCAAGATCAAGCAAACACGGTCGCGTGACTGGAGTCGCGAATGAGCACGCCGATGCTCCCCCCTGCCCCACCCGAAGCACCCAAGCTCAACAGCAGATTCTGGCCGTGGTTCGCGCGCTGCCTGCTGCGCCTGTCCGGCTGGAAGCTCATCGGCCAGCTGCCGAACGAGCCCAAGCTGATCATCATCGGCGCCCCGCATTCGTCGTATTGGGATGGCTACTACGGCCTGCTGATGAAGATCGGCCTTGGCGTGGACATCAACATCATGATCAAGCGCGAGGTGCTGGACGGGCCGCTGGGCCTCATCCTGCGCCCCATCGGCATGATCCCGATCAACCGCAGCGCGGCGCTCAACGTGGTGGACCAGATGGTGCAGCGGTTCCGCGACAAGGACCGCATGTGGCTGGGCATCACGCCCGAGGGCACGCGCAAGAAGGTGAAGAACTGGAAGTCGGGCTTCCTGCGCATCGCGCACGATGCCAACGTGCCGATCCAGACCTTGTTCCTCGACTACCCGTCCAAGACGTTTACCTTTGGCCCGGTAGTGCGTGCCACCGATGATCCGGATGCCGACATGGTGCGCATCCGCGCGCTGTTCACGCCGTATCGGGGGAAGCATCGCGACGCGAATTGATGCGTCGGTAGTTCAAGCAGCCTTGTCGTAGTCATCCGTCATTCTTGCTTGGGGGGAAGGAAGATGAAGATGCTGTCGTGGTGTGCCGCAACGTTGTTGATGGTCCTGCCCTCGGCCTTGCTCGGAAAGGAGGCGACGAGTGATGGCTGGGAAGATGTTTACCCTTTCATCGTCGTGGCCACCCACGTCGATGCCACCGGGCAGGTGGCACAGGCGGAGTTGCTCGGCACGGGAGCCCTACCGCAGCTGGAAGCACTCGCCATCCAGACCGTCAAACCCTTGCGTTTCGTTCCGGCGACCATCAATGGCGTAGCGACTAGCTCGCTCACTTACGTCATGTTGCGCGCGCAGAAGCACGAGGATGCTGGAAAGTTCTCCTTGAGGCTTCACTACGTCTCGCATGGCCCGGGCCCGGCCTTTGATGCCTATCCGCACTATCCCAAGGGAATGATTCAAGCCCGCACCCAGGCACAGGTCACCATTGCCGCCACGGTAACTGCAGCCGGCACCTATACCGATATCCACGTGGTGGAAGCCGAAACGACAGGCGGCAGAGCCGGCAAATCCTTTTACGACGCCACCATGCGCGCCTTCTCCCAGACGCACGTCATGCCGGAACAGGTAGACGGACGCCCCGTCGCGACACACGTGCGCATTCCTGTCAGCTTTAGCTTGAACGAGATCGGGGGAAGCGGCGCCTACGAGGAGCTCAGAAGGGCCTCCGATTCGCCGCGGTCCATTTCGCCCGACGATAGGAACGTCCCAACCACCTTTGCCGACGTCCCCATCGCGCTGGACAGCCCGCTCAAACTCGTGGCCACACCCCCTTGATGCAACCCTTCGGCCTTACTGCATGAACACGCTTGGCATCCTGCATTTCGACGCCTTCCTGCTCGCCTGCATCGCGCTGAACCTGACGCCGGGGCTGGATACGTTCTACATCCTCACGCGCAGCGGCCGCGAAGGCCGTGGCGTCGGCATGGCTGCCGCGCTGGGCATCAATGCCGGTTGCATCGTGCACACGCTGGCGGCGGTGCTGGGCATTTCCGCGATCCTCATGACCTCTGCCCTCGCCTTTTCCGTGCTGAAGTACCTGGGTGCGGCCTATCTGGTGTGGATCGGCCTGCGCATGCTGGTGGCGCGCAGCGGAGCACGCCAGCCGACGGTAACGCGCGGCATGGGCCTGGCAGCGGCGTTCCGGCAAGGCATGCTGACCAATGTGCTCAATCCCAAGGTGGCACTGTTTTTCCTCGCCTTCCTGCCGCAGTTCGTGTCCATGCAGGCGGCGCATCCGCAGCTCGGCCTGCTGGTGCTTGGTCTGAGCTTCATCGGCACTGGCACAATGTGGTCGATGGTGTTGGCGCTGCTCGGCGGGCACATCCATCGGCTGCTGACGACGCGTCCGCGTTTCGGCCAGTGGATGGATCGCGTGTGCGGCACGGTGTTGCTGGGGTTTGGGGTGAAGCTGGCGCTGCAAGGCCGGCATTGACCCTCGAACCCTGTGGGAGCGCACCCTGTGCGCGACGGGGGTGTCTCGTGATTACCGCTCCGTTGGCTTGTCGCGCACAGGGTGCGCTCCCACAGAAGAGCGGCGGGATTCAGCGCTCGGAATGTCCTGACTCGTCGTAATCGCGGTGCGTCAACAATCCCGGCTTCACCAGATCGATGAACGCCCTCGCCTCCGGACTGAGGAATTTGCCCTTGCGCATCACCACACCATAGCTGCGCTGCGGGAAGTACTGCGTCATGTTTCGGACGGCCAGACGTCCGCGATCGGCCTCGGTGATGCAGATGCCGGTGACGATGGAAATGCCCAGCCCCATCGCGACGTATTCCTTGATCACGTCCCAGCCGCCCACCTCGATAGCCACCCGGTAGGGCACCTGTTGCTGCTGGAATACGAGGTCGACAAGCCGATAGGTGGACAGGCGTTGCGGCGGCAGGATCAGGCCGTAAGGAGAGAGATCCTGCAACGTCACCGTGGCTTTGGACGCCAAGGGATGATCGGTCGGCATGATCAGCATGGGGTCGTAGTGATGTACCGGGGCCCAGGCGATGTCGTTGGGTACGTCGAGCATGGAGCCGATGGCGAAATCCGCCTCGTCCGCGCGCAGTAGCGCCAGGCCGTCCTTGCCGGTGACGTTGGCAAGCTGCAATTGCACCTCAGGGAAGCTTTCGCGGTAGCGACGCACCAGGTCGGGCAGCAGGTATTGGATGGTCGAGCTGCCCGCGGCAATGATCAGCCTGCCGCCCTGCATGCCCTTCACCTTGGCGTGGAAGTCGCGGTCGAGGTGCTCCCAGCCTTCCACCAGCGGGCGCGCCAGCTCGTACAGCACCTCGCCCGCGTCGGTGAGGTTGATACGGCGGCGGCGGCGCTCCAGCAGGCTCACGCCCAGCTCCCGCTCCAGCGCCTGGAGCTGCAGGCTCACCGTTGGCTGAGACAGAAACAGGGCCTCGGCCGCGCGGGTCAAGGTGCCCAGCTTCACGGTGTAGACGAAGGCACGCATCTGCTTTTGGCGGTTGCCCTTGTAGTAGTAGCGGCCGGCCTCGTCCGCTGCCGGACGATCTCCCTTTCGCCGCCGCAAGGTCTTGGATCGGCCTTTTTTCCGCACCTGCAGCATTTTTTCAGGGTCTTTCATGGCTTTTCACTCAATGAGTTGCCAGACACATTGATAAACACAATAGCAAAGATTGAAACATTTGCTTTGTCAAAGCTAATTTCGGTGACCTAGTGTCATCCCATCGTCATCACCGAGGTTCGCCCCCATGGCTGTCCCCAAGGAACGCGTCGTTCTCGCCCCGGCACAGGTCCACGGCGCCACCACGCCGGCGCACGATGCCATCCTCACCCCCCAGGCCCTGGCCTTCCTGGCTGGGCTGCACCGCCAGTTCGATGCCCGCCGCCTGGACCTGCTGGCGGCCCGCGACGCCCGTCAGGCCCGGTACGACGCCGGCGAGCTGCCGGACTTCCGCGCCGACACCGTGGCCATCCGCGAGGGCCACTGGACGGTCGCCCCGATCCCGGCCGCCCTGCGTGACCGCCGCGTGGAGATCACCGGCCCGGTCGAGCGCAAGATGATCATCAACGCGCTCAATTCCGGGGCGAAGGTGTTCATGGCGGACTTCGAGGACTCCTCGGCGCCCACCTTCGCCAATCAGATCGACGGGCAGATCAACCTGCGCGATGCGGTGAGCGGCTCGATCGAATACACCTCGCCCGAGGGCAAGCATTACCGCGTCAACGGCAACCCGGCCGTGCTGATCGTGCGTCCGCGCGGCTGGCACCTGCCTGAGCGCCATATCACCGTCGACGGCGAGCCGATGGCCGGCGCGCTGGTGGATTTCGGCCTGTACGCCTTCCACAACGCGCAGGCGCTGCAATCGCGCGATCGCGGCCCCTATTTCTACCTGCCCAAGCTGCAGGCGATGGAAGAGGCCGCGCTGTGGGACGACGTGATGGCTGCTGCCGAAGCCGCGCTCGACCTGCCGCCGGACTGCATGAAGGCCACCGTGCTGATCGAGACGCTGCCGGCCGTGTTCCAGATGCACGAAATCCTGCATGCGCTGCGCGGCCGCGTGGTCGGCCTCAACTGTGGGCGCTGGGATTACATCTTTTCCTACCTCAAGACCTTCCGCAGCCATCGCGACCGCCTGCTGCCCGACCGCAGCCAGGTGCTAATGACGGTGCCCTTCCTGAAGTCGTACTCGGAGCTGCTGATCCAGACCTGTCATCGCCGCGGCGCATTTGCGATGGGCGGCATGGCTGCGCAGATTCCGATCAAGGGCGACGAAGCCGCCAACGACGCTGCACTGGCCAAGGTGCGCGCCGACAAGCTGCGCGAGGTGCAGGCCGGCCATGACGGCACCTGGGTGGCGCATCCCGCGCTGGTGCCGGTGGCGCAGGAAGTGTTCGACAAGTACATGCCTTCGCCCAACCAGCTCAACGTCGCACGCAACGACGTGAAAGTGTGCCGCGACCAGCTGATCGCGCCGTGCAGCGGCACCATCACGCGCGCTGGTTTCGACAACAACGTGGAAGTGGCGCTGCGCTATACCGCCTCGTGGCTGGACGGGCAGGGCTGCGTGCCGATCCATCACCTGATGGAGGACGCGGCTACCGCCGAAATCGCACGCTCGCAGATCTGGCAGTGGCTGCATCGCGGCCCGCTGGAATTCACCGACCACGCGCCCATCGATTTCGCCTTGTTCGACCACGCACTGGTCAAGCACACGCATCGCCTGGTCGAAAGCAACAGCCCGTTAGCGCATCGCGCCGAACAGGCGGCCGCGCTGCTCCGGCAACTCACGCACGCCGACGAACTCGGCGATTTCCTCACCCTGGCCGCTTACGCCCAGATCGACTGACCACCGCCTTTTCACCGTAGGAGCGCACGTGTGCGCGACCACTCCAAGGACCGGATGCGCCGCCGCGCGACGGTCGCGGACAAGTGCGCCCCTACGAAAGAGCAAGCACGCACTGGAGTCATGCCATGAAGAACGCGCTTCCCACCGCTGAACAGATCGCCATTGACTGGAAGAACAACCCTCGCTGGAGCGGTATCCAGCGCCATTACAGCCCGGAAGACGTAGCGCGCCTGCGCGGCACGGTGCAGGTGGAGCATTCGCTGGCCCGTCGCGGCGCAGAGCGCCTGTGGAAGTCGCTGCACAAGGAAGACTTCGTCAATGCGCTGGGTGCGCTCACCGGCAACCAGGCCATGCAGCAGGTGAAGGCCGGCCTGCAGGCCATCTACCTGAGCGGCTGGCAGGTGGCGGCGGATGCCAACCTCGCTGGCGAGATGTATCCCGACCAGTCGCTGTATCCGGCCAATTCCGTGCCGCAGGTGGTCAAGCGCATCAACAACACGCTGCTGCGCGCGGACCAATTGCACCATGCGGAAGGGCAGAACGACATCGACTGGATGGTGCCCATCGTGGCCGACGCGGAGGCCGGCTTTGGCGGCGTGCTCAACGCGTTCGAGCTGATGAAGGCGATGATCGAGGCGGGGGCCGCCGGCGTACATTTCGAAGACCAGCTCGCCTCGGTGAAGAAGTGCGGCCATATGGGCGGCAAGGTGCTGGTGCCGACGCGCGAAGCCGTGGACAAGCTCAACGCCGCACGCCTCGCCGCTGACGTGCTCGGCGTGCCCACGCTGATCGTGGCCCGCACCGATGCGGATGCCGCGGATCTGCTCACCTCCGACATCGACGACAACGACAAGCCGTTTGTCACCGGCGAACGCACGGTGGAAGGCTTCTTCCGCGTGCGGCCCGGCCTGGACCAGGCCATCAGCCGTGGACTCGCCTATGCGCCGTACGCCGATCTCGTGTGGTGCGAGACCAGCAAGCCGAACCTGGAAGAAGCGCGCAAGTTCGCCGAGGCGATCCACGCGAAGTACCCGGGCAAGCTGCTGGCCTACAATTGCTCGCCGAGCTTCAACTGGAGGAAGAACCTGGACGACGCGACCATCGCGACGTTCCAGAAGGAACTGGGCGCCATGGGCTACAAATTCCAGTTCATCACCCTGGCCGGTTTCCATAGCCTTAACTACGGCATGTTCGATCTGGCTTATGGTTACGCCCGTCGCCAGATGAGCGCGTTCGTGGAACTGCAGGAGAAGGAGTTCGCCGCCGCCGAGCGTGGCTTCACCGCGGTGAAGCACCAGCGCGAAGTGGGCACGGGCTACTTCGACGCCGTGACTCAGGCCATCCAGCAAGGGCAGTCGTCCACCACCGCGCTCAAGGGTTCCACCGAAGAGGCGCAGTTCCACGCCTCGCGTCAGGCCAGCGCCGCCTGACCAGTGCCTGCCTCGCGTAAGCCGACACGGACGTCGACGCGTGCGTGGGGAGCGCGGCCCTGTCCAGCGCCCCCACGCATGCACGCAGGGAATGGGTGACTAAGGTGCGGCTTCCGGCGGCACCAGCGCAATCACCGTCCAGCCCGGACGCGGTTCCAGCTCGCGCTTCTCCGACGCCACGCGCAACGCGCCTTTCTCTTCCACGCCGAACAACAACACCGTTGGCGAACCGTATTGCTCGATGAAGTTCGGCCAGTCGAACGTGGCCGTCAGTCGCGTCGACTTGATGCGCCAGCCGTCGGCGAGTCGCTCCAGGAAGCGCTCGTGCGTCATGCCCGCCTCGAACAAGGCGGGTGCCGCGAGATCGCCACCGAGCTGCACGCGGCCGTCCGTTGCCTGCGCATCGTCATTGGTCAGTCGATAGACCTTGCCGCGCCCGAATTCCTGCCGGTAATACACACAGCTCAAGGCATTGCGCTCGCGGTTGTTCGACATCGCCAGCAGGCGGCCGACGCCCGTGAGATCGAGATGGCGCTCGGCGTACGACGACGCAGGAAAACCGAAGAAGGTCGGCAGGCCTTCCATGCGCGCCTGCCTGATGCCATCCCAGTGCTCGTCGGCCACCACGACGTGGAAACCTGCGTCCACCAAGGCGCGCGCCACCACGCGCGCTGCCTGATCCGAGCCGTAGATGAGCACGCCGTTGGGATCGGGTTCGGCCACGTTCAACCAGCGGGCCAGCGGGCGCGCCGTGGCACTCTGCACGACGACGGTGCCGATGATCAGGATGAAGACGAGCGGCACCAGTTGCCGGGCCCCTGGCATGCCGAGCGCTTCGAGCTTCAACGCGAACAGGGCGGAGACCGCCGCCGCCACGATGCCGCGCGGTGCGATCCATGCGATGAGCGCGCGCTCACGCCAGCTCAATGCGCTGCCGATGCTGGCGAGAACGGCCGTGACGGGACGCACGACCAGCTGGGCCACCAGAAAGATGACGATGCCCGACCACAGTACGCCGTCCGGCAACGGCCAGCTCAGTCGCGCCGCCAGCAGGATGAAGAGCGTCGACACCAGCAGGGTGGTGAGGTTCTCCTTGAAATCGAGGATATCGTCGATGTGCACGCCACGCATGTTGCCGAGCGCGATGCCCATGATCGTCACCGCGAGCAGGCCCGACTCATGCGTGATCGCGTTCGATACGGTGAACGCCAGCAGCACCGCGACCAGCGTGCCGTAGTTCCGCAGGTATTCCGGGATCATCTGGCGTCGCAGCAGGAAGGCGAGCGTCCACGCCGCCAGCAGGCCGACCAGCACGCCGCTGGCGACCACGGCAAGGAAGACGCCGATGGTATGGCCCTGGTGGCGGGACACGATGGCTTCGTACACCAGCACGGCAAACAGGGCACCCAGTGGATCGATGACGATGCCTTCCCAGCGCAGGGTATTGGCGATGCGCGCATTCGGCCGCACCGTGCGCAGCATCGGCGCAATCACGGTGGGGCCGGTGACGCAGGTCAGCGCACCGAACAGCAGCGCGACTTCCCAGCTCAGGCCCGCGAGATAGTGCGCGGCCACGCCAAGCAGGAAGACGGCGATCACGGCGCCATAGGTCACCAGTCCGCGCACGGCGCGACCGATCTCGCGCAGCTCGCTGAAGCGCAGGGTCAGGCTGCCTTCGAACAGGATCAGCGCCACGGCCAGCGACACCACCGGGAACAACAGCGGCCCCAGCAATCTGTCCGGCGCCAGCACGCCCACCACCGGCCCCATCAGGATGCCGGCAGGCAGGAGGAACAGGATGGCGGGCAGCCTCACCCGCCAGGCCAGCCATTGGGCGAGAAAACCGACGCCGAGAATGCACACCAGCAACAGTCCGAGATCCAGCGTCATGCACGGTCCTTCGAGCGATCGCAGCGGCAACTATCGGATCACGCACGCGAAGAGACCGTCCATCTCACGCAGGAGCAACGGTTTGAAGGGGTTGGGCGCGTCGGGAGGAAAGGGCCAAGCCCCGGTATCGGACGGGGGAGGGGAGGGGAGTACCGATACCGGGGTGGCAGGCATAGTTCAATGCAGAACTAGCGGGTACAGATAATACGCCTCGCCCAACCCAAGTCAATACCCGTCAGTTCAAAAATTGCCCGCAAGCGCCATTTGGCATGGTCTGCCGTCTCAGAAACGGCGATACATCAAGGCTTCGGCCAGATGGGAACGATCCAGCAGGGCGGCGCCGCCGTCGAGATCGGCAATGGTCCGGGCCACGCGCAGCGTGCGGTGATAGGCACGCGCCGAGTACCCCAGCCGCTCCAGCGCCCCTTCGAACCAATGCCGCTCGGCAGGCCCCAGCGCGCAGTCGCGCTCCAGTTCGCGGGTGCTGATCTCGGCGTTCGCCCGGCCGGCGCGCATCAGGCCGTGCTGGCGGGCCTTGATCACCCGGGACCGGACGGTGCCCGAGTCCTCGTCGTTCGGCCCGCGCGGCGTACCCAGCTCACCCAGCGGAACGCGCGGTACTTCGATGCAGAGGTCCAGGCGGTCCATCAGCGGCCCGGAAACCCGGCCGCGATAGCGCTGCACCTGATCGGGCGTGCACTGGCAACGCTGGCGCGGATCGCCCGCGTAGCCGCAGGGGCAGGGATTCATGGCCGCCACTAGCTGAAACTGGGCCGGAAACGTCGACTGGCGCGCCGCGCGCGAAATGACGATGTGCCCGGATTCCATCGGCTCGCGCAGCACATCCAGCACATGCCGGCCAAATTCAGGCAACTCATCCAGGAACAGCACGCCGTTGTGGGCCAGCGAGATCTCGCCCGGGCGCGGCACCGCGCCACCGCCCACCAGGGCCACGGCGGAACTCGTGTGGTGCGGTGCGCGGAAAGGCCGCCGACGCCAGAGCTTGGGATCGACCGTCTGGCCGGCGACAGAGAGGATGGCGCAGGTTTCCAGCGCCTCCGATTCGGTGAGCGGCGGCAGGATGCCCGGCAGTCGCTCGGCCAGCATGGTCTTGCCTGTACCCGGTGGGCCGAGCAGCAACAGATGGTGGCCACCGGCGGCAGCGATCTCCAGCGCGCGGCGCGCCTGCAACTGGCCGCGCACGTCGGCGAGGTCGGGGCCAATGGTTCCGTCGTAGATGGCGGAGGCTTCGCCGGGCGGCGCCAGGTCATGTGCACCGCGCAGCCAGCCGCAGACATCGGCCAGCGTGTCGGCGACCAGCACCTCAGCATCGGCGACCAGCGCCGCCTCGGCGGCATTGGCACGCGGAACCACCACGCGCCGGCCGCGCGCCCGCGCGCGCAACAGGGCCGGCAGCACACCCGAAACCCCGCGCAAGGCGCCGGACAGGGCAAGCTCGCCCAGGAATTCGCAATCGTCCAGCTTCTCTCGCGGCACCTGCCCGCCGGCAGCCAGGATGCCCAGCGCGATGGCAAGGTCGAAGCGCCCGCCATCCTTGGGCAGTTCGGCGGGGGCGAGGTTCACCGTGACCTTGCGGTTGGGATACTCGAACGCGGTGTTCTGGATCGCCACGCGAACGCGGTCGCGCGCTTCGCGCACGGCCGCTTCTGGAAGTCCCACGATATTGGTGCCGGGCAGGCCGCCAGACAGGTGGACTTCCACCATGACCTGCGGCGCCGCCACGCCCTCCTGGGCCCGGCTGAGAGTGACGGCAAGACTCATGACGCTCGTGGGAGACGGGCGCGGGAGTGGCTGCCAGGCTGAAACACGGAGCAACTCCCTCAAGCGACCTGCAGAGAAAAATAGCCGCCCCCGACCGTTCTCGGGGTGAGGGTGACAAATCGGGGGCGGCTCCCGGGACATGGGCCCGTGCCGCACCCGTCATTCGTCAGGTGCCGGCACCAGCCTCAAGATCTGCGATTCGCTTCTCCAGGGCCTCAACCTTGGCGCGGGTACGCGCCAGCAGTTGAGTCTGGACCTCAAACTCTTCGCGGGTGACTAGGTCAAGGCGGCGCAATCCCTGCGCCAGGACATCGCCGAAGTTGGTGCGCAAATCCTGTTGCGCCTGAGCCAATCCTGGCGGAACCAACGAAACAAGACGCTGGGCAAGTTGATCGATATCCTGCCTATCCATCATGGATAGCACCTCGAACTCGTCGGAAGGAAGTTTAGGTTCATAAGTTCAAATGCCACTATCGGCATGCTCCACTTCTGTGAGTAGGAATTTTCCTACAGAACATACCGGGGCGACAGTTGACCGCCCCGACAGGCAAAATGCCGTTCCCCGGCCCACCCGCTGAAGCGGGTGCCCCAACGACGAGAGGAAAACCCATGAAGCTGGTGGTTGCGATCATCAAGCCGTTCAAGCTGGACGATGTGCGCGAAGCCCTGGCCGAGGTGGGGGTGCAGGGCATCACGGTGACCGAGGTCAAGGGCTTTGGCCGGCAGAAAGGCCATACCGAACTCTATCGCGGCGCCGAGTACGTGGTCGACTTCCTGCCCAAGATCAAGCTGGAAGTGGCCGTGGCCGACGAGCAGGTGGACCGCGTGGTCGAGGCCATCCAGGCATCGGCCAAGACCGGCAAGATCGGCGACGGCAAGATCTTCGTCAGCCCGCTGGAGCAGGTCATCCGCATCCGCACCGGCGAGATGGACGCCGACGCGTTGTAAGCCCGTCAGCCCGCCAGCTGGCCCCGTTCGAAACGGCGGTGATGCACCAGCAGGCCGGCGAAGTAACAGACGTAGTAGCCGATCATCAGGCCGAAGATGGCCAGTGTCAGCGGGCTGTTGCCCATCGGCGGGGCCGCGTGCGCCATCGCCAGGCCCTGCAGCTGCGGCATGACGACCAGCAGACGCCAGGCCAGGCGCCCGATCAGCAAGGCAGTGACCAGGCCACCGATCCAGGCGTTGGGAATGTAGAGGTCGTTGCCCTGCGCATCGCGCTCGAAGTGCGTCAGGCGCAGGCCGACCGTACCCAGCGCAGCGCCCGCCAGCACGCCTCCCGCGAGGCCCTCGAGCAGCCGGACGTTGTGCAGCCCGCTCAGCCCCAGCAGGCCGGCGACGACACAGAAGACGACGATGCGGAAGATCATCCGCTGGCGGCGGATCGGCTGCCGCCCGAAGCTGCCGCGCACACGGCGCCAGACGACGAAGGCCATCAGCGGGATCATCAGCGCAGAAATCATGTTCGGGGTCATCGCGACGGCCTCGGCGTGGCATGCGAGGCAGCTTAGCGAGGCCATGCGGCCGGTACGACTGACGGGCCGCCGCCATCGCGGGTGACAGGCGTCACCCGCGGCGGGGAAGGCCTTACTTCGCCTTGCCCTGGTTGGCCACGGCGGCCATCTTCGCGGCGATGGCGTCGGCGTCGCCCAGGTAGTAATGGCGGATCGGCTTGAGGTCCTTGTCGAACTCGTACACCAGCGGCACGCCGTTGGGAATGTTGAGCTCGGTGATCTCCTCGTCGGAGATGTTGTCCAGGTACTTCACCAGCGCGCGCAGCGAATTGCCGTGCGCTGCCACCACCACGCGCTGGCCGGAGGCGATCGCCGGCGCCAGCACGTCGTGCCAGTAGGGCAGTACGCGGTCGACGGTGTCCTTCAGGCACTCGGTGTCCGGGATCATCGACGGGTCGAGGTTGGCGTAGCGCGGGTCGTTCACCGACTCGTTGCTGGCGCGGTCGAGCGGCGGCGGCGGGATGTCGTAGCTGCGACGCCACACCTTGACCTGGTCCTCGCCGTACTTGGCTGCCGTCTCAGCCTTGTTGAGGCCGGTGAGGCCGCCGTAGTGGCGCTCGTTGAGGCGCCAGTCGGTAACCACGGGCAACCACATCTGGTCCACGCCATCGAGCACGCCCCACAGGGTACGCACGGCGCGCTTGAGCACGGAGGTGTGCGCCACGTCGAAAGCATAGCCCTCGGCCTTCAGCAGGCGGCCCGCTTCGGCGGCTTCGGCCCTGCCCTGTTCGGTGAGATCCACGTCGGCCCAGCCGCTGAAGCGGTTGTCGAGGTTCCACTGGGACTGGCCGTGACGGATGAGTACGAGCTTGTACATGGCGGGAATTCGCGGCGGGAAACCCGTGATGGTGAGGCTCCGCCCGGGCCCCGTCAAATCGCCGCGCCCCCTGTCGAAGGTCATGCTAAACCCGGGCTCGCGCAGGTGCATCCTAGATCCGTTACCCACTTACACGGAGTTCGCCATGCGTCGTCATCTGCTTGCCATCGCCCTCGCCCTGACCCTGCCCGTCCTGGCCCAGGCCGCCGACGGCGACATCGACAAGGTCAACGGCACCGTGCGCGTGGATGCCGGGCAACATGCCGGCAATGTGAGCACGGTCAACGGTGCCGTCCGCGTGGGCGACAACGCAGTGATACAGAAGGCCAGCACCGTCAACGGCGCGGTGGACCTGGGCGATCACGTGCAGGCGGCAGCGGTCGACACGGTCAACGGCGGCGTCACCATCGGCTCCAACGCCCGCGTCGCCGGCACCGTGAGCACCACCAATGGCGGCGTGCGCCTGGGCAAGGCCACCGATGTGGCCGGCAAGGTCGGCACCGTCAACGGCAGCATCAACCTCGACGCGGCTCACGTCGGCGGCGGTCTGCAGACTGCCAATGGCGACATCACGGTGGGCGCCAACTCGCGCGTCGAGGGCGGCATCCTGGTCGAGAAGCCGGGCGGCTGGTTCAACTTCAACAGCAACAACCGCCCGCCGCACGTGGTGATCGGCCCGCATGCCGTGGTGCAGGGCACGCTGGATTTCCGCCGCGACGTGGTGCTGCAGGTGAGCGACAGCGCGCAGATCGGCCCGGTGAAGGGCGCGACGCCGGTGAAGTTCAGCGGCGAGCAGCCCACGGAGTAATGGGCAGCTCTTAGGGCCTGTTCTACATCTCGCGGAACACCGATTTTCCTCACCGTCATTCCCGCGAAAGCGGGAATCCAGTGTCTTTTCGCAGCCCATAAAGTCGCTGGATGACCAGCCCTTCGGCTGTTGAAAGAGCGCCTCCCGCTTTCGCGGGGATGACGAGCAAGAAGATGTCGCTTTTTTGAAACGCCCGAAAGACTTTGAACAGGCTCTTAGAGCGACGTGCTCGGTTTACACCCAATCGCGCGGCTTGAGGTAATCCGCCAGCCGCGCTTCCGGTGATTCCGGTTCCGGCTGGAAGTTGTATTCGAAGCGCACGCGCGGCGGCAGGCTCATCAGGATCGATTCCGTGCGGCCGCCCGACTGCAGGCCGAACAGCGTGCCGCGGTCGTACACCAGGTTGAATTCCACGTAGCGGCCACGGCGGTAGAGCTGGAATTCGCGCTCGCGTTCGCCATAGGCCTCGCCCTTGCGCCGCTCGACGATGGGCAGGTAGGCATCGAGAAAACCCTGCCCCACGTCGCGGGTGAAAGCGAAGCAGCGTTCGAAGCCACCTTCGTTCAGATCGTCGTAGAACAAGCCGCCGACACCGCGCGTTTCACCGCGATGCTTGAGGTAGAAATAGTCGTCGCACCACTTCTTGTAGCGCGCATAGACGTCATCGCCATAGGGCGCGCACACATCGCGCGCCACGGTGTGCCAATGCACCACGTCTTCCTCGCGCGGGTAGAACGGCGTGAGGTCGAAACCGCCGCCGAACCACCACACCGGGTCCACGCCTTCCTTGCTCGCCTCGAAGTAGCGCACGTTGGCGTGCGTGGTGGGCACGTGCGGGTTGCGCGGATGCAGCACCAGCGACACGCCGGTGGCCACGAAGCCGCCACCGGCCAAGTCGGGACGATGCGCGGTAGCGCTGGGCGGCAACTGGCTGCCGTACACGCGCGAGAAGTTCACGCCCGCCTGCTCGAAGATCGCACCATCGCGCAGCACGCGCGTGCGGCCGCCGCCACCAGCGGGGCGCGTCCACGCGTCTTCCTCGAAACGCGCCTTGCCATCGACCTGTTCGATCGCCGAGCAGATGCGATCCTGCAGTTCACGCAGGAACAGTTCGGCTTGATCGGCTTGCTGGCTCATGGGGCGGTCCGTCGTGGTTCGAGTACCGCAAGCTTAGCAAGCACGGTGCGGGGAACCGCTGTGGCGGCGCGTCGCGTACAGCCAGCTCAACGGACGCGTGCGGTGATCCGCCGATGGCCGATGAAGGTTGCCCAGCGCAGCCCGATATCGATCCACATGAGATAACCCGATTCGGCCAGCAAGCGGATGACATAGCGACGATTGAGCACCAATGCGGGCTCCGCCGCGATGGGCACGCTCTGGAAACCCAGCCGGCGCGCGAGCAGTTGGCAACGCGCAAGGTGATAGCGACTGGTCACCAGCGCCACCGGCGGCAACACGCGCGTCACGGGGCCGTCTTCCTGCAGCAGGCTGCGTGCGTGGCGCAGGTTTTCCAGCGAGTCGACCGAGGCCTGCTCCAGCTGCACCACCACACCGGCGGGCAGCTCGTGCTGCGCCAGCCATGCACGCCCGGCTTCGGCTTCGCTGATGAGGCTTCCCTCGCTGCGCCCGCCCAACAGCAGCACGCGCTCGGTGGCGCGCGAACGCATCAAGGCCAGCACGCGCCACAAGCGCTGCTGGTAATCCTTCTCCGGGGCATCCCGGACCAGCCGCCGCCCGAACACCAGGGTAGTCATGGGCTGCGCGGGCGCCAGCGGGCTGCGGGCCGCCATCCGGCATACATGAACGAGGTAGCCGATCCAGACCAGGCCAAGACTCAGCAGGAAAACCAGCAGGGTGACCACGGCCGCATGCAGCACGTCACGATCGCTGAGATAGCGCCAGGGGCCACGTTTGAGCGGTGCAGTCAGGGGTGGCACAGGCGGGGCAGGGCAGGCGGTGGCCGGTAGCGCAGTGTGCTCAGCCCCTAGGCCGCGCGCAATCGGCGGCGCGGGGCGCCCTGGCAAAGATGAACGGGGAAGCCTGCCCGGGGGGTCCAGACTAGGAAATAGCCGAGGTGCTCGCTAGGCTCGCGCGATGTCCGTACCGATCCACCCCCTTGCCGTCAGTTCCTACACGGCCACCTCCGCGCTTGGCCTTGGTCTCGAAAGCCACCTCGCCGCCCTGTCCACCGGGCGCGGCGGGCTGCGCGAAAACGACTTCAGCAGCGCCCCGCTGGCATGCTGGATAGGCCGTGTCGATGGCGTCGAAGACGCCGCGCTGCCCGCTGCCCACGCGATGTGGGAATGCCGCAACAACCGGCTCGCCTGGCTGGGACTGCACCAGGACCAGTTCATCGACCGTGCGCTGGACGCGCGCCAGCGCTATGGCGCCGCCCGCGTGGCACTGGTGCTGGGTACGTCCACAGCCAGCATCGGCGCCACCGAGGAAGGCTATCGCCGCCTCGATGAGGCCGGCCAGATGCCGGCGGAACTGCGTCGGCCACCCATCCACGCTCCTCATTCGCTGGCCGGTTTCGTGGCTGAGGCGCTGGGGCTGGAAGGCCCCTGCCTTACCGTGTCCACGGCCTGTTCCTCCAGCGCCAAGGTGTTCGCGACGGCCGAGCGGTTGATCCGCCTTGGCTTGGCGGATGCCGCCGTGGTCGGCGGCGTGGACACGCTGTGCGACAGCGTGCTGTTCGGCTTCAACGCGCTGGAACTGGTATCGCCCGAGCCATGCCGCCCGTTCGACCAGGCCCGCCATGGCATCTCCATCGGCGAAGCCGCCGGCTTCGCGCTGCTCGAGCGCATCGTGGCCGCACCGGATGCCCCGCGCCTGCTTGGCTACGGCGAATCCAGCGATGCGCACCACATGTCGACGCCCCACCCGGAAGGCCTCGGCGCCGAACTGGCGCTGCGCGATGCGCTGGCGCGCGGCGGCCTGCGCGCGGAGCAGATCGATTACATCAACCTGCATGGCACGGCGAGCATGAAGAACGACGAGGTGGAAGCCGCCCTGGTGGCGCGCGCCTTCCCGTCCACCACGCGGGCCAGCTCCACCAAGGGCTACACCGGGCACACGCTGGGCGCCGCCGGCATTCTCGAAGCCACCTTCGCGTTGCTGGCCATTCGCCACGGCCTGGTGCCCGGCAACTTCGGCTGCACCCATCCTGACGAGGCTTGCGGACCGCAGCTGGCCCTGGTCAGCGAGCGGCGCGAGGTCAACGTGGCGCTCAGCAATTCGTTTGGATTTGGTGGCAACAACGCCTGCCTTGCCTTCGGGAGGGCACCCGCATGAGTACGCTGCAAGTCCATGTGGAAGGCATTGGCCTGTGGTCGCCCGCGCTGGGCGATTTCGCCGCCCTGCGGGCGCAGCTTCGGGGCGAGCCGGCGGACGCACCGGCGGCCCGCCCTGCCGCCGCGATGCTGCCGGCGAATGAGCGGCGCCGTGCACCCGAGAGCGTGCTGCTCGCCGTGGAAGTGGCGGGACAGGCAGTGGCAATGAGCGGGCTGGCCGCCAGCGAGCTGCCCTGCGTCTTCAGCTCCGCCTATGGCGACCAGTCCATTTCCGACTATATGTGCGCCACGCTGGCGGCCGCTCCGACAGAATTGTCTCCGACGCGCTTCCACAATTCCGTGCACAACGCGCCGGCCGGCTACTGGACCATCGCCACGGGCTGCCACGCGACTTCCAGCGCCATCACCGCCGGCCCCGCCAGCCTGGGCGCCGGCCTGCTGGAGGCGGCTTCGCTCTGCGTCGCCGAGCAGCGCCCGGTGTTGCTGGTGTGCAGCGACATCGCGGGCCACGGCCCGCTGGGCGAGATGACCGGCACGCGCAGCCCGTTCGGCCTGGCGCTGGTGCTCGCCCCCACGGTCAGCCCGCGCACCCTGGCCCACCTCGACCTGGGCCTGATCCCCCATGCGGAGGGGCAGCTCCGCCCCACGCCGGTCACAGGCGCGTGGTACGAAACCAACCCGATTGCCACATCGGCATGGCCGCTGATGCAAAATCTCGTTCTGGGCGAAGGTGACTGCACCCTAGCCGCCGCCGAAACCCTGGCTTTGAGGGTTGTCTTGGAGACACCTGTTTGAATACGTCCGATGCCCGCTGGTGCGTGCTGATTCCCTGCCTCAATGAAGAGGCGGCGATCGGCAGGATCATCCAGTCCGTCCTTTCGCTTGGCGTACCTGTCATCGTGGTCGATGACGGCTCGGACGACCGCACGCCGGACATCGTGCGGGAGCTTCCTGTCACGCTGCTGCGCCATCCGCAGCGCAGTGGCAAGGGCGAGGCGCTGCGCACCGGTTTCCGCGAAGCGCTGCGGCAGGGCTACGACGCGGTGCTCACCATGGATGGCGACGGCCAGCACCTGGCCAGCGACATTCCGCGCATCGCCGCCGCGGCACAGCGCTACCCGAACCACATCGTCATCGGCGCGCGCCTGCTCGAGCGCGAACAGCAGCCCAAGGCGCGCCGCCGTGCCAACGCCGTCGCCGACTGGGGCATCTCGTGGGCCTGCGCACAACCCGTGGCAGACACGCAGAGCGGACAGCGCTGGTATCCGCGCGCCGCGCTCGACCTGGTGGATCTGCCGGCGGAGAACTTTGTGTTCGAGGCCGCCATCCTCATCGCCGCCTCGCGCGAGAAAGGGCTGGGCGTGGTGTCGGTGCCGATCGCTTCGCGCTACGAGGGCGAGTTCCGCATCAGCCATTTCAGCCCGATCCGCGACGTCACGCGCATCACCACCTACACCGTGGGACAGGTGTTTCGCTATGGCGACATCATGGCGAGCTATCGCCGGTCCCGCGCCTCGCAGCCGATCGTGTTCGATACGGCGGTGACCTGAGCCCGTCGACTCAGGCCATGCCGCCGTTGACGCCGATCACCTGGCCGTTGATGTAACCGGCGGCCTCGGAACACAGAAAAGCCACCAGCGCGGCCACCTCTTCCGGTCGGCCCGCACGTTGCGCGGGCACGAGCTCGCGGATGCGTTCGGGCGGGAAATCCTCGCCGATCATGCGGCCTTCGATCACGCCTGGTGCCACCACGTTGGCGGTGATCCCGCGCGATGCCATCTCGCGCGCGAGCGAGCGGGTAGCGCCGTGCAAGGCCGATTTCGCCGCTGCATAGTTGACCTGCCCGCGATTGCCGAGCTGCGCCGCCACCGAGCTTACCGACACGATGCGCCCGAAACGCGCACGTGCCATCGGCAGCAGCAAGGGCTGCGTGACGTGGAAGAAACCGTGCAGCGATACGTCGATCACGCGATGCCAGGCCTCCTCCGACATGCCCGCCATGGGGCTGTCCTCGTGCACGCCAGCGTTGTTGACCACGACGTGGATCGGGCCGTCGGCCAGCAGGCCGTCCAGCGCATGCCGCGTGGCGGCTGCGTCCGTCACATCGAAGGCCACTGCCTGCGCGCTGCCGCCTACGTCGCGGATGGCCGAGGCCACGTCGTCCGCGCGCGCAAGCCCGGCATTCGCATGTACCACCACGTGGTAGCCGCCCGCCGCCAGCGCGCGTGAAATCGCGCCGCCCAGATCGCCGCTGCCACCGGTCACCAGGGCGCGACGGGAAGAATGGAGCTGTGACATGGCGACCTCGCTATCAGGGGGAAGGGTGGATGACGGCGGCGCGGCCACTCACCAGCATCCGGCCATTCTGTTCCACGCGGAAGCTGTACTGCGCACCGGACACGTCTGCGTAGAGACGCTCCGCATGGACGTCCAGACGTCCCTGGGAAGGATCGACATATTCGACGTCCAGCGAGACATCGCGCAGGCTGACCAGGCGTCCGGGCCGCACATCGGTTGCGCCGTGCTCGCGAGCCAGCAGCGCGCCGTGCACCGCCATCGCCTGTGCGCCGTATTCGGCCAGATGCACCGCATGCAATCCGTCGCTCCCGCGAAGCGGATGCTCCGCCAGCGCATGGGTTTCGGACAGGGCATGAATGGTGGATTCATTCCACGCCACCACGGCGTCGAGCAGGCTCATGGCGCCCTGGTGGGGAATGAGGTGGGCCCAGTCAGTCTTGGCGAGCATGAGGAGCCATCAGGATCGAAAGACAGAAGTGGAAGGCGACGCCCAGGCTAACCGTAAGGCCAATGGCGCGCAGCACAGGAATGGTGCTCCAGGCCAGCATGCCGAACACCAGCAGCGCCGACAACACGCAGACCAGCGTGGCGTGCAGCGTGCGCCGTTGCTCGGCGGCATCACCGGTGTCGCGCTCGAAGAACAACGCGTAGTGCAGGCCCAGGCCCGCCGCCAGGATCAGCGCCACCAGGTGGAACAACGACACTTCCACGCCGGATAGGCGCTCCACCGCCAGCACCAGGAAGGTCGCCAGCGTCATCGGCGCCAGCACATGCCAGGCGCGGCGCACGCTGCGCAGGGCGATCACGATCGCCACCACCAGCAGGCCCGTAGCGCCCAGCAGGGCATGCAGGATGCGCGTGCGGTAATCGACCACCAGCGACTCGGCGGCCGCCTTGAGGTCGAGCAGCCGCACGGCGCCAGCGCTGTCACGCGCGAGCGCCTGCAACGCCCCGATGTCATGCACGCCGCTGAGCGTGCCCAGCCCCAGCCAGTGACCGTCCCGCGCCATCAGCATCCCGGACAGGCGCTGCCCCAGTGGCGATGAGGCGAAATGCGCCGGCGTCAGCAGAGGCAGTTCGCGTGCCTTCTGCACGTCGTCGACAAACGGCTGGAACAGCCCGGGCTGGAACGGCATGCCTTGTTCCGCCTCGCCCAGCGCGGCCTCCAGCGCGTCGCGCACTGGCAGGGCCTGCTGGCGCGCGCGCTGCACGGCTTCGCTGGACAGGTAGCGCGAAGGCAGCTCCACCGCGTCGACCGCGTGGCGTGCGACGAGCGCATCCGCCGCGGGCTCCAGCTTTTCGGACAGCCTCAACACCGCCTGCTCATCCGGCGCCTGCAGCACCAGCAGGTAGCGCACGTCCGGCGCGCCGAGCGCTTCACGCAGGCGGGCGTCGCGCATCAGCAGGTCGCGCGGCAACGGGGTCAGCGCGGACAGGTCGTTCTGCCAGAACGGCCCCTGCGCAAACACCAGCATCACCACGGTGGCCACGGCCACCAGCAGCGGTACCCAGCGGGGGCGCGGCAGGCCGTCCACGAGCCGTCGCGCACGAATCAACCAACCCATGCCGGCGACGTCGTGCACGCGCGTGGGCAAGAGGTGCGGCAGCAGGTAGCGGGTGCTGAAGCCGGCCACCAGCAGGCCGGTCACGGTGAACACCGCCAGCTGCTTGAGGCCGTTCACGCCCGAAGCGAAGAAGGCGAGGTAAGCGATGCATGCCGACGCGATGGCGGTGAGCAGCAGCGGCCACAGGTCGCGCACGCTCTGCACGGCGCTTTCGTCGGCGCGCCGATGGCTGAGCACGCGGATCGGGTACTCCTGCGCCACGCCCAGCAGCGTGAAGCCGAAGGCGAGCGTGATGCCGTGGACCTGCGGGAACAGCACGATGAGCGCCGCGATGCCGGCCAGCGCCGCGCTGGCGATCGGCAACGCAGAGAACAGCAGCGAACCGATGCTCCGGTAGGCCAGCAGAAGCAACACGATGAAGCCCACCGTGGAAATGCGACCTATCCACTCCGCCTGCCCGCGCGTCTGCGCACTCGCCACGACACTGAAGTAGCCTGGCCCACTCACCACCAGCGACGCGCCGGCATGATCGGGGAGGCCATCAAAAGCGCGATGGATCCCGTCGATCGCCGACGCCTGCGCGTCCGGATCGAAACCCGGAGCTTTTGTCAGCACCAGCAAGAGGGCTTCGTGCTGCGGCGAGAACCACACGCCTTGCACGACCTCGGGCGACCTGGGCGGCGACCAGCGCTCGGCCAGCTTGAGCACCTCCAGCGTAGGGTCGCGCGGCAACAGACCCTTCAGCAGGCTGGCTGCCGGTGATGACAGGTCATCCAGCCGCTGTTCGAGCTGGTCGCGCAGATGGGCCGCATCCAGCGGCTCGTGATCCAGCGTGGGCGAGAGCAGGTACCGATACGGCAACAACGCATCATCCAGCGCGCCGATGTCGAAACTGCCGTTCAGCACCTGCGTGTAACGCGCGTCCTTGTGCAAGGCGCCGGACAGCTGCTGGCTCAACGTGGCGAGCTGCTCGTCGGGCTTGCCCGCGATGGCCACCAGCAGCAGGCGGGAGCCGGGGCCTTCACCCACCTGCTCCATCAACAGGCGCTGGTCCGGCGTGGTCGGCGCAGGCATGAAGCTACGCAGGTCCGTGCTCACCACGAGGTGTGTCACCACGAACAGGCCGAGCGCGGCCAGCGTTGCCAGCCACCCCACCAGCAATGTCACGCGACCGCCGCGACGCACGATCAGTCGCCCTGGCAGATCGTGGCGAGCGCGTCGCGGGTGGGCGTGGCCGGCATCTTCGCGGCATACGCGCCAAGCAGGTCGATGGCGACGTCGCCGTCGGCCTCCTGCATGCGCATGC
Organism: Dyella japonica A8; assembly: GCF_000725385.1. Taxonomy (NCBI): domain Bacteria; kingdom Pseudomonadati; phylum Pseudomonadota; class Gammaproteobacteria; order Lysobacterales; family Rhodanobacteraceae; genus Dyella; species Dyella japonica. Next base: position 967,730 of record NZ_CP008884.1, on the reverse strand, counting down.
AGTGCGGTTCGTTGCCGCTGCCGTCGATGTCGATGCGGCTGACCGTCTGCGCGAGTTTCGCGTCACGCGGCGTCAGCGTCAGCGTCCAGTGATCGGCGCCATCGGCGCTGTGCTGCACCACGAAGGCCTGGTCCAGCCGCGCCGCATCGCCGCCAAGCAGGGCGACGAAACTGTCGAGCAGCAGCTGCAACTGCGGCGCGCGCTTGAGCGAGAAGCTGCGCGGCGAACGACCCTCGCGCTGCTGGCTCACTTCGCCGTTGGCAATGGTCGAGACTTCGCGATGGGGATGCTCGACGGTGCGCTCCAGGCGGTCCTCGCCCAGCCAGGCCAGCTGCCCCGACACCACCAGCGGCTGGTCCAGCATCTTCATGAAGCGTGCTTCGGCAAACGGCGTGCGCGCGGGAGCGGGCCGCCCCAGCGACGCGATCAGCGCCCGGGTCGTGGCGGCGTCTTCAGGCGCCGACGCGTTCGCGCTCAGCGACAGCATCAGGCTGCTTAGCAGTAGCACTGCCCATGTCTTGCTGCCAGAAGTCATAGAAGTTGAACCAGTTGTAGGGGGCGACGTGGATGTAATGTTCCACGCGGGCGGCGAAGCGGGTCATCACGGCGTCCAGCGCCTGCGCGCGATCCTGTCGTGGAATGTCGATGCGTTCGGCAAACGGCTCGAAGACCAGACGATACCGGTTACCGCCTTCATACAGGCCGAAGCACAGCATCACCGGCACGCGCAGGGTATGCGCGAGCAACCAGGGGCCTACCGGGAACGGCGCCGGCTCGCCGAGCAACGGCACGCGCCGCAGCACTTCCTGTTCGCGCCCGCGATCGGCCAGCAAGGCCACCATGGCGCCCTGCTCGCAGGCCTCCGCCATCGCCAGCGTGATGGAAGCGCCGCCAAGGGACGCATCGATGACGTTGGCGCCGATGTCTGGCGCAAGCGCTTCCAGCAGTTCGGTCATGGCCGGCGTTTTCTGCTTGTCCAGCACGACGCGCAGCGGGATGTCGGGACGGCGCGAGCTGATCGCGCGCAAGGCTTCGAAACTGCCCTGGTGCGTGCCGAGCAGCAACAGGCCACGCCCCTGCGCCAGGCAGGCCTCGAGTTCGTCCAGGCCCTCCACGCTGACATTGAAGTCTTTCTCGCCGTGCGCGAGCAGGAAGATGCGATCGAGGATCGTCGCGGCGAAGCCATGGATGTGCTTCATCACATGCCAGGGCATGACCGGCTTGCCGAGCGCGCGCTGCAGGAAACGACGCGACGCCCGTCGCTCGGGGCCGCGCCGCAGGTAGAAGTAGAACGTGATCGGATACAGCACCAGTCGTCCCAGTGGACGACCGCCGTGCAGCGCGATCGTGCGGATCAGCCACAGCGCGAATCGACCGCCGCCTTCCGGACGGCTCTGCCAGTGCTCGGTCATGGCGCTCCCTCGACCGAGCCGCGCGCGAGCAGGGTATCGTCGCGACGTATGTCGAAGCGCACGCGACCGTTGGCTTCGGTCAATGCGATGGTCGCATCCTGCCCCGGCAGCAGCGGCGCTACGAACTTGGCTTCCAGCACGCGCGCCAGCCGCTCGCCGCGCCACTCTCGCAGGGCCAGTGCCACCTGTTCCAGCAGCATCACGCCCGGTACCAGCGGCGAACCCGGAAAATGTCCCGGCAGGCTGGGATGGTCAACGGCCACGCGAAACACGCGCTGGAAGGACACAGGGCTCATGGCGAGGCCGGATCCTCGCCGCGCACCAGCTTCGGCCAGCGCGCAGCCACGCCAACCACCAGTTCATGCAGGCGCGGATGGCGGATGTGTCGCAGATGCAGGCGGCGGAACACATGCTCCAGCAGGAAGGCGCTGACGATCAGTACATAGCCGCCCAGGTGCACATACGACTGCGCGATCCCCGCTGGCACGGGCCAGGGCGACGCCACGCCCAGCGAGCCGAGCAGGCCGCCGGGTTCGGCGCACAGCAACAGCACGGCGAGCACCAGCGCCTGCGTCGCGGTCAGCAGCGTCCAGAACCAGGTGAGATGCCGCGCGTAGGACGCCACGCCCGGCACGTCGAGGCGCTCCGGACCTTCCAGTGCTTCGATGATGCGCGCGATCAGCGGCGTGCTGCCACCGCGCAGACTGCGTCCGAACAGGCACGCCAGCAGGATGTTGATGGCGATGGGCACGCATTCCAGCAACAGCCCGACCATGTCCTGCCACCACAGCCACCCCATCGCCGCCAGCGTGCCCAGCCACACGAGCCAGGGCAGCACGCGGCGCGTGGCGAGCGCGGGCGCCATCAGCACCGTGAGCAGCAACGTGCACGCCGCCAGCGAGAAGCCCTGGCGATGGGTGAGCACGCCCGCCATCGCCAGCACCGGATAGCCGAACATCAGCGGCCACCAGCGCCGCGACGTCGAATTCCGTGGTGATGCGATGGGTGAAGACATGAATGGCTCAACCTGCCGGGCAACGAAGCGGCGACGATGCAAGTCTGCCGCGCATGCAGCCCATCATGCCGGACGAGGGTTAAACGGCGCGGTGCTGTTCGACGTGTTCGGACAGGGTGCGCAGGCTGGTGAAGATCTTGCGATTCTCGGGGTTGTCCGAACGCAGCTGGAACCCGTAGCGCTTGGACACCGCCAGCGCGATTTCCAGCGCGTCGATGGAATCCAGGCCCAGATCGCCGCCGAAAAGCGGGGCATCCGGGTCAATCTGGTCGGCCGTGACGGTTTCCAGATTGAGGCTGTCCACGATCAACGTGGCCAGTTCGTGTTGTGCGCTGCTCTGCTCGGCCATGCCGTTCCGTACCCGAAATTCTTGCGCCTCTCCCCCAGAGGTGCAGGCCTGCCAGTGTAACATAGCGAGTCAGCTTCTCCGGTTGGATGTCCATGGTTCAGGGTTGTGAAAACGTCAGGCCCGCACTGCGCCGGGCCCCGCGGGTGTCCTACCGATGGGTCGATCCCGGAATGGCTTTGCAGGAGCCTGGCGTGCTGGCCGTGTTCGGCTTCGGCACGGGCGTCGCACACGGCGCCGACCCGCGCTGGCTCAGCGTGGATCTGGAAAGCTTCGATGCGCCCACGCCGCTGGAAGTCTGGCAGGTCGATGGCCCCGTGACGCACGGCCGCGTCGGCGAGGTGCAGTGGTCCTGCGGCGACGGCTGGCTGTTTGCCGCCATCACGCTCGACGAGGCGCTCCATGGCGGCCCGCGCGACACGGCGGCCATCGCCTATGCCCAGCTGTGCGACTTCGTCGCCGCCCGCCGCGAGCATCACGTGCAGCGCATCTGGAACTACCTGGGCGACATCAACCAGGGCGACGGTGACGGCGAGCGTTACAAGCAGTTCTGCGAAGGTCGCGCCGAGGGCATGGGCAGCTTTTTCGCCGACGGCTTTCCGGCCGCCACGGCCATTGGCCACCGCGCGGCGGCCATGCGCCTGCAGGTGTACCTGCTGGCCTGCGACGAGCCCGGCGAGCGAGTGGAGAATCCTCGCCAGGTCAGCGCCTGGCAGTACCCCCGGCAATACGGCCGCACGGCGCCCACCTTCGCCCGTGCCATGACCCTGCCCGGCCAGGACGTGCTGGCGATCTCGGGCACCGCCGCCGTCGTGGGCCACGCCTCGGCGCACGAAGACGACCTGCTCGCGCAGCTCGACGAAACCCTGGTGAATCTCGAAACCCTGCTGGCCAGCGCGGGCATGCCGGCCGGTTTCGACACGCAGTCGCCGTTGAAGGCGTACGTGCGCCACCCGACCGATGCGCCGCTGGTGCACGACTTCCTGCAGCACCGGCTGCCTGGCGTGCCGGTGCTGGCGGTACACGGCGATATCTGCCGGCGCGAATTGCTGGTGGAGATCGACGGCTGGCGCTACGCCTGAGCCACGCTCAGCCTGGCCAGCCGTCGGGTGAATGGCCCTGCCGCAAGCTGGAAACCAGGAAGTCCGCCGTCGCGGACCGGACGGCCCGCAGAGTCGCGTACATCTCCGCCAACGCCAGCGTGCCCTTCTGGGCATCGCTGGGCGCCGCGATGGCCACAGTGCTTTGCATCGCGGCACGCACGAAGAATCCGTGGGAGCGGTAGCGGAACAGCAGCGCGTCATCGTCCGGGCGTGATGGCCAGCTCATGACGGGATGGGACTGCCCCCTATCGGCCGCGCGGCGACCCTTTCGCGCCATCAGGACGCCGCCGGCTTGTAGCTCGGATCCAGATGTTTCAGAAAGTCGCGCACCTGTGCCTCCAGATACGGATTGGCCGACCCATGGTCCCGGTCGGCCATTCTTTCCTGGTGCCAGGTCATCGACTTGACCAGCTTGCCACTGGACGTGTCGAACACGCGGACGTTGGCGACGTAGCTCACGATCGGCAACCCGCTCGACCCAGCGTCGAGGGAGTTGCTCACTGAAGCCATCTCAGGCGCGTAACGCACGGTGATCAGGTAGGGCGTATCGGCGGATGGCGATACGGGGTCGGCCGGAAAACGCGCCGCCTCATCCGGGGTGAGCGAATGCACCGTCACCTGGCGGTCGTCAGCCCAGTGACCGAACATCTGCTCGATGATCTCGCACTGGACCGTCTTGCTGACGCAGGCAAGGTAGAACGAGAAGCGTGGCGCGCCGTCGTCCTTGAACAGCTGCACGCTCGACCCGGCGCGTGCCGGAGTGCTCATGCCCTGCAACAACAGCAGGCCCAACATGCTCCATGCCAACGTCCGACTACGCATGACACGTTCCTTGTTCGCTGGGTAGCCGCCGCGACACAGGGGCATCGCGGCGTGGAATCACTTCTGCTTGGTGGGTCGCTGCCATCCATTCAAGGTGACCTGGCGCGCGCGTGCCAGGGTGAGCTCGCCCGCGGGCGCGTCCTTGCCGATGACGGAACCCGCGCCGATCGTCGCGCCGGCACCAATGGTCACCGGTGCCACCAGCGCACTGTTGGAGCCGATGAAGGCGCGGTCGCCGATGGTGGTGAGGTGCTTGTTCACGCCGTCGTAGTTGCAGGTGATGGTGCCGGCGCCGATGTTCACGCCACTGCCGACGACGGTGTCGCCGAGATAACTGAGGTGATTGGCCTTGCTGCCTTCGCCAAGCGTGGCCTTCTTGGTTTCGACGAAGTTGCCGATGTGCACGCCGGCAGCCAGTTCGGTGCCGGGGCGCAGCCGCGCAAACGGGCCGATGGTGCAGGGGCCATGCGTCACCACACCTTCGAGATCGCAGTGCGCCTGCACGATGGTGCCGGCGGCGAGGGTGACGTTCTTCAGGCGCGTGAACGGGCCGATCTGTACGTCGTCGCCGAGCACCACGGTGCCTTCGAGGATGACGTCGACATCAATTTCCACGTCCATGCCGGCACTGACCTTGCCGCGCACATCGATGCGGGTGGGATCGGCGATGCGTACGCCATCGAGCGCCAGCGCCTTGGCGGTGCGCGTGCGGTACTCCGCTTCAAGCTCGGCGAGCTGCCAGGGATTATTGGCGCCGGCCGCTTCGTATTCGTCATCGCACTCCACGCAGGCCGCCGCGCGGTTTTCGTCGGCGGCCATGGCGAAGATGTCGGTAAGGTAATACTCGCCTTGCACGTTGTTGCGGCCGAGTCTGGACGTCCATCGCTTCAGCGCGACGGACTCGGCGGCGACGATGCCGGTGTTGATCAGGTTGATCGCGCGCTGCGTTTCGTCGGCGTCCTTTTCCTCCACCACCGCGCGCACGAGGCCGTTGCCGTCGCGCAGCACGCGGCCATAACCGAAGGGATTGGCCACGCGGGTGGCCAGCAGGCTGACGGTGCCTTCTGCACCCACCAGCTTTTCCAGCGTCTGGGCGCGGGTCAGCGGCACGTCACCGTACAGCACCAGCACCGACGCATCGTCCGGCACGTCGAGCAATGCCTCGCGCACGGCATGCCCCGTCCCCAGCCGCTGCGACTGCAGCACCCAGCGCAGATCGTCCTGCCCCTCGAACGCCGCGCGCACCTGCTCGCCACAGTGGCCATACACCACGTGGATCACCTGGGGTTTCAGCGCCCGCGCAGCATCGAGTACGTGCGCCAGCAGCGGGCGGCCGGCCAGCGGCATGAGCACCTTGGCCTTCTTCGACTTCATGCGCTTGCCTTCGCCGGCGGCGAGGACGATGACGTGCAACGGGGCGTTCTTGAGCATGGGGCAAGCCTGTTTTAGCTAACGGCGGAGGATAACAGCCGGAGCACGCCCTTCCAGAGGCCTGAGGAAGCAGGTCATGTGGCTATCTCGGGGCATGCGGTGACGCCGAGGCATCGGCGACCGGCTTGCCGTCCTTCCAGGCGAAACGAAATACATAGTCCATGCTGAACGGACGCTCTTCGCTGCCGACTTGATGGGTGTTGCCGTTGGCGTCCGCAGCCCACTGGCTGACGTGCAGGGGCGCGAACACCCATTGCATGGCCGCGGCCCGCACCGCTTCGTCGAACAGGCGCGTTTCGGCATCGACCTGCGCCTCGTCGGCGATACGGACTTCGGTGACCTTGCCCGCTTCATCCACGATCAGTCGCGCTTCCACTTCATGTGGCGGCAGTTGTCGATCGAGCAGCGAGGGAGGATAGGTAGGCGCAGGATGTTCCCGGGGCGTGGCGCCGGTCGCGACCTGGCCCAGCGCGAGCTGGTAGTGCTTGAGATCGTCCTTGGCCACCGCGTGACAAGAGGTGTCACCCTCCGTGGTGGGCCTGGCTGGCGCCGCTGGCGGCGTGCTGACGCAGCCCGCCAGGACGAAGCCCAACCCGCCCATGCCCATCCATTGGGCTAGCGCCCAACCGCCACGGTACGTCGCGTCCATGTCCACGCCTCCCTGTCGATAGGGAGCAGCATAAACAAAAACGCCGGCCCAGGGCCGGCGTTCTGCGGGGCGTTACCCAGCAAGCGCGCTTAGTGCTTGAGCGTCTTGCGCAGGCGCTCCAGCGCCTGCAGCTGGGTGATGGCTTCGGCCAGCTTGGCCTGCGCCTCGGCGATCTCGACCGCGTCGGTGCGATTGGCCAGCGCGTCCTCGGCTTCCTGCTTGGCGCGCTGAGCGGCAGCTTCATCGAGGTCGGACGCGCGCGCGGCGGTATCCGCCAGCACGGTGACGACCTGCGGCTGCACTTCCAGGATGCCGCCGGACACCCAGAACTGCTGACGCTCGCCGTTGCCCAGCACCACATCGACGTGGCCCGGCTTCAGGCGGGTGATCAGCGGCGCGTGGCGGGGCGCGATGCCCAGTTCGCCCATCTCGCCGGTGGCGACCACGAGCTGCGCTTCGCCGGAGAAGATCTCGGCTTCGGCGCTGACGATGTCGACACGGAGGGTATGACTCATGACGGTATTCCGGTGCGTTTGAAGCAGTGGCGATAGAGCAGTTGACTCTTAATCAACTGCTCCGAGCGCCGTCACAGGATCAGGCCGCCTTCTTGGCGCCCATTTCCTCGGCCTTCTTGATGGCTTCGTCGATGCCGCCGACCATGTAGAACGCCTGCTCTGGCAGGTGGTCCACGTCGCCGTCCACGATCATCTTGAAGCCGCGGATGGTTTCCTTCAGCGGCACGTACTTGCCCGGCGAGCCGGTGAACACTTCGGCCACGTGGAACGGCTGCGAGAAGAAGCGCTCGATCTTGCGGGCTCGCGACACGGCCTGCTTGTCGTCTTCCGACAGTTCGTCCATGCCCAGGATCGCGATGATGTCCTTGAGCTCCTTGTAGCGCTGCAGCGTGCCCTGCACGCGGCGGGCCACATCGTAGTGCTCGGCGCCGACGATGCCCGGATCGAGCTGGCGGCTGGTGGAGTCCAGCGGGTCCACGGCCGGGTAGATACCCAGCGAGGCGATGTTACGCGACAGCGTGACGGTCGAATCCAAGTGCGCGAAGGTGGTGGCCGGCGACGGGTCGGTCAGGTCGTCCGCGGGCACGTACACGGCCTGGATGGACGTGATCGAACCGGTCTTGGTCGAGGTGATGCGCTCCTGCAGGACGCCCATTTCCTCGGCCAGCGTCGGCTGGTAACCCACGGCGGACGGCATACGGCCGAGCAGCGCGGACACTTCGGTACCGGCCAGCGTGTAGCGGTAGATGTTGTCCACGAACAGCAGCACGTCCTTGCCCTTGCCGTGCTCGTCCTTCTCGTCGCGGAAGTACTCGGCCATGGTCAGGCCGGTCAGCGCCACGCGCAGACGGTTGCCCGGCGGCTCGTTCATCTGGCCGTACACCATGGCCACCTTGTCGAGCACGTTGGAGTCCTTCATCTCGTGGTAGAAGTCGTTGCCCTCGCGGGTACGCTCACCCACGCCGGCGAACACGGACAGACCCGAGTGCGCCTTCGCGATGTTGTTGATCAGCTCCATCATGTTCACGGTCTTGCCCACGCCGGCGCCGCCGAACAGGCCGACCTTGCCGCCCTTGGCGAACGGGCAGACCAGATCGATGACCTTGATGCCGGTTTCCAGCAGGTCGTTCGAGGTCGCCTGGTCAGCGTAGCTCGGGGCTTCGCGGTGGATGACCCAGTGGTCCTTGGTGTCGATCGGACCGGCTTCGTCGATGGGGCTGCCGAGCACGTCCATGATGCGGCCGAGGGTGGCCTTGCCGACCGGCACCTTGATGCCTTCGCCGGTGTTGCGGGCCACGAGGCCACGCTTCAGGCCGTCGGTGGAACCGAGGGCGATCGTACGCACGATGCCGTCACCCAGCACCTGCTGGACTTCCAGCGTGATGTCGGTGCCGTCGATCTTCAGCGCGTCGTAAACCTGCGGCACCCGGTCGCGTGCGAATTCCACGTCGATAACCGCGCCGATGATCTGTACAACTTTGCCCTGGCTCATGGATGTGCTCCGGATGGATCTTTTAGTGTTTGGACTACTCGCGCCCTGTCACGGTCGCGTGGTTTTAGTGAAGAGTGCGGCCATGGATGGCCGCCCTTTTGATCTTCGCGCTCATGGATGAGCGCACTTATACCGCTGCGGCACCGCCGACGATTTCCGAGATTTCCTGGGTAATCGCGGCCTGACGCGCCTTGTTGTAGATCAGCGTCAATTCGCCGATCACCTTGTTGGCGTTGTCCGACGCCGCCTTCATGGCGACCATGCGCGCGGCATGTTCGCTGGCGAGGTTTTCCAGCACGCCCTGGTACACCACCGACTCGATGTAGCGAGCCAGCACGAACTCCAGCACGGTGGCCGCGTCGGGTTCGTAGATGTAGTCCCAATCGTGCTTCTGCTCGAGCTTGAGGCCGGCGACCGGGAAGTCCGGCGAATTCGGCTTGCCCTCGCTGCTCACCATTTCCTGGGCCACCACCGGCAACGGCAGCAGCGCGTGGATCGACGGCTTCTGCGTCATGGTGTTGACGAAGTCGTTGTGCGCCAGGAACACGCGATCCAGCTTGCCGCCGGTGTAGGCGTCGAGCATTACCTTGATCACGCCGACCAGGTCTTCGACCTTGGGCTTCTCGCCAAGATGGGTGGCGCTGCCGATCAGGTTCACGCCCTTGATGCGGCGGAAGAACTGCACGGCCTTCTGGCCGACGGCCACGACGTCGATCTCGGCGCCCTTGTCCTGCCACTCGCGGATGACCGGGAGCAGGCGACGGAACAGGTTGGAGTTCAGACCGCCGCACAGGCCACGGTCGGTGCTGACGACCAGGAAGCCGACGCGCCGGACCTTCTCGCGTTCCTGCAGGAACGGATGGCTGAAGTCGGTGCTGGCCTGGGCCACGTGCGCGATCACCTTGCGCATGGCGCGCGCATAGGGACGCGAGGCCTTCATCAGATCCTGCGCCTTGCGGATCTTCGAGGCCGAGACCATCTCGAGCGCGCGCGTCACCTTGCGCATGTTCTGCGTGCTCTTGATCTTGGTTTTGATTTCGCGTCCGCTTGCCACGTTTGCCTCAACCTAGTGGGTTAGTGCGATCCCGGCTCTTCACCGGAGTGCGGTGCGGCCGCATGGACGGCCGACCACCCTGTTACTGCTTACCAGCTGCCGGTCTTCTTGTACTCGTCGAGCGAGGACTTGAAGGTGGCTTCGATGTCGTTGTTCCAGTCACCGGTGGCGACGATCTTCTTCATCAGTTCGCCGTGGTTCTGGTGCATGAAGGCGTGCAGGCCCTTCTCGAACGGCAGCACCTTGTTGACCGGCAGGTCGTCCAGGTAGCCCTTCTCGGCGGCGTACACCGACAGTGCGAGCTCGGCGATGGACAGTGGCGCGTACTGCGACTGCTTCATCAGCTCGGTCACGCGCTGGCCGCGGTCCAGCTGGGCGCGGGTGGCCGGGTCCAGGTCCGAAGCGAACTGCGCGAACGCAGCCAGCTCGCGGAACTGCGCCAGGGCCAGCTTCACGCCACCGGACAGCTTCTTCACGATCTTGGTCTGGGCGGCACCGCCCACGCGCGACACCGAGATACCGGCGTTCACGGCCGGGCGGATGCCGGCGTTGAACAGGTCGGTTTCCAGGAAGATCTGGCCGTCGGTGATCGAGATCACGTTGGTCGGCACGAACGCGGACACGTCACCGGCCTGCGTTTCGATGATCGGCAGCGCGGTCAGCGAACCGGTCTTGCCCTTCACTTCGCCGTTGGTGAACTTCTCGACGTACTCCGCCGAAACGCGAGCGGCACGCTCGAGCAGGCGGGAGTGGAGATAGAACACGTCACCCGGATAGGCTTCGCGGCCCGGCGGGCGCTTGAGCAGCAGCGAGATCTGGCGGTAGGCCACGGCCTGCTTGGACAGATCGTCGTAGATGATCAGCGCGTCTTCGCCGCGGTCGCGGAAGTATTCGCCCATGGCGCAGCCGGCGTACGGCGCGATGTACTGCAGCGCGGCCGACTCGGAAGCCGAAGCCACCACCACGATGGTGTTGGCCAGCGCGCCGTGCTCTTCGAGCTTGCGCACCACGTTGGCGATCGACGAGCGCTTCTGGCCGATGGCGACGTAGATGCACTTAATGCCGGAGTCTTTCTGGTTGATGATCGCGTCGATGGCCAGCGCGGTCTTGCCGGTCTGGCGGTCGCCGATGATCAGCTCGCGCTGGCCACGGCCGATCGGGATCATCGAGTCGACGGACTTGTAACCGGTCTGCACCGGCTGGTCGACCGACTGGCGCCAGATCACGCCCGGCGCGACCTTTTCGATCGGCGAGCTGGTCTTGGCGTTGAGCGGGCCCTTGCCGTCGATCGGGTTGCCGAGGGAGTCGACCACGCGACCCAGCAGCTCCGGACCGGTCGGCACTTCGAGGATGCGGCCGGTGGTCTTGGCGGTGTCGCCTTCGCGCAGGTGCTGGTATTCGCCCAGCACCACGGCGCCGACCGAGTCACGCTCGAGGTTCAGCGCCAGGGCGAACGAATTGCCCGGCAGTTCGATCATTTCGCCCTGCATCACGTCGGCCAGGCCGTGGATGCGCACGATGCCGTCGGACACGCTGATGATCGTGCCTTCGTTGCGTGCTTCCGCGCCAAGCTTGAACTGCTCGATGCGGGTCTTGATCAGTTCGCTGATCTCGGACGGGTTCAGAGTGGTGCTGGACATGGGTCGATATCCTGGAATTTGAGTCTTTTTTGAAGAGTCCAGCCATGGATGGCTGGTTTTTGCTCTTCGCGAAACGGACTTCGCTTAAATACTTATGCCGTCAACGCGCGGGTCATGCGCGACAGACGTCCGCGGGCGGAGCCGTCGATCACTTCGCTGCCGGTGTCGATCACGACGCCACCCAGCAGCGATGCATCGACCTGGGTATCCAGTTCGATCTCGCGCTTGAAGCGACGCTTGAGCGATGCCTTGAGCTGCTCGGCCTGCGCGGCGTCCAGCGCGAACGCGCTGGTCACCTTGACCAGCAGCTGCGACTCGGACTCGCGCTTGTACTGCTCGAACAGCTCGGCGATTTCCGGCAGCAACGCCATACGACGGTGCTCGGCCAGTTCGCCCAGGAAATGGCCGAACGGCGTATCGGCGCCCATGCCCTGGGGCAGGTGCAGCGCGACGAGCTGTTCCGGCGACACGCGCGGATCATTGCCGAAGCCGGCCACGCGCGCGTCCTTCGCCACTTCCGCGGCGAAGGCCAGCGCCTGCGACCATGCGCCCAGCGAGCCGGCCTCGTGGGCCAGCTCGAAGGCAGCACGCGCATAGGGGCGGGCGAGGGTGATTGCCTGGGCCATGACTTAGATCTCGGCCACGAGCTGGTCGAGCATCGCCTTGTGGGCGTTGGCGTCGACTTCGCGCTGCACGATCTTCTCGGCGCCCTGGACGGCCAGACGGCCGACCCAGCCACGCAGTTCCTCGCGCGCACGCAGCTGCATGCTCACGATTTCCTCAGCGGCGTTGGCCTTCACGCGGTTGGCTTCGCTGACCGCTTCGGCGCGAGCCTTGTCCACGATCTGGTTGGCCTGGCTCTGGGCGCGCTCGATGATCTCGTTGGCCTGCTGACGGGCCTGCTTGATCTCGTTGGCGACCTTGGCGTCGGCGTCCTTCAGTTCGGCGCGCGCCTTTTCGGCGGCGGCCAGACCATCGGCAACCTTCTTCTGGCGCTCTTCAATCGCATGATTGAGCTGCGGCCAGATGAACTTGGTGGTGAACCAGACCAGGATGGCGAAAGAGACCATCTGGCCCAGGAAAGTCAGATTGATATTCATGAGCTTTCCAACTAACTCCGGTAACGCGTTAAACCGCCGATCGCCGTAGCGCGTTCACGCTACGGCGACTGTCTCTGAGCCGATTAGTGACCGGCGACAGCCTGGATGGCGGACAGCAGCGGGTTCGAGAAGGCGAACAGCAGCGCCACGGCCAGACCGATAATGAACGCAGCGTCGATCAGGCCGGCGAGCAGGAACATGCGGCCCTGCAGCAGCGGAACCAGCTCCGGCTGACGGGCGGCGGACTCGAGGAACTTGGAACCCATGATGGCGATGCCCAAGCAAGCGCCGAGAGCGCCGAGGCCAATGATGATGCCGATGGCGATGGCGGTCAGGCCCTGCACATGGGTAAGAAGTTCGGCGACGTTCATGGAATTCTCCTGTGGATCTTTCTAAAGAGTGATAAAGGCAAAGCGGTTTAAAGCGGAACCGGATGAAACAAAAACCTCAGTGATGCTCACGCGCCGTGGCGATGTACACGATGGTCAGCATCATGAAGATGAATGCCTGCAGCAGGATGATCAGGATGTGGAAGATCGCCCATGCGGTGTTGAAGATCACACCCGGCAGGAAGCTGATCCAGCCCGCGAACAGGCCCGCGATCAGCATGAACACCAGCTCGCCACCGTACATGTTGCCGAACAGTCGCATGGCGAGCGACACCGGCTTAGACAGGTATTCAACGACGTTGAGCAGGAAATTGAATGGCACCAGGATGGCGACGACGACCGGGTTGTGCGCGTGGAACGGCGCGGTCATCAGCTCCTTGCCGAAGCCCAGGCCACCCTTCGCCTTGATGCCATGACCCAGCACGATGAAGAACACGACCAGGGCCAGGCCCACGGTGGTGTTGATATCGGCGGTCGGCACCCAGCGGAAGAAGGTGTGGTGAGCCGTTTCGACGCCAGCGGCGGTCTTCACCGTCCAGCTCGGGGCGTCCAGCGGCAGCAGGTCCATCGCGTTGAGGAAGGTCACCCACATGAAGATCGACAGCGCCAACGGGGTCACCGTGCGGCGGTCACCGTGGAAGGTGTCCTTCACCTGGGTGTCGACGAACTCGACGATGAGCTCGACGAAGGCCTGGCCCTTGGACGGCACGCCCGAAGTGGCCTTGCGGGCCATCAGCCAGAACCACAGGCAGAACACCGCGCCCAGCAGGAAGGCCACGAGGATCGAGTCCACATGGATCTTCATGAAAGGAGCGTCACCCAAACTCACCACGTTGTGGTGAAGGTGATGCTGGATGTATTCGGTTAGTCCGCCCTGCGGCTCGCTTGCCATGTGTTAGCCCTTGAATCTGAACGCCAGCAGATTTATTGCGTAAGCAGCCACCAGCCCCGTGATGGCAGCTAGTGGCGGTAATTTCCATTGACCCAGGATCGCGACGAGCCCTCCGCCGATCACGATCCATTTCAGGACCATACCTGACATCACGCGCCACATCGTCATGCCGCCGCCACCCAGCCCCCCGAAGGTGCGCCACGCCAGAAGCGCGGTACCCAGCGCCACGAGTGTGGCGCCTGCAGCGGCCGCCAAAGCTTGGCGCGGCCCCTGCAAAAGGAAGGTGAGAGCCAGAGCCCCCGCCACGGCAAGCTGCAGCAAGATAATGCGCAGCGCCAGACGACGACCGGAAGCAAGACTGTTGATCACGTGACGTTCCCGCGCGGCTTCGCTCTAGGCGGCACCGAACCAGCTACGGGCCACGGTCCAATCTCAAAAAGTATATCAGCGAGGCATTTACAGCGACAAGCCGCGCTTGCCGCGACATGTTGTCAAGCGGCGAATTTGTTCACAAAGTGATTGGATCGTGAGAAATCGCGGATAGAAAAAGGGCCGGACATCCGTCCGGCCCTTTGACGCAACTGGGGGGAAGAAGCGCTGCGTCTGCAAACGGCCTTACTTGGCGGCAGCGGCAGCGGCCTTCTTGACGGCCGCAACCGGCGCCGACACGGCGTCGTTGGCAGCCTGCTGCTGTTCCTGCACGAGCGCGCTGAGCGACTCGGCGGTCTTCTGCGTGACGGCGATGATTTCCTGGGTCACGGACACGGCACGCTCAGCGTTCTCACGACCAGCGGTGGTGGCCTTTTCCCACAGGGCACGCAGACCGTCGACATCACGGGTTTCGAGGGCACCACTGATGAACTGGGCGGCGGCTTCGGACTGCTTTTCCAGCGCGCGGATCTGCAGTTCGGCGACCTGCTCCAGACCCTTCAGGGCCACGGACTGGGCCTTGAAAGCGCTGTCGGCCAGCTGCTTGGCGTAAGCAAAAACCTGAGCGTTCAGTTGCTGCGTCATGACTTGGTCCCTCGACGGGAATAGGGGTGGTGACGCCTACCCTATCAAGGCATTTTGTGCGTTGCAATATATTTTTTCTGAATGGATCGATTTTACTTAAAAACTTCAAGATTACCAATCCATTACAGTTCTACGCCAAAATATTGCAACGCGTCAAAAGCTGTCACGGCTACAACTGGCGCCCGACGTGCAGGTCTCGTGCACGACCACCTTGTCCAGGCCAGGCAGCGAAGGCTGCAGGCGCTTGAAGATCCAGCGGCAGAGCATCTCGCTGGTCGGATTCTCCAGGCCCTCGATGTCGTTGAGGTAGTGATGGTCGAGCTGCTCGAACAGCGGGGCGAAAGCGGCCTTCACGTCGGCGAAATCCATGACCCAGCCAAGCGTGGGGTCGGGCTCGCCCTCAACGTGGATTTCGATGCGGAAGGAATGGCCGTGCAGCCGCGCGCACTTGTGGCCCGGCGGCACGTTGGGCAGCCGATGCGCGGCCTCGATGTGGAATTCTTTGAAGATGTGCATACACGTATTCTAGCGCGTCGCCTCGCGCACCCTCCGCTTGCCGCCACCTCAACGGAATCCACGCCAGCGCGAACGCGCCAGCCTCCGTCACGATCGGGCGCGGCCAGCCATCCATGGAGATGGAGGTACTCGATACGAGGATGGGCATCAGCTCGGACGCGGTATTCCGCGCGCAGTGCAAACGCGCAACGCCACCAGGCAAACAGGAAATGCACCCGTGGAAGCCACGCGAGGCGAACGACCGCGCCACGGCTCGCAAGAGCCGCAAATAAACAGGAAAACGGGGGATTTGACGCAATGGTGGCTATGGGTGGACTCGAACCACCGACCCCAGCATTATGAGTGCTGTGCTCTAACCGGCTGAGCTACATAGCCTTGGGTGCCGCCCGCCAGGGATGCCGACATGGCGTCGGTAAGGCGGGGCCCGGCAGTGTAGTGGGCTATGCCTTCCGGTTCAAGAGGTCCGGTTGTCCCGCCTTCCTGCGCGTGCTTGAATGGGCTCCAGAGCCATGGCGGATGTGAGTCGTCCGTCGTACCCGCCCGGCTTCAGGAGGCAACATGATCGACGTCGATGGCTATCGCCCCAATGTAGGCATCGTTCTGCTCAATGCGGACGGCCAGCTGTTCTGGGCGCGCCGCGTCAATCGTGATGGCTGGCAGTTCCCCCAGGGCGGCATGCGCAGCGACGAGACGCCGCTGGAGGCGATGTACCGCGAGCTGGAAGAGGAAACCGGCCTGGCCCCGCACCATGTCGAGGTGATCGGCGCCACCCGGGGCTGGCTGCGCTACCGCCTGCCCAGCCGTTATGTCCGCCACCACCAGCATCCCACCTGCATCGGCCAGAAGCAGGTGTGGTTTCTGTTGCGCCTGGTGGGTGAGGAAGACGATCTGCGCCTGGATGCCTGCGAGAAACCGGAGTTCGATCATTGGCGCTGGGTGGATTTCTGGTACCCGGCGGCGCACGTGGTCAACTTCAAGCGGCAGGTCTATGAGCGCGCCCTGCGCCATTTCGCGCCGCTGGTGGAATCCCTGCTGAGCGTCGAGCTGGGCGAACTGCCGCAGCGCGACGGCCCGCATGTCGGCGATGGTCGCCGCAAGGGCAAGGCAGCGGCCTGATCCCCGGGCCACGCCGCCCCCTTCGCTTCGGGCGGCCATCGGGCACGCCTGCGTCAGCTCTTCACCTACCCGGCCGGCCGCTGAACACCCCCCCTCCGGCGCCCGCTTCATTCTTAGTTGACAATCATTCGCATTTGCGTTCCCATATACGCCTATGTATATCTGCATGTGCAACGCCGTGACCGACGGCGACATCCGCCGAGCCGCCGCCGAAGGCGTCCATCAGTTCGCCGAACTGCAGGCGCGCACGGGCTGCTCGGACTGCTGCGGCTGCTGTGAGCAGGAAGCCCGCGACACGCTGGACAAAGCCGTCCAGCAGGTGCTCGCGACCTTGCCGGTCGTCGCCATCGCCTGATTTCGGCCTTCTGGATATTCCCCGTAACGCGCAGCCCAGGCTGCGCGTTTTCGTATGCGCAACTCCTAGTCATTCTCGTTCCGGCGTGTCGACGAAGTACGCCGTATAGTCGTCTGCTGAGCTGCCAGGAGACTTCCCATGAAGGGCGACGCCAAGGTCATCGAGTTCCTCAACAAGGTGCTCTACAACGAGCTGACCGCCATCAACCAGTACTGGCTGCATTACCGCATGTACAAGGACTGGGGCTACAACGAACTGGCCGAGCACGAGCAGAAGGAATCCATCGAGGAGATGAAGCACGCCGATCACCTGATCGAGCGCATCCTGTTCCTCGACGGCCTGCCCAACCTGCAGCATCTGGGCAAGCTGCGCATCGGCGAGAATCCGGTCGAGTGCCTGCAGGGCGACCTGGATCTGGAAATGGCCGCCGTGAAGGATCTGCGCGAAGCCATCGCCCACAGCGAGAACATCGCCGATTTCGTCAGCCGCGACCTGTTCAAGACCATCCTCCACGACGAGGAAGAACACATCGACTGGCTGGAAACCCAGTTCAGCCTGATCAAGGATCTCAGCGCCGAGCGCTACCTGCAGTCCAAGATCGACAGCTGATCCCACCGCTCATGGGAACGGTCGCAAAGCGTGCCGCCGTTCCTTGACGCTTTCTGCACGGCGGGGCTATACGTTGCTTTTCCTTGGGAAAGCCACGCATGGCTTCACGTCCACCACCGCGCTTCGTGGTACGTCCGCACGACGCGTCCGTCGGGCGGCGTCGGCTGTGGCTGGGCGCGGCCTGGGCGGCCAGCCTGCTCATCGTGGGGCTAGTGGTTGGCAGCATTGCCCACCACGGTACCCCGGCGGCCACCGAGGAACGCCAGCTCAAGGCACTGACCCGGCAGAACAACGACCTGCAGCAGCAGGTGGCCAACCTGCAGCGTGCCGGCCAGGTGGCCGACATCGCCAACCGCTCGCTGCGCAAGACGCTGTCCTCGCGTGAAGAGGAAATCAGTGGCCTGCGAGCCGACCTCGGCTTCTATGCCCGCCTCACCGGGGGCGACGCCCAGCGCGAAGGGCTGAAGGTGCAGGAGATACGCCTGCAGCCGGTCGACCATTCGCACGCCTGGAACCTCACCCTCAGCCTGACCCAGAACGCCAAGCGCGGCGACGACGTCACCGGCAATGCCACGGTGAGCGTGGAAGGCCTGCGCGGCGAGAAGGTGGTCCAGCTCGACTGGCCGGCGCTGGGCGACACCGCGCATCGCGATGGCATCCCGTTCCGCTTCAAGTATTTCCAGCAGCTGCAGAGCACCATCGTGCTGCCGGCCGACTTCCGGCCCACCCGTCTCATCATCAAGGTCCAGCCCGCCGGGGACGACCCGGTGACCCGCGCGGTCGCCTGGGGCGAAGCGCTGTCTGGCCACCTCACGCCCACCCAAGGGGAACAAGATGCTCAGCCGTAAGCGCAACGAACGCGCGCCAGCCCACCCGGACACCAGCCTGATCGCCCGCGGCACCATCATCCAGGGTGACGTGCGCTTCAGTGGCGCACTGCATCTCGACGGCCAGATCGTCGGCTCGGTGTTGGCCGAAGAGCAGGGCGCCGTCTTCACGCTCAGCGAGAGCGGTCATGTGCAGGGCGAGATCCGCGTGCCGCACGCCATCATCAACGGCCAGGTGCGCGGCGACATCCATGCCACCGAACGGCTGGAGCTGGCCTCCGAGGCCCGGGTGACCGGCGACGTGCAATACCGGACCCTGGAAATGGCCGCCGGCGCCCAGGTGAATGGCCGCATGAGCCATCATTCCGCGGATACCCCCCGCGAGTTGCCCGCGCCTGTGCTGCTGGATGCGGAAGCCGTACCGGCCTGATCGCGGTATCCTTGCGTACGCGTTGACGCACCCCCACCTGAGTCCCATGGATACCGTCGTCCCCTTCCCCATCGTTCCCGACTACCGCAGCGCCGGTGCCCCACTGGTGTTCACCGAGGCTGCGGCCCGCAAGGTGCATGAGCTGATCCAGGAAGAGGGCAACCCTGAGCTCAAGCTGCGCGTGTACATCACGGGCGGCGGGTGTTCGGGGTTCCAGTACGGCTTCACCTTCGACGAGGCCCAGGCCGAGGACGACTACGCGCTGGCGCGCGAAGGCGTGACCCTGCTGGTGGATCCGCTGTCCCTGCAGTACCTGACCGGCGCCGAGATCGATTACTCGGAAAGCCTGAGCGGTTCGCAGTTCGTCATCCGCAACCCCAACGCCAAGACCACCTGCGGCTGCGGCTCCTCCTTCTCCACCTGAGATTCGCCACGGCATGGATCGCACCACCTTGCCGCGACACAACACTTTCGCGGGACTGAGCCTGATCCTCGATCGCGTCGCCGAGCGGCGCGATGAGTCCGTATGGATCAGCGAGCTGGCGGCTTCCGACAGCGCACGCTATTTGCTGATCGATCCGCTGGGGCAGACCTACCTGCAGGCTGGCAGCGAATCGCTGCGCTGGCTCGGCAGCGCCGAGCGCGAACGGCTGCTGGGCGACGTGAAGGCGAGCTTCCTTGGCCTGACCGGCGAACGCCCGAACTTCCTGCTGGCGCTGGATGACGACAAGCGCGCCGCCGAACTGGAGCACGCGCTGAACGCGCGCCGCGCCGGCTTGCGCGACGTGGGCCTGCTGTTGCCCGCCGACGAGGCTGGCCTGTTCGCCTACGGCAAGGGCCTGGCGCACTGGCAGCGCGAGACGCGCCATTGCCCGTACTGCGGTGCGCCGCTGGTGCTGGTGGCGTCGGGCCATCGCGCGCAATGCACCAACAACGACTGCGGCCGCATGCACTTCCCGCGCACGGACGCTGCCGTCATCGTCATCGTGGAACACGACGGCGCCTGCCTGCTGGGCCGCCAGGCCGGCTGGCCGAAGGGGCGCTATTCCACCCTGGCCGGGTTCGTCGAACCGGGCGAATCGCTGGAAGACGCCGTGCGCCGCGAGGTCGCGGAGGAATCGGGCGTCGTCGTGGGCGACGTGCATTACCACTCCTCGCAGCCATGGCCGCTGCCGCAGTCGCTGATGGTCGGCTTCACCGCCAAGGCCGTGGCGCGCACCATTCGCCTGCGCGACCACGAACTGGAAGAAGCGCGCTGGTTCACACCGCAGGACATCGTCGACGGCATGGCCGACGGCAGCTTCCTTCCCTCGCCGCCGTTGTCGGTGTCCTATCGCCTGCTCGAGCACTGGCTGCGTGAGCGGGCCGGGTTGGAGCTGGACCAACTGGTCGCGCAGTACAAGCGCTGACCGGCCGCGATAGCGCCCCACGCCCGTCATTCCGGCGCAGGCCGGAATTCAGTGGCGATGAGGATCGGTTTTCGCCGCGCGCCACAGCGCCGAGGCATCGCGACAACCCAACACCCCGCTACTGGATTCCGGCCTGCGCCGGAATGACGGCAAGAAATCAAACAGCTCGCTGACCCGTCACGACCTTGCCCTACAATGCGGCCGTCGACAGGAGAACCGCACCCATGGCTGTCAGTTTGCTATCCGCACTCATCGCACTCGGCCTGGTGCATGTCATGCCGCAACTCGCGCACTGGCGTGGCGATGGCGGCTTCCGCCGCTGGGTGGCGCAACTGGGTGATACCGCCGGCCCGGCGCGCGTCGCGGTGACGCTGGGCGTGCCCGTGGTGCTGTGCCTTGTGGCCATCTGGTTGATCCACCTGCTGCCGGGCACGGACTTCCTCCGCCTGGCCTTCTCCTTCGTGGTGCTGCTGTACTGCTTTGGCCCGCACGCCTACGAGGCGGATCTGGAAACCATCATCAAGGCGCCGGACCAGCCTTCGCGCGAGGCCGCAGCGCAGGCGCTGTCGGATGACGGCGAACCAGTGGCGTGGCATGCCGTGGCGCTGGGCGAAGCAACCGCGTATGCCGCCCTGCACCGCCGCTTTGGCGTGCTGCTGTGGTTCTTCCTGCTGGGCCCGGCCGGTGCGCTGCTTTATCGCCTCGCGCAGACGCTGGGTCGCGACCAGACCCTGCGACTCGATACGCCAGCGCGCAGCGCCGCACGCTCGTTCGCCAACGTGGCCGACTGGCTGCCGGCGCAACTGATGGTGTTCACGCTGGCCCTGGTCGGCCACTGGGACGCCGTGATCGGTGCGTGGAAGCGCTGGCACCAGCAGCAATCGCCCAACAGCTGGTACGTGGAGGGCCCGGGCTTTCTGGGCGCTGCGGCGCGGGCGGACGTGCAGGTGGATATCGAGGCGGGCGACGGTTACGCGGAAGAACGCATCGACACGCTGGCCGAACTGATCCGCCTGCGCGGTGCGTTGCTGCGCGCCCTGCTGGCCTGGCTCAGCCTGGTGGCGTTGATCGTGCTGGCGGGCTGGACGGCGTAAGCACGACTACGCGCCCGGCGGCGCCCCCGGCAGCGCACGCCCTGCCAGGGCCATTCGCTCAGGCGAAATCGCCGCGCAGCTGCCGTACCCGTGTTTCCAGGGTTTCCAGTCTCGCGTCAGCGGGCGCATAGGGCGCGCCCGCCACCAGTTCCACGCGGGCACGGAAACGACGCGGCAAGCGGGCGCGATGCAGCATGGAATCGCGACGGCTCCACACGCTGCCCCACAGGCCGCGCAGCGCCAGCGGCACCACCGGCACGGGACGTCGTTCCAGGATGCGCGCCACGCCCGGGCGGAACGGTGCGATGTCACCATCCCTGGTCAGCCCGCCTTCGGGGAAGATGCACACCAGGTCGCCCTCGGCGAGCGCGGCATCCACCTCGTCGTAAGCCTGTTGCAGCACGGCGGGGTCTTCCTTCTGCCCCGCGATCGGTATCGCCTTGGCGGTATGGAACACGAACTTCAGCACCGGGATGTTGAAGATCTTGTAGTACATGACGAAGCGCGCGGGCCGCCGCAGGTTCGCCATCAGCACCAGCGGATCCATGAAGCTGACGTGGTTGCACACGAGCAGCGCGGGGCCTTCTTCTGGGATGTTTTCCAGACCGTCGACGCGCACCCGATACAGCGTGTTCACCAGCACCCAGGTGATGAAGCGCATCAGGAACTCGGGAACGATGGTGAAGATGTAGACCGCCACGATGACGTTGAGCAACGCGGCCGCAAGGAAGATCTGCACGGCCGTGAGGCCCAGCGCACCCAGCCCCAGCCCGAAGCCCGAGGCCAGGCAGATGAACAGCGCATTGAGGATGTTGTTGCCCGCGATGACCCGCGAAAGACGGTCGCGCGGCGTGCGCGCCTGCACGTAGGCGAACAGCGGCACCACGTAGAAGCCGCTGAACACACCGATCAGGGTGAGATCCATCACCACGCGCCAGGTGCCCGCGGCATGCAGGAAGCCGAGCCAGTCCAGGCCATGCACGGTGGCCAGGTGCGGATGGGCGAAATACAGGTCCACGCCAAACGCGGTCAGGCCGAAGGCACCCAGTGGCACCAGGCCCACCTCCACGCGATGACCCGACATGCGTTCGCACAACAGCGCGCCGATACCCGTGCCCAGCGAGAACAAGGTGAGCACCAGCGTATTGACCGAACCATCGCCGCCTAGGTTGAGGCGCGTGTAGTTTGGCAGTTGCGCGATCAGCACCGTGCCGAAAAACCAGAACCACGAGATGCCGAGCACGGCGTTGAATACGCGCCGGTCCTGCCGGGTGATGCCGAGCACGCGCGCCGTCTCGGTCGCCGGATTCCAGTTGAAGACGAGATCGGGTGCGGTGGCTGGCGCGGGCGGAATGCGGCGACTGGCGAGATAACCCAGCACGGCGATGACGATGGTGGTGGCCGAGGCCGCAATCGGCCCATAACCATGGATCAGCATCAGCGAGTTGCCGGCGATCATGCCGATGAGCATCGCCAACTGCGTGCCCATTTCCACCATGCCGTTGCCACCGACCAGTTCATCCGGCTTCAGCGCCTGCGGCAGGATGGCGTACTTGATCGGACCAAACGTCGTGGAGTGCAGGCCCATCAGGAACAGCACCACCAACAACAGCGTGGTGTGGTGCGTGTAGAAACCGATGGCGGCAATCACCATGGCGGCGATCTCGAACAACTTCACGTAGCGAATGATGCGCGACTTCTCATACTTCTCCGCCAGCTGGCCCGCCGTGGCCGAGAACAGGAAGTAGGGCAGGATGAACAACGCCGGGGCGAGGTTGGTGTACAGCGACACCGTTTTGTCATCCAGACCCATCTGGAACGCCACCAGCATGACCATGGCGTTGCGGAACGCGTTGTCGTTGAACGCGCCCAGCGCCTGGGTCCAGAAGAAGGGCGCGAAGCGCCGGCTTCCAAGCAGGTTGAACTGGCTCATGCGGACCCCTGGCGTGTCATGGCGGCAAGCCTAGCGCGAAATAGTGCCTTTGGCGGACTTGTGGAGTATCCCGTCCGGCGTATCCAATGACCTGGCCAGCGCATATCAGGAAGGGGCTTCGATGCCTGCAAGCCGCTGGTTACCCGACTGCATTCGTGTTCACAGGGAGTGACTCATGCATTTTCGTATCGACGTGGCACCTGCCATTCAGACCATTCGCGCCTACGCCGATGATGCCGTTCGCAGCATGCGCGACACCTACGGCCTTTGCCTTGATCATTCGCTGGAATCGCTCGCCCACCTGGACGACGTGCTGGCGACATGGCATGAGGACGGGGCGACGGCCGACACCATGACTCCTTCGATCTTTGCGTTCGGCAGCTACGCAGGCGAGGTCCTGTGTGAACACGAGCCGGGCCGCTGGATCGAGCCGCCGACGAACGATCACGGTGCCTGGGACGATCTGTTTCCATTCGTGCGCCTGCTGGACGGCAGGGAGTGGCGTCCCATTGGCCTGGCATTCGCTGCCTTGATGGACGGCCCGCCCTACAGCTTGCTGCAGTCCGCGCGACGATTGCTGGCCACCGGGGCGTAAACAACGCTGCGCTACCTGTTGGAGTAGCCTCCGGTTCGCGTGCAACGCAACCCTCGTGGCCGCGCGCGTTGCGGCCACCCATGTCGAATTCGACATGACCGGTGCGTCGTACCCATGACCTCCACTACCGGCAGCGAACCATGACGAAACTCCGTGTGCAGAGCTTTGCGGTTTCACTCGACGGCTACAGCGCCGGCCCCGCCCAGGATATGGACAACCCACTCGGCGTCGGTGGCATGGCCCTGATGGACTGGCTCTTTCACACCCGCATGTGGCAACAGATGCACGGCGGCGACGGCGGCGGTGAAGCGGGCGTGGACAACGCCATGGCCGAGCGCGGCTTCGACGGTATCGGTGCATGGATCCTCGGACGCAACATGTTTGGCCCCGTGCGCGGCCCCTGGCCCGACGACAGCTGGAAGGGCTGGTGGGGCGACGAGCCGCCGTACCACGTGCCCGTCTTCGTCCTCACGCACCACGCGCGGCCAGCGTTGACGATGGCCGGCGGCACGACCTTCCATTTCGTGACCGAAGGCATTCATGCGGCGCTCGAACAGGCACGCGCAGCGGCGGGCGATCGGGATATACGCCTCGGCGGCGGCGTTGCCACCGTCCGACAATACCTTCAGGCAAGCCTGATCGACGAGCTGCATCTCGCCATGAGTCCATGGTTGCTTGGACGCGGCGAGAACCTGTTCGCGGGCCTGGACCTGCCAGCACTCGGCTACGCATGTGTGGAAAGCGTGGCAGGCGAGCGGGCCACCCATGTCATGCTGCATCGACGCGCATGAAGGTGAATGTCGAAAGCGTGCCTTGCCGTTCGTCGGATCCATGACGGGCCTACACGGCCTGTTCATACCTCCACAGGAGTACCCGCATGACCACCGGAACCGTCACGCTTCACCGCGTCCTCCGCACGACCCCCGCGAAGATCTATCGCGCCTTCACCACGGCCGAGGCCATGGCGCGCTGGCTGCCGCCATACGGCTTCACCGGCAAGGTGCAGCATCTGGATGCCCAGGTGGGCGGCAGTTACCACATGACGTTCACCAACTTCACCAGCGGCAACGTCCATGGCTTCGGCGGCACGTACAAGGAACTCGTGCCGGGCGAGCGCATCCGCTATACCGCGAGCTTCGACGACGCCATGCCACCGGGCGAGATGCAGACCACCGTCACGCTGACCAAGGTGTCCTGCGGCACGGAGCTGCATGTCGTGCAGGAAGGCATTCCTTCCATGATTCCCGTCGAGCAGTGCTATCTCGGCTGGCAGGAATCGCTGGTGCACCTGGCGCAGCTGGTGGAACCGGATATTCCGGGTTGACCGGACCATAAAAAAAGCCCCGGCATGCCGGGGCTTTTTCGTGAAGGCCAGCGGTGCGGATCAGCCGCGATGCAAGGCGCGATGCGCGATGTCGCGACGGCAGAAGGCGCCTTCATAGTGGAGCTTCGACACGGCTGCGTACGCGTTTTGGCGTGCCGTGGCGATGTCCTTGCCCAGGGCACAGACGGTAAGCACGCGGCCACCGGCCGTGACCACATTGCCCTGCGCGTCGAGCTGCGTGCCGGCGTGGAACACCTTCGCGTCCGGACCAAAATCAGCATCCAGTCCGGTGATGACGTCGCCGTTGCGCACCTTGCCCGGATAACCACCCGCCGCCATCACCACGCCCAGCGAAGGACGCGCGTCCCACTGCACGTGAGTGTGATGCAGCTCGCCATCGAGCGCGGCCTCGATCAGGTCGACCAGATCCGACTTCAGGCGCAGCATGATGGGTTGTGTTTCCGGATCGCCGAAGCGCACGTTGAACTCGATGACCTTGGGTGCACCGCTCTTGTCGATCATCAGGCCGGCATAGAGGAAGCCGATGAACGGCGCGCCTTCCATCGCCATACCGCGCAGGGTCGGCTCGATCACTTCCTTGAGGATGCGCTTCTCCACCTCCGGCGTGACCACCGGCGCTGGCGAATACGCGCCCATGCCACCGGTATTCGGGCCAAGGTCGCCCTCGTCGCGGCGCTTGTGGTCCTGGCTGCTGGCCATCGGCAGCGCGTGCTGGCCATCGCTCATCACGATGTAGCTGGCTTCCTCGCCATCGAGGAACTCCTCGATCACCACGCGTGCGGAAGCATCGCCGAACTGATGCGCGCCCAGCATGTCGTGCAGCGCCTGCTCGGCATCCGCCAGCGTCAGCGCCACCACCACACCCTTGCCCGCCGCCAGGCCATCGGCCTTGATGACGATGGGCGCGCCATGCTTGCGCACGTAGGCAAGCGCGGGATCCAGTTGCGTGAACACCGCATAGCGCGCGGTGGGGATGTTGTGGCGAAGCAGGAAGTCCTTCGCGAACGCCTTGGAACCTTCCAGCTGCGCGGCGACAGCGCGCGGACCGAAGCAGCGCAGGCCGGCGGCCCGGAACTTGTCCACCACACCCGCCACCAGCGGCACTTCCGGGCCAACCACAGTCAGCGCGATCTTCTCGTCCTTGGCCAGCTTGAGCAGGCCGTCGATATCCGTCACGGCGATGTTGGCATTGCGCAGGCCTTTTTCACGCGCGGTGCCCGCATTGCCCGGGGCAACGATCACTTCGCTCACGCGCGGCGACTGCTTGAGCTTCCACGCCAGCGCGTGCTCGCGCCCGCCGCTGCCGATGACCAGGACTTTCATGGGGACTCCAACTGCCGAAGGAACGCGCCGAGGGCGGCGCAATGGGACATTGTAAGGGGCAGGAGGGGGATTTCGCAGCGCAGCATGGCGGGGGCGCCGGGGCAGGGGCCGAGAGGGCGCATGGGGATGTGCTGGAGGCGTGGCGCGGCCTGTGCCGTCTGGCGTCGTGGCTCCAAAGAGGCCGTGATCCCGGCTCACCCCGAAAAGGGGGCAAGGGGCCGGGGGCACTTTTCAACGGCCGCATGGCGGGTCATCCAGAGCCTCGGTGCTTGGTTGTCGCGCTACGGCGACCGGGCTCGCCTGCGGCGGGCTTCCGCCCTCCGGTGGGGGGCGGCAAATCAAGAGCCAGAGTCAAAAGCCAAAAGGCTAAGCCAGAACCCTTGCCGTCTGCGGAGCATCCCAAAGACGCGAGCCTCCTGTGGGAGCGCACCCTGTGCGCGACAGCGGCGTCTGGTGATCACCGCTCCGTTAGGTTGTCGCGCACAGGGTGCGCTCCCACAGAAAAGAGAAAAGCGGGCGACCGTGCGGGTCATGTCCCCGCCGAAGCGAGGCGCTGCTTTAAGTCCTCATCGCCATGGCGCGTTGCGAAGCGCTTGGTAGTACCTGCTGTGCAGAGGCGAAGGTTGCCAAACGACGACTTGCCTCAATCGTTCGGGCTTATCCCCACAGAATGCTGCCAGCTCTGGCTCTTCAGGCCATTTTCTTTGGGTTACTTTTCTTTTGGGCCAGCAAAAGAAAAGTGACTCGGCCTTCGGCAGAAGGTCGAAACGCCCGCTGCGTAAGCGGCCCGATCGCGGGAAGGCCTGAGGCGACGACCGACCATTACAGAAACTGGATGACCAGCCTTCGGCTGTTGTGAAGCGCCTCCGGCCTGCGCCGGGATGACGGCTCTGATGAAAAGATGAGGGTAGACGGTTGAAAGCGTCCGGTGGACTTTCCGCGCGCTTCACGCTCGCCCAGCTACCCCGGGATGACGGGTAGGAAAGGTGAGGCAAGAGGAGGGGAACCGGACCCTCATCCAACCCCTTCCCACTCCTCAAAACCACAACCATCCATGCCAGCTCTCGCGCCCCCAAAGAGACGCGGGAATACAGAACTCAAAGCAACGCCAGCAGCGCCGCGCGGGGCAACTTCCCCGTCTCGTTGCGCGGCAAGCTATCCACCAACTTCAACGGCCGCGGCAAAAACACCGGATCCACCGACTGGCGGAACGCCTCCAGTATCGTGTGCTCATCCAGCCCCGGCGCCACCGCCAGCGCGGCGATGCGATGCACGCCCAGTGCATCCCCACTCTCGAGCTGGAACACCACGCCGTCCTGCACGCCAGGAACGGCCTGCAAGCGACGCGTCAGATCTCCCAGCGACGCACGCTTCCCCGCGATATCGAGCAAGTCCGAATGGCGCCCGCACAGACGAAACCGGCGGCCGCCGTCGTGCAGGGTGACGATGTCCGCCAGCGTCATCGGCTGTTCCAGCTGCGGCGCGCGCACCAGCGTGCCGTCCGGCTGCGGATGCAGGTATACGTCGTCGTAAAGCGTCCACGGTTCGTCCGCGGCCGCGCGGCGGCTGGCGAACACACAGGTTTCGGTGGAGCCGAACACTTCCAGCAGCGGCGCGCCAAACCGGGCTTCCGCCGCCTGGGCCAGTTCCACCGGCATCGGCGCGGTGGCCGACACCATGGCATCGATCGGCGGCAGTTCCACACCCGATTCGATCAGCGCGCGCAGATGCACCGGTGTCGTCACCAGCACGCGAGGGGTGGGGACGCCCGCCAGCGCGGCGGCCACGTCGGCCGGCAGCAGCGGGCGGCCGGCATGTACGGCCACATCGTCCAGCAAGGGCAGCAGCACCGACATCTCCATGCCGTACATGTGCTGCGGCGGTACCGTGGCGACCACGTGGAAGTGCTTGCCGACCACGGGGTGCAAGGCGCGCATGTTGCCCGCGTTGCTGGCATGGAAACTGCCCCAGGTCTTGGGGTTGCCCTTGGGGACGCCGGTCGAGCCGGAGGTGTAGCCAATGGCCACGACCTGGTCGGCCGGCAGCAGCGGGATGTCCAGCGTCCCGCCAGCCTCGGGCGTGTCCATCAGGCCCGGCAGGTGGCGGTAATGGGCGGGCGGTGTCTCCAGCGCCAGCTCACCCAGCGCATAGCTTCCGGGGTGGGCGGCCATCACCTCGGCCACGGCCTTGGGAGCGCGGGAGGAAGGAAGCAGGTTGGTCTGGCCACGCAGCGCGATGGCACAGAACGCCACCAGGAACGCGTAGCGGTCCTCGCACAGGTTCACCGCGGCAGGGGCAGGGGCTACGGGCAGCTGGTCGGCGACGGCCTGCACGTGTGCCATGAAGCGCGCGAGGCTCACCGGCCGGTCGTGGCGCCACACCACCGGACGGTCCGCTGCGCCAGCCGCCAGCAGCGGCAACACCGGTGCCGACCGCTCGAGCTGTAGGTTTTCGATAACGCTGGCCAAAGTGCTCTCCGACAACTGCCATTCGCGCCCCCGGTCCGGCCGGAGCCGGCCCGACGTGCGGACGGAAAAGTAGATCCGCGATGGTCCCCATCCTCGCGGTAGCCACTGAATCACTCCCTACTGAGAGCGGGTGGCATGCGGAAGCCGTTCATCCTCGCCATGGATTCAGGGCGAGCGGTCGGGCTTCAGTCAGGCACGAATGATAGCGCCGGAGAGGGCGTCGCGTATGACGGTAGGCCGCTGTTGGCCGCCCACGGGCGCGTCCAGCACCCCTTCCAGGGCCTGGCCGAAATAGCCCACGGCCACGTCCGCACTGCGTGCCGGGGGCTCGCCGTGGGGGTTGGCACTGGTGGAAACGAGGGCCGCGCCGTAGGCCCGGCATAGGGCAGCGGCGGGCGGGTGGGCGGTGACACGCAAGGCGATGCCGGCGTGGGCGCCAGCCACCCAATCGGGCACCAGCGGGGAGCGCGGGAAGATCCAGGTGTTGGGACCAGGCCAGCTCTCGCGCACCTGGGCCAGCACTTCGACCGGCACGGCGGCGAGGTCGATGTAAGGCTCGACCTGCGCGAAGTCTGCGCCAATCAGCAACACGCCCTGCGTAGGCGGCCGCTGCTTGAGCGCGAACAGGCGCTCGAAGGCCTCACGGTTATGAGGGTTGCAGCCCAGCCCGTAGACCGCTTCGGTCGGATACGCCAGCACGCCGCCGTCGCGCATCAGCGCGGCGGCGGCGTCGATGTCGGCCAGGGTGAAGCGTGCCGTCACTCAGGCGTCCGCCTTTTTCTTGGCGGCAGGCTTCTTGGTCGCGGTCTTGGTGGTCGCCTTTTTCGCGGCCGTCTTTTTCGCAGCGGTCTTCTTGGTCGCTGCCTTCTTGGCGGTGGTCTTCTTGGCGGCTGTCTTGGTGGCGGACTTGGCAGCCGCCTTCTTGGCCGCCGGCTTCTTCTCGGCGGCGGCCTTCTTCGCCGCCGCCTTCTTGAACGCGCCGCGGCCCTTCTTTGCCGGAGCAGCGGCGAGTAGTTCCACGCACTGCGCTTCGGTCAGGTCCTTGGGTTCCTGATCCTTCGGGATGCGCGCGTTCTTCTCGCCGTCGGTGATGTACGGGCCGAAGCGGCCGTTGAGCACCTGAATGCCGTTGCCGAAATCCTTGATGATGCGGTTGGCGAGCATCTCCAGCTTTTCCTGCACGATCTGCAGGGCGCGCGGCAGCTCGATGGTGTACGGGTCGTCCTCGGCCTTGAGCGAGGCATAGGTGCTGCCCTGCTTCACGAACGGACCGAAGCGGCCCACGCCCACCGACACCTCGTCACCGTTCTCCGCCTGGCCGAGCTTGCGCGGCAGCTTGAACAGCTCCAGCGCGTCTTCCAGTGTGATGGTGTGCATGCTCGTGCCGGGACGCAGTGAGGCGAACTGCAGCTTCTCGTCCGTGTCCTTGTCGCCGATTTGCGCGTACGGCCCGTAGCGGCCCAGGCGCACCGACACCGGCTTGCCGGATTTCGGATCGGTGCCCAGCTCGCGCGCGCCGGTGGCTTCGCTGCGGTCGACCGTTTCGGTCTTCTCGTCCACCTGCTGCTTGAACGGCTGCCAGAAGCGCTCCATCAGCGGCACCCACTGTTCTTCGCCACGGCTCACGGCATCCAGCTCGTCCTCGAGCTTGGCGGTGAAGTCGTAGTCGACGTAGCGGGTGAAATGCGCGGTGAGGAACTTGCTGACGGCGCGACCCACGTCCGTCGGCTTGAAGCGACGGCTGTCGAGGAACACGTATTCGCGGTTGAGCAGCACCTGGATGATGCTGGCGTAGGTCGACGGACGGCCGATGCCGTGCTCTTCCAGCGCCTTCACCAGGCTCGCTTCGGAATAGCGCGGCGGCGGCTCGGTGAAGTGCTGGTCGGCCAGGACGTCCTGCAGCGCCACGCGCTCGCCCACGTCGAGCTTGGGCAGGCGACGGCCTTCGTCCTCGTCCTCGGCGGTCTTCTGGTCGCGGCCTTCCTCGTACACGGCAAGGAAGCCCGGGTCGACCACGGTGGTGCCGGTGGAGCGGAACGCGGCGTCGCCACCCTTCACGTGCGGCACATTGAAATCCACCGACACGGTGTTCATGGTCGCGTGGATCATCTGGCAGGCGACGGTGCGCTTCCAGATCAGCTCGTAAAGCTTGCGCTGCTCATCGTTGAGGAACGCAGCGACCTCGCGCGGCGTGCGCATGGCCGAGGTCGGGCGAATGGCTTCATGCGCTTCCTGCGCATTCTTGGCCTTGGACTTGTAGGTCTGCGCGTGATCCGGCAGCGCCTTGTTGCCGTAGTCGCGCGCGATCAGCTGGCGCAGCTCGCCCACGGCGTCCTCGGACAAGGCCACCGAGTCGGTACGCATGTAGGTGATCAGGCCGACGTTGCCTTCGGTGCCGATCGACACGCCCTCGTACAGGCCCTGCGCGACCTTCATGGTGCGGCTGGTGGAGAAACCGAGCTTGCGCGCGGCCTCCTGCTGCAGCGTGGAGGTGGTGAACGGCGGTGCCGGACGGCGCTTGCGCTCCTTGCTGCTGACGTCGCTGACGGTCAGGTGGCCGCGGGCGGCCTCCTTCAGCGCGTGGCGTGCGGCCAGGGCATCGTGTTCGTTGGTGAGGTCGAACTGCTCGAACTTCTTGCCGTGGAGCTTGGTGAGGCGCGCCGAGAAGTCGCCTTCCGGATGGTGCAGCGAGGCCTCGATAGTCCAGTACTCGCGGGCAACGAAGGCTTCGATCTCTTCCTCGCGCTCCACGATCATGCGCAGCGCGGGCGACTGCACGCGGCCGGCGGACAGGCCACGCTGCACCTTGCGCCACAGCACCGGCGACAGGTTGAAGCCCACCAGGTAATCCAGCGCGCGGCGCGCCTGCTGGGCGTCCACCAGGTCGTGCGAAAGCTGGCGCGGCGCCGCCACGGCGGCCTTGATCGCCTTGGGCGTGATCTCGGAGAACACCACGCGATGGAGCTGCTTGCCCTTGGTCAGGCCGCGCTCCTTGAGAATCTCGCTGATGTGCCAGGAGATCGCCTCACCCTCGCGATCCAAGTCGGTCGCGAGATAGATGTCGTCGGCCACCTTGGCCGCCTTGGCGATGGCGTCGACGTGCTTTTCGTTGCGGTCGATCACCTCGTAGGCCATGGCGAAGCCGTTGTCGGGGTCCACGGCCCCTTCCTTCGGCTTCAGGTCACGCACGTGCCCATAGGAGGCCAGGACCTGGAAGTCCTTGCCGAGGTATTTGTTGATCGTCTTCGCCTTGGCCGGCGACTCGACGATGAGCAGGTTCTTTGCCATGAAACTCGCTATCCGCCATCTACGGCCGACCTGTCTGGGCCGGCTTCCTATATTTAGTTAAAGGCATGGCGACCTGACGCCGTCAAGCTGAACCATGTGAAAGCGCGCCGCAGGTCGACTTTCGTCAGCCCGGCAGGCGCTGGTAGCGGTTGCCGGGCAACGATTCGACCCTGCCCTCCAGTTCCAGCAACAGCAGCGCAGACGACAGCCCTGCGACAGCTTGGCCGGTAAAGGCCGCCAGATCCTCAAGCGCGACCAGCCCGTGACCGAGCGCATCGAGCAACGCCTGGAGCGATGGATCGACCTCGGACGCCGTCTCTACATGGGGCGAGACAGCCGCCCCATCAAGCCGGACAGCCAACTCACGACCCAGTGCGACAGCAGCGGGAGCAAGCACTTCCACGATTTCAGCAGCCGTTTCGACCAGCCGCGCGCCATCGCGAATAAGCCGATGGCAACCGTGAGCGAGCGGATTATGAATGGAACCGGGCAGGGCGAACACCTCACGACCCTGTTCCGCCGCCAACCGGGCCGTAATCAGTGACCCAGACTGCAAACCCGCCTCGACCACCAGGGTGCCCAGCGACAGGCCGGCGATGAGGCGATTGCGGCGGGGAAAGTGATCGCTGCGGGCCGGCGTGCCCGGCGGGAACTCGCTGACCAGCACGCCCTCGGCCGCCAGCCGCCGGGCCAGCGCGTGATGTCTGGCCGGATAGACCCGGTCCGGACCCGTGCCCACCACGGCCACGGTAGGCAGGCCGGCGTCGAGTGCGGCGACATGCGCGGCACCGTCGACGCCATCGGCCATGCCGCTGGTGATGGTGAAGCCGGCCAGGCCCAGCGCCTGCGCAAAGGCCCGGGCATGCGCCCGCCCGCTCAGGGTCGCCCCGCGCGCGCCCACGATGGCCAGCTGCGGGTGCAACAGCAGGCTGGCGTCGCCCGTCACGAACAGGGCCGCCGGCGGCTGGGCAATGGCCTCCAGCAGGGGCGGGAAGTCCTCGTCGGTGCAAAGCATCAGGCGCCGGCCGGGTGGCTCGAGCCAGGTGAGGTCGTCGTCGAGCCGACGCTCGTCGGGTCGCTCGAGCCAGCGGCGCGTGTCGTCGGGCAGGGAGGACAGGCGTTGCCTGAGCGCGTCGAGCACAGCGTCGACCCGGCCGCCGCAGGCGTCCAGTTGCTCGCGCAGCGCCGCGGGGCCAAGGCGGGGCGTGCGCAGCAGGGTCAGCCAGGTACGGAGGTGTGCGGTTTCATCCATGGCCGCCCAGCGTAGAGGCGGCACAAAAAGAAACGGCGCGGTGATGACCGCGCCGTTCTGTCGTCCTGTACCGCTCGGATGCTTATTCCGGCAGTTCGAGCTTGTCGTGACGGTGCACCGGGCGCAGGCCGTCCATGATCAGGCCGTAGCTCACGCGGTCGAAGGTGCGGAACACCATCACGTGGCCGACGAACTCCTGCGGCAGCGTCACCTTCTTGCCGGTGCCGCGGTCCCAGCTGTCGCTGGCCACGTCGTCCGGAATGGTTTCGCCCGGCTGGTAGATCGAATAGGTCTGGCCGTTGTCCACGCCATCCTGCGAACCGATGTTGAGCGCCACCACCTGGTGCGGGCCCACCGCGTCGTAGGCGTCGGCGAAGGCGATGACGCGCGCATTGCCCGGCAACGACTTGGGCGCATGCGGGTAGTAGTAGGCGTCGTACGGCTTGTCGTCGATCGGCAGCAGGCGGTCGCCCTTGTTGATCTCCATGGTGGAGTCCAGCAGGAGCAGGGTGGTCGGGTCGCCGGTGCGCAGCACTTCGGCGGTGCCGATCACCATGACCTCGGTACCGATGTCCTCACCCTTGCCGTAGTGGCCATCGGCGCGGAAGTCTTCCTTCCACGGCGTGCGCACGAGCGACACGTTGCTGTCGAGCGGATGTGCCACCAGGTCCGAACCGCTGTCGCGACCCTTCTTGCTGTCGAAGTCGCGGAAGGTCTGGGTGGGGCGCACGATGGCAAAACGCTGGCCCGGCTCCGCCGACAGGTTGCGTGCGTAGACGTTCCGGCCGACCGTGCCGCGCAGGTCCGCTTCCTCGAAGCCGACCACATAGGGCAGCGACTTCACTTCGGAAGAATTGAGGACGCGCATTTCCTTCAGGAACGTGCGCACCTGGTCCAGCGGGATGGCTGGAACGGCATCGCCTTCGGCACGCACACGCGGCTGCAAGCCCAGGCGCGGACCGTTGGCAAACGAAAGATTCAGCACGTCACCCGGGTAAATGAGGTGCGGATTCTGCACCTGCGGGTTCGCCTGCCAGATCTCCGGCCACAGCCACGGCTTGGAAAGGAAGCGTGCGGAAATCGCCCAGAGCGTGTCGCCCTTTTTCACCGTATAGGTATCGGGGTGATCGGCACGCAATTGCGCGCCCGCAGCGTAAACGGCCACCGTGACCAGCATGCCGGCCAGCAGCCCAATGGACTTTCTGATCATAAACGGGAATCCCCCATCCCCCCGACGCTCGGGCGAGTGTAACCGAACAACTTGTTCACGCAACCGTGACCAGTTGGCAAAACGGCATGCCAGACGGGGGCTTGGAAGCGTACAATAAGGGCCATTCTAAGATGCGCCCGGGCTTGGTTTTTACCGATTCGCCCGCACTTTTGGCGCTGAGGTGAGCCATGTCTGTCCTGACCATTCTCGAATTTCCCGACCCCCGCCTGCGTACCAAGGCCGAACCCGTGCGTGTGTTCGACGCCGAACTCAAGCAGTTCGTAGCCGACATGTTCGAGACCATGTATGACGCCAATGGTGTCGGCCTGGCCGCCACCCAGGTCAACGTGCACCAGCAGGTGCTGGTGGCCGACATGAGCGACGAGCGCAACCAGCCCATCGTGCTGATCAACGCCCAGATCCTCGAGAAGGACGGCGCGCAGGTATACCAGGAGGGCTGCCTGTCCTTCCCCGGCATCTACGCCGACGTCACCCGTGCCCTCAAGGTGAAGGTAAAAGCCAACGACGTGGACGGCAGCGAGGTCGTGCGCGAGTTCGAGGGCCCGTTGGCCGTGTGCATCCAGCACGAGATGGATCACCTCGCCGGCAAGGTGTTCGTGGATTACCTCTCGCCGCTGAAGCGCTCCATGCTGCTCAAGCGCATGGAAAAGCAGCGCAAGCAGGCGGCCAGCGCTTGAAACTCCGCGTCGTCTTCGCGGGTACCCCCGAGTTTTCCGTCCCCTGCCTTGAAGCCTGCCGCGCCAGCGGCGCCGAGGTAGTGGCTGTCTATACCCAGCCGGACCGCCCCGCCGGGCGCGGCCGCAAGCTGACGCCCAGCCCGGTGAAAGAGGCAGCCATCGCGACCGGCATCCCGGTCGAGCAGCCCGAGTCGCTCAAGTCCGAGGAAGCCCGCGCCACGCTGGCGGCCTACGCGCCCGACCTGATGGTGGTGGTGGCCTACGGCCTGATCCTTCCCCGCAAGGTATTGGCCATTCCGCGGCTGGGTTGCTGGAACGTGCACGCCAGCCTGCTGCCGCGCTGGCGCGGCGCGGCGCCCATCCAGCGCGCCATCCTGGCCGGCGATGCCGAGAGCGGTGTCGACCTGATGCAGATGGAAGCCGGGCTGGATACTGGCCCCGTCCTGCTGGAACGCCGCACACCGATCGGCGCCGACGACACCGGCGGCTCGCTCCACGACCGCCTCGCCGCGCTGGGCGCCGACGTGCTGGCCGAAGGCCTGGCACGGGTGATGGCAGGCGAAACCCTCGCCCCCCATCCGCAGCCCGACGAGGGCGTGACCTACGCGCACAAGCTGGACAAGGCCGAGGCGCGACTCGATTTCAGCCGTCCCGCCATCGAACTGGAACGCCAGGTGCGTGCCTTCGATCCCTGGCCCGTGGCCGAGGGCGAGATCAGCGGGGAGACGCTGCGCATCTGGGCGGCGCGTGCTATCGAAGGCCACGGCGAACCGGGCACGGTGCTCGGCATGAGCCGCGACGGCATCGACCTCGCTTGCGGTGAAGGCGCGTTGCGCGTGACCGCGCTGCAGCGGGCGGGCGGCAAGCGGATCACGGCGGCGGATTACCTCAACGCCATGAAGACGCGCGGGGCTTAAGCTTCGTCATTCCGGCGCAGGCCGGAATCCAGTAGCGACATCGCCGGGTTTTCGCCTCGCGCCCAAGGCAAAGGGGAGGTCCTGCGAGAACCGGATGTTGTCGCTACTGGATTCCGGCCTGCGCCGGAATGACGAGCAAAAATTGGCGGCGTTTACCTTCGCTTTTCATCCCTCCCAGCTAAGTTCACTCCATGACCGACACCCGCGCCCTCGCCGCCCAAGCCCTTGCCGACGTCGCCCTGCGCGGAGCCTCACTGCGCGATGCCATGGAGCGCCACGCCCCCAAGCTTGCCGACAGTCGCGACCGTTCCTTGCTGATGGCCCTGCTCAGCGACGGCGCCCGCTGGTGGCTGCGCTTCGACCCGGTGCTGGATCGCCTGCTCGAAAAGCCGCTGCGCCAGAAGGAGCCCGTCGTCCACGCCTTGCTGGTGCTCGGCCTGGTGCAGCTGGAAATCCTGCAGTTGCCGGAGTACGCGGCGGTCGCCGCGACCGTGCAGGCCACGCGCGCCATGCAGCGTCCGCGCATGGCGGGGCTGGTCAATGCCGTCCTTCGCCGCTGGCTG
Organism: Dyella japonica A8; assembly: GCF_000725385.1. NCBI lineage: Bacteria > Pseudomonadati > Pseudomonadota > Gammaproteobacteria > Lysobacterales > Rhodanobacteraceae > Dyella > Dyella japonica. The sequence goes on along the minus strand of NZ_CP008884.1, from coordinate 930,908 downwards.
CGTGAACGCGAGACGCTGCTGGCCGCACTCGACGCCAAACCGCAGACGCGCCACGCGCACCCGGTGTGGCTGGCCAAGGCCCTGGCCCGCGACTGGCCCGAACAGGCCGACGCTGTGATGGTGACCAACAACACCGAACCGCCGTTGATGTTGCGCGTGAACCAGCGCCGTACGACGCGCGAATCCCTGCTCGATCGCCTGCGTTCGGATGGCTATACGGCTGAATTGCACGCCTGGCTGGCGGACGGCATCGTGCTGCCGCACAGCACCGATGTCACCCGCCTGCCCGGCTTTGCCGCGGGCGAATTTGCCGTACAGGATGGCGCCGCACAGATCGCCGCGGACCTGGCCGACGTTCGCGACGGGCAACGCGTGCTCGATGCCTGCGCCGCCCCGGGCGGCAAAGCCTGCCATCTGCTCGAGCGCGCGGACATCGCGCTTACCGCCCTTGAGTTCGATGCGAAGCGCACGCCGCGCATCACCCAGAATCTTCAGCGCCTCGGGCTCGAGGCAGACATCGTCGTCGGCGACGCCGGCCAGCCGAAGGACTGGTGGGACGGCAAACCATTCGACCGCATCCTGATCGACGCCCCTTGTTCGGCCACCGGCGTGCTGCGGCGCCGGCCCGACGTGCGCCTGCACCGTCGCGAAAGCGACATGGCCGCGCTTGCCGCGCAGCAGCGGCGCATCCTGGCAGCCTTGTGGCCGTTGCTCGCCCCGGGCGGACGCCTGGTCTACATCACCTGCTCCATGCTGCGCGCCGAGAATGACGCCGTCGTCAGCGAGTGGCTGACAACGGTGGCAGACGCCCGCGTCGTCGACTTCACGCTGCCGGTGGGGCAATCCGCCACCGTGGGCTGGCAGGTGCTGCCCGGCGATGGCGATCTGGACGGCATGTACTATGCCGTCATCGAAAAGGCCTGAACCTGCCGGCCGGCGACACGCCCAAGCGTGCCGCGCACGGGCCCGAGCCTTCGGGCTGCTTGGTCAGTGATGCGGCCCTGCCGCTCCCCCGGAATCCACGTATGCCTGTTTTCCCTGAAGCCACACCCCTGGAACGCCGCCGCTTCTGGCTGTTGCTGCTGATCGCGTTCATCGTGATTGGCGCCGGCATGGGCCTGCGTGATCCCTGGCCGTCCGACGAACCACGCTTCGCGCTCGCGGCCAAGCAGATGGTGGAGAGTGGCGACTGGCTGTTCCCGCATCGCGGCAGCGAACTGTACTCGGACAAGCCACCGATGTTGTTCTGGCTGGAGGCCGCCAGTTATACCGTGCTGCGCAGCTGGCGCATCGCCTTCCTGCTGCCGTCATTGCTGGCCGCGCTGGGCTCGTTGCTGCTGGTGTATGACCTGGGCCGCCGCCTGTGGAATCGCCAGGTTGGCCTCTACGCCGCGTCGGCGCTGCTCATCACCTTCCAGTTCGTCTACCAGACCAAGCGCGCACAGATCGATCCGCTGGTGATGTTCTACATCACCGCGGCTAACTGGGGCCTGCTGGTCCACATGCTGAAGGGACCGAACTGGCGCGCGTTCTGGTTCGGCTGTTTCTGTGCGGGACTTGGCGTGATCACCAAGGGCGTAGGCGTGCTCGCGCTGCTGCTGTTCCTGCCGTATCTGGTCGCCGTGTTCGGCCAGTGGCATGGCGTATCGCGCATGGGCGACGGTGCCTGGTGGCGCTGGTCACTGGGCCTGGTGGCGCTGCTGTTCGCCATGGCGTTGTGGCTGGTACCGATGCTGCTGGGCGCAAAGGCGCATGCGGGCGACCCCGCCTATGCCGCGTACGTCAACGACATCCTGTTCCACCAGACGGCCGGTCGTTACGGCAAGTCGTGGGACCACCACCATCCGGTCTTCTACTACGTCCCCATCGTGCTATTCACCTGGCTGCCGCTCTCACTGACGTACCCGGGCACGCTGCCGCGCTGGTGGCAGGCGCTGAAGACAAAGGATGCACGCATCCTGCTGCCGCTGGGCTGGATCGTGCTGCTGCTGGTGTTTTTCTCCATCCCCAAGGGCAAGCGCGATGTGTACATCATGCCCGCGCTGCCGATGCTGGCATTGATTACCGCGCCTTATCTCGGCGAACTGCTGCAGAAGCGCTGGCTGCGCATCGCCGGGCTCGCCTTCATTGTCATCATGGGTGCGGCGATGCTGGGCGTCGGCGCCGCCGCCCTTGTCGCGCATCCGAAGTTCGCCAGCGAATTCGCCACCGCACGCGGCTTCGAGGATGGCGGCCGCTCGCTATGGTGGATGGCCCTCTCCATCGGCGTCATCATGCTGGCGCTCATCGTCATCTTGCGCGTGCGCCATGCGGTTGCCGCGGTGGCCTGCAGCATGGCCGCGATGTGGCTGATATGGAGCCTGTGGGCCTACCCCATCCTCAACGACTCCAGTTCCGCGGCAGGCTTGATGCAGGAAGTACGCGAACACCTGCCCCCCGGCGACCAGCTCGGTATGGTGGCGTGGAAAGAACAGAACCTGCTGATGCTCGATCGGCCCGCGACCGATTTCGGCTTCACCAAACCGTGGCACGACCAGTACGCCGCCGCGGTGAAGTGGCAGGCGGAAGACCCCTCGCATCGCTGGCTCTTCGCGCTGGACGGCGTGATGGCCGACTGCGTGGACCGCAGCAAGGCCATCAGCCTGGGCCACGCCAACCGCCGCGAATGGTGGATGTTCCGGGCCGACGCGGTGGTGCAAGGGTGTTTGCCGGGTGAGGATGTGGATCGCGTGCCGGCGGCGACGTTGGAGGAGTAAGGGGTGGCGCTCTCGGCTGTCGTCCCGAAGAGGGTCGATGCCAGTGCGAGTATCGAGTGGTTGAGTACTCGCCTTATCGCTTCATTCTTTAGCCGTCATCCCTGCGCCCCACAGGGACTAGCTTCGCGTCGAAAGTAACCCAAAGAAAGGGCCCCCGATGGCGCGCCTTCCGGGGACCCGGGAGATGAAAAGCCAAAAGCAAGAGCCAGAGCCGTCAGCGCAGCATCCCAAAGAGGCGAGCCCCTTGTGGGAGCGCACCCTGTGCGCGACAGCGGCGTCTGGTGATCACCGCTCCGTTAGGTTGTCGCGCACAGGGTGCGCTCCCACAGAAAAGCGGGGCGACCGTGCGGGTCCATCAGGGCCAAAGCGAAGCGAGGCGCCGCTTTAAGTCCTCATCGCCAGGGCGCGTTGCGAAACGCTTGGAAGTACCCGCTGTGTAAAGGCGAAGGTCGCCAAGCAACAACGTGCCTCACGCGTTCGGGCTTATCCCCACGAAATGCTGCCAGCTCTTCAGGCCATTTTCTTTGGGTTACTTTTCTTTTGGGCCAGCAAAAGAAAAGTGACTCGGCCTTCGGCAGAAGGTCGAAACGCCCGCTGCGTAAGCGGCCCGATCGCGGGAAGGCACGAGGCGACACCGACCACGACAGAAACTGGATCCCGGCCTGCGCCGGGATGACGGGTAGGAAGGCGAGGCTAGACCGCCGAGATCGTCCCCTCAGCACCGCCCCGCAACCTCCCCCCCTACCGCAACCCCAACAACCGCTCGTACGCCTCTTCCGTCCGCCCCACAAACAACGGCAACCCAAACTCCCGCTCCGCGTGCTCCCGCGCCGCCACACCCATCGCCGGCAACGCCCCGCGCTGTTCGACCAAACGCTGGACCGCAACGGCTAACGCGCCTGGGTCACGCACAGGCACGAGCCATCCATCCTTGCCTTCGTGGATGTTCTCGGGAAGCCCCGCATAATTCGTCAGCAGCACCGGCTTGCCCATCGCCATCATCTCGCGGCACGCAAACGAAATCGTCTCCACGTCGTACGAGAGCACGAAGCCCGCATCAAGCGAGGCCACCATACTCCGCGCATCCGCCAGCACACCGGGAAAGACCACCTGTCCGGCCAGGCCGAGTTGCGCCACGCGCTCCAGCTCGTCCGCTTTCGGCGGCACGCCGGCAATCAGCACGCGCACGCGGCTGCGCACATCGGCAGGAAGCAGGGGCAACGCTTCCATCAGGTCCATCCAGCCCTTGTAGCTCGCGGTGCCGGCGTTGCTGCCGAGCAGGAACAAGCGCTCGTCGCCACCGTTCCAGCTGATGCGCTCGGCCTTGGCTGCATCCTCGGACCACGGCGCCCAGCGCTCGATATCCACGCCGTTGTAGACCGTTTCCAGGCGGCAACGCCGATAGGCGGTATGCATCAACTCACGCCGCGTGTACTCGCACACGGCGATCACCAGATCCGTGCGTCGCGCGCGCAGTGCGTTGCCGATGCCACGGACAGGCTTGGAGTTGTGCTTGGTCCATACCAGCGCCGGTCGCTTCGCCGGCATCGCCGACAACACCAGGCGATGATCGGCCGAGCCGTTGACGTGCACGATGTCGAAGCCCTGCTTGTGCAGGTAGGCCGCGAGCTGGGCACGCGCACGGCGGCGCGCCTTCCACTTGTTCAGGCCATTGGGAAACGGCTGGTCCAGCACGAACACGCCGGGCAGGGCGCGTGCCTCGCGGTTGAGGCGGCTGCCCGGTGGGGCCGCCACGTGCACTTCATGGCGCGATGCCAGCGCCGCGGCCAACTCGCGGATGTAGGTGGTATGGCCACCGCCGTCACCGCCGTGGAAATTCGTGTAGAGCAGCTTCATGCGTGGGGCGCGCCGTCTTCGAGCAGGTCGACATGCTGGCTGACGCCGCGCTCACACCAGGTGATGCCCTGGGTGCGCGTCGCGTGGAACAGGCGGTTGTTCGGCAGGCTCATGTCGTCCACGTCCGGCGGGGAGCGCGAGTTGTGCCACAGGTGGGCGGCGAGCGCGGCCCATTTGAGCGCGCGCCGCTTCAGGCCGGCGTTCTCCAGCCGTGCCGCCAGTTCGCGATCCTCGGCGCCATAACCTTCCATGCGCTCGTCGAAACCGTTCACGCGCAGCAGGTCGTCGCGCCAGAAACTCATGTTGCAGCTCATCACCCGGCCACCGCTGCGCGAGCGGGCCTTCCAGCGCGCCAGCGGCGGTGCACGGAATGCGTAGAGGCGTCGCGTGCCGTCGAATTCGTCGAAGTTGGCCTCAGCCCACGGCGCGTAGACGGGCGCCTTGCCGTCCAGCAAGCGCTGCGATTCCTCCGGCGTCGCCTTGATGCGGCCGCCTTGCAGGAAGTAACCACGCTCGGCCAGCATCAGGTGATCGGCGATGAAATGCGGCTCCACCAGCATGTCGCCATCGAGCAGGATCACGTAGTCGCCGCGGCTCGCCGCGATGCCGCGGTTGCGCGCGCGGGCGGCGCGAAAGCCCTGGTCTTCGTGCCACAGATGGCGCAGCGGCACGGGAAAGTCCGCCGCAAGGCGCGCGATCACCGCGGCCGTCTCCGGGCCGGAACCATCGTCAGCGACCAACACTTCGTCAGGCAGGCAGGTCTGCGCGGCAATGCTGAGCAGTACCTTTTCCAGAGCCTCAGGCCAGTTGTAGGTGAGGACGATCAGCGAGACTTTCATGCGGCGTTCGCGCCACCCCTGCCAGGCCGGTATGCCAGCGACATGCCTAGCGCCAGCGGCAGCCAGGTGATCAGCCAGGCGGGCCGCGGGCTGTCGATCAGGTGGGGCAGGTCAAATTGCACCAGCACCGTGCCGAACGTCCAAAGGCCCAGCACGATCGCGCCCAGCGGCTCCCGCCGGCAGCGCCAGCCAAGCCAGCCCAGGGCCAGCCAGATGCCCGCCCACAGCACGAGACCGGGAAGGCCAAGCTCGATCGCCAGCTGACTGTACATGTTGTGCGCATGGGTCATCACTTCGCCGCCGGCTTTCAGCTGGAAAGGTGTCCCTTCACCAAGGCCCAGCCACGGATGCGTCAGGAACAGGTGCATCGCCTGGGTGAAGATCTCCGGCCGCAGCGACAAGCCGCGCGCCATCAGGAACTGGGCACCGGCCACCGCGCTGGCGATGCCAATCACCACCACCATCCCCGCATACAACCAGGCGCGTCGCCCGCCACGGCTGAGCACCATCAGCACCAGCGCGACGAACAGCGCGGCCAGCGCGCTGCGCGTGAGCGTCATCACCACGAAGAAGCCCAGTATCGAGATCGCGGCCCACTTGGCGATGCACCCGCGGGTGTTCCCAAAACGCCATGGCCACAACCACAGCAGCGCCGCGCCCATGGCGCCGGCAGCCAGGTTGGCGTTGGCCATGACGCCGAACCCGGCGAGTCGCGCATCCGGCTGCGGGTACATCAGGCTCATCGCAATCGCCGCCACCGCGACCACCGCCATGACGAGACCACACCCCACCAGCAGTCGCCGGATGAGCGCCTCATCCCGGCTGAACACCTGCTGCCAACCGAACAGGAACAGCACGATGCTGACGCTGTGGCCGGCCTCGTCCAACGGTCGCACGGCATGCCCCCAGAGCAGCGTCAACACGCTCCAGCCCATCAGCAGGAGAACCCAGGGCACCAGCGGCCTGCGCCAGAAATCCAGTGCACGCGAAGGCCGCATGACCAGCAGCAGCAACGCGGGCAGGTACAGGGTCAGGCCCAGCACGCGCTGGTAGAGCTTGCCCGGGTTGAACGACACCCCCGCCGGCATCACCGCCATGCCGAGGATCAGCCAGACCACGCCCACCACCACCAGGCGGCGGAGCCAGCGCGTCACCGCACCATCCCCGACCAGCGATGCGGCTGGCGGCAGTGTTTCCTGACGAACGTCGCTCATCCCGCCCTCACCGACTGCTCACGCAGGTCCGCCGGCGGCTGGGTGAAGTCGGCCAAGTGCGCATCCAGGCCATGTTCGGTACGGATCGTTTGAGCGTCGCGAGCGGCATACAGCAGTTGGTTGTTGGGCAGGTCCGGATCGGCCGGGTCGGGCGGCGCCACGCTGCGGTGTTCCAGGTGCAGGGCCAGGGCGGCGAACTTGATCTGGCTGCGGCGCAGGCCGGCGTTCTGCAGGCGCAGGTCGATCTCCAGATCTTCGCTGCCGTAGCCATGCATGCGCTCGTCGTAACCGTTGACCTTCAGCAGGTCGGCGCGCCAGAAACTCACGTTGCAGCCCATCGGGTGGCCGCTGGCGCGCGACTTCAGCCGGGCCAGCCAGGGCAGGCGCAAGGTGTGGTGGCGGCGGCCGAAGTGGTAGGTGCTGCGATCCTTGTCGTCGCGGAAGTACGCATCGGTAAACCAGCTGAAACGCGGCTGGCCGCCGCCGATCAGGCGTGCCGTCTCCGCCACCGTGGTGCGGATGCGCGTGCCCTGCAGGAACAGGCCGGGGGCGGCAAGACTCAGGTGGTCCGCCACGAAGTGGCGGTGCAGCACCATGTCGCCATCGACCTGGATGACGTAGTCGCCACGGGCGGCGGCGATGCCGCGATTGAGGATGCGCGCCTTGCGGAACCCCTCGTCGGCCTGCCAGACGTGCCGCAGCGGCACCGGGAAGCTGCGGGCAATCGCGCGCAGCAGTTCGGCCGTGTCCTGCCGCGAACCGTCGTCCACCACGATGACCTCGTCAGGCAGGCGGCTCTGCGCGGCCACGCTGCGCAGGACCAGCGCAAGGGCCTCTTTCCAGTTATAGGTGGAGACCAGCAGTGAGACGGTGGTCGGGGAAGGATGGGACATGACGCTCGGTTCTACGGTGGGTTGGCACGGGGCCGGCGATAGTGCTCGCGAGCCCCGCTGTCCGGACGACGCCTGCGCCAGGGAGGCCGGCCTGCGCCTCTCAGGCTGGCATTCTGTCCTCGAAGGCGCTGACGAGTACAGGGTGGCGGTCGTACTGGTGCACGATGGGGACCGCCCGCCCGTCCTCGTTGAGCAGCATGCCATCGTTGGACAAGACGAACTGCGACGCATCCAGGCATCCCAGGGTGGCGATCAGTGATTGCAGCGGCTGGCACAGCACGGTGGTACCGAGTTCGCCGCAATACAGCAGCTTATTGTGGAACGCCTGGTCGTAAATCCGCGTCTTCATTTTGCTGAACGGAAGCCGCATGGCTTCCTGCAATATCTGGCGGACATAGGCCTGCATCGACGCCATGTCACCCAGCGTCACGCCCGAGCAACACACCTGCCGATCGCCAATGCGCTGCAGCATGGCTTCGCCATAGGCGTCGAGCATCCAGTCGCGGTCGAACGGTTCGGTGGCGATGGTCAGGGCTGGGCTTTCCATGCCCAGGTAGAGCCCCTGCTCCACGCCCAGGAAGGGATCGTCCTGGAACACCACATCGCGCACGTCGCTGACCAGCACGTGCGTGTAGCCGGGATGCGACGCCAGGTAATCCTGGTAATGGAAATAGCGCGCGACATGCGGTGCGCCCTGGAAGCGCAGCATGCGACGCTTGAGACCGGGAAACCGCTCGGCGGGCATTAGCTCGAAGAACCGCTTGTAGCACGACCGTATGAACTTGACGTGTTCGCGTATGCCGCGGATCGGCACGAGCTCCACGTCGAGCGACGGCGCGCGCTCCTGCACGAAGGCGCGCATGACGTCCATCTGGCCGCGATACACGAACAGCACCAGCCTGCCGCGGAAACCCACGCGTGCAAGGCTTTGCACGAAAAGCCTGATCTTGTCGGGCGTGTATCCCGCCGCCGCCCCCAGGATCAGATTGGCCCGCTCACCCATGACACTCCTGCCCGCTCCGTCACTGGCGATCGCCGCTCGGATACTGGTCAACGACACCTGCCCCGCCGTAAACGCCGGAGCAGCCAAAACGGACGACGCGTCCGAAACGGTGTGGCCACGCGATGACTTTGCCGGCCCATTCGCCGTAAAGCCAGCACACGGCCCGCACGCCTACCCCGCCCCCGAGGCCGCGGCATCTTAGCCGATCCGGGTTGCGGCAACGGGAACGCCGCCCCAACCACGGCGATGGCCCGGCTGTCGGCCATCACAGCGAACCCTCGGCGGTGTTGCCCTAGAATGCCGCGCATGAGCCTGCTTCCCATCACCCTCGTGGTCATCACCCACAACGAGGCCGACAACATCGCGCGCTGCCTCGACAGCGTGCCGTTCGCGGCCGAAAAGCTCGTGGTCGACAGCGGCAGCACCGACGACACGGTCGCCGTTGCCCGTGCGCACGGCGCCCGCGTGGTGCACCAGGACTGGCTGGGTTTCGGCCCCCAGCGCAATGCCGCCGCCACCCACTGCTCGCACGACTGGATTCTGGCCCTGGACGCTGACGAAAGCCTGAGCCCTGAACTGGCCCGGGAGCTGGAGCAGGGCTTGCCCGCGCTTATGGCCAGCGAGGTACCGGCGGCCATCCTGCGCCGGCGGACCATCTTCATGGGGCGCGCCATGCGCTGGTACCGGCCGTCCGTGGGCGAAAAGATGGCTCGCCTGTACCACCGCGGCCGGGCGCGCTGGTCAGACGCGCGCGTGCATGAATCGCTGCGCTTCGAAGGCTCGGTGCCCACCCTGCGCGCGCCCTTCAACCACGTGAACAACCCGACGCTGGTGCACAAGCAGCTGAAGGTGCTGCGCTATTCCGAACTGAAATGCCTGGACTGGCTGGACAAGGGCAAGTCGGTACGCATGTGGCAGGCGCCGTTCGTGTACTGGCTGAGCTTCGTCAAGGACTACGTCTTTCGCCTGGGCGCACTGGACGGATGGCGCGGCTTCATCGTCGCGCACACGGCGGCGAGCTACGCCTTGTACAAGCGCATGCGCTACTACGAGATGCGCCACCATCCCGAATCGGTCCGGCTTGCGGAAGCCGCCCTTCTTCGCCACGGCATTGAACGCTGATCGATGAGCAAGCAGCCCGATTCCAAACAGCACTATCTCCTTTACGGCTCCGAACGTTATGCGCTGGCCATCCTTCGGCCCGTGCAAGACGCCATCCGCGCACGCGGCGACGAGGCGGCGTGGTTCTTCGACGGCCCGGGCGCCGAGGATCTGGTGGACGGCGAACGCCTGCTCAGCGTGGAGGAAATCCGCGCGTGGAAGCCGCGCGCCGTCATCACCTCCAGCAACGCGGTGCCGCACTTCTTTCCCGGCGTGAAGGTGGAAACCTTCCACGGCTTCGATGCGGGCAAGCCGCGCCACATCTATATCCGCGGTTTCTTCGACCTGTACTGCACCACCGGCCCGCGCGACACCGCGCAGTTCAAGGCCATTGCCGAGCGCGTGGGGCATTTTGCCGTGATGGAGACGGGCTTCCCCAAGCTTGACCCCTTCATGAAGGAAATCAGCGGGCCGCTGCCGCCGGTGCGCCAGCCGCCCGTCATCCTTTACCACTCCACCTTCTCCCCGTCGTGGAGCGCCGCCGAAGCGCTGTACGAGGAAGTGAAGCGCCTGTCGCGCGACGGCCGCTGGCGCTGGATCGTCACCTTCCATCCAAAGATGAATCCCGAGACGGTGGCCAAGTACAAGGCGCTGCAGAACGAGCACCTGACGTTCGCCGAGAACGACAACATCCTCGAGCTGTTCCCGCAAGTGGACCTGATGTGTTCGGACACCTCGTCCGCGCTCAACGAGTTCCTGCTCACCGGCAAGCCGGTGGTGACGTTCAAGAACCGCCGGCCCGGCCCGCAGCTGATCGATATCGACGACCCGGCCCAGTTCGAGCCGGCGATCGAGCGCGCACTGGCGCGGCCGCCCGAGCTGATGCAGGCCATCCGCGAGTACGGTGACGCCATCCACCCCTATCGGGACGGCCATTCGAGTGAGCGCATCCTGCAGGCCATCGACGGCTTCATAGCCGCCGGCGGACGCAATCGTCGTCGTAAGCCGTGGAATCTGTGGCGAAAACTGAAGATCCGCCGCCGCATTGGTTACTGGGGGCCCGCCGGGTACTGAGCATGCCCGGGCCGGCCTTGGGCCGGGTCAGCATGGAGCAAGGGCGGGTCGGGATAGAATTGTTTCATTCCCAAAAAGAAGACTGCCCGTGGCATCCAGCAGCTACAGCCGCACCGAACACCTGCGCTCCCTCTGGCCTTGGTTGCCGCTGTGGGCGCTGGTCGCCCTGCTGGCGATCTTTTCGCACGGGCCGATGCCGCTGTACTCCACGCGCACCCTCGCGGTGGCGTGGGAGATGTTCAACCACCACTACTGGCTGGTGCCGCACATCAACGGCACGCCTTACAGCGAGAAGGTGCCGCTGCTGTTCTGGCTGATCCATGCCGGCTGGTTCGTGTTCGGCGTGAACGACGTATGGCCCCGCGTGCTCGAGGTGATCTTCGGCGGCACCCAGCTGGTGCTGGTGTCGGTGCTGGCCCAGCGGCTGTTCCCCAGCCGCCCGTGGGTGGCCAAGGGCGCGCCGTGGATCCTGCTGTCGCTGGGTTACGCGTTCCTGTTCGGCCTGCAGATCATGTACGAGGTGCTGCTGGCCGTATGGGTGCTGGCCGCGCTGCTGTGCCTGACGCCCAAGCCGCAGCGCGCCGAGCCACGCTGGGTGCTGTTTGGCCTGTGCGTGGGCGCCGGCCTGCTCACCAAGGGCCCGGTGATGTTCCTGCACGTGGCCTTTCCGTTCCTGCTCGGCCCCCTGTGGAACGACTGGGCGCGCGACAACCGCGCGCGCTGGTATGGCCGCGGCGTGCTCGCGCTGTTGCTGGGCGGCGCCATGCTGCTGGCCTGGGCGCTGCCGGCCGGCTACAGCGGCGGCGAGGCCTATCGCCAGCGCCTGTTCTTCACGCAGACCGCCGGGCGCGTGGTGAATGCGTTCGACCACGCGCGCCCGTTCTGGTGGTACGTACCGGTGATCCCGGCGCTGCTGTTCCCCTTCAGCGGCTGGCCGCGCGCATGGGCCGCGCTGATCACGCTGCGCCGCCCGCTCGATGCCGGCCTGCGTTTTGCGCTGTGCTGGCTGATTCCGGTGATGGTGGTGTTCTCCTTCATCAGCGGCAAGCAGCTGTATTACCCGCTGCCGGAATACGCCGGCGCCGCCTTGCTGCTCGCCGGCGCCATCGCCGTGTTGCGCGACCAGCGCCCGGCGCTCGCCGACAACCCCTGGCTGGGCACGTGGCCGCTGGGCGTGGGCGGCATCCTGTTCGGCGTTTTCCTGTTCGTGCTGCCCGTGCTGGTATCGCACAACGAGCTGCATGGCGAGTGGTTCGACACCACCCAGCGCTACAGCCGCTTCTTCAGCGTGGTGTTCGTGTTGCTCGGCGCGCTGCTGCTGTTGCGCGGCCGTGGCGAGATGCGCCGGCTGGCGTTCGCCGGCCTGGTGGGCACGCTGGCGCTCAATACGCTGTTCACGCTGACCATGTGGCAGAACTTCGACCTGCGCCCGTCGGCGCAGATGCTGGGCGCGGCCGACGCGGAGAACCGTGCCATCGGCATGCTGGGCAACTACGAAGGGCAGTTCCACTTCGCCGGCCGCCTGACCCATTCGATCGAACGCCTGTACGAGGGCGAGTCGCTGCAGCAGTTCGCGCAGGCGCATCCGGACGGCCTGATCGTGGAGCATCCTGAAAAGCTGACCAACGACTCGCTGCGCTATGCGCTGCTGGTGCAGCCGTTCCGCTCGACCTGGGTGGTGATCTGGCCGGCGAAATCGCTGGCTGAGCTGCGTGCGGGCCGCGTGCCTCCAGAGCCGCCGCACCCGACCCGGGTCTACCAGGTCGACGAGTGGCGCTTCCGCGCCCTGCAATGAACGACACGCTGATCGCCAACCTGCGCGCGCAGTGCGGTGGACCGCGGGACGGCGCGCTGCTGCGCTTCTCGCTGGGCAACGCACTCCTTAATGCGGGCGATGCCGCCGCGGCGATTCCCGAATTCCGCAGGGCCGTCGCATTTGACGCCGGCTATTCCGCTGCATGGAAGCTGCTGGGCAAGGCCTGCCTGGCCGTCGAGGACAAGCCGGGCGCGGCCGACGCCTGGCGTCAGGGCATTGCCGCCGCGCAAGCGCGTGGCGACAAGCAGGCCGAGAAGGAAATGACGGTGTTCCTGCGGCGGATCGAGAAACCGTAAGCCTCAAACGTGCCGTCATTCCGGCGCACCCCGAAAAAGGGGGCAAAGGCCGGAGGCGCTTCACAACAGCCGAAGGCTGGTCATCCAGTTACCGGATTGGTCGGTTTTCGCGAAAGCGGTCGTCAAACCCGTCGCGAAAGCCACACCTTGCCGCCACTGGATTCCGGCCTGCGCCGCAATGACGGCGTTGTTGCGACTCAACGAATCAATCGTACGGGCTACGCCACGTATCGGCCGAATACCGCTTGTAGTGCCACTGGTATTGAGTAAAGGCCAGCTCCACGCAGCGCTCCACGCCCTGGTTGAGCGCACGGCAGGCGACGGACAGGTCGGTATCGGCCAACCCTTCCGGCGCGGGCATCAGATGGATGCGGAATCCCTCGCCCCGGGGCAGTCGCTCGGCAAATGCGAACAGTACGGTCGCCCCGGTGCGGGCCGCCAGGCGCGGCAACAACACCATGGTCAACGCGTTCTGCCCAAAGAACGGGGCGACTTCGCCCTCGCCCGCGCGTGGCTTCTGGTCCGGCAGGATGCCCACCGTGCCGCCGGCCGCCAGCCGCTTGTACAGCGTGCGCACGCCGGCGCCTTCGGCACGCACCTGCTCCGGCGCCAGCGCGCCGCGCACCTTGCGCAGCAGGCCCTCGATCGCGGCGATGCGCGGCGGGCGGTACAGGATGGCCATGGGCGTCTTGCGGCATAGCCAGTAGTTGAGCAGCTCCCAGCAGCCCAGGTGCGGCGCAGCGATGATCACGCCCTTGCCGGAGGCCAGCGCGGCATCGAACAGCGCCTCGCCGCGCACCTCGCGCACCATGTCCAGCGCACGCTCGGCGTCGTTGCCCCAGATCTTGGCGATCTCGGTGGCGGAGCGGCCGCTGTCTTCCATGACCTGGCGGAGCAGGGCAGCGTGTGCGTGCTCGTCCAGCGATGGCCGCACGAGTTTCAGGTTGACCGCCGTGGTGTGCGCCGTGCCGGTGCGTAGCGCCAGCGACAGGCGGCCGATGCCGGCACCGATGGCGTGCAGCGCGCGCAGCGGCAGCAGGCCGAGCAGGCGCAGGAGGAGGTACAGGAGAGTGATGTCGAATCGCATGGGCGACGCAGTGTACCTGCCGCCGGGCCGGGTTCACGGGTCAACGACAGGCCGCCTGTTGTCGTTCTGGTGCCCAAGGCTATCGCCCCCGGCTGGCCCAGGCCCTACTCTTTCGCCCCCCCTTCTGCCGTTACCCAGTCGATGATCGCCCTGATCCAGCGCGTCCAATCCGCCCGTGTCGATGTCGAAAACACCACCGTGGGGGCCATCGGCCCCGGTCTGCTGGCCCTGGTTGCCGTGCAGCCGGGCGATGACGAGCCGCGCACCCGGCGCATGCTGGAACGGCTGCTGGGCTACCGCGTGTTTTCGGACGAGCAGGGCCGCATGAACCGGTCCCTGGCCGACACCGGGGGCGAGCTGCTGCTGGTCAGCCAGTTCACCCTGGCCGCCGACACCCGCTCGGGCATGCGCCCCAGCTTTACCAGCGCGGCGACACCGGAAGAGGGGCGCCGCTGGTTCGACCGGCTGGTCGAACTGGCCCGCGCCGCGCACCCCAGGGTGGAAATCGGGCGTTTCGGCGCCCATATGGAAGTGCACCTGGTCAACGACGGCCCGGTCACCTTCTGGCTGGAGACCCCATGATCGCCATCACCCTCGGCGCATCGGGAGCACTTCGACAAAATCACTGGAAAATGCCGATTTGGCGCGATTTTTGCGTGTCGGCATTTCGTTTTTTCTTCCTTGAAAACTGGTCAAAAAAGCATCACATCGGTATACTGATCGGTTCCTGCATACGCGGCGGTAGGTATGAATAGCAAAGCTCCTGAGCAACAGTCTGAAATCAAGGCGCTCATCTCCAAGGGTCTGGAGCAGGGCTACCTGACTTACGCCGAGATCAACGACCACCTGCCCGACGACATCGTCGATCCGGAGCAGATCGAAGACATCATGGCGGTGCTCAAGGGCGTCGGCATCGAGGTGCATGACGCCGCGCCGGACTCCGACCCCCTGTCGGACAACGCTCCGGGCGCCTCCACCGACGATGAGGCCGCCGCCGAAGAGGCCGTGGCGCTGCTGTCGGCCGTCGACTCCGAAGTGGGCCGCACCACCGACCCCGTCCGCATGTACATGCGTGAGATGGGTACGGTCGAGCTGCTGACCCGCGAGGGCGAAATCGCCATCGCCAAGCGCATCGAGGAAGGCCTGGGCCAGGTGCAGACCGCGCTCGCCTCCTTCCCGCTGACCATCGAGCTGCTGCTCGAGGAATACGACCAGCACCTGGACGGCAAGCGCCGCCTGAGCGAAATCCTGGCCGGCTTCGCCGATCTGGAAGAAGCCGCCGACGCCGCCCAGGCTGCCGCGGCCGACGCCGAGGTCGAAGACTCCGACGCCGAATCCGACGAGGACGAAGGCGAAGAAGGCTCGGGCGAAGAGGAAGAAACCGGCCCGACCGGTCCGGATCCGGAAGAGGTCAAGCGCCGCATGGAACTGCTGCGCGACTACTACGGCAAGTTCCAGAAGGCGGCCCCCAAGGCCACCGACATCAACGACAAGAAGGTCACCAAGCTGCGCGACCAGATGGCTGAGGAGTTCCTCAAGCTCAAGCTGCCGTCCGCGCTGATCGACAGCTTCGTGCGCAAGCTGCGCGAAGTGGTGAACGACATCCGTCACCACGAGCGCGTGCTGATGGACATCTTCGTCAAGCACGTGAAGATGCCCAAGGCCGAGTTCCTCAAAACGTTCCCGAGCAACGAGGGCAACCTCGAGTGGGCGAACGAGCTGGGCCGCAAGCGCCAGAAGTGGTCGCCGAACATCAAGCCGCACAAGGAAGCGATCGACGCCGAGCAGGAAAAGCTCGCCTCCATCGAGCGCAAGCTGTTCCTGCCGCTGACCGACATCAAGGAAATCAACCGCACCATGTCGATCGGCGAGGCCAAGGCCCGCCGCGCGAAGAAGGAAATGGTCGAGGCCAACCTGCGCCTGGTCATCTCCATCGCCAAGAAGTACACCAACCGCGGCCTGCAGTTCCTCGACCTCATCCAGGAAGGCAACATCGGCCTGATGAAGGCCGTGGACAAGTTCGAATACCGCCGCGGCTACAAGTTCTCCACGTACGCCACGTGGTGGATCCGCCAGGCCATCACCCGCTCGATCGCCGACCAGGCACGCACCATTCGTATCCCGGTGCACATGATCGAAACGATCAACAAGTTGAACCGCATTTCCCGCCAGATGCTGCAGCAGTTCGGCCGCGAGCCGACGCCGGAGGAGCTGGCCAAGGAAATGGACATGCCCGAGGACAAGATCCGCAAGGTGCTGAAGATCGCGAAGGAACCGATCTCGATGGAAACCCCCATCGGCGACGACGAAGATTCGCATCTGGGCGACTTCATCGAGGATTCCAACGCGGCTTCGCCGATCGAGTCCGCCACGGAAACGGGCCTGATGGAAACCGTGCGTGACGTGCTCGCCGGCCTCACCCCGCGTGAAGCGAAGGTGCTGCGCATGCGCTTCGGCATCGACATGAACACCGACCACACGCTGGAAGAAGTCGGCAAGCAGTTCGACGTGACGCGCGAGCGCATCCGTCAGATCGAGGCCAAGGCGTTGCGTAAGCTGCGTCACCCGAGCCGCTCGGAGCAGCTGCGCTCGTTCCTCGATATCGACTAAGCACTACGACGCTAGTGCAAGTGACAGGAAGCCCCGCGAAAGCGGGGCTTTTTGTTGGGGTGACCCCCGGGCAAACGCACCTTGTGGGAGCGCACCCTGTGCGCGACAGGCCGACAGGGTGACCCCGCTGCGGACGGCGAAAACCGTCCACCAGCGGCATCTTGGGAGTCTGCGGTCGCGCACAGGGTGCGCTCCCACAGGGGGGCCATGGCGTGGCGAAACCTCAACCCCCCGTGTCGTAGAAAAACTGCTCCCGCGTGATCTTGTCGTCCTTCACGTGATAGACGCAGATCTCCGTCATGGTGAGGCGGCCGTACTCCTTCATGGTCACGTCCATGGTCATCACGACGCTGAACCAGTTGCCGGCGATCAGCGGATCGCTGACTTCGATGCCGTGCAGCTGGGTGACGCCGGCCTGGAACCGCTTGCCCTTCTCCAGAATGGCGTCCAGCCCCTGCACGTTGCCCATGGGCCCGTTGGCCATGGCCTCCGGCTCGATGCTCACCGCGTCCTTGGCATACAACTCGTGCTGCGCTTCCTCGAATTGACCGTGGCGGCACATGGCCACCAGGCGCTTGGCGACGGCTTCGGTGCTCATGCAGCAATCTCCGGCAGGCGAGAGGTGCGAGCGTAGCGCCGCCGGCGGTAGGCAGACGTGAAGGCGCGCCGCCATCGGCACGCCTTCCGTTCCACGTCGGCGCCTGCCGCCTTGTCAGGCCTCGAAGACGAGTTCGGCCGCCGCCAGCTCGTTGCTTCGCCGCGTGCGTTCGTCGATGTCCTTCAGATCCATGTAGTCGGACAGGTACTGCCTGACGCGCCGGTACAGCGCCTTGTTCCTGCTGCAGTAGATGGTCGGGTTGTTGAACTTGCGGCTCTTGGAATAGCGCGTGATGAGCTCACCGCCACCGCAGTAGCCCAGCCACTCGCATTTCGCACATGTTTCCGGGGGCGTCGATACGCTGCTGCGCAGGTCCGACCACAGCGGCCGGTCATAGAACTCTTTCAACGTGGACGTGGCGACGTTGCAGCCCGTGTGCCGATATTCCTCGCTGATGGATGGCAGCGAGTCGTCCGGCGACACATCGCCGTTGCTGCGGATGGTGATCGTCTCGGTCAGGTCCACGATGTAGTTGATGCGCATATCCACGCCGAAATCCGTCAGGAACGGTGCGAAGACATTTTTCATAGAGCGCACGTTGATCTTCGGGTCGTCGTCCTCGAGCCAGCACTCCAGCAGCTCCAGGGAGAACTTCTCGATGAAGTCCGTCATCTCGGGCGAGTAGTTTTCCCAGCTGTCCTTGGGAAGCATGAAGTCGAACTTCAACAGGCCGAGTTCGTGCACGATGTGCGTGTAGATCTCGCGCGCGGACGTGCCCGGAAGAATCACCGCCAGCGCGCCGGGCTCACCGATCAGCCCTTCCTGATGACTCTTCTTGAGCAGCTCGATGGCCTTGACGATGCGGTCATAACTGCCGCGCCGCTTCTTGTCGTACCTGACCGTGTCATTGACGTGCTTGGGCCCGTCGATGCTGATGCCGACGCTGATATTCAACTCGGAGAACATCCTGATCCACTCTTCGTCGAGCAGAATGCCATTCGTCTGGACGCCCATCTGCAGCTCGGCGTGGGGCGACACGGTGCGCATCAGCGTCTCGGCGATCTCGCGGAACCGCTTCTTTCCCACCATGAGCGGTTCGCCGCCGTGGAGCGCCACCGACACGGTGGGTATGCCTAGTTCCTGTGCGCCCTGAGCAAGGAACTTGCCCGCGCGTTCGGCCGTTTCCACAGACATGCGGGCCGGGTTGGTCTTGTAGCTATCGTCGCCGTTGAAAAAGAAGTAGCAGTACGGACAGTCAAGATTGCACACTTCCGACATCTTGAAGCTCACGAAGAGCTTCCTGCTCTCCATCCGAGTGGTCATCAAGCGCATGACTTTCTCCGGGCCCGGTCATGAATGCCAGGTCCAAGGCAGGGGCCGACCTGCGGTCGGCTCCCTGATTTGGACGCATCGGCCCCCGGGAATGGCGTCAGCCATTCCAGTGGGCGCCCTTGAGAACTACTGGATGCTGTACCAGGTGCTGCACTGGGCCAGATCACCCGCCGTTTCGTTCGAATGGGCGATCACCAGCTGGCTCATCGGCTTCAGCGTGACGGGCGCGCTGACTTCAAGGGTTTCCACGGAGCACTCGTTATGGTCCATAGCATTGATCCTTGGTTGGGATGCTCAACATCGATGATCCCGCACACTCAACTTCGGGACGAACCCCGGCGTCGAATGCGTGGGCGATATGTCGTGCCACCGCATGCCGCACACAAATCACTTGCTGAAGGTATGTCCGTCGCGGCTGTTGCACGACCCGGCGGTTCTATCAAAGTGGTTTTTCTGCAGCAATGAACGATAGGTTGTAGTCCAAGGACTACGCTCCTCGCACGCGCGCCGTGCCACGTCGCCCGAAGCGAGTGCTAACGCACTAACTTGCGGCATGGATTCCTGGCGACTCATGCGCTCAACAGATGTTTCGGAACGAATTAGTTTCCGCCGAACCCATGCCGCGCCGGGAGGGCTTGCTGAACAGCCGAAGGTTTCTGCGGCGCGATGGGACGTCTGCGCGCCGCACGACGCATCACGCGGCGCGATCAGATTTGTGATGGCGATCACATGATTCCCAAGGCATGCCATCGCGGAAATCGCCCTGGCAGCTCGTCCAACGCAGGCGTTACTGCGTGGCGATGACCACGATCGCCAGCAGCGCCAGCATCACGCCAAGCACATTGAGCCGGCTCAATCGTTCGCGAAACGCCACCGTGCCGATGATCGCGCCCAGCGCGACCACGCCGAGATTCATGCTGGCAAATACCAGCGATGGATGATCCGGCAGGGCCTGATGCCCGCGCACGTAGAACACGATGTTGCCGAAATTGGCGAGACCGAGCAGAAGACCCGCCACCGCATCACGCAGGGTGAAAAAGGTGCGGTCATGCCAGCGGCGCCACAGCAGGATGAGCAGGGAGACGACGAAGGCCAGCGCAAACGCGGCCTGCAACGAGGCCGCGAATGGTGTTCCAGCCGCCGCCACCCGCTTGAACAGGATATCGATGGCGCCAAAGCCCGCGAACACCAGCAGCGGCCACAGCCATCCGCGTTCGTCATGGCCATGCGCGCCGGGCACGTCACGCCACACCATGCACGCCAGCGATGCCAGACCCAGCACGATACCGATGCCCTTGCCCATGCTCAGGCTCTCGCCGAAGAGCAGGAACGCCGCCAGCAGCGAGATCAGCAACGACAGCCGCTGCGCCGCATCCGTGCGCACGATGCCTGCACTGCTCACCGAAGCCGCCAGTGCGAGAAAGATCAACGGCAGCAGCAAACCGAGCCCGATGAAGCCCAGCCAAGGCGCCTGCGG
Organism: Dyella japonica A8; assembly: GCF_000725385.1. NCBI lineage: Bacteria > Pseudomonadati > Pseudomonadota > Gammaproteobacteria > Lysobacterales > Rhodanobacteraceae > Dyella > Dyella japonica. The sequence continues at coordinate 910,955 of NZ_CP008884.1, read as the reverse complement.
CCCCGTCAGCACCGACAGCTGGGGATGGAACACCGTGGCCGTCAGCACGCTGGTCGCGACATAGTTCCAGGCAATGGCCTGCCCCACGTCGACCGACAACCGGCGGGCAAGCTTCAAAAGCACTGACACCAGCACGCTGCAGACGACGCTCAGCAACACATAGACCATGAGGAATCCTTGAGGGTGACGGCACGGTGTGCTCCGCCGATATACCGGGACATGATGTCAGCCGTCCTGCGGCCAGCCGGGAACGCTCACCGCTGGTGGGTGAACCGCTCGCGATAGCGCGCCGGACTCAGCTGCAGATGCTGGCGAAAATGGTGACGCAGGGTATCCGTACTGCCGAATCCGCACACCTCGGCCACGCGGTCGACGCCCATGTCGCTGCCTTCCAGCAGCTCGCGCGCCCGGCCCAGGCGCTCGTGCGTCAGCCACTGCTTCGGTGAACAACCGGTGGCCTCCTCGAAGCGTCGCAGCAGGGTGCGCTCGCTCATGCGGGCGCGTTCGGCCAGCGTGGACACCGGCAATGGCTGATCCAGGTGACGCCGCATCCAGTCCAGCAGCTTGCCCAGGCCATCGCCCTGCGCGGGCAGGGGGGACTGGATGAACTGCGCCTGCCCGCCATCGCGATGCGCCGGCACCACCGCGCGCCGGGCCACGCTGTTGGCAACGTCCGGACCATAGTCGCGGCGGATCAGGTGCAGCGAGAGATCCAGCGCCGCGGCGCTGCCGGCCGACGTGAGCAACGACCCTTCATCCACGTAGAGCACGTCCGGCTCGACCCGGATGCGCGGATGACGCTCGGCCAGGGCGTCCACATAACGCCAGTGCGTGGTGGCGCGGCGCCCGTCCAGCAACCCGGTCGCGGCCAGCACGAACACGCCGGAACAGTACGACAGCAGGCGCGCACCGCGCGCATGGGCCGAGCGCAGGGCATCCAGCAACGGCTCCGGTGGCGGGGCATCCACGCCACGCCAGCCTGGCACGACGATGGAGCCGGCCGTGGCCAGCGCTTCCAGGCCGTGATCCGCCAGCACCCGCATGCCGCCCGCGGCGCGCATCGGCCCGCGATCCACCGCACAGAGCCCGAAGTCGTACCACTCGGCCAGCTCCGGTCGTGGCAGGCCGAACATCTCGACGGCAATACCGAATTCGAAGGTACACAGCCCGTCGTACACCAGCGCGGCCACACGCCGGTTGGGTGGACCGGAAAGACGTCTGGATCGCTTTGGCGGATTCTTCATGGTGATTGTCATTCTTGCCAATGTGCGCCACCCGCGCCAGTGCCGATACTGCCGCCATCCCAATGCAGGAGTGAAACCATGAGCAGTGTGGTGCAACGTGTTCCCGCCGCCGGCAGCCTTGATGCACTGGCGCATTTCCAGGCACGGCTGGGCTTTGAGACCGACTGCGCGGACGTCTATTACGCGACGAACCACGAAGCCAAGGATTTCGTGCTGCTCGATGTGCGCACGCCCACGCTCTATGCGGCCGGCCACGTGCCGGGTGCCATCAACCTGCCCACGCGCATGATCAGCGAGCCGCGCCTGGCGGACTATCCCGCCGAGACGTTGTTCGTGGTCTATTGCGCCGGCCCGCACTGCAACGGCGCCAACAAGGCGGCGGTGAAGCTGGCGCAGCTGGGACGGCCCGTGAAGGAGATGATTGGCGGCCTCACCGGTTGGATCGATGAAGGCTTTGGCCTGGAACGCTGACGTGGACGCTGAGACGGGCGAAGGCCTGGCCATACGCCGCGCGGGCGGGAACGATGTTCCCGCGCTGCTTTCGCTCGGGGCGGAGCATGCCGCGTTCGAACGGCTGCCGCATCGCGCCAGCCAACGTGCCGGCGCGCTGGCGCTGGCGCTCGATGGCGAACCGCCGCGGTTGCACGCATGGATCGCCCGTCTTGGCAGCGAGGTCGTCGGCTACGCCAGCGCCACGCTGGATTTCTCCACGCTGGATGGCGCGGACTACCTGCACATGGATTGCCTGTATGTCCGCGAAGCCTGGCGCGGCCATGGCATGGGCCTGCGCTTGTGGGCTGCCGTGCGCGACTTCGCGCGCGCACGCCAATGCGCCACCATGCAATGGCAGACGCCCTGGTGGAACGTGGATGCCGCGCGCTTCTACCGCCGCCTGGGCGCCGGTGAAACCGCCAAGCTGCGCTACGGCCTGGCGCTCGATGAGGCGTGAAGCCACGGCGCCGCAGGTGCGTGGCAATGCGATCATGCCGGCCCGATGACACGGAGGACGTTGCATGCTGGAACTACGCCCCACCTGCGAGCAGTGCAACAAGGCACTGCCGCCGGCCTCGACCGAGGCCATGATCTGCTCGTTCGAATGTACCTACTGCCGTGACTGCGTCGAACGGCTGCAGAACGTGTGCCCCAACTGCGGCGGTGGCTTCACGCCGCGCCCGGTTCGGCCGGCCCATGCGTGGCGGCCGGGCGTTTCGCTGGAAGGCCACCCAGCCACCGGAAAGGTCACATACAACCCGGTGGACTTGGTCGCGCACGCGCGCTTCGTGGCGCTGCTGGACGGGCGGCCGCCGGAACAGCGCTGACGCCACGACGGCGCTTTGACGCGCGCCGTCCTAAACAGGGCGCTTCCCACCATGCAGGCGTCCGCAACGCCCCGGGGACATGGCCACGCGTGAACCAACCCAATCAGGCCGCGAGCGACAGGTCCTGCTGGGTGGATCGGCCGCCCTGTTCCTGGTGATCTTCGCCTCGAGCGCGATCTCATTGCTGCTCTCGCAACGGGGAGGCGCCATGGCCTCGCTGTGGTCCGCCAACGGCATCGCCGCCGGTGTCCTCCTGTCCGTGCCGCGGCCATGCTGGAGGGCCCTGGTTTCCGCCACCGCTGCCGCGCTGGTAGTCGGACAGTGGGTTGCCTTCGGTGCACTGCTCACCAGCCACCTGCTGCTGGTACCGGCCGACCTGGTGGAGATCCTCATCGTAGCGGGCCTCATTCACCGCCGCTTTCCGGTCATCACCGGGCAAGCGAGCGGCTACCTGCGCCTGGGTCGCGTGGCGATGGTCGCCGCCCTGGCCGGCTGCCTGGCATCCACCCTGCTGGCCGTCATCGCGCAAGAGTTGGCGACGGGCCGCGCCTTCCCCGGCACGGCGCAGGAATGGTGTCGCGCCCACCTGCTCGGCATGGTGATCGTGGGCATGCTCACGCTGGTGGCGTTTCGCGAACGCGGACGCCTGCTCGGTGCGCCCGGCCTGCGCATCCGCATGCTGCGCGACGTGCTGCTGCTCGCCGCCGTCACGCTGGGCGTCTTCGTGCAGACGCGCTATCCGCTGCTGTTCACCGTCTTTGCGCCACTGCTCTACCTTGTATTCCGCTACCGTTTTCCGGGCCTGGTGCTGGGCGTGACCACGGTGACCCTGATCACCAACGTGGCCACGGCCATGGGCCAGGGCCCGTTCGCACTCATCCCCGCGGCAGATGCCAGCGAGCGCGCGCTGATCGCCCAGGTCTACCTTGGCGTGCTGTGTCTGGTGGCGGTCCCTGTGGCGCTGGCGCTCGCCGACAGGCAACGGCTGGCGGCAAAAGTCGCCGAGAGCGAGAGCCTCTATCGACTGCTCGCGGATTACGCGAGCGACCTCATCGTGCGCATCGCCGAAGACGGCACCCGCCGTTACGTGTCGCCCTCGGTCAAGGACATGCTGGGCTGGACGCCTGAGGAGTTCGCCGCCCAGCGCGGCGAGCTGCTGCACCCGGACGATCGCGAGCTCGTGCGGGGTGTCTTGGCGCGACTGCGGGTAACCGGCACGCCGGAACTCGTGCGCTACCGGGTGCGCAACCGCGCCGGCGAGTACCGATGGCTGGAAGCGATGGGCAAGCTCGCGCCCAGCCCGGATCGCCAAGGCGACATCGAAACCGTCTACAGCGCCCGGGACATCACCGAGCGCGTACTGGCGGAAGAAGCGCTCGCCGACAGCCAGAAGCGCCTGCGCACCATTACCGACAACGTGCCAGCTGTCATCGCGCATGTGGATACTGCTCAGCGCTATACCTTCATCAATGCGTACGCGTCCGAGGTGATCGGCGTGGACGCGACAAGGAACATCGGGCATACCGTCGAGGAAACGCGCGGCGCCGTCGTCTATGCCCTACTCAAACCGCACATCGATCAGGCCCTGCACGGCACGGCCTCTACCTTCGAGTACGACGTGCAGGCCGGCGGGCAGACCCGCTACTTCCAGGCCAACTACGTGCCGGCGACCACCGCCGATGGCGCGTCCACCGGCTTCTACACACTGACGACGGAGATCACGCGCATCAAGCTCGCCGAACAGCAGCTGGATTTCCTGGCCCACCACGACGCGCTCACCGGCATCGCCAACCGCTTGTCGTTTCGCGAAAGCGTCCACCTGGCGGTGGAGCACGCCGACGCCACGCACGAGCCCTTGTTGCTGATGATGATCGACGTCGACCACTTCAAACAGATCAACGACACCTATGGCCATGCCGCCGGCGATGCCGCCCTGAGTGAGGTCGCGAGCCGGCTCAAGGCGAGCATCCGCAAGACCGACCTGCTCGCCCGCCTGGGCGGCGACGAGTTCGTGATCCTGTGCCGCGCCATCGACGACATCGATACGGCGCGGCAACTGGCGCAGAAGATCACCGACGCGATGCAGCCACCGGTGGCGATCGGCAAGACGACGATTCCCGTCACCCTAAGCATGGGCGTTGCGCTATGCCGCGATGTCGGCAACGCGGACGCACTCGCGCAGCACGCCGACGAAGCGCTTTATCAGGCCAAGGAAGCCGGGCGCGCCTGCTACCGCATTGCCGCGCACGGCATGTGACGGGCATGCCTTACTCGCGCGCGGCCAGCGCCCGGTTCACGCGCAGCGCCAACAGAGTGCACACCACGCCAGACAACAGATAGGCACTGACCGCCACCAGGCCAAAGCGCGTGGACAGGCCCAGCGCCACCAGCGGCGCGAACGCCGCGCCGATCAGCCAGGCGAAATCCGTGGTGAGCGCTGCACCGGCATAGCGCAGGCGCATCTCGAAGTTGGACGTGACGCTGCCGGCCGACTGGCCGTAGGACAGGCCCAGTCCGCCAAAGCCCAGGATGATGAAGGCATCCTGCCCCAGCGTGCCGCCACCCAGCAGCCACGGCGTGATCAGCGCGAAGATGGCGATCAGGGCGGCCATCAGGCCAAGCGTGGTGCGTCGCCCGATGCGGTCGGCCAGCAGGCCCGACACGATCATGCCCAGGATGCACGCCACCGCGCCGATGATCTCTGCCACCAGCACCGCATTCACGGACTGCGTGGAACCCAGCACGATCCACGACAGCGGGAAGATCGTCACCAGGTGGAACAGTGCATAGCTCGCCAGTGCCGCGAAGGCGCCGATGAAGATGTTGTAGCCCTGCGTGCGCAGCAGCTCGACGATGCCGATGGGTTCCAGCTCGCGCTCTTCCATGGCGACGGTGTATTCCTCCGTCACCACCAGGCGCAGACGCGCGAACAGCGCCACCACGTTGATAGCGAACGCCACGAAGAACGGATAGCGCCAACCCCAGTCGATGAAATCTTCCTGGTTGAGGTTGCTGTGCAGGAACAGGAACAGGGCGCCCGCCACCATGAAACCGATCGGCGCACTCAGCTGGCCGAGCATGGCGTACCAGCCGCGCTTCTGCGGCGGCGTATTGAGCGCCAGCAGCGACGGCAGGCCATCCCACGAACCGCCCAGCGCAATGCCCTGCAGGATGCGGAACAGCACCAGCAAACCAATCGACCAGTCGCCGATCACCTTGTAGCCCGGCAGGAAAGCCATGCCCGCGGTGGCGCTGCCGAGCAGGAACAACGCAATGGTGAGCTTGATGCCGCGACTCCAGCGTCGCTGGAAGCTCATGAACAACGTGGTACCGAGGGGGCGGGCGATGAAAGCCAGTGAAAAGATCGTGAAGGCGTAAAGCATGCCGTTCAACGGACTGGCGAAGGGGAACAGCAGGGAGGGGAAGACCAGCACGCAGGAAATGCCGAACACGAAGAAGTCGAAGTGTTCGGAAGTGCGCCCGATGATGACGCCGATGGCGATCTCGCCCGGCGCCACCTTCGCGTGGGCCTGGATGCGCTGGATGTCCTCTACCGTGTGGCCCGTGCCGTGCTCAGGGAACGTGCTTGACATAGTCATTACTCGGGAAGAGGGAGGATGACGTGGCCACACTATGGCACCACCACGCCTCTCGCGTCACTTGGAATATTGCCAGTTCCGGTTTCGCGCCGAACGGCGTACCGTTCTCCACACTCGTTGCGTCGTCGGTATGTCTATGAAGGCTTTCCGTGGACTGCTCGTCGTATCCGTCGCCTTCCTGCTTGGGGGTTGCCAGACCGTATTGATGTCGCCATCGGGCGACCTCGCGGTGCAGCAGCGCAACCTGATCATCACCTCGACCGTGTTGATGCTGCTGATCATCGTGCCGGTGATCGTGCTTACACTGCTGTTCGCCTGGCATTTCCGTGCGTCCAACAAGAAGGCCACCTACGATCCCGAGTGGGATCACTCCACCATCCTCGAACTGCTGATCTGGTCTGCGCCGCTGCTCATCATCATTGCCCTGGGCGCGATCACCTGGGTCAGCACGCACAAGCTCGATCCCTACCGCCCGCTCGACCGCGTCGCTGCCCATCGCCCGATGCCCGGTGATGCACGACCGTTACAGGTCGACGTGGTCGCGCTCGACTGGAAGTGGCTGTTCATATACCCCGAGCAAGGCATTGCCACCGTGAACGAACTGGCGGCACCGGTCGATCGCCCCATCCAGTTCAAGATTACGGCCTCCACGGTGATGAACTCGTTCTTCATCCCCGCGCTTGCGGGCCAGATCTATGCCATGCCCGGCATGGAAACGCAGCTGCAGGCGGTGATCAACGCGCCCGGCGAATTCCAGGGTTTTTCCGCCAACTACAGCGGCCATGGCTTCTCCGGCATGCACTTTCTCTTCCACGGCGTGACCGAAGAAGGCTTTGCGCAGTGGGTGCAGAAGGCCAAGGCCGGCGGCAACGACCTCAGCCGTGAGGCCTACGTGAAACTGGCCCAGCCCAGCGAGAACGATCCGGTGACCTACTACGCGACGGTGGAGCCGGGCCTGTACCGGGCCATCCTTACCCGTTGCGTGGATCCGGAGAGCCCATCGTGCATGACGCGCGTGGACCTGAGCCCGCACGAGGCCAGCGACTCGGGCGCCACGCCCGCGTCCGGCCAGGCCAACGGCATGGCCGCCATGGCGGCCCATTCCCACTCCGACTGATCGGTGGTGACCACGATGCTTCTGCAAACCGACCTGGCCAAGCTGATCTTCGGTCGACTCACGCTGGACTCGTTGCCGTTGCACGAGCCCATCGTGGTCGTGACCTTCATCGGGGTGGCGATCGGCGCGCTCGCCGTCCTGGGCGCCATCACCTACTACAAGCTGTGGGGCTATCTGTGGCACGAATGGTTCACCAGCATCGACCACAAGAAGATCGGCATCATGTACATGATCCTTGGCTTCGTGATGCTGCTTCGCGGCTTCTCGGACGCGATCATGATGCGCGCCCAGCAGGCGATCTCCTTCGGTGGCTCGCACGGTTACCTGCCGCCCGAGCACTACGACCAGATCTTCACCGCGCACGGCGTGATCATGATCTTCTTCGTCGCCATGCCCATGGTGACGGGCCTGATGAACTTCGTGATGCCGCTGCAGATCGGCGCGCGCGACGTGGCGTTTCCCTTCCTCAACAACTTCAGCTTCTGGATGACCGTCGCCGGCGCGATGCTGGTGATGTGCTCGCTGTTCATCGGTGAGTTCGCGCGCACCGGCTGGCTGGCCTACCCGCCGTTGTCGGACATCGTGTCCAGCCCCGACGCGGGCGTGGACTACTACATATGGTCGTTGCAGATAGCCGGCGTCGGCACCACGTTATCGGGCATCAACCTGCTGGTGACCATCGTGAAGATGCGTGCGCCCGGCATGACCATGATGAAGATGCCGGTGTTCACCTGGACGTCGCTGTGCACCAACGTGCTGATCGTTGCGGCGTTCCCGGTGCTCACCGTCTGCCTCGCGCTGCTGGCGCTCGACCGCTACGCCGGCACCAACTTCTTCACGACCGAGCTTGGCGGCAACGCCATGATGTACGTGAACCTGATCTGGATCTGGGGCCATCCGGAGGTCTACATCCTGATCCTGCCGGCGTTCGGCATCTTCTCCGAAGTCACCGCCACCTTCAGCCGCAAGCCGCTGTTCGGCTACGCCTCGATGGTGTACGCCACGGTGGTGATCACGGTGCTGTCGTACCTGGTGTGGCTGCACCACTTCTTCACCATGGGCTCGGGGGCGAGCGTCAACTCGTTCTTCGGCATCACCACGATGATCATCTCGATCCCCACGGGCGCGAAGATCTTCAACTGGCTGTTCACCATGTACCGCGGCCGCGTGGACTTCCAGCTGCCGATGATGTGGACAGTCGCCTTCATGGTCACCTTCGTCATCGGCGGCATGACCGGCGTGCTGCTCGCCGTGCCGCCGGCGGATTTCTCGCTGCACAACAGCCTGTTCCTGATCGCGCACTTCCATAACGTGATCATCGGCGGCGTGCTGTTCGGCCTGTTCGCCGGCATCACCTACTGGTTCCCCAAGGCCTTCGGTTTCCGGCTGGATCCGTTCTGGGGCAAGTGCTCGTTCTGGTTCTGGGTCACGGGCTTCTACTTCGCCTTCATGCCGCTGTACGTGCTGGGCCTGATGGGCATCACGCGCCGGCTCAGCCATTTCGACGACCCCTCGTTGCAGATCTGGTTCCAGATTGCCGCGTTTGGCGCGCTCCTGATCGCGCTGGGCATCGGCTGCAACATCATCCAGTTCATCGTGAGCTTCAAGAACCGCGAGAAGTTGCGCGACGTCACCGGCGATCCCTGGGATGGCCGCACGCTGGAGTGGTCGACCTCCTCGCCGCCGCCGAAGTACAACTTCGCATTCACGCCGCTGGTCCACGACCATGACGCGTGGTGGATGATGAAGAAGCACCACTACCAGCGTCCGATCGGCGGCTTCGTGCAGATCCACATGCCGCTCAACACGGGGGCGGGCATCATCATGGGGGCCTTAAGCTTCGTCTTCGGCTTCGCCATGATCTGGTACATGTGGCTGTTGGCGGCGGTGTCCTTCATCGCGCTGCTGGCGGTCGGCATCGGACATACCTTCAACTATCACCGCGACTACTACCTGAGCGCGGATGAAGTGACCCGCGTCGAGGCATCCCGAACGGAGCTGCTGGCCAGCCATGTCTGACATCACTACTTCCATGCCCGGCAGCGGGCCCGCGCAACCGCTGGCCTTCCACGACACCCACGAAAGCCACCCGGTCAACGGGACGCTGCTCGGCTTCTGGGTGTACCTGATGAGCGACTGCCTCGTCTTCGCCTGCCTGTTCGCTGCCTACGGCGTGCTGGGCCGCGAGTACGCGGGCGGCCCCACCGCGCAGGAGGTGCTGGAGCTGCCGGCGGTGGCCGTGAACACCACGCTGCTGCTGCTCTCCTCCATCACGTACGGCTTCGCGGTGCTGGAGATGCAGCGTAACCGGCAGAACCCGATGCTGGTGTGGCTGGTGATCACCGGCCTGCTGGGCGCCGGCTTTATCACGCTGGAACTGCGTGAGTTTTTCCACCTCGCCTCCATCGGGGCGGGGCCGCAGCGCAGCGCCTTCCTCTCTTCGTTCTTCACCCTGGTGGGCACGCACGGCCTGCACGTCACCTGTGGCCTGATCTGGCTGGTGGTGCTGATCACTCAGGTGCTGAAGAAGGGCCTGATCACGGCCAACAAACGACGCCTGCTGTGCCTGTCGATGTTCTGGCACTTCCTGGACGTGGTGTGGGTGGGTGTCTTCAGCTTCGTCTACCTGATGGGGGTGCTGCCATGAGTGCACATGACGAAACGCACGCCCACGGCGACGGGCACGGTCACGAAGACGACTTCGGCATCCACGCCACCTTCGGTGGCTACATGACGGGTTTCGTGCTGGCGGTGGTACTCACCGTCATCCCGTTCTGGCTGGTGATGGGCCATGTCATTGCCACGTCAAGCACGGCCGCCGTCATCATCCTAGGGTTGGCGGCGGTGCAGATCGTGGTGCACATGATCTACTTCCTGCACATGAACGCGAAATCGGAAGGCGGCTGGAACATGCTGGCGCTGGTGTTTACCATCGTGCTGGTCGTCATTACGCTGAGCGGGTCGATCTGGATCATGTATCACCTCAACAGCAACATGATGCCGTCGATGATGGATCCGTCGAATCTGCCCTGACGGTCCGCGCCTACCCCTGATACGTGTATTCCCGATGAGTGTTGCTGAAGAACCGGGCCGCCAGCCGCGCGGCCCCGTGGCGCTGGGCCTGCTGGCCTTGCTTGGACTCGTGCTGTTCGCCGGCTTCGTGGCCCTGGGTACGTGGCAGGTCTATCGCCTGAGCTGGAAGCGCGACCTGATCGCGCGCGTGGAGGCTCGCGTGCACGCACCGCCAGTGGCCGCGCCGGGCCCCGCCGATTGGGGCGGGGTGACCGCCGAGTCGGCTGAGTACCGCCATGTCGAGCTGCGCGGCACCTTCCTGCACGACCGCCAGACGCTGATATGGACAGCCACGGATTTCGGCACCGGCTACTGGCTGATGACGCCGCTGCAGGAGGCCGATGGCTCCATCGTGCTGGTCAATCGCGGCTTCGTGCCCACCGACTGGTGCGGCATCAAGGGGAGTTGTGTGGCAGGCCCGACTGGCGAAACCACGCTGACCGGCCTGCTGCGCATCAGCGAATCGCCGCGACCGTTCCGCCACAATAATCCGGCGGGCAACAGCTGGTATACGCGCGATGTGGCGGCCATCGCCACCGCGCGTGGCCTGACGCATGTCGCGCCGTATTTCGTCGACGTGGACGCGGCACCCGGCACGCTCGACGCCGGCAAGCCCGCGTGGCCGCAAGGCGGCCTGACCGTGATCTCGTTTCCCAACAACCACCTCAGCTACCTGATCACCTGGTACGTGCTGGCGCTGATGGTGCTGGCGGCGGGGATCTATGTGGCGAGGGACGAAAGGCGGCTGCGCCAAGACCGGTAAGCCATCGCACCTGTGGGAGCGCACCCTGTGCGCGACGGCCGCCTCGCAGGCCACGGCGATGTGCGGCTGTCGCGCACAGGGTGCGCTCCCACAGCATTGGCGTGCTTACATCTTCAGGAACGACTTGCCCTGCTTGAGCACGGTGTCGCATACCTTGGTGGTCAGCTGCGACTTCAGGTCGCTGGAGCCGCCGCCGAGGCTGTTCAGGTCCATCTTCTGCCCGTTGCTGCCCTGCAGGATGCCCTGGGCGCCGCTGAGATAGCCGGGATCATTGGTGGCGCCGCCCGAGCTGCCGACACTGCTGTCGGACGATTTTTTCTTGCTGCCGGTGAGCTGGCTCAGCATGTCGCTGGTGCTCGAGCCGGCGCTGTTGCTGGACGAGTTGGAGCCGCCGCCCAGCTTGCCCATCAGCTGGCTCTGGATGCCCGAGGCACCCGAGTTGCCGCCGAGGTAGTTGTTCTTCACGCAGTATTCCAGCAGGCCGGCAACATTGCCCATGCTGCCGGACGTCATCGAGCCCGTACCGCCACCCAGCATGCCGCCGAGCTTGCCCAGGTCCTGCGACCCAGCCGTGCTGCAGGCCAGGCTCAGGGCCAGGGCCACGCAGGTCGTTCCGATGCTGCTGATACGTTTGTTCATGGGTATCCCTCCGTCAGGTGCGGGCATTCAACACCCGCCGTTGTTATGACCGCGTCAGCGTAATACAGGGGCTGGGCGTTCTCACGCCGGGCAGCGCCAAAACCGCGCGCATGCTATCTAGGCATCCACCCCTTACCCGACCGATGGAAGGCTTTCGATGAAACGAACCATTGTCCTCGCCTTGGCAGTGACGCTGCTTGCCGGCTGCGCGAGCGCAGGCAGCCTGCGCAACTCCAAACCCACGGCCTCCTATGCCGGTCCCGGCAGCGCGGGCGACATCGCGTCGTGCGTGTCCAATGCGTGGAGCACCAAGCCCGTGCACCTGGAGTCCTACGTGCTCTACACGGGCACCACCATCGAGATCCACAAGACCGAAAATGGCCCCGCCATCGCGCTGGTGGACATCAAGCCAGTCAGTGACCGCACGGTGGCGACTTATTACTCGAACTTCGACGAGGACGACACCTGGTATTTCGAACAGGTGGAACACTGCGTGGATGTGACGCCGCCGCCGGCCAACTGATCGCCCGTCACGCCATCGGCTCACGGCGATCGGCGGCCTACACCGGCATGCACCCGTGGACCCGACTGGATGACGCGTCGGGCCACCACGGTCACCAGGCTCAACGCAACGCGGCGGCCTCGCGTGCCAGGGCCTCGATGCCGGCCCAGTCGCCGCTGCGCAGCTTGTCGGCCGGGGTGAGCCAGGAGCCGCCCACGCACACCACGTTCGGCAGCGAGAGGAAATCCGGCGCGCTGCTCAGGCTGATGCCGCCGGTGGGGCAGAACGTGACCTGCGGCAGCGGGCTCGCCCAGGCGCCAACCAGCTTGTGTCCACCCGCGGGAACGGCCGGGAAGAACTTCAGGAACCGGTAACCGCGCTCGAGCAGCGTCATCACCTCGCTGGCCGTGGCGGCGCCCGGCAGCAACGGCAGTTCGCTGTCATCGGCGGCGTCCAACAGGCCGGGCGAGACGCCCGGCGACACCGCGAACTTCGCGCCAGCCTTGTGCGCCGCGCGCAGGTCCTTGGCGCTGAGCACGGTGCCCACGCCCACCACCGCACCTTCCACTTCGTCGGCAATCGCCTTGATGGCGTCGAGCGCGGCCGGCGTGCGCAGGGTGACTTCGATGGCGGGAATGCCGCCCGCCACCAGCGCGCGTGCCATCGGCACAGCCTGGCGTGCATCGTCGATGATCACCACGGGAACCACCGGCGCGAGGCGCAGCGTGGATTCGACCTGCTTCTGCTTGTTTTCGATGCTCATGGTGTTCTATGCAATGAAGGTGGAATAGATGACATCACGGATGCCGTCATCCCAGCGAAGCTGGGATCCAGCGTCTTTCGGCAACGCGATGACCCTGCAAAAGGCACGGAATCCCAGCTTTCGCTGGGATGACCGTGCATATGCAACGCCGGGCATCATGCGCGGGCCCAACGTCAGAACACGCCCGCGCCAAGATCGGCGGTGGTGGCGTTGCGGCGGAAGATGCCGAACAGTTCGCGGCCAAGGCCGAACTGGTGCGTAGACAGATCCGCCGTCGCTGGTACGCGCGCCTCGAATTCGGCGGCGTCCACCAGCACGTCCACGCGACCCTCGATGGCGTCCAGGCGCACGATGTCCCCGTCGCGGATGCGCGAGATCGCACCGTTGTCCTGCGCTTCCGGTGTCACGTGGATCGCCGCCGGCACGCGGCCGGACGCGCCGGACATGCGGCCGTCCGTGAGCAGGGCGATACGATGGCCGCGATCCTGCAGCACTGACAGCGTCGGCGTGAGCTTGTGCAGCTCGGGCATGCCGATGGCCTGCGGGCCCTGGAAGCGCACCACGGCAACGAAGTCGCGATTCAGTTCACCACGCTCGAAGGCCTTGCGCACATCATCCTGGTCGTGGAACACGATGGCGGGCGCTTCGATAACCAGGCGGTCTTCCGGCACGGACGACACCTTGATCACCGCGCGGCCGAGGTTGCCGGTGAGCATGCGCAAGCCGCCGTCCGGACGGAACGGCTCGGCCATGCCACGCAGCACGCCGCGGTTGCCGCTTTCCCTGGACACCGGCTTCCATACCAGCGCGCCGTGCTCGTCGAGGTGGGGCACCTGCGTATAGCCGTCCATGCCGGTACCGAACACGGTGCGCACGTCCGCGTGCAGCAGGCCCTGGCTCAATAGCTGGTCAATCAGGAAGGCCATGCCGCCGGCGTCGTGGAACTGGTTCACATCGGCGTAGCCGTTGGGATACACGCGCGCCAGCAGCGGAATCACCGAGGACAACGCGTCGAAATCATCCCAGCGCAGCTCGATGCCCGCCGCCCGCGCAATGGCGACCAGGTGCAGCAGGTGATTGGTCGAGCCGCCGGTGGCATGCAGGCCGATCACGCCGTTGATGATGGCGCGCTCGTCGATGATGTGGCCCAGCGGCAGGTACGACGAACCCGGCGCGCTCAGCTCGGCCACGCGCAGCACGGCTTCGCGCGTGAGCGCGTCGCGCAGCGGCGTGTCCGGCGCGACGAAGCTGGAGCCCGGCAGGTGCAGGCCCATGATCTCCATCAGCATCTGGTTGGAGTTGGCGGTGCCGTAGAAGGTGCAGGTGCCCGGTGCGTGGTACGACGCAGCCTCCGCTTCCAGCAGTTCGGCCTTGCTCGCCTTGCCTTCCGCATACGCCTGGCGGACCTTGGATTTCTGCTCATTGCTGATGCCGCTGGGCATCGGGCCGCCGGGCACGAAGATGCCGGGCAGGTGGCCGAAACTCAGTGCGCCAATCAGCAGGCCCGGCACGATCTTGTCGCAGATGCCCAGGTACATCGCGCCATCGAACATGTCGTGCGAGAGCGACACGGCGGTGGCCATGGCGATGAGGTCGCGCGAGAACAACGACATCTCCATGCCGGCACGGCCCTGCGTGATGCCGTCGCACATCGCCGGCACGCCGCCGGCCATCTGCGCCGTGATGCCCGCGTCGCGCGCGACGTTGCGGATCAGCTCCGGGTAGCGCTCATACGGCTGGTGCGCCGAAAGCATGTCGTTGTACGAATTGATGATGGCCAGGTTGGGCGTATGGCCCTCGCGCAGGCGCTCCTTGTCGGTCGCGCCGCAGGCAGCAAAGCCGTGGGCCAGGTTGCCGCACGACAGGCGTTCGCGATGCGGTCCGTTGCCCTGCGCGGCCTCGATGCGGCGCAGGTACTCAGCGCGCGACGCGCGGCTGCGCTCGCGCAGGCGCTCGGTGACTTCGGCAAGGACGGGGTGCAGCACACTCATGTTCGAACTCCGGGAGATTCAGGTGGCGCGCTGCGTCGCGCGCCGGTCCGTCGGGTGAAGCTTTCGATGCTCAGGGGCACCAGTACACGGCGACCGGCACGCGCTGCTGGACAAGCACCGCGCGCACGGGAAAATTCGCAGCCTCGCCGAGGCCCATGCGCGCATCCGCCAGCAACTGGCGCTTGGCCTCGCCTTCGATGTGCAGGAATAGCGCCCGCGTATCGAGCAGCGCGGGCAGGGTGAAGGTGATGCGCGGCTCGCCCGCACCGGCGGCACGCATGGGCAGCACGCGCGCAACGTTGTTCAGGTCGAGTGCTTCGGGCAAGCGGTCGCCGCCCGGGAAGAACGACGCGGTGTGCCCATCGTTGCCCATGCCCAGCACCACGGCGTCGAACGGCAGCGCCAGCGAGGCCATGCGCGTGCGCACCGTGGCGAGGCCGGCCTCCGGTGTCGGTGCATCGGTGTAGAGCGGCACGAACTGCGCGGTGCTCGCCTCGTGCTGCAACAGCAGCGTCTTCACCATGGCGGCATTGGAGCGCTCGTTGCTTTCCGGTACCCAGCGTTCGTCGACCAGGGTGACCTGCACCTTCGACCAGTCCAGCGCTTCGCGCGACAGCTTCTCGAAGAAATGCCGCGGCGTGCTGCCGCCGGATACCGCCAGCAGGGCGTGGCCGCGTTCGGCGATGGCTTCGCGCAGGCGCTCGGCGACGCGTTCGGCCAGGGCGATGGCAAGCGCGTCGCAGTCGGTGAAGCTGTGGGTGGTGACGTTGAGAGTGTCAGGCATGGTGAGTGGAAGATTGAAGCTGCGCGGGAACACACGCGCGGCGAATGTGCTCGTCATCCCTGCGGAAGCAGGGATCCAGTGTCTTTTGCCGATCCGGAGCGAAGGCTCTGGATTCCCGCCCTTGCCCCCTTTTCGGGGTTCGCGGGAAGGACGCCAGGTGAGCTGGAGAACAGACTACCGGCGCCGCCGCGATGCACGGGTGAAGCACCCGTGCATCGCCGTCGACCAAACAGGACGGAGGCTTATTCACTGTCCTCGTTCCAGGTGCGTCCGTCGCGCTCGATCAGCGCCACGGCAGCACTCGGGCCCCAGGTACCGGAGGTGTACGGACGCGGCGCCTCGCCGCTGTCCGCCCAGGCGGCCAGGATGGGATCGGCCCAGCGCCATGCGGCTTCCACTTCGTCGCGGCGCATGAACAGGGTGGGGTTGCCGCGCACCACGTCGAGCAGCAGGCGCTCGTAGGCATCCGGCTGCTGCACGCCAAAGGCTTCGGCAAAGCTCATGTCCAGCGGCACGTGACGCAGACGCAGGCCGCCCGGACCCGGGTGCTTGATGGTGAGCCACAGCTTGATGTCCTCGTCCGGCTGCAGGCGCAGCACCAGGCGGTTCTGCTGCAGCGGGCCCGCGGAGGGATCGAAGATGGAATGCGGCACGGCCTTGAATACCACCGTGATCTCCGACACACGATCCGGCAGGCGCTTGCCCGTGCGCAGGTAGAACGGCACGCCGGCCCAGCGCCAGTTGGCGATCTCGGCCTTCACCGCCACGAAGGTCTCGGTATTGGACTTGTGGTCCTTCAGTTCATCCAGATAGCCCGGCACGGCCTGGCCTTCCGCCGAACCGGCGCGGTACTGGCCGCGCACGGTGAGCTGGGCGGCGTTGCTTTCATTGATCGGCTTGAGCGAGCGCAGCACCTTGAGCTTCTCGTCACGCACCGCGTCGGGCGAGAGCGAGGAGGGCGGCTCCATGGCCAGCATGCACAGCAGCTGCAGGATGTGGTTCTGCACCATGTCGCGCAGCGCGCCGGCATGGTCGTAGTAACCCGCGCGCTGGCCCACGCCCAGCGTCTCGGCCACGGTGATCTGCACGTGGTCGATGTGTTCGGCGTTCCACAGCGGCTCGAACAGCGCGTTGCCGAAGCGCAGCGCCAGCAGGTTTTGCACCGTCTCCTTGCCGAGGTAGTGGTCGATGCGGAACGTCTGCGACTCGTCGAAGAAACGGCCGACGTCGTCGTTGATCTGGTTGGCGCTCTTCAGGTCGTGGCCAATGGGCTTTTCCAGCACCACGCGCGATTGGCCCTTGTTGAGGCCGTACTTGCCCAGGCGGTTGCAGATGTCGACGAACAGGTCCGGCGAGGTCGACAGGTAGAACACGCGGATGCGGTTGGGATCCTTGCCCATCAGTTCGGCGAAGTCGTCCCAGCCATCGTCCTTGCGCGCATCCAGCGAGCGGTAGCTGACCAGCTTGAGGAAATCCTCCACCTTGCCGGCATTGCCGTCCTTCACCAGCACCTTGCGCAGGTTGTCGCGGTAACCCTCGTCGTCCAGGCCCTCGCGGGCGATGCCGATGATGCGGCTGTCGTCGGGGATCTGGCCGTCCGTGTAGCGGTGGTAGAGCGCCGGCAGCAGCTTGCGCAGGGCAAGGTCGCCGGTTCCGCCAAAAATCACCAGGTCGAAGGTTTCAACCGGCTGGGGAGAAGCAGTCACTTCAGTCACCTCGGGGCGATGCGTGGGGCGGGCGCGTGGCATGCATACCACGTACGTTGCCCACTGATCGTACCAGTGACATACCAGACAAAACCAGTTCTCCTGCGACGCCTTGGGAACCTGCGCTGGGCAAGGATTCGACCGCAAAATTGGTACCACCAAAAAGCCCCGCCAGAACAGCCGATTGCCAGATTGGTATGGTCATTGGTATCGTTTAGGTATGGAAACCGCTCTCGTCAACGAATACCGCCGGCTCAGCCGCGACCCCGCCACCAGCCAGCCGCTGGCCTATCTGCGCCTGCGCAGGGCCATCCGCAACGTGGTGGAGCACCGCGACATCGAGCCGGGCCAGGCCCTGCCCAGCGAGCGCGATCTTTCCCGCCTGCTCCAGCTGTCGCGCGTGACCGTGCGCAAGGCCATCTCCGGCCTGGTGGAAGAGGGGCTGCTCAACCAGCGCCACGGCGCGGGCACCTTCGTGGCCGAACGCATCATCAAGCCGATGTCGCGCCTCACCAGCTTCACCGAAGACTTGCGTGCGCGCGGCCTGAATCCGCGCTCTGAATTTTCCGAACGCGTCATCGGCGAGGTCACTCCCGAGGAATCGATGGCGCTCAACCTGTCGCCGGGCGTACTGGTGGCGCGCCTGCACCGCGTGCGCTACGCGAAGGAAGAGCCCCTGGCGATCGAGCGCAGCGTGGTGCCGGCCAGCATCCTGCCCGACCCGACCATCGTGCAGGACTCGCTCTACCAGGTGCTCGAAGCTCTTGGCGCGCGCCCGCGTCGCGCGCTGCAACGCCTGCGCGCCGTATCGCTGGGTGCGCAACAGGCGCGCCTGCTGCACGTGCCCGCCGGCAGCGCCGGCCTCAACATCGAGCGTCGCAGCTTTCTCGATGACGGCCGCGTGGTGGAGTTCACCACCTCGTGGTATCGCGGCGACATCTACGACTTCGTCGCGGAACTGCAGACCGATTGACGCCCGTCGCGCGGCACGCGAGCCTGCGCGACGCTGAAGCGGCCCCATCGACCATCACGGCATAGGCACTTACGGCACATTCGCCACCACCGGTTTGCGTGCATAAAGACGGCTGAGATGGCTGCCCGGTAGCATCTCGTGTCCCCCAGGCGCGGACGAGGGCGCGCCGCCGAAACGTTGGCATGCCGTGAATGTCTTCGCACCACTGATACGCCGCCCCATCGGCACCTCCGTGCTGGCGTTCGGACTCGCGCTGGCAGGTTTCTGGGCCTACCTGCTGCTGGGCGTGGCGGCGCTGCCGTCGCTGGAATTCCCCGGCATGGTGGTCTACACCGAGTTGCCGGGCGCCAATGCACAGACCATGGCGGCGACCGTCGCTGCGCCGCTGGAACGCCACCTGGGCCGCATCCCCGGCATCAAGGAAATGCACTCGGAAAGCAACGACGGCTCCACGTCGGTGCGCATCATCTTCAATTTCGGCAACAACACCGACAAGGTCGCGCGCGACGTGCAGGCCGCGATCAACGCGAGCATGGCCGACCTGCCCGCCGGCATTCCGATACCGCCGCGCTATTACAAGTTCAACACCGCCAACATCCCGGTGTTGCTGCTTTCGCTCACCTCCAACTCCTTGCCGCCGGACAAGCTCTACGACCTGGCTGACACGCTGATCAACCCGGCGATCTCGCAGATTCCCGGCGTGGCCCAGGTGCGCGTGATCGGTGGGCGACCGAAGGCCGTGCGCGTGGAGCTCAATACGGCAGCACTGGCCGCCAAGGGCCTGACCGCCAACGACGTCGCCAACACACTGCGCGCGGCGAACGTCACCTCGCCGCAGGGCGCGCTGAGCGACGGGCGAACGCAGATGACGGTGGCGGCCACCGACGCGCTGAGCACGCCGCAGGAGTTCGGCAAGCTGCTCATCGCCGTGCAGAAGGGCGCGCCGGTGCGCTTGTCCGACCTGGCAAAGGTCACCACCGGCCAGCAGGACGAATACCAGGCAGCGTGGTTCAACGACCATCGCGCGGTAGCCGTCCGCATCAGCAAGCGGCCCGAGGCCAATGCCGTGGCCACCGCCGACGCCGTGCGCGCCAAGCTGCCGCAGATGCGCGCATGGTTGCCGGCCGACCTGCAGATCACGCCGATCTTCGACCTCACCCAGACCACCAAGTCGGCGCTGCATGAAGTGGAAATCGCCTTGCTGCTCAGCGTGCTGCTGGTGGCGGCGGTGATGCTGGTGTTCCTGCGCCGCATCGGCCCCACGCTGATCGCCATGCTCAGCGTGCCGCTCTCGCTGGCCGGCGCCTTCACCGTGATGTGGTCGCTTGGCTTCACGCTCAACACACTGTCGCTGGTGGCGCTGGTGCTGTGCATTGGTTTCGTGGTGGACGATGCCATCGTGGTGATCGAGAACATCGTGCGCCACATGGAACATGGCTCCCCGCCGCTGCAGGCCTCGCTGGATGGCGTGAGGGAGATCGGCTTTACCGTGGTGTCGATCACGCTGTCGCTGATCGCCGTTTTCGCGCCGCTACTGTTCGGCAACAACCAGTTCACCCTGCTGCTGCGCGAGTTCTCGGTGACACTGACCGCCGCCGTGGTGATCTCGGCCGTGATCTCGTTGTCCCTGACGCCCGCCCTGTGCGGCCGCTTTCTTACGCTGGAGAACACCGGCGACCGCAAGCCCCATCGTGCCGAGCAGGCGCTGGCACGCTTTGACCGTGGGCTGCACAACGTCTATGAGCGCGCGCTCGACTGGGCCATGCGCCACCGTCGCCTGATGCGCTGGCAGCCGCTCATCCTGCTGACGCTGACGGTTGGCATGGCGGCCGCCGTGGTGAAACTGTATGGCTTCGATTTCATGCCGAAGGAGGACATCGGCATGATCCAGGGCGATGTGCGCGCCGACACCAACATCTCCCCCACGCTCATGGCCGAGCGCGCGAAGAAGGCGGCGGCGATCATGGTGGCCGATCCCGCCGTGCGCGACGTCACCACCTTCCTTGGCAGCGACAACGCCGGCGGTGCGGTGGGCAACCAGGCCACCATGTTCGTCGACCTCAAGCCCAAGGGCCACGGGCCGGGCATGCGCGCCGAGTCCATCAAGGACATCGTTGCCCGCCTCAACAAGGCGTACGAGAAGCTGCCTGAGCTGCACGTATCGCTCAATTCCATCGGTTTCTTCAACGACAACAACGACAGCAACCGTGGCAGCCAGAGCTTCCAGCTGATCAGCAGCGACAACATCGACCTGCAGCCGTGGGCCTACAAGGTCACGCAGCTGATGCGCCAGCACAAGGAGTTCCGCGACATCAGCAGCGACTACGACAATATCGACAAGCAGCAGATGCTGACCGTCGACCGCCTCGCGGCGGGCCGCCTGCACCTGAGCATGGGCAACATCGACTCGGCGCTGTACAACGCCTTCGGCCAGCGGCAGGTGTCGATCATCTACTCCAACATCAACCAGTACTGGGTGGTGCTCACCTCGTCGGCGGAGCGCTCGCTCAGCCCCGACACCCTGCTCAATACCTATGTGCGCAGCGACAACGGCACCATGGTGCCGTTGTCCGCTGTCGCGCGCATTGCGCCCAACGTCACGCCCTCGTTCGTGATCCACACCAACCAGCTGGAAGCGACCCAGATCTACTACAACACCGAACAGGGTTTGCCACAGGACAAGGCGACCGACCTGATCAACCAGATCGTGTCCGATGCCCGCCTGCCCGCCGGCGTGCAGCTGGGGTATTCCGGCGAGGCGAAGAACCTGGAGGAGACACGCTCCAACGCCAACGTACTGCTGCTTGGCTCCATCCTCGCCATGTACATCGTGCTGGGCATCCTCTACGAGAGCCTTGGCCACCCGCTGACCATTCTTTCCACGTTGCCGGCGGCGGGCGCGGGTGCGTTCCTGGCCATGCTGGTGACGGGCACGTCGATGTCGCTGATGGCGATCATCGCGATACTGATGTTGATCGGCATCGTGAAGAAGAACGCGATCCTGATGGTGGATTTTGCCCTGGTGGCCCAGCGCGAGCACGGGCGTTCGCCGCCAGAAGCGATTCGCGAGGCCGCGCTGGTGCGCTTCCGTCCGATCACCATGACGACGCTGGTGGCGATGGGTGCAGCGTTGCCGCTGGCGATTGGTTTCGGCATTGGCTCGGAGCTGAGGCAGCCGCTCGGCGTGGCCATCGTTGGCGGGTTGCTGGTATCGCAGTTGCTGACGTTGTTGAGTACGCCGGCGATTTATCTGTGGAATTACGATCGGAAGGTGCGCAAGGAGGCGCGGCGGGTGAAGAGGGCGGCGAAGAGGGCGCTGAAGGCTCAGCCGGTGGCGGGTTGAGTGATCAATCCAGCCTCACCGTTTCATTCTTTAGCCGTCATCCCCGCGAAAGCGGGAGGTGCTTTTCAACAGCCGAAGGGCTGGTCATCCAGTGACTTTGGCTCTTGGCCTGGTGTCTTCGGTTGCGGTGTTTCCGCGATCGGGCCGCCTACGCAGCGGGCGTTTCGACCTTCTGCCGACGACGCGAAGCTAGTCCCGTGGGAAGGCCGAGTCACTTTTCTTTTGCTGGCCCACGCATGCGCAGGAGCGCATGCGAACGGCGAAGCCGGCCCGAAGGGCGTAGGGCAGGATGCCCGGAGTCAAAAATCCCACGGGGACTAGCTTTGCGTCGAAAGTAACCCAAAGAAAATGGCCTTGAGAGCCAGGACTGGCAGCATTCCGTGGGGATAAGCCCGAACGGGTGCGGAACATGGTGGCTTGCAACCTTCGCCGCTACACAGCGGGTAGTTCCAAGCGCTTTGCAACGCGCCATGGCGATGAGGACTTAAAGCCGAGCCTCGCTTCGTTTTGACTCTGGCGGGACACGCGCGGGTACCCGCTTTTCTGTGGGAGCGCACCCTGTGCGCGACAAGCCAACAGAGCGGTGGCACCGCGGCGCCGCAGTCGCGCACAGGGTGCGCTCCCACAAAGGGCCTGCCTCTTTGAATGCTCCGCTGACGGCTCGGGTTCTTGCTTTGGCTTTTGGCTTTTGGCTCTTGATCTCCCGGGCCCCGTATGAGGCGGCGGGCGGGTGGAGATCAGGCCCCGCAGGGGTGCCTGGCAAGGAGGCCAGGCACTTTTCGTCGGGGCAAGAGGCCCCGTCGAAAAGCCCGTAACCCGACCGCGAACCTTCCGGGCATAGCCCGGAAGGCGCCTCATCCGGGGGGCCCTTTCTTTGGGTTACTTTCGACGCAAAGCTAGTCCCCGTGGGATCTTTGACTCCGGGCATCCTGCCCTACGCCCTTCGGGCCGGCTTCGCCGTTCGCATGCGCTCCTGCGCATGCGTGGGCAAGCAAAGAAAAGTGACCCGGCCTTCCCACGGGACTAGCTTCGCGTCGCCGGCAGGAGGGCGGAAGCCCGCGGCAGGCGAGCCTGATCGCGGTATCGCTAAAACCGAAGGCCCAGAGCAAAGTCACTGGATGACCAGCCCTTCGGCTGTTGAAAAGCACCTCCCGCCTTCGCGGGAATGACGGATAGAAACGATGAGGCGAGATTGCCCCCTCACCCCGACCCTCACCCCGACCCTCGCCCCAACCCTCCCCTCAACCAACAGGCAGAGCGCACAAAGCACGCCCCAGCCCCAAAGCGGAGCAAAATACCCCACCGGACGTCAGCTTCATCTCCATTCTCCGCCCCCTGCCTTTCGGCATGGACCGACTTCAGGCACATTCGCCTTTCCCGTCCCCACAGGCATAAATAGCGGTATGTCTGGGCCTTTCGCCTTGCTTGCGTGAACGTGTGCCCGCGCTGATGGTCTGCCTGGGTGACGGGCGTGCAGCCCTAACCGGTATGGAAACCTGAGTGAACATCTTCGCCCCCCTGATCCGTCGACCCGTGGGCACGTCGCTGCTGGCGCTGGGCCTGCTGCTGGCGGGCATCTTCGCGTACCGCCTGCTGGGCGTGGCGGCGCTGCCGTCGCTGGAATTTCCCGGCGTGTACATCGTGGCGCAGTTGCCGGGCGCGAACGCACAGACCATGGCGTCCACCGTGCTGGCGCCGCTGGAGCGCCACATCGGCCGCATCCCCGGCATCGACGATATGTACGGCAATGCCTCCGAGGGCACGGCGTCGATCCAGGTGCGCTTCACCTTCGACCGCACGGCCGACCAGGCAGCGCGCGACGTGCAGGCCGCGATCAACGCGGCCCAGGCCGACCTGCCGCAGCTGCCCAGCCCGCCGCAGTATTTCAAGTTCGATACCTCACAGATTCCCATTCTGCTGGTCTCGCTCACCTCGACCGGCCTGCCGCAGGACAAGCTCTACGACCTCACCGACACCCTGCTGAAGCCTGCCGTGGCGCAGATTCCGGGCGTGGCCCAGGTGCAGGTGTTCGGCGGCACGCCGCATGCGGTGCGCGTGGAGCTGGACATCAACGCGCTGGCCGCGAAGAACCTCACCGCCAACGATGTGCGCAACGCACTGGTTGCGGCGAACGTGACCTCACCGCAGGGTGTCCTCACCGATGGCCGCACCCAGATGACGGTGACGGCCAACGACGGCCTGAGCCAGGCGGCGGATTTTGCCAATGTGCTCGTCGCCACGCGGAACGGCGCTCCCGTGCGCCTGTCGGACGTGGCCAAGGTGTACAGCGGCCAGCAGGACATCTATCAGGGTGCGTGGTTCAACGGCCAGTCCACGGTGGCGATGCAGATCAGCAAGCGCCCCGAGGCGAATGCGGTGGAAACGGTGGACGAGA
This sequence comes from Dyella japonica A8, assembly GCF_000725385.1. NCBI lineage: Bacteria > Pseudomonadati > Pseudomonadota > Gammaproteobacteria > Lysobacterales > Rhodanobacteraceae > Dyella > Dyella japonica. Next base: position 886,745 of record NZ_CP008884.1, on the reverse strand, counting down.
TCCGCCGGCGCTTGCCGGAATTCAGCCAATGGATGCCGGCGGACGTCAAGATCACGCCGATCTTCGACCTCACCACCACCACCAAGTCGGCGCTGCATGAAGTGGAGGTGGCGCTGCTGATCAGTATCGCGATGGTCGTGCTGGTCATGATGGTGTTCCTGCGCCGCCTGCGACCCACGCTGATCGCCTCGCTGAGCGTGCCCTTGTCGCTGGCCGGTGCGTTCGTGGCGATGCTGGCGCTGAACTACACGCTCAATACGCTTTCGCTGGTTGCGTTGGTGTTGTGCATCGGCTTTGTGGTGGACGATGCCATCGTGGTGATCGAAAACATCGTGCGCCACATGGAAAAGGGTGAGCCGCCGCTCCAGGCCGCGCTCATCGGTGTGCGCGAAATCGGCTTCACGGTGGTATCGATCACGCTGTCGCTGGTGGCCGTGTTCGCGCCGCTGCTGTTCGGCAACAACATGCTCATCATGCTGCTGCGCGAGTTCTCGGTGACGCTGGCGGTGGCAGTGGTGATTTCGGCCATTGTCTCGCTCACGCTCACGCCCGCGCTGTGCGGCAGGCTGCTCAAGCACGAGGAGGCCGGCGAACGCACGCCGGGCCGCATGGAGCGATGGCTGGAGCGCCTCGACAAGGGCCTCCATCACGTATACGAGCGCGCGCTGGACTGGGCCATGCGCCATCGCCGGCTGATGCGCTGGCAGCCGATCATCCTGCTGCTCACCACCTTTGCGCTGGGCGCCGCCGTGGTGGCGACGGCCGGTGGCAACTTCATGCCCGAGGAAGACATCGGCATGATCCAGGGCGACATTCGCGCCGACGCCAACATCTCGCCTACGCTGATGGCCACGCAGGCGAGAAAGGCCGCCGACATCATGAAAAATGATCCGGCCGTGCTCGACGTGCTCACCACGCTGGGCGGCAACGACGGCACCGGCGCCGTGGGCAACTCGGGCAGCATGTTCGTCGACCTGAAGCCGAAAGGCAGCGGCCCCAACGACCGCCACGAAAGCGCCAAGGCAGTGATGGAACGCCTCTCCAAGCAGTACGACCAGTTGGCCGGCATCCGCGTCTCGCTGGACCTGGTGCAGTTCCTCGGCGGCGGTGGCAGCGGCGACAAGGGCGGTTCGTACGAATTCCAGCTCATCGGCAGCAACGGCGAGGACCTGCAGCCGTGGACGCTGAAGATGGTGCAGCAGATGCGCAAGATGAAGGAGTTCCGCGACGTCGGCAGCAACTTCGACCTGGTGGGCAAGCAGCAGCAGCTGAAGGTGGACCGCAGCTCGGCGAGCCGGCTGGGAGTGACCATGGGCGACGTGGATACCGCGCTGCTCAATTCCTTCGGCCAGCGGCAGGTATCGATCATCTACTCGGACATCAACCAGTACTGGGTGGTGCTGACCTCCAGCTCGGCGACGTCGTTGAGTCCCCAGGCATTGCTCAACGTGCGCGTGCGCAACGCCAAGGGGGAAATGATTCCGCTATCTGCGCTTGCCCGCATCGAGCCGAACATGAGCCCGATGCGCATCCGCCACCACAACCAGCTGGAAGCCTCGACCATCACCTACAACCTGGCCAAGGACGTTTCACAGGACGTGGGCACCCGTCTGGTGGAGAACGCCGGCATCCTGGCAGGCCTGCCCGAAGGCGTGCGCGTGGAATGGACCGGCCAGAACCAGCGCCTGCAGCAGGCCAAGAGCAACGGCATGGTGCTGTTGATCGGCGCCATCGTGGCGATGTATATCGTGCTGGGCATTCTGTACGAGAGCCTGGGCCATCCCCTGACCATCCTTTCCACGCTCCCGGCGGCGGGGGCGGGCGCGTTCCTGGCCATGCTGGTGACGCAGACGCAGCTCACCTTGATGGCGATCATTGCGATATTGATGTTGATCGGCATCGTGAAGAAGAACGCGATCCTGATGGTGGACTTTGCCTTGGTGGCGCAACGCGAGCGCGGGTTGTCCCCGCCGGATGCGATCAGGGAGGCGGCACTGGTGCGCTTCCGGCCGATCACCATGACGACGTTGGTGGCGATGGGTGCGGCGTTGCCGCTGGCGATTGGTTTCGGCGTGGGTTCGGAGATGCGCCAGCCGCTGGGTGTGGCGATCGTCGGTGGCTTGCTGGTGTCGCAGTTGTTGACGTTGTTGAGTACGCCGGCGATTTATCTGTGGAATTACGATCGCAAGATTCGCAAGGAGAAGCGTCGGGCGAAGCGGGCGGCGAAGCGCGCGTTGAAGGCGCAGACGGCGGCGGGGTGAGATTTGGTCTCACTCCCTCTCGGGGCACGCGGGGGGCGGCCGTGGATGGCGAAAGGTTTGAGTGGCAAGGATAGGGTTGGGGTGTGGGGTGAGTGCTCGCCTCACCGCTTCACTCTTTAGCCGTCACCCCTGCGGAGGCAGGGGTCCAGTGACTTTGCCCTTGTCCCTTCGCGCGCAGGGCCTTCGGTTGCTGTGATACCGCCAGGGTGCCGCCTACGCGGCGGGCGTTTCGACCTTCTGCCGAAGGCCGAGTCACTTTTCTTTTTGCTGGCCCACGCATGCGCAGGAGCGCATGCGAACGGCGAAGCCGGCCCGAAGGGCGTAGGGCAGGATGCCCGGAGTCAAAGATCCCACGGGGACTAGCTTCGCGTCGAAAGTAACCCAAAGAAAATGGCCTTCAGAGCTGGCAGCATTCCGTGGGGATAAGCCCGAGCACTCGAGGAACGTTGCTACTTGGCAACCTTCGCCGCCACATAGCGAGTACCTCCAAGCGCTTCGCAACGCGCCATGGCGCAGAGGACTTAACGCGGAGCGTGGTGCCACTCCGCGGCACCTACTTCCTCGCCCCTAGGTCGTTCACGTTGAACATCACCTATCGCTCGTCCTCTCTCTTCCGAGAGAGAACTGGCTTGAACCCTGAGGCAGCCTTGTGGGAGCGCACCCTGTGCGCGACAGCCTGACGGAGCGGTGATCACCAGACGCTGCGGTCGCGCACAGGGTGCGCTCCTACAAGGAAGCTCCCGCCATGGCGAACGTGCCGTCCTTCGACACGCCGCGAGGTGCCGCGCAGCGGCACGAGCCGTCGGCTTGGTGCTCTTGATCTACCGGGTCCCCGTATGAGGCGGCGGGCGGGTGGAGATCAGGCCCCGCAGGGGTGCCAGGGAGGGATCCCTGGCACTTTTCGCCGGGGCAGGAGCCCCGTCGAAAAGCCCGGAACCCGCCCGCGTACCTTCCGGGCCGAGGGCCCGGAAGGCGCCGATTCCGGGGGGCCCTTTCTTTGGGTTACTTTTCTTTACTCCGGGCATCCTGCCCTCCGCCCTTCGGGCCGGCTTCGCCGTTCGCATGCGCTCCTGCGCATGCGTGGGCAAGCAAAGAAAAGTGACCCGGCCTCCGGCAGGAGGTCGGAACGCCCGCCGCGTAGGCGGCCAGTTCGCGGGAGCGCATGAGGCGACGACCTGCCACTACGGAAACTGGATCCCGGCCTGCGCCGGGATGACGGCATCGATGAAGCCATGAGGCTAGAGTGACCCCTCATCCCACACCCCCTAACAACAAGGAGAGAGGCCTCAGTCCTTCGGACTCGTACACGCCGCATAGCGGCGCCCCTCCACCTGCACCACATCCTGCCCCTTGATGTTGATGCGCGCGGTGTAATGCTCCGCCAAATCAAACTTCACCTGCCCACGCGCGGCATCGGCCAGTCCCTGGCACTGCATGGTCCAGCTGAGCGCTGTACTGCTGCGATGTTGATCGGCCCGCTCACACTGCGCATGACCAGGCACGGGAAGCTGGGCGAACTCCACCCATGGATCCGGACTCTCGTCCACGCAATGCCAGGCCACCTGCGGCTGCCCTTCCTTGCCGTGATCAAACACGCGCGTGACGATCTTCCACAGGCCGGGCATGGCCTGGAAATCTCCCGGATCGGCGTGGCCTGGCTCGCCGACGAGGGCGGCACCCAGCAAGACCAGCACGGCAACCGCCCGCGCGATGGCGTGGCCGCGATGGCCCGGGACGGCTTGGCTGAAGGGGGTCATGACGGACAGCGACTCCAGGAGCAGGAAAGACCCTGCCCGCTTGCGCGGGCAGGGTCCGGATGTCCCGCTATTGGATCAGTCTTGTGTTTCAGCTGCTGCGTAGCTGTGACCGTGACCGTCGCGATCGAAGTCGAACATGTTCATCAGGTTGCCGATAGCCGGGGCGTTGAGCGGCACGTACGGGTTGCTGGGCAGCGCCACCGGGTTGGGCAGGTTGTCGCGGCTGCGGCCCGAGATGGTCTCGTGCAGGCCCCAGTTGGCTTCGACGAATTTGTCGAAGGACACATGGTCGTAGTACGTGTGCACCACGCGGCCGCCTTCGGAGTAGCGCGAGATCACCAGCAGCGGGATGCGCGTGCCATCGCCGAAGAAGTCCACCGGCTGGATGTAGCCCGAATCGTAGTAGCCGCCACCTTCATCGAAGGTCACCATGATCACGGTGTCGTTCCACACCTTCGGGTTGGCCTTGGCCATGTCCACGATCTTCTTCACGTAGCCTTCGAACAGGTCCAGCTTGGACGAGGCCGGGTGGCCGTCCAGGATGCCGTCCGGCTTGGCGATGGATACGGCCGGCAGCGTGTCGTTCTGGATGTCGTTGTACAGGTCGGTGAGATCCTGGTTGTTCGCACGCAGCTTCGGATTGGTCATGACCTGCGTGGAGTACAGGAACGGATCGCAGATGTTGCAGAAGGTGCCGGCCTCGCCGTTTTCCTTGCCCTTGGCGTAGCCCTCGCCGTAGTACTTCCACGAAACGTGATGGCGGGTCAGGAGCAGCGCGAGGTTGTCCTGGCGCGACGGCGGGATGGTGAACTGGTGGGCGCCGAGCGGGGCGGGCGTGCCATCGCCCAGGTAGCCCGGGTTGTAGTTGTTCACCAGGTAGTAGGCGTTCTTCCGGCAGTCGGTGCCGTGGAAGGTGTGGTACGGCAGGGACTTCAGGTAGTCCTTCACCGCGGCCACGCCGGGCTGCGTGTCATCGGCGCAATTGACGTAGGAGCCGCCGCCGTAGCCGTCCTGCACGTACCAGTTGTTGGTGCCGGGCTGCGCATCCGGATTCTCAATCTGGTTCGACGGCGGCGTGGCCGGCTCACCCTTGGCGTCGGCGTAATAAATCAGGTCACCGAAGCCCAGCATGATGTGGTTGGCGCCCGTGCCGCCCATCACCGACTGGTGGAAGTTGTCGCTCAGCGTGTACGTGCGGGCCAGCTCGGCGAAATAGGGTGCATCGCCCTTGGCCATGTTGAGGAACTGCATCGCCGTGGCGCCTTCGCCGGTGCTTTCGTCATCGAAACCGGCCGGCTGCGGCTTGCCGTTGGTGCCGGCGCCGATGGAGGTTTCCACCCACGGGAACAGATCCATGCGGCAACCGCTGGGGTTCTTCGCGGTGGCGGCGGTCACGTCGCAGTCCAGCTGCTGCCACATCTGGAAGAAGCGGTGCACGGGGCTGTTGGCGTAGTCGTCGTAGGCGATCGACGCATGCATGTCGACCGGCGCGTTCGGCAGTTGCGAGGGGAAGCGCGTGTCCAGCGTGTCGTTCGGCAAGCCGGTGCCGCCCGCGGCGAGCATGCCGTAATCGCTGGAGGGCAGGCCCGGCTCGATCGCCTGGGCCTGCGTGGCGGACGCAAACGGCGCCTGCGTCGGCGCACCGCCGGTGTTCATCAGCGGCAGCGAGGTATAGGCGCTGGTGTGCGTGGGCGCGAGTACGAACTTGCCAGTGCTGGTGGCCTGCCACTGCTTCGCGGCGGCGACATTCGGGCCCGGCGTGCCATCGGCGTTGACGATGCCTTCGGACAGCAGGTTGAACACGCTCTGGCCCTTCGGCGGCGTGTAGGTGGCGTAGACATGGTCGAACGTGCGGTTTTCGCCGATCAGCAGGATCACGTGCTTGATGGGCGTGCGAGTGTGTTCGCTGTGATCGCCCTGGTCGTCGTCGTCACCGCCCGGCCTGTGCAGCACGGCCATACCCGACGCAGGGCTTTGGCTGCCGGCGACGGTCGAGTGGGTGGAGTTGCTCTGGGCGCTCACGACGCCGGCCAGGCCGACGGCAAGCATTCCGATGACAAGCGGCAGCAGCCGCTTGCGGACGTGCGTCATGGACATGACTTCAATCTCCTGCAGACACCAGCAAGGGCTGCTCGGGTGGTTCCCCCTGATTGACCGGCGCTGGGTCGCAACGGTGTGCGGCGTCGATCGGCGGCGAGTCTGGTCCGCGCAGATGACGGCCCCTTGGCGCTTTTGCGACAGCGCCACTGCGCCAGATGACAGTGCCAAGACGCCGCAAATCCTTGCGTGGCTGGGCATGACGCCAGCCCTTGCGGCTGCGTAACCGGCTTTGCGCCAGCCCCCATGCCTCCTTAACTGGAGAGCAAGAACTTACCTTGGTGATGGTGGAAAACGAGGCGGCAAAAATGCGCTGCGACTTTTGTGGGAGCGCACCCTGTGCGCGACTAACGGTGCCGATGTAGGGCGATCGCAGCGTCGGCACAAGCACCTCGTGGAACACGTCGCGCTTCGCCGTCGCGCACAGGGTGCGCTCTCACAGAAATAGGCATGCCGCGTGCCTGCCGGTGATCAAGCCGGCAATAGCTGAAACGGCCGCATCATCTCGTTGTCTTCGTGTTCGAGCAGGTGGCAATGCCACACGTAGCGGCCCGGCTCGCCTTCAAAGCGCGCGATGATGCGCGTGACCATGCCGGGGTCGGCGCGCACGGTGTCCTTCCAGCCCATCTCTTCCGGCGACGGCGGTATTGCGGGGCCAGTGTAGGTGAGCGTCTTGTTCTCGTTCCACGCGAACAGGTCGAACGGCCGGCGCTCAAGCACCTGGAAGCGCACCAGGTGCAGGTGCATGGGATGGGCATCACCCGTGAGATTCACCATGCTCCAGATTTCGGTGGTGTCCTGGCGCGGATCCTCGGTGATCGGCGCGGACCAGTGCTTGCCGCCAAGCATCATCATCATCGGGCTGCCACCGGCATCGTCCTGCTCGCCCAGCGTCAGTACGCGATCGCGCACGGCGCTTGCGGCGCTCATGCGCTCGATCGTGCGCAAACTCGCCGGCACTGCGCTGGTGTCCTTGCGGCCGCGATCGCGCACGCGAAATTCCATGATCGCTTCCGACTGCTGGCGCAACTGCACGGACTTGCCGTCCATGCCGGAGAAGTCGATGACCACCTCGGCGCGCTCGGCCGGATAAAGCGTCACGCGCGGGCGCGGCAGCGGTGCGGCCAGCAGCCCTTGGTCGCTGGCGATCTGCTGGAACGGCAGGCCGCCCGACAAGGACAACTCATAGAAGCGCGTATTGGCGGCATTGATGAGGCGGATGCGGTACCTGCGCGGCTCCACCTCCAGGAATGGATACAGCTTGCCATTGCAGAGAATGGCGTTGCCGTTGCACTCGCTGACCCAGGGCGCCTCCGGATCGTCCGACACGGGATAGTAGAGCTCACCCGTGCGGGCGATCAGCCGGTCGCACAGGATCAAGGGTAGGTCACAGTCACCTTTGGGCAGGTTCAATGCCTGCTCTGCGTCGTCCTCGATCAGGTACGCGCCAAGCAGGCCCGCGTAGATGTTCAGCCGCGTAATGCCCATCGCGTGGTCGTGGTACCACAGCGTGGCCGCATCCTGCGCATTGGGATAGTGCGAGATGGCCGAATGGCCGGGAGCGAACCACGCCTCCGGATAACCGTCGTTGGAGGAAGACACGCGGGCGCCGTGCACGTGCGCCACCGTGCGCACTTCCGGTTTGTCGCGTTCTGCACCATGGATGTTGTGGTCGATGGGCAGGAAGTGTTTGTCCGGCAACGCGTTGGCCCACTCGATCAGCAAGGGTTCGTTGCGCCGCGCGAGCAGCGTCGGCCCGGGAAAACAGCCGCCGTATCCCCACATCGGCGTTGCAGGCAGGTCGCGATGGAGTGGCGCCTTGAAGGCGCGCATTTCCATCCGGTAGAACGGCAGCGACTTGCCGGGGTAGGCCGGATGTGAGCGCTGCCCCGCTGGCTTCGCCACGGCCGGAAGCGGTAACGGATCGACAAAGCGTGCGAGCGTCACCGGATTGACCAACGGCACCTTGGGCGCAGCAAGCAGGGGCATCGCCATGCGGGCCATCTTTTCGTCACCGATGGCGGGTGACGGCCATGCAAGCAGGCCCAGCTCCACCGCCGCGGCGGCGCCGGCCATGTCGACGATGCCGCGCAGGAACTGGCGACGCGAGAGCGTCATGCGATCTCTCCGAGGAGAGCATCGCCGTCCGACGTCATTGCCGTACGTGCCGGAGGATGGATAAGACCACGAGTCATCGAGCCACCCTAGGCAGCCCGGATGACAGTCGCGTGGCAGAACGTGAAAGTGGGTTCACCCTGCGCGGGCAAGGCCGCGCAGGGTGCATCCCGTCACTCGGCGGACGCCGGCACGCCTTGTGCCGTGGTGGACGCCTGCGGCGCGGCCACGGCCGCTTCGCCCGGCGGTTGCTGCCCTGCCTTTGCGATCGGCGTGGCCAGCATGCGTGCGCGGCGCCAGCCGCCCCACTTGTAATAGCCCATCGCCATCAGCATCGAGGCGAGCGAACCGAGCGGAAAGCTCCACCAGATCGAATCCGCGCCCAGCTGGGGGGCCAGTGCCAGCGCGAACGGCGGGCGGATCAGCCACATCGAAATGAACAGGATCACCAGCGGCGGAATCACCGCGCCGGTGGAGCGCACCACGCCAAACAGCACGAAGGTGACGCCGAAGAACATGAACGACCACACGGCGATGCCGTTGAGATGCTGCGCCAGCGTCAGCGCCTGGGCGTCGTTGGGCAGGAACAGGCCCAGCGCCGCGTGGTTGAACAGGTAGATCACCCCGATCAACAGGCCACTGAGCAGGAAGTTGTAGAGCACGCCCATCTTGGTGATGCGGCTGACGCGATCCCACAGGCTGGCCCCCACGTTCTGCGCTGCCATGGAGGACACCGCCGCGCCGATGGCCATCGCCGGCATCTGCACGTAGGCCCACAGCTGCGTGGCCGCGCCGTAGGCGGCGGTGGTCTTGGAGCCGTAGTTGTTGACCATGTGGATCATGATCATCGCGGAGCTGGAGATCACGATCATCTGCAGGCCCATGGGCAAGCCCTTGAACACCAGCGAACGCAGGATCTCCATGTCCGGCTTGAGGTAACCCAGTTCGGCGCGCGTCAGGCGCAGGAAGTGCTTGCGGCGATAGAGCGTAAAGAGCAGGGCGAACAGCGCGAAGGTCTGCGCGATCAAGGTGGAGGTGGCGGAACCGGCGATGCCAAGGCGCGGGAACGGACCCACGCCGAAGATCAGCAGCGGGTTGAACACGATGTCCAGCACCACTGAGAGCGCCATGAAGACGAAGGGCGTGCGCGAATCGCCCGCGCCGCGCAGCGTCATCATCAGGAAGTTGTAGAAGAACATCGACGGCACGGCGACGAAGATGATGCGCAGGTACGGCACGGCGAACGCCTGCGCATCGGCCGGCGTGTTGAGCGCGTTGAGCATCAGCGGCGTGGTGAAGAAGCCGGCGATGGCGACAACGACGGACACCGACACGAAGAACGTCACGCCAGTGCCGACCACGCGCTTGGCTTCGAGCATGTTGCGCGCGCCCAGGCTCTGGCCGATCAGGATGGTGCAGGCCATGCTGAGCCCGAAGACGGCGCCCAGCAGCAGGAACAGGATCAGGTTGGCGTTGCTCACCGCCGTGAGCGCGGCTTCGCCCAGGTAGTGGCCGATCCACATCGCATTGACCGACCCGTTGAGCGACTGCAGCACCGTGCTGCCCAGGATGGGCAGGGCGAACATCAGCAGCGTGCGGGCGATCGGTCCTTCGGTGAGCAACGGCTGCTTCGCAGCAAGAGATGACATCGACTAGGTTTCCGCAAAGGGGAGTGGGGATCAGTCGCCGGCACCGGCTGCCTGCCATGCGCGGGTCGCGAGACGACGCACATGCTCGCGCACATCGCCGGGCCATGCATCTGTCAATTGGATGAAACGCTCGCGCTCCTTGCGCCAGAAGGCTCGCGAGGCCTCTTCGTGTCCCGGCAGGTTGCCCGTCATGGCGCTCATGAAGCGATCCACCGCCTCACCCGTCAGGCGCGCGGCATCGTGCTCACGATGGGTGCGACGGGCTTCCTCCACCAGGCGCCGCAGGGTGGCCGAGGCACCGCCAGGCTGACTGGCGAGCCAGTCCCAATGGCGCGGGAGCAACGTGACTTCGCGGGCGATCACGCCCAGCTTCGGACGGCCCGGGCCACGGGGCGCGGTGTCTTCCTCCGGGGTGGATACGGGCAAGCGTGCGAGCACGTCATCCGCTGTGCCGCGCAGATCCAGTTCCACGGGAAGGCTGCTGAGCTCGTCGAACACCAACAGCGGCCCGGCGACACCCGCATCGATCGCCTGCTTGGCGGCCAGGGCCACCTCCGCCAGCGTACCGGCGGCGATCTGGCGATGGCCGTCGAAGGCGATGCAGGAGACGGTGTCGGCGACAGCCATTATTTTGCCCGGGTATAAATAGGTCGCCACTATGGCTCGCGCGATACCGAAGATCAAGAGCTAAGCCGCTGCCGTGCCCCGGCGGTACCATTTCCCGACCCACTGCCAAGCCATTCCCATGGTCATCCACCCGCCGCACCGCTCGCTCAGGCTCATGCTGTTCACCCTGCGCGGCTCCATCATCCCGGTGATCTGGAAACGGGTGGTCGGCATGATGCTGCTGTCGGTGGCGGTAGTCCTGCTGGAACACCGCTTGCCGCGCACCGGTGTGGAGCTGGGTGCCATTCCGCCCACCCTGATGGGGCTGACGCTGGCGATCTTCCTGGGCTTCCGCAACACCGTTGCCTACCAGCGCTGGTGGGAGGCGCGCACGCTGTGGGGCGAGCTGCTGATCGTGCTGCGCAACCTGGCACGGCAGACCGTGAGCCTGCCGGAAGGTCTGTCACAGGAAGACCGCGCACGCATGGTGCACCGGTTGATCGCCTTCGCCCATGCGCTCCGCCACCACTTGCGCGGCACACCACCGGGTGACGATGTATCCCGCTGGCTCACGCCCGCGGACGTAGCCGCCATGGCCGGCAGGCCCAATCCGCCGAACGTGTTGCTCGGCCTGATCGCCCAGGGTTACGCGCAACTTCGGCGCGATGGCCGGCTCGACCCGATCCTGCTGGCCAACATCGACGCCCAGGTGACACGCGTGTCGTACGTGCTTGGCGGCTGCGAGCGCATCCACAACACGCCGATTCCGTTCGCCTACATCCTGCTGCTCCACCGCACCGTCTACATCTACTGCCTGCTGCTGCCGTTCTGCCTCATCGGCAGCGTCGGCTGGGTAACGCCGCTGATGGTGGGCGTGCTCTCCTACACCTTCTTCGGGCTCGATGCGCTGGGTGACCAGATCGAAAACCCCTTCGACCGCCTGCCCAACGACCTGCCCCTCGACGCCCTGTGCCGCACTATCGAAATCGGCCTCGGCGAGCTGCTGGGCGAGCGCGATCTGCCGGCGCCACTGCAGCCGGTGGACGGCGTGCTGATGTAAGCGCGATGCGCCGGGCCCGGCGCGGACCTCCATTCCGCAAGGTTACCGAAAGTTCTTGCCGTAGTTTTACGGCATTTTCGGCGCGTGCTTAACGTTTGTCGGAACAAACTGAACCCCTACAGGGGAAGCACACAGAGGCACTAGTACCGCCCAGGCAACGCAGTGTTGCCTTGATTCGACCTATTTCCAGTACCGGTCGGTCCAGTTAAGTAATTATACTAGGCGGTGTAGGAATCCCTCTCTCAAGCCAGAAGAAGAACAGCACATGCGATCCCTCCTCCTGCGTAGCGCCGCCGCGCTTGCACTGATCGGTGCATCCGCCGCCGCCATGGCCGACCCCCGCATCGAAATCAACGGAGGCCGAAGCTACTCCGACGGACACTGGACCAACACCGCCTGGATCGAAGGCATCTGGGGCGAACACACCTTCGGCCACAGCGAGTTCTCGTGGGCTCCCGCCGCCTCACTGGGCTTCGTCAATGGCCGTCACGTGGCTCGCTACGGCAACGCCGTTTCCGACGACGTATGGCTGCTGGGCGGCGGCGTCCGCCTGCGTTATGGCGGTGCCGACGACTGGTACCACCACCTGTTCTGGACCTCGGAAATCGCCGCCCAGGCCGGCCGCACCCAGGAACTGAGCAGCGCCGGCGAGTTCGTGAACTCCGTAGGCTGGACCGGCGAACACTGGACCTTCCAGATCCGCCACGCCTCCAACGCCGGCATCAAAGGCCCCAACCGCGGCGAGACGATGGCGCTGATCGGGTTCGCGTTCAACCCGTAAGTGGCATGACCAGCGATGGACACGACAACGGCCCCGCGAGGGGCCGTTGTCGTTTGGATGGCTGAATGGTTCATGGGTGGCGAGGCTGGGGGTATGGCGTCCGCGGACTGGCCCCTTGGGGAGCGCACCCGGTGCGCGACGGCGGCATCTTGTGATTGCCGCTTCGTTGGCTTGTCGCGCACAGGGTGCGCTCCCACAGAAAAGCCGGCCGCGGCGCATATCTCGGCCAAAGCGAAGCGAGGCGCCGCTTTAAGTCCTCACCGCCAGGGCGCGTTGCGTAGCGCCTGGGAGTACCTGCTGTGTAGAGGCGAAGGTCGCCAAGTAACGATTTACCTCACGCGTTCGGGCTTATCCCATCGACATGCTGCCAGCTCTTAAGGCCATTTTCTTTGGGTTACTTTTCTTTTGGGCCAGCAAAAGAAAAGTGACTCGGCCTTCGGCAGAAGGTCGAAACGCCCGCTGCGTAAGCGGCCCGATCGCGGTCACGTCCGAGGCGACAACCAACCGCAAAGTCACTGGATCCCGGCCTGCGCCGGGATGACGGCCTAGGATGAAACGCTGAGGTTAGCTTACAAAAGCAGCCCAAGCCCCTCCCGGAATCCATCGCGATAACAGCACCGGCACCCGGAGCAAAAAAAAGGCCGCTCAAAGCGGCCTCTTTCATCGTGAACCAGGCACAGGATCAGTGATCCGACCCCGGCCCCGCCTTCGCACTGAACGGCGGCTTCGCCAACCACACCACCACGATCAGACTGAGGAACACCCACCCCAGCATGTGGAACACCTCGTTGAACGAGATCTGATAACCCTGCTGCGTGATCAGCTGATCCAGCAGGACATTCGCCGACTGCCCCTGCACGCCCACACCCTGCAGCGTCGCCTGTGCCGACGGATCGTACGGCGTGATGTGCTCGGCCAGGTGCGCGTGATGCACGATCGCGCGGTGATCCCACAGGAAGGTGGTCAGCGAGGCCGAAAAACTCGCGCCCAGCGTGCGCAGGAATGTCGCCAGGCCACCGCCCGAAGCGATCTCGTTGGGCCGCAAGTCCGACAGCAGGATCGTCGTCACCGGCATGAAGAACAACGCCACGCCCAAACCCTGGAACAGCTGCACACCGGCCACGTGCCAGAAATCGATCTGCACGAAGAAGTTCGAACGCATGAAGCACGTCGTACCCATCACCAGGAACGCGCACGAGGCCAGCAGGCGCATGTCCGTGCGGTTGGCGTACTTGCCCACGATGAAGGTGAGCATCACCGGCAGCACGCCCAGCGGTGCCGCGGCAAAACCCGCCCAGGTGGAGGTATAGCCAATGTTCCGCTGCAGCCACTGCGGCACCAGCAGGCCGATGGCGAAGAACGCCGCGTAAGCCAGCACCAGCGCAATGGTGCCCACGCGGAAGTTGTGGTGCCGCAGCAGACGCAGATTGACGATGGGCTCGTCGTCGGTGAGTTCCCAGATCAGGAAGACCGCCAGCGCAACCACCGACACGATGGTGGTGATCACGATGAACGGCGAACTGAACCAGTCTTCATCGTTGCCCTTGTCGAGCACGATCTGCAAAGCGCCCACACCGACGATCAGCGTGATCAGGCCCACGTAGTCGACCTTCGGGCGCGAGGTGACGTCCGCGCGTCCGCGCATCTGGTTGCCGACCACCATGCTGGCGAAGATGCCGATGGGCACGTTGATGAAGAAGATCCACGGCCACGAATAGTTGTCGGTGATCCAGCCGCCGAGAATCGGGCCCGCGATAGGCGCCACCACCGTCACCATCGCCAGCAGGGCCAGCGCCATGCCGCGTTTGGCGGGTGGATAGATCGATATCAGCAGACTCTGCGTGATCGGATACATCGGGCCGGCCACCGCGCCTTGCAGTGCGCGGAACAGGATCAGCATCGGCATGCTCTGCGCGAGGCCGCACAGGAAGGAGGCGATCGAGAACAGCAGCGTTGACCAGATGAACAGCCGCACCTCGCCGAAGCGGCGGGTGAGGAAGCCGGTCAGCGGCAGCGCGATCGCCGTGCTCACCGCGAAAGAGGTAATGACCCAGGTGCTCTGGTTGACGCTCACGCCGAGGTTGCCGGCGATCGTCGGCAGCGACACGTTCGCGATCGTCGTGTCCAGCACCTGCATGAAGGTCGCCAACGAGAGACCGATGGTGGTCAGTGCCAGGTTGGGCGGACGGAAATCTTGGCTCATCGCACGGATAACCTGCGGAGTGATGGGTTTGCCCGCTCCGGAAAGCTCATCGAAGCGGTCTTTGCTTTTTGCCCGTCATTCCGGCGCACCCTGAAAAGGGGGCAAGGGCCGGAATCCAATGACTCGGTTTGGACACGTGCGAAGAACTTCATGCCGTGTCGCTACTGGATTCCGGCTTTCGCCGGAATGACGCTTTGAATGACCACAGCGGCTAGCGTGGATGGCGATGCAGCGCCGCCACGCCAACCACAAAACACTTACTTCTTCGGCGCCTCGCCGCTGCCCGCCATGTTCGCGTGAATGATCTCCGCGATCACACCGTCGGCCTTGGCGAGCTGTTCCTTGTAAACGTCGGTCGTGAACGCCGGCTGCGTCGGCGCCTGCTTGGCCAGCAGCGCGCCGTTCTGGTCGCGCAGGTTCACTTCCACCTTGGTCGACAGGCCGATGCGCAGCGGATGGTCCTCCAGCTGTTTGGGGTCGGTGAAGAACACGCGCACCGGCACACGCTGCACGATCTTGATCCAGTTGCCGGTGGCGTTCTGCGCCGGCAGCAGCGAGAAGGCACTGCCCGTGCCCACGCCCAGGCTTTCGATCTTGGCCTTGTACGTGACCGAGCCGCCGTACACGTCGGCGCGGACTTCCACCGGCTGGCCGATGCGCATGCGGGTGAGCTGCGTTTCCTTGAAGTTGGCGTCGATCCACACCTCATGCAGCGGCACCACGGCCATCAGCGGGTTGCCCGGCGCGACGCGCTGGCCCAGCTGCACGGAACGCTTGGCGACGTAGCCGTCCACGGGCGCGATGATCGAGGTACGCACGTCATCCAGGTAGGCAGCGCGCAGGCGGGCGGCGGCCGTCTGGACGTCCGGATGCGAGGCGACGACGGTATCGTCCACCAGCACCTTGTTGGTCTGCAGCTGCTGCTGCGCGGTGGTCAGCGCGCTCTGCGCGGTGGTCAGCGCATCCAGTGCGTGCGACAGCTCTTCGGCCGAGATGGCACCGGACTTGGCGAGGTCACGGCGACGGTTGTAGTCGGCCTGCGCCTTGTCCACGGCGGTCTTGCGTGCGGCCACTTCGGCCTGGGCACCATTCACGTTGCTGTAGAGGCCGCGCACCTTGCGCACGGTGCTGGCCAGGTTGGCGCGCGCCTGCTGGAGCGCGACGTCGGCATCGGCCGGATCGAGCTTCACCAGCACGTCGCCTGCATGCACCAGGTCGCCGTCGTCGGCGCCAATGGTGATGACCGAGCCCGGTACCTGCGGGGTGATCTGCACCACGTTGCCGTTGACGTAGGCATCGTCGGTCTCTTCGTACCAGCGGCCTTCAAGGAAGTACCACAGGCCCCAGCCGATGGCGGCGAGCACCAGCACGGCACCGAGCATCTTCAGCATGAAGCCGCGACGGCTCTTCGGGGGTTGGGCGGCCGCGTTCTCGGCCGCGAGCGGGGTTTGGCTAGACATGGGGGCAGCCTTTGTTCAAAGCGAATGATCAGGGGAAGTTTGGACGGCCACGTCGGCGTTGCCTTGCGGGCGGAAACCGCCGCCGAGCGCCTGAATGAGCTGCACGGACAGGTCCACCTGCTGCGACTGCAGCGCGGCGAGGCGTTCCTGCGCGCTGAGCAGCTGCTGGCGCACGATCAGCGCCTCCAGATAGCTGCCGACACCGGCCTTGTAGCGCTGCTCGGACAGCTGCCACGCCTGTGTGGCGGCGTCCACCGCGCGCTGCTGCGCAGCGACCTGTTCCTTGGACGACTGCACGGCGTCGTAGCCATCGGCCACTTCGTTCACCGCGCGCACCAGTGCCTGGTTGTATTGGGCGACGGCTTCGTCGTACTGCGCATCCCGCGCGGACAGGTTCGAACGCAGGCGACCACCGTCGAAGATGGGCAGGCTGAGCGATGGACCGAAGGTGTAAAAGCGCGCCGGCAACTGCAGCGGATTGATGCTGCCGAAGGCAGCCACGCCGGCCATCGCGCTGATGCTCACGTTGGGCAGGAACTGGGTCTTGGCGACCTTGATCTCCTTGCCCGCCGATTCCACGCGCCAGCGTGCGGCGACGATATCCGCGCGATGACCGAGCAGTTCGGTCGACAGATCCGCCGGCACCGTGAGTGCACCCGGTTGCAACAGCTGCGGGCGGCTGATGTCCAGGCCGCGGTCCGGGCCCTTGCCCAGCAGCACCGACAGCGACGAACGCGCCGCGTCGATGGCGCGGTTGGCGGCGGCCACCTGCTGGTCGGCATTCGCCACCTCGGTGTCGCTCTGCTTGAGCTGCAGCTGGTTGTCCAGGCCGGCGGAGACGCGCTGCTGGGTCAGCTGGCGTGCGGTGGTGGCGCGCTCATGCTCGGCCTTGGCCACGTCCTGCTGCGCGTAGGCATAGGACAGCTGCACATAGGCGCGGGCCACGTTGGTGGACAGCTCGATACGCGCTGCCTGCTGCTCGATCTCGGCCGCACGCTGCATGCCGACGGCCGCTTCCCACGCGGCGCGCTTGCCGCCCCACAGGTCAAGACCCCAGCTGAAGCTGGCGCGGGCATCCTTGAACCAGGTGAACTTGCCGCCGCCCAGTTCCGGCGGCGCGGCGGTGAGCGGCAGGCGCTGGCCGACCACGTTGGCGCCCGCGGAAACACTGGGGCCACGGTCGGCATCGGCCGCGCCGGCTTCCGCCTGCGCCTGGCGCGCGCGCGCGTCGGCCACGACGAGGGTCGGGTTGTCCTTCAGCGCCTCGGTAATCAAGGCCGAGAGCTGCGGATCGCCCAGGCCCGTCCACCAGTCATTGGCCGGCCAGGCAGCGGGGGAGAGGGCGGCGCCGGACAGGCTGCGATCGGCCTTCAGCGAGGAGGCATCGGTCAGCGTGCCTTCCGGATGCAGGCCGCCGCTGCTGACGCATCCCGCCAACGCGAGGGAGAGGCCGGTGGCTGCCGCAAGGATTTGCAGACGCATGGGCTTGGTTTCCAGGAAAGTGAAACGGATCAATTCATGTCGCGGAGCGCTTCGAGCACGCGCACCAGGTAATCGCGCAGCTGCTCACGCTCGGTCGGGTTCAGCGCCTTCTGGGCCGCATCCAGGACGCGGTCGTTGCACGGCGTGATCTGTCGCCATATGGCATCGCCGGCCGGGGTCAGCTCGATGCGCAGGGCGCGGCGGTCCTGCTCATGCGGCTGGCGGCGCAGCAGGCCCTTGCGTTCGAGCTGGTCGAGCTGGCGGGTCATGGCGCCGCCATCCAGTTCCACCGCGCGGGCGAGCTCGCTGGCTGACATCGGGCCCATGTGGGCAAGGCGCTTGAGGATCAGGAACTGGGTAAAGCGCAGGTCCACGCCCGAGGCCTGCAGCTCGGCCTCCATCTTGCGGACGATCTCGCTGCGAACCAGCCCAACGAGGACGCCAATGCTGTCCTGCGGATACGAAGGAGGGTTAGAGGGGCTCATGAGAACGGCAATTTTATTGCCGGAAATATATTTGTCAAGGCAAATATGGTCAGGATAGATTTTGCCCGAACAAATTTGAGCCAACCTCAATGGCGCCCCTCCCGCATCTCGTCTTCCAGCCAGGCGCGCAGGGCGGGATGGCGCAGCTCGAACAGCTCGAACACCCCCAGCGCGCGCAGCGCCGGCAACAGGGCGACCAGCCGCGGCTCCAACGCGCGGCGGGCGGCCTCGGGGGTCTCGGGGGCCAGCATCTGGTGGGCACAGGCCACGAATGCCTCCAGCGGGGCGGTCTCGGCGGTGGGCGTGCGTACGGCAATCATCGACATGGATCGGCTCTCCCTTCGACGCCGGGCGGCGGCGCCGCGTGCTTGCTTCTTCAGGACGCGTGTCGGGGTGCGGGCGTGACCGTGCCACTTCAAGCAGGAGGAATGGCACGGGTGGGGGAAACCGCGACCGACGCCGCGTTTGGCACCGCGAGCGGCGGCAGCGGTGGGGATCGGGCCAGCATGATTGAGCAGGCGCAGGGAATACTGTTAGCGTTATTTGGTCAAAGTTTGTCGAGAATCGGCCATGGGTCATGTCACCGAGAAGGATGAAGCACAGTTCCACGCGTTGATCGAACGACTGGACGGCCCCTCCGTGATCGCCTATTGGACCGAAGGCGAGGCCTCGAGCGAATACAGCGAAAACACCCGCCAGTACGACTGGCATTCCCACGCGCGAGGCCAGCTGTACTGCGTGGAAAGCGGGCTGGTGCACGTGCGCACGGCGCAGGGCTCCTGGTTGCTGCCGCCGCACCGCGCGGGCTGGATGCCGGCGGGCGTGGAGCACACGGTGACCCTCAGCGGCGCGATGAGCGGCTGGGGTGTGTTCGTCACCCCGCTTGAATGCGGCTGCCTGCCCGCCGCCCCCTGCGTCATCGGTGTCACCGAACTGATGCGCGCGCTGGTGCGCCGCGCGAGTTCATGGGTATGGGAGCGGGAGCTCGACGAGAGCCAGGAGCGGATCACCCGCGTCCTGCTGGAAGAGATCTGCCGCGCGCGCCACGAACCACTGCACCTGCCGATGCCGACGGACCGCCGTGCATTGCGCATCGCCGTGGCGCTGTTGGAGAACCCGAACGACAACCGTGGGCTGGACGAGTGGGCGGTGTGGGCGGGCCTGTCGCCGCGCAGCCTCAGCCGCTTGTTCCGCAGCGAGACGGCGTTGAGTTTTGCGCAGTGGCGGCAATTGGCGCGGTTGTCGCGCGGGCTTGAGCGGCTGGCGGATGGCGAGCCGGTGTCGTCGGTGGCGGATGCGTTGGGGTATGCGAGTGTGAGTGCGTTTGTGGCGATGTTCCGGCGGAGTTTTGGGCAGCCGCCGGCGAGGTATTTTGCGGCGCAGGCGGGGCAGTAGGTGGGGGTGAGGGGGCACTCTCGCCTCACCTTACCTACCCGTCATCCCGGCGCAGGCCGGAGGCGCTTCACAACAGCCGAAGGCTGGTCATCCAGTGACTTTGCGGTTGGTTGTCACCTCGGACGTGACCGCGATCGGGCCGCTTACGCAGCGGGCGTTTCGACCTTCTGCCGAAGGCCGAGTCACTTTTCTTTTGCTGGCCCAAAAGAAAAGTAACCCAAAGAAAATGGCCTTGAGAGCCAGAGCTGGCAGCATTTCGTGGGAAAAAGCTCGAACGCTTGAGGCGGTTTGTTGCTTGGCGACCTTCGCCTCTAAACAGCGGGTAGTTCCATGCGCTTCGCAACGCGCCATGGCGATGAGGGCTTAAAGCGGCGCCTTGCTTCACTTTGGCTCTGAGGGAACCCGCACGACCGCGCTCTTTTCTGTGGGAGCGCACCCTGTGCGCGACAACCTAACGGAGCCGTGACTACGAGGCGCCGCTGTCGCGCACAGGGTGCGCTCCCACAAGGGACTCGACTCTTTGAAAGCTTCGCCAATGGCTCGGGTTCTTGCTTCGGCTTTTAGCTTTTAGCTTTTAGCTTTGGCTTTTGACCTGCCGGGTCCCGGGATGACGCGCCTTCCGGAAGGAGGTCGGAAGCCCGCCGCATGCGAGCCAGGTCGCGGGAGCGCTAGAGCCAAGCCGTGTTGCCTAAGGCGACAACCGATTACCGACGCTACTGGATCCCGGCCTACGCCGGGATGACGATACAAACGGTGAGGCTAGATTGCGCCCCTCACCCCAACCCTCTCCCCTTTCAGGGAGAGGGAACACAAGCATCACTGCTTCGCGGGCTTCACATACGTATTGAACAACTCGTCAATCCGACGGTACTCGTCGTACCACGAATCCGGATGCTGGAAGCCGTGCCGCTCCATCGGATACAGCGACATCCAGAAATTGTTCTTGTGCAACTCGATGAAGCGTTGGTAGAGGCGAATGGTGTCGCTGGTCAGCACGTTGTCGTCGATCAGGCCGTGCTGCATCAACAGCGGATCCTGCAGCTTGTCGGCGTAGTTGATCGGCGAGCTGATCTGGTACGACTCCGGATCGAGCTGGGGATCGTTGAGGATGTTGGACGTGTACTCGTGGTTGTAGCTGGTCCAGTCGGTCACCGGACGCAATGCGGAGCCCGCAGCGAACTCGCCCGGCGCGCGCAGCAGGGACATCAGCGTCATGAAGCCGCCGTAGCTGCCGCCGTACATGCCCACGCGCTGGGGATCCACGCCGTGGTTCTTCACCAACCATGCCTTGCCGTCGAGCAGGTCTTCCAGTTCCGGATGACCCATCTGGCGGTAGATCGCGGTGCGCCACGCGCGGCCGTAGCCTTCGGAGGCGCGGTAGTCCATGTCCAGCACCACGTAGCCCTGCTGCACCAGCAGGTTGTGGAACATCTGTTCGCGGAAGTAGTTGGAGTACGACAGCGTGACGTTCTGCAGGTAGCCCGCGCCGTGCACGAAGATCACCGCGGGACGCGAGGCGGCAGCGGCCTCGTCGGCCGGGCCGTAGTACTTCGCCCAGATCGTGCCCGCGCCATGCGAGGACGGCACGCCGACGATCTTCGGCTGGATCCACGCGTGCGCGGTGAAAGCCGGCTTCATGGTGTTGGTGAGTTCGCGCGGCGTGCCGCCGTCGACGCTCTGCACGGCCAGCTGCGCCAGCGTGTACGGTGAGGAATGCAGCACGGCCAGCTGGCGGCCATCGGGCGACAAGGCGAAGTCGTCCATGCCCTGGTACTGCGTGAGGCGGGTCAGCTCGCCGCCGGCACTCGGCACGCGATAGACGTCGTAGCTGTAGGGCGCGACCTGGTTGGTGCGCATGTAGAACCACTGGCCGTCGTCGCTCAGCGCCGGATGGCTCACTTCGAACTTGCCGGTGGTCAGCGCCTTGGCCTTGCCGCCCAGCGGCTTGGTGTAGAGCTGCGAGTAGCCGGTGTCCTCACTGAGGTACCACAGCGTGCGGCCGTCCTTGAGCCAGCCGAAATCGTTGAAGTTCCAGTTGATCCAGGCGTTGTCGGTGAGACGGTCCTGGTTGACCAGCGCGTGCTTGTCGAAATCGACGCTGGCGATCCAGCGATCCTTGTTGTCGATGGCGCGCAGTTGGATGGCGACGTTCTGGCCGTCGTCACTCCACACGATGCCACCACCGCCGCCGTCGTCGGCGCTGGAGATGATGCGCACCGCGCGCACGTCCGGCGCCTTCAGTGCCTTGGCTTCGTCGGCCTTGCCGTCCTTCTGCAGGGCGGCCACGGTCTTGGCGCGAATGCCCTTGAGCGGATCATCCTTGATGCCGGGCAGGCCGTCGGTCTTGAGCGGATAGAACTTGGCGGCCTTCAGGTCCACCAACACCAGCGACTGCGGCGCGGGATCATTGTGGCCCACGTAGACGCGCGTCTCCTGCTGCTCGGCGTAGCCGGATTCGGTGACGTAGTGGGTGACCTCGGGGCGCTTGCCTTCCTTCGCGCCCTTGGGCTTGGTCACGACCACCATCCAGCGGCCATCGGGCGACAGCTCAGTGTCGGCCGGCTCGCCGCCGTCGCCCAGATAGATGGGCTTGGGCGCGCGGCCAGGGTCGGCGGCCATCATCGCGTCGTCGTTCTCGCGCGCGGCGTCCTTGTCCGACTTGTTCTCGCGCAGCGACTTGAACAGCCCCAGCTGCATGTCCTTGAGCGGATCGGGCTTCTTTTCCTGCGGGTCGTCGCTGAAGCGCAGCACAGCGGCAGGGCCGCTCACGCCCGAGGCAAGGTCGTAGACGAACCAGTCGTTGCCCTGGCGATACTGCAGGCTGCGGCCATCGCTGGAGAAGCGCGGCGCGGATTCCGGCGCCGACGAGCGGGTGACCTGCACGCGGCGGCCGCTGGACAGGTCGATCATGAAGATGTCGCCATGCATCACATAGGCGGCGTGGCGATGCGCGCGGTCATAGACCGCCGGGCCCTCGGCCTGCGCCATGGCAGCCGGGTCGAGCTTCACGCTCTGGCCACCGGCGGGATCCACGCGGTACAGGTCGCGCACCTTGCTGCCCTCGCGCTTGAGCGAGTAGTACAGGCTGTGGCCGTCCGCGCTCCAGTAGGGCTGCTCCACCGCCACGCCGATCCAGTCCGGATTGGCCATGATGGTTTCCAGGTCGAGCTGGCCAACCGACGACGGGGGCGACACGGCCGCCGCCGGCAGGGTGGCGAGGGCGGCGAGGCCGGCAAACAGCGTTCGGCGCATGGAGGGCTCCACAGTCAAAACAGGGCAGCATAGCCAAGGCCCCGTGCCGCACAAGCGCCGATGGTCTAGGTTCAAACTAACGGCCTAGACAGCTAGTCTTGGCGGTTACCCTTGCGCCTCGGCCGCGTGCCCGCATGGCGGGCGTGTGTCGTCCAACCCGCGAGCCGTGCGTTCGGTGAGGTTCTCCCGCATGTCTTCGCGGCATGCTTTCCTGCAGTCCCCAAGCCCCGGCGAATCCCTATGCCCCTGCCTACCGTTGAGATCGAAACCGCCCCGAATCCCGGCCACAGCGTGATCTGGATGCACGGGCTGGGCGCCGATGGCAACGATTTCGCGCCCATCGTGCCGGAGCTGGTTTCGCCCTCGTGGCCTGCGCTGCGCTTCGTGTTCCCGCATGCGCCGGTGCGGCCGGTGACAGTCAACGGCGGCATGCCCATGCGCGCCTGGTATGACATCGTCGGCGTCGATCTCATTTCCCGGCAGGACGAGACGGGCATGCGCGCCTCCGTCGCCAGCGTGGAAGCGCTGATCGCCCGCGAGAACGAGCGTGGCGTGCCTTCCGAACGGATCCTGCTGGCGGGCTTTTCGCAGGGTGGCGCCATCGCCCTGTCGGCGGGGCTGCGCCACGCCGGGACACTGGCTGGCGTGATCGCGCTGTCCACCTACCTGCCGCTGCAGGAGGCCTTCGTCGCCGAGCGCAGCCCCGCCAATGGACAGACGCCGGTGTTCTGGGGTCATGGCACCGCCGATCCGATCGTGCCGCTCACCCGCGGCGTAAATTCGCGTGACCTGCTGCAGTCCCTGGGTTACCCGGTGAGCTGGCACACCTACCCGATGCCGCATTCGGTATGCGCCGAGGAAGTGGCCGACCTGCGCCAGTGGATGACGGTGCGACTGGAGGCCTGAGCGCCTCTTCACGATCGCCCTCAAGACCCAAGTTCCTCATCGTCATCCCCGCGAAGGCGGGGATCCAGTGCCTCTAAGCGCCATCGAAAACCTAAAGTCACTGGATCCCCGCTCTTGCCCCCTTTTCGGGGTTCGCGGGGATGACGGTGAGGGGAAGCAGGGCGCTACGGTGAGATTTTCAACAGGCTCCTGGCGCCCGTCAGGCTGGGATGCCATGCAAGGAAGCCTACGCACGCATGCGGCATACTCCTTCGCATGAGGGAGCCTGCCACCGCTACAACAGCGCCTATTCGTCCGGAGCATCGCCCGCTGCCTGATTTCTGCAGCGGGCCGGTGATCTTTGCGCTGCTGATCACGGCATCGATCACCGTGACGGTGATGTGGCTGGCGCCCAACAACAGCCACGGCTGGCGCGGCTATACCGTGGGCATGCTGTTCGCCGACTGGCTGGCCGTGGTGATCGGCGTGGCGCTGTGCAAGTTGCGGCCGCTGTTCGTCCGCTTGCCGGGCAACGCGTCGTACGCGGGCGTGTGGCTGGCGATGGTGTGGATCGTGGCTGGCGGCAGCCTGCTGGTGTACTGGATGGACGGCGTCATGCAGATGGAGCTGCTGCGCGATACCGCCGGCACGTTCGTCGTCAACAACACGATGATCGCGGCGTTGCTGGGCGCGGCGATGCTGCGCTATTTCTATCTGCTCGCGCAGTGGCAGACCCGGCTGGAGGCCGTGTCGCAGGCACAGGTGGCCGCCCTGCAGGCGCGCATCCGCCCGCACTTCCTGTTCAACAGCATGAACACCGTAGCGGCCCTGGTGCGGGTTGATCCTGCCGCCGCCGAACGCACGGTGGAAGATCTCTCCGAACTCTTCCGCGCGGCGCTTGGCGAACACAGCACGCACGACGGTACGCTGGCTGAAGAGCTGGGCCTGGTCGACCGCTATCTCGACATCGAACAACTGCGGCTGGGCGAGCGCCTGCGCGTGCGCCGCGAACTGGATGACCTGCCCGCGGGCTTCCCGCTCCCGCGCCTGCTGCTGCAGCCGCTGGTGGAAAACGCCGTGCGCCACGGCATCCAGCCACTGCGCGAAGGCGGCGAGGTGATCCTGCGCGGCCGTCGCGAACGCGATGGCGTGCGTATCGAGATCGACAACCCGCTGGCGAACGTGCCCACGCCCGGCGGCCACGGCCATGGCCTGGACAATGTGCGCCGCCGCGTCGCGTATCGTTACGGGCCGGGCGCGCGCGTGACGGCCGGCCCCGACGCCGGTCGCTTCGTGGTGTGCCTGCAGTTGCCAACCCAGTAGAACCGGACTCATGCGCGTACTTATCGTGGACGACGAACCCCTGGCACGCACGCGCCTCGCGGCGCTGCTGGCCGGATGCAGCGATGTCGACGTGGTGGGCAGTGTCGGCGATGGCGAAGCGGCCATCGACGCCGTGGGCGAATGCCAGCCTGACGTGCTGCTGCTGGACATCAACATGCCCGGCATCAGCGGCACCGCGCTCGCACAGCGGCTCGCCGGCAGCAAACGGCCTCTGGTGGTGTTCTGCACGGCCTATGAAAGCCACGCCCTGCACGCCTTTGAACTTGGCGCGGTGGATTACCTGCTGAAACCGGTGCGTCTGGAGCGCCTCAACGAGGCATTGCAACGCGCACGCCTGCGCCTGCAACAAGCGCCCGGCGACACCGGCGGCTATCTGCACGGACGCCTGCGCGGCGAACAGGTGCGGGTCGCCCTGGACGACGTGATCAGCCTGTTGGCGGAAGAAAAGTACGTGGTGGTGCAGCATCGCGGCGGGCAGCTACTGCTGGAAGATTCGTTGCGCCAGCTCGAGGACGCTTATCCCGACACGCTGATCCGCCTGCATCGCAATTGTCTGGTGCCGGCGCAACGGTTGATCGGCCTGAAGACGCTCACCGACGGCCGCGTGCTGGCGCGGCTGGGTGGTACGGAACTGATGCCGGAAGTCAGCCGGCGCAACCTGCCGGCCTTGCGCAAGCTGCTGCGCATGGGGTGAAGCGGCGGGCGAGGGCACCCACCGCTTCGTGCCGCCGTCAACGCACGGCCAGCTCCCTCACGGAGGGGTTGTCGCCCTGCGCGGCGTAACCGATCAACTGCCGGATCAGCGCTCGCTCGCTGGACGTCCAGTGCAGCGTCGTGCGCAAGGTGGCGTTGTCGGTGCCAAAGCGCACCGGGTCACTCAAGGCCGCCGCGCGATACCAGGCCAGCGCGGCATCACGCTGGCCCGAGGCCGTGTAGGTCAGCGCCATGGCCATCGGCACCCACTGCGGCCGTTGGCCCGGGCGCAACGAGAGGTTTCGCTGGAACGCCTCCAGCGCACACGCCGGATCGCCAAGATTGATCATGCTCCAGCCATAGGCCCACAGCAGGCGGCGGTCATTCGGCTTGATGCGCAGGGCGCGCTGAAAGTTGATCTGCGCCGCGCTGGCGCGATGCGTGCTCGCCGCCAGCCAGCCTTCGTCGGTCAACTCGCGCACCGGCGAGATCTGCGGGAATACACTGGGATACTGGGCCTGATTGAACGCCGAGGCTTCCGGCAGGCCGCGCGCCGTCACGTCCGGATCGGTGTAGGGGCGTCCGTCGGGCAACAGTACCGGCAACCCGTTGCCCGTGGGCTCCACGGGCGGAGCCACCTCGGCCGCGAGCGCGGCATGGCCAGCCATGGCGAAAACAACCGTGCAAACCATCCTGCGGATATTCATGACAACACTCCTTGCTGTCTCCGTTCCGGCATCAGGATAGCCCCTCGTGCGACGCCATACCTAATGCAGCCGCGACAACAATTACGCGACAATAGGATCCCGACAAAGCCCCGCATGGCACCACCAGAGAGAACCATGACGCCAACCCTGCTGCGTATCGCCACCCGCAAGAGCGCGCTCGCCCTTTGGCAGGCCGAACACGTCGCCGCGGAACTGCGCGCGGTCCATCGGGGGTTGATCGTGGATCTGGTCCCGCTGTCGACGCGAGGTGATGAAATCCTCGACCAGCCGCTCGCCACCATTGGCGGCAAGGGCCTGTTCCTGAAGGAGCTGGAGGTCGCGATGCTGGAAGGCCGCGCCGACCTGGCCGTGCATTCGCTCAAGGACGTGCCGGCCGAGCTGGAGCCCGGCTTTGCGCTACCGGCCATCCTGCCCCGCGCCGATGCGGCCGACGCCTTCGTGAGCAACGACTACGCCGACCTGGCCGCGCTGCCGCTGGGCGCGCGCGTGGGCACCTCGTCGCTGCGCCGCCAGGCGCAGCTGCGCGCCGTGCGCCCCGACCTGACCCTGCTCGACCTGCGCGGCAATGTCGGTACCCGCCTGGCCAAGCTCGACGCCGGCCATTACGACGCGATCCTGCTCGCCTGCGCCGGGCTGGAACGGCTGGGTCTGGCGTCCCGCATCCGCAACCGCCTCGCCGCACCCGACTGGCTGCCGGCGCCGGGGCAGGCCGCCATCGCCATTGAAGCCCGCTCCGACCGGCCCGAGGTGCTCGCGCTGCTGAGTGCGCTGGACGATGCCCAAACCCGCCTTGCCGTCACCGCCGAGCGCTCGATGAACCAGGCACTGGGTGGCAGCTGCACCGTGCCGGTAGGCGCCTGGTGCACCGTGACCGAACGCGGCCTGCACCTGCGCGGCATGGTGGGTGACGTCAGCAGCGGCCGCCTGCTGCAGGCCCAGGCCGAAGCGGAAGGCGACCAGGCCGAGGCGCTCGGCAAACAGGTGGCACAGGCGCTGTTCGACCTGGGCGCGGGCGCGCTGCTGGGCCGCTGACAGCAAAAGAAAGCCGCCCCGCGAAAGCCGTCGTCGACGGTTCCGCCAGGGCGGCCAAGGGTGTGCTGCGAACGCTTAGAAGTTGTAGAGCAGGTTGGTCGTCACCAGCGAATCCGTGCTTTGCGTGCCCGGCTGCACGTCGCTGTTGTAGCGCAACTGGTAGCCGAGCTTGAGCGCGACCTTCTTGGTCATGCTCACCGCCAGGCCGATGTCGTTCTGGTAGTACTTGTTGTCCGAACCCGCTTCGATCAGCAGCGTGTCTTCCAGCGCCGTATTGCTGGTGAGACGGTACTTGTAGTTGATCAGGCCACGGCCCACCGCTTCGCTCACGGTGTTCTGGCGAACCTTTTCCGACGTCGTCGTGGTGGTGCCGTCCGGGTTAGTCACCGTCACCGGCACATTTTCGTCGGCCGGGCGATAACGCTTGTAACCGGGGCCAACTTCGAACGACAGCTCGGTGCGTTCCGTCTTCAACGCCACGTAGCCGTAGCCCACCGAGATGATGCCCTGCCACAGGTTGGCGCCGAAATCGTCGTGCTCATAGCGTGCGGCGGTCACAATGTAGCTGCGCGGGTCGAGCTTGTAGCCCACCGAAGCGCCGGTGTCGTAACGGTTGGCCGTCGTGGTCAGGCGGTCAACCGTGTTGCCCTGCTGGTCCACCACTTTGACGTCGCCCTTGGAGCGCAGGCCGTTGAGGAAGAAGTTGTTCTTCCACAGGTCGTTTTCCTGGTTCAGGCCGAGCTTGGCGTTGATGTTTTCCGAGCGGGAGTTGCCGTAGGAGGAGGCGAAACCGAATTCGCCCGAACCCGTCCACCCGCCGTTGTTGGCCGGATTGGCTGGCGCATCGTCGGCCTGGGCGCCAAAACTGACCAGCGCTGCGAGCAGGGCGCCCGCCATCAGGGTCTTGTTCATGGGGATTTGTTCCTTTTTCGTTAAAAACTGTCACAGCCCGCCACCTTAACGGGGCGGATTGAACTGCCTGTGAACCGGGGCTGCGGGTATTCAGCG
The DNA here is from genome assembly GCF_000725385.1 of Dyella japonica A8. Lineage (NCBI taxonomy): Bacteria > Pseudomonadati > Pseudomonadota > Gammaproteobacteria > Lysobacterales > Rhodanobacteraceae > Dyella > Dyella japonica. Next base: position 858,452 of record NZ_CP008884.1, on the reverse strand, counting down.
CAAAGGCCCGGCGGGCGCCATGGAGCCTGGCTCTAGGGGCCGCCTGGCAAGGCTGCCAGGGCTTCATCATACAAACTAAGCTCGGTCGCCATGCCCAGCGTGCAACTGATGGCCGCCACGGAGGCCAGGGCGAGCCAGCCGACGCCGAAACTCATCAGCAGCAGGGCGGCGCACGGCACCGCGTAAACCAGCAGCGCAGCCAGGAAACGTCCGGGCTGCAATTCCAGCCGACCGCGGGGCGCGATCACCCGCTGCAGGGCCGCCTGCCAGCGCAGGCTCTCCACCAGGCCACGCAGCAACGCCAGCACCAGCAGGCCGACGATCCACCCGGTCGGGTGCAGTCCATCCTCACTGACGCCCTGGCCCGCGGCGCAGAGCCAAAGCCACAGGCCGCCGCCGTAGGTGGCCGACACCACGCGGCTCAGCGGCAACTGCGTGGCGAGATGATGATCCATGTCCGGTGCCTGCCGCCGGGCGTCGGCGTAGGCGGTGAGGATCAGGCTGCACAGGCTGCACAGCGCCATGGCCGCGCCAGACAGGCGCGTGGCCCAGAACGAATTGTCGCCGCGCGCAAGGCCCGCCACCGCCAGCACCGGCAAGCCGCAGGCAAGCGCGATAAGCGCGTCGCGCGTGGGCCGTGAGCCTTTGACGATGATCCAGCCATGCCAGTGCGGCATCCAGCGTGAGTGGGCGCAGGCGGCAAGCAGGCCCACGGCCACCAGCAGCGTACCCAGCGCAATCGGCACCAGCACGCCCCCACGGCCGTCGGCATACACGCCGATGGCCAGGGCAAGCCCAAGCACCATCCACAGGCCAAAACCGTCGTAGCCGGCGACATGGAGCAAGGTGGCGGCGAGCGGACGGGGGCGCGCCCTGGCAGGGCGCTGTCCGTCGCCCGTGGTGGCATGCCTTTGCAAGGTATGGCGCGGTTTCATGAGTGTGGCGTCTTTTGTACGTGAAGAGGGGATCACGCGCACGTGACCGTGGCGTGGTCTTGCTGAATATCACCATCTGGTGGACTTGCGACTGGCGCCGGCCGTGCGCATGCTACGCGGAGCCAGCCGTCGAAAGTGATTTCATGGATCGTTACGAGCGCATTCTGACCTTGCACCGACTGCTCAAGTCGGCGCACTACCCCGTGCCTCTGCCTCGCCTGATGGACGAGCTGGAGTGCTCGCGAGCGACGCTTTACCGCGACGTGGCCTTCCTGCGCGACGCGCTGGGCGCGCCCATCGAGAGCGCGGGCGGCGAACACGCCGCGTTCCGCTATGCCGTGGGTGAAGGCGAACGCTTCGAACTGCCTGGCTTGTGGCTCACCTCCGATGAACTGGCTGCGTTGCTTGCCCTCAACGAGCTGATCGGACGCAGCGGCCCGGGTGTACTTGCGGGTGCGCTCGCGCCGTTCAAGGCGCGCATCGAACACCTGCTGTCCGACCAGGGTACCGGCAAGACATTGCCGATCGAACGCATCCGCGTCATTGCGTGGGGCGAGCGCAAGCTCGACCAGCAGGTGTTCCGCGTGGTGGCCGGCGCGGTGCTTGAACGCAAGCAGCTGCGCTTCCGCTATCGCGCGCGCACCACGAATTCCGATAGCCATCGCCGCGTGTCGCCACAGCGCCTCACGCACTACCGCGATAACTGGTATCTGGACGTGTGGGATCACGACCGCGAGGCGTTGCGCAGCTTCGCCGTGGACCGCATCGCCGAGCCGCAGGCGCTCGACGAGCCCGCCCGTGACGTGCCCGAGCAGGAACTCAACGACGCGCTCGCCTCCAGCTACGGCATCTTCGCCGGCAAGCCCAAGGCCTGGGCCACGCTGCGCTTCTCGCAGCATGCCGCGCGCTGGGTGGCGGACGAGCACTGGCACTCGCAGCAGAAGGGCGAGTGGCTGCCGGACGGCCGCTACGAATTGCAGGTGCCCTATTCCAATTCCAAGGAACTGCTGATGGACGTGCTCAAGTACGGCCCGGATGCGGAAGTGGTGGCGCCGTTGTCGCTGCGGGAGGAAATGAAGATCCAGCTGCAGCTGGCGCTGGGTGGCTATCAGTGAGAGAAACGAGTAAACAGAAGTGAATGGCAAGGGAAAGCGCTGACGCTCCCTCGCGCTACTCACTCCTCTCCACTCGTTTCTCGTTATGCCGCTCATGAGCGCCACTGATACCGCCGATCCCTCAACGCTGCCCGCCAAAGCCGCCGCCACGAAGAAACCGACCGTCGCTCTCGCGCTTGGTTCCGGGGGAGCCAAGGGATTGGCGCATATCGGCGCGATCGAGGAAATCGAAGCGCAGGGCTACCAGATCGTCGCCATTGCCGGCACCTCCATGGGCGCGCTCATCGGCGGCATCTACGCCATGGGCAAGCTGGCCGTGTACCGCGACTGGGTCTGCTCGCTCGCCAAGATGGATGTGCTCAAGCTGGTCGACTGGACGCTGTCCGGTGGCGGCCTCATCAAGGGCGAGCGCATCATCGAGACGATGCGTGGCCTGATCGGCGACGCCGCCATCGAAGACCTGCCGCTGGCCTATACCGCCGTGGCGACCGACCTGGACCGCGAGCGCGAGGTGTGGCTCACACGTGGCCCGCTGTTCGACGCAATCCGCGCCTCCATCGCCATTCCCACCCTGTTCCGCCCTCACGTCCTGTCCGAGCGCCGGCTGATCGACGGCGGCCTGCTCAATCCCGTGCCGGTGACGCCACTGATCCGCGAACCCGCGGACTACCTGTTCGCGGTAAGCATGGACGGCCCACCCGACGCGGGCACACCGGACGTCGTGCCGGCCACGCCAACGGAAAACCCCGACAGCTACCGTTCGCGCATCGGCGAGTTCATCGGCAAGCTGGTGCCGCACGGCGCCGAGAAGTCGCGCGAGCCGGGCATGCTCGAATTGCTCATGCAGTCGATGGACCTGATGCAGGCCAATCTTTCGCGCCTGCGCCTGGCGGCCTACGAGCCGGATCTGTTGATCCGGATGCCGCGCAACGTCGCCACGGTCTATGAGTTCTACCGCGCCGCCGAACTGATCGAGATGGGTCGCCAGCAGGCACGCCAGGCGCTGTCGAACTGGCAGCCCACCCGCGCCGCGCTGTTCACCGGCCGGCCGTGAATCGTCAGTACGCGTATTCCTTCAACAGCGCATCGAGATAGCACTTCAGCGCCACGGCGTTGTTGTGTTCTTCGTCGTGCGCGCCGAACAGCAGCGTGACGCGATGGCGAGAGGCCTGCGTGAGCAAAGGACGCCAATATTCGCCGGACGCATCAAGCTCGGATGCGTAGCGATGGCGGAAACACTCCCAGCGTGCGGGGTCATGCCCAAACCATTTGCGCAGCGCCGTGGAAGGAGCGAGCTCCTTGCTCCATGCGTCGAGCGCGGCGTCATCCTTCTTCAGGCCGCGTGGCCACAAGCGATCCACCAGGACGCGATAACCATCGCTCTGGGCGGCGGGTTCATAAATGCGCTTAACGGCAATGCTCATGGGTGGGCGGCCTCCCGGAGCTGAGAATCATCAGCATACGCCGATGAAGGCCGCGTTGAAGCCATCTTGCCTTTTTGTAGGAGCGCACGTGTGCGCGACCACGGCTCAGCAGCGGATGCCGCGGTCCATGTCTTTGTCGCCAGGCGCTCTTGCGCCTCCGCTCCGTAGGCTTGTCGCGCACACGTGCGCTCCTACACGGGGAGGCGCGGTGATCAGATCTCTTCGACCTGGGTCACCTTGCCGCGACGCATGAGCCATGCGACGCCGCGCAGGTCGGCAATGCCCACCCACAGGCGATCGAGCATGCCGTACTTGGAGGTGCCCGCCGTACGCGGTCGGTGGCCCACCGGCACGCTGGTGCTCTGGAAGCCCGCGCGCTTGACCAGCGCCGGCAGGTAGCGGTGCATGTGGTCGAAGTAGGGCAGGCGCATGAACACGTCGCGATCAAACAGCTTCAGGCCGCAGCCGGTGTCGGGCGTGGAATCCTGGAGCATGCGCGAGCGCACCGCGTTGGCGATCTTGGAGGAAATGCGCTTGTTGAAGCTGTCGCGGCGCGTGGTGCGCCAACCGGCGAAGAGACGCACGTTCTGCGCCGACTTGTCCCGCTCGGCGAGCAGCTTGGGGATATCGGCCGGGTCGTTCTGGCCGTCGCCGTCCAGCGTGGCGATCCACGGCGAACGGGCGGCGCGCACGCCGTTCCACACCGCCGTGCTCTGCCCGCTGCGGGTCAGGTGGCGGACGATGCGCAGTTCCGGGTACTTGGGCTTCTCCGCGGCCAGCACGGCCACGCTGTCGTCACTGGAGTCGTCGTCCACGTACACGACTTCGAAGTCGACCTTGCCGCGCAGGGCGTTGGCGATTTCGGCGAGCAGCGGCGGGATGTTGTCGCGCTCGTTGAAGACAGGCACGACGACGGACAGTTGGGGCATGGGGAGAGCCTTGGCTTGAACAGGGGGCGCGGGGCGCCAGGGCGTCATTCTAGTGGGTGGAGGGCGTGGCGTCAGGGGCAAGGGGGTGGCGACGCTGTCGCGGCGGGGTTTGTGCTGGTCGGCGGGAGCCTACTTATCGGCCCTCCAGGCGGGTGGCGTGTGCCGTTTTCTGGGGCGCCAAGGGGGAGTGAAGGGGGCGTTGCCAACCTAGCCCCACCGCTTCATTCTTTAGCCGTCATCCCTGCGGAGGCAGGAGGCGCTTTTCAACAGCCGTATGGCTGGTCATCCAGTGACTTTGCTCTTGGCCTCCGGTTGCCGTGATTCCGCGACCTGGCCGCTTACGCAGCGGGCGTTTTGACCTTCTGCCGAAGGCCGAGTCACTTTTCTTTTGCTGGCCCAAAAGAAAAGTAACCCAAAGAAAATGGCCTTGAGAGCCAGAGCTGGCAGCATTTCGTGGGGATAAGCCTGAACGCCTGAGGCAAGTTGTTGGCCGGCAACCTCCGCCTCTACACAGCGGATACCTCCAAGCGCTTCGCAACGCGCCCTAGCGATGAGGACTTAAAGCAGCGCCTCGCTGCGCTTTGGCGTGGTCGGAACCCTCACGGACGCTCCCACAGGGGACTCGCCACTTTGGATGCTCCGCCGTGGGCCCGAGTTCTTGCTTCGACTTTTGGCTTTTAGCTTTTAGCTTTGGCTTTTGACCTACCAGGTCCCCGTATGACGCGGCGGGCGGGTGGAGATCAGGCCCCGCAGGGGTGCCAGGGAGGGATCCCTGGCACTTTTCGTCGGGGCAGGATGCCCCGTCGAAAAGCCCGGAACCCGACCGCGAACCTTCCGGGCAACGCCCGGAAGGCGCGTCATCCGGGGGGCCCTTTCTTTTGGTTACTTTCGACGCGAAGCTAGTCCCCGTGGGATCTTTTGGGCAAGCAAAGAAAAGTGACCCGGCCTCCGGCAGGAGGTCGGAACGCCCGCCGCGTAGGCGGCCAGATCGCGGAAAGGCTCGAGGCGACAACCGACCACTACCGCTACTAGATCCCGGCCCTTGCCCCCTTTTCGGGGTGCGCCGAGATGACGGCTAAAGAACGAAGCCCAGGGCCAGGTGGCACCCGTCACCCCAACCCTTCCCCCAAACAGGAAAGAGCGCGGCGTCTGCCGCACAGACGCACACCCCAGCAAACCAAACCACCGAAGACAAACCAGCGAAAACCCGCCTTAGCGAATCTTCCCCAGAATCCCATCCAGCTCATCGTTGCTGTGATAGTGGATCACCAACTTACCCTTGCCCCCGCGCCCCTGCGCCAACTCCACGCGAGTGGCAAAACGCTCGCCCAGTTCGCGCTCCAGCGCATCGACGTTCGGATCACGGGCCGGCGCATGCTTGGCCTTGCCCTTGGGCGCGGTCTGCGCGCGGCGGGCGTGCTCTTCCAGCTCGCGCACGCTCCAGCCATGACGCGACGCTTCCAGCGCCAGGCCTTCGGCCATGCTTTCGGGCAGGGTGATAAGGCAACGCGCGTGGCCCATCTCCAGCTTGCCTTCGTCGAGCAGGCGCTTGATGGACACCGGCAGTTCGGTCAGGCGCAGCAGGTTGGACACCGCCGCACGCGAACGGCCCACCGCATCGGCCGCCTGCTGGTGGGTCAAGTCGAAATCGTCGATCAGGCGCTTGAGCGCGTCGGCTTCTTCGAGCGGAGTAAGGTCCTGGCGCTGGATGTTCTCGATCAGCGCCATGGCCGGCACGGCCACTTCGGGGACGTCCTTCACCAGCGCGGGCAGCTCGGAGAGCTGCGCGCGCTGCGCGGCGCGCCAGCGGCGTTCGCCGGCGATCAGCTCGAACTGGTTCTTGCCGATCTCGCGCACCACCACCGGCTGGATAAGACCCTGCGCGCGGATGGAGGCAGCCAGTTCGTCCAGGGCTTCATCGTTCCAATGGCGACGCGGCTGGTATTTGCCGGGCTGGATGTGCTGGATCGGCAGCGTGCGCAGCTCGCCTTCCTGCTCCAGTACCGTCGGCTTGCCGGGTTCGTCCGACCCGCCCAGCAACACGTCGAGCCCGCGTCCCAGGCCCCGTTTTTTCGCAGCGGACATGCTTACTCCTGATGAACGTCGACGACGTCGTCGAGCGTCTCGTCTGAATCGGCGTGCAGCATCGGCGTGACCACGTCGTTCGTTTCCTGCGAGGCGGCATTCAGGCCGCGCTCGCGACGGATCATTTCGCCGGCCAGCCCGATATAGGCGATGGCGCCGCGCGAACTGCGGTCATACAGATGGATCGGCTGCCCATGGCTGGGCGCCTCGGCCAGACGCACGTTGCGCGGAATGATGGAGCGCAGCACCTTGTCGCCGAAATGCGTGGTGAGCTGCGCGGATACTTCGTTGCCCAGGTTGTTGCGCACGTCGTACATGGTGCGCAGCAGGCCTTCGATTTCCAGCGTGGGATTCAGGCGCTGGCGCACGGCCTTCACCGTGTCGAGCAGGCTGGAAAGGCCTTCCAGTGCGAAGTATTCGCACTGCACCGGGATCAGCAGGCCGTTCGCCGCCGCCAGCGCATTGAGCGTCAGCAGATGCAGCGACGGTGGGCAGTCGATGAGGATGATGTCGTAGCGATCGGTGACTTTCGCGAGCGCGTCCTTGAGACGGCTTTCGCGTGCGATCGCGTCCATCAGCTTCAGCTCGGCGGCGGTGAGGTCACCGTTGCCGGGCAGCAGGTCGTAGTTCGCCTCGGTCTTGAGGATGGCCTGCTCGATCGGCGCCTCGTCCAGCAGGACTTCACAGCCATTGGGCTTGGCCACGCGCTTGTCCACGCCCGAGGCCATGGTCGCGTTGCCCTGCGGATCGAAGTCGACGAGCAGCACCTTGCGCTTGGCAGCAGCCAGCGCGGCGGCGAGATTGACGGCAGTCGTTGTTTTGCCGACGCCGCCCTTCTGGTTGGCGACAGCGATGATGCGGGCCATGTGTCGTCGAGACCGTGAACGAGTGAAAGGGGGCTAGATTAGCAGCCTGATCAAGCGGCTGTCCGGCCCAACACGACGAGATGGCGCTCGCCGCCCACGTCGGGCACGGCCAGCGTATGGATGGCGCGCACCTCGAAACCGACCGGCACGCCGGGCAATTCCTCGTCCGGATGCTTGCCCTTCATGGCGAGCCAGATGCCGTCCTTGGTCAAAAGGTGACCACCCCAGGCCAACATGTCTTCAAGACTGGCAAAGGCGCGGGCGGTGACGCAGTCGAACTGGCCTTCCACCTCTTCCACGCGCGACTGCACGGCGCGAACGTTCTCAAGCTTGAGTGAGCGGATGGCTTCGCGCAGGAAGCGGACCTTCTTGCCATTGGAATCAACCAGCAGCACCTGGCGCTCGGGCGCGGCGATGGCCAGCGGGATGCCCGGCAGCCCCGGTCCGGTGCCGAGGTCCGCCAGCGTCTGGCCTTGCACGTACGGCAGGATGGCCAGCGAGTCGATCAGATGGCGGCTCACCATCTCGCCCGGGTCGCGGATCGCCGTGAGGTTGTAGGTGGCGTTCCAGCGCGCCAGCAGCGCCCGGTAGTCCAGCAGCCGCTCCACCGCGCCGGCCGGCAACGACACGCCAAGCGCGGCGATGCCGCGTTCCAGCCGGGTTTGCAGGTCGTGTCGGGAGCTCATGGGCGTGCCTTGGTGTGCGTGCTTGGGTCAAACGGGTTGGCAAGTATCCGGGTGTGCCGCCCTGGATGCCAGTTGGAACGCCCTTGTTCGATGTGGGAGCGCACCCTGTGCGCGACAGACATCATCGTGAACGTTCAGTCGCGCACAGGGTGCGCTCCCACAGAAAAGCTGGCACGGATAAAGAAAAAGCCCGCCGGAGCGGGCTTCAAGGGTCTCCCCTGGGGCGGGTGCTCTTAGGCCACCTTCGCCCGGACCTGTCCGGCAGCACTCCGGATCAGGCAAATTCCAGTTCCACCCGCGTCACCATCATGCCGCGCTCGCGCAGGGCGCCATTCATGCTCTGCTTCAGACGCGAGCCGAGGTCGCGACGATCGGCATTGAACGCCTCCGGCTCATCGCGCAGGGCCGCCAGGGCACCGCCGCGGATCAGCTGGTCGGCCTGGTCGATCACCGCATCGGCACGCTCGGGCTCCAGCACCTGCCAATACACCGTGCCGCGCACATCGTGGGCGTTGGGCAGCAGTTCCTCGAAGCGCAGCACCTGGCCGCTGAGGTTGATGCGGTGCTCCACACGGTCGATCAGCGGGAGGGCCATATGGGTACCCGGCTGCAACAGGCGGAACGGCCTGCCCCTGCGGTAGAGGCTATGCACCTGGTCGGCCGGCACACGCTTGATCGCGGTAGCGAACGTCGCGATCAGCGCCAGGACAACGAGAGTAATCAGGGCATTCATAATAATGAATACAACGAGTTATATGTGTTTTCTTCGCAAAGAGCTGTAGGTTGATAGTACAGCCGGTTGCACCCCTTTGGATTAATCCTTATTTAACGGCAATCTAAGATTGTTTTACAACCAGTCATTTGGCCTAACTTGCTGATTCTGTGAACCCGGCGGCAGGCACGGATGGGGATGCATCGATCCTGCCATCCGTGCCGCCACCGCCGGATTCCCCCTACTTCAATGGGGTTAACGGCCGGGGCGGCCGGTGGCTTGAGCCTGTCCGGCGTGGTGCGGCGACCAAGGGGTGCGAAGTCCCAAAAGAAACGTCATCCCAGCGAAAGCTGGGATCCAGTGACTTTTCGACACGAAGTCAAAGACGCTGGATCCCAGCTTTCACTGGGATGACGAAGGGGAAAGCCTAAGGGCGGCAAAAAAAGAGCCGCCTGATGCGGCGGCCCTTTCAACGATCAGAACTTGCCGGCGCGGAAGTCGGCGATGGCCTGATGGATCTCTTCCGGCGTGTTCATCACGAACGGTCCATAGCGGGTCACCGGCTCGTTGAGCGGATGACCGGCGACCAGCAGCACGCGCGCCGCTGTGTCGCGGCCGGCAATGCGCAGCTCGCCGCTGCGCGAGAGCACCGCCAGCTCGCTGCGGGCCAGGGGCTCACCCGCGACCTCGGCCTCCTGGCCATCGAATACGTAGGCGAAGCCAGCGTGGCCTTCGGGCAGCGGAATCGTCACCGTTGCGCCGGGCTGCACGGCAATGTCGAGATAGATCGGCTGGGTGACGATTTCCGCCACGGGGCCGGTCACGCCATCGAATTCACCGGCAATCACCTTCACTTCCACGCCTTCCGCCGGACGCGCGACCGGAATGCGTTCCGGACCGATGTCCTGGTAGCGCGGCGCGATCAACTTTTCCTTGGACGGCAGGTTCACCCACAGCTGGAAACCCCACATCAGGCCGTCTTCCTGCTCGGGCATTTCCGAATGCAGGATGCCGCGGCCGGCAGTCATCCACTGCACGCTGCCCGGCACCAGGTCGCCGCTGTTGCCGTGGTTGTCGCGGTGCTTCATATGGCCCGCGAGCATGTAGGTCACGGTTTCGAAGCCGCGATGCGGATGCTCGGGGAAACCCGCGATGTAATCACCCGCCTGGTCGGACCGGAACTCGTCCAGCAAAAGGAACGGATCGAGCATGTCCAGGCCAGGCTGGCCGATGATGCGCTTGAGCCGCACGCCCGCACCATCGGACGTATCGACGCCGCGGATGCGGCGGAGAATGCTGCGCTCAGTCATGGCTGTCTCCAGTAAGTGGACTGCTCATCATGATGGCGCTGCGGCGGTCCGTACCCAAGACGCGCCGGTGGAACGGATTGTTCGCTTAAAGCGAGAAGTGAGTGAAGGCGCGCCCTGAACTCTCGTTTCTGGCGCCTCTTCACCCACGCCTGCTCTCAATGCACCCAATGCCCGCTGCGTTGGCGTGGCGGCGTGGCCTGCAGATCCTTCTCCTCTGCCGGACGCACGGCGGCCTCGATCTCCACCTCGGTCACCGGGTGTTCGTTCCAGTAATGGTTCACCGCATTGAGCACGCCCGGCACCTGCGCCAGGCATTCGTCGTATTCCTCGTCGCTGAGCTTCTCGAACTCCGCGTCCGCGCTGAGGATGCCTTCGTCCACCGCCAGCGCCATCACCGGCCCGAGCATTTCCATCAGCTGCGGGTCGTCCGCCAGACGCTTTTCCCACAGGCCCGCGCGCAGGTCGATGCCGCGGCTGAAGCCCTCGCACCAGCCGGCGGCGGAAAGTACCGGGCCGGTTTCCGTGTCCACCTCGCCCAGGATGGGCTCATACGCGTCGACGTCGAGTTCGGCGCTGATCGAATCGTTGAGCTTGGCCAGCAGCGCCAGCACGCGATTGCCTTCGGATTCGTCGGTGAAGGGTTCGTGCAGCACTTCCGGCAGCCATTCTTCGGGCAGCACCTGCATGGGGCCCACGGCGAGTGCGGAAAGCAGCCCATGCACCCCGTCGAGCAGCAGGTCGCCCTCGCCGACGTGGCCGCGCAGGTATTGGTCCAGTTCCTCGAGTTCGTCGTCGCCTAGCGAACTGGGCCATTCGGTCTTCGGTGTATTCATCAGCTGCCTGTTGACGGTGTTGCCGTGTTTCTTAGATATCCAGATCAACCGTTACCGGCGTGTGATCGGAAGGACGTTCCCACGTGCGTGGCGTACGGTCGATGGTGGCCGCTTTTGCGGCGGATTTCAGGGCATCGCCGATCAGGATCAGGTCGATGCGCAAACCCATGTTGCGCCGGAACGCACCCTGGCGATAGTCCCACCAGCTGTAGTGTTCACCCGCCGGTTCGAACAGCCGGAAGCTGTCGTGCAGGCCAAGATCGGTGATGCGCTTGAGCGCTTCGCGCTCCGGCGGCGAGCACAGGATGTCCTCGCCCCAGGCGACCGGGTCGTACACGTCGCGGTCGTCCGGCGCGATGTTGAAATCGCCCAGCACCACGAGGTTGGGATGGCGTTCGTGCTCGCGTGCGAGGAACTCGCGCATCTTCGCCAGCCAGTCCAGCTTGTACGCGTATTTCTCGTCGCCCACGGCCTTGCCATTGACCACGTAAAGATCGACCACGCGCACGCCGCCGATGGTGGCGGCGAGAATGCGTCGCTGCGGGTCGTCCAGGTTCGGGATGTCGGTGACGACATCCTCGAATTCGCTATGCGCGTCGGCGCGCGCCAGCAGGGCGACACCGTTGTAGGTCTTCTGGCCGGAGAACACCGCCCGATAACCGGCGGCCGCCAGTTCATCGACCGGGAACTTGGCGTCCTCCAGCTTGGTTTCCTGCAGCGCCACCACGTCCGGTCGGGCGTCGGCCAGCCACTGCGTGAGGTGCGGCATGCGCACCTTGAGCGAGTTCACGTTCCACGAGGCGATTTTCATGGGGACATTGTAAGCGATGAGCAAAAGGACACCGCCGCCCGGAGGCGGCGGTGTGGCTCAGGCCAGGCCGTGGCTCTTCAGCAAGGCCTCCGGCTCCGGTGCGCGGCCACGGAAGGCGATGAAGCTTTCAATGGCGGGGCGGCTGGCGCCGACGGAAAGGACTTCCTTGCGGAAGCGGTCACCGGTGGCCCGGTCGATCACGCCATGCGCCTCGAACTCGCCGAAGGCATCGGCGCTGAGCAGTTCGGCCCACAGGTAGCTGTAGTAACCCGCCGCATAACCGCCCGCGAAGATGTGCGAGAACGCGTGCGGGAAGCGCTGCCAGGCCGGCGGATGCAGCACGGCCACGTCGTGGCGCACTTCTTCCAGCACTTCCATGGTGCGCGCGCCCTGGGCCGGGTCGTATTCCAGGTGCAGCAGGAAGTCGAACATGCCAAATTCAAGCTGGCGCACCAGGAACAGGCCGGCGTGGAAATGGCGTGCCGCCAGCATGCGCTGGAACAGCTCATCGGGCAGGCGCTCGCCGGTTTCGTAGTGGTGCGCGAACAGGTCGAGCGCTTCGCGGTTCCAGCCGAAGTTCTCCATGAACTGGCTGGGCAGTTCCACCGCATCCCATTCCACGCCGTCGATACCGCCGATGGACGGCAGCGCGATCTCGGTCAGCAGGTGGTGCAGGCCGTGGCCGAATTCATGGAAGAGGGTGAGCACGTCATCGTGCGTGAGCAGGGCGGGGCGGCCTTCGGTGGGCGGCGCGAAGTTGCAGGTGAGGAAGGCCACCGGCAGTTGTTCTTCGTCGCCGTCGCGGAAGCGGGCGCGGCACACGTCCATCCAGGCGCCGCCACGCTTGCCGGTGCGCGCGTACAGGTCCACATAGGCGCCGGCGAACACGCGGCCATCGGCATCGCGCACGTCGTAATAGCGCACGTCCGGATGCCACGTGTCCACGTCATCGCGCACGCTCAGCGTGATGCCGTAAAGACGCTGGGTAAGGCCGAACAGGCCCTCGATCACCGCCGGCAGCGGGAAGTACGGCTTGAGCTGTTCTTCGTCGAGGTCGTACTCGCGCTGACGCAGCTTCTCCGATGCGTAGCCGACGTCCCACGATTCGAGGTTGTCGAGCTTCAGCTCCGTGGTGGCGAACTCGCGCAGATGATTGAGTTCCCTGCGCGCCACGGGCTTGGCGCGGTTGGCGAGGTCGTGCAGGAACTCCATCACCTCGGTGGGCGAGCCGGCCATCTTGGTGGCCAGCGATTCCTCGGCCGCGTTGTTGAAGCCAAGCAGGCGCGCCGCTTCGTAACGCAGGGCCATGATGCGTTCGATGCGTTCGCTGTTGTCGTACTTGCCCGCCTGCGGGCCCTGGTCGGACGCGCGCGTCTGGTAAGCCCAGTACACGCGTTCGCGCAGGCCGCGGTTGTCGGCGTAGGTGAGCACGGCCTGCACACTCGGCTGCTTGAGCGTCACCAGGTAGCCATCGAGCTTCTGCTCCTTGGCGTACTGCCGCAGCACGGCGCGGCCGGATTCGGGGATGCCGGCGAGGTCGCGCTCATCGGTGATGTGCTCGTGCCAGGCGTCGGTGGCATCGAGCACGGCATTGGAAAACTCGGTGGAGAGGCGGCTCAGTTCCACGCCGATCTCGCGGTACCGGGTGCGCGCCGGTTCTTCCAGCGCGACGCCGGACAGGCGGAAGTCGCGCAGCGCGTGTTCCACCAGGGCGCGCTCGGGGCGCGACAGGCCGGCAAACGCCGGCGCGTCGGCCAGGGCCTGCACGGCCTGATACAGCGCACGGTTCTGGCCGACTTCAATGGCGTGCTCGGTGAGCTTTTCCTCCGCTGGGCCGTAGACCTCACGCAAGGCTTCGCTGTCCGCCACCGCATGCAGGTGGCCCACCGGCGCCCAGGCACGCGCCAGCTGCTGGTCCAGCCGTTCCTGGGTGAGCATGACGCTCGCGAAATCGTGCGGTGCGCCAGGTTGGGTCAACGCGTCGATGCCGGCGCGGTAGTCGGCCAGCAGGGTGTCGATGGCGGGGGTGACGTGCTCGGGGCGGATCTGCGAAAACGCCGGCAGCGTGTCGTCGGCCAGCAGCGGATTGTTCGGTTCCATGGTGTCTCCTGAATGCCCTGCCAGCGTGGCGACCCGATGGGTCGAAATCAAGCCGCCGTCACGTCGCTTCACTGACTATTTGTCATATCCCGGACCCATCATCCCGCGCCATGTCCAAGCCCGATTTTTCCGCCCTGTTGCGTCGAAGCGACGTGTTCGGGCACCTCGGGGACGAGGCGCTGGCCGCACTGGTTCCTGAACTGCAATGGTTTTCCCTGCCCGGCGGCCGCACCCTGTTCAAGCAGGGCGACCCCGCGGATGCGCTGTACTTCGTCGTCAGCGGCAGTCTTGGCGTATTCGCGGGGCCCACCGAATGGGTGCGCCTGGTGGCGGCCGGGGACAGCATCGGCGAGATCGGCCTGATCACCGGCGAGGCGCGCCATCACACGGCACGGGCACTGCGCGACAGCGAACTGCTGCGCCTGGACCTGGCCACCTACGAGGCGCTGACCCAACGCCACCCGCAGGCCATGCTGGGGGTGGCCCGGGTCGCCATTGGCCGCCTGCAGGAGCGCCTGCGCGGCGACGAAAGCCCCGGCATTGCCCGCACGTTCGCCCTGCTGCCCGCCAGCCCCGACGTACCCGCCCGCTCGCTCGCCATGCAGCTGGCGATGGAACTGGAGCACTGGGGCAGCTGCGCCGTGATCGATGCGGAGCATGGTGCGGGACGCGGCAGCGACTGGTTTGCCGAGCGCGAGGCGCAGGCGCGCTTCGTGATCTACCTGGACAGCACCGGCGACAGTCTGTGGCGCGAGCGCTGCCTGCGGCAGGCGGATGTGCTGCTGTTGCCCGCGCTTGCCGCACAGCAGCCCCGGCCCTGGCCCGAGGCGATGCCGATGCACCCCTCGCGCGCCGGCCATCGCCCGCGCCACCTCATCCTGCTGCATCCAGGCCGCCAGCCGGCGCTGGGCGCGGCGAAACGCTGGCGGGCGGAGTTCAGCGGCGAACTGCACCACCATCACGTAGGCGGCCGTGCGGACATCGCGCGGCTAGCCCGCGTGATCAGTGGCAATGCACGTGGACTGGTGCTGGCCGGCGGCGGCGCCCGTGGCGTGGCCCATCTGGGCGCGCTGCGTGCACTGCACGAGGCCGGCCACACCTTCGACGCCGTGGGAGGCACCAGCATCGGCGCGATCATCGGCGCCAGCGTGGCGGCGGGCTGGGAACTGGATGCCACCATCGACACGCTTCGGCGGGCGTTCGTGCAAGGCCGCCCGCTATCGGACTGGACGGTACCCATCGTGGCGCTGACGCGAGGCAAGCGCGCGGCATTGATGCTGCGCCGCGCATTCGGCGCGCTGGATATCGAAGACCTGACGCTACCGTTCTTCTGCGTGTCCACCTGCCTGTCGGGCGACGGCATGATGGTCCATCGCGACGGCCCGCTGTGGTTGTGGCTGCGTGCTTCCAGCGCCATTCCCGGCGTGCTGCCGCCGGTGCTTCACCACGGCCGCGTATTCGTGGACGGCGCGCTGGTCGACAACCTGCCCACCGACGTGATGGCGGACGATGGCCTGGCGCACATCACCGCCATCGATATCCGCGCGGAAATCTCCCTGCTCACCACCGCCGAGGAGTTCGCCACGCCACCGTGGTGGCAGTTGCTGCTGGGGCGACAGAACATCCAGCGGCCCGGGCTGGTGTCCACCCTGGTACGCGCCGCCATGGTCAACAGCGAAGGCCCCAGCGAACACCGCCGCGAACGCGCCGACCTGCTGCTCACGCCGCCGCTGGAACACATCGGCATGCTCGACTGGAAGGATTGGGAGCGGGCGATGGAGGCGGGGTATCTGTACACCAAGAGCGTGCTGGAGAAACAGGGCTGACCCGCCGCCTGCCATGTGGGAGCGCACCCTGTGCGCGACATGTGCATGTCAGCCTGTGGGAACGTGAGCCGCGACGGCGGAGGGATGATTCTTCGTCATCGCTCCGTCGGCTTGTCGCGCACAGGGTGCGCTCCCACAGAAGAACCTCGTGCGGGGGTACCATAGGCCCATGGATCCCATACGCAAATACAAGGGCATCTGGCCCACGCTGCACCAGCGCGTCTATGTCGACGTCGCTTCCACCGTCATCGGCGCGGTGGAGCTCCTCGACGATGTCTCCGTCTGGCCGGGCGCGGTGTTGCGCGGTGACGTGAACTTCATCCGCATCGGCGCGCGCACCAACATCCAGGACGGCGCGGTGGTGCATGTGACCCACGACGGCCCGTACACGCCGGGTGGCCAGCCGACCATCGTCGGCGAGGGCGTCACCATCGGCCATGGCGCGGTGATCCACGCCTGCACCATCGAGGACTATTGCCTCATCGGCATGCATGCCACGGTGCTCGACGGCGCGGTGGTGAAGAAGCACGGCTTCGTCGGCGCGGGCAGCGTGATCCCGCCGGGCAAGGTGGTGGGTGAAGGCGAGCTGTGGCTGGGCAATCCGGCGCAGAAGGTGCGCGTGCTGAGCGACAAGCAGATCGAGCAGCTGCACTACTCGGCCGATCACTATGTGCGCCTCAAGGACGAGTACCTCGCCACGCGATGACGGCACCGCGCCGCGTCCTGTTCCTGTGCAGCCGGAGCTGGTCGAGCTGCTGTTGAAGAAGGCAGGGCCGCTGCTGCGCTGACGCGCCTTACATCATCGAGCCGTTGCCCGCCGACTGCTGCTGCGCCTGCATGGCGGCGGCGCGGGCTTCGTCCTGGTGGATCTGGATCTGTCGCTGTGCGTCGAGCTTGCCGCCCAGCAGCGAGAGGATGTAGTTGGTCTTGTCGAACTCGCGCAGTAGCGACAGCTCGCGCTGGGCTTCGTCAAGATTGTTGTCGTTGATGGCGCGCTCCACGTCCGCCGAGGCCACCTCGAACGATTCGTGCAGCTGGTCCTGCGCGATCTTGTTCTGCGGATCGAGCTGCAGCACGCTGAGGTAGAACTCATACGCGTTGCTGCCGGCCGGCGCGACCAGGCGTTTTTCGGTCACGGCCGTCTTGGCCAGGTCGAGCAGGATGCCCACGCCGTTGTCGTCCTTGCCGCCGGCCGATGAGGCGCTGGCGACGCCGCTGCCCGTGATGCCCGGCATGCTGCCCTTCGACCAGAAGTAGGCACCGGCGCCCACGGCGACGAGCGCGACCAGAGAGACGACGACGAGCACGCGTTGGCGTGGCGCGAAGGAAGCGGAACGTGACATGGCAGCACTGCGTAGGGTGTAACCCGCACACAGGAAGGCCTGCTCCAGGCGTCCCGGCGGAACCCTGTCACATTATCGTTACATCATGTCAGCGATGTGACTCGCGCAATGCCCGGACGCATGGACGTCCGAGCATCCTGACGTTCAACTGAAGTGACCGCCGGTGATGCGGCCGTCCTTGTCCAGCTCGGCGAAATAGCGGCTGTTGTTCGAGCGGTATTCCATCGTAGCGACCGTACCCGGCATGACCAGCAGCACATCCGGATAGGCCGTACGGAACTGCTCCGGCGTGGGGTGCGTGGCAATGAAGGCGTCGAACGCCTTCATGTCGGTGACAAATCCATGCACCGGCGTGGGCGTGGCGGGCATCGAGGCCTGGCATCCACCCAGGACCACGGCGACAGCAAGAACGGCAGGGGCGATGAAGCGCTGCATGGCGTGACTCCTTGTAAGGCCGCCGCGGATTATGCACCTGCCTGCGTGAGCCCCGGCATCACAGATGGAATTCGATGCGCTGGCGCATCTGCGCCGCCACCGGCTTGCCATCCTGCATGCTGGGATTGAACTGCCAGCGCGACACCGCGCTGAGCGCCGCGCGATCAAACACATACTTGGGTTCGGCATCGGTGACCGAGGCGCCGCTGACGCTGCCATCCGCCTGCACGGTGAAGGCGACGTCCACCCAACCCTGGCGGCGCGTGCGCTTGGCTTCCGGCGGGTAGGCCGGCGCGACGCGATGCGTCAACACCGGGTCGCTGCCGCTGCTGGCATCAGCCTGCATCGTCGACGGCGCCCGCACATGCACCGCCGATTTCGGCGCGGCTTCCACCGGCGTCGATTCCACATGCAGCTGGGCAATGGCCTGCTCCGAGGGCGTCAGCGTGTTGGCGGCTCGCGTGGGTGCCATCGGCGCGGACGCCACGACAACCGTCGATGGTGCGGGAGCAACGGGCGTTGCCGGCGCCGGCGTCTTGCCGGATGGCGCCGCCGGCTCGCGATGAGCCGCCGGCGGCGGCACGGACTGCGCCGCGGCCGTGCGCTGGGCCTGCAACTTCGCACGCAGCAGGGTAAGCGTGTAGTTCCCGGGGTCGGCGCGTGTCAGCAGGTCGATCTGGCGCTGCGCTTCGGCGTCGTCGCCCGCGTCGATGGTCTGTTCCGCCGCATTGGCGGCGAACGGGAAAATTTCGCGCAGGGCATCCTGCGCCACGCGGTTGCCCGGGCTGTGCTGGAGCACGGCAAGGTAGAACTCGAAGGCGTTGTTGCCTGCGGGCGCGAGCAGGCGGTGGGCCGTCATCGCCTCGCGCGCATGCTGCAACAGTTCATCGGTGCCCAGCGTCGTGCGCACCACCGGGCCGGATGCGGCGACCACTGCTTGCACAGGCTGGTCGGCGTCACTGCCACGCCTGATCTGCCGGTAGATGAGGCCACCGGCGATCGCGAGGAGCGTGACGAGAATCGGCAAACTGTACCGGACGACACCTTGGGCACGACGACGCGACGAAGCGGAGGACATGGGCCACACACACGAAGAAGCCGGCGCGCCGGCAGGGCGCGCAAGCTTAGGGGTGGCATGTTGCGAAGATGTTGCCCCGCATCAAACGCCATGACGCAGCTCACGCGCCGGGCGCAACCGCCACGACGCGTGAACGGCGACGGCCGTCATCAGTGTCCTGGCAACAGGCTGCTGCTGGGCGAACCATCGGGATGGGCGAACCAGGACACGCGGTTGGTGCCATCCGGGCAACCCTGTCCCGCGTTGTAGCTCGCCACCGCTCCCGCCTGCGTGGTCAGCGCGGCGCGATAGCAGCTGCCCCGCGTGTCGTGGAAGGCGAAGGTCTGCGCGCTCTGCTGCCCGCTGTGGCTGGTCAGGCTGCCGCTGGCATCGAACACCAGGGTGTCCTGCGAGTCGACGGTGTTGTCGACGTTGGCGCCATAGGCAAGCAGGCCGAACAGATGCAACTCGTCGCGCTGGCGATAGCCCTGGTGCACGGTGGATGCCGCACTGGTGCTGCCGTCACTGGCCAGCTGCTGGTTGTAGTCGAGCGTGAACGGATAGCTGACGTGCTGTTGCCGCTCCGCCACCGGGAAGTTACCCAGGCGGCTTTCGCTCTTGCTGTCCGTCCAGGTGCGCTGCGAGGTCAGCTGGCGGTAGGTGCTGCTGTTGATGGTAAAGGTCTGCGTGTCGTCGAAGCCGGTGTTCTGCGTCACCGAGCTGGTGATGCGCCCGTGCGAGGTCATGGCGTACCCCTCGATCACGAAGTGGCGGTCAAGCTTCGTCGTGATGTCGCCGGCGATGTCGCCATTGCTCGCCGTCACCAACGTGTTGCCGATGGTTGGCGTCGGAGCCTGGCCAGCCAGCGTGTTGCGGGTGATCTTGCCCGTCACCTGCTTGGCATGCGCATCGCGATAGACCAGCAACGCCGCGGTGGCCGAGAAGTAGCCGTTCGCACCGGCCACCTGCACCGCTACTTCATGCGGGTTGCCGTCGCTGAGCTGTCCGGCGAACGGCGTAAGGTCGACGCGGTACGGCATGAAGTTGAGCGTCTGCACGCCGGGCGTGGGCCGCCACAGGTAGGGATCGACACCACCCGTATAGATCCACGGATACACCGGCGCCACGCCGGCCGGCTGGCCGTCGATGCTGATCTCTGCCTCGCGGAAGTTGCCGCCGCCGCATTCGCTGACCTGTGCGGCGTAGGCATCGGGCACGCAGGTGTACCAGAACTCGTCGCCGCCCTGGCTCTGGGTGAACACGTCCAGATACGCGCGTTCCACGTTGGTCGGCAGGGTGAGCGTGCGCGAAAGCTTGTCGCTCGACGTGTTGAGGGACACCGTGCTGCCCACCGGGTCGCTGCCCAGCGGATAGACCGCGTCCGGCGCTTCCGCAGCGCGGGCGCCCGCCGAGGCTGGGTAGAACAGCAGGCGCGCGCTGCCGTGGATCACGCCGGTGTAGGTGCTGTTGACCAGGTTGCCGATGATGGCCTGGCCCTGGCCCGCGTTACGCAGCAACGCAGCGTAATCGGTAAGGTCGCGCTCGACGTGCCAGGCGGGCGACACCGTCTTCGACGGCTCCTGCGTGGTGCCGAAATAGAGGTTCACGCCACCCAGCCACAACGTGGCGGTGCGGTCGTACTGGCGACCCGCGGTCACGGAGAAATCCGCTTCCAGCACCACCTTGGACCATGACCCGGAGCATGAGGTCGGCGGCGCATAACTGTAGGGCCGGGTGCCAAAGTCGTCGAAGGCGACATTGGTGAACAAGGTCACCACGCACGGCTGGCCCGGCGGGCGCGGCACCGTCGGATCGGCCGTGGCCACGTTGGTCGAGCCAACCACCGGATCGGCAGCAGCACGCACGCTAAAGCCGCCCACCAGCGTCGCCGCCAGCACGCACACCGCCAGATGGCGGACGAAACCCCCAGGCACCATGACGTTCTCTCCCCGCAATGTGCCCCCTGTGGCGCGGAAATTAGCACGATCTAATGTCAGGCGGACGTCTAGACGGCCGCACTTCGCGCAGGCACGTTCTTGCGAATCGTCAGCGACGTGAAGGCTTCGTCAGCCCGAGCGCGTGGCGGCTTCCAGGGCGGCCAGATAGGCCATGGCGTGTTCGCGGGAATCGCCGCACATGGCGGCATCCGGCCGCAGGCCGGAACAGACTGCGGGACGCTCCGGCTGGCCAAAGATTGCGCAGCGGTTGTCGTCCGTCAGTTGCACACAGCGCACGCCGGCCGGCTTGCCGTGGGGCATGCCGGGGATCGGCGAGGAAATGGACGGTGCGATGCAGCAGGCGCCGCAGCCGGCCCGGCAGAGGAGTGCAGTTGCCGGGCGCGACATGCGGGCCCGCTCAGCCGAACTGCTTGCGCAAGTCGGCGTAGACCGGGTCGGTGTCGGGGCGCTTGCCATGCCACAGCTCGAAGGCGTCCGCCGCGGTCTCGATCAACATGCCCAGGCCGTCGAACGCATAACGCGCGCCCGCGGTGCGTGCCCAGGCCAGGAAGCCAGCCGCCGCCGTGCCATACGAGAGGTCATAGCACAGGGCGCGATTGCCCACGACCGCGAACGGCAGATCCAGCGACTTGCCCAGCACGCCGGCGGAGGTGGCGTTGACGATCAGGTCGAACGCGCCCAGATCGGCCAGGTCTTCCCAGTAGCGCGTATGCGCGCGTGCCGGCTCGCCGATGGCATCGGCCAGCGCGTCGGCGGCCTCGGGCGTGCGGTTGACGATGGTCAGCGTGTCCACGCCGGCGTCGAGCAGCGACCATGCCACGCCGTGGGCCGCGCCACCGGCGCCAAGCAACAGGGCGGTGTGGCCGCGCAGATCCACGCTGTGGCGCTCCGTGATGTCACGCACCATGCCGTCGCCATCGGTGTTGTGGGCGGCAAGCCGCCCGCCCGGCAACGGGGTGAGCACGTTGGCGGTGCCGGCACGCTGCGCGGACTCGCTGCGCTCATCGGCCATCGCGAACGCGGCCGTCTTGTGCGGCAGGGTCACATTGGCGCCACACCCACCGTCGGCGAAAAAGCGGCGCACGGCCGCATCGAATCCGCCCGGCGCGGCATCGATGGTGCGGTACTCCAGGTCGATCCCGAACTGGCGCGCGAACGCCTGGTGGATGTGCGGTGACAACGAATGGCCGATGGGGTGGCCAAACACCGCGAACTGTCCTGCACTCATGCCTGCTCCTGATGACTGTCCCTGCCGCCCGACGACGGATTCCGGTGGTGCCGGACCATCTATTTTAGCCCCGCCATCCGCGCCACGTGTGGCATCGCAGGTTTTGAGATCCCGTCCGGTCAGGCTCTGCGCCACACACGACGACGGATCACTCCCATGCGCCCGACCACCCGAATCGCCCATCACGAACGCCTGCTTGGCGCCGCCCTGCTGTGGCTGCTGGCTGGCGCGGCGCTGCTGCTGACCACGCTGGCGCCGGCGCACACCGACGCGCTCGGCTGGACACCGGCGTTCTGGCTGGTGGGCGCGCCGCTGGTGGTGCTGCTGGCGCTGGAGCCCTCACTGCCGCGTCAGCTGCTGGCTCTGCTGCGGCCGCGCCGCCGCTCGGCCGCCCAGCTGATCTGGAACTGATGCGATAACGAATCTGCCTGGCAGTGGATGCCGCGACAGGAGCGTCGCGGCGTGGGGCCCCGTGCGACGGCCTGGGATGGCTGGGCACCTCGCCGGGGCGGCGCGATGGATCGCGCCCGCGTGACGGCAGTCCAGGGACGGGCTGCCGGAATCACCCTGCTGTCCGGCGGCCAACGCCATCTGTGGGAGCGCCCCCTGTGCGCGACATGGGCGGCTCAACATTACTCAACATCTGGTTGTTACGATGGCGTCCTGCGAAAACCAGCCACTGAGACGTCAGCGCTGCTCCGCGGTCGCGCACAGGGTGCGCTCCCACCAGGGCGGCGACGAACGTCGGATCAATCCGTGGCGCCTGCGCGCTTGAGCTCCATGCGCCGCAGGAACTCTTGCATGATGCGGCCATAGAGTTCTTCGCCGAGGTGTTCATCCTCGACGCCGGCGTCGATGGACGGGTTGTCGTTCACCTCGATCACTACCGGCTTGTCGCCGACGCGCTTGATGTCCACGCCGTACAGGCCATTGCCCACGGCCTGCGTGGCCTTGAGCGCCAGCTTCACCACGTCGGTGGGCGCCTTATCGATGGGCAACGTTTCCGACTCGCCGGTTTTTGACGCGCCTTTCGCGCCATGGTTGTAGATCTGCCAGTGGCCGCGCGACATGAAGTATTTGCACGCGTACAGCGGCTCGTTGTTGAGCACGCCGATGCGCCAGTCGAATTCGGTGTAAACAAATTCCTGCGCCAGCAGCAACGCGCTGTGCTGGAACAGCTCGGCCGTCGCCTTGTTGAGCGCCGCCTCGTCCTCCACCTTGACCACGCCCCGCGAGAACGAGCCGTCGGGAATCTTCAGCACCAGCGGATAACCGAGCTTGCCGGCGAGTTCTTTCAGTCCCTTGGCGTCGTCGCGGTAGAGGATCTCCGTGCGTGGCACGGCGAGTTTGCGCGACACCATCAGGTCGTTGAGGAAGATCTTGTTCGTGCAGCGCAGAATCGACGTCGGGTCATCCATCACCACCATGCCTTCCTTTTCCGCGCGATGCGCGAAGCGATAGGTATGGTTGTCGCTGGCGGTGGTTTCGCGAATGAACAGGCCGTCGTACTCGGCCAGCCGCTGGTAGTCGTTCTTGCCGATGGGATCGACTTCGATGCCCAGTTCCTTGCCCGCGGCGATGAACAGCTTCTGCGCCTTCTTGTTCGACGGCGGCATCGCCTCGTGCGGATCGACCAGCATGGCAATGTCGTAGCGGAACTGCTTGCGTGCCTTGGGCTTGCGCCACAGCTTCTTGCTGAAGCGGTCCAACTCCTCGGCGAAGGCATCTTCCTGCGCATCGTCCAGCGAATGCAGGCCCACCGGCTTGATGGCGCTGATCTGCCACACGCGGTCGCGCTCGAACTCGATGCGAAGCAACGGGCAGGGGAACATTTCGAAGACCTGGCGCGCCAGGTCCTGCAGCGCCGGGTGAGCGGTCTGCCCGAAGTAGACCAGGATGCCGAAGTCGGTGGTGTCGCGACCGCCGGCCGGCAGGAAGTGAGTGAGCTTGGCGCTGAGGTCCTCGATCTCCAGGCCATACAGCGCGCGGCGACGCAGGTCATTCACCGTGCGCACTGACGGCATCACGCGATGCCCGCGCGCTTCCGCCAGCAGCGAGACGTAGTAGCCCGTGCCCAGGTACTTGTAACTGCGGCAGAGATTGATGACGTGGGTGCGCTCGTCGTCCACGCCGACGGGCTCGCGCAGGTAATCCATCGCCGTGACCACGTCCGCGGACGGGTAGTAGACGCTCCAGTCGGAGGCCTTCTCGACAACAAGGACGAGACGGGTCATGACACCTCTGTCAGATGGAACCGAGGAGTGTCGTCACGCGGGGGAACGGGGCGGCACGGCGCAAGTGCCGCAGTGTGCGCACATGCGCCGCACGACACAAGCCAACGCATGGGCTGGATTTAAGAGGCGGTTCAAATTCCGGACGGTGAGGTCAGTCCGGTGCCCAGGGACGGAGCATCCACCGCGGGTTTCTTCACGCCGTCGCGCCCGGACGTGGACCTGATCGTTACATCCTGCGCCGGCCAGGGCCGGCAAATTGGACACGCTCTGAAATACGCCACAAGTCATCGTTGCCCCCGGGGGGTGGGGGGACTAAAGTGCGCCGCTTGTTTCATAGCGCGCCAGCGGGACCGCCCCTGATGACACCCATGCCCGCGACCGCCGCCGTACGCGTGCGGCGTGCCGAACTTTCCGATCTGGACGACCTTGTTGCCCTGGAAGAGAGCAGTTTCGCGACCGACCGCCTGAGCCGGGGCCAGTATCGCCGCCACCTCGACAGCGAAAGCGCCCAGGTGCTGGTGGCCAGCGCCAACCATCGCCACTTCCTGGGCACGGCGGTGGTGTTCTTCCGCAAGGGCACGCAGGTGGCTCGGCTGTATTCCATCGCCACCAAGGCGGAGGCGCGCGGGAAGGGGGTGGGGTCGGCCTTGCTCGAGGCGGCGGAGAGGTTGGCGGAACGCCGCCGCTGCACGTCTCTTCGCCTGGAAGTGCGCACCGACAACGACGATGCGATCCGGCTGTATGAGCGGCTGGGGTATCAGCGCATCGGGCGCTACGCGCGGTATTACGGGGATGGGGCGGATGCGTGGCGGTATGAGAAGGTGTTGGACTGATTGGGTGTTGGCTGGCGCCTGGGTGTCTAGGTGATGGGGCGAGGACCGACAGGCACGAGGGGCATCCCACTGGGCCGGCCTTGTGTCGCGGAAGACCGGCAGGGTGGCTTTTCGCAATCCAGCCTCACGGTGTCATAAGCACCGTCATCCCGGCGCAGGCCGGGATCCAGTTTCGGCCAGGTTTGGTTGTCGCCTCGTGCGATCCCGCGATCTGGCCGCTTACGCAGCGGGCGTTTCGACCTTCTGCCGAAGGCCGAGTCACTTTTCTTTTGCTGGCCCAAAAGAAAAGTAACCCAAAGAAAATGGCCTTTAGAGCCAGAGCTGGCAGCATTTCGTGGGGAAAGGCCCGAACGCGTGAGGCAATCTATTGTTTGGCAGCCTTCGCCTCTACACAGCGGATACTTCCAAGCGCTTCGCAACGCGCCATGGCGATGAGGACTTAAAGCGAGGCCGCGCTTCGGCGCCGATGGGATACGCACGGTCGCCCCGCTTTTCTGTGGGAGCGCACCCTGTGCGCGACAACCTAGCGGAGCGGTGACTACGAGACGCCCCAGTCGCGCACAGGGTGCGCTCCCACAGGGGACTCGCCTCTTTGGATGCTCCGCTGACGGCTCGGGCTCTTGCTTTGGCCTTTGGCCTTTGGCTTTTGGCTTTTGGCTTTTGACCTACCGGGTCCCCGTATGACGCGGCGGGCGGGTGGAGATCAGGCCCCGTAGGGGTGCCTGGCAGGGATGCCAGGCACTTTTCGTCGGGGCAGGAGCCCCGTCGAAAAGCCCGGAACCCGTCCGCGAACCTTCCGGGCAACGCCCGGAGGGCGCGTCATCCGGGGGGCCCTTTCTTTGGGTTACTTTTCTTTGGGCAAGCAAAGAAAAGTGACCCGGCCTCCGGCAGGAGGGCGGAAGCCCGCGGCAGGCGAGCCAGGTCGCGGAATCGCTACAACCGAGCGCAAAGTCACTGGATCCCGGCCTACGCCGGGATGACGGCTAAAGAACGAAGCGGTGAGGCCAGGTGGCAACCCTCACCCCAACTAACACCTCGCTCCTCAGAACCGCAGCCATCCATAGCTACTCCCCGCACGCCCAAGGGGAAGCGCCCGCCAAAATCGGCGCGATAGCGCGTCGAAGCCCCCACTCTTCACCAAAGTCAGAGGAGCACCCTTCATCAAAACGGCTGCGCAATCCGCTGCTGCGTCGCCTCATCCGGCCGCGCCACCAACGCACCCGTCCGCATCAGGCTTACCGTGTAATGCCCCTGGTCCACCAGCGGCAGATACACCCCGCTGCCAAACAGCACATCCACATCCGGCAGCCAGCGCGGATACTGCTTGTGCAGATCGAGCAGATCGAACTGTCCCGCCTCGCGAAAATCCACCACCGTGCGCGGCGCATGCATCTCCTCGTTCGGATCGTCATAGCGACCCGACAAGCGGTCCAGGCGATACAGCGGCGGCAACAGCGGCAGTTTCCACTTCAGCACCACCGCCTCCACGCGCCAGGCGTCGCCGGCCACGTCCACGCTGCGGATGGTGCCGTCAGGCCAGTGCACGACGACCATCCAGCGCTGCGGCGAAAGGATGCGTGCGTCCAGGTCCACCACCGGCGACTCGTCGTTGAGCAGGCGATAGCCGCGCAGCGCGAAACCCATGCCGCTCAGGGCGAGGGTGAGCGCAAACGCCACGATGAGCAGTACCGCGCGGCCCGCGGCGGCCAGCCGGTGCCCGTGGTCCAGCCGATGGCGCAATGCCACCAGTTGGAAGAGGGTGAACATCAGCGCGATCACCGCCAGGATCAGCAGGATCGTCGAAGGGAGGCGCAGCAGCGCGGTCCAATCCATCGTCGTCTTTCTTTTGCACTCGAACCGCGCGGGGCGGCGACAGCGGCATGATAGCGGCAGGCAGGCTGCCGCGCGGACCTGAAGCGTGCGCCCGGCGTTCGCTCGCCACGTTTTCGACGCTTGCCTATACTGGCGCGGTTCCCGCCGGATACCCCGACATGCGCCGATCACTCCTGCTGCTTCCGTTGTGCACCGCCGTTGCCCTGCTCGCTGGATGCGGCAACAAGGGGCCGTTGTACATGGCCAAGCCCACGCCCGCCGGCACCCAGCCGGCCACGCCTGCCGCCGCCCCGGCAGCGCCGGCCACGACGGCGCCCGCGCCGGTGCATGGTTTCGTGACGGACATGACGGCATTCAACGCGTTCATCGCTACCCATCCGACGCCCGACCAGTTCCGCGCCGCCTACCCGGACGTGCTGCTGGTGCTGCCGGGTACGGTGGCCACGCGCGAGCTGCGCAGCAACAACAGCCGCTATTTCGCCGAAGTGGATGCCAACGGCCGGATCACCGGCGGCAAGTTCATGTGATGGCGCTTCCCTTCTCCAAGATGCATGGCATCGGCAACGACTTCGTGATGGTCGATTGCCGCCACGGCGCGTTTCCGCTTGATGCGGAACAGATCCGCGCCATCGCGGACCGCCACACTGGCGTCGGCTTCGACCAGCTGATCAGCATCGAACCGCCGCGCGACGGGTCGTGCGCGTTCTATTACGGCATCTGGAACGCCGACGGCACGCCGTCGGGGCAATGCGGCAACGGCGTGCGCTGCGTGGCGGCATGGCTGCACCGCGCGGGCGAGCTCTCCATCGGCGAGCTGGTGCGGCTGGAGAGCCCCTCCGGGCCGGTGTCGGTGCGGCTTATTGGCCCGAACGAGGTCACCGTGGACATGGGCGTGCCGATGCTTGAGCCCTCGCGCATTCCCTTCCGCGCTGATGCCACGGCAGATCGTTACGCCATCGATGTGGGCGGCAACGTGCTGGAGATCGGCTCGCTGTCGATGGGCAACCCCCATGCCGTGGTCGAGGTGGCGGACCTGCAGGCACCGGCCCTGTATCGGCTCGGCCCGCTGCTGACCACGCATGAACGGTTCCCCGAGGGCGCTAACGCCGGATTCGTGCAGAAGATCGATCGGGGCCAGCTGCGCCTGCGCGTGCATGAGCGCGGCAGCGGCTGGACGCTGGCCTGCGGCACCGGTGCATGCGCGGCCATGGCCGTGTTGCGCCTGCGCGACGAGGTGGATGAACGGGTGAAGGTCACCCTGCCCGGCGGCACGCTCACCATCGACTGGGCGGGTCCGGGGCACACCCTGTGGATGACCGGGCCGGCGGACTTCGCTTTCGAGGGCGAGTGGCTGGGCTGAACGGCCGTTTCCTCCTTGTCCGGTTGAAAGCCGGTGGCCGGGCATCGCACACTCGGGCCCGCGCCGCATCGACTTCGCCGAGGTAGAGGTACCCATGTCCGACACCGCCACCGCCGACACGCTTTCCGCCAGCGACGTTGCGGCCTACCTGCGCCGTCATCCGGAGTTCCTTAGCGATTACCCCGACATCGCCGCCCAGCTCACGCTGCCGCGCGAACAGGGTCGGGTCGCTTCACTGGCCGTCTACCAGTTGCAGAGCCTGCGCGAGAAGAACGCGGAGCTGGAGCAGCAGCTGGCCACGCTGATCGGCATCGCCGCTGAAAACGAGCGGTTGATGCAGCGCGTGCACGAGCTCAATCTCGCCGTGCTGCGCGCCGGCACGCCGGCCGTCGCCGCGCGCAGCGTGGTGGCGCGGTTGTCGGAGGATTTCCAGACCGACCAGGTCCGCCTGATGCTGTTCGGACCGGTGGGCCTGCCCCCGGCCGACTGGCTGGTGCACGTGCCGGGCGGCCGCTCGCAGGTACCGGAGTTCGGCGATTTCCTCGCCCACCATGAACCCATTGCCGGCCGACTCTCGGCCGAGCGCCTGTACCGCCTGTTCGGCGACCACGCGCCGGAGATCCGCTCCGCCGCGATGATGCCGCTGGGTGAGTTCGGCATCCTGGCCATCGGCAGCGGCGACCTGGACCATTTCCAGCCCGGCATGGGCACGGTGTTCCTGAAGATGATCGCAGGCACCGTCACCGCCGCGCTGCTCCGTTCGCAGGAAGTTCTGTAAGCGCCTTCCATGTCAAAACCGCAGGATCATGTCGACGCATGGCTCGCCCGGCTGGCGGGTGAGCGGCAGGCGTCGGCGCACACGGTGGACGGTTACCGTCGTGACCTGGCCAAGTTGCTGCGGTGGATGGACACCCAGGGCATCGCCAGCTTCGACGCACTCGAACCCAACCGCATGCGCGGCTTCGTGGCGACTGAACACCGGGCCGGCCTGTCGCCGAAGAGCCTGCAGCGGCTGCTGTCCTCCTGCCGCAGCCTGTTCCGCCAGCTGACGCGCGAGGGCCTGCTGGATCACGATCCGCTGGCCGGCGTGCGCGGCCCCAAGGTGCATCGCAAGCTGCCGCAGGTGCTCGACGTGGACGAGGCCACCACGCTGGTGGAAACACAGAGCGAGGGCGCGCTGAATGTTCGCGACCGCGCGATGCTGGAGCTGTTCTATTCCTCCGGCCTGCGCCTGTCCGAACTCACCGGCCTGCGCTGGATCGACCTGGATCTGCAACAGGGCGAAGTGCGCGTGCTGGGCAAGGGCAGCAAGACGCGCATCGTTCCCGTGGGTCGCCATGCCGTGGCGGCGTTGCGTGCGCTGGGCGAGAAGGAGGGCATGGTGCCCGAGCAGCCGGTGTTCAAAGGACGCGGCGGGGCGCCGATCAACCCCCGCACCGTGCAGCTGCGCCTGAAAACGCTGGCCGTGCAGCAGGGCATGGCCAAGCACATCCATCCGCATCTGCTTCGCCACACGTTCGCCAGCCATATGCTGGAATCGTCGGGCGACCTGCGCGCGGTGCAGGAGTTGCTGGGCCACGCCGACATCGCCACCACGCAGATCTACACCCACCTGGATTTCCAGCACCTGGCGCGCGTTTATGACGCCGCGCATCCGCGCGCCAAGCGCAAATGACCGGTGCGATGAACCTGCTGATCAAGGCACTCATCGGCGCGCTGATGGTGCTGCTGATCGGCCTGCTGTCCCGCACGCGCAACTACTACATCGCCGGCCTGCTGCCGCTGTTCCCCACCTTTGCGTTGATGGCCCACTACATCGTCGGCAGCGAGCGCGGCACAGCCGACCTGCGCGCCACCATCGCGTTCGGCATGTGGGCGGTGGTGCCGTACCTGGCCTACCTGGCGTCCCTGTACTGGCTGGTGGCCCGCCTGCGGCTGCTGCCGGCGTTGGGCACGGCGCTGCTGGTGTGGTGTCTGGTGGCCGGGTTTCTTGTCGTGGCCTGGAACCGGCGGTAACGCCTCGCGCACCTGTGGGAGCGCACCCTGTGCGCGACAGGGCGCCACGCCGGTAACGCTCCGCCTGAAGGTCAGTCGCGCACAGGGTGCGCTCCCACAAGGGACGCCCCGGTACGCCTCCCCGCTTGGATTCCGCCCCCACGGCCCCAAACTCAGGCGAATTCACTCTTTACGGAGTCCCGCATGGAATCCTTTCACGCAACCACCATCGTCTCGGTGCGCCGCAACGGGCGCGTCGTGATCGGTGGTGACGGCCAGGTCACCCTCGGCAACACGGTGATGAAGGCCAACGCCCGCAAGATCCGCCGCCTGGGCAAGGGCAACGTGCTGGCGGGCTTCGCCGGCGCCACCGCCGATGCCTTCACCCTGTTCGAGCTGTTCGAGCAGAAGCTGGACAAGCACGGCGGCAACCTGACCCGCTCAGCCGTGGAGCTGGCCAAGGAATGGCGCACCGACCGCCGCCTGGGCCGTCTGGAAGCCATGCTGGCGGTGGCCGACAAGGATGCTTCGCTGCTGATCTCCGGCAACGGCGACGTGCTGGAACCCGAGCACGGCCTGATCGCCATCGGCTCCGGCGGCCCGTACGCGCAGTCCGCCGCGCTGGCGCTGCTGGAGAACACCGAGATGGATTCGCGCGAGATTGTCGAGCGGGCGCTGAAGATCGCCGGCGACATCTGCATCTACACCAACCACAACACCTCGATCGAGGAGCTGTAAGCGCAAGGCGCGACGGCCCTCCTCACCGTCATTCCCGCGAAGGCGGGAATCCAGCGCCTGTCAAAGGCCAACGACACTGGATTCCCGCCTTCGCGGGAATGACGGCAAGAAACCAACACTTTGCCGGTGACCCCATGTCCGAACTGACACCCCGCGAAATCGTCAACGAACTCGACCGCTACATCATCGGCCAGCACGACGCCAAGCGCGCCGTGGCCATTGCGCTGCGCAACCGCTGGCGCCGCATGCAGCTCGAACCCACGCTGCGCGACGAAGTCACGCCCAAGAACATCCTGATGATCGGTCCCACCGGCGTGGGCAAGACCGAGATTGCCCGCCGCCTCGCCACGCTGGCCAACGCGCCGTTCGTGAAGGTGGAAGCCACCAAGTTCACCGAGGTGGGCTACGTGGGCAAGGACGTTGAATCCATCGTCCGCGACCTCGCCGATGTGGCCTACAAGCTCACCCGCGAGCAGGCCATGAAGCGCGTGCGCACCCAGGCCGAAGACCGCGCCGAGGATCGCATCCTCGACGCCCTGCTACCGCGCCGCCAGACGCCGACCGACTGGTCCCACGACGCCGCCCCCAGCGCCGAGCAGAACGACACCCGCCAGAAGCTGCGCAAGCAGCTGCGCGAAGGCGCGCTGGACGAGCGCGAGATCGAGCTGGACTTCGCCATGAACGTGGGCGTGGAAATCATGTCGCCGCCGGGCATGGAGGAGATGGGCCAGCAGCTGCGCCAGATGTTCCAGAACATCGGCGGCGCCAAGACCCAGCAGCGCAAGGTCGCCATCAAGGCAGCGCGTCCCATGCTGATCGACGAAGAAGCCGCCAAGCTGCTCAACGAGGAAGAGGTGCGCGCCCAGGCCATGCAGGTGGCCGAGCAGAACGGCATCGTCTTCATCGACGAGATCGACAAGATCGCCCAGCGCTCCGAATGGGGTGGTGCGGGCGTGAGCCGCGAAGGCGTGCAGCGCGACCTGCTGCCGCTGGTGGAAGGCTCCACCGTGTCGACCAAGTACGGCCCGATCAAGACCGACCACATGCTGTTCATCGCCTCCGGCGCGTTCTCGCTGGCCAAGCCCTCGGACCTGATCCCGGAGCTGCAGGGCCGCCTGCCGATCCGTGTGGAGCTGTCGGCGCTGTCGGTCGAGGACTTCAAGCGCATCCTGCGCGAGCCGCATAACGCCTTGACCAAGCAGTACATTGCGCTGCTGGGCACCGAGGGCGTGACGGTCAATTTCACGGAGTCCGGGGTGGACCGGCTGGCCGAGGTGGCCTTCCAGGTGAATGAGCGGACCGAGAACATCGGCGCCCGCCGCCTGCACACGGTGATGGAGCGGTTGCTGGAGAAGATCTCCTACGAAGCGGCTGACAAATCCGGCGAAAACTACCTGATTGACGCCGAATATGTGGATAAAAACCTCGGAATGCTCGTCCAGGACGAAGATTTGTCGCGTTACATCCTGTAAACAAGGGGAAAGCCCCGGGCTGGTAAAATTTTGACCATGGGAAATGTGATTGAACTGAAGACCACCGGCCAGCGCGCCCAGCTTCGCGAAGCGCAGCAGCAGCACCAGCTGGTCCGGTTGTGGCGCGGCGAACTCGAACACGGCAGCTTCTGCGGTTACGTGGGCGGTGTGGGTCGTGAATTCTTTTTGCTGTGGGTCGTCGGCGACGGCATCACCTACGACGGTATGTACGTGATGCGTCACCGCGACGTCTCCGAACTGGAGGCGCCCGACAAGCACGCGCCCTTCATGGAGAAGGCGCTGGCCCTGAAGCACCTGATGCCGCGCACCCCGCGGGGATTCCCGCTGGACGACATCCGCAGCGTGATCCAGGCCGCGGCCGCGCAGGCGCCGGTGATCGGCGTGCACGTGGACAGCGAGGATGAGTCAGAGGTCTGCTACATCGGCCGCCTGATCAGCGCGGAAGAGGACGGCTTCAACCTGCAGGAGATCTCGCCCGACGCCGAATGGCTGCGGGAGGCGTCGTTCTTCTCGTGGGATGAGGTGTCCACCGTCAGCATCGAGGACGGCTACGCCACGTCGCTGCTCGCCGTGGCCGGCACGCCACCGCCGCTGGAGCAGGGCGATTCGGGTGTGGGGCACGCGCACTGACCGATGTTGCTTTGCATGAAAAAGGCCGGCTAGATGCCGGCCTTTTCTTTTTGCGGCTTCGCCTCGTTCAAGGACGAACATCACCCAAGCCCGAACGCCTCCTACCCGTCATTCCGGCGCAGGCCGGAATCCAGTAGCGTCAGTGGCGGGTTGTCGCGACCGTCGGCAAGGCTCTTGGCTCCACGGCGAAAACCCGACCATGCTGAAACTGGATTCCGGCCTGCGCCGGAATGACGAGCGAAGGTCACCGCGTCGTGGCCGCCGCCGCCGGTTGAGCCACCGGCTTCGGCGCCACCGGCACCGCCACACCCCTCACCTGCTGCTGAAAGAAATTCTCGATCAGGTGGTACACATGGCTGCGCTGCCCCGGCAGGTTCAGCCCATGCTTGGCCCCCGGATAGGCCATGAACTGGAACTGCGTACCCCGCTTCTGCAACTCCGCCATCAGCTCGGTGGAGTTGAGGAACAGCACGTTGTCGTCCGCCATGCCGTGCACGAGATACAGCTTGGACGTGAGGCCATCCAGCCATGCCATCGGCGAGCTACGGGTGTAGCCGGCCTCGTTGTCCTGCGGGCGGCCGAGATAGCGCTCGGTATAGAACGTGTCGTACAGGCGCCAGTTGGTCACCGGCGCCACCGCCACGCCGCCGGCCAGTTCGTTGGAAGCCTTGGCCAGCATCATGGTGGTCATGTAACCACCGTAGCTCCAGCCGAACACACCGATATGGCGGCCATCGACCCAGGGCTGCGACTTGAGCCAGTGGATGCCGACCAGCTGATCGTCCACTTCGGCAGCGCCGAGCTGCTGGTAGATCACGCTGTCGAACTGGCGACCGCGGCGGGCCATGCCCCGGTTGTCCAGCGTGAACACCACGAAACCCTGGTTGGCCATGTACTGGTTGAAGTAGTCGCCCCACTGGTTGGCAACCATCTGCGCGTGCGGGCCGCCGTAGTACATGTCGAACACGGGGTACTTCTTCGAGGGGTCGAAGCCCGCCGGCTTGTACAGGCGGTAGTACAGGATCTGCCCGTCGGCCGCCTTGAGGGTGCCGAATTCCGGCTTGATCAGGCTGTCGCGGTAGGGCCAGAACGGATGCTTCTCGTCGAGCTTGTTGGGCTCGATCCAGGTGACCAGGCTGCCGTCCGCCTTGTGCAGGCTGACCTGCGGCGGTGTGTCGACGCTGGAGAAGTTGTCCAGGTAGAAGCTGCCGTCCGGCGCGAACGTGGCGGCGTGCATGCCCGCGCCCTGGCTGATGCGCACCGGCGCCTTGGCGGTGCTGCCGTCGAGCTTGAGCGCGTAGACCTGCTTCTCGGGCACGGCGTCCTTGTTCGAGGCGACGTACACCGTGCCGGCGTGCTCGTTCACCGCCAGCAAGCCATCGATTTGCCAGTCACCCTCGCTCACCGCGTGCTTGAGCGTGCCGTCCAGGCCGTACAGGTACAGGTGGTGGAAGCCGCTGCGCTCGCTGCCCCACAGGAAGCTCTTGCCGTCCTTGAGGAAGCTGAGGTCGTCGTTGAGGTTGATCCAGGTATCGCTGGTCTCGGTGAGCAGGGTGCGCTGCGCCAGCGTCTTCGCATCCACCAGGCGCAGGTCCAGTTTCTGCTGGCTGCGCGGCATGCGCTGGTAGCTGACGTGCTTGCCGTCCGGCAGCCAGTTCACGCGAACCAGGTAGATGTCCGGGTCCTTGCCCAGGTCGACCCAGCGCGGCTGGCCGCCGGCCGGGGAGACCAGGCCCAGCTTCACCGCCACGTTGGGCGTGCCGGCAGCGGGGTAGCGCTGGTCGATCACGTCGGTGTGGTCGGCATACAGCTCGGTGCGCTTGGTCACCGGTACCTTGGCTTCGTCGTAGCGCTCGAAGGCGATGGCCGAATCATCGGGCGCCCACCAATAGCCGCTGCTGCGGTCCATTTCCTCCTGCGCGACGAACTCGGCCTCGCCGTTGTGCACGGTGCCGCCGCCATCGTGGGTGAGCTGCTTCGCGTCGCCGCTGGCCAGGTCGATGACCCACAGGTTCTGGTCGCGCACGTAGGACACGTAATGGCCCTTGGGCGAGATCCTGGGATCGAGCACGTTGTCGCCGGTATCGAGCTGTTTCGGCGCCGCATCCGGGGTCGCCAGCGTGTAGACGTAGAGCTTGCCGTTGATCGGGATCAGCAGCTGCTTGCCGTCCGGCGACCACTGGTAGCTCACGATGCCGTGCAGGCCGGCGGTGCGTTCGCGCTCACGGCGCGCCTTTTCCGCATCCGAGAGCTGCTCGCCATGGGGTTCGAGCTTCTTCGAGTCCACCAGCAGACGGGTCTTGCCGCCCTTGAGCTCGTATTCCCACAGGTCGAGCTGATTCTGGTCATCCGGCCTGGCGCGCAGGAAGGTGACGCGGTTGCCGTCGGGCGATATCTGCAGGCCGCGCGGCGCGGCACCGGCAAGATTGCCACCGTCGAAGATGCGTTCGATCGTGAGTTTTTCGGCCATGGTCGGCAAGGCCACCATCGTGAGGGCGGCAAAGAGGAGGGCGCGCATGAATACTTCCTTGGGCGACGCGTCGTACGTAAGAACAAGCGGCGATTAGAACGCGTTGCGCGCGGGGAAACCAGCGTTTTTGCGGGAAAGATGTGAAGTGCCGGCATGGGTGGCTCGTGTGCAGCAACGATCATCATCGTCTCGCAGCGCACTTCCTCCCTCACTGTCATCCCTGCGAAAGCAGGGATCCAGCGTCTTTCGTTCTTGCCCAACGCCTCGAAAAAGGCACGGGATCCCCGCCTTCGCGGGGATGACGGTGAGGACCCGACTCAGCTTTTCGCGCCCTGACCAAACAGGATCTTGCGCGCTTCCTCATCGGTGCTCAGGTCGAACTTGCCCTTGATCTCATCCCCCAGCGCATACGCGCGTTTCGTTGCAGGGCGCTCGCGTATGGCCTCGAACCAGGCCTTCAGATGCGGGAAATCCTCCAGCGCCATGCCCTGGTTTTCATAGGGCACGATCCAGGGATACGCGGCCATGTCGGCAATGGTGTAGTCCTTGCCAGCAAGGAAGGCGCGGCCTTTGAGGCGCTTGTCCAGCACGCCGTACAGGCGGCGCGTCTCGTTGACGTAGCGGTCGATGGCGTAGGGGATCTTCTCCGGCGCGTAGCGGTTGAAGTGGTGGTTCTGCCCCAGCATCGGGCCCAGCCCGCCCACCTGCCAGTAGAGCCATTCCAGCACGGTGTATTTCCCACGCAGGTCGGCGGGCATGAACCGGCCCGTCTTTTCGGCCAGGTACTGCAGGATGGCACCCGACTCGAACACACTGAGCGGATCGCCACCGCCCGCCGGCGCGGTATCCACGATGGCCGGCATGCGGTTGTTCGGCGAAATGGCCAGGAACGCGGGCTGGAACTGCTCGCCCCGGCCGATGTTCACCGGCTTGATCGTGTAGGGAACGGCGGCTTCTTCCAGGAACAGGGTGATCTTGTGCCCGTTGGGCGTGGGCCAGTAATGCAGTTCGATCATGGCGTTTCCTTGGGCGGGCGATGGGTTGATCTTCGGGGCATCGGGGCGGGAATCAACCTAGGCCCGCCCACGACCCCGTCAACCGGCCCCGGACGCCCGCGTTCCCGGCGGGTAACCCACAGGAGAGCCGCCCATGAACCGCTTTTCCACCTTCACCGCCTTGGCCCTGGTCGCCGCGCTGTCCGGCCAGGCCTGCGCCCAGCAGAGTGCCCCGGCGCCTACCAACGGCGGCAACAACCTGCCCGCGGCCACTAGCCAGCGCATGCACAAGT
This sequence comes from Dyella japonica A8, assembly GCF_000725385.1. Lineage (NCBI taxonomy): Bacteria > Pseudomonadati > Pseudomonadota > Gammaproteobacteria > Lysobacterales > Rhodanobacteraceae > Dyella > Dyella japonica. The sequence goes on along the minus strand of NZ_CP008884.1, from coordinate 821,925 downwards.
TCGACGCGCAGACGCAACTGCAACACCTGACCAAACAGCTCCAGCTGACACCCGAGCAGCAGGCCAAGATCGGTCCCATGCTCCAGCAGCGCGACCAACAGCTGGAAGCCCTGCACGGCGACAGCAGCCTCAAGCCGGCCGACCGCCGGGCCAAGGCCATGGCTATCGTGCAGGACAGCCAGAGCCAGATCGGCGGCGTGCTGACCCAGGAACAGAACGACAAGTGGAAAGCCATGCGCGAGAAGGCGATGGAACGCATGCAGGAGAAGCGCGGCCAGAAGGTGCCGTCCTCGCCGGGCAGTAGCGGCGGCTGATCGCAAGATAGCGCGCCGTATCCCGCCATCCCGTATCCTGCGCCATCCCCGCGAAAAGCACAGATGGAGCAGGTATGGCACGCGTCGTCGTGGTCGGCAGCATCAACATGGACCTGGTGACGCTGGCGCCGCGCTTTGCCGGACCCGGTGAAACCATTCTCGGTGAACGCTTCCTCACCGTGCACGGCGGCAAGGGCGCGAACCAGGCGGTGGCCGCCGCGCGACTCGGCGCGGATGTCGCGCTGGTCGGCGCACTCGGCGATGATGCCTTTAGCACGCAGTTGTACGAAGGCCTCGCCCGCGAAGGCGTCGCCCTCGAACACGTCTCGCGCATCGCCGACTGCGGCAGCGGCACCGCGTCGATCACCGTCGCCGAAGGCGAGAACCACATCATCGTGGTGCCCGCCGCCAACGCACGCGTGACGCCGACGCAGATCGAACGCGCGCAAGCCACGCTGGCCAGTGCCGATGCCATCCTCGTGCAGATGGAGATTCCGCTGGAATCGGTGGAGGCCACGCTTCGTCTCGGCCAGCGCCTGGGCAAGCCGGTGATCCTCAATCCCGCTCCCGCGCAGAAGCTGCCGGTGGAGTGGCTCAAACTCGCGCGCTACCTCACGCCCAACCAGCACGAACTGGCCATCCTGCTGGGTGCCGGCGACGACGAGGATTTCCGCTCGCTGATGCAACGCGCGCCCGCACCCGTGGTGCTCACGCGCGGCGGCGATGGTGCGTGGTATCGCGACGGCGGTGAACCCGTGCACCAACCCGGTTTCAAGGTGGACGTGGTGGATACCACCGGAGCCGGCGACACGTTCAACGCGGCGCTGGCCGTGTTCCTGCAGGAAGGCCTGCCGACAGCTGTGCGCAAAGCCTGTGCTGCCGCTGCATTGTCCGTTACGCGACTGGGTGCACAGGGAGGCATGCCGACGCGCGCGGAGCTCGACGCGTTTCTGTAAATCCGCGCCCCCTGGTGGGAGCGCACCCTGTGCGCGACCGAGGAGCTTCGCCGCTACCTCTCCGTAGGGTTGTCGCGCACAGGGTGCGCTCCCACAAAGAAAGCACCTCGCTTGCGAAGGCCCGGTATTACTCCACCGGCCCTGGCGCGATCACATCACGCTGCCCATTGATACCCATGGGCGACACCAACCCCGCGGCTTCCATCGCTTCCACCAGTCGCGCCGCGCGGTTGTAGCCGATGCGGAACTGGCGTTGCACGAAGGAAATGGAAGCACGCCGCGTGCGCAACACGAAGGCGGCGGCTTCGTCGTAGAGCGGGTCGAGTTCGGCGTCGCCGCCTTCCTCGGTAAAGAGATCGCCGGAGCCTTCGCTCGGCGGGCCGGCAAGGATCTCATCCTTGTAGTCGGGCTCGCCATAGAGCTTCAGGTGCGCCACGATGCGGTGCACTTCTTCGTCGGCGACAAACGCGCCATGGATGCGCTGTGGATAACCCGTGCCCGGCGGCAGGAACAGCATGTCGCCCTGGCCAAGCAGGCTTTCCGCGCCCATCTGGTCGAGGATGGTGCGTGAGTCGATCTTGGACGACACCTGGAAAGCGACGCGCGTGGGGATGTTGGCCTTGATGAGGCCGGTGATCACGTCCACCGACGGGCGCTGCGTGGCGAGGATGAGATGGATGCCGGCCGCGCGCGCCTTCTGCGCGAGTCGCGCGATGAGTTCTTCGATCTTCTTGCCGGCGACCATCATCAGGTCGGCGAGCTCATCGATCACCACCACGATCATCGGCAGCGTATCGAGCGTTTCCGGTATTTCAGGATGCGCGGGGAACGGATTCATCAGCGGACGTCCGGCCGCCTGCGCCTCGCGCACCTTCTGGTTGAAGCCGGCCAGGTTGCGCACGCGCAGGTCGGACATCAGGCGATAGCGGTTCTCCATTTCGCCCACGCACCACGCCAGCGCGTTGGCGGCGAGCTTCATGTCGGTGACGACCGGCGCGAGCAGATGCGGGATGCCCTCGTACACCGAGAGTTCCAGCATCTTCGGGTCGATCATGATCATGCGCACGTCGTCGGGCGTGGCCTTGTACAGCATCGACAGGATCATCGCGTTCACCGCGACGGACTTGCCCGAGCCCGTGGTGCCGGCCACCAGCATGTGCGGCGCCTTGGCCAGGTCGGTCACCAGCGGCTCGCCGGTGATGCCCTTGCCCATCGCCAGGGTGAGCAGCGAATCGGCGTTGCGATAGGCCGCCGAATCGAGGATCTCGGACAGCGCGATCATCTGGCGCTGCTCGTTGGGCAGCTCCAGGCCCATGCAGGTCTTGCCGGGAATGGTTTCGACCACGCGAATGGACGTCCGTCCGAGGCCGCGCGCCAGGTCTTTCATCAGCGCGACGATCTGGTTGCCGCGTACGCCAACGGCGGGTTCCACTTCGAAGCGCGTGATGACAGGGCCTGCCGATGCACCGACCACGGTGACCGGCACCTTGAATTCGCGCAGGCGTTGCTCGATCAGCTCGCCGGTTTCGGCCAGCTGCGCGTCGTCGATGGCGGCGACTTCCGACCTTGGCGCCGCAAGCAGGGAAAGCGGTGGCAGCGTGACCGCCGAACGTTGACGCGGCGACGTAGCGACCTGCGGCGCGGCCACGCTGGCCGCTGCATCGACGGCATCGTCATCGTTGGCCGCGTAGCGTCGCGCCGGTGCGATGGTCGTCGCCGCGGTCGGTGCGCTTGCCGCCGACAGATCGATATCGAACGGTTCGTCATCTGTCATCGCTGCTGTTTCGATCACGGGCGGCGACAGGGCTTCCGCTTCCATTGAAACGTCGGGCGTATCTACGAGAGGCTGCGGCTCCACCGGAACGGATATCGGCGGCGTCGGCATCACCTCCACGGCTGCCTCGATGGCCGCTGCCGTGGCAACCGGCGTCGCGATCGCCTTGGCGACGGCCGGGCTGATGGCGATGGCAGGCGCCGGGCGGCTCAGGGGAGTGCGCTGCACGGGAGGCGCAGGACGGCCGTGCTTGGGCGTGAGCCAGGGTTCCCGGATGACCTTCTCTTGCGCGGCGGCATACCGCACGCGTGACAACGGCGCGGGAGCGGGCGCGGTGGGCGGTGCCGAATCCGGTTCGGGCTTGGCCGTCACCATGGGCGGCGCAGGTGCCTGGGTCCGGCGTGTCGCGGGCGACCCGGTGCGACGCGCCTGCCTGGACGACCGCTCGGCGCGACGCACGGCGCCGCGAGAGCCTCGCGAAGCGGACGACTGCCCTCGCCGTGCCGCGATGGCATCGAGCAGACGCTGCAAAAGTCCGGCGAGAACGTCCACGCCGCCAGACACACGCTTGAACATCGCCGGCCAGCCCACGCCGAGATACCACGGCAACGCCGCCGCCATCAGCGCGAGCATCACCAGCGCGCACAGCCAGCCACCGAGCAAACCGCCAACGCCGTGGGACAGCGCGCGGCAAACTACACCGCCGGCATTCGCGTCGTCGGTGTACTGGTCGATCACCAGGCCCTCCAGCGTCGCGCTGGCCAGCAGTACCAGCAGCGCGCCAAGCCAGAAGCGGATCGAGCCCTCGCCGCCGCCGGATAGCGTGCGCCGCTTCAGCAGGGTTCGGCTGACGCGCCAGATCAGGGGAGCAAGCCAGAGGGTGGACAGCCCGAAGGCGCCGAATAAGAAAGAGAGCATGCCTGAGATGTTCGATCGTCCGCGTGCAAACTCAGCATGTTAGCGCCAATGCATAAGGCCCGTCAGCAGATTGCACGGTAACAGGCTGTTATCGCGAGTGTATTGCGCTCGTGCAGATGGCGGTGCCACCCGGGAAATCGATGTATCCGGAACGGCGCTAATCGGCATCGGGCCTGATAGTTGCTCGGCAAGTGCTCTGGCGTGCTCAATCGCTCGCTCATTCTTCGAGCTCATTGCTCCCCCGTTACACGACGCGCCACCGACAACTTGCTAGGTCCGCTCTGGGTCGAAAGCGGACATTGCGCAGGCTTCCCGCCGGTTAGTCTTCCGAATGATCATAGATGTCGAGACCGAGTTCGATCCCACGCTCGCCCAGCGCAAGCAAATGCTCCGGTGAAATGGATAACCCATTGTTGCCAGAGCTCATAAACAAGCCGACGAACAGGTCAATTTGGCACGTTTCTCTGACGGTTGACCAGGCACGCATGTCGTCGGTAAGTCTCCCAAGAAGCTCATCAATCTGACCGGGCAAATCTTCCGGATCTCGCTGCGTGGCACGGAGACGCCACAAGCCGGTTCTCGCAACGCGAACCGTTCCGGTCTTTTGACCGATAATTTCCTCACCCATCCGCTGCGACGTCGTTGGCTCGCAGCCAAGTATTGCCGTTACTTCCTCGGGATTGAGGGAGTCACCGAAGACGCGAATCGTCGCCTGAGACCTTTCGAATACCGCCACGCTTGTACCTCAATCCAAAGTTAAGGACGACGCTCGGTCAAGACCCCGTAATGTCCGCTTCGGGTCGAAAGCGGACCTTACGGTTCCGACGATAGCAAGCGGCCTGTCCCGCGAAAATGCGCCGGGCGGTGACCGCGGTTGGGTAGCGAGTAGCCCGGATGAAGCGCAGCGGGAATCCGGGAGGGCAACGTGCCAAGTAGCAAGTCCCAGGGCAACCCCGAAAGGGGCTGAGCCTAAGTCTCGTCGCTCTTCTCCGGCAGTTCGTGCTGGTAGTAGGCGTCGATCGGGTCGTCCAGAATCGCGTACATCGCCGACAGTTGGCCCGGGTCCGGCTTCAACCAGGCGTCGATATGTTCGGGCTTCAGGGCAATGATGCAGCGGTCGTGCCCGGCCTCCAGCACTTCCACCGGTGGGTCGCGCGTGATGGCAGCGAAGGAATAGAACCCTTCCTCGGTGTCGGTGGCCGGCACATACCGCCAGAGGCACGCGAGAAACATTTCTTGCTTCGGCTCCGGCTCGAATCGGATCTCGATGGGAATATCTTTCTCCCCCGGCACTAATGCCCGGTGCTGCAGCCGGTGCAGCGACACGCTCTCATAGAACCGGCGCGCCACGATGACACCATGGTTGTAACCGAACAGCTTTTTCCAGGTCGTGGACAGCTTGTCCTTACGCGCGTTGTACGTGCCCGGCTTTTCCAACTCGTCGGCCTTCGTCCAACCGGGGAGGCGGCAGCGGTATCGCGCCGGCACAATCATCCGGGCACCCGTTTCGGGGTCACGAATCAGGACGGGGGCAAACTGGCCGGGCCACATGCGACCGTAGCCGTCGCTCTTGGCATGGGACTGGATTTCGTCCAGCTTCTCGCGCGCCGCCGCAATCTTGTTGGTGGCCACGCGCTTATCGGTTTTGGCCTTCTTGGTGGGCTTTGGCGAGGCAAGCACGGCCTCCGCTTTCACCAGGCGCTCGGTCTGCACCGCGATTTCTTCCTCGATCGCCAGAGTGGCTGCCCGGTGGGCTTCGAGCATCTTCTCTTTGACGCCCTTCTCGCCCTCATTGCGTGGGTGCAGGAAGGGCTCGCGCATGGCCTTAGGCACGACCTTGAACAAGTCACCCGTAAAGCGGCGCGCCTCCATCATCTTCGCGAAAGCGTGAATGTCGAGCGTACCGCCCAGGCGCTCATAGAGCCGGAAGTCTTCCCACACCTCGGCGGAGTAGCACACGGCGCGTCCCCTATGGGGCCGGCGCCCCGTGAAAGGTCAGCATACTCTCGAGCCTGTCGGCGACCCACTCGTGATCCTGGCCAGCCCCCTCGATCACAGCTTCGGACTCTCCGGCAAAGGCTGGCCAGAACTCACCCGGCTCCGGGAACTGCTCCAGGAGGTGAGGGAGATAGGCCTCAATGCGGTTCAGAGCTTTTTGGAGGGCGGCGCGCGTGGTCATGGCGCCAAGCTAAAGGCGCCGAGTCTCATAGGTCGAGAAACGACCATGCCCACCGCAAACCTGGGCCGGGAGGGATGCGCCGTGCAAAGCCGCCCATCGTTCAACCCGGCGGAAGCCCTTTTCCTTGGACCCGACCTCGAAGGACCGCAGGCGGTCAGAACTAACGTTCGGATACCAAATCAGGTGCCATTGGTCATCGATACGCATGTGCACCAGCGTGGCAAAGTTGCCGGTGACGTGAGGTTCAATCACTCGGAAAAGATAGAGGTCGTGCGCGGCAATCGTGCCAGGCCGTTCCGATTCGATGACGATGCCGGTGCTCATCGTGCCAGCCTACGCCGGCGATGTCTCACCGCCTGAGCGCAACTCCGTATGTCCGCTTCGAGTCGAGAGCGGGCACCCTTTATTCAACCCAATGCTACTTCAAGCCTGGCCAGAAGAACGAAGAAACGGAGTCAGGTTCATTCCTTCCCAACCAGGCAGGGGAAAAACGGACCCGCTCCTGTTTTAGCCAAAGACATTGAGCATCGCTTCTACGTGACGTATATCTTGTTCCGACAAAGCGCTGAATGCTCGACTCAACGCTTGGGGGGAATCTCAGGTGATGTAGCTACCATCGCGCCTAGCGAGGAGCAACCTATGTCTCCGAAATTACACATCGTTCAAGCGACCCAACGAAGGGCCGCGCTGTATCTACGCATGTCGACTGACCGACAAAAGTATTCGATTGAAAATCAAAGCTGCGCGCTCTACGCGTATGCGGTTGAGCATGACATTGAAGTTGTCGAACAGTTTTGCGATGAAGCAAAAAGCGGACTTACGTTCGAAGGACGCCCCGCCATGAGACGCCTAATTGAACAGGTAAAGTCAGGGCAATGTGGATTCAACTCCATTCTTACCTACGACGTCAGTAGGTGGGGCCGCTATCAAGATGCCGACGAGTCGGCGTATTACGAGCACCTTTGCAGACAGGCGGGTATTGAGGTCATCTACTGCGCGGAAGGCTTCGATGCGTACGAGGGTCCGATATCCTTTGTACTGAAAAGCCTTAAGCGAACCATGGCCGCCGAATACAGTCGCGACTTATCGCAGAAAGTCACTGATGCTCGATGGCGCATGGCCAAAGCAGGGTTGCACACCGGTTCGCGTCCCCGGATAGGGTTGTGTCGTGCTGTTGTCAATAAGGACGGAGTAGTCGAGGGAACCGTCGAAGATGGGTGCTGCCGCCATCACCCGGGGGATCAACTCATGATTCGCCCGGGCCCACGGCATGAACAGGTAGTTGTTCAAAGAATATTTCGACAGTATGCAGAACTTCGACTGAGCATACCTGCCATAGTGAAGGGCTTGAACGACGATCCTGCCGCACGCGTAAACGGCCGGTGTTGGACGTTTTCAATGGTGAGAATGATCCTCATCGATGAGCGCTACATTGGCAACTTGGTATTCAGAAGCTTTCATCAGACCGGCCAAATTAAAAGGGCAAAGATGCCCACCAGGATCATTAGGCATGAAGGCGTCTTCGATCCGATTGTTCCTCTATCGCTCTATCAGGCCGCCGCTAAGAGGCTTTCCCAAACATGGAAGGCCTGGGATAAGGCATCACTGCTCGACTCGCTCAAGGAGGTTTACGCCGAGAACGGAAAAGTGACAACGCAAATATTGAACAGTCGCTGTGGTGGTCCGTCGTCAACAACCTACGCCAAGCACTTTGGAAGCTTAGTGAACGCGTATCTCGCCGCTGGTATTCAACCAACAAAAGACTGTTCATGGGTTGCGCGCAGGGCTGCCAATAACTCCGACCGCAAGAAAATGATGAACGATGTAGCGGCGACTCTGATGGCGCAAGGCCATAGCGTTCAGATGAACTACAAAGAGTGCATTTTAGACGTGGATGCGTCTTGGGGTATCCACATAAAGCTAGTTCGAGCAAAGCGCCTCAAAACTGGCTTTGTGCGTTGGATGTTTGAGCTCGTTGACGCGCATCGTACAGATTTATTGTTGCTGCTTAGATTGGATCAAACTGGCAGCCATGTGGAGGATATGTATCTCGTTCCTACGCTGAGCATTCGACGAACACCGGATCACGTCGTTCTCGGTCGTGTCAATAACCTCGGCACCGAAATGTATCGCATCGGTGCGTTCTCCGAAATTCCTCCGCTGGCAAACCGCTATCTTGCGGATGTAGAGGATTGCATGGCGCACTTCGGGCGCACGCAGCAGGACGTTGATAAGCGCTTTAGTCGTCGGCGAGCCAAGCAACCTGATCCGGCCTTGGAACCATCCGAGGCAGCCAGAACCAAGGAAGCTCGTCGCATCAACCGCATCAGGAGCCAAGCCGGAGGGAAGGTGCGGCGAGCTTCACATCCCCAGCTTAGCGCAACGCCGCCAGTGCCCCGCACCGATGATGTCCGCCATGGGTCGAAAGCGAACATTCCAAGAATATAGCGTGGTGGGGCTGACGGTGAGGGAGCCTTGGCCCTGTCGGCGCCGCAGCGAATAGCCCGGATGAAGCGCAGCGAGAATCCGGGGTGGCGATGCACCCCAACCCAACGTCACCCGCACCCCGCCCTACATCACGTTGGTCGCATGGATGATGTGCATCGCTACCTCGGTTTTCGGTCCGACCTGACCCCGGTTGCCGAACCCCGGCAGCCTTTATGGAACGCTCATTAAAGTTACAGCGCCCACCGCGCATCGGTGTAGCGATAGCACCCAGGCCCTATAGGGTTATTCCTTCAAACACGCAAAGCCTGACAAGGATGGCTTGTGCCGTCCGTGGGTCATTTCCTTCCGAGCACGATGCGCACTGACGTGAACGGGAGTGGCGTCCGGCGACGGCCCCTGTCGAATAACGATGAAGTTCGCGCATCGTCGCGGCTCGTGAAGCCGGTCGCCGAACTTGACGACGCGCGTTGGCGCCCCGCCGCGCCGAAGGCACGAATGTAAGGTCATGCCGCAGGCCCTGTCATCCCAATGATATGGACCCCACGCGTCCACAGCGGTCTGGAAGAGCCAGACTGGCAGCGCCGACGCGTATCTAGGTCTACAGGTCTAGACGTATCGGCAACGCGTCACGCCCTGCACGAGTCATTGGTTGGTGAACACGCCACCTTGACGAGCCGTGGGTCGTGGATGCGTGCCACCACAAAAAAGGGCCACCGTGTGCGCGCGGTGTTGCCAACTGTCGGGTATGAACCACGATGCGTCAACGAACGCACAACGCCGCAAAGCACAACGAGGCATGAGAGGTTAGGATGGAAAAGAAGTGGTTCAAACAACATAGAATCGCGGTATCGCGCGGAGGTTACTGAGATGGGTTTCCTCAACGCGAAACCATCGCGATGCCGCAGCGCGTTCTTTCAGATGGTGGTGTTTGTTCTGCTATTGCTAAGCAGTCATGGCGCCAAGGCGGCGTGGTGTTCCGGGGGCGGTGGGCAAGTGATGCCGGTATCCATGCCGGCAAGCGTGGCCGTGCCGCGTGACACACCCATAGGCACCGCACTGACCGGCTGGATCAGTAGCCCCACGTCCACCAACTGGTACACCAACTGCCAAACGGGGCCAGCCTCCGCGGTGAGCAATTCGCCGAAAGGCCTCGCGTACCAGGCCGTGGGACTCTCCGGCAGCGGAAAGACGTATACCAACTCGGGTGTTATCTACAGTCTATGGGAGACTGGTGTTCCAGGCGTCGGCATGGCGGTGTCCTATGAGGTCTACTCCAATGCCTATTGTGGCGGCACCGGTTGGCAGAGCTGGGGTGACTTAAAGCCCGGTGGTGGAAACAGCTTTGGGGGCGGGGTTCAACAGGCAATATCTGGCTGGTCCACGTACGCGCCGTGTGGCTGGGCCAACACCGAAGCGTCCCCCATGAACATGGGCGGAGGCATACGCGCCATGCTGGTGACCACGGGGCCGGTGTCCCCCGGGGTAACGAACGCAGGAACCTTGGTGCAAGCGGCTGGCTTCAACAATTACGCGATCAATACGGATTGGCCTTTCGTCACGTTTGCGTTCACCTCGACACAGATCACCGTGTTGGCTTGCACCACACCGGACGTCACCGTGCCGTTGGGGGCGCATAGCCGCACCGAGTTGACTGGCCTGAACACCTTCACCGCCGCCACCAGCTTCAACGTCAGCCTCAACAGCTGTCCCGCATCCATGAATACCATCCAGTACCGCATCGATCCCGTCACCACGGTGCTCAACAGCGCGCAGTCGGTGGTGGCGCTGGATGGCAGTTCGAGTGCCACGGGCGTAGGTGTGCAGTTGCTGGATGGCAATGGCGCGGTGATGCCGTTGGCCACGTACAAAACGTTCAGTGGCTATAGCAAGACCACGGGCGGCAGCTACACCATCCCGTTCAAGGCCCGCTACTACCAAACCGCCGCGACGGTGGGCCCCGGCACCGCCAACTCGGCGATGACCTTTACCATGCTCTATCAGTAGCCCAGGTTTATCGCGTCACCCCAACCCAGGGCCGCACGAGCGGCCTTGGGTTTAACCATAGCCCCCGTTCGAGTACGTCCGTGGACAGTCGAATGGCTACATGACGCCATTTTTCTTTTTTCCAGAGACCCCAATGGACGCTCGTGGACGAATAACTATTTTCCGATGCAGAACGAACTGAAGATGGCGCCCAGCAGGTCGTCGCTGGTGTAGGTGCCAGTGATTTCACCCAGTGCATGCTGGGCCTGGCGCAATTCTTCCGCGGCGAGTTCACCCGCGCGCGTGGCACGAAGCACCTCGTCCGCGAGCCCCAGATGGGCTGCCACCTGTTCCAACGCCAGTACATGGCGTCGGCGCGCACTGAACGCACCTTCGCCGCTGCCGGCACCGGCGAGTTGCTTGAGATGGTCGCGCAATGCGTCCAGGCCGGCGCCGGTCTTGGCCGATGCCCATACCCAAATCGCGTCGCTGCGAACCTCATAGCGCGCAGCGTGACTGTCCAGGTCAATCTTGTTCACCAGTACGATGCGCTCGACGCTTGGCGGCAGGTCGCCAAGCAAGGCGAGATCGTGTTCGGCGTGCTGTGCATCGGTGACGAGCAGGGCGACGTCCGCCCGGGCGAGTTCGCCGTGCGCCCGGCGCACGCCTTCACGCTCGACGGGGTCGTCCGTCTCGCGCAGGCCAGCCGTGTCAGCCAGTTCCAGCGCGATGCCATCGAGGTTCAGCGATTCGCGCAGCACATCGCGCGTGGTGCCGGCAATGTCGGTGACAATGGCGCGGTCGCTGCCCGCGAGCGCGTTGAGCAAACTGGACTTGCCGGCGTTTGGACGTCCAATGATGGCGACGCGCAAACCGTCGTTGAGGCGCACGCCGCGTTGCGCTTCGCGCAGCAGGTCGGCCAGCTGCGCCCGCAGCGCTTCGAGCTGCTGCATGATCGCCGGGTCGGCCAGGAAGTCGATTTCCTCCTCAGGGAAGTCGATGGCGGCCTCAATATGCACGCGCAGTGCGATCAACGCCTGCAGCAGATCGTGCACCTTGCGCGAGAACGCCCCTTCCATCGACTGCAGCGCGGCGCGCGCGCCGGCCTGTGAACGCGCGGCGATAAGGTCGGCAACCGCTTCCGCCTGGGCGAGGTCGAGCTTGCCGTTGAGGAAGGCGCGTTCGGTGAATTCACCGGGTCGCGCAAGCCGGGCGCCCATGGCACACACGCGGCGCAACAGTGCATCGAGCAATACCGGGCTGCCGTGGCCTTGCAGTTCCAGCACGTGTTCGCCGGTGTAGGAGGCGGGGGCAGGGAAGTAGAGCAGCAGGCCGCGATCGATCAGTTCGCCCTGCCGCTCGCGGAAGGCGGTGAAATGAGCGCGACGCGGATCGGGGTCACGGCCCAGCAGTTCGGCGGCGATGCCCGGCACGGCCGGGCCCGACACGCGCAGCACGCCGACACCGGCGGCGCCGGGTGCGCTGGCAATGGCGGCGATGGTGTCGGTAGGGGTCATGGGGCGAATTATGCGGTTTGCGTGCGGGATTGCGAAAACGGCATCGTTTTCCTCACCGTCATCCCGGCGCAGGCCGGGATCCAGTAGCGCAGGCTTTCGGTTTTCGCGGAAGCGCATGGCGTATTAACACTGGCGCGAAGACCGATCATTGCCGCTACTGGATCCCGGCCTGCGCCGGGATGACGGGCAAGAAAAAGGCCGCGTCAGCGGCCTTTTTCTCCGGAGCCTTCAAACGATCAGGCCGCCTTGGCCTTCTCGTCCGCGCGCTCCACGCTGCGCGTGATCAGCCACTGCTGGGTCAGGCTGGTGATGCCGTTGATCACCCAGTACAGCACCAGGCCGGCCGGGAAGAACAGGAACATGAAGCCGAACACCACCGGCATCACCTTCATCATCTTCTGCTGCGCCGGGTCCATGCCCGCGGCGGACGGCGAGAGCCACTGGGTGGCCAGCATCACCAGGATGTAGATCACCGGCAGCACGAAGAACGGATCGGGCGCGGACAGGTCGTGCACCCAGCCGAAGAACGGCGCATGGCGCAGCTCCACGCTTTCCATCAGCACGCGGTACAGGCCGAAGAAGACGGGCATGGTGATCAGCACCGGCAGGCAGCCCGACATCGGGTTGACCTTCTCCTTCTTGTACAGCTCCATCATGGCCTGCTGCATCTTCATCTTGTCGTCGCCGTAACGCTCCTTGAGAGCGTTCACGCGCGGCTGCAGCTTGCGCATCTTGGCGCCGGAGCGGAACTGCGTGGCGGTGAGCTTCCACAGGGCCGCCTTCAGCAGCAGCACCAGCAGGATGATGGCCACGCCCCAGTTGCCGGCGATGGCGTGCAGCTGCGAGAGCAGCCAGTGCAACGGCTGCGCCACCACGGTGAGCATGCCGTAGTTGGTGGTCAGGTCGAGGCCCGGCGCCACCTGGTCCAGCGTGCCCTGCAGCTTCGGACCAACATACAGGCGCGACGCGGTGCTCTGGCTCTGGCCCGGTGCCACATTGATCGACGGGCCCACGGCACGGATCAGGTACACCGGCTGCGCGGTGTCCGGATTGATCACACTGGTGGTGTAGGTGTTGGCGTCCTGTGCCGACGGGATCCACGACACGAAGAAGTAGTGCTGCAGCATCGCCGCCCAGCCGCCAGTGATGGCGTGGTTGAGCGGCTTCTTGATGAAGTCGCTGAAGGGCAGCGTGGACATCTTGTCATCCGGGCTGTACCAGGCAGCGCCGTAGAAGCTGTGCGACGACGGGTCGCTGAAGTTCTGCCACCAGCTCTTCTGCTGCACCGGGGCCACGCGCTGCAGCTGCTCGTAGGCGTTGCCGGCCCAGGCAGTGCTGCCGCCGTTGTCGATCTTCTGGTCGACGGTGATGGCGTAGCTGCCGCGCTTGAGCACGAAGGTCTTGGTGACCTTGAGGCCCGCGGCGTCCTGCCAGTTGAGGTCGACCTTCAGTTCATCCTGTCCCTGGGCCAGCGCGTAGCTGGTCTGCGCCGCGGAGAACACGGCGCGATGGTCGGGTGCGCTGCCCTGGTTGCTGACCAGGCCGCTCTGCGCCACGAAGTACTGGGCGCGGTCGTCATCGAGCAGGCGCACCGGCGCGGGGTCCGGATCCTTCTTGGTCACCGGCGCCACGGGGTAGTGGAGCAGCTCCGAACGCACCACGCTGCCGCCACGCGTATCGATGGTCAGGCGCAGCACGTCGGTGCTCACGGTGATCAGCTGGGCGGACGCCTCACTGACGGTGCCCGGCACGGCGGCCGGCGCGCTCGACGAGGTGGCACCCGGCACGCTGCTGTCGGCGCTCGTGCCCGCGGCGGTCGCGGCGACGGCCGGCGGCTTCGGGCCGTAGTCCTTCTCCCAGGCCTGGAACAACAGATAGGCCACGGCCAGCAGGGCAAAGATGAGGAACGTGCGCGTTTGATTCATCGCGAGGCAGATCCGGTGCATACCGCGACGCCTAGCCGCGGAAGAGGGTGGAAAAAGGTCAACGCACGATTGTGCCGGTCGGGTCGCCCGGCTTCAACGTGGCCTCGATGTTGGCGGAACGCAATTTCTTCCACAGCTGCTGCAGTTCGGCGAGCAACTCCGGGCCGGACAGGCCGCAGGCCTGCTCGCGCGCCATCACCATGAGGTCGACGGGCGGAAGCTCAAGGCGGGCGCGGCGAAACGACTCGCGGATAAGGCGCTTGATACGGTTGCGATCGACCGCGCGCTTGGAGACGCGCTTGGAAATGGCCAGGCCCAGGCGCGGGTGGCCCAGGTCGTTGACCCGATAGCGCACAGAAAAACAGCGGCCGCCGAAGCGGCCGCTGGCTTGACGCAGAGCAGCGAAATCACCGGCGCGGCGGAGCCGCGCCTCGCGCGGCAGGCCGGCGGCAGGCATGGATGCCCGCCGCTTACGGGATCAGGCGCTTGCGGCCCTTGGCGCGACGGGCGTTGAGGATCTTGCGACCATCGGCCGTGGCCATACGGGCACGGAAGCCGTGGGTGCGGGCGCGCTTGAGCTTGCTGGGCTGGAAGGTCCGCTTGGACATGGCTTCCTCCAAAGTAAGTTGATAAAAAGGTTGGAAATTATGCGGGGTGGTTTGGGGCCATGTCAAATAGGGCGTTTTCGGGGTTGACAAAGGGCTGTTGATTGCCTGTGGATATCCATGTGGATATCCGTACCAAAAAGATCGGTTCCTGCTGCTAGACTTTCCGGTCCACCCCGCGCGAAAGCGCTCCTTGCAGTGGTTGAAGACTTCCCATGAGTGACCTGTGGCGGCGCTGTCTCGAGCGTCTCGAGGGCGAATTGAACGCCGAAGACCTGCATACGTGGCTGATGCCGCTGCAGGCACGCGACGACACGCATGGCCTGAAGCTGTTCGCGCCCAATCCGTACACACTGGACACGGTGCGCGAGCGCTATCTGGCCCGCATCGAAACGGTGATCAGCCAGCTCACCGGCCATGACCTGACCGTGCGCCTGGAGGTGGGCTCAAGCTCGCCGCGTGTGAGCCCGACCGGCAAGCCCGCCGCAGCACCGGCGCCCGCCAAGGTGGAGCCGGTGGTGGCCGAGGCGCCGGCCGCGACCTTTAGCCACAACCTGGATCCGCACTACACCTTCGAAACCTTCGTCGAGGGCAAGTCGAACCAGCTGGGCAAGGCCGCCGCCATGCAGGTGGCGATGAATCCGGGCCGTGCCTACAACCCGCTGCTGCTGTACGGCGGCACGGGCCTGGGCAAGACCCACTTGATGCACGCCACCGGCAACCTGATGCGCGAGCGCAATCCGGACTTCAAGGTGCTGTACTTGCGTTCGGAGCAGTTCGTCGGCTCGATGATCGAGGCGCTGCGCACCAAGAGCATGGACGAGTTCAAGCGCCGCTTCCGCTCGGTGGATGCGCTGCTGATCGACGACATCCAGTTCTTCGCCGGCAAGGACACCACGCAGGAAGAGTTTTTCCACACCTTCAACGCGCTGTTCGAGTCCAAGCAGCAGATCATCCTGACCTGCGACCGCTATCCCAAGGAAGTGGACAAGCTGGAGCCGCGCCTGAAGTCGCGCCTGGGCTGGGGCCTGTCGGTGGCGATCGAGCCGCCGGACTTCGAAACCCGTGCGGCGATCCTGCTCTCCAAGGCCCACGACAAGGGCGTGGCGGTGGGGGAGAACGTGGCCATGCTGCTGGCCAAGCGCATCCGCTCCAACGTGCGCGACCTCGAAGGCGCGCTCAACACGCTGGCCGCGCGCGCCAACTTCTACGGCAAGCCCATCACCATCGACTTCGCCGAGGAAACCCTGCGCGACCTGCTCGCCACGCATGCGCAGGCGGTAACGGTGCCCAACATCCAGAAGACGGTGGCCGACTACTACCAGGTGCGCCTGCAGGATCTGTTGTCCAAGCGCCGCGTGCGTTCGTTGGCGCGCCCGCGCCAGATCGCCATGGCGCTGTCCAAGGAACTGACGGAACACAGCCTGCCGGAGATCGGCGAGGCCTTCGGCGGGCGCGACCACACGACGGTGCTGCATGCCTGCCGCACCATCAAGAAGTTTTGCGAGACCGACACACGCATGCGTCAGGATTGGGAACAGCTCATCCGCATCCTTACCGGCTGAAAACCGGTGGGGCTGTGCACTGATTGCTTGAAAAGTACTGTGGCAACCTGTGGATAATAGGTGGACGATTTGGACGATAGAGTTATCCACAATCGACACACAGTCATCCGGCTATTTGGGACACAAGCTGAAAATCTTTCAACGTATTGATTTTCAAGGGTAATTTCAGATTTTTGAGTTATCCACGGCACCTACCACCACCACAGAACTTCTTTTAAAAACAGAAAAGCAGGATTGGGGAAGCGCATACATGCAATTCAGCATTCAACGAGAAGCTCTGCTCAAACCGTTGCAGCAGGTCGTGGGCGTGGTCGAACGCCGTCAGACACTGCCGGTGCTGGCCAACCTGCTGGTGAAGGTCGCCGACGGCAAAGTGTCGATGACCGGTACGGATCTGGAAGTGGAAATGATCGCGACGACACCAGCGGACAAGCTGGTCGACGGCGAGATCACCATTCCCGCACGCAAGTTGTTCGACATCGTGCGTGCGCTGCCGGACGGCGCGCAGATCGAGCTGAAGCTCAACGGCGACCGCGTGGCAATGAATGCGGGACGCAGTCGCTTCACGCTGGCCACGCTGCCAGCCACCGAATTCCCGACCATCGATGAAATAGAGCTGGTTGAGCGGGTCACGCTGCCGGAAGAAGTGCTGCGCGATCTGATGGAGCGCACCGCGTTCGCCATGGCCAACCAGGACGTGCGCTACTACTTGAACGGCATGCTGCTGGACCTGCAGGAGCACACGCTTCGTTGCGTGGCTACCGACGGTCATCGTCTGGCGCTGAAAGAAACGAAGCTGGACAGCAAAGTGTCCTCGCGCCGTCAGATCATCATTCCGCGCAAGGGCGTGAACGAGCTGATCGGTTTGTTCGAGACGGGCGATGGCCAGATCGAGCTGGAGTTTGGCCGTAATCACCTTCGTGTCCGTCGCGGTGACGTGGTCTTTACCTCGAAGCTGATCGACGGTCGTTTCCCGGATTACGAAGCGGTCATTCCGCTGGGCGCCGACAAGCACGCCACGCTGGATCGCGAAGTGCTTCGTGGTGCGCTCCAGCGCGCGGCCATTCTTTCCAACGAAAAGTATCGCGGTGTGAAGCTGGAACTGTCGCCGGGCAAGCTGCGCATCGTCGCGCACAATCCCGAGCAGGAAGAGGCCGTGGAAGAGGTCGAGGCCGAGACGCCGGTGTCCGATCTGGCCGTGGGCTTCAACGTCGGTTACCTGCTGGATGCACTCGGCGCCCTGCGCGGTGACAAGGCCCGGTTGAATCTGCGTGATGCCCAGTCCAGCTGCCTAGTGCAGGAAGACGACAACGATCAGGCCCGCCACGTGATCATGCCGCTGCGCCTCTGACACCGATGAATTGTTTGCCTTGTAAGGGCAAGCCAGCACTGAACGCCGGAGCCGTCGAAAGACGCTCCGGCGTTCTTGCTTCCGGAGTTTGCTGACATGAGGTTGGAAACCCTTCGAATTCGCGGGCTGCGCTGCCTGGCGGATGCCTCCATTTCCCTGGAACCGGGCGTTACGGTGTTTTCCGGTGCCAATGGCGCGGGAAAAACCAGCGTTCTCGAGGCGGCCTTTCTTCTCTCCCATGCCCGGTCGTTCCGGGCGGGAGCCAAGGACGCCTTGCTTCAACGCGGTGCCGATGCTTTGTCGGTGTTCGCGGAGCTACGGCACGAGGACGGGCGGGTGAGGCGACTTGGTCTTGGCCGGCAGGGAGCCCGCTGGGAAGCCAAGATGGATGGCGAAACCGCCAGCCTGAGCGAACTGGTGGGGGAGTGCGCCGTGGTTTGCTTCGAGCCGGGCTCGCACGCGCTGATCGCGGGCGGGGCGGAAGAGCGCCGCCGCTATCTCGATTGGGGTGTGTTCCACGTGGAACACGAATTCATTTCGGCATGGCGCCGGTATCAGCGAGCCCTGAAACAGCGGAACACCCTGCTTCGCGCGGCCACACCTCCGCCGGAGGCCCTGTTTCTGCCCTGGGAAGCCGAGCTGGACGCTACTGCGTCGACCATCGATCGCCTCAGGGAGCTGTATTTGGCGGCGCTTCGCCCCCATATAGGTAGGGCTTTGGCGGGGCTTTTACCGGAACTTGGCCCGGTCGAGATGCGGTACCGGCGGGGCTGGGCAGACGATGTCTCGCTGGGCGAGCTGCTCGCCAGCCAACGGGGCAGGGATCTCGCCCGGGGGCACACCACCATCGGGTCACATCGTGCCGACTGGTCCATCGTGTTCGAGCACGCACCGCTGAGGGAACACCTGTCCCGCGGGCAGGAGAAGCTCACCGCCCTGGGTTGCACCCTGGCTCAGGCGTCGCTTTACGCCGAGCGGCGAGGGGAGTGGCCCATCGTCTGCCTGGATGATCTTGCTTCCGAGCTCGACAAGTCCCATCAGGCCGCCGTGGTGGACCAGCTAAGGTCCGTCGGGGCGCAGGTGCTGGTTACCGGCACCGAGGTACCAGAGGCCCTGCAGGTGGGTCCGGCCCGGGTGTTCCACGTGGAACAAGGCCTTCTCAACCCCCTGCTATAATCCATCGATTGTGTCCCCATCCGGCCCTGAAAGGCGCCGAACCGGGTGGGAAAAGGCGCCAGGAATCGGTCACCGAATGAACGATAAAACCTACGACTCGAGCAACATCAAGGTTCTCAAGGGACTGGAAGCGGTGCGCAAGCGCCCCGGCATGTACATCGGCGACACCGATGACGGTACCGGCCTGCACCACATGGTGTTCGAAGTCGTCGACAACTCGATCGACGAAGCCCTTGCCGGCTATTGCGACCACGTGACCGTGACCATCCTGGAGGACGGCTCCGTCAGCGTGACCGACAACGGCCGCGGCATCCCGGTCGACACGCATCCGGAAGAGGGCCGTTCCACCGCCGAAGTCGTCATGACCGTGCTGCATGCGGGTGGCAAGTTCGACGCGAACTCGTACAAGGTCTCCGGCGGCCTGCACGGTGTGGGCGTGTCCGTGGTGAACGCGCTCAGCTCGCACCTGTGGCTGACCATCTACCGCGACGGCAAGGAGTACCAGCAGGAATACGCCCTGGGCGAGCCGCAGTACGCCGTGAAGGAAGTCGGCCCGGCCGCCAACAGGACCGGCACCACCGTCCGCTTCCTGCCGAGCACGGACACCTTCTCCAACATCGAATTCCACTACGACATCCTGGCCAAGCGCCTTCGCGAGCTGGCGTTCCTCAATTCGGGCGTCACCATCGACCTGAAGGACGAGCGGGGCGAAGGGCGCCATGACACGTTTGCCTACGAGGGCGGCATCAAGTCCTTCGTACAGCACCTGGCTCAGCTCAAGACCGCGCTGCACCCCAACGTGATCAGCCTGAGCGCCATGCAGGAAGGCATCTCGGTCGAACTGGCGATGCAGTGGACCGATGCCTACCAGGAGACGATGTACTGCTTCACCAACAACATTCCCCAGCGCGACGGCGGCACCCACCTCACGGGCTTCCGCGCCGCGCTGACGCGCTCGCTGCAGGGCTATATCGAGAAGGAAGGCCTGGCCAAGAACGCCAAGGTCGCGCTGTCGGGCGACGACATGCGCGAAGGCCTGATCGCCGTGCTCTCGGTGAAGGTGCCGGACCCTAAGTTCTCCTCGC
Organism: Dyella japonica A8; assembly: GCF_000725385.1. NCBI lineage: Bacteria > Pseudomonadati > Pseudomonadota > Gammaproteobacteria > Lysobacterales > Rhodanobacteraceae > Dyella > Dyella japonica. The sequence goes on along the minus strand of NZ_CP008884.1, from coordinate 802,129 downwards.
AGACCAAGGACAAGTTGGTTTCCTCCGAGGTGAAGACCGCGGTGGAGCAGGCCGTCAACGAGAAGCTGGGCGAGTTCCTGCTGGAACACCCGAACGAAGCCAAGGCCATCGCCTCCAAGGTGGTGGACGCCGCCCGCGCCCGCGAGGCCGCCCGCAAGGCACGCGAGATGACCCGCCGCAAGGGCGCGCTGGATATCGCCGGCCTGCCGGGCAAGCTCGCCGACTGCCAGGAGAAGGATCCCGCCCTGTGCGAACTGTTCCTGGTCGAGGGTGATTCCGCAGGCGGTTCCGCCAAGCAGGGCCGCAACCGCAAGACGCAGGCCGTGCTGCCGTTGAAGGGCAAGATCCTCAACGTGGAAAAGGCCCGCTTCGACAAGATGCTGTCCTCCGCCGAAGTCGGCACGCTGATCACCGCGCTCGGCACGGGCATCGGCAAGGAGGAGTACAACCCGGACAAGCTGCGCTACCACCGCATCGTCATCATGACCGACGCGGACGTGGACGGCTCGCACATCCGCACCCTGCTGCTGACGTTCTTCTACCGCCAGATGCCCGAGCTGATCGAGCGCGGCCACGTCTACATCGGCCTGCCGCCGCTCTACAAGATCAAGCAGGGCAAGAACGAGATGTACCTGAAGGACGACGCGGCCCTCAACGGTTACCTCGTCAACAGCGCCGTGGATGGCGCCGGGCTTGAGCCGACGGCCGATGCGCCGGCGATCAGCGGCGAGCCGCTGGAGAAGCTGCTGCGCGACTACCAGGTGGCACTCGATCAGATCGAGCGCCTCGGCCACCGCTTCGACGCCACCGTGCTCACCGCATTGCTCGAACACGCACCGCTGGAACCGGCGGTGTGGACGGACAGTGCGGCGATGCAGGTCTGGTTGAAGGGTGTGGAATCGCGCCTCGCGGCCAGCGGCTTGGGCAAGCCCCGTTACCGCCTCGCGCTGCGTCCTGCGGAAGGCGAGCAGCCGGCCGCCATCGAGGTGGTCAAGGAGCAGCACGGCCTCAGCCACACCTGGCTGCTGCCGCAGCCGTTCTTCAGCAGCGCCGAGTTCCGTCCGATCCTGCAGATGAGCCAGCAGCTTTCCGGCCTGGTCCAGCCGGACGCCGTGGTTCGCCGCGGCAACGGCTCGCGTGGCGTGCAGAACTTTGCCGAAGCACGCCACTGGCTGCTGGAAGAAGGCAAGAAGGGCCGCATGATCCAGCGCTTCAAGGGCCTGGGTGAAATGAACCCGGAACAGCTGTGGGAGACCACCGTGAATCCGGAAACCCGCCGCATGCTGCAGGTGGGCATCGAAGACGCGTTCGCCGCCGACCAGATGTTCTCCATGCTGATGGGCGAGGCGGTGGAGCCGCGCCGCGACTTTATCGAAGCCAACGCCCTGAAGGTCGCCAACCTCGACATCTGAGGCAACGGCCGTGGGCCCTGCGGGCAGGATCCGCAGGGCCCACGGCTTTTCTTTCGGCATCGCGTACTAACGCGCTAGTGCATTAGCTAAAGTCAGGAAAATAACGCCGATAGCGTGTTTCCAGGCCAAAAAGTCACGCCCGACAGGGCGCCGTGCCTTGAAAATCAGGCCCAGTCATTGGCGTATGGTTCAACTTATTGATTTTTAACAATCTTTTATGTCGCGCTGCGACTTGTTATCTGTTGCCGAGTCAGGTTACGCTCAGCGATCCCCCGCGTAGTAATCGCGTGAAACCTACATTGAGGCCTGCCATGAAGCGTGTTCCCCTGATCAAGATGCTTGCCGGCTCGGCGCTTGCCCTTGCCGTGGTGAGCACGCCGGTCATTGCAGGCGACAGCTCTTCCAAGGACAAGAAGGAAGCGCTCTACCCCAATGCGACCCGCAAGGAACCGAAGCTGGACCTCACCAGCGAGAAGGATCAGAAGGCGATCAACGAAGGCCTTGACGCGGTCAACAACCAGGACAAGGAAAAGGCGACGCAGATCCTCCAGCCGATCGCCGATAGCAGCAAGAGCAAGTACGCACAGGCGCTGGCCCTGCAGGGCCTGGCGAACGTGCACTACAACGACGGCGACGTGAAGGGCGCCATCGACCTGCTCAAGAAGGCGCTCGACAACGGCACCATGCCGAACGACACCTTCTTCCAGCTCGAGTACATGCTGGCCCAGTTCTACCTGGCCGACGAGCAGTACCAGCTGACCATCGACACCGTCGAAAAGTGGCGCACGGAAGGCAAGAAGGAAACCGCCGACTCCTACGCGCTGGAAGGCAACGCCTACTACCGCCTTCAGAAGTACCCCGAAGCGATTGCCGCCGTGAAGAAGGCGCAGTCGATGACCGACAAGCCGAGCGACAGCTGGAACCAGATCCTCATGGCCAGCTACTCCGAATCCGGCCAGACCGACCAGGCTGCCCAGATGGCGCAGCAGCAGCTCGCGTCCAACCCGAATGACCCGAACGCCCTGAACAACGCCGTCGCCGTGCTGATGCAGGCGCAGAAGTACCCGGAAGCGATCTCGCTGATGGAGAAGGCCCGCGCCAATGGCCAGCTCAAGACCGAGAAGGACTACGTCAACCTCGCCAAGCTCTACCTGGTGAGCGGCCAGAACAGCGGTGACCAGAAGGAACCCGCCACCAAGGCCGCTGCCGTGCTGCAGGAAGGCTTCAGCAAGGGCATCGTGACCCAGACCGCGGACAACTACGAGCTGCTGGGCGCCGCCAACTACATGTCCGACAACACCTCGGGCGCCCTGGCGGCCTACCAGAAGGCGGTTCCGCTGGCGAAGAACGGCGAGGCGAACATCCGCGCCGGCCAGCTGCTCATCCAGGACAGCAAGTACAGCGAGGCCAAGAGCCTCATCCAACAGGGCATCGACAAGGGCGTGCAGCACAAGGGCACGGCTTACATGTTGCTGGCCGAAGCCTGCCGTGGTCTCAAGGACAAGGCAGGTGCGATCGCAGCCATGGAGAAAGCGGCACAGGATCCAGAAACTTCAGCAAAAGCCAAGGCTTGGCTGAAGTCGCCGACAGTAAGCAAGTAAGGCAGAGGTGTAACAATTGCGGGGCAGATAGACGTCCATTTGTCTGCCTCACAAGTGCTATACAAATGCCATTTGCTGTTGTACCGTTGAAACCTTTCCGTGCTCCCGTCCAGTGGCAAACGTCATCCCAACAGGATCGCTGCCACCGGAATTCGTGACCACGTCTCACCGATTGATTAGCTCCAGATAGTGACAGATGGCCTCAAGTAACGAAGCAACCGGCCAAGGGCCGTTCAATTGGAGGCGTACCTGGGCGCTGGCAGTTGCCATCGCGCTGCATGCGTTCGCGTTCCTGTTGCTGGTGGCGCCTATGGCACCGCCGAAGCAGGTCCAGAAGGAAAAAGAACGCACTGTCCAGGTGAACTTTATCGAGCCGCCCCCGCCGCCGCCGCCCCCGCCGCCGCCGCCGCCGCCGCCGGAGCCGCCGAAGCAGCCGCCGCCGAAGATCATTCAGCAGGTCAAGCCGCCGCCGACCCCGCCGCCGCCGGCTCCGCCGCCGAGCGTGGAAGAGCATTCGGCCAATGCCGTCGCGGCAGCGCCGCCGGCTCCGCCTGCTCCTCCGGCACCGCCTGCGGACATCACCGCCAGTCAAGACATCAGCTACAACAGCCGTATTACGCCCAAGTATCCGCCGCAGGCTATCCGCCAGCGTCACGAGGGCACGGTCACGCTGATGATCCTGGTTGCCGTCGATGGAACGCCGAAGGACATCAAGGTGGAGGTATCCAGCGGTTATCGCGAGCTGGATCAGGCCGCGATTGAAACGGCACGCAAGTGGCGCTTCAATCCGAATATAAGGAACGGACAAAAGACGGAAGGCTATGTCCGCGTCCCGATCAACTTTAATCTCAATCAGCTGTAACTTCGGTTACGGTCAATCAGTTCACGCTTGACTTTCCAAGGGTAGCGTTATGTTCCTGCAAACTTCTCCGGCCCCCGCGGGCGGTACCACCAACGCCGAAGCCATGAAGTCGATGGGCTTCGACCACCTGATCCACAACTTCGACCCGCTGGGTTGGATTGTGTTTATCGTGCTCGTGGTGATGTCCTTCTCTTCCTGGTACTTCATCGTCGCCAACGCGATCCGCAACTCGATGGTTCGCGGCCGCGCCGACAAGGTCATCAACGGCTTCTGGTCGAATGGTTCGACCCAGGACGCCATTCGCGAACTCGAAGCCCAGCCCAAGGGCGAACCGTTCTCGAAGATCGCCCTCGACGCCGCTTCGGCCGTCGCTCACCACCAGCAGGCTTCGGCCGGCGGTGGTCGCCTCGCCGAGTCGCTCAGCCGCTCCGAGTTCATCGACCGCGCCCTGCGCCAGGCCGTGGCTCGCGAGAGCCTGCGCCTTGAAGGCGGCCTGACCCTGCTCGCCACGGTCGGTTCGTCGGCGCCGTTCATCGGTCTGCTCGGTACCGTGTGGGGCATCTACCACGCGCTGATCAAGATCTCCGCGTCGGGCAACGCTTCGATGGAAGCCGTGGCCGGTCCGGTGGGTGAAGCTCTGATCATGACCGCCTTCGGTCTGTTCACCGCTATCCCGGCCGTGCTCGCCTACAACTTCTTCAACCGCTCCAACCGTCTGACCTACGCTCAGTTCGACGAGTTTGCGCACGACCTGCACGACTTCTTCGCCACCGGCGCTCGCGTCGAAGGCAAGTGAGGATCTGACCCATGGCAATGAGTTCCGGAGGCAATTCCGGCGGTCCGATGTCGGAGATCAACGTTACGCCGCTCGTCGACGTGATGTTGGTGCTGCTGATCATCTTCATGATCACGGCGCCGCTGATGTCCCATCGAATCACGGTGGAGCTACCGACTGCGAATCCGAAGACCACGGATACGGAGCAGGTCACGCCGATGGACTTGGCCGTGAAGCCGGATGGCTCGATGTACCTCGATGACGTTGAAGTCAACGAAGGCGAGCTGAAGGCGAAGTTCGCGGTTGCGGCGCAGCAGTCGCCGCAGCCCGAGCTGCAGATCCGTGCGGACAAGACCACGGAATACAAGATCGTGAAGAAGGTCCTCGCCGACGCCAAGGAAGCTGGCATGGTGCATGTCGGCTTCATGACGACCGGCAAGGAGTAACCAGCCATGGCATTCAGTTCTGGAAGTGGCAAGGGCCCCATGGCCGAAATCAACGTCACGCCGCTCGTCGACGTGATGCTGGTGCTGCTGATCATCTTCATGATCACGGCACCGATCCTGACCCATAAGGTGAAGATCGATCTTCCCCAGCCGAACCCGAACGTGGTTCAGCCGGAAAATCCGCCGGAACCTGTCCGCCTCAAGATCGACCAGTCCGGCGCGCTGTACTGGAACGATACCCCGGTGGATGAGCTGGGCCTCAAGGCTCAGCTGGCGGTGATCGGTGGTCTGGGCGATCCGGCCAAGCAGCCGGAAGTGCAGATCAACGCGGATGACGCCGTGGCCTATGAGCACGTGGCTCGCGTCCTCGCGGATGCCAAGAGCTACGGTCTCACCAAGATCGGCTTTACTGAAGGTCAGTGATTCCGACAGGAATCACAGCAACACTACCCTTTGGACCCCCGCCTTGCGCGGGGGTTCTTTTTTGGGGGATTTGAAAAATGGGCGCGACACCAGAGACGCCCGCGTGCCCCGCAACAGACGTATAGACGTCCAGACGCGGCAGCGCTGCCATCGCAGCGCCGTGCTCAACGCAGTATCTGCAGGTACTTCCGCACGGTCGTGGTCAGGCCTTCGTAGAGGGCTTCGCCAATCAGTGCGTGTCCGATGGATACTTCCGCCAGGCCAGGAATGGCGGCCTTGAATGTGCCGAGATTGGCCTGGCTAAGGTCGTGCCCGGCGTTGACCGCCAGGCCTGCGTGCTGCGCGCGTCGTGCGGTGTCGGCGCAGCGTTCGAGCTCGGCCTGCACATTGCCCTCTTCGAAAGCCTGCGCGTAGGGGCCGGTATAGATCTCGATGCGCTGCACGCCGATCGCCAGCGCGGCATCAAAGCCGGTTGCGCCCGAATCCACGAACAGACTTACCCGACAGCCGATGTCGCGCAACTGTGCGACCAGCGGCCTGAGTGTTTCGATATCGCGAGTCAGGTCGAAACCGTGGTCCGAGGTGATCTGGCCGTCACCATCGGGCACCAGCGTCACCTGCGTCGGGCGCGTCTCGCGTGCCAGCTCGATCAGGCCAGGGTAACTGCCGCGCGCGCCGGCGAAGGGATTGCCCTCGATGTTGTACTCGACGCGACCGCGCGTCAGGGCCGCGAGCGCGCGCACATCGTCAGGACGGACATGCCGCTGATCCGGACGCGGATGCACGGTAATGCCACCACAGCCGGCATCGATGCAGGCATGGGCGGCACGGAGGATGTCGGGTTCCGTACCGCCGCGCGAATTGCGAAGCACGGCAATCTTGTTGACGTTGACGCTGAGCAGGGTCATGGGCTGTTCGTTACTCGCTTGCAGGGCGCAGCAAGGCGCCGGAACCATGGCGGGTTGCACACAGTGCGCCCATCAGACCGCCCCGGCAAGTGTCCATTGCCGGATCCGGCGAGGCTCTCCTTGCCATGCCAGCGTGCCGACGTGTTGCTCGTCGAGCGCCAAACGGTGCAATTGCCACTGGTCGGCCTCGTGGCCCTCCAGTCGATGCAGCACCGGCAGGTCGGAAGGCCCGGCAATACTCAACCGATGCAGGCCAAACGCCAGTCCCCGGCCGAGCGCCTTGAGCACGGCCTCCTTGGCCGTCCACAGTTCCAGAAAGGCGCGATCGCGTTGTTCGGGGCTAAGTGCTTCCAGCGCCGCTGTCTCGTCGGGGCTGAAATAGCGCCGCGCGATGGGCACGGCCTTGGGATGGGCGCGCAGGCGTTCGAGGTCGACGCCCGGCAGCACGCCGCGAGCCACCGCGATCAGCGCCTGGTCCTGGCAGTGGGACCAATTGAACGAGAGCGTGTCACGGCGTGCGCCGGCCAGCGCCGGACGGCCGTGCTCCAGTGTTTCCAGTTCCACGGCTTCCGCCGGGACGCCCAGATAGACGCCCAGCATCGCCAGCAGGGGCGCCCGGCCCTGGTGATGGTCGTAGGCGAGGCGCCAGACGTGGATCTCATCGTCTCCCAGCGCCGTCGCCAACGGGGCCAGCGCCTGGCCGTCGGTAGTGATCATCCGCGCATGTTGCCGCCCAAGGGGCGATACTTACAAGCGCCGCCGGCGCCGAAGAACGACGCCTCGCGCCTGGATACGCCCACCCGAAGGGAAGCCCTCATGCCGGAGAACACCGCTTGATTGCCGGATGGCTATTGCTGCTGGTTTCCCTGCTGTACGTCGGACTGCTGTTTGTCGTGGCCTACCTCGGCGATCGCCGTCCGCTCTATCCGCGCCAGCCACGACTGCGTCCCATCGTGTACAGCCTTGCGCTGGCGGTGTATTGCTCCTCGTGGACGTTCTACGGCGCGGTGGGTACGGCGGCGCGCGAAGGCCTGGGCTACCTGCCGATCTATCTTGGCCCGATCCTGCTGTTCGTGTTCGGCTTCGGCCTGTTGCGCCGTCTGGTGTTGCTGGCACGCCAGCGCAACATCACCTCGATTGCCGACTTCATTGGCGCCCGCTTTGGCAAATCGCACGGACTGGCGGCGCTGGTCGCGGTCATCGCCGTGATCGCGGTGGTGCCGTACCTCGCGCTGCAGTTCAAGGCAGTGGCGATGTCGTATGCGGTGCTGGGCAGCGCCGTGCCGCCCGGCACCTCGCAGTTCAGCGACAGCGCCCTGTGGTGCGCCATTCTTCTCGCCACGTTCGCGATCCTGTTTGGCACGCGCACCATCGATGCCACCGAACACCACCACGGCATGATGCTGGCCATCGCGGTCGAGTCGCTGATCAAGCTGGTGGTGTTCATCGTGCTCGCGGGCTACGCACTGTGGCGCGGACCAGGGCTCGCCGCCACGATCCAGCTGCCGGTGCAGCAGGCGGCCGAAGGCGTGTCGCCCGGCTTCCTCGCGCAGACCCTGCTCGCCTTCTGCGCCATGTTCTGCCTGCCGCGCCAGTTCCAGATCGGCGTGGTGGAGTGCGAAGACCCGCACGATGTCTCGCGCGCACGCTGGATGTTTCCGATCTACATGGTGATCGTGAGTCTGGCGGTCCTGCCCATCGTGGCGGCCGGCCTGCATCTGCCGTCATTGCAGTCAGGCAACAAGGACGCCTGGGTGCTCACGCTGCCGATGGCCTACGGTGATGGCACCATGGCCTTGCTCGCCTTTATCGGCGGCTTCTCCGCGGCCACGGGCATGGTGATCGTGGCGTGCGTGGCGTTGTCGACGATGATCAGCAATGACATCGTGATGCCGATGCTGTTGCGCATCCGCGCATTCAAGCTGGAGCAACGCGCCGATCTCTCGCAACTGGTGCTGCTCGTGCGCCGCATCGCCATCATCGCGCTCGCGGCGATGGCCTATGTCTACTACCGCGTGGTGGCCGACACCACCAACCTCGCAGCCACCGGCTTGCTCGCCTTCGCCGCGGTGGCGCAGTTTGCCCCCGGCATCGTCGCCGCACTGTACTGGCGCGGCGCCAGCCGCAAGGGCGTGGCGGTAGGTCTGGCGATGGGCTTTCTGGTGTGGACCTACACCCTGCTGCTGCCCGCCATGAACCATTCCGCCACCTGGCTGGACACCGGCCCGATGAACCTCAGTTGGTTGCAGCCGCGGGCGCTGTTCCACCTCAACGGCTGGGACCCGGTGATGCACGGCACGTTCTGGTCGTTGCTGGTTAACGTGGCCTGCCTGATCTTCGTCTCGCTGCGCTTCCGCCCCAATCTGGAAGAACGCCTGCACGCGGCCATGTTCATCGACCCGTATGCCATCGATAGCCGGGGCGCCGGTGACTGGCGTGGCCGCGTGGCCGTGGCCGACCTGCGCACCATCGCCGAACGCATCGTGGGTGAACGCAGCAGCCAGCGCGCATTCGACGACTACGCGGAGCGACGCGGCAAACCGCTGCAATCGGGCGAGGCCGCCGATCGCGCGCTGATCCAGTACACCGAGCGCCTGCTCGCTTCCGCCGTGGGCGCCGCGAGCGCGCGACGCATCCTGATGGGCGCCCTCTCGGGTTCCGGCCTGGACATCGCCGAGGCCATGGCGCTGATGGACGAGGCCTCGCAGGAACTGCGCTTCAACCGCGAGCTTCTTTCCACCACGCTGGAAAACGTGTCGCAAGGTATCAGCGTGGTCGATGCGAACATGCGGCTGGTCGCGTGGAACCGGCGCTACCTGGAACTGTTCGACTATCCCGACGGCATGGTCTACGTCGGCGTGCCGGTGGCCGACCTCATCGGCTGGAACGCGGACCACGGTGAATGCGGGCCAGGCGAAGTCGAGGCACACGTGGCCAAGCGCATCGCGCACATGCACGCTGGCTCGCCCCATGTGTTCCAGCGCATTCGTCCTGACGGCTCGGTGATCGAGATGCGCGGACGCGCGCTTCCCGGTGGCGGTTACGTCACCACCTACACCGACGTCACCGCCTACAAGCACGCCGAGCAGGCGTTGATCGAGGCCAACGAAAACCTGGAGCAACGCGTCGACCTGCGCACGGCGGAATTGAGCGAAGCCCTGAACTCCGCCGCACGCGCGCGCCGCGAGGCGGAAATGGCCAACGCCTCGAAGACGCGATTCCTCGCCGCAGCCAGCCATGACCTGTTGCAGCCCTTGAATGCGGCGCGCCTGTTCACTGCCGCGCTGCGACAGCACCCGGGGCTCGACGGCGAAGCGAGCTTGCTCGCCGAGCGCATCGACGCCTCGTTCCGCGCCGCGGAAGACCTGCTCGACGCTTTGTTGGATACCTCACGCCTGGATGCCGGCAGCTATCGGGCCGACGTGAGCAACGTGGCACTGTCTGATCTGTTCGAATCGCTCAAGGCGCAATTCGCCGTGCTGTCCCAGCAGCGCGGCCTGCGCCTGCGTGTCGTGCCGACCAGGCTCGCCGTGCGCAGCGATCCGCAGCTACTGCGCCGCGTCCTGCAGAACTTCATCTCCAACGCCCTGCGCTATACCCGCGAGGGCGGCATCCTGCTCGGCGCGCGACGGATCGGCAACGAAGTACGCATCGAGGTTTGGGACACGGGGCCCGGCATTGCCGAGGAACAGCGCGCGCGCATCTTTGGCGAGTTCCAGCGACTCGATCGCCCTTCGCCCTGGGGGGAGAAAGGCCTGGGCCTCGGCTTGTCCATCTGCGAACGCATCGCCGGCATCCTGGACCACAGGCTCGAGCTGGTATCGCGCGTAGGCAAGGGCAGCCGCTTCGCCGTGCGCGTACCGCGCGCGGAAAGTGCGATATCGCGCCGGCGCGCGAGCGCGCATCCCGTGTCGAACGAACAGTTGCCACTCACCGTGCTATGCCTGGACAACGATCCGGCCATCCTCGATGGCATGCGCGCCCTGCTGCAGCGTTGGGGCGTGGATTGCCGCACCGCGTTGGACGTGACGCAGGCCGAACAGGAAATGCGCCGAGGCGGTATCGACCTGATCCTGGCCGATTACCATCTCACCGATGACCTCGATGGCCTGCAGGCGCTCGACGCATTGCGCGAAGTGGTGGGCGAACTGCCACCGGTGGCCATGATCACGGCGGACGGCAGCAGCGAGTTGAAGCAGCGTGCGCGTGCGCTGGGTTACCCGATCCTGCACAAGCCCGTGCGGCCGGCGGCGTTGCGCGCCCTGTTGAGTGCGTTGGTAAGGCGGCAGACGGCTTGAGAGCGAGCAGTGAGTGACGAGAAGTGAGACACGAGAGAAAGCTCCTCGCTCGCATTACTCACGTCTCCTTACTCACTCTTCGCGCCCTGGTCACTCATCGTCATCCGGCAACGACGGCATCGCTTCTTGATCGATCGCCAGATGGCTTGCTGCCAGCGCCACCTGCGTGCGGTTGTTCACCCCGAGCTTGCGCATGATCGCCGTCATGTGCGCTTTCACCGTGGCTTCGGACACACCAAGGTCATAGGCGATCTGCTTGTTGAGCAGGCCCTCGGCGATCATGGTGAGCACGCGGAACTGCTGCGGCGTGAGCGTGGCCACGCGGGTGGCCACGGCCGCCTCGTCGGGCTTCAGCTCCATGCCACCGCCGACCAGCTGGTGCGGCAGCCAGACATCGCCATCGAGCACCTTGCGGATGGCGGTGATGATGTCTTCGCCCGGTGTTGATTTGGGGATATACGCCGATGCGCCATGCGCCAGCGCGCGCCGCGCGACCTGCACGTCCTCATGGCCCGACACGACGATGGTCGGCAACCCGGGAAACTGCCCGCGGATATGCGCCAGCGCCGAATAGCCGCGTGCACCCGGCATGTGCAGGTCCAGCAGCAACAGCTCGGCGTCGGGAAATTGCTCGATCAGGCTGAGCAGGGAATACACGCTGTCCGCGCTGTGCACGCTGGAATCGGGAATGGCCGCGACAACGGCACGTTGCAGCGCGTCGCGGAACAGCGGGTGATCGTCGGCGATCAGTACGTCAGGCATGGTTCTTCAGCTTTTCTGTAGGAGCGCACGTGTGCGCGACCAGCATTACCTCGGAGCGATGACGCCATATCGACCGCGTCGCGAAGATCCCATCCCGGGATGACACCGTCGCTCCGCGGTCGCGCACAGGGTGCGCTCCTAGATGGACTGCATTACTTGATGAGGCGTTCTTCCACCAGGTTCTTCACCACGCCCGGATCAGCCAGCGTGGAGATATCGCCGAGCTGGTCAGGCTGGTTCTCGCCGATCTTGCGCAGGATGCGGCGCATGATCTTGCCCGAGCGCGTCTTCGGCAGGCCCGGCGCCCACTGCAGGAAATCCGGTGTGGCGATGGGGCCGATTTCCTTGCGCACCCAGGCCACGAGTTCCTTGCGCAGCTCTTCGCTGCCCTGTTCACCGGCCACCAGCGTGACGAAGGCATAGATGCCCTGGCCCTTGATGTCGTGCGGCGCGCCGACCACGGCAGCTTCGGCCACCTTCGGGTGCGCCACCAGCGCGCTCTCCACTTCGGCGGTGCCGATGCGGTGGCCGCTGACATTGATCACATCGTCGACGCGGCCGGTGATCCAGTAGTAACCGTCGTCATCGCGGCGCACGCCGTCGCCGGTGAAGTAGTTGCCGGGATAAGCGCTGAAGTAAGTGTCGATGAAGCGCTGGTGGTCGCCGTACACCGTGCGCATCTGGCCCGGCCACGAATCGGCGATGACCAGGTTACCTTCGGTCGCGCCTTCCAGCACCGCGCCGCCGGCGTCGACAATGGCCGGCTTGATGCCGAAGAACGGCAGCGTGGCCGAACCCGGCTTGGCGTCAATGGCGCCCGCCAGCGGGGTGATCAGGATGCCGCCGGTTTCGGTCTGCCACCACGTATCCACGATCGGGCAGCGCTCGTCACCCACCACGCGGTAGTACCACTCCCAGGCTTCCGGATTGATCGGCTCGCCCACCGAACCCAGCAGGCGCAGCGACGTACGCGAGGCCTTCTTCACCGGGGCTTCGCCTTCGCGCATCAGCGCGCGGATGGCCGTGGGCGCAGTGTAGAACAGCGTCACCTTGTGCTTGTCCACCACGTTCCAGAAGCGGCTGGTGTCCGGATAGTTGGGCACGCCGTCGAACATCACCGTGGTCGCGCCATTGGCGAGCGGGCCGTACACCACGTAGCTGTGGCCGGTGACCCAGCCCACGTCGGCGGTGCACCAGTACACGTCGTCCTCGCGCAGGTCGAACACCAGTTCATGCGTGTAGCTGGCGTAGACCAGGTAGCCGCCCGAAGTGTGCAGCACACCCTTGGGCTTGCCGGTGGAACCGGAGGTGTAGAGGATGAACAGCGGATGCTCCGCGTCCACCGGTGTCGGCGGGCAATCGGCGGACTGGCCTTCCATCAGCGTGTGGTAATAGCGGTCGCGCGGCGACTGCATCGGCACGGCGCTGCCGGTGCGGCGCACCACAATCACCGTCTCCACGCTGTTGGTGCCTGGGCGTTCCAGCGCGGCATCCACGTTGGCCTTGAGCGGGATCTTCTTGCCGCCGCGCACGCCCTCGTCGGCGGTGACCACCACCTTGCAGGTCGAGTCCGCGATGCGGCCGGCCAGCGAGTCCGGTGAGAAGCCGCCGAACACCACTGAGTGGATGGCGCCGATACGCGCGCAGGCCAGCATGGCCACGGCGGCTTCCGGCACCATCGGCATATAGATGGCTACGCGGTCGCCCTTGACCACGCCAAGATGCTTGAGCGTGTTGGCGAACTTGCACACCTCGGCGTGCAGTTCCTTATAGGTAATGTGGCGCGACTCGTTCGGGTCGTCGCCCTCGAAGATGATGGCGGTCTTGTCGCCGCGCTCGGCCAGGTGGCGGTCCAGGCAGTTCGCCGCGACATTCAGCTCGCCGTCCTCATACCAGCGGATGTGCAGGTTCTTGGGGTCGTAGGAGACGTTCTTGATCTTGCTCGGCGCCTTCATCCACTGCAGCCGCTGGCCGACCTTGCCCCAGAAGCCCTCCGGATCCTTCACCGACTCGGCGTAGAGCCGCTCGTAATCGTCCTTGCGGATGCGTGCCTTGGCGGCGAAATCGGGCCTGACGGGGTAGACCTTGGACATCACGGGGCTCCTGCGGCCGGCCCTGCCGGCCTCCTGATGGTGGAATGTCGCCGCGGGTCACGGCGTTACCCGTCGAGTGTAGCCGTTGGGCGGTGATCGTTACGTTTCCTTCGCAAAGTCACCGCTTTCGACTTTGGTCGAGGTTCGACCAATGGTGAATAGGCGTCCGCATGGCAGCACGGACATTCTCAGGTGGTCATCGACCTGGGGAGGCCTGCTATGACACTGCCTACAACCGCACGCCGCCATGGCCTGCTGGCACTCAGCATCGCTTGCGCGCTGAGCCTGCCGCTGGGGGCCCATGCGCAGAGCACCACCAAAAGCGCCAAGAGCAGTACGCGCGAACAGCAGCTTGAAAAGCGGGTGAACCAGCTGGAACAGGAACTGGCCGAACTGAAGGCCATGATCCAGGAACAGAAAACCGCCACTACCCAGGCCACGCAGACGGCGCAGCAGGCCCAGGCCACGGCTGTACAGGCACAAAGCACCGCGCAGGCCACCTCGACCAAAGTGGAAGCGGCACCCAAGCCGCAGTTCACCACGGCGCCTGGCCTGTCGGTGGCCTTGCACGGTTTCATCGATGCCACCGTGTTCGGCCAGAACCGGACCTTCTCCAACTACGGCAACGGGCAGAACGCGGAACTGCCGGCGCCGCCCACGGCGGCCAACAAGGCCAACGGCTATACCGGCTCGCTGAGCGGCGCGGACATCCGCAACACCCGCTTCTGGCTCGACTTCACCGGCGCCAAGTTGAACGAAGACTGGAACGGCAGCGGTCGCATCGAGATGGATTTCTTCGGCGGCAACAACGGCACCGGCGCCTATGCACAACAGCAGCCGATTCCGCGCCTGCGCCAGGCCTACATGGACATCACCAATCCAACCTGGGGCACCACGGTGCGCATCGGCCAGATGTGGGACCTGATGTTCCCGCTGGAAAACACCCCCACCTCGCTGTCGCACATCGCGTTTCCGCTGGGCTATGGCGCGGGCATCGTGGGCTGGCGCTACCCGGGCGTGATCGTGATGCAGGATCTCAATCACGGTTCCGAAGGCATCAAGTGGCGCTTCGATTTCGCCGTGCTGGAAGGCAACTGGAGCGGCCCCGCCAACGAGGCGGGCACGTCCAATATCAACTACCTCAACGCGGGCGCGGCCCACTTCAAGCCGCAGTTGGAAGCACGACTGCATGCGCAGGGCAGCGACTGGCTGGCTTACCTCTCGGCGCATTATTCCCAGGTGGACCTGCACGGCGTAGGCGACATCGTGGCCAAGCCGCGGCGCGACAACCTGCAGAGCATCGGCTACGACCTGGGCGGCCAGTGGAAGCCTGGTCCGTGGACCCTCAAGGGCCTGGTCTACAGTGGCAAGGCGCTGGCGGAAATCTTTGGTGCGATGTCGCAGTTCGGCAACATCAAGGAATCGGGAGGCTTCGTGCAGGCGGGTTACAACTTCACGCCAAAGTGGAGCGTCAACGCGTTCTATGCCGCCGCGCGTCCCAATCACAATGACGTCGTCGCATGGACCACCACCAGCCCCGTCGCGGGTACCGCACTGCTGCGCAACGACATGTCCGCGCTCAGCCTGCAATACGCCTCGGGCAACTATGAGCTGGGCGTGGAATGGCTGTACGACAACCTGCACTACCAAGTGGGTTCCGCCGGTGCCAACCAGCGCGTGAGCGGCAACCAGGTCAGCTTCAGCGGCATGTACAAGTTCTGAGCAAATCGCGCCGGCAACGCGGAGGGCGTTGCCAGCGGCAACACCGGTGTGGGGTGACGGGAGGCGCCCGGACCGGAACGAGGAGAGGACGGCTATGGGTGGCCACCGCCGCTCCAGGGCCCTGCACCCGGAAAACACCACCCATCGACCTGACCGAGCGTCACAACTGAGGGCTTTATCATGGCTACGACCGCCGTCGACATGCGCGGATCGCTCGACACCGGCCACCGCCGCGTCATCCTGGCTTCCAGCCTGGGCACCGTGTTCGAGTGGTACGACTTCTACCTCTACGGCTCGCTGGCCGCGTTGATCGGCAAGCACTTCTTCAGCGGCCTCAACGAGACGAGTCAGTTCATCTTCGCGCTGCTGGCCTTTGCCGCGGGCTTCGCGGTACGCCCCTTCGGCGCCATCGTGTTTGGACGGCTGGGCGACCTGATCGGTCGCAAATACACCTTCCTCATCACCATCGTCATCATGGGCCTGTCGACCTTCTTTGTCGGCCTGCTGCCCAATTACGCGCAGATCGGCGCGGCCGCGCCCACCATCCTGATCGCGCTGCGCCTGCTGCAGGGCTTGGCCCTGGGCGGCGAATACGGTGGTGCCGCGACCTATGTGGCCGAGCACGCCCCCAACGGCAAGCGCGGCCTGTACACCAGCTTCATCCAGATCACCGCCACCTTCGGCCTGTTCCTCTCGCTGCTGGTCATCCTGGGCACGCGCATGGGCCTGGGCGACAAAACCTTCGACGATTGGGGCTGGCGTATTCCCTTCCTGGTGTCTTCGCTGCTGCTCGCGGTGTCGGTCTACATCCGCATGCAGCTGCAGGAATCGCCGGTGTTCAAGCAGATGAAGGCGGAAGGCAAACAGTCCAAGGCACCGCTCACCGAGGCGTTCGGCCACTGGTCGAACCTCAAGCTGGTGATTCTCGCGCTGCTCGGTGCCACCGCCGGCCAGGCGGTGGTGTGGTACACCGGCCAGTTCTACGCGCTGTACTTCCTTACCCAAAGCCTGAAGATCGACGGCACCACGGCCAACCTGCTGATTGCCGCCGCGCTCGCCATCGGCACGCCGTTCTTCGTGTTGTTCGGCTGGCTGTCCGATCGCATCGGTCGCAAAACCATCGTGCTGGCGGGGTGTTTGCTCGCTGCGCTCACCTACTTTCCGATCTTCAAGGGCCTCACCCACTTCGGCAACCCGGCCATCGAAACCGCCGCGGCGACGTCACCGGTCAAGGTCATCGCCGACCCCAACGGGTGCAGCTTCCAGTTCGATCCGGTGGGCAAGACCAAGTTCACCAGCTCCTGCGACGTAGCCAAGAGCGCGCTGGCAAAGAAGGGCATTCCGTACTCCAACGTCACCGCCGAGCCGGGCGCCGTTGCCTCGGTGAAGATCGGCGACCAGAGCATCAGCTCCTTCGAAGGCGGTTCGCTGGACAGCAAGGCCTTTGCGGAGCAGGGCAAGGCCTTCGGCACGCAGCTGAGTACCGCACTCAAGGCGGCGGGCTACCCGGAAAAGGCCGATCCCGCGCAACGCAACGACGTGATGCTGGTCGTGCTGCTGGCCATCCTGGTGATCTACGTGACCATGGTGTACGGGCCCATCGCGGCGTGGCTGGTGGAGATGTTCCCCACGCGCATCCGCTATACCTCGATGAGCCTGCCGTATCACATCGGCAATGGCTGGTTCGGCGGTTTCGTACCGACCATCGGCTTCATGCTGGTGGCCTGGAAGGGCGATATCTACTACGGCCTGTGGTATCCGATTATCGTCGCCATTGGCACGTTCTTCATCGGCCTGTTGTTCCTGCGCGAAACCAAGGACGTCGACATTCGCGGCTGATCACGCGTCCTGCAAATGAAGAAGGCGCGACGGGCCACCGCCGCGCCTTCTTCATTCGCGCGCCTCACAGGCGGCGGATCACACCGATGATGGCCAGCAGGATCACCGCGCCAATCAGCGCATGCAGCACGCTGTTGAAGAACGGGCCCATCACGGCGAAGTGCAGGCCGAGCCGCGGCAGCAGCCACCCGGCAAAGAATGCGCCAATGATGCCGACCACGATGTTGCCGATCAGGCCGAAGCCGAAACCCCGCACGATCAAGCCGGCCAACCAGCCGGCGATAGCGCCGATCAACAGGAAAACCAGCAGGCCCTCAACCGCCATCGCATGCTCCTCGCCGTAACGCGTATCTGAAGTATCCACGGCGCGCGTGAGCGCACGCCCAATGCCCGCTCACTCCTTCAGCGCCGGGTCGGCGATGTGGGCAAAGCGTGCATGCCAACGCCATCACGTGTGACAGGGCCCCTTCGCTCTACTATGGTCGCGGCCATGAGCAAGCACGGCACCGGAGGGAGCCGCATGCCCGATGTCGAACGCCCGAGGGGAACGCGGCGGCGCGTCATCCGCCATCACTGGCGACGCATGCTGGGGTGGACCGCGCTGGTGCTCGATCACCTCAAGCCCGTACGCGTATCGCTGCTGGTGCTGGCGGCGGTGGCCATCGTGACCGTCACCGTCGACCAGGCGGCCGAACTATTCCTCATCGCGTTGTGGACCGATCCGAGCCGCGCGCGCTATCTCGGCTTGCTGGCGAGCAGCGCGTTGGCGGGCCTTGCCATGTGGTACGCCGCGCGCAACGCGTACCGCCTGCGCTATCCACGCTGGCCGGCCTTGCAGGACGAGCGCGCCGCCTTCCTGCGTGACTGGTTGCCGCGCTTGCTCGGCGCATCCGTGCCATTGCTGGTCTGTATCGGTTATGTGATTGCGCTGACGCGGTTGCCCCATGGCCCCTGCGTCCTTACCGAACAGTGCATGCAACGCAGCTGGCGAGCGCTGGGGTTGCTGGTGGAATCGGCGGCCATGATCGCCTTCTTCATCATGCGGCGTCGCGTGGCCTACCTGCTCAAGCGTCGCCGAGGCCGCACACGCCCCCATGTCTGGCACCCACGGGAGGCCAGACGCGTGTGGCGGGTGAGCGACCTTGGCCGATGGACCGTGGCCACCTATATCGTCGCGGTGACGCTCAACGTGATCGCCGCGGTCGTGATCGCCTTCGTGCCTGAGTTGCTCGACGGCATCGGTCCACTGGCGATCCTGCTCATCGCCGAGGCCTTCCTCTGCTACACCGGCGGATTGCTGTGCATGATCGGCGACCGGCGCGGCGTGCCATTGCTCAGCATCCTGCTGCTGGTCAGTGCGTCGTTTCATTGGCTGCACCTCAACGACAACCATCACGTGCGGCAGTACCCGGCGATGAGCACGCACGAGCGTCCCGGCCCGCAGCCGCCGGATACGCGCCCGACCTTCGACGCCTATGTGGATGCCTGGCTCACCGACCGTTGCACCGGGCGCCGGCCTTGTCCCGTGATCCTGGTGTCCGCCGAAGGCGGCGGCATCCGCAGCGCGGCATGGACAAGCGAAGTACTCAGCCGCCTCACCGCCATCACACAGCAGGGGCAACCATCCCGTGGCGAACCGCTGTTTGCGCGCTATCTGCTCGCGGCGAGCGGCGTATCGGGTGGAAGCATGGGGCTGGCGGTCTACACCGCCTCTCTCGCACAACCGCAGCCGGTGGAGGCCGCCACGCTGGAGCCGCGTGCGCGCAACATGCTCAGCCACGACTTCCTCGCACCCATGCTGGCGAACGCGTTCTTCGTGGACCTCACCCAGCGCTGGCTGCCCGGCGCATGGATGAATGACCGCTCCCGTGCATTGACCCGTGCGTGGGAATCGGCGGCGCGCCTGGAGGGCATGCCGGCATTCGCGCAACCGTTCTCCGCACTCTACGGACCGGCAGGCACGCCTGCGCTGACCTCTGTACCGGCGTTGTTCCTCAACAGCACCACGGTGACGCAGGGCAAGCGCTTCATCCAGCACCCG
Organism: Dyella japonica A8; assembly: GCF_000725385.1. NCBI lineage: Bacteria > Pseudomonadati > Pseudomonadota > Gammaproteobacteria > Lysobacterales > Rhodanobacteraceae > Dyella > Dyella japonica. The sequence continues at coordinate 782,947 of NZ_CP008884.1, read as the reverse complement.
TTCAAACCCTTGGCAACGCCACAGCGACAACCGTGGACCGCCGGCTTTGATGGATCGAGCTGGCTGGACCCGCGCGTGCCGTTGAGCGAAGTCGTGCTCAACAGTGCGCGCTTCACTTATGTAAGTCCTGCCGGCACGCTCGAGGCGAACCTGGCCAACCCGCCCGTACCCTCCCGCCTGCAGCTCGTCGACGGCGGCTACTTCGAGAACTCCGGAACCACCACCCTCCTCGAGCTGATGCAGCTGGTGCGCGACAAGGCGAGCCAACGCGGCATTCCGTTGCGCTTCATCGTCATCCACATCAGCAACGATCCGCTGATGAGCGACTTCATCGAGCAACACGACGCCAGCCACCCCATGCCCTTCTACTCCGTCGCCTGTGCACAGGCACCCGGCCGCGTGAGCGGGCCGGTGAGCGGCGAAGCGATTGCGCCAGTCGAAGCCTTGCTCGACACCCGCAGCGCTCGCGGCGAATACGCGCGCGTGCAACTGCTGCACGCCCTGAGCCCGGACCCCGCCCAGCCAGAGAACGGCGACATGCTGTGGCACTTCCGCCTATGCCCCGGCGACTACCCCATCCCGATGGGCTGGACCATCTCCACACCGGTGTTCAGCGAGTTGGGGAGGCAATTGAACCGGTATCCGCTGGATGCCATGGGCGCGGCGCTAAAAACCCAGCTGGCACCCCCGAGATAACCACCCCTCCGTGGGAGCGCACCCTGTGCGCGACGGCGGCGCACAGCGCCGCTGCCCCCCGCGTGGCGAGTCGCGCACAGGGTGCGCTCCCACAACGGAATGAGGCGACCAAGGTGTCGCGCCACCTGAGACATCCCCAGCGCACACTCCCCCCATGGCCGACTCCTTCCTCCCCTGCAGGCCCTCAAGGGTCGCGGCGCCGCTTCCAACCCGGAGGGGCGCTTCGAATCCATTCGCCATCAGGCGGAAGACGACGGCTGGCAAAGCCTGCTGCTCGGCGAACAAGCGCCCCGCCCGCGTACCGAGGTCACGGAAGAACGCGCCCGCAGCGTGATCACCCGCAACGACTCGCCTGACATCCACTTCAACCAGGCGCTGAATCCGTATCGCGGTTGTGAGCACGAACTACGCCGGAAACCTACGTTTGAGTATCGAGTGATTCTGATCACCTTACCTGTGCGGTGCCGCGCAGGACAGGGCCGACGGAATGCCTTAGAGTCTGGGGCCTGTTGGGGACCAGACTCAGGCTCAAGGCGATGAACGAAGGCATTCAGGCGGCGACGGCTACAGCCAGCCATGGCAAATGGGATGCGATAACCAAGGTGATCGGCCCGGTCGATCTGCATTACCATTTTCGATCGAGGCCCCTGCTGAAGTTCTTCGCACGTCAAGACCCGAATCAGAAGACTCGTGTCCTTGAGTTCGGATGCGGCGAAGGCGCCAATCTCTTTGCGCTGCGCGAGCGCTTACCAGGAATGACCGGCCTCGGCGTGGACATCGATCCGCGATCGATTGGCCGCGCCAACGCGCTGGCTACCGAACGCGGCACGGATGGCATGGACTTCGTGTGTGCTGACTCGATGAAAGCGTTCGACTTTGCGCCGGCGAGCTTTGACTATGCGCTGCTCATTGATGTGTTGGAGCACCTGAACGATCCAGGCGCTCTGCTGCTGGACATCAATCGGCTGCTTAAGCCCGATGGCACCATCCTGATCTCGGTACCGACACACCGCTATCCGCGTGTGTTCGGGCGCGAGTTCCACAACGCAGTCGGTCACGTTCGTGACGGCTTCAATATGACCGAGCTGGACGACCTGCTCGGACCGCTTTTCGAAAGAACCCAGTCGAGCTACAACACGGGCCTGCTGGCTGGTGCCGCGTGCGCGGCCTTCTACCGTGGTGTCCCGAAAATCTCATCGCGAAAGCTAGCGATCATAACGATGTTGGGCCTTCACCTCTCCAGGTTGGCCGACTTCTTCAATGGCCCATCTGTTTCCAGTTCGATCTGGGCAGTCTATCGCCGCCGCGCGTAATCATTCGCGTCGCTGAGACGGTATCGGCATAGCCTGCAGGCATGCATGAGCGTGTAGAGTTCGAGTGGGAGTAGGCGACCATGAGCAGGCAGCGGCTCGATCATCCTCGAGCTGATGCAATTGGTGCGCGACAAGGCGAGCCAACGCGGCATCCCATTGCGCTTCATCGTCATCCACATCAGCAACGATCCGCTGATGGGCGACTTCATCGAGCAACACGACGCCAGCCACCCCATGCCGTTCTACTCCGTCGCCTGTGCACAGGCACCCGGCCGCGTGAGCGAGCCGGTGAGCGGCGAAGCGATTGCGCCAGTCGAAGCCTTGCTCGACACCCGCAGCGCTCGCGGCGAATACGCGCGCGTGCAACTGCTGCACGCCCTGCGCCCGGACCCCGCCCAGCCACAAAACGGCGACATGCTGTGGCACTTCCGCCTATGCCCCGGCGACTACCCCATACCGATGGGCTGGACCATCTCCACACCGGTGTTCAGCGAGCTGGGGAGGCAATTGAACGGGTATCCGCTGGATGCCATGGGCGCGGCGCTAAGAACCCAGCTGGCACCTGCGAGATAACCGCCCCGCTGTGGGAGCGCACCCTGTGCGCGACGGCGGCGCCATGCGCCGCTGCCCCCGCGTGGCGAGTCGCGCACAGGGTGCGCTCCCACAACGGAATGAGGCGACCAAGGTGTCGCGCCACCTGAGACATCTCCAGCGCACACTCCCCCCATGGCCGACTCCTTCCTCCCCCTGCAGGCCCTCAAGGGTCGCGGCGCCGCTTCCAACCCGGAGGGGCGCTTCGAATCGATTCGCCACCAGGCGGAAGACGACGGCTGGCAAAGCCTGCTGCTCGACGAACAGGCGCCCCGCCCGCGCACCGAGGTCACGGAAGAACGCGCTCGCAGCGTGATCACCCGCAACGACTCGCCGGACATCCACTTCAACCAGGCGCTGAATCCGTATCGCGGTTGTGAGCATGGCTGCATCTACTGCTTCGCGCGCCCTTCGCACAGTTACCTCAATCTCTCGCCCGGCCTTGATTTCGAAACCAAGCTGCGTGCCAAGAGCAATCTCGCCGAAGTGCTGCGCCATGAACTCGCGCGCCCCTCGTACACCGTCAGCCCCATCAACATCGGCAGCAACACCGACCCCTACCAACCCGTTGAGCGTCGCTGGAAACTCACCCGCGCCGCGCTGGAAGTGCTGGCGGAGTGCCGGCACCCGTGCACCATCGTCACCAAGAACGCCATGGTGGAACGCGACCTGGACATCCTCGCGCCCATGGCGCGCGACAACCTGGTGCAGGTGTTCGTCTCGGTCAATTCGCTGGACAACCACCTTGCCGCCAAACTCGAACCGCGCGCCAGCGCGCCGCACCGGCGCATCCAGGCCATCCGCACGCTGCGCGAGGCCGGCGTACCGGTCGGCGTCCTGGTGGCGCCCATCATCCCCGCACTCAACGACAGCGACCTGGAAGCCGTGCTGGAGCAGGCCGCCGACGCCGGCGCCACCTGCGCTGGTTACACCACGCTGCGCCTGCCCTACGAACTGAAAGCCCTGTTCCGCGAATGGCTAGCGCTGCACGTGCCGCAACGCGCCGGCCACGTGATGAGCCTGATCCAGCAAATGCACGGCGGCCGCGACTACGACAGCGACTTCACCACCCGCATGCGCGGGCAGGGCGTGTTCGCCGAACTCATCCGCCGCCGCTTCGATGTCGCCTGCCGCAAGCATGGTTTCGGAAGGGCACGCGAATTGTGGCTGGACACCACCAAGTTCACGCCGCCGCGCAAGCCGTCGCCGCAGGGACAGTTGTTCTGAAAGAACCGTCGCGACCGCATCGACCTGCCGCACACGCTCGTGACATGAGCTTGTAGCCCACCGCCCTGCCGGATTCCCGCTGCCTTCACCCCGGCAACCCGTCGCCAGGCTGTCGCAACCTATGGCAAAACATGGTTTTTATTGCAGGTGAGAATGGTTTCCATTTAAATTTGCGCCTCTTTCAGCCCGGGGGCGCCCTATGTTTTGCCTTTCCTCCCATCGCCGGGGACGCGGCGTGCTTGTTTTTGCGCTGATCGGCGCACTCGCCCTGATGCCACTCGCTTCCCATGCGTCGGAAGCCGAGCTCAAGTCGCTTATTGCGCAACTTAAACAGCGGCTCGACGCGCAAGACGCCCAGCTGAAGTCGGAAGCGGCTGAGATCAAACAGCTGCACGAACAGACCGACCAGATAGCGGCCACTCAAGGCAAGGCGTCGCCCGCCACGGCGACGCCGGCGCAAACGGCATCGGTAAACCCGGTGTCTGCGGCAGCGCCGATGCCTTCCACCATCGTTGCCAATACACCAGTGGCCAGTTCCACCGCGAGCATGGCGGCAGCTTCTGCTTCGTCAGCCGCGCCCACCGGCGGCAGCCAGAAATCGGATACCTCCTTCGGCGGTTACGGCGAGATCAACTACAACAACTACGTGCACGATGGCAGTCGCACGCAGGCCGACCTGCGGCGCTTTGTGGTGCTGCTCAGCCACCAGTTCTCCGACCGCCTGAGTTTCAACAGCGAAATGGAATGGGAACACGCCGTCACCAGCGCCAGCGATCAGGGTGAAAGCGAGATCGAGCAGGCGTTCCTCAACTATCAGATCGCCTCGGGCGTGAACCTCAAGACCGGCCTGTTCCTCATGCCGTTCGGGTTCATCAACCAGTCGCACGAGCCACCCATGTACTACGGTGTCGAGCGCAACGAGGTGGAGACCCGCATCATTCCCTCCACCTGGCGCGAGGGTGGCATGGGCCTATGGGGCAGCACCAACGCCGGTCTCGCGTGGGACGTGGGCGTCACTACCGGATTCGACGTCGCCAAGTTCGACGACCCCAGCGCACCGCTGCACGCCATCCATCAGGAATTGCAGTTGGCCAAGGCACACGATCTGTCTGTCTATGGCGCGCTCAATTACCAGGGCATTCCGGGCTGGACCATCGGCGGCGGCGTGTTTACCGGCAACTCCACGCACGCCAACGCCGATTACAAGGCCAACCCGGACAGCCCCGATCTGGCCGGCATCAAAGCCCGCGTCACCCTGTGGGACATGCACACCCGTTGGCAACGCAACGGCTGGGATCTTGAAGCGCTCTACACCAGGGGCACCATCGGTCAAGCGGCAAAGATCGACGCATCCATACAGGCATTCAACAACACCAATCAGACAGCGCGCCCCTATGTACCTGGTGCCTTCTACGGTTGGCTGATGCAAGCGGCGTACACCGTGTGGGAGCACGGCGACATGACGCTGACGCCGTTCGTGCGCTATGAGCGATTCAACACGCAGTCGCATATGCCTGCGGGCTTCGCTGCGGATCCCGCGAACGCCGACCACGTCGCCACCATGGGTTTGACGTTCAGCCCTTATCCGCAGGTCGTGTGCAAGGCCGACTATCAGAAGTATCAAGACAACCACAAGAACGATCGCTTCAATCTCGGCATGGGCTACATGTTCTAACCGTAGAGAGAAAACGCGCGACGCGTGTCTGCGCAAAAGCACTCGAGAACACCCAGTAGCCCGGATGCAGCCAACGGCGGCATCCGGGCAACGCAGCGCATCATCAACACCGCAAGAGTGATGAAGGCGCCGTTGCGCTAATGGTGCTCGTGGGTGCCGCACCACCCTCTCGGATTCCCGCTCCGCTTCATCCGGGCTACATGCGCCTCTGTGGCGGCGGAAGGGGACACGACACCGCCGACAGGGGCGGATTGAGTTACATCAACGCGTTTATCGCAAATCGGTGTAGAGACAGCACCAAAGCTCTGTAGGACTATTCCTTCACATCCTCAAAAGCCTGACAAAGCCAGCACCCGCTGACCCAGCGCGTCACTTCCTACCCAGCACGATCAGCAACGACTTGAGCTGTAGCGGCGTCAAACGACGGCCCATATCAAGCAGGCGGCGAAGCTCGGGCGTCAACGGCGCCTCATACCGCGCAGCGACTTCCTGGACACCGCGTTCGCGCCCCTGTCCATCGCCGCAATACAGGTAATCCAGCGTCACGCCAAGCTCTTTTCTCAGCTGGGGCAACACGTGCGCATTCGGAAACTGTCGGCCGTTTTCCCAGTCCGATACCGCTTGCTTGGATAAACCCAGGGCAAAGCCCAATTCTTCCTGCGTCAGGCTGGCGGCTTTTCGTGCTTTTTTGAGTCGGTCACTGAACGTAACCATGCGCGTTTGTGCCCCATCACTCTTAGAACACAAATGTAAGGTTATGCCGCGTCTCTTGTCGTCCGGTTGCCATTGACCCTTAATATCCGCAAATACCAGACTTGCGAAGCCGCCGCGTTCCTACACTCGTCGGCGACTCATCACTCCCTGCACATAGGCATGGGTGGCGAGCACCCCACCGTTCCAAACCTGTTTGGAATAACCGCTTCGTAAGGACACCCCATGAAAAAGACGCTTTTCTCCACCGCCCTGGCCGCCGCGCTCGGCTTCGTTGCCATGCAGGCCTCTGCTGCGGACGGCACCATCACCTTCAACGGTGAAGTCACCGACACCACCTGCACCATCACCGGCGGCGGCGCGGCTACCGGCACGGGCAACATCACCGTGACCCTGCCCACCGTGAGCACCTCGGCGCTGGCGGCGGATGGCCAGACCGCAGGCGACACCAACTTCTCGCTGATCCTTGGCGGTGGCGCCAACTGCACCAACGGCAAAACCGCTGCGCTGTGGATCGAAACCACACAGACGCCGGCGCTCGACGCCTCCACCGGTGCGCTCAAGAACCAGACCGCCGGCGGCGCCGGCAACACGCAGGTGCGCATGGTGAACCCGGCCAACAGCCAGCCGATCAACCTGGGCATCAATGCCCTTGTCACCAACGGCGCCACCGTGATCGCTTCCAGCAACCAGCCGGCCGCCACCATTGCCAGCAACACCGCCACGCTCAAGTACACCGCGCAGTACCTGGCCAAGGGCGGCGCCGCCACCGCAGGCACGGTCAGCACGTACCTGACTTACTCCATGCAGTACAACTGATCCCACGCTGGGCATCAGCGGCAAGGCCGGGCAACCGGCCTTGCCAACCTGTACGCGGTTACTGAGTTACCCAACGTCTGGAAGTTACGCATGAACGTCTTTACTCGAGCCCTTTGTGTCATGGGCCTGGCCCTTGGTGGCCTCGGCACCGCCCACGCGGGCATCACCATCAACGGTACGCGCGTGGTGTACCCCGCCGACCAACGCGAAGTGTCGTTGAGCATGGTCAACGACGGCACGGAAGCACGCCTCATTCAGGCATGGGTGGATGCTGGCGACGCCAGCGAACGCGCGGAAAGCAGCAAGGCCCCTTTCTTGATCACGCCGCCCATGGCGCGGGTGGATCCACACAAAGGCCAGACGCTGCGCATCATGTACACCGGCGCCGCCGAGCCGCAGGACCGCGAAACGGTTTTCTGGCTCAACATTCTCGAGATCCCGCCCAAGCCGAAAGCCGGTGCCGAAGGCGCGGATAACTACATGCAGCTTGCGGTGCGCTCGCGCATGAAACTGTTCTACCGCCCCAAGGGCCTGCCGGGCACGCCGGATGCCGCCGCCGATCAACTGAGCTGGCGCATCGTGCAGCAGGGCAACGGCTACGTGGCGGAATGCACCAACAACACCGCTTACAACATCTCCTTCAGCGACCTCACTTTCAAGGGCGCCAAACAGGAGTCATCGGTGACCAAGGGCGGCATGTGTCCGGCGAAAGGCACAGGCACCTTGCCCGTGACGGGCACACCGGATGCCAGCAACCAACTCGTGGTCACCGTGATCAACGATTTCGGCGGCTTCAACGAACACGAAGCCAGCTATACCCGCTGATCGCCAACGCGGGCCATTCGCAACACGCCGCCATCACCCCGCACCGGAGCACCTGATACAGCCGCCACAACGCATAAAGCCTTGTCGTGTTCCAAAGACATGGCGTGCAGAGCGGCGCGTGACCGCCAAACCCAACCACGTCCGGGTGTCAGTACCCGCCCGGACATTCACAAGCACCTCGAAACCACTTTTCGATGACGCCCGTTCGGCGTCGCGCCAGGAGTGTTTTGCCCGGATTCGGCACCCGCCGCCCCCGATGCGGCTGGCGCCATCAACAGACGAATTGGAAGCGCACATGACCACGCAACACCACCTCCTCTACAAAGACGGCAGCAGGGCGAGCCATGTCACGCTGCTGCGCAGTCGCCGCTTGCCCATGCTCATCATGGCAGCGTTTGGCTCTACGTCGGCATGGGCGGCGCCGGCAGCGCCTGCCGCCGCATCGGGGGCGCTGGAGCCTGCCGCCGATCCGGGCGTGGTGCAGTTCAGCAATGCGTTTGTCGGTACGGGCCAGTCGTCGGTAGACCTATCCCGCTTCGAGCAGGGCACCACCGTGCTACCCGGCAACTACAGCGTGGATATCTTCGTCAACGAAGGCCGCGTTTCACGCCAGGACATGACTTTCCATGCCGTTGACGGCCTGAAGAACGCGCAGCCCTGCTTTACCTACGCCGAGCTGGTGCAGATGGGCGTGGATATCAGCACGCTCGATCCCGCCACCGTCAACCCGCAAAACGTCTGCATCGCCATCAGCGCGGTCAGCCCCGAGGCTACCGCCAAAATGGACATGGGCGAGCTGCGCCTGAATGTGTCCATTCCGCAGGCCTCGCTGCTCAAGCGCGCGCGCGGTTACGTAAGTCCCGACCTGTTGGACCAGGGCGAAACCGCCTTTCTGCTCGGCTACACCGTCAACGCTTACGCCATCAACCAGAGCAGCAGCGGTCCGCGCAGCAGCGGCGGTAACGCTATCAGCACCGACGGCACGCCCGTACAGGTGCAAAACAGTGCGTACTACACGCCAACGGGCAGCGGCACCTACACGCCGAGCACCAGCGGCAACTACATGCTCAGCAACAACGGCACCTACGTACCCGTGCAGGTCGGCAGCTATACGCCGGCCACGAGCAGCGGCTACCACTACAGCGACATCAACGCCTACGTCGGCCTCAACCTTGGCTTGAACGTGGCTGGCTGGCGCATCCGCAGCGTGGAAACCGCGCAGTGGGACCAAAACACCGGCCACACCACCTGGCACAACTTCAACACCACCGCCACCCACGACATCACGCCGTGGAAAGCCCAATTGACCCTCGGCGACAGCTACACCCAGGGCATCCTGTTCGACACCACGCCGTTCCGTGGCCTTACCCTGTACAGCGACGACCGCATGCGGCCCGACTCGCAGCAGGGCTTTGCGCCCGTGGTGCGCGGCGTCGCCAACACGCAGGCCCGCGTGGAAGTGCGCCAAAACGGCAACCTGCTGTACGAAACCACCGTGGCGCCCGGGCCCTTCGTCATCAACGACCTGTACTCCACCGGCTACGGCGGCGACCTGCAGGTCATGGTGTTTGAAGCCGATGGCACCGTGCACAGTTTTACCGTGCCGTACTCCGCCGTGCCCATGCTGCTGCGTCCTGGTGTCAGCCGCTGGGCCATCACCGATGGCCAGGTGCGCAACACCTCGCTGCAAAACGGCATGCCCTACTTTGTGGAGGGCACCTATCAGCGCGGCATCAACAACTGGCTGACGCTCTATACGGGTGCGCAGTCCACCTATCGCAACCTGTATCACGCCTACCTGGGTGGCGCGGCCATCAATACGCCGGTGGGTGCCTTCGCGCTGGATGTCACCAACTCGCACACCACCTTCAAGGGCGCGGGCGCCTCGCAGTCCGGCTACAGCACCCGCCTTTCGTACTCCAAGGCCATCGCCACCTCCGGTACCACCTTGGCGGTGGCCTCCTACCGCTACTCCAACGGCAACTACCTGTCGTTGGGCGACGCCGTGCAAACGCAGGATCTGCTGACCTCCATGGCCAGCAACCCCAGCAACTGGGCCGCGCCCAGCCTGTTGCGCTCCAAACAGCGCGTGCAGGTCACCATCAACCAGGACTTTGGCGGCAAGTACGGCCAGCTGTACTTCAACGGCTCGCGCAACACCTACTGGAACGGCATACCCAATGCCACCACCTACCAGCTTGGTTACAGCAACACCTTCAAGCGGGTGAACTACGGTGTCACCGCCAGCCGCACCTATAGCTACAGTCCCGCGCTGCGGGGCAGTCGCTACGACAACCAGGTCGGCCTGAATATCTCCATTCCACTGGGCGGCCCCTCGGCCCGCAACGTGCCCATGCTCTCGGCGATGGTGTCGCACGACGACGTCATGGGCAACAACGACCGCGTAGGCATCAACGGCTCCTTTGGCGAGCGCAGCCAGTACAACTACAACGCCAACGTTAACTACGCCGACCACAGCAACGACAAAACCACGGCCAGCGGCAACTTGGGCTGGCAGGCGGCGTACGGCAACCTCAACGCTGGCTACTCGTACAGCAGCCACTACCAGCAGGGCTCCGTAGGCGCGTCGGGTGGCGTGGTGGTGCACGGCGGCGGCGTCACGCTGGCCCCGCAGATCGACCTCACCAGCCCGGTGGCCATCATTGATGCGCCCGGCGCCGAGGGTGCCCGTGTCTCCAGTAGCGGCCAAGCCAAGATCAACAGCCAGGGCTACGCCGTGGTCACCAGCCTCACGCCATACCGCATCAACGACGTCACCTTGGACCCCACCGGCGCCTCCATGGACGTGGAGCTGCAAACCACGCGCCTGCAAACCGCGCCGCGTGCCGGCGCCGTGGTGCCGCTCAAGTTCGACACCGTCAGCGGTCGCGCGGCGCTGATTCGCGCCACCCAGCCCAATGGCGAGGTGCTGCCGTTTGGTGCGGAAGTGATCGACGCCAGCGGCAACAGCGTGGGCACCGTGGGACAGGGCGGGCAGATGTTCGTGCGCGGTGCGGAAGACGGCGGTGCGCTCACCGTCAAGTGGGGCGACAGCGAACGCGAACAATGCAAGGTCAATTATCAGTTGCCGGCGCGGACGAAGGGCCGGGCATCGAGCCTGGAAAGCGCTGATGCGGTGTGTCGCTAACTACGGAATTTGAACTTTCCGCTTCAGTTTTCGCGCAATGAGGATATTGATATGAAATTCTTTAACGCAAAACAACCTCGGCGCCGGGGCTTCCTGTTGCAGCTGATGGCGCTCGTGTTTCTTCTCGTTGGTTCGAGGGGCGCATGGGCGGGTTGTACAGGAGGCAATCAGACAATCAATTTGACCCTTCCATCGACAATCACTGTGCCACGCGATGCTCCAGTGGGCTCGTTACTGACAAGCTGGGTGTATTCGCCGGCGGCAACCGATTACTACAATTGCGGTGGCTATAGCCCTGACATCACGGGTATACGCATATATGCCGGCTCGTTGTTTACAGCTGACTCTGGGCTTAGAGCAAATACGGCTCCGGTGTTCAAGACCAATGTACCTGGCATCGGCATTGCCATTGCCGGCAATATTTATATTTCTTTTGGTTGTATGGGAGGGTGGGCGGGATGGCAGTACTTGATGGCGCTCCCTAAGATTACGGGGTACACCTGCACCGGCCAGGCGGGTGTGAAGGGAGGAGGGCAGGTGGCTATAGCCCTGGTCAAGACAGCCGCTGCTGTTTCTACGGGAGGAACGGTAACTGGAGGGCAAGTGAGCTACATCATCCCGATAGTCGCGAACACAGAGCAGTCGAGCCTGCGCAACTTCTATGTGATCAATCCCGTCACGATTGTTCCGTTGGCCTGCACCACACCGGATGTCATTGTGCCGTTGGGTACGCATTCAGCGAGCGAAATGGCTTCGGTGGGCGCAACTACGGCGGCAGTCAGTTTCAACGTCAGTCTCAACAATTGCCCTGCAGGCCTCGGTACAGGTGTTGAAGGTCTCAATTCTGTCAATCCAGCGATCCAGTTTCGTATCGATCCGGCAACCACGGTAGTTAGTAGCGCACAGTCAGTCGTGGCCCTAGATAGCAGTTCAAGTGCAGCGGGCGTAGGTGTGCAGTTGCTGGATGGCAATGGCGCGGTGTTCCCTTTGGCGACCTACAAAATGGCCAGCGGCTACGACACGACCGCGGGCGGAAGCTTCACTATTCCTCTTAAGGCGCGCTACTACCGTACGGGTGCCGTCAAGCCTGGCCCGGCCAACACCTCGATGACCTTCACCATGCTCTACCAGTAACCCGGAGCACGTAGCCCGGATGAAGCCAACGGCGGAATCCGGGGCAGCGCGGCACACCACCCACGCCACCGGAGTGACGCAGCGCGGGGTGCGGGTGACGTTGGGTGGGTGCGCATCGCCCTCCCGGATTCCCGCTGCGCTCCATCCGGGCTACTGGCTAAACGTCCCCGCGTCATCTTCTCAACGACTGAGAGGTAAGCATGCGCCTTCTTGCCTTGATGCTTATGCTATGCGCCATGGCTGGGCGTCCTGTCGTGGCGCAAGAGGGTTACTACGGACTAACGCCGCTCGCTATCCGGCAGGTCGGCAAAGCGCCGGTAGCCTGCCTGGCTCCCGACGATGAACCTTTTACCCTGGCAGCCGTTGCGGTGGTGGGCCTTGATGACATTTGGCCACCTCGTCCATGGGCGCTGACTCTTCGGGACGGGGCCATGCCAATCACCGTAAAGCCTGGGAAATGCGTGAGCTATCGCGCGAATCTGGTTGGCTATAAACAAGTGGGTGGCGATCGCCATTTAGAGATAGGCGAAACCTACGCCTTTACGATGCGGCGCACGGGAGAAGACCAAGACCCGGGACACGCACTACGCGTCGGTCTGTTTTGCATTGAACAGTCCGCAGGGAAGGCCCGCCAATTTCTGCCGTATAACTTTCATGCAGACGGCAGCGTCACTTATCCACGCTGCGGCAAGTACGTGGGGCGAAAGGCGGCGCCTGACGGCGTTATCCCCCACGATTATCCCGCGCCCCTTCGACAACCAGCCTCCTAACATGGCCCGCGTTCGTTCATGGCGCCGAGAAACAGGGTCAGGCTCACCTGACAAGTAGCCCGGATTCCCCTGCGCTTCATCCGGGCTACTTGCTACCCAACCGCTGCCACCGCCCGGCGCATTTGCCCGGGATAGGCCGCCTGCTATCGTCGGAGCCGTAAGGTCCGCTTTCGACCCGAAGCGGACGTTAGTAAGCGCTTTAGGCTATCTGGTCGCCATCAATACAAAGGACAGCAATATGACCGTCGTTATCAAGTACACCCAAGGTTCGGGCCCCACAGAAGTTACGATTCGAGGCTGTTCTTCTGAAGCTGACGGCATATCGCAATTTTGGGCAATGCCTCAAACTAGGAATAATTCAAAGACAGCAATTGTTAGCGTGAGGTCTTACTGAAAGGGTCAAAGAATAGGTAGAAGCCCGGTCAAGGCATCGAGATCATCACCGGTTTTAGAAGCCACTTTATCCCGACTGCCGATGAGCGCGTGCAGTACAAGCAGCTCATCCTGCCGGATCGGGAATAACCAGCCACCGATACACAGAGGAAGATGCTAAATGCGCACTGTCTCGACGCCGCCACAAATCGGCGAATTCCAGGTCTGCGATGAATGTTTTCACGAGCGACGCGACCAGATGTTCGAGCACACGTTCAATCCCGGGATCGGCGAGACGTGCGCGCTTTGCAACGCCTTCCAAGACGCGCGACCGGGCGACGCTCTGTACAGCCCTCACCTCTTTAGTTTGACGGAAGCGGCTCAGGAAATTAGCCAGGCCAAGGGGGCCGGGCCCACCACGGCAGCCAGCGCAAAATTTGCTGGCAAACTGTTGGCGAACACGACGGTCATAGCGGCCAAGTTGGGCTGGAAATTCGCGAAGGAGCTCCCCGTGATCACTGCCAAAATGGCCGCAGAAGTGGCCAAAGAGGCGGCCAAGAAGTGATGATGGCAAGCTGCCGTCCCAGGTCGAAATTAGGATTCGGTGAATGAGTAGATATGAAGAGCTGGCCCGTGAGGAGCAGCGGCTGGCGACCACCTCGGATGCTGCTGCCCGCGCCGCCAACATTGCCCTGCACGAGCTCGATATGAGCTTGCCTGGCACATCGGACCATGACCAGAAGCGTCGGGAATTTGAGGCGGCCAGAATCAGATTTGCCGAGGCCAGTAGGCTGTGGGAGCAGGCGAAAGCCGGACTCGATGCTCATGTCCGCACCGAGGGAGGGGCCCAGTGACGCCCTGCCCACGACGAAGATCTTGCATGCCCGGTGCTGCCAGGTCGCCTAGTTGACCTGCGATCAGGCCGATATCGGTCTGAGTCGCTTATTCCCTAAGGTCCGCTTTCGACCCAAAGCGGACCTAAACGGGCGCGAATCTGAGGAGTCTGGCTTAGAGCGGCTATCTCAATGCCATGGGGTTGCAGCACGTAGCCCGGATGGAGCCAACGGCGGCATCCGGGGTAGCGCGGCGCATCACCCGTGCGACCGGGGTGTTGTAGGGCGGAGCGGGGTGTCGCTTCCCCGGATGAGCCGATCCACAAACTGTCCATCGGCTATCCACAGGCTTTACACATAGATCGATTGCGTGAAAATGGGGGCGGTCCAGACTGTCGGTTGTCGCCTTTCGCGACTTACCGGAGGATTCCCCATGAAGACCAAGACGTGGTTGTTGACGATGACGGTGGCGTGCTTCGCCACCACGGGGCTGGCGACGGCGGCACCCGCGCCGCATGACATGAATGGCATGGCGCAGACGGCGCCTGCCGCCACGGTGGCGGCGCCCAAGCTGCAGGCCGCGATGCGCCAGCTGTGGCATGGCCATGTGGTGCATACCCGCGAATACGCGATGGCCGTGCATGCGCATGACGCGGCAAAGGCCAAGGCCGCTGAAGAGGCGGTGGTGGCGAATGCGAAGCAGATTGCCGATGCCGTCGGCGGTTTCTATGGCAAGCCCGCGGGCGAACAGACCTTGCAGTTGCTGGCGGGCCACTGGGGCGGCGTGAAAGCGCTGACCGAAGCCACTGCCGCGAACGACAAGGCTGCCGAGCAGAAGGCGATGAACGACCTCAATACCAACGTCACGGCGATTGCCAAGTTCTTCTCGGGTGCGAACCCCAACTTGCCCGAAAACGCGGTGCAGGGGCTGTTCGCCGCGCACGTGGCGCATCACGCCACGCAGATCCAGCAGATCATGACGGGTGACAGCAAGGGCGAGCAGGCGACCTGGACGGCCATGCAGGCGCATATGAACACCATTGCCGACGCGCTGGCGGCCGGTATCGCCAAGCAATTCCCGGACAAGGCGAGCTGAGCCATGGGCGCGCTCGGGCAACTCGGCGCCACGCAGCAGCGTCTATTGCGACAGCTGTTGAAGGGCGGCGAGGGTGGCACGGTGGAAGCGCTGTGCGATGCCTTGCGCATCACGCACAACGCCGTGCGCCAGCACCTGAGCGCGCTGCTGGCGCGCGGCTACGTGGAGCGCGCGCAGTCGCGTCCCAGCGGTGGGCGGCCCCTGGCGTGCTATCGGCTTACCGAAGCGGGGCACGCTTTGTTTCCGCGCAACTACGGCACCATCGCCACGGCGCTGCTGGCGCAGTTGCAGGTGCGGCTGGGAACGGCCGACGTGGAAAAACTATTGCGCGACCTCGGCGAACAACTCGGTTCGAACGAGGTCGCGCCGCCGGCATCGGCGCCACCGGCGGACGTGGTCAGGCAGCTTGCGCAGCAACTCGATGCGCTGGGCTACGAAGCGTTGCCGGTCAAGCACGGTGAGGAATGGCAGGTGGAGGCGTTCAACTGCGTCTTCCACGCGCTCGCGAAAGCGCATCCCCAGGTGTGCAAGTTCGACCTGGCCTTCATGGAGGCAGCGAGTGGCCGCCGCATCCATCACATGGAATGTATCGTGCGCGGCGGCAAGTGCTGCCGGTTTCGCGTGGGCACGCCGGTATCGGCAGAGGACGATCGCGACACGCATTGACCGTGCCCCGCTCCCGCTCAGGCCGGGTTGGCGATGAAGGGGTGTGGACGATGCGCGAGGCCACGCCAGCCGCGCCATGCCAGCCAGCCGAGCACCGCGAACAACACGGCCCACGCTCCGGCGAACCAGACGAGGTATTGGTGCGTCACCATCCCTTCGGTATCGAGCATGGGGATGAAGATGCTGGTGGAGAACAGGACATAGCCGAACACGCAAAGCCCCGCGCTGGGCCAGCGGCCCAACGGCCGGCCGCCGATGACCGATACGATGAAGGCGGAGAGGAAGGCGGCACCGCCGCCCAGGGTCAGCAGCATGGCGCACACACTGAGCGCGCCCGCATGCAGCAACACCGCCGCCATCAGCCCCAGGATCAGGAAGCCGGTCATCGCCGCGATCGGGGGCAGCAGGGAGGCGCACAGCAACCGGCGCTTCACCCGCGTTGCGTCGCCCAGGCCCGGCAGCAGTGCGAGCAACGGCAGTTCCGCGTTTTGCTTTGCCCAGCGTTGCATGAGCTGGGCGATGGGCATGATGGCCATCATGCTCCCGCCGAAACCCGCGCCCCACATCAGCAAGCCGGTCAGGCTGCTGTGGACGAAGTTCTCGCTGAAATGCCCGGGGTTACGCTGCGCCGCCTGGCTGCCAAGCTGCAGCACGACGATCAGCGCCGATCCCAAGACAACGCTTAGTTGAAGCAGGCGGCCGGCCACGGTGAGTGGTGCGAACAGGCCGCCAAGGCCAATGCGCAGGCTGAGCACCGGGTAGGCGGGGCCGCTCTGGCGCAAGGCCAGTCGGGGCCGTAGCCAGGCCGGGTTGCGACGGACCTGGGTGCTGGGGTCCAGGCCCGCACCGCCCCAACTGCCCCAGCCGCCACGCCATCCCGTGCGGAGCTGCATCAGCACGGGCGTGCAGTCGTAGGGTTGAGCGGAGCGCATGATGCGGCGCCAGCACACCAGCGACGTGACGCCGAAGACCAGCGTCAGCACGCCGCAAAACGGCGCAAACGCCGAGTCGACTGGCCGGGGCAGGTGGAGCACCGGCTGCAGGATGTTGAACGCGGCGGGGAGCATCCAGACGAAGAAGCTCACGGTGCGCGGCAGCAAGGCCATGGCCAGCCCCGAGGCAACCGCCGCGGCCAGCGCGGCCATCACGTTGAGCATGTAGCCGCCCGTGCCGCCGATCAGCAGCCCTGGCACGAGCACCAGCAATGTGCCGTACAGCAGCACCGCGGCGGATGCCTCGCGTTCGAGCCGGGGCAAGCGCATCTGCCTGCCATCTATGGCGAGCAACAGGCAAGGCGAAAGGCCGAAGGCAACCAGCATGAACACGCCAAACGACAGCAGCATGGCGGTGACCGGCGCCCAATAGGCATGGCCTGGGCCGCGCATAGTCAGGGTGGCCACGGCCACGGTACCCGCCGCCAGCAGTGCACTGAATACCAGGATCATCCAGCGCGTTGGCCTGCGCATGGCGTGCCAGGGCGCGATCCATATCCCGTGCAGGTTCATCCGGCGATCTCCACGAAAAGATCTTCCAGCCCCAGTGCATCCAACCGCACGCCCGGCAGGCGGGACGCCTCGGGCCACCGCCCGTTCGCATCGCGCTCCACCACCAGGCTCAGGCTGCCGTCGTCATGGCGGTGGCGGCCCAGCACGGCCGACGGCGCGGCAGCCGACATGGCGGCGGGCATCCACAGGCGTGCGAAGCGTTCCTTGGTCTCGTCCACGGCACAGTGCAAGAGCAGCTTGCCGTCGTGCAGGAAGGCGATGTCCGAGGCGACGCGTTCCAGGTCCGAGACGATATGCGTGGAGAACAGCACGCTGGTGCCCGCCTCGCCGGCGCGCAGCGCGATCTCGCGCAGCAGTTCGCGGCGCGCGACCGGATCAAGCGCCGCCGCGGGTTCGTCGAGTACCAGCAGCTCGGGACGCGAAGCCAGCGCGCGGATCAGGTCCACGCGTTGGCGTTCGCCCGGTGAGAGCTTGCCGAGCAACTTGTCCGGTGCAATCTGCCAGCGTTCGAGCGTGGTTTTCGCGAATGCAGCATCCCAGGTGGGATAGAAGCGCCCCACGTAATCGAACATCTGCCGCGCGGTGAGCCATGCGAGTGCTTCGGGCTGTTGCGGCACATACGCCATGCGCGCCTTGGTGCGGTCGGAGAGCTTCAGGGCCGGCTCGCCGAACACCGTGCACTCGCCCGTACGCGGTGGCAGCAGGCCCAGCATGGCGCGGATCAGCGTGGACTTGCCGGCGCCGTTGCGGCCGATCAGGCCCAACACGTTGCCCGGTTCCAGCGCGAGGTCGACGCCGGACAGCACCGCGCTGTCCTCGTAACCATGCGACAGGCCGCGAACGGCCAGGGGGGCGGTATCGTTGTCGTGGATGGATCGCAGTACGGCATTCATCGAAACATTCCCTCGCGTCAGACGCTTGTCGGATCCGGGCGGTCCCCGCCGCCGGTCATGCGAAAGGCCAAAGCCCTTCGCGTAAGCTCATTCGTCCAGCAACTTGCCCAGCCGCCGCAGCACCGTGTCGGCAGGCAGTTCAAGCTCGCGCGCCTGGCGCGCCAGTTCCTGCAGCTGCGGCTCCAGCAGCGCCATGCGCTGCGTCGGCGTGGCGCTGCTGCGCGTGGTCGCGGCCACGGCCATGCCCTTGCCGCGCAGCCGTTCCAGCAGGCCGTCGGCCTCGGCCATGCCGTAGGCGCGCGACACCGTCATCGGGTTGATGGCGTGAAAGCCCGCCACGTCACGCACGGAAGGCAGCAGCTCGCCGGCCACCAGTTGTCCACTGGCAATCAAGCGACGCAGTTGTTCCACGATCTGCCGATAGATCGGTTCGGCAGAGATGGGCTGAATGGCAAACATCGAGGCATCCATGTGTATTAATACAACAATACACGTGGGTCACATGCAATAGGCCGGACGGCAGGGGACAAAAAAAGCCGCCGGTGCGGACACCGGCGGCTTGGTGGGGAGCCCCTGCGGATTACTTCGACGGCGGCAGGTACTTCTCGAACCACGTCAACGCGCGCTGCAGCACGTCGCGCTGGTGGTCGGGGTCGACGAAGTGATGGCCTTCGTTCGGATACACCACCAGCGAGGTCGGCACGCCCTGAGCGCGCAATGCGTGCCAGTACTCGAACGATTGCGGTGCCGGGCATTCGGCGTCGCGGTCGCCCACCACCACCAGCGTCGGCGACTTGGTCTGCTTGATGAAGTTGATCGCCGAGCTCTTCGCGTACACCTGCGGGTCGTCGTATACCGACGCGCCGAAGAACGGGATCATCCACTGGTCGATCAGGTTCTGGCCGTAATAGCTCTGCCAGTTGGCGATGCCGGCGCCCGCGACCACGGCGCGGAAGCGCTGCGTCTGGGTGGGGATGAACATGCTCATGAAGCCGCCGTAGCTCCAGCCGGTCAGGCCGAGCCGCTTGTCGTCCACCGGCAGTTTCTTCTCGATGGTGTCGATGCCGGCCAGGATGTCGCGCAGGTCGCCGTGGCCGAAGTCCTTGCGGTTGGCCTGTACATAGGCCTCGCCCTGGCCGAAGCTGCCGCGCGGGTTGGGCATGAACACGAAATAGCCCAGCGCGGAGAACGGCACGCCGCCAAAGCCCACGCCGGGCCAGCGCGGCATCACCGCGCTCGACGGGCCGCCGTGCACGGTGACGATCATCGGGTACGACTTGGCCGGATCGTAGTTGGCGGGATACAGCAGCCAGCCCTGCACATGGCGGCCTTCGCTATCCCACTCCACCGATTCCGCCTTGCCCCAGCCGGGCTTGAGCGCCGTGTTGATGTGGGTGACAGCCGGCGGCGGCGTATCGGCCAGTGCGCCGGCGTGCACTTCGGGCGCCTGGGCGTAGCTGCTCTGCACGAACGCGACCTTGGCCTGATCCGCCGACAGCGACAGCGCCATTTCCGCGCTGCCATCGCCCATGCTGGCGGGCAGGGTGAACAGCGTGCCCGCTTGCGTGGCCTTGCCCGCATCGACGTCGTAGCGCACGACCTGGCTCTGGCCGTTGGTGATCTGCGCCACCACCATCTGCTGTGCGTTCGCCCATGCGAACCAGGCAGGTGTCACGCGCGTGCCGGGCGTGAGGTTCACCGGCTCGCCGCCGTTGACCGACACCGCGTAGAGATCGCCGCCGGTGGCGCCCTGGTCGCTCATCAGGCCGCCGATGAAGGCAATGCGCTGGCCATCGGGCGACCAGCGCGGCAGGGCCATCTGCAGGCCATGCAGCGAACCCTTCACCGTCGATGGATCGAGGATCTCGGTGGCTTTGGCGTCGGCTGTGGCGTTCTGCACGTAGAGCCGGGCCAGCCACCAGTTGTTGTCCCCTGGCGGACGGGCCGCGGTGTAGGTGATGCGCCGGCTGTCCGGCGACCAGGCGAACTCGTAGGCGTAGATGCTTTCAGGCGTGAGCAGGTGCACGGCGCCGCCCGTGGCATCGACGGTGGCCACGCGCTGCACTTCCAGTCCGTCGACGCCGATCTCGCCCGAGGCCGGCTTGGCGGCATACACGGCGCTGGCGCGGCGGGTGCCGTTGGGCACGTAGAGGAAACCCAGCGATTTGCCGTCCGGTGACCAGTTCAGATCCTGTGCCACGCCGGGCAGCGATGCCATGTGCTTCACCGATTCCCTGACCTGCGTATCGGCGATCAGCAGATCCTTCTGCCGCAGGTTGCCGCTGGCGCAGCTGGAAAGAAAGGCGAGGTGGCGGGAATCCGGCGACCAGGCCGGATCGGTTTCGTTGCAGTCGCCGGCCTTCGGCATCTCGATGCGGCGTGCCTCGCTGCCGTCCGCCTTGGCTACTTCAATGACGTCCTTGCCATCGATACGCACCACCCAGGCGAGCTGGCTGCCATCGGGCGACAGCTGCACCGCGCTGATTGCGTGCACCTTGCCCAGATCGGTCAGCAGGTTCTCGATACGTGGATCGACGCTGGGGGCGGCGTGAAGCGCCGGGGCACCTGCGGCCACGAGCAGTGGCAGCAGCAGACGGGCAGGGTGTTGCATGGCGAAACCTGTCGTGGAAGATGAAACCCCACGCTAGCAGGCAGCGCATCCGCCCGCCAAGACGCCTCAGCGCGGGGCCGGCGCCTGCGACTGCGATTGCGCGTCCAGATAGTGCTTGGCAATCGTGCGTCGCACGATCTGCTCGAACTGCGCCGTGGGCTGGCCCGACTCGCGCCTGCACAGGCCGGCGATGTTGCGGCCGATCTGGATGGGCGTGACCAGCAGCCCCCAGGGAAAGCCCCACCAGCCGAGCGTGGCGCAATACAGCGTGCTCAACAGCTGGTCGCGCCGCCCGCAGCGGCGGCAGCACACGCTGCGTCGCGTGTTCCACTGCGTCATCAACACCAGTGAATGCACGCGGTGGTGCTCATGCACGTCGATGGTGCCGTCCTTGCGCTTGCACTTGGGACAGGCCGACGCGCGCCACTCCGCGACGTGGCGCTGCAGGACGTCGGCCGGCACGCGGTCGGCCATCTGGTGCAGCGGGTGCGAGCGGGCGCAGGCCGCGCTGCAGTAACGACGTCCTTCCAGTGTCTGGCCGCCGAACAGGATCGACTTGCCGCATTGCTGGCACGAGCTCATGGTGTTCCCCCCGGATATCCCGCGGCAAAACTAACCGGTCCGCGTGCGTGCTCCCATCGTCCGGACGGCCGTCTGGACAGAAACCGGGGAAGCTGCTGTGGCTCAGCGGGTGGTGGCGGGTGCGACCCGTGCACGCGCCGCCGCCTGCTGGCGGGTCACCTGCACCGCGGCGAGTTTGGCCTTGATCGCCGGCATGGCCGCCAGGGCGGCGCGCTCACCTTCCAGGATGGCCTGGTCGCGTTGCTCGAAGTCGGCCGCGCCGATCTGGTTCACCTTCGGGCGGATCACCACGTCCGCGCGAGCCAGCTCCTGCTCGCCGAGCTTCTGGCCCATGATGCTGATGGACTGGCCAACAATGCCCAGCATGCCCTGCGGGTTGGTACCGCTGGCCTTGCTGGAGATATCCACCGCAATCACCACGTCCGCACCCAGCTGGCGGGCGGCGTCCACCGGCACCGGACTGACCACGCCGCCGTCGACGTAGTGCTTGCCGTTGATCTCCACCGGCTCGAACACGCCGGGCACGCTGCTAGATGCACGCACCGCCTGGCCCGTGTTGCCGCGCACGAACACCGTGCGCTGACCGGTTTCCAGCTGCGTGGCCACGGCGGCGAACGGCACATTGAGCTTGTCCAGCGGCCGGTTCTTCACCTGCTGGTTCACGTAGTCCTGCAGCTTCTGTCCCTGCACCACGCCCCCGGAGAACAACCGCACGTCGCGGATGCTGGTCTGGTCAAGCGCGCTGGCGGTTTCCTGCAGCTGGAACGCGTCCATGCCGCTGGCGTAGAGCGCACCCACCACGCTGCCCGCGCTGGTGCCGGACACCACATCTGGATGGATGCCGTTGGCCTCCAGCATCTTGATCACACCGATATGCGCAAAACCCTTCGCCGCACCGCCACCCAACGCCAGGCCGATACGCAGCTTCACCACCGGCGGCGGCGCGATGGGCGCAGGCGGCGGGGTGGGCTTGGTGCCTCCGAAGCACGCGCAGAGCGCCAGCGTGGCAAGCAAGGGAAGGAGTGAACGGATGCGGCGGGTGGACGTCATGTCGGTGATGGAGAAGGTGGGTGAAGGGTTTGCCGGCCGGTCCGTCGGTGGCGGGGTGTTGGTGCGGGGCGAGTGTACGACTGGCTGGGGGCGCGGTGATGGCGGAATGGGGTGTGTTGTTGGGCGGCGGTCAGGTGGGGCTGTTGCGGGCGTGGCGGTAGTGTTTTGGTGAGTGTTGTCAGGTGGGGCGAGGAGGGGGCTGGGGTGAGGGTTGCCACCTGGCCTCACTGCTTCGTTCTTTAGCCGTCATCCCGGCGTAGGCCGCACGAGCGTGAAGCGCGCGGAAGATTCGGCGGGCGATCTCCGCGTTCTAGCCGCACCCTTCCTATCCGTCATCCCGGCGCAGGCCGGACAAGCGCGCAGCGCGCAGAACGCCCGTAGGGCGGCCCCAAAGGGGCGAGCGTAGCGAGTCATCCAGTAGCGTCAGTGGTCGGTTGTCGCCTCAGGCCTTCCCGCGGCCTGGCCGCCTACGCGGCGGGCGTTCCGACCTCCTGCCGGAGGCCGGGTCACTTTTCTTTGCTTGCCCAAAGAAAAGTAACCCAAAGAAAGGGCCCCCCGGATGAGGCGCCTTCCGGGCCTACGGCCCTGCAGGTTCGCGGCCGGGTTCCGGGCTTTTCGACGGGGCTCCTGCCCCGACGAAAAGTGCCAGGGATCCCTCCCTGGCACCCCTGCGGGGCCTGATCTCCACCCGCCCGCCGCGTCATACGGGGACCCGGGAGATCAAGAGCCAAAAGGCAAAAGCTAAAAGCCGAAGCAAGAACCCGAGCTGTCGGCGAAGCATCCAAAGAGGCGAGTTCCTTGTGGGAGCGCACCCTGTGCGCGACTGGGGCGTCTCGTAGTCACCGCTCCGTTAGGTTGTCGCGCACAGGGTGCGCTCCCACAGAAAAGCGGGGCGAGCGTGCGGGTCCCGTCCGCGCGGAAACGAAGCGAGGCTCCGCTTTAAGTCCTCATCGCTCCCGCGCGTTGCGAAGCGCTTGGAAGTACCCGCTGTGTAGAGGCGGAGGTGGGCAGGCAACGACTTACCTCACGCGTTCGGGCCTATCCCAACAGCATGCTGCCAGCTCTGGCTCTCAAGGCCATTTTCTTTGGGTTACTTTTCTTTTGGGCCAGCAAAAGAAAAGTGACTCGGCCTTCGGCAGAAGGTCGAAACGCCCGCTGCGTAAGCGGCCAGGTCGCGGAAGCGTACGAGGCGAAGACCAAACGCAAAGTCACTGGATCCCGGCCTGCGCCGGGATGACGGTGCTTATGGAGCGGTGGGGCTAGATGGCCCCCTTACCCCGACCCTCCCCCCCTAAAGCGCGCGCCTCTGGCCGCTCCCCCCCCGCCTAAGCAGGAAGAACGCGCAGCCCCAAGTCATTCCGCAAGCTACGCGCGCCTCCACATCACCGCTGACAGCGGCAATAGAGGCTGGCCTCAAAGCCAGCCCCCACCAGCGACGGATCAACCCGCCGCATCCGCCTCGACGTGGTAATGCGTCGCCACTTCCACTTCCTTCTTCGAGCCCAGGAACACCGGCACGCGCTGGTGCAGGCCAGAAGGCTTGATCCCCATGATGCGCTCGCGCCCGGTGGTCGCCGCACCACCCGCCTGCTCGATGATGAAGGCCATCGGATTGGCCTCGTACATCAGGCGCAGCTTGCCGCCCTTGGACTTGATCTTCGCGTCCAGCGGATAAAAGAACACACCGCCGCGCGTGATGATGCGATGCACGTCGGCCACCATCGAGGCGACCCAGCGCATGTTGAAGTCCCGGCCGCGCGGGCCGTCCTTGCCGGCCAGCAGCTCGCCGATGTAGCGCTGCATCGGCGCCTCCCAGTGGCGCTGGTTGGACATGTTGATGGCGAACTCGCCGGTCTCTTCCGGAATCTGGATGCTGCGGCGGCTCAGGATGAAGCTGCCCACTTCACGATCCAGCGTGAACTCGTGCGTGCCGTGGCCGAAGGTGAGCACCAGCACCGTGGCGGGGCCGTACACCACGTAACCGGCGGCGAGCTGGGTGGTGCCTTCCTGCAGGAAGTGCTCCGCCTTGGGCTCGCTGATGCCGTCCGGGCAGCGCAGCACCGAGAAGATGGTGCCGACGGAGATGTTCACGTCGATGTTGGAGCTGCCGTCCAGGGGATCGAACAGCAACAGGTGGTTGCCCTTCGGGTACATGTCGGGAATCGGCTGCGGATCTTCCATTTCCTCCGACGCGCACGCGGCGAGCTGGCCACCCCAGGCGTTGGCTTCGAGCAAGATCTCGTTGGAGATCACGTCCAGCTTCTTCTGCGCCTCACCCTGGATGTTGCCGGTGCCGGCCTCGCCGAGCACGCCGCCCAGGGCGCCCTTGTTGGTGGCCACCGCGATGCGCTTGCAGGCGCGCGCGACGACTTCGATCAGTAGGGACAGCTCGGCGTTCATGCGGCCGGCGCGGCGTTCCTCGATGAGGAACTGGATGAGCGAGATGGACTTCATGGCAAACCCGCAAGCAAAGGGACGCCTATTGTCCCGGCAGACCCCTCCGCTTGTCAGCTCAAAACCTGACCAGTGGGTTCATCTTCCCGTTCTGAAACCGTTTTCTGGCAAACCACCTGGCCCTGCCTACCCTTGTGGGAGCGCACCCTGTGCGCGACAGGGGCGCTGGGTCGATACCTTGGTGGCTGGTTTTCGCGCCGATGCCCACCGGGGCAAACCCGTCGCGCACAGGGTGCGCTCCCACCGAGGCTCGCCGCTGCCGCTCACCCCTGCTGACAACACGTTGGCAGCAGGGGGTCCTCAGACTTCCCCTCTGTCAGATGGAGGGACTCTCATGCGCGATACGGTGTATTTCCTGGCGTTCGATGGCTACGCGGACTGGCATGCGGCGCATGCGCTCTGCGAGATCCGCCGTCCGGGCGATTGGCAGTTGAAGACGGTGGGCTTTTCCATGCAGCCGGTGCTCTCGATGGGGGGGCTGCGGGTGGTGCCCGAGCTGACCCTGGACCAGCTGGACCTCAAGCGCGCGGCATTGCTGATCGTGCCCGGCGGGTACCTGTGGGAACACGGCCATGGCGACGAAGCGGTGGACGCGGCGCGCCGGGTGCACGCCGCCGGTGCGCCGGTGGCCGCCGTCGACAGTGGTGTGCTGGTGCTGGCCCGGGCCGGGCTGCTGGATGCCTGCCGTCATACCGGCAGCTGGCCGGGCCACATCGGCGCCCACGTGCATGGCTATGCCGGCGCCGACCAGTACGACGCCCATGTGCTTGCGGTCAGCGATGGCGGTGTCATCACCGCCAGCCAGCTGGGTTGCGTGGAGTTCGCCCGCGAAGTGATCCGCACGCTCGATCTCTACAGCCCGAGCGACCGCGAGCACTGGTACCGCCTGTTCAAGCACGCCCTGCCGCCGCCGTGGTGTGCGGGCGAAGCCGCCACGGCCGTGGCGGCGTGACCCACGTGACGAGGAGGACGTCATGGCATTCCCGATTGGAAAGATCCTGATGGCTTACCGGCCCCTGTACCTGCGCGGCTTGCTGATGGACGGCCAATACCGTCTGCCCGCCAGCACGCCGGCGCCCACACAGGGCACGAAGGTGAAAGTGAGCAAGGAAGTCGCGGCGACGCGCGTGCCCGCCGCATCAACCACCCTACGAGGAGCCCGTGCATGACCCGCATCCACCAAGGCAGTTGCCACTGCGGCGCCGTCCGCTACGAAGCCGAGCTTGACCTGTCCGCTGGCACGGGCCGCTGCAATTGTTCCATCTGCCGCAAGCTGCGTTTCTGGGGCGTCCGGGCCAAGCCGGAAACCTTCCGCGTGCTGAGCGGCGAAGATGCCCTGGTCGACTACCAGTTCGGCACCAACAGCGCACACAACCTGTTCTGTCGCCACTGCGGCACACATTCCTTCCATCGCGGCTATGTCGAGCAGATTGGCGGCGCCTACGTGTCCGTCAACGTGGCCTGCCTGGACGACGTAAGTGACGAAGACTGGGCCGCCGCACCGGTGAACTACGCCGATGGCCGCGACAACAACTGGCGGAACAGGCCGGTGGTGACCAGCTACCTGTGATCGCCCACGAGAGGACCGTGCCATGACTACGCAGCGCGTCACCTTTTATCACGCACCGAACAGCCGCTCCGCCGGCGCCCGCGCCCTGCTCGAGGAGCTGGGTGCGGCGTACGACCTGCACGTGCTCAGCTTCAAGAAGAACGAGCAGCGTTCCGAGCCGTATACGTCCGTCAACCCAATGGGCAAGGTGCCCGCCATTGCTCATCGTGGCGAGCTGGTGACCGAGCAGCCGGCGGTGTTTCTCTATCTCGCCGATCTGTACGCGGACAAGGGACTCGCGCCCGCGCTCGACGATCCGCTGCGCGGACCGTACCTGCGCTGGATGGTGTTCTACGGTTCGTGTTTCGAACCCGCCGCCGTGGATCGCGCCATGAAGCGCGAGGCGGTGCCGCCCTCCACCTGCCCTTACAGCGACTGGGACACCATGTTCAACACGCTGGTGGCGCAGCTGGAGCGCGGGCCGTACATGCTCGGTGATCGTTTCACGGCGGTCGACCTGCTGTGGGGCACGGCGCTGAAGTGGATGACGATGTTCAAGCTGGTGCCCGATCTGCCGGTGATCGTTGCCTATGTCGAACGCGTGGCGGCCCGGCCCGCGATGCAGCGCGCCGCGGCGCTGGATGAAGCGCTGGCGGCGGAGCTGGCGGCCTGAAGTGGCCAGCCGCGGCATGAACCCTCACCGTCATTCCCGCGGACCCCGAAAAGGGGGCAAGAGTGGGAATCCAGTGCCTTTTGCAGTTCACCGTAAAAACCAAAGTCTCTGGATTCCCGCTCTTGCCCCCTTTTCGGGGTCCGCGGGAATGACGGTGAGGATGAACTGGGCGTTGCGGCACATCCATGACTCCCGGCGCTGGCCCCGCACGCTCCGCTCCGCCATCATCTGCGGATGCGTCGCGCCGACCGGCTCTTCCTCATCATCCACGCCCTGCGCGGGCGTCGTACCGCGCTGCAGGCGCGCCAGCTCGCCGGCACGCTCGGCGTGTCGCTGCGCACCGTCTACCGCGACGTGGCCGATCTGCAGCTCTCCGGCGTCCCCATCGAGGGCGAAGCCGGCGTCGGCTATCTGCTGCGCAAGGGGTCGGACATCCCGCCGCTGATGTTCACCGCCGACGAACTCGAATCGCTGGTGGTCGGCACGCGCTTCGTGCGCGCCTTCGCCGGGCAGAAGCTGGCCGAAAGCGCGCAGGCCGCGCTGCTCAAGATCGAAGCCGTGCTGCCTCCCGACTTGCGCGACCGTGCCACGCGTACACGCATCTACGCACCCATCTGGCGCGACCAGAACAAAACGGAGTTCGCGGCGCTCATCGATCGCCTCAATGCCGCGATTACGGATAGCCAGGTGCTACGGCTGGAGTACAGCGACGAGGCGGGACGCACATCGACCCGTGATGTGGAGCCGCTGTGCCTGGCGTTCTGGGGAGGCAAGTGGACGCTGGGGACATGGTGTCGGCTGCGGGTGGGGTTCCGCAATTTCCGGCCGGATCGCATTGCCGGTTGCACGGTGACGGGTGAGCGGTTTGGCGATGTGGATGGGCGCAATCTGGATGCATATCTGGAAGCGATGCGGGGGTATTACGAGGGAATGGAGAGTTGAGGTTTTTCTTCCCGATGAGGCGCGCGGAGAGCGGGTTGGCCGTGGGTGGCTGCGGTCTTGTGGGGGTGAAGATGGGATTGGGGTGACGAGTGCAATCTGGCCGCACCGCTTCGTTCTTTAGCCGTCATCCCTGCGAAGGCAGGAGGCGCTTTTCAACAGCCGTATGGCTGGTCATCCAGTGACTTTGCTCTAGGCCTACGGTTTTAGCGATACCGTGATCTGGCTCGCCTGCGGCGGGCTTCCGAACTGCTGCCGCAGTCCGGGTTGCTTTCTCTTACTTGCCCAAGTCCCACAGGGATTAGCTTCGCGTCAGAAAGTAACCAAGGAGAAGGGCCACCCGCCCGCCGCGTCATACGGGGACCCGGTAGGTCAAAAGCCAAAAGCCAAAAGCCAAAGGCCAAAAGCCAAAAGCCAAAAGCCAAAAGCCAAAGCAAGAGCCCGAGCCTTCAGCGGAGCATCCCAAGGTCGCGGGACCCTTGTGGGAGCGCACCCTATGCGCGACTGCGGTGTCTCGAGATCACCGCTCCGTTAGGTTGTCGCGCACAGGGTGCGCTCCCACAGAAAAGCGGGCGGTCGTGCGGGTTCCGTCTGCGCCAAAGCGAAGCGAGGCTCCGCTTTAAGTCCCTATCGCCAGGGCGCGTTGCGAAGCGCTTGGATGTACCCGCTGTGTAGAGGCGGAGGTCGCCAAGCAACGACCTGCCTCACGCGTTCGGGCTTTTCCCCACGAAATGCTGCC
Source organism: Dyella japonica A8 (assembly GCF_000725385.1). Lineage (NCBI taxonomy): Bacteria > Pseudomonadati > Pseudomonadota > Gammaproteobacteria > Lysobacterales > Rhodanobacteraceae > Dyella > Dyella japonica. Next base: position 754,076 of record NZ_CP008884.1, on the reverse strand, counting down.
AGCTCTGGCTCTAAAGGCCATTTTCTTTGGGTTACTTTTCTTTTGGGCCAGCAAAAGAAAAGTGACTCGGCCTTCGGCAGAAGGTCGAAACGCCCGCTGCGTAAGCGGCCAGATCGCGGGAACGTTCGAGACCTAAGGGCAAGAGCAAAGTCACTGGACCCCTGCCTTCGCAGGGGTGACGGCTAAAGAATGAAGCGGGAGGGCGAGCCCCGACCTTCGCCCCCTTTGCCCCCTTTGTTCCCTTCGCCCCCTTTTTCAGGGTGCGAAGGGATGACGAGTAGGAGGGCTGAGGCAAGAGCGACCTCTCCCCGTCCTAGACAGCACTCCTTGGAACTCCCAAGGCCCAATCACCGAAACCACCGCCAACATCCCGCGCCAGCGCCAGCGCCAGCGCCAGCGCCACGACTCCGCCCCCCAGAACGACTCACCCCACCAATCCGTTACCCTCACTCCGCGCACCCAGGCCGGAGCCACCCATGTCGACCACCGCCAGCCCCGCCACCAAGGCTTCCCCCACCTGGCATCTCGACCTGGTGGCCGGCCTGTCCATCGCCGGTCTGTTGATCCCCGAGGCCGTCGCTTACTCCGGCATCGCCAACCTGCCACCGCAAGCGGGTGTCATCGCCCTGTTCGTCGGCCTGGCGACGTATGGGCTGCTGGGGCGCAGCCGCTACGCCATCGTCTCGGCCACCTCGTCGTCCGCCGCGGTGCTGGCGGCGGGAACACTCGCGTTGGCCGGTGGCAGTGACGTGTCACGCGTGGCGATGGCGGCGACCCTGGTCTTGCTCGGCGGCGTCTGCTTCCTGATCGCGGGCGCGGCCCGGCTCGGTGGTCTTTCGCACCTGATCGCCCGCCCCGTGCTGCGCGGTTATACGTTCGGCCTCGCCTGCGTCATCGCGCTGAAGCAGCTGCCGCATCTGATGGGTGTGGCCGATGTGCATGGCGACTTCGTGCCGGCGTTGATCCTGCAGCTGGCGAGGGTGTTGCCACAGGTGAACGTGGCGGCGCTGGGCGCGGGCGTGGTCGCCTTGCTCCTGCTGTTCGCTTGCGAGCGGTTCCGCAAGCTGCCGGGCAGCCTGGTGGTCATCGCGCTGGGCGTGGCAGCCTCGGGTTGGCTGTCGGCGCACGGCGTGGGCCTGACCGGAGACATCCGCCTGGCCGCTGATCTTGGCTGGCCGACCTTGCCGCAGAGTGGCCAATGGTTGCCCAGCGTCGAACTCGCGGCCGCCCTGCTGCTGATCCTTTACGCGGAGTCGTACAGCTCCATCCGCGGCTTTGCCCTCAAGCATGGCGATACGGTGAACCCCAATCGCGACCTGCTGGTGCTCGGCGTGGCCAATGTGGTTTCCGGCGCGCTGCATGGCATGCCGGTGGGCGCGGGCTATTCGGGTACCTCCGCGAACGAGGCGGCCGGGGCGCAGTCGCGGCTGGCGGGGCTGATCGGTGCCGCCGCCGTGCTGGTGCTGGTGTTGATCGCGCTGCCTTGGATCGAGCGCATTCCCCAGCCGGTGCTTGCGGCCATCGTGATCCACGCGGTGAGCAAGTCGTTGCGGGTATCCGTGTTCGCTCCCTACCTGCGTTGGCATCGCGACCGGCTGGTGCTGCTCGCGGCGGTGGTGGCGGTGCTGTCGCTGGGCATCCTCAACGGCTTGCTGTGCGCTATCGCCTTCAGCCTGGTCATGTTGTTGCGCCAGCTCGCCACGCCGCGCCTGAGCGTGCTCGGGCGGCTGGCCGACGGCCACGACTTCGTGGACGTCGAGCAGCATCCTGGCGCCACGCAGGTGCCGGGCATGCTGATCGTGCGACCAGAGGAGCCGTTGTTCTTCGCCAACGCCGAGGCCATGCTGGCGCAGGCGCGCCAACGCGTGGAAGCCTGCCACGGGCTCAAGCGCGTGGTGCTCAGCCTGGAGGTCAGCCCCGACCTGGATGGCACCTCGCTCGAAGCCATCGGCGATTTCGCCACCTGGCTGGCCGCCCGCGGCATCGAGTTGCGCTTGGCGCGCCTGAAGGACGAGGCGCGCGATGCCCTCACGCGCATGGCGCTGCCCCAGCTTCCGCCACAGGCGCTGGAAGACTGGAGCGTAGAGGATGCCGTGTCGGCATCGCCGTCCACGACACCTTTGTCCAAGGGAAACCCGCAGTGAAGAAAGCTTTTCGCCTGACCTGGCTGGCCGCGGCCACCACGCTTGCCCTGGCCGCCCCGGCCTGGGCCGACACCGCCGCCGATGCGCGCTTCAGGCAGATCTACGAGCAGGAGTGGGCATGGCGCAACGGCCAGTCCGGCATTGCTTCCTCCGGTGAGGCCCAGCCCAATGGTTCGCGCCTGGACAACGTGGACGCGGCCAACCAGCAGAAGCGCCTGGATTATTGGCAGAAGGTGTCCAACGACCTCGACGGCATCGACGTGAAGCAGCTGTCGCCGGAAGAACAGGTCAACTACGCGGTGTACCGCGCGCAGATCCAGAACCTGCTGGCCGCGCAGAAGTTCAGGCAGTGGCAGATGCCGTTCAACAGTGACTCGGCGTTCTGGAGCGACCTGAACTACGTGCTGCAGGGCGACAACCTGCGCACGACGCAGGACTATCAGCGCTACATCGAGCGTCTCAACCAAGTGCCCGCCTACTTCCAGCAGCAGATCGACAATATGCGCGATGGCCTGGCGCGTGGCTTCACGGTGCCGAAGGAAGTGCTGAAGGGCCGCGATGTCTCCATCGCCGCCGTATCCGAACTCAAGGACCCGACGCAGAGCAGCTTCTACAAGCCGTTCGAGAAGATGCCCACCGGCATGCCCGCCACGGATGCCGACAAGCTGCGCAACGAGGCGAAGCAGGCCATCAGCGGCAAGCTGATCCCGGCCTTTGCCAACCTGCTCACCTTCTTCCGCAACGAATACGTGCCCAAGGCACGCACTACGCTGGCCGCCGAATCCATGCCGGACGGCAAGGCGTTCTATCGCCAGCAGATCATCGAATACACCACGCTGGACCTGGACCCGGACACCATCCACAAGGTGGGCATGGAGCAGGTGGCGAAGATCCACGCCGAGATGGTCAAGACCATGCAGGAGACGGGCTTCAAGGGAAGCTTCGCCGACTTCCTGCATTTCCTGCGCACCGACCCGCAGTTCTATGCCAAGACGCCCGATGAACTGCTGATGCGCACGGCATGGGTCGCCAAGCAGGTGGACGCGCAGCTCGGCAAGGAATTCGGCCGCCTGCCGCGCCAGCGCTTCGCCATCGTGCCCGTACCGGCCGATATCGCGCCGTACTACACCTCCGGCCGCGGCGGCGCGGGCACCTATCTGGTGAACACCTACGACCTGCCGTCGCGCCCGCTCTACAACATGCCCGCGCTGACGCTGCATGAATCGGCGCCGGGCCACTCGTTGCAGCTCGCCATGGCCGCCGAGCAGCATGGCCAACCGGACTTCCGCCGCGAGGGCTACATCTCCGCCTACGGCGAAGGCTGGGGCCTGTACTCGGAATACCTCGGCAACGAGATGGGCATCTACAAGACGCCCTACGAGCGCTTCGGCTACCTCACCTACCAAATGTGGCGCGCGTGCCGCCTGGTGGTCGATACCGGCATCCACCACCTGGGCTGGACGCGCCAGCAGGCGATCGACTTCATGACGCAGAACACCGCCTTGTCCGATCGCGAGATCGCCAACGAGGTGGACCGCTACATCAGCTGGCCGGGCCAGGCGCTGTCGTATGAACTGGGCTACCTGAAGATCCTGGAACTGCGCCAGAAGGCCGAGCAGGCGCTGGGTGCGAAGTTCGACATCCGCCACTTCCACGACACCGTGCTGCAGATCGGCTCAGTGCCGCTGCCGGTGCTGGAGATGCGCGTCGATCAGTTCATCGCCGCAGGTGGACCGGAGCCGGACTTCGGGTGTGATTGCGGGAAGGGCAAGGAAGGGAAGAAGTAGCGCTTCTGCGAGAAGGGATGCCGTCATCGCAAAGGTGATGGCATCCGCGTGAATCATAGCCATCGAATCCCTTAAGCTCGGCCCACGACTACGCAACGTTCAAGGGGAGAGCGGCGTCATGAGTGATGTGCAAGGAGTACTGGGCAAGGACTGGCACCGCGATATCCGCTATCCACTCGTGTTTACCGTCACCCGAGGTCAGAAGATAGCCTGCTGGTTGCTTGGGGTGCTGTTTGGCTCGATGGGGGTAGGGGTGTTGTTCCTTACGGGACAAGGCCGCATGGAACGTGGCGGGGCGTTCCTTACCGGCGCTATAGGTCTGTGCCTGCTCTACGTTCCCATCTATTGCGCACTTTATGCGAGTCGCGCACGGGTGACACTGGAAGCGAACGCCATTGAAGTGCGTAAAGCCTTCAGCAGGCGGCGAGTCGAAACGAGAGACATCCGGGGCCGCCGCATGATGCAAGGAAGAGGCGGTATTTACCCAGTGATCGTGCCGAAGGCGGGTACAGCGTTGCGGCTCGAAGGATCGATCTTTGGTCTTGATGACCGCTTCAAGGCTTGGTTCAACGCCTTGCCTGACCTCGATGGGCAGGAGCGTACCGAAACCCTCGCCGAGGTATCGCGCGACGCCTCGTTGGGCGCCAGTCCGCAGGAACGGATGGCGAAGCTGGAAAAAGCCAAGACATTGGGAAAGGGGCTTGGTGCAGCAGCTACCGCACTCGCGTTCTGGGGTTTCTTCTACCCTCAGCCCTATGGTCTCGTGATAGCCGCAGCGGCATTGGTGCCGTGGGTGGCGGTACTGCTGCTATGGGTGAGACCAAGTCTGTTTCAGCTTGACGGCAGGCCTGGCGATGTCAAGCCAAATCTGGCGGCGCTGGTGCTCATGCCGCCTCTCATGCTTGCGATGCGTGCGATACGCGATCTTACGGTGGTGGATTTGGGGCACCTGTTCCTGTGGGGGGCGGTGCTGGCGGCTCCCCTATACCTCGCGTTGCTACTCGCGCCGCAGTCCGGTTCCACACCTATGCGGGGACGCGTCGCGCTTCGTCTGCTGTTGGTGCCATTCGTGGTTGCCTATGGCGTTGGCTTGCTGGCTTTGACAGATGCCATGTGGGACCACGCGCGGCCCGAAGTGGTCGAAACCACCATCACTGGCAAGGACGTGAGCCGCGGAAGGAGCACGACCTACTACGTGCATCTCGCGCCTTGGAGCACGAACATACACGAAGACCGTATTGCCGTTACGCGTGCCTATTACGAGTCTGCGCAGAAGGGGGATTCGGTATGTATCCGACTGCATCCAGGCAAGTTCAATCTGCGCTGGATGCAACTTGGCGGCTGCAGCACGTGAGTGCGCGTCAGGGCTTCTTCGTCGGCGCATTCCTTCCCGTTTCGGCGTAACGCTGCAATCGCTGCAGTTGCTCCATCAGCACACCGTCAACCGCCGGGGCGATCTTGTCCAGGCCGCTGGCACCGGAGCCGTTGACGCGGTACTCGAACTGCAGCGCCGTGCCTTCGGGCGCGGGTTTCAGTGTGAAGGTCATCACGCCCGTCACGGCCATCGACTGCAGAGGGCCAAGTGCCGTGCTCAGGCGCAGCGCGTGGCCGGGGGCGGCCCAGATCACGCGGCCGTGTTCAACGCTCTGGTTGTCCCAGCGCTCGCAGAAGCAGCCGCCAGCCTCGGCTTTGAGGCTTAGGTGCGACGCATCACCGGAATAGGTGTGCTCGCTGTTCCACCAGTGGCCAATGTCCGCCAGGGCGGCGTAGAGCTTGTCGGGTGGCGCGTGGATGGTCCGGCTGTCCTGGATCAGCAGATGATCAGGCGCGGCCTCCTTCACCTCGGCACGCCCCCCGGGGGCGACCAGCAACAACAGGATGGCGGCCGCAACGGCTTGGCTACGCATGGTGGTTCCTCCCGACGGGGCGGGCCGAGTATGCGGCGGGTGTGCAGGCGCCTGTACTGGCCGAACGGCAGATGACCAGCCCACTGGCGAAAAATTCACCAGTGGAGTAAATTGTCAATCAACTTCACAGGGAGAGTCGAACCATGGCGGCTCATCTCCAGCCCGAAAGCCACCCGGCCACCGATCTCGGCGGCCCCGCGCTGCGCGCCTTCTTCAACATCGCCGAGCGCTGGCACCTGCGCATTGCCGACCAGCGCCGCCTGCTGGGCGATCCGCCGGAATCGACCTTCTACAAGTGGAAGCGCCTGCAGAGCGGCACGCTGGGGCGGGACACGCTCGAACGCATCAGTTATCTGCTGGGCATCTTCAAGGATCTGCAGATCCTGTTCCCCGATCCGGACCAGGCCGACGGCTGGGTCCATCGCGCAAACAAGGCCACGCTGTTCGGCGGCCGGCCGGCGCTAGACCGCATGCTCTCCGGCAACGTGGCCGACCTCTACGTGGTACGCCAGTACCTCGACGCCCAGCGCGGCTGACGCCAACCGATGCTCCCCTGTGGGAGCGCACCCTGTGCGCGACGGCCGCGCCGTAGCGTCCACACGCCGCGCCCAGCCACCTTGCGTCCCACGTCGCAACCTGCGATACGCCGCTCCGACATACTTCTTTCCCTCTGGCAGATCGCGTGAGAGATCCACGTCATGGCCGACATTCCACCGCTCAAACGCATCCGCTGGAGTCATGCCTACCGCATCGTTCCCAGCCGTTTCCCGCCCATCGGCGTATTCGACCGCATTGCCGAGCCGGCTGACCTGGAGGCGCTGTATGCGATCGAGGCGATCACCAATCCGCGCCTGCGCAACGAGATCGGCGACCTGCATCTGGTGCCACCGGAGCGGCGCGTCAGCGGCCCTGGCACCACGCCGGTGATGGCGGCGTTCACGCATCTCAACCCCGAAGGCAGCCGCTTTTCCGACGGCACGTGGGGCGTGTTCTACGCCGCACACACTGTGGCGACGGCGGTGGAGGAAACCGTCTACCACCGCGAGCTGTTCCTTGCGGCCACGTCCGAACCGCCGTGCGACATCGAGATGCGGTGCTATGGCACCAGCATCCAGGCGAAGCTGCACGACCTGCGCGGGGGATGGAAGGCCGAGCACGATCCGGACCATTACGCTGCCGGTGTCGCGCTCGCGCGCAAGTTGCGCAACGCGGGGTCGGATGGACTCGTGTATGACAGCGTGCGCCATGCGGGTGGCGAATGCGTGGCCGTGTTCTATCCCGATCGCGTCGCACCTTGCGTACAGACGCAACACCTGATGTATCGCTGGGACGGCAAACGCATCGCGCAGGTGCTGACGGTCGATGAGTGGAAGCGCAGCTAGCGGCGGTCCACCTTCAGGACAATAAAAGGGGCCCTTCTCACGAAGGGCCCCGCAGCTTCCCTGCTGACGGGTCTCCCCTTAGAAGCGGTAGCCCACGCTGGCGCCGAACACGATCGGATCGATCTTGGCCTTGCCCACCTTGGTGCCATCGACCTTCACGTCGCTCTCGATATAGGCCCAGCGCACATCCACCGTGGCCAGCCACTTGTCGGAGATCTTCATGTCGAAGCCGACGCGCGCAGCCGGGCCCCAGCTGTTGGCGATGCTGACACTGCTGCCGTAGAGGGCACCGGTGCCGTGCGTGCTGTAGAAATTGGTGTAGTTGACGCCCGCGCCCACGAACGGCGACCAGGCAGCATCGGGCATGAAGTGATAGTTGATGCCCACCGTGGGCGGCAGTTCCATGGTGCGCGCCACGGTGCCCAGGCCGGCAAGCTTCACGTCGTGCTGGAACGGCCATGCACCGAGCACGTCCACGCCCCAGTTCGGGGTGAACATGTATTCAAGGTCGATGGTGGGCCGCGTGCTGCTGCTCACATCGGCGCGCGCACCAGCGAGGGTGCCGTTGTTGCCCTTGGGCGCGACGACGGCGCCGCCGACGCGCACGACCCACGAATCCGCGCCTTCCGCATGGGCGGCGGGGACGGCGAGTGCACCGAGAGTAGCGGCAAGGGCGAGGGGAAGCAGGGCTTTCATGACGTGGGTTCCATCGTGTTTTCGTTGGGGACAGCGTCATGGTCGTTAGGAACTCGTTGTCTCCTATTGATCCAGGTCATATCGCCGTGGGGCATTCGGACGCAGCCGCACACGCGAAAAAGAAAAGGCCCGCACGATGGCGGGCCTTTCGTCGTTTACAGCAACGGGCGTTGCGATCAATTGTCCGCGTTGGTCGCCCAGCCCTCGCGATTGCCGCGCGTGAACACGCGGTCGCTGTCCAGCACGTCGCCCGCCGCGTGCGCGGGCGTTTCGCGCAGCTTTGCGTAGATGGGCGTGAAGTCCGGGCGCGTGGCCTCGAACAACTGCTCGAAGCTGTCGATCACGAAGTAGGTCTGCTGGAAGGTGTCGATGCGGTAGCGCGCGCTCATCACGCGCTCCAGGCCGAAGCCGATGCGGTTCGGCGAGGCCGAGTCCAGCGAGTAGATCGACTCGCCCTTGGAGCTGACGATGCCGGCGCCGTAGATGCGCATGCCTTCCTTCGTGTTGATCAGGCCGAACTCCACCGTGTACCAGTACAGGCGCGTCAAGTTCATCAGCGCTTCGGGGCCGATCGCGAAGGCCTTCATGCCGCCGCGGCCGTAGGCCTGCATGTAGTCGGCGAACACCGGGTTGAGCAGCAGCGGCACATGGCCGAACAGGTCATGGAACAGGTCCGGCTCGCTCAGGTAGTCGAGCTGGTCCGGCTTGCGGATCCACCAGCTCACCGGGAAGCGGCGGTTGGCAAGGTGGTCGAAGAACACTTCGTCGGGCAGCAGGCCTTCCACGGCCACCAGCTCCCAGCCCGTGGCCGCGCCCAGCACCTTGTTGAGGTCGGCGAACTTCGGGATACCGCCGTCACCCATGCCGAAACGTTCCACGCCATCCAGGAACTCCTGGCAGGCCCGGCCCGGCAGCAGGTCGCGCTGACGCTTATACAAGGTGTCCCACACCTCGTGGTCGGTGGCGGTGTAGTCCGCCCACGGCTGCTCCACGATGCCCGTGGCATACACCGGCACATAGCCACGATCGGTCTGCTGATGTTCAACGCGGCGTGGTGTGGTGCTCATGACGTGCTCCTGGCGACAGGCCTGGTTTGCTTGGACAACTCAGCATAGGGCGATTGCCGCGCACGTTGATTGTTTTGTTGCATCTGCGCAGGCCGTTTGCGCAATAATCGTGTTCCTACCTATGTATCTATGGAGATTTATTGCCATGGCTACCCTGGATCGTACTGATCTGCGGATTCTCACCGTCCTGCAGTCGGAGGGGCGCATCACCAATGCCGAGCTGGCCGACAAGGTCAGCCTTTCGCCGTCCGCCTGCCTGCGCCGGATGCAGCGCCTGGAAGGCGAGGGCGTGCTTACCGGTTACAGCGCCCAGGTGGATCCCCAAGCCGTGGGCCTGGGCCTGCAGGCCTTCGTCCGGGTGCAGTTGAGCAAGCATGAGAGCGCCCTGGTGGAACGCTTCGTGGCGCTGGTCAACGACTGGCCCGAGGTGGTCTCCTGCTATGCCCTGACCGGTGACATGGACTACCTACTGCATGTCTATGTGACTGATTTGCAGGATTTTTCGCGCTTCCTGCTGGACCGGCTGCTGAATGCTTCAGGGGTGGCCGATGTCAACTCCAGCTTTGTACTACGCACCGTGAAGCACTCGCCTGCTTTGCCGTTGGGCCAGCTTGAGCATTGAAGGTGCGACGCGGGGACGCAGGATGCGACTAACGCTAAACTAACCGGACTGATGAACAGCCATTCCCTTACCGCCCCAGCCCGCCGAGACCTGATGCGACCTTTGCGCTACCTCTGGCGCGTGCCTTTGCTGCTGCTGCACATCGTGCTGGGCATCCTGCTTTGTTCCCTGGTGCTGACCTGGCGCCGCGACGTGGTGATGAAGAACGGCCGTGAGCCGTTTGCGCACCGCACCATCCGCTGGTGGTCCACGGCGTTGCTGCGCATTTTTGGCCTGCGCTCGGTCCGCGTGGGCACGCCGCTGGCCGACCCGGTGCTGTTCGTCGCCAACCACACCTCCTGGATCGACATCGAACTGCTGCACAGCCAGCGTGCCGCCTGCTTCGTGGCCAAGGCGGAAATCGCCAGCTGGCCGCTGGTGGGCTGGCTGGCCTCGGCGGGCGGCACCATCTTCCATCGCCGCGGTAGCAACCATTCGCTGGCGGCGGTGATGCAGGTGATGGTCGATCGCCTGCGTGCCGGCCGCTCCGTGGCGGTGTTCCCGGAAGGCGGCACCGGCCATGACGGCGTGCTGCGCGTGTTCCATGCGCGCATTTTCCAGGCGGCGCTGGATGCCGAGGTGCCGGTGCAGCCGGTGGCATTGCGCTTTGCGCGCGACGGCCGCCGCGTGATCGACGCCGGCTTCCGCCAGCACGAAAACTTCATGCAGAACTTCCTGCGCCTGCTGGGCGAGGCGCCGCTGGATGCCGAGGTGCACTTCCTCGAGCCCGTGCCGGCCACGCCCGATGCGCGCCGCCGCATGGCGGAAACCTCGCGGGAGCGCATCGCGCTGGCGCTGGAAGACAAGCCGGGCAACGACAAGCAAGCATGATGCTACCCAGGGGAAAGGATTTTCTGCCGCCGGGGCCGCTGCGTAGCGGTCATGTCCAGACCATGCTGTCTTCCAGCGGCGTGCGTCGCCTGCTGCTGCCTAAGCGCGCGCAGACCGTGCTGCAGGGTTCGGAGCCGGTGATGGTCAATGGCGGCGATGGCGTGCGGCTCACCGGCGCGTACACGGCACAGCGGTCCCATCCGCAATCGCGCGGGCTGGCTGTGCTGTTCCACGGCTGGGAAGGCAGCGTCGACTCGACTTACGTGCTGCAGACCGGCAGCCGCCTGCTGGCCGACGGCTGGGACGTCTTCCGCCTGAATTTCCGCGACCATGGCGACAGCCACCATCTGAACGAGGCGCTGTTCCATTCGTGCCGCATCGACGAGGTGGTGCATGCGCTGGGCGACATCGCGCAGCGTTTCCCCATGCGGCCGATGGTGCTGGCCGGGTTCTCGCTGGGCGGCAATTTCGCGCTGCGTGCCGCCATGAAGGCGCAGGCGGCCGGCCTGCCGCTCAGCTACGCACTGGCCGTGTGCCCGATCATCGACCCGGGCGAGGGCCTGTTCTCGCTGGAAGGGTCGGCGCCGTGGTTCTACCAGGCGTACTTCATGCACAAGTGGCGCCGCTCGCTGCAGGCCAAGCAGGCCGCCTTCCCCCATCGGGAGTACTTCGAGCTCGCCGAGCTCAAGCAGAACCTGCGCGGCCTCACCGCGGCGTTGGTGGCGCGGCATACCGATTTCGAATCGCTGGAAGCGTATCTGGACGGCTATTCGGTGGCCGGCCGCGCGCTGGCGGACATGCACGTGCCGTGCACCATCCTCACCGCGCGCGACGACCCCGTCATTCCGGTGGACGCCTTCGAGAAGCTCGAGCTGCCTGCCAACGTGGAGCTGGACATCGCCAGCTACGGCGGCCACTGCGGTTTCATCCGCGGCTGGGACATGACCAGCTTCACCGACGACTACATCGCCGCGCGCTTCAACGCGGTCACGGCCTGATCCTTCCTTTCCCTGTGGGAGCGCACCCTGTGCGCGACAGCGTACCTCAGGCGCCAGTCGCGCACAGGGTGCGCTCCCACAGGCATAGGGACATCGGCGTGCGCCAGCCGTCACAACGCCGCTGCATCATGCGCGTCAGCATCATTCGTCTTTCGGGAAGGAGAAAACGGCATGGCACACGCCAAGGGCACGTTCGAGGTAAAGATCACGCCGCAGGCCCCGCAGGACGGCGTAGGTGACCCCAGCGTCGGCCGCATGGCGCTCGAAAAGCAGTTCCAGGGCGACATGCAGGGACAGGGCCTGGGCCAGATGCTGGCGGTCGGCACGGCGGTCGATGGTTCGGCCGGCTATGTGGCGATGGAGCGGGTTACCGCCAGCGTGCACGGCCGCCAGGGCAGTTTCGCACTGCAGCACAGCGGCACCCTGAATCGCGGCACGGCGCAGTTGTCGGTCACCATCGTGCCGGATTCGGGCGCCGATGGCCTGGCGGGCATCGCGGGCCGGTTGTCGATCACCATCGCCGGCGGTGTGCACGCATACGACCTGGAATACACGTTGCCGGATACACCATGACGCTTTCCCGGCTCGCTGTCGTGGCGCTACGCTTCCGGACTCCCCTCATGGAGCACCTTCCATGCGCAAGTTGATCCTTGGTCTGCTCGGACTCTTCGCCGCCCACGCGGCGCTGGCGGCGCCGCAACTGGACAAGCTCACGTTGCCGAAGGGATTCCACGTTGCCGTGTATTCGGATCAGGTACCGAACGCGCGCGAGATCGCGTTGGGCGCCAAGGGCACTGTATTCGTTGGTTCCAACAGTGCCGGCAAGGTGTATGCGCTCACCGACAGCAAGGGCGACGGACACGCCGACAAAGTGCGGGTGATCGCCAGCGGACTGCAGCTGCCGGTGGGCGTGGCGTTCAAGGACGGTGACCTGTATGTCTCCGCGGTAAGCAAGATCCTCGTGCTGCGCGATATCGAGAACCACCTCGACAACCCGCCCACGCCGGAAGTGGTCAACGACACCTTCCCCACCGAGACCCACCACGGCTGGAAGTTCATCGCCTTCGGCCCGGACGGCAAGCTGTACGTGCCGATCGGCGCGCCGTGCAATATCTGCGACAAGGGCAAGGACTACGCCAAGCTCACGCGCATGAATGCCGATGGCAGCGGACTGGAAGACGTTGCCTACGGCATCCGCAACACCGTCGGCTTCGACTGGCAGCCGAAGACGAAACAGCTTTGGTTCACCGACAACGGCCGCGACCTGATGGGCGACGAGATGCCCAGCGACGAGCTCAATCGCCTGTCGCATATCGGTGAACATTTCGGCTACCCGTACTGCCACCAGGGCGACACGCTCGATCCCGAATTCGGCCAGGGCAAGAACTGCAAGGACTACACGCCACCGGTCTACAAGCTGGGCGCGCACGTGGCCTCGCTGGGCATGCGTTTCTACGAGGGGTCGCAGTTCCCGGCCAGCTACAAGGGCGCCATCATCGTGGCCGAACATGGTTCGTGGAATCGCACCAAGAAATCGGGCTATCGCGTGATGACCGTCCATCTCAACGGCGACAAGGTCACCGGATACGAACCCCTGCTCGACGGCTTCCAGCAGAACGAACAGGCCTGGGGCCGGCCGGCTGACGTGCAGCCGCTGCCCGACGGGAGCCTGCTGGTGAGCGACGACCTGGCCGGCGCGGTCTACCGCGTGACCTACGAAAAACCCTGAGGCGGCGCCCTCACGGCGACGCGATAATGAGCCATTGCCATCATCCGGGAGAACAACCTTGCAATTGCGCAGCGACAGTTTTGAACACGGCCAGCCCATGCCGGCGCGGCTGGCTTTCGGCAAGCGCGGCGAACCCTTCGCCCTGTCCGACAACCTCAGTCCGCACCTGGCATGGAAGGATGCGCCGCACGCGACGCGATCCTTCGTGCTGACCTGCCTGGACTTCGACGTGCCCAGCAAGCCGGATGACGTGAACAAGGAAGGGCGGACCGTGCCGGCCGACCTGCCGCGTGTGGAGTTCGTCCACTGGCTGATGGCCAATATCCCGGTGGAGTGCGGTGAACTGGCCGAAGGCGCATGCAGCGACGGCATCGTCGCACGCGGCAAGCGCGCGCCCTATGGCCCGCCCGGCAGCGTGCAGGGCTTGAACGACTACACCGGCTGGTTCGCGGGCGATGCCGACATGGGCGGCGAATACCTTGGCTACGACGGCCCGTGTCCGCCGTGGAACGACGCCATCGTCCACCACTACCACTTCCGCCTGTACGCGCTGGACGTGGAGAGCCTGCGACTCGCCGATGGTTTCACCGTCAACGAATTGCGCGCGGCGATGGATGGCCATGTGCTGGCGGAGGCTGAAATCATGGGCACTTACGCGATCAATCCCGCGGCAGCCTGAATGCCGGCATCGCGAGCGTGAACCGTGACCAAAGGCCGGTGCGGCGTCAGGTCATTTTCACGCTCGCAAGGCACGGCCTGTGGGTGAATGGCGCAGGGACGATGTCATGCCCACGAGAGGACCGCACCATGCTCCACTACGCCCTGGTATTCCTGGTCATCGCCGTCATCGCCGCCTTGTTCGGTTTCACGGGCATCGCGGGCGCGGCTGCGGGTATGGCGAAGATCCTGTTCGTCATCTTCCTGATCCTGGCCATCATCGCGTTCTTCCGTCGCGCAAGCTGAGCGACGGCACGCTGGCGCGGCATCCCCTGCTACGCATGACTCCGCAACATTGGTTAGAGTGAATGTCCGCCTCAACGGAGAACGTCATGAACAAGCAAGTCCAGGCGCATGAGGAAACCACGGCCGCCGAGCGCATCGAAGATCGCGCCGAGCGCATCAAGCAGGCCACCACCTCTGCCGTGACGAACACCAAGGAAGCCGTGGAACGTGCGGCCGACCACGTCGAAGACAGCCTCCATCGCGCCACCGACAAGGCCGCTGACGCCGCCACGCGCGCCACCGAGAAGGCCGACGAGTACCGCCAGCGCGGCCGCGAAGCCTATGACGACGCCATCGACCGCGCCGACGAGTGGCTGGAGCGCGCCCGTGACTACGTGCGCGAAAAACCCGTGCAGTCCGTCGCCATCGCCCTTGGCGCTGGCTGGTTGCTGGGCCGCATACTTCGCCGCTGAGTGATTGATCTGGCTGAACCGGGGACAGCGGATGGACCAGACCGGACGCGATGACGCGCCCGCCTCGCCTGACGAGACGCCACCTCCTGCGCCGCCGGGCCTGCTGGACGACATCGGCCGCCTGGGTCGGGCGTTCCAGAAACTGTTTGGGGCACAGCTCAAGCTGCTGGCGGCGGAACTGGGGCTGGCCCGCAGCGCCGTCCACTGGCTGCTGGTGGCGGGGTTGATCGCCACGGTGGCCGCCGTTGGCTTCGGACTGACCTTGCTGGGCCTGATCGGCTGGCTGCTGGCGCAGTGGTTCGGCTCGTGGACCTGGGCCTTGCTATCGCTGGCGGTGGTGGAACTGGTTTTCCTCGGTGGCGCGCTGGTGCTGTTCCGCCGCTGCATGCACTGGATGACCTTGCCCGCGACGCGGGGCGAATGGAATGCGATGATGCGCGAGGCCCTGCGTCGTCCCGATCCGCAGGGCGACACCCGCCCGGAGGACGTGCCATGAGCCTCATCAAGCAATTGCATGCGGTACGCGAAGCGCAGGGCCGCGCGCAGGACGCTCGTGGGGAACTGGCCGTGCCCGCGCAGGCCTTGTTGTCGCGCGGCCAGCGCCATCCGCTGACCACGGTGGGCGCAGCCGCGGGCGCGGGCTTCGTGCTGGGCCAGCTGAACGTGCATCCGCTGCGCGTGCCCGGCCTGGGGGCGCTGCTGAGCGGTACCGCGGCCGAAGTCGTGGGCCAGGCCATGCGGCTGGTCGCGGAGTTCGCGCAGGACCAAAGCGACGCCTCATGAACACGCCGTCATCTTCGCAACCGCCTGTCGCCGGGGGCGACGAGGCGGCGATGGACCTGTCCGTTGAAACGATGGCCCACAGCGCCGGGGCAGCGCCGAACCTGTCGCGGGCGCAGCGCGCGCAAACGGCGCGCAAGCAGCTGCGCGGCATCCGCATCGTGCTCAATATCTTCCTCGCGCTGGCGCTGCTCTACACGGTGACGATCACCAAGCAGCTGCTGATACCGCTGGTGCTCGCTTCCTTCATCGGCCTGGCACTCAATCCGGTCGTGGCCCGTTGTTCGCACGTGGGCATTCCCCGCTGGCTGGCGGCCAGCGTCCTGATGATCGGGCTGATCGCCGGAATCGGTACGGGCATCGGCAAGCTGACGCAACCTGCGCTGGGCTGGGTGCAGGAAGCCCCGACAGCCATCCGCAGCTTCATCCCCAAACTGCGCAGCGTGATGCAGCCGCTGGAAGCAGCGAACCGTGCCACGCAGGGCCTGACCGGGCCCACGCGAGTGCAGGGATCCGCGCAGTCGCCGCTCTCGATCACTATCTGGGACATCGTCGCCACCACCCCGAAAGTGCTGGCCGGCGTGCTCACGGTGGTCTTGCTGGTGTTTTTCTTCCTCATCTATGGCGACCTCCTGTTGCGACGACTGGTCGAGGCCTCGCCGGACTTCGGTTACAAGCGGCACGCCGTGTCCGTGGTGCGTGGCATCCAGTACGAGGTATCGCGCTACATCCTCACCGCCACGTTGATCAATGCCGGCCTTGGCGCCGTCACCGCCGGCATGCTGTGGCTGTATCACATGCCTGATCCGCTGCTGTGGGGCGCGGTGGCGATGCTCGCCAACTTCATCCCCTATGTCGGTGCGATCAGCACCACCGCCGTGCTCGCGGTGGTGGGCCTGCTCAATTTCAACCAGGCCGGCGCCGCCTTGTTGCCGGCGCTCACCTTCGCGGGCATCACTGCGTTCGAAGGCAATCTGATCACGCCGCTGATCCAGGGCCACCGCATGCGGCTCAGCCCGATTGCGATCCTGCTGTGGCTGTTGGTGTGGGGTTGGTTGTGGGGCATTCCCGGCGCCTTGCTCGCCGTACCCATGCTTACCAGTGCCAAGCTCGTGGCCGAGCGTGTGCGCGGCTGGCGTTGGTTTGCGCGGATGGTGCAGCGCTGATGTCCACCGCGGAGGCACCGTTCGCCATCCGGTTCGTGACAGCGCAGGACTTCGCAGCGTGGAGACCGCTGTGGGACGGTTACAACGCTTTCTACGGCCGTCGCGGCGAGACGGCCTTGCCCGAAACATTCACGCGCATCGCATGGTCGCGCTTCCTCGACCCCGCGGAGCCGATGCACGCCCTGGTGGCCGAGGGTGATGGCAAGCTGCTCGGCCTCGCGCATTACCTGTTCCATCGCAACACCACCAACCCCGCGGACAACTGCTACCTGCAGGACCTGTTCACCGTACAGGCGTCGCGTGGTCTGGGCGTGGGCCGCGCGCTGATCGAAGCGGTCTATGCGAAGGCGCGCGAAGCCGGTGCCGGGCGGGTGTACTGGCAGACGCACGAAACCAATGCGACGGCCATGCGGCTGTACGACAAGCTAGCCGAGAAGTCAGGGTTCCTGGTGTACCGCAAGCCGTTGTAGTGTCGCGGCATCTCACGTTCGCAACGGGTGGATGCCATGCACGCACGAAAGAGGGTGGCGAAGGCCATGGCGCTGCTGCTTGCGTGCGCCAGCGCAAACGCATTCGCTACCGCGCCGCCGACGGATGCACGCCCCCTCTGCGCGGCCTCGCCAAACGCCCAGGCCCCTGCGATACGTGAAGCAGTACTCAACGGTGTGCCAGCGATACTCCGTGTACCGGCACATATCAGCAAGCCGCCGGTCATCCTCTGGCATGGTTTCGGCCCGCCCGCCAGCGAACGGGCGATGATGGATGCCCTGCCACTGGACGAGGTCGACGCGGTGAAGGTCTACCTCGGCCTGCCGCTGTTCGGCGCACGCGCACCCGAAGGTGGCATGAAAGAGGTCGCGCGGCGCCAGGGCGAGGACGTCGGCCTGCTGGTCTTCAAGCCCGTGGTGGTCGGCGCCGCCAACGAGTTGCCGAACGTGGTGGACGCGTTGCAGAAAAACGCGTGCATGCCACATGGCGCATCCGTGGCACTGGTCGGCTTCTCCGCTGGCGGCGCGGCGGCGCTCGATGCCTTGTCGCAGGGCAAGGTCGCCATCGACGCCGCGGTGTTCATCAATGCGTCGACCGGCCTGAGTGCATCGGTACAGGCGTATGAGAAGGCCACCGGCAAGACCTACGCCTGGTCACCCGCGTCACGCGAGCTGGCGAAAGACACCGATGCTGCAGGCCACGCGCGGGAGATCGCCGCGCATCAACCGGCGCTGCTCTTTCTGCAGGGTGCCGATGATGCTGTCATCGATTCCCATGGAGCGTCGGAGTTGTTCGACAGTCTGAAGCCGTTCTACGACGGCCGCTCGCAACGTCTGCAGTTCACGCGGCCCACCGGGATGTCACACCAGTGGGCTGCTGATCCGGTCACGCTCGCCGAAGTGCGGAAGGCCACGGGCGACTGGTTCGCCCGCAACCTTCCCTAGGTGCTTTCGCGCACCAGCGTCGGCATCAGTGATCGATGCCGTGGGCCCTCAGCACGTCGCCGATATCGAACAGCCAGAGGTTGCGCGAACCGTTGAGCGGCTCCTCCAGCCGATGCCGCAGCGATGCCGCGTCATCCTGCGTCTTGGGAAAACGCACCTCGCTTTCCCGGTTGCTCGCGACGTACAGCTCGCCGAAGCGGCGTCCCAAGGACGGTGCATTCTCCAGTGAGGCGCTGTTGACGTCGCCGGGCAGGTGCACCGGCTTGCCCCAGTGCCCGCTTTCGTCGCGGAACGCGATGTAGATGTCCGCGCTGCCGAGCGAGTCGCCTTCGTTGCCGGCGTAAACGAGGAAGCGTTCCTGCGGATCGACGCTGGGATCCATCCGGTTGTGATCCACGTCGCCCAGGTCGATGCGTTCCGGATCGGCATAACCGTGCGCCGTTCGCCGCGCGACGTAGATCTGGTAGGCCTTGCCCGAATCACGGCGATGCGCGGAGAAGTAGATGTCGCCGTTGGCGGCAATGGAGGGGTTGTAGATCATCGCGCCGTCGTTGAGCGCGCCATCCACGTGCATGGGTGCGCCCCAGCGTCCGCCGCCCTGCCGTTCGACGTACCAAAGGTGCTTTCCCGTGAACGTGCGGCCGTCCATCTCGGCCATCACCGGCGTGTCGCCCGGATGCGGCGGGCGGTTGGACACGAAGTAGAGACGCTTGCCGTCCGGCGACATTGCCGGTTCGGAGTCATGCCACTGGCCCGAGAACGGCGCGACTTCCGGCGTGCTCCAGCCATCGCCCTGGCGATGCGTCACAAGGATGGTGTCGTCTTTCTCGGCAAAATCCGAACGCATGAAATACAGCGTGTTGTTGTCGGGGCTCAGCGCCGCCGAGGTCTCCTGCAGCCCGGTGGAAATCACGCCGGGGCCTACCAGCTCGCCGGCAAAGGCGGGAGTGATGGCCAGTGCGGCGAGCAGGGCCGTGATCAGGACAAGCGGTTTCGACGGCATGGATGGCGTTCCTTCAAGGTGGGGGACGGTGAAGCGTGGTCAGGATGCAGCGCTGGTGCAGCCATGCGCAGGAGATTTGTGACCGGCGGTTGCCGCCGGGTGACGAGCGGTCGCGAGCCGCGTGCTGACGGTCAGGCCATGCCGAGCGCACGGCGCGCCTGCATGCGAAAGCGGCGGCTGAGGTTGAGGCGGGTGCCGTCCTGCAATACGACCTCGGCGCTACCCTGGAACAACGGATGCACCTCGTGGATGCGGTCCACGTTCACTACGGTGCCGCGGTGGATGCGAAGGAACCTCGCCGGATCGAGCATGCCAAGCAGGTGCCGCAGCGATTCGCGATGGAGGTAGGTCGTGGTGCCCGCGTGGATGTGCACGTAGTTCCCGTCGGCGCGAATCCAGTCGATGTCGGCGGCGGCGATCACGCGGATATGTTCCCCCTGCTGCACGCTGAGCCGTTGCAACCAGGGTGAGGCTGGCGGGGACGATGCAGCGGCTGTGGCACCGTCCGCCGCGTGCAGGCCGCGCCAATGGCGGCGTACGCGCGCCATCGCCTGGTCGAACCGATCCTGGTCGATCGGTTTGAGCACGTAGTCGATGGCATTGGCATCGAACGCGCGCAACGCGTGCTGGCCGAAGGCCGTGGCAAACACCACCATCGGCAGGTGGTCGCGCTTCATGCCCTGCAGCAGCCTGAAGCCGTCCATGCCGGGCATGCGGATATCCAGGAACAACAGGTCGGGGTCGAGGGCCGCCATGGCCTGCCGTGCTTCGACCGCGTTGGCGCACTCGCCGACGATGACGACATCGTCGTGCGAGGCCAGGGCCTGCCTTATGGCCAGGCGCGCCAGCATCTCGTCGTCCACCAGCAGCGTGCGGATCGCGGGCGCGTTCATGCGGCGCACTCCCGGAACGGAAAACGCAGTTCGACCCGCGTGCCGCCCTCGGCCTTGCGCTCCAATGCCACGGTGGCCTCCTTGCCGAACAACATGTCCAGTCTCGTGCGCGTGTTGCCGAGTCCGATGCCTTCCTTCGCCCCTTCGGTGGGCAGACCGATGCCGTCATCGTCCACGCGGAGCAACAGCGCATCGCCTTCGCGGCGCGTCATGATGTGCAGCGTGCCGCGCTCGGCCTTGTCGAGCAGGCCGTGGCGCAGCGCATTCTCCACCAGCGGCTGCAGGATCATGTTGGGCACCAGCGCGCGCACGGTGTCGATGGACACGTCCAGGTGCGTGGTCAGGCGATCCTGAAAGCGCACCTGCTGGATGCCCAGATAACAGCTGAGAAATTCCATCTCGCGCGACAACGGCACCTGCTGTGCGTGGCGTTCCTCCAGCGTAAGGCGGAGGAAGTCGCTGAGCCGCGCGATCATCTGGCGCGCCTGCACCGGGTCCGCCAGGGCCAGCGCGGAAATCGCATTGAGCGTGTTGAACAGGAAATGCGGCTGCAGTTGCACGCGCAGGGTCTGCAATTGCGATTGCACCAGCTGGGTTTCCAGCTGCGCGTTGCGCAGACGCTCGTCGCGCAGCCGTCGTTGCGAGTCGATGGCGCGCAGCACCACCAGCATCACGCCATAGGTAAGCACGCTCAGGTGGAAGTTATAGGCGAACTGCATGCGTGCAAATGCGCCAAGGGCGATGTTCGGCCGCGATGTCGGCGGACCGCACAAGGTCCAGTAGATGCCTAGCACCAGCATGACCTGAACCGCCGCGAGCATGAGGCAGGCCGGCGCGTGCACCGCCCAGAAGCGTCCCCAGCTACCGCTGCCACCCTGTATGCCCAGCCACGCGACCACCGGTGTGAGCAGCATCCACAGGTAGGCGTTGGCGACGTTCCAGGTGAGTGGGCGTACCCACGCAAACGCTTCGCCCTCGCTGATCATCGAGATGACCGCGCTCGCCGTATAGGACAAGGCCAGCAGGGTCCAGAAGGCAAAGACCCATGCCCAGATCTTCCAGCGTGGCGCAGTCATCAGGTCGGACACGGGTGCCTCACCGGCGCAGGCCGCAGCAGCGAACCGCCACAGTGTGGAACCCCGCATCGGCACGGCAACAGTGCCTTAAGGCGTGCCCGGCCCATCAACCCACGACGCAGGATGGCGGCGTGCTGGCGGCGGGCTGGCCGTGTGCGGTGAGCCAAGGCGTCAACGACAGGCGCCAGATGTGATCCGTGTTGCCCGTACCCTGTGCCGGGGCTGACGTGGGCAGGGCGCGATCGCTGGAGAAATACAGCGTGCGATGGTCGCATCCCAGCTGGGAGCCCATGCTGTGGGTGCCGCTGTTCACCACGTCGCCCAGGTCCTGTGGTTCGCTCCAGTTGTCGGTGGTGTGGAAGGCAATGGCCAGCCGGTACGCCTGCTTGGGATCGTGGCGGATGCTGAAGACCATGAACGAGCGATCCGGTGCGATGGCGACGTCGCGGACCTGCGCATCCTTGCCGCCGACCGCCACCACATAGGCCGGCTGGTACTGGCCGTTCTCATGGCTGGCACGCAGCGGCCGGATCACACCGTCGGGCGCGCAGCCGATGTAATAGATGCTGCCATCCGACGCCACGCTCGGTGCGAAACTGCTGTTGCAGGTATTGACCGTGTCGGGCAGGCGCACAGGTTCGCTCCAGCCATCGCCCTTCCGCTCCACGCGCCAGAGATTCATGCCCAGGCCCGTGAGCAGCTTTCCTTGGCGCACGGTGTCGATGGGCTGGCCGCCTTTCATAGCGGGACGATTGGATGTGAACACGAGATAGGAGCCGTCCGGTGCCATGGTCGGATCGCCATCGCGCCAGTGCCCGGAAAAGGAAGCGGGCACCGGTGCCGACCATTGATCATGGACCCGGTGCGACACCATCACGGCGGCACCGCTCTCCGAGGCGCGCATGAAATAAACCGTATGGCCATCCGGCGTGAAGGCCGGCGATTCGGCATCGGCGAGATCACCCGGCAGGAACGCAACCGGCTCGGAGGGCAGGGGCGTGACCAGCGGCGACATGGCCAAAAGCACGACACAGATCATCTGTTGCCACATGGCGGCGACTCCCTTGGATGCGCAGGTGATGGAAACGGCGCATCAAGCTAGGACGCCCCAGGCGGCCCGTCGTCGCCTTTGTGACAAGCGGCGCTTCCTGCGCCACCAGCGGTATCACGCCCTCGCTGGACGGTTCCGCCGGATCACCAGTCGATGCGTTGCTGGTCGCGGAAAAAGCCGCCGTTGATCGACGGGCGCGATGGCAGCATGGCTGCCCACACAATGCCGGCAGCGCCATCGGCGACGGGCCGCCCGCCATGGCCGCCCATGTCCGTAGCGACCCAGCCGGGACACACGGCATTGACCAGGATGCCGCTGCCGGCGAGCTCTGCCGCAAGCATGCGCGTATGGCTGTTGAGCGCGGCCTTGGACACGCGATAGGCGGGGCAGCTCGCGCCTTCGCTCTCCACGGCGCCGCATCCACTGGAAACATTCACGATGCGGCCATAGCCGTGGCGCTGCATCAAGGGAAGCATGGCCTCGGTGAGCCGCCATGCGCCCAGCAGATTGGTCTCCAGGGCGTCGCGCACGATATCCAGATCGACGGACGATGCCTGATCGTCGACGTCGAAGTACGCGCCCGCGTTGTTCACCAGGATATCGAGTCGGCCGTATTCGCCCGCGATGCGCGCAGCGAGTTCACGCACGCTTTGCGGCGAGGTGACGTCCAGCGGCACGGACACCACCGTACCGCCCTCCCGCCGCAGTTGCCGCGCGGCTTTCTCGCCAGCCAGTGGGCGACGCGCGCCCAGCAGTACGGTTGCACCGGTGGCGGCGAGCTGTCGCGACACCTCGAAGCCGAGTCCGCGATTCCCGCCGCTCACCAGCGCCACCCGTTGTGACGGTTCCGGTTCGGGCGCGAGCATGCGGCGTCGCGATGGCCTCCCCGGAAACGCCACCGCGCTCATGGCGTCGCGGCCAGTTGGTCGCAGCGCTCGCTGGCGCAGGCCTGCCAGCCACCGCCTAGCGCCTTGTACACCGACACCGCGCGCAGGTTAATCGAGGCCTGCGCATCGGCCAGCGCATCCTCCGCTTCCAGCTGCGTGCGTTCGGCATCGAGCAGCTGCAGGAAGTCGGCGGCGCCTTCGTTGTAGCGGATGCGTGCCAGGTCCGCGGCATGGCGGCTGTTGGTCACCTGGTCCTGCAGCTTGATCACGCGGTCGCGCTGCAGGTTGTAGCCGACGATGGCGTTGTCCACGTCTTCCACCGCCTGCAGCACCGTGCGCTGGTAATTGGCGAGCGCCGCATCTGAACGGGCCTCGCTGGCCTTCACGTTGGAGCGCACGCGCTGTACGTTGAGGCCGGACCACGAGATGCTTGGCGCAATCGACCACGCCCGCGACTGCGCACCACCGAAGTCATTGCTGCGGCCGGCGAGGAAGCCGAGGAAACCGCCCAGCGTGATGTGCGGGTAGTAATCGGCCTTGGCGACGCCGATGCGCGCGTTGGCGGCGGCCAGTTCGCGCTCGGCGACGCGCACGTCCGGACGGCGCTGCAGCACGTCGCCGGCAGTGCCGATATCCAGCGCCACGTCGATGGGCTTGAAGCCCTGCGGCGACAGGTCGACATCCAGTTCACCCGGACGCTCGCCCAACAGCACCGCCAGACGCGACGTATCGTTCTGCGCCAGCGTCTGCAAGGTGGGCAGCTGCGCCTCCACAAAGTTGAGCCGTGCCGTAGCGCTGGCCACGTCCTGCTCGGACACCGTGCCGATGTCGTTGCGGGCGTGGATCAGGCGCAACGTCTCGCGCTGGTTCTCGATGTCGCGGTTGGCCACATCGATGCGCAGCTGCACGCCGCGCAGGTCGAAGTAGTAGCGCGCGACTTCCGCGAACAGGGTTACCTGCGCATCCTGCAGCGAGGCCTCGCTGGCACCCGCATCCGCACGCGCGGCTTCCACCGAGCGACGCACGCCACCGAACAGGTCGATCTCCCAGCTGGCGTCAAACCCCGCCTGGTAGCTGGTGGTGGTGACGCGCCTGTCGGTGAAGCCCGGCTGCTGCTCGCGGCTGCGCGAGTAGTTCGCCACCGTTTCCACGTCGGGAATCTGCTGCGACTTGGCGACGCCAAGCAAGGCACGCGATTCACGCAGGCGTGCAAAGGCGATCTTCAGGTCAGGACTGTTCGCGGCGGCGCGCTGGATCAGCGCGTCGAGCGTCGGGTCGTTGAACTGCTTCCACCACTGCGCCTGGAACGTCTGCGTGGATTCCTGCGCGTTCACGCCCTGCATGACCACCGGCTTTTCCTGCGGCGCGTGGTAGTCGGGGCCGACGCTGACACAACCGGACAGCATGATCGCGGCGGCGATGGCGGTGACTTTCTTCGCGGTGGAGCGGCGGGAGACGGGGCCGCATGAGGGCGTCGACGTTGCGGCCAGATCCATGAAGCCCGCTCCCGTAGCGAGTTCATCGCCAGACTGGCCCCTCACCCCGGCCCTCTCCCCGTAGGGGTGAGGGAGAAGTGCGGTCCTAAGGTTCTTGAAGAAGGACATATCAGTGCTCCTCAATCAGATTGGCCTGCGCGAGGCGCGCAGTCCGGCGTGCGCGGCGGCGTTCGCTTATGCGTTCGCCCCAGCCGCGCACCATGACGTAGAACAGCGGCGTGAAGATCAGGCCGAAGAAAGTGACGCCCAACATGCCGGAGAACACCGCCACACCCATCGCGTGGCGCATTTCCGCACCGGCGCCGTGCGAGGTCACCAGCGGCACCACGCCCATGATGAAAGCGAACGAGGTCATCAGGATCGGGCGCAGTCGCAGGCGGGCCGCTTCCAGCACGGCCTGCGTGCGGTCCATGCCTTCGATGATCTGCGCTTCGCGGGCGAACTCCACGATCAGGATCGCGTTCTTGCACGCCAGGCCAACCAGCACGATCAGGCCGATCTGGGTGAAGATGTTGTTGTCGCCACCGGACATCCACACGCCCGAGATGGCAGACAGCAGCACCATCGGCACGATCAGGATCACCGCCAGCGGCAGCAGCAGGCTTTCGTACAGCGAGGCCAGCACCAGGAACACCAGCAGCACGCACAAGGGGAACACGAGCACCGCGGTATTGCCGGCAAGGATCTGCTGGTAGGTCAGCTCGGTCCACTCGAACGTCATGCCGTTGGGCAGGTTGTCCTTGGCCAGCTTCTCGATGGCCGCCTGTGCCTGACCGCTGCTGTAGCCCGGTGCCGGGCCGCCGTTGATCTCGGCGGTCGGGTAACCGTTGTAGTGCTGCACGCGATCCGGGCCCACGGTCTGCCGCACCGTGAGGAACGAACCCAGCGGGATCATCTCGCCCGTATTGCTGCGCGTCTTCAGTTGCAGGATGTCGCCTGCCTCATGGCGGAAGCTCGGCTCGGCGGACACGTTCACCTGGTAGGTGCGGCCAAAGCGGTTGAAGTCATTGACGTAGAGCGAGCCAAGATACGCCTGCATGGTCTGGTACACGTCGGCCAGGTCCACGCCTTCGGCCTTCGCCTTTTCGCGATCCACATCCGCGTCGATCTGCGGCACGCTCACCTGGTAGCTGGAGAACAGGCCGGCCAGCGTCGGCACCTTGGTGCTGGCCTGGATCAGGCCCTGCGTCTGCTTGTACAGCTCCTCGAAGCCCTGGTCCGAGCGATCCTCCACCTGCAGGCGGAAACCGCCGATCGTGCCCAGGCCGTTGACCGGCGGGGGCGGGAAGATCGCGATATACGCATCCTGGATGCCCATGTACTTCTGCTGCAGGGCCGCCGTGATCGCGCCAGCCGACAGCGAGGGGTCACGACGCTCCTCGAACGGCTTGAGCGTCACGAACACGATGCCGGAGTTGGTGCTGTTGGTAAAACCGTTGATCGACAGGCCCGGGAACGCCACCGCGCTTTCCACGCCCGGCTGCTTGAGGGCGATGTCGCTCATGCGGCGGATCACGTCTTCCGAACGATCCAGCGAGGCGGCATCCGGCAGCTGCGCGAACGACACCAGGTACTGCTTGTCCTGCGGCGGCACGAAGCCGGTGGGCACGTGGGCGAAGCCGAACAGGCCGAGCACCACCAGGCCGCCATAGATGAGCAGCGCGATGGAGCCCGAGCGCAGGATGCGCTTCACGCCACCCACGTAACGGTTGGCACTGCTCACGAACAAGCGGTTGAACGGACGGAACAGCCAGCCGAAGGCACGGTCGATGAGCAGGCTCAGCTTGTCCTTCGGTGCACCGTGCTCCTTCAGCAGCAGCGCGGCGAGCGCGGGGCTCAGGGTGAGCGAGTTGAACGCCGAGATCACCGTGGAGATGGCGATGGTCAGCGCGAATTGGCGATAGAACTGACCCGTCAGGCCGCTGATGAAAGCCGCCGGCACGAACACCGCGCACAGCACCAGCGCCGTCGCCACGATGGGCCCGGTCACTTCGTTCATCGCCTTGCGCGTCGCTTCCTTCGGCGACAGGCCATGCTCAATGTGTCGCTCGACGTTCTCGACCACCACGATGGCGTCGTCCACCACGATGCCGATGGCCAGCACCAGGCCGAACAGCGACAGCGCGTTGAGCGAGAAGCCTGCCATCAGCATCACCGCGAACGTACCGATCAACGACACCGGCACGGCGACCAGCGGGATGATGGAGGCACGCCACGTCTGCAGGAACAAGATCACCACCAGCACCACCAGGGCGATGGCTTCGAACAGCGTATGCACCACCGCCTCGATCGAGCCGCGCACGAACACGGTCGGGTCGTACACGATCTTGTAGTCCACGCCCTGCGGGAAATCCTTCTTCAGGTCCGCCATCAAGGCGCGGACTTCATCGGAGATCTGGATGGCGTTGGAACCCGGGCGCTGGAAGATCGGCAGCGCGACGGCCGGCTGGTTGTTGAGCAGGCTGCGCAGCGCGTAGCTGTTGGCGCCCAGTTCCACGCGGCCCACATCGCGCAGGTGCACGAACGAACCGTCGGCATCCTTGCGCACGATGATGTTGGCGAAGTCATCCTCGTTGATGAGGCGGCCCTGCGTGTTGATGTTGAGCTGGAACGCCGCGTTGGTCGGGCCCGGAGGCGCGTTGAGCGCACCGGCGGCCACGGTGATGTTCTGCTCCTGGATCGCATGCACCACGTCACCCGTGGTGAGCTGGCGCGAGGCCAGGCGTTCCGGGTCCAGCCACACGCGCATGCTGTATTCACCGGCGCCGAAGATCTGCACGTCGCCCACGCCGTCAAGGCGGGCCAACTGGTCCTTGATGTGCAGTCGTGCGTAGTTGGACAGGTACAGCATGTCGTACCGGTTATCCGGTGAGATCAGGTGCACCACCATGGTGAGGTCGGGCGAGCTCTTCTGCGTGGTTACGCCAAGGCGCTGCACTTCCTCGGGCAGACGTGGCAGTGCCTGCGACACGCGGTTCTGCACCTGCACCTGCGCGTTGTCCAGATCCGTGCCCAGCGCGAAGGTGACGGTGAGCGTCATCGCGCCATCGCTGGTGGACTGCGAGCTGGTGTAGAGCATGCCTTCCACGCCGTTGATCTGTTCTTCCAGCGGCGTGGCGACGGTTTCGGCGATCACCTTGGGGTTGGCGCCGGGATACGACGCACGCACGACCACGGTAGGCGGCACCACTTCGGGGTATTCGCTGATCGGCAGCTTGAACAGCGCAATGCTGCCCGCGATGAGGATCAGCACGGAGAGGACGCCAGCCAGGATCGGCCTGTCCACGAAATATTGGGCGAGTTTCATTGCATTCGTCCTGGTTGCTCTAGGCACCATTCCCGCGCGAGGCGGGGACTTTGGGTGCTTGGTTTCCGGTATCCGGAGACAAAGCGACCCTGGCCCTCCGCTCAAACGAGAGAGGGCGTCCATTTCTTGCTGATTACTTTCCTAAGCCGTCATCCCCGCGGAGGCGGGGATCCAGTGCCTTTTTCCACGACAGCGGAAGTCACTGGATTCCCGCCTCCGCGGGAATGACGGTCAAAAGCGTTTACTTCTGCTGCGCCGCGTTCTTGCTCGACGCACCACCCGCCATCGCCACCGGCTTGTTCGGATCCAGGCTGCGCGTTTCCATCGCCACCTTGGTCGGGTTCACTTCCACGCCAGGGCGCACATGCTGGATGCCGTTGACGATCACGGTGTCCTTGGCGTCCAGGCCTTCGTTGACCACGCGCAGGCCATCGAGCAGGGGACCGGTCACCACGCGGCGGTATTCCACCTTGCGATCCTTGTCGACCACGTAGACGAACTTGTTGCCCAGGTCGGCGCCGACGGCGCGGTCATCGACGAGTGCCCGCGGCTGGCGGCTGTCGCTGCGCAGCTGGATGCGGACGTAGAGGCCCGGCGTGTAGCTGGCGTCGGCGTTGTCGAACACGGCACGCAGGCGGATCGTGCCGCTGCCCGCACGCAGCTGGTTGTCGACGAAATCGACGCGGCCGGTGTGCGGAAAGCCTTTCTCGTCGGACAGAGCCATCGAGATCTGCGGCGAGCCGCCGTGCTCACGGCGCTGGCGGTCGAACTTCAGGTAGCTGTGCTCGTCGACGTCGAAGTAGGCATAGATCGGGTCGATGCTCACCACGCTGGTCAGCACGTCGTTGCTGGTAACCAGGTTGCCCGGCGTCACCAGCGCGTTGCTCACGCGACCATCGATGGGCGCGCGCACTTCGGTAAAGCCGAGGTTGAGCTTGGCGGCGTCGAGGGCAGCGTTGGTGGACGCCACCTGGGCCTTGGCGCTTTGCGCAGCGGTCTGCTGGCGGTCGGCCTCTTCCTTGGCAATGGCGTGTTGCTCCAGCAGGCGCTGGGCGCGCTCGCCGTTGGCCTGGGCCAGCACCTGGTTGGCCTTCGCCTCCGCCAGATTGGCGTTCAGTCGATCCACTTCCGCCTGGTAGGGGCGGGGGTCGATGCGGAAAAGAAGGTCGCCCTTTCGAACGATCGCCCCTTCCTTGAAGTGCACCGAGTCCACATATCCACTGACGCGGGGACGCAGCTGGATGGTGTCGACCGCCTGCAGGCGGCCGGTGAACTCATCCGAATCGTCCACCGGGCGCACCAGCACCTGGGCCACGGTGACGGAAGGCGCCGGCGGCGGGCCGGCCTGGGCATGGGTATCACCGCTGTGGCCCAGCAGGGCCCAGCTGCCGCCCACCACGGCGACGGTGAGCAGGGCAAGGATCCATCGCTTGTTCATCTTCGACTCCCGGATTGGACTCGTCGAAGTGGGGGTACCCCGACGATCAGGAGCGGAAGATTAGGTATACCATCCGGTTCAATAAATAGCTTATGATGCAACGCAATAGTGACTACCAGTCACGAATGGGGTAAAAATCCAGCCTATGGAAGACTTTGCCGCAATCTCCGCGTTTGTCCGCGTGGTCGAGGCCAAGAGCTTCGCCGCCGCCGCCGCCCAATTGGGCATGACCCCTTCCGGGGTCAGTCGCGCCGTCTCGCGACTGGAGGAACAGCTGGGTGCCCGGCTGTTGTTCCGCTCCACGCGATCACTGCGTTTGACCGACGATGGCGCCTCGTTTCATGCACGTTGCAAGGAAATCCTTGCTGATCTGGCCGAGGCCACCGAGGCCCTGGGCTATGCCAGCCGCAAGCCCACCGGCAAGCTGCGCATCGGCGTGCCGGCCGCCGTGGGGCGTACCGTGATCATCCCCAGGCTGGCGGAATTCGAGCAGCGCTACCCGGATATCCGGCTGGAGCTGTCGATGTGCGATTACCCCTACGACCTCAACGAGGAAGGCATCGATTGTGCGGTGCGTGTGGGGCCGCTGGAGGATTCCAGCCTGATCGCCCGCAAGATCGGCTATCTGCGCAACGTGATCATCGCCTCGCCGGACTATTTGGCGAAGTACGGTGCGCCGCAGAGCATCGACGACCTCAAGAACCACCGCTGCATCAACTACGTGCAGCCCAACGGCCGGCCGCGGCAATGGCAGTTCGATACGCCGAGCGGGCAGGTGGCCGTGGACATCGACGCGCACATCCTGATCAACGACGCCGAGTCGGTGATCCAGGCCGTGGTATCGGGCTTGGGGATAACCCAGGCGCCGAACGTGATCGCCGCCTGCATGCTCGACTTCGGCAAGCTCGAGCTGGTGATGACCGACACCATCTCCACCGGCAAGCCGGTGTGGATCGTCTACCCGCAGAAGAAGCATCTGTCGGCCCGCGTGCAGGCCTTCATTGAATGGGTGCGTGAGGTGTTCGAGCAGACCAGCGAGCCGGGCAAGCACAAGAAGCCGGTTGTGACAGCGGTGCCGGAGCGGTTGAGCGCATAGGCGCGGGGCTTTTCAAAAGACTGGTCGACTTCGTTATCGCCACACCGTCATTCCCGCGAAAGCGGGGATCCAGTGCCTTTCTTCAGGCGCAGCGGTAGAGCGAAAGTCGCTGGATCCCGGCTTTCGCGGGGATGACGGTGAGGGGCAATGTGGTTGGATGGAGCGTCGTGCCGTTACATCCCCGCCGGAATCAACAACAACAGCGCCAAGCCCAGCACGATGCGATAGATCGCAAACGGCGTGAAGCGATGGCTGCGGATGTAACCAAGCAGCCACTTCACCGCCACGAAGGCCACGATCGCCGACACCACGAAGCCGACGCCGAAGGCTGACCAGTCCTCATGCTGCACGCCGCCTTCCTTGAACACCTTCAGCAGTTCATAGCCCGTCGCCGCATACATGGTGGGAATGCCCACCAGGAAGGCGAACTCGGTCGCCGCGGCGCGGTTGCTGGTGCCGGCGAGCATGGCGGTGAAGATGGTGGCCGCCGAGCGCGAGGTGCCGGGGAAGATGCCCGCCACCATCTGCGCGATGCCGACCAGGATGGCCACGCGCCACGTCACCTGTGTGCGGTCCGGCTGGCGGGCGGCCAGGCGTTCGGCCGCGATCATCCAGATGCCGCCGATCACCAATGCCCATGCCACCGGCGTCACGGCCTCGGGCAGTTTGAAACCGAGCTTCACCGCGATGAAGCCGAGCACGGCGGTGATCATGAACGCCACGAACAGCTTGGCGAGATAGTCGCGGTTGGCTGGGTCGCGCCACTTCGTGAACAGCTGCCAGATGCGGCTCCAGTAGATGAAGGTGACCGCGAGGATCGCGCCCGCCTGGATGCCCACGTTGAAGAGGTCCGAACGCTCGCCCAGGCCGAACTTCTCGGCGATCAGCAGGTGGCCCGTGCTGGAAATGGGGAGGAATTCGGTGATGCCCTCGATGATGCCGAGCAGGATGACGTTGATGAGATCGCTCACGGAAACTCCGACGAATGGGGCCTTACCGGTTCCATACCGGTGCAAAGCGGCATAGCTTAAGGGACCGGGATGGCGTTTTCGGGGCGGGATGGACCAGATGCATCTTGTCTTTTGCGATCCGTCGTTCCGCTTTCGCCGGGATGATGCCTGTTCAGGCTTATTTGCACCTTAGTGGTGCACCATGGTGTTTCATTTCAGTGCAACACAGCCGTATCAGTATGTCCCTTGCAACCGTAACTTATTGAAACAGCAGGATCAAACCGCTTGGCACGCGCCTTGCTCAGACGCCTGTCGTTTTCCCACCTTTTTGCCCGCCGAGGTTGTCCATGTCGTCCGCCGTCCAGAAAGTGCTCGATCAGATCCAGGAACATGAAGTCGAATTCGTTGACTTCCGTTTTGCCGACATGCTCGGCAAGCACCACCACGTCACGTTCCCGGCCCACGCCATCGACGAGGGCACGTTCGAGGACGGCAAGATGTTCGACGGCTCGTCGATCGCCGGCTGGAAGGGCATCAACGAGTCCGACATGGTCCTGATGCCGGACCCGGACACGGCCTACATCGACCCGTTCAGCGCGCACACGCAGATGGTCATCCACTGCGACGTGCTCGAGCCGTCGACCATGCAGGCCTACGGCCGCGACCCGCGCTCCATCGCCAAGCGCGGCGAGGCGTTCCTGAAGTCCACCGGCATTGCCGATACCGCTTTCTTCGGTCCGGAGCCGGAATTCTTCATTTTCGACTCGGTCCGCTGGCAGAACGACATGGGCCGCGTGTTCTATGAAATCGGCTCCGAAGAAGCCGCATGGAGCTCGCGCTACAAGTACGACGACAACAACACCGGCCACCGTCCGGGCGTGAAGGGCGGCTACTTCCCGGTCAGCCCGGTCGACTCGCTGGGCGACCTGCGCGCCGACATGTGCAAGGTCCTGGAGTCGCTGGGCCAGGTGGTGGAAGTGCACCACCACGAAGTGGCCAATGCCGGCCAGTGCGAGATCGGCGTGAAGTTCAACACGCTGGTGAAGAAGGCCGACGAACTGATGACCATGAAGTACGTCATCAAGAACGTCGCCCACCAGAACGGCAAGACCGTCACCTTCATGCCCAAGCCCATCGTTGGCGACAACGGCAGCGGCATGCACGTGCACCAGTCGCTGGCGAAGGACGGCAACAACCTGTTCGCGGGCGACCTGTACGGCGGCCTGTCGCAGACGGCGCTGTGGTACATCGGCGGCATCTTCAAGCACGCCAAGGCCATCAACGCGTTCGCCAACTCCACCACCAACAGCTACAAGCGCCTGGTGCCGGGCTTTGAAGCCCCGGTGATGCTGGCCTACTCGGCCCGCAACCGTTCGGCCAGCTGCCGCATTCCGTACGTGTCGAGCCCGAAGGGCCGCCGCATCGAAGTGCGCTTCCCCGATCCGATGAACTCGGGCTACCTGGTGTTCACCGCGCTGATGATGGCCGGCCTGGACGGCATCATCAACAAGATCGACCCGGGTGCGCCGGCCGACAAGGATCTGTACGACCTGCCGCCGGAAGAAGAGAAGAACATCCCGCAGGTGTGCGCCAGCCTGGACGAAGCGCTGGTGGCGCTCGACAAGGACCGTGACTTCCTCAAGGCCGGCGGTGTGTTCACCGACGACTTCATCGATGCTTACATCGCGCTGAAGATGCAGGAAGTCACCCGTTACCGCGCCAGCACGCATCCGCTGGAATTCCAGATGTACTACGCGATCTGATCGCGTCGGCGAAACGGGAAAAGGCAACGACGGGCGCTTCGGCGCCCGTCGTTTTTTCTGTGGTTAGAATCGCCCCAGGGACAGGGGAGATGCACCATGCGTGTATTCAGGGGATTGCTGTGGGCACTCGCCGCCTTGCTGGCGACCCTGGTGGCTGCGTTCGCCTGGGGCAGGCTGCGGCCACCGACGCCGGAGCAGAAGACCGCCCTCGCCACGTTGCAGGTCGACCATAAGCCAACGCAGGGGCGCAACGCCTACCCGGCCCTCTGGCTGGTCGGCTTCGATGTGCCGCCTGCTCAGCTCGATGCGGCGTATGCGAAAGATCGCCAGCGGATCGAGGCGTGGCAACAATCGCTCGACGCCAGTGGGCACGCGCCACCCATGCCCCGGCCAGGGGCCGGTTTTGCGCCCTTGCCGCAGCTCTCCACGGACGAACGCAAGGCGCTGTGCGGCATCCGTGACCCCGATTGCCTGGGCAAGGCACGCACGCACAACGATGCCTTGCATGCCTTGATCGCGAAACACGCCAAGCTGCTGGCCCACGACAAAGCCCTGGCCGGCTTCGACTATGCGTGGCACGACACGCCCAGGGATCCGCTAGGGCTGATGCCTCCGTACGGCCCGGCGATGGGCTTGTGGCAGACCGACATTGCGCTGGATTTCGTGGATGGGCACCAGGCGCAGGCCTTGGATGGTGCGTGCACGCAAGTCGCCACGCTGCGCCGCCTGCACGCCCACAGCAATACGATGGTCGGCACGCTCGTACTGGCTGCGCGTTTGCGCGGCAGCGTGCTGCTGTTCGCGCAAATACTGTCGGAAGTGCCAGCCGACATGCCTTTGCCGGCATCCTGCGCGGTGGCGTTTGCGCCGCTGGCGGTGAGCGATATCGACCTGTGCCCCGGCACCCAGTCGGAGTTCGCCTGGCTGGCCTCCTCGGCGTTGCCTGATGCCGGGGAACGCTGGTACGAACGCTGGCGCCTGTCGGGTCCGTTGACCCAACGCCTGTTGGCGCCCACCTATGCGGCCGTCTGCGATGCCGCCGTGCAGAAGGCACTGCTGGCCGACGAGGTGGTATCGCTCAAGCGCCCGCCACCGTCGTTCGATATCTTCGACACCATAGCCAACCGTGGCGGCGTCGCGCTTTCGCGCCAGCCCGTGGTGGATTTCGGGGGCTGGCTTGCGATTCAGCAGGACACTGCGGCGACCTTGCGCATGGGCGCACTGTTGATCTGGTTGCGCGAAAACCACGGCGGCCATCCATCATGGCCGCAACAACTGGCCGCACGTCCTGCGTGGATGCGCTTCGGCGAGGATCGCGCTGTAAGCGTCACGCCGGATGGCCACGCGTTGACGATGAAACTCCGGAGCAACGCCCGACACGAATGGCCGACCAGCTGGCCCTTGCCTACCAGCCCCTAGAAAAACGCGTGTGACGCCGTCGCGAGGGGGAGGGCGACGTCACGCGCGCGTCGGTGCTCAGTGCAGCTCCACCACCACCAGACCCTGCGGCGGGATGTCGATGCTCAGGCGGCCGTTCTGCAGCGCGACCTGTTCCGGCGCAGCGAGCTTGCCCGCCTCACGCAGCTGCGTGATCTGTTCGCGGCTCGGCGTGGTGGGACGGCCCATCTTGTCGAAGGCCGCGACGGCGTTGCCGTGCTCTTGGTCCAGGCGCCACACCGTGGCTTGCGTGGCGTGACCCAGGTGCTTGAGGTCCACATCGAAATGCTTGTTGGCGCCGGCCGGCACACCTGGCGTGTAGTCGGCGGTGTCGCCCAGCGGCTTGGTGTAGTTCCACAGCGCCAGCACCACGGTGCCGTCGGCGCGGCGCGTGGCCAGCGCGCTGTCGGTGGTCAGCGGCAGCTGCACGTCGCCCAGCTTGTGCAGCATGGCGAAGGCGTTGAAGGCAGGCTTGGGGATGCGATCGGCGGCAATCAGGCCAAAGCCGCCGTAGAACGGCGTCTTCACTACACCCTGTTCGTCGAACACGTCGGAGAACGACCAGTAGCTCATCATGTCCACCTTGCCCGCGCACTCGCGGATGGTGTTGGCCATCCACGGGCCCATGTAGACCGTGTCGGTAACGTTGGGCAGGTTGGCGTAGGAGGCGTTGTATTCGCTGTAGACCAGCGGCAGCTTCGGGAACGGCGAAGCGGCGACTTCCTTGTGCGACTTGTCCACCGCACGGCACACCATGTCCCGGCGCGGGATGTTCTCCTTGGTCTTGAACACATTGTCGGCGGTGTCGTCGCCGTAGACGTGCGTGCTCACGAAGTCGATCGGCGCGCCGCTCTGCTTCACGTGCTTGAGGAAGTCCGGCAGCCACGCGGCCTGCGCCGTCGCGGGGCCGCCGACGCGGAACTGTTTGTCCACCGACTTCACCACGCGCGCCGTGCGGTCATACAGGTTGTAGTAGGTGGATTGCTCCGGCTTGCCGCCCCAGAAGGCGAGGTTGGGTTCGTTCCACACCTCGAAGTACCAGCTGCGCACTTCCTCGATGCCGTAGCGCTCGATCTCGTGCTGCAGGAAGGCACGCACCATCGCGTCCCACTCGTTCCAGTCCTTTGCTGGCATCACGTTGGGGTGATACCAGAAGTCGTGGTGGCTGGCCGGGTCGGTGCTCAGCTCCGGCGGCATGAAGCCCAGTTCCACGAACGGTTTGACGCCGCGCGCCAGCAGGCCGTCGTACACCTGGTCCACATAGTTGAAGTTGAACTGCAGCTTGCCCTGCGCGTCGCGGTACGCCACGCCCATGTCGCGGTCGAAGATGCCGTGGAAGCGGATGTAGGTGAAGCCGGTGGCCGCCTTCACGTCTTCCAGGTCCTTGCGGTAGTCGTCGCGCAGCGCGAGGACCGCACGGCCGGAGCCGAACATGTTTTCCCAAAAGTGCGGCAGCGGCGTGCCCTTGGCAGTCACATCCACCTGCAGTTGCACCGTGTCGTTGGCGGCGGGTGCGGCATGGACCGACGTGAGCAGGGCAAGGCAGGCCACGGCACAGGTGCGCAGGGCGAGGCGGCGAAGCGGTGACGGGGTCGACATGGCGAGTCCTTCGGTCAACTGGGTGTGGGTGGTGGCGGCGTGGCCCCCACTGACATGTAAACGTTTACGTGAATCGCCGTGAAGTCTCTAACAGAAGAGCCCGCCGGATCAACAGGAAAAGTGCGTAACCGCCGGCCATGCTGGGAAGCACCGCCATGTCAGGCGCTTGTCGGAAGCGGCTCTCGTCAGCGCCATTGCACCAAGCCAGCGCATTGTCCATGATGGTGCAATGAACGATACGGCAGCGCGGGCATGGGCGGAGCCGTTGGCGACCGGGGTGGCGCTGGCGGATGCGCGGCTGCGCCTGAAGTGGGTGAATCCCGCGCTGGCGGAGTTGCTGGACATCGGGCCGCGCAGCGCGGTGGGACAGTCGCTGGCGGTGTTGTTGCATCGGCCGGAGTGGATGGCGCAGGCGCAGCGCGCGTTGCAGGCCTCGTCCCCGCATCAGCTGCGCGGCATCGACGTGCCCTCGTCGCGCGGGGAGATGGCGCGGGTGGACGTATCCATGCAGCGCATCGCCAGCGGCGAGCTGTTGCTGGAAGTGCATGCACTCGCGCCAACGGCCCCGTCGGACACACCGTTGTCGGCCACCTTGCGTGGCTTTGCACATGAGGTGAAGAACCCGCTCGCCGGCCTGCGTGGCGCGGCGCAGTTGCTGCAGCGGCGCGTCGAGGACGAACAGCTGCGCAGCCTCGCCGGCCTGGTGATCGCCGAGGCTGACCGCCTCGGCGCGCTCGCCAACCGCCTGTTGCACCAGGGCGCCGCCGCGCAATTGGGCGACGTGAACATCCACGAGCAACTGGAGCGCCTGGTCGAGTTGCTGCAGGCCGAACCGACCCCGCCCACGCTGCGCCACGACTACGATCCCAGCCTGCCGGACATCTACGGCGACGCGGACCGCCTGTTGCAGCTGCTGCTCAACCTGGCACGCAACGCGATCGAGGCAGGTGCGAGGACGCTGACCTTCCGCACGCGTGCCGAGGTGGGCGTGCGGCTGGGCGATCGCATGACGCGCATGGCGCTGCGCGTCGACGTGATCGATGACGGCCCCGGTGTGCCCGCGCACCTGCGCGACACCTTGTTCGAACCGCTGGTCTCCGGGCGCGCCGACGGCAGCGGACTGGGGCTGGCGCTGGCGCGCGAAATCGCGCGCGACCACGGTGGCGAATTGCGCCATGTCGGTCGCCCTGGCGAAACCGCGTTCTCACTCTATTTGCCGATGGGGCACGCGCATGACTGAGCAACGCTCCGATATCTGGATTGCCGACGACGACCGCGGCGTCCGCTTCGTGCTGGCCGAGGTGCTGCGCGACGCCGGCCTCGACGTGCGTGAGTTCGGCGATGCGGAAGAAGTACGCGCGGCCCTGCGCAAGGCATCGCCCGCGCTGCTGCTCACCGACGTGCGCATGCCGGGCGAGGATGGGCTCACCCTGGTCGCCGAGTTCAAGACCAAGGGTCTCGGCCCGGTCATCGTGATGAGCGCGTTCACCGACGTCGCCACCACGGCAGCCGCCTATCGCGCGGGTGCCGTGGACTACCTCGCCAAGCCGTTCGATCTCGACCAGGCTGTGGCGGCCGTGCAGCGTGCGTTGGCGGACGTGCCCGCCTCATCCGCGGCGCCGGCTGTGCCCCCTGCGCCCACGCACGCGCTGCTGGGCGAAAGCCCGGCGATGCGCGAAGTGTTCCGCCTGATCGGCCGCGTGGCGGGCAGTGACCTCAACGTGCTGGTCACCGGTGAAACCGGCACCGGCAAGGAACTGGTGGCGCGTGCGCTGCACGAGGAAAGCCCACGGCGCGACAAACCGTTCGTGGCGCTCAACACGGCGGCCATTCCCAGCGAACTGCTGGAGAGCGAACTGTTCGGCCACGAAGCCGGCGCCTTCACCGGCGCCACGCGCCGCCACGCCGGCCGCTTCGAGCAGGCGGAAGGCGGTACGTTGTTCCTCGACGAAATCGGCGACATGCCGCTGGCGCTGCAGACGCGCCTGCTGCGCGTGCTCGCGGGCGGCGAGTTCTATCGCGTGGGTGGGCGCGAACTGATCCGCGGCAACGTGCGCATCATCGCCGCCACGCACCAGGACCTGGATGCGCGTGTAGCGGCGGGGCAGTTCCGCGCTGACCTCAAGCATCGCCTCGACGTGGTGCGCATCGAGCTGCCGCCGCTGCGCCAGCGCCGCAGCGACATCGCGCTGCTTGCCCAGCATTTCCTTGCCAGCGCCGCGCAGGAGCTGCACCTGCCGCCGAAACGATTTTCGCGGGCGGCGCTCAAGGCGATAGGGCAGCGTGACTTTCCCGGCAACGTGCGCGAGCTGGAAAACCTTTGCCGTCGCCTCGCCGTGATCGCCCCGGGCAACGAGATCCTTCCTTCGGACCTGGGCGCCACCGGCGCGGGCAGCACGGCTGGCGGCTGGACCGAGGCGTTGCGCGAATGGGCCGCGCAGGCATTGGCCGATGGCGAGGTGGACATCCACACGCGTGCGCGCGAAGCGCTGGACCAGACCCTGCTGCAGATCGCGCTCGAAGCACACGAAGGCCATCGCCAGCACGCCGCCGCCGCGCTGGGCGTGGGCCGCAATACCCTCACGCGCAAGCTGGGCTCGTCGCGCACGCGACGGCCCCCCAAGTCATGAGAGAGTCGCCATGAGCATCGCCATTCGTCCCGCCAGCCGCTCCGACATTGCGCACATCGCGCAATGGAACCTCGCGATGGCGTGGGAAACCGAGCAGAAGGCGCTGGATGCCGCCGTGCTCGAACGCGGCGTCATCGCCGTATTCGACGAGCCTCGCCGCGGCTTCTACCTGGTGGCGGATCG
This sequence comes from Dyella japonica A8, assembly GCF_000725385.1. Lineage (NCBI taxonomy): Bacteria > Pseudomonadati > Pseudomonadota > Gammaproteobacteria > Lysobacterales > Rhodanobacteraceae > Dyella > Dyella japonica. The sequence continues at coordinate 715,271 of NZ_CP008884.1, read as the reverse complement.
CGGCGGCGAACCCGTCGGTTGCCTGCTCGTCACCTATGAGTGGAGCGACTGGCGCGCCGGCGATTTCTGGTGGATCCAGAGCGTCTACGTGGTGGATTCCGCGCGTCGCGAAGGCGTGTTCCGGCGGCTCTACGAAGACGCGCAGCAGCGCGCGAAGCAGGCGGGCGCCGTGGGCCTGCGTCTGTACGTGGAGACGGAAAACGAACGAGCGCAGCGTACCTATGCCGGGTTGGGCATGGAGCGGTGCCACTACTTCATGTACGAAACGGAGTTCTGAAAGGCTTGTCGCGCATCCGATGCGGGATCGGTGTTCCCTAGAGGCTGTTCACGGTTTTCTTCGACTCCAAAGTCTCCTCACCGTCATTCTCGCGAAAGCGGGAATCCAGTGCCTTTAAGCTCTATGCACAACGGGAAAAGACGCTGGATTCCCGCTTTCGCGAGAATGACGGTGAGGAAGCGGGGTGCCCGAGCGAGATGTCGAATGGGCTCAAAGGCGGAGGGCAGGCCTTCAGGCCACCCACAGGAACTGGCTGAACTCTTCCGCCGGAATCGCTGTGCCGAACAGGAAGCCCTGCAGCAGCGAGCATCCGGCGCGGCGCAGGTGTTCGGCCTGCGCGGTGGTTTCCACGCCTTCGGCCACCACGTTCATTTCCAGCCCGCGTGCCATGGTGATGATGGCGTCGGTGATGGCGGCGTTGTCCGCGTCGCTGGCGATGTCGCGCACGAAGGTGCGATCGATCTTCAGCGCATCGATGGGGAAGTACTTGAGGTAGGAAAGGCTGCAATAGCCCGTGCCGAAATCATCCAGCGCCAGGCTGACGCCCAGGTCCTTGATGCCCTGCATCAGCGCGCGGCTCTGGTCGCCGGCGGACATCACCATGCGCTCGGTCAGTTCCAGCTCGATCAGTGACGGCGGCAGCTGCGCTTCTTCCAGCGCGTTCCGCAACGTGGCGTGGAAGCCCGGATGCTGGAACTGCGGCGCAGCCACGTTCACCGCCACCACGATGGGGCGGCCCGCGCGGTACCACTCGCCGGCCTGGCGGCAGGCTTCGCTGATGACCCATTCGCCGATGGGCACGATCAGGCCGCTTTCCTCCGCCACCGGAATGAACTGGTCGGGCAGGTACACATCCTGGCCATCCACCTGCCAACGCAGCAGGGCCTCGGCGCCGACAATGGCTCCCGAACGCGCGTCGACCTTGGGCTGGTAGTGCAGGCGCAGCTCGCCGCGCTTGAGCGCGCGGCGCAAGTCCTGCTCGATGCGCAGCCGCGCTGCGGGCAGTTCGCTCATCTGCGAGGTGAAGAAGCGATAGTCGTTGCGACCCTGCATCTTCACTTCGTACATGGCGATGTCGGCGTTGCGCAGCATCGACTCGGCGTCGCGCGCATCGTCGGGATACACGCTGATGCCCACGCTGAAATCAATGTTGAACTCACCCATCTTGCTGGCCGGCGAGGCCTGCCACAGCCGCATCAGCTTCTCGCACAGCTGGCTGGCGCCGGAGCGGCCGTCCACGTGCGACAGCAGCACCACGAACTCGTCGCCCCCGATACGGCTGACCGTGTCTTCGTTGCGCAGGTGGTGGCGCAGGTGCGCGGCGAACGAGCGCAGCAGGTCGTCGCCGGCGGTATGGCCCAACGCGTCGTTGATCTGCTTGAAATGATCGATGTCGATATGCAGCAGCGCCGCTTCGTCATGGCGGCGCACGGCGGCGGCCAGCACCTGTTCCAGGCGCGACTGCAGCAGGCTGCGGTTGGGCAGGCCGGTCAACGTGTCGTGCTGCGCCAGATGCGCCATCTTCAGCGCCAGCGCACGGGTTTCGCTCACGTCGTGGAATACCAGCACGCCACCGATGACGCTGCCGGCGTGATCGTGGATCGAGGCGGCCGAATCCTCGATGGGCGTCTCGAAACCGTTGCGGTGGAGCAGCACCGCGTTGCCCTTCAGTTCGACGATGGCGTCGCGCGCAATCGCATCCAGCAGCGGGCTGTGCAGCGGTTCGCGGGTGCGGCTGTCGATCAGCCGGAACACCTCGCTCATCGGCTTGCCCAGGGCTTCGGCCTGGCTCCAGCCCGTCATCGCCTCGGCGATGGGGTTGAGCGACGTCACCCGGTGCTGCAGGTCGGTGGTGATCACGGCGTCGCCGATGGAACGCAGCGTGACCTCGGCCAGCTCGCGCTCGCGGAACAGCGCCTCCTCATAGGCCTTGCGCTGGCTGATGTCGAGGATCTGCGCCACTGCGTGGTTGGGTTCGCCGTTGATCGAGCGCACGGCCGACACGCTGAGCAGGACATGCACCACGTGGCCGTCACGATGGATGTAACGCTTTTCAAGCTGGTAGGTTTCGCGCCGGCCTTCGCGCAACGAGCGCGATAGTTCGCGCGATGCGGGCAGGTCGTCGACGTGGGTCAGGTCGGGCAGTGCGCGGGTAAGCAACTCCTGCTCGCTGTAACCGAGCATGTCGCACAGCGCGGCGTTGACCCGCAGCATGTGTCCGTCGATGGTGACCAGGGCCATGCCGATGGGCGCGTGCTGGAACGCGCCGAAGAAACGCTGCTCGCTTTCGCGCAGCTGAAGTTCCAGCGCATGCCGCGCGGTGATGTCGATGAACACGGTGAAGACGCCACGCACGCTGCCGTCTTCGTCGAAATCCGGCTGGAAGTTGCCGTGCACATAGCAGCGGGCCGTGCCGGCGAACAGTTCGCCTTCGTACACCGACGGTTCGCCAGCGAACGCCTGCTCCAGGCAGTTTCCCGCGCGTTGCAGGTTCCAGTCGCCGAGCACCTTATCGACGGTGCGGCCGATCATCCGCTGCGGGTCGATATCGAGCCACGCCTGGTGGGTGGCGTTGACGAAACGGAAGCACCGGTGCCGGTCGATATAGGTGATCAGGGCGGGCGCGCCTTGCAGTACGTGGGCAGGCCACTGGGCCTCGCCTCCTGCAGGGACGAACTCGTGATCGGTTGGGTGCATCTGAGTTCTGGCCCGGTGGCGCCCTCCGCGCCTTACCGGCGCATGATGCGCCAAGTAGGGGCCGATAGCACTATCCGCGTCGCCCACGCGGCGACACCGGCGCACCACCAGGTTGGTGGTGCAGTCATGCTGTGTCTTTTATGAACCTTGTCGCGTCAACGCTCAGTGCAGCGCTTCGGCGGGCGCGCCGAGCTGGCCGTCCGGGTCGAGCAGGATGCAGCCCAGCGCATGCAGATCCGTGGAAATACGGTAGCGATCGGCGAGCTCGGCCACCAGCGGGCCCAGCGCCTTCGGATGCAGGGGATAACCGTGCGCCAGCACGCGTGCACGGCCACCGTTGCCGCGCTGCGCAAGCGTGACGGCTACCACGCCCAGGCCCGGCGCTTCGTGCGCGTAGAGTGCCGGCGCGTCATAACCGGCGTCGACGTCGCCGAAAGTCTCAAGCAAGTAACCGGAGGCGGGTGCGCTGTCGACCAGTTTCAGCGGCAGGTGGTGCGCGTCGAGCAGCGCGGCGTACTGGCGCAACTCGAATACCACGCCAGCGAAATCGTGTGCACGCTGGCTGATGTCGCCCGGCTGGGTGCGCAGCCAGGCGGCCGGCGATTGCGCTTCCACCTTGCCATCGTGATAACGCAGCGCGAGGCCGCGCGCGCTCATCGTCGCCTCGTCGCGATAAGGTGTGAGCAGGGCAGCCTCAAGCAGCGTCCACAACGGTGCGAGGTTCACGTGCTCGTACTGCACGCAGGTCAATGCAAGCAGATCGTTGCGGCTGAGGTAGCGCGCGTGTTCCAGGCGCACGCCGAGCACGCGCATGAGCCAGTCCGCGGTGCGGGCGCCGGCTTCGCCACGGCCGACCAGTTCCACTTCCAGCTTTTCCGCGAGGCTCTCGGCCACCGACTCCGGCGCGAGCAGCGAGATGGGCAGCAGGCGCATCGGGCCGTCGGCGAACGCGGGTTCCGGCTCCAGCGGCTGGGCCGGCATGCGGCCCTCGTGGGTGCCGAAGGCCACCACGTTTTCCAGATGGCCGCGCGGCACGCGGCGAGCGAGCTCGTCCAGCGTCGCCCACACCGGAAAACCGGGGCGCAGCAGTTCTACAGCGTCGAACAACGCGCCAGCCATGGCAAGGCGCGCTTCGTTCACCTGGGGCACCAGCGTATGGAGGTCGGCGGCGACCAGCGCGGCCAGTTCGGCCGCCTCGTCGCGCGTCAAGGTGCGGCGGGCGGGCGTGTCGCCGGCCGAAAGCTCCAGCGCGAGGACCACGGGCAGGGCGACGAGTGCTTGAGCTTCCACGGATCACGAACCCGAACAGTAAGGAACCAGATTCTAGCATTGGGGGGATTTTGGGCTTCCGCGCCGTGGCGGGGCGGGTTAGCCTTGACGACTCGGCTTTTTCGGACCCCGGACAGCTCCAGCCATGGAAAACACGCTCAAGCGCGTCGGTGTGATCGGCGGCGTACGCATCCCGTTCTGCCGTAACAACACCGCCTACGCCGACGTCGGCAATTTCGGCATGTCGGTCAAGGTGCTGGGGGCGCTGGTGGAGCGGTACGGCCTGCACGGCCAGGAGCTGGGCGAAGTGGCCATGGGCGCGGTGATCAAGCACTCGTCCGAGTGGAACCTGGCCCGCGAGGCGGTGCTGTCCTCGGGCCTGGCGCCCACCACGCCGGCCATCACCACGGCCCGCGCCTGCGGCACCTCGCTGGACAACGCCATCATCATCGCCAACAAGATCGCCACCGGGCAGATCGAGGCCGGCATCGCGGGCGGTTCGGATACCACCAGCGACGTGCCCATCGTGCTCGGCGAGCGGTTGCGCAAGCGCCTGCTCGCGGTCAACCGCGGCAAGACCTGGCAGGACAAGCTGCGCGCCGCCACGCAGGGTTTTTCGCTGAAGGAACTGAAGCCGGCATTCCCGGGTGTGGCCGAGCCGCGTACCGGCATGTCGATGGGCGACCACTGCGAGAAGATGGCCAAGGAATGGCACATCGCGCGCCAGGCGCAGGATCAGCTGGCGCTGGACAGCCACCACAAGCTCGCCGCCGCGTATGAAACGGGCTTCTTCGAGGATCTGGTGGTGCCGTTCCGCGGTTTGAAACGCGACGGCTTCCTGCGTCCGGACAGCACCATGGAGAAGCTCGCCTCGCTCAAGCCGGCGTTCGACCGGACCTCCGGCCACGGCACGCTCACCGCCGGCAATTCCACCGGCCTGTCCGATGGCGCTGCCGCGGTGCTGCTGGGCACCGAGGAGTGGGCGGCCCAGCGGGGTCTCAAAGTGCAGGCGTGGTTCCGTGATGCGGAAGTCGCCGCGGTGGATTTCGTCCACGGCGAAGGCCTGCTGATGGCGCCGACCGTGGCCGTGCCGCGCATGCTGGCGCGCCATGGGCTCACCCTGCAGGACTTCGATTTCTACGAGATCCACGAAGCCTTTGCGGCGCAGGTGCTGTGCACGCTGCGCGCGTGGGAAAGCGCGGACTACTGCAAGCATCGCCTGGGCCTCGACCAGCCGCTGGGGGCTATCGATCCGGCGAAGCTCAACGTCAACGGCTCCAGCCTGGCGGTGGGCCATCCGTTTGCGGCTACTGGCGCGCGCATCGTCGCCACGCTGGCCAAGATGCTGGAACAGAAGGGCTCGGGCCGCGGCCTGATTTCCATCTGCACGGCCGGTGGCATGGGCGTCACCGCCATCCTCGAACGCTGAGCGGGCCTGTCCCGCCGCCATCGCCGTCTCCGATGTTCCGCCTTCGCACCACCGCCAGCCTGAGCCTGCTCGCGCTGGCCTTCGGCGTGGCCGGCACGGCCTGGCTCAGCACGCTGACCAGTCAGTGGCAGGGGCCGCCGGGCATGCCCTCCGTGCGCGGCAGCGACAAGGTGCGGATGGTGTTGCGTCGCCATCCGCACGCACCCGCCGCGAGCGAACGCACCGCAGCCGTTGCCCATTCGGCGCCGACACCGGCACGCCCCGCGGATACGCTGCCCACGCTTACGCCCGTCGACATGCCGTCGCTGCCCGCCGCGTGGTTGCAACGCACCGCGTTCGCGAGCGGACGCGTGGTGCTGCGGCTCACCGTGGACGGCGAAGGCCGTGTGGGTCAGGCGGTGGTGGCCGAATCCAGCGGCAATGCGGGACTCGATGACCGGGCTTTGCGCACCGCCGAGCACTGGCGCTTTGCCGTGCCGGGCGATCATCCGGAGGGATTGAGCGGCCTGCTGGTGATGCGGTTCGACGACGCGCCGTCGCCGACGTTCTAGGTTGTTGGAGCCTGCGCACGATTCCCGTGTGTGCCGACCAACCCCTCACCGTCATTCCGGCGAAAGCCGGAATCCAGTGCTTTTTCGCCTTTTCGACAAATCAAAGTCGCTGGATTCCGGCTTTCGCCGGAATGACGGTGAGGGGGTACAGATGTTGATCAGGAAACCCCTCATGGGTGCTCAGAGCACGCCTTGCGCACCCGCGCCGAACGCCGTGATCAACCGCGTGTAGATCAGCTTGGGTGACACGTCGACATCCGGGAAGTCGCCCACGGGCGTGTAGCAGCTGAAAAAGGCCGGATCGCTGGGGCGCATCGGCGTGCAGCCCGCCTTGAGGTCATAACTGGTCGCGTAGCGATACGGCCACAGGTCGAACACCGGCAGGCTCGCGGAGAAGTCGCCAATGGCCATGCTGAGGCTGCTCTGCTGGCGTGGCGCGATCACCCATGCGTTTTCCGGCTGCGTGTCGCGCAGGATGCTTTCGCGCAGCGCGCTGGCAAAGCGCGCGTCGTACACGATCACGCCCGCCTCGGTGTTGTAGTGGTCCGAGCGAGGGTCAAAGTTGTGCGAGCCGACCATGGCGAAGTCGTCGTCCACCACGATGGATTTGGCGTGCAGCGCGAAGCGGCGGCCCGGCGTGGTCAGTGGCGCGGGGCGATTGCGGCGCGCGCTGCTGCGGCTGCCGAGCAGGCCACGTTCCGTGCCCATGTGCCGGCGCTTGGGCGTGTCGCCCGGGGCCGTGGGCGCCGGGCCTTGGTCATCGGCGGCGTCCGCGTTGTCCTCGGCCGGTCCTACCGCGTGCGGCTTCATCTCGTAGATCTCGAAACCATAGTCCTTGAGGTAGCGCTTGCGGTGCTTGTACGAGAGTGCATACACCGCGAAGGCATCGGTCGAGGCCAGCGAGTTGGTCGATACCACAATGCGCGGTGGTGAGTCGCCCTGGTGCAGCCGCTCGAAGATGGCCTTGGCGCGGTCGCTCATCACCAGGTACGGCGTCTGCAACACCACCTCGTGCTGGGCGGCGCCGACCATGCGCATCAGGTGAGCGGTGAATTCGCGGGCACTGCGCTTGTCGGGCTGGTCGGTCTTGGCAGGCAGGTCGCTGAAGAAATCGACACGCCCCGTGCGCAGCGTGTCTGATACCAGCACGTCATCGATCCAGTCGCCGTCGCCCGCTTCCTCCAGCACGCGCTCGACGCGTTGCGGATGGGCGTAGCGCGGCTCGGGCAGGGGGCCGGGGTGATCGTCGTCGAGCAGATGCCGGTTCACGTCGCGCAGGTGGGTGAGTGGTGTCGTGCGCTTGTGGTTCCAGAACGTCTCGAAGCTGGAGGCCATCGCATGCGCGGCCGGGCCGCCCACCATCACGTCGCGGTCGACGTAGTCAAAGTCGTTGTCCCAGTCGAAATAGCGGTCCTGGTAATTGCGCCCGCCGGTGATGCCGATCAGGTCATCCACCAGCAGCAGCTTGTTGTGCATGCGTTGGTTGAACGTCATGAAGCAGCACACGATGCTCGCGCTGAACTCCGCCACCGAGGTCTGTGCTTCGTGGAAGGTCGGGTTGTACAGGCGAATCGCCAGGTTCTGGTGCACCGTGGCGAGCCGCTCCAGCAGCACGGGGTCGCCAAAGGAGAACAGCTGATCGGCGAGGATGCGCACCTTCACGCCGCGCCGCGCGGCCTTGATCAGCTCGTTGAGCACGAGCTGCCCGGCGTCGTCCTGGTCCCAGATATAGGTCTGCACGTCGATGCTGTGCCGCGCGGCGCGGATCAGGTTGAGCCGCGCGACCATCGCCGCTTCGCTGTCGTTGAGCAGCGTCACCACATGCACGGGCAGGTCGGGCGTGGAATCGGCCATCGCCTGTTGCGCGGCATCAAGCAATGGCGAGTCGACCGGGCAATGGTCTTCGCGGTCGCAATCGCTCTGGCGTTGCATGCCGGCGTCGACCACCGCGTCGGCGCGGCGGATGCGCGTGGGCGACACGCTGCATCCCGACAGGATCAGGATCGCTAAAAACAGGGCATAGACGGCGATCCAGCGCTGGCGCATGCCGCGATGATACGGGAGTTCGTTCCTATTCCTGCTTAACGCCGGGCGGCTTAACGCTGCCCGTAATCCAGGCTGATCATCATGCCCAGCTGCACCTGGTCGGAGATGGCCGTGCGATGGCCGCTCATGCCGAAATCGCTGCGCTGGATGGTGCCGCGCACGGAGATTACGCACTGCTGGGGCGCATCCAGCGGACAGCGCGAGGGCAGTAGTTCGAAATGCGCAGGCTTGGTGACGCCGCGCAGGGTCAGCGTGCCGCCGAGGTCGCCGCCTTTCTCCAGCATCTCCAGCGAGATGGGTTTGGAGATGAAGTGGATCGAAGGAAAACGCGATGCGTCAAAGAACTCCGGCGCCAGCACCCAGCGCCGGATACGTTCGGACCCCATCTGGATGCTGTCCACCGTGATGTGGGCATCGACCACGGCGGTGTCGTGCAGGCTGCTCAGGGTGACGTCGCCGTCGATTTCCTCGAAGCGGCCGCTGATCTGGCTGAGCCAGAACAGCCTGACGCCGAAATCGGCATGGGAACGTGCGGGATCGATGCGGTAGTCCGCCGCCTGCGTGGGCTGCATGAGCAGCAGCAACAGCAGCAGGCAACAACTGGCGAACGGAAGCGTCATGGCGACCCGGGCGTCATGGCGACCAGAACGCATCCAGACGGGCATTGCCCGGTTCAAGCGCACCGTTGAGGTGCAGCACGGCAAGGCCGGCCGGCGGCATGCCGCGGAATTCGTCGGAACGCCCTTCCACCAGCAGCGCGACCAGACGCTCGATACCCGGGTTGTGTCCCACCAGCATCACCGTGCCGGCGTCGCCATGCTGGTCGAGCAGGGCCAGCAGCTCGCCGGGCGTGGCTTCGTAGATGTCGTCGGTGTACTCGGTGGCGGGTGCATGGCTGTAGGCGGCGAGCGCCAGTTCGGCGGTGGCGCGGGTCCGCTCGGACGGGGAGCACAGCACGCGGTCGAGCTTGACCCCGTGCGAGGCCAACCACTTGCCGGCGGCCTTCGCCTCCTGCTCACCGCGCCCGCTCAGGCGCCGGCTCTGGTCGCTGGCACCGCCCGCGGCGGGCTGGGCTTCGGCGTGTCGCAACAGGATCAGTTCGTGCATGTTTGGCTCCCCAGGGTCATACGGCCTGCGTGGTACGCGATGTCAGTGCTGGCGCTTGATCCAGCGCAGAAGGTGTTTCCAGTCCTCCTGGTGACTCCTGACGTTTTCCGAAGCGTAATCAAAGATGCCCTTGCCGAGTGCGGTCAGCAGCACATAGGCCTGGCTGTCGCGCAACTGCGCCACCAGCGGGAATGGCGATTGCTCGGCCACCCTTGCCATGGCGTCCTGGCTGGCATTGGTCCAGGGCTTGAGGCGATTGCCGACCAGCCCGACCGGCAGCTTGCCCCGTTTGATCCGGTTGACCTGCTGGAGTTCCTCCAGGAAACCGAACGTGGCGTCGAGGTCGAAGGTGGACGGCAGCACCGGCACCAGCACCACGTCGGCCTTTTCCAGGTACGGCTCCAGGTCGCGCTCCTGCGAGCCGGCCGGGGTGTCGATGAGGACGCGCTGCGTGTCGGGGGGAATCTTGTCCAGCGCCTTGCGGCCGCCTTCGATGGCCAGCACGCCGGGAACGTTGTCCGGGCGGTTGGCCGCCCAGCGGAAACCGGACTGTTGCCGGTCGGCGTCGACGATGGCCGTGTGCTTGCCATCCTGCGCCCAGTGCGAGGCCAGTTGCGTGACCAGCGTGCTCTTGCCGCAACCGCCTTTGCTGCTTGCTACCAGTACCGTCAGCATGATGCCGCCCCAGTGTCCAAGCCGGGCTCAAGCCTACACGATGGCCGGGGAGCGGACGCAAGCGCGGCCGCGCGAATGGCGCCGCGCCTGCGTTGCGTCAGGTGATCAACCGGCCTTGGTGGGTTCCCAGTCCGACGGTGCATCGACTGGCATGTTGTAGTCGTGCAGCGCAGTGAGCACCAGGCTCATCTGCGTGCCGCCGGAGCGGGCGAGCTTCAGCAGGTGTTGGGCCACGGCGGTATCGTTTTTGGCCCGCAGCGAGAGCTGGGAGAAGCTCTGCACCTGCCACACCAGGTTGCGGCGCAGGCGCTTGGCGTCTTCCTGCTGGGAGGTGTCCTCGTCCAGCACTTCGCGCAGGTGCAGGCCCAGCGAGCGGGACAGCGGACTGGAGCCCCATTCCAGCAACTTGCCCAGCTTGAGGCAGTCGGCCTTGACGCTGGGTTTGTCGGCGTTGTCCTCGCACAGGCGCGAGGTTGCCTGCAGCGCGGGCTGCGGTTGGCCTTCGGCAAGGCCGAACACCAGGGTCAGCTGCACGTCGGCGCCATTCATCGCCGACAGCGGACCCACCACGTTGGTCGGCGGCGGCAGCAGGGTCACCGCGCCGGACAGCGCCTTCAGGGTGGCGCCGGTGTAGTCGTCGTAGACCTTGGCCGAGGCCGCCTTGGCCAGATCCTGGCGGGCGTCATCGTTCTTGCCGTCGCGGATGTCCTGGCCGAGCTTGAGCAGCCACACAGCCGCGTTGTCCGGGGCCTGCTGCACGAGCTTGGCGAGCGCATCGGCGTTGGGGCAGTCCGATGCCTTGGCGTCGCAGTCGCTCAGGCGGGCCCAGCTGATCTCCGGACCCGCGCCCTGGGCCTCGGCAGCCCGGCCGATCAGGTTGTGGTAGCTGTTGAAATCCGGCTGGTCGGGCAGCGGCCGGGCCAGCAGGGCCGCTCCCATCAGCGGGATCGGGTCGGCCTGGGGTGCGCTCACGCTGACCAGATCCTTCTGGTATTGCAGCAGCGCCTGGCGGCGGGCCGTCTGCTGGGTGTCGGCGGTGGGAGCCTTGGCGGGTGTCTTGGCCGCCAGGACAGGACCGGAAACTGCGGCCAGCAACAGGGCAAACGGGAGAAGGCGCCGTCCAAGCATCGATGAGTCCTTACAGAAAGCGAACAATCAGGATAGCGCCCAAGCATTAAGCTCGCCTGATCCGCGGGATGCGAGGGACGGGAGAACGCGCCCTGCCTTGTTAGCATGGCCGCTTCGCGACGCCCCGGGGTGACATGTCATCCTGCGCAGCACAGGAGAAAACCACGTGAACAATCTTTCCATACTGGCCGATGGCCGCGCCGCTCCCTGGTTCGTGGGCTGGGGCACGCTGGCGCTGATCAATGCGGGCCTCGCCCAAGGCAAGAACCGCAGCGGCCTGCTGTGGTTTCTGCTGTCGCTGGTGTTCGGGCCGTTGGCCACGCTGGTGCTGGTGCTGATGCCCAAGGCCCGCCAGACCCTGTTCTGATCGAAGTCCTCCTCGGTCCCTGTGGAAGCGCACCCTGTGCGCGACGATCCCGCGGGGCAGGTCCGATGGGAGGCGCTTTTCCGGCTCTTGTCGCACACCTTGGCGACCGTGTCGCGCACAGGGTGCGCTCCCACAGTGGGGAACACAGGCACAAAAAAGCCCGGCGTGGAGGCCACGCCGGGCTTTTCGCTGGAACCGAGGGCTTACTCGCCCAGCGCTTCGCGCATGAATTCCGGCTGGGCCAGCGCCGCCTTGTGGATATCGGCGTTGTAGTAGCGGGTCGGGAAGTTCTTGCTCAGCGCGCCGCGCTCGCGGAAGCCGGCCAGGTCGCCGCCCTTGCGGACCATGGTGCAGCTCCACCAGCCGGTGGGGTAGCAGGGCTGCGGGAACGGCAGGGTCTTCACCGCGCTGAAGCCGGCGGTGCGCATGGCCGAACGCATGGACTTGATCAGCTCCAGGTGGGCGATCGGCGATTCCGACTGCTGCACCAGGATGCCGCCGTGGCGCAGGGCCTTGTAGCAGCTGGCGTAGAAGGCGGCATTGAACAGGCCTTCGGCCGGGCCGACCGGGTCGGTCGAGTCGACGATGATCAGGTCCAGCGACTCCGGCTCGGCCTCGGCCATGTACTTGATGCCGTCGATGAACAGCAGCTCGGCGCGCGGGTCGTTGTTGGAGTCGCACAGTTCCGGGAAGTACTGCTCGGCCAGGCGCGTCACGCGCTCGTCGATCTCCACCTGCACGGCGTGCTCCACTTCCTCGTGCTTGAGCACTTCACGCAGCGTGCCGCAGTCGCCGCCGCCGATGATCACCACGCGCTTGGCGCGCGCATGGGTGAACAGCGCCGGGTGGGTCATCATCTCGTGGTAGAGGAAGTTGTCGCGGCTGGTCAGCATGACGCAGCCATCGATCACCATCAGGTTGCCCCAATCGGTGGTCTGGTAGATCTCGATGGTCTGGAACGGGGTTTTCTCGGCGTGCAGCAGCTTCTCCACGCGGTAACCAATGGAGGAGCCGGAGGCCTGATGGGCTTCGGTGAACCAGCTGGGATGCTGCGACATGGGGCTGTTCCTGACGATCAAAGGGTTCAAAGAACGGGAATTGTAGCCGAACGGACGGCATCTTCCGGGGTTGTTGCCGGCACATTGTCACAAGACGCCGTTACAATACCGGTCCGGATCGCCGCGCCAAGCCGCTGACGGTCCCAAGGAAGTGCCGAACGGAGTTGCCGTCATTCCAGCGAAAGCTGGAATCCAGTGCCTTTGGGCACCCCGCGAAAGTCGCTGGATCCCAGCCTTCGCTGGGATGACAACTCCAGGTGGCGTTCCCCAGGTCAGTCCGGCCCCGCGGCGTGCAAGGCTTCCGGCCGGCTGACTTTGCCTCGTCAAGGCTCCGCCGCTGCGACGACATGTTCAGGGTGTAACACGCCCGTTGTATCAAGGAGCCCTCCATGTCGAAGCACTGGAACATCGACGCTGCCCGCCATACCTACGCCGTCCCGCATTGGGGCGACGGCTACGTCGATGTGAATGACGCCGGTCACATCGTGATGCGTCCCCACGGCGCCAAGGGCCCGGCCCTGTCGCTGCCGGCCATCGTGGACCGCGCCCGCGCCGAGGGCCTGCGGCTGCCGCTGCTGGTCCGCTTCCCGGACATTCTCGCCGACCGTTTGAAGCGCCTGCAGGACGCCTTCGCCAAGGCCATCGGCGAATGGAGCTACGCGGGCGGCTATACGGCCGTGTACCCGATCAAGGTGAACCAGCAGCGCGGCGTGGCCGGCGAGCTGGTGGCCGCGGGCGAACACGGTTTCGGCCTCGAGGCCGGTTCCAAGCCCGAGCTGATGGCCGTGCTGGCGATGGCCCGCCCCGGCAGCATCGTGATCTGCAACGGCTACAAGGATCGCGAATACATCCGTCTCGCGCTGATCGGCCGCAAGCTGGGCCTGCGCGTGCACATCGTGATCGAGAAGTTGTCCGAGCTCGACCACGTCTTCACCGAAGCCAAGGCGCTCAATGTCGAGCCGCTGCTCGGCGTGCGCGTGCGCCTGGCCTCCATTGGTGCGGGCAAGTGGCAGAACACCGGCGGCGACAAGGGCAAGTTCGGCCTGTCGCCCAGCCAGGTGCTCACCCTGGTGGAGCGCCTGGAGCAGGCCGGCCTCAAGCACACGCTGAAACTGCAGCACTTCCACATGGGCTCGCAGATTTCCAACGTGCGCGATATCGCCAACGGCATGCGCGAAGCCACGCGTTACTTCGTGGAACTCAAGCGCATGGGCGTGCCGCTGGACATCGTTGACGTCGGCGGCGGCCTGGGCGTGGACTACGAAGGCTCGCGTTCGCGTAGCCACAACTCCATCAACTACTCCATCGAGCAGTACGCCTCCACCATCGTGCAATCGCTGGCCGAAGCCGTGGCGGAAGCCAATCTGCCCGCGCCGCACATCATCACCGAGGCCGGCCGCGCCATGACAGCGCACCACGCCGTGATGGTGGTGAACGTGACGGAAGTGGAAGAAGTGCCCGCCGGCAACATTCCGTCCGCGCACGATCATGAGCCGGCCGTGCTGCGCCGTTTGCGCGAAACCTGGGCCGAACTGGATCAGCGCCCCGCGCTGGAATTGTTCCACGAGGCACAGCATCACCTCGCCGAAGGCCAGACGCTCTACGCGCTGGGCCAGTTGAACCTGGAAGACCGCGCGCGCCTGGACGACATGTACTACGCCATCGCCAACGCGGTGCGTATGCGCCTGCTGCCGGCCGAGCGCTCGCACCGCCAGGCGATGGACGAGCTGGACGAGAAGCTGGTCGACAAGTACTTCGTCAACTTCTCCGTGTTCGAATCCGTGCCGGACATCTGGGCCATCGACCAGATCTTCCCGATCGCACCCATCGCACGCTTGAATGAGGAACCGACACGCCGCGGCGTCATCGTGGACCTCACCTGCGACTCCGACGGCCGCATCGACGATTACGTCGACGCCGAAGGCGTGGACGTGAGCCTGCCGCTGCACGCGCTGAAGGAAGACGAGAGCTACCGTCTCGGTATCTTCATGGTCGGCGCGTACCAGGAAACGCTGGGCGACATCCACAACCTGTTCGGTGACACCGACGCGGTGAACGTGCGTGTCGATGGCGATTCGTATGTTTTCGCGCACAGGCGTTGTGGCGACACCACCGACCTGATGCTCGACTATGTGGGCTATGACCTTGAAGCGTTGCGCCAGAGCTATCGCGAACGCATCGCGGCGGCTGGCGTGGAAGGCGACGCGGCCGAGCAATTGTTCGTCACATTGAACGAAGGATTGACCGGCTATACCTACCTCTCCGAGGGCGCGCACTGAGGCGGTAAGACAAGGCGCACGGCTCTCTAGCTCGTCATTCCGGCGCAGGCCGGAATCCAGTTGCGGTATCGCGCGGTTTTCGCGAAGAAATTCAATGAACCACTCGCGAGAACCCGTCATTACGGCTACTGGATTCCGGCCTGCGCCGGAATGACGAAGTAGGAGAGGTTCGGGCAAATTGTCCATTCGTCGCATGGATGCGTGCCTGCTAGCTGTGCCAGCCTGTTCCGTCTGGACGGACAGGCCACGCAGCCCACAACCTGATTCCGTTTCTGCTTTCCCCGTTCCCCATCGACAGGAGTGGTTATGGCAAGTCTCGACGGCAAGGTGGCACTCATCACTGGCGCGGCCAGTGGCCTCGGCAAGGCAATCGCCGAGCTTTACGCGAAGAATGGCGCGGCAGTGGCCATCGCCGACATCAACCAGCAGGCCGCCGATGCGGCCGCCGCCGAGATCAACGCGGCCGGCGGCAAGGCCATCGGCATCGCGATGGACGTGACGGACGAAGCCGCCGTCAACGCCGGCACCGACAAGGTGGTCGCCGAGTTCGGTCATCTCGACATCCTGATCTCCAACGCCGGCATTCAGATCATCAATCCGATCGACCAGTTCGCCTACGCGGATTGGAAGAAGATGCTCGCCATCCATCTCGACGGCGGCTTCCTCACCACGCGTGCCGCGCTCAAGCACATGTACAAGGACGATCGCGGCGGCATCGTGATCTACATGGGTTCGGTGCACTCGCACGAAGCGTCCAAGCTCAAGTCCGCCTATGTCGCCGCCAAGCACGGCCTGCTGGGCCTGGCGCGCACGCTGGCGAAGGAAGGCGCGGCACACAACGTGCGTTCGCACGTGATCTGCCCTGGCTTCGTGCGCACCCCGCTGGTGGAGAAGCAGATTCCCGAGCAGGCCAAGGAGCTGGGCATCAGCGAGGCGGACGTGATCAAGAACGTGATGCTCAAAGATACGGTGGATGGCGTTTTCACCACGGTGGACGACATCGCGCAGACGGCGTTGTACCTCGCCACGTTCCCGTCGGCTGCGCTTACCGGCCAGTCGATCGTGGTGAGCCACGGCTGGTACATGCAGTAATAGCGGCTAACAAAACCACCGGGTATCCCGAAGAGCATGCTTTTGATCGTCATCCCCGCGGAAGCGGGGATCCAGTGCCTTAGCCTTCGCCGTGCTGAAAGGCGCTGGATTCCCGCCTACGCGGGAATGACAGGGCTCAAACGTAACGGGGTTTTGTCAGCGGTTCCAAGTTGCGGTGCCCCGTGCGATATGCCGAACGGGGGTCAACCCGCTGTCTTCATCCATCGATACTCGCCCGGGCAGGCCAGGATGCATCGCGCGGACGGGTTGCCAGGAGCGCAAGCGCCATGAAGATTGCCGACGTGAAGGCCAACGCCTTCGCCATGCCTTTGACCAGCCCGGCGTTTCCGCTGGGGCCGTACCGATTCGTCAACCGCGAATTCCTTGTCATCACCTATCGCACGGATCTCGATGCCCTGCGCGCCGTGGTGCCCGAACCGCTGCAAGTCACCGAGCCGCTGGTGAAGTACGAATTCATCCGCATGCCGGACTCCACCGGTTTCGGCGACTACACCGAATCCGGCCAGGTCATTCCGGTCAGCTTCGAAGGCCAGCACGGCGGCTACGTGCACTCGATGTATCTGAACGACCATCCACCGATTGCCGGTGGACGCGAGTTGTGGGGCTTCCCCAAGAAACTCGCGAGTCCGGAACTGGCGACTGAGATCGACACCCTGGTTGGCACGCTCGACTACGGCAAGGTGCGCGTGGCCAAAGGCACCATGGGCTTCAAGCATCGCCCGGCCGACGAGCAGGCCGTGCTGGCCTCGCTGGCCGCGCCCAACTTCCTGCTCAAGATCATCCCGCATGTGGACGGTTCGCCGCGCATCTGCGAACTGGTCCGTTACTACACCACCAACGTCACGCTCAAGGGCGCCTGGACCGGCCCGGCGGCGTTGGAGCTGCACCCCCACGCGCTGGCGCCGGTGGCCGATCTGCCGGTGCTGAAGGTGGAGTCGGCGCTACATTTCGTCACCGACCTGACGCTCGACCTGGGCACCGTGGTGTACGACTATCTGGCTTAATAAGCCGAGGCTGATGCGTATGGACGTCCGTAAAAACTCGTCGGAACCGAAGCTGTCGGATCAGGATCTGCTGCGACAGTTGCACAAGCAATACCAGACCACGGCGCTGGTGCTTCAGGGTGGTGGCGCGCTGGGTGCTTACCAGGCTGGCGTGTACGAAGCGCTGGATGCCGCCGGCATTCACCCCAACTGGATCGCCGGTATTTCGATCGGCGCGCTCAACGCGGCGATCATCGCCGGCAACGCGCCCAAGCAACGCGTCGAGCGCCTGCGCGAGTTCTGGCAGAGGATCACCCGCGAACCCCTGTTCCCCGTCTGGCCTACCGCGCCGCTCGATCCGGGCGCGTGGGAACTGCCATGGCAGAACGGCCTGAGCGGCTGGGCCGCGTGGCGTGCGCTGGTGGAAGGCCAGCCCGGCTTCTTCACGCCGCGCCCGTTCCCGCTGTGGCCATGGCGGGCCTCGCCGACCACAGCGAGCTGGTACGACACCTCGCCACTGAAAACCACGCTGGAGCGCCTGGTCGATTTCGACCGCATCAACCACAAGACCGCCATGCGCGTGTCGGTGGGCGCGGTCAACATCCGCACCGGCAACTTCGCCTACTTCGACAACACCGAAGGCGAGCTGCGCGTCGAGCACTTCATGGCCTCCGGCGCATTGCCGCCCGGGTTCCCGGCCATCGAGATCGACGGCGAGTTTTACTGGGACGGCGGCATGGTCTCCAATACGCCGCTGTACAAGGTCCTGTCCGATGCCTCGTGCCGCGACTCGTTGATCTTCCAGGTCGACCTGTGGAGCGCGCGTGGCGAGGTGCCCAAGGACCTTGCCGAAGTCACCTCGCGCTCCAAGGACATCCAGTACTCCAGCCGTACGCGCCTGATCACCGAATACATGGCGCAACGCCAGCGCCAGCAGCGCATACTGCACGACTTGATGGCGCTGGTGCCGGAAGACCAGCGTAAGCATCGCGCCTATCGCCAGGCGGAGGTCTACTCCAACAGCGCGGTAGTGAACCTGTTCCACCTGATCTACCGAAACAAGCCGTACGAAGGGCATTACAAGGACTACGAGTTCAGCGTCGACAGCATGCGCCAGCACTGGAGCAGCGGCATGGAAGACATGCGGTGCACGCTGGAAGAACCTCAGTGGTTTGAAAAGCCGTCGCCTGAACATCCCTTCGTGACGCATGACGTCCACTGTGAAGATTGAACCTGCAGGAATACCCATGACACTCAAGGCAGCATTTATCGGACTCGGCGCCATGGGCACGCCGATGGCCGGCCATCTCAATGCCCATGGCCTGCTCCATGCCGTCGCCAGCCGCACCCAGTCCAATGCGGACAAGGTGGCGAAGGAACTTGGCGTCGCCGCGCCGTCGCTGGCGGAGATCGCCCAGCAGTGCGATGTGATCGCGCTGTGCGTCACTGCCGATGCCGACGTGCTCAACACCGTCGATGCGCTGGCCCCGCATCTGAGAAAGGGCGCCATCGTGGTGGACCACTCCACCGTCGCACCGGATACCGCCAAGCAGGCGGCGACCAGGCTGGCGGCAGTCGGTGCGCATTTCCTCGACGCGCCGGTCTCCGGCGGCGTGGAAGGTGCGAAGAACGGCAAGCTCTCGGTGATGGTCGGCGGCGAAGCCGATGTGCTCGAACGCGCACGCCCGGTGCTGGAAGCGTACGCCTTGCGGGTGACGCATCTGGGTGGCGTTGGTGCGGGCCAGGCCACCAAGGCAGTGAACCAGGTGCTGGTCGCCGGCATTGCCCAGGGTGTGTGCGAAGGCCTCGCACTTGCCGAAGCACTGGGACTCGACCCGGAACGCCTGCTACCCACATTGGGTGCCGGCGCAGCCGGCAACTGGTTCCTCGAAAAGCGCGGCGCCACCATGCTGCGCAATGAATTCAGCGTCGGCTTCAAACTCGGTCTGCTGCACAAAGATCTCGGCATCGTGCGCCGCATCGCGGAAAGCGCCGGCACCAACCGCAGCGTGATCGAGCGCTCACTGACGGATTATGCGGAGCTGATGAGCCAGGGTTACGGCGACGACGACATCTCCGGGTTGATCCGGTTGAAGCGCAAGGGCTGATTCTGGATTGCCCGCCCGAAGGTATCGAATGGCCGTGTTGATCAACACGGCCTTTTTCTTTCTATAGCGCGTGCGTTTTCAGGATGGGGTGCGATCTCTCCCGACAAGGGATGCGAAAAGCCGAGCACCCTTCCGAGACAAATCACTGCCTCGGTTGAGATATTTCTCGTTTCTTCCCTGCGACTGGTCTCGTAAATTTTTTCGCTCTCTCTTTCGGCAGTGACGGCAATGGCGCTGTTGCTAGGACAGACAGGAAAGAGCAGTGCAGAGAGATCAGCAATGAATCGAATCTATCGAGTTGTTTGGAACTTCGTTGCCGGAACCTGGGTGGTGGCCTCGGAGCTGGCAAAAGGGCGAAAGAAGGCACCGGGTGTTAGCGCTCTTGCAGTGACATTGGCCGTCGTCGCGGTAAACCCAACGTCATTGTCGGCTACCGACTATACCCAGCCCGTGGTCGTGGCAGGTGGTCAGAACCTGGCACTGAACAACGACACCGTGACCGTCTCCGGAGACGGGCTGGCTGGACTTGCGTCCTTCGACGCCGGTTCCCTGTTCGCTGTCAACAACGTCACGGTCAGCACCAATGGCGAAGGGACGCCTGGTGTGCTCGCCTTGGATGGTGGCTATGTTTCATTTCTGGGCGGCTCCATCAGCACGGCGGGAATCAACGGTGCTGATGCCGTTTTGGCATTGGGTAGTGGCTCGCGGATAGATGCCAGGGCGACATCGTTCGCCACCATCGGTGACATGTCCTACGGTGCGAGCGCGATGGACGGAGCCACCGTGACGTTGGATAACGTCGGTGTCTCTACCTCGGGTGCGGGAGGCGTTGGGTTATTCAGCGATGGCGCGAACGGACGATCCAGCCTGACGGCGTCCAACTCGTCGATCAACACGAGTGGTCTGCATGGGGCTGGATTGCTCGCCACAAAGGGTGGCTCCCTTTCGTTCAATGATGGGCGTATTGTCACCGCCGGTACCGGTGCCCATGGCGCCATTGCGGATGGCACAGGCACGACGCTTTTCCTCAGCAACAACTCTCTGCATACGTCAGGAGAGCAGGCTTATGGTGTGGAAGTCAGCAACGGAGCGATATTTAACTCCGCAGGCAATTCCATCGTCACCGACGGCGTCAATTCTTACGGCGTTGTGGCCTTCCAGAACGTCAATGTGAACTTGTCGGGCGGCAGCATTAACACCAACGGGCAAGGGTCCATTGGTCTGGCGGGATACCAGGGCGCTGCGGTCAACGTGGCAAATCTGAGCGTACAAACTACCGGTGAGGATGGTGCAACCGGTGTGGGCGCCTATGGCGTTGACGCCGAGGCTGGCGGCCGTATCACATTGGGCGATCACACAAGCGTGACAACAACCGGCACCAGCGCCGTGGGTTTGTTTGCCCTGGATAGCGGTAGCCAGGTCATGACGAACGGCGCAGTGCAGATCAATACCGAAGGTGGTCACGCCCACGGTGCGCTGGCGCAAAATGGCGGCGTGCTGGCATTGGGGCAAGGCGCAGGAATCGAGACGGCCGGCGCCAACGCGGAGGGACTGTTCGCACTCAACAGCGGTAGCCAGATCAGGACAAACGGTTCGGTCGGTGTCAGCACCACGGGCGCGAGCGCGCACGGTGTTCTGGCACAGGATGGCGGCGTCATCCTGCTGGGAGAGGGTGCGGCTGTTGGTACGACCGGATCCAGCGCGATGGGTTTATTTGCCATGGATAGTGGCAGCCAGATCACCACGAGTGGCAAGGTGCAGGTCAGCACCACGGGCGACAGCGCCTACGGTGCGCTGGCGCAGGGTGGCGGCATACTCGCATTGGAACAAGGTACGACGATTGCGACCTCGGGCAACAGCGCTTCGGGCGTGGTGGCTCTGAACAACGGCAGTCAGGTCAATGCCACGGGGGTCGCCGTTACGACCAGCGGAGTGCAGGCCGATGGCGTGGCACTGGGCAATGCAACAGTCAATCTTACCGACAGTATCGTGACGGGGCAGCGCTACGGCGTGCTGCTGTCGTGGGACGGCAGCACGCCGGTAACCAATACCCTCAACGTTTCAGGAGGGACGATCACCTCGGTGACGGGCGACGCCATTCATGTGGCGGCAGGTGACAACAACATCGTCAATGTCAGCGAGAGTGCGGTGATTTCCGCAGGTAATGGCACCTTGCTGAATGTCGTCGCGCCCGGTGCGGCGGTCAGTCTTTTCGCGAGCGGCAACGTCGCCCTTGATGGCGATATCGCTGCCGTGAAGGGCGGTGTGGCCAATGTATCGCTGGCACAAGCGTCGACGCTTAACGGCGCGATGCACAATGCATCCACCGTGAGTCTGGACGGCAGCAGCCGTTGGAACGTTACGGCAAGCTCCGACGTGAAGCAGCTCGATCTGGCGGGCACCATCGCCTTCGCCGCACCGTCGCCAACCTACAAGAGCCTTGTGGTGCACGGCGATCTGGTTGGCAATGGCGGCACCATCGTCATGAATACGGTGCTCAACGATGGCGGTCCACTGTCCAACCAGCTTACTGACCGCGTCCTGGTAGAAGGCAATGCCAGCGGCACCACGTATCTAAGCGTGATGGGCAACGGCTCTGGTGCATCAACCGATACCAACAACAACGGCGTTCGGGAGGCAAACGAAGGCATTTCGTTGGCTCAAGTGGCGGGCACGTCATCTGCGACGGCATTTGTCCTGGCTGGTGGCTATGTTGCCGTGGGTCCGTGGCGTTACGACCTTGTCTCCTATCAGCCGGGCAGCAGCGATACCTCTCAACGTGTTGTTGCAGGCGCTGGCAATGGCTATTGGGATTACCGCTTGCAGAATGCCGTTGTGCCCAATCCGACGCCGACTCCGGATCCGACCCCAGATCCTGATCCGACGCCAACCCCGACACCCAGCCCTGATCCGAGCGGCAATGGTGGTGGTGTGCCGGTGCGCCCGGTCGTGGTTCCGCAGGTGCCGGCATATTTGAGTGCCAGCACGGCCATGCTGTCCTACGGCATGCGCAGCGTGGGCAGTTTGCACGATCGCCTGGGTGAGCTGCATCAGGGCGAACCCCTGGAGGCGGGCAATAGTGACGAGTTCTACGCACGCACGTTTGGCGGCAACTACCAATACCACACCGACCGCAGCTTCGGTGAGTACGGTTATGACTTCAACCAGAACGATCGTGCCATCCAGATCGGTGGCACGTGGTTGAAGACGGGTGACGATGCGTCGACGTTCCGACTGGGCGCTTATGTCAGCACGGGTACGTCGCATATCACGCCGAAGGCCGTTGATGGCACCAGTGACATGCGCATGAGCGCCAACAGTGTCGCCGCCACTGGCACCTACATGATGGGCAACGGGTTCTACGTGGATGGCGTGGTTGCGCGCAACTACTACAGCACGCGTGTAGATACCGCTTATCGCGGTTACGACATGGCCAAGATGAAGACACACGGCTGGACGTACTCGCTGGAGAGCGGCTATCCGTTCGTGTTTGGCAATGACTTGCGCGTGGAGCCGCAGGCTCAGGTGGTCTACCAATCGTTGCGCACCAACAGCTTCCACGACGCCGATGGTTTGTTGGTGTCGCCGGAAAACGCGGGCGCTTGGCAGGGTCGCGTGGGCGCCAACTTGACCAAGACCTTCGTGACCGCCAGCGGTCAGCGTTGGACGCCCTGGGTGCGTGCCAACTATTTGTGGAGCTCCAGCACTCGCAGCAACGTCGGCGTGTCAAGCGACGAGTGGGGCGTCAGCAGCACCCTGGCGGGTGGTAGTTGGGGTCAGGCTTGGCAGGTGGGTGCGGGTGTCACCGGCACGCTTACTTCCGCGATCTCCGTGTACGGTAGCGGCGATTACCAGGGCAGGGTGGGTAGTGCCGGTGAACAGGGTTGGAGCGCAAACCTGGGGATGCGTTGGCAGTTCTAAAACTGGAGTGAGGTGCAGCATGGGACAAGTCTGCACCTTGCTTGAACTGCAAACAGAGGCGCTAGGGAGTCATAGCGCAGAAGCAAAAGAGGCCGTGTCGTAAGACACGGCCTTTTTACTTCCATTCGAATTGCGGAAAAGTGATCGGAGTGAGACACATGGAGCAAATCGGGAGGACGAAGCGCTATCTGGAACGTATACGGGAGCTCTACGCTGGGACGCAGTTGGTTTGGAGCGACAGGAGGCGCTACGGGATTTATCTTGGCGATGTGGATGCTGAAACAAAAAAGGCCGTGTCGAAAGACACGGCCTTTTTATGTGCGTCGCGAGAAATACGCGCGTTGCTTACCTACCTTCCTTCAACGCAATCGCATTGATACCTGCCGAAGCAAGACGCTGCTTCGCCGATTCCAGCTCGGTAGCCGAATGGAACGGCCCCAGGCGCACGCGGTTGTAGGTCTGGCCGTTGACACTCACGGGCGATACGTTGGCGACAAAGCCCTGCATGGCCAGCTTGGCCTTCAGCGTTTCGGCGTCGGATGGGCTCGGGAAGGCGCCGACCTGCAGCAGGTAGCCGTTGCCGGCCGGGGCCGAGGCGGTGGGTGTTGCGGCGGCGGGGGCCGGTGCATGAACGGCCGATTCCGGCGCCGGCGTAATGGCTTCGGCCACGGCCGCGGGGCCCGGTGCCGGCTTCTGCGCTGCCGCTTGTGCCTGCTGTTGCGCGGCGGCCTGCGCTGCCTGCTGGGCGGCCTGCTGCTTCTGCTGCTGTTCGGCCTTGGCCTGTGCGCTGATCACGGCGTCGGGAATGCGTACTTCCTTCTCTGACAGCACGGAGTAGAAGTCGTACTGCGGCTTCTTTGGCGCGGCCGGTGCGTTGTCGGTGGCGGAGGTCGATTCGTTGCCGGCGGCGCCGGCATCGCTGCCGCGCTGGGCGGTGGCCTGTGCGTTGGGCTGCGGGCCCTCGTTGGGGCTCGGCGCCATGGGCAGGTGGCCGCGCATGGCGAACATCAGCACGGCACCGATGAGGATGCCGATAACGGCCCAACCCCAGCCCGGCATGCCGCCGCTGTTGTTGCGGACGGCCTGACGGCCTTTGCCCTTGCGTGCTGCCATTTACATCTTCTCCGGGGCACTGAGTCCCAGCAAATCCAAACCATTGCGGATGACCTGGCGCGTGGCGAGCACCAGCGTGATGCGCGCGTTGCGCAGCTCGGCGTCGTCCACGATCCACTTGTGCTCGTGATAGTAGCTGTGAAGCGCGCCGGCAAGTTCGCGCAGGTATTGCGCGATCAGGTGCGGTTCCAGATTGGCCGCAGCGGCTTCCACTACCTCGGGGTAGCGCGACAGCTCGGTGAAAAGCGCCTGTTCGTGCTCGGTGTCCAGGCGCGCGAGCTGGGCGACGCCGGCCTGGGTGTCGATCGGCGGCAGGCCACGCTCGGCCAGTTCTTCCAGCACGCGGCAGACGCGGGCGTGGGCGTACTGGATGTAGTAGACCGGGTTGTCGTTGCTCTGCGAGCGGGCCAGGTCGATGTCGAACACCAGCTGCGAATCGGCCTTGCGGGCGATCAGGAAGTAGCGGGTGGCGTCGCGGCCGGCTTCCTCGATCAGGTCGCGCAGGGTGAGGTAGCTGCCGGCGCGCTTGGAGAGTTTCACCTCTTCGCCGCCGCGCATCACGGTCACCATCTGGTACAGCACGTAGTTC
Organism: Dyella japonica A8; assembly: GCF_000725385.1. Taxonomy (NCBI): domain Bacteria; kingdom Pseudomonadati; phylum Pseudomonadota; class Gammaproteobacteria; order Lysobacterales; family Rhodanobacteraceae; genus Dyella; species Dyella japonica. Next base: position 690,561 of record NZ_CP008884.1, on the reverse strand, counting down.
GGGTAGCCCTTGGGGATGCCTTCGTCCAGCGCCTGCAGGCCGGCCTTCACACGGGCCAGCGAGCCGTGGTGGTCGGAGCCGAGCACGGTCACGGCGTTCACGTAGCCGCGCTGCCACTTGGTCATGTGGTAGGCCACGTCCGGCACGAAGTAGGTGTACGTGCCGTCGGACTTGCGCATCACGCGGTCCTTGTCGTCACCGTAGTCGGTGGAGCGCAGCCATAGCGCGCCGCCTTCCTCGTAGGTGTGGCCGTGGGCGACCAGCTTGTCGACGGTCTCTTCCACCTTACGCTGGGTATAGAGCGAGGATTCGAGGTAGTACACGTCGAAGCCGACGCCGAAGGCGGCCAGGTCCAGGTTCTGCTCGCGGCGCAGGTAGGCCACGGCAAAATGGCGGATGGCGTCCAGGTCGTCGACGTTCTTGGCGCCGGTGACCACGTGGCCTTCCACTTCGACGCTGTCGCCGTTGAGGTAGGCCTGCGCCACGTCGGCGATGTAGTCGCCGCGGTAGCCGTCTTCCGGCCAGCCGGCGTCGTTCGGCGTGATGCCGCGCGCACGGGCTTGCGTGGAGATGGCCAGGTTGTGGATCTGTACGCCGGCGTCGTTGTAGTAGAACTCGCGCTTGACGTTCCAGCCGGCGGCATCCAGGACGCGGGCGATGCAGTCGCCCAGCACGGCGTTGCGGCCGTGGCCCACGTGCAGCGGGCCGGTCGGGTTGGCGGAAACGAACTCCACGCCCGCCGTCACGCCCTTGCCGCTGGTGCTGCGGCCGTAGGCGTTGGCGCTGGCGAGCACCTGGCCCACCTCGGCGTGGTACGCGGCCGGTGCAAGGAAGAAGTTGATGAAGCCGGGGCCGGCGATCTCGACCTTGCCCACCAGCGCATTGGCCGGCAGGGCGGCGACCAGCTTCTCGGCCAGCTCGCGAGGCTTGGCGCGCGCCGGCTTGGCCAGCAGCATCGCGGCGTTGGCGGCGAAGTCGCCATGATCGCGGCTGCGCGTACGCTCGATCACGAAGTGGGGTACTTCGAGGTCGGCGGGCAGGGTGGCGTCATTCTGCAGGGTACGAATGGCCTGCAGCAGCAGTTCGCGCAGCTGTTCTTTCACGACGAGGCTCTGGGGTCGGACGGCGATGGAACCGCCAATCCTATCAGACGAAGGGTCTTCCAGCCGGGCTCACGTGCAGTGCAAGCGCGTGCTGCGATGCGGTGGGGAAGTCTGTGGATAACTCTGTGGGGAATGTCGACGGCCGCCGCCGTCGTCTCACGATTTTCCCCGTAGAAACCAATGCGTCATGAAAAACATTCCATATAATCAATGGATTGCAAGCCACAGATGAGGGCGGCAAGAGATTGTGAACGGAAATGGCCGTCTCAGGCCGAATGTGCATAAGTCGAGAATGGGGGCTTGGCCCCGCGGGCGCCTGCCTTTGCCGCCGTCCACGTCATGTCCCTGTCATGCGGCACCGCCACACTACGCCTCGTCCTCCAGGCACCTCCCCGCTGAAGAGGACGGGAGAATGCCGTTACTCTCCTTCTCTCCCCACAAGACGGCCATACGGCGCGGATCTCCCCCCGCGCCGTTGTTTTTTTGGGGGGGGCTATATGAGCCCCAGGGCCGCCATCGAGACGGGCGCCTCCCGGCCGATCACCAGGTGATCGAGCACGCGCACCCCGATCAGCTGCAGCGCATCCTTGAGTTCCCGTGTGATGGCACGGTCGGCGGCGCTGGGCTCCGCCACGCCGGAAGGGTGGTTGTGGGCAAGAATTACCGCCGAGGCGTTGTGGCGCAGGCAGGCGCGGACGACTTCACGGGGGTGAACGCTGGCGCTGTCGATGGTGCCGCGGAAAAGTTCTTCAAATGCCAGCACCCGGTGGCGATTGTCCAGGAACAGACAGCCAAAAACCTCATAAGGCAGGTGCCGGAGCTGGGCCCGCAGGTAGTCGCCGCTATCGCGTGGATTGTCCAGCGTAGGGGCCTCCCGCAGTTGTTCGCCCAGCGTCCGGCGGGCCAGTTCCAGCGCACCGATCAGGCGGGCGCGTTTGGCCGGGCCGATGCCGCGCAATCGCACCGTGCCTCCCGGGTCGGCGAGCAGAGCGCTCAGGCCACCGCTGTTGGCCAGCAGTTCGCGGCCAAGGGCGATGGCGTCCTTGCCGGGCACGCCACTGCCCAGCAGGACGGCGATCAGTTCGGCGTCGGACAACGCTCCGCAGCCACGGGTCAGCAGTTTTTCGCGGGGGCGTTCGCCTTCCGGCCATTCACGGATGCTCATTCCGTACAGCGTGCCGATGGCTTGGGTAAGCAGCTAGCGGCGCACGTCCGCGGGCGCGTCGGCCGTCAGGCCCGCAGCGGGTCAGGCTTTGGCCGGCGCCGGCATGGCGAACGCGGCGCTCAGCCCGTTGAGAAGCCCCGCACGCACGGCGCCAACTGCCGGTTCTTCGGGTACGGCACATAGATCGTCAACGGCGTCGCCGACCGGGTCCGCGCGGAGCTGCTGCGCCGCATGGGGCTGGAAGACATCCTGCGCCCCGGCAGGCTGGGCCGGGCACCCGCGGAGCCGGGTGCCGCCCACGCCTGCTTTACCGAGCCGAACGGATGATTCCGGTAAGCTACCCGGCCAAACGGTAGTCAGGCCCAATCACCATGAGTCTTGCCCAACGCCGCATCCTGCTGGGCGTGTCCGGCGGTATCGCTGCCTACAAATCGTGCGAGCTGGTTCGTCGCCTGCGCGACCTCGGTGCCGAGGTGCGCGTGGTGATGACCGAGAACGCCGCGCATTTCGTCAGCGCGACCACGTTCCAGGCGCTGTCCGGCCAGCCGGTGCGCAGCAGCCTGTGGGACGCGGAGGCCGAGGCGGCCATGGGCCATATCGAACTGGCGCGCTGGGCCGAGCGCATCATCATCGCGCCGGCCAGCGCCGACCTGATTGCCCGCCTCGCCCACGGCATGGCCAACGACCTGCTTACCACCGTCTGCCTTGCCAGCGCCGCGCCGCTCTATGTGGCGCCTGCGATGAACCAGCAGATGTGGGCGCACCCCGCCGTGCAGGCCAACGTGGACACCTTGCGCCAGCGTGGCGTGCACCTGCTTGGGCCGGCGTCGGGCGACCAGGCCTGCGGCGACATCGGTTCGGGCCGCATGCTGGAGCCGCTGGAACTGCGCGAGGCGATGGTGGCTTCGTTCGGGGTGCAGGAATTGCGCGGCCTCAAGGTGGTGGTGAGCGCAGGCCCCACCTACGAAGACATCGACCCGGTCCGTTTCATCGGCAACCGCAGCTCCGGCCGCATGGGCTTTGCCGTGGCGGAAGCCGCCGCGCAGGCCGGCGCCGAGGTCACGCTGGTGGCCGGGCCCGTGAGCATTGCCACGCCCCCGGGCATCGCACGCCGCATCGACGTGCGCAGCGCCGCCCAGATGCGCGACGCCGTGGTGACCGCGTCGGCCGGTGCGGATATCTACATTGCCGCCGCCGCGGTAGGCGATTACCGTCCCGCCGAGGTGGCCGATCACAAGCTCAAGAAGAGCGATGGCGCCCCGCTGGAGCTGCGTCTGACCGAGAACCCGGACATCCTGGTCACGCTGGCTGCGCAAACCGTGCGCCCCTTCTTGGTCGGATTCGCCGCCGAAACGCATGATGTGGAGCGGTACGCGCAAGACAAACTCAAGCGCAAGGGATTGGACATGATTGCCGCCAACCAGGTGGGCGGTGGCCTCGGTTTCGAGGCCGCCGACAACGCGCTCACGCTGTATGGGCCGGAAGGTGCCATCGAGCTGCCGCGCGCGTCGAAAACGGAGCTGGCGCGCCAGCTGGTGGCCAAAGTGGCCGAGCGTTACCGGGCGGTGCGTGGATGATCGACGTCGAACTGAAGATTCTCGACGCACGCCTGGGCGATTCGATTCCTCTACCGCAAGCAGCCACCGTCGGCAGCGCCGGCATGGATCTGCGCGCGGCCATCGAGGCGCCCCTGACCCTGCAGCCGGGCGAAAGCGCGCTGGTGCCCAGTGGCATGGCTATCCACATCGGCGACCCGGGTTGGTGCGCGTTGATCGTGCCGCGCTCGGGCCTGGGCCATAAGCATGGCTTGGTGATGGGCAACCTGGTAGGCGTCATCGATGCCGACTACCAGGGCCCGCTGATGATTTCGTGCTGGAACCGCGGCACGCAGCCCTACACCATCGCCGTGGGTGATCGCATCGCCCAGCTGCTGCTGGTGCCGGTGGCGCAGGCGCGTCTGAAGGTGGTACAGGAGTTCGCGCCGTCGCAGAGGGGCGAGGGCGGGTTCGGTTCGACCGGCGTCAACTGAGTACGACAGGGAGCGGACAGGCATGTCCGTGAATGAGACGACCCGACAGCCTGTGTGGGGGCAGGGCATGGCGAAAATTTCCAACTCCGGCATTCGCGGTTTTGCCGGATCCATCGATGGGCGATCCCTGCTGCCGTTTGCGGCGGGTACCCTGCTGGTGCTCGGCGGCCTGTTCTGCCTTTGGCAGACCTGGCAGATCGCCGACGAAAGCAATGCCATTGCGCGCGTGCACGCTGCCCAGAAACAGGCGGCCGATGCCATCGCGGCGGAAATCGCCAGCGAGCGCGGCCATGTGGAAGCGGCCGTGCATTCGCTCAATCCCGACAGCATCGTCGCCGATCCGGCCCAGGCCGCCACGGAGCTGCGGGGGCTCATCTCCAGTGCGCAGGTGGTGGATGTCTACAGCGGCAGTCTCGACGAAGTGCTACACGCGAACTACCGCGTCTTCGGTTACGGCAAGGCAGCCCAGCTGATGGCGGCGCAGACCGCCGACGGCAAGCCGCTGGCGCAGACGGTGCCGGACAACAAGGGCTCGCGCGTGCTGGCCATCGTCGCACCCGTGGGAATGGCGGCGCATCCGAAGGCCTGGGTATGGGCGGCCCTGCCGTTCGCGCCGCTGCAGGAGCGTTTTGAATCCATTCCGACGGCGGGCGGCAGACTTGAGCTTCGCCAGGGCGATGATCGCGGTGATCTGCGCCTGCTCGCTTCCGGGAACCCGTCGGCCGAGCGCGAGGCGGTCGGGGTGCCAGTCGACGGCACCACGTTCAGTATCCTTGCGGCGTTGCCCTCGGCCTTCATCGTGTTGCCGCGCGTGTGGCCATTGACCGCGCTGCTGGGCCTGCTCGGCCTGGCGGGTGGCCTGTACTTGATCTGGATGCGCCATCGCCTGGGCGCACGCGTCCGCGATGATGTCGAGGAACCTGTTTTGTCCGACCTGCTTCAAGCCCTGCCGGAACCCGAAACGCCACCAGCAGCGCCGGCCCGTATCGCGCCGCCCAAGGCGGAGCCAGCCGAGGTGGATCCGACCATCTTCCGCGCCTACGATGTGCGCGGCGTGGTCGGCAAGTCGTTGACCGCGGAGGTGGCTCGCCAGCTGGGCCAGGCCATTGGCTCGGTGATGCGCGAGAAGGGTCTGCGTGAAATAGTGGTCGGCCGCGATGGGCGCCTGTCCGGCCCGGAACTCGCCGGCGCGTTGTCCGACGGCCTGCGCGAAGCCGGGGTCGACGTGATCGATCTCGGTGCGGTGCCCACGCCGGTGGTCTACTACGCCGCCTACCGGTACAAGACCGGCAGCGGTGTCGCGGTCACGGGCAGCCACAATCCGCCCGACTACAACGGCTTCAAGATCGTCGTGGACGGCGAGACCCTGTCCGAAGGCGCGATCCAGGATCTCTACCAGCGCATCGTCAGCGACCGGCTGGAGCGCGGCGGCAAGGGCAGCCTCCGCCATGTCGATGTCGTGCCCGACTACATCGAGCGCATCACCTCGGACGTGCAGGCCGAGCGGCGCCTGAAGATCGTGGTCGACTGCGGCAACGGCATCCCGGGCGCGGTGGCGCCGCAGGTGCTGGAAGGCATTGGCTGCGAGGTCATTCCGCTCTATTGCGACGTCGACGGCACTTTCCCCAACCATCATCCGGACCCGTCCGACCCGCACAACCTCGAAGACCTGATCTTCGCGGTGAAGCAGACGGGCGCCGACCTGGGCGTGGCCTTCGACGGTGACGGCGACCGCCTGGGCGTGGTCACCAAGGAAGGCGAGATCATCTTCCCTGACCGCACGTTGATGTTGTTCGCGCGCGACGTGCTGTCCCGTCAGCCGGGCGCCACGATCATCTACGACGTGAAGTGCACCGGCCACCTTAAGGGCCAGATCCTCGACGCCGGCGGCAGCCCGATGATGTGGCGCACCGGCCATTCGCTGATCAAGGCGAAGATGCGCGAGACGGGTGCGGAGCTGGCCGGCGAGATGAGCGGCCACTTCTTCTTCAAGGAGCGCTGGTACGGTTTCGACGACGGCATCTATGCCGGCGCCCGTCTGATGGAGATCCTTGCCGGCGACCTGGAAGAACGCACGCCGGAAGAGATTTTCGCCACCTGCCCCAAGGGCGTGTCGACGCCGGAACTGAAGATCGAAATGGCCGAAGGCGAGCACTATCGCTTCATGGACGTCTTCCGCCAGAAGGCGAGCTTCGGCGACGCCACGCTCACCACCATCGACGGCGTGCGCGCCGACTGGCCGGATGGCTGGGGCCTGGTGCGTCCTTCCAACACCACGCCCATCCTGGTGCTGCGCTTCGACGCCGACAATGACGCAGCGCTTGCCCGCATCAAGAGGGTGTTCCGCGATCAGCTGCTGGCGGTGGACCCGTCGCTCAAGTTGCCGTTCTGACAAAAAAGCCCCGGCATGACCGGGGCTTTTCCTTTTGGGCTGCGCGCTTACTGGCCCTGGGGCGGCTTGCCCTGCGCCGCCTTCAACTGGCGGTAGTGATCCAGGTCCTGCGTGTTCTTTTGCACCAGCGCATCGTGCGCCGTCTGCAGGCGTTCCAGCGTGTCGCGCTGGTGGGCGACCACGTCGCGCTGCTTGGCGATGCTGTCGTTGAGCGACTTGGGCACCGTCTGCTTGGCGCGTTCCAGATCGCCGGCACGGGTAAGCAGGTCCGTCAGCGCCTTTTCCTGGGTGCGCAGATTGATGCGCGTGGTGGCGATCTGCTGCTCCAGGTTGTCCAGGTTTTCCTGCTGCCCCTTTTTGTAGGTGGCCTCATCCGGGTAGGCATTGAGCATCTGCTGGTCGTCACGCGTGCGCTGCTGGGCCTGCCGATCGGTGGCGGCCTTGGCTTCAGCCGCCTTCTGCGCGGCGGCGCGTTCTTCCGGAGTGAGCTGGCGGTCGACGTGCTGGATGACGAGGCCACGGTCGTTGACCAGGTCATAGCCATACTTGATGGCTTCCGACGAAAGGCTGTCGCTGTAATGCGGCAGGCCGCTGGCGTCCTTCCAGCGATAGCGGTAGTGCGAGCCGTTCTGCGCGTGCAGCCCAGCTGTCAACGCGAGCAACGCGATGACCAAAACAGTTCGACGCATGACATTCCCCCTTGTGGGCGGAAAGTATAGCCGGGGCAACCGTGACACCAAGGATGTAGCCGTGGTGTCACGGCCTGCGATGTGACCGGCTTCGCCAATCACGCGCCGGTTCAGGCATTGACGCCGTAGCGTTCCCGATAGGACACCAGTCGCGCATGGTCGGCCGCCAGTTCCGGGCGTTCTCCAGCGTACGCCAGCACATCGCCCAGGCTGGTGATGGCGATCACCGGGATGCCGAATTCGGCGGTGACTTCCTGCGCGGCGGATAGCGCGCCCTGGCCGCGTTCCTGGCGATCCAGCGCGATCAGCACGCCGGCCGGCGTGGCGCCGTGGGCACGGATGAGGGCCAGCGATTCGCGCACCGCGGTGCCGGCGGTCATCACGTCGTCCACGATAAGCACACGGCCTTTCAGCGGGGCGCCCACCAGCACGCCGCCTTCGCCGTGGTCCTTGGCCTCCTTGCGGTTATAGGCCCAGGGCAGGTCGCGGCGGTGCTGGTCGGCCAGCGCGATCGCGGTGGCGGCGGCCAGCGCGATGCCCTTGTAGGCCGGGCCGAACAGCATGTCGACCTCGATGCCCGAATTCACCACGGCGGCGGCGTAGGCACGGCCCAGCTGGGCCAGCGCGGCACCGGAGTCGATACGGCCCATGTTGAAGAAGTACGGGCTCTGGCGACCGGACTTCAGCGTGAAGTCGCCAAAACGCAGCACGTCGCGCTGCAGGGTGAGTTCGATGAATTCGCGCTGGTAATCGTGCACGGCAGGTTTCTCTTGATCGGTTTCAGGCGGGGAGGGGGCACAGCATCACGTGTTGTGGCCCGGAACGCCCGCCATGGTACAGCCCGCCGGCCTCCCTGAAGCCTGCGCGCCGGTACAGCGCAAGGGCTGGCGTGTTGCGCACGTTCACGGTCAGGACCATGGCCCGCACGGCCGGATGGCGCCGTGCGACGTCCTGCATGAGGGCGACCAGCGCAAGCGCACCCAGACCCTGGCCCTGCCACCGGGCGTCGATGAAGAACGAGCGCAACCCCACGGTGGTGTGGTCGAAAGGCATGTCCGCGACACTGCGCGCGTGCCGTTCCAGGCGATAGAACCCGATCGGCTCGCCGTTGCGCAGGATGGCCATGGGCTCGCTGCCTTCGCATGCCTCCGCATCGGCGAGCGACGCGTCGATGCGACCCACGAAGGCGTATTGCTCATCGCTGACGCCCAGCGCGAGCAGGGCCGGGCGCAGCGATGCATCCACGGGCACGACCTGGACATGAGGGTGGTCTGTCATGGTTGCTATGATGGCCCATCCATCGGAAGCCAGGGCGTCCCTGACATGCGCATCATCAGTCTCAATGCCAACGGCATCCGCTCGGCCGGCACCAAGGGTGTGTTCGAGTGGCTGCGTCACCAGAAGGCCGACGTGGTCTGCCTGCAGGAAACCAAGGCGCAGGAAGACCAGCTGACCGATGCCATGTTCCGCCCCGACGGGCACCACTGCTTCTACCGCGATGCCACCAGCAAGAAGGGCTACAGCGGCGTGGCGATCTATGCCAAGCGCGAACCCGACGAGGTGCTCACCGAGCTGGGCTGGGATGCATTCGACAACGAAGGCCGCTACATCGAGGCGCGTTTCGGCAACCTCAGCGTCGTGTCGCTGTACGTGCCCTCCGGCTCCTCGGGCGAGGAGCGCCAGCAGTTCAAGTTCGAGGTGATGGACTGGATCGCGCCGATTTTCGCCAAGTGGATGAAGAGCGGCCGCGACTACGTGCTGTGCGGCGACTGGAACATCGTGCGCAGCGAGCTGGACATCAAGAACTGGAAATCCAACCAGAAGAACTCCGGCTGCCTGCCGGAAGAACGCACCTGGCTCAACGACCTGGTCGACAAGCACGGCTGGGTGGACAGCTATCGCACGCTGCACCCCAAGGGCCAGGACTACACCTGGTGGTCCAACCGCGGCAATGCGCGGGCCAACGACGTGGGTTGGCGCATCGACTACCAGATCGTCACGCCTGCGTTGGGCGAGCGGCTGAAGCGTTGCTCCGTCTATCGCGATGAGCGCTTCTCGGACCACGCGCCGTATACGGTTGACTATGCCGACTGAGGTCGCGCCGGCGAAGAAGCCGGCCAAGATGTCGGTGTGGCATGCCTTTACGCAGCCCGCTGCGTGGACCATGTTCCTGCTTGGCTTTTCCTCGGGCCTGCCGTTTCTGCTGGTGGCGGGCACGTTGGCCTATTGGCTGAAGGAAAAGGGCATCGAGCTCAAGGACATCACCATGATCGCGAGCGCGGGCATGACGTACGCGTTCAAGTTCCTGTGGGCGCCCTTGCTTGATCACTGGAAATTGCCCCTGTTCTGCCGGCTGGGACAACGCCGCGGATGGCTGTTGTTCGCGCAGCTCGGCGTGGTGGCGGGGCTGATTGCCATGGCCGTGCTGACGCCGCGGGAGCTGGCGCCATTCGTCGGCGCGACGTTGGTGGTGGCCTTCTTCGGGGCGACCCAGGATATCGCCGTCGATGCGTATCGCATCGAGATTGCTCCCACGTCGGAGCAGGGCGCGCTGGTGGCGACCTATGCGCTGGGCTATCGCATTGCGCTGATCGTGGCAGGCGCGTTTGCCTTGATCCTGGCCGACCACATGTCGTGGCAACTGGTCTACCTGCTGCTCGCGGCGCTGATGGTCATTCCCATCGGCACCACACTGTGGGTCGCCGAACCCAAGGTTGTCCGACATGCCCCTCGCAGCTGGGGCGAGGCCATGCGCGAAGGCGTCATTGATCCCTTTGCCGATTTCTTCCGCCGCTACGGTTGGTGGCTGGCGCTGGTGACGTTGTTGTTCATCCTGCTGTTCAAGATCCCTGAACAGGCCACTATTGGCGGCGTGATGAGCCCGTTCTATCGCGATATGGGCTTCAGCAAGACCGAAATCGGCACGGTGACCAAGATCTACGGCATCTGGGTCGGCATCGTTGGGGCCTTCGTGGCCGGCGCAGCCGTGGCGCGTTGGGGTGCCTGGCGCGTGCTGAGTGTGGGTATGGTGGCGATCGGTCTGAGCAACCTCCTGTTCCTGTGGCTCATCGCCCATCCGGGCAATTTGCTGGTGCTGACCCTGGTCATTTCCGGCGACAACTTCACCCAGGGCTTCTTTGGGCCGCCCACGGTGGCGTTCCTCTCCTCGCTGGTGAATCGCCAGCACACGGCCACGCAGTACGCCCTGCTGAGCTCCCTGGTAAACCTGCCGGGCAAGTTGCTGGGTTTCTTTGCCGGTGGCATTGCCACGGCGACGGGCTACGGCTCGTTCTTCGTGCTGACCGTGGTGTCGGTGATTCCAGCCACGCTGCTGTTCGCCTATCTATGGCCGCGCTTTAACCGGGACCGACCCGAAGACGAGTCTCCCGCACGGGAAGAATCGACGGGCTGAATCAGCCAAGCGGTCGATACACTCGCCCCCGCCCCTGTGACAAGATGCGCACCACAGGGGGCTTATGACCAAGGGAGGGGGTGTCCGTGCCGGACCTCGTCATACGCCATATCGACAACCTTATGGCCGAACGCATCAAGACGTTGGCCAAGGAACGGCAGTGGTCGATCAATGACGTAGTGCTGCACGCGCTACGCCACGGCCTTGGCATGTCTTCGTCGAACGTCTTCGCGGAAACCATGCTCGACCCGGGTGATCTGACGACCCTGGGCGGTCAGTGGGATGCGAAGGAGAAAGCCGCGTTCCAGGAAGCCATGCAGGCGCTTTCCCGCGCGCCGACGGCCGCGCTTGCCCAGGGCAGCAACGTGCTGAGCGACGAGACGTTGTGATCAGCGGGGTGCGGGGTAAACCGCACCCAAGACGCGTGGCCCCCGGGCGCCGGTGACGGCAGGCAAATTGCCGGGCAACCCCAGCAGGCGTTGCCGCGCCAGCCATGCAAACGCCGTGGCCTCCAGATAATCCGGATCGACGCCGTAGTCCGCCGTGCTGGCCAGCGTGCGTGCCCCCAGCAACTCGCCAAGGCGCCGCATCAACACCGGGTTATGCACGCCGCCGCCGCAGGCCAGCACGTCGCTGGCGCTTGGCGCATGGCGTTCGACGGCGTCGGCAATGCTTCGTGCCGAAAGCTCCAGCAGGGTGGCCTGCACATCGGCGGGTGCCAGCGCGGCCACGCCCGCATGGTTTTCGAGCCAGGCCAGATGGAAGTGCTCGCGGCCGGTGCTCTTGGGCGGGGGCAGCGCGAAATAGGGATCGGCCAGTAGGGCGGTGATGAGCGACTCGTCCACGCGGCCGGATGCCGCGAATGCGCCGTTGGCGTCGTACGCCGTGCCGCGATGGCGCAGGTGCCAGGCATCCATCAGTCCGTTCGCCGGGCCAGTGTCGAAGCCGAACACCTGGCCTGCCGGATCCAGCACGGTGATGTTGGCAATGCCGCCCAGGTTCAGCACCACGCGCACGCCGTCACCGCGCCCCAGCAACATGGCGTGCACGGCCGGCAGCAGCGGTGCGCCCTGGCCACCGGCGGCAACGTCCGCGCGACGGAAGTCGGCCACCACGTCGATGCCGCACTGCTCGGCGATCACCGAGGGATCGCCCACCTGCAGCGTGAAGGGAAACGCGCCCGCCGGCCGGTGACGCAAGGTCTGCCCGTGCGAGCCGATGGCGCGTACCTGCGAAGCCTGTGCCGCGTTGCGTGCCAGCAACTGCTGCGCCGCTTGCGCGAAGCACTGGCCGATGGCGACATCCAGGCGCCCGTAGGCGTCGAGGTCCAGCCGGGTCTCGTCCTGCGCCACGGCCAGGATGCGTGAGCGCAGTTCATCCGGCCACGGATGCACCAGCGCATCGACCAGATACGGCGTGTTGTCTTCAAAACGCACCAGCGCGGCATCGATGCCGTCGGCGCTGGTGCCCGAGATCAGGCCAAGGTAAAGCGCCGAAGCGTTGTCCACGTGGAATCAGTCGTCGTTGCGTTTGGTGCCGCTGGCCTTGGCCAGCTTAATGTTGGTGTCCAGCGTCTTCAGGCGGGCCAGCTGCGGCTGCACCACCTGGGCCCTGAACTTGGCCAGCTGGGCGGCAGGCAGTGGTTCGGGCTTGGGCAGGGTGACTTTCTGGGGGTCGCGCTGCACGTCGTTGACGCGGAATTCGTAATGCAGGTGCGGGCCGGTGGCGAGGCCCGTCATGCCGACAAAGCCGATCACCGCACCCTGGCTGACGCGCTGGCCGACCTTCTCGGGGCCGAACTTGGACATGTGGCCGTAGGCCGTGCTGATCGAGCCGTTGTGCTGAATGATCACGAAGTTGCCGTAGCCATTCATCCAGCCCTTGAACTTGACCACGCCATCGCCCGCCGCGTGGATCGGCGTGCCGGTCGGCGCGGCGTAGTCCACGCCCTTGTGCGCGCGCATCAGGCCAAGCACGGGATGCATGCGCGCCGCGCTGAACTGCGAGGAGATGCGGGTGAAATCCACCGGAATGCGCAGGAACGACTTCTGGATCGGGCGGCCGTCCTCGCTGAACCAGCCGTAGCTTCCGTCGTCCTTCTTGAAGCGGTAGGCGGTGTAGCGATCGCCGTCGTTAACGAACTCCGCCGCCACGATGTCGCCCTCGTGCAGATAGGCGCCGTCGCGATACACGTCGTCGTAGATCACGGTGAAGCTGTCGCCCTCGCGCAGGTCCTGCACGAAGTCGATGTCGTATTTGAAGAGTTCGGCCAGCTTGAGCACCATCTGGTTGCTCATGCCCGCCTTGTTGCCGGCGGCGAACAGCGAGCTGTCGATGGTGCCGTGGGCCACGTGCTCGCGGCGCTCCACTTCGCGCGCCTCCGCGGTGACGGTGGCCTTGTCGCCGTCGAAGCGCATGGTGGAGCGGTTGGACTCGTCCTTGTCGAAGCGGATGCCCTTGAGGCTGCCATCGCTGTCGAGCAGGAAGTCGAACTCCTGGCCGGGGCTGATATGGTGCAGCGCCTTGGCGTCGCCCGACTGGTCAACCACGTGCTGCACATCGGTCAGGCTCAGGCCCTGGCTCTGGAACAGGTCCGACAGCGTCTGGCCCGGCTGCACCTGCACGATGTGCCAGTCTTCCACGGTCGCTGCCTGGGTCACTTCCGGCGCCGCCTTGGGCAATGCCAGTGGCAGCACGGCATGGGCGGTGGACACGGAGTCCGGCCGCATGGCGCTGGCCCAGGCGGGAATCAGGAAGCCGGAAACGGCCGTAATAAGGAGGGCGGTGCCGGCGAGAATCCAGCGCTCGCGATGCCAGCGGATGGGCTCGGCCTCGCCATGGCATCCAAAGGACCAGTGGGCACAGCGCTCATAAAAGTGAGAGTGGCGCTTCTGCGCCTTGCGGCGCATGGCCAGTTTGCGCGCTGAACGCGCGGCCTCGTTTCTCTCACCCATGCCCGGTGTTCCCCAGGTACCAAAATTATAATTGGCGCGTACCATAGCGGCCCCGTGCAAAGGGCGTCAACGCCTTTTCCATCAATGAGTTGCGCGAATTTTCGGATTAACGCACACTTAACGATGCCATCCCGGAAACTAAGGTTTCCGGTGACGTCCAGACAACGAAAATTTGAGGAATACATGAACGAGCTTGAGCAGGCGCTGGCCACCATCGCGCGTGGCGCCGACGAAATCATCAAGCAGGAGGAGCTGGCCGAGCGCCTGAAACTCGGTCGTCCGCTGCGCATCAAGGCGGGCTTCGACCCGACCGCGCCGGACCTGCACCTGGGCCACACGGTGCTGCTCAACAAGATGCGCCAGTTCCAGGATCTGGGGCACCAGGTGATTTTCCTCATTGGCGACTTCACCGGCATGATCGGTGACCCGACCGGCAAGAACGTCACCCGCAAGCCGCTTTCCAAGGAAGACGTGCTGGCCAATGCCGAGACCTATGCCGAGCAGGTCTATAAGGTGCTGGATAAGGAGCGCACCGAGCTGCGCTTCAATTCCGAGTGGTTCGGCCAGATGACCGCCGCCGACATGATCAAGCTGGCGGCCCAGCACACCGTGGCCCGCATGCTCGAGCGCGACGACTTCTCCAAGCGCTTCGCCGGCCAGCAGCCCATCGCCATCCACGAATTCCTCTATCCGCTGGTGCAGGGCTACGACTCCGTGGCACTCAAGTGCGACGTCGAGCTGGGCGGCACCGACCAGAAGTTCAACCTGCTGATGGGCCGCGCCCTGCAGGAGCACCACGGCCAGCCGCCGCAGATCGTCCTCACCATGCCCTTGCTGGAGGGCCTGGACGGCGTCAACAAGATGTCCAAGTCGCTGGGCAACTACATTGGTATCAATGAGCCGGCCATCGACATCGTCACCAAGACGCTGAAGATCGGCGACGACCTGATGTGGCGCTGGTTCGAGCTGCTCAGCTTCGAAACCTCCATGGCCGACATCGCCCATATGAAGGAAGAGGTCGCCAGCGGTGCCCTCAACCCGCGCGATGCCAAGCTCAAGCTGGCGCGCGAACTGGCCACGCGTTTCCATGGTGCGGCAGCAGCGGGGCAGGCGATTGCCGGCTGGCACGCTGTGGTGCGCGGCGAAGGCGACACCAGTCTGTTGCCGCTCACTGAAATTGCCGTGCCCGCCGAAGGCCTGCGTCTACCTGCACTACTTACTGCAGCAGGACTCACACCTAGTAATGCGGAAGCGAATCGCAAGCTCAAGGAACGCGCAGTGCGCATCGACGCAGAAGTCGTGGAAGACGCACAACGCGTGTTTTCCGCGGGTTTTGAAGGGGTTTTGCAAATCGGCAAGCGCAACTTCGCACGCGTGTTGTTGACGCTCGCATGAGTTGTTCGCGATGACGCAACGTCATCGCGATGCATCGATCAACTAAGTTTCGCGTGAGAACAACGTCTTACGCGAAACATCAAAAATAATTTCAAAAAAAGCTTGTCAAAGGTGGGGGGGCTACCTATTATTCGCCTCCCGCCGCTGGCATCGCCCTCCGGACGGCAACAACGACAGCAAAAAGATTTCGCTGAAGGTGTTGACGGACAGGAAAAACGATGTAAGATGAGCGGCTCACTCGGAACGAAATGTTCCAACGCTGAAACGGAAACGGTCAGCAAGTGATTGAGATCTTTGACAGTGTGCGCAGGTGACTTGTGTGGGCGCCTTGCGGTGGATGACTGAATGTCAAACATATGCAAGCGTCTAACCTAAGAGTCAATTCAAAAGCTTGACGTTTATGGTTAGGACATACGCTTCAGAAAGATAGATCAACTTCGGTTGGTCGAAAACTTAAGTGAAGAGTTTGATCCTGGCTCAGATTGAACGCTGGCGGCATGCCTAACACATGCAAGTCGAACGGCAGCACAGCAGTAGCAATACTGTGGGTGGCGAGTGGCGGACGGGTGAGTAATGCATCGGGATCTACCCAAACGTGGGGGATAACGTAGGGAAACTTACGCTAATACCGCATACGTCTTACGAGAGAAAGCAGGGGACCTTCGGGCCTTGCGCGGTTGGACGAACCGATGTGCGATTAGCTAGTTGGTAGGGTAATGGCCTACCAAGGCGACGATCGCTAGCTGGTCTGAGAGGATGATCAGCCACACTGGAACTGAGACACGGTCCAGACTCCTACGGGAGGCAGCAGTGGGGAATATTGGACAATGGGCGCAAGCCTGATCCAGCAATGCCGCGTGTGTGAAGAAGGCCTTCGGGTTGTAAAGCACTTTTATCAGGAGCGAAATACTACCGGCTAATATCCGGTGGGGCTGACGGTACCTGAGGAATAAGCACCGGCTAACTTCGTGCCAGCAGCCGCGGTAATACGAAGGGTGCAAGCGTTAATCGGAATTACTGGGCGTAAAGCGTGCGTAGGCGGTGACTTAAGTCTGTTGTGAAATCCCCGGGCTCAACCTGGGAATGGCAATGGATACTGGGTCGCTAGAGTGTGATAGAGGATGGTGGAATTCCCGGTGTAGCGGTGAAATGCGTAGAGATCGGGAGGAACATCAGTGGCGAAGGCGGCCATCTGGATCAACACTGACGCTGAGGCACGAAAGCGTGGGGAGCAAACAGGATTAGATACCCTGGTAGTCCACGCCCTAAACGATGCGAACTGGATGTTGGTCTCAACTCGGAGATCAGTGTCGAAGCTAACGCGTTAAGTTCGCCGCCTGGGGAGTACGGTCGCAAGACTGAAACTCAAAGGAATTGACGGGGGCCCGCACAAGCGGTGGAGTATGTGGTTTAATTCGATGCAACGCGAAGAACCTTACCTGGCCTTGACATGTCTGGAATCCTGCAGAGATGCGGGAGTGCCTTCGGGAATCAGAACACAGGTGCTGCATGGCTGTCGTCAGCTCGTGTCGTGAGATGTTGGGTTAAGTCCCGCAACGAGCGCAACCCTTGTCCTTAGTTGCCAGCACGTAATGGTGGGAACTCTAAGGAGACTGCCGGTGACAAACCGGAGGAAGGTGGGGATGACGTCAAGTCATCATGGCCCTTACGGCCAGGGCTACACACGTACTACAATGGTCGGTACAGAGGGTTGCAATACCGCGAGGTGGAGCCAATCCCAGAAAGCCGATCCCAGTCCGGATTGGAGTCTGCAACTCGACTCCATGAAGTCGGAATCGCTAGTAATCGCAGATCAGCTATGCTGCGGTGAATACGTTCCCGGGCCTTGTACACACCGCCCGTCACACCATGGGAGTGAGTTGCTCCAGAAGCCGTTAGTCTAACCGCAAGGGGGACGACGACCACGGAGTGGTTCATGACTGGGGTGAAGTCGTAACAAGGTAGCCGTATCGGAAGGTGCGGCTGGATCACCTCCTTTCGAGAACGACATCTTCATTCCCGCAAGACGTCCACACAAGACACCTGCACATCCTACGCATGCCACAGGGCATGCTGGCCGAAAAGGCCGAGCTTTATGGGTCTGTAGCTCAGGTGGTTAGAGCGCACCCCTGATAAGGGTGAGGCCGGTGGTTCGAGTCCTCCCAGACCCACCACTTAGGCAACGCCTCATTGAACGGTGACGTTTGATGGAAGCACCTGGGGCCATAGCTCAGCTGGGAGAGCACCTGCTTTGCAAGCAGGGGGTCGTCAGTTCGATCCTGACTGGCTCCACCACTTACGGATGTGTAGCGCACACAAAGATTATTTTGAAACAACCCGGCATTGTGGCCGACGTTGTGTTCTTTGAAAAAATGTAAACGAGTGACAAGCGTTTTGGTTCGAAACCGAACCGAGATGTGTCGTTGAGGCAATTAAGCGAACGCGTTGTTTGGAAATATAGCTCTGAGGCGACTTGGGGTTATATGGTCAAGCGACCAAGCGTATACGGTGGATGCCTTGGCGGTCAGAGGCGATGAAGGACGTGGCAGCCTGCGAAAAGTGTCGGGGAGCTGGCAACAAGCTTTGATCCGGCAATGTCCGAATGGGGAAACCCACTGCGTAAGCAGTATCCTGCAGTGAATACATAGCTGCTGGAAGCGAACCCGGGGAACTGAAATATCTAAGTACCCGGAGGAAAAGAAATCAACCGAGATTCCGTCAGTAGCGACGAGCGAACGCGGACTAGCCCAAAAGTCTTTAGTGTTTTAGCCGAACGGTTTGGAAAGGCCGGCCATAGCGGGTGATAGCCCCGTAGGCGAAAGGGCATTAGAGATGAAATTGAGTAAGGCGGGGCAC
Organism: Dyella japonica A8; assembly: GCF_000725385.1. NCBI lineage: Bacteria > Pseudomonadati > Pseudomonadota > Gammaproteobacteria > Lysobacterales > Rhodanobacteraceae > Dyella > Dyella japonica. The sequence continues at coordinate 672,566 of NZ_CP008884.1, read as the reverse complement.
GAGAAACCCTGTCTGAACATGGGGGGACCATCCTCCAAGGCTAAATACTCCTGACCGACCGATAGCGAACAAGTACCGTGAGGGAAAGGCGAAAAGAACCCCGGAGAGGGGAGTGAAATAGACCCTGAAACCGTATACGTACAAGCAGTGGAAGCCCGCAAGGGTGACTGCGTACCTTTTGTATAATGGGTCAGCGACTTACTGTCAGTGGCAAGCTTAACCGTATAGGGGAGGCGAAGGGAAACCGAGTCTGAATAGGGCGCATAGTCTCTGGCAGTAGACCCGAAACCGAGTGATCTATCCTTGGCCAGGTTGAAGGTGCGGTAACACGCACTGGAGGACCGAACCCACATCTGTTGCAATAGATGGGGATGAGCTGAGGATAGGAGTGAAAGGCTAAACAAACTCGGAGATAGCTGGTTCTCCTCGAAAGCTATTTAGGTAGCGCCTCGTATGAATCTTCCTGGGGGTAGAGCACTGTTATGGCTAGCGGGCCATCGCGGCTTAGTAAACCATGGCAAACTCCGAATACCAGGACAGAATGTACGGGAGACACACGGCGGGTGCTAACGTCCGTCGTGAAAAGGGAAACAACCCAGACCCGCAGCTAAGGTCCCAAAGTTAGTGCTAAGTGGAAAACGATGTGGAAAGGCATAGACAGCCAGGAGGTTGGCTTAGAAGCAGCCACCCTTTAAAGAAAGCGTAATAGCTCACTGGTCGAGTCGGTCTGCGCGGAAGATTTAACGGGGCTAAGCACTACACCGAAGCTCGGGGTGCACACTTTGTGTGCGCGGTAGAGGAGCGTTCCGTAAGCCTGTGAAGGTGGATTGAGAAGTCTGCTGGAGGTATCGGAAGTGCGAATGCTGACATGAGTAACGATAATGCGGGTGAAAAGCCCGCACGCCGAAAGCCCAAGGTTTCCTCGCGCAACGTTCATCGGCGCAGGGTGAGTCGGCCCCTAAGGCGAGGCAGAAATGCGTAGTCGATGGGAAGCTGGTTAATATTCCAGCACTTCTCTTAAGTGCGATGTGGGGACGGAGAAAGTTAGGTCTACCGGGCGTTGGTTGTCCCGGGGAAAGGCGGTAGGCATGAGGGTTAGGCAAATCCGGCCCTCTTTATGCCGAGCACCGAGACGAGTCCTATTGGACGAAGTGACTGATACTACGCTTCCAGGAAAAGCCACTAAGCTTCAGCTTAAGAGAAACCGTACCGTAAACCGACACTGGTAGGCAGGGTGAGAATCCCAAGGCGCTTGAGAGAACTCGGGTGAAGGAACTAGGCAAAATGGCACCGTAACTTCGGGAGAAGGTGCGCCCTCCGACGTGGTCACGTGCGTGACTGAGCGTTAGAGGGTCGCAGTAACCTGGCCGCTGCGACTGTTTATCAAAAACACAGCACTCTGCAAACACGAAAGTGGACGTATAGGGTGTGACGCCTGCCCGGTGCTGGAAGGTTAATTGATGGGGTCAGCCGCAAGGCGAAGCTCTTGATCGAAGCCCCAGTAAACGGCGGCCGTAACTATAACGGTCCTAAGGTAGCGAAATTCCTTGTCGGGTAAGTTCCGACCTGCACGAATGGCGTAACGACAGCGGCGCTGTCTCCACCCGAGACTCAGTGAAATTGAAATCGCTGTGAAGATGCAGCGTTCCCGCGGCAAGACGGAAAGACCCCGTGAACCTTTACTACAGCTTCACACTGAACGTTGAGTTCTTCTGTGTAGGATAGGTGGGAGGCTATGAAACCGAGACGCTAGTTTCGGTGGAGCCATCCTTGAAATACCACCCTGAAGTGCTTGACGTTCTAACCTAGGTCCGTAATCCGGATCAGGGACCGTGTGTGGTGGGTAGTTTGACTGGGGCGGTCTCCTCCCAAAGAGTAACGGAGGAGCACGAAGGTACGCTCAGCGCGGTCGGACATCGCGCACTGTGTGCAAAGGCATAAGCGTGCTTGACTGCGAGATCGACGGATCAAGCAGGTACGAAAGTAGGTCTTAGTGATCCGGTGGTTCTGTATGGAAGGGCCATCGCTCAACGGATAAAAGGTACTCCGGGGATAACAGGCTGATACCGCCCAAGAGTTCATATCGACGGCGGTGTTTGGCACCTCGATGTCGGCTCATCACATCCTGGGGCTGTAGCCGGTCCCAAGGGTATGGCTGTTCGCCATTTAAAGTGGTACGCGAGCTGGGTTCAGAACGTCGTGAGACAGTTCGGTCCCTATCTGTCGTGGGCGTTGGAGATTTGAGAGGGGCTGCTCCTAGTACGAGAGGACCGGAGTGGACGTTCCGCTGGTGTTCGGGTTGTCATGCCCATGGCATTGCCCGGTAGCTACGAACGGAAGCGATAACCGCTGAAAGCATCTAAGCGGGAAGCGCGCCTCAAGATGAGATCTCCCGAGACTTCGAGTCTCCTTAAGGCACCATCAAGACTAGGTGGTTGATAGGCACGGTGTGGAAGTGCAGCAATGCATTGAGCTTACGTGTACTAATGAGCCGTGAGGCTTGACCATATAACCCCAAGACGCTTCGCTAGAGACAACTCGTCTCAACGAATCATCTCGATCGGTTCACCCAAATCGCTTGTCACTCGTTTACACCCTCTGCGGAACTGGCGCTCTAAGCGCTGTTCCCACCCTTTCCCTGGCGGCTATAGCGCTGTGGTCCCACCCGATCCCATCCCGAACTCGGAAGTGAAACGCAGCTGCGCCGATGGTAGTGTGAATCCTCATGCAAGAGTAGGTCACCGCCAGGGGCTTTATCCCTCAAACGCCTTCCCATCCGGGAAGGCGTTTGTCTTTGTGCGTTTTAAAAATATCGCGCCGCGATGGCGACGGGCATGCGCCGGGTCGGGAGCCTTTCCGCGCTGTGCTAGGGAAACTTATCGCCTATGATGCAAAGTCCACCTGGCCTGCATCTCGCGGAGCGCTTCTGTGTTTGTCCATGTCGAAACCCGCCGTCGTCGGCACGTGCAATGGGCCACCGTGCTCCTGGTGGTCCTGTGCGTGATCAGTTTCGTCGGGTTGGCATTGATGCCCGGGCCACAACGCATGTCGATGTGGTTGGAATGGGGCACGGTACCGGCGAACATTTTCGATCCGAAGGCCCCGCTGCTGCCGCAATTGCACGATCCGTCGCTGCTGCGACTGTTCACCGCGCTGTTCATCCATCTGGCATGGCTGCATCTCCTGGGTAACCTGCTCTTCCTGGTGATCTTCGGCTTGCCAGCGGAACGGGCCCTGGGTTCGTTGCGCTTCCTGTTGCTCTTCGTCATTGGCGGCATGGTCGCCAACCTGGCCGGCGCGTTGTCGCTGGCCGGCGTCCGTTCGCCGATCATCGGCTGCAGCGGCGCGGTCTCTGCGGTGTTGGGCACCTATATCGCGCTGTTTCCGCGCGCGAGGCTGGGTTTGGTCTTGCCACTGGGCTTCTATCTGGAGTTCGTCCGCGTTCCGGCCTTCCTGCTGATCGGCATCTGGGTACTGCTGCAGCTGCTCTTCAGCTACGTCGGCGCGAGCTATGGCGCGGTGGTCTGGTGGACCCACATCGCGGGATTCCTCTTTGGCGTGGTGTTCGCGCTGTTTTCGCGGGACGACATCGCGCGTCGCTTGCGCGGCTAAAATGTGCCCATGCGCAACAAGAAACTCTACAAGGTGACCTTTCTCCATCTGGGCAAGTGCTACGAGCTCTATGCCCGGCACGTGGCGTCCAGCAGCCTCTGGGGATTCACCGAAGTCGGCGAACTGGTGTTCGAACCCGTAGGAGAGGGCTTGCTGGTCGATCCCACGGAGGAGAAGTTGCGCGACGAGTTCAAGGACACGCGCGTACTCCATCTGCCCATGCAGTCGGTCGTGCGCATCGAGGAAGTAGAGAGCAAGGGCGCGCTGGTGATCCGCGATGCCAGCGACGGTCAGAAGATCACGCCCTTCCCCATGCCGCCGCGTGGCCGCTGAACGGTTGCTCAGACGTGGCGGATGATCGCGATCACGATCTCCAACACGATCAGCACGATGATCGCCAGCTCGAGCAACTCACCGCGCTTGCCTGAAGCCTCTTCGTAAAGCGCGGCATAGCTGTCCCGGATGATCGCGAGCTTGCGATCCACCGCCTTGCTCACATGTGGAACGCGGAACAATTCGAGTGCCGCCGCATACACGCGCGCAAGATAGACGTCTTCCGTTACCTGCAGGGCGTTGTCCACCTTCTCAGTGATCTCGGTGACCTCCGCCACGAGCGTGTAGAGATGGCGCGCAAGATCCGCATAGCGCCGCGCCGCCAATGGATTGGCGACATGATGCGTCGCCTCCACCAGGTCGTACATGCGCGGCAATTCGGCATCGAGCAATTCGTCGTAGTAACGCAGTTCCAGCAGCTGGGCGTTGGCCACTTCCAGCACGTCGACCACGTCCGAATCGTCGCGCGGCTCGTAGATGAAGGCGCGATCCCAGGTGAGCACAGCCAGATCGTCCGTGTAGTACGAGAAGCGTTGCCGTAGTAGATCCTGACGCGCCTGCTCCGACAGCGGCCGCGATTCGCCGGCCAGCATGGGAACCAGGTCGAGGTCGTCATGCAGCGTCGCCGTGCTCGTCACGCCATCCAGCGAATGCACCAGCCCGAGCAGGTAGTCCTCATGCAAGGTGGCCTGGTTGGGCCTCAGCAGCGCGGGACGCATGATGCCGGTGATCTGGACCACCAGCCGGTTCCACAGGTCGGTGCCCGAGGCAATGCCCAGCGCCGCATCGACGGCGTTGACGCGTGCGCTGAAATCCACCCACGGCAGGTCATTGGCCGGCACGCTGATGGAAAAGGCGGCAACGCCGAACTCGTAGAGTCGCGCCAATGCCTTGGCCTGCAACAGCTGGCCGCCAACACCCACTTCGATGTCCCCCAGCGTCAGCTCCACCGGCGGCACGCCGAAGGTCATCGCCTTGGGCGAGGCCGTCATCAGCCGGCTGCGGGCGGCAGCCGTGCTTGCCTGCCGCGCCCAGAGGGATTCGGCAGCGGTCAGGTCAATCGCGTCGGCGATGTCGACCAGGCGCATCGCGATGACCGAAGCCCGATGTACATGCGGTTGCCGACCCATGGTATCTGCCTGTCCCCTCATGCCCATGAGGTGATTCTAGACAGCGACCGTGACAGCCGTGTCAGCCGGCGGCCAGCCCGTGATGACGGGAGAACTGACGGAACAGTCGCCGCGCCAGTGGCGTGGGCGCCACCTGCCTGAAGGTGTGGTGCGGGTCGAACCCCTCGCGCTTCATATCGTGCTGCTTGCGCTGGATGTATGCGCGCATCACGTCGGCGTTGAACTCCGGGTGGAATTGCGCGCTCATCGCGTTCTTGCCGTAACGCACCAGATGGTTCGGGTCACGGCTGGAACTCGCCAGCACCGTGGTGCCTTTGGGCAACTCAAGCACGCTCTGTTCATGCGTTGCATGGGCCCGGAACTCGCCGGGCAAGGCGCTCGCCAGCGCGTCATCCTTGGCGGAAGCGAGTACGTTCAGCGTCACAGTGCCGATCTCGCGGCCACCGGGCAGGTAGTCGACGCGACCGCCCAGGGCGTGCGACATCAGCTGATGTCCGTAGCACACGCCGAACATCGGCAGCTCCAGATCCATGGCATCACGGATCCAGCCGGCGGTACGTTCGCTCCACGGCGCACGCTCCGTGACCATGGCCGCGGAGCCGGTGATCAAGGCACCGGCCACCTCGCTCGGCGCCGGCAGCACTTCGCCCGCCTCCACGTCGACCACGCGAATGCGCGCGGGAGAAAGCTGTGCGCCCAGACGGAACCAATGAGGGAAATCGCCGTGACGCGCGCGGATGGGATCGGGAGCGCGACCGGTGCGGATGATCAGGACAGGCTTCATGCGATACGACGAATAACAAAGGTTGGACAATCAGACACCGTCAGACGGCGCCATGTTCAATGGGTGGAATCACGGTCAAAACTTCCTGCACCGTGGTGACGCCGCGCGCCACCTGCGCAGCGGCGGAAATGCGCAGCGGACGCATGCCTTCGGCAAGGGCGGCGTGGCCGAAATGCCCAAGGTCCAGCTGGGACGAAATCAGGCCGCGCAGGCGTGCAGAGAGCGGCAACATCTCGTAGATGCCGGTACGGCCCATGAAGCCGGTATTGCGACATTCCAGGCAACCCACGGGCTTGAACACCTTCTCCGGCAATGGCACCGACCAGCCGTGAGTCAGCGCGGTCCACTCGTGGGCATCCTGCCCGGTTTCCTGCTTGCAGTGCGGGCACAGCGTGCGCACCAGGCGCTGCGCGACCACGCCCGTCAGCGTGGACTGGATCAGGTAGTGCGCCACGCCAAGATCGAGCAGGCGCGTGATGGCGCTGGGCGCGTCGTTGGTATGCAGCGTCGACAAGACCAGGTGACCGGTGAGCGAGGCTTGCACCGCCATCTGCGCGGTTTCCAGGTCGCGGATTTCGCCCACCATGATGATGTCCGGATCCTGTCGCAGCAGGGTGCGCACGCCCATCGCGAAGTCCAGGTCGATCGCCGGCTGCACCTGCATCTGGTTGAACTCGGGGCTGACCATTTCGATCGGGTCTTCCACCGTGCACACGTTCAATTCCGGCGTGGCCAGGTGCTTGAGCGTGGAATACAGCGTGGTGGTCTTGCCCGAACCGGTGGGGCCAGTCACCAGCACGATGCCGTGCGGGCGTTCCACCATCGAGCGCCATGCGGCGTCTTCTTCGACGGAGAAACCGAGCTGCGAGAAATCCTTGGCCACGATATCCGGATCGAAGATACGCATCACCACCTTCTCGCCGAACGCCGTCGGCATGGTGGAGATACGCAGTTCCACCTCGCGGCCGGCGGAAGAGCGCGTCTTGATGCGGCCGTCCTGCGGCCGGCGCTTCTCGGCCACGTCCATGCGCGAAAGGATCTTGATGCGCGCGGTCACCGCCGTCATCACCGGCGGCGGCAACTCGAACACCTTGTGCATCACGCCGTCGATGCGGAAGCGCATCAAGCCGGCGTCGCGGCGTGGTTCCAGGTGAATGTCCGAGGCGCGCTGCTCGAAGGCGTACTGCAGCAGCCAGTCGACGATGTGTACGACGTGGCGGTCGTCCGCACCGACTTCGCCGCTCTTGCCCAGCTCAAGCAGCTGCTCGAAGTTGAGGATGCCCGACGGCGTGCCCAGCCCCTTGGCGTCCTGGGCCAGCTGGATGGAGCGCTGCACGCCGTAGAACTCGGCCAGGTAGCGGTTGATGTCGATCGGGTTGGACACCACGCGCTTCACGTCGCGGCGGATCATCTGCGACAGGTCCGCTGCCCAGCCGTTGTCAAACGGCTCGCAGGTGGCGAAGGTCACCTCGCCCGCCGTGGCGGCCACCGGCAGGATGCGATGGCGCTCCGCGTAGGCGCGGCTGACCACCTGGGTCACCGCAGCCACGTTGATTTTCATCGGGTCGATCTTCAGGTACGGCAGCTGGGCCTGGCGGGCCAGCCATTCCGTGAGCGCTTCCAGGCTCAGCGGGCGGCCGGGATCGCGCTGGTTGGGCAGCTTGGCGTTGGCCACCAGCACCAGCGGATGCAGCTCCACCGTGCTGCGCCCGCTGCGGGAGCCCATGCGCACCTGCTTGGCGTCTTCGGCCAGCAGATACCCGTCCACCACCAGGGTGGCCAGCATGTCGTCCAGGACCAGCCGGTTGTGGCGGCCAAGCAGGGACACGGATTGCGGCGAAGCGGCCATGCGACGATCTCTCCTGGTGGGCACTTTTCGCCGGAATCCAGCGAAGAATGCGGTCCCGGCTATACTAACCCGCTTTATTGAAGCCCACGGAAAGCCATGTCCGCGCGCACCTTCCAGGATGTGATCCAGACCCTCAACCGCTACTGGGCGGCGCAGGGTTGTGTCTTGCTGCAGCCCCTCGATACCGAGGTTGGCGCCGGCACCTTCCACCCCGCCACCTTCCTGCGTTCGCTCGGTCCCGAGCCGTGGGCGGCGGCCTATGTGCAGCCCTCGCGCCGTCCCACCGACGGCCGCTACGGTGAAAACCCCAACCGCCTGCAGCATTACTACCAATACCAGGTGGTGATGAAGCCCAACCCGGACAACATCCTGGACCTGTACATCGGGTCGCTGAAAGAGCTGGGCCTGGACCCACTGGTGCACGACCTGCGCTTCGTCGAGGACAACTGGGAATCGCCCACGCTGGGTGCCTGGGGCCTCGGTTGGGAGGTCTGGTTGAACGGCATGGAGGTGACTCAGTTCACCTACTTCCAGCAGGCCGGTGGCCTGGAATGCCGTCCCGTGACCGGTGAGATCACCTACGGTCTCGAGCGCCTGGCCATGTACCTGCAGAACGTGGACAACGTCTACGACCTGGTGTGGACCGAAGGCCCCCATGGCACCGTGACCTACGGCGACGTGTTCCACCAGAACGAAGTGGAACAGAGCACCTACAACTTCGAGCACGCCAACGTGCCGGAACTGCTGCGCTGGTTCGACGTGTGCGAAGGCGAAGCCAACAAGCTGATCGCCGCCGGCCTGCCGCTGCCTGCCTACGAGCAGGTGATGAAGGCCAGCCACACCTTCAACCTGCTCGATGCCCGCCGCGCCATCAGCGTGACCGAACGCCAGCGCTACATCCTGCGCGTGCGCACCCTGGCCCGCGCAGTGGCCGAGACCTATGTCGCACAACGTGAAAAGCTCGGCTTTCCGGGCCTGAAGAAGAACGTCAAGGAGCAGGCCGCATGAGCGCCGCCACCAAGCCGCTGTTGATCGAGCTGGGCACCGAGGAACTGCCGCCCAGAGCACTGGACGAACTCGCGGCCGCTTTTGCGCGTGGCGTCTGCGACGGACTGGCCAAACGCGGCGTCCAGGCCGGTCTGGACGAAGCGATGGTGTACGCCTCGCCGCGCCGTTTGGCCGTCCATATTCCCGCGGTGGCGTTGAACCAGCCGGAGCAGAGCGTCGAGCGTCGCGGTCCCGCGGTGAATGCCGCGCTGGATGCCAATGGCCAGCCGGGCAAGGCGCTGCAGGGCTTTGCGCAGTCTTGCGGCGTCACCGTGGAGCAGCTGGAAAAGCTCGAGACCGACAAGGGTTCGTGGTTCGTGTTTCGCGCCGTGAAGCCGGGCCAGCCGGTGGCTGCGTTGCTGCCGGAGATCGTCGACGAGGCGCTCAAGGGCCTGCCGATTCCCAAGCCCATGCGCTGGGGCGACCACGATTACACCTTCGTGCGCCCGGCCCACTGGCTGGTGATGCTGCATGGCGCGGACATCGTCGACGGCTCCGTGCTTGGCCTCACCAGCGGCCGGAAGTCGCGCGGGCATCGCTTCATGCATACGCAGCCCGTGCACGTGTCCGACGCCGATATCTGGCTCGATTCGATGCGCGCCGCCAAGGTGCTGGCCGATCCGGCGGAGCGTCGCCAGAAGGTCCGCGATGAAGTCGCTCGCGCCGCAAAGGAAACCGGCGGCGTGCCGCAGCTCGACGACGCGCTGCTCGACGAGATCGCCAACCTCACCGAATGGCCGGTGGCGATCGCGTGCAAGTTCGATCGCGAGTTCCTTGCCGTGCCGCCCGAGGCACTGGTCACCACCATGGAGACCAACCAGAAGTTCGTGCCGGTGTTCGATGCCAACGGCAAGCTCACCGAGCATTTCATCGGCATCGCGAACATCGAGAGCAAGCAGCCCTCGGAAATCCGCAAGGGCTACGAGCGCGTGATCCGTCCGCGCTTCGCCGACGCCAAGTTCTTCTGGGACGAAGACCTCAAGACACCGCTGGCCGGCTACCAGGACCAGCTGAAGAACGTGACCTACCAGCAGGCGCTGGGCAGCCTGTGGGACAAGAGCGTGCGCGTGGCCGAACTGGCCCGCATCATCGCCGGTCGCGTAGGCGTGGATGCCGGCGCCGCCACGCGCGCGGCCGCATTGAGCAAGTGCGACCTGCTCACGCGCATGGTCGGCGAATTCCCTGAACTGCAGGGCGTGATGGGTCGTTACTACGCCTCGCACCACGGCGAAGCGACGGACGTGGCCGACGCGCTGGACAGCTACTATCAGCCGCGCTTCGCCGGTGACGCCATCGCCGCCGGCAAGGTCGGGCAGGTGCTCGCCGTGGCGGATCGCTTCGACACGCTGGCTGGCATCTTCGCCGTCGGCATGAAGCCCAGCGGCAACAAGGATCCGTTCGCACTGCGCCGCGCCGCGCTCGGCCTGGCCCGCACGCTGGTCGAAGGCGGTCTGGAGCTGGACCTGCGGGGCAGCTTCGTCGAAGCGCTGGAACTGCTGCCGGAGGCCGCGCTCGCCGCTGGCCTCAAGCCGGGCAAGGACGGCAAGGCACCGGTGCTCGATGCGGGCCAGCGTCGCGCCGCGCTGGCCAACGAGCTGGTCGACTTCGTGCTCGACCGCCTGCGTGGCTACTACGCCGAGCAGGGCTTCACCACGGAGCAGTTCGAAGCCGTGCTGGCCGTATCGCCCGACAGCCTGGTCGACTTCGACCGCCGCTTGCGTGCGGTGGGCGAGTTCGGTCGCCGGCCGGAAGCGCTGAGCCTGGCCGCCGCCAACAAGCGCGTCGCCAACATCCTGCGCAAGCAGTCCGAGGAAGCCGGGGCGGCCCCGGTGGGCACCGTCGTTGATCCCGCCCATTTCGAGGCCGATGCGGAGCGTGCCCTGCACGCCGCGCTCGATGCGGCCCGGGCCGACACGTCGGCACCGCTGCAGGCAGGCGACTACGCGGCGGTGCTCACGCGTCTCGCCCAGTTGCAGGCGCCGGTCGATGCGTTCTTCGACAGCGTGCTGGTCAATGCGGACAACCCGGCCGTACGGGCCAACCGCCTGGCCCTGCTGGGGCAGCTGAAGGCGCAGTTCGGCGCCATTGCCGATATCGCCCGCCTGTAACGGCGGGTCATCGCAGACAGCAAAACGGCAGCCCTGGGGCTGCCGTTTTTTTATGCCTGTGCCGGGTGCAACACCGGACGGCCTCAGCCGATGGTCTGGCGGCCGCGCTTCACGCGCTCATGCAGGCGCTGGTTGAACGCCACCATGGCGCCGGCATCCACGTCGGTGCCGCCCGGACCCAGGATTTCGTAAAGGTCGGCCAGCATGTCGGCGTTGTCGGCCAGGGTGAGGCGGCTCTCGGCCAGGTCAAGTTCCGACTGCAGGATGCGCAGCGCCGTGTTCAGGCGGTTCGGATCCATCGCCATGCCGCTGGCATGCAGCGTGTCCGCCGCCGTGCGCAGCTTCGAACGATGACGGTTGGACGAGGCCTCCGCGTTCGGCAGGTCTTCGCCCGACGCCATGGCGTCCGTGGTCTGGATCGTGCCCTCGCCCGCCACCAGCCACACCAGGGAAATGCCCAGGGTCTTGGCCAGCGTCACGCAACGTGCGCGCGAGGGGTCGGTGTTGCCATCGCGCCAGCTGCGCACGACGCCTTCGGAGAAGCCGCACATACGTGCGATCTCAGTGACGCTGCCCACGCGCTGGATCAGCACTTTGATGCGATCGGCAAACGTGGAAGCGGACTCGTTGGTCGAAATTTTCTGCATGTTCATCGCATTTCCCTGGCGGATGGCGACTTGTGAGTGGGAGCGTGGCCCGAAAATCCGGATGTCAGCGTGAAGCAAGTGTTACGAAACCGTTGACACTCGTAAGAATTTTCCCATAAGGTCGTAAGTTCTTGGTAGTCGAGGCTCACAAAGAGCAACTTCTACCGAGACCAAGAACGCAATGGTTGCGAATTGGTAACCACGAATCCGCCGGCTTGTTCAGCTGGCAGACAGCAAGTTCCGGGGTGCAACGCCTTTGGAACCTGCCACTTGCAAGGCAAGGCGGTTTTTTTTGCGTCGGCGGGGGCCGGCGTTTTACTGGGGAGAAAAACATGCAGTACCGCAAGAAAGTTGACAATAAACTTACGGTCGCCGTGCGTCTGGCGTTGTCCGTAGGTACCTTCGCGGCGATGGCTCCGGCCTTGGCCCAGAACGCTCCGGCAGCCAGCCAGAACGACGCAAAGAAGCTCGAAACCGTCACGGTGACCGGCTCGCGCATTCCGCGCGTGGACGTGGAAACCGCCCAGCCGGTGGTCACCATCGACCGCAAGCAGATCGAGAACCAGGGCTTCACCTCGGTCGCCGACATCCTGCAGAACCTCACCGAAGTGGGCACGCCGCCGATCAGCCGCGCCAACGCGCTGTCGTCGGGCGAGGACGTGGGCGGCTACTACGTCGACCTGCGCAACCTGGGCGCCAACCGCACCCTGATCCTGGTCAACGGCAAGCGCCTGGGCGTTAACACCACCGGCCTGCAGGACCTTGGCCAGATTCCGGTGTCGGCCATCGATCGCATCGAAGTGCTGAAGGACGGCGGCTCGTCCATCTACGGTTCGGACGCCATTGCCGGCGTGGTCAACGTGATCACCCGCAGCAACTTCACCGGCGCGGAAGCGAACGCCTATGTGGGCCAGTACGACCAGGCCGACGGCAAGAAGCAGAGCTACGACTTCACGCTCGGCACCGCCAATGACCGCGGTTCGATCATGCTGAGCGCGCAGTATCAGAAGGAAGATCCGGTCTTCGCCAAGGACCGCGACTTCAGCGCCTATCCGGCGGGTCCGTACCACCCGCTGGACGGCTGGAGTGCGGTGAACCAGAACGGTTCCTTCACCGGCCCCTGCGGCCCGGGCGGCAAGTCGGCCACCTGTACGCTTACCCACGGCACCGACCCGCGCAACATCGCCAACTACCATCCGCTCACGGCGTCTGAGTACGCCAACGCGAACCAGGAGATGACGATCCAGACCGGCACCGAGCGCACCTCGCTGTTCGTCGCCGGCAAGTACAACCTGCTTGAGAACATCGCGTTCAAGACCGATTTTCTCTACAACAAGCGCAGCACCGATCAGCAGATCGCGGGCTATCCGTTCCAGTCCGCCAACTACACCGGCATCGCGCTGTCGGGCCAGAGCTACTTCAACCCGCTCGGCAAGGATCTCGCCTTCCGTCGCCGCGGCTGGGAAGTGCCCCGTACCACCGACAGCCAGTTGGAAACCTATCGCTGGACGGCCGGCTTCGAGGGCTTCTTTGATCTCGGCGGTCGTACCTGGAACTGGGACGTTGGCGCGATGACCAATCGCAACAACGCGCTGAAGACCGGTCATGGCGACTTCAACCTCATCAACGTCGCCCAGGCGGTCGGTCCGTCGTTCCTCGGTGCCGATGGCCAGGTGCATTGCGGTACGGCCGCCAAGCCCATCGTCGGCTGCACCCCCTGGAACCCGCTGTTGCCGTACGGGCAGGCCGGTGCCGGCTCGCTGGGTGATCCCACGCTGCAGAAGTTCCTGTTCCCGGAGTTCCACGACACCGGCAAGACCACCACCATCGACTACACCGCCAACATCGCGGGTACGGTGCCGGGCCTGCCGGCCGGTGAGATCGGCATTGCCGCGGGTGTGGAGCATCGCCAGGAAGACGGCCGCTTCGTGCCGGATGCCTTCAACCAGGCAGGCCTGAGCACGGGCCTGGCAGCAACCACCACGTCGGGCCGGTACTCGGTGAACGAGGCTTACCTCGAGTTCGACGTGCCGCTGCTCAAAGACATGACCATGGCGCGCGAGCTGTCGATCGACGCCGCCACGCGTTACTCGGATTACAGCAACTTCGGCAACACCACCAACAGCAAGGCCAGCATCAAGTGGAAGCCGATCGACGACCTGCTGGTGCGCGGCAGCTGGGCGCAGGGCTTCCGTGCCCCGACCATCTCCGACCTCTACGGCGGCAGCAGCGGTAGCTTCGAGTCGTACACCGACCCCTGCGACGCCACCCATGGCGCGTCCAAGGGCAACCCGGCGGTGGCGGCGCGCTGCACGTCCGGCTTCGGTGGCCAGCCGGCGGTCGCGGCGAACTACGTGCAGCTGGGCCAGGCCCTGGTGCCCTGCAAGACCTTCCCGTGCCAGACCAACTACCAGTTCATCACGGGCGCCAACCCGAAGCTGACCCCGGAAACCGCCACCACGCGCACGCTGGGCATGATCTACAGCCCGCATTACCTGGAAGGTTTCGATGTTTCGCTGGATTGGTACAAGATCGACATCAAGAACGTCATCAGCACGGACTCGGTGCAGAACATCCTGGATGACTGCTACTCGGGCGGCATCGCGTCGCGTTGCACCAGCTTCCAGCGCGACCCGGCCCTGGGCGTCATCACCAGCATGAACTATGGCCTGACCAACAAGGGCTGGCAGAAGACCGCCGGTTACGACTTCGGTGTGAACTATCGCTTCACCATCGACGCGATCGGCCAGTTCGCCACGCGCTGGAACACCACCTACGTTGATTATCTGAACGTCAAGGCGGACGACAATCCGTCCACGGTCGTGCAGCCCTTCACCGGCTACGGCGGCAACTTCCGCACGCGCTCCAACCTGTCGCTGGACTTCACGCGCGGCCTGTTCGGCATGACCTGGACGATGCGTTACTACTCGGGCATGACCGAGCGCTGCTCGTACACGACCGAGTGCAACGATCCCAACCACGTCGATCCGTTCAACGGCGCGCAGGCGCAGCGTCACACCGGTGCCACCACGTTCAACGACGTGCAGTTCCGCTGGACCATGCCGTGGAAGGGCGTGATCTCGGTCGGCGCCAACAACGTGTTCGACAAGCAGGGCCCCATCATGTACACGAAGCCGAACAGCTCGTTCGTGTACTACGGTGGCTTCGACATTGGCCGCTTCTACTACCTGAAGTACTCGCAGCGCTTCTAAGCCACACGCTGCAACCGCCAAGGGCGGCCCGTAAAGGGCCGCCCTTTTTGTTCACGGGCCGTTTAGGCGGCTATATCCGCTCTCTGCATACGCAAGCGCATGGAGCCAACTTTTACAAGGCCTTACCTTTGGGCTATGCTGATAACTTCCCCCGTGTAGAGTCGAGGCGTGTTGGGCGCCTGTTGGTTCTCGCGCTAGCCCTGACATTTCGATAGAGGTTTCCCATGCGCCGTCTTGTTTGGTCGCTGATGTCGGTCGCCGCTCTGGCTCTCGCCGGCTGTGGCAATTCTTCCCAGTCGTCCGAAGGTGGCGCTGAAGGTGGCAACGCCGCCCAGACGCCGGCCCAGGCCAATCAGGTCACCGGCCAGGTCACCCTGCCCGAAGGCACCAGCGTGTCGGCTGCCGCCAAGCTCGACCTGACCCTGGTCGACGTGAGCCAGCAGGACAGCAAGCCGCTGGCGACGAAGACCGTCTCGCCGGCCAACACCCTGCCGATCTCCTTCGAGCTGCCGTTCAATGGCGGTGACGTCAACCCCGCGGGCATGTACGTGCTCCAGGCGTCGCTGACCGACGGCGAGCGCACCTACAAGCCCCACCTGCAGACCCCGGTGCTCAATGGCAAGCCGTCCACCGGCCTGACCGTGCAGCTGTTCCCGGAGCAGACCCAGGGCGAGAAGGAGCTTGCAGCCTTCACCTCCGTGCAGAAGCAGATCGGCGGCATGAAGATCAGCAGCGGCACCAAGCTGGAAGACAAGGTTTCGCGCGGCTGGCAGGTGTTCCGCGAAGCCGGTGAAGTGAAGTTCATCCGCGAAGAAGTCGACTACGGCGACAAGGGCTTCACCAGCACCGACTACGCCTACAAGGACGCCAAGCCGTGGGTGGTCGTGCAGCAGAAGAAGTCCAGCAAGGACGCCAAGCCGACCTCGACCCAGCGCGCTGCCTGGGCGGCCGACGGCACCCTGGTGCTGAAGACGAACGACCAGGGCGGCAAGAGCTCGCCGCTGTCCGACGATGAAGCGGCCAGCCTGCAGAAGCAGTCCCAGAGCATCCTGAACCTGGCGACGAACGGCAAGGGCAAGTAAGCCCTCGCGGTTTCCGGATTCGAGAAAGCCGTCCGCGAAAGCGGGCGGCTTTTTTCTTGCCTGGGGTTTGGGCGGATGGACGTCCAAATGATTTGATGGGTAACGCTGTACTTCCTCTCCTCCTTAGGGGGAAGCAGTCATGGATGGTCGCGGCTTTGAGGGGTTGGAAGAGGGTTGGGGCAAGGCGCCAATGTAGCCTCACCACTTCAGAAGAACCGTCATCCCTGCGAAGGCAGGGATCCAGTGACTTTGCTCTTGGCCCCCCGGTTTTGCCGCAGAGGCCAGAGTGCCGCCTGCGCGGCGGGCGTTCCGACCTCCTGCCGGAGGCAGGGTCACTTTCTCTTGCTTGTCCAAGTCCCACAGGGATTAGCTTCGCGTCAGAAAGTAACCAAAGAGAAGGGCCCCCCGGATGAGGCGCCTTCCGGGCCTGCGGCCCGGAAGGTTCGCGGCCGGGTTCCGGGCTTTTCGTCGGGGCCTGATCTCCATCTACCCGCCGCCTCATACGGGGACCCGGAAGAGCAAAAGCCAAAGCAGGCAGCTCGTGCAGGCTTGCTGCAAGTCGCATCGTGCATCTTGCCGGTGCGCCGCCGAAACATCGGCAACAAGAAAGCCGCCCGCTTTCGCGGGCGGCTTTTTTGCGGGAATCACGTATGCCTTAGAAAGCGTACTTCATGCCCAGGTTGACGCTGTTGTACTTCTGGCTGTTGTCGCCGAAGCGGCCGCTGTAGCCGAACCAGCCGCTGAGGGCCTGGGTGAACTGTGCGCTCACGCCCAGGTCGCCGGTGCCCCAGCTCTTGTCCGGCGTGAAGCCGACGAGGGCAAAGGAGCCCTGCATGTTGTTGAGGCCGGCGGTGACTTCGCGCGGATCAGCCTTGCTGTCGTGGTTCCAGGCCAGTTCGGCGTAGGGCGACAGCATGGTGCTGCCGGCCTGCCAGTGGCCTTCCAGGCGCCAGCCGAGGGTGGACAGCTGCGAGTCGCGCTGCTGGCTGCCGAACCACATGGCGGTGCTGTCGCTGCTGGCTTCGTTGAAGGCGTTGACCTTGATCGTCTGCCACTCGACCGTGGCGAACGGACCGGTGCGCAGCGTGCCCATGTCGAACCAGTAGCCACCGGTGATGCCGGCGCCGACGTGGTTGCCGTCGGCCTTGGCGGTCTCGGTGCGCAGCATGTTGCCGAGCTGGATCTTGCGCTCGATGTCGGAGAAGTTGTCCTGGCCAAAGTCGACGTAGCCGCCGACGTAGGCGCCGCCCTGGTGCCAGTTCAGGTAGCCCAGGCCGGACACGTCCTGCAGCTTGTAGCCGCCGCCACCGGAGTAGTCGGCGTTGTGCTGGCCGACGTTCATGGCCACGCCGCCCGACCAGTTGTCGTTGAAGCGCACGTCCGCACCGAAGGTCAGGTTGACGTTGTTGCTCTTGGTGCGCGGCGAGCTGGAGGTGCCGTCGAAGCGCTGGTCGCCGTAATCGACGCTGGCGAATACGCGGGTGTCGCTGCCCTGGCCGTCAGCCAGCATCTGGTTGCGGATAGCGCGGTTCTGGGCCTGGATCGAGGCCAGAGGCGCTTCGGCCAGCAGCGAGGCATAGCCCGGGGCGTTGAGGATGGAGACCACGTACTGGCCCAGCATCGCGTCGGCCGCGGTGCTCGGGTGCACGCCGTCGGCGAACAGGTAGGTCTGGTTGGCGCCCGCCGCATAGGTGTACGGCGCGCCCGAGCCGGCCGGGCCGCACTGCACCGAGCTGGAGCCCACGCCGCAGGCTTCGTTGGTGACATTGGTGAAGCCGTAGGCGCCCGGGTTGGCGATCGCTTCGTTGAGCAGGCTGAAGGTGTCGACCGGGATGATGCCCTTGCCGAGCTGGCCCAGGCCCGTGCTCAGCGTGCCGTTGTAAACCAGGCTCAGGCTGGTCAGCGCGGAGGCACCGCTGGCGCCCTGTTCGCGCCCATCCGGGGTCAGGCCGATGTTCGGCAGGTTGAACACCAGGATGTTCTTGGCGCCGGCGGCCTGCAGCTGGCCGATCAGCTTCACTTCCTGCTGGGCGGCGGCGGCGATGGACGCGGTGGCCTGGTCGGCCGTCATGAAGCTGGAGACGCCAGCGGCAGCCAGCACCTGCTGGGTCACCGCGGCCGTCACGGCCTGGGTGATCACCGGGGTCTGGGCGGCAATCACGGCGGCCGGCACGCCAGCGGCCTGCAGCTGGGCGATCTGCGCGGCCACGTTCTGCTGGATCAGCTGCTGCGCGGTCGCGCCGGCGCCGGCGGCGGTGGCGGCGTAGAAGATGTCATTGGCGCCGCCCCACATGGAGTACAGCGCCTTGCTGTCGAACTTGCCGGCAGCGAGGTAGGCGTTCACCTGGGTGGTGATGGTCGGCACGGCCGCCGGGGTGCCCGGCGAGTTGGTCAGCACGCCAGCGCCGCCCCAGGCATAGTCGGTACCGCCCGCCAGCGAGGCGGTGAGGTTGTAGCCATAGTGGCCGGCCACGTTCTGCACGGCCACCGCGCCCGGGTTGGTGGTGAACTCCCACGGTGGCTGGAGGGCCGGATTGGTGGCCAGCGAAATGTTGCCGGCATCGCTCAGGCTGTCGCCGAACACGACGACGCTGTCGAACTGGGAGTTGGCGGCGAACGCCGGGGAGCTGATCAGCAGCGCGGCGGCAATGGCGCCTGCGATAGTGCGAGTACGGGGCATGTCGGTAACACTCCTTGAACCGGGCGGGTCTTTGTTATTACTGCGTTACGGTAATGCATGCCCATACGTCAGCGCATGCTGCGCCGCACCGCAAAAAAACGGGGCAGAAGGCGAGGGGTAAAACCGTTGTGGGAGCGCACCCTGTGCGCGACGGGCCTGCCCCCACGTTACGGCAGGTTCGTCGCGCACAGGGTGCGCTCCCACACAGTACGGCTTAGCGCTTCAGGGCCTTGGAGAAGGCGTCGGCGAAGGCGCTGTTGGAGGGCGCCGGCGCCGGCTTGGGCGCGCCGCCACCCGGGCGCGGGCCACGGTTGTCGCGCTGGCCGCCACGCGGGGCCTCATTGCCACCGGCCGGACGAGCGCCGCGGGCCTGCTGGCCCGGTTCGTCGTCCAGGCGCATGGACAGGCCGATACGCTGACGCGGCAGGTCGACTTCCATCACCTTCACCTTGACGATGTCACCAGCCTTCACCGCGTCGCGCGGGTCCTTCACGAAGGTGTGCGACAGTGCGGAGACGTGCACGAGGCCGTCCTGGTGCACGCCGATGTCCACGAAGGCACCAAACGCCGCCACGTTGGTCACGCGGCCTTCCAGCACCATGCCGGGGCGCAGGTCCTTCAGGTCTTCCACGCCTTCGGCAAAGCTCGGCGCGACGAATTCCGGGCGCGGATCGCGGCCGGGCTTTTCCAGCTCCTTGAGGATGTCGCGCACGGTCGGCACGCCGAACGTCTCGTCGGTGTACTGCTCGGCCTTGAGGCCACGCAGGAAGGTGATGTCGCCGATGATGGAACGCACCTCGCGGCCGCACTGCGCAATGATGCGCTCGACCACCGGGTACGCTTCCGGATGCACCGCGCTGATGTCCAGCGGGTTGTCGCCGTTGGGCACGCGCAGGAAGCCCGCGCACTGCTCGAACGCCTTGTCGCCCAGGCGCGGCACTTTCAGCAGGGCTTTGCGGTTGGCGAACGGGCCGTTGGCGTCGCGGTGCTTCACCACGTTCTCCGCCACGCTGGCGCTAAGGCCGGCCACGCGCGAGAGAAGGGCGGCAGAGGCCGTGTTCACATCTACGCCCACGGCGTTCACGCAGTCCTCGACCTTGGCGTCCAGCGCGCGCGCCAGCTTCACCTGGTTCACGTCGTGCTGGTACTGGCCCACGCCAATGGCCTTGGGCTCGATCTTCACGAGTTCGGCGAGCGGATCCTGCAGGCGGCGCGCAATGGACACGGCGCCGCGCAGGCTCACGTCCAGGTCCGGGAACTCCTTGGCCGCCGTCTCCGAGGCCGAATACACCGACGCGCCCGCTTCGCTCACCACGACCTTCGACAGCTTGTGGTCCGGATGCGTCTTGGCCAGGCCCTTGATCAGTTCGCCGGCCAGCTTGTCGGTTTCGCGCGAGGCGGTGCCGTTGCCGATCGCGATCAGGTCCACGCCGTGCTTCTGGCACAGCCGGGCCAGCGCGGCCAGCGATTCGTTCCACTGCCGGCGCGGCTCATGGGGATAAATAGTGTCGGTGGCGAGCAGCTTGCCGGTGGCATCGACCACGGCGACCTTCACGCCGGTGCGGATGCCCGGGTCCAGCCCCATCACGCTCTTGGCGCCGGCGGGTGCAGCCAGCATGAGGTCCTTGAGGTTGTCGCCGAACACGCGGATGGCTTCGTCCTCCGCGCCTTCGCGCACGCGGCCGAACAGGTCCAGCGTCAGGTGCAGGTGCAACTTCACGCGCCAGGTCAGGCGCACGGTCTCGCGCAGCCATGCGTCGGCGGCACGGCCGCGATCGACGATGCCGCTATGCGCCGCCACACGGCCTTCGCCTTCGACGTGGCCCTGTTCCAGATCCAGCGCGGGCGACAGCTCCAGCTCGATCACGCCTTCGTTGCGCGCGCGCATCAGCGCGAGCAGGCGATGCGAGGGGATCTTGCCGATCGGTTCCATGTGATCGAAGTAGTCGCGGAACTTCGCGCCCTCATTTTCCTTGCCCTCGACCACCTTGGCGCGAATTTGGCCTTTGTCCCACAGCCAATCGCGCAATTCGCCGAGCAGGCCGGCGTCTTCGGCGATGCTTTCCATCAGGATCGCGCGGGCGCCGTCGAGCGCGGCGCGTACGTCCGCCACACCCTTCTCGGCGTCAACAAACGATGCGGCCAAGGCGTCCGGCGACTGCGTGGGGTCGTCGCGCAGGCCGGTGGCCAGCGGCTCCAGGCCCGCTTCGCGCGCGATCTGCGCCTTGGTGCGACGCTTGGGCTTGTACGGCAGGTACAGATCTTCCAGGCGCGCCTTGGTATCGGCGGAGAGGATGTCGTTCTTCAGCGCATCGGTCATCTTGCCCTGTTCGTCGATGCTGGCGAGGATCGCGCCGCGGCGCTCTTCCAGCTCGCGCAGGTAGCGCAGGCGTTCTTCCAGCAAGCGCAGCTGCGTGTCGTCGAGACCCCCGGTGGCTTCCTTGCGGTATCGAGCGATGAACGGCACGGTGGCGCCGCCGTCGAGCAGTTCCACCGCGGAACGGACCTGGTCCGGCTTGGCGGCGATGTCCTGGGCAATACGTTGTTCGATGCTGAGCATGGGGCTGAAACGATTCCTGAGCGTTCGACAAGACGACGGGGCACGAAGCGCGCCATCGGGTTGTCGATCATAGCAAGTCGGCGCGCGGCTACTGGCTGGCCGCGGGTGCCTGTTCAGGGCGAAGCGTCAGGTAGCCGCCCGCACGCAGATTGGCGGGGGCGTCGTCGCGATCCCCGGGATACTCCGTGACGAGGCGCCGGTTGCGGGGATGCCGATGCTGACGGAGTGGCCGCGTGTCCTGCTCGTGCGCCACGGGCATCACGGCGAGCGCGGGTTGCGGCGTCATGTGCAGTTCGTGCCGGTGGCCATCGGGCGTGTGCCACAGGCTCACCGCGGCGAGCACGGCCACGATCAACACCAGCGTGATGGCGGCGGCCACCCAGCGACGTGGCAGCGACGCCGGCGGCGCGGGCGGAAGCGGCCGTGCCTGTGTGGCGAGTGCGGGATCGTCGTTGCTGGCCTCACCGGGCAAGGTCTCGATGACGGCCGCGGGTGTCCGGTGCACGTCACCGATGAAGCGATAGCCCAGGCTGTGCACGGTGGCGATGTAACGTGGTTCGGATACGCAATCGCCCAAGGCGTGCCGCAACTGCGAGATCACACGCGTGAGTACGCCTGGCGTGACGTGCCTGTGACCCCATGCGGCATCAAGCAATGCATCCTTGCCGACGACTTCACCGGCTTGTTGCAGCAGGACTACCAGTACCGCGTACGCCTTGGGTTCGACGGAAACCGTCTTGCCTGCCCGCTCGAGGCGATGGGCGCGCGGTTCGACGAGAATATCGTCGCACTGGTAGATCCAGCCGCCGTCAGGTTGGGACTGGGCCATGACCTTGCCTGGTTCGCGGCCCCCTGTACGACAAGCATGCGCTTCTTGCGCTTCTGCGCGCATCCGCCATAGGTCATAAATGCAGATGTGCACAGAAGACATGGCGGCGATGCATCGGCCTGCACATGCCTTATGGCCTGCCAGATGCAACGCAGGCGTGAATGCGATGTGCGCGTAACGTCAGTACCGCTGCGCCATCGCTGGGGCATGTCGCATCGCAGGCGCGCAACACGCCAGCAATGCGAAGCGTCACGCGTTGAATGAACTGGTTGAGCTGCCTGAGCCGCTGCTTTGTCCGGTTTGCGAAGTGCGCACATCGATATTAGGGGCGCGGCCATTGAGCACCAACGTTCTCGCAACCAGATCGTGAAGGCCCTGCTTGCGCTGAGTCCACGCCACCGCGATATAGCAAACAAAGGGAATCAGGCCGGTGAGCGCGTTGGTGAGGCGCACGACGTTGCGCAACGCTGCCCGCCCGAAGCCAGGCTTCTGCCCGTTGATATCGGTGACGCGCAGCCGCAGTGCCAGCTTGCCTGGTGTCGCTTGCAGGCGGGAGGCCTCGAACAGCGTGTAATAGAGGAATCCGATCACGATGACGGCGATGTTGGAGCCGCGCGTCGCCTCAACGTATTCGCGAATGGTCGCGCTCATATCCGGCGTGGTCTGCAACTGCGCCATCAGGTGCTCATAAGCGGAGAGGCCACCCAGGGCATAAAAGGCAATCGTCGAGGGAACCATTAGTACAGCCAGATCAATGACCCACGCCCCGAAACGCTGCCAGAAGCTCGCGTAGTCGAACGTGACGGCGGACGGTTCCGATGCAGCTTCAGGGATCGACCGTGGCGGGGGCGAAATAGCGGCACCCGCTGGGGCGGCATCCTGGTGACTCAGTTCGTTGGGGAACAGCGTGGACAAGGGCGCCCAGTCCGTCATGCCGTCGTGCCAGCCCAGGTCGTCAGGGCTGACCTGGCCGCTGCGCAGCCACTGGCGTACGTCCACTTCCTTGTAGGGGCCATGCCGTTCGCCGTCCCGACCGATCCAGACTTCCATGGTGTGCTCCGAGAAAACCGTCAGGCCCGAATGATGCCATGCGGGCAAGGCCTCTTGGGGGAGCGCAGGAAGAAAATCAGGCCGCGTCGCGGCGCTTCAGGTGCACCAGCAGCAGCGAGATCGCGGCCGGCGTCACGCCGCTGATGCGTGAGGCCTGCCCGATGGTCTCCGGCAGTGCGCGCTTGAGCTTCAGCAGCACTTCGGCGGAAAGGCCGCGCACCTTGTCGTAGTCGAAGCCGCCCGGAATGGCCGTCTGTTCGTGGCGGCGCTGGCGTTCGATCTCCTCGCGCTGGCGTTCGAGGTAGCCGGCGTACTTGGTCTGCACTTCCACTTGGGCGGCCACGTCGGCGTCGTCCACCGAGGGGCCGATGCCGTCGACCGTTGTCAGCTTTGCGTAGTCGAGTTCGGGCCGGCGGAGCAGGTCGAGTGCGCTCGTCTCGCGGCTCAGCGTGATGCCGAGCTGCTGCGTGATGGTGGTGCCGAGCGCATTCGCCGGGGCAGCCCAGATTGCGCCCAGCCGCTGCGTCTCGCGCTCCACGGCCTCGCGCTTGGCGCGCAACGCGTCGTAGCGCGCCTGCGGCACCACGCCCAGGCGATGGCCGGCCTCGGTAAGGCGCAGGTCCGCGTTGTCCTCGCGCAGGTACAGGCGATATTCCGCGCGCGAGGTGAACATGCGGTACGGCTCGATGGTGCCGTTGCTGGTGAGGTCGTCGATCAGCACGCCGACGTAGGCCTCGTCGCGACGCGGGTACCAGGGCGCCTCGCCCTTCACCGCCAGCGCCGCGTTGAGGCCCGCGATCAGGCCCTGTGCGCCGGCTTCTTCGTAACCGGTGGTGCCGTTGATCTGGCCCGCGAAATACAGGCCGGGAATGGTCTTGGTCTCCAGCCACGGGTGCAGCCCGCGCGGGTCGAAGTAGTCGTACTCGATGGCGTAGCCCGGGCGCGTGATGTGCGCCTTCTCGAAACCCTTGATCGAATGCACCAGCGCCAGCTGCACGTCGTAGGGCAGCGAGGTGGAGATGCCATTCGGATAGACCTCGAACGTATCCAGCCCTTCCGGCTCGATGAAAATCTGGTGCGAGGTCTTCTCGGCGAAGCGCACCACCTTGTCCTCGATGGAGGGACAGTAGCGCGGGCCCACGCCTTCGATCTGCCCGCTGTACAGGGGCGAGCGATCCAGCGAACCGCGGATCAGCTCGTGGGTGTGCTCGCTGGTGTGCGTGATCCAGCAGCTGACCTGGCGCGGATGTTCGTCGCGCGAGCCAAGATACGAGAACACCGGCGCCGGATCATCGCCGGGCTGCTCTTCCAGCCCGGTGAAATCGATGCTGCGCAGGTCGATGCGCGGCGGCGTGCCAGTCTTCAGGCGATCGGCCGCCACGGGCAGTTCGCGCAGCTTCTGCGCCAGCGTGCTGGCGGGCG
Source organism: Dyella japonica A8 (assembly GCF_000725385.1). Lineage (NCBI taxonomy): Bacteria > Pseudomonadati > Pseudomonadota > Gammaproteobacteria > Lysobacterales > Rhodanobacteraceae > Dyella > Dyella japonica. The sequence continues at coordinate 648,221 of NZ_CP008884.1, read as the reverse complement.
GATCGCCGGCACGGCCACCGGCGTACTGGGCCGGGCCGATATGGATCTTGCCGGCGAGGAAGGTGCCGGCCGTCAGCACCACGGCGCGGGCGCGGAAGGCCAGGCCCATCTGCGTGACCACACCGGTGACGCGGCCGTTCTCCACAATCAGGTCATCCACGGCCTGCTGGAACAGCTCCAGGTTCGGCTGGGTTTCCACGATGCGGCGGATGGCGGCCTTATAGAGCGCGCGATCGGCCTGGCAGCGCGTGGCGCGCACGGCGGGGCCCTTGGAGGCATTGAGCGTGCGCCACTGGATGCCGGCGAGGTCCGCCGCATGCGCCATGGCGCCGCCCAGGGCATCGATTTCCTTGACCAGGTGGCCCTTGCCGATGCCGCCGATGGCCGGGTTGCAGCTCATCTGGCCGATCGTTTCGATGTTGTGGCTCAGCAGCAGCGTGCGCGCGCCCGTGCGCGCCGAGGCGAGCGCCGCTTCGGTGCCGGCGTGGCCGCCGCCAACCACGATGACGTCGTAGGAAACTGGGTGAAACATACGAAACTGCCCCGGAAGTGCAGGTTTGGACCTAACTGGACGCCTATGGTAGCGCCGTTGCGGCACTCCGGCCGTTGGCATGCTTTCTGCTTTACCTTCCGTGCACTTTCCACGGGCAGAAGCTGCGCTTGAATGCGCGCCGAGATCGAACGACAGGGGTTCGATCGCGTGCCGGGGAGAGGAAGCAAGAAGGCGCCCCTCGGGGCGCCTTCGCCTTTTCTGAGCTTTGAAGAGCCTTCAAGCGCTCTGGATAAGATCTGGCGCCCGGCGGTCTCAGGAACAGGGGGAATCCAGGATGACCGTGTTGCCGGGCGCCAGAAACCGAAAATAAGTCACTGGCCGCAGCTTTTCTGGCTGCGCGTTGGAAGGGATATTTACCCTTGGAGCGTGAACGTGGAGTGACTAAAACGCCTGTTTGTGCCGAGAGTTGGCACCTCGTGACGCACAGCGTCATTCCGTGATCCACCGCCAAGATGAATGTGATGGTGATCACGCACGTGGCACGCCCATTGCTTCGCCACCCAGGCCAGACAAAAGCGTCGGACTTTGGGAGGCTGAAGCTCATGGAACTCAGCATCGATTTCCAGCCGGTTTATCCGCACCACGATCTCCTGATCGAGCTTGGTCGCGTCGAGATGGCCATGGAACACTTGCAAGAACGCAGCGAGAACGAACGCCAGGCCCTGCAGCCGCGTCTGCTCTCGCGAATGGATCGGCTGCGCGACGAACTGGCGCGCATGGCGGTCTGATCGCCGCCCCCGGGGCGGTGGGTACAACGGGTGTGAGCAGGATCGATCACCCGCGCTTGGGCAAGTTGTGCTTCATCAAGGTGTCATCCTCTCGCTGAAACACATTACGCCCGGGTGCCCCGTCCAAGGACGGGCCGCACTCGGGCGTTTCTTTCGGTGGATGCCTGTCAGCCGTGTCGCATGCTGCGCACGATCTCGCCAAGGTTGCGCGAAAGATGGGGCTGCGCCGCCAGGGTGTCGATGACGGCCTGCGCCGCCGCATGGCGAGCCGGCTCCAGACGCTGCCAACCGTTGAAGGCCGTGGCCAGGCGGGCTGCCACCTGCGGGTTGATCGCGTCCAGCTGCTGCAGCAGGACGCCCAGCAGGCGATAGCCGCTGCCATCCGCGCGATGGAAGCCATCTGGGTTGTTGCGCGCCCACGCGCCGTACAGCGCATTGACGCGATTGGGGTTCTTCAGCGTAAAGGCGGCATCCTGCGCCAGCGATTGCACGCGCTCGAGCACCATGTCGCCCGGCAGCTGCGTCTGCACCGAGAACCACTTGTCCATCGCCAGCGGATTGTCCGCATAGCGCTCGCGGAAGTGCGCGAGCGCCGCATGCGCCTGTGGCGCGTTGCCCCGCACCAGCACCGACAGCGCCGCCAGGCGATCGGTCATGCTCGGCGCGTTGTCGTACTGCAGCGTGGCCAGCGTATGCGCGCCCCACGGATCGATCGACGCAATCAGGTCCAGCACGCGGCGCTTCAGGCGGCGATGCGCCTGGCTGGTCGCATCGAGCTTCCGATTGGTGCGCGCCGCGAGCGCGTCGTAGCGCTGTTGCAGTGGCTCGCGGCCGATGCGCAGCGCAAGGTGCTCCTGAAGTTTCAGGCGCAGCGCGTGCACATGCGAGGGATCGACCACGCGCTCGCGCTCGGCCAGCTCGATCTCGCCCGGTGGCGTCAGCAGGTCGGCCAGCAGGGCATCGTCGATGCCGGTGTCGCCGAACAGGGCTGCCAGCGCCTCGCACCAGGCATCGAGCGCAAGGTTGGCATCGCCATCGCGCAGATTGTCGAAGGCGCGCGCCGCCAGCTGCTGGCCGGCCTCCCAGCGGTTGAAGCCGTCCACGTCGTGGCGCAGCAGCAAGGCCAGCTCATCGGGTGAGTAGTCGCACTCCAGGATCACCGGCGCGGAAAAACCGCGCAGCAGCGACGGCACCGGGGCGGAGGGCACCTGCTGGAACACGAACGATTGTTCCGCGCGGTCCAGCACGACGACGCGCTCGGTCGCGCCGGACGCGTCGGCGTCGTCGCCCGCCAGGTGCAACGGCAACAGCTGGCCCTCGCGATCGAACAGTGCGAGCTTCACCGGGATCGGCAGCGCCTGCTTGCTCGCCTGATTGGGCGTGGGGGGCGTGTGCTGGGACAGCGTGAGCGTGTACGCACGCTGCGCCGCGTTGTAATGGCCCCGGGCCGTCAGCCGGGGTGTGCCAGCCTGCGCATACCATGCGAGGTACGGCATTAGGTCGATGCCATTGGCTTCGCCCAGGGCGCCGAGGAAATCCTCCAGCGTGGCCGCATGCCCGTCGTTGCGCGAGAAATACAGGTCCATGCCGCGACGGAAGCCATCCCGGCCCAGCCGCCCCGCCACCATGCGTACCAGCTCGGAGCCTTTCTCGTAGACGGTGGCGGTGTAGAAGTTGTTGATCTCGGCGTACTGCGCGGGACGCACGGGATGCGCCAGGGGGCCGGCATCTTCCGGGAACTGCGCGCGACGCAGCAGCGCGACGTCCTCGATGCGCTTGAGCGGTGCCGAGTTCATGTCCGCGGAAAACTGCTGCTCGCGGAACACGGTGAGCCCTTCCTTCAGCGACAGCTGGAACCAGTCGCGACAGGTCACGCGATTGCCGCTCCAGTTGTGGAAGTACTCGTGCGCCACCACCGCTTCCACCGCACGATATTCGTCGTCGGTGCTGGAGTCGGGGTCGGCCAGCAGGTACTTGGCGTTGAAGATGTTGAGACCCTTGTTCTCCATCGCACCCATATTGAAGTCGTGCGTGGCGACGACATGGAACACGTCCAGGTCGTACTCGCGGCCGTAGGTGTCTTCGTCCCAGCGCATGGAACGCTCGAGCGCGTCCATGGCGTAGCCACACTGCCCGATGGCATCGGGCTCGGCCCAGATCACCAGCGTCACGGCGCGGCCGCTGCCGGTGGTGTAATCGCGCTCGATCTTCTGCAGTCGTCCGGCCACCAGGGCGAACAGGTAACTCGGCCTGGGATGCGGATCCACGAAACGCGCCCAGTGGCGGCCGCCTTCCAGTTCGCCGCTGCCATCGGGATTGCCGCCGGCAAGCAGCACCGGGAAGCGCTCGCGATCGGCGCGCAGCGTCACCGTATAGCTGGCCAGCACGTCGGGACGGTCCGGGAAGAAGGTGATGTGGCGAAACCCCTCCGCTTCACACTGCGTCAACAGAAAGCCGGCCTCGCGCGATCCCGACAGGTACAAGCCTTCCAGCGCGGTGTTGGCAGCCGGCTGCACGCGCACGCGCGTCTCCAGTACGCTGCCATCACGCGCGCCGTCGACCTCGAGCACGTTGTCCGCGTAACGCCATGCCTGGTCGGAGAGCGGCTGGCCATCCAGCGCAATCGACAGCAAGGCCAGGCCCTCGCCATCCAGCCGCAGCGGTTCCTGTTGCGCGGGATCGCGCTGCAGGTGCAAGCGGGAGGTGACCTCGGTGCTGTCGATGCCCAGGTCGAAGGCCAGCTCGATCTTCGCCACGCGCCACGCCGGCGCGCGATAGTCGCTGAGCCGGATCAGGGAAGAGGAGGTGTCGTTGCGATTGCTCATGGTGACGGCCGGAACTACGGAAACGGATGAGTCAGGCTAACATGCGGGCCTTTCCCGACAGGACAAGGCAATGGCGGAGTATCTTGCGGAACGCGGGCGGGTGGGCGACCACGACATCGTGGTGCTCACCGATGTGGCAAGGGGCCGGCGCCTGCGCATTGCCCGGCGCGGAGCCACCCTGATCAGTTTCGACGTACCGTCCGCCCAGGGAACGCAGGACATCGCCGACGGCTATCGCGACGCCGCCGAGCTTGACGCCCGTCCCAGCTCCCGTTTCGCCATCATGGCGCCGTTCGCCAACCGCATTGCCGACGCCCGCTATGTCTTCGATGGCGAGCCGCACGACCTGCAACCCGGCGTGGAGGGCGCCTCACGCGCCGCGCGGCATGGTTTCGTGCGTGGCGTCGATTTCCATGTCGCCGAACTCGCCGCCGATGCACAGGGCGCGCGTGCCGTGTTCACCACGCAAGCGATCCGCCCGGGCGTCCACCCCGGCTACCCCTTCGCCATCGACCTGACGGTGACCTATACGCTCGACGCCGGCGGCCTCACGCTGGAAACCGCCATGCGCAATGTGGGCGAGCAGGCCGCGCCGTGCTTCTTCGGCTGGCATCCGTACTTCAGGCTAGCCGATGCCACCGTTGATGGCTGGGAGTTGCAGATCCCGGCCGACAGCCTGGTGCGCACCGACGAAGCGCTCATTCCGATCGCCGGGGATGGCGCGCGCGTGCCCCTGTCCGAGCAGCCCGAACTGGACTTCCGCGAGATGAGGAAGATCGGCCCGCGCCATATCGACCATGCCTACGCCGACCTTCGCTGCGACACGGACGGACGCGTGCGCACCCGCCTGCGCGACCCGCACAGTGGGCTCGGCATTGCCGTGTGGCAGCCGCACGGTGTGATGCTGGTCTTCACTGCCGACACCGTGACGCGCGATGTGCGTCGCTCTGTGGCGCTGGAGCCCATGGAAAGCTGGTCGAACGCGTTCAATCGTCCGGATTGCGCGGATGCCATCCGTCTCGAGCCCGGCGCCGAGCGCCGCTTTGCCTGTGGCGTGGAGATCCAGAGTCCATGAGCGCGCCCGTGAATCGCGCCGCCCTGCCCACCTTTGCGCAGGTGCAGGAAGCGGCATCGCGCATCGCGCCCTACGCCGTGGTGACGCCGGTGCTGCGCAGCGCCGTGCTGAATGCATTGAGCGGCGCGGACCTGCACTTCAAGTGCGAGAACCTCCAGCGCGGCGGCGCCTTCAAGTTCCGCGGCGCCTGCAACGCCGTGTGGTCCATGGACGACGCGCAGGCTGCGCGCGGCGTCGTTACCCATTCGTCGGGCAACCACGGCAATGCGCTGGCCATGGCGGCAGCCACGCGCGGCATTCCTGCCCACGTCATCGTGCCGGACGGCGCGGTGCGCACCAAGCTGCAGGCCATCGAGCGCGCGGGCGCTATCCTCCATCGCTGCGAGGCGACGCAGGCCGCCCGTGAAGCGAAGGCCGACGAAGTGCAGCGCGCGACGGGCGCGGAGCTGGTGCATCCGTTCGCCGATACCCGCGTGATGGCGGGACAGGGCACGGCAGCGCTGGAGTTGCTGGAGCAGACGGGCGGCGTGGACATCATCGTGACGCCCGTTGGCGGTGGCGGTTTGATCGCGGGTACCTGCATCGCGACGCACGGGGTGGCACCCCAGGTGTTGATCCACGGCGCCGAGCCCATGGGAGCGGACGATGCCGCGCGTTCACTCGCAGCTGGCGCACGCGTGGGGCCGTTCGTGCCGGACACCATTTGCGATGGCTTGCGCACCCTGATCGGTGAGACGAACTTCGAGGCGTTGCGGATGCACCGTGTCGAGGTGACGACGGTGAGCGACGAGGAAGTGATCGCCGCCATGAAGCTGCTCTGGAATGAGTTGAAGATCGTGGTGGAGACGTCGAGCGCGACGGTGCTGGCGGCGGTGCTGAAGCGGCCGGAGCGGTTCAAGGGGAAGCGGGTGGGGTTGGTGCTTAGCGGGGGCAATGTCGATATCGACGCGTTGCCTTGGTAAGGCAGGTGTTTGCTCTCATTCCGCTTCGGGACGAGGAGCGGGGTGAGGGGTGAGGGGCAGCCTAGCCTCACCGTCTCATCTTTGCCGTCATCCCGGCGCAGGCCGGGATCCAGTGACTTTGCGGTTGGTTGTCGCCTCAGGCCTTCCCGCGACCGGGCCGCTTACGCAGCGGGCGTTTCGACCTTCTGCCGAAGGCCGAGTCACTTTTCTTTTGCTGGCCCAAAAGAAAAGTAACCCAAAGAAAATGGCCTTAGGAGCTGGCAGCATTCCGTTGGGATAAGCCCGAACGCGTGACGCAAGTCGTTGCTTGGCAACCTTCGCCTCTACACAGCAGGTACTCCCGGGCGCTACGCAACGCGCCCTGGCGATGAGGACTTAAAGCGGCGCCTCGCTTCGCTTCGACCCCAATGGGCCCGCACGCCCCCCGCTTTCCTGTGGGAGCGCACCCTGTGCGCGACAACCTAACGGAGCGGTGACCACGAGACGCCGCAGTCGCGCACAGGGTGCGCTCCCACAGACAATCGGGCGGCCATGAAGGTCATCACCTTCGCAGCCAGGCCTCGGCATCCGGTCGCTTCAACGCGCCACCTTGCGCAAGTTCACGCCACTCACGGCAACCAGTCCCAGCAGAATAAACACAATGCCCACCATCTCCATGCCACTGGGCTGTTCACGCAGGATCAGCCACGCCAGCAGGACGCTGACCACGGGCACGCCCAGGCTGGCCACGCTGGCCACCGCGGTCGGCAAGCGATGTAGCACGATCAGCCACAGGCCCCAGGCGATGCTGGACGCCATGACCACGCTATAGGCGAGGCCGGCGATGAAGCCCGGGCTCCAGTCGATGGAGCGCTGCGGCACGCACAGGGCGATTACCACCAGCGCGATGGCGCCGAACAGCATCTGCCATGCCGTGAGGTTGAGCGGCGTCGGGGCATGGCGCAGAAACACGCGTTTGCTGAGCACGGTGCCCATGGCCCAAGCCGCGCCGGCGCCGATCGCCAGCAGGGTGCTGCCGAGGTTGCCCATGTTGTGCCACGGTTCGATGATGCAGGTGAGGCCGATGGCGGCCAGGCCCAGGCCAAGCCATCGCCGTGGTGTGAGCCGCTCGTCCAGCATCACCCACGCCAGCAGCACGGCCCAGAACGGCATGGTGTAGGCCAGCAGGGCCACGTGTCCGGCGCCGCCGTTCACCAGCGCCCATTGGCCCAGCCCCTGGAAGGCTGTGGTCTGGCACAGGCCGATGGCGATCGTCGGCAGCAGCGGCGGCGGGCGCAATGGTTGGCGGAACACCACCAGCGCCCCGAGCAGCACGAGCGCGCCGAGCACATAGCGGATCGCCGCGAAGTCGAAGGGCCCTGCGTGCGTGAGCACCTGCTTCATCACCACCCAACTGTAGGCCCAGATCAGGATGGTGATGAGCAGCGCGGTGACGGCTCCGCGTGACGATGAGGAGGTATCCATGGAAACCTGGCTGGAGGATGGGGTGGGTTGCGGTGACGTTGTCCTTGTTCCGCACCCAAGGCTGGGATAGCGTCGTGGCCGGCCGCCAAACTTGCAAGACCGGGCGGCATGCATGGTTCGTGGTGGCGCTGGCCGGTGCGATCACGGGTATTCGCGCAGTGGACGGGCAGGGCCCGGGCTTGAACAGGACTTCGTCATGGCATCCAAGACCTTGAAGCAACGCTGCCCCTGGGGCGACAGCGCCGACATGCACGACTACCATGACACCGAGTGGGGCACGCCGCTGCACGACGATCAGATGCTGTTCGAGTTCCTGTGTCTGGAGGGCGCTCAGGCCGGCCTGTCATGGCGCACCATCCTGCTCAAGCGCGACCACTACCGCCGCGTGTTCCACGACTTCGACATCGCGCGCGTCGCGGCGATGAAGGATCGCGAACTGGAGAAGGCCCTGCTCGACCCCGGCATCGTCCGCAATCGCCTGAAGGTCTATGCCACGCGCGACAACGGCATCGCCGCGCTTAGCGTCATCGATGAGTTCGGCAGCCTGGACCACTACCTGTGGTCCTTCGTGGACGGCAAGCCGATCCGCAACAGGTGGACGGGCCAGGGCGACGTGCCGGCCAGTACGCCGGTATCCGACTGCATGAGCAAGGACTTGAAGAAGCGCGGCTTCCGCTTCGTCGGCACCACCATCTGTTATGCCTTCATGCAGGCGACAGGCATGGTGAACGATCACACGGTGAGTTGCTTCCGTTACAAGCAGGTTTGAAGGCGGGAGTGAGTGAAAACGGGTGAGCGGTGAGAGTGGCCAGTCTGTTGCCTTTCACTCGCTGTTTGCCCTATCTCCGGCGCGAGCCGCGCAGGCTGTCGATGGAGAAGCTCGCCATTTCGCCACCGCCCGGCAGGCGGCGCGACTGGCCCGGCGGCGGGCCCCATGCGTGTGCGGTCACCACTTCCCAGGTTGCGGGAATGCGGCCGTCGATGCGCATGGCTTCGTAGGCGGCCAGCATGCGCCGGTAGTGCTGCTTGCCTAGCAGGTGGCGTTCGCGTTCGCGATCCGCGTTGGTCGCGCCCAGTCCCTGCAGTTCCTTGAGCAGCATGCGCGGCTCGCTGTAGGTGAGCGTGTAGCGGTCCACGTCGAGCACCGGGTCACGCAGGCCGGCGTTGATCATCGCGTCGCCCAGGTCGTGCATGTCCAGGAAGCGGCTCACGTGCGGTTGCTGGTCGGCCTCGGCCCAGGCGGCGCGCAATTCCTTCAGCGTGTCAGGGCCGAAGGTGGAGAACACCAGCAGGCCACCGGGCTTGAGCACGCGCACGCACTCGCCGAACAGCGCCGGCAGGTCGTCGATCCACTGGAAGCAGAGGTTGGAATGCAGCACGTCCACGCTGTGGTCGGGCAACGGCAGCGCGGTGGCCTCCGCGCACACGCGCTGGAACGGCTTCAGCCAGCTGTTGTGCTTCTTCGCGGCGCGCAGCATCGGCAACGCCAGGTCCATCGCGATCACCTGGGCTTTCGGATAGCGCTTGCGCAGCAACGCAGTGCCGCGGCCGGTGCCGGCACCGACGTCGATCACGCGCTCCGGTGCTTCCAGATAGAAGCCGAGGCGATCGAGCAGCAGCGACTGCACTTCGCGCTGCAGGGCGTCGTGCTGCTCATAGGTGTTCGCCGCGCGGCCGAAGTTGCGGCGCACCTGCTGGCGGTCGAAATGCGATTCGCTCATCGGAAGCTGTCCAGCACGGGCGTCAGTGCGTTGGCGACATCGCCCGCATAACCAAAGAAGGGCGCGTGGCCCGCGTGTGCGATTTCGGTGTAGCTGCCGTGCGCCTGTTCGGCCGACCACGCCATGGCGGCGGGCGGCACGATGCGGTCACGATGGCCCACGATCCATGCGCTGGGCACCGACAGCCCTGCGAGTTCGGCGCGCCGGTCCGTGGTTTCCAGGATGCGAATGCCTTCCTGCAGCACGCGCAGGTTCGGTTCGCCGCGCTGGAAGATCAGCGCGCGCAGGTGTCGTACCTCGGCCATGGGGTCGCGGCTGCCCATCGCTTCCAGCGCGATGAAGCGCTCCAGTGTGCCGTGGTAGTCGGTTTCCAGGTCGGTGGCCAGCTGGCGCACCAGTTTGGGGTCGCTGCCATGTGGCCAGTCCTCGCCGCGCGAGAATTTCGGCGTGCCATCAATGACGCCGAGTCCGCGCACATGGTGTGGATGTTCCAGCGCAGCGGTCATGGCGATCAGCCCGCCCAGCGACCAGCCGATCCAGATCGCCTCGGGCGTCATGCGCGCGATGGCTTCGGCACACACGGAAGGCTCCAGCGACAGCGTACTGTCGCGCGAGTAACCGTGGCCGGGAAGGTCGACCACGTGCATGGTGCAGCGGTCGGCCAGCACCTCGCACAGGGGTTCCATCATGCCGCCATGCATGGCCCAGCCGTGGAGGATCACCACGGGGATCTCGCCGTGGCCGTGGGTTTCGATATGAAGGTTCATTCGCGATCTGCCCCGGTGGGGAGCAGTGCAGCGGGCGCCAGCGCCTTGTCCACCGCGCCGCGCTCGTCGAACACGAAGCAGCCGCCGCTCCAGTGCATGCCGTCGGTTTCCTCGAAGTACTTCAGGATGCCGCCTTCCAACTGGTAGACGTTTTCCATGCCGATATCCTGCATGTGCAGCACGGCCTTTTCGCAGCGGATGCCGCCGGTGCAGTAGGACACCACCGTCTTGTTTTCGTAGCGCGCGCGGTCGGCAGCGATGGCGGCGGGAAATTCAGTAAAGCTGGCGATACGGTAGTCCACCGCGTCCTGGAACAGGCCCACGTCGGTTTCGTAGTCGTTGCGCGTGTCGAGCAGCACCACCTCGCGGCCGTCGTCATCGTGCCCTTGTGCCAGCCAGCGCTGCAGCGTCACCGGTGCGACAGCGGGCGCCCGCCCGCCTTCGGGGCGGATGGTCGGCATGCGCATGGTGATGATCTCTTTCTTCAGTCGCACACGCATCCGGCCGAACGGCACATCGTCGGAGATCGACTCCTTCGGCTCCAGCCCGGCGAAACGCGAATCGGTGCGCAGCCAGTCCATGAAGGCGTCGATGGGTTCGCGCGGGCCGGCGAGGAACAGATTGATGCCTTCGGGCGCCAGCAGAATGGTGCCCTTGAGCGCCAGCGCCTCGCAGCGCTCGAAGATGCGTTCGCGCAGCGCCGGCAGATCGTCCAGGCTGACGAAGCGATAGGCGGAGAGATTCAGGATCGACATGAGGGGGAAGGCGTACGGCAAGGCCGCCATTATACGGGCCGGGCCGACGCGGCCCCGGAGGGCAGCCGGGAGAAGGCTTCCAGCAGCCGGTCCACGTCGCTTTCCTCGTGGGCGGCGGACAGGGTGATACGCAGGCGCGCCTTGCCTTGCGGCACCGTGGGCGGGCGGATCGCCGTGACCAGAAAACCGGCCTGCTCCAGCGCCTCGGAGGCCTCCAGCGCCGCGCGGGCGTCGCCCAGCAGCAGGGGCTGGATGGCGGTGGGCGAGGGCATCAGGGGCAGGCCGAGCTGGCCGGCGCCGCTGCGGAAGCGGGCGATCAGCGCGTGGAGTTTCTCGCGCCGCCAGTTCTCCGCCTGCGCCAGCCGGACCGCGGCCAACGTCGCGGCGGCCAGCGCCGGCGGCATGGCCGTCGTATAGATATAGGTGCGCGCGGACTGCACCAGTCCGTCGATCAACGCGGCGGAGCCGGCCACGAAGGCGCCACTGCAGCCGAGCGCCTTGCCCAGCGTAGCCATCAGCACGGGGACGTCGCCCTGCCCAAGACCGGCATCGGCCACGCTGCCTTCGCCCTGCGGGCCGAGCACGCCAAGGCCGTGGGCATCGTCCACCATCAAGGTGGCCTGCTCACGGCGGCACAACGTGGAAAGTTCGCGCAGGGGGGCGATATCGCCGTCCATGCTGAACACGCCATCGGTAGCCAGCAGTGACGCGGCCCCGGGACGAGCGGCGAGCTGGCGCGCTGCGCCTTCCACATCGGCGTGGGGATAGCGCTTCAACTCGGCGCCGGCGAGCTGTGCACCGTCGATCAGGCAGGCATGGTTGAGCTTGTCCTGCACGCACACGTCGTCGCGTTGCAGCAGCGCCTGCATCACGCCGAGATTGGCCATGTAGCCCGTGGAGAACAGCAGCGCGCGTTCGCGGCCGGTCCATTCAGCCAGCGCTTCTTCCAGCGCGGCATGCGCGGCGCGATGGCCACAGATGAGATGCGCGGAACCGCTGCCGACGCCATCGCTGTCGGCGGCACGCTTGAGCGCGTCGACGAGTGCAGGATGCTGCGCAAGGCCGAGGTAGTCGTTGCTGCAGAAGGAAAGCAGGCGGCGACCGTCGCGTTGCACCCACATGCCATCGGCGCGCGCCACGGTGTGAAGGCGGCGACGTAAGCCGGCCTGTTCGCGCTGTTGCGTGTGCGTGGCGAGGCGGTTGAGCAGGTCAGTGCGCATCGTGTGCGATCACCTTCTTTTCCTGTGGGAGCGCACCCTGTGCGCGACGGGCACGGAGTGTCCGGCTACCTGTGCGAAAGCCGGCAACCGAGGAGCAGCCTGGCTCCGCGGTCGCGCACAGGGTGCGCTCCCACAAGGGATGGATGGCGCATTGGCGGCCCTCAGGCCGCGCAATGCTCCACGATGTCGGCATGCACCGTGCCGGAGGTTTCCACCACTTCCAGCGCATGCAGGTTCAAGCGCTTGAACAGCTGGCGGTCGTGTTCCACGTCCGGGTTGCCGGTGGTCAGCAGCTTTTCGCCGTAGAAGATGGAGTTGGCGCCCGCGAAGAAGCACAGCGCCTGCACGGCGTCGTCCATCTGCTGGCGGCCGGCGGAGAGGCGCACCATCGAGGCCGGCATCAGGATGCGTGCCACGGCAATGGTGCGCACGAAGTCGAACGGGTCGATGGCCTCGGTGCCGCTGAGCGGCGTGCCTTCCACCTGCACCAGCTGGTTGATCGGCACCGATTCCGGATGCTCCGGCAGGTTGGCCAGCGTCTGCAGCAGGCCGGCGCGCTGGTCGCGCGTCTCGCCCATGCCCACGATGCCGCCGCAGCAGGTCTTCAGGCCGGCTTCGCGCACCTGTTCAAGCGTGTCCAGGCGATCCTGGTACTGGCGCGTGTGGATGATTTCGCCGTAGAACTCCGGCGCGGTATCCAGGTTGTGGTTGTAGTAGTCCAGGCCCGCGCTCTTCAACGTCTTGGCCTGCTCGCCGTTGAGCATGCCCAGCGTGGCGCAGGTTTCCAGGCCCAGGCCCTTCACCGCGCGCACGATCTCGGCGACCTTCTCCACGTCGCGGTCCTTCGGGCTGCGCCAGGCGGCGCCCATGCAGAAGCGGCTGGCGCCGGCATCCTTGGCGGCCTGCGCGCGTGCCAGCACGGCGTCCACGCTCATCAGCTTCTGCGCCTGCACGCCGGTGTCGTAGCGCGCGGCCTGCGGGCAGTAGGCGCAGTCTTCCGGGCAACCGCCGGTCTTGATGGAGAGCAGGGTGGACACCTGCACCGCGTTCGGGTCGTGGTGTTCGCGATGCACCGAGTGCGCGCGATGCAGCAGCTCGTTGAACGGCAGGGCGAACAGGGCGGCGACTTCGGCGCGCGTCCAGTCGTGGCGGATGGAATGGGCCATGGCGTCAGCTCTGGGGGTGGGGGTGGGCGACAGTGTGGCAGCGCGGCTTTTCTTGTCAACTTTGGATGAATTTACGTGGTTGACGATGCGCGGACGTATGGCTGCCGCTACCATCAGGTCATTCATCTGGGTGGGAGTGGTTGGCATGAGTGCAGGACAAGGCAGCGCGGGCAACGTGCTCGCGGCCATCTGCAGTTTCTTCATTCCTGGCCTGGGTCAGCTGGTGCAGGGCCGGTTCTGGATCGCCCTGGTGATGTTCGTGCTGGCCGCCATCCTCTGGATCGTGTGGCTGGGCTGGATCATCCACCTGTGGTCCATCCTTGACGCCGCGATGTTCAAGCCCAAGTCCTGAGCGGATACCCGCATGGATGCGCCCTCCATCGGGCGCACCCTGGCGGGTGCGCTGCAACGTTTCGTCCTGCCCCATCGCTGCCTGTTGTGTGGCGCCGCGGGCGACGACGGGCTGGATCTCTGCCGGGACTGTGCGCGGGAGCTGCCGCGCAACCGCCTCTGTTGCGGGCGATGCGCGCTCCCCTTGCCGGAGCCGGCGGCGCTTTGTGGCCAATGCCAGCGGCGCCCGCCACCGTGGGACGCGGCATGGGTGCCGTTCCGCTACGCCTGGCCGCTGGACCGCCTGGAATCACGCTTCAAGTTCAGTGCGAATCTGGCGGCGGGACGTGTACTCACCACGTTATGGCTGCGTGAGTCGATGCCGGACGCGCTGCCGGCGTGGATCCTGCCGGTGCCGCTGCACACCGGACGCCTGCGCGAACGTGGCTATAACCAGGCGCTGGAGCTGTCCCGGCCCCTGGCGAAGCGGCTGGGTTGCACACTGCGCCTCGACGGGCTGGTTCGCCTGCGCGCCACGGCTGCCCAGACCGAGCTGGGCGCGGTGCAGCGCCGGCGCAACGTCAAAGGGTCGTTCGCCGCGCGCGAAGGCATCGCCTGGCCGGCGCACGTGGCGCTGCTGGACGACGTGATGACCACCGGCGCCACGCTGGCGGAATGTGCCCGGGTGCTGAAACGGGCCGGCGTGCACAGGGTGGATGTCTGGGCGCTGGCCCGTGCGCCCGCCACCCGGGCCTGATCCCTGCACTGCAAGACACGGGCCGTTCGGCATCACACCATCGTGGTATTCACGCGGGCCTGCCGCGAAGCGCAGCATCCGCGATGTCGCGCCTGTGCCGGGGGGAGGCGCGATCGCACCCTCCAAGGAGATGCCCATGTTGAACTGGCCCGACTACCGCAAAGAACTGCTTGGCCGCATCGGCGAGATGGCGAAGCTGAGCCCCGATACCGTTGCCGGCTATCAGACGCTGTCCAACGCCAACAGCAAGAACGGTCACCTGGACGCCAAGACGCGCGAACTGATTTCACTGGCCGTGGCCGTCACCACGCGCTGTGATGGCTGCATCACCGTGCATACCGCCGCAGCGCTCAAGCATGGCGCCTCGCACGATGAAATCGCCGAGGCCCTTGGCGTCGCCGTCGCCCTGAATGCCGGCGCGGCGCTGGTCTATTCGGCTCGCGTGCTCGACGCCGTGCATGGCTACGAGGCCGACGGCAAATAGGGCGTTTCCCGATACGAATCGGCCACCACCCATGCGCCGCACGCGATGGCGGCGGAGATCGTCAGTGCCGTGATCGGCAGGCGATCTCCGCTCGAGGAGACCACCGCGGGCGCCCACACCAGCAGCGTGATGATCCACAGCATCACCGCCTCCAGCCCGGCCGCCAGCCGCGGTACCACGCCGAACAGCACCGCCAGGCACGTGGCGATGCTGCCCGCGCCGGTGAGATAGGCCCAGCCGCTGGGATAGGGCAGCCATGACGGCACCAGTGCCACGGTCTGCGTGGTGTAGAAGAAATGCGAGAGCCCGATCATCGGCAGGGACAGTGCGAACAGCACGCGCGCCGCGCGGATGCCGCGTGGTCCGGTGACATGACGCAGCCAGCCGCCGCGCTCGCCCATTCGGCTGGCGAACAGTATCCATGCGCCCGCCAGCATCACGGTGATCTCGCCAAAGCCCAGCCACGTGGCCTCCATGGACGGCACGACCACCACGGCAGGCAACTTGAGCAGCACGGCCCAGAGCAGCAGGAACGCGGTGAGCAAGGCCGCCGCCGTCTTCGCAGCAGTGCGCAGCAACAGGCCGATGCCGGCGATCAGCTCGATCAGGGCGAATACATAGGCAATCGCTTTCGCGCCAGGCATGTGTTCGATGGGCAGGTGCTGCCACACCAGGGCGACATCGCCGTAGATGATGCCGAGCACGCCCAGCGCGATCATGGTGAGTGCGAAAAATTGCTGCGAGATGGTTGTCTGCACGAACGGCAGGGTATCGGCGGAACTTGCGGCGGCACCGTCTGCCGATGCCGTGGTCGATGCGGAATACGAACGCTCCATAGCTTGCTCCTTCACGATGGACGGATAGGGAAACAGCGATTCGGTGCGATAGCGGTCTACGGTGCGGCGGTTTGAGCGGGCAACTTGCGTCGAACAGGATGCGGCGGCGGAACCTTGGATGGCGAGGGTTCCGGTTCCCAGGCCGCCAGGCTTTCAAGGCACAGGATGACCAACCCTCCGGCTGTTGAAAGGCGCCTCCTGCCTTCGCAGGAATGACGATGGGGACTGGAGTGGCATTCAGGGCTGCCTCGCCCCTGATCCCGTCATTCCTGCGAAGGCAGGAATCCAGGGACTTTCCCCCCAAAAAAAAGCGGAATCGCGCAGACTCTGAACGACCTGCCAAGCTGTTGTAAAGGTCTTTGTCCGGCATGCCATCATGCACCGCCGCGCCGCCATGCAACCCTTGCGCTGAAAAGGAAGGACAGCCATGTACCGCCCCCGACCCATCGCGTCCCTGCCGGCGGATACGGACGCCGACGGCATCAAGGTCTATACCATCGCTGCGGATGGGAAAGACGTCGACATCTCGCGCTACCTGCCTCGCCTGCGTGCCATGAAACAGGCGCGTCCCATCTCGTGGCGCGACATCCCCGCCTTTACCATTTGTCACGAAGGGGCGAAGGCGCGTTACCTGGTGCTGGGCTGGTGGGGCAACGACAACGAGATGTTCATCGCAGTGGCGGCGGAAGACGCCAGCGGCTGGGTCGAGGACATGTCGCGCTATTCGTTCTGCCTGTGGGACATGGAAGTCATGTGGCACGAGCGCAACGCCTTCATCGAATGCATGTATGGCGCCGTGCCCAGCCTCGACGCCTATCGCGCGGATCGGTTGTGCAAGTCGTGAGCATGTCGCGGGCCGGATGGGTCGCCAAAGGCATCCTGCGGCTGGTTTTTGTGGTGTTGCTGAGCCTGCTGCTGGCGGGCCTGGGCTACCTGGCGATCATCGCCGTGATCACGAGCTTCCCACCCCACGCCATCCAGTAGCCGCTTTCACCTATTGGCGCTGGCGGCGGCGCGCTGCAGCAGCAGTTCGCGTTCGCGCAGGTTGCGCGCGAGCGAAGCGGCGCGTTCGAACTCCACACGCGCTTCGCCGTGGCGGCCCAGCTTGCCCAGCAGCTCGCCACGCACGCTGGGCAACAGGTGGTACTGGCGCAGCAGCGGTTCGTCACGCAGTGCGTCCACCAGTGCCAGACCTACGTCCGGACCAAACGCCTGCGCATGCGCGACGGCGCGATTGAGCGCGACCACGGGCGAGGGCATGCAACGGGCGAGCGTGTCGTACAGTGCGGCGATGCGCGGCCAGTCGGTTTCGCCCGGCGCGCGGGCGCGGGCGTGGCACGCCGCGATCGCTGCCTGCAGGGTATACGGTCGCTCGCTGCCGCCCAGGGCTTCCGCACGTTGCAGTGCCGCGAGACCGCGTCGTATCAGCAGCTGATCCCAGTGTGCGCGGTTCTGGTCGTTGAGCAGGATCGGTTCGCCATGGGGCCCTTGCCGTGCGGCGGTGCGCGAGGCCTGGATCTCCATCAGCGCCACCAGTCCGTGCACCTCCGGCTCCGCTGGCGCCAGCCCGGCCAACACGCGGCCCATGCGCAGCGCTTCTTCGCACAACTGCGGGCGCATCCAGTCGCCTCCCGAGGTGGCGGCGTAGCCTTCGTTGAAGATCAGGTAGACCACTTCAAGCACGGAGGCGAGGCGTATTCCCAGCTCATCGCCGCGTGGCACCTCGAACGGCACCTGCGCGTCGCTCAAGGTGCGTTTGGCGCGCACGATGCGCTGGGCCACCGTTGGCTCCGGAACCAGGAAGGCACGCGCGATCTCGGTGGTGGTGAGGCCGCCGAGCAGGCGCAGCGTCAGCGCCACGCGCGCCTCGGTGGACAGCACCGGATGGCAGGCCGTGAAGATCAGGCTGAGCAGATCATCACCGACCGGGTTGTCGAGCATGGCATCCAGATCCCCCACGGACTGTTCCAGCTGGTCCTCGATCTCGCGAGTGAGTTCGTCTTCCTTGCGTCGGTGCAGGGCATGGCGGCGCATCTGGTCGATGGCGCGGTGCTTGGCCGTGGTCATCAGCCAAGCGCCGGGGTTGCGCGGCACGCCGGTGGTCGGCCATTGCTCCAGCGCCGTCACCAACGCGTCCTGCGCCAGCTCCTCGGCCACGCCCACGTCGCGGACGATGCGGGCCAGGCCGGCGATGAGCCGTGGCGATTCCATGCGCCAGACGGCGTCGATGGTGCGGTGGATGTCGGTGGCCGTCATGACCGCCGATGACAGCACCATGCCCATACTGACGCAAGTTTTTCTGCTTTCGACGGCAAGTTGCCAAAGGGCTCACCGTCGATGCCGGTGCCATCGTTGTTTCCTCACCGTCATTCCCGCGAAAGCGGGAATCCAGCGACTTCATACGCTCGTAAAGACACTAGATGACCAGCCATCCGGCTGTTGATGAAGCGCCTCCCGCCTTCGCGGGAATGACGGTGAGAGAGCGTCAACCGCCACCGCCATTGCGTGGCGAGATCCTCAAGGCGGCGACATCACCATCCAATGCACGCCGAAGCGATCGGCCAGCATGCCGAAGCTGGAGGCGAAGAAGGTCTTGGACAGCGGCATGGTGGCGTGTCCGCCGTCCTCCAGCAGGGCGACAAAGCGCTGCTTCGCCTCGGCATCGTCCTTCACGGTGAGTACCAGCGAAAAGCCGCGGAAATCCGGCTGGCCGCCGCATTCGCCGTCCGAGGCGTTGACCAGCGTGTCGCCCACCTTGAACGACGCATGCATGATCTTCTCGCCGTTGGGTGGACGTGGGCCGGCCGGCTGGTCGCCTGGCTGCTCGGGGTTTTCGTTGAAACGAACCAGGTGCTGCACCTGCGCGCCCACGGCCTTGCCGTAGAAGGCGAGCGCTTCCTCACAACGGCCATCGAAGAACAGATAGGACTGGACCTGCATGGCGGTGTCTCCGTGGGATCAAGGGCGATCGCCGATCTGCGCGCGCATGTGCTCTTCCTGTTCGCGCAGCTCCGGGGTGAATGCCTCGCCGAAGTCCTCGGCCTCGAACACGCGGCGGATCTCGACTTCCGAGGCACCGTCCTCGAACGGGTTCGGGCAGCGCTTCATCCACTCCACGGCTTCTTCCAGCGAGCCCAGCTGCAGCAGCCAGAAACCGGCGATCAGCTCCTTGGTTTCGGCAAACGGGCCATCGATGACAGTGCGCTTGTCGCCCTCGTAGCGCACGCGTGCGCCACTCTTGCTTGGGTGCAGGCCCTCGCCGGCCAGCAGCACGCCGGCCTTGACCAGTTCTTCGTTGAACCGGGCCATGTCGGTCAGCAGTTTTTCGCTCGGCATCTCGCCGGCTTCAGAGGCCCGGGTGGCCCGGACCATGGCTACGAATCGCATTGTCGTCCCTCCTGTCGATGGCATGGATGGATCGCCCGGTGGCGGCCCTCATGCTGACGACGAACGACCCGGGCGGGATTCGACAGGATAACTGGAGAAATTTTCAGAGGACGTCGCGAGCGCGTGTAGGAGCGCACTTGTGCGCGACCGCAACCTCTCACCGTTACTGCAATGTGAAGGCCGCGGTCGCGCACAAGTGCGCTCCTACAAGGGGCGGGCGGACTTTATCGGAACGCCAGCGCCAGCACGATGCCGATCCACAGCGCCATGCCCAGCCAGTTGTTGTTGCGGAAAGCCCACAGGCAGGCCGCGCGGTCGTGGCTGCGGATGCGCCACAGCTGCCAGCCGAACAGGCCGGCGGACACCACCAGGCTCAGCCAGTACGGCCAGCCCAGCGTGGCGCGCTGGCCCACGAACAACATGGCCAGCAGAAAGGTGGCCATCAGGATGCCCAGGATCGGCAGGTCCGCGTCGCCGAACAGGATCGCCGTGGACTTGGCACCGGCCTTGATGTCGTCGTCGCGGTCCACCAGTGCGTACTCGGTGTCGTACACCACCGACCAGATGATGTTGGCGATGAACAGCAGCCAGCCAATCGGCGGCACCGTACCCATCACGGCGGCGAAGGCCATCGGGATCGACCAGCCGAAGGCCGCGCCCAGCACTACCTGCGGCATGTGCGTGTAGCGCTTGGTGAACGGATAGATCGCCGCCAGCGCGGCGCCCGCGAACGACAGCTCGATGGTCAGCTTGTTGGTGAACAGCACCAAGATGAACGAGAACACCAGCAGGCTGGCGAACACGATCAGCGCCTCGCGCGGCGTCACCCGCCCCGCCGCGATGGGGCGGCCGGCGGTGCGCTCCACCTGCGGGTCCAGCTTGCGGTCGGCGAAATCGTTGATGGCACAGCCTGCTGCGCGCATGGCGAACACGCCGAGCGTGAAGATCACCAGCGGCTTCACCGGCGGGAAATCGGACGCCGCCAGCCACAGCGCCCACCACGTGGGCCACAGCAGGAGCAGGGCGCCGATCGGGCGGTCCATGCGCGTCAGCACGAGGTAGTCGCGCGCCTTGGTGCGATAGGGCGCCGGCAGCTTCTGCAGCAGCCAGTCGAGCACGCGCGTGGCGCGGGTGGAGCTGTCCGCCGGCTGCGCGGTGCGCGCCGCACCGGGACGCTGGCGCGGCGTGCTTGTGGTCGGCAGATTGCGCCGCTGGCGCTTGCGTGATGTGGGAGCCATCCACGCAGTTTAGCGTGCCCCACCACCCAGGGTCGCGTGACGGGGTGCCGGTTTGGGTGGCGCACGCTGTCGCAACGTCGTCACAAAGCGGCCTACACTCGCCACTCAAGCACCGGACCCACGCCCATGCCCAAAGCTCTGAGCCACATCGCCCTGATCGTCAGCCATCCCACGCGCACGGCGCATTTGCTCACCGATGTGTTTCCCGACGCGCGCGTCGTGCGCGAGGAAGATCCGCACGACGCGCATCCCGAGGTCATCCTGGAACTGGCCGGGCTGGAGTTCGCGCTTATCCGGGGCCATGGGCCGGCCTCCCGCAACGGCGACCACATTGCGTTCGCCGTCACCAAGCAGGAGCAGCTCGACTGCGCGCGTCGCATGGACGCGCTGGCGCTGGACTACCAGATGGCTCGCGATGACACGGCGTTGTACTTCAGTGACTACGACAACCATGTGTTCGAGCTGGAGGTTGTGGACGGCTGAGGGAGCCCAGTCGCGCACAGGGTGCGCTCCCACAGACAAGCCTGACTCTTGTGGGAGCGCACCCTGTGCGCGACTCGCCCGTCCTCATTCCCTCAACAACAACCGATACGCGGGGTTCTCGCTCTCATCGCGAAACGGATAACCCAGCGTATCGAGAAAGGCCTGGAACAACGCGCGTTCATCCCGTGGCACCTGGATGCCGACGAGGATGCGGCCATAATCCGCCCCCTGGTTGCGGTAATGGAACAGGCTGATGTTCCAGTCCGGGTGCATGTGGCCGAGAAACCGCGTCAACGCGCCGGGCCGCTCGGGAAACTCGAAACGGTAAAGCAGCTCGTCGCGTGCCAGCGGCGAACTGCCGCCAATCATATGGCGAAGGTGCAGCTTCGCCAGTTCGTCGTCGGTCAGGTCGAGCACGCCGAAGCCGTGCGAGCGGAAGGCTTCGATCAAGGTCTCGCGTTCATCGCGATGCGTGGTCTGCACGCCCACGAAGATATGCGCCTCGCTGGCGCTGCCGATGCGGTAGTTGAACTCGGTGATGCTGCGCTGGTCCAGCGCAGCGCAGAAACGGCGGAAGCTGCCGCGCTCCTCGGGAATGGTGACCGCGAACACCGCCTCCCGCTGCTCGCCCACTTCCGCGCGCTCGGCGACGAAGCGCAGGCGGTCGAAGTTGAGGTTTGCCCCCGAGACGATGGCGACCATCGGATGGTCGGACGCACCATGCGTGGCCACGTACTGCTTGAGCCCCGCCAGCGCCAGCGCGCCCGCAGGTTCGGGCACGCTGCGGGTTTCCTGGAATACGTCGCGAATGGCAGCGCAGATGGCGTCGGTATCCACCCGCACCATGTCATCGACATAGCGCTGGCACAGCTCAAAGGTGAGGTCGCCCACACGCTTCACCGCCGTGCCGTCAGCGAACAGTCCCACCTCGGACAGGGTGACCGGCGCGCCGGCATCCAGTGATTGCACCATCGCGTCGGAATCGCAGGTCTGCACCCCGATCACCTTCACTTCCGGGCGCAGTGCCTTGATGTAAGCGGCCACGCCAGCGAGCAGGCCGCCGCCGCCCACGGGCACGAACACGGCATGCAGCGGCCCCGGGTGCTGGCGCAGGATCTCCATGCCCACGGTGGCCTGGCCCGCGATCACGGCGGCATCGTCGAAGGGATGCACGAAGGTGTAGCCGTGTTCCGCCTGCAGTCGCGCGGCGGCGGCCTGCGCATCGCTATAGGAGTCGCCGGCCAGCACCACATCGACCTGCGCGCCGCCGAAGCGTCGCACCGCCTCCACCTTGACCTGCGGTGCCGTTATCGGCATCACGATCACCGCACGAATACCCAGTCGCGACGCCGCGAGCGCCACGCCCTGCGCATGATTGCCCGCCGAGGCCGCGATGACGCCGCGAGCGCGCTGTTCGGCATCCAGTTGCGACATGCGGTTGTACGCGCCGCGCAGCTTGAACGAAAACACCGGCTGCTGATCCTCGCGTTTGAGCAACACGGGCTGCCCAAGGCGCGTGGAGAGCAACGGCGCCGCCTCCAGTGCGGTTTCACGCGCCACGTCGTAGACGCGCGCGCCCACCGTCTGCCGCAGCAGCTCGTGCCCGCTCAGGCGATCGGTCGGCTCGGCCGTGATGGCAACTGCATTCATGGCGTGGCGGCGGGATGGCTGACGTCGATCACGTCCACCAGCTTGCGGGTCTGCTTGATGATCTGCTCCACCGTATCGTCCGCGCCGTGCATGACCAGGGTGAGCTGCGAGACTTCCGGGTCATCGGTGGCGGCGACCGTCAGCGAATCGATGTTGCAGTGGCGTGCGGCGAACATGCCGGCCACACGCATCAGTGCGCCGGATTCGTTTTGCAGCAGGATGGAAAGTGTGTGTTTCATGGATGGCTCCGTAACCCTTCCTACTCGTCATCCCAGCAAAAGCGGGGATCCGGCGCCTTTCGGTCTTGCATAAGGGTCTGAAGGCACTGGATTCCAGCTTTCGCTGGAATGACGATTCGTATTTTTGTCACACCCGGCTTCATGGCCGTCAGAACATGTCGCTCTTCGAATCCTCAGTCACCGCCGGCGCCACGCGCGACGGAATGAAATCGCCCGTGATCATCTGTGCATAAGTCGCACCCGGCCCCACCATGGGATACACGCCGGCATCGGGGTCGATCATTACTTCAAGAAAAGCGGGTCCATCGAAGGCAAGGAAGTCGGCAATGGTGTCCGCCAGTTCGCCCTTGTCCTCCAGTCGCTTGGCCCACTCGAAGCCATCGGCCTGCGCCGCCTTGATGAAGTCCTTCTTGTGCAGGCTCTTGTCGGATGAAGCAAAACGCCCGCGGAAGAACAGCTTCTGCCACTGCCGCACCATGCCGTCGCCGATGTTGTTGAGCACGACCACTTTCACCGGCAGGCCGTAGGTGGTGACGGTTTCCAGCTCGCCGAGGTTCATGCGGATGCTGGCATCGCCATCGATATCGATCACCACCGCGTCGCGTCGCGCGAACTGCGCGCCGATGGCGGCGGGCAGGCCGAAGCCCATCGTGCCCATGGAGCCGGATGTGAGCCAATGGCGCGGCTCGCGGAAGTCGAAATACTGCGCCGACCACATCTGATGCTGGCCCACGCCGGTACTGATGATCGCGCGGCCCTGCGTGTGCCGGTTGATCGCCTCGATCACCGCTTGCGGCTGGATCAGCGCGCTGTCACGGTCGTAGTTCAGTGCATGCGTGTGCTTGAGCGCGGCGATATGGTCGTGCCAGTTCGCGTAGCGTCCCTGGGCGGCGAAATCCAGGCCATGGTGCACGCCGTACTGGTGCAAGCGCGACAGCGTGGCGTCGAGTTCGCCATGGTGGTGCCAGTCCACCGGCTTCACCTTGCCGATCTCGGCCGGATCGATGTCGATCTGCGCGATGAAGCGCGCGTTCGGCGCAAAGCGATCCGGCACGCTGGCGACGCGATCATCAAAGCGCGCCCCCAGCGCCAGCAGGAAATCGCAGTCCTCCACCGCATAGTTGGCGTACGCCGTGCCGTGCATGCCGAGCATGTGCAGCGCGAGCGGATCGGTGGTGTCCACCGCGCCGATGCCCATCAGGGTCGTGGTCACCGGCAGACCAAACTGCTTGACGAAGGCGCGCAGCGTGGCCGACGCCTCGCCGGCGATGATGCCGCCGCCGGCATAGATCAGCGGACGCTTGGCCTTCGCCAGTGCAGCGAAGAAGGTGGCGCACTGCGCATCGTCCACGCGGGCGCTCTGGATGGCGTGCTGGCGCGCGCGGTAACCGGGAATCGGCAGCGTGCCTTCGCCGGCAAACGAGAGCAGGGTGTTCTGCACGTCCTTGGGGATATCCACCACCACCGGGCCGGGGCGTCCACTGCGCGCGATCTCAAAGGCCGTGCGCAAGGTCTCCTCCAGCCGCGAGGCATCGGTAAGCAGGAACACGTGCTTGGCGCACGGGCTCATGATGTTGCTGACCGGCGCTTCCTGGAAGGCATCGCTGCCGAGCGCGCCCGTAGGCACCTGGCCGCAGATCACCACCATGGGTACCGAGTCGGACATGGCATCGCGCACCGGCGTCACCATGTTGGTGGCGCCGGGGCCGGAGGTGACGATGGCCACACCCACCTTGCCGGAGGCGCGCGCATAACCCGCCGCCATGAAACCCGCGCCCTGCTCATTGGCGGGCACGATCAGCGGCATCGGTTCGCCGCCCAGCGGCGAGAGATGGGTGGCGTTGTAACGGAACACGGCGTCGTACACGGGCAGGATCGCGCCGCCCGAATAGCCGAACAGCACCTCGACGCCTTCATCGGCCAGTACCTGCACCACCACTTCCGCGCCGCTCATGCTCTGGCCGGCCAGCGGGTGGGTCGTTGGCGGCGCCGATATCTCGTGCTCTGCGAAGGGGCGTTGCAGTGGCATGTTCACGGTGGTCGTGGTTCCCAATGCGCCGAGGGATCGGCGGTTCGAATGTCGGTTGGAAAAACTCCCTCCCTTGAATGCCAAGGGAGGGACAGGGAGGGGCAATGCGTGCGGGAGAAGCTCCCCTCGTAAGTCGAACAAAGACTTTTGATCCGGCGATAACGCCTCTAACCCGTCATTCCTGCTCTTGCCCCCTTTTCGGGGTTCGCAGGAATGACGAGCAGAAGAGCCTGTTACCCCACCTTCTTGAGCGGCTCAGACGCCGGCTTCGGCGCATTCGCCTGCAGCCACGGCATGCGCGCGCGCAGCTTGGCGCCCACCTGCTCGATCGGGTGCTCAAGGTCGGCCTGCTTGAACTTCTTGTAGTTCGGCAGGCCAGCCTTGTGTTCGGCGATCCAGTTGCGCGCGAAGGTGCCGTCCTGGATGTCCTTGAGCACGTCCTTCATGCGCGCCTTGGTGCCGGCGTCGATCACGCGCGGGCCGCTGACGTAGTCGCCGTACTGTGCCGTCTCGGAGACGAACTCCAGCATGCGGCTGATGCCGCCTTCGTAGAACAGGTCCACGATCAGCTTCAGTTCGTGCAGCACTTCGTAGTAGGCGATTTCCGGCTGGTAGCCGGCTTCCACCAGCGTCTCGAAGCCGGCCTGCACCAGCGAGCTGGCGCCGCCGCACAGCACGGCCTGTTCGCCGAACAGGTCGGTCTCGGTCTCTTCCTTGAAGTCGGTCTTGATGAGCAGCGCGCGACCGCCGCCGATGCCATCGGCATAGGCCTTGGCCTTGGCTTCGGCCTGACCGCTGACGTCCTGGTGCACCGCCCAGATGCTGGGCACGCCGCGGCCGATTTCATACTCGCGGCGCACGAGCGCGCCCGGACCCTTCGGCGCCACCAGGATCACGTCGATGTCCTTGCGCGGGTCGATCTGCTTGAAGTGCACGTTGAAGCCGTGCGCGAACAGCAGCGCGGCGCCGGGCTTGATGTTCGGCTCGATGCTCTCCTTGTACAGTGCGGGCTGCACCATGTCCGGCGTGAGCACGGCGACCAGGTCGGCGTCCTTCACCGCGTCGCCGGGTTCGGCCACGTTGAAACCTTCGGCGCGTGCCTTCTCCCACGAGGGGCCGTTCTTGCGCAGACCGACCACGACGTCCAGACCGGAGTCGCGCAGGTTGAGGGCGTGGGCACGGCCCTGGCTGCCGAAGCCGAGGACGGCGATGCGGGCCTTGGCCAGCGTCTCATTGGTATTGCTGCTGCTCATGCGGTGACTCCTGCGGTCGTGTCTTCGTTGACGTGTTTGGAAGCGGAAGAAGCGGATGGAACGCGTGGTGCGATGGGTTGCGTGGTGGCGCCGTCGGAAGCGGAACCCACCAGGGAGACGTACTTGGCCAGCGCGCCGCGCGTGACCTTCGGTGCCGGCGGCTGCCAGCTCGCGCGACGCGTGGCGAGATCAGCGGTGGTGCTGATCTCGCGCGTGTCGGCGTCGATACGGATGCGATCACCTTCGTGCAGCAGCGCGATGGGGCCGCCGCGTGCGGCTTCCGGCGCGATATGGCCGACCATGTAGCCGTGCGTGGCGCCGGAGAAGCGGCCATCGGTAATCAGCGCGACGTCGTCGCCCAGGCCACGGCCGATCAGCGCGGCGGTAACGCCCAGCATTTCACGCATGCCGGGGCCACCCGCGGGGCCTTCGTTGCGGATGACGATGACGTCACCCTTTTCGATGGTGCCGCCCTGCACGGCAGCGAAGGCTTGTTCCTCACTCTCGAAGACGCGTGCGCGACCTTCGAAATGATTCGCGCCCTTGCCGGCGAGCTTGAGGATGCAGCCTTCCGGCGCGAGGTTGCCGTAGAGAATGGAGTAGCCGCCACGCGGCTTCAGCGGCTGCGTGACCGGATGCACCACGTCCTGCGTGTCGGCGCGCGGTGCGGCGGCGGCTTCGACGAAAAGGCTGCGACCCGTGACGGTGGGCGCATCGTCCAGCATGCCGGCAGCGATCAATTCCTGCGCCACACGCGCGCTACCACCCGCGCCGAACATCTCGACGGCGGTGTAACGACCGCCCGGCAACAGGTCGGCAATCACTGGCGTGTGCTTCGATGCCGGCTCGAAATCTTCCAGCGTCCAGCGCGTGCCCGCCTCGCGCGCAATGGCGAGGAGATGCAGTACGGCATTGGTGGAGCCGGCCGTGGCGGCGACCATGCGCGTGGCATTGCGGAACGCCGTTTCGCTAAGGAATTCGCGCGGCGTGCGGTTCTCCCTCAGGCAATCCATCACCAGCTCGCCACAGCGGCGCGCGGCAGCCGCCTTGGCCGGGTGCGTGGCGGGAATATCGTTGAAGCCCATCGGCGACAGGCCGAGTGTGGTCAGCACCATCGCCATGGTGTTGGCGGTGAACTGGCCACCGCAGGCGCCCGCGCCCGGGCAGGCATCGCGTTCCACCGAGGTCAGTTCGGCGTCGTCGATCTTGCCCGCGCCGTGCGCGCCGACCGCTTCGAACACCTGCTGGATGGTGATGGGATGGTTGTCGTGCGTGCCGTGCGCAATGGTGCCACCGTACAGCGCGACGCTGGGGATGTTCAGGCGAGCCATCGCCATCGCCGCGGCGGGGATGGTCTTGTCGCAGCCGCACAGCACCACCATCGCGTCCAGGCAGTGGCCGTCGACGGCCAGCTCGATGGAATCGGTGATCACCTCGCGGCTGATCAGCGAGGCGCGCATGCCCGGCGTGCCCATGGCGATGCCATCGGTCACTGCGATGGTGTTGAACTCGATGGGCGTGCCGCCGGCGGCATGAATGCCCTCTGCGACGTGCTCGGCGAGCTCGCGCAGGTTGAGGTTGCACGGGCTCACGTTGGACCAGGTGTGCACCACGGCCACCAGCGGCTTGGCGATAGCTGCATCGTCCAGGCCGGTGGCGCGCAGCATGGCGCGCGCCGGTGCGCGGTCGGGGCCGGTTTTGATCAGGTCACTGCGCATGCGGGGGTTCCGGTGGATAGATGTTTGCAGGACTGGTGGTTGCCGCCAAAGTCACCGTCATTCCCGCGAAGGCGGGAATCCAGTGCCTTTGCCCGCCACGAAAGACGCTGGATCCCCGCCTCCGCGGGGATGACGGTGAGGAAGGTTTTTGCGGGATGGCAGGAATCAACCGCATGCCCGCCCCCAGCGCAGGAACGCCGCCGCGTTGCACGCGTGTTCGTCGATGGCGGCAAGCACCGCCTCCAGCACGTCCTTCGTGCCGGCGCTGCCACCGATATCGCGCGTATGCGGACCACGTTCCAGCACGTCGGCCACGGCGGCTTCCACCGTGCTCGCTTCTTCTTCCAACCCCAGCGAGTGACGCAGCAGCATGGCGGCGGACAGGATCGCGCCGGTGGGGTTGGCCACGCCCTTGCCAGCGATATCCGGCGCGGAGCCGTGGATGGGTTCGTACAGGCCACCCTTGCCTTCACCCAGCGACGCGGAAGGCAGCAGGCCCAGCGAACCGGCCAGTGCGGCGGCTTCGTCGGTGAGGATGTCGCCGAACAGGTTCTCGGTGACGACCACGTCGTACTTGCCCGGCTGCGTCAGCAGCAGCATGGCCATCGAGTCGACCAGCTGGTGTTCCAGCTTCACGTCCGGGAATTCGGCGGCAACGCGCTGCACGGTGCTGCGCCACAGGCGCGAGGTTTCCAGCACGTTGGCCTTGTCCACCGAGGTGACGTGCTTGTGGCGTTCGCGCGCCAGCTCGAAGGCGCGGCGCGTTACTCGTTCCACCTCCGCGACGGTGTACTTGCACTCGTCGGTGGCGGTGTCGATGGTGCGCGTCTTGGCGCCGAAGTAGGCGCCGCCGGTGAGTTCGCGCACGAACAGCACGTCGACGTTCTTCAGCTTCTCGTTCTTCAGCGGCGACAGTTCAGCCAGCGCCGGATGCACCTGCAGCGGACGCAGGTTGGCGTACACGCCCAGCGCAGCGCGCAGTGCGAGCAGGCCCTGCTCCGGGCGCACCGGCGCATTCGGGTCGGACCACTTGGGGCCACCGACCGCGCCGAGCAACACGGCGTCGGCGGCCTTGCAGGCTTCCAGTGATGCGGCCGGCAGCGGTTCGCCGGTGGCGTCGATGGCGCAGCCGCCGATCTGATGTTCCTCGAAATGGAAATGATGGTCGTAGTGCGCGGCAACCGCGTCGAGCACGGCCACGGCCGCTGCAGTGACTTCGGGGCCGACGCCGTCGCCGGGCAGGGTGACGATGTGCGCTCTCATGCAGCTTTCTCCGTGCGTTGTTCGTAGGCGGTGATGGCGTCTTCGTGCTGGCGCAGATAGCCCAGCTGATCCACGCCGTTGAGCAGGCAGTGGCGTGCGAAGGGTTCGAGCTGGAAGCGGATATGGCCACCATCCGGCAGGGCGATGACCTGCTCGCGCACGTCGATGGTCAGTTCGATGCCGGGGTTGGCGAGCAGCCAGCGGTGCTCGGCTTCGTCCAGCACGATGGCGAGCAGGCCGTTCTTCAGCGCGTTGTTGCGGAAGATGTCCGCGATCTCGCTGCACAGCACGGCGTGGATGCCGTAATCCAGCAGCGCCCACGGTGCGTGCTCACGCGAGGAACCGCAGCCGAAATTGCGGCCGGCGACGAGGATGGAACAACCCTTCGCCTGCGGCTGGTTCAGCGGGAAGGCCGGGTTGTCGCTGCCGTCTGCCTGGTAGCGCCAGTCGTTGAAGCACAGCTTGCCCAGGCCGGCGCGCTCGGTGGTGGTGAGAAAGCGCGCCGGAATGATGCGATCGGTGTCGATGTTCTCGTCCGGCAACACGGCGGTGCGCGAGTGGAGGCGGGTGATCGGCTTCATGCGGCCTGCTCCTCGTTGACGCGTCCCGTCATGTATTCGCGCGGATCGGCGATGCGGCCCGCGACGGCGGAGGCGGCGGCGGTGGCGGGGCTCGCCAATACCGTGCGCGCACCCTTGCCCTGGCGGCCTTCGAAATTGCGGTTGGAGGTGCTCACCACCAATTGGCCCGGCTGCGCGAAGTCACCGTTCATGGCGATGCACATCGAACAACCCGGCTCGCGCCACTCGGCGCCCGCGGCGGTGAACACGTGGTGCAGGCCTTCGCTCTCCGCGTCGCGGCGAACCGCTTCGGAGCCCGGCACCACCAGCATGCGCACGCCATCGGCCACGCGACGGCCACGCAGCACATGGGCGGCTTCGCGCAGGTCCGACAGGCGCGAGTTGGTGCAGCTGCCGACGAACACCACGTCCACCGGCGTGCCTTGCATGGGCTTGCCCGCTTCGCTCTTCATGTAGTCGAGCGCGCGCTTTTCCTGCGGATTACTCGCGGTCGGCACCGGCTTGTCCATGGCAATCGCCATGCCCGGATGCGTGCCGTAGGTCACCGTGGGCCGGACCGTGCTGGCATCGATGCGCACTTCGCGGTCGAACTCGGCACCTTCGTCGGTGCGCAGCGCCTTCCAGCGTGCCACGGCGGCATCCCACGCATCGCCTTGCGGTGCACGCGGGCGGCCCTTGAGCCAGGCGAACGTTGTTTCGTCCGGTGCGATCAGGCCGGCGCGTGCGCCCGCCTCGATCGACATATTGCACACGGTCATGCGCTCTTCCATCGACAGCTTTTCGATGGCCTTGCCGCGATACTCGATGACGTAGCCCGTGCCGCCGTCCACGCCGATCTCGCCAATGATGTGCAGGATCAGGTCCTTCGCGCCGACGCCGGCAGGCAGGTCGCCATCCACGTGGATCGCCAGGGTCTTGGCCTTACGCTGGAGCAGGCACTGCGTCGCCATCACGTGGCCCACTTCAGTGGTGCCGATGCCGAACGCCAGCGCGCCGAACGCACCGTGGGTGGAGGTGTGGCTGTCGCCGCAGACGATGGTCATGCCCGGCTGCGTCGCACCCAACTCGGGACCGAATACGTGCACGATGCCGCGATCGCTGCTGTCCCAGCCATGCAGTTCCACACCGAACTCGCGGCAGTTCGTCTCCAGCTGCGACACCTGCGCCTTGGCTTCGGCGTTCGCATACGGGCGCTCGCCATCCGCACCCGCGGGCAGGGTGGGGGTGGAGTGATCCAGCGTGGCCAGCATGCGATCCGGGCGGCGCAGCTTCAGGCCGCGCTCGCGCAGTTCGCTGAAGGCCTGCGGCGAGGTGACTTCGTGCACCAGATGCAGGTCGATGTAGAGGATGGCCGGCGTGTCGCTGGATTCAGCGGCGACGACGTGGGCTTCCCACACTTTTTCGAACAAGGTCTTCGCGGTCATGCGACTGCCCCCATCGAAGCGGGCTGTTGTTGAGGAGTGCGGCCATGGATGGCCGCTTTTTGATCTTCGTGGTCAGGGACGACCACATCAGATACCGGCGTGAGCCAGCCCCACTTGTCTTCGGTGGTGCCGTCGAACAAGCCGAAGAACGCTTTCTGCAGCGCGCGCGTCACATCACCCGGGCGACCGGCGCCGACCTGCTTGCGATCCACCGAACGCACCGGCGTGATTTCGGCGGCGGTGCCGGTCATGAAGATCTCGTCGGCGGTGTACAGCGCTTCGCGCGGCAGGTCGCGTTCTTCCACGGTGATGCCCAGTTCGCCGGCCAGCGTCATCACCGACTCGCGGGTAATGCCGGCCAGGATGCCCGCGCTGGTCGGCGGCGTGAGCAGCTTGCCGTTCTTCACCAGGAACAGGTTCTCGCCCGCTCCTTCGCTCAGCAGGCCGTTGTGGCCCAGCGCGATGCCTTCGGCGTAGCCGCCGCGCCGCGCTTCGAGCGCGATCAGCTGGCTGCTCAGGTAATTGCCGCCGGCCTTGGCCCAGCTCGGGAAGGTGTTCGGGGCGGGGCGATTCCACGAGGACACGCAGACATCCGCGCCGTGCTCGATGGCGTCACCCAGGTACGCACCCCATTCCAGCGCCATGATCGCCACGTCCACCGGCGCATCGCCCTTGGGCAGCACGCCCAGGCTACCCGCGCCGCGGAACACGATGGGGCGCACGTAGGCCGACTTCATGCGGTTCGCGCGGATCACTTCGTGACAGGCGGCGTTGATCTCGTCTTCGCTGTAGCCGATCTCGATCTCGTACACCTTGGCCGACTCGAACAGGCGGCGCGTGTGGTCGGCGAGGCGGAAGTAGGCAGGGCCCTGCGGCGTGGCATACACGCGCTCGCCTTCGAATACCGAGGAGCCGTAGTGCAGGGCGTGGGTGCTGACGTGGACCGTGGCCTCGGTCCAGGGTTTGATCTGGCCGTTGTGCCAGAGGAATGGCGTGGTCATTACATGGCTCCTTCGATCACAGGCTGGCGACCGCAGCCCGTTGCGACGCGGGTTGTTGTCGTTCGATACGGTTGACGATGGCGAGGGCGGCATGCGCGGTCGCTTCGATGATGTCGGTGCTCACGCCGGAGCCGCGCCAGTCCCGCTCGCCGTGGCGGGCGGTGAGCTTGGCGTGGCCCTGCGCGTCGCCGCCTTCGCTGACGGCGCGCACCTGGAACTGGGTGACGTCCAGCGTGGTGCCGGTGGCGCGTTCGATGGCGCGCAGCACGGCGTCCACCGGGCCGTCGCCGATGGCGGCTTCGCCCACTTCGTGGCCGTTGTCGTGCGTGAGCTTCACCGACGCGGAGGCGCTGCCGCCCAGGTGCGAGTTGGTGTTGAGCTGGGCGATGCGCCATGGGCCGGTGGCTTCCGGGTCCATGCCCAGCGCGATGGCTTCCAGGTCTTCGTCGTGCACTTCGCGCTTCTTGTCGGCCAGCGCCTTGAAGCGCGCGAAGATGCTGTCCATCGCCGCGTCGTCGACGTCGTGGCCCATGCTCTGCAGGCGCTGGCGCAGCGCGTGGCGGCCGGAATGCTTGCCCAGCACCAGTCGCGTCTCGCCCATGCCGACGTCCTGCGGGCGCATGATTTCGTAGGTGCCGCGATGCTTGAGCATGCCGTGCTGGTGGATGCCCGACTCGTGCGCGAAGGCGTTGTCGCCGACCACGGCCTTGTTGCGCGCCACGGCCTGACCGGTCAGCTGCGTGAGCAGGCGCGAGGTGGGGTAGAGCTTGCGCGCATCGATGCCGGTGTCGACGCCGAAGAACGCGCCGCGCACGCGCAGCGCCATCACGATCTCTTCCATCGAGGCATTGCCGGCGCGCTCGCCGATGCCGTTGATGGTGCATTCCACCTGGCGTGCACCGGCGGATACGCCGGCCAGGCTGTTGGCCACGGCCATGCCCAGGTCGTCGTGGCAGTGCGTGGAGAACACCACCTGGTCCGCGCCGCGCACGTGCTTGCGCAGGTAGGCGATGCGTTCGGCCATTTCCACCGGCGTGGTGTAGCCCACGGTGTCCGGCACGTTGACCGTGGTGGCGCCGGCCGCGATGGCGGCGCTGAACACCTCCACCAGGTACTCCGGCTCGGTGCGCATGGCGTCTTCGGCGGAGAATTCGACTTCGTGGCACAGCTTTTTCGCGCGCTCGATGGCGGCGCAGGCGGTGTCGATCACCTGCTGCTTGCTCATGTTGAGCTTGTGCTCGCGGTGCAGCGGGCTGGTGGAGAGGAACAGGTGGATGCGCGAATGGCGGGCCGCTTCCAGGGCGCGGCCGCAGGTGTCGATGTCGTTGTCGTGGCAGCGCGCCAGCCCGCAGACGGCGGGGCCGCGCAGCACACGGGCGATTTCCGCGACGGAGGCGAAATCATCCGGCGAGGCGCTGGGGAAGCCCGCTTCGAGCACGTCCACGCCCAGCGCCTCCAGCGCGTGCGCCATGCGGAGTTTCGCGCGGCGGTCCATGGAAAAGCCGGGCGCCTGCTCGCCATCGCGCAGGGTGGTGTCGAAGATGCGCACGCGTTCGGCGGCTACGTCGCCCACGTCGCTGCTCTCGTTGCTGGTTGTGTCGGGGGTCATTGCTTGGCTCCGCTGGCACGCGCCGTTGGGCAACAAAAAACCCCGCATCCGTTACCGGGTGCGGGGTTTGTTGGTGGTATCTAGGTTAGTTCTGCTTTACCTGGACACACGCCCTCAGCCCGCACCTCCGTTGGTAATAAGGAGTACGAGTACAAGGGCAAGAAGGAGGTTGTTGCGAAGGCGCAGCGCGCCGTCGATGGTCGGGGGACCAATCGGTTCGGCTATGCGTTCGTGGCTGTTGCGCTGCGACATGCAACCGACCCTAACGGCCGGTCCGAGGGGTTGTCAACAGTTTCTTTTGAAAATTTTACAGTCGCGTGTCGCCCGGCACATTCGGACGTCCAGATGGCCGAACAGCTCGCGCGTGCATGGCACGCGCGCGAGGGGCGCGGCGATCAACGCTGCGATGCGAGGTCTTTCAGATACAGCGAAAGGGCTTGCTGCAGCTGGTTTTGCGCGGCTTTTCGCAGGCTGGCAGGTTGCTCGCCGTCCAGTGCAACGGCGGCCTTCATCAACTGCTGTACCACCATCGCGGCGGGGCGCAGCTCGCCCGCGGGAATGCCGGGCGCATGAATCGCAAGGATCTGGCTCAGGTAATCCCGCATGCGCTGGCGAATGGTGCGACCCAGCATGGAGGGCAGAGGGCCGGCCACTTCAACCAGGGCAACGAAGGACGGGTGCTGCTTGCGGTAGTCGGCGAAGGTGCGCAGCAGGCGCGCCGCCAGTTCCTCGGTGGTCCAGCCGGCGGTCTGCGCGACCAGCTGCTCCATGTGCTCGTTCAGGCCGTTGGCGTGGCTGGTGATCAGCGCCTCGGCCAGGGCCTCCTTGGTGGGGAAGAACTGGTAGAGCGAGCCGATGGAGGCGCCGGCGCGGGCGGCGATCTCGGTCATGGTGGTGGCGTCGAAACCCTTTTCGACGAAACAGTCCGACGCCGCCGAAAGCAGGGCCGCCACGCGCTCATGGCCACGGCGACGGCTGGGCGCACGTCCCCCCTGGCTTGTATTTTGTGAGGACATCCTCATAAACTCCAATGTGAGGCTATCCTCACATAAAGGTTTTTCCGGCAGGCCTTTCGGCGCTGCATGAATGTCGCCGATTCTACGCTGTTGCCTACTCGATCACGGCATATCCCTGGAGTTTACGATGGAAAAGTTGGATCCCCGTACGACCGCCCTGGTCCTTATCGATCTGCAGAAAGGCATCGCCGCGTTTGCCGGCGGCCCCCATACCAGTGGCGAGGTCAATGCACGCGCTGGTCGCCTCGCCGCTCGGTTCCGCGAACTGGGCGCACCCGTGGCGCTGGTCCGCGTGGGCTGGTCCGCCGATGGCGCCGACATGCTGCGCCCGCAGGCCGACGAGGCCCCGCGCAACATGACCCTTCCGGCCAACTGGTGGGAATACGCCGACGAACTGAGCGCGGCCGACGGCGACATTCACATCACCAAGCGCCAGTGGGGTGCGTTCTACGGCACCGAACTGGAGCTGCAGCTGCGTCGCCGTGGCATCACCCACATTGTGCTGGGCGGCGTGTCCACCAACATCGGCGTGGAATCCACCGCTCGGCAGGCCCTGGAGCTGGGCTTCCACCAGGTGCTGGTCGAGGACGCCATGAGCTCCACCCACGCCGACCATCACCGCTTCGCCGTGCAGAACATCTTTCCCCGCCTTGGGCGGGTGCGTTCCACCGAACAGGTATTGGCGGCGCTGGCCTGACCCGGCGCCGGCTCGCTACTCTCCCGCCAACCAACACGCGGGAGAGTGGCATGGCGACGAAACACCTCGGGTGGGCTGCGGCCCTGTGGATGGCCGGCGCATCGACGGCCCATGCCGGCGAGGCGCACTTCGTCGCCAGCGAGGTGACGGTGGATGGCCATCGCTATGCTTTCCAGGTGTTCGTGCCGCACGGCTGGTCGGCGGATCGCGCATGGCCGGTGGTGCTGTTCCTGCACGGCAGCGGCGAACGCGGCCATGACAACCAGGCCCAGCTGCGGCAGGGCCTGCCGCCGTGGCTGAAGGCACACGGCGACGATTTCCCCGCCGTGGTGGTGGCCCCGCAGGCGCCCGAGAACACCGTGTGGAGCGGCGAGGTGGAGCGCGCCGCCATGGCCGCGCTGAAGCAGAGCATCGAGGCCTATCACGGCGATCGCACGCGGCTTTACGTCACCGGACTTTCCATGGGCGGATACGGCGCGTGGCAGCTGGCGGTGGATCACCCGGGCCTGTTCGCCGCCGCCGTGGTGATCTGCGGCGGCATCCGCTCGCTGGACGACATGCCGGAACTGAAGGTGTACGGCGTCCCCGACGGTGTCGACCCGTTTGCATGGGTCGCCAACCGGGTGAAGCCGATGCCGACGTGGATCTTCCACGGCGCCATCGACGACCAGGTGCCGCCCGACGAATCGCGGGGCATGAACAAGGCGCTGCTCAAGGTGGGCGATCCGGTCCGCTATACCGAGTTCCCCGGCGTCGGCCATGGCTCGTGGGTGCCTGCGTATGACACATCCGAATTGTGGCCTTGGGTGTTTTCGCACCGCACAGGTGCTGCCGGCTGACACCCGCTTCACAAGCATGTCTGGTTCCCTACCGGAAATTTAGCGATCGATGTTGCGATGCCGTATCGCCGGCTGCGCCATAGCGGCGCGGGTTGGTGCCCCTATCCCGGGTTTTCCTGGGCTGGAACTTTTGCGTTGCAGCGGAAAACGTCTGATATCGTGACTTTACAAGTTTCGATGAAAACGTTTACGTTCCGCCGCAACGCGCGGAGGGAACCCTCTACTGCCGTGTCCGGGGAGACGATGTGACCACCAAGAAGGCCACCATCAAGGATGTGGCGCGCGAGGCGAAGGTCTCGATCGCCTCGGTGTCGCGTGTGCTCAACGGACTGGGCGGTGTCACGGCTGAAACCCAGGCCGCCGTGCGCAAGGCGGCGGCCCGCCTGCACTACGTACCCGACAGCGCGGCGCGCAGCCTCATCACTGGCCGCACCCACACCATCGGCGCGGTGCTGCCCGATCTTTACGGCGAGTTCTTCTCGGAGCTGATCCGCGGCATCGACCTGGCCGCGCGTGCCCGTGGCCTGCACCTGCTGGTGTCCAGCTCGCACGACGGCGTGGAAGACGCCGCCGCGGCCGTGCGCACCATGCGCGGCCGCGTGGACGGCATGATCATTCTTTCCCAGTTCGTCGACGGCGCGTTTCTCGAGCACAACATGCCGACGGATCTGCCGGCGGTGCTGCTGGACAGCCCGGTCGACAACCCGCGCTACCCGTCGATCAACATCGACAACGTCGCTGGCGCCCAGGCGATGGTGAAGCACCTGCTGGATGCCGGCCATGCGTCGGTGGCCTTCATCAACGGCCCGGCCGGCAACTACGACGCGCAGGAGCGCGAAAAGGGTTACCGCGCGGCCATGGGTGAGCACGCGCCGACGGTGCCGCTCAACATCGTGGCCGGCGAATTCACCGAGGAATCGGGTTACCGCGCCGGCCGCGAACTGCTCGCGCAGGCGCACCGGCCGCGCGCCGTGTTCGCCGCCAACGACATGATGGCGGTGGGCTGCCTCTACGCCTTCAAGGAAGCCGGCATCCGCGTGCCGGAAGACATCGCCCTGGCGGGCTTCGACGACATTCTCATCGCACGGTACGTCACGCCTTCGCTCAGTACCGTGAGCGTCAGCATTGCGGACCTGGGCAGGAGCGCCTTGCTCCTGCTCACCGAGCTCATGGAAGGCAAGGGCCACATCGACGGCCCGCATACCCGCACCCTCCGTTGCGACGTGGTCGCACGCGAGTCGTGTGGCGCCCAGCACACCAACGTTGCAACGAAACATCCTCCGGCGCTCGTCTGAGCGGCGGCCTTTGTGGGAGGGAGGGGAGATCCATATGACTATTCAACGCCAGAAAAGTAAACGTTTACTAGCTGTCGCCATCGGCCTCGCCATGGCTTCTTCGGTACCGGCGATCACGTGGGCGCAATCCTCAGACGCGACCATTCGCGGCCAGGGCCCTGCGGATGTGGATGTGGTCGCCAAGAACACGGCCACCGGTGCCACCCGTCGCACCCATACCGACAAGGGCGGCAGCTACGCGCTGGTGGGGCTGCCGCCGGGCACCTATCAAGTGAATGCTGGTCCGGGCACGGAGCGCACGGTCACCGTGACGGTGGCCTCGGTGTTCACGCTGAACCTGACGCCGCAGCAGGCCGCCGCCGCCACGCCGGCCGAAGCCAACGCGAAGGAGCTGGGCACCATTTCCGTATCGGCCACCACGCTGCAGGAGGTGAAGACCTCCGAAGTGGGCTCGCTGGTGTCCCTGCGCCAGATCGAAACCACGCCGGCCGCGTCGCGCAACTTCCTGGAGTTCGCCGACACCGTGCCCGGCATGGTGTTCACGCGTGACTCCAACGGCAACACCAGCCTGCGCTCGGGTGCGCAGGCCAGTTCCAACATCAACGTCTACATCGACGGCGTGGGCCAGAAGAACTACGTGCTGCCCGGCGGCGTCACCGGCCAGAACAACAGCCAGGGCAACCCGTTCCCGCAGCTGGCCATCGCCGAGTACAAGGTCATCACCTCCAACTACAAGGCGGAGTACGACCAGCTTTCCAGCGCGGCGGTGACGGCCGAAACCAAGTCGGGCACCAACGAGTTCCACGGCGATGTGTTCGGCAGCTTCACCAACACCGCGATGCGCGCGAAGACGCCATCGGAAGTCGCCGACGCCAAGAAGGCCGCCTCGCACGAGAAGGATTACGGCTTCGATTTCGGCGGCCCCATCCTCAAGGATCAGGCGCACTTCTACATCGCCTATGAAGGCAAGGAATTCAACAGCCCCATCGCTGTGTCGCCGCAGGGCGATTCCACCTTGTGGCCCAAGCTGCCGCAGAGCGTGCAGAACGAGTTTGGCCCGGCCAACCTGCCGTTCAAGGAAAACAACTGGTTCGGCAAGGTGGACTGGGAGCCGACTGATCGCGATCGCATCGAAGTGAGCGGCAAGTACCGCAACGAAAACGCAATCAGCGGCATCGGCAGCAACAGCACGGCCAACTCGGCGCTCAATACGCACAATACCGACAAGCGCTTCGACATCCGCTGGGATCACAGCACCGATAGCTGGTTCAACCGCCTGCAGGCCACCTACGAGGATGCGGTCTACAACCCCTCGCCCATCGAAACCGGTTATGGCGCGGCCTACGCGCAGTACAACAACCAGAATCAGTTGATCATCAACGATGGCTCCTCGCCGCTGTCGTTCCAGAACAAGGGCCAGAAGGGTCCGGCGATCTCCGACGACTTCACCCTCAACGACGTGCAGTGGCACGGCGACCACGTCATCAAGATGGGCGTGAAGTTCAAGTCGGTGAAGCTCACCGCGCAGGACGCGGGCGACACCAACGCGCTGTATACCTACGCGGTAGGTCCGAATGGCACCGAGTCCATGCCGTACAAGGTGCAATTCGGCAACCCGACGCCGGGCCAGAGCCCGGTGGCGACCAGCCGCGACAAACAGTTCGGCACCTACATCCAGGACGACTGGCAGGTGGACGACCACTGGACGTTCAACCTGGGCGTGCGCTGGGATTACGAGGAAACGCCTTCGTACCTCAACTATGTAACGCCGGCCGGTGTCGTCGCCGCGTTCAACTCGCAGGATCCGAACGCGCCCGCCGGCCAGACCTATGCGCAGACGCTCGCCAAGGGCGGCGTGAACATCAACGACTACATCAGCACCGGCAACAATCGCAAGGCAAAGAAGAACGAGATCCAGCCACGCATCGGTTTCTCCAACGACCTGTTCGGTGACGAAGAACACGTGATCTTCGGCGGCTGGGGCCGGTCCTACGACCGCAACCTGTACGAATCGCTGCAGGTGGAGCAGACCAAGTCGGTGTTGTCGCAGCCCACGCTGTTCTTCAACACGCCGCTGGTGCCGTGCGCGGCGGGTCCCACCTGCCTGGCCTGGAATCCGGCCTATCTGAGTATTCCTGCCCTGCAGGCGCTGGTTGCCAACAGCAACGCGGGCAAGGAAGTGGACATGGTCAACAACAACCTGAAGGCGCCGTACTCCGATCAGCTGAGCATCGGCATGCGCAACAAGATCGGCGAGTGGAACACCAGCGTGGCCTTTGTGAACATCAAGAGCCACGACGGCATCGTGTATACGCTCGGCAACCGCTATCCGGACGGCAGCTTCTGGAAGAACGGCAGCCAGCCGTGGAGCTATGGCATCCCTGGCTACGGCAGCCTGATCATCGGCAACAGCGGCCTGAAGACCAAGACCAACCAGTTCCTGATCTCGGCCGAGAAGCCGTACACGGTGGATTCGCACTGGAGCGCATCGTTCGCGTATACCTACACGAACGCCGTGCAGAACAACGACAACAACGATCCCACCGACCAGTACGCGTTCGACTTCTCGAAGATCGGCAGCTACCCATTCACCAATGCGGGCGTGGCCAAGCATCGACTGGTCGCGACCGGTTCGCTGGATGGTCCGTGGGGCTTCGTCTTCGGCGCCAAGCTGACGCTCGCCACGCCGATCCCCGACCTCAACCTGGCCTGCTACGGTCTGCCTGCCACGGGTGTGGAAAACGGCAGCGTCAACGGCGCGGGCTGTCAGTCCGTGTCGATCCGCCCGCCGGGCGAGGGCCGTTTCCTGGTGGGTGGCAAGGTGTTCGGTTACCGCGACCTGGACCTGCAGGCCACCAAGAACTTCAAGATCTGGGGCAATTTCAACGGTTACGTGCGCATCGACCTGCTCAATGCGTTCAATTGGAACAACTACAAGGAATATGTCGAGAACTGGGGTAGCAACGGCGTGCTGAACAGTCGCGCCGTCATCTACAACCCGGTGGGCGACATCACGGGTTACCCGCGTACCCTCAAGGTCACCGCGGGCATCAATTTCTAAGTGGCACCCCCCCCCAAGCCGTCAGGACGATGGCATTTCACGAGGCCCGCGTGTTGCGGGCCTCTCTTTGAGAGCTTGCCCAACGCCTCCACGCTATCCACGTTGAGATATTGGGCGGGTTCAAAGGAGACTTGATCATGCGCAAACAAATCCTTCGTGCCTTGCTTGCGGGTGCCATGACGCTGGCGACCGGCATCGCGATCGCGGCACCGGCCACCGATGCAGCGCCGTCGCTGAAGTACGCGGCCCTGCCCAAGGACCAGCGCGCCGCCATCGACGAACTGGAGCAGCGCACCTTCCAGTGGTTCTGGGACAGCGCGGACCCGGCCACCGGCCTGGTGCCGGATCACTGGCCCGGCGAGTCGTTCTCCAGCATCGCCTCAGTGGGTTTCGCGCTCACCGCCTACGGCGTGGGCGTGGAGCGTGGCTACGTGACGCGCGAGCAGGCGGTGGACCGCACCCTGGCCACGCTGCGTTTTTTCAACGATGCCGCGCAGGATGACAGCGAAGACGGCGCCACCGGTTACCACGGTTTCTTCTATCACTTCCTCGACATGAAGACCGGCAAGCGCTACCAGCGTTCCATCGAGCTATCCAGCGTGGACACCACGCTGCTGCTCGGCGGCGTGCTGTTCTCGCAGAGCTATTTCGATCGCCACAACGCGAAGGAAAAGCAGATTCGCACCCTGGCTGACGCCATCTATCGCCGCGTCGACTGGACCTGGATGCAGCCGAAGGCGCCGTTGATCAGCATGGGCTGGACGCCGGGTGGTCAGTTCATTCCCGCCAACTGGGCCGGTTACGACGAAGGCATGCTGGTGTATGTACTGGCCATGGGCTCGCCCACGCATCCGGTGAGCGATGATGCGTGGCAGGCGTGGGCCAGCACCTATCCGAAGCAGTGGGGCGAGTTCCAAGGCCGCACCTTCCTCAACTTCGCGCCGCTGTTCGGACACCAGTACAGCCAGACCTGGATCGACTTCCGCGGCATCCAGGATGCCTGGAGCCGCGACCACCACACCGATTACTTCCAGAACAGCCGCGAGGCCACCTACGCCCAGCGTTCCTATGCCATCGCCAACCCCAACCATTGGGAAGGCTATGGCGAAAACGTCTGGGGCCTTACTGCCTGCAACGGCCCCGGCGATGCCGTGGTGAAGCGCGACGACGGCAGCACGCGTGCCTTCTACGGCTACACCGCACGCGGCGCGGGCCTCGACTACATCTCCGATGACGGTACCATCGCCCCGACCGCCGCCGGCGGCTCCATCGCGTTCGCGCCGGAAATCGTGGTGCCCGCGCTGCTGGAGATGAAGAAGCGCTACGGTAGCGCCATCTATGGCAAATACGGTTTCGTCGATGCCTTCAACCCCAGCTACGGCACGGGCACCGTACCGAAGGAGGGGCGCGTGGTGAAGGGCATGGGCTGGGCCGACGACAAGCAGATCGGCATCGACCAGGGCCCCATCGTGCTGATGATCGAAAACTGGCGCAGCGGCTTCGTGTGGAAGGTGATGCGCTCGAACCCGTACATCGTCAAAGGCCTTCAGCGCGCCGGTTTCACCGGTGGCTGGCTGGACGACAAGAAGCAGTGAGCGATGCCTGAGCCTTCACCCCGCATCCGTGTCGCCATGGGCCCGTGGGCGCTTCGCCTGCTGGCCGTGGCGGCACTGTTGCTGGCGGGGTGCTCGTCGTCGCGTGATGCGCACACCTTGACCTTCTGGACCATCGGCCGCGAAGGCGAGGCGGTGGTAAAGCTCCTGCCAGAGTTCGAGCGCGAGCACCCGGACATTAAGGTGAAAGTGCAGCAGATGCCGCTCTCCGCGGCGCACCAGAAGCTGCTCACCGCCTTCGCCGGTGACTCCACGCCGGACCTTACCCAGCTCGGCAACACCTGGCTGCCGGAGTTCGCGGCGCTGAATGCGCTGGAACCCTTGCAGTCACGCGTGGACCGGTCGGCGGTGATCAAGCCCGACGACTATTTCGCGTCCATTTGGTCGATCAACCGGATCGACGGCGTGTTCTACGGCGTGCCGTGGTACGTCGACACGCGCTTGCTGTTTTATCGCCGCGACCTGCTCAAGGCCGCTGGCTTCGACCAGCCACCGCGGACCTGGGCGCAATGGCGGAGCATGCTGGCGGCGCTCAGCCATCCTGGGCAGGGTACCTACGGCATCCTGTTGCCCACCAACGAGTACGAACAGCTGATGTCGCTGGCGCTGCAGCAACCCGAGACCATGCTGCGCGACGGTGGACGCTACGGCAATTTTCGCAGCGCGGGATTCAAGCGCGCACTGACCTTCTACGTGGATACCTTCCGCCTGCGGCAGGCGCCGGCCATCACCAATGTGGAGGCGGGTAATCCGTGGGAGGAATTCGGTCGCGGCGTTTATGCGTTCTATTTC
This sequence comes from Dyella japonica A8, assembly GCF_000725385.1. Lineage (NCBI taxonomy): Bacteria > Pseudomonadati > Pseudomonadota > Gammaproteobacteria > Lysobacterales > Rhodanobacteraceae > Dyella > Dyella japonica. The sequence continues at coordinate 605,390 of NZ_CP008884.1, read as the reverse complement.
TCCGGCCCGTGGAACATCGGCGAATTCCGCCAGCGCCTGCCTGCCGATCGAGAGGGCCTATGGGCGACCGCGCCGCTTCCCGGGCCCGACGGCCCCGGCGTGGGCGCGGCGGGTGGCTCCAGCCTCGTGGTGTTCCGGCGTTCCGTGCACAAGGACGAAGCATGGGCCTTGATCGAGTACCTCTCGCGGCCCGACGTGCAGCAGCGCTTCTACGACCTGCTCGGCAACATGCCTGCGCGCCGTAGCGCTTGGGATGGCGGAAGCCTGCGCGATGATCCCAAAGTGCAGGCCTTCCGCGAGCAGCTGGAACACCTGAAGCCCTCGCCGGCCGTGCCGGAGTGGGAGCGCATCGCCAATGAGATGCAGCTGGTCGCCGCGCAGGCGGTGGCCGGCGAGCTGACCGTGGATGAAGCGGCCGCAGAAATGGATCGCCGCGCCGACCGCATCCTGGAGAAGCGGCGCTGGATACTCGATCATTCCCATATTGCGCAGGCATCGCCATGAACCGCCAACACGCCGCCTGGGGGTTCCTCGCGCCTGCGCTGCTGGTGCTGGGCATCTTCTTCCTGCTGCCGGTGATCGCGGCGTTCGGCCTCAGCCTGACCGACTACGACCTCTATGCGCTGGCGGATATTCGTCACCTGCGTTTTGTCGCGCTCCACAATTACTGGGATCTGCTGCATCAGCCGAAATTCTGGTCTGCATTAGGACACACGTTCTACTTCGTGGTGGTGGGCGTGCCGCTGTCCATCCTGGTGTCGCTGGGCGCCGCGCTGCTGCTCAACTCGCCATGGGTGCGAGGCAAAACCTTTTTCCGCACCGCGCTGTTCGCGCCCGTGGTCACCACGGTGGTCGCCGTGGCGGTGGTGTGGCGTTACATCTTCAACACCAAGTACGGGCTGTTGAACTACGTGCTCGGCCTGGTGGGGATCCATCCAGTGGACTGGCTGGGTGATCCCCACTGGGCCATGCCGGCGATCATCCTGTTCGCGGTGTGGAAAAACTTCGGCTACAACATGATCATCCTGCTGGCCGGGTTGCAGGCCATTCCGGGTGATTTGTACGAGGCCGCGCGCATCGATGGCGCGTCGGTGGTGCAGCAGTTCCGGCACATCACCCTGCCCATGCTCCGTCCCACGCTGCTGATGGTGGCCATCCTCACCGTGTCGGGCTATTTCCAGCTGTTCGCCGAACCCTACGTGATGACCGAAGGCGGCCCGCTGCAGAGCACCACCAGCGTGCTCTACCTGATGTACAACGAAGGCTTCAAATGGTGGAACTTCGGCACCGCCTCGGCAGTGGCGTTCCTGCTGTTCGTGATCATGTTCGCCGTCACCGGGCTCATGCTGCGCGTGGGGCGTCGCGGGGAGGCCGCATGAGTCCGCGCGTTGCCAGGGCGGTGATCCATGGCTTGTTGATCGGCGGCACGCTGGTGGCCGTGTTTCCGTTGCTATGGATGGTCGCCGTCTCCTTCATGCGTCCGGGCGAGGCGAGCAGCCTGCCGCCACCGCTGTGGCCCGCGCATGCCAGCTGGCACAACTACGACGTGCTGTTCCTGCGCGCGGGCGTCGGCCGTTACCTGTTCAACAGCTTTGCCATTTCCACCGCTATCACCGTGCTCTCGCTGGCCTTCAACCTGATGGCGGGCTACGCGTTCGCCAAGCTGCGCTTCGCCGGGCGAGAGCGCCTGTTCCGCCTGCTGCTCGGCATGCTGGTGATACCGGCACAGGTCGCCATGCTGCCGCTGTTCCTGATGCTGAAATATGCGGGGCTGGTGAACAGCTATGCCGCCGTGGTGTTGCCGGCGGCGGCCACCGCCTTCGGCATCTTTCTGGTGCGCCAGTACGCACGCGGCATCCCGGACGAATTGCTGGAAGCCGCACGCATCGATGGCGCAAGCGAGTGGCGCATCTTCGGCCAGATCGTGCTGCCGCTGCTCAAGCCCGTCATGGTGACGCTGGCCATCTTCACCTTCCTCACCGCGTGGAACGACTTTATGTGGCCATTGATCGCACTGACCGGGCAGGAGCACTACACCCTGCCGCTAGGCCTAGCATCGCTGGCACGCGAACACGCCACCGACAGCGAGCTGATGATGGCGGGCTCGGTGGTCACGGTGATCCCCGTACTGGCACTGTTCCTCGCCATGCAGCGCTATTACATCGAGGGGTTGTTGCTGGGCAGCGTGAAGGGTTAGCTCGATACTTGAGCGCGCTCGACGCACGTGTAGGCGAATATCCACTACGCGCAGGCAGCATCCGACGCTTTTTGAATCATTTCTTTCGATTGACGCAATAGCTTGCGATGTGATTAATTGCCTGCCATGGAGGCTGTCAGGGATATGACGGTGGTAGAGAGGCGATTGTTCAGACAGGAAGTGCTGGACGCGAAGCGTATCGCACTATCTGCATTGATTTTTTCATCGTCGCTGGCAATGTCACTCAATGCTGGGACTAACTTCCAACCCGGCTCTGCATTTGTTCCGGATCCGTATCGATGCTCATCTTCCCCTAATGTCGGGTCATATTTGGATCGCGTCGGCGGGAACCGGAAGGTGTTCGTGCTTGGTGAGTTGCACGGAACCAATGAAGCGAGCTCGGTGTTGTTTTCATTGGTCTGCAAAGGCGCTGGTGAGCGAAGGGACGTTGTCATCGGCCTAGAACTGCCTGATGAAGCAGTGCGACAGGCGATTGTCTATGCCAAGACAGGTGACAGGGGGGCGCTGGAGCGATCGGCGTTTTGGCTTCATGCCAAAGATGGGCGTGCAAGTCTGGCGAACCTAAGACTTATTTCATCGCTTCTTCGTTCAGGAGTTCCTGAATACCGAATTTTTGGATTCGACATCCGAGTAACAGGGAAAGAAGCGTTTGGGCCAGAATCGGCTGCTTGGATCCGTGACTACCTGACGCGTAATCATCTTGATAGAGAAGCGACGCTCTTTCTTCTGACGGGTTTAGGTCATTCCGACTTCAATGCAGGCGACAATAGCTTGTCGAACCACTTGATCCAGAACGACCGCACCGTCCTGAGCATTTCACTGCAATACACGGGCGGGGCAGCATGGAATTGCCGTCGGGGCGATTGCCGTCCCCATGACGTAGCAAAGGAATGCAGTGAGGGCACAAAGTCGATGAGCAAACCTGTGGCCTTTGGGCAGAACCAACTGACGGCGTCGTACTGTGTCGGCAGGGCAACGGCCTCCCCTCCTGCTATTGACGCTTTGCATTGATCTCCGATGGACATCCAGTCCACCTATGATCGACCGCGATTTGGATTAACAGAGACCAGAATAAAGCTTATCCCTCTGATTCCTGCGGTCTTTGCTGTTGCACCAAAACTCGTTAAGCCTCGGCAGCGGTCATTCCCGCGAACGTGGGAGGTGCTTTGCAACAGCGAGGCTGGTCATCCAGCGACTTTGCACTCGTTGAAAGTCAAGGCGCAGGATGATCAGCCTCCGGCTGTTGAAAGTGCTTTCCGCTTACACAGGGATGACGATTGGATGCGCAGTTGTCGAGAGTCCAGGTAGCTTCGCTATAGGCGTTTAGGCAATGCGAGCGCCTGAGGCTGGATCGAACATATGCAGGCGATCTGACGCCAGCTTGAAGTGCATCACGCTGCCGGCATCCGGCAGGGCGCCGGGCGGCACGCGCGACACCAGCGTCTGTTCGCCGCGGCGCAGGTTGAGGAAGATTTCATTGCCGACCGGCTCGGTCACTTCGAGCGCGGCGCTCAGCGTGGCGTTCGCTTCGCTGGTAGGGCGCAGGTCTTCCGGCCGGATGCCGAGCACCACGTCACGGTCGATCCATCCCAGCAAGTCGGGCGCCTGCATTTCCAGCGTGCCCAGCTGCACCTCGCCCTGCGGCGTTTCCAGATGCCAGCCATCGCCATGACGCAGTGGCCCGCGCAGCAGGTTCATCGCCGGGGAGCCGAGGAAGCCTGCCACGAACAGGTTTGCGGGCTTTTCGTAGAGCCGCATCGGCGTATCGATCTGCTGGATCTCCCCACCGTTGAGCACCACGATGCGTTGGCCCAGGGTCATCGCTTCGACCTGGTCGTGTGTCACGTAGATCATGGTGGCGCCAAGCTGACGATGCAGCCGCGCGATTTCAACGCGCATGGACAGGCGCAGCTTGGCGTCGAGGTTGGACAGCGGCTCGTCGAGCAGGAATACCTTGGGTTCGCGTACCAGCGCACGGCCCAGCGCCACGCGCTGGCGTTGCCCGCCGGACAATGCCGCCGGCAACGCATCGAGGCGGTGTTCCAGTTCCAGCTGCTTCGCCGCCTGCCGGATACGCTCGTCGATCTCGGCCTTCGGCTTGCCGCGCAGGCGCAGGCCGAAGGCGAGGTTTTCCGCCACCGTCATGTGCGGGTACAGCGCGTAGTTCTGGAACACCATGGCAATGTCGCGATCCTTCGGCGACACCTCGTTCACCACGCGGCCACCAATGCTCAGCGTGCCGGAGGAAATGGATTCCAGGCCCGCGATCATGCGCAGCAGGGTGGTCTTGCCGCAGCCCGAGGGGCCCACCAGCACCAGCAGCTCGCCATCGGCGATATCGAAGCTTGCCTCGGCCACACCGACGTGGCCATTGGGGTACACCTTGCTGACGCGATCCAGACTCACCGTAGCCATCAACGCCTCTCGCTTTGTCGTTCCGGCGGCTGCATGGCCCACCGTAGCCGAATGTGACCTTAGGCCGGTGCACATCGGGGCTGTACTCGGCTATTCTCTCCATGTAAGCGTTTACATCAAGCCGTGCCGCGGCAAGAGGGGACCGTCCACATGACCCAGAGCTATGTCTTTCCGCCGGACTTCCATTGGGGCGCCGCGACGTCGGCCTACCAGATCGAAGGTTCGCCGCTCGCCGATGGCGCCGGTCCCAGCATCTGGGAACGCTTTGCCCACACGCCGGGCATGATGGCGAACGACGACAACGGCGACATCGCCTGCGACCACTACCGCCGCTACAAGGGCGACGTGCAGTTGATGCGTGCGCTGGGCCTGCAGGGCTACCGCTTCAGCATTGCGTGGGCGCGGGTGCTGCCGGAAGGCACGGGACGCATCAACCAGAAGGGTTTGGACTTCTATTCGCGGTTGGTCGATGAGCTGCTGGAGAACGGCATCGAGCCGAACGCCACGTTGTTCCACTGGGATCTTCCGGCGGCGCTGGACGATCGCGGTGGCTGGCTTAATCGCGACAGCGCGCACTGGTTTGCCGAGTATGCAGGCGTGATGTTCAAGGCGCTGGACGACCGCGTAAAGCGTTGGTCCACGCTCAACGAGCCCTGGGTGGTCACGGATGGCGGCTATCTGCACGGCAAGCTGGCGCCGGGGCATCGCAGCAAGTACGAGGCACCCATTGCCACGCATAACCTGATGCGTGCCAGCGGCGCGGGCATCCAGGCCTATCGTGCGCTGGGCAGGCACGAGATCGGCGTGGTGTTCAATATCGAGCCGAAGTACCCCGCGAGCCACAGCCCGGAAGACATTGCCGCCACGCGGCGCGCCCACGCGTACATGAACGAGCAGTTCGCCGACCCCGCGTTGCTGGGCAGCTATCCACCGGAACTCAAGGAAATCTTCGGGCCGGCCTGGCCGGATTTTCCGCAAGACGATTTCAAGCTGACGAAACAGCCGGTGGATTTCGTTGGCCTCAACTACTACACCCGCGCCGTGGTGAAGAACGACCCGCAGGCCTATCCGCTGAAGGCGTCGCCGGTGCGCCAACCCAACGTCACCCACACCGAAACCGGCTGGGAAGTGTACGAACAAGGCTTCACCGACACACTCACCTGGTTCAGGGACCGCTACGGCGATATTCCGCTGTACGTCACTGAGAACGGCTCGGCGTTCTATGACGCGCCTGTAGCCGATGGCGACGTGGTGGAAGACCCGCTGCGCACCAGCTACCTGCGCAAACACCTCAAGGCGATGCACCACGCCATCCAGCAGGGCGTGAACCTCAGGGGCTATTACGCGTGGTCATTGCTGGATAACCTTGAATGGTCGCTGGGCTTTGCCAAGCGCTTCGGCCTGTACCACGTGGATTTCGCCACGCAGAAGCGCACGCCCAAGGCGACGGCGAAGTTCTATGCCGAGGTGATCAAGAGTAACGGCGCCGTGCTGGACGGTTGAGCTGCAGGTTGGGTTATCACCTGGCCTGCACGTTACCTCGTCGTCATCCCGGCGAAGGCCGGGATCCAGCGTCTTTGACCAGGCCAAGAAAAGTCACTGGATCCCGGCCTTCGCCGGGATGACGGTGAGGAAGCGAAACATCCGTCGACATCGAGCTATGTCCCATTCCGCTGCAGCCGGTATTGCCGGCCCGCTCACTTCGCGACGACGGTGCGTTCCACCTTCAATCGTTGATCCAGCCATGCCTTGAGCGCTGAATCACTCGCAGACATCGGCTCCGCATGCGCTGGACGCTGCAGCATGGCAGCAAGCGCCGGCGGCACCTCCAGGTGCTCGCCGATCAAGGGCTCGACCACGCTGTCGAATTTCGCCGGATGGGCCGTCGACACCACCGCCCACGGCAGGCTGGTGACGCCCATGTGGTCGAGCAGGTGCACGGCCGTCGCCGTATGCGGACAGAACACTTCGTCGTGGTCGCGCGCGTGGCGCACGATGGTTTCGCAAATGGTTTCGTCATCCACGCTGCGGGCATGCAGTTGCAGGCGCAGCTCATGGTCGCGGGGGAAGGTCCAGCGCAGGCGCTCGAAATTGCTGGGCGAGCCCACGTCCATGGCATTGGCCAGCGTGGCCACGGCGGGGCGGGGGCGTAGGGCGAGCCGTCGAAGTAGTCGCTGAGCGTGGCGTTGGCGTTGCAGGCCAGGTGGATCTCGCCCACCGGCAGGCCCATTTCGCGCACCCAGATGCAGGCCAGCGCGTTGCCGAGGTTGCCGGTCGGCACGATGAAGTTGAGCGGTGCGCCATGTTCGCGCCACCACGCCAGGGCTGCGTGCGCGTAGTAACTCATCTGCGGCAGCAGGCGGCCGAGGCTGATGCTGTTGGCGGAGGACAAGGGCACGCGCAGTTGCAGCTCCGCATCGTGAAGCGCTGCCTTCACCATGCGCTGGCAGTCGTCGAACGTGCCGTCCACGCGCAGCGCCTGCACGTTGTCGTCGAAGCTACCCAGCTGATGGGCCTGGCGCGGCGACACGCGCCCATCGGGATAAAGGATGACCACACGCACGCCGGGCTGGCGATGGAACGCCGCCGCCACCGCAGCACCGGTATCGCCGGAGGTGGCGACCAGGATGGTCAGCGGCACATCGCTGTTGCGGCGCAGGCGACGGAAGCAGGCGGCCAGGAAGCGGGCGCCGACGTCCTTGAACGCGGCGCTCGGGCCGTGGAACAGCTCCAGCAGCGAGGCATCCTGACGATAGGACAGCGGCCGCAGCGGCACGTCAAAATCCAGCGCTTCGCGGCAGATCGCGGGCAGTTCGCCCGCCAGCGACGAGCCGCGGAAGAACGGATCCAGCAGCGTCGTGGCGGTATCGGCCAGCGAGCCGTTGGGATCGAACTCGGCAGGGTCGCGTTGCGGCAACGCTTCAGGCACGTACAAACCGCCATCGGGTGCGAGGCCGGCGGCAATCACCTCCTCGATGCGGGCAGCGTGGCTTGCGCCACGCGTACTGCGGTAATGCAACGGCTCGCTCATGCGGCCTGTTCCTCGTCGACCAGCGCTGCAGCCGGTCCGTTGATGGGTGAAACGAGTACATCGCTCGCCAGGCCTTCCGACGCGAACGCCGCAGCCATCGCTGCGGCCGCGCGCTCGGCGTCCTCACGTCGCTCGTACCAGCCGAACATGCTGGGGCCGGCGCCGGAAATGCTGGCGCCGAGCGCGCCGTGATCCAAAGCAGCCTGCTTCACGCGCGCGAACCCTGGGACCAGCGGCGAGCGCCTTGGTTCCACCAGAACATCCTTCAGCCCTTCGCGCACCAGTTCCGCATCGCCGCGCTGGCAACCGGTGAGGAAGAGGGCGAGGTTGGCGTGTTGCGCGACGACGTCGTGCAGGTCGAATCCCTGGGCCAGCACCGCGCGCGCCTGGCGCGTCTCCAGCACTACGTGCGGATGCACCAGCGCGCAATGCCAGGCCTCCGGCACGGACAGGCGCAGCAGGCGGTCACGCGTGGACAGCACCAGGCCGCCGAGCAGCATCGGCCCCAGGTTGTCGCCGTGGCGGCTGCCGCTGGCCACCTGTTCGCCGTCGAGCGCGAAGCCATAGAGCGCCTCGCGCGGCAGCGGGCGTTCGAGCAGGGCGTTGGCGGCCACCAGCGCGGCCACGCACGAGGCGGCCGAACCGCCCATGCCCGAGCCGAGCGCGATGCCCTTGTGCAGTTCCACTTCAAAGCCATGGCGCAGGCCCAGCGCACGACGCAGCGACATCAGCGCTGCCCCGGCGGTGTTGCTCGCGGCGTCCAGCGGCAGGTTGGTGACGCGGCCGTGGATGGCCGCGATGCGCACCACGGGCTCATCGATGCGCCGTACGACGGCGCGATCGCCGGCACCGGCCACGCTGTGACCGAGGATGTCGAAGCCGACGGCGACGTTGCCGACGCTGGCATAGGCCATGGCTTGGGCGCTCAGCGCGCGGTGCGGGGATATCAGGGGTTCCATCAGTTGGGCGCTCATCAACGCACCTCCAGCGATTCAGCGATGCGAAGAAGGTCGGCAAATATACCCGCCGCCGTGACTTCCGGCCCGGCGCCGGGTCCTTGCACCAGCATCGGGTTTTCGCGATAGCGGTGCGTGGTGAACTGTACGACGTTGTCGGTGAGGCGCGTGTGCGCGAACGGATGCGACTGCGGCAATACGGCCAGCCGCACGCTGGCGTGGCCCTTGGCGTCCAGGCTGGCCACGTGGCGCAGCACGCCGCCATGCGTCTGCGCGTGTGCGACCTGGCGCGCCATCGGCGCATCGAGCAGATGCAGCGCTTCCATGGCCTCTTCGACGGGAAGCCCGGCCAGTTCGCTTGGCACCAGGCTCTGCACGTCGACATCGTCCAGCGACAAGGACCAGCCCGCTTCGCGCGCCAGGATGACCAGCTTGCGGGCCACGTCGAGGCCGGACAGATCGTCGCGCGGATCGGGTTCCGTATAGCCCAGCGCATGCGCCTCGCGCACCAGCGCAGAGAACGGGCGGCTGCCGTCGTGGCGATTGCAAAGCCACGCCAGCGTGCCGGAGAACATGCCTTCGACGGCAAGCAATTCATCGCCGGTATCGAGCAGGTCGCGCAGCGTCTGCACCACGGGGAGACCAGCGCACACCGTGGCCTCATAGCGGAATCGCGCGCCACTGCCGCACGCAGCGCGAATCGCTTGCAAACGCCACAACGGTCCGCTGCTGGCGAGTTTGTTCGGCGTCACCACATGGACGCCGCTGGCGAGCCACTCGGCATAGCGCGAGGCGACGGCATCGCTGGCGCTGCAGTCGATCAGCAAGGCATGGCGGCCGCCGTCGCCGCGAAGATGGGCGGCGAACTCGTCGAGGTTGCTCGGGCGCCAGGTCTGCGCGCTGTCGTGGCGGCCATTCAACTCGGGATCGTCCACGTCCAGCCACATGCGGCGGCTGGACGCCACGCCGCACAGGCGCAGATCCAGGCCGGCGCGCGCCAGGCGCGGTTGCGCGGTTCGCAGCTGGTCCAGCAGGGCGCTGCCGACACGGCCGGGGCCGACCAGGCCCACGGCGAGGACGCGCTGGCGCGCGGTGGTCGTCGGCAGCGCCATGGCATGTGGCGGTAGCGACGGTTGTTCGAGCGAGGGTGATGCGACAGCGTTCACGGTGGCCTCCAAGGTGGTGGCCCGTGCTCGTCGAGGGGAGTCGGAGTGTACGCCGGCCCGCCTCATCGAGGGCGGGGCCGTTTGCGTCAGGAACTTATTCGCGCACGGAAACCCACCCCGACCCGGTGGTAATAGTGGTCGTGGTGGTGGTCAGGGTGGCGATGGTCATGGCGCCGGACAGCAACGCGCATCCGGTGGAAACCGGGCTATGGAACATGCGAGCTGGCGCGATAAGCGGCGACATGGTCCCGACCTTAGGGGGAATGCTGCAGTGCAGTCAACAGGTGCTTTTGAAACTTTTGGACGTCCGGGAGGGTTTGGTCCCAAGCCGTTGGGTTCCCGCACAGTTGAATCGGGCACCGCCCCCCTGTGGGAGCGCACCCTGTGCGCGACAGCCTGACGAAGCGGCGATGCGGTGGCGTTGCAGTGGCCCACAGCTGCAGTCGCCCACAGGGTGAGCTTCCACAGTCAGCACGAGCCGGCTTGCTGCTTTTCCTGTAGGAGCGCACTGGTGCGCGACCACCTGACGAAGCGGCATCGGCATCGCACCGCGGTCGCGCACCCGTGCGCTCCTACAGGTTCAAGCCCGGAGGCTTTGGTCAGTCCTGCTTGCCCGAGCGCCAGCGCGGCGGTTCGCCCTTGAGCCAGCACACGAGCAGCAGACATGCCGTCAGGCCGAAGGCATAAAGCAGGAACGCGGCATGCGAATCGGCGGGCTTCAGCCAGGTCGTGCCGCCGGCGAGCAGGGCGATGTAGGCACCCAGCACCAGCAACCCCTGCCAGGTAGTGGGGAAACCCCAGCCCCAGCCATAACGCTTGGCGGGGAACCAGTATTTCTTTTCACCTTGCATGGGTTGCTTCCTGGCATGCCACGGTAGTGTGCGCGGCGGAGTCTACGCCGTTGCGGGTCGGTGAGAAGACCTAGGCGTTTCACTCGTCATTCCGGCCCTTGCCCCTTTTCGGGGTGCGCCGGAATGACGGTGAGGAACATGGACGCTTATTGGGCGTTTTGAGCAGGCCTTCAGTGAGAGAGGTCGATGGCGTACACCGCCGTGCCGTCACCGTTGTCTTTCACCTGGCGGATGTTCTTCAGGCCTGCCTCGCGCGCCACGTCCTGCTTGCCCGAGGCCGCCTTGAGCACCACCTCGCCACGCGTCTTCACCGGTACGAAGTGCCAGGAGGCGGCGGGAAGGTCCTTGGCGGTGAGCGTCTGCTTCTTCTGCAGCCACCTGGCCAGGATTTCGCGTGCACCGTCCGGCGCGGCCAGCACGATGTTGCTGCCGTCCAGCCCGGGGAAGCTGCCGCCACCGCTGGCGCGGTAGTTGTTGGTGGCGACGATGAAGGCCTGCGCCGGCTTCACTGGCTTGCCCTTGTAGGTGAGCTTGACGATGCGCTCGCCTTCGGGTCGGGTCACATCGATCTGGTAGCTCAGCTCGCCCTGGATCTGGTCGAAGTTGAAGCCGGGCAGACGGTCGCCGATCAGGGGTTGCTCGCCTTCCTTTGTCGGGTCGATGCGGTTGAAGCGTTCGGCGGATTTCTCCAGCCATGCCTTGAGGCCGGCGCCATCCACCTTCACCGCCGCAAGCGTGTTCGGATAGAAGTACAGGTCCGCCGCGCTGCGCAGGGTGAGCGGGCCGACCGCGACGTCGGTGTAGTCGTCCGGGCCGCCGAAGCCGGTGCGGAACGCGGCCGCCGCCGAGAGCACCGGCAGGCTGGCCAGCTCCGGATGCGTCTTGGGCAGTTCGCTCTGTACGTAGTCACGCATGGCGGCATTGATCGGCGCGAGCGCGGTCATGTTGCCTTCGTCGGCGAAGTAGCTGCTCAGGTGCACGCGGGTCTCGCCGATCGGCGTATTCACGTAGGCGATGGCCGCCTCATGTGCCTGCTGCACCAGCGGGGCGATGGCCGGGTCGGCGGGGACGCACGCCATCTTTTGCGGACCCGACTTGTTCGGGCCGCCTGGCTTGTCACAGATGGGGCGCACTTCGCTGTGCGTCTGGCTGTCGTCGATCACCCAGTGGCCGTCCTTGCGCTGCAAGGCAAGGTCGATCACGCCCAGGTCCTTGCCGAAGAAGCCGCCCATCACGGCGGGCTTGCCGCGCACGAAGCCGCGCTCGGCGTCCACGTCCTTCATGCCCTTGTAGTGTGGGCCGGGGAACTCGGTATGCGAGTGGCCGAGCAGCACCACGTCGATGCCGGGGATGCCGGCGAGATACCAGCCGCCGTTCTCCATGGCGGGGGTGTAAGGCGCGGTATCGAGGCCGCCGTGCAGCACGGCGACGACGAGGTCCGGATGCTGGGCTTCCAGCGCCGGCAGGTACTTCTGCGCCGCTTCCACCACGCCCGTCACGGTGACCTTGCCGGCCAGGTTCTGCTTGTCCCACTCCAGGATCGGCGGCGGCGTGAAACCGATAATGCCGACCTTCAGCGGCAGCTTGCGCGTGCTGCCGTCCGGCGCGGTGACGGTGATGTCCTTCTGTACCACCGTCCACGGCTTGAAGATCGGTGCGCCGTCGCGGGCGCTGAACACATTGGAGAGCACCAACGGGAAACGCGGGCCGACGCAGCGGTCGCTGTGGCCGCCGTCCACGTTCATCGGCGTGCCGGTGACCTGCGACAGGAAACCCAGGCCGTAGTTGAACTCGTGGTTGCCGGCGGTGCCGCCGTCGTAGCCCATGGCGTCCATGGCCTGATAGATGCCCAGCTCCTGGTCGCAGCCGACCGGCTTCACCAGCGCCTGGTAATCGGCCAGCACGCTGCCCTGGATGGTGTCGCCGCTGTCGAACAGGAAGTTGTCCGGGTACTGGGCGCGGGCGCGGCGGATCAGCGTGGCCACCCGCTCGTAGCCCACCGAATCGTCCTCGCGCTGCTTGTAATAGTCGTAGCTGAGCACGTTGGAGTGGACGTCCGTGGTTTCCAGGATCGCCACCCGGGCGCGGCTGCCATCGGGCAGGGCGGCGGGATGCCGGGTCGACTGGCTGGCGCAGCCGGCCAGCACGGCGGCGGCCAGGGCGGCGAGGGGGAGGAGGCGAAGGCGCATGGTCCGGTCCATGGGGAAGCAAGGGAGTCAAAGCGGGAAACCTAGCAGATCGGCGTGACGATCCGCCCGCTCAACGGCCGCTGAACCGCATGGTGGCGCCGTTTGTCCGTTGCCGGCCGTTGTGCATGTGACAGCGACAAGACCGTAGAATTGCGCCCAGATGACACCGGGCCGAACAGGGGGCCTCGCCTTATATGCCGCAACAACCGCTTCGCTTCCTGCGAAAGAGTGGGCCCTGGCTGCTCGCCATCGCCTTCTTCCTGTTCTGCGTCAATATGACCGCGCTGCGCGAGCCGGCCCTGCTGCAGCAGGCGTTCGTGATCGCCCTGATGGTGTGTGCGTTCGGCATGCTGCTGTCGGCGTTCGCGCGCCCGGCCACCGCGCTTGTGGTGAGCGGCGGCCTGTTCCTCGGGCTGAACTTCCTGTCCGTGATGAAGCTGCGTTACCTCGATTCGCCGCTGATGCCGGCGGACTTCATCTACTACGCGCGCAGCAGCCTGCTCGAAACCCTGCGCCATTACCCGCACCTGTGGCTGCTTTCGCTGGGCGTGTGCGTGCTGACGCCGCTGGCCCTGTGGGCGGTGTGGCGCCTCGACCGCCGCTTGCTGGCCCACCTCAGCCCCCGCCGCGCGTGGACCATGCGCGCCAGCGGCGTGCTGGTGTGGGGCTTTGCGTTCTGGCTGTGCCTGCTGCCCAACGGCCCATTCGCCGAGGTGCATGCGAGGAACGTGTGGGAGAAGCTCTCCGACGACGCGCAGATCACCAACTTCTTCGTCAACTTCAGCGACTCGGACATCCACCTGCCCGACATGGCTGACGATGCGAAGGCCGAGGAAGACTGGGGCGCCACCGCCTCGGGCGAGCCGGCCGCCACCCCGCGCTCCCCCGCGTCGTACCCGGACATCGTGCAGGTGCTGGAAGAAAGCACCTTCAACCCGTCCAACTTCACCGAGTGCAACGTCCCTGAATGCCGCGTGTCGTTGTTCAAGTACGACGGACGCACGCGTGCCACCGGCCCGATGCGCGTGCACACCTTTGGTGGCGGCACCTGGGTGAGCGAGTTCGCCACGCTCACCGGCATGCCGCAGGACATCTTCGGCCCCGGCGGCATGTACGCGCCGTATGTGCTCGCCCCGCACGTGCAGGACAGCCTGCCGCGCCAGCTGCAGCGCCTGGGCTACCTCACCGTGGCCATCTATCCGACCAACGGCTCCTTCCTCAACGGCCGCAACGCCTATAAGGCGTATGGCTTCGACCAGTTCTACGACGCCAGCCAGCTGGGCCTGGAAGAGTGGGAGGAAACCGACAAGCAGATGTTCGACGCCGCCAAGCGCGTCTACGACAAGGTGAAGAAGCCGGGCCAGCCGGTGTTCGTGATGATCCTGACGCTGGCGCAGCACGGCCCGCACGATACCGACCCGCTGTCCGTGCTGCCGCCGCCGTTCAACAAGGGCGTACTGAAGGGCCTGCCGACGCGCGAGTCGATCAACTTCAACACCTATCTGTCGAACCTGCACAACTCCGACGTGGCGATGCACGGGCTGGAGCACGACTTCCTCGATCGCGCGCAGCCCACGGTGATCGTGCACTTCGGCGACCACCAGCCGTCGTTCAGCGGTCTGATCAGGGGCATGCCACGCACGTGGCCGGATGGGCTGTCCTCGTACAAGGACTACCTCACCTATTACATGATCAAGAGCAACTTCCAGGGTGCCGAGCTGCCGAAGTACCCCATGCTCGACATCGCCTTGTTGCCGAGCATGGTGCTGCAGGCGGCGGACCTGCCGACCGACCCGTACTTCTCGGCGGCCATCTCGCTGCGGACCCGTTGCAATGGCCTCTACACCGATTGCGCGCAGCCGGGTCTGGTGAAGTCGTACCACGCGTGGATCTTCAACCGGCTGCACGTGTACGAATAAGCGAGAGCACTGAGAGGCACTTGCTCAAAGCCACCTATCCCTCACCGTCATTCCCGCGAAAGCGGGAATCCAGTGCCTTTTCTCGCGGCACCGAGGTATTAAAGACGCTGGATTCCCGCTTTCGCGGGAATGACGGTGAGGGACATGGTTGCTTGCGGAAACGCTGGGGAGGCGCGAACCGTTTTTCATTACGGCTTCGCTGAAATGAAAACTGGTGCCACTCAAACGTCGTAGCGAACGCCCGAGATCCAGGTTTCCTTCACCACCAGCCCGTCGTCCAGCACGGCGAAATCCGCGTGCTGCCCGGCGACCAGGCGGCCGTGTGTGCGATCCAGGCCAAGCCACGCGGCGGGATAGGCACTGGCCATGCGCGAGGCTTCGGCCAGCGGCAGGCCGACCATCTCCACCAGGTTGCGCACGCCGGTCGCCATGTCCAGCGCCGAACCCGCGAGCACGCCTGCATCGCTCTGGCAGATGCCGTCGCGCGCGATGATGGTCTGGCCGTTGAGCACGTACTCGGGGCTGTCCGAACCCACCGGCGGCATGGCGTCGGTAACCAGCACGCTCTTGCCCTTGGCCTTCGCCGCGATGGCGATGCGCAGCGCGACCGGGTGCACGTGGTGGCCGTCGACGATCAGCCCGCACCAGCTGTGCGGATCGTCCAGTGCCGCGCCGACCACGCCAGGCTCGCGGCTGCCCAGTGGGGTCATCGCGTTGTAGAGATGGGTGAAGCCGCACACGCCCGCGTCGAGCGCGGCGCGCGTGCGGGTGTAGGTGGCCGCGGTGTGGCCGGCCACCACCAGCACGCCGGCTTCGCTGAGCTGGCGGATGGTGTCGAGCGGCACTTCTTCCACGGCCAGCGTCAGCATCACCACACCGCGACGGTTGCGCGTGATGGCGGCGATGTCCTCGGCATCGGGCAGGCGGAACAGGCTGGCGTCGTGGATACCCTTGCGCGCGGTGGCGAGGAACGGGCCTTCCAGGTGGATGCCCAGCACGCCCGGCACGCCCTGCTCGATGGCCGTGTCCACCGCATCGAGCGCCTTGCGCATCACGTCGGCGGTGTCGGTGATCAGCGTGGGCAGGAAGCCGGTGGTGCCGTACTTGCGGTGCGCCGCGCCGATGGTGGCCAGCGCTTCCACGGTGGCCTCGGCGTTGAACAGCACGCCGCCGCCGCCGTTGACCTGCACGTCGATAAAGCCCGGCAGCAACAGCCGGCCCTTCAGGTCGTGCTGCTGCGCGCCGGTGATGCGCGCATCGTCGGCAGGGACGATGGCTTCGATGCGCTCGCCGCGCACCAGCACCACCCATCCGTTGCGCGGGCCGTGGTCGGTGAGCACGCGACCGTTGACGAGTGCGGTAAGGGGCGTGGTCATTACATCGTCTCCGTCACCTTGCGTAGATGCGGCGGCACGTCGGGATCGAAACCGCGCGCCAGCGACAGTGCACTGGCCGCGCGATAGAAACTCTGCACGGCGAGCAGTGGGGTCACCATCGGCGACACGCCATCGGGCAGCGGCAGCTTGTCCGGATCGTGGTTGCCCGGTGCGGCAATGAACACGCGCGCGCCGCGTGCACGGAATTCGTTCGCCACGGCGATGGTGTTGTCCTGCGTGCCGTCGCCCTGGGCGAAGAACAGCACGGGAAAGCCTTCGCCCACGATGGCCATCGGGCCATGCTTCACTTCGGCTGCGCTGAAGGCTTCGGCATGCAGGCCGCAGGTTTCCTTGAGCTTGAGCGCGGCCTCCAGCGCGGCGCCGAAACCAAAGCCGCGGCCGACCACGAACAGGCTGCTCGCCTTGGTGAGGCCTTCGACCATCGGGCTCCAGTCGCAGTCCCAGCCGCGGCGCAGATCCTCCGGCAGGCGTTCGACGATGCCGTACAGTTCGGCGTCGTTGCCCCAATGCGCGGTGAGCTGCAGCACGGCGGCGAGCGTGGCGAGGTAGCTCTTGGTCGCGGCCACGCTGAGTTCCGGGCCGGCGCGCAGCGGCACGAAGGTGTCCGCCATCTGCGCGAGCGGAGAGTCTTCCACGTTCACCAGCGCCACCACGTGCGCGCCGGCGTCCTTGGCGGCCTGCGCGCTACGCAGCAGGTCGGGACTCTTGCCCGACTGCGAGATGGCGATGAACAGCGCGCCGTCCAGATGCAGGTCGGCGTCGTAGATCGAGGAGATGGACGGCGACGCCGACGCGGTGATCAGGCCAAGCCGGGTTTCGAACACGTACTTCGCATAGGCGGCGGCGTGGTCGGAACTGCCGCGCGCACAGGTGACGATGAAGCGGGGCGGCTGGGTCCGCAGCTGTTCGCCGAGCTTCTTCAGGATCGGCGCGTTCTCGCGCAGCTGGCGCTCGACCACGGCGGCCGCCTCGTGGGCCTCGCGGTACATCAGGGTGTCGCTGGCTTGCTTCATCGTCTATCTCTTGGCATGCGTGTGGACGCACGCCGCTCGGATCGAGGCGTGGCCTCAGCCCTTGCGTGGCGTCGGGGTTTGCGGCGGCGCGGTGGAGCCGCGCACGACCAGTTCGGGTACGAAACATTCGCTGTGCGGCAGCTCTACCGTCGCGCCAGCCTTGCGTTGCAGCTCGGCCATCAGCTGTAGCGCTGCGTGGCGGCCGATGTCGCTGGTGGACTGGCGGGCGGTGGTGAGCGCGGGCCAGGCCTGCTTGGAGAACGGGCTGTCCTCGAAGCCGGCGATGGAAAGGTTCCACGGTACGTCCAGCCCGCTGGAGCGCGCGGCGGCGAGTACGCCCGCGGCGATCTCGTCGTTGCTGCCGAAGATGGCGGTCGGCGGTTCCTTCAGCGCGAGCAGCTTGCGCGCGCCGCGGAAACCGTCGTCGAACGCATAGCGGCCGGGCAGCACCAGCTTCTTGTCCAGCGGCAGGCCGTAGTCGCGCAGCGCGTCGGCATAGCCCTGGTAACGCTCCGGGCTGGACCGGTGATGCGGTTCGCCCCACAGGAAGCCGATGCGCTGGTGACCCATCTGGATCAGGTGTTCGGTGATCGCGTAGGCCGCGCTGCGGTCGTCGATGTAGACGCAGGGCGCGCCGTCATGGGGGTCTTCGCGCGAGGAAATGATACGCACGAAGCTAACGTCATTCTCGGTCAGCGTGTTGATCAGCTCGGCCTGTTCGGACATCGGCGGCGCCAGCACCAGGCCGGCCAGGCGATTACGTTCGACCAGCGCGCACAGTTCCGCCGCGAGTTCCGGCGAGGACGAATCGCAGGGATGGATCAGCAGGCCGAAGCCGCGCTCGCGGCAGGCGGACAGCACGCCGTCCTGCATGCTGATCACGTAGTGCGCGTTCGGGTTGTCGTAGACCAGCCCGATGGCGTAGGCATGCGTGCTGCGCAGGCCGCGTGCGGAGGGGTTGGGCTGGTAGCCCAATGCCTCGATCGCGCGCTCGACCTTCTCGCGCGTATCGGCGCGCACCGATGCCTCGTGATTGATCACGCGCGAGACGGTCTTGAGCGAAACGCCCGAACGTTTGGCGACGTCCTTGATGGTGGGGTTGCGCAACGTGAAAACTCCGGCAATACGGGATGAAGTGGTGGCATCGTAGCCCAGCGCAGCTGTGCCTGCGGACGGCGCGTCCGGCGCGCCGTCCCTAAGCTCAGCGCGCGTGCTGGCCGACGCGGTGCCCCTTGAGGCCGTAGTACAGGATGTACAGGTAGCAGGGCACCATCAGCGCCATGAATACCAGCTGGAAGTTGAAATGCTGTTTCAGGTGCACGAACAGCTGCGGCACCAGCGCACCACCCACGATCGCCATGATGAGCAGGGCCGAGCCGCGTTCGGTCAGGCGCCCCAGGCCGTGGATGGCCAGCGGGAAGATCGCCGGCCACATCATGGCGTTGGCGAAGCCCAGCGCCGCGACAAAACCCACCGAGGCATGGCCGGTGGTGAAGTACGCCCCCAGCGTGAACAGCACGCCCATCACCGCCGATACCGCGAGGTAGCTCTGCTGCGAGATGAAGCGGGGGATCAGCACCAGGCCGGCGAGGTAACCCGCGAGCATGGCGATCAGCGTGTACGAGGTGAAATGCTTCGTTTCATCCAGCGGCAGGCCAAAGCCCTGGCCGTAGGTGCCGATGGCGTCGCCCGCCATCACTTCCACGCCCACGTAGAGGAACAGGCACAGCACGCCCAGCCACAGGTGCGGGAAGCTGAAGATGCCGCCCTTGGCGTGGCCGATGTCCGACTCGGCGTTGGCGCCGGCCGGCTTGATTTCCGGCAGCGGCGAACGGACCACCCAGATCGCCAGCAGCACCAGCAGGCCCGCCATGATCATGTACGGCATGTGGATCTTGGCGGCGAAGGCGTTGAGCAGGGCCTCCTTCGCTTCCGGCGTCGCGGCTGCCTTCACCTGGGTATCGAACGTGTCGATGCCGCTGAGCACCAGCGCGCCGAACACGAACGGCGCCAGCGCGCCGGCCACCTTGTTGCAGATGCCCATGAAGGCGATGCGCTGCGCGGCGCTGTCGATGGGGCCGAGGATGCTGATGTACGGATTGGACGCGGTCTGCAGCAACGCGAGGCCCGCGCCGATCACGAACAGGCCGAAAAGCGCTGGATAGAAGACGCGCATGCTGACGAACTGGCCGAACACCACCGCGCCGATCGCCATCACGAACAGGCCCAGGCCCATGCCTTTCTTCATGCCGGTGCGGCGAAGTACGCTGGAGGAAGGAATGGCCAGGAAGAAGTACGAAAAGTAGAACACCAGTGGCACGAGGAACGCCGAGACGTCATCCACGTTGAAGGCAAGCTTCACGAAGGTGATCAGCGGGCCGTTGAGCCAGGTGACGAAACCGAAGATGAAGAACAGCACGCCGATGATAAGCATCGGCACCACGCTGGAAGAGCGTGACTCGCCGGCGGCAAGCGTAGTGGCAGACATGGATGGACTTTACTCCCCGCGGATTGCCGCTGAACGACGGACCGAAGCCGGTCCTGATTCCCCGAAAGAGCTTTTATCGACGCTAAGCGTAACGTTGTCAAATTTTGACACGGACAAGCCATCGCGTCCCCATCCCTGGTTGGCCCCGAAGACCCCCATGCCGCCGCCCTCATGTTGCGGCGCGGTAGCCCCGTTTTGTCAGCAGCCTTGACCGGTTCGACAGGCAAAAATCGTTGCTGATACAGCATGTTGCGATGCATCACGATCCTGCGCGAACGGCGTTATTTGCTGCGATTGCTGGGCCGCGCCAAATCCTTGTTTCGCATGATAAAACGCTGTGTTGACAACGTTGTCATAACGGGACGAGACTCGGCCCATGGCAGGGTCGCCCAGGGTGGGTGCGGCCCCAGCGTGGGGAGGGGATGTCGGTGGCGCAAAGCGGCAACCACAACCTGACATCGCGCCAGCTTCCGCGGCTGCAGGGGGCGTTTCTCGCTGCGGACGTCGGAGGCACGCATGCCCGCATCGGGCTGGTGAGCCGCGAGCCGGACGGCGTGCGTCCGGTGACGGTGCTGCAATACCACCGCTACGCCTGCGCGGACTGGCCGAGCCTGACGGCGGTGCTGCAGGACTTCGTCGGCCAGCTGGACCACGCCGTGCACGTGAACCGCTGCGCGGTGGCCAGCGCCGGCTACGTGCTGGGCGACGCCATCGTCAACGACAACCTGCCGTGGCCCGTCTCCATCCGCGACATCCGCGACAGCCTGGGCATCGAGCAGCTCGCCGTCGTCAACGACTTCGAAGCCGTGGCCTACGCCACCCAGTTCCTGAGCACCGCCGACACCACCGCCGTGATCGACAGCGAGGCGCCGCCGGCCGAAGGTCCGGTGCTGGTGATGGGCCCGGGCACCGGCCTGGGCTCGGCCGTATTGCTGCCGGGTCACCCGCACGCCACCGTGCTGGCCACCGAAGCGGGCCAGATCGCGCTGGCACCGGGCAACGAACGTGAAATCGAAATCCTGCGCCACCTCGCCCGTGGCCGCGCTTACGTTTCCTTCGAACATGCCTTGTCCGGCCCCGGCCTGCTCAACCTGTATCGCGCGCTGTGTGCCCTGCGCCACCAGCCGCCGGTGCTGACCCTGCCCGCGCAGGTCACGCAGGCAGCCCTGGAGCGCAGCGACGAGGCGGCCGTGGAAGCGCTGGAGGTGTTCTGCGGCCTGCTGGGCAGCTTCGTCGGCGACCTGTGCCTGCTGTATGGCGCACGCGGCGGCGTGTTCCTGGCTGGCGGCATTCTTCCGCAGATCCGCGAGGTGCTGCTGGCCAGCAGCTTCCGCCAGCGCTTTTTCAACAAGGGCGTCATGCGCGCCTTTCTGCAGCAGGTTCCCGTACGACTGATGGAGCACGGCCAGCACGGCGTCATCGGCGCCGCCGGGCTATTTCTCGAGCAGCAAGACCGAGAGGGCGGGCCCCAAAGCCCTCGCGCCGGGGAGAACAAGGTACCCAGGTAGTTCCCATCCATCCAACCGGGCCCACGCCCGATCGACACGCCGCAGCCGATGTCGCACGGCATCTCCTGCAGTGAAGCCTTCGAGGGGAGGACGTCATGTCACACCGAAAGACTCTGCTAGCCGCAAGCATCGTTGCCGGATTGTGTATATCCATCTCGCTCCAGGCGCAGGACGCACCGCAGACCGGCACCAACCCCACGCCATCGACCACCACGGGCACCGCCACGCCGCAGAACGCCCCGGACAAGTCCCAGGCCAAGCAGCTGGAGACGGTGACGGTCACCGGCATCCGCGCCAGCCTGCAGGCGTCGCTGGATACCAAGCGCAACGCCGACGCCATCGTCGACGCCATCACGGCGGAGGACATCGGCAAATTCCCCGCCACCAATGTGGCGGAGGCGCTGGCGCAGATTCCGGGCGTCACCCTGGACCGCGCGTTCGGCGCCACGCAGCGCGTGAGCATTGACGGCATCGATCCCAGCCTCAACCTGGCCTTCCTCGATGGCCACCCGGTGGCCCAGGCCATGTGGCTGTACGGCGACAGCCCCAATCGCGGCTTCAACTATTCGCTGCTGCCGCCGGAAATCCTTGGCTCGCTGGAGATCTTCAAGAGCCCGGAGGCGCGCCTGCCCGAAGGCAGCCTGGGCGGCACCGTGATCATGCACACCATCCAGCCGCTCGACGTGCCAGCGAACACGCTCAGCGGTTCGGTGGGCGTGAACTACAACGACATGATCGACAAGACGCGACCGAATGCCTCGGTGTTCTATAGCTGGCGCAACGCGGACAAGACCTTCGGCGCGGACGTGTCCATCCAGCACTACGAGCAGCGCACGGACCGCCAGGGCCAGGAAATTTTCAGCTACACCCCGGTGTCGGCGATCGCTGCAGTCAATCCCGCCATCGCCGCGCAGGTCGCGGCAGGCCAGATCCACTCCTCGGACCTGATGCCGACCGAGATCAACTCGGCCAACTTCCAGCAGACCGAAAAGCGCAACAGCGTGCTGGTGAACCTGCAGTACCGGCCGAACGAACATTTCGACAGCACGCTCAGCCTGCTGTACATGACCGACCGCCTCGACAACCTCAACGTCTCGATGTACCCGATTGCCGGCTTCAACTTCGCCGGCATCTCGCATCTCAACGCCGGCAGCAACGGCCTTATCGCGTCCGGTACGCAGGTCGGCACGCCGTGCTTCAACACGACCTCGTGCACCAGCACGGCGGAAACCTTCATGGATAACGACGCGCGCAAGTCGTTTATCCGCACCAAGGGCGCGGATTGGCGCGGCACCTACAAGGGTGATGGCTGGCGCGTATCCGGGCAGCTGGGCGTGAGCACGTCCAACAACGACATCAGCCAGGCGTTCAAGGAGCTGTTCTACGGTGGCGGCTTCGACTGGAGCATGAACAAGGGCTTCAACTACACCGATCTCGCCTCGGCGAACAATCCGCAGTACTGGGCCGACAACAACTTCGGCGGCAACATCGGTTACAAGCCGTACAAGGCGCGCGACGAGTACGGCCAGCTCGATTTCACCAAGGACTTCGACGGCTTCCTCAACAACGTGACGGTTGGCGCGCGCTGGGCCACGCACTGGGAAAGCCAGTCGCTGCTGATCTACAACGTGGGCGTGCCCAATGTCACCCTCAACCAGATCGGCTACGGTGGCCTGACCAACCTGCAGGGCTCCTCGGACATCGGCTTGTCCGGCAGCTCCGTTCGCCACGTGCAGACGCTGGGCTTCCAGTCCATCTACAACGCTGTGCTGAATGGCAACACGTTGATCGCCAACGACCCGGTGGACTACTGGGACAACACCTTCAACGTGAAGCAGGAGAACACTGCGGCCTACGCGCAGTTGAACTACGGCAACGACGTCGTGCACGGCAACCTGGGCGTGCGCTGGGTGCGCACCAAGATCAACTCGTGGGGCTACAACGTACCCAGCACCTGCAGCACCTGGGATTGCGCCTTCCCGCCGGGCTTCGGCTACGTGGGCTCCAGCAGTACCAACAACCAGTGGCTGCCGGCCTTCAACATCGCCTGGAACGTCACGCCTGACGTGATCCTGCGCGGCGCCGCCTCGGAAACCGAAGCCTACGCGCCGTACAACCAGTACGCGCCGTACTTCGAAGCCAACGACACCGTGCTTACCGCCACGGCCGGCAACCCGAACCTCAAGCCGTATCGCTCAGTGAACTTCGACCTGTCGGGCGAGTGGTATTTCAACAATGAGTCGATGGTGGCGGTGTCGGGCTTCTACAAGAACGTGCTCAACTACGTGGTCAACGCCGCCACCACGCAGGGGCGCCAGAACGGTTCGTGGGCGCAGCTGATCCAGGGCTCCACCGGCCAGATGCTGGTCGCCAACGGCTTCTGCACGCTGGCGGGCTACTGCCAGTACAGCGTGTCCGCGCCGATCAACGGCGGTCGCGCCAAGGTCAAGGGTGCGGCGATCAGCTACCAGGAAGCGTTTGGCGACACGGGTTTCGGCGTGCGCGCCAACTTTACCTACTCCGACTCCCGCACCGCTGCCGGCGGACCGCTGCCGTACAACTCCAAGGATTCGTACACCCTCGCCCCGTACTACGAGAAGGGGCCGTACACCGCGAGCATGTCGTACAACTACCGCAGCAAGTATCTCGCCGGCGGCTACGTGGCCGGTGCCCCGGACTCCTACACCGACAGCTACAAGGAGCTGGATGCGTCAGTGGGTTACAAGTTCAACCAGCACTTCTCGCTCACCTTCGACGCGCTGAACCTGCTCAACTCGACCTACAAGCAGTTCTACGGTGCGGAGATGACGGAGCTGGCCAACGAGTACAAGCAGGGCCGCGAGTACATCCTCGAGGCCCACTTCAAGCTTTGATTACCCGCAACTCCCCGGTATGGGCCTGGCGTTTTGCCAGGCCCCTTTTTTCTGCGCGTCAGTCGAGCGTGCCGGCGCCGAGCCGGACATCGGCGTGCCGGGTTGCCGCCACTTCCAGTGCGATGGCCAGTGCGCGCACCACGTCGTCCTTGGCCATGCTCGGCGTGTCAGGGAAGCGTGCCGCCTGCGATGGCAGATAGGGGATGTGGATGAAGCCCGCGCGCAGGCCGGGGTACGTCTGGGCCAGGTGGAGCATCAGGTAGGCCACGTGGTTGCACACGAAGGTGCCGGCCGTGTTCGAGACCTCCGCCGGAAGGCCCTCGGCAAGCAAGGCCTTGAGCATCGCCTTGATCGGCAGGTTGCTGAAGTACGCGGCGGGCCCATCCGCGACGATGGCTTCGTCGATGGGCTGCGCGCCGGCGTTGTCGGCGATGCGCGCATCCTGCACGTTGATCGCCACCCGTTCGATGGAAAGGCGACTGCGCCCGCCGGCCTGCCCGACCCCCAGCGCGATCGCGGGCTCGACGTCGTTGACTGCCCGTTCCAGTTCGCGTTGCGAATCGGCGAAGACCGTGGGAAGCAGGCGCGCCACCACGCGATGACCGCCGATCAGCTGGCCATCCAGTTCGCGGACGGCCTCCCACGAGGGGTTGATGTCCTCATGGCCGAATGGCGTGAAGCCGGTCAGCAGGATGCGGGGATGTTTGCTCATGCGTGGTACCTCGTGACGCCGCCGGTGTTCAACGGAACACCAGCAGCGACATGGCGACGAAGGTGGCGATGAAAATGCCCGCCGCACTCCATGCCTGCGCGCGGATTACGCCGTAAGGGTTGCGCAGCTCCAGCAGGGCGGCCGGCACCAGGTTGTAGTCGGCGGCCATCGGCGTCAGCAGCGTGCCGCAATAACCGCACAGCATGCCCATGGAGCCGAGGATGGCGGGGTTCGCGCCATAGCGCTGTACCAGCAGCGGCAGGCCGATGCCCGCCATCATCACCGGGAAGGCGGCGAACGCGTTGCCCATGATCACGGTGAACAGCACCATGCCCAGCGAGAACACCAGCAGGCAGAGGAAGGCGTTGCCTTCGGGCAGGATCATCCCGGCCAGGGCGGCGATGGCGGCGCCGACGCCGCTTTGCGTGAACACCTGGCCCAGCGCGGCAAGAAGCAGTGGCAGCAGTGCTGCCCAGCCGATGGCGTCAAGCAGGCGGTGGCCTTCCGACAGCCCTTGAAGCAGGGGGGCGTGTGCGACGCGGGCCGCCGCCACCAGGGCGATGACGCAGGCCAGCATCAGGCCCGTCAGTGTCATCTGCGGCTTGGCGAACAGCGCATACCCGCCGATGGAGAGGTGTTCGCCGATCAGCGCGACCACCAGCGTCACCAAGGGGATCATCAAGGCGGGCACGAACAGTTTGTGACCAAGCCGAAGTGCGGATGCCAGCCGTGCCGATGCGCTCGCCGTTTCCGGGTGCGCCTTCCGCCGCATGCGTGGCGCAATCAAGGCCAGCGCAATCACCGCGCAACCCGCGAGCTGCGCGGGCAGTTCATGGCCTGCCTGCTGGGCGGCGAGTACCGCGTCGCCAGTGGCGAACAGCAGGCCCAGCAGACCCCAGAATGCCGCGCAGTAAACCTGTCGTTCGCGCGCTTTGCGCCAGGACGTGTAGAGCAGGAATGCCGCGATCAGCCAGTAGGCGTATTCGATGCGCAGCATGCTCAGGTTTCCTGCCCGGTGGGGAAGGGCGAAGCACGACGCTTCAAGCGGCGCTGAAACAGCCAGATGCGGACGGACTGGATCACGAACGCGGCGATGGCGGTGGGCAGCGCCCAGAGCGCAATGGCAAGCGGCGTCAGCTCGATGCCGTGCTGGGCGTAGAAACCCTGGATCAGCAGCACGGCGCCCAGCGCGATGAACACGTCCTCGCCGAAGAAGCGGCCGATGTTGTCGGTGGCGGCGGCGACGGCGCGTACCTCCTCGCGATCCCCGTCGGTGAGTCCCGGATGGATCTTCTCCGCCGCGGCTTCACCCATCGGTGCCAGCAGCGGGCGCACCGTCTGCGGATGGCCGGCCACGCCGGTCAGCCCCAGCATCGCCAGCAGTTCGCGCACCAGCAGATAGCCGATCAGCAGGCGTGCCAGCGTCATGCCACGCAAGCGCCCCATCCATTGCTGTGCGTGCTCGCGCAGACCGGCGTGTTCGAGCAGGCCGATGGCGGGCAGGGTGAGCACGAACATCAGCAGCATGCGCGAGGACACGAAACTCTTGCCCAGCAGCGCCAGCAGCGCAGGTATCGGCATGCCCGCCAGCACACCGCTCAGCAGCGCGGCACACACCACTACCGGTACGGGATTGAAGCGCAGCGCAAAGCCGATGACGATGACCGCAACGCCCAGCAGCGGCCAATAGTTCATGCGCGCTTGCCCGTGGCGTGCGGTGGTGCGATGCCGATGTCGGCCGCCTCCAGCGCGGCGCGCAGCTGGCGCGCAAAGGCGACCGCATGCGAGCCGTCGCCATGCACGCACAGGGTGTCGGCCTGAAGGGTGATGACGCTGCCATCCACGGCGCATACCTGCCCTTCGCGGGCCATCGCCATCGCCTGCGCTATCGCTTCGTCGCTCTCCTGGATCACGGCATCGGGTTCGCGGCGTGGCTGCAGCGAGCCATCCGCCCGATAGCGGCGATCGGCGAAGGCTTCGGCGGCCACCGGGATGCCGATAGCGATGCCGGCGTCGATCAGCGCCGAGTTGGCCAGCCCGAACAGGCGCAGCGACGGGTCGAAATCGCGAACGGCACATGCAATGGCGGATGCCAGCGCCGCATCGCGGGCGGCCATGTTGTACAGCGCGCCATGCGGCTTTACATGGCGCAGGCGCGTGCCTGCGGCCTGCGCGAAGCCGTGCAGCGCGCCGATCTGGTAGAGCGTCAGGGCATAGGCCTCGTTCGGCGTCACCGCCATTTCGCGCCGCCCGAAACCTTGCAGGTCCGGCAGCGAAACGTGGGCGCCGATGGCCACGTCGTGCTGCACGGCCAGCGCCACGGTGCCGCGCATGATGTCCGGGTCGCCGCCGTGGAAACCGCAGGCGATGTTGGCCGAGCTGACGATGGCGAGCAGCGCGGCGTCGTCGCCCATGCGCCATGCGCCGAAGGACTCGCCCAGGTCGCTGTTGATGTCGATGGTCTTGGCCATGGGGCTTTTCATGCGGATTCCAGCCGTTGTGCGATGCGTTGGATCAGTGTTTGCAGTGCGTCGTTCCGTGCGCGCAGGCGCTGCAGCGCGTCATCCATAGTCATGTCGCGGAAGCATACGGTATCGCCGGGCCGGCGCTGCGCAAGCCGCGGCAGGTCCACGGCCGCCAGCTGGCCGATGCGCGGATAGCCGCCCGTCACCGGTGCCTCGGTGAGCAGCAGGATGGGTTGTCCCGAGGGTGGCAGTTGGAGGGTGCCGGGCAGGGTGGCTTCGGACACCAATTCGAGTGGGTGATCCAGTCGCAACGGCTGGCCATCCAAGCGGCTGCCCGTGCGGTTGCTGTCCTTGCTGACCACGAAGCGCTGCGCCGTCAGCGCGCGCTTCGATGCCCCGTCCAGCGCGTCGTAGTGACGCCCGCGCAACAAGCCAAGCGGTGCGTGGGCGTAGTCGTGCCACGGCTGCGGGTCGAGGCCCCAGCGCAGTGCCTGCGCGCCGCGTGCGGAAGCAAACCAGGGCGCCGCGTCGTGCCCGCCGATAGTCAGGGTGTCGCCGGCCTGCAGCGCTCTTCCGTCGAATGGACCGATATGCGCGTGCAGGTCCGTGCTGCGGCTGCCGAGCACGGGCGCGGCATCAAAGCCGCCACGCACGGCGAGATAGCTGCGGCAGCCGTGCCGCATGCCACCCAGCCGAAGCAGGGTGCCGGCGGGCAGGAAACAGGTGGTCCAGGGTGGCAGCGGCTGACCGTCCGCGCGCGCTTCGATGATGCCGCCGGTGAGGGCGATCACCGCATCGCCGGCGAAGCGCAGCGTCGGGCCAGCGAGCGTGATCTCCAGCGCCGCCTCGTCGGCGCGGTTGCCGACCAGCGCATTGGCCAGGCGCCAGGCCGGCTCGTCCATGACGCCGGCGCGGCCCAGGCCCAGGCTGGCAAGGCCGCGACGGCCGGCGTCCTGCAGGCTGCTGAGCAGGCCGGGTTTGATGACCTCGATGCTCATGCCGACCGTCCGGTGCTCGCGGCGAGCTGCTGATACTCATGCTCGTCGATGGCGCGAAAGCGCACCTGGTCGCCCGGCTGGAGCAGCGATGGCGATGCAGCGGCCAGATCGAACAGGCATACCGGCGTGCGCCCGATCAACTGCCATCCACCCGGCAGCGCCTGCGGATAGATGCCAGTCTGCGAACCACCGATAGCGACGCTGCCCGCCGGCACGCTGAGGCGCGGCTGGCTGCGGCGCGGCATGGCCAGCGCGGGATCCAGTCCCAGCAGATACGGGAAACCCGGCGCGAATCCGAGCATGGCCACGCGATACGTGGCGGCTGCATGGCGGGCGATCACCTCCCCGGTCGTCAGCTGCGTGTGCGCGGCCACCTCGTGCAGGTCGGCACCGTCGTAGCAGACGGGCAGGGTCATTTCGCGAGGCGCGGCCCGGTGAGCCGGCGCGCTTCGCAATGCCGCCTCGATGGCGCTGCGCAGGCGGTGGCCGTCGAAAGTGCCCCGGTCATCCAGCCAGTGCATCGGATCGAAGCGCAGCAGCAGGCTGGCATAGGCCGGCACACACTCGACCTCGGGCAGAAGGGCCTGCAGCAGCGTGGCCGCATCGTGCACCCGGGCATTGACCGCCATGTCGATGGTGTCGCCGAAACGCAGGAGCCACGCGTCCTCCGCAAGCGCCTCCCACTGCACGTCCGACCGTGGGTTCGTCATGTCTGCGGCGCCCGTGGGTGGCGGGCAACGGTGGCGTCCATGGCGCACATCAACATCATCGGCATGCAGGTGATTCGCGGGCGGCAATAAGTCACTCGGGAAGTGTTGCAGAAGCGGGGTGCTTTGCCGATCCGCGCGGCCCGCCATCGCGGCCATTCGTGATGCATGCCGCCTCGCCTGCCTGCGGGCGTGCGTACACGGGACGTGGAGTTGCGTCGCGGACTCCCGCGGCAAGCTGTGGGTGCAACGGGGCCTGGCCGTTGGGGGTTCCTGGTCATCCGGCCATGTATGAAAGGCCGGAAATCCCCCCTTTGGAGGTAGAAAATGACCGCCTTGGGTCATGGAGAGATTTCGTTGTCGTGGCGCAATGCGAAATGGCCGTCTGGCCGTGCTTTATTAGCTTGAAAATATCGCTAAAACAATGAATTGAATTTTTTGTCCTGTGGACATTGTCCAGCGGTGTCGTGGCCTCTTGTTGCTATGCCACATAGGTCTTTTTCCTAGGCCGTCCAGGAATTGTTGACAACGTTGTCAGCCTTTAACCAGACTCCGGCGGCATGGGATCGCGTTCACAGGAACGTGACACGAGCATGACGAGGGGATCGCAGTGGTCGAAGGGGTCAGCCACAACGCACGCGAGTTCTTGGCGCAAGAAGCCATGTTTCTCGCTGCGGACGTCGGAGGCACACATGCCCGCATCGGGCTGGTGAGCCGCGAGCCGGACGGCGTGCGTCCGGTGACGGTGCTGCAATACCACCGCTACGCCTGCGCGGACTGGCCGAGCCTGACGGCGGTGCTGCAGGACTTCGTCGGCCAGCTGGACCACGCCGTGCACGTGAACCGCTGCGCGGTGGCCAGCGCCGGCTACGTGCTGGGCGACGCCATCGTCAACGACAACCTGCCGTGGCCGGTCTCCATCCGCGACATCCGCGACAGCCTGGGCATCGAGCAGCTCGCCGTCGTCAACGACTTCGAAGCCGTGGCCTACGCCACCCAGTTCCTGAGCACCGCCGACACCACCGCCGTGATCGACAGCGAGGCGCCGCCGGCCGAAGGTCCGGTGCTGGTGATGGGCCCGGGCACCGGCCTGGGCTCGGCCGTACTGCTGCCGGGTCACCCGCACGCCACCGTGCTGGCCACCGAAGCGGGCCAGATCGCGCTGGCACCGGGCAACGAACGTGAAATCGAAATCCTGCGCCACCTCGCCCGTGGCCGTGCTTACGTTTCCTTCGAACATGCCTTGTCCGGCCCCGGCCTGCTCAACCTGTATCGCGCGCTGTGCGCCCTGCGCCACCAGCCGCCGGTGCTGACCCTGCCCGCGCAGGTCACGCAGGCAGCCCTGGAGCGTAGCGACGAGGCGGCCGTGGAAGCGCTGGAGGTGTTCTGCGGCCTGCTGGGCAGCTTCGTCGGCGACCTGTGCCTGCTGTATGGCGCACGCGGCGGCGTGTTCCTGGCCGGCGGCATTCTTCCGCAGATCCGCGAGGTGCTGCTGGCCAGCAGCTTCCGCCAGCGCTTTTTCAACAAGGGCGTCATGCGCGCCTTTCTGCAGCAGGTTCCCGTACGACTGATGGAGCACGGCCAGCACGGTGTGATCGGTGCAGCCGGCCTGTACCTGGACGGGCGAACGTAAGACCCAGGGGAGAACGCAGTACCGAGTCAGCACCACACCGTTGCATTGAACCGGGCGCGAGCCCAGACACCACGCAAGCAGTCGGACGACCCACAACTTCCGCTGCAGAAACGCCTTCGAGGGGAGGAAACCATGTCACATCGCAAGACTCTGCTAGCCGCCAGCATCGTTGCCGGACTCTGTTTGTCCGGTTCGCTTTACGCGCAGACCGCCGCTCCGGCCTCCGGCCCGGCGCCGCAGTCGCAGTCGTCGGATCAGGCACCTGACCAGTCCAAGGCCAAGCAGCTGGAAACCGTCACCGTCACCGGTATCCGCGCCAGCCTGCAGGCGTCGATGGACACCAAGCGCAACGCGGACGCCATCGTCGACGCCATCACGGCCGAGGACATTGGCAAGTTCCCGGCCAGCAATGTGGCCGAAGCGCTGGCGCAGATTCCGGGCGTCACGCTCGATCGCCAGCTGGGTGCGACGCAGCGCGTCAGCATCAACGGCATGGATCCCAGCCTCAACCTGACCCTGCTCGACGGCCACCCGGTGGCCCAGGCCGTGTGGCTGTACGATGACGCGCCGAACCGCGGCTTCAACTACTCGCTGCTCGCGCCGGAAGTGATCGGCCGCCTCGAGATCTACAAGAGCCCAGAAGCCCGTCTGCCGGAAGGTGCCCTCGGCGGCACCATCATCATGCACACGGTCAAGCCGCTTGACGTACCGGCCAATACGCTCAGCGGTTCGTTCGGCGTGAACTACAACGACATGGTCAAGGACAGCCGTCCGTCCGGCTCGCTGTTCTACAGCTGGCGCAACGACGACAAGACCTTCGGCGTCGACGTGTCGTACCAGCACTACGAGCAGTTCCAGAACCGCCAGGGCCTGGAAAACTACGGCTACTCCTCGGTGTCCGACATCGTCAGCAAGAGCCCGGTGGCGGCGGCTGAAGTGGCGGCCGGCAAGATCAAGCTGACCGACCAGATCCCGAATCAGATCAGCGTTTCCAACTTCCAGCAGACCGAGAAGCGCGACAGCGTCACCTCGAACGTGCAGTGGAAGCCGGTGGACAACCTGAGCTTCAACCTCGGCCTGATGTATGCCCGGGACAACCTGAGCAACCTCAACCAGTCGCTGTACCCGTGGGCGCTGCACAACCCGGCCGGCATCACCTCGCTGAATGAAGGCCCCAACGGCATCATCACCAGCGGCAGCCAGGTCGGTACGCCGTGCCAGAACAACCTCAACTGCGTCAGCACGGCCGACACCTACGCCGACAACAACGCCCGCAAGTCCGTCATCACCACCAAGGGCGTGGACCTGTCGGGCGAGTACAAGGGTGACGGCTGGCGCCTGGACGGCCAGGCTGGCGTGAGCACCTCGCGCAACCCGATGCAGGCGGCCGTGAAGGAGATCTACT
The DNA here is from genome assembly GCF_000725385.1 of Dyella japonica A8. NCBI lineage: Bacteria > Pseudomonadati > Pseudomonadota > Gammaproteobacteria > Lysobacterales > Rhodanobacteraceae > Dyella > Dyella japonica. Next base: position 573,446 of record NZ_CP008884.1, on the reverse strand, counting down.
ACGGCGGCGGCTTCAACTGGTCCATCAACCAGGGCCCGCAGTACACCGATCCGACCACCGCCAACGACCCGAGCTACTGGGCCGACAACGGCTGGGGCGGCAACCTTGGCAAGGAGCTCTACAAGGCCAAGGACACCTACGGCCAGCTCGACTTCACCAAGGACTTCGACGGCTTCCTCAACAACATCCAGGCTGGCGTGCGTTATGCCAAGCACTGGGAAAGCCAGACGCTCAACGTCTACACCGGTCCGCAGGCGCTCACGCTCGAGCAGATCGGCTTTGGCGGCCTGACCGACCTCAACGGCGGCAAGAGCCTGGGCCTGAGCCAGACGGCGATCCAGCACGTGCAGACCGCCGGCGCCAACGCCATCTTCAACGCGATCACCAGCACGCCGGGCTTCGGCGTGGCGCAGGACGCCAACTCGTACTGGGACAACACCTGGGCCACCACCCAGGAGAACGAGGCGGCCTACCTGCAGGCCAACTACGGCACCGACACCGTGCACGGCAACCTGGGCGTGCGCTACGTGCACACCAAGAACGTCAGCAGCGGCTGGGTGATCCCGCAGCCCTGCGCCGCGGCGAACGACTGGGTTTGCGACTTCCCGGCCGGCTTCGGTTACGTCACGCAGGACAGCACGCACAACAACTGGCTGCCGTCGTTCAACATCGCCTGGAACGTCACGCCCGACGTGATCCTGCGCGGTGCCGCGTCGGAAACGCTGGCCTATGCCCCGTACAACCAGATGGCGCCGTACTTCGCCGCCAACGACACGGTGCTCACGGCCGCCGCGGGCAACCCGAACATCAAGCCGTATCGTTCGGTGAACTTCGACGGCTCGGCGGAGTGGTACTTCAATCCGGAGTCGATGGTCGCCGTGTCGTTCTTCTACAAGCACGTGCTGAACTACATCGTTAACGCAGCCACCACGGAAGAGCGCCAGAACGGTTCGTGGTCCCAGGCGGGTTTTGCCAACAACGCGGCAGCGCTGGTCGCTTCGGGCAAGTGCACGACCACCGGCATGTGCGCCTACGACGTCACCGCACCGGTCGACGGCGGCAGCGCCAAGGTCAAGGGCGGCACCATCAGCTACCAGCAGGCCTACGGTTACGGCTTCGGCCTGCGTGCCAACTACACGTACTCCGACGCCTCGACCAAGACCGGTGGCGCGCTGCCGTACAACTCCAAGAACTCGTACACGGTCGCCCCGTACTACGAGCAGGGTCCGTACAGCGCCAGCCTGGCCTACACCTACCGTTCGAGCTACCTCGCCGGTGGTTACGTGGCCGGTGCACCGTCGACCTATATCGACGGCTTCAAGGAACTGGACGCCACCCTGGGTTACGAGATCAATAAGAACTTCTCGGTGACCCTGAACATGCTCAACCTGCTGAACTCCAAGTACTACGCGTACCTGGGCAGCAAGACGCAGATGTCCTCGGAATATGTGACCGGCCGCCAGTACATGCTGAAGGCCAACTTCAAGTTCTGATCCCGTGTAGTACTTTTTCTCCCCGAAACGGGCCCGGCGCGCTTGCCGGGCCCGCTTTTTCTTCGGGGTTCGGTACAACCTGTTCCAAAAACCTGCTGGAGTCGATGGTATGAAGTCCTGTCGCCGTCTCGCGGTCTTTCCATGGTTGCTCGCTGCCCAGGTCGCAATGGCGTCCGAAGCAAAGGTGTTGGTCGACCAGGTCGGCTACGACACCGGCGCGGTCAAGCAGGCGATCGTGAGTGGCGACGCGGTGGCGGCTTCGCGCGCGTTCCGCGTCGTGAACGCCGACACCGGCAAAGTGACCCTGCAGGGCACGCTGTCGGAGACCGGCAAGGTGGCGCATTGGGGCGGTGACTACGCCGTCGCCGATTTCAGCAGCGTGCGCACCCCCGGCCATTACTACGTTGAATGGCCGATGGACGGCCACGACGTGCGCTCCTGGACCTTCGAGGTGCAGGACAACGTGCTCGAGCGGCACACGCTTTCCAACGTCATCTATTACTTCAAGGGCCAGCGTTCCAGCGGCCTGCTGGACAAGGCCGATACGCACCTGGCGCATCCCGATGGAACGCCCGGCACGCTCGACCTGCACGGTGGCTGGTACGACGCCACCGGTGACTACGGCATCCATCTGTCGCACCAGAACCTCACCAGCTATTTCAACCCGCAGCAGGTGCCGCTGGCCGCGTGGAGCCTGCTGCGCACCTGGCAGCAACTGGAAGCACGCAACGACAAGAACTTCCGCGAGTACAACCGCCGCCTGCTCGACGAAGGCCTGTTCGGTGCCGACTTCCTCGTGCGCGACAAGCGGCCGGATGGCTCGTTCTACCAGTCCATCGAAGGCCCAGGCCCCGGCAAGCTGCCGCAGGACCGCATCGTTGGCGATCCGAACTGGCGCACGCAGATCAAGCTCACGCCCGGCGACCATACCGAGCACGTCGAGCAGCCGGCGCACGGGCCGCACGCCTATGAAGCAAGCTTCCGCGGTGGCGGCGGCATCGCCATCGCCGCGCTGGCGCGGGCGGCAGGCACGGGCGTGGATGGCGACTTTCATTCCAGCGACTACCTCAAGGCCGCCATCGATGCATATCGCTTCCTTGACGCGCACAACCGCGAGCTGATCAACGACGGCAAGGAAAACATCGTCGACGATTACTGCGCGCTGCTCGCCGCCGTGGAGCTGTACCGCGCCACGCACGACGAAGGCTGGCGCAAGGCGGCCGACGCACGCGCCGACAGCCTGATGGCGCGCCTGGTGACGCATGGTGGACACCGCGACTACTGGCGCGCCGACGACGGCACGCGTCCCTTCTTCCATCCCGCCGATGCGGGGCTGCCCGTGTTGGCGCTGGTGGAGTACGCAGGCATCGCCGATGCCAGGCGGCAGGCGAAAGTGCGTGACACAGTAAAGCGCTCGCTGCAGGCCGAGCTGGCGGTTACCCGCGAGGTCAACAATCCGTTCGGCTATGCGCGCCAGCTCGTGCGCGGTGGCGATGGGCGCGTGCGCACGGCGTTCTTCTTTCCCCATGACACCGAAGCCGCGCCCTGGTGGCAGGGCGAGAACGCGCGTCTTGCTTCGCTTGCGGCCGCCGCGCGCCTGGCCGCGCCGCTCTATGCAGGCGACACCGCCTTCCAGGAGCAGCTGCAGGTCTACGCGTGGGACCAGCTGCACTGGATACTCGGCCGCAACCCCTTCGACAGCAGCATGCTGATGGGCAGCGGCCATCACAACGCGCCGTACATGTTCTTCGACTCCTACGCGTACACCAACGCGCCGGGTGCGATCATCAACGGCATCACCTCCGGCCTGACCGACGACGAGGGCATCGCCTTCGACCTCGGCTACGCCCAGACGGGCAAGGACGACGACTGGCGCTGGACCGAACAGTGGCTGCCGCATGATGCGTGGTACCTGTTCGCCATCAGCCTTCCCCATGACTGACGTTCCATCGTGAGAACCATGATGAAGAAGACACCTTATGTGCTGGCCCTCGCCCTGTGCGGCCTGACCACCTTCGCCCACGCTGCCGTGCCGAACCTGATCCCGCTGCCGGCGCAGCTGAGCCAGTCGGGCGAAGGTTTCACCGTCACCGCGCAGACGCCCATCGTGGTCGATGCCAGTGACGCGGAAGCACGCCGTACCGCCGAATATCTTGCCTCGCTCACGGCCCACACGCGCCATCTGCCGATGCTGGTGAAGACCGGTGCGCCGGAAAGCGGTGCCATTGTCCTCAAGCGCGATCCGCAAGCGCCCGTCGCCAACGCCGAAGGCTATACGCTGGACGTCACCCCGCAAGGCATCCGCATCGTCGCCCGCGACGGGGCCGGCCTGTTCTACGGTGCCATCACCGCATGGCAGCTGTTGACGCCAGAGCCGGGTGTGGGCGACGTACACGTGGCGCCGGTGCACATCCGCGATGAACCGCGCTTCGCCTGGCGCGGTTTCATGCTCGACTCCGCGCGTCATTTCCAGGCACCCGACGACGTGCGCACCGTCATCGACCAGATGGCGCAGCACAAGCTCAACGTGCTGCACTGGCACCTCACCGACGACCAGGGTTGGCGCATCGAGATCAAGCGCTATCCCGAGCTCACCCGCATCGGTGCGTGGCGCACGCCGCCCACGGTCGGCAAGCAGGCGGCAGCACCCAAGCCGTACGGCGGCTTCTATACACAGGATGAGATCCGTTCCATCGTCGCCTATGCCGCCGAGCGCCACATCACCGTGCTGCCGGAGCTCGACATGCCCGGCCACGCACAGGCCGCCGTGGCCTCGTACCCTGAGCTGGGCGTCACCGGCACGCGTCCGGCGGTATCGCCGGACTGGGGCGTGAACCCGTATCTCTACAACGTCGACGACAACACGCTCCACTTCCTGCAGAACGTGCTGGACGAAGTGATGGCACTGTTCCCGTCCACCTACATCCATGTGGGTGGCGACGAGGCGGTAAAGGATCAATGGAAGGCCTCGCCCGTGGTGCAGGCACGCATGCGCGCGCTGGGCATCAAGACCGAAGACGCCATGCAAAGCTGGTTCATCGAACAGATGGGCCAGTACCTCGCCGCGCATAACCGCCGCCTGATCGGCTGGGACGAGATCCTCGAAGGCGGCGTGCCGCCCAGTGCCACGGTGATGTCGTGGCGCGGCACGAAGGGCGCCATCGATGCCGCCAGGCTTGGCCATGATGTGGTGCTGGCGCCCGCGCCGCAGTTGTACCTCGACTCGATGCAGAGCGATCTACCGGACGAAACCACCGGCCGCCTGCCGTCCATGTCGCTGCAGAGCTACTACCTGTTCGAAGCGGTGCCCAAGGAGTTGAGCGCCGCACAGGCCAAGCACGTGCTTGGCCTGCAGGCCACGGCATTCACCGAACACATGCCCACGCTGCGTCATGTGGAGCACGCCGCCTTCCCGCGCATGGACGCCTTGTCCGAGGCGGCGTGGACGCCATCGAAGGTACGCGAATGGCACGGCTTTCTTGAGCGCATGCCGGCCCAGCTTGCACGCTATCGCACGCAGGATATCGCCTATGCCGATAGCGCCTTCGCGCCCACCGTCGACGTGGACCGCAACGCCGCCATCACCAGTGGCCACGCCAGCGTGAAGCTGTCCAACCAGGCCAGGTTCGGCAACGTGCACTACACCACGGATGGCAGCGAGCCGGGCGCCTCCTCCCCCCTGTACGTGCGCCCGTTCAACGTGAACCTGCCCACCACCGTCAAGGCCATTGCACTGGCCGACGACGGCACGCCGCTGGCCGCCACGCGCACACGCCTGCTTGATCTGCCGTCGCTGCGCACGCGCAGCACCGGTGAGCTGGAGAACTGCGCCGGCAGCGATTTCCGCCTGCGTGTTCAGCCCACGCCCGACGCCACCAGCATGGCACCGACCTACCTCATCAATGTATTCGACAATTGCCGCGTGTATCGCGCGGCGAAGCTCGACGGCATCGCCAGCATCCGCGTGGAGACAGCCACGCTGCCGCGCAACTACGCGCTGGCGCACGACGCCAAGCTGGTGGTCAACCACAAGGCCAGCACGCCGCAGGGCGAGCTGGTCGTGCACCTGGACAACTGCAAGGGCAAGGAAATTGCCTCGCTACCGCTGCCAGCCGATGCGCCTGCTACGTTCACTTTGCAAGGAGCGTTGGCGAAGCAGGCGGGTACGCACGACCTGTGCCTGGTGTTCACCTCACCGATCACCGGGCCGATCTGGGGTGTGGGCGCCGTGACGCTGTTGCCGGGAGATGCGGCGCCTTGAGCGCAGCGCATTGTCGTGATGTACCACGCGGCTGCGCGGCGGGTGCGAAAGTGAGTGTCGGTCGTGTAAAGCAGTAGTCAGAATGAAGTTCTCAATCTCTGCGCCGTTAGTCATGGAGATTGAATGTGCACTCTGACCACGGTTTCGACGGGAAGTGGCCGGCATGGGATAGGCTGTAGGCGAGTCGCGCATCTGTCGGCGCACGCCGCGCGGCTCGGCGATCTGTCGGCGATGCAGATGCGTTGCGTCTTGAAGGAGCGCACTGGTGCGCGACCGCGCGCTCGCAGGTGGCGAAAGCGGCTGAGCGTTACGGTCGCGCACCAGTGCGCTCCTACAAGGGAGCATGAACCTACTGGTGTAAACGGACGGATTCGGAATCCGCCAGCGGCTTCATCCGCGCTGCATCGGGTTCAGAGCGCCGAGTGCGGCCCCGCAAGGCCACCGTTGTCTGGCAGGTCGGAGGGCATGGCCACGCGCACGCGGTTGCCGCCTTCTTCCTTGACGCGGTACATGGCAGCGTCGGCGGCGCGCATCAGCTCGCGCGAGCTGTGTCCGTGCAGGGGATAAGTGGCGACGCCAATGCTGGTGGATGCACGCAAGGTGCGTTCAGCCAGCTGGAACGGCGCATGGATGGCGGCCCGCAGTTTTTCGGCAATGGTGATGCTGTCGGCCATGGCCTGCAGGCGGCACAGCAGCACGACGAATTCGTCGCCGCCCATGCGGCCGACCACGTCGCCTTCGCGCAGATGGCTGCGGATGCGTTGGGCCACTTCGCACAGCAGCAGGTCGCCGGTGTGGTGGCCGAAGCGGTCGTTCACCTGCTTGAACTTGTCCAGGTCGATGTAGAGCAGCGCAAGGTTGCCGCCGAAGCGCGAGACGCTGTCCAGCGCGGCTTCGAATTGCTGGTGGAATAGGTCGCGGTTGGCGAGGTCGGTCAACGGGTCGTGCCGCGCGATGTGGTGCAGGCGCGCCTCGGCCTGTTTGCGCTCGATGGCGGCCGCCACCTGGGTGGAGACGAATTGCAGCAGTTCCTTGTCGGCCTCGGTGTAGCGCGTGGCGTCGGAATAGCTTTGCACCACCAGGGCGCCCAGGGTGGTGCCCTGCGAGCACAGGGGCACGCCAAGCCAGTGCAGCGCGTCGGTGCCGATGATGGGCAGCTCAGGGTCGGACGGCACGCCAGGCGTGACCAGCAAGGCCTGCCCGGTGCGGATCAGCTGGGCCGTTAACGAGCCGCCATCCAGGCGCTGGGCGGGCGGGACATCGTCGCGCTCGTCAACGAAGTAAGGAAAGCTCAGCTCCGCGTGCAGCGGGTCGTACAGCGCGACGAAGAAGTTGCTGGCCGGGATCAGCGTGCCGATGATGCGGTGGATCTCTTCGTAGAGGGCCGGCAGGCTGGCCACGGTGTGGGCCGCCTCGGAAATCGCGTGCAGTGCCGCTGTCATCGACTCGGCGCGCTTGAGCGCGGTGATGTCGCGCGCCACGGCGATGCGTACCTGGTCGGTTTCCGACCAGCGGGCCGACCACATGATGTGTACGGTGGTGCCGTCCTTGCGGATGTAGCGGTTCTGGAAATGCGGCTGCGGGCTGCCGGCCATGATGGCGGCGGCCACTTCCAGGGTGACTTCCCGGTCGTCCGGGTGCACCAGCTCGATCATCCGCCGGCCGATGACCTCCTCCGGCTTGTAGCCGAAGATGCGCTCGTAGGCGGCGCTGACGAAGACGTAGCGCCCCTCCGTGTCCACCACGCAGATGGCGTCCCACAGGAGATCCATGATCTTGTTGAGCTGGACGGTTTCCATGCGAAACGGCGGGAGGGCAGCGGGCTCGGTAGGATTGGTTCCCAGCACCGGAGCAAGATGTGTGCCGTCGTGCCCTTCGCTGTCTGGATGCCGTGGTGCGGTCATGGCGGGCGCGGTGGGCGTCTAGGCGGCTATTCGTCGAGCAGGCTGCGCGCCGCGTTCCACATGGCGCGGGAGAGCGGGCGGTTCTCATGCGGCGTCTGCAGCACCACCAGGGTGGTCGTGCTGATGCTGGCGTGGATCTTCAGCAGCCGGTCCAGCACGGTTTCCAGATGGGGGATGGACATGGCCACCACGCGCAGCAGGGCGGAGTCCTCGCCTGCCAGGCGGCGGCAGTCCAGCACCTCCGGGATATCCGCCACCAGCGCGCCCACGCGGGCGCAGATGCCGCCGTCGCAGCGCAGGCGGATCATCGCGTCGATCTCGTAGCCGAGCTTGCGAGGGTTGAGCACGGCGCGGTAACCGGCGATGACGCCGGCTTCCTCCAGCCGCCTCACCCGCTCGGCCACGGCCGGCGCGGAGAGCTTCACCTTGCGTCCCAGCTCGGCGTAACCCAGGCGGGCATCCTGCTGCAGGGCTTCCAGCAGCTGCCAATCCGTAGCGTCCCAGATCGGTTTCGATTCAAAGGTGACTGCGTTCATGGACATTTCGTTCGTTGGCGAAACAACGCCATCCTACGCTGATTCATCATTCAAGCGCACCGCCGCGGCAGATACGATGCGCAGCATTCCCCACCCGGAAACCGTCCCATGCAGACCCCGGAACGCCTCGACGGGCGTGCCCTCGCCTATATCGGCATCGCCCTGCTTACCTGGTCGTCGGCCTATGCCGCGATCGCCTACGCGCTGACCTCGTTCACCCCGGGCGAGGTGGCGCTGGCCCGCCTGGCCATTGGTTCGCTCTGTTTTGCCGTGCTGATGCTGGTCAAGCGCGTGCCCCTGCCGGCGCGCCGCGACTGGCCGCTGCTGACGCTGCTTGGCGTGATTGGCCTCACTGTGTACCACTTGTGCCTCAATACGGCCGAAACCCGCGTGGCCAGCGGTACCGCAGCCATCCTGATCTCGCTGGTGCCGGCGACCACCGCGGCGCTGTCGGCCATCTGGCTGCGCGAGCGGCTGTCCCCGCGCACCCTGACCGGGCTCACCGTGGCCCTGCTCGGCGTGGTGCTGGTGGTGCTGACCAGCGGCAAGGACGTGAAGGTGGAGCCCATGGCCGCGCTGGTGCTGGTGAGCGTGGTGGCGTGCTCCATCTTCTTCGTGGGCCAGAAGCCGCTGTTCGCGCGCAACACCATGCTGGGCGTTACCGGCATCACCTTCTTCGCCGGCACGCTGGGCGCGCTGCCGTTTGGCCTGGGCCTGCCACAGGCGCTGGTGGAGGCGCCGTTCCCGCACATCGCCGCCTTGCTGTGGCTGGGGATCGCGCCGACCTTCATCGGCTATATCGCGTGGAACGCCGCCCTGCATCGCGCCCCGGCCTCGCAGGTGAGCAGCTTCATCTATTTCTCCCCGCCCATCGCCGTGCTGATCGGCTGGGTGTGGCTGGGTGAGCGGCCGACCTTGTTGACGCTGGTCGGTGGCGTGATCACCGTGGGCGGCGTGGTGCTGGCCAACGCGCGCCGTCGTGCACCGGCGCCCGCATCCGTCGTCGCCACGCCAGCCAAGCAGAGCTGAGCGCATGACGCCGATCCCCCTGCTCGACGCCGCCGCGCAATTGCCCGAAGCCTGGTCCTCGCGCGTGTTCGCCCGGTTCGGCGGGGCGCGCCTCAAGCTGGTGCGCATGGACGACACCGCGTATCCGGAGGAAGTCCATAACGACGACGAGGGCCTGCTCGTGCTCGACGGCGTCATGGTGCTTCGCGTCCATGGCGACACCGTGCACGTGCGTGCCGGCGAGCTTTGCGTCATTCCCGCGGGCACGCCGCACAGCGTGGAGGCGGGCAGCCGCGGTACGCTGCTGATCCTCGACACCTGACGCACCCCAGGAGCCCGTCCGTGCCAGCGCTTTACATCGCCAACAAGAATTACTCGTCCTGGTCGCTGCGTCCGTGGGTGTTGATGAAACACCTGGGCTTGCCGTTCGACGAGAAGCTCATGGTGTTCGGCGAAGGTTCCAACTGGGAGGCCTTCCGCCAGTTTTCACCGAGCGGCCGCGTGCCGTGCCTGCGTGATGGCGACACCGTCGTGTGGGATTCGCTGGCCATTGCCGAATATCTCGCCGAAAGCCATGTGGGCGTTTGGCCGTCCGATCGTGACGCGCGCGCCTGGGCGCGTTGCTCCGCCGCCGAAATGCACTCGGGCTTCGGCACGCTGCGCAACGAATGCGGCATGAATTGCGGCATCCGCGTGCGCCTGCATGCCATCGGCCCGGCGCTGAAGGCCGACGTGGCCCGTATCAACGAACTGTGGAACGAAGGCCTGTCGCGCTTCGGTGGCCCCTACCTCGCGGGCAGCACGTTCACCGCCGTCGATGCGTTCTATGCACCGGTGGTGTTCCGTATCCAGACCTACGGCTTGCCCTTGGACGGCGCGGCGTCGGCCTATGTACAACGCATCCTGGCGCTGCCCGCGATGCGCGAGTGGTATACGGCGGCGCTGGCTGAACCGTGGCGGGACCATGCGCACGAAGCGGAGACTCTCCGGTATGGCGAGGTCACCGAGGATCTGCGCCTCGCCTGATCAGGCGGCTTCCGCCACCGCGCCATTTCGCCGTCGCGCCTGCCACCGGCCCAGCGCGACGAGTAGCAGCGCCACGGCAATGAAGGCGACCAGCACGGCCAGGGCATCGACCACCACCTGCCCATAACCCAGCGACTTCACGTCCAGGAACGGATAAGGATACCAGCCGTTCGCGGCACCCCGCAGCAATACATAGGTGAAATACCCGGCGGGGTAACTCTGCCAGGCGAGGGCCTGCGACCAGCGCAGGCTGCCCTTGGGTACCGCCAGCCACCAGTAGAGCAGGTAGAGCGGCGGCATGAAGTCGTGCACGATCATGTCGGCCACCAGCAACCAGCCCGAGGGGCTCCACAGCTGGCGCAGCATCAGGTTGTAGACCGCGCTGACGATCACGATGCTCATCGCCGCCGCCGTCTGCACACCGGGGCGCTGCAGGAAGCGCGGCAGCGCGGCGCGCGTGTCGAACGCCGCCGCGGTCAGCACGCTGGCCACCAGCAGGTTGGTGAGGATGGTGAAATAGCCCAGGTACAACCACACCCCGTCGATGGTGGTGCCGCCGTGGTCCAGCTTCAGCCGTACGGAGAACCACAGCTGCAAGGCCAGCCCGAACCAGCCGAGCAGGGCGGAGAACTGGGCCAGCGGACGGTAGCGATATGGCATGGGCGAAAGCGTCGATGAAGCGGGAACGACACTATGCCACCCGCCGGTGACGGGCGGCGCAACGCAAGAAATCGCCTGGAGCCAAAGCGGTCAGCTACAGGCTAGATCGCGCCATTGGCATCCAGCTGCGAGAACGTCTTTGATTCGGGATCATATAGCGCGCCCCAGAACGCGCTACCGCCGTCGCAGACGATCATGGGTGTCACATGCGGATCGGGTGCGTGCGGCGAGGTAACGTCGCTTGCCGCTATCGCATTGATATAGATGTAGCGATGGTGGTCAACGACGATGCCAACGTACTGGCGGAAAGAAGCCTTGGGGTCGCCGATGCTCTGGGGCAAGCGCTGGCGCGCTGCCAGTTCCGACAATTGCGGAAGGTGACTTTCGAGATCGCTCAGTTGATCGCGTGACGGTGTCCACGCGTTGCTGGCATGTGGGACCCCGCGCGAGCACTGTTTGAGCAGTGCTCCTGCCATCGACTGGGGCATCAGGGCGTAGTCCGCCGTGCTGACGGAAGGCGTCGAGCAGGCCGTGAGCGAGACGAATGCCAGGGCGAGAAGAACATGTCCTGGCATAGGCTGGTTCAGAACTTGTACCCGCGATGGATGGCGACGATGCCGTTGGACAGGTTGCGCACGTCCACGCGGCCAAAACCGGCGCGTTCCATCATGCCCTTGAGCGTCTGCTGATCCGGGTGCTTGCGGATCGACTCGGCGAGGTACTGGTAGCTGTCGGCGTCGCCGGCGAACAGCTGGCCCAGCTTGGGCAGCACCTTGAACGAGTGGAAGTCGTAGAGCTTGCTGAAAAGTTCGCTCTGCACGCGCGAGAACTCCAGCACCAGCGCGCGACCACCCGGCTTGAGCACGCGGCAGATGTCCGCCAGCGCCTTGTCCTTGTCGGTGACGTTGCGCAGGCCGAAGGCCATGGTGACGGCGTCGAAGCTGTTGTCCGGGAACGGCAGGCTTTCGGCGTTGAGCTGCGTCCAGCGCAGGCCGGATACCAGGCCGCGATCGGTCAGGCGGTCGCGACCCACGCCGAGCATCGCGGCGTTGATGTCGCCCACGATGATCTCGCCCGACTCGCCCACCACGGGCTTGAGCAGCGCGGCGATGTCGCCGGTACCGCCGGCCAGGTCCAGCACCCGGTCACCCCGGCGCACGCCGCTGATCGCCACGAAATGGCGCTTCCAGAGGCGATGGATGCCGAACGACATGAGGTCGTTCATCAGGTCGTAGCTGCTGGCGACGGAGGTGAACACCTGGCCGACGAGCTTTTGCTTGTCGGCGACGGGGACGTCGCGGAAGCCGAAGTGGGTGGTTTGGGATGGGGGCTGGTCGCTCATGGGCTAATGGTAGCGGATTGGGGGCGTGGGCTTCTTGGTTGGGGCGCGGGTTCGCGTCGCAGGCTGGAGGGGCTTTGCAACAGCCGTATGGCTGGTCATACAGAGCCTCGGTGTTTAGTTGTCGCGATGCGGCGACCTGGCTCGCCTGCCGCGGGCTTCCGCCCTCCTGCCGGAGGGCGGGTTACTTTCTCTTGCTTGCCCAAGAGAAAGTAACCAAAGAGAAGGGCCCCCCGGATGACGCGCCTTCCGGGCCTACGGCCCGGAAGGTTCGCGGGCGGGTTCCGGGCTTTTCGGCGGGGCATCCTGCCCCGTCGAAAAGTGCCAGGGATCCATCCCTGGTACCCCTGCGGGGCCTGATCTCCACCCGCCCGCCGCGTCATACGGGGACCCGGGAGATCAAGAGCCAGAGCCAAAAGCCAGAGCGAGAGCCAAAAACCAAAAGCCAAAAGCCAAAAGCCAAAAGCCGAAGCAAGAACCGCCCACACTGGCGGAGCATCTAAAGAGGCGAGTCCCCTGTGGGAGCGCACCCTGTGCGCGACAGCGGCGCCTCGTAGTCACCGCTCCGTTAGGTTGTCGCGCACAGGGTGCGCTCCCACAGAAAAGAGAAAAGCGGGCGACCGTGCGGGTCATGTCCCCGCCGAAGCGAAGCGAGGCGCTGCTTTAAGTCCTCATCGCCATGGCGCGTTGCGAAGCGCTTGGAGCTGCCCGCTGTGCTGAGGCGAAGGTGGCCAAGCAACGACTTGCCTCAAGCGTTCGGGTTTATCCCATCGGAATGCTGCCAGCTCTGGCTCTTTAGGCCATTTTCTTTGGGTTACTTTTCTTTTGGGCCAGCAAAAGAAAAGTGACTCGGCCTTCGGCAGAAGGTCGAAACGCCCGCTGCGTAAGCGGCCAGGTCGCGGGAGCGCACGAGGCGACAACCGACCATTACAGAAACTGGATCCCGGCCTGCGCCGGAATGACGGCTCTGATGAGAGGGCGAGGCGAGGTTGCCCCTCACGCCAACCCTCTCCTCATTCCTCAAAACCGCAGCCATCCATGGCTGCTCCCCGCGTGCCCCGCAGGGAAGAGGAGTCCAAGCGCAGCGTCACATCACCGGCTTCCCACCTTCCTTGTAAACCACCCCATCCTTCATCACGAACTCCATCTTCTGCATCACCGTGATGTCATCCAGCGGATTCCCCGGCACCGCCACCACATCCGCCACGCGCCCCACCGCGATCTGTCCCAGTTCGTTCTGCTTGTGCAGCAACTCGGCCGCATGCGTGGTGGCGGCCTGCAGCACGAACATCGCCGGCATGCCGGCCTGCACCATGTATTCGAACTCCTTGGCGTTCTGGCCGTGCGGATAAACCGCTGCATCGGTGCCGAAGGCAATCTTCACGCCGGCCTTGTACGCCTTGCCGGCGGTGGCCTGGATGATGGGGCCGACCTGCAGGGCCTTGGCGGCGACCTGCGGCGGGTAGTAGCCCGGCTTGGCGGCCATTTCCTGCACGTACTTGCCGGCGATGATGGTGGGCACGTACCAGGTGCCGTGTTCCTTCATCAGCTTCATGTCCTCGTCGCTCATGAAGGTGCCGTGCTCGATGGAATCGACGCCGCCCAGCACGGCGCGGCGAATGGCTTCGGCGCCATGCGCGTGTGCGGCCACGGTGAAGCCGTAGTCGTGCGCGGCGCTGGTAATGGCCTTGATCTCTTCGATGGTCATCTGTGCGTTGTCGACGCTGTTGCTTTCGTCGAGCACGCCACCCGAGGGCATGATCTTGATGACGTCGACACCGTCCTTGTAGTGCTGGCGGATGGTTTTGTAGGCATCGTCGACGCTGTTGATGATGCCGTCCTTCGGGCCCGGGTCGCCGGCCAGGTCTTGTCGGTAGCCGTCGGTGGGGTCGGCGTGGCCGCCGGTGGTGCCGATGGCCTTGCCCGCGGTGAAGATGCGCGGGCCGGGCACGATGCCGGCGTTGATGGCGTTGCGCAGGGCGACGGATTCATTGGCCGAATCGCCCACGTTGCGCACGGTGGTGAAGCCGGCCATCAGCGTGCGCCTTGCATACACGGTGGAGCGGATGGCGTAGTCGGCGATGTTCCAGCGGAACTGGTCGGTGTAGCCGGTGGGGCTGGTTTCGCCGGTGAGGTGGGTGTGCGAATCGATCAGGCCGGGCAGGCAGGTGCCGTCGCTGATCTTGTGGACGCTGAAGTTGGCGCCCGCCGCCTTGGCGGCATTGGCGTATGGCGTCGGGTCGACGTCGCCGGCCTTGATCTCCTTCACCCGCTTGCCTTCGATGACCAGCGTGGTCTCGCCGAGCAGCCTGCCCGCCGCCGTGTCGACCATGCGCGCGCACTGCAGCACGGTCACGTCTGGCGCGGTCTGGGTGGGTTCGGCCGCTATGGCGTCAGGCAGCGCAAGGGCGGCGGCGATGGCGAAGGCAAGGCGTTTGGTCATGATGAGCTCCCCGGGTGAAGGGGTCATCATAGGGTCAGTAGGCACGGGTGGGGCCATGACGAACTGCCTATGGGGCGACGTTGGCTCGGAACCGCCTTGTCCCGATGTCCGTGCGCTGCAAAAGAGCCGTCATCCCGGCGCAGGCCGGGATCCAGTGGCGAAGCTGTACGGTTCTCGCGAAAGCATGCAGACGCTCTGCGCTGCGGCCAAAACCGAGCGATACAGTCACTGGATCCCGGCCTGCGCCGGGATGACGGGCTTGGAAGTTCGAGGGACGCCCCGGGGGTTAGTTCTTGTCCCGAGCCTCGCTGCCGCTTTCTTCCACCACAATGGCTTCCACCGGCGCATGCTCATGATGCTCGGTCGCCACATGCCGCTCATGCAGCGCTTCGCTGGTGGCGTCGGCCGGCAGGGGCTTTTCCGGCGTTTCCTTCTCGCCATCACCGCCAGGGGTGATCTTGAGGATGGAGTGGCGCACGTCGCGGGCGAGGATGACGCGCGCGTCGCGCACCATGTCTTCCAGGCCCTTGTCGTAGTCGAGCTTGCCGGCGTCGTCGGTCCACACGATGCGGTTCTCGCGCAGCTTCTGGATGAAGCCGCGGAACAGCGCCTTGTCGAAGAACTCCGGCGCGGAAAGCTCGTTGAGCAGGCTCAGGCGCTGCGCGGTGAGCGTGCAAGCATTCTCCAGCTCGGCCGAGGTCAGCGTGTGCGGGCCGTTCTTCACCAGCGCGGCGATGGTGATGTAGTAGCGCTCGAAGGCCTGGATCAGGCTGCGCGCGATGATCTTGAGCTGGAAGGCCGCATCGTCCTGGCCCGGTCCGCGCTCCAGCACGCGACCTTCGCCGGTGGCTTCGAGCAGGCCGCGGCGCACGAAGAAGTCGATGGTGGCCTGCAGCTGCTGGCAGAAGCCGTCCGCATCCCACGGCAGGAACAGCTCGCCCTGGATGAACGGGTAGATGATGCGGCCCAGGCGCAGCACCGAGGCGCGCGACATGCGGCGGTTGTTGAGGAAGCACGAGGCCACCCACGCCGCCGTGGCGGTGAGGTGCAGCACGTTGTTGCGGAAGTAGCTCAGCAACACCGCCTGTTCGTCCTCGGTGACCAGCACGTCGCCCAGCGGATGGCGCACGCGGCGGATCCAGCCCATCTGCTCGCCATAGGCGATGATGCCGGCCGGGTCCATCGAGGTCATGGTCATGCGGTCCGAGTAGGGCAGCTCTTCCAGCAGCGCCTTCATCAGTTCCAGCTGCGAGAGCAGGTCGTTCTCCGCCATCGCGTGCTTGGGCGTGGCGAGCAGCGCCAGCGCAAGCAGGTTGATGGGGTTCACGTCCGCGGCGCGGTTGATGTTGATCTGGATCTTGTCGGCCAGGTCGTCCACCACGCGGCCCAGCCACTCGGGCTTGGCCTCCGGATCGTCGATGGCAGCCCGCCAGTTGGCGCTGGCGGCGTCGAGCAGCGGATTGAGTTCGATCGGCTCGCCGAAGTTCAGGGCCACGTGACCGTAGCGCTGGCGCAGCACCTTCAGGCCGCGCAGCAGGCCGATCAGCGATTCCTTTTCCTTGGGCTTGCCGGAGAGTTCGCCGATGTAGCTCTTGCCTTCCATCAGCTTCTCGTAGCCGATGTACACGGGCTGGAACAGCACCGGGCGGCGCGGCGCGCGCAGGAAGGCGCGCACGGTCATGGCCAGCATGCCGGCGCGTGGCGCCAGCAGGCGGCCCGTGCGCGAGCGGCCGCCTTCAATGAAGTACTCCATCGGCACGCCGCGGTCGATCAGCTGCGCCACGTATTCGTTGAACACCACCGAATACAGCGCATTGCCCTTGAAGCTGCGGCGCAGGAAGAACGCGCCGCCGCGCCGCAGGATCGAGCCGATTACCGGCAGGTTGAGGTTCACGCCCGCCGCAATGTGCGGCACCACCACGCCGGACATATGCAGCTGATAGGACATCAGCAGGTAGTCCGCATGGCTGCGATGACAGGGTACGTACACCACTTCGTGGCCGGGCGCGGCAGCGCGGGCCTTGTCGAAGTGATGCATGTGGATGCCGTCGTACAACTTGTTCCAGAAGTTGGACAGCAGGAACGAGGCCGAGCGCACCACCGGGTGCGAGTAGTCGGCCGCGATCTCCATCACCAGGTCGTGCGCGCGACGCCATGCCTTGGCCTGGCTGATGTTTTCCTTCGTGGCCGTGGCGGCGATGGCGGCACGCACGGGTTCGGCGTTCAACACCGAGTCGACCACGGTGCGGCGGTGCGACAGGTCGGGGCCGATGACCGCCGCGCGGATGCGGCGGAAGTGCGTGCGCAAAACCCGGGCGATCTTGCGGGTGAGGCGCTCGGGCCGGGTGTCGCCGGCCTCGTTCACCACCGTGCGCAAGGACACCGGGGTGGAGAAGTGCACCACGGTGTCGCGGCCATTGAGCAGCAGGGCGAGCATGCGGCGGAAGCGGCCCACCACCACCCAGTTTTCCGAGAACAGCACGCTGAACCAGCCCGACTCGCGGGTGGGCGCGCGGCCAACGTAAATGGAGACGGGGACGATCTGCACGTCGCGGTCCAGGTCGCCTTCCAGCGAACGCACCAGCTGGGTCAGCGACTCGGTAGGCGAGCGCTTGCGGTTGCGCCCGAACAGCCAGCCGTCACGGCGCGCCAGCGCGAACACCGAGCGCCTGCGGCGGGTGCCCGACAGCGGCTGCATGGGTGAGGGCAGGCCGGCCTCGCGGCAGGCGCGGTCCAGGATCAGGGCATCGGAAAAGCCATCGCGCTCGATCACGTAGCAAACCGGCACGCCTGCCTGCAGCAGGGTGGCCGGTTCGGCGGGATCGCGGCGGATGCGCACCCAGGGTTCGAGCAACTGCCCGGCCAGGTTGAACCACCAGGGCGCGCGGCTACGGGCGGAGGTGTCCGTGGTCGACATATTCAGCATTTACTGATTGTAACTGGTGGGCCCGGCATATCCGGGTTTTGCAGGTCGCATGTGGTTCCCCTGCGACCGGGCGGTGGCCCTTGCGTCGCCCCGGCCTTTTACCGGAGCGATCGTAAACAAGGTGTTCTGCCGGGTCAGTGCTTGACGGCGGGCACCATCGCCTGGATTGGCGCGGAGGTGGCCGGAGCGGGCGCGCTGGCGGCCGGGGCAGGCGGAGCGGTCAGGTGCTCGTGGGCTTCGCGCACGTTCTGCAGCATGTCCGCGCTGTACCAGCGGCCATCCTGCTGGAGCAGTTCCGACTCGATGGAGAGCGGCTTGCCGAGCAGGGTGTAGTCGATACGCACGCGGGCGTGGCCGTTGCGGTTGTCCAGCGTCGTCACCTTCACCGAGTCGAGCAGGTCGTCGACGGACAGGCCGTAGATCGCCAGTGCCTGTTTCAGACCGAGGAAGCCGGTGCTGTACTTCTGCATGGCCGTATCGAAGTCCATCGACTTGAGTTGTTCGGGTGTTTTCAGGTCCAGCTTGCGCGCGGTGGCCACGGCCACGCCGACGAGCTGCTTGGCGCGATTCTGGTCGAACCACGGCACGGTCTGCGCCCAGGGTGCCAGCACGTTGATCACCTCGGTGGCCTGCTGCTTCTGCGCGTTGGTGAGTTCTTTGCTCTGCGCCACGCCGGTGGCGGCAATGGCCTGGAAGATGCCGATCATCACCGGCACCTGGTCCTGGTATTGCGCCTGCAGCTGCGCCAGCTTGGGCTTGGCCAGCGCATAGAGCTTGGTCTCCGCATTCGGCTCGGTGAGCTGCTGCATGTTCTTGATGAAGTCGGCGCGGTCTTCGGGCGTCAGCGGATGGTCGTCCGGGCGCGGGTGGGTCCAGTCGGCGCGCAGCGTGTCGTAGTCCGCCGGCGGCAGCGCGTGTTTCCAGAAGCCTGCGAAGTCGCCGACCTTGATCAGCGCCACCGACTGTTGCACCGACTGCTCGGGCGTATCGCCGCCCACCACCACCGGCGCGGGGGCGGGCTTGTGCGTGGTCATGAACAGCGCGGCCACCGTGGCCAGCACCAGCAGGGCAATGAACGCACCAACGGCGTAGAAGACGGATGAGCGACGCATGGAGTCTCGGTGTCTTGGTGGCGCCCGGTGACCTGCGCTGGGCGGTCGGCGGAGCGTAAGGGGCGCGGCTCTGTACGAACAAGAGCCCGCACCCGGGATTGAGAGGCGGCTCAAACGTTGACCGGAGACCGTTCAGGGTGTCGGTAGCGGGAGCGCCAAAAGAAAACCCCGCGGGCGTTGGGCCTCACGGGGTAATCCGGCAGAGCCGGAAGGGAAATGGCCTTGCCTGCGGAATTTTCAAGGTCAGCAGGTGTCAGCGAGGAAGATCTTACTTCCCCGTTAAACTTAAAGCAATACTTTAGCTTGTGCTGCGTAAGCTATTGTTTTTATTTGCTCGATATCAATCGAAACGCAGCGACTGGATCTTCTGGCGGCGGCGCTCGTCGCGCGGTGCCGTCCAGTCATTATTAAACAATGCCGGCTCCCATGCGCCATAGGTGGGGTTAGGCAGCACGAACCAGCGGGTGCCGATCCAGTCCAGGTACGGTGCCATGGCCTTCTGGCGTCCGGCGGCATTATTGGCAAGAACGGTGACAAAATCGCCGATCTGGTCGCCAAACTGCATCAAAACGCGATATTTGTGACTAATCAGTTGGCGACGGCAACCCTTCTCGGTGCCGATCTGCTCGCAGTCCTCGACGAAGGTGCCCAGGCCCAGGAAGGCCTCCGGCCCCGATACCGGGAGACCGGCCTTGCGCAGGTTGGCCAGGGTGACCTGATCCAGGTCCTTGGCCCGGTTGGAGATGTACAGCACGGCCACGCCATGCGCGGCGGCGAACTGGGTGAACTCGACCACGCCAGGCAGGGCGCGGGCGCGCTGTTCGTTGCACCAGGCGGCCCAGTCGGCCTCGTTGTATTCGCCGCCGCTCTTGATCAGCCGGGCCTGGTAGGGCGAGTTGTCGAGCACGGTTTCGTCGATGTCGAGCACCACGGCCGGCTTCAGGCCCTTGGCCGGGGCGAGGCGGTCGTCCTTGGGCAGGGCGTCCCACTGCTTGTCGGCCAGTGCCGACAGCAGGCGCGACTGGGCATCGCGGTAGGTCTGCAGGTAGATCAGGTCGTGTTCGATCGCTGTCTGGCTCCAGGCCACCGCGTTCAGATTGTCGTCGGCGGGCGTGGCGGCGGCGGCCACGGGCGCGGCAGTCGCCGGTGCGGCGGTTTTGGTGGGGGCGGTGCCGGAGCAGCCGGCAAGCAGGACCAGAGCGGCCAAGGTGGCCGGCAAACGAACGGACATGAAGAATCCCCTGAATATAGGCCGGGCAGAATCGCATAACTTTACGACAGCGAGACGTCACCCCTACATTCCTGCCGGGGTTCGCCACTCGCGTTCCCGTTGGCCGAAGGGGCGGTCACGACGACGTCGCCGCTCGCTGTTGGCTGCAATTTTTTCCACAAGGATGGTTCATCGATGCCCGCAATTCCAAACAGCAACATCAACGTTGCCAAGCTTGTGCGCAATCTGATCGTGTCGGTGGTGGCGCTTGTCCTGATCGCCTCGTTCTGGCCTTTTCGCACCGTGCCCACGGGGTCGCGCGGCGTCCTGACCCAGTTCGGCGCTATCAAGAAGATCGAGCCCGAGGGCCTGGTCGTGGTGCCGCCCTGGCAGAAGCTCGCGCTTTTCAGCATCCGTGCCGAGGAAGCGCAAATCGACGAAGCCGATGGCAGTACCAGCGACACGCAGCCGGTCAAGGTCAGCCTCACCGTGCGCTACAGCATCCAGACGGATCGCGTGAGCGAGGTGTACGAGAAATACAGCCATAACGGCGATCTCTCCTCGTATGTGCAGACGGCCACGCAGGAAGTGTTCAAGGCGGTGACCGCCCGCTACTCCGCGCCGGATCTCATTGCCAAGCGCTCTCAGGTGTCGATCGACATCAATCAGGCGCTGAAGGAAAAGCTGAACATGTACGGCGCGCAGGTGATCAACATCGACATGCGCAACTTCTCCTTCTCCGATACCTACATGCACGCCATCAACGAAAAGGTGACGCAGGAACAGCTGCGCCTCGCGGCCGAAAACAAGGTGCGAACGGTCGAGGCAGAGCAGCGTGCCAAGGTGGTCACCGCGCAAGCTGATGCCGATGCGTTGAAGGCGCAGGCGGACGGCGAGGCCTATGCCACCGTGACCGCCGCCAATGCCCAGGCGGAAGCCCTCAAAGCGCAAAGCGATGCCTTGGCCAAGAGCAAGGACGTCCTGGAATTGCGTCGCATCGAGGTGGAGAAGATCAAGGCTGAAAAGTGGAATGGCGAGTTGCCGCAGCACATCTATGCCGGTGCGCCGATTCCATTCCTGCAGGTGGATGGCAACAAATGAGGGTGCGGCCCGCGCTTTCCCTGAGCACGGGCCATTCGCCTGTCGCCACAGGGCGGGCCATGAATGGACCGTAACGGCCGGCCGGTGATACTGGCGGCCACCCTGGTCTACTGACAGACTGCGCCCATCCCCACGTTCGTATGATCTTGCATGGAAAACACCACGCCTCCCCGGCCCACCTCGCCCGCCATCCGCATCACCAGCTATGTGCTCGCCGGTGCGGCGCTGGTGCTGATCCTGGGGTTGCGCCTGCTGCCGGCGCTGTTCGCCGGGTTGCTGGTATACGAACTGGTGCAGTCCACCGCACCCCTGCTGGGCAAGCGCGTCCCGGGCGACCGGGCGCGCGTGCTGGTGGTGGCGCTGCTCGGCACCATCGTGGTCGGCCTGCTGGTGCTGCTGATCCTGAGCGCGGTGAGCTTCCTGCGCAACGAGATCGGCAACCCCGAACTGCTCTGGCAGCAGCAACTGATGCCGCTGGTGGAAAAGGCCCGAGAGCAGCTGCCCTCGGCCATCGTCGGCTGGTTGCCCGACAGCGTGGACGACTTGCGCGTGATGGCGCTGGAACTGACCCGCAAGCATTTGGTGAGCCTGCAGACCATCGGCAAGGAAGCGGCGCGCGTGTTCGTGCACATCCTGATCGGCATGGTGCTCGGCGCCATCGTGGCACTGAGCCGCACGCGGCCCGCGCACCAGGTCGGGCCGCTCGCCTCGGCGCTGGGCCTGCGCGCGCAGCGCCTGGCCGAGGCGTTCCACAACATCGTGTTCGCGCAGATCAAGATCTCGCTGCTCAACACCGTCTTCACCGCCATCTTCCTGCTCGGCGTGCTGCCGTTGATGGACATCCACGTGCCGTTGGCGAAGACGCTGGTGGTGATCACCTTCATCGCCGGCCTGCTGCCGGTGATCGGCAACCTCATCTCCAATACCGCCATCACCATCGCGGGCCTGTCGATTTCACTGGGCGTGGGCGTGGCGGCGCTGGGCTTTCTCATCCTGATCCACAAGCTCGAGTACTTCCTCAATGCGCGCATCGTCGGCGGCCAGATCCGCGCACGGGCCTGGGAGCTGCTGGTCGCCATGCTGCTGATGGAGGCGGCGTTCGGCTTGCCGGGCCTGATCGCCGCGCCGATCTACTACGCCTACCTCAAGAGCGAACTCGAGGCCGAGCGGCTGATCTGAGGGTTGGGTTGCATTTCGTAAGTCACGCGCAAGCCTGTTTGGACGTCCATGGACGCGAAATATATTTCGAATATTTCAGCACCGGGTGCCAAGCTACCGTACAGAAACGCCTTTTTCTTGCGATAACTAGGCAGGTATCGCAAGAAATGGCGATAAAAAATGCGGCACATTTGTAAAAGAAAAGTTTGTGATAAACATCGCCCCGACAGGAACATGGAGGTAACCGGCAAGTTCGAGCCTTAGGGAGGGCGGCGGCTTGTCGACGTTCCTGTTACAGCCCACGCCGGGGGACGGCGTGACGTCTGACTACAGCAATGTTGGGGAGATCAAGATGTTGAAGTCCAAGCTGACGGCTGCCGTTCTGGCAGCCCTGGCGTTCGGCTATGCGTCCGCCACGCTCGCGGCCACCGATGCCACACCCGCACCATCCTCGCCGCAAGACACTTCTTCCACGTCGCAGAGCGATATGCAGAGCGATGAGGCGAAGAAGGCCAAGAAGCTCGAGGCCGTCACGGTGACCGGCTCGCTGATTCCGCAGTCGCAGGTGGAAACCGCGCAGCCCGTCATCAGCATCACCGCGGAGGACATGAAGGCACGCGGCTTCACCACCGTGGCCGAGGCACTGCAGCAAGCCTCCTTCGCGACCGGCAGCGTGCAGGGACCGCAGGACAACAACTCATTCACCACGGGCGCACAGACCGTCAGCATGTTCGGTCTGCCGGTGGGCTTCACCAAGTTCCTTATCGACGGCCGGCCCATGGGTGACTTCCCTGGCCTGTACAACGGCAGCGATATCTTCAACAACCTGAGCAACATCCCGCAGGAAATGGTCGACCACATCGACATCCTGCCCGGTGGCCAGTCTTCGCTCTACGGCTCCGACGCCATCGCCGGCGTGATCAACATCGTGCTGAAGAAGAAGGTGGATGCGCCGGTCATCGATGTGCGCATCGGCGCCTTCAGCGACGGCGGCGGATCCAGCCAGCGCATCAGCCTTGCCGACAGCTTCAACGTCGGCGCCTTCAACACCATGATCGGCGTGCAGTACGAACAGAAGAAGCCGATCTGGGGTTACGACCGCGACCTGACCAAGCAGTACAACCTCAACGGCACCACGCCGCCCACCGCGTCGCGCGACTACCTCGTGCTGAGCGGCCTGACTGGCAAGTACGTGTTCCTGGATCCCAACAACTGCTCGACGGTGGCAGCCGGCTACGGCGGCACCGAGCAGAAGCAGTATCGCCAGGGCCGTGGCTACTACTGCGGTTCGCAGTACAGCGCCGGCTACGCCACGCTTGCCAACAAGGACAAGACGGCGAACCTGTATTCGCATTCCACCTTCGACGTCAACGATAGCCTGCAGCTGTACGGCGACCTGCTCTACAACTATGAAGAGCAGCGCTACACCTCGGGCAGCAACACCACGTTCTGGGGTACCAGTGTGGCCACCGCCGGCTCGACGGCCGGCTACTTCTGGGATCCGAACGCCGGCGACCTGCGCCTGATGCAGAAGATCTTCACGCCGGAAGAAGTCGGTGGCTTCTCCAACATCATGAGCAAGCAGTACGAGAGCTCGTACATGCTGACCCTGGGCGGCAAGGGCCACTTCCTGGAGAACTGGGATTACGACCTTGGCTTCACCCACTCGGACGACCAGCTGACCAACCGTGACTTCCAGCGTTTCACCGGTCCAATCGAGACGTACTTCGCCAATCACGTCATGGGCCTACAGCAGGGCACGTACGCCGGCTATCCGCAGTTCACGCCCAACTACGCTGCGCTCTACAACCCTGTGTCGCCGTCGGACTTCCGCAGCTTTACCGGCTACACCACGTCGCACGCCAAGACCTGGGACAACATGATCCGCGGCCAGGTCACCGATCAGGCGCTGTTCCACATGCCGGGCGGCGATGCTGGCCTCGCCGTGGTGATGGAAGGTGGCAACCAGGGTTGGGACTCCTCGCCCGATCCGCGCCTGCTGCAGACCATCACCGATATCAACGGCAACACGCAGAGCTATGTGTACGGCACCAGCGCCACGCCGGGCGCCGGCCACCGCTCGCGCTTCGCCACCACCGGCGAGTTGCGCCTGCCGCTGCTCGAGCAGTTGACCATGGACCTGTCCACCCGCTACGACGCTTATTACGTCGACAAGCAGACGGTGGACCACACCACGTTCAACGTTGGCCTGGAATACCGTCCGTTCGAGACCCTGTTGCTGCGTGGCCGCTACGGCTCCGCCTTCAAGGCACCGACGCTGGCGGACGAATTCCAGCGTCCCAGCGGCTACTACAACTCGGTCACCGACTACCTCAACTGCGCACGCCTGGGTTTCAGCCCGGCGCAGGCTCCCACCAAGTGCCCGCCGCCGTATGACAGCACGCAATACCACGGCGAGACCTTCGGCAACCCGGCGCTGCAGCCGATCACGGCCAAGGTGTGGAGCTATGGCTTCGTATGGTCGCCGATCGAGCGCATGTCGTTCAGCGCCGACTACCTGCACTGGAACATCAGCAACGAAGTGGTGCAGGTGGATCCGGACAAGCTGTCCAAGACCGAGTACCTGTGCGATATCGGCACGCTCGATCCCAAGTCGGGCACCTGCGCCCAGGCCTTCAGTCTGATCACACGTGGTCCGGGCAAGGGTAACCTGCTGGGCCAGATCACCAACATCGACACGCCCAAGCTGAACCTGGCGAACGAAGAGGTCAACGCCATCTCGGCGAGCTTCAACTACGTGCAGCCGGTCGGTGCCTTCGGTCAGCTGGCATTGGCTCTGTCGTACTCGGACCTGCTCAAGCACACCACGCAGGACTTCATCATCGACCCGAAGATCAACGTGCTGCGCGAGCCGTTCTACAGCACGGACTTCAAGTCCAAGGCCAACGGTTCGCTGACCTGGACCAAGGGTGACTGGGGTGCCACGGTGTACTTCAACCGCTATGGCAGCACGCCCAACTACCTGGCCACCGTGCTCAACAGCTACGAGGCCCCGGGCACCGGCAAGTTGGCGCCGTGGATCCTCTACAACGCCAGCGTGACCTACAACCCGATGAAGAACCTGGCGCTGTCGCTGCTGGTGAACAATCTGTTCAACTCCATGCCGCCGAAGGACGACAGCTATCCCGGCACGACCAACTCGCCCTACAACACGGACAACTACAACGTGTACGGGCGTGCGGTCTACCTGGAAGCGAAGTACAGCTTTGGTGGCAGCGCCAAGTAATCGCTTGCGATGACCTGGTGGTAAAACAGAACGGCCCCGCGAGAGCGGGGCCGTTTTCTTTTGCCCTGTTGCGCCTCAGCGCTCGAATGCGATGCCGGCTTCCTCCAGCAATTGCAGCAATGGCGCGAGCTGGGCTTCATACTTCTTCCAGCGCCTGACGGCGGTGCGATAGATGGGCGCACGCACCTGCACGGCGCTGGCGGTGTTCACCGGCGCGTCGTTCTTCTCGAACTGCAGGCAGCGGTCGTCCCAGGGCAGGCCGCAGAAGTCGATCAGGCGACGCGAGTGCTCTTCCTGCGCGTCCACCAGTGCCTCGTACTCGATCTCCAGGATCCGTCCCGGAAACACGGTGCGCCAATGGGCCATCAGGCGATCGAACAGGACAAAGTAGCGACCGGTGTCGAGCAGGTCGAATGAATATCCGTACAGTGGCGAGAGCTGCGAAAAAAGCTGGCGGAAATTGCTGAGGCAGGTGTCCACCGGGTCCCTGCGCAGGCAGACGATGCGCGCATTGGGCAGTGCCTGTGCGATGAAGCCCGCGTACAGGAAATTGTGCGGTAGCTTGTCGATGAAGCGAGGCTGTTGTCCCGTCGCCGGACGCGTGCTGGCGAGGTAGTCCGCGCCAAGCTTCGTCCAGTCGATGTCGCGGCTACGCTCGACGGTGTCCACGTCGAGCATGGGGAAAGTCGTGCTTCCGCTCAGGCGCTTGAGCACGACGCCGAAGTTCTGCAGCTCTCCCGCGGAGAAGACGCCCGGATGGCTGGAAATGATGCGCTCCACCAGCGTGGTGCCCGAGCGCGGCATGCCGATGACGAAGATGGGCTCCTGGGTCGGGTCGCCCGCCATGGCGTGCGGCGCAGCGGGAAACTGGCGGGTGATGGCGTCGAACAGCGCCTCGTCATGGCGGCTTGAATAGCCGCGCTTGTCCTTGCCGGAGGATTTTCCGCGCACCAGCCGGTCGAAGGCCGCGGGGTATTCGCCCAGATCCTCGTGCTCCTTGGCCAGCGCCATGTTCACGAAGGTCTGCGCCTGCTCATCCTGCGGATGGGACGCCGCCAGCGCCTGCAGGCGCGCGATGTGGTTGTGGTCGGGCGTCTGCCGTCGCAACTGGGCAAGCGTGAGGTGCGAGCTCCAGAAGGTGGGGTCGATGCCGATGGCGGCTTCCAGCTCCTGCTCCGCGTTGGCGATGTCGCCCATGGCCACCAGCGCGGTGGCCAGGTTGAAGCGGTAGGACGCCTGCCCGGGCATCAGTTCCACCGCGCCCCGGAACGCCGTGGCCGCGCGTTCGTGCGCGTGCCCCTGGGTGTAGACCACGCCCAGCGTGTCCAGCGTAAAGGCGTCGGTGGGGCGCAGCGCCAGCGCCTTGTCCGCGGCATGCAATGCATCGCGCGTGCGCCGCACCATGGTCAGCGCCTTGGCAAATTGCGTCGCGTAGTCCGCGCGCGTGGGCTCCAGGTCCGTGGCCTTGTGCAGGAAGCCGAGCGCCAGCGGCATCTCCTGCAGCTCCATGAAGGTCACGCCGGTGATGTAGGACACGCCCGGGTCATTGGGCGCCATCGGCAGCAGCCGCCCCGCGATGGCACGAGCCTGCAGCCACTGGCGTCGATTGAAGGCATCGACCAGCTGGGCGTAGAGATGGGCAGGCTCGGCCATGATGGTCCGCATCGGTGGGTGTCCACCGATTCTATGGGACGGACAGGGACTTGGGGCGGTGCCGCGCACCCGGGGTGGCGGCTGGCGGACGCCTCAGTTCCCCGCCAGCATCGCGGCAATCTTCGCCATGTGCGATTGCGCCGTTTCCCGCACCACTTCCTTGTCCGCCTCCGGATCCTTGCCCTGCCAGTGCAGGTCATCCTGCGGCAGCTCGTGCAGGAAGCGGCTGGGCTGGTTGCTGTGCACTTCGCCGTAGCGCTTGGTCTTGGCCGACCACGAGAGGGTAAGCATCTCCTTGGCGCGGGTGATGCCCACGTACATCAGGCGGCGCTCCTCGTCGATGCGGCCCTCGTCGATGGCGCCATCGTGCGGCAACGTACCTTCCTCGCAACCCACGATGAAGACGAAGCGGAACTCCAGGCCCTTGGCGGCGTGCAAGGTCATCATGCGCACCGCGTTGCCCGGTTCGTCGCGATCCGCGTGCGTGAGCAAGGCGAGCTGCGCGGCGAGGTCGCCGGTGGTGTTGTCGTTGCGCTGCATGGCACGGAACCAGTCAGCCAGTTCGCGCAGGTTGCCCAAGCGGCGATCGCGCAGCGTGGCATCGGTGGTGCTGGCGGCCACGTGGGCCGCATAGCCGGTGCGTTCGAGCACGGTCTCCACCAGGTCCGCCGCGCTCTGGTGGATCGAGGCGCTGCGCAGCTCATCCATCAACTGCGTAAACGAGGCCAGCGCCGAGGCCGGGCGTGGCGACAGCTGGCGCAACACGGCGTCGCTGCGTGCGGCTTCCAGCAGCGGCGCGTGGCGCGTCTGGGCGATTTCGCCAAGTTTCTCCAGCGTGGTGGCGCCGATCTCACGCTTGGGCACGTTGACCACGCGCAGGAAGGCGGCGTCGTCGCTGGGATTGGTAAGCAGGCGGAAATAGCAGAGCAGATCCTTCACTTCCGCGCGGTCGAGGAAGCTCAGCGCGCCGGAGAGGTGGTAAGGCACGCGCGCCAGGCGCAACGCCTTTTCCAGCGGACGGGCCTGGAAGTTGCCGCGATACAGGATGGCGATGTCGTGCCAGCGCGCCTTGTGCTTCTCTGCCAGGGTGGAGGCGACGGCGGCCACGCGTTCGGCTTCGTGCTCGTTCTCCTTGCACTCCAGCACGCGGATCTGCGCACCCTCCGGGTGCTCGCTCCACAGCTTCTTTTCATGAAGATGCGGGTTGTTGGCGATCAGCGTATTGGCCGCGCGCAGGATGCGCCTGCCGCAGCGGTAGTTCTGCTCCAGCTTGATCACGCGCAGGCTCGGCCAGTCCTTGCCGAGCTGGTCGATGTTTTCCGGATTGGCGCCGCGCCAGGCGTAGATCGACTGGTCGTCGTCGCCCACGCAGGTGAAGCTGCCGCGCTCGCCGGCCAGTGCCTTGAGCAGGCGGTACTGCGCGTCGTTGGTGTCCTGGTACTCGTCCACCAGCAGGTAGCGCAGGCGCTCACGCCAGATCGTGCGGCATTCCTCATCGGTTTCCAGAATGCGCAGCGGCAGGCGGATCAGGTCGTCGAAATCCACCGCGTTGAACGCGTTCAGGCGCTGCTGGTACATCTGGTAGATGGTCGCGGCATCGAGTTCGCGCGGGCTGCGCGCGGCGGCCAGCGCCTCTTCCGGCGACAGGCCGGCGTTCTTGGCGCGGCTCACCAGGTTGCGGATGCCGAACAGCACGTCGGGCTTGATGCCCTTGGGGGCCAGTTCCTTGATGATGCCTTCGCTGTCGTCCGCGTCCAGCACCGAGAAGCCCTTGCGCAAACCGGCGCGCGCGTGCTCCATCTGCAGGAACTTCAGGCCCAGCGCATGGAAGGTACACACCGTCAGCGCGGCGGCGTCTTCGCTGCTGATCAGCTTGGCCACGCGCTCGCGCATTTCCTTCGCCGCCTTGTTGGTGAAAGTGATGGCGGCGATACGAGAGGGGGCGAGCTTCTTGCGGGCGATCAGATAGGCGATCTTCTGCGTGATCACCGACGTCTTGCCCGAGCCGGCGCCCGCCAGCACGAGGAGGGGGCCGTCGCAGTGTTCGACGGCGGCCAATTGTTGGGGGTTCAGCATGGGATGGTGCGAAGAGTTGGCGCGAGGCAGGGCTGAATCGTAACAGCCCGGCACCCGGTTGCGGCGGGTTCGCCGGCGGTCATAATCGGGCAGCGATGGGGGCTGCGGTCGCAGAGGCAAGGGAGACGGCATGGCGGTTGGCGAAAACAACATCGAACAGCCGTGCGACGTGGTCGTCATCGGCGGCGGCCCCGCCGGCAGCACGGCCGCCACGCTGCTGGCGCGGCGCGGTTATCGCGTGATCGCGCTGGAGAAGGATCGCCACCCGCGCTTCCACATCGGCGAATCGCTGTTGCCGATGAACCTGCCGATCTTCGAGCGCCTGGGCGTGCTGGACAAGGTCCATGCCCTGGGCGTGTTCAAGGCCGCCGCTGACTTCGAGGCCGACAACGCGCGCGGCTACAACACCTTCGATTTCGCGCGCGCACTCGGCGACAGCCCGCCGCATGCCTACCAGGTGTGGCGACAGGACTTCGACTGCATGCTCTACCGGCACGCGGCCGAGAACGGGGCGGATGCGCGCGAAGGCCACGAAGTGCTTGGCGTGGAAGAACTCGGTGCGCACGACTGGCGGGTGCGGGTTGCCACCGACGACGGCGACTGCTACGCCATACGTGCACGCTACATCGTCGATGCATCAGGCCGCGATGCCTTTCTTTCCGGCAAGAAGAAGCTCAAGCGAAAGAACCCCGAGCATCAGAGCGCGGCCATCTTCGGTCACTTCCGTGGCGCGCAGTTCCGCCCCGGCGAGCACGCCGGCAACATCAGCATGTATCGCTTCGATCACGGCTGGATGTGGATGATTCCCTTGCCCGAAGGCGTGATGAGCGTGGGTGCCGTGTGCTGGCCCGATTACCTCAAGCAACGCAAGGGATGCACGAAGGCATTTCTGCAGAACACACTGCGCCAGAACGAGGCGTTGTGGAAGCGCCTTGAACAGGCCGAGCTGATTGGCGACGAGGTGCGTGTCACAGGCAATTACTCCTACGACTCCACGCAGATGGCGGGTCGGGGCTGGATTCTCGTGGGCGATGCATTCGCCTTCCTCGATCCGGTGTTTTCCTCCGGCGTGTACCTGGCCATGACCAGCGCCGATCTTGCCGTGGACGTGGTCGACGGCGCACTGCGCGACCCCGCCCGCGAGGCCTCACTGCAGCGGCAGCTGGAACGCCGCATGCGGCGCGGCATGAAGCGCTTCGCGTTCTTCATCTATCGCTTCAACGGGCCCGTTATCCGCAAGCTGTTCCGCTCGCCGCGCAACATTTTCCAGATCGAGCAGGGCGTGATTTCCATGCTGGCGGGCGACGTGTTCGACTCGTTCAAGGTCCGCTTGCGCATCATGGCGTTCCAGTGCGTGTATGGCGCGATGGCCGCGCTGAACTGGCGTCGCTGGAGCGCCGACCGGCATCATCGGCTGGATCAGGCACGCTCGCGTTTTGCTGGGGGCACGACACCGTTGGATCAGGGATAAAGGCCGCAGGGCGTGGCTGGCGGGCGTTCACCTCGCCTGAATCGTGAAGAAGGGTAAGCTTGGGCCCCGGGCCAGGGATGTCGGCCAAAGGACTTCGGTCGAAGCCTAGATGGTGTCTGCCTCACAGGAGAGTGGAATGACACGATGCTTGATTTTCAGCGCACGCGTCGCGGCAGGCGCCTTGCTGGCGCTGGCGGCGGCAACCAGCCGCCCCGTTTTTGCCCAGGCAACGCCGGCCACACCGGCGATGGATGCCGCGCAAGCCAGGGCATTGCGCTCGCTGGAAGACATGGTCGCCATCCCCGGTGTGCTCAAGGAGCATCCGGATCTCTACTACCGGCAGCTCGCCATGAACGCCTACGGCAGCGGGAGCAAGCCGAAGGCGCTGAAACTGTTCCTCTACGCGGCAGGCTATGCGGACAAGCCCTCCCAGGCGGCGCTGGCGACCATGTACTGGAATGGCGATGGCACGGCGATGGACCGGCCCCGCGCCTATGCATGGATGGATCTCGCCGCCAGCCGGGGCTACGCCAAGCTGGTGACCTCGCGGGAGTACTACTGGAGCCAGCTCAACGAAGACGAGCGCGCCCAGGCGCTGCGTGTCGGCCGGGAGATCCTGGCCGAATACGACGACACGCTCACCATGCGCCGCCTGCGCCAAAAGCTGGATCACGCGAGGATGAACGTGACCGGGAGCCGCCTCGGCTTCGTCGGCAACGGCATCGTGAAGGCGGCGAGCAAGGACGAAGGCTACGACCAGGAGGGGCCATCCACGGCCAGCCTGTCCGACTACTACAGCGACGCGATCTGGAAAGCCGACGAATACGCCCAGCTCAAGGATCTGCAGTGGCAGGTGCGGGTCGACGCCATGCCCAGCGTGACGGTGGGTGATCTCCAGAAGGCAGCGCCTTCCGCGCCACAACCCGTCAAATAGCGGTCGGATGCGGGCGATGGGCGCAGTACTATGTGCGCTCGTTACCGGGACATTTCATGGCCAAGCTGTACTTCTATTACTCGGCAATGAATGCCGGCAAGACCACCACGCTGCTGCAGAGTGCGTACAACTACCACGAACGCGGCATGCGCACGCTCATCCTGACGCCGGCGCTGGACAACCGCTATGGCGATGGCGTGGTGGCCTCGCGCATCGGCCTGAAGGCCCACGCGCGCCGCTTCGGCGGGGAAGAAGACCTGCTGGCCCTGGTGCAGGCGGACGTCGCCGTGCGCGGCCCGCTGCATTGCGTGTTCGTGGACGAGGCGCAATTCCTCACCAAGGCCCAGGTCTGGCAGCTCAGCGATGTGGTGGACAAGCTCAACATCCCGGTGCTGGCCTTTGGCCTGCGCACCGACTTCCGCGGCGAACTGTTCGAGGGCAGCCGATACCTGCTGGCATGGGCGGACAACCTCGAGGAAATCAAGACCATCTGCCACACCGGCCGCAAGGCCACCATGGTGGTGCGCGTGGATGAACAGGGCCGCGCCGTCACCGAAGGCCCCCAGGTTGAGATCGGCGGCAACGACCGCTATGTCTCGGTGAGCCGTGCCGAGTTCAAGAACATTACGGAAGGACACGGCAGGATTGAACTGCAGCAGCCGGTGCTGCCGCTGGGCGAGGGGCATTGAGCCGCTCGCATTGACCTAAGGAACGGTATGACCAAGATTCCCTTTCCCGCCTGGCAGCGCCCGCACTGGCAGTCGAACAACGAAGAAATCCTCTTGCAGTTCTTCGTGTTCGGCAAATTCCAGTCGGGCCGCGCACCGTCGCTGGATTACGGCAGCGAAGGTTTGCCCGAAGGCGTGGAGCTGACCAGCCACAACCACTTGCAGCTGCGCCAGTGGGAAGGTTATCCCCTCAAGGGCAGCGTCGGCCGCATGTTCAAGGACGACGCACCGGAGGCCTACCGGCAGGCGCTCGATGCACCCGAGGTGCTGGTGATCCGCGGCCGCCTTCCCGACAGCGCCGACACCGGCTACATGCGCGACACGCTGGGCGTGCTTGCCGCGCTGCTGGATGTGGGTGGCGTGGCCATCCTCGATCCGCAGACGCTCAACCTCTACGACGCCGATACCTGGCGCCGCCAGTTTGTGGTGCGCGACGGCGCCCCCATCCGCAACCACCTGCTGATCCTTCGCGATGCGGAGGAGAAGAGCGGGCACTACTGGATCCACACGCGCGGCATGCGCAAGTTTGGTCGTCCGGACATCAGCATTCGTCATGTGCCTGAGGCCGATAGTGATCGGGCGGGCGTGTTGTGCGAGCGGCTGGTGGAACTGGAGGCGCTGGGTGCGCGGTTCGAGGAGGGGCAGGAGTTGGAGGCGGATGGAATGACCTTTGTCGCCACGCTGGGTGGCGGCGTGGAGGATCCGGATTTCAATAATACGTTTGTTGAGTTTCGCTGGCCGGAGTAAGGGATAGGTCTCGTTCCTCTCCCTGGCGGGAGGGGCCAACTTAGCCTCACCGTTTCAAAGACACCGTCATCCCAGCGAAGGCTGGGATCCAGTGACTTTGCGCTCGGTTGTCGCGAAGAGGCGATCTGGCTCGCCTGCCGCGGGGTTCCGAACTGCTGCCGCAGTCCGGGTCACTTTCTCTTACTTGCCCAAGTCCCACAGGGATTAGCTGCGCGTCAGAAAGTAACCAAAGAGAAGGGCCCCCCGGATGACGCGCCTTCCGGGCCATTGGCCCGGAAGGTTCGCGGGCGGGTTCCGGGCTTTTCGACGGGGCCTGATCTCCACCCGCCCGCCGCGTCATACGGGGATCCGGTAGGTCAAAAGCCTAAAGCCAAAAGCCAAAGCTAAAAGCTAAAAGCCGAAGCAAGAAGCCGAGCCGTTGGCGAAGCATCCAAAGAGGCGAGTCCCCTGTGGGAGCGCACCCTGTGCGCGACTGGGGCGCCTTGTAGTCACTGCTCCGTTAGGTTGTCGCGCACAGGGTGCGCTCCCACAGAAAAGAGAAAAGCGGGCGACCGTGCGAGTCTCATCGGCACCGAAGCGAGGCGCCGCTTTAAGTCCTCATCGCCATGGCGCGTTGCGAAGCGCTTGGAGGTATCCGCTGTGTAGAGGCGGAGGTTGCCATGCAGCAACCTTCCTCGACCGCTCGGGCTTATCCCGTCGACATGCTGCCAGCTCTGGCTCTTTAGGCCATTTTCTTTGGGTTACTTTTCTTTTGGGCCAGCAAAAGAAAAGTGACTCGGCCTTCGGCAGAAGGTCGAAACGCCCGCTGCGTAAGCGGCCAGGTCGCAGGAAGGCCCGAGGCGAAGACCCAACGTGGCCGAAACTGGATCCCGGCCTGCGCCGGGATGACGGGTAGGAAAGGTGAGGCAAGAAGGAGGAAACCGAACCCTCACCCCAGCCCCCTTCCCACTCCTCAAGGCTGCAGAGGTTAATGGCTACTCCCCGCGTGCCTCGAAGGGGCAGAGGAAGTAACCAACACCCCCCACTACTTCTGACACCTCGGACACCAGAACGTCGACCGCTGCCCCAACACCACCTGCCTGATCGGTGTGCCACACACCCGACACGCCTCCCCCTCGCGCCCATACACCTGCAACTCGCGGAAGAAATACCCCGGCGCACCATCCGGATTGATGAAATCACGCAGCGTCGTGCCGCCACACTCGATGGCCCACGCCAGAATCCGCTTCACCTCGGCGGCCAGTCGTGCATAACGCACCCGTGAAATGGACCCTGCCGGTTTGCGTGGATCGATACCTGCCGCAAACAGCGCTTCGCTTGCGTAGATGTTGCCGACGCCAACGACAATGGCGTTGTCCATCAGAAACAACTTGACCGCTGCCGTGCGCCCGCGCGACAGGTGCCACAACAGGTCACCGTCGAAATCATCGGTCAGCGGTTCGGGCCCAAGGCCGGCAAGCAGTTCGTGCGTTTGGCCAGCGGGTTGCCACAGCAGGCAGCCGAAGCGGCGTGCATCGGTGAAGCGCAGAACGCGCGGGCCTTCGGTGGCCGTGGGCTCCAGTGCGATATCCACATGATCGTGCTTGCCTACCAGTGCATCCGGCGGAAGCACGCGCAGCACGCCGGTCATGCCCAGGTGCAACAGCGCGCTACCCACCTGTGTATGCAGCAGCAGGTACTTCGCGCGACGCTCGACGTCCACGATGCGCTGTCCCGGCAGCAGCGTGCTGATCTCCGGGGGGATCGGCCAGCGCAGGTCGGGGCGGCGCAAGGTCACCGCGGTCACGCGCCGCCCGATCAGGTGCGGTGCGATGCCGCGGCGGGTGGTTTCGACTTCGGGGAGTTCGGGCACTGCGGGTCTCGCTGGAATGCATGGAGAGCGTGGGCGTTGGGGTCGCGCACAAGTGCGCTCCTACCGTGTTGCTACGCCAGGTAGGAGCGCGCTCGCGTGCGACCGGATTGCATCACGCGCCTGAATGGACAGCTGACGCGACGAATGCCTCAGCTCCAGTCGTTATGGAAACTACCCGGCTTGTCCACGCGCTCAAACGTATGCGCACCAAAGTAATCACGTTGCGCCTGCAACAGGTTCGCCGGCAGCTGCTCGGAGCGGTAGCCGTCGTAATAGGCGATGGCGGAGGAGAAGCACGGCACGGCAACGCCAGCCTTCACCGCGGCGGCCACCACGTCGCGCAACGCGCCCTGGTACTCGTCGGCGATATCGCGGAAGTACGGGTCGAGCAGCAGGTTCTTCACCTGCGGGTCGCGTTCATACGCATCGGTGATCTTCTGCAGGAAGCGCGCGCGAATGATGCAGCCGGCGCGGAAGATGCGGGCGATGGTGCCGTACGGCAGGTTCCACTGGTATTCGTCCGATGCGGCGCGCAATTGGGCGAAGCCCTGCGCGTACGACACGATCTTGCTCAGGTAGAGCGCGCGGCGCACGGCTTCGATGAAGGCCTTGCGGTCGCCTTCGAACTTGTGCGGCGCGGGACCCTTCAGGACTTTGCTCGCGGCAACGCGTTCGTCCTTCAGTGCGGAAAGCAGCCGGGCGAACACCGACTCGGTGATTAGCGGCAGCGGCACGCCAAGGTCCAGCGCGCTCTGGCTGGTCCACTTGCCGGTGCCTTTCTGCGCGGCGCGGTCGAGGATGATGTCGACCATCGCTTTGCCGGTGTCCTTGTCCTTCTTGGTGAAGATATCGGCGGTGATGCTGATGAGGTAGCTGTCGAGCTCGCCTTTGTTCCAGTCCGCATAGACTTCGGCCAGCTCTTCGTTGGACAGGCCGAGCACGTTGTGCAGCACGGCGTAGCTCTCGGCGATCAGCTGCATGTCGCCGTACTCGATGCCGTTGTGCACCATCTTCACGTAATGGCCGGCGCCGTTGGGGCCCATGTAGGCCACGCAGGGCTCGCCGTCGGGGGCGCGTGCGGCGATTTCGGTGAGGATGGGGGCCACCAGGTCATACGCCTCGCGCGGGCCACCCGGCATGATCGACGGGCCGTGCAGTGCACCTTCCTCGCCGCCGGATACGCCGGTACCGATGAAATGCAGCCCCGCCGCACTCATCTCGCTTTCGCGGCGCATGGTGTCCTTGAAGAAGGTGTTGCCGCCGTCGATGACGATGTCGCCCTTGTCCAGCAGCGGCTTGAGCTGCGCCAGCGTGGCGTCGGTGGGCTCGCCGGCTTTCACCATCAGCAGGATCCTGCGCGGCTTCTCCAGCGAGTCGACGAATTCCTCCAGCGTGTACGTGGGCACCAGGCGCTTGCCGGGATTCTGCGCGACGACTTCGTCCGTGCGATCCCGGTGCCGGTTGTAGATGGACACGGCGTGGCCGCGGCTCTCGATGTTCAGGGCGAGGTTGCTGCCCATCACTGCCATGCCCACTACGCCGATCGCCTGCTTGCTCATGTGGTCGCTCCTGTCGAGGTATGAATCCCATATGGGGAGTCAGGGAGACGCTGCAAGGTACGCCTCCGTCCGAAGAATGGGGTGAAGAAGCGGCGGAGCGGATGGAATCTGGTGTCAGCAGATCCCATGCGGGTCACTGGTCCTTGCCGGTCTTCAGGGCGCGGCTTTCGGAGACAGCCACGCGCGGCGTGTAGCGCACGGAGATCAGCGCCACGCGATCACCCACCCGCACATAGCGTTGCGGGCCAGTGACCGAGGTTTCGCCAAACTCCAGGCGTTGGCCGTTGAGTGTCATGACGGCCAACGGCGAGGCCAGCCCGATCCTGGCCGGGTCGAAGTCGTTGGCCGGTCGCCAGCTCAGCACGGCGGCGGCGGCTGTCTGGGCCAGCTCGTCGAGCCGGCCGTCATCCGCCCGTGCGGGCGTGCCGTCCGTGCGCCACCAATGGCCGTCGCGCCTGGCAAAGTGTTCGGCAGGGTGGTGGCCGACGGCGAGTGCGATGTCGTTGACCGCGGACGGGTCGAGCTTCAACAACGTGCCCGGCGCCTGCGCGCGATCCTGTTGCCATTGCCAGCCAGCGACGGCCGCGAGGATGACCACGCCACCGGCGAGCCACAGGCGCTGTTTCGTGGCGCGCCTCATGCGCGGCGTCGACGCCACACGATGAAGCCGCCGATCACCAGCAACAGCAGTGGCAACACGATCAGGAAGCCCAGCGTCACCGTGCTCAACTGCGCCTGGGTAATCTGCAACACGCGATCGGGGGCGCCGCGCGGCGGCAGGTTCACCAGCGCGTCGTCGCCGAGCAGCCAGTCGAAGATGCGCTCGCCCAGCGCGCGGTTGCCGCCGTTGCCCAGGAAGCTGTTGGAGAGGAAATCGCCGTCGCCGATCACCACCACGCGCTGCTCGGCCTTGTCCGGGCTGGGCGACAGGCGGCTCAGCGCAAAGCCGAAATCCAGCGGGCCTTTCAGCTCGCCCGCGCTGGCGTCGTAGGCAATGGTAGAGCTCTGCGCGTTGTCGATCGGCTTGAATTCGGTCCAGCTCTGCGCGCTGGAGCGCAGGAAAGGCGTCACCTTCCAGTCCGTGCGCGCGGCCATGGCCAACGCCGATACCTGGGGGAACAACGTGGTGAGCTGGAAGCCGCGCGTGATCGCATGCTGCGGGTAATCGCCCAGCGCGAGCATGCGCGGATCCTTCAGGCCCAGCGCGGCGCCCTGGCCATCCACCAGCACGCCCGGCAGGATGCGGATGCCCAGCGCGTCGGCCAGCGGCTGCAGGTGCAGATCGTCATTGGTCGGTTCGCTGAGCCACAACAGGTTGCCGCCGTTGGACACGTAATCGCTCAGCGCCTTCACCGCGCCGTCGGGCAGGGCAAGTTCGGGGCTGGCGAGCACCACGAGGTCGGTGTGCTGGGGCACCGCCGTCACCTGCGCGAAGTTCAGCGGTACCGCACGCATGCCGCGCGTTTCCATCTGCGACATGAACATGCCCAGATCCGCATTGCCTTTTTCGTCGGGGCGGCGCTCGCCGTCGCCGGACACGAAGGCCACGATGCGCTCGCCACCGCGCGCGAGGCGTTCCAGCGCATTGGTGAGGCTGCGCTCGGACAGTTCATCCAGGCGTTGCTCGCGGCCCTGATAATGCAGGATCAGCGCACCATCCACGGTAATGCCCAGCTCGCGCATCGCCGCCGGATCCTGCTGCGGATCGATGAAGCGCAGCGTGAGGTCCGGCTTCACGCGCTCGTAGCGCTCGATGAAACCGGCCACGGTGTGGCGCAGGTCGCTTTGCGGGTTGGCGTAGCTGACGATCTCCACCGGGCCGTGCAGCGACGCCAGCACGGCGCGGCTCTCCGCCGACAGGCTGGCGCGCCCGCCGAAGGTCCAGTCGCTGACGTGATCGTGGCGCGCCGTGAGGTAGCCGATGGCACCCGCGGCGAGCAGCAAGGCCAGCGCGAACAGCCATCCATTCACATGACGGAACAGGCGAGCCATCAGCCACGCTCCTTTTCGGCGGCGAGTCGCTGCGAGGCGAGGGCGAGCGCCACCACGATCACCAGCAGGAACCAGGCGACGTCAGACACCGAAACCAGTCCGCGCATCATGTCTTCGAGATGGCTGCTCAAGGCCAGCCAGTTGAACACGCCGCTGGTGGCGCCGGCCTTTTGCACGGCGATATTCACGCCGGCCAGCGCGAGGCCCATCGTGAGCGCAATGGTCGCCGCGATGGAGGCATGCGACGCATAGGCGGAACTCGCCACGCCGATGGCGGCCAGCGCGGCCAGGGTCAGCAGCGTGCCCAGCGAGGCGGCGGCCAGCTTGCCCCAATCCAGCGTGACACCGTGCGCAAGGCTCAACGGCATGGCGAGCGCGAGTGCGAGCCACAACACCAGCCACAGCATCAGCGCGAGATACTTGCCAAGCACGATGCGCGACGCGGGCAGGCCGGCGGCGAACCACAAAGGCAGCGTGCCGTTGCTGCGCTCACCCGCAAGCGAGGACATGGTGAGCAGCGGCACGATCACCAGCGCCAGTTCCACCATGCCGAACGGCAGGATGCCGCCGGTGAGGATGCTGCTGAGCATCGGCACGCCGACCAGATCGGTGTAGCCCGGGCCGCCGGGCAGGGCGGCGAGCTTGATCTGCCCGGCCAGGAAACCGCCAAGCAACAGGGTGAAGCGCCAGGCCAGCTGGGCCAGCGTCAGCGCGGCGAGCACCCAGGCGAGCGGACGGACGAACAAACGGCGCAGCTCCAGCCGCGTCACGGCGAGCACGCTCATGCGGCCTGTGCCCCGCGCATGGCGATATCGAAAAAGGTCTGTTCGAGCATCTTGTGGTCGCTATCGGTGATGGCGCCGTCGTAGCGCAGCTGCCCTTCGTGCAGGATCGCCACGCGATCACAGGCGGCGGTGACCTCGGCCAGCAGGTGCGTGGAAAGGATGATCGCGGTGCCGGCGGCGGCCTGTTCGCGGATCACCGTACGCAGCGCGGCGACCTGCACCGGGTCGAGCGCATTGGCCGGCTCGTCCAGCACCAGCAGCGAGGGCGCGTGCAGCAGCGCGCAGGCCAGGCCCAGCCGTTGGCGCTGGCCCTGCGACAGCACGCCGGCCAGCCGACGCGACAACGCGCCAAGTTCCAGGCGCTCGACGATGCGCTGGCGCGCCTTCGCCAGTACCGCGCCGCCCAGGCCGCGCAGGAGACCGTGGGCGTCCAGATGTTCCCGTACGGTCAGTTCCGGCCACAGCGGGGCACGTTCCGGCAGCCAGCCAACGCCGCGCCGCGCCAGTTCCGGCTGTTCCAGAAAGTCCTTGCCGTTCAGCTTGATGGCACCGCCATCGGGTACCAAGGCACCGGCAATCATGGCTAGCGTGGTGCTCTTGCCCGCCCCGTTGACCCCCAGCAAACCCAGTACCTGTCCCGCGTCCAGCGTCAGGCTGAGATCGGCCACGGCGGGTCGTCCCGCCCGATGTCGGGTGATGTGATCCAGTTGCAATACGGCGGTAGGCGCGGTCATTGCATGATTGTCACGGCGGCCCCACCTTCACACAACGGGGGAAGGGCGCCCTTGGGCGGTACAGCACATTAACGTCGTGACCTCAAAGGGATGCGACAATATTGTGCGAGTCCATGCTGGCGGGTACGGAAACCCCTGGATTAGACTGAAATTTCATACACCTGGGTGTTTCCCATGCTCGATGCAGTACTCAACTTCCTCTCCAACGGCCTGACGCACGCCAGTTGGGGCGCCATCGTGATCTACATGCTGGTCATGACGCAGCTCACCATCTTCACGGTGACGCTGTATCTGCACCGCTGTCAGACCCATCGTGGCGTGGACCTGCACTGGTCCATCTCGCACTTCTTCCGTTTCTGGGGCTGGCTCACCACGGGCATGGTCACCAAGGAGTGGGTGGCCGTGCACCGCAAGCACCACGCCAAGGTCGAGACCGAGGAAGATCCGCACAGCCCGCAGATCTACGGCATCAAGAAGGTCTTCTGGGACGGCGTGTCGCTGTACCGCGACGCCAGCGAAGTGAAGGAAGACCTGGAGAAGTACGGCCGCGGCACGCCGGACGATTGGATCGAGCGCAAGCTCTACGCC
Source organism: Dyella japonica A8 (assembly GCF_000725385.1). Taxonomy (NCBI): domain Bacteria; kingdom Pseudomonadati; phylum Pseudomonadota; class Gammaproteobacteria; order Lysobacterales; family Rhodanobacteraceae; genus Dyella; species Dyella japonica. Next base: position 532,903 of record NZ_CP008884.1, on the reverse strand, counting down.
GGCCATCCGTACTGGGGCCCGGCGCTGATGCTCATTATCAACCTTGCCCTGTTCGGCGTCATCGGCGCCGCGCTGTGGGCGCTGCAGATGATCTGGATCCCGTTCTGGGCCGCCGGCTTCGTCAACGGCATCGGCCACTGGTGGGGCTACCGCAACTTTGAAAGTGCCGACACCGCGACCAACCTCATTCCGTGGGGTTTCTGGATCGGCGGCGAAGAGCTGCACAACAACCACCACGCCTTCCCGAGCTCGGCCAAGTTCGCCCTGCGCAAGTGGGAGTTCGACATTGGTTGGGCCGCCATCTGCGCCCTGCGTGCAGTCGGCCTGGCCAAGGTGTTGCGCGTGGCGCCGACGCTGGACGTTCGCCCGAACGTGCACCTGCCGGACGCCGAGACGCTCAAGGGCGTGCTCACCCATCGCTTCGCCGCGATGACCGACTACTACCGCAACGTGATCATGCCGACCTTGCGCGACGAAGCGCAGCATGCCGGCGAGAACATCAAGTCCGTGCCACGCCGCATGCGTCGCGCACTGGCCGATGGTGGCCGCTGGCTGGATAACGAAGGCCGTGACCGCATGCAGGCCGTGCTGGCCAAGCGCCCGACCCTGAGCACGGTGTGCGATTTCCGCAACCGCCTGGCTGCCCTGATGGAGCAGCGTGGCGCAGATCAGGCGCTGAAGGGTCTGCAGCAGTGGATCGCCGAGGCGGAGCAGAGCGGTATTCGTGCGCTGCAGGAGTTCGCGGGTCGCCTGAAGAGTTATTCGGTGGCGAACGCGGCTTGATTGGCTGCTATTAGTTGCATGAAAAAGCCCGCCGCAAGGCGGGCTTTTTTTGTGGGCTTACTAGGGTGAGTGGCAAGCCGCTGGGCGATACCGCAGCCCTGACTTGTTCTCCCGTTGGGAAGAAGGTTGGAACGAAGGGGCAATCTAGCCTCATCGCTTCGTTCTTCAGCCGTCATCCCGGCGCCCCACAGGGACTAGCTTCGCGTCGAAGGCCGGAAGCGCTTCACAACAGCCGAAGGCTGGTCATCCAGAGCCTCGGTGTCTGGTTCTAGCGTCCCGCGACCTGGCTCGCCTGCCGCGGGCTTCCGCCCTCCTGCCGGAGGGCGGGTCACTTTCTCTTGCTTGCCCAAGTCCCACAGGGACTAGCTTCGCATCAGAAAGTAACCAAAGAGAAGGGTCCCCGGAAGGCGCGTCATCCGGGGACCCGAGAGATCAGGAGCCAAAGCCAAAGCCAAAGCCAAAGCCAAAGCCAAAGCAGGCGGCTCGTGCTGCTTCGCTGCACATCGCGTCGAATGTCGCGATGGAACTCAGTCGTGCCGGCTTGTCTGTGGGAGCGCACCCTGTGCGCGACAACCTGACAGAGCGGGAATCGTGATGTGCCGCAGTCGCGCACAGGGTGCGCTCCCACAGAAAAGCGGGCGGGCGTGCGGGTCCATCGGGGCCGAAGCGAGGCGCTGCTTTAAGTCCTCATCGCGATGACGCGTTGCGAAGCGCTTGGAAGTACCCGTTGTGTAGAGGCGGAGGTAGCCGAGTAGCGACCTGTCTCAACCGTTCGGGCTTGTCCCCACAGAATGCTGCCAGCCCTGGCTCTTCAGGCCATTTTCTTTGGGTTACTTTTCTTTTGGGCCAGCAAAAGAAAAGTGACTCGGCCTTCGGCAGAAGGTCGAAACGCCCGCTGCGTAAGCGGCCCGATCGCGGGATCGCACGAGGCGACGACCGACCACGACAGAAACTGGATCCCGGCCTACGCCGGGATGACGGCTCTTATGAAGTCATGAGGCAAGGTTGACCCCTCACCTCAACCGTCTCCCTGAGGGGGCGCGTGAGCAAAACCCTGGCGCTCAACGCGCCAACCTCCACCCATCAATCCATAAACCGCCACGCCTGCGCCGCCTCCGGCACCCGACACTGCTCCCGCCGTCCAAACAACCGATACCGATGCCGTGCCACCCACCGATACACCCGGTCGCGCAGTGGTCGCGGTATCGCGCGCAGCACGCGGCCAGCCAAACGCCAACGTCCGCCCAACTGGCCCAGCACGCGTGCGATCGCATCCGTATCGCTATAGCCCTTGCCTTGGTCCACCAGCAGGAACGACACCGGATCATCCGGTGACAGGCCATGTGCCACCAAGAGCGAACGTCCGTGCACTCCCTGCATGGACGCCAACCGGAATCGCCCCGCGCGGTCATGCCGAAGGATGAAATCCACCCAGCGGCTGCACAGCACGCAGACACCGTCGAAGACGATGACGGGATGGTCAAGCTCAGCCGACATGGTCGATCTCCAGCCAGCCGCGATAAGCGATCAACTGGCCAAGCAGCGGAACTTGGACGTCGATGTCGAACGCGTAGCGCCCGTCATGGGCACCGCTGCGCGACAACACCGTGCCGAAGAGCGCACGCGGCAACGGGAAGCCGAGCACGCTGACACGCTTCAACTGCCAGTCGATGGCATCGCCTTCGCGCCGCAAGGAGAAATGCAATGTCGCCGGCCCGAGCTTTTCGTGCAGGCGGAGATCGTTGCCTTGCCGTAGCGTAGATTGCATGCGCCCCCGTGCGAAGCGACGCGTCCACCGCTCATGGGTGGGGTGGCGTTCGATGGTGAGCGCGATGGCTTGCCCTGTGCCCGGCTCAGGCAGGGTCAGCAGGTGCCGTAGCCAGCGAGCGAGGGCATGTCGTGCGCCATCCACGTCGGCCTGGCCGCTTGCCTCGATCACATGGCCGTCGGCGTGCATGCGCCGCACGGCGGGGTGCAGCCGTGGCCAGTCGCTGGCATCCAGCAAGGTGGGGAACAGGGCGGTTGGCGATGCCATGGCCGCGATCTTCCGAGACCGGGCTGTCACCGGCAAGCGGGCAACAAAAAACCCGCCTTGCGGCGGGTTTTTCGTAAGGCACTGGACCCCGGCCCTTGCCCCCTTTTGTGGGGTTCGCCGGGGTGAGCCATGGTTCCCCAAGCGCTACGCGCTTGGACCATGCCTCACTTGATCTTGCCTTCCTTGTAGATCACGTGCTTGCGAACCACCGGATCGTACTTCTTGAACTCGAACTTTTCCGGGGTGTTCTTCTTGTTCTTCTGCGTGGTGTAGAAGTGGCCGGTGCCGGCCGAAGAGATCAGGCGGATCTTGTCTTGCTTGCTGTTAGCCATGGCTCAATCCTCAGATCTTTTCGCCGCGGGCACGCAGGTCGGCGAGCACGGCTTCGATGCCGTTCTTGTCGATCGTGCGCAGGGCATGGTTGGAAACGCGCAGCTTCACCCAGCGGTTCTCGCTCGGGACCCAGAAGCGGCGCTCATGCAGGTTCGGCAACCAGCGGCGACGGGTTTTGTTGTTAGCGTGCGAGACGTTGTTACCAGTCCGCACACCCTTTCCGGTGACTTGGCAAATACGGGCCATGATGACCTCCTGTGTAGGCGCCCTGGGGCGCGTTTGCCACCCGTTAGCCAGGGCGGCATCGGCCCAGCGGCGCAAGCGCCACGCGATGCTGGAGATGGAGCGTTTCGCGTCTGCCGTAAGGGCCGCATCGCGTTGCGGACGTGCCCGGAAGCCCGGGTCGGCATGGTCGAGCCGGCGATTCTCCCATGAAAACAGTACGGTGCGCAATATTTGCCCACTTTGAGAGCCTGGGCGCATGGCAGGGCGCGGGGATGTATGGAACAATCAAGTCCTTTGCGTTTTCACGCACCGAACACTTAAGAGGAATACCCCCATGGCAGACGTCTCCGCCAACGGCCAGGCCGGCCAGCCGCAGCTGGTGCTGCAGAAGATCTACATCAAGGACGTGTCCTACGAGGCGCCCAACGCCCCGCAGATCTTCCAGGACGTGGGTGAGACCGACCAGCAGCCGCAGGTCCAGCTGAACCTGGGCCAGAAGTCCACCGACATGGGCAACGACCTGTTCGAAGTGGTGCTGAGCCTCACCTTGACCTGCTCGCTGGGCGAGCGCACCGCGTACCTGGCCGAAGTGCATCAGGCCGGCGTGTTCGGCATCGCCGGTTTCTCGGAAGAGGACCAGGCCGGCATCCTGAACAGCTACTGCCCGAACCTGCTGTTCCCGTATGCCCGCCAGATGCTGTCCTCGCTGGTGCTGGAGGGTGGCTTCCCGCCGTTCCTGCTGCAGCCGATCAACTTCGATGCGCTCTACGCCGAGCAGCAGCGTCGCATCCTCGGCGGCAGCGCCGCTCCGACGCTCAATAGCTGATCCAGCGGGCGACCAAGCTCATGGTTGAGCGTCCGCCTACCCTGGCCGTACTCGGTGCCGGCTCGTGGGGCACCGCCCTGGCGGCCCTGGCCGCCCGCAACCAGGTGCCGACCCGGCTCTGGGGGCGCGATGCGGCCGCGCTGAAGGCGATGGAACAGACCCATCGCAACCAGCGTTACCTGCCCGACATCGAACTGCCGGCCGAACTGGTCTACCAGCCCGACCTGGCCGCCGCCCTGCGCGGCGCCCAGGTGGTGCTGATCGTGGTGCCGAGCCACGCGTTCGCCTCCATCCTGGAGGAGATCCAGCCGTACCTGGAGCCCGGTGCCCGTATTGCCTGGGCGACCAAGGGCTTCGAGCCGGGCACCGGCCGCTTCCTGCATGAACTGGTGGCCGAGCGCTTCCCGGGCCGTGCGGCGGCGGTGGTGACCGGCCCGTCGTTTGCCAAGGAAGTGGCCTCGGGCATGCCCAGCGCCGTCACCGTGCATTCGGACGACGACGCCTTTGCGCATGACATGGCCCTGGTGCTGCATGCGCCGAACTTCCGTGCCTATTCCGGCAGCGACGTGCTGGGTGCGGAACTGGGTGGTGCCATGAAGAACGTGCTGGCGGTGGCCACCGGCGTGGCCGATGGCATGGATCTGGGCCTGAACGCCCGCGCCGGCCTGATCACCCGTGGCATGAACGAGATGCTCCGCCTCGGCGTGGCGCTGGGCGCGCGCCCGGAAACCCTGATGGGCCTCGCCGGTCTGGGCGACCTGGTGCTTACCTGTACCGGTGACCTGTCCCGCAACCGCCGTCTTGGCCTGGCGCTGGGTCGCGGTAAGGCCATCGACGAGGCCGTACGCGAGATCGGCCAGGTGGTGGAAAGCGTGCTCACCGCCGACGAAGTGGCGCGACTGGCCACCAAGCATGGCCTGGACCTGCCCATCAGCAGCGGCGTGCGCGCCGTGCTCCACGGCGAGGTCACTCCCGCCGAAGGGCTCAAGCGGCTGATGAGCCGCGAGCAGAAGCCGGAATACCCCAAGGGTCTGTTTTCGCCCGCCGCATGACGCCTGCGGCGCCGCATCGCCCGTTCACGTTCAGCACCTCGCACAAAACGATCAGCTCCGGTTTGAAAAAACCGGAGCTGAGACGCGCACACATGCAAGAGCCTTGCTAAGCTGAATCTTTTGGTCGCCCTGGCGGACCGAACGCATGCAGTCACCGGACGATAAACGACACGACCGTCTGACCCAGCAACGCGACGAAGGCGTCAGCGAGCCGCTGCCCGGCGCTTGGCGCAAGTTGCTGGCATCACCGGCGCCCACGGCACCCGCGGAACCGATGGTGCTGGGCTTCTTCCTCGACGTGGTGCCTGAGGAGGGCGTGCCCTACGCGCATGTGGACGTCGCGCCCGTGCTGCTGGCCGTGGCCGAGCAGGGGCGCTTCGTACGGCCCTCGCCGCTGGACAGCAAACACCTGTCGCAACAGCCGTTGGAGCCGCACGAGCAGCGGTTGGCCGCCACCGTGCTTGGCCTGCCGCAGACGCTGCGCAAGAGCCGCAGCTATGCGCGCCTCTCGGGCCACGTTGGCGACGCCCTGCTGGCGGAAATCCTCGATACCACTCCCTGCTTCCTGGGCGGCCTGGCTGGCCTGCGCCTGTCGCGCGGCAAGGGCCACCAGCTCAACTGGCAGTGGCATCTCGAGCACGACGGTAGCCAGCGCCTGTTGCCCTGCCTGCCGACCAACCATCGCGTGCTGCGCATCGACGCCCTCTGGTATCTCGACGCCGAGCGCGCGGAGCTGGGTCACCTCGACGCGCCGCTGGAAGAAACAGCATGGCTGGATCTACCGCCGCTGAAGCACGAATACAGCCAGACCCTGCGTGACGCGCTGCCGAACAGCCGTCTCTCGCATCGCCTGCCGCTGCCGCAGGTGCTGGGCGAGATGCGCCGCGCCGAACTCGCGCCCAAGCCCGTGCTCACGCTGCACGCGCTGACGCGGCATGCCCGCCTCGCCGCCGGCACGCCGCCACTGGCCTATGCGCGCCTTGCGTTCGACTACGCGGGCGAACGCTTGCCGGGGCGTGGTGGCGAACCGCTGGTGCGCCGCGTGCGCAACGGACATCTGGTCGAAATCCAGCGCCGCCGCGCCGAAGAGCTTTCCGCCATGGAGCAGCTGGAGCGCGCCGGCCTCACGCCGGGCGTGGATACCGAAGGCCTGCCCTGGGATCTCGCCGACACCTTGCCCGACGACGCCTGGCTGTTTCCCGGCAAGGGTTACGCCGGCGCGCTGGAAGTGAACACACCCGCGCGCTGGCTCGCACTGCGACCCAAGCTGGAGGCCGAAGGCTTCCTGCTCGACTACGCGCCCAGCTTCCCGTTCGAAGTGCTGGAAGGCCCGGTGCGCTGGTACGGCAACGCGGTGGAAGACACCGACGACCACGCCTTCGACCTGGAAATCGGCATCGAGCTGGAAGGCAAACGCCACAACCTGTTGCCCGCCGTGGCACAGGCGCTGGCCGATCACCAGTTGAACCTGAGCCCGGTGCCCAACGAGCCGGAAGACGCCGTGTGGTACGCGCCGGTCGACGAACGCCGCCGCGTGCCCGTGCGCCTGAAGGAACTGCGCGGCCTGCTGGCGCCGCTGGCCGAGTACCTGGAGCGTCCGCGCAAGACGTTGCATCTGCCGCGTGTGCAGGCGGGCCGGCTGGAAGAACTGGTCGAAGCCCTGCCCAGCGGCAGCGAACTGGAAGCACCCGACGCACTGCGCGGTTTCACCGCGCGCCTGCGCGACGCTGCCGAGCGCGCCAGCGACGCCGTGCCGGAAGGTCTTACCGTCGAGCTGCGCCCGTATCAGCGCGAAGGCCTGCGCTGGCTCAACGCGCTTGCCGAGGCGGGCGTGGGCGGCGTGCTCGCCGACGATATGGGCCTGGGCAAGACGCTGCAGCTGATCACGCACCTGCTGGCATTGAAAGAGCGCGGCGCGCTCGACCAGCCCGCGCTCGTTGTCGTGCCCACCAGCCTCATTCCGAACTGGCTGGCGGAAGTCGCGCGTTTCGCGCCCGCATTGCGCGTGCTCGCGTTGCACGGTCCCCAGCGTGGCGGCGACTTCTCGCAACTCGGCACGACCGACGTCGTACTCACCAGCTATGCGCTGCTGCCGCGCGATGTGGTGCAGCTGCGCAAGCAACCGTTCTCGCTGATCGTGCTGGACGAAGCGCAGCAGGTGAAGAACCCGCGCACGCAGGCGCGCCGCGCCGTGCTCAGCCTGCGCGCACCGCGTTGCATCTGCCTCACCGGCACGCCGCTGGAAAACCATCTGGGCGAGCTGTGGTCGCAGGTCGACCTCGCGGTACCCGGCCTGCTCGGCGACGAAGGGGCATTCCGCCGCCACTACCGCGTGCCGATCGAACGCCATCGCGACACCGATTGCCAGGATCGCCTCAACCGCCGCCTCGCGCCCTTCATCCTGCGGCGCACGAAGTCGCAGGTGGCGAGCGAATTGCCGCCCAAGACCGAGATCACCCGCCGCGTGGTGCTCGAAGGCCGCCAGCGCGAACTTTACGAAAGCCTGCGCCTGTCGCTGGCGGAGGAACTGCGCGAGGTCATCGCGCAGCGCGGCATCGCGCACAGCGGCATTGTCGTGCTCGATGCGCTGCTCAAGTTGCGCCAGGTGTGCTGCGATCCACGCCTGGTGAAGCTGGAAGCAGCGCGCGGCGTGCGCGATTCGGCCAAGTTCGAACTGCTGATGGACATGCTGCCCGCCCTGCTCGCCGAGGGCCGCAAGGTGCTGCTGTTCTCGCAGTTCACCGAAATGCTCAAGCTGATTTCGCACGAGCTCGATCGCCAGCGCATTCCTTACGTCACCCTCACTGGCGAAACGCGCGATCGCGCTGAACCCGTGCGCCAGTTCCAGGAGGGCGAAGTGCCACTGTTCCTGCTGTCGCTGAAGGCAGGCGGCGTAGGCCTCAACCTGACCGCAGCCGACACGGTGATCCATTACGACCCGTGGTGGAATCCGGCAGCAGAAGCGCAGGCATCCGACCGCGCGCATCGCATTGGACAGGACAAGCCGGTGTTCGTGTTCCGCCTGATCACGGGGGGCACGGTGGAAGAGCGCATCGAGGAGTTGAAGGCGCGCAAGGCGGAGCTTGCCGAGGCGGTGCTGGAAGGTGGCGGTACGCGTGAGAAGCTCAGCTTCGATCAGGCGGATCTGGACGCGTTGTTGGCGCCGGGTTGATGTCGGTTATTCCTCATGCCCTTGGAGGATAGGGGGAAGGGGACAATCTAGCCTCACCGTTTCATAGAAACCGTCATCCCGGCGCCCCACAGGGACTAGCTTCGCGTCGCAGGCTGGAAGCGCTTCACAACAGCCGAAGGCTGGTCATCCAGAGCCTCGGTGTTTGGTTTTAGCGATACGGCGACCTGGCTCGCCTGCGGCGGGCTTCCGCCCTCCTGCCGGAGGGCGGGTCACTTTTCTTTGCTTGCCCAAAGAAAAGTAACCCAAAGAAAGGGCCCCCCGGATGACGCGCCTTCCGGGCCTATGGCCCTCCAGGTGCGCGGGCGGGTTCCGGGCTTTTCGACGGGGCATCCTGCCCCGACGAAAAGTGCCTGGCATCCATGCCAGGCACCCCTGCGGGGCCTGATCTCCACCCGCCCGCTGCCTCATACGGGGACCCGGTAGGTCAAAAGCCAAAGCCAAAGCTAAAGCCAAAGCCAAAGCTAAAGCTAAAGCTAAAGCTAAAGCCAAAAGCCGAAGCAAGAACCGGAGCCGTTGGCGAAGCATCCAAAGAGGCGAGTCCCTTGTGGGAGCGCACCCTGTGCGCGACCGCGGCGTCTCGTGGTCACCGCTCCGTTAGGTTGTCGCGCACAGGGTGCGCTCCCACAGAAAAGAGAAAAGCGGGCGACCGTGCGGGTTCCGTCGACGCCGAAGCGCAGCGAGGCTCCGCTTTAAGTCCTCATCGCCAGGGCGCGTTGCGAAGCGCTTGGAAGTACCTGCTGTGTAGAGGCGGAGGTGGCCAAGCAACGACTTCCCTCAGGCGTTCGGGCTTATCCCCACAGAATGCTGCCAGCTCTGGCTCTCAAGGCCATTTTCTTTGGGTTACTTTTCTTTTGGGCCAGCAAAAGAAAAGTGACTCGGCCTTCGGCAGAAGGTCGAAACGCCCGCTGCGTAAGCGGCCAGATCGCGGTAACGCACGAGGCGACGACCGACCACTACCGCTACTGGATCCCGGCCTGCGCCGGGATGACGGCATTTATGAAGCCGAGAAGCTAGATTGCGTAGATCGCGTAGATCGCCTCACGGACGTTCTACCCGCCTCGAGCTTGTCCGACCCGCGCGGAAAAGGCCGCCCGCATGAAGCCCTGGGAAACGATCCCCAAACCCACAGCGTCACCGCACTACATCGCCGGCCTTGTCCGCAACAACGCATCCACCGCCTGCTGCCACTGCGGCGACCCCGGTTGCGATTGCGGAGCTTCCTGGCCCAGCTTGCGCTGCACCGCGCTGTTCCATTCTGGCGAGCCCTGATCCGGGCCGTGCCCCTCATCGCTGATGTGCAGGCGCTCGTCCACCCACGCGTACCACTGCGGAGAGCCGAGTTCGGCGTTGTCGGGCGTGCTCTGCGCGCTGGCCTTGGGTTGTGGCGGCTTCTGCTCCGGCGGTGGCGAAGTGGGCGAGCACGCGACGAGCAGCGCAAGAGGAAGCATGGCGAGGAAACGGCGCATGGCGGCCTCCACTGTTCCTGATCGGTCTTTGAGACTACCCGTTACCGTCGGTGTAGCGATGAATCGCACCTGACGACAAACATGAGAAGTGAGTTAAGCGGCGTGAGGAAGCGATGTCACACTTTCCCTCTGCACGCTTCTTGACTCACTTCCTGCGCTTCAGCTGCGCGCCACGACTTCGTCGATGTGCTTGAGCAGGTCAGCGGGATCCTCGTAAACGCGGAACGCGCCCGCGTCTTCGAGCTCTTCCTGGCCATAGCCACCGGAAAGCAGGCCAATGCCCAGCGCACGCGCGCGTTGCGCGGCGAGCATGTCCCAGATGCTGTCGCCGATCACGAGGCTGTAGTGAATATCCACGCCCAATCGCTGCGCCGCCGTGATGAAAAGATCCGGATCGGGCTTGGCGTGACGCACCTGGTCGCGCGTCACCACGGGCACCTTCGATGGATCGACGCCGAGTGCTTCAAGGTTGTGCGCAGCGGTTTGCATGCGGCCGCTGGTGGCGATGGCCCACGGGATGTCGGCATCAGTGAGGAACGCCAGCAGTTCGCGTGCGCCCGGAAGCGGACGGACCGAACCTTGCGTGGCCTGCCGGTTGTAAGCCTCTGCGTGCCAGGTGCGCAAACGGGCAAGGCGTTCTTCGGTGATCTCCAGGCCGGTTTCGCGCAACAGAATGTTGGTGAACAGGCCGCCGCTCATGCCGATCTTGCGATGGATGCGCCACACCGAAAGCTCCACACCCTCGCGGTCGAGCGCTTCCTTCCAGGCCAGCACATGCTGGTAGACGCTGTCGACGAGCGTGCCGTCGAGATCGAACAGGAAGGCAGTATCGGCGCGGGGCATGGCGGACTGGCTCGATCGGGGAGGGCGCTACAGCGTAGCACCGGCATGCATGCTTCCGGCCTAGCGTGACGCGGCGCACGTCGCGGTGTAGGGCCACGCGTGGGATGACAGAAAACGCGAGCCGGACGACCTAGCGTGTGCCGCGTCGGACGGGCGCATCCTGCCGGGGGGCGAGGCATGCCGGTCGCGACGGGTCAGGTGCGTTCAACGCGCCCGACTCTCTGCGAAGGTCATCAAGGCAGGCCCTCCGAGGAGCGTACGCGCGACGCACCGATCATCCATTCTGAGGGGAATGTCATGAAACACTTCGGCTTGCTCGTTGTTTTCGGTATCGCGACCGACGCGGTCGCCGGCATCAGCCACGCCGACGATGCCTACGCTCGCATCAGCTTCGTGGGCAGTGTGGTCAACTCGGCGTGCAGCTCAGGGGTGCCGCCGCTGGGTGTGCAGGGCGGCGTGGGCGGCTGCGGCGCGTTGCCTTCGGCGCGCGCCGTCTATGTGGAGCAGATGGGCATGGCGACTGGCCACAGTGGCATCGCCATGCTGGATTACTTCGTGGGGCGCGCGGATGGCGGCCGCAAGTTTGTTGTCACCCGCCAGTACCGCTGATCGGGCAGTCGACGGCTGGCGGTGACGTCAGCCGTTCGGCAGCAGCGGCATGCCGGCGTCGAGCACGGCCAGCGCCGCGGCGCCGAGCAGACCCGGATCCGGGTGCATCATGGCCACGGTCGGGACCTGTTCCAGGGTTTCCCGGAAACGGCCCTTCGCTTCGAAGCGCTCACGGAAGCCACCGTGTTTCAGCCACGGCAGCAGAATCGGCAGCATGCCGCCGGTGAGGAACACGCCGTCCCAGCCACCCAGGCTCAGCACCAGGTCGCCGGCCACGCTGCCGAAGATGCCGGCGAGCGTTTCCACCGTGCGCACGCACAGCGCATCGGTGCCTGCTTCGGCACGAGCGGTGATGTCTTCGGGTGTGTATTCCTCCGGCGGCTGGCCGGCGATGTCGGCCAGGGCCAGGTAGAGGTTCACCAGGCCATTGCCGCAGATCATGCGTTCGCTGGAGACGCGGCCGAAGCGCGCGTTGAGGCGATGCAGGATCTCCACGTCCTCCGCCGTATGTGCGGCGAAGCCGGCATGGCCGCCTTCGGTTTCCAGCACGATCCAGCGGCCTTCGCGACGCATCAGGCCCGCCACGCCCAGGCCCGTGCCGGGGCCAACCACCACAAAGGTCTGCGTGTCGCGGGCGCCTGCTTGCGGCATCGCCTGCGGGCCCACCGAGGCGAGCTGGTCCAGCGTGTGCAGTGGCACGGCCATGGCCTGTGCGGCGAAATCGTTGACCAGGTGGACCGATTCCATGCCCAGCTCGGCCTGCAGCCCATGCGCTGCGACCTGCCACGGATTGTTGGTGACCTTCACCGTCTCGCCTTCGCTGACGCGGCCAGCGGCCGCGATGACGGCGCGCGAGGCGGTGAGGCCGGTGTCGGCGAAGTACTGGCGGATGGCTTCCGCCAGCGAGGCGTAATCCTTGACGCGATAGCGGCGCACGCTGTCGTCCATCAAGGGGTTGGCTCGGCCCGTATCAGCCAGCGCGAATCGCACGTTGGTGCCGCCGAGGTCTGCAAGCAGGGTCGGGGCGGCGCGGGCTGGTGTTCTCATGGACGATCCTGCACTTGGGGAGACGGTAAGGGTGACGCCCCCGGGCTTTTTCGTCCAGTAGTGCAGTGCAGCGAATGACAGCTTTTTTAGCCATTCGGCGGCGAATGGCTGGACGTCCGGCCGTCCATCGCGGACGGAGCGGCCGGTTCCGTCCGCGATGCCGCGATCAGGCTGCGCCGAGATAGGCGGCGCGCGGTGCGCTGAAGCCTGCTTTCACCTGCCGGGCAGTTTCATCGGCAAGTATTTCCGAGTCCCCGCGCTCGAGTGCTTCCAGCGTGCGCTGGGCGATATCGGCGGGGCTGGTCTTGGGTGCGGTGACATGGCTGACCATGTCGGTGTCGATGTAACCGGCATGGATGCCCAGCACCTGCGTGCCCTGCGGGCGTAGTTCGTTGCGCAGGCTGTTGGTGAGCGCCCATGCGGCCGCCTTGGAGACGGAGTAGGCGCTGGTGCTGTCCAGGCTGATCCAGCTCAGTGCGGAAAGCATGTTGACCAGCGCGCCGCCGCCGTTCTTCTTCAGCACGGGCGCAAAGGCCGCGCTGACGGTGTGGATGCCGTAGACGTTGGTTTCCATGATGCGGCGCAGGTTGCTTTCGCCATGCTTCGCGTCGAGCAGCGGCGTACCGCCGGTGATGCCGGCGTTGTTGATGACGATGTCGACATCCGAAGCCAGCGCAGCGGCCGCGGCGACGTCGGCGGGGTTGGTCACGTCCAGCTTCACCGGCACCACGCCGGGCAGGGTGACGGTGGAAGGATCGCGTGCGCCGGCATAGACCTTGCGCGCACCAGCGGCGAGCAAGGCCTTGGCGAAGGCGAGGCCGAGGCCGCGGTTGGCGCCGGTGACGAGTGCGGTTGAGCCCTGGATTTTCATGGTGTGTGTCCGTTGCAGGGGAAGTGGGTTTTAGAATGATATAAATCATATAAAGGATGGACGCCAGCCTTTCAAGGCCTCGTTCCTGATCGTCCGGGCGCCCGCCTCTTCACGCAGTCATCACAAAAAGTCACTTGCATTCCGCAAGTTAGCATTTATATGATGATCATCATCTAAAAGATGGCGAGGCCGCCGCCGTGCGCCGCACCGGTTCGGAAAACATGCAATGCCCTATCGCCCGCGGCCTGGACCGGGTCGGCGAGTGGTGGAGCATGTTGATCCTGCGGGACGCCTTTTACGGGCTGAGTCGCTTCGACCAGTTCCAGGCCAGCCTGGGCATCGCGCCCAACATCCTCAGCCGCCGCCTTTCGATGCTGGTGGAGACGGGCATGCTCGAGCGGCACCGCTACAGCACCCGGCCGGTGCGCCACGAGTACGTGCTGACCGAGCGCGGCCGTGATTTCCGCCCGGTGCTGCTCGCCATGATGGCGTGGGGCAACCGCCACTTCGCGCCCGAGGGCCATGCCATCGAGCTGGTCGACCGCGTGACCGGCCATGTCGTCGACCCCGTGCTGGCTGACCGCCGCACCGGCGAACCCATCACGCGCGAACGCCACCAGATGCGCGCCGGCCCCGCCGCCGACGAGCGCATGCGTGCGCGCATCGAGTTCAGGAACTCATGCCAGGCGCAGGCGTGCCCAACCCTTTCCGATCCCCCTCTCCCGGAGTCACTCCCATGACCGTCGCCACTGCCGCTGAACGCGCGGACACCCCTGACCTGGTCGAGCCCAGGCCGCCCCACCGGAAAAAGCAGCTCATGCGCCTCGCCATCGGCGCCGGTGTCATCGCCGGCGTCGTTTACGGTGGCCACTGGTGGACCGTCGGCCGCTTCATCGAAGACACCGACGACGCCTATGTGGGCGGCGACGTCACCGTCATCGGCCCCAAGGTGCCCGGTTACATCGCCCAGGTGGCCGTGACGGACAACCAGGTCGTGCATGCCGGCGACCTGCTGGTGAAGATCGACGACCGCGACTATCGCGCCGCGCTGGCCAAGGCCGATGGCGCCGTGGCCGCACAGGAAGCGCTGCTGGCCAACCTCGATGCGACCGAGAAACTGCAAGAAGCGGTGATCCGCCAGGCGCAGGCCAGCGTGGCCGCTGCCGACGCCGAAACGCAGCGCTCGCGCGATGACGAAGCGCGCTATCGCGATCTCTCCAGCCGTTCGGCCGTCTCCATCGAAAGCGCGCAGCGCGCCGACGCCACCTTCAAGACCGCCCGCGCCGATTCGGACAAGGCGCAGGCCGCGCTCATGGCCGCGCAGCGCCAGATCGACGTGATCGAATCGCAGAAGCAGCAGGCCCGCGCAGCGCTGCAGCAGGCGAAAGCCGAGCAGGACATCGCGCGACTCAACGAAAGCTATACCGAGTTGCGTGCACCGGTGGACGGCGTGGTCGGCAACCGCCGCGCACGCACGGGCGCCTATGCCGCCGCGGGTTCGCAGCTGCTGTCCGTGGTGCCGGCGCATGGCCTGTGGGTGGATGCCAACTTCAAGGAAGACCAGCTGGCGCGCATGAGTGCCGGCCAGGCCGTCGAGATCCGCGCGGACGTGCTGCCGGGCCGCGTGTTCCACGGGCACCTGGCCAGTCTTGCGCCGGCCACCGGTGCGCAGTTCAGCGTGCTGCCGCCGGAGAACGCCACCGGCAACTTCACCAAGGTCGTGCAGCGCGTGCCGGTGCGCGTGGTGCTGGACAAGGCGGACGACCAGCTCGGCGTGCTTCGCCCGGGCCTCTCCGTGGTGGCTGATGTGGACACGCGCGCCAAGACAGCTGCTCCATGAACGCCATCGCCGCGCGCGCGCCGTTCGCCGCGCCCATGGACCCGGCGGCCCTGGGCATGGCGCAGAAGATCTTCGCCTTCGCCACCATGTGCGTAGGCATGTTCATCGCGCTGCTGGACATCCAGATCGTGTCCGCGTCGCTGCGTGACATCGGCGGTGGCCTTTCTGCCGGCACCGATGAAACCGCGTGGGTGCAGACCAGCTACCTGATCGCCGAAATCGTGGTGATCCCGCTGTCGGGCTGGCTTTCCCGCGTCATGTCCACGCGCTGGCTGTTCGCCGTCTCCGCCGCGGGCTTCACCATCACCAGCATGCTGTGCGGCGCCGCCTGGGACATCCAGAGCATGATCGTGTTCCGCGCGCTGCAGGGTTTCCTGGGCGGCTCGATGATCCCCACCGTGTTCACCACCGCGTTCGTGTTCTTCGAGAACAAGCAGCGCGTGGTCGCCGCGGCCACCATCGGGGCCATCGCCTCGCTGGCGCCCACGCTGGGGCCCACGCTGGGTGGCTGGATCACCGACCACGCATCATGGCACTGGCTGTTCTTCATCAACCTGGTGCCGGGCATCTTCGTCACGGTGGCGGTACCGCTGCTGGTCAATATCGACCGCCCGGACTGGTCGCTGCTGAAGCACGCCGATTACGTCGGCATGGTGCTGCTCGCCGCGTTCCTGGGATGCCTGGAGTACACGCTGGAAGAAGGCCCGCGCTGGAACTGGTTCAGCGACCGCGTGATCCTCGCCAATGCCTGGATCTCCGGCCTCGCCGGCGTGGGCTTCATCGTGCGCTCGCTCACCTACGCGCATCCGGTGGTGGACTTGCGCGCCCTGAAGGACCGCAACTTTTCGCTCGGCAGCTTCTTTTCCTTCATCACCGGCGTGGGCCTGTTCTCCACCATCTATCTCACGCCGCTATTCCTGGGCCGCGTGCGCGGCTACAGCGCGTTGCAGATCGGCGAGGCGATCTTCTCCACGGGCGTCTTCCAGATCCTGACCATTCCCATCTACACGTTCCTCGCGCGCCGTTACGACCTGCGCTGGATCATGATGGTGGGGTTGGCCATGTTCGCCATCTCGATGTGGAACTTCGCGCCCATCACGCACGACTGGAGCGCGAGTGAACTGCTGCTTCCGCAGGCACTGCGTGGCATGGCGCAGCAGCTGGCGGTGGCGCCTGCGGTAACGCTGACGCTGGGCGGCCTGCCGCCTGCAAGGCTCAGGCTGGCCTCGGGCCTGTTCAACCTGATGCGCAATCTGGGTGGCGCCATTGGCATTGCCGTGTGCGCGACCATCCTCAACGACCGTACCAACGAGCACTTCTATCACCTGGCCGAACGGCTCAACGCAAGCAACGAAGCGATGAACGGCTGGCTGTCGACCACCACCGGCCGCCTGTCCGAACTCGGACAGAACCTTGGCGATGCCACCGACGGTTCGCTGCACCAGCTATGGCAACTGGCCTTCCGCGAGGCGCTGACGCTGTCGTTCTCCGATGCCTTCCTGGTCATCGGCGCGTGCTTTGTCGTCGCGACCGCGATGGTTCCGCTGATGCGCAAGGTGGCGCCGCCGGCCGGCCCGTCCGCCGATGCGCACTGATTCCCATCTTCCTTCGATCTTCGAGACATCACGATGAACACATCCCCTTCGTTCCCCGGCGGTGCGTCACGGTCATGGTCGCGTCGCTACTCCCTGCGTCTTGGCGTCGTGGCGGCCGCGCTGATCGGCCTGGCCGGCTGCACCGTCGGCCCCGACTACGTGCGCCCCGACGTGAAGACCCACGCAAACTACACCGGCCAGTCGCTGTTGCAGGAGCGTGACGCCAGCCGCGCGCCACCCGCGCTCGATGCGTGGTGGCAGGGTTTCGATGATCCGGAGTTGTCCCTCATCATCGGCCGCGTCATGACGCAGAACCTGGATCTCGCCGCCGCCATGGCGCGCGTGGACCAGGCCCGTGCCGCCGCGCGCGAGGCCGGTGCGCAGCTGGCGCCGCAGGGCAGCCTGGACGCGCAAGTCGTACAGCAGCGTCAGTCCACCAAGAGTCCGCTGGGTGAGATCGCCAGTCATGCCCCGGGCTATCAACGGACGCAGACCCTGGAAAACATCGGCGTGGGCGCAAGCTGGGAACTGGATATCGCCGGCGGCCTGCATCGCGGCGCCGAAGCGGCCGATGACGAAGCACAGGCAGCGGAAGCCAGCCAGGATGGCGTGCGCATCTCCGTCGCAGCCGAGGCGGCGGACAGCTACTTCCAGGTGCGTGGCGCACAGGAACGCATCCGCCTCGCACAGCAACAGGTCGACACTGAGCAGCAGCTGCTCGATCTGGTGAAGGTGCGCCTTGCCGGCGGCCTTGCCACCTCGCGCGAAGTGGCGCAGGCACAGGCGCTGGTGTTGCAGGCGCAGGTCACGCTGCCGCCGCTGCGCACCACGCTGCAACAGCAGCTCAATCGCCTTGATGTGCTGATGGGCGCCGCGCCTGGCACCTATGCCGTGGAACTCAAGGACAGCCCGCAACGCTTCACCGTGCCGGCGATCGCCACCGATGGCGGCCCGGACATGCTGCTGCGCCGTCGCCCCGACGTGATCGCCGCCGAACGCAGGCTTGCCGCCTCGAATGCGCGCATCGGCGTCGCCGTGGCCGAGTACTACCCGAAGGTGTCCCTGGGTGGCCTGCTGGGTTTCGAAAGCCTGCAGAGCGGCTCGCTGTTTTCCTCGCAGGCCTTCCAGCCGCAGGCCGTACTGGGCCTGCACTGGCGCCTGTTCGACTTCGGGCGCGTCGATGCAGAAGTGGCCCAGGCCAAGGGCGCCAACGCCGAGGCGCTGGCGCTGTATCGCCAGTCCATGCTGCGCGCTACGGAAGACGTGGAGAATGCCATCGTCTCGCTGGCCGAACTGGAAACGCAGCACCGCGACCTGCTGCAGGAAGTGCAGGCCCACCAGACGGCGCGCGATGCCGCACAGGACGCCTACAAGGGCGGCGCGGTGAGCCTGATCGAAGTGCTTGACGAAGATCGCCAACTGCTGGCCTCGCGCGACGAGCTGGCTCGCGTGCACGCGGATGACGCGCGCGCCGCCGTGGCCACGTTCCGTGCGCTGGGTGGCGGCTGGTCGGGCAGCGGCGGGGAGACAACGTCGGTGGCGGCGCGCTGAGCGCCGCCTCGGCGGGCGGCTACTTGTTCGTCACCGGCGTGCCGGCCTGATCCTCGGCGTTCGGCCCGGGTGCATCGGAACCTTTCTGGCGCGGGTCGTAGCCCGTCATCAGCGGCTGGCCCGCCGGTGGCAGGTCGCGCAGACGCGCCACGTCCTGCGCCGTTACCGCGCCGCCGCGATTGCCCCAGCTGGAACGCACGAAGCTGAGGATCTCCGCGATCTGCTGGTTGTTCAGCCGCTCGCGGAAGGCCGGCATGCTGAATTGCGTGGGCGCGTCGCGACCGGAGGGCATGGTGCCGCCGTGCAGCACCAGCCGGATCGCTGAGCCGGCGTTATCGCCGTTGAGCACCGGGTTGCCCGCGAGCGCGGGAAATACCGCGGCATAGCCATGGCCGTCGGTGCGGTGGCAGGTGGCGCAGTTGTCCACGTAAAGCTGTGCCCCCGGCGCGCTGGCAGCGCCACTGGTCAGCGCCGCGTGCGTGGCTTCGTTGTAGCTCAGTGCCTGCTCCTGCCGGGCCGGCGGCAGCGACTTGAGGAAGTGGGCGATGGCGGCAAGATCGGGGTCGCTCATGTACTGCGTGCTATGTTCGACCACGTCGCCCATGCCGCCGAACACGGCGCTGCGATCCGAGCGCCCGCTCTTGAGCAGGGTGGCCAGTTCTTCCTCGCCGACACTGCCCAGGCCGCTGGCCAGTTCGCCGCGCAGGCTGGGAGCCACCCAGTGATCGCTCTCGCCGCCGCTCAGGTACGCCATGCCCTGGTTGGGCCCCAGCGCCTTTTCCTGCAGCGTGAACGAGCGCGGCGTGTGGCAGGCGCCGCAATGGCCCAGGCCTTCCACCAGGTACTGGCCGCGCGCGAGGGTCGCATCGCCCGTCGCCGCGCTTTCTATCGGCGTCACCGACGGCGCGAACAGCCAGCGCCAGTAGGTGAGCGGCCAACGCATGGAGAGCGGCCACGTGATGCCTTCGGCCTTGTTGTCCTGTTTCACGGGCTGCACGCCGTGCATGAAATAGGCGTAAAGCGCCTGGACGTCCTGGTCGCTGACCTTGGCATACGAGGGGTAGGGCATGGCCGGGTAGAGCGTGTGCCCCTCGGCATCGATGCCGCGACGCACGGCGCGCTCGAATTCCCCATAGCTGTACTTGCCGATGCCGCTCTCGGGATCAGGCGTGATGTTGGTGCTGTAGATGGTGCCGATGGGCGAACCGATCGCCAGGCCGCCCGCGAAGGGCTGGCCGCCCGGTGCGGTGTGGCACGCCGCGCAATCGCCGACACGTGCGAGGTATTCGCCCTGCTTGATCTGGTCGGGCGTCGATGCCGGCGCCTTGGCCGTGGGATCGCCCCCGCCGCCGGGGAACAGCATGGCCACCACCCACGCGATCACCACCAGAACGAGCAGCACGACGATGAGGCGCCCAAGGCCACCACCGTTGCGACGACGGGGCGTGTCGAAGGTGTTCATGCCTGCACCAAGGGGCCGGGTTGCTTGAGGTAGGTCTCGCGGATGGCCTTGGCGGACAGGTAAGTGAGGCCGCCGATAAGGCCGGTCGGGTTGTAGCCCAGGTTCTGCGGGAACGCCGACGCGCCGGTGACAAACACGTTGGGCACGTCCCAGCTCTGCTGGAAGCGGTTGAGCGCGCTGATGTCGGGCGACGGCCCCTGGATCACGCCGCCCGTGGTGTGCGTGGTCTGGTATTGCCGGATGTCGTAATGGTCGCCGGGCTTGCGCAGCGTCAGCGAGGTGGCCTTGGGGTTCATCTGCTTGACGATGGTCTGCGCGCGTTCGGTCACGAACTGCGACATCTTGTATTCGTTGTCGTGCCAGTCGAACGTGATGCGCAGCAGTGGCAGGCCGAAGGCATCCTTGTAGGTGGGGTCAAGGTCGAGGAAGCGGTCGCGGTACGCCATCACCGAACCATGCGTGGCCACGGTGGTGGCGTGCAGGTAGCTGTCCTTGGCCGCCTTTTTCCAGGCCGCGCCCCAAGACGGCGTACCCGGCGGAACGATCAGTTGCTGGATCGGCCGCCCACCGGTCTGTCCGCCGTAGATGTACGCGCCGCCCACGAAGCCGTGCGGGCCGTGGTCGAAGTGGTCGGAGTTGAAATCATCCACGATCTGCACGCCACCGGCGCCCGCGCCGATGAACGGGTTGATGGCCACGTCCTTGTCGAAGAACACGCCGATGCTGCTCATCATCTGGTACGCATAGTTCTTGCCGATCACGCCCTTGCCGGTGCTCGGGTCGTAGGGCGTGCCAATGCCCGACAGCAGCATCAGCCGCACGTTGTGCATCTGGAAGGCGGACACGATCACCAGTTCGGCGGGCTGCTCCACCTGCTGTCCCTGCGCATCGATATAGGTGACGCCGGTCGCCCGCTTGCCGGAGGAGTCGAGATTGATCTTCGTGACGTGGCTGTGCGTGCGCAGTTCGAAGTTCGGCTTGCGCATCAGCACGGGCAGGATGGTGGTCTGCGGTGACGCCTTGGAATACATGAAGCAGCCGAAGCGCTCGCAGTAGCCGCACAGGTTGCACGGGCCGAGCCGCACGCCGTGCGGGTTGGTGTAAGGACGCGACGCGTTGTCCGACGGTTGCGGAAACGGGTGGTATCCCACCGCGCGCGCGGCGTCCGCGAAGAGCTTCGCACCGTAGGTGTCGCCCACGGCGGGGTTCGGATAGGGCTTCCTGCGCGCACCTTCGAACGGGTTGCCGCCCGGCTTGATCTCGCCGTTGAGATTGCCCGCCGTGCCCGAGGTGCCGCACAGGTATTCGAACTTTTCCAGGAACGGTTCCAGTTCGTCGTAGCTGACCCCGTAGTCCTGGATCTGCATGTCGTCGGGCATGAACTTCGGCCCATAGCGCTGGCTGATGTGGCTGTGGAATTCCAGGTCCTCGGGCGAGGGCCGGTAGTGCTGGCCATTCCAGTGGATGCCCGCGCCGCCGACGTTGTTGCCGAACAGGAACGAGCCGTACTGGCGATACGGCACGGCGGTGTCGCTGACGCTGTGGCGCACCGTCACGGTTTCACGCGCCAGCGGCTGGAACAATTCGCCGCGGATGCCATAGGCCAGCTCATCGGCGTTGTGCGGATAGGTGAAGTCCGGCGAGGTGTCGCGATACGCGCCGCGTTCCAGCGCCAGGATCTTCAGGCCCGTGCCCGCCAGCTCGATGCCCATGATGGCGCCGGTCCAGCCGAAGCCGACGATCACCACGTCGACCGGTTTCATGCGGATCATGACTTGGCCTCTCCGATCGACACCGGCCCGAACGGATACGTCTTGCCGGGCTGCTCGATCCAGTCGGCAAAGTCGGCGCGGGCACCGGGGAAGCCGATCATCTTCCACGCGCCCATCTGTTTGTTGCCGCCGTACATCGGATCGGCGAAGTAGCCTTCCTTGGTATTGGTCAGCAGCTGTGAGAAGAACGCGGCGGTGGGAACGTCGTCGAGCTTGATCTCGCCTTTTTCCAACTGGTGCAGGATGGCATCGCGCTGATCAGGCGGCAGCGCCGCGAACTTCTTTTGGTGCTGCTTCTGGCACCAGTCGTCGATGGCGGCGATACCCTTGCGATAGAACTCGCGCGGGGTGTAGCGCAGCTGGTAGCCCAGCGTCGGCGGCGAATCGGGTACGAACGGCCCCTGCATGTACCAGAGGCCGCCATGTCCGTAGGCCGCTTCCATCTGGCGATCGAGGAATTCCGGCACGCCGGCTTCCACCGCGCCGGGGCCGTCCTCGCCGGCGGGAATCAGGCGGTCGACGGCGGCTTCGAGAAACTCCCATTCCGGTGCCGTGAAATAGCGCGGCGTGTATTTTCCCGTCGCGGCAGCGGCTGGCGCGGCGGCCGTGCCGCCCTGCGTCTGCGCGGTGGCCGATGTTCCCAACAGGCTGACCGCCGGAACCGCCACCAGCGATTGACGAAGAAAGTCGCGACGCGAAGGCGAACTGGGCTTGCTCGACATGACAACCCCCATACCGGACGCACGATACGCACTTCGAACCTGTTCGAAATCTCGCTTGAACGCCCACTTCCTTCACCGTCATTCCGCCTCCGGCCCTTGCCCCCATGTCGGGGTGCGCCGGAATGACGACCGGCAAGAAGACGGATGTTGAACAGGCCCTGCCATCCTGACGTGACAGGTGGCAGCAAAACGTGAAAGTCCGTTGACAAGCTGTTGCACCGGAGATGCACGACGATGCGACATTTTTCCCCTGGCTTGCCGATCATTCTTCACGGCATGTCGACCCTGCGCATGACGACAATCGCCACTCGGGGTGTCGCTGGACGAACGCAGAGGCCGATGGATGTCGACCGCCATGCGTTTTGATCGCAGGGGTTGGGTTTGCCACCTGCTTGCGGGCGATGCCGAGGTCGGCCTCGACATGGAGTGTGTCACCCGATGATCCCGCAGGTTCAACGCCATGTCGGCGCCGCACACGCTCCACCGCGTGCGTCCTGGCAAGCAGGCGCCGTGACGTCGCCTCCCCGCTCACTCCTGCCGTCGCTTCGCGCTTCGTGCGTGCTGACGAAGGCTTGCGTCCTTTCCTTCAGCAACTCCCCGTCTGAATCCCTGGAGCCTCGTCATGGCAGATGAAAAGCGCAAGATCGGCGTCGTCGCAGCCACCTTCCTGGTCGCCGGCAACATGATGGGCTCGGGCGTATTCCTGCTTCCGGGCAGCCTCGCCAAGATCGGCAGCGTGTCGATGTGGGGTTGGGTAGTCACCACCATCGGTTCGCTGCTGCTGGCCTTCATGTTCGCCAAGCTGGGGCGGCTCGCGCCGAAGGCGGGTGGCCCCTATGCCTATGCGCGCGACGCGTTCGGCCCGTATATGGGCTTCCAGACCAACACCATCTACTGGTTCGCCAACTGGATTGGCAACGTGGCACTGCCTGTCGCGGCAGTGGGCTACTTCAGTTACTTCATTCCCGCGCTGTCACAGCCGTTGGTGCGAACCATCGTGGTGCTGGTGCTGATCTGGCTGTTCACCTTCGCCAACATCCTTGGCGCGCAGGTGGTCACGCGCATCCAGTCGATCACGACCTCGTTTGCCCTGGTGCCGCTGTTCGGCATTGCCATCTTCGGCTGGTTCTTCTTCAAGAGCGATCTGTTCTCCGCCGCGTACAACGTGACCGGCAAGGGCGACTTCCAGGCGATCTCTGGCGCAGCTTCGCTGACCCTGTGGGCCTTCATCGGCGTGGAATCGGCGTCGGTGTCGGCCGCGGTGGTGAAGGACCCGGAGAAGAACGTCGCCATTGCCACCATCGCCGGTGTGGCGCTGGCGGCCGTGGTGTACATCTCCAGTTCTGCCGTGATCATGGGCATGATTCCCAACGACCAGCTGCAGGTGGCGGACGCACCGTTCGCGTTGGCCGCGCAGGTGGCCATCGGCAACATCGGCGGCGGCGTGGTGAGCCTGTGCGCGGCGTTGGGCGCGGGTGGCTCGCTGGGCGGCTGGATCCTGCTGACCGCGCTGAGCGCCAAGGCCGCCGGCGACGACGGCCTGTTTCCCAAGATCTTCAGCAAGGCCAACAAGGACGACACGCCAGTGCAGGGCCTGTTGATCGTGGGCGTGCTGATGTCGCTGATCGTGCTGATCACCGCAGCCTCGCCCACGGCGTCGGAGCAGTTCGAGGTGATCACGCAGGCCGCGGTGGTGCTGACCCTGCTGCCCTACATCTATTCCTGCGTGGCCTGCTACTTCGCGGTGGAGCTGAGCCACACCACGGTGCATACCGGCATCTACTGGGTGCTCACCAGCGTCACGGTGGTGTACTGCCTGTGGGCCATCTTCGGCACCAACGGCCAGATGGTGACCTACGCC
Source organism: Dyella japonica A8 (assembly GCF_000725385.1). NCBI lineage: Bacteria > Pseudomonadati > Pseudomonadota > Gammaproteobacteria > Lysobacterales > Rhodanobacteraceae > Dyella > Dyella japonica. The sequence goes on along the minus strand of NZ_CP008884.1, from coordinate 508,817 downwards.
TTCCTGTTCATGCTGTTCATCACCGTGTTCTACCCGTTCTTCAGCGAACAGCGCCGGCAGGACAAGGCCACCCGGGCTCCTCTTCCCGGCACGCCGCGCGCCTGATCCACGTCTTTCCCTCGCCCCCGCGATTGATGGAGCTCAACCATGTATTTCAACGCCCTCGATTACCCCGTCGTCATCATCGACGCCGACTACGACTCGCCGCGCATCAACGGCATCCTCATCCGCGCCCTGGCGGACGAGATCCGCGGCTACAGCCATCGTGTGCTGAGCGGCCTCACCATGAGCGATGCGGAGGCGGGCGCGCGCACCTATAACGCCGCGTCGGCGGTGCTGATCTCCATCGACGGCACGGAAGAGGGGCCGCATCAGTTCGACCGCCTTTACGACTTTCTCAACACCCAGCTCGCCTACCGCGAGGACCTGCCCATCTTCCTGTACGGCGAGCGCCGCACGGTGGAGCAGATTCCCACCAAGCTGCTGAGCATCACGCACGGCTTCATTTTCCTCTACGAGGACACCAAGGCCTTCATCGCCAAGCAGGTGATGCGCGCCGCCGACGAGTACATGGAAAACCTGATGCCGCCGTTCTTCAAGGCACTGGTGCATCACGCGGCGGAATCGAACTACTCTTGGCACACGCCGGGCCATGGCGGCGGCGTGGCGTTCACCAAGTCGGCGGAGGGGCGCGCGTTCCATCAGTTCTTCGGCGAGAACACGCTGCGCAGCGACCTGTCCATCTCGGTGCCCGAGCTCGGCTCGCTGCTTGACCATACCGGTCCCATCAAGGACGCGGAAACCGAAGCGGCGCGCAATTTTGGCGCGGACCACACCTTCTTCGTCACCAACGGCACCTCCACCGCCAACAAGATCGTGTGGCACGGCACGGTGGCGCGCGGCGATGTGGTGTTCGTCGACCGCAACTGCCACAAATCATTGCTGCATGCGCTGGTGATGACGGGCGCGGTGCCGGTGTACTTCACGCCCAGCCGCAACGCGCACGGCATCATCGGCCCCATCAGCCTGGACCAGTTCCAGCCCAAGGCGATGGCCAAGGCCATTGCCGAGCACCCGCTGGCCAGCAAGGCGGCCAAGGCCAAGGGCAAGGACTTCAAACCCAAGATCGCCGTGGTGACCAACTCCACCTACGACGGCCTTTGCTACAACGTGGAGAAGATCGCCAAGGACATCGGCGGTGGCGTCGATTTCCTGCATTTTGACGAAGCCTGGTACGGCTACGCCGCCTTCCACGAGATGTACGACAGCCACTACGCGATGGCCAAGGGCAAGCCGCGCGACCAGGACCCGATCATCTTCGCCACGCAGTCCACGCACAAACTGCTGGCGGCGTTCTCGCAGGCCTCGATGATCCACGCGCGCAACAGCCGCACGCGCGCGCTGGACGCGGAGCGCTTCAACGAGTCGTTCATGATGCATACGTCCACGTCGCCGCACTACGGCATCATCGCTTCGTGCGATGTGGCCTCGCGCATGATGGAGGGCCGCGCCGGCCGCAGCCTGATCGAACAGATGCACAAGGAAGCCATCGCCTTCCGCCGCGCCGTGCTGCATGTGGGCGACAGCATCAAGAAGGGCGACTGGTGGTTCAGCGTATGGCAGCCCGATGCCCTCAGGGAACGTCTCGATGAGGGCGAACGCGCCGGCCAGCCGGTCACCACCCAGCAGGCCGACTGGAAGCTCGTGCCCAAGGCGACATGGCACGGCTTTGGCGATCTGCCGCGTGACTACGTGATGATCGACCCGATCAAGGTCACGCTGGTGATGCCGGGCCTGAGCATGGACGGCAAGATGGAGAAGCAGGGCATTCCCGCCGCGGTGGTGAGCCGCTTCCTGTGGGGACGCGGCATTACGGTGGAGAAGACCAACCTGTACTCCTTCCTCATCCTGTTCTCCATGGGCGTGACCAAGGGCAAGTGGAGCACGCTCACCACGGAACTGCTGGCGTTCAAGGAGCTGTACGACGCCAATGCACCGCTGAGCAAGGCGTTGCCGTCGCTGGTCGCGGAGCACCCTGCCGCCTATGCCCGCACCGGCCTGCGCGACCTGTGCGACGCCTTGCACGCGTTCAACACCAAGAACAAGGTGGCGCAGGTGATGCGCGAGATGTACGTGGAACTGCCCCAGCCGGTGATCGCGCCGTGGGAGGCGTACGACCGTCTGGTGCGTGGCGAAGTGGAGCGCGTGGATATCGACAAGCTCGCCGGTCGCCTCGCCGCCACCATGCTGGTGCCGTACCCGCCGGGCATCCCCGTGATCATGCCGGGCGAGAAATTCGGCGCGAAGGATTCGCCGATCCTCGAAAGCCTGCGCACGGCCAAGGAACAGAACGAGCGCTTCCCGGGCTTCGAGTCGGACATCCACGGCCTGATCATCGAGCAGGACAAGGACGGGCCGCGGTATGTGGTGGAGGTGTTGAAGAAGTAAATATGGCAGGTGCGGTGCGTCTGCTTTTTTCGGCGGCGCACTGCAGGCTTGCGACGCGCAGGCGGGACGCGTTGCAAGCCGAAGCAAAGGCGCTGGATTCCGGCGAAGGCCGGAATCCAGTGACTTTGCTTCTGGCTTATTAACTCACGTATCTTCCACCCCGCCGCTCCCGCTACGTTCGCCCCATGCCCATGGACAACTCCCGCGAACAACGCCAGCTGCGCCTTTCCATCGGCATCACGCTGCTGGTCGGCGTGGCCTGCGTCACCGTAGGCTTGCTGATGCGCTCGCAAGCCATCGCCTTCGATGGCTTCTACTCCCTGGTGGACGTCGTGCTCACCGCCGGTTCGCTGGCAGTCTCGCATCTGGTCACCAGCGAAGGCAGCCGTCGCTTCCAGTTCGGGTACTGGCATCTGGAACCGCTGGTGCTGGTGTTCAACGCAGCCGTGCTTACCGTCATCTGCAGCTACGGCGGTTTTACCGCGTTGCACGGCCTGATGACGGGCGGTCACGAACTGGCCTTCGGTTTCGGTGCCGGGTGGGCCGCGGTCATGGCCGTGGCGAGCCTCGCCATGGCGCTGTACATGCGCCGCGAGTCCAGGGCACTCGGTTCCGCGCTGCTGCGACTGGACGCCAAGGGCTGGTTCATTGGCGGCGCCATCAGCCTCGCCGTGCTGGTGGGCTTCGCGCTGGCCGCGGCGATCAGAGGCGGTCCGCTGGATCCGTGGACCCGCTACATCGACTCCAGCATCCTGCTGCTGCTCACCCTGGCCTTATTGCCGCTGCCACTGGGCAGCCTGTGGCAGGCGCTGCGCGAAGTGCTGCAACTGGCACCCGATGCGTTGGATCAGCGCGTGCGCGAAGTCATGACCACGCTGGTGCAGGAGCGCGGCTATCTCAGTTACGCCAGCTATGTGGCCAAGATGGGCCGCATGCGGTTCATCGACATCCATATCCTGGTGGAGTCCACGCGCCCCCTGGGCGAGATGGGCGATGTCGACGCCGTACGCAGCGACATCGCACGTCGCATCGGCGGCGACATTCGTGCCGAGTGGCTCACCATCATGTTCACCGGCAGGCGGGAGTGGATGTGATCCCTCCCTGTGGGAGCGGACCCTGTGCGCGACAGCAGCGCCACGCCGTCACCGCTCCGTTGGTTTGCCGCCCACAAGATGGGTACCCTCAAAAGCCTGGGTAAGCTGGGCGCGCCACCCTGTAGGAGCGCACTTGTGCGCGAACGCAGCGCCCCGTTGCCACGCTCCGTTGGCTTGTCGCGCACAAGTGCGCTCCTACAAAAAGCGTAGCGGCTAAAAAGAGTGGCGGCTGGCCGCGACTCACCCCAGCTTGTGCAGCCAATCCCCTAGCTGCTTCAACACCTGGCTGCGCGCCGGCTCGGCCTCGTTGAACAGCTCGTGGTACAGCGAATCGAAATAGCGGGTGGTGAGCTTGCTGCCCGCCCAGTTGCCGGTGGAGAAATCACGGCTGCCGGACGGATTCACCAGCTTGTCCGCCCCCGCCACCAGCAGCAGCGTGGGGATGGTGAGCCGGGAGGCATCGGCTACCGAGGTATCGCCCGCGCGGAAGATGAAATCCGCCAGGCGCGGGGTGATCCAGCCATGGCGCAGGGGGTCGGCGCGGTAGGCCGGCTCCACCTTCGGATCGTGCGAGAGCTTGTCGAACGGCAACCCGTTCGGCAGTGGCAGGTTGGGTAGCGCCCTGGCCAGCGTTGCCGCCAGTTTCCGGCGCCATGACGGCTCCCAGGTGCGCAGGGCAGGAGAGGACAGCACCATGGCCGGCGGCTGTATGCGGCGGTCCAGCACGCTGCGTGCCGCGACCAGGCCGCCCAGACTGTGGCCGAGCAGCAGCGGGCGCTTGGGTAGCGACCGGGCGTAGTCGTTGTAGACCATGACCAGGTCTTCCAGCAGGTCGTCGGGATGGGTCAGCGCGCCGCGGCGGCCGGGCGTGTGCCCGTGGCCGCGCTGGTCGTAGCAGCGCACGGCGTAGCCGCGCGCATGGAACCAGGTGGCCAGCCGCTGGTAGCGGCCACTGTGCTCGCCCAGCCCATGCACGACCAGCACGGCGGCATGGGCGCGGCTGCTCGGCCAGTCGCGCACGAACACGGGCAGGCCGTCGGCCATTGCAAGGGTCTGGGTCTGTTCGCTGCCGTGGCCGTCCGGGTGGTTCACTTCGCGCTCTCGACGGGAAAGGTCCGCATTCTGCAACAAGCGGCGCGAGTTTGGTGTGGCGCCCGGTCAGGCGAAAAGAGGCGGACAAGCCACTCCTGTGGACCCCATAAAAAAGGGAGCGGCCAGGCCACTCCCTTTTGATGCACTGCACGACCGGCGTTGCCGCCGGCCGGGGTGTCAGAAGTCCGTGCGGAACTCCACGCCGATGATGCGCGGGTCGTTGACGAACGCGGTGCGGTTGTTGAAGTCGATCGCACCGGTGATGTACTGCTTGTTGGTGATGTTGCGGCCGTACAGGGCGATCTCGCGCTTGCCGAAATCCCAGTTGTAGCCCACGCGCACACCACCCTGGAGCATCGGCTTGCCGCGGAATTCCTCCGAGTCGTACAGGAAGAAGTTCACTTCGCTGCGGTAGCTCCAGTCGGTGTAGACGAAGAACTCGCCGCTCTCGCCGTACGGGATGCCGTAGCGCGCGGTGACGTTGCCGATCCACTCCGGCGCGTTCGGCAGCGAGTTGCCGTTGATCAGTACGTTGCCGTTGGCATCCAGCGGGTTGAGGATGGTGCAGCCCGCGCCGCATGGCGCCACGGCCAGGGTCGGGTCCTTCAGCTTGGTGTGGTTGTAGCTGCCGCCGCCGGTGAGCACGAAGTTCGGCGTGACGTACGCCTCCAGGTCGAACTCCGCGCCGTGGCCCTGGGTTTCCTTGGCGTTGACCAGGCGCGTGACGTTGTTGTCGCCACCCACCGCGGTGAGCTGCTGGTTGTGCATGGTGTAGTCGAAAATGTCCGCGTTGAAGCGCAGACGGTTATCCATGCCCGTGGTCTTGATGCCCAGCTCGTACGAGGTGATCGTCTCCGGCTTGGCCTGCGAGATGAAGTCCGCGAACAGCACGCGGCCCTGCACGCTCGGCGCGCGGAAGCCGTTGGCGATGCGGCCGTACACGTTGACGTTGTTGTTCACTTCCCACGTGCCCGTCAGGTCACCGCTCCAGCGCGAGTCGTGCGGGTTGGCGCTGAGCGACAGCGGGCCGCCGCCGATCGGCGACAGGATGCGGTCCACGTGGAAGTCACGCGAGTCGTGCGACCAGCGGGCGCCGGCGCGCACGTCGAAATCGTCGGTGAGGTGGTAATCGGTCGAACCGAACACGGCCCAGGCGGTGGTCTTCTGGCTCTGCTGCGCATAGCCGTCCATCACGTGGTTGTTGAGCGTGTTGTAGTCGTAATTGACGATCGCGATGTTTTCGTTGAAGTAGTACGTGCCCACCTGCCAGTTCAGGCGATCCTGCGGGTTGCTGGCCAGGCGGAATTCCTGCGTGATCTGGCGATCGTGCGGCAGCGCGTCAGCCGTTTCCGACGGGAACGGCGTGACGTACTTGTCCTGGCTCGGGTTCAACGGGATGGCGATGCCGCCGTCCACGTCGCCCAGGCTGTACGTGTCGGCCTTCTCGAAGCCCGTGATCGAGGTGAAGGTGTAGTCGCCCAGGTTCCAGGTGAGGTGGACGTTGCTGCCCCAGGTGAACAGGTGCTGGCGGTTCTTGCCGTCCTGGTACACCACGTCGCGGTTGAAGCCCGGCACGAAGCTGTCGCTGCCCAGCGGAATCGCGTTGGCGCGGTTCACCATGGCGCTGCCGTCGAGCCAGCGCGCGTGCACGTTGATCAGCGCGTTGAAATCCTGCACGTCATACATGGCCTGCAGACGCACGGCGCGGTCGTTGTAGCCGCCCAGCGCATCCTTCTTGCCGGTGTAGTCGTTGTCGATCCAGCCGTCGCGATGCTGCGCCAGTGCCGACACGCGGCCCGACCAGTTGCCGCCCAGCGAACCACCCAGCGCGGCCTCGGCGTTCGCCGTGCCCTTGGTGCCGTACGAGGCCTTGGCGTAGCCCGAGGTTTCCTGGCTCGGCTTCACCGAGTCGAACTTGATCACGCCGGCCGGCGAGTTGCGGCCGAACAGCGTGCCTTGCGGGCCGCGCAGCACTTCCACCTGCTGCAGGTCGAACAGCGGGAAGCCCTTGAGGATGGGGTTTTCCTGCACGATGTCGTCGTACACCATCGACACGGGCTGCGACGCATTCAGGTCGAAGTCGCTGTTGCCCAGACCACGGATATAGAAGCGCGGGAACTCGCGGCCGTACGAGGTTTCGGCGTACACGCTAGGCGCGCGGCCGGCCAGCTGCAGCACGGTGTCACCGGCCTGGCCGTAGTTGCTGATCTGCTCCGGCGTCACCACGGTCATGGAGACCGGCACCTTCTGCAGGTTCTCGACGCGCTTTTCAGCGGTCACGTTGACGGTTTCGAGCTGGACAGGCTTGCCGTTCTGGCCCTTCGCCGGAGCGGTGGCGGGCGGGTTCGCGTCCTGTGCGAATGCGGTGGTTCCAACAGCAAGGGCGCTGGCAATGGAAAGGGCGAGCAACGCGAAACGCGTCGGGCTGGCGGCGGTCATTGAGTTTCCCCGGAGAATGGAAGGGCGAAAAAGGATGGTGTGGAGCAAGAAAGCGCCGCAAGGAAACGTAAGTGGAAGAGCGGCTTAACGATATTGTCACGTAATTCTGTCAAGGACAGAAGCGCAATTTTCTGCGAATCGTTGCCAAAATCCCTTGACGTCCCCATGTCTCGGCTGCTGAGAGCGCGTTGCGCCACACTTAAGTCCATGCCCCTGCAAGACTTTCATCCGGCGGTCGCCGCCTGGTTCCAGGCCAGCTTTCCTGAACCAACGGCACCACAAACAGCCGCATGGCCGTCCATACGGTCAGGCCGGCACACGCTGGTCGCCGCGCCGACAGGTTCAGGCAAGACACTCACCGCCTTCCTCTCCGTCATCGACGCGCTGGTACGCGAAGGCGTGGCCCAGGACGGCGCGCTGCCCGACGCCACCACCGTGGTCTACGTCTCGCCGCTGAAGGCGCTGTCCAACGATATCCGCATCAACCTCGAGGCGCCGCTGGAAGGCATTCGCGCCGAGTTGAAGAAGATGGGCCTGCCGGACGTGGCCATCCGCACCGCCGTGCGCACGGGCGACACGCCGCAGGCCGAGCGCACCTGGATGCGCAAGCAACCGCCGCACATTCTGGTCACCACGCCGGAGTCGCTCTACATCCTGCTGGGCTCGGAGTCGGGCCGCGCCATGCTGAAGAGCACGCGCGAAGTGATCGTGGATGAAATCCACGCACTGGCCTCCAGCAAGCGCGGTGCGCATCTGGCGCTGTCGCTGGAGCGGTTGGAGTCGTTGTGCCAGCGGCGCTTGTTGCGCATCGGTTTGTCGGCGACGCAGAAGCCGATCGAGGATGTCGCGAAGTTCCTGGTTGGCGCGCATGCCCAACTTTCTGGCCCCTCATGCGCCAGCGAGAAGGGAGAGGACTGCGTCAACATCATCAACGTCGGCCACACCCGCCACCGCGACCTCGCCATCGAAGTTCCGCCGGTTCCCCTTGAAGCGGTCATGTCCAACGACTGCTGGGAACTGGTCTACAACCGCCTCGCGCAACTGGTGGAGTCGCACCGCACCACGCTGGTCTTCGTCAACACGCGCCGCATGGCCGAGCGCGTGGCGCGCCACCTGTCCGAGCGCATGGGCACGGAAGCCGTCGCCGCCCACCACGGCAGCCTGGCCAAGGAGCAGCGCCTCGACGCCGAGCAGCGCCTCAAGCGTGGCGACCTGCGCGTGCTGGTGGCCACCGCCTCGCTGGAACTGGGCATCGACATCGGCGACGTGGACCTGGTCTGCCAGCTCTCCTCGCCGCGCTCCATCGCCGCCTTCCTGCAGCGCGCCGGCCGGTCCGGCCATGCGGTGAATGGCACGCCCAAGGCGCGCCTGTTCCCCACCTCGCGCGATGACCTTGTCGAATGCGCCGCCTTGCTCGACTGCGTGCGCCGCGGCGAACTCGACACGCTGATCCAGCCCCCGCAACCGCTGGACGTGCTGGCGCAGCAGATCGTTGCCGAAGTGGCTTGCCAGGAATGGAACGAGGACGCGCTCTACGACACGCTGCGCCGCGCGTATCCCTACCGCGACCTCACGCGCGAACAGTTCGACGCCACCGTGCGCATGCTTGCCGATGGCTTCACCACCCGTAACGGCCCACGCGCCGCGTACATCCACCGCGATGCCGTGCACAAGCAGCTGCGCGCACGCCGCAACGCACGCCTCACTGCTGTCACCTCCGGCGGCGCCATCCCCGACACCGCCGATTACCTGGTGGTGCTGGAACCGCAGGCCACCATCGTCGGTTCGGTCAACGAAGACTTCGCCGTGGAAAGCCTGGCCGGCGACATCTTCCAGCTGGGCAACACCAGCTACCGCATCCTGCGCGTGGAGCGCGACCGCCTGCGCGTGGAAGACGCGCAAGGCGTGCCGCCCAATATCCCGTTCTGGCTGGGCGAGGCACCGGGCCGTACCGCCGAGCTGTCGCATGGCGTGTCGCGTTTGCGCGAGGACATCGCCGCCCAGCTCGATCAGGGTGGCTTGGCCGCCGTGATGCATGAGCTGATGCACACGCTGGGCATGAGCGAATCCGCCGCGCAGCAGCTGGCCGACTACATGGCCGCCGCCCGCGCCGCGCTTGGCGTGCTGCCCACGCAGGACACGCTGGTGTTCGAACGCTTCTTCGATGAATCCGGCGGCACCCAGCTCATCATCCACACCCCGTGGGGCAGCCGTATCAATCGTGCGTGGGGCCTGGCGCTGCGCAAGCGCTTCTGCCGGCAGTTCAACTTCGAACTACAGGCGGCCGCGACGGAAGATGCCATCGTGCTGTCGCTTTCCACCAGCCACAGCTTCCCGCTGGAGGAGGTGGCGCGCTACCTGCACTCCAGCACCGCCGAACACGTGCTGGTGCAGGCCCTGCTCGACGCGCCGCTGTTCCCGGTGCGCTGGCGCTGGAACGCCACCACCTCGCTCGCGCTGCCACGCTTCCAAGGCGGCAAGAAAGTGCCGCCGCAACTGCAGCGCATGAAGAGCGAAGACCTGCTCGCCACCGTATTCCCCGACCAGGTCGCCTGCCTGGAGAACATCGTCGGCGAGCGCGAGGTTCCCGACCATCCGCTGGTCAACCAGACCATGCACGATTGCCTGCGCGAAGCGATGGACGTCGACGGCCTGCTGCATATCCTGCGTGGGCTGGAAGAGGGCGGCATTACCGTGGTCGCACGCGACCTTGCCGCCCCCAGTCCGCTTGCCGGCGAAGTGCTCAGCGCCGCCCCCTACGCCTACCTCGACGACGCACCGCTGGAGGAGCGTCGCACCCAAGCCGTGCAATCCCGTCGCTGGAGCGACCCGGAAAGCGCCGACGACCTCGGACGCCTCGACCCGGATGCCATCGCTTCCGTGCGCGACGAAGCGTGGCCACAGGTGCGCAGTGCCGACGAGATGCACGAAGCCCTGGGCATCCTTGGTGGCATCACGCAGGCCGAAGCGGATGCGAACGAGGGTTGGAACGCGTGGCTGAACAGCCTCGCGAAAAATCACCGGGCCGCGCGCCTGTCTCCCTCTCCCCTTGTGGGGAAGGGCTGGGGAGAGGGGGCCAACCGGCCGCCGTCCAACACCGAAGCAGGCGGCATCTGGACCACCGCCGAACACCTCCCCAAGTGGCAGGCCGTTCAACCCGGCGCGGCACGCCATCCACCCATCGACGCCCCCGCCGAGTACGCCGCCCAAAGCTGGACCCGTGAAGACGCCCTGCTGGAACTCGTGCGCGGCCGCCTTACCGGCTCCGGCCCGACGACGGCTGCGCAACTCTCGACGACACTCCACGTCGAGCCCGGCGACATCGATCTGACCCTGCTGCGCCTGCAATCCGAAGGCTACGTGATGCAGGGCCACTTCACGCCCGGCACGCACGAGGTGGAGTGGTGCGAACGCCACCTGCTGGCGCGCATCCACCGCTACACCATCGGCCGCCTGCGCCGCGAAATCGAACCCGTCAGCCGCCGCGACCTGATGCGTTTCCTGTTCGACTGGCAACACGTTGCCCCCGGTGCGCGCCTCACCGGCCCCGACGCGCTGCCCGCCGTGCTGACCCAGCTCGAAGGCTTCGAGGCCGCCGCCAGTGCCTGGGAAAGCGAACTGCTGCCCGCGCGCATCGACGACTACGCCATCACCTGGCTGGACGAACAGTGCCGCGCCGGCCGCGTCAGCTGGAGCCGCCTGCGCAGCGGTTCCGGCGGTGGCGGTGGCCCCGTGCGCGCCACACCCATCGTGCTGCTGCCGCGCCGCAGCCTGGCCCTGTGGAGCTGCGCTGCCGCGGTCGACGCCAACGCGCAGGACGCCGTTGTCTCTTCGCGCGCGCAGGCCGTGCTCGACGCCCTGCGCGACCACGGCGCCCTGTTTTTCGACGAACTGATGAGCGATACCCGCCTGCTGCGCACCGAACTGGAAGACGCCCTGGGCGAACTCGTTGCCGCCGGCCGCGTCACCGCCGACAGCTTCGCCGGCCTGCGCGCACTGCTCGTTCCCGCGGCCAAACGCGACAACCATCGTCACCGCCGCCTGCGCCGCCACATGCTCACCGGCATCGAGGATGCCGGCCGCTGGTCCCTGGTGAGGTCAGACCGGGCAGTTCTTCTCCCCTCCGGAGAGAAGATGCCCGGCAGGGCAGATGAGGGGCGAGTGCTCGCCAAAACCCCAGCTACCTCAAACAAGAAGCTCGACCAGGAACAACTGGAACACATCGCCCGCAGCCTTCTCCGGCGCTACGGCGTCGTCTTCTGGAAGCTCCTCGAGCGCGAGGCCCCGTGGCTTCCCAGCTGGCGCGAACTGCTACGCGTCTACCATCGCCTGGAAGCCCGCGGCGAAATCCGCGGCGGCCGCTTCGTCGAAGGCCTGGTCGGCGAACAGTTCGCCCTGCCCGAAGCCATCGCCCGACTGCGCGCCGTGCGCCAGCAGGAGCCCCATGGCGAGCTCGTCCTCGTCAGCGGCTCCGACCCCCTCAACCTCGTCGGCACCGTGCTGGCCGGCAACAAGCTTCCCGCCGTCACCGGCACCCGCGTGCTCTACGAAGACGGCGTACCGGTTGCCGCATGGGTCGCCAACAAACCCCAGTGGCTGACCGAGTCCACCCCGGCCCAGCAACAACACTGGCGCAACGCCCTGTTGCGCCGCAGCGACGCAAGCAGCCTGAAGGCCAACGCGCGAGCGGTCGGCTTCAACGACTAGGAAATCCAGCTATCTCCTCACCGTCGTTCCTGCGAAGGCAGGAACCCAGCGCCTTTGGCGCGGTTATCGCGAGGAACTCATGCGGCTTCTGGGGCAGGTGAGGGCGAAGCGCCCCTCACTCACTGTAATCCCCGATATAAATCAGCAACCCGTCCCGCTGCCGGAACTCACTGCGCCCATTCAAGGTAATCGACTGCCCCGCCCGCACCCCGTTGGGCAGATCCACCGCAAACGTGCCTTCGAACAGAATGTGCGCCGTTGCTGTTCCATCCCGCTCTTCATAGGCAAGAATCAGCTGTCGCCGGGCCGAAAACAGAAAGCTCGAACTCTCCGCCAGGTGCTTCAGCTCATCCACGCCCAGCGTCCGCACGCTCAGCACCCCCGCGGTGTAATTCTCAAACACCACCTCGCGATGCATCGTCGCCACCATGGCACTGACGTCCATGCGGTTATAGGCAGCCAGGTAACGTTCGATCAGCTCGCGCATGGCGCATCCTTCGGAAAACAGGCGCCAAACCCGGCGCGACGGCACAAAGTCTACGTTACCCGCGCCATCCCGCCGAATTTCCGGGCAAATCCCACCCCGCCCCCGTCGACGCCCCCGCCCACCCCGGCTACCATGTCCGCCCCATGCCGGCGCAACGCCGGCACGCATGGGCCTATAGCTCAACGGTTAGAGCAGGGGACTCATAATCCCTTGGTTCCAGGTTCGAATCCTGGTGGGCCCACCATCAATTTGCGGGTTTTCTAGACTTGCTGCGCGATCCGCCAAAGTTTGGCCGTTTTGGCCAAACCTCGACGGACGTCCTTCAAGTTTGTCCAGCAGGGCGCAACATTCACGCTCTTGATAGGTGGCCAGGACCGCCAAGGCTAATCGCACGGTGGCCATTTCGCCGTGGGGTCGCGCCTTCGTCTCTTTCTGTACTTCTCGTAGCTCTTGGCACCGAATCGCTGCTTAAGAGCAGCCTTCACGGCCAGTCTGGCGGCGCGAACTCCAATCCCGGTACGTTCAACGGTCGCTTCGACCAGGCGGTCCTGGCTTGAGAACTCTGGGGAAGGGTACTCAAATACTGGACCAGCAAGGAGGAATGCGAGAGCGGAGTCTCGCGACCGCTGTATCGATCGCTTGGAATTTGTCTTCCGTAAGACGGAGTACTTCGGGATCAGGTCGGGAAAATGAAAGTTGAGAAACCCAGTAGAGACCCCTACGTCGCGGGCGATCTGGCGCAGCGAAGGAATTGCATCGATCCTTGCTTCGTCAAGCTCGCTTTCTAGACGGCGCCTTGCCAGCTCAACTAGTTCGGCCGCTCTTCGAGGTTTCGCGGTAGCCGGGAGATCCAAACGGGCGAACTCGAGAAGGCACGCAGACTTTGCGGTGCCTTCTGGATCGCTCAGGACATCTGCAGGACTTACACCAAATGCCGCGCAACGTCTCAGTAGCGTATCGAGCCTGGGCGGCCTCCCCTCTCTTGCAAGCTGTGGTCTTCGCGGTGCCTTGTAAGCGAATCTTGATATCTTCTTTCCAAGCGGCGATAGATACTCAGCGAATGTCGTGATAAAGACGCTGTAGGCGTTAGGTGCGATTCGAAGTTCTCCCGCGGAGATCTTCCCCACTAGATCGAGGCACTCTCGTTCGTAAAGTTGAGGCTCCGGTATCACCACCCAGGCTTCCGCGACGGTGCGTAGAGGACTCTTGCACTTAAAGCAGAGATCCATAGCTCCTAAATGGTGATAATGGAGCTGGGTTGCATGACATGAAGGGCACTTCGTAGACAGACTGAGCTTGTGTATGGGGCACCGGCGAATAGCTTTAGTTGCCCATGCGAGACGGTCGTAAAATTGCTCTCCACTCAGGTGTGCCTCCTCCAAGCACGCAGGACACCAAGCACGATCAGGACGTATTACGCCGTGCCCGTTAGGATCCAGCGCCCCCTTTAGGGCGAGGAACGTGGTTCTTTCGATGGCTTCGCAGCCGGTGGCCTCTTTGACAATATCCAAATAGGCGTCGATGTTGGGCCCGTAGCCGCACAGCATGGGGTTAATACCGTTCACGATATTTAGTTTTGCTCTGTCGTCACCGAGGTGGCTTCGCTTCCACCAATGGCGAAGATGCATGGCTAGCGTATAGACGGATACGCTATGTGCCTGTGCCATGCGACAAAGTACAGACCCAAACGCCTCCACTTCTATTGTTCCAAGGCCTATTGGCTGGATAGGTAGATAGTCAGTCGTCGTCATGGATTGATATTTCCATAGCCGAATTTCGATCTGGCCTCCTTTCAAAAGGTTTTAGACCTTGGCCGGCGTTCACCTTCGTGACTTCTTTGTTATCTCCAGTCTCCGCGCGTTTGGTAAGCCCCGTGGCTAACGCAATTGCCGCCTTTCCCTTTTGAATGTCCTTCGCGATAGAAGCCTGTTCGTTAGCGGGTGGCGCGCAGCTAAAGAGAATGGCCCGATCTATCGGTGAATTTTTTGAGGCGGCGGTTATTTGAGCTCGCCAAAGCATCTTGTCGAGCAGGCCAACGACCCCATTGGTCATCACCATGAGGGACTCAAACTCGTCAAAGAGAAGAGTCTCCGGCGTCAGCTTGAGATGTTGCCCGTACGTTTTGAGTATACGGACCCAGTCGCAAACATCTTCCTTACGACTGCTCTCGTAGTTGCCGAAGTCTATAGTTACAACGCGCCCACTAAAGTGCGAGGAGTCAAATAGACCTTTATAGGCGATTTCATAACCGCCGCTTGCGATCAAGGTCCGATCGATAGCGCAGGTGCATTTCACGGACTCAAGAATGGCTGCCCTGAGCTCGGGGTCCTTTGTCCTAGTGAGGAGGTGCACCTCATCAAGGCAGACTCGGCGTGTATACCTCCCATTTAGCGCAGCCTTGAGTGCTACGCGCATAGTTCCTTCATCTCTCCCCTTGGAAGGGAAGTAGTGGTCATGCTCGTCAAGGTCGCCGATATGCTCGTATATCGGGTGCCGAAGCTCTTTGAGAAGCTCGAGCCCGAGCCACTTGGGTTTGGCTCTTCCGTCACCGACGGTCTCAATCTGGAGCGCTGCAATGGGAATGGCTCCTGGACGGTTATCCAAGAATGCGGCTTTAAGGGCATGCACAACTTCATGGAAGAGGATGGATTTTCCACACTGTGTCGGACCCAGCAACAAAATCACCAGGCCGTCTCCTGCATCGAGGCTCATGGGAAGAAACATGGATCGTGCCTCCTCCAAGAGGCGATGGCGGATTACCCCGTGCGTAACGCGAGAGATCCTTTGCATTAGCCTTCCTCGTTCGCAAAGGGCTCAATGTCATCAAAGTTGAACAGCACACGTCTAGTCACGCCGTCGCTGTCCTCTGTAGAAACGCTTTCATTACTCGCTGGTTCGGGATGTGATGACCTTTGGCTTGCTATTTCCTCAAGCTTTTGATCGACAATCGCCGCAGCGTATCGTGTCATCTCGTTCTCCAATTCCCTTCGAACGGCACGAAGATCAGACCGCTCGGCTGTGGCCATTAGGAGGCTGCGCTCCGTCATAGCGAACTGAAGCTTCGCCTGCGAATTTAGGCAAACCAGCCATTTGCCATCGATGTATACGTAAATGACACTGTCGGCATATGGCTCAAGACGAACAATCAGTTGCTTCTTGAACCCTCTATAGGCTTTCAGCCTAGATGATGTGTACCACTTGTCATTGACATGTAGACCACGTCCTGGCCACAGCGTGTAATCCCTTCCGGGGGCTTCGATCGAGGTGGCGATCAAGAATTTGATGTCCCAGTCGATAGGACGGCCGCAATGGGGGTAAAGGCGCAGCGCCTTCTCCTTCATTGCGTATCTAGACGAGTTTTCACCAGGCTTTGGAGAGTGGTTGTAGCCATGGAATACGTAAGCCTCCAGCACGTTAAATCCGTCCAGAAGGGATAGCGTTGCCCTCTTTTCGGACTTGAAGGCGGCGGATACTGCACGAGACTTCTCGATGCTTATCCCGAATCCGGGAAGGCCGCGCGCGAACCGCTCTTTGAAGGCTCCAAAGAGGCGCTCGACTTCTTGCCCAAAGCGCGGGTCCTCCGGCGGCCTTTCACAGCGGACCACACCCAATGTTGCGAGCATGACTTGGAAGTGTACGCTCCGGAAATCGCTTCCCCCATCGACCACGATCATCTCTGGAAGCCTGTTGTGGCGTCGTACGCAGTCTCTGATGACCATGGTGCACGATCGTCGACTTGGGTTCGCGAAGGAGAGCCAGATGGCGAGTACCTCGCCACTGAAGGCATCGACCATAGCTGTTAACCACGGTCTAGCCACTATGACCTTTCCATTGACGATGCCGACGACTAGAAAGAAGTCGCACTTCCAATGATCAATATGAGCGACCGCAAAAGGCCGACTTACAACCAGAGATTTTGCCGTTGGTTCCAGGGACTCTGCATCAGCATTCGCGAGACGGCGGCCACCTTTGCTGCGGGAGTCGTCATCCCGGTAAGAAGTCGTGTCCCAATATTTATAGAAGGTCGACCGCGCGATTGGTCGCGTGTCGTAGAAGCCCAGGAATTCACGAGCCTCTTCGAATTCTCGCTCGTATTTCCGAAAACATTTTTCCGTGCTGGGATGGTCCGGGTCACTCTTGCCGGAGTGGATGCATTCAGAGAGATAGGTTTGATGGAGATTGCTGATGCGTAGCTCATGGTTTCCGCAGTTAGCCCATTTCGGTTGAAGTGCGATCGGGTTGCCTTGGCCCTTGGTGAAGGCGCTTCTGTGCCTCCTTATGGTTCTGTCGGACAGGGGCTTTCCGTGCTTGTTCAGCTTAGATAGCCCCTGAGCAACTAAGAGGCGCGTAGCAACCTCGAGGGAATAATGCGGATCTATGAAACCGTCTGCCTCTAGCTCAGTGCTGTTGAGGTAAAGCGAGAGATTGGCGCTGGATTCCTGCGCGATGCTTGCCAAGTTGGGGTCAACCGACACCCATACGCTAGCTGGGTCTGAAAGCGTAACGCCGTCCAGATCAGCGAAAAGGTCGCCCGAATCGATGAGTTGCAGAATGGGTGTCGTATCTGTATCGCCGACGCGTTCTAGTATGTCGGCGAGCAGCATCGTCTGCTCGTCATGAAGGAGCTGCATCAACCCGGTGCGTGCTTTCCGATATCTCCTTGTATCGGGAACCCTACGGATGGTACCGAGGAGGGTAATATTGTCTGCCCTGATTGTATTGAACGTACTGTTTGGTATGACGATATGTTCGATACCCATCGCACCGAAGCGTCGTACCGCAGGGAGATAACGATAACGGCCTTCTTCGACCTGCCAATCCTGAGGCCGTGCGCTGACCAGTTCGGAGAGTTCGTCGTCTGCTTTGAGTTCGATAGCGCAGACTTTCGACTCATAGACGACTAGGTAGTCGGCTGTGTATTGCGTTCTCGTCTGCCGACCTAAGCGATCAGTAATCTCGACTTTGATCGTTATTGGCTGATCGAATACAGCAACTACATCATTGCGACGATCCAATTCCAGGAGAAAGCAGTATTCCCCAGTCAAAGATTCCGCCTGGAGCACGGCGTGGACGCAGCGCATGGGCACTTCGAGGATCAGATTGCGACGCCTCTTTCGACCGACCTTACGGCTAGGAGGGGAGTCGCATACATCGAGAACGTATTGGACTCCTTCCTCAGGAAGGCACCGTTGTTCCAGTTGCTCTCTAGAGACTTTGTTTGGCGCCACAGCTGATTTCCTGACCCAGATCGTGAAGTTCGAGGCGAAGACAATCGCGCCCCAGTCCGCGATGGGGTGGGGCTCTGGAGCAAAGTGAGGTCTAGCCGCGGCGTAGCCGAAGCGTTCGGTGCAATTGCAGAAAACTTGCGACCGCTATTCTGCGTCGCCCAATGATATTCAGATGCAGCCGAACGCTACACCTTTAGTGTCCGTCGAGTCAAGCGTAAGTGACTGATATTGCGGGATATTCGTACTAGTAAGCGCAACGGTGGCGCTGAGTTTTTAAACGGAATTAGGCGGTTGCGAAAGACTCCGAGAAACGAAACGCGGAGCGTGGAGTTCGGACCACCGATCACCAAGCTCAAGCAGGTGACAACAGAGGATTGCGCCGCCGCGGCTCAATCTTTCGCAGATGAATTCACCTTGCAACTTACTATCGGCGTCGAATCGAGCTTGGGCTGAGCCTCAGCGTATTCCGACGCCGCCTCGCAGGCGTACACTTGTAAGCATGTGGATATGTATCCGCTGCCATACCAACTTCCCGGAGTTCACGGGAGGTGCCGAGGCGAACATCGACAGCTTCGGACTACACTTCATGTGTCCCGTTTGCGGTCGCCGAAACCGACTGCGCAGTCTTGGCGAAGACGAAGAGGGGTTCGTTCGCCTAGAGCAAATTGACGAGCCTGAGTGAACTGGGCAACCGTCCCGTCGGCTGGAATCAAATCCATGCTCCATCACCAAACGGGTTTTCGTTGCCTGCCTCATCGCCGCCATGGCCGCATCGCCGCTACTGGCCACACAGGACGACATGAAGCCAGGTGAAGGTGCCGGCCACGGCTAGGTTCCGAAGGCATTAGTCGGCGTCTGGACGCTCGTCAGCTACGGCATGCCTATCCCGATGGCCATCACACGGAACTCCACGGTCGCTACCCGGCGGGCATGTGGCTTATCGACATCCAAATCAGATGCAAATCTGCGGCTGAAGCCTGGCCGTAGACAAGGGCAAAGTCTGCTTTCATATTACTTTGGACATGCAGGTAATGATCAGTAGAAGTCCGCCATGCCTCTTCGGTAGCTTTCGTATGCCATAGCTGTCTGTTCAATGCTCGGGCCCTTATATCTGAACTCGTGGCCGCGCCGGATAAGTAGCTGCACGCGATACCACGTCTCGAAATCCTGAAATTCAATCATGTGGCCGGCGCGCGCCGCTTCGTGTTCGGGACCTAAATCTCCCTTCCTATCCCGCTCTAACATTCGAAGGTCTCGCACTAGGCGATCGGCCTTACGAGCGCGGCTGTCGGCCGTCCCGTTCGAAATTGCATAGACTGCGCCCCAAATGACACGCTCCATATCGCTCAGCTGAACCCAGAGATACGCGGGGCTGCACTTAGACCTGGTCATGGTGATCTCCTCGAAATCGGAAATCTTCTGTGGGGAGATCAATAGATCACGATGCCGTATCAGCTTTTAGGACGATGGCCATCGCGCGCCCTTCTACGGCTCCCTTCGCATAGCGGACATCGCCTTGCCGATCGACAAGTAGCGGTAAACCAACTTTCACGGATGGGAAGGCTAAATGCAGGTCACCAGCGAGGTCTTTGAGAAAGGTCTATCGGAAGGGATTGCCTGGGAGGGACCTGGCCGGCGCTGTGTTCAACCGGCACAAGCATCCGCAGCCGATCGCCCGAACGGTACGGCCGGGTCAGTCCCGGGGGTTGTACTCCGCCGATGCCCAGATCAACGTATCCAGCTCAGCCAGATTCTTGGCCGGATAAGCCGGGTTCGCCCGCAGCGCAGCGCGCAACTGCCTGGCGACATAGATGTACCAGTCGCCTTCACTGGACCCGCGGGTGGGGGTGAAGCGGTTCTTCCGCAAAAACTGGCGCACCGGTTTATTCAGCACGGGGTACTCATCAGGGAAGCGCAGGCACAACATTTCCGACAGGAATGCTTTGCGGGCCGGATTCTCGCGCGCGTCCAGACGGTCCAGTTCGGCCCGGACCACGTCATCGCGGTCGCGCTTGGGGCTTTCCACGATAGCCACGAACGACCGGGCCAGATCCTGGAAGTTGGCCTGCTTACCGAGCCGGTCCCAGCCTTTGCCCTGCATGCGGTTCCCGACCTCCTGGCTCCAATGCTCGGGTAGCTCCGTGAAAAACCGCTGGCTGGTGATCTGCTTGGCAGCCGCTCGCTGAAACAGCTGCAGGAGCGCGTGGCGGCCTTCGGCGTAGGTCTTCAGTACCGCCCGTCGCGTGCGTAAAAGCGCTGCCGCGCCCGCCGGCCGCGGCAACTTGAACGAGATGTCCGCGCCCCCGTCCTTGTTCACAGGCTTCCGCTTGGCAGAGCCGCCCTTCGGCTGCCGTGCGGCCTCCACGTATCGGTCCAACCAGCCATCTCCAACGGGAGCCGACTTCGCCTCGATCCGGTCGATCCACGTGCACGCTTCCTCGAACTGTTGCACCGACACCTCGAGCATGACGTTCGCCTCCACGTTGCCGTCGACTGCGGCCCGGCTCAGGTTGGACGAGCCGATGAGCATGAACGTCCTCCCCTTCGCGGTGCGCCAAATGACTGCTTTTGGGTGAAAGCCGGAGATCTCTTCGGCGACCAAGAAGTCCGACTGCCGGTCAGCAGGCAGCCATTGCAACACCTCGCGGCAGGTATCTTTGCGAGTGATGCCGAAATCTTTACCGATGATGAAGCGAAATCGCTTGCAGGTCGGGCTCAACGCCAGCTCCGCGTCCCACTCTGTCAAGTACGCCGACAGGACGTAAAGCTCGACCGCTTCCGCGAAAGCCGCCCGATACTGATCGCCCAGCGCGCTGCGCTCGTCCCCCGTGTGCAAAAAGATCTCCACGTACCCCCCTTTTTTTGACGCGAAACGCGACCGCGCACGCTACGGGCCGCAATATATGGCCGCTGACGTCCGCCAACGCCGGGCAATCATTGGTTATCGGCCGATTCCACCCGATCCCAAGAACGGTACAGCCAAGGCATCACCTGCTCGATCCGGGTTACGCGTGGCCGGGGCATCTCCGACAACGAAAGCGAGTCGATGAAGCCGTCGACGCGCGCCGCAAGCGCATCTGGAACAAAAACCCAAGGGCGCAGCGACCAACTCGAAGGCACACCGGAGTCCCGCTCCAGCGCGGCGCGCAATGCTGTCCACTGCGAGTCCCACCCGGTCAACCGCTTAAACAGGCTGGCCGGCGGGTTCGCGTAGGTAATCTCACACAAATACGCCGATTGGTTCTTCAAGGACACGGCGACGGCATCGCAGTACCAGTGTGGTCCGCTGACGTCTGGATTTGGGCCGGCATTGAGCTGGATGCAGAGTTGCGTATTAACGAAGAGCGACCGATCCGCGCGGAGATACTCCACGATGACGCTTTCAAAATGATCCAAGGAACCCCCTCAATGCATGGAAGACCAGCCCCCATCCTTCCGGAGAGGTGACCCAGGAGGCAAGTAGTCAGGAGCTCTTACAAGTTCGCCAAAAGGCCGACTGGATGAAAAAAGCCGCCCAACTGCGCACGGACACCAGCCCCACTGCGCAGCGCCGCCACGTGGACAGCACGGCGGCGCCAAGGTCTCTGCACCCGAGCGCCAGTATGAACAACGCCACCAGCCTGCATGCACCACGGGCCTGTCGATTTCCCTATCGTATCGCGGGGGGGCTGAGATTTGGTTTCGGAAGGCCAGTATGATCGCCCCAATGGAACAGGCGCTTAGGTCCGCTTGCGACCCAAAGCAGACATAAACCAACGGGGGATTGATGACGAAAGCAAGACCAGCGCAGTCGGAAGCTGATTGCGTATGTCGACCCACCACTCCCGCTCACAAGGCGCAGGGAGGTAGTCAATGAAGAACGCCATCGGTGTTGCAGTATTGGCCTGCGTATTGGCTTGTCCGGCTCAGGTAAGTGCCAGCGTGCCCGCGTCATCGCCTGTCTCCTATCAGGTGCCCGCTTCATGGAAGCGGATGAGCGACGATGGCTTGAACGCGAAAAAACAGAGCGTCACGTTCGAAGTCACTGACGGCGTAAGTTCGAAAGATCATCCCGTGGTCATGATTCGAACCTACAAGCAGCCCGCAGGGCTCCGAATGGACAACATTGATCTCGTCCAGGTGGCCAAGACGATCACCCTTGGCGGTGTGCCCATCAGCTGCGCAGACGACGGGTCGAGTTGGCGAACGTGCGTCTTCCTTGGCCACGCCGACGATGGCAAAGTGGTCGTGCTCTATCGCATTGGAGTGCAGGACGGCTATGTCGCGGAAGAAGCGTTCCTCTTTCCCATGGCCGCTGCCGAGTCCGATGAGTTGGCACTGCTGACCGTCTACGGACAGGAGGAGCAACAGGGACGGACAACGGGGGTGTATGCGCCGCTCCACAGCACCTACAGGACGATTTCGCTGTTCAACGAGTTCACGAAGACGTTGAGCATCAACGGGCCGGCTCCGTTCAATGCCAGGGCGATCATGGGTAGGCCGCCAGAAGGGACACATCCGACCGTTTATCGGTGGATGGGTAACCCGGCCGGTCCCAGCACTCCTGGCGGCTAACTCTTTCGAAGAAGCGGTCCCCTTCTTGGGGACTACGGCATGTCCGCTTTCGACTGCGACTTCAGCCGGTCGTTGCAACACATTGCTGGAATCGTTCGGCCAGATAAGGGGCAGAGTATTTTTCTTGTCCGGCCGGTCTTTCCAAGCTGCCGAACTGCACTCTGGCCCCATTTTTTGAAGTCATTCAGACTTTTAATTCGATGCGTCGCCGACGGATCACTGGCATATTGCTGCAAATCGACGGGGGACAACATGGATCCAATTGATTGGAACGCGAAGGATCGGGAAGCAAATGCTGCCTGGGAGCTGCTGATATCTGATGGCATCAAGCGTGGCGGTGCCGACAAGGACTTCTTTGAGTCAGTCTTGTTTGCAAGGCGCCAGGCGCAAGCTGACGGAGATATGCCGAGTCGCACACAGTACGGGGAGTTGAAATACTCCAGGGACCAGATCGCCCGCGCCGCTGCTCATGGTCGCGAGGACATCGCTGCAGTACTGGCGATACAGCTGAAAGTTCTAAAGCGCTTGAGCAGCCTTCGCGCACTGGCATGGCTCGCCATTGCCCTCTTGGCCTACATTGCTTATCGGGTTCGGTGAGGCCGAGCGGAAGTGGTTAGCCTCCACTGGCGCCGGACACGGATCAATCAATTGCACATGGATGGAATCGAGTCATGCTAGATCGTTTGCCGCCTGAAGTTGGAATGCCGATTGCGCTAATGAACGCTCAGGCCTTCGCCGAAACTGGCCTGACGCAATACAACAAGCTAGCTGACCACTACCGCGAGTCGCGAGATAGCGGCCAAGCGTTCGACTATTTTATGGCGATGCGGACGGCTACCCCCGCAATCGTCAATCTCGCATTTGCCTGCGAGTTGCTCATTAAGCTCATCGTCTGGCAGCGAACCGGGAGCTATCCAAAGGGAGCCCGCGCCCACTCGCTTGTCGATCTGGCAAATTTAATTCCAGAAGATGCTCGGGGCCGACTCAGGGCTCATTTTGACTCGGAGTTGCAATCGCATAAGAGCGCGGGCAAGGAGTCGCCCCTTACCATCGTGGATTTCAGGTGCTCTTTCACCGCGGACAATGGGTCAAGCAATGGCCCTGTAGAGACTTTTGACGATGCCGTCGCTTCCGTTGATAAGGCGTTCGTCATTTGGCGCTATGTATTTGAGCTCAAGGAGGGAACGCCAATTCGATCAATTGATATGCGCGCGCTTGTGCTCCTGCCGGTGGTACTGGAGAAGGAGGTCGGGACCTACCATCTGGGCAAGCAGACGATCACTTTGGGATCAGTTTCCCTAACCTTCGATGCCGCCCAGACTGAAAGTGCGTGAGTGGCAAATCAAGTGGTGTTTCGCTTAATTGATTGATTCTCATGCGGGCATTACGCCCTGCAAAGCCGCCAATGCCGGTTCGATTCCGGCCCAGGCCTCCACTATCAAATACTTAGGCGCCTTTGGGCGCCTTTTTTGTTTCCAAGTTTGCCACTTCCAGGGCGCTTACCACTCAGTTTGGGGTGGTCAACTGATTGAAGATAGGTGTCTTTGCCGTAGACGTGAGTGGCCATTGAAGGTGTTTCCCACCTTGTCTGTCATTGCCGAGATTGCGATGCTGGGAATGTCCAGTTTCGACCCGAAGCAGACATCAATGTTGGGTGCTTCAAGGCTCGTGCTTCTGTCGGTGGGCCCAATCGAAGGGGGCGGGCGTGAACAATCGTCAATTTGATCGACGCTTCTGGAAAGTCCTTGCGGTAACCCTGGCCCAGATCCTGTTGCTGCTGGCCGTGACGCTGACTCTTGTGCACCTTCTGTTTGGGCACAGCCCGCTGTCGGAATTCCTTTTTCAGGTGACTCCAGTTTTGTTCACTGGACTTGGAATCAAGATGACCATGGATAGGTTGCGAAAATCTGGCTCTGGATAACGTCGTGCTGTGAGAAGAGCTCGAGCCGTCCGCTTTCGACCCGAAGCAGACCTTCGCATTCAATACCTGAGAAAGGCGAGTTGGGGAGATCATGATGGTTAACCAGGTGTCCCAAGAAGACGATTGGGAGGGCTATCCAACTGGGCGCACTCTTCTATGCGCCGCATTGTTTTTGGGCGGCTTGTACCTGAGTCGCAAGGGTGGTGACGCGGCTTCGCACCCTTGGGGCTGGTTACTGATCGGCTGCGCGACACTTCTGTTTACCATCATGGATGTCAGAAGCGGCTGGGCGGTTCTTTACCACCGTCCCGTGAGCCGTTCCAAGGAGCCAAAGCTCTTTTGGGCGAGCATTGCCACCGGAAGTGCCCTTGGCGCGGGCGTTATCGTGTTTTCTGTCGGTGCCATGCTGGGTTATTGGAGCTCCTGACTGTCACTCGATGACATCAGGAACTCAAAAGGCTCCTGGCGGTGATTTCGTCAGTCAAGTAGACGAATTGGAAATGTCTGCTTCCGGCCCAAAGCGGACGCCTACAAATTAAAGAGGTCAAGGGATGAAGCGAATACCTCTCGACGTGCTGCAAGAAACCGCACGAGTTGCGACAAGAGATCAACTGTCGCGCTGGACCGACTTTGGGAAGCAAGAGAATCTGACGCTAGGTACCTTTTGGCAGGACGACCTTGTGGTCTTCGAGCTCTATTTGGCAGGTGAGCGACCGTCCGATGCCTTGGTCCTAACTGAGGCCAAAGTACACGCGTACCCAGGAGAGCTGGTTCAAGTTCGCGTTTTTGAAGAAGCCATGAAGAGTTTAGGTAGTCAGCGGCGAGACGCGTAATGTCCGCTTCCGACCCCACGCGGACATAATGATCCACGTGACATCACGTCAGGCAACAACGAGGACTTCAGAATGAAAGGGACTCTCTATGGGGCGTTCGTGGCTCTAGCGCTTGCCGCGCAGTGTCTGCAGGCGCAGCCATCCGGCCAAGCAGCGCAAGATGGGTCAACGAACCAGGATGCCCTCTATCGCACTGTCTCTGATTTGGACTCAGAGTTCTTCGGTGCCTTCAATAGTTGCGATGCGCCCGGACAGCTCGAACGGCATGCTTCGTTCCTCGACCCCAGCGTCGAGTTCTATCACGACAACGGAGGCGTCAGTTGGACCAGGCAGGATTATGTTGAAAAGACGCGCAAAAATGTTTGCGGCAACTTTCGTCGGAAACTGACACCGGGCAGCCTTGAGGTTTACCCGATCAAAGGGTTTGGTGCGATCGAAGAGGGCGATCAAACGTTCTGCGACATCAAATCCAAAAAGTGCTTTGGAGAGGCCAAATTTCTGATTGTTTGGCACCAAACGCCTGGCGGTTGGCGTGCCACGCGCGTATTCAGCTACGGCCACCACGCTATCAAATAGTGCCAATGTCCGCTGCCGACCCAGAGCGGACATTGTCATCACGACCATGCCAAACGGGGTCATATCGTACTTGTCGCTTCTTCGTATCGGCTTGAAAAGTGCGCTCTGGCCCCGGCTTTCCTCTGCATCACAGCAGCCGCTTATGGCTTGGTCAGCACATCCCACTCCTGCGCGCCACGCGCAAGTAGCGCGGCGCGGTCCTGGGCGAGTATCCAGTGTTGCTTGATGAGCTCGTCGAGTGCCGCTCCGTAGCGGTCCAGGTAGTCCTGGCGGCCTGCATAGCGTTCGGTGATCGATGGGCGAGGATCGTGCTTTGCCTCGCGCTCGACGGGTGTTCTGGGAAAAGGCAGGAACGAACCCTCAAAGGCAACACGCTCGCCAGGCGCACCGATCGAGGGATCACGCAGGTTCCAGGCGGCATAGGTCGCAAGCGGCACACTCAGCTCAGGCAGGCGCACGCCGTCGATCTCGTTTCCGTCGGTATCGACCTGCGGCACGAGCACGACGAAAGGCGCGCCGACCCGTGGTGGTTGGCGTTCGACAATGCCGCGCGACCAGTTCGGCCCGAAATCGAGATGCGTTGCATGGCTGACTTCGTGCGGGTGGTTGACGTTGGGGAGCCAGGGAAAGGCATAAGCGCTTAGTGGAACGAGCGTGTGGTCGGAGATCCTGGGATAGCTGCTAGCTGGTGGCTCGATACCGTTGCGTACCCATGCATCCATATTCGAGATCATCGCGCGCCAGAAGTAGCGCACCGGCAATGGCGATTGCGGCTGCTGGCCGTCGAGTTCGCCCTCGCCGTGCACCGGGGGAAACGCTACGGAGTAGTGCTGCAGACCGGTGAAGTGATAGACGCGAATATTCGGGGAGAGGGCAACATCGCGCTGGCCGTCCGCGGTCGTGGTGACAAGGGACGCGACGCGGCCCCAGTACTCGTAGGACGTGTTCGAGAAGAAGATCTTGGGTACGACGTGATCGGCGTTGGCACGATCGAGCAAGCCGGCCTTTGCGCCGGTCTGCGGATCGGTTTCCGGCATATCGGTAAACGGAAAGATATCCGTGGCAAAGTCGACCGACGACGTCGGCGATGCGTCACGCGAAGGCTGGGCGAACCGATAGTTGAAATTGCCACGCCCTGCCCCCGCGACGTGGGCGAGTACGCCATCGAGCGCGATGCGTCCGCGTTCGTCGGCGTTGAAGCCCTGGTAGATAAAATCGCGAAGGAATCGGCCGTTCTGCGAAATGCCCTCGCCATAGACGCGCTGGGCGTGAACGAACGCAGCCGGCGCGTGCTTGAGGTACGAGGCCACGTCGCGTACGGCAGCGAAGCCGAGGCCGGCCAAGACCGGGTCGGTGACCACATAGACGTATTCGTAGATCTTGCCAGGCTGGAAGCCGCCGTCGAGATGGATGTAGCGGTCGCTCGGTACGAGTTCGCCGTCGACCTCGTGCGCGAAGCGCCAACGTGAGCGCGGGATGATCGTGCGTGGCGCATCCCGCGAGTCGCGCACGGTCAGCGTGTTGCGCGGATCATCCGGCGCAGCAACGGGATATTCGCGGCCACCGATCCTGCCGGCGATCAAGTGGCCAAGCGGGATGTCGTCAGTTGCCTTCGCTGGCATAACATCGCCGCGCAGCAGTCCGCTGATGGTCTTGCCGTGATCGCGCGCGATGGGGGCGTACAGGTGCAACGGGGCATTGGTATCCGCATCCCATTGCCAGCCCAACGACACGACGCTGTAGCCATTGCGCAACAGCCACCCGTCTCCCGCGTCCTTGCTGATGTCCGCGTCGCCGCCGTCGACGATCGCGAGAATGTGGTTGCCGCCGCGATTGGGATTCTCGAACAGCACGGAGCCGTTGCCCTTGCTCGCATCCTTTGGCTGGATCGAAATGAAATCGGCCGAGAACTGGACTTTTCCGTCCTTCAGATTGGCCGCGTTGTCGAGGTCGACGATGGCACGATTGTGCGCATTCGCAACGGCGACGGAAAAATACACCTTGCCCGTGAGTCGTTCATACGCGCCGGCCGCACCAAATGCCTGGCCGCCAAGAATGTCGCTGCGGGTAACGACATCGACTCGCGTAACCTCGGCGTGAGCCGTGAGCGTGAAAAGCAAAAGCAAAAGCAAAAGCAAAAGCAAAAGCAAAAGCAAAAGGTACTTCAAGGTGCGCAGGAACATGGAAAGTGACTCCTGTTTGCGGCAACTCGGTGGGCGAGCTCTTTGTGCTTTCGTTATTCGATAATACCAGTTCATGGCCATGCGCCGACCTGCCTTGTTCAAGGCGACGGTGCCCTGGTCCGGTCTCTAGAACCCGCCACCGGTGAACTGGGGGCCTTTCGTTTTCGCCGGGACTTCCGTGGGTTTCCTGGGGCGATAAGTGCGTATGGGCGGCACCGGCTTGTCGAAGCCGCTGGACAGTGCGTCCTTGAACCTTGCATGGCTATCGCGAGCATCGGCGGCAACGCCAGCGGGTGGCGCGGCACTCACCGTGGCAGCCGGACCCGCTTGGGACGGGGCGGGTGCCTGGACCCACAGCATCGCGCTGACCACCATGCTCAATACCATCGGTATCCCCTGCTCAAATGGGCTTCAGAAGCGCTTGAAGGAAAGGGTGAGGCTCTTGGGCATGCGCGACAAAGCAATGTGGCAGCCACGGTCGGTATCTTTGTCGTAAGGCAGGATGTAGTTCGTACCATCGCGCTTGATGCGCAAACCGCAGGTGCTGACAACGTCCAGCGCTTCACCGCTCATCGGCTCGATGGCAAGGCCTTTGACACGGAGATACTTGAACTCACTCGGCAGGAAGTCCTGCCGGCTGACCACGTCGAAGTAGTTGTCCGCCATCGTCAGCAGCAAGCCATAGTCGAAGCTCTGCTGCGCGGGAGCAGACGATACGATCGAAACCGACAGCTTGACGTGCTGGGTGAACTCCACCACCGGGTTGTTGGTGATCAGGTCGCCGTTGATGGGGACAGTCAGACGTCCATCCGCCTCGATGGGCACGGCCATATCGCCGTGGCTGGCATGGATCACGAACCGGATCTGCTCCACCGGCACGCTCTTGTCGGCGCTGTTGGCCATGATCGAGGCCTTGATGTACCCCGGCCCGGGCTGTGCGTTGACCCAGGCCACGCCTTGGGCCCATGGGTAGATGTCCGCGTAGTGTCGCTCAGCCGAGGCAGCCGCTGTGGCGGAGCACCATGCTGTGCACGCGAGGAGCAGGCCATGCTTCCACCGGTTCATGCGGCCCCCCGTGCCGGGCGGCCCCGCGAACCGTGGCCGGTGATCCAGTCCCAGACTTGGTGAAAGAGGAATTCGGCGGGGCCATTGGCTGCCCACAGGTCAAAGAGATCCATCTCGCTATCCATGTCCATGTTCTTTCTGGATTCCCTTCTCCATTGATATCACGATTCCAGGTAGCGTGATTCCGCCTTGGCGCAGTCGCTATCCGCGCAGCCGCCGTGCCACCTGGTACGAGCAGAATCACCCATGGGGCCAGCACCAACGGCGAGCCCACGCCGAGCTATGCATGGCCAGGTGCCATCGAAAGCAAGCCGGTGGCGTACCGGGACAGCTTGAGGGTGGGCGGAAGCCCTGTCAGGTGTTGGGTTTTGCCGCGCCGCGACCACTATCGCCCTGTTGATTTTCGCTGGTGCCGTCATCGTCGCACGTGCCACCCGGCGCTCCCTGGCCGGCCACGTAATAGGATGGCTGCGGTTGCCCGGCACGTGCCGGGCTTTGGACTTTTGCTTCCTGGTCTTTCGCTTTCGCGTCGGAATCGCGTTTCACTTCGTAACCGGTCATCGTTGCTCTCCCACATTCATGGGCGTGGGCAATAGTCGCTCCGACATTATCGGTCGGCAATACGAAGTGCGCCGATAAATTTCGGTGAAGAAGAGAGAACACAGGCCCGTATCGCGGTAGCGCGATGCACGCGGTCTCATGCCTGGCCGGGGAATGGATGGCGCGCCCGTTGGGGTCGCCAGTCCTTCCAGGACCAGGGGCGTCGCGTTCTGGCGACCGCTTCCGACCCGAAGCGGACAGTTCAATGCATAGGAGATGGGGCGATGGGTGCTACTTTGGTTCGCATTCCATGATTGAGTCGATGCCTACGACTCGATGACTCTTTGATCACCTTTGAACGCGTCAGCGATTCGCATGGCACGTGAGGCCGCCGGGGATTGCGCCACCCGCTCCTTGGGTGACACTTACCGCGTCCATGCTACTCGGCTCGTGTAGAGGGACTTCGCCACGCTCCACCGATGAAGCAAGGGATGGCTCGTGATTGGCTTTCAGCCAAGCGACGAGCGCCTTCAAGGTGGCGTCATCGCTTCGAACCAGCATGGACGCCGCGTCGAATATCTCGTCAAAGTGACGGGATACTGAGGCCGGCACAGAAGGAAGGTTGGCTAGGTAGGTCCGGGAACACCAATGGTCAACTTGACGGTAGTGTGCAGGTTGAGCTGGAGGCTCCGGCCCTGTCGATCCTGATACGTGATGCAAAGGGCATCTAGCGTCTCGGTGCTCATCTTTCCGCTGACCGTTAATCCCCGGCCCATCTGGAATCTTCGAAGAGCGCCCTTGGTCGGCTCAACCTGTTCTCCATCAATCACACCAGGGTTGCAACCTCGCGTGTAAAGGGCTGAATGAAAAGCACGATGCACCGCCTTGCAGAGGTAGGGATCTGCACCAATGGCGGCGGCAGTGTGTGATGCCTGCATGCCAAGGTCCTCGAGTACGCAGTCAAGTCGCGATTGTGGATGGGCAAATTCCCTCGGATTTTCGCTGGTAAAATCTCTAACCATGTCGCAGAAGAGCGGAATCACGCCAGTGATTCTGCGTCCATCGACAATGTTATATCTCGCCAAGATATGCCGCACCGAAGTGGTTGTGATGCGGAACGCAAGGAAACTAATTAGCCTTTTTTTTGCGCAATTTACGTAGATAAAGAGTGTTAAGGCAACGATTCTAACAAGCGCCGAGCATGATTTAAAAAATAGCCGCCCAGAGAATCCGGCTTTGTGATACGCGATCACCATATTGATCTGCATCGTGGATGACATGGAGCGCTGGGATAGGCCTATCGCCGAGACCTTACAGACACTCCGATGCATACTCCGCGGCTATCTAAGATCACCTTCCGGTATAGCAAGAGAGTAGCGACGCTCGCAAATCAGCTGAGACCGAGCATGCTCCTATCGAAAGATGGACACGGCGGGCGGTTGTGGGGCTGCCAGAAGACATCACCGACGTAGCTTTCACGCTCACCAACTCAAACGCTTCATAGCGCTCACGTATTGGCTTGCCATCTGACAGCGCGGGTATCGGCCGGCGCGATCAAACGTGTGGAGAGGCTGTGCCCAAGATTATTTGCAAAGAGTTCGATGAGTTCGAGCGCGCCATGCTGCGTATCAATGGCCGACTCACTCCTATCAAATCGCGTACGCGCGACTGGTGCCACCATTCGGTGGATTTGGGTGATGTGACCGTGTCCATAAACCAGGTGGGCAGTGGGGTCATATATCGGGGAGCGATGCAACGGGGTTTCTACGCACTATTTTGTCCGTTGACGCACGCGGGATCCTGTCGCATCTACGGTCGCGATATGGAGCCTGGGCTTACTGCTTGGTTTGTACCAGAGATCGAAACGTATAGTTACGGTAGGGAGGCTTTTCTCTGGCTCGGCATCACGCTCGAAAAAAAGCATGTCGCGCAATGGGTGGCGGAGCAAACCGAACAATTCTTGCCGAGCCTGCGGGCCAACAGAGTTTACGTGGGTAATAAGAAAGTACTTGACGCACTAATCGAATTGGTTAAGCGTGCCCTGCACGCTGACGTCACCAACCCCCTTGCGTTTCAATCCACTAGGTGCAAAGAAACGCTGAAGAGACAGGTTCTTGACGCGACCTACTTTGCGACTCTATCGGATGGGTCGAATGTTGAACGGAGCTATGGTAGGCCAAGGCTTTCTAGACGGAGCATTGTCCAAAACGCAATGAGTTTCATCGATGCCAATCTTGGCGATGGTGTCAGCCTTCGCGACTTGTGCCTCGCCTGCAGCGTTTCTCCTCGAACCCTTCACTCGGTATTCCTTGAAGAGATTGGTGTTAGCCCGCACCGCTACCTCACGCTGAAACGCTTAAGCGCTATACATAAGGCTTTGATGCGTGGACATGCCGAAGAGACGGTTGCATCGATTTGCGCCAAGCACGGGGTGTGGGACTTCGGTCGATTTGCCAACCTGTATCGGCGAGTCTTCGGTGTGTTGCCATCTCAAGTATTGAGAGGGCATTGAGTCATCGTCCATATTGCTGAAAGTCACCAAGACGTGATGTCGCCCGTCTATACCACTGATCGAAGGGCGCTATGGACCGAAAGAAAGACGCTGGAGATGACGCGGTCTTTGCCATGAAGGTGGTGACAAAGCTGCTTACTGGTAGCGCCAGTGACTACCGAAGGCGCCAAGTCGGGTGGTTACCGTTTCTTGCTTTCTAGGCATCCATTGGTTTCATCCTATGGCCGGACAGCACCCCGCCGGGGATGAGGGACTCTTTTAGTGAAGCGGGAGGAGGGCTTGTTCTTATCGCGGTGTTTATCGTCTGGTACCCCTATTTTTCGCCGTGGCCTGCTACCTATGGCTTCGGTACAGGAGAGACGAGAATCGCAGCACCATGATCGCCTTCGTGTCTATGTGCTTGCATGCTATTTCAGCAATCTATCTGTGTCATATTTTGCTATCCGCCGACATCTGATGACTCGTGGAATCGTCTGCGATCTGAGAGGTGGCATTTCTCACTTTTGTTGGATAGAGCCGGCATAAGGGCTGGCCGTAACGTCAATCTGATGTCGCTCCGAAAAGAGATGACGTTGCTTGTCACCGCAGATGGCTGTCGCCTGGGTGTGGCGGAACAGTCATGGAGCCCGAGGTCGTCGAATTCTCTGTGCCGGTTGACCCACTTCGAAGCCGCGGCACGAGAGATTCCGGTCTTCGTGGCGACATGTGCGATGGGCCTGGTGAGACAAGGCGCGACCACGCGCCTGCGCCCCTGAATCGAGAGTGGCGTTGAGATGGGTCACCGGCGACGAGGTGCTTCGAATTGGGTTCTAGCGGCCGCGACCAACGGACGGGTGCAGCATGACGTAGTGTGATCGTTAATCAAGCCCATGGCCTGCATAAAAGCGAACGCGGTGGTTGGACCAACGAACTTCCAACCGCGCCGCTTGAGTTCCTTAGACAGCGTAAGCGATGACGGACTGATCGACGCGGTCTGCGGGATCGCAGTCTCGGCTGGACCGGGCTCATAACTCCAGAAGAACGCAGCCAACGAACCTTCACGTTGCTCCATCTCCACCGCACAACGTGCATTGTTGATGACGGCTTGGATCTTGCCTCGGTGTCTCACAATCCCGGTATCGGCAAGAAGGCGATCAACTTCGTTCTCATCGAACTCCGCGATTGCACGAAAGTCGAAGTCCGCGAACGCCGCGCGGAAGGCGGGGCGTTTTGCGAGGATGGTGCGCCAACTTAGACCCGACTGGAAACCCTCGAGACTAATCTTCTCGAACAGCCGTCGGTCGTCCGCGACGGGGAACCCCCACTCGGTATCGTGGTAGGCGAGGAAATCGGGTGCAGACCCCGCCCAACTGCAGCGCGGAGCGCCGTCGGGCGCGACGTAAGAGTTCACGGCGACCTCCTATCAGCCGGCAAGGAAGGCCAGGCGAGCATCAGTTACGCTCGGCTCGATATCCAGGATCTCGGCGACGACAACGTTGTGAATCACAAACGGGTCTTCAGCAACACGTTGTTCGATCAAATGGCGCTCGGTGCCCGTCGCGATCACCGCACCACCCACACCGGGCCGGATACTGCCAACCAATACGAATGTGCCGACGTCGACACCTTGCCGGATCCACTCTTTGTGGCCGCTCATATGATCGGTGGCGGAGGCTTTGTTGTCAGAGAAGCGAAGAAGGATGAGGAACATCACTGACTCCCATTTATGATCGACGCGGGCGAACTTGCGGAGCTGAAGGCCGCTTGGTGGTAAACACTTCTGTGGCCAGCCATTGCTCGAAACGGGCAACCTCTCGGCGCACCCAGGCACGATCGCGGAAGGCGCTAGAGACGGTGGCGGTGCCTTGGCTGAACATAAGCACGTGGAGAGCTAGATCCTCGGCATCGCGAGCGCGGCCGAGCCGTCCGAACTGCACGATCAGCCAGTCGCGAAATAGCGCGAACACTGCCACCGCTTGGGCACGAGCCGGATGATCAAGCTTGCTAAGCTCGGTAGTCAGGGTGCCAACCGGGCAGCCGTGGAGTTCAATGTCGGCCGCGTTGCGGATCACGATCTCCACGAACTGTCGTACGCGCCCGAGTGGGTCCACCGATGCAGCCTCCCATTCGGCAAGCATCTCACGGGTGGCAGACAGGCGGGAGGCGATCACTGCATCGAGAATCTCGTCTTTGGTCTTGAAGTGGTGGTAGAAGTTGCCCCGGGATATCCCGACCTCGGCTGCGATTGTGGCAAATGAGGTGTGCTCAAAGCCGTGCTCATAGAACAACCGGTCCGCCGTGTCGACGATCCGCTGTCGGGTCGATGACGCCGTCACCGTGTCGGCCCTGTCTTGCCGACCATTGGGTAGTCGATATAGCCGGTGGCACCGCCGGTGTAAAACGTGGAAGTATCAGCCGCCGCAAGGGGATGTCCCTCTCGCCAGCGAGCAACCAAGTCGGGATTCGCGATGAACGGAGTGCCGAACGCGACGAGATCGGCGTGACCGCTCGTCACAGCGTGCGTCCCTGATTCGAGGTTGTAGCCGTTGTTGGCGATGTAGGTCCCTCGGAAGTAGCGGCGAAGTTGCGCGTAGTCGATTGCACGCCTGCCATTCAACATGTCACCTTCCAGCACGTGGACATAGGCCAGGCCGCGTTCGCTCAGACGCTCCATCACGTGCGCAAAATGGGCGACAGGATTGGAGTCGGACATCGAGTTGAACGAGTTCTCGGGTGTCAGCCGTACACCCACCCGCGACGACGGCCACTCTTGCGAAACCGCGTCAAGTACCTCGCCGAGCAGACGCATTCGATTCTTGATCGTGCCGCCGTAGTAGTCGAAACGCTTGTTTGAACCGTCCCGAAGGAACTGGTCCAGCAAGTAGCCGTTTGCTGCATGAACCTCGATCCCGTCGAAGCCAGCTTCGCGAGCCCGTGCGGCCGCCGACCGGAACTGCCTCACGATATCCGGGATCTCGTCGGCGCCGAGTGCATGTGGCACGACAAAATCCAGGAAGCCCTCATACGTAACTGCCATCCCCATCGGGGCGATCGCCGACGGTGCAACGGGCACGGTGCCATTTGGTTGCAACGATGGGTGAGAGATTCGGCCGCAGTGCTGCAACTGCGCAAAAATCTTTCCGCCAACCGCATGGACCCTCTCGACCACGCGGGACCAGGACGTGACGTGGGAGTCTGCGAACAGGCCCGCCGTGAGCGGATATCCAACACCCTGCGCAGAAACAGGAATTGACTCACTCACGATTAGCCCGGCGGTCGCCCGGTGTGCGTAGTACTCCCCCTGCAACTCTGTTGCATCACCCTCCACTGAACCACGGTTCCGAGTCATTGGCGCCATCACAATCCGGTTATCGAGTCTGATCTCGCCCACGGTAGTCGGCCCAAATAGGACACTCAATTTCATGGTTCTGGCTTTCCTTGGCACCTTCAGCTAGGACGAGCATCCTATTCTCGGGCGTAGATTAGGTCAAGCGTCCTAATCGAGGTGACCGCAAACAACGTCAAGGCCGGCAGCACTGGGCGTCTAATGTCGTCGTTCCATCTCTTTGACGTACAGCCTGAGACGCACGGCTCCTTCTCGATGGAAGTCATAACCATGTGGAGCGGGTATATTCCTGGCGCCAGATTACGCCGTGGATGTGCACGTGCGAGGGCTCGCTGAGCTGACCGACGTTTTGCAGAACATTACATGTGTATCGTGCTAGGCCAGGAGCATCAAATCGTACCGAGCAGTGTGTTTCATCAATGCTCTAGTGGCATAGACGAGCCATGCATGGACTTGCACAGCGGCACTGGTACTTGTGCACTAAAGATGTAACGTCATTCCACGTGGATCCGCAGGATCACTATTGCCTCAGTGCTTGAGATGGCAGTACACCGAAGACTCGGCGATACAGACTGGCGAATCGACCAAAGTCCCATACCCCGTATTTGGCGCAGATCGACGCAACGGTTCGATCTGTACCGCCGCGGGTTAAGGCTATATGTATGGCACTCAAGCGCTTGAGCATGAGATAGCGGTGTGGGCTAACACCAATCTCTTCAAGGAATACCGAGTGAAGGGTTCGAGAGGAAACTCGACAGGCGGCGCACAGGTCGCGCACGCTGATGCTATCGTCGAAGCTGGCGTCAATAAAAGTGGCCGCCTTACGGATGATGGCCTGCCTGGAAAGCCGGGGGCGGCCATGAGACCGCTCATCGCTGGGCCCCACTGACTGGACGGCGAAGTAGGAGGCATCAAGAACCTGTTCCCTAAGGGTTTCGAGGCATCGGGCGGGTTGAGCTGCGAAGGGATCGATAGCATCAACGTGTAACGCACGTTTAATCAAATCGGCCAGTTCATCGATCATTTTCGTGTTTCCAAGGCCCACCCTGTGAGCCTTGAGGCCTGGCAGAAAATTCTCGGGCTGTTGCGCTACCCATTGCAGGATATGCTTTTGCTCGATGGTGATGCCGAGCCAGAGCAATGCTTCTCTACTGTAGCTATATGTTTCGACGTCAGGCACAAACCAGCCAATAAGGCCTGGCTCCATTTCTTGGCCATAAATACGACACGAGCCGGGTCGCGATAGTGGGATGAAGAGGCTGTACGTTCCTTTGTACATTGCTCCGCTATGAATGGTCCCACTGCCCAGCTGGTTTATGGCGATTGTCACGTCGCCCAAGTCCACTGAGTGATGAAGCCAGTCATGTGTGCCCGGTTTGGTGGGAATGAACCGGCTGTTTATCCGGAGCATCACGCGCTCAAACTCATCGAATTGGCTACAAATTATCTTGGGCATGGCTCAGTCCCCCTTTTACACGTCCGGCCGGCTTGGACGATGAGAGCACTTTGCAACCCAAGCTCAGCTGGCTGGTCGTGAATGGGCACGATGCAACGCTTGCTACGCAGATGCTTTCTCGGTACTCGCACGGTTTCAATCATGTGCCAACAGCTTTCGACGCCGCAGTACGCTTGCGGGGCAATCAGCTGCTCGACAGGGTAGATTGTGGTGGATCACAAGGTCTTGATCGCCTTGATAGGTTGCACAGCGCCTCGCTGCTGTTGTCCATGCTCATCATGAGCATCTCTGCTGCGCACTCTTAGTCACAAGCGGTTGGTGCCGCGTACAGGGATGACCCAAGAAGTGCCTGCTCAAGTGATGATTCGAGATTGATTACACAAACCTCGCGCGGTGCATGGTGCGAGACGAAATTGCCAGGGCTGCGCTAAGGGTCACTCCCACTGACCGTCCGTTTGAAACGATTTCAGTGAATTTAGGATGATTTTCGCTCCGTTACTTTTCTACGTAAATTGTGCAAAAAGTGCGTTTTACCTCGGAAAAAAACGTTTTCATGGGATTGGGGTGAGGGCGTGTCCGAGAGTTGTGGTCTCGGCCCGCCCGAGGCGCCAATTGGTTTCATTTGTTATGGTTTGAGGGCTCAACGCCAGCCTCTCACTTGGGCTGAAGGCATGGCTCTCGCAGCCGTTTGGATCCCCGACCCCTGGATGGTCACGCACGCAGCCGTTCGCTCTCACCCTCTTTAGCGTGTCGAGGTGGAAGAGCTCTTGTTTAGCCGTTCAACACGGTGCGGTTTTTCGCCAGCGGCCCAGCTGAGCGAAGCGTATGCCTAGGCTGTTCTGCTCCCGTGATTCGTGCGCTCGGCAATTTGTCGACGTGAGTGGCGCGATCGGCCGCTCGCGCCTCCAGTTAGTCACTAGGGGGCGTGCCGTCATCGTGACTGTGCATCGAGACAGCACATGCGAAGTCATCGCATCGATTCGGACACATTTAGGAAAGTTCTAATATCAACGCTGCGCACGCAGGGCATAGATTGCCGATTGGGGGAATCCAAATGATGCTGATCAAGCCGCGCTCCTTGGAGGAGTGCGTCGGGATAGTGTTGCCAATTTGGCTTCTCCCTTAGGCGAATTTCGATGAATCCTGAGGAGGGTGTCATGCGCAGAGTGCTATTGGCAGGCCTATGTTTGATGGCAAGTGGGATTTGCTCAGCCCAAACGCAGGAACTAGTGGGGCGAATTTCGACGGATAAGAGCTTTCTCCAGAGCGTAGATCGATTCTATCCAGCGGACCTTCAGAAGGGTGCCCTGAATTCAGCGGGAACTACGGGAGGCATTTGGCTAACTACGCCGGATGGTGGGCGTCTCTTCGCGAGCACTGTTCGCATTGTTCAGCATAAAAGTGGCGACAAGACGTTCTTTGGCAAGGTGATGACAAACACTGGCGAGCGAAGTGTTGTGATTACCTATGGCAAAGAGGCGATCTTCGGTTCGCTCGTGTCGCCGGCGGGCAGGCCACTCAAGATTGTGACGCAACACGGTTCAACCTATCTCACTCAGCGTGACGATAGGGCGGCGGCGGCACATCCTGAAGCGTTTCTTCCTCGCTCGCAGTCTGATGGAATTCCTGCGCCGCCGATCTCAGATAAAGATCGTGCCAAGGCGAAATCGCGCGATGCCGCAGTGGCGGCGGATGCTGCAACAAGTTCCGGAAGTTCAAGCAGCTCCGCTACCTCGGCTAGTTCTGCCGGCTCCACAAATTCTGGAGGCTCGGTCAGTTCTGGTCCCGTCGTCAGCGTTCTCGTGGGATATACGCCCGGCCTGGTGACTTCGATTGGTTCTACGACGGCTGTGGTTACCGAGATTGAACAGCTAGTTTCCGACACCAATCAGGCGTTAACAGACAGCCAGGTCAACGGGCAGATAAAGCTCGCTGGCACGTTGGAAGTCAATTATTCGGACGGCAGTCAAAACAGTCAGGCGCTGGATGATCTGAGAGGCACATCGCCGACGAGTCCTCTCGCTGCGTTGCATGGGCGGCGTAGAGCTTTGGGTGCCGATTTGGTTAGCCTCATTCGTCCCTTCAATTCAAGTCAAGGAAGCTGCGGAACTGGATACCTCAATGGGAACAATGAGGCTCCGTTTACCACGGCTGACGAAATCGATGGATACTCGGTTGTGAGCTACGGTAGCTATACAGTCTCCAACACCACTTGGTATTGCGATGACTACACGTTTGCACACGAGTTGGGTCATAACATGGGTCTTGCGCATGACCAAGCAGACGCCTCGTCGCCCGGAGCATTTCCCTATGCTTATGGATGGCGCCAGACGCTAGCTACCGGCAGCTTCCACACGATTATGGCCTATGGAAAGGATAACGAGACGTTGTCTCCCTACTATGCCAACCCTGCCATCAACTCCTGCAACGGCAATCCATGTGGCGACCCCACGGTGGCGAACCAGGCAGAGGTTCTCAACCAAACCATGCCATATGTGGCGGCCTTCAACGAGCCGGGTGAGCCGGCCATCGACCTCAATGGTGACGGCGAAGGGGATCTGCTCTACCAGAACACCTCAACTGGGCAATTCGCCTACGTGTGGTTGGATGCAGGTCAAGGTGCTGCTTATGGTAGCAATGCGAGCAGCATACAATCGTTGCCATCTGGTTATTCCATTGTGGCCATGGGTGACCTTGCAGGTAATGGCCTGACCGATCTGGTATTGAGCAACTCCTCCAACGCCATCCTATTTCTGATGAGCAATGGTGATGGTACGTTCACCAGTGTTGCGGGACCTAACGTTCCCGCCGGCTTTCGGATTGTCGGGGCAGGTGATATTAACGGCGATGGATACGCCGATCTTGTCTTCGAGAACGATACAACGCATCAAGTTCAGTACTGGTTGATGAATGGCACGGCAAGCACTGCTATTCATACCTTGAACTTCCCAAGTGGCTGGTATGTGATGGGTATCGATGACCTCTGGGGTAACGGTCGAGCTGATCTAGTCTGGTCTCATGGAGCCAATGGCGTTTACGTCACGGAGATCAATGACGACTACTCGCTCAATCAGGCCTCAACCGGTGCTAGTTACGGTCAAGGGTGGAGGTTTGTAGGTAGCGGCGACGTCAATGGCGATGGATACGCGGATCTGATTTTCGAGAACGATACGACGCATCAGATCGAGTACTGGTTGATGGATGGTGCGACACGTAAGAGTTATTTGGACTTGTCGCTTCCATCGGGTTATGAGGTTGCTCTAGTCAACAGGCTTTCAGGGGGCACGGTGAGCCTTCTGTTGACCAGTAACGCCCGTGACACCTATGTGTGGCAGAACGATGGCCATGGCAATTTCAGTTCATCCACGATATCGGCCTTTCCTGCGTCTAGCGCGGGCACTTACTACGCCAACTATCCTTCAGGGTGGAACATTGTTTCCAGCACGCCCGCGCAACCGTGAAAACGCCTAGCGCATATTAAGGATGGTTCTCATTCATCATCACAAGTCCTCGGCTTTAGTGGCTGATCGAGATAGAGATTCATTGCAACATTTTTAAAGCGGAGCCCGGTGGAGTTAAACCCACCGGGCTCTGCTTACCGGTAGTTGCCAACAACGAATTTTCAGGCTAACTGAAGATGAAGTGGCTCCGTTGATTCGAGCCATATGGAGTTGGGGCTTGGCTCCACTGCCAGATGCGACGTTTCCGGTTTGGTGGCCGTTCCGGCTCGTGAAACTTCCTGATGTCAAACGCTCGCTCCAGCTGCGTCAAGTGGTCGATCTGCTCGCCGGACTGACGGAAGAGGTTAGGCCTTATTGCAGGCCGGATCGCGCTGACGAGGCTTGCTGGAGCGCTCACTTAGTAACGCATAAAGGTGGGTAGCTTGCCGCAAGCTGTTGCCGCGGAGCCGCCTGAGCAGATGGGCGATAGCTTGACCACCGGATCCGCCGTCCACAAGGTGGAAGAAGAACGTCGCGGCTATGTTCTGTAAGATCATCACGGGGTGTCGGCGGTTGGGCACCGAGTTACAGACACAACAGAACATGCTCGTACGCGATCCCCCAAGAAACTGTTATATGTACCGTTGCTTCAGTAACAGCATGAGTGTCGGAATTTCCAGGCACACGGTCATAAGACAGCCGGTGGGAGGCCACCACGTATAGCGGATACGCAGGAGTGTAAAGCAGATTGCAACGATGCTTAGGCTTGCGATAGTCAGTAAGCGCCCGCCCGTGCGAAGCATTTGCACTTCGTATAGCAGTAACGGCACGCCAAGCATGCAGACCGATAACAGCCATTGAGCGAGCAGGCTGAGCGGCGTAACAAAGATGCCTCGCCTGGCAGACTCCAGCACGTTTGCCTGATATTCGACGCCCGGCATGCGTGAGTAGGGCGTTTGAATAGTGTCGCCAAATCCGTTCGCGGCCGCGCCTATCAGCACCCAATGGCCTCTTAGTACCGTGTTTGGCACAATGCCATTGAGCACATCGACATAGGAAACCCGACCAAACGTTCCAGCGGGGCCTGCATAGCGAAGCAAAGCGTAGTTGTCGCGTACCCACAAATAGGGCGATGCGTTGTTGGCCTGTGGATTGCGAAGGCCTGGCGGTTCGATAGCGGGCTCTGCGCTATCCAGTTGCTTCAATGCCAGCGCGATTGACGGCCAGTAGGCGCCTCCAAGACCCGCTTTCAAATAGACGCCTCGAACAAGCGCATCGTCATCCTCGGCCACATCCACATGACCAAGCGCGGCAACATTTTTGGCAAACAACGGGATGGGAAGAATCTCTTGAAGCGTTCCGTTGAGACGAGTGACTTCTGCGT
Organism: Dyella japonica A8; assembly: GCF_000725385.1. NCBI lineage: Bacteria > Pseudomonadati > Pseudomonadota > Gammaproteobacteria > Lysobacterales > Rhodanobacteraceae > Dyella > Dyella japonica. The sequence continues at coordinate 467,533 of NZ_CP008884.1, read as the reverse complement.
ACACCGGCATAACGACCTTTCCATTGCGGCGAATGGCATCCGCGAGCATGAGATCATCCCGGGAATGGCCGCTCTCTGGCGTGGACATGATGATGTCCATGCCAACACCACGAACATCGACCGCGGTTAATTTGTCTATCAGGCGAGCATGTATTGATCGATGCCATGGAAATTGACCCAATTCGTCGATGCTTTTCTGATCAATGGCAACAATGATCACGTCGTCGCTAGGCGTGAATCCCCAGTATCTGGCTTGCATATCGTAAATGCTGTTGTCAAAAGACGTGGTCGAGTCGTTGATGAGCAGCACTGTGAAAAGGCCGATAGCAGCCATAAAAACGATAGCCCTAGTCAACCAGGACAGCGCATTGCCTAGCATGGATGGCTCGCTATCACTGGCTGCTGGCCACGATGTGGAAGCCTCATGGAAGCGATGATGGAATCATCACAGAAGCACCCATAGAAGCACGACGCCGCCCCCGATGGCTGTGACCCGACATGCCATGCAGGAGACGCGGACTTTTTGCGTGTCACTCCATGGGCCAGCGTAACCGTCGGTATCAATGACTTGCAGCCGCATATACCACGTTCCGCCACCTGGCTTGGGAATATCGAACACATTCTGGTCCAGTTCTTGATCCAGTTGCGGGTGCTCGAACCGCGGATTGCGATCCAGCTGGACGTGGTAGCGATAGCCCAGTCCGCCACGTTGCCAGCCGATGCGGACTTTGCCTTTAACCAACGTTGGTTTGTCCATTTGTGGCGTGGACGGCTCAGGGACCAGGTCAAATGACATGGGGTTGCTGAAAGGCCCAAGCTTGCCGCTATGATCGCGGCTTGCTATCCGCCAGTAATAATGACCAAACGGAAATGCTTGCGGCGCCTGAACGCTTTTGCCGGTGAGCGCTTCCTCACTCGCGAGTATTTGAGAGAACCGCACATCGCTCGCGAGCTCCCAGAAATAAGAACTGGCCTGCTGGTTCTCGGTCCAGCTGAAGCGTGGGCGCCTCTCACGCACTTTGGAATCAGGAAGAGGGAAGATTACCAAGGGGGGTTGTGGATGAGCGCTAGTGCGAATGGTGCAGACGGCATCTAGTCCCTCCAGCAGTGAATGATCGATGCCACGCACCTGCACTACATAGTCGCCATCCGGGGCATCTGGCAGGTCGGCGTGCAGGGCGTCGGTGATGCGGTCGATCAGAGGTGTTTGGTAGCCTTGACCGGACGTCATTTGGACGCGGTAGCTCTTTGCCTCACTGAGCGCGTCCCACTCGATCGGATAAGGTAGCTGACTGATCGGTTGGGACGGGCAGTGAAGCACGGGAGCTTGCAACTGCGATTGCGCATGTGACGGCGGGCTTCCTTCGGCAACCGTTATACCCATGCCGTAGCCAACCAGTACGTGAGCGCGATGGGATGCCACGTCGACGCGCCCGGTAAGCACCTCAGTTTGCGACTGATCAAGATTGGTGGCTACACGAAAATGAGTGCCACGGACGCTGGAAATGGATCTAGGATTCGTCACGATGAAGTGTGCGCCGGATCCCGTCATGGGGGTCACTTCAGTTGATACGCGTCCATGTTGCAGGCGCAGCCGAGTATCCACCATACCCGTCTGGCCATATGCGCTCATTTCATCAAAATCAAGCTGGCCACTTTCCTGAAGTAAAAGGTGGGATCCGTCGGCAAATTGAAGCATAACGCTGCTGTTCTCGTCCGTGGTCAGACTCGACCCAGCCGTGAGTGGCATACCTACCGTTGCAACGGCCGTTTGCTCTTGACCGGCTAGTCGCACGTGAGCGCTGCCGCTTAGGGCGACGACGGTGGCGCTTGCCGGTTGTACACGCAACCAGGCGATCGGCACGCGCAGGGTCATGCCTGGAGGGAGATGAAGGGGGTCGGAAACTTGGTTGTAGTCTTGAAGCTTCTGCCAAGGAATCTCGGGTTTGAGATACCGATTAGATAGATCCCAGATATTGTCGTGCAATCGAATTCGATAAACCCAATCGGAAGTCCACGCCGTTGGAGCTATCGCCGCTAACAATAGAACAGCACACAGACGTTGCAGAAGCAGCTTGCCACGCTTGAGATCCATCGTTGCCTCGTGTACCTCGCGCAGTGATGGCACCGCGCTGACGAAACGCCCCCGTTCGTCAGAAACCAGATTCAAATGGATCGCCTCGGTCCTGAGGTGTCCGCTTTGAGCTGATAATTGGATGCTATTCTGAGACACCCAGTTTGGAATACCAACAGATATCCGGCAGTTGCAGGCTTCTAACGGCTCAAACGCTGACTGCCCGCGCCTCAAGCTTGGCAAGGGTTTGTCGTAAGTCCTTTGCGTAAGCCGGCAACTTACGCAGGGCACCCGCTTTGTCGCTCTCCACAAGGTCCCTCATCAGACTCCGGCCGTCTTCAATGACGCGATCGCTTGTAAATAGTTCGAGCACGCCCACTAGGTGATGTATGGCCTGCATCGCCTGAATGGCATCGGCATTGATAAATGCCAGATCGATCTTGGCTATATCCGAACTGCCTGTTTGAAGCAGTAGCTTAAGCATATCGGCCTGAAGGCTCTGTAGGTCTGCCGAAGTGGAACCGTTTTCTTGCGACGGTGTCGATGGCTCCGAGGAAGCGCGGTCAATGGTCAACGATCCATTCATCCAGGCCTTGAGCTTCCTGTCGAGCTCTTGCAGTTGCACTGGTTTGCTCAAGTAGTCATCCATGCCCGCGGCGAGACAGCGCTCAATTTCGCCATCCAGCACATTGGCAGTCATAGCGATAATGGGAATTCGTGCCTGCAAGGCATTCTTGGCTTCGTGGCCCCTCCATTCGGAGGCCAGTTGATAACCGCTCATTTGTGGCATCTGGCAGTCGGTTAGTAGGATGCCGTAACCGCCATGGCATAAGGCGTCGTAGGCAAGCTTTCCATCGCCAACAACGTCGCATGACCAGCCAAGTAAGGTGAGCTGGCGTCGGATAAGCGACTGGCTGATGGGGTGATCTTCTGCGACAAGAATGCGACTTCGAGCCCGCACGATGGTGTCGCTTCTCGTTGCGAGGACGACCTGTTCTTCTTCATCAAAATGTGGACTTTCCCTGCCGAGCGCCAAAAGGCAAGTGCGTAGAACGGCCTGCCATTTCAGCGGATTCACACTCAGAACGATACGATCATCGCCTTCCTGCAATCCACGGAAAACATAGGGTTGGGTGTCGACCTCGATAACCTTGGTGGCCGTCCTGGTACGAATCTCCTTATCGGACGTGGCCACAAATAGCAGGTCGGCCGCTATACCGCTACGCAACGGCTGTGAGGGCGGTATCTGCTCGACCGTGAGACCAAGTGCCTTCAAATGGGCGGTCAACCCTCCCGCAATGCCAATTGAACTCAATCTGACAATGGCATGCCGATTCACCAAAGTAGGGTGGCGATCAATCCCGCGGCGAGCTATCGGTAGTCGAAGCTCTATTGTGAATGTGGTGCCTTGTCCAAGGCTGCTGTTCATCTCGATGGTGCCACCCATGAGCTGAACAAGGTGCCGGCAGATAGATAGTCCAAGCCCAGTCCCGCCGTAACGGCGCGTGGTCCATGACTCGGCCTGCGAAAAGGGAGTAAAGAGATTTGTCTGCTTGTCGTCGGCAATGCCTATTCCCGTGTCCGCGACGATCAAACACACACGCTGTGATTGGCCGTCGTCTCCCAGCACGCGAATGCCGACAAAGATGCTGCCGCGCTCGGTGAATTTGATTGCATTGCTGAGGAGATTGAGAAGTATTTGGCGAATTCGTACGCTGTCACCGAGAAGCCGTCCGGCTAGCACCGAATCCGCATTGACCTCGATTCGCAATCCCTTTTTATGCAAAGAATTCGCCATCACTCCGACGACATTGTCGATCAAGGTCCGGGGATCGAAGGGCGCGCTGTCTAGGTGAAGGTTGCCGGCCTCGAGCTTAGAGAAGTCCAGTACATCATTGAGGACTTGCATCAAAACGCTCGCGGAATCTTTCACGGCGTAAAGAAGTTCGTGCTGCTCAGTATTGACGGGCGTATGTTCGAGCAGTTCGATCATGCCGAGAACGCCGTTCATGGGCGTGCGAATCTCATGACTCATCATGGCTAGAAAGCTAGCCTTCGCCTTCGATGCCCGTTCGGCAGCGTCACGCGCTGAGCGAAGCGCTTCATTGTGCGCATTGATGCTCGTCGTATCTATGAAATAGCCGACCCATTGCATGCCCCTGTTGGGAAGCCGACGCGCAACCATGACCAAATGGATCCAGCGCAACCCCTCGGCGCCATAAGCGCGAAAATCGAACGTGGTGGTACCAGTGTGTCTGGAGGCACGGTGTATAAGATGCTGCAAAGCGGTCGTATCCTCGGTATGGATGCGATCATGGAACGGCCAGTCGCGCAGGATGTCTGACTTTTCAACCAGATCCGTTGGACTTAGACCAAACAGCGCACCAAGGTTACCGGCAATAAATGCAAGTCGTGACAAGCGGTCGCTATCGCGCTGCACGACGAAAACGACAACCGGCATGCGTTGAGTGATCTCGCGAAGACTTCGCTCGGTGGCAAGCGTGCTAAGTTCGATCTCTCGGTATTGGGTAATGTCAAGCAACACACCCACGGAACCGATCGAACTTTCGCCCCCAAGGCGGACGGGTGACTCGATAAGCAGCCCATTGCGCTGCCGGCCATCCAAGCTTTTGTAATCAATCTCGCAGTGTTGTGTCTGGCTGTTGCATATCACATCCATCGATAGCTGATGAATCTTGCGCTCTACGGATACGCCGTCTGTCATGTCTTGAAGGCGGTGGTCGTGTAGATCAAGGCTAGTTCGTCCGATCATCTGGAACGGCTCGATACCTAACCGAATTCGACAGGCCTCATTAAGCCTTAGGTAGGCGCCAGCAGCGTTCTTTTGCATAACAGGAAATGGGATGGCGTTTAGCAGACTCTGGTATGACGTTTCGCGATCGCGTGACGAGCCTTCGGCTTTTGTCAGTCTATAACGAAGACCATAGATGACTCTTAGGAGGAGGAGAGACAGTAGGCATGACAGTGTCAACAGGCCCGCCAAGATGTCAGCCAATATCGATCCGGCCGATTGCGATGTCAGCCAGCTGGGATTGAGAAGATCCAAGAGCGTTGAAGTCATCACTGTGACCGTTCATCTGGATGCGCCGCCCGACCATTGGCAAACGTGCGCTCCATAATGCTCTTTTACTGAAGTAGGTCAATCGGCTTCATCGCAGACCGAAAGTGTTTGGTGTTGCGCAACGCGAAGGTCGATCGTCAGGACGAAGAAAGGGATGCAATCCAGGGAAGCGAGCTGTCTATCACTGGCTCGAGTATTTGCACTTTTTACGTTGATGCGTGATCGCCGCATTGAGCATTGTTAGGTCGACCGAGTGAACAAGACAATTCATGCTGCAGAAGCCTCGTGCATTCAGGTGATGGACCGGAGGTCTTCCTTGCGGTGGCTACGTATATGTGCTTTTTTTGCGAGACGAATCAACAACGACTCGAAACCGTGCATTGAGCAGGCTAGTGGCGATTAATTGGTTCGCATCCAAGCCCCCATTCCGATAGCCATCGATCTGGCTCGCCCGATGTTCAGATTGGAGCGATTGGGCTGGGTGCGCACGTATCACGGAACGCCAAGCAGATAAGGGCCAGCTGAGCTTCCATCCAAATCTTTCGCCGTTTGGCGCGAATCGGTCATGGGCCGTGCGTGCCAAGGCCGATGAGGTCTTTGGTTGGCGTCATCGAAAGCCGCTGCATACGGCTAGACCTGTTAAGCACTTGACGTGCATCGCGTCGATTCTGATGCCCTGACGGAACGGGCGCTATGGCGCTTCGCTAGGTTCGTCTGACTGCCCTTTCGATGCCTGGCTAGTACTGCATGCATCCAGAGGAAGCGGAATTGAGAATAATCAGATTCGTTTAACGCGCCACAAAAATTGCGAATTCTCTGATTTGTTCATCGGACACATCTGAATAGTTTGTGCCTAGCGTTAAGAGAATACGCTACGGAGTCCTGCAATGACGCACGGCTATTGAGCTAAAGGGCGGATTTCACGAGCTCAACGGCGGTTATTGGGTGGATCGGCGCAGATTTAACGATTGGCCGCGTAAATGCCTTGGATCCAGGTCACCTTGCGAATCGTGTCACCAGGTGACCCTCGATGCAGGCATACCGGTACTTGGGGGATGCCATGAATCGAATCTATAAGCTTGTCTACAACCGAGCGCTGGGTCGCATCGATGTCGCTTCGGAATTTGCGAAATCTCATTCATGCGTAGGCTATGCGCAAGGTACGCGTGGGGCTGGCATTGGTGCGACTCGCGTCTTGGTATCAGCAGTGGCTGCGGCGCTCACTTACTTTGGGGCTGGGTCCGCAGCAGTCGCGAGCGTCGTTGGCAGCGCTTCCGGGCTTGCAGCTGCCAATAATCACAACCAGACAACAGAAGCGGGCGTTGGCATCACCCAAGCTGGCCAAATGGGTGTGGCCTTTGCCGGCACTAGTGCATGCGCTGTACTTCAGGGAAGCGCGACAAATTCTTCGCCACTTACTGCGTCGGGGGTTTATGGGACGGGTGCTACGAATGCCAATGGGCTTTATGGTCTGGCGCCGCAAAAAACTCCTCTGGACTATACCGGCTTTGGCAATGGCGGTAACTACAACTCAGGCACCGGTACACCCGGCATTCAAAACTGGGAGGGTCCACAGGGCCTCGGATCACTCAACAATCCCAGCTACCTCTTCTATGTCACCAATGCACAGGTCAATGGAGCGGCTAACACATATGGTTTGATGAACAACGGGACGTATGCGCTTGGCCTCAACTCCTTCGCCGTCGGTTGTGGATCTCAGGCACTTGGAGCGGGCTCCAGCGCCGTTGGATATGGGGCCATCGCGACGGGCACCGGGGCAAACGCGCTTGGCATCAACGCCACGGCAACTGGTAACGGTTCGTTTGCGGTTGGCGTGCAGTCCTCTGCGGCAGCGCAGGACGCCATTGCGCTTGGCACGCTGGCTAATGCATCCGCGACCGGTGCCCTTGCCCTAGGTGATCAATCGGCAGCCAGCGCGGCAAATTCCATTGCCTTGGGCGCATCATCCATCGCCAACGTGGCGAATTCGGTTGCGTTAGGGGCGTCGAGTGTCACTACGTTAGGCACCAACGTAACAAGCGCGACCATCAATGGTGTCACATATGGAGGCTTTGCAGGGACGACGCCTGCGACCGCGGGTGTGGTGAGCGTCGGATCCGTTGGTAGCGAGCGTCAGATCCAGAATGTAGCAGCTGGGCAAGTGACGGCCACCTCGACGGATGCCATCAACGGTTCTGAACTCTACGCCACGATCAGCACGACAACGAGCACTGTAACGGCGCTATCGACCTCTGCATCGACGGCGATATCCACGAACACGAGCAACATCGGGTCGCTGTCAACGTCGACCTCAAGTGGCTTGAGTGCTGCGACAAGCGGCATTGCTTCGCTGTCAACCGGGGTGAGCACTACCAATAGCAATGTCACGGCGCTTTCGACATCGACATCATCGAGCATCTCGGCGAACACAAGCAATATTGCGTCTCTATCGACATCCACGTCAGGTGGATTGAGCACTGCAAACAGCGGTATTACATCGTTGTCGACGGGCCTCAATGCGACGAATAGCAGCATATCATCGTTGTCGGCATCGACATCATCCAGTATTTCAACCAACGCCAGTAGCATTACTTCGCTGTCGTCTGGCCTAAGTACCACTAATAGCAATGTCAGCGCTCTCTCGGCCTCGACCTCGTCGAGCGTTTCCGCGAATGTCAGCAGCATTGCGTCTCTGTCGACTTCCACCTCAGGTGGGTTGAGCAGCGCGACGAGCGGCATCGTCTCCCTGTCGACCGGGATGAGTAACACGAATAGCAACTTGACTGCGCTATCGACATCGTCATCGGCGAGTATTGCGTCGGCTGATAGCAATATCGTCTCGCTATCAACATCCGCATCGAGCGGCCTGAATACTGCGACTAGCGGCATCACGTCGCTATCGACAAGCCTGAGCGGTACTACTAGTAACGTGGCTGCTTTGTCGACGCAAGAGGCGACGGATGTTGGCTCGCTATCAACAGGCTTGAGTAATACCGATAGCAACCTGACGGCGCTGTCAACGTCGACATCGAGCGGCTTGAGCAGCGCCAATAGTGGAATAACTTCACTATCTACAGGCTTGAATAGAACCAACGGTAACGTGAGCGCTCTGGCGAGCAGCCTGGCTAGCACCGACAGCTTCGTGCTTTCTCTTTCGACCCAGGAGGCTACAGATGTTGGATCGCTGTCGACGGGATTAAGTACAACCAATAGCAACATAACGTCATTGTCGACGGGTTTGAGTAGCACCAACAGCAACCTTGCATCACTGTCCACCTCGGCCTCGTCGTCAATCGCCACGAACGGAAGTAACATCACGTCGCTTTCGACGGGATTGAGCACGACCAACAGCAATGTAGGCTCGCTGTCGGCAGGATTGAGCAGCACTAACAGCAATGTGGCGTCGCTCTCAACGGGTTTGAGTTCGACCAACAGCAACGTTGCATCGTTGTCAACGGGGCTGAGTGCCACAAACAGCAACGTCGCGTCGCTGTCGACCTCCACGTCGTCCTCGATTGCGACGGATCAGAGCAATATCACGTCGCTATCGTCGTGGTTGAGCACGACCAGCAGCAATGTGGGCTCGCTATCGTCGGAGTTGAGCACGACCAACAGCAATGTGGGCTCGCTGTCGTCGGGATTGAGTACGACCAACAGCAATGTGGGCTCGCTGTCGTCGGGATTGAGCACGACCAACAGTAATGTGAGCTCGCTGTCGACCAGCTTGAGCGGCACCAACAGCAATGTGGCGTCGCTCTCAACGGGTCTGAGCGCCGCCAGCAGCAACGTCGCGTCGTTGTCGTCGGGGCTGAGCACGACCAACAGCAATGTGGGATCGCTGTCGACCGGCTTGAGCAGCACCAGTAGCAGCGTCGCATCACTGTCGACATCCACGTCGTCCTCGATAGCGACGGACCAGAGCAATATCACGTCGCTGTCGTCGGGGTTGAGCACGACCAACAGCAGTGTGGGCTCGCTGTCGACCGGCTTGAGCAGCACGAACAGCAACGTGGCGTCACTGTCTACCTCCACGTCGTCCTCGATTGCGACGGACCAGAGCAACATCGCGTCGCTGTCGACGGGACTGAGCACGACCGATAGCAATGTGGGATCGTTGTCGGCGGGCTTGAGCAGCACGACCAGCAACGTGGCGTCGCTGTCTACCTCCACGTCGTCCTCGATTGCGACGGACCAGAGTAATATCACATCGTTGTCGTCGGGGTTGAGCACGACCAACAGCGGCGTTGGCTCGCTGTCGGCCGGCCTGAGCAGCACGAACAGCAACGTGGCGTCCCTGTCGACCTCTGCGTCGTCCTCGATAGCGACGGACCAGAGCAATATCACGTCGCTGTCGTCGGGGTTGAGTACGACTAACAGCAATGTGGCGTCGCTCTCGACGGGTTTGAGCGCGACCAGCAGCAACGTCGCATCGTTGTCGACAGGGCTGAGTGCAACAAATAGCAGCGTCGCGTCACTGTCGACCTCCACGTCGTCCTCGATAGCGACGGACCAGGGCAATATCACGTCGCTGTCATCGGGATTGAGCAGCACTAACAGCAATGTGGCGTCGCTCTCAACGGGTTTGAGTTCGACCAACAGTAACGTTGCATCGTTGTCAACGGGGCTGAGTGCCACAAACAGCAACGTCGCGTCGCTGTCGACCTCCACGTCGTCCTCGATTGCGACGGATCAGAGCAATATCACGTCGCTATCGTCGGGATTGAGCACGACCAACAGCAATGTGGGCTCGCTGTCGTCGGGATTGAGCACGACCAACAGCAATGTGAGCTCGCTGTCGACCGGCTTGAGCGGCACCAACAGCAATGTGGCGTCGCTCTCAACGGGTCTGAGCGCCGCCAGCAGCAACGTCGCGTCGTTGTCGTCGGGGCTGAGCACGACCAACAGCAATGTGGGATCGCTGTCGACCGGCTTGAGCAGCACCAGTAGCAGCGTCGCATCACTGTCGACATCCACGTCGTCCTCGATAGCGACGGACCAGAGCAATATCACGTCGCTGTCGTCGGGGTTAAGCACGACCGACAGCAATGTGGGATCGCTATCGACCGGCTTGAGCGGCACCAACAGCAATGTGGCGTCGCTCTCAACGGGCCTGAGCGCGACCAGTAGCAACGTTGCGTCGTTGTCGACGGGACTGAGCACGACCAACAGCAATGTGGGATCGCTGTCGACCGGCTTGAGCAGCACCAATAGCAATGTGGCGTCGCTCTCAACGGGCTTGAGTGCGACCAGCAGCAACGTCGCGTCGTTGTCGACGGGCTTTAGCACCACCAGCAGCAATGTCACATCGCTATCAACGTCGACGTCTTCGGCAATCTCCACGAACACGAGCTCTATCGCGTCACTTTCATCGCTGACATCAAGTGGCTTGAGTACAGCCAGCAGCGGTATCACGTCGCTTTCAACGAGTATGAGTGGCGTTGTGAATAACGTCACATCTTTGTCGACGGGATTGAGTGCCGCAAACAGCAATGTGAAATCGCTATCGACCTCGGTTTCGACCGGTATATCCACGAATGCAAGTGACATCCAGTCGCTGTCTATGTCGACGTCGAGCGGATTGAGTACAGCCAATAGTGGAATTACATCGCTGTCGACTGGACTGAATACGATCGGTAGCAATGTCAACTCGTTGTCCACATCGACAGCGAGCAGCCTGAATACTGAGAGCAGTGGTATCGCTTCGTTGTCGACGGGATTGAGAAGCAACAACAGTGCCGTCGCTTCACTGTCGACAAGCGTAACCACGACCAACGGCAATGTAGCCGCACTATCGACGAGCCTGGGCGCCACCAATACGAACGTCAACAGCCTGTCTACCAGCGTGTCCACGGCATCCGTGCAGATCCAGGCGCTCGTGAATGGCCAAGCGGGTGTTTGCACGGTGAGCAATGGCGCTATGACGTGCTCTGTGATCGGGCAACAACCAGCCCGTGCCAGTGGGATGGGTGCAGTCGCGCAAGGTATCGCCGCCAATGCAAACGGCTCAGGCGCAATAGCGGTGGGTCAGTCGGCGCAGGCCACTACCAGTGGTTCGGTGGCTATAGGCCAGGGCGCTCAGGCCACAGGAGATCCAACCGTGGCGATAGGCAATAACGCCGTAGCCAGCGGCGCCAATAGCGTAGCCCTGGGTGCCAATAGCGTGGCCGCGGGTGCAAATAGTGTAGCGCTTGGTGCAGGCTCGGTGGCCAACGAAGCCAACACGGTTTCCGTTGGTTCCGCCGGCAATCAGCGCCGCATCACTAACGTGGCTCCAGGTATCAATCCCAATGATGCGGTCACTTTGGCGCAGCTTCAGCAGGCAACGGGTAACGCCACCAATCTGACTACCACTGTCAACAATCTGGCTCGCTCCACCTATTCAGGCATAGCCATGAGCGGTGCGTTGGCCGGCATTCCGGCCGTCGGCAAGGACGATCGATTCATCGTCGGCGCAGGTGTTAGCAAATACGCCGGATATTCGGCGGTGGCGGTAGGAATGGGTGCGCGCATTGGTGACAACATACAGGCAAAGTTTGGTGTCAGTGCGGGAGACGGTAACCATGTCATGGTGAACGCGGGCGTCGGAATTTCGTGGTAATGCTGGCTTATGGCGCAAGGCTACAGGGTTCGTTTGATCGTGCTATCCAACACAAGTCCTTGGAATGTGCGTGGCAATGGCCCTGTGCCGCGCCTTCGGTCGTGGTGACGTGAACGCAATTTGCAGCGCTTCGCGTCCTGCGAGCGCTGGGGCGCCAGCTGCTTGGATGGTGATTGCCTTAACACGCAAGGCGTTCGATGCCGGATTGGTACAACTAACTTATGTCCAATGATTCAGATCTTCTTCGCATCGGTATCACTATCGGATTGTCCAGCCCAACGGAGACGTTGTGGAATAACGGCATCAAACAGAATGCCATTTACCTGGCGGAGACGCTCAGGCAGTGCCCAAACGTCGGTTCGGTGACGTTGGTCAATACGACTTCCGTGCCGCTTGAAGAAAGCATGCCGTGGAATACGTCTCGCTGGCCCGTAAAGGGGCTGGGTGAGATCAAGGATTACTTAGACGTATTGATTGAACTGGGTGGTCAGGTTGGTGCCGACGCAACCGATTACTTGAAGCAACGCGGTACACACCTGGTGTCTTATTGCTGCGGTTTCGAATACGTCCATGCCATGGAGTCGATCCTATTTAAACGGCCGATGTGGGGATATAACTTATTCGTGAACCAGCGCTACGATGCCATTTGGATGGTGCCTCAGGTTGATTACATAAGCCGTCACTATTTTCAAACCCTGAGGCGACGTCAGGCGCGCACCGTACCCTTTGTGTGGTCACCAGTTCTTCTCGATCAGCGCTGTCGTGAGCTGTCGAAAGTAGCCGAGTATGTTCCACACCGGGATGCAAAGCGGCTGAGCATCATGGAGCCCAACCATGACATCGTGAAGTTTTGCCTGTATCCGATTCTGATTGCCGAGGAGGCATATCGACGCCGGCCCCAGGACATAGCGAGCCTGTATGTCACCAATACCGAATCCATGGCAAGCGATAGCGCCGAGTTCATCGCACTGATGAATCACCTTGACCTAGTGCGTGACCACAAGGCCACCTTCCTTGGTCGCTATGACACGCCCTACTTCTTGAGCGAATTCACAGACGTGGTTGTATCGCATCAATGGGAGAATCCGCTTAATTACTTCTACTTCGATGTTTGTTGGATGGGTTATCCGTTGGTGCACAACGCGAACATGTGCTCCGATCTTGGCTATTACTACCCTGACAATGATGTCCAGATCGGTGCCGATACTTTGCTCCATGCAATAGCGACGCATGACCAGCAGTGGGAAGAGTATCGACGCCGGCAGCGAACGCTCATTACCCGCTATCTGCCACAGAATAGGTCCGTCATAGCTCAGTACGCACAGCTCCTGACGGAACTCAGGATAACCCCTCCAATATGACTAAAGCTCCATCCCTGAAGGAAGGTCAGTTGGGCCGTAAAATCAATGTCGGCATTTCCGTGTTTGCCGTGCAAGGCGCTGAGCTTTGGTCAAGTGGACTCAACCAGAATCTGGCATTCCTGGTGACACTGCTGCGCGACAGCGAGCGGGTAGGGCGCATCGTTTTGCTCAACGGTGGTGATCAGCCACGGCTGCCGGCGGGGTTGAATTTTGATCTATTGGACACCCCTCTTGTGGCGCCCTCAGAGGTCACTCATGAGCTGGATCTTGTTATCGAAATGGGAGCGCAGCTTCCTTTGGAGTGGCTTCGCCATGTGCGTGCGCTAGGCACCAAGATCGTCACCTTCTTCGTGGGACATACATTCGCGGATCTCGCCGAAAGTCCGCTCTTTGGGAAAGAGGCCGGGCACATTTTTAATGGCACTCCATGGCACGAAGTCTGGACGTTGCCGCACCACATGAAGACCAGCGGACCCTTACTGAAGACGGTGACGCGCGTGCCCGTGCACGCCGTGCCACACATATGGGCCCCCACTTTTATTCAGAAGCGACTGCAAGGCCTTGGCGAAGTAGGTCGGTCCTTCGGCTTTCGGCCGAGGCAGCCTGGTGCGGTTCGCCACGGCTGGCGTGCTGCCATCTTCGAGCCCAACATATCAGTGGTAAAGAATAGCGTTCTACCAATGCTGGTATGTGAGAAGGCCTATAGAAGCAAGCCTGAATCGATTGCGTTGATGATGGTTATGAATAGCTACCATATGAAGGAGCACTACACCTTCAATCGCTTTGCTTCCAATCTCGATTTGACTCGCAACTCTCATGCAAGTTACGAACCTCGTTTGGATTTTGCTGACTGCATGACGCGGTATGCCATGGACGTCGTCGTCTCGCACCATTGGGAGTGCGACATGAACTACCTGTACTACGATGCTCTCTATGGTGGATATCCTCTCGTGCACAATTCGCAATTTCTACGAGGTCACGGCGCAGGGCTGTACTACCCCGATTTCGACGCCGCTACGGGTGGCGCTTGTCTCATTGAGGCTTGGGAGAAAGACGCAGACTACTGGAGCGATTACGCCGCGTGCGCGCGACGCTTGCTGGCACGCCTTTCCCCGGGGCATCCCGACAATATTAGTGAATTTGTCCATCGCATCGAAATGCTAGTCGACAACGTGGTGAGCGAATGAGCGAACAAGCTGGAAGAAGGATTGATGCCAATCGCTTGAAGGTGGGCGTTACTTTGCATTTGCGTGAGAACGTTCAATCGATATGGGAGAACGGGATCTTTCAGAACTGCGTCTTTCTAGTTCAGCTTCTCAAACTGAGCCCTGTCGTCGAAGAAGCAGTGTTGGTGCGTGGGGGAGAGGGCAAGGTGGCTCATCCATCCATGATGCTGGAAGGTACGGGAATCGAGTTGATGGAGGTGGGCGATGCCTACGAGAAGCTCGATGTCGTTATCGAGATGAGTTCTCAGCTTAGTGATGATTGGGTCAAGGCTTATCGTCAATCGGGTGGGCGATACGTATGGATGAGAGTCGGCAATGACTATGTGATCGATATAGAAAGGGCAATGTTTAACAAGCCGCACAGTGGTCTGTCGAGCGACAAACCTTACGATGCCGTTTGGACCATTCCTGAGTACGAGCGGAGTTGCGGAGACTATTTTTCCATGATGGCACGTGCACCTCTTCGCATTGTTCCACATCTATGGAATCCATATTTTCTTGACCGCGCGATCGCTACGCTTCCAACGCAAACACCTTGGGGGTATCAGTCGGGCAAAGACCGTTGGCGAATGTGCGTCTTTGAGCCCAACGTATGCATGGTCAAGACGTCATTCATTCCCATGCTTGTGTGCGAGGAGGCCTATCGCGCCAGGCCTTCAATGTTTGAATCTGTGCGCGTATGCAATAGCCTGCATATGAAGGACCACGTGAAGTTTCTTCACTTCGCGAGGAGCCTTGACATCGTCAACCACGGCTTGACCACGTTTGAGGGACGCTACCCGCTGGCTGATTTCATGGCTAGTTGCGGAGACTGCGTGATCTCCCATCATTGGGAGAATGGCCAGAACTATCTATATTATGAGGTCCTGTACGGTGGATATCCGTTGATTCACAACTCCGAATTCATTCGTAACTATGGCTACTACTATCCCGACTTCGACTGCCAGGAAGGAGGTCGCATGCTTCTGCAGACTTTTGAGCGACACGATTCTGAAGTG
Source organism: Dyella japonica A8 (assembly GCF_000725385.1). Lineage (NCBI taxonomy): Bacteria > Pseudomonadati > Pseudomonadota > Gammaproteobacteria > Lysobacterales > Rhodanobacteraceae > Dyella > Dyella japonica. Next base: position 452,194 of record NZ_CP008884.1, on the reverse strand, counting down.
GGTGACTATCGTCGAAATGTGATGGCGCTGTTGAGTACGCTGGATGTGGCCAACACAGAAAATGTACTTGCATATACGCGCGAGCTACAGCGCCTGTACTGAATGATGCTGGCTGCTGGTTTTATCAACTGCCGTATTGCCATGTGCTCATGCTTTGGCTTCAGATGGCCTTTTAAGACATGTCTTGACGGCTAAAATGATCTAGTTTGTTTGTCCCAACAAATTAAGGCATGTTCTTCTTGGAGTTTTGCAAGAAGCTCGTGACGTCACCTGCCGATGTGGGAGCACTGAAATAGTTACCTTGTGCGTAGTCGCATCCAAGGACGTGAAGCAGTCGGCATTGCGCCTCAGTCTCGACGCCCTCCACAAGGGGATCCATATGAAGGTGACGTGCCATGGCAATAATACTGGCCAACATACCCTCCGCACGAGCGTTGGCCGGGGCGTCATTGATAAACCTACGATCGATTTTTATGAGGTCAACGGGGAACTGTTGAAGATAGGCTAGCGACGAGTAGCCAGTGCCAAAGTCGTCAATGGCCAGAGTAACGCCTAGCTTCTTGATATCTTGAAGAACGTCCCTGGTACTTGAATGGTGTTCCATCAGGGTGGTTTCTGTAATTTCCAGCTCCAGCATTTCTGGCTGCGCTCCTGTTGATGCCAGAGATGCGCGGATCTGCGCAATGAGATCGGGGCTGGTTAAATGGCTTGGCGAAAGATTGACGGAGATGCGGAAGCCCGAAAGGCCAAGGGACTGCCACGCCGACAGTTGCTTGCAGGCTTGCATAACAACCCATTGACCGATCGGTACAATTAGGCCGGTCTGTTCGGCATGAGCTATAAACGCAGCGGGAGAGACCATGCCTACACCAGGACGATTCCACCGCAGCAGCGCCTCAACGGCGCGAATTGCTCCCGTTGCGAGACAGATCTGAGGCTGATAGTAGAGCTCGAACTCGTTGAGCTCCAGCGCACGCCTGAGGCTGGCGTCAAGGTCAAGGAACTGCCGCGCGACGTAGGTAAGTGTCGGGTTGTAGAAGCAAAACGAATTCCGCGCTTGCCTCTTGGCATGTGACAATGCAGTGTCGGCATTCGTTAGCATCGTAATGCTATCGCATCCCCCAGTGGGGTAGACGCTTATACCGATCGTGCAGCCGATGTAGACGTCATTACCGTTGACATCGAACGGGCTGGACATGGCGGCGATGATCCTTTTGGCGGTGTCTTCGACCTCTGCCAGGCCCGAGCGCCCGGCTAGGATGATGGCAAATTCGTCGCTTCCCAGCCGAGCTACGGTGTTTGCGTCAGGAGACGCACAAGAAATCCTTTCCGCCACATGTTGAAGGAGCTTGTTCCCGGCGAGGTGACCGAGGCTCTCATTGACGCGTTTGAAGAAGTCCAGATCAATCAAAAGTACCGCCAGCTTCTCGTCACCCTTCAGGCCGATGCGAATGCGGTGATCGATCTGCTCCATTGCCAATGTACGATTTGGTAGTCCGGTGATCTCATCGTAATGCGCTTTGTAGTCGAGCTGGTCTTCATAGCGCTTAATGCGGCTAAGGTCGGTGGCTACGCCTGCATAGTGAGTCGTATTTCCGTTGCGATCCCTCACCGAATTGATGGCCCATCGGACGGGATAGCGCTCACCATTCTTGCGCTTATTCCATATTTCGCCCTGCCAGGTATGGGTATGGCGAACGGATGACCAAATGGCCTGCATGAGCCCGAAATCCCGGTCTGCAACGTCTAGCAATCCGGGTGTCTGCCCGAGGACTTCTTGCTCAGAGTAGCCGGTGATGGTGCAGAGTGCCTGATTTACGGAGATGATCCGGCCGCTTGTATCGGTGATCATCACCCCTTCACTGGTACTTTCCACGACCTTTGCGGCCTGACTAAGCCGCTCTTCGGCACGCTTTCGATCAGTTATGTCTCGAGCGATACCGAGTACGCCAAGGAGATCGCCATTGGCGTGGTACACAGCCGTCTTTATAGATTCAAGAACATAGACGTCACCCGTCCTAGCGTCGACGTACTTTCCCTCGGAGGTGACGGACACCTCTCCCGCGAGGATGGTTTGATCCACGGTGAGATGTCGGCGTGCCGTTTCGCAATCGAAGAGGTCGGCGTCCCTCTTCCCAATTACGTCGTCAACCTGAAGGCCGAGATTTCGCGCAGCTCGGGAATTGCACGCAATATATGTTCCATCGTGGTCCTTAATCCACATCGCATCGGGGCTGCTTTCCAACAACGCACGCAATAGCGCCTTCTGTCGCCCCGGCTTAGCGAAAGGCTTTCCCATGCGGCCGATAAATGAACGGGCGCCTTTGAAGGTTGGCATGCAAAATTGCGAGATGACACGATTCCACCGTTCTCTCGTGCGCCCGCTAAGACGTTTGATGGGGTCGATAGTGCCAAGTAGAACATTCATGCGACGGCTGCCTTGCTGGTCCTTCAAATGGCGTTGTCATTGGTATTGAGGGTAGTGCTGGCAGGTAAGTGGAAAAGTAGAGAAAGCAACCGTTGAGGCCGGCTAGTGCGCCGTTTCCCACAAGGAAAACCGGCCGCAGCACCTGCATTCCTGAGAATGCTATTGCCGAAAAACTGGCCAAAACGCGTTTCCAGGAAACTCATGATGCCGAGGCTCCATGAGCAAATTCAGGCCGCCGGGACCAAAAGGGGGTAGATCCCGGCGGCCTTCGGCGACTTCGCCGACGCATACGCGTTTCACGCATGCGGAAAACGGTCGATACTCAAGTTGGGGAAAATTTGCCGATCAATGTGCCCGGCAGCCTCAGCTGCCGAATCCAAAGTATCACTGCAAAAGTGGAGTTGATATTAGATCAATCCGAAAAACGTGGTTTGGAAAGTGGGTTAGTTTCAGCGCGATTGATGGAACACTGGCACGTCGACTGGGTTACAGCAGTCCGCTGGTTTTGGCGTACTCGTAAAGTTCCGTATTGTTCGAGATGGCCAACTTACGCATGGCATCGCATTTTTGCTTGCTTACAGTCTTAATGCTTCGACTGAGGCGGTCAGCGATCTGTGTCATTGTCAATCCAAGAGCGAATAGGCGTACAACTTCTGCTTCGCGTCGGGAGAGGTCGCTGCGATGCGATCGCTCATGAATCAATCCTTCGCCATGGACGTGCAGGTCAACTGTCCCCTCCAGGTGGGATCGCCAGGCATCGCATAGGTAAACACGCCCTTGCGTAACTGCTCTAACGGCAAGGACCAGTTCGTTCATCATTGACGCCTTTCCTACCAACCCTGCAATGCCTGTAGCAAGCATGCATCGAATCAGTGACCGGTTATGAATCATCGTTAGGACGATGATGGGAAGTTTTGGATAGGTTCGCCGCAGCCGACGGAGGAGAATGAGGCCATCACCGCTCGCATGCGCGAAAGGCATAGAGAAATCCGTGATCAATAGATCGCAGGGACGAGATCGGAGCATGGCCATTAGCTCCTCGCCATCGGCAGCCTCACCCACAATCTGTATATCGTCCACATCCTTCAGGAGTGTTCTAACCCCAAGCATGACTACAGGGTGATCATCTGCGATTACGACACGGGTGCTCGAGTGACCATTTTGCATAAACTGGACCCGCAACATAGTACTTGGCTGGCAATTTCGATCGCTTCAGTGATTTGCCGAAGACACTTCTAGGTGACTGATTCTGTCGGCACGGCGCATGACATTAGTCTGCGGATCGATATCGGCCCTATCTTCTCTATCGGCTCAACGCCTTGAGTACATTTGGCGATATTCGAGGTCGCGACGAGCAGAGAAGGATACTCATGAACTGTTATCATCATCATCTCCATGGACGATCTTTCCTTGGATGTGATCAAGGTAGTGGTCTAGTTCCGCCAAGCTCGAGAACACGTCGTTAATAGGCGCTGCTTTGATGATCTCGAATACCCTACGAACTTGAGCCTGCGGATTGGCGAACAGGATTTGACCGTTGCGTGCCCGCATCGATCTTCGGAGTTTTGCAATACTTCGCAATCCCGCACTGCTAATGTATTCAAGACCAGAGAGATCCAGAACGACTGTGCCACCCATGGGCATCGCTTGAAGTACAGTGACGACCGCTTCGTCGAATTCACTAAACGTGAGCGAGTCGAGCCTTCCTCGTAAGTGGATTGCGGCATATCTCGGCGAACAATTTTCCGTATCTAGGTCGATCGTCATGGTCGCACTTGCACTCGGATGGAGTGACTTGGGCTAAGTCGAATGCAACTCAGCCTCTCGTCACTGATGTCGTAGAGAGCTATGTCTTCCTTGAGCTTGGAGTGATGCTATGTCTGATGTCCTTAACCTGCGTCTCTATGGCCGACGCAAACTCGTTGAAGCCGGTTCATGCCGAGATTCGGCGGTGACTGCCGAAACGTATTGCGGGTAGGATCGAGCGTCTTGGACTGATCAGTTGCGTCTATTAGATGTAGGGGTGTTCCTGAGGACTCTTCTGGCAATCTCAGGATTTCAGTCCACTTTGATCGGCACCGCAGGTAAAGCGAATACACGGGGGGTTGGTATCCGCTTCGGCACATCCTTATACAGCCTACGGTGTCGAGAAAAGCAGACTATGGATCAGGCCTGCATTCGGATGCTTGGAGAATCATTACGAAGCAACTGACGCTGGTGGCCTCCGGTAGAATCGACCCTTCAATGGCGTTCCGCGTCGTTAATGGCGCGGAGTTCCTGCACGTTTCATGCGTTACGGTTACATGCGTTACGATTAGTGCGTAAGAAGGCACTAGAACCCATCTTTCAGCGATGAGCGCATCCCCACCTCTACACTTCGACAAGAAGCGCAAGATATACGCGACTAAGCAATTTGGCTGTCCGCTACGCCGAGATCAGAATGGCGAGATAAGGACGTGTTTATCTACGTAAAAAATGAAAAAACCGGCCTTTTACATGTACCTCGTGGTGATGTGAGAGAGGCGATTCAATGTTGCAGCGTGCGGGCTGCCCTAAGGCGTCGGGCGTCGGCTCGGTCGACGCAGGCGAACACGTAGTCGAAGTCGCGAAGGAGATGAGCGTTGTCCGCAGTGATCATTTCCGCGTGCGGGACGATGTGCCGGCGCATGGCCTGATAGACGCCGGCCAGATACCCGACCTTGGTCGGCGTCGCTTGAAGGGTCTCGATGGGCGCCGCACCTGGATAGCGAAACACGTTGTGCTGCTGGAGAACATCGCCGTCCCAGAGATCGATCTTGGCGACAGGCGTTCTCGCCACGAGGTCGAGCACATAGGCACCGGTGCCCCCCAGACCAACAATCGCGATGCGCCGCGATTTCAGGCGGCCGGTGGGTACACCAATGTGGGCTCGCGTCGAAGCGGTGTCTTTGTATGCGAACGCGGACTCATTGCCGTCGGCCAAGACGAGCGGAAGCGTACGCGCACTGATCCCTGGCGAGAGGTGCTTGGCATGCCCTTCGAGCTGCGCCACATACTTGGTGACCTTCTCGTAGTAGAACCGATAGAGAAGGTCAGCCGTCCGCGGTTTTGCCGAGAGATAGTGGTTCACGGTGATGCTATTCACCACCGTGGTCGCGCTGTTGTTGATGATGGCCGACAACGGATGTACCTGCGTATCGCAGGGACGTTTACCGATGAAATAGGCCGTGTGCTCCTGCGGCTTGACCGCGATGGCGCCGGTCAAATCCAGGCGGAACGCAAGCGTTCCGCGCTCCACACCGCGTCCGAGTTGACGTAGGGCGCGTCGTGGACGAGCAGATAGCCATCCTGCACCTCCAGATGAAAGCCCTCATTCCGCAGGCGCAACAGATCAGGACTACGAGCGGTCAGTGAGGAAGACATCGAATTCCATGCCCTGCTTGAGGTGGGCGGACTGGCCCTTGACCAACGTGCCGCTCGGGTTCTGTTTCGGTCCCTTGGGGTGTCTCGCTGCTTGTTCTGTCGGCGGCCGAATGGGGTAACTTGACCCTCCAGTTCTTGCGAATGGTAAGGTCTGCTTTCGACCCAAAGCCGACCCTTTGCTTTGGCATCGCCACCTACTTACACCATCAAGGAAGACTTCACCGAAATGGCAACGATTCACCTGGTTGAAGGGCCGGTTGGCGCCGGCAAATCCACGTTCGTCGCCGAACTCCGAAAGCAATACGCGGCACCGGGTTTTATCCTGGATGCGTGGTTCGTCAGGCTATATAGCCCGGATCGTCCTGCGACGAACGCGATGGAGTGGTACATCGCCAGGAAGGCGCGTTGCCTTGATCAGATCTGGATGGCGGCCCGGGAGGTTCTGGATGCGGGCCATGATGTCGTCCTTGAGCTCGGGCTGGTCGAACGGGCTAGCCGCGAACACTTCTACGCACAGGTGAGCGAGGCCGGATACGACTTGGCCATATACTTGCTGGATGCCCCGCGCGAGGTGCGACGGGAGCGTGTCCGCAAGCGCAATCTGGAACGAGGCCCGACATACGCGATGGACGTGCCTGATGCGTTTTTCGAGCTGGCAAGCGATCACTGGGAGCCGATCGGAGAGGTTGAACGTGAAATATATGATGTACGTGTAGTTGGTTTAGCTTGAAGGTCTGCTTTCGACACAAAGCGGACATCGGAAAAGGGGGGCGATGTCATTTTCTAGATGGGCCGGGCTATTTGCCTCACTGCTTTTGGGCGGCTGTTGCTACTTTGGGCCATGCGATCGGCTTACCTACGTAGCGGGCGTGGTGAAAGATGCCAAATCCGCCCAGCCAATTGAGAGCGCTTCTGTCCATACTTGAATCCGAGGACACGCATCTGCTGGTGTCGACTCCAAGGCGGGTAGCGCGGACCTGTTCTCAAGGTTGACTGCGCTTCAGTGCTCTAGTCGCCAACGGAGCGTTCCATTGTCACTGCTTCACATAGGGAGATCAGTATGGCCGAAAAAAAGGTTGTATTTGTGGCTTTTGCAATTGAAGACGAGCGCTCGCGCGACCTACTTAAGGGGCAGTCTCTGCATACAAAGTCTCCCTTTGAGTATATCGATATGTCTGTCAAGGAGGCCTACACCTCCGAGTGGAAGGAACACGTTCGCAATCGAATAAGACGATCTGATGGCGTCATTGCGCTAGTAAGTAAGAACTCACTAGCGTCTACCGGCCAGAAGTGGGAGATAGCCTGCGCTCGCGAGGAGAAACGTCCGGTACTCGGCCTCTGGATCTACAGTCATGACCGGACCGTTATCCAAGGACTGAAGACGGTGCCTTGGACTTGGGATGCAATCAAGGACTTTATCGACGGCCTTTAGTTTGGGAGCTAAAATGCGAATTGCGCTGATTGTTGGAATCGACTTCTACGAGCATCTAAAGCCGCTCACCGGTTGTGTGGCAGACGCCTACTCGGTGCAATCCGTTCTTAGTCGTCACGGTGACGGAACGGTCAATTTTGATACAACCTTGCTCACCAGCGTGGGGCCTGAGCAGAAGGTAGACCGGCGACAGCTCAAGGAACACGTCAGAAAACTATTCAATGCCAAAGCGGAGATTGCGCTGTTTTATTTTGCAGGCCATGGGCAAGTGGAGGCGACTGGCGGATATGTGGTGGCGTCAGATGCCACGCAAGGAGACGAAGGACTGTCCCTCTCTGAGATCATGACGCTAGCAAACGCCTCTCCCGCCCAGAACAAGATCATCGTCCTCGATAGCTGCTACTCGGGAGCTGCCGGAGCGATCCCTGGTGTGAGTAACCTCGCGTCGCTGTCAGAGGGGATGACGATTCTCACCGCATCCACAGCCGATCAGCCTGCGATTGAAGAAGATGGTCGGGGGGTATTCACAACACTTCTTGTAGACGCACTTTTTGGGGGAGCGGCAAATCTTACCGGCGATATCACTCCTGGAAGCGTCTACGCACACGTCGATCAATCGCTTGGCGGATGGGAGCAGCGTCCGGTGTTCAAGACAAACGTGCAGGAGTTTGTATCGCTTCGTAAGGTTGCACCCCCTATTGACCTAAGTGATCTGCAGCGAATCTCGGAGTTTTTTCCTTTTCCCGGTGCCGAATTCGGGCTCGACCCATCGTTCGAACCGGAGATGAAGGGGCGCGATCCAGGTATGCCCAATCCCGACCCCGAGAACACTTGGCGATTTGCAATCCTTCAGCGTTACAACCGTCTCAATTTGGTCGTGCCAGTCAATGCGCCCCATATGTGGCATGCGGCAATGGAGAGCAAGAGCTGCAAGCTAACTGTTCTTGGAGAGCACTACAGGCGACTTGTTGCCAAAGGTCGACTTTGACAATCTCGATGTAAGCACTACGCGATACGGATCGGTTCGAGCAGCACTCGGTCGCCCCAGTTCGTGGCTGAAGGCGCTTAATCGGATATGGCGTCGTAGACCCACTGCGCGACAACTGGGTCATCGAAATATCCCGCGATGCCATGGCAATTCGAAGTGTGATTGAATACGTCGCTCTTATTGATGATCGATGGCTTGATATCAAAGTTGACGTTGTCCAGTGGGTATAAGGCCACGACATCTCGCGGGTCTCTAGCGTTACGCCATTCAAAAACGCAGGGCGGATGCTTGATAGGGCTAAGCTTTTCGCGGATAGAGCGAATTCCTAGCGGCGATCCCAGGGTGACTAGTAGCGGGATTTTTACTTCTTTGGGGTCCAAGTCCCTAAGAACGTTGTAGGCCACAATCGTTCCAAGTGAATGGGCAACCACGACGCTACAATCACGAATCGCCTTACGTACTCCATCATTGATGTAGGTGCGCGCTCGGTCATTTGTGAGGTAGATGTATACATCGTAGGTTGCCAATGCTATCGCTGCACCTGTGCCCGGAAGGCGTTGGTCCATGACTCTGAGCGCTGCCTGGACCCAAGGCAAGTTCTGAATTCCGCGCTGTATGACTCGGCGTTGATCGACAGGTAATTCTTCTGCAATCTCGGCATCGGTGATGCCCAATCCATTGACGTAATCTTCAAGCATCCGATTGATAAACGAAGCTGATGTAATGTCGATCTCCGCTCCGCGAACAATAATTCTGGCTGCATCGTCGACGCTACTTCCGTTGGTCAGATCGAACAGAGAGTCGCCGTAGTAAGGGAAGTGAATGCGCGAATCAGTAATGGGTACATCTAGGCTGTCTTTGCCAAGACCTCTTGCCCAGGCATCTACCCAACTGGCTTTCAATTCGATCGCATTTTTCCCTTCCTGCGAACGACCATGAATCAGCACCAGGTCTTTCATGATCTTCTCCCTAATAATTAGCCAGTAGTTCGCCGCCCATTTGATCGAACCATTGATCAAGTAGGCGCACTCCATCGATCGAATACAATGACCAGGTCGACGGAAGAATGTATGGGCGCAGCTGTGACAATTTTTCCGCGTGCGATCCGCCTAGCGCACTAACTAGAGCCCAGCCTCGGGTGAGCATGGGCGTCGTTGGCATTGTCGGCCGGCTATCTCTCGGCTCCATAAGAAACTGCCGAGACAAAAACGCTGCATCAAAGATGTCCATACCCAACTCATTTTTCAGGTACCGTCGCATGTTGACAATCTTTGTTGTCTTGCCGAGCTGGTGGTAGGCGTAGGAAGCGTAAATAGCCAACGCCGGATCACCAAACTTGTGGGACCTCATTAGATCAGCAAGCCGATTCGCGCCTTCGACGTCGGGCGAGAAGACTCCTAAGGAAATTGCATCTGCGATGGCTGTTCTCAAAGGGGCTATTTCGCGTCTGCTTACTCGAGCAATCTCCGGATGGGCCGGCTCATACCACACTTCCGCGAGGCTACTTCCGTTAAATCGGAGCAAAGCAAAGTATCCGGGAATGAGGGGAATGGTTGTTCCCGTACCGTCTACAAAGGTAAGGAGCGTTTCCACAGGCGTGCTCAAATCCTGGAACAGCACCGCCCGTCGTTCAAATGATTCTGGAAGGATCTGCGATCCTGCTCGCCCACGTCTGAATCTGATCGACCCAAGGTATTCTCCGTACACTTCAAGACCAGATAATTCTCTGTACCGAGACGGGCTGAGGTTCCTCGCTTCAATAAGAGAGTGAAGAAATGACTTTGGGGGCTCGAGTTCCCCTAGTGAAATGCGGGTCCCGTCGCGGGAACTGTCTAAAAGCCTCTCTACTCTCTTCTCTGCCAAGACAGAAGGAGGCTGTTGCTTCGCGGGATCTGTTCTCTCGTTGGTGCGAGACTCACTCCTTTTTTCGCCTAGGCTGAAGCGAACTGTGGGGCCTGGCGACTGATTCAGAGTGGTGGGTGTACTACTGGACAACCTAGATATCCATGCAGATTCGTCCGAGGTAATGCGACCATCCGGGGTCTGGTCGGTGAAGATAGACAAGCCCTTCTCATGGAGGCTCTTACGCACAACCTCAGGGAGTGCTCTTTTAAGTGGATGAGGCCTTACATACATTCCGGTGACTGCTTGGGCCACTCGACCATTGAGAGCCTCGACGAGTACTTCGGTGAAAACAGCGTTGTACGCCTCACCAGTTTCGTCTTTGACCTCCAGTGCAGGGGAACCAAGAGAGGTTGCAAAGAAGACGTCGACGGGTCGCTCCAACGATGCATTCGTCGCGTTGGGAAATATATCGCTCCCCCGTATTTGACCAAACTCGATGCTCTGGGTTTGTGTTCGGCAGGCGTCCGAAATCAATACGACGTGAGAAAACCGCCCCATGCGGGCGAGGACAATATTTGCTTCAAGATTGATCGCTTCGTTGGCGTTGTCTGGCGCCCCAGACAGAAGCCAGTACTCCTGCCTGCTGTTAATGACGCCATGCCCGGAGAAATAAACGATCAACTGCTCTACGGTCGAAGGTAGGCCATGTATTGCATCAAAAATTTGCGCAATGGTGACGCGACAGCCTTTGGCATCCGAGCATACGATGATGCGATCTTTGGCTATTCCCTGATGTACTGCCCATTGATACATACTTTCAACGGACTTATCGACTGCCATCAATGGCCGTAGCCCGCCTGCGGCCCGACTGACTCCAATGAGGATAATTGCTCGTTCCATAGCTAACGAAGAGGTTCCGTTGGAGTTTCAGGTTGATGTGTCGCGAAAGTGGGTAATGCGTAGCGAACTATAGCTGTCGATTGGTCTATTGAGAAAGCAAATCTAAACGATTATCTTCCTTCGTCTATCACGCACCCAAGATGCAAGGGAAAGCACAGTGAAGGTATTCATTTCGCACCAAATGGAAGATGCGCCGCTAGCCATCCGAATTGCCACTCGTCTGCGTGATAACCATAAGGTCGAATCCTATCTGGACGTTATGGATGATGGCGCGAAGGATGGGCATCAGCTCGCCATGCACTTACGCGAGAAGATGCGTGGTTGTAGCCATCTACTGGCAGTCGTTTCGGGCTCGACGCAGCGCTCTTGGTGGGTGCCGTGGGAGATTGGCGTCGCATCTGAGCGAGACCTTCCTCTAGCAACTTTTTCCGAGGGTGGCGCCAGCCTGCCAACTTATCTGCAGAAGTGGCCGTACTTGAGTCGCGCGGAGCATTTGGATTCATATGTGGCAGCCGCTCAGCAAGCGGGGTTGACTGCCATTCTCGAGAGTCGAGGTGTCCATAAGGAGGAGGCGGTCGTGAAGCGGCACTCAACGGATCTGTTCTATGAAGATCTGCGTCGTCGACTGGGGCAGTAAACGTACAGTGAAAGGGGCGCCAGAATATTAGCGAGTCGGCGTTCGCTGATGTCCAATCTATGGGCACTGGGAATGAATCGTGGTCTGGAAGTATCTGTTGCTTGACGTCGTCCATTCATCAGACACCGACAGCCTCAACGATTTGCTTGAATTCTTTTGCTTTGAGTTCAAGTTGTACCAAGCGCGGCGCTAGCAACGAGACTCGACGCGACACGGTCTTTGCTCTTGAGAAAGTAATACCGTCTCCGTGCGCCGTCTTCGAAGAGATGACACATCCGGCATGGCGTAAAAGATCTTTGGCGGCCACGAAATTTTCACCGCGGACCCCTTCGTTGGCAGTTGGGTACGGGAAGATGAAGACTGACTTGGCAAGCCAATCTCCTTTGGATATCACCTGGGTGGTCTCCCAGGCGGTCCCCGACTGTTTACTGCCATATATGATGATTGCGCTCGCGGCCTCGGCAAGCACGGCGAAGTCATTCCGCCAGTTTTCTTCTGTCGTTTGAAGGCGGGTGGCGCCGATCTGACCCGCTTGGTCGCCAATGGCGATAAGTTCACCATAGCCCTTTATTGCAATCGCCATTGCGTCGTCCAAGGAAGTCACGGATGGCACTGCGAGACTGTAGAAAGGTATCAATCGTTTCCAAGGACTAACCGGATTGACGACCTTAAAGTCGCGGTCAAGAACAAATGGCCTGAGAAACAGAATGATGCACTTCGTAGAGCCTTTTCGGCCGAATCGTTTCTCGCTACTGGACCGAGCATGCACCAAGTCTTGGTTAGAAATGGATTCCCCCAGCTCATAAGTTTGTAGGCCGTCGCAGGACTCGTGGCCGCCGTGCAACGGCTGTGCAAGAGAGCCGTCGATTTCAATCGCAGCATCCGATAGCACTGGGCTTTCACTGTCGTCATGCTCTCGCCCAAGAATTTCGTGGTAGACGGAAAGCATGTCTGCCTGGAAGCGTTTGTTCTTTTTCGTTTGATACGAATTTCTATCTATAGCGATGCCTATTCGTACGATGGTGACTATCCCGCCAAGCATTACCGCCGTCTCAAGGCCAGAGAGGTGGTGGTTGAATGTGAGATAGGTGACAACGGCAATAACAACCGATATCAACGTCGCCATGGTGGCCTCCGTCCCGGTATTTGTGGTTGCAACGCGCATTGACAAGAAAAGCTGAGGCAGTTCCGTTCCTTTTGCGGTCGTAAGCCTGGATAGCGTCGCGGGAGGTCCCATCCATGGCACACGGCAAGTCGCGGCATGCATAGGGCAGGCAATCTCCGGCTTACGATTGCCTCGAGATAGTGCCTCTCAGAGAGGGCACTAGAACTTGATCAAAGGGCTAGAGGCTATCCACCGTGTGGCCGATTCCAGCGAGGGATGCTAATCCTTTGAAATAGACTTTCGACCAGTCTTCGAACCCAGACAAACGACGTACCCCCGCTTTTCAGTAGCACGGCGATTTGGAGTCCAATCCCTCAACCGACGGAGATTGGATGTGAAGACGCATCAGCACCTCTGTGGTTTGGATGACTAAGTAGTGAGCCGTCGACTTTGTGGGCGTTTTCAGCCCGCTGCGAAGTGGGAATGATGACGCCGGGAACCAATAGGCTCCCGGCGCCACATGCTTACTTACGGCGATCCGTCTCCACTTTGATTTCGATGCTAGCCGGGCCAAAACGCAAAGCCAGGGCACACTTAAAACAACGCAGAGAGCGTAGCCACTGCAGGAACAAGAGCAAATACATGACCATTGGAATGCTCCAATGAAATTGATCGAAGCTCGCTCCCGCGCGCGAGTCCAACATGGAAGGCCGCGACGTGGCATGGCGTCACCGCCCCCCTGCGTCAAAGGCTCATTCGTTGCGGCGCGTTGGCCGCAGCTGTCGGCAGGTCTTCGGACTTGCGGACGAGGGTCTTTCGACCCGCCTACTCGCTCCCGCCTCCCAGTCACCTCGGACCAGTGCGTTGATGGCTTTCGTTTCCGCTTACCGCTGCGGGGCAGTCCCGGATTTGCACCGGATTCCCGTTTTAAGCCAGTCCGACCATGGGTCCGAGAGTGGCACCGACGGGGCACAACATATCGGCCTGTTCAGGGCTGGTCAACCCAATAGTTTGTGGATCGGGCGTGGATAAGCCGAAAAGCCCAGCCGGATAATGGGGTTAGCGGGTGGTAGGAACTTTTCATGGACGAATGCAGTAGAGCTGGCCTGCTTATGTACAAACTCCTGCTCATTCGTCGTTTCCATACGTGAACCCTGGGGTTGGCGAAGGCGCGCCTGCTGCTCGGTGTCGGCCTGCTGGGGCCACTGAGTGGTCCTGAGTCAGAACAATTCGTAGCGCCTTTGGCGCCGCGACTCACGGTGAAAGTTCGGGCGCCGCGGGCATCTGTCCACAGGCGATTTCCGAACCGCGCGACTCCGAATTGGCCAAACTATGCGAGACGGGTGCGGCCAAACTATGTGAGATCGCGCACTTGCTGCCTGATCCATCAAAGTTTGTCCGTCTTGGCCAATCTTCGATGGAAGGCGGTATCTGCTTTTTTTAAGCCACTCCGCTGCAGCCGAAACGGCGGGCAGTGAACAGCTTCCGCAGGATTGCATAGACAACTGCGGGAACTCTGGGGCCGTCGAGGAGGTTGAAGCGATGGTCCGGAAGGTCAGGGGTTTATCTCGAGGTCAATGATGTCCGCTTCCGACGCGAGGCAGACATGACAGCTCTTGATCGGTTCTCCGAGCTGGGCGATTTCATCGACGTGCCGCTGCGCACGTAATCCACGGGCATGCAGCTGCGCCTGGTCTTTGCCGTGTCCATCATCCTTCGTCCGGAAAGTCTTCTGATGGACGAATGGCTATCCGTGGGCGAGGAGGGATTCAAGCATCGTTCGGAAGCGCGTCTGCTCAGCATGGTGAAGGCCACTCGCATCCTGGTGATTGCCTCGCATTCCCGCGAGCTCATCTTGAATTGCGTGCAACCGCGTTATGTGGCTGGAGCATGGGAAGCTCGGGATGATGGGCGACCCCAAATCGGTGGCGGACACGTACTTCAGGGTTGTACCCAGCGAGCTTCACACCGCCCGAGGGGGCACAGGGCGCGGCGCTGATGCGGGCAGGGCCATGGAGCCGCTCGCCCCTGTCCGGCTTAGCTACACCCGGCTTGTGGAAAGCGCGGCGCCCCCGCATCAGGACTGAAGCACGGTTGCCCTACGGGTGACGTTCCGGTGCGAATCGCTGCGAGTTCGGTGGCCGGCATACGGTTCAGTCACCTCCTTGGGTATTGAATGTTGCTCCGCATGGGTGCTTCATGGCGTGATTGCCATGCCTCGGCCAGACCCCGTCATAAGGAGCAGATTGTGTCTTCCATCGTTTCGCAGCCGGTTGCCGAGAAATTGACGCAATCGGCCATCTTCCTCGTGGTGACGCTGGCGCCGGAGCCGCGGGTGGATCAAGCCGTGCGGGCGCTCTGCGCCGATCTGTCGTCGTTGCTGCGCGGCATCGGTTTCCGCCATCCCACGCGCAAGTTGTCGTGCACCATGGGCTTTGGTTCGGACACGTGGGATCGCCTGTTCGGCGGACCGCGTCCGGCGGAGTTGCATCCCTTCCGGGAGATCCGGGGAGAACACCACGCCGTCTCCACGCAGGGCGACCTACTCTTCCATATCCGTGCCACGCATATGGATCTGTGCTTCGAACTGGCGTCCCAGATCATGTTACGACTTGGTGATGGCGTGACCTCGGCCGACGAAGTGCACGGTTTCAAGTACTTCGATGAGCGTGATTTGCTGGGTTTCGTCGATGGTACCGAGAACCCCTCGGGCCAGGCGGCGCTGGATGCCACCCTGATCCGCGACGAGGATCCGGACTTTGCCGGCGGCAGCTATGTCATCGTGCAGAAATACCTGCACGACCTCACCGCCTGGAACAAGCTGCCGGTGGAGCAGCAGGAGCGCATCATCGGGCGGCACAAGCTGTCGGACATCGAGCAGGCTGACGCCGCCAAGGCCAGCTATGCGCACAACGTGCTTACCAATATCGAAGAGAACGGTGAGCAGTTGCAGATCCTGCGCGACAACATGCCGTTCGGCGACGTGTCCAAGGGCGAGTTCGGCACCTACTTCATCGGCTACGCGCGCTCCCCCTCGCGCATCGAGAAGATGCTCAACAACATGTTCGTGGGCAACCCGCCAGGCAACTACGACCGCTTGCTGGATTTCAGCAAGGCGGTAACGGGCTCGTTGTTCTTCGTTCCCACTGCCACCTTCCTTGACGATGTGCCGGTGGATGAAACCCCGGCTGTTACGCCTGCGACGGATGAAGCAGCATCCGGCGCGGCGCCGTCGCCTGACGGTTCGCTCGGTATCGGTTCGCTCAAAGGAGAGCCCGCACATGAATAATCTTCACCGGAAGCTCGCGCCCATTTCCGAACGGGCGTGGGACCAGATCGAGCAGGAAGCCGCGCGCACGCTGAAGCGCCATCTGGCGGCGCGGCGGGTGGCCGACGTGCTGGGCCCCAAGGGCAGCGAGTTCTCGGCGGTCGGCACCGGACACGTGGCGAAGATCCACGCGCCGGATGGCGGCATCGAAGCCCACCTGCGCGAGGCGAAGCCGCTGGTGGAGTTCCGCGTGCCGTTCGGGCTATCGCGTCGTTCGCTGGATTCGGTGGAGCGCGGCGCGAACGATCCGGACCTGCAGCCACTGAAGGACGCTGCGCGCAAGATCGCCTTTGCCGAGGATCGCGCGGTGTTCGAGGGCTATGAGGCCGGCCACATCGAAGGCATCCGCAAGGGCACCAGCAACGAAGCCATCGCGCTGCCGAAGGATGTCGCCGGTTATCCCGGTGCCGTGGCGCGCGCGGTCAGCCAGCTTCGCGAGATGGGCGTCAACGGCCCGTACACCCTGCTGCTCGGCGAGCAGGCGTATACGGCGGTGAGCGCCGCCACGCAGCACGGCTATCCCGTGGCGCGCGACATGCGCAACCTGGTGGATGGCGAAATCATCTGGGCGCCGGCCATCCAGGGTGGGGTGGTGCTCAGCACGCGCGGCGGGGATTTCGAGCTGTATCTCGGCCAGGACATCTCCATCGGCTATCTCAGCCACAACGAGGAGACGGTGCAGCTGTACTTGCAGGAGTCCTTCACCTTCCTGCAACTGACGGCTGAAGCGGCGGTGGTGTTGACGGCGGAGAAGTAGGAGGGCGGTGGTGTGGGACGGCCATGAAGCGGTGCATAGTGTCTCGACGCTTCAATGCGCCGTTGAACCAGACAGAGGAGGGCTCCCCATGGACGAGTTCGACCTGTACATCAACCCAGCCAAGCCCACGCTCGGGCTCTACGTGCGCAAGGGCGCGGGTCTGCCGGATCTGGCGGAGCCGGGTCAGTGGCAGCTCGAAGGCCATGTGTGGGCCAACGAGTTGCCGCCAGCGGTGCTGCAAGGGCTGGAAGCCAACGGGCATGCTTTCCAGGAGTTGGGAAGTTGAGCATTCGGCGCATCGCATTCGCCGGTGTGGGTGGACGCGATACGCGCTTGCGGCGATGCGACAGGCATCGCCGGTGAGGGCAAGGCCATGCTGAAAGGCCATTTGAAAGTTGCGGTGCCGATGCCGCCGCCGCCGGGCGACGACGATCTGGCCGCGTGGGACGTCACCGATTCCACGCCCACGGGCGTCGATTTCGATGGCGCCGACTTCCAGCCCGTGCCAGGGCACCCGAACATGTTCAGTGCTTCGGCGGCGGCGGAGTTCAGGCTTACCGTGACGGCAACCCTGATGCCCGATGGTTCGATTGCGCTGGGATATTCGCGTTACGTCGACGAATCGGAAAACAAGCTGAGCTCTTAGGGTTCCGGGTGCGACAGCACGTGTTCATCGCACGGTCTTGCGCTCCAACCGTGCGGCAGCAGCGTTTTGTGTATAAAGGCCGGGTATCCAGATCAGGCACCAGGACGTTGCTTCATGGCTGAGAAAGACATTCCGGGCATCCGCACCTACGATGCCCCGGCCGGTGGTTGGGGCGCGTTGCGTGCTACCGCACGCGCGGTGCGCGAGCAGATGGATGCGGGCGACGCCACCGTCACCCTGCTGCGCACCAACAAGCCCGAGGGTTTCGACTGCCCCGGTTGCGCCTGGCCGGACAAGAAGCACACCTCCACCTTCCAGTTCTGCGAGAACGGCGCCAAGGCCGTGACCTGGGAAGCGACCAACAAGCGCGTGCCGCCGACCTTCTTCGCCGCCAACAAGATCGGCGAGCTGTGGCACTGGAGCGATTACGAGCTGGAAGACGAGGGGCGCCTCACGCACCCCATGGTCTACAACGCCGACAAGGACATCTACGAAAGCATCCCCTGGGATGACGCGTTTGCGCGCATCGGCGAGATCCTGCGCGGCCTGGGCGACCCGGACAGCGTGGAGTTCTATACCTCCGGCCGCGCCTCCAACGAGGCGGCGTTCCTGTACCAGATCTTCGCGCGGGAATTTGGCACCAACAATTTCCCCGACTGCTCCAATATGTGCCACGAGGCCACCAGTGTGGGCCTGCCGCCGGCCATCGGCATCGGCAAAGGCACGGTGTCGCTGGAAGATTTCGACCATTGCGAGCTGATCATCGCGATGGGCCACAACCCCGGCACCAACCATCCGCGCATGATGGGCACGCTGCATGAAGTGGCGCGTCGCGGCGCGCCCATCATCGTGTTCAATCCGCTGAAGGAGCGCGCGCTGGAACGCTTCGCCGATCCGCAGAGCCCGGTGGAGATGGCGACGCTCGGCTCCACGCCGATCGCGACGACTTACCTGCAGGTGAAGATCGGCGGTGACGCGGCGGCGCTCAAGGGCATCATGAAGGCGCTGCTGGAGATGGACGCGGCGGCGGGTCCGGGCTCTACCGTGCTCGATCACGCCTTCATCCGCGAACACACCAACGGCTTCGCTGCGCTGGCGCAGGACGTGGGCAGCGCGACATGGGCGGACATCGAGCGCACCTCGGGCCTCACCGAAGCCGATCTGCGTGCCGTGGCCGAGGCGTATGCCAAGTCCAACGCCACCATCATCACCTACGGCATGGGCATGACCCAGCACCGCACCGGCACGCAGAACGTGCAGCAGGTGGCGAACCTGCTGCTGTTGCGCGGCAACTTCGGCAAGCCGGGCGCGGGCATCTGTCCGTTGCGCGGGCATTCCAACGTGCAAGGTGACCGCACCGTCGGCATTACCGAGAAGCCAACCGCCGCGCTGCTCGACGGCATCGAGAAGACGTTCGGCTTCCGGCCACCGGCCACGCACGGCCATGACGCGGTGGCGGCGATGCAGGCGATCGCCGAAGGCCGTTCCAGGGCGCTGATCAGCCTCGGCGGCAACCTCGCCGTGGCGATGCCGGACCCGGAAGCGTGTTTCGCCGCCGTGCGCGGACTGGAGCTGCAGGTGCATATCGCCACCAAGCTCAACCGCTCGCACCTGCTCACCAGCAAGCACACTTTCCTGCTGCCCTGCCTGGGCCGCACCGAGCGCGACATGCAGGCCGGTGGGCCGCAGGCCGTGACGGTGGAAGATTCCATGTCCATGGTGCATGCCTCGCGCGGCAAGCTGACGCCGGCATCCGAGGCGTTGCGTTCGGAGCCCGCCATCGTGGCCGGCATGGCGTCCGCCACGTTGCCTGACAGCAAGGTGCCGTGGATGGAACTGATTACGGACTACGACCGTATCCGCGCTGCCATCGAGTCCGTCTTTCCGGATTTCAGGGATTACAACGAGCGCATCCGCGTGCCGGGCGGTTTCCGCTTGCCGATTCCACCGACGCAGCGTGTGTGGAAGACGGCGTCCGGCAAGGCGGAGTTCCTGTTGTTCCGTGGCCTGGAAGAAGATCTGGTGCACACTGATCCGGGTGTGCTCAAGCTCACCACCGTGCGCAGCCACGACCAGTACAACACCACCATTTATGGTTTTGACGACCGCTATCGCGGTGTCTTCGGGCGGCGCGACGTGGTGTTCATGAACAAGGACGACCTCGCCGAACTGGGTATCGAGGAAGGTGACGCGATCCGTGTGGAGACCGCGTTCGGCACCGGCAAGGAGCGTCGCCTCGACAACGTCATCGCCGTGGCCTATGCCATCGCGCGTGGCTCGGTGGCGACGTACTACCCCGAGGGCAATTGCCTGGTACCGCTGGATTACCACGACAAGGTCAGCGGCACGCCGTCGTACAAATCGGTGCCGGTGCGGGTGGTGCGCGCGGCCTGAGCTGGGCCACTTCACACAACAGCGGGAGTCGCATGATGACGACGATGTTCAAGGTGGGCGACCACGTCACGTGGAATTCCGAAGCCGGTTGGGTGAGCGGCACCATCATCAAGATCCACACCCGCGATTTCGACTATAAGGGCTATACCCATCACGCGACCGCGGACGATCCGCAGTACGAGATCAAGAGCGACAAGACCGACCACATCGCGGCCCACAAGGGTCGCGCGCTTCGACTGTCGACGTGACGGAAGCGATCTACACCATCGGGCATTCCGATCGCAGCTTCGATGAGTTCGCTGCGTTGCTGCGCGAGGCCGGCATCCAACATCTCGTCGACGTGCGGGCCTTTCCCATGTCCCGCACCAACCCGCAGTTCAACCAGGACGTGCTCCCCGATGAGCTCGCCGCCGTCGGAATCTCGTACGAACACCTTGCGGCACTGGGCGGGCGGCGTCGCAAGTCCAAGACCGTGCCGGTCGGGGTGAATGCGTTCTGGACGCACCAGAGCTTCCACAACTACGCGGACTACGCGCTGTCGGCGGAATTCCATTCAGGGCTGGACCATCTGATCGCGCAGGGCCGCACACAGCGTTGCGCGGTGATGTGTTCGGAGGCGGTCTGGTGGCGCTGTCATCGCCGCATCATCACGGACTATCTGCTCGCACGCGGCGAAACGGTGATCCATATCCTTGGGCGCGGCCATCTGGAACGCGCACGCCTGACGGAAGGCGCGCGGATCCAGCCGGACGGCACCATCGTCTATCCGGCCGCGGAAAGCGCGGACCCGTGAGGACACCTGCCCGCCGCGCCAGGCGTCGTCATCGCCAGGCGCCGGTGGCGGCGCGGTGGGAAACGAATGCCTCGTATGCCTTGTCCAGTGCGGGGCGCGAGTCGCGGGGAAGATAGCTTCCCGTCCGCGCAGATGCCGCCACGGCGTGGCTGGCAAGGAAGCTGCCTACCTTTTCCACCACGGCGGGGTCGCGCAGCACGCGCCGGTGCCCGAGCCCGCGCGTGACCACCAACTGCGCGAATGGCCAGGAAGCCGCCAGCGCACGGGCATGCGCCACGGGCACTTCCTTGTCTTCCTCATCGTGGATCACCAGCAGGCGGTGCGGCTTGTGCGCATCGTCCAGCGTGGTGATATCCAGGGACGACCACGACTGCCCCAGCCAGCGCTCGACGCCCATGCTGAACTCGGCCACGACGCGATCGTTCGCGCCGATGGCGTGGGCAAAGTCGGCAATCGACGCGGCCGGTTGGACAAACGGCGCAACGAACACCAGGCTCGCCGGTGGCGCCCATCCCGCACGCAAGGCCAGCGACACGGCGGTGCATCCGCCGGAGTGGGCGACGATACCCGCCACCGCCGTTTCTCCAGCGGCAATGACCTGCAGCGCCTCGGCGAACTCGAAGAACGTGACGCGGCGTCCGCCGTGCTTGCTCGGCGCGGATGCGCCATGCGCCGGTGCATCGAAGGCGACCACGCGGAAACCCGCCTCGCGCAGCGGCAACACGAAGGCCTGCAACTGGCCTGCGTGGCCGCCCCAGCCATGCAGCAGGATCACGGTGGGACCTTCCTCACCCCACGCCCATGCCACGACCTTCCGCCCGTGCACGTCGAAGGAAAGCCGGTCGCCACCATCCAGTACGGCCTGGTCCGCCGCGCGTGGCGTCGTCCTGGGCGCCGAGAACCACAGGCGATCCATGACGCGTGCCGCGCGGGATGGACTGAGCGCGCCGAGGATGCGCACGGCCGTTCGCAACAGGCGCTGGCCCGGCAGGATCCACGCCGGTGTCGCGGAACGTTTTGCGGGTACGAGAGATGGATGCTGCGACGTCATGGTGATCACGCTGCCCGTGGGGAAGTGCAGGGAGGTTGGTGGCGTGAAGGACGTTAGCAGTCGTGCCACACCCGGACAGCGGGCGGCGCGGCCAGATTGATGGGCGGGTTCGCCATCAACGCGCGACGCGTCAGAACACCGTGACGTCGGCGGTCTGGAAGCGCTTGCGGAAGGCGGCGGGCGTGAGATGCGTGCGACGCGTGAACAACCGGGAGAACGTCGCCACGTCGAGATAGCCCACTTCGGCGGCCACCTGCGCCACGCTGAGCGTGGTGGTTTCAAGCAGCAGTTTGGCGCGTTCCACGCGAAGATCGTGCAGCATGTCCAGTGGAGAGCGGCCGGTTTCGGCGCGGAACCGGCGCAGTAGCGTGCGGCTGGAAAGATTGAACGCGTCGGCCAGCGTGTCCAGCCGGTAGCGCTCCGCCAGGCGCTTCTCGAACCACGTGCTCACGGCGCGGGCGAACGATTCCCGGCGCTTGTGGCTGAAGCGATGATCGAGATAGGTCGCCTGGCTGCGCGGGCTGTGGTCGATCAGGCTGAACCTGCCGACCGCGCGGGCCAGGCTGGTGCCGACGCAATCGCGGATCAGTTGCAGCGCAAGATCGCCGTACGCCGTGAACGCGCCGCAGGTGACGATCTCGCCATCGCGCACGAGCACGGCATCGGGCACCACTTCCACTCTGGGGTAGCGTCGCGCCATCTCGCCGGCGAGCGCCCATGCCGTGGTGGCCTGCCGCCCGTCCAGAATGCCCGCTTCGGCCAGCAACAGGCTGCCGCCGCAGATGGAGGCGACCTTGCGTTGCTCCGCCGCATGACGGATCAAAGTCTTCTCTTCTTCCAGACTGTCCAGCGCTGCGCCGATGTCCTCGGCATTGTTGAAATCGAAAGCGGGCACCACGAGCAGGTCGAACGGCGCCGGCGCGGCGACGGTCAATTGCGCGCCACCGGCCAGGCGTATCTGGCCGGCCCGCGTGCCGATGATGGCCACGGAGAACGGCGCGGGCGCGTCCGGCGTGCGCAACGCGCTGATGCGATTGGCCACGAGCAGCACGTCCGACAGTCCAAGAACCTCGGCGCCCATGCACCCGTCGTAGGCAAGAATGGCGACCCGCACGGCGATTCCCTTTGATCATTCCCTGCGCCAAGCGTGGCGATTTTGCCCTGCACGTCAAGCATGTCCTTGCCGGCGGCAAGGGCGTCGACACCGCCGTGACGGGCAAGAAATACCCATGTAATCAAGTGGCTATGCGTGGTCAGGCGCGGTGATGCAGACCGGCCCTTGGCGGCGAAGGCAAAAAGATTGGCGGGATCGCCCATGGCCCCCGCCAACGTGCGGCGGGATCGCCCTCACATCTGTCGCTATGGGCGCGTGACGGGGCCATGCCGCCAACCTAGGCTGGCACCGATCGATTTCCCCGCCGATCCGGCGTGCGGCCGCTGTCCCGGGACCGTGCGCTGCCCATCCCCCTTCGCAGACGTTCCCGTCCCCCTGGAGCAGCCATGCCCGAGCGCCAAGTCGTCAGCAGTTTCGTTTCACTGGTGGAAAGCGGCCGTTTCATCGAAGCGCTGCAGCGCTACTACCATCCCGCCGCGGTGGTCTGGGAGAACCGGCAGCAGTCGCGCATCGGCCTCGATGCGTTGATCGAGAACGAGCATCTGGTGCTGAACCGGTTCACCACCGTCACGGCGCGCGCGCTTCACGTGCTGGTGGATGGCGAGCACGTCAGCATCAACTGGCGGTTCGAGTTCTCCAACGAGGCTGCCCACGTGACCCTGGACGAAGTCGCCGTACAGCAGTGGGTGGACGGAAAGATCGTGCATGAGCGCTTCTATTACGACCCTGCCCAGTTGCGACCCGATGCGGCACCCACGCAGGCCCATGACGCGGTGGGCGAGGCGGTATCCCCATGAGCATGGCCTTTTTCATCACGGCGCTGCTGGTGGTGGCATCGCCGGGCACCGGCGCGCTCTACACCATTTCCGCCAGTCTCTCGCAAGGCGTGCGCGCAGGCCTCGTCGCGGCGGCGGGCTGCACGCTGGGCATCCTGCCGCACATGCTGGCCGCCGTGCTGGGCCTTGCCACGGTATTCCGCACCAGTGCGCTGGCCTTCGAGGTGCTCAAGATCGTCGGCGCCGCCTATCTGCTCTACATGGCGTGGCAGGCACTGCGTGATGCGCGCTTGCTGGAGGTGGGAGACGGGAACGAGAAGAAGGGGGCGGTGAAGATCATCGCTTCCGCCGTGATGGTGAACCTGCTCAACCCCAAGCTGCCGGTGTTCTTCCTGGCCTTTCTCCCGCAGTTCGTGGCCGCGGATGATCCCTCGCCCATCACCACCATGCTCGCGCTCAGCGCGGTCTTCATGGCGATGACCTGGGTGGTGTTCGCGATCTACGGCGTGTTCGCGGCCATGATGCGCAAGCATGTGCTCACGCGACCGGCCGTACTGACGTGGATGCGCCGGAGCTTTGCCGCAGGCTTCGCGGTGCTCGGCCTGCGGCTGCTCGTCAGCCAGCGCTAGCGGCGGCAGTCGCGTCCGCAGGCCCTAGCGATGCTGCATCGAACGGCTCGTCATCCACGCCAGCGGCAGGCCGACCAGCACGGTGTGGCTGAACACCTGCTCGGCCAGCGAAATAGCGGTGAAGTGGGGAAAGAGCGCAGGCCAGCGCAGCGGCAGCACGATGAGGTTCATCACCGCCCAGAGCACAAGGCCATAGATCAGGCCCGAGGTGACAGGCCGCGTGGTGAGCCAGGGCATCTTCCGGGCTGCCGCGACGAACACCGCCACCATCACCAGCATGATGGCGAAATGCAGCAGCACGCCGACCAGCAGCGCCGGGGCGCCGGCCTTCACCGCGCCCGGCCAGATCGCAGAGGCGATGCCCACGGGTACGGCGAGTGGATTCTTTCCCGCCATGACCGCATAGGTCAGTGCCGACAGGATGTCGAGCGTGCCGGCGATCAGCGTTGCGCGAATCAGCAGGCTTGTCGGTTTTTCAACGGTGCTTTGCATGGCGTTGCTCTCGTGGCGTGGAAGGCCCGCGCAGTAACCAGCGCGAGGCGAGTCATGAGGTTAGGGCGGCATGCGCCAGCGGCACACCGGTTTTCGACCAGCGGACCGCTTTCATGGGTCAGGCGGTACGGCGGGTGCAGGGCATGAGCCGCATGGCGCCCGGCCACGCTTCGTCCGGACGTCCGCATGCCTGGCTCATCCAGTGGGCAGGATGGCTCGCCTATGGGTTCATCAGCACCTTGGGGGCCTTGCCTTACCGGCGCGCGTATCCCGTGGTGATCTATTTCGCGGGCACCACGTTCGCTGCGTTCCTGGCGAGTTTCGTCATGCGCGCGCTGTGCCGCCGGATGATGGCAAGCCGGTGGCCGTGGCCCAAAGCCATGGGCATGATCCTCGGCAGTGCGTATCCGCTGGGCATGCTGTGCTCGTTGTCGGGCGCCACGCTGGAAGTGCTGATGAGCCACGCAGGTCCAGCCGCCGCCAGCTGGCGGGCCGTGGCGGTGGCCGGCCTGGCCAATGCCTTCAGCCCCGCGGTCATGCTGGTGGCGTGGAGTGCGCTGTACGGATCCGCTCAGCATTGGCAGGAGGCGAGGCTGCGCGAGCGCCAATGGCTGCTTGCCGAGTCGCTGGCACGCGAGGCCGAGCTGAAGGCGCTGCGCTACCAGATCACGCCGCACTTCCTGTTCAACACGCTCAACGGCATCTCCACGTTGGTGGGCGAGGGCGATGCGCCATCGGCCCGGCGCATGATCGCCCTGCTGGCCAGCTTCCTGCGCTCCACGCTGGAGCCGGCACGCCAGGGCGACGTGACTATCGCGCAGGAGCTTGCCCAGGTGCAGCAATACATCGAGATCGAACAGATCCGCCTGGGGCGGCGGCTGGTGGCGGCCATGCATTGCGAGCCGCCGGCTCGGGAGGTTCTGGTGCCGCATCTGTTGCTACAGCCCTTGGTGGAGAACGCCATTCGCCATGGCATCGCGCCGAGCCTGCGGGGAGGCAGCCTCTCCGTGGCCGTGAGGTGCCGCAACGACACGGTGGAGATCGCGATCCACAACAGCGTCCATCGCCCGCGTGGGCGTCCGCTGCCGGGCGGCGGACTGGGGTTGGCCAACACCAGTGCGCGCCTGGCCGCCCGTTATCGCGACGCCTGCCGTTTCTCCGCCCATGGTGACGGGCAGCACGGCTGGCGGGTGCTGATCGAGATCCCTCGCCAGACTGCCATGGAGAACGCCGCATGATGCGCATCCTGATCGTCGACGACGAACCCTTGGCGCGACGTGGCGTTCGCGTCTGCCTGCGCCGCGCGCTCGACGTGGATGTCATCGGCGAAGCCGAATCCGGCGAGGCCGCCTTGCGGATGATCGAGGCGCATCGGCCCGACGTGGTTTTCCTCGACGTGCAGATGCCCGACATGGACGGCTTCGAGCTGCTGTCCAGGGTGGATGGCGATGCGTGTCCCTTCGTCGTTTTCCTCACGGCCCACGTCGGCTACGCGCTGAAGGCGTTCGGCGTCCACGCCGTGGACTATGTGGTGAAGCCCATCGACGACGGTCGCTTCGACGATGCCCTGCACACCGTCCGCCAGCGCGTCATGGATCGGCGGGCGCACGGGCCAGTGGCGCGCGGTGGGCAGCTGTTCCGGCAATCGGGGTGGGAAACGCGCCTTGCGGTACGCAGCGGGGGACGAACGACCTGGGTGGCCGTGGATGACATCGACTGGATCGAAGCCAGCGGCGATTACGTCACGCTGCACGTCGGCCACCGGCTGCACATGATCCACGAGAGCATGGATGGCATCGAACAACGCCTGGATCCGGTGCGCTTCGCCCGCATCCATCGGTCCACCATCATTCCGCTGGGTCGCGTGCAGGGCCTCAGCCTGCTGCCCACACGGGATGCGCTGGTGACCCTGCGCAACGGGACGGAGCTGCGGGTCAGTCGGCGTTTCCGTCATCGCATCAGCGTGGAGGGCCTGCGACGGGGCTAGTGCCTGTCAACGCCATGCGCGCGGCTGCGCCGTCCTTAGTTCCGGGACAGAACGGCCTGCACCGCCGTGTTGGCCAGCGGCTCCATCACGGCATAGCCCTTCCTGGTGGGGTGCACGCCATCGTCCGCCGTGCCCGGCTTCATCGCGCCGTCCGCCGTCGCGAGGGCGCCGTAGTAGTCCACGTAGGTGAAGCCGTGCTGCGCCGCGTAGTTCCTGATCCACGCGTTGAGCGCGCGGATGGTGTCGACGGGCTGCACCTGGGGGCGCCAGTTGAAGCGCGCCGCGGGAGGAACCGAGGCGAGCATGACGCGGATGCCGTGGGCCTGCGCGAGCTCGGCCATGGAAGCGATATTGCCCTCGATCTGTTCCGCCGTCACGGCCCGCCCTGGCGCAGGCGTTGCAGTTCATCCTTGAGCCACGCCGCCGAGGTCTGTTGCCTGCCGTCGCAGACAACCAGGTAGGGTTCGCCGCTGAGGCTGCTTTGCGTGCCCGCGCGGTCGATGAAATCCTCCGCCGTGTCCACCTTGTCCATGCGCAGCAGCACGTGCAGCTTGTCCTCGAGATGGCCTTGCGCCTGGCTGGCGCCATACGACTTGCCATTGCGGATGAAGCTGCAGTGGCTCTGTCCGACGAAGGCCAGCAGCGCGGCGATTTCGTGCTGCGCCCTGGCGTCGGGTTCCGCCATGGCGGGCAGGGCGATGCCGGCCTGCATGGCGAGCAGCGCGCATGTCACGACGAAGCATCGAATGGGTGGCATCGCGGCACCTGCGAATGGGCGACGGGACCGGTGGATCCCGCAGGCACCTGGATTATGCCTGCCGTGCCGGTGGAACGGGCGTGGACGCCATGTTGCGCCGCGTGCGTGGGAATACCGCGTGCCACCCAGCGCCACCTGTCTGCCAGATGACTGCCGGCAGTCAGGCGGCATAAGGCCGGGGCGTGCTACACCGACCACGGTCATGGCGGCCTGGGGAGCCATGCGCCGTGATGTGCGGCTCTGCTCGGGGTGCCTCATGCGGACAGATCGATGGATCGTCGCCAGGGTCTTTGTTCTCCTTTGCCTGTGGCTTCAGGCGTGCACTACCTTGCCGGCCAACGGCGGCAAGGAGGAGACGCATCATCTGCCGCCGGCCAGGGACACGCCGACGGCGCAGTACGCGCATGCCGAGGTGGCGAAGCATCAGGGCCAGTCCGGTTTCCGCCTGCTCACGCTGAGCACCAACGCACTGCTCAGCCGCGTGGTGATGGCCGACCACGCCAAGCATTCGATCGACCTGCAGTACTACATCTTCGCCAACGACATGACCGGTCACCTGCTGATGCAGCACCTGTTGGCCGCGGCCGATCGCGGCGTGCGGGTGCGCATGCTGATCGATGACAACAACTTCGACGACAAGGATCACCTGTTCGAGGCGCTCAATGCGCATCCGAACATCGACGTGCGCCTGTTCAACCCGCTGCAGACGAGGAACCCCTCCACGCTGTCGCGTGCCACGCAGTTCATGCTGGAGTGGCGGCGACTGAACCGGCGCATGCACAACAAGTCGTTCATCGTGGACAACACGGTGGCGGTCATCGGTGGACGCAACATCGGCGACCCATACTTCGACGCCGGCAGCGACACGCACTTCCGCGATCTGGACGTGGTGGCCATCGGCCCGGTGGTGCCGCAGGCGTCGGAGGCGTTCGATGCCTACTGGAACTGCGCGGCGGCCTATCCGCTCAACCAGCTCGCCAAGGACAAGGCATCCGGGCAACGCCTCGCAGCGGCCCGGCAGCTGCTGCAGCACGACGTGCGCAGCTTCGCGCAATCGGACTACGCGCAAACGGCCCTGGACCAGTTGCCGGACGGACCCACGGCGGATCGGCAAGGCGCCTGGTTCTGGGGCGATGCCGAGCTGGTGGCGGACCAGCCGGAGAAGATCGAGGCCGACGGCGACGTGCCCGCGCTGCGCATCGGCCCGCGCCTGAAGACGATGCTCGATGGCGCGCAACATTCGGTGATCGCCACTACGCCGTACTTCATCCCGGGTGAGCAGGGCACTCGGCACCTGGTATCGCGCGTGCAGAGCGGCATCTCGATCCAGATATTGACCAACTCGCTGGCATCCACCGACGAACCGGCGGCACACGCAGGCTATGTGCACTACCGCAAGGCGATGGTGGAAGGTGGCGTGCAGCTTTACGAGCTGAAGCCGTCGTCCGGCCAGGACCAGCCGTCCACCGCGATGGGCAAGTCGTCCGGTATCAGCCTGCATGCCAAGAGCATCGTGGTGGATGGGCGACAGGTGTTCATCGGCTCGCTGAACATGGACCAGCGTTCCAAGCTGCTCAACACCGAGATGGGGGTGATCGTGGATTCACCGGGGCTGGCGAAGGCGATCACGGACTTCTTCCATACCGCGACGCAGCCGTCCAACGCCTATCAGGTCACGCTGGATCCGGCTTCGCACCAGTTGGTGTGGCATGCAGAGGACAAGAACGGGCCTGTCACCTACCAGAGCGAACCGGAGGCGACCGCCAAGCGGCGCACGGAGGTGACCTTCCTGCGCCTGCTGCCCATCGATAGCCTGCTTTAGGCAGGAAGGCACGCAGGCTGCACGGGCCTGCGTGCCACACCATCACACGTTGGCCTTGGACTGCGCCTCGCGCAGCTTCTGGGCGCATTCCTCGCAACACACTTCCACCACGCGATGACCCACGGTGACCTTGATGGCGTTGTCATCCAGGGGGTAGTCGCACGCGGCGCAGGTTTTCTCACTCATGTCGTTCTCCTGATGTCACCCGATGTCGGGTGGATGCAGGAAACCACGCACGTGCCCGGGTGCGCTGTCGAATTCTTTAGTTGTTTCACGAGCGGCCGACACGGTGGGGCGGGCGGTGTTCCGCCGTCAAACTCAGAAACCTCCCATGTTGGCGGTCGAAGACGATTTTTAAGCTGCATGGCGATTTCCATCGCTTCGTGCAGGCATTCCCATGTCCAACATGCAGTCCAACGAAAACGACAGGCCTGTCGCCCCGACGGGCCATGCGCCCGTGCTGAAGGCATGGGCACGCGCGGGCGGTCTGTTGTTTGCGCTGGTCACCGTGTTCCTGATGGCGTACTCGGCCGAGTGGAAGTTCGGCATGATGTTGTTCGATCCACTGGTGTGGATGGTGCTGCTGGTGGCGTTGGCCGCCGGGCTGGTATGCGGATACGCGGTGGGCGTGCGCGTGCACGAGCGGCCCACCAGGTGAGGCGCCGGCTGGATCAGGCCGGGCGGCGCGAGGACTGCCGGAATTCGGTGGGCGATCGCCCGTAGGCCTGGCGGAACGCGTTGGCGAAGTGGCTGTGGCTGGAGAAGCCCAGCTCCGCGGCCAGGGCGGAGAGATCGTCGGTCTTGCCCAGCCGGTCCAGCGCGCGCGCCAGCCGCAGTTGCAATTGGTAGCGATACAGCGGCATGCCCTCCACCTGCTTGAACACCTGCGTGAGATAGACCGGCGAGCTGCCGATTTCCTCGCCGATCTCCGCCAGCGTCCAGCGACGCGAGAGATCGCTGGACAGCAGCATCTTCACCCGGTCGGCCAGTCGACGCCGCGCGTGCGTCGATGCGGGTGCACGCGAGGTGCGCGGCCCCAGGCTGCGGCATACCAGCGTGAGTGCAAGCGCTTCGGCTTCCAGCGGCTCGATGCTGCCGTTCTCCAGGCTGTGGCGCAGCAGGGCGACCAGCGCCTGCGCGCGCGCATCGATGCGCAGCGACTGGGAGCGGAAGGTGAGCCCCTCCTCGGAGTGGATCAGTTCGCGCGGGGTCAGCTCGACCAGCAAGGCTGGCGACAGATTCATCGACAGGCAGGCGTCGCCGCCATCCAGCGGATGGCTGACCTGATAGCCCTGCTGGCGGTTGAAGAACAGCACATGGTTGGCGTCGGCCACGGTCTGGTCCGACGACACATGACGCAGATACAGCCCGCGATAGGGAAACACCAGCTGGGTCGACGCCGCGCACTCCTCCGCGCTGCGGTGGCGGCAGGTGCCGCTGCAATGCACGTCGCGCAGGGTCAGCGTTTCCGTCGACAGCAGAACCTGGCTGGTGATGGTCGACATGGGGGCGCCGCTGCGGCTCTCCGGGGCAATGGCCGGAGCATAGCAAGGGCGGGGGTGACCGGCTTGTGTCGCCGGGCGGATAGCTAAAGATTCTGACAGCGGCCCCTGGGGCGGTGGTGGTCTCCTAGGCAGGCCCGGAGTGCGGGCTTTCCCCCAAGGTCATCGCCATGAATCACGTACAGACAGCCCGCGCGCAAGCCTTCCATCAGCTGCATGCCGGAACCGAACCGCTGGTGCTGCCCAATGCGTGGGATGCCGCCAGCGCCCGCATCATCGAAAAGAGCGGCGCAAAAGCCGTCGCCACCAGCAGCGCCGCCATGGCCTGGGCGCTGGGCCGCCCCGATGGCGAGCAGCTGCCGCTGGACGACCTGCTCACCGCCAGCCGTCGCATCATCGAAGCGGTCGACGTGCCGGTGAGCATCGATATCGAGCGCGGCTACGGCGACGATGCGGAAGACACCGGCGGTCTGGCCGGGGCGCTGATCGAGCTTGGCGCGGTAGGCATCAATATCGAGGATGGCAAGGATCCGGCCACCGGCCAGCTCGCGCATCCGCGTATCCTCGCCGAACGCATTGCTTGCATTCGCGCGGTGGCTGAGCATCGTGGCGTGTCGCTGTTCATCAATGCGCGCACCGACACCTATCTCACCGCGGGGCTGTCCGGCGAAGCGCGCTTCAAGGAAACACTGGAGCGTGCGCTGGCCTATGTCGAGGCGGGGGCGGACGGCATCTTCATTCCAGGCCTGGCCGATGCTGCTGAGATCGAACGCCTGGCGGCAGCGCTGCCGGTGCCGCTGAACATCTACGTGGGCTATCCCGGCGCACCGGACGTGGCGACGCTGCGTAGCCTCGGCGTGCGGCGCATCAGCCTTGGCTGCGGCACCATGCAGGCCGTGCTGGCGCATCTGGCGCGCATCACGGAAGAAGCGTTGGTGCAGGGGCGGTTCGACCTGATGGGCAGCAACATGCTGAGCGTGGGCGAAGCCAATGGCTTGTTTGCGTCAGCGCCGGTGCCGCCGATGCAGCGCAGGGCGTGAACTCAAGGATGGCCCGACGCGTTGCGCGCCTTGATGAAATCCACAAAGGCGCGCAGCGGTGTCGGCAAGTTCTGCCGGCCCGGGTGGTGCAGGAAGGGACCGCTGAAGCCCTGTCACCACGGTTCCAGAATCGCCTCGAGCGCGCCGCTGTCCAGATGCGGGCGCAGCATCGCTCGCCCAACATCCTGCTGATTCCCTGCACCTCGTCGGTCGCGCATTTGCGGGAGAACATGAAGGCGGCGGCATTTGCGTTGCCGCAAAATGTGCTGGCGAGGCTGGATGCGCTCGTGGGGCAAGCAGTGTCGGCGTAAACCCGGCTCCGGTTCGAACAAGCGTCGCCATGGCAAAGCGCCCGTTCCTGCGAACGGGCGCTTTGCTGTTATGGTTCGGAACATTATCCATGCGATGCCAGGCGCCTGTGCCGCGACATCCGGCGAGGCACATCCGACGTGGTCCGCGCATGGCAGATGGCGAAGCCTGACGAAGGAGAACTGATGGCGAGCGAAGGGCAGGGCGATGCACCCATCACGCGTGCCTCGATGGTTATCGCCGCGCTCTCCACCGTGGTGGAGTGGTACGACTTCACGCTCTACCTCTACGTGGCCACGGTGCTGTCGCGTGTCTTCTTCGGCGGCGGCGATCATTCGCTGCTCGCCACGCTCGCGGGCTTTGCCATTTCCTATGCCATGCGCCCGCTGGGCGCGCTGGTGTTCGGTGTGATCGGTGACCGGCTGGGGCGTCGTCGCACGCTGTTGTCGTCCATGGCGATGATGACGGTGGCGATGCTGGCAACGGCGCTGCTGCCTGATTACCGCCACATGGGCGTGATGGCGGGCTATCTCTTGCTGCTGCTGCGCTGCCTGATGGCGTTCTCCGTGGGCGGCGAGTACACCGGCGTGGTGGCTTACCTGCTGGAAGGTGCGCAGAAGCGCCATCGTGGCCTGGTGACGTCGCTGGCGTCGGCGGCCAGCGAGATCGGCGCGCTGCTGGCGGTGGCCGTGGCCGCGCTGACCGTTGGACTGTTGAGCCGCCAGGATCTGGACGCCTGGGGCTGGCGCGTGCCGTTCTTCGTCGGTGCCGCCCTGGCCGGCAGCGTCTGGATAGCGCGCTCGGCCATGCAGGAGTCGCCGGATTTCGAGCGGCAGCAGCGGCGCGGCACCGTGCCGGAGACTCCCGTGCGTGACACGCTGGCCCATCACCGCGCGGCGATCGCGCGGACGTTCGCGATCTCGGCGCTGGGGTCCATCACCTACTACGTGGGCATTACCTACGTGCCGGCCTTCCTCAGTTCCACCGGCACGCTGGGCGAAGGCGAATCGCTTGGCCTGTCGACGGTGGCGGCGGTGGCGGTGATCCTGGTGACGCCGTGGGCGGGCTCGCTGTCCGACCGCATCGGGCGCAAGCCAGTGCTGGGGGTGCTGGCGGTGCTGAGCGCGGCGCTGCCGCTGGCGATGTTCGCCCTGATGGCGCACGGTTCGCGGCCGCAGATCGTGATGGCGGCGGTGGTGCTCGCATGCGTCGCTGGCGGTGTCAGCGCCGTCGGCGCACCGGCGACGGCGGAGCAATTTCCCGGCGAAGGCAGGCTGAGCGGGCTGGCCCTCGGCGTGACCGTGGCCACGGCGATCTTCGGCGGCATCACGCCATTCCTCGCCGAATGGCTGGTGTCGCGAACCGGTTGGGCCGCGGCGCCGGGCGCGATGATCGCGGCCATCGCGCTGGCCGTGCTGCCCGTACTGCTCACCATGCCGGAAACCCGCCCGGAAGACTGACCGTTGGTCGATCCCGTTCCGCCCAAGGCAACGATGATGCATATCAGGAAAGCGACCATCGACGACGCACCCGCGAGCTTCGCCGTGCGTCGCGCGGCGATCCTCGCACAATGCGGCGACCACTATCCGATGGAAGATCTGGTGACCTGGACATCCGGCGCCATGTCCACGGCCTTCGCGCAACGCGTCGCCGGCCATTTCCACGTGGCCGTGGTGGAGAACGAGGTGGTGGGCACCGGCATGCTCGACCTGACGACGGCCAAGATCGACGCGATCTTCGTGCTGCCCGGCTACATGGGGCAGGGTGTCGGCCGTGCCCTGATGGATCATCTGGAGGCCATCGCGCGCGATGCCGGCTTGGCGCAGATCGAGCTGGAGGCGACCCTGAATGCTGCGCCGTTCTACCGAAAGCTCGGTTTCGAGGGCGATGGCAGGAGCGTGTACCACTCCTCCCTGGGCGTGAGCCTGGCTTGCGTGCCCATGAGCAAGCGGCTGGGCTGCTGAGCCTCAGGCCGCGCGGACAGCGATGCCTTCGTCGTCCAGCTGCCGGAGCGCAATGCCGAGGCCGATGCGATAGCTGCAACCGATATCGCCGTTGATGATGACGGTGGCGACCGGGGCATGGTGCTGGCCCGGCTGGATACCCAGCTCGGTACTGGCGTCCTCGTGTACCTCGACATAAGGCGTGTCGACCTCGTCCAGCGCATCGCCCAGACCTGCCTCCGGATGCGCCATGGCCTGCAGGCCCAGCTCACCCGGATCCAGCAGCATGAACTCCGATGCGCGGCGCTTCGCCGAGCGCACGCAGGCGACGAAGTCGCGCAGTTCGTGGCAGCGGAACCATTCCAGCGTCCGGCCGGCGGCAAGGGCCAGCGGCTGCAGGTTGCGCTGGAGCTCGCCGCTGGCGAGGCCATGGGCGTGGGGGCCCTGGATGATCACGATGCTCACGGCAGTTACCGTCGTCGCCCCTTGGGGCGGATGCGGACATGCTGAGGTCGCTTGGTGTAAAGGCGCTATCCGGCAAGCGGGCAAGCTGCGTAAATTTTCCGCAACGGAAACCTCGGCCTGCGACGCGCATGGTCGGCACTCCTTATCGGCCACGCGTCGGGCGTTAGCGCATAAAATGCGCGGATTCGCTCCTGGAGATGTCCCTCGTGTCGCATTACACCGGCCCCCTGCTCACGCGCCTCGTCGGCGAGGCCTTGCTCGCCGCGCGTGCCGCCGGCAATGCCGAATGGAAGGGCTCGATGGATCTGGGCCGCTCCACCGGCAGCGCATCGCTGCAGGCGGAGGACTGGCAGTGGAACGGCCAGCGCTATCCCTACCCGGGCAAGCTGAAGGACCGCACGATTTATTACTGGGACGGCGAGGACTTCTCCTCCGTGTCGTGCTTCTCCCACTCGCTGATCAAGCTGGTACCCACCGAATGGGGCGCGCCCACGTTCGAGATCGACGGCATCAAGATGTTGCCCACCTCGAAGGAGTCGCCGTTCGAGGACGCGCGTCGCAAGGTGGCGCTGGTCGAACCGCGTGGCAAGGTGGTGCTCGACACCTGCGGTGGCCTGGGCTATTTCGCGGCGTGCTGCCTGGAGGCCGGCGTGGCGCGCATCCAGTCGTTCGAGAAGAACCCGGACGTGCTGTGGCTGCGCACCATCAATCCGTGGTCGCCGGATCCGGATGCCGCTTCCAGCGGTGGACGCCTTGCGTTGAACCACGCCGACGTATCGCAAGCCATTGCGCAGGTCGGTGACGCGTCGGTGGATGCGTTGCTGCACGATCCGCCGCGCTTCGGTATCGCCGGCGAGCTGTACTCGCAGGCGTTCTACGACCAGCTTGCGCGCGTGCTTCGCCGTGGCGGGCGCCTGTTCCATTACACCGGCAGCCCCAACAAGCTCACCAGCGACCGCGACGTGCCGCGTGAAGTGGCCAAGCGGCTGGAGAAGGCAGGCTTCCAGGCCCAGCTGGCGCTGGATGGCGTGCTGGCGACGAGACGCTGAAGCGCGCAAGATGATCGCCCGCGCCATGCGTGGCTCCACGGAGGTTTCCATGTCCAGCAGAACTGCAAGCTGTTATTGCGGCCAGTTGCGAATCGACGTGCAAGGCGAGCCGCTCGGCGTGGGCGTATGCCACTGCCTGGCCTGCCAGCAGCGCACGGGTAGCGTGTTCGCCGCGCTGGCGGCCTTCGCCGAACCGTACATGGTCACCGGCAAGGCGACGGAATTCGTGCGCACCGGCGATCATGGCGCGCAGTTCCGTTTCCGCTTCTGTCCCACCTGCGGCAGCACGGTGTTCCATACGGAGGAAGGCGTGACCGGGCGCGTGTCCGTGGCCGTGGGCGCGTTTGCCGACCCGACCTTTCCGCCGCCGGAAGACTCGGTCTACGAGCATCGCCGGCACGCCTGGGTGACGTTGCCCACCGACATCGTGCGTCATGACGGCGATCCGTCGTGACGCGCGTGCCGCCCGCCATCATTTCTTGATCGCGCCGAATCGCCTGTGCCGGGTGCGGTGGCCTCTTTGGTGCCAGCTCTCGACGGTCAGGCCATCCGTTACGCGGTAGATAGCGATGCAGTCGCTCGCCTGTCCCTTGAGATCACATGCACCGTGCCCATGGGGCACCACTCACGCCATTCAAGTGCCTGGCAGCCCCATGATGGATGGCTAAACGAGGGCTGAAATCGCCGGCTTGAATCGAAAAGCAGCAGCCACATTTCCCTGCCACCGGTCGCTTCGGGGCCGGTGCGCCGCTGCATGTCGCGCGGCGTCTACCTGTTGCTCATCGGAGAATATGGTTATGCGTACTGTTCTGGATTTCTCGCCGCTGCATCGTTCCAGCATCGGCTACGACCGCGTGTTCGACCTGCTCGAGGCGGCTGCCCGCACACAGTCGAACGACAACTGGCCCCCGTTCGACTCGGTGAAGCTGAGCGAGGACAAGTACCGCATCACCATGGCGGTGGCCGGTTTCAGCCGCGAGGACATCAACATCACCGTGCAGGGCAACATGCTCACCGTGACCGGCGAGCGCAAGGGCGAACAGGAAGGCGAAGTGCTGCACCGTGGCATCGCCAACCGTCCGTTCAACCGCCGCTTCGAGCTGGCCGACCACATGCTGGTGACCGGCGCGCAGATGGAGAACGGCCTGCTGGTGATCGACCTCAAGCGCGAGATTCCCGAGGCGTACAAGCTGCGCCGCGTCGAGATCGGCCAAACGGCCGCGCCGGCGACGCAGATCCACAGCCAGGCTGCCTGATCGCAGGCAGGGGACTTCCGCCGATGGCACGAAGGGGTGACGCTCGCGTCACCCCTTTTTTTGCAGGTCGACCCAGCGGCGTGGCCCGCGGCGAACGGCGTCCATGGGCCGGCATAGGTATTTTTTCTGTTCCCCTTGGGAAGTGGTGGGCGTCAAATGAACCGCTGATGTGATTTCATTGGCCCTGGTACGTTCCTCGCGAGGTGGAAACCATGTCGACGACGACAGATGAGCAGGCTCCCCGTGTAACGCGCAAGCGCCCCGCGAAGGCGGGCAAGGACGTTGCCCACGCACATGCCCCGCAGCAGGAGGGGCCACTGTCGCAGGCGACACTGCTCAAGAGTCCCAGGGAACGCGAGGCCATGGCCAAGGCGATCCGCGAGAAGGTGCCGCGCAAGTCGCTGGGTGGCTGGAAGGCACCGAAGAACCGCGTCGATCCCGTGGAGGTGCTTATCCAGTCCTCGCAGGGACGCGTTCCTTCGCTGGTGCCGATACGCAACGCGCGCATGATGGCCTCGCCGTTTGCCTTCTACCGCGGCGCGGCGGCGGTCATGGCGGGCGACCTCGCCACCACGGCGAGCACGGGCGTCCACCTGCAGATCTGCGGTGACTGCCATCTGGTCAACTTCGGCGGCTTCGCCACGCCCGAGCGCAAGCTCGTGTTCGACATCAACGATTTCGACGAGACGGCCATCGGCCCGTGGGAGTGGGACGTCAAGCGCCTGTGCGCCAGCCTGGTGGTGGCTGCGCAGGCCAATGGCTTCAACGCCGATGACGCCAGGGACATCGCCTGGGCCGCCGCGACCGCCTACCGGGAGCGTCTTGCCGGCTATGCCGAGATGCCGCTGCTCGAGGCGTGGTACGACCACATCGACCTGCAGGACGTCATCGACCGCATGCAGGACGAGGAGATGCGGAAGCTTGCCACCAAGAGCGTGCGCAAGGCGGTCGAGTACACCGCGCATACCAAGGAATTCATCAAGCTCACCGTGGCGGGCGGCTCGCCGCCGCGCATCCAGGACGAGCCGCCGCTGATCTATCACGACAACGACGTGCACAATCACGTGTCGGAGGAGGAGCGCCAGCAGGCCTACGACTATTACCGCGAGACGCTGCTGCCGGAGCGCCGCGTCCTGCTCGACCGCTTCGCGCCCGTGGATTCGGCGGTGAAAGTGGTGGGCGTGGGCAGTGTGGGCACCTATTGCGGCATCATTCTGCTGGTGTCGGGCAACGGCGACCCGCTGTTCCTGCAGTTCAAGGAAGCACGGCAGTCGGTGATCGAGCCGTTCGTGGGGCTCAGCCCCTATAAACACCACGGGCAACGCGTCGTGGCGGGCCAGCGGCTGATGCAGTCGGCCAGCGACATGTTCCTTGGCTGGACGCAAGGGCCAAGGCGGCAGTTCTACGTGCGCCAGCTGCGTGACGCGAAAATCTCGCCGCAGGTCGAAGTGATGCGCGTGCCCAACCTGCGCCGTTACGGCCGCCTGTGCGCGCACGCGCTGGCCCGCGCGCATGCGCGATCGGGCGACGCCGTGCTGCTGTCGGCCTACCTGGGCAAGAGCGATGCGTTCGCCGATGCCATCACCTCGTTCTCAGTGGCCTACGCCGTGCAGAACGAACGCGATCACGAGGCGCTGGTGAAGGCGGTGCGCGCCGGCCGTCTGGAGGCGGCGACGCTCAGCTAGGGCTTGGCCAGTCGCGCCGCCAGCGCCACGCTGCGCGGTGCGGCAAGGCCGCCGTAGCGTTGGTCGATCGCCTCCAGCCGTTTCCTTGCTTCGTCGGCGTGGCCGGCATCCAGTGCCGCGGTCGCCTTGGCCAGGTCGTCGTCCAGGCTGGCGCTGATGCCTGAGCGGCAGGCCGTGAGTTTCGCCGCGTCCGGCGCGTGCGATGCTTCCAGCGAGGTCAGCGCGTAGTCCAGCGCTGCAGGCTCGGCCAGCGCGTGGCCCTTCCATGGCATCTCCCGTGTGACGATGTCATCGACGCACCAGTCGCGCAGTGACTGCCGGCTCACGCGGTCCGACGCCAGGTTGCTCGCATCCATCTGCCCGGTCAGGAAGACCACGTGCGTGCCCGCCTGGAACTGTTCCAGCAAGGAGGCCGGCGGCAGCGGTATGGTCTTGCCGAGGGGGTCGCTGCCGGCATTCAGCAGCGCGCCGTGGAACAGGTCCGGATAACCCAGCGCCAGTCGCTGCGCCACGCGGGAACCACCGGAAAGACCCCCGACGTACACGCGCTGCGGATTCACGCGATAGCCCGCCATGACATTGATGGCGGCGAGCAGCGACACCGGATCGCGCCGGTCCAGCAGGCTGGTGTCGTTGCCGATGTTGGCGGCGGTGACGAGGATCATGCCGTGGCGGTCCAGCACCGGTGTCCAGCTGGGCGGCACCCTCGCTTCGTCCCAGGGCGGCACGAAGACCAGCAGTGCGTAGCCATCCGGCGGTGCCTGCGCAGGCACGTACATGGCGAAGCGCTCGCGTGCCAGGTCCACCGGCTGGTCGGCGATGGCCATGCCATTGGCCGCCGCCTGCTGCTGCAGGCGCCACGCATTGAGCGGCGTAACCAGCCGGCGTGCCAGTTCCGCGCTGCTCGAGTAGTCGCCATAGCGCGAGAACACGACGTCGTTGAGCGTGCCCGTGGGTGCCTCGCCGGCCGATGCGGTGGCGATCATCCATGCGAGGCAGGCCAGCGGAAGCACGCGACGGTTCATGGCGGCAGGCTAGCGCAGTCCGCCACGGCGCTGTCACAGCAAGTTCTTGCGGGCACGGTAGGATCGATGGTTCGTCCGTGCGACATCTATCGACCAAGGGGTAGCCGATGTTCCGTCCCTCGCCGCTGGCGCGCCGCGCCACGTTGCTTGCTTCCTTCTCGCTGCTCGGCGCCTGCGCGGGCCAGGCCGTCACGCCTCCCGCAGCCACGGCCGCCATCGACGTGCCGGCCATCCCGCGTCCCGATGGTGAGACCCCGCCGTGGTGGTTCCGCCAGGGCGCGGCATCCGCGGCACAGCTGTCGGCGCAATCGAACAGTGGCACCCAGCGCGCGAAGAACGTCATTGTCTTCCTCGGCGATGGCATGAGCCTGCCGACCATTGCGGCGGCCCATGTGCGCGCGGGGCAGCTGAAGGGCGTGGATGGCGAAAGCTACCGCATGAGCTTCGAGCGCTTTCCCTTCAGCGCCCTGAGCCGCACCTATGAAACGGACCAGCAGACGCCCGATTCGGCCGGCACCATGACGGCGATCATGAGCGGCGTGAAGACGCGCGCCGGCTTCATCGGCGTGTCGCAGGTGCCACGCCGCCAGGATTGCACCGCCTCGCATGGACAGGAACTGGTGAGCACGCTGGAACTCGCTTCAGCCGCCGGCATGAGCACGGGAGCCATCACCACCACGCGCATCACCCACGCCACGCCAGCGGCGACATACGGCCATCTGCCGGAGCGCAACTGGGAAGTCGACGCCGATCTCACCGCCGATGCCAAGGCACAGGGTTGCAAGGATTTCGCCGCACAGCTCATCGACTTCCCCGGCAACGGCCTCACCGTGGCGATGGGCGGTGGGCGCACGGAGTTCATGCTCGCCGGCGAGGACGATCCGGTGGAGCAGGGCAAGGTCGGCCAGCGCCTGGATGGGCGCGACCTTATCGGTGAATGGAAGCGCCGACATCCCGATGGCGCCTATGTGTGGAGCGGCCAGCAGCTGAAATCGCTGGACCTTGCGCGCACGAAGCAGGTGCTGGGCCTGTTCAACGCCTCGCACCTCAGCTACGAGCACGAGCGCGTCAACGACAAGCTCGACGAGCCCAGCCTGGCGCAGATGACCGCCAGCGCCATCGATGTGCTCAAGCAGAACCCCAACGGTTTCTTCCTGATGGTGGAAGGCGGTCGCATCGACCATGCGCTACACGCCGGCAATGCCTATCGCGCGCTGGACGAAACCATCGCCATGGCCGACGCCGTAGAGGCCGCGCTGCAGCACACCGATCCGCGCGACACCCTGATCGTGGTGACGGCCGACCACAGCCACACCATGACCTTCGCCGGTTACCCCAGGCGCGGCAACGACATCCTCGGCCTGGTGCAGGGCCACAACGACAGCTACGACGAGGAAGGCGGCGCAGGCCTCGCGCGCGATGCCGCCGGCAAGCCGTACACCACGCTGGGTTTTGCCAACGGCCCGGGCTACACCGGTGCCAGCGATACACAGCCGGAAGGCAGCAAGACCTTCCCGCACAGCGCGCATGAGTACTCGTATGCCACCAAGGGTCGCCCCGACCTTGCCAGGGTGAAGACCAGCGACCCCGACTACATGCAGGAATCCATCCTGCCGATGAAGGCCGAGACGCATGGTGGCGAGGACGTGGCGATCTTCGCCAACGGTCCCGGCGCGGCAGCGTTCCATGGCGAGCTGGAGCAGAACGTGATCTTCCATGTGATCGTTCAGCACACGCCGCGTCTGCGCGACGAGCTGTGCAAGCTGGGCAGTTGCAACAAAGAGGGTGTGCCGGTGGATCGGCCGACGTATCAGGCGTGGTTGCAGCAGGTGGGATTGCCGGCGGTGCGGTGAAGGTGGCGAGGGCTCGAAAGGGCCAAAACATTTCGCAGGTGCGTGGCGCGCGGCGTGCGCGTCCGCGTCCGCGTCTCCGCGTGTGCCACCACTCCCGCTCCCCCTCACCGTCATCCCCGCGAAAGCGGGGATCCAGCGTCTTTCGTTCTAGCCGTGCGCCTAAAAAGGCACTGGATCCCCGCTTTCGCGGGGATGACGGTGAGGAGGGGATGACGGTGAGGAGGGGATGACGGTGAGGCGGGGATGACGGTGAGGGAAATGTACGCAGAGGGGAATGCGTGGAGGAAAGGGCATGGCGAGCCGGCCACACCCACGCAAGTCTTCACGAAGCTGACGCGTGAAATTTTCATGTAAACGTAATTTCACACGACGCCCGCAGGATCGGGGTATCCGCTGCACGCGGATTCCCCATCCCCCGGAGTTCACGCTCAATGAAGAAGCACGTGCTCGCTGCCGCTGTTGCGGCGGCCTTGGTCGTTTTGTTGCCCAGCGCTTTCGCCGCCGAGAATCCGCAGCCCGCTGACGGCGCCGCCGCGTCAGCCAGCGCGGATGGCGCGAAGAACCTGGAAAGCATCTCGGTGATCGGCCAGGGCGAAACCCGCCAGGTGCAGCGCGTCACCGTGCAGGA
Source organism: Dyella japonica A8 (assembly GCF_000725385.1). Taxonomy (NCBI): domain Bacteria; kingdom Pseudomonadati; phylum Pseudomonadota; class Gammaproteobacteria; order Lysobacterales; family Rhodanobacteraceae; genus Dyella; species Dyella japonica. The sequence continues at coordinate 410,156 of NZ_CP008884.1, read as the reverse complement.
CACCAAGGTATTGCCGGCCGGCACCAGCATCCAGAAGGTGCTCAACCGCATCCCGGGCGTGAACGTGCAGTCCAACGACGCGTTCGGCGCCAACGAGGAATCGCAGACCATCAGCCTGCGTGGCTTCAATACCGTGCGCCTGGGTTACACGCTGGATGGCTTGCCGCTGGGCGACAATGCTTACGGCAACTACAACGGCCTCAACATCAGCCGCGCCATGCTGGCGGAAAATTTCGGCGGCGTGGAACTGGCCTCGGGCATCGGCAGCCTGGGCACCGCGTCCACCAGCAATCTCGGCGGCACCGCCCAGTACTACACCGACGATCCGTCGATCACGTTCGGCGGCCGCGTCAGCCAGACCTTCGGCAGCGACCAGAACCGCCGCACCTACCTGCGCCTGGACTCGGGCGACTACCACGGCTTCTCGATGTACGTGTCCGGCATTCGCGCCACCGCCGACATGTGGGCGCCGCCGGCGTCGCCGACCACCACCAAGCAGTTCAACACCAAGGCGGTGTACCAGTTCGACGGCGGCAAGATCACCGCCTACGCCGACAACTCGCGCACCTCGCAGGCCGACTACGCCTACCTGTCCAAGAGCGGCATGGCACGCGGCCTGGGCTGGGACTGGAACCTGTATGCGCCGGACTGGCAGCGCGCGGTGTCCGCCGCGTACTGCGCGCCCATCTACACCAAGGGCGGCCAGCGTGACGCGCGCTGTGCGTTCTCCGGCGGCGTGGACAACATCGACGATGCCTACTACCAGAGCCGCGCGCTGCGTCGCGATGACTTGTACTACCTCGCCGGCGACTTCTTCCCCAGCGACACGGTGACCTTGCACGCCCAGGTCTACCACCACGAGAACGGTGGCCAGGGCCACTGGTGGGCGCCGGGCCAGCCGTCGTACCCGGGCACGGCGCAGGAAGTGCCCATCTCCATCCGCAGCACCAACTACACCATCAACCGCAATGGCGCGATCGCGTCGGCGACGTGGGATATCGGCGGCCACCACGTGGAAGGCGGCGTGTGGTACGAGAACAACCACCACTCGGTGCAGCGCAACTTCTACTGGATCACCGGCCCGGTCAACGACGACAACTACCTGAGCGATCCGAACCGTCGCCTGTTCTACCAGAAGTACACCATCATCACGCGCCAGGCTTACCTGCAGGACAGCTTCAAGCTGCTGGATGACCGCCTCAGCATCGACGTGGGCGTGAAGAGCCCGCACGTGAGCATGAGCGCACAGGAAGTGCCTGGCGTGGCGGTGGAAGCACCCGTGGCCAACGGCCGTCTCAACGCCAGCAAGGCGCTGCTGCCGGAAGCCGGCATCGGTTACCAATTGGGCGCGGGTCAGGAAGTGTTCCTGTCATACGCGAAGAACATCGCCGCGTTCCAGGGCGGCGGCGCCAGCGGCCCGCTGCTGGTGACGCAGTCGGCGTTCAATGCCACGCAGGGCAACCTCAAGCCGGAACAGTCGCGCACCATCGAAGGCGGCTACCGCGTGGTGCAGCGCGAGTTCGAGGCATCCGTTGCCGCGTATGACGTGAAGTTCGACAACCGACTGCTGTCGCTCAACCCCTGCCCGAGCATCCAGCAGGGCACCACGCCGCTGTGCACCACGCGCTTCTACAACGTGGGCTCGGTGAGCAGCCACGGTGCGGAGTTCACCTTCATCTGGAAGCCGTTCGCGCACTTCGAGTGGTACAACTCCGCGTCGTTCAACCGCTCCACCTACGACGACAACTACCAGCAGAACGGCGTGACCGTGCCGACCCGGGGCAAGGTGACGGTGGACACGCCCAACAAGCTGTTCGCCAGCGAGATCAGCTGGGTGTATGGCCCATGGAACGTCGGCCTGCGCGGCAAGTACACCGGTACGCGCTACTACACCTACACCAACGACCAGGGCTTCGGTGGCTACACGTCGTTCGACTTCGGCGCGGGTTACGACTTCGGCAAGGTGTACGGCCTGACCGATGTGAAGCTCTCGCTCAACGTCACCAACCTCACCGACAAGCGCTATGCGTCCAACCTCACCGCGTTCACCAATGCCGACCCGGCGGGCCGCGCGCTGGCCTTCCATGCCAGCGCGCCGCGGCAGGGGTTCCTGACGCTGGATGTGAAGTTCTGATCGATGGTTGAACGTGGTGGCACGGCCTCGGCCGTGTCGCCGCGAAGGCGCCGCCCTTGTGGGAGCGCACCCTGTGCGCGACCGCGGCGATGATGTTCAACTCAGTGGTCGGTCATCGCCAAACAGGATCACGGCGACGGTGTCTTCATGCGCCTCGCGAGCTGGCGTCGCGCACAGGGTGCGCTCCCACAGGATGTCGCGGGCGTTGTGGCGTTACGGGGTCGCCGCGTTTCCCGGCATCACCACCTTGCTTGCCCCATACGGCGGATGCCAGGTGCCCTTTGCATAATCGATGGTCATCTGCATATAGCCCGCCGAATACCGCGTGCTGACGCGCTCGCGGCCCTTCATTTCGTACTCGGTCATGCCGTGCTCGGCATGCGGGAAGAGGGCGGTGGTGATGGGCAGTCCCTTGGCTTGCAGGGACGCGAGACGACGCAGGGTTTCCCCGCTCGGGGCATCGATGTCGTCTTCGCCCAGTTCCCACAGCTGCGGGGTCTGGAGCTTCTCCAGCACCGGCATGGCGTCGTAATGCCAGGGCACGTTCCACGACAGGAATGCCTTGCCCTTTTCGCGAATCTCATCATCGCTCATCGGCAGCACCATGTAGCTGAAGTCGCCGCGCACGTCCTTGTACCAGGGCTCCTTGCCGTACTTGGCCTTGGCCGCGTCGAGCTGGTCGAAGCCCTGGGTGAGGTTGCTGGAAAGGACCAGGCCGATGGCATCGGAGAGCTCCCAGGCCTTGTCGATTACCGACTGGTCATAGCCCTTAAGCTTGAGATCCAGTGCGACCGCCTCGCGATCCTCTTCCAGCGGCGATACGGCAAGGCCGTAGCCGACGATGACGAAGTCGACCTTGGTGCGCGTCGCGGCCAGCGGCGCGACCCAACCACCCTGGCTGCCGCCGCGGTAGCCCACGCGGCCGGCGCGTGCGCCGGCCAGGCGACGCGCCTCGGCGACGGCCGCCACGGCGTCGCTGGCGAGCACACCGTAGTCCTGCGTATACGAACCCGCGGACGAGCCCGTGCCGCGCTTGTCATACACGAACGCTCCGACGCCCTGGGCGGGAAGCTCGCGCTGCATGGCGTCGAACTGCATCGCCGAGTCGTGTTCCGCGCCGTGCACCAGCACGACCACGGGGACCTTCGCCTGGCCGGGTGGCAGGATAAGGCGGCCCACCAGCCGCGTGCCGCCATCGCCGGCAAAGCTGGTTTCCTGCACCTGCAGCGGCATACGCTGCCCCGACTTGCCGTCGAAGCTGAGCTTGCCCTTGGCGCAGTCGACGAAGCGGACGTCCTTGCCATCCGGGCGGTCAGTCCAGCCTAGCGTGCTGGTCCACGTGTCGTTGGCAGCGCGGGTGAGCTTGCCGGTGCTGCCGTCGATGTGCCGCCAGCGCAGTGCGTCGGTGTCCGTGGGGGCGATGTCCAGCGTGCTGCCGTCGCTGAGGCGATAAGCGCCGATGTGGCAGTCGGCGGCGGGGGCTGAACCGGCGAGCAGGGCGGCGAGCAGCGTGGCGAGCATGGGTGTCCCGGCGGAGGATGGATGGGTGCACGCTAGCAGCGGCACGGCGGGTGGCCATTGGCCGCAAGTCACGATGGTGCCACCAGTCATGGCATGGCTGTCGGGCAGCTTGCGTTCAAACGCGGTGGCGCCATCCTGTCAATGAAACGACATGCGATGCCGTCACGATGTCTGGATCACTGCGCCGCACGGGCGCGTCGGGACACATGCAAAGGAGTAGCCGTGGGTCGTTTATGCTGGGCCATCATGATGGCGGGTGCACTGGTGATGTCGGTCGATAGTCAGGCCAACGAAGCGCCACTGGCGAAGAAGGTGCTGGTGATCGGCCATCGCGGCGCGAGCGCGCTGCGGCCGGAACACACGCTGGCGTCCTATGGCAAGGCCATCGCCGATGGCGCGGACTTTGTCGAGCCGGATCTGGTGATGACCCGGGACGGCGTGCCGGTGGCCCGCCACGAGAACGAGATCAGCGGCACCACCGACGTGGCGCAGCATGCGGAATTCGCCGCGCGCAAGACCACCAAGACCGTCGACGGCGAGAAGGTCACCGGCTGGTTCACCGAAGACTTCACGCTGGCGGAGCTGAAGACGCTGCGTGCTCGCGAGCGCCTGCCGCAGTTTCGCAGCACCGCGTATGACGGCCAGTTCCAGATTCCCACGCTGGACGAGATCATCGACTTCGTGGCGACCGAGTCGGCCACGCAGGGCCGCGTGATCGGCATCATCCCCGAGATCAAGCACGGCACCTACTTCCAGAAGGCGGGGCTGCCGATGGAAGACCGCGTGCTGGAGATCCTCGCGGCACACGCCTACACACGCACGGCGCCGGTGGAAATCCAGTCGTTCGAGATCGCCAACCTGCGCTACCTGCGCGGCAAGCTGGGCAAGGACCATCCGAACATCCGCCTGCTGCAGCTGCTGGGCGACGCCAAGGAAGAGCCGTACGACGTGGTGGCCGCCGGCAAGAAGCTGAACTTCGCACAGATGATGACGCCGGCCGGCCTGCGCGACATCGCCGGTTACGCCGATGCCATCGGGCCGAACATCCGCTCGATCATTCCGTTGGCCGCGGATGGCACCTTGGGCAAGCCCACCGCGCTCGCGCATGACGCGCACGCGGTGAAGCTGGAGCTGCACCCCTACACCTTCCGCCCGGAGAACTACTTCCAGGCCAAGAATTTCTGGAAGGGCAGCGACCCGAAGACGTTCAACGAGGAAGGCTCCATCGCCGAGATCCGCGCCTACCTCGATGCGGGCGTGGATGCGTTCTTTACCGACGATCCGGCAATCGGTCGCAAGGCGCTGGATGGGCGTTGATGCTGGCGCCCGTTCGCTGACGCTCACGCACATGACGTGAGCGTTCGCGCCACTCGCCGTTTTTCGGCGCCGCCTTGAACCGGCGGCGATGGCCGCAATTGAGCAGCCGTCGGTTATCCCTCATCGCCTTTTCGGTGAGGGCTGGAATGCAGAGACAGTGCCTCCATCCCTCACCGTCATTCCGGCGCGAACTGGAGTGCGGCGGCCACGCCTCTACCCCTCACCGTCATTCCGGCACGGACTGAAGTGCGGCGGCCGCGCCTCTACCTCTCACCGTCATTCCGGCACGGACTGAAGTGCGGCGGCCACGCCTCTACCCCTCACCGTCATTCCGGCACGGACTGAAGTGCAGCGGCCACGCCTCTACCCCTCACCGTCATTCCGGCACGGACTGAAGTGCGGCGGCCACGCCTCTATCCCTCACCGTCATTCCGACACGGACTGGAGTGCGGCGGCCACACCTCTACCCCTCACCGTCATTCCGGCACGGACTGGAGTGCGGCGGCCACGCCTCTACCCCTCACCGTCATTCCGGCCTGGACTGGAGTGCCTCGGCCACGTTTCTACCCCTCACCGTCATTCCGGCGAAAGCCGGAATCCAGCGTCTTTTCGCCGCGCAAGGCAAGTCACTGGATTCCGGCTTTCGCCGGAATGACGGTGGGAGGGTGTTGCGAGATTCGCACCTCCCGGCCCAACGAATGGCTTCGATATTGCTCGTTGTGTCGATATTGCTCATGGTTTTGAGTGATCTCCTTGCGCATGCGACGTCAGTTGCGCGAAGGCAAATAGACGTCCATTCGCGATATCACTCATATCGCCACATCATCCGTTACGAATAACGAAATCACACGCGCGTGTTTTAAATATGCATGTCATCTCGCATACACACGCGACCTTCACGATTTCCTAAGGAAGCGCTAAACAACTCGCCATCATGGCGACGCACGGACGCCCGCAGCTCTCTACGCAAGCTCGCGATGCCATCCGTTTGCCGTTAGCCGACGACAGCGATGCGTCTGCACTTTCCCTCTGGCCGTCCCATCGGTTTGGGCGGTCATCCCCTGTCTCTATCTATTGAACACGTGGATTCGTGGCGAATCCGCGTGCGAGGACTCGTCATGCCCAAGCTTTCCCTTCGCAGGACCGCGATCGCGCTGGCAACCCTGGCATCTCTCTATGGCGGTATCGCATTCGCCGACGATGTGAGCCCCGCCGCCGCGTCGGCACCTGCCGCCGACGCCTCGGCCAACACCAACCGCGACAAGGCCAAGACCATGGAGGCCGTGTCGGTGGTCGCCTCCGGCGAAACGCGCCAGGTGCAGAAGGTCACCAGCGAGGATCTGCAGCAGCTGGCGCCGGGCACCAGCCCGCTCAAGGCCATCGACAAGCTGCCGGGCGTGAACTTCCAGGCGGCTGATCCGTGGGGCGACTACGAGTGGTCCACGCAGATCACGCTGCACGGCTTCGACCAGAGCCGCCTGGGCTTTACGCTGGATGGCATTCCGCTCGGCAACATGAGCTACGGCACCACCACCGGCCTGCAGGTGACGCGCGCGATCTCGAGCGACAACATCAGCACGGTGGAGCTCGCGCAGGGCGCGGGCGCGCTGGGCACGGCGTCGAACACCAACCTCGGCGGCACCATCCAGTTCTACTCGGCCGATCCGGACCAGGTGGCCGGCGCGCGCATCAACCAGGTGATCGGCTCCGATTCCACCACGCGCACCTTCGTGCGTCTGGACTCGGGTGATTACCACGGCTTCTCCATGTACGTGTCGTACGACCACGCCTCCACCGACAAGTGGAAGGGCTACGGCGACCAGCGCGCCGACCAGGTGAACCTGAAATCGGTGTACCAGTGGGACGGCGGCAGCGTGAGCCTGTTCTTCGACAACTCGCGCCGCAAGGAATACGACTACATGGACCTGTCCCTGGCCAGCCAGAAGGCGCTGGGCTGGAACTGGGACTACCTGCAGCCGGATTGGAACACCTCGGTGCAGATCGCCAACGCGTACAACGGCAAGGGCGCGTACCCGTCGGTGCTGTCGCCGCTGCCGGCCGGCTATGACCTGGTGGACTCCACCTATTACGCGGGCGGCGGTATCCGTCGCGACAGCCTGGCGGGCCTGAGCGGCACGTTCAACCTCAGCGACCGCACCACGCTGAACCTCGGCACCTACTGCCACGACAACCGCGGCGAAGGTCAGTGGGCCACGCCGTACGTGGCGTCCTCGCCGACCGTGCCGCTGGCCATGCGCACCACCGACTACGGCCTGGACCGCTACGGCGGCACCGGTTCGCTGGTGTTCTCGCTGGGCAACAACGACATCGAAGTGGGCTTCTGGGCGGAGAACGCCAAGACCAACCAGGAACGTAACTACTTCTACCTCACCGGCGCGTACAACTACCTGAGCAACTTCTACGAGAACGAGGAGCCGTTTGCGCGCGGCTTCTTCCAGCACTACGTCACGCAGACGCGCATGGCGTATGCGTCGGACACCATCCATCTGATGGACGACCGCCTCACGCTGAACTTCGGCGCCAAGGCGCTGGGCGTGACCAACACGGCCGACTCGCTGGTGGCGACCAGCGCGCTGGCGGCCGGCCGCATCCGCGCCAGCGACGCTTTCCTGCCGCAGGTGGGCGCGAACTACAAGATCGACGCCAACCAGGAGGTGTACGCCTCCTACAGCAAGAACATCTCGGCCTATGGCTTCCTGCCCTTCAGCCAGTCGCAGAAGGCATTCGACGCCAGCAAGGGCTCGCTCAACCCTGAGCAGTCGCAGACCTTCGAGGCGGGCTATCGCGTACATGGCGATACCATCGAGGCCTCGGCCGATGCGTACTACACCCGCTTCACCAATCGCCTGCTGGCAGTCTCCCCGTGCAGCGCGGTGCAGACCTGCTCGGCCATCCTCAACAACGTGGGCTCGGTGAAGAGCACCGGCGTGGACCTGGCGGTGATCTGGCGCCCGGTGGAACACCTGCGCTGGCTCAACTCGCTGTCCTATGACAACTCCAAGTACCAGGACGACTATCTCAACAACGGTGTGGTCGCGACGGACGGCAAGTACGTGGTCGGCATCCCCACCTGGATGTTCACCAGCGACGTGAGCTACAGCTTCGGCGGCTTCACCGCCACGCTGGACGGCAAGTACACCGGGCGCCGCTATATCACCTATATCAATGACTCTCAGGTGCCCTCGTACTGGCTGTTCAACGCGGGCGTGAACTACGACCTCGGCGCGCTGTCCTTCGTGAAGGACCTGAGCCTTGGTCTGAACGTGACCAACCTGTTCAACAAGCGCTACTTCGCCACCACGGGCACCAACGGCTACGTGGCCTCGGACGCGCAGGGCTGGAACCAGACGATGATGGCCGGCGCACCGCGCCAGGTGTTCTTCAACATCAACGCGAAGTTCTAAGAGCTTGTTCAAAGTCCTTTGAGCGTCGAAACGCCTCATTTTTTGCTCGTCATCCCCGCGAAAGCAGGAGGCGCTCTTTCAACAGCCGAAGGGCTGGTCATCCAGCGACTTTATGGGCGGCGAAAAGGCACTGGATTCCCGCTTTCGCGGGAATGACGGTGAGGAAAATGGGTGTTCCGCGAGATGTTGTACAGGCTCTAAGAGTCCGTTCACGTTCTCCGTTTGATCTTGCAATAGACGCACATCGGCCCCTCACCGTCATCCCCGCGAAAGCGGGGATCCAGTGCCTTCAAGCGCCATGGGGAAAGACGCTGGATGACCAGCCATTCGGCTGTTGAAAGAGCGTCTCCCGCTTTCGCGGGAATGACGGTGAGGGATATAGGCGTTTAGGCGAGACTTTGAACAGGTTCCAAGCGCCCAACGCATGTGGAGGGCCTTCCCCCGCTTGGGGAAGGCGGAGGGGGGAACGCCGTCCCGCCGGCGTACCCGCTTCTTGCAAGCCCTCCCCCGGTGAACCGGGGGAGGGCATTTTTTTGTGTGGCCATGGCTACCCCTTCGGGCATCGCTGCCGGCGAATTTTTGCGCCGCGACAGCACCCCGTTAGCGGTTGGTTCTACCATCCGTGGGGATCGATGGATCGGGGAATCCATGCATGGCTGTTTCAAACGCAACGATGGGGTCTGCCTCGTCGCGTGGTATCGATGGCGTGACCGCCTTGCCGGCCGTCGGCGCCATGGTGGGTATCACGTTCGCAGTACCGGGTGAGATCGACGGTTGGCGCTGGCTGCACTGGGTCTGCAAGCCACTGGCCACGGTGCTCATCCTGGGGATGGTGCTGCGCACGGAGCAGGTTGTATCGCAGCGCTACAGGCGCTGGATGGCGGCCGGCATGGTGGCCTCGCTGGCGGGCGACATCTTCCTGATGCTGCCGGTGGACGCTTTCGTGGCCGGCCTTGTCTCGTTCCTGCTGGCACACGTGTGCTTCATCGTGGCCTTGCTGGATGACAGCCGGTTCGCCGAGCGCCCCGTGGGCATGCTGGCCTGCGTCGCCTACGGCGCGTTCAACCTGTGGGCGCTGTGGCCGTCGTTGCCGGATGCGCTGCACCTGCCCGTGGTGGTCTATGTGCTGGTGCTGGCCAGCATGGGCGGGCAGGCCGTGGTGCGCGCGCGCCGGCACGCCACGGATGCGCTGGCCGCTTCCGCGCAGTGGTCCATGGCTGGCGCGCTGATCTTCATGCTCAGCGATACACTGCTGGCCTGGGACCGCTTCCGCTTCGCCATCCCGATGTCGGGGCTGTGGGTGCTGGCCACCTACTACACGGCGCTGTGGTGCCTGGCGCGTTCGGTTCGCGGGAGTCATTGAGCCACGATGAATACGCAGGAAGTCATCATCACCTGGGCCACGCCGGTGTTTTTCGCGCTGATTGCACTGGAGCTGCTGGTGGCGAAGCTGCGCGGGCGCAGCGTGTATCACAGCACCGATGCCATCAACAGCCTGGGGCTGGGCGTGATCTCGCAGATCGTCGCGGTGTTCAGCAAGCTGCTCACGCTGGGCATTTATGCGTGGTGCGTGCAGCGCTTCGCCCTCTTCGCCTTGCCGGCCAACAGCGTGTGGGTGTGGATCACCGCGCTGCTGTGCTACGACTTCTTCTACTACTGGCTGCATCGCGCGGGCCATGAGGTGAACATCCTCTGGGCCGCGCACGTGGTGCATCACCAGAGCGAGGACTACAACCTGTCCACCGCGCTGCGCCAGACCGGCAGCGGCGTACTGCTGGGCTGGCTGTTCTACCTGCCGATGGCCATCGTCGGCTTTCCGCTGGAAGTGTTCGTGGTGGTGGCGCTGATCGACCTGCTGTACCAGTTCTGGGTGCATACCGAACTGGTCGGCCGGCTGGGCTGGTTCGACCGCGTGTTCTGCTCGCCGTCCAACCATCGCGCGCACCACGCGGTGAACGACAAGTACCTGGACCGCAACTACGGCGGCATCCTGATCGTATGGGACCGCCTGTTCGGCACCTTCGTCGAAGAAGACGACACCGATCCGCCGGTGTACGGCACGCGTGCGCCGCTGCGTAGCTGGAACCCGCTGTGGGCCAATGCCGAGGTGTACTGGGCGACAGCGAAGGATGCGTGGCATGCGCGCCACTGGAGCGACAAGCTGCGGGTGTGGCTGAAGCCGCCGGGCTGGCGTCCGGCCGACGTGGCGGAGCGTTTTCCCAAGCCGGCGTTCGACATCGAACGCGAGCGTTACTTGCCGGCACTGTCGCGTGGCCTGACGATCTACAGCCTGGTGCAGTTCGCACTGCTGCTGGGCATGGCGGTGCAGTTCCTTGATCTCGCCAAGCATCTGGCAGCGGTGGAGCTGCTGGGTTACGCCGTGTTCCTGGTGCTCAGCCTCACCGCGCTGGGCGCGTTGACCGAGGGGCGCCGCATCGGTGTCGGGCTGGAACTCGCCCGCCTGCTGGCAACGGCGGCGGTGCCGCTGCTCACCGGCGGCTGGTTCGGCGTGCCACGGTTGCCGGCAGGCACCATTGGCGCGGGGGCCGCCGTCCTCGCAGTCAGCGCGGCGGTCGTGCTTTGGCTGACCGCCTCCACGACGGGCCAGATCGGTTCCGACAAAGCCGTTTCGGGTCGGCCATCGCCCTAGCTCGTCATCCCAGCGAAGGCTGGGATCCAGCGCCGTTACACCCCGCAAAAGACACGGGATTCCAGCTTCCGCTGGAATGATGGCCTGTCAACGGCGGTCTGCCCGCTCGTACAGCCGCGCAGTTGCAGCGTGGCAGCGGCGGGCCCATTCGCTATGATCGCGGCTCGTTTTCCCGGGGATGAGCTGATGGGTTTCTTCGAAAAGTTGTTGCGCCACAAGCCCGTGGAGGTGCTGCAGGCCGAGGCCGGCAAGCGTGGCGATTTCCGCCGCGTGCTGGGTCTGTGGCAGCTCACCGCCATCGGCATCGGCGGCATCATCGGCGTGGGCGTGTTCGTGCTGGCGGGCAAGCAGGCTGCCATCAACGCTGGCCCCGCCGTGGCCATTTCCTTCCTGATCGCCGGCATCGCCAGCGCGGCGGCGGCACTGTGCTACGCCGAGTTCGCCGGCATGATCCCCGTGACCGGCAGCGCCTATACCTACGGCTACGCCGTACTCGGCGAACTGGCGGCATGGCTGATAGGCTGGGACCTGCTGCTCGAGTACGCCTTGATCGTCGCGGTGGTGGCGATCGGTTGGTCCGGCTACGTGCAGTCGGCGCTCACCAGCATGGGTATCCACATACCCGTGTGGGCGCAGGGTGCCATCGGTACCGGCGAAGGGCATGTGTTCAACATCATCGCCGCGCTGGTGACGCTGGGCGTGGCGGCGCTGCTGATCTTCCGCACAGAATGGGGCGCACGCTTCAACACGCTGGTGGTGGCGATCAAGGTGGCCGCCGTGGCGCTGGTGATCGGCATTGGTGCGTTCTACGTGAAGCCGTCCAACTGGGTGCCGTTCATCCCTGCCCATGTGATCGGGCCCGATGGCGTCGGCCACTTCGGTTTCCAGGGCGTCGCCGCGGCAGCCGCGGTGGTGTTCTTCGCGGTGTTCGGCTACGACACGCTGACCACGGCGGCGGAGGAATCGAAGAACCCGCAGCGCGACCTGCCGCGCGCCGTGCTGTTGTCGCTGGGCATCTCGATGGCGATGTACCTCGCCGTATCGATGGTGCTCACCGGCATTGCCCATTACTCCACGCTCAACACCGACGCTCCCGTGGCCGATGCCTTCAAGGGCCTGGGCCTGCACTGGGTGGCGCTGACGGTGTCGGTGTCGGCGGTGTTCGGCCTGATCAGCGTGCTGTTCGCCTTCATGCTGGGCGCCACGCGCATCTGGTACGCACTGTCCCGCGACGGCCTGTTGCCAGGCTGGTTCGCCCACGTGCATCCGCGCTACGGCACGCCGCATCGCCCCACGGTGGTGCTGGGTGTGTTCACCGCGCTGGTGGCGGGCCTGCTGCCGATCGAGGAAGTGGCCAAGCTGGTGAACATCGGCGTGCTCTCGGCCTTCATCGTGATCTGCACCTCGGTGATCATCCTGCGCAAGCGCAAGCCGGACCTGCATCGTTCCTTCCGCACGCCGCTGGTGCCGCTGGTGCCGTTGATCGGCATTGCGTTCTCCATCTGGCTGCTGGCGGAGCTGCCGCTGATCACCTGGAAGGTGTTTCTGATCTGGGTGAGCATCGGCATGGTGATCTACGTGCTCTACGGCATGCATCACAGCAAGCTGGAGAAGCAGGGGTAACCCGACGCCAGTCGTGAAGCAAAAAGGCCGCGAAAGCGGCCTTTTTGTTGTGTGGCAGGCTGCCATGTCCCTGTGGGAGCGCACCCTGTGCGCGACTGCGGAGCCATGCCGATACCGCTTCGTCAGGCTGTCGCGCACAGGGTGCGCTCCCACAAAAAAAACGGCCGCTTGCGCGGCCGTTTTCCTTTTACTGCACCAAGCGTATCGCTTAGAAGCGGTATTCCACCGAAGCGGAGTAGGCAGCGATGTTGGCGTGGTCCTGCGGCTGGCTGGTGTCGCGGCCGTACTTGACGTGGTAGTTGTCGTAGTTCAGCGCCAGGCTGACGTTCTGGGTGACGTCGTAGCCCACGCCGGCACCGGCGTACCAGCCGTTGTTCCAGCTCTTCTGCGACACCGACATGTCGCCCACGGTGACGCCGGCGGTGGTGCGCGAACGCAGGTAGCCGCCGTGACCGGTGACGTACCAGTTGTTGTAGAAGTTGTACTTGGCGGTCACGCCGACCTGGGCGGCGCGTGCCTTGGCCCAGGTGCTGGTGAAGTCGGCGACGTTCTTGCCCTTGCCCAGATCGGCGTAGCCGACTTCAGCGCCGACGATGCCGTTCCAGCGCCAGCCGAAACGCAGGTTGTAGTAGCCGTCGGTCTTGTCCGAAAGGCCACCGACGCGGTAGTTGCTCTGGCCCAGGTTGCCGGCCACGAAGAAATTGTTGAGCTGGTTGTTTTCGTCAGCCTTGGCAGCGAAAGGCGCGACAGCGACGACGGCCAAAGCGGCCGCAAGGAGGGTCTTGTTCATGGAGTACTCCATCTCTTTTTTGTGATCCGCAGCGACAACAAGGGGGAATGTCGCCGGGGGCCGCGCGGGGATCGCGGTAAGAAAAGGATACGGGTTTTTAACAGGTGTAAAACCCTTGACATGAATTGTGGATAGGCGAAGTTCAGACACTCCCATGACCAATGGCAGGGGGTGCGACCTGTCAACGCCCACTAGCATCGGAGGTTCACGTTTCGTGCAGCTGACGTCTGCGCACGGAATGAAGTCCACAGGAGAACCTCTTGAAAGTTACGCGTCTCGCTTCCGCCATGTTCGCCACGGCCCTCGGCCTCGGCAGCTTCGCGGCACTCGCCGATGTTCCTGCGCCGCAGGACGTTCCGTTCAACGGCACGCTGAAGATCAACGTCGACGCGACCGACATCGCGCATCGCGTGTTCCGTGTGCACGAGACGGTGCCGGCGCAGGCGGGACCGCTGACGCTGCTGTATCCGCAGTGGCTGCCGGGCAACCATTCGCCCACCGGCTCGATCGACAAGCTGGCCGGCCTGGTGGTGAAGGCGAACGGCAAGGTGATCCCGTGGAAGCGCGATCCGCTCAACGTGTTCGCCTTCCATGTGGACGTGCCGCAGGGCGCGAGCGCCGTGGACGTGGAGTTCCAGTTCCTCTCCGCGCAGGACACCCGCCAGGGCCGCGTGGTGGTGACGCCGGAAATGCTCAACCTGCAGTGGAACTCCGTGTCGGTCTACCCGGCGGGCTATTTCGCGCGCCAGATCAAGGCGGAAACCAGCGTGACCTTCCCGGCCGGCTGGCAGTTCGGCAGTGCGCTGGAAGTGGCCTCGCGCAGCGGTGACACGGTGGCCTTCAAGCCAATCGACTACGAAAACCTGGTCGACTCGCCGATCTACGCGGGCAAGTACTTCAAGCGCGTGGACCTGGACCCGGGCGCGAAGACGCCGGTGTTCCTCAACATCGTGGCGGACGACGCGAAGTACCTGGAGATCAAGCCGGAGCAGCTGAAGGTGCACCAGAACCTGGTGCAACAGATGTACAAGCTGTACGGCGCACACCACTACGATCACTACGACTTCCTGTTCTCGCTCAGCGACAAGATGTCCGGCAACGGCCTGGAGCACCACCGTTCCAGCGAGAACGGCGTGGGCGTCGGTTACTTCACCGAGTGGGACAAGAGCGTGATCATGCGCGACCTGCTCTCGCATGAGTTCAACCACTCCTGGGACGGCAAGTACCGCCGCGGCGCGGATCTGTCCACGCCGAACTTCAACGTGCCCATGCAGGACAGCCTGCTGTGGGTGTACGAAGGCCAGACCCAGTTCTGGGGCTACGTGATGGCCGCGCGCTCGGGCCTGTGGAAGCAGGATCAGGCGCTGGACATGCTGGCCAACGTGGCCGCCACCTACGACCGTGGCCGCCCCGGCCTGCAGCAGTGGCGCAATATCCAGGACACCACCAACGACCCGATCATCGCGATGCGCCGCCCGCTGCCGTATCGCAATTACCAGATGAGCGAGGACTACTACTCCGGTGGCCAGATGATCTGGCTGGACGTGGACGGCAAGCTGCGTGACCTCACCAGCGACAAGCGTTCCATTGACGATTTCGCCAAGGCCTTCTTCGGCGTGAAGAACGGCGAGTGGGACGTCAACACCTATACCTTCGAAGACGTGGTGAAGACGCTCAACGACATCGCGCCGTACGACTGGACCACCTACCTGCGCGAGCGCCTTGACGGCCACGGCCCGCTGATCGGCGGTTTCGAGGCCAACGGCTGGAAGCTGGTCTACAACGACAAGCCGTCGGACGTGGCCAAGGCCGTGGAAACCCGCATGGGCGGCGCCAACCTGACGTACTCGCTGGGCGTGTCGATGGGCAAGGGCGGCGACATCGTCGACGTACTGTGGGACGGCCCCGCCTTCAAGGCTGGCCTGTCGCCGGGCATGAAGGTGATTGCGGTGAACGGCAAGGAGTATTCCAGCGACGCCATCAAGGACGCCGTAACCGCCGCCGCCAAGGACAAGAACCAGCCGGTGGAGCTGCTGGTGAAGAACTTCGATGAGTACAAGACGCTGCGCATCGACTACCACGACGGCCTGAAGTACCCGCACCTGGAGCGCATCGCGGGCAAGCCCGATCGCCTGTCGGAGTTGCTCAAGGCGCGTTGATGGCGTTTTGACGGTGGCCCGAAGCGGGGCTGTGGGACAGCGGATGGGGCGGGGCTTGCGGAAGCCTCGCCCTTTCTTTTTGGGAGGGGGCATCCCACGCGGCAACCGGGCGGAGCGGTGGCCTGCGAAGGGGACGGTCGCGCACAGGGAGCGCTCCCACCGGGGGAAATCCGACTCCGGGGGCGCATGGGCGCGAGGCCCCATCTCCGCTATACTGCCGGTCCGCCGTGCGCCGAACCCCATGGTTCCGCCCACGTGCCATCGCTCATGCGCCCGTAGCTCAGCCGGATAGAGTAGTGGCTTCCGAAGCCATTGGTCGGGGGTTCGAATCCCTCCGGGCGCGCCATTTTTCCGTCGAATCGTCCTGCCTGTACGATGTCTCGTGCCCCGCTCCAGAAACCGGGGACACACCTGCGACACCCGGCCATCCCACGTTGCCCTTGTGATCGGATTGGTCTCGGCTATATATTAGAAATATCGAATATATGAATATTTCGGAGTAATTATGCACCCTTGGGTACTTTCCCTGCTGGGCGGCGTCCTGATCGGCCTGGCGGCCGTGTGGCTGATGGCGACGCTGGGCCGCATCGCCGGTATCAGTGGCATCGCCAGCG
The DNA here is from genome assembly GCF_000725385.1 of Dyella japonica A8. NCBI lineage: Bacteria > Pseudomonadati > Pseudomonadota > Gammaproteobacteria > Lysobacterales > Rhodanobacteraceae > Dyella > Dyella japonica. The sequence goes on along the minus strand of NZ_CP008884.1, from coordinate 393,923 downwards.
GCGTGTTGACCGGTGTGCGCGACTGGCATTGGCGCGCGGCTTTCGTCGCAGGACTGGTGATCTCCCCCCTGTGCCTGTGGCTTGTCCGGGGTGACAGCGGCCTCGGCGCACCGCAAGTGGCGTGGCCGTGGATGGCGCTAGCGGGCCTGCTGGTGGGTATCGGCACCAGGCTGGGCAGCGGTTGTACCAGTGGGCACGGTGTTTGTGGCATCGCACGCCTGTCGCCGCGCTCCTTCGTCGCCACCGTGGCTTTCATGGTGCTGGGCATGGGCACGGTCGCCCTGATCCGTCACTGGATCGGAGGGCTGCCGGCATGAAATCGTTGATGGCCCTGTTCGCGGGCGTGTTGTTCGGCGTGGGACTGGGCCTTGCCGGCATGACGCAGCCGGCGGTGGTGCTCGGCTTCCTCGACGTGGGCGGCGCTTGGGATCCCCGCCTGTTGTTCGTCATGGCCGGCGCCGTGTCGACCACCGCCATCGGCTACCGGTTGGTATGGCGTGCCCGCCGGCCACGCTACGAGACGTCGTTCGATGTGCCATCCATGCAACACATCGACACGCGCCTGTTGATCGGCGCGGCGGTATTCGGCATCGGCTGGGGTATCGCCGGCTATTGCCCGGGGCCGGCGCTGGCTTCGCTGGCGGGTGGCGTGGGCTCCGTGTGGCTGCTGGTCGCCATGATGGCGCTGGGCTGGTGGCTGGCATCGCGCTGGCCGATGCGTTTCAATCAGAAATCTTCGACGCGAGGCGATGGCCGTGCAACGACCTGAGGTAAAGGCCTTCTTCGATGAGGCCACCAACACGTTCAGCTATGTCGTGTGGGATCCGGCCACGCGCAAGGCGGCCGTCATCGACAGCGTGCTGGACTACGATCCGGCGTCGGGCCGCACGCGGCGCGACTCGGCGAACGCGCTGATCGACGCGGTGAAGTCGCAGGGGCTGGAGGTGGAATGGATCATCGACACCCATGTGCACGCGGACCATCTTTCCGCCGCGCCCTACGTGCAGTCCGTGCTTGGCGGCAAGCTCGCCATCGGCGAACACATCCGCGAAGTGCAGCAGGCATTTGGCAAGGTGTTCAACGCCGGCAGCGAGTTTCCTCGCGATGGCAGCCAGTTCGATCACCTGTTCAAGGATGGCGAACGCTATCGCCTGGGCAGCATCGAGGCGTTTGCCATGCACACGCCGGGGCACACCCCGGCCTGCATGACGCATGTCATCGGCGACGCGGCCTTCGTGGGCGATACCTTGTTCATGCCTGACTACGGCACCGCGCGCTGCGATTTCCCGGGCGGTGACGCACGTACCCTTTACCGATCCATCCAGCGCATCTTCGAGCTGCCGGACGAGACCCGCGTGTTCCTGTGCCACGACTACAAGGCGCCGGGGCGCGACCGGTTCGTGCATGAAACCAGCGTGGGCGACGAGCGGCGTTCCAACATCCACGTGCACGAAGGCAGCGTGGAGGACGACTTCGTGAGCATGCGCAACACGCGCGATGCCACGCTGGCCGTGCCGCGCCTGCTGCTGCCTTCCGTGCAGGTGAACATGCGTGGCGGGAAAATGCCGCCTGTGGAAGACAACGGCACGTCCTATCTCAAGATTCCGCTCGATGTGCTGTGATGCCGGCATGCGCCGCGACGCGGACGGGATGGAGCGGCTGCCATGAGCCGTAGCAAAGCCACCAGCACAGCACGCCGGGGGAAGACCCTCAGCCCGGAGGCGATGCAGCGCCACGCCGACGAAGCCGTGAGCGTGCTCAAGGCCCTGGGTAGCAGCAATCGACTGATGCTGGTGTGCCAGCTGCTCGATGGCGAGCGAGCGGTGGGCGAACTTGCGGAAGCCCTCGGGCTGGCGCAGAGCGTGGTCTCCCAGCACCTCTCGCTGCTGCGCCGCGACGGGTTGGTCACGGGGCGGCGCGACGGACAATCCATCTACTACGCGATCAGCGACGATCGCGTGCACGCCCTGATGGCGCGTCTGTTCGAGCTGTATTGCACGGACGACTGATTCGGCCAGCCACGCATCGAAGGCGCGCCCGCTCCGGCGGAACAGGCGCGCCCTGCCGCTAAACGATCAGTGGTGACGCATCTCTTTCTCGAACGCCTTGACCTGCTTCATGGCTTCGTCGCGCGCCATGCCATAGCGTTCCTGCAGTTTGCCTGACAGATACTCGGCGTTGCCTTCGGCGACCTTCAGGTCGTCATCGGTGAGTTTGCCCCAGTGCTCTTTGATCTGGCCGCTGAGCTGTTTCCAATGCCCCTGGATGGTGTCTTGGTTCATGACTGATCCTCATGGGTTGTCGGACGAATGCAATGCGCATTGCAAGCGGCGATTCGACCAGCCTGTAAGTTAAGCGCACGTGCCCTGCGCGTCGTGGCAAGTCGGCAGGGTTCACGGGCGTATGTCCTTGATTGAGACGGCGTTCGCGTGGCCTCGACATGGAAGGTGCGTCGATGGTGTCTCGGCGTGATGCGCGACAGAGGGGCGGGCGACGCAGGCAACTCGAACCGATGGTGTCTACTCGTGGTGACCGCGGGCCGCATGGGCTCGCCTTTCAACATCAAGGAGTATCACGACAATGAGTACCCTCCTGCAGCGTAGCGTCAGCCGGTCCGGCTGGCTGCTGGTGATCTATGGCGTCATCTCCATCCTGTTCGGCATCAGCGCCATCCTGTGGCCCGGCAGCACGGCCATCGCGCTGGCTTGGGCATTCGGCGTCATGGCGCTGGCCGAGGGCATCACCAGCGTGTTCGCGCTGTTCAACCGTCACGTTGCCATGTCACGCGGCTGGCTGGCGCTCTATGCGCTCGCCTCGATCGTGTTCGGCCTGATGGCCATCTGGCATCCGCTGGCGGTGGTCAACGTGCTGCTGATCTTCCTGGCGGCATGGCTGATCGTCGCGGGCGTTTACCGCATCGTGTTCGCCATTCGCGTGCGCAAGGAGATCGAGGGTGAGTGGATGATCGCCTTGAGTGGCGTGCTGGCGATCGTGCTTGGCGCGTTGCTGGCCGCCTATCCCGTGGCCGGGGTGCTCACGGTGACTCTGTGGATCGGCGCGGCGGCGTTGGTCTACGGTGTGCTGCAGGTCGTGGCGGGCGTGCGCGTGCATCGCTGGAAACGGGTATTGTAACCGGCACGCTCTTCCGGCAAGAAAAAAAGGCGCCCGCGAGGCGCCTTTTTTCTGAGGAAGCGGCCGGCGTGATCAGCCGTGCACCTCGAAGCCTTCGGACGCTACCGCTTTGCCATTGAGCGAGATCACCACCTTGTACTTGCCCTTGGGCCATGCGTTCGGGTTCTGCACCTTGAACGTGGTGATGGCCGGGCCGTCGGTGGCAATGGACTCGGTGGTGCTGGTGAAGGTTTCATCCTGGCCGTCGATGTAGCTCCACTTCGCGTTCAGCGTGGCATGGTCGGTGGTGCCGGTGGTGGCGACGCTGGCGTAGATGTCCTTGTCCTCCGGCGCAAACTGGCGTTGCTCCTTGCTGATCGCATGGGCGGCATTCACCTGGCTGCCGATGGTGACGGCAGCGACCTTGATCTCACCACCATTGACGCTGGCGGACTTGCCCGTGGTTTGTGCCGGTGCGGGCGCCGTGCTGGTCGGCGCGGGAGCGCTGCCTGCCGGCGCTGGCGCCGTCCTGGCCGGTACCGGGGCGGCGGTGGCCGGCGCGCTGGAGGTGGGCGCGGTAGGCGTGGTGTTGGAGGCTTGCTCGTTCTTGCCGCAAGCGCTCAGCACAAGCAGTCCGGCAAGGGTCGCGCAGTACAAAGCCGTTTTATGTGCCTGGATATTCATGACTGACCCCGTGGCTGGTGGCTGACGCACACCCGGCCGGCCCTGTCGCGGTGCCGGGCGCCTCGTCTGGATGAGGCTAGCCGTGTCGATATGAAGCTGCGATTACTGCGGGCCGCTGCATCGACGCCGGTTTAACGGCCAGGTCGCGTTACTGACGCGCGCCACGCGGATTGCCGGGCCGCTCGAGGCCGGTGCTGCGGTACGGGTTGATGTCCAGCCCGCCGCGTCGCGTATAGCGCGCATACACGCTGAGCTGTTCCGGCCGGCAGCGCTGCATCACGTCGACGAAGATGCGCTCCACGCATTGCTCGTGGAATTCGTTGTGGTTGCGGAACGAAACGAGGTAGCGCAGCAGCCCGGCCGGGTCGATGGGCGCGCCGCGATAGCGGATCTGCACGCTGCCCCAGTCCGGCTGGCCGGTGACGGGACAGTTGGAACGCAGCAGGTTGGACACCAGCGTCTGCTCGACCACGGGTTTGGCGTCATCAACCGCGAGGTAGTCCGCGCGCGGCGGGCCGTAATCGTCGATATCGACCGGCAGTTCGTCGACCAGCGTACCGTCCAGGTCGATCACCGCATGCCCTTGCGCCTGCGGGTCGCTCAGCAGGACGTCCACCGGCGCCCCGGCGGCAGCGGAAAGATCCCGCGCCAGTGTGGCGACCAAGGCGCCACGGTCCGCCATGCGCTCCTGCGAAAAGCCATTCAGATACAGCTTGAACGACTTCGACTCGATGATGTTGGGCGAGGTCGCCGGCACGCGGAACTCCGCCAGCGCCACCACCGGCTTGCCACGTGCATCCAGCCAGGACAGCTCATAGGCGTTCCAGACGTCCTCGCCATGGAACGGCAGCGGGGCCGCCACCCCGATCTCATCGCGCTTGGCCTGGCGTGGAATGGGAAACAGCAGGGACGGGTCGTAGCGGTCGGCGTAGGCGGTGGTCTTGCCGAGCGGGGAGTGTTCGGGAGTGCTCATGCGGCCATTGTACCGCCTCGGGGCGCCGCGCCCGCCCGGGTTCGCATGAAGTTGCGGGGACGCCCATGACCACTGGCCCGGTTCACCCGGTCACCCGCTGCCTATAGTGTCCGGTGAAAACCCGGGGAGCCTTGAGGAAATCGCCTGATGAAGAAACTCGTCCTGGCCTGCGCGGTAGCGGCAGGCCTGCTTGCGGCTGGCGCACCGAGCGCACCGGCCTTCGCCGACGGCACGGACGCCGCTTTCGATCCCCAGGCACTGTTCGCGCCGCTTTCGCTGCCCGATGCGCCCAACGCCTTCCGCGACGGCGCCGGCAAGCCGGGCCCGCAGTTCTGGCAGAACCGCGTGGATTACGCCATCCAGGCCACCATCGACCCCGCCACGCACGCGCTGCGCGGTGACGAAACCATCACCTACACCAACCGCAGTCCGGACGCGCTCGATGTGCTGTGGGTGCAGCTGGACCAGAACATCTATCGCCGCGACTCGCGCGCCACGCTCGGCTCGCCGCGCCCGCGCAACGATGTCACCGAGGGCTACCAGATCGAGGCAGTGGAGGTGGACGGCAAGCCCGTGCACTTCCTCGTCGACGACACGCGCATGCGTGTGGACCTGCCGCAGGCGCTGGCCGGCAACGGCAAGCTGGCCAAGCTGCGCATCCGCTATCACTACACCGTGCCGGGCACCTGGGGTGGCCGCACTGCGGTGACGCCGACGAAGAACGGCGACATCTATGAGATCGCCCAGTGGTTCCCGCGCATGGCCGTGTACGACGACCTGCGGGGATGGGACACGCAGCCTTACCTCGGCTCGGAGTTCTACCTTGAATACGGCGACATCGACTACGCCGTCACCGTGCCGTGGAACTACATCGTCGCCGGCTCCGGCGCGCTCGCCAACGGCAGTGAGGTACTTACCGCCACGCAGCAGAAGCGCCTCGCGCAGGCCGCGCAGAGCGACGCCACGGTGATGATCCGCACGCCGGAGGAGGTGAACGACCCGGCCAGCCATCCCAAGCAGGGCGGCACGCAAACCTGGCACTTCCACATGGAGCACACGCGCGACGTCGCCTTCGCCGCGTCGCCCGCTTTCGTGTGGGACGCGGCGCGCATCAACCTGCCCGAGGGCAAGCACGCGCTGGCCATGTCGGTGTATCCGGTGGAAGGCGTGGGCAAGGACGCGTGGAACCGTTCCACCGAATACGTGAAGGGCGCCATCGAGCACTTCTCCGGCAAGTGGTACACCTACCCGTGGCCCGTCGCGGTGAACCTGGGCGGACACGGCGCTGGCATGGAATACCCCGGCATCGTGTTCGACGGCTACGACGACAAGGGCCCGATGCTGTTCTGGATCACCGCGCACGAACTCGGCCATGGCTGGTTCCCGATGATCGTGGGCTCCAACGAGCGCCGTCACGCGTTCATGGACGAAGGCTTCAACACCTTCATCGACGTGTATGCCTCCGACGCCTTCAACAAGGGTGAGTTCGCGCCCAAGCGCGACAGCGAATATGCGCCCAAGGGTGGCAATCCGGTGGATGAGATCCTGCCGGTGCTGGCCGACGCCAACGCCCCCACGCTGATGGCCCATGCCGATACGGTGTCGGAGAAGTACCGCCACTCCGTGAGCTACTTCAAGGGCGCGCTGGGCCTGGTGCTGCTGCGCGAACAGATCCTGGGGCCCGAGCGCTTCGATCCGGCGTTCCGCAAATACATCGCCACCTGGGCCTACCACCATCCCACGCCGTCGGACTTCTTCCGTTTCATGAGCAGTGAAGCGGGCGAGGATCTCTCGTGGTGGTGGCGCGGCTGGTACCTCAACAACTGGCAGCTCGACATGGGCGTGACCGGGGCGAGCTACGTGGACAACGATCCGTCCAAGGGCGTGCAGGTCACGCTCGCCAGCAGGCAAAAGCTGGTGATGTCGGCCACGTTGCGCATCGACTACACCGACGGCAGCCACGAGGACGTGCGCGTGCCGGTGGAGGCGTGGCGCCAGAGTGCGACGCCGAGGCTGGCGCTGCATACGGGCAAGAAGATCAGCAGGATCGAGCTGGATCCAGAGCACAAGCTGCCGGATGCGGACCGGGCGAACAACAGCTATTCGATGCCTTGACGTAAGCCTCCATCTCCCCACCCGTCATTCCGGCGTAGGCCGGAATCCAGTGTCGCCGGTGATCGGTTTTTGCGTTGGCCTTCCTAAGAGCCTGTTCAAAATCTTCTGAGCGTTCCTCGAGATGTTGAACAGGCTATAAAAACCCATCGCGAAGAGCGCCGGTCACGGCAACTGGATTCCGGCCTGCGCCGGAATGACGCTGCAGGAAGGCCTGCTGCAGTTCCCGCGGCGCCGACCATGACTCAAGAGAAGCTACCGTGACCCACTACTTCGCCAAGCATGTGCTCTGCCTCGCTGTGCTCGGCGGCTTGTCTGTCGCGTCCGTGGTGCACGCCTCGTCCGACGATGAGGCCCGCTGGAAAGCCGAAGCCGCCGCCGTCACCATCACCCGCGACGACTGGGGCATCGCCCACGTCCACGGCAAGACCGATGCCGACGCGGTGTTCGGCATGGCCTACACCCAGGCCGAGGACGACTTCAACCGCGTCGAGACGAACTACCTCAACTCACTCGGCTGGCTGGCAAAGGCCGAGGGCGAGCAGGCGATCTGGTCCGACCTGCGTCAGCAGTTGTGGATCGATCCGGTCGAACTCAAGCGCCTCTATGCGAAGAGCCCCGCGTGGTTGCGCGAGCTGATGGACGCGTGGGCCGATGGACTCAACGACTACCTCGCCACGCATCCGGACGTCCATCCGCGCGTCATCACGCATTTCGAGCCGTGGATGGCCTTGAGTTTCAGCGAGGGCAGCATCGGTGGTGACATCGAGCGTGTATCGCTGAAGGAGCTGCAGGCGTTCTACGGCAAGTCCACCGACACGGTGGCCTTTGTCGACACACCCTCGAGCTGGGTGGAGCCCACCGGCTCCAACGGCATCGCCATCGCGCCGAAGCTGGCGGCGGATGGGCACGCGCTACTGCTGATCAATCCACATACCTCGTTCTTCTTCCGTTCCGAGCTGCAGATGTCCAGCGATGCGGGGCTGGACGTGTACGGCGCGGTGACCTGGGGCCAGTTCTTCGTCTATCAGGGCTTCAACCGACATATCGGGTTCATGCATACCTCGACCACCGCCGACGTGGTGGACGAGTTCGCCGAAACCATCGTGCATGACGGCGGCAAGCCGGGTTATCGCTACGGCAAGGAAGTTCGTCCCGTCACCACCAGGGCCATCACCATCGCCTATCGCAAGGCCGATGGCTCGATGGGCGAGCGGACGTTCACCACCTACGCCACGCACCACGGTCCCGTCGTGCGTGGGGAAGGCGGCAAGTGGATCGCGACCGCGCTGATGAACAAGCCCATGGAAGCGCTGGAGCAGAGCTGGTTGCGCACCAAGGCGATCGACTTCAAGAGCTTCATGAAGATCGCGGAGCTGAAGGCCAACTCGTCGAACAACACCATCTATGCCGACGACAAGGGCAACATCGCCTATCTGCACCCGCAGTTCATCCCCAAGCGCGACAACCGCTTCGACTATACGAAGCCGGTGGATGGCAGCGACCCCGCCACCGACTGGCAGGGCCTGTTGCCGCTGGATGCCGCGCCGCATCTGCTCAATCCCGCCAACGCCTGGATCATGAATACCAACGACTGGCCGTACTCGGCGGCCGGTCCCGACAGCCCGAAACGCGAGGCCTACCCGCGCTACATGGACAGCGTCGGCGAAAATCCGCGTGGCATCCACGCCACCTTGCTGCTGAGCGACCAGCGCGACGTCACCTTGTCGTCGCTGATCACCGACGCATTCGATTCCTACCTGCCTGCCTTCGCGCGGCAGATTCCCATCCTGGTGAAGGACTACGACGCGCTGCCTGCGAACGATCCGCTGAAGAAAAAACTCGTCGGCCAGATCGCGCTGCTGCGTCACTGGGACTATCGCTGGGGCATCGCTTCCATGCCGACCTCGCTGGCGGTGTTCTGGGGTGACACGTTGTGGGACAAGGTCGACAAGTCCGACGTGTCCGAAGGGCTTTCGGTCTACGACATCATGGCCGAGCGCGCAGGCCCGCAGGCGCGCCTGGAAGCCCTGGCGGAAGCTTCGGACCGGTTGGAAAAAGATTTCGGCAGCTGGGGCGTGCCCTGGGGTGAAGTAAACCGCTACCAGCGCATCAACGGCGACATCCAGCAGCCCTTCGACGACGGCAAGCCGAGCATCCCGGTGCCGTTCACCTCGTCACGCTGGGGCTCGCTCGCGTCGTTCGGTGCGCATCGCTGGCCGGGCACGCGGCGTTACTACGGCACCAGTGGCAACAGCTTCGTTGCGGCGGTGGAATTTGGCGACAAGGTGCGCGCGCGGGCGATCACGGTGGGCGGCGAAAGCGGCCATCCCGGTTCGCCGCACTTCAACGACGAAGCCGAGCGCTACACCACGGGCAACCTGCGCGCGGTGTACTTCTGGCCGGAGGATCTGAAGGGCCACATCGAGCGCACGTATCATCCCGGGACGTAATTTCGCGCGTACGCCGGGCTTGCTACGGCGCGACTTGTGTGAGCTGGCGCACACAAGTCGCGCCTGTCGGCTTCCGTGCCGGTAATTTTTTGCGATTCCTTCACCTTCGCCATGGATCAATGACCCTCGTCGCGAATTCATGCGACGTGGCCGCGCCAGGGGTGAGGATCCGCGCGACACACCATGAATGACAGGTTCGCCGGTCGGCCTTCGGGCCCGCCGGACGGATGAGTGTTCGCGCCTGTTTTGATTTTCCAGCCTTGTCTAATCCGGTCGCTGCGTTCTGCGCGGCGAGGGCTGGTGCGTGTTCGCGGCGGGTCAGGGACGACTCCCGCGACCTTGGGGACATCAACGCCGAAGGCCCTGGGCAGCCCCGATCTGCCACGGCCTGGTCCAGACAGGAGGTCACCGGATCAATTCGGCCCAACTTCATTGGTATGGGGAGCTCGAATGGAACGTCAAACGTATAAGCGTCTGCTGGCTGTTTCCTTGCTGTTTGCCCTGTCTGCCTCCGCGTCCGCCGCGGAGTTCGGCACGTCGCCGCCACCTTCGGCGAATTTCGACGTGAGTCCGCTGCAGAGCGATCAGACTTACAGCGGCTTCATCATCACGTACAAGAACGGCAGCTCCGAGCGCGGCAATGCCGCCGCGGCGGTGCAGAACATCGGCGTGGCGGCATCACGCGCAAAGCTGACGGCCGGCACGGCGGCGTCGCCGCGCGCGCTCAACGTGCGCTACGCCCGTAAACTGGCCACCGGCGCCGACCTGGTGCACACCGATCGCGCGCTGTCGTCCACCGAAGCGGCAACGCTGATCCAGCAGATCGCGGCCGATCCTGCCGTGGCCTACGTGGAGCCGGAATACATGCTCAAGCGCGTGGACGATATCCGTCCTGCCGCCGCCGCGACGTTCACCACGCCGAACGACACCTACTACGGCGGCTACCAGTGGGACTACCTCACGCCCAGCGGCGCGAGCTTCTTCGACAACTCGCTCAACGCCAACGTCGCCAACTGGGGCGCGGCCAATATCCAGCAGGCTTGGAGCCTCGCCGATGGCGCTGGCGTCACCATTGCGAGCCTGGATACTGGCGTGACCAGCCATCCGGATCTGAACCTTGCGCTGGCCAATGCCGGCTATGACTTCATCACCAGCGCTTCGGTGTCGGGGCGTTCGACCAACGGGCGTGTCTCCGGTGGCTGGGATACCGGTGACTGGGTGACGGCCGGCCAGTGCGGTACGGGGCAGGCGGCGGAGAACAGCAGCTGGCACGGCACGCATGTGTTCGGCACCGCTGGCGGAGAGATCACCAACAACAGCGTTGGCATGGCCGGCACGGCGTACAACGCGCAGGTGCTGCCGGTGCGCGTGCTCGGCCACTGCGGTGGCTCCAATGCCGACATCGCGGATGCCATCACCTGGTCGTCGGGCGGCAGCGTGTCGGGCGTGCCCGCCAATGCCAACCCCGCCAAGGTGCTCAGCCTCAGCCTGGGTGGCTCGGGCACGTGCCCGTCCAGCAGCGTGTTGGGGCAGGCGATCACCGGTGCCATCGGTCGCGGCGCCACCGTGGTGGTGGCCGCGGGCAACAGCAATGCCAATGCGGCGAACTTCTCGCCAGCCAGTTGCTCGGGTGCGGTGGTGGTGGCGGCGACTGGCGTCACGAGTACGCGCGCCTACTACTCCAACTACGGCGCCATCGTCACCATCGCCGCGCCTGGCGGTGGCGTGTACCAGGGGGACGCCTCCACCGGCACGCAGACCACCACCGGCTTCATCTGGTCGACCATCAACGCCGGCACCACCACGCCGACCACGGCGACCTACGGCGGCATGGCGGGCACTTCGCAGGCCACGCCGCATGTGGCGGGCATCGTGGCATTGATGCAGAGCTACCGCCTGTCGCTCGGCAAGGCCTTGCTGACGCCCGCACAGGTCACCTCGCTGTTGAAGTCCACAGCCACCACGCCGCACGTGAAGCCCGGCAATACCAAGCCGATCGGCGCCGGCATCGTCAACGCCTATGCCGCCGTGCAGGCGGCGGGTACCCAGCCCTGACGAAAGCGGGGCCGGTGCGTTTGCGCCGGCCCCGCGTTTTCGCGCCGCCGCCGGAACACTTGAAGGCACGCGCGGCACGCCTCTAACATCCCGACCAGCCAGCGGTGTCCGCCACCCGCCTTGGGGAAGGCGGGCGGGCACCAACACGCACAGGTGCGCCAGGGAGGGATCATGCTGAGCAGGGAACAGGCCGACACCATTGCCGACGCCGTGATGGCGAACGGCAAGGAGCGTCAACGCGAACGCGCGCAGCGGCGCGAGGTCGAGCGTCAACAGGAGCGAATGAGGAGACGCTGGGCGGTCGCCATTCTCCTGATCATGCTGGTGGGTGCCTTCGTCGCGCGCCTGATGGGTCAGCACCTGTTGCCGGGCATCGTCACCGGCGGCATCGTCGGGCAGCTTGCGGCGCTGTCGCGCAACGCCTGGCGCGCCAGTCTCGACGACGATCGTTGAGGTTTTGAATGGCATCGCACGTTCGCGCATAGGCCACCCGTCATGGGTGAAGCACCTTCGCTTTCTGCGCTAAGGTGCCGTGGGGAGGATGTTGCATGACCGTGGCGCAATGCGCAGTGTCGGGCTGTCCGCCCGTTGCCTTTCGTCACCGCCCACGGAGTGATCCCATGCGTCTGTTGCCCCTGTTCACCGCCATTGTCCTTGGCCTCGGCTCGACGGCTGTCGCCGTGGCCGACGATGCGCCCGCGTCCACGCCCGCATCCACGCGCCTGGCCGTGCGCGCCGCCCACCTGGTCGACGTGAAGGCCGGCACCGTGCGCGACAACCCGCTGGTGATCATCGAAGGCGACCACATCACCGACGTGCGCTACGACGGGCAGGTGCCGGCCGGCGTCAACGTGATCGACCTGGGCAGCGCGACGCTGCTGCCCGGCTTGATCGACTGCCACGTGCACCTTACCGGCGACCCGAATGAGGTGAAGGGCGACTACTACGAGGCCATGCTCAAGCGCACCTCGCTCGATGCGGCCATTCTCTCGCCCACCTATGCCAAGCGCACGCTGGATGCGGGCTTCACCACCGTGCGCAACGTCGGTGCCGACGACTATGTCGACGTCGCGTTGCGCGACGCGATCAACCGTGGCGACATCGCGGGTCCGCGCATGCTGGTGTCCGGGCCGGCGCTGGGCGCGACGGGCGGCCACGCCGACGGCACCACCGGGTTCTCGCCGTGGATCGAGTTCCATGACGTCAATGGCGTGGCCGACGGCGTCGACGCGATTCGCCATCGCGTGCGCGAGAACGTCAAGCACGGTGCCGATGTCATCAAGTTCATGGCGAGCGCGGGCGTGCTGAGCGCGGAGGCCTCGGTCGGCGCACCGCAGTATTCGCAGGAAGAAATGAACGCCGTCGTCGACGAGGCGCATCGCTGGGGCAAGAAGGTGGCCGCGCACGCGCACGGCGCCGAAGCCATCAAGATGGCCATTCGCGCGGGCGTCGACTCGGTGGAGCACAGCAGCCTGATCGACGAGGAAGGCCTGAAGCTCGCCAAGCAGCACGGCACGTATCTCGACTTCGACGTCTACAACGACGACTACATCCTCAGCGAGTACGCCAAGAAGGGATTTCCGGCCAGCACCATCGACAAGGAGAAGCTGGTGGGCCGCCTGCAGCGCGAGAACTTCCAGCGCGCGGTAAAGGCCGGCGAAAAGATGAGCTTCGGCACCGATGCCGGCGTATATCCGCACGGCTGGAACGCCAAGCAGTTCGCCGTGATGACCAAGTGGGGCATGACGCCGATGCAGGCCATCCAGGCCGCCACGGTGAATGCCGCCGACCTGCTCGGCATGACGGGCACGGTCGGCCAGTTGGCGCCGGGCTACTACGCCGACCTCGTCGCGGTGAACGGTGATCCGATCAAGGATGTGTCGCAGCTTGAGCACGTCGCCTTCGTGATGAAGGCTGGCGATGTGGACAGGAACGACATCAAGCGCTGATGTCACAGGCCAGTGGCGACGACGGGTGCGTTCACCGCGTCAGCTGAGCGCCTGCTTCTGACCTTGCGTCGGCGCTGGTTTTCCTCACCGTCATTCCGGCCTGCGCCGGAATGACGGTGAGGGACGGGTGTTGGGCGATTTTTCATGAAATCACCTTAGATGATGCTAGTTGCTCGCCAGTCTTGCGGCGGCGACGATCAGCATGCCGCCGGATACGCCTTCCACGCACCGCCGGCGGCGATCACTCGGGCCGCCGGCACGGCCAGTGCGGGCGAGTGCCATGCTGAGCACGCTGTATACCAGCGCGCACAACGCGATGAAGATGGCCGAGAGCAACATCGCCTGCAGCGCGACGGCGTGCCCGGCATGCATGAACTGCGGCAGGATCGCAAAGTAGATCATCATGCCCTTGGGATTGAGCGCCGCTGTGAAAAAGCCGCGGCGCAGCGGCGATGTGGTCTGCGTCGTGGGCCATGCGACACGCCGGGGCTGGAGCGCCGAACGCAGCAGTTTCGCGGCGAGCCAGATCAGGTACAGCACGCCCATCCAGCGGAATGCATGGAACAGCACGGGCGAGGTCGCGATCACCGCCGCAAGGCCGAGCGCCACCAGCAACGAATGCAGCACGTAGCCGAGGCAGACGCCCGCCGTAGCCTGCAGCCCAGCATGGGCGTTGCCCGTCACGGCCTGCGAGGCGATGAAAAGCATGTCCGGCCCCGGCACGCAGATCAGCGGCAGAACCGTGGCGGCAAACAGCAGCAGGGTGTGGATATCCATGGCGACAGGCTACGCCAGGGTTCCTGGCATAGGGTGCCAGGTATGGCCGATCTGGAACGGATATTGGCATATCATGCCAAGGGTCAAGTCATGAGTGATGCATCATGCCAATCCGGCTGGACGACACCGACAAGCGCATCCTGCACGCCCTGCAGGAGAACGCGCGGCTGCCCAACACCGACCTTGCCCGCGAAGTGGGCCTGTCGCCCTCGCCCTGCCTGCGCCGGGTGAAGCTGCTGGAAGAGGCCGGCGTGATCGACCGCTACGTCGCCGTGCTCGACCCGGCCAAGGTCGGTGCAGGCCTTACCCTGTTCACCCGCGTGTGGCTTACCGCGCAGGACGCCGACACCATCGACCAGTTCATCCGCGCCATGCAGCGGCTGCCGCAGGTGATGGAGTGCTACATCATGCTTGGCGATTGCGACGCGTTGTTGCGCGTGGCCGTGGCGGACCTGGACGACTATCGCCATTTCCAGTCCACCCATCTCACCCGCGCCAACGGCATCCAGAACGTCAAGACCGACATGCCCAGTCAGGTGGTCAAGCGCACGTATGCGCTGCCCTTGGAGTGACAGAGAGGGGAGTGCCAGATCCACATGCGAAGACCGTTGGCCTCCCTCTCCGTCATTCCGGCCCTTGCGCCCTTTTCGGGGTGCGCTGGAATGACGGTCTTGAAACACTGGGTGGGGCCAGCCGCGCTAACCTCATTCGTCTTCAGCCCACATTGCGAGGCATCCCATGGAAAGCCGTCCCCCGGTTCCTCCCTTCACCGCCGAGACGGCCGCGCAGAAAGTGCGGCTCGCCGAGGATGGGTGGAACAGCCGCGATCCCTCCCGCGTGGTGCTGGCGTATTCACCCGATACCTACTGGCGCAACCGCGCGGAGTTCATCCACGGACGTGAGGAGGCGCAGGCCTTCCTCACGCGCAAATGGAACCGCGAGCTTGATTACCGCCTCATCAAGGAGCTGTGGACCTTCGCGGGCAACCGCATCGCCGTGCGCTTCGCCTACGAATGGCACGACGACTCGGGCCAGTGGTACCGCAGCTACGGCAACGAGAACTGGCAGTTCGACGAGCATGGCCTGATGACGCATCGCCACGCGTCGATCAACGACCTGCGCATCGCCGAGTCGGAACGCCGATACCACTGGCCGCTCGGGCGCCGCCCGGACGATCATCCGGGCTTGAGCGAGCTGGGCTTTTGACGTCAGCGGGACGTGGCAGCCGCCACCATGCCCTGGATATCGACACCAAGGAAACCACGCATGAGCAAACAAGAATCAGGCATCAACCTTGACGCCGAACCGAGCGGCAACGGCTGCGTGGAATGCCTGGCGTCGGGCGGATGGTGGTTCCACCTGCGCCGCTGCGCCGAGTGCGGCCACATCGGTTGCTGCGACAGCTCGCCGAGCCAGCACGCAACCAAGCACTTCCACGAAACCGGCCACCCGGTGGTGGCCAACTTCGAGCCGGACGAGCGCTGGTTCTTCGATTACCGCACGGGGCAGGCCTACTACGGTCCGGCGTTGCGCCCACCGCTGTTCCATCCGCTGGACCAGCCGACACCGGGGCCGAAAGGCAAGGTGCCGAAGAACTGGGAGGATTTGTTGAACTGATGCTTTGGGGCCTATTCGCGATCTTGGTGCCTGTTCAAAATCTTGCTCCAGCACCCAGCCCCCTCACCGTCATTCCCGCGAAAGCGGGAATCCAGCGCCTTTTCCCGTTTCGCGTAGAGCTGAAAGGCACTGGATTCCCGCTTTCGCGGGAATGACGGTGAGGGAACCTGGGGCTTGAAGGAGGTCGCGAACAAGACCTCAGCAGGATTCACACGCCGTCATGGCATCCACGCGCCGGTCCATCGCCATCGACACGAACCACAGCAACAAGCCACCCAGCGCGAGGCCGCTACCCACCCAGCCGGGCGAGGTCCAGCCGTAACCGTGCGCAATGGCAAGGCCGCCGAGGAAGGGGCCAAGTGCGTTGGCAGCATTGAAGGCGGAGTGGTTGAGCGAGGCGGCGAGGCCTTGCGCGTCGCCCGCCACGTCCATCAGCCGCGTCTGCAACACGGTGCCAAGCGCGCCGCCCATGCCGATCAGGAACACGGTGGCGCCCAGCGTCCATACGTGGCCGGCGGTGAACGGGAAGATGGCGAGGATCACCATGCTCCACGTCAGCAGGGCACCTGCTGTGCGCATCAGCGCACGATCGGCGAAATGGGGCACGACCAGGTTGCCCAGCGTCATGCCCACGCCGAACACGCCCATCACCCACGGCACCGCGTCCAGCGACAGTTGCGTCACCTTGAGCAGGATGTCGGCGAGATAGGTGTAGACCGCGAACAGGCCGCCGAAACCGATGGCGCCGATGCCCAGCGTCATCCACACCTGCGGGCGCTTCAGCGCGCCGAGCTCGCGCAGCGGGCTCGCGTTGCGGTCGGCGGGCGTGTCCGGCGCGAACGCATACACCGCGCTCATCGTCGCCACGCCCAGCAGGGCCACCAGCGCGAAGCTCCAGCGCCAGCCCACGGACTGCCCCAGCCAGCTCGCCAGCGGCACACCGACGATGGTGGCGCAGGTCAGGCCCAGGAACATCTGTCCCACCGCGCGCGTGCGGCGGTTGGCAGGCACCAGCGAACTGGCCACCAGCGCGCCGACGCCGAAGTACGCGCCATGCGGCAGGCCGCTCAGGAAGCGGAACACCAGCATCCAGTGATAGCTGGGCGAGAGCCCGGTGAGTCCGTTGAACACGGTGAACATCGCCATCAGCATCAGCAGCAAGGCGCGACGTGGCATGCGTGCGCCAAGCACGGTGATTACCGGCGCACCCACCACCACGCCCAGCGCATACGCACTGATCGCATGGCCTGCCGTGGGCGCATCGATGCCCAGGCCCTGCGCAAACAGCGGCAGCATGCTCATGGTGGCGAATTCCGTGGTGCCGATGGCAAAGCCACCCACGGCAAGGGCAAGGATGACCAGCCCTACATGGGGAACACGAACGGGCGGCGTGCCCGGATCAAGTGCGGGTGCGGATGCAGACATGGGGAATGCTCGGGCCTTGGGGAGAGGCGCAGTGGTGCGGTGCAGCATGCGAAGCATAGCGCCTGGGGCGCATGGAGGCCAGCCGCGCGTCCATTGCGGCGCCGGCCAGGGAATCGCAGAACCGCGCAAGTCGCATGCCCCTAGGGGCGCGCACGCTGCATCGTCCGCGTGCGCGCCGCGCCTCGCGTTCCCTATCGGGCTGGCTGCCGCGCCATCACCACACGAAGGGCAGGAAACGCTTCACCTTCAGGACGTACTGCGGGTAGTCGGGGAACGCGCGGGTGAGCGCGTCTTCCTCAATGCGGATGCGATAGAGAAATGCCGGCAAGGTGAACACCGTGAGCAGCACGATCGCCAGTCCGTTGCCCAGCGCCATCCCCAGCCCGACGAATGACAGCCAGCCGCCGAAGTAGCCGGGGTGACGCACAAAGCGATACGGCCCCGCGATCACCAGCCGGTGATCGTTCTGCACCGCCACGTTGGCCGAGAAGAACTTCCGCAACGTCCACATGCCCGACCAGCGGACGCAGAAGCCCGCCACCATCACCAGCGTACCGATGAACTTGAACATCGGCGCGACGTCCAGCCTGCCGATGCCGAGAAAGTACAGGGCAATGGAAAGCCATGGCAAAAGCATGTTGCTGGTCGCCAGCACGGCGAGCGAGCGGTGGTCCACGTTCGCGCCGCTCCGGTCGCGCGCCGTGCGGAGTATCAGACCCTCGGAAAAGAACCAGGCGGCGAAGAGCACGATCGCAACGGTCTCAATCTTCATGGCATCCCCTGCGGTACGAGTGACGGGCGCCGCCGATGTTACGCCTGACGTCGTTGCGCGGGTGGAGGCACCTTCATGGGCCGGGGCGGGCTGCCGCCGGGGGCATGGCGCAGGGCGTTGCGTTGCCGGGCCCGCCATATATGCTGCCGTCATGGCAAACAGGGGAGGACAGGGATGCTGCGCTTTTGCTGTCTTGGATTGGGCCTGCTGCTGGCGGGCCAGGCGTGGGGTGAAGGCTGCCATTTGAAGAGCTACGGCACCTTGCCGGTGGAAATGGTCGGCAACCAGGCCACCACCATGGTGAAGATCAACGGAACCAGCACACGCTTCGTCATCGATACCGGTGCGTTCTTCAACATCATGTCGGGTGCCAACGCATCATCGCTTGGACTCAAGCTGGAAGCGGCGCCCTTCGGCTACCGCATCAGCGGCGTCGGTGGCTCCGCGAACATCCAGCAAGCGCACGTCAAGGAATTGGGCATACTCGACACCACGTTGAAGAACGTGGACTTCATCGTGGGCGGCACGGATATCGGCACCGGTCTGCTCGGTGCCAACCTGCTCGATATCGCCGACCTGGAGCTCGATCTTGCCCACGGCAAGATCACGCTGTTCAAGGCGGAGCATTGCGACAAGACGATGCTGGCGTATTGGGTGCAGGACGGCAAATACAACGACGCCGAGATCGAACCGTCCGCCAACCGGTATGACCGGCGCACCTTCCTCACCGTCACCATCAACGGCAAGAAGGTGAAGGCCGTGCTCGACTCTGGCGCGGCCGCCACCGTGTTGAGCCGCAACGCCGCCGAGCGCGCCGGCATCGACCTCAAGGATGCCAGGGCCGGCAGCACCAGCATTGGCGTCGGTGCCAAGCCGGTGAAGACATGGACGGCCAAGGTGGATTCCTTCTCCGTGGGTTCGGAAACCATCCAGCACAGCCAGATGATGGTCCTTGACGATCGCATTGGCGACGACGTGGACTTGCTGCTCGGCGTGGACTTCATCCTCGCCCACCGCATGTTCATCGCCAACAGCACGAAGCGGGTGTTCTTCACCTATAACGGCGGCCGCGTGTTCACCTATGCGGATGCGCCCGCCGATGGCGCCAAGCCCGATGGAGACCATGCCACGGGTGGCAGTGGCACCGCGTCGAAAACCGCCGGTGATTACGCGTTGTCCGGCCAGGCCCACCTGTCACGCGGTGAGCCGAACGCGGCCGTGGCCGACCTGGACGAAGCCATCCGCCTGGCGCCGGATCAGGCTGCTTACTATGTGTCCCGTGCCGCGGCGCATGAGGCCAACAAACAGCCCGACGCCGCGCTCGCGGACGCCGACAAGGCCCTGGGCCTGGACCCGAAGGATTTCGATGCGTTGCTGCTGCGCGCGCGGCTCCGCTACCTGCGGAAAGACCATGATGGTGCCGCCGCCGACGTGGCCGCAGCCAGCGCGCTGGCGCCTGCCGGTTCCGCGCACGCGCGCTCGATTGCGGGCTTCTACATCCAGCTCGACCAACCCGCCGCGGCGTTGCCCCTGCTCGACGACTGGATCCGGTTGCACGGCAGCGACGCCATGCTCGGCGCCGTGCTCAACGAACGCTGCTGGGCGCGCGGCCTGAGCAACCAGATGCTCGACGACGGCCTGAAGGATTGTCGCAAGGCGATCAAGCGCGATGGCGCGAACGCGGCCTATCTCGACAGTCTTGGCCTGATCCAGTTGCGCCTGGGCAACTACGCCGATTCGATCAAGGCGTACGAACAGGCCGTGGCGGAACGGCCACATGCCGCGTGGTCGCGCTATGGCCTTGGCCTGGCGAAGATCCGCGCCGGACAAGCCGATGCGGGTCAGGCCGATCTGGCCGCCGCGCGCGGGATGGATCCGGAGATTGAAGCACACGCCACCAAGTTTGGACTGGCGGTCGCGTCGCACTAAGAGCCTGTTCAAAGTCTCGCGGTAACACCTCGCTACCCCTCACCGTCATTCCCGCGAACCCCGAAAAGGGGGCAAGAGCGGGAATCCAGTGACTTTAAGCGCCATCGAAAGCGGAAAAACTCTGGATTCCCGCTTTCGCGGGAATGACGGTGAGGAAATTTTGCGTCTGAAGGAGGTTGTGAACAGGCTCCAAGGCAGGCGCACGCGAGCGCGTTACGCTGCCGCCTGCGCGCCCTGCAACGGCGCCACGCCTTGCCTGTGCCGCACCCAACCGGGCGAGACGAAGCAACCGCGCTTCAGCGCGATGGCCAGAAGTGCCAGTGACAACAGCATGCACGTCAGCATGGCGATCACCGAAGCTTCCACACCAAAGGCACCGCCGGTGAGCCAGTCCGGCCCGGTGCGTGTGGATACCAGCCAGCCGTCCGCCGCCGTGCCCGACACCGGAATGCCGTAGACCGTGCCCTGGCAGAAATTCCATGCGGCGTGCAGGCCCATGCACAGGGGCAAGGAGCGCGTCACCATGTAGAGCAGGCCAAACAGCACGCCCGCCTCGATGGTGATGGCCGCCGAACTCCACAGCGTGGCCTCTGGATTGCTGATGTGCGCCAGGCCAAAGAACAGCGCCGAAACCACGATGGCCGCCCAGCTGCCGAAGCCTTCTTCCACGATGCGGAAAAGGGCGCCGCGGAACATGATCTCTTCGCCGATACCCGCGCCCAGGCCCACCATCAGCAGCGCTGTCACCCAATTGGCGTGCGGATTGAATCCGACGACATGGTAGCTGCCGAGCAGCCACAGCACGCCGACCACCGCACTGAACAACAGGGTGCCCGTCACCAGCCCGGCCAGTGCGCGTGAAACCATGTCGCGCGACAGCAGCTCGGCGGGCACGCGACGTTCAACCAGCCGGGTCAACACCAGATACGCCACCAGTGCCGGCACGATGCGCCCGAAGAACTGGCCAAGGCCCGCCTGCAGCGGGCTTGCATCATGCGTCCATCCCAGTGCGTGCATGGCCTTCGTAATCACCATGACACCGGGCACGAACACGGCGATGAATATCGCCAGCCGCGCGGGCGACGAATACAGCAACCAGCGCTGCCAGGGCTTTGCCCCGGCAGGCGCGGTAAAGGCAACCTGCTGGCCCGAGATAAGCATCTTTGATCCCCCTGTCAAAGTGACGTCAGTCTGGCGCTTGCCGACGATCCGTACACAGTGACGTTGGTCATTCCCTGCCGGAGGTCATTGCACTGGCTTGCGGTGGCCTGTCGCGCTTCGTCCGGATGCGTGCGACGCATTGGCCCCGTCATGGGTATCGTGGAAACTATGTCGGCACGCTCTTCAGGAACGCGGCGAACGGTAGATTCTTGGCGCGACACGGCAAGGCTCAGGGGGCGGCATGACTGACGAAGAATTCGACGTTTTCCTCGCGAAGGCCAACGACGAACTGCGGGCGAAACAGGCGCAGTTGAGCCATGCCTATGACCTGGGGGAGATGAAACGCTGGTGGTTCGAGCAGGAAGGCGCCAGGCTGCAGTTCTTCGATCGCGATGACAAGCTGGCGGTCGAAGCCGAAGTCATCGGCATCGGAAGTTTTTCCCCGAAGTCCAGCAGTTGGAAATGGGCATGGAGCAACCCGACCTTCATCGCCCCGCTGCGTGAAAAGGCGCTGCCGTTGAAGCAGCTGCAGGCCGTCACCGGGTTCGATCTGTTCGGCAAGGAAAGCGCCTTCTCCATCGGTGGCGAGGCGATGGCGTGGGATCTGGCCGCCATGGCGGTGCAGCAGCTCAAGGCGCTGGGTTGCTACCGGGCACCGGCGTCGTCGCCGGATGGCCCGCATACCTATCTGGCGATCACCGGCATCAGGCCTCTCACGCCCCCTCATTGACGCCATCCCGTTCCGGCGCGAACGCCCACGCCGACCTCATTCACGCAACCATCCATCATGGGGGAAACACCACATGCAGACACGCATCCAGGGCACGGTCATGCCCGTGCTGGAAGTACAGCTTGATCCTGACGACGGCGTCTTCGCGGAAAGCGGGGAGCTTTCATGGATGACCGCATCGATCCAGATGACCACGCACACCCAGATGGGCGGCGGTGGCGGCTTGCTGGGCGTGTTCAAGCGCGTGGTCAGCGGCGGCAGCCTGTTCATGACCGAGTACCGCGCCGTGCGCACTCCGGGCGTGGTCGCGTTTGCCACCAAGGTGCCGGGCCACATCGTGCCGGTGTCGGTGAGCCCGGGTAACGAATACCTGGTGCATCGCCACGGTTTTCTCTGCGCCACGCCGCAGGTCACCATCGGCGTGGGCTTCCAGCAGTCGCTTGGCGCCGGCATCTTCGGCGGCAACGGTTTCATCCTGCAGAAGCTGGGCGGCACGGGCACGGCCTGGCTGGAACTTTCCGGCGAACTTATCCGCAAGGATCTGGCGCCGGGTGAAACCCTGCGGGTTCATCCGGGGCACGTTGGTGCCTTCCAGTCGTCGGTCAGCTTTCAGATCACCACGGTTCCCGGCATCAAGAACGCGATCTTCGGCGGCGACGGCATCTTCCTCGCCTCGCTGACCGGCCCGGGCACCGTCTGGTTGCAAACCCTGCCCATCTCGCGGCTGGCACACCAGATTGCCGAATACCTGCCCAGCAACGAGAGTGGCGGCGGGCGGGCCACCGTGGGTGGCGCGCTCATCGGCGGCATCGTCGGCTCGCTGTTGAATGGCGACGACAACTGATTCGCCGCGTACGTGAAGGGGCGAGGCGATATCCGCCTTCGCCCCGTGGATAATCGATGGAATCAAACATCGCCCGCCGTGATGCCCGCCTGCCGTGGAGCAAGCACTCGCGCAGGCAGGTTCACGCCGGGAGGCATGCATGAAAACAAGCGCACAGCCGCAGGCCACGCCTCGCGCCGGTTGCCCGGAGCGGATGACCCGGTGAAGCCCGAAGACCTGCAGCGACTGGTCACCGTGACCATGCCCTACGGCAAGTACCAGGGCCGACTCATCGCCGATCTGCCCGGTGCTTATCTCGCGTGGTATGCACGCAAAGGCTTCCCCAAAGGCGACCTTGGAAACCTGCTCGCATTGGCGCTGGAAATCGACCACAACGGCTTGAAGCCGCTGCTCGATCCCCTGAGAAAGCGGCGCTAGGCATACGGATGCGGGACATGTCTGCGATCACGCAGGCGGGACGCCCGGCGGAATGATCACAGCTAAAGGAATGGAATATGGACAACACGGGCCCCACCTTCTGCGCTATTTATCGTTGGCGCCTCCATCCAGGCTCTGAAGAGGCCTTTGTCCGCGCCTGGTCGCGGGTCACCCAGTTGCTCCTGACCGAACGGGGCTCGCTGGGCTCGCGCCTGCATCGCGGCCCCGACGGCCTCTGGTACAGCTATACGCAGTGGCCGTCGGCAGCCGCCAAGGCGGAAGGGCTCTCGCGCCCCTCGGTCGATCCAGAAGCCTGGCAGGAACTGCGTGGCGCCATCGCCGAGAGCTTGCCGGAGTTGATCCTCGAGCCCGTGGCCGACTTCCTGGCGCCGCTTCCGCGCCATGATCTTCCCCGGACATCGGCGGACGAGCGACTGCCCGTGACATGACGGTGGCTGGGTGCTGCGGCGCCATCGGAAAGCAGTGACAAGCGTTGGCAAGGAAACACCGCATGACGAATGACAAGCACACCATCGTCCAGGGGCGCACGCCGGAATCCGCAAAGATGGTGGCCGGCGTCAGGCGCGCGGGATTGATCACGGCGGCACTCAATCGCCTGACGTTCAACGATGACGGGGAAATCCGTGCACTGTTTGGCGAGCTCATCGGCCAACCGGTCGACGAGAGCTTCATGCTGATTCCGCCGTTCTATACCGCGGGCGGTGAAGAGATTCGAGTCGGCCGTCGCGTGTTCATCAACCAGAACTGCACGTTCCACGATCTTGGCGGCCTGCATATCGGCGATGACGTGATGATCGGCCCCAACGTAAGCCTCATCACCACCAGTCATCCCCTCGACGCCGCGCAGCGTCGGTCCGTCACCATCGGAAAGCGCATCGTGATCGAACGAAACGTGTGGATCGCCACCGGTGCAACGGTCATCGGCGGGGTAACGGTGGGTGAGAACTCGGTCATTGCCGCCGGCTCCGTCGTGACCAGGGACGTGCCGCCGAACAGTCTTGTCGCCGGCAACCCGGCCCGGTTCATTCGCGCGATCGATGGTTGAGCATCTCGTTGCGTTAGCGGCTACCTTCCGATCACCGCGGTGAACCGGAGAGCACGTTCCTTCCACCGTGTCGCAGCAAAAAAAAGCCGGGGGCACTAGCCCCCGGCTTTGGATTCACCCGTGCAGCGTGTCGCTGCCTGAGGCGATCAGTTCGACTCGGTGAACTGGATATAAGGCGAGGTGCCGCCCGCCGTGCTGCACGCGCCAAGGTTCAGGTTGTTGGTCTCGCCGGTGGAGCCGGCGTTGGCCAGACAGCTCGGGGCATTCGTGCTGCCATCGTTCACCTGCAGGTTCACCGTGATCGACGAGCCGCTGTTGAAGGTGGCCGCCGAGCCGCCGCCGTTGCCGACGATGTTGAACTCGGACTGGTTCCACACATAGGCAGCATCCAGCGTGCTGTCCGGCTGGCTCACCGCATAGGCCTGGGTGCCATTGGTGAACGTCACCGTGTCGTTGCCGTTCTTGGTCACCGAGCCGGCCAGCTTCAGGTTGCCCAGCTGGCTGGCGGGCACCAGTACCGTGTTCACCGCATTGCTGTTCTTGTAGCAGCCGTTGTACGAGCTGGTCTTGTACGACGTCCAGCCGCCACTGCGCGGGCAGCGGGAGCGTGCCGGGATGAACATCCAGTCCTGCATGAACACCTGCGCCACGCCACCGACATAGCTCGAGGAATAGATGAACTGCTGCCACACCTGACAGCTCGAATAGCCATAGCTGGCGCAGGCAGGCGAGGAGTTGGCCAGGTTGGTGTTGAGCTGCAGCGTGTAGCTGTTGGCGGTGGTGCCATCGGTTTCGCTGGTCACGCCCGTCACCACCGGGAAGGTGCCCGTGGCCGAAGTGGTGATGCCAGAGGTGGCAGCGGCATAGTCATTGCCATTGCCCACGGTTTCCGCCGTGCTGAACTTCACGTGCGGTTCGGAACGATAGCTGGTCGCCTGACAGGCGGTCTTTTCCCAGATGACGCTGGGGAAGGCGGCGTGGAAACAGCCCTCCGTGGGCGGCGCCATCTGCCGCATGGTTTCGTGCCAGGTCTTGAGCGCCTGTGCCTGTGCTTCGGCGGCGATATCGGCCGTCGATGCCATGGCAGGCAGGAGTGAGGTGGCGCCGACAAGTCCGGCGACGGACACGATCTTGGCAATGCAACGAATGCCGAATGCGTTCTTGGACTGCATTACTTCCTCCCAGGAAATTCATTATTTGAAGGTCGCTGAGCAGGCGCCTTGCGGCGCGTGCTTGATCAGAAAGGCCAGGCAAAGCTGCGCCCTGGCATCTGCAGACAACGGCTCCGCCGCTGACCGGCAGCTGCCTACCTCGCAACCGCGATGGCCCTTGAGTCTCCCTTGAATTTTTCTCCCCATCCGCAGCCGGAAGACGTGCCAAGCTCACTCCCCCTGAGGAAGTCTCACGTCGGCGGATGCTTCGAGCGTATAGACAATGCGAGCAGGAAAAAAGGTCTCAGTTGAATCGTATGTTCGTGCGAAATACGTTGAAAAATACGATGGCAGGGCAGACCCGATAGCGCGGAAAAGGAGGGCCTTTTCGTTCTCGTGATTCCATGCGGACCAGGCGCACCGCGCCAAGGAGATCCACATGGGGACGAATCGAACGCCACGTGTGCTTAGGCGCTGGACTAGAGATGTGCCTGGCGACGACCTTCACGAACTCACCATTCTGAGCAGTGAGAACGTCTGTGTAGCGTCTGGCCGGTAGGCGCACAGCTCAGGTTCGGCCTGTTGTGCATGGGATGAGTTCGCGGGCGGAACTTTGAATGTACTCGCTGCCGAAAGATGGGGTAAGAAAGCCGTGGACGAGGCCCTTGCCTGCATTTCAGAGCAAAGGGCCGGCCAGGATTTCTAAGGTCCGCTTTTGACCCGAAGTGGACAGTTCAAGTCTGGGAAGCCATGGGCCCCGCGACCTGGGTTAGTCTTCGGATTTCGAATGCGTGATTGGGATGTCGAGCCATGAATCCACGATCCAGCGTTGACTGTGATACACCGGCTTACTTCCGCGAAGAAGTTGTTGTGGAGAGGCCCGTTGCTTCGGTTTGGAACCATTTGGTTAACCTTCGCAGCATGCGTGAATGGCTTGGTGGTGACGATTACTCCGTCGAGGTGGAAACGACATGGATGCCAGGAAGTGCGATTGTCATTCGCGGCGCGCACCACCTTCCGTTCGAGAACAGGGGCGTGGTCCTATCGTTCCTTCCGTGCGAAGAAGTGAGCTTCACGCATCTCAGTTCGTTATCTCGCCTGCCGGATCAGCCGTCTAGCTATACGACACTGCGCTTTGAAGTCCACGCCGATGGGCAGCGTACAGTCGTGAAGTTCGAGGCATCAGGATTTCCCACGATGTCCATCTACCGACATCTGCACTTCTATTGGGCTGGAACGCTTGATGCCTTCAGGCGATACATGGAGTTGCGATAAATCGTTAGATGGAAAATGTCCGCTTTCGACCCATAGCGGACATCAGGAAGGGGGCCGGGCATAGCTTCTCCCGTGCCGGATCACCACACGATTTGATGCAGCCAAAAGGGATGGCCAGCCGTCTATGAAAAGGTCACTTACCGACGTTCTGTCGGGTTTGAAGCACCTGCCGAATCGATCTCCAGCGATGGCCTTCGGGCAAGACGCCAGCGAGGCATTCGCCGAAGTCGTGCCGTATCGTGACGGGGCGGTGTATGCGAGTTACTACTCCGGCTCCAGCGAGTGGGAGCGCCACCCGAACGGCGACGAAGTCGTCATGGTGCTGGAAGGAACAACCACGGTTGTTTTGCTGACGAACGCCAAGGAAGAACGGTACTTCCTCGCCGGGAACGAACTCATTGTCATACCCGTGGGCGTCTGGCACCGGTTTGAAGGATCCGAACGGCTCAAGGTGATGACCATTACGCCCCAGCCCACGGAGCACGGCCTCGAAACGCCAGCTGTTTGAGATCAGCCAATGTGGGGCGGCCATCTCGGCCCAGAGGAGGGGGTATGGATCGAAAAGCACCGGGCACGACCAGTTTCAGTCCTATGGCTTTACTTGGCTTCCTGGCTGTTTGCCTGGTGCTTGGCTGGGGCATCCAGACGAAATCCGAACTCCTGCGAATCGGTTTGATACTGCTGCAGGTGATTTGGTTAGTCGCTGGTTCGGTCGTTGTGGTGTCTCGATGGATGAACCAACGACGCCAGAGGAAATAAGGAACCGGAGGTCCGCTTTCGACCCAAAGAGGACACTGGAACGAAGCGTCATCGGTGCATGAAGTCCGTATTGTCGATGACGTGTCGGATGCGACTTGGAACGTAGTCGCGATTGGTGACTATCATCAAAAGGCTAGCAATTCTTCACATGCAGACCATGACAAGCACAATCCCGGACGCGCCGCGTTCGCTCCGGAAGCCCGAGGCGATTGCGGAGCGCGAGCGAATGCTCTTCGCGCGCCATATCGAACCTCTCTCTCGGTATGTTGATGGCTTAAGGGCGAAATACCCAGATTGGGAGTTTCAGGACTTCGACCCTCTCGATGGAGGGGTGGACGCGGACATGCTCTTCCTTTTGGAAAAACCAGGCCCGAAGACTTCAGCGACCGGAAAGCAAAAGGGATCGGGGTTCATCTCACGAAACAACGACGACCCAACCGCGGAAGCCCTATTCCGTTTCATGGTGCAGGCGGGGATTTCTCGAAAGCGAACTGTACTTTGGAACGTCATCCCAGGATGGAATGAAACGATCAAGACGACGAGCGAAGAAGTCCGTCGAGGGATTGATGAATTGAAGAACCTGCTGCCGCTCCTTCCGAATGTTCAGACAGTAGTTCTGGTTGGTGGTAAGGCCAAAATGGCACTTCCCTTGATCCAGGCGATGGGCTTTCGCGTACTCACCTCTGCTCACCCTGGACCCAAAGTTCGCAGCATCAACCCTGATCTGTGGAAAGCAATACCCGTGCAATGGAAGCAAGCGAGTGAGCTGTGACGCTCCTGTAGGTCACGCAGTGCGGTCGGCGTGAGCTTGCTGGAAGCCGCCGAAGCTGAGGCCTAGGGGACCGCTGAGAAAGTCCGCTTCCGAACCAAAGCAGATCGGCTAAGGTCTGCTTCCGACCCATAGCTGACATTGGGCTGGAAATCGTCAGGCGCGCCCCTGGCGTAGGCACGGCACAGGGTCTATCCAAAACCGTAGCGACAGAGGATCTATGAAGCACAGCTTTCCTAGGTGGTTTCCTTTTCTGCTCTTGGTTGTTCTCGTTATGGCGTTTGGAGGTTTTTCGCAGGCGGTAATCGCATTAGGACCATTTTCAGGCGCGGGTGCCTATGCGGCGTTAACCCTGCTTGGAGCTGCGGTGTTTGCGTTTTTGGCGTGGAGCTTCATTTACGTGTGGCGCTACAACGTGCAGGTTGTCTCCGGCGGCCTCTCGATTACAGGCATCTTCCGTACCCATACCATCCCCCTAAGTTCAATCGCACAGGTCATTACTGCGAGTGCCCCCAGAAGTGGGACGGATTCTTGGATTCTGGGTACGAACGACGAGTGCTTGGCAAAAATCGCCGGGAGCCTAGTTGGGTTTGATGCCCTTCTCGGTGAGCTAGGGCAGGCGTTGAAGCCCTATCAGGCCCTTTTTTATCGTCGGGAAACCTGGGGACCTTGGGAAATGCAGGTCGCCGGTGATACGAAGTGGGTGCAGAGCGAAGCTCCACCGCTTGTACGAAGGAACAGTCGCCGCCTAACTAAAATCCTGGTCGTTGGCTTCCTTCTTATCGTTTTGGCTGCGGGTTTTGCGGCTTGGCGGTAGGTCCGCTTCCGACCCAAAGCGGACACTTCCTGATGGTAGTTCGAGCGGGCCGGGGCGCAGCTGGCGACATCCGCGGCAAAGTCGTCAAGTGTTTCTCACCTCGTCGGGGTAAATCAATACACGACAAGGCATAGTTGTAAGCACTGCTCCGTGCAAAGACCCTTTAGCGACGTTGGTTTCGCTGCAACAACGGCCGCTCATGGCCACCTCCGTCACCTACTGAAGGGAGTACCGATGATGAGTACGTTCCGAAAGGTCTTTGCTGCCCTGGCACTTGTGTCGCCGGTTTGCGCCTTTGCAGGTAGTGTGTTCGACGGCACCTGGAAGACCGATTTGAGCCAGACCCAGGAGTCAAAGAAACCGTACGAGTTCGTCTTGCAGAACGGCATGTTCGACTGCAAAACCTGTGTCCCGCCTTACACAATCAAGGCTGACGGGAAGGACCAGCCGGTCCAGGGCAACCCCTATTTCGACACCGTAGCCGTCGAAGTGGTGGATGCCCATACGATCAAGACCACCTACAAGAAGGCTGGCAAGGTGACCGAGACGATGTCGGCCGTATTGGCAGCCGACGGCAAGACGGGCCGGAACGAGTACATCGACAGTACCGGCAGTGGCGCGCCGGTGACGGGTTCCTACGAGTTCGTCCGGGTGGCCCCCGGGCCTGCGGGTTCCCATGCGTGGTCGGGAAAATGGCAGATTTCGAAGGCACTCCACGTGTCCGACAACGGCACGACGTGGACGTGGAAAGAGGCGGACGGCATGCTCAGTTTCAGCATGCCCAACGGTCAGTCCTACAGCGCGAAGATCGACGGCACCGAAGCTCCCTTCCAGGGTGATCCGGGCGTGACGAGTGTCAAAGTCAAAGTTGCCGGCAACACGCTCGAGGAGAGTGACCTTCGCAATGGCAAGGTCATTACCGTCATGACGGCGACGGTGTCTGCTGATGGCAAGACCCTCAAGGTGGTTACCGAGGACAAGCTGCGCAATCGCACGACGTCATGGGTGGCCAACAAGCAGTAAGGGGAACCCGCGTGGAACGTACAGTCGCGCTTTGGCCCATCTGCCGAGGCGCGACTGTAGATTTTTGACGTCCGCTTTCGACCCATGGCGGATCTCAAGAAGGGGAGATTGAAACGTGGAAAGCCGGCCTTGGCGTTGGTGCTTCTCTTCCCTTTAGGCGCGTGCTTCCGGAATTTTGATTTCGCCAATTGCATCGTGCGTAGCCGCTGGCCAGCGATGAGTGCGCTGAAGCTCGGAAACGAGGAAGCCGGCGCGGCGAACGACAGCGGGCATGGAGACCACTGTTTAATTGATATTCCCACCGGGCTTGGACATCGACCCCGGCAGGTCTGGCCATGGACTCCGCATCGTTGAAGGATCGGACTCCGCTTGCTCTGCAGAGGAGCGAGAGCCAAATGACAGTGCCTATCGGTAGGCGAACCGATATAACAAGAAGAAGTTGTAACGATGGCGACCGCCGACGTAGTGCAAGATCTTCGGAGACGTGAATGGACGATAGCCCGAACGTCCGCCATCCACACATAGTGGAGATTCGACAGGCATCGTCAAACTGGCGGGTAGCAGCGCCACGTCGAGTGCCTGCTGCGTTACTACCCTCAGCCCTTCGGTGCCCCGATCGTGGCGCCATGGCGGCCAGCGATCTCAACCAGCTTGGCTATGTCCGGTTTGTCCGGAGCGATTTCGCGGTCGAACTCGGCGAACATGGCGGCGGCGCCAGCATGTGACGTGAGCGACACCATCTCGGTGCCGTCCTCCCCAAACCGGAACCAGTGCGTTGTTCCCCCGGGTATGTGCACGAACGTCCCAGGCAGCGCCACCAATTCCTGGTCGCCCATGCCAAACGTGACCGCGCCGCGGATGACGTAGAAGGCTTCGTCCCAGGGGTGATGATGCGGTGGCGGACCACTGCCTTCCGCACCCAGTTGATGGAACACCTCGTAGCTTCCGGTCTGGTCGCCGGAGGCAAGCACCGTCAGCTTCTCGCCGACGATGTTCAACGCCCGCGACGCACCCGCATCGACGACGATGGGCCCTGGCATATCCTGATCCTCCGTTGGACAGAACGCCTGTCTACAACAGACAGATGGACTGTCTAGTGTCGATACTGCCCCATGGAACCGACCAACCTCACTTTTCAGAGACGGACCCTGGGGTCCTTGCTGCGCCGCATCGAAGAGACGGTACGTACTCGTGTCTACGGACGGTTGACCGAGGCCGGCTTTCCCGGCATTCGGCCCGCGTTCGAGCTTACTCCGCAACATAGCCGAGGGTGGATCGCGGCTCAGTGAATTGGCCTAGCGCGCGCAGATGACCACGCAGAGCATGGGCTACCTCACCGACCGCCTGGCGGCGGGCTATGTCAGGGTAGAGCCCAACGTGACTGACCGGCAGGCGAAGCCCGAAGCGGACCGGGTGGTAGGCCGAATGGCATCCATCGAACGGCCGGAAACGACGCGATAGCGCAAGCGGAGCGGCCGAAAGCAGTGTTCGAAAGGGTCGGTGGCTCTGGTAGTTGTAACGATGGGCGCCTTGCTTCTTTCGGCGGCACGGGTCGATCGGTTATGCGGCATCGACAAAAGATGTTCGCTTTCGACCCGGCGCGGGCATGGCCGTGGCAGCCATCCTCCGGCCATTCCCGCCAACGTGCTTCAGCTCGCGGTCTCACTGGGAGGTGTTGTCCTATGCACATCAATCCTCGCATTGCCTTCTTCACGTTCGGCGTCTTAAGGGCGCCCGTCGGCGATCCTCTCGTTCAAGGCTTCGTCGACCGCATCGGAGACGTCTACGCGGCCGCCGAGGGTAGCGAAGGCTTCTTTGACCGATCTGTCCGGGATGTGGAAACGTGGGAGCACTCGTGGGGGCCGGTCATTGCGCCCGCCTGCGCCCCGGATGGACTCGCGATGACTCGGCTTGCGATGACTCTTTCGTTGTGGCGTGACCTGGAATCGGTCGCAGCCTTCGCCTATCACGGCGTCCATCGCGAGGCGCTGTCACGGCGTGCGGATTGGGCCGAAAGCGGGTCATGGCCAACCTATGTGGCGTGGTGGGTCGACGGGCAGCACCAGCCAAGCTGGAGCGAAGCCGTGGAGCGGATCGATCATCTCCACATCCATGGCCCCACGCCCACGGCGTTCTCTTTTCGAAAGCCATTCGACGCCATGGGCGAACCCACCCGCATGAAGGCGCCACGCCCTGCGTCATGACGGGCGCAAGATCTCGCTGCGCGGACTGCTGGATTCAAAGCCGATCTTTTGGCACTCCTTGGCCAAGACGAAAGGGCATAGCCTTGATGCTCCCGTCGCGATGACCACCATCGCCGACCATCAGTGGCATCTTTTCAAGGAGGTGAAAGGGGCCAAGCGATCGCGAAACGATGCAGATGTCAGGGCGTTTCTTCATGGTTATTCCTCATAAGCTTAGGCTTTCTTCGGCATAAGCTGCGCCTTGCCGCCTGGACAAGAGCCGACATCCCATCTTGGTGAAACTGCTGTGAAATCAGGCAGAAGATCGACCAGAGCGCTTCCTTGAGTGATGCCAAGGCATCAGCAGGTGTGGCATGGCAAGACTGCTGATGCACCGGTCAGGGGCTGGTCGAGACGCGGCCGTTGGTTGACATGGCAGGCGACTCAAGAAGAATTAGAGGCATGGACGTCCACTCGCATCGTGCGATTACGCCCGGATGAGTCACTAGGTCATGCACGTCAACACATTCCAAGACCCGATCGAACGCAGCGGCCTCTGTTCCGCCAGGTCTTGTTGAAAGTACGTCCAGTCGTACCTGTTGTCCGCCCCTCCCCGTAGCAGTCAAACCCCACAAGGAACACCTCGTCTGGCGTCAGTCGCCGGATCGATGTGTCATATCAAGGAACAACCCCGCCATGTCACGACCCGTCTCCGTATCGGTGCCAAGCAAGAAGCGACTCCAGCGCAGTGCCATCGCCATCGCGATCGGCATCACCCTTTCGGCGTCAGCCTGGGCACAAACCAACCCGCAACCCGTGAGCGGCAATGCCAGTGAAGCGCAAACGCAGTCGTCCACGACAACGAGTGCCGACGCGGAAAAGAAGCCCGTCAAGCAGCTCGAGCAAGTGGTCGTTACCGGTTCGCGCATTCCCCGTTCTGACCTGGAAGGGCCGTCACCCGTCACGGTGATCACCGCAGCGGACATCGACGCCAGGGGTTATCGAAACGCCTACGACGCCATTTCACAGGCCACGCAGAACACGGGCATTACCACCGGCCAGGATTTCGGCAGCACCTTCACGCCAGCCGCCAGTTTCGTCAGCCTTCGCGGCCTTGGACCCAACCACACGCTGGTGCTGGTCAATGGTCATCGCCTGGCGGAGTACCCGGTGGCGTACAACGGCGAAGTCAACGCGGTCAATCTCGCCAATATCCCATCCGAATCCATCGAGCGGATCGAAATTACCGATGCGGGTGCGTCGGCCATCTATGGCTCCGATGCCATTGCCGGCGTCGTCAATATCATCCTCAAGCAACACTATGACGGCACCGACATCAACGTGCGCGCCGGTGGCACTCAGGGCGGTGGCGGCGAGAACCAGCGCCTGCAGCTGACCCAGGGCATCTCTGCCGGTAATTTGACCGGCATCGCCGGGCTTGAGCTCAATCACGTGCAGCCGCTGATGTTCGGCGACCGCAACCTGAGTGCGTCCTACACCCGCGGCGCGATCGACCCCACGACATCGGTGCCCTCGGTGGCCTCCATTCGCGACCCCATCGGCGGCGGGTATTTCTCACCACCCAATGGTGCCTGCTCTGCCCTTTCCGGCCTCATGGGCGGGAGCGTGGGCCTTGCAACCAGCAATGATCCCAACAGGCCTGGGACGTATTGCGGCAGCGATCGGTACTACAACGACGGAACCATCGGCGCTGGCAAGCGGCAGGCGTCGGCCTTTGCTTCGCTTCACTACGCGCTCAACGACCACACGTCTCTGTACGGCGACTTCCTCGCCGATGACACAAAGGTCACCAGTACCCTGATCGGTCCGCCGTCTTGGGGAACCTCCACCGTCGTGGGGCCGTTCTGGGATGCGAACACGCAGCAGCTGGAAAACTGGCAGCGAACGATCGCCCCGGATGAAGGCATCGGCCTGAGCGCCTACAACCGCATCTACCTCGAGCGGTCGTGGACGGCGTCCGTCGGCGCCAAGGGAAATTTTGGCGATAGTCGCTGGCAGTACGACGCCAACTTCACCACCTCCCATTACAGCAGCGAGCAGACGCGCTACCGCTTCCTGACCGACGCGGATTCGTTCTTCCTTGGTCCGCAGATCGGCACGCAGAACGTCCAGGGCACGCCTTTCCCGATCTACGCGCCCAACCTGTCGAGGCTCTACAGCCCGCTATCGGGCCAGGACTATGACTCCATCGCCGCACGCAGCACGAGCAAGAATACCTCGTGGACGGAAACCGCCAGCCTTGTCGTGAATGGTCCGGTGCTGGAGCTGCCCCACGGCGATCTCAACATCGCCGCCGTGGCCGAGCTGGGTGACCAGGGCTTTCGCAACACCCCCGACGCCCGGATCAACCAGGGTTACTTCTGGGGGACGTCGAGCGCGGATGACTCGCGTGGCACGCGACGCAACCAGGCCGTGGGCGTGGAATTCAATGCGCCGATACTGTCGTCGCTGATCCTGTCGGGCGCGGCGCGCTACGACCGCTTCAACTTCGCCGGCAACTCGATCGGCAAAGCCACCTACAACCTGGGCCTGGAATACCGTCCGATCGACGGGCTCCTGCTGCGCGGAAGCTATGCCACCAGCTTCCGCGCGCCTGACATGAATTACATCTTCTCCACGCAGACGCTGGGCTACGAGCCGGGCCAGACCGACTACTACCTGTGCCGTCAGAGCAACCAGCCCTACGGCAGCTGCGACCAGGTGTTCAACATCAACTACAGCCAGAGCGGCAACCGTAACCTGAAGCCGGAGCAAGCCCGTTCCTTCACCTACGGCGTGGTCTGGTCGCCCACGCGGAACATCGACTTTTCGGTCGACTACTACCACATCGCGATCACCAACGAAGTCACAGACCTGAGCGTCGACCAGCTGCTGCGCACCGACGCCGACTGCCTGGAAGGAAAGACGCTTTCCGGCACGCCTGTCGATCCGCAATCCACATTGTGCCGCGACGCCATCTCACGTGTGCATCGAAACCCGTCCAACGCCGTGGTCAATCCCGGCTACGTGTCGATGGTCGACATCAACCCCATCAATGCGGCGAACGAGCACACGAGCGGCATGGATGCCACGGCTAACATCCGCTGGGGAGAGCGCTATGGCCACTATGACTTCAAGCTGGACTACACCACTGTTTTCAACCACAAGTACGAGCAGTTCGCCGGCGATCCTATCCAGGACGACCTGAGCCTGGCCTACCAGAACGAGTGGCGAAGCAAGGTCAGCGGCACGCTCAGCTGGCGCCTGGATAGTTGGTCGGCAACGATCAACGGCATCCGCTATGGCCGCATTCCGCTGCTCGATCAGTCGGCTTACCGATCGCCGTACGTGCTGTTCAATACCAGCGTGGGCTACCAGTTCAACACGCAGACGTCGGTATCCCTGATCGTCAACAACATCGCCAATCGATTCCCGGTGGATCGCACCGGCGGCTGGCCGAACTACCCATCCAGCACGTACGACATCTATGGGCGACAGTGGTGGATCGAGCTCGACTATCACTTCGGGAAGAAGTCGTAAAAACGTAGCAAACGGCGCTTCTCGCTCACATCAACGGTCGACCGGCGGAGCATGGGGGAACCCATGCTCCGCCGGGATGTGGCAACCTTCGGTTGCCGGGAAGGATTGTCCGCTTTCGACCCAGGCCGGGCATTGCCACCCAAGTGACCACCCGCAGGGCGCCTTGAAGCCCCAGGCCGTTTGCGCACATTCACGGCGCCGCGTTCTCCGGAACAACGTCTTGTACGGCACGGCTGGCTGCAACCAGCGTCTGACGGAAGACGTCCACCAGTGGCCTCAAATTGATCTTGTGCCACGCCGCCCACAAGGGCGTTCGATAGCTGAACCACGACAGCTCACGCATGTGGCGATGAATGTGTCGTGTCGTAGCGCGGAGTCAGAGATTGGGCCCCTGTCGGCTGGGGGTTGAGTGCGCCCGACACGTCCGCGTCCGACCCATAGCGGACGCGCCCATCCTGCATCGCTGCAGGCAGCCCAATATGCCTTGTGACGAGGCTTGCTGCCTCAAGGCTCTACTACGCTGCGGTTCTCATTTGCTCGCCGGGCTGGCTTCGTCGCCTAGCTGACGGAATGCTTCAGAGCGTGAAGCGGGCCTTGAAGAAAGGCGTGCTGGATTCATTCTCCAACCGCTCCGGTCGATCAGCAAAGGCAGCCCCGATAAACGGCGCGCTCCGGCAAAGATCTTTATCTCTTCGTTTGCTCAGCAGACATGTATATGGTCTGCTTTACCACCGAGTTGTTTCCATAGCGATGGGAAATCGTCCGCATGGCATGCGAAGCTGTGGCTAGTGCAAGGCCTGGCCGATGGACGCAACGGCTGGCATGTTGGCTGATGGCGGGTGCCGGCATGAGTATTGTCCACGCTGGCACCCTGCCGGCGAAACCGGCCTTTGACGTTGCGCCTGCGCAGGCCGCGTTAATGCGCCTGCTGCCGCGCTGGCAGGCGCAATTCACCTTGGTCGCGTTGGGTGGGCAAGGCGCTGATCGCTTCCGCATCCGTGGCACACCCGGACACATCGTTATTGAAGGTAGCTCGCCGGCGGTGCTGCTCCGCGGCGTGGAGACCTATCTAGAGCAGGTGGTGCACGTCAGCATGGGCTGGCCTGGCGACAGCCTCGCGCAACTGCCGGTCACATTGCCCGCACCGGTCTCGCCGATGGAGGGTTCCGCCGTCGTGCCGGATCGCTACGCCCTGAACGATACGGACGACGGCTATTCGAATGCTTATCTGGATTGGCCGGCCTGGGAGCACAAGATTGATGTGCTCGCACTGCATGGCATCAACGAAGTGTTCATGCCGATCGGCACCGAAGAGGTGTATCGCCGCACGTTCACGTCTTTCGGCTACAGCAATGCGGAGATCTCTGCGTGGATTCCCGCTGCCGCGCACCAGCCTTGGTGGCTGCTGCAGAACATGGCTGGCTTCGGTGCACCCATGTCGTCACGGCAGTACGCACGTCGCGTCGCGCTGGCACAGAAGATTGTCGCCCGCCTGCATGCCCTGGGCATGACGCCGGTATTGCCTGGCTACTTCGGAACCGTACCGTCCCAGTTCGCACCGAAGCATCCTGGCGCTGCGTTGGTGTCGCAAGGCCGTTGGGTCGGCTTCGAGCGGCCGGATTGGCTCGATCCACGCGATCCGTTGTACACGCGCGTTGCCGCCACGT
Source organism: Dyella japonica A8 (assembly GCF_000725385.1). Lineage (NCBI taxonomy): Bacteria > Pseudomonadati > Pseudomonadota > Gammaproteobacteria > Lysobacterales > Rhodanobacteraceae > Dyella > Dyella japonica. Next base: position 356,664 of record NZ_CP008884.1, on the reverse strand, counting down.
TCTACCAAGAGCAGAGCGCGCTGTTCGGCGACAGCACGATGTACAAGATGGATTTGCTGCACGAAGGTGGCCGTGCCGGGAACGTGCCGAAAGGTGAAGCCGCCCGCCTCGTGATGGCCGCGCTGCGGGCGGCGCACCCAGGCGCGCGCTGGGTGATGCTGGGCTGGCAACACAATCCACCGGCGGAGGTGATCCGTGCGTTGGATCCTGGGCAGGTGCTGGTGGTGGATGGCCTGTCCGACCGTTACAACGGGCTGGACCGCGAGACGGACTGGCATGGTGCGCCGTATACGTTTGGCAGCATCCCCAACTTCGGCGGTCATAGCACGCTGGGCGCGAATGCCGGCGTGTGGCTCGAACGCTATGCGCAGTGGCGCGGCAAGCTTGGCAGCGCGTTGCGTGGCATCGCCTGGATGCCCGAAGGCAGCGGCACTGATCCGGCTGCCTACGCGCTATTTACCGCGCTGGCGTGGGAGCCGGTGCCTCAGGATGCATCGACATGGTTCGCTGCATATGCCACCTACCGTTACGGTGGCAGCGATCCGCATGCCACGGCCGCTTGGCGCATTCTGAGCGAGACGGCTTATGCCATGCCCGCCGGCGAATGGTCGGAAGCGCAGGATAGCTTGTTCAATGCGCGACCTTCGCTGGAAGTTGATACAGCGGCAACCTGGTCGCCACCGACCATGCGCTATGACGTCGAACACTTCGACCGGGCGACCTGCGAACTGCTCAAGGTCGCGCCCGCGTTACGCGCAACCAGCGCGTACCGCTACGATGTGGTGGATATCGCGCGCCAGGCGCTTGGCAATCAGGCACGTGTATTGCTACCGCAAATCAAGGCAGCCTATGCAGCGAAGGACACGGCACACTTCCACGCGCTGACATCGACATGGCTGGACGACATGACAATGCTTGATCGCTTGCTCGCGAGCGATCCGCATTTCCTGCTCGGTACTTGGTTGGCGCCAGCCCGTGCGGCGGCCGGTGACAACGCCGAAGCGGCGCAGCTTGACTACGATCAGCGTTCGATTCTCACTGTCTGGGGCGAACGCTCCGGGGCCGACGAGGGTGGGCTGCATGATTACGCCAATCGCCAGCTGGCCGGTCTGGTCAGCGGCTTGTACGAAACGCGCTGGAAGCGCTATTTCGAAACGCTGGAACAGTCCATGGACAGCGGCAAACCGCCCGCGAAGATCGATTGGTTTGCGATGGAGCGTGCCTGGGCCGTGGCACGCAGGCCGGAGCCAACGGAGCCGCACGGTGATCCCTGGCAACTCGTATCCGACACGGTGCAGCTGCTGAAAATCTGCCGACCCTAACGGGAGGATGCGGGAGGGGGCAGGGCGGCTACCCAGCCTCCAGCGCCGCCAGCGACGGGTGGTGAACGGAAGGGGTGATGTCGACTTGCCGCAGCAAGGTCCGCATTCGAGACAAAACGGACCTTCCAGTCGCAGCCAGAGCATGCGCGCTTCGGCCAGCCCATCGCCACGCGATCGCTTCCGCTTTGCCGGTATGCGTTTCTAGGAGTGGACGCGACGCCACACGACTTCGCCATGAGCGCCTTCCGCGGCGCCGCTCGATGGCTTGGCGACGCGGTAGGTCAGCTCGTCGCCCTGGATGGTGTAACTGGAGTCGCCGCTCCGCCCGTCCCAGTTGGGGAATGACGCGTGCACGATGTCGCTGTGCATGACATGGTCGTCGGCGCTCACGTGGCCGTAGTGGGCATTGGTGTCCATGGAGGCGGCACGGTATTCCTCGGGCGTTCCCTTGGATTTGTCGTTGGCGGCAAACGGCAGGCGCTTGGCGCGCACGATCTGCATCATGTAGTCGCCCTCGGCGTCGATAAGCCACATGCCCGTGGGATGGGGGCCGTAGAGCTCCACGCGATGGCCATCGGGGTAGACGTTGTCGCAACGGACAAGCGTCCAGGCGCCAACCAATGCTTTCGGAACCTTGCCGTGGCCGGCACTTTCGCCGGGCTTCATGTCGTCCTGGGTGGCCAGGACGGGCGATGCGGCCATGGCGGCGATGAGGCAGGCAACGAGCACCCGTTGGGTGAATGACATGGCGACACCTTTTGGCGGAGGGGAGAGTGCATGCTCACTCAGGCGCCTGGTTTTGATAATGGGCCTCGATATTTATTGACCTTCAAATATCATTTGAAGATGATCCGGCTCTAGCCTTCCATCTCCGGGCCGGCACTCATGAACCGCTTCAGCGACATGCAGCTTCTTGTCGACGTGGCCGATCTCAGCAGCTTGTCGGCGGCCGGGCGTCGGGCCGGGCTTTCACCGGCGGCGGCCAGTGCCTGCGTGCAACGCGTGGAGACGATGCTTGGCGCTCGCCTGTTCGAGCGCACGACACGTCAATTGCGCCTGACGGACGAAGGACGCATCTACATCGCCTCCTGCCGAGTGGCGCTCGAAACCATGAAGGAGGCCGAACGCGCGGTGCGCAGCGGCACCGACGCGGTCAGCGGAACGCTGCGCGTATCGGCGCCGTCGGATCTGGGGCGCAACGTGCTGGTCCATGTCCTCAACGGCTTCATGGAGCTGCACCCTGACGTGCGCGTGGTACTGACGCTGTCCGATTCACTCTCGCGCTTCGTGCCGGACGACATCGACATCGCCATACGCGTGGGGCCATTGGAGAACAGCGATCTTGTCGCGCGTCACCTTGCCGACAGCTGGCGCGTAGTGTGCGCATCGCCCGCATGTATCGAAGTCCACGGCATGCCGACGCAAGCCGATGAACTCGCGGAGCTGCCCACCCTGGTATTGACCACCCAGGCGGGGCCCAGGAATGAGTGGCAACTCGGCGAGGATGTCGTACGCGTGCGGCGATACCACGAGTGCACCGACAGCGAAGTCATACGCACATGGGCGGTGCTGGGGCGTGGCTTTGCGTACCGGCAACTGTGGGCGGTCATGGCCGATGTAAGCGCTGGCAGGCTGCAGCTCGTGCATGCGCCCGCCTGGTCCGCGCCCTCTCCCATACACGCGATGTACCACCCCAACGTATTTCAGCCTCCACGCGTGCGCCGCTTTGTCGATTTTCTTCAGCAGGAGTTTGCGCGGCGGTTTGCGACCAAGGACGGGAACGCCCTGGCGTCGGCATTCAAGCGGGGGCCATGAACCAGATACCGGCCGTCGATCCCGGGCCGCCCCTTGAGGGCCCGGCGAACAGCCAACGCGCCGACGCGAAAACCTCGCGCTAAACTGCCCACCCAATGCGGCAGCGACCGCCCGCCACGAAGGCCAGGCAGCCCTTGAAGATCGCCGCCGCTCTCGTATCCGTGCTGATCCTGGTGCTTGGCCAGGTGGTCGCCAGCCGCGGTTCGCCGTTCCTGCCTCACGGACACTTCATGGTCCGCGATGCCCTTTTGCTGATGGTAGCCAACGCGATGATCTGGCTGTCGCGGCGGTCTGACTGGCCGATGCGGACACGCGCCCAGCTCCTCGGGGCAGGGTGGATATGGCTGATCGTGCAGCTTGGCTGCGCCATCTACCTGGTTCAAAGCGGTGTCTGAGCGCGCTCTGTCGTGCCGAAGGCCAGTCTTGGGCCACTCCGCAGGCACGAGGTACTGACGTGATGGATGACAACGGTATGTCCGCAGAGCGGCCCGCGCGTCACTACGCCTTCGGGTATGGCTTCGATTCGTATGAGCCACTGGGTCCGGAATGCACGCATGTCGGCGTCAGGCTGCCCATGGCGGCAGCGGACCTGGAAAAGTTGGCTCGCTTGCTCGAAGGGCGGCCTGATGTCACGGTGCACTTTCACGGTGGGCGAACCACGGACCTCGCGTTCCTCACCTACTTTCCCTTCGTGCGGCGGCTGAGCGTGCACCTGTGGGAGCTTGAAGACATCAGCGGGTTTTCGTATCTGCAAGACGGCCTGGATCTGCTCAGCTTCGGCCGCACGAAGAAGCGGCTGTCCGTGAAGTTCCTGCAGGACATGCCTGCGCTGGGCACGCTTTTTCTCGAGGGTCACACCAAGGACATCGACAGCGTCAGCCAGCTCACGCAATTGACGTCGCTGGGGATGCGATCCATCACGCTGCCGGACCTTGCCTTGCTGGCGCCGCTGCGTGAGCTGAGCATTCTTGGCCTGTCTTTTGGAGGTACGCGGAACCTTGCTGCGCTTGCGCAGTTGCCCAGCCTGAAGCGGCTGAGCCTGTTTCGGATCAACAAGCTCGATGACCTGTCCATCCTGTCGCAGCTTGCCTCGCTGGAGTTCCTCGACCTGGATTCGATGCGCAACGTGACGGCTCTGCCGAGCCTGGCCACCCTGGCGCATCTTGAAGAAGTCTCCCTGGAAACCATGAATGGCCTCACTGACCTGTCCGCAGTCGCCGCCGCTCCCAACTTGCGCCAACTCACCATCGCGGGCATGCCGCAGCTGAACCTTGACGCATTCCGCTGTCTGGTGGGCCATCGGAGTCTTCAGGAGCTGCGGCTGTGGAGCAGCCTTGACGGCGCGGTGAACCTCAAGAAGGCGGTGCGCGAAGCGGTCAGGCAGCTGTTGCCGGAGATCACCGCGGCCTGACGAGGTGCATCAATCTTGACCGTGCGCCCGAGTCTCGGCCTTGCGATGCATGTCGTGGCCTTGCATGGCCTTGACGGCATGCTCCCTCGTGGAGGGATGCTTCGCTGTCTCAAGGCGTTGCACGGTCTGGTGATGAAAGCTCAGCAGCGCGGCGCGCACCTCGGGCGGCGCGTAGGGCAGTTCGCAGTCGGCATGGGCGCTGCCCATGAGCGCGGACACGAGGAACAGGCTGGCGGTGCGTTTCATGAAAATCCCCCGGCGACGCGGCAGGATTTCATTCACACCGGATACGCGCCATCCGGATCTTGTGCTGCGCCTTGAAACGGCTCACCCAAAGTCAGGACCGTGCTTCCACAGCTCGTTCCATGGCTTGCGCGTGGGGCCGCACACGAAGATATCGGGGTGGTACTGGCTTTCCTCGTTGGCCACGCCCAGGGCGTTGGCCTTATGGCCGGCGATACGGCAATCGCGAAACAGTTCATCGGCGCGTTCGCGCGAATTTCCCAGCACGATAAGCGTGGTCGGCGGTGTATCCGGATAGCCGCGCAGCCAACCGGAGTTGACGGTGGTGATCGGCGTGGGCAGGTGATAACGCGGGCCCAGCAGCGCGAGGGAGCCATACTCGCCATAGTTGCCTACGGCAATGCCAAGATTGGCTTGTTGTTCGGCAGGCAAGCCATCGCGGATGGCCGCCACCTGTGCGACGAGTTCGTTCCAGCCGATTTCTTCGCGCAGGTCGTTGTTGTTCTGGAGCGCAAAGTCGCGCAGCGGGCCACTCGAAGCGATGGGCACGATGCGCAGCGCTGCATAGACGCCGACCGCCAGGACACCGGCCCATGCCAGGGCGGCGACTCCCGTGCCCCATGCGGCGGGAAGTTTGCGCAACCACTGCTCGCCCACCACGGCGCCCATCGCCAGAAGCATGGGGTAAGTGCCGCAGGTGTAATAGAAGCGTCCCCGTGCCACCAGAAACAGCAGCAGCGGCACCACATACATCCAGGCAAGCATGCGATAGCGCCGGTCCCTGACGCAGGCGAACAGGCCGGCAAGCCAGACCGGCGCCGCGAACAGGTTGGCGTTCAGCAGGAACTGGTCGCGCAGGAAACCTTCCGCCCGCCCCTGGTGCACATCACGCGCATGGATGCCCTGCAGGAAATGGTAGGAGACAAAATCGTGCCGCACGAGCCATGCAAGGTTCGGCGCGAAGATGAGCAGCGCGATGGCGCCACCGGCCCAGAACCAGCGGTTGGCCACGTATCGCCGTGCATCGGTGAGCAGCACGCCCGCCAGCACGCCGGCCAGCTCGAACGCGATCGAGTACTTCGTTTGCAGGCCAAGGCCGGCGAGTACGCCAATGGCCAGCCACCAGCGTGGTTCATCGTCACGCCTCAGCCGGATCACGCACCAGGCGATCAACACCCACCACAACAGGTCGAAGGACGAATACTGGAACTCCGTGGCCTCGAACATCGGCAGGGGCGACAGCGCCACCGCGAGGGCCGCGAAGATCTGGGCCTTGCGCTTGCCGCCCAGATCGCGCGCCATCATGCCGCTGGCGAAAATCACCAGGACCTGCGCGATGACGGAAAACAGCCGCAGGCCCACCAGCGACAAGCCAAACATCCTCAGGCCCAGGTGCTCCAGTGCGGCAGTCAGGGGCGGGTAGGGCACAAAGCCCCAGTCCAGATCCTGCGCATCGCTGAGGAATTGCCATTCATCCCGGTGAAAGCCGTACTGCCCGTTGGTCACCATGTGGGCGATGCCGAACAGCACGGCGATGGCGAGCACAGGCAGGATGCTGCCACGGTGGCGTGGCCGGGCGTGCTGGACGGGAACACTGATCGCGGTCATGCAGGCATCCCTGGAACAGGCCGGCGGTTCGCCCGATGCGCGTGCAACGTCGCGGGCGGCGGTTCATGTGCTTCCCTAGCATAGCCAATGTCCGCACACGCCAGGCCACCGACCCGGGCAACGCCCCTGCGTGCCGGAACGACAAAGAAAGAGCGGAGCGCCGATGGCGCCCCGCCCCTGCCTGCACTGCTTGCCGCGATTACTTCTTGTCGTGCGCCGCCTGCTCGATGAGCTTGGCGACCACCGCCGGCTTGGAGACATAGATGGCGTGGCTGCCGGCAACCTCGACCACGGTCGAGCCTGCGCGCTTGGCCATCGTCTGCTGGGCCTGCGGGGGAATCATGTGGTCGTCCAGGGTCACCAGATACCAGCTCGGCTTGGTCTTCCAGGCCGGCACCGTCACCTGGCCGGACAACGCCTGGACACCCCACGGCACCTGCGAATCGGCCATGAAGCTGGCTTCGGGGGCCGGGACGTCGCCCGCGAAGGCGGCTGCGAACTTCGCGCGATCCAGGAACAGGAAGCCATCCTGCGGCGGCAGGATCGGCGGCTGCGATGCGCCCGGGGGCGGGTTGCCGATCAGCGTCTGCACCGACTCACCCGCGTCGGGCGCAAAGGCAGCGATGTACACCAGGCGCTGCACCTTGGCCTCGGTGCCGGCTTCGGAAATCACCGCGCCGCCGTAAGAGTGGCCGACGAGGACAACGGGGCCGTTCTGCTGGGCAATGGCGCGCTTGGTGACGGCGACGTCATCGCTCAGCGACGTCGTGGGGTTCTGCACGATGGTGACGTTGTAGCCGTCCTTCTTGAGGATGTCGTAGACCTTCTGCCAGCCGGAGCCGTCGACGAACCCGCCGTGCACGAGCACGACATTCTTGATGGCATCCTGGCCCTTGGGCGCCGTGGCGCTGGCGGCGTGGGCGGCGGTGGCGAGGGTCATGGCGGTCAGGGCGGCAAGGCCAAAAGCTTTGATCTTCATCAGAATCTCCAAAAGGTTATGTGACGAAACGAAGCGGGGACATACATCGCGGGGGGAGGACGGATGCTGCGGTCGACCTTGGGACGCAGCTTGCGCGCCGGCTCCTGCACGCACCATCGGTTGAATGACCGAGGCCGCCGCGAGAACGACGGCGCTATGCTCCCTGCCCATGAACATGTCCCGACCTGACGCAGAGGTGTCCACCGTTGCCCTGCTCGACGTGATCCGGTCGATCGCGTTCGTGGGCGATCTCGCCATGGGGCAACCCACCGACCACTCCCCGCGGGTGGCGTGGATAGCCGGCCAGCTGGCGAGGGCGGCCGGCGCCGATGACGTGGCCTGTGCCGAGGCCATGACCGTCGCCTTGCTGCGCTGGTCCGGCTGCACCGCCAATGCGCCCGAGTTTGCGCGACTGGTCGGCGACGACGTCAGCGGGAGAAAGGCGCTGCTCGCCATCCAGTCCTCCAGCAGCGGCTTTCGCGTCGGCACCAAGGGTGGCGGTTCGGCGTTTCACTCGTTGTCGCGCATCCACTGCGAAGTCGCCGGGGATATCGCCAAGGAGTTGGGTTTGAGCGAGGCGGCGCAGTTCGCGCTGCGTCATCTGTTTGAAAGCCACAACGGCGCGGGCGCCCCGGATGGCCTGCAGGGCGAGCAGATTCCGTCCTCCGTCTACACGGCGTCGCTTGCCGGCGACCTTGACATCTTCCATCGCCTCTATGGCTTCGAGCAGGCCTGCCAGCTCATTGGCCAGCGCGCCGATGTGTTGTATCCCGTCGGGCTTGCATCGCTGCTCATCCAGAACGCCGCACGCTGGCTGGCCGAACTCGACAACGATCCGACCTTGTCCGGCCCGTGCTCGCTCGACGCGGCGTTCTCCGGACGCACCACGTCGCTGGAAATACTCGCCGACGTCATCGACCTGAAGCTGCCGTGGATGACCGGTCACTCGCGGCGCGTGGCGCAACTGGCCAGGCACGCTGCGATGGCCCTTGAGCTGGACGAAGCCCGCCAGCAGAAGGTGTACCGCGCTGCGCTGATCCACGGCATCGGCCGCGCCGCCGTACCCAACATGGTCTGGAACACGCCCGGCAAACTGATGGAGCCGGAGTGGGAGCGCGTGCGCCTCGTTCCCTACTGGACCGGACGGGCCGCACGACAACTCGGCTCCCTGGCCGGCGAGGCCGAAATCGCCTCGTATGCCTACGAAAGGCCGGACGGCTCCGGCTACTACCGGGAGGCCCGCACCGGAAGTATTCCCATCGAGGGGCGCATCCTTTCCGCCGCCACGGCATGGGCCGCCCTGCGTGCGGCACGTCCCTGGCGGGAGGCGCTGGAAGAAAGCGCCGCAGGCGCGTTGATGGCATCGGAGGCCGCCGCCGGTCGCCACGACGCCGATGTGGTGCGCGCACTCCTGAAGCCGCCACGATCAAGCCGAAGCAAACCGGCCCTCACGTCACTGACCAGCCTGCTCACCCAGCGCGAGCGCGACGTGCTGCGCTGGATCAGCCTGGGCGCAAGCAACAAGGAAGTCGCGCGGAAACTGGCAATCAGCCCCAGTACCGTGCGCACCCATGTCGAAAGCGTATTCCGAAAACTGGAGTGCACCACGCGCGCTGCCGCTACCCTGAAAGCGACGCAACTAGGCTTGCTGTAGATCGCCAGCGGGTTGCCCGGACATGGGTGGGCCCTGGCTTCAGGAGGCGCCATTCTCCGTACCTGGGAGGGTGTTCCCGGCCTCATTCGCAAGCGATGAGACATCGCCAGCCCAGGCTAAGGATGCGAGCATCACGCTGGCGCCGGAATGGTTCGGCGCGGTAGCCGCTCACGACCTCCCTTCCTCAAGCAGATACGGCACGGATCGAATGATGGTCAGTCCTCCTGTTGACCCTGCACTTGTTTTTGCATGGCAAGCGGCGCACTCGCTGGCACGGAAATCCCCACCACCGGTCCACGACCGTGGCGGCTTCAGGGTGGATACCCATTCGGAAAAAGAAGTGAAGCGCTGGGTTTTTCCGAAACTCTGCGATGGGCTGTACGAGGTGGCTCGCGAGATCTCCAGCCCGCGGCACTACCTGAAGCTGTGCGGCAGCGACGAAGAGCTGCGAAGCGCCTTGCCGACGGGGTGGCAAATGCAGCCGCAGAACTACCTCATGGCCGCCACGGCGGTGGTCCGCGATACCGGCTCCCTACCCGACGGCTACAGGCTGGCATGGCATCAGGATGGGCCGGTGTGCCGGGTGCATATCCTCGCGCCGAACGGCGACCTCGCCGCCAGCGGCACGGCGGCGGAAACCATGGAGGCCTTCATCTACGATCGCATCGAAACAGCATCGGATCACCAGCGAAAGGGCTTGGGCATGGCCGTGATGCATGCACTAGGGTCGGCGAGGAAGTCCTCCACCGGTCCCCAGCTGCTGGTGGCCACGGACGAAGGCCACAGCCTGTATGTGCGCCTTGGCTGGACAGTCATCGCGCCCTTCGCCACGGCGATGATTCCTGACAGGGAACCCTAGAGGCCCAACAGCAAGTAGCCCGGATGAAGCCCAGCGAGAACTCGGGGTGGCTTCACGGTGACGACCCGGTGAAGCCAAGACTATTGGCGATTGCCGTTCTGAGCATGCTTGAGGGCAACGTGCAGCGTGATCCCGGATGACGCCGCTGGCTCCATCCGGCCTACTTGATCCGGCGCGGCGTCGCGAGGTGCGCTTTCGACCCAACGCGGACATCGCTAAAGTGCAAACCATAGGCGATGGAGGGGCCTGAATGGACTACGTATCAAGTGTGCTTGACGACTCCGTCGTCGTGCATTGCGAGTCTGGCTGTCTTGACGGCAAGTTTGGATTACCCGCCAATGCAGGACCGACCCTGGCACTGCCTTATGCAGACAAAGTGGAGCTGGCCAGTGTGCTGACTGCTCTTCAGGCACTAGGCATGCCATTCGTTTCCGCCGGTCCGTTGGCGCCATCAGACGTCTTTGAGTTTCTCCGTGACGAAGGCCTGGTCACGGGACGAGTACGCGGCATCTCGTGGCGAAGCCGGGGAGATCCGGTCTTGGATGACGTTTAGACGAGTGTCCGCTTCCGACCCAAAGCGGACTCAGTGCGGGCTGGGGTTTGAGGTCAATAAGGGGGGCTGATGGGTTCCAGCATTTCGTTCTATGGCAGTGAGGCCGATTGCCGGTTGCTTGAGTCCTATGCGGAGACGCTTGGACTACACCTCATAGCCCCCGTGGCTGGAAAGACGGCGCCGGCCTTGGCCAAAGAAGGCTCCTATTGCTATCTCTCAATGCGCGCGGTCGAAGAACTTCACCCTTATGGAACGCCATTGAGATATACCGATGCAAAGGACCCATTGCTTAGATTCATGCGGCCTTACTACGCAGATCCTTACCTAGTCCTTGGGCACATCTACAGATCTACGGATGTCGCCAGCATCTCCTCGCTGACGGACCTGCCGTTTAGAGGTATCAAACGCTGGGTTAAGGCCAACTGGGCCAAGCACGGGGATCTATACATAGGTCCTGGTGCCGGCGAACTCATTGCACGAGGCGCTCAGATGGTGAATGTCTTACCCGGTACGGCCAGCTCTAAAGTGGTTGAGTACTAGATTGGGCGCGGATTGGAATTGGAAACGGTAATGTCTGCCTCCGAGCCAACGCCTACGGAAAAAGGGGTCAGAGTGCTTTTTTTTCTCACTTAGATATCCCAAAGAGCCAGAAAATCACTCTGACCCCTTTTCTTCCGATGAGGCGCACGTACCGGTATGGGCCGGGGTCATTCCCATGGAAACGTCTTTGACAGGTAGCCGCGTGGCGCCGGAGGTTCCTGAGTCCATTACGCTGCCAAGCACCTTGGGAGACTTGATCGCTTCAGGGCGACTTCGGTAGGTAACAGGGACTCATGATTTGGGTCCGCCTTCGACTCATAGCGGACGTCGCATGGGTAACGCAATTGGAGATCGCCTTGGTTCTATTCGCGCTCACGAAACACGGTTTGGCCGAAATGCTCGATCTTGCTCGGGGTGGCCGCTCGGCAATCTGGGTAAATGACGGCCTATTGGATGCTGTGAAGCTGGGTCAGTTGCGTGCAGACGGCTTAGATCTGACGAACTTCGTCAACTGGATTGATCCGGCGGACCAGGAGGCGGTTCAAGGTGCCGTGGAAACCATCCGAGAGCACCACCCCAATCAAGTCCTGTATATCGAGCGGACGTAGTTTTAAGGTCCGCTTTCGACCCGCGGCGGACGTTTCAAAACGAGGCAGGGGCACTTTCTCAAGCGACAGCGTACTCACCCTTGCGGATAGCCGGACGGATCGGCAGCGTGAGGTCGCCAGCGATGAACTGCAGTTCGCCGTCCTGGATCAGGCATTGCAGGCGCATGGTGCGCTCGCACAGGGCAGCCAGTTGCTTTATGTCGGCGTGGTCGATGGCGAGCACGCTGAGGTTGTCGTGGCGGGTGAGCGTGCTGGCGATCTTGCTCCACCAGACGTCGACGGCATGGCCGCCATACGCCAGCACCACGACGTGCCGCGACTGGTTGCAGGCTTTGCGCAAGCGTGTTTCATCAGGCAGGCCGACGTCGATCCACAGCTCGATCTCGTCGGTATAGGCCTTGCGCCACAGGGCCGGTTCGTCGGTGTCGCTGAGCCCCTTGCCGAACTCCAGCCGTTCGTCGGCATACAGCGTGAACGCGAGCAGGCGCGCCATCAATCGCTCCTCGGTTTCCGACGGATGCCGGGCGAGGGTCAATGCGTGGGTGGCGTAGTAGTGCCGGTCCATGTCGCTGATCGACAGTTCGGCCTTGTGAATGGTGGCGGTGAGGGCCATGGGGGCACTTGAGTGGGCGTAAAGCGAGCATTTTACGCGGCTTTGCCCCGGGGGGGCGGAAAGACACCCGGGGCCATGCTAGAGCCGCCCGTCTTGCGGCCATGCCAGGAGGTTGGCCGTAGTCGTCCATCGAATGCAGAGTCATGTTCGGCGAGGTTGGCTCCGCGCCAATTTTTCCAGTTGCTAAGGTCCGCTTTCGACCCAAAGCGGACATTTTTGTTTCCCTCGGACAGGGGGATTTTGAAATGGATAGCCAGCTCGAAGGCGCTACAGCAGATGCCCATATCGCAGCTCGGTTGCTTGCCCAATTCCTGAGGAGTGATGGGTTGAACGGGTAGGCCGAAAGGTTCGAGAGGATTGCGGTAAGCGTTGAGGGTGGGCGGCGCCGCGCGCCGAAAGTCGGTGACCTGCCTTTTGCTAAGACGGTGCTACGGATCCAGCCCTATTCAGAAGAGGCGTTGATTTCCATATCGCCGTGTTACTCAGAACTGGAGGGCGTCGGGTATGCTTTCGTCATGACACCACGCCAGATCCATGCCGCCCGCTATGTCACGCCGTTGCGCGAAGGCGGCTCGTTGCCTGCCGTCATCGAGGGCGATGACGACGGCTTGTACGTGCTCAAGTTTCGCGGCGCGGGGCAGGGAGCGAAAGCTTTGGTCGCCGAATGGATCGCCGGCAGTCTCGCCCGCGCATGCGGGCTGCCCGTGCCGGAAATTGTGTTCGTCGAACTCGACGCCGATCTGGCGCGCACCGAGCCCGATCCCGAGATCCAGGATCTGATCCGCTCCAGCGCCGGGCTCAATCTGGCGCTGGACTACCTTCCGGGCGCGATCAATTTCGATCCGGTGGCCGAACAAATTGACGGGACATTGGCTTCGCAGATCGTGTGGCTCGATGCCTTCGTTAGCAACGTCGATCGCACGGCACGCAATCCCAATCTGATGGTGTGGCACAACAGGTTGTACTTGATCGACCACGGCGCCGCACTGTATTTCCACCATGCCTGGAACGGTCGCGATGTCGATCCCACAAAACCGTTCCCATTGATCCGCGATCATGTGCTGCTGTCGTCGGCCGACCGTCTCGCCGCGATCGATGCGGCGATGGCCGAACGCCTGACGCCGGCGGTGATCGAAGACATCGTCGCAGCCGTACCGGACACGTGGCTGCAAGGTCCGGATGCATTTGCCGATGCGGCGACCCAGCGCGCGGCGTATAACGATTACCTCGTCCGCCGCCTCGCGGCCCCGCGGGCCTTCGTACAGGGAGCCATTGATGCGCGCGCATGACAGCTACGACTACGCTGTGATCCGCGTCGTGCCGCGGGTGGAGCGCGAGGAATTTATCAACGTCGGCATTCTGCTGTCTTGCGCGGCGACGCAATACCTGGAAGCTCGCATCGAGCTTGACGAGGCGCGATTGCGCGCGCTCGATCCCGCCATCGATCTCCCCGCCGTGCGGCGTCACCTGCAGAGCTTTCCGATCATCTGCCGCGGCGGCCCCGACAGCGGGCCGATCGGGCAACTGCCGTTGCGCTCACGTTTCCATTGGCTGACCGCCAAACGCAGCGCGATCATCCAGACCTCGCCGGTGCACACTGGGCGTTGCACCGACCTGCCCGCGATCATGGAGCATCTGCTGGAGCGGATGGTTCGCGTCGGCAAAACCTAGATCGCCGGACGGCGTTATCGATGACAGCCAATAGCGTCTGACCGTTAAACGACGAGCGAAGGCCGCACAAGTGCATCAAAGAGAAAGCCTCCGCGTGAGCGGGTTTTTTCGTGGACACGGCGGGAACAAGTGAGGCAGGGTGTTGACGCGCATCCAGGACTGGCACATTTCCGCTTTCGACCCAAGGCAGACTTCGCAGGGCGCATCTAAAGAGGAAGCATCATGCGAAAGACGGGGATATGGCTTTCGATGGCACTGGCCGCTGCACCCTCATGTGTATTCGCCGAGGGCTGCGTGACCGGCGTAGGAGTCGTCGGCACGAGACATGCGGACAGTTCGGCCATCGGCGAAGTTGTTTTCGTCAACACATATGCAAGCATCAAGGCCTGTAACGAATCGATGGCTGAGGCCTCCAAGAATCCGTTCGCCCACCCGGCGCCGGAAGGGTCGGCGCCTTTTGCTAGCTTCACCTTTGTATGCAAGCTGCCCAGCAGTTGCAATCCGCCGGGTGCTGGCCAAGTCCAGCCATTTCACAAAGTGCTCGTCTGGGCGAAATAATGGAGTTGGGAATGCCCGCCTTCGACCCATAGCGGACACCGAAGGCTAGGGACATTGGGACACCAACTGGGATCGGTGTAAACAATGAGGAGATCTATCGCATGATCTCTCGGATTGTCCTGTTGCTCGCGTTGAGCGTTGCCAACACGCAGGAAGCACAGCCTCTCGCCCATGCATTCCCCAAATGTCCAGTAGTGGAGAACGACTCCCAACTCGCGGAAGCCGCTGCCTTCAACAAGAGCTCTTGGCAAGGCCCAATTGGCGTCCAAGGAGTTGAGCGCTCAAATATGAAGACCAATGCCGATGGGGCGCCGATTCCCTTCGGGAAGTTCAATGATCAGTGGCTTGAGTTCAAACGTTCGATGAAGCCTGGTGATCGCATCTACTCGGCAGCGCACACCGAGGGGGTGTATCTCCAGGTCTATATGTTGGTCAGGGGTGGGTGCGTCGCCCGATTTGGCACTATGACTGTTTTGAGCTGAGAGGCCACGGCCTGCTTTCGACCCAAAGCGGACACCAACACATGGGGATAGACGTGACCAAGAGCCTCGTTTGCTGCGTTGCGGCACTGGTGTCCGGCTGCGCTATCTTCGGCGGCGACAAGCCGATTCATGTCATGGGTCTAGTGCCGGTGCAAAGTTCTGCGGAGCAATCGAGCTGCTTCCTCACAATGTTCCACGCAGAGTCAAATCAGCCCGCCTCCAGTCGTGCTGTGCAGGCTAAGTTTTCAACTGAGTTCGTAGTTCCAGCGCAAGCCAAGCCCTACTACTTTGTAGCCAAGTGTCAGGACGGTCGCGAGTATCAATCAGCAACAATTGATGCAGGCGGTTCGGGAACCTACGGCAAGCTTTTCGATTTGGGCACACTTGCCGAAAAGTAAGAGGTCTAATGTCCGCTCTCGACCCAAAGCGGACATTCGTGAGGCGGCTCGTCACAACAACCGCATCGCCCGAAAGGCTGTGAGACACTATTCGTGCCGCCATCGAGCAATCGGAGGTCACATGTTTACCGTATTTCTGATCTTGGCGATTTTGGTTGTTTCAGTGGGTGGCGCAGCAGTGGCGCCACGCCTGTTTCATCTCACCAAGAACGACAAAGACAAGTAGTTCGTTTGGCGGGCGCAAGCTTGTTGCTCATCTGATTGAAAGTCCGCTTCCAACCCAAAGCGGACACCAGGCAAGTGCATGGAAGATTTCCAGTTCCATACCAAGGAGGTTGGTTGGCTATGAAAATGCGTTCGATGTCGTTGAAGTCGATGAGCACCCCGGTGATCGCCATGGCGATCACCGCTTCGTTTGTATCGGTCGTTGCGGCGGACGGGATTCACGATCCTCTCGCCAACAGTCCGCAGGGCGGCGTGGTCGTCGAACCTTCTTCTCACGATGGCGGAACGAGCGCCACGGTCTCCTTCGAGTATTTTCCTAACGGGAGCATCCGGCGTATTCAGATGCACTGCTCTCAGGGCACGGTTCCCCGCATTGAATCCGAAGGTGGGGTCATAAGGCAGTCCTGCCAGCAGGTTGCCGATCAGTCGGGCCAGCCGGTGCCATCACGATAGCGGATGGGAAAAGAAGGGTACGTCCGGTGTGTTTGACTGTCTTCGACCAATGGCCTCTTCAGCCTCGGCCTGAGACATGCAGGCAGGCTGGTGAAGTGGGCTGCGCCATGTTCGCTTTCGACGCAAAGCGAACACCCTGCACTAAAGCAAGCGCGCGAAACGCGGGCTAAACCCGTGGCGATGCATCTCGATATATCTGGACGCTGCGCCTGCTGATCCGCGTTCCGCCAGGAACATGCCCCTACCCTGATTTCGGGGGTACCCCCGTTGACCGGGGCGGTTCGATAATGTGACGCTTCTCACTTCGTCCCTGCCACGGGGCGTGCGCTCGATCCCGTTCACGGCAGGGGGCTCCGTGTTCCAGTGCGACCATTCCATGGCGGGCCTGCTGCGCGCGGGCGCCACGTTGCCATCCGCGCCGTTGCGCCAGAATCCTCGTTTTCGTGCGGGCATGAGCGGGCCACAGGCTGTTCTGTCCGGGGCCTTTCCGGGCGGGATGCGTGCGCGCCGTGGGTTCTCCGTGCTCATCGATGACGCGCCATGCCAGCGCATCGCGCATGGCGTGTCCGCCAGGGCCATCCACGATTTCCTCGGCGAGCCGCCGTTCTCGCACGATGGAAATCACGTCGTGCACGACGCCGGCAACGCCGACATCCATGGCGGCACGTTGGCGCGGCAAGCGGTGCGTGCCGCGGTGAAAGCCGGCGAATGGACGTCCATCCTGGCGTCCGGTCTGTTCGGTTGCTTTGCCAACGGCGCCTGCTGGCGCCATCCCACGTTCAATCCACGACGTGCGCGCATCGCCTGAGCGCGCGCGGTGGTCGCCATTTGCCATAGCTCAAGTTCACAGGGGAAACACCATGAATCGCATTTATCGCCTCGTCTGGAACCGTGCGAGACAGCAATGGCACGTTGTCAGCGAGATGGCACGTGCGCGTGGCAAGGCGGGCCGCACGGTCGATGCACGGGTGCGCCAGGGTGGCGATC
The DNA here is from genome assembly GCF_000725385.1 of Dyella japonica A8. Lineage (NCBI taxonomy): Bacteria > Pseudomonadati > Pseudomonadota > Gammaproteobacteria > Lysobacterales > Rhodanobacteraceae > Dyella > Dyella japonica. The sequence goes on along the minus strand of NZ_CP008884.1, from coordinate 339,685 downwards.
ATCGTTCGGGTGTGTGGCCGGTGATGCTGGGACTGGCCTTGCTCGGTGCGGGGGTGCCCGTCGCCGCCGCGCAACAGCTCAGCGGCCAAGGGGGCACGGGTACGCTGGGAAAGGGCAATGGCGGTAGCAATGACAGTGGCGGCAGCTCGAACACTGGCGTGGCGGATGGGTCTGTCTCGTCGCAAGGCACGGGTGGCTCCGGCGGCGGAACCGGCGGTGGAGCCGGTGGCGCGGCGGGCTATGTATCCAATGCCAACGGCATGTGGACGTCCTCCGTCACGGGTGTGGCAGGTGGGGCGGGTGCAAGCAATGCGGGCGGTGGCGGTGGCGGCGACGGGGTCTACATCCCCTCCGGTGCGCAGCAGAACGACTCGATTACCGTCTCCACCGTTGTGACCGGTGGTGCCGGTGGTGCCGGCGGTGCCGTGGGTGCCGGCGCCACGCTTGGCGCGGGTGGCGGCGGCGGCGGTAATGGCGTGGAGGGTGGGCTCAGCCAGCTCACCAATTTGGGAACCATCCAGGGCGGGGCTGGCGGCGCTGGCGCAGGCCCCTCTGCCACGGGGGCGGGTGGCGGCGGTGGTGGTGGTGGCAGTGGTGTTGTCGCAACGGGAGCGACCATCACCAATGACGCAAGCGGCAAAATCTACGGTGGTGCGGGCGGGGCCCCCGGCGGCGCTGCCACGGGTGGTGCGGGCGGCGCGGGTATCACGGGCAGCGGACTCACCGTCGAGAACTACGGTCTGATTGCAGGCGGCGCCGGTGGCGCGGGGGTTTCACAGGGGCGGCCTATCGGTCACGCGGGTGCTGCCGGCGCGGCGGTGGAATTCACGGGCGGCAGCAATTTGCTGGGCATGTACCAGGGCTCGCAGATGACGGGGTCCATCCAGGTCGACAACGGCGCTATCGCCCGGATCGATGCGTGGAGCTCCATGACGCTCAATGGTGGCGCCGTGATCAATGGCGCGACCAGCATCAACGTTCTCGGTGCCTACGTGCTGACGGAAACCGGTGTGATCTCCGGTAGCGCCGGCCTCAGCCTTTTGGCCGGCAAGCTGGTCCTGGCGGCCGCGGAAACCTACGGCGGTGGCACCGCCATCTACACGGGTACCTTGCAGGTCGGTACGGGGGCCGCCGGTGGTGACGGCGGGCTGGTCGGCAGTGTCATGGACAATGGCGTGCTCGTATTTGCCAACACAGGCGCCACGACCTTCGCAGGCAATATCACCGGCAGCGGCAGCGCGATCCAACAAGGCAGCGGCACGCTGACCTATACGGGCGTCAGTCAGGGGGTCGCCTGGAGTGTGGCGTCTGGCAGCACCCTTCAGGCTGGCGATGGCACCACGGCCAGCAGCATCACCGGTGCCGCTGGCGTCTTGAACCGCTGGGGCACCGGCGGCACGGGCGCAGCCGGTATCGCCGCGCTGGGCGGCTCGACCGTCAATGTTCAAACAGGGAGCACGGTCACCGGTGGCGTGGGCGGTGCAGGCGCGATGGTGTCGGGCGCCTTTGGCGGTACCGGTGGCGCGGGCATCACGGGCAGTGGTTTCACCATGGCCAACACGGGCAGCATCAACGGTGGCCAAGGCGGTGCGAGGGGCATGCTTCCCGGTAGCGGGGGCGTGGGTTTCGTATCCACGGGCGGAAGTTCGGTACTCAATGCCGGAGGCATCAGCGGTGGCGTCATGGGCGATGGCAGCGCGCCGCCTGCCAACGCGGTGGCTTTTTCCGGTGGCGGCAACACGCTGATCCTGGAAAACGGCTTCAGCTTCACCGGCAACGTGGTGTCCACCAGCGGCAGCACGAACGGCGGCGACACGCTGACGCTGGGCGGTAGCGCCAACGGGTCGTTCGACCTTTCCCAGATCGTGGCCGCTGCGCCCGCCAGCTGGACGGGCACCGTGCAATACAGCGGCTTTGCGAACCTCGCCAAAACCGGCAGCGGCACGTGGATCGTCACCGGCAGCACGGCGTCCCCCGCGCCATGGACCCTCAGCGGCGGCATCTTGCAAGTGGGCAGCGGCAGCAGCGGCGGCGATGGCGCGCTTGGCGGCAACATCACCGACAACGCCGCGCTCGTGTTCGACAACACGGCGGCCACGACCTTCGCCAGCGCCGTCTCGGGTACCGGCACAGTCACCCAGCAAGGCACGGGCGCCTTGACCTATAGCGGAACCAGCCAGGGTGCGATCTGGAACGTCGCCTCCGGCAGCGCCCTCCAGGTAAGCAGCGGCGCCACCATCACGGGCGGCAACGGTGTGGCCGGTGCCAACGGCGGCAATGGCGCTGACTCCAGCAACGGCAGTGTTCCCGGCGGCGGCGTCTGGGGCGGCACGGGTGGCAATGGCAGCACCGGTGTCGACATCACCGGCAGCAACGCCATGCTGACCAACCAGGGGTTCCTCAATGGCGGTAGCAGCGCCATGGGTGGCAACGGTGGCGCTGGCGGTGCGGGCTGGTCGTCCTCCAACTCACCCATGGGCGTGGGTTTTGCGGGAACGGGTGGCAGCGGCGGCGGGGGTGGCAGCGGTGGTCAGGGCGCGACGGCTCTTTTGCTGTCGGGGGCGGGTGTCACGGTGACCAATAGCAGCACGGTGGCAGGCAGCGGCGGCAGCGGCGGCGGCAATGGCGGTGCCGGTGGAACGGGCGGTTATGGCGATTTGATCCCTGGGCAGTTGTCCCAGGGTGGTACCGGTGGCCTCGGCGGCCGTGGCGGCGCCGGTGGTAGCGGCGGCGAGGGTGCCAGTCTCGGTAGCACCGGCATCAGCCTCACCAACACCGCTGCCATCACGGCAGGCAATGGGGGTAACGGCGGCAGCGGCGGTAGTGGCGGCAATGGCGGCTCGGCTTACGGTGGCCCGGCCGATGACGGTCCCAATGGTGCCGGTGGCCAGGGCGGTTCGGGCGGTAGCGGTGCCGTGGGCGTCAGCCTTGCTGGCAACGGCACCACCCTGACCAACAGCGCCAGTGTCACGGGCGGCGCGGGTGGCAATGGCGGCGCCGGAGGCAACGGGGGCGCGGCGCCCACCATCAACGGCGGCCAGGGCGGGGTTGGCGGTGCAGGCGGCAACGGCGGCGCCGGTGTCAGCCTGAGCGGTAGCGGCGCCAGCCTGGTGAACAGCGGCAGCATCAGCGGCGGTGCGGGCGGCAGCGGCGGCAACGGAGGCGCTAGCTCGTTCTCCGCCGGGAGTGCGGCCAACGGCGCCGCGGGTGTGGGTGGCGTGGGCGTGGTCAGCCTGGGCGGCGCCTCCATCATCACCAGCGGCGCGATCAGCGGCGGCGTGGGCGGTGGCGTGCAGGCCGACGCCGTGGATCTCTCCGGTGGCGGCAACACGCTGACGCTGGAAAACGGTTATGCCTTCACGGGCCATGTGATCTCCACCAGCGGCAGCACCAACGGCGGCGACACCTTGGCGCTGGGCGGAAACACCAACGGTACCTTCGACCTTTCGCAGGTGGTTATCGCACCACCCGCCAGCTGGGCCGGCACCGTGCAGTACGCCGGTTTTGCCGGGCTTGCCAAAACCGGCAGCGGCACGTGGATCGTCACCAACAGCACGTCCTCCGCGGCACCATGGACGATCAGTGCCGGTACGCTGCAGGTGGGCGACGGCACGCACGACGGCGCGCTGACGGGCGCGATCACCAACAATGCCGCGCTGGCGTTCAACGACATTCATGCCAGCACGTATGCAGGCATCATCTCGGGCCCGGGCACGGTGCATCAGCAGGGCACCGGCACGCTGACGCTGACCGGCGCCAACACCTACACCGGTGCCACCCTCATCAGCGCGGACACCCTGGTATTGGGCAGCGCGGGCAGCATCGCCCATTCATCGGATGTAGTCGCCAACGGCATGTTCGATATCTCCGCGACCCCCGGGGCGTCGATCGTTTCGCTGGATGGCAACGGCACCGTGAACCTGGGCAATCAAACCCTGACCCTGACCCTGGCGGGCGGCCATTTCAGCGGAGCCATCGGCGGAAACGGTAGCCTGGTTCTGCAAGGCGGCACCGAGACGCTCACCGGCGCCAACACGTGGGCCGGTGGCACCACCATCAACGCCGGCACGCTCGTGGTCAACAGCACCAGCCTGCCCGGCAACGTCACCAACCAAGGCGCGCTGGTGTTCGACCAGGCGAGTAATGGCACCTTCGCGGGTGCGATCGCCGGCCATGGCAGCCTGGTCAAGACCGGTGGCGCCACCTTGATCCTCGATGGCGACAGCCATGCCTTTGCGGGCGCCACCACCGTCTCCGGCGGCACGCTGGAAGTGGGCGATGTATCCACGCCATCGGCGGCGCTGGGTGGCGATGTATCGGTGGCCGCCAGCGGCATCTTGCGTGGGCACGGCAGCATCGACGGCAACGTCACCAACGCTGGCATCGTATGGCCGGGCGGTTCGGTCGGTGTGTTGACCATCAACGGCAACTACATCCAGAGCAGCAACGGCGTCTTGCAGATCGACGTGACGCCCACGCAGGCATCGTCCCTGCTGGTGAACGGCAACGCCAGCCTCGCTGGCGCCCTGGACCTGATCTATGCGCCAGGTACTTACACGGTCAACAAGACCTACACCCTGGTGCAGGCCAATGCCTTGACGGGCACCTTCAGCACGGTGAACTCATCCGGTTCCGTGCCCACCGCGCTCTATCCCACGGTGAGTTACACCGGCACCGGGGCTGATCTGACGCTGGCGGCAGCCGCGCCAGCACCTGCGCCAGCACCGGCACCTGCGCCTGCACCTGCACCGGCACCTGCGCCTGCACCTGCACCGGCACCGGCACCGGCACCGGCACCGGCACCGGCACCGGCACCTGCGCCTGCACCTGCACCTGCACCAGCACCAGCACCAGCACCAGCACCCGCACCAGCACCAGCACCCGCACCCGCACCCGCACCCGCACCTGACCCCGGCGGCCCCGCTTCTCCGGGGCCCGCTATCCGCGTGGCTCCACGTGATGGCGCGCTATACGCGAACCTGATGCGCGCCGCCAATCAGGTCGGTCAGCAGACGGTGGGCACCGTGCTCGATACCGCCTTGCTCCCCGACTCGCACTGCGATGACATCACCGCGCCTGCCCAGAACCAAACGGCCTGCCGCTCCAACGTCTGGGCACGGGCCACCGGCGACAGCCAGCAACTGGATGGAACCCCGGGTCTGCGGAGCACCGCCTTCGGCCTGCTGGCGGGCGCGGAGGACGAGTTCGCCGGTGCAGTGCACCTGGGCATGGAAGCGGGCGTAGGCCGCATCAACGGCAACGATGCGCTGGGCGGCTCTGGCCACATCGATACCGCGCATGCCGGCCTCTATGCCTATGGCAACCTCGGCTCGCTGGTGCTCTCTGTCACGGCTAGTGCAGGCATGGCGAACTATCACGTGCAGCGCAGCACCGGCATCGGCCAAAGCGCGACCCAGCCGGACGGCACCACGTATGCCGGTGGCGCGCAGGTAGCGTGGCCCCTTCAGTCGGGCGCCTGGACGATCACCCCCAAGGCGGGTGCGCTCTACCAGCACCAGCGACTGGATGGCTTCAGCGAAACCTTGCCGAACAGCAACCCGCTGGCCAGCGCTTACGCCATCCACGGCGAGCAGAGCACGTACTCCACACTGCAACCGTATGCCGGCGTGGATGTCAGCAGTTCGTTCCAGGCGGGCGGCGTGATGTACCTGCCGCAATTCACCGTGGGCTATCGCTATGACACCCACCAAGGATTACCCAGCGTGCGCGCGACGTCGCAGGATGGCACCGAATTCACGTTGGCAGGCAACCCGGCCGGTCGCGGCACCGTCACCGTGGGTGCACGAATTCACGCACAGATCGACGCCACGCTGAAGGTGTACGTCGACTATTCGGGCGCGTTTGCCCAACACCTGCATGACAACGCGCTGACGTTAGGTGTCAGCAAGCAGTTCTGATTTCTGGATAGCTGATGGTGTGGCTCGTCATCCGCAGGGAACGCGGGATGACGAGCCAGCAGCGAAAGCAGGCAGGGGCCCCGCCACCGGGTGATGGCTAACCGCCGCTACCCGGCCACGGCATGACGCCAGCCGTATCGCTCGCGCCGCTGCAGCACCTCAGAACCGATCTGTGGCGGACAGATAACGCCACTGCCCCGGCGGCAGCCGCGACATGGAAATGCGGCCGACACGCAAGCGCTTCATCGCGAGCACCTTCAGGCCCACGGCGTGGCACATGCGCTCCACCATGTCCGGTGCGACGCGCTTCAGCGCAAAGCGCAGGTGGGTTTCGTTCTGCCAGCTCACCTTGATCGGCGGCAAGGCATAGTGGTCAAAGCGTAGCCCGTGGTTGAGCAGGGCAAGGCCATCCGGTGCCAGCTTGCCGCTCACTTCCACCACCAGCTCCTGCTCGATGCGGTCGGCATCCTCTTCCAGGCGGCGCTTCACCCGCCAGTCCTGCGTAAACACCAGCAGTCCGCTGGCGCTGTCCGGCAGCGACAGCGGCGATTCCAGCCGCGCAAAGTGACGCTTCAGCAGGCGCACGCCCGAGGCATCGTCGGCGGCGTGGTTCTCCACGCTTACCAGCGCCCGCGCGGCATCCGCCGAGAGGCCAGCGGGCTTGTGCAACACCAGCGTCGCCGGTTCGGCCGCCTCGAGCCGGGCATCCGGGTCGATCTCGATGTGCTGTTCCAGCACCTTGAACTGCGGCTCCTCCACGGTCACGCCATCCACGCGCACCCAGCCGCCTTCGATATACATCTCCGCCTCGCGCCGCGAGCACTGGGCGAGGGCGGCGACACGTTTGGCGAGTCGTACAGGTTCGGTCATCGGCGTGGCCTGGGAAGCAAGGTCGCCATTATAGGCGCCGCCGACAGCGCGAACCCGTGGGCGGCGGCAGGGGCCACGCCGCCTGCACCGGTCAGCGCGCCGGTGAAAGCACCACGGAGCGTATGGCCACCGGAAGACGGCTGCCCTGCTCAAAGGGCGACGGCGGCGTCACTTCCACCTGCATCGCGTAGGGGTGCGCCGCGCGATCCCGGTGTACCGGGATCGTCTGGCTGGCGACGTCCTGCGTGCCAGCGGGGGCGCCTGCCAGGTTCAGGCGATAGCGCTGCCCATCGATCCACACATCCAGCGGCGTGGGCTGTGGCAGCGGCGTGTAGGTGACCGTGCAGGTGTAATCCGATGCCTTCGCATCGATCTGCCACATCAGCTTGTACAGCGTGGCGGGATCTTCATAGCCTTCGCCGTTGTAATTGAGATAGTGCGAGGCCTGCGCGGGCTGCAGCTGAAAACTACCATCGCGCGCGGCGGCAATCGTTGCCGGGCGCACATGCAGCGCCCCCTTGAACGGCAGCACCACGACCGGCATGAAGGCCTCCACCGTGGTGCCGCCGTTATCCGCTGCCGGCCAACCGGCAAGACGATCCAGCGGAATGCTTGCGCCGTCGGCATCGTGCCGTACCGCCACCGTGGCATCCGGCGAACCGAGTCGATAAGCCCGCCCAAGCGCGGTATCGACCAGACCCGGCAAGTGGAGCTGTCCATCCGCCGGGGGCTTCGCGACGAACAGATAGATCGCCTGCGGGCCCACGGTCGCATAACCAAAGTCCAGTGCCGCAAACGGCTGCTTGCGGGTGCCATAGATGGCTTCGCCATTGCGTTGCAGCCACGCGCCGATGCCGTGCAACACCTGCGCCTCATACGGCACAACCGAGCCATCCCCTTCCGGCCCAATGTTGAGAATGTAGTTGCCGCCCTGGCTGACAACGCGAACCAGCCGCGTGATGTTCTCGCGGATCTTGCCGGGCAGGTCAGCTCGTGGCTGCCACGAGCGATAGCCCCAGGTTTCAGGAAACATGGAAGCCGGCGCTTGCCACGGCAGCTCCATCGCCACATCGGGTTCGCTGTTGTCGCCCATCACCGCGAAGTCGCCGCGATGATTCCAGACGCGTCCGGAGATCATCGTCTGCGACTGCAGCGCATGCACGGTCTGCGCGAAATGGGCGCTTTGCGCCGGCGTCGGCTTGCCCATGTCAAACCAGATCTCCGAGATGGGGCCGTAGTGGCTCATCAACTCCTTGAGCTGAGCGACGTTGAACGCCTCCTGCGCTGGCGTGATCGGATTGCTGTTGCTCTCGATGTACGTGTTGCCACCCGGGTGATGCCAATCGATCGTCGAGTAATAGATGCCGAATGTCAGGCCCGCCCGCGCGCACGCCTCCGCCAGCTTCTTGACGATGTCCTGGTGATAAGGCGTGCCATCCACCACGTTGTACGGCGTCTGCGCCGTCTGGAACAAATTGAATCCATCGTGGTGCTTCGCCGTGATCACGATGAACTTCATGCCGGCTGCCTTGGCCAGGGCGGCGATGGCATCGGCGTCGAAATGCACGGGGTCGAACTGGTTCGCCAGCGCTTCGTACTGCTTGGGCGGCACCTGCGCATTAGCGAGGATCTGCTCGCTATAACCCTTGTCCACACGCTGGCCATGCCACATGCCACCGGCCAGGGAATACAAGCCGAAGTGAATGAACATGCCGAACTTGCGATCCTGCCATGCGGCCAACGTGGACGCGTTCGGGCCAGCGCCCGACGGCGCCTGCGGTTCATCCAACGGGCGTCGCGCCGCCGTCGGGCTGTCGGACATCCGCGTCTCCGCAGGCGCGGCCCACAGGCCCAGTGACAACACCAACATACCGGCCACCACACACCGCACGATGCCTTTCCCCGTGAACCCACCCGCCATACGCGCTGCCCCCATCGCCCCATCCCATCAAGACATTCATAGCCCGCACTTCCCGAACAGCTTGCCGCAGAAAGCGCTTGTTTAGATCGATCCAGCCGCCATGCCCAAAAAAAGGCATCACGCGATGCCCCGATACTCAGATGCCCGGCAACCCCCATCCCCGCCCGACTCTACCCCGTTTCCGCCGCACGACGCTTGTTGCGTTGCAAAAGCGTGGACGCCACCAACGCGCTCATGGGTGCTACAGCAGCCGGCTGCTTCGCGTGGACTAAATTCGTGATGCGGATACGCAGCACCCGCCACCTCCGCACACGCGAAAGGCGTGTTCCTCCACGGCGTGTCGCAGTGTCCGTTTCAACCCGTAGCGCGCCGTGGTTGGGCGCGACACATGTACGCCATGTCGATCCCGTGCATCCTCGCTCGTCTGATAGGTAGGACCTGGCCAAGCCCGGCACCGTGGCTGGCATCCAGATCCGACCCATAGGGAGGCTCTCATGACTACTGATGGCAAAGTTGCGGCTCAACGGTACTTGATTTCGTTCGACGACGGCGCGATGGACTCTATCCCCGAGGAAGACTTGCCATCGGTGGGCGAGGCGGCACACAAGGTGCTTCGCGACGCAAAGGCCGCAGGCGTCTGGATCTTCGGCTGCGGTGTAGGCCGCCAGCAATCGACCATTGTCGCAACCGACGGGACGATCACCGCCGGTCCCGTGCAGGAGACAAAGGCAGTTATCGGCGGCTTCTCGATCATCGAGGTTTCGTCACGCGAAGAGGCACATATCTGGGCTGCCAGATTCGCCGCTGCGTGTCGCTGCGCGCAGGAGGTTCGCGAGATCATGTTCGATCCGGAGTCCTGACAGCGGTTTGCAGGGCTGTGCGGCGCAATCACTCATGCAAGCCGATGCCGCCTCGCGGCCCGGCGTGATCCACGCCATGCATGTCCGCCTCGACCCAAAGCCGGCCTCATGAAAACGAGGGCAGAGACAAGATGAGGCGGCGCGCACCGGCGGCGCCTGCCCGGGGCTGGAAGCTGGCGGCGGAGTGGGGTTTCCTCCCTCCTGGGCAGCTACGGTCGGGAGCTGACGAAAAGTACACTCCGCCCCCCCCTTTTCCGTTTTCAAATCGACCGCATCAGCTCAACCGGATGCATGCGCAGCCAACGCTGCAACGACAGGCTGACCACGGCCCCTGCCAACAGCAGCATCAGCGCCACCGACAGCAGCAACATGGTCGGCCCGAAATCCAGGTAGACATGTCCGAACGTGGCGCTATAGGCCAGGTCGAACAGCAAGCCAAGGGCCAGCCCTGCCGCGACCAGCAAGCCACTCTCGAACAGAAAATGCCGCAGGATGTCCTGCTTGCTGGCGCCTAGCGCACGCCGCGTCGCGATCTGCCGGCGGCGGCGTGAAACCCAGTAGTTGGTCAAGCCGAGAATGCCGCAGAGGGCGATGACCAGCACAACACCCATCACAACGGCCAGTGCGGCCACCGCTTGTCGATCCGTCGCGAAATAGGCGGTGCGGATGCGGGAATAGGGGGCGAAACCCCAGCGCGCCTTGCCGGCATCCGCCTTGTTCAAATCATGCGTGACACGGTTCAGCTCGGCCACCGGCCCGGTATAGCGCACCAGCAGCAGCGCGTCATCACTGGGAAATTCAGGCAGCAGAAACGTGGAGCCGGACTGCACCGCGCCCATGTAGGCGGGGGCTTCCAGCGGATTGGTCACGCCAATCACCGTATAGAGTTGATGGGCCACCCGAACCTGTTTGCCAACCGCCGGCTCACCACGGAACAGCCGCTGGGCCAGGCTGGCGCTGAGCAGGATCACATGGCCGGATTCGCCAAAGCGAAGCGCGATGTCGTCGGCCTGAAAACGGCGCCCCTGCCGCAGCCGCAGGCCAAGCACCGTGGCGAAATCGGCGTCCCCCTGGTAGGCGTAACCCTGCAACGGCACGGTGCGGCTTGCATCATCCGGTGCGCTGATCGGCATCAGCTGGGCGCCGGTGCCGTAAAAGGGCACGCTGGAGCCCAAGGACACCTGGCCCGGGCCGGCCAGCGCGCGGAATCGGTCCGCGGCCTCCAGCAGCTGCGAACGATGCACGGGTTGGTCGGTACCCGTGCCGCGCACGACATACAAGCCGTGCTCGTCCACGCCGCTGTCCTGATTCATGCCGGCGACACGTGTCACGAGCATGCCGGAGGTGGCCAGCACCACGGCAAAGGTAAAGGCGTATTCCAGCACGAGGATGCCGGCGAGCACGCGGTGGAAGCGCCATATCGAACGCCAGGTGCTGCCGAGCGCGCTCACTGCGCCACCTTGATGATCAGGGCCGGATCAGCGCGGCTGGCCAGCCACGCCGGCAACACGCCTGCCAGGATGCTGCAGGTGACCATGAGCAGGAGCATCACCACAAACATGATCCCGTCCATCTGTGCCATCACGGTGTAGCGCGCATCATCCAGTGATAGCTGGCGCAGGGCATATAGGCCGCCAAAGGTCAGGCCCACGCCCAGCAGGCCACCGGCGCTCCCCACCAGCAAGGCATCGCAAAGGTATTGCCGGACGATATCCAGGCGGCTGGCGCCCAGCGCACGCCGGATGCCGATCTGCGAGGTGCCGCGCATCAGCCGGGAAAGCTGCATGCCCGAGGCATTGACCACGCATAGCGCCAGGAAAACCAAGCCCAGCCAGCTACCGCGATCCACCTCGGAGGGAACCACGTCCGCAACGATCTGCCGGACATTCGATAGCTGCAGCGCGCGTGCCTGCTCCGGGGGAAAGAGCTGCGGCAACTGGCTTCTTACCGACTGCGTCAGGGCCCAGACATCCTTTGGCGTGGGGGTGAGGTACCACACCGACAGCCAGTTGCAGCGGGACGCAAGCAACTCCATGGGCACGCATAGCTGCGGATGGTCCCGTGGCATGGACTGGAAGATACGCATGCTGGCAGGCGCATAACGCACGGCGGTCACAGGCAGGAATACGCCTTCGCCACCCACGCCAAACGCGCCCAGCGTCATGTCGATGTAGTGGGGCTGGGGAAACCACGGGCCCGCGACGCCGATCACCGTGTACAGCGTATCGCCCACGCCCACTTGCCGCCCCAGCGGCGAAGCGTTTGGAAAGAGCCGTTGGGCGACGTCTTGGGCGAGTACGGCCACGGGGGCTGCATCCCGCTCCTCCTCGCGTGTCCAGCTTCGCCCGCTCGCCAGCGGCACATCAAACACGTTGAAAAAGTCGGCGGTGGCATAACGCACACCCAGCCCGCCATCGATGGCGATGCGATGCTCGCCGACGGCGATGCCGTCGATATCGCCATAGCCTGTCTCCACGGCATCCGCCGTGCCGCCGCCCAGCCGACGCAGCTGCTCGGCCTGCGCGTAGGTGACCCAGCCGCCCATGCCCTGCATGACCTGCGGATCCTGCAGCTTCAACAAACGCTCGCTTTTGCCCGGAATCGGATCCATCGCCAGCGCGTGACGCAGCGTGATCATCACCATGCTGGCCGACAAGCCGACGGCCAGGGTGATCACCATGAGCAGGGCCAGCCAGGGCGTGCGCCGCAGCCCCTTCAGCGCCAACGAAAAGTAATAGCCGGACATGAGTGGCGACGCGCCGCGCAGGGACTCTACAGGGAGTCCTGGCAATTTATCTTGAAGGTGGCGGAGGGTTCCAGCTCCAGCGCGTTCACCGTATAGGCGCCTTGTACAGATGGCTGGTTCGCGGCATCGCGCACGGTCTGCTCAATGTGGTGGCGCACCTTCAGTGAGTTCGCGCAGGCTTCACCCTGCAGGCCAAGCTTGGCCACCAGCAACGTATACGGCGTTTTGCTGCTCACCAGCGCCTGCGGGGAATAACCCATGTCGGCAAGATAGCCCTTCAAGGTGGCGTCCGTGCGGGAAAGCTCCGGCTTGCTGTAATCGGCAAAATTCCGCGTGCCAATGGCCGACACGATCTTGTGCGTGATGTCGGCGGTATCGCCCACATGCATTTCCATCACGCCGGCCAGGGAGCCGGATGATGTGTACACGTACACCACCAGCGGACTGGGAATAGGCAAGTGCTCGTGCAGGTAACGGGCCCAATCACCCTTGGCTTCCGGCGGCGCAGACGCCGCGGCATCTCCCGTGGACGCATGGGCAAGCCCCATCGCACACGCTGCAAAAAAGCCCATGGTCCTCAAAAATCGAGACATTGATCGTTTCCCCATTGCATGAATTGAAAGTCGTCGCCGCTCCCGGACTGGCCTGTGCCGACGAGCGCGATCGGGCCATTCGTCTGCCCGGCCGGCCATCCGCGTGCGACGGAATCAGGGTGCGGCTAAACCAAGGCGGCCTCTCGCCCGGACGGCTGTCGCCAGCCTTCCTCGGGTTCCCCTTGCACGGTGGCGAATGGCTTGGCCATAGCAGGCGTTGCGCTTGAATCGGTTCGACAACGGCCCGCCCGGCATCGCCGTGCGGGCCGCTGATTCAAGCCGGCATCACGTGTTGCCGACGGGCTGCGACTGGAGCTTGATGCACTTATAGAGAACGTAGGTTGTGCCGTTGACCACGGTGGTGCCTACTTCTACTGCAGTGGTACCTGCAGGACAGCCGGCAAACGCCGGCGCAACGGACACGAACACGGACGCCAATGCGATGGCGCATATCGCCAATTTCCTCATGTGTTGCTCCCTGGGGACGCTCAGACTACGGACGCTATGGCTGGTCCCCTTGCAGCCGCAGCGTGCAGTAACTCTTCCCTAAGCTACCAACGTAATCGAGTTGGCGCGTTCACCCACGCTAACAAGAATCGGGGTTTGCGGGAAGGGTTGTTCCGTCACGATGCTTCAATCTGGACGTCCAGGTGGCTGGCCATGCCAGCGCTTTGGAAGCGGTTCGCAGGGTGTGCGGTGAGCAAGGACGGGCTGATCCGCGTCCAGCGATAAGCCTGGCGTAAGGTCCACTGTCGGCCCTCGGCGGATATGTCATCGGCGATGGCAAAAGGTGAGAATCCACCACCAAGGGAACGCTATCAGCCGGATACAAGGGATGGCAGCACGTAGCACGTAGCCCGGATGACGCCGCTGGCTCCATCCGGGCTACTGGGCTAACCAAACTCCGTGGAGTCTCAACCTCGTCATTCCGGCGCAGGCCGGAATCCAGTAACGGTATCGCTCGGTTTTTGCGGAGAGCTAATCAACCTCGTTACGAAAACCAAGCCTAGCGGCCACTGGATTCCGGCCTACGCCGGAATGACGATCAAAAACACGGCCTTCGAGGCGCTCGGTCACAAGTAGCCCGGATGAAGCGCAGCGAGAATCCGGGAGGACCGTGCGAAGTCGATCCAGCTAAACCAAGACAACGGCGCCGGTTACCCCATGCACGACCGCAAGCGTGTCGCAGCGTGATCCCGGATGACGCCGCTGGCTCCATCCGGGCTACTGGGCTAACCAAACGCCGTGGAGTCTCAACCTCGTCATTCCGGCGCAGGCCGGAATCCAGTAACGGTATCGCCCGGTTTTTGCGGAGAGCCAATCAACCTCGTTACGAAAACCAAGCTGGTCATCCAGTGGCGGGAACGTCCGGTTTTTGCGGACCCCGATGCGAACTGAAGAACTTCGATTTCAACCCTTACTTCTGCGTTGAACATATAAAAACGAGCAAGGGCATGCTCGACGCGCTGATGCGTGGTGAAGGTTGACGACAGTGCAACGATGATGGACGTGGCTGATTCAGCCTGACGGCGTCCTGACCTGGGAGCATTCAGCGTTGATCGTCGGGCGCCATGCCCCTCTCGACATGCCGATGGCTGGTTTGCTGGCGCTGGCCCTTGATGGGGGCGGCGGTCAACTTTCGCTCTATCGACGAACTTTGTCCGACCCGTTATCGTGCCGCCCATTGCGGGGTCCATCGCGTGGATAGCGCCATGCATTGCCGATACATCGCCTTCGGTGCCGTGGTGATCGATCTGGTCGGCCGGCGTACCCGTGTCACCGGCGAAGATGTCGCGCTCGAACCGAAGGCGTTCGACGTGCTGGTTTTGCTCGCGCAGACGCCTGGCAAGGCGTTTACTCGCGACGAGATTCTGGATGCGGTATGGGGCCATCGACATGTCACCCCCAGCGTGCTCAATCGGGCGGTGACGCTGATCCGCCAGGCGCTGGGTGACAGCGGCAAGGTCCTGCACACGTTGCATGGCATCGGTTACCGGTTCGATGGCCAGGTGCAGTATTGCTTGACTCGCGAAGAGCTTCCGGGGGCCGGGCCGGCTGGCGGCCCGGCGGACCAGGCGGAGACGCCCGCACCAAGCGACGATGAGGTAGCGCCCACGGCGGTTACGCCGTTGGAATCCGCGCCGGTATCGATCGACCCTGAGCTGCCGCAGCCGATGGCGGAACCGGTCGTGGCGTTGCCCGAGACAGTTGCCGCAGCGCGACCTGCCGCACGACGCGGGCGTCTGCTGTTCGCCGTGGGGTTGGTCGGCGTCATCATCGTCTTGATCACCGGGTACGTGCGACATCACGAAGGGACCAAGGCGCCGATATCACCCACCCTGGTTGTTCTTCCGTTGCACGTGATCGGCGATGACAAGAACGAAGCGGCGTTCGCGGATGGACTGAGCGAGGAGTTGACCACGCACCTTGCTCGCATCGAAGGTCTGCGCCTGATTGCCGGCAACTCGGCGGAGCGTGCGCAGCGCGCGGGCTTCGATGCCGCGCAGCTGGCGGAGCGCCTGCATGTGACGCACGCCATCGAAGGCAGTCTGCGGGAGGCGGGCGATCAGCTGCGTATCGATCTGCGCCTGATCGAAGTGCCCAGCGGCAAAACAATCTGGGCGCAGGGTTATGACCGCAAGCTCGCCGATGTCCTCGTGGTGCAGCAGGACATGGCACAGAGCGTCGCCTCGACCTTGTCGCTGCGCATGGGCCTGGCTCACGAAAGCACGCGTGTCCCCGACCCGCAGGTACTTCGTGAATTTCTGACGCTACGCCATACCTTTCTGAGCGAGGCCGACGACACGGCCTATCAGAAGGCAGAGGTGGATCTGAATATATTGGCCGCACGGGCGCCTGACTACGCGCCGGTACACGGCCTGCTCGCTCTGAATCTGGCGTCCGACTTCGAAGGCGAGGGCAAGGAGAGCGAGGCCGTGCAGGAGGCCAGGCAGGCGCTTGCGCTGGACCCTGGCGATTTCTATGCGCATGCGACCCTGGGCACCATCGCAGAGAAGCAACGTGACTGGCGCACGGCCAAGAAGGAATACGACACCGCGTTGATGCTCAACCCGTCCGACGTGATCATGCGCAACATCATGGGGATGTGGCTCGGCAGGTTGGGCTATGGCGATCTTGCCGTTGCCCAGTTCCAGATCGCTTACGCCTCCGACCCGCTCGGCTACTGGGTGACCTACAACCTGGGTACGCAGCTTGACGCGATTGGCCATCACGATCAGGCGCAAAAATATCTCGACGAGCTGCCCCGGTTGGAGCATGCGTCGGCCAGGCTCACCGCCGCGGCACGCTGGAGCAATGCCGTATGGCGCCATGACCTTGCTGCCGCGCGCGAGCTGGCCGCGCGGATGCCTGACGAAACGGGCATGGGCACGGCGTATGCCACGGTGACGCAGGCCTTGCTCGATCCCTCTCGCTGGCCGCAGGCCAGCGCCGCCATCGCGGCCTACGAAGCCAAGACCGGCGAACCCGCGCGGCTGCGTCTGTTCGAACCACAGGGGGATGCCGATGCTTTGCTGAGGCATTTCGAAACCGGCACCCAGCGTCCCGATGGCGAACTTGTGTGGGTTCCCGAGTTCAAGGCGTTGCGCCACGCGCCCGCTTTCCAGGATTTCCTCCGGCGCATGCAGTTCATCCCTTTCTGGAACGTCAACGGCTGGCCGCCGCAGTGTCGGCCCGAGGGCGAGGGCGCGCGCTGTGATTGACGCGCCCGTTGTCTTTGCACATCGCTGCGGGTGAACCCACGGCGGTGCCGGTCGCCGTGCCGTCCCTGGCAACGGCGACAGCCTGGGGCCGTGCACGGGTGTCACGCGTGCGGGGACACGAGGGGGCAGATCAACACGTTCCCGGTAACGACTTCATAGGGATTGGTCGCATTGGGATCGGTATTGATCGGCAGGAACTCGCCTTTCGCCTCCGCCTCGTCGAGTGCGGTGACGCTGGTTACCGGCACGAAATGGGGATCGCTGAGCACGCTGGGGTTGTACATCAGCACGATGACCTTCCATGGCCCCTTGAACTGGCCCGCCGTGCCATTGGTACCCAGTCCCGGCGCACCGGTCAGCACGTGATCGTGATGGACGAACGCCAGTGGCAGCCCCGGATGCATGCAAGGGTTGCACTGCGGCTGGTAGCCGGAGGCGAGCGTGATAGGCGCTGTCGTCCCCGGGGGCGTCGGGTAGGCGAGCAGGTACAACTCCTGCGACTGCGCAAACAGGTTCAGGCTTGGATCCGTGATCATGTGCGGGGCGATCATGTAATAGGTCTGCCCATCGACATAGACCTGGTCGATAGGGGGCTTGTCCGCGCGGGCCACGGCGGCCGTGGCAAGCAGTTCGATGGCCAGGACCAGGGCGCAGATCACGCGGAGGTTTCGACGCAGAAACCCCTTGAAACCGGTGGCCTGATATCCGGTCGACCCTCGCTCCGCGATTAACAAAGATGAACGGGCACGCATGGCGATCCTCCTGACATCGGCGCTGGATGCGCCGGCTGCAGGCAGCATGGCGGGCCGCCTTCGCGCTTGCCTTAGGGCGCGATGAGGAAATCCTTGGGGATTTCAGAGTGGCTGCTTAGGTTCGGCGGAAACGCCGTTCCATCACGCCTTGGGTAGGGGCCGCGTTGGCGTCGGCGCTCGCTTTACCTGCCTTCCGTCGCAGCCCCATACTCCGGGCGCGCCAAACATCAGGGCGCACCTTACAGACAACTGACGCACGACAGCCACGGCTTTCAGGGGGAAACCATGCTGCTGTACGGATTCATCGGCCTTTGGCTTCCGCAGATCATCAGTTTCGCCAGCGCGCTCTTCGTTCTTGTCATGATCTTCAAGGCGTGGCGGGCCACGGGCAGCCAGGGCCTGCTGCTGCTCGCCATCGTTACGGCGATAGGCGAGCTCGAGTACCTCGCCATGAAGTTGGTTCCGCCCGTGATCGTGATGCAGCGGGTCATCTTCAGCACGTGGTTCTCCGCGCTCATCGGGGCTGCCATGGCGGTCGCATGGTGGCTGCACAACAAGCATCTGGCGGCCCGGGAAGCGACTGACACGGACGATTGACCGGCGACAGCGCGGGCGTGTGGCGCGCCATCCCGCGCGATGGGGCGCATGGAGTCAAAACCTAGGGAGGGGACGCGATGAAGCAGCGCATGATCGGCGTGGTTATCCTGCTGCTGGCCTGGTTCATGTACCACACGGCGGTCCATGTGCCATTGCAGCAGATGAAAGCGCACGCGCCGGAGATCAAGGTATGGGTGAAGGCCCTGGTCTTTCTTCCGGCCCTCATCGGCATGGGGCTTTTTTATCTGGTTCTTGGCGAGAAAATGGAAGACAGGGCGACCGGTGTGTTCGCCTTGGCCGCCATTCCGATGTTGGCCCTGGGGCTCTGGTGGTGGACCTGGTTCGAGCACCAGAAGGACATCTATGGTTACGGTGGGCATCCGCTCCCGTCCGCGCCGCCCGTCGCCGTTGCCGATGCCAACCCTGTCCCGAATCCAGCGCGGGCGGACGTCGTCCCGCCGCACGCTGCGCCACCCCAGCTACCGACGCAGGAACTGCACGACCTCTTCGCCGCCGCCAGCGACAGCGGGGAAGCACGCGGCATGTTGGTCCCGGGTGAACGCATGCGCAGGTCGGTGCCCAACCTGCAGATCACCGATCTGGTCCGCGTCGTGATCAAGAAAGGCGACGACCTGGTTCCTGCCGGCTGCTCCCGCTACCACGTGACGATGCAGCAAGGGGGTGACGTGATGCAGGTGCCCGGCGAACCACGGGTCCTCAGGCCGTACAGCCTGAACCTGACGTATGCACTCAACTATTGCCTGGACCGGACGACGCCCAGCGAGGGCTACGACATTCACGTCGAATCGTGATTCATCGATGGCGGCGGGGCATGGACCGTCGTCATCGTTGAGCGACGGAAGGGCGCGCAGATAGCAATCGACGAGTCGGCATTCGATCCCGGCTCGTGCGACCACTTTTTTTCCAAAGCAGGCATCGCGACATGCCACTTGGCGGCCACTCGTCATGGTCTCGAGCCGTGGTGCCTGAGAGTATGATTCGTGGGCCTTGTTCACTGCCCATGCGGCGGTTGCGAGCGTAAGCAAGGCCGATAGCCATCGACAAAGTCATCATGTCACTGCGTGAGCTCAACAGGAGGTCAGCGTGTGCCGCATGAAATGGATAGCATCGACGTTCGTCATCCCATGGTGTTTCGGCGTGGCACTGTTAGCCGGTTCGATGGCATCCCATGCTGCGGTCGACGAGGCGGGAAACCCCACGGCGGTATTCACCGCACCGGCACGGGACGGGTCGCACGATTTCGATTTTCTCATCGGTGACTGGAAGGCGCATGTGCGCCGGCTGCCTGACCGCCTGAATAATTCGACGGCGTGGGACGAGTACGACGGCGTCTCCAACCATCACAAGCTGCTCGATACCAACGCCAACTTCGAGCAGTTCGACGTGACGAGTGCGGACCGGAAGTTGCACATCAAGGCGCAGACCTTGCGCATGTACAACCCGGACACGCATCAATGGAGCATCTACGGCCTGGACCTGGACAAAGGCGAACTGGACGCGCCCGTGGTCGGCGAGTTCCACGGTAATCGCGGTGAGTTCTACAACCACCAGGCATGGCGTGGCCGCGTGATTCTTGTTCGCTGGATGTGGTTGAACGTTTCACCCAGATCCGCGCGGATGGAGCAGGCGTTCTCTCCCGATGGCGGCAAGCATTGGGAGGTGAACTGGATCTGCGAGTTGTCGCGTTAGGCGCCGCTTTGCCCCGGCACGAATGGCTTTCGTACCCTTGGAGCAACGTATGAACAAGCAGATGGCGGATCGGCTGCGCGGCAGCTTGGTGGGCTTCCTCTTGATCGCTCCCCTGGCGATGGCGGCGACGCCCGAGCCATCCGACGGCTCACACGATTTCGATTTCGAGATAGGCACCTGGAAGACCCATGTGTCGAAGCTGGTCCATCCGCTGAGCGGCTCCCGTGAGTGGGCGCAATACGACGGCACGTCCGTGGTGAGCAAGGTATGGAATGGGCGCGCTAATCTGGTGGAGCTGGAAGCGGACGGGCCGCAGGGCCATCTCGAGCTCGCCTCTTTCCGCCTCTACAACCCGCAGGCACACCAGTGGAGCCTGAATGTCGCGAGCAGCCGGGGTGGGGCGTTCGGCACGCCGACGGTTGGCGAGTTCAAGCATGGCCGCGCCGAGTTCTACGATCAGGAAACCTTCAACGACCGCACCGTCCTGGTCCGGTTCGTGATCTCCGATATCAAGGCCGACTCATGCCACTTCGAGCAGGCCTTTTCCGCGGATGGCGGCAAGACCTGGGAGGTGAACTGGATTGCCGACGATACGCGCGTGGACCTTGCCGCGCATCGTTGATCAAGGCGGCTAGGACAGCTTGTTCGCGACCCTGCCCGTTGAGCTCGCCGAGCATGGCGGCGTCAGTCTTGATGCCATGCCACCGATGCTGGTGTGCGTGGAACACCACGGTGCGCCGAACGGCAGGCGTGTTGCGTTCGCCCTGGACAACGGCTGGCACGTCCGGGCGATCCTGGTGAGGTTCACACGACGCCCACGTGCGTGAAAGCAGCTCGTCGAATCGCCGCGCGCCGCGGTGAGACATCACCCGAGTAAGGTGGTGGCGCGTGGAACGATGGTTGCCGGTCCATGTTTGATATGAGCTATTACACACGTGAACAACTCCAGGAGATCTTGAGCGAACTCGACGCCGCCATCCCGCAGATGAAAGCCAGCCATCCGGACGAGACCGAACTGGTCATGGCCTTCGCGGAGAGGGCCAATGCGGCGGGCAGGAACGTCAGCGATGCCGATGCCGGCTGGTTCATTGAGCAGCTGAGTGCCATCCAGCACCGCCACAGTATCTGCGGCTGAATGCCCCCACGACGCGGGGCCGGTGGAAGCGCGGTGACGTTCGCCCCGGGGCGGTGAGTGCCGCCGCTCGCGATGGTGGTAAGGTCCGTTGCCGGTACGGGAACGGCAGGCGGGCTGATGCGCCCGGCGGAACGGACACACCCACCAGCAAGGAGGCGGTGATGGCATCGAGGGCAGGCGTTTGGGGGATGTCCCTTTTATGGCTGTGGTCAGTTCCCCTGCCATCGCTTGCCAGGGAAGCGGACCGCAACGCGCCCATCACCACCGTCGCCAAGGTGACCAACGCCTACGACAGCCCCAACTCCGTGACGACCCTGACAGGCCATGTCAAGGTGACGCAGGGGAGTCTTGTCGTCACGGGGGACAGCGTCAAACTTTACTTCGACGCTTCCCAGCAGATATCGCGCGCCGTCGTCACCGGCCATCCTGCGCACATCCAGGAGCTGGATGAGCAGGGCCGGCTTATCCAGGGTGATGCGGAAACCCTGGACTACGACAACGAGAATCGCATCGCCGTGCTGAGCAAGGGCGCCGTGGTGACCATGGAAGGCCAGGGCGAGGTGCACGGCGACAAGCTGACCTACCACTTCGATAGCACCGCCTTGATCGGGGAGAGCGGCGAAGAGGGTCTTGTGCACGGGACCATGCTGCCGAGACACACCCCTGGGCAGGGCGCTGCCGGCGTGGCGCGGCCTTGAAGCCTCTGCGAATGCATCGGCAAGACAGCTGGACGGATGGATGGCCGGGAAAGCGTGCCGTCAGGATCATGGCATCGGCGGCACGCGACGCGCTCAGGTGCGCGGGCCTTTGAGGTAGACCTCGTCGGGCACCTTTTCCAGCCAGTGCACCGCCACGCCGTTCACCGACTCCTGCACGGCCACGTGCGTCATGGACGTGGTGGGCGTGGCGCCGTGCCAGTGCTTGTGGCCCGGCGGGCAGATGATGATGTCGCCGGCCTGGATCTCGACGATGTCTTCACCCTCGCACTGCGTCCAGCCCTTGCCGGCCGTGACGATCAGCACCTGGCCCAGCGGATGCGTGTGCCAGGCGCTGCGGGCGCCGGGTTCAAAGGTGACGATGCCGCCGGAGAGGCTCGCCTCGCCAAGCCCTCTGAAGGGCATATCGATGCGGACGGTTCCCGTGAAGTACTCGGCCGGGCCCCGGGTGGAAGGCAGGGAGCCGTTGCGGATGAGCTGCATGGATCGTTCCTCTTGGGGTAGGGGATCTGGCCGTCCATCCCGGGCAGGCGGGCATGGACGCGCCGTTCACGGCATGCCTGGCGCCCGGCTCGCACGGTGTGGGAGAGCCGCGCTGTCATAACGAAATCCACACCTGAACTATGCCGCGCCTCGCCACACGATGGGTGTAACCTGACCGGGAACCGGAGCGACAAGGGAGGTCCAACAGATGGACGTCGAGTCCGCCTCTGCTGCGTGGATGGCGTTCGGTACGGTCGAGATCGATACCCTGGGCCATCGCCTGTTTGTCGATGGTGAAGAGGTCGGGCTCGAACGCAAGGCATTCGCCGTGCTCGTGCTGCTGGCACGCGAGCCAGGCCGCGTATTGGGTCGTGATGAGATTCTCGACGAGGTCTGGGGGCATACCCATGTGACGCCCGGTGTGCTCAGCCGCGTGATCGCGGTGCTGCGCCATGCGCTCGGCGAGAGCGCAGAAGAAAGCCGTTATCTGCATACCGTGCATGGCGTCGGCTTTCGCCTTGACGCCCAGGTGCGATGCGCCGGGTCGCGCGAGGAGTTGATGGGCGAACGCGTGCTGGCCGACGCGGCGCTGGCATTCGTGCCGGTGCTGGCCTCCGCCAAGGTGGCCGCGCCACCGGTTGTCACGCCGCCCGCTGTCACCGTCGCCGCCGAGGCCGCCACCGAGGCCGCACCTTCGCTGCCCGGCAAGACGCGTCGGCTGGGGAGGGGGCTGCTTGCCACGATCGCGGCATTGCTGGTGGTGGCGGCCGCGTGGTTCGGCTGGCACGCCATCGCGCGTCACCACGCGGACACGGCGGCGGCGGTCGATCTGAAGTCCATCGCCGTGCTGCCGTTCGAGAATCTCAGCACCGATCAGGGCAACGCCTATTTCGCCAGCGGCATGCAGGACATGATCCTCACCCAGCTGGTGGGTATTGGCGGGCTCAAGGTGATTTCGCGCACCTCGACGGAAAAATACCCGAGCCATCCCGAGGATGTGCGGACGATTGCGCACCAGCTTGGTGTGGCGACGCTGCTTGAGGGCACCGTGCAGAAGGTCGGCAACCAGGTGTTGATCAACGTGCAGCTGATCGATGCCACCAGCGGCAACCACCTGTGGGCCAAGGCGTATACGCGCACGCTGGACAATGTATTCAACGTGGAAGGCGAGGTCGCGCAGAACGTGGCGGAGGCGCTGAAAGTGCAGCTCACCTCGGCCGAAACCGCGCGCATCGACAAGGTGCCCACGTCCAACGCGCAGGCCTACGACCTGTACCTGAAGGCGGGCATGCACGCCAACCGCGCCTACGATGACCCGTCGCTGTCCTCGTCGGAGGCGCCGCAGGCCATCGCGCTGTATCAGCAGGCGCTCGCCAGGGATCCCGACTTTGCGCTGGCGGCGGCGGCCTTGGCGCGTGCCCACATGCAGCTGTATTTCTTTGGCCCCGACCGTACGAACACGCGACTGGCCGAGGCGAAAGCCGCCGCCGACCGCGCCCTGGCATTGCAGCCGAATCTTGGCCAGGCCCATTACGCGATGGGCTTGTATGACTACTGGGGGCATCGCGACTACGCCGGCGCTATCGCCCAGCTGGAAATGGCGCGGCAGGCCATGCCCAGCAGTGCGGCAGTCGAGCTGCTCATCGCCGCCATCGCGCGGCGCCAGGGTCACTGGGACGAGGCGGTGGCGCGCTTCCACGCGGCGACCCTGCTCGATCCGCACAGTGAATTTGCCTTCAACCAGCTCGGCGTGACCTATCAGAGCCTGCGTCGCTATGCCGATGCCGACAAGGCCTACGCGACCGCGCTTGCATTGAGCCGCAACCCGACCGGCGAACACATGGCCCAGGTGTTCAACCTGATGATGTGGAAGGGCGACCCGGCACCGTTGCGCGCCGCGCTGGCAGCGCTTACGCCGGGCAGCGACGCCTACACCAGCAACGTCATGGGCATGTATTTCGAGCGCACGCTGGTGCACGACTATGCTGGAGCCATCAAGGTCGCCGAGTCGGACAAGGCGGAGAACTGGGACGATCCGGACAACATCGTCCTGCCGCGGCGCCTGTATCTGGCGTGGGCTTTGCAGGGCGCGGGCGACACGGCCAAGGCGGCAACGACCTTCGGCGAGGTGGCGGAGCGCACGCGTGCCGCCCTCATCGAGCGTCCGGATGATGCCGACCTGCATCTTGCGCTGGGCTTCGCCTATGCCGGACTTGGGCGAAAAGCCGAAGCCCTGGCGGAAGGCGATCGTGCCGTTGCCCTCATGCCGATCACCGAGGATGCCCTCACCGGGGCGGACATGCTCGAGCACCAGGCGCAGCTGTACATGCTGGTCGGCCAGCACGATAAATCCATTGCCCTGCTGGAGCGCCTGCTGTCCATGCCCACGGGCGCCATCCTGTCGAGCGCGCTGCTCCGGCTGGATCCCGTGTGGGATCCGCTGCGCGACGATCCGCGCTTCAAGGCCTTGGTGTCGACGTCGGCCAGCGGCAGTTAGCGGGCGCTCGCGGCGAGGGACGGGGGCATGCCCGCACAAGCGCGTGAGCGCCACCACCGTCTGCGCTGCCCATGCTTGCGCCCGGGCGTCGATGCGAGTTGAATCGGACTCACTCCAGCTCCTTCGCGCGGGTGCATAGAGAGATATGGAACATCATCCGATGTTGACGCCGTTCTGGTTTCACACCGACCATGGACTCGGTTATGGCGTGACCGCACGTTCCATGATGGATGCAGAGTGTCTTTTGCGTGACTTCGGCTATCCCAGGGAAGGCGAACTGGTGATGGCCATCGTGACCGGCATCACCCACTCCCAGCTGGAGCCGCACCACGTAGCTCCCAACGCCGGGCCGATCATCGTGCGTGGCGTATGGTTTCCGAATCACACGTTCAGTGAATAGCATCCGTGCGGGCTGCCCATGAGCTGGCGTTGAGAGCCATGCTTGCTGGCGAGCCGGCGCAGGCATGCCGCTGGATGCTGGCGGATGCCATGCGGCGACACCCTGGGCTGTGTGGATGGGTGTGGTTCTCCACCTGAGGAGGTTTGCATCGATGTCCCGTTCCATGAAGGGGCTGCACCGCCCTGAAAGCACACCGTACCTGCCGCTGCGCTTTCGGCTTTCCTGCGGCGTGATCGCCGCACTCGTGCTGTGGGCGGGGTTCGTGTTGCTCCCGTCGCTGGTGCCGGGATACGACGGGGTCAGGCAAACCATCAGCGAAATCGGCGAAATGGATTCCCCCGCCAGGCTTCCCTTCGCGGCCATGCTTTGCGTCGTCGCGATCTGCGTGTTGCTGTTTGCCTGGGGCCTTGCGGACGTTTCGGCCAGGCGGGGGCGATCATCGGCGGCGGCTTACCTGACCGGATGCATGGCGATATCGTGCGCTGGCGTCGGCATCTTCGCCTATCCGCACCCGCTGCATGGCGTTTTTGGATTGTCCGAATTCATTGGCTACCAGGCCCCCTGGGTGCTCGCCCTTACGTGGCGTCGCGAAAAGATACCGCGCGCACTCGTGCCGTTCTCGTGGACGATGGGTGTGCTGCTTTGGCTGGCGATCATCGCGAACCTGAGCGTGCTGGATTTTCACAGTTGGCTCTGGAAGCTCGAAAAGCCGGTCTACGGCATCATCCAGCGCCTGCTGTTCTTCACGTGGAGTCTCTGGCTCGCCGGCATCAGCGTGATGGTTCGGAGAAGCCGCGACGTTGCGGATGACGCGGCTTGAGGTCCGCTTTCGGCCCAAAGCGCACCTAACGGACGGGACGACAAAAAGAGGGGGCGGTCGTGCCATGCATTGGGAACAGGGCTAGCTCTCGCCGCCTCACGTCCGTCATTCCGCTGCTAGAAATAGGGCTTAGCTTGGTGGCTTCCACAGGGAGGGTCGAGGCGTGCGAATTCTGTCTGGGTTCGTTTCAGTACCACTCATTGCGCTTTTTGCACTCTCCTCCATTTGGCCATTGCCTTCCAAGGCGGAAGAGGCCGAATGCAATCCCAACTGGATTGCACCGGGCCAACGCACCGTAACGCCAGCGCGAATCACGGGAGAGTCGAAAGAGCATCTCGTGTTGCATATCAATCGTGACACCCCACTTCACAAGGACACCTCGACACCGGGCGCGGACTACCTCATTTCTGGTGATCCGGTTGACCTGGTCACTACCTGCGGCGATTACTCGTATGTACGGTTTCACGGCCAGAAGCAGGTCTCCACCGGATGGGTGGACAAGGCACGTGTGAAAGTCGAGGGTGATCCGTACGTTCCTCTTCCCCCCAATGCAAATGCCCTCTGTCAGGCGGCAGAAGATGTCCTCAACAGCGACCACGCCCACGGCAAACTTCCGAACCCGCCAAGCGAAGAGCTGGATCCCGAAGTCGGCAGGCGATTCGACCTTCCCGGACAGCCAGCAGCGGCGACGCCCCAAGTAGCCCACGTCATATCGGGCGGCAGGTCATTGGCGGTCGTCACTGCTGATTGGGGCGGGACGTGCCACGCCTTTGAGACTACGGTACTCAGTGGCGACATGACATCGCTACTTACCCCTAAAGACAAAGCGGATCGCGACCCCTACAACACGGGTGAAGAACATTGGGGCTTTGGCAATGACGAAACCCTTGTCTCCGTACTTGGTCAGCCAATGATCATGACCGCTGCCGAAGGGAGCACTTCGTTCTATCTGTCGCTCGTCGACAGGAACGGTGACCTTGTCGCCACCTGTCACGGAGAACTTGTCGCACAGCGCGAAAGAAGCATCATCGCTAGTCATGATGACGCGGTTTGTCATGCGATGTTGGCGGGAAGGCAAGAGCATTTGAACCTTGGTAAACCGTCCCCAAAAGAATCATTTTCTCTATCGGGACGGCTCAAGGAAAATTTTGGCAACCCTTCCCGGGGGGAAGGCGACGAAGCGACACAGCTAAGATTTTTCTTCCTTGGCGGCACCGTCACCTATTCACTAGATCAAACCGGCGACGTCGATCTCAACAATAGCGGCCATGCCCAGCGTGTGGGAATTGTGTCCTACAAGTTCGGTGATTCACAGGCGGGCTGCGGGACTGCGAAGGACAGTCAGTCATTCCCTGTATACATCGATGCTCACGGTGTGGGCGACCCCGGAGCTCCCGCCAACCAGGACATTGGCGACAAGCTCCCGCAAGGATTGGGAAACGCGAAGCTCTCGAAATACGCTGGAAGGACCTATGTTGAACTGTCCGACGGACCCGACAATCCATCGGCCGAGGTTTGGCAGATCAACGCGCATGGTCCGAGTCAGGTTTGCGCCTTCCAAACCACACGATATGTAGTTTCGCCCATCAACTAGTATCGCGAGTTGGTATTGTGGATGGGATCTGGAGCCGTCCGCTTTCGACCCATAGCGGACCTAAATTGAACCCATGGATTAAGGGCACGATGAGAATTTCTAGCTTATATGTCGGGATTTCGCTGATCCTCATTGTCGTTCTATCGTTTCGCGTCGTTTTGCGTCGATGGAAAGTCCGCGTCGGATTGGGTGACGGTGGCGACATGGAGTTACGCCAAAGAATTCGAGCACATGGCAATGCTGTCGAATACCTTCCAATGGGCTTGCTGGCACTCCTAATGCTCGAAATTGGAGGTGCTGGCCCGATGGTTCTACATGGTTGCGGCGGAACATTCATTTTTGCGCGCGTTGTGCATGCCATTGGCCTTTCGCGCAAAAGCGGCGTGTCGGTGGGGCGCGAAATCGGAATGCCCCTTACGTGGCTTGCATTTCTTGCGATGGCTTGGTTACTGCTATCTAGATATCTGCACGGTCCCGGTGCGTAAGGACAAGCACGTCCACGACGTCCGCTTCCGACCCATAGCGGACATTCTGGCAAACGGTGAAACTAATCACGGAAGTAACTTGGTTGGTACCCGTGTACGAGCAAACGATAGCTTCCCGGGTCGGCTATAGAGTCAAACAAACAGGGGAAATGGATGCGGAGATATCTACTGGTTGTCGCAGGCGCGTCGCTGGTCGCGGCTTTGGCTGCATACGGCTTCATGGTGAGGCCAGTCCCCAAGAATGCGATGTACGAGATTCCCGGTATGGGCGTGAAGCTTGCCCTGCCCAAGGGCGTGAGCCCGCCACCCTTTGGAGCGATGTTCCGGAGCAGCGACCGGACAATAACCATCACCGTATCCGTGAGTTCAACGGACCTCCCCAGAGAGAGTGAGGAGGCTCTGGAGCAAACCTACCCCGAGCCCGTCACGACGTTTCATGGCGACACGCTGGATGGAATATTGCATCGTCGAACGCGGGGGGATGGCCGGACCTGGGATGGGTGGTGGCTGAATGTCGAAAAGGGCAAGCAGCATCTGGACGTTATGGTCAGCTATCAAGGAAATGACCCGAAGAAGTTCGAGGAACTGAAGTCGGTTCTTTCCACCATCGTGTGGGATGGAAGGACACCCGATCCGGAAACCGTGTTCGGCATGAAAGTCGATGCCCCGGGATTGCAGCTCGTGAGGGAAAACTCCGGCGCATTGATGTATAGCGCAAACGGTGGCCCGGATTGGCACCAGCCCTTTATCCTCCTGATGGCACTTCCCAACAAGCTGGAAGAAGACAAGCTTGGAAACGGCGAGATATGCGGACTTGCCGCCACCAAGTTCTTTGAAGGAAGGAGTGCGTCAGAGCCTCGATACAGCCAGACGGGAGGAGTCAGGATGTGTGATGTCCATGGGGAAACCAGTGATACGGGCGTGAACTACTACGCCGCGATGGCATTCCCGGATGGGGCGGCGATCCAGGTGGTTGCGGAAGGAGAGCCTGATGCGATTCGCGCAGCCATTCAAAGTGCCAAGCGGGATTCAAGGCTCTAGCGGTCTGTATGGCGTCCCCTTTCGACCCATAGCGGGCATCTTCACTAATTTTGAAAGGAGCTCGACCGTGACTGGACCGACTGTCACTGGCTATACCCGGGACACCGGTGATCGAGCGTTCCTCTTCTTTGTTACAGATGACGTCCATGTCCCTTACAAAAAGCTCAAAGAGGACTTCGGACGGCTGGGGCTGGCGCCTGGCGCGCACGGAGGCCAAGTGGCATTTGGAGAGTTTTACGAGGTCTTTCTTCTCGCTGGCGAAAAGGTATGCCTGATCATGGATTCAGATTCAGGCGAAATTTATATCAGTGCGGACAATCAGAAGATCATCGATTTGCTCGTTCACAAGCTTAGCTCTCTGGGTGGATATAGCAT
The DNA here is from genome assembly GCF_000725385.1 of Dyella japonica A8. Classification (NCBI taxonomy): domain Bacteria; kingdom Pseudomonadati; phylum Pseudomonadota; class Gammaproteobacteria; order Lysobacterales; family Rhodanobacteraceae; genus Dyella; species Dyella japonica. Next base: position 310,450 of record NZ_CP008884.1, on the reverse strand, counting down.
CGATTCGACACCTTCGGCGTGAGCGGAAGGTATATTCGAGATGGTCTGCTTTCGACCCAAAGCGAACATTCGGTGAACAATGATCAGAATGTTGACGAAACGCGAGTTCCATTCAACAAGCTAGATGCCAAAACTCGATACCGGAGTCGCAAATGAAGATGGCAATACTGTTTGGAACGCTGATCCTACTCGCTGGTTGCGCCGATCACTTTGTGGCGCCCACGAGCGGTCCAGTTGCTGAGGCCAATTTCGCTGCTGCTGGACTTGACCACGGAGCAACGATTCTCGTTCAGAACTTTGACAACGAGTCTTGTGCGCCAAGCAGGAATGGAACTCGTCTTGCTACCTTCACAACCACTGCTATTCAAGGCAAGGGTGATTCTCATGATGGAGTTGCTCGAACAATTCCTGCAGGAAAACCCGCTATATTCACTTATGCTTACAACGATGGCTCGTCGGGTGTCATGGACAAGACGTGCTCAATAACCGAGTCGTTCGTACCGACTGCGGGTGCTCGTTACCTTGTGAAATTCCATAAGCTTGATAAGACATGTGATCTGTCGGTGACTCGACAGGACGGTAACGATCCAAAGGCGGTAGAAGGGCTTCATCAGGTCAAGCCGATATGCCTCAATGGGCTTACGGGGTAGTCTGATCTATCGAACGTACAAGAGGTCCGAAGACCCAGATCTCTATTGGATCGGCATCGTCCTTCCGTCCTTGTGCATTGCCGGAATCGTCTACGGGATCCTTTTCACATAACCGACAAGGATGGCCTCACGCAGCGGCGTTGGAGGGTATCGTTATGTCCGCTTCCGAAGAATCGCCAAAAAAGGGAAATCCATATGGGCACGTATCAAGCGCCAGGCGTGCTTAGGCGCTGGACCAGGGATGTTCCTGGTGGCGACCTTCACGAACTCACCATTCTGAGCAACGATCAGGTCTGTGTGGCGTCTGGTCGGTATGCCCACAGCTCTGGCGCGGTCTGTTGTACATGGCGAGACTTTGAGGACGGAGCCTTGAATGCTCTTGCTGTCGAAAGTTTGGGCAAAGAAGTCGTTGACGACGCCCTCGCGTACATTTCCGGACATCGGGCCGGCTAGGACTTCCTAAGGTCCGCTTTCGACCCAAAGCGGACACTCCTCCGCGACTAGTTGAGCGCACATTCATGGCCGAACTATGTGAGCACCTTCGTCCTCTCTTCGACGATGCGCTTGCCAACGGTTGCGTTGTCGGCGAGGTGTCGGCCGGGTGGTCGAATGCGGATGTTGTGTTGCAGCTTTTGCCAGCGATGCCTGCGCTCTTGAGGCGTCAAGTCACCGTTCCGGTTCGCTATTACCAGTCAGCCAGGACGCCCCACAACCGGGCCGATGAGGGCTTTTTCTGCGCGGCCTGCCGTATGGGCCTGACTTTCCCTTTGCAGGGGCTTTGAGCTGAAGTGCTAGTGTCCGCTTCCGCTTCACAGCGGACCCTGGCCAGCCAGGGGGCAGTCGCTCGCCTGCAACAAAGGCTGCCGCTCCATTGGGAACGCGGGTAAAACAGGATAAGCGCGGGAACCACCCTGATTTCGGGGATGCCTCGAGGCTTCAATTCCCCGTAAGCTCGCTGACTGCGTCCGCGTTTTGCCCGGGGACGCGCGTCGCACGCAACACTCCTGGCGAGCCATCCAGGCACGGGGGATGTCGCAAGATTCCGCGTGCACCCGGGTCATCTCCCAGGGCTCGGCGATCGGCCGGGGTGACGGGTTGAGGTTAGACTGGCGGTAAATCGCAGGCGCTTTCACCGGGGACCCGACCGCTCGGGGCAAGTGGTTGCCTGCTGCATGAGTTCGCCTAGGGATGTCCCAACAGGGGGGGATAGGGTGATGGAATCGAGTCGGCTATCGATGCCGGGCGCCGGCCTGCGTCGCGGTGCATCCTGGGCGGGACTACTCGGACTGGTGCTGTTGTTGTGCCTTGGGCTCTTCCCTCCGGCTGTACACGCGCAAGCTGGCTGTCCGACAAGCTTGACCGTGGTATCGGGCGGATCATCCATGTTCGATACTTACCTTTGCACGAGCAACAAGGGCACGAATGGCGCGTTGTTCCTCCCGACACAGCCCGGCCACGGCACGGTAACGCAGGACGCCAACGATCAGTTCGTCACTTATCAAAACAATGGTGATACCTCGACGTCCGATTCGTTCGTGTGGCAGGACTTCTTCGGTGTCAGTCACCCGGTCTCGGTGACGATCACGCCGGCGCTCAGCATCACTACCGGCAGTTTGCCACCCGCTACCGTGGGCGGTACCTACAACCAGGCCATCATTGCCAGCGGTGGCGTCACGCCCTATACCTTTTCGATTAGCTCAGGCGCCATGCCGGCGGGGCTGAGCCTGAGCAGCGGCGGCTTGATCTCCGGTACGCCTACGGCGGGTGGCACGTTCTCGTTCACGGTGAAGGTGACCGACGCCAGCAGCAACACGGCCACGAAGGCCTATACCAACGTCACCGTCGCCGCGCCGATCATCAGCGTGACGCCTTTGTCCCTTCCTTCGGCGACACAGAACTCGGCCTATAGCCAGACCATCACCGCCAGTGGTGGAACGTCCACGTACACGTATGCGGTGACCAGTGGCAGCCTGCCGCCGGGCGTGACACTCTCTAGCAGCGGGATGCTGAGCGGTACCCCGACCTCGTACGGCGGCTACCCGGTCACCATCACCGCCACGGACAGCAGCACTGGTACCGGCCCCTACACCGGCAGTGCCGGCTACATGCTGGTGGTCAACGCGGTGACGCCGACCATTACGACGGTCACGGTGCCCAACGGCACCGTAGGGATTAGCTATAGCACGGCTCTTAACGCTTCCCACGGCAACGCACCCTATACGTTTTCCCTTGCCAGCGGTTCCTTGCCGCCGGGTTTGTCCATCAATGCCGCTGGCGTCATTTCCGGCACGCCTACGGCCGGTGGCGCCTACACGTTCACGGTGAAGGTCGCGGATGCCGCCAGCAGCACGGCGACGCAGACCTATGCCGGCGTGACCATGGCGGCGCCGGTCATCACCCTGTCACCTGCGACGCTGCCGGGCGCTACCCAGGGCAGCAGCTTCAATGCGTCCATTGCTGCCAGCGGCGGTAGCAACCCGTATACCTATGCGGTGACCAGCGGTTTGCTGCCGGCTGGCGTGTTGTTGAACGCCAGCACGGGCGCGCTGAGCGGTACACCGACGGTGTTCGGCAACTTCAACTTCACCATCACTGCCACGGATAGCAGCGGCGGCACCGGGCCTTACACGGGCAGTCAGCCGTACAGCCTCTCTGTAGCCGCGTCGATGCCGGTGATTTCTTCAGCCGCCTTGCCAAGCGGTACCGTGGGCACGGGCTACAGCCAGACCATTACTGCCAGCAACGGCAATGCGCCGTATACCTTCAGCATCAGCGCAGGCAGCCTGCCACCTGGCCTGGTACTCGCCAGTGGCGGCCAACTCTCTGGCACGCCCACGGGGGGCGGCAGCTACAGCTTTACGGTCAAGGTGACTGACGCGTCCAGCAATACGGCAACGCAGGCCTATACCGGCGTGACCATCAATGCGCCGGCCCTGACCCTGTCGCCGTCAACGGCCCCCGCCGCCACGGTGGGCATGGCCTACTCGCAGAGCTTCAGCGCGGCCAACGGCACGGCACCTTACGTCTATGTCGAAAGCAACCCGCTGCCTCCGGGCCTTTCGTGGAACGCCGCCACGGCGACCCTGTCGGGTACGCCGACCCAGGCGGGCACTTTCCCGATCACCATCCAGGTGACGGACAGCAGCGGTGGGAGCGGTCCGTATACCCACAACTTCACTTACATGCTGCAGTCGAATCCGCCATCGCTCGCCATGGCCCCAGCGGGCAATTCGGTGCTCAGCGCCGTCTATGCCACGGCCTATTCGCAGAGCTTCACGGGGACTGGCGGCACGTCGCCATACTCATACCGGGTGAGCAGCGGCAGCTTGCCGGCGGGCTTGTCGCTGAGCAGCAGCGGCGTGCTTTCCGGTTCCCCCACACAGTGGGGCAATTTCAGCTTTGCGGTCACGATGATCGACAGCTCCACCGGCGTGGGGGCACCCTTCAGCGTCACGGCGAACTACAGCATGACGGTGGCGTCATCGTCCATCACGCTGTCTCCGACAACCATCGCCAGCGGCACGGTCGGCGCAAGTTATACGGCAACGTTGAACGCCAGCGGCGGCATCGGACCGTACAGCTTCGCCATCACCGCGGGCAGCCTGCCCGCCGGGATGAGGATGAGCAGCAACGGCGCGTTGAGCGGCACGCCAACGGCGGCGGGCGCGTTCAACCTGACCGTGACGGCTACTGACGCGAACAGCTTCACGAGCAGCCAGGCATACACGCTGACGATTGGCGCACCCACTCTGGGGCTGAGCCCCGTCACGCCGGCCTTGCCGTCGGCCACGGCCGAGAGTGCGTACAACCAGAGCTTCTCTACCACGGGGGGCGTCGGGCCGTATCACTACGCGGTGACGTCCGGCGCATTGCCGGCGGGGCTTAGCCTGAACTCGTCCGGCGTGTTGGGGGGCACAGCCACGATGGCGGGGGTCTTCAGTTTCTCCGTCACGTCTACCGATAGCAGTACGGGCACGGGTGCGCCGTTCACGGCCACGCGCAGCTACACCCTGACGGTGCAGGCGCCGAGTCTGAGCATTTCGCCCGGCACCTTGCCCAATCCGCAGCAGGGCACGGCCTACAGCCAGTCGCTCAGCGCAAGCGGCGGCACCGGCGGTTACAGCTATTCGGTCAGCGCGGGAGCGCTGCCGGCCGGCCTGGTGTTGAGCAGCTCGGGCCTGCTGTCGGGCACGCCGACGGTCAATGGTCCGTTCTCGTTCTCCATCACCGCGAGCGACAGCAACCACTTCACGGCGACGCAGAGCTACAGCATCGTCGTGGGCGTGCCTGTCGCGCCCACGGCTGCGGCAAAGAGTGCAAGCACGCCGTACAACACCGCGGCGACGATCAACCTGGGCGGTTCGATCACCGGTGTGGATATCACCGCCGTCAATATCACGACGGCACCCGCGCACGGCACGGTCAGCGTATCGGGTGAAACCGTGACGTATACGCCATCGTCGACCTTCTACGGCGGCACCGACAGCTTCACGTACACGGTGACCAATCCGGGCGGCACGTCCATGGCCGCGACGGTAACGGTGCTGGTGGGAACCCCTGCGGCGCCCACGGTGGCCGCAACGTCGGCAAATACGACGTACAACACGGCGGCGAGCATCGACCTGTCCACGGTTATCAGTGGCGTGGATGTCACCGCGGTGCATGTGGCGACCGGGCCAGCGCACGGTACCGCGTCGGTATCGGGCATGACGGTGCTCTACACGCCGTCGTCGACCTTCTACGGCGGTGCCGACAGCTTTACCTATACCGCGACCAATCCGGGCGGTACGTCGACATCGGCGACAGTCACGGTGATGGTTGGGGCGCCCGCGGTAGCCACGGTGACGGCCAAGTCGGCAAGCACGCCCTACAACACGGCCACGGCCATCGATCTGTCGAGCTTGATCAGTGGCGTGGATGTGACGAGCGTGGCCATTGCCACGGCGCCGGCACATGGCACGGCGACGCTTTCCGGCAAAACGGTGACCTATACGCCGGCATCGACCTACTACGGCGGCACCGACAGCTTTACCTATACCGCCGCCAACCCGGGCGGAACGTCGTCGCCGGCAACCGTCACGATCACCGTGACGCCGCTCAGCGTGCCGACGGCCAGCGCCCTCGCCGTGACGACGACCACCGGCACGCCGGTGACGATCCAGGCGGAAACGGGGGCTTCCGGCGCACAACCGTTCACCGGCATGAGCGTGGCAAGCACGCCGGCGCACGGCAGTGCGTCGATCAGCGGAGAACAGATTCTGTATACGCCGAGTGCGGGTTTCGTCGGTACCGACAGCTTCACGTACCTGATCACCAATCACTTCGGCAGTTCCGTGCCGGCGACGGTCACGGTGACGGTAACCGCCGCTGGCAGCACGTCGGGACGAAGCAAGACCGTGCTTGCGGCCACGGGCAAACCGGTGACGGTGGACCTGAGCCAGATCGCCCCTGGTACCTACGTGTCCGCCACCGTGCTGGGCCTTTCGCCAGGGGCGGCGGGCAGTGCGGCCATCGGCGCGCCAGCATGGCTGACCTTCACGCCTGCGAACAGCTATACCGGCCTGGTACAGATCACGGCGGTGCTGACCCCGGCCAGCGGACAGCCGATCACGGTGGAGGTACTGGTACTGGTGAGCAGCCAGCCTGATCCGTCGAACAATGCGGATGCACTGGGCATTGTCCATGCGCAAGCGCAGGCGGCGCTGCAATTTGCCAATAGCGAGCTGGACAACATCGGCCAGCGCCTGTCCAGCCTGCACGACGGTTCGGCGGAGCTGTTCAGCAGCCACGTGGCGGTAAGCGTGGATGGCAAGCCGTTGCAGGCGGGCGGCATCAGTCCGGATGCGCGCCGGTGGGGACATACAGGCAGCAGCGGTGTTGGCAACCGCGATGCCTTGATGCAGGCCTGGGGGCGTACCGGTATCGGCGCCAGCGGTGCCGATGGCACGGCAGCACCGGCGTCCGATGGCAGTGCGGACGGTGGCGGAAGCGTGGCGGACGGCAGCCAGGGTGGCGCGGGTGCGTCCGCGGCGACCAAGGCGGGAGGTCCGGAAGGCCTGGGCGTGTGGATCAACGGCCGCGCCGATTTCGGTGCATTCAACGCCTACCGTCAGTCGGCCGGTTTCGACAGCGACAATATCGCCATCAACACGGGCGTCGACCAGCGCATCGGCGAGAACGCGCTGGTGGGCATGAGCCTGGGCTATGCGCACGACAACAGCAGCATCGCCCATGACGGCACGCGCAGCATCGCCCAGGGGTACAGTGCATCGCTGTATGGCTCTTACGCACCGACGTCACGCACCTATGTGGACGTCATTCTCGGCGGCGGCGGCCTGCGCTTTGACAGTCGTCGTCCCGATCCCGACAGCGGCGGCTTGTTGACTGGCCAGCGTACCGGTAGCCAATGGTTCGGTTCGTTGACGGGTGGCTATGAATACCAGTATCACGATGTGCTGCTTTCGCCGTATGGCCGCTACCAGTGGTCGCGCAGCGAGCTGAATGGCTATGCCGAAAACGGCGCGGCCAGCGCCGCGCTGGCCTACGGTAGCGAAACGGTACGCAGCTCGCTGTTGGCGGTGGGCCTGCGGGCGAGCGGCCAGGTGAAGTTCGACAGCGCCGTACTGGTGCCAAGGGCACGACTGGAGATCGGTCACGACTTCCAGGGCACCAGCAACACCTTGTTGAGCTATGCGTTCATCCCCACCGCTGGCAGCTGGAGCGTGTTGTCCAATCCGTATTCGGCCAATGGCACCAGCGTCCAGTTCGGCATCGGCGCCGGCCTGCAGCTGCCGCGTGAACTGAGCCTGGGCATCGACTACGGCTACATGCTTCAGCCGCATGCGCACGACCAGATGTTGCGATTCGATCTGACCAAGCAGTTCTGACGGGGCGGGCTCTCTTCGGGCGCGATGAGAGCCCGGCCTCGTGCTGGCAGTCTATGCAGACAACTGCGGAAACGCTGCAATCACCACTCATGTCGAGCCCTCGATCAAGACGGTACGGAATCTATCGAGAGCTCGATGACACCCCCTTTCGACCCATGGCGGATAATCCCTTCGTTGGGATGCGAGGAAAGGATCTTCCATGAGGCACATACGCGTCATCGCGATGCCCCCGGGTGAAGCGCCTGAGCGAATCCGTGCCGCCTGGATTGGCGTGGTCCTTCCGCTTGCGGAGACCAAAGGATCGCAGCCTGGCATCTGGATCACCCAGGGTGTGCTGGGCAAAGACCGTGGCCTGCTGGCTCGTATCAAACGCCTGCTAGGCATGCTGGTCGTGGAACAGCCTTCCGTAGCCTACGCCGTGGACGTGTTGGCCGCGATGGAATCGTTGCGGGCACACTCGCCATCGGCCGCCATGTGGTGGGAGCGCCACACCCCACACTTGCTGGTGCCAGGCAAGCGGTTTTGTTTTTCGGCGGCATGTTGCGAAGAAGTTGGTACGCAGGCCTGAGTCGTAGAAGGACGCTCGGACGCGAGTCCAGGCGGCTCGTCGGGGAAGCAGGCAGGGCCTACGCGTGTGTCCCGTGGCCGCTTCTGAGCCAAAGCGGACCGTTTCCCCAGACGCCCTGTGTCGATCCCCCAGGCACTCGTTCGTCGCATACTTGAAGGTGACCACTCCGGCCACCCCTTCCGCCAGGGAGACAGTCATGTCCTACATTGATGGTTTCGTGATCGCCGTACCCAACGCCCATCGGGAACAGTTCATCGAGCACGCCCGTACCTTCGACGTCATTTTTCTGGAATACGGCGCCATCCGGGTGATGGAATGCTGGGGCGATGACGTGCCAGATGGCAAGCTCACCGATTTTCGTCGCGCTGTGCAGGCAACGCAGGATGAGTCCGTGGTCTTCTCTTGGGTGGAATGGCCCGACAAGGCCACTCGCGATTTCGGCATGGGAAAACTCATGGAAGATCCGCGCATGCCTGCCGCCAGTGATATGCCCTTCGATGGCAAGCGCATGATCTTTGGCGGCTTCAAGCCGGTGGTTAGCGTGCCTGACTAGCGAGGGCTTGAGCAGCGCGCTTTCCCAAACGGGGGGAGGTTCACTTCTGACGGACTTATCGGTGAACCTGGCCCCGTTGTTGAAGGATGTTGAGTGTCCGCTTTCGACCCGAAGCGGCCCTGCCGGTGCAGCATTTGATGTCCGGCTTTAGGTCGGATGGTTGTCCTGACGTGCACATCCGTCTATTTGATAGCTTGGGAGTCAGGCGCATGACTGAGCGAGCGATCTCTGCGGTGCTGAATCTGATCGTGCCGGCCTGTGGTGGCATCTTGATTGCGCTTTGTATCCGGAACAGACGCGCACCGTTCGTCGCAGCAGCTATGGCGTGGTTCGCCTATTTGGCTTTCAACCTTTACACGGACGGTCACTCTCGCGAGAGCGAGCTATTGCGTGGCACATGGCCATTCTTCCAGCTCACGGCTGGCACCTTTGTGGCATTACTTGCAGCCGCCTGCGCGGCTGGCACACTTAAGGTTCTTGGCAACGCTCGTAACTATTCGTCCAAGCGGAAGAATGGGCCGCCAGCCGCGTAACTCAGGCGTTAGCCACCAGCAAGGGGAAGAGTCCGCTTCTGACCCGAAGCGGACATGGGCCATAACGCGGGCATGACCAAGCGCGAAGCTAGGCGTCGTTTCGTTCCATGGGTTACATTGGCCCAAGGGGACAATCCAGTAAGGCTCGGCACATCGCACATTCTTGCGAATGGCGCGGCGTGCGCAGGCCACATCGGGTCAAACGCTCCCCGCACTTCACATCGGGGAAGCCTATGAAGATGTTCGATGAATGGATTCGTCGCCAGAACGCCTCGGCAAAACGCCGGCATCGTCGCGAGGACGCAGGGTCGTCCGGCCGGGCGTCCTCACCATGCTGCTTGGCCATCGCTGCAGCGGCCTTGATGGTTGTGTTGGCGGGTTGCAGCCCATCGTCTCCTTCATCATCTGCGACAACTCCCGCTGCTCCCTCTCCCGGCGCGGTGGCCTCGCCCGACAGCCTGGCAGCCAACGCCGTTGAGTGCATGCACAAGAATGATTTGGCTTGCGCAGAGGCGAACTGGAGCCAGTACGTCAAACTAAGGCCGATGGATGTGCGTGGTATTGCCAGCCTCGGCGTTGTCCTCAACAAGGAGGACAAGAACGAGCAAGCCATCGAGGCCTTCGAAAAAGACATCAGCATGGGGGCCGGGGCATACGATCTCTTTGCTTTCTATGCGGACAGCCTGTCCAAGGTCGGCCGCATCGACGAAGCCATCGACTGGTCGTACAAGTGCCTGACGCTCATGCCATCGCTGGTTGACGTTCGCGAGAAGCTGGCTCAGTTGCTGGTGCTCAAGAAGCGTAGCTATGAAGCGCTGACGCTACTTTCAGAGTTCGATCAGTATCTGGACGAGCATGGGCGGGAACCCCGGTTCCTTGGCAATCGCATGGCGATCGAATCCGCCATTCATGATCTGGGGTCGAGCAACACGCAGGAAGTTCAAGCCCTGCGGCTGGTGAAATTCCAGGATACCTATTACGCACCGGTCAGCGTGGGCGAGTCCGGCGTTCATCCTTTTGTGGTGGATACCGGCGCAACCACGGTGGTGGTGAACGACGACTTTCTTGCTGCCGCCAAGATTCCTTACAAGACGATACGTATGCAAGCCGAAGCGCAGCTTGCCGACGGTCGCGTGGTGGGCGCCAGGGAGATACTGATCGACCACCTGAAGGTGGGCCCGATGGAGCTCAACAAGGTCAAAGCCATGACATGCCAGTCCTGCGAACTATTGCTGGGCGCCAACGCGCTGTCGGCTTTCACCATGACCATGTCGCAAGTGAAGGGCGTAGATGTTGCGACGTTGACACCGCACGGCTAACTCGCGACGTCCAAACCCTCATCAGCGGCGGCCGCCTGAACATCGGGCGGCGTGGCGCGAAAGGTCCTGCTGTTGGTTTGCCGTGCCGATGGGAATGGCCGCCGCCGCCCTGTCGTCGGAAAGTTAGGGCATGCAAGATGAAGGGAGCGCCATGATTTTTAAGGACAGTGCCAGCTTTCGAGCGGTTGGGGCGGATACCGCACCATGGCTGGAACAGTGACATCGGTTGCCAATGGGGGGCGACATGAAATGCGAGAACTGTGGAGAGGTGACGGGGGACGAGCGGTTCTGTGGTGCGTGCGGGCATGCCCTGGCACCAAGCTTCAGCTTGCCGATGCAAGAGCTGGCTACTGCCGATAGCCCGCGAACGCCACTCGGTGGAAGTAGACCCGCCGCCAGCGAGGCAAAGCGGTCGTCGCCCGACGTGTCGGTCGGCCCCTTTGCGCTGAGCATGGCTTTGTACTTCGTGGCCATTTTCGTCAGCTACTACGGCTTCGTTAAGCGTGACGTGCCAATAGCCCTGGGCTGGGCCCTGGGGGGATGCATCATCTGGCCGGGCCTGATCGTCGGCATCTCGCGTCTGTTGGGTGCCAGGCGGCCACGCCGCAGTATGCTCATCTGCGTACCGATCCTTTCCGTCCTGTCCTTCCTTGGCACCTCGTCCCAACACGGGGACGCAGCCGACAAGAAGCAACTGCATGAGGCCGTCGTGGCCATCCAGGCGCAGGAAAGGGGCGATGCCACCGCCATTTCCCCGCAGGCGCCGCCGCAGCAGTCCCCAGGCTCCCGGGCGGACGGCACGCAGAGTCTCCCGCAAGCCATGAGCAACATTGCCGGTCGGATGCATGACCAGCTGCTCAGGAACAAGGAACGCCATGACCAGATGGCCGCCCTGCATATCGAAACCGCCTTGAGGCCGGCCTCTCTGGTGCGAGCCGAATCGATCGCTGACAGTCGCGAGCGTCTGGAAAAGTACTTTCAGATTCAGCAACAGATGTTTGCTGACTACGACGAGACGTCGGCTGCGGCGAAAGACGAGCTGAGCAGACTCCCGCCAGGCGAGCGCGAGCAAGCGCTCGCCGGCCTGGCGAGAACTCGGCCGCGTGCCGTCGCTGCCATGGGCAATTTCAAGCGCGTCGAGCAGCAGCTTCATGCCGATTTCACCGAGATCCTCGATCTGGCCGATGCCAACCTTGGCAAAACGAGGGAACAGGACGGGAAGATCTACCTTCCGCCCGCCGCGTTGCAGGCCTACCGCAGGCTGGTGGGTGACGTACGAGATCTCACGCAACAGGAAGCAAACGTCCGGGACGAGCTGCGAAGCATCCAGGCTGATAGCGAGCAGATGTTGGGAAAGCTTGAGCAAGAGACTCGCGGCTCGTAGCCGACGAGCGGAAGGCGTAAAAAGTGCGAGGGTGCGGCTTAAAGTGTGCAGAATGAAGGAAGCGCACGCTGACCCCGTTTTTTTAATGCCGTGCAGGTCCGCTTTCGACCTAACGCGGACACTGCGAAGTACCTAGTGCTTTGACAAGGATGATAGAGCAGTGAAAGGTGCGCCCAATGCCATGCATTCGACGAACGTGAACGCAAAGGCCTCCGTCCGCTGGCCGTTACGGATCTTCGCGGCGTTGATTGTTCTAGCCGGCGGGGCGGCAATCATCGGTGAGGTATTTACCGGCTCGTCGCACCACGCGCCTTCACGATGGCAACTGCTCGCTAGCCTCCCTGGCACTCTCTGGCTAGTGCGACTGGCTTGGCATGCTGCCGTCCGAGGTATGTCGCCCGCACACCCTTGCTGGCCGTTCGCTACTGATCGATTACTGTTCTGCTACATGGCGACGTGGCTGGCCGTCTATTTTTATGCATGAAAGGTTCACTTTCGACCCTGAGCGGGCAAGGTGGCTGGACACCAAATAGTTGAAGGAGGGGAGTCGTTGAAAACGACCTATGCCTGGCTAATGGCAGCAACTGCCTTTGCGTCGGTAATAGCTCTGACCATCTTTCTGTGGATCGTTAGCGCGAAACTGCTTCAGCCTCATTGGGTGAGAACGGTCATTGCTATTTGTGGCGGAATGTTCTCGCCGAGGGTTGCCCGATTTGCATGGCTGAAGGCTCGCCGCGGGGAAGCCTGAGTGTCGGCTTTCGACCCAAAGCGGACATCATCTAAATTGAGAGTGCAGCCTCAAGGGGAGAGGGAACATGTTTCCATTGCAGTCAAAGAATCTACGCCGACTCGCCCAGATCCGCTCGATTCTCTACGTCGTTATGGCGGTCGTGGGTTTCGTGCTACTAGGCATCAGTATGCTCAGGGAGCACTGAGCCAAATGGGCGTCAGCTTCCGACCCAAAGCGGACCTAAATCTCTGACGATCCATAGCCAAATCAATGGAACATTGAAGACAACATCCGCTTCAGGCCTTGACCATCTTCCACGGCGATCCAACATGAAGCCATTGCTACTCAGAGACATTCTCGCCATCATCGGCGCTTCAGCCTATGTTCTGATCTTTTTCAAGATCGGAAATCTTCTCTATGGCGAGATCCAGTTATTCGCAGCAAGAATTCTTCGCCAGGCAGTTCAAGTTTCAGTCGGTGGAGCGCTTGAATCCTTGGCATATATGGCTGGAGCGTTAATGGTTGGCCTGATCGCCAGGCGTCGCGGCTTTGTCTATGGGGCTGCGATCCCCGTCGTAGTTCAGGCCTGCCTCTACGTTTGGTACGGCCCCATGGGTCATACCAATATTCCGCCAGAGTTGCGTGAGCGATATCCCTACCCGTTCTGGCTGTACTTCTTTCCGATCTTCGCCTGGGTGATCCAGACGGGTATTGGCGGCGTCGCAGGTGTCCTCCTGGCCAAGTGGGCGAGTGAAGGAGCCGAGCGAAATCGCTACAGGTTCTTGCTGGCAGCCGCCTTGGTCATCCCCCAGGTGGCTGCATGGTGCTACCTCACGCACGCCATCATGTGGGGCTCCGATTCATACCCGCTTCAAACGATCGAGTTCATCCCCGCGACCATCGTCTTTCTTCTTGTCGGGTACGCCTCCATCCGCAACATTATTAAGAACAGCGCCCCTCTGCCGAGCACTGCCTGACGATGCAGTCGAGTGGATGCGCTTATGGTGCGCCGCTCACTCAGGGCGTTGAATGTCTGCTATTGGCTAGGAACGGAAGTGGCGCAAAGCTTGGTGGACTTCCAAAGCAGAAATGGGGTCAGGTTCACTTATAGGGCTTGTCTGCCTAAGGTCTGCTTTCGACCCAAAGCGGACACTTACAATGACGCGAAATTGAAGCGAGGGCGCAAGATGGACAGCAAAATGAGTCGGCCGATTAGTTGGCTAGCTCTGTTCACGATGGTCGTGGTTGTCTTGTTCATCAGTTGGCAGTCCTACCAGGACAGCCAGAGCTATACCTTGACACCCAAGCAAGTGTTGATCGACGAGTTGAGGGCCTTACCAGTTCCTTCTGGCGCTCAGTCGTTAGGTGATCTGAAGCTGACCGACAGATCGACCTTCTACTTCGTCGATCAGCGATATTCGTCCTCGGTCAGTCGCGATACCGTCGCCAAAAGCTATACGGATGCGCTTCTTGCTGAAGGTTGGCGGCCAGTTTTGGCGAGCAGCAACGAATATCACTCTCTCTGGTTCTGTAAGAGCGGTGTCCATGCGTCCATCGACTTCTTTGGTGACCCGAACTCGCCCACGTATAAGCTATCGCTAACAACTGGAGGCTGGGTCATCCAGACTTGTGGGTAAGGCGGTTCTAGAGAGTGTCCGCTTTCGACCCAAAGCGGACCTTGTGGGAACCGCTATGATCGCGGCAGATCTCGGGGGAATCAGCGACCATGACCGGCACGATCGTAATCAGCTCCACTCAATCGGCCGACGTGCGGACGATCGATTTTTCGCAGATCGTCGAGGAAATCAGAAGCCGTATTGAGGACCCTCTTTTAATCGCCAAGCTGCTAGATGCCGTAGATGGTGGCGGAATCAACATGATCTTGGCCGACGGGCTCAATGCCCGTGAGTTGGTCGCATTTGAGCGGGCTCTGGAAGCTTTCGGTTTGAACCTTGGCGCCCAGGATCACGGACTGGCGAGCTTCATCCGAAACGTATGTGAACAAATTAAGGTGGACCGGAGACTGGATAGCGCAGGTCGCTAATGGCCGCTTCCGACCCGAAGCAGACCTTCGCATTCAATACCTGAGAAAGGCGAGTTGGGGAGATCATGATGGTTAACCAGGTGTCCCAAGAAGACAATTGGGAAGGCTATCCAACTGGGCGCACTCTTCTATGCGCCGCGTTGTTTTTGGGCGGCTTGTACCTGAGTCGCAAGGGTGGTGACGCGGCTTCGCACCCTTGGGGCTGGTTACTGATCGGCTGCGCGACACTTCTGTTTACCATCATGGATGTCAGAAGCGGCTGGGCGGTTCTTTACCACCGTCCCGTGAGTCGCTCCAAGGAGCCAAAGCTCTTTTGGGCGAGCATTGCCACCGGAAGTGCCCTTGGCGCGGGCGTTATCGTGTTTTCTGTCGGTGCCATGCTGGGGTATTGGAGCTCCTGACTGTCACTCGATGACATCAGGAACTCAAAAGGCTCCTGGCGGTGATTTCGTCAGTCAAGTAGACGAATTGGAAATGTCCGTTTCCGACCCATAGCAGACATTCCAGAATTCACCCGTTGGCGTCGCCATCAGTGGTGCCATGGTGGACGGTCCGCAGCAGCGGCGTGTTCAGGCCCCATCGGAACCGGTGGCAGGTTTGCCGGACTTCTCAGCCTGGCGCGGTGTTTCCACTCAAGACATGCATCATGGCGAGAATCTGCTGACCCGTAGCCCGTGGATGTAGCAGCAGGAAGCAACTGCTGCCGTAACGCGAGGGGCGGCGTGCAGCGGCTGTGCACACTTCACCGTCGTCGGACGCGAGCACAGGAGGTCCGGCGCACTGGGGGTCCCAGAGTTGACGACGCTTCAGGCCATGCTGCGGCCCACCGGCGATCAGACATTCGACGATCTCTTCCATCGTGGCCCCCTGAGCGTTGAAGCTTTTTTGTGCCTTGCCTACGGGGATGCATGGGCCGCGCCATGCTCGCGGTAAAAATGTGCGATGCATCACGATTTCAAAAGGACCCGGGCGTGGGTGAAGGTGATTTCCATCCGTTTGGATGTTCTTGGTGCCCTCCGGGCCTTGCGGATCGCTACGCCTGAGAGTGGCGGCATATCCCGAATACCAAACTGGGGGTGCGTCCCGTCGCCTCGCCGTCGCGTCTTGTCGTCATGGTTGACCCGTTCTTGACGCTCCGGCAGGCGATACGTGCCTTTTTGGCGAGGTTCTGACGTTCTTGGGCCGCAGCCGCGATGGTGACGTTGCTCGTCATCACGGGAGGCCTTCCGATAGGCGGCGCGCCAGAGGCCTGCTTCTAGCCTTGAACCAGCGGACCGGTTTGGACGTCCGTTTTCGCCGTCACGGCGGGCTCCCTGCTTCGCTTTCAACGATCAGAGCCACGTAAAAGCCCATCCGCCCGGCGTCGTGTTTTTGCGCCGCAGCGTGACAGCTTGCGACTTCGGGGTCTTAATCACGACCAGGGGAAATTAGATCGATCCAAGTTCAGAAAGCTTCGGTTCATGTCGCGGCTGCGCCGGAACCGGGCGACCTGGAGTGGGGCGGGGAGAGGCTGTGAGCGTGGGCGTCGGTTGGCGCCCGGCATGTGGCTGCTTTTCGCCAGACCGGTTAAGGGAATGGGGAGCCGTCGCATGAAGGCAGACATCGTTCGCATGGCCCTGACGAGAGGTTCTCGTGCCGCGGGTACATCCGCATTCGCGCCCACCATGGCGGGCGGCGGCCAGCATTTCCGTCGAGTGTCTCGGGGCCGTCGCGCAGCGGGGGACACCGGGTGCCGCCATGGCCTGACTTCCATCGAACCCGCCTTGAACCGCGTGCCGGGACGTGCGCCATGCACGGCCCTCGCGCTTGTCCGCATCACCCTGTCAGACGGCTGCCCGAGCGAGCGCGCCCGCGTTCGCGACATCGGCATCGCTGAAGTGCCAACCCCCGGTCGTGCCGGGGCAAGCGGCTGCCTGCCGCTTGGGCAACACCAGGCCCTGGCCCTGACCACAGGGCTGCCGGGGGCCTGAAACAACCATCACCGACGAGCCGGGCGCTCGTTGCACGCCGATAATTTAGATCGATCTAAATTCGAAAGGAGGGAGTCGCCGGCAGCCATACATCGCGCACGCAGAAGTGATCGAACGGGGGATCACCGCGCCAACTCCTCAACAAGGCGCACACCAGTAGGGGAATCGAAAAAATGACTTACCTGCCACACGTGTTTACGCGCAAGCCGTTGGTCGCCGCCCTCGCCATGGCGACCTTGTCCTTTGGCGGTGGCCTTGGCATGCCCGCCGCCGCCTTCGCACAAAGCGCCGCGCCTGTCGCGTCGCCAGCGACGACACCGGCGTCGACGTCTGATGGTGCAACGGGCAAGAAGGACGACAAGAACAAGAAGGCCGACAAGGAGGATGCGACCACGCTGGGTACGGTCGTGGTGACGAGCTTCCGTCAGTCGGTCGACCAGAACATGCAGGACAAGCGCGACTCCAACTCCATTGTCGAGGTGATCAACGCGCAGAACATTGCGCAGTTCCCCGCCAAGAACATCGCCGATGCGCTGGCGCACGTGCCGGGCGTGGTCATCACGCGCGAATCAGGCGAAGGCAAGACGGTCAGCATCCGTGGCCTTGCGCCCGAGCTGACGCTGACGGAGTTGAACGGCAACTACGTGGCTTCGGCCGATACGTCGGCCGGGCTGTCCCGCTCGTTCAACTACACGCTGATGCCCGCCAACATGTTCTCGGACATCAAGCTCTACAAGAGCCTGGAAGCCCGCCTGGACGAAGGCGGCATCGGTGGCAATGTGGATCTGCACACGCGCCGTCCGCTGGAGATGAAAGCGAACGACGGCTTCGTGTCCATCAATGCCGCAGGCTCGGACAACAGCAGCAAGGTCACGCCGCAGGGTTCGGCGCTGTGGTCGTGGAAGAACAAGGACGAAACCTTTGGCGTGCTCGTGGCGGGCTCCTACCAGAAGCGCCGCGACGTGGACTACATGGCCAACGCGTCGAGCTGGCACTGGTGGTCCAACGACTGTACCGACCACACGACGTGCACCGCGCCGCCCACGGATGTGCATGGCCATGCCTACGGCCCCGACGTGGCGCCGAACATCGACATGTGGTCCGGCGGCGGCGTGACCGACCAGTCCGGCAAGAGCTATTCGGGCTACTGGATGCCGCAGCAGTTCGCCACCAGCCGCAACCAGTTGGACCTGACCACCAAGGGCTGGCAGGCGACCATGCAGTTCAAGCCCATCGATCACTTGCTGCTCACGGGCAACTACTTCCGCTTCGAGCGGCAGCAGACGCAGATCACCAACACGCTGGAGGTTCCCGAGTGGGGCCTGCCCACCGGCAGCTATGCGGACCAGCAGGGCCGGCTGCTCGCGCCCAATGGCCTCACGTTCGACCCGTCGCACACCATCGTCACCGGCGCGAACTATGTGCTTCCGCCCGCGGGCACGGGCTGCAACGCGCTGACCAATCCCGTCACCGGTGCGCAACGGCAACCGGTGGATGTCTGCTCCACGGAAATCCCGTGGCTCAACGGCAACTACTCGGTCGAAAAGGCTACCTCGCAGACGGCCAACATCGAGGGCGAATGGGATAACGGCGGCGCGCTCAGCGGATCGTTCAACGTCGGCCGCACCTGGGCAACGGGTGGCCCGTCGGTGGAACTGGGCATGGCCGCCAAGCCGCGCAACTTCGTCAACGGCCAGTGGGTGGATGGCAGCAACGGCGCGTCGTGGACGTTGAACGGCAGGCCGACGCTCAATGCGTCCTCGAGCGTGCTGCAGAACATGCTGGCCGGCGAGGGCCAGGTGGACCTGGGCTCGACCGGTTCCAACATGGTCAATACCAGCACCTCGCAGAACTTCGCGCAGGCGGACTTCACCTGGGCCTTCGAAGACAGCTGGATGCAATCGCTGCAGTTTGGCGCCAAGTACCGCGACAACCGCGCCGAGCAGCAGCAGAACGAGCTGCGCTGGTACTGCAAGGGCACCACGCTGCAGTTCCAGACCTGCGACCCCAATGCGGGACAGCTGCCGGCCGGCTTCCTGCTTGCCAACCCGCTGGATGGCAGCAACCTGGCCTACAACGACAGCATCTTCCCGGCGATCAATTTCCCGGCCTACTATAACCACCTCAACTCCACCTACGACCGGGTGGTCTACAACCATCCCGAAGACAAGTCGTCGGTGAAGGAACAGATCTCGGCCATCTACGCGCAGGCCAACTTCGACACGGGCGCGGTGCGCGGCAACGTGGGCCTGCGCTATGTGAGCACGAAGCAGGATCTCACCGTCGCCGACCAGATCACCACCAACAACGCGGTGTACTACCACGATGCGAACGGCAACATCCTGATCTGCCCGGCCACCGGCGTGAACGCGGGCGGCGGCCCTTGCGCACCGGGCGATTTCCAGTACCTGCCGCGCGAGCAGTCGGTGGTGCAGACCTACTCCAACGCCACCACCTCCAAGCGTTACAACAAGCTGCTGCCGAGCTTCAACGTGGCGTGGACCTTCGCGGATGATTTCGTGCTGCGCGCCGCCGGCTCGCAGGCGATGGCCCGAGCCAACTACACGGACCTTGCCCAGCTCGGCAACCTCACCAACGACACGCAGGCGTACTACAACGACCGCAAGCAGTTCGGCGCGCCCTTGCCCGGCTGGTACGGCAGCGGTGCCAACGCCGAACTGAAGCCGTTCACGGCCACCCAGTTCGACGTGGCGGGCGAGTGGTACTACGCACCCGAATCGGTGGTGGGCGTGGATCTGTTCGAGAAGAAGGTGAAGAACTTCGTCGTGCCGGTCACCGTCAACAACATCACGGTGAATGTCGGCGGCACCGAGCAGAACTTCATGCAGTACAGCACCAATGCCAACGGCCGCTCGGGCACGTCCAAGGGCGTGGAGCTTTACACGCAGCACACCTTTGAGATGGGCTTCGGCTACATCGCCAACTACACGCTCAACAAGACCAACGAAACACCGGTCACGCTGGGCGACACGCAGGTGGGCAAGTCGGAGTTGATCGGCAGCGCCAAGTACGCGGCGAACATCTCGCTGTTCTATGAAATGAACGGGTTGCTGCTGCGCGCCACCAGCAACTGGACGGGCCGCACCATGCAGGGGCTTGCCGCTGGTCTGCCCATCTACACCGAGCCTTACAACCAGATCGACCTGAACGGCGACTACGAGTTCACCAAGCACCTGATGGTGACCGCGTCGGTGCTCAACCTGACGCGTTCCATGCCCCACCAGTACCTGGGTGGCGACACCACGCAGCGCCTGTACCAGCTCGAATATGCCGGCCGGCAGTACTACGTGGGCCTGACCTACAAGTTCGGGGACGGTGGTTGAACCAGCACGGGCGGGGGCCAGGCTTGCGGCCTGTCCCCCTTGACCCGTGAGCTTCGGCGTTCGCCTTCTTCCGGGCGGGAGAAGGCGAACGATGGCCGCACGCATGGCGACGCCTGCGCCGCCACTTCGTACGAGACGAGATCATGAACCTATCGCCTGCACATTTTCAGCGTCGAGCCACGTCCACGCTCAACCGTTACGCCAGCGTGGCCATCGCGCTGGCCATCTTCGCGACCGGCAGCATCGGCGCGTGCCTTGCCGCGAACGGCGGCGCACCGTCATCCACGACGTCGGCCGTCGATGAAGCCAATCCGCTGGTCGGCACCGCGCCGCTGGATCGGCAGGAGCTGATCGGCAACGCGCCGCCGCCGGGCGAGCCGCTGTATTCGGGCATGACGTCGCCGGGCGCCAGCCTGCCGCAAAGCTCCACCGAGGCGGCGCCGGTCAACATCAATGCGGATCTGAGTTACCCCACGGGCGTGGCGGCGTCCTACGGTTATGGCCGTCCGACCATGATCGGCTTCACCGGCGGCGGTTCGACTTACGGCGCGCGTGCCGCGCCGATGATCATGCCGGTGGTGGGCGACTGGACGGTACCGCCGGACTATGCGCAGTCCACCTACGACAAGGCGAGCGAGCAGGCGTCGCCCGGCTATTACGCGGTTGACCTCGCCACCTTCCACACGCGAGTGGAGCTGACGGCGGCACAGTGGAGCAGCCTGATGCGCTTCACCTTTCCGGCGAGCCATCGCTCGAACGTGGTGGTCAACCTGCGCCGCGGCGGCGGCACGGTGGAAGTGGTCGACGATCACACGATCCGTGGCCTTGCCGAGGGCCGCGCGGAACGTGATTCGGACGGCAACTGGTTCGTGGCCGAGTTCTCGCGGCCGTTCGCGGGCTTCGGCAGCTTCCGCGCGTTGCACAACGACCAGGGCCGCGGACTCGGCGACGAGGACGTGCAGGCTGGCCGGCGCACGGTGTCCGGCAGCTATGCGGGCGCCTATGTCACCTTCGACACGAAGGCGGGCGAGCAGGTGCTGGTAAGGATCGCGCACGGGCATAGCGCCGAGGAGGCCGAACAACGCCTGCACGCCGAGGGCGACCGCTGGGATTTCGACCGCGTGCACGCCCAGGCGCGTGCGGCCTGGACGCAGCTGTTCGACCGCGTCGAGGTGACTGGCGGCACACCGAAGCAGCGCATGCTGTTCTATTCGACGCTGTACCACTCGTTTGCCAGCCCGCGATTGCTCGCGCGCAAGGGCGGCCGCTACACCGATGCGGATGGCCACGTGCAGGTTGCCAGCTACGACCGCTATGGCCCGGTGCCCTTCTGGGATACCGGACGCAACCAGATCACGCTGCTGATGTTGCTGGAGCCGGACGTGGTGCAGGACATCATGCGCTCCGAGCTGGATCGCGCACGCGAACGCGGCTACATGGACACCTCGTTCCATGGCGACCATGCGGTGTTGCTCTACGACGGCGCGTGGCAGCGAGGCATCCCGTTCGACTACGCGGCCGCTTACGAGTACCTGCGCAAGAACGCCACCGACCCCAAGGGGCCGCGCGGCGACCTGGCCGAGTACATGACGAACGGCTGGATCTCGGACATGGTTCCTCCGGCCGACGCCAGTCCACCTTATGCCGGCGGCAAGGCGGGTGCCGCCACCACGCTCGAATACGCCTGGGACGATCATGCGCTGGCTGATATCGCCCGTCGCCTCGGCAAGACCGACGACGCCCAGTTGTTCCTGCATCGCGCCGCGAACTACCGCAACGTGTTCGATCCGTCGGTGGGCTTCGTCCGTGGACGCACCGGGGACGGCCAGTGGATCTCGCCGTTCGATCCGGGTGAGCCGTACTACAACTTCATGATGAAGGAAGCCTCGGGCTGGTCCACCTTGTGGCTGGTGCCGCATGACGTGCAGGGCCTGGTGGATCTGCTGGGCGGACGCGACGCGTTCAACGCCAAGCTCGACGCGTTCTTCGCCACGCCCTACCGAGCCAAGGGCATCTGCCGCGATTGCACCGGGCTGATCGGCCAGTACGTGCAGGGCAACCAGCCCGACCAGCAGGCGGCCTACCTCTATGCCTGGAGCGGCCAGCCCTGGAAAACGCAGGCGTTGGCGCGCCGCATTCTCGCCGACATGTACGGCAGCGACGCGAGCGGCTACGCGTATCCCGGCATGGATGACCAGGGCTCCACCTCGTCCTGGTACGTGCTGAGTGCGATGGGCTTCTACCCGGTGGACCCCTCCCGCCCGGAATACATCCTGGGCAGCCCGATCTTCGACCGGGCACGCCTGCACATGGGCAACGGCAAGGTGTTCGAGATCGTCGCGCGCAACAACTCGGCGAGGAACATGTACATCCAGTCCGCCACGCTCAACGGCAAGCCATGGACCCAACCCTGGTTCAGCCACACCGACATCGCCAACGGCGCCACGCTGGTGCTCACGATGGGGCCCGAGCCGAACAAGGCCTGGGGCGCGGACGCGCACGATGCGCCGCCCTCGATGTCGGTGGGAAAGCAGTGAACGCTGCCGCAACGCAGCGGCAAGCAACGCTGAGCCTGCGCGGGCAGGGCATGATGCGGATAAGCGATTGACGGGAAACGACCGGGTGCGCGGTGCCGCCATCGACATCGCCAACACCGCCGTGCTGCGCGACAAGGGTGTGGCCACGGGCATGTCCGGCAGCGTCTACTCCCAGATCACCGATGTCGAGGGTGAGCACAACGGCCTGTTTACCTACGACCGCAAGGTCGAAAAGGTGGACAAGGCCAGGGTGCGCGCCATCAATGAGGCGACGATACGGGCCGGCGCGCCGCCCTGAGGGCGATCCGCCGCACCCCATCTATCCCCCGGTTGGCAGGCGTTTCGACACCCTCGTGCAAGGCGTGTTGCGATGCAACTTGCCTCGATCTAAACGACCGGGAAGAATTTTCGCTCGATCTAAATGCCCGATGGCGCCGATGCGCCCCCCGGGCACGGCACCGCGCGTCCCACGGCCACTCCTTTGGCAGTCGGGCGTCGGCGGTGGGACGGATGGCGGCGTGGCCCGAGCGATACGGGTCCGAGAGAGGGCGAGGCGTGAGTGAAGGCAACCTGGTGAGCGGCAGCACGGGAGTGGTCTACCCCTTGGCCGGCGAGACCGCGCCCGCGGGCGGGAACGTGGCGGGGCATGACACGCCGGAGCTGCTGCTGGCCGCCGACGTGGGCGGCACGCATGCGCGGCTTGGCCTCATTGCCTACTCGCGGCCGGCTGCCATGCTCGACGTGCTGGCGTATCAGGTCTATCCATGCCGCGACGACGCGAGCCTGGATGCGATCGTGCAGCGCTTCTGCCAGGGCATGGCGATCAGGCCGCGGCGGTTTGCGCTGGCCTGCGCGGGCTATCTGCACGAAGGGCGCGTGATCAACAGCCACCTGCAGTGGCCCATCGAGCCGGCCGCGCTGGAGCGTGCACTGGGGCTGGATGAAGTGTGCGTGCTGAATGACTTTGTGGCGCTGGCGCATGCCGTGCCGCATCTCAACGGCGACGCGGCAACGCCGCTGCATGTCCCCGCGCGCGCCGCGCCGGCAGGGCCGGTGGTGGTGGTCGGTCCCGGCACGGGGCTGGGCGTCGCCGTGCGCCTGCCGGGTCCGGCGCCGCAGGTATTGCCGACGGAAGCAGGGCACATCCAGCTGGCGGCGCGCACGTCGCGCGAACGGCAGGTGCTGGCGGTGCTGTCGCCGGCTGACGCCCATGCGCCCTACGACATGGTGCTGTCCGGCCCGGGCCTGCTGCGCGTCTATCGCGCGCTGTGCCAGATCGAAGGCGTTGCGCCGGCCTGCCACGCGCCGGCCGAGGTGGTGGCCGCTGCCGTCGCGAACCGCGATGCGCTGGCGCACGAAACCCTGCAGCTGTTCTGCGGCTGGCTGGGTTCTTTCACCGGCGACCTGGCGATGATGTACGGCGCCACCGGTGGCATCCATCTGGCAGGCGGTTTCCTTTCGCAGATGACGGACCTGCTGCGTGCCAGCAGTTTCGTCGAGCGTTTTCTCGACAAGGGCGTGGTGCGTCCCTTCCTTGAAACCGTGCCGGTGCAGGTGGTGGATCACGCGCAACTGGCGGTCATCGGCGCGGCACGCTGGCTGGTGGAACGCACGGCGCCTGTCGCGTCTGTGTAAGTCGGCTATTCATCCCGGTTCGAACTCCATCACGGCAATCACAGACCTGGCGGGTACTCCCATGGCAGCTCTTTCCGAAGCACGTCGTTCTTCCCGATTCCGAAGCCTTGCCGGATGGCTGGGCGTGGCCGCCGTGGCATGCGCAGGCACGGTGGCGGCCACGGAGCAGGCGGCGTTTACGCCGCCCGATGCAGCGACCATCGAGCAGCAATGGGTGGCCGCCAACAAGCCTTATGACCATGCGCGTAGCGAGATCCTCGCGCAGACCGAGAAGGTAGCGTGGCAGGGGCCGATGCAGCCGGACTGGCAGCGCCTGACGGCCTACCGCACGCCCGACTGGTACCGCGATGCCAAGTTCGGCATCTTCATCCACTGGGGCGTGTATTCGGTGCCAGCCTTCAAGGGCGAGTGGTATCCGCGCCACATGTACGAGCGCGAAGGCGAGAACTCCGACCGCTACCGCCACCAGATCGCCACCTACGGGCCCATGCCCAAGGTGGGTTACAAGGATCTGATCCCGCTGTTCAAGGCCGAGCATTTCGATCCGGACGCGTGGGCAAAATTGTTCCGCGAAGCGGGCGCACGCTACGTGGTGCCGGTGGCCGAGCATCACGACGGCTTCGCCATGTACGACTCCAAACTGTCGGACTGGACGGCGGTGAAGATGGGCCCGCACCGCGACGTGATCGGCGAGCTGGCCAAGGCCATCCGCGCGCAGGGCATGAAGCTGGGCCTGTCGTCGCACCGCGCCGAGCATGACTGGTTCTACGAATACGGCCGCCAGTTCGATTCCGACGTCAACGATCCGCGCTACGCGGCGCTGTATGGCCCGGCGCATCCCAACAAAGGGGCCAAGGGCGAAGACGGCCAGGACGTGGACTGGACCTTCGTGTCCGATGCGTACCTCAACGACTGGCTGGCACGCTCGGCGGAGATCGTGCAGGACTACCACCCCGACCTGATGTACTTCGACTGGTGGATCGGCCAGCCACGCTTCCGCGGCGCGCTCGCCGACTTCGCCGCGTTCTACTACAACCAGGCCGCCGCACGGCAGCAGGGCGTGGTGCTGAACTACAAGCTCAACGACATGCGTCCCGGCACCGGCACGCTCAACATTGAGCGCGGGCAGGCCGCGGGCATCCGCGAGCAGCCGTGGCAAACCGAAACCTCGGTGAGTCCCGACTCGTGGGGCTATGCCGAGGGCGACACTTACAAGTCGCCGGACGAGATCGTGCAGCTGCTCGCCGACGTGGTCAGCAAGAACGGCAACCTGCTCTTGAACATCGGACCCAAGGCCGACGGCACCATTCCGGACGAAGCGCGCGGCATCCTGCAGGCAGTGGGCCAGTGGATGCACGCCAATGGCGACGCCATCTACGGCACGCGTCCGTGGCAGCGTTTCGGCGAAGGCCCGACGGAAGTGGCGGCCGGTACCAACCAGGACACCAAGACCAAGCCGTACACCGCCGACGACTTCCGCTTCACCATGAAGAACGGTCAGCTCTACGCCATTGAAATGGCATGGCCGGCGACGAAGCACGCGCTGATCCACTCGATCGGGCCGACGATGAAAGTGACGTCCGTAACCCTGCTGGCCACCGGCAAGCCTGTTCCGTTCACCCAGCAGCCCGATGGCCTGCACCTCGACCTGCCGGCGCAGCCGCAGGGCGTGCATGTGTACGCGTATCGCATCGCGCTGGCTTCACACTGACCGCCTGCCGACAAATTCCATGAAGCAACGGCCTGTCCTTGTCTGTGAGGACAAGGACAGGCCTATGTACAAACCTCGACAATAGCCCTGCGGCGTTTCCCCGCGCCGCGAAAAGAACGGTCCCAACCGTCGCAAGGAGCAAGCCGGAACTGGCGCCGGCATGACGTCTTTCGCCAGTACTACAACAACCACAAAGAACGCTGCCATGGCCCGTGGGCCGTGGCGGACAGCCATGACTACCCCAAGGTTCTTCGGGAGGGAACTACCATGACCACTATCCGCATGCGTCGCGGACTGCTTGCCAGTTCGCTGGCGCTGGCGCTTGCTGCGCCGTCGCTTTACGCCCAGACGACCCAGAACGACGCGCAGGCGCCCCAGCAGAACGACGCGGACAAGACCGATACGAGCAGCAAGGCGAAGACGCTCGACAAGATCGTCGTCACCGGTTCGCGCATTCCGCGTTCGGAGATCGAAGGCCCGGCACCCGTCACCATCATCACGGCCGAGCAGATCAAGGCGCAGGGCTACACCACTGTCTTCGAATTCCTCAACTCGCTGCCGCAGGTAGCGACGCCGGCGTTCTCCGACCGTATCTCCACGTGGGGCAACACGGCCGTCAACGCGCGCCCGATCAACCTGCGCAACCTCGGTCCGGACCACAGCCTGCTGCTGGTCGATGGCCACCGCATTACCGACTACCCGCAGCCCAGCGCGGGCCAGAGCACGTTCCAGAACTACGCCAACATCCCCACCGGCATGATCGACCACGTCGAAGTGCTGGCCTCGGGCGCGTCCTCGATCTACGGTTCGGACGCCGTGGCCGGCGTGGTCAACGTGATCCTCAAGAAGCAGTACCAGGGCGATGACCTGCAGCTCACCGGCGGCGGCGCCACCCGTGGCGGCCGCAACTACGGCGACCTGAACTTCACCGGCGGCCGTTCCGGCGACAACTGGCACGTGATCTACAACTACGAGCACACCAACCGCTCGCCGCTGTGGGGCCGCGACCGCAGCTACACCGACGCCGAGAGCGACGCCGGCTACGGCACCTGGAACCCGAGCGCACGCATGTTCGGCTTCCCCACCTCCAACGGCATTGCCCTCCAGAACGCGGCGGGCAACTACATCGCGCCGCCGGCCGGTGCCTGTGGCCAGTTCGGCAACAACTTCTCGGCGTACGACCACAAGACCATCGGCACCATCGGCAACGTGGTCGACCCGACCAGCATCAGCGACGCGGGCGTGTCCTGCACGCAGCGTGCCGTGTTCGCCAACTGGGTGCTGACGCCCGGCCTGCGCAGCGACAGCTTCTACGTGGCGGGCCAGTACGACTTCTCGTCGTCGCTGTCGGCCTATGGCTCGGTGACCTTCAAGGACAGCACGGGCACCACCAACACCCAGCTGCCGGTGCTGTACCCGATGGGCGGCCTGCCCAACAACTTCTATGACCAGACCAGCGGCCAGGTCATCAGCAACTACACGCGCCAGCTCACGTCGCAGGAAATGGGCGGCTACGGCAACACGCACGACTACGAGAAGAACTGGGACATTCATGCGGGCCTGAAGGGTACCGTTTTCGATGACCGCTTCGACTGGGACTTCAACGTCGGCACCAGCAAGTACATCGTGCACGAGAACTACACCGGCCTGAACGAACAGGGCATGTTCGATTACTTCTTCGGGCCGCAGCTGGGTACCACCAACGTCGGCGGCACGGATTACCCGACCTATGCGTTGAACAGCAACCGCTTCTGGAACCCGATCTCCACCTCGGACTACAAGAGCTTTGCGGTGGGCGGCACCAACAGCGCCTACACCTGGATGGACCAGGCCACCTTCAACCTCAACGGCAACCTGTTCGACACCTGGGCCGGCCCGGTCGGTTTTGCCGGCGTGGTGGAAGGCAACCACCAGGGCTTCCGCCTGGCGCCTGACCGCCGTGGCAACACCACCACCTTCGGCGACCCGTTCCAGAACCTGATCACCGGTGGCGGCACCCGCACGCGCTTCTCCGGCGCCACCGAGTTCCGCGTGCCGCTGGCTTCCACGCTGACCTGGACCATCTCCGGCCGCATCGACAGCTACAACGACGCCAGCATCGCCAACACCGCCAAGACCTGGGGCACCAGCCTGGAATACCGGCCGCTGGAAAGCCTGCTGCTGCGCGGCACCTACGGCACCAACTTCCACGCGCCGGACATGCAGGCGATCTACCTCGCCGACTCGGTGAGCACGGTGGGCGACTACGCCGACCCGCTCAAGTGCATCCAGACCGGTGACCGCGCCTGCCAGCCGACCCAGCACGCGACCTACTTCACCCAGTACTCGGGCGGCAGCCGCAACCTGCTGCCGGAAACCGGCCACTCGTGGACCTACGGTTTCGTGTGGGATATCCCGTGGGTGGATGGCCTGGCGGTGTCCGCCGACTACTGGCACATGGGCATCGACAACGCGATCAAGTGGATCGACACCAACACGCTGCTCACCGACGAAGCCGGCTGCCTCACTGGCACGACCGTTACCGGGGCGCCGTACATCGCGCATCCGCAAGGCTCGGAATACTGCCAGCTGGCGATCAAGAACGTGGTGCGCAACGCCGACGGCAGCATCAACAACATCACGGTGGGCCCGATCAACGAGGCCTCGCTGTATGTCAGCGGCGTGGACGCCTCGCTCACCTACAAGTTCGGCAGCGAGCGCTGGGGCAACTTCAACCTGGGTATCGACTACACCAACAACCTGCAGTTCAAGGAGCGTGACCTCAGTTCCGACCCGCTGCTCAACACGCGCTACCAGTACGTGGCGAGCAAGGTGGTCGGCACCGCGAGCTGGCACAAGAACGACTGGGACGTTTCGCTGCACGGCGAGCGCTCGGGCGAAATCCGCTCCAACAACTACGGCGGTTGCGAAGTGCTGCCCAACGGCATCCAGCCGTCGGTGGGCGACCCGCAGTGCGTGATCTACCATGGCCACGTCGCACCGTGGATCGTGTGGAGCACGTCGGTGGGCTATCGCATCAACGAGCGCCTGCGCGCCAGCCTCAACGTGTCGAACATCTTCGACAAGGTCGGCTCGATCCCGTACTACTCGGGCGGCTTCGAGTTCATCCCGACGCAGCAGGGCGACAGCTACACCGGTCGCGAAGTCTTCCTCACGCTGGACTGGAAGATTGATTGATGAGTGACGACATGGGCGGGCCGCCATGGCCCGCCCATGCCATCCGGTTTCATCCGCCGCCGGTTACGCCGCGTGGCTGGCGGACGCCTTGAAGGTCACCACCAGCACGTCGCGGAACGCGGGCTTGTCCGCCTCCAGCGGCCGCACCGGCGTCACGCCGTGATAAACGCTGGGATCGTGGATCAGCGCGGCATCCAGCGGATGCGTCAAGGTGAAATCACCCAGCAGGCGCCCATCGGGCGTATGGATGGTGGTGGTGCCGCTGGCGATGTTCTGCCGGTTCACCAGCAGCACGAGCACATAGTCCACGCCATCGCGGTGGCTGCCTTCCGGCGTGGGTTCGCCAGCGGTATCAGCGGTCGCCTCGATGCGAAACTGATGCACCTCGATATGCCAGCGCAGCGCCGTTGGCGCCACTTCGCCAAACAGCCGGTGACAGAACGCCAGGATGGTGCGCAGGCTCGCACCGTTGGCCACTGGCGCGGTGATCGGCTCGAACCAGCGCTGGATGTCGCCCTGCAAGGCGTTGTACTGCAGGCTCTGGTAGTGAGCCTGGTGCGGCTCGGGCAACACGGGGCCGTCGGCGGTGGCGGAGAATGTCGCGTGGCGCCGGCGGCGGAAGCGTCCCTTCGCGGCCAGGTAGGGATCCGGTTCCAGCTGGTTCCAGCTATCGACGAAGGCTGCCCAGTCCGAGAGCTGGCCCACGGCGGTGAGCAGCGGCTTCATCGCGTCGCCCTCGACGAAGGCGAATCCGGGAGAGGTCAGCTGGCCAGGCAGCGTGGAAGCGAACGAATCGGCGTGAGTGTGCATGCGGTTCATTTTAGGCGCTTGCGGCGTTTGTCGCCGCACGTTGCGCTTCCCGCCTTGCGCCCAGGTGTCGCCGGCAAGGTGGGGCGCCACGTGTCGTGGCACCCCGCCCAGTGGATTTACAACTGGCTCATGCCGCCATCCACCACGATTTCCGTGCCGACGATGTAGGCCGACTCGGCCGCGGTGAGGTGCAGCACGGTGGCGGCGATCTCTTCCGGCGTGCCGAAGCGGCCCAGCGGAATCTGCGCCTGGATCTGCGCGGCCACCGCATCCAGCGCGGAGGCATCCACACCCAGCTTGCCGTAGATGGGCGTGCTGACCGGGCCGGGGCTCACCACGTTCAACCGCACCCCACGCGGCAGCAGTTCCGCCGACAGCGTGCGTGCCAGGCTCACCAGGGCCGCCTTGCTCGCACCGTAGATCGAGGTGTTCGGCATGCCGATGTGCGCGTTGATCGAACCGTTGATCACAACGGCCGCCCCCTTGTTCAGCAGCGGCAGCAGCGCCTGCAGCTGGAAGTAGGGACCCTTCACGTTGGTGTCGAAGATCTGGTTCCACAGCGCCTCGTCGGCGTTCTTGAGGTCGGCGAACTTGGCGATGCCGGCATTGATGAACACCGCGTCCAGCCGCAGCCCGCGCTGGGTGAGCTCGCCGGCGAGAGTCCTGGCGGCCGGAAGCGAACCGGCATCGTTGCTCAGCGCGATGGTCTGGGGCCCGATGGCCGCGGCGGCCTGCGCCAGGGCAGCGGCGTCGCGCCCGGTGATCACCACGCGCGCACCTTCGGCGGCGTAGGCCTTGGCAGCGGCCAGGCCAATGCCACTGCTGCCGCCGGTAACGAGTACGGTCTTGTCTGCAAAGCGAGTCATGTGCGTTCTCCGATAAGGGGTAGGAAAGAAGGAACGATGCCTATGCTGCGCGTTGCCGGCCGCTTTGCCGTACCATGGAATCGGTGCACACGTTCGAAGGTATCGAACATGTTGTCAGACGACGAACTGGACCTTCTGCAAGCCATCCATAGCAGCGGTAGCCTATCGCGGGCGGCCATGCTGCTGGGCAAGGCCCCTTCCACCGTGTCGCATGCCGCGCGCCAGCTGGAGGCGCGCTTCGACGCGCTGCTGTTCGATCGCCGCCGCTACCGCATGCAACTGACGCCGGCCGGGAAACTGCTGGCGGAAGAATCCGCGCGGCTCGCGCAGGACGTCTCGCGGCTCACCCGCCGGGTCAGGCAGGTGGCTGGCGGGTGGGAAGACCGCCTGTGGATCGTCACCGACGAAATCCTCGAATTCGAAACCCTGGTGCCGGTGATCCGCGCGTTCGACGCGCTGCGCTCCGAGGTGCCGCTGCGCTTCACGCATGAAGTGCTCAACGGCACCTGGGAAGCCCTGCGCGATGGTCGCGCGGACCTGGTCATCGGCGCCACCAACGCGCCGCCGTCCATCCCCGACCTGCGCTGGGAAGAACTGGGCGTGATGGAGTGGGTGTTCGCGGTGGCGGCCCGCCATCCGCTGGCCAAGGTCGCCGGCCCGCTGGAGCAGCAGCAACTGCTGCCCTATCGCGCCGTGGTCGTGGCCGATACGGCGCGCGGCCTGGGCAGCCACAGTTTCGGCGTGGTCGGTGGGCAGGCCACGCTGGCGGTGCCGAGCATGCATGCGAAGATCCTCGCCCAGCGTGACGGCCTGGGCATCGGCTGGGTACCGCGCCAGCGCGTGCAGTCCCTGCTCAAGCGCGGTGAGTTGGTGGAGAAAACCATGGCGGCACCGCGCGACCCCAACCGCCTCTTCGTGGGCTGGCGCGGTGACCATCGCGGCCGCGCGCTGGACTGGTGGCTCGACCAGCTGCGCCAACCGAGGCTGGCCAAAAAGTTGCTGCAAGGGGTGGATGCGTGGCGCTGAGTTCGTTGCCCTCCGCGTACGATGGGCACGGCGTCGCTAGCCACCCGCGCCAAATCCTGGCGGCCGGGTCACAGTCAGATCGAGGATGGAAGTCGATGGAAATCAGGTCAGAGGTCTGGGATCAGGTCATGGCATTCGCATCCCGGATGGCGCGTGAAGAACAGCCCGACACCTACCGGGCGGACTACAACGCGCTGAAGGACTATTGCGAAGCGCAAAGCCTTGCCGGCTACGACCATCCCTTCCTCTGGGAAACTCTGGCGGACTTCACCATCGACGACAGCGCCGCCATTCCCCTGTACCTGAGGGCCCTGGCCGGCGCCTCGGATGCGGACATGCGCGACTATCGCGTCTCGATCCGGTTCGCGCTGGCCCAGCGCCACAGGACCCTGGGAGACGCCGAACGGGCGCGCGAATACGCCATCGCGGCGGACGAAGAAGCCCGGCAGATAAACGACCTGGAACTACGCCGCAGAATCAGCAGGTTTCTCCTGGCGCGGGAATAGGGGCTACTTTCTGCCCAAAGCCGACATCGACCACGAGCACCTGGATACGCTGGATATCGCAAGGGGGGGATGTGGAAGAGGTTGCAGCGGATGTACACCAAAAGATCGAGGACCTCTCATCAGAGGGGGACAGACTTGCCGGCCTCAGCCAGTTTGAGGATGCCTTCAAAACTTACAGCGACGCCTGGCAGCTGATCCCAGAGCCGAAGACCTCATGGGACGCAAGTACGTGGCTCCTGGTCGCCATGGGTGACGCCGCGTTCCTCGCTGGTAAGTTCATAACCGGCAGGAACACATTCGGGTATGCGCTTCATTGCCCGAACGGATTTGGCAACCCATTCATTCATTTGCGACTCGGTCAATGTGAGCTTGAACTGGGCAACGTCGATGATGCGGTGGAGAACCTGACGCGCGCCTACGCGCTTGAGGGAAAGGAAATTTTTGAACGGGACGATCCCAAGTACTTTACCTTCCTGCAGTCAACGATCGAGCCGCCCGCGTCCGGTATTTGGTAGCGGGAGCAACGCGGAAACTATCCGCTTGCGACCCGACGTGGACATTAGTCAATGAGCAGCAAGAACCTGACGATGAGCGATGTCAGGTCTATAGCGGTAACACCCTGGTGGGCTCGTCGGATTTAGAGACGCGGGATTGTTCGATAGCAACTGCATTCGGAACCTTTGTCGCTATCAAGGGATACGTCGCCATCAAGGGTACTGTGGTAGCTCTGAGTGATGGGGATCAGGGCCAGCTAGACCTGGGCATCAGACCGGGCGATGGCGCGCCGCCAAGTTGCGACGTCGTCTACATTGCCGACCATTCGCAGAGCGTCATCTAGTGCAGGGCTGTACTTGTTTGGCTGAAATGGCCTAAGGGGGAAATATGGAAGGGTTTGGGCACCGTCTCTCGACAGTTGCTGCCGTAGTGTTG
Organism: Dyella japonica A8; assembly: GCF_000725385.1. NCBI lineage: Bacteria > Pseudomonadati > Pseudomonadota > Gammaproteobacteria > Lysobacterales > Rhodanobacteraceae > Dyella > Dyella japonica. The sequence continues at coordinate 277,270 of NZ_CP008884.1, read as the reverse complement.
CTTGCCTCTTGCTCGACGTCCAGTCAGCTCAAGCAGGGTAGGCAAGCGCTCGAAGCGGGCGATTTCGCCACAGCCAGGTCGGTCTTTGAGCCACTGGCCGAGAAAGGCAACGCCGAGGCGCAGCAGCGGCTGGGACGAATGTATGTCCACGGGCAGGGCGTCGAAGTCAATGATGGGCTGGCAGTAAAACTGTTTGAACAATCTGCGGCACAGGGTTACGCGGATGGCATCAACAGCCTTGCCACCCAGTTGGAAGCCGGGCGCGGTATTTCACGCGACCTTTCCCGCGCCGTAGCGCTCTATCAACGGGCATCAGACTTGGGCAATGCCAAGGCGGAGTACAACCTCGGTCGCATGTATGAGCATGGCAAGGCCGTGCCGGAGGATCAGGCGAAAGCGGCGGAACTGTACTTGCGTTCGGCCAAACAAGGTTACGAGATGGCCGAGTACAACCTTGGACTCATGTATGACCAAGGAAGAGGTGTGCGAAAGGACAAGGCACAAGCGGCACACTGGTATGAAGAAGCCGCAGCGCAAGGCGATGACATGGCGCTCAATAACCTAGGCGTGATGTACGAGATTGGCGATGGTGTGCCGCGCGACATCGAACGTGGCTTGCATTTGCGCAAGCAGTCGGCCTTGAAAGGAAATGTCCTGGCGCAGCGGGATCTCGGTCGCGTCTATGCGATTGGCGATGGCGTTTCACAGGATTTTGCTGAGGCCCTTCAGTGGTATCGTCTGGCCGTCGCACAGAACGACCCAAGGGCAGAGGCTGGCCTCGGTGATATGTATCATGACGGCAACGGCGTGCCACGCGACTACGCTGAGGCAAAAGAGCTCTACAGCAGGGCAGCGGCCCAGGAGGATGACAGCGCGCTCAACAGCCTTGGCAGGATGTACGGCAATGGCGAAGGCGTGCCCAAGGACGACATCCTCGCCTCAAGATTGTTTAGGCGGTCGGGAGGACAAGGGAATGCCGCTGCGCTGTTCAATCTCGCCGTCATGTACCACGACGGTGGAGGGGTGCCATCCGACGATGTCGTTGCTTATGCCCTTGCTGACATCGCCTGCCAGCTCGACAAAGAGGTGGAAGCCAAAGCAGCCTGGCGGCGTGCCGATATCGCCAGGATGTTGAACCTCAGTCAGCTCTCTGCCGCACGCCTGTTGAGCCAGAATATAGCGACCAAAGGCTTGGATCAGGCACTGGATGACTATGTTGCAAGAACGAGGTCGAGAACAGGCTCGGGTTCACTTCTTTAGTCTTCCGCCAGCGAGCCTGACGTCATCTCCCGTCGGCATGGCACCTTTGTTCAACGCTGGAGAGGAAATGCTTTTTTATTTGCCGTTGATCGCGGGCACCTTCGACCCAAAGCGGAACTAATGCGGTGAGGTGATAACGGGCTTGGATCATGTCCAGCATGGTCCTCGTGATGGAAGACTCTGTGGCCACGAAAACAGCGGCTTCACTGATGATGCGTTCCGCGCGGTCAGAATTTGCTGTGCTCCACATCGCGCTCGCGATGCATCAGCGTCCATTCCGCGTGCTCGGTTAGCGCGGCATCGCCAAGCGCCAGCAGGATCTCGCGTTGCTTGGCCGGGTCCCCGGTGCGGTCCAGGGCGGCGCGGGCACCGCTGAATATCCGTTGCATGAAACGGTACTGGCGGATCAGCTCCTTGTCGGCCTTGCGATACGCGTAGGCTTCGCGGACTGCGGCAACGATGGATAGCACCGCCATGATCAGCACCAGTGTGGTCTTGATCTGCTCGGGCAGTTTGAAGGCGAAGATCGCCAGGAAGACGCTGATGGAAATGCCGCCCCACAGGCTGATCATGCCAACGGCTTCGGTCACGTGGTGCAAGCCGGCGCGCTCGATGGTCTTGCGCTCGAAGTAGTGCAGTTGGCCGCTTCGGCCGGACTCGCCGACCCACTCCTGCGTCACCTCGGCCAGTGCTTCCGCGGTGTGCGCGTCGATGCCGGGTGACGGCTCGACGCCAACCGCGCGCATGACGTGGCGGATCCAGCCCAGCTCGATGTTCTGCTTCTGCAGGAAATTGTCGTGGGCGAATTCATGGTCGGTGCTCGCCGAGATGCCGGCATGCCGCCAATAGGCCTGCACGCGCAGCCCCTCCGCGAGCGCGCGGTAGTCCAGGTATTTGCGATGCCAGCCACGGTTCCGTGCCAGCAGGGCGATCAGCGCGCCGATGCCAAACAGCAGCAGAAACGTGTAGATGAGGAAGTCCTGTTCGGACAGATGGGCATAGAAAGCAAAGGCGATACCCATCAACGCGGCCAGCACGTAGGTGAGCCGCAGGGCGAGCAGCACGCGTTTCTGGAAATGGATCGCAAGCCAGTCGGCCGCATGGAACGTGCGGCCGACGGTGGTCCGGTCGTTGATGACACGGCTGGCCTGCTGGCTTGCGGTCAGCTCGATGTCCTGCCGGTATTTGCTCCAGTCGGCGTTGTACTCCGCCATGTTCGCGAACATTTGGCGAAACTCGGGTGGCGGCATGGTGTCGGTCGTGGTGATGTCGCCGCTGCGCCAGTACTGCTGCAAAGGTTTCAGCCCGGGCGCGACTTCGCCGTGACCGCCCTCGCGCGAGCACACGATGTGATAGAGCAGCCGCTCGTCACCGCCACCGAGCACGTGGCGTGCTTCACGGTGGCGCTCCACCAGGCCCGGCAACGCACCGCTCAGATGGTAGTTGACGATTTGTGCGGTGCCGCCAAGGCGCCCGGAATCCTTGCCGTCCCAAATGGCGAGCAGGATGTGGCAATGGCTGGCGATGAATACGCCGGCCTTTGCGTACTGCTTGTCGCGCGCTGCGCTGGGTGCTTCGACGACGTGGTGCGGCTGTCCTCTGGGTAGCGGCAATTCAAGCACGCGTGCCTGGGCGCACAGCGATTCGAAGCGCGCGCGGGCCCTCGGTGTCGCAAAGTCATCGAGATAGAGTTCCGCCGGCATGGGCAGTGGTGCAACCAGCTCCGCACCGGCACGCAAGGCCTCCTGCGCGAACAGCTGGTCACCGCCTTCCGCAAGGGCCGAAAGCGCGCACAGCGGAAGTTGTGGAAATTCGCGTTGCAGCATGGCGAAGAGTTCGGCAAGGCGGTGCCGGATCGGCTCGATCTCCGCGGCGGGGATATTGCGGTGACTGGTCACACCAATCACCAGTGGTGTCGTGGTGGGCGCCGAGCGGGTGGGGAGTTCAACGCGATCGTCGTCGACACGGCGTGCGCCATAGGCCGCGAGGAGGTCGCCATGGACCCCCTGCGCGGACGGTTGCGGGCTTTCCCTGCGATGCATGGTCAAAGACTCGTGCCGGTCAGTTGTTCTTGATCGTGGGGTTATCCGTGGTGCCAGTGATGCTCGCGTTGGTGGAATACTGGTTGTTGTCGACCTCGATGGTGAGCTTGTAGATCCAGTCGCCGGTGGTGGCAGCGCTATTGTTCAGGTCGGTCAGCGTCATGTTGTGGTCGTTGTTGTTGTACTTCGGTTGGCCGAAGATGTCGGCTTTCGGCTGGGTGCCGACCCAGTTGAAATCGATGATGTCGCCGGTCGCGGCATTGCCGTCGAGCTGCCAGGTGATGGTTTGTTGCTCGGGGTTTCTGGCGACCTCGTTCGCATTGCCTTTTTCATCGATCTTCACGACCCATGGGTTCGTGGTTTCGTCGAGACTGACCTTGAGGTTGTTCGGCATGACTGGATCCTCTTTGATTGAGCGGGTTAGCTATCTCTCCCGGATAGATCAGCGTTTTGTTCGTTTGAAACAGGCGCTATCGGGGGTCCATAGCGCCAACGGCGGCATGCAGGCGTTGCTCGGATGCGGCATGGGAGGGGTAGTCGATGTCGTTGCGCTTGAGCGCAGCGAGCAGTTCCAGGTCGCGATAGCCGGATGCCCACAACTGCCGGACGATGGGGTCGGCATCGGCCCGCCGATCGAGGCTGAGCAGGGCTTCCACGTGCAGCGCCAGCAGGCGCGGATCGTTGTTGGCGCTGATGGCCGACGACAGATCCTTCAGCGCCGCTTCGCGCGACTGGTGTGAGGCCGCAGAGCCGGGCGAGGCGGCGGCCAGCAGCAGGCGGGCACGGGCGGTGTCCAACAGCAAGCTGCGTTCGTCGGGCTTCCTGGCCTGCATGGGGGTGAGTACCGAGAGGGCTTGCGTTGCCTCGTTTTGGGCTTGGCCTTGTTGGCCGGCAGCCAACAGCAACTCGACCTGTTCAAGCCTGGCCTCGGCATAGTCCTGCTGCCACTCCGCATTGCTCGGATCCTGGCGCGTCATGTCGCCAAAGATCTCCCGCGCCTTGTCGTTGAGGCGCTGCGCCTGCTCCAAGTCACCCGACAGTCGCCGTAGCCTGGCCAGTTGCGTGGAATACAGTGCGATCTTCGCGCGGAAGCTGGTGGCTTTGGGCTCGAACTCGCTCAGCTGCACCGCGCCGTCGATCGCCTGCTGAAGGTTTTTCGCACCCAGGTCTACGGCTCCGCCAAGGGCAAGGGTGCGGCCGAGGATGGCGCGTACGCGCACCATGTTCTCCCGCTGGTCATGATTCCTCGGGTCGCGCTCGCTCATCGCGGTTTCGATGGCGTCGTCGGCGCGGTACTCCGCGATGGCCGTGGGGAGATCGCCGCGCATCAGGGCCATCTTGCCAAGGTTGTTGTGCGCTTCCCCGAGAAGTTCCTGCCACTCTGTCTTGCTATCGGCACCCTCGACCAGTTGCCGGCAATGCACCAGCATGTTCTGGTATTGCTCGACGGCCTCGTCGAGCTTGCCACGTGCTTCGAGCACATGGCCGAGGTCGGTATCCAGGGTGGCCCATTGCTGGATCAGCGCCTTGTTGCCGGACAGGGGCAGTGGTGTGCGGCGCAATACATCCTGCGCGGTGGCGAAGCTTTTGCCCGCCGTATCAAGGTCTCCCTGCATCCACTCAGTCATGCCGATGAAGGTGATCACGCGCGAATAGGCGATCTGGCGCGGGATATTGGCCGGTGCGCGGCTGGCCAGGGGCCCGGCGATGCGCGCGGCCGCCTGGTAAGAAAGTAGTGCCGCATCCAGGTGGCCCTGGTCGAAGCGCACGCCGCCGATCTTCTCCAGCGCCTTCGCGCGTTGCTCAAGCGACGTATCGGTGACGTCGGTGCTGGGCAGGGACTGGAAATAGGACATCGCGCGGTCGTCCACCGCCTCCATGATGTCCAGGCGCTGTACCTGCCCGAGTTTTTCGTTGAGGTCGCCGAGCATGAAGCTGACCAGGCCTTCCGCCTGGTTGCGCTCGCGCTCGGCCACGCGGCGTGCGTGCATGGCCACCACGGCCAGGGTGGATGTCATCACGGTAATCACCATCGCCGTCGCCGCGATGGCGGCGAGGCGACGCTGGTGGCGCTGCTGCTCGCGCTGCTTGAGCTGGTCGAAGCCAATATCCAGCAGGCCGGCGATCAGCTTGAGCTTGGCGTTGATCCGGCCGTCCTTCCCCGGGCGTGCATCGGCGGCGATCGGCTCGGCAGGCACGTCGCTCAGCGTGCCGTTGTCGCCCCATAGGTAGCGGAGAGCGTGCGCGAAGCATTCCTCATCCTCGCGACCGGGGAGGTCGGTGGCGTTCGGTTCGCCGCCTACGATCAGGCAGAAAACACGATCGCTTCGCCCAAGCCGCTTGAAAGCCATGACTTCTTCATTGACCCAGCGCGACCTGGCTGACGCGGGCGAACAGATCACGACGAGGTTGGCGGATACCGCCAGGGCCTCGTTGACCTTGCGGCCAAGGTCGGTGGCGCTTGCCAGTTCATCGCGGTCACGGAAGATCGGAACCAGACGCCGTGGCACGACGCCTGCTGTCGTGGTTTTCCCCACCAGGCGTCGGGGAACCCGATAGTTCTCCAAGGCCTTGTGCAGCCAGTCGGCCCAGGCTTTGTCCTGGTGGCTGTAACTGATGAATGCGCGATACCGGCATTCCGGCACAACGGGATCCTGCGCCATGACGAGCCGCACTCCTGCAACAGGCAGCGCAGTCCCTTGCCGGGAAATCCTCACTCATGGGCGGTCGTCAGGCAGCGCCAGCCTGGGCACCAAAAAACGGCTGGCTTCCCTCGCCGGGAGACTAGCACGGCGGTTAGCTTCCGTGAGCCGTCTGGAAGGATAAATGTCTTGCAGCCATCACCTATGACTATCGTTGTACCGCTGGGCATGGCCAGCTATAGCGATCCGCCTAGCCGCTAAGCCCCGGCAAGCTCGATAGGGGTGCTGGGAAACGGGCTCATGACGCATGAAGAAGTTGTGACGGCAGGGATCATGGTCCGGATCCGGCCGCGCGTTATCGAGATAGCGCGGGGGGAAGATGCTGGGTCCGATGCTTCCAGCCTAGTTCAATCGCGACGCTGACCAGCTCGTGGACGCTGTGCGCCTCTTTGCCAGTTCCGCATCAACGCCTATGTTGTGGGTCTATGCGGAGAACGACAGCGATGTCGGGTTAGCCCCGGCCCGGGCGAATCATCAGGTCCCCCCGTTTGGTTCAAATCAGGTCGCTACCGCTCAGTACGTCTGTCGGTTCGGCCCGTTCGACGCGGGAGATCGCGAGGTGCCTGGGTAGTCCTGAGTTTATGGCTCTGACGCAAGCCCCGAAGTCCTCGAGGGTCTCCCCAATGCGGATCCGCGTTCCGTTGCTGGCACGGAGGATGATCTGCCCATGGTCATTGCCACGGAGATACGTTGCCTGGACCACCTCGGCGAACTCGATCTTCTTGAAGAAGAAGGCGCCCGCCCGTAGGGATGTCGCGTCAAGAATGACGCGAAAGCTATAGAGGTATAGGCAGAACAGGGTGGCGGCGAGGAAGTACACCGCAACGAACACCTTTCCGATGAACAGCTGCGTGAGACTTGCCTGCGCTGCCAACAGGAAGCCTAGCGCGTAGAGGCCAATGAGGCAGAAAAGCGGTGTGCCCCTGGGCCACCGGTATGTCGAAGGTTCGTCCATCATCAAGCCTGTGTGTCGTGCCGTGGCCCAGACGTCGAAGCGTCATCATTCGCCGAATCCAGGGGCCGGCGTGTCGTGCCCGGCGCCCGGGATGACGCGCCTTGGGATCTGCTTTTCAGACCTCCAGCGGCGAGTATTCGCCCGCTGTTTCCGTTTTGGAAATAACGAAATGGCAGAGGGATGTAACGCATGTATATAAGCGGGCCCCGGGGCGATTCAGCTGGCGAGCGACCCGCCACGCCCAAAGCGCTGCGCCAGCGTATGCATCTTCATCGCGGGATAGGGCGTAAAGGTACGGACCCGGACGCGTCAGGCGTGGCCGCGGCCGTTCTGAAGCCGTGGCTGGCAGCCGGACTCTCCTCGCCGACTGTTCGGCGGGAGCATCCCAACCGGACCTTCGGCACAGGGATACATCTGTTTTCTGGCGAGTAGGCAACGCATTTCCTTCAACGGAGCATCCCCCATGAATCTCCCGCTTCTTGATCCTCCCCACTGTGCCTTGGTCTTCGTCGATCAACAGGCCGGCCTTGCCTTTGGCGTCGGCTCGGAAGATCGCCAGGTGCTGCTCAACAACTCGATTGCGCTGGCGAAGACGGCCAAGGTGTTTGCGCTGCCCATCGTGGCCTCCACCTCGGCCACCAAGGTTTACAGCGGACCGATGATGCCGGCGCTACAGCGCGCCATTCCCGAGGTGAGCGCCATCGACCGGCGCAACATGAATGCGTGGGAGGATGACACCGTGCGGGAGGCGATCATCCGCACCGACCGCAGGAAACTGCTGGTTTCCGGCATGCTGACGGAAGCCTGCGTGAGCTTCCTTGCCCTGTCCGCGGCAAACGACGGTTACGAGGTCTACGTGGTGGGCGATGCCTGCGGCGGGCTCACCCCGCAAAGTCACCAGCTCGCCTTGCTTCGGATGCAGGCGGCGGGCGTTCGCATGACGAGCTGGATACAGGTGCTGCTCGAACTGCAGCGTGACTGGACGCGGCATGACACCTACGATGGCGCCCGGGCGATTGTTGAAGCATTCGCCGGTGGCTACGGCATCGGGCTGGCCTATGCGCGCGACATGATCAAGCCCGGATGATTTCCGGAGGACGCGTGCCCGAACAGCAGACGCTGGGTTCCTGGCGGGGAGTATCCCTCGACATCGCCGCCTGGGATGGCGTGGCGGCGGAGGTCGATCTTTCCTTTGCGTGCATGTTCACCCGCGAGCGGGATGGTGGGCCGCGCGGTGGCCTGGCTCATTTGGACCATGCGCTATCGGGCATGCTGTTGCGTGCACGCGACGAGGGCGTATTTCAAGGCACCTCCATGGAGACGCTGCTCATCAGCCAACCGCCAGCGAGCATTGCCGCCCGCGCCGTCATGGTGATCGGCATGGGTGAGCCATCCGCGTGGCTGCCTGCCGTGACGGCCGGGGCGGTTGCCACGGCCGTCCGGGCGGCCATGCAGCTTGGCGTTGCCAGCGCCGCGTTTGCGCCCAGCCTGCTCGATGCGGGTCTGGCGCCGGGGGAAACGGCGGGCGCGGGCCCGGAAATGATGAAGGCGGTTACCCGTGCCATCGATGCGCAGGCAAGCATGGCAACGTATGGCCTGGTGCCGACGCCATCGTTGCGTCGCTGGGTATTCGATGTGGGTGCCGCCGGTTACGCGGCGGCAGCCGAGGCGTTTCAGGCCACCCTGGCGCAACTGAAGGCCGGTTGATCCGTGCCACGCGGTGACAGTACGAGGCCCTTGCCGAATCAGGGCGGCGAGTGCGCATTTCGCTATGGGCCGGGTCCTGCAAGGGCACGCGCTGGGCAAAAGAAGTCGCGTCAACCACTCTGGGTGCCCTCGACCATGCATAGCCAGGCCGAGGGGAGCGTTTATTTGACAGTTGGGCCATCCATGAAACGTGCCATCAAGTACCTCGCTTTCCTCCTGGCGGCCTTCTTTCCATGGGCGCACGCATCGCAGGCGCCTGCGGTACAGGCGGATGCACCCCCTCCCCAGGGCGATTGCAGGCAGATGAGTGACAACAGGGTGGTGAACGCATCGACATCACTGCGCGTGACCGTGTTCTCCTGCTCCAGCGGCATGCGCATGGTTATCGATCGGAAGGTCGGCAACGTATCCGCCGAGACAGCGTCGAAGATATTCAACATGCCCAATACCAGCGTGAATGCGGTGGTTGCCGTCAGCGAGGATGCCTTCGACATCAACTTTCTCGAGTCAAGCTCATACACCCATCCGAGCGTGCTGATCTATAGCTTCCATTTCCAGGACAACCAGTGGCTTCTGAGGGAAATGTCCTTTCAGGCGACACAGTCATGCAACGGCGAAGCGGGTGTCGAAGCCAACTATTACGACGTCGACTATCTGGCCGGAACGGTAGAAGCGAAAATGTACGACGGTTGTGACCACTACAGGAAGAAGGAAGCAGCCATGAAACCTGCCTTCATCCTGTTGGAAAATTTTGACCCGTCCGACGAGCGTCTTTCGCCGTTTCACTATGAATGAGTCGTCGCGATATAGACCCGACACCGCTCTCGAGGCGGATGGTCATATCGTCGTTTGATTCGGGTGTTGGCGATGAAGAAGGGCGCCGTCCGTGCGGCCGTTTCCGAAACAAGGCAGGCTCTTCTATCGGCATGACTAGTCGACGATCCTGACGGTCCGTGAACGTGCGTGCCATCAGCAACGTCAATGCGTTTCACGCCTGGTAGGCGCCGAACAACAAGTAGGGTGCATCCACTCATTTCCTGCCTGGCCGGCCAAGGTCCGGCTGCACGCGGCTGGCGACGCTGCGACGCCAGAATCCGCGATTTCTCGCGACCACGGCTGGCCCGCCGTCGACATGATCAAACCCATGTCGGCTGATACGGCTCAGCTTCCCCTCGACGGTTGCAGCGTCGCAGGTTGAGGATGATTGCGCCGCTATTTGAAACAGGCCACGATGTGGCATCCGGGAAGGGGGGATTGAGCATGTCACGGGATTCCGTTTCGATCTGGTCCGAAGAGGCACCGGACGGCCGGTTCGTCGGCTGTTATCGCGTTCTCCATCAAGGCGTACAGATCGCCCAGGACCGCACAACCCGCGCATACGCGACCAGGCATGAGGCTGAAGAGGCTGCGCGTAGCGCGGCGAATCTCGCCAGGGATGCCCAAGGCAATGCCGACATGACCTTGCGGCACTGACGTGGAGGCGGGGCACGGCACTCCGGTCGTAGATGCCTTGCCTTGTCTGAGAAGACGGAATACTGCTGAGCTTGGCGGTGCTCAGCGCTATGTCCGCTTTCGACCCAAAGCAGACCTTAAGCGTCTGACTACAGCTTTTTGAAGGATGCCTCTTCCACACATCCACCGACTGAATCCGACGGAGCTTGGCCATGAAGGTATTCAAGCGGCTGTGTCTATTGGCGGCATTGTTCTTACCCATGAGCGTGCTGGGAGGAGGGCTGGATCTTCTGGGTGGCGTTAAGGTGGAAGATCCTCACGATAATCTCGAACGAATCCGAGCAAGTCGCCACCTTGTCACTATGGCAGTCATGAAGAACGACCGCGCTCACGCCGTCGACATTCCGACAGAGTTGGTCCCATTCATGAGCGCCACCGAGATCCCCGTCTATATCAACAAGGCTGACTTGGAGGAGACTGGCAGGCAAGACTATGTCCTGGTCGTCGGTGCTGAGGACTCCGAGGACAAGATCTTAAGAGTCATCTCAAGAGATGCTTCCGGCACGCTCAAACTCGTATTGAGCAGAAGTGACGTGCTTATGTGTGATGGGTGTGGCGGAATGGACGAGGGCTCAAGTATCGGACTCGGCAAAGGCACGATTGAAATACGGAACATCCAAGGCAGCGCGAGTGGCGGGATAGATGTCACCTGCCTGTTCCGCTACTCAAAGACGTCACGCCTATGGCTCTTGGTGGACCAGGCCACCTTCTTGTGGAGCACAGATGTGCCGCAAGGCGAGTCGCAAACATCGGTTCAACACAAAACTGCAAAAGATTTTGGAGCTGTTTCGCTCGCAGGTCCGAAGCTTTTTGAGCATTGCTTTTAGATTCGGCCAAATCCACTACGTCGCCAAGACAAAAGCCCACTGGTGGCCAAGCGAAACGACGAAATTTTGGGTTCCAGCGAGGTCCGCTTTCGATCCATAGAGGACCTTCGCGTATCCCTGAAATGGGCCACGGAACTACCCTTTGGGAGGGGTAATGTCGGGAAGTCCACACGATTTTTCTCGAGGGAAGGGATCTGTCCCCGTTACTGCGCACTCCACCTACAAATTGACCTGCCCTGAGTGCAACTGGTCACAGATCATCGCCACGCCAGATGCGCCACCCGTCCTTCAATGTCCCCTTTGCAGTTGGGACGAAATTGACGCCAAGGAGGAAGGGACATTTGTTAGCTTTGAGTGCGTTGTGCATGGGGTGGTCACATCCATCGTGACGGATGCTGCGAGCAAAACCACCGATCATATGGATACTTTTTGCCCGCACTGCCTCGTACGTCCGCGGCAGTATTTCGAGAAGTAGTCTGCATATCCGCTTTCGACCCGACGCGGACATTACCCGTCCGGAACCGATCAACGCAAAAGGCGATCGCGAGATCGAAGGAAGGTCCGATCATGTTTGTTGCGATCCGTTGTGGTCTCGTCCTGGCTCTCGCTCTGCTGGCCACCTGTGTGCTGGCCAGTGAGTCCGATGCACTGACACGCCTGCAGAGAACCTCTTCAGGTCACATCTGGGATCGCGACAGTGTGTTGAAGATCGACATTGATTCCGATGGAAAGCCTGACTATGTGTTCCTGAGCCAGGATTCGAAATCCGCATCGGTAGGCCTCGTCCTTGGGCAGAGAGGACGTAGAGTTATCGTTCATACCTTTCCTATCGGTGACCCGTCGCAAGACAGCCTCTGTGCGGCACCCGCGGGTATAGCCAAGGAGTCACTCGATTACGACCCGACCGATGAGGTTGGGGCGATCTCCGGCTTCAGGCGATCTAAGGCTGGGACGGCGTTCATTCTTGGTGAAGGGGAATGTGATCTGTTCCATTTCTTCTGGAACACAAAGACAAACAATCTGGATTGGTGGCGACTGTAAGGTTCCGATATCTGTGAACGCGCATGTCCGCTTCCGACCCAAAGCAGACCTAACCACTAAGCTAACGACAGATCCACTCCGGTCCACATATGCAAAAGGGGAAGTCATGGTCAAGTTTTGTCTTTTGATTGGATTGTTCGCTGCGCCGGTGGCGTTCGCTGGCGATATGACCTTTGCCGAAGCCAAGGCCTTGGCGCATCACGACGAAGCATCGCTTTCGGCGAAGCAGCAACAGGCTTTGGTCCAGGCGCAGGAGCCCGTCATCCAATCGGCTCTGTTGTCATGCGTAGCCGCCAACCGTCCGGGGCCTTTTTCTTTCGTCGTGGTGGCGGAGCTGGACGCTGCTGGAAAGGTTCAAAAGACATGGCGGAACGACGAGTCGAAACTCGGCGGCTGCTTTCAGGGTGTGGTGGCGAAGGCGAGCCTGAATGCGCCGCCGCGCAGTCCGTTCTACTCGTCTTTTGAGGTGAATGTTCGCGCGGGTGGTGCCGGTCAGTAAGAGGCGCGTCATCTGGAACGGCAACGATCCGCTTTCACCCATCGGTTTTCTGGACACTTATCAGGCGCCACTTTGCCTACAGGGATATGGAAATGCAGCGCAGAGCGTTTCTCGGTTTGAGTTTGACTGCCCTGGCCGCCGGTACGGTCGCCGGTTGCGCCACTCGCGTTGTCACGCGTGGCGCGACCGCTACGGGGTCAAGCGGGTCGACGAAGGAAGCGGAAGACTGGCGTGCGTCGCGGCGCTTTCTCAACACGCGTTTCGGCCATATCGCTTACGCGGATCGAGGCCAGGGGCAGGCTGTACTGTTCCTGCATGGCTTTCCGCTCAACAGCTTTCAGTGGCGTGGCGCGATAGAACGCTTGTCCCCCTATCGCCGTTGCATAGCGCCCGATTCGCTCGGCCTGGGTTACACCCAGGTGGCGGAAGGCGTGAAGATTACGCCTGCCACCCAGGTGCAGATGCTTATCGCATTGCTGGACGCGCTTTCCATCCACGACGTCGACATCATCGCCAATGACAGTGGCGGCGCCATCGCGCAGCTCTTCTTCACGCAGCATCCCGACCGAGTGCGCACCGTGCTGCTCACCAACTGCGACGTGGAGGGCAACTGTCCGCCGCCGGCCGTGATTCCGGTGATCGAGCTGGCCAGGCAGGGGCGATTTGCGGACGAATGGCTTGCCCCGTGGGTTGCCGACAAGCATCTGGCACGCTCGGACAAGGGCCTCGGTGGCATGACCTTCACCTATCCGGAAAGGCTGGCCGACGAAACCATCGACATGTACCTCGGGCCACTGGTCGAGTCGCCGGCGCGCAAGGCGCTCACCAACGCCTACGCCATGGGTCTTGCACCGAATCCACTCGCCGGCACGGGAGCGTTGCTCAAGCTGAGTCAGCTACCCGTGCGCGTGGTATGGGGCACAGGCGACACCATTTTCTCGCAGGACGATGCAGCCTACCTCGACCATGCGTTGCCGCGTTCGCGTGGCGTGCGATGGATGGAAGGCGCCAAGCTGTTTTTCCCGGAGGAGTTTCCCGACGTCATCGCCGAGGAGGCGCGGAAGCTCTGGGCTGCGTGATCCGGTCCGCCGCCCACCAGATGCCGAGGGTGCACGGCAGTCCGCGCGCATCGAAGGTGCATCCGCGGCACCCTGCCTCGCGCGTCAGTGGGAGGGTTTTTCCAGCAGCGGCGTCACGACCCGTTCTAGCCGTTCGCGGGTGAATTCGGGCTGCTTGTCTTTCCAGCCGTCGTGGACGAGCAGGCCGTTGCGATCAATGACAAAGCTGACCGGCAAGCGCCAGATGCGACCGTAGCCGGGCACGTGGGGGTCGCCGAGCAGCCCCGTGGGGAAGCTCAGCCTGGACGCGACTTCCCTGACCTGGGCGAGCGTGTCGGGCGTATCCAGGCTGAAACCCAGCACCACAAGATTGTCTTGCGCATGCTCCTGCGCGTAGTGGGACAGCAGGGGCAGCTCGTTGCGGCAGGGGTCGCACCACGTCGCCCAGAAGGTGAGGATCACCGTTTTGCCGCGTAGCGTTTCCAGCGGGATATGCCGCCCATCCAGCGTATCCAGCGTGATCGCGGGTGCGGGCTGCCCCGTGCGAAGCTCACTGGCGAATGCCATGGAGGTACTGGCGGCCAGCAGCACGAGTGCCGTGATGTGCTGCCACAGATGTGTCATTCGCGTGTATCGGGTTGCGGACATCGAAGGTCTATCCATCGGATGGGTGGCGCGGGCTTGCGTCAACGCCCGCGCTCCCTGGTGTGCGGTCACGGTCAGAATTGCATGCTCAGGCCCACCGTGCCGGTCCAGCGCGGAAACAACTGGTATCCCTGCAGGTGGCTGTACACGGGCACCTGTACGAACGCATAGAACTGGAGGTTCCTGGCCAGGCTGGCGCTGATGCCCGGGCTGAGGTAGGCCACGGTGCCCGCGGTGTCCGGCCGGTCCGCGAAGGCGCCCTGGTCGGCGCTGCGGTGGATCACGTTGAGCTGCAGTTGCGGCACCCAGTTCGCGTGCGCTTCATAGCGCAGGCCAAGGCTCGCCGAGGCGAGGTTGCCCGGTCGGAAATCGGCGCCCGGTCGATTCATCCGCTCGCTCACGGCGGCCTGGAACTGGCCATTCACGAACATGTCGAAGTTCTGGCTGACGGGTTGGTAGTAGTAGGCACCGACGATGAGGTCCGTGCTTCCCGTGCCTGCCTGCAGGCTGCTGTCCAGCGACTGTCCCAGGTTGGGGCCGGAGTGGAACGTCGTGGGGTGGCCGATCAGGCCGCCGTCATCCGTCTCGCCGCCGTAGTGGCCCGTCGGCAGCTTGACGCCGAACTGGATGCCCAGGTTGTGCATGGGCAGGAAGCCCTGGTAGCTGCCGATGAGCTTCACGTCGCCGAGCCCGGCGACATGGGCGTTGCTGACCTGATCGGGTGCGGTTTCGGCGGGCGTATAGGGCGCCAGCTGTGTGCCGTAGGTGTCGTGATCGCGAATGACGTAGGGCGCGACGAAGGTTAGGCCCCAATCGGCGTTGAAACGATACGTCGCGCTGAGGTTGATGTAGCGGTTGACGGTCTTCTTCTCGATCTCGCCGCCACCCAGCGACGGATCGGACGGCTGTTCGACGACTTGCTGGGGAGAGGCCTTGCTGTTGCCGTGGCGAAGCTGGTTCTGGTCGATGAACGTGTAGTCCACGTTCACTCGCCATCCGCTGGTTGTCGAATAGCCGGTGGCGGCATCCGTGCTGAGGGTGCATCCGCAGGTCGCGCACGCGCTGGCGAGCTGCGGGAACAACGCGGCAAGGCCCAGCAGGACCATGGGTGTGCCCATCGGGCGTCGCGGCGAGCGGCGAGGCACGGCGGTGAAAGAGGAAGCGATGACGCGCATGGGGCGTGTTTCCATAGCGTGCCGCGAACGCAGGGTGGTTCGCCGGGCACGGAGATGTTCAGGTGCTCGCGCAGCATGGTCGAACCGCGTGGTCTGGCACGTGGTCCGTGGCGCGGAGCGTTGGCGTGGTCGACAGTGCAGAGTCCATGCGGCGCAGCATGCGCGCGGACCCTCACCGGCATGTCAGGCGAGGGAGGGAGGTCCGCGAGGGCGTGCATCCTGGCGCGGTGTCTGCCGCGTGTCGGCCTCATGCAGGGGAACGGGCAGGTAGGCGCGTGGCGGCGCAGGAAGCAGATGGAGGATCGTGTGCGCCGCGACCAGCGACTGGTGATCGAGCAGCACGCAGTAGCCGCAGCGGTCGGTCGTGTCCGCCGGGCGGCTGGGATCCGCGGGGTGATCGGTACCCGCCATCACGTGCGGGCAATCGCCGGCCACCATGCTCATCATGCCCGCCATGTCCTGCATGGCGGCGTGCACGGGCATGACGCGCGATACCAGGGGCGCCACCACAACGAATGCCATGGCCAGCCAGGCTAGCCACGAGACCATCTGTCGGTGGGATTGACGTCGTAACACGCAGGCGGCCGATGGATGCAGGCGAACTGGGGAAATGTAGCACGCGGGGCGGCGGCCGGAGGCTGCCATCAATGTCGCAGCACGCGCGCAAGATTGTGCGGGCCGCAGCGGACACGGCCGGGCGGCGGGACGTGGGGCCATCAGCACGCTTGCAGAACGCGTCCGCGCGCCGGCTCTGGCCGGCGCGGCACGGCGCATCCCCGTGAGCGCAGGCGACAAGCATCATCGCGTGCAGGGCAGGATCGGGGCGACGGCGCCAGTGCGATAGGACATCAGCCAGCCAGTAGTCGCGTCGCCGATTCCGGCCTCATACTGCAACGCATCCTCAGCACTGGTCCGGGAGTCTCCATGCGTCGTCGCGACTTTCTCACGGGGGCTGTAGCCGCCACGGCTGCCGCATCCACCGCCCTTGTGATGGCGGGCCGCCCGGCGCAGGCCGCGCCTGCCAAACCCGGCGGGCTGGCCGGGTTGACCTCCATGACCACCGGCGCCAAGCCGATTTCGGTACAGGAGCGCCTTGCGCGCATCGCCAGGCTGCAGCAGCTGATGGTCGATCAGAAGATCGGCGCCTTGATCCTGGAGTCGGGCTCGAGCCTGGATTACTTCACCGGCATCCAGTGGCATCGCTCGGAGCGTACGACGGCTGCCGTGATCCCGGCCCGGGGTGACATCGTCGTGGTGACGCCGGCCTTCGAGGAGCCGTCCATTCGCGAAACCCTGGCCGTGGCTGGCGATGTGCGGCCCTGGAATGAGCATGAAAGTCCGTTCGCACGCCTTGTCGGCGCGCTTCGCGACCGCGGCGTTACGTCCGGTGCGATCGCCTTCGAAGCGACCACGCGCCTGTTCATCGTCGACGGGGTGCGCGACGCAAGCGCGGGTGCCTATCGCGTGGTTTCCGGCGACGCCCTGGTCAAGGCCGTCCGGCTGATCAAGTCACCGGCCGAACTCGCGCTGATGCAGACCGCCAATGACGTCACGCTGGCGGCACTGCGCTATGTCCACGGCAACGTCCACGCGGGCATGCGCCCCAACGACATCGCCACCCTGATGAACGACGCCACCGAAGCCCTGGGCGGCGCGCCGGAATTTGCCCTGGTGCTGATCAACGAGGCCAGCGCCTATCCGCACGGCTCGCATCAGCCGCAGACGCTGCACGAAGGCTCCGTCATCCTGATGGACGTGGGTTGCAACGTGCATGGCTACCAATCGGACATCTCGCGCACCTGGGTGATGGGCCAGCCGACCGCGAAACAGCGCAAGGTGTGGGACACCGTCAAGCGTGGCCAGGAGATCGCCTTGAGCACTGCCAGGCTGGGCACCCCGGTGGGCGCCATCGACGACGCCGTGCGCGCCTATTACGAAAAGGAAGGCTGGGGCCCCGGTTATCACCTGCCTGGTCTTCCTCACCGCACCGGCCACGGCATTGGTCTGGACGGCCACGAGCCACCTTACCTGGTGCATGGCGACGCCACGCCATTGGCGGCCGGCATGTGTTTTTCCGACGAGCCGGGTATCTACATCCCCGGCGAATTCGGCATCCGTCTGGAAGACTGCTGGCACATGACCGACGCTGGGCCCAAGCTTTTCACGGAGCTCGCCAAATCGATCGACGACCCGATCTGATCGGGTCCGCGGCGAGCCGCCATTTGCCGTTCGTCGAACGTGGCCGGTCGACGTGAAAGGGATGGCCTGGGGGCGTAATCACAGGTGTCTGCTTTCGACCCGAAGTGAACATGGCAACGAGGGGCAGGGATCCATGGATATCCGTGTCATTCCGCGTATCGGCTGGCTGCTTGCGCTTCTTTGCCTTGGCCTGTTCCCGACGCAAGGCCATGCCGAAGCGCCCGTTCAAG
The DNA here is from genome assembly GCF_000725385.1 of Dyella japonica A8. Classification (NCBI taxonomy): domain Bacteria; kingdom Pseudomonadati; phylum Pseudomonadota; class Gammaproteobacteria; order Lysobacterales; family Rhodanobacteraceae; genus Dyella; species Dyella japonica. Next base: position 259,418 of record NZ_CP008884.1, on the reverse strand, counting down.
TCAGCGTTTGCCAATTGCTCGAGGATCCGGGGCGCTACAACCATGCGCTCGTCGAGGTGACCGGCCGTGCCGGACATGGCTTCGAAGACTTCAGCCTGACGGCAGGGCACTGTGCCGATTCGGTCCACGTGTCGGGCATATGGCTGGAGTACGGTGGAACCCACGCCTCGGGGACCATGTATTGCTGCGGCGTTACCAGGATACGGACGCGACCCGAAGCGCTCGTCGTCGAAGGCGTGACGACGCGGCTCAGGGATGACAAGGTCTTCCAGGACTTCGATCAAATCATCCAGAAGGAGCCCTATGCCAGGGCGCAGGTGACCGTGGTCGGCCGATTCTTCTCCGGCGAGCCGCGGCAGTTTCCACGGGGCACGGTATGGGCGGGCTACGGACACATGGGTCTGTTCAGCCTGCTGGTGATCGAGCAGGTGCTGGCTGTCAGCGCCCTGCCTGATCAAGATTGAACACCGCGGCGTGCACGATCCGCGTTCGACAGGAAGCGGACGTGCCAGCAGCCAGTCACGGGCAAGCCATACCAACCGGGAGCACCTAGATGGATCGGCGATGGATTCTCCTGCTGTGCCTGACTACGCTTTCCACCGCCGGCTTCGCGTCGGCGGCATCCGCGCCACCCGCCGGCCACATCACCGGTGTCGGCGGCATCTTTTTCAAGGCGAAGGATCCCAAGGCGCTCGCCGCGTGGTATCGCGATGTGCTTGGCATGCCGGTGGAAGTCTGGGGTGGTGCGGCGCTGCGCTATGACGCACCCAAGCACCCGCCCGCGTTGGCATGGAGCGCGTTTCCAGCGTCGACGAAGTACTTCGCACCGTCGTCCAGTGGGTTGATGATCGACTACGCCGTGGACGATATGGATGCCTTGCTCGCGCGGTTGCAGGCCAAGGGTGTGCCGGTTCTCAAGCGTGACGACAGCGATCCGAACGGCCGCTTTGCGTGGATTCTGGATCCCGAAGGCAACAAGGTCGAACTGTGGGAGCCCAAGCGCTGAGGCGTGGCTTACCGGTCGTCGCGAGATCCTTCGACCCGTTCAGCGTCAAGGCTGTATCGCATCGCGCAGGCGTCGAAAGGCGCGCCATGCCGATGGTTGACAGCGGGGCGGCGGAACAACCCATCGTAAGCCGCGTCTGTTAGCCTCTCGGCGATTCCTGTCATCACCCGAAGCTTCACCCCATGAGACGTTACAACGACAACGATATCGCAGCCGTCTATCGCGTTATCGAACAGCGGCGCGACATGCGGCATTTCCTGCCCGATGCGCTGGAGCCGGCGCTGCTTGAGCGTCTGCTGCGGGCGGCGCATCTTGGCCCCAGCGTGGGATTCATGCAGCCCTGGCGCTTTATCCGCATTACCGATAGCGCGTTGCGCCGCCGCATCTACAGCCTGGTGGACGAAGAGCGGCAGCTGACTGCCAGCGCGCTTGGTGAGCGCCGGAGCGAGTTCATGCGGCTGAAGGTGGAGGGCGTACTGGAATGCGGTGAGCTGTTGGTAGCGGCCCTGATGGATCGTCGCGAGGAACATGTGTTCGGCCGCCGCACGATGCCGGAAATGGACCTGGCCTCCGTTGCCTGCGCCATCCAGAACATGTGGCTGGCGGCGCGCGCCGAAGGCATCGGCATGGGCTGGGTGTCCATGTTCAATCCGGACGAACTGGGCAAGCTGCTGGACCTGCCGCGCGATGCACGGCCTGTCGCCGTGCTTTGCCTTGGCCACGTGCAGGAGTTCTACAGCGAGCCCATGCTCCAGCAGGAAAAGTGGGCCACGCGCCAACCGCTCGAGGCCCTGGTGTTCGAGAATGGATGGCGCCACGACGAAGAGGCATCCTTCCCGGCGTAGCGCCAGCCCGCAAGGGCTCTGCGCCATGAGCCGGAAAACACGGTGCCGCACGCATTCCCGTGGTTCCCGCAGATACAACAAAGGCCGCGCAAGCGGCCTTTGTTTCTTGCAGGGACAACCGGCGCCTACACGATGGTCACCTGGTTGACGTTGTTCTTCGGATCCATCCAGAACGCTTCGTTGGCGAAGCGGCCGAAGACCTCGCGTGGCAGCATCGGCTGGCGTTCGACCGCCTGCACCTTCGGGCGCACGGAGTGCAGGCCGGGCATGCCGACGCGGGCGTCGAACTCGTCCGCGTGGTACTCGAGATGGTCGAAGTCGTGCTCGAACCAGGGCTCGCCGAGGAACTGGTAGACCGCGCGCACCGCCGCGGCCGGGTTGGCCACCAGGCTTTCGTAGGTCAGCATCAGCAGGTGGTCTTGCGCGAACTGGCCGTAGAAGGCTTCCTTGGTGGCCTGGTAGGCGAAGCCCACCATGCCGCGTGGATCGGTCAAGGCTTCAACGCGCGAGTACACCGTGGTGTTGGTGTCGAAGCGGAACACCTTGCTGACGCTGACCGGCTGCTTCTGCACCAGCCGTTCCATGCTGTCCAGCACCCATGCCAGCTGGCGCACGCAGGCAATGACCTTCACCCCGGGGAACAGCGTGTTGAGCAACGGCATGCGGCTGCACCACAGGCGGCTGGTGTCGAACACCACCTCGGCATGGTTCTGCACCGAGTAGAAGTTCTCGACCAGTCCACGCAGCAGCGCCACGCGCTGTTCGTCGGAGACGTCGAAGGAGAAGTCGTTCTTGCTGCTCGCCTCGGCCATCACCAGGCCCATGATGTCGGCCAGCGGGCTGGTCATGCCGGCGCGGAAACGCGGGTTCTGGTTGAGGATGGCCGCCAGCAGCGTGGTGCCAGAGCGCGGCAACCCGGAGATGAAGTGGAACGTCCGCGGCGGGTGGCTGGCGTCTGGCGTGGCGGGCATCGGGTGGATCCTCGGGATCGGTCGCGTGGGCTGCAGGATAGCGGCGGTCAGGGCGCGGGCGCTGTCGACGCGCGCATGCGCATTTCGTAGTCGACTTCGACCATGCGGGCTTCGCCCTTGCCCAGCACGCGCAGCAGCAGTTCTTCGGTGGCGCGCTTGCCCATGTCGCGCACGGGCTGGTGCACGGTGGTCAGCGGCGGCCACACCTGCGTCGCGATGGTGGTGTCGTCGAAGCCGCAGATGGAGATCTCGCCGGGAACCGACACGCCGGCCTCTGCGGCAGCCCAGATCGCGCCGACGGCCATGTCGTCGTCGGCCGCGAAAATGGCGGTGGGGCGTTGCTTCAGTGCAAGCAGGCGACGCGCCGCAGCCACGCCGGATTCGAAGGAGAACTGTCCCTGCACCATGTACGCCGGGTCTTCCTTCAGCCCCGCCCGCTGCAGGCCGTCGCGATAGCCCGCAAGGCGCCAGATGCCCGCGCCATGCTTGGGGTCGCCGATGATATGGGCGATGCGGCGGTGACCCAGCGACACCAGGTGCTGCACCATCGCCGCGGCCGCTTCGCGCTCGCGCAGCATCACGCCGATGCAGCCCTTGGGGTGGCGCGGGGCGATCGAGGCGAACGGAAGATCGCTCTTGCGCAGGTGGTCGAGCAGCTTGGCATGGTCGGTGATGGGCGGCGTCAGGATCAGTCCATCGGGCTGGTGCCGCGAGAGGATGCTCTCCACGCGCTCGACGAAGTCCGGCGCGGTAGAGACCAGCGGCTGCACCATCATGCTGTACTGCTTCGCCTCGCACGCCTCCAGCACGCCGGCCTGCACTTCCATGATGTAGCTCGGCGACAGGTTGTCGTAGAGCAGGCCGATCATGAAGGAGCGGTTGGTCGCCAGGCTGCGCGCCGAGGTGAGCGGCCGGTAGTTGAGTTCCGCTACCGCCGCCAGCACGCGCTGCCGTACCGAATCGCGCACGTTCGGCTCGTTGTTGAGCACGCGCGACACGGTCTTCTTCGAGGTGTCCGACGCACGGGCGACATCGTTGATGGTCACGCGCGACATGAAAGCCCTGGCGTCTTCAATGGTCTGTTCCCTGCGTGGCGGAAGCCGGAACGCTCTGCGACTGCACGTTCCACCCACTCACTTCGACCACGGGATCGGCCGTGCCCTGCGATGCGTATCGCGCGGTCAGGGTCATCGATTCACCGGGCCAAAGCGTGATGTCATTGTCAGTCCACCGTATCGGCAGCGCAAGCTCGCCACGCGCGCCGCGCCGGATCGACACATGCTGGAACAAGGCCACGGCCCGGGACGATGCGGGCACCGACAGCGTCACCGTGGTGACATCTTCATGACCTTCGTGCCGCGTGCTTGCGTGCACCTCGCTGGCCGCCTCCGGCAGCGAGCGCAGCGCGGTCAGGTCGCCGTATTGCGTCAGCGGCGTGAGGTACCAGTTGGAGTTCGCCCAGTCGAGCACGTCCGCGCGCGTGGACAGCCAGTAGACGTTGCGGCTCACCGGCTGCCCATCGGAAGCGGCGAGGTCGAGCTCGACGAAGTAAGTGGGCGAGAGGTTGCCGATGGCCGGCAAGGTGGCCAGCTGCCGCGTGTGGTTGCCCGCGAGGTCGATGCCTTGCAGGCGCTTCTCGTAACGCACGCTGCCATCCAGGTTGCGCACGCGGAGGGTCGCCTGCAGGCCGTGCATGTCATCGAGCCCATGGTTCACCAGCACGATATTCCTGGAGTCGTACGAGTACTGGATGTGCACCTGCTCGTTGGCCTTCTTGGCGCCGAAGTACGCCCCGGCCGGATTCATGTAGTAGTCGTACAGGTGCCAGTGCAGCGAGGGCCATGCGTTGTTGAGCATCCAGTAGATCACGCCCGTCGCGGGCTTGGCTGCATCCATGCGTGCGTTGAACGCCTCGAACTGCGCGCGGACGTTGTCGTAGTTGTCGAGCTGCGCCTTGGCGACGTAATCGGCAAGGCTGGTGGGGGCGCCGTAGCGCTGGGCCAGCGCCTTGTCGAACGGGGTGAGCACAGCGAAGGTCGACCAGTCGGCCGAGGCGTGGTACTGCCTCGCCTCCGGGTATTTCCACAGCGCTTCCTGTTCCTGCGGCGACAGCATGCGCTCCACGTCTTCCAGGCGCGGGATGTCGGCGCCGGCGCTGACCTCGGAGTCGAAGCCGAAGGCGCCGCCGAGTTTGTCGGCATACCAGTAGGCGGGGGGAATCCAGTCGTAGGGTCCGGCCATCTTCAGGCCGGAAGGGCCGGTGTCGGCGGTTCCCTGGGGCACGGCAGCCGCGATGATGGGCAGCGACCAGTCCGCCGCGCGCAGCGTGTCGGCGTACATCTTCGCGATCGGCGGTGGTGGCGCGTTGTCGCTGCCGATCAGGAAGCCGATCACCGAGGGATGGTTGCGCAACAGGCGCGCTTCACTGGCCATCGAATCCTTCGCGACGTTCATGTCGGCGTCGGTCCATGGCGCGCCGCCGGTCTTGGCCGCCGACTCCCATTTGTCGCAGCACTCCCAGCCCGCGAGTATCAGCACGCCGTAGCGGTCGGCGAGCTCATAGAAGCGCGGGTTCTCCAGCTTGCCCTCGCTACGGATGGTGTTGAGGCCCAGGTTGAGGACATAGCTGAACTCGGCCTCCATGCGGGCCGGGTCGTCGCGCAGGAACATGTCCGGCGCCCAGCCTGCGCCACGGATCAGCAGCGGCTTGCCGTTGATGAAAAACTGGCGGTAACCCTGGCTGGTGAGGCGTGAGGTGACGCTGCGTATGCCGAACGTCGCCGTGGCCCGATCGGAGGTCGCGCCGTCGACGGCGGCACGCATCTCCAGCGTGTACAGCGGCTGCCCGCCCATGCCCGCCGGCCACCAGATCTTCGGGTGATCCAGCGCGAGGCCCGGCGTGGTGCCGGTGGCGAACGCGACGACCTGCGTTTGCCCGGGCGCGAGATGTACGGTCTGTTGCAGGGGGACGCCGGCCACGGTGCCGGTGATGGTGGCGTCATGCGCCACGGTGTCCAGGTTCTTCGCGTCCACCTTCACGGTCAGCGTGGCGCGCGACAGGTCAGGCAACGACAGCGTGGACGCCACCTGTGGGGCGCTGAGTTGGACGGGCCCGGTCTGCATGACGTCCACACCACGCCAGGGGCCCATGTTGTTGTCCGGCGGCGTGGGGTTCCAGTCCACCCAGCCGATCGACAGGCTCTGGCGCGGATCGGCCGGATGCACGCGCAGGGCGAGGATATTGGCGCCCGCGTGCACCCAGCGCGTCACGTCGAGTTCGTGCACGGGATAAGCACCGGCCAGCTCGGCGTGGTCGGCCACCTGGTGTCCGTTCACCCACACGTCGGCGCTCGCGATGATGCCGTTGGTGCGCAGCAAGGTATGCCGGCCTGCCGAATCCTTCGGCAAGGCGAATTCGGTGCGGTACCACCACGGCGTCACGAACAAGTTGCCGCTGGCCTCCGGTACCTGCACGGCACGCAGGTTGTCGCTGTAGAACACGTCGTTCTTGAACGTGTGGTTTTCCAGCAGCGCGGCCATGACGGTGGCGCGACCCGTCGCCGGGTACCAGTCCGTGGTGGGAAAGCCGGTGGAGGAAATCTCGGCGCCGGTTTGCTGCGCCTTCGCGCTGTCCTGGATCTGCCAGTGACCGATGGTGGTGACCGAGCCGGCGTCAACACCCACCTGGGTGGGGGCGTAGGCGGTCTGGGCCTGTACGGCCGGCGCGGCCGACAAGGCCATCGCGGCCATCATCCAAAGCATGGGCTTGGCTGGGGTTTGCATAACGTCAATGCTTCTCGAGATAGGTTTCGCGTACTTCGACGGGCGCGAACGGCCAGGACCGGTTGTGCCGGGCCCAGAGCGCAAAGACGACCAGGCCGGCGACGATCCACAGGCCGGAAAGAATGAGCGACAAGGTCGAGGCGGACACGTACACGTAGATCCACCCCACCAGCGCGATCACGCACGGCACGGGGTAAAGCCATTGCCTGTACGGACGCGCGAGGTTTGGCTGGCGCCTGCGCAGCACCACCAGCGCGGCGATCTGCGCGATGGATTGCACGATGATGGTCGCCGCCAGCAGCATGTTGATGACTTCGGTAAGGTCGAAGAACGTGCCGATGGCCGTCACCACGCCCATGGTGATCAACGCCACATGCGGAAAGCCATGCCTGGCGTGCAGCTTGCCGAACACGGACAGGAACACCTTGTCCTGCGCGGCCTGGAAGGGCACACGCGAACCGCCCAGCAGGCCGGTGAATACCGAGGCGAAGGCGGTCACGATGATCAGCACGGTCATCACGGCCGCGGCCAGATGACCCCAGCTGCGCTCCACCACCAGCGAGGCCACCGACTTGGATTGCGCGATCTCCTGCCACGGCGCCACGCCGAGCACGCTGATGTTGAGCAGCAGGTAGACGAACATCATCGCGATCACCGACACGATGATGGAGCCCGGCATGGTGCGGCCCGGATCGCGCAGCTCGTCACCGATGTAGGCAGTGGTGTTGTAGCCGAGGTAGTCGTAGATGCCGATGATCAGCCCCGCGCCCAGCCCCACGAAGAAGTGGCCGCCAAACGTGTCGGGCGGATAAGCAAAGGCGAAGCCGGCGTGGAAGTGCGAAAAGCCCGCCGCCGCCACGCCGATCACGGAAACCAGCATGATGATCCACAGCGCGATGGTGATGGAGCGCACCGACTCGATGCGCCGGTACAGCATCCACGTGACCACGGCGGTCGCCGCCAGCCCGATCAGATGCACCGGCCACCAGCCCAGGTTGGGGAAGAAGAACGCCAGGTACTCCACCATGCCGATGATGCCGGTGGACATCAGCAGGGGAATCGCCAGCAGCATCGTCCAGATGAACAGGAACGGCATCAGCTTGCCGGTGCGGTACTGGAAGGCTTCGCGCAGATAGACATAGGTGCCACCGGAGCCCGGCATGGCGGCGCCCAGTTCCGCCCAGACCAGGCCATCGGCCATGGCCAGGATGGCGCCGGCGATCCATCCGATGACCGCCTGCGGCCCGCCCATGGCGGCGACCATGATGGGGATGGTGATGAACGGCCCGATCCCGCACATCTGCGTCATGTTGATCGCGGTGCCCGAGAACAGGCCGATGGAGCGGTGGAACGCGTTGTCGCGAACGGGCGGGGGCGTGCTGGAGTCGGGCATGCTGGCAATCGTCTGGGTGGCCGCGTTATGAGTGAGGCTACATTTGAAACAATGTCTAACCTATCCCTCACCGTCATCCCCGCTCTCGCCCCCTTGTCGGGGTTCGCGGGAATGACGGTGAGGGGCTTCGAACATTTCTACACGTTGAAGCGTCAGGCTCGACGACTTACCACTGGCCGCGCACGCCCAACATGAACATGCGCTCGGAGAACGTCGAGTGCCCCGGCTGGTCGGGCCACACCAGGTAGTACTTCTGATACTCATTGGTGAGGTTGGTGCCGTCCAGGAACACCTCGGCGTACTTGCTGAACTTGTACGACACCGAGGCGTCCACGTAGCGTTGCGGCGCTTCGTACATCTCCATGCCGGTGATGCCGCCCACACTGTCCATCACCGCGCGCCGCGAACGGTAGTTGTAGGCGACACGTGCCTGGAAGTGATCGTCCTGGTACCACAGGATGAAGTTGCCGGACTTGGTCGAGTTGTCCTGGAATGGGATCTTCTTGCCGGCCAGGTCCGTTTCGCCCGAATTGCTGGGCGCGTACGTGCCGTTCACCTCCATGCCGGTCTTGGACAGGATGCCCGGCAGGAAGGTGAAGCCCTGGCGGTAATCGAACTCCGCGCCATGGATGCTGTTGCCGGTACCCTGCACGGGCTGGGTGATCACGATGCAGTGGTCGCGCACCACGCCGTCTTCGTCGGGCAGGGTGCAGTTGGTCACGCTGCCGTTCTTGATGAAGCTGTCCACGTTGATGCGGAACAGCGCAAGGCTCAGCATGCTGGTGGGGTTGATGTAGTACTCCAGCGACGTCCCGTAGTTGGTGGAGCGCCACGGGTTGAGGTTCGGGTTGCCGGTGGAGGTACCGTTGGACACGCGGAAGATCGGCCCTTGCGGCGTCTCCATCAGTGAGTAGTTCAGCTGCAGGCCACCCGCCCAGGTGCTGAGATCCAGCGGCATCATGTTCTTGGAGTACGCCAGTCGCCACTTCAGGCGGTCGGTGATGTCCAGCGAGAAGTTGGCCGACGGCAGCGTGTCCTGGTAACTGCGCTTGGTGAGCGCAGTACCCACGTCGGCGGGCTCGTCGCCGTACGAACCCGGCGCGCCGGTCAGGTGCTGGGTCACGTCCAGGTTGGTGTGGATCAGGCGCACGCCCACGTTGCCGCTGTACGGCATGTTGCCGATCTCGCCCTTGAAATCCGCCTGCAGATAGCCGGACAACTCCTTCAAACGCACGGCCCATGTCGTGCCGGGTTCCGCCACTTCCTGGGTATTGGGGTAAAGCGATTTCCAGAAGGAAATCGGATTGACCATCGCGTTGGGATCGATCGCCCAGAAGTTGATGCCCGAGCCGAGCAGGTTGTTGTACTGCTTGAAGTTGTTCGCCAGCGGCGCCGCGGTATTGGGCATCTGTATGGCGGACAGCGGGCCCGCGCGGAAATAGCCCTGGTCGTTGCCCGCCGTGCAGGCGCCGCTGTTGAGCACCACGTCGGCGCCGACATAGCGCACCAGGCATCCGTTCGGATCGCTGGCCCCGATGCCGGCGTAGACCGGCGTTTCCAGCGTCCAGCCATTGTTGTCGGCGCTGCGGATGCTGTTGCGCACGCCGAACTCGAGCTGGATGCCGTCCTGGAAATCGTACTTGCCGTCGAAGCGCAACGCGTTCAGTGCCACCTTGCGGTCGTAGTCGCCGGACGACTCCAGCGTCTTCATGGTCCAGCCATTGGGGTTGGCGAAATCGGCGGCCAGCGACGAGGGCATGCTGACCTGGATGTAGCGGCCATTGAAGTCCGCGACGATCGGCACCGTGTTCTGCGGAATGCCGTTGGCATTGAACACGCGGTTGCCGCCCAGCTGGGCTGGGTAGACCATGGTTCCCGGCGGCACGGTGACGCCGTCCATCAGCACGTTCGGCCACAGCGCGCCGTCGGAATCGGAAATGTTGACGTCGGTTTCCTGGTTCGACTGGGATGCCGTGTCATGGATGCCGCGCAGGCTGGCCGTGAAGTTGCCGCCGTTGTCGTAGTCCAGCTGCAGGTTGAGGTTCTTGGCGACGGAGCTCTTCTGGATGATCTGCGAGTACGACTCCACGTCGCCCGGCCATTTCTCGTACACCTGCGTGGTGTAGAACTGCGAACCCTCCCAGCCGGGCTCGGGCGTGCCGTAGGCACCGAGGGCGGGGCTGCCGGTATTGCGCGATTGCAGCGGCACGTAAGTGGCGCCCTGCCAGTTGGTGGAGTTGAACTGGATGCCGACATTCCGGTCGTACTGGCGCTGCTGCGAGTAGAAATAGTCGCTGGTGACGCTGAAGCCGCTGCCCAGGTCCATCTGGAACGAGGCATTGCCGGACTTGCGCTTGCGCTGGGTGATGATGTCGTTGATGCCGATGTCCTGGCTGCCCATGAAGACGCCGTTGGACTTGCCGTCGCCATTCACATCCACGCTGCCGTCCGGGTTCTGCACGATCCTCGACGGAATGGGCGCGCCGTTCCATGCGCTCAGGAAGCCGTTGTAGCTGGCGGCGCTGGTGGCGTTCTCGCCATTGAGCACGACGCCATACTGGTCCAGGCCTTCGGTGGCGTTCATGCGCCGGGTATCGGAGTAGTCGGCGGAGATCAGCAAGCCCCAGCGGCCATGGTCGTTGTAGGAGATAAGGCCGTTGGCCTCGGGCCCCGTGTGGCTGGTGGTATTGCCGCGCTCGCCGTTCGCGGAATAGCTGTAGGTGAATCCGCTGGGAAGATCCCAGGGGCGATAGGTATGCAGGTCGATGGCGCCGCTGATGCCGGCGTCGGTTTCGTTGGCGGTGGATGACTTGACCACGTCCACACCGTGGAACAGCGTGGACGGCAGCATGGTGAAGTCAGGCTGCTGCGAGTCGATCTGGTCCGCCGTGATGAACACTTCGCCATTGAGCATGGTGCCGACCTGCGGCAGGCCGCGCACGTCCACCGAGGTACCCACGCCTGCGTCGCGGTTGATCTGCACGCCGGTGACGCGCTGCAGCGAGTCGGTGATGGTGGTGTCGGGCAGCGCGCCGATGTTCTCCGCCGTGATGCTGTCCTGGATGTTGGCCGCATCCCGCTTCAGATCGATGGCGCGCATCTGCGAGGCACGCACGCCCGACACGCTCACGGTCGACAGCGTGGCCGCGTTCTTCTGTGCTTCGGTATCGCTGGTCTTGTCGTCCGCCTTCTTGGCGTCGGGCGTCGAAGGCGTCGTTGTCGTCTGCGCCGTGGTGGCCTGCGTTGCCTGCCCGTTGGCCTGGGCATCGGCGGGCGTCGACGCCACCGCCGCCGTCGACACGACGGCGAACAGCGACACGGTGATGGCAAATGACAATGGATGCTTGCGTAGTGCGGTGGACATGGGCGTTGACCTCGTTGGTGTTGCCTGCCGAACCTCAGTGGCTCCGTGAAATTCAAAAAAACGTATAGCCCGGCGATGCCTGCGGATCCGCACGCCGTGGTGATGCCTGTTCTCGTTCTCCCCGACCCTGGCTTCGCGTGCCAAGGGCGCTTGTTCGGTGCTGCCGCGCGGGACGCACGCCCCGCCTGTTGCTTATTTCGAAAACGTCATTCGCGCCAACGCCCACTGGCCATCGCGTGGATCGCCGGTAGCGAAGACGCACAGGTTGCGCACGCCGGTCCCCACCGGCGCCGCAAGCGTTGCATCAAGACGGGTCAGCCCCTTGGCCGGTGCCGCGCTCACTAGCGGCAGACGGGCAAGCAACGGCCCCGAGCAGGTATCGACATGGATCTCGAATTCGCCGGCTGTGCTGGCCTTCGGACGCACCACGGCATCCTTGGCTTCGTCGCCGAAGCGCCACGTCAGTTGCTCGATGGTCAGCTCGACATGCCGGCTGCCTTCCAGCGACGCCTGCGGCCACAACCAGCAGGCATTGCCGATGTCCACGGCATAGACCGGGCGCGGTCCTTGCGCGGGACGCCTGCCATCCAGCCGCGAGGCGGGCTGGCTGGAGCAGGTTGCCAGCGCGCTGCCGTCACGGCTCAGCAAGGTGCTTGCATCCAGTCGCTGCGTGCGTGGCGCGGCAAGTTCGAAGCCGTCCGGCGCAAAGGTCGCGGCGCGCAGGCTGGTGTTGCCCGGCAGGGTAAGCGGCAGCGCATAGGGGGTGGAGTGAACGGTGGGCTTGGTGCCATCGGTGGTGTAGCGAATCGTGCCGAATCCCGCCTGATTGGACAGCTCCACCCGGAATGTACCGTTGGCGGCCGCGGTGACCTGGAAGCGGGGGGCGAACGCGCTGTCGGTGTAGTCGATGCCGAGTGCGCGGTAGCGTGCCAACTCCGCCGGCATGCGTTGCACGAACGTGTTCCAGTCATGCGCGCCCGCGGGCGACCAGCCTAGTTCCGACAGCGCCGCGATGCGCGGGAATACCGCATGCTGGTCGTGCGCAAAGGTGAGCATCTGCTCGGTCCAGAGCCCGCCCTGCACGCCGATGATGCGCTTGGCTTCCGCCGGGCTCGCGCCGTTGGGAATCACGACGGTGTCGTAGGCTTGCCGCAGCGTCGCGGCGGGCGGCGGCCCGGCCCATTCGTCGGGCAGCCCGGACTGCACGTGGTCGAAGTACAGCGATTCCTGCGGCGTCATGACCACGTCGTGGCCTTGCTGGATCGCTGCAAGCGCCACGCGTTCGTTGTCGTTGCCATGCCACGACATCACCACTTCCGATGCGGGCAGTGTTGCGCCGGCCACCAGTTCGTCATCCCAGCCCACGGGCGTGCGGCCGTGCTGGATGAGATGTGCCGCGACCTGCTGGGTGAACCAGCCCTGCAGCTGATCCATGTTCGCCAGGCCGAGCGCGTGCCTCTGCGCCTGTACCTCGGGTGAGGCGTTCCACTGCTGCTTGTCCGCTTCGTCGCCGCCGATGGAGATGTAGCGCGAAGGGAACAGCTGCATCACCTCGTCGAGCACGTCGTCGACGAACTGCAAGGTCTTTGCATCCGGCTTGAGCAGCCACGGGCTGACGCCCCAGTCGGTCCACACCTCAGGACGCTTGCCGGTGACGCCCAGCCACGGATAGGCGGCAATGGCCGCCTGCGAGTGACCGGGCAGGTCGATCTCCGGCACCACGTCCACATAGCGTTGGGCGGCGTAGCGCACGATGTCGCGCGCCTCATCCTGCGTATAGACGCCGCAGTAAGGCTGGCCGGCTGCACCGGTCAGTTCGCTGTCGAGGCCGACGGCCTGGCGGCATGCGCCGTGCCGGGTGAGTTCGGGATACTTGGAAATTTCCAGGCGCCAGCCCTGGTCTTCCGTCACATGCCATAGCAGCACATTGAGCTTGTTGAGCGACATCCAGTCGATCAGCTGTTTGATGTCGGCGACACTTTGGTAGTGCCGACCGGAATCGAGCAGCAGCGCGCGCCATGCAAAGCGCGGGTGGTCGTCGATGACGCCATGGGCCACCTCCACGGGCGTGCCACGCGTCCAGCCCGGTGGCGTCAACAGCTGCCACAGGGTGACGCCACCGTAGAACGCGCCGCGTGGCGTGCGTGCCGTGACCAGGATGCCGTGATCGTCCACCGTGATGCGGTAGCCGGCGTCGTCCGCGACATCGGCCTTCGGGGTCACATCGAACGTGATCGCGGGCTGCGCCGTGCCCGGCGTCGCTAGGTGCAGGCGCAGACCGTTGGTGTCGGCCACGTGCTGCACGAACCGTTCGGCGATGGCCTGCAGTGTTTGGCCGTCCGCACCATGCACCGCGACAACGGCGCCATCGGCGACACGGAACGCGCCCGTTCTGGCAGGAGTGGCCTTCGCGGGCTGTGGCAGCAGCGACCAGGCGGGAGCCGCCGGTGCCGCGACGGCAACGCCCGTCGCCAGGAGACCGGCGATGCCCAGGCAGCGGAACCATGCCGGCCGCACGAGGTGGCTCATGCGCCGACCTCGCCAGCCATGGCATGGGGCGGTGCGACCGTTCCCGGCACACCGCGCCTGAGGTACCACCGGGCCGCACCCTGCACGCCGTGAAGACCGTGCTCCGTCACCCATACCGGAACCTGCGAGAGCAAGGCACGTGCGCTGCGGCCGTGCAGGAACCGCTCTTCGAAGGCGCTGCGCTTGAGTAGTTCGAAGATGGAGGACAGAAAGCCGCCGGCCAGATAGACGCCGCCCGTCGCCATGAAGGCCATCGCAAGATTGCCGGTGAAGCTTCCCAACGAGGCGCAGAACAGGTTTACGGCTTCCACGGCCAACGCATCGCCGCGCGCCAGCGCCGCCCGGGTGACCGCCTCGGGCGTCGCCAGCGTCGGCGTTTCTCCATCCAGCGTGCACAGCGTGGCGTAGAGAGTGAGCAGGCCGGGGCCAGACACGATGTGCTCGAACGCCACGTAGCCGCCCTGCGGTGCCAGGTGCGCGAGCACCTCGCGCTCGCGCACCGAATTCGGTGCGTAGTCCATCTGGCCCGCTTCGGTCGGCAGCACGAGGCCGCCGCCCGGGCCGGGCACGTGCACTGCCGCGCCAAGGCCCGTGCCCGGTCCGATCACCAGGGTGGGGCCGGTGGACAGCGTGTCGGGTCCGCACAGGTGGTGACCGCTGCCGGCGAGAGGGCCTTCCAGCGCATAGGCCAGCGCCTCGAAATCGTTGAGCACGGCCACCTCGTCCAGGCCCAGCGCATGGCGCAGCCGGCTCAGGTCGATGGGCCATGCCAGGTTGTCGTTGACCACCTCGCTGCCCATGATCTGCCCGGCGCAGGCGAGCACGCAGTGCTTCACCGGCGCCCGCACTTCGGCGTCGACAAAGGCGGTCAACAGCTCGGGCAGCCCCGCGAACCCGGCGCAGGTGAACACGCGCCAGGCGAGCATCTCGACGCCACGGGCACGGTCAGGCGATGCGCGCATCAGCGCGACGCGCGCATGCGTGCCGCCGATGTCGGCTGCCAGAAACGGCGCCGCCGGTATCCCCGTCAGTCGATCCGAAAGGTCCATTGCCACGTCCAACGCGCTCCCCCGCATGGAACTGTCATCAGCGTGGAACGACATTGACACCGGTGTCAAGCCGTGGCGCACCATGGGCCGGAACGGACGGTGGAAGGGCTGGAGGATGAGCGCGCGGGTGTGGACGGGCCTGGCGACGTCGCGCGGGTTACGGCGGGAGCGGCTGGCGCATCGCGCCGTGTTCTATCGGGGGCGCCGCACGGCGCGCAGCTTGCCGCTTTGTCCGCCGCCGCAGAAAAACGTGTTGTGCCCGTCGGATTCGAGCCCCGATACCACGGTGCCTGCAGGCATCTCGAGTTTTTCCAGCACTTCGCCCGTGCGGGCATCGATGTGCCTCAGCTCGCTTTCGTTGCCTTCCCAGGTGGCGTGCCACAGCTCACCGTCGACCCAGGTGACGCCCGTGACGAAGCGATTGGATTCGATAGTGCGCAGGATGGCGCCCGTGTCGGGATCGACCTGGTGGATTTTGCGCTCGCGGTATTCGCCCACCCACAGCGTGCCTTCGGCCCAGGCGAGGCCGGAGTCGCCACCGTTGCCGGGTGCGGGGATGCTCGCAAGGACGCGGCCGGTGCCAGGATCGATTTTCTGGATGCGGCGCTCGGCGATCTGGAACAGGTACCGGCCATCGAACGCCGTGCCTGCATGCGCGGCGACGTCCATCGCGCCTTGCGTGATGCCGCTGTCTGGATCGAGTGCGACCAGCTTGTCGCCGCTGGCGAACCACACGCGCTCGCCGTCATAGGTGACGCCGTGCACCTGGTCGACGCCGGTGAAAGGGCCGTACTCGCGGACGATATGGGCGGCTGATCGTTTCATGTGTCCATCCTAGTCGCCGGGCAGCGGGGCTGGGAGTAACAAAGTCGTCGTGAATCCCGGAACGGGTGGCGTGATCCAGCGGCGGGAACGGCCACGCCCCAAGGCCTGCACCTTGCCTGCGTCCGCCAGGGCATCCAGCGCGCGCTGCACGGTGCGCTGGCTGCTGCCCAGCGCGAGCGCCAGGCCGGAACTCGACCACGATTCGCCATCGGCGAGCAGGGCGAGCAGCGCGGCGTGCTTCTCGTCAACGGGCTGCGCCAGCACCGCCACGCCGGGCGCATGCAGGGGCTTCAGCACAAAACCCCGTTCGGTGGCGCGCACGTCGGCCAGTGCCCTGAGCTCCGTGCGCAGCCGGCCGATCTCCACGCGCAGGCGGGCACGATGCGAGTCGTCGACTTGCCTGGCGCGAAACGCGCGGACGGCAAGTTCATGGCGCGACACGTCGCCCGGCCACGCCTCGGCCAGTGCATGGGCCAGCGCGAACAGCACCGGGCGCCTGCCCAGCGACACCAGCGCGGATGTCGCGTACACCGCATGGCGGCATGCATCGACGATGAGTCGTCCCGACGTGCTCAGGGCCTCGACCTCCTCGAGCAGGAGGGGCTGCTGCATGCCGCCCGACAACAGGCGCGCCGCAGGCACCGCCAATGCGCGGGACGCATGCTCCACTTCGGCGATCAAAGCCGGTATGCCGGCCTGGCGTGCATCGTGCGTGGCCTGCGCAAGCGCATGACGCGCGTGGGTGGCGCGCAGGCGACGCATGGCGATGCCTGCGATGGCCAGCCAGTGGATGGTCCGCAACGCGGCGGGAAGCGACGAGGCATCGGAGGAGGCAAGCGCGCGCTCGGCTTCGTCCAGACGCCCGATCAGCAGCAGGCGCCGCAGGGAGAGATAACGCGCGTGCGCGGCATTGATGCGATCACCGTGCGCCTGCAGCGTGGCCTGCGCCAGTTCGAGCGCCTTGGTCGGCCAGCGCAGGTCGCGCGAAACGAGTGCGATCTCGGCCTCGGCCACCACGCATCGCGCACGCGCCACCGGCTCCCTTGGGCCGAACGAACGCGCTGCCCGGCGCAGCAGCGGCCTGGCGCGCTCGAAATCGCCCAGCTGCGCCATGGCGATGCCACGGAGCGCGAGTGCCTGCGGATCGTCACGCAGCGCGACCCGGTTCAGCGCTCCCAGCGGATCACCGGCGGCAAGCGCGCGGGCGGCGGCGGTAATCAGCGAGTCCATCGGAATCCCGACACACTTGTCACTCCCTGCGTCCGGTCGGACGGCGGCAGTCTATCCCACGCCCCATCACGGGTGCGTCACAGCAACACCGGCGCACACCACACCTGACCGAAGGAGACCGACCATGAATGCACATACCACGGGTACCCGCGAGGAATGGCTGAAAGCGCGCATGGCGCTGCTGAAGGCGGAGAAGGAACACACGCGGCGCGGCGACGAGCTGGCCCGTCAGCGCCAGGCCTTGCCCTGGGTGCGCGTCGACAAGACGTATCGCTTCGACACCGACCAGGGCCCGGCCACGCTGGAGGATCTTTTCCGCGGCCGCTCGCAATTGCTGGTCTATCACTTCATGTTCGGGCCCGATTACAAGGCAGGTTGCCCGTCCTGTTCGGCGGTGGCCGATGGCTTCAACGGCAACGTCGCACATCTGGAACATCACGATGTCGCGTTCTGGGCGGTGTCGCGCGCGCCGCTGCCGAAGTTGCAGGCTTACCGACGGCGGATGGGATGGAGCTTTCCGTGGGCGTCGTCGGTCGAGGGCGAGTTCAACTTCGACTTCAACGTGTCCTTTACCGAAGAACAGCAGCGCAAGGGCGACATCGAATACAACTTCGAGCGCGGCGGACATGCGATGGACGCCACTCCCACGCCGGAGCCCGTCGCGTACTTTGCGGCCTCTTGCGGCACCGATGCGCCGACCTACTCACGCGATCGCCCGGGACTGAGCGCCTTCGTGCTCAACGACGGCGTGGTCTATCACACGTACTCCTCCTATGCGCGTGGCGTGGATGGCGTGTGGGGCATGTACCAGTGGCTGGACCGGGCGCCGCTGGGGCGCAACGAGTCGGGTATCTGGTGGCGCCGCCACGACGAGTACGACCGGATTTGATCGACACACCGTTGCGTTGGACCGACAGCGAGGCGCGCCGCCATGCATGCGCAGACATCCCAGGACACGACCGTTGGCCGAAGCCTCCCCAGGGCCTTCCTTACTGTGCTGACGCTGCTCTTTGCCGCCAGCACGGCGATGACTGTGGCGTGGTGCACCTCGATGCCGTCGATGGATGACATGCCGATGCCCGGCGGCTGGACCCTGTCGATGATGTGGATGCCAATGGGGGAGCCGTCGTGGTGGGGCGCCGCGCTGTCCTTCCTCGGCATGTGGACGGTGATGATGATCGCGATGATGCTGCCGTCGCTGGCACCCGTGCTGTGGCGTTGCCACCAGGGCGTCAGCGGCCATGGTGCGGCGAGTCCGGCCTGGCTCGCGATGATCGTGGGCGTGGGGTACTTCGTTGTCTGGGCGGCGCTTGGCGCGTTGGTGTTTTCAGTGGGTGCCGCACTGGCATCGTTCGAGATGGCGATGCCGGCCCTGGCGCGTGAGGTGCCATTGGGAGTGGGCGTGGTCGTGTTGCTCGCCGGTGCGCTGCAGTTCACCCGATGGAAGAGCCACAGCCTCGCATGTTGCCGCCGTGAGCCGGAGCGCGTACCGGCGAATGCCGGTGCGGCATGGCGACATGGTCTTCGCCACGGCCTGCATTGCGTGTATTGCTGTGCCGGCCTTACCTCGATCCTGCTTGCATGGGGTGTCATGAACCTGCGCGCCATGATGCTCGTCACCCTGGCCATCACTGCCGAACGGCTGGTGTCCGCGGCCACGCCGATGGTGAGGACCATCGGTGCCACCGCGGTGATGGCCGGCCTGCTGCTGGTTCTGCGCGCCCTCGGTGCCGCCTGACGCCGCCGGGGCGACGTCAGGCGTCCTGCGACGCGTGCGTAGGCTCAGTGCAAGGCCTGCGGCGCCAGCTGCGACGGGTAGTCGACATCCCAGTCAGAACGACCATTGACCCGGCTGTCGCCTTCAACGTGCGCCTCGCCATGCGAGGACGATGCCGGATACGACACGCCATCCGTCGACGGCGTGGCCGAGGCGGATGCTGGTGCATCCACCGCCGGTATCGCGGAGGGAGCTGCCAACGTGCGCGGCTTTGCTCCCATGTCATGCCCCTGGGCAGTAAAGACGGCAAGGCCGAAGACCAGCGCGGCGCCGAGTGTGGTGCGTATGAGTGCCATGGTGGATTTCCAAAGAGGATGTCGGGCAGGCGGATCAGGCGAGGGTGATCGCAACGTCGATGTTTCCGCGCGTCGCCTTGGAGTACGGGCAGGTCTGGTGGGCGGCGTCGATCAGTTGCTGGGCGGTTTCGCGGTCCAGGCCCGGCAGCGACACCGTCAGGCGTGCCTGCAGGAAGTAGCCGTCGGCGCCAAGGCCCAGGTCGATCTCCGCACTCACGGTGGTGTCGGCCGGGAAGTCGATCTTGCCGGCACGGGCCGCGTGGCGCATGGCGCCGGTGAAGCAGGCGGACCAGCCGGCGCCGAACAACTGCTCGGGATTCGTGCCGGGCAGGTTGGCGCCGGGCGTGGAGAGCTTGAGGTCGAGCTGGCCGTCGTCGCTGGTGGAGCGGCCTTCGCGGCCGCCGGTGGTGGTGGTCTTGCCGGTGTAGAGGATGCTGGAAGCGGACATGGGTGGAATCTCCTGGGTTGGCATGGCTGTGGATCAGCCGGTGTGCCAAGGAGACGCCGGGCGCGTATCGTCGATGTGTCCCGCGGGGTGCCCGATGGCATGGAAACGTGTCGCGCGGTCAGGGCGATACATTCCGTTACACACCGGGCTGCGCCAGTCCCAGGATGACTCCGGGCGACGGATACAAAGCGATACAAAAAGCCTGGGCGGGGGACACGCGCGGTACAAACGGGGTTGTTCCAATGCCTGCGTCGGCGGCATTCAGGCCGCTGCCCCTGTCCTGGAGACTCCTTCGATGAAATTCCTGCATCTTGTCGTTGCTGCCGCGGCTTTCAGTGCAGCCCTTTGCGCCGCCTGGCCCGGATCCTGGCTGGATGCCAACGCCCAGACCCCGTGGGTCGACGCGCCGGCACCGGGATTCGACGGGGCCACGCAATGGCTCAATTCGCCCCCGCTCACCACGCAGGACCTGCACGGCAAGGTCGTGCTGGTCGAATTCTGGACGCGCGAATGCATCAACTGCCTGCACGTGCTGCCGCATACCAAGGCGCTGTACGACCGTTACGCCGGTGACGGACTGGTGGTGGTCGGCGTGCACACGCCCGAGTACGAGGAAGAGCACGACGTGTTCAGCCTGCGCCAGGCCATCCGCACGCTGGGCATCCGCTACCCGGTGGCGGTGGATAACGACAACCGCATCTGGAACGCTTACGGCAACCGCTTCTGGCCGGCCATCTACCTGATCGACCGCGATGGCCATGTGGTCTATCGCCATGTCGGCGAGGGAGACTACGATCAGACCGAAGCGAAAGTGCGCGAACTGCTCGGCAAGGCCTGACGCGCGGGTTCGCACCCCACCGGAGAAAGCATGGAACACGTCGACCATATCCTCGTCGTCGATGACGATCACGGCATCCGCACGGGCATCGTGGACTACCTGCGCAAGAACGGCCTGCGCGCCAGCGGCGCCGCCGATGGCCGCGAGATGTTCGCGCAGCTCGATACCTCGGCGTTCGACCTGGTCGTGCTCGACATCATGATGCCGGGCGACGACGGACTGGTGCTGTGCCGCACGCTGCGCGCCGGCAAGCACAAGCACGTGCCGGTCGTGCTGCTGACCGCGCGCGACGACGAAACCGACCGCATCATCGGCCTGGAAATGGGCGCGGACGACTACGTCACCAAACCCTTCTCGCCGCGCGAACTGCTGGCGCGCATCAAGGCGGTGATCCGCCGCACGCGCATGCTGCCGCCCAACCTGCGTGTCACCGAAAGCAGCGACGTCATCGCCTTCGGCCGCTGGCGGCTGGATACCACCGCACGCCACCTGCTGGACGAGGACGGCACCGTGGTCTCGCTGAGCGGCGCGGAGTTTCGGCTGCTGCGCGTGTTCCTTGACCACCCGCAGCGCGTGCTGTCGCGCGACCAGCTGCTCAACCTCACGCAAGGGCGTGACGCGGAGCTGTTCGACCGTTCCATCGACCTGCTGGTGAGCCGCCTGCGCCAACGCCTGCAGGATGGCGCGCGCGAGCAGACCTACATCAAGACCGTGCGCAGTGAGGGCTACGTGTTCTCGATGCCGGTGATCCTCAACAGCGGGCAGCCATGAGCGCCGACGCGCCGGCTATCGCACGCCGCTGGTTGCCGCGCAGCATGGCGTCGCGGCTGTACCTGATCATCTTTGCGGGGCTGATGCTGGCGCAGGGCTTGTCGTTCGCGCTGCTCTACCTGGAGCGCGTGCAGTCCGCGACGGCGGTGATGTTCAACACGCTGGAGCACGACGTGGGCACCTCGGTCGCGGTGATCGACCGGCTGCCTGCGGCCGAACGTTCGCGCTGGCTTACGCGGTTGGCGCGCGACAACTATTTCTACATTCTCGGCAACGGCGAACCGGGCGACCGCCTCGCCACGCAGCGTTCGCGCGACGTGCTGGCCCTGATCGCGAAAGAGGTTGGCCCGGACTACCGTGTCTACGGCAACACCCTTTCCCTGTCGCCGGAGCGGTATCAGGTTCACTTCACCCTGCGCGACGGCTCGCCGCTGACCTTGCAGATCACGCCGTACATGAAACCGCTGGCGACGTGGCTGCCCTTTGTCTTCACGCTGCAGGTGATCCTGCTGCTGGTGTGCACGTGGCTGGCGGTAAGGCTGGCGACGCGGCCACTGGCGACCCTGGCGGAAGCGGCGGACGCGATGACGCCTACCGCCAACGGCCCACGCGTCGCGCAGGACGGCCCCACCGAAGTCGCGCGCGCGGCGAAAGCCTTCAACACCATGCAGGACCGCATCGCCAGGCACCTCAAGGAGCGGCTGCATATTCTTGCCGCCATCTCCCACGACCTGCAGACCCCCATTACCCGCATGCGCCTGCGTGTCGAAGCGCTGGACGAATCGCCCGAGCAGCAGCGCATCCTTGACGACCTGCAGGAACTGCAGCATCTGGTGAAGGAAGGCGTCGCCTACGCGCGCAGCGCGCACGGCGACGCGGAGAAGCCGGTGAAGATGGACGTGGGCGCCTTCCTGGAAAGCCTGGTGTTCGACTACCAGGACGTCGGCCAGCCCGTCAGCATGACCGCCACCGTCGATGCCACCGCCACCGTTCGCCCGCAGGCGCTGCGGCGCGTGCTGGTGAACCTGGTCGACAACGCGATCAAGTACGGCGGTGCGGCGGAACTGGCCTTGCAGCGTGGGACCGGCGGCGCGCTGGTGATCACCGTGTCCGACCGCGGCCCCGGTATTCCCGAAGGTGAACTCGAACAGGTGCTGCAGCCGTTCTATCGCCTGGAATCCTCGCGCAACCGCGATACCGGTGGCGCGGGCCTTGGGCTCGCCATCGGTGCGCAACTTATCGCTTCCATCGGAGGCCACCTGCAGCTGGCCAACCGCGAGGGTGGCGGCTTGCAGGCGGTGATTACGTTGCCGTGAGCTGGCTTCGCGGCGCCGACTGGCGACCACCAGGGAGACGCTGGGCCACCTCAAGCTCGTCATTCCGGCCTAAGCCGGAATGACGCATCGCTCTTTTCATCGCTGCGGTTCTTCCGATGGCTTCCTGCAAACCTAGGGACACGACAGCGGTATCGACACCCGCACGCGCTGCCCGCGTACGAGAGGCGAGTCAAGCTCGTCATTCCGGCGCAGGCCGGAATCCAGTGGCTGGTGCGTTTGGTTCTAAGCGCGACGCGGATGGCTTTTCAGTGGGCCAGCATCCCGCGAGAACCGGACAATGATGCCACTGGATTCCGGCCTACGCCGGAATGACGCATCGCTCTTTTCATCGCTTCCGTTCTTCCGATGGCTTCCTGCAAACCTAGGGATACGACAGCGGTATCGACACCCGCACGCGCAACCCCCTACCCAGCGGCGAATCGAGCAGCTCGATGCTGGCGCGGTGCAGGCTGGCGGCGCGGGTGACGATGGACAGGCCCAGGCCGTAGCCTTCGCCGCGGGTGCCGGCTTCGCGATGGAAGCGTGCAAACACGGCGTGGCGACGTTCGGCGGGAATGCCCGGGCCGTTGTCGATGACTTCCAGCGTGGCCTCCTGCCGGCCTTGCGCCACGGCGAGCTGGATGCGGCCGCCGGCCGGCACGTAGCGCAGCGAGTTTTCCAGCAGGTTGCGCAGCAGCGCGACGAGTGCCGGCGCGTAGCCCTGCACCAGTACCTGGCCATCCTGCTGCGCGAAGCCCAGTTCGACGCCACGACGCTGGATGACGGGCGAAAGTTCCTTCACCACGCCGTCCGCGACGTCGTTGAGGTCGACCGCTTCGAATCGGGTGGAGGCGGCGCCGGCTTCCAGCCTTGCCAGCGTGAGCAGTTGCTCCACGCGTCGGCTGAGCGTGGCGACGCTGTGGTGCGCGCCGGCCAGGCTGTCGTGGATCTCGTCGGGGTCGACGGTCTCCATGGCGCTTTCCAGGTTGAGCAGGATGGAGGCCAGCGGTGTGCGCAATTCATGCGCTACGTCGGCGCTGAAGCGCCGCTCGCGTTCGATCGCGTCTTCCTGCCGGGCGAGCTGCTCGTTGAGCGCGCCCAGCACGGGGCGCAGTTCGCGCGGCGCGTCGGGCAATACGATGCGCTCGCGGCTGCCGGGCTCGCGCGCGGACAATGCCGTGGTCAGGCTGGCCAGCGGGCGCAGCCCCCGGCCCACGGCCCAGCCCACCAGCAGCGCGAGCACGGGCAGGCCGAGCAGGAATGGCGCGCCGTGGTCCACCCATAGCGTATGCACGATGTTTTCGCGGCTGTCGTAGCGGTCAGCCGTGCGTATCACGTACTGGCTCTGCGAATCGACGTAGTTGAACACGCGCCACACGTGGTGCTGCTTCTTCAGGTCGTGGTAGGCGGAGCGGTCGTCCGGCGTGGCCGGCAGCGTCATCAGGTTGACCGTGCCGAGCACCAGCTTGCCCTGGCGGTCGAACACCTGGAAACCCACTTCCGACTCGTGCGTGGCGACTTCGCCTTGCGCTGCCAGCACGCTTTTCTTCTGCACCGGCACGATGATGCCGTCGCTATTGGCGAAGGCCTGCAGGCCGGACTGGCGGATCAGTGCGGCCACGGTGTGGGCCGCCTCGGCGAGGCGCGCGTCGGACAGCACCGCCATTTCGTCGCTGGTGCGGTAGAAGCTGTAGAACGCGAGCGGCAACAAGAACAGCAGCAACAGCGCGATGATCATCCAGCGCAGGCGGCCGCGCAGGCTGGTGGGTTTCACCGGGCGTCCCGGGGAATCATGTAGCCGAATGCGCGCACGTTCTGGATGGTGTCGAAGCTCAGCTTGCGGCGCAGCGAGTGCACGAGCACGTCGATGGCGCCGTCGGTCACTACTTTCTCGCCGCCGTACAGCGAGCTTTCCAGCGTGTCGCGGCGCACGACGCGGCCGGCGCGTTCCATCAACGCCTGCAGCAGCGACAACTCGCGCCGCGTGACCTCGACCTTGTTGCCGTGGAAGGTCACTTCCAGCGTGCCCAGGTCCAGGCACAGCGCACCGGCTTCGATACGGTTGGCGGCCAGCCCCTGCATGCGGCGGGTGAGCGAGCGGATGCGCGCGCCGAGCTCGTCGAGGTGGAAGGGCTTGGTCAGGTAATCGTCGGCACCGGCGTCAAGGCCGTGCACGCGTGCCTGCACCGCGTCGCGCGCGGTGAGAATGAGCACCGGCGTGCGGATGTCCGCGTTGCGCGCCTCGGTGAGGATGTCCAGGCCGTCCTTGCCCGGCAGGCCGAGATCGAGCAGCACCAGGTCGGCCGCCTTGGCCTGCATCGTCGCAATGGCGTCCGTGCCGTCGGTAAGCCAGGTCACCGTGTACGACAGGCGCTCAAGCGCCCGCTGGATGGCCTCGCCCAGCTCCAGATCGTCTTCCACCAGGATGATGTGCACCTTGTGCCCCTTGGGTACGAGAACAGCAGGCCACAGGAGAAACCCGGAACCCGCCGTCCATTGTCTTTCCGTTTTGTTACCGTCCCGGGAAAAAGGTGCCCGTCCTTGGGCGTGCTCCATGCAGACTTGAGGGAGGGTTGGGGGATCGATCGATCCCCCGGGGGCTTACGGTGTCTTCGGAGCCAAACCGGCGGCACGCAGTTCCTCGCGGGCCGCCGCCAGATCGTGTTGCATGGTGGGCGAGGCGAGCATGTCGGTGGCCAGGGCCTGACCGAATTCCCGTCCCGCATAGATATCCTGCAAGGTGTGCACGCCCTTCACCACGCGACGCCAGCCGATGTCGCGGGCGTGTTGCATCAGCGCATCCGCGTCCTGCGGGAACAGCTGGGCGAGCAGGACGGCATCCACCGTGGCGCGGCTGGAATGGCCGCTGGGGTAGCCGTAACTCTTCTTCGCGGCTTTTTCCGGGTTGCTGGCGCAGTCGGAAGCGGGCGGACAGGGACGCGGGCGCTTCCAGTGGTTCTTGGAAAGATCCACCGCCTCCTTGGTCTCTTCCTCCGCTTCCTTGAACAGCGCGGCCACGTGCGGGAGCTGGTCCGCGCGGAAGCCGGGGCCGATCACCGGGGCGAAGTCGAACGCGTTGAACTTCTCTTCCTGCTTGGCCTGCGCGAAGTCCGCCGCCGAGCGATCGGCAAAGGCACGGTCGGTGGCGGCGTAGTCGGCCTTGTCTTCCGCGCTGCCCGGCGCGCTGGGCGCGGGCAGGGCGGCCATCACGGCGTTGACCTGTGCCGCGCTGAGGTAGGTGTGGGCCGGTGCATCGCTGGCAGATGCCAGCGACGGTGCGAGCAGGAGCAGGGCGAGGAACGTATGCCTGGACATCAAGTGATCGCCTCGTCCGTCAGAGTGCCAGCGAAACCGAGGCGAACCAGCTGCGGCCCGGCAGCACGTAGTATGAGCCCACGTTGCCGCTCACCGAGTTGATCACCAGGTTGTGCGCGTCGAAAAGGTTGTCCACCTGCAGGCGCACCTTGTAGCTCTTGATGAAGGAGCCGGTGAGGTTCTGGCCGTAGCCCAGGCTCATCGCCGCCTGCCAGTAGCCGCCGGTGCCGATGGTGGAGGTCACGGAGGAGGCGACGTCGGGATTGAAGCTGGAGTTGTACGCCTTCTGGCTGCCGGAGTACTTGTCGTACAGCGAGGCGAAGAAGCCATTGTTCTCGTACATCACGCCAAGCGCCGCGGTGCGGTTCGGCACGTTCGGCATGTCGAGGCTGGAGCCCTTGAAATAGGCGTCCTGAAGCGAGGCGTTGGCAAACACGCTGGTGCCGTAGCCGACGTAGTAGGTGGCTTCGCCCTCGATGCCCTTGATGTAGGCGCCCTTGGCCAGGTAGTACACCGGTTCGGTGGTGCCGGGCACATTGGTGGAGAACTGGTAGTTCTTGTAGTTGATGAAGTACACGTCGGCGTCCGCGTTGAAGCGGTCGGTCTTGTAGACCGTGCCGAACTGGTAGTTCATGGTCTGCGTGGGGTGCGTGTTGTTGGCGGTCGGGGCGGGCACGTAGAACTGGTTGAGGTTCGGCGTCAGGAAGCCCTGCGCGGCGGTGGCGTAGATGCTCCAGTCCTCGCGCACCAGGTAGTTGGCCGTGAGGTAGCCCAGCGTCTTGTCCCAGCTCTGCTTGTAGTTGAGCGGGGTCTTGGTGCCCTGGTTGATCGGCGCCTCGATGTCGCGGCTGACGTTGAAATACTTCACGCCCGGGGTAACGCTCAGGCCGTCATAGGCGTACCACTCGTATTCCGCATAGAGCTGGCCGGTGTGCAGCTGGTCGGTCATCGTGTACTTGTACGGGCCGCTGTACACGCCCTTGCTGTTGAACGTGCCGAAGGTGGATGCACCCGGCTTCACGTCCACGGCGCCGCCGCGGCCGTAGTCGATGGCGATGCTGCTGCGGTTGTTGTCGGTGAACTCGTACCAGCCGCCGGTGCGGAACTGGCCGTGGTCGTCGGCGTGCACCAGCTGCAGCACGTCGCCCCAGGCGCGGTAGTTGTTGATCTTGATGTAACCGCCCATGTTGGTGGGCGAGGCCTTGGTGCCCACGTATGGGCTCTCGTGGCTGGTGTTGTCGTAGGCGTACGTATAGACCTTGTTGTCCAGCGACCAGGTCTGCGACAGCAGGCTGTGCACGCCCAGGTATTCCAGGTCGGTCTGCTTGGACTGGTAGTTGTAGCAGGCGCAGTTGGTGCTGGTGCGGTCGTCGTTGAGGCCGAAGTTGCGGCCAAGCTGCTGGATCTGCTGCAGCGTCAGCGAGCTGAGGTTGGGGTTGTTGAAGCGGATGTCGTTGTAGTTGCTGAGGAAGGTGATCTCGGTGCTGTCGCCGATCGGCTGCACGTACTTGATGTAGCCGGTCTTGCGCGACATGTCGCCGTCGGTCTTGGCGGTATCGGTGCTGATGTACTGCGCGCTGGCGATGAGCTTGCCGCCGCCCAGGTCATCGAGCTTGCCCGAGTTCACTTCCAGGTGGGTGAGCGAGGTGCTGTAGCTGCCGAAGCTCTGCGTGGGAATGAACGAGAAGCTGTCGGTCGGATCCTTCGAGCTCAGCGCCACGGTACCGCCGAAGGTCGCTTCGCCGATGGTGCTGGCATTGCCCGGGCCACGGTCGATCAGCACCTGGCCGAGCATCTTGGCCGGGAAGTAGCTGCTGGTGTGGTGACTGAAATCGTTGGTGTCGCCGAACGGAATGCCGTCGTAGGTGACGTTGTACTGGTTGTCGTTGAAGCCCCGCAGCGTCATCTGCTTGGACTCGCCCAGGCCGGGGCCGGCGGTGCTCACGTTGGTGACGCCCGGCGCGATCGCGGCGATGGTGGCGTAGTCGGCGGTCGGCGCGACGTGGTTGCTGATCCAGTCCAGGCCGATGATGGACTGCGGCTGGGTGATGGTCAGGTCGGCCTGCGTTGGCGCCTGCGTGATGGCGGACTGGGTGGCCGTGCCGCGTACTTCGACTTCTTCCAGCTCCTTGGGGGCCTTCAGTGCGTTGGCGTTGGCTTTGGACGTCGAAGCGTCCGCCGCCGTGGCGGCCGTGGACGCGTCGGTGTCGGTGGCGTGTGCCGGCATGCCGAACGACAAGCTGGCGAGCAGGGCAAGGGCGATCGCGCTGGAAATCGGGCGCAGGACGGGGTGCGACGCGTCGAAGCGCCGGCGGGAGGCGATGGACATGGTGGGCTACGCAGTGGCTGGATTCAGTGCGCTAGCGTGAATTTACGATTTGACAGTTCTGTTTCACACGGGTGATGCGCGCCGGCGGTTTGCTTAGCGCCGTCTTAGGCAGGCCATGGCTCTAAGACCGCGCTAAGACTACCAATGGAAGCGCATGCCGATGTTCCCGTCGATGGCCTTGACGCCCTGGCTGAACCCCTTGTCGTAGCCGACGGTGGCATACAAAGACGCGCCCTTGCGCAGCTGCGCGTCGACACCGACGCCCACTTCCCACCAGCTGCCACCGAGATCGGAGTGGAACGGCACGTTGCCATCGGCCGAGGAGAAGGCTGTGACCGTGTCGGCTTTGAACTCGTGCCAGAGGTTGGCGAAGAACCACCCGGAGATCAGGCGCGAGGCATCCCACTGCCAGGTGCGCGCCGCGCGGCCGCCGATGCGCGCGGCCAGCGAATCGCCATCGCGAAACTGCACGCGGGCGGCGGCATCGGAGGCGTTGTCCAGGTGCAGCGTCTGGTAGATCACCTGGCCTTGCGGCTCCAGCGACCAATCGTTGTCGAAGCGGAAGGGATAACCGCCTTCCACCGACAGCGCCGCGCCGAAGCCATGCGTGGAGAGGCTGTAGGGCTCGTTGGAGGTGGCCTTGGCGTCGTACCAGGTGCCCTGCAGTACGCCGTCGAGGTACCCGTCGTTCGCACCGAAGCGTGTCCAGTAGCCGCCGACGGAGTACGAATCGAAGCGGTTGTTGCCGGCCGAGGTGCCGTCGTAGTTGCTGACCCCGCCGTGGCCATGGCCGACGGCGGCGAGTACGCCGGCAATGTCGCGCGCGCCGCCATCGTACCCGGCGCGATACAGGTCAAGGCCCGCCTGCACCGCGATCATGTTGTCGTCGAACGATGGCCCGTCGCGATACACGCCGCCGGCCTTCGCATCCCACTGGCCGTCCTGCCCGACCACGCGCGCCCATGCGCCGCTGGGGCCAGCGACGTCACCGGTGGTTCCGCGCAGCTGCTCCTCTTCACCGACGCGGTCGTGCAGCGTGCCGATCAGGGCCCGGCCGTAGTTGAGCGCCATGGAGGGCAGCGCCGTGTAGAGCGAGACCTCGCTGCGGTAGTACGGCACGTATGGCTCCAGCGGCGGTGGCGTCGGTTCGCCGGGAGCGACGACCGGCGGCGGAGGCGGCACGCTTTCGGGTATCTGTGCCGGTGGCAGCGGCGGGGTCGGATTTTCCGAGCGCAGGTACCAGGAATCCGCCGAGGTGTTGTCGCGCGCGCCCCTGAACAAGGCGTACTGGTAAGGCCCCGCTTCCAGCGATGTGCCCAGCGCGAAGGACCCTGGCGCGGTGGTCGCGGATGCGGCGGCTGCGACCACCAGGATGCCGTTGCCGGTGGTCGCGGCACCCAGTCCGCCTGCATTGGCGATATTGAGCACGGTGCGACCGCTCGCGCTGCCCGCGTTGATCACGAGCAGGTCCGATTGGGATGTGTCTCCGCCAAGCACGGTGTTCATGGCGATGCGCGAACTGCCCTGGCCCACCAGATCGTGGACGAACAAGGTATTGCCCACGCCCGACCCCGCGAGCTGGATCAGGTTGTTGTTGGTCAGCGTGCCGCCCATGACGAAGTCGCCCTTGCTGCCGCCCTGGAACAGCGGCAGGGCATCGGCCACTGCGATGGTGCCGTTGTTGTCCACCGCACCGGCGGTGCTGCCGTAGCCGCCGAACGTGGCGCTGCTGGCCACGGTGACCGTGCCACCACCCGCCAGCGCCGCGGTACTGAGGGGTACGTTGCCTATGACGAGCGTTCCGGCGTTGACCTGCGTGGTGCCGCTGTACGTGTTCAGCGCGGTGAGCACCGTGGTGCCGCTGCCGTTCTGCTGTAACGAGCCGATCGGATCCGGCGTGGTGTGGGTCCAGTCGCTGATCACGCCGTTGAAGGTGAAGGTGTCCGAGCGGTTGAAGATCAGCGCGCCGCCGTCCTGCACGTCCCCGACGATGCTGCCCGTGGTGCCGCCGGCGCCGAGTTGCAAGGCGCCACCGGCGATCACCGTTCCGCCGCCATAGGTGTTGTTGCCGGTGAGTATCGTGGTGCCGCCGCCCAGCTGCTTCACACTGCCGCTGCCGGAAATGACGCCAGCGAATGTGACCGTGTCCGCGCGATCGAAGACCAGCCGGCCGCTGTTGGCGACATCGCCCACGATGCTGCCCGTGGTGCCGTTATTGCCCAGTTGCAGCATGCCCGCCTGGATGGTGGTACCACCCGCATAGGTGTTGGTGCCGGTAAATATGGTGGTGCCGGTGCCTTGTTGCGTGACGCTTCCGCTGCCGGTGATCAGGCCGGGAAACGTGACCACGTCGCTGCGATCAAAGACCAGCGCGCCGTTGTTGGTAACGTTGCCGACGATGCTGCCGCTGGTACCTCCGTTGCCAAGCTGCAGGGTACCCGCGCTGATCGTGGTGCCGCCCGTATAGGTGTTGTTGGCTGTGAAGAGGGTGGTGCCCGCGCCCAGCTGCGTGACGCTGCCACTGCCGGCGATCAGGCCGGGGAACGTGACCACGTCGCTACGATCAAAGGCCAGCGTGCCGTTGTCGGTGACGTCGCCGACGATGCTGCCGGTGGTGCCGCCGTTGCCCAGTTGCAGCGTGCCTGCACTGATCGTGGTGCCGCCCGTATAGGTATTGTTGCCGGTGAGGATGGTGGTGCCGGTGCCAAGCTGCGTGACGCTGCCACTGCCGGCGATCAGGCCGGGGAACGTGACCACGTCGCTTCGATCAAAGGCCAGCGTGCCGTTGTCGGTGACGTCGCCGACGATGCTGCCGGTGGTGCCGCCGTTGCCCAGTTGCAGCGTGCCCGCGCTGATCGTGGTGCCGCCGTCGTAGGTATTGTTTCCGGCAAGGATGGTCGTGCCCGTGCCCTGCTGCGTGACACTGCCGCTTCCGGTGATCCATCCAGGAAACGTGATGACATCAGCACGGTCGAACACCAGTGCGCCGTTGTTGGTCACGTCTCCTGCCACGCTGCCTGTGGTGCCGCCGCTACCCAGCTGCAGGGTGCCTGCGCTGATGGTCGTGCCGCCCGTATAGGTGTTGTTGCCGGTGAAGAGAGTGGTGCCGGTGCCTAGCTGCGCGACTGCGCCACTGCCGGAGATCAGGCCGGGGAAGGTGACCACGTCGCTACGATCAAAGGCCAGCGTGCCATTGTCGGTGACGTCGCCGACGATGCTGCCGGTGGTGCTGCCGTTGCCCAGTTGCAACGTGCCCGCGCTGATTGTGGTGCCGCCGCTGTAGGCGTTGTTGCTGGTGAGGATGGTGGCGCCGCTGCCAAGCTGGGTAACGTTGCCGCTGCCTGAAATCATCCCGCTGAAGATGCTCGCGTCACTGCGATCAAACACCAGCGAACTGTTGTTCGTCACATTACCGATGATGCTGCCGCTGGTCCCGCCGTTGCCCAGCTGCAGTGCGCCGCTGCTTAGGGTGGTACTGCCGGTATAGGTGTTGGTGCCGGTCAGTGTCATGGTGCCGGCGCCGGTCTTGGTCAGTCCGCCGCTGCCGCCGATCGCGCCTCCGAACGTGGTGGAGGAGCCGAGGCCACCGGTGGTCAAGGTGCCCGCACCCAGCGTCACCGTGCCAGCGCCGGCGAGGCTGCCGATGGTCTGATTGGCGTTGCCCAGATCCAGCGTGGCGCCGCTGTTCACGGTGAAGGCGCTGGATGGCGACAGTACTCCCGCACCGCCGGCCTGCAGCACGCCGCTGGCAACGGTGGTGGTGCCGGTGTAAGTGCCCGCACCGGACAACAACAGCGTGCCGCTGCCCGATTGCGTCACCGCACCGCTGCCCGCGATGGGCGCGGTAATGCTCAGGTTGCTGCTGCTGGCAAAGACCAGGGATCCGTTGTCGGTGATCTGTCCGCCGATGGTCAGTGCCGGCGTGGCGAACGTGGCCGTCGTGCCGGCGTCCAGCGCGAGATGGGTCAGCGCGTAGCTTGATCCGGAGAGGGTGACATTGGCGCTGTTGCGCAGTGCGACCAGCTGCCAGTTGGGAATGGCATTGGCAAAGGCGCTGGCGGTGAAACCATCGAATACAAGGGTATTGTTGCTGCCGCCGTTGCCGCCATCGATCGAACCGGTGGTGGTGGAGCCCGCCTCCAGCATCACCGTGTTGTTGGATTGCCCCGCGCCGAACAGGATCGCGCCACGGCCGCCGCTGAGCGTGCCCGCATTGATCACCGTGATGCCGTTGGCATTGGGCCCGTTGCCGTAGAAGCCGTAGGCGTTGTCGCTGCTGACGCCCGCACCTGCTTCGTTGATGAACGTGCCCGGGCCGGCCATCTCGACACCGTTGCCGGCGATGGCCACGGTGGCGCCCGTGCCGACGGTGGCATAGGCGCCGTGGGCGGCCACGGTGCCGTAATTGAGGATGGTGCTCGCCACGGCACTGTCCGAGCGGATGCCGGCCGAGGACGAACGCGGACTGGTTCCGGAGATGGAGCCGCTGGTATCGATCGTGCCGCGGTTGATCAGCGTATTGCCCGCGGTCTTATTGGCCGTGCGGGCGAACATGCCCACGGAATTGCTGCCCGTGGTGCGGATGCTGCCATCGTTCTCCAGCGTGTTGCCGTAGCCCACCGTCGTGCTGGACGCATTGCCGGGATCGCCCGCCCAGATGCCATAGGCATTGATGAAGGTCGTGCTGATGCTGCCCGCGTTCGTCACCGTGCTGTTGTTGTTGACCTGGATGGCCGCGCCCGTCGTCGCCACGCCCGCGCCCGCCTGGACGATCACTTTCGCGCCGTTGGTCGGAATGCTAAGGGTGCCCGCCCCGCTGCTGATGGCGTTGATGCTGTTGGTGAATGGGTTGGGGGCGTTGGTATTGCAGATCACCGTGACGCCATCGGACTGCAAGGCGCAGGTGGCGAGCGCGTTGTGCGAAAGCGCGGCAAGCAGGCACGCGATCAGCAGCCTTGGGCGCAGGGAACCATCACGGCGCTTCGGCTTGGCGCATGCACGGAGATTCGCCGGAAGCACCGGCGGACGTTGTGCGTTTCCATTCATGGTCCGCCTCATGGGTCGTCCGATGACGCCGCTGAGTAGCATCGGCGCGGTGACCTGCCCGTGAAATAACGCGGCGCGTGATGTCGCCAGGTGGTTGCCGACAGGCGGCAAGATCTTGCTTCCCGAAGGGAGCGCAGCGTGTGCGCGCTCGCCTCATCGCTACATCGGGCTGTCGCGCACAGGGTGCGCTCCCACAGGGGAGACGATGGCGCGGGTGTTATTTCACCGGCTCGGCCAGCGGTTTGCCCTTGTCGACGATCCAGGTCGACAACGCCACGCCGCCATCGCCGTCGGGTGCCGCGACGAGGTTGTGCACGGCGCCGCGCGGATTGAAGAAATGATCGCCCGCCTTCAGCACCTGGTCGGGCTTGCCGCGTGTCTTGAGAATCAGGTTGCCCTTGAGCACATAGCCTGATTCGTCGCCGTCATGCATGTGCCAGCCAGACGCGCCGCCGGCCGGGAGCTCGGCGGTACCCAGCACGATCACCGTGCCCGCCACACCGCTCTGGTCGTGCTGGTCGAGAATGGTCCGCTTGGCCTGCGGCGTGCTGGCCGCTGGTGCATCCAGTGCGTTCGCACCTGCGACCAGGCACAGGCTCGCGAACAGGGCGGCGCTCCACAAGGGACGGGTCGACATGGCGGCATCCTCGATGCAAAGGGAGGCCGCGATGGTGCGCGCCACCACGTCATGGCGGTGCGAAACCGCGCCTGGCAGATCAGGCAGGGGCATGGCC
The DNA here is from genome assembly GCF_000725385.1 of Dyella japonica A8. Lineage (NCBI taxonomy): Bacteria > Pseudomonadati > Pseudomonadota > Gammaproteobacteria > Lysobacterales > Rhodanobacteraceae > Dyella > Dyella japonica. The sequence continues at coordinate 225,553 of NZ_CP008884.1, read as the reverse complement.
TATCATGTCGGTTTCGCCCTTCGCTGCCGGATTTCGCCATGCATGACACCATCACCCCATTGCGCGTGGCGCTGATCGGTTACGGGTTTGCCGGCAAGACCTTTCATGCACCGCTGATCCGCAGCGTGCCCGGCCTGGCGTTGAGCACGGTGGTATCGCGCGATGCCGGCAAGGTGCATGTGGATCTGCCCGACGTCGAGGTGGTTGCCGATGTGGCGGCGGCGCTCGCCGATCCGCATCTGGACGTGGTGGTGATCGCCTCGCCCAACGACACGCACGCGCCGCTCGCGCGCGCGGCGCTGGAAGCGGGCAAGCATGTGGTGGTCGACAAGCCGTTCGCCCTCGACCTGGCGCAGGCACGTGAGCTGGTCGACGTCGCCGAACGCGAGCAGCGCGTGTTGTCGGTATTCCAGAACCGCCGCTGGGATACGGATTTCCTCGGCGTGCGGCAGCTGATGGAAGCAGGCCGGCTCGGCGAGGTCACGCACTTCGAATCGCATATCGATCGCTTCCGCCCGCAGGTGCGCGCGCGCTGGCGCGAACAGGCGGGCGCCGGCAGCGGGCTGTGGTACGACCTTGGGCCGCATCTGGTGGATCAGGCGCTGTGCCTGTTCGGTGTGCCGGATAGCGTATGGGCCAGCCTGGCCACGCAACGCGACGGTGGCGAAGCCACCGACTGGGCGCATGTCGTACTGGCATACGGCGGGCGTCGGGTGATCCTGCACGCCAGCATGCTGGTGGCCGGCGGCACGCCGCGTTTTGTCGTGCATGGCACGCAAGGCAGTGTGGTGAAACCGAAGATCGACCCGCAGGAAGCGCAGCTGCTCGCGGGTGTGCGGCCGGGCGACGCGGGCTGGGGCAGGGATGCGGACGATCTGCTGCTGTATGACGGTAGCGGCCAGGTTGAGCACATCGCCTCGCCGCTGGGCGATCAGAGCCGGTACTACGCCGCCTTCCGCGATGCGGTGCGCGGGTATGGCCCCCATCCGGTCACGCCACGGCAGGCCATCGGCGTGATGGCGGTGATCGAGGCGGCGATGACATCGGCGGCGGAAGGAAGGGCGGTCTCGCCTGAGCTGCGTGATGAAGAGCGCCACGCCTGGACGACGATGGCGCACGGCTGACGCGGGCCCGGGTTGGCACCAGGCGGAGCGCGGACTTCCCGTCACGCCTCCTGTGTTTGCCGTGCAAAAAAAAGGCCCCCTTTCGGGGGCCTCATGGATCGGCTCTAGGGGGGCGACCGATCCGGGGGCACCGACGTCCGTGGGAACGTCGATGTGTGTAGATTGCCTGAGCGCCCACGATTTCTATGTAAGCGAAATCCTACTCAACAAGTAAGGAAGCAGAGCATCGACTGTCAGGCACGCGGGGAGATGTGAACTACCTGTTCACCATCTGCATCATCGGCCCCGCATAACGCGCGCCAACGGCGGCGTCGGGCGGGAAGATCGCGTCGATGGCGGCCAGCTCGTCCGGCGTCAACACGATGTCGATGGTGCCGAGATTTTCGTCCAGGCGTTCGCGACGACGCGTGCCCGGGATGGCGAACACGGCCTTGCCCTGCGCCAGTACCCAGGCCAGTGCCAGTTGGGCCGGCGTGCAACCCTTGTCGGCGGCGATGGCCTTCACCTGCTCCACCAGTTCCAGGTTGCGGAAGAAGTTGTCGCCCTGGAAGCGCGGGCTAGAGCGGCGGTAGTCGTCGGCTTCGAAGTCGTCCGGGCTGCGGAAGGCACCGGTGAGGAAACCGCGACCCAGTGGCGAATAGGCCACGATGCTGGTGCCCGTGGTCGCGCAGGACTCGACCATGCCGTTCTCCTGCGGGTCGCGCGTCCATAGCGAGAACTCCACCTGCAGCGCGGCAATCGGGTGCACCTTGGCCGCGCGCTCCAGCGTGGCGCCGGAAGCTTCGGACAGGCCGAGGTAACGCACCTTGCCGGCCTTCACCAGTTCCGCCATCGCGCCCACGGTTTCCTCGATGGGCACGGAGGTATCCACGCGGTGCTGGTAGTACAGGTCGATGTGGTCGGTGCCCAGGCGCTTGAGGCTGGCGTCCACCGAGGCGCGCACATAGTCCGGGCGGCCGCTGACGCCGCGCTTCGACGGATCGTTCGGGTCGCGCACGATACCGAACTTGGTGGCGACGAAGGCCTGGTCGCGGCGGCCCTGGATGGCCTTGCCCACCAGCACTTCGTTGGTATGCGGGCCGTACACGTCGGCGGTGTCGAGGAAGTTGAAGCCACGCTCCAGCGCGTGGTGGATGGTGGCGATGGATTCGGCTTCGTCGCGGTCGCTGCCGTAGAAGTCGCTCATGCCCATGCAACCCAGGCCGAGGACGGAGACGGAGGGACCATTCTTGCCGAGCTGTCGCATGTGCATGGGGCATTCCTTGATCAGGGGGTGAGCGGATGACGCATTCTTGGCCATGACGCCGTGGCGATAAATGCTCAATAATCGCCAGGTCTGTTGTCGAAATGATCAACAATCTGGGGTGCCATCCCATGGATCGTCTGCAAGCCATGCGAGTGTTCACGCGCATCGTCGAACTAGGCAGCTTCACCCGTGCCGCCGACGACCTGAGCCTGCCGCGCGCCACGCTCACCCATACCATCAAGCGGCTGGAGGAGCGCCTGGGTGCGCACCTGCTCCAGCGCACCACCCGCCGCGTGCGGCCCACCCGTGACGGCGAGGTCTATTACAACCACTGCGTGCGCCTGCTCACCGACCTGGACGCGGTCGAGGCGGATTTCCGCGAGGCCGCCATGGTGCCCAAGGGGCGGCTGCGCATCGACCTGGCCTCGTCGCTGGCGCGCAATGTGCTGATTCCGGCGCTGCCCGCCTTCATCGAGCGCTACCCGCAGATCGAACTGGACATCGGCACCAGCGACCGCTTCATCGATCTCGTGCAGGAGGGCGTGGATTGCGTGCTGCGCGCGGGCGACCTGCCGGACTCGACCATGGTCGGCCGGCGCGTGGCCAACCTGTCGCAGGCCACGGTGGCGAGCGCCGCCTACGTGAAACGCCACGGCGTGCCGCAAACCCTGGCCGACCTGCAGGACGGCCACGTGGCAGTGAACTGGGCTTCGCCCACCACGCGGCGCACCACGCCGCTGGAATTCATGGTGGGCAAGCGCCTGCGCGAGGTGAACCTGCCGGCGCCGGTCACCATCAGTGGCACGGAAGCCTATCTCGCCTGTTGCGAAGCGGGCCTGGGCATCGCGCAATTTCCGCGTTACCGCGTGGAGCGCGAACTCAAGCGTGGTGCCCTGGTCGAGTTGTTGCCGTCGATGCCGCCACCGTCGTTTCCGCTCAGTGTGTTGTATCAGTCACAGCGGCAATTGCCGCTGCGACTGCGCGTGTTCATCGACTGGATGGCCGAGGTGATGGGCGCGCTGCACTGAGCGCGGCCACCTGCCTCACTCTTCCCATGCCGGCCGCTTGCTGATGCCGCCTTCGGCGCGCAGCGCGTTCGCGTCCATCAGCTTGCCGTCCATCATCACCACCTCCGTGTGGCGCAGATCGCCGATGTTCACCGCCGGGTTGCCGTCGACCAGCACCAGGTCAGCGGCCTTGCCGGTCTGGATGCTGCCGGTGCGTGCGTCGGCGCCGACCAGGTGCGCGGTGGCGATGGTGGCGCTGGCGAGCGCTTCGGCGTTGCTGAAGCCGGCCTGCACGTAGAGCTCCAGCTCGCGCACCAGCTCCATGCCGGTGCCGTCGGTGCCGGCGACGATGGGCACGCCGGCCTTGTGCAATGCGCCCACCAGCGCCTGCAGCTTGGCGAAGCTGGCGCGGTAGTCGGCCCGGGTGAGGTCCTTGGGCACGGTGAAACCGCCCTGGCGGAAGCCGCGCTCCACGGCGGGCGGCAAGGTGCCGACAAAGGGTGCGTAGGACGGCGAGAGATCGCCGTTCTCCGGCACGTACAGGCTCTCGGCCACCACCAGCGTGGGATCGGAGGTGATGTGACGCTGCGCCATGGTGGCGATCAGCGACTTCATCGGTTCCTTGTCCAGGTCAACGTTGCGCGCGTAACGGCCCGGCCCTTCGAAGCGGCCCATGCCATTGGAGGCTTTCACCACGTCATCCGGCATCGCCTGCATCATCACGAAGTAGATGTGCGTGATCTCGTCGTAGCCGTCGTCGATGGCTTGCTTCGGACGCATGCCGGCCGGCAGGTGGCCGTGCACGTGCAGACCCTGCTTGTGCGCTTCGGCCGCGGTGGCCTTCACCCAGTCGGGGTTGAAGGTGCCGTAGATCTTGATGGCGTCGAAGCCGTCGGCCTTGGCCTTGTCGACCAGCTTGAGCGCCTCCTCCTGCGAGGTAGCCACGGTGGCGACCTGCGCGGTATTCGGGCCCTTGCCATCGATCAGCACGGAGGGATACACGTGCGGCCCCAGCAGCTCGCCCTTGGCGCGGCGCTGTGCGCGGGAGAGGGTCTGCTTGTTGTCGTTGCCCGGATCGCGCACCGACGTGATGCCGAGCGACAACAGCAGCGGACCGGCGGCATCGTCGGGCACGTGCTGGTGCGAATCCCACAGGCCCGGCACCAGCGTCTTGCCCGTGCCGTCGATGAGCTGCGCGCCGGCCGGCACCTTCACCGATGCCGCGTCGCCCACGTCCGTGATCATGCCCTTGTCGACCACCACCGTCTGGTCGTCGGCGAAGCGCGTGCCATCGACGAAGGCGCGCACGTGGGTAAAGGCGACCGGGCCAGCCGGCGTTTTCTCCAGCTTGGGAATAATGGCCTTCGCATGTTGTGCGAGTGCCTCGGTCTGGATCTTGTCCAGCATGGGCAGCGCGGATTCGTAACCCTCCGGCAACCACGCCAGGCCGTAGATGAAGCCGAAGAAGTGGCCCTTCGCGTCGACCCAGATCGGTACCGGCGTAGTGCTCAGACCGCTGACCGCATAGGCCGTCACCACCTGCTTCTTCGCGCCGTCGCCCACGGTGGCTGTGGTGAGTCTCTCGGCATGCGCCTTGCCGCCGGGCAGCAGCGTGAGCGTCTTGTCCGGCATGGTAAGCAGCTTTTCCACCAGGTCGGCATTGAGATCGACGGGACCACCAAAGGCGACGTATTCCGCGGGCGAACCATAGGGCGCGGACCCCGCGTCCACCGGGCTTTTCCAGGTGGCGGTGCCGTCCTTCACGCTGAAGGTCTCGCCGGCGTCGCCGTTGGGGGTGTGCCCACGTACCACGACGTGTTGCAGCATGCCGTCGCTGCCGAGCGTGGCGCTGCTGTCCACCTCCGTCACCATGCCGCGCAGCAGCAGGCTGTCGCGCCCCATGCGCTTGCCGTCGGCGGTGGTCCAGCGCGCCGAGGTGCCGTGCTTGCCGGCGGTGGAAAGAATGCTGAAGCGCTGGGCGTTGGCCGGTGGCGTCGCCAGCGCATCGGTGGAAGCGGGAGTATCGGCCAGGCAGGGCAGGGCCAGGCAAAGAGCGAACGCGACGAGCGGGGCACGCATGGGAAAGCCTCCGGGTGGGTTCGCCGCGGAGTATGGCGTCGCGCCGGGCCGGGCCATAGTGCCCGGATGGGGTGCCTGATGGCCTATGCGGGGCGGGCCGGCCTCAAGTTCGCGTAAGCATCGCCGATAACCGTGCCATACGCCGGCCCTTGGGACGACGTGTCTGCCTTGCCGCGCCCACCCTCGCGGCGTTGTCGTACCGCCCGATGAGATCAGTTTCCACATGACCGCACACAAGCCGCACGTGAAAGGGAATCGCGTGGATTGGAGCGACCCGCGCCTGCAGGCGTTGCTGCGCCGATCGGAGAACTGGAAGCTCGACAACCGTGGCAGCTACGCGCCCAAGGACGTGCAGATCCACCTGGGCTGGGGTGCCAACTCGGCCCGCCCGGCCATCCTGGTGTGGGAACGCGACCAGGTGATGATGCTGGAAACCCGCTTCGCCATTCCGCTGGGCGAGCATGTGCGCGTGGACGAGCCATTGGGCGAGACGATGCGCACCGTGTGGGGCATCGTGGCGGAGGGCCGCGAAGGCTTCCGCGCGGAAGACCGCGAGAACGGGGTCCACCTGCACTGGCTGCATCTGCGCTGAGATCGCCCCGGCGCGAGGGCTACTCCATGCGGGCAAAGCCCTTGCGCGGCGTTGGCGTACCCATCGTCCACGAGGTCAGCGGCGCACCGGCAGCCTGCAGCGCCGCACGCTGCTCGGTGACCGGCAGGCGCAGCGCCGTTTCTTCCCAATGCGCCAGGCGCTGGAACGCCGGCAGCGCCTGCGTGCGTTCGACCAGTTGCGCCGTGCGCGGCCAGCGCGTGGCATCGATGGCGTAACGCACGAAAGAAGCGGTGCGGAAATACGAGGCGATGCTGATATCCGCAATGGAAAGCCCGCCGAACGCGAAACCCTCCGCGGGCAGCTGGTTCTCCAGGTAATCGAGCGCCGCCGGAATCTCCACGCTGAGCGCCCGCTCCACCACGGCCTCGTCCGTTTCCTCGTGAAAGACCCGGCGCAGGATGGCCTTCTGGTAGAACAGCTTCCACACCAGCACGTTCGCCAGGTGCGTATCGCAGTATTCCTCCAGCCAGCGCGCCTTCGCGCGCTGCGCGATGTCGGCCGGATAGAGCGACGGCGTGGGGAAACGATCTTCCAGATACTGGCAGATCACCGATGAGTCGTTGAGCACCAGCTCGCCATCGATCAGCACCGGGATGCGTCGCAGCGGGCTCAGGTCGCTGAAGCGATCGTCGCCGACAAAGGGCGTGATCGGGTCGATGTCATACGCCAGCCCCTTCAGTTCCATGCACGCCAGCACTTTGCGCACGTAGGGCGAGATGTAGTTGCCGACAACGGTAAGGCGAGGCGACATGGCGGGTATCCCAGGGCGGTGAATGGAGGCGGCGTGCCTGCGCCACGGCAGAAACTAGCTTAGCCGGCGACGGCGGCCAACGGCGGCACGGTGGCCGGCGTGCCGTTGGAATCGAGCGCGACCATCACGAAGCGTCCGGTGGTACACACGCGACGGTCGCCGGTGAGGGGATCTTCGGCGGTGAGTTCCACTTCCACCGTCATCGAGCTGTGGCCCACGTGCACGATGCGCGCGACCAGTTCGGCCAGCTGGCCCTTGCGCACGGGCACGCGGAAATTCACCTCTTCCGAGCGCGCGGTGACCACGGTGCGGCGGGCATGGCGCGAGGCGACGATGAACGCGGCCTTGTCCATCCAGGCCAGCGCCTGGCCGCCGAACAGGGTGCCAAGGTGGTTGGTGTGGTCGGGAAACACCATCTCGAGCATGCGTGCTTCCGGCAGCGAGAGGGACGGGGAGGTGACGGCTTGGTTCATGGCGTGATCGGGGATGGCAAGGGTAGGATGGCAACGCAAGGGGGACAAGGAGATCCACATGCGTTACTGGCTATTCATGGCAGCCGCTATTGTCACCGAAGTCGCCGGCACATTGGCGATGAAATACGGCACGCACCACGGCTCGCAGACAATCGGTCTCTCCGTGATGTACATCATGCTGGTGCTGTCGTACACCAGCCTGGCACTGGCGGTGAAGCGCATTCCGCTGGCGGTGGCCTATGGTGCGTGGGAAAGCCTGGGGCTGGTACTCATCACCGTCTGCAGCGCGTGGCTGTTCGCCGAGGCGCTCTCGCCGGTGAAGCTGATCGCGATCGCGCTGATCATCGCCGGCATCGTGCTGCTGGAACGCGGCACGGACGAAGCGCCGGAGGAAGGCCATCATGCTTCCTGAGTTCGAGCCGGTCCATTTGCTCTATCTCGCCATCGCGATCGTGCTGGAGATTGCGGCAAATGTGTTGATGAAGCAATCGCACGGTTTTGCCTACAAGCGGCCCGCGGTGGCGGCGATTGCCTGTGCGCTGGCGGCGTTCACCGCGCTGAGTTACGCGATCCGGGGGATACAGCTTTCGGTGGCGTATGGCATTTGGGGTGGCGTGGGCTTGGTGGCGACGACGGTGTTGGGGATGACGTTGTTCGGGGAGCGGTTGAGGCGATCGGGGTGGGTGGGGTTGGGGTTGATCATGGTGGGAGTGGGCTTGTTGAAGTTTGCGTAGTTCGCGTGGGGTGGTCATGGATGACGGTGACTCTTGCATCCTCCCCTTCGGGCGCGATTCGGAGTGAGAGGTCACTCTTGCCCCGCCCCTCCTGCCCGTCATCCCGGCGCAGGCCGGAGGCGCTTTTCAACAGCCGAAGGGCTGGTCATCCAGTGACTTTGCGGTTGGTTGTCGCCTCAGACGATCCCGCGATCGGGCCGCTTACGCAGCGGGCGTTTCGACCTTCTGCCGAAGGCCGAGTCACTTTTCTTTTGCTGGCCCAAAAGAAAAGTAACCCAAAGAAAATGGCCTGAAGAGCCAGAGCTGGCAGCATTTCAAAGGGAAAAGCTCGAACGCTCGAGGCGGTTTGTTGCTTGCCTACCTCCGCCTCTAGACAGCGAGTACTTCGAAGCGCTTCGCAACGCGCCATGGCGATGAGGGCTCAAAGCGTAGTCTCGCTGCGCTTCGGTCCTGACGGGCCACGCACGGCCGCCCGCTTTTCTGTGGGAGCGCACCCTGTGCGCGACAACCTAACGGAGCGGTGACTACGAGACGCCCTAGTCGCGCACAGGGTGCGCTCCCACAAGGGACTCGCCTCTCTGGGACGCCCCGCCAACGGCTCAGGTTCATGCTTTGGCTTCCGGCCATGGCTTTTGATCTCCGGGGGACCTTGTATGACGCGCCCTTCGGACAACAACCAGGCCATTCAGTCACCACATGCCTGGCAACACCATCCCCTGCCGCGCGAGCAAGCAACCGTAGATAGCCACTCCCCAAACCAATGGCATGCGTCCCCATCCATCGGTAACACTAGGATAAAAGGTCCGGCCGGCAGGTAGACCTGCCGGCACGCCGTGATTGACTGGGGAGATAACATGACATTGAACACACGTGGCGCGCGCCTTGCCGGTGCGCTTGCGCTGGGCGCTCTTTCGATGGGGGCGGCGGCACAGGGGCGTACCCTGACCAACGATGACTACGCGCGGGCTGAGCGCTACGTGGGTTACAACGTCACGCCGCTGGTCGATCACGCTGTACAGACCGTCACCTGGCTGGACGATACGCACTTCTGGTATCGCGACCATGATGCGACCGGCGACCACTACTTGCGCTTCGACGTGGGTACCGGCAAGGCCGAGTCGGCGTTCGATCATGCAAAGCTTGCCGCAGCACTCGGCAAGGCACTGGGCAAGCCGGTCAGCGCGACGAAGTTGGGCATCGCCACGTTCGCCATCGCGCCCGATGGCCGCCTGGACGTAAGCCTGAAAGGCCGGCACTACCTGTGCGACATGAAGGGCAAGGCCACGTGCGACGCGGGCAGGGACGAGAACGTCGACGGCGTCGGCAACGAGCCCATGGTGCTCTCGCCGGACAAGCGCAGCGGGGCCTTCGTGCGTGACTGGAATCTGTGGGTGCGCGACATCGCCACCGGCAAGGAAAGCCAGCTCACCCTCGACGGCGTGGAGAACGACGGCTACGCCACCGACAACGCAGGTTGGAAGCACAGCAGCAAGGCCATCCTGGTGTGGTCGCCTGATTCCAAGCGCATCGCCACCTTCCAGCAGGACCAGCGCAAGACCGGCGACATGGTGCTGGTGGGCACCAACGTCGGCCACCCGAAGGTGGAGAAGTGGAAGTATCCGCTGGTCGGCGACAAGGACGTGACGATGATCGAGCGCGTCATCGTCGACGTGGATGCACGCAAGGTGCTGCGCCTGAACATGGAGCCGGACCAGCATCGTTCCACCTTGTGCGACGACGTGAGTTGCGGTCGCGATGACGGCTGGGATGACGTGCAATGGGCGACCGACTCGGGTTCGCTCGCCTTCGTGTCCTCCTCGCGCGACCACAAGCAGGCATGGTTCCGCGTGGCAGATATCCACACCGGCGACGTGCGCACGGTGTTCGACGAAAGCGTGCCCACCTATTACGAAAGCGGCAACGGCAAGGTCAACTGGCAATACCTGCCGGCCAGCCACGAAGTGGTGTGGTTCAGCGAGCGCAACAACTGGGGCAACCTGTACCTTTACGATCTGGACAGCGGCAAGCTCAAGCACGCCATCACCACCGGCGAAGGGAACGTCACCGAGGTGCTGAAGGTTGATGCGGCGACGCGCACGCTGTGGTTCCGCGGCGTCGGTCGCGAGCATGGCGTTGATCCGTACTACCAGCAGTTCTACAAGGTAAGCCTGGATGGCGGCGCGCCGACCCTGCTCGCACCGGAGCCGGCGGACCACACCATCACTCTTTCGCCGGATGGACGTCTGTTCGCGGATGCCTATTCCACGCCAACCACGCCCCCGGTCACCGTGCTGCGCAACGCGCAGGACGGCAAGGTGATGGGCACCATTGCGAAGGCGGACATCTCGCGCCTGCTCGCCACCGGCTGGAAGGCACCCGAGCCGTTCACCGTGAAAGGCCGCGACGGCAAGACCGACCTTTATGGCCTGATGTTCAAGCCGACGCATTTCGATCCGTCGAAGAAGTACCCGATCATCGATTACATCTATCCCGGCCCGCAGACCGGCTCGGTGGGATCGCGCAGCTTCAATCCGGCGCGCGTGGATCACCAGGCGCTGGCGGAACTGGGCTTCATCGTGGTCGCCATCGACGGCATGGGCACGCCTTGGCGCTCGAAGGCGTTCCATGACGCGTACTTCGGCAACATCGGCGACAACACACTGCCTGACCAGGTCGTTGGCCTGAAGGAACTGGGCAAGCGCTACCCGTGGATCGACATGCAGCGCGTAGGCATGTGGGGCCACTCCGGCGGCGGCAACGCCACGGTGACCGCCATGTTCCGTTACGCCGACCTGTTCAAGGTAGGCATCGCCGAAAGCGGCAACCACGACAACCGCAACTACGAAGACGACTGGGCTGAGAAGTGGCAGGGCCTGCTGGTGGCCGGCAAGGACGGCAAGAGCAACTATGACGACCAGGCCAACCAGAACCATGCTGCTGGACTGAAGGGCCACCTGCTGCTGGCGCACGGCACCATGGACGACAACGTGCCTCCCTACGAAACGCTGTTGGTCGTCGATGCGTTGATCAAGGCCAACAAGGATTTCGACTTGCTGCTGATACCCAATGCGCGGCACGCGTATGGCGCCGCGAGCCCGTACATGATGCGCAAGCGGTGGGATTATTTTGTGCGGAATCTCGCGGGGGATACGTCGCCGCGGGAGTATGAGATGAAGCCGCCGAAGGATTGAGGCTGTTGGTGGGTGATCGTCGGGTGGTGTCGTTGCCGGCCGGATTTGCATAGTTATTTCTGCGGGGTACGCGGCCATGGATGGCTACGGCTATTGGGAGCGGGGAAGAGGGTTGGAGTGAGGGGTCAATCTGGCCTCACTGCTTCGTTCTTCTGCCGTCATCCCGGCGCAGGCCGGGATCCAGTTTCTGTGGTGGTCGGTCGTCGCCTCAGGCGCTCCCGTGACCTGGCTCGCCTGCCGCGGGCTTCCGCCCTCCTGCCGGAGGGCGGGTCACTTTCTCTTGCTTGCCCAAGTCCCACGGGGATTAGCTTCGCGTCAGAAAGTAACCAAAGAGAAGGGCCCCCCGGATGACGCGCCTTCCGGGCTTCGCCCGGAAGGTTCGCGGGCGGGTTCCGGGCTTTTCAACGGGGCATCCTGCCCCGACGAAAAGTGCCAGGGATCCGTCCCTGGCACCCCTACGGGGCCTGATCTCCACCCGTCCGCCGCGTCATACGGGGACCCGGTAGGTCAAAAGCCAAGAGCCAAGAGCCAAGAGCCAAGAGCCAAGAGCCAAGAGCCAAGAGCCAAGAGCCAAAGCCAAGAGCCAAAGCCAAAGCCAAAGCCAAAGCCAAAGCCAAAGCCAAAGCCAAAGCCAAAGCCAAAGCCAAAGCCAAAGCCAAAGCCAAAGCCAAAGCCAAAGCCAAAGCCAAAGCGGACGGCTCGTGCTGCTTCGCTGCACATTGCGTCGAATGTCGCGATGGAACTCCGTTGTGCCGGCTTGTCTGCGGGAGCGCACCCTGTGCGCGACAGCGGCGTCTCGTAGTCACCGCTCCGTTAGGTTGTCGCGCACAGGGTGCGCTCCCACAGAAAAGAGAAAAGCGGGCGACCGTGCGGGTCATGTCCCCGCCGAAGCGAGGCGCTGCTTTAAGTCCTCATCGCCATGGCGCGTTGCGAAGCGCTTGGTAGTACCTGCTGTGCAGAGGCGAAGGTTGCCGTGTGGCAACGTTCCTCAACCGTTCGGGTTTATCCCACCGGAATGCTGCCAGCTCTGGCTCTCAAGGCCATTTTCTTTGGGTTACTTTTCTTTTGGGCCAGCAAAAGAAAAGTGACTCGGCCTTCGGCAGAAGGTCGAAACGCCCGCTGCGTAAGCGGCCAGATCGCGGGAAGGCCTGAGGCGACGACCGGCCACTACCGCTACTGGATCCCGGCCTGCGCCGGGATGACGAGTAGGAAGGGTGCGGCAAGATTGCCCCCACCCCCAACCCTCTCCCCCACAGGAGAGAGGGCCGAAAAGGCGGCTAACAATCGCGGTTTCAAATCACCACCCCGCAACAAAAAGCAAGAACACCAACCAGCCTACTTCCCCTGCACACTCCCCAAACTGACAAACGGCAACGCAGCACTCCCCGTATACGTCGGCAGATGCCCATCCCACTTCTCGATCGCCGACATCTGCACAATATTCGGATTCGACCGCAGCGCCTCACCCTTCAACTCGATCGCCTTGGCCTCCGCCTCGGCAATCGTGATCTGTGCCTGGGCACGTCCCTGTGCTTCCGCCTCCACCTTTTCCGCTTCAGCCTTCGCCTGCGCCACTTCGTTCTGGCGCTGCTCGGCCATCTGCGTTGCCTGGATCTTGGCGTTGATCGACTGCACCACGTTTTCCGGCAGGCGCAGTTCGCCGATCCAGTAGATTTTCTCCACGTCGATGCCCACGGCGGATACTTCGTCGCTCACGTCCTTCTGCACCGCTTCGATCAGGTTGGCCTTGCCCTTGCCGTACACCGACTCGATGTCCAGGCTCGAAGCTTCCTTCACCAGCGCGTCGCGGATCATGTTGCGCAGGTACACGTCGGTGATCTCGTCGATGCCCTTGCGGTACTTCTGGAAGATCAGCGTCACCTTGGATGGATCGATGTGGTAGGTGATGCCCACGTCGGCGTTCACGGTAAGGCCCTGGGCGGTCTGGAAGCTGATCGATTCGTCGACCGGGCGGCCTTCGGTGGCCGAGCGGGTGAAGGTGTAGGTCTGCGTGAAGGTTGGGAAGGTGTACATCTCGTAGCCCCAACCCACCCAGTAACGGCCGGGCGGCAGCTCCTGCAGCGAGCCCTTGTCGTCGCCATACATCTGGAACTTCACGCCGACATTGCCCGCCGGCACTTTCGAGCAGGCGGCCAGCAACAGGGCGGAGAGCGACAGCGACATCGTCAACATGCGTTTCATGGCGATCATTCCTTGTGAGTGAAACCGCGGCGCAGCAGCAACCCGCCCCATGCCAGCAGCAAGACCAGGAGCACCAGGCCGGCGATCACGGCCGCCGTGCTGGCGGCTGAGATCAGTGCCGGCCCTATGGCACCGACGTAGAGCACCAGGCAGAACACGTACGGCCACAGCCGTCGCGCCAGCCAGTCGACAAGCGTCTTCATGGTTTTCCCCGTGTGTGGTGAATCGTTCGGCGGATGCCGTATGGACGTCCCATCGCATTCGTCCGCCACGGCGCATGCGCGCGCCGCGGGTACGGATGCCTAAGGATGGGAGGAGGTCGCTAACCCGTGGGCGGAAGCACTCGCCGTGCGAGGCGGGACAGGTCGGCAATGTGTTGCGTGATGGCCTTCATATGAGCGCACTCCAGGCGCGCCGTTGGATGAGGACGGCGCGCACTCTACTCCGAATTTTGTGCGATGCAACAAGTCAGCGCTGACGCAAATCCAGTCCGACCGGCCTATTGACTACATCTGTAGTCACGGCGTAGGTTGACTACAGATGTAGTCACGAGGATCGTGGACATGGGCAAGCCAAGCATCGGCGACCAGGAGCTGGCGCTCCTGCAGTACCTGGCCGAACACAACAACGCATCGGTCGGTGAAGTGGCCGCCGGTTTCGGCGAGCCCCGCGGCCTTGCACGCTCCACCGTGCTGACCATGATGGAGCGCCTGCGCGGCAAGGCATATCTCAAGCGCAAGCAGGTGGATGGCGTGTATCGCTACAGCCCCGCCACCGGCCCGGGCGAGGTCATGCGCAGCGCCGTGGGGCAGTTCGTGGAGAAGACGCTCAGCGGCTCCGTGTCGCCCTTCGTGGCATGGATGTCCGAACGCAGCGACGTGAGCGATCGCGAACTCGCCGAACTGGAGGCGCTCGTGCAGCAACTGCAGTCGCGCCGCAAGGGGAGCTGACATGGCCGCCTTCGCTTCTATCGCTCAAGATGTGGTGGTGCGGCTCGCCTGGACGTCGCTGCAGGCCACCTTGCTGATTGGTGCAGTGTGGCTGCTCAACCGCCAGCTGCCGCGCCTTTCCGCGGCGACGCGCTCGCTGCTGTGGTGGTTGCTGGGCGTGCAGTTGCTGCTTGGCCTGCTGCTGCCCACGCCGGTGGCGCTGCCGTTGCTTTCACCCGCGCGCACCGCGATCGCCACTGCCACCACGACAGTGGCGGACGGCCCGTCGACCGGGCTCACGATGTCGACCACGGCACCTGCCGAGCATCGCATCGCTGGCATGGGGCAAACCGGTCGGTCGTCGCTGGATGCCTTCGCCATGTCTGCCGAAGCCAGAGCGAAGCCGGCCGGTGAAAACCCGCACGTTGCCTGGTCGCGTGTGCTGCCCGTTGCATTTGCACTATGGCTGGCCGGCGTGCTCGTGCAGCTGGCCATGACGATGCGGCAGTGGCGCGAAGCGCGTGCCGTGGTTCGCGCATCGCGTTCGCTCGATGACCCTCGCCTGCAGGCGCTGTGCGCGGCGCAGGCGCGCGACATGGGGTTGCGCCGCTGCCCGTCGCTGCGCGTGTCCGATGCCATCCGCTCGCCCCAGGTCAGTGGCTTGTGGCGCCCCGTGGTATTGCTGCCGGCGGCGCAGGGGCTATCAGCGGAGGAGTCCGCGCTGGCGCTGGCGCACGAACTTACCCACCTGCGCCGCGGCGACCTGTGGATGGGCTGGGTGCCCGGTATCGCGCAACGCCTGTTCTTCTTCCATCCCATGGTGTTGTGGGCGATGCGCGAATACGCCCTCAACCGCGAGGCCGCGTGCGATGCGCAGGTGGTGCAACGGCATGACGCGGCACCACAGGATTATGGTCGCCTGCTGCTGCGTCTTGGCGTGGCGCATCCGCTGCACGCTGGCCTTGCCGGCGCCTCGCCGACCTTCCACAACCTGAAAAGGCGCCTGATGCTGTTGCAGCTGAGCGGTCAGGACACCACGTCGCGCCTGCGCAGCGGCCTGATCATCGCGCTGGTTGCCGCCATCGGCGTGCTGCCGTATCGCGTGACGGAAGCGAAGGCGGAGGCCACGCCCGCACCGGCCACATCGTCCGGCGTGGCAGCCTCACCGTCTCCTTCATCCGCTCTGACACCGACACCAGCAACACCAGCGACACCGACGGAGCCTGCCACGCCGTCAACGCCCGCCACTCCGGCCAGCCATGCGTTGGCGCGACCCAGCATGGCGCCGCCGCCACCGCCTTCGCCGCCGCGCATGCCGAAGGTGCCACCTCCGCCGCCCGCGCCGCCGGTGGAAGCAACGGGTTTCGCCGCGCATCACGTGGATATCGATACACGCAGCGGTGCCACCTACGGGTTCGCCGTGCTCGACCACGACTCGGTGATCGTCAACGGTAGCGATGTGGACTTGTCCACGGCCCGGCGCATGCAAGGCAACGGCGCGCCGCTGGTGCTGTTCCGTCGCGGCTCGGACACCTACCTGATCCGCGACGAGGCGTATGTCGCGCGGGCCAAGGCCGCCTATGCGCCGGTGACCGAGCTTTCGAAGGAGCAGGGCCAGCTGGGTGGCAAACAAGGCCGGATCGGCGGCGAGGAAGCAGGTATCGGTGCGCGCATGGGTGCCTTGGGCGAACGTTTGTCCCGCATAGCACAGCGCGAGTCCGAACTTGCGGTTCGCCTCGCGCAGCAACCGTCGGCCGACCGTGGCGATGGGGAACGCGCCGGATTCGCCGCAGAGCGTGCCGAGATCGAGCGCGAGCAGGCCGGACTGGAGCACGAACAGCGCGACCTCGAGGGGCAACAGCAGGCGTTGAGCAAGGAGCAGCAGGCCTTGAGCGAGAAGCTCCAACAGGCCTCCGCGAAAGCCAATGACAAGATGAACCAGCTGTTGGACGAGGCACTGGCGAAGGGCGCAGCGAAGGCCGTGGAAAACCGCTGAACCGACCCGGTGGCGCGGATTGGGCGCGCCACCTCAACCGATTCACCCCTATCCGATGACCACCCGTCCCGGCCTGAGCCGGGGCGCCGGGTGCGGCTTGCCCTCGCACGCCCGGCACGACGCGGGACAGGAGACGACATGATCGGCTACTACGCAGCCACCGCCATCAGCAGCCTGCGCCGCAGCAAAGCGCTGGCGATCCTGATGATCCTGGTGATCGGGCTCGGCATCGGCGCGAGCATGACCATGATCACCATCTTCCATGTGCTTTCCGGTGATCCGCTGCCGGGACGCAGCGGACAGCTCTATGCGCCGGTTATCGACCCGCGTCCGCTGGCCCGCGACCGCAGCGAACCGGGCGAGCCGGATGGCAACTTCACCTGGCCCGATGCGATGAACCTGTTGCGCGCGCATCGCGCGGACCGGCAAGCCGTCATGGCTGGCGGCGCGGTGCCCGTGCGTCCGCCACAAGGCGGCCAGCTGCCGTTCTACGAGGCGGGCCGCTACGTCACCGCCGATTTCTTCGCCATGTTCAATGCGCCGTTCGCGGCCGGCGGCGGTTGGCGCAGCGACGAGGACGATGCTCACGCGCGCGTGGTCGTGCTCAACAGCGAACTCAACCGCAAGCTGTTCGGCGATGCCTCCGGCGTCGGCCACACGGTGCGCCTGAAGAACACCGACTTTCGCGTCGTGGGCGTGCTTGACGCGTGGAACCCGCAGCCGCAGTTCTACGCGCAGATCAACGGTCGCGTGTATGGCAAGGCCGACCAGTTCTTCCTGCCGCTGCAGACCGCGCAGGACCTGGGCCTCGATTTCAACGGCCGCTTCTCCTGCTGGGATGGCGGCGGCGACGCACGCACCAGCGACCACTGCGTGTGGCTGCAGTTCTGGGTGCAACTGGACACCACGGCGAAAGCCGTGGCTTACCGCGACTTTCTTGGACACTACTGGCACCAACAGCAGGCGCACGGCCGCATGCCGCGCCCTGCCAGTCCACAGCTGTTCGGCCTGATGGACTGGCTGGCGCGGCAGCACGCCATTCCCGATGACCTTCGCCTGCAGCTGTCGCTCTCGCTGGGCTTTCTCGCGGTGTGCATGCTCAACGTCGTGGGCCTGTTGCTCGCGACCTTCCTGCGCCGCGGCGGCGAGATCAGCGTGCGGCGCGCGCTGGGGGCGCGCCGTTGGGAAATCTTCCTGCAACTGGGCGTGGAGTCCTGTGTGATTGGCCTGGCCGGCGGCTCGCTGGGACTGGGCATCGCCTTCCTCGGCCTGTGGAGCGTGCGGCAACGGCCGGACGGTTACGCCCAGCTCGCGCAGATGGACGCCAGCATGCTGTTCGGCACGTTCGCCCTGGCCTTGGTGGCCAGCGTCATCGCCGGCTTGCTGCCGGCATGGCGCGCCTGCCGCATCCCGCCCGCCCTGCAACTGAAGACGCAATGAGGTTCGCCATGTCGCACTCACCGTTGATCGCCAGCCTGCTGCGCCACAAGCTCACCGCCGGCCTGCTGGTGATGCAGGTCGCGCTCACCTGCGCCATCGTCTGCAACGTTGCCTCCATCATCGGCCATCGCCTCACGCAGATGCAGTTGCCCAGCGGCGTGGCGGAGAACGAACTGGTGCTGATCGAGAGCATCAGCGTGGACGAATCCGCCAACCCGCTGGCAAGGCACGATGCGGATCTGGCGGCCTTGCGTGCGATTCCCGGCGTCACCTCGGTCACGGCGGTCGACTCGCTGCCGCTCAGCGGCAACAACTGGAGCAATGGCATATCGCTGGTGCCCAACGGCCCGTCGCTGACCACGGCAACTGCGTACAGCGGCACGCAGGAAGAAATGCGCACCCTGGGCATGCACCTGGTATCGGGCCGCCTGTTCCTGCCGGAGGAATACATCCCCCTGGGCGCCGCCCACGACTGGTCGGGCATCAACCATGTGTCCTCCACCATCATCACGCAGGCGCTTGCTGCCAAGTTGTTTCCCGGGCAGGACCCGCTGGGCAAGGTGATCTACCCGGGCGATGGGCCGATACGCATCGTCGGCGTGGTCGACCACCTGCTGCGCCCGACGTTGGACGAATCGGAAGCGAGCGGATACGCCACCTTGTTCCCCATGCTTCCCGACGGCGCCGGCATCACCTATGTCATGCGCTCGGCGCCGCAGGAGCGCGAACGCGTGCTCAGGCAGGCGCAGAAGGTGCTCGCCGTACTCGATGGCAATCGCGTGCTGCGTCGGCCGCAGACGTTCGAGCAGTTGCGCAGCGACTACTTCCGGCGTGACCGCACCATGATCTCGCTGCTGCTGGCGGCGGCGACGGGCTTGTTGCTGGTGACGGCGGCCGGCATCACGGGCCTGGCCAGCTTCTGGGTGCAGCAGCGGCGGCGCTCCATCGGCATCCGACGCGCGGTCGGGGCGACGCGCGCCGACATTCTCCGTTACTTCCAGACGGAGAATTTTGTGATCGTCGGGGCAGGTGTGGTGCTGGGTGCCGTGCTGGCGTATGGGCTCAACATGCTGCTGATGGAGCATTACGCGTTGCGGCGGTTGCCCTGGTTCTACCTGCCGGCTGGCGCGGTGGCGTTGTGGGGCTTGGGCCAGCTGGCGGTGTTGGGGCCGGCGCTGAGGGCGAGCATGGTGCCGCCGGTGGTGGCGACACGGGGGTGATTGCCCTGGCGCTCGCTCCCCCGGCGCGCGAGCAAAGCCGGTGCCTCGCCGCAGGGCGGCAAGGCCACCACCAGAAAAGCAAAGGCCAGCCCCATGCAAGCAGGCTGGCCTCAACACTACGACATGGAGATGGGGATCAGAACGCCATGTCGAACGCGACTTCACCCTGCACGCCCACCTGATACGCCGACACGCGACGCTCGAAGAAGTTAGTCACTTCCTGCACGTCCTGCAGGTCCATGAAGTCGAACGGGTTCTTCGCGCCGTACTTCTTGGGAAGATCCAGCTGGGCCAGGCGCTGGTCGGCGCAATATTCGAGGTACTGGCGCATATCCTTCACCGACAGGCCGGCCACGCCACCCGACAGCACGTCCTCCGCGAACTGCGTTTCGCAGGCGATGGCGTCTTCCAGCATTTCCTCGATCTGCGCGCGCATCGCATCGTCGAACAGGTCGGGCTCTTCGGCGCGCACGGTGCGTACCACGTCGAAGGCGAACGCCATGTGGCAGCTCTCGTCGCGGAATACCCAGTTGGTGCCCGAGGCCAGGCCGTGCAGCAGGCCACGCGAGCGCAGGAAGTACACATAGGCGAAGGCGGCGAAGAAGAACAGGCCTTCGATGCACGCGGCGAAGCAGATCAGGTTCAGCAGGAACTGGCGGCGCTGCTCGCGCGTCTCCAGCCTCGTAAGGTTCTGGATGGAGTCGATCCATTTGAAGCAGAACTCGCCCTTCTGGCGGATCGAGGGGATGTTCTGGATCGCTGCGAAGGCCTTGTTGCGCTCGGCCGGATCGGGGATGTAGGTATCGAGCAGCGTCAGGTAGAACTGCACGTGCAGCGCTTCTTCATAGAGCTGGCGCGACAGGTACATGCGCGCTTCGGGCGCGTTGATGTGCTGGTACAGGTTCAGCACCAGATTGTTTGCCACGATGGTGTCGCCGGTGGCAAAGAAGGCCACGAGGCGATGGATCAGGTGACGGTCGGCGTCGGACATCTTCGAGCGCAGGTCGGTGACGTCCAGCGAGAAATCCACTTCGTCCACGGTCCAGGTGTTCTTGATCGCGTTGCGGTACATCTCGTAGAACTCGGGGTAGCGCATGGGGCGCAGGGTGAGTTCGAAGCCGGGGTCGAGAATGTGCTGGGTGGACATGGTGTTCCTCGTGCTGTGTCGCGCCAGCTGCGGCCGGCGCATGTGTCTTTGCTCGTCATTCCAGCGAAAGCTGGAATCCAGTGACTTCCTTCATTCCACCGAAACGTGTCGGGGAAAGGCGCTGGATCCCAGCTTTCGCTGGGATGACGGTCGAAATGGGTTGTTGATGACGGCAAGCTCGGGCGAGAACCAAAGGGGTCGCGTCTCGTGCGTATTCGTCAGCCTTGCGTTTACATCCTTGCCAGTGGCCGCAACGGAACCTTGTACACGGGCGTCACCTCCAACCTGCCGGCGCGCATCTGGCAGCATCGCAACGACGTGGTGGAGGGTTTCAGCCATCGGTATCAGGTCCACATGCTGGTCTGGTACGAAGTGCATGAATTGATGGAGTCGGCCATTTCACGGGAAAAGGCCATCAAAAAATGGAATCGCGCCTGGAAACTCGGGTTGATTGAAAAGACCAACCCCTGCTGGTGCGACCTTTACCCTGACCTCATCCCTTGATCGTCATTCCCGCGCAGGCGGGAATCCAGTGCCTTTCCAACCTTGCGATGAAGCCACTGGATCCCCGCCTGCGCGGGGATGACGGTGAGGATTGCTGACGGGCCTCGCCATATCCCCGCCCTTGCCCCCTTTTGTGGGGTACGCGGGGATGACGGTGAGGGTTACTGACAAGCCTCGCAATACTCCGGATTCTCCAGCGAGCAGAACACCGCCGCCGTCGCCTGTTCCTGATCCGCCACCGGCGCCGGCTTGGCCGCCGGTGCCGCCGAGACGGTGGTCTTGGCGATCTTGGTGGCCGGACGCGAACGCAGGTAGTACGTGGTCTTGATGCCGGACTTCCACGCGTACATGTACATGGAGCTGAGCTGGCCGATGTTCGGGTTTTCCATGAACAGGTTCAGCGACTGGCTCTGGTCGATGTACGCGCCGCGGGCAGCGCCGAGATCGATCAACGCCTTCTGCGGCAGCTCCCACACCGTGCGGTAGATCGTGCGCAGGCGTTCCGGAATCGCGTTGATGCCCTGGATGGAGCCTTCCGCCAGCTTGATCGCGTCGCGGACGTCGGCGGTCCACAGGCCCAGCGTCTTCAGCTCTTCCACCAGGTAGCGGTTCACCACCAGGAAGTCGCCCGACAGCGTCTCGCGCTTGAACAGGTTGCTCACCTGCGGCTCGATGCACTCGTAGCAACCGGCGATGGAGGCGATGGTGGCGGTCGGTGCAATAGCGATCAGCAGCGAGTTGCGCAGGCCCTTGGCCTTGATCGACTCGCGGAGCGCGTCCCAGCGTGCCTGGTCGTTCGGCTTGGCGTTGGTCCAGTAGTCGAACTGCAGCTCACCGTTGGCGGCGCGGCTTTCCGCGAAGCCCGGGTGCGCGCCCTGTTCCATCGCCAGTTCGTTCGACTGCGACAGCGCGTTGTAATAGATCTCTTCGGCAATGCGCGTGGACAGTTCCAGCGCTTCAGCCGAATCGAAGGGCAGGCGCAGCTTGAAGAACACGTCCTGCAGGCCCATTACGCCCAGGCCCACCGGACGCCACTTGTTGTTGGCGACCTTGGCGGTGTCGATCGGGTAGAAGTTCAGATCGATGACACGGTCCAGCTGGCGCACGGCGGTGCGCACGGTGGCGGCGAGCTTGTCGAAATCGAAGCGGCCGTCGACCACGTGGCGCGACAGGTTCACCGAACCCAGGTTGCACACCGCCGTTTCGTCGGCATTGGTGACTTCCAGGATCTCGGTGCACAGGTTCGACAGGTGGATGACGTTTTCCGCCTTCGCCGTCTGGTTGCTGGTGGCGTTGCTGCGGTCCTTGAAGGTCATCCAGCCGTTGCCGGTCTGCGCCAGCGTGCGCAGCATGCGGGCGTACAGCTCGCGCGCCTTCACCTTCTTGGTGGCCAGGCCGGCGGCTTCGGCTTCGCGGTAGGCCTTCTCGAAGGTCTCGCCCCAGCTGTCGACGAAGTGCGGCACGATCTTGGGATCGAACAGCGACCACTCGCCATCGGTTTCCACGCGACGCATGAATTCGTCGGGGATCCAGTTGGCCAGGTTGAGGTTATGCGTGCGGCGCGCTTCGTCGCCGGTGTTGTCGCGCAGCTCGAGGAACTCCTCGATGTCGCCGTGCCACGGCTCCAGGTACACACAGGCCGCGCCCTTGCGCTTGCCGCCCTGGTTCACCGCGGCGACGGAGGCGTCCAGCGTCTTCAGCCACGGCACCAGGCCGTTGGAGTGGCCGTTGGTGCCCTTGATGAGCGAGCCGCGCGAACGCACGCGCGAGTATGCCAGGCCAATGCCGCCGGCGAACTTGCTGAGCTTGGCCACGTCGCCGTACTTCTCGTAGATCGACTCCAGCGAGTCGGACGGCGAGTCGAGCAGGAAGCACGAGCTGAGCTGCTCGTGCGCGGTGCCCGCGTTGAACAGCGTCGGCGAGCTGGCGATGTATTCCAGCGAGGAGAGCAGGCGATACAGCTCCAGCGTTTCGCCGATCTCGTTGCCGCCCAGCGCGCAGGCAATGCGCATGAAGAAGTGCTGCGGCGTTTCGATCACCTTGCGCAGCTGCGGGTGGCGCAGCAGGTAGCGGTCGTACACCGTGCGCAGGCCGAAGTATTCGAAACGGCGCGTGGCGAGCGGGTCGATGGCGTCGTTGAGCTTGCGCGAGTTGGTGGCGACGAAGTCGCGCAGGCGCTCGTTGAGAATGCCCAGCTCCGCGCCGCGCGCGATGGACTGCGAGAAGCTCTGGATTTCCTGGCCGCTCACTTCCTTGTCGACGAACGCGCCCAGCAGGCGGGCAGCCAGCTGGCCGTACTCGGGCTCTTCCGCGGTAAGCGCGGCGGCGGTACGGATGGAGAGCTGGTCCAGCTCCTGCGTGGTGGCGCCGTCGTACAGGCCGCCAATGGTCTTGAGCGCCACGCGCATGGGGTCGACCGCGTGCAGGCCTTCCGCACTGCGGGTCACGGCGCGCACGATCTTGTTCACGTCCACCACTTCCTGGCGGCCGCTGCGCTTGGTCACGCGCATCTGGCCCGGGTTGTGGGGCGGGGTCAGGGCGAACGGGGCATCCGCGCGCGGCGCTTCAGCCACGGCGGTGTCGGCGGGGAAAACGGTGCTGTCGGCGCGCTCGTCGTTACGTTCGCGACCGGTGGTATCGATAGGCTGCATGGCGACTTCGCTCCAAGCTTGGTCATCAACCGCCTGCTCCCGCGCGCAGGGCTGAAAGAAATGGGGTGGGGTTTTCGCGGACGGTCGAGCAGCAGGGCTCGTCGCCCCGCGCATCGACGCACCTCCCCGCGGAAGCCGTCACCACGCACCACGGCGCGTTGGCCGCAGCTGTCGGCAGGTCTTCGGACTTGCGGACGAGGGTCTTGCGACCCGGCCTACTCGCTCCCGCTTCCCAGCCGCTGAGGGCCAGTGCGTTGTTGGCTTTCGTTTCCGCTTACCGCTGCGGGGCAGTCCCGGATTTCCACCGGATTCCCGTTTTAAGCCATTCCGACATTAAGTCTGAGAGTGGCACCGACGGGGCACAACATATCGGGCTGGCGGGGGTGGGTCAACCCAATAGATTGTGGATTTCGCGTGGATAACCCCGAAAACCCCAGGACGGGGGCGGAGTTAGCCAAGGCCAGAAAATTTTCGCGGGGCCGGCCCGCGCCGGATCGGCCCGGCGGGGACGGGTTGGCGCATGGCTGGCGGAGGCGGCGCGCCGCCGTGGCAGGTTGCGAAGCCTCCCTCCAACGGGGCAATCTCGCGGCCTGCCTTCGGGCCACCCCGGCCCATCGAGACCCGTGCATGGGCCACCCGCTGCTGCTTGTCCAATTGCTGGTGATCATCGTGGTGGCGCGGGTGATCGCGTCCATCGCGCGGCGCTTCGGGCAGCCGGCCGTGGTGGGCGAGATGCTCGCTGGGCTGGCCCTGGGGCCGATCGTCTTCGGCGCCATCGCTCCGGCATGGCAGCAACAGTTGTTTCCCCTGCAAAGCCTCGGCGGCCTGCAAAGCCTGAGCACGCTGGGCCTGGTGCTGTTCATGGTGGTGGTGGGCGCGGAGCTGCGCGTGCCGGCTAGCGCGCAGGGTGGCCTGATGCGGCCAGCGGCATGGATCGGCGCCCTGGCGGTGGTGCTGCCGGTGGCGCTTGCGCTGGGTGTCGCCCCTTTGTTGTACGGCGAGTACGCGCCGCCGGGCATCAGCCGGCTGGCCTTCGCGCTGTTTTTTGCCACGGCCTGCGCCATCACGGCGTTGCCGGTCATGGCGCGCATCGTGAAGGAGCGCGGCATGACCGACAGCCTGCCCGGACGCCTGGGCGTGGCGGCGGCGGCCGTGGCCGATGTGCTCGCATGGATCATGCTCGCCTTCGTGGTGGCGCTGATCAGTGCGCATGGCGACTGGGTGCCGTTCTGGCGCACCATGATCGGCCTGGTGCTGCTGCTCGCGCTGACCTGGTTCGTGCTGCGCCCGCTATGCGCGCGGCTGCTGGCGCGTCATGCCCCCGAGGGCAACGCGAACGCGGCGGTGCTGGCCTTTCTGCTGGCCGGCGCCTTCGGCTGCGCAGCGATCACCGAGTGGCTCAACCTGCATGCGGTGTTCGGCGCTTTCCTGTTCGGTGCCTGCCTGCCGCGCGACGACCGCCTGCTGCACAAGCTGATCGAGCGCGTGGAGCATGTGACCGTGGCGACCTTGCTGCCGGTGTTCTTCGTGCTGGCCGGCCTGAGCACCAGCTCGCAGATGCTCACCGGTGGCGCGGGCATGGCCTTGTTGCTGGTGCTGGCGGTATCCGTGGTGGGCAAACTGCTCGGTGGCACGGCTGGCGCGCGCATCGCGGGGCAGGGGTGGCGCGACAGCTTCACCATCGGCTCGCTGATGAACGCGCGCGGCATGATGGAACTCATCGTCATCAAGGTCGGGCTGGATGCCGGCGTGATCAACAGCGCGATGTTCACCATTCTGCTGGTGATGGCGATTGTCACCACGATGATGACGACGCCGATGGTGGTGGCGTTTTACGGTGCCGCGCGCGATGTCGCGATGCGGGTGTCGTCATCGCGTTGAGGTCGGATGGCGGTGGGTGTTTGCCCCGCCGCTTCAACCTTTAGCCGTCATTTCGGCGCCCCACAGGGACTAGCTTCGCGTCGCAGGCCGGAGGCGCCTTTCAACAGCCGCATGGCTGGTCATCCAGTGGCTTTGCGGTTGGTTGTCGCCTCGTGCGTGACCGCGATCGGGCCGCTTACGCAGCGGGCGTTTCGACCTTCTGCCGAAGGCCGAGTCACTTTTCTTTTGCTGGCCCAAAAGATCCCACGGGGACTAGCTTCGCGTCGAAAGTAACCCAAAGAAAATGGCCTTGAGAGCTGGCAGCATTCCGATGGGATAAGCCCGAACGCGTGAGGCAGATCGTTGCTTGGCAACCTTCGCCTCTAAACAGAGGGTACTTCCAAGCGCTTCGCAACGCGCCATGGCGATGAGGACTTAAAGCGGGGCCTCGCTTCGCTTCAGCTCTGATGGGAGCCACACGGCCGCCCGCTTTTCTGTGGGAGCGCACCCTGTGCGCGACAAGCCTACGGAGCGGTGACACCGCGACGCCGCAGTCGCGCACAGAGTGCGCTCCCACAAGGGACCTGCCTCTTTGTCATGTTCTGCTGACAGCTCCGGCTCTCGCTCTGGCTGTTCTTGCTTTGGCTTTTAGCTTTGGCTTTTATCCCCAGGCTAAAGTTGACCACTGAACGGCATCGTCACCAGATCCGCACGCGCTCCTTCGGATCGAGATACAGCTTCTCCCCCGCCTGCACCCCGAACGCCTGATACCACGCATCGATATTGCGCACCGGTCCGTTCACGCGGAAGGCGCGTGGCGAGTGGGGGTCGCTGGTGACCTGGCGGCGGATGGCGTCGTCGGTGAGTTTGCCGCGCCATGCCTGGGCCCAGCCTAGGAACACCCGCTGGTCGCCGGTGAGGCCGTCGATCACCGGCGCGGGCTTGCCGTGCAGTGAGGCATGGTAGGCGTCGAGTGCGAGTGTGAGGCCGCCGAGGTCGGCGATGTTCTCGCCCATGGTCAGGTTGCCGTTGATGTGCACGCCGGGCAGCGGGTCGAACGCGTCGTACTGGGCGCCGAGTTTCTTCGCGCGTTCCTCGAACGCCTTGGCGTCGGCCGGTGTCCACCAGTCGCGCAGTGCGCCGGAGGCGTCGATCTTGCGGCCTTCGTCGTCGAAGCCGTGGGTGAGCTCGTGGCCGATCACGCCGCCGATGGCACCGTAGTTGATGGCGGGGTCGGCGTTGGGGTCGAAGATCGGCGGCTGCAGGATGGCGGCGGGGAACACGATGTCGCGCAGCGAGCCGTTGTAGGCGTCGTTGGTCTGCGGCGTCATGCTCCAGTCGTCGCGGTCCACCGGCTTGTCGAGGCGGTTCACGTAGAACGACCAGTCGGCCTGCGCGGCGCGCAGCACGTTGCCGGCAAGATCATCCCCGCGCACGGTGACGTTCGAGTAGTCGCGCGGGTGATCGGGGTAGCCCACCTTGATGGTGTAGGTGTCGAGCTTCTTCAGCGCTTCCTTGCGCGTCTCCGCGCCCATCCAGTCGAGCTTCTCGATGCGCACGCGATAGGCCGCTTTCAGGTTGGCGACGAGTGCCTCGATCTTGGTCTTGGACGAGGCCGGGAAATACTTGCCGGCATAGAGTTCGCCTACGCCCCAGCCGAGGTTGCCGAAGCAGGCCAGGCGCTCGCCGACGCTGCAGTCGCCGCCCGACACAGCGTGCACGCCGCGCTTCCAGCGGGCTTCGATCTGCTCTTGGCCTGCCAGCGTCTTGTTGTGCATCTCGAAGTACGCCTGCTGGAACGGCTCCGAAAGATAGTAGGCGGCGTTGTCCGCGATGCGAGCGGCCTGCCACGCCTGGACGGTGGCCACCGGCGTGCGGGCATACAACGCGGTGAGTTTCGGGAATGCCGTCTTTTCCATCACCACTACGTGGGTCAGCTGGCCGAGCTGGGCGGACTGGAGGAAATCATTCCACGCAAAGCCGGGCGCGAGCTTTTTCAGCTCGTCCACGCTCATTGGGTTGTACATGGCGACGGGATCGCGCTGTTCGACCTTGCTGATACTCGCTTCGGCTATGGCTGTCTCGAACGCCACCACGTCCTTCGCCGCAGCGTCCGGCTGCGGCCAGCCGGCGAGGGTGAGCAGTCGTGCGACATAGGCCTGATACGCGGCCTTCTGCTTCGCGAATGCCGGCTTGAGGTAGTAGTCGCGGTCCGGCATGCCAAGGCCTGCCTGCGAGAGGTAGACCGAGTAGTGGCTGATGTCTTTCAGGTCGACGTCAATGCCGAGATTGAACAACGAGCCCTCGAAATCAGTGTTGGTGCGTCCCATCAGCGCTGCCTGCGCATCGCGCGTGGTGGCTTGCTTCACCGCGTCGAGCTGCGGTGCGATGGGTTTCGCACCCAGGGCGTCGATGTGCGATTGATCCATGAAGGACTGGTAGAACGCACCGACCTTGCCTTCGATGGTCGCATCGCCGGCCTTGCTCTTGGCTGCCGTTTCCATGAGGTCGTGCAGGCGCTGCTCGGTGAGGTCGGTCATCGCCAGCCGCAGGCTCACCGCGGGCTTGTCGGCGGGGATCGGCGTGCGGTCCAGCCAGGTGCCGTTGGCGTAGCGGAAGAAGTCGTTGCCGGGCTTCACCGATGTATCAGCGCCGGCCTGGTCGAAACCCCAGGCGCCGTACTGTGGCTTGCCTGCGGCTGGATCGGCCGCGTGAGCCGCGCCGAAGGTGAGTGCACACACGCACGCCGCCGCCAGGATCTTGCTGACCATACGATGCTCCCGCCCGAATGATGGTTTCGGGATACTGGCACGGCGGGGGCGGGGGACCAGTGCTGGAAGTTGTGCCGGCGGATAGGCGAACGGCCCGGGCGAGCCGGGTCGTTCGAGGGTCAGGTCGCGTGCGCGATCAATTGGTGCGCTGCTTGTGGATGCGCTTGCTGTCCTTGTTGAGCGACTTGTTGAGGTTCTTCTGTTCCTGCTTGGTCAGGTGGCCACCGTGCTGGGCTTCGTCGCGGCTTTCGCGGGCGGCGATGTTGGCGTCCTGCTTTTCGTCACGCGCGGCCTGCTTGGCGTTGAGCTGGCCGTCGGCAACGCCGGCCTGGATGCGGTCCTGCTGGTTCTCCAGGCGCTGGTTCACTTCGCTTACGCGCGGATGGCCCGGGATGTCCTGCGGGTTGGTGGCCTGCGCCATGGCACCGGCGCTGGCGAGGGCGGCGACCATGCCGAAGGCGATCAGGCTGAAACGCGACGTCATAAGGTTCTTCATGGGCTTGGGTCCTCGTTGTTCCGATAGGTTTTGGACAGGTGTCGCAACCCCTGGGCTTGCGCCCACTGCATGGCGGTGTGTGAGACCCCTGTAGGCCATCCCGTGGATGGATGACTCAGGCCGGAAAACGAGGGGACAGGAAGGCGGTTGACGTGCGTCATGCGCCTTCCCGATTCCATTCAGCCGCAAGCCGGCTTGCTTAGGGCTCGCGTAAGTCTGCCGTTATTTATTTGGAAAACATGTGCCCGCCCGCATGCCATGGCGCGGCGCGATCAGGCTGCTTTCTCTGCCAGCGTGCGCAGGTTGACCAGGCCGTCTTCGAAATCCTTGCCGACCATCTTGTCGACGTTGAACACCAGGCCCATCAGCTTGCTCATGAAGTTGGAGTGGCCCTGCATGGACCAGGTGATGCGCGTGGCATCGCCCTGCGGCTCGAGCACGAACTCCGCCGTGTTGCTAGCCTTGAACGGCGTGAAGAACTCCAGCTGGATGCGCACGAGCGAGGACGGTGTGGATTGGCTGATCTCCATGCGGCCACTGCCGATGTTCTTGTTGCCGCTCCAGCCATAGGCCGCGCCTTGCCCGCTCGACGGGCCCTCGAAGCTGCGCTGCATGGCCGGATCCTTCTTCTCGTAGGGCGACCACGACTGCCAGCGGTGCAGGTCGTTGATGTAGGGAAAGATGCGTTCGGGCGCAGCCTTGATGGTGGCGGCGCGCTCGATGCGGAACTGGTCGGGGCGCGAGGCGGCCACGGCCAGCACGGCGGCGATGACGAGCAGGACGATGATGAGTGCGATGAGCATCGTAGGTCTCCTTGTGGCGATGACGGTCGTTTCGGGCGTCAGGCTTCGACGGGCTCGGTGGGAACCATGTGCAGGTAGGGCTCCGCCTCGCGCAGCACGCGGGCGTAGGACGGACGCTGCATCAGGCGAAGCAGGTAGGCGGCAGTGAGCGGGTGGTTGTCTTCCAGCGGGATCACGAAGTTGGCATAGAACAGCGCGGGCGACGCGGCGCAGTCGGCCATGCTGTAGTGCTCGCCGGCCGCCCAGGGGCGCTTGCCGTCGTCACGTTTGAACTCGTGTTCGATCAGGTCGAGTGCAGCGCGCAGCTTTTCCCGGGCCAGCGTGACGCCATAGCGGTCGTGATCGCCCTGCGGGCGCAGGCGGTCGGTGATCACCTTTTGCGTGGGTTCCATGACGTACAGGTCATAGAAGCGATCGCGGAAGCGTACCTCGCGGGCGTCGTCGGCATCGTCGGGAACCAGGGCGATCGGGCCCGGGTAGTGCCGGGCGAGGTACTCGATGATGATGCTCGACTCGGGTACCAGACGGCCGCGGGCGTGGTCGCTGAGTACGGGGAACTTGCCGATGGGCCACAGCGCATAGAACGCCGCGCGCTGCGCATTGTCCGCCAGGTCCACCAGGTGCGCGTGGAATGGCGTGTCGTTTTCGTACAGCGCAATCAGGGCCTTGTGGCAGTAGGCCGCCAGCGGGTGCATGTAGAGCGTGAGTGACATGATTGGGCTCCGGGCATCAGTGAGCGGGCGTGGCCAGCGCGGTCTTGCCGGCGCTGCCGTCGTCGACCAGGGCTTCCACCTGGATGCGCAGCACCACGTCCATGTTGAAGCCGTAGTCCTTGCCGGCGGTGATGCCGAACTCGTCGCGCTTGAAGCTGGCATAGGCATCGGCCCCGCACAGCTCGCGCTTGTAGAGCGGATGCGGCACGCACTTGAAACTCTTGATGGCCAGCTCAAGCGGGCGCGTCACGCCGTGCAGCGTCAGCGAGCCATCCACCTTCGTTGGCGCACCGTTGACGAAGCCGGCAAGCGTGCCGCGATACGTCGCCGTGGGGTATTTGGCGGCGTCAAACAACTCGTTGCTGCGCGCTTTCTCGTTCATGGCGTCCAGGCCGAAATCCACGCTGGTGGCATCCACGGTGATATCCACGCTGCCGGTGCCGGCTGTCTTGTCCAGCGTCACCTTGCCCGAGGTTCGGTCGAACTTGCCGCGCCAAGTGGACAGGCCACCAAAGTGGTCGGCCTCGAAACTGGGGTAGGTGTGCGCCGGGTCGACGACATAGGTGGCGGCGCCGGCCTGTGCCGTGGCGGCGGCAAGCGGGAACAGCAAGGCGCTGGCGAGGGTGCGGGTCATGCGGCTGGACAGGAACATCGTTGACTCCCTGGGATGAGGTATGGGGCGTCGCTTTTGGCGAGCTTACCCACATGACGAACGGGGCCGGCCGATTTCGACACGGCCTTTCACGACGGCCGGCGGGGCAGCTGCGCTACCCTGCGGCATCCCAAGCCAGAGGTCGCCGCCATGCGCGCGCCAACAGGTTCAGTTGTCGGGTTGTGTTCCGCGTCGGCCACCCTGTGCGCGATGGGCATGGCCTTCCTGGGGTACTGGGGCGTGCACGAACCCGTGCCATGGCGAGCGGTAGACGTGGTGGTGATCGTGCTGGCCTTCATCGGGTTCGCCTTGCTGGCGTCGGTACCGTGGATGGTTACCACGCCGGTGGCGGAGGACGGCGCCGAGCGTATCCAGCCTGCGCGGCGGGCGTTTGCCTGTGGTGTGGCGGTGATCTGGGTGGCGGCGGTGTTGGCTATTGTTGGTTAGGGGGCTTGCTCGCCTTTGGGGGGCGTGAGGATCGGCCATGATTGGTGGCGGTTTTGGGAAGTGAGGGGAGGGTAAGGGTGAGGATGGCAGCCTTGCCTCACCGCCTCGTTCTTTAGCCGTCATCCCGGCGCAGGCCGGGATCCAGTTTCTGTAGTGGTCGGTCGTCGCCTCAGGCGCTCCCGCGACCTGGCTCGCCTGCCGCGGGCTTCCGCCCTCCTGCCGGAGGCCGGGTCACTTTTCTTTGCTTGCCCAAAGATCCCACGGGACTAGCTTCGCGTCGAAAGTAACCCAAAGAAAGGGCCCCCCGGATGACGCGCCTTCCGGGTCATTGGCCCGGAAGGTCCGCGGGCGGGTTCCGGGCTTTTCGACGGGGCATCCTGCCCCGACGAAAAGTGCCAGGGATCCGTCCCTGGCACCCCTACGGGGCCTGATCTCCACCCGCCCGCCGCGTCATACGGGGACCCGGGAGATCAAAAGCCAAAGCCAAAGCCAAAGCCAAAGCCAAAGCCAAAGCCAAAGCCAAAGCCAAAGCCAAAGCCAAAGCCAAAGCGGACGGCTCGTGCTGCTTCGCTGCACATTGCGTCGAATGTCGCAATGGAACTCAGTTGTGCCGGCATGTCTGTGGGAGCGCACCCTGTGCGCGACTGGGGCGTCTCGTAGTCACCGCTCCGTTAGGTTGTCGCGCACAGGGTGCGCTCCCACAGACAAACGGGGGACCGCGTGGGTCCCATCAGAGCTGAAGCGAAGCGAGGGGCTGCTTTAAGTCCTCATCGCCATGGCGCGTTGCGAAGCGCTTGGTAGTACCTGCTGTGCAGAGGCGAAGGTTGCCAAGCGACGACTTGCCTCAACCGTTCGGGCTTATCCCCACAGAATGCTGCCAGCTCTGGCTCTTGAGGCCATTTTCTTTGGGTTACTTTTCTTTTGGGCCAGCAAAAGAAAAGTGACTCGGCCTTCGGCAGAAGGTCGAAACGCCCGCTGCGTAAGCGGCCAGATCGCCGTATCCCCTGAGGCGAAGACCAAATTTCGCCGAAACTGGATCCCGGCCTACGCCGGGATGACGGTGTTTATGAAGCGGAGTGGCCAGATTGCAGAATCGCCTTCTTCTTCCGCGGCGGCGACGCCATAAGTGAGGCGGCGCGGCGAGCTTGTCGAGGCGCCGCTACGGCCCTTCTCCGACGCAAAGCCAGCCCCCCCGCGGAACGCGTCCGAGCTTGCCTAAACCCGCCCCTTCCTGAGTTTCGCCAGAACGACACCTTCACCCACACGGTGAGCCCACCTCGGCCCCTCACCCATCACGACTCAACCGGATAAGGCCCATCACCGAAAACCTCCGCGTGATACCCCTTGGAGCCAACCTCCCGCGCGAGCGCGCTGCGGATATCCCCGCCCGCCTGCAAGCGCGTCATCAGCGCGGCGAAATCATGGCGCGGCGCCCAACCCAACTCCTCGCGGGCACGCTGGTTCACATACACGCGATCAATACCCTGCGCCATCGTCCAGCCGTGCTGCGCATAGACCGCCTCGTAACCCGGCACGCGTCGACGCACCACCAGTGGCGCGTGCACGCGCAGCCCGGCCAGGTCTTCCTGCGCGAATGGCGTGGTGGCGCTGATGATGTAGCGGCGAAAACCCAGCATCGGCGCGCGACGCGCGGCAAGCAGGTGCGCGCTCACCACGTCCTCGATGTCCACGCGCCGGTAGAGGTACTCGTTGGCCTTGAGGTTGTCGTCGGTGTAACGCGCACGCGCGGTGCGGTCATCGTCTTCCTCGGGGAAGAAGCGCGAGGTGCGCAATACCATGGTGGACAGGCCCTGGTTGCGCTGGAACAACTGGCACAGGTCCTCGGCCGCGGCCTTGGTGACGCCGTAGATGTTCTTGGGCACGGCGGCCATGTCTTCGGTGACCCACACGGCCGGGTCGCTGGACTTCGGCGTCAGTGCGTCGCCAAACACACTGGTGGTGCTGGTGTAGACGAACGACTCCACGCCGGTGGACACGGCTTCTTCCAGCAGGTTCAGCGTGCCGGTGAGGTTGACGTCCAGGAAATCCTGCCGGGTGTGCGTGGCGACGTGCGGCTTGTGCAGCGTGGCGGGGTGGAACACGGTGGCCACGCCGGCGATGCAGCGGCGTACGAAGGCTCGATCGGCGATGGAGCCGACGCGGTGGGTGTACGGCCCTTCGACCACATCCAAACCGATCACCTCGTGCCCGGTGCCCTGCAACGTGCGCACCAGTGCCTCGCCCAGATGACCCGAACTGCCCGTGACCAGCATGCGCATACTCGACCGTGTTCGTACCGGACCTGTGGTGGGGCCGATCCTAGCACCGGCTTTCCATGCAGCAACATCACCCGGTGTCGCTCAAACTTCCGCTTTAAACGTCCGACCCAGGGGCTTGCCGGGGCCCACGTAATGGCGGAACAGATAGAACAGCGGACGGTAACGTTGCGGGTCGACATGTTGCGTGCCGGGCACGGTAACGTTTTCGTGCGCATGCACGTGCAGCACTTCCAGTTCGATGATGGCGTAGCCGCCCGCGCTGTCGCGCCATGCTTCCAGCGGACGTTCGACCTCGAGCAGCACCTGGGCTTCCAGTTGCAGCGGGCATTCCATGATGCGCGGTGGCCTCACCGTGAGTGAAGGAAGTTCGTGCCAGCCGCCCAGCGCGAACTTGTCCGCTTCGTGTCGATAGCCGATGGCCTGTTTCCACGGCGGCACGGTCGCTTTGCCGGTGGTCGGGGCAATGCGTTCCACGCCGCGGTGCATGTCTTCGCCGGCAAGGTTGAGCACGCATTCACGCTCGCGCCGCAGGTTCGCCAGGCCCTGGCCACCGCCGGACAGGCCGATGACGATG
Source organism: Dyella japonica A8 (assembly GCF_000725385.1). Lineage (NCBI taxonomy): Bacteria > Pseudomonadati > Pseudomonadota > Gammaproteobacteria > Lysobacterales > Rhodanobacteraceae > Dyella > Dyella japonica. The sequence continues at coordinate 191,651 of NZ_CP008884.1, read as the reverse complement.
CGGTCAGCCAACGCCCAGGCGGACGACATCGGCGTGATGTTGGTGGAGCCGTCCCGGTTGCGCGTGGTGATCAGTACCACTGGCGTGCCGAAGTAGAGGATGGACGGGTGGATGACCCGCGTGTCGGGAAAACGATGCATGTCCATGGCCCCAGTGTCCCGGTCTTTGCGACTGAATGTTTCGCCGGGCATCGAACCGTCCGTCGCCGTGGCGGCGTTAGACTCCGCGCATGAACGATGCGATCTCCCCAAGCCGTTACCAGCTGGCCGAGATCGGCGCGCTGCTTGCCGAACCGGCGCGTGCCGCCATGCTGCTGGCGCTTATCGACGGCACCATGCGTCCGGCCGGCGAGCTGGCCCGTGTGGCTGGCGTGGGCGCGGCGACGGGCAGTGCACATCTCAAGCGCCTGCTGGAGGGCGGCCTGCTTGCCGTGCACGAGCAGGGCCGTCATCGCTACTACCGCCTCGCCAACGACGACGTGGCCGCGCTGATCGAGGCGCTGGCACTGCCGCGTACGCGACCGGTGCTGCCCGACCCCAGCGGCGGCGATCGTCCCCTGCGCATGGCGCGTACCTGCTATCGCCATCTTGCGGGGCTGTTGGGCGTAGGCCTGTGCGATGCGTTGCTGCAGCGGGGTTTCGTGCAGGCGGCCAGCGAGGGCATGCGCCTGCATGACGAAGGCGCGCAGGCGCTGGTGGCGGCGGGACTGGATGCCGTGCGGGTGGAGGCGCTATTGCCCCTGGCTGGGCGCGGATGCCTGGACTGGACGGAGCGGCGGCTGCATCTGGGCGGCCCGCTGGGCGTGTCGTTGACCGAGGTGATGCTCGATGCAGGCTGGTTGCGCCGCCGCAGCGGCAGCCGTGCCTTGCAGCCCAGCGACGATGGCCTGCGCCGCCTGATCGCGCTGGGTGTGCCCTGGGAAAGCCGGCATTGAAGCGTGATGAACGGCCGGCTGCGTCGTGTGCCGACGCAGCCGCCGGACGTCTTTACGCCTGCTTGCTCTTGAAGATCTTGCGGAACAAGGCGCCGATGGCGGCGATACCGAGCACGATGAACTTCTTCAGCGCGAGCAGCAGCACGCCGAGCTTGGCGAACAGCCCGGCCTTGGCGGCAATGCCGCCGGCTACCAGCGCGGCAATGCCGTAGGCAGCGGCCTTGTCGGTACCGGCGTTGTAATCGGCGTAGCGCTCGCCCTGGTTGAACTCGGCCATGGCCACCACGTCGGGCATGTCCGCGCGCACCTTGTCGAGCTGGCCGATCGGCGCCACCGCATTGAGCGAGAGGTAACCGCGGCGACCCAGTACGCGGATGGCGTAGTTCAGCGTGTGGCCGCCATTGCTGCCGTCGGCCTTCCTGAACTGCAGGTCGCGGGCCCAGTACAGCTTGTGCGTGGAGGCGTCATAGTGCGGCGGTTCGGCCCAGCCCAGCAGGTCGATGGCGGGATAGCCGGCCTTGAGGCGCTCCTCGTTGCTTTCCTGCGTGGCCTTCTTCAGGTCTTTGAGCATGTCGTCGTAGTCGATCTTGGCGGCGTCCTTGTCGGACACGTAGCCTTCGTCGACAAAAGTGACGACCACCGCCCAGGCCTTCCCGTTGAGCACGGTGTGCGCGTCTGTGGTGGGCAGGATCATGCCGAGCACGCTGTTGTCAGGCGGGTTGCCCCAGGCCTGGGTCAGCACGCGCTGGGCGTCGCTGGCGGAGAGGAAGCTGTAGCCATCGGCCAGTTTCAGCGTGGCCTGTGCCTCAGGAATGGTGACGTCGCCGGTCGTCGGGTGCAGCGAGCTGACGAATTGCTCGGCGGTCACGTGGTGCTCGCCCTGTGCATCGGGCATGGCCGCGACGGGTGCGGCGAGAGTGAAGGCAGCCAGCAGCAGCGCCGGCATGAGCGTCTTGCGGAACATGGAATCCCCCTGGGTATCGTCCGTTGATACGCATCCCTCTCGATGCGGCCGCTGCTCCCCCTCAGGCGCAGCGGCACGGTCATCTTAGAGGGGTTTTGGGGTTCTTGCTCTGCGCTTGCCACTGCGCGCCAGCCCCGCCTCACCGTCATCCCCGCGAACCCCGCAAAAGGGGGCGAGAGCGGGGATGACGGTGAGGTGATCGGGTGGGCTTGTGGCGATCTTGAACGAGCCCTGCTCAGACCCAGGCCGGTTGAGGCTTTGCGAGGTTGGTGGGCGACGCTTGGTGCCGCCCGTAAGGCGCTGCCCTTTTCTAAACCGTCATTCCCGCGAAGGCGGGAATCCAGCGCCTTTCAGCTCTTGAGGGCCAAGGCACTGGATCCCCGCTCTCGCCCCCTTTTGCGGGGTTCGCGGGGATGACGGTGAGGGAGAGTGCCAGCGCATGGCGCATAGGTAGCGCATAACCCCGAAAGCGATGCAGGCCCGCCGTATCAGGGCGACTTGGGCGCGGGCGAGCGCTCGAAGCTACCTGCATCGCCCGGAAACACCACGGGGCTTTCGTAGCCCGCGGCGGACACGGCCGAGACACCGAAGAACCAGTCGTCGATCACCACATCCTTGATCACGGCCTGGTCGGCATCGCCCACCGCGCGGCTGTACTGCCATTGCGGCGCGGTGGTGTCGCGCCAGTGCACGACATAACCGGTGGCGCCCGGCACCTTTTTCCAGTGCACGGTGGTGTCGGTGGCGAGCGCGCCTTCGATGCTCACGCCGGTGGGTGGCGCGGGCGCGCGGCTCATGGCCGCCATGGTCACCGTGTTGAGTGCGGTGACGCGGGCGAGATAACGGAAATCGACACCGTCGATGGTGTCGCCGTACTTGATGCCCTTGTCGGTGCGCAGGTCCTGGTGCTGGCGGGTGTAGTCCTCGTGGCCCTCGGTGACGCGCACGCCCGGATAACCCGCTTCCAGGAACGGCACCTGGTCGCCACCGCGGCTGTAGCGGTCGGTGCGGTAGACCATGTGCACGCGCAGGTCGGGCAGGGTGGTGGTGGCGATCTGTTCCATGTAGCGCGCCACGTTGCGCGAGGGCGAGTCCACTTCACCGCCGTGATAGGCGCGGTACTTCGCCTGTTCCGGCGTTTCGTTGCTCTTGGTGCCTTCGGAGAAGATGCGCACCGTGGTGTTGTCCAGCACACCGTTCTGGCCGTGGCTGTTGCCGACGATGTCGTTGTTGAGATCCGCCTGCACCTGCCAGCCCTGCGCGGTGGCGTAGTCGGCCAGTACCTTGCCGCCGTACAGGCCCTGTTCTTCACCGGACAGCGCGGCGAATACCAGCGTGGCGTCGTTGTCTTCCTTCGACAGCAGGCGCGCGGCTTCCATCAGCGCGGCGACGCCGGAGGCATCGTCGTTCGCGCCGGGCGCGTCGGACTTGGCGTTCATCACGTCGGTGACGCGCGAGTCGAGGTGGCCGGTCATCACAATCACGCGCTTGGGATCGGTCTTGCCGCGCTTGATCGCCACTACGTCCATCACTTCCGTGGGCTGCGGAATGCGCTTGCCGGTGAACACCTGCGAGGGCGTGACGATCTCGATGCAGCCGCCGCATTCCTTGGAGATGGCCTCGAACTGCGATTTCACCCAGCGCCTTGCAGCGCCGATGCCGCGCTTGTTCGACTGGGTGTCCGACAGCGTGTGGCGGGTGCCGAAGCCCACCAGCGTCTCGATGGTGGCGTGCAATCGGGCTTCGCTGGGTGCGGTGGACAGCGTGAGCAGGGAGGGCTGCGCGTGCGGCTGTACGGGCGTCTCGTCGGCGTAGGCGGCGGAGACGGCCAGGCTCAGGGCCAGCGGCAGCAGAAGAGGGACGTGGCGCATCGAAAGCTCCGGGCAAGGTAACGCCCCACTGTAACGCCGCCCGGGTAGTGTCACCCCTGCCGAACGGCAGGGGGCGCATAGCCCGGCTCAGCGGGCCGGCGGCACCAGGGTGATCTCGAACAGCTTCGGCCAGCGTTTGCCGGTGACGAACAGGCGGTCATGCTGGGCGTCGTAGGCAATGCCGTTGAGCACGTCGTTGCCCGGATCGGGCAGGCTGCCGACGTCGAAGAGGCCGGCGAGGTCGATCCAGCCGGTCACGCGGCCAGTGGCCGGATCAATGCGCGCGATGCGGTCGGTGAGCCACACGTTGGCGTAGATCTCACCCTTCACCCATTCCAGCTCGTTGAGGTTGGTCACCGGCTGGCCGTTGTCGGTGACCAGGATGCTGCCAACGGACGCCAGCGTCTGCGGATCGAGCACGCGCAGCACGGCCGAGCCGTCGCTCATGTAGATGTGCTTGTTGTCGCGCGTCAGTGCCCAGCCCTCGCCGGGATAGTTGAAGGTGCGCTGCGGCTTGAACGTCGCCATGTCGTAGACGAAGCCCAACTGGTCCTTCCAGGTGAGCTGCACGATGCGCGAGCCCCAGTCCACGATGCCCTCGCCGAAATACTTCGCCGGCAGGTCGTGGCGCTGCACCACCTTGCCGCTTTCCAGTTCCACCTTGCGCACGGTCGATGAGCCGGCCTCGCCCGTGCTCTCGTACAGGTAGCCATCCTTGTAGAACAAGCCCTCGGTATAGGCCGAGGTGTCATGCGGGTAGGCATGCACCACGCGGAAACCGTAGACCGGCGTGGTGGCGTGGGCGGTGGTGGCGAGTGCGCCAAGCGCGGCGAAGGCGAGCCAGCGGATCATCAGGCGGTTTCCGTGCGGTGACAGGTGGGCATCAGTGCAGGGCGCGAACGCGGAAGTTGCGGCCCTTGATCTTGCCCGCGCGCAGCCGCTCCAGCGCCTTGTTCGCAAGATCGCGCCGGATCGCGACATAGGCGCGCGTGGCAAACACGTCGATCTTGCCGATGTCCTTGCCCTCCAGCCCCGCATCGCCGGTGAGCGCGCCGAGGATGTCGCCCGGACGCAGTTTGTCCTGCCGGCCCGCGTCGATCACCAGCGTCTTCATCGGCGCCAGGTTGAGCTGCTTGCCGCGCGGCGGCGACACCCGCAGCGGGTGCCACGGCAATGGATGGCCGAGCTGCTCCTCGATGTTCTGCGCCTTGGGGCGCTCGCGCGGTGTCACCAGGGTAATGGCCAGGCCATCCTCGCCCGCGCGGCCGGTGCGGCCCACACGGTGGGTGTGCGTATCCGGGTCGTGCGCGATGTCATAGCTCACGACCAGCGGCAACGAGGCGATATCCAGGCCGCGCGCGGCCACGTCGGTAGCCACCAGAACGCAGCAGCTGCGGTTGGCGAACTGCACCAGCACTTCGTCGCGGTCGCGCTGTTCCATGTCGCCATGCAGGGCGAGCGCGGAGAAACCGCGTCGATCCAGCTCCTGCGCCACGGCGTCCACGTCCTTGCGCATATTGCAGAACACCAGCGCATGCTGCGCCTGCTCCGTGCTGAGCGTGCCCTTGGCAAGCAACTGCGCCAGCGCGTCCAGCTTGTGCGCCGGTTCCACTTCGTGGAAGCGCTGCTCGATGGTGGACTCCTCGTGCGGTGCCTCCACCGTCACTTCCACCGGATCGCGCTGCAGGCGCTTGCTCACCTGGCGGATCTCCTCCGCATAAGTGGCCGAGAACAGCAGCGTCTGGTGGTGCTTGGCGATGCGCCCGACGATGTCGTCGATGGCCTCGCTGAAGCCCATGTCGAGCATGCGGTCCGCTTCGTCCAGCACCAGCGTTTTGATACCGCCGCCGTGCAGGCTGCCGCGCTTGAGGTGCTCCTGCACGCGGCCGGGCGTGCCGACCACAATGTGCGGATCATGCGTGAGCGAGGCGAGCTGCGGGCCCAGCGGCATGCCGCCGCACAGCGTCAGCAGCTTCACGTTGGGAATATTGGCCGCCAGCTTGCGGATGGATTTGCTGACCTGGTCGGCCAGCTCGCGGGTGGGGCAGAGCACTAGCGCCTGCAGGCGGATGGTGTCGACGTCCAGGTGCTGCAGCAGGCCCAGCCCGAAGGCGGCGGTCTTGCCGCTGCCGGTGCGGGCCTGCGCGATCACGTCGCGGCCTTCCAGGATGGGTGGCAGGCTCTGCGCCTGTACCGGGGTCATCTCGGTGTAGCCGAGGGTCTCCACGCTGGCGAGCAGCGCGGGCTTGAGCGGGAGCGTGCGGAAATCAGTCATGCGCCATGATCGCATGGCGGGGTGAAGACGTGGTCTGGGCCACCGGGCGATGTCGCCCCGGCACCCAGCCCATGCGTGCCACAACCTTCACACCGTCATCCCCGCGAATGCGGGGATTCAGTGCCTTTCAATCGTGCAGGAGCCTCGCAGAAAGTCCCTGGATCCCCGCCGCCGCGGGGATGACGAGCAAGATCAAGAACGCGGGCCCACGCCGCGATTGAGCAGGTGCAGCGCTACGGCGGCGAAGCCGAATCAGCTCTGCATGTCTTCCAGTTCCATCCCCTTGGTCTCGCGCACGGCCTTCATCACGAAGACCAGCGAGATCAGGGCGAACGCGGCGTAGAGGCCATAGGCGAACGACAGGCCCACTTCGGACAGCGCCGGGAAGGTGCTGGTGATGACGAAGTTGGCCAGCCACTGCGCGGCGGCGGCCACGGCGAGCGCAATGGCGCGGATGCGGTTGGGGAACATCTCGCCCAGCAGTACCCATACCATCGGGCCCCAGCTCAGGCCGAAGAACACGACATAGGCATTGGCCGACACCAGCGCCACCATGTTCCACGGCGCCGGCAGGCTCAGGTTCGCACCGGCCCCGGTGGCCTGCGAGAAGCACCAGGCCATCGCACCCAGCGTGATGGTCATGCCGGCCGAGCCGATCACCAGCAGCGGCTTGCGGCCGATGCGATCCACCAGCGCGATGGCCACCAGGGTCACCAGCACGTTCACCACCGACGTGGCGACGGTGATGGAGAACGAATCGGATTCACTGAAGCCCACCGAGTGCCACAGCGTGGACGAGTAATAGAAGATGACGTTGATGCCCACGAACTGCTGGAACACCGACAGCAGGATGCCGATCCACACCACCGGCAGCAGGCCCAGGCGCGGGCCGCGCAGGTCCTTGAGGGTGGGGCGGTATTCCGAATGCAGGCTGTCCTGGATGTCCTTCACCTTGGCATCCAGTGCGGCATCGTTGTGCATGTCCAGCACCTGGCGCAGCACGTCCTTCGCTTCGGCCAGCCGGCCCTTGGCGACCAGGTGGCGCGGCGATTCCGGCACGCCCAGCACCAGCGAGCCGTAGACCAGCGCCGGCACCACGGCGACGAGGAACATCCAGCGCCACGCGGCCAGGCCCAGCCACAGCGTATGCGCCGCGCCACCGGCCGTACCGGCCAGCCACGCGTCACTGAGCAATGCGGCGAAGATGCCGAGCACGATCGCCAGCTGCTGCAGCGAACCGAGCCGGCCGCGCACGGCGGCCGGCGAGATTTCCGCGATATAGGTCGGCGCGATCACGGAGGCCACGCCCACGCCGATACCGCCCACCAGACGCCAGAACACGAGGCTGCCCACGCCGGTGACCAGACCCGAACCCAGCGCGCTCAGCGCGAGAAACAAGGCCGCCACCTGCATGGCGCGAACGCGCCCGAAGCGATCCGCCAACGGGCCCGCGTACCAGGCGCCGGCCGCGGAGCCGAGCAGGGCACACGACACCGCGAAACCGATGCGCGCCGCGTCCAGCCCGAAATTGCCGCGCACGGCATCGACGGCGCCGTTGATCACGGCGGTGTCGAAACCGAACAGGAAACCACCAAGCGCGGCGGCGGCCGCAATCAACACCACGCGCGCGGTGGCGTGCTGCCCAAGATCATCGACGGCGTTCTTCGACGCCGGTGTGGAATTCAGATTCATTGCCTCTCCCCGATTCTGAGTCCGGCGATTCTGCGATGGCGTCGCCGATTCATCGAAGTGAATACGTATGCACCAGCGGGGAGGGGATGTCGAGCGATGGGTGCGTTTGTAACGGTTTGTGCGGGTGCGTTCGGAGGTATGTGTTCGATGGGGCCTTTGGTGGGTGGGTTTGGGTGAGGTGGGGTGGGTTGTGCTGTTGCGATGCAGCACGTTTGCTGGGGTTGGGGATGTGGGTGGGCTGGCGAGGGGGAGAGGAGGTCCGTTGAGTCGATGCTCGTCTTCCTCGCCCCCTGCTGGGTGTGCGGGAGCGGGGTGGGTGTGGTTTGGAGGGGGTGAGGGCAGGGATGAGGGGCTTGCCTTACCGCTTGGCCTCTTCCGCCGTCATCCCTGCGAAGGCAGGAGGCGCTTTTCAACAGCCGAAGGGCTGGTCATCCAGTGACTTTGCTTTTGACCTTCGGCTGCTGTGATCCCGCGACCTGGCTCGCCTGCCGCGGGCTTCCGCCCTCCTGCCGGAGGGCGGGTCACTTTTCTTTGCTTGCCCAAAGAAAAGTAACCCAAAGAAAGGGCCCCCCGGATGACGCGCCTTGCGGGCCTTCGGCCCTCCAGGTTCGCGGGCGGGTTACGGGGACCAGGGAGATCAAAAGCCAAAAGCCAAAAGCCAAAAGCCAAAAGCCAAAAGCCAAAAGCCAAAAGCCAAAAGCCAAAAGCCAAAAGCCAAAAGCCAGAGCAAGGGCCCGAGCCTCTGGCGGAGCATCTCAAACAGGCGGAACCCTTGTGGGAGCGCACCCTGTGCGCGACAGCGGCGTCTCGTGCTCACCGCTCCGTTGGCTTGTCGCGCACAGGGTGCGCTCCCACAGAAAAGCGGGCGGCGGCGCGTATCACGACCGCGCCAAAGGAAAGCGAGGCTCCGCTTTAAGTCCTCATCGCCATGGCGCGTTGCGAAGCGCTGGGAAGTACCCGCTGTGTAGAGGCGAAGGTTGCCGTGTAGCAACTTTCCTCAAGCGCTCGGGCTTATCCTGACGACATGCTGCCAGCTCTAGCTCTCAAGGCCATTCTCTTTGGGTTACTTTTCTTTTGGGCCAGCAAAAGAAAAGTGACTCGGCCTTCGGCAGAAGGTCGAAACGCCCGCTGCGTAAGCGGCCAGGTCGCGGCATCACGGCAACCGAAGGTCAAAGGCAAAGTCACTGGATGACCAGCCCTTCGGCTGTTGAAAAGCGCCTCCTGCCTCCGCAGGGATGACGGCTAAAGAATGAAGCGGTGAGGCAGGCCCTACCCCTCACGTCAGCCCTATACCTTCAAAATCGAAGCCGTCCATGGCCGCTCCCCCGTGCGCATCAAAGAGGAAAGGGGAAAAGAAGCGTCCCGCGAAAACCAACTACCACTGCGTCCGCTGCGGCAACAACCCCTTCAACTCCGCATCCGTCAGATTGCGCCACTGCCCCGGCTTCAGATGCCCCAGCTTCACGTTGATGATCCGCACGCGCCGCAACTGCGTCACGCGGTAACCAAACGCCGCCGCCATCAAACGAATCTGCCGGTTCAGACCCTGCGTCAGGATGATGGCAAACCCAAATTTCGCGATCTTGCGCACCTTGCAAGGCTTGGTCATCTGCCCATGGATGCGCACGCCGCGCGCCATGCCCTGCAGGAACTCATCGGTCACCGCCTTGTTCACCGCCACCAGGTATTCCTTCTCGTGATTGTTCTCCGAGCGCAGGATCTCGTTGACGATGTCGCCGTTGCTGGTGAGCAGGATCAGGCCTTCGGAGTCCTTGTCCAGGCGACCAATGGGGAAGATGCGTTCCTGGTGGTCGACGAAGTCGACGATGTTGTCCTTCACCGTGCTGTCGGTGGTGCAGGTGACGCCCACCGGCTTGTTCAGTGCGATATATACGGCGCGCTTGGCCGAGGGCGTATGCGCAAGGATGCGCGCCTTGACGAGCTCGCCGTCCACGCGCACTTCGTCGCCTTCCAGCGCTTTCGCACCGGTGGTGACGACTTCACCGTTGATGGTGACGCGGCCGGCCAGCAGCAGTTCGTCCGCCTCGCGGCGGGAGCAGATGCCGGCTTCGCTGATGTATTTGTTGACGCGCATGGATGGAATGTACCTAAACTTTCATCACCGTCATCCCCGCGAACCCCGCAAAAGGGGGCGAGGGCGGGGATCCAGTGCCTTTTCACGCTGATTGGAACCTTGCAAAAAAGACGCTGGATCCCCGCCCTCGCCCCCTTTTGCGGGGTTCGCGGGGATGACGAGCAAATTCACGAGCGCAAGCCGACGCCGCGCTTGAGCAGGTGCAACGCCACGGCGGCCAGGCCGACCACGAACACCAGCATCACCGCAAAGGCCACGCCGATCTGCACGTCGCTCACGCCGAGCACGCCGAAGCGGAACGCGTTCACCATGTACAGGATGGGATTGACCATGGAGATGCTGCGCCAGGGTTCGCCCAGCAGGTCCACCGAGTAGAACACGCCGCCCAGGTAGGTGAGCGGAGTGAGCACGAAGGTGGGGACCAGGGCGATGTCGTCGAACTTCTTGGCGAACACCGCGTTGACGAAGCCGGCCAGCGAGAAGACCGTGGCACCAAGCAGCACCGACAGGAAGGTGATGATCGGATGCGCCACGTGCAGGTCGGTGAAGAACAGCGCGATCAGCAGCACCAGCCCGCCGACCACCAGGCCGCGCGCCACGGCGCCGACCACGTAGCCGAGCAGGATCACCCAGTTGGGCATCGGCGACACCAGCATCTCTTCCACCGCGCGGCTGAACTTGGCGCCGAAGAACGAGCTGGAGATGTTGCCGTAGCTGTTGGTGATGATGCTCATCATCACCAAGCCGGGCACGATGTACTGCATGTAGGTGAAGCCGTGCATCTGGCCGATGCGGCTGCCGATCAGCTTGCCGAAGATGACGAAGTACAGCGTCATCGTGATGGCGGGCGGGATCAGCGTCTGCGTCCAGATGCGCATGATGCGCACGATTTCGCGGCGGACGATGGTGTTGAGTGCAACGAGGTTGCCTGCGCCGTTCATGCGACCTTCTCCGTGGTGTCCTTGCGGCCCTGCTCCTGTCGACCATTTTCGACGAGTCGCACGAACAGTTCTTCCAGCCGGTTGGTCTTGTTGCGCATCGAGGTCACCGTGACGCCGCGTTCGCTCAGGCCGGCGAACAGCGAGTTGAGGTCGTGCGAGCGGGACATTTCCGCCTCTACCGTGTGGTCGTCCACGCGACGCAGCGTGATGCCCTGGATGGCGGGCAGGTCGGCAGGCAGGTGGTTCACGTCGAGCACGAAGGTTTCGACGTCCAGCGAGGCCAGCAGGCGCTTCATCGAGGTGTTCTCCACGATGGTGCCGTGGTCGATGATGGCGATGTTGCGGCAGAGCTGCTCGGCTTCCTCAAGGTAGTGCGTGGTGAGGATCACCGTGGTGCCGGCGGCGTTGATGCCGCTGACGAACTGCCACATGGAACGGCGGATCTCGATGTCCACGCCCGCCGTCGGCTCGTCGAGGATGAGCAGCTTGGGCTCGTTCATCATCGCGCGGGCGATCATCAGGCGGCGCTTCATGCCGCCGGAGAGCATGCGCGCCTGATGCTGGGCCTTGTCCCACAGGCGCAATTCCTTGAGGTACTTCTCCGCGCGTTCGGCGGCGACCTTGCGCGGAATGCCGTAGAAGCCGGCCTCGTTCACGCAGATGTCGAACGGCTTCTCGAACTGGTTGAAGTTGATCTCCTGGGGGACCAGGCCGATCAGCTGCATGGCCTTGCCACGCTGCTTGTTCACCGACACGCCGAACACCTTCGCGTCGCCGTCCGAGGCGTTGACCAGGGAGGAGAGGATGCCGATGAGGGTGGATTTGCCGGCGCCATTGGGGCCCAGCAGGGCGAAGAAATCGCCGGGCTGGACCGTGAGACTGATGCCTTTGAGGGCTTCGACGCCGTTGCTATAGGTCTTGCGCAGGTTTTCGACGACCAGCGCGGGTGTTGAACTGGGGGACATGGGCTGCACCGGAGGGGCCAGCCTTCTATTATACGTGGCTTCCCATACCGCTCCGTTCAGGAACGGGACCTTCACTGTTTCCCCCGGAAGACCCATGGCCGACCATTTCCAGCTCCGTCTCGTTGACTCCACCATGCTGGCACCCACGGTGCGGCACATGGCGTTCGAGCGCGTCGACGGCCAGCCGTTGGCCTTCACCCCGGGGCAGTTCCTGCAGATCCACTTCCATTACGAAGACGGCACGGCCACCAAGCGCAGCTATTCGGTGGGCACGGTGGGGGATGGCTCCTCGCCGGTGCAGCGCATCGAAATCGCCGTGAGCTACGTGGAGGGCGGCGCCGCCACCAAGCTGCTGGGCGAGCTGCCGATCGGCGGCGACATCAACGCCAGCGGCCCGTACGGCCGTTTCTGCCTGCAGGCGGGCGATACCAATGCCCGCTACCTGCTGCTGGCCACCGGCACCGGCGTCACGCCGTACCGCGCCATGCTTCCGCAGATCGCCGAGCTGGTGAAGCAAGGCCGGGAAGTGGTGCTGCTGTACGGCGCCCGTAACGAGACCGAGCTGCTCTATGGGGACCAGTTCGAGGCCTTCGCCCAGGCCAACCCGGGCTTCCACTTCTATGGCTGCCTGAGCCGCCAGCCCCGGACGGAGCCCCGCCCGACCGACCGCCCGGGCCATGTGCAGAACGTGCTGGCCGAGCTGGCGCCCAGCGCCGACCGGGACATCGCCTACCTGTGCGGTAACCCCAACATGGTCGACGCCGCCTTCACCACCCTGAAGGACTTCGGCCTGCCGGTGATGCATATCCGCCGCGAGAAGTACGTTTCCTCACGTTGATTGGCGGAAGCGGTTTCTAAACCGTTGCCAACAAAGCACTCAAGTTCGGCTGAGACTGGCCGCTAACCGGATCAGCCCCGGCGACGCCCCTCGCCTCTTCCCAACGTAGTTCTACGTATGCCCTTGGTGGGGGTGCGTCAAAAGTGTGACTTGGTTCACGCCCTGAGAACGTGCCCGGGTTTCCGATATCAAGCCCCGGATACCCACGCCGATAGACCCGTCATGTACCCCCTCTTTCCGCAGGGGGTGCGGGAAGGGGCACTTATGAAGGGCTGGATTCGCAGGACCTGTGTGGTTTGCGCCGTTGCCTGGGCATTGGGTACGCCGTTGGCGCACGCGGGCGGCAGTGGAACCATCACGTTCGTCGGGGCCATCGTCGTGCCGACGTGCAGCGTGGCCGATACGGACGGGACCACGCCAGATCGCGGGCGGCACCGCTGCCCGGCCGTTTCCGGGGAGGCATCACCGCCTGCTTCTAGTTATCGTCAGGATGTGACATTGCTTGAGTCCGTTGCGGGCAGCGATCGCCTGCTGGCTTATTTTTCGGGTTATGCCGCGGGCGGCGACACACGCATCGTCACGCGAACCTACGAGTGATCGTTCACTGATAAGTGATGCCGTACTGCACCGTGGCCGTGAAGAGGCCCGGCGTGACCGCCCCGGTAGCCAGGTATTGGGCGTAGTAATTGAGCGTCGCGCCATTGTTGACGAGCGTATAGGTGCTCGTGCCCTGTGCGCTTGCCGTGGTCTGGCTGAGATTGATGAGCGAGCCCGCGTTGTTGCTGCCGCCAGGGCCATTGAGGAACTGCACCTCGAGGTTGGCCGCGCCTGATCCACCCTTGGCCGACGAGGTGGTGTTCGTCAGCGCACCCGTGGTGCTGTCCGTGGAGCCGCCGCTGAAGACGTTGGTCGCGATCGACGCGCCCGCCGGACAGTTGGTGATACTGATACTGAAAGGTGTGAGGCCGGCCGTGGCGCCGCTGGTGGCAAGCAGCCTGCTATCCACGGTGGGGAGCGTTACCGTCTGGTTGGCGCCTGCCGAAATGGTGCACGTCGGCACGGTGATGGTGATGTTCGGCAGGATCAGATAGGCATTGAGGGCCTGGCTGACCGAGTCGACACTGCCGCCCGGGATGTACCACCAGAACGGAATGAGCTGGTTCGTCGTGATGGTGCCGGGAGATACCGCACCGGAGGTGGTCTTGATCAGTTGCGCGGTATAGACGGCGGAGAACGAGCCCGAGTACGCGTTCACCTTCGAGTTGGATGGCGCGACGATAGAGCCGGGCACATAACCCGCCGTGCTAGTGGGGCCGCAGGCAAGGCAGCTGTTGCTGGTGGCCTGCACCGTTGATGCGGTGACCAGTACGGCCAACCCCGTGATGTTGGTGGCGAAGGTGATGCCCGGACCGTTCGTGTTGTTGGTAGCGTCCAGCGGGGCCAGGAACTGGCCGGCCTGGATGGTCGCGGTGTAGTCGGGCGAAGACTTCGACGCGGGAAGACCCGAGCAATTGAACGTGATGGTCGCCGTGCCCGTTGCACCCGAGATCGGACCGGCACCGGCGAACGGCTGGACGGTGACGCTGGACGGCATGGTGAGCGTGGCGGAAGACGCGGAGCATGCGGGCGCCGCCGCCAGCGCCGATGGCGCCCAGCCGACGAAAGCCAGCAACATCAGCAGCCACAGCGCCGACAGCCGTGCCCATGGCCTACGTTGGTTATTGCCGCCTGTCATGAGCCACTCCTTGTTGCCTGCGCGACCATGGTGGGCCTGACGCACGTTGCCTGAATCTGCTGCGGGGCCTTGGACGGCGTGTTCTTGTCTTTGGCCGGCAGCTGGTACGAGAACGAGCAGGACTGCGCCTGGCCGTCGTCATCATTCCACCGAACGGTGAGCTGGCCGGACTGCTCGACGCCGCGCACCAGGATCTGGCCGGCCTGGCCCACCACGCCCAGCGATGCGTTCTTCTCGTTGAATACTTCAGCGCCGAACGGCGGTGCATCGCCGTTCTCCATCTGCGAGTGGATCAGGATGGTACGGCCATTCTCGGTCTTGAACTTCAGCATCACCACGGCGCCCGCGTACGGGGCGACCTGTGCGCTGGTGGTGGAGAGCTGCACGTCCAGCGGCAGGCCCTTCGGGTCGATCTGCACCGTGTTGAGGCTGTACGGCGTCAGGTACGGAACGATGGCGTAGCCGAAGCGATCGATGACGATGCCGCCGCTGCTGTTCACGCGGGCGCCGGCCGCGCCAGGGGCGTAGACCACGCCCACGGTGTCGCTGATGGGCTGGCCGAAGGTGACGCCGCCCGGGTGCGCGATGATCGAGCCACTCACGCTGACAGAGGCCTGCGAGTAGCCCGAGCCCTTGCCGTAGGTCGCCGAGAAGACCGCATACGGGCTGCGATAACCCGCGCTCAGCGAGCCGGCGTTGCTGGAGCTGCCGGATCCACCGGAGCTGTGCGAGGCGGTCGCGCCATAGTTGTACTGATTGTCCGAACCCAGGGTGCCGCTCACCATCGCCTGCTCCTGCGAACCGCTCTGGTCGTCATGCGACAGGTTGAGCGTCATCGTGGGCGAATGCGGCGTCGATCCCAGCGGCAGGGTGAAGTTCACAAAGAACTGGTTGTCGTAATGGCCCGTGGAGTCGACCGAGCGCGTCGCCGACACGCCATAGGCAAGGCGACGGAAATGGTTGTTGTAGCCCACCTGGTACTGCGTGTCGTTGCCGTTGCGGTTCCAGTAGCTGCGCACGGAGACGTTCGCATACAGCGAGCCGCCGATGGGGCCGAGCGGCTGGCTCATCGACAGCGTGAAACTGCTGCGCTGGCGCTGCACGCCCGTCACCGTGAACAACGAGCCGGCATTGAGCGTGGTGCCGTTGAGCGCTGCCTGCTGGGCGGGCGTCAGTACGCTCGACGCATTCACACCGTCGATGGTGGGCACCACCGGCGTCACGCTGGTGGCGAACGCGTCACGGCCCTGGCGCACGTAGTCACGCGCCTGCTCGGCATCGGTCAGGCTGAGGTAGCCGCCGGTGGAATAGCGGTAAGCGGCCACGGAGAAGTTGGTCTGCGTGGAGGGGATGATCTTGCTGTACGTCACGCGCACGCTCTGGCCCGACTGCGTCGAGTAGCCGGGGATATGCGCCTGAGCCTGGGTCACGTCGAGGGCGAGGGCGCCATAGTGCGTGTCGATGGCTGCGCCGATCAGCGCCGCGCCGTAACCCTGCGAGCCTACGATGCCGGCATAGCCGGTAAGCAGATTGTTGAAGCCGTGCTGCACGGTCGCCTGCACCACACCAGGCTGGTCCTTGATGGCGGCGGCGCGCAACTGGCCGGCCGCGACGTCGAAACGCGTGATGCCCGGGCGCAGCAACTGCGCGACAGAGGCATAGGGCACGACAAAGCTGGTGGTGTGGCCATCGGCTTCGGTCACGGTGACGTCGAGATTGCCGCCGAAGCCGGTCGGGTACAGGTCGTTGATGACGAAGGGGCCGGGTGACACCGTGGTCTGGTAGATCTGCACGCCGTTCTGGCGCACGCTCACCAGCGCGTTGGTGGTCGCCACGCCGCGGATCATCGGCGCGTAGCCCTGCATCGTCTGCGGCAGCATGCGGTCATCGGTCGACAGCTGCACGCCGCGGATGCCGTAGCTGTCGAACACTGCGCCGTCGGTATAGCTGTCGCCCACGGAGAGCACCGCGCGCAGCGACGGCAAGTCGCGTTGCAGATAGGTCTGGATGTTCTGCCAGTGCGATTGGGAGCGCACGTTGCCCGACCCGGACGTCCACGTCATCGTGCCCTGCTCGCGCAGGTGCCACAGGCCGACATTCAGGCCCGTGCTCACGCCCAGGTACGACGAGGTCTGGCTGGCGCCCTGGCTGCTGCTGTGGAAGCTGTTGAAGTTGTAGTTGAGCAGGCCGGCCGTGGTACCGGCGTCCCAGTACTCGGGGCTCACGTAGCCGCGCGGCATCACGCCCAGGTAGGCCTGCGGGACACTCACGTCCAGGCGCAGTCGCGTCATGTCGAAGATCATCGTCGCGTCGGGGATCAACTCACCCAGCGAGACGCAGCCGTTCGGGTCGTCCAGGCGCTTGGCCACGTCGTCGCCCATCTTGGGGTGCAGGCCGAACTGGTCGAGCATCTTGCGGCTGAGGCAGGCCACGGCGTCCGCTTTCGCCGAGGGTGCGGCGAAGCGCACTGCCTCGCGGCTCATCCACACGTTGTTCAAGTAGACGTCGCTGACGTACTCGCCCGGCAGTACGGGGTTGCCATGCTCGAAGCGCGACAGGTCGGTGGTGTTCTGGCCAGCGCCCGACAGCATGCTGCGGTCAAAGTCGGCGTAGCCGCCGGAGGCGGCCGGATCGGCGCCATTGGCCGCCGCCGGCAGGGCGTGTGCACTGAAAGTCGCGCCAGCCAGCGTGGCGGCGATGGCCGAACTCAGGAATGCGCGACGGCACGCCACGGACCAGGACGTGCGTCGCTGGGTCGTGGCGTGCAGCGCCGTCACGGCGAGACGGCGCCCTTGAGGACAACGTCCGAACCGAAATCATTGATGCAGTGGTATTCGATGGCAGTGCCGGCGGCCGGCGCCTGCTTGAGGTCCGCCACGGACAGCGTGAGGTCAGACATCGGCGCCACCATGCCCGGCTCGGACTTGTGCGCGCTGCCGCCCGTCGTCACGCGCAGTTCGGTGATCGTGACGTAGTACGGCGTGGGGTTGTGCACCACCACCGCCGCCGTGCCGGCAGCGCTGGTGGCCTTGAAAGTCAGTTCGCCCGGTGCCTTGACCGGATCGCCGGCAAGACCGGCCGGACGGTAGAACAACTTGAGGCGCGACCGGATCGCCATCTGCAGCGTGTTTGCCTTCTGCACTTCCAGGCTGGTGGGCTTGGGCGGCACTTCGAGCACGTTGAGCCAGAACACCGACTCGCGGTCGGTGGGCAGCGGCTGATCGCTGTGGGTAAACAGGATGCGCAGGCTCTGGTCCCGGTTCGGCTCCATGCGGAACAGCGGCGGGGTCACCAGGAAGGGCGTCTTCACCTTGTCTGGCGTGGACATCGGGTCGCCGTTGTCCACCCACGACTCGATGAGCGCAGGCGTGGTGTTCTGGTTGGTCAGGCGAACCGTGACCTCGCCATCGGCGGCGGGAAAGATGATCCGGGTACCGGCAATGATCACGTTGGCGCGTGCTGCCGTCATGGAAACCAGGCAGCCAACCGCCAGCAGCGCCGCGGAAAGGGCGCGGAGAGGACGCTTCATGGGAAACCCCGGAGAGATTGCAGAGGGAGAAGTGCTGCGGCCAGGGCGGCCGCAGCACGGGTATTGCAACGCTTACTGATAGCTCAGCGCGTACTGGACCGTGGTGTTGACCGCACCGGCCGTGGCGGCCGACGTGCCGGCAACGTAGCCCACGTAGTAGTTGAACGTAGCGATGCCGGTGGTCGTACCCGGGATGGCGACCACCGGGGTGTTCTGCGAACCGGCGGGGGCGTTCAGGGCCAGGCCGTTGCCGGCGCCCAGGGCCGCGGTCTGCGAGTTCGACAGCACGATTTCGACGTTGCTGCCGCCGGCGGTGGTGTTCTTCAGGTAACCGGTGGTGCTGTCGACGTTGACGCTCGAGAAGTAGGTGGACAGCGAGGTCGCGGCGGGGTTGGTGACAGCCGAGCAGCCCGTGACCGAGAAGGTGAGGGCGGTCCAGCCGGCCGAAGCGCCAGCCGGCAGCGAGTTCGTGTCCAGGGTCGGCAGCGTGATGGTCGGGTTCTGCTGGCCGTTCGCGGTGACGGTGCAGGTCGAGGAGACGATCTTGCCGTTCACGGTGATCGTGCCGCTGCTGACGACCGGGGTGGCGGCGGTGGCGAGGCCCGCAAAGCCCAGGGTGGAGGCAACCAGGGCAGCGAGGAGAAGCTTCTTCATATCCATGTCCTTTGAGCGTGTGTGGATGAAACCTGTTCGTTATGCGCTTCCGGACAGTGGCTTCTGCCCCCCATGGCGCCTTCGGCTTCTGGTCCGAGCCTGTACAGGTCGGTGGCCAGATCGCTTACCGGGGGCGATAAGCAATGGCCGTGCCAAGGTGTAGGGAGGTGAAGAAATGGCGGCGCAGGCAGAAATGAGAGATCGTCGTTAAAATTTTGTGACGATTCAGTGAGCCCTGAAAGGTCACTTCGGGCCGCCCGGCGTGGGTGGGAATGTGCACATTGCGTCACATTTTGGGAATGATCCTATTAACGTCACCCTCAAGTTTCGGAACCTCTCGCCGATAAACGGCTTGCGTGTAAAGTTTGCTTGACACGGTTCGCCTGCAGTACTAGCTTCATGTCAAGGCAGCTTGACATGTGGCGGGAGGCGGCATGGAACAGGTCGGGAAGACGGGTGGGGTGCCATGAGCGCATCCACGGGGTTCACCCAAGGCGGTCGGCTCGCGCCCATGGAGGCGTGGCCCACTTGGGCCCGCTGGGGTGCGGTCGCCCTCGCGTATGCGCTGCTGGCG
The DNA here is from genome assembly GCF_000725385.1 of Dyella japonica A8. Lineage (NCBI taxonomy): Bacteria > Pseudomonadati > Pseudomonadota > Gammaproteobacteria > Lysobacterales > Rhodanobacteraceae > Dyella > Dyella japonica. The sequence continues at coordinate 172,584 of NZ_CP008884.1, read as the reverse complement.
GCCAGCTTCTGGCTCATGATCCGGGATGGGGCGCTGCTGAAGCTGCTGGGGCTGGTGGTATTCATCGCCGGGCTGCCATTCACGATCTACACGAGCAGGGCGCTGATACGCGAGCGCTGCCGCGCGGTGGATCGCCGTTACCTGCGCGAGTTCATGCCGGCGATCCTCATTTATATGGTCGTGATGCTCTACGCCTGGCCGCTGCAGAAGGGCATGTCGCCCGGCGCGCTCAAGACGGCGCTGGTGCTGTCGCCCATGCTGCCGATCGCGTGGATCGTCATTGCCTGCGTGCGGCACATTCTGGCCGGCGACGAGCTGGAGCGTCGCCAGCATCTGGAAGCCATCGCCGTCAGCGCGGCGGTGGTCGGCGTGGCGAGCATGGCGCTGGGGTTCCTTGGTGCATCGAGGATCCTCGTGCTGGACGGCACCTTCGTGCTGCTGCTGACGTACCCGGTACTCTGCCTGATCTATGGCGCCGTTCGCGGCTATCTGACCTGGCGTGCGCGCCGCGAATGAACAACCGTATCCGTGAACTGCGCGGCGATCGCGGCTGGTCGCAGGCCGACCTTGCCGAACGCCTGGACGTTTCGCGCCAGACGGTGAACGCCATCGAGACGGGCAAGTACGATCCGAGCCTGCCGCTGGCCTTCAAGATCGCGCGCCTGTTCGGCCTGTCCATCGAATCAATCTTCGAACCGGAATGGCAGGCGGCATCGCCTGCGGTTTCGCGACATCCAATGGAGTGAGGGAGAGCACCCATGGCAATCAAGGGCCGAACGGCCTTCCGCATAGGCGTGGTGGTCATTGGACTGGCCGCGTTGGGGTGGAAACATTTCCATCCGCCCACCAGTGAGGCGGTCAGCGATGGCACCGCGACCATCGCACCGGTCGATCATCCATCCACGCCCGTGGTCCCGCAGACATGGAAACTCGGTTCGCTGACCCTCGCACCGTGCGAACTGGGCCAGCCGAACAGCGGCTTGTCGACGGCGGCCTGGTGCGCGCCGTTCGACGTGCCCGAGAACCGCGATGATCCGAACAGCCGCAAGATCCGCCTGAAGCTGGCGGTGATCCGCAGCAGCGCGCAGGTGGCCAGCAAGGACATGCTGGTGATGCTTGCTGGCGGTCCTGGGCAGGCGGCCACCGAGTCGTGGCCGGGCGTGTCGACCGCGTTGCAGCCGCTCACCGCACATCGCCACGTCGTGCTGCTCGACCAGCGCGGCACGGGCGGTTCCAACCCGCTGACCTGCAAGGACGAGGGCGAGGGCACGGAAGGCGGCTCCGAAGACATCGATGCCGGCGCCGAGCGGCAAAAGCAGGAAGCCGAGCGCTGCCTCAAACAGCTCCAAGGCAAGGCCGACCCGCGCTACTACACCACCACCATTGCCGCGCAGGACCTGGAAGACGTGCGCAAGGCGCTGGGCTCGCCGACCTTCGACCTGGTCGGCGTGTCCTACGGCACGCGCATGGCGCAGCAGTACGCCATGCACTATCCCAAGGCCGTGCGCAGCCTGGTGCTGGACGGCGTCGTGCCGAACGAACTGGTGCTGGGGCAGGACTTCGCGCGCAATCTCGACGACGCGCTGAAGGCGCAGTTCGCCCAGTGCACCGCCAACGACGCCTGCCGCAAGCGCTTCAGCGACCCGTACCAGACGCTCTACCAGCTGCGCGATGCGTTGCGCGCCAACCCGCACAAGGTGAGCTTCCGCGATCCACAGAACTACCAGAGCGTGCAACGCACCCTGAGCGAGTATTCGCTGGCCAGCGTGGTGCGCATGTTTGCGTACTCGCCGCTGACCGCCGCGCTGCTGCCCGTGTCCATCGACGCGGCGGCGCATGGCGATGTCGGACCGCTGCTGGGGCAGGCCAAGCTGCTGTCGGGTGATCTTTCCGACACCATGAATGGCGGCATGCAGCTGTCGGTGATCTGCAGCGAGGACGCCGACCTGCTCACCCCGGCTGACGCGGATGCGCACACCATCCTCGGCACCCGCATGGTCGACACGCTGCGCAACACCTGTTCGGTCTGGCCCAAGGGCACGCGGCCAGCCGATTTCCACCAGCCCCTGAAGACGGATGCCCCGGCGCTGCTGTTCTCCGGCCAGTTCGATCCCGTCACGCCGCCGCGCTATGGCGACCAGGTGGCAAAGAACCTGCCGAACTCGCGCCACTTCGTGCTCACCGGGCAAGGCCACAATGTGATCAATACCGGGTGCGCGCCGCAGGTGGTGAAGCACTTCATCGAAGATCTCGACCCGAAGGCGCTCGACGCCACCTGCCTCAAGCGCTTGCAAGCCACGCCCACGTTCATCGATTTCAACGGAGCGACGCCATGATCGAGGTGAAGGATCTGCACAAGGCGTTCGGCGCCGTGAAGGCCGTGGACGGCGTGAGCTTCAAGGCGCGCGACGGCGAGATTACCGGCCTGCTCGGCCCCAATGGCGCCGGCAAGACCACCACGCTGCGCATGCTCTATACCCTGATGAAGCCCGATCGCGGACAGGTGCTGGTGGATGGCATCGACGCCGCCGACGATGCACTGGCAGTACGTCGCCAGCTCGGCGTGCTGCCGGATGCGCGAGGGCTCTACAAGCGCCTGACCGCACGCGAGAACGTCGACTACTTCGCGCGCCTGCATGGCCTGCCCGACGACGTCATCGACCGTCGCCGGGAGGCGCTGGTGAAGGCGCTGGAGATGGAAGACATCGCCGACCGCCGCACCGAGGGCTTCTCGCAAGGCCAGCGGGTGAAAACGGCGATCGCACGCGCGCTCATCCACGACCCGCGCAACGTCATCCTCGACGAACCCACTAACGGCTTGGACGTGATGGCCACGCGCGCGCTGCGGCAGTTCATGCAGCACCTGAAAAGCGAGGGCCGTTGCGTGCTGTTCTCCAGCCACATCATGCAGGAGGTGGCTGCGTTGTGCGATCGCATCGTGGTGATCGCCAACGGCCGCGTGGTGGCCGACGAGTCGCCGCAGGCGCTGCGCGAACAGACCGGTGCGGCCAACCTCGAAGATGCCTTCGTGAAGATCATCGGCACCGAAGAGGGGCTTGCCGCGTGAACATGAAAACCATGACGCCCGTCGCCCGCACGCGGGCCTTCCTCACCGTCTTCCTCAAGGAGGTGAAGGAGAACCTGCGCGACCGCCGCACCATCATCAGTGCGTTCCTCACCGGCCCGCTGCTCGGGCCGCTGATCCTGGTGATGATGCTCAACGTCACACTCAACCGCCAGTTCGACAAGGCGGAGAAACCCCTGCCGGTGCCGGTGATCGGTGCCGAGCACGCGCCCAACCTCATCAACGCGCTGAAGGCCGAGGGCATCGTGCCCAAGGCGCCCATCGCCAACCCCGAACTGGCCGTGCGCAAGCAGGACGCCGACGTCGTGCTGCGCATCTCGCCCGATTACGCCGAGGCCTGGCGCAAGGGTGAGGCGGTGCAGGTGGAGTTGATCTACGACTCCTCGCAGCGCGACGCCAATGCCGCCGTGGAGCGCGTGACGCAGGTGGTGGAAACCTATGCGCGCCAGCAGGGCGCCATGCGACTGGTGGCGCGCGGATTGTCGCCCAGTACTGCCTGGCCCGTGGTGGCCGCCAAGCGCGACCAGGCCACGGCGCAGGCACGCGCGGCGTTGATGTTCTCCATCCTGCCGTACTTCTTCGTGCTCACCGTGTTCGTCGGCGGCATGTACCTGGCCATCGACCTCACCGCCGGTGAGCGCGAGCGCCAGTCGCTGGAGCCGCTGTTCGCCAATCCCGTACCGCGCTGGAAGATCCTCGCGGGCAAGCTGGCGGCGATCTGCACGTTCTCGGCGGCGAGTCTGTTGATCAGCTTGCTGGCCTTCAGCGTGGTCGGGCCGTTCATTCCCACCGAAAAGCTGGGCATGGAGCTTGACCTAGGCCCGCGCTTCAGCGGCCAGGTGCTGTTGCTGATGGTGCCGCTGATCGCCCTGCTGGCGGCACTGCAGTCGATGGTGGCGGCGTTCGCCAAGAGCTACCGCGAGGCGCAGACCTATCTGTCGCTGCTGATGTTCGTGCCGGTGCTGCCGAGCATCCTGCTCTCCACCATGCCCATCAAGGCGCAGGGCTGGATGTATGCCGTGCCGCTGCTGGGGCAGCACCTGGGCATCATGCAGCTGTTGCGCGGCGATGGCGTAACCGCGCAGCAGCTCGGGCTGTGCCTGGCCGGCAGCCTGGTGGCCGCTTTGATCGCCGTACTGGCGACGGTGCGGTTGTATCAGTCGGAGCGGTTGGCGATTTCGGGGTGAGGCGGGCGTCTCGATGACGTTTGCGCCCCTCACCGTCATCCCGGCGAAAGCCGGGATCCAGCGACTTTGCTCTTTATGACAAACGTCCGAAAAGGCACTGGATCCCGGCTTTCGCCGGGATGACGGTGAGGTAGGGCGGGTGATGCGGTTAGCATGGCGCTTTCCTCCAACGAGAAAGCCCCATGCGCCGCCATCTTCTTGCCCTGAGTCTTGTCGTCGCCCTGGCTGGCTGCAGCTCGCACGACGCCAACACCCCTGCACAACAGAGCGCCGCCCCCGCGCCGGCCAGCACGGCGCCCGCCGTGCCGCCGCCGTCCACCGATGCCGACATCGCCTCACAGCGCATGGCCAACTATGCATCGGTCAAGCTCAGCGCCGACCTTTCGGGTTTCGACGACAAGCAGAAGCAGATGATCGCGCTGCTGATCGAGGCCGCCGACGTCACCAACGACATCTACTGGCAACAGTCGTGGGGCGACAAGGCCGCGCTGATGGCGCGCATTCCCGATGACGTGACACGTCGCTTCGCCGAGATCAACTACGGCCCCTGGGACCGCCTGGACAACGACCAGCCGTTCGTTGCTGGTGTGGGCGCGCGTCCGCCGGGCGCACAGTTCTATCCGGCCGACATGACCAAGGACGAGTTCGACAAGGCCGATCTCAAGGACAAGGCCGGCCTCTACACGCTGCTGCGCCGCGATGCGCAGAACAAGCTGGTGACCGTGCCCTACCACGAGGCATACAAGGCCGACCTGGAACGTGCCGCCGGCCTGCTTCGCCAGGCGGCGGATCTCTCGGCGGACAAGGAGTTCGCGGGCTACCTGAAGAAGCGCGCCGACGCCCTGCTCAGCGATGACTACCGTCCCAGCGACTTCGCCTGGATGTCGATGAAGAACAACCCTGTCGACATCGTGATCGGTCCCATCGAAACCTACGAAGACCAGCTCTACGGCTACAAGGCCAGCTACGAAAGCTACGTGCTGGTGAAGGACCAGGCGTGGAGCGCCAAGCTCGCCCGCTTCGCCAAATACCTGCCGGAGCTGCAGCGCGAACTGCCGGTGGACGAGAAGTACAAGGTGGAGAAACCCGGCTCCGACGCCGACCTCAACGCCTACTTCGCCGTGTACTACGCGGGTGATGCCAACGTCGGCGCCAAGACCATTGCGATCAACCTGCCCAATGACGAGGAAGTGCAGCTGAAGAAGGGCACCCGCCGCCTGCAGTTGGAGAACGTGATGCAGGCCAAGTTCGACAGGATCATGCTGCCCATCGCCAAGGAGCTGATCGCGGACGACCAGCAATCGCACCTCACCTTCGACGCCTTCTTCGAGAACACCATGTTCCACGAAGTGGCGCACGGTCTTGGCATCAAGAACACGCTCAGCGGCAAAGGCATGGTGCGCACCGCGCTGAAGGACCAGGCCTCGAGCTTCGAGGAAGGCAAGGCCGATATTCTTGGCCTCTACATGGTCACCAAGCTGGCGGAAAAGGGCGAGCTGGACAAGGCCAAGCTGATGGACAACTACGTCACCTTCCTTGCCGGCATCCTGCGTTCGGTGCGCTTCGGCGCCAGCGACGCGCACGCCAAGGCGAACATGGTGCGCTTCAACTTCTTCCAGCAGCAGGGTGCGTTCTCGCGCGATGCCGCCACCGGCCGCTACCGCGTCGACTTCGACAAGATGACCGCGGCGATGAATGCGCTTTCCGCCAAGCTGCTCACCATCCAGGGCGACGGTGACTATGACGCCGCCAAGCAGCTCACCGATAGCATGGGCAACGTCGATGCCACGCTGGCGGGCGACCTGAAGCGCCTGGACAAGGCGAAGATCCCGGTGGATATCACCTTTGAGCAGGGGTTGGATGTGCTGGGTCTGCAGAAGCCCTGATCCAGCGCACACCGTTCCTGTGGGAGCGCACCCTGTGCGCGACAAGCCGACGAAGCGGCGAAGCCGTTCAGGGCTACGAAGCCGAGGTTGCGTTCCTACAGGAGAACCCGAAGCGTTCTGATGACGCCATGACCCGCGCAATGCGACGTTTGGGTCATGAATCATCCGCTTGGATACCAGGCACTGCGCCGGGGTCGAGTTTCGATGCCCGGCCAGGTCTATCTGCTGACAACGGTTGTTGCATACCGACGTCCGCTGTTTCGGAATATCGACCTGGCGCGGTCAATATGCCGATCCGTGCACAATCCACGGACATGGGGCGATGCCGAACTGCTCTGCTGGGTGTTGATGCCGGACCACTGGCATGGACTGGTGAGCCTTGGCCCGAACGATGGCCTTGCCACAGTGATGAACCGATTCAAGTCGGTTACCGCCAAGGGCATACGATGCACACTATCCACTCTCGTGTGGGATCGAGGCTTCCACGACCATGCGCTTCGGCATGACGAGGATAGGCGACACGTCGCCCGCTATATCGTTGCCAACCCGTTGCGTGCCGGGCTGGTGAGCAACGTGCTCGACTACCCGTATTGGAACTGTGTGTGGCTTTGAGTTCGGCGCAGTGGTCGCCTTTCGGTGTGGGAGCGCACCCTTTGCGCAACGGGAGAACGCCGGGTCCTTCGCTTTGCCAGGCCGTCGCGCACAGGGTGCGCTCCCACAGAGGATGTGACGGGCACGCTTACCTCGGCGCCAGATCCCTCATCACCATCTTCAGCTCCCGCCCGTCCGCCAGCTTCAGCGTCAATGGCGTGTTTTCCGGTTGCCAGCCGCTCATGGCGCGCAGGTCGTTGGTGCCGAGTACCGAGGCCGGCTTGCCATTGGCAGCGACGATCGCGTCGCCCTTCCTGAGGCCAGCCTGCGCGGCCGGGCTGTCGGGTATGACATCGATGACCTGGAAACGGTCAGGGGACTCCTGTTGCTTGGTGACGCGGATGCCGGCCATGGCGTAATGCTTCGGGGGCGCGTCTTTGCGGGGCATCAACACCATCTGTTGGCGCCGGTAGTCGAAGTGCACGTTGTAACGCGCCAGCACATCCTGACCGATGTTGCCGGCTTCGGAGGGGTTGCCGGTGGCGCCTGCATCGGTGCGGGTCAGCATGGCCACCACGTTGTCCAGACGCTGGTTGCCGAGGACGAGTTCGTGCGCGTGGGCTATGTGGGCCGTGAACAGTCCACCCACGCCACCGGTGGGAATGGGTGCGCCTGCGGCGTAGCGTGTGGCGATGCCGTTGCGTTCCGCCCATTGGGGAAAGGTCAGCAGGTAGCTGCCGTTGCCGGTGTCGATGCCGAACATGCCGCGATGGCCGTCCAGCTGCGCCGTCGTGAGCGGCATGTCGTCGGTGAAGCGCAGCGTCAGCGCGTCGCCTTCGGCGGCTTGTGGAGCCTGCCCGTGATCGAACGGTTGCAGCCGCAGTTCGCCGCGATCGTAGTCGTACGTCACGGCGAATCGCTCGAAGACTTCCAGGCCCAGGATGCCCGCAATCGGCTCCTTGCCTTCGCCGCGTTCGTAGAAGCTGTAGGGGAAGGGCATCACGCTGAAAGGGAGGTCGCGCACATGCGCGTCGCCCAGCGCCAAGTCGTCCACCTTGGTATACGAGGTGCTCATCGATCCCGGGCCGGAACCCGTGGCCACGCCCTGGCCTTGTGTGCGCAGGCCGAGCTTATTGGCCGCATCCGTCGTGAGGATGGCGTGGCCACCGGTATCGAGGATGAAAGGAGCCGGTGCATGGCCATTGATGCTGACATCGACCAGCAGCACGCCGGCTTCCAGATGCATGGGCGCGATGGCCTGCAGCGCGTCGTGCGCCATGGTGACGTCGGTCACCTGGTTGGCGGGGCGTTGCGTATCGATGGCCGCGCCGCCGCCCATCATCTGGTAATCCGACACTACCGTGTCGGTCTCACCGTCGCTCGCGCCACTGACGGTTGTTTCGGTGGTATGGATCTGGAACGGTAGCTGCTTGCCATCCACCGCGCGATAGTCCGAGTAACGCTCGGTTACCGTCAGGAACGAACTCTGCCAGACGGCGCGATCCAGCCGATGCGTGGCCGGATCGATCCACAACGTCACCGGGCGGCCACCGGCCGGCGTGGCCTCGAGCTGCAGATAGCGATGCTTGCGATCCTTTGCATCGGGCAACACGCGATAGCTGGCCGGCAACTCAGGGCGCAGGAAGCCCAGGCCGCGCAACCAGTTTTCGCTGACGGTGACGATCTTTGCTTCGTCCGAGTCCAGCGGATGCGACAGGCCGGTGATGTCCTGTCGCCAGTGGCCTTGCGCATCGAAACCTTCCGCGGTGGTGAACAGGTCATTGCGCGTGCGGGTGATGTAGTAACCGTTGCCGAGGTTTACCGTGGCCTGCCATGCACCGGTGAGGTCCTCGCTGGTCTGTTTTCCTTCGGCGTGCCAACCCCTGACGCCGTTCCAGTGCGCGCCGCCATAGGCTTGCCGCAGGTCGCGCAGCAACGCGTCCGCATCGGTGGCAGGGGCGGCCATGGCCGGTGCGGCCAGGCCAGCCATGAGACTGACAAAGAGGAGGGAGCGTAGGGCCATGACGGGTTCCTTGCGTGGGTTGACGCCATGGTCGCCGAGGCGAAACCGCGCGGTCTAGCACGGCAGTGACAAATCAGGATGCGGTTTGCAACCTGTGCCGATAGTCACGCGGTGTCTCCCCGGTGATCTGCCGGAACACGCGGGCGAAATGGCTCTGGTCGGTAAAGCCGGCGATGGCGGCGACGTCGGCGATGGAGCGATGTGCTTCCGCCAACGCCTTGCGCGCCAGCGCAATGCGCAACCCTCGCTGGTATTCGCCGACCGAGGCCCCCTTGGCACGCTGGAAGCTGCGCGCCAGGTGCGAAGGATGCACACCGGCCAGCCCGGCCAGCTCATGCAGGGATGGCATGGCGAGCGGATCGTCGTGCAGGCGGTCGAGCACGCGTTGCAGCCAGGCGGGCCGGCGCTCGTCATCGGCGCGGCAGGCCAGGGCGACCAGCTCCAGCACGGCCGAGTGGAGCGCCAGCGTTGCGGCGTCGTCCGTGGCGCGCAGTTCGCGCTCGATGCGTGCCAGCAGGCGATCCGCGTCGGGCAGGCGCAGCTGCCGGTGCTCGCCCAGCAGGCGTGTGACGCCATCGCCCGGCGCATCGCCGAAGAAGATGCTGATGCAGCGCGCACCGGCGCTGCCGAAGCGGTTGGCGTGCCGGTGACCTTGCGGATGCGTCAGCAGCATGCCGGGTTGGCAGTCCAGTTCGTCGTCAGCGCACTGCTGCGTATAGCCACCCGCGGCGACCAGGCAAAGATAGGCCTCGTCATGCTCGTGCCAGGGCAGCGTGCTGCCGCCCGCGTAAGGCGTCGCGGAAATCTGCAGGCCACCCAGCTGGCGAAGCTGCTCGGGCTGGCCGTAGTTGGTGCGCTGTAGATGCTGCATGGCCCCAGTCTAGGCAGCCAGTACGCGGTGGCATGTGCCGTCGGTCAGGCTGCCGTCTGTCCTATCCGCCGATGGCTCAGGCGGCGTGGCCGTCCAGATGCGCATTCGCCCAGGCCGCCACGGCCTGCGGATGTTCCAGGTGCAGGTGGTGGCCGCCATCCATGTGCGTCACTACGATGTCGCCCACGCAGTCGGCGCGCTCGCGCATGCGCTGGCCGGGCAGGTAGGGCGTGTCCGGCCGGGCGAGCAGCAGCGCCGTCGGCGACTCGATGCCATGCAACAGGGCGCGCACCTGCATTTCCGCCAGGCGGATCGATGAGGGCCGGTTCACCCGCGCATCGCTGCGCCAATACCAGCCGTGATCGGTCTTGCGCAGGCCGCGCTCCACGATGGGGCGCGCCTGGTCCGCCGGCAGGCCGCTGGCCATGGTGCGCGCGCTGATCGCCATCTCCACGGACGGGAACGAACGCAGGGAGCGCCCGGTCGCCGTGCTCGTCATCGCATCGCGGAACTGGCGCAGTGTATGGAGGCCATCATCGGCGATGGGCCCCAGCCCTTCGATCAATAGCAGCCGGCCCACGCGCTCGGGTCTCGCCGCGGCGACCAGCGAGGCGATGCCCGCGCCCAGCGAGTGGCCCATCAGGTGGAAGTGCTGCAGTTCCAGCACATCGATCGCATCCAGCACGGCGCGCACGTAATCCACGAAGTGGTACGGCATGCCGGGTGGCAGATGGTCGGAGTGGCCGTGGCCCGGCAGCTCCAGCGCGATCACCTGGCAGCGCTCGGCCAGCAGGGGCGCGAGGCGTGCATAGCTGCCGGCATTGTCGAGCCAGCCGTGCAGCACGAGCAGCGGCGGGGCCTTGTCGTGGCCCCAGACCTGCGCGGCAAGGCGCAGGTGCGGCAGGCGTACCTCGCGTTCGAGCGGACCGCTCACGCGGGGCTGCCGGCGCGCGGCGCGAACTCGGCCCAGCCGCCGGCATGCCGCATGACCAGCGCGGCCAGGCTGCCGACCTGGTTGGGCGTGTCGTTCAGTGCCGGGATATAGCGCAGCGCGTCGCCGCCCGCCTCGCGGAAGAACTCGTGGTTCTGCATGGCGATCTCTTCCAGCGTCTCCAGGCAGTCCACCGCGAAGCCCGGGCAGGCCACGTCGAGCGTCCTGATGCCTTGCGCGGCCAGTTCGCGGACGGTGGCGTCGGTATAGGGTTGCAGCCACGGCTCGCGGCCGACGCGGGACTGGAAGCTCATCAGCAACTGTGTCTCGTCCAGGCCCATCCGCTGCCGCAGAGCCTCGGTCGTCGCCTGGCACTGCTCGAGGTACGGATCGCCCTCGCGCACGTAGCGCGAAGGAATGCCGTGGAAGGAGAGCAGCAGTTTTTCGCCACGCCCCTGCGTCGCCCACCACTGCTCGATGCTGCGCGCCAGCGCGTCGATGTGGGCTGCGTCGTCGTGATAGTCGTTGATCAGGCGCAGCTCCGGCGGCCAGCGCAGCATCTGCATGGCTTCTGCCACGGCGTCGATCACCGAGCCGGTCGACGTGGCCGAATATTGCGGATACAACGGCAGCACCAGCAGGCGTCGCACGCCCTCACGTTGCAAGCGCTCGATCTGTGCCGGCACGGATGGCTGGCCGTAGCGCATGGCCAGTGCCACCCGTACCGGTTCGGCGCAGGCCTCGGACAACTTTTCCTGCAGGCGTGCCGCCAAGGCCTCGCTGCCCACGCGCAGGGGCGAGCCCTGGGCCGTCCAGATGCGCTGGTAGGCATGCGCGGAACGCGCCGGACGCACGCGCAGGATCACGCCGTGCAAGATCAGCCACCACAGCCAGCGGGGGTAATCGATCACGCGCGGGTCGCCGAGGAACTCGGCCAGATAGGGGCGGACCGCCTGCGCGGTGGGCGCTTCCGGTGTGCCGAGGTTCACCAACAGCACTGCAGCCTGAACGGGCTGGTCTCGGGATGAACCGGCAACGCCGGTATAGTCATGGCTGCGTGGCATCGTGGCGCTGACGGTAGTTACCGTTACAGAGTCTGCCACAAGCCGTCATCGGCGCCGTGGCGAGGATCGCCGCAGGCTGCCCTACCGAAACATCTGCACAGGAGTCGTCATGATCAAACCGTCGCTGCACCGTCTGCTGCTGGCTGCCCTGGTCCTGCTGGTACCGGCCATGGCCGCGCATGCCGAGGATCCGCCGCTGGTGCGCGCCCAGAACGCCGTGCGCGTGCTGAACGACATCATGGAGGCGCCGGACAAGTCGATCCCCACCGACCTGCTCAAGCAGGCCAAGGCCATCGCCGTGATCCCGGACCTGCTCAAGGTGGGTTTTGTGTTCGGCGGCCGCCGTGGCGAGGGCCTGATCTCGGTCAAGGGTCCCGACGGCACCTGGTCCAACCCCAGCTTCATCACGATGACGGGCGGCAGCGTGGGCTTCCAGGCCGGCGCCTCGTCCACCGACGTGATCCTGGTGTTCCGCACCCAGCGCGGCGTGGACAACATCGTCAACGGCAAATTCACGCTGGGCGCCGACGCCGCCGCCGCGGCCGGTCCGGTGGGCCGCACCGCCCAGGCCTCCACCGACAGCGACTTCAAGGCCGAGATCTACTCCTACTCCCGCTCCCGCGGCCTGTTCGCCGGCGTGGCCCTGGACGGCTCGGCCCTGCGCATCGACTACGACGCCAACGAGGCCATCTATGGCAAGGGCATTACCCCGCGCCGGATCTTCGAGGGCGGCGTGAGCAACGTTCCGTCGCAGGTGGTCGATTTCAGGGATCGCCTTGAGGAGTACACTCAGCGATGATGTGGAGCGGCGGCGCGGGAGCGTGACGGTTTCGTTCCGCCGCTTTCATCTCTGAGGCCCGATTTCATGAGCATCACCCATCTACTCATCCTGCTGGTTGTCGTCGTGCTGATCTTTGGCACCAAGAAGCTGCGCAACATCGGTTCCGACCTGGGCGGTGCCGTGCGTGACTTCAAGAAGGGTCTGGACGGCGACGAGGCCACCAAATCCAGCGATCCGAACGAGCGCCTGCGCGCCGATCCGCCGGCTGGCAATACCCAGAACCAGAGCCAGCACGAAACCGAGCAGAAGTAACTCGGGTTCATCGGCATGATCGAGATCAGCTTCGGCAAGCTGGTATTGCTCGCGCTTATCGCGCTGATCGTGCTCGGCCCGGAAAAGCTGCCGCACGCCGCGCGTACCGCGGGCGTCTTCATGCGCCGCATCCGGACGGGCTGGGACAGCGTGCGCGCCGAGGTGGAGCGGGAGCTGCAGGTCGAGGAGATCCGCCGCCAGGCCAAGGAGGCCGCCGCGCGCGCCGAAGCCGCGCAGGCCGAGCTGGATGAGACGCTGCGCAAGATGCGCCCCACTGGTGCGCCATCCGGTGCACCAGTGGCCGCCGAGACACCGGCCGCCATGCCGGTAACCGAAAGCACGGCTACCGCCGAAACCACCGTCACCGCCGACGCCACCTCGGCCAAGGAAGTCCCCCATGGCGGCGCCTGAACTCGACGGCCCCGAGGACGACCTCGAGCAGGGCCTGTTTTCGCATCTGATCGAGCTGCGTTCGCGGCTGATGCGTGCCATCGTCACCGTGCTGCTGGTGCTGGGCGTGCTCCTGCCCTTCGCCAATCGCCTTTATGCCGAACTGGCCGCGCCGCTGGTGGCGCGCCTGCCGCAGGGCGCGCACCTCATCGCGACCGAAGTAGCCAGCCCGTTCGTGACGCCGCTGAAGCTGGCGTTCTACGTGGCGTTGCTGATCAGCATGCCGATGATCGTCTACCAGCTGTGGGCCTTCGTGAGCCCCGGCCTGTACCGCAACGAGAAGCGCCTGGCCCGGCCACTGCTGGTGGCGGCGCTGTTCCTGTTCTACCTCGGCTGCGCCTTCGCCTATTTCCTGGTGCTGCCGGCGGCCTTCCGCTTCCTTACGGCGGTGACGCCGGAGGGCGTGGAGATGATGACCGACATCACGCATTACCTCGACTTCGTGATGCTGATGTTCTTCGCCTTCGGCCTGTGCTTCGAGGTGCCGGTGGCAGTGGTGATCCTGGCCGCGATCGGCGTGGTCAACCTGGAGCAGCTGCGCAACGGGCGTCGCTACGCCATTGTCGGCGCCTTCGCCATCGCCGCCTTCATCACGCCGCCCGACATCACCTCGATGATCATGCTCGCCATTCCCATGTGCCTGCTCTACGAGCTGGGCATGCTGGCGGTGCGCTGGCTGCTGCATCCGGCCAAGACCGAGAAAACGGCGTGAGCGACGCGGCCGCCCGCATCGAGGAACTGAAAGCCTCGCTGCGGTTGCAGCCGCATGTCGAGGGTGGCCACTACCACCGCTTCCATCCGCCCAAGGGCCCCGACAGCGACGGCGTGCGCCATGCGATGAGCGCCATCCACTATCTGCTTGAAGCCGGGCAGTGCAGCAGCTGGCATCGCGTCGATGCCGAGGAAGTGTGGCACTTCGTGGAAGGCGAGCCGTTGGAGTTGCTGATCTACAACCCCGTGACGCAGTGGCTGGATCGCCTCAGGCTGGGACCGCTGAAGGATGGCGTGCAGTCGGTGGCGGTGGTGCCGGCGGGGGCATGGCAGGCGGCGAGGCCGCTGGGGGCTTATACGTTGGCTACCTGCGTGGTCGCGCCGGGTTTCCAGTACGACGGATTTGAGTTGTTGGGGCAGGACGATCCGTTGGCGGGGCATCTGGCGGGGTTGGTGCCGGAGATCGGGTTTTAGTTTTGGTGGCCGTTGCGGCGCGCTGCGGTCTTGCTCCATCGTCCCTGGGTGATAGTTGGGTGAGCGGGCAATCCGGCTCCACCGCCTCGTTACATTAGCCGTCATCCCGGCGCACCCCGAAAAAGGGGCAAGGGCCGGAGGCGCTTCACAACAGCCGAAGGCTGGTCATCCAGTAGCGGTATGGTTCGGTTGTCGCGATGAGGCAACCTGGCTCGCCTGCGGCGGGCTTCCGCCCTTCTGCCCGAGGGCGGGTCATCCGGGGATCCGGCAGGTCAAAGGCCAAACGCCAAAGCTAAAAGCTAAAAGCCGAAGCAAGAAGCCGAGCCGTTGGCGAAGCATCCAAAGAGTCGAGTCCCTTGTGGGAGCGCACCCTGTGCGCGACAGCGGCGTCTCGTAGTCACCGCTCCGTTAGGTTGTCGCGCACAGGGTGCGCTCCCACAGAAAAGAGAAAAGCGGGCGACCGTGCGGGTTCCATCAAGGCCGAAGCGAAGCGGGGCGCCGCTTTAAGTCCTCATCGCCAAGGCGCGTTGCGAAGAGCTTGGAAGTGCCCGCTGTGTAGAGGCGTAGGTAGCCAAGCAACAAACTGCCTCGAGCGTTCGGGCTTATCCCCACGACATGCTGCCAGCTCTGGCTCTCAAGGCCATTTTCTTTGGGTTACTTTTCTTTTGGGCCAGCAAAAGAAAAGTGACTCGGCCTTCGGCAGAAGGTCGAAACGCCCGCTGCGTAAGCGGCCCGATCACGGGAAGGCCTGAGGCGACAACCGACCACGACAGAAACTGGATCCCGGCCTGCGCCGGGATGACGGTGTCTATGAGGCGATGCGACAAGAGTCCCATCACCCTAATCCCCTCCCCAATGGCAAAGGGAGATGAGCTTCAGCCCTCGGTGCGCCCCACTATCACCGAGCACCAACAACCTCAGGCCAACCCCACGGAAAGCCTCGCGCCAGCACTCTTATCGCACCAGGCTCAATGCTTCGTCGGCGCCGCAGCCGGTGCCGCATACGTCGCGCGATTCAGCGCCAACCCCTTCAGCACATTCAACGCCTGCGACAACGCATAGTCCTGTGTGGCGAGCTTCGCATTCTCCGCGCTGCCATCATTGTCGATGTCCTTGCCCTTCGAGGTGCCATCTTCGTTCGCAAGATGGTTGGGCAGGTCAGCCTCTGAGCTGACGAGGCTCGGCGCGCTGTCGGCCTTGTTCACCGCCAGGTCGGCCAGGGCGATGTCCGGCTTGATGCCCTCGGCCTGGATGGAGGTGCCGTTGGGCGTGTAGTAACGCGCCGTGGTGATCTTCACCGCGTGGTCGTTGTCCAGCGGCAGCACGGTCTGCACCACGCCCTTGCCGAAGGTGCGGCGGCCGACGATCAGCGCGCGGTGGTTGTCCTTCAGCGCGCCGGAGACGATCTCCGCCGCGGAGGCGGTGCCGTTGTCCACCAGCACTACCATCGGCGCACCGTTGAGCAGGTCGCCGGGGTGGGCTTCGAAGCTGAGGTTGGAATCCTGCAGGCGGCCGCGCGTGGTGACGATGGTGCCTGAGTTGAGGAAGTCGTCGCTCACACCGACGGCAGCGGTGAGCAGGCCGCCGGGGTTGGAGCGCAGGTCGAGGATGGCGCCCTTCTGCGGGCCGTTCTTGCGGATCAGCTCGCCGAGCTTCTTCTCCAGGTCCGGCGCGGTGTCGTCCTGGAACTGGCTGATGCGGATATAGGCGTAGCCGGGCTCCAGTTCGCGCGTCTTCACGCTGGTGACGGAGATCTTCTCGCGCACCAGTGGCATGTCGATCGGCTTGTCGCTCTTCTCGTGCAGGATGGTCAGCGTGACCTTGCTGCCCGGGTCGCCGCGCAGTGCCTTGAACATGTCGTCGATGTTCTCCGGCTCCACCGTCTTGCCGTCGATCTTGACGATGGTGTCGCCCGGCTTGATGCCGGCGCGCGAGGCGGGCGTGTCGTCGATGGGGGCGATGATGCGCAAGGTGCCGTCCACCTGCAGCACTTCGATGCCCAGGCCACCGTACTGGCCGGTGGTGTCCTCGTTGAGTTCGGCCAGGCCGTCCTTGTCGAGGTATTCGCTGTGTGGATCCAGGCCGCTCAGCATGCCGCTGATGGCGGCCTTCATCAGGGTCTTGTTGTCCACCGGTTCCACATAGGCCTGGCGGACGATCTCGTAGACGCGGCTGAAGTTGCGCACGTCCTCCAGGTCCACCTGGTCGGGCGTGGAAGAGGCCGCGGCGGGTGTGGCGCCGGCGGTCGAAGGCTTGGCGCCGCCGTGGCTGGCGGCCGGCGCGGTCTGCGCCTGCGCCAGCGGCGCCGCCAGCAGCAGGACGGCCAGGCTCAAGGTGGAAAACCGCATGGATGGGGGACTCCGGTAACGCTGTGGGGCGGGGCCGGCGGCGGACCGCGTTGTCGCTTCGACCGCCGGATATTGCGAAAATTCAATGCAGTACAAGGAGGTTAGCCTGCGACGGCGCATGGCCGGCGTCAATGGCGATTCATCCTTTCTTGGACAACCACGTGCGCGGGTCGACGGGCTGGTTGTTCTGTCGCAGCTCGAAATACACGCCGGTATTGGCCCCGGTGGGGGCCGCGGCCGTGCCGACGGCCTCGCCCGCGCTGACCTGGTCGCCCACGCCGTGCAGGATCGTCTCGTTGTTGCCGTACATGCTCATCCAGCCGCCGCCGTGGCTGACGATGACCAGCATGCCGTAGCCGCGCAGGAAGGCGGCATAGACCACCCGCCCGGACGACACGGCCTTCACTTCGCTGCCCCCGGGGGCCTTGATCAGCACGCCGTTGCCATAGGTGTTGACCACGCCGGGCGCGGGCCACGGCAGGCTGCCGCGGATATTGGCCAGGCCCTTGCCGGCCGGCGGCGCGGCCTTGCCCTCGTTGGCCTTGGCGGCGCGCTCGGCTTCGCGGGCGGCCTCGTCGATGGCCTTCTGCAGCGTGGCCACCAGCGAGTTCAGCGAGGCCTCGTTCTGCTTGAGGGCGGCCAGCCGGCTGCCCTGGTCCTTGTACTGGGCGTCGGCGTCGGCCACCAGCTTGGCCTGGGCGGATCGCTGCTGCTCCAGTGTCTTGGTCTGGGTTTCACGCTGGGCGCGGACGGTCTGCAGGGCCTGCTGCTGGGTGGTGATCTGGGTTTCCAGGTCCTGCAGCCGGGCCAGGTCGCCCATCAGCTTCTGCACGCGGGCCACGCGGTCTTCCTGGAAATACTTGGAATAGGCCAGCGCCTGGGCGATGCGTGCCACGTCGTCGTCGCCCATCAACAGGCGCAGGTCCGAGCCCTGGCCCAGTGCATAGGTGGCGCGCAGCAAATCGGCGATGGCGGCCCGCTGGCCTTCCAGGTTCTTCTGCAGCTCTTCGCGCTGGGCCTGCAGGTCGGCCAGTTCCTTCTGCTTGGCGGACAGCTCGGTATCGGTCTCGCGCACGGCCTTGGCGGCGCTGGCCACGGCGTTGGCCTGCTTGGCCAGTTCGGTGGTGGCGCTGTCGCGCTTGGCCGCAGTTTCGGCCTGCTCCTTGGCCAGCGCTTCCATCTTGCTGCGCACGTCCGAGAGTTTCTTCTGGGCTTCGGCCTGCTCGGCCTTGGTCTTGTTCTCCTGCGCCGCCCAGGCGGGCTGGATCGCAATGACAAGGGCGAGGGCGCCGGTCACGGCGCAGGCGAGGGGGCGGGCACGGCGGACTGGTATGGGCATCGGCGGATTATCACAGAGGCCGATGACGGCGCGCGAGCCGGCGCCATCCCGGGAGCCGTGTCCGGTCATGTGCGCGTCATCGCCATGCCAGTGCGGTCACTGGTATGCCCCGGGGCGACGATCGCGGCATCGCGATGGGGCGAGTGCGTGGATGCGCGTGTCGCCATGGCGAGTATTCGCAGAAGTTGCACGCGGGCCGGACGCGACATGACTCATCTTGTCCTGCGCAAAAAAAGCTTCCAGTTGAAACTTTCATTTGGACGTAAAGATGTCTTTGACGCGACGCACCAATTGTGTTTTAGTCGAAGCCACACTTGGACGCGTGACAGCGGTGCCTTCGGCGCCGTTGGGACGACGCGTCTGCAACCATCGGCCTGGGGAGGCGAGATGGCGCAGGCAGTACCAGCGACGCTTTATGACGCTGCGTTCGAGCACGACAGCTGCGGTTTTGGTCTGGTCGCACAGATCGACGGTCGCGCGAGCGCATGGGTAGTGGACACCGCCTTCGATGCGCTGGCCAAACTTTCCCATCGTGGTGGCGTGAATGCCGACGGTGTGAGCGGCGACGGCTGCGGCGTGCTCTTCCATCGTCCGCTGGGCTGGCTGAAAGCACTCGCCGACGAAGCCGGCATCGCGCTGGGCGAGCGATTCGCCGCGGGCGTGGTGTTCCTCGATCCCCATGGCGGCGCTGTCGCTGCATCGGTGCTGGAAGATCATCTGCGCGAGGAAGGCCTGCATGTGGCGGGCTGGCGCGACGTGGCGGTGAATGCCGACGCCTGCGGTCCGTTGGCCGCCGCGGCGAAGCCGCGCATCCGCCAGATCTTCGTGGAGCCGCCTGCGTCGATGGACGACGCTGTGTTCGAGCGCGCGCTGTTTCGTGCGCGCCGTCGCGCGGAAACCGCGCTGGCCTCCGACGAGCATTTCTATGTGGTCACGCTGTCGGCCCAGGTGATCGGCTACAAGGCCATGGCCGCGCCTGGCCGACTGCGCGAGGTATTCACCGATCTGGCGCATCCGGCATTGAGCGCCGACGCCGTCGTGTTCCACCAGCGTTTTTCCACCAACACCACGCCGCAGTGGCGGCTGGCGCAACCGTTCCGCCTGCTGGCGCACAACGGCGAGATCAACACCATCCGCGCGAACCGGCGCTGGATGCAGTCGCGTGAATCCATCCTGCATTCGCCGCTGGTCGATCTTTCCGACATCGGCCCGCTGGTGCGCCAGACGGGTTCAGATTCGGAAAGCCTCGACAATGCGCTGGAAGTGCTGATTGCCGGTGGCCTCGACCTGATCGCCGCCATGCGTGTGCTGGTGCCGCCCGCGTTCGCCGCGCGCGAAGGCATCGACGAGGATCTCGCCGCGTTCTACGAGTACTACGCCCTGCACAGCGAGCCGTGGGACGGTCCTGCTGGCCTGGTGATGTGCGATGGCCGTTACGCGGCCTGTACGCTCGATCGCAACGGCCTGCGCCCGGCGCGCTGGGCCTTGTCGGCGGACAACCATCTCATCGTGGCATCCGAAGCCGGCTTGTGGGACGTGCCATCGTCGCAGGTCGTGGCCAAGGGGCGCCTCGCGCCGGGCGAGATGATTGCCGTGGACCTGCAGCAACACCGCTTGTTGCGTGATGCGGATATCGACGACATCAACCGCAGACGTGCACCCTACCGCGATTGGTTGCGCGCGGGCGTGAGTTATCTGGAATCGGACCTGATCGATCCCTCGCTCGCCGCCGAGCCGCTGCCGACGGATGAACTGCGTCGTTACCAGAAGCTTTATGGCCTCTCGCGCGAAGAACGCGAGACGGTGCTCAAGGCCATGGTCGAGCTGGAGCAGGAAGCCACCGGCTCGATGGGCGACGACACGCCCATCGCCGCGATGTCGCGCCAGGTGCGCCCGCTGTTCGACCGTTTCCGGCAGGGCTTTGCGCAGGTGACCAACCCGCCGATCGATCCGTTGCGCGAAAAGCTGGTGATGTCGCTGGTCACGCAGATCGGCCCTGAAGCCAATGTGTTCGACCTCACGCCGGAAAACGCTAAGCAGATCCTGATCAACTCGCCGGTGCTTTCGCAACGCAAGCTGCGCCAGTTGCTGGCGCTGCCGCAATTCACCGGCACGCCGCGCTTCGACCTGATGTATGCGCCGGAAGAGGGCCTTGAAGCCGCGCTGCGTCGCCTCTGCCGCGAGGTGGAAGAGGCCGTGCGCGGCGGTTGCCAGCTGGTTTTCCTGAGTGACCGTTACCCGCAGAAAGATCTGTTGCCCATCCATTCGTTGCTTGCGGTGGGTGCCGTGCATGCGCACCTGATCGACCAGGCGCTGCGCTGCCAGTGCAATATCCTGGTGGAGACGGCGACGCCGCGCGATCCACACCAGTTCGCCTGCCTGCTGGGGTTCGGCGCCACCGCCATCTATCCATGGCTGGCCTACCAGAGCCTGTTCGAACTGGGCCGCGAGGGCCATATCGACAGCGATCGCTTCGAGATCGGCCGCAGCTATCGCCGTGGCATCCGCAAGGGCCTGATGAAGATCCTGTCCAAGATGGGCATCTCCACCGTGGCCGGCTATCGCGGCGCGCAGCTGTTCGAGATCGTGGGCCTTGCACCGGCCGTGGTGGAACTGTGTTTTCCTGGCACGCCCTCGCGCATTGGTGGCGCCGGCTTCGCCGAACTGGAGCACGACCAACAGGTGCTTGCCGCCGAGGCGTGGAGCGATGCCTCGCCGCTGCGTGCCGGCGGCATCTACAAGTTTGTGTACGGTGGCGAATACCACATGTACAACCCGGACGTGATCGGCACCCTGCAGAAGGCCGTGCGCACGGGCAGCCAGTCCGACTATCGCGCCTACGCAAACTTCGTCGATCATCGCCCGCCGTCGGCGCTGCGCGACCTGCTGTCGCCGCGTCCGCTGGGTGACGCCATTCCACTGGACGACGTGGAATCGAGCACCAGCATCCTGCGCCGCTTCGACTCCGCCGGCATGTCGCTGGGTGCCCTGTCGCCCGAAGCGCACGAGGCGCTCGCCATTGCGATGAACCGCCTCGGTGCGCGTAGCAATTCCGGTGAGGGCGGCGAAGACCCGGTGCGCTACGGCACGGAGAAGATGTCGAAGATCAAGCAGGTCGCGTCGGGCCGCTTCGGCGTCACCCCGCAGTACCTGGTGAACGCCGAGGTGCTGCAGATCAAGATCGCGCAGGGGGCCAAGCCCGGCGAAGGCGGCCAGCTTCCGGGCCACAAGGTGGACAGCACCATTGCGCGCCTGCGCTACGCCAAGCCCGGCATCGGCCTGATTTCGCCGCCGCCGCATCACGACATCTATTCCATCGAAGACCTTGCCGAGCTGATCCACGACCTCAAGGAAGTGAATCCCGACGCCTTGATCTCGGTGAAGCTGGTCAGCCACGCTGGCGTGGGCACGGTGGCGGCCGGTGTAGTGAAGGCTGGGGCGGACCTGATCACCGTCAGCGGCCACGATGGCGGCACCGGCGCCAGTCCGCTCACCTCCATCAAGTACGCCGGCACGCCGTGGGAACTGGGCCTGGCCGAGACGCAGCAGACACTGCGCCGCAACGACCTGCGCGGCCGCGTGCGGCTGCAGACCGATGGCGGCCTGAAGACCGGGCTGGACGTGATCAAGGCGGCGATGCTGGGCGCGGAGAGTTTCGGCTTCGGCACCGGCCCGATGGTGGCGCTGGGCTGCAAGTACCTGCGTATCTGCCATCTCAACAACTGCGCCACCGGTGTCGCCACGCAGCATGCCGTGCTGCGCAAGGAGCACTTCATCGGCCTGCCCGAGATGGTGATGAACTATTTCGGCTTCATTGCCGAGGACGTGCGCGCGCATCTGGCCAGGCTGGGTGCACGCAGTCTGGACGAGATCATCGGGCGCGCCGACCTGCTGGAGCAGGTGGACGGCGCCACGCCCGTGCAGCACAAGCTGGACCTAGCACCCTTGCTCGGGCATGGCACGCTGGGTTCGAACGTGGATTTCGCCTGCACGTTGCCACGCAACCCGATGCGTGACGACGCGGCGCTGGCGACACGCATCGACGAGGCCACGCGTGAGGCGGTCATCCGCCGTACCGGTGGCGAGTTCGCCTTCGATATCGTCAATACGGATCGCGCCATCGGTGCGCGCCTGTCGGGTGACGTGGCGCGCCGCTACGGCGACCACGGCATGGACCTCAAACCCATCCTGCTCAAGCTGCACGGTGCCGCAGGCCAGAGCCTGGGCGCGTGGAATGCCGGCGGCGTGCATATTGACCTCGTGGGCGAGGCCAACGACGGCGTGGGCAAGGGCATGGCGGGCGGCCGCATCGTGGTGCGTCCGCCGGCGGATTCGCCGTTTGCCACGCACGAGGCCTCCATCATCGGCAACACCTGCCTGTATGGCGCCACCGATGGCGAGCTGTTCGCCGCGGGGCGCGCGGGCGAGCGCTTCGCCGTGCGCAACTCCGGCGCGCTCGCCGTGGTGGAAGGGGCGGGCGACCATTGCTGTGAATACATGACCGGTGGCGTCGTCGCCGTGCTGGGCAAGGTCGGCCTCAACTTCGGCGCGGGCATGACCGGTGGCTTCGCCTATGTGCTCGACATCGAGCGCACCTTTGTCGACTGCTACAACCACGAGCTGGTGGACATCCTGCGCATCTCGCCGGAAGGCATGGAGCACTACATGCAGCATCTGCGTGGCCTGGTCGCGCGGCATGTGGAACTGACGGGCAGCGACTGGGGCCGCCGCATCCTGGCGGACTTCCGCGGCCTGCAATACAAGTTCTGGCTGGTGAAGCCGAAGGCGGCAAGCCTTGCTGCGCTGGCAGAGGAATTGAGGAGCGCGGCATGAGGCCAAGTCAGGCGTCACCTTTGCCCGTCATCCCTGCGAGAGAAGGGATCCAGCGCCTTTGTTCTCCGTGCCGTGAAAGGCGCTGCATTCCCGCTTTCGCGGGAATGACGAGTCATGTGAGGCTTTCATGAGCGACAAGACGTTTCAATTCCTCAACGTCCAGCGACAGACGCCGCGCACGGTGCCGGTGTCCATCCGTGTGCTCGGTTACGGCGAAATCGCCGGCGACTTCGGCTCGGAGCAGGCCGGCACGCAGGCGGAGCGTTGCATCGATTGCGGCAACCCGTACTGCGAGCACGCCTGCCCGGTGCACAACTACATCCCGAACTGGCTGAAGCTGGTGCAGGAAGGCCGCCTGATGGAAGCGGCGACGTTGATGCACGAAACCAATCCGCTGCCGGAAATCTGCGGCCGCGTGTGTCCGCAGGATCGACTGTGCGAAGGCGCCTGCACGCTGGAACAGACCGCGTTCGGCGCGGTCACCATCGGCAGCATCGAGCGCTGGGTGACGGATGAAGCCCTGCGGCAGGGCTGGCGACCCGATCTCTCCGCCGTGCAGGAGACCGGCAAGCGCGTCGCCATCGTCGGCGCCGGCCCGGCCGGGCTCGCGTGCGCGGACCGGCTGCGCCGCGCGGGCATCGCCGCGGACGTCTACGACCGCCAGAGCGAAATCGGCGGCCTGCTCACTTTCGGCATTCCCCCGTTCAAGCTGGACAAGGGTGTGGTGCGCACGCGTCGCCAGTTGCTGGAAGGCATGGGTGTGCGCTTCCTGCTCAACCGCGACGTGGGCCGTGACGTCGAATTCGGCCAATTGCTTGACGAGTACGACGCGGTATTCGTCGGCACGGGTGCCTATACCTACGTCGACGCGCAGCTGCCCGGCCGGGAGCTGCACGGCGTGCACGATGCCTTGCCGTTCCTCATTGCCAACACCGAGCGCCTGTTGCGCGACGAAGCACCACCGCCGGCCTTCGACTTCCGCGGCAAGCACGTGGTGGTGCTGGGCGGTGGCGACACCGGCATGGACTGCAACCGCACGGCGATCCGCCTGGGCGCCGCCAGCGTCACCTGCGTCTACCGCCGCGACGAGGCGAATATGCCCGGCTCCGCGCGCGAGGTGAACTACAGCCGCGAGGAAGGCGTCAGTTTCCTGTTCCAGCGCCAGCCGCTGGAAATCCTCGGCGGCGCGCGCGGCAACGTGCGTGGCGTGCGCGTGGTGGAGACGGCGCTGACGGACGACGGCACTGGCCGCCTGCGCCCGCAGAACGTGCCCGGCACCGAATACGTGATCGATGCGGACGTGGTCATCCAGTCGTTCGGTTTCCTGCCGAGCCCGCCGGATTGGCTGCGCTCGCACGGCGTGTCGCTGGACAAGTCTGGCCGCGTGGTGACGGGTGCCCATGGAGCGCTGCCGCATCAGACCAGCCACCCGCAGATCTTTGCCGGTGGCGACAACGTGCGCGGTGCCGACCTGGTAGTGCGCGCCGTGTATGACGGCCGCGAAGCAGCGGCATCGATCGTGCGGTTGCTGCAGACGGTCGACGCCACGACACTCGCGCACGCCTGACGGCCTCCCCGATGGGGGAGGTCGCTCTGCGCGAGATCTGTCACTCTGGCTTCGGCTGGTCCGCGTTGTGGTGGCGTCTCGCGACGATGGAATGCGACACTTCCGGGAACATAGCTATGTCCAGGGAGTGATCCGTCATGCGTCTTGGCCTCGCCGCCAATCAGCTGCACCATGCCCATGCCAATGCGGCCCTGTTTCGCTGGCTGCATGCGTGCGAAGCCGGCATCCGGGAACTGGAGCTGGGCCTGCATGCGGTGGGACGTACCTACGATGCCATCCATCGCGCGGGCTATCTGGAGCGCTACCTGCCGCTTCGCCGTTATCCCTACGGCCGCGAGGGCGGACTGATGAAACTGGTGGCCGAAGTGGTGGGGCTGGGGCCTGACCGCGTGCTCGACGGCGCCATCTACCTGATCGATCCGGTCGATCCTTCCTCGATCTTTCCCGAGGCCATCGCGCTCAAGCGCCAGTGCGTGATCCACGGCAAGCCCTTCATCTCCACCGTGGCGACCGCGCGTGACTGGATCGAGATGGAGCGTATCCATGCGGGTTTCGCACCCGATGTGGGCGCAGACCTCTTCTACGACCTGGGCCAGCAGACGCTCGCACTGATCGCGCATGACGCGATGAAGCCGCAGATGCTCGCCTACGCGGCCGAGCATTTCGACGTGCTGTCGCGCTTCGCGCATCGCGTGGGCACCGGCACCACCGGCCAGCGCCTCAACGAGCTGGCATGGAGCCGCGGCTGGCCGGCGGACCAGGCATGGGTGGAGCGTTACCAGAGCGGCCCGATGGGCGGCGATGCGCAGATCGCCGACCTGGTGCTCGAACGCCGCTGCCAGCGGGTGATCTTCTTCGAGGATCCGCACGTGGCGCGCCAGCACGAGGCCGACATCCAGCTGCTCGAGCGCGCCGTCACCACGCGCACCGAGGACGCCGTGTGCATGACCTCACCCAAGGTCGCCGCACGCTGGGCGGCTGCCGTGACATTGCGGTCCGGCGGCTGAGCCACGGGGAGGGTGCATACTGTGCGCCTGCTTGATCCTGTGGCGAACGCCGTTGGTCGACGGAGATCCTCTCCATGTGTGTGATTGCATTTGCCTGGCTTGCGCACCCGCGCTGGCGCCTGGTGTTGATCGGCAACCGCGATGAATTCCACGCGCGCCCCAGCCTGCCGCTGGCGCGCTGGGACATGCCCGCCATCCTTGCCGGCAAGGACCTGGAAGCCGGCGGCACCTGGCTGGGCGTGACCGACGATGGCCGTTGCAGCGTGGTGACCAACGTGCGCGATCCACGCGATCCGCAACTGGGGCGCTCGCGCGGCCTGCTGTCGCTCGACTATCTGGCCGGGCATGACGATGCCGTGGCGCATGCCAAGGCGCTATTGGGCACGGCGGCGGACTATCGGCCCTTCAACCTGCTGACCTTCGACGCCACCCACGCGTTCTATATCGGCAACCGACCGGATTCGCGGGCGCAATCGCTGGAGCCAGGCGTACACGGGCTTTCCAATGCCGACTTGAACACGCCTTGGCCGAAGACGCGGGCGCTGATGCGGCATCTGGAGGCGTGGGTCGCCGCCGGGCACGACGATGAGTTCGGGCCTTTGTTCGAAGCGTTGGCCGATCCCCGCGGTTATCCGGACGACCAGCTGCCCGATACCGGCGTGGGGCTGGAGCGCGAGCGCTGGCTGTCGTCCGCGTTCATTCGCGGCGACCGCTACGGAACGCGCGCAAGCACGGTGGTCGCGATAGGCCATGACGGGCGCGGCGTGGTGGTGGAACGGCGGTTTGGGCCGAATGGGCATGAGGAAGGCGAGACGGCGCTTCCGTTTTCGCCCTGATCCGACGCGTCAGGATGGGGAAGCGCACCCTGTACGCGACAGCCATGACGGGCGATCAGTCGCCGGACTTCTCCGGAAATTCGCCATCCACGTAGAACCAGCGGCCATCCTCGCGCACGAAGCGGCTGATTTCATGCATGCGTTGTGCCTTGCCACCGCCGTAGCGCAGCCGCGCCACGAATTCGACGATGGCGCTGTCGCCCTCGCTTTCGTGCCGCTTCACGGTCAGGCCCAGCCAGGTCGGCGCCGGTTGTTGCGTCGCCAGCTTGAGGTGCGCCGGGCGCGTGCTGTGGTGCCAGGTGTCCAGCAGGTAAGCCTCACGCTTGAGCACATAGGCGCTATAGCGGGAACGCATCAACTGCTCGGCCGTGGTCGCCACGCCGCCCTCGTGCAGAAGGCCGCAACAGCGGGAGTAGCCGTCATTGTTGCCGCAGGGGCAGGGCGTGAGCGTATCGATGGCTTGCACGTAAGGTCGCATGGCGGGACTTGGGCGCGGCACGGGGCGCCCCATGCCACGCATCCTGACGCCATCGGGATGAAAATGCCAACGACTGGCCGCTTAGCGGTTGCGCTGCCAGATCCGCAGGCGGTTGTTGGCAGGCATGGTGACGTCGTCGATCAGGTCGAAACCGGCCACTTCGGCCAGCGCATCCACCGCTTCGGCGTCGCGGATGCGCATATGCATGCCGCGTGCCTGCAGCCACTGGTCGAACGCGGCGTTGCTCTGGCTGGTGTACTGCCCGCCGTAATTGAACGGGCCGTAGATGGCCAGCCTCGCGCCTTCGGCGGTCACCGCGGCGAGATGCCCGAACAGCTGCTCCACCTCGTCCCAGCCCATGATGTGCAGGGTGTTGGCGCTGAACACCGCGTCGTAGTGGCCCGCAGGCCATGCTCCGCTCACGTCCAGCACGACCGGGGGCGGCGTGTTCGACAGCGCGGCCTCGTCCAGCCACAGGCGGATGCCGGGCAGATTTTCCTCGCGATCCGTGCATTGCCACTGCAGCCACGGCATGGCGGCGGCGAAATGCACGGCGTGCTGACCGGTGCCGCTGCCGATCTCCAGCACCTGCCGGCGATCAGCGAACGCGCTGCGCAATACCTCGAGGATGGGGTCGCGATTGCGTTCGCACGAAGGTGCGCTGGGCTTTTCCACTCAGGCCGGGCGGCCGCGCAGCACGCGTGCCGGCAGCATCAGCATGGCCCCCAGGAAGGAGAACACCGCGGTGACCGTGATGCCCACCAGGCGGAACGGCAACACCAGCAGCCACACGATGGGGTAGAGCACCAGCGCCAGCAGCGCGAGTGGCCAGCAGAACACCAGCAGCAACAGCCAGAGCAGGAAGGCAACCATGGCCCAATCCTCATGCCGGAAACGGCGCCACTTTAGCGCAGCGCCGTCGCACGGCCCAGATGACTGATTTCACCCCATCGGGTTCACGCCGATCAGCCACCCGTGCAGCCAGAACGCGAACACCGCCCAAAGCACGATGCCAGCCACGAGGACGATGGCATCGCCCTTCACGGTGCCCGCCGGGTAGACCACGCCGTCCGCCCGGTCGCGGCGCCGGGCGCTCACGAAATCCACGACGGCCCACAGCAGGAAGGCGCCAAACAGCAGCACGTCATGCAGCATGCCGGTGGCCAGCAGATGGCCGAACGCCCAGACTTTCACGCCCGCCAGCATGGGATGCCCGAGCCTGGCCTTGAGGTGGTTGGCCGGCACATAGGCCGCCGCGACGAGGACAAAGGCCAGCAGCGTGAAAAGCGCATTGAGATGGCGCAGGGCCAGTGGCGGGACATACAGCACGACCGGCTGCTGGCGGGCGAGGCCGAAGCCCCACACGATCAGCACGAAGCCGACGATGGATACCAGCGAATAAAGGCCTTTCCAGCGGTTCTCGCCGAGCCGCGCGCGCTGGCTGGTGCGCCAGTCGTTGGCAAAGATGCGGATGGAGTGGACGCCGAGAAACAACACCAGACCGAGGATCAGCAACGCCATGGGCTCACCTTGGGGTGGGTAGAACGGGGCGATGATAAGCGTTGTATAGGGCAGGGATGTGAAGCACCCGAAGCCCCCACTTGTGGGAGCGCACCCTGTGCGCGACGGGTGTGCATCCGTGAGGCGTGCTCGCGAAAGGCTGTCGCGCACAGGGTGCGCTCCCACCCGGGGGAGTTGTCAGCCTGGCTGCACCAGCGCCATCAGCACCACGGTGTCCTCGGCCAGCTCGAACGGGCTCCGATCCGGCAGCCAGGCATCGCCAGCCTGCAGCGGGCCGTCGATGGTGGTCACGCTGCCCCGGGCGACATAGACGAGCACGCAACGGGGATCGGGTTCGTGGCTGCCGCGCTCGCGGCAAACGCGCACCGCGCCCGTGCCGTAGCTGCGCCGCACCATCAGGTTGAAATCCCGCGTCGCGCCGCCGGCCATGGCGACGTCCACGGCGGCCTCGCCGGAAAAGGCAAACGGTTCCAGCGGCGTGGTGAGCGCGTGCTGTTGGTTGCCATCCAGCGTCATGGTGAAGCCGTCGCCGTCGAGCAGCACAATCTGCCGGTCGATGCCGGGAAAGGTGGAGAACGGCGCCGCGCTGTTCACCTCGGCCACGCTGATGCGCCAGAGGAAGTCGTCGCTGCCCGCATCGGTGGGAAAGCGTGCGACTTCCCGCGTCACGCCCATGCCGTTCTTCCACGGCTGGGGCTGCACGTCCGTCGAGCGGATGATGTGAAAGAGTCTGTTCATGCGACTTTCTCGATGACGCGGGTGAACGGAGGCAGGGATTTCAGCATGCGTTCGCCATAGCGCTTGAGCACCACGCGCCGGTCCAGCAGCACGATGCGTCCGCGGTCGGTTTCGGTGCGGATGAGACGGCCGCAGTACTGCGTGAGCAGGCGTGTCGCCTCCGGCACCGTCACTTCGATGAAGGGATTGCGGCCGCGCGATTCCAGCCATTCCGCATACGTCGCGCCCACCGGGTCGGTCGGCACGGCGAATGGCAACTGTGTGATCACCACCGTCTCGCAAAGCTTGCCCGGCAGGTCCAGGCCCTCGCCGAACGAGGCCAGGCCGAACAGCGTGCTGCCCTTGCCCGATTCCACGTCAGCGATGTGCTCGGCGACAAGTTGCGCCTTACCCAGCGAGCCCTGCGCGCGCACCTTGCGCACGTATTCGATCGGCAGCTTCTGCAGCACGCGGTCAAGCTTCACGCGCGAGGTGAACAGCACGAGATTGCCGGCATTCCAGTCGAGGTTGTCGGCCAGCCAGTCGCAGATTTCCTGCACGTGCTCTTCGCGTGCATCGGGCAGCGCACGCATGGCGGGTACTTCCAGCCGCGCCTGCGCGGCGAGATCGAAGGGCGAGGGCAGGCTCAGTGTCACGGAGTCGTCGGGCAGGCCCACGGCATCGGCGAAACCACGGAAGTTGCCGCCGGCGCTCAGCGTCGCCGAGGTCATCACCACCGCGCTCGCGTTGCCCCACAGGACGCTGCGCAGCAGGCCGCCCGCGGATACGGAGGAAGCATGGCAGATGAGCTGCTGGTCGCCGCTCAGCGTGACCCAGCGGGCCAGCGGCGGCGTGTTGTCGCCATCGGTGGCCGACCACGCGCGCCAAGTGCGCACCTGCCGGTCGATGCGTTCGAGCGCCATGCCCAGTTCACGCGACAGCGCCTCGTGCGTGGGGCCGGTCTCGGTCATCTCCAGTACGGCACGGCGCACCGCGCCAACCCAGCGTTCGATCTCGCCCGTGAATACATAGAGTGCGCGGGCATGCTCCACCCAGGCATCGGGCAGCTGGCCCAGCGAGCCGCGGTACATCGGCTCCTTATCGTCGGGTGCGGGCAGCCAGCCGAGGCGGATTTCCTTTTCCAGTTCCTCCAGCGCGTCGCTGAGTTCCTGCAGCTTCTGGTCGCCCGCGTCGAGCGGCAGCTTGCCGATCACTTCCTTGTCGGTGAGCGAATACGCGGCGTGGATCTGGCGGCCGAGGCGGCTCAGCTGGCGCACCGCGGTATTCATGTAGACCTCCGCCGCACCGCGGTCGATCGCCTTCGACGGTACGTGGTGACCTTCGTCGAAGATGTACAGCGTTTCGTCCGGCTTGGGCAGGATCACGCCGCCGAAGCCGTCTTCCTCGCGCGGCATGGTCAGGTCGGCCAGCACCAGGTCCTGGTTTGCCACGATGATCTCCGCGTCGCCCACCGCGCGGCGCGCGGCGAAGAACGGGCACTGCATGAAATGCGCGCACTTGCGGCTGGTGCAGCCGCCGGCGCTGGTGGTGATCATGGGGCGCAGCACGTCGCTGACCGGTTCGGGCGCGGCGTCGATGTCGCCGTCCCATTCGCGCCGGTCGAACAGGTCCAACAGTTTGGCCAGGGCCTTCTTGTCGCGTTCCTGCGGCGGTTTGGTCCACAGCGCGAGATCCGCGTCGAAGCCCAGGCCCATCTGCGAGGTCTCGTTGAGGCTGTTGCTGGCCATGGCGAGGTTGCGCGGGCACAGGTAGCGGCCGCGGCCCTTGGCCAGCGCCACCTTGGCCTCGGTGCCGTTGAGCTTGAGATAGAGCGGAATGTCGCGCTGGACCAGCTGCTCCTGCAGCGCCACCGTCGCCGTGGCGATCAGCAGCTTCTTCTTCTGCGCGCGGGCCACTTCCACGCCGGCGATGAGATACGCCATGGACTTGCCGGTGCCCGTGGGCGCCTCGATCACCGCGGCGCCACCTTCCTGCGCGAGCGCCTTGGCCACCTCGGCGATCATCTTTCCTTGCGATGCGCGGGCACGAAAGCCGGGCAAGCCGTCCTTGAGGCGCGTATAGGCAGCGCGGATCGCGTCTTTGGTGGTATCGGTCAGCATGGAGCGGATGGGGCGCGAATCGTCGCGTCGGTGGGCCATTCTCGCATGCCCGCCCGGCCCTTGCCGGCGCGAGGGGCGCCGAGGTGCCCGGGGAGCGGCCAAGCCCTTGAGCGGATGACAAAAAAGGCGGATGACATGGCCATCCGCCGAAATCCCTACTCCAAGCTTGCTGGAAACCCCGACCCATCCAGGCTACTGAGCACTCAGCAACCTAATCCCCGGATTTGTCGCGCGCGTCACCGCGGGCCCATACAACATTCCCTGCGCATGTGGGGCGGAAAAGATTGTTTCAAATGGCCGCCTTTACTGGCTATCGGATCGCTCTCAATTGCGTTGTCACGGCGCGGTTTGGCGCGAACTCTCATGCCAGATCGCTATCCGGGCCAATGAGTGACAACGTGATCGGAAGAAGACGACAGTGCGGTGTCTTGGCAAAAGATAATCTGGCGACGCCTTCGGACTTCATCCCCTTGTGTCGCGAAGGTACTGGACCAAGACCTCCCCTTAGCTTGGTCCTTGCCCCAAAAAGACCCCCGCAAGGGGGTCTTTCCTTTGGCGGCGGCGAGTAACGCCATGCCGCGAATCGTTGCTCAATTGCCGATGGGCCCGCACCAGCCGGGCAGATACTTGGCCTCCTGGGCCCTCGCGAGCTTGTAGGCCTTCTTCAGGGCTGCGTTGAAGTCTTTGTCGACCTGGGTGAGCTTCAGCTGACGGCGCAGGAAGTCGGCCCAGAGGAATTCGCTGAAGGGCGTGGTGTCCTTGGCGTAGCCGCCGATGCGACGCAGTTCACCGGCGACACTGCGATAGGGGTCGTCCTTGAGGTCGGACACCGTTCGCGGGATCTCGCCATAGCCGCGCCGCTTGCCCTTGGCGTCATAGGGAAAGACCCAGGCGTGATGGTCGAGGAAGGTCCAGAACGCATCCTGGTCCAGGGTGCTCAGGTCGGCCACGGTGACCACGAAGACGTGCTCGGCGCCCTCGTCGAGCAGCGCGCGCGCCAGGTGATGGTGGTCGATGATGTAGTCGCGCTGCTTGGGCCCGTGGATGACCGGGATCATGTGGTGGCCGAGGAAACCCAGCTTCTCCTTGTCGGGAAGTCGACGCCAGTGCTCGCGCTTCGCCTTCACTTCGCGCATGCCGACCGTGATCTGGGTGGGCCGCAGTTTCTTGATGAGGACTGGCTTGAGGACCGGCTCGCGAAGGGACCACATGGACTGCACCTCAATGGTTGTTCATGGCGGGTACCTGCAGGCGTCCGCCCGCGGGTGTCAGTCGAGGCTACACCATGACGGGCTGGCGCCGTATCGGACGCGCGCAGCGCCAAGGGGCTGTCGTGTCGCGCTGGCTGCGTGGATGCCGCGCAAAAAAAGGGCCGGCTTGCGCCGGCCCTTTCACCCCAAATCCCTGGGCTGCCACCCAGGTTTAGAAGTTGTAGTTGAAGCCCGCGTAGTAGGCGCGGCCGATGGCATCGTACAGACCGCCACCGAAGCTGTTGCCGAAGATGTTGACCGGCGGATCGCGGTCGAACACGTTGGTGATGCCGGCGTAAGCCTGCCAGCCGCTCTTGCCGAACGTATAGCTGGCCTTCACGTCGTTGAAGAAGCCGGCGCCCACCTTGATCGGCGTGGCCTGCATCGGGTTGGACTTATAGCTCTCGTTGCTCACGCGCAGCATCGAGGAGAAGTAGCGCGTGTTCCAGTTGAACAACCAGTTGTTCATCGTGTACGTCGTGCGCAGGATGCCCTTCCACTCCGGGTAGCCGATCACACCGTTGTCCTGCACGGTGTTGGTCGGGTCGTCCTGGAACGGGTGTTCCGTGAAGGCAATGACCCTGGTCACGTCGAGGTTGAAGCCCAGCTTGCCCGGACCGACCTCGTGCGAGTAGTAGGCACCGAAGTCGATGCCCGAGGTGCTCAGCGCGGAGATGTTCTGGTTGGTCGAGTTGATGAAGTTCAACTCGTGGTCCGGACCGCGCAGGGCGTTGGCGCAGTAGATGTTGTTGACGCCGGTGGTGGAATCCACGCAGTGGTTGGCGATGTCAGTGCCGCTGGGGGCGCTGATGGCGTCGGTCAGCTTGATGTTCCAGTAGTCCGCCGTCAGGCCGAAACCGGGGATGAATTCCGGCGTCAGCACGATGCCGCCGGTCCAGGTGCGGCCATGTTCCGGCTTCAGGTCAGGGTTGCTGCCCGAGATGCCGGCGATGGTGGCGGTGTTGCTGGACGTCCAGCCGGCCGGAATGCCCAGGGCCTGGCAGTTGGCGGAGCGCACGGCCGGGTTCGGCGCGTTCTTCAGCTGCTTCACCGAGCACGGGTCGGTGACGGTGAAGTAGTTCTGCGACTGGCCGCCGAACAGTTCGCCGATGTTCGGTGCACGCACGGCGCTGGACAAGGTGCCGCGCAGGCGGACGTTGCCATCGATGGCCCAGTCCAGGCCCCAGCGCCACGCCTTGGTGTGGCCGACGGTGCTGTAGTCGGAGAAGCGCGCGGCGGCGTCGAAGGTCAGGTTCTGCACGAACGGACGGTTCGAGAGCAGCGGCATGGCCGTTTCGACGAAGCCTTCCTTGACGTTGTACGCACCGCTGGACGGCGGAATGGCGTTGAGGAAGGTCAGGCCGGCCACGTCCAGCGGATCGGTGATCTGCCGGCTGCTTTCACGACGGAACTCGGCACCGGCAACGAGGCTGGCGGCGCCTGCCTCGAACGGCATCTGGAACAGGTTGTTGTTGGTGACGGTGCCGCCGCCAACGAACTGGGTCAGACGCGAGGTGGTCGTGGTGGTGGTGTTGAACCACTGCGCCGCGGCCGGGTTGATCGCGCCGGCGCCGAAGATGCTGGTCGGCACGCAGCCGCCGCCCAGGGCGATGGGGTCCAGCACGCCGTGGGCGTTCGGGTTCACCGCGTTGGGGTTCAGCGTGGAACGGCACACGATGTTGCCGCTGGCGTCACGCACCGCGTCGATCGAAGCGTAGAAGCGGTCGTTGATGCGGTTGTTGAGGTTGTGACGGGTTTCATCCGTCCAGCCGTAAACCAGCGAGGCGTCGTATTCCCAGTCGCCGGTGATCACGCCGTTGGCGCCGATCACGCCGCGCGTGGTGTTGCGCTTGGTGTCTTCGCCGCGCAGGCCGGCATCGACGTCGAAGCGTGCGACCTTGATCGACTTGAGCTTGTTGGCATCCATCACCGCCGCGAGCGTCGGGTCGATGTAGGCGTTGTCACGGGTGATGACATACGCGCTGCCGCCGCTGCCGAAGGCCGGCTGGCTCGACTTGGTCACGTCGACGTGGCTGTAGGTGCCTTCGGCGTACAGGTGCTGCTCGGGCGTGATGTCGAACGAGGCGACGCCGCTGACGGTGGTGCGCTTGTACTTCGGCTGGAGCTGCAGCACCTGGTTCACGTCCGTGCGATCGCAGGCGTTGCAGCGGCCGGTGTTGTCGTAGGCGCCGTAGAAGTTCTGGTGGCGCACCGAGCCATCCGGATTGAACACGTAGCGCTTGCTGATGTCCGTCGAGCTGCCGGTGGAGAAGGTACCGCCGGCGTAGTTGGTGTAGCCGCCGCCGTTGTTGTAGAGCGCCGCGTCGTACGGGCCGTTCGGGGTCAGGATGGACGCGTAGGCCTTGTGGCCGAAGCGCTCGCCGAACATGAGGTCGTCCTGCTCGGAGTGCTCCACCGAGCCGGCGATGTTGCCGCGGTTGTCGGCGAAGTTCATGCCGCCGGTCAGCGACACCAGGCCCTTGTTGAAGCTGCCGTGCTCGGAGGTGCCGAGCTGGGCGTGCAGGTTGGCGCCCTGGTAGTTCTTCTTCAGGATGAAGTTGACCACGCCGGTCACCGCATCCGCGCCGTACACGGCCGAGGCGCCGCCGGTGATGATTTCCACGCGCTCGACCCAATCCGCCGGGATTAGGTTCACGTCCACCGCGGTGTCGCCCGCGCTGGCGCCGACGAAGCGGCGGCCGTTCACCAGCACCAGGGTGCGGCTGGTGCCGAGGTTGCGCAGATCCTGGAACGACTCACCGGCCGTGCCGATGTAGCGGTTGGAGTTGCCCATGGTGAACGAGGTCGCCAGCTGGGGCAGCGTCGTCATCAGGTCGCCGATGTTGATGGCGCCGGTGGCCTTGATCTCGGCCGCCGACAGCACGCTGATCGGGGTGGGCGAGATCACGTTGGGGTTGGAGATGCGCGAACCGGTGACGGTCACGGTCTCGAGACTGGCCGCCTTCTTGGCATCGGCCGCGCCGGCATCGGTGCCGGCGCTGGTCTGGGCCATGGCCGGGCTGGCGAGTGCCGCCAGACAGGCCAGAGCGAGCAAATTACGGGTGCAAGACAGAGTGACTTTCATTGACCGCCTCCCTACGGTGTGGGTCATTTGGAACCGACGCCGGGCAACGTCATCCGGGGGTGGATGGACAGGCGTCAGCTTGCGATGTCGCAACTTGCTACGGGGATGTGAGCAAGTTGTTGCGATAAGATCACAAGAAACTTACGCCAAGCTGACGAAAACAGTGTTTTCTTACGATCGTAGGCCAGAGGTCACGGGTCAGCGCCAGCATGATGCCGGCGCGTGCTGGCACGCTGGAGGGGCTCTGGATGAGCCTTGAAACCAGTCAGGGCAAGCGGCTGGGGCCCTCGAAGGGCCAGGCGGCCCCGTGGATCGCCGGTATCAGCGCGAGGCGTTGATGTCCCTGGCGACGGCTTCCGCGACACGTATGCCGTCGACGGCCGCGGACAGGATGCCGCCCGCGTAGCCGGCGCCTTCGCCGGCGGGGTAGAGGCCGCGCGTATTGAGGCTCTGGTAGTCCTCGCCACGACGGATGCGCACCGGCGAGGAGGTGCGGGTTTCCACGCCGGTCAGCACGGCATCGTGCATGGCGAAGCCCTTGATCTGGCGATCGAATGCGGGAAGCGCCTCGCGGATGGCTTCGATGGCGTAATCGGGCAGGGCCGGCGCCAGGTCGGTCAGGTGCACGCCGGGTTTGTACGAGGGCTGCACATGGCCGAATTCGGTGGAGGGCTGGCCCTTGATGAAGTCGCCCACCAGCTGCCCGGGCGCGCTGTAGTTGCGCCCGCCCAGTTCATAAGCGCGCGACTCCAGCGCACGCTGCAGGGCAATGCCGGCCAGTGGGCTGCCGCTGTCGTCGAAGGCGGCGAAGTCCTTGGGCTCGATCCCCACCACGATGGCGGCATTCGCGTTGCGTTCGTTGCGCGAATACTGGCTCATGCCGTTGGTGACCACGCGCTCCGGTTCCGACGCGGCAGCCACCACGGTGCCGCCGGGGCACATGCAGAAGCTGTAGACCGAGCGGCCGTTGCCTTTATGGGTGCCGGTGCAGTGATGCACGAGCTTGTAATCGGCGGCGCCAAGGATGGGATGGCCGGCCTGCGGGCCAAAGCGGGCCTGGTCGATGATCGACTGCGGATGCTCCACGCGAAAGCCGACGGAGAACGGCTTGGCTTCCAGGTACACGCCGCGGTCGTGCAGCATGAAGAAGGTATCGCGCGCACTGTGGCCCACGGCCAGCACCACGTGATCGCTCAGCAGTTGCTCACCGCTCGCCAGCACTACGCCGCGCAGTTGGCGCGTGCCGTCGGCGGCGGTGTCGACCAGCAAGTCGTCCACGCGCTGGGTAAAGCGGATCTCGCCGCCCAGTGCCTGGATGGTTTCGCGCATGCTTTCCACCATCGTCACCAGCCGGAAGGTGCCGATGTGCGGCTTGCTGACGTAGAGGATTTCCTCCGGCGCGCCGGCCTTCACGAACTCGGTGAGTACCTTGCGGCCATGGTGGTGCGGGTCGGAAATCTGGCTGTGCAACTTGCCGTCGGAGAATGTGCCCGCGCCGCCCTCGCCGAACTGCACGTTCGACTCGGGCTCGAGCTTGCGCTGGCGCCAAAGGCCCCAGGTATCCACGGTGCGCTCGCGCACGGCTTTGCCGCGGTCAAGGATGATGGGCCGGTAGCCCATCTGCGCGAGCAGCAGGCCGGCGAACAGCCCGCAGGGGCCAAAGCCGATCACGATGGGGCGCTGCTTCAGGTCCTCGGGCGCCTGCGCCACGAAGCGGTAGCTGGTGTCGGGCGAGGTCTGGACGTGCTTGTCATCGGCATGGCGCGCGAGGATGGCGGCCTCGCCGGCCACCTCCACGTCCAGCGTGTAGATCAGCTGGATGGCGCCGCGCTTGCGGGCGTCATAGCCGCGGCGGAACACCGAAAAGCCGCGCAGGCCGTCCTTGCCCAGCCCCAGCTTCGCGCGAATGGCCGCCTCGATGGCGCCTTCGGCGTGGTCCAGCGGGAGCTTGATGTCGGTCAGTCGGATCATGCGGGGCGGCGGTCAGGGGGAGCGGTCGGGTATTTTTGCATGGCCGGGCGGTTGCCGGCCGGAAAGGCCTGTCGCGCACAGGGTGCGCTCCCACAAGTACGCGGTGCCTCTGTGGGAGCGCACCCTGTGCGCGACGCTCCTGACGAGGCCTCAGCCTTCCGCCGCGATCTTCCTCAACGTCTCCTCGAACACTTCCGCCGGCTGCCCGCCCTGGATCAGGTAGCGGTCGTTGACGATCACCGACGGCACCGCGCGGATGCCCTGCGACTGGTAGAACTGCTCCTGCGCGCGCACGTCCTGCGCGTAGCGGTCCTCGTCCAGCACGTGGCGTGCCTCGGTGGCATCCAGGCCTACCGACGCGGCCACATCCACCAGCACGTCGCGCGAACTGACGTCGCGGCCCTCGGTGAAGTAGGCCGCCAGCAAGGCCTGCTTGAGCTCGACCTGGCTGCCCTTCAGCGCGGCCCAGTGCAATAGCCGGTGCGCATCGAAGGTGTTCACGATGCGGTTGCGCTTGTCCATGTTGAAGGTGAAGCCCACGCCGGCGCCCCGTTCGCGGATCGCCTCCTGGTTCTGGCGCATCTGTTCCGGCGTGCTGCCGTACTTGCGCGCCAGGTGCTCACCGATGTCTTCGCCTTCCGGCGCCATCTGCGGGTTCAGCTCGAACGGCTGGAAATGCAGCTCCACCGCCACGCCATCGCCCAGCTTCTCCAGCGCCTTTTCCAGCGACTTGAGGCCGATGGCGCACCACGGGCACACCACGTCGGAGACGAAGTCGATCTTGATGGGCGTGGGGGCGGTCATGGCACAGGGGCTCCGGCTGGGTAGACCCCTCTTTGTGGGAGCGAAGCCGCGTTCAATCAAGTGCGACGGCCATGCCGGTTTAACCGCCATCCAGCGCGAGAGAAACACTCCCCGCTCATCTTCCCTGCAAGGCCATGCCGAGCGGGCGAAACCCCCACCGCTCGTCATCCCTGCGAAAGCAGGGATCCAGCGTCTTTTGCTTCTGCTATGGGCTTCAAAGGCACTGGATCCCTGCTTTCGCAGGGATGACGAGTGGGGCGTATGCGCAAGACGATCGGCTGACGATCAGCTCTTGCCGATGAAGTCGATCTTGCCCAGGTCCGCACCCGCCTCGCGCAGGATGGCGTAGGCCGTGGTGCAGTGGAAGAACAGGTTGGGGATCACGAAGTGCAACAGATACCCTTCGCCCTCGAAATGCTGTTCGCCGCTACGGGTCTTGATGGTCACGGCGCGCGTCTCGCTGCCGTCGATCTGCGCGGCCTTGAAACTCTTGATGTACTCGACGGCGCGGTCGATGCGCGCATGCAGCTCGGCAAAGCTGGTCTCGTTGTCCTCGAACTTCAGCGGGTCCACGCCGGCGAGTCGGGCGCAGCCGTTCTTCGCCATGTCGGTGGCGATCTGCACCTGGCGCGTCAGCGGCAGCATGTCCACCGTCAGGCGGCCCTGCAGCAGCAGGGTGGGGTCGTACTTGCGCGCTTCCGCGTGCGCCTCGCCCTTGCGCAGCACGTGCTGCAGGTTGCTCAGCGCACGCAGGAAAACGGGAACGGAGGCCTGGTACATCGACAAGGTCATGGGGATTGCTCCGGTGGTTCGGGGTGGGAGATGACGGCTTGCAGCGGGACAACCGACGACGGTTCGCCCGGAATGGTGTTGGCGAGGGGTTCGTCACCCCTCGCCAGGTCACGCACGTGCCGCGTCGCGCGCTGCGCGATGAACGTGCCAATGGCCAGCAGGGCCGCGGACAGCACGAAGGCCAGGCCCGGCAAGTGGAATGGCGCGGCAGGGGAGATCGAGTACGAAAACACCTGCGCGAACAGGAACGGCCCGAAGATGCCGGCGAAGCTCTGCAGGCTGGTGATGGCGCCCTGCAGCCGGCCCTGTTCGTGCGGATCCACCTCGTGCGTCATCAACGACTGGATGGGCGGCTGCGACAGGCCCCACAGGGCCATCAGCGGGATGCCCAGCAGGAACACCCAGCCGGTGTCGGCCAGGCCCATCACCAGGAACGAGCCGATGCCGCACAGCATGCCACCCAGCATCAGGCGACGCTCGCCGAAGATGGGCGCCAGCTTGCGCGTCAGCACCGCCTGCACGAGGCCGTCGCAGGCGCCCACCAGCATCAGCACGTAGCCTACGGCGCGCGGGCCCCACTGGTAGCGGTAATCCGCGTACAGCACGAACGTGGCCTGCAGCACGTAGTGCGACAGGAACACCAGGAACGCCACCACCGCCAGTCGCATCACCAGCGGATAGCGCATGAGCAGCTTGAGCGAGCCCAGCGGGTGCGCGCTGTGCAGTTCGAACTTCGGCGTGCGGCGCTCCTTGGGCAGCGATTCGGGCAGCACGAACAGGCCGTACATGAAATTGCAGGCCGCCAGCACGCCCGCCACCCAGAACGGCAGGCGCAGGTTGATGTCGCCGAGGAAACCGCCCAGGCCCGGGCCGATGATGAAACCCAGGCCGAACGCGCTGCCGAGAATGCCGTAGGCCGCCGCGCGCTTTTCCTTGGGAGTGATGTCCGCGATGTACGCATTCGCCGTGGTGAAGCTCGCTGCCGTCATGCCCAGCACCACGCGTGCGACGAACATCAGCCACAACGTCGGCGCCATGGCCAGCACGAAGAAATCGACCGCCAGCCCCGCGTTGGAAATCAGGATGACCGGGCGCCGGCCAAAGCGGTCGGACAAGGCGCCCTGCACCGGCGAGGAGGCAAACTGCACGATGGCGAACACCGTGCTGAACACGCCGACCCACCAGGCCGCATTGGAAATGCCGCCGCCAGCGAGCTGCTCGATCAGGTGCGGCAGCACCGGGATGACGATCCCGAACGCCAGCATGTCCAGCACCACGGTGACGTACACGAACACCAGGGCGGCATGGCGGCGCGGGTGGAACTCTGGATGGGTTGTCTGATCCATGGACGTGACCGACGGCAAGAGCCGCACGATAGCCGATTGCGCGTGACGTTGTGTGTGCGGTGCGCAAGACCTTCAAGGGCCGCGCGGCCCATGCCTTTGGTGGGAGCTCACCCTGTGAGCGACAGCCGGTTACCTCGGTAGACCGGCAGGCCCAGTCGCTCACAGGGTGAGCTCCCACAAGAAGCCGGAATCGCTAGCCCTGTGGCGGCTGCGTCAGCTCGCGGGCATCCAGGTAGCCGTCATGGTTGCGGTCCAGCTTGTGGAACTGCCGGCGCAGGTTGTCCTGGAACTGCTTGAGGGTGACCGGCTTGCCGTGGCCGCCGGGCAATTCGTCGGCTTCCAGCACGCCGTCGCCATTGCGGTCGAGACGGTAGAAGCCTTCGCTGAGGTGCGCCACGTACTCCGCTTCGCTCACGCGGCCGTCACCATCGGTATCGAACTCGCGCAGGTACTCTGCCGGCGTGGCTTGCGCCCACGCCATCAGCGGCACCAGCCATGCGCCGGCCAGCACCGCAAGATGGCGTGGCCGGCGCAGCATCATGCGGCCTCGGTCCGGCGGCGCAGCACGGCGAGCGGCTGCGCCCACGTCGCGCCGGGGCGGCGCTTGCTGGTGACCAGGGTGAGGTCGCTGGGCTGGAACACGTTGATGTTGTGTGTGGCCGGGGTGGTGAGAATGTACTGGGCGCGGGTGGACTTGAGGAAGACACCCACCTTGTCGATGTTGAAGATGTCCAGGTGCGCGAAGGGTTCGTCGATGAACACGAAGCCGCCGGGGCGGTCCTCGTCGCGCATCAGCGCCACCAGCAGCAACAGCGACTTCATCACCTGCTGGCCGCCCGATGCCTCGCCGTCGTCCATGCCGATCCAGCCCTTCTTGTCGAACTCGAAGCGCACGTTCAGGCCGGCCTGCGCCAGCGCGAGGTCTTCGTTGGACAGCTCCGGCAGCTCCGTTTCCACGCCGATGCCGGCGAGGTCGGCCAGCACCTTCAGGTTGCGCGCATAACGCTTCACCGTGTTGCGCAGCACGTTGAGGTACGCGCCGCGCGCCTCCGTGGTGATGCGCGCAGCGCGCTCCAGGTGCACGCGGCGGCGCTGCAGGTCGTCCTTCAGGCCATCGTGATCGTTGGCGTACTTGTCGCGCAGCGGCAACACGGCGTCGTCGGTTTCCCAGTGGCCTTCGTTGAGGCGGCGTTCGATGCGGTCGATCTCGCGCCGCACCGCGGCCGGCGATTCGTAGCGCTCGCGCAACTCCGCCATGGCGCGACGTGTGCGATGAACCGGCCGCACATGGCTGCGCTTGTGACGGAAGGCTTTCAGGCGATCGACCTGTTCGTTGCGAGACTGCGCGAACTGGCGGGCCGTATCGGCCAGCTGCTGCTGCGCCTGGCGATGCTCGCGCGCTTCGTTGTCGCGCTGGCGGGAGTTCTGTTGGCGCTTTTCGCGAACGGATTCATAGTGCGCTTCCGCCGCGGCGTAGCTGTCGGCGCAGCGCTGCACGTCGTCCTGCAAGGCGGCCTGCGCTTCGTGCGCGGCGGCAAATTCGTCGGCGCGGTCGGCCAGCTGGCCGCTGGCGTTGGCGCCGCGCAGCAGGCTTTCCGCATCGCTCGCCTGTTCCTGGCAGGCCTTGCGCTTGTCGCCGATGGCGCGCAGCTGCTTCTCGATCTGTTGCAGGCGGTCCTCGCCCTCGCGCAGCTGGCGCTCGCGGGCGGCGCTGCCGAAATAGACATCGTCCACGCCCAGGTGGCGGCCACCTCGGCGTTCGCGGAAATAGCCCTGCGGCGTGATCCAGTCCTGTTCCTTGCCGAGCTTGGCGCCGTCGGCCACGTCTTCCACGCGGCGGATACGGTCGAGCTGGCGCAGCAGCCATTCCGGCGCGGGTGCGGTGAAGTCGACCACTTCCAGCAGCGAGCCCCGCGTCGGCGCGGTGGTCGGCGCGCGTTCGGCGACGACGAAGTGCTTGTAGCGATGCTGCTCGCCGAGACGCCATGCGGCTTCGCGGTCGCGCGGATGATCCAGCAGCACCACGTGGCGATAGCCCGCCAGTACCGCTTCCACCGCTGCCTGCCAGCGCGGCT
This sequence comes from Dyella japonica A8, assembly GCF_000725385.1. NCBI lineage: Bacteria > Pseudomonadati > Pseudomonadota > Gammaproteobacteria > Lysobacterales > Rhodanobacteraceae > Dyella > Dyella japonica. Next base: position 130,129 of record NZ_CP008884.1, on the reverse strand, counting down.
CGGTGATCTCCACGATCTCGCTCAGCATGCTGTGGCCGATGCTGGCGTCATCCAGTGCACGGCGGAATGACTGCTCGAACTCCGGCGTGTAGCGCTGGCCACGGCGCCATGCCGCCAGCTGCGCGGTGAGCGTGGACAATTGCTCGCGCAGGCGGGCTTCCTCGTTCTGCAGGCGGCCGAGCTGGCTGCGTGCCTCGACGAGCTGCTTGCCTTGCTTCTCGTGGTCGGCGCCATCCTGCTCGGCGACCAGCTTGCGCAGATGTGCCTCTTGCTTGAGCAGGGTGGCGTTCTCGGTTTCGGCGCGGCGTGCCTCGTCGAGCTGTTGCTTGGCCTGCTGGCGCGCTTGGTCGGCCACATGCTGTTCGCCGCGCAGGGATTCTTCGCTTGCATCGAGCGCTTGCAGGCCTAGCTGCAGCTCGACGTCGCGCGCGGAAAGGTCGCGGCACTTGCGCTTCAACCCCAGCAGTTGCGGCCGTGCGCCACGAATGGCGTTGTGCAGCTCGGCCAGCTCCGTGCGCGGCAATGTCTCGGCGACAAGGTCGGTGTGTTCGTGCTTGAGCGCATCCCATTCCTGCCAGGAGCGCACGCGACCCTCGGCTTCCTGCAGGCTCACGCCGATCAGCGAAAGCTGGTGCTCCAGCCCGTGCAGTTCGCGGTCCGCCTCGGCCTGCTCGTTGCGCGCGCGCTGGTAGTCCTCCAGCACGGCCTTGTCGCCGAACACGTCGAACACCAGGTCCAGCAGCGCCTTGGGCGGCAGCTGGCACAGCTTGTCGGTGGCGCCCTGTTCCAGCGTGAGCACGCGGCGGATCGCCTGCGACAGGCCAGCGCCTTCCAGGCGCACGCGATATTCGCGCAGGCCCAGGAAGTCGTTGCGTGCCTCGATCTCGTCCACGCTCACGTCGCCGCCCATCACGGCGTACTGGCGCTGCCATTCGCCGCCCTTCTTCTGGATGCGCACGGCCAGCGTCACTTCGCTGTCCATGATGGGGAAGAACGGACGCTCGCCGCGCGGCCCCGGCGTGTTGCCCACGCGGGCGCGCAGCCACGCAAACGGCTTGCCGTTGTGGCGCAGGTAGCTCTTGTAGTCGCGGTTGCCGGCGCAGTCGATGGTGAGCAGGGTGCGCAGCGCGTCCAGCAGGGTGGTCTTGCCCGAGCCGTTGGGGCCGACCACGGTGACGATGTTGGTATCCAGCGGCAGGCTGAAGCGCTGCCAGTAGTCCCAGTGGATGACTTCGAGGCTGCGGAAATCAAACATCGTGGGTCACTTCGCTGTCTTCGCTGAGGTCATTCACGTCGCCGTCGTCGTACAGGGGCTCGTCGTCACTGCCGAGGTCGTCGCGCGGCGTGAGGCCGGCCAGCAGGTCGCTCAGTGCGCCGTCGAGGACGCGCCGCGCGGTGCGCTCGTAGTCGAATACCAGGTCCAGCAGCGGGCCTTCCGCCAGTTCGCCCTTGCGGCGCACGATAAAGCCGTGGCGCGAGAGCAGGCCCAGGTTGAAGTTCACGCGCGTCTTGCCGCCAAGTTTTTCGCCGAAGTCGGCGAGCAGGGTGCGCTCGGCCACGATGGGCGACAGCGAGGCATCGCGCGAGATCGGCTTGGCCTCCGCGAACATCAGCGTCTGCGAGGCATCGGCTTCGGCCTGCTGGCGCTCGAGCTGGCGCTGGCGCTTCGGCAGCACGATCAGTGCCCACAGCACTACCAGCAGCGCGACGGCGTCGCGGTCCAACTGCAGCGTGTTGGAGATCCAGCTGTCGCTGCCGCCAAACACCTGCTTTTCGTTGGCGCGTGCCACGGCCACGCCGATGTAGGCGGAGTAGGGGTGTTCGCGCAGTTCCAGCCCGACCGCGGCGAGGCGGCGGTCGAGTTCCTCGCGGAACGCTTCGTCCAGCAGCGCCTTGCGCGCCTGCGCGTCGTCGCGCGGCAGCCAGCGTTGTGAAAGCAGTCGCGCGACGAGCGCGGCGGTTTCGTCATGCATCGGTTTTCTTTTCCTTGCGAGGGTGCAGGCGTCCCGCGCTGACCAGCGCGATGGAGGCCAGTCCCGGATCGATCAGGATGGGTTCGATTTCCAGCTTCAGCGGCAAGCGGGCGAGGTCCGCCGTCGGTCCCTGCAGCGCGGAGGATTCGGGGTCGCCCACCAGTCCGAGCAGCGAGAGGCGGTAGGCGCTCAAGGCGTAGTCATCACCGCGCAGCGCATCGCTGAGTTCCATCGGCTGGGTCAGCGCGGCCAGTTCGCCATGCCATGCGAGCAGCGGCGACAGGTCTTCCTCGTCGATGGGCAGGTCGTGTGTGGTTGGATTTTTTTCCGCATCGGGCAGGCTGGTGCTTTCCGCCGCCGCGCGCTCGCGTTCAAGAAGTTCGTACTCGGCCACGTCCAGCGCGATCTGGTCCTGCAGGAACGGCGGCTGCACCGGCATCTGCGCAGCTTCGTCCGCGTGCTGCGCCAGCGCGTCGGGCGTGAGCGAGCGCAGCCAGGCAACCAGGTCGGACGAGGACAAGCCCGTACGCCCCAGGTGCACGCGGTGCTGGTCGATCTTGTTGAGCTCGCGCTGGAACACGCCAGCCTGCCGCAGCAGCGCGCTTTGCGCGCGGCCTACCGCCTGTGCGAGGCGGTGCGTGGCCGGGTCGAGGTCCTCGCTGTCGGCAATGGCGCTGACCACTTCGGTGCCTTTCTCCACCCACGTCCACACCGCGTCGAGCCGTTGCGCGGCGCGGCGGATGCGGTGCTCGGAGCCGGACAGTACCGCGCGGTCGAAGTCTTCCTTCAGCTCGGACAGGCGCGACAGCAGGTGGCCGAGTTCATCGGCGGAGACGCGGCCGACCGCCTGGCCCGCCGCCAGCTGCGCGGTGATGTAGCCCAGGCCGTCCTCGTCGTCGCGCTCGAATTCCAGCAGCGTGGATACGGCAGCCAGCGCCTTGCGGCCCAGTGGGCTCACGCGGTAGCGCAGCGTCTCGTTGTCCCAGGTGAGCAGCTCGTGTTCCTTCAGGCGCTGCACCACGGTTTCCAGCTTCACCGGCTCGACGAAGGCGAGCTGGTCGCGGATCTCGGCGGGTGTCCATTCCGGCGCATGGGCGCGGGCGCCCAGCGTGCGCAGCACCAGCAGGCGCAACATCACCTGCGTTTCGCCGCCGTGGAACAAGGCGCTGAAGGCGCGCAGCAGCGACCGGCCGCGCAACAACGGGAAAGCCGCCGGGAGGTCCTCGGCGGTGATGCCATCACGCAATACGTCTTGCAGGCGCTCGTCGGCGTCCTGCGTTTCCAGTCCCTGCATCAACGGCCCGCGCCGTGGATGCCGATGAACTGCAGGAACTCGGAGCGCGTGCGGGCGTCGTCGCGGAACGCGCCCAGCATCTGGCTGGTGATCATCGACACGCCGCGCTTGTGCACGCCGCGCGTGGTCATGCATTCATGGCTGGCATCGATCACCACGGCCACGCCGGCCGGCTGCAGGTTTTCCTGGATGCACTGGGCGATCTGCGCGGTGAGCTTTTCCTGCACCTGGAAACGGCGCGCATAGGCGTCCACCACGCGGGCCAGCTTGCTGATGCCCACCACGCGGTTGGTCGGCAGGTAGCCCACGTGGGCGCGGCCGATGATGGGCGCCATGTGGTGCTCGCAGTGGCTTTCGAACTCGATGTCGCGCAGCACGACCATCTCGTCGTAGCCGGCCACTTCCTCGAAGGTGCGGCGCAGGTAATCGCCCGGGTCGATGTCGTAGCCGGAGAACCAGTCCTTATATGCCTTCACCACGCGCTTGGGGGTGTCGAGCAGGCCTTCGCGGCTGGGATCCTCGCCCGACCAGCGCAGCAGGGTGCGCACGGCTTCCTCGGCCTGTTCGCGGGTGACTTCGGTGGGATCTTGACGCTCGCTCATGCGGGTTCCTTCGGGTACGCCTTACAGACGCGTCAGTGTAACGCCCCCGTCAAGGTTTAGCCCCGCGCCGGCCGATCGGGCCAATGGGATCAGTGGCTTGCACTTATGCCCGCAGGCCGGGCCGGCTAGACTCCCGCAACGCGAAGACAAGGAGAGGTTATGAAGCGCGTTTCCATGATGTGGCTGGGAGGCTGGCTGATGGCCTGTGGCGTGGGCACGGCCGCCGCCGCGACGGCGGAGCAGGTCCGCCAGACAGCCGAGGCCGGCATGCTGGTCACCGGCACGGTCGAAGTGAATCCCGATGGTTCGCTCCATGGCTATGCCGTGGACCATCCCGAGAAGCTGCCCCCGGTGGTGGTCGACGTGGTGGACAAGACGGTCCACGCGTGGGCGTTCAAGCTTTCCGGGCCCATCACCGAGGTGTTGACGACGAAGATGAGCCTGCGCGTGGTGGCCAAGCCGCTCGGCGACGGCCAGTTCAAGGTGGCGGTGGCGGGCTCCTCGTTCGGTGGCCCGGGGGCCCATAGCGATCAGATCTCCTCCAGGAACCGTGCCCGGCCGATCTATCCGCAGGCCGTCATCCAAGCGCGCGTCAGCGGCACGGTGTACCTGGTGCTGCGCATCGGGCGCGACGGCGCGGTGCAGGAGGCGATTGCCGAGCAGGTGAACCTTGACCAGTACGACCGGGAGGCGTCGATGGAGCGCTACCGCAAGTGGCTGGCCGACGCTTCGCTGCTGGCCGCACGCCAGTGGACCTTCAATATCCCGACCAGTGGCGCCGAGGTGGACAACCCGTATTGGGTCGTGCGCGTGCCGGTGAACTTCGACCTGCGCGCCTGGGGTGCGCCGTCGAGCCACGGGTACGGCCAATGGGAGGCCTATATCCCGGGGCCGCGCCAGACGCCGACGTGGATCGGCAAGGCGCTGGCCAGCGGGTCACCCGACGCCGTGTCCGATGGCGAAGTGGGTTCGGGCGACGCGAGGCTGCAACTGGTCAAGTCGGTCGACGGCGCCTGAGCGCGCGCCGTCAGGCGACGGAGCGGAACAGGGTCACGCGGTCGGCGTTCGGTTCGCTGGCGGCGCGCAACCACGATTCGCCCGCCACGGCGGGCGTGCACGGCCCCAGCGTCGCGACGCGGAAGCTGCGCCGGCTCGCCTCGCGGCGCAGCCGGTCCAGCATGTGCCGCAGCATGTCGCCGGTAAAAGGCGTGTAGAGATAGAACACGGTGCCGCGCGATACGTCGGCGTCGCGCGCGTCCTGCGCAAGGAAGGTCGCGCGCTCCACCCGCAGCGCCTGCGCCGCGCGCCGGGCGCTTGCCACGTAGGCATGCTCGCGCTCGATGCCGCAGGCCTGGGCGTCCGTGCAGATCGATACCAGCAGCGGCACGTGGCCCATGCCGGAGCCAAGGTCGACCACGACGTCGTCGCTGCACAGCCGTGCGCGATGGATCAAGTCGAGCACATGGCGTACCGGCGTTGGCTGATAGAACACCATGTCCCGCTCGAGCGCCGCGATGGCGTCGTCCGGCTCGTCCAGCGAGAGCACGTCCCCGATCAGGGCGTCGAGATGGTCGTAGCCCCACGGTTCGCGCAGGTCGTCGTGCTGCAGCCAGCCATTCAGCGCGTGCGGGCCGGCGCCATGCACGATGGCGTGCCGCACGGCGTCGCACAGGTGCTGCTGCACGCTGGCGAGTGCCGCGTGGCGTGCCTTCGCGCGGCGTCGGAGCGCTTCCACCACGGCCTTGCACGCCGGGGTGGCTTCGAGCGGCTCGTGCAGCATCACGTCTTCCAGCCGATCCATCGCCCGGATGCGTTCGCGCAACTGTTCCGGCCGCTCCAGCGACCGGTCGAGCTCGACTTCTTTGACGATGGCGTGCAGGTCTTCCAGCATGGCGTGACATTTCCGCGATGACGGACTGGATGGTGTCACGCCTTGGCTGGCCGCGAGTTGAACACACGTTGCTGCGATGTCAACGCGGGTCGGGAACAAAGTGGCCCGGGAACGGGTCGGGGCGCGTCCCCGGCGGCGGCATGTCGCCTGGTATCACGCCTTGTGCGATCAAGCGCTCGCGCGTGTCGTAGTACACCGTGATCACTTCGTTCGGCGAGGACGAGGCGCGCTCGAAATCGGTATAGCTCACCACTGAGTTCTCGCGTTCGCCGTGCCCGGTGCCGAGGGGCCCCTCGGCGCGCGCCTTGGCAGCCAGCGCGGGCGTGGACGCGTTGGTTACCGGCGGGGCCTGCATCGCGGGCGCCGCCGGTGCGGGTGGCGCAGGCTCCGTCGGCTGCATGCGCTGGTCGGCGGTGGATGCTTCGGGCATCGGCATGGGGGCCGGCATAGGCAGGGGGTGGATCATCCGCCTTGGCAGGAAAACGGCGATGCCGATGACGCCAACGTTGTCGGGTCGCCCCGTGCGCGCGGCGTAGCTGCGCGGTGCATCGGCGAACACGAAGTCCGCCACCTCGGACAGACTCTTGCGCCAGCCGAGGATGTCGGCGGCGGCGTAAGGCTGCAGCACATAACCGGTCTGCGACCAGTCGGCGGTATCGCCCGACAGCACGTTCACGCCATCCACCGAAAGCACGCCCAACATGCGCATCTGCTCCTGGCTGCGCAGCTGGATCTGATAGCGGTGCCCGGGTTGCCCCGCGACGTAATAGCGGCCGTCATGGCGATAGACCGGCAGCTCCTGTTGCGAAGTGCGGTCGTAGACGGTCAGGTCCACCAGCCGGCCGACGGCCGCCGCCTGTGCGCTGGCCATCAGCGCGGTGAGGCCCAGAAGCACTTTCCCCACGGTATTCATAGCGACGATTCCGGCAGGCATCGACGACCGATGCATAGGCTGGAACGACGCGGCGAAGCAAAAGGGGTTAACGCGGGGCCCTCGGCGATGCTTCCGGTTCTTCCGGTACCGAGGCGCCGTGGTGGCGAGGGCGTCGGCCCGACGCCCGCGAGGCGGATCAGACCTCGACGTCGTCGTCGGCGTCGGCGTTGTCTTCCATGGCCGGTGCGTCGGCGAGCAGCTGCTGCGCTTCTTCGCCGGGCAGGGTTTCCACGCCGCGCAGCTTGCGTTCGATGGCACGGGTGCGGACGCTGGCCTGGTCGATGACGTTGCTGGCTTCGTTGAGCTTCTTGCGCGTTTTCTCCAGCACCGTGCCGAACTTGCCGAACTCGGTCTTCACCGCACCAAGCAGGGTCCACACCTCGCTGCTGCGCTTGGCGATGGCCAGCGTGCGGAAACCCATCTGCAGGCTGTTGAGCAAGGCGGTGAGCGTGGTGGGGCCGGCGACGGTGATGTGGTAGTCGCGCTGCAGCGCTTCGAACAGGCCGGGGCGACGGATCACTTCGGCATACAGGCCTTCGGTGGGCAGGAACAGCACGGCGAAATCGGTAGTGTGCGGCGGCGCCACATACTTGCTGCGGATGCGCTTGGCCTCCTCGCGCACACGCAATTCCAGCGCGCGGCCGGCGAGCGTGGCCGCGTCCGCGTCGGCGGCTTCCTGCGCGTCGAGCAGGCGCTGGTAATCCTCCACCGGGAACTTGGCATCGATCGGCAGGTAGAGCTGCGCGCTCTCGCCGGCGCCGGGCATGCGCACGGCGAACTCCACGCGGTCGTTGCTGCCGGGAATGGTCACCACGTTGGAGTCGTACTGGTCGGTGGTGAGCAACTGTTCCAGCAACGCGCCGAGCTGCACTTCACCCAGGATGCCGCGTGTCTTCACGTTGGTCAGCACACGCTTGAGGTCGCCCACGCCGGTAGCGAGGTTCTGCATTTCGCCCAGGCCGCGCTGCACCTGTTCCAGGCGCTCCGACACCAGCGCGAACGATTGGCCCAGGCGCGTTTCCAGCGTGGTCTGCAGTTTCTCGTCGACGGTGGCGCGCATCTGTTCCAGCTTGGCGGCGTTGTCGACCTGGATGTCCTTGAGCTTGGTTTCCAGCGTGGCGCGCACTTCGTTGAGGCGCTTTTCGTTGTCGGCGGTGAGCGCCGCCAGGCGCTGCTCCTGCTGCTCGCCGAAACGGTTGAGCGTGAGCGTGAGTTCCTCGCGGCTGCGGCGCGCGTCTTCGGTCAGGCGCTGCGCCAGTGATTGCAGGCCGGCATCGGTGCGCTCGGTGAGCACGTCCAGGCGCTGGCCGAAATGGCCGATGCGCTCATGCTGCTGCGTGCTCATGCCGCCAAGCTGCTCCTGCACCAGCGTGCGGAACTGGCCGAGTGACTGGCCGATCGACTGACTGATCTCGCCGCGCCCGGCGCGCTGTTCCTGGGCGAGCGCATCGCGGAGGTGGCGGTTGTCGTCCTTGAGCGCGTCCAGCCGCGCGGTGAGGCCGCTGTCGTCGCGCCCCCGCTGCAGGCCCATGAGCTGCAGCACGATCACCGCCAGCACGGCGACGACAAGGACGATCAGCAGGATTTCGATCAAGGACATGGCAGTTTCCGACAGCGCGACGGCGCCAGTGTACGCGCTGGCGTCTCAGAATCCGGGACCCGGATGGCTTGGCGCCTGACAACGACTTCCTTCAAGCCCCAGGTTTCCTCACCGTCATTCCCGCGAAAGCGGGAATCCAGTGCCTTTGGGCCTTTTGAGCGTAGCGGTAGAAGTCGCTGGATTCCCGCTTTCGCGGGAATGACGGGTAGGTTGTGCCAGGCGGACTCACATCACCCGGCAGAACACCGCCTTCAGATAGCGGCCTTCCGGCACGTCGCTGCGGAACGGATGGTCCGCGCCCGCACCGGCCGTATGCAGTACCTGGATCTCGCGGCCGGCGTTGAGCGCCACGCGGCGCAGCATTTCCAGGAAGTCCGCCTCGCTCACCAGGCCGGTGCACGAGCAGGTCAGCAGCAGGCCGCCGGGCGGGATCACGTCCAGCGCCAGTCGGTTCATCGCGAAGTATTTCTTCAGCGCGTCGACCACCTTGTTGCGGTCGCGCGTGAGCTTGGCCGGATCGACGATCACCGCGTCGTACTGCTCGCCACGGGCGATGGCACCGCGCAACCAGTCGAACATGTCGGCCGCTTCGAACACCACCGGCACGTCGTTGGCGGCGGCGTTGGCGCGGGCGATCTCCAGGATGCCCGGATCCATGTCCACGCCCGTGGCCGACAGGGCACCGGCGGCCAGCGCGTGCACGGCGAAGCCACCGGCGTTGCAGCACAGGTCGAGCACGCGCCGGCCCTTGGCGAGGCGCGCGAAGTGGTGGCGGTTCTCGCGCTGGTCGGCGAAGAAGCCGGTCTTGTGGCCATAGCCCGGCGCCGCGTGGAAGCGCAGGCCGTGCTCGTGCACTTCCACCGGCGCGGGCGCCTCGGGCGAACGGCAGTCGAAGGATTCCTGCTTCTGCACATGGTTCTCGGCGAACCAGTACAGGCGCGCGCCGGGGAAGTGGCGCAGGAGCGCGGCATGGATGGCCTCGCGGAAGCGCCACATGCCGGCGGCGAAGTATTCGATCACCAGGATGTCGGCGTAGCGGTCGACCACCAGGCCGGAAAGCCCATCGCCCTCGCTGTGGATCACGCGCCAGGCGTCGCTCACGCGGTCGAGCTGCAGCAGTTCGTTGCGCAAGGTGACCGCGCGGTCGATGCGGGCAGCGATCCAGTCGGCGTCGATGGCTTCGCCGGGGTCAGTGGTGAGCAGGCGCAGCGCGATGCGCGCATGACCGTTCCAGAAGCCGCGGCCGACAAAACGGCCCTTGGCGTCCTCCACGTCGACCACGCTGCCGGGCGGCACGCGGGTCTCCGGCTTGTGCACCTGCGCGGACCACACCCAGGGGTGGCCGGGCGTGCGGTCGGTCTTGAGGCGGATGGTGGGGAGGGGAGAGGCGGGGGTATTCATCCGCCCATGATACCGGCAGGCGACGCGGCACGCCGGATTTAGCTGTGGGAGCGCACCCTGTGCGCGACGGCCAGCCGGTGCCGCGGCCTCTGCGAGGCCGTCGCGCACAGGGTGCGCTCCCACAAAAGGAGGTGAATCAGCGGAAGCGCAGCGCCAGCCAGGAAAGGAGCGCCAGCAGGTTGATGCCCAGGCGTGACAGGGACGGTCCGCCCACCGCCAGCAGGAATCCTTCGCTGCCCACGTGCCAGTCCAGCCCCAGGGCCACCGGCAGATGCAGGCTGGCGTAGACGTTCACGAACGCGCCGCAATGGAAGCCGTAGCTCAGGATGGGGGTGGCGATCAGCGGCAGTTGCAGCAGCTGCGACCACTGGGAGAAGGTCACGCCGCGTTCGCTGTTCTCCAGCAGCAGGGCGCCGGCCACCATCGTGAACGCGTAGAACGCGAATCCGATCACCGCGACGATGGAATCGTGCGATCCGAACGGCAGCAGCCGGCGGAGCATGGCCACCATGCCGAAAAAGCCACCCGCCACCTCGAGGATGCCGATCACTCGGAAAAGGAAATTGCGCACGTACGATGCCCCGGATCGAAAGCCGGGAGCTTAGCGGATCAGGGCGCGGGTGTTGGTGGAGTGGTTTGGCAGTTTGTTGGGCGGCGTACAGCTCAAGCGACGTCCCCTAGTAGGAGCGCACTTGTGCGCGACCGCGGCGCCACGTCGATACCTCGTCGCTGATTGGTCGCGCGCAAGCGCGCTCCTACAGAAGCTCGTCCGCCAGTTCGTGCAGGTCGGCGATGTGCTGTTCCCACCAACGCGGCTCGGCCACGAAGGGAAAGGCGGCGGGGAAGGCCGGGTCGTGCCAGCGCGTGGCGATCCAGCCGGCGTAGTGCAGCTGGCGCATGGCGCGCAGCGCGGGCACCAGGGCGAGTTCGCCGAAGTCGAATTCGCGCATGTGCTGATAGCCTTCCAGCAGGGCGTTCATCGCCTTGTCGTCGTTGGCGAGCATCCACAGGTCCTGCACCGCCGGGCCCATGCGCGCGTCGTCCAGATCCACGAAATGCGGGCCGGCATCCGTCCACAGCACGTTGCCGGGATGGCAGTCGCCGTGCAGCCGCAGCTGGCGCACCGGGCCCACCGCAGCGAAACGATCGGCCACGGCGCGGTCCACGCGCTCGGCGGCTGCGCGGTACGCCGCGTGCAACGAAGGCGGCAGCAGGGAGGACGCCAGCACCGCCCGCATCGGCTGTTCGATCAGCGTGGCGCAGTCGATGCGCCCGCGATGCTCGAACGGCTGCCGCGCGCCCACGCTGTGGATGCGCGCGATCAGCCGCCCCAGCCATTCCAGCTGCTCCGTGGATTCCAGCGACGGCGCGCGCCCGCCACGACGGGGGGTGAGCGCATAGCGGAAGCCGTCGTGGTGGAGCAGGGTGCGTCCGCCGAACACCAGCGGCGCGACGACGGGAATGTCCGCCTCCGCCAGCTCCTGTGCAAACGCGTGTTCCTCGAGGATGGCCGCATCGCTCCAGCGGTGCGGGCGATAGAACTTTGCGATGACGGGCGCGGCGTCTTCGATGCCCACCTGCCATACGCGGTTTTCGTAGCTGTTGAGCGCGAGCAGGCGACCGTCAGGCCACAGGCCGCAGGCGGTCACCGCGTCGAGCACGCGATCGGGATCGAGCGAGGCGTAGGGCGCTGAGAGGCTGTCCATGCTCAACGCGGGGCCACCACGCGCGCCGGGATCACCGCCATGGTGATGCGCGAGATGCACACCAGCTCGCCGGCTTCCGTCTCGATGCGGATCTCCCACACCTGCGTGCTGCGACCGATATGTACCGGGCGTGCGGTGCCGATGACCGTGCCGCTGCGCACGCCGCGGATGTGGTTGGCGTTGATGTCCAGGCCCACGGTCACTTCCTGCGCGGGATCCAGCGTGAGCATGGCCGCGGTGCTGCCCAGCGTCTCGGCCAGCACCACCGAGGCGCCGCCGTGCAGCAACCCATACGGCTGGTGGGTGCGGTGGTCCACGGGCATGGTGCCGCGCACCCAGTCGTCGCCGATCTCGGTGAAACGGATGCCCAGCGTTTCCATCATGGTGTTGGCGCTCCAGCCGTTGATGCGCTCGAGCGAGGGATCCTGTTTCCAGATGGCCATGGCTGTTTCTCCGTGGAAAGCTTGTGAAAGGGTGAGTCTATTCAATGCCTCTGCATGGCCCGCGCCGGGAGCTGCTTGCCCGCAGGCCAAGGAAGAACGAGGGAGTGTATGTCGATACACGACCGAGTGATGACGCTGGCTTGTGGGCAAGCAGACCCGGCCCGAAGGGTTGAGCCCGTATGCCCGCCAGGAAGCGACGCGCGGCTCGAGCTGACGGTCAGTCAGGCGCTTCGCCACGCGCCACTCCCTGGCGGGCATACGGGCTCAACGCGGGCCATGCAGAGGTATTGAATAGACTCAAAGGGCCCTCATTGTCGACGGACGCTTACCCCGCGACAATGCGCCCTGTGTACAAGGTCACCATTCAATCCACCGGCCGGCATTTTCCGGTCGCTCCGGGCGAAACCGTGCTGGAGGCCGCCCAGCGGGCCGGCATCGCCCTGCCGTATTCGTGCCGCGCCGGTGTGTGCGGCAGCTGCAAGGCCACGCTCATCGAGGGGTATTGCGATTACCCGTTCAACCCCCCGGTGGCGCTGAGCGGCACATCGCCTGCGCAGCACGCCATCCTGCTCTGTCAGGCGGTGCCGCGTTGCGATCTCACCATCGAGGCGCGCGAAGTCACCTCGGTCGAAGACATCGCCCGCCGGCAGGTGGACGTGGTGGTCTCGCGCAAGTGGATGCTCGCGCCCGACGTGATCGGCCTGCACCTGAAGCCTGCGTCGGCGGATGCACGGCTCACCTGGCTGCCAGGCCAGTATCTGGACGTGCTGCTGGACGGCGGACGCCGCCGGCCGTTCTCCATCGCTAACCACCCGCAGGCGGACGGCACCATCGAGCTGCATGTGCGCCATGTGGCGGGCGGTGGTTTCACCTCGTGGGTGAACGATACGCTGCAGGTCGGCGACCCGTTGCGCATCGAGGGCCCGCTGGGCACCTTCGTGCCGCGCGAGGATGCCGAGCGGCCGATGATCTTCATGGCCGGCGGCACCGGCTTCGCGCCGGTGAAGGCCATCGTCGAGCACTTCATTGCGCTAGGCACGCGCCGGCCTATGCATGTGTACTGGGGCGCGCGCCAGGCGGCGGATCTGTACATGCGCGAACAGGCGGAACGCTGGGCGGCATCCGCGCATGACCTGAGCTTCCACGCGGTGCTTTCCGATGCGGAGCAGGCGCTGGCCAGCGGTATCCGCCCGGGCTTCGTGCACGAAGCCGTGCTGCAGGACCACCCGGACCTGTCCGGCTACGACGTCTATATGAGCGGCCCGCCGGCGATGATCGACGCCGGGCGCAAGCTCTTCACCGGCGCGGGGCTGCCGGAAGAGCGGCTCTACTACGATTCGTTCGATTACGCGCCCGACGTGCTGGCGCAGATCCTCGGCAACCGCGCGGGCATCGTCGGCTTGTAAGAGCCTGCCCGGGGCGAAGGCGTTGCGCCCCCGCCCCCTGGAGCCATCAGCCCGGGTTCTTGCCCTTGGCCACCGGCAGCTGGGCCTGCTGCCAGCCGATCACGCCGCCGCCCAGGGTGTAGACCTTGGTGAAGCCTGCCTTGACCAGGCGCTGCGCGGCCTTGTCGCTGGCGCCGCGGCCATCCTTGTCGATCAGCACCACCGGCACGTCCTTCGCCTTGGCGATGTCCTTGTGCTCGGGGTCGAACTGGCTGAGCGCGACATGGCGCGAACCCGGCACATGGGCCTTCTCGTAGTCCGCATAGGCGGAAAGGTCGATCAACAGCGGCCCTTCGCGGTTGATCAGCAAGGTCAGGCTGGCCGGGGTCAGTTCCTTGTACTTGCGCAGCAGCATCATCACCTGCGTGACGATCAGGCCCAGCAGCAGGATCAGGAACAGCGCGGCAAGCGCCAGGTTGTGGCCGATGAATTCGGGCAGCTTGTGCAGGACGTCGCTCATTCGTTGGGTTCCGCAGGCGCGGGCAAGGCCGCGTGGAGTGAACAGAACGGGCGATTATACGGCCGCTGGCCGTGGGGATGTTGGGGCGCCAGGGCGGGCGACATTCCTGCTCGTCATCCCGGCCCTTGCCCCCTTTTTCGGGGTGCGCCGGGATGGACGGACAGGAAAGGTTCGGTTGGCCAAGGCCTACTGCTGGCTGATGTCCGGCAGGCCCGATTCCAGATACCAGTGCTTGCTGGTCTCGTCGTAATGCCAGGTCTGGTGGTCGGTGACGCTGCGCTCGTGCTGCGTATTCACGTTGATCAGGTTGATCTGCACCGTCTGGTGCACTTCGAACTGGCCGTTGGGCACCGGGCCGTTGCCATCGTCATAGCCGCTCACCTTGTACTGCTGGTAGCGGGCCATCTCCAGCGGCGGGATGGGGTGCGCGTCGCGCACCTTCGGGTCCACGAACTGCAGCGCCGCATTGAAGTCGCCCCAGCGCACCGTGCTGGCGTAGGCGTTGAGCGTGGTGGTGAGCGCGTCCTTGCGCTGGTCGGTGGCGCAGCCACCGAGCGCGAGCAGGGACACCGTGACGAGCGGAATCAGGATGCGACGCATGAGCCTTTCCCCTGGGACAAGGCCTGCATTGTGCCCAAAGCACCGGCGCCGTGTCGTCACGCAGGCCTCGTTTTCACACGGCGTCGGGCGAGCGGCGCTTGGCCACGAAGCGGCCTTCCAGCGTGGCCGCGGGCTTGTCGCCGGTGCCTGGCACGCGGCACACCACTTCGATGCGGGCCCGGCCGCGCGAGGCCAGCGTGTCGAAGAACGCGGTCCAGTCCGCGCCCTCGGCCAGGCGGGCCTCACTGACGAAGTCGCTCCACACCGGTTCCAGGTAACGCACGGTGGATTCGCCCACGAACACGTCGCACTCCAGACCGCGCATGCGCAGCTCCAGTTCGACCAGGCCCCAGCCGTTGAGCGTCATCACGCTCACCAGGCTGCCGCCAAAGGCACAGCCCTTGTCGTTGATGTTGGGGCTCAATGGCGCGGCCAGCGACAGCCGCCCGTCGTCGCAGTCATGCAGATTCAGGTCCATGTTCTGCGCGAGCGGGATTTCGTCGCGCATGAAGCCAACCAGCTTGCGCGCAAGGGTATGCCTTTCGGTGGTGCTCATCGTGGGTGATTGGGGTGGGGTCACGGAGGGGGAAGGAATAGTTTACGTAGCCAGGTGGACCATCCGCAGGCGCATGGCCGTTACACTCGCGGCATTCCCCGGAGTGGCCGATGAAACCGCGATCCCCGCCCCCTGCCGAGCACACGCTGGATGGACGCGTCGTGGTGGTCACGCGACCGGCCGGCACCGGCTCGCCGCTGGCGCGCAAGGTGCGGCGGCTCGGCGGCGATGCCCTGCTGCTGCCGGGCCTGTCGTTGCGTGCCGTGGATGGGCCGGGTGCCGCCACGGCGCTGCGCGCGGCCCTGGGCGACGAGCTGCTGGTATTCACCAGCCCCGCCGCCGTGCGCTTCGCGGCGCGACTGGCATCGCTGGATACCCGGGCCATGGTGCTCGCCGTAGGGCGGGGCACCGCGCGGGCGCTGGGTCGTCATGGCCTCAAGGCACTGGTTCCGGCCGGAAGCCAGGACAGCGAAGGCTTGCTGGAGCACCCCGCGCTGGCCGGGCTCAACGGCCGACGCGTCGCCCTGATCGGCGCGCCGGGCGGGCGCGGCGTGCTGCGCGCCGAACTGGCGGCGCGTGGTGCGCGGCTGCGCGAGGTGCATGTCTATCGCCGTGGCGTGCCGCGCTGGCAACGCCGCCAGCTCGATGCCGTGATGCAGTTGCCGGCGGACGCGCGCGTGCTGCTGTCCAGTGCCGAGGCGCTGAACAACCTGAAGCAGGGCTTGCCTGCCGACGCGTTCGCGCGCCTTTGCCGCGCCGTGGCCGTCGCCAGCAGCGAGCGGCTTGCTGACGCGGCCCGCGCGGCCGGTTTCCGGCGCGTCGTGGTCGCCGATTCGGCGCTGTCTGAAAACCTGCTCGCGGCGGCGGCGCGGGCCTGATCTTTTTCCCGCGGAATCGGCGACTTTCACGCGCGTTTGATGCGAGTCCGCCATCGCGGGCTGTTAGCATGTCTCGCATGAGCCAAGACGACTCCTTCCTCGATAGCGGCGCATCCGCGGGTGCGCGTTCCGAAACCTCTCCCCGTCCGGCGCGCACCACATCGCCCGCACGGCGCGGCAGTGGCACGCTGGCCGTGGCGTTGCTGCTCTCGCTGGTCGCCGTCGGCGGAGCCGGTTACGTGGGCTGGCGCCAGTGGCAGCAGGAACAGGGCAGTGCGGCCAGCCACGCCACCGTCGACGCACTCAAGCAACGCGTGGATACGCTGGAAAGCGCCTTCAGTGCCAGCGACAGCGAACGCAACCTGCTGCGCCAGCGCCTAGGCGACGCCGACCAAGTGAATCGCTCGCTGCGCGAGGAAGTGCTCGGCGAGGCCGAACGCACGCGCAACCTCGAAGACGCCGTGGCCAAGCTGTCGGAAAAGACGCTGTCCGGTCACGACGCCATGCTGCTGGATGAAACCGAGTCGCTGCTGCGCATGGCCAAGGAACGCTACGACCTGTTCCATGACGCGCAGGGCGCGCTGGCGGCTTATGCACTGGCTGACCAGGCGCTGGCGGCGGTCAACGACGGTGCGTTCTCCGGCTTGCGCCAGAGCATTGGCGCGGAACGCGACGCGCTGACCAAGAGCAAGGCGGTCAACCTCGATACCGCGCTGACCACGCTGAGCAACCTGCGCGCCTCGATGATGGCGCTTCCGCTCAAGCCGCTGGATGCGGCGTCGTCCGACGCGGCGAGCAGCGGCTGGTCGCGCATCATGGGCGCGCTTAACAACGTGGTGAAGGTGCAGCGCACCAACGGCGCACCGCTGTCCGTGGCCGATGCGCGTTTTGCGCGCGAATTGACCGCGATCGACCTGGCGCAGGCGCAGGCGGCCCTGCTTGCCTCCGACCGCGACGCCTACGTCGCCGCGCTCAAGCGTGCCGACGGCGGCATCGCCGCGCAGTTCGACGCGGGTGCCGCGCCGGTGCAGCAGGCCCGCGAGCAGCTCTCCGCGCTGATCGCCCAGTCGCCGGGCGCGCCCGTGCAGCTCGGCGCCGCGCTCAACGAACTGCGCAACTTGCGCGCCGTGCATGCACTCAAGCCAGCCAGCGCCAGCTCGACCGGAGCCAAGCCATGAAGTTGTGGCGCTGGATTCTGGTGCTGGTGATCGTGGCGGCACTGGCCGCGTTCGGCTGGCACTGGGTAGCCGAAGATCCGGGCTACGTACTGGTGCAGCTGCGCGGCTGGCAGGCCGAGACCACGGTGGTCGCCGCCGTCGTTGTGCTGTTGCTGGCCTGGGCCCTGCTCAGCGCGGTGTGGTTCGCCGTGCGCTGGCCGTTCGGCGCGTTCACGCGCCGTCATCGCCGCCTCAGCCGCAAGAAGATGAGCGACGGCCTGCAGGCGCTGATGGAAGGCCGTCATGGCGACGCCGAGCGTGACCTGCACCGCGCCTCGCGGTTGGACGCGCTGCGCGGTCCCGCGTTGCTCGCGGCGGCTGAAGCGGCCTCGCGTCGTGGCGAGAACAACCGCGCGCTCACCACGCTCGATGAAGCCGCTCAGGTCGCACCGCGTGCGGCACGCGTGCTGCGCGCGCGGGTGCTGCGTCGCGAAGGTCGTGCGGTCGAGGCGGTGAACCTGCTCGCCGCCGATGCGGATGCCGGCAACCTCACGCCCGGCGGCTGGCGCGAACTCGCGCTGGCCGCGCTGGCCAGCGGCGACCATCGCCGCGCGCGTCAGGCGCTGGAGCCCCTGCAGAAGAGCGGTGCGCTCGGCGCCAGGAACTTCGCCGTGCTGGAGGCGCAGGTGCTTGCCGCTTCGCTGCGCGGTGCATCCGATGCCGCCGCGCTCAACACATTGTGGTCGCAACTGCCCAAGGCGCAGCGTCGCATCCCCGCCGCCATCGACGCCTATGCGCGCCAGGCCGCCGCGTTCGGCATGATGCTGCCGGCCATGGACGAGGTGGAATCGGCCCTGCGTCGCGAGTGGTCGCCCTTGTTGATCGAGACGTACGGTTCACTCGGGGCGGAGGACATCGAAGCCCGCCTGCGTCGCGCCGAATCGTGGCTGGACGGCCACCCCAACGACGCCGCGCTGCTGCTGACACTGGGCCGCATGTGCGTGCGCCTGAATCTTTGGGGCAAGGCCACGCAGTACCTGGAACGCTCGCTGGCGCTCACGCCGAGCAGCGGTGCCTGGGAAGCGTTGGGCGACGTGCACGCGGGTCAGGGCGATGCCGCGCTGGCGCAGCGCTGCTACCGCAATGCACTCGCGCTGGCCCGCGGCGAGGCTATCCAGCCGTTGCCGCAGGGCGCGCGCTCCACACGACTGGATACGCGTCCGATCGCGGTGGAAGAGCGCAGCGAACACGGTGTGCCAAGGCTGCCGGAGTAAGAAAAAAGCCGCTTCCGATCGAAGCGGCTTTTTTTTCAGCTCGCCGAAATCGCCCAGGTGATGAAGCCGGCATTGACGGCGGTGAACACCAGTGACACCAGGAAGATCGCGTCGGCGATGCGTTCCAGCCGATGGTTGCGCCCCAGGTTGCGCGTGCGCAACGCCCAGTACGACACCAGGCAGGACGCGAGGTAAAGCATGGCGTTCACCGCCAGCAGGTCATCGCCCAGCAAGTCTTCCTTGCGCAGCGAGATCACCACGCGAAGGATGCCGATGACGGTGAGGCACACGCCGACCATCGCGGCCGACGCGGTGAAGATGTGCACGCAGATATCGTGGTCCAGGCGCGCGCGGCTGGTGTCGGAAGTATCGCCGGGGTTGTCGGTCGTCATGGCTTGAACCGTTTCGGATGCCTGGACGTTGGGAGCGCCGGCGCGACTCGCCGGTTCCGGTCGAAGCTTCGTGCGTTCAGCAGGCAGATGATATCCGGCTCACTCGGCCGGCTGCACCCACCAGCGCTGCACCCGCTCGGCCACCGCCACCACGGCCAGCGCGCAGGCGATGCCGAGCGCCACCTCGCCCACGCGGGTGAGCGCAATCAGCCAGAACGAGCCGGTGTGCGGCACCAGCATGATGATGGTGGTGGTGCTGGCGCTGAGCCGGGCCGCGCTGCCCACGCCCAGCAACCAGCACGCGCCGATGGCGGCCACGATGCCGACCAGGTAGGCCGTGTATTGCTCGCCCATCAGCAGCACGGCGCCGAAGCCGGCGAGGCTGCCCACCAAGGCGCCGATGATCTGGTCGCGCGAGGACGAGCGCGTGTCCAAATAGGTCTGCTGCGTCACCGCGATGGCCGTCAGTGCCGCCCAGAATGCCTGCTGGGTGTGCACCAGCAGGCCAAGGCCGTACGAGGCGCTGGCTGCCAGCGTGGCCAGCAGCGCAAACCATGCGCCCTGCATCAGGCGATGTGTCCACGGCAGGTGCCGGTAGACGAAGGCCATGCCCTGCTGCACGTCGAACAGCTGGCGCAGGTTGTCACGCAGTGAAGGCTGGTCGCTCATGATCGTCGGCCTCTCGTGCCTGGTTTCGTGCCTACAACGGCGTCAGGTTGGCATAGGCGTAGACCAGCCACTTGCTGCCGCTGCTGGCGAAGTTCACCTGGATGCGCATGTGCGCGCCGCTGCCTTCCGCACTGACCACGATTCCCTCGCCAAAGCTCGGATGGCTCACGCGCTGGCCAAGCGTCAGCGGCATGGCTTCTTCCAGCGACTTGGAGCCGCCCGTCGGGCGCGCGCCATACAACGGACGACTCACCTGCACGCGCGGACGCACCTCGTCGATCAGCTCTGGCGGGATCTCGGCCAGGAAGCGCGACGGACGTGCCAGCATTTCCACGCCGTGCATGCGGCGTGACTCGGCGTAGGTGATGAACAGGCGCTCGCGGGCGCGGGTGATGCCCACGTAGGCGAGGCGGCGTTCCTCTTCGAGGCGGCCCTCGTCTTCCACCGAGCGCTGGCTGGGGAACAGGCCTTCTTCCATGCCGACCAGGAAGACCACCGGGAACTCCAGGCCCTTGGCCGAGTGCAGAGTCATCAGTTGCACGCAATCGTCCCACGCTTCGCCCTGGCCCTCGCCGGCTTCGAGTGCCGCATGCGACAGGAAGGCGGCCAGTTCGCTCAAGCCTGCTTCTTCGTCGTCCGGCGTCAGCTCGAAGCGACTGGCGACGTTGACCAGTTCGTCCAGGTTCTCCACGCGCGATTCGGCGTTGCCGCGGCTGTCCTTCTCGTAGAAGTCGCGCAGGCCGGTGTGGGTGATGGCGTGATCGATCTGTTCGGCCAAGGCCAGCGCGTCGCCCACACCGGCGCCGGCGAAGGCGCGCGCCATATCCTCGATCATGGTGAGGAAGGCCTTCACCGCGTTCTTGGCGCGGCCAGCCAGCTCCTTGCCGCCGCTGAGTTCGCTGAGCGCAGCCTCCCACATCGAGCTGTTTTCGGCGCGCGCGCGACGACGCAGCACGTCCAACGTGCGATCGCCGATGCCGCGCGGCGGTGTGTTCACCGCGCGCTCGAACGCGGCATCGTCCTGGCGGTTGGAGGACAGGCGCAGGTAGGCCAGCGCGTCCTTGATCTCCGCGCGGTCGAAGAAACGCTGGCCGCCGTACACGCGGAAGCGGATGTCCCGCTGCATCAGCTGTTCTTCGAAGTTGCGTGACTGCGCGTTGGAGCGGTAGAGGATGGCGCAGTCGCGTGCCTCGCCGTGCTCGGCGACGTATTCGCGGATGCGCTCGATCACAAAGCGCGCTTCGTCCTGCTCGTTGTACGCGGAGTACAGCGCAATGCGTTCGCCTTCGCCGCCATCCGTCCACAGCTGCTTGCCCAGGCGGCCGCCATTGCGGGCGATCACGCTGTTGGCGGCCTTGAGGATGGTGGAGGTGGAGCGGTAGTTCTGTTCCAGCTTGATGGTCTTGGAGCCCGGGAAATCGCGCAGGAACTGCTGCACGTTCTCCACCTTCGCGCCGCGCCAGCCGTAGATGGCCTGGTCGTCGTCGCCCACCACGAACACCTGCCCCGTGTTGCCGGCCAGCACACGAATCCATGCGTACTGCAGCGTGTTGGTGTCCTGGAACTCGTCGATCAGCAGATAACGCCAGCGGTCGCGGTAGTGCTCGAGGATGGCCGGGTTGTGCAGCCACAGCTCGTGCGCGCGCAGCAGCAGTTCGGCGAAGTCGACCAAACCGGCGCGGCGGCAGGCTTCCTCGTACGCCTGGTAGATCTGCACCAGCGTGCGCGTCATCGGATGATCGCGATGCTCGATGCTGTCCGCGCGCTTGCCTTCGTCCTTCCACTGGTTGATCTGCCAGGTGGCCTGACGCGGCGGGAAGCGAGCCTCATCGAGCCCGAGGCCCGCGACCACGCGCTTGACGATGCGCTGCTGGTCGTCGGCATCGAGGATCTGGAAGCCTTCCGGCAAGCCCGCCTCGCGCCAGTGTCGGCGCAACAGGCGATGCGCGATGCCGTGGAAGGTGCCCACGGTAAGGCCCTGGGTGCCGCCGGGAATCAGCTGGTCCAGGCGCGCGCGCATTTCACCGGCGGCCTTGTTGGTGAAGGTCACGGCGAGGATCGCCCAGGGCGATATGCCCTCGACCTGCGTGAGCCAGCCGATGCGGTGCGTGAGCACGCGCGTCTTGCCGGAGCCGGCGCCCGCGAGCACGAGGTAATTGCCAGGCGGGGCGCAGACGGCTTCGCGCTGCGCGTCGTTGAGCTTGTCGATCAGGTGGGAGACATCCATCCCGCCTATTGTACCGGGCAGGGGCGTATCGGTCCCGAATGGCAGGCCACCCCCCCTGTGGGAGCGCACCCTGTGCGCGACGGGGGATGCGAGGGAGTGTGACGCCGCCGGGACTTCATGCGATCTGGTAAAGCGCAACGCCCCGCCGCGCACAGGGTGCGCTCCCACAGGGGCACGACGATGCCTTGTCAGTAGCGTGGATCGAAACTCAACAGATGCCACGAAGCGATGAACGCGATGGCCCCAAGGCAGGCCAGCAGCAGCGCCGTCCCGCTGATCCGCCGCCACCAGGCGCCTCCGCGCCATGCCCGCCATGTTTCGATCGCCACGGGCACGGTACCCAGGACGGCCAGCGAGCCCACCAGGAAGAGCAGCAACAGGTGCAGGTCCAGGTGCGGGGCACCAAGCCGGGGCAGCACAAGACACCACTCCCCCGCGAACAGCAGGTAGAGCACAGCGCTGAAGCGGCTGAGGCGGTACACCCGCAGATCCTGTTCCGGGGGCGCCAGCGAGGCATGCCGGCGGCCGAGCCACGCCATCACCGGCCACGACAGCGCGATCAGCGCGAAGACCGCGAGCAGCAGCGACACGATGCCCTTGATGGTGGCGGGCGATGCGCCGGTCGCCGGCAGGTATACCTCGCCGGGTGACAGCGCGTCGGAGGATACCATGCGCACCTTGCCATCGCGGACGATAGCGCCCAGCCGCCGGCCCGTGGCGTCGTCCACCCACAGGTAGGGCTTCACCTCGCGCCAGTGCGCCGTGCCGAACATGGGCGTGACCAGCGCACCATCGGCTGCCACGCTTATCGTGCCTTGCCGGAACACATCGCGCAGTGCAAATACGTTGCTTTGCGATGTGATGCTGGACGCATAGCGGCCCGCGAGCTGCGCAGCGTGTTGCTTGTCCGTGCCCAGCGTCGGCTGTTTCAGTTGCGGCAGCGGCGGGAAATAGCGGCCGGCGAAGCGCTCAACCAGTGGGCGAAGCAAGGGCTGCGCATCGCCGCCTGCCGTGGCGATGAAGATGCCGGCGTGATGCTCGGGGAGCAGCGCGAGCAGGCTGTGGTAGCCGTTGAAATCACCGGCGTGGCCGAGGATGGCCTGGTCGCCGCGATCCATGTGCGCGAAGCCGAGCGCCATGCCCGGCAGGCCGGGGATCGCCGCGCGCTGGTAGCCCTGCATCTGTTGCACGGTAGCCTGCTCCAGCAGCTGCGCGTTGCCGGCGCGACCGAATTGCAATTGGGCGATCATCAGCGGAGCCATGTCTTCGCCACTGACGAGCAGGCCGGTCGCTGGGGTCGGCAAGATCCGTTTCCATGGTTGCACGGGCCCCGCGCTGGACGCGATGTGCTCCCAGGGCGGCGTCGATTGATTGAACCTGGCGTGCTGCATGCCCAACGGTTCGAAGATGTGCCGCGCCATGTAGTCATCGAAGGCCTGCCCCGATGCACGCTGCACGATATAGCCGGCCAATGCCATGCCATAGATGGAATAGGCAGGCACCTCGCCCGGCGGATAGATGCGCGCAGGTACGCTTACCCAGTGTTTGAGCCAGGCTTCGTTCTGCTCCAGCTGCTTGGCGTCCGTGACGTAGCTGTGCTTGGCCACGTCTTCGAAGCCGGGAGTGTGGGTCAGCAGATCACGCAGCGTGACCGGCTTCCCATCGCGCGGCGGGATGGTGAAGTCGAGATAGCGGTTGACGTCGGCATCGAGGTCAAGCTTGTGTTTCTCGACCAGTTGCATGACCGCCGTCGAAGTGACGACGCCGGACAGCGCGCCCACGCGAAACATCGTGGTGGCCGGGTCCACGGCCTTCTTCTCGTCCGGGTTCGCGTAGCCGTAACCCTTGGCGAGCAGGATCTCGCCGTCCTTCACCACCACAACCACGGCACCCGTCACCGCGCCTTGCTGCATGACGCCGTTCATCTCGCCATCGAGCCAGGGTTGCACGTCGCTGGCGCTCAACTCGGCGGCGCCGAGCTGGGTCACAGTGGCGTGTTTCGGTTCCGGCAACGGGGTGATCTGGATCGGCGCCTGCGCCCACAGCGCGGTGGACAGCAGCATCGAAGCCAATGCCACGGCGCGCTTGCCCCACGGGGACCGGTTCATCACGGCGGTCGCGACGGCGTGCATGCATGACTCCTTGAAACGGCGCGGCAAACGGACATGCAGTATGCCGCGCCACACTTTGCCCGGCGTCTGTGTCGCGTCAACGCGCGTCAGGGAGTCTTCAGCCGGGAACGTGCGCTCAGTCGCGTTTCATCTTCGCGACGATGTTCGCGAGCTCGCGCACGGCGGCTTCCGAAACCTCGCGCTGCGGCGTGGTGTCGGGGTTGTTGAAATTGCCGGCATCGCCGATCACCTGCACCATGATGCCGTCGCTGCGCGGCACCACGCTCAGGTTCTGCGAGCGCAGGCCGTAGGTGACCTCGGGCTGTGGAATCAGCCTTGCCGTCTGGCCACGCACGGGAATCACGGACTCGTCGCCGAACAGGGCACGCGCGCCATAGCCGGTGGCGTTGACCAGGGTACGTTCCGGCAGCTGCTGCAACTGTTCGGGATGTTCGAACTCACGGATCTCGATCTTGCCGCCCGCCGCGAGGTATTCGTTCATCAGGTAATTGGCATAGCTGCTGATGTTGAACATCAGCGTGGTATAGCGGCGCACGTACGGTTCGGGGAAGGGATGGTTGCCGGGCGCCAGTTCCACCGAGCGTGGCGTGAGGTCGCGCACGCGATCGGCGAAGTCGCCGTACTCGGGCTCGTCCGGCACGTCGCCGTGGAACTTGCCGAAAGGGGCGTCGGACAGCGAATAGCCATCGATCCATTCGATCGGCTTGCCCGGCAGGCCGAGCAGGCTCTGGTAACGCGCGTACGAGATGCGCGTCATCATGTCCCAGCGATCGGCCAGCGTCGGTGCGTGCGTGGCGTCGCAGATGCGCGAATCGGGCGTCCACAGGCCGGAGGCACGCATGGAGAACACGTCCGGCGGCAAGGCCTTGGCGTAGATGCGCACGGACAGGCCCGCGCGTTGGGCGAGCAGGGCAGTGGTGAGGCCGATGGCGCCGCAGCCGATCACGCCCAGTTCTTTCGCGCCGGTGGCCTGCACCATCTGCAGCGCCAGCGTGCCCGAGCCCCACGACAGCGACCAGCCGCTCCCGCCGTGGCCGTAGTTGTGCACCACGGTTTTCTTGCCGAGGTTCTGCGTTTCGACGCGCGGACCTTCCGCGCGGAACGGCCGCGTGCACACGTAGACGCCGGTGATGCGGTCGGTGCTGGCGCGGATGAGCGGCAGCGTAGGAGTGCTTCCGGTCGACGCCGGCCGCGGTTCCACGCGCTGCCCGGCGCAGGCGGTGAGGCCCGCCGTGGAGGCCACCGCTAGCGTGGCGCCGGCCTGGCGCAGGAAATGGCGTCGTTCCATGGTGGCATTCCAAGGGGGAGAACGGGAAAAACCGTAAGCCTACACGCTCGTCATTCCGGCGTAGGCCGGAATCCAGTTGCCGTGCATTGGGGTTCGCGCCACGGTAGACGCCTTTGCAGGGGCCCGCGCGAAAACCGAACTCTGCCGCTACTGGATTCCGGCCTACGCCGGAATGACGGTCAAGAGCATCAACCCTTCTTGAGGAACCCGCCCAACGCAATCACCGCACCCACCGCGGCGCCCGCGATGCCGGCCCACTGCGGAATGGCCTTGTCGTGCGTGGCGGTGACCTTGGCCGAACCGATCTGCACCAGCGTGTCGGTCGTCTGGTAGCTGCCGTGGCCCGTCAGGACCCAGATGCCGCCGGCCAAGAGGGCGAGGCCAATGAGGATCAGCACTGCGCGCATGGAAAACTCCTATGGATCGGGACGCCGATCATAGGAGCAGAGGGGTAGGGAAAAGTCGACGGCGGCATCAGATGGTGCGTCCGCCGTCGAGGGAGGTAAGCGAATATTCAGTCGACCCGGGCGAACAGCGCACCATGGCCGGGAAGGCGGATGCCGTCGGCGGTGGCTTCACCCTGGCTGAGCCCGTGCCCGTTGACGGCGGTGAGCTTGCCCGCGGCCAGCGGCAGTTCCACCGGCTGCTTCGAGAGATTGAAGGCCACCAGCAACGTTTCGCCGCCATGCTTGCGGGTGAAGGCGAGCACCGGTTCGGGCGTGTCGATGAACTGGATGTCGCCCCAGCGCAGCGCAGGCTGGGTCTTGCGCCAGGCCATGAAGCGGCGGAAGCCGTTGAGTGCCGATGTCGGCGTGGCGTCCTGCAGCGTCACGGCAAGCGCGCGGTGTTCGGCGGGCACCGGCAGCCATGGCTCGCCGACGCTGAAGCCGGCATTCACGCCACCGTCCCACGGCATAGGCGTGCGGCAGCCGTCGCGACCCTTGAAGGTCGGCCAGAAGGTGATGCCGTACGGGTCTTGCAGCGCCTCGAACGGCACTTCGGCCTCGGTGAGGCCCAGTTCCTCGCCCTGGTACACGCATACCGAACCGCGCAGCGAGCACACCATGGCGCTCAACAGGCTGGCCAGCTGCGGCGAGGCGTCGCCATTGCCCCAGCGGCTGAGCACGCGCGCCACGTCGTGGTTGGAAATGGCCCAGCATGGCCAGCCCTCAAGCATCTGCGCCTCGAGGTTGCGCACCGTGCCGCGGATGTAATCCGCGCTGAAATCATCGGTGAGCAACTCGAAGCTGTAGCCCATGTGCAGGCGACCCTTGCGGGTGTACTCGGCGGTCGTCGCGAGCGAGTCTTCCGAGGAGATCTCGCCGATGGCGGCGACGTCCTCGTACTGGTCCATCAGTGCGCGCAGCTGTTCGAGGAACGCGAGGTTCTCCGGCTGCGTGTTGTTGTAGTAGTGGTACTGGAACGCGTACGGATTGTCCGGGCTGAAGCCACGGCCCACGCGTTTTTCCTCGGGCTTGGGCGGGTTGTCGCGCAGCTCGCGGTCGTGGAAGCAGAAGTTGATCGCGTCCAGCCGCAGGCCGTTGACGCCCTTGTCCAGCCAGTACTTCACCTCGTCGAGCACCGCGCGGCGCACGTCGGG
This sequence comes from Dyella japonica A8, assembly GCF_000725385.1. Taxonomy (NCBI): domain Bacteria; kingdom Pseudomonadati; phylum Pseudomonadota; class Gammaproteobacteria; order Lysobacterales; family Rhodanobacteraceae; genus Dyella; species Dyella japonica. Next base: position 103,607 of record NZ_CP008884.1, on the reverse strand, counting down.
GTGGTGGTAGTTCAGGTCCGGCTGCGAGGTCAGGAAGTTGTGCAGGTAGTACTGGCCGCGTCGCGGCTCCCACTGCCAGGCGCAACCGCCGAACAGCGACAGCCAGTTGTTGGGCGGCGTGCCGTCGTCCTTCGCATCGGCCCACACGTACCAGTCGGCCTTGGGATTGTTGCGGCTTTCGCGGCTTTCCTTGAACCAGGCGTGCTCGGTCGAGGTGTGGCTGAGCACCTGGTCGATCATCACCTTCAGGCCCAGCGCATGCGCCTTGGCCAGCAGGCGGTCGAAATCGTCGTTGCTGCCGAACAGCGGGTCGACTTCGCGGTAGTCGGCGATGTCGTAGCCAAAATCGGCCATGGGGGAGCGGAAGAACGGCGAGATCCAGATCGCATCCACGCCAAGGCTCGCGACATAGTCGAGCTTGTCGACGATGCCCGGCAGGTCACCGACGCCATCGCCGTTGGTGTCCATGAAGCTGCGTGGATAGATCTGATAGGTGACGGCTCCGCGCCACCAGGGTGCATCACTCATTTCGCGTGTCCCGTTCCCGCCCATGTGCGAGCGCCACGCACAGGACGACAGGTCCGGGCAAAGCGCGGGGGCAGCTTAAAGGCAGAGTGCGAAGCGGACGCTTCGTTTGCATACGTATTCAAAAAATGCCGTTATTGCGATGCAGCAGGGCGGAAAATGGCTTGTTCGCCTGGCGGGAACTTGCCCCCTGCTGTCGCTGTCGGTGCACGAAAAACCGCGGCACCATCCGCTTTCCAGCGAAACTCCGCCACGACGGGCCCGGCGGGGTGCGTCAGCGCGTGCGAGCACGCGGCCATGAGGTTTTTGTCAAAGGTGCACAAAAAAACCGGGGTATGAATACGTATGCAGAGGCGTTTTCGCCCTTTCTTGCAGTCCTACCATGGCCGCCACGCGACGGAGCCCTCCGAGTACTCGGCTTGCGCTGGCGCGTAGCCCGCAACGGTCTGTGGGGACTGTTGCGGCAACTACAAAACCAAATGAAGTGCAAACCCGTGGGAGGGGAAGACGGTGGAACTGAAACGTAATGTGCTGGCCCTGGCGCTGGCTTCCGGCCTTTGTTTTACGGCCGGCATTCACGCGATGCCGACGGATACGGGCGCAAGCGTGGCCGGCACTGCCGCCACCAACGGCGCAACTAGCGACCAGGCCGCACCTGCACCGCAGGGCGACCAGAACGCCAAGAAAGACGAGAAGACCAAGGAAACGCAGGATCAGCAGCTCACCAAGAGCCTGTCGACCATCACCGTGACTGGCTACAACCAGGGCATGGAGAAGTCGATCGACTACCAGCGTTACGCCGACACCATCCAGAACGTCATCACCGCAGCCGACATCGGCGGCCTGCCGGACCAGTCCATTGCCGACGCGCTGACGCGCCTGCCGGGCGTGTCGGCTGAGCGCATCGCCGGCCAGGCTTCGCAGATCAACATCCGCGGCCTCTCGGGCAACTTCATCCAGACCACGCTCAATGGTCGCGAGCAGCCCTCCACCAGCGGCAGCAACTACATCCAGTTTGACCAGTACCCGTCCGAGCTGATCAACATGGCCACGGTGTACAAGTCCTCGCAGGCGTCGCTGGTCACCGGCGGCGTGGGCGGCACCATCGCGATGGAGACGGCCAACCCGCTCAACGCGCCGAAGGAACAGAACCTCAACGTCGACGCGCGCGGCAGCTACAACAGCCAGGCGAACGACGTGGCGGGTGCCCCTTCCACCGGTTACCGCCTGAGCGCTGCGTGGCAGGGCAAGTTCCTCAACGACACCCTGGGCGTGGGCCTGGGCGTGGCACAGATGTACCAGCCGCACGTGGCCGAGCAGTTCGTGGGCGAGGCTTCGGACGGCAACCTGGTCACGCTGCCCAGCGGCCAGCACACCTACCTGACCCAGGGCCTGCAGCTGCAGCAGAACGGCGGTACGGAGCGCCGCACCGGCGAGATGGCCACCGTGGTGTGGAAGGCCACCGACGAACTGCAGTTCGGCGCCGACGCGTTCTACTCCAAGTTCAAGGACCGCTCGTTCGGCTACGGCTTCCGTACGCAGAACATCTACGGCAACCAGAACCTGATCTCCAACGCCGTGCTCGGCCCGAACGGCACCATGACGGGCGGCACGGTCACCAGCCCGGGCGCCAACAACTTCTCCAACGAGACCACTGCCGACAACTACACGACGAACACCAGCGTGTTCTCCGGCGGCCTCAACATGAAGTGGAACCACGACCAGTGGCACGTCAACACTGACCTGTCGCTGTCGCGCTCGACCAGCAACGAGATCAACGTCGATACCACGGCCGATCCGTACAACGGTCTTGGCACGGCCACGCCGTCGCTGATGGCGCAGTCGACCACCTATCAGCTGGCGGGTCGCAGCCTCGGTACGGTGTCGTTCGCCAACCCGGGCATGTACACCAACCTCAACGACATGGGCCTGTCGCGTTACGGCGTGTACCCCTACATCTATCACGACAAGATGAAGGCGTTCCGCACCGACGTGAAGTACGACCTGCCCAATAGCCAGTGGTTCTCGGCGCTGGAAGCGGGCGTGTATGTCAACAACCATACGTACAACGCCGACCGCGAGGTCTACGTCTACGGTTCGGAATGGGGCACCGACCCTACGGCCGGTCTCCCGCTGACCATTCCGGCCAACGCCGCCAGCGTGCGTTGCTGGAAGGGTGATTTCGCCGGCTACCCGTGCTTCCTGCAGCTGAACGGCCCGGCCATCCTCGCCGCACACGGCATCACCGCCAACCCGGTGAAGGACATCCACAACAACAGCTGGTCGGAAATCCAGAGCGGTTCGGTCAATGAGCAGACCCGCGACCTGTACTTCCAGGCCGATATCGATGCGCAGAACGTGTTCGGCCACGAGCTGACCGGCAACATCGGCGTGCGTTACTCGCACCAGAAGCAGTACAGCGATGGTCTGCAGCAGGTGGGCAACGGTGCCGGCGTGCCGATCACCGACGGCAACGGCTACACCAGCTATGACTACGCGCCGCTGCACGTCGGCAAGACCTACTCCGACTGGCTGCCGTCGCTGAACCTGGTGTACCACCTCACCGACGACGACCAGATGCGCTTCTCGGCCGCCAAGGTGCTGGCGCGTCCGCCGATCAACAAGATGCTGGCGGGTTCCGGTTCGTGGGTGTCGGGCGCCGGTCCGCTCGCTCAGTACAACGTGTGGGGCGGTACCAGTCCGCTGCTCGATCCGCTGCGCGCGTTCCAGTGGGATCTGGGCTACGAGCACTACTTCGACGATCAGTCGGGCATGGTCAGCGCCGGTGTGTTCTACAAGCACATCGACTCGTTCGTGCAGGACGTGAGCTACAACGGCTACAACTTCGCGGCCGCAGGCATCCCGGTACCGACCAACCCGGCCACCGGTCAGCCCTATCTCGACGGCCAGTACCAGACCTCGTACAACGCCACGGGCGGTAGCGTGAAGGGCCTGGAGCTGTCGGCGGCCAAGAACCACTTCTTCCCGGGCATCTGGGAAGGCCTGGGCGTGCAGGCGAACTTCGCACTGACCACCAGCAACGTGCGTGACCCGAACAATCTGGGCGGCGCAACCGCGAACCTCAGCCTGCCGGGCCTGTCCAAGCGCGTGGCCAGCATGGCGGTGTTCTACGACTACGGTCCGTTCTCGGCACGCGTGTCGGGCAACTACCGCTCGAAGTTCGCTTCCGATACGCAGATGTCGGTGAACAACCAGATGGTCACCTTCGCTGCCGAAACGGTCTACGACTTCCAGGCCTCGTACGCGATCAACAGCCAGTGGCGCGCCGTGGTGCAGGTGCTGAACCTCAGCAACCAGCCCACCCGCACCTACTTCGGCTCCGACCCGTCGCAGACCGGCACGATCCAGTACTTCGGTCGTACCACCTACCTCGGCGTCGAGTTCAAGCTGTAAGCCACGATCGCGCCGGCCTCCGCAAAGGGGCCGGCGCGATGCTTTTTGGGGCCGTGCCGCGTCAGGCGGCATGGCGTACACATCCCTAGGCCCGGCGTGGCGGTTTCCGGTCCGATGCGATGGTTGCGTTCCGGTGTACCGTTCCGTCGATGGCCCACGGCTTTAGATGGAGCTTTGCATGTCCCGGAATCGCCTGTTCAGTTCTCTCGCGCTCGCTTTCTCCCTCGCCCTCGGCACGGGGATGACGCCGGCCAGCGCGGCCGACACCCCGGCGACACCCGCCGCGAACGTCCAGCCTTCGGGCGTCTATTACGAAATCTTCGTGCGCGCCTGGTACGACACCAACGGCGACGGCATCGGCGACCTCAACGGCGTCACCGCCAAGCTCGATTACCTCAAGCAGCTGGGCATCAGCGGCATCTGGCTGATGCCGATCAACAGCTCGCCGAGCTACCACGGCTACGACATCACCGATTACTACGGCATCAACCCGCAGTACGGCACCACGGCCGACCTGGAACACCTGGTGGCCGAAGCGCACAAGCGCGGCATCGCGGTGACCATGGACATGGTGATCAACCACACCAGCAACGAGCATCCGTGGTTCGTCGCGGCGCAGAATCCCGGCGACACGCATCGCGACTGGTACACCTGGACCTCCAAGAAGCCGGACCTCAACGCCATGAGCGCCACGGACACGCCGATCTGGCATGCCGGCAGCGACGGCTGGTACATCGGCGACTTCGGTGGCCACATGCCCGACCTCAACTACGACAACCCGGCGGTGCGCGCCGAGATGATCAAGGTCGGCCAGTACTGGCTGGGCGAGGGCGTGGACGGCTTCCGCCTGGATGCCGCCAAGCACATTTACGTCGACTTCAAATCAGACGTGCACAGCGCCAAGGCGCTGGAGAAGAACGTCCAGTGGTGGACGGAATACCACGATGCGCTCGCCAAGACGAACCCGAAGGTGACCCTGGTGGGTGAAGTCAGCGCGAACTCGCCCAAGGAGCTGGCCCCTTACCTCAAGCCGCTGGGTTCGATCTTCGACTTCCCGCTGGCGGAACAGCTGATCGTCAGCGCCAAGGGGGAGAAGGCCGGCAAGCTCGACCAGCTGCTCAAGGACACCTACGACGCATACAAGATTGCCGGAGATAGTCCGCACATTGATTCCACGTTCCTGTCCAACCACGACCAGGAACGCGTGATGAGCCGCCTCCATGGCAACCTCGACCATATGCGCATGGCGGCGGCCATGCTGCTGACGCTGCCGGGTCGGCCGTACATCTATTACGGCGAAGAGCTGGGCATGGAAGGCAAGAAGCCCGATGAAAATCTGCGCGAGCCGATGCGTTGGACGCGCGAAGCAGGTACGGGTGAGTCCCGCTGGAAACCCTCCAGCGTGAACCAGGGTGCGGCGGTTTCCGTGCAGGCGGAGCAGGACGATCCCAACTCGCTCTACAACGCCTACCGTACCCTGATCGGCTGGCGCGCGCAGAACAGCGCCTTGCGCGACGGCGACCTGACCGTGCTGGCCACCGGCAAGCCGAACTTGGTGGCGTACTGGCGCAACGACGGCAAGCAGAAGCTGCTGGTGGTGCATAACCTTTCCGGCAAGGACGCCGTGTGGAAACCTAAGGCGGACCTGCTGCCCAAGGACGCCACTGTGCTGCTGACCACCAAGCCACAAGCCACCCTGGCCAGTGGCAACCTCAAGCTGCCTGCCTACAGCACCGTGGTGTTGCACTGATGCGCGCGCGCCTGCTCGTGCTGGCGCTGCTTGCCGCCATGACCGCCACGCCGGTGGTCATGGCGCGCAACGATGCCAGCGCCGATCGCATGGAACTGGTGCTGCCCAAGGGCAAGCTGGAACTGCGCCTGCTGGCGCCGGGCATCGTCCAGCTGCGTGCGGACGGCACGCGCGAACCGGCCACGCCGGTGATCGACGAGCAGGTCAGTTTCGATCCGGTCGAGGTGACGCGGGAAACGCAAGGCGACGAGCAGATCCTGCGCTCCGCGGCATTGGCCGTGCGCTGGAACCCGCGTCGCACGGAGCTGCGCGTGGAGGACGCCACCGGTCGCCTGCTGCTCAGTGCGGACCTGTCGCGCGCGCTGGATGGCCGTTGGTCGTTGCGCCATGCCAAGGGCGACCCGCAGTACGGCATTGGCGGGCTCAACGCCTTCGATGCCGACACCGGCAACCTATTGCGCGAGGGCAAGCAGATCGCGACGGCGGGCCGCCAAGGCCATACCGGTGCGCCGTTCGTGTGGAGCACCGCTGGCTACGGCGTGCTTGCGGATGCGGAGCCGGCGCGCTTCGACTTGTCCGCCACCGACATCCGCATCCGGGCCAAGGCAGCCCCCGTGCGCACGATCTACCTGCTGGTGGGCGCGCCCGATGCACTGTTCGCGCAGGTGCGCCAGCTCAGCGGCGCGGCGCCGATGTTTCCCAAGTGGGCGATGGGCTTTACCAACAGCCAGTGGGGCATCGACCAGAAAGAAGCGCTGGAACTGGTCGACACCTATCGAGCCAGGCACATCCCCATCGACAACTTCACCTTCGACTTCGACTGGAAGGCCTGGGGCGAGGACATGGGCGAGTTCCGCTGGAACAGCGACAAGTTCCCGGATGGTCCCGACGGCAAGCTCAAGGCGCAGATGGACCAGCGCGGCGTGCACATGACCGGCATCATGAAGCCGCGCCTGCATGTGGACACCGTGGAAGGGCGTGAAGCCACCGCGCGCGGCTACTGGCTGGCGCAGTCGAAGGAAGCGCCCGACTACTTCTCGCACAAACCGGTGCGTGACGTGGACTTCGACAAGCCGGAGGTGCGCGCGTGGTTCTTCAACGATGCGCTGAAGCACTCCTTCGAGACCGGCATCGTGGGCTGGTGGAATGACGAAGCCGATGACAGCGGCGTCGACAGCCAGTTCCTCAACATGCAGCGCGCGATGTACGACGGCCAGCGCGCTGTCAGCGACCAGCGCGTTTGGTCGGTCAACCGCAATTTCTATCTTGGCGCGCAACGCTACGCTTACGGCGTGTGGTCGGGCGACATCCAGAGCGGCTTCGCCAGCATGGCGGCGCAGCGTCAGCGCATGCTCGCCGCGTTCGACGTGGGCGCGATGCACTGGGGTATGGACGGCGGCGGCTTCAAGGCGCCACGCCCCACCGACGAGAACTACGCGCGCTGGATCCAGTTCGGCGCGTTTACGCCGGTGTTCCGCGTGCATGGCGATTTCGGACAGAAGCGCCAGCCGTGGGTCTACGGCCCCGTCGCGGAAAAGGCCGCCACCGACGCCATCCGCCTGCGCTACTCGCTGATTCCATACATCTACAGCTACGAGCACCACGCGCATGCCGACGGCGTGGGGTTGGTGCGCCCTCTACAGTTTGCCTATCCGCAGGACCCGGCCCAGCGCGACCGCGTCGATGCCTGGATGTTTGGCGACTACCTGCTGGTGTCGCCCATCGTGGAACAAGGTCAGGCCACCAAGCACCTGCAGCTGCCGCATGGCCGTTGGATCAACTGGTTCGATGGCAAGACCTACGAAGGCGATCGCGAGGTCACCCTGGACGTGGACTCGGCGAACTGGAGCGATATCCCGCTGTTCGTGCGCGAGGGCGCCATCATCCCGCAGCAGCCGGTGATGGATTATGTGGGCCAGCAGCCGGTGACGTCGCTGGACGTGCAGGTGTTTCCGTCCGATGGCGAAACGCGCTTCGACGTCTATGACGACGACGGCGAAACCTACGGCTACGAGAAGGGTGCCTACTTCCTGCAGACATTGTCGGTGCGGCGCGAGGGCAACGTGGTCAGCTTCCGCACGACGGCACCGGCAGGCAGCTTCAAGCCCGCGTTGCGCACCTATGTGCTGGCCATCCACGGCCATGCCGCAGGTGAGGTGAGCAACGATGGCAAGGCAATGCCGATGGCCGCCAGCCTGGATGCGTTGCGTGCATCGGATGGCCAAGGCTGGGCACGCGGCAGCGATCGGTTTGGCGAGGTGACCTACGTGAAGATCGATGCGGGCAAGGCCATGAGCATCCAGCTGTCCACGCCGGCGGTGAAGTCGTGAGCGGCGCGCTGACGCGTCGCACGCGCGTCGCGCTTGCCTGTGCGGCGTGGCTGGTGGCAGGTCTTGTGCAGGCCGAGGCGATCACCGCGCAGGGCGCGGTGAGCTGGCACGGCAAGCTCGCCAGCATGGGCACACAGGCCGATGGCAGTTTCGTGCTGCATGCGCCAGCGGGGGATCGCGTCATTCCGGCGCAGAAGCTGTCCGTGCACACAGCCAGCCCGTTGTTCGATGGCCTTTTCGCGATGGCGCAGGACGATCTTGGCCATGATGCCGTGGCCGCCATCCGTGACGGTGCCTACGACCAAGGGCAATCCATACCGTGCGTGTGCTATGCCACCGGCGAGAAATGGCCGTACGTGTGGACGCGCGACGTGTCGTACTCCATCGACCTGGCGTTGTGGCGTGTCGATGCCGACCGCGCGCGCCAGTCGCTGCGCTTCAAGCTGTCGGATGTGCGCGAGCCGTCGGCACCGCAGGGCCTGTACGTGATGCAGGACACCGGCTCGGGCGGCAGCTGGCCGATCAGCACCGATCGCGTGGTGTGGTTCCTCGGTGCGCGCCACCTGCTGGACGACCGGGCTTTTGCCGACGACACCTGGCACGCCTTGCAGGACACGCTGGCGCAGGATCGTCTTTACGTGTTCGATCCGGCGCTGGGCTTGTATCGCGGCGAGACCTCCTTCCTCGACTGGCGCGAACAGACCTATCCCGCATGGACCGAGAAGGACGTGCGCTTCATCGGCGAGTCTTTCGCCCTGTCCACCAACGTGCTGCATTACCAGGCCCTGCAGCTGGCGGCGCAGCTCGCGGAGCGGAAGCACGATGCGTCCGCGACGGAGTACCTTGCCCAGGCCAACGCCCTCAAGCAGGCGATCAACGCGCACTTCTGGCGCGCCGACCGCGGCATGTACATGAGCTACATCGGTCCGGCGGCCATGCCGGTGGACAGTTACGATCTGCTTGGCATCGCGTTGGCGGTGACCAGTGGCGTGGCCGATCCGGCGAGGGCGAAACAGACGCTGGCGAACTATCCCGCATGGCCGGCCGGAAGCCCGGTGATCTGGCCCGAGCGCAAGGACCAGCCCGTCTATCACAACCGTGCCATCTGGCCGTTCGTGAGTGCGTATTCGCTGCGCGCCGCACGCGTGGTGGACGATGCCCCGCGCATCGCGCACGAGATGGATTCCATCCTGCGCGGCGCCGCCCTGGCGTCCTCCAACATGGAAAACTACGAACTGGTCTCGCAGGCGGTGCACGTCGACGAAGGCAAGCTGAGCGGGCCGGTGGTGAATTCGCCGCGCCAGCTCTGGTCGGTGGCGGGTTACCTCGACATGGTGATCAACGGCGTGTTCGGCCTTGGCGACGACGGCTGGATCGAGCCGAAACTGCCCGTGTCCTGGCTGGCACCGCTGTTCGGCGACGGCCAGAAGATCACGCTGGAGCTGCGTGGCCAGCGCATCACGCTGCTGCGCCCGGCCAAGGCCGATGGCGACCTGCTGGTTGCACAGTCGCAGCGCCAGCAGGACGGGGAAACCATCGTCCAGCTGAAGGCGATCCGTTCGGGCGCGAAACCCTTGCGCATCGATGCGCCGCTGTTCGGTCCCGACATGCCTGACGCACCCACCGTGACGGATACGCCGAAAGGTTGGCGGGTGGATGTCGACGGCTTGGCCATGTTGTATCTGGACGGCCGTCGCATCGGCCCGATCCATGGCAGCCTCACGGTGCCCAAGGGCACCACGCGTCAGTGCTTCCAGCTCACGCGCGTTGGCGACGATGGCCTGGAATCCTTGCCTGGCCTGCCGACGTGCAAGGGCGAGGAGACACGTCTTAGCGGGCCGGGTCCGTGGGAATGGAAGGCGGCCAAGGGCGGCAGCTTCACTGTCTCGTTCGACTACGCGAACAACCATGGCCCGATCAACACGGGCATCACCGCGGCGGTGAAGATGATGGACGTGTCCTGCGATGGTGCAGCGCCGCAGCATGTTCCGGTCGTGATGCCGCATAGTGTGGGAACGCAGCGTTCCGCCACTGCCACGTTCAAGGCCCAGGCGGGCGTGGCCTGCCGTTTCCGTCTCGACCAGGGGTTCAACATGAGTGACCTGCGCCACAACGCGCATTACACCGGCGAACAAGGTGGGGCCAGTGGCCCGGTGAATGACGCGGCCGTGGAAGCGATGTTTGTCTCGCCGGCACCGCAGGGAACCGTCGCGCCATGACGCGCAAGCCCGAGCTGTCGTTCTGGCAGATCTGGAACATGTGCTTCGGTTTCCTGGGCATCCAGTTCGGCTTCGCCCTGCAGAACGCGAACGTCAGCCGCATCTTCCAGACGCTGGGCGCGGATGTCGGCGACATTCCGGCGCTGTGGATCGCGGCCCCGTTCTCCGGCCTGCTGGTGCAGCCGGTCATCGGCTACCTCTCCGATCGCACGTGGACGCGGCTGGGCCGGCGCCGGCCGTACTTCCTGATCGGCGCGGTGCTGACCACGCTGGCCTTGCTGTGCATGCCCAACTCGCCGGTGCTGTGGGTGGCGGCGGGACTGCTGTGGATCATGGACGCCTCCATCAACATTTCGATGGAGCCGTTTCGTGCCTTCGTCGGCGACCAGCTGCCGCCGCGACAGCGGCCGGTGGGCTATGCGATGCAGAGCTTCTTCATCGGCCTGGGTTCGGTGGTGGCGTCGCTGCTGCCGTGGTTGCTCGCCAAGCTGGGTGTGAGCAACGTGGCGGGCGAGGGTGCCATTCCCGACACGGTGAAGTACGCGTTCTATCTCGGCGGCGTGGTGTTGCTGGGTTCCGTGCTGTGGACGGTGCTCACCACGCGTGAGTACCCGCCGGCCGAACTGGAGGCGTTCAGTGACAGTCCGGTGGAAGCGGAGCCGGTGGATGCGTCGCGGGCCTGGCGCTTCGGTGTGGTGCTGGTGGTCGCGGGGCTGGCCTTGCTGGTGGTCATCCGTCATTACGCGCTGGAGAAGGAGCTGTACCTGCTCGGCGGCGGCCTGGTGCTGTTCGGCGCACTGTTCTCCTGGCTCTCGGCCACGCGTACGCGGGGCATGCTCCGGCAGGTGATGGGTGACCTCTACGGCATGCCGGAAACCATGCGGCGGCTGGCCGTGGTGCAGTTCTTCTCGTGGTTCGCCCTGTTCGCGCTGTGGATCTACACCACGGCCGCGGTGACCTCGGTGCAATACGGCACCACCGACACCCATTCGGCCATCTACAACGAAGGCGCCAACTGGGTGGGCGTGCTGTTCGCCGCCTACAACGGTTTTGCGGCCATCGCCGCGGCGGCCATTCCCTGGATGGTGCGTCGCTGGGGCCTGCGCCTCAGTCATCTCGCCAACTGCTGGCTGGGCGGCGCGGGGCTGTTGTCGTTCCTGGTGATCCGTGACCCGCAGTGGCTGCTGGTGTCGATGGTCGGCGTGGGCTTCGCGTGGGCCTCGATCCTGTCGCTGCCGTACGCGCTGCTGTCGGACAACCTGCCGGCCTCGAAGATGGGCGTCTATATGGGCATCTTCAATTTCTTCATCGTCATCCCCCAGCTGATGGCCGCCAGCGTGCTGGGCCTGCTGCTGCGCCTGTTCTTCCATGGGCAGCCGATCTGGGCACTGGCGATGGGTGGGGCGAGCCTGGTGGTTGCGGGGCTGTGCACGTTGCGGGTGGCGGAGCCGTCGGCGCAGTTGACGGCTGCCGAGGCGCGGTAGTGTCGCCCTTTGTGGGAGCGCACCCTGTGCGCGACCGCGGAGCGGAGGGTCGCCTCTTCGATGGGGCGTCGCGCACAGGGTGCGCTCCCACAAAAGCGGCGGAAATCAGCGGGGCTTGAGGCTCGATTTCCGCACGATCAGCTTCGCCGGCAGCATCGCGCTTTCCGCCGGCTCGCCGCGGATCAGCGCGAGCAGGTTGTCGACCAGGATCTCGCCCGCGAGCTTCGTGTCCTGCAGCACCGTGGTCAGCGGCGGGTTGACGAAGCTGGCCACCGGGATGTCGTCGAAGCCGGCCAGCGCCACATCGTCCGGCACCTTGAGGCCGTGGTCAGCCAGGGAGCGCATGGCGCCGATGGCGATCAGGTCGCTGGCGGCGAACACGGCGTCGAACGCCACGCCTCGTGCCAGCAGGGTTTCCATGGCCTGGTAGCCGGACTGCTCGGTACTCTCGGCGTTCACCTGCAGCAGCGATTCGGCATCCATGCCGGCATCGCTCAGCGCACGCGAATAGCCGCGGTAGCGGTCGAAGAATTCGGGATAGTGACTGGAGGCGTCGCCGAGGAAGGCGACGCGCTGGCAACCCTGTTCCAGCAGGTGCGTGGTGACCTCGCGGCCGCCGCTGATGTTGTCGCAGCCCACCGAGACATCCGGCTGATCCGGCAGCACGGCGCCCCAGCGCACGCAGCGGGTACCCTGGTCCACCAGCTTCTGCAGCTTGTCGCGCGTGGCGAGGTAGTCGCCGTAGCCGAGCAGAATGATGCCGTCGGCCTTCTTGCTGTCCGCGTAGTCCGCATGCCAGTCGCGCGAGAACTGCTGGAACGAGATCAGCAGGTCGTAGCCGCGCTGGGCGCTGGCGCGCGTAATCGAGCCCAGCATGGAGAGGAAGAACGGGTTGATGTGCGATTCGTCGGCCGTCGGGTCCTCGAACAGCAGCAGGGCGAGGGTGCCGGTGTGGCGGGCGCGCAGGCTGGAGGCGTTCTTGTCGACCTTGTAGTTCAGCTCGTCCACCGCCGCCTGGATGCGCCGACGGGTTTCTTCATTCACCAGCGGGCTGCCGCGCAGCGCACGCGACACCGTCGACTGGGAGACCCCAGCCAGGTGGGCGATATCGAACGAAGTGACTTTTCCCTTGATCTGCACGCAGCAATGACCCTCGGAGCCGGCCGTGCTCCCTATGGCCAGATGATTGGTTCGCGCAAATCCTAGCGGCTTGAGTGCTCGCTGTCCTTTCCTGCGGCGACGCGGCCCACGAGCCGGAAAAGAAAAGGCCCCGAGGATTAGGGGGGAATCCTCGGGGCCGGGGTGGCAGCGAAACCCAGGGGAGAGGTTCGCTGACCGGTTGGGCCCGTCCAGGGAGGTGGCGGGCCCGTGGATGCCGTTGCGTGCATCCGATGATTAAGAACGCGGCAGGCGGCAAAAGTTGCACTCGCCAGGTCAGTTTTGGTCAGGGGCTGTTCATTTGACGAAAATCGAACATTTCAGGCGGGGCGACGCCTTCCCGCCCCTGTGGGAGCGCACCCTGTGCGCGACGAATCTCGCGGCACGGTCGGAGACTGGTGTGTAGCCATAGTCCGCGGTCGCGCACAGGGTGCGCTCCCACAGGGACGGAAGGCCTCGGACGCCCTCAGTGCGCCTCGTCCCAGTTCTTGCCCACCCCCGCCTCCACCAGCAGCGGCACGGACAGCTTCGCCGCGCCGGACATGCGCTCGATCACGCCGGCCCGCACCTCGTCGACGACTTCCTTGCGCACCTCGAACACCAGTTCGTCGTGCACCTGCATGAGCATGTGGGCGTCGTCGTTGCGTGTACCCAGCCAGTCGTGAACGGTGATCATGGCGCGCTTGATGATGTCGGCCGCCGTACCCTGCATGGGCGCGTTGACCGCGGCGCGCTCGGCGCCGGCGCGCAGGGCCTGGTTGCGCGAGGTGAGGTTTTCCAGATACAGGCGGCGGCCGAACAGGGTTTCCACGTAGCCATCCCGGTGGGCCTGCTGGCGGGTGGCCTCCATGAAGGCGTGCACGCCCGGATAGCGTGAGAAATAGCGGGCCATGTAATCGCTGGCCTCGCCGCGATCCACGCCCAGCTGGCGGGCCAGGCCAAACGCGCTCATGCCGTACATCAGGCCGAAGTTGATGGCCTTGGCGGCACGGCGCTGATTCGCGCTGACTTCTTCCGGCTTGAGCCCGAACACCTCGGCGGCGGTGGCTCGATGCACGTCGCCGCCTTCGTGGAAGGCCTTGAGCAGGCCTTCGTCGCCGGACAGGTGCGCCATGATGCGCAGTTCGATCTGCGAGTAGTCGGCCGCCAGCACCACCCAGCCCTCCGGCGCCACGAAGGCCTGGCGGATGCGCCGGCCCTCGTCGGTGCGGATGGGGATGTTCTGCAGGTTCGGGTCGGATGAGGACACGCGCCCCGTCGCCACCGAGCCCTGGTGGTAGCTGGTGTGCACGCGGCCGGTGCGCGGGTTGACCATCTCCGCCAGCTTGTCCGTATACGTCGAGCGCAGCTTGGCCAGACCGCGGTAGTCGAGGATCAAACGCGGCAGCGCGTGGTCGTCGGCGATTGCTTCCAGGGCTTCTTCGTTGGTCGAGGGCTGGCCCGTGGGCGTCTTCACCTTGATGGGCAGGCCCAGCTCGTCGAACAGCACGGCCTGCAGCTGCTTGGGCGAATCGAGGTTGAACTCGTGGCCCGCGCCCTTCCAGGCTTCCTGCTGCAGCTCCAGCATGCGCTTGCCAAGTTGCTGGCTCTGCATGCGCAGTTCGTTGACGTCGATCAGCACACCGCGCTGCTCCATGGATGCCAGCACGGGGATCAGCGGAATCTCGATGTTCTCGTACACCGAGCGCAGCGAGGGCACGGTTTCCAGCTTGGGCCACAGGGCGTGGTGCAGGCGCAGGGTGATGTCCGCGTCCTCGGCGGCGTAGCGGCAGGCGGTGTCCACATCCACCTGGGAGAACGGAATCTGCTTGGCGCCCTTGCCGGCCACCTGCTCGTACTTGATGGTGTCGACGTCGAGGTATTTCTTCGCCAGCGAATCCATGTCGTGGCGCGTCGCCGTGGCGTTCCACACGTAGGACTCCAGCATCGAATCATGCTGGAGGCCAGCCAGGCGGATGCCGTAGTTGGACAGGATGTTGATGTCGTACTTGGCGTGCTGGCCCATCTTCGGGCGGCTGGCGTCCTCAAAGAACGGCTTGAGCGTGGCGAGCACGTGCTCGCGCGAAAGCTGCGCGGGTGCGCCGGGATAATCATGCGCCAGCGGCACATAGCACGCGTGGCCCGGTTCCACCGACAGGCTGAGGCCCACGATGTCCGCCTGCATCGAGTCGATGGAAGTGGTTTCGGTGTCGAACGACACCAGTGGTGCGGTGGCGATCTTCGCCATCCACGCATCGAACTGTGCCTGCGTGGTGACCAGTTCGTACTGGCCGGCCATGGAAAGCTCCGGCGCGTCACTGCTTTTCTGTGGGAGCGCACCCTGTGCGCGACTGGCCTCAGTAGAGGTGCCCGGCGAGTGCGTGTCGCGCACAGGGGCTGCGGCCGATTCGGCGTCCAGATCCTTCAGCGCCGCCTTGAACTCATAGCGCGTGTAAAGCTCGCGCAACTGATCAACGTGGCGTTCGCGGAACGTCAGTTCGGTGACCGACTGGTCCAGCGGCACGTCGGTCTTGATGGTCACCAGTTCGCGCGACAGCGGCAGTTGCGGCAGCGCGGCGCGCAGGCTCTCGCCGATCTTGCCGCCGACCTTGTCGGCGTTGGCCATCAGGTTATCGAGCGTGCCGTACTCGGCCAGCCATTTGGCTGCCGTCTTGGGGCCGCACTTGGGCACGCCCGGCACGTTGTCGACGGTGTCGCCGGTGAGCGACAGGTAATCCACGATCTGCGACGGCTCGACGCCGAACTTCTCCATCACGCCGGCATTGTCCATCGTCGTGTTGGTCATCGTGTTGACCAGGTGCACGCCAGGACGCACCAGCTGCGCGAGGTCCTTGTCGCCGGTGGATACCTCCACCTCGATGCCTTGCGCGTGCGCCTGCAGGGCGAGCGTGCCGATCACGTCGTCTGCCTCCACGCCGCCGACGCGCAGGATCGGGAAGCCCAGCGCGCCGACGATGGCGAGCATCGGCTCCACCTGCGCGCGCAGGTCGTCCGGCATCGGCGGGCGATTCGCCTTGTACTGATCGTAGAGCTGGTTGCGGAACGTGGGGCCCGGCGCATCGCTGACGAAGGCCACATAATCGGGTTTCGCCTTGAGCGCCGCGCGCAGCATGTTCACCACGCCGAACAAGGCGCCGGTGGGCTCGCCTTGCGCGTTGGATAGCGGCGGGAGCGCATGGAAGGCGCGGTAAAGGTAAGAGGAACCGTCGATCAGGATGAGTTTGGCCATGGGGCATTCTCGCATGCGTTCACCAGCGGGCGCGCCTCGCGTTCAGGCATGGCGCGGCGGAGCCAGTGTCGTCCATCCGTGACGATGAATGAGGCATACCGCCGCTTCACAAGCGGTGCGGGTTTGCGCTGTTATGCTCCATTTCCCACAGGAGGCCGTCATCATGAAACCCGTTGTCATGTTTGCAGTTCTTGGTGTGGCCGTCGCAACGAATGCGCTTGCCCAGTCGTCCGCCAACCAGTTCCCGCCGGCACCGCCGCCGCCGGGCATGAATGATCCCGGGGTGAAGGCCGTGACCCCGCCGCCGGCACCGGCGCCCGTCGCTCCCAAGGCGGCCAAGTCCGCCAAGTCCACGTCGGGCAAAGTCTCGGCCGATACCGAGGCCACCCTGAGCCAGCCGGCCACGTCCACGCCCGCCACGTCCGATGCGCAGCCGCGCGACGCCAACGGCAATGCGCCGCCGCAGGTCCGCGTGCGCACCGAGGGCGACCAGACCATCCAGGAATACAGCCGCAGCGGTCAGGTCTACATGGTGATCGTGACGCCCAAGGGCGGTATTCCGCAGACCTATATGGTCGACCAGAAGGGCGCATGGACGAACCAGGCCGGCGAGCCGGTGAAGCCGGTCATGTACAAGGTCATGGAGTGGGGCAAGAGCCGCCCGGCGAATGACCAGGACAACGGCGGCTGAGTCCCCGCCCATGCGTCCGCTACCGACAGGGCTGGCATGAACCTGCGCGAGAGCTGGCTGCTCTTCGCCCTGGGCTCGGCGTTCTTCGCCGCGCTGACGGCACTGTTCGGCAAGATGGGCGTGGCGGGAATCAACTCCAACCTCGCCACCTTCATCCGCACCATCGTGATCCTGCTGGTCACCGCGGGCATCCTCAGCCTGCGGAACGAGTGGGCCCGCCCCACTGGTTTGCCGGTCAGCAGCTGGGTATTCCTGGTGCTGTCCGGCATCGCCACGGGACTCTCGTGGCTCTGCTATTACCGCGCCCTGCAACTGGGACCGGTAAGCAAGGTGGCGCCGATCGACAAGCTCAGCGTGGCCATGGCCATCGTGCTTGGCGTGCTGCTGCTGGGTGAACAGCTCAGCTGGTCGCTGGCCATCGGCGGCGGGCTCATCGTCGCCGGGGCCATTGTCATCGCGGTGTTCTAAACAGAGGTGTTCTGGTTTTCATCCAGTTCCGGGTAGTGGCGGAAGATGCCGTCCTCGTTGAACGGGATGCGGCGCGGCGACGCCAGGTAGGCAGCGATATTCGGTCTTTCCGCCACGCGGTCGCTTAGCGAGCGCAGCCGGGTCGTGCGCCGGCGCAGCCCTTTCATGGTGTTGGGGAACGCGTACTCCAGTCCCGACATCAGCTGGAACAGCGACAAGTCCACGTACGAATGCCGGCGCCCGATGGCATGGCGCCCATCGCCACGTTCCAGCACCCGCTCGAAATAGCCCAGGTATTTCGGCATGCGCTCGCTGCGGAAGGCAGCCGCGCGCTTGCGTGCCTCGACGCGTTGCTGGTCGTAGTACTGCTCGACCGAGATGGGGTGATGTGTGTCGTGTGCTTCGGCCACCACGTCGCTGATGGTCTGCTGCAGCTGCATGGCATAGGTCTGGCTGGTAGCGGAGGTTGGTACCAGTCCGTGCCGGGGCGCGAGAAACGCGAGGATGTTCGCGGTCTGCGCGATCAGTTGCCGGCCCGCGCGCAGGAAGGGAGGGGCAAACGGCAGTGCGCCAGGATGCTCACCGCGCAGGAACGGCATGATGGCCTGGTCGCCTTGCTCGCGCGCGACGTCGCGGTAGTCGGCTCCCGCGTCCTCCAGGGCGAGGCGGACGAATTCGCCGCGGCCCTGGATGCCCGTCCAGTAGTAAAGCTCGTAGCGCATGACGTAGGCCTTCGTAGAAAGGCGTGAGGCTAGGTTGTCGGCGCTCAACGAAGCGTGAGCGGACCGTGCACTCGACGCCCCACCTGTGGGAGCGCACCCTGTGCGCGACCGCGGACTCCACGGTTCTTCAATACATGTTTCGCCTAGTCTTGCCAGGCACTGGCCCTGTCGGTGACAGAGTCGGCTCGCTGCGCCGCTGTCGCGCACAGGGTGCGCTCCCACGGGGTGGGGGCTTAGTGCTTGGTCAGCGCTTGCAGCTGATCCCACACGAGCGTGGCCAATGGCGACAGCGAGCGCTGCCGGCGTTTGATCAGCACCACCTCGCGACTCTCTTGCGGCGTCAGCGGCCGGGTGACCAGTGAATCCGGCGGTGGTGCCAGCGCGGGACTTACGCTGATGCCTAGCCCGGCCTCCACCATGCGGAACGCGGTCAGCGTGTGGCCGGTCTGCTGCACGACATGGGCTTCGATACCGCGGCTGGCCAGCGCGTGATCGATCAGGCGACGACTGCCGGAGGAGTAATCAAGCAGGATCAGCGGCTGCCCCTGCAGCTTGCGCCACGGCACCTTGTCCAGGCGGGCAAGCGAATGGTCGGGACGGCATACCAGCACGAACGGGTCGCGCAGCAGGGGTTCGATGTCGAACTCGCCGGTGAGCGGCGGATCGATGGCGACGCCGAAATCCACCTCGCCACCGCGCACGCTGTCCAGCACCAGGGTCTGTGCCTGGTCATGCAGCTGGATAGTGAGCTCCGGGTAGCGCACCGCGCAGTCGGCGATGCAGCGGGGCATCAGGCCAGCCGACAGCGTGGGCACGGAGGCCACGTGTACCTTGCCGCGCTTGCGTTCGCTCTCCGAGTGGACGTGCGAGAGCACGCCCTCGAGCTCGTCCAGCACGCGGCCGATGGCGCTTTCCAGATAGCGGCCGGCATCGGTGGGCACGACTTCGCGGGTCGTGCGGTCAAACAGGCGCAGCCCCAGCTCCGCTTCCAGTTCGGCGATGTAGCGACTGACCGCCGGCTGGCTCAGGTGCAGGCTCTCCGCCGCGCGGCGAAAGTGCTGCTGGCGGGCCACGGCGAGAAACGCGCGAAGCTGGCGCAGGCTGATATTCATGCCTATATGGTATCAGTAGATCAGATAAAACGATTTGATTAATCAATGAGCTGGCGGTCCAATGGCGGCCATCCCCCGATGTGTCCCGACGGCCATGTTCCTGCGTCGCTTCCTGCCCGACCGTTTTACCTGCGCCCTGATCGTTACGGTGCTGCTGGCCAGCCTGCTGCCCTGTCGCGGCACTGCGGCCAGCGTGTTCAACGTGCTGACGGACCTGGCCATCGCGCTGCTGTTCTTCCTGCATGGTGCAAAGCTATCCCGCGAGGCGGTGGTGGCTGGCATGACGCACTGGCGCCTGCACCTGACGGTGCTGGGCAGCACCTTCGTGCTGTTCCCGTTGCTTGGCCTGCTGCTGCGCCCGCTGCTGCAACCGCTGGTGACGCCAGCGCTCTACCTGGGCGTGCTGTTCCTGTGCACGTTGCCGTCGACGGTGCAGTCGTCCATTGCCTTTACCTCGATGGCGCGCGGCAACGTGCCGGCGGCGATCTGCTCAGCGTCCGCATCTAGCCTGCTGGGCATCTTCATCACGCCACTGCTGGTGGGCGTGATGCTGGAATCGCACGGGCAGAGTGGCCTGAACTGGGGTTCCATCGGCGCCATCGTGTTGCAACTGCTGGTGCCGTTCGTGGCGGGACAAGTCGCCCAACGCTGGATTGGCCGCTGGGTACAGCGCAACCGCTCCGTGCTGTCCTACGTGGACCAGGGCTCGATCCTGCTGGTGGTCTACACGGCATTCAGTGCGGCGGTGCTGCAGGGTTTGTGGAAGCAGATTCCACTACCGGTGCTGGGCGGTTTGCTGGTGGTCAATGCGGTGTTGCTTGCCATCGCGCTGCTGATGACGCGATATGGCTCGCGTGCGCTGGGATTCGATCGCGAGGACGAGATCACCATCGTGTTCTGTGGTTCGAAGAAGAGCCTGGCCAGTGGTGTGCCGATGGCGAAGGTGCTGTTTGCGGGGCATCCATTGGGCACGATCGTGTTGCCGATCATGCTGTTCCATCAGATTCAGTTGATGACGTGCGCGGTGTTGGCGCGGAGGTATGCGGCGCGGCCGGTGGAGTTGAGGTGTGATGGGGTGGGGGAGGGGGCAATCTAGCCCCACCGTTTCGTATCGTCACCCCTGCGTAGGCAGGAGGCGCTTTTCAACAGCCGTATGGCTGGTCATCCGGAGCCTCGGTATTTGGTTGTCGCGATGCGGCAATCTGGCTCGCCTGCGGCGGGCTTCCGAATTGCTGCCGCAGTCCGGGTCACTTGCTCTTGCTTGCCCAAGTCCCACAGGGATTAGCTTCGCGTCAGAAAGTAACCAAAGAAAAGGGCCCCCGGATGACGCGCCTTCCGGGCCTATGGCCCGGAAGGTCCGCGGGCGGGTTCCGGGCTTTTCGTCGGGGCTCCTGCCCCGCAGGGGTGCCTGATCTCTACCCTCCCGCCGCGTCATACGGGGACCCGGGAGATCAAGAGCCAAGATCAAAAACTAGAAGCTAGAAGCCGAAGCAAAACCCGAACCGTAAGCGGAGCATCCCGAAGTGGCGAGTCCCCTGTGGGAGCGCACCCTGTGCGCGACAGAGGCATCTCGTAGTCACCGCTCCGTTAGGCTGTCGCGCACAGGGTGCGCTCCCACAGAAAAGCTGGCGGCGGCGCGTATCCCGATCCCGCCAAAGCGAAGCGAGGTGCTGCTTTAAGTCCTCATCGCCAGGGCGCGTTGCGAGGTGCTTGGAAGTATCCGCTGTGTAGAGGTGAAGGTCGCTAAGCAACAACCTGCTTCAAGCGTTCGGGCTTATCCCCACGACATGCTGTCAGCTCTGGCTCTCAAGGCCGTTTTCTTTGGGTTACTTTTCTTTTGGGCCAGCAAAAGAAAAGTGACTCGGCCTTCGGCAGAAGGTCGAAACGCCCGCTGCGTAAGCGGCCAGATCGCGGGAGCGTATGAGGCGACAGCCGACCACTACCGAAACTGGATGACCAGCCTTCGGCTGTTGTGAAGCGCTTCCGGCCCACGCCGGGATGACAGCCAAAGAGTGAAGCACTGAGGCAAGAAAGTGGCGTTGTGTCATACGCACTCGGCAAGCCGGCGCTTCCAGAGACTTACGCAACAACAAAAAGGGGCGCCATGGGCGCCCCTCTTCGTCAGCCATCCAGCATCAAACCCACCAACTCAATGCCTGAAATGACGAATCCCCGTAAACACCATCGCCATCCCATGCTCATCCGCAGCGGCAATCACCTCCGCATCGCGCATCGAGCCACCCGGCTGGATCACCGCGCTGATGCCAGCGGCCGCCGCCGCATCAATACCGTCGCGGAACGGGAAGAACGCATCGGAAGCCATCACCGAGCCGCGCACTTCCAGCTTCTCGTCTGCCGCCTTGATGCCGGCGATCTTCGCGCTGTACACGCGGCTCATCTGGCCTGCGCCCACGCCGATGGTCTGGCGGTTCTTCGCGTACACGATGGCGTTGCTCTTGACGTACTTGGCCACCTTCCACGCGAAGATCAGGTCGTCGATCTCGGCCGGCGTCGGCGCGCGCTGGGTGACGATCTTCAGGTCTTCGGCCTTGACCATCGCGCGGTCGGCGGTCTGGATCAGCAGGCCCGAACCGACGCGACGCGAGTCGTTGCCCGGATGAGCCTTGGCCAGGTCGCCATCGGCCGGCGGGGGGATTTCCAGCACGCGCACGTTGGTCTTCTTCACGAACACCTTGAGCGCGTCGTCCTCATAGCCCGGGGCCAGCACCACTTCGACGAACTGGCGGTCCACGATGGCCTTTGCGGTGGCCGCGTCGACGACGCGGTTGAAGGCGATGATGCCGCCGAACGCCGAGGTGGGGTCGGTCTGGTAGGCGAGGTCGTAAGCGCGGCCGATGCCGTCCAGGCTCACCGCCACGCCGCAGGGGTTGGCGTGCTTCACGATCACGCAGGCCGGCTTGGTAAAACTACGTACGCATTCCCAGGCGGCGTCGGAGTCGGCGATGTTGTTGAACGACAGTTCCTTGCCCTGCAGCTGACGGAAGGTGGCCAGCGTGCCCGGCGCCGGATACAGGTCGCGGTAGAACGCGGCCTGCTGGTGCGGATTCTCGCCGTAGCGCAGGTCCATCATCTTCACGAAGCGACCGTTGGTCTGCGCGGGGAACAGCTCGCGGCCCGCGATGGCGTTGTGGTCGTCGTTGAGCTTCAGCGCCGAAAGATAGTCGCTGATCGCGCCGTCGTAGTTCGACACGCGGTTGAACGCGGCAACGGCGAGCTTGAAGCGCGTGGCGCGGGCCAGGCCGCCGTGCGCTTCGATTTCGGCCAGCGCTTCGTCGTACTGGTCGGGCGAGGTGAGCACGCCGACGTCGTTCCAGTTCTTCGCTGCCGAGCGCAGCATCGCCGGGCCGCCGATGTCGATGTTCTCGATGGCTTCTTCCAGCGTGCAGTCGGCACGTGCAACCGTCTGCTCGAACGGATAGAGGTTGAGCACCAAGAGGTCGATCGGCGCGATGTCCAGCTGCGTCATCACGGCATCGTCGGTGCCGCGGCGGCCGAGCAGGCCGCCATGCACCTTCGGGTGCAGCGTCTTGACGCGGCCGTCCATGATCTCGGGAAAGCCGGTGACTTCGCTCACGTCCTTTACCGGAATGCCCGCGTCGCGCAGCGCCTTGGCGCTGCCACCGGTGGAAAGCAGCTCCACGCCGGCCTTGTGCAGGCGCTGGCCCAGGGCGATCAGTCCGGTCTTGTCCGACACGCTGAGCAGCGCGCGGCGAATGGGGGTTACGGCAGAGGCGGGCATGGTGGCTTCCAAGGCGGGGAAGCCGTGCATTATAGCCGTCTGACGGGATGGCCGTCCGGATGCGTGGCGCCCGCGGCTTGGATGGCTAAATACGGTGTGAGGCGCGCCGGCTCATGCGGCGCGCAAACGCGCGGAGGCGTTACAGCAGGCCGTGGGTGGCGAGCTTCTTGCGCAGCGTGGCGCGATTGATGCCCAGCACCGCGGCGGCGCGGCTCTGGTTGCCGTCATGCCAGGCGAGCACTTCGCGCAGGAGAGGGCCTTCGACTTCGCGAATAACGAGCGCGTGCAAACCCTCGTCGCACTCCGTATCACCGATGTCGGCGAGATAACGGCGCACGGTGCGGCTCACGCATTCGCTCAAGGCGCTCTGCGACGACGTCTCTTTCGAAGACTCGTTGGCAGGCAGTCTTACGGCGTTCACGGGCATTTCCCCTCACGTTCTAACGCAGCAGCTACGTAGGCCACTGCCATGTTTATGGCAATACCGCGGGCGGCGGCTCGCATGGAACGCCGGGTGCAGCACAAGACGAAGGGGTGAGTTTACTCTTGCGGGCCGAGAATTTTAAGTACCCGGTTAGTAGGAAGCGCATGGTCCCGCGGATACAAAATGTCCTATGGACATTCACTTGCGCCGATGGCACGACCTGTGCCTGTGTCGTGAATCATCCTGCAAGGCATGAAACGCTTCGCCTTGCCATCGGCCAAATGGATGGCTATTCGAAACCGAACTCGAAGGCGACGGCCTTGCCGCCCGGGTCTTCCACTTCAAGCATCAGGGCGGCGCTGCCGCCGGGCGGAATGCCTTTCTGCAGCACCGCGGCATCGCCCAGGTACTCGGCGGGACGCAGGCGACGCATGGCCAGCTTGTTGCCATTGGCATCCGACAAGGTGACGGATACGACGGGATAGGGCTGTGCGAAGGCCGCATCGTTGCGCAGGTTTGCCGTGATCAGCAGTGCGCCGGGCACGGAGGGGTGCGCCTGTACGTCGCGCGCGACCAGGCTCAGGCGCGAGGTGTCCTGCACCAGCGGCAGCTGGCAACCCAGCGTCGCGCAAGCCTGGCGCAACAAAGGCCCCGTGCTGTCGTCGCTGATCAAGGCCTCGCGCTTGGCCCAGCCAAGCTGGCCGACCAGGGCGAGCAGCAGCAGGCTGCAGGCGGTGATCCACGGCCAGCGGCGCTTTTTTTCCGGCTTGCGCGCAAAGCGCGGCGCCACCACCAGGTCGGCGAAGTCGTCGAGCGGTGCCGGTGCGGCAACGGGTGCATCGGCGACGGCGGGTGGTTCCGTCGGCGGCCGATAGACGGCGAGATCCAGTCGCGGCGGCTGGCCACCCTTGTCCCACGCGCGAAGTCGCTGAAAGGGCTCGGGTGGCAGCTGGTCGCTGAGGTTGGACAGCGCATCGAACGTCGCGTCGCAATGCCCGCACGCCACGATGCCGCACGCACGGGCAATCGTTTCCGCATTCAGCGAGAACACGGTGAGGCATTCGGGACACTGGGCGTACATGAGGGCCGTGGTGATCGGGTTCGGGCAAGCCTAGTGCACCGGACGCGACAAATCATCCGCGCACGGTGCCGGATGTGAACGGTCGCTCAGCTACGACGCTTGCCGCTGATGCGCACCCAGTCTTCCTGCGTGTCCACGCGCAGTTCGTCGAACCATTCGGCGTAGCGCGCCAGCAGCTCGTGTTCCTGGCCCAGCAGGATGCCGGAGATGGCGAAGGGTGCACCCGGTTTCGCGGCGGCGGCGAAGGTGGGGGCGAGTTCGCCGAGCGGGCCGGCAAGGATGTTGGCGATGAAAACGTCCGCAGGCTCCGCGACGAGATCGTCGGGCAGATACACCGCGAGGCGATCGGCGACGTCGTTGCGTTCGGCGTTGTCCGCCGATGCGGTGAGTGCCTGCGGATCATTGTCCACGCCCACCGCGCTGGCGGCGCCGAGCTTGAGCGCGGCGATGGCGAGGATGCCCGAGCCGCAGCCGAAGTCGGTGATGGTCTTGCCCTTCAGGTCCAGGCTGTCCAGCCACTGCAGGCACAGCGCGGTGGTCGGGTGCGTGCCGCTGCCGAAGGCAAGGCCGGGGTCCAGGCGCACCACGACGATGTCCTCGTCGGCTGGCGGCTCGATGTTCCACGGATAGATCCACAGCCGCTTGCCGAAGGGCATGGGCTTGAACTGGTCCATCCAGGCGCGCTCCCAGTCCTCGTCGGCCACGTCGCGGAACTGGAGCTGGTCGGGTTCGAGCCAGGGCAGCAGGTCGCCCAGCGCTTCGCTGAGGCCGCGACGATCCGTGCCTTCCTCGAACAGCGCGTTGAGCGTGATGGTCGGCCACAGCGGCAGTTCGCCGACGCCGGGCTCGAAGATGGCCTGTTCGTCCGGTGTCTCCGCATCGGCGTCCTGCAGCGTGACGGACAGTGCGCCAAGATCGTCCAGCGCTTCCTCGGCACGGGGCTGCTGTTCGGCGCGGATGGTGAGGGAGAGTTCGAGCCAGGGCATGGGGCATTCCTGCGGTTTAGGCGCGCATTGTCGCCGATGTGGGCAGCGCGGTGTGTGGCAGGCGTGCCCGAAACACCTGTGGGAGCTCACCCTGTGAGCGACCGCGGCATCGCAGGGTGCCTCGCCTCGCGATCTTCGCGAGATGTCCGGTCGACGTGGCGATAACCTGCCAATGAGGCTGTCTGTCGGTCCGCGATCGCTCACAAGGTGAGCTCCCACAGCATGCTGAGGTCGTAGGGCTACAACGACTCCGGCGGCACGCCCAAGAAGCTGTCGTGCTTGCGGTAGTAATCCAGCGCGCGGGCCAGGTCGTCCAGCGTGGGCGACGGATGATGCCGCCGGTGCACGAACAGCACTTCGGCGAAATCCGCCGCCTCGAGGAAATGGCGCAGGTGATGCTGCGCGGCGAACGGCGGCAGCGCCTCGCCGTGGTCGGCGATCAGTGCGTCGTCTTCGTCGGCGACGTGCGAGAGGTACAGCCGGCACGAGGGCTCGGTGATCTGACCGCGGATATAGACCCAGGCGTAGCGGTCCCAGCCGTCGCCTTGGTCGAACGCGTCGGTGACGGCGTCGATCGCTTCGCGGAGAGTGAGTAATTCGGACATCTTTCGAAAGACAGGCCGGCGAGTCGCATGGGCGACTCGCCGGCGAACCATCAACCGCCGGTGGCGGCCTTTTCCTTCTGCTCGGCCATGCGCTTTTCCAGATAGTGGATGTTCTGCCCACCCTGCTGGAAGCCGACGTCGGCCATGATGCGCTGCTGCAGCGGGATATTGCACTTCACGCCTTCGATCACCGTTTCGGCGAGCGCCAGGCGCATGCGCGCAATGGCGGTTTCGCGATCCGGGCCGTGCACGATCAGCTTGCCGATCATCGAGTCGTAGTTCGGCGGAATGCGGTAGCCGTCGTACAGGTGGGTGTCCACGCGCACGCCCGGGCCACCCGGCGCCTCGAAGCGCTTCACCGTGCCCGGCGAGGGCAGGAAGCTGTCCGGATCTTCCGCATTGATGCGGCACTCGATCGCGTGGCCGTGGATCTGGATGTCCGACTGGCGGATCGACAGCTTCTCGCCGCCGGCGATCAGCAGCTGCTCGCGCACCAGATCGATGCCGGTGATCAGCTCCGTCACCGGATGCTCCACCTGGATACGAGTGTTCATCTCGATGAAGTAGAAGCGGCCGTCCTCGTAGAGGAACTCGAACGTGCCGGCGCCGCGGTAGCCGATGCGCAGGCAGGCTTCCACGCACACCTTGCCGATCTGCTCGCGCAGTTCCGGCGTGATGCCCGGCGCGGGTGCCTCTTCCACCACCTTCTGGTGGCGACGCTGCATGGAGCAGTCGCGCTCGCCGAGATGGATGGCGTTGCCCTGGCCGTCGGCGAGTACCTGGATTTCCACGTGGCGCGGATTCTCCAGGAACTTCTCCATGTACACCTGATCGTTGCCGAAAGCGGCCTTCGCTTCCTGCTTGGTCATGGTGATGGCATTGCCCAGATGGGCCTCGGTGCGCACCACGCGCATGCCGCGGCCACCACCGCCGCCGGCGGCCTTGATGATCACCGGGTAGCCGATGTCACGCGCGATGCGCATGTTCTCGTCGACGTTGTCGCCGAGCGGGCCGCCCGAACCGGGCACGCACGGCACGCCGGCGGCCTTCATGGCGCGGATGGCTTCCACCTTGTCGCCCATCAGGCGGATCACGTCGGCCGTGGGGCCGATGAAGATGAAACCCGACTGCTCCACCTGTTCGGCGAAGTCGGCGCGCTCGGAGAGGAAGCCGTAACCCGGGTGGATGGCCTGGGCGTCGGTGATTTCCGCCGCGGCGATGATGCGCGGGATGTTGAGGTAGCTGTCGACCGACGGCGCGGGGCCGATGCAGATCGACTCGTCGGCCAGGCCGACGTGCTTGAGGTTGCGGTCGGCGGTGGAGTGCACCGCCACGGTTTTGATGCCAAGGCTGTGGCAGGCGCGCAGCACGCGCAGCGCGATCTCACCACGGTTGGCAATGACGACTTTTTCGAGCATGGGCATAGAGGGTGGCCCGGCTTAGCCGATCACGAACATCGGCTGGTCGAATTCCACCGGCTGGCCGTTCTCGAGCAGGATGGCCTTCACGGTGCCGGCCACGTCGGCCTCGATCTGGTTGAACATCTTCATCGCTTCGATGATGCCCAGCGTTTCGCCGGCCTTGACCTGCTGGCCGACCTTGACGAACGCAGCGGCGCCCGGGCTGGCGGAGGCGTAGAAGGTGCCGACCATCGGCGCCTTCACCACGTGGCCAGCCGGCAGGCCGGCGTCGGCCGGGGCGGCTTCGGCGGCGGGGGCTGCGACCGGCACGGCGGCAACCGGGGCAGCCTGCATGGCGACCGGGGCGGGAGCGACGGTCACCGTGCCCTTGGGCACGCGCGACAGACGGACCACTTCTTCGCCTTCCTTGATCTCAAGTTCCGCGAGGTTGGATTCCTCGAGCAGGTCGATGAGCTTCTTGATCTTGCGCAGGTCCATGTTTCAAACCTTTTCGTTGGAGCCGTGGTGACGGCCGGATATGGAAAGTGGGGGCTCAGGGGCCGTGATTCAGGAGGCGGACGCGCCAGCGCGATCCAGCCGGTTTAGTGCGGCATCCAGTGCCAGCCGGTAGCTGTCCGCGCCGAAGCCGCAGATCACGCCGACGGCGATGTCCGAGAGGTACGAGTGCCGACGGAACGCCTCGCGGGCGTGCACGTTGGACAGGTGCAATTCGATGAACGGAATCGCCACGCCCGCCAGCGCGTCGCGCAGGGCGATGCTGGTGTGGGTGAAGGCGCCCGGGTTGATCAGGATGATGGCCGTGCCATCCAGGCGGGCCTGGTGGATGCGGTCGATCAGCGCGTGCTCGGCGTTCGACTGCAGCGTCTCCAGGGCATGTCCGGCGGCTTGGGCGCGCTGGACCAGCAGCGTGTCGATATCGGCCAGCGTGTCGCGGCCGTAGACGTCCGGCTCGCGGGTGCCCAGCAGATTGAGATTGGGTCCATGCAGGACCAGGATCTTCGCCACGCCGATATCCAAGGATTGCACCGGCGGGGCCGGTGTCCGGCGCGGAGTGTGCGCGCCCCGGCCAATGTTGTCCAGTTCGGCGCAGTTCGGCGATGTTTGAAGGAGAAGTTGAAGTTAAACCATCCGGCGACGTATGGCGCCCGAAACCGCGTCAGGGCGCGGCTGGCGTGGTCCAGGCCTTCAGGTCGTCGGCGTCCAGCATGCCGCGCCGGCTGAACAGCACGCGGCCGTTCTGGTCCAGAAGCACGCTGTAAGGCAGCACTTCGCCGACGTTCCCCAGGCGAAGCGAGGTGCTGGGGCTGTCCAGGCGGCCCAGCAGGATGGGGTAGTTGACCGGATGGGCAGCAAGGAAGGCGCGCACCTGCGCCGGATCGTCCATGGCGACGCCGACGATGATCGGTCCCCACTTGCCGGCGTGTTCGCCGACGTTCGCCTGCGCTTGTACCAACGCAGGCATTTCCTTGAGGCAGGGGCCGCACCAGCTTGCCCAGAAGTTGAGCAGCACGCGGCGGCCACGGTAGTCGGAAAGGCGATGCTCCTTGCCATCCAGCCCGGTCAGCGCGAGATCGGGGACGATCTCGCCCGGTTCGGCCACTTGTACCCCTTCCGGTACGCGGGCGCGCTGGCTGGCGTGTTGCAGCCAGCCGCCGACGGCCGCCGCCAGTACGGCGGCGCCGAGGATGAGCCCGTTGCTGCGACTCATCATGGGGTAGTGGCGACCGGGTTGCCTGCCGCCTTGGTCAGGGCGTCTTCCACCAGCGAGGAGGTCAGCACGGTTGGCAGCTTGCGGCCCTCGCCGCCGTCCTTGGGGAACACCACGTAGAGCGGCACGCCCGGCGAGTGGTACTGCTGCAGGAAGGCGGCAATGGTCGGGTTCACGTCAGTCCAGTCGCCCTTCATGTAGACCGCGCCGGTCTTCTTCAGTAGCTCGCGGAACGCCTCGGTGTCGAGCACCGCGTGTTCGTTGGCCTTGCAGGTCACGCACCAGTCCGCCGTCATGTCCACGAACACCGGGGTGCCGGCCTTGCGCAGTTCGGCGAGTTTCTCCGGCGAATAGGCGACCACGCCATCCGTTGCCACGACAGCCTGCGCGGGTGCCTGCACCTTCGAGAGATAGAAGAGCGGAACGAGGGTGAGTGCCGCCAGCACCACCACGAACACGCGGCTCACCGCGCCGCGCGAACGGCTACGCTCGAACCACCACAACGTCGCCGCCAGCAGCACCGCCGCCACCAGCACCAGGCCCACGGCATCCGCGCCGCGCTGGTGCGCCAGCACCCACACCAGCCACGCGGCCGTGAGGTACATGGGGAAGGCGAGGATCTGCTTCAGCGTTTCCATCCAGGCGCCGGGGCGCGGCAGCAGGCGCGCCAGTGCCGGCACGAAACCGACCGCAAGGAACGGCAGCGCCAGGCCGATGCCCAGCATCAGGAACACCAGCAGCGCGTTGATCATCGGTGCGGCGAAGGCGTAAGCCAGTGCGCTGCCCATGAACGGCGCGGTGCACGGGCTGGCCACCGCCACGGCAAGCACGCCGGTGAAGAAGTCGCCCGCATGGCCCGAACGCGAGGCCAGCGACGAGCCGACATTGCCCAGCGAGGTGCCGAACTGCACCATGCCCGACATCGACAGGCCCACGGCGAACATCACGCAGGCCAGCACGCCCACCACCACCGGCTGCTGCAGCTGAGCGCCCCAGCCCAGCGCGTGGCCGGCCGAACGCAGGGCCACGATGGCGATGCCGATCAGCGCGAAGCTGCTCAGTACGCCGGCCGTATAGAACAAGGCATGTGAGCGTGCTTTGGCGGGGCTTTCGCCGCTTTCCAGCATGCCCACCGCCTTGATCGACAGCACCGGCAGCACGCACGGCATCAGGTTGAGCACCAGGCCGCCGCCAAGAGCGAGCAGCAGCGCGGTGAGCAGGCTTACTTCCAGCGGGCCCTGGGCCAGGTTGGCCGGCGGCATTTCCGGCGCGGGCTCTGCCACGGCGCCGCTGGTCGGCGCGGCACCGCTCAGTTCAATGGACAGTGCGCGCGTCATCAGCGGATAGCAGATGCCGCCGTCCTGGCAGCCCTGGAAACTGGCGTCGAGGTTCACGGCGTTGCGGCCAGCGGTATCACCCTCGATGGCGACGGGCACCTCGACCTGGTCGAAAAACACCGTGGTCTTGCCGAAGTGGGCGTCCTCGTGTTCCACGCCGGCCGGCCACTCGGGCCTGGCCAGCGACAATCCGCCGGTGTCCTTGAGCTTCAGCGTGGTCTGGTCGCGGTAGAGGTAGTAGCCCTTGGCCATGGTCCAGCGCAGCAGCAGGTGCTGGCGATCCTTGGCGATGGCTTCCAGGTGGAACGCCTGCTCGGCCGGCAGGGCCGCGCCGTCGCCGCCACCGCGATTCGAGCCGAGCTTGCCCAGCGCTGCGCCCAGGTCGCCCGCGCCCGCCTTGGCGGCCGTCGCTGGCAACGGCAGCGTCAGCTGTTCGGTATGCGGCGGATAGCAGATCTTCGGATCCACCTCGTGGCAGCCCTGGTATTGCACGCTGAGCTTCAGCTCCGTCGTGCCGGCCGCGACCGTGTAGGGC
Source organism: Dyella japonica A8 (assembly GCF_000725385.1). Classification (NCBI taxonomy): domain Bacteria; kingdom Pseudomonadati; phylum Pseudomonadota; class Gammaproteobacteria; order Lysobacterales; family Rhodanobacteraceae; genus Dyella; species Dyella japonica. The sequence continues at coordinate 72,648 of NZ_CP008884.1, read as the reverse complement.
AGCGTGGCATCGACGCCGTGGTGGTAGGTCTCCACATCGCCGAGGTACTCGTCGTGATGCTTCTCGCCATCGGGCAGCTGCGCCTCGCCCAGGCTGACGCCGTCGGCGGCCTTGAACTTCATGCGGCCGCGATAGAGGTAGTAGTCGGGCGCGATGGTCCAGTGCAGCTTCACCACGCCGGGCGCGGACGCGTCGGCGGTGAGCTTGTAGGCCTCGGTGACCGGCAGCAGGCCGTCGAGGTCGTCCTGCGCCAGCGCGGGCGCAACCGGCGCCAGCAGGCAGAGCAGGGTAAGGAAACGGGCGGCCAGGCGGCCGGGATGGATCAGGCGCATTGCGGCTCCAGGATGGAGAGGCCCGTGCCACGGCACAGGCGAACCAGGATTATGGCGCAGCCCGACGATTCAGGCTGGCCGGGGAGGGACCAGCAAGATTCAGGCGCGTTCGGTCAGTACTTCGTCCAGGGCGCTGCCGCGGTTACGCGGGCGCAGCATGCCGGTGGTGAGCGCGACGCCCAGCAGGATCACCACGCAGCCACCCGCCATCGCCAGCGTCACCGGCTCGTGCAGGAACAAGAGGCCCCACATCACGCCAAAGACCGGGATAAGGAACATCACCACCATGCTGCGCGAGGCGCCGACGCGGGCCATCAATCCGTAGAACAGCACGTAGGCGAGCGACGTGCAGATGGCCGCCAGGCCCAACACCGCCAGCCACGAGGTCCAGCCCGGCGTGTGGGTGGGCCACATCCAGATCGTGAGCGGCAGCAACAGCAGGGCCGCGGCCAGCTGGCTGCCGGTGGCGACGCTGAGCGGCGTGACGCCACTGCGCAGGCGGCGATGGCTGTAGTGGGCGCCGAAGGTGTAGCAGACATTGGCGCCCAGGCAGGCGGCCATGGCCCAGCCTGTCGCATGCGCATGGCCGTTGACACCCACGGTGCCCAGCACCAGCCACACCACGCCGGTGAAACCGACCAGCAGGCCGCTGGCCTGCGTGGCGCTCAGCTTCTCGCCCAGCAGCATCCAGCCCGACAGCGCCACCAGCAGCGGGGCGATGGCGTCGGAAATGGCGGAGACACCCGCCGGCAGGCTCTTCGCCGCATAGGAGAACAACACGAACGGCAGCGCGGAATTGGCGATGCCGACGATGGCGATATCGCGCCAGTGCGTGCGCATCTCCACCAGCCGCGTGCGCGTCAGCAGGGGGATCGAACACACCGCGGCGCCGATGGCGCGCATGCCGGCCAGCGCCATGCCGCCGAATTCGTCCGCGCCCATGCGCATGAACAGGAACGAGGCGCCCCAGATGGCTCCCAGCAACAGCAGTGCGGCGATGTCGGAGGTTTTCATGGTGGTGTCAGTGATTGTTTTGGACTCGCGGGGCGATGACTCGGAGCCCCGCCTTTGCTCGTCATTCCGGCGTAGGCCGGAATCCAGTAGCGGTTCTGTTGGATCTTCGCGAAAGACGGCAACCGATCTCGCGACAACCTGTTACGACGGAAACTGGATTCCGGCCTGCGCCGGAATGACGAAGGTGAGAGGCAACTGTCTGTTTGGAAGGCTAGCCGCCCATGGTGTCAGAACCTGTCAGCAGACTGCATGCCTTTGGTACGTCAGGCCTTCGGCTTCGCCCCCTGCCCGAACAGCACGCGGCGTTCTTCATCCGTCAGCGCCTGCTTCGGCTGGTACGCGTTCTCCACGCCTTCATACGTGCGCTGCGTGGCTGGGCGCTGCGACATGGCAATGAACCAGCGTTCCAGGTGGGGAAAATCCGCCAGGTCCTGGCCGTGCGCCGCGTGCGGCACAATCCAGGGGTAGCAGGCGATGTCGGCCAGGGAGAACTCACCCGCAATGAATTCGCGACCGGCCAGCCGGCGATCGAGTACGCCGTACAGGCGGGCTACTTCGCGGGTGTAGCGGTCGATGGCGTAAGGCACCTTCTCCGGCGCATACACATTGAAGTGCCCGATCTGGCCCGCCATGGGGCCCAGCCCGGAGACCTGCCAGAACAGCCACTCCAGCGCCTCGACGCGGCCGGCCGTGTCCTTGGGCAGGAGCTGGCCAGTCTTTTCCGCGAGATACAGCATGATCGCGCCGGACTCGAACACGGCGAGCGGCGCGCCGCCACCGGCCGGGGCATGGTCGACGATGGCGGGAATCTTGTTGTTCGGCGAAATGGCCAGGAATTCAGGCTTGAACTGCTCGCCCTTGCTCAGGCTCACCGGCGTGATGAAGTAGGGCAGGCCAGCTTCTTCGAGGAACAGCTTGAGCTTCAGGCCATTGGGCGTGGCGGCGAAATACAGCTCGATCATGGCGGGGGCTCCGTGAGGTGATGGCGCCAGTGTCGGGGATACACTGGTCTTGAAAAAGATCCAGATCACGGGAATTCTTCAGGACCAGTCAACCCGCCCCGGATATCGGCATGGATCAACCACTGGCTTTCCCGCTGGATATTCCCGTGCGTGGCCGGCTCCAGGCGCTGCATGGGCAGCTGCGGGCGGCCATTCTGGACGGGCGGCTGCGTACCGGCCAGACCTTGCCGTCGACCCGCACGCTGGCCACCTCGCTGGGCGTGTCGCGCAACACGGTGGTGGCGGCGTACGACCTGCTGCTCAGCGAAGGCTATGTGGTTTCGCGGCAGGGCGCGGGCTACGTGGTGGCGCATGCCGGGCCCACGCAGCCTAGCGCATCGCGGCCGGGGGCCAGTGTCGAGCCGAGGCTGCAGCCGCGTTGGCGCGATGCCACGGTGCCTGCTCCCATGAACGCCTTGCCGCCCGCGCGCTATGACCTGCGCGTGGGGCTGCCGGACATCTCGCGATTTCCATTCGAGGCGTGGCGCAAGCTGTCCGCCCGCGCACTGCGCACACTTGGCCAGGCCATGTGCGCCTACGACGCCGTCGAGGGGCGTGCAGCGTTGCGCGAGGCGATTGCGGGGCACGTGTCGTTCACGCGCGCCGTGACCTGCAGCGCCGCGGACATCATGGTGACCGGCGGCGCACAGCAGGCGTTCGATCTGCTGGCGCGCATCCTGGTGACGACCGGGCGCACGGTGGTGGCGGTGGAAGATCCCGGCTACCCGCCGTTGCGCGCGGCGTTCGAGGCTGCCGGCGCCAACGTGGTGCCAGTGCCGCTCGACGATGAAGGCCTGATCGTCGAGCGGATTCCGCCCGATGCCCGCGTCATCTACGTCACACCTTCGCACCAGTTTCCCTCCGGCATGGCGATGTCGCCGGCACGCCGCGCCGCGTTGCTGGATTTTGCGCGACGGCAGGGCGCCGTGATCGTGGAGGACGACTACGACGGCGAGTTCCGCTACGGCGGGCGCCCGCTCGATGCGCTGCAGACGCTGGATCGCGACGGCTCGGTGTTCTACGTAGGCACCTTTTCCAAAAGCCTGTTCCCGGCCCTGCGCCTGGGCTACGTGGTGGCACCGGCCTGGGCCATGGCCGCGCTGGGCAGCGTGCGGCAACTCGTGGACCGGCACAGCGACCTGGTCGCGCAGGACACGCTGGCCTTGTTCATCGCCGAGGGCCATCTCGCCCGGCATGTGCGCAAGATGCGGCGCATCTATGCGGAGCGCCGCGAGGCCCTGCTCGATGGCCTGTCGCGCCATGCCGGCGAAGCCTTGCGTCCGCTGGCATCCGATGCCGGGCTGCACATCGCCGCGGCGCTGCGCTGGCCGGTGGCGGCAAGCCAGCTGGTCAAGGATGCGGCAGCCAGGGACATGCGCATCGAAGCGCTGGGCGACTACGCCGTGGGTGAGCACCAGCCCAACGGCCTGGTGTTTGGCCTGGGCGGCATCCCGGCAACGCGCATGGATGAAGCCGCACGCCTGCTGGCCCGGTTGCTCGAGGTGTACCGGCCGCACTGACGCTGGTTCCTTCGTTTCCGCAGCAACTGGATCTGTCCGGCCACTGCGTCGCGGAGGAGCATGCGAGGCCTCCCCTCCAAGGATGCCTCCCGTGCGTTACCTCGCCCTGCTTTGCCTGTTGTTGTCCTGTGCCCTGGTCCATGCTGCGGAATCCGGCCAGTCGCGCGCCGAAACGGCAGGCCGCAGCCTGATCGGCCAGCCCGCGCCGCGCATGGTGCTCAAGACCATCGACGGCCCGACCATCGATTTGGGGGCGCTGTACGGCAAAAAGGCCGTCTACCTGAAATTCTGGGCCACCTGGTGCGTGCCCTGCCGCCAGCAAATGCCGCACTTCGAGCATGCCTACGAAGAAGCGGGACCGGACATGGTGGTCATCGGCATCGACGTGGGCTTCGACGACAGCGTCGAGGAAGTACGCAAGGTGCAGAAGCAGCTCGGGCTCAGCATGCCTCTCGTGTTCGACGACGGCTCGCTGGGCGAGGCCTTCCACCTGCGCGTGACACCGCAGCACGTCGTGATCGGTCGCGACGGTCGCATCCTCTACGTGGGGCATGAGGCGAACGACAAGCTGGACGCCGCGCTGGCGCAGGCGCGCAGCAGCTCGCCGGGCCAAGTCGCTGCGGCCGCCGTGCCGAAGGACGAGCCGCACTACGACGTCGGCGACCGCGTGCCCGCCTTCGACGTGCGCACGCTGGATGGAAAGGCGTTGCCAGCCTTCGGCGCCACGCCGGGACAGCCGACCGTGCTGCTGTTCCTGTCGCCGTGGTGCGAGTCGTACCTGGCCAAGAGCCGTCCCGCGATGGCGCAAAGCTGCCGCACGGCCCGTGAACGTGCCGACGTGCTGGCGCGCGACAATCATGCGCGCTGGCTGGGCATCGCCTCGGGCCTGTGGGCCAGCCATGACGAACTGGCCGACTACCAGCGCGAACACCACATGACCATGCCGCTGGCGCTGGACGACACGGGCGCCTTGTTCCGCCGCTTCCGCGTGATGCACGTGCCGACGGTGATCGTGCTGGATGCGCAGGGCAAGGTGCTGCGCCGTAGCGAGGACGTCGACGCCGCGCTGCCGTCGCCGCAGCCCGTTGCCTCGGTGCACTGACCATGCGCGCCGCGCGGGGTTTCCTCTGCATGATGGCGCTCGCCGTGGCGGCGCCGGTCATGGCGACGCAGGACGAGTCCTTGCTCACGGCGGCGCTGACGCGTGCGCCGGGGCAGTCACTGGAAGCGCTGCGCGTGACGTATGCACCGGGCGAATCATCACGACCGCATTCGCATGATCGCGATGCCTACGTCTATGTGCTGCAAGGCCGCGTGCGCAGTCAGGTGGAGGGCCAGCCACTGCGGGTCTATGCGCCAGGCGAAAGCTGGTTCGAGCCGGCGGGTGCGCATCATCTGGTCAGCGGCAATGCGAGTCGTAGCGAGCCGGCTACGTTTCTGGTGGTGTTCGTGGGTGCGCCGCGTAAGTAGGGCTCGTCAGCAGTGTCAACGCGGTATCGGCACCACCCCTCGCCGTCACTACCCCTCACCGTCATCCCCGCGAAAGCGGGGATCCAGCGACTTTCGGTACCTGGTAGTGCTTAAAGGCACTGGATCCCCGCTTTCGCGGGGATGACGGTGAGGGGCGCCTGGGTCCCGCCGAGATCGGGAGAGCGTTTAGCCTGGGCGATAGCGATCGAGCGCGTCGCCGAGTTGGTCCCTGAGCGGCTCCAGGTACGCCGCATACTTCGTCCACTGGTCCATGCCATCACGGAAGATCGGCCGGCGCACCTGCTCCGAGCTGGCGGTGCGCACGCTGCGTTCCGTCTTGTGGAACTCAAGGCACGAGGCTTCGTATGGCAGGCCGCAGAAATCCAGAATGCGCCGAACGCTGCCCTCCAGATCATCCACCACATCCTCGTGGTGCACGCGCAGCACGAGGCCGGGCAGCACGCGGTCCCAGTGTTCCATCAGCGCCAGATACGTGCGGTAGTAACGTGCAATGTCTTCCATGCTGTAGGTGAACTCCTGGCCGCTGGCGAACAGCTGCTTGAGGTTGCTGAAGCAGCAGGCCATGGGTTCACGCCGTGCGTCGATGATCGTCGCGTTGGGAAACATCAGGTGGATCAGGCCAAGGTGCCGGAAGTTGTTCGGCATCTTGTCGATGAAGCGGGGCGCATCGCCGCGATAGGTACGTGTCTCGCGCAGGTACTTCTCGCCCAGTTGGCGAAAATCCTCCGGCGACATGTCGGCAAGCACGCCGGGGTAGCGCGGGTCGTCCAGGTCCGGCTCGCGCCCCTGCAGGTCGAGCACGATGCGCGGAATGTCGGCGAGCTCCTGCGTACCGTCCACCTGCGAATGCGAGGCGAGGATCTGTTCCAGCAGCGTGGAGCCGGCGCGCGGCAGGCCGACGATGAAGATCGGGTCGGGGCTGGGATCGCCCACGCCTGCGCGGCTGGCGAAGAACGTGTGCGTGCAGGTGTCGATCTGGCGGTGCGTATTGGTTTCGATGATCTCAGGACGATAGCGGCTTTCCGCGCGCTTGAGAGCGTTGCCACGCTCGTAGTGCCACCACGATGCGTCGTACTCGCCGCGATCTTCGTAAGCTTTGCCGAGCGCAAAGCACAGGTGATAGCGATCCAGCGCCGGCGTCTCCGGCAGGGCCTCGGCGGCCGCCATGCGCTCGATGTCGGCGTCGGCAAAACGATATGTCTTGAGGTTCGCCAGGCTCCAGTACGCATCGCCAAAGCCGGGGCGCGCGGCGATGGCGGCGTGGTAGGCGTCGATGGCCTCGCTGCGCAGGCCCTGAGTCTTCAACGCGTGTGCAAGGGACAAGTGCAGGTCCGCCGCGCCCGGCACGTCGCGGAGCAGTGCGCGGTACAGGCCGATGGCGCGTTCGTGCTCGCCCAGGCCGACGCAGGCACTGGCATGCAGCGCACGGTAGTCGGGGTGTTGGGGGTCCATCGCCAGCAAGGTTTCCATCTCGTTGCGGGCGCGCTGGTACAGATGCCGTTCGAACAGCACCTTGGCGTAATCGAAGCGCGCGGCATGAAAGTCGGGGGCGATGTCGAGGACCGCAGTGAGCAGAATCTCGGCGTCGTCCAGCACATCGCGCGCCACGGCAATGCGGGCCAGCAGGCGCATGCCTTCGATGTCGTTGCCGACGCGCTGCAGATAAGGGCGGATGACCTGTTCGGCCCCGGTCAGCTCGCCGTCCGAAAACAGGCTGGTTGCCTGCACGACCTCGGGCGCGAGGCGCTTGAGGATGCTCACGTGCGAGGCTGCCGTCGCCGCATTGGCATGGTCGCCGGTCATGCGGTAAAGACCTTCGAGAAGGTTCCAGCTCGAAGGAAGCGCGGGATTGATGTTGACCGCCCGCAGCAGCGCATCGATGGCTTGCGGTGCATCGCGGCGGACGACGTGGCAATGGCCGCGTTCTTCGTGGAGCCGGCTGTAAACAGGGTGTCCGCGTTCCAGCTCGGCAAGTGTTCGCAGCGCGTCGTCGATCCTGCCGAGATGGCGCTGGCTCTTGGCGATGGCGTGAAGCACATCGCGATTCTCGGGCACTTCGACCCGCAGGGCCGTGGCCTCCGCCAGTGCCTGTGCATGCTCGCCTGCCCCCTGTAGCCGGCGTATCTCGAAAACCTGTTGTTCGACGGACATGAGGGGTGTTTCGGCGGGGAGGGCGTTCATGCGTGATCTGTTGATAGAAGAGGAGCAATTGTCCGGCGTCATGCTCGCTCTGATCTGCGACGGCGAGATGTCAGAACCTCGCCGTCATCCCCGCGAACCCCGCAAAAGGGGGCAAGAGCGGGGATCCAGCGACTTTCGGCATTCTGAGACGCTTAGAGGCACTGGATCCCCGCTTTCGCGGGGATGACGGTGAGGGAGATGTCCGTCTACTGCAAAGTCAAACGGGATTCCGTACGGGTTCTCAGAACTTGAACCCGAACTTCACCCCGACCACGCGCGGACGCAGCGGCACTTCCGACTTGATGAACTGCGCCGACGAGGTGAACACGCTGGCGTGGCTGTTGCTCAAGTTGGTGCCATACAGGGACAGGTCCCAGGCATCCTTGGCGATGCCCACCGAAGCGTCATAGGTGGTGTAGCCCTCCTGCAGGTAGCGCAGGTCCACCGTGGTCGGATACAGCACGCCCTCGCCGCTGGGGTAGGTAGCCGGCTGGTTGTACATCGAGCCCGTGTGGCTGGCGCCGGCCATGGCGAACGCCTTGTACCCGCCATTGAGGGTCCAGTCGTAGCGGGCGCGCAGGTTGAACTGCGAGCGCGGGGAGAACGCCGGCACGCTGCCGGCCGCGCCGAACGGATTCTCGAACGGCTGCAGGCCCTGGCCGGCGATCACCACCTGGGTGATGCACGCGCCGTAGGACGGCGTGTTCGGGATGTTGCCGACCAGGCAGGGCGAGTTGGTCTGCTTGGACTTGTTGTACGAACCCGAGCCCATCAGGGTCAGCCCATCGGTGACGCGGCCCTCGAACTGCAGCTCGATGCCGTCCACCTTGTAGTTCGGGCCGTTGACGCCGAACGTGGTGTTGCCAAGCACCAGCGGGTTGAAGAACTGCATCTGCACGTTGTCCCACTTCATGTGGTACAGCGAGCCGTTGAGCAGCAGGCGGTCGTCGAAGAACGTGGTCTTGAAGCCGATCTCGTTGTTGGTGAGGGAGTCCGGTGCGTAGCTGAGCGGCTTGCGGTACTGCGGGCCGTCCGGACCCTTGGCAACGTTCTTGGTGGTGCGGTTGAACGCACCGGGGCGGAAGCCCTGCGAGAAGGTGTAGTAGACCATCGCATCAGGCGTGATATGCCACACCAGGTTGGCGCGGCTCTTGAAGCCGTGGTACGAGGCGTCGAGATGCTCGGCGTTCATGCTGGTCGCGTCGCCGCCCACGCACTGGCCGTTGGGCACGTTCACGCAGTTGGTGCCCGTCGAATACTGCGAGCCGCGCTGGTATTCGGAGTAGTGGTAGTAGCGCGTGCCCGCGGTGGCGGTGAGCACCTCGGGAATGATGTCGTAGGACACCGAGCCGAACGCCGCGACCTGGCGATAGCCGCGCTGTTCGTCCTCGCCGAACGCGGTGCTATCGCCGCGCACGCTCGGATCCATCTGCGCCGTGCCGGGGTAGGGCACCACATTGGCAACGCAGGGCGCGCCGCCCGCGACGGCCGACGCAAGGTTCGGCGGCGTGCACGAGGGGATCGTCTTGTAGTTGAAGTTCATGTCATCGAGGATCTTGAAGTCCTCGTAGTACAGGCCGCCGATGGCGCGCAGGCGGTTTTCTTCCGGTGTGCTGAAGCGCAGCTCATGGCTCAGGTGCGTGCTCTTGACCTGGTCGTTCCAGTAGCCCACGGGGGAATAGCAGGTGGGCGGGGTGCCGGCGCCCAGGCCCGTGCCGCCGCTGCAGTTGTAGTACCAGCCGCCAGCGCTGCGCGAGTAGTTGGTGTAGTCCTGCTGTTCGCTGATGTGGCGGTTGGTGTAGCCGCCGGTGTACACCAGCGAGACGTCGCCGATCTTGCCGTTGACCGTCCACGCGGTGTTGGTGTTGCGGTCCTTGTCCCAGGACGGCGCGAACGCGGTGATCTGCAGCGGCTTCAGGGCCTGGCCGTCCGAATTGACCGGGTAGGTCGACGACTGGCCTTGCGCGTCCATCTCCTGGTAGCTCTGTGCGATCAGCACGTTCCAGTCGTCGTCGATCTTGTAGAGCGCGGACAGGCGGGCGCCCTGGTAGTCGACCGGGTTCCAGTCCTTCTGCGCCACCGCGTTGTTGTTGGCGACCGGGCTGCCCGGCACGGCGCAGTAGCCGGTGCTGCTGGGTAGGCCGTTCGGGCACAGCCCGCCGGTCGGCTTGATGTTGGCGTAGAAGTTGCCGCCGTCGTTGTTATTGCGCGTGAACGTGCCCGGCACGTTGTCGATGTAGCCGCCGCGATGGTCGTTGTAGATCACGCCGCGCACGGCGAACGTGCCCGGAATGATCGGCAGGTTCAGCACCGCGCTGGCGGAGTTGTTCGGGCGGCCGCCGGTGGTGATGCCGGTACTCGCCTCGACGTTGCCGCCGACCTTGTCCAGGTTCGGCTTGTTGGTGATGTAACGCACGGCGCCGGCCTGGGCGCCGCCACCGAACAGCGTGCCCTGCGGGCCCTCGAGCACTTCCACGCGCTCCATGTCTACCATGTAGACGTCGAGGTTGCGCGCGGGGAACTGCATCGACTGTTCGTCGAGGTACACGGCGACGTTGGGGAACGGTGCGATCGACGCGCTGGACTGGTTGCCGAGGAAGCCGGTGCTCAGGCCGCGCATGTAGATGTTGCCCTGGCCCGGACCGTTCTCGGCGAACGTCACGTTCGGCAGGTACCGGATGATGTCATCGAAGGTGTCGACGTGGAGCTGCTGCAGGGTGGTGCCGCTGAAGGCCTGCATGGTGATCGGCACGTCCTGCATGGCCTCGTTGGCGTGCTGCGCCGTGACGGTGATCGAGCCGAGCGTGGACACCGTCGCTGCATCCGTCGCCGGTGCCGGCGGCGGAGCGGCCGGCGTGGCGGCTTCGTCGGCGTAGGACACGCGAGCGACCGCAAGCGCGGCGAGCACCGCGCAAGTGATTGGATTGATCTTCAAGATGCTCTCCCCGGAGGTTGTTATGGCCGAACGGCGTCGGCAGGCCTAGTGCTGCGATGGGCGAAGGCTAGGGAGGGCGGGTGAAATGCGAATGACTCGGACTAGGCAACTTTTGGGTGTTGTCTATGCCTTTCCTAAGGCGTTGGAACTTGCGGTGCTCCGGTAGCTCTGATGCTGCCTCGCAGCCCGCTCGAGTTTCAAACGACGCCTCGTGGGAGCCTCACTGTCATCCCCGCGAAGGCGGGGATCCAGTGCCTTTATGCGCCGCGGTAAACCGAAAGTCGCTGGATCCCCGCCTTCGCGGGGATGACGGTGAGGGCTGGTTGTCGGTTTGCTGCGGGTTGAGCGAAGACGTTGAACAAGCCCTCAAAGCCTCTGCTCACCCGCCACCCATGCCGAACGCACCACAGGCTGCGAACGATGCATGCGCACGCGCAGCAGGTCGGCGCGCAGGCCGCTGTCGAGGCGGCCCCGGTCGTGGAAGCCGAGCACGGTGGCCGGCGTGGCGGTGATGGTGGCGATGGCCTCGGCCAGCGTCCACCCGGCCTGCTCGTGCAGAATGAACGCACCCTGCAGCAGGCTGGTCGGCATGTAGTCGGAGGAAAGAATGTCCAGGCAACCCGCGCGCGCCAGCGCGATTGCCGCGACATTGCCCGCGTGCGAACCGCCGCGCACCAGGTTGCTGGCGCCGGCGACGATGTGCAGGCCGTGCTCGCGCGCCGCGTGGGCCGCGGCCAGCGTGGTGGGAAACTCACTGATGCGCGCACCCACGGCGACGGCCTCGTCCACATGGGCGACGTCCGTGTCGTCGTGGCTGGCAACCAGCAGGCCATGGCGGCGGGCCAACTGCATGACGCCGGCCAGCTGCAGGTCGCGATGCTGGCCTTGCTGCACGCGGCGCTCTTCCAGCACGGCGGTGAATTCCTCGTCGCTCCAGGTGATGCCACTGCGGCTGTAGTACGTGCGGTACTGGCGCACGTCGTGGTACTGGCGCTGGCCCGGGGTGTGATCCATCAGCGACAGCAGGCGCAGGTCCTTGCGGGTCATCAGTGGTTCCACCAGAGCCGGCAGTCCCGGCCAGCTCAGCTCGCAGCGCAGGTGCAGATAGTGTTCGCAACGCAGCAGGTCGTGATCGCGCGCTTCGTCGAGCGCGGCGAGTGCGTTGCGCAGCGTGCCGATGCGCCCGCCGTCCTCCTCCAGGTCGCCCAGCGCCATGGCATCCAGCACGGTGGTGATGCCGGCGGCCAGCAGCTGGGCGTCGTGCGCGAGCATGGCGGGCAGGGCCGGCCAGGCCGCGCCGGCGCGAGGAAGCAGGTGCTTTTCGAGGTTGTCGGTGTGCAGTTCGATCAGGCCGGGCAGCAGGAAATCGCCTTCGAAATCGATGGCGCCAGCGGGCCTCTCATCGCCGCGCCAGAGGCGTGCGATACGGTTCCCCCGGATCTCGACGCCACCCAGGACCACCCCGTCGGGCAGGACCAGCCGCGCCCTTGCAATGCACCATGAATCGTCCCGCGCCGATGTCATTTCCGCGAAAACTGGCCTGCCCATACTCGTCCGGATTCAAACTACCGCCTGCCAGTCTGGGCCAGGAACATGCAGGAATGATGGCAATGCGCTTCCAGCCACCGGACCGGTCGTGCGACATGCCGGTGTGGCGACAGATCGAACAACAGGTCTTGCAGCAGATCCGCAGCGGCCAGCTACGCGGCGGCGCCAAGCTGCCCTCGGCGCTGGAGCTGGCGCGCCAGCTCCAGGTGAACCGGCATACCGTGCGCCGCGCGCTCGACGCGCTGGAGGAACGCGGCGCGATCCATGCCGATACAGGTCGCGGCCTGCGCGTGCGGGAAGAGTGCTACGACTACGCCATCGGCCGTCGCACCAGCTTCAGTCGCAACATGAACAGCCTCAACGTGAGTTCGGGGAACAAGGTGCTGGGGACGGCGCTGGTGATGCCGCCGCAGCGCGTCGCCGAGTCGCTGGCGCTGGCGCGTGGCGAGCGCGCATGGTGGATCGAATCGTCCGCCTACGCCGAAGGGCGCGTGCTCGATCACAGCCAGGCGTGGTTTTCCGTGGCGCGGTTTCCCCGGCTTGGCGAAGTGTTTCAGCGGACGGGGTCGGTGAGCCGCACGTTGGCGGAGTTTGGCGTCGCCGAATATTTCCGCAGTTATACCCGCGTGACGGCGCGCCTGGCGGGCACCGCTACGGCGCGCGTGCTGGACCAGTCGCCGGAGCTGCCGGTGCTGGAAGTGGAATCGCTCAATGTGGATGGACAGAATCAGCCCGTGCAGTACGGGCTGACCTGTTTCGCGGCGGAGCGTGTGCAGTTGGTGCTGTCGACCGCCGAGCGTTGAGATTCAGGGCATCGGTGGCTCAACCGCCACACGCTTCCTAATAGTCACCTGCGGACATGCTTCCCACCGTCATCCCAGCGAAAGCTGGGATCCCGTGTCTTTGATGCGTGTGGCAAGGATGAAAGACGCTGGATGACCAGCCATTCGGCTGTTGAAAAACGCCTCCAGCTTTCGCTGGGATGACGGTGAGGAAGCGATGGGGCCGTGTCGGGAATTCGAAGAACTCAGTGCGCGCCAGCGACCACGGGTTCAACGGTTTCGGCCTGCCATTGGCCACTGACCACTTCCTCCGCCAGACCAAACGACAGCGTCATGCCCAGCCCGCCGCCACCGATGCCGTTGACGATGGTGACGCCCGGTTCGGCTTCGATCACCAGCTCGCTGCGCTTCCCATCGGTGAGCTTGGCGTAGATGCCGTGCCAGCTCTGCTTGACGTTCCAGCTCGGCAGGTCGAGCACCGTGCGCAGGTAGTCGGCGATCTTGCGGTTGATCGAGCTTTCGTCGAAGGGCTCGTGCGTGTGGCCGTATTCGTGCGAGTCGCCGATGGTGATCTCGCCGAGTCCGTTCTGCGCTGCCATGACATGGATGCCGAGTGCGATCAGGTCGGCGTACTGCTCGCTCAGTCGCTGGCGCATCGCTGCGATGCTCGGCGTGGCATGGAAGCCGCTGTAGTGGGCCATGGTGAGGCCGCCGCACACCACAGGGCCCAGCTGGAACGGCGTGGGCTGTGCTTCTAGCCGCAGCATCTGCAGCTTGCATTTGGTGATGGCCAGGCGTTCGAACAGTTCCGGATACAGCGTTTCGAAATCGGTGCCGCTGGCGATGTAGATGAGGTCCGCACCGTAACGGCGGCGGCCGCTCCATACCCACGGGTGTTCGATGCGGGTGACGGCCTGGCGCCAATGGAACTCCACGCCGTAGCGTTCCGTCAGCCAGGCGGGCAGGTTGCGGATCGCCTCGCGCGGATCCACCACCATTTCGTCCGTGCTGAGCAGGGCGCCGCGCAATCCGTTCGATACGACGCCCGGCGCGTGCTGGCGGACCTGTGCGGGGTCGAGCGTGCGGCAGGGGCGGATGCCCTCGTTCATCGCCGCGTACTCGTTCATCACCGCCCATTCGTCGTCGTGATACGCGGCGATGAGGCTGCCGCTGGGGGCGGACCACGTGCCGCTGGCGTCGCAGAATTCGCGCCAGATCTCGCGCGAGCGAAGCGCGCGCGCATAGAGCGGGCCGTTGGGCACGCCGATCGGCCAGATCGTGCCGAAGTTGCGTACCGAGGCGCCCACGGCGCGCTCGTGGCGGTCAAACACGGTGACCTTGTATCCGGCCTCTGCCAGGGCACGGGCCATGGCCAGCCCGACGATGCCTGCACCCACGACGATCGCGGTGCGTGTTTGCGACTTGCTCATAAACGAGTGCTTTCCATCTTCAGGGGTGACAAGGGGGAGGCGGTTGCCGTGAGGCCGTTCTGGCGGCCGTGCCACCAAAACCAGCGCGCCGACAGCGCGACAAGGACGAGGCCGAGCAGGCTGCTCGTCAGCACGGCGCGTTCGAAGAACTGCGTCCAGTTGAGCTGCAGGGCGAGGAACTGCCTGATCAGCAGCACCGCCACGCTGCCCAGATAGCCCGAGGCGTCGGCCAGATACATCACGAACGACACGGTGCCGGCGACGCGGAAGGTGGCCATCAAGCGTTCGAAGAACATGCCGTTGAGCGGGATGTAGCCCAGATACAGCCCGAACCCGACCAGGGTCATCCAGGTCAGCGGCGGCAGTTCGTGGTGCGCGAACAGCAGGGTGCTCAGCCCGGCGCAGCACAGGCCCGCAGCGATCAGCACGTGGTTGAGCATGAAGGCGCGCATGTTGTCGCGCACCAGCGACAGCGACGCGGTGAGCATGAGCACGCCCACGCCGATGGGCGTGTCCACCTCGCCGAACACCAGCGCGCTGCGGCCGAACCCGAGGTCGCGGAAGATCTCGGTGTCGAAGTTTTCGCGGAAATCGCGCAGCACCGTCAGCAGCACGTACAGCGGCACGATCAGCAGCAGGCCGGGCAGGAAGCGGCGCAGGAAAGCCCGGCGCGCATCGCGATCCATGCGGCCACGTGGCGCGCGGGCGGCGATGTCCTCGGCCGTGGGGGGCGGCAAACGCTCAAGCGTGCGCAGCGACAGCAGCAGCGGCGGCACGAATACCAGGCCGGTGAGGAACGGCATCCAGTGCTCGCTGACGCCGGCCAGCAGCATCGCCTTGCCAACGCCCTTCACTACACCGGAAGCAAAGATGAAGCTGGAAGCCAGGATGGCGCCCATCAACTCCGTGGCCTGCCGGCCTTCGATGTAGCCGAACACCAGGCCCCACACCATGCCCAGCGGCAGGCCGTTGAGGAACAGGAACACGATGCCGGGCAACGGCGGCGCCAGCGCGAAGCCCAGCAGGGCCAGCCACGACAGGCCGATCAACACGAGGATGGCTTTGCCACGGTTCGCCGGGTGCAGCTCCGGCACCAGCCGGATCGCCCAGAGCTTGCTCACCGCGTAACCCATCACCTGGGCGATCACCAGCCAGATCTTGTAGTCGACGCCCAGCCAGCTCATGGCATCGAAGCTGGCCGCGCTGAACGGCTTGCGGAAGGCGTACATGCATGAGTACACGCAGAACGCAGCCAGTCCGGCGACCAGCGGCAGCATGCGCGAGGATTTGCCGGGCGATGGCCCGGATGCGGTGATGATGGGCTGCATGACCGGCCTCAGGCCACGTGGGACTGGCTGGCGCGGTCAAGCAGGGCGGCCAGCTCATGCAGGCCATCCAGTACGGCATCCGGGTGATGCGCGAGCAGTTCGGCGCGCGTGTAGGCGCCCGTAGCGACCGCCACCACCAGGCCGCAGCCGGCCGCCCGGCCTTCGCGGATATCCACTTCGGTATCGCCCACCTTGAACACGCGCGCCGCATCGGTGACGCCGCCTTCGGCCATCAGCGCGCGGATCATGTCCGGCGCGGGACGGCCCTCGACGACGCGATCCGCTGAGGTCGCCGCGTCGATCAGGCCGCGGCGGCGCCAGTCGAAGCGCTCGATCAGGCATTCGGCGATGTCCTGGGAGAACGCGGTGTTGAGCGCCACCTTGATGCCGCGCTCATGCAGCCACGCGAAGGTGTCTTCGGCGCCGGCCATCGGGCGGACCGCTTCGTGGGTGCGGTAGCAGTGGAGCATGCGCTGCACGAAGTCGGCGTGGACATGCATCACGTGCGCGTCGTCCGCGGGCAGGTCGTGGGCGGCGAGCAGGCTGCGGATGGCCGCGGGCTTGGTGTAGCCCATCAACGCGCGCAACTCGGGCACGCCGGCCTCGCAGCCGGCCTCGGCCAGCGCCTCGCGCAACGCCTGCACGACCAGGTCGGGGTCGTGCACCGTGGTGCCCGCCATGTCGAAAACTGCCAGTTGGAACGTCATATCGCCTCCCGTGATGGAGAGGCATGCTGACGAGCGGCGATGGCGTGCCCATGACGCGGGCACCGACAGTCGGGGCGGACTGTCTAGTCAATCGCGGGGGATGGGATGTGGTGCGTGTTTGGGGTGCTGACGCTGCCGCTGCCGCTGGCTCGGGCTTGTTCGCGATCTCGCTCCGACGTTGCCATGGAGCGCCATTCGCCCCTCACCGTCATCCCCGCTTTCGCGGGGATGACGGTGAGGGGGCGGGAACGGTGAGGGGGCGGTGATGGGTGAACAGGTTCTCTGGGGATCACCCCGGATCCCGCACCCAATCCAGATAAGGACGATGCCCCTCAGCCACCGGCACGGCGATCAGCTCCGGCAACTCATACGGATGCAGGGCCACCAGCCGCTCCTTCAGCGCCGGGAAGCGCTCGGCCGTGGTCTTGATGAGCAACAGCTCCTCGCTGTCGGTCACCACCTCGCCCTTCCAGCGATAGGTGGACGCCACCGCCGGAATGCGGTTCACGCAGGCGGCCAGGTGTTCGCCCACCAGGGCCTCGGCCAGCTTCTGCGCGCTGGCGGCGTCGGGGCAGGTGCAGTAGCAGAGCAGGACGGTATCGGACATCACGACCTCGAGGACATCAGCCCGTAGTTGGCGAATTTGGCGAGCACGTCAGCCACTTCGTGGTCCGTCAGCATCACCGGGGTGCCCAGCTGCAGCGCCAACGCGTATTGCCGGGCCAGATTTTCCACCTCCACCGCCCGCCACATGGCCTGCGCCAGCGTGCTGCCCAGCGAGATCATGCCGTGGTTGGCCATCAGGCAGGCCAATCGGCCTTCGAGCGCGGCCAGCACGGCATCGGACAAGGCCTGGGTGCCGTAGGTGTGGTAGTCGGCGCAGCGGATGGAGTCCCCACCGCCCACCGCAATCATGTAATGGGCGGGCGGGATGTCCTTGCGGCACATCGCCAGCGCCGTGGCGTACGGCGGGTGAACGTGGACCACGGCCATGGCATCCGGGCGGGCGAGGTAGATGTCCCGGTGGAAGCGCCACTCGCTGGAAGGACGCTGGCCGGCGGGCCACTGGCCGTCGCGATCCACCCTAACGATGCCTTCGGGCGTGATGTCCTCGTACGGTGTGCCGCTGGGCGTGATCAGGAAACCGTCGCCACAACGGGCACTTAGGTTGCCCGAGGTGCCCTGGCTCAGGCCGGAAGCGGCCAGCCGGGCCCCTTGGGCTACCAGGTCCAGGCGTAGCGTCAGCTCATCGCTCACGGGTGGGTGGCCTCCGGGGATCAGGCCGGCATGGTCGTCGGTCCCGCCGCACCTTGTCGATAGGGGCCCCGAAGAGCGCGTCATTCCCGCTTTCGCGGGGATGACGGGCAAAAGTCCGGCCTTTGGCGACACTCTCATGGAGAGAAAATCTCGCCACTTTCCGCCCCGGCGGCTCTTGAAAGGCCCTCGCGGCTCCCCCATTGGAAGTTTCAGCCACCGGACCGGCACCTCTTGCGGGGGGCTATTGCGTCGCTATTATTGGCACTCACCTACCGGGAGTGCTAACAGCGCCAGCAATGGCGCCGCTCCGGGGTACCGAATCCTGTTCAACCATCCAACCGAAGCTGGAGCCCACACCATGAGCAAACTGCGTCCGCTGCACGATCGCGTCATCGTCAAGCGCCTCGAAGAAGAGCGCGTCTCCGCTGGCGGCATCGTCATCCCCGACAGCGCCACCGAAAAGCCGACCCGCGGCAAGGTCATCGCTGCCGGCACCGGCCGCATCCTGGAAGACGGCAAGGTCCGCCCGATGTCCGTGAAGGAAGGCGACACCGTGCTGTTCGGCAAGTACGCCGGCCAGGAAATCAAGATCGACGGCGAAGAGCTGGTCTTCCTGAAGGAAGACGACATCGTTGCGGTGATCGAAGGCTAAGCGCCTCTCCCGCATCTCTTCCCCTACCAACGACTCAAATCTAAGGAATTACAGAAATGGCAGCTAAAGAAGTCCGCTTCGGCGAAGACGTCCGCGCGCGCATGCTCAAGGGTGTGAACACCCTGGCCAATGCCGTGAAGGTCACCCTGGGTCCGAAGGGCCGCAATGTCGTGCTCGAGAAGAGCTTCGGCGCACCGACCGTCACCAAGGACGGCGTCTCCGTCGCCAAGGAAATCGAACTGGCCGACAAGTACGAGAACATCGGCGCGCAGATCGTCAAGGAAGCCGCTTCCAAGACCTCCGATGTGGCCGGCGACGGCACCACCACCGCCACCGTGCTGGCCCAGGCGTTCATCCAGGAAGGCCTCAAGGCCGTGGCCGCCGGCATGAACCCGATGGACCTCAAGCGTGGCATCGACCACGCCGTCACCGCCGCCGTGGCCGAGCTGAAGAAGCTCTCCAACCCGACCGCTGACGACAAGGCCATTGCCCAGGTCGGCACCATCTCCGCCAACTCCGACGCCGCCATCGGCGAAATCATCGCCACCGCGATGAAGAAGGTCGGCAAGGAAGGCGTGATCACCGTCGAGGAAGGCTCGGGCCTCGAGAACGAACTCGACGTCGTCGAAGGCATGCAGTTCGACCGCGGCTACCTCTCGCCGTACTTCATCAACAACCAGCAGTCGCAGCAGGTTGAACTGGACGACCCGTTCATCCTCATCCACGACAAGAAGATCTCCAACGTGCGCGAGCTGCTGCCGGTCCTCGAGGCCGTCGCCAAGGCTGGCAAGCCGCTGCTGATCGTCGCCGAGGAAGTGGAAGGCGAAGCGCTGGCCACCCTCGTGGTCAACACCATCCGCGGCATCGTCAAGGTCGCCGCCGTGAAGGCGCCGGGCTTCGGTGACCGTCGCAAGGCCATCCTGGAAGACATCGCCATCCTGACCAACGGCGTGGTGATCTCCGAGGAAGTGGGCCTGGCCCTCGACAAGGCCACCATCACGGACCTGGGCCGCGCCAAGCGCGTGGTGATCACCAAGGAAAACACCACCATCATCGACGGCGCCGGCGAAGCCGACCGCATCCAGTCGCGCATCGGCCAGATCAAGGCGCAGATCGAAGAGACCTCTTCGGACTACGACCGCGAGAAGCTGCAGGAGCGCGTGGCCAAGCTGGCTGGCGGCGTGGCCGTCATCAAGGTCGGCGCTGCCACCGAAGTCGAAATGAAGGAAAAGAAGGCCCGCGTCGAAGACGCCCTGCACGCTACCCGTGCAGCCGTTGAAGAAGGCGTGGTGCCGGGCGGCGGCGTCGCCCTGATCCGTTCGCTCAAGGCCATCGAAGGCCTGAAGGGTGCCAACGCTGACCAGGACCTGGGCATCGCCATCACCCGTCGCGCCCTGGAAGCTCCGCTGCGCGCCATCGTCGCCAACGCTGGTGACGAGCCGTCGGTCGTCCTGAACTCCGTGAAGGAAGGCAAGGGCAACTTCGGCTACAACGCGGCCACCGGCGAGTTCGGTGACATGATTGCCTTCGGCATCCTGGACCCGACCAAGGTGACCCGTTCGGCCCT
This sequence comes from Dyella japonica A8, assembly GCF_000725385.1. Taxonomy (NCBI): domain Bacteria; kingdom Pseudomonadati; phylum Pseudomonadota; class Gammaproteobacteria; order Lysobacterales; family Rhodanobacteraceae; genus Dyella; species Dyella japonica. The sequence goes on along the minus strand of NZ_CP008884.1, from coordinate 52,903 downwards.
GCAGTTCGCCGCCTCGGTGGCCGGCTCGATCATCACGACCGAAGCGGCCGTGACCGAAGTGCCGAAGAAGGACGAAGGCCATTCGCACGGTGCGCCGGGCGGCATGGGCGGCATGGGTGGCATGGACTTCTAAGTCCACGCCTTCCAGGCATCGCTGTACGAGAAAACCCCGCCCTGTGCGGGGTTTTCTTTTGGGCGACGAAAAAAAAGCAAAAAAGAGGGTCCGGCCATTTCCGTTTTGCGTGGCTTGGCCGTCTTAGTCCTTGTCACAGTCTTCAGCGGGTCGGCGAGCCTTGAACGAAAGGAATCTTCAGCCAGGGGAGGAACCTCTGGACGCCGATCTGGTGTTCGCGGCTAGCGGCTGCGCCTATGCGGCGCAACGCTCCCTGGAGCGCGAACTGCGGTGGGCGGGGTTCCCCGGCCCGCTGGCGACTGGACCCAAGGAACCCCCGGCCATGGATGGCCACCCTGGTCTGCAGGTGTGGTGGCGCTCGCTGCGTAGCCGCCCTGACTGGGAGGGGCATGCGGGGCAGCGCGCCCTCATGGCTGCCAAGTACGTGGTGCGCGCGCTGGGCATGCCGCTGCGCCACCACGGCTATCTGTCATTCCTGGGGTCGCACCCCCTGTTGCGCGCCTGCCTGGCCTGCGATCCGCGCCTGCAGGAGCGCCACCAGCACCGGTTCGTGAATCGCCGGTGGCATCGCGAGGATCGCCTGCAGGCGCTGAAGGCGCACTACCGGCTGTTGCTCGAGCGCTGGTCGGCGGAGCTGTTCGAGGCGGTGTATGTGCAAGGCCGCGCCACGCTGGGTGCGCTGACGCTCAAGGACGGCAGCGAGGTCCGGCTGCACCTGCGGCCGCCGGCGCACATGACCTGCGAAGGCGAGCTGGCCATCGAGCTCACCGATGCGCATGACCGCACGCTCTACCGGCTGGTGATGACGCTCATCGACGATGACACGCTGGCCATCGGCTGCATTCAGGGCCCGGCCGGCGTCCATGGACGGGAGACGGTGCGCGAGCTGACCCGCAACATGCACGGCATGCGGCCCAAGCAGCTGATGCTGGTGCTGGCCTATGCGTTTGCCGGCCAGTGTGGCCTGCGGCGTATCCTTGCGGTGGGGAACGCGGCGCATCCGTTGCTGGGGCGTTCGCGGATGTTCTCCGATTACGATGCGTACTGGCTGGAGCAGGGCGGTGTGCTTGTCGAGGACGGTTGGTTCCTGTTGCCCGCCAGCTTGCATCACCGCACGGAAGTGGAAGTGGAAAGCAAGCGCCGCGCCTTGTTCAGGCGTCGCGCGGAACTGCGCTGGGAAGCGGTGAAACTGTTGAATGATGTGTTGCGCCCGGTATCGTGGTGGCGCGACGCGATGGAGGCGTCGGTAGCCATGGAGGCCTTGCCGCCGCTTGCCGACGTAACCAGGGCAGCCTAGTGGACAGACGTGCCAACACGCCCGCCAACGCGGGCGTGAACCTCGATCCGGCGTTCGCACTGCGCATCGCCGACCTGTTCCGCGACCACAACCGTGCGCTCGTCGCGTTCCTGCAGTGCCGGCTCAATTCGCTGTCGGATGCCCAGGAAGTCGCACAGGAGGCGTACGTGCGCCTGGTGACGATGGACAAGCCCGAGCAGGTGGATTCGCTGCGCGCCTACCTGTTCCGCGTCGCTTCGAACCTGGCCGTGGACCGCTTGCGCGCGCGGCAGGTGAGGGCGGAGCATCCGGTGGATGCGCCTGACGAAGACCTGCACCTGGCACCGATTCCCGAGCGCCACGTGCATGCCACCGCGCAATTGCAGGAGCTCTACAAGGCGTTGCGCGAACTGCCGGCCAAGACCGGGCGGGCTTTCGTCATGCATGTCATCGACGGCTGCGAGATTAGCGTTATCGCGCGGGCCATGAAGATCAGCGAGCGCATGGTGCGCTATCACGTCGCCAATGCCCTGGCTCATTGCCGGGCGCGGGTGGACGAACCGGAGATGCCATGATGGCCAACCCACTCAATCAACAAGACTTGCGTGTCGCCGCCGACTGGTGGGTGCGACTGCGCGACCCCGCTGCCACGGAACGGACGACCGAGCAGTGGCTGGCCTGGGCCGACGAGGATCCCGCGCACCTCACCGCGTTCGAGCGCGTGACCGAACTGGCCGCACGTTTGCAGGCGCTGGGCGAGGTGTCGCGCGAACGCCTGCTGGCGGAATTCGCGCCGGCGCAGGTGCAGCGCGTCCGCTGGTGGATGCCCGCCGCCGCCGCGGCCGCCGTGGTGGCCGCGGTCGGCGGTTACGTCGGCTGGCATGCCATGGCCACGGCGGTCACTTCGCAGACCTACGCCAGCGCCATCGCCACCCAGCGGGAGGTGACGCTGGAAGACGGCACGCGCGTGACCCTGGGCGGCGCCACGCACCTGACCACGCGCTTCAGCCATGGTCGCCGCGAGGTGGACCTTGCCGATGGCGAGGCCTATTTCGAGGTCGTGCACAACGCGTCCCGCCCGTTCCGCGTCCGTGCCGGTGACGTGACCGTCGAGGACATCGGTACCGCCTTCAATGTGCGCCGCACCGGCGACTACGTCACCGTGGCCATGGCCGAAGGGCGCGTGCGCGTGGCCGATGCCACCGGCGGCGCCCACAACAGCCTGGAAGCCGTGGCCGGCCAGTCGGTGACCTACGACCCCTCGCGCGCGGCCATGAACGTTACCGCCAGCGACCCCGCCAACGCCGCCGCCTGGCGCCACGCGCGGCTGGAGTTCGACAACGAGCCGTTGTCGGTGGTGGTGGCCAACATCAATCGCTATCGCGTGGAACCGCTGCGCATCGCCGATGCCGAGCTCGATACGCTGACCTTCACCGGTACCGTCAAGGCCGACGCCATCGACGACTGGCTGCGTGCGCTGCCGCAGGTGTTGCCGTTGCAGGTGGGCGAAGCCGGCGGGCAGACCGTGCTGTCCGATGCGCGTCGCAAGCCGGCGCAACACTGAAGATCCTGCGTTGACCTGACAGCCAGTCGACAGAAAGCATTCATGCGGCAACGTTGGTGCCACAAGCGCCACGACGCATGTCACACTCGTGACTTTCGCTTGCGAAGAAGCGGGGGTTATGAGGAAAGCTGCGACGCTGCTGCTGTCGGGCGGCCTGTGGATGTCGGTTTGCCTGGCGGTGCCGGGCAACTCCGTCGCCGCTGCGCGCAGCACGCCGGAGCCTTCGCAGCAGGGCCCGCTCCTGGATTTCGCCATTCCCGCGCAGCCGCTGGCCACCGCCTTGATCGCCTTTGGCAAGCAGGCCAATGTGCAGATCCTGACGGCGGGCGGCACCATCGCGCGTTTTCGCTCGCCGGGCGCCACGGGCAGCCTCACCATGCAGGCCGCGCTGGCGAAGCTGCTGGCGGGTACCGGGCTCGTTTACGAGTTCACCGGCAAGGGCACCGTCGTAGTGACCATGCCCGAGCAGCCGGGAAAGAAATCGGCTTCGGCGGTGCCGCGCGAGGAGATCCGGGAGCTGACCGCGGTCGAGGCCAATGCCTTGGTCGGGCGCGACGAGGGCTTCAAGGCGTCGCTCACCAGCATCGGTTCGCGCAACGACGCCGACCTGATCGACGTGCCGCAATCGGTGACCGTGGTGACTCGGGAAGTGATGTCGTCGCAGCAGGCGCTGTCCGTCGAAGACGTCCTGCGCAATGTGGCGGGCGTGTCCTACGTGCCGGGTTCCGGCGGCTTGCCGTTGTTCCAGATCCGCGGCTTCTACAGCGGCAACGGCCTGATCGACGGCATGCCGAACAGCAATGCCGGCTCCGGCGATTTCCCTCCGCTGATCGCGTTGGAGCGGGTGGAGGTCATGAAGGGGCCGCAATCGATCCTCGGCGACTCCAACGGCAACAGTTTCGGCGGTCTGGTCAACGTCACCACCAAGCAGCCGCAGAGCCAGCCGGTGCACGAGTTCAGCTACACGCTGGGCGAGCAGGGCCAGGCGCAGGCGGGCCTCGATCTGGCCGGTCCACTGGGGCACGCTGCGGGGCTCACCTATCGCCTGGTGATGTCGGGTCAGTACGCCGACCGCTCGCCGCAGGGCTACCGTCATCGCCGCAGCGCCTACCTCGCGCCGTCGATCGGCTGGACCACGTCGACGACGCAGCTGGTGGTCGGTGCGCAGCGCATCCTGAACCGCCTGCCGATGCCCGATCACGTTGTGGTGCTGGGCGACTCATTGGGCAGTGCCACGCCGTTCGGGCTGCTTACCGGTAACCCGTACGACTACGCCAACTACCAGACCAACCGCCTGTACTACCTGCTGGACCAGCAGCTGGGCCATGCCTGGACCTGGCGCAGCCGTGGACAGTACGTCCAGCAGCGCAACGACTCGCAAAGCTGGACGATGTACAACCCCACGGCGTCCGGCACCGTGGATCCGGTGGCCGAGGCCTACCGGTACAGCGACGCCTATTACTCGCTGCAGAACGATTTCATCCGCGTGTTCGGCACGGGCCCCGTCACGCACACGATCACCCTGGGCGCGGACTACTCGCGCTCGCGCGTGGGGCACACCGATGACCTCGTGCACGACTATGACGGCGGGGTCTACAACCTGTTTACCGATCCCGCGCTGCCGCGCGTGTCTGCCGTCGTGCAAGCGCAGGACAATCTGCCGTTGGCCGGCACGCCCTGGTCGGTCGACAACGGCCTGTTCCTGCAGGACCAACTGGCGTTGGGCGAGCGCTGGGACATGCTGATGGCGCTGCGCCGCGCCGCCTACGAGGTGCAGACCACGGATGCGCAGGGCAATCCGTGGACGCCACGGCGCACCAAGTGGGTGCCGAACGCCGGCCTTGTCTACAAGCTCACCCCGGACATCGCCTTCTACGGCGGCACCAGCAATGGCTTCCAGCCGCTGTCGTACCTGGGCGAGAACGGCCGCCCGCTGGTGCCCGCGCTGTCGCACCAGCTGGAGGCGGGAGCCAAGTTCAATCTGTTCCATGAGCAGGCGTGGCTGACGGTGTCGCTGTATCGCATCGCGCTCGATCACAGCTACGTCTTCCTGGAAGCCTTGCCCAATTTCGCCAGCCTGGGGCCGGGGCAGACCAATCGCGGTCTGGAGATCGAACTCGCCGGCCGCCTGGCGCCGGGTCTGGACATCACCAGCAGCTACACCAACGCGTTGATCACCAACCACGACGGCACCGCTCCGTCCGGTTCGCCGCGTCAGCGCTTCAACCTGTGGGCCAGTTACTGGTTCCCGGGCGGAACGCTGAAGGGCTGGGGCCTGGCCGGGGGCGTGGTGGCGCGCAGCCGCTCGCTGGGACAGAGCCTGGACTACAGCACCTACTACCCGTCGCCGGGACAGGCGGAGGTGGATGCCAACGTGTCCTATCGCACCGATCGCTGGCGCATGACGCTGGGCGTGAAGAACCTCTTCGCGCGCACGCTCTATTCCGCCGATTTCAACGAGACCTATGTGCCGTTGCGCACGCGCCGCAGTGTGATCCTTTCGGGCACCTACGACTTCTGAGCCGCGCACGAAAAAGCCCCGGGAGTTGCCTCCCGGGGCCCGGTTCACATGACGCGGAACGAATTACTGCTTCGGCGTGGCCGGCGTGCTGCTTTCAGCCTTGGTGGCGTCCGTCGCGGCGGCCTTGGCCTTGTGGCCGGCGTGATGCTTGGCCTTGTGGCCGGTTTCGCTGGCCTTGGCAGCAGCGTCGTCGGTTGCCGACTTGGTCGTTTCCTTGGCGGTCGAAGCGGCTTCGGTCGCCGACTTGGTCGTTTCCTTGGCGGTCGAAGCGGCTTCGGTCGCCGACTTGGTCGCTTCCTTGGCCGTCGAAGCGGCGTCGGTGGTCGACTTGGCCGTTTCCTTCACGGTGGCGGCGGCGCTGGTGGACGACTTCATCGCATCCTTCGCTGCCGTGGCCGACGTGGTCGCGCTTGCTTCGGTCTTCGCGGCCGGAGCAGAGTCCTGCGCAAACGCCGGAACAGTCAGAACGGAAGCGGCGGTGACGAAGAGAGCGGCAAGCATGGTCTTACGCATGGGGTGAACCTCCAATGTGGGATTGCCAGCGAAGGCGTTGCTTCGTGGCTGGGGCTCAAGCTAGACGCAGATCGCTCTACCGAACCTGAACGAAACCGGCTCCCTTTAGCGCGCAGACAGATCGATGAATCGTGGTTATGAAGCCTGTTGGAAAACGCTTTCAGCCTGCTTGAAAAGCCCGGGAAACGGCCGCCGTGCTCATTTCGTTTGGACGTCCATTTGGTTGGACGCGTTAGGAAGCCGTTATTGGCGGGCGCCGGAGGCGTCGACGTCCTCCATGGGGAAGACGGGAACGTCTTCCAGCACGCCGGCTGTTTGCAGCGCGGCCCTGGGCAACAGGTCGTCGAGCTTGCCCTTCATGCGGAGCAGGGCGACGTTGGCCATGTCGTCGTCCTCCTGCTGTTCGGAATGGTCTTCGGCCTCTGGCGGCGCACCGGGTGCGTGGGTCAGCGTGGCGAGCTGCGGCGCGATCACCTGGGTCAGCGCGAAGTAGGCGTCATCGTGCACGCCGGCCTGTTCCAGCAGGCGCCCGGGCAACATCCAGGAAGCCAGCGATGCCTGTCGGGCCGGCGAGGGGTTGCGCGGGTCGACCAGCAGCCACGTGCCGGCCTGGCTGAGCATGTCCTTGCCGTCGACGAAACCGGTACTGCGGTAGACATCGGTCAGCGCGGGGAGGTGGTCGCCATAGAACAGCAGCAGCGTGGGCCGCTCGCGATGCGAGAGCAGCTCCGCCAGCCGGCCCAGTTCCTGGTCGGCATGGCGCATGTGGTAGAGGTAGTTCTGCAGCTCCAGCCGGTTCGCACCCGTCACGCCTTCAGGCACGGCGATGGCATCGCGCTCGGCGGTGTCGGCCGGTGGCACGTCGTAGGGGCCGTGCGCCTCGATGCTGATGGCGAACAGGAACTGCGGCGGGCCGGCGTTCTTCAGCTGCGCCATGATCTCGTCGGTCATCGCGCTGTCGGCCATGTACTTGCCATCCATCGCTGCGCTGGCAGGGAAGGACGAGCGCGACACGAAGCGGTCGAAGCCGATGGCGCGGAACGCCGTGCTGCGATTCCAGAAGCCCGGGTCATTGCCGTGCAGCGCGATGGTTTCGTAACCATGCGAGCGCAGCACGCGCACCATGCTGGGCACCACCTTGTGGTTCATCTGCAGATAGGGGAACTGCAGGTCGTCGAAGTAGCGCAGCGACAGGCCGGTGAGCACTTCGAACTCGGTGCGGATGGTGCCGCCGCCATAGGTGGGTACATGCAACGGACCGCTCTGGCCCTGCGCGGCGAGCCGGCGCAGGTTGGGCGTGAGGTTGGCCGCCTCGTAGCCCTTCATGATGGAGGGGTCAAAGAAGGATTCGCTTTGCACCACCACGATGTCGGGCGCTTCGGTGGCACCGTGCAGTGGTAGTTGCAGGCGCTCGCGCAGTGCCGTGTCCGAGCGGTCGATCAACTGCCGGGCGGCGACCGCATCGGGCTTCCTGCGCGCGTGTCCCTGGTGCAGGTGGAACATCATCAGTGAGCTGACCAGGCCCGAGTGCTCGGCCGTGGCCGTCGCCGACCAGGGTTCCAGCCACAGGTGGCGGCCGCCGTAGATCTTCATCCAGCCCGGCATGCCGGCGAACAGCGTGCCGATCAGGGCGAGCAAGGCCAGGCCGGACACCAGGCGCTTGCCGCGCGTGCGCCGCGCGAACATGGGGGGCTCCATGCGCCAGGCGATCACGATCACCGCGATGGCGACGGCCAGTGCGAGGTAGGGCCACGGGTTCCCCGGGAGATAGCTGCCCAGCAGCTTCAGGCCGCCGCGCCGCAACTGGCCCAGCATGCGGAAATCCGCGGGCATCAGCGGCGTGTTGAGATGACTCATCTTCAGCGCATTGATGGCGTACACCACCGTCTGCAGCAGGAAGGCGAAGCCGAAGGAAAGCCATGGCCGGCGGCTCAGCACCAGCAGCAGCGATGCGAGCAGCAGACCAGGCAGGGCGTTGGCAGCCAGGAACACCGGCTGGCTCAGCGCTTGCGCGGGACTCACGCCGCCGCCGCCGTCGACCACCCCGGTCAACAGCGTGAATACGGTCGCCAACGCGAGGATCAGCGCAAAACGAACCGGCATGGAGCGCGCCGTGGGCGCGGGTGGAGTCGCTGACATGGGCATGGCACCCTGAGGATGGCTGTCATGGCTCGGACACGGGACTGTAATGACCCGGATCTGAACCATTTGTTCGGCGTTGCGCCGGCGCACGGCCGTTGGCGCGGTCCGGACAACGCCTCATGTCGCGCCGCCGCGCACGCCGGGGCCCGCGACGGGGCGCCTCCGGTCATGGCCCGGTCATCTGGCGGTTGGGCAAAAGCATGTGCGCACGCAGCAATGCGCACGACACTACGGCAGAATGGTTGGATGACTGTCATCAACAAGCCCTCGGAATCCCCGGCACTGCGCGCCCTGATCGACGACCGCTACGGCGAGCTGATCGCACGCTGCCGCCAGATGGGCGTACCCCTGCACGACGACGCCGGCGTGGCCGAGCGCATCCGGCGCACCCTGCTCGCCAGCGACTTCGCCTTCGATACCTGGTTCCGCCAGCCGCAGCTGCTTGCGCCGCAGGGGCTGGAACGCCTGCGCTCGGGCGGCGACGCCAGCGCGCGCATCGAGGCGCTGAAGCTGTCGAGCGACGAAACGGAGTGCCTGACGCAGCTGCGGCGGTTCCGTCATGCCGAGGCGTTGAGGCTGGTGTTCCGCGACGTCAACGGCCTGGACGAATTGCCGGAAACCCTGTCGGCGACCAGCGTGCTCTATGAAGTGCTGCTGGAATCGGCGTTGCGCTGGTCCGAGCACGCGCTGGCCGCGCGCTATGGGCACAGCCGGGGCCACGAGGGCGAGCTGCAGCGCATGGTGGTGGTCGGCTTCGGCAAGCTCGGTGGCAGCGAGCTCAATTTCTCGTCCGACATCGACCTGGTGCTCGCCTATCCGCACGGCGGGCAAAGCGACGGCGCTCGCTCGCTCGACAACAGCGAATACTTCGTGCGCCTCACCCGGCAACTCGTCCGCCTGCTCAATGAGCCCACCGTCGACGGCATCTGCGCGCGCGTGGACCTGCGTCTGCGCCCGTTCGGCAATGCCGGCCGCCTGGCCCTGCCGTTCTCAGCGATGGAGCAGTACTACCAGAGCGAGGGGCGCGACTGGGAACGTTATGCGTGGATCAAGGCGCGCCCGGTGGCTGGCGATCGCAATGCGGGCAAGCAGCTGCAGGACCTGCTGCGCCCGTTCGTCTATCGCAAGTACCTCGACTACACCGCGTTCGCCGGCCTGCGCGAGATGAAGGCGCTGATCGACGCCGAGGTCGCCCGCAAGGATCTGGCCGACAATCTGAAGCTTGGCCCCGGCGGCATCCGCGAGATCGAATTCATCGTGCAGCTGACGCAGCTGATCCGTGGCGGCCGCGAGCCCAGCCTGCGCGTGCGCGGCCTGTTGCCGGCGCTGACCGCCTGCGAAGCGCGCGGCCATATCAGCGCGGCGCGCGCGCGCGAACTGCGCGAGGCCTACGTGTTCCTGCGTCGCGTCGAGAATCGCGTGCAGATGTTGCGCGATGCCCAGACGCACGACATTCCCGAAGACGCGCTCAGCCGCGAGCGCATCGCGCTCGGCCTTGGCCATGCGTCCTGGGAGGAGCTGGACGAACAACTGGCGGAGCATCGCGCCAAGGTCAGCGAGGAATTCGCCGAAGTGCTGATGCCGCAGGGCGGCCGTGCCGCGGCGGCGCCGGTCGCCGACGTCGCACTTTGGCAACGCGCCTGCGCGGAATCGCTCGATGCGGCCGCGATGGAGGCGTCCGGCTACACACCGGGCGGCGAAGCCGCCGAGGCGCTGGTGAAGCTGTCGCAGGCGGCCTCGGTGCGCGCGATGTCGCAACGCTCGCGCGAGCAGCTCGATCGCCTCATGCCGCAGCTGCTCGCGGTGGCGCGCCACAGCATCGCGCCGGTGGCCTGCCTGTTGCGCCTGTGCCGGCTGGTGCAGGCCGTGGCGCGGCGGTCTTCCTATCTGGCGCTGCTGGAGGAACAGCCGGCGGCGCGCCTGCGCCTGGCGAAGCTGTTCGCCGAGAGCGCCTTCCTTGCCGAACGTGTGATCGCCCAGCCGCTGCTGCTGGATGACGTGCTCGATCCGCGCATCGACCAGCTGCCGCTCAAGCGCGCGGACATCAGCGCGGAGATCACCCGCGTGCTGGCCACGCTGGACGAGCGCGAGGCGGAGGCGGAACTGGAGCGCCTCAACGAATTCAAGGCCAGCGTGGCGTTCCGCCTGGGCCTGGCGTTCAACGACGGGCGCGCCGACGCCGTAGCGACCGCGCGCCGCCTCGCCGTGCTGGCCGAATCCATCGTGCTGGCGGTCACCGCGCTCGCCGAACGCGAACTGGCGGCGCAGCACGGGCGGCTGCCGGGCGAGGGCACGGGCTTTGCGGCGCTGGGCTACGGCAGCCTGGGTGGCGAGGAGCTGGGCTTCGCTTCCGATCTGGACCTGGTGTTCGTCTACGACGGCAAGCGCGCGCACGTGATGAGTGACGGCGCGCGGCCGCTGGAAGGTTCACGCTGGTACCAGCGGTTGGCCCAGCGCGTGATGAACTGGCTGACCGTGCTGACGCGCGGTGGGCGCTTGTACGAAGTGGATACACGCCTGCGGCCGGATGGCTCCAAGGGCCTGCTGGTGAGCAGCCTGGACGCGTTCGAGGCCTACCAGAAGAGCCGTGCGTGGACGTGGGAGCACCAGGCCTTGCTGCGCGCACGCCCGGTGGCGGGCGACGCGGCGCTGCATGCGGCCCTGTCGGCGGTACGGCGCGACGTGTTGGCAGTACCGCGCGAACGCTCTTCCGTCCTGCACGAGGTCAGCAGCATGCGCCAGCGCTGGCGCGCCGAGCGGGATCGCTCGGACGCGCAGTGGTTCGACCTCAAGCAGGGCCATGGCGGCTTGCTGGACATCGAGTTCGCGCTGCAGGGGCTGGTGCTGGCGCATGCATCGGAGCGGCCGGCCTTGCTCAACATCACCGCCAATGCCGGGCTCATCGAGGCGTGCCGCAACGCCGGCCTGCTCGACGGCCGGCAGGCCGGCTTGTTTGCAGAGGCGCACGCGGAGCTGCTGCACCGCGCGCTCGCCTGCACACTGGACCTGCGTTCGCGCATCGCGCCGCGAGACGAGGAACTGGAGCGGCTCAGCAGCAATGTGCGCGAGGTGACGGCGGAGCTTGGCTTCCTGTTCTGATGCCGCTCACGGCGTCTGGCGTTGCCTCAGTGCGATCAGGTCGCGCAGGGTCGCCGCGATGGTGGCGGTGACGCGCAGGGGCGGTACTGGCGGCGTGTTCGTCGCGTCGAGCGGGTGCAGCAGGCCGACGTCGCGCAGGGACTTGTGGAAGCGTTCCAGTTTGGCAGGCAGGGACCCCAGCACGAAGGTATGCACCGGGCAGCCGACGGCACAGGCTTCCGAGAGCATGTTCACGGAGTCCGGCGTGACCACCAGCCGGTCGGCCCAGCCCAGCACGCCGGGATACGGGTTGCTGCCGTCGTCGTGCCCGGCCCACACGAGTCCGGGTACGTCCCCCAGGCCCTGCCGCACGCGTTCCACCAGGGCGGGCGGTGTTCGCCGCGACGCCATCACCAGCAGGCTGCCGCCTTCCTGGCGCCGTCGCGCGTGCAGGTGGCTGATGAGCTGGTCGATGTAGCTCTCGTTGAAGGTCACGCCCTTGCGCGGGCCACCCAGCAGCACGCCGACGCGCGGGCGGGGCAGGCTGGCGAAGGCCGGATCGGCATCGCGGCCATCCTGCAGCCACGCCTCGTCCACGGGGTTGAGCGAGCCGAGCAGGCGAATCACGTTGCGCCCGGTCAGCTGATCGTGCTGCGGGACAATGACCGTGTCCCAGTGCCGGGGATCCACGCGTGGGTCGAGGATCTGCACGGTGTAGCAACGGCCACCGCTGAGCGGGCGCAGCAGTCGTGTATAGAGCGCCGCCGAACGGCCGCAGCCGATCGCAACGGCCGGCCAGGGCGGTGCGAATTGCCGGCCCTGGGTCGCGTCGAGCGCGAGCCGGGCGCCCGCGGTCAGGCGCGGCGCCAGCCAGGACCACGGTGCCCGGGGTTCGAGCTGCAGGTGGCGGATGGGCATCCCCAGCATCTCGGCCAGCGCCAGCGCCTGGCGCTGGTTGCCGGCCGCGCCATCGGTGATCACCCAGCAGTCCCCGTGCGGCGTCACCATACGGGGGCCTGTCGGATTGTTTCCCTGGACGCCACAGTTCGTTTCATTGGGCTGGGTCCTGTTTGCCTGCGGGCGCGCTTACACTGCACGCCATCGCGCCGGTACCGGCGCCCCATGAGCTAAAGGATACCCATGAGCGAGAAGCTTTCCGAGGCCGCGTTCGACCAGCTGTTCCGCACGGCCCGTACGTACAACGCTTTTCTGCCCAAGGAAGTGACTGACGAGCAGCTGCACCAGATCTACGAGCTCGCCAAGTTCGGCCCGACCAGTGCCAATTCCTCGCCCATGCGCGTGGTGTTCGTGAAGTCGAAGGAAGCCAAGGAAAAGCTCGCGCCGTTCCTGTCCGAAGGCAACCGCGCCAAGACCCTGGCCGCGCCGGTCACCGCCATCGTCGGCAGCGACCAGGCCTTCTACGACAAGCTGCCGCAGCTGTTCCCGCACGCCGACGCGCGTAGCTGGTTCGCCGGCAACCAGCCGCTGATCGATGCCACCGCGTTCCGCAACAGTTCGCTGCAGGGTGCCTACCTGATGATGGCTGCCCGTGCGGTAGGCCTGGATTGCGGCCCGATGTCCGGCTTCGACAATGCCGGCGTGGATAGTGCCTTCTTCGCCGGCACCACGGTGAAGTCCAATTTCCTGGTCAACCTCGGCTATGGCGATGCCAGCCGCGACCTGTTCCCGCGCAGCCCGCGCCTCTCGTTCGACGAAGCCTGCCGGATCGCCTGACGCCCTCACCGTCGTCGTTCCGTCATTCCCCTACTCAGTGGAGATTCAACCCATGCGTGCACTTCGTTATCTCGTCCTCGCCGGCCTCGTCAGCGCCGCCGTGTCCGCCCAGGCCGCCCCGGTGACCTACAAGATGGACCCGACCCACACTCTGGTCCTGTTCAGCTGGAACCACTTCGGCTATTCCAACCCGACCGCCAACATCGGCATCGGCGACGGCACCATCGTGTTCGACGACAAGGACCCGTCCAAGTCGTCGGTCGACGTGACCCTGCCGCTGGCCGACCTGGACACGCACGTGTCCAAGCTCGACGAGCATCTGAAGAAGGCGGACTTCCTCGACGCCGACAAGTACCCGACCATGACCTTCAAGAGCACCAAGGTGCAGGCCGAAGGCGGCAACAAGTACAAGGTCACGGGTGACCTGACCGTGCACGGCGTGACCAAGCCGGTAACGCTGGACGCCACGCTCAACAAGAGCGGCGAGCATCCGATGATGAAGGTGCAGACGGTGGGCTTCGACGCCGTCGCCACCCTGAAGCGTTCTGATTTCGGCGTGGGCGCCTATGTGCCGAACATCAGCGACGAGATCAAGGTGCGCATCACCACCGAGGCTTCGGTGCCGAAGGCCGACACCGCCGCCACCAAGTAAGTCCCGCTATCGGGAACGAAAAGCCCGCGCCATGGCGCGGGCTTTTTTTTGGCGTGTTTCGTTTTCGTGCTTACGCGCGCCCTTGTGCATCTCGGACTCCCTGCACCGTCATTCATGCCTCACCGTCATCCTTGCCCCACCGTCATCCTTGCCCCACCGTCATCCTTGCCTCACCGTCATCCTTGCCCCACCGTCATCCTTGCCTCACCGTCATCCCTGCCTCACCGTCATCCCTGCCTCACCGACATCCTTGCCTCACCGACATCCTTGCCTCACCGTCATCCCTGCGAAAGCAGGGATCCAGCGTCTTTCGATCTCGTCCAGACCCTTTAAAGGCACTGGATCCCTGCTTTCGCAGGGATGACGGTGAGGGGAATCCAAGGCGGTGAGGGGAATCCAAGGCGGTGAGGGGAATCCAAGACGGTGAGGGGAATCCAGGACGGTGAGGGGAATCCGGAATGTACAGAGGAACGTGCAAGCCCGGAGACAAAAGTCACCACTGACTTCAGTGGTCGCTCATGCCTTCGCTCTTGAGCGATGCGAGCTTGTCCAGGTCCAGGGCGTTCACCGCCTGCCTGAGTTCGTCGATGTCCTCGGCGTTGCCACTGGCCTTGACGGTGAAACGGTTGGCGACGACGACGCTGAACTCGCCGCTCTTGGTCTGTGTGTTCCAGGCTTCCTGCACCAGCCGGTCGTGGTCGGTGTAGGTTTTCCGGTAGCCATGATCGGTTTGTTCTTCCGCGGTCGGCGTCATCGCGCTTGCCATGGCCATCATGCCGCGCATGTTGCCGGTGTCGGCGACTTCCAGTTGCATGGTGCGGATACGGCCGTCGCTGTAGGTCGCGTCCGCCGAGGAGATCTGCATGCCCATGGCACCCGAGCGCTCGGCGTGGAAATCGCTGCGCTTCATGCCATCCAGTTCGTCGGGTAGGAAACCGCGCAGTGTTTCCGGCGAAAGCGACACGGCCACCGTCTTGCCGTCGCCACTTATCAGCTTTCCCATCGCCGCCTGTTGCGCGGCGACATCGCCGGTTTTCTGGGCGTTCTCCAGGTCCCTCGCCGCGCGCGACGTGCCGGTGCTCATGGCGGCCAGCTTGCCCAGTGCGCTGTCTGGATCGACGGTGGCCGCGGTGGATGCGCCGGTGAGCGCCGCGGTGCCGATGATGCCGCCCACGATGAGCGCCTTAATCGAGCTGAGTACGATGGCGATGATTACCGCGACGGCCGTATAGCCGCCCGCCTTGTCTGCCGGACAGCGCATGGTGTGCGGCAGGCCAAGGTAGAGCAGGTAGATGCCATAGACGACGCCCGCGATGACGGCGAGCCAGCCGAGCCACGGCACGATCACGGCGATGCCGGCCACCCATCCGGCCGTCCACGCGTAGGCGACGGTCTTCAGCGCCTGCACCGGGTCCTTGGTGCCGCCGAAGCTGGGTGCGAGTGCGTCGATGATCAGGGCGACCACGTAGGTCACCGCCAGTGTCAGCAGGTAGTGCAGGACCATGCCGAGCAGGCCCATGCCGACGGGCGTGTGCATGTGCACGCCAAAGCCGCCGTAGCCGATCAGGCTGCCCTTGATGAACTGCGCGATCACCGGCAGCGCGGCGACGATGCAGATGTAGTTGCGGAAAAGCCCGCTGACCGTGGCCGGTTCCGCGGCAATGGCCGGCCATTCGGTACGCGGCGAGCCGAGGATGGCCTTGATGCGGGCAAAGATCTTGGCGAAGTCCATGACGGTCCCTGCAAGAGGATGGGCATGCGCCCGCCATCCACGGACCGTCGGATCGCGAGCCCTTCGATTCCCCCTTGCCGATCGGGCAGGGGCATTCTCGGCCGCCGGGGAGGCCCCCCGACATTGGTCGCTTGCACTATGCCCTATGACGGTCCATCCGGCCTGTGAAGCGGGCCATCCGGGCGGGCGTCAACCCGCCCCGGCCTGCTAACATGGTGGGTCTGGTGTCCTGATGGAGTTTGACCCCATGTCGCCTTCCCCTGCGGCTGCCCCGTTGATCCCGGCAAATGCCGAAAATCGTTATGAAGTGACGCGCTCGGACCTTCCGCTGTCCTGTCCGATGCCCGGCATGGCGCTGTGGAACTCGCATCCGAAGGTCTATTTGCCGGTGGTCGAGGACGGTGGCGAATCCACATGTCCTTATTGTGGCGCGCATTACGTGCTCCGCGACTGATTCAAACGCAAAACGTTACGACTGAAACAAACCTCGTCGCCGGTTTCGGCACGATTGCTGCTTGCCTCTAGGAATGAAGGCACCTTTCGAACAAATCATGTCAGCAGTCGCCACGCCAGCGAGGTCCCTGACCATCGTGCAGCTGATCCCCGCCCTTCAATCGGGCGGGGCGGAGCGGTCTGCGCTGGAAATTGCGCGTGCGCTGGTTCAGGCGGGGCACCAGTCGATCGTGATCTCCGCTGGCGGTCGCATGGTGTCCCAGCTGGAAGCCGAAGGTAGCCGTCACATCACCCTGGACGTCGGCCGCAAGTCGTTGTCCACCCTCATGAAGGTGGGCCAGCTGCGCAAGCTGCTGCGCGAGCTCAAGCCCGACATCGTGCATGCCCGTTCGCGCCTGCCGGCCTGGCTGGGTTGGTGGGCCATCAAGGGCATCAAGCCGGCGCCGCACTTCGTGACCACGGTGCACGGGCTCAACTCGCCCGGCCGCTACAGCGCCATCCTGCTGCGCGGCGAGCGGGTCATCGCCGTTTCGCAGACCCTGCGCGACTTCATGCTGAGCCACTACTCGTGGCTGGAGCCCGGCCGCGTGCGGGTGATCCCCCGTGGCATCGACCCCGACGCCTTTCCGTATGGCCACCGGCCGGACGACAACTGGCGCAAGGCCTTCTTCGCTGAATTCCCGGCACTGGCCGGTGCCCCGCTGCTGACCCTGCCGGGTCGCGGTACCCGCCTGAAGGGCCACCACGACGCCATCGAGCTGGTGGCCGAACTCAAGCGTCGCGGCATCGACGTGCGCCTGCTCCTGCTGGGCGTGATCGAGCCGGGGCGCGAGGCCTACGTCCAGGAGCTGCGCGACCTTGTGCGCACCCGCGGCCTGGAGGCTCAGGTGGTGATGACGCCGGCACGCGCCGACGTGCGCGACATCTACGCCATCTCCTCGCTGGTGCTGCAGCTTTCCAACAAACCGGAATCCTTCGGGCGCACGGTAATCGAAGCCCTGTCGTTGTGCCGCCCGGTGCTGGGCTACGCGCACGGTGGCGTAGGTGAGTTGCTGGCCGAGCTGTACCCTGCCGGCCGCGTGCCGCCGGCAGACCGCGAGCGTCTGGTCGAGCGCGCGGCGGAGCTGCTGCGCGTGGCGCCGCCCATTCCGATGCTGCAGAGCTACCGCCTGAGCGACATGCAGCAGGCCACGCTGGCCCTGTACGACGAGCTCACCGCCGTCTGATGCAGCGCCCCGGCCGGGGCGCTCGCCTACAATGCGTGGATCGTTCTCACTGGCCGACGCATGAGTCCCCTTGCTGCATCCCTGAAGGCTGCCCTGCGTTCGCCGCTGCTGCCGTTCTGGCTGGTGATCGCCCTGTTGCCGTTCGGGCGCAGCTCCGAGCTGGGCACGTTCCTGTGCCTGATCGGCACCGTGCTGCTGTTCGTGCGTCACCCGTCCGCGCTGCGCGAGCACCAAGGTGCACGGCTGCTCCTGTGGCTGCTGGCCGCTTACGTGGGCGCCGCCCTGATCTCGGCGGTGGATTCGCTGGCCCCGGGCAAGAGCTGGAGCACGGTGGCAGCGCTGCTGCGCTATGCGCCCCTGGGCCTCTATGCCTGCTTCGCCATTCGCCGTGAAGACAAGCTCGATGCCTTGTATCGGGCAGTGGCCGTGGTGCTGGCGCTCTGGTCGGTCGATGCCTGGGTGCAGATCCTGACCGGATGGAGCCTCGGCGGCCACGCGGAACCCGAGCGCATCTCGGGCATCTTCGGCGCCGGCAACCTGAAGCTCGGCCCGAGTCTGTCCGTGCTCTCGCCCTTTGTGCTGTGGGCTGCCCAGCGGCGCTGGGGAACGCGGGGCGTGCTGGTGGCGTTCGTGTTCCTGCTGGGGCCGGTGCTGATGTCGGGGTCGCGAGCCTCCTGGCTGTGCTATGCCCTGGTCGCCCTGGGTTTCGCCTGGCGCATCGCGCGTTCGCCGATGCGTTTCATCGCCGTGGCGGGTGGCCTGGTGGTGGCGGTGCTCCTGGCAGGGGGCGTCGCCTGGAAGACCTCCGAGCGGTTCCAGCTGCGCATGGATCGCACCCTGCAGGCGCTGGGTGGTTCGGGACAGTCCGTGGATGCGGCGCTGAGCGGACGGCTGGATATCTGGCGCACCAGCGTGGCGATGTTCGAGGCCCACCCGGTCAACGGTGTTGGCGTGCGCGCCTATCGCTACGCCTATCCGCACTATGCGCCGCCGGATGATCACTTCGTGGTATCCCTCGAGGCGTGTGGGCCGGGAGAGGGCGCCTGCCATGCGCATCAGTGGGTATTGGAGGTGCTGACCGAAACCGGCGTGCTGGGCATGCTGTGCTGGCTGGCAGCGATCGCATGCGCGCTTGTGGCATGGCGCCGGGTGGGCAGCGCTGCGCGCGCGCGGGCGTTTCCCGTCACCCTGGCGTTGGGCGTGATGCTGTTTCCGCTCAATACGCACCTGGCCTTCTATTCGGCCTGGTGGGGTCTGCTGTTTGCGTGGCTGCTGGGTC
This sequence comes from Dyella japonica A8, assembly GCF_000725385.1. Taxonomy (NCBI): domain Bacteria; kingdom Pseudomonadati; phylum Pseudomonadota; class Gammaproteobacteria; order Lysobacterales; family Rhodanobacteraceae; genus Dyella; species Dyella japonica. Next base: position 34,600 of record NZ_CP008884.1, on the reverse strand, counting down.
TGTGGTGCGCGGCGCTCTACGTGGTTCCGTCGCAGCAGGGAGACGCCGAGTGACGCGCGAACCGCTGTCGGTGGTGATCATCACCTACAACAACGCCGACACGCTCGACGCCTGCCTCAGCCGGGTGGACTGGGCCGAGGAAATCGTCGTGCTCGACTCGGGCTCCACCGACGACACCGTTGCCATCGCGCAGCGGCATGGGGCGCGCGTGGCAACGCATCCCTTCGACGACTATGGGCCGCAGAAGCAGCGCGCCTACGATATGGCCAGCCACGACTGGATCCTCAATCTTGACGCGGACGAAGTGCTATCCCCGGGCACGCGGGAAGAAATCGAGCGTGCGCTGACGCAACCTCGCTACGCCGGCTATCGCCTGCCGCGTCGCGAGCGCATGTTCTGGACGGTGCAGCACCGCCTGAGCTGGCGCAACGGGCACCTGCGCCTGTTCGACCGGCGGCGTGGTGGCATGAACGACGTGGAAGTGCACGCGGCGGTCGAGGTGAAGGGGCCGGTGAAGACGCTGTGGCGCGCCGATTTCGTCAATGACGGCGACGGCGACATCGCCACCCGGGTGGAGAAGATCAACCGCTATACGACAGGCATGGTCGTGTACAAGCTGCGCAAGCGGCAACGCTTCACCGGTCTGCGCATGGTGTTCTATCCGCCGTTGTTCTTCCTGCGCCAGTACGTCGGCAAGCGCTATTTCCTCAATGGCTGGGCCGGTTTCATCGCCAGCGTCACCGGGGCGTTCTATGCGTTCCTCAAGTACGCGAAGCTGCATGAGGCGCGCGAACAAGCGGCGCGAAAGGTGCGCGAGAAGCAGCGCTAGTCGTCTCGCGCCGCCGCGGGCGGTGCCATGCGATTCAGTGCGTATTTAGGTCGTCGCACGCCGAGACGCAAGCTTTTGCATGGGCGAAATTACTTTCACCGGGGCCCGCCGGTGCGGCAAAGCCATCGGGTCGTGAAGCGATCGTCCATTCCGCTGTTTGGGCGAATGAAATTGCGCAGGACAGGTCATGGTTGCCGTCTTGCTGATACAACGCGCCAGTACGCCACAACATGATGATTTTCATCGGTTCGATGGCTCGTTCAGGCCGAGTCGTCAGTTTTGGACGTCTATTTGGTTTCGATGATGCAGCGGCGTTCTACACTCCCGGGCCTTGGTGTCGGTGTCAAGGCGGGAAGGCATCGGTAGCCGTCTCTCGCATGGCGTAGGGTGATTTGCTTTTACTGCAAAGAGGCGCGTCGCTGGCAAGGTGGCGCGGCGGGCGTGTTCGGCTGTGGCACGGCGCGAGCCGAAAAGGAGGTCACGAAGCAGACAGCGGTGGTGTTGCCTAAACAGGGGGAGCTTGCTTGTTCTCAATGGATCACCTTAGGGAGACATTGCATGAAACACGAGCACCTGAATCTGCTGGCGGCAATGAGCCTTGCCCTGGCAGGCATGCCAATGGCGGCATGGGCGCAGCCCGGCACCGGGAAGAGCGTGGCCACGGCGGGCATCGACACGGCCGAAGCGTCCAGGGTGACGCAGACCGTCGACAGTCGCGTGACGTCGACCCTGCAGCGCACCCACCTGGCCATCGTCGACAAGGCCACCGCCACCAAGGCCGTGGACGACGCGTCGCCGATGAACCACATGAACCTGATCCTGCAGCGCAGCGCCAAGCGGCAGGCGGCGCTCGACGCGCTGATCGCCGCGCAACATGATCCGTCGTCGTCGAAGTTCCGGCAGTGGCTGACACCGGAACAATTCGGCGAGGCCTTCGGCGTCACCGATGCGGACATCGCCGCGGTCAGCGCCTGGCTGAAATCGCAGGGTTTCACCGTCAATGGCGTGTACGCGAACAAGATGCAGATCGACTTCAGCGGCAACGCGGGCCAGGTCAGGCAGGCGTTCCACACGCAGATGAACCACTACACCATCAACAGTGCGTCGCACGTGGCCAACGCCAGTGATATCAGCGTTCCCCGTGCGTTGCAGAGCGTGGTGGTGGGCGTGGCCGGCCTCAACGACGTCCGTCCGCAGGCGCAGCACACCAAGCCGACCTATGGTCGTTTCAACGCCGGCACGCAACGCTTCGAGGTTCCGCAGCCCAAGGTGGCCGCGATGGCTCCGACGCCGCAGGCGGTCAACTTCACCAACGGTGCGCGTGGACTGGTGCCGTATGACATGGCCAAGATGTACGGGACCGACAAGCTGTATGCCAATGGCTTGACCGGTGCAGGCATCACCATCGCCCTGGTCGAGGACAACTCGATGGTGCCCGGCGACTGGAGCAACTTCGTCAGCCAGTTCGGGCTCACCAGCTATGGCGGTACCTTCACGCAGCTCCAGCCGCAGGCCACGGGCTTCACCAACTGCATCGATCCGACCATCGCCGCCCCGGGCGAAGACGACTTCGAGGCCTTGCTTGACGCCGAATGGTCCACCGCGATGGCGCCGGGCGCCAACATCTGGCTCGCCAGTTGTTCCGATTCGAACGCCAACAACTTCTTTGGCGGGGTGTTCACCGCCGCGACCAACCTGATCAACGGTACGAATCGGCCCAACATCATCAGCGCGAGCTACGGTTATGGCGAAGGCTTCTCGGATGCCGCGAGCAAGACCGCCATCGACCTGATGTGGGCCCAGGCGGACGCGGAAGGCATTTCGGTGTTCGTTTCCAGTGGCGATTCGGGCTCCAACCCGAGTTTCAATGGATTCATCATCAACGGCGTAGGCGTCGATGCCAACGCGTTCGGCACGTCACCGAACGACACCGTGGTGGGTGGTACGGACACGGCGGACATTCTCGACGGCACCACGAAGAAGTACTTCAGTTCGACGTTCAATGCGGTATACGGTTCGGCGCTGTCGTACGTGCCGGAGATCCCGTGGAACCAGTCGTGCGGCAACGAAGTGGCAGCGAAGTCGCTTGGATATGCAACGTCGCTGGCCTTCTGCAAGGCGTATCTCAACTTCGATCCGAACGGCTACTACATCACCTCCGAAGCAGGCAGCGGTGGCCCGTCCTCCGTGGATGCCAAGCCGGCATGGCAGCGCCTGGTGCACAACGCGGCGAAGGATCAGTCGCGTGACGTGCCTGACGTGGCTCTGTTCGGCGGTTCGTATGGCGGTTCGACCTGGGTGATCGTGTGCTCCTACTACTATCCGTGCACACCGGGATTCACCGGGCCCACGGCGCTCATCGGCGGCACCTCGCTGTCTTCGCCGATGTTCGCGGGTATCCAGGCGCTGATCGATCAGGGCCTCGCGGCGAAGGGACTGCCGGCGAGCCAGGGCAATGCCGCACCGACGCTGTACGCGCTGGCCATGGATGAGTACGGCGGCTCGAAGGGCAATCCGCCTGCCACCTTGGCTGCCTGCAACGCAGATAACGGCGCGAAGGGTACGGGCAAGTGCGTATTCCACAATGTCACGCGCGGCAGCATTGCCACGCAGTGTGTGCAGCAACTGCCCAATGTGGTGACGCCTGACTGCTACTTCTACGGCGCGTTGCCGAACTCGTGGCTGGGCCCGATCCAGGTTGGCCTGACCACCACCAACGCGAGCAAGTACAACGCGAGTACGGAAGCCTATGCGGCGCGGCCGGGTTGGAGCTTCGCTTCCGGGCTTGGCTCGGTGGATGCGAACAACCTGCTGACGGCCTGGAAGGCCTTTGTCAACGTGCAGTAAGTGCAAGTGCGACATCCCCGGCGCCTGCGCCGGGGATGTCCATCACCCTCAGGCTGCTTCGGACAGCGGCAGTGGCTGGTCGCGCAGCGCGGCCAGCAGGCGCGCACAGGCTTCGCGGCGAAGCATTTCGCGACGGCGGAAGGCCGAGCGGTGCTTGCTCTCCACCTGGGACTCGTCGCGTTCCGGTTCGCTGGTCGGCAGGGCGAAGAAGCCATCCGGCTGCAACACGCCCTGGCATTCCTCCCAGAAGTTGTCGTAGTCGGCCTTGATCTTGTCGGCCTGGCCCGCGAACGGGTGGGTGAGGTTGCTCACCCCGCGAATCCGCGTGGCGCCCGCGAACGAGCCGAGGGCGAGCAGCAGCGAGAACAGCAGGTTCTTCGGGCGCAGGCCGTAGGACTGCTTGGTGAGCTCGCGCACGGCCTCGCGTCCCAACTCGGCGGCTGCGCCCTGCAGGCAGCCGACCAGCAGGGTCTTGCCGTTGTCCGCAATGCTGAAGATCGCCGACGAGAGCAACTGGCCCTGCGAGTTGGCCAGGCACAACGCCAGCTCACCTTCGCGGCTGCGGCCGGTGGGGCGGCGCAGTTCCAGCAGCAGCTCGCTGCCATCCTTCAGCGCCAGCGCGCCGAGCGTGTGGCGACCGTGCAGGTAGATGGCCTCGATCATCGCCGGCGGCAGTTGCGAAAACGCGAACTGGTAATGCTGGCTGATGACGGCCATGCGTTCGGCGCGCCCCAGGCGGCGGTTGATGTAGTGATGGTGCCAGCGCTCGTGCAGGCGCGGGTCATGCGCCAGGATGGAAGTCAGCCGCGGCGAGCCGTACAGCTCAGCCAGCCACGCGGACTGGCGGCGCGGCATGCGGATGCTTCGGGCGATGTATTTCAGGCGGGCGGCGAGGCGCTTGGAGGTCGAGCCGCGCCAATCGCTGCGTTGGCGCAGCGAGCGCAGAAAAAGCCGGAGAGTCATGGGGGCGGATACTGGGGAAATGACAGGGGAGGTTTTATCCGGACAGACTGTTATTGTTCTGTCGTCCGGGTCGTGCGCGGTGTGTAGGCGGCTTCAGTAAACGGGTGCTGCGCCTTCCGGGCGCGTCTTGAAGCGCTTGTGCACCCACAGGTATTGCTCGGGTGCGGCGCGCACCATGTCTTCAATGCAGGCGTTGACGCGTGCGGTGTCATCCAGCGTGTCCTTGCTCGGGAACTGCTCCAGCGGCGCGCCCAGCTTCAATGCATAGCCGGCATTTCCCGGTAGGCGGCGATGGTAGAAAGGGATCACCAGGGCGCCCGACAAGCGGGCCAGGTGATGGGTGGCGGTGATGGTGGCCGCGGGGATGCCGAAGAACGGCACGAACACATTGTCCTTGCTGCGCATGTCCTGGTCCGGCGCGTACCAGAGCGTGCCGCCGTTGCGCAGATGCTTCACGGTGCCGCGGATGTCGTCCTTCTCGAACATCGCTTCCGCATAGTCGAGGCGGGCGCGCAGCACGGCCCACTCGAACACGGCCGAATCCATGCGGCGGTACATGCCCGAGATGCGGATGCGCTGGGAGACCAGCCGCGCGCACAGTTCCAGGTGCGAGAAGTGTCCGCCGACCAGCAGCACGCCCTTGCCTTGTGCGCGCGCGGCTTCGAGATGCTCCAGGCCCTCGATGGTCACTGGCACGTTGGCAATGGCGCGCTCGCTGCCCATCCAGCCCAGGGCGAACTCCGCCATCATCAGTCCGATATCGCGCAGGTGCGCATCGACCAGCCGCGCCTGTTCGTCCTTCGACAACGCGGGGAAGCACAGGGCGATGTTCACCTCGGCGATGTGGCGGCGCGGCGAGGGCACGCGCTGCACGAGCCAGCCGAGCCCGCGTCCCAGGCCCATCAGCCACTGGCGTGGCAGGCGGGCGACGAGCCAGATCACGCCCGCACCGAGCCAGGCGGGCCAGCGCGTCGGGGTGAGCAGGGAGCGGGTGAACGTGGGGCGGGGCATGCCGGGCATCGCACGCATTGTAGGGAACACGGCAGGGCGAGGCGAGCCGCAGCGCCCGGCTCAGGGGCCATGACAGGGCGCGGGGCCCAAGCCGATATACTGGCCCACCGCCTCCGATGGGCCCGCCGTTGCGTTATCTCTACACCCTGGCCATGTACCTGGTGACGCCGCTGATCGTGCTGCGGCTGTTGGCGCGTGGCGTGCGCTATCGCGACTACCACAAGCGCTGGCGCGAACGTTTTGGCTTCTTCCAGGCGCCGGGCCTGAGCGGCAGCCTGTGGGTGCATGCGGTGTCGGTGGGCGAGGTCAATGCGGCCGAGCCGCTGATCAAGGCCTTGCAGGCCGATTACCCGAACGCGCCGCTGGTGGTGACCACGGTGACGCCGACCGGTTCGGAGCGCGTGCGGCAGCTGTTCGGCGACAGCGTGTTCCATGTCTACCTTCCCTACGATCTTCCGTTCGCGGTATCCCGCTTTTTCAAGCGGGTGCGGCCGCGGCTGGCGGTCATCGTCGAAACGGAAATCTGGCCGAACCTGTATTTCGCCTGCCGTAATCGCAGTATTCCCCTGATGATCGTCAACGCCCGCCTGTCCGAGCGCTCGCTGCGCGGCTACAAGCCGATGGGCGGCCTGGTGGCGCAGGCGCTGCGGTGCGTGCACCAGATCGCCGCGCAGTCGCGCACCGATGCAGCGCGCTACCGCGAGCTCGGCGCCGACCCCGACAAGATCGTGGTGACCGGCAACCTCAAGTTCGACATGCCCGTGCCCTACGACGCGGAGCGCAACGGCGAGGAACTGCGCCAGCAATGGGGGCGCCTGCGTCCCGTCTGGATCGCCGGCAGCACGCACGAGGGCGAAGAGTTGCCGGTGTTGGAAGCCCACCTCGAGGTGCTTACGCGCTGGCCCGACGCGTTGCTGCTGATCGCGCCGCGTCATCCGGAGCGCTTCAAGCTGGTGGAAAACTCGGCACGAAGCCTGGGTTTCACGGTGGGCACGCGCAGCGCCGACCGGGTGCCGTCGGCGCTTCATCAGGTGTTCGTGATCGACGCCATGGGCGAGTTGATGCCCTTCTACGCCGCCTCGGATCTCGCCTTCGTCGGCGGCAGCCTGGTGCCGATCGGCGGGCACAACGTGCTGGAGCCGGCGGCGCTTTCGACGCCCGTGCTGGTCGGGCCGCATACGTTCAATTTCGAGGAAATCACCCTGACGCTGATCCGCGAGGGTGGTGCGTCGCGCGTGAACACGCCGGACGAGCTCGGCGCGGCCGTGCTCCAGCTGTTGCGCGACCCGCCCCAGCGCGAGCGCATGGGTGATGCCGCCCGCATCGTGTTCGACAGCGAGCGCGGCGCCGTCAAGCGCGTCATGGGCATGATCGACGCCCTGTTGCAGGAATAGCCGTCCAGACGCCTGTCGGCAGGCCAGACGCAACAAGGCCGGGACTTGCCCGGCCTTGTCGTTTGCAGCAGTAACCGGCGCCTGCTTACTGCAGCATGGCGTTGACCAGTTCCATGTCCTTGACGTCGATGGAGCCGGCCGACTGCTTCAGCTCCAGCTGGTCCAGCACGAGCTGGTGGCGCGACTGCGAGTAGCTGCTCTCGGCCTGGGTCAGCGTCTGAATCGCGTTGAGCACGTTCAGCATGGTCTGCGTACCCACGTCGAAACCGGCGCGCGTGGCTTCCAGCGCTTTCTGGCCAGATTCCACCGAGGCCTTGTTGGCTTCGACCTGGCTGATGCCGGCGAGCACCGAGCGGTAGAAGTTCAGGGTGTTGCGCACCACCTGGCGGCGGGTGGATTCCAGCGAATCCTGCGCCTCGTCACGCTGGTAGATCGACTGGCGGACGCGGGACTGGGTGGCGCCGCCCGAGAAGATCGGGATGCTCAACGTCAGGCCGACGGTGGTGCCGTACTGGGCGTTGCCGTAGCTGCTGGACCGGCTGCCATTCTCAAGCCAGGTGGTGTCCTTGCCGCGGGTGGCGGTGGCGTTGAGCGTCGGCAGGTGGCCGGCGCGGGCCGCGTCGATGTCGTGTTCAGCGGCCTGCACAGCGTACTGGTTGGACTGAACCGTAGGATTCGACTGCAAGGCGGCCTGCACCCAGGCGTTCGGATCGGCCGGGGTCGGCGGCGCCAGCGGCAGGTCTTCGCGCAGCTTTTTCAGATCATTGACTGGCTTGCCGGTGATCTGCGTGAGCGCTTCCTTGGCGTCGTTGAGCGTGTTCTGCGCCGCGATGGTCTGGGCCTTGGCCAGTTCGTAGTACGACTTGGCCTGGTAGACGTCGGTCACTGCGGACAGGCCCACCTTGAAGCGCTGGTCGGCCTGGTCATAGGCCTCCTTGTAAGCGTCCTCGTTGGCCTTGGCGAACACCAGCGCATCCTGGCTGGTCAGCACGCCGAAATAGGCGGTGGTGACGCGCACGTACAGGGCCTGCAGCGAGGCTTCGTACGCCGAATCCTGCGAGTGGGCCGTCGACTTGGCGGCCGACAGGTTGGCCCACTGGCTCAGGTCGATGATCGACTGGTCGAGCCGGACCGACGCCGAACGGGTACGCGTATGGCTGGAGCCTTCGACCGCCTGGTTGCTCGCCTGGCTGCCGAGCGGCTGCTGCGTCAGACCGTAGCTGCCGTTGAGCTGCGGCAGCATCAGCGCACGCGCCTGATTCACGCCTTCACCGGTGGCCAGGCGGGTGGCTTCCGCCTGCGACAGCACCGGATCATTGGCGCGGGCTTCTCGGTATGCATCCAGCAAGTCCTCGCTGTGGCCGGCCAGCGGCAGTGCCGACAGGGCCAGGGCGAGGGTCAGAAGCTTCAAGCGCATGGGTTGCCTCATGTATGGGGAAAGGGTCAGAAAACGAAGCGGCGCGGGGGCTCGGCGTGCTTCAGGTACGGCAGGTCGGTTTCAAACAGCGACTCTTCGCGGTAGCGGCCGTTGCCCTCGTGGGTCAGCAGCAGCACGTGCTGCACCGGCGACTCCCCACGCACCACCAGCAGGCGTCCGCCCGGCTTCAGCCACGACAGGAAACGCTGCGGAACCTGATACACCGCGCCGGTGACGACCAGTGCGTCGAACAGGCCGGTGGGCTGCCAGCCGCTCACGGCTTCGCCCACTTCGAGCTTCACGTTGGCGATGCCCGCATGCGCCAGGCGCTGGCTGGCCGCTGTCACGAAGTCGGCATGGATGTCCAGGCTGGTGACATGGCCGGCGAGCTTGGCCATGCAGGCGGTGAGGAAACCCGAGCCCGTGCCGATCTCCAGCACCTGGTCATTCGGGGTCAGCTCCAGCGCCTGCAGCACGCGGCCTTCCACCACCGGCTTCATCATCACCTCGCCATGTCCCAGCGGCAGGCACAGGTCGGCGAAGGCCAGCTTGCGGTGCTCCGGGGCAACGAAGTCCTCACGGCGCACGGTGCCCAGCACGTCGAGTACGCGGGCATCCAGCACCTCCCAGGGGCGCACCTGGTTCTCCACCATGTTGACTCGCGCCTGTTCGAAGTTCATCGCCATGTTGCTTACGTCCCAATTCGGATCGGAAAAAAGGCTAAAAATCATAAGCGCTTAGCCATCTTCCGACAATGTGCAAAGCCTGCGGCCTGGTGCAAACGGCACGAAGTGCCGGAAGTCATCGCGCTGGGTTGACGGAAGTCATGCGTGGCGCGGTGTCCGCGGACACTTCATACGATCAACGCTCAGGCACGACGTCTATGGTTCCCCGTACGTGCGACAACCGTCTGACCGGGCAGGCGCCTGAAGGCATCTTGCATGGCTTGATGCAAGGATGCGTCAAGGCGCCGGATGCGGGCCTCCGGCGAGGCAAGGCCGCGACTATGTGCCGCCACTTCCAGCCAGGCCAGCCAGCGGGCGATCCGGCCGCGTTCGGCGGCGTCCAGCCCCGACAGCACGGCCCGGACGGCGAAGGCAGCCTGGCGCGCGCCGACGTGCCCGCGCTCGAGCCAGCAAGCAAGCGTGCGCTGTGCAAGGCGGAAGGCGGGGCTGAGGGAAAGTTCGGCGGTAGTGGTGGACATGAGGGAAGCCGTGTATCGTGGCCGTGGAAAATAACTAAACCGTCGCGTATACTAAACCGGCGTTATCCATTTGTGAAGCCATTTCTGAAGGTATAGCCATGAGCACGATCCCGCAGACCAAGCCTCAGGGGCCCGGCCGTCCCAAGGACATGGAGAAGCGCGCGGCGATCCTAGAGGCCGCCAAGGCCCTGTTCATCCGCAACGCCTTCGCCGGCACCAGCATGGACGCGGTCGCGGCGGAAGCCGGTGTGTCCAAGCTCACCGTCTACAGCCATTTCGGCGACAAGGACAACCTGTTCCGCGAGGTCATCCGCGCCCGCATCCAGGACATCCTGCCCGAGGATACGTACCAGTACGTTCCCGACGAGGATATCGGCGAGACCCTGCAGCGCATTGCCCTGCATCACGTGCGGCTGGACTGCGACGTGCAGAACGTGGGCACCTTCCGCGCCATCCTCAGCGACTGCCGCCAAGGCAACCCCCGCTATGGCAAGTTGCTGTGGGAAGAGGGCCCGGAGCGCGGTCACCTGCTGATGAAACGCCTCCTGCAACACGCCGTTGACGACGGCAAGCTGGATATCCCCAATGTGGGGCGCGCCGCTGGCCAGCTGATTTCCCTGATCAAGGGCGAGATGCTCATGCGCCGCATGTTCGGCTGCGAGGAGTGCGCCCAGTCCTACGCCGTCGAGCTGGAACAGACCGCCCGTGACGGCGTGGACATGTTCCTGCGGGCCTATCTGCCCCGCTGACAGCCCCCTCCCGGTCCCCCGGGAGGGCCGTCGCACTCGCGACCGACCCCGCTTCGTGCTCAAATAGGCCCCTTGAAGCGGGGGTGCCGGCAACAGCCGGCTGAGAGAGTCCCTTCGAACCTGATGCGGCTAGTACCGCTGTAGGGAGCTTCGCCGCACGGAGTCGAACCCGTGCGTCCGGCGCCGTCGCTTCTGTTGCTGGTCTGCGAATTCGTTCGCAACGCCCCCGCGCATCACGCTGTGGGGACTCCCAACAAAAGCCCGTCCCTTCGGGGATATCGCTTCAAGCCGACGGACCCAAAGCCGATGAATGCCCTGCCCAATGACCTCGCGCGCGCCGCGCAGGAACTCTCCGAAGCCGTGACGCGCCCGATCCCGGGCTCGCGCAAGATCTACGTGCAGGGCAGCCGCCCCGACCTGAAGGTGCCGTTGCGCGAAATCTGCCAGGCGCAGACGCCGACCCTGTTCGGCGGCGAAGAGAACCCGCCGGTCACCGTGTACGACACCTCCGGCCCGTACACCGACCCCGACTACAAGGTGGACCTGGTCACCGGCCTGCCGGCCCTGCGAGCCGCCTGGATCGCCGAGCGCGGCGACACCGAGCAGTTGGCGGACTTGAGCTCGTCCTTCGGCCGCCAGCGCGCCACCGACCCCAAGCTCGACGCCTTCCGCTTCACCGCCACGCGGGCGCCGCACCGCGCCAAGGCGGGTGCCAACGTCACGCAGATGCACTACGCGCGCCAGGGCATCATCACGCCCGAGATGGAATACATCGCCATCCGCGAAAACCAGCGTATCGAGGCGCTTCGTGAAAGCGCGCTGCGCAACCAGCATCCGGGCGAATCCTTCGGTGCCGCGCTGCCGAAGCTGATCACGCCGGAATTCGTGCGTGACGAAGTGGCCCGTGGCCGCGCCATCATCCCGGCCAACATCAACCATCCGGAAGCGGAGCCGATGATCATCGGCCGCAACTTCCTCACCAAGATCAACGCGAACATCGGCAACTCCGCCGTGTCTTCCGGCATCGCCGAAGAAGTGGAGAAGCTGGTGTGGTCGATCCGCTGGGGTGGCGACACGGTGATGGATCTGTCCACCGGCAAGCACATCCACGAGACGCGTGAGTGGATCATCCGCAACTCGCCGGTGCCGATCGGCACGGTGCCGATCTACCAGGCGCTGGAGAAGGTCGGCGGCGTGGCCGAGGACCTCACCTGGGAAATCTTCCGCGACACGCTGATCGAGCAAGCGGAGCAGGGCGTCGATTACTTCACCATCCACGCCGGCGTGCTGCTGCGCTTCGTGCCGCTCACCGCCAAGCGTGTCACCGGCATCGTGTCGCGCGGTGGCTCGATCATGGCGAAGTGGTGCCTGGCGCATCACAAGGAAAACTTCCTCTACACGCACTTCGAAGACATCTGCGAGATCATGAAGGCGTACGACGTGTCCTTCAGCCTCGGCGATGGCCTGCGTCCGGGTTGTATCGCCGACGCGAACGACGCCGCGCAGTTCGGCGAGCTGGACACGTTGGGCGAACTCACCCAGATCGCGTGGAAGCACGACGTGCAGGTGATGATCGAAGGCCCCGGCCACGTGCCCATGCAGCTCATCAAGGAGAACATGGAGCGCCAGCTGGAGAAGTGCCACGAAGCGCCGTTCTACACGCTGGGGCCACTGACCACCGACATCGCGCCGGGTTACGACCACATCACGTCCGCCATCGGCGCGGCGATGATCGGCTGGTTCGGCACCGCCATGCTCTGCTACGTGACGCCGAAGGAACACCTTGGCCTGCCGAACAAGCAGGACGTGCGTGACGGCATCATCGCGTACAAGATCGCCGCGCACGCTGCCGATCTGGCCAAGGGCCACCCGGGCGCGCAGGTGCGTGACAACGCGCTGTCGAAGGCACGCTTCGAGTTCCGCTGGGAGGATCAGTTCAACCTCGGCCTCGATCCGGAAAAGGCGCGCGAATTCCACGACGAAACCATGCCGAAGGACGCGCACAAGAGCGCGCACTTCTGCTCCATGTGCGGCCCGAAGTTCTGCTCGATGAAGATCACGCAGGACGTGCGCGATTACGCCGCCGAGCACGGCACGGGTGAAGAGATCGCGCTGGAAGAGGGCATGGCGGAGAAGGCGGCGGAGTTCCGCCAGCAGGGCTCCGAGGTCTATCACAAGGCCTGATGTGCCGCGATGATCCGGCGGCAGCGTCCGCCGGATCATCACAGCCGTTCTAGCCGCCTGTGGGAGCGCACCCTGTGCGCGACAAGCGCCTGAGCGGAGGGTTGCGGCTCAGCCGTCGCGCACAGGGTGCGCTCCCACAGTGGCTCGTTGTTTCACGACGCGCTCACTTCGGTGCCGAAGGCACAAAGATCTTGCGAGCCCGTTGATAGGTGGAAAACGCCCGCATGGCGGCCCGTCAGCCAAAACCCCACCACGCGCGTTGAAAGGGGCACATCGCCACCAGGAGACGCGTCATGCCGGCACCGGACAACGCCCGCCGGGGACATGTGGTCCTCAGGGTCTTGCTGATTGCTGTCGCGCTGGGCGTGCTGGTCGCCAGCGCGGTGATGTGGTGGTGGGTGCGCCAAGCCGACGACGGCGGCCTCGCCACTGGCCAGGCGACGACATCGGCCGGGATGGAAGCCTCAAGCAGCTGACGCAGGCATAAAAAACGCGCCGCCCGGAGGCGGCGCGTTTCCTGCGAATCGATCAGGCCTTCTTGTCGGCCTTGTAGCGCTCGATGCCACCGAGGATCTCGGCCTTGGCTTCGTCCGCGCCGACCCAGCCTTCCACCTTCACCCACTTGCCCTTCTCGAGATCCTTGTAGTGCTCGAAGAAGTGGCCGATGCGCTCCAGCCAGTGGCCGGACACCGCCTTGATGTCCTTGATGTGGCCGTAGCCGGCGAAGATCTTCTCCACCGGCACCACCACCAGCTTCTCGTCGCTGCCGGCTTCGTCGGTCATCTTCAGCATGCCGACCGGATGGCAGCGGATCACCGCACCCGGCACCAGCGGCAGCGGCAGGATCACCAGCGCGTCCAGCGGATCGCCGTCGCCGCCCAGCGTGCCCGGCACGTAGCCGTAGTTGCACGGATAGCGCATCGGCGTGGAGAGGATGCGGTCGACGAAGATCGCGCCGCTTTCCTTATCCACCTCGTACTTGACGGGCTCGGCATCCTTGGGGATTTCGATGATGACGTTGATTTCGTCCGGAACCTTGCGGCCGGCGGGTACGAGATGCAGACCCATGTGCGTGTCCTTGAGCGTAGTCAGTGCAAAGACCTGAAAGGATACGGCAAAAGGTGGTGCATCGCAGCAGCCATGCGGTCTGGCGGGCGGTTTCAGTTCAGCGTGAGACAGACCTGCATCAGGCCCTCAGAGCCTGTTTAGGTTCTCCTGCAAACGTCCATTTCCCTCACCGTCATCCCTGCGTCGGCAAGGGTCCAGCGCCTTTATGCGTCACGAAAGACACTGGATTCCCGCCTTCGCGGGAATGACGGTGAGAGGAATGAGCTAGGCGGAGATCGTGAAAAGGCGCTCAGGCCTGGTAGGGACGTTCGCGTAACCACTTGGTGGCTATCCATTTTTCACCCTTGATCACGGGCAGCCCGGCATGCAGCGAGGCCTCGTCGCCCGTGTCGTAGGCGAAATAGACGGCTGAACCGCGCATGGCCGTCACGGTGAGGCCGATGCGGGGGAAGGCCGTGCCGCCGCCTTCCTCGGGGGTATTGAGGTACATCACCACGCTGGCGATGCGCTGGCCGCCGCGCGCGGTCACCGTGGAAAAGCCCGGCTGGTCGGGATTGAACCAGTCGAAATGCGGCTCGTACTCCTGGCCCGGCTGGTAGTGCAGGATCTGCAGCCCCTCGCCATGGCTCACCGGAATGGCCAGCAGGTCGGCGATGCGCTGTTCGATGCGCTGCACGAGCGGCGTTTCGCCGATACCGAAAAACATGCCCTGGCTGGTGCGCCGCTGGTCGGCCTGGTGACGACCGTCGACATCCACGGTGAGCGAGCGTGCGAGGCGGGGCGAGGCTTCGGCGATCAGTTCGTCGCACTCCTGCGCCGTGAGCAGGCCGTCCAGTACGCGTACCACCGGTGCGTCCGTGCTCACGCTGACCTTCACCGGGTGACCGTTCACCGTTTCCATCGGTGCCTGGGGATGGCGGGTGCGCAGGCCGGCGACCTTGTTCTTCGCGGCGGCCATGACCGTGGCCAGCGGCAGGTTCAGTACGCGGGCGACGATCTGGCGGCTCTGCTCGCCGCCATAGCCGGCATCCTTGAGCATCTTCAGCAGGTCGCTGAGGCTGCAGCCGGAACGGCTGGTCGAGAGAATCCATTCACGCAGTTCGGGGCGGATCGTGTGATGACTCATGCGAGTGCGTCGGTGCGCCGGCTCATGCCAGCGCACCATGTTACGCACCCGGGCCGGGATGTTCCATGCAGCCCGGGTGTTGCCTGCGGCTTACTTCACGTGATCCCACAGGTAGGTGTAGCCCAGCGCGCTCATGAAGGCCGCCTGTGTGTTGTTCGCCGCCGCGCCGTGGCCGCCTTCGATGTTCTCGTAGAAGCTGGCGTCATAGCCCAGCGAGGCCATCTTGGCGAACATCTTGCGCGCGTGCACCGGGCCGACGCGGTCATCGCGCGTGGAGGTGGTGAACAGCACGGGCGGGTACTTCTGGCCGGCCTTGGCATTGGTGTACGGCGAGAACGTCTTGATCCACGCCCATTCCTGCGGCTTGTCCGGGTCGCCGTATTCGGCGATCCACGAGGCGCCGGCCGACAGGTGCGTGTAGCGCTGCATGTCGAGCAGGGCCACCTGGCTCACGATGGCACCGTAGAGCTGCGGATACAGCGTGAGCATGTTGCCCATCAGCAGGCCGCCGTTGCTGCCGCCCATCGCGCCCAGATGCTGCGGCGAGGTGATGTTGCGCTTGAACAGATCCTGCGACACCGCGGCGAAGTCCTCATAGGCGCGCAGGCGGTTGGCCTTCAGCGCCGCCTTGTGCCAGCGCGGGCCGTACTCGCCGCCACCGCGGATATTGGCGATGACGTAGACGCCACCCTTCTCCAGCCAGGCGCGCCCCACATTGCCGCTATAGGCGGGCTGCAACGAGATTTCGAAGCCGCCGTAGCCGTATTGCAGGGTGGGGTTCTTGCCGTCCGCCTTCAGGCCCTTCGGCGCAATCTCGAAATAGGGCACGCGCGTGCCGTCCTTCGAGGTGGCGAAGTGCTGGCTCACCTCGTACTTCGAGGCATCGAAGAAGCTCGGGCTGTGCTTGATCGCCTGGGCATCGCCCTGGCCGAGCGTGCCGTAGTAGAGCGTGGTGGGCTGCAGAAAACCGGAAACGGTGAGGAAGTAGTCGTCGCTGTTGTCTTCGTCCACGGCGCTGGCGGCGATGGTGGAGAGCGCCGGTGCGCCGCCCAGTGGCGCGCGTTGCCATTCGCCCGCGGCCGGCGTCAGCACCTCGAGCCGGTTCACCACATTGTCCATCACGTTGAGGATCAGCTGGTGGCGCGTCCAGGAATACCCATCCAGCGCCGTCGTTGCGGTGGGTTCGAACACCACCGTGATGTCGCGCTTGCCAGCCATGTAATCGTCGAAGTTCGTTGCGAGCAGCGAGCCCGACGTGTAGGTCTTGCCGCCGACGGTCCAGTCGCTGCGCGGCTCGATCATCAGCCATTGGCGGTCGATGTCGACGTGGGCATCCCGGGGCACGTCGATCCTGGTGAGCTTGCCGTCCTTGCCGCGCAGGAAGGTCTCGCTGTCGTAAAAGGCAATCTGGCGCGTCACGAAGTCGCGTTCGTAGCCAGGAGTGTTATCGCGCATGGCGGACACCGACATATCCTCGTCGGTGGCTTCGTACACCGTGGTTGCGCTGGACAGTGGCGTGCCGCGCTTCCACTCCTTGACGATGCGGGGGTAGCTCGACTTGGTCATCGAGCCCGGGCCGAAATCCGTGGCGACGTACAGATGATCGATGTCCATCCATGCCACACGGGACTTGGCCTCGGGAAGCTCGAAGCCGCCCTTCACGAATTGCTTGTCCTTGAGGTCGAACTCGCGCGTCACGTTGGCGTCGGCGCCGCCACGCGACAAGGCGATGAGGCAGTGGCGGTATGCCGGCTTCAGGCAGTCGACGCCATGCCACACCCAGTTTTCGTTCTCCGCCGCGGAAAGCGCGTCAAGGTCGATCACCGTTTCCCAGTTCGGCTTGTCCTTGCGGTACTCGTCCAGCGTCGCTCGCCGCCACAGCCCCTTGGGGTGCTCCTTGTCGCGCCAGAAGTTGTAGAAGTAGTCGCCCATCTTGCCGACCATCGGAATGCGGTCGTGCGAGTCGAGCACTTCCAGCAGGCGCGCATCGAGCTGCTTGAACTCGGCGCTGTCGGCGTACTTCTTCACCGTCTCGGCATTCTGCTGCTTGACCCAGTCAAGCTGCTTGGTGCCGTCGATGTTCTCCAGCCAGAGGTTGGGATCCTTGGCGGTCGGTTCGATGCTGTCAGCTGCGTGCGTCATGCCGCCTAGTGTGATGCCCAGCGCAAGCGCCAGCCATAGCGTGGTCTTGGATGTCATGCCGTGTCCTTGGATGAGTGCAGCGGGAAAGTCGAGTGTGGCGGCCAGGGAGCGCGGGTGCGCGTGACTAAAGTCAGGGCTGCCTATGTGCCTGGGCTGCAACGAATAACGCCCTCTCCGCAAGGGAGAGGGCGTTGGTTGGAGCGGGACGATTACAGCAGGGGAATCAGCAGCAGGGCCACGATATTGATGATCTTGATCAGCGGATTCACCGCCGGGCCTGCCGTGTCCTTGTACGGGTCGCCGACGGTGTCGCCGGTCACCGCCGCCTTGTGCGCATCCGAGCCCTTGCCGCCGAAGTGGTCATCCTCGATGTACTTCTTGGCGTTGTCCCAGGCGCCGCCGCCGGTGGTCATCGAAATGGCCACGAACAGGCCGGTCACGATGGTGCCGATCAGCACGCCGCCCAGCGCCTGCGCGCCGGCCTCGGGGCCGCCCAGCCACTTGAAGCCGAACACCACGACCACGGGCACCAGCACGGGAAGCAGTGAAGGCACCAGCATCTCCTTGATGGCGGACTTGGTGAGCATGTCCACCGCGCGCGAGTAGTCGGGCTTGGTGGTGCCTTCCATGATGCCCTTGATCTCGCGGAACTGGCGGCGCACTTCCTCCACCACCGAGCCCGCCGAGCGGCCCACCGCTTCCATCGCCATTGCGCCGAACAGGTAAGGGATCAGGCCGCCGATCAAGAGGCCGATGATCACGTACGGGTTGGACAGGTCGAAGCGGAAATCCGTCAGGTTGAGGTGCTGGTTGAGGTTATGCGTGTAGTCGGCGAACAACACGAGTGCCGCCAGGCCGGCGGAGCCGATGGCGTAACCCTTGGTCACCGCCTTGGTGGTGTTGCCCACGGCGTCCAGCGGATCAGTCACCGCGCGCACTTCCGGCGGCAGTTCCGCCATCTCGGCGATGCCGCCGGCGTTGTCGGTGATGGGGCCGTAGGCATCGAGCGCCACGATCATGCCGGTCATGCTCAGCATGGCGGTGGCCGCGATGGCGATGCCGTAGAGTTCGGCCAGCTGATAGGCACCCCAGATGGACGCGCACACGGCCAGCACCGGCAGGGCGGTGGATTTCATCGACACGCCGATGCCCGCGATGATGTTGGTCGCGTGCCCCGTGGTGGAGGCCTGCGCCACGTGCTGCACGGGCTTGTACTCGGTGGCGGTGTAGTACTCGGTGATCACCACCATGGCGCCGGTCAGCACCAGGCCGATCAGCGCGCAACCGTACAGGCGGCTGACACCGTAGGCGGACCCGGCCATCAGGTGGTTCGTGATGGGCCAGAACGCGATAGCGGCCAGCACCGCCGATACCGCGACACCCGCGTATAGCGCATTCATGATCTTGGGGCCGCGGGCCTTCACGAAGAAGGTGCCGATGATCGAGGCAATGATGGACGCACCGCCGAGCACCAGCGGATACAGCACGCCGTTGCTGCCGGTCTGCTCGGCCATCACGCCGCCGAGCAGCATGGTGGCAATCAACGTCACGGCGTAGGTCTCGAACAGGTCCGCCGCCATGCCGGCGCAGTCGCCGACGTTGTCGCCCACGTTGTCGGCGATCACGGCGGGGTTGCGCGGATCATCCTCGGGAATGCCGGCCTCGACCTTGCCGACCAGGTCGGCACCCACGTCGGCGCCCTTGGTGAAGATGCCGCCACCGAGTCGGGCGAAGATGGAAATCAGTGACGAGCCGAAGGCCAGGCCCACCAGTGCATGCAGCGCGTGCATGGTCTCGTAGCCCATGCGGCCCAGCATGACGTAGTAGCCGGTCACGCCCAGCAAGGCCAGCCCCACCACCAGCATGCCGGTGATGGCGCCGCCGCGGAACGCCACGTTCAGTGCCGAGGCGAGGCCGTTGCGGGCCGCTTCGGCCGTACGCACGTTGGCGCGTACCGACACGTTCATGCCGATGTAACCGGTCGCACCGGAGAGGATGGCACCGATGGCGAAACCGATCGCCGTGCCCCAGTCCAGGGCGAAGCCTATGATGAGAAACAACACGACGCCGACCATGCCGATGGTCGTGTACTGGCGATTGAGGTACGCCTTCGCGCCTTCCTGGATCGCGTTGGCGATCTCTTGCATACGTGCGTTGCCGGGCGATTTCGCCAAGACCCAGCGCACGGACAGTGCGCCGTAGAGAACCGCCAGGACCGCACAAGCCAGCACGATCCACAAGCCATACTGCTGCAGCATCGGAGCCTCCCCGGGAGTGGTAGCGATAGGTACCGGGGACCACCCATCGGCCTCCCCGATACGGCGGCCGCCCTGAAAGGGCGGTCACCCGGAGTATAGACAGAGGCTGACGACAGTCATGTTGTGCGACGCAGCGCGGCATGAAAAAAAAGCGGCGCCAGACGGCGCCGCTCCGGGGTTTTGCGGGTTTGTGCAGGGCTCAGCGGATGACCATGTCCAGGATCATGTTGTCGCCGATCGACACCAGCAGATAGTTGCTGTCGTTGCGCACCCAGCGGTAGCCGTAGGGCGGCGGCGCCAGGCGATAACCACGGTAGTCGTTCACGATATACATGGGGCCGTCGTAGCGGTAGCCGCGTTCCCAGCGGTGCGGGCGACCGTAGTAGCCACGATCGCTGTAGTAGCGACGCTCCCAGTGATCGTGGCGGTCGCGGTCATGTCCACGGCCACGATCATGGTCGTCGTGATGACCACGGCCCCGGTCATGGTCGTGCCACGGGTCGGCCGATGCCGCGCCGCTGCCGGCGAGCAAGGCCAGTGCGACGAACACGCTGGAAAGGGTCTTCATGGCGTCCTCCAGGGGCGACCTCCGGCACCACGCGCCGGATTTGTCTTAGGGTGGACGCATCGTAAAAATCTGCGCCTGAACGCCGGGCGTGCTTTTTTGCAAGCGTCATGCAAGCTTTCAGCATCGGCTTAGGCAGATGAATCGGCGTACAGGAATGTTAGGGGAGGCGACCATGTTCCTGCGGGTGATCGTGGTGTTGGTTGCGCTGGCGGCGCTGCTCTATGCCGGTGTCTGCCTGTCCCTGTATCTGGGGCAGCGGCAGCAGATCTATCACCCGGAAGCGACCTGGCGCGTGCAGCAGGCGCCGGACTTCGAGCTGGTGAATGACGGCGTCCGCCTGCGCGGCTGGGTGATGAACCCGGGGCGCCGCAAGGCGCTGCTGTACTTTGGCGGAAACGGCGAACGCATCGAGGATGCGCGCGAGGAACTGGCGCACTGGTTTCCCGATCGCACGATCTACCTGCTGCCGTATCGCGGCTATGCGGCCAGCGAAGGGAAGCCGGGCGAAACCGCGTTGGTGGCCGACGCCCGGGCGCTGTTCGATCTTGCCGCGCGAACGCATCCGCAGATCGCCGCGATCGGCCGCAGCCTGGGCAGCGGGGTAGCGGTGCAACTGGCGGCCAAGCGCCCGGTGGAACGCCTGGTTCTGGTCACGCCGTTCGACAGCCTCGTGCGGGTGGCGGCGGGTTACTTTCCCTGGCTGCCGGTGAATGCGTTGATGCGTGATCGCTTCGAGTCGTGGCGGTACGTCGGTGCCATCCACTGCCCCGTGCTGGTGATCCGCGCGCAGGACGACGAGGTGATCCCCGCCGCGCGCACTGTGGCGCTGGTGGCGGCGTTCAGCTCGCCGCCGACCGTGCAGGTGGTGCCCGATGCCGGGCACAACACCGTGCAGGATCACGCAGACTACCGCGTGAGCCTGGAGCACTTCCTGCAGTGACGGTTACTTTCCGAACGGCTCGAGCTTGCGCGCCACCATCGCGTTTTTCAGCGTGATGTATTGCGGTAAACCGTTTTTGCCGTACGGGGGCGGCGCTTCGCCCTGGATCAACGGAGCGAGGTAGCGCCGTGCCGCCGCCGTGATGCCGAAACCGTCCTTCGTCAGGAAGCTGGCGGGCATTTTCTTTTCGCGATTGGCGATCTTCGTCAGTGGCGCGGATTCAATCTTCCAGCGATACGGCGCGTCGTTGGTACGCACGATCACGGGCATCACGGCGTTCATGCCCGCGAGCGCGTAGTCGACCGCCGCCTTGCCCACGGCGTAGGCCTGGTCGGCATCCGTCTTCGAGGCGAGATGGCGCGCCGAGCGTTGCAGGTAATCCGGCAGGGCCCAGTGGTACTTGTAGCCCAGCTTTTCCTTTACCAGCGCCGCCAGTACCGGCGCCACGCCGCCCAGCTGGCTGTGGCCGAAGGCGTCGCGCGTGCCCGCCTCGGCCAGGAACTGGCCTTCGGCATTGAGCAGGCCCTCGGAGGCCACCACGGTGCACCAGCCCACGCGCTCCACCGTGGCCTTCACCTTGGCAAGGAAAGCGGCTTCGTCGAAGGGGCGCTCGGGAAACAGAATGATGTGGGGCGGCGCGTCGGCGCCTTCCCCGGCAAGGCCGGCGGCGGCGGCGATCCAGCCGGCGTGGCGGCCCATCACCTCGAGGATGAACACCTTGGTCGAGGTGTCCGCCATCGATGCCACGTCCAGGCTCGCTTCCAGGGTCGACACGGCGGTGTACTTCGCCACTGAACCGAAACCCGGGCAGCAGTCGGTGACGGCCAGGTCGTTGTCCACGGTCTTGGGCACGCCGATGCAGCGGATGTCGTAGTTCATGGCCTTGCCGAGCTGCGAGATCTTCAGCGCCGTGTCGGCCGAATCGTTGCCGCCGTTGTAGAGGAACCAGCGGATGTCGTGGGCGCGGAACACGTCGATCAGGCGCTCGTACTCGGCGCGGTTGGCGTCCAGCGATTTGAGCTTGTAGCGGCACGAGCCGAATGCGCCGCCCGGTGTGTGGCGCAGTGCGGCGATGGCGGCCTTTGTTTCCTTCGTTGTATCGATCAGCTCCTCGCGCAGCGCGCCCAGGATGCCGTTGTGCGCGGCATAGACCGGCACGCCTTTCACCCGCGCCGCTTCGATGACGCCAGCGGCGGTGGCATTGATCACGGCGGTGACGCCGCCGGACTGCGCATAGAGCAGACGACCTTCAGGCTTGGATTTGGTTGCCATCGTTCAGAGCCTTTCTCAATCCGGCAGGGCGAGGTTGCCGTGCTCATCAAACACGAAGTACGGGTTGAATGCGAACTCCCACAGGTGTCCGTCGGGGTCGGCGAGGTAGCCGGAGTAGCCACCCCAGAACGCCTCCTGCGGCGTTTTCAGCTCGCGCGCGCCTGCTGCCAGTGCGGCGGCAAACCAGCGGTCCACTTCTTCCTTGGAGCTGGCGTTGCGCGCCAGTGTGACCGCGGGGAAACCGGTGGGCAGGTCTTCCGCCAGCGCGTCTTCGGCCAGCGCATCGCGTCCGTACAGGGCGAGCACGGCGGCGCCGCCCTTGAGGAACACGATGTTCTCATTGCTGGCCGAGGAGGCTCGCCAGCCCCAGGCTTCGTAGAATCGACGCGATTGCGGCAGGTCGCTGACGCCCAACGTGACGATATGGATCCGGGGTGCGGACACGGCGTTTTCCTCGAATGGGACTCGCAGAGCTTAATCCGGCCCGCCCGTGGCGTCCCCGTGACATTCCCGTGTCACGACTAACCCGTTTCGCAACAAACACTTGCCATTTCTTGACCGGTTTCTCGGTTTGACGCCATCGCCCGCAGAAGTTAATTTGAGAGCCCATTTTCTTGTATCCGCCGGGCCTCGCAGCGTGCGTGGTTCGTGGATCCCTTGGAGCACTATGCGACTCGTCCTTCTCGGTCCGCCCGGTTCGGGCAAAGGCACCCAGGCCGCGCGTCTGAAGGTGGAACTCGGTGTACCGCACATCTCGACCGGCGACATGCTCCGCGCGGCCGTGGCGGCCGGCACGCCGACCGGTCTGAAGGCGAAGGCGGTGATGGATGCAGGCAAACTGGTGTCGGACGACATCCTGCTCGCCATGCTGGAAGAACGCCTTTCGCAGGATGACGTGAAGAACGGCTTCATCCTCGACGGCTATCCGCGCAACCTGGCCCAGGCCGACGCGCTGGATCACCTGCTGGCAAAGATCGGCCAGCCGCTGGATGCCGTGGTGAAGCTGGACGTGCCCAACGCAGTGATCATCGGCCGCTGCGAAATCCGTTTCGCCGCCGAGCACCGCAAGGACGACGATCCGGTCGTCGTGCGCGATCGCCTGAAGGTCTACGCCGAGCAGACCGCGCCCGTCGCCGACTTCTTCGAGCGCCGCGGCAAGCTGCAGGTGGTGGACGGCGTGGGCGAACTCGACGAGGTCACCGGACGCGTCAAGCGCGCGCTTGATGCCGGCTCGGCAGCCGCCAACGGTTGATACTCCGGGCCGCCGCAAGGCGGCCCGATGCTTTCTGGCCGGCATACGCCCGGCCGCGTTCCATCGAGTGGGTTACACATGCGTCTGCACATCCTCGGCATCTGCGGCACCTTCATGGGCGGCGTCGCCGCCCTGGCGCGCGAGCTTGGCCTCACCGTCGAGGGTTCCGACGCCAACGTCTATCCGCCCATGAGCACCCAGCTCGAATCGCTGGGCATCCGCCTGATGGACGGCTACAAGGCCGATCACCTCAAGCCTGCGCCCGATCTGGTCGTGGTCGGCAACGCCATGGTGCGCGGCAACCCGGCCGTGGAGTACATGCTCGACGAGCAGCTGCGCTACATCTCCGGTCCGCAGTGGCTGGGCGAGACGCTGCTGCCAGGACGCGAAGTGCTGGCCGTGGCCGGCACCCACGGCAAGACCACCACCACCAGCCTGCTGGCGCATCTGCTGGAAAGCGCGGGTCTCTCGCCGGGCTTCCTGATCGGTGGTGTGCCGGGCAATTTCGATGTGTCGGCACGCAAGGGCAGCGGCAAGCCGTTCGTGATCGAGGCCGATGAGTACGACAGCGCCTTCTTCGACAAGCGCTCCAAGTTCGTGCACTACCGACCGCGCATCGCCATCCTCAACAACCTCGAATACGACCACGCGGATATTTTCCCCGACGTGGCGGCGATCCAGCGCCAGTTCCATCACCTGGTGCGCACCGTGCCGGGTAATGGACGGCTCATCGTCAACGCGCACGACCATCACCTTGCCGAAGTGCTGGCCATGGGCTGCTGGACGCCAGTGGAAACCTTCGGCATCGGCAAGGGCGACTGGCAGGCCGACCTGATCGACGCCGACGGCTCCGCTTTCACCGTGCGCCGCAACGGTGAGGTGATCGGCGAGATCCGTTGGTCCCTGCTCGGCAACCACAGCGTGATGAACGCACTCGCCGCGCTGGCCGCAGCCACGGCGGCCGGGGCTGACCCGCGCGCGCTGCTGCCGGCGTTCGCCAGTTTCCAGAGCGTCAAGCGCCGCATGGAAGTCGTGGGCGAGGCAAACGGCGTACGCGTGTATGACGATTTCGCGCATCACCCCACGGCCATCGCCACGACGCTCGCGGGCCTGCGCGCCAAGGTTGGCAAGGCACGCATCGTGGTGGCGCTGGAGCCACGTTCCAATTCGATGCGCCTGGGCGCCCATGCCGAAGCGCTGGCGCCCTCGCTGGCCGATGCGGACGCCGTGGTGTTCCTGCACCGTCCCGAACTTCCGTGGGATGCGGGGCGCGTGACCGGCGCCTTGAACGGCCGCGGCAGCACCGTGCCGACAGTGGACGCGCTCATCGCAGCCTTGCGCAGCGAAGTGCGCGCCGGCGATCACGTGGTCTTCATGTCCAATGGCGGTTTCGAAGGCGCGCCGCGGCGCTTTGCTGACGCCATCAAGTCCTGATCGTCGCTCTCGTCCTTCTGTAGGAGCGCACTTGTGCGCGACCGCGGCGTTCCGGGATGCCCCGGTCGCGCACAAGTGCGCTCCTACAGGGGAACCCTGCGCGGGTAGACTCCCCGCATGGCCGCCAAGACCCTTCACCCCGATCGCCCGCTGTTCCCATTGGGTACGGTGTTGTATCCCGGCGGCCAGCTTTCGCTGCGCATCTTCGAGCGACGCTACCTCGACATGGTGCGGGAGTGCGCACGCACCGGCGGTTCGTTCGGCGTCTGCCTGATCCTGCAAGGGCAGGAGGCCGGTGCACCGGCCTTGCCCGCCGCGGTGGGAACACTGGCGCGCATCGTCGATTTCCACAACCGCGAAGATGGCCTGCTGGGCATCCAGGCCGAAGGTGGCGAGCGGTTCCGCGTAACGCGCACGCGCGTACGCTCCGATGGCCTGGTGCGTGGCGACATCGAGCTCTGGCCCGCGGAGTCGTCGCAGGAGGTGCCCGTGGAATTTGCCTTGCTGCAGTCCATTCTTGAGCGCCTGATCGAGACCATGGCGCCGCATTGGCGCAATGCACCGCGTCATCGCTATGACGATGCCAGCTGGCTGGGTTTCAGGCTGGCCGAGCTGCTGCCGCTGCAGACAGATGAGCAGCAGCGTCTGCTGGAGATCACCGACCCGGTGCAACGCCTGGCCGAATTGCGCGACATCCTTCCGCGCTTCCAGCGCGCCTGAAGCGCATCGCTTGAAACGTTTGCGGTGCGATCCGCACTTTCCGCCCGGGAAATGCGCTTCTACACTGCCTCATCCATGACTGAGGTGACACTTCCATGAGCAGCCTGGCGGGCAAGACCCTCTTCATCACCGGCGCGTCGCGCGGCATCGGCCTGGCCATTGCCGTGCGTGCGGCGCAGGACGGCGCCAACGTGGCGATTGCCGCCAAGAGCAGCGTGCCCAACCCGAAGTTGCCCGGCACCATTTTCAGCGCGGCGCAGGAGGTGGAAGCCGCAGGCGGCAAGGCGTTGCCGATCAAGTGCGATATCCGCGAGGAAGACGAGGTGGAAGCCGCCGTGGCCGCCACCGTCGAACGCTTTGGCGGCATCGACATCCTGGTGAACAACGCCAGCGCGATCTGGCTCGCCGGCCTGGCGGACACGCCGATGAAGCGCTTCGACCTCATGCAGCAGGTCAATGCGCGCGGCAGCTTCCTGTGCGCGCAGGCGTGCCTGCCGCATCTGTTGAAGTCCGCCAACCCGCACATCCTCACGCTGGCGCCGCCGCCCTCGCTCGATCCGAAATGGTGGGCGCCGCACACGGGCTACACGCTGGCGAAGATGGGCATGAGTTTCGTCACCCTGGGCCTTGCCGGTGAACTCGGCAGCAAGGGCGTGGCGGTCAATGCGTTGTGGCCGCGCACCATCATCGCCACCGACGCGCTCAACATGATCCCGGGCGTGCCGATCGATCGTTGCCGCAAGCCGACCATCGTGGCCGACGCGGCGCATGCGGTGCTGACGCGCGAAGCCAAGGGTTTTTCCGGCCATTTCCTGATCGATGAAGATGTGCTGCACGAGGCGGGCGTGACGGACCTCACCTGGTATGCCATGGACGCGTCCCAGCCGCCGCTGCCCGACCTGTTCCTCGATTGACCGCCATGGCCTGCCCGTTCTGCGACATTGTGGCCGGCCGCATTGAAGCCAGCGTGGTGGCGCAGACGGCGCATGCGCTCGCCTTCCTCGATATTCGCCAGGCCGTGCCCGGGCATGTGCTGGTGGTGCCCAAGGCGCATGTCGAAGACATCTATGCCATCGAGCCAGCGTTGGCCGGCGAGGTGATGCAGTTGGGCGTGCGCGTGGCGCACGCCTTGCGCGAGGTGTTCCACCCGCCGGGACTCAACCTGTGGCAGTCCAACGGTGCGGCGGGCGGGCAGGAAGTGGCGCACTTCCACCTGCACGTGCAGCCGCGCCGCGTCGCGGACGGCTTGTTGCGCGTGTATGCCCTCGGTGTACCGGAGCCCTCGCCACGCGATGCGCTCGATGACATGGCGCGGCATATCCGGCGTTTCCTTCCTCACGATGACGGCGTCCCCGCGCCACGGAGCCATCCATGAAGTATCTGCACACCATGATCCGCGTTCGCGACATCGACGCGAGCCTGCGCTTCTTCTGCGAAGGCCTGGGCCTCAGGGAAATGCGTCGCACGGAAAACGCCGCAGGCAAGTTCACCCTGCTGTTCCTTGCTGCGCCGCAGTCGCCGGAGGCGGAGATCGAGCTGACCTACAACTGGGGTTCGACCGAGGATTACGGCAGCGCCCGCAACTTCGGCCACCTTGCCTTCCGCGTGGACGATATCTACAAGACCTGCGCCCACCTGCAGGCCATGGGCTACACCATCAGCCGCCCGCCACGCGACGGACACATGGCTTTCGTACGCTCGCCGGACCTGATCTCCGTAGAACTACTGCAAGACGGTCACCTCCCGCCGCAGGAACCCTGGGCATCAATGCCCAACACCGGCGTCTGGTAGGCGTTCTGCCGCTTCGGGTGCCGCTTTGCGGGCCTCGGGACAAGCGTTCGGCCCGGCTTTGGGACCCTAGGCCATTGGTGCTAGCCGGCCTGATGGCCTCCGGCTTCTGTCCGACGCCAAGTGCGCCATTTGTCGGGTGACTGCGGCAGGCAGAGTTGTATATTGTGTGACCCATATCACATTCCTGTAGTGGTCGCGGGCTAGGTTGGCGCGACGGGCGTGGTAACCGGGGGGCGGCCATAGGACATGGCAACGACCGGCCGAAACCTGTGACCCTTCAGGGGTTGGGGGAGGGACCATGGCTGTATTGAGGGAGGAAGCCAGGCGATGCGTCGTCTGGTTCGGCCAGCCAGCCGGTGAGGAACGGGCAGGTCTGGCCCAGGCAGGGTGGATCGTCCGTGTGGCCGATGCCGGTACCCAGGGTGGCGTTGGCATGCGCAACAACGACACCGTCGTCGCGCTGGCCGACCTGAGGCATGGAGACCCAGCCACCGTCCAGGCTATGGCCCAGCTCATGGCCGACCATCCGTGGCTGCCGTGGGTGGCGCTCATTCCGCCCGACATGTCGGCGCATGAGCCGTTGATCGACCGCATCCTCGAAGCAAGCATCGAATATTTCAGCACGCCCGTGGACGTGGACCGCCTGGTGGAGGCGCTGGCGCGCATCGGCGGTGACGAGCCACGCGCGGCCGACCACGGCGACAGCGGCATCACCGGCCGCAGCGCCGCCATCGGCGCAGTCGTGGCCAGCGTGCGCAAATACGCGCCGGTGGAGTTGCCGGTGCTGATCACGGGGGAGACGGGTACCGGCAAGGAAGTCGCCGCACGTGCCTTGCACAGCCTGTCCGCGCGTGCCGACCGGCCGTTCGCCGCGATCAACTGCGGTGCGCTGCCTCCGAACCTGGTGCAGTCTGAATTGTTTGGCCATGAGCGCGGCGCGTTCACGGGGGCCAACGCGCGACGCATCGGCCATTTCGAAACCGCCGCTGGCGGCACCGTATTCCTCGACGAAGTCGGCGACCTGCCGCTGGATGCCCAGACCAGCCTGCTGCGTTTCCTGCAGGAGGGCACGCTGGAACGCGTGGGCAGCAGTCAGCTGATCAAGCTGGACGTACGCGTGCTGGCGGCAACGCACGTGGATCTGGAAAAGGCGGTGGAGCAGGGCCGCTTCCGCGAAGACCTCTACTACCGGCTCAATGTGCTGCGCTTGCGCATGCCACCCTTGCGCGAGCGCGAGGACGACGTGGTGCTGCTCGCGCAGCGGTTCCTGGACGCGTTTCGCGAGTTGCATCCCACTCGTGCGCGCGCCTTCAGCGCCAGTGCGCGCCGGGCGATGCTGGAATTCACCTGGCCGGGCAACGTACGCGAGCTGCTCAATCGCGTGCAGCGCGCGGCAGTGGTGGCCGAAGACACGCTCATCAGCGTCAACGACCTTGATCTGGCCGACGTGCTGACCAAACAAGCCGCGCGATCGAGCCTAGGCAGCACGCGCGTGGCGGCAGAACGTGATGCCGTGATCGCCTGCCTGCGCGAAAGCCGCTTCAACGTGAGCGAATGCGCACGCCGCCTGAAGGTGTCCCGGGTGACCATCTACCGCCTGTGCAAGAAGCACCAGCTCGCGCTCGACGAGTTGCGCTGAACGGACGTCCATACGCCCGGCAGGGCGACCTCCACCGTCATATGCGGCCACCTCGCCGGGGCGGGTGGCGGATGCTCGCTCCTGCATGGCTGGTTGGGCGCCGACCCAGCCATCTGACTGCAAGCACCCGCCGCCCGCTCCGGTCGAGGTCGACCGACCGTGGGGAAGACTGTCATGCGGGACCGTTGGAGCTGGAGAGTGAAGGAAGGCCCCCGACCCGCAGGGGTCGGGTCGGGGGCTTCCATTGGTGCCCCGGCCACAGGGGTTGCCGGGTTACCGCCCTCATCACCGCCTTGCGGCGGAATGCTTTTCAACGACCTCCCGTCAGGACGTGACGGGAATGAGCGATCCGGTTGCCAGCTGCGAGCCCCGTGCCGACGTAGCCCTGGGCCACCCATGGGCATCGCCATCCTGTCGCCGAGACCGTCCATGTCGCGGTGTTCGGCGCGTTGTCGCAGCTGGCTCTTTCCCCCTTCCCGCCTGTACGGGTACAGGTGAGCAATCGCCGTGCCAAGGTCGGGCAATGGCTGAAAAACGCCGTTTCCCACGGCGTGGCCACGGCAGGCGGCGCTTTGAAACGTGCTAATGGCGTTACAGCCACGGGCCGAAACATGCCCGCAAAAGCCGCTTAACACCCGTGGTTAAGCCAATTCGCCGAAGGTGTATCACCCGGTTAACAGCGGACAGGTGAAATGTCACACCTGCGCCATCTCGGCCCGTTCCCGCTGCGGCAGCTGCCCCTGGGCGCGGCCGCAGCACTCTCGTTGGCGTTTCCAAGGCGTCCTGTCCGCTCCTTGCACGCGCCGGAGCCGTGCAAACCCTGCCCTCAGGGCTTACGATGCAGGGCCGCCGCCACTGGCGGCGCATCCCCATCCCCCAATTCCATTTTGAGCATGGTGTCGTCTCCGTCGACGATGCCCGGAGTACGACATGCACGCGCAAGACCCGTCCGCCCAGTCCCTGATCGATCTCGGCAAGCGCTACTGGCTGCCGGTGTATCGACCGCGCGATGTGGTGCTGGACCATGGCAAGGGCGCGCGTGTGTGGGACACGCAGGGGCGCGACTACGTGGATTTCGGCGCCGGCATTGCGGTGAACGCCTTGGGTCACCAGGATCCGGATCTGCTCGAAGCGCTGACCACGCAGGCGCACAAGCTCTGGCACACCAGCAATGTGTTCTATAGCGAGCCGCCCCTGCGACTGGCCGAAGAACTGGTTGCGGCGTCGGGCTTTGCCGAGCGCGTGTTCTTCTGCAACTCCGGCGCGGAGGCCAACGAGGCCGCCATCAAGCTGGTGCGCAAGTGGGCCACGGCACAGGGGCGCGACGCCAACAAGCGCGTGATCGTCACCTTCCGCGGCTCCTTCCATGGCCGCACGCTGGCCGCCGTCACGGCCACGGCGCAGCCGAAGTACCAGGAAGGTTACGAGCCGCTGCCCGGCGGCTTCCGCTATCTCGATTTCAATGATGTTCCTGCGCTGGAAGCGGCCTTTGCCCACGGCGATGTGGCGGCGGTGATGCTGGAGCCCGTGCAGGGCGAAGGCGGCGTGCTGCCGGCGGCGCCGGGTTTCGTCCAGCGCGTGCGCGAACTGTGCGACCAGTACGGCGCATTGTTGGTGCTGGACGAAATCCAGTGCGGCATGGGGCGCTCCGGCACCTTGTTCGCCTATGTGCAGGACGGCGCCAGGCCGGACATCGTCACCCTGGCCAAGGCGCTGGGCTGTGGCTTTCCCATCGGTGCCATGCTGGCCGGCCCCAGCGTGGCCGAGGTCATGCAGTTCGGCGCGCACGGCACCACGTTCGGCGGCAACCCGCTGGCGGCGGCCGTGGCGCGCGTGGCGCTGCGCAAGCTGTCGTCGCCCGAGCTGCTGGCGAACGTGGCCCGCCAGTCGCAGGCCTTGCGCGAGGGTCTGATGCGCATCAACGCCTCGCTGCCACTGTTCGACGAAGTGCGCGGCCGCGGCCTGATGCTCGGTGCGGTCCTCAACGAGGCGAACAAGGGCAAGGCAGGCGCCATTCTCGATCACGCCGCGGCGCATGGCCTGCTCGTGCTGCAGGCGGGCCCGGACGTATTGCGCTTCGTGCCCGCGCTCAACATCAGCGACGAAGACATCGCCGAGGGCCTCCAGCGCCTCGAAGCCGCGCTGCGCAGCTTCATCGCGGGCTAAGCCCAAACCTTGCGGTGCGCCTCCCTGCCTGTGGGAGCGCACCCGGTGCGCGGCAGCCTTTCGGCCGCTACACCCTGAGGTCGGCGAGCGCCCGCTCCAGGCCGGCAAAGTCGCGGTAATGGTGCACAAGTAATCCGGCCCCCCGCGCACCCTCGACGTTGGCTTCGTTGTCATCGACAAACAAGGTGGCGTCAGCGGGTACCTTCAGCGCGGCAAGGCAGTTCGTGTACACCTCGACGTCCGGCTTGCGCGCACCGAATTGCGCCGAGGCAAACGCGCGCCCGTCGAACAGCGGAAATAGCGCGGGCGCAATGCGGTGAAGCTGTTGCGCCATCAGCACGCTGTTGTTGGTGAGGATGGCCAGGGTGGAGCGCTGGCCCAGCGTTGCCGCCAGCTCGAGCATGTAGGGACGGATCACCGTGGCCGTCCGTCGTGCCGCCGTCCACGCATCTACCGTCACGGCGCGACCAAGATGGGTGCTCAGCGCATCGAGGTAGGTCTCTGCGGTGAGCGTGCCGCTATCGGCTGCGTCCTCGATGCCCGATCCATAGATGGCGTCCTGCACGGCCTCCGGCGTCCGTCCGATGGCGTGGGCCAGATGGCTCACGCGCACCGAACGGTCGTAGTCGGCCAATACTTCGTCCAGATCGAACAGGACGCAGCGCAACGTCATCTCAGCCGGCGCGTGCGGCGCGCAATGCGCCACGTGCCGCTTCCAGCGTATCGGCGATGTCCTGCTCGCTGTGCGCGCTGGAGACAAAGCCCGCCTCGAAGGCCGAAGGCGCCAGATACACGCCGCGCTCCAGCATGCCGTGGAAGAAGCGGTTGAACATGGCGGTGTCCGCGGCAATCGCCTGGGCGTAGCTGTCCACTTTCTCCCGGGTGAAGAACAGGCCGAACATGCCGCCCACGCGATTGGTGCTGAAGGCCACGCCTTCGCCGTCCGCCACGGCCTGCAGGCCGTCGGTGAGCAGGCGCGTGCGCGCGGCAAGCTGGTCATAGAAGCCCGGCGCCTGGATCAGCTCCAGCATCGCCAGGCCGGCGGCCATCGCCACCGGGTTGCCGGACAGCGTGCCCGCCTGATAGATCGGGCCGGACGGCGCCACCTGCTGCATCAGGTCGCGACGACCGCCATAAGCACCCACGGGCATACCGCCACCGATGATCTTGCCGAAGGTGGTCAGGTCAGGCGTCACGCCGTAGTACGCCTGGGCACCGCCCAGCGCCACGCGGAAGCCCGTCATCACCTCATCGAAGATCAGCAGCGCGCCGTGCCGGGTGCACAGCTCGCGCAGGCCCTGCAGGTAGCCGTCCTTCGGCGGAATGCAGTTCATGTTGCCGGCCACCGGCTCGATGATCAGGCCGGCAATGTCATGCCCGTGCTCGTCGAACAGGCGGGTCGCGGCATCAAGGTCGTTGTAGGTCAGTGTGAGCGTCAGGTCGGCATTGGCCTTCGGTACGCCGGGCGAGGTCGGCACGCCGAACGTAAGCGCTCCCGAGCCCGCCTTCACCAGGAAGCTGTCGCCATGGCCGTGGTAGCAGCCTTCGAACTTCACGATCAGGTTGCGACCCGTGGCACCGCGGGCGACGCGGATGGCCGACATGGTGGCTTCCGTGCCCGAGTTCACCATGCGCACCATGTCGATCGAGGGAATCAGGCGCGTGATGGTTTCCGCCATGGTGACTTCGGCGGGGCAGGGCGTGCCGTACGACAGGCCGTTCTTGACGGCCCGCTCCACGGCCTCGCGCACATGCGGATGGTTGTGGCCGACGATCATCGGGCCCCATGAGCCGACGTAGTCGATGTAGCGCTTGCCTTCGACGTCCCACAGGTACGGGCCATCCGCCCGCGCGGTGAAGAACGGCTCGCCACCCACCGACTTGAAGGCGCGCACCGGCGAGTTCACGCCGCCGGGCATCAGCTGCTGTGCGCGTTGGAAGAGTTCGTGGTTGGTGGTCATCGTGGATGTCTCAATGCGAAGTGAAGAGTTGGGCGAAGCGCTCGGCGGCGCCGCGGACGTCGGGGTCACCGAACACGGCCGAGATCACGGCCAGGTAGTCGGCGCCGGCGTCGATCAGCGAGCCGCCATTGTCTGGCGTGATGCCACCGATCGCCACTCGGGGCACGCCCAGCGCGGCGGACTGCCGCAGCAGCTCGAACGAAGCACGGCGTGCGTGCGGCTTTGTGGGCGATGGAAAGAACGCCCCGAAAGCAATGTAATCGGCACCGGCGGCGGACAGCTCGCGGGCGCGCTGCAGCGAGTCATAGCAGGACACGCCGATGATGGCCTTTTCGCCCAGCACGGCACGGGCGGTTGCCACGTCGCTGTCTTCCTCACCCAGGTGTACGCCGGCCGCACCCGCGGCCAGGGCCAGGCCCACGTCGTCGTTGATGATCAGTGGCACCTGACGCGCAGCGCACAGGGCGCGCAGCGCGCGCGCCTCGTCGAGGCGGCGAGGATGGTCGGTGGTCTTGTCCCGGTACTGCACCAGCCGGGCACCCCCGGCCAGCGCCTGGGCCACCACCTCGAGCAGATCGGGGCGGGGACCGTCGGTGATCACATAAAGGCCTTGGCCCTGGAGTTTTTCGCGCATGCCAATCAATCCTGGATAAAGCGGCGCCATACGCTTTCGCATCGGCGGGGGAGTTGCGAGAATGAACCTCTTATTTTCCATATCAAGCAGTCCACGATGAATCAGAGCACCAACGAAACCGGCACCCTGCGCAAATGGATGTGTGTCGTCTGCGGCTTCATCTATGACGAGGCGCTGGGCCTGCCCGACGAAGGCATTGAACCCGGTACGCGTTGGGCCGACGTCCCCGATACCTGGACCTGCCCGGACTGCGGTGCGACCAAGGATGACTTCGAGATGATCGAAATCGACTGATTTCCCTCCCGGTTGCCCCCAAACGGCCCGATTCCGTCATCGTACGGACCGGGCCGTTTGCTTAGATGCTCCTGCGCGCCGGAAGAACGAGGCGAGCAACCCTGGCAGGAGCAGTACCATGCAGCAGTTCATTCCGTTCGAAGACGAGTGGGACATCCTGGAAAGGCTCAGTCCCGAAGCCCTCATTCCCTATCACGTTGGCGTGCCCTGCCGGCATGACATGGCGGCCAACGATCACTGCACCGGGCCGGCAGCGCCTGTGACAGCCCCAGCATCCCAGGCCCAGACGCCCGGAAACACCCGGCCGTAACGCCCCGACAGGGCCCTGGGAAAGCCGGCGCGGGGATCGCCCTTATCTAGAGGGGCTCCCCGCAACGGACGTCCCCCCCGCATCCCCCGAAACACCACCTGGCCCAGCCCCGATGGGGCGCAGACCGCGCGGGTGGCAGCTCACCATATAGAGGAAGACCAGCGCGCGCCTGAAAACCGCAGGCCCGCGCCTCCTGCGTGTCGCGCCCCAAACGAAGGCAGGGAAGGCGGGACGCGGCCGCGGGATGGCCCCGGGTTCCGGACATAGCGTGGCCGGACGCGGGCCTGGGCGCCTCGTCGGGCGACGTTTTGTCATCGATGTGAAAAAAAATCGTTGAGACCCCTTCCCAACCCTGTGGGGTCACGCTATTATTTCGCTCCTCCCCGGACGAGATGCTCTTCCTCACGGGGTTCCACTGAAAACCCGG